>NZ_CP041696.1 GCF_007362955.1 Lysinibacillus fusiformis | reverse complement strand
TTTTGCGGATGACAAATAGGGACAATATTCCACTTGAATATACAGCCTCAGCGAATAATATTTTGCCACAGCTTGTAGACCGTTTGCGTCAATTGTATGGCATTATTGCACAAAATACATATGTAAAAGATACGGCTAAACACTTAAATCGAATCATCCAAGATGCTAACAATCAAACAATGATTCTGATTGTTGGGAAAGAGCGTGTCGGGAAAACAACTCTTGTAAATGGTCTTCTAGGTCGCTCTGTTTTATCTGTAAACGATAAAAATCCTACAGGCGTCAACACGTTTTTACGATACGGAGAGCATGAGGAAGTAAAGGCGTATTTCTTAGATGGTGTGGTGGCGGTATTTGATATGAGTAAATTGGAGTTGCTCACAACCGGCGATACATTTGCATCACAAATTTTACGTGAACATTTAGATTATTTAGAGGTATATCTGAAGAATGATTTGTTGAAATCGGTCACAATTATTGATTCTGTTTCACTAGAAGCAGGAGGAGGAGAAATGGCTTATTTCTCCGAGTCACTGATCAACCGTGTCGACGAAATATTTTGGGTATTACGTTCTGGTTCAAAGGCAATTAATGCAGAAATTTTATTAATCGAAACGTTAAAAAATAAAGGTGTTGAACCTCTTTGCGTGATTAACGGCATTGACACAAATGATGATCCAGAGGCGTTTATGAGGGATGAAAAAGAACGCATCGGACAATTAATGAGTGATTTCGTCGCTATTTCTGCAACGAATGCCCTTGAAGCACAACAAACTGATAGTGAAGAGCTATGGCGTAAGAGCCAGTATGATAATCTGATTGCACAAATTCATCGTGTTGCTGCGAATAGTGATAAGAAAACGTACGCCATTTTAATTCGCTTCTTGCAATGGCTAGAGCGATTCCGCTTCGAACTGACAGTTATTCCACAACGTGATCCATTCCAATCTGCTGTTGAAAATATCGAAAAATATGCTGGCGATACACAATTTGAGTTTTCACGTTACCAACGCGATTTAGCAATTGTCCAAGAATATGAACAAGAGTATGAACAGGTTGCAAATGTATTTAAAAAAGTTCAAACGCTTTATCAACTATTACAAACTATCTCGCAAAATGATTATTTACAAGATGAAATTGTGGATAGTTTTACCGAAAAGGCAATCAGCTATCAGCAATTATTACGTGAATATCGAAATATGCATAGTGAATATATGCGTGAATATGAACGATTGGACGCACAACATAAAAAAATTCATGGTAAAGGGCTTATGAAAGCTATTTTTGGCCATCATACGCAAAACGAATTTTTTAAGGACCGTGTCAATAAGTTAAATGACCAGCAAGTGGTATGCATTACACAATTTAATAAGGTGCAAGAAGCGGAAGCATCAATGCTTCAGGCGGTCTATTCGGTACAGAACTATTTAATGGATTTAACTAAAAAACGTTTAGCGCGTATAGAGCAAAAAGTGCAAGAGCTTAATCAGCAACGTGCTAAAGAAAAGCGCCAGTTAAAATTATATGCTGAAAAATTAAATGAATTTTCTTGTTTAATTGAAGCACAGGGTTATATAAAAGAGGTAATACAGCCATTTTTGATGGACGATAAACTACCACTACGAGCGAAGGATCAAGAAATGCTGAAAGAAACAATCAACAACATCATGACCATTGATTTATCGAGAAATGGGTTACTGGCACGTAGCCAAATGAATAATAAAATGGAAAACAAAGCCATTCCTTTTGATGTGACAGAAAAATATTTTCTACATACCTTAGCCTTATCGGAAACAGATGTAATATCAAATGATATCCCTGAAATACCTCAAAAATTGAATATACAATATAATAATGAATAATAATTCATGAATTAGAAGATGTCCTAAAAGTATGATTTTCCTTTTAGGACATTTTTTTGTTTTAATAAGCTGTCCTTCTTCGCTTATGTTGTGAGAATTACGTTGTAGGTATGTCACCTTGCTCTTCGTTGTCCACATTTCTAAAAACCCATTTTTTCAGCTAGCTCCTCTTCAGATTGTTTCCTCATTTTTTAAGATGTGCTTTATCTTTGCTCTGAAAAGCGTACATCCCACCAACATGCTCATATTGCTCGGATGCAATAACTGATTGAATGTAGCGGATATTTTCATTTTACCCTTTAGCAGACATTGGGTATATGCGTTTCGTTAACATTCATGAGAGGCAAATCACTATTTTTAAAAATGAGTTATTGACTTAATTCAAACGTTATATTATCTTGTTTGTATATTAGCAAACATTAATTAATTTTGTTTGTATATTAAAAAACTCTTTTTTGGATTGAAAATGTCTAAGACGTTGAGCAGCCCATTTCGGGGTGTGAGCTTGGACAGAGCCTTATTTAAGGGGGTTATAGCTGTCTACTATTCACTGAACAGATGGAAAAGGGGATTATTTATCTAAAGAATTTAGAAATTATATGTATTTTAGGAGGTTACGAAATGAAGCGAAAAAATGAAAGTCTTGAAAGACCAATTGCTAATCCAATGATTGCTTTTTTGATTCCCGTCATTTTCGCTAGTGTATTACAATCATTGGGGCAGGTCTTTGGTATTATTCTTGTTGGTCAAACACTAGGTGTTGATTCACTCGCAGCACTTTCGGCGTTTTTCCCATTATTATTTTTTCTAGTATCCTTCGCAATTGGAATTGGTTCAGGGAGCTCGATTCTGATTTGGCAAACCTATGGTGGGGGGGATATTTCAAAAATGAAAGAAGTCGTTGGTGTTACGCTAGTTTTTACAATGGTTACTTCGGTTTTTGTTGCTATTTTTGGTAGTAACTATACAGATAATATTTTGAAATGGATGGGAACACCTGAGAATATCCTTCAAGAAAGTATAAACTACGCTAGAATATTATTTGTTTCATTACCCATCACTTTTTTGTATATGACATATACCACTTTTATGAGAGGGGTCGGAGATTCTAAAACGCCATTTTACTCTTTAGTTAGTAATACCGTTTTAAATATCATACTATTGCCGATTCTTATATTCGGTTGGCTAGGGTTACCTGAGTTTGGGTTAAATGGTGCTGCATATGCTGCTGTATTATCCAACTTTATTACTCTTGTGTTGCTAATAGCGTTTTTATACAAAACGAAACATGTGTTAAAACTCGATCGAAC
Source organism: Lysinibacillus fusiformis (assembly GCF_007362955.1). Taxonomy (GTDB): domain Bacteria; phylum Bacillota; class Bacilli; order Bacillales_A; family Planococcaceae; genus Lysinibacillus; species Lysinibacillus fusiformis_E. Next base: position 4,968,178 of record NZ_CP041696.1, on the reverse strand, counting down.
AATTTTGCAAAATCTCCATTTTAAAGGTACCATATTAAAAAAACTCTTGAAGTTAGCAATTCCGACGAGTATTAATATGGTTGCGATTGCCATGTCGGAAATAGCTGTCATTACATTTGTCAATGATTATGGTTCCAATGCTACAGCAGCGTATGGCGTTGTTAACCAACTTGTAAGCTATATACAAATCCCAGCAATGAGTATTTCCATTGCGATTTCCGTTTTTGTCGCCCAAGCAATTGGCGCAGGAAAAACAGCTACTATCCAACATATTACAAAATTAGGGATTAAACTGAATTATCTACTTGGTGGAGGACTCATACTGATTGTTTATCTTTTTTCTGAGCCTATCTTAAAAATATTTTTAACAAATGCTGAGGCAATTGATATGGCCAAAAGCCTTGTGATCATTACATTTTGGGGTTATGTACTCTTTGGTCATATGCAATCTTTAACTGCAACAATGCGCGCAACAGGGACCGTTTTGTGGCCAACTGTGTTTATGATTGCGAGTATTTGGCTAATTGAAGTACCGACTGCCTATTTCTTGTCACATTACACCGAACTCGGTATTAAAGGAATTTGGATTGCGTACCCTGTTGCATTTTTAGTCAATCTGATAGTGCAAGCTACTTATCATCATGTTGTCTGGAAAAAGAAATCCTTAAAGGCATTATTGGCGTAGAGGCTTAGGAGTGGTTGTGGTGTTTTTGAAACGGAAATAAAGAAGGCTCAATCAGTCATTGATGGATGTGATATTTATAGTATTTATAGATTTAATGAAATGGAAGAAAAAATGAAGGTAGTAGAGATTGAACCAACGGAAGGAAAAAGATTTATGTTACTAAATCGAGAATGAGCATCATCCTTCTTGTATTGTTGTAGTGTTCCAAACATTACCATGAGGGTAAGGTGAAAAACACCACAGGAGGGGAGAAAAGAATTCACGAAAACATACTCAGTAAATGAAATGGGTATGTTTTTTGTCTATTAATACGTCTTTTTTTTTGAGCCTGCTTTTGAAAATACTACTGCCATACAGTTAAGTAAGAAATTCTAAAAGACTACTGAAGATAATTAGAATGATTAAAAAAATTATTACTAAAAGCCACAAAATGGTAGTGTTGCAGGTTAAGGTTACTTGCGCTGGTATTTATGAGAACCAGTTTTGTAGGCATTTCGAAAGGAAAAGTGATAGAGATTAGTAGGGAATAAGTATATAATAATGTATATTAATTTTATTATTGGAAGGAAGTTCTATAGGTGATGAAAAGAGTTTTGCAATTTACTAGTGTATTTTTAATTGTAGTTAGTATTTTATTTGGTTTAACACAAATTTCAAGCTTAAATGAAGAACGTGAGGATATGAAGTATTGGAAAGAAGCAGCAAATGAAAATTATGGTAATGATCTTATCGAAGAAAAGTATATTTTACTTAAAGACATCTATGTATCTCATTTAACTATAACGTTAGCTTCGATTATATCTGTTATTCTATCCGGAATATTCTTTCTAGCCTTAGCTTCAATAATTACTTTACTTCAAGAAATAAATTCGAAAGTTAGGAAAATACCAGGAGATGACGATTTGGAATTGTTAAATTAATTGGTTGGAGGAGTAATATGCTAGTAAATCTAGATTGTCCCGTTGAATTGCTTGACTATCAACTGTATCAGAGTAAAAGCACAGGTAAGGTTTATTGTTCACTAAAATTTAACAACATATCTGAAAAGAGGATTAAAGGGATTAAAGCTAGTATATATTGCTTTGATCAATTTGGTGATCCGGTTGATTCGCAATTAAATAGCTTTGAATATAAACTTCAATTAAAAGAATCCGTTAATAGTATGCGATTTTTTAGTACAACAGAAAAAATATTATTAGATAAATTTCCTAATACAAGGCAGATAGATATAGTTATTAATAAAGTTTTATTTGATGATCAAACGATGTGGACGAAGAATGAAACAGAACTGGAAAATATAGAGCTTGAGGAAATAAAAAACCCGAAGCAATTATCTTTTGTTAAAGCAGAAGCTGGAAATGATGCTAAGTATTTTTCACAGAAAATAGCGGATAAATGGATATGTGTTTGTGGGCGTCTTAATCTTGATACTATGGCAGCATGTAAGCGGTGTAAAAAAGAAAGAGAAGAAGTGCTTGCGAAGTATAGTGATGAAGAGACCGTTAATCAAAATATCAAACTATTTGAAAAAGAAAAAGAAACGCTTAGAAAAAAAGGTTTAGCTGAACAGGAGCGTCTACAAGAATTATTTAAACAAAAAGTAAAAAAAATTTCTAAATACACCTTTATGCTTGGCACATTATTGTTGTTTATCGGTTTTATTGTGTATGGTTTTATGACAAAGTTTACGTTTTCATGGGAAAACTATTTGTTGCTAAAAGATAAGGATAACGCCTTAATCGAGGCAGTGAAAGTTGAGAATTTAAAGAGGATAGAATTGCTACTTGATAGTGGGGCAAGCGTTAATTTTGTAAATGGTAAAGGTGAAAACTCAATAAGTGAAGCTATAAAATTACCGAATCAAACACTTGCAGTTTCTTTAATGAATAAAAATATGAGTAAGATTCGAATTGGTGAATCAAAAGATACGCTTGCACATATAGCAGTAAAAAATCAACAATTTGATATTTTAAAGGAACTCCACAAATTCGGATTTGATATGGGATTAGAGAATGAAAAGGGTGAAACTGTTCTTTACTCTGCAATTGAGAAGGGAAATAAAGATTTAGTTAATTATCTTATCGAAGATGTTAAAGTAAGTATTCTAGAACTTGATAGTGAGGGTAATAATATAATTCAAGTTGCTTTATTACATCAATTGAAAAATACAGAATTAATGAAGGATCTTTTGGGATTAGATATTGATTTTAAAAAAGAAAACACAGCAGGACAAAATACATATGAATCTGCTATTTTGACTCAAAATGTAGATATAGTTCGAGCATTTATGGATAAAGGGTTAGACTTAAATAATGTTGATAACGATGTAAATAATGCATTGCATATTTATATGTATACTGAAAAAGAGAATAGCTCATTTTTAACAGAGTTAATAAAAAAAGGTACGGATATAAATGGACTTAATAAACAGGGGCATACACCATTATATATTGCGATTCAAAATGGGGATAGAAATACCGTTGAAGAATTATTGAAAAACAAAGTTGATGTTAATAATGTAACTAGTGATGGAGAATCAGCCATAGCGATAGCTGAAAAGTATGATAAATCATTAGTAGAAATATTTGAAAGAGGTAAACTAGTTGTAAAAATAGATGAAAAAAAGAATTTGTTCATGCTAAACGGTATCTCACTAGATTCTTCTAAACAAGATGTTATTAATCTGCTGGGTAACCCGAAAAGAAAAGAAAATGTTGGCTCTATGTTTGGTCCTTTAGAATGTTATAAATATAATTTGAAAGACGGAAGTGATAAAGAAGATTTAGAAACTGAAGTGTGTTTCACTAATGATAGAATACAAATTATTAATTTTGAGTTAAGTAATAATCTGTTGAATGAAAAATGGTATAACGATTTGGGAGAACCATTTTCAGAGTCAGATGATTCCACTAATTTTTATCTTGAAGGTACTGAGCAAGTGTTATTATTTAAACATGCTGAAAATGTGGCATTTCTATATTTTGCTGATTTTAATTTTTACTATTACTCTGGAATGGAAGATAAAATATCTTAACTCTTATCTTGATCTTGAAAAATGGCACCAAGAGTTTATGTAATATAAAATAAATATATAGAAACTACTGGAATCCTAATTGTTTATATATGGTCATGCAAGTGAAAAACTCTGGATTAACTTCAAATTGGATATTGAAAGATACTTCCAGTCTTTCATGAGAAAATGGACACAAATTAAAAGGCTTACCAGAAGCAAAATTGCTTACGGTAAGCCTTTTGAACTTGAAACTTAATGAGACTCTTTCAAATAGATGAAAAACTCACAAAATAACGTGGAAGGGTTTGTTCGTTATGCTTCGTTTGTCGGTGTAAATGTACGCGTTGCTAGTTCTCCATCGAGCATAAAGATTGCATTTGAATCATTTTCGATGCGTTCAATTTTATGAATTAATGTATCGAATGTAGATTCTTCTTCTACTTGTTCGTCGATAAACCATTTTAAAAATGCCATTGTTGCGTGTTCGCGCTCGTCTAATGCAATATCAGATAGGTTGTAAATGCGACGTGTGACCTCTTTTTCATGATTCAGCGCAGATTTAAAGGTATTTAAAATTGAATCAAAGTTATTTTCTGGACTTTCAAAACCATAGATTGTTGCACGGTAGCCCATATCACTTAAAAAATTATAAAATTTCATGGCGTGGAAGCGTTCTTCTTCAGCCTGTACTAAAAAGAAATTCGCAAAACCGTCATAGGCCTCATCTGTACAGTATGCTGCCATCGCCATATAGGCATGTGCAGAGTAAAATTCAAAGTTCATTTGATCATTCAGTGCTTTGTGTAGTTTTTCAGATAACATATAAGTTTTCCTCCCTTTGCAGTAAATACCTTTTACTTACTCTTTTAGTATATAGTGAATTGCGGGTCTAGTACAAAAAAATATGTTTTTCATCGTAATAATTGCAAAAAACAATTGATATTGGTTCTCAATTAGAATATTTAGTCAAAGTCATTTTTTAATCGCCATATAACTTCTAAAAGATTGGTAAATATATTGATAAAATCCAAATAAAGATTTAATGCCATGCCAATGACTTCATCGTCTGACACATGATTATGTCGAATTTGATTAAAGTCATACACCGTATAGATACTGAATAGTAGTACAGTTATAGCGGCTATTATAAGTCCTACCATATTACTTATAGGTACGAACATAAAAATAAGTGAGAATATAAGTACCACAATGAGCACAGTGAATAAGTAGCTTCCCCAATTTGAAATATCTTTATTCATCATGATGCCAATGAGTGCCAGTACAATGAAGATGACAACGGTAGCCCCAAAAATAAGTAAGACTAATTGTTGTCCCAGCTCATCAATAAAAAATTGTGTTGTCCAAAATAGTAAAATACCCATTAAAAAGGGGATACTATACATGATGGAATGAGCGAGCTTTAAGCTTCTCACAAAACAGGTAATGATCAGTAGGATGATACAAATAATTGATAATGGCATCACGATTGCAGGGGGTAACTGCGTTGCAACCAACATACCTATTAGGGTTAATACCCACATAAAGGTAAAATGTTTTAATATTTTATTTAAGTTTTGATGACGGTCCGTATACGCCAATTGCATGGTCCTTTCTTTTTTAGGATAACTTCATAGTATGTATACGAATGAAGGTCATAAAAGATTCTAAAGTACGTATTTAGATTTGTCTATCGATGTTTAATGATGAAAAAAATTCGCCCAGACGTGTTGTCAAGGCGAATTTTTTTAGTACAATTATGCATGTTTCTTTTGGTTTTTCACACCTACTAAGTAGCCACCTAATGCAATACCAACTAGTACAACCCAGAAAGTGACCTTCCAGATTGTAGAGTGAGGAAATTCATGAGGGATTACACCTAGTTTTTCATGTGCTAATGTAAGAACAGCAAGCTTCACACCAACCCAGCCAACAATTAAGAAGGCTGCTGTTTCCAGTGATGGGAATTTGTCAAGGACACGAACGAACCAACGTGCAGCAAATCGCATCATAATAACTCCGATAATACCACCTAAGAACATAACGCCGAATTGTCCAGCATTAATGCCACCAATATCAAAGTTACCTAAATGTGGTAGTGTGACCGCAATCGCAACTGCTGCTAAAATGGAATCGACAGCAAAGGCAATATCAGCAAGTTCAACTTTTACAACAGTCATCCAGAAGCCAGATTGTTTTTTCGGCTCCTTAATTTCTTCGGTTTCCTGAGAGGCTTTCCGAGAATCATAAATATGCTTTATCGACATGAATAGTAGGTAAGCGGCTCCGATTGCTTGAATTTGCCAATAGTTAACAAGTACTGTGATCAGAAATAATGCAGCAAATCGGAAAACAAATGCTCCAACTAAACCATATAATAATGCCTTTTGTTGTTGGACTTTTGGTAAATGCTTCACCATAACAGCCATTACGACTGCATTATCTGCGGCTAATAAGCCCTCAAGAACGATTAATACGACAAGTACCCATGCGTATTCTAATAATATTGCTTCCAAATTTGTTTCCTCCTTTATAATTGGAAAAGAATAGAATATATTGCTTTTTACCAATTTTTAATTTTTTAGGCAAAAGAAAAAGACCCATGCCTAAAAAATAGGCAAAGGTCTTGCTAAGCAATTATCTGACGTTTTTTCAGATAAATATTTTGTACCCGTTACTCTTTCGGTACAGAAACCATCTATGCAACAGCTTAGATGGTTTTGCTATCACACCCGATGGCAATTGCCATGTAATGACGAATGTGAAACCAGATGTATCGCTCACATCTGCTAGCTACTCCCCTTTGACAAAATTGTCAAAAGCTATTCAATTCTTCTTACATAGGATTATATCATGTGTAAGAAGAAAAGCAAAAGGAAATATAGCAATAAATTGAAAATTATTTTTCCGAACAGTTCTAACAGATGGTAATATTATATGATAGGTGAAAATTTTTAACAACTTAGAGGGGAGTCATATATGTATAAAAAGTTTTTCTCATATTACAAACCACATAAACGATTATTTGTCATCGACTTTTCGAGTGCAATCATTGTGGCAATTTTAGAACTTGCCTTTCCTTTAGCTGTACAGTGGTTTATTGACGGGCTACTGCCAACTGGAGATTGGGGCACGATTGTCAAAGTTAGTGTATTGTTATTATTCGTTTATGCACTTAGCACAGCATTAAACTTTATCGTTAATTATCTTGGGCATAAATTAGGTATTAATATTGAAACGGACATGCGCCAAGAGTTATTTAACCATGTGCAGCGTCAATCATTCCGATTCTTTGATAATACGAAAACGGGTCATATTATGAGTCGTATTACCAACGATTTATTTGATATTGGTGAGTTTGCACACCATGGACCGGAGGATTTATTCATTGCAGTCATGACGTTTGTTGGTGCTTTCGCTATAATGTTCAATGTTAATCCGACACTTGCCCTTATTGCAGCCATTATGGTGCCGTTTTTAACTTGGCTTGTCACTTTCAGTAATGTGAGAATGAACAAAGCGTGGAAAACGATGTACGGTAAGATCGCAGATGTCAATGGACGTGTGGAAGATAGTGTGTCTGGTGCACGCGTTGTGAAGTCATTTACAAATGAAGCTTTTGAAATGGAGCGCTTTAAAGAACAAAATGGCCTTTTCCGCTCCGCAAAATTATACGCTTATAAAATAATGTCAGGCACACACTCAAGTATTTATATGATGACACGCTTATTAACATTGGTCGTACTTGTTGTCGGTGCTTGGTTAAGCTTTAATGGAAAATTAACTTATGGAGAACTTGTAAGCTTCGTATTGTATACGAATGTTCTTATCAAACCAATTGATAAAATTAGTGCCTTACTTGAGCTTTATCCGAAAGGTATGGCAGGTTTTAAACGTTTCCGTGAGCTTGTGGAGCAGGAGCCGGAAGTACAGGATAAAGAAGGAGCAAAGGAAGTCACACATTTATGTGGAGATATAGCGTTTAAAGATGTTCATTTTAATTACGATACGTCTAAAACTGTTTTAAATGATATTTCGTTTGACATAAGTGCTGGACAAACGATTGCTTTTGTTGGTCCATCTGGAGCAGGGAAAACGACTATTTGTTCGCTTATTCCGAGATTTTATGATGTCAGCAGTGGTGCAATTACAATTGATGGTTTGGATGTGCGAAATATGACACAGGCCTCACTGCGTGCACAAATTGGCATCGTGCAGCAGGACGTTTTTTTATTTACAGGTACTATTCGTGAAAACATTGCCTACGGACGATTAGATGCAAGTGAGGAAGATATTCAGGAAGCTGCCAGAAAAGCGCATTTAGAAGCGTTTATCGCGGAGCTTCCAGATGGCTATGATACACAAATCGGAGAGCGTGGTTTAAAATTATCGGGCGGTCAGAAACAACGCTTAGCAATAGCTCGTATGTTCTTGAAAAATCCACCAATATTAATTTTAGATGAAGCAACATCAGCGTTGGATACTGAAACGGAAATGATTATTCAGCAGTCATTAACAGAGCTTGCAGAAAATCGGACGACGCTTGTCATTGCTCATCGCCTTGCTACAATTCGTAATGCAGACCGTGTTCTTGTTGTTACCCCGAATGGGATTGAAGAGGATGGTACTTATGATGAACTTGTCGCTCAAAATGGCATTTTTGCCAAACTTCATCATATACAGTTCCGAAAAGGGCAAGGAGAACAATCGATGCAGGAATTTGTTGACATTACGTAATAACCCCTAGGTATAGCACTAAAATAAGTTTCTGATTACACTATATTTCTAAGAAGAATAGTATTATGAAAAAATAGAGTTTGCGACACTCCCGCTGAAAACAAGACAAAAAAGAATCTTGAAGAGCATGCAAGGGGTGCTCTTTAACAGTCAGTGGAGTGGGAGATATACTTTTTCTAGGTAATAACAATAATTCAAAGAAATAAGGGGCTTTATAATGCTCCCCCTTGTTTCTTTTTTTGTAGCTACTCATCTATCGTTTCAGAATATGTTTTTCGTCCAGGATTGACTTTATTAACATTGACGTCAATCTTACTGATCGAATCAGATGTTAATTTTATTTTGCCATCCTTTTGTAATTTTTTCCATAACTTAACGTCTTTACGATAAAGCACTTCTGAGAGGCGGTAAATGTCAATATCCTTTTTCAATGCCTCTTCATAGGTAGTTTTTATTTCTTTTTTGACTACTTGTATTGTTTTTTTTCTGATTTGGTCTGCTGTAAGTTTACCTTTAAAGCCATTCACGGTTACATCATAGTGTAATTCTATCTCAAATGTCACCTGATTGTTTTTAATAATAGGATGAATATCCACACCTATTTTTTTCAATGTTGTTGTTAAATAATCGCGCTCATCACCATCCAATTTAAAGGTTAATTCACCTCTTTTTGTCTCATTATTCATCCATTGCATACCTCTTACAGCCTCATCCTTGATAAAGCCTTTAAAACCATCTTTTGAAAGAACCCCTACACCTGTTAACGCAGTTTCCTCGGACGATTGATCTGCCATCTCCCAATTTTTATTAATAGTCACTAATGGAAGACTAACCTCATGACTCGGTTCATTTAAGCCAATAATTAACTTTCGTAAATTAATCGGTTCAACTAAAGACTCTTGTGTATGTGTATTGAGTGGGTTACTCAGTTTCGATGCTGTCAGAGATTTATTTATGATTGGTGTTATTAAGAGGATATCTTCAATGGCATCCTGCGTGCAGTAAGCCCAAATTTGATATCTTGTTTCTCGATGACGTAGAAAACTATCGATAATTGGTACAGCATGTTCACTTTTCATCGCTTCCTCAGATAAAAGAAGATAGGTCATATGTCCCCAAAATACTTTTTGATCGATGGAACGATATAATTCAAAAAAAGCTTCCTCCATCGTTTTACCTTTTGCACGTCCAATTTCAGCCTGTGTTGCTTGTGGATTCGGTTGTTCAGATTTTGCTACATGTGAAAAATCAATAATTTGCAAAAATATTTCATATTGATCATCCTTGAAATCTATACCGACTCCATGAATATAGTACATTCTTTGTGGCTCGGATACATCCCAGCATCCTGAAAGTAATGTGACGACAAGTAATAAAAGTAAGATGGCCTTTTTTCTCATTTTTTTCCCTCGCTTTTAGAAGTACGAGTGTTATCTTGCGGGGCGAGTGACTTAGGGCGCTCTTCATAGCCTTTTGGTGATACGCGAAAGATGGATTTCTTGATGGTCGACCATTCTAAATCTCCACCAAGATTCATGTAAGGGAAACCGAATATTCTGATATTACATAGGTAGAGAAGTGTAAAATAAATCGAAATGAAAAATCCAAATAGGCCTAAAAAGGCACTCAAAAGAATAAAGGCTACTCGTAATATACTGATGGTGGTTACAAGTGATTGATTGACAAGCGTAAATGATGCAATCGTAGATACAGCAATAATAACAATCATTTCTGGGCTCGTAACACCCGCACGTATGGCCGCATCCCCAATTATTAATCCACCAACGACACTTATCGTGCCACCAATAACAGAAGGGAGCCGTAAGCCTGCTTCACGAAACAGCTCAAACATCAATAGCATAATGAGCATCTCAAGAGATGAAGGGAGTGGAAGGCCTGTTTTCGCTTGTACGACGGTTGCTAATAACTGCAATGGTAACTGATTCTGGTGGTAAGTCGTTAAAGATAGCCAAAAAGCAGGTAGAAGCAAGCCGATTAAAATACCAACAATCCGTAATAATCGTTCAAGTGAGCTGAAAATAACGGGATACTCATTATCTTCTGCGGACTTTAGAAGTAAAAATAAATTAACTGGTGTAATCATGGCATACGCTACACCGTCTACGAAGATTATGAACCGCCCTCTCACAAGTGCTTGAATTGCATAATCAGGCCGTCCAGTATAATCGAATTTCGGGAATAATTTCGAATTTTTATTGATCTGCTCCATCAATAAATCACCACTAAATACAATGTCTGTGTCTACTGCAGCTAATTGCTTTTTGATGCCATGTAAAATGTCCAAATCAACAATATCTTCAAAATAAAGAATGGCTACTGTTGTCTTTGAGCGTTCTCCTAAATTCATTTTTTCGACACATAAAGAATTAGTCGGGAGCCGTTTCCGTAATAATGCGATATTGACAGAGATATCTTCAATAAAATTGTCCCTAGGGCCCTTAACAAGAACTTCCATTCTTGTCTCTTCGGGATTTCGATTGGGTTTTTTCGCGATATTACTTGCGAATAATAGTCCCTCATCTTCAAAATAAAGCAGGAGATATCCGGTATATACAAGTGAAATGGCCTCTGCCTTATCAGTTACTGGTGTTAAATTTGGCATGTGCAATTGTGTGTCTATGCTTTCTTCAATGGATTTATCCTCTAAAGTTTCAAAAAAATGTTGAATACGTTCAATTATGACTTCATTAAGTAATTGCTGATCAATCATCGCATTACAAGTAATGAACTGTACTTTATGTTGGTGAAATGTATATTCTTGAAATACAATATCGGCTGATTTTTGGAATAATTGTTTTAAGGTGTTTAAATCTATGGCCTTATCCACCTGGGGCATTATGATTCACCGCTTTCCATTTCTTGTTTCTCAGGTTTACCCTTTTTAGATGACTTATCTGATATGAAAGCTACAATTACTAAAAAAATTGATAATAGTAAAAAGAAAATAAAAGTAGATGTCAATATATAATTCCCTTTAACCTTTAAAAATATGTTTTCATTTAACATCATGAGCGGTAAACACAGGAAGAAGAAGGGTGGAGCAAGCATTTTCCATATGCGCTTCGGATCACCAGTCATATTCAACAAATCCGCTACAATATATAGAATGAAGCCAACCCGTATAAATGTGCCTGTAAGCCATTGATAAATAGAGAAGAAATCAAGATGCTCAATATAACGTCCGATTGTCACTAGTCCCCATTCTTCAAAGGCCGGATATCTTTGTTTTGCAGCTTCACTTGGCCCGAATTCTGTAATGGCTCCAATCAGTGGTCCGATTGTGAGTCCCATCAAAATAAAAAGCATGATGGAAAAATGATACCAACGAATACGCTCTTTAATTTGATGCTGTAAAAATAAAAGCATTATTAGTTCAACAAATCCCGATGCGGGAAAGATCAAGCCATTCATAATAGGTTTGAATCCATGCTCAAAAAATGGACGCAACAATGTATAGTCTTTTACCTGCATGTTTGTAAAAGCCACAAAAAATCCTAAGACCACTACTCCAAATAACACAAATACATTTAAAATAACAATCGTTTGTAGGCTTGTGGTAACCAGTAGTATGCAGAGAATCGTATAGATAAATAACAATATAATAACTGGTGTTTGTGGTAAAAACGTGGTATTTACCCATTGCAATGTTTCAACCATCGAAAAAGCAGTCAATATTACTAAATAACCCACTAAAATATAAATGATGACCTTAGAACCGATTTTTCCAATTTTTTGCTCTAGCCAGTCTTTTAAAGGCTCTTGCTTGGTCTTTTTTTGAATATAAACTAATAAAAATAGCCAAAAGAATATAATGAGCGCGGCCAAAATCACAGATAGCCAACCATCCCGACCTACAACATCTAACAGTGGCGGAAGAATCGTTACGTGATTTTTTAATCCAATAACTGTCATTGATAGGAAGATAACATGTAATATACTAATTGATCCTACGTTTTTCATATGAAAACCCTCTAACATATATTGATACATTTTAGCTTTGACAAAAAAATGCAGGATTATAAGTAATGAAAACGAGGCAGGGACATAACTTTAAATTTTAAGAAAGAGGAGCAAAGGCGTTATTAAATTTTTGCTATCTAAAATGAAGAAAAATTTAGACGTTCTTCCTTTTGAAATAAAGTGAAACTTCAATCAGTGGGGGTTTTCTTCATCCCCCACAATAAATAGAGGAACACAAGCTAAAACCTTCACATCCTGTAAAAAAGCTTGTGTGACCAACATCCTGTCGCTGCCGCTTCGCTTTCGCACATAAAACATCTGTTGCCCCGAACCAATCGGGCTTTTACGGTCAGTTGATCGCCCACCTCGTTGACTCGTTCTCCTCTTTCCACTTGAGGTGGGCGCCTTGTACCTGACGCTTCGCTTTTGGAACAGATAAATTACTGACCGTTAATGCGGGATAAATAAAATTCAGAAGTGAATACTAGTTGATGGTTTCCAAGGAGGCGACTCCTGGGGGATTAGCGTGACGTCTGAGACTACAGGCTCAGGCCACGCCCCCGGAAAGCGCCCGCCGTAGCGGACATCAACGCTTACAGCAAAAAGTGTTAGATCGACAGCAGTCAATCTAACACTTTTTCTCTTTTGTCCCAGCCTCTACTATTAATGTATATACTGATTGCTAACAAGCTTATCTTGCAGGACATCTGTTGGTACTTCAAATTCTACAACGCCCATATATCCAGGTGCCACTTCATATTTATCGAAGGAAATCATCAGCTTACCTTCAACAGAAATATAGAATTCCTGCTGTGCTTTTATGCCTTTAAATTCGTCGAAAAGTTCCTCATCTGCTATGCCCGCACCTTTGACCCAGTATACTTTTTCTTCATCATTTGCGCTTTCCGCACGCATTTGCTCTTTGATATTTTCACTAATCACATTGATATAACTATCATCTTTAAAAAGCATTGGTAATGTGATTAAAATTTCGTTTTGTTTGTCAATCGTGTCGTAATGCATAACGGTTGAAGAAGAGGCAACTGTATTAACGGTATATCGACCAATCGATAGAATCTGATCATTATCGGTTTTAATTTCATAGCCACTATCTACACCTAAATGGCCGCCTCCATTTGCCTTTAAATCGCCAACCTCTGCTTTAAAGTCATTATACAGGGCTTTACCTTCTGAACGGTATTTTTCATTTAATGTATTGGCAAGATCTTTATTTTCTAAATTTTCTATGGAAGGTACTTTAATGTTCGCATCGTATGTGTCTTCTGCTACTTCATATTCTGTCCATGTTAAAACCTTTACAACACTACCGACAACAGGTATTTCAGCTAGTGTACGTGCCATTGCAGGACTGACATTTAAACTTGCTGTAAAAAGCATAGCGGCAGCAGCAGAGCCAAGTAACCATTGTGGTGTACGATTCTTTTTCTTTTTTTTCCCTTGTTTTAATGCATTTTCCACGATGAAATCTAACTCCTTTGGTATAGGTACTTCATTATATTGTTTTTCTAATTCTTCTAATTTTTTATCCATGTGATGTTTCTCCCTTCACATCTTGCAATTGTATTTTTAGTAGTTTTAACGCTTTATAAAGTCGCGATTTGGCTGTACTTAACTTAATGTCGAGTATGTTGGCAACATCTGCGAGCTTTAAATCCTCAAAATAATGCAAAATGACAACCTCACGAAACATCTGAGGCAACTCTTCTAACGCATGCTCCAAATCAACGTTTTCGTAGACATCTTCTTGAGGAGGCGTTAAATATTGCATTGTGTCATCATCTGTCACCTGTAAGCGTTTATGCTTGCGTAAAAAATCAATTGCTGTACGAACGACAATTTTGTAAAACCAACTTTTCATATAATCCAAATTTTCTAGTCGGTCGAGAGAAAGAATAGCTTTTTGAATACTGTCTTGTACAACATCGAGGGCATCCTGTTCATTCTTTGTGTAGCTATACGCGAGCAAATAAAAACGTTCTTTTTGTTCACGAATAAACTGGACAAACACCTCTTCATGTTGAAATGTATTTCTTGTTTTCATGTCTAAAGAAGCTCCTTTATAACTTTATTCAGCTGAAGTTTCCCTTTTTTATAGGGTGTTGAAATGAACGCCGACATGCTTATGATTCAATGGTAGTTAAAGACTACCTGAAACAATATAGGCATATCGCATAATGCCGCAGATTTTTTAGAGGGGTATCGAGCAAGCTCAGGTAAAAATCTGGACATAATTACGCCGTGGCATAATCGTTCAATTTCATTTGTATACAACTACTAGACGTATGAAAGGGGAGAAAAAGTTGATGGAATGAAAAAAACTTACCCCACAACGAGGTAAGATTTATTCTTTAGTCAATTACGTCAAGGTATTAAATGATGTGTCACGAAAAATAGTCATATGTATTTTTCAGGAGTAATAGAATGGTTACGACGATAAAGAGTTTACGCACATAACCACTACCACGTTTAATCGCAAATTTAGAGCCTACAATCGCACCTGCAATTTGAGCAAGCCCCATTGGTAAACCATAGGCATAATGGATCTGCCCTAGGTACATAAACATGAGAAGCGCGGCAATATTGCTACCGAAGTTTAGGAATTTAGCATTGCCGGCAGATTTTAAAAAGTCAAAACCGACGATTAAAAAGGCGAAAAGTAAAAATGAGCCTGTACCAGGACCTAAAAAGCCATCATAAAAGCCAATTAATGTAATGATAACGATGAATAATGCATAGCGTTTTGGTGTTAGTTTTTTATAGGTGGAAATGCCGCCCCAGTCTTTTTTGAAAATCGTATAAGCGGCTACAACTGCTAACATTACAAGCATTAATGGTTTTAAAACACTTGGGTCCATTAAATGGACAATCCATGCCCCAATCATGGAGCCGAAAAAGACAAAAGGAAACAGTTTATAAACAGATTTAATATCTAGTTTACCAGAGCGATAAAATGTAATCGTACTTGTTAGAGAACCCATCGTACCTGCTAGTTTATTTGTTGCCACAGCTGCTGAAGGTGGTAATCCGACGAACATGAGGGCTGGTAATGAAATGAGTCCACCACCACCGACAACTGAATCGATGAAAGCAGCTAAAAAGCCAAAAAGAATAAGAATTAGTAGAATATTAAAATCTAAATCAAAAGGCACGATAGTCAACTCTTTTCTATAATAATAATCTGATATTATCGGAACAAAGAGCGACTGTAAATAGTCTGCAAGATTTTTCACTTTCGACCA
Source organism: Lysinibacillus fusiformis (assembly GCF_007362955.1). Classification (GTDB taxonomy): domain Bacteria; phylum Bacillota; class Bacilli; order Bacillales_A; family Planococcaceae; genus Lysinibacillus; species Lysinibacillus fusiformis_E. The sequence goes on along the minus strand of NZ_CP041696.1, from coordinate 4,952,505 downwards.
ATAGAAGGTACTACTTTTTTTACTAGTAAATAGTATGTGACGTATTTTGAAGAAATATAAGAAATTCTGTAATAAACAAAAATATTCTGTTTTAAGTAATTATTTTAATGTATTATGAAGGAAATGGTGTTTTTGCGTAAAGGGGACGTGATGACATTTGAGTTTAGGAAATCATTTTAGAGTATTTGTTTGTGTTGTGTTCATGGGGGTGCTTGTTGGCTATGTTTTTAACGCCAAGAAAGATGTTACAGATAACCCGTTTATCGAGGCAGTAAAGGAAGGGTACTTGGCTGATTATTCTGATGTAACAGTCCGAAATGCATTTAATTACGCATTTAAAGAGCCTTATTGGCGTTATTACGAGGCAAAAACAGGTCAGCATGTTGTGGAATTATCAGGGGAAATAGCACACTTAGGAAAACAGGGCCATGCCATTTTACAGTTTGTCGTGAATGAAGAAGAAACAGGATTTACACTCTTTGCCATGAAATTTAACGATTCGGTATTAGATATGGAACAAAAATGGACATTTATAGGTGCAGTTTATGCAACATGGCAGATGAAACAACTTGCTTATCAATAGTGCCTTTTACTTTTGAAAAAGAAGAACCTATATTACAGTGGAAAGGGGAGCTACATACAGAAAGGGTGTTTTTCAATGAAATTAAGTATTTTAGATCAAATTCCTGTACCTAAAGGACATACTGCTGAGGATGCCTTCAAGCGAACAGAGCAGCTAGCGCTGTTAGGTGAAGAGCTTGGCTTCCATCGTATGTGGCTTGCAGAGCATCATAATAGTGGATCACTTGCGAGTTCGGCGCCTGAAATCACAGCTGCCTTTCTAGCAGCGAAAACAAAACGTCTGCGTATCGGTACGGGGGGCGTCATGATGATGCATTATTCGCCCTATAAGCTTGCCGAGATATTTAAAACTTTAAGTGCTCTTGCACCTGATCGTATTGACTTTGGGGTAGGTCGTGCTCCAGGTGGCGATCATCCATCCATTTATGCACTTGCTGAAGGTCGTAGACAACGAATGACAGAGCAGTACGACAAACTCGATATTATTTTGAAGCTCATGAACGAGCAAAAATCGGGTGAAGATGTTTATGATCAGGTCATTGCGTCACCGACCAATATTCAATTACCCGAAGCATGGTTACTTGGCTCAAGTGGCCAAAGTGCAATGCAGGCTGGACAGCTAGGTGTTGGCTATTCATATGCCCAATTTTTCACTGGTAATATGTCAAAAGATATTTTCGATACGTATAAGTCATACTTTACACCATCTTATTATATGGAAAAGCCACAAATTATCGTCACTTATGCGACTACGGTGGCGGATACATTAGATGAAGCGGAATATTTGGCGAAGCCGATTGATATTACGCGTCTTCAGCTTATGAAGGGGCAAATTATTCAATCGATGTCACCTGAAGAGGCGAAGGATTACCCATTAACAGAGATGGACAAACTAACTATTGCTAATAATCGTAAGGCTAATCTTGTTGGCACACCGAAAGAGATCGCCCAATATTTAGTAGCAGAGCAAGAACAATTTGGTTTTGATGAAGTGATGCTAAACTGCAATCAATTTGCACAAGAAAGTCGTTTGAATTGCTATAAGCTACTAGCAAATGAATTATTATAGAACATAGCTACCAGACGCTTTTGCTTCGATATCATATGTTGATTAACGATTAATATTCTACGCATGAAAACGTCCAATGCAGCCACAATTGACTGTATTGGACGTTTCTATTTTCATACGATTGCTGAGCCACTTACAAAAGGAGCATCTTTATAATACATATTTTTAACAAGAACGTTTGGACCCAGGCATTTCACCGCTGGACAGTGGCAATTTAGTGATTGTGCTAAATCGGTAGCCATCCACTTGTCGAAAATAGCTGGTAGCTCGTCATTTATGATATTGCCAAGAGCAGGTGTATCACCAAAGTCTGTAACGATGACATCGCCTGTAAAGATATTGACATTTAAACGTGAGCGGCCATCAGGGTCGTTACGCATTGTAACGTTTTTCGCCTCGCGTAAGCGTTTTAATAGCTTTTGATCCTCCTCGTTTGTGCTACAAGGATAGAATGGCAATGTACCGAACAGCATCCACGTACTGTCATCACGCACATCAAGGAGATGATGAATGGCCTCGCGTGTTTCTTCTAGCGAAAGTGATGATAGCGAACTTGCAAAATCTGATGGATACATAGGATGCACCTCATGTCTTGCACATTTCATATCATGAATGATTTGGTTGTGGATGTGCTCTAAATAGGGCAATGTTTTTTTGTTGAGCATCGTTTCTGCTGAAACCATAACACCGTGATCTGCTAGCATTTTTGAGTTATCAATCATACGTTGGAAAAGGGCTGCGCGTTGTTCATATGTTGGTTTACGCTCCATCATAGCAAAGCCTGTTTCAACGAATTCATCGACTGTGCCCCAGTTATGTGAAATATGTAGCACATCTAAATACGGTGCAATCAGTAAATAGCGTTCCGGCTCTATTGTTAGGTTAGAGTTAATTTGTGTACGTACGCCCCGTGCATGTGCATATTTCAACAGTGGTAATACATAGTTTTGCACCGATTTTTTGCTCATCATCGGTTCGCCACCTGTGATGCTGAGTGTTTTTAAATGTGGAATTTCGTCAAGTCGTTTCGTGATTAAGTCCATTGGCAGTGCCTCAGGATCTTTATTTTGCAATGTATAACCGACTGCACAGTGAGCGCAGCGCATATTACAAAGATTAGTTGTTGTAAATTCAATATTTGATAGGGTCATTTGTCCATGTTGTTCGACATCTAAATACGCTTCCCATGGATCAAACGATGGCGTAAGTTTTTGTAAGGTCGTCATAATTCGTACATCTTCCTTTCTAGCATTCTATTGTCTCATATTCGGTGATATTTTCAAATATGAAATTCTTGAAAGGGCTTTTATTTGGCTAGATGAACATTTTTGTCACCTTTCTAAGGAAGTTCAGCAAATGCTTTACCTAGTGGTATTTTTCAAACAATTCCGCAAATAGGTAATATGGAGTAATTTTACTGCTATTTTTTGAAATTAACGTTATGATAGAAGGAGCAAGACGGCAAGACCGTATGGAAGGAAGTAGGAAATAAGTTGAATAAATATGAAACACTTTTGTTTGATGTAGATGACACATTATTAGATTTTGATTTAGCCGAAAATGCCGCATTGGACCGATTATTCGATCAAGAAAAAATTGCGACAACACCGATGATGATTGCCCGCTATAAAGAAATTAATGAATCCATGTGGCGCGCCTTTGAACGGGGTGAGGTGACAAAAAACACACTACATAATACTAGATTTTCGATAGCGCTGAAAGAGTTTGGCCTAGAAGTAGACGGTGAATATTTTGAAGCTATATTTCAAAAGTATTTGCAAGAGGCACATCATTTCGTTGATGGCGCATACGAACTGATTACACAACTTGCAGACAACTATAATTTATATGTCGTTTCGAATGGTAAAACGATAACGCAAAATAAACGTTTAGTAGATGCTGATTTAGCGAAATACTTTAAAGGTATTTTTATATCGGAGCAAACAGGTTATCAGAAGCCAATGCCTGCATTTTTCGATTATGTTTTCGAACGAATTGAAGGATTAAATAAGGAAAAAGCGCTTATTGTAGGAGATTCTCTCACTTCTGATGTGAAGGGTGGACTACAAGCAGGGATTGATACGTGTTGGTTTAATATTCACGAAATTGACAATACAAGTGAAATACGTCCAAATTATGAGATTAAAAAGTTACATGAACTTTATACGATATTAGAAAAATAATGCATCCCCGCGAGTACTATGTTACTTGTGCGGGGATTTCATGTTTTGGTGGATAAAAGTAGGAAACTTACAGATAAATATGATGAATAGTTGGATTATTATCGCCAAAATAGGACAAGAGACAGGATAGCAGTGTGTGCTAAAAATACTATATTTTTACACAAATAAATCCATTATGATTATGATAGATGGATGAAAGGAAGAGGTAATTATGAAAGGGATTTTCCAAAAATCACTAATGGTTGCACTGATAGGCGCATCATTGGCTACTCCGCTACAAGCATATGCCTATCAAGAGCCAACGAACTATGTACATATGAAGACCGAAAATATGACGGTTTACTCTGCATATGGCGCTAAAATTGCAGCGGCAGAAAAACAGGGAACTTTTAGTGTTAAAGCAAATGTCGTCAATAATCGTCAACCATTAGAGGTTGAAATTTTTAAAAACGGGCACTCTGGGGTCTTAAAGCAAATGGTTAAAAAAGGTGTAATGGAGCCAGTTGCCTATCGGGATGAAGGCGATCGATTAGTTGCAACGATACATAATAATGCAGAATTAAAGTTTGAATATCCAGCGCAAATATATTTTCGTGATCTAGCAAAATCGGAATATAGCTCTTATGTTACTACATTAGCAGAGCGTGGAATTGTTCAAGGCCGTACGTCTGATAACTTTGGGGTAAATGATTCCTTGACGCGAGCACAGTTTAGTGTATTAATCGTCCGTGCATTTAGCTTCCAACAAGAACCATTAACCCAGTTTAAAGATATCGATGCGAAAAAATCATGGTTTGGCGGACATGTTGGGGCCCTACATTCATTAGGGATTATAAATGGCAAATCTCCAAATATATTTGATCCGAACGGGAAAATCACTCGTCAACAGGCCATTCTAATGATTGGGCGAACATTAGATGTGGTAGATTTTATACCAGAAGAATATGAAGGACTACCATATCAAGATAGCAATGATTTCCAAGATGAATTATTACGCTTCACACAAACTTTGTATGGGATTGGAGCTCTTGATGACAATACAAATTTATTGCCAAACCAGTACATTACACGTGGCCAATTTGCTAAAATGTTGGCGGTGTCTTTAGAAGCAGCAGGAAGATTATAATGACATAGCAAACCATATCAGCCGAGGGCATCTTTTAGTCATCGGCTTTTAATGATGGATTCTGTGGATGTATTGTCGTGTTTTCGAATGCACCATAGGTATAAAAATCTGGCTAACGGGCAAAACCTTTTATGAGACTAGTTTCATGATAGGGGAGAAAAAGTAATGAGTACAATATTACATGCTAAGAAACGTGATAAAGGAAGACAATCATCCTTATCACAGCTTAGAGATAATGGTTCTATTCCTGGTGTTGTTTACGGTTATCAAATGGAGTCCACTTCGATATCACTTGATGCCAGAGCATTTGCTAAAGTGCTTGCAGAAATAGGCAGTAAGAGTGTGTTTCAATTAGATGTCGAAGGAATGAAGGTAAATGCGGTGTTAAACGAAATGCAACGTAGTGCCTTAAAGGGATTTGTAAAGCATGTAGACTTTAAATCAATCAATATGTCTGAAGAGTTAGAAGTCGATATCCCAATTACAGTAGTTGGAGACGCCATTGGAGTCGCTGATGGTGGTTTCTTGTTACAACCAAATCGTGAGGTAAGAATTAAAGTGAAGCCAGCAGAAATACCTGAAACGATAGAAGTGGATGTTTCGGATGTAGCAATTGGGTCCTCACTTTATGTTGCTGATATTCGTCATAAATGTTCATTTGAAATCTTAAATGAAGACGACTATACATTAGTGGCGATTACACCACCACCTGCTGAAAATCAACAAGAAGAAACGGTAGATGGAACTCCTGAAGCAATAGAAGCAACAGGGCAAAATACATCTGAACCAAAAGAATAACAAGGATTGATTCATCTACGTCATAAGTCTATTTTTTGATTTATGACGTTTTTATGATTAGCGATAAGAAAAAAGTGCCAACTCAAATGTGAATGCATAAAATTCCTCAAGACATGCTCTTATATACAAAAAAAGCTTGCGAGATCATTAGGATTTCACAAGCTTTTTCATACATACTCAAAAATACATATAGCATTTCCTAAACAACAGCACTTTTTACGCCCGTCCATTTCATAAATAATTTCTCATTGTAGGCAAGTGCATATTGGACAATTGGTCCAAGCCCGAATGCCATCAAAACTGTACCAACCCCAACAGGACCGCCCAGGAAGAAACCAAGTACAGCGACGGTTACTTCCATCGTTGTACGAGCGCGTGTAACACTCCAGCTAAACTTATGGACGAAGAGAAGCATCAATGTATCTCGTGGTCCAATGCCCAAATTTGCCACCATGTACATCCCGCAACCCCAGCCAAGTAACACAAGGCCAGTAAGGTAGGCAAGTAACTGCATCCAAAATCCATCAATATCCGGTAACCAATAGTTAAAAATATCAATAAAAATACCTGCCAAAAACATATCCACAAATGTACCAGGTAGCGGCCATTTCTTCGTCACCAGCATATCAAATGCTAGGATGGCTAGTCCAATTAAAATAGACCAAGTGCCAATAGATAAACCGAAAGTTTTAGTTAGTCCAATATGTAAAACATCCCAAGAGCCGACGCCAAAAAGTTGTCCTTTTATTGTCAAGGTTATACCAAAAGATAAGACCAAGATGCCTGTAAAGAAGAATAGACATCGTGTGAAAAATGCTTGCTTCATATTTAATACCCTCATTCTGAAAATTCATGTTGTCCAAAAAAATATTATAACAAGAGATTGCACATATTACCGAAGACTATCATTTCTTATTTTTCAAAAAAAGGTGTTTTAGCTTAGGCCAGGAAGGGCATTATAATAGGGAGTCAATAGAGAGGATGGGATGAAATGACTTCTGTACGAGATGAAATTTTAGAAGTATTAAATCGAGAAAAAATAGGAACGATGGCAACCGTTGAGAATGGGAAACCGTACTCACGTTACATGACATTCCAAAATGATGAATTTGTATTGTATACAGTGACGAATAAACATTCAGAGAAAATAGAAGAGTTACAAAAGAATCCGTATACACATATTTTATATGGCTATGAAAATGGAGGCTTTGGTGATACTTTTGTTGAAATAGAAGGAAAATTGACTGAAATTCATGAAGAAGGTTTAAAAAACAAACTGGCAGAATTTTTTACGGGTATTTTCATTGGCAACAAAGATGAAATGGTGACATTGAAAATTGAACCCATTCGTATGCGCTTGATGAACAAAAAAGGAGAACCACCGAAAGAATTAGGTTTTACAACAGAATAATCCATATTTAGCGCCGATTTAGATGTGGTCGTTCCAAACTGTAGACAAACTCGAATTTGTCTACGGTTTTTTTATTACAAATAAGTAAAAACAAAAAGTACTACATTACTTGAATCTAGTCGGTAATTCATGCATGATAATTCATAAAGAAAAAGAGGGAGTGCATAGAATGCCAACAAAACTTCAACAGCTTGCACAAAACATATTGACGTCTCAAGGAAAGGTAGAAGCAGATTTTATTTTGCGTAATGCCATGGTTGCGGATGTGTTTACATTGACATGGAAAAAGGCAGATATCGTGGTAAACAATGGACAGATCGTTGCACTGGATACACACAATCAATTTAAAGCAACTTCTGAAGAGGATGCAGCAGGACAGTATGTTGTGCCTGGGCTTATTGATGGTCATATACATATTGAATCGTCTATGCTAACACCTGCTGAATTTAGTCGTGTGCTCGTACCGCATGGGGTAACTACAGTCATCACAGACCCCCATGAAATCGCTAACGTGGCTGGCACGGATGGCATTCAGTTTATGCTAGACGACGCTAAAAATGCCGACATGGATATTTTTGTCATGCTGCCTTCGAGTGTGCCCGGTACTAGTTTTGAAAATGCAGGTGCTACATTAAAAGCGCAGGATTTAGCGCCATTTTTATCCCATGAAGATGTACGTGGATTGGCGGAGGTTATGGATTTTCCAGCTGTCTTGACTGGTGAAACAAACATGCTTGAAAAAATCATGCTTGCACAGCAAGCAAATCTTGTTGTAGATGGACATTGTGCAGGTTTAAAAGGGTCACAAATTACAGGCTACCGTGCTGCTGGTATTCATACCGATCATGAATGTGTAACGGCAGAGGAAGCGAAAGACCGTGTAGAGCAAGGGATGTACGTTTTAATTCGTGAAGGTTCTGCCGCAAAAAATTTACGCGATCTATTGCCAGCTGTCAATGCAGCAAATGCTCGTCGCTTCGGTTTTTGTACGGATGATAAATACGTGGATGAATTGTTAGATGAAGGTAGCATCAATTTTGATGTGGCCATGGCTATTGAAGCAGGCATGGAGCCATTACAGGCTATTCAGCTTGCAACCGTTAATGCAGCCGAGTGCTATCGTTTGTATGATCGTGGTGCATTAGCACCGGGGTATAAAGCAGATTTTGTATTAGTGGAAAATATCAAGGAAATGCGTGCGAAAGTAGTTTGGAAAAATGGTGTCAAGGTTGCTGAAAATGGCGTCATGCTAACAGCTCGCACAAAAACGGATGTACCTGCGCATATTCAGCAATCTGTTCATTTACCAACTGTGACGGAAGAGATGCTATCGATACCATTTAATAAAGGGACGAAGGCTAATGTGATGGAAATCGTGCCGAATCAGCTTATTACAAATCATTTAGTCGTAGATGTCCCTGTTAAAGATGGCGTATTTGAACCATCAGTGGATCAAGATCTATTGAAGCTTGCCGTTATTGAACGCCACCACAATCTGCATACGATTGGTCTTGGCATTGTCAAAGGCTTCGGCTTGCAAAAAGGTGCAGTTGCGACAACCGTTGCGCATGATTCTCATAATGCATTAGTAGTCGGTACAAATGATGCAGATATGCTAATAGCCCTCTCGCGGATTCAAGAAATCCAAGGTGGTTTTGTCATAGTAGTAAATGGTGCAATCATAGCTGAGATGCCTTTGACAATAGGTGGCTTAATGACGAATGCACCAGCGGATGAGGCTAAAGCGCAATTAGCGAATTTACACAATGCCTTACATGAGCTAAATCCAAACTTAGATTTCCATTTCTTACTGACATTCTCGTTTGTCGCGTTACCTGTCATTCCTACCTTAAAATTAACAGACACAGGCTTATTTAACGTGACAACATTCCAGCATATATCGGTGGAAGCATAACGATGAAGTACGGGGTTGACCTATCACAATTTAATAGGAAATTTTACATGAAAAAGAGAGCAAGGTTTAGAGCCTTAGCTCTTTTTTTCATGCAGAAGCAGTTCTTTTGAGCCATTTGTAAATTATTTGTACATAATTGAATAACAGGAAGTTCATTGGGTATATAAATAGAATGAAAACGAGTAAAAATAATTTAGCTGTAAAATAAGAATCTTTGTTTAGACAGGAGGAGCGTGTAGATGGCAACACTTGTTGTAAAGAAGAACATTATGCACCGTTATCAGAGTATTGGACAAGCAATTCAAGATGCTGAGGCTGGGGATTTTATAGAAATTAGAGATGGTGTTTACGAAGAAAGCATCGATATTCCTAAAAGACTGATCCTCTATGGAGTGGGGGATGTCACAATTAAAGGCGGCGTGTTTATTCGTTACCATACGCATGTGGAAATGCGAAATCTCCGTTTTAGTCAGGGGCAGGGAATATATATTAAAGGAGATTTACAGTTAGAAAATTGTGTGATAGAGCAACAAATGGTAAGGACACAAGTTTCCGTTAACTATGGTAGTTTGACGATGAAAAATGTTGATTTGATAGCGAGCTCGTTAAATCAATATGGATTGCGAATCGATAACGGTTCGAGTGTTATGCTTATTGATTCAACGATTCAGCATCATACAAAAGCCCAAATCATAGCACAAAACAGTGACCTTGTATTGACAAATTGCATGTTGTTAGAGGGTCAAATGAATGCACTCTTTGCTATAGGTAATGTGAAAATAGATATAGCAAATTGTGAGGTTCATGGCCACCAGAAAACGCAAATTGTTGCAGCCTCAAGTACGATATCGATGAAGAATACGCTAATTCATCAAGGGCAGGATTTGGGTATTCAACTATTTGATCATTCTAAAATGATGATGGAGCTTTGTGAAGTCAAACAACATGTTGGCACAAATATGGTGGTACATGAAAGTGAGCTAAAGGTCTCAGATTCTATTTTTGCCGAGGGGCAAGGAAACGGTATTTACGTGGGGGAGCACTCGAAGGCGATTATCTATGACTGTCAGTTAAGTGAACATAACAAGCCGCAAATTTTTATAGAAAACAGTAAAGCCGAGATTCAAAAATGTTATGTCAGAAATGGCGCCACTTCAGGAGTTACTATTTTTAATGAGGCTGATGTAACTATGTCTGAATGTAAGATACAGCAACATACACAATTTCATATTATTGTGGATGCCAGTGGGCTCCAGTTGAATCAGTCCATTATTGAGACAGGTCAGGCAGGTGGTATTTATGGAAATGAACATGCGAAAATTACGCTGAAAAATACGACCATTCGGGAGGTAGACAGCCATCACCTTTATATAAATAATGCACGATTATTTGTAGAAAATAGTACATTGTCCCATATAGTTGGCAATGGTATCACCTGTATCGATGCAATTTTTGAAATTATCAATAGTAATTTTATCTATGCTAGTCAGAGCCCTTATGCCATCATTTGGTCTGATAAATCAATGGGGCGTATTGAGAATTGTGTGGTCCAAGTAACTGAGCGAATATTTTTAGCAATGACTAATCAGTCACTGCTTGAGATCGTAAACACAAATCTTGCTGATGTAAAGACGGCAGCAATTGTTCAAGATAAGAGTCAACTATATGTTCGAGGCTATGCGAATGATGCAACATGGCAAGGAGATACCTCCTCAAAAATTGTCAATCGAGATTCTAAACCAACTTCTTCTGACGAAAAAATACAACACATTGTGAATATGCTTAGTAGTTCAAAAACAATCGATGTACAGGAATTGAATAAGGAATTACAAATATCTGCTGAAGTATTACAGGAAATATATACAATACTCCACAGCAAAGATGTTAAGAAAGCCTAATACACGACTAAAACGAGTAGTTTCATTTTTTGAAATTACTTTTTTCTTTTATGCCCTTATGTGGGGAAGTTGGATATTGAAAAATTGGAAAATGAAATATGTGAATTAATACTTTTCTAAAAAGGTTTGAATTTTTTTAGCAACGGGTAATAGTAATTGGCCTAACTGTCGATTTAAAAAAGTGTATCATAGGCGCTTATCTAAATGTATGCGTATAATTAGAATTTCAAGATGCATGGTTTTATGAAAAATAAAACTTGTTCATCTGCTGCAATATGCTGAAATAATATCCCAAGAAATGGATTAAGCGTATTGCGGGTTACTCGATGATAGCAGTCAATTGTTCCTGCTCATCCTTGAATGTCGCAAGTACACAATTTATAACATCTGTAGGCAATGGTTCTGTAAATTGCGGAACATGTGGTTAATCGTTCATCAAAACAAATTATCTAGTATTCTTCGTCGATAGCTTTTACTAAATCATTAACTAAGCTAGTATTAAATGGAGGCATTCCCAACCTACGTTATCACACTTTTTTATAATTGCATGAAAGGAGATGAAAAAAATTTAATTGTAACAGTAAATTTAAATGTGAGCGGTTCCATTTGCAATTTTATGCAAAGCGTTGACGAAAAAAATTAATTTTCGACATATAAAGACTTACTATTTTTTCGGTGATCGTGAAAGAGTGGTAATTATCAGCACTCGTAATAAAATTATTCCTATAAAAAACCTTGTTATTCTAGAAAAAGGTTTTAGTAAGCGGGGAAATTATGACTGTAATAATAATGATTACTTGTCACGGAAGAAAATATTGTTAGAAAATTTAGTTTTTATATTGATTATTTTCTATGTTTTATCCTATAATTAGTAAAAATGATTCATTAATAGTAGTATGTATGTAATGTTCTAGCTCTTTAGATAATAATTTCGGAATAATAAAATGGATGAATGGAACGGAGGTGGAAAAGGTATGTTTGGGCTTTCGAAAGAAGAAATAATGATGTTGCTCGAAAAAGTGGAATTGGCAGATAGTCAAAAAAATGCAATAGCTGATATCTTTCATCTTAACAATATGCGAATTGAGCAACAGCTCGCATTTATTATCCACCTAGTGATAGATGAGCGCGAACGAAACATAACTAACAATACATATTTAAATTAAACGTAAAATTTTTGTCGAAAGTTAGAGAAATCTGTCTTTGACATAGTGCATATCACTTTATGCCCTATAATCATTGCTGGACATAGAAAAAGGTGTCGTGTTATTTACGTTTTACCTAAATTCACTTTAAACAATAAACCTAATCGGATATTAGAGAGCAATCACAGTATTTAGTACTTTCTACTAAACACTTGTGATTGTTTTCTTTTAACCGAATACCAATCTTGTTTCTGGAATTTAAATGTTTTTGTAAATGAGTTAACTACGAAACGATATTAAAAAAGTTTTCATAATAGTAATTTAGATTATCCCTTAGAAATGGAGTAGGAGTATAACCAGGATTTTTAGTTATTGACCCCAATCATCTTTCTCCACCAATCGATTGCTATAAAGCATTTTTGGGAGAGTAAAAATAAGATATAACCCATCATACCGCCAAGATTATTCACGATGACATCATCAATATCTGCGTAGCGGTTTGTGAGGTACTGAATGGTTTCAATTCATAGCGTAATTGACATAATACTAAGGGCAAGCTTTCAAAAGGTACATAGTTTAAACTTCTTAGGCCGTAACTGGTTTTTCCAGGTGATTATAATGATTTTATAAAGCAGATGATGCGATTGGCTTCTATGAAACCCAGTTTTTGATGAACTGTCAGGCTTTCTAAATTTTGCAGTTCGCAGTCACTCGCAAATTCGATACAACCTTTCATTTTGGCCCATTGCTCGCATGTTGTGACAAGTTGCTTGGCTAAACCATATCTCCGATAGTCCTCCTTCACAAATAGTCCCTCTAAATAACCGACAGGATTGGAATTTGTCCCTTCCACATAATCCGTTCGCAGTTGACATTGTGCAAAACCGACTGCTTCTAAACCTTGATAGGCTAGAAAGATTGCCGTGTTTTCACTGGTAGTATGTAACGTCATACCTTCAATAAATTCCGTTAATGTATGGTTTGGCCAAAGTAATAGTGCTAATTGTGCTGCCGTCTGTGCATCTTCTTTACTCGCTTGTTTAATCATCACAAAACCTCCTTCTAATTATTGTATAACATTTCAGCACACCTGAGCTGTGAAGTTCAAAGTACTATTTTTTGGATAACAGTACTAACAAAAGAACATGGTGAAAATGGAAACTAATTGATTATTGAAGTAAGTATTAGATAAAATCATATATGAAAGGGGCTGTAAATAAATCATAATTCGGCGTCCCCCTTTGGTTTTTTAAATACACATATGAATTCTCAAAAAGGTTGATATATAGACAAATATATAAAGTCTTGTTATAATAAAAAAGAACATATGTTTGTATTTATTTGAATAACTGGAGCTCTCCATGGAAGAGGTTATGAATAAACAATTCAAGAACATATTGTGTAGTGCGTTATATAGAAAAGAAATTTCATGAGGGGAATAGATTAAAATTTGCAAAATGTTATGCATAAATCGCAAGAGAGCCCGAAATAAATATTGTTGAAATGGAGACTGAAGACAATCATATCCATTTATTGGTTGAATGCACGCCTTGACACTACGTCCCTGATGTGTGAAAGCTTTGAAAGGTGTTTTTCAAGGACAATCTCAGAACCTTCCCTACATTAAAATCAAGTCTTTGGGGAGGTCACACAGGGAACACTAGCTATTTGATTGCCCAGTAAGTGAAAATGCTGAACAACAAATTCGAAATTATATTTTCCATACATAAAACTATTATTTGAAAAAATATTGGATTTCAAAAAAATTATATATAAAGAAGATACAAAAAAGGGTTGGTTATGTATGATAGGAATTAAATAATTCAATGAATAGTACTTAATTTACTTGGATACGGAGGTAGGATTGATGAAGAGATGTGCATGGGTGAAATTGAATGAGCCATTATATGTCGACTATCATGACAAGGAATGGGGTGTGCCAGTTTATGACGATCAGCACTTATTTGAGATGCTATGCCTAGAGGGGGCACAGGCAGGACTAAGCTGGTGGACAATTTTACAAAAAAGAGAAGGCTATCGTGATGCTTTCGAGCAATTTGATGCAACGAAAATCGCATTATATACCGAGGACAAGCTGTCAGAGCTTAAAGAGGATCAACGAATCGTTCGCAATAAACTCAAAATTGCAAGTGTTGTTACGAACGCACAAGCATTTCTTCGAATACAGCAACAATATGGTTCATTTTCTGATTATATATGGGGGTTCGTTGACCATAAGCCCATCATTAATCATTGGTCTACTTTAGCACAAGTGCCAGTGACAACAGAACTAAGTGAACGTATGAGCAAGCAATTAAAAAAAGACGGATTCAAATTCGTCGGTAGCACGATATGTTATTCATTTATGCAGGCAATAGGCATGATAAATGATCATACAGTTGATTGTTTTTGTCGTCAAATGATCAGCGAAGTATAGGGTTATGGGCATCGATGAAATCAAAGCAAGATTAATGAAAAAGGCTACGCTATTTGAAACGGGCGGCATTCGACCAACTTATGAACTGCAGGAGAGCTGGTTTGGCTGTGTGACGTGGTCATTGCCAGAGGAACAACAGCGTGATGGATTTCAGCCACTTGCAACATTTTTTTTGAAAGAATTACCTTATGTACCTGCATCACTAAGACATATTGAGCTGCTAACACTATTTTTAAGAGAGGAACTTTTTGATCATCTAGTAGAAGATGACCTTAGCCGTTTTTTTGAAATAAGAGCCTACCCGTCAGTAACAGGGCTAATACAGCGGAACTGGCAACATGACAAGATACGAGCATTTCCGCTTAGACCAAAATTAATTGAAAATGATTACCCTGCATGGGACGGTGGCGGGATACCCTTTGATGTGGAAGAGGAAATAGTACGTCACGAGAATGAAGAAGATATGGAGTACTTTGAAGATATTGTAGAAGAAATCTACGCTGTCCATAAAATTGGTGGGTATCCAGCATTTTGTCAAAGTGGAAATGATTTTGGAGAAGCCTATCCATTTGTTTTACAAATTGCTTCAGATGACAAGGCCCACTTCAATATCGTCGATAATGGGAATTTTTATTTCTTTTATAATGCAGAGAAAAACGATTGGCGTATTCATTGTGATTTCTACTAATCGTTTCATAGATAACAGGTGATACCTTACTTGAGGGGTTTGTTACAGGAAGTCTACGAGTATTCTATAAAGATTCAATGCTAAATAGACTTGTTCGTCATCCCTAAAACAAGTCTATTTTATACAGCATCCGCAAGTAAGGGGAAACATAACAGCGAATTTAGTCTATTATTTTACCTTCAGGTATGTTACCGTCATTTACCCATCCTTCAATCATTCGATTAAAGAAATCGGGTTTTGCTAAAGATACACCATGTCCAATCTTTGCTAATACGACACCCTGACAATTTGGATTACTTTTCACTAAATCAATGGCCGATTTTCTCATCATGGCTTTTTCTTTCTCTCCCACAGTAATTAATATCTTTGCCTGTGCTTGGTTAAAATGTTCAGGTATCTCGAATGATAGGTTCTCTTCTACAATTCTAATAAGTGTTTCTACTTTCATTTGACAACTTTCTTGGTAATATCGTTCAAGATGATCATGCTCGATATAGAGCATTTTTGCTTGGATTTTTGAAAAAGTTTTATTTTTAATTAGAGGAAATGCCCATTTAAGAGTGGGGCTAATAAATTTTTTAGCGTACGGGGATGGCCTTACTAATGCACTATTTATAATGGCAAAATCAATTAAATTTGCTTTTTTACTTAACATTTGAATAGCTATTTGAGCACCTAATGAAAATCCTATAACAACGACTTGTTTTCCCTGCGCTTTTTCTTCTATTAAATCCAAAAGTTTTTCTGCACTATCGAGGATCGAAAAGTTTGGCTCATGCTTACTTAGACCTTGTTCTGGTAAATCTGCTACAATACAATGATAATCTGAGAAGTATTGTATTTGTTTATCCCACATCCAACCACTTACGCCTCCACCATGTAAAAATAGTAACGTCATGGAAGCGTTTTTATTACCGTGTTCTTGATAATACATAGCCATCGCGTTCACCTTCCTTTCTTTATTATAAATTATTAACTGATGTTTTTCATCCGAATGATTATCGATTTTCTTGCACAATGACTTGTAATTTTTTTAGAATATTCTTCAACTGTTCCAAGTCTTCTAGAGACAATTTTGCATAAATGGAAGGTGAAGCGTCAATTTAGCATTAGAGGTGGTCAATCCATTATGTGGAGAGAAGGAGGCAGGCATGCTAGTGAGTAAATTGAAATTGTTGAATTTGCACTTGTGGCACACTGATATAGATGTTAAAATATTTGGAATATGTTCTTTATAAAGCGATTAATTTTTTAACTACAATTAGAAATTATTTCATTAGACAATTTGAAAAATGTAGTGTATAGTGAAACTAATAAATACATTCCTTTAGTGGAAATATTGAATTCACCTATTACAAAGAGTAATCGTGTTTATTCGGTACTTTTTGTAATATGTGAATTTTTTTATTTTATAGAAGAAATTATATATTACAATTTATTTTTTTGGAGGTTTTCTTAAATGAAACAAGGTACAGTAAAATGGTTTAACGCAGAAAAAGGTTTTGGATTTATCGAAGTTGAAGGTGAAGCAGACGTATTCGCTCACTTCTCAGCGATTCAAAGCGAAGGTTTCAAATCACTTGACGAAGGTCAAAAAGTTGAATTTGAAGTTGAAGACGGTAACCGTGGACCACAAGCTAAAAACATCGTTAAACTTTAATTAACACATGCATTTCATAAAAAAGAGGCATCCTTAGGGATTGCTTCTTTTTTTTTATGTAAATAGGACGACTTAAATGTGAGCAGATGTTATTTATCTTCTAATGTCAGTAACACCAATGCTGCCGAAGATGATTAAAGCGACTACTGTTACAACATTAAAAAATTGGCGATTTTGAACTTGAATGTTGTAGGTAAAGCATAAGGATCGGTACAACTAAGATAGAGGCAATAAAGTATTCTAAAGATTGGCACCGATAATCAGATGTTTTGTTATTTTATCGATGCCATTTCTTGCAGATGGAATAGAATAGGTAGAAGATGTAATTAGTACGGATAATGTAAATTGTGTTTTATAAATAGTTTGCTTGTAGGTTATGGCAGGGAGGAAATCCATTGACATCTTGAATCATATGAAAATCATATTGTTTTAAAGCAAATTGAGTTTGATATAAGTATTCAATGACAAGTAATTTGCCCCCATCTACACCGCATAAAATGCCTGAAGTCCCTTGACCGTTTGATAATGATATTCCAACAGGTTGACCGATTAAATACCGAATTTTATGTTGCCATGACATTATGGTCACTCCTTTCAGTACATAATATGTTCTAGGGATTGTAAGGTGTTTTTTGTTTCAAGGGAAAATCGTCAAAATTTCGTAGGTAGCAAACTTCATTTGATTAGGAAATACCTATAAAGTGATATTCATCTTCAACATAAATCAAGAGAGGAGAGAAAATGTGCTGAATAGACAGACCATTAAAAATAACAAGATGAAGCGGGTGAATAAATTGGAAAATAAATCAGTTGTGAAAAATGGCATTGGGTTTGGTTCGGTATTGGCTATCACTATATCATGGAGCGTCAACCATTCTATATTATGGGCAATTATTCATGGATGTTTCAGTTGGTTATATGTAATTTACTATGCTTTAACAAGGTAAGATGTTCAAAATAGTAATATATTAGTTGCTTTACAGTAATTTGACGTTGTCACATGATCTTCTTTACTCTTTAGGACCAGGTTTAGATGCAATAGTTTAAATGAAATTTGAAACGGGTAAAAATAAGTGAGGTCATTAATCGAAGAATGGAAATAATTTTTACCGTTCATATCTGAAGCAACTCTAGCATAAATAACTAAGTGCTGATTATTGCCATCAGGAATAACAAGCGCACAATATTCGGAGAAAAGGATGGATACCATTCACGATATGGAAGCATGTTTCAAAATTCATACAACTAAGACTGCATCATTGAAGAAAGGTTGATAAGATGACACATCAAGTTACCGCTACGAGCAATATTGATTTTGGTGCTACAGGCGTTGATGAAATATTGCAAAATGTAGCTTATATTTTATCTACATTTGTAATATCTTGTCCTCTATATGGTAAGAGGTCAAATACTGACGCACCTTTTTACCTTACAAAGAGACGTAATACAGCACGTATTATTGATAGTATTAGGCGTTTTGTGCCACGTGCAGTTGTTATAGATGTAGATTATCTTGGAGACGTATTTGTTGGGAAATTAGAACCTGTCGTAAAAGTAATTATCAATGAATAAAATATGTAGAGAAGGACAGTGGAATACATCTGTGGGCCTTCCAGATATACAAATAGGCTAGAGCGATTAATAAATAGCTTTGTCTATCCAACTAAATCTAAAAAGGCAAGTTTTTATGTTGGATTTCTAGTACTCGCACCATTAATTGTGTATCAATAATTGAACCAATTGTTCATTTAAAAAGGATCTCTTCCATTTAAGAAGAGATCCTTTTATCGTTATGCTGCTGAAATTCTTCTAATACCGTCAATTTTTTGACAGTCAATAACAATTGGTGTAGCTGCGGCAGCAGCTCCTACTTCAAGAAAGTAAGCACAGCAATTTTTTGGATCTAAGCTTACGAAAATAACACCAAGGAAACTACCGCCACCTGATAACAATACATCTACAAAAGTACCTGGTTCAAAGCGCTTTAAAAGATTACAGATACAACCTTTACAGTTGTGGTCAAATTTATCATCGCATTTATCTTCTTTGTGATGCTTTTTCATGCAATCACATTTATCATGTTTAGATTCACATTTGTCATATTCACAAAAACATTTAGAGTGACTGCATTTGTCACCTTTATTTAAATTGTTATAATCCCAATTCATATATTTTACAAATCTATTATCTTGCATTCTTTAATCTCCCTTTTTGTGTTAGTTTTTTGTAATGCGAGCGCTGCCTTACTCTTATAATCTATGAATGGAGAGGGGAAGAAGATTGTTAATTTGTCCTGTAAAAGATTTAAATATAAGAATTTTCTTGTGAAAATAAAAAATATGATTCCCTATTAGATTTGCATACTATGACAATGGGTATTTTCATGGAAATATAAGATAGTCTCTTGCCTTCAACTGGCAGTAAGGACTTTATGCATAGATTGAATGCTATGAGCCAGCTGAAATTCACTTAGAATTTATTCGTAAAATGAAACGTATTTTATTATAAAAAGAGAAATGGAGAGAATGGATGAAGGGACTAAAAATGAGTTTTCTATTATTGTTCTTATCGCTATTCATCATAGTTGTATTTGTTAAAAATAACCCATCTCAAAGTAAGCAAACTCCTCAAAATGACGATCTTCAAAATTATGCTGAGGAAATTGGGGGGAAATTACAAAGCTCAAGCTTTACAAAAAAAGTTTTAGAAGCCTTAAGAGCAGAAGGTTACTTTCCTGACAGCACCATTGGCTATTTAGTAGATTCTCCTGACAAACAATTTATCTCAATTTATTTACATAATTCTGATAAATTGGATAAAGCTTCGAAGGATGAGATTCAAATAATTATTAATACTGTCGCGAAAAACAATCATTTTAATTCATTCATTGTCGATATACAGGAAATTAATTAAGGAAAATGTTGTTTGCATGAGCGTAGGACAAGAATCAACAAGCTCTAGGGACATTCTGGTCTTTTTTTCCTTGGAAATAGGCATATGGTATAATGGATATGAGGGGGTGATTGTCGTGAAAATTTTAGTTTTAGGTGCAACAGGGCGGGTAGGTAGCCATATAGTTTCACTTGCACTACGTGATGGTCACCATGTTACAGCCTTAGTGCGTTCACCGAGTAAAATAGAAACAATAGATAAAAATTTACACATTTCACATGGAAATGTATTAAATCAAGAGGATTTAGAATTGGTAATGTCTGAGGTGGACATCGTTATTAGTGCATTAAATACAGATGGTACAAATACACTAACGGAAAGTATGCTACTGATTCTTGAAACGATGAAAAAAGCAAATGTAAAACGAATCATTACAGTTGGCACAGCCGGAATATTACAAAGTCGGCTTACATCTCATTTACTTCGTTATCAATCAAGTGAATCTAAACGGAAGTCCACTTATGCAGCTGAAGAGCATCACAAAGTCTTTGAAATGTTAAGGCACTCTGACGTTGATTGGACGATTGTCTGTCCTACATATCTACCTGATGGAGAGTATACAGGCATATATCGAATAGAACGAAATTACTTACCTGAGGGTGGAACTAAAATTTCAGTGGCGGATACTGCCGAGTTTACCTATCAACAAATTCGAAATACTGAATATTTGAAATCCCGAGTTGGTATAGCATACTGATACTTAGAAAATCAAAAATATTAGAAACACGTATGATTCCTTTATTTAAAAAAGTAATCATACGTGTTTTTGATTAGAAGTGTAATTGATACGACAATAAATAGTTTTCTAACGAAGCCACTTCCTTTTTTTATAGCAACTTGAGAGCCGACAATTGCACCAAAAATTTGAGCAACTCCCATCACAAGTCCGTAAACATAGTGAATCTGATCTAAATACATAAACATTAAAAGGGCAGCAATATTACTTCCAAAGTTTAAAAATTTTGCATTACCTGCAGCCTTTAAAAAGTCTGTGCCAATCATGAGAAAGGCAAAAATAAAAAAGGAACCTGTACCTGGACCGAGGAAGCCATCGTAAAATCCAATCCCAAAGAGAAGAAAAATAAAACCAAGTAATTTTACAGGAGATAATTTCTTAATGGCTGCGATACTGCCCCAGTCTTTTTTGAAAATGGTATAGATGGCAATAACAGCGAGCATAAGTAACATCAGTGGTTTTAATATGTCTGGACTAATTAATGTAACGGTCCAGGCACCAATAAGAGCGCCAAAAAATGCGAGTGGGAAAAATTTTGCGACAGATTGAACATCAATTTTTCCGGATCGATAAAATGAAATGGTTGAAGTAAACGATCCGATTGTACCGGCAAGTTTATTTGTAGCAATAGCAGTAGTTGGATTTAAACCAGCAAATAACAATACTGGTAATGCAATAAGTCCACCCCCACCAACGACTGAATCAATAAATGCCGCGAGAAAGCCAAATAGTATGAGTATAAGTAATAATTGTAAATCTAGCTGCATAAAATCACTCTTTCATTTAGTTACTACTGAAATAGTAACTAAATTAAGTGGATTTGTAAAGTGTATGTTTTTTCGCTATATCATACGGAATTTGACTATAATAAAGGAAATGGAGGGATTCACTAGTGGAATTAATTAATCAATTAAAACAATTAGGCTATACAGAATATGAAGCGAAGGCATACATCGCACTGGTGCAAAATAATCATGTGACTGCTTATCAAGTGAGTAAGAATTCAGGTATTCCACGTGCACGTATTTATGGAATACTTGATTTATTAGTGGATAAAGGTCTTGTTATGAAAGAAGAAACGCCAGAAATAACAACCTATACTGCGATAGCTGTATCCGTGTTTTTACAAAAGGTAGAAAAGCATTGGCATTCCAGTTTTATATCCATGTCAAATCATCTAGAATCCTTAGAGCAACAGGAGCCTGTGGTGGACAATAAAGTTTTAAGTATTAAAGATAGAGAAACTATCTTAGCTTATTGCCAGTTGATGTTAAAAAAAGCGAAAAAAAGAGTGCTATTATCGATGTGGGATGATGTTTATGAGGAATTACGAGTAGATTTGGATAAGGCCGCACAACAAGTGAAAGTGCATGGGATCACGCTTCATGTGACGGAACCTATAGCTACATTAGATCAACACCGTGTGACGAATTTTACTGAAAAGACTACAACGGACCATTGGTTTATCCTATCAATCGATGGAAAAGAAATGATTTATGGACCATCACCTGATAATCGTGAGCTTGCATTCTTTACAGATGATCCTATCCATATTTATTTATTAGAAGATTATATTTGGCATGATGTTCTTGTAAATCGGTTAGTTAAGCGTAGCCAAGATGACTTAGGTGATTGGATTACAAAAGAACGAAATGCTTTTTTCGGAGATTAAATCTCTCGTTTTTTGATTGATGTGTCGGTAAAGTAACCTTTAAAAATAGGGCAACCCACCACATTGAATGAAGTTTTTTTACCGTAAGGTGTCATGTGAAATTACTTTATGCGTTTAGCGGGGAAAAGGAACGGGTAAAACAATATTATGATTGATTGATCGATCGAAGAGAAGGGGTCTACATCGTATTCATGCCGAGGTGTTTGGCTATAGCATTTAAAAATGATACACCCGGTAATAACAACGCTACAAAAGGAGAAAGAATAACATGACAATTACAAGTACAGCAAAAGCGGATTTAAAAGCACTATTTAAAGAAGCTAAGACAAGAGGGATTTTAAAAATCGATCATAGTGATCGTGTAGACCGAATGAGTGACGGCGATGCACTAGGGTTGCTCATTTCGATGGTAAAACGAACGCTATAAGATGTGAGTCGCTCAGCTATTCAATTATTAAATGAAACTTTACAGAGGCTGGGACAAAAGAGAAAAAGTGTTAGATTGACTGCTGTCGATCTAACACTTTTTTGCTGTAAGCGTTGATGTCCGCTATGGCGGACGCTTTCCGGGGTCGCCGCCTTCGCTACCATCAACTAGTACTCACTTCTGAATTTTATTTATTTCAAAAGGAAGAACGTCTAAATTTTTCTTCATTTTTAGATAGCGAAAATTTAATAACGACTTTGCTCCTCTTTCTTAAAAGTTATGTCCCAGCCTCTTTCTTATTAGCTAGTGCACTATAGAATTTGTCAATTTTACGACTTTTATGTGAATTCACCTTAAAATAGCGTTTTCACTAGAAAACTAGAAGGAAAATATATGACTAAGTGTAGCGGAAGCTCATTCAATCTAACTAATTGAAAAGGGGATAATTGGTTGGGGAAGGGGCAATAACCAACAATAATAAGACACTCATTCAGGAGCTAGTACAGTTAGAAGACAGCTATGAAAATTGCGAATTTCAAGAAGAAGGGAGTTGTATTTGACAACGTGTATACGTTTGTATACAATTTGAAGTAATTAAGTGTATACAAATGTATACAAAGGAGGCGTTTATATTGAGAGATAAAAAATTTGAAGAATTTAACAAAGAGGGACATCAACGTGGTGAGCGACGCGAGGGAAGAGATGGTTCGCATCATCGTGGTGGGCGATACAAAGGAAGAGAGGGATCACATCAACGTGGACCGAAAACCTTTCGCCGGGGGAGAGCAATTGCCTTTTTAGAAATGATGAATGTGAAGCGTTCGACGATTAAGCAACAGTTAGAGTTGCCAGAGTTCCATTCAATTCAACCAATTTTAGTTGGTGAATTAAAAGCGATCGATATGATTATCAACGAATTTACTCAATTATTCGAAATTCATGAAAGTGAAGCAATGGATACATCCGACGAAAATGTAGAAACAGAAAATTCGGAGTTGGGTAATGAAAAGTCATTAAATAATGGTAAGGAGGAAATTAAGTTTAATGAAACTAATTAATAGTTATATCGATTCATTATTTCAAAAACAAGATATTCTTTTGGAAGAGGTGATTTCGTCAATTGAAGAAAATGGTATGCCTGCGATCTCGGTATCACCGTCCTCTGGAAAACTTTTAACGATGCTTACATCTATTTCAGGGGCCAAAAATATACTTGAAATAGGCGCTCTTGGAGGTTATAGCGGAATTTGCCTTGCCAGAGGATTTGGTAGCGAAGGACAATTGACTTCTCTTGAATTAGAGGAAAAATACGCAGCGTTAGCATCCGAAAATTTAACGAAAGCTGGTTTTGGTCATCAAGTATCCTATTTAACTGGACCTGCTTTACAAAGCTTAGAAAAATTAGTTGAGGATCATAAGCGATTCGATTTATTCTTTATCGATGCTGATAAAGATAATTATGAAAATTATCTAAGTTACTGTATTCGACTTGCGCATGCGGATGCTTTAATAGTGACTGATAATGTACTTGCTAATGGTAGTGTCGCAGATTCGAATGCTACACCAAAACGTTATACTGAAATGATGAAGAAATTCAATGAAGTGGTTGCCAATCATCCTCAACTAGAATCTGTGATTGTTCCGATTGGTGATGGGATGACCCTTTCAAAAGTGAAGAAATAAAAGTTATTTTCAAAGAGTCTATTCAATTTGGCTAGTGAACTCCAATTTTAAATAAAAAGATAGAAAAAAGCAAAAGGCACCGAGCGTATATACTCGATGCCTCAGACTGTAGACAAACTCGAAAAAATATCGGGCATGAATACAGTCTTTTTTCTTTTAAAATAGAAGTATCACTATGAACCCGTTGATTTCCGCTACGGCGGACGCTTTTCGCGGGCAGGGAAATTATTATAGGGGTCACTTCCCTATCCGAAGTGACCCAAACCAACAAATCAGGGGATGTAAGGCTAAATTAGCTTTACACTACTATTACTATGATGTGATAGCTATTTTTGTATAGTTTATTGCCCGAGAAATAGATTTTAAAATTAAAAAGCTGCTGTGTTCTCACAAACTGTATCTGTCGCAAGGACTATTTAAACTTTTTAGGATTTTCAACTTTGATTGAAGCTACTTCTCCACAATTTTTACAAAAAGTATAAATGAGTGGAGAACCCAAGGAAAATATAGCACCTAAAGGTCGGATAGTTGCATGTCCACTTTGTCGGCCTATTTCACCTTTTGTAAAGGAATCACTACCACAAGCCTTACAGATTAATCGATTGTTTTCCATAGTTTGCACCTCGTTATGATATATGTAAATTGTAGCATAAAAAAGGCTCTTCATCATAACTTGTGGTTGGCTTCCGCTCTGCCAGTGTGCTTTCCTGGGGGCGCCCGATGAGCCGCTTGGGGTAATAGGATGTTGGTGAAGGCGTTATCACAGGACGTGATGCTTTTTAGCCTTCGTTCCTCTATGTTGCTCGCTCCAGGGTCTCGTCTTGGGCGCTTAATCCCCTAGGAGTCACACTGGCGCCGCTCCAGCCAACTTATATGACATTTTAAAATGACAACCAAATCGGTGATGAACCATAAAAAAACTGTAGCAAGTGACGAGACTACAAATTTCGATTGGTAAATGCTTGTCTATTTGCGCCATCCATTGCACAAGACGTTATAAATGAACAATTAGGTGTTGAGCTGCTATATAGATTGAAAGAAATATTTAGAATAGGAAACAATATTTTTATGCCAACAAAAGAAAAACCAAAAGGTACTTCTTTTTTTCTTACAAATGCAAAGAGTTATTTCTTGAAAATATATCGTGTACGATATAAAATGATCGTATGCGATATATCTTTGGAGGTGCGTTTTAAAATTAAAGCATTTTTACTCGAGAATCAGTTATGTTTCGCGGTTTATAAAGCAGCTAATCAATTTACAAAATTATATCGCCAAGTACTGGAACCATTTGATTTGACTTACCCGCAGTATTTGGTGCTACTTGCATTATGGGAACAAGATCATCTTGTCGTAAAGCAAATAAGTGAAAAATTGAGTCTGGGAATAGGTACGTTAAATCCGATATTAAATAAGCTTGTCGATAAAGGTTGGGTGAAAAAAGCAACTTCTTCAATTGATAAACGGGCTGTTGTCATTTCATTAACAGAGAAGGCAAAGTCGACGGAAACATCTATTACAACACAGCTAGTTGAAAAAATGACTCGATGTGATGCATTAACTGAAATTGACGGAGATTTAAGGGTTCAGTTACAGAATTTAAACGTGATATTAACTCAATTGAATGATATGGAGGCAAAAAGATGAGTATTTATGACATCAATGTAAAATTAGAAGATGGTTCACAATATAGTTTAGAACAATACAAGGGCAAGGCGTTACTCATTGTGAATACAGCAACAAAATGCGGGTTTACACCACAATTTGAAGAATTAGAAGAATTGTACAAGAAATATCAAGCACAAGGATTTGAGGTACTAGGATTCCCTTCAGATCAGTTTAAACAAGAGGTTGATTCAGCTACAGAGGCAGCCGAAGCTTGCCGTTTAACATATGGGGTTACATTCCCAATGCATGAAATTGTAAAAGTAAACGGTAAAGAAGCGCATCCTCTTTTTGAGCATTTAACAAGTCATTCAAAGGGATTTCTAGGAAGAAGCGTTAAATGGAATTTTACAAAGTTTTTAGTAAATCGAAATGGTGAAGTTGTATCTCGTTTTGCTTCAACGGATAAACCTAAAAGCTTTGAGGATGAAATTAAAAAAATCTTAAAATAAGCAATGTAAGACAAGAATTTTTCATTGATTTTATTATTCTTTTATGATGAATGGTGTCTTAATTAAAATACCTAAAGAGTCACATCTAACCAGATGTGACTTTTTATTTTGCATTTAATAACTATGTGCGGAGGATGATAAATGAGTCGGAAGAACTCATGCAAGAACTAATCATGTTCAGCCAGACGAACAAAATTGATGAATGCACGACGAATTAGCATTGACGCGAAATTATTACGAATGCCAATTGTGCATGGCAACTGGCCTTTATCACAATGCAGAGAACATTCAGCACTCATTAGAAGTAAAGACACACTCATAGCTGTCATTGTCTCTAAGCAACCGACAATGCCTATGCATCTAATGTCATATCGATGTGCATGAGCATTTGGCATCAACAAAAGCATCTAAGTTTATCCATGAAGAGAGGTGGTAATATGCAATTTACAGATGGCACATGGACATTTGATACAGAAGAAATCGAAGCAGCTGTAAAGAATCCCCAGCGAGAGGGGGATGAGCGAGACATGCTGAATGCATTTGCTCGCTATGCTTACAATCGATACAAGCAGATAAGAGACTGTGTTAACCCTCGAAAGTGTAAATACATGTGGATTGATAAAGTACGAGAACAATTAAAATCACCGGCAAAACTAAGAAGAGTGTGTAATTTATTAAACATTACAGAAGATGAAGTACTTTACATTGTAGCTTTTGTTAAAAAGCATTTGAGGTACGTAAAATAAATACCCCTAGAAAATAAGTGTAACTACAGCAGGCAAATATAATATTTGAAGTGAAGGGATTTATTGAATACTCTGTCCCATTCAAAGAATAATGAGGTCTTTTTCATAGGGTGGGCTGTTAGCAAAAATGGTTTCACTGCAGTATGTGTAGCTATTACTTTACAGGTAGGGGACCTACACATGGTTACACTTTCTGCCTTATCTTACCGATGTTAAAAAAATCCCTAGGTAAAAGTAGTTGTATGAACTATGTACTTCATAAAAGTCGGGGTTGTCATTTGAATTTGAATCTTTGAACCTCTCACTACTGAAGTCAAGAGTGTTCTCGTCAAATCCATAAAAGGGTCACTTTGACAAAAGTGACCCTAGAATTAAAACCTGGAGGTGTAAAACTTTTTATTTGACTAACATGCGAACAAAAAATGATTTGTTAATACATGAAACTAGCGCCAACAATAATTAAAAGAATAAATAGTACAACAATTAAAACGAATGAAGAGCCACTGCTGTTGCCACCATCATAACCATAGCTATATCCCATAGAAATTCCCCTCCTTTCTACAATTTATAATATGTAGAGTTATAAAAGTGAGAGGTGTTATTCATCTATCAATATCAAAAAGTTTATAAAAAGTGCACTTAGCTGAAAGTAACCTTCGTCTCAAATCGAGAGGCGAAGGCTTAATTAGTCTTACACTATATAGCAAGTACAGAATTGTAGAGCCAATGATTCAGCAAGGGGTTAAACCCCACTGATTTTATGTGTTTCTTAAGTCTGCTACATCTGTCAAATTTATATCTTCGGGTATTTGAAGCTCACGCTTACTTTCAATGAATTGCTTTTCATCAAATGGGCCCATTACTTCATCAGTTTCGTAATTAATTATCCAGTAATGTATGTCTTGTTCATTTGGGATTAAATAGTCCTTATCGCTAGATTCTTTTTGTAAATTAACTTGTTTAGCTACAATAAATTTCTCGTTCCAACCTACATGCGTTACCTTTGCTGGCACTAAAGTTTCTTCAAATAGTGTGCCATCGCCTCTTAAAATCGTTATATTATGAGCTGAGGATCTGATTATCATTTGGTAAATCTACATCGAAATCGGCCATACCCGCACACCCTGCTAACAAAAGAAGAATGGCTGCTAATGGTATTATAATTCTTTTGAGTTTCACATTTGCCACCTCCAAAAAGCTATAAATAAATGAACGATGGAAAAAACAAGAAGTTCATTTTTTCTTCCGATTTTGTACAGAACATGGTTGTTATACTTTCAACATTAAGTGGATCAATATTAATTGTTGTAAGCTCTGAGGGAGGGCAGTAATGTGATATCTTGTTACTTTAGTAATTGAAAAATGCTAAACATTAGGAATTGCGGACCGACGAAGACTATATGATATACACAACCGTTTCAAATGAAGAGATTAGGCCTTACTAGCGAAGGGGCATACCTATAATCGTTATATGTATGAATGAGGCATCCAATCCTTCATAAGGGACAAATGTAGCTTCTTTAAAGATGTGCCATCTAGCACGGAGGAAGGTGCCAAATGAGTTATGAGCAAATGATCAAAATCGGCATTATTAAATGAAATCATACACTCACGCATTCATTGAAATTTGCATTTCACAAAGTATGTGTCGTAAAGGAAACTGTCCGGATAGGGAAGTAAGGTAAAATTAAAAGGATTAAGTCCGGTACAATACCGAACTCAATCCTTCGAAGCTACTTAACTAATAACATATCTAATTTTTTTAGGTTCACTTCACACATGTTATCTTGTATTATTTTATAGGTAATTTAAGCCCTATGGATGAAGCAATCGATAAAATAGAGGTAATAGCACCTAATAAAGTACTCAATTTCTCTAATGGTTTTTTAGCCTTCTCTTTATCACCGTTTTCTATATGAGTTTGGAGTAGTTCAAAATTGGCTTCTGCAATATCTCGTTGTTCATCTGATAGGCATTGAATTTCTTTGTGAAGTTGTTGTAAAGCATTGATAATATCATCAGAATGGCTAGCTACTCCTTGATTGAGGGTACCGTTGTTTTCAATAGTTATATTCCCTTTGTTTTCTCCAAAAGTTAAACCACCATATTTACTAGATTCGCTCATATAACCATCTCCTAAAATTATAGTTAAACTCCCAAGCTTTGATACTAAATCTAATAATTGACTAGAATTTTCTTTTTCTAAGATATCGATCATTTCTCTTAAACTCTTAGGTTTAATTTGTTGATTTAAACCAACATTGAGTCTTTTGTTATTGGTTTTTTTTTTGAAAAATTTTGTTTGAAATCCTCACTTAATTCAATTATTGGAATAGTGTCTAAAGGATTAAAACAATTTTCTGTCCCGCAATACTTACAAGTAATTTCTGGATCAGTACTATCAAGTTCATATTTAGCAACAGTTAAAATGTTTCTATTGCATTCTTCGCAGAGAAACTCTAATTTTATGATAAGCGCTTCTTGTTCTTCTAATTCAGATAATTTATCAATAACTACTCCAAGAGGTAAATCAGTTATTTTTACAATATAACTATGGTAAAATTTTTCAATTTTACTATTTGCAATTGCCTCAAGTGCATTATCAATCTTTTGAGAAATTTCCCATGGTTTTAAATTGCTCACAACTTTTACCTCACAGAATAAATTTGTTAAATCAATTTTTCTCTAATATAACGCAAAACATGCTCAGACGCGAATACATTGAATTTAAATGTCTTTGTCGTTAAACCAATTCTAATCGAATATTCTTGTACCACTCCACCAACACTATGTTCAAATATTATAGATCCTTTTTGTTTGGCTAGGTAAGGTTCTAAATAATCATATAATGGTAATCCTCTTAGTTCTCTAATACTACCTAATCCTATTGTTTCAAGACCACTTAAAAGTAACATAGTAAAAGGTGTTGTTTCTAAAGTGCCAATAATATCTTCACTATTCAAATTTTGCTCAAGAACGGATAATTCACCCTTAGTATAGTATTCATCAATTGCAGAAAGTATACTTACAAATGATTGACCATGTGTTTCTTCAAATGTATTTACTATTCCTGCTGGTCTTCCTGTAGCATCAATAAGCTTTCCTTCAAGAACATCAACTAAAGAATCAAGAGTACCACCGTATCTCTCTAAAAAATCAAATTGTTTGAATTCATATTCCTCATCCACTATTCGGGCTAATCCAGCAATAATTTTCTTTGCAACAGCTGAACTTGCTCGTACTTCTATTATTCCCTTAATTTCATCAATATAAACTGTCGTAATTTCGTGTTTAATGTATTCTCTACGATTAGCTAAAAAATAATCAACATTAACCCCTGTACAATGAATAAACCTTAAATAATAAGCTTGTGACCCTTCGATTTCGGCAGCAGCAATAATTGTGGGTTCACTAGGAATATTCTCACTGTTTGGAGTAATTACAGTTTCAAAAGGATCAAATGGCATTTTATCAATAATACTTTGTTTAAGCCCCGTTAAACCAGATTGATTTGTAGTTTGATACCATGCTAAAGAAACAACTCCAGAAAAAATATTATTACTCAATACTTCCAGGGCTTCACCTTCAATATGTTCAAACGCTGTCCACACTCTACTTGTTAATTCATTTACATTTCCTGTTGATTCTAAAGTCATACCATTACAGACCTTTTTTAGTAGAGCTTTGTTCAATCTATTCAAGTCTTGGGGGAAAATCAAAGATTTAATTGTATTCATTTCTCACCTCTGGAATTATATAGTCGAATTTATTAATATATTCTATATATTACCATAAAAAGATAATTATTTGTTACTAATGATTAAAAATAATAAATAAGTATTAATTATACAATTGTCTAGATTAGGATTCTGTAATCCTTATTTAGAACATATGCACGTAAAAATTATTTATGACGTTATAGAAAAAACATTTTATAGTAATTTAATTACTGCGCAAATATGATGGTTAAAGAAAAAAGAGCGATTAAAACATCGCTCTAAAGAATGCGTAAAATCCCATACCATTGGTACAGCCCATACGAAGTAACCAAGGAGGGCGATAGGACCAAGAAAGAAATTATAAGACTTTGTCGATAAGATTTTACCGAATATCAACCTGTAAATGACCACACAAACTACCATCACAATAGGTAGCAGAATCATAGGGGGGATAAAAAATAGCAGCCTTCAAACAATCCAAATCCATGAAAATAAAAATAGTAAAAGGGTCACTCGGACGAAAGTAACCCTCAGTATAAAAAATTGCTTAAGGCTAAATTAGCATTACCATCCAATTATTAAAATGATGTGATAGCTATTTTTGTATAGTTAATTACCTGAGAAATAAAATAAAAAAGCCGCAGCGCTTGTAGACGCTGCAGCCTAGAATTGATTCATACCCTTTTGACGGTTAGTCAGTAACGGTATTATACCACAGATCAGGGTAAACAGAATTAAATCGTATCAACTAGACTTGGGCGACAATATATATTAAGTACATAACAATGAAGAACGAGCTTGATTTAATAACGGTAACTGCATCCACGGCCAGTAACAATTCCTAAAGCGGTTGCTGGCTTAAAGTAATATAATCCATGCACAAGTTCAACTAAAATTAAATAATTAGTAGTTGACTAAAGAAAGCGTTACAAGTAACATAAAGGGAAATTTTGTAATAATTAGGAGTGATTTTAAATGGCAGTAACAACATTTAAGGCAAACACATATTTAAAAGAAAAGGTTTCAGTAGAAGCTAATATAAGAGGACATAAAATTATAGTAGATGAACCAAAAGAATTAGGTGGAGATAATCAAGGGGCAAACCCTGTAGAACTCCTTCTTGCTGCTTTAGGTGCATGTCAATCAATAGTAGCGAGAACTTTTGCTAAAAAATTTGATATAGACCTTCAAAATTTTTGGGTTGAATTAGAAGGAGACCTTGATACAGATGGCTTTTTAGGGAAATCCGATGTCAGACCTGGATTTTCAGCAATTCGATATACTATTCATATCGAAACTAACGCATCACAAGAAAAGGTAGCGGAATTTAAAAAATTCATTGAAGCCCATTGCCCTGTAGGTGATACGATTGCTAATACAGTAAATCTTGTTTCCTCAGGAATTGTCATTGAGAATCCTATAATTTAATCTAATTTTTATTAATTCCAAAAATATCGAATAGATCTGATTAGTGCTGTGATTTGATTTTGTTTGTATTTTTTCATTTGAACTAAAGTGTTCAACTTTGTTAAAAATGGCATTCTCTACTAACCCTATTTGATTTTGGGATAGTTCAATCTAGAGATGATTTATTTTAGGAAATTGTTCCAATCTAATCCTTCTCGAATTATGATTGAGGTAGAGGTGAAGTAGATGGAATACCAAAATTTTAGAAAAAGTGTTGTCGATGGCGTACTTGATGATCGAGTTACTCTAAATAAAGTAATTAAATATGTAGATGATCTTTTAGGAGAGGATATCATAGCTTTTTATGCCAAGAATCTGTTTAATCAAAAACAGACGGAGTTATTTTATTGTTGTTCTAAGGGAATTTTGAGAGTGCTTGTTAACCAACATAACTTTATTTGTCATTACAATCAAAGTAAAATCACAACGAAAGAAATTCAAATCCCTCATTTTTCAAATGAAGAACATTATTTAAAAGTCACATTTGCAAATGGAGATTCTATGGAATTAAATAATATCGAGGACTCAAATGAAAATTGGCAAAACGATTACTCGAAATTTTTAAAAGAACTGTATTTAGTTATTTAAAGAACCATCTTAAGCTGAAAGTTCATATAGATACGATTTAGATATGCTCAAAAGGACTAGTGAAGAGGAGATTTATTTATGGCCATATTAAAAGATTACGCTAGTAAACCTAATTGTGAGGTTGAAATAAATTTAACATTAGTGAATGATCAGAGTGTGAAATTTCGCATTGATTTTCGCTCTGGGCCTGCTTTTCCAGAGGTGCATACGGAAATCCTTTGCTTAAAAAGAGACTTCTTTAAGTTATTAGATGATTTAAAACAAATCGATATTACACATCTAAGTATGCTAGAGCATCACGATCCAGGGTTGTGTGTTTATCATATCCCTCAATTCGGTAAATATTACTATCCTGGATATGGTTTTTTACAAATACCTGAACATGAAAGGAATGAATGGGAGCCACGTTATAAATTAATTTTTGTGCTAGACGCATATGAGAAAAATAATTTTGGTCCAAGAGAATGTGGTCCTGCATTATGTTTAGTAGTAAAAATGGCACAAATTAATGAATTTGTAGACACATTAAAATTGGAGGTAAATAACTTTTGAGTTCATAAAGAAATCTTTTCTTAATGTATAAACAAGTATTACATATGGTAATTTAACTTTCCTGCTATATATTAAGCATAAATAGAACATTTACTTAGAAGCCATATAAACCTACAACCATACACTCGTAATGAGGATGGTTTCAGACATTAATTATTCAACCTTCTATTCTAGGTGTTTTAACTATTTCGATTGTTTAATTTAAGAATATTATGCAAGAGGAATAGGAGGTGAAATTATTGAGATTTAATTACCCGAAATAATGATAATTTCAAATGTGACTCAAAATGTAATTATCCAATGAAATTCAAGTGTAATGAATTTGGTTGTAACGGATATCCGTATAGTGCCTATGAATTTCAAGACCCTGTAGG
Source organism: Lysinibacillus fusiformis (assembly GCF_007362955.1). Lineage (GTDB taxonomy): Bacteria > Bacillota > Bacilli > Bacillales_A > Planococcaceae > Lysinibacillus > Lysinibacillus fusiformis_E. Next base: position 4,918,560 of record NZ_CP041696.1, on the reverse strand, counting down.
TGTTAAAGGAGAAACAGGGCTACCGCTCCTACGGGGCGACAGGCCCCCAAGGACTAGCGGGAGCACCTGGAGCTACGGGTGTACAAGGTGAGGCAGGCGTAACAGGAATGAGAGGTCCCAAAGGAGAAACAGGCCTAACGGGAGCGACAGGCCCCCAAGGACTAGCAGGAGCACCTGGAGCTACGGATGTACAAGGTGAGGCAGGCGTAACAGGAACAACAGGTCCTCAAGGACTAGCGGGAGCACCTGGAGCTACGGGTGTACAAGGTGAGGCAGGCGTAACAGGAATGAGAGGTCCCCAAGGAGAAACAGGCCTAACGGGAGCGACAGGCCCCCAAGGACTAGCGGGAGCACCTGGAGCTACGGGTGTACAAGGTGAGGCAGGCGTAACAGGAATGAGAGGTCCCCAAGGAGAAACAGGTGTAGCAGGAACAACAGGTTCAAGTGGTTCTGGATTAATGGAAGTTTTCTTATCTACAGATCAATCAGTAGGGAACAATGACTTTCTTGGAACAGGGAATTCATCAGCTTCATTCGTAAGAAGTTCAATAGTCATACCAGAAAACGCTATTATAAGAAGTCTAACTTTGAATATTCGAGACCATTCTCTAAGCGCAGGACAAACAGCTTCAGCTCAAATATATATAAGCGCAAATTGCGGATTTACAGCTCCTATAGCAACTGGAATTATTGCTATAGTTACAGGGCCAAATTCATCTGCATCTCCAAATTGTTGCGCAAAAACGACCGCAAATTTTTCGATTAGTAGTTGTACGCTCCTCTCTTTGCAAGTTACTACAACTGGAGGTGCTTTTTCGAATGGTGTTTCAGCAACTATCCTATTTAACACCGTGTGAATTCGTCGTAAGTGTTCATCTTTTTTCCCGCAAAGCTGATGATAGATTTTGAAGAAACTTTGATTATCAATGTTTGTAGAGGATAAATGAAGCTGATTTTGCAACGAAGCAACAAACAGCAACATTTATCCTTTTTTTGTTCCCAAACGAATGTTTTGAGGATTAATCAACTAGTAGGGCAGTGAATTTAGCATGCATTTTTTGCGAAGCATTTTCAAATTCCTTTTAATAGAGAATAGGGAAAATGTGTGTGAAGCGATTAGATAAAGCACCTTCCGATAATATGGTAATATAATGTATATTTTAGTATGCTAACGTTATGGAAAGCACGATGAATCAAACTAAGAAAACAAAAAAGGAATTTAACCCATAAGACGCTGTTAGAGTATTTACTTCCTTTTCGCTTATTTGTTTGGCAGTCATTTTTGTTCTTATGGTCAATGATATAGTCACAATTCAAAATTTACTTGAAGAAGCCAATTATGCTAATTAATATCAGTGTTCCAAGTTTGACTTTTGGCTGGATATATTTTGAAACCAACAATATTCTAGTACCTATTGTTGTACATTTTCTAATGAACTTAGGAATAACTCTATTATTCAAATACAATATCTTAAGTGGTAAAAATAGTTTAGTTTAATTTAATGTTCAGACCTCAACCGACTCTTAGTTGAGGTCTTTTTAATGCACTTGTAAATACTGGAAACGTGTTTGTGGACATAATATATCAAAAACCTCACACAATAAAAAAAGAGTTTCTATGTTGAAGTTTGTTTTTAAAGGAGTACTCATTTTTTATTTTAATGGCCTGGCAGAAAAAAATGAACAAGAACAAAGAGAACGTGACGAAGGAACTGTAGTTTACCATGTCATATATGATTATAAAATTATAATGCAATATCTAATTTTGGGGAAAAGGCCTTTTTTATTGCGGATATGGCATAGAAACAGGAATATCGAAAAGTAATTTAGCGGGCTATTTTTATGATTTCCGCTATAAAATGCAAAAGTGGAGAACTAAAGGTCCTCTGACAAAAAAGCATTATTTTCACCTAGTTTTTAGGTCAGATGAAGTCGAGGGATTTTTTGACCGTAATCCCAATCGTTCAGTCAATAAGAGAAACCATCATTTATGAAGGTCTTATAAAACGTTGTTCTTGTTCCGCAAATTTTGTTTAGATACTGTATTTTTCGTACTCGTATGCCTTGGGGCATATTTTTTTTTCTACTAACTATTGAATCACAAGTTAAAAAACTGTTATAGTGAAATTGTTTGTCTGACGTCTGACTAATTATTTTCTAATTAAGATCTTTGGCTGTTCTTCAAATTTTGATATTGGAACATAGTGAGCGAAAGAATGACTTTGTAGTCTTGGGTTCGAACGCCCAAAAATTATCATATCTATTTATGGAGGAACTTATGAGATACTTAATATCCCTTTGTGGATTGTTACTTGTTTTTGCTTTAGCTCTGTTGATGAGTAAAAACAAAAAAGAAATAAAATATAAAAATATAATGATTATGTTAATCATCCAATTTCTATTGGCCGTATTACTGCTAAATACAAAGTTTGGTTATATTCTTATCAAAGGATTTACAAAAGTATTTGATCATTTATTATCTTACGCAAGTACAGGCATTACCTTTGTTTTTGGTGGTTTAGCGAATGAAGGAGAGTATTCCTTCTTCCTAAATGTGTTGTTACCAATTGTTTTTATATCTGTATTGATAGGGATCTTGCAGCATTTTAAAATTCTTCCTTTCGTCATGAGATGGATAGGTTTACTTTTAAGTAAAGTAAATGGTATGGGGAAATTGGAATCCTATAATGCAGTTGCTTCCGCAATGGTAGGTCAATCTGAAGTATTCATTACTGTAAAAAAACAATTAGATAAGATTAGCCCACAGCGCATGTATACACTATGCGCATCAGCAATGTCGACCGTTTCGATGTCAGTTGTTGGCGCATATATGACGATGATCGAACCAAAATATGTTGTAACAGCGATTGTCTTAAACTTGTTTGGGGGATTTATTATTGTTTCGATCATTAATCCGTATACAGTGGAAGAAAGCGAAGATATTTTAAAAATAGAAGATGAGCATAAGCAATCTTTCTTTCAAATGCTTGGTGAATATATCATGGATGGATTTAAAGTAGCCATCATTGTTGGCGCTATGCTTATTGGTTTCGTAGCATTAATGGATTTAATCAATTCACTATTTGAAATGATTATCGGTATATCTTTCCAAGAAATATTGGGTTATATCTTTGCACCAATCGCTTTCCTAATGGGTGTACCATGGGCAGATGCTATTTCTGCCGGAGGAATTATGGCAACCAAATTAGTAACGAATGAATTTGTTGCAATGATAAGCCTAGGAGAAGTAGCTAATTCTATGAGTGCACATACACTGGGCATTATTTCTGTATTTCTTGTATCCTTTGCAAACTTTTCATCTATCGGTATTATTTCCGGAGCAGTAAAAGGGTTGAATGAAAAGCAAGGGAATGTAGTTGCTCGTTTTGGCTTAAAGTTGTTGTATGGAGCGACACTTGTTAGTATTTTAACGGCTATAATTGTTGGTTTGGTTATTTAATTTTAAAAAAAGAAGCCGTTGTTGCTATGTCGTGTGCACTTCACCCCAACAGTTAGACAATATGGGGTGAAGTTTTTATGACTAAAGTGCGTGTTTTTTGCGCTTACTGGATGGCTAGCGGCGCAGTTTAGTTGAACAAGAAGAATAATCCCGATTATGCAAAAGTTGCACATTAGAATGAGACAATTTCTATAAAAAATAACGCTAAGGGAAATGGTAATAGCCATGAGGCAGTAAGTACTCAGCTAATCAATTTTAGAGAAGGAAAAAAGAAGCTAGATTCAATAACTTTTGGATACATACAGTCTTAAAAAAGTTTAATCGCTTGAGTTTGTTTTGATGAACTACTTTTGGGGGGCTTCCATACCAAACTTGGTCCATTCCTCTTTTGACGGACCATAAATACCTGGAACAACTAATCCTGCCTGTCGCATAAGAACGGTCATTTGTCCTCGATGATGGCTTTGATGTTGAAGTAAAAACAATAGAAGTGAACCATTTGGCATGTGTTGACCTAGAAATTCAATACTTTCATTCATTGTACTGTCAGTCCATTGGGTTTTTAATGCCTGAACAAACGCATTACTAACTTTGTGATAGCTGTCAGCAATAAACTGAGCTGAAGTAGGAACTGGATAGTCTTTAGTTGGGGCTTCGAACGTTATGTTTGTATTTGAAGTAATAATAGGTATAGCAGTAACGGTATGCCAAGCAATACGTCCTAAAGACCAATTTTGTAATGTTATTTCCTGTTTTAGTGATTCATCAGTTAAACTATTGAGTAGTTTCTGTGTAGCACCGGCTTCGAACTCCCAAGATTTCATAAAATGATCTAAGGTTTGGAACATAAAAATCCTCCTGAAAATTAGTTTTTTTATGCATTTTAGTTCAATTATACTCTTCATTAAGTGGAATAGAATTATATTTTTTTACAAACAGTTTAATTTTTTCTAAAAGAGTACAAATTTACTAATGGTGAACATTAATTAAGTAAACAGTTAAGGTTACTGAATAATATAAAGAAACGATGCAATAAGTATAAAAACTAAAAACCGCTCATTTCATAGCTATGAACGAGCGGCAAGTTTAACTGAAATATTATTATTTTTTTACAGCATGAATATAATGAATCGTTTCAAATGCGTTCAAATTATTCGTTCGATTTCCAAAGAAAAGGCCATTTATAGTAGACGAGATAGGTGTTCATAGACGAGTATTCCTACATCAACTAAAAAGCTCTCGATTTCAGTGTAGGTGTAATACGATTTCATAGGTTATCCACTGGCAGATGCCAATTTCTCCAAGTTATCTACTCTGTTAGATAAACCTTTTTTGTGGAATAACGTTAGTCTGCATAATCAAACACGATTGAACTACCTGACGGGACTTGAGTAAAAAAATTCTTAATTAAATTTATTAATTCATCTTTGGTTAAATAATAGGAGACCCCTAGGCGAAAGAGCTTGCGTATTTGATTGAAGAAGTATGTCCAACAGCCACGAAAAATCTGTAGTAATTAACAAACCTTGAAACTGCTGTTATGTGGGCGAATGCTTCGATTGCCCGTAAAACAATGAGCCTTCATTTTGAGGGCTTTTGTTTTGAAAACGGCACCAAACAGCCAATTGGAGAACGCGGGAAATGCAAAAAGAGTGCTGAGTTTGGTGTAATTTTGAGAGTGAAATATTACATTTATTAAAGTTAGAATAGCAAATAGCACGTGCGGTAGTATTTCGCTAATTGCTATCCCTTATTAATTATATGTAAATGAGGGGATTGCTATTGGACATTGTGGTAACATTCCTAGATGTTGAGGTGGGTTTTTCGCGGAATGTATAAAAGGCTGTGCCGTTTCAATGGTAAACTCATCGAACGTCTCTTTCGTAGAAAGGTATATGCTTTTTCAGTTCGACAATAACTTTCTCGACTTTTTTTCTTGCATCGTCTTTGCTTTTACCACGACGAGTAATTTGGCGACGTTTATCTGTGGCTGGATTACGTGGTTCCTCACCTGTACAACGCCCAGTCGTCTTGTTGAACTGCACGAAATGCATTAGTTGTCACCACCTTCTTGGATTGCATATCAAACGGACGTATCGGATGTCTCCTTTGAAAAGACACTCAGTGTAATAGCTGGGTGTCTTTTGTTGTATTTGAAATTTTAAAAAAATTCTAAAGTATATGTTACTATAGTGGTAACATGCTGTTAATTTAAAGAAATAGAGGGGATTATGATGGATTTAGAGTTTGTATTTACTGATTTTCCTATATTTGAGACTGAACGTTTCATTTTACGTAAAGCTGTAGAAAATGATTGTCATGATATTTTTGAACTTTATTCAGATGAAAGAGTGGTTAAATATATGCCTTTCATTCCATTCACTTCTATAGAAGATGCAGTCAATGAGTTGAATTGGTATGATAAAATTTTCAAAGAACAGACTGGTTTACGATGGGTAATTGAAGAAGTTGAGTCCAATAAAGTAATTGGAACATGTGGGTTTTTAAATTATGAAAGAGCTCATAATCGTATAGAAATCGGATATGATCTAAATCCAAATTCTTGGGGGAAGGGCGTTATGAAAGAGGCATTAGGCTGTATCATGCATTTTGCCTTTATGACGATGAATATAAATAAAATTGAAGCGAAAGTTGAACCAGCAAATCACTCATCAATAAGATTGTTAGAAAAATTGAATTTTTATAAAGAAGGCGTATTAAGACAACATGAATTTGAAAATGGAAAATATGTTGATCTTGCTATCTTCTCTCAATTAAAAAGTGAATATAAGTAAGCTTTAAAGTTATACTCATCTACAAGCGGATGTGGCTTTTATGATAATTGCAATTATTTCCATAACTATTATAATGAGTATAGAAGGTGGTGCTAAAAGATGAGAGGCAATTTAGAACATATTACTATCAGTTTTTGTGAACAAAACGGAGATGAAATTATGACGTACGATATCAATGGTACATCATCAGCTTTGATTCCGAACGTTGGTGATGTCGTTAATATTGATGATAAATATAGGGCCGTAAGTGAAAAAGCTTTTACTTACAGCTCAAACAGCATCCTAGTGACAATTTACTTAGAAGAATTATAATGCATATTTTGAAAGTCGCGCTCATTCCGAGTTGTGGCTTTTTATTATATCGGAATTTAGTAGTTACAATCATTTCCATTGGCATTAGTGCTAAAGTGGAGGGAATTGAGGGGGATGCTCATTGGTTCAAGTTAGAATACCTAGATCAATTAGAAGCTAACAACATGTTACATCTTCATTTTAGGATGGATGACAACTTATCATTTGATGAAGGCGCTAAAAGTCAGTACTTGGTAAATAATACAATTTTGAATTTTCATAAAAGTTATTCTCAGGTTTAAATGTGCCGTCGTTATAACCGTTAATAATACCTGCTTCGACAGTAGATTGAAAATAGTGAAAGTCCAAATCCAACATACAAAATTATGTGTAAACTCGCAGCTGCTTTAGAAGTAAGTTTGGATGATTTCAGAGGAGGTAACAAGGAGGGGATGGAGTATGACAAGGCCAAAGTGCAAGAAGAAACGAAAAGATTCGTTATCGTCCGATGAGTTTAGAAATTTGAAAGGGGCTAAGCGTGAACGGATGATTGTTGAAAGAAAGCTATCACAAGTACAGCTAGAAAAGAAAGTTGGCTGTTCGGTAGCAATGATTGGCGCTATTGAGAGTGGTCGAGCTACTCTGGGGTTAGAGGTTTCGATGAAAGGTGTTCCTGCCATCCGATTTAAAAATCCTAGTTAAAGATAAAGGCTGTTTTCTAAAAGATTGTCACTATTCAACTAACGAGGCAGAATAGTTGAATAAGGAATAAATGTAACCTATGCTTATACAAAAACAGCAGATTTTTAAGAAAAAGAGCTAATATTTGTAAAGGGGATTGCGGTATGACAGAATTTTGGGAATCAAGTTTTATAGAAAATCAAATGATGTGGGGATTTGAACCTTCAGATTCCGCCATCTTGACAAAGGACTTTTTCCTTGAAAAGGGAGTTAAGGATATATTGATACCTGGTATTGGATATGGTAGAAATGCAAAGGTTTTTATTGACAACGGCATAGAGGTTTCAGGTATTGAAATTTCAAATACAGCGATTGAATTGGCAAGGCAAAATGGGCTTAATATTAATATTTCTCATGGTTCAGTAACGGATATGCCATTTGATCACAAACTTTATGACGGTATATTTTGTTATGCACTTATTCACTTATTGAATAATCACGAGAGAGAGAAGCTTATTAAAGATTGCTATAATCAGTTAAAGCCAAACGGATATATGATTTTTACTACTATTTCAAAAGAAGCCCCAATGTTTGGAAAGGGCAAACAACTGGGGAAAGACTATTTCGAAATAATGGAAGGTGTAAAAATGTTTTTTTATGATTCCGACTCGATAAAACAAGAGTTTGGAAAATATGGACTGATAGAATTTTCGGAAATCGTTGAGCCGCATAAGAATATGGAAAATAAACCCCCTTTTACATTTATAATGGTAAAATGTAAGAAAGAAATAGTAGGATAGTAATTGTTAGGAGAATGTAGTTATGCTAAAGGCTGCTTTCCTTAAATAGTAGGAAGCCTTTTTTATGTAACAATCGGGGCAGCATGCCTGTAATATATGAGTGGGAAAAAGAACAAGTTTGTAAATAAATCTACTTAAACAAACAGCTGCTTTAGTGAAACATTTGAAATTTACGAAAGATCAAAACATAAAGACAGAGTTGATTCTACGCATATATTGTAGATTAACTCTGTCTTTATGTATTAACAGCAACAATCTATGATAAAACAATACACAGGCTGTTAAAGAAGGCATTATTCAAGTTTCACATTTGTAGGAATTTATTCTATGACAACTGATCGTTTGGTTTGTATCGACAATACAGCAACGACGAGATAAATAAGTAATGAAATCCTCATTCATTTGATTTAAAATGTGTAAATATAACTTACTTGGAAGAGGTGGCAAAATGTTTCCTATTTTAAACACTGATCGATTAGTGTTAAGAGAACTTACCGTTAATGACGCCCAAGCTATTTTAAATTGCTTTTCTAATCCTGATGTATTACGTCATTATGGGCAGAACCCATTGACTAGTTTAGATCAAGTTAAGCAAATAATTAATGATTTTTCAAGGAACTTTGATGAAAAGCGTGGCATTAAATGGGGAATTGAATTAAAAGGGCAAGAAGGTATAATTGGTACTATTGGTTTTCAAGAATGGTCAACTGAGCATAAAAGAGCTGAAATAAGCTATGCACTTTTTCCAGAAAGTTGGGGAAAAGGGTATGCGCTGGAGGCCGTTAATAGAGTAATCTCATTTGGCTTTCAAGAGCTGGATTTAGTACGTATAGGAGCAATTGTTTTTACCGAAAATGATGCTTCAAACAAGCTATTAACAAAAGCAGGCTTTGAAAAAGAAGGCATATTAAAAAATTATATGCACCAGAATAATGTTCCATTTAACACTAATATTTATTCTCTAATAAAGTAAGAATATGGTGAGAAATTTTCGTTACTACTGATCAATATGTTTTTTCTTTTCATCTTTTTTACTATCCAATGCCCATGTTAAAAATGCATATATAATTGTTGCAAATAAAGAATTAAAAAAATTTCCTCGCAAATCCCAATTATCGTTTCTAAAATAATCCTGGATCGAAAAAAGTAAGAATAAAATTAAAAAGTAAAAAATATATAAGTATTTTCTGATAAATGTCATTTAATGCACCTCATTATGAAAATTATGTAAATTTTAACACAAAAAAAGCTGTAGCGTTTGTAAACGCTACAGCAGATTAAAGGTTTCCCTTTATGCGTGTTCAATTGCATTATACCAGTATTGGAAAATTAATACAACACAGGCGGGATTAAATTGTTATCAGTTGAACAAGGCAATCAAGCAGCATCTAAAAAGCACCCATTTAAATACCTCCTAAAAACGATAAGGAATACTATTCTAGATAATGCCGGATAAAATCGGAAAAGATTTGTCTAGTTCAATGCCTTTGAAACAGAACAAAGAGCGATTATAATATCGCTCTAAAGAATTCATAGAACCCCATATCTATTGGAATAGCCCAGATAAAGAAACCGAGAAGAGCAATAGAACCAATTAAGAAATTATAAACTTTAGTCGGCAAAATTTTTTTAATAACACTTTGTGAGTCGCATCATAAGCTACCATAACAACAGGTAGTAGTATCAATGGTGGAATGAAATATAGCAGACTACCACCAAGCGATAAACCTGAAAATATGTCCATTTAAATACCTCGTTATGTATTTTATGTAAATTGTAACATAAAAAAGCCGGAGCGTTTGTAAACGCTACAGCAAGAATTGATTACGCCCTTTGGTGGTGCTTATCAACATGAAGGGGAGGTATAATGTTTTTTGTGACTTTAAATGCAGCTTTGTGTTCATGGATAGCAATTTATATTTCCTTTAGAACTATTAAAAAAGATAGTGATATTGGTAAAGAATGAAACATCCTTTGGGATGTTTTTATTTAGCCTTGAAGCTTAATGGCTGTCTTGGTCTATTTTGTGTTCGGTATTTTTATTGTAATTGAAATTATTCACAAGTATTACAATTGAAATAACTAAGCCTTTTAATAAAGTGCTTAAAATACCAGGTTCCATCAATTGATTCAATGTTAAACTGAAGCCAAATATTATGACTACACCCAGAATGGCCTGTATCCATGGATTCATGTTAATTACTCCTTTTATATGTATATATTCACATTTTATTGGAAGCGGAAAATAAAGTAAATAATAAATTTTGATGAATATAATAATCTATTTTCAGTTGTGTAACAACCCCAACCTTCCATTGCAAAGGATGTCTGAAACGTAAAGCCTATGATTCTACTAAAAAATGCAGAGGGTGTAGGGTATATTGGCAGTTGAAAAGTATTAGGAAAAAGCTTGAACAGATTAGTAATTTGTGCAGGTGGGCTAAGTGAATATTTGAAGGATATTGTGCTATAGGGGAGACATGTTGGAGGTAAATGGATGAAAATGAAAAGCCTTATAACTGAGTATAAGGCTTTTACGATTTTAACCGTTAAAATCTGTTTTTAAAATTATAGAATCTGTGTTAATTCTGAGTTCACAAACCGTTGGGCATCAATGATAACACCTGATGCTGTTCGTCCGTAAACGCTATATAATCCACCAGTTTGATTTGGAGCGATTTCAACTTCATATTGAAACGCACCTCCTACACCTGGAGTTACAAAAGTAGAAGCATTAGCATTTGCTGCAAAAGCAGTTGTTGATAGTAATTGTCTTGTACCGTTAAGTCTAAAAACTCGGACTACTCCAGTTAGTAAACCTCCAGTGAGATTGAGAACTTTGATACGAACGCTAGCAGCATTAGCTGGTAGATTTCCTGAATTTTCAATTGGACCAGTAGTTAAAGGCATGTAATATTCACCTCCTCGGTTAAAGATTTATAATCTGCAGATTACATTTTATAATATGCAGTACGCTGTTACATTCTCTAGTCTTATTAATCATGTTTCTATAAATAAAAGAAATGTGTGGATTGATTAGTAGAAAATTTATCAAAAGAAAATCTGTAAACAAAGGTGAACCTATATACCAAGACATAATACCGTAGTAGAAACACCTAATACGGCGAAGTCATATTGGGTAACTGAACTATATGAGGATCATGTCAGAAAGATACTATTCAGATGAAATGATAAAATTGAATGGTAGAAATCATTGAAATATCATCATCGGACATTGATTTTACTAAAGGTGTCTGGTTAAAGGCACTATGGACGTTCTGAGAGAGCATTTGCACTAAGATGACGTGAACTAATACTAGAAATGATAAAGAGATGACACGTATTTCAATTAAACATATCCATTCTGTGCGCTTAGAGGATGCAAGTTATGATTAATGGTGAACAACAAAGCTTTTACATCAATTATTGTTATTGAAATTAGCTATGCAATCATTGCAACGTGGTTTTATGAAGTCATCGAAGAAGGTTAATTGGGGAAGGAATTTTAACTATATATGAAGAAGGAGTAAATTGCTGTTAAATTATTTACAGAACTCAATCATTTTTTATAAGGGGGAGCTTTTTTGCAATTATTCTTTAAATATAACTGGATGGTCAGAGAAGATTGGTTTCGGTGGTGTGAAGAGTTGAGTGAAGAAGAACTTTTACAAAACCGAACAGGTGGAATGGGAAGTATATTGCATACACTTTTCCATATAGTTGATGTCGAATGGAGTTGGATACGTCTCTTACAAGGTAAAACTGATTTTCAGGAGAGTTTTGATGGATTTAAAAACTTAAAAAAGGTTCGGAAATTGGAAGCTGAATATCATTTAGAAGTAGAAAAATTTGTGAACGAGTGGGATGCCAGTATGGAGAATCATTTATTTTACGATACTTTAGCGGATGGAAGAATTGTGACGGATACTTGGGGGGAAATCATGCGCCATATTATTGCACATGAAATTCACCATATAGGACAATTATCTATTTGGGCAAGAGAAATTGGCATAAAGCCTGTTTCTGCAAACCTAATCGGACGGGGTCTTGCTTCTCATTTCAGTAAATAAAGAATAAAGAATAAAGTGAGTTTCTGTTATTTCTGAGTATGGTAAATAGAATAAGAATAAAATTTTTCTTCATCTGCTGCGGATTCTGTACAGCTGTCTTAGAACAGAAAGAAAAGCTAAACTACACTACACTTCCGGGTTCACCGGCTATGAAAAAAGAAAATTATATTTTACAGGCAGTGAAGGATGGTTTTATTCAAGAATCACATTTGAAAGATTTAAAAAGATAATGGATCGTTTGATTGGTGTGTATATCACAATTCAGCAACGCAGAAGCAAATAGTAAATTGTCTTGTTCAGTTTTTGTTCAGAACGATGTAGTAGTCTAACAAGGTAATCTTGTCATAGGGTAACCAACCCAAAAAAGTCCAGGTACTCAAATTAATTTTGAGCCTGGGCTTTTAATAGTTAACGTAAGAAACCATACGGAATTACTGCCTTCTTGCCTGAATTAATGTGAACCAAATATCCCCATTAAAATTCCCGGAAACCCTGGATATAGGCTGATAGAAACCCTTCGTATCATACATATATGAAAGTTCAATTTCTTCTATATCAAGTTGGTCACCTTTTTTATAACGAGTTGCTCTTCTTTTATCATTTGACAGAGAGCGTCCAGAATTAAGTAAGGAGACATCGCTTGAACAGTATGTTCACTTTGGTAGGAGAATGCCATTTCTGAACAAAAAAATGACAAAAGGCATCGAGAGTTAGCTTCTTGATGCCTTTTGTCGACAGTCTGAAACCTTACAATAAGGTTTTTAGGACTCTATTTTACTTAATTTCTTTCCATAAAGACAATGCGAATATCCAATTTGGATCTCCATACCCTTGATAGCTTTGAACAGCTTCATATTTCTTACCTTGGTGCTCTACTTTATCACCTTTAGTGTACGCCTTATTTGGATTCCATTGCTCAGAGGACGCCCCCTGCTCTTTAGTAGTCACAGTTAAAATGGAACTTTTAGTGGATTCATTTCCAGCTTCATCCACGGCAGTGACTGCATACTTATATGTTGTATTTGATTGTAGATTCATGTCCATAAAAGATGTAGTTTTGGATGTTCCAACTACAGTCATTTGTCCTACTGGTGTTCCTCGATATAAAACATAATGGTCAACTGCTACATTATCCTCTGATGCACTCCACATTAAGTCTACACTTGAGGATGTTACGCCCATCGTGTGTAGTGCAGTTGGTTGCGTTGGTGCTTCTGTATCTGGAACTGTATTCATTGTCTCTATAACGGCAGATTCACTTTCTTTAGAAACATTTCCAGCTGCATCCACTGCCTTTACCGTATATGTATATTTTGTATTCGCTTTTAAATTTTTATCTGTGAATGTTGTTCCAGGTATAGTTCCAATTGCTTTACCATCACGTAATACTTGATATTCTTTTACACCTACATTGTCTGTAGAAGAATTCCATGTTAGCTCAGCACTATTAGAAGTAACTTTCGTTGCATGCAATCCATTTGGCTGAGATGGAGCTTCCTTATCTACATCTACATTATTCACCAAATTAACATCAATGACATTGTAGAAAGCATTTGCAGTATTTGCTACATCCCAAACAGCTAAAATAACGTGGTAGCCACTACGATCAGTTGGTACGTTAATTGTATGAGTTAGATTAGCTGATGCTTCAGTACCGTTATGTTCAACAGTTCCAATTGGCTCAAGATCAGCACGGGTTAATGGCTTATTAGAGTCCCATCCCTTTTTCGTAATATAATAGTGCCATTTACTTGTTAAATGCGACTGAGTGTACTTCCAGGTAAAGGTATTTGATCCCCCTGTAATCGTATTCTTAAACCAGCGATTTGCAGTTTGCTGATCGAGGATGCCATCAAACTGACCTCCTGCAGATGCAATTTTACCATCAACTGGTCCACCTTGTGGAAATCCTTTTTTGGCCTCTAAGCTCTGTGGCTCATACATAACCCTTCCACAACTCAAGTTAAGCCCGCCATAACTTTGGCTACATAAAGCGGCACGGCTAGCTGGTTTCTCAACAAACCCATGGGCAGATGCATTTGGTGCCATTGAAATCCCCATGATTCCAGCTGCTAAAATGGCAGCAGTTAATCCCTTTTTACTTTTACTTAATTTTGTAAATTTAGTGTTCATTTAAGTAGTCCCCTTACCTTTTATTGTATAAAACTATTGTTACACTAGTATAATAGCTATGAGTTTAAATTTAAGCAAATATGCATTAATATGGTAATAGTTGTATTAAATGAATATGTTTTTTGGCAAAAGATGTTGATAAAAGATTCTAAATGTAATAATGATCTTATCATTGGGTTAATTACTCTATAAAAGAGCAATAGATTTTACTAAAATGTTCATAAAATGTTCAAGTTAAATTTGTCGAAAAAGAAATAAAGTTAGATCACATTTAAAGAGATAAATGGAATAAATTATCCAAATGAATAATATATGAGGTATTATTCAACTAGCGATACAGTTTAGTACTATAAGAAAGTAATCATAAGAGGAGACGAACAGTTTGAAAAAAATTATACTATTTTTTTCTCTATTAGGTGTTTTGTTAGTTACTTCAGGTTGTTTGAACGAAATGGCTGGGCAAAAAATAACTGTGCAGAAACGAACTGGTGAAGAAAATATTTTTGAAGACTTCAAAGAAATCATTGAAAAAAAACAGGTGGAAAAAGCGATAGATATAGTTAAAAATGCTATTTGGGAAAATGAAAAAGTAGAAATGGCACGCTATGCTGACTACCAATTTCAATTTCCATTTAAGAACAGTAGCGAAAACAAAATCGCCTCTTATTCACTTTGGGTTAGCCCAAATGGTGAAAATTTAGAAATTGTTACGGATAGCGATAGATATGTTAAATTAACAAAGCAAGATTCAGCAAATCTATATGAAATTTTAACAGGAGAACAATTAATAAAGTAACTCCCTGTCTTGTACACTCTTCAACTAACGAAGGCTTTACTTGAAGATCATTGAGCTGTTTAGACAGCTCTTATTTTTTTATTCAACTAACGGAGCAGAAAGAAGGAATTCGCTTTCAAAACTAGAATTAAAATTAATAACCAATGGGATAGGAAGGAGATTCTTATGATAATAAAGGGTTTTGGAGGAATCTTTTGGAGGACTAAAAATCTAGAGGAAATAAAAAAATGGTACAGTAAAGTCCTGAAAATTGAAATTGAAAATTGGAATGGTACCATTATTACACCACAATCAGGCAATGAAACTATCTTTTCCTTCTTTTCTGAAAATGACCACTATTTTCCAACAGAACAACAAGTGATGTTAAACTTTCAGGTTGAAAATTTGGATGACAGTATCAAACATCTAGAAAAAGTGGGTGTTCCCCTTGTTATGGAAAAGACGATTAATGAATTTGGAAAGTTTATTTGGATTGAAGATCCAGAGGGAAGACGTATAGAGCTTTGGGAGAAGTAATGGGATAATAATAAATTTTGTTGTGAACTAAACCAGCTTATTTGAAAATGCTGTTACTAAATAGTTTCTTGGAACGGTGTTTTCGATTTTGTTGAATGCCTTTATAAAAAGATATCGGAGGTAAATGAAAAGTGAAAAAAACAGCAGTTCTATTATATCCTCAATTCAGTGAGTATGAGTTAAGTGTTGCATTATCCATTCTGATGCAAGGAGAGAAGCCTGTGATTACTGTTGGTCTAAGTAAGCTGCCTATCAGGGGAGAGTCTGGTCTAACTTGCATAACTGATACTACTATTGAAGAGTTAAACATTGATGAGATAGATAGTCTATTATTAACAGGATGTATGGATATTTTTACTTTAGAAAATGAAAAGAATATATTAGATTTTATAAGTCGAGTTGAGAGTAAAGTAACTGTAATTGGAAGTATTTCAAGTTCACCTTATCTTCTTGCAAAAGTAGGAATTTTAAAAGGGAAAAAATATACAATTGGAATGACAGAAGAAAATAGAGATAATTCAGGTATTTTTGAAAGAAATAACTATTCTGAAGAACTTGTTGTTCAAGATGGGAAGTTAATAACTGCTAGAGGTAGAGGCTTTATAAGATTTGGCGTGTGCTTTGGAAAAGCTTTAAACCTGAATTTTGATGAAAATTGGTATATAGAAAAGGGTAGTCCCTTTTCCACTAACGGGGGCGTTAATTAAAAATCATTGAGTTGCATATGCAGCTCTTTTTTCTTTATTGAACAAACGGTGCGGTTTAGTTAAACAAGATGATAAAATATTGTTTGTACAAGGTAAGCCCGTATTCAAATAACGCATATAAATAACCAGGCACCTTCGGTACGATAGACGTATCAATTAAAGGAGGTGCTTTTTTATGTCCACTACAAAACTAGTAATTGTCACTGTGACACTAGATCCTATCACTGACAAGTCATCTTTTATTACGGATATTAGAAGTTGTATTGACTAAAATTAGATGATTATACTAATTAAATAGTAAGCTAGAATTTTAAATAATAAGCGCACCTTAAACTGGTGCGCTTATTATTAATCTGAAAAACAAATCTGAAATTTAAAACGTAATTTTTTCAGTAGCCTCAAGCACTTCAGAGCGGGTTTGTTGATTTGTTTATAGAATAACAAATGTCTAAATTCAAAATTAGCGAAAAAATAAAGGAAACATTTGAGAGGAAATGAAAATTTTTTCGTTATAGTAGTAGGGAGGTGAAACAAATGGAGATGGATGAAGTAATCTCACGAGTAAAAAATGGTGAAAGTCATCATTTTGCACATATTGTAAAACATTATGAGCAGAAAGTTTTTACCACTGTCATAAGAATAGTAAAAAATCGTGCTACAGCTGAAGATATCGTACAAGATATTTTTATAAAAGTATTTTATAGCCTACATAAGTATAAAAAAATGGGCTCATTTAATGCATGGCTATACCGAATTGTAGTCAATAATTGTTTCGATTATTTACGGATTCATAAGTTACAAACGATACGAATCGACAGTGATGTAATGGATAATCGTTATCCTGAAAAAGTATTGTTGTTACATGAAAGAAATGAGCAGTTAGAAAAGCTTCTTCAACAGTTAGATGAAACAGAGTACATGGTATTGTTACTGAAATATGTAAATGAGCTAAGCTACGATGAAATAAGCGAAGTGCTTCAAATTTCTTTAAATGATGTTCGTAATAAGTTACACCGAAGTAAAAGAAAACTTAGGTCAATCACAATGACAAAAGGAGGTTATTTTTATGAAATGTGATTCGAATTTTTTGGAAGATTATGTAGAAGGTTTTTTAAATGAGGTTGAACAAAAAAAAACGGAAGCTCATTTGCAATTCTGTGAAAATTGTCAACGTGAATATGAGCAATTAGTAAATGAACAAAAAATATTATTTGCACAGCTCAATAAGCCAATGATGACACACAGCCAAGATGATGCTATTATGCAACGTATTCAAACTAATACAAAGCGTAAAAAATCTTGGTATACTTTAAAAATTACTGTAATCAGTGCAGCCGTTATTATGCTAAGTTTTGCGTTTTATTATTGGAATCGTACACCGATTGAAGTGGCACAGCCGATTGATGAGCCAACACAATTAGTAGAAACGAATAGTAGTGAGCAGGAAGAACATTTAGATGGTGAACAAGTCTTAAATTATAATGAGCCATTCTTGGATGTTTCTATTGATAAAGTTGTCGAAAATGGGGAAAACATCGATATTCATTATCGAGTTAAATTTAAAGAACAATACCAGCGAGATCAAGATAATTTATATAAGCAACATTTAAATATAGAGGTGGCGAACTTACATCCACTTGACGATGCACAAGGTATCTTTTTCGGTAGAGTAAGATCAGAAGTTCGATTTGCAATTCGAGATGAAGCAGGACAATTAATTTTAACTACCAAACGTGATGGACGTGATGGCGAACAACAAATGATTCGAGAATTATTTTCAAGTGATGGCGGCGGCACAGGTGTATTGGGCGAAATGGTTTACACGATATCCGTCCCAAAGTATACTAACCCCGCAACGTTTGAAGTGTTTCAAATGGAAGCGTCTGTGTACGATTTATTTGAGACGGAAGTGAATACAGCACAATTACAGCCATTTCAATTTAATAACGTAACTTATACAATTGATTCTTTAGAAATCAAACAAGACACATTACATTTACAAATTTCTACGGAAGGTGATCCAGAAGTTCGTGCAGCTGGTTGGGAGATGGTCATTAATAATCGTTTAATTTTTTCTGACCGAACAAAGGTACATTTTTCTGACCGGACAAATAATCGTACCGTTTACAAATTACAGTTTGAGAATTTCGAACAAATCCCAGCTAATTTAAAACTAGTGCCGTCTACTGTAAAGATAAAAAAACAAATTGATCCAATTGTATTAGATTTACACTAGCAAAAAGCGCTCGTTTAGTATAGTGCTATAGTGTTTAAACGAAAATCTAGTAATTTGATAAGATTTTAAAATTGTAATTGTGTTTGTCCTTATACTAGCTAAGAATTTGTGAAAACGCATTCCTTATGTGATTGGCGACAGAGAGGTTGAAGTTCTTCATAGATTGCTAGATGGTGATAGCATGCGAGCAATAGGTAAGAACATAAGGTTATCTAGTACAACGATCATTCGCACAAGAGACTGTATAGTTAAACAAATGATGATGGGGGCGTAGTGCCCCTTTTAGTTAAAGTGTGTTTTCTAAAATATTATTGTTATTCAATAAACTGAGCAATCGACTGTTGAAAAAGCAAAATATTTACGTCGATATTATATTTTTAGAAATTTCAAATAAATGAATGACTAAAACCTAAATAAGTGGTAAAGTTTAGAAAATATGAATGGAGAATCATCTTATGGAAAAATTAAAAAGTGTTGAATTAAAGCATTTTTCAAATAAATACATGAATGAATTGAACTCTTTTGTACTTACAGAAGAGCAAAAACAATTTTCTGCACTTCCAAGCAAATTTGAGGAAATTAATGAAGGACAGTATCGTATTGTTATTTTAAGTGATAATACACCCGTTGGTTTCTTTCTCCTAAATTCAAATGAAAGAGTAAAAAAATACTCCAATAATCTGAATGCTTTGTTATTAACTGCACTATCAATTAATCAGACAGAGCAAGGAAAAGGTTACGCAAAACAAGGAATGACATTACTAGTTGACTTTGTTAAAACAGAATTTCCTAATTGCGATGAAATTGTTTTAGTTGTAGACAAAGATAATATACCAGCACAAAAACTATATTTAAAAGTAGGATTTGAAGATACGAAGGAGAGGCTAATTGGACGTATCGGCGAAGAAATTATCATGAGACAATTAATAAAGTAGTATTAGACCACAAATAAAAGTAAGATTACTTTTTACTACCATCGTCACCAGAGTTTATTCTACATTTTGTAGATTAACTCTGGTTTTATGTTTAGTGGAAAGTTTAGCATCGATCCTTGAAAATTAGCTTAATAATATGTATCAAATGGCGCAAGTGTATCATTTGTATCAAACGTTACACTTTATGTATGTATGAAATTAACGTGTAAACTGTGAGGAAGGACGGTGGAGTAAGTATTTCCTCCATTGGTATTTATAAAATCCTAAATATTAGGGAAAGACAGACCGACGACCGACCAGCACTCCATAACAACTTTTATGTATTTAAATTATATTGAACAAAGTCGAGGAAGTATGTATTTAACAATTGAAAAACTACTAAGTAATGGGATATTATTTAAAGTCTATGTAGCAGGTACAGAATTAGCGACACGGAAGTGAGGGTTGAAAGGGAAGGGGATGGGGAACCTCTAAAATCCATAATCCTCCACAAACAAGAATAAACGAAAAATATGAATTATCAGCGGCAGGGATAGTTCTAGAGAATGTAGTTGATAACTTATAAACACTTCGTTATTGAAGTGTTTTTTATTTTGCTCAATAACGGTAACACACGGCTCAATAATTGAAGCGGATGCAAAGTATTGATACGAATAGGTTTTCTCATGCTTGTGGACGTTAACAGAATATAAGATATGTTAATGTGGTGGATGTGTGGACAAGGGTGTTTATAACCATTAATATTCAAATGGAAAGTTTTTTCCTTAGTGCCGTTTTCTAAAAGATTGTTGTTATTAAACTAATGGGAGTTTAGTTGAATAGCAATAATAGAATTAATTCTGGTAAAATAAGCATTAAAATAATTATGGAGATGTTCAAATGACACCAGAACAAATAATTAGAAAATTTTTTGAAGAAGTACGATCCGGTAAAAATCCCGACTACTCAGATCAATTAATGGCCGAACAAGTATTGGCTCATCAAATTGCATCAGAGGTAGAACAAACAGTCTTAAGGACGCCTAAAGAATATGCTGAACACGTAAGAGAAATGATTGAAGCATATGATAATTATTCTTTAGAAATTCAAGAATTATTGGTACAAGGACATAAAGTATATGTCCGCTGGAAACAAGTAGGTGCACACGTAGGAGTAGTAGATGGCTATCAACCTACAGGACTTCCAATAACCCAAATAACAAGTGCCGTATATAAGATAGAAGATGAAAAAATTTCAGAGTATTGGATTCAGATTGATCGGTCAGGAGTTCAAAAACAATTAGAATGCAATAAACATATTAAATAGTTATTTAATATTGCAAAGTATTAGGATAATAAACTCTACTTTAAATAACGAAGGCTTTCGTTTTTCTACGCATTTTAGATTAACTCTGTTTTTTGTTGCCTACAAAACTATGTTTAGCAACAGTCTTGTGTATGAACTTTCATAAGAGGAGCTTTTGAATTGTGTGTAAATGAGGAACAATTAGAAAAAGTGTAGGTTCTTTTGGCAAAAAAAGGCCAGCCTGCGGGTCTCGCGAGTCCCGAAATTTGGCTAGATACAGAATGAAAAGGTGTACCTTCCATCCTTTTAAAAAATATTTGTTAATGAAAAAGGTATTTTTAAGAAAGATTGTCGCTATTCAAGTAATGGAGCGGGTTAATTTAAGAAAATCTCATCGTCTAATTAAGGAGAAATGGTAAAATGAAGGTTGGGGTGCAGTAAATGAGTTTTATACTTTTTGCTGTTGTTCATACACTAATTGGTATTGCATTAATATATTTTTACGGTAAATTACCAAAAGCTATAGCTACATTATTTATAGTCTTTTTTGCTTTTAGTATTCTCTATTGGGGTGCAGCTATACTAGATATTATTTCAACTAACGGTGGCACTAGTTAGATATTCGGTATTTACGAAAGATCAAGATATAAAGACAGAGTTGATTCTACACATTTTGTAGATTGACTCTGTCTTTATGTTTTAACAGCAAAAATCTTTGATAAACTCATGGAGAACAAGCATTTTTAGAAGAAAGATGCGGAAAAAGAAGTTCTGGTCGACCAAAGAAAGAAAACCTATCGGCTGAAAAGAAACTAGAAAAAGCAGAGGCACGTATTCGTTTACTTGAAGCGGAATTAACACTGCTAAATAAGCTAGACGAGATGGAAAGGCAGGCAAAGAAACGGCTATTTTAAAACCAAGGGAAAAGTATCAAGCAATTAATGATACCATTCGGCTGCATCAGTTGAAAAATATGACATGTTATTTATGTTATTTGGCAAATGTAAGTCCCAGTGGTTATTATAAGGCCCCAAAATAATGAGAAACAAGCGATCGTGAAGAAGCAGATTTTCTGGACTACGTCCTATTAAAAACGATTTATGATGCGTCGAAAGGAAAAGTAGGTTACCGAGAACTTTACATGGCACTAGAAGAACTACTTGAAATCCCGATGAACCATAGAAAAATTCTATGATTAATGCGTAAATTCAATCTATATTCGAAAGTGAGACGTGCCAATCCTTATCGAAATCTTGCCAAAGCTACAGAAATTCATTGTCAAATACCTAATCATTTAAATCGTACTTTCCATCAAATAGTGCCAGGCAAAGTGTTTTTAAAAGATATTACGTATTTACAATACCATGGCGGGCAAACATATACACATCCAGTATTTCAAAAATGCGTCAAAGAAAAGGGATTACTTTAGTCGATGTCTCGCCGAGGCAACAGCCTAGACAAATCGCCAATGGAGTCATTCTTTGGACATTTTAAAGATGAAATAGACTATAAAGAAGCTGGAAGCTTAGCAGAATTAAAATATATGGTGGATGATGATATGGAGCACTACAACAGTACAAGAAAGCAATGGACATTAAAAAAATGACTCCGGCAGCATACCGAAGTCATCTAATCGTTGTTTAATGTAGAGAATGGTCTTTTTATTCCGTCTACTTTATAGGGTTCAGTTCATCGGTAGCGTCATTAGTATTTTGTTATAAAAAATAAAACCAAACAGCAGACTCTGTTCATCTAAAGTATTCGACCTAAATTGGTTACTGATTTATGGAGTATAAGGTTCCCTAGCTACTCCAAGGTAAAACTCGGCTGCTTCTTGTTCATCTTCAAAAGTGGTTATCACTCCACTTTTAAAGTTAGTTGGCAATTGTTCAGTTATTTGAGGACATGGTTGCTGTCCTGTAATGCATGTATAAATGTAGGAAAAACCTTGATAATGACGTATTTCATCATTTCTTATTTCAAGAATTCTGTCTCTAATTTCGCTGTTTGGAACAAGTTGAGCCAAATGTTCGTTCGTAAAATCGAATGGCATTGAATTCGGCATTTATGGCTTTATCAAGATTGAGAATTAATTTTTCATTTGAAGTTGGTTGTACAGTATATTGCAAAAGATTACATTTCTTTTTATTAAAACTTCAAAATAAACACTAATCAAAAGTATCTTGTCAGTAAGTTGGCGTTACCGCATCATTTTTTTTACTTGTTTAAGTTCATTTATTAAATAGTCTATCTGTTTTTGCATGTCTTCTGAACCTTTAGATTGATCATTATTTTGGTTTTGAGGATTCTGGTTACTCGATTTTTCTAATGCATTTAGCGCTAGGCCTGCTGCAACAGCAGAGAGACCATCTCCCAATGTTGAGATTGAAGCTCCGATATATGCAAGTCTAGCTATTTGAATTTCTGTTGTATCCAAAGATTGTTGTGGATTTTTTTTATAATCATTCATTACAATATCCCCTTCACTTTCATGGTGATCAAGCATCTCAACTGTATCCTATGAATAAAAGAGATGAAAAGTGACAAATACAAATAATTTTTATGTAGGTTGTAGGATTTTTGTACTGAACAATATGAGGGAAGAAATTATTAAAAGGGTCACCAGGCTGGGAGCGACCCTTTGGACATAACAGGAGTGTATAAATGATTAGCATTGCACTACTATTACAATAGTTTGCAGAAGGGTTTATGGAGATAATTGTTAGCTGCAAATGATGAACACGCTAACTATCTTTTCATTTCTTACACTTAAAAACTGGAAATATTAATAACCTTTTTGCATGAAGGTAGCGCCAACAATAATTAGAAGAATGAATAGGACAACGATTAGAACGAATGTTGAACTATTACCAGAGCTATAGCCTCCGCAGTATCCCATAAAAATCCCTCCTTTCTACAATCTATAATATGTATAGTTGCTGAAAGGAGAGGTGTTATTCATCCAATCAATAGTTCTTTTTGTATAGAAATTTTTAATAATAATTAATCAAGTTATGTATTTTGAGAAATAATACAAAAAAGGGACACCGGGATAAGAGTGCCCCTTAGTAACAAATTTCGGAGGTGTAAGGCTAAATTAGCTTTACATTACTATTAATATGTTGTGATAGCTGGTTTTGTATAGTGAATTGCCTGAAATAGATTTATAAATAATAAAGACTAAATAGGTTAAAACAATTAACCTAAATAAAATACAGAAGTTAATGTATGTCCTATGTGTAAGGGTTTGATGTTTTATAAATAAAGAATATTGAGTCACATCCAATCGGTTGTGGCTTTTTATTATTTAATAATGGGATAGCAATGTAAAAAAACATAGGTTGTGGCGTTGCATTCGACTGCTATCCTGAAAACATTATTTATGCAAGTAAAACAAAGACATTACAGTTTCTTGCCTGTAACCATTAATTGTAGGGGGAGGAATACTTTGAGAGAGGAAAATATTAATAGGATCACACGGAGGAGAGTGACCCTATTAATATTTGAATGGGTAAAGGATAAGTTTTTATGATCCTAATAATTATGAGCATTAGAGACGGTGTTGGATATTAATACAGGAAACTAGCGCCGACGATAATTAAAAGAATAAATAGAACAACAATTAAAGCAAAACTTGAACCAGAGCCATAACCACTACTACTACCATAATCTTGCGACATAATAAATTCCCTCCTTTCTAGGTCTATAATATGCATAGTTGTCAAAAGTGATTGAGATGTCTATCATAGGGTGCCTTAGAAAAAAATAGAGTGATAAAAAATATGTTTACATCTTCAAGAATATAATATTAAGCATTAACTAAAGATCATATCCATCGGTTGTGGCTTTTTATTATGGTTTGGTGCAAGGTGAACCAGAGCTATATTAAACGGTGTTTCATTGTGAACTATCGTCTACATTATTAATTGCGGAGGGATGAGTAGATGGAATGAATAAAGAAGAACGTAAAAGAACTAATCAAACAGATCAATACTGGCGAGCTGTTACGTATCACAGCTGATGAGGTTCATTACATCGTCAAATTTGCTAACAAGCATTTACAAACCGTCAAGTAACACCCCCCCGGCTAATTTTGCTGCAATGTCTTTATACTTCTTACTTTCTAGCCAATCCTCAAAAGCTAACTCATGATTTTGCACCCTCACCGCCATCTTTAATTGGATATTTATGTTAAAATTGATGTGAAGATTGTGAAGAAATGTTCTTAAACTAACGGCGCAGAATAACTAAATAGATTAACATTGCATTAAATGAAAAACATATTCATTATCATGGTTTCAATACATACGACATGATATGATTTCTTAGATGATAAGTCTAAAATTATTAAGTTGGAGGATATTGATGAGTAATAATAAAGAAAACGTAATTCTCTATATAAGATTTAGAATTAAAAGTGAAAAAAAGGAAGAATTCAAAGTGCTATTATCTGCTAATATGAGAGCGATGGAACATGAACCAGCTTTTGTAAGTGCCGTTCTTTCAGATGATATTGATAATCCAAATGAGGTTACTCTTTTTGAAATTTGGAAAGGAACAAAGGAAAGTTGGCTAGAAGAAGAACTTCCTAAACCTTATAGAAAAACATATGAGAATAAACTAGTAGATTTAATCGATGAAAGAATAATTAGTTACCTTACACCAACGGATGAGTGGAGAACTAATTTAACGAACAAAAAGATAGATTGATAAATAATTTAAAGAGTGACTTGTCTAAAAAACAGGTTGCTCTTTCTCATTTTATAGAAGGAAAGGCAATGAAAATTCAAAAGATGAAATTAAAAGAAATCGAAGTTGCGGGAGTCGATGGAAAATTTGAAAAACGTTATGTTAACGTAAAAATTATTCTGGAGTAACTGTAGCAGTTATTTTATCTTGGCTACCTTCTAATAGTTCTTTCGATATTTTGCATTTTTAGCTTTACAAATAGGGGCATTTGATAAAATTCATTAATTTTAATTTCCTCCTGTAGGTTTATATAAATAACCATAAAGGTTTACGCAGCGTTAAAGTCAATACAAAAAAACAGACAACATTAATTGTTATCTGTCTTCTTCTAAAGAATATGTAAAAATGGAAGATGGAGATTACTTGATAGAAATTTTGTGCTTCTCATTAAGTAGTATTGTACCGTTAACTTTAACAGCAATATTTAAACTTAATAACCCACCAATTTTAACTTTTACTGTAGATACAGTTCCATTAGCTTCTGTAATTTCACCTTTTAATTTTACATAAGGGAAGATTTGTTTGAACATATTGTCTCTACTTTTTTTATCTACTACTTCATTATTAATATAAAGAACTTCTTCAGTCATTGCATTTACAATTCGAATGACATGCCCTTTATAATCTATTTGCCACACTTTAAATACATCTTTTTCTAAATCCTCTGTTGTACTTTTCCATTCTTCTCTTAGTTCTTCACGAAAATTTTTAAACAAGATATTTCCTCCATAAAATTTATTGATTTCTTCATAATTTAAATTCCTTATTTTCAAAGTATGGGATAGCGTCCACCTAGTGCATCCCTGATTAATATTTGTAATTTCATTTTATAGAAAATACTTACAATTGTACACAACAAAAAATAGACAACCTTAATAGTTATCTGTTTCCTCATTAGTCTTTGATTGTTTAGCCGTATTAATTACTTCCTCAAAGGCTGCTTAATCCTCACTGGGTACATAAAACAGCACAGTAGAAATAACCCTGCCCAAATAAATGTAGTATTTACTTTTCGACGTACAGATTCTACTAGTTTCATAAGTGAAAGCCGAAAAGTAATGTAAAGATTGGTACTACAAAAACTTTCAAGAAATAACAGTGCACCTTGATCAATTTGTGATATTCATTTTTAAGATTTTATTAAGGTGCTCATTATTTTCCTATAAGGTTATCTCAATATACTTAGATTATATTCAATGAATAGTGAGGTTACACATTAATGGAAATAAGACGATTTCCTTTTATTGATTGTACGCACGGGTTTAGTTTACTTGGGATATTATTCACTAATTTATTTATATTTCAATTCGGATTCCAAGGAAAGGAAGAGGGTTAAAAGTTTTATAAGTTATATTAATGATAAAAAATAAATTGGTTCTTTTGAGAAAATCTCATATAGTATAGATGTCACAAGTTAAAACACTTAAGGATGTAAACGGTTGAAGAACTGGGTTGAAAAATCAATTACTATAGTAGCGTCTGCTCCACTAATGCTTCCTACTACTTCTGCCTTTGCTGAAGCACCACAAAAAACAGCAAAGAACCAAGAATTAATGAAACTAGCTAGCAATAAGGAACAAGCATTAAAGAATCAAAAAGAATGGGTTAGTAAGGATACAATTATCGTCAAGTATTCGGGTCTTGTTAAGAATGTACATAAAAAAATTGGCTCAAAAGTTGTGCAATCTATTCCTTCATTAGGTTACATAGCATCCTAAAAGAAAAGAAAATTATAAATACAAAAATATATAGAGGTGATTCTACATATGCAACCTGCTACACAACTTCCTTATGAACAGGAATACACTATGTCATGGGGGAGATTTATTAGTTCAGTTTTATTTGTTTTTTTGGGGACTCAACTTGTAAATTTCTTCATATTAATAGCCGTAATATTTTATACAGACGGTCTCACTAATAAAAAAACAAATTGCCCTGTATGAATCTATTGCAGATACTACCAGTATCGCATTACAACTAGCCCTGTTGTTATTTTTTATATTTAAATTTGAACCAGCGAAAAGATTATTACTAAAATCTTTTAACTTTAAGGCGATGAAAGAATGGCGCACATACGTATACTTACTTCTTTTTTTGCCCTAATTACTCTTTATAATAGCTTGGCAATTTATGTATTTCCAGACGTAGCAAAGCAACAATCTTCCGCACTAAACTTGGACGTTTTTGATCAATATCAAATATTATCACTTATCAGCCTTGCAATACTCACGCCTATTTTTGAAGAGCTCATTTTCCGAGGTTTTATACTTCGCTTCCTCTCCGAACGTTTTCCATTTTGGATTGCAGCAATTTTAACAAGCTTCTTCTTCGGAATTGCTCATTCATACTCACTTGGAGTAGTGGTATTTGCTTTCTTCACGGGACTATTAATGGCAATTTTATGTAAAAAAACGAACTCTATTATTCCAGCTATGCTATTTCATATTACAAATAATATGTTGGCTTCTTTATTTGTGTTTTAAGCTATTCAAGACTATTTAAAATAAAGAGCATTAGGTGTTTTATAGTGGTAAATATCGGTGCAAGGATAATTGAAAAGAAAAAAGCTAAACTTGTATCATCCATGCCTGGAGGTGTTACGTCTTCAAAGCCTGTTTTTTTTCATTATAATACCTCTTTTAAATCAGAACACACGTGCGTGCAATAAATAAAAAAACGTTCTATTTTTATTTTGGAAGGGGAACTTCTCACGAGACATTTAATAAAAGCAATGCAATCAATTAGTTAACATGATGTATGTATCAGTGGCGGGTGTCATCATAAAAAGGCGAATAAAGTTCATTAAGATTTTTGGAGATTCATTTCAAGCATTCTGTTTACAAGGCAAGCAAAACGTTTTTATTATCAGCAATGATTTAGCGGTTGATTCAATCCTTTAAAAAGTGCGTGAAGTAGTATGATTACTGGCGAACAACGCAAGTTTTTACATGAATTTGTAATATTAGACTTGGCTATTCAATCATTTCAACGTGATATGAAGTCATCGAAAACTTAAAATTGAGCAAGGTTTATATACCGATATTAGATGGACTATTAAAGGCCATTTAAAACGATTACTTCAACCTTAAAAGGGTGTTGGCCAAACAAAAAATAACTATTGTAATAGGAAAAGGTAAGTGAGTATTTTAGTGATTTGACTGTCAACAGTACTAATAAATTCTTATGCATCCAAGTTATAAACTTCAATGCAATCAGCTCTTTCAGCAATATTATTAATACGCTTGATTATTTCATCTTTATTGAAGCGACAATCTGGTTTGTACTTACTATTTTGAGCTTTGCCACCGATAACGCCGGCTTTAATAATGCCAGAACGATTTGTGCGATTTAAGATTTGTGTAGAAAATGCTAGTGGGAGCTCATCCTCATTCTCTTTATTTATTTGAATTTTACCACTAGAAGCATTCATTTACACCAATATGAATTATTAAAATCGTGGCAAAGAAAAGGCAATGTTGCCTTACTAATAGTCTATTTCAAGATTCATAACAAATACTACTTGCTGCCATTTGAAACGCTACAAGAAGTGTGGGAAGGGCAAGAAAACGGTGATCGTAAGTCTATTGCATGGGAAATATTTGAGAATGAATGTAAGCAAGTGGTATCAAAGGACGGGTACTTGCTGCATTATCTGGACGCAATAGAGGGGTAACTTATGAATGCAATCAAGAAAGGATACAAAAGACGTCGCGCTCTATTAGTTAATCAACAGAATCACATTTTTTATCTCAGTTGCCAAAGGCTGTCCGAAACGTAAAGCTTAAATAACATTAAAAAGGCTGTGCTTCGAGTTTTCATTAGATAGCGCGGCCTTAACGTACATGTATAAAATATAACACTTGCATTTTCCATAGATTTTAAAAAAAACAATAAACTTCCTAATTTACTGTGGTTTTATGATTTAATATAGAAGGACATAAATAATGAATTGAATTTTTTTATACATACTGTTGGATCATGTCTTATTGCTTTGGCAATTTTTAAAGCATAAAAAATTAATAAAGGTTGTGAAGTGTCATGTTGAAAAACAAAATTATTTCAGCTGTAATTACATTAATTCTAGGAGTATTTATTATTCCATTATTTATTGGATCTACATACAGCATTGCATATGGTATTTATGGTACTGCATTTACTGCACCGGCTATGCTTGTAGCTGTTGTGGTATCAGTTGTGATTGAAAATTACAGTAAAAATAAAAATGTTATATTCATGTATATTAAGCATTTACTTTGTGCATTAATTTTTTCATTATTATTTAGTTTAGTTAATTTTGATATTGATACTTTTAAAGATACTATTTATCTAGCTTCTTTAATAGGTAGTATTTATATAACAATATTTGTGATTTTTGATTATATGTTAAAAAGTTTAAGTAAGAGTCAATAAAACAACACTTCTGGAAAATGATGTATATGTTAGAGAGAATGTAAATACTTATTAACCCTATAATTAGGAAGCTAAAGTTCACCACGCAAAAAAGACCGTTAAGGTCTTTTTTATTTTTAGCTATTTTGCCAATTATCAAATGAACGTCCAATGTCCACAAATTCACTAACGTCAGCTTTTTCATCGGTATAAATGAAGCTTCAACAGGATTTACCTCAATCAAGCCAATTTCCTTCGCGTAGGCAAACATCATTTTCGCCGCATTGTGTGTGCCGCGTAGCGTAAAAAAGGCTGTGCCATTTTCAAATAGGTGATTGAGGGTGCCTTGTATTTCAATGGTCGTGATGGCGGCCATTTTCTTTTTCGCCAAGTAGCGATTCAGTAGGGAAATACAGTAGGCAAGATGCTCGTTGGTCGTTTCCTTGTTGCCCTTCATACGATAGAGCTTCAGCCAATCTTGGCTAAACTCTTCGAACGTTACCTTCACATCAAAGGTATATGCTTTTTTTAGCTCTGCAATGGCTTTCTCGACTTTTCCCCTTGCTTCTCCTTTACTTTTACCACGACGAGTAATTTGGCGTCGTTTGCCAGAGGCTGGATTACGTGGGCCTTCACCAGTCCAACGCCATTTCGTCTTGTTGATTTGCACGAAATGCATTAGTTGCCACCACCTTCAACAAACGCAATAATGGTAGAGTGAAGCGAACAATTATGTTTTTTTGCTTAGATCATGATGTGAAAATCGCTAAAGAAATTTATGTATTAGCAAATGATGCAATGGATCATTATGTAAAATGTTTCATTGATGAATTTTATTTAGCAAACAATCTTATTCGTGAAAAAATCCTATACAATGTAACTTAAAGCTTCCTACTTACGAGGATTCTTAGATGGGCTTCAACAAAAATTAGATTCTCAACGAACAGCACTGCAAGAAGAATACGGATTAATCCTCCTAACACCTAAAGTTGTTGAAGATAGCTACGATGAACTTTCTAAATCCTTTGATGGAACAATCGGTTACAAGATGCCAAAAATTGAAGAATGGTTGCTTATGCAGTTGGATTGAAGATGGAAATAAAATAGATTATTCAAAATCCACTATTGATGATGAAATTGAGGTTTATATTTAGTGCGGATAATCAAAAGTTGCTGAACAATATAAGAAACGTTCGAAAGGAAATATGCAGCAAGGAGAACAGGATAGAGGGTGATCTGATAGAAAATGAAGTGATGCAAAAGCTAACAAAAGGATGTTAACTTTTGCAGAGATAAAAAATGTTAGCATTTTAATGTAAACCTTCTTTTAACTTATTTAAGTCATACTCTAAGACAAATTTTTGTAGCGAAAGTTGGTAATATTCATTGAAAATTTCAGCAAGTGCCTTCGCTAAATTTTCGTTTTTAATATCATTTTTTTCTAGGATTTGATTTATTAGAAATTCCATTTGTACTAACATGATTGTCACCCTCCTTTCTAGTAGTAGATTATCTTTTATAGCTAAACATTTTCTAAACAATCTGTGGATTTTGAGAGGTTGTGATGTGTTTTTGAAATTAGAGAGGATGACAGAGCAACAGCTTGCAAGATTAGCAAAATTACTTGAGAGAATTTTTAGTGAGGTGAGAAGTGGTGCGAGCAAATGAGAAAAGATTAAAGCTGTTGGCGCGACAAGAGAAGGTGAATAATACTAAATGCCTTCCTTGCGAGAAGCCGTTTAACAGAAATAATAGGGGATGCGCTAATTGTCCTGTTTTCAAGAAGCTGAATAATATTGGTGAGCAGTAATGAAATGCAGTGGTAAAAGTGCGGTGTCTAAAAGAACAAATTATTACGGAGTAAAAAGCGAGCACGGTATGATTTTGACGGTTGATCGTTATCTAGATTTGAAAGATATGGGCGTCACAAAACAAGAAATCGCCAAACAATACAAGATATCTAAAAACGGTTTGTACGAATGGAAAAAGTGGCAAGGGCTTGCAAGTAAAAGAGAAGTCAGTATGGAAAAAGAGACCGATGTTGTATGCAGCAGTTGAATTTGTTTGATCTTCCAGTAGAGCAGAAGCAGGGAGCCATACAGGTTCATGATAAAGTGAAGTTTTTGTTGTTGGATGAGTCGGTAGATAGCGAAGTGCATTATTACCGTAAATATTACTTCGGGCATGTAATCGGTAAGGTTGGTAATGTTTTAGAAGTCGAAGGCAGAACAGTGCTAGTGAAGATAGCAAATGAAGAAATACTGTTTGAGATACGAGAATTAGAATGGATAGCATAAAAGCTACGGGGGCAACCGTAGCTTTTACATAACAAGAGCTTCCTCTTGCCACATATACAATTATTATAGCGCAGGGGGAAGCTATCGTGAGAATTAAAGAGTTAAATATTGGTGTTGATGGAAAGCTTTATCTTGATATAATGGAACTACCTGAGACTTGTGTAATAGTTCTTTCGAAAGGTGTGGCAAAGGTAGCCGAACTTCCAGCCCACGCTGAAACAAAGATTATCACACATCAAGGGCAGGTGAAACGAGTTAAATGGGATGAGGGTGAGGAGTTTTGAGTTCCGAACAATTTAGTAATAGTATCAATGATTTAGAAAATAATATTGGGAAGATTATTTTAGAAAATCAAGTTGAGGTGTTGAATTCATCTTTATCAAGTGTTATAAGCTTATTTGGTGCAATAGGTAGTATCGCTGCATTGTTTATAGTTGCTTTAGTATTTTGGCTAAATAGTACTGTAAATAAAAAATTGAAATCTATTGAAGTTAAGAAGAGTGAAATAGATTCAATAGCTGAAGACATTAGAAAAAATAAAAAGGATATATCCCAGTATTACGAAAGGACAAAAAAGCTAGAAAATAATATTTCTCATATATTAAAATTAGAAGAAGATGTAAAAGGTTTCGATCTGATGAAAAATATTCTGATAGTATATATAAAATGTTATCAAGAAAACTCTTTAGAATTAAAAAGAGGTTACGAATATATAAAGCAGTATAAGAGTATTCTATCTGATATCGAGAAAAACAGAAAAGACTTAGAAAAGACATATAAGGATAAAAATATTAATTTTGATGAAAGATTAGAATATATATGTAACTATTATGATGATGAAGAAAGTAAATTTCAGGAGTGGAATCTATACGATTGGGATTTGGATAAATTCATTATAAAACATATTGAAAATATAGATGCTAGAAAATTCAAAGAAATTAATGAAGATAATGAATGGTATTATATTGGTGAATTAAGTTGGATGGTTCCAGAATTAAAATTAATATCTGAAGGAAAATATGAAGGTTAAGTTCTACCAGCTAACTGGAGGACAACAAAGATAGCAGCATACGCTGTAGTCATTTGTTGTCCTCTTTTTAATTTAATATATTTAAAGAAAGAAAGGATAGTGTATTTGAGTGAAAATGAAGAGGGATTGACACTAAAAGGAACAAAGGTAACTGTTAAAACGACTTTATCTTATACTTTTTAATGTATTTTATAACATTGATGAAATCCTATAAATAGATATAATGTAATTACCTGATAATTTTATGGTAATCTTTTGAAAAGTAGAAAAGGTAGCTAGGCGACCTGCGTCGTAACAAAGATCATCATACATCAAGGACAGTGAAATGAGTAAAATGGGATAAGGAGGAATATAACTTGATAAATGAAATTACAGTAGATGAAATAGTAAACCAAGAATTAAAAGATCTTGAGTTTAAAATAATTGAAGAAGCCGATAAAGTACTATTTAGAGAAGTTATTTCTTGCTATGAGTCAAAGGCTTATAGAGCTGCTTTTATTATTAATTGGTTAATGATTGTTGAATCGTTAAAAGCAAAGTTTGAAGAGATTGCAAATACAGATTCTAATATAAAGAAAAATGTAATTGATAAATTAAGGGATTTTGAGAGCAAGAATAATGCCACAGATAAATTTTTGATAGAAGAAGCTAAGAATTATGGATGGATAGATAAAGAAGAAACATTGAAATTACACCATATGTATAAGTTAAGAGGTGCTTATGCTCATCCTTTAAAACTAGCACCGAAAGATTATGAAGTTAAATGCGCTATAAAACAAGGGGTTGATTTAATACTTTCTAAGCCTACATTACTTAGGCACAATTTTGTGGATAATCTAACTAATGATATATTTAATGTATATCACTTTATAGAAGATGACGTTGTTGAAATCCAAAAATTGGCGCAACAATATTTAGCAAAGATAGACCCTTCAATATATAGTTACTTTTTTAAACAGATTATTAAAAGAATGAATACAGTACACGATGATAGAACAAAAGAAAAATTCATAATAAGAGGAAGGGAGTTTCTGGGTGTATTATTAGGAGACCACTATAATTTTAATCTAGAAGATACATGGAAGGTTAAAAATCAAATAAATACAGGAAATATTTTATTAGCAAATTTAATTACTTCTGCAGATATATGGAGTAAAATGCCTGAGGATATTAAAAGTGTTTCTTTTAATAATTTAATAGAACCAATGTTTCAAGGTAAAATTGAAAAGCCATCTTTTTCATCGATTTATCATATTTATAATTTGAAAATCAAAGGATTATTAAATGAAAAACAGTTAGCTAAACTGATTCCAATAGTGGATTCATATCAATCAAGAGCAAAAAAAAATATTGGTGTAAGTATACATGAATATATTAAAGATGTTATTTCAGAATTAAGTAGTATGAATTGGTACGACCAAAATTATGCAATAAAAACAGTAATGGAAATTGAAAATTTAGGAGAGTTGGATAAAGATATTCTTATTGAGTTAGGAAGAAATATTTTACAAGCTGCAGATGGGAAATCTGATGGTGCACAAGAATTTATTAATAGATTAAATAAAGATACAATTAATGATTGGCCAATTTCATTAATTGAAGGATTATTTTTAGAAACTATAGTAAATGAAAAATCTTTTCAAAGATTTAAGATTTTTTCTAGTGAACTTCTAGTATTGATTACAAACTTGAATTTAGAAGATTTTGATGAAATTTTAGGACAGTCTTTGTTACTGCTTCCTAAAGAAATAAATTATAATAGTACAAGATTTGATTACCCAGTAACTGAAAAATATTTAGAAACTTTAGAAAAAATAGAAGAAACTCATTCCCATAGTGAAAATATTAAACAGTATAAGAATTATTTTTTGAATGTCAGGAATTTTTTAGATGCTAAATTCTATCAGCAATCTGGAGGATAACAAATGATAGCAGCACACGCTGTTGTCATTTGTTGTCCTTTTTTTATTTCATATGAAAGGAGAGAGGTATTTGATGACGTTGCAAACAGAATTGATACAGAAGAAGTTTCATGAGATGGAGCAAATCCTGTCATCAAAAAGATGTCAGCCTACAAAAAGCAAAATGAGCCGACGTGAGGTTGAGGAATTGATGGGTGTGAGGCGTGACATATATAAGCGAGTGAATGGGGCAATTAAAAGAAAATGAAGAGGCAACTAACATGAAGGATTTACTGAATAACATCGATGGTAGAGCAACGCAGGAGGCAGTTGAGGCTGTATTGCGACAGTACCGTACGTATATGTTGACAACGCCAGAGGACATGATGCCAACTGTGACGGCACACATTGGAGATGCCAAATTATTCGAATGTAAAGCAATCTGGTGTTGAAAAGGCAGCAGTTAAGGTAGCTGACTTTATGCAGGAATACATTAAGTTTTTCGCTTGGTTTAACCGTGGTTTATGTAAGTTGACGCAGATTGAGCGCCAATTGATTTAATTGGCTTATTTAGATGTGGAACCGATGTACAATTACGAAATCTATACTGAGCTACGAATGTCTGAGAGCAAGTTTTATCGTATACACAGTCAAGCCCTTTATAAATTAGCGCTGGGCCTCCGAGTGGAGGTTTATCAGCAGGAGGCGATGGTGAAATGAATTTTGTACAGCCTATACGTGAAATTGAAAAGATATTTGAAGTGCGAGCATTCTTGGGGGAAAAGAGTGCTCGTAATGAATTACTGTTTTGCTTTGGTATTTACACAGGGTTGCGGATTAGTGATATTTTGCGTATTAAGGTGAAGGATGTTAAGGGGAAGAATGTCTTCTTTGTAAAAGAACAAAAGACACAAAAAACTAAAAAGAAGGGTTCTATTACTAAGAGGATACCTATATTAGCTTCATTAAAAAAGATAATTGATAAGTATTTATTGGTTTAGTTGAAGAAGAATACCTTTTCAAATAACGGCAAGGACGTAATAAACCGATTACTCGTGTACGTGCTTACGACATTTTGAGGGAAGCTGCTTATGCATGCGGTTTAGAAGAAATAGGTACACATACGCTCAGGAAGACGTTTGGCTATCATATGTATCAAGAAACGAAAGATATTGCACTCTTACAGGATATATTTAATCATAGTGCAGAGTATATAACTAGGAAATATATAGGCATTAACCAAGAGGCAATAGATGCAGCATATAAGAAATTACCGTACTAAACATCTCGAAAAATCGGGGTGTTTTTATTTTGTTCATTTTCGGCAATAGAAGCCATTCAATAATTTCATGACACTTTCATACACTAAAGACATTTACATAATAAGACACTGTAAAGCTCAATAATTGAAGTGGTTGCAAAGTATTGTTATGAATAGGTTTTCGCATGCCTATGGACATTAACAGAATATAAGATATATTAATGTGGTGGATGTGTGGAAAAAGATGTTTATAACCATTAATATCCAAATGAAAGGAATTTTCTTTATGGCAGTTTTCTAAAAGATTGTTGTTATTCAACTAACGAAGCAGGTTAGTTGAAAAAGGAATTGTAAATATTTAAAACAAATGAATACATAATATATGTCAATATAGTTATTAATTTCATAAATATGGATAAATAGTTTAGATGAGGTTGTTTATAAAAATAGTAGAAATGTATGGAATATTAAATTTGAGGTGAAGAGAATTGAAATATACGAATGAACAGCTACAAACGATGATTGCACGTGAGCCAATTGGAGACATATATCCATATAACACAAAGGATGAAGACCTAATCGAGGAATATATTCAAAATCTGTATTATACGTTCAATCGTTCAAAAATCATCAAATGTGAAACGGATGATCACGGAAGTGGCTATGCTTCCTATGTCGATTTCTTTTGTTATAAAAGAGATGGAGGTAGTGTGGAGGCAAAATATATTGAAGAGTATCCGTGCACAGAAATTCATTTGGAAGGTCTTGCTATCTATATAAGTCGATTAGCACCTGTAGCTATTATTGCGAAAGATGCTCGACGGAAGACAATTATAGATACTGAGAAGGAACAGGATGAATATTTTAGTGCGAAGTGCTTTATTTGTCCGGATGAAGTAATCACCGAATCTCCAGATTTTATGGTAGAAGAGTTTCTAGAAATCATAACAAAATTAGGTAATGCAGGTTATAGTATTTTAGATAAAGAGTATATATCTCAACCACTCTCGTTTGAAACTAAAATTCCAACCATCTTAACAATTCCAGAACTGAATGAAATCTATAAAGTGTTCGATGGTATTTTTTATTGGATGGACTAACTTGAGGTTTGATTTTGTTAGTTTTTCCTTCTTCAACTAACGAGGGCTTCGTATTATATAGTTCAGCCAGTACTTTCTGGTTGAACTTTTTTTATTTAGATTTAATCTAACAGTAGCCAGGGTAGAACGTACGGGGGCGTGGGACATTGATCCCGTCAACTAAACTGTTCACCCCCTACTTGAAATTGAAAGAATATCCAACGTCAGAAAAAGTTCTAGAATCTAACGAGGATAATCTATCAAATAGTATACGTGAGTATTGTCCGAGTCGTTCTGCCCTATGGGTAAGAGAAAAGGCAAGAAAACTGATAGGTTCAGCCAATCAAAATCCTTTTCAGAAGGTGATGTATCAAAGTCACTTATTTAATCTGAATATGTATATTGATATGCTATTTCATTACCAAGGACACCTTTCGGAATTAGAGAGCCAAATGATATCCCTGGCAAGTGAAATAGAAGAATATAAGATTATCCAATCAATCCCTGGAATCGGTGAAAAGATCGCTGCAACGATACTTTCTGAAATTGGGGAAATTGATCGATTTAATCACCCTAAGAAATTGGTGGCCTACGCTGGAATTGATCCGAGTGTTTATTCGTCAGGAAAATTCACAGCGACAACGAATCGGATTACGAAACGTGTTTCTAGTAGGCTAAGGCACAGTTTATATTTAGCTGTTTTATGTGGAATAAGAAGCTCTAGAAATAAAAAACTCAAAGAGTTTTATGACAAGAAACGGTCAGAAGGAAAACCTTCAAAAGTTGCGTTAGTTGCTTGTATTAATAAACTTCTTCAATGGATATATGCTTTATTAAAGAGGAAAGAAGTTTTCCTTGATTTGTCTTAATTTATTAAATTGACCATTAGATGAAAAGCCTTCCACAATGCGCTTGGAGGGCCATTTGGTATGACCAAAAACAGTATAACATAAAGAAAAGTGCCATTTTACAACTAGATATTGACAACCTATTAGCTGGTTTAGTTGAAGATTCGGTTTACGAAATATAAAAAACCAGAGTTGATTTCTACGCATGTTTTTTGTTGCCCACAAGGTTATGTTTAGCAACGGGTCTCGCAAGTCCCGAAATCCAGCTAGATACAAAGTGTAAAAGGTGTTCCTTCCATCCTGTTTAAAAATACTTGTTAAGGATCAGCAGAACAGCTGAAAAAAGGAGTGTAAAATATTTAAAATAAACCAATGGATATTATATGTTAATATTGTTATTAATTACATAATTGTTTGTTAAATATTTTTAAGGGGGTTATTTATGAAAATAATAGAAGAGTTGAATACTTATTGAGATTTTTATTTGAAAGGTAGCACAAAAATTGGGAGATGAAAAAGTGACAGAAAATAAAAAAAATCTAATGTGGATAATTATTCCGTTTGTCTATGGATTTGTATCCAACACCTTTATGCTGATAATACCTCCACTTTTTAGCCAACTTGTCTTTGCGGTCTTTTGGTTCTGGGTAGGGATGAAGTTTTCTTGTTTAAGTGGCAACAAAGTGAAGAGTTTCTTTATTGGTAATAGTATTTGGTTACTTTCATTTTTATTATATTTATGGCAATTTGCACTTTTAGATGATGACAGCAGAAATATGTTTTTAGCAGGTATTAGTCAATATTACATGCTACCATTTATTTGGTCTGGTACTAAATTGTCATTATTGTTTACAGATATAATTCATGGAACAACCATAACAATTATTTCATATCTATCAATGTTATTGGTGTTTACGATTGGTTTTATAGTAGGAAAGATAAAAATATAATTGTGAAAAGATGTACTTAAACTCCCATGAAAGAACGTAATAATTTTTCATTTTCTGTGGTGTAGCGTTTATTTTACGAGACATGGATGGATAACGGGGAGCTTTAGTTAAATATTCGAGATTTACAAAAGATCAAAACATAAAGACAGAGTTGATTCTACACATTTTGTAGACTAGCTCTGTCTTTATGTTTTAATAGCAACAATCTTTGAGAAAACAGCCAAGATAAATGAGGTGATGTTATGTCAGCAGGAAAAACGGATATATCAGAAATTGTTGTAAATACAGCAGCCATTTCGAAAATGTTCAATCTAACTGAGAGACGTGTCCGCCAACTTGTTGAAGAAGGTGTAATAAGTCGTGCTGGATATGGGCGTTTTGATTTAATTGATACAGTCAGCAAATACGTTACGTTTCTGAAATTGTCTTTAGAAGGCATCGATGAAAATGATGTTGTAGAGTCATTAGATTATGAAAAGTGGCTGCATGAAAAAGCAAAGCGTGAGAAAGCAGAGATTGAATTAGCTCATATTAAAAAAGAAATGCATCGCTCGGAGGAAGTTGAAAAAGTGCTCAATCATATGGTGATGGCTTTTCGTTCAAAGGCGCTTTCTTTACCAACAAAAGTTGCACTCATGCTTATTATATAGAGAGGATCCTAGACACATTGAGGCATTACTTGGGCAAAATATTCATGAGGCTCTTCAAGAATTAGCTTCATATGATCCATCCATGTTTGTTGAAATAGTAGAAAATGAAGTTGTGGAGGTAGTCGAAGATGACGCAAAAGCAAACGCTAAAGCTGTTTCAAAAGATAGCTAGTTTAGTAGCGCCGCCGCCAAAGTTAAAGGTGTCTGAATGGGCAGATAAGGAGCGTGTTCTTTCACAAGAGTCTTCTGCAGAATACGGAAGATGGAATACAGACAGAGCACCGTACCAACGAGAAATAAAGAATGCTCTCAATGACGCTAGTGTAGAAGATATTATTGTCATGTCGAGTTCGCAAGTTGGAAAGTCAGAAATACTCAATAATATTATTGGTTATTTTATCGACTATGATCCAGCGCCAATGTTACTTGTTATGCCGACATTAGAAATGGCTGAGTCGTATTCTAAGGACAGACTAGCTGCCATGATTCGTGACACACCAGCACTGAATAAAAAGGTGCCAGATGCGAAGGCTCGTGACGGCAATAAAACGTTGCTTCATAAAAAGTTTGCAGGTGGCCATATTTCACTGGTGGGTGCAAATTCGCCAGCAAGTTTAGTTTCTCGACCAATACGTATTGTATTGGCAGATGAAGTAGACCGGTTCCCAGCATCAGCAGGGGCTGAAGGAGATCCGTTGTCACTAGCACATAAACGTACAAAAACGTTCTGGAATCGCAAACGAGTCTCGGTTTCTACTCCTACTATTAAAGGGGCATCGAGAATTGAAGCGGAATACGAAGAAAGCACGATGGAGGAATGGTGTGTTTCTTGCCCTAGCTGTGGAAAGTTTTAGCCTTATGAATGGACGCAAATTCGTTTTGAACCAATTGGCATGGAGTGTGCGTAAGGAACATCATACAGAGGTTGAGTGGAAATCTCGTCCTGGTGGATGGATTGCACGAAAGCCAGGTGCATCAAAACGTGGTTTTCATATGAATGCTTTGACTTCACCTTGGGAATCATGGACTAAGATCATTGCAGAGTTCAAAGAAGCAAAGCGCAAAGGAACGGAGACATTAAAGACGTGGAAGAATACAACGCTAGGGGAGTCGTGGGAAGAAAACTCTAACGAACAAGACCATGCAAAATTGGTGGCTCGTCGTGAGCGTTATAACTGTGATATTCCAGATGAGGTACTTGTTTTAACAGCTGGTGTCGATGTACAAGATGACCGATTAGAAGTTGAAATTGTTGGTTGGGGACCTGATGAAATTAGTTGGGGTATATCCTATAAAATATTTTATGGAGATCCAGGGCAAAGTGCAGTTTGGGAACAATTAGATGCGTACCTGCAAAAAGAGTAGTTAT
The DNA here is from genome assembly GCF_007362955.1 of Lysinibacillus fusiformis. Taxonomy (GTDB): domain Bacteria; phylum Bacillota; class Bacilli; order Bacillales_A; family Planococcaceae; genus Lysinibacillus; species Lysinibacillus fusiformis_E. Next base: position 4,877,333 of record NZ_CP041696.1, on the reverse strand, counting down.
GTAATGATGGTTCTAAATTCCTTGTTTCAGCTACTTGTGTTGATAGTGGTGGTCATTATACGAGTGAAGTTTATGATTTCTGTAAAGAACGTGAGCATCAACGTGTATTTGCTATTAAAGGGAAGGGTGGTAGTGGTGTTGCATACATCAATAAACCATCAAAAGTAGATCGTCAAAATGTCCATTTGTTTACGTTAGGTGTAAATGAAGGGAAGGTTCTTATTTATAATCGATTACGAAATGACTTTGAAGATAAGCCTGGTTATTGTCACTTTCCTATTGAACAGGAAAAGGATATGACGAGGCTTTTTTCATTGGGCTTACATCTGAATATAAGAAGATTCGTTGGGTTAATGGAGTGCCAAGGCATGATTGGGTAATACGATCGTCAAATGTGCGAAATGAGCCACTTGATTTACGAAACTATGCTACAGCTGCATTGCGTATTTTAATCCAGATTTGCAGTATTTGAAGGACAACAAACTGAATGGTAGCGTATTTACACAAACGGTCAGACTTAAGAAAAAAAAGAAGAACTATTTCGAAAGGGCTGTAGGCTATGGCGTTTACTGTTGAGGAAGTAAAAAATCGGCTGCAAATTTGGCTCAATGCGGAGGAGGCTATTGCCAAAGGGCAGAGCTACTCTATCGATAATCAGCGTTTAGAACGAGCTAATCTAGCCCAGGTGCGTGAACAGATTAAGTTTTGGCAAAGGGAATCGGGTAAAGCAACATTACGATTGGTCAAAGAAAAATTGTCCACATCGTATCAGAACCGAGGGACGTTGGACTAGTTTTTTAAAGAGAATTGAAGCTGCCATGACAGGTGAAATTGGAGTTACATCGCCTAAATTTTTTCCTACTTCGTATTCAGTTTCACTTACTTCTTCCCGTCATCAAGTCTGAAAATTTCAATTATATCATCAAAAAAAACAGTAGTATCTGTTGTTACTACTATAAATACTAATATACTTAAAATAAATGAAAAAGCTAGTAATGCATTAAATGTAGCTACATTTTTTTCATTATACTTAGGAACTTCTTCAGCTTCAGATACTAACTCTGTAACTGAGGAAGGAGTTTTATTAACAATATCCTCTTTAGTATCTTCTTTAACTGTATTGCAATACTCACATATATATAGTATTGAACCATCTTTAATGATCTTTTTATAAGAATTATTTGCCAAGCAGTTAGTGCAATTATTCAATACATATACCTCGCTTTCAAATGAATCTACTATTTACCATTCTAGGTAATTGACTATTAAATGTACATAACAAAAAAAGCTAAGTTCAACAGGCAGAATTAAAACCCATTTTTTAGGTGTGTAACGACCCAAACTCTAACACCACTCTGTTACACAAAAAAAGTCACCAAAATCACGAAAAAGTCACATTTCTCCCGAAAACCCATGAAATCAGGCAAAAAGCATGTCTTTGTACATTCGTGAGAAACCTTGCTATAATAGGCTTTGCGAATACATATGAAAGAGGGTAAAAAGATGAACGCTTACGATGAATATAAGGTGTCAGATTTTAAAGAAACCTTGATATATCAACGTTTGTAGGGGATAAATGAAGCTGGTTTTGGGAAAAAGCAACCAAACAGCAACATTTATCCTTTTTTCGTTCCAGAAGTGGTTTATAGAGGATTAATCATCCAATAGGGCGGTGAATTTAGCGTGCATTTTTTGTGATGCATTTTCACGCATGCCTCCTGTTACGTGGAGATAGATTTGGGTAGTAGTTTCGGAGTTTTTATGTCCTACACGATTCATAATATAATTGAGATCTACCTCAGCTTCTGCGAGAAGACTGATGTGAGTATGTCGTAAAATATACGTGCGGAAAGGTTTATCAATATTGGTTCTTGAAGCAATACGTTTTACAGCTCTGTTCAACATTTTGACCGTAGTAGGGTAGCCGTCCTTCTCGCCGAAGACATAGCCATTATCATTCCATTTGTGAAGCGCACGAAAATTAATTAGTTCTTGAATCTTTGCCACGACAATATCATCAATATCAATAATTCGCACACTTCCAAGTGTTTTAGGGGGCGTTAATTCGAAATCTTTTTTTCGCTCACTTTTTGCGAAATTAGTTTTGTTAATTCGAATGGTCTTGTTTATTAAATCAACATCTTCATGTTTCAACGCAAGTGCTTCACCTGGGCGCATTCCAGTAAAGGCTATTGTATAGATGATCGCCCGATAGGCGATATTGGGATACCTATCAGCTTCTCTTAAAAACTCTTTTAATTCATCTGACTCTAAAAATAATTGTCCTACATCCTCACCGTTTACTTGTTCTAAGGTCATCTTCTTTTTTGGAACGAATGCACCATCTACAGGATTGATTTCAATTAAACCAATTTCTTTCGCGTAATTGAACATCATTTTGGCAGCGTTATGAATCCCTCGTAATGTGAAATAAGCAGATCCGTTCTCAAAAAGTTCATTAATAATATCTTGGTACCGAACAGTTGTGATGTTTGTTAATTTATCTTTCCCTAAATACCTTTTAAGCACCGATAGACAATATTCACGGTATTTAACTGTAGTTTCTTTATTTCCTTTGAGTCGATAAAGTTTCATCCATCTGTCGCTAAATTCTGCAAAGCGAATATCTGGGTCAAACGCTGATTGATTATTTAAAGTAGCAATTCCTTGTTTAACTTTGTCTTCAGCTTCTTTTTTAGTTTTGCCACGTCTAGTAACTTGCCTACGTTTGCCTGTAATAGGGTGACGAGGCCCTTCACCGATACATCGCCAAATTTGTTTATCAATTTTTTCACAAAACATTAACATCACCTCGTAATAAAAAACAGTTACTTATATCTTCCCATAGATTCAACGTTTTACGCTGTTCCAATATGGAACAAAACGGTGGTTGTTTATGTATTGCGTTAAGCGCTTTTGAGCAAACTCATATTCCACACTAAACACCTTCTGCAGTTGCATAATCGTTGATGGGGTGCAATCATTTAATCCAAGTTCATCCAGCATGAAGGTGGGCATACAAGCATGGTACATGAAATTATTTGCTTTATGTTCTTGGTATTCGCGAAATAGGGGAGACATATAGAATTGATCTCCAGTATGTAATAGGACGTGCGCTAATTCATGGCAAAATTCTTGCCATTGTTGCTGCTGGTTACAGGATTCGTTTAGTAAAATAAATGGTTTGTTTTCAGCGAATAATGCCTGGCTGGTATCTGGCCAATAAAAAACTTTAATCCCTAACTTTTCTGCAATTTTTCTAAAATCCAGAAGGGGAGGAGTAGTGATACCTATCCGTGTGTAAAAATCTTTGATGTAATCTTCCAAGTGACTATAATACTTCAAAATAACACCTCATTACCTAATAAAGAACATACGTTCTTTTTGAGTATATAATAAAACCCCACTATTTGGTAGTGGGGTTAGATAACTTTTAAAAACAACTCAATGGGACCAGGTTCAATCTTTTTTGAAAAGAAAATGAATTCTTGGCCTTTAGTTGGCTTGGCAATTGAATAATTCAAGTGATATTTCTGAGGCTTATAGCCATCATACATTTCTTCAATTTGTTCAGCAATATCATAGGTTAATATCCAATAACGATTTTTCATTTCATTTTTAATTGTGTTGGCCAAATTAAGATGATCTACATGTTTATAAAAGTTTGTATATAGGTCAGGCCCTTTATCATAATAAGGTGGATCAAAAAATGTAAGTGATTTTCTAGTTCGCTTAATAACTGTACTAATAAATTCTTGAGCATCCAAGTTATAAACTTCAATGCAATCAGCTTTTTCAGCAATATTATTAATACGCTTGATAATTTCATCTTTATTGAAGCGACAATCTAGTTTGTACTTACCATTTTGAGCTTTGCCACCGATAACACCTGCTTTAATAATGCCAGAACGATTTGTACGATTTAAGAATAGTGTAGAAAATGCTAGTGGGAGCTCATCCTCAGTCTCTTTATTTAGCTGAACATTTTTTTGCCGATACCATTCATCAATAGTGATGTCAGTTTCTTCTATAAGTCGAATTAATGCTTTATGGTTAGTTAATATTGTATTCCATAATGCATATATGCTTCTGTCATAATCATTAATGATAATCTTCCGAACATCGTCATTTAGTAGAAGTCTGAGGGCAACAGCAGCACCCCCAGCGAATGGTTCGATATAAGTTGTAATGTTATTTTCATGTACCAAATACTTAACGTATTGATAGGTTTTATCTTTTCCACCTGGATAGCGTAGGGGGGATAGGTTGGCCATGTTATCACCTCTAGTTAATAATATAATATTTTATCAGTGTTGGCCATATTTATTCGATAATTGGTGGTAAAGATTTTATTTTCAATTTTCTATTCAGTAATTCGATAAACTTGGTTCTAAAATCAGTAATTAAATCTTCATTATTTCTAATATAAAATGTAATAATTCTTTTAAACTTTCTAATATCTGAATCGGACCAATTTTTATATGGTTTAACTGGACAATTTCTGTAATCGGGTTGGTTCAAGTTTATATCAAAATCTGTAAAATCACTAAGGAATTTATCTTTTTCAGCATTAAAATCACGGAAAAATTGATGGTTTCCAGGTAAATCAATAATATATTTTACTATTCTTTTTTCAATAGGCAAATTCTCGGGATCTGGTAACTTAATGAAGAAATCAAACAGTTTGATTTTATTTAATTTTTCATCAGGAACATCAGCATCAAAAACAACTATAGAATTTTCAAGTAGTTTTTGGCCATTAATACAAAGACTTGCTAAAGCGGAATAAGAATTCCCCTTATTCTTTTCGTCTTCCGAGAGGTTTGTAATATAGCTTATGTACTTCTTTATTTCTCTTGTTTTTAAAATTTTATCAATAAAATCTTTCGCGATGTCATCCTCACATATAATATCTATTTGGTGGATATCCTCTTCTAAAGTGTTTGTGAAATCTTTAAAAGTTAATTCTTTATATGCAAATTCATATGGAGGGTTTTTAATAATATTAAAATTATTATCCTCTACATATGCAGTACTTATCATATTAATTAATATATCGTTGTTATTTAAATCCTTTTGTCTTGTTAAGATATGTGAAATTAAATATAAAGAGTGGGTAGAAATAATAAGTTGAACATTGTTAGCTTTAGCCCATGTTAATAAATAATCAAATAATCTAACTTGAACAACAGGATGTAAACTTGCTTCGAATTCATCGATACAAAATATTCCATTAGACAAACTTTTATCCATATTAGTATGTCTCATAAAACCAATTAACTTATTGACTATATGCCCAAGATTATCTTCACCAGATGATATTGATTCATAATCGTAATAAGAATTTGAAGGACCAAGCGTTGTTTTTAGAGACTTATCTGCAACTGCTTCAACTGAGCTAAAAGACTGTTTTTGTAATAGCTTTGAATAAAAATTTTCAATGAATTTTTGTTCATCCTTTGTATATATTACTGAGCTATCAGGTTTAGATTCTGTATCAACCATTGGAAATAACCTTCTTAAATTGACAAATGAAGTATTTAATGAAAAATTTCCATCTCCTTTACTCCTTCCACTTGCTACAAGTCTAAAACGTTTATCACTTTTATTAAAGTACAAATCTATCGGTTCCCTCAGCACTTTATTGTCATCAATTTCCAAAGAAATAAAATATTTATATTTTTCTTGATCATATTTTTCTGAGAAATTAAATACGTCACTAAAATCCGTTTTTAATTTTTTTCCAAAAGGGTCAACATTTTTGTCAATTGATTCAAATGGATGTGCTATCAACCCCATCAGAGTAGACTTCATAGTACCATTTTTACCACTCACAACAGTAATACAATTACCTAGTTCAAATATCTTGTTTTTCAACGAACGAAATTTTATTAATTCTATATTTTTTATTTTTTTAATTTTTACTTCTTTATTTGAAGTTATGTCCAATTCTTTTTTAGTAAAATACGGTGATTCTGTAAGTAATACCACAATTAAGCCTCCTAATATTGTTGAAACAATTAAAAATACTGAAAAGTTACGTCGCTTTGCTTATTATAAATTTTATTAAATACGTAAAAATATCACTATGTAAATATCGGAAAAACAATATAAAACATAAATATTTAATATTTCTGGCAACAATTTATTTTAAAGGCATGTCAATAGGCATGTCCTTAAATTGCATATTATTAAGTTACTTATAAAGATGTTTTAAAATCATTCATTGAAAATGATTTATTTACCATCATTCTTTATAGTCTCTCACATCTTCCATAACTTCTGCATCTTTTATTTCTTGTGCCAATGAAAATAGGATATTCTATTGTGTCAATGGGTTTCACTCCAATTTATGTATAATTGGTTATTAACCTTCAATAAAAAAAAATACTATTAGCCAGAAATTTGCTCTATCATAATTTTAATAGCTTCATACCAACGTCTTTCAATATCTTCAAGTTTAGAATAAGATGGTCGTCTTTGGTTGCCATGAGTAACAATATTTAATTCATCATGGTCTTTGAGTGCATGGGCTTCATTTAAAATTCTAGCTACTTGCTTATGATGTTTTTCTATAATTTTAAAATTCCCACTGCTATTGTCAGTACAAGCTTTTAGCAAGCTAGAAATTGACAAATCATATATAGGAGTTTTTGTTTTAATTTCTAGATTATTTTTTAATATAAATTGCTGAATAACACATTCGAATAATGTTCTAAAGAGCATTGTTGTAGAAAATGGAAACTGTTGAGCATCCAAATGATGAATTTCATATAATGAATGTTTTATTCCGTATAAATCACCTTTATAATTAATCCCATGGAAAAAATAAGGTCTTTTCTTAGGTTCAGGTTGTTTTCTATTTCTTTTCACAGGAACATAAGGTAGTGTGGTATCTTCGTTTCCATTAGATGTATGTACAGGTACGGCAATATTTTGATTAAACGATGCTTGTGAAAGTGTAGTAATATTATCTATGCCACCATTTTCTATCGTCTGAGAGTTTAAAACTATATCATGTTGTGTTGCTTCTGAAGCAGCGATTTCTTCAACTGGGAAAATTATTTGTTCATCCATATCCAGCTGTTTTTCGGAATTGGTAATTTTTGTTTCTTTAAAATATGTCTCGATAAAATTTAATCTATCGTTTTTATAGTAAAAATCTTTTACATTAAACTCCTTGTTAGCTAATCCTGTAACGATATATTCAAAACGCTTATATCCTTGTGTGGTATTAAAAGTTATTTGGCCATTCGATTTTTCTATATTAAGCGCCAACGCATTTCTCATATCAGGATCACTGATAATTCTTTCTATTGTTGTAAAATTAAAATCATTTGTTTTATCTGGTAAAATCTTCGTTAAAACATTTAACAGATTATTCTTAAAGGGATCCTTCACTTTATTAAATCGAGCTTGATCTTCCGGTTTCCAATCTAATCTTCCTGCTCCTCCGTTGTTTTTGGTATGTTTCAATTCAATAAAATGATTCATTAATTCAAAGTTTTCCATTACAACTGCTGAAACGTTAACAATAGGTTTATATTCAGTGCTAGTTTTAATGTCTTCAATTTTGGAAATATATAGATCCCTATTATTCATAAAAATGGGGACAAGGTTTGGATCTTTTAGTAATTTTAATGCAGTTATTCTCCTATTCCCTTCATGAACTATATATTTATTAAGTGTAGTATCGAATGTAAGTAATAAATTTTCACTAGGGTCTAAACCAAATTGGGCAATATCCTTCATTAGCTTTTCAATATCACCATTCTTAATTATTTGTTCTTTTTCGTGTTCTTCGCTTTCTTGTTCTATGTATCGAGGGTTTAATAAATTAATATGGATATCATCTATTCTTATTGTTTTTGTTTTCATTCTAAATGCACTCCAAACATAATAATTATAAATATCATGAAAAAATAGCTAAGAGTTTAATGAGAAAATAATTTAAACATAAATGTTTAAAGTTTACATCGATAATAGTTTTAAAGGACATGCTGTTTGCACGTCCTAACATACTACTATTATATTTCCCCGTTATCCTTCAATATCTCCCACATCTTTCGGAGCTTCCGCAAGTCCTCTTCACGGCTTTTGGGTAACTCCTTGTACCATTTTTGTAAAGTAGGGTTGTTGCCGAATGCTTGGAATTCTGCTTCGTCTTTTTCAAATTACGTAGAGGGGGTTCGGCTATTTAATTTATTTTAAAAAAATTTCTCTGTGTCTTCAATTTTAGAAATAAGGTTGGGTATGTCTCTAAATGATAGGTTGTTCAGGCAACTTTTCAAAAAGTACGTAGTTTCATTATTTTTTTTATTTAATCTAGAACTCAATCGTGCGTTAATAAAACCAGTTTCTTTAAGAATAGGGTTTTCATCCAAGAATTTTTCTATTTCATTTGATTTAACCGTATACAGTTTTATATCTTCCATTTGATTAACGTATTGACCAATTAAATACCCAACTATTGTTGTACCCTGCGTTATAACTGATGAAATAAAGAAATCACTTAATGGATTACCTTTTTCAACTGAGTATTCTTCTGATGTTAACTTTAATAATTTTATGTAAGAGTCTGGATTAGGTAATACAATTGTTACTCCCTCGAACTCTTCAAACTTCCCAAGTGAGTCAATTTCGTCCTGTGTATAGTAAATCTTTTTATCATCTTTTGTAATACCCTCTACTGCAGTAGCAGAAACTTCTTGGGAAGATCGCATTGTATCAATATTAAATTTTTCACTAATTACTTCAGATATTGCCTCTTGAATACTTTTAACTATTAAAGGACGGGAGGTGTTAATAAACTGTTGAGTTACCTTAAATTTAAACCGTTCTTTAATCACAAATTTGATAAAATCATCATTGGGGCAATCAAAAATTTCTTTAATCACAGATTTAAATGACTGAAAATATATTAAGGATTCAGCAAGTATTTTTACTGTTTCTTCATCATACAAATTTTTAGAAAACTTAATCAGATTTTCAAAATCCTCTTCATTATGATTTATAATATTAAAAATGAAAAATGGCTTAGTGTCCATTATATTTGAGTTATTTAGATCAGTAAAAAAGTGATATTCAATTCCATTTGTTAAAATACCCAATTTAACGCTAGGGAACGTACTGAAATATCTACTTAATTGCGGAGCGCTTTTATTGATCTTAGTATTTATTGATTTTGCCTCAAGGAAAATCTGAGGTTGCCCATTTATAGAAATAGCATAGTCTACTTTTTCATTTTTTTTATGAAAATCAGCTGTGAATTCTGGAGTGACTTCTTGAGGGCTATAAGTATCGTAACCTAGCCCTTTAAGTAAAGGTAAAATAAGGAATTGCTTTGTAGATTCTTCGTTTTTTATCAGGTCACTATTTTCAGATATAACGTTATTTAATACTTCTATAGTTTCTTTTAGATTCATTTTTACACTCTCCCTTTGAGTTTGAAATAATGCAAGGCAACTATTTTTTATATTCTCTGTACGGTAGTCGAATAGATTGAGTTATCATTCACAAGCCCCCATACATCTTCATTTCGATCATGTTTTGCTTCATAAGCAGGATGTGAGGATGCTACATCACCTGAATAAACAGCTCTCATGGCAATAGAAGTAGTTAATATTCCTTGCGTAGATATACCTATAACAATAATAAAAAAATAATATAACATAAATGAGTAATATTTCCAACGGCGGTGCTATTAAAGGACATGTCTTATAAGCATGTCCTTTGTTGAGATATTATTATGTTACTTTTAAAACTAATTTTTAAAATCATTTATTGTAAATGATTTATTTATTATCATTCTTAATGATTTCCCACATCTTCCGAAGCTTCTGTAAATCCTCTTCACGACTTTTCGGTAACTCTTTGTACCATTTTTGTAGGGTTGGATCATTAGCGAATGCTTGAAACTCAGCTTCTTCTTTTTCGGCTAGGGTTTGTGGGCGAGGTTCATCACTACGACCCAATAGGTAGTCTGTCGTGACATTGAAATAATCAGCAAACAATTGAAGAGTTTCAAAATCAGGCTGACGTGTCCCTTGTTCATAATTAGCGATTTTCCCTCTGGAAAAATTCATCTTTTCTGCTAAATCATATTGACTTAATTTTCGTTCTTTTCGTAATTTAGCTAGATTTTGTCCAAACATTTATTTCACCTCGTTATTTATATTATATAAGTAGAAACTCATTGTTTCTATTAGTAATACAAAAAGGAAACAAAAAGTTTCTGAAAATGATTGACAGAAACGTATCGTTTCTATTAATATAAGTTTAAGGAAACAAAGTGTTTCTTTGAAAGGAGGTTACAAGTATTGAAAACCACGAGCAAGGATAGGGACTATTTAATAAAACTTCGTGGTGATAAAGCTAGGTCTGAGGTGGCTTTTGATTTGAAAATAACCCCACAAATGTTAGGCGCAATAGAAAGAGGGGATAGAACACCTTCATTACGTTTAGCTAAGAAGATAGCTGATTACCATGGTAAAACGGTTGATGAAATTTTTTTTAATCAAAAAGGACACGAAATGTGTCCGTTTACACAAAAACAATTAGCTTAGGGAGGTACAAAATGAATCAATTAATCACAACTAAATACAACGATAAAGGCGAAATGTCTTTTCCAACGTAATGAACGAGGCAAACAAGCCAGACAATATTTCCTACACATGGAGCGATTATGGAACAGTCCAGAAATGGTCATTAAAAGGGCAATGGACTTCCAACAACAAAAGATTGTGATGCTAGAAACGAAAATCCAAGAAGATCAGCCATATACAAACTTCGGAAAAGTTGTTTCCATGTCAGATGGTGCAATCAATGTAGGAGCTTTTGCAAAAATTCTTTATGACAAACATGGCATTAATATCGGGCGAAATAAATTAATTGCTTGGATGCGTGACAAAGGCTACCTAATCAAACAGGAGGGCGCAGAAAAGAACTTACCAAAGCAAAAGTACATCGAACGAGGTTGGTTCAAGGTTCGTACAGCAATAGTTAAACGTACCGTTGGAGACATCCAAAGTGGAACAACGCTTATCACAGGTAAAGGGCAAGTAGATCTAGCAATTATCTTATTAGAAGAGTTTTCAAAAAAAGCAATATAAGAAAGGCTGTGGGCAACCAGCCTAATGATTGGAGGGTTCAAAATGTTAAGTGAGGAATTTAAAGCGCAAATCATGCAAGAATTTCGCAACATGATTCGTGAGGAAATGGCTGCAACATTACTGGAATCCAACTTGCAACTTCAACAATTACCACCGTTTCTTACAAAAGACGAATTGAAAGAATTGCTTAGAATTAAAGACACAAAGGCCTCAGAACTTCTAGGGCGAGCAGATTTTCCTGTATTGCGAGAAGCCGGTGTATTAGTACCGACTCATTTATTTATTCAATGGGTAGAAGCCAACACACAGTGGATAGATATAAACACTGGGTTAGCTCCTAATGCATTAAGAGGGCTAAGGGCAATTTAGCCTCTGTCAAACTATCAATCTTGTAATAGGTTGGGGCAAATCAACCTCTTAACAATATAGTATCTTATTTTTCAATAAAAAACGGTTCCGCATTTGCAACCTTTGTTCCAGTCTGGAACATTGAGACAGGGGGGTGAGACAGATGCAATACGGAGCTATTTTAAAAGCATTACGAGTAAAAGCAAATTTAACACAACAACAAATAGCAGATAAGCTTCATCGCAGTCGTTCTTGTATTTCTAAGTTTGAGAAAGAAGCAAAGCCAATAGACATGCCAACATTTATGCAGTGGGTTCAGATTACAGACGGACAAGTTGCAGCAGCAGCCATGATGTATGGGATAGATGCTTTATCAATCATTAATCAAGTAGTACCACTAATACCAATAGCGCTTGGAGGAGTGTTTTTATGGATGTTGTAAAGAAAATTGAATTGGAAATAGCATTACAAAAAGCATGTATTGAGGATTTGTTAGTAGCAGTTGGGGTGCATAACAAACGAGGTGAATATCACTTAGCGGCTGAATGTGGGCGCAAAATAAAACAGGCAGCAAACACTATCGCACGTTTGGAGGCACATGTGCTCGATCATAAAAACTTCGAGTGGTTGATACAAGATTTAGCTAGACGAGGTATTTTGACGAAAGCGGTGAAACGATATGTTCAAGTTTAAAAACTGGTGTCAGCTATCACTAAAAGAACGCCTAATCTCAATCAGAAAGTGGTGAAAAGAAATGCACATTTCAAATAAGGATTGGCTTCATCTCAACGAAAAACAACGCGAGATTGTGTTGAAATATAAAGCAAAGTCACAAAAAAATAGCAATAAAAAAGCTGCTTAATCATTGGGGTGATTAAACAGCGATACGGTTTTATGTCTACACACATTATAACACAATATCCGGCGTTTGCGAGTCGAAACTCGCTCTCGTCAAGCAGTTTGTAAATGATTGGTTAGCCTATCCTCTACGAGATTTACAAGCTGCTTGATGGGAAACCATCCCTTGATTCGCAAGGCTAATCTAAAACGGAAAGGGGATGAAAATTAAAAAGGACTACTGTTCCAGCAGCAGTCCTTAAAAAGAAATTTGCAAAATTAAGTTATTACGTATTTTACGTCACGGCCTCAAAAAAATCAACTAGGAGGGTATGTAAATGACAAATCAGAAAAAGCCGATGAGTCTGGCCCAAAAGCTCGTCGAAATCCGTAGAAATATAGGCAGCTTTACGAAAGACGCAAAAGGCTACAACTACAACTATGTTTCCGGCTCGCAAGTGTTATCGAAAATTCAAAACACGATGAACGAATTAGGCGTTTTATTGATTCCTAAGGTGCTGGATCAACACTTTAAAGAGCATGCCTACAAGGATAATAAAGGCAAAGAAAAATTAGATTTCATCGTATATGGCAGCATGACTTACGTCTGGATGAATGCAGATGATCCAAACAACACAATTGAAGTGCCATTTTATTATACGGGTGCACAGGATGACATTTCTAAAGCTTTCGGAAGCGGTCTGACATATAGCGAACGTTATTTCATTATCAAATTTTTTAACTTACCAACTGATGGTGATGATCCAGATGCACGCAATACAAGTGGGCGCTCACAAGGGCAATATCAGCAACAACGAGGATACCAGCAACAAGGTAATCAGAAGCAGCAACAACCGCCACAGCAAAATCGACAACAAGGACAGCAACAGCCACCACAATTACAGCCGATGTCACCGGAGCAGTACGATCATGTTAAAAAGGTCCTTAAAAAAGTTGCAACTACATTCGAAGCAGATACACAAGTGTTGTTCAATGGCGCGTTACAAGCTTGCAAGATTCCTGACAAAAATTCGAAACTTCTAACGGCAAAAGAAGCCGGTATGGTTATTAATTATTTGCTATCGCTTAAACCACCAGCATGAGTAGTGTGCCACATAGGGTGCTTTTACCCTACTGGATATTTGAGCAGGCAGAGGGCAACAAAGATGAAATCAAGCGCCTAGTACGTGATTATATGCGACGCTACCCTAATTACAGAATTATCAAAGTAAGTGGAAGTTTCGCTATATGTGAGCGCACAAATGGTTTGTTATAGGAGGGGAAACGATGGAGGGCAAAAACATCGTAAGAGTAGAAAAGAATAAAGATTACACAATCATTAACAACACTTCCATCCAAGATAAGAGATTGAGTTGGAAGGCAAAAGCAATACATGTATTTATGCTTTCAAAACCAGATGATTGGACTTTTTACAACGAAGAAATACAAAAGTGGGCGAAGGATGGGAAAGATTCGTTTTTGGCAGGTTTAAAAGAACTACAAAGGTTCGGATATGTTAAAAAAGAACGTCGCCGGATAGAGGGTGGGAAGTTTGATTATGTAACGATTGTCTATGAAGTACCGTGTATGGTTTCACCGCATACGGAAAACCCGCTACCGGATACACCGTATGCGGGAAAACCGTCTATGGATAAACCGTTAACGGAAAACCCGCAACTACTAAGTACTTATACACTAAGTACTGATTCACTAAGTACTAATAAACAAAATAATAATGATGATGATAGTAAGACCCCTGCATACGCAAATACACAACTAAAACAAAAACCACCCAACGCATTTGAGTTTTACGAAAGAAATAACTTCGGATTGTTGGCGCATCATATTACTTTGAAAATTGATGCTTGGATTTATGATATGTCGGAGCCGTTAGTTATCCGTGCAATGGAAAAGGCCGTGGAGAATGGAATATGTACCTGGAATTATGTGGAGACAATTTTAAAAGGTTGGTGGAATAAGCGCATCACAACAATCGATGCTGTTGAAGCAGAGGACAAGCGGTGGAAGGCTACTCAACAACGAAAGCAAACTAAACCGCAATCGTCTTATAAACGGGGACGTGAAGAGATGGTACCTGAATGGTTCCATAATCGCAGTAATGATGTTACTCAACCAGCTCCAATTGAAAACCCACCTGAACAAGCAATTGATTTTGAGGCTCAACGGCTAAAGGTACTAGCTAAATTGCAAGGGGGACAAGCACAGTGAACAGACACAAGAAGATTCGCGGTCATATTGTTAAAGTACTGAAAGCGCAAGGTGTTTCACAGATTGATGGCAAGCCTATCGAAAATCTTAGCGACAGAGCACTGCTTAAAGCCATAACAAAACACTAAATTATCGGGGTGAACATAAATGATTGGACAAACAGTAAAAGTTAGCGAAAAAGTTTTTGAAGCTTTGGAACTTGCAAAAGGCAAGATTGAAGAACAGCTGGCTACTGACATCGATGGCTATTTTGACTTAGGTCACATCGAACGGGAAGAAATGATTTTTAACGAAATGGTAGAGCAATATACTAGCGAGGTTGGGTTTCATCATTTTTACGAAATAGAAACTGTAAAAAGCATTCACGATTTAACATTACGCCGCTTCGTGCGAGCACTAGATTACGGTTACGAGGTTGACCGTACACCAGAGGAACAAGTAGCAGCGTATTTCCATATGATGAGTCGCTCTCCAGAAGAGGTAGAAGCGGCAGGAGAGGATGACATTGCACCTATTTTGTCAGAAGCACAATCTGCGATATTAGCAGTGCTTAGCATGCTTGGTCGAGAAATCGAAGGAGTGAACAAGTAATGGCACCAGTTAAATCCGTACCATTTCGCATTGTTGAAAAACCACGCGATATCCAAGTAGGCGAGGTCATTACATTTGAAGATGGAAAAGCTCGCATCTCAAGTATTAAGAAAATCGAATTTCTACCAGGTAATTATATAGCGGTTATCGGCTTGTGCAGAGGGGTGAAGGTGTGATGACAAATGAGGAAGTAGCAAACCGTATTAATCAGCTGGTGAATGAATATCAATTCCCGCTTCTAGTCCTACTAGACGTACAAAAGCGCTTAAGCGACAGTAATTGCCCACACTATGCCATGCAACAACTGAGATACCTTGAAAATAATGTGCGTGCAGGTATGGCTACAAAAAGGGAGGTACAACATGATTAACCGAACAGTATTAGTTGGACGTTTAACAAAAGATCCAGAGCTTTGCTACACACCAAATGGAATAGCATCTTGTCGATTCATGGTTGCTGTTAATCGCACATTCTCGAACCAACAGGGTGAAAAAGAAGCGGACTTCATTAGTTGCCAAGCGTGGCGTAAACAGGCTGAAAATTTAGCAAACTTCATGCGTAAAGGTAACTTGATAGGCGTTGAGGGTCGTATCCAGACAGGTAGCTATGAAGGCCAAAATGGTCAGCGTGTTTATACAACGGACGTGGTAGCGGATAGTGTTCAATTTTTAGAGCCGCGTAGTAATCCACAACAACAGGGTGGCTCACAGAGTCAGCAATCTTACAATAACCAACCGTCATATGGTAGTGGTCAACCACAGCAGCAATATAGCGGTCAAAATGCGCAATATAATCAACAACACTCACAATTTAAATGGCCCTCACAGCAGCAAAATCAGCCTCCTATGAATCAGCCAAACTATACACGCGTAGATGAAGATCCATTCGCAAACAGCAGAGGACCAATTGAAGTATCTGAAGACGATTTGCCATTTTGAGGAGGTACTCTAATGCCAACAGTAACAAAACCACCACGTGCTGTATTTCCAAATCATGAATCCTTGTATACAAACTACAGGGCTTTACAAAAACACATTTTCTACAATGGTGATACCTATGTATTTCGTAAAATCATTCGTAAAAGAGATACATTCATCCATATTTATCGTTGTGAAAAAGAAAGGCACACATTAAAAATCCACATGGGCATGTATGCTCCGTTTTATATCGAAGGGGTATATTCCGTTGAGGAGGTTGATTAGATGGATGTCTGTGCTAGGTGTAACCGTAAGTTACGCTCGCAAAAATCAATCGGTGAGGGTATGGGTCCGGTCTGTAAGCGAAAGGCAAAGAAAGAAGCAGATGATGAGGAATTTAGGAAGATACAAATAACCATTTTCGATGTTGAACTTACTGACGGGGGTGTGCTAGATGCAGGGTCTATGCGTACATGCACCGGATAAGTCGAATCTTATTGTAGGTGAAACATATTACCTTTATCCACATGGACCGGCATATCATGCTAGCCGCTTCTCACGCCCAGGCTCACACTTTGGAACGTATCAAAAGAAATACTTTAAGGTCGTCGCCGAAGTTGCCGCTGAAGCGGTGGATAAGTGGCCGTCAGAACCCGTTCAACCAGCAGAGCCTCATCTATTAGACAAAGGGAAAATCTATGAAACGGAACTGATCTGGCGTCGTAATTCTTATGGCGCACTATTAGGTAATTATTTTATTACTGCTATCAATAATTGCTATTCATGTAAATCAGATTGCTACTTTTATGCTGATGCAGCATTGCAACAACCGCTGGGTCGTTACCCGCTTCATTGGTTTATCAACATCCGAGAGTACGGTGTAGAGGTAGCGGTAGAGTTCCCACAAAATCAGTGGCAGCAATTAAATATATTTGAGATTAGTTGAAAGATTTTGTGTACTAGGAGAATAATGCCTCTGACGGGATTCGAACCCGCACTCCTTTCGTAAGCATAGGCTAGGGGGAACACGCTTCCCTACGGACTTTCACCGGCTAGGAATTTCACCCGCCTCAGCTCATTTGCTTTTCGGTGCTTCTGAAACCCTTGCCTTGCGACCCGGCAGCTACAATGTTTTCCGGCGCTCTTCCCTTCTAAAGCTACAGAGGCTTAATATTATAATTTTATTATACAGATTTTATAAGATATTGAAATATTGTTCTATAGCATTAAGAAAAGCGTTGCCATAAAGCAACGCTAAGTTCGAGGGTTTCTATATAACTCTACTACACTTGCAACAAAGCATATCAATCCAGTAATAAAGAATATATATGCTACTTGTATTGACATATCATCTATGTTGTTAGTAAAGATTCTATATCCTCCTACTGAACATAATCCCAAACTACTAACTGAACTAATTAATGTACTACGTCTACGTTTGTCATTCAAAAAAGCCCCTCCAAATAATGGTGTATTTATTATGTTAACATAAAAATAATTGTTAGTTAACTTATATTCGAAGGATTTCACCTTTAGAATAATATAAAAAACTAGAACCTTACTGAACAATCTGAGGATATTCGATAAAAAATAATTAATAAGGGAGATAGAAAAATGACACAAATCATGAAGTTCTTAAATGACGGTGGCATTGTTATCAAAAGCTATGAAGGGATTTATGCACATAAAACAGACACAAATAGTTTACCTCTAATTCTTGATAAAGAAGCAGGTGAACAACTTTTCGCAGAGGCAAAAGAAATGTTCGTGTTCCGTATGGACGACTACCAATGGATTGCACACTACTCTGAGGAAGAAGCTTTAGCTTTTTATCATGAGCAAACAGGTGTCACTATGGATGATTTAAAGCAAGCATTTGATGATTGGGGAGAAGTACCACTGACAGATACGATGTTTTGGGAAGCGTCTGACATAACAGATGAAGAAGCTAATATGGCTGGTGTGGGCTATGAAGGGCAAACCGAATTTGGAGACTGCTACAAAGTTACATTTGATTGGGTAATTCAAAATCGAACGCATAAGTATCCTGGATACATTGCTTGTACAGAGTAGAAACATAGTGTTCAGTAAAATTATTGATCTTTTCGGGGTTTTATAAAGAATGAACTGAATACAACAGAAAGCCCAATAAAAATGAATATTATTGCAATAGATTTATTTGGAATAAATGAATTGTATTCGAGGGGACCAGATAATCTGCCTGTTCCGCTTACAAGCAAGAAGATACCTAAAATAAATATTATATATCCAATTTTAGAATGTGTACCGTCTGTTTTCATTGCATAACAACTCCTAATATATAGGTTAATAACTTATATAAGGATAACATAATTAGGTAATGTTTGAAAATATAGATTGATTCAATTACTGCACAAATATGAGGAAATTAAGGAGGAGCCTTGAGTAAGTTTAGTAGTCGAGAGACTTACTCAAGGAATACCTAAAACAAAATAAAGTAAACGCAATTACAGTTTAATATATTTTGATAGATAAGTAAATAGAATATTCTGATAATTAATGTATATTTGGATTTAGAGCAAATGAAAAGCCGCAGCGTTTGCACACGCTACAGCCTAGATTGATTTATGCCCTTTGATGGTGCATTGACAACATCATTATATCATAGGGGGCAAAACTATGAATAGACAAGGGCAAGTATTAATATTTACGCAAGATAAGTTAGATTCAATGATTACCGACTACCACTGGATGGTTAACGCCATCAAAGAAATGCGAGCAGAAATGGTCGTTGGGGCAAAAACGGCTCAGTATGGAATCGAGGCTACACTACCAAAAGCAGTAGGTGGTGTAGGCGATCCCATTATGCAGGAGTCTATTAGACGTTCGAAAAATATTAAACGTGTTGCAGATTATGAGAAGAAACTGTTAGAGGTTCAGAAGCTACTAGATAAGGTTACTGGTGCTAGAGAAGTACAAGTGTTGAATTGGATGTTAGACGGTAAATCCCAGCGCTGGATAGGTCAGCACATGGCTTTATCGGCAACTAGTATTAAACGTATTAAAGATAACATTGTAAAGCAGATGATGGCATGATGCAGGGGCCTTGTGCCCCTATGAATTTATTGCCACAATCCAAAGATTGTGGCAATAAATAAGACTTTCTCTTTAGGTATTTGTTAAACCTTCACGCAAATTAATAATCATTTCTAATCTGGTTTATATTGATCGTCCTCAAATACCTGTTTTATATTTAAAAATATTTTTTTCTTTTTCAAAAATAGAAGTATTCTGTTCATATTTTTTTGGATTAGATAACTTTTCAAGCTCTTGTATCAACATATCCTCTAAATCTATGGACTCTTTCATATTTTCTTGGGTTTGTTTAACCTCCCTAACAAGTAATCTAACTAATTTTTGTCCATTCGATTTCACAAGATATGTACGTATATAACCATCTTCATATCTGGTTTCGAATTTAGGTTTGATATTTTTCTCGTTTTCGTCTTCGTCTTTATTTTTAATTCCAAATAAATCTAAGAGACTTTCGTTTTTTATATTTTTATTTACCTCTGTTTTCAAATAATTTAATGTATTACTGGTTTGAATTTTCACTAATAATTCTCCTTAATTACAAAATATTTTAAATCAAACACTTTAGTTAAATTTGAAATAGGTTTAATTTAGTATTTTTTATACTTTATTATAACCTTTATAGTTAATAAATGGAGGTTTTTGAAAATTCATTCAGTACTTTTAACATCAGTTTGCTAGTGCACAAACATTATAGCATTAATGACTACACTATAATTTAGACCATGTTACAAATGTGATAGATGTTACAAACGTTACATTCGTTATACATTAGGTATTTAAAAAATAATCTTGTAAACTGAAGGGGAGGCCGGGCAGGTAAATGTTTCTTCCCTTGGTATTTATGAAAATACTAATTATTAGGGAGAGACAGACCGACGACCGACCAGCGCTTGGAAGACTAGTTCGGAGCGCGACAAACAAGGCCGGCCCATATTTTTTAAGAGATTAGGTATCTAAATAATATAAAGGGCTTAAAGGAGCTGATTAATATGTGAACTTCGTCCACTTTCCAAATATTTTTCAGTCAAACTTACTACAGTAACAAAGTGCGCGGATACGCACTATAAATCTAAAACACAATTCGCTTTACGATAGTAACGTGGTGCAGCTCTACCACGGTTTCAAAAGTGAGCTATCGACAACTAAATAGGTTTACCACAATAGACGAGCCTTCATCCTGAGCGGGGATGAGGGTTTTTATTATGCTTTGAAAGGGGAAAACATATGAATCCACAAATTGAAAACAACTTTAAGTATCATGCTCCGAAAGAGGGACAGCTAGAAAAGTATGGGGCTATTCGTGAAAAGGCGAAAGAGCTTGCATATTTGATTGAAAAAGAATGCCCAAACAGTCGTGAAAAATCTGTAGCGATTACAAATCTTGAAAATGCTGTTATGTGGGCAAACGCTTCAATTGCACGTAATTAAGAGCCTTCGGGCTTTTTCTTTTGCTTTGAAAACTGCATCAAACAGCCAAAACGCTATGAGTTGAGAGGGCAGAGTTTGGTGTGGTTTTGAGAGTGAAATAATACCTAAAATCACCAGTAGCTCAAGAGGGTATTTTATGCTATTTTTAGAATACTTAATTGAGGTGATTTTATGGAAAAAGATATTGCGACAACTGATAAATATCCCATGAACCACAAACGACAGCATGACCCACTCATTGATAGAAAAAAAGACCACATTGTGGAAATTACAAAAGAGCAAATCGACAGGTTGATTGAGGATATTGATAAAACTTTGAGGACGTCCAAGTGACGTCTTTTTCTTTTGACTAAAATAAGCAACTAGCATAATGGGGTGATGCCATTGATTGAACGTAAATTAACAGTGAAACAACAAGCGTTTGCAGATTTTTATATTGAGCTAGGAAATGCCACAGAAGCTTATTTAAAAGCATATCCGAATGTGAAGAAGGAAGCGACTGCGAGGGCTGCAGGAAGTCGAATGTTAACAAATGTTAGCGTGAAATCCTATATAGATGAACGCATGGAGGAATTGAAGTCAGAGCGTGTAGCTGACCAACAGGAAATACTCGAAACACTTACAGCCATTCTTCGTGGAGAGACAACTGCTGCAACGTTAAGAAGTATTGATGTGGGTGTGCAAAAGATTGAAGAAAACATGCCTCCTACTATGAGCGAACGAATAAGAGCTGCTGAACTTATCGGTAAACGTTTTGCTCTATGGACGGACAAGCAAGAAATTGAACATAGTGGTGATGTCAAAGCATCCTTAGATTTAAGCAACCTAACTACAGAGGAGTTGAGAGCAATTGCCAACTCTAAGCGCGGAACAAATTGAAGCATTAGCTGTGGAGGCACAAAAGGAACTTGCTAGACGGTCCTACCATGATTATGTAGAGTATGTACACCATGGTCACTATCAGCATTATCCTCATACTCAGATAGTTTGTGACGAATTGCAAGGAATTGCTGAAGGTAAGCAGAAGTTTATTCTAATCGAGATGCCTCCTCGCCATGGTAAATCGATGACGGTAACTGAAACATTCCCGAGTTATTATATTGGTCGCAACCCTGATAAACGCGTTATTACTGCAGCATATTCAGACGGTCTAGCTACAAAGTTCGGACGCATGAATCGTAATAAATTTAATGAGTTTTCTCATGAATTATTTGACATTGAACTTTCTGAAGCTAATGCAGCCAATAAAGATTGGGGCGTACAAGATAGACGTGGCGGAATGATTAGTACAGGTATTGGTGGCTCTATTACCGGTCAAGGTGCTGACCTAATGATTATCGATGACCCTATCAAAAACATGAAGGAAGCAAGCTCGCAATTAATACGAGACAACATTTGGGATGAATGGGAAGCGACGCTCTCTACTCGTTTACATGATGGGGCGTCAGTCATCGTTATTATGACACGATGGCATGAGGATGATTTAATCGGACGGTTACTAACTCGTAGCCCTCGCAAATGGGTCCGGTTACGGCTACCTGCAATAGCAGAAGATGAAAATGATTTACTTGGCCGTAAACCAGGGGACCCTTTGTGTAGAGAATTAGGTTTTGATGAGCAATGGGCATCTGATAAGAAAGCAGAGGTTGGAAGTCGTACATGGAATGCTTTATACCAACAAAGACCTTCTCCTGCAGGTGGTTCCATCTTTAAGCGAGACTGGATTCGCTACTATGTGCGTTCTTCTGAACAACATCGAGAATGGGGCTTATCGGATGATGTGGTTATTTTACCTATTCACTTCGACAAAATGGCGCAATCATGGGACTGTACCTTTAAAGGAACTGATACTAGCGACTTTGTAGCTGGTGGCGTATGGGCCCGCAAGAAGGCAAATTATTATTTGCTAGATGTCGAACATAAACGGATGGGCTTTGCGGATACCATGAAAGCAATTCGAGCCATGGCTGATAAGTGGCCAGAAGCACGCTCTAAATACATTGAAGATAAGGCGAACGGTACAGCTATTATTGAGATACTTAAAGATGAAATCAGTGGAATTACTCCGGTAAACCCTGATGGAGGAAAGGAGGCACGCGCAAATGCGGTGTCTCCTCTTTTTGAGTCAGGAAATGTTTGGTTGCCTCATCCGAATATGTGTCCGTGGGTAAACGACTTAATAGAAGAACTTGTCGCTTTCCCGAATGCTACACACGACGACTTGGTGGATATGACAACACAAGCGTTGAATCAGCTCTATACAAATAATTCAAATCCACTTGATCGCTATAAAAAGTTATTAAGAAGGTAGGTGATAAATTGAAAACAATCGATCGGGCAAAGGAATTTAAAGAGGATTTCATGCAGGGCAACGGCAAGGCAAACAATAAAGATAAGTTGACCAGACAGATTGCTGGTATTGGTCGTAAATTATCGCACGATGAAATTACGAACTTATATGGTGATAGCCGCATTGTTCAAAATATCATTGACATCCCTGCTGAAGATATGACGCGTAACTGGTTCACTTTGAAGATGGAAGATGAGCAATTAGCGCGTAACATTATGAGTAAATTAGCTGACCTCAACGCAAAAAAAGCTTTCAAAGAAATGTTTACTTACGACCGTCTCAGAGGAGATGGTTTTATTTCGTTAGGGGTAACGCAAGCTAGTGTATTTGATTTAAATGAAGGATTACAAATAGATAAATTGTGGTCAGTTGATTACTTACACGCTTTCAGTTCCATGAAGGTAAACGAATTTCTTATTAATGAGGATGTATTCGATATTAAATACGGGCAATTAGAGCAATTACGTATTAATAGAGCATCTAGTCATGGTGTACAGACGCAAACCACAGAAGCATCTGTACACGTCTCTCGTTTACTCCACAGCCAAACAAGACGATTCGAAGGGGAAGCACAAGGTCGCTCTCTATTAGAGCCGTTATACGACATTCTGACAGTTTTTGACACGTCTGTTTGGTCAGTTGGTCAGATTCTTCATGATTTCACTTTTAAAGTGTATAAATCAAAGGATATTGAGAATTTAACAACACAGGATAAGCAACAACTATCTATGATTATGGATTTTATGTTCCGTACTGAAGCACTTGCGATGATTACTGAAGATGAGGACTTAACAAAGCAAAGCACGTCAGTCTCAGGTATTAAGGATTTACTAGATTTCGTTTGGGATTTATTAGCTGGCGCTGCTCGTATGCCTAAGACGGTTATTAAAGGTCAAGAATCGGGTACTATTACTGGGGCTCAATACGATGTTATGAACTACTATTCTCGCATTGTAGCTGACCAAGAAAATGACATGAAGCCACACTTAGAAAAGTTAATCCGCATGCTGTTAATGGCTGAAAAAGAGCTAGGTGGCCGTATTGACCCTGAATCATTGGAATGGGAAATACAATTCAATCCGTTATGGAATGTTGATGCCAAGACGGATGCGGAAATTCGTAAGCTTGTTGCGGAAACAGACCAAATTTACTTACTCAACAATGTCATAACGGCTGATGAAATCCGTGAGGCACGTTTTGGTCAGTTTGGTTTGTCAGATACTCTTAAATTCAGTGGGGATGAAGCAAGCCTGAAAGCAATAGCAGACAACGTATATAAAGGTTGGCGTGATGCGAGTGGCTAAAAAAGTACCAATCACTCGTTTTCCAGATGCTGCAGCAGTTACTTATAGTCGTGCTATTCGGAAAATGGTGCTCGAATTGGGTAATGAAACTCTTAAACAATTTGAAAAGAATGTTGAACCGTTATTGAATGAATCCAGACAAGATAGTAAGGAGTTTGTGGTAGATGGCATTCTCGACAATATTAAACGAATGCTGAAAGCTGTTAAAAGCAAGGCTGATAAGATATTTAGTGAAATAAAAATACATTCCACAGCGCAAAAATTTGTGTATAACATCAATCTCTTTAACAAACACAATGTTGAAAATCAACTTGCGGTCAGAGGTATAAATCCAACACAAAGAGAACCATGGCTAGAAACATTTATTATCAGCAGAATTAATGACAATGTAGGGTATATCAGAAACATTGAAGATGATTACTTAGACCAAATAAGGAATGTTGTTCAAGATGGTGTGACAGAAGGACGATCGACTCGACAAATACGCGAGTCGATACTTGAACGAGTGGATGTTGCCGAAAGTAGAGCTCAATTTATAGCTGTAGATCAAGCAGGTTCTATATTAGGTCAAATGAATGCTGAAAGGCATCAACAGATTGGTATAGATAAATTTAAATGGCTTACATCACAAGATGAGAGAGTAAGAGATTCACATAAGGTTCTAAGTGATAAGATATTTTCTTATGATGACCCACCAACTGTAAACGGCAGGACTGTATTGCCTGGTGAGGATTATCGCTGTAGATGCGTTGCTATTCCCGTTTTTGATGATGAGGAAAGTGACTAAATCTAGGTAAAGAAAATGTATTAAACTGATTGGCATATTTTTTTTATTTGATTTATTATTAGTGAGGAAGATTTATTTTATAAAAGGAGTGTTTTTTTTGAAATTTAAGCTTACTCTTCAGACTGGTGAAAAGTTAGAACTTTCTACTGAAGAAATTAATTCTGTTAATGAATTTGCACAAATTCTTGGGCAACTGGAGTCAGGTAGATTTGTAATTATCGGTAAAACTGCAATTAGTAAAGATCATGTTGTAACTATTCAGCAAGTTGATTGATAATAAAGGGGACAATTTTGTGGAGAAGAAGATTACTAAAACTAATTTAATACTTGGTTTTATCATATTCGATCTAGTTGCTGTCCTTATTACTTTAGCTACTTGGCGTGCAAAAGATTCACAACAAATTATTAATGAGGTATCATTGTGGTCTGGAATAGCGTCCATTATTTTAGCTATTGTAGCTATTGGATTTGCTTTTCTTCAATCTTATCAATCTACTAAGCAAAGTATTGAAGTATATAATGCACTAGAAAAAATTAATGAAAAAGTAAAAGGAATTAATGATATAAAAAGTCAGGTAAGTGAAATTAAAGATAATTTAACACTTAAAGCAACGATTGAGCAAAAGCCGTTGGGAAATTTGACCATAGACAGCGAAAATGAAAAAATTGAGTGAGAATCTTAGTAACAAATATTCCTATTGATTAATTATACAAAAGAGAAAATCAGAAGAGAAAAAGCACTGTCTTAAAGAGAGTGCTTTTTTTCATGCCTCAAAGGAGGTGAAAACTTGAAACTACAACGCTACGACACATCTTATATTAAGGACTACATGGAAACACCAGAAGGGTATTTAACGGTTAATGTACCGATTACTCGTCCTGGTGTTTTTCCATATCAACGACAAGATGGAACGGTACAAATGGAGGCTAAGTTACCTGATGAAATCTTTAGTGACCGTACTATTTTTTCAGCACGATCTAAGCCTGTTACAGATGGACATCCAAATGAGCCAGTAACGATTGAAAATTACCAATCCTATGCGAAAGGTATGAGCCACACAGACTCGCGTGTAGAGGACTTTAAGCTTTATATTTCGTTGACTGTGACAGACAAAGTACTCATTGAAAAAATACATGATGGATACAACGAAATTAGCATCGGTTTCTTATCAGATGTTGTTGCGGAAAGTGGGACATATAACGGCGATCAGTACGAATATATTCAGCGTAATGTTGAAATTAATCACATTGCGATCGTAGAAAAGGGTCGTGCAGGTCCTGAAGTTGCTATTCGTGCGGATTCAGACGCATGGCAAATTGATGAAAAAGGAGGAAATACTGAAATGGTAAAAATCAAAATTGAAGGTTCAGAATATGAAATAGACCCAGCGGTGAAAACATATATCGATGCTTTAAAAGCAAAAGAAGAAACAGCAAAGGTAAAAGGTGATAGTGTAGATGCCTTACAAGGTCGTTACGATGCACTAGAAGTGAAACTTCAAAATACAGAGCAGGAGCTTACGAACACTAAAGCAAAACAAGTATCCACAGATGAGTTAGATAAAAAAGTAGAGGAACGTGTAGGGTTAATCAGCACAGCAAAACCTTTGCTTGGCGACTCATTCGACTTCGCAGGTAAAACAGACCGTGAAATTAAAGAAGCAGTCATCTCTACAACTAAACAGGACTTTAAAGGCGATGGTAAATCAGAAGATTATATCAACGCTTTTTTTGATGCAACAGTGGATCAAGTGCAATCTACAGGATTTTCTAGCACAGGTGCTAATAGTGCGTACACAGGAGATGCTGGCGGAAACAAAGATTTAGAAGATATGAAAAATCAACGCTTAAATATGCGTAAATAAGGGGGAAATCAACATGCCTATTACAAATTATCCAGATTACATGGAGCCAGCAGGTAAAGCTGGTCAGTTAGCAAATTACCAAGATTACGTTGCGGACACATACGCAGTTGAAGCAATTGTACCGTTCGGTGCTGCTGTTCAATTGAATGCAACAGGCACAGCAATTACACCTATTAAAACCGATGGTGCAGTTATCGGTATCGCATTAGCTCAAAACATCCACGATTGGGTTGAAAAGAAAGACGACCAAAACTATCCGGTGGGTGAACCTGCTGCAATTGTAAAGCGCGGTCGTATTTTTGTTGTTGCTGGTGGCGATGTTATCAACGGTCAAGCTGTCAAAGTAGATCCTACTACTCAAAAGTTTACAACAGACGGAACTATCGCTGTTAATGGTGCTGTATTCAAAGCAAATGCTTCAGCAAATCAATTAGTAGAAATCGAAATTAACTTACCTTAAGGGGGAATCTTTACATGACAATGAAATCATATCGTGCGGATGCTCTAATCCGTCCACAAGACTTAAACGCAATTGACAAGCGTGTGTATGAACCACATGCTTCTGAATTAAAAGCACGTTCAATTTTCTCGTTAAAAACTGATATTCCAGCAGGTGCAAAAACGTACAGTTATGATGTGATGACACGTTCAGGCGCTGCTAAAATATTAGCTCCTGGTGCAACTGATGTGCCATTAGTAGACGCAGACTTAACGGAAGAAACAGTAAAAATTTATTCAATCGCTGCTGCTTTCAACATTTCTGTTCAAGAAGTACGTGAGGCACAAATGTCAGGTCGTCCTATCGAAGTGACAAAAGCAGATACGGTGCGTAAAGCCATTGCTGAGAAGGAAAATCAGGTGGTCTTTTCAGGTGATAAGAAACATGGCATTAAGGGCTTAACAGATTCCGTAGGCATCCAAGTATATGCAGCTCCACAAAACGAGGGTGGTTCTTCAACGAAGTGGGCTGATAAAACAGGCGAGGAAATCGTTGATGACATTATTGAAGCAAAGTCTAAAGTCGATATGTTAAACGGCCATGAAGCTGATACATTACTATTAACGCCTAATGCAAAAAAACAACTCCAAAAGAAAGTATTCAACGAATTTACAAAGCAAACTGCTTTACAATACATTCAATCTGAAAACTTCTTTAAACGCATTGAAACGATCAACGATCTAAAAGGTAAAGGTCTAGCAGGTACAGATTGCTTTGTTGTGTTAGATTCGTCACCTGATGTTGTAGAGCTGGGTATCCCGTTAGATATCATGCGCCACCCACAAGAGTACGCTTTCCCAAATACCAAAGTACCTTTCGAGGAACGTACAACAGGGTTAATTATTCGTTATCCGATGGCTATTTGCCGTGCAGATGGCATTTAAGGAGGGACATTTATGTTAATACAAAACAAAGGGAATCATTCATACCAAGCAAACGGTCTTACACTTGTTCCTGGCACAAATAAAGTAGATGAGAAGGATTTTGAGAGATTTCTTACTCATCCTTTAATGAATCACTTAGATATAAAAGGTGAATTTGTGTATGACAGTGAAAAAACAAAGCCTTCTGCAAAGGATCGAATTGCTATGATTGAAGATGCGTTTGACGTTGACATGTTAGAAGCATTAAAAGCTGATGAGGACCGTAAAACTGTCCTTGATGCAATTAACAAACGCATTGAAGAGTTAACAAATCCCGAAGAATAGGAGGGATTCACGTGTTATTAACATCAATTGAACGTATTCGCATACTTAGTGATGAATTTACTTCGATATCAGATGAACGATTAACAATGTACATTGAGGATGCTTCTTCGGAAGTGTCCTTTTTAAATGCACCTGAGCAGTATCAAGAGCGATTAACTCGTTATTTAACAGCACATCTGGCTTCGCTGAGTATCACTAGCCAACAGACAGTTATCCGAGAAAAAGTAGATGTGATTGAACGTCAATACAGTGATCCAAGTAAAAATTTCGGTTTGCTTGCTACTAAATATGGTCAAGAATATCAACGTATGTTGGAAGAGTTAGAAGAACAATCGGCTCCAAAGAAATCAATTAATTTGGTGGTGTTGTAATGAGTGATGTGAGGATAAGTGGTACAAATCGTATACCTCAAATAATACAATCATTACGCGAATTAGGAAGATATGAGATTGAAGTCGGTGTTTTTGGTAGTGATGATTCTTTTTACGCCATGATTGCCGGAGTACATGAATTTGGTATCACTATTCGAAAAGAAAGAGGTTCTATAGTGATTCCTGAACGTTCTTTTTTGCGTTCTACTTTCGATGAGAAAAGCGATAAGTGGGTTAAGTTCATGAAAAAACAATTGGAGCATGTACTACAAGGTCGGATGGATGCAAAAACACTATGTGAACGACTAGGGGCAAAGATGGTAGGAGATATTCAAGTGAAACTCACTGAATTAAATGATCCATCGAATGCATCGTCTACTATTGCTCAAAAAGGCTCTAGTAATCCATTGATTGATAGTGGTGGCTTGCGTATGCGTATCACTTATAAGGTGGTGAGACGTTAATGCCTGAAAAAATGTCATTTGCATCCGTTATCCGGTCGCAAGGTGTACCCTTTGTCGCGCATATACAGAGCGATGGCGATTATGTCGACGGAGAATGGAAAAAAGGTCAAGAAGTCCCGACTAACATGACAGGTATTATTCTACCACTCAGCAATGACGACTTGAAGTATGCGGAAAATGGCACATATTCAACTAAAGAGCGAAAATTGCTGGTGGTTGAACCATTAACAGAAGGCACTCGTGTTGAATATAAAGATGCGTTTTATACCATACAAGCTTTTAAGGATTATTCAGAGTATACGGACGTCAATATTTATTTGATGAGGTGGCGCAAGAAATGAATTTAATGAAATTAATTCGTAATGAGCTAGCTACTGATACATCTGTAACGCTTAATCGTGCCGACCAAATTGGTAAGCTACCACCATTGCCATACGCTACTTACAAAATCATTGGTGACCGTAAAGGCATAGGGCGAGAAAACATATCTCATGTAGATCAACCAAATGCTTTGGTAGAAACACGTTCACAAGAACGCAACTTTACAATTTCATTCAATACGTATGGGACTTCGCATGATAACGCTTCAGAAGTGGCAGCACAGCTTCGGAAGTGGTTTGAGGGGCGAGGTTCTTTCTTTTTAGATGGTTTAGGCGTAGCAGTTGCTAGTATTTCAGAAGTTGGGAATAGAACAACTTTTCTTATGGATTCCTACGATGAAAAGTGGGGATTCGATGTGATTATTCGTTACAACGAAACTGATGAATATGAAATTGATTACTTCGATAAAGTCGAATACGAATTAACAGTGGAAAGGGAGTGATGTTATGGCTGCATCCGATAAATCACGTTTTGTAGAGGTCAATATTACACGTGAGACAAAGCCAGTTGCAGAAAAAGGCTTCGGTTTGCCTTTGATGCTCGCAACAAATATAGATTTAGATTACAAGATCTATACAGACATTTCAGAAGTAGCAGAGGATTTTGTTGAAACAACTAGAGAGTACAAATTAGCTACACGTATGTTTGGCCAGTCACCAAAAATACGAGAACTAGCTTGTTATGGTACCTCATATATTTCCGGTACTGATGATGTTACAGCGTTGCCTGCCGCCTTAAATGACCTTGTGAAAACTAATAACGATTGGTTTTATCTTGTATCTGTAGAAAGTGGCGATGCAGAAATTAAGGCGTTATGTGAATGGATTTCGACACAAGAGAAAATTTATGGCGTAACGACTAAAAATATTGCGTTGACAGAAGAGTTGAAAAATAAATATGAAAATGTTCTAGTGTCAGTACATGAAGATGAACATTCATACCATGCCGAGGGATTAATTGCTTATGGTGCTCCACAGGTTATCGGTTCTTATGTATTCAGTCATAAGCAAATCAACGGTGTTGGTGCTGCTAAGTTATCCAATGCGGAAATTAATACAGTTATCGCGAACAATGCCACAACATGTATTAGTGAAATGGGTTGGCTGATTAATGCATCTGGAAAAGCAATAGGTGGGGAGTATTTAGACGTGATTCAAGCAGATTACTTCCTGCGTGCACGATTACGTGAGGATGTATTCCAACTACTAGCAACTGTTAAGAAAGTTCCGTACACAGATGCAGGTATTGCAATGATTGTAGCTCGCATGGATACTCGCTTCAAATCAGCATATCGACAAGGTATTATTGCAGAGGATGACAATGGCGAACCAGATTATCAAATCACTTTCCCTCGCCGTAAAGATATTCCGAAAAATACGATTGCACAGCGTAACTTACCAGATATTAATTTCCGTCTAGTAATCGCTGGCGGGGTGGAAAAAGTACAAATCAATGGTGTGCTAACACTGTAAGGAGGTCATTTAATTGGGTGTACACAATTTTAAAAATACACAAGCAGTTGTAGCTGGCAACATTATTACTGGTTTTGCAGATGGTGACGCTATTGCAGCAGAACCTAATGAGGACAAGTGGACACAAACGGTCGGAGCAGATGGCAATGTTACGTACAACGAATCGAATAATGATACAGGAACATTTACTTTGAAATTAAAACCTGAGTCGGCATCTGTGCCTATTTTGCTACAGCTTTATAAAAGTGGTGAATCATTTGATGTCATGTTACATGATACATTGTTAAACAAGCGTGTGACAGGAGAAGATTGCCGCATCCAAAAGCTACCTCCATTTACTCGGGCGGAGAAAGTAGAAGCATTAGAATACGTAATTTTAGCAGCACATTATAAGGAGGATTAATTACTATGGCATTTCAAGCAAAAACAAAAGAATTTACATCAGAAGTAGGCAATAAATACACTTTTCAGAATGTGATGAACTCAAAACAGGCAGAAATTGTGGATGAAGGGACAAACGCAGTGGGGAAAGTGCTCAATGCGAAAATGATGCCTTTGATGCTAAAACATGTTGTTGTATCACCAGCAGGGCTTACGATGGATGAATTTAATACATGGTCGGAACTAGAAGAGGTAACTAACGAAGCATTTACCTTTCTTCGAAAAGGACTGTAAAAAGATGTCGTTAGCAGGGGTATCTAATATCCCTGCTCTTTATGTAGATAAAGTAAAAAAGAATTTATGGCCATATGTAGTAGCGAAAGAATTTGGATTAGATCCTTACATCGTGATGGCATGGGATAACGATTCTATTTTGGATGCATTAGCATCATTGAAAGTGATGGGGGTGATTAAGTGAGTAGTTCAGTACGCGATATGCATGTTGGTATTAACATCCGCGATGAAGCGACTAGGGCCTTATCACGAATTGATGCTACGATAAATAATCTCGAAAGAAATTTCCGACGATTCGGTAGTAATATTAATGGTTCTTTTCGTGGTATGAATGGTTTAAACTCCCGGATTGATGCATCTGCTGAGAACATGCGGACTTTACAACAATATACAAGTCGATTAGAGCAAGAAATGTCGGAAGCTCGTACTGAGATGCAGCGTATGGCTGAACGTATTAGGATTGCTGAAGCCGAAACAGAAGATTTAAGAAACGGAATGCAGCGTGTCAATAGTCAAGTGAATACAGCTAATAAATCTATGAGTATTTTCGGGACCACAGCTGGTAAAGTTGTAGGAATAATAGGCACTGTTTTTGCAGCTGATAAAATAAAAGGGTTTGCATTAGGATCTATAGAAGCTGCAGCAAGTGCGGAAGCTATGACATCGCAATTCGGTCAAGTGTTTGGGGACCTAGAGGGCAAAGCGTCTGGCACAATGGAATCCCTAGCAGAAAAGACAGGCATGATGGAAGGTCGACTGAAAGGCAGCTTTATTCAAATGGCAGCCTTTGCAAAAACGACAGGGATGGATACCACACAAGCCCTATCGTTATCCGAACGTGCAACGTTAGCTGCTGCAGACAGTGCAGCGTTTTATGACCGAAGTATTGAAGATGTGTCAGACAGCCTACAGTCCTTCTTGAAGGGTAACTTCGAAAACGATGCAGCCTTGGGCATATCAGCAACCGAAACTACCCGTAACGCGGCAGCTATGAAGCTATACGGTAAGTCGTTTACAAAGCTAGCCGAGGACCAAAAGCAGCTAACTTTACTACAGATGGTTGAAGACGGAAATAGTGTAACAGGTGCTATGGGGCAAGCAGCTAACGAAGCAGATGCCTTTGAAAACGTTATGGGTAACTTAAAGCAGACCTGGACAGATTTTAAAATCAAGCTAGGTGGTCCGTTACTTCAACCATTCGTTGATGGTATGATGGCAGCTACAAAGTGGATACAGGGCTTCGACACAGACAAAATCGTTAGTGGTATTGAAACAGTCAAAAGTGTAGCAGGTACCGTAAAGGATACATTCTCGGCACTCGCAAACGACACAAAAAATGTTTCTGGATTATGGCAGAAGATTGGGTTTTCAAAAGAGACGAGTGATAATATCGCTTCATTTGCTGATGTACTGCATACTACAGTAAC
Source organism: Lysinibacillus fusiformis (assembly GCF_007362955.1). Taxonomy (GTDB): domain Bacteria; phylum Bacillota; class Bacilli; order Bacillales_A; family Planococcaceae; genus Lysinibacillus; species Lysinibacillus fusiformis_E. The sequence goes on along the minus strand of NZ_CP041696.1, from coordinate 4,843,994 downwards.
GGTTGGTATTGAAGCTGCAGGCGTTGCTTTTGATGGATTTAAAACAGGTGTCAGTTGGGTAATTGACAATAAAGATTTAGTAATATCTGCATTGGCTGGAGTTGCAGGCGGTTTTGCAGCGCTTAAAGGGATTACTTTTGTAAAAACAGCATTAGATTTATTTAAAAATAGTACAATCTTATCTACTATTGCCACACAAGGCTTTAATGCGGCTTTGAGAGCTAATCCAATCGGGATGGTAGTAACAGCCATTGGATTGTTAATAACAGTAGGTGTGTATTTGTATCAGAATTGGGATACAGTAAAGGCTACAGCAGGTTCATTGTGGGATAAAACAAAAGAGGTATTTAGCGGCATATATGATTGGGCTTCTCAAAAAATACAGCCAGTAACAGGATTTTTTAAAGGGCTCTATGATAAATTCATCGACTTTAAAAACGCAATTACTAACTTTAAACCACCTGAATGGGTTTCGAAAATTGGTGGTGCAATAGGGAAGGCTGCTGGAGCAGTTGGTAATTTTATCAGTGGTTCCCATGCTACAGGTTTGGAACGAGTGCCATTCGATGGCTATGTAGCTGAATTGCATAAGGACGAGGCTGTTTTAACAGCAAGTCAATCAAATATGCTACGAAGTACAGGGATTTTGAGCCAAGGTAGTTCGGGTACACCTGAGTTAAATCTTGATAATAATAATGCTGAATCAGTTCCATCGTTCAATATCGACAAGAAGAACAATACACCAACTAACAATGGCAGTCATCAATTTATTTTTCAAATTAGTGGTGAAAACGCTGGCGATATTGCTCAAAAAATACGTGAAGTAATCAGCGATATTTTAAGCGAAGAAATGCAACTAACTTAGGAGGTGATAGGAGTGCCATACATTAAAGACGTTTTAATCGATGTCATCACGAAGGTGTCAATGCCTGAATCGTCAACAACGACTGACCATGCTCTTGAAGATGGTGAACAGATTACGGACCATGTAAAAAGCAATCCTATTACCATCTCCTTAACAGGCATTATACTAGATGAGGCAGAAGAAAAGGTTCTGAAGCTTCGGGAGTACCGTGAAAAAGGTGAAATAATTGATTTCGACTATATGACTGTATTAAAGCATGTTGTAATTACTGACTTTAGCCGTGATTATGAGGCTAAAATAAAAGATGGTTATGCTTTTACAATGACACTTAAACAAATAAAGGTAGCGAAGGTTGCTAAATTTGTTAGCGTTTCTATTCCAATTAAACAACAAACCAAAGCTGTTACAAACAAAGGACGTCAGCAGACAAAGAAAACTCAAAAATCGTCTGCCAAGACAACGAAACAAAAGTACAATCCACCTGCAAAAACTAAAGAGATAAGACGAGGGGGCTCGATTCCAATATGATAGAATTTGATGAATACATTGATATTAATAAAGATGATATTCCATATTCAATGGAAATCGAGTTAGTAGGTGAAGTATTTGAAATTGAATTCAATTACAACAGAGCTCACGACTTCTTTACTGTTGATTTATTTAAAAATGGTAAGGCACTTGTGATTGGAGAAAAACTTAAATTAAATCGTCCGTTATTCCGGAATCGTGTAGGTTTAGATTTACCAAAAGTACAAATAATACCGAAAGACCGAGCTAATTCAGCCAAGCGTATTACATACGAAAATCTGAATGAGACGGTCTTTTTATATGTAGGTGATGCAAATGAGTAGTTTATACATTCGTAAAACTACTTTTTTAGTAAGTGACCGAGAAATTACGGATCCACTCACTATCAAATTTAGTGTGCCGTTTGGTGATGATGAAAAAGTCGATACAATCGACATTCAAGTGTACAACTTAAAAGACGATACGATTAACGCTATTACTACGAATCAAGCTGCTATTTTAAGTGCTGGTTATGTAGATGACAATGGCGTTATTTTTAATGGCACACTTAAGAAAAAGGAAACGAAGTGGGAAGGTCTCGACAAAATAACGACTTTTAAATGCATTGATTCTACAGAAGATTACACAAAAAAAGTCATTAAAAGAACTTACGCTCGTAACACACCAGCCTCGCTGATATTAAGAGAATTAGCAAGTGATGCAGGTCTGATTATTGGTGATATCGATTTGCCGGTTGATTTTATTTATCGTTCCGGGAAGGCCCTAAATGGCAAAATTAAAACGCTTATGGCCGAAATAGCTAAAGATTGTGAAGCAAAGTTATATATCAACAAAGGTCGTCTATTTGTCCGAGACAATAAGAAGGGCGACAATTTAGGTCTTGATATATCAAAAGAAACTGGCCTAATCGATGAGCCGGAGGAAGTCGAGGAAGAAGTGAAGGACGAAAAAGGTTCTAAGTTGAAAAATGACAAGAAAAAAATCAAGGGTTACAAAATCAAAGTGTTACTAAACCACCGTATTACAACAGATGTGATTATTAAACTAACATCTCGTAAAGTAAGTGGTGTTTTTCGTGTATCAAAAGGTGAACATAAAGGCGACACATCCGGCCAAGAATATTATACAGAATGTGAGGTTGTGCCGGTATGACAAAAACATCAATGACTCAATTTGTAAGTGAATCTATCGAAGAAAGCCTGATGAATGTTGATACATGCCTGATTTGCGAAGTGCTTGAGGTAGATATGAATTTGTATAAAGCTGATGTTTTGCCGTTGCATGACCCAGAAGCTACACCGATTTTAGATGTGCCTATGGCATTTTGGCAAACAGAGCAATTTGTTATCCAAGCACCATTTAAAAAGGGTGACAAGGTATTAGTTGTATGCTCTCAAGCTGACATTGACCCTCTAATGTTTGGAGGAGGAAAGGCTGCAAGCAGGTCGTTTAGTGCCAATGATGCATTAATAGTTGGTGGCGTTCATTATTTCACAAAGCCACTGCAAAATGAGCATCCAGATGACCTTCTGCTCTCGGATAAAATTTATAAAAATAAAATTCGAATAACTCCAACAGGTGAAATATTTATGGAGTCGGAGGAAAATATCAATATCATATCCAAAAAAGATGTAAATATAAAAGGTGAAAATGTTTGGATTAATTAGGGGGTATTACTATGCCAGCAGCAATCCGAAAAGGAGATATATGTAAAGGTCATGGCTGTTTTGTTCCTAGGGCCAATGACGAGGGAAGTCACAATGTGTTTATTAACGGCATACCTGCCCATCGAGTGGGAGACCATTGGATGACACATTGTTGCGGCGCAATATGTCATGATTCGGTTGCAGCAACAGGTAGTCCTAATGTATTCGTTAACAAGAAGCAATTGTGTCGTGTGGATGACCTAACAGCCTGTGGCTCATCTATGGGCAATACACACAGCCCGAATGTTTTTGTTAATGATAGGGGGTGACAGGATGCATACTTTTAAGTATAACGATGATGGCGATTGGGTATTTAACGAACTGGTACATGGGGATGAGCAGCTCATACAAAATCTAAAGCACCTATTACGAACAACAGTCGGCGAATGGATGTTCAATGATAATCATGGCTTTCGTAGAGCAGTCATTGAGCAAAAGATACCCAATAAAAAGCAAGTGGTGCAAGCTATGCATGATTGTTTATATCAGGAACCACGTGTTGCTGAGGTTTTAAGAGTTGAGTATGGATTTAATCGTATTAAGCGCCACCTTACAATTAATTTCAGAGCAAGAACAGTAGAAGGGCATGAGATAGGAGGGGAGGCTATTGTTAACCAAATCGGGATTTAAACGACAACGGACGGCTGATTATTTGCCAATAATTGAGGAGCAAGCAAGGGATTTATATGGAGAGGATGCCGATTTATCAGATCGTACACCAGTTGGCAAAATGATTCATTTGCAGGCACAACAAAGGGCGGAAGATAATGAGCAACTTGAAATGGTCTACAACGCTCGCTTTGTCGATACTTCGGAAGGAGCAACGCTAGAAGCTAATGTTAAACGTGTGATTACTCGCAAACGGTGGATTAAAGCAAATGGTGAGGTCATCGTCAATTTAGACAAAGGCGCAAAGATCAATATAGGTGATTTGTTTCGGACAAAATACAACGTGTATTTTAAAGCTTTAGAGGCTATAGATGCGGTGGAAGATGGCAACTATCGTGTAGATGTTGAAGCCCTTGAATATGGCGCGATAGGTAATGTAGAGCCAGGAGATATAAGTATAATTGTGAACCCACAAAGCGGCATCAATTCGGTAACGAATCCAGATGCCTTTTTAAATGGGCAAGATGAGGAAACAGATGAAGAACTACAGGACCGTTACTATGATTCATTAGGTAAGGTCGGAACTAGGCGAGTGGAATCTATTGAAGCGAATGTATTAGATGACGTTGAGGGTGTGCGTGCTGCTATTGCTATTGAAAATGACACGAATGTTGAAGATTCAGAAGGACGTCCTGCCCATTCATTCGAAACAGTTGTTTTAGGAGGTTTAGATGAAGATGTTGCAATGGCTATCTTCAGGAAAAAAGGTGGCGGTATTCGTGCATACGGTTCTACTGTCTACACGTTTACAGATAACAGGGGCATTGTGCATGAAATAGGCTTTACTCGTGCTACAACCATCAGTGTTTACGTGAAGGTATATATCAAAAAGGGTAATCAATTCCCACTTAACGGTGATGATTTGGTCATTGGTCAAGTAGTCAAATACATTGGTGGTACATACGATGGCGTGCTACATCATGGTGTAGGTATGAGTAAAGATGTCGTTTGTACAAAAGCTGAGGCTCGTGTGTTATCTATAGACGGAGTTGAGGATGTTCGAATAGAGTTTTCAACGGATGATATTACTTATACACCAAGTAACGTATCAATTGCGTTCCCAGAGGTTGCAGAAACAGACGAATCCAAAATAGAGGTGATGAACCTTGTCTAATCAGCGATTACAAACATTATTAGAGCGTATGCCACGACAGTTTACACGTGCAAAAGATAGCAATAATTATAAATTGCTAAAAATTATTGCTGAAAATGGTGTTGAAAATTTAGAGATACAACAAACCATTTTAAAATATTGGGATGTAGATCAGGCAGAAGGATACGGATTAGATCGACTAGGCAAAGATGAAGGCATTTCTCGTGGTGGTTGGGATGATGAAGAATATCGCAAAATGATAAAAATTCAATGCATTCTCAATCTTTCTGAGGGTGATATAGACACTATGAACCAAATTATGGACGCCTATATGAGCAATGATTTCATTGGCTTTGAGGAAGGTTGGAGAGAGTTTGAACCAGCTACACTGTTACTCAATATCCGCGCAACTGCTAAAACTATTCCGGATACCTTAATTAAACGCATTAAGACTGCAGGTGTAGGTATTTACATTTTTCTGAATGAACTGAATGAATTTATTTTACTCTATGCCGGAACATACGCATGGCAATTAAACTATAAAATTTGTGGTCGTTTTAAAACAGCTCCAACGCATGGGGCATTGGGCAAGGAAATCATCAGTGTCATAAATGGCACATACGATTTCAAAACCAATACACGCATTTGTGGTCGATTTAGAGCAGGGGGTGCAAGGTGATGAATGAGATACAACCGCTCATGTTGGATTTAGTACAACAATATTTAAGTGAGATGGTGGCAGGTGCAAAAGTTACTATAGATGGCATTGTATATGACAAAGAAATTTATCATACAAGCACTAAATATGGTTTGCGAAAGTATGTAAAGTTGTCTATGGAACAAGGTTTAGTGACTCGAGCAGCATTAGTTGATAGCCATGGACGAGAATTGTATGTAAAAACTATGAACTATCAAAAAGGAGTTCAGGGGTATGTGATTGCATTTCCACTGCAACTTGAAGCAAAGGAAGTGAAAGTAAATGCGTAAACTCATGAATGCTGAGATACCATTAAATTTTAAGAAGAATCCGTATGATCGTACACAATGGCATGATGATGTTACTGATCCTGTGACAGGTGAAGTAATCGAGGATGGAACTCCTTATATGTCTGAGTATGCGAACAATTTTGAGTGGGGTATCTATAATGCCTATCGCTTTTTGATTGAAATGTATCGTCAGATGGAGCGTATGCGTGTACAGTTGGAACTTGATGGGCGAGTACCTGGAAATAGTGGGACTTTCGCAGACGTATTAGACGGAAGTTCCAATAAAATCATACTAGATAAAACATTAACCGATATAATCGAGTCTGTGGCTATTGGCACTACCGTTTTAAAAGTTGCTAGTCCAGAAGGTTTTACAACATTTACCCAAGTAACAATTTTTGACGATTTACACATGGAAAATGTCATTATCACAGCTATAGGAACAAATACCATAACTGTACAGGCATTAGTCAATAACTACAAAAAAGGCGCAAAAGTTTCACGTAGCAATGTAGCGATTGACACAATCAATGCTGAGATGGGCATCGGAAATTGGCAAACATACAACGTAGAGTTAGTGGAGGTGGTTTAAGATGGCAAAGTATTTTTGGTATAGATACAAAGTTAAAGCTAAATATACTTTTACAGATACATTTTTACAAAACGAAAATAGACCACCTATATATGGATATGCGACAAATAATGTAGATGAAACACGTCCTCCTTTTATCAATCCTAAAAGTGAGCAAAATCCAATTTTACGTGAAATAATGCTAGGAGCAGACGGCACGAATAACGGTGCATTTATATTTGTTTTCAGTCTACCTGTATCAAATTTTGTTACGAAATACGTAGCAAATGGCGCTAGTAATTTTGCAGTTTATAAGCATACAGTAAGTTCGACTACCTATGAACCAGGTGAATATTTAACAACCATTACTGCCGATGAAAATGCATATATAAATAATGCTAGGAATAGTGATGGATATTGGTATGCAAGAGGAGAAAAAGCAAATACAGCGCCCAATTATACTCAGATTCCAACACAATCAACTAAAAAAGATGGTGTTGTAACAATCAATCTAGCTAACTATTTTTCTGATCCACAGGGAGATGCATTGACCTATGCAGTATCGTCCAGCAATCCTAGTGTAGCGACAGCTAGTGTATCAGGCAGTACATTAACACTATCGGGTAAAGAAATAGGTAGTACATGGATAACTGTGGATGCAAACGATGGGGATTTTACCACTACACAAGGTTTTGCATTGAATGTAACCAATACAGCGCCAACGGTATCTGTTTCATCACCAAATGCCAATATGACGTTGTATGAAAATGACTTATTTAACATCACTGGATCTGCTGCTGATGTAAATGCCAATCAATCTGTGACAATCTACGCCCAGGTTAATATGGAGCAAAAAATTGTTTTAGGTATCGGTCTGAGCAACGCGCCTATATCATTTAACAAGCAGCTTAAATTTAAAGCAGGGAAGTTATTTGATGGCGAAACAGCTATCACAGGTAGTTTAACCGATGGTGTACCTCATACGCTTAAAATTTGGGCGCAAGACGGTGATGGTGGCCAGTCTCCAAGCACAGATCGTGCATTTTACGTTGTACCAAACCGGCCGCCATCTTTGACAGTAGATACCGTACAACCAAGTGGCATAATTAATACTGATAAATTTAAAATTAGCGGTACAGCGGGCGATCCAGATGGCAATCCTGTTACAGCTACTTATAGATTAAACGGAGGCAACAGCGTTGCTTTAGAAATTGTTGAGGGCAAATGGGAATTTGATATTGCTCTAGCGCAGTTACAAGTTGGATCAAATACATTCGTTGTAGAACTAATGGACAGTTACGATTTTAAAGTTTCTAAAACGATAAAACTAAATAAAAACGAAGTTAAAACGTCTATTTTGCAATCTGTAGCGAGGTATAAGATTACTCCTCCTAAGGGTTCTGCGAAGGGCGTTTTATTGTGGATTCAACGGGATGAGGATCTAAATTTAACGGTTGATTTATCTATGACTTTAAAAGGTGAACAAGAATCGTATGTACCCCTCACAGCGATGCACACAGTTCCAGTGTATGAAGGCGTGTTGGAGGATGAGTTTTATTATGAAACTGTAGAGCCAAAGGATAATATCATTCTCAAACTAACTACCACTAGAGCTAATATAAACGTTGACAATAAAATCTATCTAATTATGGGGGTGCTTGAATAATGCTTAGACGGAGAAGATTGCCAGATGGTACATTAGGAGAACTTGAAAAAGTGGGTTCGATACCTACTACAGAAGAACAAGTCATGTCTTTAGGTGAACAACTAGCACAAGAAAAAGTGAAAAATATTCAAAAAGACCACCTGATTAACAATCTTGGTTCACAGCTTACGCAGCTAAAACTTGATGTTATCTCAATGAAAGGCGGTGTATAGTGATGGATTTTTGGAAAATTGCTTTTATATCGAAATGGGTAACAGCCGTACAATTACGAATTGCAGTGAAAACTCAAGCTAATCCATTTGGAGAGATTACTCCTGAGCAGTACAAAGAAATTACAAAGCAAGATTTTGAAACGCAGGCAGAAGCTTAGCGTTATTTTTTATGTTTTTCTAGAGTTGTGAGAGCAATCGAGATGGGCAACGGTACATGTGACTGATTCTCGAAGCTTCTCACGGTGCTTATTTTTAAATCATATAGGGCAGAGGTGAGGACATGTGATATTAACATCAATCGTAGGGGCAAAATTGGCAGAACAAATGTCAAATAGCCCGAATCCGTGGATATATTTAGCAGGACTTTTATTAATCGGATTAGGAATTATTGCACGAAAGATTTTTGTCTACATGGTAGATACGCAAAAAGAATTAAAGGCATTGGACGAGGAACATCGTAATGATTCAAAAGAGCGTGAGAAAACACTATTAGAACAAGTCGATAAATCAAATAATGCTTTTCGTAGTCTTGCAGGAAGTCAAAAAGAAATGGCAGACGCTCAAAAAGAAATTGTTACCGCAGTACAAAGTTTGAACGGTGGAATGCAATCGTTAGAAACACGCATGGATACAATCGAAAAATATACATTTAAAAAGGAGAGTGCTTAATATGGATTTAACAAACATTTTTATCATTGCAATGACAATCGTTGCTATCGTTTTAGCAGTTTCGGAGGTGCTTAAAAACACATTTAAAATTAACACTCAGTACATGCCAATCACGTCAGTTGTGATTGGTATTTTTATTGGTCTTGTGTTCTGGCCGTTATCAGAGTATCCAGTGTACGTCATGTTGATAGCTGGATTTATTGCAGGGCTAACAGCATCAGGCACGTTCGATTTATTAAAGGCGGCTAAAAAAGAAGGTGAGCTGTAATGGCTTACGCATTCAAGCAAAATTTATTACCATCCAGCAAGTATGGAATCAAAGCTCTATACACGATGATTCCACAGTATATCACTGTACACAACACAGCCAATGATGCATCAGCAGCGAATGAAATTAAATACATGTTAAGTAATAACAACGAGGTATCCTATCACATTGCTATTGACGATATCGAAGTAATTCAAGGCATTCCTTTCAACCGTAACGCATGGCATTGTGGGGATGGTAAAGGAACAGGGAATATGAAAACAATTGGTGTTGAAATCTGCTACAGCAAAAGTGGCGGTCCTCGTTATGCTGCAGCTGAAGAAAATGCTGTTCAGTACATTGCTAAGTTGCTCAAGGAATTTGGGTGGGGCATTGAACGAGTAAAACAACACTACGATTGGTCAAAGAAAAATTGTCCTCACCGTATCAGAGCAGAGGGACGTTGGAATAGCTTCTTGAAACGGATTGAGCAAGCAATGAAGCCCGTACCAATTACACAACCAAAGGAGGAACCACAAGTGACAAACACGTTAACATCAACAGCTAAACAAGATTTAAAGGATCTATTAAAAGAGACGCATAAACGTGGCATCATGAAAGTGGACCATAGCGGTCGTGTTGATCGTATGACAGATAGTGAGGCATTAGGGTTAGTTATTTCTGTTATGAAACGAACGTTGTAAATACTAGGGACCTGTATTAAATAGTAAAGCTTGCATTATTTGTTTTTTATTGCTTTTGCTTATCGTTAAAATTAATTGAAATGGAACATCTGTTCTGATAAACTGGTAATTAGATGAAATTTAAATAGACAAATAGTAAAAAAGGATTGATTTACCACCTAGAAAAGTTGAGAATAAAGAAAAAAGCTAAAAAGGGTGTATGCTAGTGTCTATAAATGTCGATATTGAAAATCCAGAAAAATTTGATCTGAAATTTTGGAGACGTGCCGGAGTTTCGATTGATAAAATTCTTGATCTGTCTACTGCTCAACTACAGATTAAATTTAACCAAATTCTTAATAGTTTACCACTTTCTGAATTGGAAGAAATAGGTATTTTGTTAGGAGTTGATTTAACTGGTAGCAAAAAGGATGAAAAAGTAAATTGCTTTAGTATAATTTCATCTGATGGACAAAAAGAGATTATTATCTTACGAGAATTTTCAAGTAGAAAGAAAAAAACAATTATAAGATATTATAATTCAGTAGCTGAAAAATATGAAAAAATTTATGAGAACTCTCAAATATGTCAGTTATATCAGATGCTGAATGAAAAACAATCTCATATTAATGAAATTTATACTTGGCATAATTGGGATAGTAAGGGTACAGGAATTCAGTTCTTATTAAATAAGAAAGTTAATTTTGAAAAAAGCAGAAAAATTCCTACTGAGTATAAAAAGGATTTTGAAGACGATATGCACTCGAATTCAAATAAAGAGAATTTCTATAATGTATATTCATACGCCACTAATGAAAAAAATAAGCTAGTGGTAATGGTTTATAGACAAATAAATGACGTCACAAGGCCGGATTTTGATGAACCGTTTAGAAATAAAGAAGTAGCACCAATTATGTTCCAAATCGATATTACAGCTGGTGTTTTGGAAATTAGATCAAAATTTCAGAAAGAAAAAACAGGAATTAAGAAGTATATAGAAAAAACATTTGAAACTACACTAAGTGAGATTAAGCCAGAATTATTTAATCAATATCAACCAGAGGAAGTTAAAGGAGCTATTTTAGAGGGGATATCACCCAATGGACAAGAAGTTGAGGATTTTATTGTTAACAAAATTGTTTTCAGAAGTAGCCCTTTAGTTAATTCACCAGGTCTAATTTTTCAATTGGAAAATGGGGATGTTTTACCATCAGTAAAAGATGCACATACAAGAGAGTGTATTGATTTAGAAAGTATTAAAGATATAGAGAGCTTAGCTTTTAAAACATCAAAAGTAAGTAGAACTATTAGGTCAACAATATTAGAAGAAGGGAATATTATGTTTTCGTTAGATGATAGTGGCATCGAACCAAAAATAAAAGAAGAAATCGAAGAGAAGTTTTTTTTGAAGTTTGGAATACCGTTAAATAAATTAATTTCAAATTCTAAATTTGTGGCTGGAAAAGCTGACTTGACAGATTATCTGATGACTCTTTCAACAAAAAAAGATTTTACAGTAATAGAACAAGAAATTTTTAATGAATTAATAGTGGATAAGATTGTTTTTGAAGAACCAGAAAAAAGTATCTCGTGTAAAAATCCAGAGTGTGATTATACAGATGATACGTCCATTGATTCACTAGAATGTCCAAGTTGCGGTAATACTGAGCTGAAAATAAGTGAATATAACTCACTAAATATCTCATTAGACACTGTTAGATCATTTGTGAAGGAACTTATTGATTCATTTTGTAATGAAACAGAGTGGGAATTAAGTAAGGATACAGAAAAAGCATATAATAAAAATAAGTATAAATTCATTAATTTAGATAACAAACAAACTAACGAATCATTACAAATACTTATTCAACAAGGAGCAATATCCAACAGCGTTCTTGACAAAATAAATCGTACTTTGACACCTACAGTAATAGTATTTGTTGGGGTTCTTGAGAAATATTTAGATAAATATAATAATAATTGTATTTTTCCGATTAGTTTTGGCAGAGTTTATAACATGGAAGAACCAAAGAATTTCTTTGGCAAGATTTATGCCTCTATAGAACATCGAGCAAAATCTTATTTATCAAGTGTTGCAGGAAAATCATTTGATTTATTAGAAAATTTACCGGAACCAGAATTAATTGGGGACAAATATTCACCTTCAGATTTTGAGGATGATGTATTTAATATTATAAAAGATATTTTTCCGAATGCTGAAAAATGGGGTAAAAAAATGTCAGGAAAAGAGGTGCCTGAAGGGATTTTCGCTTTAACATATACAGTACAAGGTGCTGAAGAACAAAAGAAACAATATGTCTTTTCTTATGACTGTAAATTAAATAAGAATACTAAAGGATATGACTTAGGTAAAGGTGAGCAAAGGAAAGCTTATGATTACGTTGAAATGTTAAATCAAATAAAATACATTACAAAATTTAGTAATATTAAACAGCTAAGTGCACATATATTTATTTCTAATAATTTTAATAGTAATAATTATGAAACTATGGCAAGTCATTTTTATAGAAAGCTGCCTGAGAATTATGACACAAGGCCAATCTTTTTTCCTATCGAAGTGTTAACATTCTTACATTCGGAATATAGAAAAAATTATCGACAAATTCATAATTCTAGAAACATTTTTATGGATGCGGTATATAAAACACTAATAACAGATAAATTGGTTATTGATATAGATGATATAAAAGAGGTTATGGAACAAGCATTGGACAAAGATCTTGCTGATTATTCAGAGCTTGATACTTTTAAGGTAACAAAGGATGTAGTTAAAGAACTTTCAAAGAGGGGATGAACAATGGATTATCATATAAGAACCTCTGCAGTAGATGATTATGAAAAAATATTTATCATAAATATTGAACAAACGATTAAAAGAATGGTAAATAATAAATTTCTATTAAAAAAAGATTACTTCGAATTAAGCATTTCTTTTTATGAAGACTTTCTTATCACAATTCGAATTGAAAATGGAATAATTACAGAACTTAATAAAAATAGTTATGAAAGTTTTATTCCAGATTCATTTCTAATTAACTTCTCAAATGTAGAATGGTTACCACCAAGATTAAATAGGTATAAGAATCTAGGTTTAGGAAGGTTCAGAAATGAAATTAAAGAATCATTAAAGGATGGGAAAATAATAACTAATAATAATAATGCTTTTTGGCAAGATTACAATATAACTTTAAAGATTGACCAAAATATTCATCTTGCAGATGTAGTATATTAGGATTTATAATATGTTAGACACTAGCAGGATTATAGCCGTATCTCTTTAACGAGATATGGCTTTTTTATTTGAACTCTTTTGAATCCGTAATATGCAAATTTAGATATTAGGATATTTTTAATGTTTTTTAGCAACCAAAGCAACAAAAAAGCAACCGGAAATTCGAATGTATGTGAATAATGATGAAATCCAAATATTATACTAATGCAAAAAACCTTGTTATAATAGGCTTTGCGAATACATATGAAAGAGGGTAAAAAGATGAACGCTTACGATGAATATATGAAGCAAGTAGTAAAACCAATGCGTGAGGAGTTAGTGGAGGCAGGTTTTAGTGAGCTTACTACCGTTGATGCAGTGAATGAATTTATGGCAGAGGCGAAGGGCACGTCATTAGTGGTTATTAACTCCGTGTGTGGCTGTGCAGCTGGACTAGCACGACCTGCTGCGCGTGAAGCGGTAGCGGCAGTGAAGCCGGATAATTTAGTTACGGTGTTTGCAGGACAAGATCCTGAAGCGACTGCAGCTATGCGTGGTTTTTTTGAGGATGTCCCACCGAGCTCACCATCAATGGCAATTTTAAAAGATGGCGAATTAGCCTACTTTATTCCACGTGAGCAAATTGAAGGTTTCCCTGTGGAACAAATTACCGCGCATTTAACGGGCGTTTTAGAGCAAACATGCGAGAAATAACAACAATTGTCACTACAGCGGGCAGACCAGACGACTTGTCGATGGCGCTCGCTGCTTTTGCGTGCAAAAAATTAAATATTTCGTTTGAACCTCGAAAAAAGCGATCAGTGCGAAAGATATCGCAGGAAATGCAGGCCAATGTTATTGTTGCGGGGAAAAATCGCTATGATTATTATGCTTTTGGGGCGAGTGAACCATTTTTCTTTCATCCAAATTCCGCAGCTTTTCGATTGAAGCGTGTGGCGCGTGGGGAGGCTGAACCGTTTTTGGAGGCGACGCAGCTTGTAACAGGAGATTCAGTACTAGATTGTACACTTGGTCTTGCTGCTGATGCAATGCTTGCGGCATACACAGTTGGAGAAAGTGGCCGTGTAATCGGGCTTGAAGCCAATCCAAACGTAGCCTTTATAGTGGAGCGAGGAATGCAGACATATGATACGTCTGAGTTGCCACTAACAGCTTGTATGCAACAAATAGAAGTCGTACAGATGGAAGCAGTCACTTATTTGAAATCATTACCAGATAATGCTTTCGATGTCGTGTACATGGATCCGATGTTTGAGGAAGTCATTGAAGAGGCTACTAATTTTGACGCATTACGATCCGCTGGAGAGCACCTAGCATTAACAGATGACTGGATAAAAGAAGCAAGACGTGTCGCTAAAAAGCGTGTCGTATTGAAAGCGCATTTTCGCTCGGAATGGTTTGAGCAATACGGTTTTCAACAGTTAACGAGGGTAACGGCGAAATTTCATTATGGCGTCCTTGAGGCATAACTGTGAAGTTGTGAGACTTGGAAAGGTGGGTATACAATATGAAAAATAAAGTGATGCTCCGCCTATTTGAATGGGCAATTAAGTAGATTGGATACGGAGAAAGCAACAACGTCAGAAGAATTTTAGAAGCTCTTAGAAGCATTTTAAAAAATGATTTTACAATTATTCAATACTATGCTATAATAAATATCGTGCTATTTTAGGTAGCGAATTTCTGTAAACTGGCATTCTGCTTTTTGTTTTTTAGGATACTTATTCACACTGGCGCATGCTTTGGGGCTGCAAGGACGCAAAAGAAGGTTGGGTTTGCGTTGCTTAAGTTAGAAGGCACACAGTGGAATTTTACCGCGGTAATGAAACAATGACGTTTCTAGATAATATTCCCCAGATGATTGGGTTGAGACTTTACAATTACAAAAATGTTACCTATTAAATACTAAAGGGGTGGCTTCGCGAATAGCGAGGCTGCCCCTTGTCTAATTATATGGAAAATCGAAAATAACATAAAGTAAATTAACTGATAAAAACATCACTAAGTTGTTTTCTAAACTGAGGGATGCTTTTTAGTTGTCTATGATGCACCACGAACAGTGCTATGTTAAATCACGATGATATTAATAGTTTCACAAGCTTTTATTAAGTCTACTCTATGAATTCTTACTGTAACATACATAATTCTTTTTGATTTTATATGTACTGCAAGCTCCACCTTCTTCATCATAAATTTCTTTCCCAACTTTTAATGCCACACTTCGATTAGCATATTCATCATAATTCGTGATAGCAAGAACTTCCTCTTCGAGCCAGTTCAACTGGACTTTTGATTTTGCATCACTAAAGTAAATTGTGCGCTCAACATTATCTTCTAAATGAAAAGTGATATTTACAAAGATATTAACTCCACCTGCTGCTCCACCATAATTTTGATAATAAACTTGTGCTGAGTATGTCCCATTCGGTGAAGTAACTAATTTACCGTCTTTTTCACCGTTAGTGTAGTTAAAATCATAAGTGAAATGATTGTATATTAAATATATGCAAAACAAAATGATGCATGTAGTAGCCCATTTAATAATCTTACGCAATTATGAACCCCTCCCTTTATGCATAGAACGAAATTAATATACATTTTGTTCTAATTACTCTGTTGGTGATTAAAAAACTTTGTATGACGGAATTAAAATACTAAATTATCGTTATTTCTAGTACTTTGAAATGATTAACAATACATTGTTTTTCACTAAGATTCGGTTTTGAAATTTCACGAAAAATAGCACTTGCTTTTTTGTGAATCGCCTCTCACCAAAAATTCTTTGCTCAGTTATAGGGTATTTGTCCGTGAATTTCAACTAACGACTGACCATGATTTTACCTTGCTGTTTCAACCTTAGTTAGCAAAAAAACGTTGGTTTATATTACCGTTTACTCGTTTTGAAATTTAAGCAATAATAGGTTATAGAATTTTAGAAAAAATCAAATTATTGATATGTATAATAAAAATTCTAGAGAAAATTATATAAAGGTGGAGCTGGAAGATGGACAATGTGAAAACTATTTCAAGGAATGTATTAGAGCATTTAAAAAAAGTGGCCGCTGAAAAAGGAGAAAGCCTTGAAGCATTGCTAGGGCTTTATTTTCAAGAAAGATTGTTATATCGACTATCAGTATCCGCATATCAAGAAAGATTTTTGCTAAAAGATCATCTTTTATTATATTCATTAACAAATGGCGCAGTAAAATCATCTGGAGAGATTTCTTTGGTGGCAAAACAAATGCCTGAGGATGTAAGTACTGTGAAACGAACTTTTATGGACATTTGTTCAATTCAATTCCACGAAGACGGGATTCGTTTTCTAGAAGATGAATTAGTGATTACCATGAAAAATGAAGAGTTTCAAATCAGTATTCCTGTTACACTCGATCAAACTAAAGCATACATACAAGTAAGAATTAGCTTTTGGGATAGTCTTTTATCGACTCCTAAAAAAATAGTGTTTCCTTCGTTATTGGAAATGGCATCACCAATGATTTTAGCGTATCCAACAGCCTTAATTATTGCTGAAAAGTTTGAAAAAATGACTAGTTGTGTAGCTCCGGATTGCCTAATGAAAGATTTTTATGATATTTATCTATTGTCAAATACGCAAAAAATTGAAGGGCGATTATTACAAGAAGCTATCTCCGAAACATTTGATAACCATAGAACAATAATAGAAAAACATCATCCGCTATTTTATGCAGATATGGAAAAAACTAAAGAATGGCAAGTGTATTTTGGTCCAACGTCGCTACAATTTGAAGAAGTCATAAAGCGTTTACAAATACTTTTATTACCTATTTATAATGTAATTGTTGAGGAAGGTGAATTCTTTAAAAGTTGGGATAATGAACTATATGTTTGGCAATGAGAAAATGAAAAAACCGCGTGCTCTGAGAAGTTCGCGGTTTTTTTAATGTAAATGAATAAGTCCGTGTAACATTAAAGAAATGATAAAAGTATTGATTTATCAACGTTTATAAGGTTTCTTAAACTAATTAGCCCCATTTTTAGTCCCATTTCCGATTTTTAAACTTCTGCTGACGTGTGCAGCATCGTGAATTGGAACGATCACAATCGGGTGCAAATCCTGCTGAAGATGCTTTAAAAACTATCGTCGATATGCAGTACTGGAATCCAAGTGGCATAAGTGAAGATTGGTTAATTATCGTGAATCGTTTGTATATGTCGCGCAATAAGGTTCTACGTAAACGCAATGCATTAATTGATGAAACAGCCAAGCGGTTAGCATGGGCTTAATGCATGAAGAATATATTAATGTAAATGTTAAGGCTAGAAAAGGGGATGGGGGTTATTGGATTATTAAATATTATTATGAGCGCTTTTGGGATTACCATGATAACATTGTTTATTTTTCTTTGGTCACTTGATGAAGAAAAATGGAGTTTAAAGGGTATATCTTCTTACGCAGTTCCTACAGCATTAGTTTATTTTGTTGTTTTTGTGTTTGTGTAGAAGTTAGAAATTTCTAGTATTCAATATATTGAACTTCCTAACACTAGCGAAGTTCACAAAAATCTGTAGTAAATTGATATTATCAAGTTTTATCAAAAGCGCACGGAAATGCGCTAACAAAATAAGCACGTTCGCTTGTACTTGTGTTTCGCAAACAAGCATGAGAGGCTACTAAATTGGTAGTCTCTTTTATGTTTTAGTTTTCTAATAGTAACATATGTTTCCTTTTATTTTATGATAATAGTAGGAGGCAGGTGTAAATATGGGGAAGTTAAATTTGAAAAACTTAAAAGCAAATGAAGACTATGAACAGTCTTTAAAAAAAGAGATTCAAGATTTAATTGAAAAAAAACATCTGAAAGAAACTGTTTTAAATCCATTATTAAAACAAACTGAAAAAGAAGTCTTTGATACTTTAGAAAAATATCTTATAGTGAATAATTTTAAAGTAAATCAAACAGCTGACAATGCATTCGAAGCTGTTTATCTAGAACAAAAAGTATATGTAACGTTTAATGATAATATAGTTCATATCCATCATAATGGAAAACATGTTGCTGATGTTACTATTACACATAGCAATAATACGGTAGGTAACAGAGTAACATCTAGAACATTCAGGCGATAAAGATACAGATATCGTAATGTTAGAAATAGACCTAGAATTATTAAAAAGAGACGTGGATGAATTAAAAAACATTAAAATAAAATATGTGTATTCAGATAAAGTATATTTAGATTTGAATACAGTTATTTCGAAAATATTTGAATGACAAAATAAGGTCACGCTCGTAATGAGTTGTGGCTTTTTATTATGCTTTATATTTCTATTGATTACATCAAGCCCATTTGTCCAATGATATAGGTAGATGGGAGGTGTTGGCTAATGGAGTATGAATATACAGTGAAGTTTTACTTTGACGAAAGTCGTGAAGAAGAATATAAAATCAAGGCTAATATTAAACAAGAAACATTTACAGAAGAAATTTCTAATGGGTTCAATGAGAAGTCTTGGTATTCATTTACTGAAACAGAAAATTTTAAGACGATTCTAATTAGTACTAAAGATGTTTATAAGGTAGTGGTAGAACAAAATATTTTAACATTTGATTAATCCATTGTATTAAGTCACATTCAATCAGGTGTGGCTTTTTATTATGCATGGTTGCTCTTTTTATTGTCATTAGCTATTCCCTTAAGTATATAAGAAACATAGGATACTGCGAGAAGTAAAAGGGTTAACGGATTTGGGACTACATACTAAAGGATTATATAAACTAGATGTCATTCTAAAGTAAATGAAAAGGTATAAATTTTATAGGGTTTAAAAAGAATTTATATAAATCATGAAAAGAGGTAATTACAATTTATACATTAGAAGAGTATATTAATGACTTATTGAACAGAGTTGACACAATAGAAAAAAATTGTGATTACCACAATCAGGTGATGCTGATCCAGGAGCGGTTCCGTTACCAACAGATTCTGGTACACCAATGCAAATTTTTGCTGAAGGTATTGTTGTTAATTTAGAACCTGAAAAGTTTCCTTGGAACGGTCCTTTTCTCTATAAATTCATATGTACATAATTATAATTTTTACCCCTTTCGTTGATACGAAGGGGTTTTTGTATATTTGTACAATTGCACGTAATATGATTATGGACTTAAATCTAAATTGTTATCGAAGTAAAGATGAAAACGAAGTATCGGCATAAAATATCACACCAATACCTAAGAACCTCAATATCATACTGACCTTTCTCGAATCGCTCGATTCTTTTTTCATCTTATTGTAATATTTTGTCTTCACAACAGACCACACATCAATAACATCGTACAAACGATATTAAGAAACGATGTCACTTCTAAATTTTTGCCTATTAAGATGGCTTGTATCGCTATATAGGTCTTTAGACAGTTGAGCAATTTCCATATTTACTGTAATATGGAAATATGTTTGATAATGATAATCATTATCAATAAAGTGGCTATTAATCTACTATCATCCAATAAATTTAAATTTTCCTTTAATTATCAAAAAGATGTATCATTTTCAGCAACACGTTTGTTTCCATTTATTTCTTTTATGAGTCTTTCTAATTAGGAAGACTAATTTTTTAAACAACAAATGATAATCATTATCATTCGTTAGGGGAGGTTCGGTGAAAGGATGGTTTATTACATGCAACAGATTGCTAAACAGATTGCAGAAAATGCAACGTTTCAGGCGTTTATGAATTGTTATATACGAGAAGTGAGTAGTGGACATTGGGTCAAAAAGGAGGAGTGGATAAAAGAACAGCGACTATCTATCCTGATTACAGAGGCACATATGTTAGAGCTTGAGTTGCCGATACAAAACACCCGTTTTGCATTTGGTGTGGCATACAAATCTCTTGTTGGAAGACATATATTTGGTGTCTCGTTGAAGTATTGTACGAAACAAAAACAATGGCTTCTTGAAGATAAATTAACGATACTCATCACGCTCATTCAAGAACTACATTTAATGGCGAAGGCGGATGGATGTCCTGGGCTTTCTTCCCATTTTGATGAACTCATTCTTCGCATAATTGAGAGCTATCAAACGATGGCAAATTATATTGAAAAGAGTTTGGGAGATAAGAAACAAAATGGAGCTCACGATACGTTTATTGAAGCTGAGCAGTCTCTCTTATTTGGACATTGGCTTCATCCGACACCTAAAAGCAGACAAGGGATGGCAAATTGGCAACAAACGAGTTTTGCTCCAGAGCTACAAGGTTCTTTCCAACTTCACTATTTTCGTGTCGACCGTAAAATTGTGAAAGAGTCCTCTGTATTAGAAAAAAGTGCGAGTGAAATCATTTCTCAGTCTTTAACAAAATCACAACCTGATTTTGTTATGTCAGAGAAGGATTGCCTCATTCCGATGCACCCACTTCAAGCACAATGGCTTTTACAGCAACAGTATGTAAAAAAAGCGCTTGCTGAAGGATTGCTAAAATACGAAGGTGCGCTTGGGGCATTTTATACAGCAACTTCTTCGATAAGAACGGTGTATAGCTCAAATGAAGAAATGATGTATAAGTTTTCAATTCCTGTAAAAATAACGAATTCATTGAGGGTCAATAGAACTCATGAACTAAAAGCTGGAATTGTTATGGCTCGGTTAATGAATAAGATTAATTTCTTACAGAACCATTCATCTTTTCGGATGATTGATGACCCAGCCTATATGACTGTAGAGTTTCCAAATCAGACGGAATCAGGGTTTGAGGTTATTTTCCGCTCAAACGTATTTCCTAAAGGACATGATGAAGGAATCTGCATGATCGCTGCTCTTGTTCAAGAGCCTCTGCCAAAAGAAAAATCGAAACTTTGTCAGCTTATCATGAAAATCTCTCAATCAGAATTCCGCTCATTAGAAAGTGTAAGTTTAGATTGGTTTAAAGTCTATTGGAAATGTGCTATTGAATCATTATTAAGGTTATACGATGAGAATGGGATAGCTCTCGAAGCACATCAGCAAAATAGTGTCTTAAACATTTCTTCAGGTTATCCAACTACTTATTATTATCGTGATAACCAAGGCTATTACTTATCAAAAACATATAAAGAAGAACTTCTTTTAATAGAACCTTCTTTACATGAAACAGAAGAGCTATTTTACGAAGATGACCTTATTCATGATAGATTTACATATTATTTGTTTATGAATCAATTGTTTCCCGTTATTTCCCGATTTGGCGCAGATCAGCTAATCGATGAAAAAATCCTTTTGGAGTGGTGTATCGATCAACTGCACTTATTAGAAAAAGAATTTACAGGTCTCGGGAAGGCATTTGTTCGTAACATTCTAAAACAAGAAGAGCTTGCGTTCAAAGCAAATTTATTAACAAGGTTTCATGATGTAGATGAACTAGAAGCCGAACTTGAACAAGCCGTATACACGAAAATTCCAAATCCGTTTGTTCTTCAGTACGAGGAGGCAGAATATGCAGAAGCTACAGCCTATAGCTTCTAAACAAGCAGAGCTACGTGTAAGGCGGCAGCTTGTGGAAGCAATGGTTTTTGAAGGACTAATCAAATATGAAGAAACTCGTCTAGATCAATGGACTTCAATCCTTACTCTTGTTGGACAGAAGTGCACCTATCGTTGTGAAGGGACAAGAATGGCATTTGATCGCATCCGTATAAAGGGAGATAGTATTTTTCTAGTAGGAAAAGATGAAACATTACTAAAGGCAACGCTGGAGGATCTAGTAGATGAATTACTTTCGACTGTTAGAGACAAAGCTCAATTACTGAAAGAACTTCATTTAACGAGTAAGCTTTGTGAATGGAATGATCGTCATCTCCAAATGCCCATGTCGAGAAGAAATTCGAGCTATGAAGAATTAGAATCGGAAATCATTGAAGGACATCCATATCACCCTTGTTTTAAATCAAGAACCGGTTTTACGATCGACGACCATAAACACTATGGCCCTGAGGCAAAGCAATCATTTACCCTTCAGTGGGTTGCAATGAGAAGAAGCTACGTACTAATCACTGTTCTTGAAGAGGAAGAGAGCTTTTGGAAAAGAGAGCTAGGGCATTTGATGTGGGGAGACCTTCTTGCAAAGCTTGCGGTATTAGATGGAACATATGAAGAGTATACGTTTTTACCGGTTCATCCTTGGCAGTGGCTTAACATGAAACATGAACTAGCTGGATTAATTGAGCAAAAAGATCTAATTCCTCTAGATGTGGAAGGTGATTACTATCGGGCAACCCAATCGGTGCGAACATTATGGAATTTTTCAAATCCTGAAAAGGCGCAATTAAAATGCTCGATGAATATGGTGAATACCTCTTCATTACGAAAGTTACATTCTCATGCTGTTTGTGCCTCTCCTCATATTTCAGCATGGCTTAAACAGGTGATTCAATTAGACTCCTATTTACAAAAGGAAGCGTCTCTTATCGTACTGGAAGAATATGCAGGGATTATTTTTGAACCGAATGCAAAAAAGCATAGCAGAAAACTAGAAGGTCAGCTTGGCTCAATATGGCGAGAGAGTGTGCGCTCGTATATGAAGGATGATGAGGAAGCGGTACCGTTTACGGTGCTAATGATGATGGAGAAAGATGGGCGTCCGTTTATAGATGATTGGCTTTTCCGATATGGAACGGAGGAGTGGGTAAAGCGCTTGATCGAAGTGAGTGTTATTCCTGTGTGGCACTTGCTTGTCGCTCACGGTATTGCTGTTGAGGCCCATGCGCAAAATATGATTTTATTACATCAAAATGGCTGGCCGACTCGGGTTGTACTGAGGGATTTCCATGACAGTATCGAATATGTTGAAGAATTTATTGCAGACAGAAGCCTCGTTCCAGACTTTGAAACGATACACGAACGTTTTAAAGATGGACCTGTCGATTGTTATTATTGGATGTCTTCTGTAGAGGCTTTACGCGAGTTAGTTATGGATACATTATTCGTGTTTCATTTAAGTGAACTATCTTATTTGTTAGAAGAGCAGTATGGATTTGCAGAAATACGTTTTTGGAGTCAAGTTAGGGATGGAATACAGAAGCACTTTGAACGTTTTCCATCATTATGCTCAAGAAATAAACAGCTTCAGCATACTAGCACACATATTTATGTTGAATCTTTGCTAACAAAGAAACTTCAAAATCAAGAAGAAGGTAGTTTTCGACATATCGTCAGCAATACGTTGGCGCAAGCGGATAAAGGGGGAAATGATGATGTTTTATGTCAATGATCAATTTTATACAGTAGACGATATCGAGAAGCAATATGAAATATATGAAAGTTTATCTCATCTAAGAGAGTGTAACAATCGCAGACTAGCTATTTGTACGGATGATATTTTCCAATATATAGCTCTTTGTTTATATATTCGCCAAAAAGGTGGATCAGTCGTCCCAATCCATTCAGCGACGCCAAAAGAGGGATCTGTGCGGCTTGCTTCTTCAGCAGGTAGTCATCTTTTGTTGTTCCAATCGATCGATTCTTTCATCGAACTATCAAATCATTCCAATAACCAAGAAGGCGTATTAGTTCAAATGAGCTCAGGTACAACAGGTGCTCCGAAATGTATTGAACGAACGTGGAGTTCAGTGGAAGAAGAGATTGAAAGTTATGTGAAGACGTTACCTGCCGATTCCTTGACAAATTCTGTTGTCGCTTGTCCGGTTACTCATTCATATGGATTCATTTGTGGTGTCTTGGCTTGCATTAGAAGGGGCGCAAAGCCGGTTATTATTACGAATAGTAATCCTAAATATATTTTGAAAAAGCTAATAGAATATCCTAAGCACATACTCTATGGGGCTCCAGCGTTACTTTATACATTAAGTCGATTATTACCTATTGATCAACAATTTGATCGTGTGATGACGTCAGGAACAATGATGCCGCATAGCTGGTTGCTATCATTAAGAGAGAAATCTCGCCAAGTATTACAGCAGTATGGATGCTCTGAATCCGGGTGTGTTACGATTCACCCTAATGTGGAAGATCCGAAAGAAATGGGCTACCCCCTTCCCCATGTGAAGGTGACAGCTGGTGATAAGCAAACACCCAGCGAAATTATCATTAAATTGTCTACACAAACGATTTATACAAAAGATCTTGGCTATATAGAAGATAATGTTCTTTATTTTCTTGCAAGAATGGATGACACGATTAATGTAGCAGGCTTGAATGTGTATCCGCAAGAAGTTGAAACCGTGTTAATGGATGACCCAAGAATAGTCGAAGCAGTCGTATATAAGAAACAAAACAACCTATCAGGAGAGCGAGTATGCGCACTATACGTGTCTACTGAACCGATCGATAATATGGAGCTTAGAGAATGGTGCCGGAAATTTCTCGCTCCACATCAAATTCCGATGGAGTTTGTGTTTGTTCATGAAATTGAAAAGCTGCCAAATGGAAAAGTAAGTAGAAAAAAACTTGGAGGCATACCAGTATGACGAGACAACAATTGATCAAGAGCATC
This sequence comes from Lysinibacillus fusiformis, assembly GCF_007362955.1. Lineage (GTDB taxonomy): Bacteria > Bacillota > Bacilli > Bacillales_A > Planococcaceae > Lysinibacillus > Lysinibacillus fusiformis_E. The sequence goes on along the minus strand of NZ_CP041696.1, from coordinate 4,819,369 downwards.
TATGATATTTTGGAAAATTCATTAGAGTTGCAGACGCTGTCTTCTTTTAATGAAGATGCCCGGTTAAATGAGGATTTGTATATGGATTCAATTATGGTCCTTCAACTGATTCTTCATGTAGAGTTGGATCTTGGCATTTCCATTCCCGATGAGATTCTCGTTCCTAAAGATTTCAAAACAGTAGGAACACTAGCAAGCTTTTTAGAAAAACAGCAAAAAGTAGAAATCGGAGGGGGAAAATGATAAAGGTTCATTGTTTTGTAAGCTGTGTTTGTGAAGTTATTAAGAAAACGAAAGGTGTTGATCATAGGCCCTACTATTTTGGGGTATGGGACGCAGATTTTGATGTGCTCGATAATGGCGTGCTAAAATACCACTCAGATCGAATTGATCATCATTTCTTTCAAACATGGTATGAAATGCTCTATGGAATCAAGCTTTACAAATGGTATGACGAAGAACAATCAAAACAAGAAAATATAAACAAGCTACAAAGGTTATTAGAAAATAAATCTCCACATCAACATGTGATGGTGATGCTGGATTTATCGATGCTTCCAGAGCGAGAGAATAAATTTCATCAACGTCCATTTCCACATTATGTGATGCTAGAATCGACAGAAAATGAAGCAGAGTGGTTTATGTATGACCCTGATTTTCGCTGGGAAGGGATTTTGCCGAAGGAGAGGATTTTAGTTGCAATCCAAGAGCCAGCTGTCGGAGGTGGCTATTACTTTGATTCTGAGACGATTATTGCTCCGACTACAGAGACGGTTAAAGCCTATTTTAATACATGTATCAAGCTTCATTGTAATCCGATGACAGAAGCAATTACCGAGATTATTAAAGGGTATATCGTAGGAAAAGAAAAAGAAAGTATGTCAAAACTTCCGACTGCATTAAAACAATTGCCGGTTTTAGCGATTAGAAAGTATGCATATGAACATGCGTTTGCATTTTTTTGGGAAGCTCTTGGTCACGATGAGAAAGGCTTTGAAACATGGTGTGATGAAATTGAGCGTCTAGTGAATGGTTATACAACGATTCAGTATCGAGCGATGAAACTGGCGATGACACAAGATTTGTTATTAGCTGAAGATATTTTTGTGAAGTTAGAAGAACAAAATCTCCTTGAGTTCAAGATTAAGCAAGGATTACAAGCATGTTTTCAAGCATGGTTAATATTACAGCACAAGAAAGAGGTCATGTTATGAAACTATCTATCTGTACAATCTCGTTTCGGCACCATCTCCATTCGATTGATCAATTAGCTCAATTTGCAAAAACTCAAGGTTTTCAAGGAATCGAGCTCTGGGGTGTTCATGCAAAGAACTTGGCAGATGAACTTCATTATGGAGCAGATTGGCTAAGCTCCTACGGTTTGGAAACGAGCATGCTTAGTGATTATTTGCCATTAGAAGCACCAGTTTCTGAAATGATGGCTGAAACAGAGAAGTTATCTTCCCTTGCAAAGCGCTGGGGAACGAATAAGATTCGTACATTTGTAGGAAAACAGGGCAGTTCAGACACGAGTAAGAAAGAAAGGGAAGAACTTACTTCCAGGCTTAGAATGCTCTGTGATTATCTTGAGTCAAAAGGACAATATTTGCTTGTTGAAACTCATCCGAACACATTGACAGATAATCTACCTTCAACGATGCAGTTACTCGAAGAAACGAATCACTCAAGCTTACGAGTGAACTTTGACGTTTTGCATATATGGGAATCAGGGATAAACCCTATTGTCGCCATGAAGCAACTTCGTCCTTATATCTCACATTTTCACTTTAAAAATATTGCCTCACGTGCACAACTTGGTGTTTTTTCTCCAAACAATGTTTATGCTGCATCAGGGTCTAGAGAAGGGATGGTTCCATTGTTTGAAGGTGCAATAGATTATGATGAATTCCTAGCAGGAGTACTTTCAACCATGGAAGTAGATGCGTCATTGGAATGGTTCGGATCGAATGTGAAGAGCATATTAGCAAAAGATGTTCAGGAGGTTAAGAAGGCGTTGCAGTTGGTGGGAATATAATGTAAGGATGTAAAAAATAAATGTTCGTTTTCGTAAATAGAGAAGCTGACGTCCGTTATGGACGTCAGTTTATTTTAAGTGCGCTCGGCATGCGTATGAACTATAGGGTGCATGTCCCGAACCTCGAAGACAGAAGTAAAGGTTAGCCAAGAGCAAGGGTGTCCGTGGCGACGCGGAATCTGAAGGAAGCTGGAGGCAAAACACTGGTCCGAGGAACACGAACCCCATAAAAGGCTGGATATGACTGGATGAATTTGCTTAACAAAACAAAGTCCCTTCTGTCGAAGGTCATATTCAGTAAATGAGACCGATAGATGGTGTGAAAGTGCATGCGCTTACCCGGGGAGGTCTGATGGAAACGTGAAGTACCCTTCATAACCTACTTGGTGACAAGTAGCTGAACCATCAGAAGTCAGCAGAGGTCATAGTACGATTGGGTCTAGGGCTAATTGGAAGGGCTGAACAATTAAGAGAGAATAGCCCTTGGCATTCCACTCTGAATGGATAAACACAGAAAACGAAGAAACCTCACGCTTAGAAAGTGATGGTGAAGTCCATGAGGTATTGGTGGAGGGTGTAGTTCAAATGGACATAAGAAGACAAGCTATTCACGGAAAGGAACGAAATGGTGATGTTGAATAAAATTCTAGCACGTCCGAATATGATACAAGCATTAAAGCGATTCGAAGCGAATAAAGGAAGCCATAGAGTAGAGAGGATGTCAGTACAAACCTTACGTCAACACATCCTCGAAAATTGCGAATCATTAAAGCGCAAATTCTAGCGGGAATCTATGCCGCAGCCGGTAAGTCGTGTCGAAATCCCGAAACCAGACGGTGGTGTGCGTCTATTAGGAATCCCAACCGTGACAGACCGTTTGATTCAACAAGCCATATCGCAGATATTGTGGTAAAGAATATGAGAACCTTCTGATTACAAAGCATTGTGGATGTTTTTTATTATGCAGCCAAATAAAAAAGAGAGGTAACCATTGTTCCCTCTCTAGGCTTTCACCAATTCCTGTAACACGCCACATATTTTTATTAGCCCCACTTAGCCCCAATGTTGCTCCATAACAGAGCCCCACTTAGCCCCAAGTTGAAGCATTATTTACATCATATTGCATTAAAAGAAATTCGGAAATAATAGCAAAACCTTGATAATGCGGCATTGTACACGTGAATTGAGTTCATACTGCGTTTTGACTAAATTAGTCCGTGAAGCATAAAGATGATAAGTAACCTAACATTATTAAAAGACCAATACCCATTACGATTGACATGCTGTGTACCTCCTTTAAAAAACGACACATTTATACATAAATTATTGTACAATGAATTATAGAAATATGAAACCTTTTATTAGCCTAATACGTATATATAGATAGAATAATTACCAAATTGTACATAAAAGAGAAGGTGCTAATTAATGAAAAAGTGGGTTCAAAAAAGTATCGTAATCATGGTTGCGTTTTTAACATTTGGATTAATTACGCCAACACATGAAATATGGGATGCATTCGATCAAAATCCGTCGAGTCGTGCTGCTATCGGGCCGACATCTGGTACAAGCACTGCCGTAGCGGCTGAACCAGATATAAATTCTAAAAACGACACCGAATCATTTCAAGAAGCGATTGACTACGGTGCACTACTTGTTGATGCAGCGAAAGAGCAATCTTACATAAAGTTTGGCACAAAAATTGGTCCAAAAATTAGCAATGAATTTGATGCCATTATCTTTCCGAAAATGGAAGAAGCGATTGCCATGACAGTAGCGAGTTTAGACGATGGCTCACTGGCATCTCTAACAATCACAGAGAAACCAAGTGGCAACTATGGTGAAAAAATTTTCAATATTACTAACAGTCAAACAGAATCCGATTTGATTCGCTTCCATGTCCGCACAGAGAAACGACCACAAGAAGGTTATTATTATAACTTTCATTACCACAGTGCTGAAGACGACTTTATGGCACATAACAACCTAGGTGATATTTACTGGGAAAAAAACACACCACCTAAGTGGTTGTCATAAAACTTATGAAACACTCGTTAAAAAAACGGGTGTTTTTTTTGTTCGAAAACATTGATATATCAAGGTTTTTAGCATATTGCTAAGTTGTTGTATTTAGTTGATCATTCTTATGGGGAAGGGGAGCAACAGTCTTATAATGTTCGCGGTGCTGAAAAATTGTTTGGATCTATGTTCTGGGTAGGAGAAGCGTCTCAAATCTCTGAAAAGGTAACAGAAATCAGCGGAATTGACACTGGTTTAGAGGAACAAGTAGAAGAAGTAAAAAACTAATACAAGGCAGTGATGATGAGCGTGACGGACTTGCATTCTATGCACATGTTGCGCTTCATCGTTTTAATTTACTGCCTAATCAGTTTTTAACTATGGATTGTAAAGAGCAAGCATTTATTATTGCTAGTTTGGATATTGAGTTGGAAAAAGAGGCGGAAGCTGCTAAGAAATAGAGTAGTTATGTAAATGGTATAGTCGAACCTCCTAAATTTGTGTATATTTGTATATGAGGAGTGATTTATAATGAAAAAAATATTTATCTTACCATTACTTTTATTACTAAGTATTCTTTTGTCAGCCTGCAATCAAAATCAAGAAAAAGATAGTGACGACAAAAAAGATGCCGCTGACAATGCAACTGAAAAGACATCTGAAGAGGGACCGCTTAAGGTTGATAAAGGGCTTTTAAACGTTGAAGTAACATTACCGGCTTCTTTTTTTGAGGGACAAGATATTGATACTGTTATTACTGAATCAAAAAATGATGGCATCAAAGAAGTCATCAAGAATGAAGATGGTTCTTTAACTTATAAAATGTCTAAATCAGAGCACAAAGAAATGATGAAAGAATTAGAAACAGGCATTTTAGAAGCTACAGAAGAGATTAAAACTAGTGGAGATTTCCCTTCGATTAAAGATGTAAGTTACAATAAAACATTTTCTGAATTTACATTATCAGTAAATCAAGAGGAGTTTGAAAACAGTCTTGACTCAATGGCTTCTTTTGGACTAGCTATAACAAGTATGTATTACCAGTTATTCAATGGCGTGGATCCAGAAAAATATAAAGTTACAGTAATTTTTAAAAATGAATCTAACGGCGAAGTGATTAACACTGTTGTTTATCCGGATGATTTAAATGAGAAAAATTAAGTATTAGAGCACCTTTTTGGGTGCTTTTCTTATGTCAAAAACTAAACGTAGTGATACTGACAAAGGAAAACGGAAAAGATAGGTAGTAGAATCTCCCTAAATTATGTATATTTATGGATAGGAGCATTTTATGAAGAAAATATTAATATTATCGTGTGCAGCTGTATTCCTAGTTGCTTGTAGTGATTCAGAGCCGAAGAGTAGTTCTGATAGTTCTAATCCTATAGTCGAAAAGGAATCTAGTAAATCAAAATTAACAATCGAGTCATTTAAACAAGCTTACGAGAATAAAGGTTTTATATTTAATCGGATCACAATTTCGCGTTGAACAATAGTGGCGGTTTTCCATTTACTTTTACTCATTTCAAACCACATATCTAACCATTGTGATGTAGTTAAATTTTCATTTTCAATATGTTTTGTTTCACCACGCAGGGTTGAAGCCTTAACTTCTAAGGGCCTTCAGTGGTGCTTTTTCCGCTTTAAAACCACTTTTCTTCTTCTCTTTCCTCTTTCCTCTTTCCAGTAGCATCATAATACTTATGTCGAAACATCCATAGTTTTTCTTCATTTGCATTGAAATAGTGATATATTTCAGGTTCTTTTGCTGATTTATATAGTTTCACCTTGTCCATTCCTTTCATGCTTGGGCAAAGTGTGTGTACAGGAATGGGTAGGTGATTTGAAAAGGTTTAGTGATTATTCGCATTCTTTTCTAAATTTCTAATTTCATCTTTTGCATTCTCAATTATAAAAGTTATTTTTTCATATAATTCATAGTTTAAACCTTCTTTAATATTGTCGTCTTTCAGATAATAAAAGTAGTTTACAGGAATATCTTCATCCCTAAAATAGTCTGTGATTTGGTTTTTGTAAAGAGAATTCAATGCGTCATAAGCAAAATCAATTGCATTCTCATTAGAGTAAGGTTTGTACTTGTGTTCTAATTGCGTTTTATCTAGATATCCTTCTAACAATTCCCTTGTATAACTTTTAATTCCAATATCAGTTAAATCATCAAAGTTATAATGTTTTACTAAATACTCTACAGTTTGTTTTTTAAACGTAGGATCATATAACAATTTATACTTCTGTAAGTGGCGTAAACCTACCATTGAATTGGTTGCACTGGAAATTATAGGATAATGGTAACTCGAGGGTAAATGAAAATGTTATAACATTATAAAAAATATGATTCTTGAAATAGGATTAAAAATGGAGGATACAAATAATGTTGAAAAAAACTACTTTAAAAACTTTGTCGTATTAACTTGTACTGCATTTACTTTCAGTACAATTTCACCGAGTCTTGCTTCTGCAATGGAAACTCAGGATTTGAAGTTAAATAATACTTTAAATCAAGAAAAAATTATTGTTGATGGCTTTGATAATAATGAATCACAAGATATATACTGCGGGTCACGGAGGGAGAAAATGGAAGTTTAAAAATGATAAAGGTGATAGAGTTGCTTCATTGGATGAAAAAGTAAAGATTATTTCTAAATAAAAAGCCTAATGTGTTAGTATCTTCAAAAGGGGGTGTGTATTATGGTGAATGAAAAATTTTTTAATCAAAATAAGAGTATAAAAAATATGGTTGATTCATTTAATCTTTCTATAAACTTTGATAGTACTGGACTTCTTGAAAAAGAGGAAGAGCTTTACACTATGTACCCAGAAGATTTTCTAATATTAGATCGTTTTCCTATGATTATTAATAAATCAATGGAATGGTTTGCTCCTCTTGATATTTGTTTTAGTCCAAATGAAGAAACACCAAAAGAATTTTTTGAAGTTGAAAAAAAATTCATAAACACTTTAACTATCTTATCATGTTATAGTTCACTGTGGATACAAAGTTCTTTTTACTTTTCACAAAGAGAGTTACCAGATTTCTTTACAAACGAAGAAAAAGATTATCTTTTAAAAATGAAAGACAATCCTTTTATTAAAATTATATCCCCTAAAGAATTAAGTAATTTCTTAAAACTAAGTCTTAGAGGGTACGAACAAACTACAATTTATTTACCAGAATTAAATATTATTGCATGGGTAAATGAATTAGTTGTTTCTGTATTTGTTAAAGATAAGAATTATAGAAAACTTATCGAGACAATCAGTTCAACTGAGGGTCTCTATATAAGAAAGAAATAAGAAAGAGGCTGAGATTTAAGTATATTTTTTAAGGTTTTTAACCTGTTTTGTCCTATCCTCAATTAAACTAATGACCAGACGCTCATTTTGAGTACCTGGTCTTTTTGTGTTTAGTATTCTCTTACTTCAAATGAAGCTATCTTATCATGTACGATATATTCCGTTACTTTTTTATAAGGGGAGATAGTTTTTGAAAATTTGAATGTTGAAGTACCTTGTGCACTATCAAACCAATTTAAGTAGTCATTTAATACTTTATTAGTAACGTCATACTCTTTGGTAATACCGTTTACTAAAGTAATACTCAAAATAGCACTCGAAGATTCACTGGTTGGTTTCTTAACAATCACTGTACTAGTGGCTTCGATATCAGTGTTTTCAATCTTTGCTGTAATTACTGCTTCACCTTCACGAATAGCAGTTACATTACCATTTTGGTCTACAATAGCAATTGATTCGTCGCTACTTGTCCAAATTACTTTAGCAGTATGGATCTGGTGTAACTGTAGCTGTTAATTTATCTTGGCTACCTTCTATTATTTGTTACTTCATCCGGAGCTATTAATTTACCGTCAACGTCAATTGCAACTATTCTAAGATTGAAAGTTTCTACATTAGGTGAGGTACTTGTTACCATAACCTCAACTTTATGAAAACCAAAGTCTAATCCCCCTTTTTTAAACGCTAAGGTTTGAGATTGATCAGAACTTTGAAAACCTATCTTTAAACTCTTTTAATGTTTTAAGTTCTAAACAAGCAACTAATAATTTATGTGATTTAGAAAACGAATTGGCTTTGCAAGCTGAAAAGAAAAAGGAATACATGAATGAGTACCAACAAATACTATTTGATTTCATGAATAGCTTACCTTTAGCAGATAACTTGAAAGATGAATTACATAAGGTTGTATTATCTGCTCAGGTTCAAAGTGCAACTGACTTCATAAAAGCTAAGAACGTACTATTTAAAATTGCTATGGATATTAAAGAAGGTGTACTGACAGTTGCTAGTACATTAAGAGCTGTATTTTTAGGGGCATATAGTAAGGCTGTTGAGCGTTTGGATAAGAAGGTGATTAAATTCATCATCTATAAAAGAAACAGAGAATAGAGGGCGTCCAGTACCATTTTATAACTGGCTGAATGAACGTGATAGTCGTACCCAAATAAATAGCAGACAAAATATAGAAAATTGGCTGGAATGTAAATGGTAAAAGTTTTCCAAATGAATCTAATTTGAGGTATTATTAAACTAAATGCGCAGGTTAGGGTAAGAAGACTAAGAAACGAGTTTTTGAACAACATATTTAAAATAAGTATAAAAGGAGAGAAAACCAATGAATTTAGGTACTCCAATAGCAATAGGAAATACAGCTAAGATTTATCTTTATGAGGGTAAGATTGTCAAAGTGTTTAACGACTATTTGCCTTTAACGGAATCATTGTACGAAGCAAATAAGCAAAGTTTTGCCTACTTACATGGCCTTAATGTTCCTAAAGTGTTGGATGTTACAGAAATAGATGGAAAACAGGCAATAATAATGGAATATATTAAAGGTAGAACAATGGGTGAAATCCTGTCTGAAAACATGGATCAAGCAGAACATTTCATCAATATCTCCATTGATATCCAACAAAAAATACATATGGTCGTTGCTGATTCACTTGAACCGATGTTTGAAAAATTACGACGCAAAATTGAAATTACTACTAATTTGGAAGAAAGGCATAAATCTCTTTTAATACAAAAATTGAACTCAATGACATTTGATAATAAACTTTGTCATGGAGATTTCCATCTTTTTAATTTGATTATTTCTGATAATGGCAAAGCGACAATTATAGATTGGGTTGATTCAAGTGCTGGGGATATTCGTGCTGACATTTATCGGACGTACCTTCTGTATTCACAGTTCTCAGTAGAATTAGCTGAAATGTATTTACGACTATATTTGGAGAAGAGTGGTTTGTCAAAGGAAGAAATTTTTCAATGGGCTCCAATTATTGCAGGAGCAAGATTATCTGAAAATGTATCGTCTGAAAAGTCCGAGCGTCTTATGGATATAATAAACCACTATTGTCCTCTATAATTTACTATTCAACTATCTGGTGCTTTAGTTGAATAGGCTTTAAGAAGACCACTCCGTGATGGATGGTGTGAAATTTTGCTCTATAGAGAAACACTTACTTTGGTAGTGGAAACAATATAAGAGTAAATTGATTATTTTAATTATTAATAGTCATACTACCTTTAAGGAGGTGAATTTCCATGTTAAGTAATGAATTAGAATTTTATATTAACATTGATGGAGATATAGTTATTGACAAGGAGTCCTTCAAGAGAATTCTGGAAGCGATAGATAAATTAGAAAACAGAACTCAAGATGAAGAGTGTGTAGAAAAAGTTTTGGGGGCAAAAAAACAATATTGTTGAACAGTAGAATTTAATGGCGATTTTTTAGAAAATTACGAATACAAAGAATATCCTATCTTAGCTGAAGGTGTATGCGTAAGGCATACAATTGATCGTTGTGGAGTTGTAAACGGATGTAGTGGTCATTTAAGTAGGGGACTTTGTAACCCACAGTAGCCCTATCTAAATACTCAACAGCGATATAGTAAACGCTTTAAATGTTAGTATAAAAAAGAACGAACGTTCTCGTTTGAGGTGGTTTGATGTTACGTGATCGAGGTACGATGAAATGGACTGCTATGATGTTGCCAGAGCATTTAGTCGAAATTAAAAAGTGGAAACAACAGCAATTTGCTGAGGTACCACGTGGTCAAATGTATCTATAATTTTATCTTCCATTTCCCTCAATACATGCCCGTATGTGGTATAAATTATTTCAGGCGTGTTCCCCAATCGCTCTTACTGGTACACCGTCATTCATTAAAATAGTAGCGTGCGAGTGCCTGAGAGAATGAATAGTGCACTCTTTTAGCCCAGCACGTTGAACAATTCTTTTAAAGCCTTTGTGTAGGGTTGTCAGCGGCATAGGTATCATGCTTTCTAATGAATGGAATACATAATCCTCAACCTCTAGCTTTTTCCGGAATGATAGCAACTTTTCTTTGATTCCCTTTTGATAACAAATTAACTAATCAATGACATTCATACCAACTTTGATTTTACGTTCACTATTTTTGGTTTAGTTGTACCAGTACCGTGTTTCGTTCGATTCCGTATAATATTAATCGTTTGCTTTTCAAAGTCAATATTCCGCCACTGGAGACCTAACGCTTCACCTTTTCGCACCCCTGTATAAGAAAGTAGCAGTAAAATTGAATAGTACGTTTCATCTTCATGTTCTTTTGCGTATGTGAGCATTGTACCTAGTTGATCAGATGTAGGTACCGTTAACGCTGCATCTTTGTTTAGAGCTGAAGGTAAGCTTACTCCTCTAAATTTATTTCTCGTTGATTTACGGTTGAATCTTTCCACTTTCTTTTACTTGTTTCGAACCCTATGTCTAGCATTAATCAAATGTAAGTCTTAAGCCTGATATTTTATAAGTCTAACACTGTATTTACGAGTAAAGTAAACCTTTGATATGCTATTTATAGAAAATATTTCTTGTTGAAGGAGGAAATCAGTGTTATTAAAGGGAGCAAACAATGTGAACAAAATGTTATTTGTGGGGACATCAATTATTTAATTTTAAGCCATATCTAGGTCTTATTAAATTAAGTTCATAATATAATTTATGACTATTAAATTGGTAATTTATTTTGCGAATAAGTGTATATAAAGGGGAGATTAATTTTGTTACATATATCAAAAAAAATTGGAATAGTAAGTTGGGTTATTACGATTTTATATTTTGTGATAGAACCGATTTTTATTATGACTTCACTTGTACCTTATAATATTATGCAACAAGCTATGAGTGATCTAGGAGTGACATCATGTGGGAAGTATACTTATTCAATTGCACCTCATGAAATTTGTTCCCCTCATCATTTTTGGATGAATGTATTGTTTATAGTAAATGGTTTAACATTTTCAGTTGGTGTGTTGTATCTTTCGCAGTACCTAGAGAAGAACTGGTTCAACAAATTGGCAACAGTATTTATTCTCATTTTTGCTTTGGGAAATATTGTATCCGGTTTTATACCAGCTGATATCGATTTATTTTGGCATTCTATAGTAGCACAAATAGGCATGATTACCGTTTTTTTTGGACTGTGGATTTATGCAAAATCATTAACTGAAGGGAAGCGATGGACCTATTTTAATTTATTTGTACTACTAGTTTTGCTTATCCTAATAGTTCTTTTATTTTTCTTTCCTTTGCCAGCAGGTTTATTACAAAGACTTTTTTATGGAGTAATTTTCTTGTGGGGGACCGTGCTAACATTTCTCTTAAGGGATTAAATTCTTAGAAATGTACTTATCAATTAAGCCTTTAAAAAGATATATAAAAACTATTGATTAGTAATCAAAATAAATAATCAGGCGCACATTTTCAAGTGAGTACATGGTCTTTTTCTAATTATATATAATAAAACAAGCAACTCTATTATTTGGATTAGTATTGAATATTTTTATGAGGACTTTACTACTCTACGCCAGTCCAGGGTTCATAATTATGCCACTATTAATTGTGACAACAATAGGGTATGCACAACTTAAAACATTAACTTTGTTCAGAATGATGTAGTCATCTATTATTGTAATCTTGTCATAGGGTAACCGACCCAAAATGGTCCAGGTCCAGATACTCAATGATATTACCCCCTTTAAGTAGACAATGTGAAAAAAGACTATAATTATAGTCAATTACATGTCTGCACGGACCTAAAAATATGAGGCAAATAAAAACACCCTTCGTTGAAAAACGGGTATTTACCTTATTCCTCCTTTTGAAATTTCTTTTTCAATTGGCGTTGTAAAATTCACCTCCTTGTCGAGGTTTTTGGTTCTTCGAAATCCTATCATGTAGCATTAAAAATACTTATAAAATTGCTTGAAGAAAAACGTACAGCTCTAGTCGTTCGTAAAGTTTACGACGATGCATAGAGACAGTAAGTTTTCTTTGTTTACGGAAATCATTGAGGACTTATGGTTATCTGGAAAGATAAAGACAAGTTCATCAACTTAGGATTAACTTACAAACAAGCAATTAACAAAGTTTATTAAGAGGTTAAGCCGCCAAGTGTTACGGTGCCGTTTATGAGTTATGAACAGTTGGGGGAGAAATTCAGTAGAGTGGAGCAAAAAGCATAAGGTACTATTCCTTATGCTTAATTTCTAAAAATATTGAGTAACTAATTGCAATAAACATTATTATAGAAAAAATAATTGTAGGAGTTGATTTAAAATAGATTGATGTAATCAATAAAACAAGAGAACAAATGATAATGGCTATACGTATTAAAATATTTATTTTTTTACTAGGTTTAAAAAAATCGTCCAGTATACCAATTTCTCAACCCGAAGGGAAAGTTGTTGTGGATAGTGAATATTATACAATGATGCCAGGTGATTACCAATGGAAAGAAGACAACATAGAAATTAAAACAATAAGTTCTCTTGATATAAATAAATTAGCAGATGACTTCGAAACATTAGCAGTTGAAAAAAGAAAAACATTAAAATTTGAAATTGAAAAAAATCCTCTTTCCTTAACGCTAACTAAACTGAATGAAGATGGTACAAGTGATAATGTTGAAATTAAAGATAATAAAATAATCATGCCATCGGAAGAGGGATATTATATTTATGAATTGAAAGCAACATGGGCTGAGGGAAAAGAAACTTTTGTTTTTGATGTTTATGTAGAATAAAAAGAGAGTAACCTACAACTAAAAGTTTTAGGTCGCTCATATTTTACTATTATTAACTCGGTTGGCAAGGAGCTCAGTCTTCTACAACTGTTAATAAAGTTATTGATAAGAAGAAACCAAAAGCCTTCGTAAAAAAACAAGTATATTGTGTGTGCGGAGACAAAAAGCATATATACTATTCGATTGGAGAAAATATACCTAAATATAATTTAGGGGCGATAAAATTGAACAAAAATATTCTCATGATATTGGTATTAGCTGGCGTCTTAATATACGTATCAATTAATGAAACAGTAAATGCAAATTTAATCGATTCTCCTCAACCTATGGAAGAAGTTTTCACTGAAATAGGATATAAAACAGTAGAATCTGCATTAAAAGATTTTGAACAACATTTTAATAAAGAACTTAAGCTACCACTTAGAGTACCACCAATAAGTTTTACCCATCGTTTAGGAAGATTTAGTAATTTAGATGACAATATCAATGATGAATTTGAAGTGAAAATGATAAGTGATCAATTCCCTCAAAATCATTTCAAAATTAATGTTCGACCAATTCAGCATAAAATACCATTCGAAAAGTATGTATCAGAGTTATTTAAGTTGGAAAATGGAAGTAATGCAGCATATATTGAAAATGCGAAATTTGGTTTTAATATGTTGGTCTTTGAAAGAGATAATTGGCAATATGTGTTTAGTATTGATAAAGATGTGTCCGATAAAGTAGTACCCGAAGTGCTCGTCCAGATTGCAAATTCTATTGATTATACAAATGACACCCTTGATTAAACTAACTTGAAGCTTTATTTGGATAACAATAAGACCACTCCGTTTGAACTGAATCCCGAATAGTGGACACTTTAAAAAGTGACCCTATTCGGGTTTTTTTGTTCATTTCACAAAAAAATCCCGTTATACTAAAATATACGAAATGAAGAACGGGAGAAATTATCATGAGTAGAATCATTTTTAACGAACATCAAATCCGACAAATAGAAGCGAATCGATTTTGCATCTGTATCAGATTGTTCTATTCGATATACAGCTGAACTTAAAGTCTTTGCGGTCAAAGAAAATCTAGCCGGTAAGAGACCAGGTTCGAATTTAACTATTTTCGAGTTGTGAATAATTTAGAATCGCATCCTAACTTATTTAGCATTCTCCCATTCTTCTCTTAACATGCCCATACGAATAGAATCATAATATTGACCATTGTAATAGCGTGCTTTGCGAATTCTCGCTTCCATTTGCATTCCTAACTTTTCACAAATACGAATCATTCGTTCATTTCCTGACCATGTACTAAATCCAACACGAGCTAAAGATAATGTATCAAATAAGTGGTTAATCCATAGCTTCAAAGCACGTGTACCTAATCCTTTTCCCCATGTACTCGCTTCGTGGAAAACAATGCCTAGTTCCAGCCATCGTGAAGGTTCATGTTCCCAATAATATGAAATAATCCCTCGGATAACGCCATTTACTTCAATTACCCAAAAATTTTCTTTATTCACCCATTTTTCTGCAGATAGCAAGAACTTTTCGTAGGGCATCGACTGATGAGGATAATATGGCGCATCCCATTTTTTCCATTCAGGTTGTTCGTCTTTATAAATAAGTTCCCACAAACGAAATAAATCTTTGGCGTTAATTGGTCGAATTATCAGCTCTTTATCTGAATACATAACAATCCTCTTTTCAATAAATTTTTATACTTATGGATTGAAAAGAGAAAATAAACGCTACTTTTCAATCACCTTATATAGTTGCTTCATTTTCATCATTCCTTTCATAACTAACGATTTTGTTTTAACAGAATACTTCTGTTATATAGGTTATTATTCAACGAAATATGCCTAAAAACCTGTTGCGTAATCATTTTTCTTAACGGAATCATTGCGTTCGTTTCTTGTGTAGGATACAGGCAACCTTCAACTGCAAACGGGCGAATACTACAATCACCAAGAAATTAAACCATGCCAGATAATGTTGCAAGAATTTCGTAGCAACACCTTTGAATTGCAATATCCACTGTTTTAAGCGTTGATGATAGTTATTAACTTTTTGAATATAGTAAATACTTTTAGTTCTTTCAGCACCTGTTTTATAAAGATAATATGTTGTTCCTTTATCATTCAAATCCGTTTGGCAGATTAGATAAAGAAAATGCTCAAATCTTAAAAATATCTTATTCAACTAACTGTGACGAATTTCATTGGTTAAACTTTATTTTCAGTAGTACTAAAACAAAAAACCCGGAAATAAATAATATTTCCGGGTTTGATTACCACTTACTTTAATTCCTCCATGACACACTGCCTCGCTTCCGCATTCGATCTTAAGATTTACCTAAGACAACCATACTTTAGCTTTATTCAGTATTGATGGTCCTTCAGAGCTATCGATCAACCTTACTCATCGGGTTAACCCTCCTAGTCACTTGGATTTGAAGTGAAATCTTTAATAGTATAGGTTAATTATTATTTTTCATACACATTATTTTATTTTTTTTGTAAAATCAAATTTTCTTTTTTGCCATTGGAATAAACAAAGTATAAATATGAAAAAAATCCATTTTTCAATAACCACCAGTATTAATATTTCAATGAGGCTAAACATTTTATTGCACTAAGATAGTAGGTTTATTTTGAAAGAAATTCGATTTTATATAGGGGGAGAAATGTGAAATCATATCCAATATTAGTTTTAGTGATAATACCCTTGATTTTAAGTGCTTGTTCAGGTGGCGGGAAAGAATATGATTTTTATGGAAAAAGTAACAACTGGATTGTTAAGTACGAGACTGAAATAAGTAAGGAAAGAGAATTGGCAGACTTCTCAATTGAATATATCGGAAAAGATCCTGTACCATCAATACTTGGGTATAACTTAGAGAGTTCATGGTTTGAATTTGGAAGCAAACAAGAAAGATTCAACCATCGAGGTAAAAATATTTTTTCTGGTAATAGTGAGTGTACTGGTTACCCATTAAACAATAAAAGTTGTGAGGTAATTATTGAAGATGATGAACAGATATAAGCAACAATACACATTACTGTACACACGCTCGCTGTTTTTTTCCTCGTTTTACACGTATTTAGCCCCTACACATTAACCGCCATTATTAAATTTATCAGTCCAATATAAAAAACTTCGTTAAACATTTATATTATCAATGAACAACCTCCATTTATACCGAAGTGTGCAACCTTATTAATTTGTTTGGAGAAAAACACATATCCAAAATGGAGTGGTTATTTAAAAGAATTCATTCACGTTTGTTCGTGAATGGATTTTAAATGGTAAATTATTAATATTAAATAAAAAATAGTAATTTTTTCTATAAATACCTTTTTACTTATGATATACTATTTTTGTTTTACATAGAAATTGGTAAAAATTTGTTTGTTAAAAAGGAGGAGAAGGAACATCTTACTAAGGTGTGGATAGGTATGAGTAAATTAAAAGGTTTGTTAGGAAAGTTAAATAAGATTGATATGTTTTCACCGTATTTCTTTTTACCATTTATTTTAGTGCTATATTTTTTTACAAGCTTTTTCGATTTCCATCGATTTGATCAATTTAATTTACGCGCGTCGATTTGGCCGGCCGTTATTTTAGCGCTTGTCTGCTATTACATAGGTGTGTATATTATCGATAAACTGCAATGGACAATTCCAACATTTGGACTTTCATTCTTAGGGAAATATGTCATTCACTTTATTGTACTATTAACATTACTCGGATTAATCTCCTATTTAATGATGATTTTTGGTAGTGGCTTAGGTATTTCTGATGAATCAAATCGTCGTAACCTCAGCCCTAAGTTAAACTTCTTTAGCCAATTATTATGGTTCGGGGTTTTATTATTACTATCGTATAAAATGATTCTAGAAAAGAAAATGACATGGAAAAAGGCATTCGTTTATGGTTCGATTTTCGCAATTGTGATGTTCTTATTTTTATTAGTGGCCTATCGTACACCATTAATTATAATGCTGTTCACAGGCATCATTATTTTACACTATGTTGTAAAACGTGTGAAATTGACTTGGTTCCTTTCAGCATTACTAGTTATTGCTGTAGCATTTTCGATGTTCGGCTTTATACGTGTCCTTACCGAAGATTTAACAAAGGAATCTAATTCCCGTGACCAACCAGACGTTGAATTGACAGTAGAGGAAAAAAACAAGCTGTTAACTGCTGAGCAAATGGTAAACTTAACGCCTAAGTGGATACGTGCAATAAATCAGGAAAGTGTAACAGGTCATATCGTGTTAAGTACAATTATAGAGTATACACAAGAGGAAGATTACTTAAAGGGTGAGATTCACCGGGGTATCTTCAATACCGTTTTGCCGGGTGAACAAATTTCGCCACGCATGAAGGTGTCGGAGGTTGTAAACTCTATAAGTGTGGAGAAAGGTAAGTGGATTACACGCCCACCAAGAACAACAACACCAACCTTTATTGGACAATTGTTCTTAGATGGTGGTTATTTGTTAGTGGCAATCGGCTTCCTGTTATATGGTGTGTTAATTTCACTAATCTATAATAAAGTAAAGCAGGAAGGCATTCGCAGTTTCCACTCTGTAGCATATGCATTTACAATTACGTTGTTTACCGTATCGATGCATACAGGTTTACTGGATTTAATCTTTATTCTAATGCTAGGCTTCGTTATTATCGCATCTTCCATCATTAAAACGGATAAACGAAAACTTTCATATTAATGACAATAGGCTGTCCCAAATGAAGGGTAACCCTTACTTTTGGTGACGGGCCTTTTTTATAGTGAAATGAAGTGGAAAAATAGCTAAATATTCAATAATTTATAAATAATAGAAACTTTATGTTGTTTTAATCGTATATGTGAGTAATAAGCGAGGTGGAACATATAGTGAAGTACAAATATTACATGACAGCATGATGGGTGAAGTGTAAAATAGTGCTTCTCAAAAATTTACGGGAGATACTTCGTTTTCAAGCTGAAAAACAAGCCTTCTCCAAATTATGGAGAAGGCCCATTTGTTATTGCGTGATGCGATCGAAAAACTCATTCACTTTGTGCATATCAGATACATGGTGGTTACATTTAGCACTGTCCGCACAAATGTAATTGCTATGATTCGTAAATGTTCCCACGACTTGGCCTTTAACGGAAGTTGTAAATAGACCAACATCGGCGTGACGGTTGCAGATAGCACAAATACCTTTAATAGTACTATTTCCGAATAGGCCTTTAATAGCTTTTAGCTGTTTCTCCTGCTCGATAATAACATATTTTCGATGCGTCCCAGGATCGTCCCAAGCGAAATAGCAAATTTGCTGAAAATCCATATCAACCAAATTTGGCATCTTTAACTTTTTTTCCTTTTTGAACAAGCTTTTAATCGTACTTGCTGTTACTGTTTTGAAAGGGATGACATAGGGCTTTAGACTTTCTAAAAAATTCTCTCCTTGTGTACGATCTGTTACGGCAAAGAGCTGCTCAACAATTTGAGCTTCAGTAGCAGTCATTGTAATCTTCGTTGTAATTTCTGTTTCAACAAGACCGCGTACAGCAAGAATGACATTTTTATCTATTGTTGTAGCAAGTGTGT
Organism: Lysinibacillus fusiformis; assembly: GCF_007362955.1. Taxonomy (GTDB): domain Bacteria; phylum Bacillota; class Bacilli; order Bacillales_A; family Planococcaceae; genus Lysinibacillus; species Lysinibacillus fusiformis_E. The sequence goes on along the minus strand of NZ_CP041696.1, from coordinate 4,800,606 downwards.
GTAAGATTTTATTCATTTGTTGCTCGAGTAAATGATAGTTGGCAACCGTTAAAAACGGCTGGATTGTTTGTTTTTCCATTTGAAATCACTCCATTATAATATAGGCTTTTGGTTGTGGCCTAAAGAGATCATCCATGTTGTTTCAACTGGGTTCACTTAATCTAGATCTCTTTGACCTGCAGAGATGTCGTTCTAGAGCAAGCATTACAAAAGAATGCGACCATTTCGATTCCTCCTTGTAAAGAAGACTATTATTATCTTAGCATTTTAAGAAAATGAAATAAAGAAAAGGGGTAAATCACATGCGATTTATACGAAAAAATATTTATATGGTATCATTTATCGCATTTTTCGTTTGTAATATTGGCACTAGTTATTATTATTCTCAGGAAATTGCTGTGTTTGCGAGTGCAGGAAAAGCTCTGTGGTTTACGGTAGTCTTTGCCTTTGTAAATTGGGCATGGGATAGTAAGGATTATAAAAAATCAGATAAGTCATAGGTAAAGTCGTAATAAAAAGTTTTATAACTGAATTTGTGGAGGGTTTTATTCATGTAAAGGTAAGAGTAGATACTACTGATTTTGATATGAAAAATAAAATACGAAAGTTGGGTGATTAATCACGAAAGATAGTTGATAAAACAAACAATTTGGGCGATAAATCCAAAAATCTGAGGGATAGTGCGATGCCTTCTCAAACCATTATTAAAAAACCTTTTAATATATCGTAAAATGCGATATAATCGTCTGTAACGATATATTAAAGGAGTAATAGCAATGATTCAAGATATTAATAATTATTTTACAACCATTTTCTATCATCTTCACACAACGCATGAGGATGTTATTTCGCATCAAAGTGTTCGCATATTGCAAATGATTCAAAAGGAAGATGAAGTGACTGTTCGACAAATTGCAGAGTTGTTGAATATTTCACAAAATACAGCGTCTGAGCATATAAAAAAATTAGAACGCAACGGTTGGGTGAAAAAGGAACGGGCTGTTGAAGATCAGCGCAAGGTGAATCTCCACCTAACGGCAGAAGGACTAAACGTCGTGAAGAAAAACACTGAATTAGATGATGAGAAACTACAGCATGCTCTTAATCATTTATCAACTAGTGAACAGCAAACAATCTTACAGGCATTTCGTCTCTTAAGTGAGGTGGCGAAATAATGTATACACTGTTAAAAATTCTTAGCTCAGCTGCAATTATTGGCATCGTGACAGAGGTTGCCAGGAGATTTCCTACATACGGTGGCATTATTGCAGCACTCCCCCTTGTTAGTATTTTAAGTATTATTTGGCTCACGGTTCAAAGTGAATCAAGTGACCATATCCAGCGATTTACAGTTGGCGTTTTGGTCGGTCTACCTGCAACAATGGTCATGCTGTTTGTTATCTACATGGCAATGAAATCTTCTGTCCATATTGTTTTTGCTATTGGACTTGGCATCGTTTCATGGGCGCTATTTTTAGGAATTCAAAAAGCTGTTGCGGGTATCTTTCATATTTCAATTTAGAGTAGGAGATTATTTATGACAGTTGTTGCTATTCAGCAGTTAGCTCGAAATAATGTGTTACAGTTTTTTAAGGATCATTGGGGGAGCACAGAGATGGTTATTTCCAGTGGCATCTATGACTGTAGTAAGTTAGATGGCTTTGCTTATGTGGATGAGGATCAAACGATGGTTGGGCTAGTCACCTATATAATTCATGGTGAGACATGTGAAATTATATCGCTCGATAGTATTGATGGCGGAAAAGGTATTGGTTCATTACTGGTACAAGCAGTAGAAAATATTGCGGTCCAAAATGACTGTACGCTGATGACGCTCATTACGACAAATGATAACTTACATGCCTTAGGATTCTATCAAAAAAGGGGCTATTATTTAGTTGAAATCATACAAAATGCAGTAGAGCTTGCAAGAGCTATGAAGCCCGAAATTCCATTGATTGTTGATCATGGTATTCCGATACGTGATGAGATAATATTAGAAAAAATATTGTAAATCGTAATGACTATCAATTATTTTCAGAAGGAAAATAGCAATTCCACTGGCAATGATTTCCCGCTATACTTGTTGTGAAGCCGGAAAGAGAGGAATTGCATGAAAAGAATACTATTTGTTTTGTTTTTTAGTTTGATTGTGGTGGGTGCTGTTTTTATCATTTATCTAAAAAGTAATCCACCGCTTGTCATCAATGCTTATACAAGCTTTGACGAGAATCCAACTGTTCAATTGATTGAAATTGAAAATAAGGGACTGCGGGAGATACAGTTACAGAGTATTGTCGTAAATGAAAAGCCCCCTGAAAGTGTTGAATTGGTTGTGAGTAAGTCTGAGCCGTTTGAAGCGGAAAGTAAAATTGAAGGCAACCCAAACTTCACATTTCATAAAATTAAGCAAGTGAATATTTTCCCTAGTCAATACATAGATAGACAGGCAATTGGCAAGCAGCCACAGCACTATGCTTTGAAGGTGAATGCTTCCGAAACAAGGAAAATTACCATACAGTACGAATATTTAAAAATGCCGTTTACATTAACTGCTGAATTACAAGCAACAAAATAGTTAGTAAATACTGAATGAGCGCTGCCATTTATCCTTCTTCCTCCCCACTTTCATAATTTAATGGGATACCTTTTAATTACTTCTTAAGTAAGGTATCTCGTTTTTTGTCACATCATTTAGGCCTATGTCATAATCTAAGATTGTTTGATGAAAAAATACTATTCGTCCTAAAACATGGTAATCTATTAGTAATAGTACTTGGAATGATCGGAGGGGTCTAATGGAGTTAATAATTATTAGCGTCGTGCTTGTCATTTGTATTTTTGTTGCGATTCTAGTTATTGTATCAAAGCTCTCTAAAGAGGATATAAAGCTTCAAGTAGCTGCTACATGTGAAGGAAAAAATGAGTTGGAACAGGCGATTATAAAGATTTACTTTACGTTTTCAATCGGGAAACTCGCCAGTTATAAAAAGGAAATAATTGGCAGTGTTGATTGGTCAGAAGGATGGATGCCAGTAAGCTATAATTTGAAAGAGCATGGTGTATATAAAGAGGAGCGTTTATTCGTTTTGAAGGATGAAGATACGTATGCAACTTTTGAATTTGATGCTACAAACACCGTAGACGCACAGGGGCAAGGTGAGGGTTATGTCGTTTTAGTATTAGAAAATGCTACACAAGATACAAGCTTTAGAGCAGGCATCGTACTCGCTGTAACCGCCAATATGGTGACTTATCAACTTTCTGATTCTACAAGTTGGAACAATGAATTTGTCGTCAATCATTAAGACTAGAAAATGCTATTCATAGGGGAAATCTTATGAATAGCATTTTTTTATGGAAATTAAATGTAAAAAATAGTTTTAATCGGAACTTATTAACACCAATTTCGTAGAATATAATAACGAAAGGAGTATGTATCTTGAATTCGTTTCTATACTTCAAAGGAAATAATTAGGAAATTGAAAACATTTATGTAGGATAATAATTTAATAAATTTTAAGAAAGATATAAGTGAGTGCTTCGAAATGCGCTTGCTGAAAAAGGTAATAGCATTTGGACATGTTGACAGAAAAGCTAATCATAATATCTTTATTCATCCTCATCATACATTCCATTGAAACACTCGCATATGCAGTGCGTTTATCGGGAGCGCGTGTGAAATTATTAGCTTCCGCACTTTCCCTGTTTAATATAATGGTAATGGTATCAAGGCTCGCAAATATGATGCAACAACCCTTTACTGGGAGTTTAATAGATACAGCACCAAAGGAAAACGCATTAGCGTTTGTTGAGCAGCAATTTCGCATTATTATAGGCGCTGCTTCACTCGGAACACTACTAGGTATTCTATTGTTGCCAACGTTTGTAGCTATTTTTTCAAGGGCAATAATCTATTTGACAGAGGAAAGGGGATCTATTCCTGCATTACTAAAAAAAGGCTTTACGCTTGAATATTTGAAGCGAAGTATCAAGCATTTTCATCTGCCAAGCTTTTCATATTTAAAGGGAATCAGTTGGCGCGATATCCCACTTAAATTATTTATCATTAATGTAGTGATAACCGCGATTTATACAATTGGCGTTCTATCAGCACTTTATGCCACTTTATTGGTTCCTGAAAGAGCGACAACGGCTGTAATGGCTTCAGGGCTTATCAATGGTGTTGCCACTATGTTATTGATAGTCTTCATTGACCCTAAAATTTCAATCCTTGCTGATGATGTGATCAATCAAAGAGGTAGCTATCTTAACCTAAAACGTGCATCGGTAATGATGATGGGGTCACGCTTGTTAGGAACCGTATTAGCGCAAGTTTTATTTATTCCAGGTGCCAAATATATTGCATGGTTCACCCAATTTATGACATGAATTGCTGAAGAATATTTGAGAGAGGAGGATTTACATGAATGGAGAATCTATAATCGCCCAACAGATCATTATGAGGAAGACCTTTACCCTATTGATGAACAAATTTGTACGTTATTAAAGGAGCGTAAAGTCCTTCCTGGTAATAATCCCGGCTTTCCACCAGATGAAATAATCTCCCAAGGGGCTAAAAATTATGATTTCATGAAGTCTATCTTGCATCGTTATTTCAAATGATGAGAACGGAAGATTATTATAAACGTGTTGAACCATCTGGTTTTAGGAAGCACGTCCCAGTTTTAAAATCGATTGAAATTGATGAACGTAATTACACGATAAGTTTTATCCGTCAATATGAAAATGCTAGCGTTGTACAGCTTCTCGTCGATTGGGATGCTACAAATGATACGCCAATTCATCTTATGCAAAAATCTTCATGCAATCATTTTGAGTTGTTTTTAGGGGAACAATATGAATGTTGGAGGGATCGCAGTGGGGGTTCAACAGGACATGGCAGTTCCAACTTTATTGTCACACCACCGTTACCTGACAATCTTGCAGGACAAGAATTTGTCTTTAAAGAATACTGCGACGTCTATAGAGAAAAACCTACGGGATTTCCATTGCCATTGCATTTATGATTGAATCATTTGATGCTTATTTTTGTACAAAGTGTAATGAATGGCAAGAAGAAAGTTGCAATGATCCAAATTGTTATGTTTGTGTCCAAAGGCTTGAATTTCCATTACCAAATAATATGAACTACTAAAGGTGGAGGGGCTGTATGAGAGGTATTAGCTTTGAAATTCCAAATAAATATGGTCAGCAATTATTCGATCTGTTAGGAAAGCTCCTCATCGAAAATTGGCATTGGCGCATTGGTGGAGAAGAATCATACATCATCGAAGAGGGTACATTAGGGAGAGATATGTTTCCAACAGTATGTGTAATAGATAGCGATGCTTTTTTAAAAATAATTTCTGAGGAAGACTATTACTTAATATCCACAGATTTAAAGGCTTTTCCTTCTTACGCTAGTGCAAAGGAAGTGGCTACATATCAGGAATTTTTGGAAAGTGATTGTCAATTTGTCCTGTTGCTTGTAGATAGTTGTTATGTCACGATTTATTGCAAACAAGATGATGTGATTCGTCAGTTACATAAACAAGCACATGAGGAAAATTATAAAAATATTGAATATATTACAGATGACAATGATGCACGGACAAGATTGACTACTATTTAGAAACGTTATCCTGTAACGAAGCCATGTTAAAGAAAATTTTTTTATGGTAAAAGTGAATTCAAAAGAACATGGCTATATCAACAAAAATGGAAAATTCATTATGGAATAAATAAAATTTTTAAATATTGACAAGTAATGGCGTGTCAGATATAGTAAATATCAATTTCATGAAACAATGAAAACAGCGATGATAAGGACACGAGATTTGATGACCGATTCACAGAGAAGGAAGTCTTAGCTGAAAACTTCCAAATGCAGCATCAAACCCTTACTACCTTGGAGCAGTGCTTGGAAACTTGCACCGTATTATGCGACGTTACAGCATAGTCAATGAGCCACTAGAGCATTCTAGTGGGAATTTGGGTGGAACCACGGGTAATCAACACATACTCGTCCCTTTATGGGACGGATATGTGTTTTTTTATTTTTATAGAAAAGGAGAAGAGAACATGTCAAATCAAGCAATTAACATTCAATTTCCAGATGGTAAACAACAAGTATTTACTAAAGGTGTTACACTAACCGACATTGCACAAGCGATTAGTCCAGGGCTACGTAAGAAAGCAATTGCAGGGAGTGTGAACGGAACCATCGTTGATTTGACGCGCCCAATCTTGGAAGATGCCCAAATCGCACTATACGATGCTAGCTCAAAAGAAGGAATAGAGGTTATTCGTCACTCAACTGCCCATTTAGTAGCACAAGCTATTAAGCGTTTGTTTCCAGCGGCTCAATTTGGGGTAGGTCCAGTAATCGAAAATGGGTTTTATTATGATATCAGCATTGCCTATTCGCTTGTACCAAGTAATTTACAACAAATTGAAAAAATGATGAAACAAATTGTACAAGAAAATAAGCCAATACTTCGAAAAGAGGTATCGCGAGAAGAGGCGAAACGTCTATTTGCAAACGATAAGTTGAAGTTAGAGCTTCTGGAGGATATTCCTGAAAATGATATCGTATCGGTTTATGAACAGGGGGAGTTTTATGATTTATGTCGTGGACCTCATGTGACTTCAACGGGTAAATTACAACACTTCAAATTAATGCAGGTTTCCGGAGCGTACTGGCGCGGCGATAGCCAAAATCAAATGTTACAACGTATTTATGGCGTAGCATTTGCTACAAAAGAGGAGATGAATGATTACTTTGTTTTCTTAGAAGAAGCAGAAAAGCGCAATCACCGAAAATTAGGAAAAGAACTCGACTTGTTTATGTTTTCGGAAGAAGCACCTGGAATGCCCTTTTACTTAGCAAATGGTCAAATCATTCGCAATGAATTGGAGTCCTTTTTACGCCATCTACAAACGAAATATGACTACAAAGAAGTTCGTTCACCGCTGATGATGAATCGACGCTTATGGGAACAATCAGGACATTGGGATCACTATAAAGAAAATATGTATTTTACACAGGTAGATAATCAAAGCTTTGCCTTAAAGCCAATGAATTGCCCAGGGCATATGCTGATTTTCAAAAATGAACGGCATTCCTACAGAGAATTACCGATTCGCATGGCAGAATTTGGTCAAGTTCATCGACATGAATTTAGCGGTGCTTTAAATGGACTTCTATGTGTACGATCGTTTTGCCAAGATGATGCGCATATTTTTGTTACACCTCAACAAATAGAAGACGAAATAGTGTTGGCGCTAAAAATTATCGATGAGGTGTATCAAGTATTTGGCTTTCAATACGAAATTGAATTGTCGACACGTCCTGACGATTTTATGGGTGATATTATGCTTTGGAATCAAGCCGAGGCGGCGTTAAAAAACGTATTAAATCATTTAGACTATCCATACAAAATAAATGAAGGGGATGGGGCCTTCTATGGACCTAAAATTGATATTCATATAAAAGATGCCATTAAGCGAAGCCATCAGTGTGCAACAGTCCAACTCGATTTCCAATTGCCAGAGAAGTTCGATTTAACCTACATGAATGAGCAAAATGAAAAAGTACGGCCAGTCGTCATTCATCGTGCTGTCTTTGGCTCAATTGATCGCTTTTTAGGCATTTTGATTGAACATTTTGGAGGTGCCTTCCCAACTTGGTTAGCACCTCAACAAGTAAAAATAATCGGTGTGGCGGATTCGCATCAAATATATGTACAACAAGTGATGCACGTCTTACAACAGGAACAAATACGGGTTAGTGAAGATCATCGTCAAGAAAAACTTGGGAAAAAAATACGTGATGCTCAGATGAAAAAGATACCGTACATTTTAGTGCTCGGTGACAAAGAATGTGACAATCAAAGTGTGACAGTTCGAAAATATGGTCAGTCGGAATTAATTAGTATCCCACTTCAGCAGTTTGTAGAGGAAATAAAACAAGAAATTCGGCAAAAGGAGCTACCCGGTAGTAATGCATAGAGAAGTTGACAATCTATTTCAACCGTAATACTTCTAGATGCGATATTAAATGCATACTATAAACTATGGAGGTCACAAGAGAAACATCTATTCATTGGCTATCATTTTGTTGATAGGGATTATCGTAATGATGATAATGACTTCCACCAAGAAGTATGGTTTTTGTTTCGGCATCTATGACAACGAATTTATGAAACTCTTCTTGATCATTTTGATAAAAAGATGCTAAAAAATATACTTGTCGATTCGGATGTATAAATGTGTGATTGGAAAGGTCCATTTTCTCATCAATATGATTCGTCTTCATATTAAACGTATGCTTAACATCCGGTACGTCTTTAAATAGTATCTTTTGACGAATGTTGAACGCAGCATTGTTATATTCCTCGTAGATTGTTCTATCTATTTGGTTATAAAAATCGTCTACATCAAGAAATGATTTAGTTTGATTGACAGGGTATTGAATAGCTGGGCTAGATGTTTCAACGGGTGCGCAAATATTGTCTGTTGAAACTTCTGGCGTAGTTTGAGGTTGAAAAAACAAGTTCGAAACGACAACCAATGTTAGAAATAGTACCTGCATGATTGTACCTCCTGTTTTAGCGTTAACAGTAGGTTTCCCTAATTCTTGTTATGTATACATTGATTTACATACTTGTATATGAGGGAAGTTGTTAGCTAGGAGGCTATAAGTGGTAGCCGTGTAAGGATTTGGTTTTCTGATGATAAAACCAGCCATATGGGTGTTTCGTGATGACTGGTTTTATTGTAAATAAGTATGCAAAATTAAAGTTTTTTATAAAAATTCCTCCTTCTACTTAAGATGCTTGCTTTAAATATCTATTTAGTAAGACGTCTAATTCTTGACTACAATCAACTACCTTGGGATGAGTAAATCCTAAATCCTTTGCTTTTTTGTACATAATTCTTCTTTTAATTTCAATTTCAACCTTCAAGAATTGTTTAAGTAAAAAATTCACAAACATAATTTCCTCCTATGATTTTCTCCATATTCATGAAATAAATTCTAGTGGCCTCGATTCAACTTTTTCATTGTATATCACTTAAATTAAAAAATATGTCATATTGTGTATAGGGATAGAAATTCGTAAATAAGTCACATATAAGTGGCTTAAATCTTAATAGAGAATAAAATTTGTTGCTTGCACGTTTAATGCTTTAGTAATTATATATATTACTATTAATGTAATTTTTACATACGTTTATAACTGATATAATAGATTTATAGCCTTTTTTATACGTTGGATTTTAGAAAACATTAAGAATAATACATTTTTTTACAGTGACTTTTTTCCTATATATAGAGTTGGTTAGAATTCAATTAGAATTCAATAAAACTTATTCAACTACATATCTTGTCATAATTTATCAAATAACCTTCTATGTTGTTTATTCTTTGAATAGCTTCTGCAACTTTGAGCGTACAGTTTGAAAAATAAATATATTGTTGTATATTTTTGTAATAAATGGAATAATTGATTTGAGATTAATTTATACGGATGGACGTTAGGTGATGTTGTTGACAATAGCTAGCCGAAAACTGCATATCACTGTAGACTTGGCGAGCAATTGGATAAAAAATTTTGGAAACAATAGGTAATAGCTGATTTTACAACGATCCAAAGAATAAAAAAGGTCGGCACGTTAATTCTATTCCATCGATTTGAAAAGGAAGGTCAAAATGACTGTAGTTTACTTTGTACGACATGCACATTCTTTCTACTCGAACGATGAATATAATCGTCCACTTTCCGACATAGGGCTTGTAGATAGAGACAATCTAACACAACTATTTCGCGATAAAACGATTCATGCTGTTTATTCAAGTCCTTATAAAAGAGCCATTCAGACTGTTGAAGAAATTGCGAAAGAGCATAATTTAGATATACATGTAAATGATCGTTTAAAAGAACGTATACTGGCGGAAGGGGAAATTAGTGATTTCGACGATGCGATTCTTCAGTTATATAGCCATCCTGCATATGCACTTGTAGGGGGTGAGTCGAATAATATGGCACAAGGACGAGCTATAGAATGTTTGAAACAAATAATTTTTAAGCATCCAAATGAGCACATTGTGATAGGAACTCATGGCAATATTATGGTTCTGATGATGCAATATTTTGATACGCACTATGATTATGATTTTTGGAAAGAACTATCAATGCCAGATATATATCAATTAACCTTCCAACAATTATCGTTGATACATGTCAAAAGAATTTGGTAGGGAGGGAGTTTGAAGTGGACATAGATCTGAAAGAACAAATTTTAATATTAGAAACACAATTAATGTATGCTAGAAAAGACGATTTTGAGAAAATATTAGCAGAAGAATATGTAGAGTTTGGCAGTTCAGGTATGAAATATGATAAGACCATGCAATTAAGCTCTTTAGTGAATGAAGCGGGCTTACTTAAAATACCATATACAATTTCAGATTTTACAATTAAACAATTAGCACCGAATATTATCCATTCCACATATTGTACGACGACCATGGCAAATGGTAAAAAATCATTAAGAAGTTCCATTTGGCAGTTACATGAAACGGCATGGAAAATGTATTTTCATCAAGGGACACCGACAATATAAACAAAAATAAGGAGACTAATGATGAGTGATACAAAAAACAAAGGGAGCATTGCAGCGATTAAGACAGGATATTTTGTATTTTTTGGAGCAGCCTTTGGAGCAGTTTTAGGGTTCGTTGCATACGTAAAGGATTGGTTATAATTCTTACATAGATAACGCACGCATTCGGCTAATTTTGAATGCGTGCGTTGTTATTTTCGTTAACTTAATTCAGACCACTCTTCACGTAATAGACCAAATAAAACAATGTCGTAATATTTGCCGAAGCGGAAAATTTCATTACGTAAGGCGCCTTCTTTTGTAAAGCCACATTTTTCGTAGGAACGAATGGCTGGCCCATTAAAGCTGAATACTTGGAGTTTAATTTTGTTTATCGCGATATAATCAAAGATAAATGTGATGAGGGTCCGCATAGCATCTGTTCCCATCCCTCTCCCTCGCCACTCTTCTCCCACTGAAATCCCTACAGAGCAAGTGCTGTTTTTCCAGTTAATCGAATAGACGCTGCAGGAGCCAATAAGTTGTTGAGAAGTTTGTTCAAAAATACCAAAGATAAATTCTTCTTTTTTGCCACTTATGTTTTGAAAAAATGAAGAATGGTCATCGAATGTATGTGGAAACGGTATATCATCATTGGCGAGTAATAATGATTGCTTCTCGCTCTCAATTTTTACAAATGCATCTAAATCAATAGAAGTCATTTGTTTTAAAGTAATCAATTGACCATGAAGAAATTCTTTAAAATATTGTTCCATTTAATTTTTATTCTCCCTCGTTCAAGAGCTGCAGTATGTATTACATCCCTTGGATAATTTGTTTTACAAACCAAACATCTACTGCACTTTTCACAATCCTATTCACAACCCCATAAAATAGATTATACAAATAATAGCATATAAAGAATTTCTTCGTAATAAAAATTCAATTGAAGCAAAAAATTTTAAAAAATGGAACTATTTTTATTTTGCTGCGTATTACACATAAGAAGATGTATTTCCAAATCGATAATTTGAATGTTTTAACAACGAAAAAGGTGGGATTCTGATGACGCGTGATAGGAATCATAAAGATTTTTGGCATTCGAATAATCAAAGAACTGTAACAGGTTTTACCTGTAAAGGATTTATGATTCTTGCAATTTTAGTGATACTTGTAAGTGTAATTCAACACTTCAAATAATTAAGAATCAAATTGTATTTTAATTGTATTTTAATAGAGATTGTTGTTTGTCACTGACGAATCACATTGGAGGAATGATTTTAAAAATTAGATGGATCCGACACTTATAGCTTTAGAAGCTGACCAAAGAGAAAGAAGGGTATATAAAATGCGACAGTTCGATCGATATTTTAGTGAATTAATGGAATACTTGCCTGAAGATGAACGGCTTCAATTACAACTCACTACAGGGGCAAATGAAGAACAAATTCAAGCCTTACTCGCAGTATTTCCGCAATGTCCACAGGCACTAATAAGTCTATTAAAAGATGTTAATGGAACGTATTATTGCAGGCATGGTGAACATACAATTTGTGTGCTAGTCTTGGGCTCCGATTTATATGAGTATCCTTATTATTTAAAGTCAATTGAACAAATCATAAATGATTACCACGTGGATAATCAGGACAGTATTTTAGATCGATATGGAGAGTTTTTGGAGCAGATGGCAATTGATGAACGTATCAATATCCATGTGCCACTAAGAGAGCGCTTATGTTTTTCTGATTGTATGAATAATGGTGGTACGTCGAGCTTATACATTGATTTTACACCAAATGAACGGGGGGAAATTGGCCAAATAATTCGCTATGTCCATGATCCTGATAGTTATGAAGTCATTGCACCTTCATTTGATGAGTATTTACAGCAAGTCGTGGATGGGGAATATGAATTTACCGCCATTTATGAAGAAGAGTAGGCGTAGATTTTTTAATACCTTTAAGAACAATTGTTTATATGCATTGCGGCAACAAATGGATAATTTTCACTCAAATCATCATTAGAAAGAAGGGGTATAGTGCAACTGAAATTTTATGAAGAAACCGATAAGCAATGGATTGAGCAGTACGCGATAACAGAACAACAGCTTCGATATACGAAATCCCCTCAGGTTAGCATCGAACTAGCAAAAAACGAAGCAAGTCGCCATCCAGTTTTAGCGATGAAAGAAGGAAAGCTCGTTACCTTTTTTGTGCTTCATGAAAAGGAAGGCGTCATTCCTTATTCAGCGAATGAACAAGCTATTTTAATCCGCTCATTTTCGACAGACTTTCATGAACAAGGGAAGGGCTATGCAAAGGAAGCATTACAATTAATACCTTCTTTTGTACAAAGGTATTTTCCTGCTATCAATGAGCTTGTATTAAGCGTAGACATGCCGAATAGAGCAGCACAGGAATTATATAAGAAATGCGGTTTCGTTGATGAAGGTGTGCGTGTAACAGGATTCGATGATGAGCTTATCGTGATGAGTTATGACCTCGAAGGTGATAAATATGACTAAGTAAAATGCGATAAAGAGCATGCGCACCTAGGAAATCTATGGGTAGCAGTACTATCAAAGTATCATTTGATTATTATTACTAACACATTTTATTGGTCAGTAAGGTATCAATAGCAAATTAATGTTATAACGATTGGAAGAGGTGGATAATGAGCTGTTTGATGTACGCTTGTTTGGATGATTTACATGAACTAGTCACCATCGATCAACAGGTGATTGGTAGTCCTACAAGACAGGATTTAATAGAAAAAGCGATTGTTGAAGAACGATGCATCATTTGTAAAACACAAAGTGGTATCGGTGGATTTCTAATTTTTACGACTGATTTTTTTGAATGTAGTTTTATTGCTTTGGTTATCGTGAAACCAACAGAGCGGCGAAAAGGTATAGCGACGTCCTTATTGGGACATTTTGTCGAGTTAGCATCGACAACAAAAATATTTTCTTCGACTAATCAATCGAACACCGATATGCAAAAAGTTTTTGAAACAGCAGGGTTTATAAAGAGTGGATTTATAGAAAATTTAGATGATGGTGATCCAGAGATTATCTATTATAAATTAAAGTAGTAAGCGGTCTTTTAGCGTTGAATAGTAAACCTAAAGGTGAACCACAAGCCACAGGTGCTAAAAGCATCTGTGGGACCTGCTTGGCTCGCTACCCAGTTGGCTTATCGTGAATTATAAAGCACCAACAAAAATTAGGTCATTTATTTTCTTGCTTTTACTAATAAAAAGGATGGACGTCGCAGTTCTTTTTCTAAGGAAGGCAATTTTTCAATGGCTTCCTTGTCGGGAATCGGCTCGACAACTTTTTCAATGGCAAGGCCATGTGAAAGAAGTGTATTAATAATGGATGACAGGGTACGGTGATATTTTATGACACCATCAACATACCAAGTGTGCTTACGCAAGCCTTCATCTTGATAATCGTCAATGGCATAATGACACCTGTTGCCGTCTATATCGTAAATCCATCTTTCCATCTCCTGTCGTGCTGTAGCTATCGGATGTTCTACCGAGAAAATTATTAAACCATTTGGACGTAGCATCGTCGTGATCTTGCCAATCATGGCATGGAAATCACTCATATAGTGTAGGGCTAGGGAGCTCGTAATACAATCAAAGCTGCTTGGGGTTGCCTTAAAATCCTCTAACGATTGTTGATAAAAGTCAATCTTTTGATGGGCATGCTCGCTCTGCGCTATCAAAAGCATATTTGTTGAAATATCAATAGCTGTTACATGCTGTGCTCCGTTTTCAATACAGTATTTCGCAAATTCGCCCATACCACAACCGATATCGAGTACCTTTAAATTATAAAGATCAGGTAATAAAGATTTCAATGCGGGTTGTTCAAGCGAATTATTAAAGTTATACTTTGTTTTTCGTAATTGTCGATAATGTTTGAAAAAATTAGGGTCATCATAAATATTTTGCTTCATATAAAACCTCCAGTTGTTTTACATAACGTTATGTAACATTTGCGCATATTCATGTTCTCATAACTATACAAAAAGAAATAGACTTATAATTCAATTTTTGGTAAGATGTAGATAGAGGCATGTCAACTTTAATTTTTAATAATACCACCTTTTTCCATCTCGGGGATAGGTGGTTTAATTTTAGCTATTAAATATTATGACTATGTTATAGGAAGGAAAGACAACCTTTTGACAAAACATATCGTGCTGTTTACGACTTTTTTTATCTATGTCATTACTATAGGTAGTCATGTTTTTTTGAATCAATTCGACAATGGGCGGAATTTTTTAGGTTTGACAATGTTGATTCCACTTTGTTCAGTTTTTCTACTTCAAAAATTCATCATGAAACAAGCTATTATGCAAACATTTTCATTCATAAAACCCTCGTGGAAGTGGTTACTTTTCGCAATTTGCCTACCAATTTTTATGGGCTACAGCTATCATACATATATCCGTTTAACCTATTCCGAATTTTTCCTTTTTACTACTTTAACCGAATTCCTCCCATTCCTTGTTATTGGCCTAACTATAGGTTCTCTTTCTGCATTGCTAGAAGAAGTAGTTTGGCATGGTAATGTTTCATTACTATCTCCGTAAACAGTACGGTTTATGGTCGACTGCTTGTGTTACAGCCGTTATTTGGTCGATATGGCATTTACCGATTGCTTTATTTTACAAATCCTATGCTACACCAGGTATTACGTCATTCGTCTATTTATTGTTGCTATGTATGTTGTCAATTCTTCTAACGCTAATAAGAGAATATGGAAAATCAATTGCGCTCTAATAGTCTGCATTTTATTGATACGTCATAAATTTGTAACAATTTTAAAAAAATAAATGTATTTGTCATAAAAAATGGCACTTAATTTGCGAGGTAACGTTCATTTATAAGAGAAGTGAATTTACAACTTCTCCTAAAAAAGGACGTTGGGGGAAATTATTTTGAGTACAGAAGAGATTTTAAGTTTAAGTAGTAATTCATTGTTTATAGCATTTATCTTGCTATTAATCGCCATTTTACCGCTAGGGCTTGCTGTGAAATCTAAAGGAAAAATGTTTAAGCGCCTAGGACTAGTACTTACATATTCTGCATTTATATTACAATTGAGTTACTTCGTTTTAAGGTGGATTGCTGTTGAGCATGCACCAGTAAGTAATATGTATGAGTTTATGACGTTTTTTGGCATTATGTTAACAGGAAGCTTCCTGATTATTCATCATTTGTATAAGCAAATTGTTGTTGGCTTGTTTACGATACCCGTTTCATTAATCATTATTGGCTATGGTAGTGTGTTTGCTAAAGAGGTCACACCGCTTGTTCCTTCGCTACAAAGTAATTGGTTAACAATTCATGTTATAACTGTAGCAATGTCGAGTGCGATTTTATCGATCTCGTTTGCGACAGGCATTATTTACTTATTGAGAACTTTAGATTTTGCTAAAAAATCAATTAGTACCTATGCATTAGAGTTCGTCATGTATTGTTTAATTGTTGTCATCGGTTTTATTGGCGTTTCTACAGTATTTAATGTAACGACTGATGAAGTAAAGGTCCATTTTGAAAATGCGCAGGGTAAGGAAGAAAAGACAGTTTATTCAATGATGCCGCTTATTGTTAATAAAGGTGCTGTGACAGATAGCGGGGAAGCGATTGGCTTTTTGAAGATAACAAATGCTGTTGATGCGAAAAAGCTGAATTCAATCGTTTGGGCATTTATTGTAGGCACTGTTTTATATAGTTTAATTCGACTCATAATGAGAAAACCAATTACTGTATTGTTAAAGCCTTTAACAAACCGAGTGCAGCCGGCATTGATGGATGAAATTTCATATAGAGCGGTTGTCATCGGTTTCCCCTTGTTTGCGCTGGGTGGCTTATTATTCGCAATGATTTGGGCACAAATCGCGTGGAGTCGATATTGGGGTTGGGACCCGAAAGAGGTCTGGGCACTTATCACATTTTTATATTACGCAGCCTTTTTGCATTTTCGCCTTTCTAAAGGCTGGGAAGGGAAGAAGACGGCATGGTTGTCCATCATTGGTTTTGGCATCATCGTCTTTAACCAAGTATTTGTCAATTTAGTTATTGCTGGCTTACATTCTTATGCGTAACTAGAGGTAGAGGGTAGGTATGAACTATTTTTTAGTTATTTGAGTGAAACTAGCACCTGTACAAGTCTCCATATTTACTAGCTTCATTTATTTGCGATGCCTTTTGTATTAGTTTCTTGCAATTACTTTTCAAAAAGTAAAGACTGATGTAGAACAGAGATGATAATAATAAAAGAGACATCCGAATATGGATGTCTCTTGGATTTTGAACTGTTAATTCTTTATTGAGAATTAAAGTTTCACAACGTTTGTAGCTTGAGGGCCACGGTTGCCTTCTTCAACGCCGAATTCAACTTTTTGACCTTCTTCTAGTGTTTTGAAACCTTCAGATTGGATAGCAGAGAAGTGTACGAATACATCGTTTCCACCTTCTACTTCGATGAAGCCAAAACCTTTTTCTGCGTTAAACCATTTTACTGTACCTTGTGTCATTAGAAAAACCTCCAAAAAATAAATTCAACAATCATATTCCTTCACTCTGTATAAAAAAAATACATATTCAAAAAATCGTATGAACACGACACTTTCGAATGCGTGATTTCATTGTTTACGATGAAGCAATTTAATTATTGTCTTTATTATATAACAGATTTATACATTTATCCAGCATATTCCGTTTTTTAGTATGAAAAAATTACATGGGTATGTTTACAAGTAAAATATTGAAAAAACCAAATAAAAAAGTGAGGATTATTGTGCCTTTTTTAGAAACTAATCCTAAGTTAAAAATGATTAATCGGTAAAAATTGGCTTTTAAAAATTTATTTCGATATAATTCATTTTTCTTAATCCCTCACAACAAATTGTTAATTAGTCTATCCAAGCCTTTTCTTTAGCGACAATCACTGCTTCGGCACGTGATTCTACATGGAGTCTAACAAAAAGTTTGGATAAATAATTTTCAACCGTACGTTGTGTGACGCCAAGTGCTGAGGCAATGGCTTTATTGGTGCATCCTTGTGCTACAAGTTGTAAGATCTCTTGTTCTTTGTCACTTAGTAAAACCTCTTGTTGCTTATTTTGATGATGTGAACGACGTTGCACGAAGTCTAGAAAGTCGGTTGACAGTAAAATTTCTCCTCGAAGTGCAGCTTGTATGGTATGAATAACTTGTTCTTTTGTAGCAAGCTTCGATAATAGCCCATCCACTTTTTTTTCGACCAGTAACTCGTAATAATCAGATAGTTCGTAGCCTGTATAGAGCAAAATAATCGCTTCTTGTTGCTTTTTCTTAATCATCTCTGAAAGTTGGATGCCATTCAGTGGCTTCATATTAATATCAATTAAAAAGAGTTGGAATGTTTGCATGTCCATTCTTGAAAGTACGGCAGCACTGTCTTGCTCTGTTTCGATTTGTACTCTCACTAGATCTTGTAATAATGTTTTTGTGCCATCTAAAACGACAGGATGATCATCTACAATCAGTATATTAATCATTTATAGGTTCGCCTTCCTCTTGTATTTTGATAGATATATGCATACCTTCATTTTGTTTGGAGGTTATGGTCATGTCACCGTTAAAGGCGCGAACTCGTTCACGAATACCATTAATGCCCATAGAAGCAGAAGATTGCATTAAATCCTCGATATTACAGCCAATACCGTTATCATCATATTGCAACACAAAGCCACGATCTATTGCAAGCAGTCTCAACGAAACTTCTGTAGCTTCTGCGTGTTTAATAGCATTGTTGAAAAGCTCCTGAACAAGACGATAGACGACTAAATGTAAAGATAAATCTTGAAAATGAACACGTTCTATTTGTGTATTCAGTAAAAAATTTGCCCGGATATTTACTTTTTGTACCAATTTTTTCAAAGCAATCTGTAAACCAAAGGTATCAAGTAGGGGTGGGCTTAAATTTTCGCAATATTCTCGCAAATCTTTAGTGGCATTAAGAAGCTGCTCTCGAATATCTCGTACCTTATCTCTTTTAATGGTTGGTGCGCCTGCGAGTACATCAAGTTCTCTGGCCAAATGAAGTTGTTCTTGTAAAATTGTGTCATGTAATTCCTGCGCTAATATGCTCTTTTCTTTCTCAATAATATTCCATAATAACTTATCAAGCCAAGGTAGCGGTGTATCATGAGTAACTTTCATATGCTGTATTTCAAGCACTAAATCCTCTATAAGTTTTAAACTTTCGATAAACATAGAGACATAGAGGGCAAGTAATTCTAACCATAAAAGCTCTTCTTTTTGCAATGTATGGTTAATCAATAACACGATTTTTTCATCTGCATTATCATATAAAAGTAGCTGTGTCATTTGATTTTTTGAGATAATTTCACCACGCGATAAAGGAACATCTGCTGAAATGGTTTCAATCGTAAATGCTGTTGTACCAAGTTTTTCTGTAATTTCATACGTGAAGCGGGCCAGTAATTCTTGCTGATTTTTTGCCTTGCCCATTCTATTTACCGCTGCATATAAATTATGTACATAATCTCCATTGGAAGAAAATATAACTTTTCGATGTTTAAAATCAAGTTGCTCTTTTACATAGAAGCTCATAATATTTATTAAAAAAACAAGGGTGAAAATAGCTGTAATCAAGGTGATAGAAAGCTGTTCCACTAAGAATATGGCTATGCCAATTGTTATGACAGAGGCACTGAAAAATGCAAGTGCACAGTAATAGCGCAAGCGAGATAATTGGTATTCAATATCAAATAAACGCTCATTCACTTGAATGAAAATAAATGAAAAAGGAATAAACAATAAAAATAATGCGCTATATTCGGCAGGTATGATCGGTGTATAGTGCAAAATTTCTGGCACAACAAATAACAGTAAAAACGGTAGGAAAGGCACGATTAATGCGAGCGCTATCAAGCGTATTTTTGCTGATTTTGTTCGTAAATAAGTAATTATTAATAGATAAGTGGCATAAAGAACAAGGATACCAAACAAACCGAGTATCATAATTGATGTGATGCGACTGAAATGGGAATTATCTATTTCCGTAAGTAAAAAGCATGAGATGACTAAGGGTAGTAAATAAAGCCATTTCGTATGAAAAGATGGCCACTTTATGTGTAGATAGTAGAAATAATGTTGTAAAAAATGGATGAAAAGTACTAAGCATAATACTAAACAGAGATCAATGACCACCAAGCCAACTAAATTCCCTCTGCTTGAGGCTCCAACACTTGTATAGGCTAAAGAACATGTTAATAAAAATAGTGTAAGTAAGTTAGTGATTCGATTTTCTTTCGTACGTTTCCATAAGTAGATAGCCACGAAAAAGGAAAGCACAAAATATAACAGGGGAAAAACAATTTGTGTGAGAAGCTCTTCTGGTATATCTGTATGCTTGACTGTAATAGCTCTAACGACGCCATCAGGCTTTAAAATGGTGAGTTCTTTCGCGCTTCTAAAAAAATAAGGTTTTCCCATAGTTACTTTTTCTTCAGCAGGCTGGCGGTCGATGGTAAGTAAGATGTCACCTTTTTCGATGTTTTGTTGTTGTCCCCAATCTGTATAATAAGTTTTTACAATGACTGGTTGCCCATTCGCGGTATCTACAGAAATCCCGATATAAGGGGTCTGGATAGCGACGCCAAGCACATATATACCCAGAAGTAAGTATGTGATAAAAATACTGTATGTTAATTTGCTCATATAAATCTCTCTTTAATGTTTAATAAAATCATGTAAATGTCTCTTTTCTTTAAAATGTATGCTCTATATTATGCGGAACTTTTGGTAATTTTGGAAGACCGAAAAGTGGAGTTTCGGAAAACCACTAATAGTTTTTCGGAAAAACGAAATAGTCTTTTCGGTTAAGCCTATGCTAGTGTGAATTTAGCAAGCGTGACGGGAAGGGGGGCATTTTGTGAAAAAATGCCAAATGTCATTTATCCTTTTTTTCTTAATTGCTATAATCGTGTATCCTATGACGACAATAGCCGAAACATTGCAGACGGATGCTGTAGAGGTGGATATTTGTATTATTGGCGGTGACAATCATTTTGTCTATAAGATTCCAAAGCGTTTACATAATGATACTACTTATTTTGAAATGAAGGATTACATAGAAAATTCCTTATCCAGCCATTGGAAGGTAGAGAAAGCCCATTATGAAACAAATCAATCGAATGTGGCCTATACATTTTTCATTGAGGATTTATTTCAGGAGAAGCAAAATGGACAACTAAAGATTTCCATACCATACAGTATCTTAGTGGGAATGTTTGGTGAAGATGAAGGCATACAATTACGAATTATGGCAAGTAAATTAACAAATTGGAAGGTCAATGCAAAGGAATGGGCAACGCTCGGATTTGCGCAGCCATTTACATTTCTAAGTGAACGAGAGTATATCTTTGAGGGAGCTGTCAATGAACTATTACAACAACGTGTTGGTCATTTTGATGGATCTATCGTTAAGGGACAAATGATTCTCTATAGTGTCATCTATTTTAGCTTCGTATTAGTGCAAGTGGCTACTTGTCTGTTTTTAGCAAAGCGCTTAAAAAATCGAATCCTCCAATATCCAGAGGATATGCATCATTTTAGAAAGCTTAATTATATGTATCAGATAATTCCGCTAATGATCATCACTGCTCAAATTATATTTCTCGTGATGTCTGGACTACTAACAGGATTTGGGCTCTATTTTAATCCAGGTATCGACTTGTTATTTATTGTTGGACCCGTTTTACTTAATATTATTATGTTACCAATGTTCTTTGTAACAACAGAATATGACATTTCCAAGGAACTGCGCAATAATTCGTTGGACATGGATATGTAATTTAAACTGATAGTGACAAAGCTATTCGTGTGTAAAAATGTAGTTTCGAGTACTGATATTTCCCAGTTTACCAGTTATAAGGTGCACATTGTTTTTCCCTTTTGACGTTTAATTGTCGTTTTTTGATGGTATAATGGTCAACAGCAAACTTGAAGGAGCTGTTGACAGGAATGACGCATCCAGAAACTGCGTATTTAGATTTATTACAACATATATTAAAGAACGGTGTAAAAAAGGAAGATCGTACGGGAACCGGTACATACAGCGTATTTGGCTATCAAATGCGCTTTGATTTAAGTAAGGGCTTTCCACTTTTAACGACAAAGCGTGTGCCGTTTAAACTTGTAGCAAGTGAGCTTCTTTGGTTCATTAAAGGGGATACTAATATCCGCTATCTATTACAAAATAACAATCATATTTGGGATGAATGGGCTTTTAAAAAATGGGTGCAATCAGATGATTATTGTGGTCCAGATATGACGGATTTCGGTCGTCGTTGCTTAGTAGATGGCGCTTTTAACGCTAGTTACCAAGCTGAGTTAGCATCGTTTTGTGAACGTGTACTAACGGATGACGATTTTGCTAGCAAATTCGGGGAACTTGGCAATGTTTATGGCAAGCAGTGGCGTCACTGGACAACGTCAACTGGAGAAAACCTAGACCAATTGCAGGATGTTATTCATCAGATTAAGCATAATCCAGATTCGCGTCGTATTATTGTGAATGCTTGGAACCCTGAGGATGTCATTAATGCTGGAGCGAAGGGCAGTAAAGCTGCGCTACCACCTTGTCATGTCATGTTCCAATTTTATGTTGCAAATGGAAAACTGAGCTGTCAGTTAATGCAACGAAGCCTTGATACATTACTAGGCTGTCCGTTTAATATTGCTTCTTACGCATTACTTACGCATTTAATTGCACATGAATGTGGGCTTGAAGTTGGTGAATTTATCCATAGTATTGGCGATGCGCATATATATGCAAATCATGTGGAGCAAGTTAAAGAACAGCTATCACGCGAACCTAAGGACCTACCAACCTTAAAAATAAATCCAAATAAAACGTCAATTTTTGAAATAGAACTTGAAGATCTTTCTATTGAGGGCTATGACCCACATCCTGCGATTAAAGCACCAATTGCCGTATAACTTAAAGCAGCAGCCAAGAAGGTTGCTGCTTTTTTTAAGAAAGAATTTTATAGTAAAAAACAGAATTTGTAATAACTTTCTATTCACTTTGTGAAAATCAAGTCACTTTAGTGAATAGAAAGTTCTGGGTCGAAATAATCTTTTTTTAAAATAGGCTAGTTGGCCGATGATAAGCTGAATGATTGACTTTACCATTATGAATGGTATATATAGGTTAATTATCCAACTAAAATTGCAGGGGTGATTGTGGTGAGTAAAATTGTAAAGTTCCAGATTGAAGCGGACGGAGGGGGACAGAAACAAAGGGACAAGACTCTCGAAAAACCATCTCCTGAAAAATTGACTATTTCACACGAACAATATGACTACCCACAAATCACAGCTGAGCTATCTCAGGAGCAAGTGCATAAAATGATGCAGGTAATTGAAGAGATTCGCCTAAATCGCCCAAAATAAACGCTGTAATTGTAAGCGCCTTCTAAGCTATAATGGCTAAGGAGGTGTTTTTGATGAATGTGGTATTTGTTGAAACGTTATCAGGTACAGAGCTTTTACAAATGGTGTCGCATGATGTAGCTGGAATATTGGCTGCAGCACAAGGGGAGAGCGTGACGTTTCCGCTTGGGCATTTTAAATACGAATTTCATAACTTGGATTTTTATGAAGAAAATGGTGAAATAAGGCAAGAACTAGTTATCTATGTTTCGAAAATATAAATGGGCAAACCATAAAAATTTGCCCATGTTCACTTATAAATGACTAGTTTGCAGTATATACAAGTGTAATTTTGTACAGGCTTAGTAAGCAAAGTATTTGCTATTTTCTAAACCTGTAACTATAATAGTTACAACAGGTGGTGATACATATGGTGAACAGTCGTTTTTCGGTAGCGATCCATATACTTTCGCTCATTGCAACAACATCAGATAAAAGTCAGCTTACATCTGATTTTATGGCTGGTAGTGTCAATACCAATCCGGTTGTCGTACGTCGTATGATTGGTGTACTGAAAAAAGCAGGTTTGCTTTCGTCACAATCAGGTTTAGCAGGCTACGACCTTTTAGTTGAACCTAAGGATTTGTCACTATTAACGATTTACCATGCGATCGATGGGCCTGAGCAGCTTTTTGCTATTCATGATGAGCCGAATCCAGATTGTACCGTTGGTCGAAAAATTCAACGTACTTTGGAGGGTGTTTATACTTCTGTTTGGGATGCAATGGAAGAACAGTTACAAGCACAGACTTTACAGGATGTATTAGATCAGCTTCGTTAATATAAACGAGGTCGATCTTACTGTATCTAACCTGTAACCAAATTTGTTACAACTAATTTTTAGGAGGAATTTAAGTATGAAAATTGCGGTAATTGGAGCTTCAGGGAAAGCAGGACAAAAAATTGTTGAGGAAGCATTGCAACGTGGCCATGATGTGACTGCAATTGTACGCTCTGCTGCAAAAGTGACAGCTGATATTGCTGTCATTGAAAAAGAGGTACTTGAGCTATCACAAGAAGATGTAAAAGGTTTTGACGTTGTTGTGAATGCGTTTGGCGCTCCTTTTGGACAAGAAGAATTACATGTAAAAGTGGGGCGTCATTTAATTGATATTTTCACGGGCATTGATACAAAATTATTTGTTGTCGGTGGTGCAGGTAGCCTATTTGTAAATCCAGAAAAAACAGTACGTGTAATGGATACACCTGATTTCCCAGAAATGTTCTTTGCAACTGCAAAAAATCAAGGTGAAAACTTAAAAGATTTACAAACTTCGAAAGTTACATGGACTTTTTTAAGTCCATCAGCATTTTTCGATCCAGAAGGTCCACGTACAGGAAGCTATACAGCCGGTATTGACCATCTATTAGTGAACGCTTCAGGAGAAAGCTATGTCAGCTATGGCGATTATGCGATTGCAGTAGTGGATGAAATAGAAAGCCCACAACATGTAAATAGTCGCTTTACAGTGACTTCAAATAAATAATGTTTAAGCGAGCGTGTGTGAAATGCGCTCGATTTTTTGCTTTTCTTGGCGCCATCAACAAAAAATTCTTCATTTTGCAGAAAATTGACTGTTTACAATCCGGCATTAATTAGCTACTATCAGTGTGAGTATACATAAAAGGAGTCGACAATAATGTCCACAGTTCGTATTGAAAAAGATTTTTTAGGTGAACGTACCTTACCAAGCAGTGTCTATTACGGGATTCAAACACTTCGAGCAACAGAAAACTTCCCGATAACAGGCTATACAATTCATCCATCACTAATTAAAGCTATGGGAATTGTGAAAAAAGCAGCTGCATTAGGCAATATGGAGGTACACCTGCTATCCAAGGACATTGGTGAAGCAATTGTCGAAGCAGCACAAGAAGTAATTGATGGTAAATGGGATAGTGAATTTATCGTAGATCCAATCCAAGGTGGTGCGGGTACATCGATTAATATGAATGCTAATGAAGTGATTGCAAATCGTGCATTAGAGATAATGGAGAAAGAAAAAGGGGACTATCAATCGATTAGCCCGAACAGCCATGTTAATATGTCACAATCGACAAATGACGCATTCCCAACAGCTATTCATATTGCTGTATTACATTTAGTTGATGAGCTTTTAGTTACAATGGAGAACATGCAAGCGGTGTTCCACCAAAAAGCTGAGCAATTTGCACATGTTATTAAAATGGGCCGTACGCATTTACAAGATGCTGTACCAATCCGTCTTGGTCAAGAATTTGAAGCATATTGCCGTGTTATCAATCGTGATATTCAGCGTATTCGTCAAACACGTCCAAATTTATATGATGTGAATATGGGAGCAACAGCAGTAGGAACAGGTTTAAATGCATTCCCTGATTATATTAAGTCTGTTGACCAGCATCTTGCTGAAATTTCTGGTTTACCACTGAAAGGTGCGACACATTTAGTGGATGCGACGCAAAATACAGATGCGTATACAGAAGTGTCTGGGGCACTAAAAATTTGTATGATTAATATGTCTAAAATATCGAATGACCTTCGCTTAATGGCATCAGGACCACGTGCTGGTTTAGGGGAAATTATTTTACCTGCTCGTCAACCTGGGTCATCGATTATGCCTGGGAAAGTAAATCCAGTTATGCCAGAGGTGCTTAATCAGGTGGCATTCCAAGTTATCGGAAATGACCAAACGATTTGCCTTGCGTCTGAAGCGGGTCAGTTAGAGTTAAATGTTATGGAACCTGTGTTAGTCTTTAACCTTATCCAATCGATTAGTATTATGAATAATGTGTTCCGAGCATTTACGGAAAACTGCTTGAAGGATATTGAAGCGAACGAAGAACGCATGAAAGAATACGTTGAGAAGAGTGTAGGTGTATTAACAGCGGTAAACCCTCATATCGGTTATGAGATCGCAGCGCGCCTTGCACGTGAGGCAATTTTATCTGGACGTTCTATTCGTGAGCTTTGCATCGAGGCAGGTGTTTTAACGACGGAACAATTAGATTTGATTTTAGATCCGTATGAAATGACACATCCAGGTATTGCTGGTGCCAGCATCATGAAATTAAAATAATAGCTGTGGAAAGGGGCTGTCTAAGAAGCCCTTCAAACAATAATGGCTATCTTCCTATATGGTAAAAATCCGCTACGCTTTCCGCGGGCAAGGCTCGAGCCGCATCGATCGCTTACGCTCCCTGCTAGGTCTCGTGCACTTGCTTTCCCGCAGGAGTTTACGCGGATTTTTATCTTTATATCAAAAAAATAGCATATTGGGGATACTCCTAGTAGTTATGGTTGAATATTATATAAATACAGGTCCCAGAAGGAATCGAGTAATGTAAATGCTTATTTCAGCATGTAAAAAATCAATGTTATCGCAGTAAAATTAAAAAAGAAGCAACGGCATAAAATATCACAGTAATACCTATGAACCTCAATAGCTTATTGATTACTTTTAAATCGCCCGATTCTTTTTTCATCTCTTTGTAATATTTAGTCGTCATTTACACACCACATATTACTAACACGGGCACAAGCGATATAAGAAACGATGTTTGCTCCTACACTTTCACCTGTTTCGAATGCTTGTATCGTTATACAGTGGTTAAAAATCACAAATGAATAAAGAGCATGTTCTTTATTCTCTAATTTTCTACTGTTCTTTTTCGCCACTTTATACCAATGCTTCACATCTTCTTACGACACATACTGCGCAACAATAGCTTCTACTTTTTCCGCATATTTTTTTCGAATTTTGATCGTATATAACACCTTGTATATTTCATCATTTTTTTCGAGCGGAATCTTTCAGACGATTACTTTAAAATGTCTTTGATTCCTATTTCATACGGAACATTATTTTTCTCTAAGTGTTCGATCCAAGACGGCATCTTCTGATTTTCCAATCAATATTTTCCTTTTAAACAAACTAACACCTCAAACGAAATGATTCAAATACCGCTTCATTATACTATTTCATTCAAGCTTCCTGTAATCCAAAATATGACAAACATTTATCTTTTAATAACGAGTGCTTTCGTTTCGCAAAAATCTTTGAGAAAACAGCTTTTTATAATTGTAATCATACAAAAGTCAGGCTTTTTGCTGTGCTTTTTAGGAAAATTAAACTATAATGACTACATTAAAATAAGATGTTAATGGAGTGATTTAATATGAGTTTAGGCAAAAAAAGTATGCTTGGCTTTTCTGTTTTAAATGTAGTGATGATCGTACTTTTAATAATAGATTTAACAAATTTAACTTCATTAGAATCGCTCGCAACGGCATTAACCTTTGTCGGTATAGCGATTACATTGTCTTACATTTTTTATGTAAAACACAAAATTATTACACCTCTTAAACATTTGTCCGTTGCTGCTCGAACGATAGCAGAGGGTAACTTACAAGTGAAGCCTTTGGAGGTAAAAACGAATGATGAAATTGCAGAATTGGCAACGGCATTTTTTATGATGAAAGAGCAGATACATACAATGACTCAGAAAATCGCACATAGTTCTACAGATCTATCTGCGAGCATGGGGGAACTAGCTGCAAGTACAAATGAAATTACGCTGGCAGTAGATGAAGTTGACCAACAAATGGAAAAGACTACAGACGCTCTGAAGAGAGTTGCACAATCTGCCAATGAAAGTGCTATCTCTATGCAGGAAACTGCTAAAGGGGTTGAACGGATTACTGAGGCAGCTCAGGATGTATTTGACCATGCAAAAGGCGCTAATGAAATTGCGGATAATGGGGTGCAAATTTTAAATATCGCGAAAAATCAAATGCAGTTTATCTCAACTTCTACAGAAAAAACAAGTGGTTTAATGCAGCAATTAACGGAAAAAATGACAGATATTAAATCCATGACAGCCATGATTACTAATATTACCGATCAAACGAATTTACTCGCATTAAACGCGGCTATTGAAGCAGCTAGAGCAGGCGAGCATGGTAAAGGATTTGCGGTAGTAGCTGAAGAAGTTCGTAAATTAGCAGAGCAATCGAAACAATCTGCTAGTCAAATTGTCCAGTTAGTTGTAGCAATTGAAAGCGATACTAAACAAGTAGCTACTTCTGTTGAAGAAGACTTAAAAAATGTTCAGCAGGGGGTTTATGTCATTGATGAAGCGACTCATTCATTCGGTACAATTTCACAACATGTTAGCAAAATGACGAATCAGCTCGAGGATATTTCAGCCACAGCTGAAGAATTATCTGGCAGTGCGAAAGAAGTAACATCTTTAGTAACGAGTATTGCAAGTGGCATGGACAAGTTATCAGATTATACTGGTGTCATACTACAATCAGTGGATGAGCAAAGTGCTTCTATGCAGGCCATTAATACAGTTACCAAGGATTTAAGTGTGCAGGCAGAAAACTTACAAACACTCACACAACGATTCAGTTAAATTGCTAAATGTGAAACACCTTGAGTTAGCAGATAATTGAAATTGCATTAACGAAGAGAAGCTGATAGGAAAAAAAGGTAAGATTATTTAGAGGGATTGAGCGTTGTAACTAATTGGGTGATATTTACATTTTTTTGTTGATTTCAGTGGAGTTTTGTTACAGGAATGATAGGATCTATTTTGAAAGAAGATAAATCTTCTACAAAATAGATCCTTTTTTATTTTTTATTCGCCAAATTTATGAATTGACAGAGTAATATAAATGTTGAATTTTTTGAATTAGTTTTTTATAATAGGTTAGCTGTTACCTCTAATCATTCACCTCACACTTTGCAACCCGCGTCTGCCGGGTCAAATCGTCAATTCTTTGTCTTATTCGCTTGTCCTTGCGAAATCATAAATTGTTGGACCAAACAAACTAAAAAGTAAATAGAGTCAGAAAGCTGAAAGTAGTTTTATACTGCGGAAAAATTCAGAATAAAGAAAGAGAGAGATTGAATTGAAGCTATCACCTGTGGAACAAGAAAAGTTACTTCTCCATTTGGCAGGAGAACTTGCGCTGAAAAGAAAAGCACGTGGATTAAAGTTAAATTACCCTGAATCTGTAGCACTTATTAGTAGTTATATTATGGAGGGGGCAAGAGATGGAAAAACTGTTGCTCAGCTGATGAGTGATGCCAAACAAGTGCTCACAGCAGAAGATGTAATGGAAGGCGTCGGTGACATGATTTCGGATGTTCAAGTTGAGTGTACATTCCCAGATGGTACGAAACTTGTAACCGTTCACCGTCCAATACTGTAAAGGGGGTATTTGTGAATGATTCCTGGAGAAATTAGACCGGCACAAGGTGAGATTGAAATGAATGTAGGACGCGCTACTAAAATAGTAATTGTAGCGAATACAGGAGATCGTCCGATTCAGGTTGGTTCACATTTTCATTTTATAGAAGTGAATAGATTCTTAGAGTTTGATAGACAAGAAGCAATTGGCATGCATTTAAATATTCCTTCAGGTACAGCGGTTCGTTTTGAACCAGGTGAGGAAAAAGAAGTGGAACTCGTGGAGTTTGGCGGCAAACGACATATTTTTGGATTGAATAAATTAACAGAGGGTTCAACGCATAATAAGGACGAAATTTTAGACAAAGCGATTGAAGGTGGCTTTAAAGGAGCTGAAGAAAAATGAAGGTAACACACGAAGCATATGCAAAAATGTTTGGACCTACTGTTGGTGACAAGGTTCGTTTAGCAGATACTGAACTGTGGATTGAAATAGAGAAGGACTATACAGCTTACGGTGACGAGGGCGTTTTCGGAGGTGGAAAATCACTTCGTGTATCTATGGGGCAAAATGGTAAAAACAAAAGAAGTGACGGCGTGCTAGACACGGTTATTACAAATGTAGTGATTATTGATCATATAGGTATTGTCAAAGCAGATATTGGCATTAAAGACGGTCGAATTATCGGTATTGGGAAAGCCGGAAATCCAAATGGGATGGACGGTGTTGATCAGGATATGATTATTGGTGTTGGTACGGAGGTTTATGCAGGAGAGGGCTTAATCGCAACTGCTGGTACTATTGACACACATATTCATTTCATTAGTCCTGATCAGGTAGAAACGGCTTTATTAGCCGGTACAACAACATTTATTGGTGGTGGAACAGGTCCAGCTGCTGGCTCTAAAGCGACGAGCTTAACTGCTGGTGAATGGCATTTACATAGAATGCTACAAGCTGTAGAAAGTTTACCAATAAACGTTGGACTACTTGGAAAGGGTAGTGCCTCTGACCCTGAGCCAATTGTTGAACAGGTTCGTGCCGGGGCAATTGGAATGAAAATACATGAAGATTGGGGTGCAACACCTGCAGCTCTTGACCAAAGCTTAACTGTTGCGGACGAGTATGATATTCAAGTGGCACTACACTCAGATACATTGAATGAGGCAGGCTTTGTAGAAGATACGATTAGTGCTATAAATGGTCGTGTTATTCACATATTCCATACGGAGGGTGCTGGCGGTGGACATGCACCAGACCAGTTAGTGATGGCATCATTACCTAATATTTTGCCAGCATCGACAAATCCAACAAAACCGTTTACTACAAATACGATTGACGAACATTTAGATATGCTTATGGTCTGCCATCACTTAAAGCATGATGTTCCAGAAGATGTAGCGTTTGCAGATTCTCGTATTCGTCCAGAAACAATAGCGGCAGAGGATATTATGCAGGATTTAGGTATTTTAAGTATTATGTCTTCCGATTCTCAAGCGATGGGGCGGGTAGGAGAAGTAACATTACGGACGTTCCAAACGGCAGACAAAATGAAAAAACAACGAGGTCCATTGCCACAAGATGAAGGGAAAAACAATGATAATTACCGCGTAAAACGTTATATGGCAAAATTGAACATAAATCCAGCAATTGCTCACGGTATTAGCCATGAGGTGGGCTCATTGGAAGAAGGCAAACTAGCAGACATTGTTCTGTGGGACCCAGCGTTTTTCGGTGTAAAAGCAGAAGTGGTCATTAAAGGCGGTATTGCGGTTTATGCCATAACAGGTGACCCCAATGCGTCCATTCCTACACCGCAACCTATGAAAGGTCGTCAGACGTTTGGCTTCTATGGACAAGGACCTCAAAATTGTGCGATGACATTTTTACCACAGATTGCTGTTGAAGAAGGTTTACCGGAGAAATTAGGCTTAAAACGACAAATCGGTACAGTGAAAAATTGTCGAAATATTGGTAAAGCAGATATGAAACATAACAACGCTACACCGCACATTGATGTGAATCCTGAAACATATGAAGTGAAAATTGATGGGGAATTAGCGACTTGCGAGCCAGTAGATGTATTGCCAATGGCACAAAGATACTTCTTATTCTAAACGCATTGTAGGTATTTTACGTGATGAATTGTTAGAATATTGCAGGGAATATAAATTGAGCTGTTAATAGAAATCCATTATTAAATTAGGGGTGCAAACAATATGTTAATTGAAAAAATTATCGGAAATATCGGTCAAGAAGAAGAAATCGACAGTAAGTTAACAGAATGGATCGAACTTGACTGGGAAGAGTTAAGTAAACGCATTCTTCGTACAGTAACAGATAAAGGAACAGACGTCGCTATACGTTTAAGCGGAGAAGAACCATTAAAGTATGGTGATTTATTATTCGAAGACGGTGATCGACGTATCGCAATCCGTACGAAATTAGAACCTGTTATTGTTATTTATCCTGAAAATATGGTGGAGATGGGGAGAGCCGCGTTTGAATTAGGGAATCGTCATACACCATGTTTGATTGAAAATGATGAGATTATTGTACGTGCCGATCATACGATTAACCCATTATTAGACGAAGTAGGAGTCAACTATGAAACAACAGAGCGACGCTTCAAACAACCGTTCAAATACCGTGGACACGCTCACTGATTTCTCATTGCTGCGTTTATTACAAATTCATGACTCGGCCTTTCCAATCGGATCATATACCCATTCATACGGAATGGAAACGTATATTCAGGAAGATTTGATTCGAACGAAACAGCAATTAATCGCATTTTGTAAAAGCTATTTATTTCACAACTTAGTATGTGGAGATGCCTTAATCATTCAAGATGCTTTCCATGCAGCAAAAGATCGAAATGAAGCGCGTCTTGCGGAGCTTGATGAGCTTTGTGGGGCTATTAAGCTAGCGAAAGAATCTAGAGATGCTAGCATGAACGTTGGTAAACAATTTGTGCGAACTGTAGCTCCACTACTTGACAGTCCATTAGTGGAGCAGTGGAAGCACAAGATAGACAAGGAAGATGTCAAGGGCCATTATGCAGTGCTTTACGGTATTTATAGTGAGGCACTTGGAGTAAATGTTTATCACGCAGTCATGACATTTATGTACGCGTCCTTAAGTGGATTAGTACAAAATGCAGTGCGGGCTGTGCCATTCGGTCAAAATACCGGCGTACAAGCGTTAAATGAACTGCTCGTTCATGTAGAGGAAGCAGCACAAAAAGTCATGAATTTGACGATTGATGATTTATCAAATAATGCATTAGGCATTGAACTTGCATCTATGAAGCATGAATTTTTATTTTCAAGATTATTTATTTCTTAAGCAGGGAGTTGGAATTTTTTATGAAACCAATACGAATTGGAATCGGTGGACCAGTTGGTTCAGGAAAAACATCGTTAGTGGACCAATTAACACGTGTTATGCATGAACAATATAATGTGGCTGTTATTACAAATGACATTTATACACGTGAAGATGCGCAATATTTAATAACAAATGGGGTACTCAATGAGGATCGTATCGTTGGTGTTGAAACAGGTGGCTGTCCGCATACAGCCATCCGAGAAGATGCATCGATGAACTTTGCAGCCATTGATGAACTAAACAAACGTTTCGTTAATTTAGACATTATTTTCTTAGAAAGTGGCGGTGATAATTTATCGGCAACATTTAGTCCTGAGCTTGTTGATGGGTATATTTATGTCATTGATGTGGCTGAAGGCCAAGATATACCACGTAAAGGTGGTCCAGCCTTAACGCGTTCGGATCTATTACTGATTAATAAAACATCATTAGCACCTCATGTTGGCGTGGATTTAGGCCTAATGGATGAAGATGTGAAAAAAATGAGAGCAGGGCGTCCTTACATTTTTGCGGATGTACGCTCACAAACAAATGTTGATAAGGTGGTAGCGTGGATACAGCACCAAATGTTACTTGAGGGTGCCGAAGCAGTTGACGCAAATGTCTAAGCAAGGAAAAGTAAATCATTTTGGTAAATTAGAAATGGCATTTGAGCCAAGAAGAGGGTACACACGACTTGTTCATGTGTACCAACAACCACCATTGAAGGCAAGTCGAGAATTATATGAGGGGCAAAAGCCAACAGCAACTGTTTTTATCATGGAATCTTCAGGCGGTATGGTAGCGGGAGACAGAAATGAAATTGATATAAAACTTGCGCCTGATAGCCAAGTAAGACTAAAGCAACAATCAGCATTAAAAATCTATCCATCCCATACAGGGGAACTTTGTACACAATCCATTCACGTGGAAATGGAAGAAAATGCTCGATTAGAATGGATGCCTGAAGTGATAATTCCATTCGAACGAGCAAAATTTCAGGTGGATACAACGATTCGAATGATGGCAAGCTCTACGTTGATTTGGGGAGAAATACTTGCCCCAGGACGGGAAATGCGAGGGGAAATTTTTGATTTTCAATCGTTTCGTTCGCAATACAAATTATATGTAGAGGATTCTTTAATCGCCTTTGATTCATTACATTTCAAACCTGAAGAAATGGATTTTTCATCACTTGGGTTACTTGAAAAAGCGCTGTACATCGGTTCACTATGGATTGTATCGCCGAATGTTAGGGAGCTTAATGTAAGAGATTTACAGGAATTGATGCACGCGGAAAGTGATACACAAGCGAGTGTAACGAAGCTTAACGATTATGCAATTCATTGTAGATGGCTATCGAAAGAGCAAAGGACACTACATAAAGAGATCAACCGTATGTTTATACATGTATCGAATTTAATATAAGCATATATGTTGAATTTTGAGGGAGATAGAGAGAATTGAAAAAGTTTTCATTATTTATATTGCTAACAGCGCTTGTTATTAGTTTGGTTGGCTGTAAGGAAGAGTCTAATCAACAAGAAAAACAAAAGTCTGCTGAGTCATCATTACATGCGAATGAGCTTATTTATGCCTCGGAGTCTGAATTTGATGGCTTGAATCCAATTTTAGAGGAAACCAATTTAGATGCCTTTTTATTTCGCGGATTAATGCGTTTTGATGAAAATAATTTACCAGTCAATGATATTGCAGAGGATGTGCAAGTCTCTGATAATCAGCTGACATACACAGTGAAAATAAAAAATGATGTGACGTTCCATGATGGTCAAATTTTAACAGTGGACGATGTTATTTTTACAATAGAAAGTGTTTTAGACGATCACAATGCGTCGTTTTTAAAATCTGATTTTATTCACGTCGCAGCTATGGAAAAAGTGGATGAAACAACGATGAAGATTATGTTAGATGAGCCATTCACGCCGATGCTGGATAAGCTAACAGTACCAATTTTGCCGAAGTATGCATTTGAAGGACAAGATATGCGCACGGCTTCTTTTAATGAACAACCAATAGGAGCAGGTCCATTTATGTTCGACAAATGGAATCGCGGTACGAGTTTAACATTGAAAGCCTATCCTTCCTTTTTTGGGACAAAAGCTTCTTTAGATAAAGTGATATTTAAATTTATACCAGATAGCAATGTTCGAGCGTTACAGCTTAAATCAGGAGAAGTTGATATTGCATTACTGGATCCTACGCAAATTGCCGAGCTTTCAAAAGCACAGCATTTAAAAATGTATGAAGTAGATTCAGCGGATTACCGCGGTATTTTATTTAACATGCAATTTGACCTTTGGCAAGATGTAAACATCCGAAAAGCAATAAGCTTTGCAACAGATCGCGCAGGAATTGTTAAAGGAATTTTACAAGGCTTTGGTACAGAGGCATACTCACCATTACAAAAGCATGCATACGTCAATGAAAATATCGAGCATTATGCTTACAATTTAGACAAAGCAAATGACTTACTTGAACAATCTGGTTGGAATTTAGCAAAGGATGGTTTTCGCTATAAAGATGGTCAAAAGCTTGGATTTACCATTACAGTGCCTGTGACAGATAGTGTACGTGTCAATATGGCCAACTATGTTGCAGAGAGTTATAAAGCAGTAGGTGCAAATGTCGAAGTAGATGCATTAGATTGGAGTAGTATTGTTATTGAAGAAGCAGAAACGTTTATGGTTGGCTGGGGCAGTCCATATGACGCAGACCATCATACGTATAGCTTATTCCATACGAACCAATCAAGTTTAACGAGTGCCGGCTACAATTATGGCAGCTTTTCAAACGCAAAAGTGGATGCGCTATTAGAGCAGGGGCGTGTAACAGTTGACCCTACAAAACGACAAGAAATTTATAGGGCATTACAAGAGGAATTAGCAGTAGATCCACCATTTGCTTATTTTGCGTATGTTGATGCAGTATATGGTATCGATAAAAATATTAGCGGCGTGAAAGAACGCATATTGGGTCATCATGGTGCTGGTTTCTTATGGAATGTCGAGGAGTGGAAATGGAATGACCGCTAAGTGGATTGGGAAGCGCGTGATAATGGGGACAATTGTCCTCGTTATCGTGAGCTTCCTGTCTTTTTTCATCATGCATGCTGCGCCAGGAGATCCTGCTGCGGCTTATTATGGTGGAAATTCACAAACATTAACGACAGCTGAAAAAGAAAGGATTGCACAAGCTTTCGGATTAGATAAACCTATCCTGTCTCAATACGGGATTTGGCTCCGTGAGGCGTTCCAAGGGAATTTAGGTTATTCAGCAAAAGAAGGCAGAGCAGTCTTAACGATTTTATTAGAGAAGCTCCCGAATACGTTACAGCTTGTTGCGATTACTTTATTGATCGTAACAATAACATCTACTTGGCTAGGGTTATTGGCTGGGATGAAAGCAGGTTCATTACTGGATCGAGGATTGTCGATCTTTAGTATAGCGAGCTCGGCTGTGCCATCGTTTTGGTTAGGGATATTATTCATAATGATCTTTTCAGTACAGTTAGGTTGGTTCCCTTCATCCGGCATGAGTGATGTGCGAGGGGGAGGGGGAATTGCTGATAGACTGCACCATATCATCCTCCCAGTGACAGTTCTGGTACTTTCACATGTCGGCCTATTCGCTCGCTTTTTACAGGACTGCGTAAAGAGTGAAAGTAAAAGTTATTATGTTCAGGTTGCTCGTGCGAATGGTGTAGCCGAACGGGAAATTAGAAAATATATTTTGCGTAATTCATTCATTCCTTATGTCAATTACATAGGTGTTACGATTCCATCATTCTTTGGGGGTTCGATCGTTGTAGAATCACTTTTTGGGTGGTCAGGCTTAGGGCAGCTACTCGTCAAATCGGTAATGGTGAAAGATTTCCCATTATTAATGGGTGGGATACTAATTATTGGTGTTGTCGTTGTTGTTAGTCTTATTGTCATTGATGTCATCATGATTGTTTTCAATCCTAAGCTAAGAAGGGGTGTGCTACGCTGATGAAATCGCGAAAAATGATCTTTTTCTGGTTAATCTTACTTTCTATTATTTTTGCTTCGACTGCTTTTTCATCATTTCTAGCCCCTTATGAGCCAAATACGATGGATATGAATAATATTTATGCTTCCCCTAATGGTAGTCATGTGCTTGGAACGGATCAGTTAGGTCGTGATGTGCTCTCACGCTTGCTTGTTGGTGGGCAGGTGACCCTTTTGATAGCAGTCGTATCTGTTGTGATTTCCACAGTTATTGGGATCATATATGGCGGAATTAGTGGCTATTTAGGGGGAGTGGTAGATGTCGTCATGATGCGTATGCTAGAGGCATTTTTAACCATTCCATCGCTTGTCTTGGTGCTTGCTTTTCAAGCCATAATGCGAGGCAGTGTTTGGACTATGGCTGTCATTATAGGCCTGACAGGGTGGTTTGTCACTGCACGTATCGTACGCTCTGAATTTATGCGACTAAAGGAATCTGAATTTGTCCAAATGGCGGTTATGTTTCGTACACCGATATGGAGAATATTATTTGGGCATTTGTTGCGCAATAGTTTTCCAGCCATTTTTGTGGTGACGTTATTTAACTTTGCGGGTGCTATTTTCACGGAAGTATCACTTAGTTTTTTAGGAATAGGTGTGCCACCCGCGACGCCGTCTTGGGGAACGATGTTGTATACCGCTCAAACAGATTTACTTGTTGGCGCATGGTGGATTGGGCTATTTCCGGGACTTTTAATTTTTGTTACAATTTTATGTATTCAATTTATCGGGGGGGCATTGAAGCGGCAAGGAGGTGCGCGTTTACATGCTTAGCATTGATAAATTATCGGTTGAACTTAATGGTAAACAACTTATCAAACATGTCACGTTTACAGTGCCGAAAGGTCGTATTACTTCAATTATTGGTGAGAGTGGTAGTGGGAAAAGCATGACTGTATCTGCGATCCTAGGCTTATTACCCGTGCATGCACATGCATCGGGGGGCATCTTTTTAAATGAAAAGAATTTACTGGAAATGTCCCTAAAAGAAAGAGTAGAGTTACGGAAAATGCATTTCTTTACGATCTTTCAGGATGCTGCCAACAGCTTCTCACCATCAAAAAAAATGAAGCATCAATTATTTCTATTGACAGGGCACAAAAGAGGTCATACGAAAGTGACATTTTATCAAAAGATGCGCTTAATTTTGCAGGACTTAGATTTAACGGAAGAAATAATGGAACGCTATCCCTTTGAGCTCTCTGGAGGGATGTTGCAACGTTGTATGATTGCCTGTGCGTTATATATTGAACCTGAATTGTTAATAGCTGATGAACCAACATCGGCACTCGATATGCTGATTCAAAAGGATTTTATGGATTTGCTGAAAAAACTCAATGACGAAAAAGGTACTACCATTTTACTGATAACGCATGATTTGGACATTGCTGTTTCAGCCGCACATTCAGTAGTTGTCATGAAAAAAGGTGTTGTCGTTGAAACGGGGCAGATAAGCGATGTATTTGAAATGCCGAAACATCCATATACCAAGTTACTTTTAGCAAATCATTTTTAGGGGGAGTGTCATTGTTGCTACAAGTTGAAAATGTTAGTAAAAGCTTTCATAGAGGGCAGCAAGTACTACAGCATGTGAATGTGTACATTGGACATGGTGAAATCGTTGGGCTAGTAGGCGAGAGTGGTAGCGGGAAAAGCACGCTTGCCAAAATCATTATGCAGTTGGAAAAGGCCAATCAAGGTCACATTCATCTTAATGGAAAGCCCATTACGAAGAAAAATTGTCAGTCACTTTATGAACACTGTCAGTTGATCTTCCAAAATGCAACGGCTGCTTTAAACCCTATGTGGACAGTGAGAGAATCGTTGTTGGAGCCATTGCAACATAAACAATCAGTGTCAAACGACTATTTACACATCATGCTCAAAAAGGTGAAGCTACCAATCAGTGTGTTAAGTTGTTTGCCAAATGAGCTAAGTGGGGGAGAAAGGCAAAGAGTTAATTTATTAAGATCCATTTTAGTGGAGCCCAAACTGCTAGTGTGCGACGAAATTGTTTCTAGCTTAGACCGATTAATTCAGCGGGAGATTATTGATTTATTGATCTCCCTCAATAAAGAACAAAACATGGCGATCTTATTTATTTCCCATGATTTAAAGGCAGTTACCTATTTATGTGAGCGTGTATACGTCATGAAGGATGGCGTCATTGTCGATGAAAGTAAAAAAGAACAAGGTGTTTTTCGATTGACAAACAACTATGCCCAAAAGCTATTTCAAGCAATGGGCTGATGCATCTATGCAAAGGTGAAGTTACGTTTTATGTTTTATTAGGTAGAAAGGACCTGCACCCGGTGGGAAATCACCCGAGGTATCCACACTATTAGGTAAATACAAAACAACTATGGAACAGAAATATCCGATGTGAGCGACTACTTAATGCAAAAAGAATTAGATTCTAATTTGACTAAACCAAAGAAACAGGTTTATAGACATCATTATCAAGCGATATATATAATTCATCTTAAAAACAATATAAATATTGAGTCAGACAAAGGACAATAATATTGGTTAGAGCTACAAAAAAATTATTGATGAACGGTTATTAGTGTGCATTTGCACCCTCTAATTTTTGTTAATTATTCCATTATTGTTATAGAAAGTATTTTTTGATGTATTCTTTTGCTAAACTTAAAAGTGGACCTGAACAACACCCTTTGTAAAAAGCGAAAACGACATGCTTTTAATACACAACTTAGCTGATGAAAAAAGATTGGAGAACTTAAATGGGCATACATTTTAAAAGTTTTTTGAGAGAAGAATTATCATGTCGAGTACCATGTGGGCAGGTTATAGTTCTAGAGGTGGACAGACATTAA
This sequence comes from Lysinibacillus fusiformis, assembly GCF_007362955.1. GTDB lineage: Bacteria > Bacillota > Bacilli > Bacillales_A > Planococcaceae > Lysinibacillus > Lysinibacillus fusiformis_E. Next base: position 4,761,034 of record NZ_CP041696.1, on the reverse strand, counting down.
ATCCATATGGAGATTCAAATCTTTATGTTGGTGGCTCTAGTTCAGGATCGGCAGTGGCAGTCGCTTCAAATTTTACAGTTGTGGCTGTTGGAACGGAGACAGATGCTTCCATTCTTAGTCCCGCAATTAAAAACTCGGTAGTCGGCATTAAACCAACACTCGGTCTAATTAGCCGTAGTGGGATTATACCTTTTACTTACTCACAAGACACAGCAGGATTATTTGCCAGAACGGTAACAGATGCGGCAGTTTTATTAGGCGCATTAACAGGCATAGATAATAATGATGTTGCAACATTTAAGAGTGAAGCATGGGCTCAGCAAGATTTCTCCGTCTATTTAGAGGCTACCGGATTAAAAGATGCCAGAATTGGCGTTTATAATAATGGCTCTAAAGAGTATTATGAATCTGGTGAGTATGATGATTCGCTCTTTCAAAATGCAGTACAAATTCTAATAAAACAAGGTGCAATTGTTACTGAAGATATAGAGATTCCTTCTTTTCATAGGGATTGCAGTGGGGAGTACCCTTCTATGAACTAAAGCATAGTTTGGATAATTATCTTTCTAAATTACCTTCTCATATCCCGGTACACTCTATATCTGAATTGATTCAATTTAAAAAAATATAGAAGGAAAAGCGTTGAAGTTTGGTCAAGATAAGTTGGAACTTAGAGAGGGCTTATCTAATACATTAAGGAATTCTGATTACCTAAGTTCGAGATTAGAAGACATTTATTTTTCTCAAGAACAAGGAATTGATTATGTATTGGAAAAGTATAATCTGGATGCAATTGTCTTTCCATCCTATATAGGATCTACAATTAGTGCAAAGGCAGGGTATCCTTCTATTGCTGTACCAGCTGGTTATAAGGAAAATGGAAGCCCCTTTGGCATCACTTTTGCAGGCACTGCGTTTAGTGACGGTGTTTTAATAAAACTTGCATTCGCTTTTGAACAGGCAACGAATTGCAGAAAAGCTCCAAAATATTATAAAATGTGAAATTTTACACGCAGCATTTTTTTTCGAACTACTAAGAAGATCGAAACCATTATAGGTTATAACCATAGGGTAGCTAAAGCACCTAAATATATTTTCTATCAGTATTCACGTTATAATTTAATGGGGTGATATCGTATGAAGAGTGTAAACTTACAACTTGACCACAATAACTCGTTAGAAATAACGCAGTTAGATGATAATTTATTCGAAGTTCGACTGGGCATTAACGGAAGTATGAGCATGTACTATATGACGCGCGATCAACTTATAAACCTTGACCAGTTAGGTACTCATATTCCTATTGAGATGATTCAAGAGGAGTTACTAAGTGATTAATGATAGTTCAAGACGTTTCAAATAACGGTTAGGCTATTGTAGCTTAACCGTTTGTTATTCTCCCAACAGTCACTCTTCAATATGCCACGGCGAATTATCAATCCTTAGGCTTTTAAAGCTAATGGGAGGTGTTTTTTGATGTTAAAATTCGCTATACAAATTTTTTTAGGCGAGAAGGAGTTAGAGAATCTCTGTAAAAATACACTCACGGGATATAAGTGTTTTTTAGAGATTTGAAGAGGTGGTTTGACAAGCAAGGTAGAATTTTAAGTTTGCGGATGTTTTCTTAGATTAACAGATAAAGATAATAGGGGATTAAGTTAGATTTTTATATTAGCACAGAGAAATGTAAAATTTCACATTTATATAGGTATATGATATTTTTGGTAGTATTCAATTGGTTATAATAGTCGTTCAAGTAAAGGGGGTATAAAAATGTCAGAAATTCCACTTTCATTAAAGGTATTAGTCATAATCGGATTTCTAATTTTAATTACTTCAGTAAATTTTTTAAGTGACCATCAATACTATTTATGGATAAAATGGACAGGTGCTATTTTGTTTAGTATGGGAATTATTTTGATCCCCTTTTCTAAAGTATCTAAGAAAAGTAATGTAAGCAATTAATTAGGTTTATTCCATGAAATGGACTGTCAAAAGGCAGTCTTTTTTTAACTCTTCATTATTACAACTTATTATCAAAAGCTAGGAGCGATTTATGACGAAATATGGCTACGCGAGGGTATCAACTGTAGCACTGTACGAGCAACTTTTTTTGATTTTGTAAAATATTGTATTTTATGGTATGATTATGGTTATTAACCATTTTAGATAGGAGAAGTTATGAGGATTAATAAATTAGCTTGTGTATGTACTTTTATTCTACTCTTATCAGGGTGTGATGCATTTTCATCTAAAACAGAAGAAACATCTTTAAAAGTAGTGTCAGAAGTTGTAAAAAGTGAACCTCTTGTCTTAGATACCACTTATAAGGAGAAAGACGAAGAACCAATAGGAGGTTATCACCCTCTTGTGATTGATGAAGAGATAGCGTCTCCTATAGGTGAAAGTAAATCATATTTTATTCATGATTGGGAAGTTCCATTTAAAATATCCTTATTAAATACGGGAACTGAAAGCTTTTTTTACAAAATTCGAAATGTAGATAAAGAAACAACAGTAGCAAATGGTGTTTTAAAAAGTAATGAAAGTTTTGAACAGGTATTTGACGGATTACCTGAAGGAGCTTATGTCATATCTTACCTTGTACAAGAGGAAGGGTTTCCTATGGATATAAAACTAAAAGTAAAGGTAGAGTTACTTCAATAACTAGATAAGTGTTTTTACTATTCGAATCTAAAATCTCATGAATATTATCTTCTTATAAGATAGAAGTTCGCTGTCTTTTTTTGTTGAGAAAACAGCCAAAATAATATGCGCCATCTTAACATAGTAAAAACGGTGATTAAAGAAGTATTAATATCTGGAATATTTTGTGATAATTGACATTGGAAATAGAGTTCTTTACAATTAATAGTAGTAATCTATAAGGAATGTGACTTAGTCCACTTTCCTTCACAACTGAATAGCGTGTAGTAATAGGTGTAAATTGAATCAATTTACTAAAAGGGAAGTCGGTGGAAGTCCGACACTGTCCCGCAACTGTAAATGTGAGCATTTTCTGCAATCCCACTGTCAAGAGACGGGAAGGGGAAAGATGCGTTGACCATAAGTCAGGAGACCTGCCTATTACGAGTACACACCATAACCCTACGAGGAATAGGAGGTGGCATGTTGACAAAACAGAATATTCTGTTCGTCACTGTACGTCAAACGCCCATAGAAAAAGAAGGCATTCGGTACCGAACCGATTCTTTCATATGTGGGCGATGTTTGACGTTATGTGATGAATGATATGTATAAGGTGTTATAGCCATAGAAAAAAGGATTCCTCTTACCAGGAAATCCTTTTTTTAATGGACAATCACTTTCGTTTTGAAAATATGTACGAAAAGAGGAATGCACGTATGACAAATATTCATGTTTGTACAGCACAGGAAAAGCAGCAATCAGCTATGAAAATTTGTAAGCATCCACGCACAGAAGTTGGCAAGCAGACGAAGACAAGAATTGTCATTGAATCACTTGTCGATCAGTTTTTAGCAACAGGACTTCTTCGGAACGAACGATTATTTGATCGGATTTTATATAACAAAGAAATTATTTGGATCCAAAATGAAGGTTATGATGGGCATCTATTGGCCAAGGCAAGTATAGCGGATGAGTTAAAAACAAGAAAGAATGGCTTTATGATGTATATGCCAACCAATCCGATTGTTTATGAAGTGAATGGAGAAGCGTTTCATTTAATTACACGTATCGATTCGGTTCGTGCAAAACCGAATTTAGAAAGACTTCATTCAGATGCCAAGCCTATTTTAAGCGCTGCACGTGTCAATGACTTGCTATGCTCGATGGTCATGCGCTTTTATGAGACGTACTTGGCTGATTTAGCGTTAGTAGTTGCAAAAAAACGTGAGTCCAATAAATCTACTAATCTAAAAAAATACGTAGAACACGAATATGCTCAATTTATGCAAGCTGTAAAAGGACTAAATGATTACCATTTAAATTGGCACCCTCGTGGCAATGGCCATGAATTATTGCTTCAAATTATCGCTAATTTACAATTATTAAAGAGCAAGCCTGGCACCGTGTTAGTTGATTTTTCAAATAATCACGGTTATGTGATTGTGGAACCTGCGTATTTCCTCGTTGATGAGACAAATAGTACCGCGCGAGCTTTGTAAAAATAAGTCCTCCATTTTTGTGGAGGACTTATTTTTGTAGATTACTTACAAAAGTTGTCAAGTTGCTTTAAAGTTAGGATAACAACTTTATGACTGAATAATGGTCTGAACGTTTAATGAAAAAGGTTTTTGGGGGAGCAAAGGAATCACTGTAGTGATTGGCACACTGGTGTAGATTTCATCAAGCACTTTTTAAAGGAGGTGTAAAAATTGAAGCTATTTAAGAATTTTGGTAAATATATTTTGACACCTTTAATCGCCTATTTAAGTGGATTTTATATGTATAATTCAATAATAAATATAGTGTGGAATCAATCATTAGGAAATGAAATGGGTGCAGTATTATTTTATGGAGCTTTAGCCTTTTTATTAGTGGCAACTCCTATTTACTTACTCCTGATCAATTGGATGGAAATAAAGTTTAATAAATACCACATATTCATTTTCCCATCAGGCTGTATGTGTATTTTCTTTATCCCTACTATGTTTATTTCGGCACTATTTGGCAGCTTTAACCCAATTACATCTGAAGCATTATTATTTCATGCTTTCTTTTTAACTTCAGGTTGTGTATTTGGCATTGGTTCGGCTATTTTTAAGTAAATTGAGTATACATAAATAATTGCTCGCAAGAAATGAATCGATAAACATAAAACTGGACCTGGTTTAGTGCTGTTAAAAACCGAGTCCAGTTTTCAATCATTTCTTAGGCGCGCTAAAAATACTAAGGATGACTGTCATACCAGCTATTATACCGAATACATCCGTAGAATATATTTGTAGTAGCCAATTGATAATGATCGGATTTTTTATATCTAAATGTAATGATTCAACAGATGCGAGTGAAGCAAATACTGGGTAGACAAACGTAAGTATCATACAAGGAATAGCTATGCACCATAATAATGATGGATTTATGTTAATTGACCATTTTTTTACAATAATAAGAGAAATATAGAAACCAATAATAACAGCAATAATTGGATTAGACCATATGACCAGCATAATATTAAACGTTTCACTGACAGTTTGTTGAATGCTTTTTTCGATATTCGAACATAACATTACTAATAAGATTAAGCCAATTAGCCAAAGAACTTTCCTGCCATATGCTAGCCGCACTGATGTTTTCAAAAATATACCTCCTTCTTCGTTTGAAAAAATGAGAACCAGATAACGAGGTGAACGATCTACTGACCGTAAAAACCCGATTGTTTCAACGTACAATCAGTGGAGATGAAGAAAAACCCATTATTGAAGTTCCGCATTATCTCGCAATAGAAAACCCCATTAATTGAAGTTTCACTTTATTTTATGCAATGCATGGCAGCTTGTGCTTCATGCCATGGAATCGAGTAGCCTTTCCCTTTGGCACAAAATATACTAGACGAAGTATACGCAGGATCGGCATTTTTATCGTAGGCTATTTGGGCAATGATTTCCTCTGTATTATGACAAACATCATAGCCACCAAATTGTAGCGACAGTGAGCCCTTGCCATTTGTGTAGGCAGCAAAGACTGTACTATAGCTCATGAATGTAGCGACAGGTGCACGCCCTATTAATATTACTTGCTCTTCTGTCAAAAGTGGTGCATCGAATGTACCTGCTGCTTGTTGAATATCGGTCATCATGCGGCCGATAAAATCGTTGGGCGCCTTTAGCTTGAAACGGTAATAGGGTTCAAGTAGCATATTTTCAGCTTGTTCAAGACCTTGACGTAGTGCGCGGAATGTCGCTTCTCGAAAATCACCGCCTTCGGTATGCTTTATATGTGCACTTCCTGTTAGAAGGGTGAAATGGATATCTGTTACAGGATAACCTGTTAGTAGGCCATGATGTTCGCGCTCAAATAAATGCTTTTCAATAAGCCGTTGATGCCCGACAGATAAATCATCAGCATGACATGCATTGGCAAACGTATTGCCAGTACCACGTGTAGTTGGCGTCATACGTAAATGTACCTCAGCATAATGCTTTAAAGGTTCAAAATGACCATAGCCTGTCACAGTCGATGCAATTGTTTCCATATATAAAATTTTTGGCTCACCAAATGTAACTGTCAGTGTAAAGCGCTCTTTTAGCACTTCGCTCAATACCTCAAGTTGAATAACGCCCATAATATGTACGTGAATTTCCTGGAATTTCTCGTGCCACACAACACGTAACGAGGGCTCCTCGGCTTCAAGCAAACGGAAGATTTTCAATACTTCCTTTATATGCTGTTGTCCTAAATATTGCACCTTTGCTTGTAATGTTGGCACTAGTTCATAGGGCTGGGGACTCTTTGAATTGCCTAATATGTCACCAATCTTTGCCTGACTAAGACCCTTTACGGCAAATATTTCTCCAGCACTTACTTCTTGTGTCGTTTCAAAGCGATGCCCATTATATAAGCGTATTTCCGTCACTTTTTCAGAAGTCTCACCAAAAGTAAAATCGTCACGCACATGCAGCGTGCCTTGTAATGCTTTCATAAAAGTTAAGCGCTGTTGCCCATCATGACGAATTTTAAATACTTCACCATGAAAAGGTTCCTCTTTTTTATAATGCGTCTCAGTAAGGAGGGGGAGCTGTATCAAAAATTCCTTGATGCCAATATCTTTTAAGGCGGACCCGATAAAGCATGGAAAGGCTAACTCTTCCTTCATCATTGTTTGCAAGCGAGTGACACAAGTATGATTCTCCAACGTGTCAGCAAGGAAAGCATCGAGTAGCTGTTCATCACGTTCAGCGAGCCATTCTTTCATATGACTTGGTACAATGTCTGCACGGAGTGGTTCATCGATTAACAACACGTCGTCTGAGCAGTCCTTTTGAAGCTGTGCCATGACCGCATCGACATCGGCCCCTTCACGATCTATTTTATTGATAAAGAACAAGGTCGGTACATGGTATTGGCGTAGTAGCTGCCACACCGTTTCGGTATGGCCTTGTACGCCCTCAACAGCACTAACGATAATAATGGCATAGTCCATGACACGAATTGCACGTTCCATTTCAGGGGAAAAATCAATATGTCCGGGTGTATCAATAAGTGTATAAATATCGTCGCCTATTTGCATGCGCGCTTGTTCAGCAAATATAGTAATGCCACGTGCACGTTCAATCGCATGATTATCTAAAAAAGTATCCTGGTGATCGACACGTCCACGAGCTTGAATGCTATTTGTATGATAAAGTAACTGCTCCGAGAATGTCGTTTTTCCTGCATCCACATGAGCAAGTACGCCAATCGTTTTGTACATATAAATCCTCATTTCCATCGTTCATTTCTCTTTATTGTAACAGAAGTAACATAAAAAGATTTCATGTAAAATAGTTAGTATTTATGTTGGAATAGTGCTAGGTTATTAACTGTTTTCATTATTGGGTATTTTTGGGTGATTGCTATCAAATTTCACTTCTGCTAGTCTTTCAAGTAGAATAAAATACAAAAAACATATTGGTGCAAATGGCTTAAGTCATTTGCTTAATAGGGAAATCGGTGCAAATCCGATGCTGTCCCGCAACTGTAAATGGGGAGTCTATACAACAAGCCACTGTAGGAAACTATGGGAAGGTGTATAGATGATGAACCTGAGCCAGGATACCTGCCAATACGTACATAATTTACTTAGGACCACGAGGATGGTTATAGTGATTGGTTGAAGAACCTCTGTTAATTCACTATGCTATCCTCTTGGAAACAAGAGGATTTTTTTGTGGTCTTTTACATAAATACCTTCAACATCGAAGGAAATTAATTAGCCAAGAAGTCCCTGATTTCTTACTATACAAATGACACACAAAGGAGAAAAACTAAACATGAACAAATGGAAAGGCATATGGCTTATTCTTGCAATTGCAGTGCTAAGCATTTTGGGTGCTTGCAACAGTAAGGATGAACAAGAATCAGCTTCGCAAAGTGAAAAGGTAGAACCAGCACAAGCTGAAACTACGGAAATAACGATTGACAATAATGATACAACGCAAGTTTATACCGAAGCACCAAAAAAAGCGATTAGCTTAAATCAGCATGTCACTGAAATAATGCTAGCTCTAGGCCTAGAAGATTCAATGGTAGGTACAGCTTATCTAGATGATAAAATTTATGAACCGTTACAAGCTGCGTATGATAAAGTGCCAATATTAGCTGAACAGTACCCGTCGAAAGAACAAGTAATTGATACAGAAGCCGATTTTTTATATGCAGGATGGAAAAGTGGATTTGGTGAGAAGGGCGTTGGAACGCCAGAAGAATTAGAAGCACTTGGCATCCACACATATTTACATACCTCTTCAAGTATTACGAATCCAAAGCTAGACGACATTTTTACTGATATTCGTAATATCGCATCCATTTTTCGAGTAGTGGATCGAGGAGAAGCTTTAATTGAGCAAATGACGAAAAATGTAGACGCTGTACGAGAAAAATTACCACAAGATAAGGATGCCCTACGTGTTCTTGTTTATGATAGTGGTGAAAAGGAAGTCTTTACAGCTGCACAAAACTTTATGAATGAGCTTGTTACAGTAGCCGGTGGTAAGAATATCTTTGGTGATGTGGCATCAGGTTGGACAACTGTGTCAAAAGAAGATGCAGTAGAACGTAATCCTGAAGTTATTGTTGTCATTGACTACGGTGCTACAACAGCGGAGGAAAAAATTAACTTCCTAAAAAATGATCCAGCGTTAAAAGAAACAGCAGCCGTGAGCAATGAACGCTTTGTTATTTTACCGCTTTCAGCAGCATCAGAAGGGGTTCGTGCTGCAGAGGCGATTCAAATTTTAGCGCAAGGATTCTATCCGGAGAATTTCTAACTGCTAAGCATCATTCACAATTTACAATAACATTTAGACTTCATTCATAAAAAGTAATGTCGTCATAAAAGAGAGCTAGCCATTGCTAGCTCTTTTTCATAGGAGGAGAGATTGGTGAACGCATTTCGTAATAATATCCCGGAGAAAACATTTGCAACACTCAATGAGCACGGAGAATATACACGTCTAGGCATAAGTCCGGGTATTATTAATAAGCACTATACACCAGCACAATTTCAAAAAATGGCGGAAGTAGTTGGTGAGAGTGGGGCTATTAAATATTCGGCATCTTACAGTATCCTTTTGTCTGTACCTACCAAAGGGCTAGAGAAAGCAATAAAATCATTGCAAGAAGCTGGCTTGTATATCGCAAAGCAGGGATCAATTGTGGCGATGAAGGCGTGTGATTTTTGTGATGGCGATAAAATGGAGGCTGCAGCGATTACAGCTCAATTATACAATGCATTAGAAGGCATTGAAGTTCCTAAAAGAGTACGTTTAAATGTGAACGGTTGTGCATCCGCCTGCTATAATGCGGTTTATGACGATATTGGCCTTGTTTATCAGAAGGACAGCTTTGACATTTATTTAGGTGCAATACCTATGGGGGCTCATGCACAGGCGGGGACATTATTTGCAAAACGCGTGTCGATTCAACATATAGAAGACTTTCTTTATCAAATCATTACACACTATAAAGCATTTGCACGTCCGGAAGAACCCTTTTATAGATTTTATCGTAGAACACATAGCGCTGAATTTTGGCAAACGCTAAAAAACGAGTGACTCGAAAAGAGCCACTCGTTTTTTTAGTTAAGCTTTTGAATGAAAACAACCTTTAAATAATTGAATTCAGGGTATTCACGTGGTACGCGGAAATCCTTAGGTAAGCCGAATTCCTCTACAATTTTATAGCGAGTATTTGTTGCTTTGAATGCTTGGTCGATAAAGCCTTTAAACTTTTTTATACCAAAGCTTGCATTATTCGTTGAGGCTACAATGATGCCATTTTTTTCGGTAATTTCGATTGTATCCATTAGTAACTTTGGATAGTCCTTGGCCGTTGAGAATGTCATTTGCTTCGTCCGGGCGAAGCTAGGTGGATCAACTACAACAAGGTCGAATTTTAAATTGTGTCGCTGTGCATATTTGAAATAATGAAAGACATCCATCACTTTAATGTCTTGTGCTTCGTAGTCTATGTTATTGACACTAAATTGCTCGATTGTTTTCGCTACACTGCGCTTGGCTACGTCTACACTTGTTGTTTTTGTTGCTCCACCAAGAGATGCAGCTACAGAAAATGCCCCGGTATAGGAGAATGTATTGAGCATGCTTTTATGCTGAGAATAGCGTTCACGAATGGCGAGACGTACTTCGCGTTGATCCAGGAAAATACCTGTCATCGCACCGTCGTTTAAATTAACAGCGAAATTCATACCATTTTCTTTTACGATGATCGGAAACTCGCCGGGCGTACCCATAACGAAATCGTCCTGTTCCATATATTGACCTTTACTATCAAAACGCTTTTTCTCATATATGGCTTTATAGTTGACTGTCTCGGCAAGTGCCTCATAGACTGCTTCTTTAAATGAATAAATGCCAGCACTGTACCAACTCACCATATAATAGCCATCAAAGAAGTCAATCGTCATACCGCCAATGCCATCACCTTCTCCATTAAAGGCACGGAAGGCTGTGGTATGAGCATTGTTAAAGAACTTTTCACGATTTTGTATGGCTTTTCTAATTTTTTTGGCAAAAAACGCTGTATCAATTTCTTCATTGGCATCGGGCGTTAGTACCCAGCCAATGCCTTTATTTTGTAAACCATAATAGCCTGTACCAATAAAGCGATTATGAATATCCGTGAGTCGTAGTAAGGCTCCTTCCTCTTGAGGAAGTTTACGTACATCGACCGCATCCTTTAAAATAAGCGGATAGCCTTTTTTTAATGGTCCGGCAAATTGATTATTAATTTGTAATGCAATAGTTTGTGTCATGTTGTCATCCTTTAAAAAACATTTTGTTCTATTATCGCATTGTTTGGTAGGGTTAGACAAACTTATTTCAAAAATGCAGCGATTTTTTCAACTGTATCAATGGTAGCTTCCTCGAAATAATCCATTTTGCTGAAATAACTATGGATGAGTCCAGCCATGCGTACATGTTCGACAATTACACCTGTATCGGCTAATTTTTGTGCATAAGCAAGGCCTTCGTCATAGAGTACATCTGCTTCTGCCGCGATGATGATTGTTTTTGGTAAGACGCTAACATGCTCTATATGCAGTGGAGATACGAGTGGATTTGTATAGTTATCGATATCTGTATAATGATGAGCAAACCATTTCATGCCTTGTTTGTCTAAACCATAGTGTTCACCATAAGTTGCGTAGGAAGCTGTAGTGAAATTGACATTTGTGACAGGATAAATAAGTGCCTGTGCAGAAATTTTGGGTCCATTTAAAATAGCAGCTAAATAGGCGACTACTGTTGCTAAGTTCCCACCAGCACTATCTCCAGCAACTGTTATACGCGCTGCCTCACCGCCAAAAGTTGCTATGTTTTCATATACCCAAAGTAAGCCATCATAAGCATCAAGCAGCGGTGTTGGAAATAGATATTCCGGCGCTAATCGATAATCGATTGATACGACGATTGCCTGCGCTTTTTCAGCGAGTAACTGACAGCCTGCATCAGCTGACTCCAAATCACCAAATACCCAACCACCGCCGTGGTAATAAACAATAACGGGTAATATTTCATCATGAACAGGTGTATAAATACGTACATTAATTTTTGCACCATCGCGCACTGTGATTTGTTTATCGACAATCGAAGCAAGGTGTGGAACATGAGGAGATTGCCATTTTGGCACTGCACGAATTGCTCTTGCTTCTTGTGGCGTTACTTCATAATAATGCTTACCCGAATCCGTTGCATGTATATAGCGTACAGCTTCATTCGTTAGCTGTGTCATTTTTCATCAGTCCTTTTTTTACGTTTGTTAATCTTATTATAAACTATTCATATAATTTTACTAGGATTTAATCGCGAAAAAGAAAATAAATTTATGAATGAGCAGAAATATTCCGATAGTAAAGCAAAAATGTGTTTATAATATAATGAACTAGTGAACTAGGAGGGACGAAATGATTTCTTTAATTGTAGCACATGATGAAAATTACGTAATAGGATACGAAAACGGTATGCCGTGGCATCTCCCAGGAGATTTACAATACTTTAAGGAAAAAACGATGAGCAAGCCAATGATTATGGGGCGTAAAACATTTGAATCAATTGGTAGACCACTTCCAGGGCGTCGCAATATTGTCATTACTCGTGACGAAAGCTACCATGCTGATGGCATTGAAGCGGTTACGAGTTTAGAGGCGGCACTCGGCCTAGCAGGGGATGTCCCAGAAATTATGATAATTGGAGGCGAACAAATATTCCGTTTATCTATGGATATTGCAGATCGATTATATATTACAAAAATTAATCATGCGTTTAATGGGGATACGTTTTTCCCAAAATATGAAGAGGATTTTAAGAAAGTTTCGGCACAAGAAGCTGAGACAGCACCTGAGGGCTACACTTTTCAATATCAAATTTTTGAACGCAAAAATCAGCTTCGTTAAATCACTCGTAAACAGCTCATCCGTTAAATTTAAATAGTTACCAACGTAAAATCAATCAGCCTAAAAGAAGAGGCTGGGACAAAAGAGAAAAAGTGTTAGATTGACTGCTGTCGATCTAACACTTTTTTGCTGTAAGCGTTGATGTCCGCTACGGCGGACGCTTTCCGGGGGGCGTGGCCTGAGACGACAGGCTCAGGCGTCACGCTAATCCTAAAGGAGTCGCCGCATTCGCTACCATCAACTAGTACTCTCTTCTGAATTTTATTTATTCCAAAAGGAAGAACGTCTAAATTTTTCTTCATTTTTAGATAGCAAAAATTTAATAACGACTTTGTTCCTCTTTCTTAAAATTTAAAGTTATGTCCCATCCTCTTTTTCATTTTTTTATAAGTATAGGTAGATACAAGTATACATCGAACCACATCCAGCTAGAACAAAGAGGTGCCAGATTGTATGGTTGTAGGGAAGAGAGCGCCATGCGTAAAAAATAGCACCGATTGTATAAAAAAGACCGCCAGCTAACAATAGTGAAAAGCCATGACTCCCTAAGTAAAGATAAATAGGCTTAATCGCAAATATTATGAGCCAGCCCATACCAATGTAAAAGACTAGAGAGAGAATTTCAAAGCGATTAATAAAAAAGCATTTAAAGAGCACGCCAAGAATAGCGAGGGTCCATATAATACAAAGTAACGTAACGCCTAATGTCCCACCAATGGCTAGTAATAGAAACGGTGTATAGGTACCGGCAATTAAAATATAGATAGAGGAATGGTCGAGGATAGCGAAAAAGAACTTGTATTTTTCAGGCATGCTATGGAGTAGTGTCGACATTAAAAATAGGATAATGACGGAAGCGCCAAATATACTGAAGGTTACAATATGCATCGCATTGCCATGTTGTACACCTGCCAAGATTAGGACAATTAGTGCTGGAATACTTGCTATAAAACCGATACCGTGTGTAATGGCATTCCAAAGCTCTTCCTTCCACGTTTTATAATCCAATGAAGTCATCATTATAAACACGTCCTTTCGTTACTTTTACTATACCCCGATAGCTTACATTCGACTATTTACATTTGTCATATCTTTCATGTCAAAAGTGTCATATGGGTTTTCTGGTACTTTTAAAGGCATTTATTAGACAAATTCAACTAAAAAAAGCTATAGTATCAAAGGTAAAGTCCACGAAAAAGACTAGGAATTGACATGTCAAATGACAAATGTCATGTTTACATATTGAAACAATAGTCTATATAATTAATTTTAATGAAGTAAAAGGATGTGTCAAAGTGGGACGAATTCATATTGTAACGGACTCAACTTGCGATTTAACAAAAGAAGAAGTAGCGCAACACGGTATACATATTGTGCCGTTAACGATCCAAATTGATGGGAAAACGTATATAGACGGTGTAGATCTGGCACCACAATCATTTTTAGGCTTAATGAAAGAAGCCAAAAATTTACCGAAAAGTTCACAACCTGCACCAGGGAAATTTAAAGAATTATATGATGAGCTCGGTAAAGATGGCGACCAAATCATCTCAATTCATATGACAGGTGGGATGAGTGGTACTGTAGAGTCTGCTCGACAAGCTGCTCAAATGACAGATGCAAATGTCACGGTAATCGATTCGCGATTTATCGCAATTGGACTTGCTATCCAATTACGTGAAGCGATAAAAATGCGCGATGCGGGGGCTACAGTTGAACAAATCGTCGCACGCCTTGACAAAGTACGTGAAAATACTCATTTATATGTCATTGTAGATACGCTTGAGAATCTTATTAAAGGTGGACGTATCGGTAAAGGTACGGGCTTTATTGGTTCGCTGCTCAATATTAAAGTTATTGCGAACTTAGAAGGCGGGGCATATAACCCAGTGTCAAAAGTACGTAGTCATAAACAAGTGGTGAATTTTTTATTTAAGCAATTCCAAGCAGATACTGCTGGTAAAACCGTGAAGGCTGTTGGGATTTCCCATGCCGATGGGTTGACAACTATGGGTGGGCCTTTAAAAGAATTAGTAGAAAGTACAGGCTTCGATGACGTGGAAATTGCCTTTACATCACCGATTATCTCGACACATACAGGTCCAGGTGCGATTGGATTTATTTATTTTTCAGAATAATAGTCAAGAGCTGCTACATAAATAAGTGTAGTGGCTTTTATTTATTTTTAATAGACGTTCACTTGTCTACAAAAATTGTGGGATTTTGTGTTATAAATAAATACTACGCATTACGCCCATATGATGTTACTCGCCATTTTTGAAAGATTTCTATATGGAAGTAGCGGTGACATCGAGACTTAAGAGGTTAATCAAGGGATAAAAGTAGTGTGAGTGAAATGAATAAGGTGAATTTATTTATAAACCGAAGCATAGTCGCTTTTCATTGTAGCGTGAACTATCTATAATAGTAGTAACAGTAAAAGATGGAAGGTGGTCAAATGGACATTTGGCGAGTATTTTTGTCATGTTTGATCGTCTTAGTACTAAGTGGTTGTGCTATTTCAATAGATGAACCGAATCCGCAGGCTGAACCAGTAGGTGATCAGGCAGCGACGGAGCAAGATATGAGACAGGATGAGCAACAAACAGAAGATGAGGGTGAACCCTCTAGAAATATGTTGACGCAAATTTTTGAACATTTTTTTGAACCATCACCAGAGGATTTACGGCAAATTGATGATGAAAACGCGAAGCAACTACATTACTTGGCACTAGGAGATTCTTTAACGGATGGTGTTGGTGATGAGTATAGTCAAGACGGTTATGTTGGGAGATTAGCAGACTCGTTGCTCACTTGGCCTTCGATTTCAGAAGTTGAAGTTGATAATCGAGGAAAAAGGGGAAGACGTAGCGATCAGCTATTAAAATTAGTGAAAAAAGGGCATTATGATGAAGAGTTACAACAAGCACAGCTCATTTCATTGACTATGGGTGGAAATGATGTAATGAAGGTTGTCAGACAGGATCTATTTAATTTAAAACGGGATGCTTTTGATGCTGAATTACAGACCTATGAGAAACGTTATAGTAAAATTATTGATGGTATTCGTGCAAAAAATCCCACAGTACCACTACTACTAATTGGCTTTTATAATCCATTCTCTATCGTCACAAATGAGGCTAATGAGTTTGACACGATTATTACCGAGTGGAATAACGTGATTGAAAGGGTAGCTATTAAGGATACAAATGCATGCTATGTATCAGTGGAAGATTTGTTCGATTCGAACGAAGAACTCGTTTATCATACGGATTTCTTTCACCCAAATGCAAAAGGTTACGAAAAAATGAAAGAACGAATTTTAGAAGCGATGGGGCAATGCGGTATGGAAAAGAAGATTAACAAGGAAATAGGCTTCGAGGAGTGACAAAATGAATAAATGGAAATTCGCATTTTTCGCGTTAGCGGGAACGGTGCTTTTTGCGATCCTCCTCGTCGTTTATTTAGCTACGAAACCAGTAGATGAAGTAAATTTAGCGAAGAGTTCAGAAAGTGAAGAAATAAAAGGCAATGTACTTGTAGTCCAAACAACTACGAAGGAATTTGAATCGATATCGAAGAAGTATTTAAAAGATGCGGCTAAGGGTTCGCCGTTACCGATTGATTTCACAGTAGGTGACGACATTCAACTGAAAAGTAAATTGACTGTATTTTATACAGAAATTCCAATTACCATGAATTTTGAACCGATTGTCGATGAAAAAGGCAATATTATTTTAAAGCAAACGGAAATGAATGTTGGACTATTAAATATTCCACCGGAGACGACGATGAAAATTATGCGTGATTCGGTGGAATTCCCTTCATGGATTACAGTGAATCCGAATAAAGCAGAAATTTACATTGATTTATCACGTGTAAATATTGCTTCAGGTTCACGCGTGCGTGCAAAGGAACTAGACTTACCAAACGATAAAATTTTATTGGAAATTATCGTTCCAGGGGAATAAGGAGTGAGAAGAAATGGCAATGCAATATGCTACGTTTGCGGGCGGTTGTTTTTGGTGCATGGTCAAGCCATTCGATGAGACACCTGGCATAGAATCCGTGATCTCTGGCTACACAGGTGGGCATGTCGAAAATCCAACCTATCAACAAGTGTGCGCTGAAACGACAGGTCATCTAGAAGCCGTTCAAATTATGTTCGATGATGAGCTCTATTCATACGAGCAATTACTGTCGACATTTTGGACATTAATCGACCCTACTGATGCAGGTGGACAATTTTATGATCGTGGAGAGTCATACACTACAGCGATTTTTTATCATAATGAAGAACAACGGGAATTGGCAGAACAATCAAAGACGGATTTAGCGGCATCAGGAAAATTTGATAAGCCAATTGCAGTGAGGATTTTACCTGCGAGTACATTTTATGCGGCTGAAGATACCCATCAATATTATTATAAGAAAAATCCAATGCACTATGAACGTTATGCAGTCGGTTCAGGTCGCAAAGCGTTTCAGGAGCAACACTGGGGGCACAGAAAATGAGCAAAGAGCAACGTTTAAAAGAGCTAACAGATATGCAGTACTATGTCACACAGGAAAATGGTACAGAACCACCGTTTCGCAATGAGTATGATCAGCATTTTGAAAACGGTATTTATGTAGATGTTGTTTCGGGCAAGCCATTGTTTAGCTCACTCGATAAATTCGACGCAGGTTGTGGTTGGCCAGCATTTGCTAAACCGATGGTAAAGGAAGAAGTGACAGAGCATTTTGATACGACACATGGTATGCGTCGAGTAGAAGTTCGTAGCAAAGAGGCTGATTCGCATTTAGGACATGTCTTCCCAGATGGACCAAGTGAGCTTGGAGGTTTACGATATTGTATTAACTCTGCTTCTCTTCGTTTTATCCCTAAAGAAAATCTTGAACAAGAAGGCTATGCTGAATATATCTCATTATTTAAATAACAACGTCAAAACGCCTAGTACAACTGTACTGGGCATTTTTTATGAATTTTCTCTGTTCGTACGGACGTCTTGGCGAAAGTGGGGTGCGTTTATGCCTGGTGGTGTCTACCGTATAAACGCTAGGGATGCTAAAATTCAGCTTGAAACGCGGTATCTACTCTGAACGCTCATTTACACTGACTAAATTCTCCGAACTAATAAAAGAATGTCCTTTGGAGAGACATTCTGATAGGTTTTACACTTTAAATTCACTCACGACATGACGAAGGCTATCTGCTTGGTGAGCTAGCTCTGTGGCCGCTGCGTTGATTTCTTGCATCGATGCTGAACCTTGTGTTGCTGCCGCAGCTGACGTAACAGTATTCGTAGCTGTTTGCTCGGTAAAAGCATTTACATGCACAAAATCACTAGCAACTGCATTACTATAATCGATTGTCAAAGCAATCTTCTCCACCATAGCGGTAATAATTGTCGTCGTTTCTTTTGTATGCGCTAAAATATTCGACAACGATTGATTCGTTTCATTTGTCACTTCGACTCCTCGAATGACAGATATAACACCTTCATGGTTTTGCGCAATAATGGATGTCACTTCATCTTGAATAGACATGACAATGGATGTCACTTCTTTAGCAGCGGATTGAGACTGCTCAGCTAACTTTCGAACTTCATCTGCTACTACTGCAAAGCCTCTACCATGAACACCTGCACGAGCAGCTTCAATTGCTGCATTTAATGCCAGGAGATTTGTTTGTTCGGAAATAGCAGTAATCGTACTGATAATTGATGTAATATCTGTAGATTTTCGACCAAGTGCCTCGACGGTCGTAGTAGTAGATGCCATTGTTTCTTCAATAGATTGCATAACCATAGAGGATTGCTGTACTGTACGACTCCCTTCGTCTGCGGCTTGTTGCATAGCAAGTGAGGCTTGCTGTACGCCATTCGTCAGTTCGTTTAACTGATGCATAGAATGTTCCAAATCACTCATTTTCTGTTGTGCACTGGTAATACTATGAATCGTATTTTCGCTATCACTGGCAATATCTGCTGTTGTTTCAGCTATATTTTGAATTGTACGTGCATTATCTTCTGCCAAAGCCATTAATTCCTGGCTACTACTTGAAACGTGGTCAGCTAGTTGGCCAACACGTTTAATTAAGTTTGAAATAGAGATAATAAGTGTATTTGTCGATGCGGCTATGGTTGAGAATTCATCATTGTTCCGAACATGAACGCGTCTTGTCAAATCACCTCCAGCTTGGGCAATATCTAGAATAGAGTGGTTAATAGCAGACGTATTGTTTCTCAATGATTTAAATAACATATTCCCAAAAATAATCAGCGCTATGAGTCCAACCATCGATATGATAAAAAATGTAATATTTGAAACTTTGATTTGTTGGTTCAGTTTACTTAATTTCGCTTTATTAGATTCATCCATAACGGTGTTAATAGATTCAATATTATTATCAATATGGATCTTCATGGTTTCACCTGTACCGTTCACCATGAGCTTACGAGCTTGTTCAAGGCCAATTTCATCACGCATTGTCATAACTTTTTTTGAGTACTCGAGGTAGTTTTTGTAGTATTGACCGATTGCTTGCATATGGCCGAGTTCGAGTTCACGGTCTGAAAATTGTTCTTGTAAAGATTGAATTTTTTTATTGATAGAATCAATTTTCATATTATAGGAAGTGGAATAACTACCGTTTCCTGAAATTATATAGGCTTGTTCAAGATTGGTTAATCTAGCAATTTCATACGCAAGTTGGTTGACAGTTAGTTGTTCTTGTACATTTTTTTCAGTAAAATCTTTCATTTGTTGCTGCAGATTCGTAATGTTGACGTACGATAATATACCCATTACGGCATTAATAAGGATGAGTAGTGCAAAAATAATCAACACTTTTCCGCGGATTAAATGATAAAAACGTTGTCGTTTTTCTTTAGTAGGAGGGAGATTAGGCCTACTATCTTTTGAAGTGGAACTTTTCCGTTTGCTGAAAAAGCTTGTTCCAAAGAGAGACGGGCGTTTTTTCGTTGAACTACTTCGATCATTAGAGTTTTGCATCGCCATCACCTTCCTAAATTTTTATAGTCGATTTCAATTTTATCGTATATTGCTAAATATTTCTATTATAATTTCACAAAATTTTCATTTTTCTGATAAAAAAGCAGGTCATCATTCTGTGACGATAGTCATAAGACGTGTTTATAAATTATTCTATTATTCCTAATAGGAAAAAATGCTTAAAAAAAAGTGTATGCTTTTTTATGACGAATTGTATTTTTTTTGTTAAACTAGCGAAAAGTAAAATGAGAGAAAAGGAGGCACTTTTCGGTTATGAAAAAGAGCTTTTATTTATATGTATTAACATTCCGTGGTGGAAATTGGTCAGATGGAAAGGTGCGTTTCGCAGAAGAGATGTTTCATGAGCATAATTTTCCTAAACAAAGTTCTGATTTCGATGAGCTATCTACATATATAGAAATATATGCAACAGATAATTTAACAACAGAAGTTTTTGATGAATTATGGGATTTATATGTCGGACATGAACGATAAGTCGGAATACTTTGATTACTCTTTCTTTTTAAGTTGCTAGACGTCTATCATTGCGTAAATATGAGAAACAAAGTATCATTTAAAGTGATAACTGACAGAAAAGAGGGATTGCAGTATGAGTATTCATATTAATGCAAAAAAAGGCGAGATCGCTGACACAATTTTACTTCCAGGAGATCCGCTACGTGCAAAATACATCGCAGAAACTTTTTTAGAGGATGTTACTTGTTATAACGAAGTTCGTAATATGTTTGGTTATACAGGTACGTATAAAGGTAAACGTATTTCTGTACAAGGAACGGGTATGGGTGTGCCATCTATTTCGATTTACGCAACAGAGTTAATGCAAGAATATGATGTTCAAAAATTAATCCGCGTAGGTACTTGTGGTGCAATTCAAAAAGATGTAAAAGTTCGTGACGTAATTTTAGCGCAAGCAGCTACATCTGATACGCGTATGAATCAAATTATATGGGGTGGGGCAATCGATTTTGCACCGATTTCAGATTTTGATTTACTATTAAAAGCGTATAATGCGGGTAAAGAAGCTGGTCTAAACTTAAAAGTTGGGAACATCTTCACAGCAGATTTATTCTATTCGGATGAACACCAAAATGAAAAGCTTGCTCAATACGGTGTACTAGCAGTTGAAATGGAATCAGCAGCGCTTTACACACTAGCAGCTAAATTTGGCCGTCAAGCACTTTCTGTATTAACAGTAAGTGACCACATCATTACTGGCGAAGTAACAACTTCAGAAGAACGCCAAACAACATTCAATGATATGATCGTTGTTGCGTTAGAGGCAGCTATTCAAGAGTAGTAGTAGCAAGGGTTTGGAATTTGGGGATTTTTACAAAGGGACTAAAAGGGACTACACTAAAAATTAATAAGATTTTTTTAATCCTCAATGGGTGACTCGATAAAGGAGAGCCTGTTGAGGTTTTTTTCGTTTATAAAGAGTTAAAAAATTCCGTAGCGCCTTTCTACTTGGTGATGTTGGAAAAAACATCAGTGTCTACCCTAGCATCTAAACAAAGTAACTGTAGACAATTTATTTTTTTCTTGTATTGCTATGGATATATTGGTGATTCGAGATTTATTGCTCACCTTTCTGAAAATGATGTAATGAAGTTTAAAGAAGAAATGGAAACGAGAAAAAAACATTTAGAAGCACCTGAAAAGGTTTTAAAAAAAGATGAAGTTAGCGTAGTAACTTTGAATTTCGAAGATTTGTCTAAACTTCAAGTGTTCATGGAACTAGAAACGAATGAAAAAAATTACAAATCTCAACTTACAATTTATATGATACTGTGGATCGATTTCCCTGTAAGAGAACTAAAAGAAAAGGAAATCAAACAAAATTACACCGAAGGTTATTTTAAGAATACGAGCATTGGTAATATTGAAGTTCCTTATAGGTATAGAGAGTATATAGAAAAAGATAAGACAGGTTTTTCGGGAATAAAATTTTATTTTGATAAATTAGCAGAAAATTTGTCTTTATCAAAGCCGTTGACACCGCAAATACTACAACAATCAAGAAAGAAATTAATGACAAGTTGTTTGCATTGTGAAAAACAATATTTATT
The DNA here is from genome assembly GCF_007362955.1 of Lysinibacillus fusiformis. Taxonomy (GTDB): domain Bacteria; phylum Bacillota; class Bacilli; order Bacillales_A; family Planococcaceae; genus Lysinibacillus; species Lysinibacillus fusiformis_E. Next base: position 4,739,332 of record NZ_CP041696.1, on the reverse strand, counting down.
ATTCGATAGTAGATTTTTCTATGTAAACAATATGATTGTTTGTGAAAAATGTGCAGAAGAATTTTAAAAAAAGTATCACGTTAACGAATTAGAGAATAATTCATTAGTTTCTCAAACAAAGTTAATGTTAAAAGATTATATGTTGTTCAATAATCTCAAAGAAGAATTGATGAAGTCACCAATTGATTACTTGAAGTTACATGAGTTCCAAAAGGAAATAGGTGAATTAGGTGAACAATTTGTTTATGAATATGAATTAAAAAAGTTACAAGATACCGATTTTGCAGACAAAATTGATAAGACAAAAGCAAACGATAACACTAATGGTTATGATATTCTTTCGTACACAAAAACAGGAAAAAAACTACATATAGAGGTGAAAGCAACTGTAACTTCTAAAGAAGAGTTTTATATATCGCAACATGAATTTGAAGTTGCTAAAGAGATAGTAGAAAAAGGCGGATTATATAAAGTATATTTTGTGAAGGAGATTTTGGGGAATCCTCAATTAGAAATAATAGATGATATTTTAGGTGAAGAAAAATACTTTAAGAAGGCTTCCTCCTTGGAAAATGGCTAAGCGAAAAGAGTAAGGCACATCACATATCGTTGTGTGTTTTTATATTACTACAGTATTTAAAGTTGAATGTTCTGCTTACAACAGCAACAATCGTTGCAAGCTCTTAGGAGTATTTAATGAGCCTGTGTGGATTGGAAATGGAGCGAATGAATCATTCACACAGGTTGTCTAATCGTTGTTACAGAGCGATGTGTGGAGTTACAGGAGTGATTGATTAAGCATAACAAAAGGACTTGTAATTGTGAAAATTAATCATAAACACAAGTCCTTAGATTGATGGCTATGTAAAAATTCGTTGTTGTTTAATTGAATCTTTGAAAATTGGTTAAATCTTCTTCTTCTTATTAAAAACATATATGCTAACTAGTACTATTCCCGCCACAATAAACAATACAGAAGGCATATATAAACTATTGTTTAGGGGAATCGGTTCACCCATATATGTTGCTAAATGGCTTACCGCACTACTAACGAGCCAATGTAAAAATAGCATTAAACTTCCTAAACAAAAGAAAATAAGTCCTGTATAATACATCTCTTTCATAATCAATCCTCCAATTTATAACCTGCCCTTTTTCTTAACTAACTGCAAAATCTATCAATACAGAAATTGTAGCATAGTAAAGTTCGTATTGGTATTAAATTGGTAAATTTGAAATAAAAAGGATTGACTGTTACCAAAGGGCAATTAAGTGTTCCTGTAAGCTACTGTGGAGGCCTAGGAAAATGACTTGTGAATAAGAAGTGTATCCATACGCACAAGCCCTTAAATTGAAGCTTTTTTCTTACTAATGTAGATATTAACTGCTGAAAAGTAAATTGTCGCATAAATAAAAATGAAGATTAAAAACTTTTTTATTTCATTAGATCTTAACATAATCTCTTTATCAAAAAACAATTTCATAACAGCATTTAAAGATATAGGATGTGTATAGATTGATATTATAATTGCTATGAAAAGCAACCTGTATGATAAAGCTATTCATACCAACAGTTTAGAGCGTTTAAGTGAAAATACATAAATGATATTAGCTGTTGTTCTATTAGAAATACATAGTATTGTTTTGTTTATTACATAACATTTCGAAATTTACTAACCCTCCAAATAGCAATTAGAACCTAGTAAAACTACCGAAGGCTAATAGTATCGATTTTGAAACCATTATGGTTTAATTGGGAATATGAGGTTATTTTTTGTTAGGAGGTAAATATTATGAAACGTTCAGATAGAATATTCCATCAAATTCCACAGCAAGAGCGAGAGATACGTAAGGCTATGGAGAGCCCAATGAAGCAGTTTCAACAACAACAGAGCGAGATACGTAAGGCTATGGAGAGCCCAATGAAGCAGTTTCAACAACAACAAAGCGAGATACGTAAGGCTATGGAGAGCCCAATGAAGCAATTCCAACAACAACAGAGCGAGATACGTAAGGCTATGGAGAGCCCAATGAAGCAGTTTCAACAACAACAGAGCGAGCTTAGCAAAATTATTAGTGCCTCTTTTATGAAGGCTTATAAAGTAAATTCATTCAGTATTGAAGGTGGTATAGCGGTATTAGATAACATTATTGAAGATATACAAGAAGATTCAAATAGTGCAACTTTCTTAACTCAGGAAAGTGAAATTTTGAATGATTTCATAGAATCCTATTTGAAACTTGCTAGTCAGGTTAAGAATGGTTATAACGCAATAACTAATAATAAAGCTCTATTACAATTAACTGCATTAATTGGGTTAATAAGTTCTATACTTACGATAGTTTCTTTTGTACAAGGTGACAGTGTAGATATTCAAATTCATAATAATTTTGAAAATATAAAAATAGATACAGAAACTGAAAGAAAAAAGGTTGATATATACATTGAAAAAAAAGAGTTACCTGTAGAACCTAATATCGGAAAAGAAGATAATTGGTTGTTGGGTGGAGAAAGAACATAAATTGATTAAGTCTAGCAACTTTATTCAGAGATAAGTAAAGTTGTTTTGTTTTTTTATGGGGTTCTAAATGACTTAATACTGAGGGAAGGGGATAGCGTGTAAGGTTGAAGTACATTGTTCCCTACATGTTTAAATCGTTTTTTTGTATTTTATGTAATTAATGATACAATATAGCTCAAAATCATTATGAAGAGTTAGGATAGTACTTTTACCTTGAGAGACACGATGAAGCTGATTTTGCAGATTTTGCGTTTGAAAAAGGCTTGGAATATTATGAAGCAGTTTCTTTAGTTAAGTATAATAAATCAGTTGATGTGGATTTCTACAATGTATCAGTTTTGATGATATTAATAAGTTAGGGGGGATTCGTTTGCCGTTTGAACAAGAAATGCAAGAAGAGATAAGAAAGTATACATATAGTCATTTGCCAAACGAAAGTTGGTATGAAACAAATTTTTATCCTTTTATAGAAGATATTGAAATGAGGGAAAGGCTAAAAACAGAGTTTATAAATGCTAGAGTAATTTATAAAATTTTTGAAGGATTGCAGGCAAAAGATGAATTACTATTAGCTCAAATAAAAACTCAAGTTATCATGTATGTATCAATTCAGGAAGCTGTTATAAATTATGTCCTATTTGAGTTGAATTCGTCTTCTGATGAAGTGAGAAAATTATTGTGTTATGAGAAATTGATTCCTATTGATATCCCTAAATATAAAAAAGAACAATTAGAAAAAATATTAGTTCACGCTGAAAAAGAAATTTTGACATATTATAAAGATATAAAACATTTAGATAAAACAAAGATTAGATATGAACATAAAGTAAACGCTTGTTTCAATTTAGGACTTATTACTGAAAAGTTAAAGGATGAATTAATTCAATTATATGAGTACAGAAACACAGTACATCTTGAAGCAGAGCTACGAAAAAAGTTCACTTATGATTTAAATATGGGAGAACTTGCTTATAGGAGAGTAGAAGGGTTAAGTAAAGTACTATCAGAAAAAATACAAACAGGTGAAATAAAATGATTCAAAATAACTTGTTTTAATTGCCATCAACAGCTAAATTCTTCTTTTAAACGAGCGGGGTAGAGAATGTTTAGCGTGACCAGTGAGGTGTGTAGAAGCCTTTGATATCAAAAACATCAAACGGAGTGTTTATGAGTATTACACAGGTTGTGTCTATTAAAGCCCTCCAATTTTCCTATATTTCATTCATAAGTGCCAAGGAAATGAACATGACCTTCTGATAACCAATTGATAGACAATCGAATTAATAAGGTCTTTGAACCAAATCTGTAAATATATAATACTCCCTAGTGGAGAAATATTAGAAATTCTAATCTTTAATTGTTCTAAATTTATCTACTGTATGTTGAGAAATTGATTTCCTAAAAATTAACTAAATACTAATTGTGAAAATCTCTGTGGATTGTGAACTGGACTGAACAAAATCCAAAACTAGAGGTTCAGTTTGATACAGACCTTGAGCAGTTTTTCTTTATAAAGCCTATGACGCCACAGCAGTTTATGTTGTCACATGAAAGAATCAATCTAACTTCTGCTAGAAAGCCCTTAAACGGGTATCAAAAGGGCAAATGCTTCTATTGCTATTGGCCGATTTCAATTGAAAGTAACCAATTGAATACTTGTGACATAGATCATTTCGTGCCGCTCTCGACACAGTTCAACAGTACACATGATTTAGACTTAAATGGCGTTTGGAATCTAGTTCTATGCTGTCAGGATTGCAATAGAGGAGAAGCTAATGGGAAGTTTGCTAGATTACCTGAAGACCATCTTTTACAACGATTGTATAAACGTAATGAGTATCTAATCGAAAGTAATCATCCGCTAAAAGAAACGATAACTATACGAACAGGGAAAAACCCGCAGTAAAGAGCAATCTTTTTAAATACTATATATGGTTTTGCGAAGTCTCTAAGTAGAGCTAAGTGGCAACCTAAATTTGAATATGATGTTGGATTTTAAATAAATAATTTTTTATACAGTGATTGTATTAACGACAGGGGCATGGTTTCTGATATTGAGATAGGATATGATATCTCCTTATTTATATGTGAGCTGTATCAACCACACGAATTGAAGTTGCTAACGAAACGACATGATTAATTCATTATGTTGGTAAATATGTCCCCTATTTTTAGGGGACTAAAAGGGACTAAAATTTTTCTTGTTAAAGTAAATTCGCTATACAGCTTTTATATATTTTGTGTGAAAGTAATGAACCTTTAAAAGTATCACAAACCTTGATATATCAAGCACTTTCTGTATTAACAGTAAGTGACCACATCATTACTGGCGAAGTAACAACCAGAAGAACGCCAAACAACATTCAATTATATGATCGTTGTTGCGTTAGAGGCAGCTATTCAAGAGTAGTAGTAGCAAGGGTTTGTTACAAGAACTGAGCAAAAACCTCTTAGGAGCATTTAACAAGCCTGTTAGTGTTGATAGTGGAGCAGAGGAATGATTTTTAGCACAGGCTATCTAAATTGTTGCTAAAAATCCAACTGTAAGGCACATCATAAGTTGGTGTCTTGGTTTAGTCCCGAAGAACAGCGCTCAGACCATTCGAGAATCAGCTAGGCGCATATTTGATGGCATGGGTTGCTCTAAGGTCGGTTCGCCGAATGGATTTATCGCTTTTTGTTGTCCTGTCACACGTTCATAAACAAGCCACAGGTACTTTGACATTGTCATGACAGATTGACTGAACGCTTCAATGGAACACTGTCAGAGCCATGCTAGTGGTGGATAGGGGCAATGGAAAACATTCCGTAAGCATTTCAAAGCTTGTCGTGACGATATAGAGCAAGCTTATCTTGATTTTAGTCACAGGCTTCCAGTTCCCCTTAGAAAAATAAATCTATGTCCTGTCAACAGCTCTCAACGCAATCGAGTAATAAACTTATCCACATTTTCATTTCTCGATACATCTAAGAGCGCTGTGGGAACAATAATGACAGTAGATAGAGCCATACTAGGGGAGAAGTGATTGTAAGGACATAACAAAAAGACTTGTGTGTAATTTAACGCACAAGTCTCTAGATTGTGTGAAGATTATTATTTCAGTTGATGGGATGGGAGATAATAGCCCCCCTAATTTGCCCTTTTCCATTTACGATACTGAAAAAACAATCCAACAACATATAACAATGTTAAAACAATTGGAACTCCAATTTTTGTTTTTAAATCATCGACATAATAGCCAACAACCAAATACAAAAATATTAAAGCTGACGCACCTGTCCAAGATGAACGAATAAATTTCTCTTTATCATTTAAATTCCAATAAAAAAATTTCACGTAATCACCTCAGATAAATTGAAAATTTCTGCTCTTTCCTTAACTAATTGAAAATTCTATCTACAAAGAAATAATACCCTTTTTTTGATTGTATTTAAATGGGTATATATGTAAAATAAAAATGTTCGGAGTTTTTCCAAACTAAGGCCAGTTTTAAAAATATGGAGGTGTTGTCATCATGAGAAGAAGAGGTATCTATAAAGTAAAAATTCATGAAATGGCACTAATGTGTGTCCTTTGTGGTCATGATACATTTTCACATCGTGAAGTTTATTTATTTCTAACGGAAAGTGGTAAGTTTTTAACAGAAGGGTCGGTAGAGCAGCTAACCCTTCAAAAACTGTGTTGCCAAAACTGTGGGGATATTCGCATGTTTAAGGAACAATACGATTCACATATCTCATATGATGAGGTGCCGCCATGTACGGAGTAGATTATTTAAGACCGAAAAAAAGCCGACTTCAGCTACTTGAATATCCTGTGCGATGTATTCTTTGCAAACATGATGTCTTTATTCCATATGAAGTGTATGTCGATGTAGAAGAGCCAGGAATACAAGTGTTTTACGCCCACTATGTGGCGATTTGTCAAAACTGTGGGGAAGTCCGACAATTTTCGGATGTGGGCGGTTATAACTCAAAAACAGGTCAATACATTTGCGCTTTACATCAGGAAATTTTATAGCATAGTTGGGGATTTTTTGAAGATTCGATACTCGTAATATTGTTTTCTTTGACTAATAATCATGTCCTGAAAGTTATAATGGCTCTCATATTTTATTGTTCTAAAAGTGTAAAATCATTCTTTTGCCTGAATGCATCTAGTTAATACTAGGTGTTTTTTGTTTGGTTTTTCAAGGTAGACAGTAATGTTTTAACATATTTTTTTATACTTTTATGACGTTATTTGTAAATTGTGGTCTTTTTGTGCTGAGGTCAATATAGTTAAAAATTTGACTAGCGATGGTAATGGGAGTGGTTCATATATGCGAACATGAAATTATTAATATTCAAAAAGGTGTTACGTTGTTATTGATGCGAGAGTATTGAGTTTTGAATGGATAATGAACTCGATAAAAAATAGTGAACTAAAGCAAATTTTAGGACTATCTGAAGAACAAATAGAGAATTTTGATTTGGATGAAAGAAGAAGTTTTGCTAGAGAGAGTTGGGATTTATGGAATTCTGGAACGAAAAGTATAGAAGAAATTAGTGCAATGTTAGGATGAGGAAAAACAGGAGTGGGGTTTTATAAAGATTATACCATTAAGAAATAATCTATCAGAGGTAGGTTTTTAACTAACTTTTCTCTCATTTAATTATCAGACACATCACAATTACGTGGTGTGCTTTTTCTGTTCTACCTTCTCAGGCAGCTCTCAGGTCGATTCTCAGAGACCTTCCGCAGATGAAGTGGTGTTACAGTAGAGCATGATATACAAGTCCTATGAGCAATGATGGTAATATAAACAACTTTGTAGGTCATATTCATACATGGGGCTTGTGGGAGCTTTATCCTAACTAAAGGACTTACAGATATAAAGAATAATAACAAACACAATAATCTTATTAAACGATTGCCCCCGTTAGTTTAAGCGCAAGGGTTCACTATCTTTTTTATTTAGTGGGTTCCAGCATAGCAGTACATTAGAGCTAAGATAAAAATAAAAGTTAAGACTGCTCCTAAAACATTTTGGTTATGAGTGCTTTTTCCATTCTTTAAGTTCTTCAAAAAAGTAGTAAAATTTAAAAACCATAAAACTCCTAATAAAGGTATGACAAGCCAAAGCATAAATAACATAAATTATTCCTCACCTTCCCATTTACAAAATCTTATTCGAGAGAGTGTGTACCAGAAACATCATCGTTCTTGTCTACTTAATAGGCTTACTTTGCGTTTATAAAGTAAACTAGTTGATCAGTCCACTTGTCGTCCTCGTATATGAATCCTTTCCTCGTGCATTCATAAACCATTCCAACACATTCTGCTAACTTTATAGATGCTATATTATCAAGGTTTATGTGCGCTTCTATTCGATGATAATTTAATTTTTCAAACGCTAGATTAATGGCTGCTTTTACAGCTTCTTTACCATACCCTTTTCTCCAAAAGTGGTTGTGAATTGTATATCCGAACCTGGCCCATTGAAATTCTTCCCTCATAATTGTCGAAAAGTCTATAAAGCCAATATGAGTATTATCTACTTTTCTAAATACTCCAAATACATATACCTTGTCATCCTCAGCCATCTGATGATGTTTAGTAACTAAATCACGAAACCATTCTTTCGTACAGATGCTCATATCTAATTTACCTTCATCGTATTTATGTTGAGAAGGTAAACGATTTTCATATTGGGTAAGCCAAGAAGAATAATCTTCCTCTTCTATTAATCGAATAACTAATCTTTCTGTTTCAGTTCTTATCTTATTCAATCGAACACCTCATCTAGAAATACGTCCTATTTTTATATAGTATTCACTATTACCGCAGGCAATAATTGCCCATTATTCAGCGTTTTTTTGCTCAATTGTTTTCATAATCATTAAGCAGATAATGCTTAATGATGCAATTACATACCATATTGTTTTAGATAAGTCTCCCCAAGAGTTAAACATTGCTAGGAAAATCATGATTAGTAATAAAGCGTAAACTAAATAACTTCGCATATATTAACCTCCAAAACTGCCCTTTTCTTAACCTACTGAAAATTATTCTATGCAGAAATCATAACATAGTAGAGTTTGAGTTGGTAGAGGAATGGTAAATGTGCAATCTTACAAAATTGTTAAAAGTTACTGTAGCACCTAAGAGGGTTGATAGTGGAGCAGAGGAATCATTTACACAATTTCCTGATGGTTGCTACGGAGCCATGCGTGGTAAAATAGGGGAGATTGAGAGAGCGTAACAGAAGGGCTTGCGTGTAATTTTACGCACAAGCCCCTAAATTGATGTATGGTGGTTATTGTCCAATTGTCGCAATGAGGATAATAGCTCCTTATATACCTGTTACAATATCAATAGTTGTAGATTTTCCATTGATGTGAATATCAATCGTATCATGGTTAGGGTCTAATGTTAATTTATAGACATGCTGTTCTATTGCATTATCTTGTTGATTCGTTACATCTAACTTTACTATTAATGTGTTACCTTGCGTTTCAAGGTCTGTTGTAACTGTTCCTTTTGACCGAAAAACGATATAAGAAATATCTTCACCTTCATTGATTTTTTGAAGTGTATATTTTTCATCAATTACTTTTTGTACTTTATTTGGAACAATCTCAATTTCACTAATACTTAACGTTGATGAATTACATGCTGTTAAAATAAATACTGCCAAGAACACTAAAAGTATTTTCTTCAATCAACTTTCCTCCTTAACTGTTCTTATAGTAACGAACTTAAAATACAGATATTGTAACATGATAGACCTGTGTTTGGTAGTTAATTGGTAAATATACAACAAATGAGATTGACTGTTGTCACAGGGGAATATGAGCGTTCTCATTGTGAGAACATAACAAAAGGATTTACTCATGAAATTTAACATTCAAATAAGCCTATTTTCCCTTCCATTTACATGGGATATTTGCCCAATCACGAAATAAACTAAAAAAGAAAAATAAAATTGAAATTCCTATAATTTGTCCCAATTGAATGTCATCACGAAAAAACCATTGAAGTGTAAAAAATAGTATGAAAAAAATTAGCGAAGATTGTATATTTTTCTTTATAGTTTTTACCATATTTATCCTCCTCGTACAATAAAAATCCATCTCTGCTTATTGAACTAATCTGCGTTGTTTAGTGAAATAACTGAATAAGTAGTAGTTGTTTGGTATAACATAACATATTTACAAATATTTATGTGTAGAGATGTGAACTTATAAATCAAGTTATGATGAGATTGCAGTAGTTCATCATTAAGGTTGGTGTCCTTTACTTTGTTGAGTCTCGCAGAATAGCGCTCAGACGATTCGGGAATCAGTGATGGATACTTGTTGGCATGGAATACGCTCAGGTCAGTTGTAAAGGTCAGAGCAAGTGGCTCTATCGCTTTTTTGTCCTGATTACAAATATCGATGTGTAGAGATGTGCCATAAAAAACGGACCTGAAAGATTATCGGATAAACAATGGTATGTCTTTTTAGAAAATGGTATATTACGTGATAATTATGTAGATTCATGCGAAAGATGTACCGACCATATTCCTTGGTCATATATGTACAGTGCTATTTTTATAAAAAAAGATCATCTTTGTGCAAACTGTAATTATATTGAAAATAAAGATTAGTTTTTTGCCTTCCACATGAGTGGAGGGCTTTTTTTATGCGCAAAAGGAAGTGTTGTAATAGAAAAATGGATAGCAGCAGTAAGTGGAGTGATTGGCACACTTGTGTCCTAATCTGTGGACGACTTAGGAATAGCTGTAACTGTTTTAATAGGCTTCATAGCTATTGACTACATCACAAGAATTATGGGGCATTGTAAATCCGAATTTAAATTGCTGTGTAGGATTCAACGGTATTATTCGAAAAAATTATTCCTAAATATTAGCTGGTTCGGTGTATTTGTTGGAGCTCTTTCTTTCAGTAATTGAATAAGCTAGAGATGGGAGCGGTTATTTAGAAACAAAAACAAATGAACTTAATGAAAAATTTAGTAGATTTTTAGACCCTCCACAGATAATTGAGGAGGGTTTTTATTATACAAGAAGGTAGGTGTTGATATGGAAACAAATACGCTTTGGGCATCAGTTATTGGTGGTATTACTGTGTGGATTGTATATTTAATTGGCGGTGTTGATGAATTGATAAGAGCTTTAACAATTTTAATGGCTATCGATCTCACATTAGGCGTAATGGTCGCTTGGTTAATTAAAGACGTAGATTCACGTAAGGCTTTTAAGGGGCTTTTAAAAAAGACAGCAATGATATTAATGGTCGTAGCAGCAGTGCAATTGGACAATGCTACAGACAGTGGCGATTTTATGCGTAATGCTATGATTCTCTTTCTAATCGGTATGGAAGGAATCAGCATGATAGAAAACCTTGGACATTTAGGTATTAAGGTACCTCGATTTTTGCAGAACGCATTTACACAATTAAAAAACGATAAAGAAGATAAACCGAAAGATGGTGAAGATAAACCGAAGGATGGTGAAGATAAATGAAAAGCGTAACAATAACATGCCGAGACTTAGCAGAGCTTTTATCACCTGCACAAACAGCCTGTCGATTGCTATTCCAAGAGTGCTGAAAATGCATCGCAGTCAAGCACGCCAAAATACCTTGTTTGCACAAGGTCGAACAGGACCAGGGCCAATTGTACTTGTGCATTAAATAGTAATCATAAATCATGTTTAGCGTGGGATATTGCTGTTGGCCCTCCACAATCTTTATATGATGAGACTCTATTAAATCGGGTAGGAGCTATCGCACGAAAACTAGAAAACCGTGAGGATGCCAGCAGAAACCTTTAACCCTAACGAAAATAGACAAGCGCAATACGCCGTGAAAGTACAAAGAAGAGTGTGAGACAGTAGACCCTAACCTCCATCAAGAGACGGTGATAAATATTTATCTAAGTTCAGAATAGGCGATGTAAGTATGTTATCAAGCGCAAGTGATGAGACAAGCAAGGTCATTAGTTTTATAAAGGGCAATATTACAGAAGTAGTACTCTCTGCAACCTTTGGGGCAGCTGAATAGGGTCAGTTTTAAAGTGTCCACTATTCGGGGTTCAGTTCACTTCATAAGGTCTGTATTTTGTATAAAGCTCTTAAAAAGCCCCTCGTTTGATTGACTTATTCTATTACTACAAGTACAGCAAATTCAAGTTAGTTATTATTGCCGAGGGACTAGAGGATAATTAAAAACCTATCTCTCAGCTCAAAAAATCCTTTTTTAAAATAAATAAAAGAACTAGTAAAGCGTCCATGCATAGATTTGATTGCTTCATATTCTAGTTATATAGAGCGCTCTATAATACTAAAACGAAATGAGGAATTTTTTTGAGTGATCAATTAAGTAATCAGAATCCACCTTGTCCTGTATCATCAGTTGAACAAATACCATTAAATAGTGCGAATACTCCAGTAGTCTCTACACCAATCGCGACGCCAATTGTTAAAATCCCGGTTGTACTGTCAGAACCAACACTTCAAATCGTTGTGGAGTCGGATATTACGCTTAATCCTGCAGCAACTGAAATCAAAAGAGTGAAAAAAAATGTATTCTTGAATCAAGTTAAACTGGTACCAGTTCGATTTACACGTATTGCTGGCACTGACTTTTTTAGGGTAACAAGAGCTAAATTATTTGTAGCAGGACATATTCGTAAAAATATAGAATATGCTTCAGCAGAGTGTAATGGGGCACTTCGAGATAGAATTGCTGATGTTCCATTTTCTGGTTTTGCAGACCTAACTTTCCCACAAGAAGCTGGAGGTCCTACTCCAATCTTAGGAATTTCAGAGTTTGCCGAGGCGAACTTCCTTAATGAAAATACCCAACTAGATGCTCGATTGGATAAGGCTTTCTTCCAAAATCTTGTCAAATACAATGAACAACCATTTGGCGAGTTAGTAGCTGCAAACTTCTTTGAACTTGATTTTTCACCAATTATGACAAGACCAGAAGGTACTTTCAGCACATTGCGTGAAAAAATCGTCCTGGAACTTACTGTAAAAGTACTACAAGTGCAACAAATCCGCCTTGCGGCTGGTAGTGTAGTAACACCTGTTCTTTCAGCACTTACTCCTCCAGCTAGTACTGTTATTACTCCACCTACTAATCTTTGTTAATATCTAGTTTTAGAGGACCAAAACAGATAAAAAAGGGCATTCCAAGACACTGAAAAAACAATAATTATGTAGGCAGTTGAAAGCTCGGTTGAATCGAACTTTCAACTGCCTTTTGGCAATAATAATTAAATTAACATTGAGTTTGTTTTTTTTCTTTTATATGTATATTTAGTGAATCGAAGTATACTCTTATTAACGAATGTTTTCATTTACATAGTTAGGATTGATGAAAGTGAATAATTGCTATGAATGAGAGGCCTGATAGAAAACGGTTTATTCATCAAAATATGTTCATAGCAATTGATTCGACATATTTTAGTCTTTACTCAAAGAATTTAATTTAGTATATAAATAACTTTTAATAGGGGAATAGAAGGTGTCTTATTTTGAATATATGGAGCAACAAGGGCAAATGAATATATTTGATATTTTATCTAGCAATACGTAATATTTTTGTAATTTAGCTTATAAAAAGAAATAAGCATTTTATTAATTTTCTTATTGATAACAGGGGCTTTGCTTGAAGCTCATTGAGCTGTTAGGTGACTGAACAAATCAGAGCCTAGGCTTTTTTGTTTACCCTTAAATTATTCGAAAAACACTTTTAGTTTCATCTTCACAATCACACATACTCTTACTATATAATCGAAAAATCTATTTATACAGAAATGATAACATAGTAAATTTTAAGTTAGTATGTAAATGGTAAATACGTATTGAAAGAGATTGATCGTTACCACAAGCCGAAATAATCTTTACAGTAAGCCATTGTGATAGCATAATTAAAAGACTTGTGTGTAAATTTACTCACAAGCCCATAGATTAATGTGTGATTGTTTTTGTTTAGGTTGTCGGAGTTGAAAATAGCCTCCGATTTTCAAATAATTGTAGCATATTTTTCAATCTGTTTTTCTTTTTGAGCTGATAATCCTGTTTTAGAAAACTTATCGAATTGTTCTTTATCCAAAACTTTTGTCAGTTGATTCATAACCATTTCAGTGATCATATCCTTCATATCGCTAGAACCCTGTTCATTTTCTTGAGATTTTGGTAACTTTGTTTCTTTAATCATGACTTTTTCGCCATTTGCTTTTGTTACATAATGACGTATATAGCCATTCTCTTTTTTGATTTCATATGTTGCTTTGGATTTTTTATCTTTATCCAAAAATAATTCATTTGATAATAGATTCGATCCGCTTTTTTTTAATGTACTTAGATAATAGCTGCTTCCCAATTGAACATTCATTCTACAATCCCACCTTTTTTTAATTGTGATATTTTTCCATTTTAATCAGTTATATAAAGTGACTACTAACTCTTTTTTACTAACAGAAAATTTTCATCTACAAAAATCATAACATAGTTAATTGTGATTTGGTAGCAGAATGGAAATTTTGCAAAAGATGTGGTTGTGTTATAGCAGGGCAATATAAGCATTACTGTGATTTGTTAGAAGAAAACACAAATAGTCTACTTCGTCTTGTAAAGCCCCTACAGTTTCTTCAGCTGTTACTTGTTTTTTCGTGGATTGTTTATAGTTTTTATTCATCAATGAACGCCCCTTTAGATCGCCTTTCACCTTGGTTGGAGACACTGCCGAATAATTGTCGTGAACCGAAATCAATAAAATCAGTATAAAAATAGGCTTATCATTTTCGAGGCGAACGTCAATTGACGCTAGCGTAAAAGTTAAAAGAGGGCTGGGACATAACTTTAAATTTTAAGAAAGAGGAGCAAAGGCGTTATTAAATTTTTGCTATCTAAAATGAAGAAAAATTTAGACGTTCTTCTTTTGGAATAAATAAAATTCAGAAGAGAGTACTAGTTGATGGTAGCGAAGGCCACGACCCCGGAAAGCTCCGCCGTAGCGGACATCAAAAAAGTGTTAGATCGACAGCAGTCAATCTAACACTTTTTCTCTTATATCCCAGCCGCACTTATTTTATATAAATATTATTTTTCGCCGCTTAATTCTACTAAGATTTTAGCTTGTGATTTATCGTTTGTTAGAGCTTCAAAGCCTTTTTCTACGATATCATCTAATTGGATACGGCTAGTGATAATTCCTTGTGGTTTCAATTGACCAGTACCCATTAAGTCAACTGTTTGTTGGAACGATGTTGGTGTGTAAGCGATACTTGAAGTGATTTTCACACCTGTATTTGTTAAATGGATTGGATTCCATTCGATTGGACGAGCAAAAATCGATACGATGACCATTGTACCGCGAGCTCTTGTTGCATCGATTGCTTGTTTAAATGTTGGTGCAACACCAGCAACTTCAAATGCCACATCAACACCATCTGGAACGATAGCGCGAATGGCTTCTATGGCATTTACTTCACCAGAGTTGATAACGTGAGTAGCGCCAAGCTCTTGTGCTTTTGCAAGTCGTGTTTCAGATAAATCTAACACGATAATTTTACTTGCACCAGCTGCTTTTGCTGCAATTGCAGTTAATAAACCGATTGGACCAGCACCAAAAATCGCCACAGTATCACCAAATCGTAAATTACCTTCTTTTACAGCTTGTACTGCGACAGCTGTAGGTTCAACAAGCGCTCCGTCTTCAAGCGTCATTGTTTCAGGAAGTATGTAAACATTGTTTTCAGGAGCATTTGCAAAAGTAGTAAATCCACCATCACCGTGCAAGCCGATGAAGCTAAAGCCATCATAAGCATCTACATCTTCAGGTTTGTTACCATGAGTTAATGTTGGGTTAATCGCAACGCGGTCGCCAACTTTAAATTTAGTTACGTTAGCGCCAACTTTTTCAATAGTACCAGCAAACTCATGTCCCATAATAAGTGGAGCAATTTCGCCAGTTAATACGTCTTTTTCTTTTGTTGGAACAAAGACTGGACCTTCTTGATATTCATGCAAATCACTACCACAAATACCAGCCCAAGCAACACGAACTGTTACCTCATTATCTTTAAGAGTTTTTAATTCTCTTTCCTCAATACGAATATCTTTTTCGCCATACCATACTGCTGCTTTCATAATGTCATAACCTCCGATGGAATTTATGTCTTTTTGTCACAATTTCATTCTATCACTAAATGAATATGATACAAATTTAACGACTTGGAATAATGTTACAGAGTTAAAATTATAGATTTTCAGCACTTTGTAATGAAAATAAAACAACTACTCAAATGCTGCATATAGTATTTTTGAAAGAAAAAATACTATATATTGTAATTTCTAATCGATTTAAGTATATATTAAATTATTTTTTATGGTTGATAGAACGATTTTTAACATTATTTCAATATAAGTGGCAAAAGTAATTCTTTTCAACGTAAGCGCTAAATGCATTACATCTTTTCGAATTGAGGTATCGTGAGAAAATCACAGATTGTAGTGAATTATTGTTTACCGATCTACCACTATACTGGCTGTACCTTTATAGTCTCTATTTCCTAGAATGCTGAATGTGAAGCTAGGCATTCTTAAGATGTTGTATGTTGTATATAAGATAAGACCACTTATATCCATTTTATCACCACTTATTGGGTCGTTGGAAAATCCTGTGAAATTTAATGTTACATTATGAATAGGGGAGGGGCTCCTTGATAATCGATTTAAAAATGAGGAAGAATTTATATTTACAAGGAAAAAAAGCATATGAACATGGGGAAAGGATAAACAGTTTAGTTTACATTGAATGCTTAAAAAATGCATTCATATAATTTATAATAAATAAATTTTAGGAGACAGAAAAATGAATAAAAAAACTTGGCTTATCGTTAGCTGCTTAGCAATTCTTATAGCTGGTTATTCTGTGGTTCAATATTTTATTATGGATGCACATCAAGCGGGGTTTGTAAAATTGAAGCTTATGTTTATTTCTACACTGAATTCGTTTTGGTACATAATGCTTTATATACATATCGTAGCTGGTGTAGTAGCGTTAGTAATTGGCCCCTTTACCTTATTGTCAAAGTTTAGAGAGAAAAATATCAATCGTCATCGAATGTTGGGGAAAATTTATTTGTTAGGTATTGTATTCGGCGGTGTTTCAGGACTTTACCTAGCGTTTTATGCTACAGGGGGATTGATCTCTCAATTGGGTTTTGGTTTCTTATCTATCGTTTGGCTGATGACAATATTCCAAGCACTTGCTAAAATTCGCCATAAAAATATTCATGGTCATCAAAAGTGGATGATAAGAAATTACGCCTTAACATTTGCCGCTGTAACATTAAGAATTTGGCTAGTGTTGTTCACGATTCTAATGGGTTATGAAAATTTCATACTTTATTACCCTATGATTGCTTGGCTATGTTGGGTACCCAATTTAATTGTTGCAGAATGGTTTATACAACGAAAACTTAACGTCAGAAAGCAGCAAAAAAGTGTTGATTTACAACTTTAAAAACGAACAGCACACCCTAGTGAAAAACTATTTTCTAGTTTGGTAGTGCCATAAAGACGTTTTGCCAACTAGATTTCTAGGAAATTTAACTTATTTATCTTCATCTTAAAAAGTAAGTTGATATTTCTAACCTTCACGTTGTTCTTTTTTGTAGTAAAAACGCAGATTGAAGAATAATTTTCAGTCACCAAAATAACTAACCAGGCACTCATTTCACAGTGAGTACCTGGTCTTTTTATGTTATATACAGTCATGCGTTTTTACGACATATAGAAGGTGGATAACAATATTTCCAAAACAATTATCGATATAATTCAATAATTTGATTTGCTATATATTCGGAGCTAAAATGAACCCCATCTTTTAGCCACCACATGATTATACCAAGGATTGAGGATGCGAGAATATCCATGGATAAAGTTACTCCTGTCGAATCAGTATCCGCTCTTGCGCTTTGTAGGATAATTGATTCCTTTAAAATCATATGTAATTTCTTTTTGAAACCTGGATGTTCAAATAGAACGGCTAAAATTTTTCGATGCTTATAAAAATAATCTAAAAACGTAATTAATTGTTCATGGTTATTGATATCGTCAATTTGTAAAACTGGAGACATTTCCAACGACAAGTCGTCGAAAATATCGTAAACCAACTGCTTTAATAAATCCCCAATATCAAAAAAATGCAAATAAAAAGTTGCGCGATTTAGCTCGGCGTATTGGGATATTTTTTGAACTGTCAGTTTAGAAATATCAGGGTTTTCAATCAATAAATCTATCACAGCTTTTTTAAGCATTCGCTTTGAGCGAACTGCACGAGGATCCTCTTTTTTTTGATTGACCATTATTACTCTCCTTTATCTATTAATTCGAATTTTATCAATACTATTGTAAAAAATGTTGATTAGTCAACACATCTATAAAAATTGTAAATAGGCATCAAAAAATATAAATGATATTATCTATTTTATTGACAAAGTGTCAAAAAAGTAAAGAGCGAAAGGAATACTATATGTCGAATATAATAAATAAAAAAGTATTATTAACGGTGTTAATTTTAGGGTGCTTTTTATCCACTCTAAATCAAACATTGTTAAACGTTGCATTAAGTAACTTAATGGACGTATTTTCAGTATCTACTACAACCGTACAGTGGCTTTCTACTGGTTTTATGTTAGTTAACGGTGTATTGGTGCCGATCACTGCATATTTAATGAAACGTTTTTCTACACGCCAATTATTTATAAGTTCAATGCTGTTTTTATTAATTGGCTCTATATTGTGTGCGATAGCACCAAACTTCACAGTCTTACTATTAGGCCGTATGATTCAAGCTATTGGTGCAGGTATTATTATGCCATTGCTAATGAGTGTAGTTATGTTTATTTTTCCACCAGAAAAAAGAGGTAGTATGATGGGGTTAATTGGGCTTGCTGTGATTTTTGCGCCAGCAATTGCACCTACATTATCTGGTTTTATTATAGATTATTATTCATGGCGTTGGTTATTTATCGGTCTTATTCCATTTGTTACAATAATCATTTTATTAGCGATGAAATATTTAGTGAATGTTTCGGAAACAGAAAAAGTGAAATTAGATGTAGTAAGTGTTATGTTATCAACACTTGGCTTTGGCTTTATTTTATATGGTTTTAGTAATGCCGGAAGCCGTGGATGGGATGATAATGTTGTAATCGTCATGATACTTGTGGGCATCGTCGCTACTACAATGTTCTGTCTACGACAAATTAAATCTTCTGATCCATTGCTTAACTTATCCGTTTTTAAAAATAAAGTCTTTACGCTAACTTCGATCATTAACATGATTGTCACAATGATGATGTATGCAGATATGGTATTATTGCCTATTTATTTACAGAATGGAAGAGGATTCACTGCTTTCGATGCTGGTTTGCTATTATTACCTGGTGCTCTTGTCAACGCCTTTATGTCTCCAGTTACAGGAAAAATATATGATCGATACGGTGCGAAACCGTTATTTATTACAGGTTTGATTTTTATCATTCCATCTATGTGGGTTGTAACAGATTTAACAGAAACAACGACCTTTATCTTTTTAATGATACGTACCATTTTCCTACGAATAGGATTGAGCTTTATTACAATGCCATTGAATACAGCTAGTTTGAATTCCTTACCTAGAACACTTGTGACGCATGGGACAGCAGTAAACAATACCTTACGCCAAATTTCTGGTGCGATTGGTACCGCTGTGGTTATCACAATTTTTTCAACTCAAACGACAAATCATGTGGAGTCCTTACTAAAGGAAACGCCAAATGCTTCGCTTGAAGCTATCCGCACACTTGCCTCGATTTTAGGCTCAAGTGATGCCTATTATTTCATGACAATTTTAGCTGTAATTGCATTTGTATTGACTCTATTTATGCCATCAAAAAATAAGGTTAAACAACTATCATAATAATGAAGCCAGTACATTTTTGTATTGGCTATTTTTTATTGAATAAAGATAGGAGTGGAGCGGTATGTTCATAAAATTTGAAGTCATACATTATAAAAAGTTATAATTTACCACTATAAATGTCTTTCTGATATGTTAAAATTTTGATGTATTTAGATTTTGGAGGTTTATAATGAAAAAAAGTTATACTTATTTACTCACAGCTGTCCTTAGTGTTTTTTTCGCTACATCGGTTGATGCTGCATCGATTTCTCTTGATGAAAAAATATCAGGAACAGCTACGAACAATAAATGGCTTACATACGAAATTACGATTCCAGAGCTGGGCTTTTTAACGATTGATTTTGATGCTGCTCAAAACAAAATGTATCCGCTATTTGAGCTGTATGGTGAGCAAATAAATTCTTACATAGACAGGTCAACGATTGGTGATGATGGCGTTTCTGCAACATACGGCGTAAAGGCTGGAACATATAAACTGCGTATCAGTTCAAGGGAAGGAATCCCTAGTGCCCCCTTCGCTTTTACAACAAGCTTTACTGCGGGTCACACATACGATGTTGAGCCGAATGATAGAGTATCTAATGCTCTAGCAGAAATTCCTGCAAACACAACCATTAGAGGTACAACGAGTTTAGGCGCTGGCGTAGACTATTACAAAATCACTGCTCAAGATGTTCATTATTTACATGTTTCAGGAACAAAGGCTAGCCTAGCGGTGTACAATGGCGAAAATAAATTGATAAGTTATGGCCAATTTGGTGATTTAACTGTGCCAATCAATAGCGGCACTTACTATATCGTAGCAGATGGCAGTAACTACGAATTTACGTATTCGTTTACAGATGCTCCAAAAAACAGCGAATTTGAATTCAATAATACAATTGACACAGCAACAGCTCTACCATTAAACAAACAAATGATTGCTAGCGCTAATCATTACTCCGATGAAGATATGTTTGCCTTTTCTGTACCAAAGCTTGGCTTTGCTAAGATAGATTTACAAAATGATAGCACTAAAGAATATAACTTTTACGTCTACAATAAAAGTGGCACAGAATTATTTAAATTCGACAGTGCGAAATCCTTCCAAATGGGTTTAGAACCTGGCAATTATTATTTGAAGGTCGAACCGAAAACATATTATGAAAAATATGCACTTACGTTATCTTTTGAAGCGAATGCTTATCCAAATATTGAAGATAACAATTCAAATCAAACTGCACAGTTACTTCCCTTCAATACACCATTGCGTGCTATTTCTCCCGGAAGACAAGGTGAATATAATGTCTATAAATTAAATGTTGAAAAAGCCGGTTACCAAGAAGTCCATATTGATTTAGACGCTTCGACAACTACATTATTATCGGTTTCTGATGCAAATGGTCACCGTGTTGGTGAATTGAACCGTGGGGAAGAAGTAAGCGAACTAACGTATTCAATAGGTCTAGGTAAAGGTACTTACTATGTGGGGATTACAACATTAGAACCCATCCCATATTCAATTCAAGTAACGACAAAGAGTGACTACGCGGAACAAGAACAGAACGACACAAGGAGTAACGCTTCCCCTGTTCACTTCAATAACATGATGTATGGCTATTTTAATTCGCGTCATGACGTTGATTATTACACATTTACACTCGATAAAACAAAAACAATTTCCTGGATAATGGATCCTCTTCAAGTGAGTACTATGAGCATACAAATACTTGATTCTTTCAATAATGTAATTTGGGAAGGTATACATAGTAAACAAAGCGGCGGGAAGGAATTAAAGAAAGGGACGTATTATGTTAAAGCTACTGCAATGAGTGAGGGTGAATATACCCTATTATTTAATGATGTAATAACTGATTTTAAAGATGTGCCAAAAACACACATGTATTATAAGGAAATTATGAATATTCGCCGCCTTGGCATTATTACTGGCTATGAAGATAATACGTTTAAACCAACAAATCCGATGAAACGTGAGCATGTAGTAGCAATGATTGCTCGTGCGAATGCACCTGGTATTCCAATAATGTTAGTCCCATATCCATTCCCAGATGTACCTATAACGCATCCAAATTATACGAATATCCAAAAGCTTGTCAGTGGCGGCATTATCGACGAAAACCCGAATGGTTTTAATCCAAATGGCACAATCACTCGTGCACAAATGGCGAAGATTTTAGTAAAAGCCTACGATTTAGAACCAAAAAAGAGCTTCCCGATTACCTTTAAAGACGTGTCAAAAGCGGATTGGTACTATGAATACGTACAAATTTTAGCTCAATATGGTATTACAACGGGTGAAAATGGCTATTTTAAACCCAATCAACCATTAACACGCCAACACTTCTCCGCATTTTTAGCAAGAACACTTACAAAATAAAATAAAAGCGCATTTGGAAATCAAACATTTCCGAATGCGCTTTTTTAATAAGGATAGAAAAAAATGGGGTAACAACTAGTTGAAACATGATTACATACAAAATTTGTATATCCTAATATTTGTAAACATGCTACACTTGATTAGATGACTGATTATTCGGTTCTTCAACCAGAGCAAGCATTGCACAAGGGTTTATTAATTTTAATGGGAATTTCTTTATGAATAGAAAAAATAAGGGGGCTTTTAAATATGAAAAAGATTTTAGTGGGTATTTTCTTTACGGGGTTAATAATGATGTTAGCATCTTGTAATAACAATAATAAGTGGTACCGCCTATAAAGGAGAGGGAGAAAATTGGATTGGGGAGTTGATTACGAGTAAAAACTTTTTGGGAGAAGAGATACAGGCTATTAAGATTAATTATATAGGAGAAAACCCTGAACAACTGACAGATATTAATGTATCCGTTGAATGTACAGATTTTTGGGGACGGGGTGGGTATTATTACAGTGGCGAGGCCTTCAAAGTAGATTCTAAAACTCCAAAAACATCTAAAATAATTTTAAAAATCGATGGAAATAAGTCAGAAATTATATCATTAAGTTCAAATTCCTAATTTTCGGTTTTTGTTCTTCAACAAAAGGTGAATAAGGCTGTCTCAATTAAATATAAGCACAAAATAAGTCTACTTCGAGTTTGGTAACCTTCATACGTCTAAAGTTTATTGACCTATTTGTTGAAGTGCAGTACAGGACATCGTTGAAAGAAGCGGTTACATTTGACAATGTTCCAGCTCTTGTTCATTTGCGATATGTAAAAATCATGAATGAAAAGGGAAAGAGATAATTATTTCTCATTTGTACACTCAATATAGTATTATTAACTAGCATGAAGGAGAGTGAGACTATGAAATTTATTAAATTTCTACTTATATTGTTAGTTTTTATCGGTTTACTTGGTTATGGTGTGTATCATTTTGGTACTAAGTTTGCATCGGATAAGTTAGTGGAGACGATATCGACAGAATTAGAGAACAGCGGAGAAATGGAAGAAATAAAGAATAACATTGAACGTGATCCTGAATTAAAAGCATTTATGGAAGAAGCGAAAACAGTAGACAGTAGTACATTACCGTTTACGTCAAAAGAAGAGGCCACAAAAGTATTAATTCAGAAAGTGGGTATCTCGGAGCTTAATGATATTCGAGTGAAATTACAAAATGGCTCCATGACAAAAGAAGAGGCTCTTCAAGGCGTCCAAGATAAATTGACTGAAGAGGAACTTACTGCGTTAAAAGTCATCGTTTATAAAGAGTTATATCAATAAAACGTTGAATGCGTTACACAAAAAGATTAGAGAATAATATTAAATCAATCCAAGGACATGCTCTGGCAGCATGTCCTATTTTTTTATTCTCTAAAAATTTCAAAAAATTGACCCCGATTTCAAATAACAACGGTATATAAGTGAATAAAGCAGTTACCCGCGAAACTATGTATTTTTGCTCTAAGAGGAGAGTTGTTATGGGATTGTGCAGTTGATGTTGTGTGTATAGCAGAAGACACTGGATTATTTGATACAGATGTAGCTTTGAAGTAAAGTAGCGATGTTTATAAAAAAGATACGATTGTTTAAAATAAAGTCGCACGTTGGTAAAAAAGATGTGATGAAAAAAATCCTTTAAATTATGTAAAGGAGCGCATAAAAAAGACCCTTGTTAGGGTCTAATTTGTTTTGTACCATTTACTCAAAGTTTTGAATCTGTGTATTAGGACATCGTTTTCTTAATTCGGTAATGAACTTCATTTTATCATTTGGCAAAATCTTTATACTTTCGAGGGTTGTTGATTTCAAAAATAATTCCAGTCCCTTATCAGACGATGAAATTCGATAACCTGTGAATCCATCTGTCGTTGTAGAAATCTTTGTTATGTTTTGATACGCAATTTTACTTTTGAATGGTCCACCTTTAATTAATAGATAACCTTCACAGAAAACATAACTAATAGAAGTTCCGTACCACACTATAAAACCTAATGAAAAAATACAGATAGTAAATATTGAAATTATAATTGATAATGATGCTTCCTTATAAATGGGAAACAGTGGTATAGTACCCATTATTAAAACCACTAAAAATATAAGTGTTAAAAGAAAAATGTCTACTTTTGAACGAAAAACCATTGGATAATCACACCTTCTTTGTATTTTGCACCATTATTCGCGGGGAATTCAATTTTTTAAATCATTTTTTTCTTAAATTTCATTATATTGTATTTTGTTGAAAATTATAATCGTTAAGGCTAATCTTTTCCAAAAGAGCAACAGTGTATACGGAAATAACCAAATACCGCTATTTCTAACAATCAAATGATTTTAACCTATTCAAATGCTAATTTAGACTTTGATAATGCTAAGTTTTTAGATATTAATAACGAGAAATATACATCTATTCCACTTCCTATTGTTGGAGGTCAATATAGTTTGTTAAGTAACTTATCTTTAGTTTTTCAACCTTATAAACTATGCAGAAACATTGATTATAAAAAGTGATGATCATAAGTTTATTGTTTTCTTCTTACATGGATAGGAAATTAATACAAGAACCATTCACCGATTTGAATTATCTTGTAGGATTGAAATGGTCTTAATTATTTTGACGATTAAAGAAATTATTTTTAGCATTTGGTACTTCATTGATTGGAAAATTGCTTATTAAGATTATGTTTGAAATATATATACAGGAAAAACATTCGATGAAATTGCAGCTGAAGTGGGTTATAGTAAAAGCACGATTTACTATAAACATGCAATGCTCTTGAAGGTTGTCTAATGTCTAGAGAATTGACGCTATAGAAGTGGGAGGAGTTTTTTATGAAAATAGAAAATATTAAAATATACGTTCCAACTGATATTATTACGCATTGGATAGGTGAGGTATTAGAAGAGGGCTATATTGTTACAGAAATAAAAATTGAAAATGATGATATTTTAATTTTTGTTAATGATGAGTTGAAAATTAAATATACCAAGTTACCATACGGAGTTGTCTATCATTAATAACTCATCAGCTGTCCTAAAATCATGAAATTTGATTTTAATTACGGGAATCGTCCCGCCAAACGGAAATTGAATGAAGTGTCATACTAAATTAATGTTATATCATTCATAAATAGCAGCTCTGCCCGCACCATTAGTCGGCAATGATATCCCTATAGTAAGTCTAAAAGTATAAAATTTAGGATTCATTAAAAGGGCATTTACTTATAACGAGTTGGACTTTAAACTTTATGTAAGAATGGGGGAATCATCATGAAAATTTTTGACACACATTTACATATTATTAATCCGGAATTTCCATTGATAGAAAATCAGGGCTATTTGCCGGATGCTTTTACTTGCGAAGATTATATACATGCTGTAACTGATTTAAATGTAATAGGTGGTGCTATCGTTTCAGGTTCTTTTCAACTGTTTGATCAATCTTATTTAATAGATGCGTTACAAACTCTTGGTAACAACTTTGTCGGCGTAACTCAGCTACCTTATGATACGAGCGATGATGAAATTATCAAACTGAATGAACTAGGGGTGAAAGCTCTTCGTTTTAATGTGAATCGTGGTGGTTCAGAGGATGTATCCCGTTTAGATTATTTTGCAAGAAGAGTACACGAGTTAGTTAATTGGCATACAGAGCTCTACATTAATTCGAACGATTTACCAAGTATCATGAAAATCGTAGAAAAACTCCCGGCAGTTTCAATTGACCATCTTGGTTTATCAAAAGGTGGACTTCCTAACCTATTTGCTTTAGTGGACAAGGGTGTTAGAGTAAAAGCGACAGGTTTTGGGCGAATTGATTTTAACGCTAGTGAAGCAATTAGCACGATTTATGCTATAAATCCTGACGCGTTAATGTTTGGAACAGATTTACCTTCAACAAGAGCGAAAAGACCCTTCCAATATTCGGATATCGAACTGATAAAAAATAGTCTTGGAGAAGAAGCCGTAAATAAGGTGCTTTATAAAAATGCGCTTGATTGGTATATGAGGTAAATTATAAATATTCGCATGCTGTTAACTTTAGGTTGGAACGCTATAAAGGTTCTTTAAGCAGATGATCGTTCGTTATAGAGCCGTTTATAGCGTTTGATTTGTTAAGTTCTCGGGGTTTATGAATTCTGGAAAAAATGCAAAATGGATGGATTGTCCTTTAATCATAATGTAACATTGAGTTATTCATAGTGCCCAATCCACTTGTGTTGACTTTGACTTCAACATTGACAGCCAAATCTGGAAATATTGTCGGCCATTCGTCTTTAATCTTTTTCCATTCTTTGTGATCTTCGCGATAAAGTATTTCTCCAAATCCTATTACGTCTACCTGATAATTTTTTTGAATGGTCATCAATGTTTTTTCAATTCGATCCTTAATCAATTTTGCAGTTTTTTTATTGATGTACGCAATGCTTTTGTTTTCAGTTAGATTAATGGCACATTCAACGTCACCCACATTTTGCTCTATAGTAATCTCAACATTAATTTTTGGCGTACCATGTTCAAACTTCCCCTTAATCTTCGTTGTTGATTTTGTAATTTCTGTTGTTAGTTTCCCTTGTTCGGGGCAAGAAATAATTTCAACGGTACTTTTAATTTTATCTTTCAAAAAATTAAAGCTTCTACTTTCCTCTTCTGTTAAAAGTCCCATTAATTTATCTTCTTTAAATACAACTAAGCCCACATACTCCAATATGACGGGGGTTTTAATTCTTTCTACATTGGTTTTATCTATACCTAATTGTGTATCACCCTGTATTTCAATGGCAGGTAAAACAGTACTTTTTCCTATACTACTAAGGGCATTTACCAAGTCTTCTACATTTACAGATAATGTAGAACCCCAAGCTTTTTCAGATCCAGCTAAAGAATTTATTATTTTATTTGCAGGTATTTTTTCGATAGGAGTTAATACATTTAAAATTTCTTTAGCAGTAGCTTGATGAGATACGATGACATCAAAATTATTTCTAATTTCTTGGTCTCGCGATAATAAATCTAGTGTTTGACTGATGCCCTCTTTCGCTAGTTTTTCGCCAACTACAAGTACTTGAAGATGTGCAAAATAAGCCTTCCTTGGAGTTAATGTCGTCATTTTCCTTACCGCTTCAAATACTGAATCTCCTTTTGCATAGAAAGTGATTACTGGTGATTGCCCACTAGAAGGTTTGTTTGATGATACCTCACTAGGATTAACAATTTGCACAGAAACTTCATATGCATCATCTACTTTATCGACACCTACAGCTACAACAATAGCTAATTCATTTAATTCTCGTTTACTCCAACAACTACTTAACAATAAGCTGAGTGAAATAAGTAATAACAATGTCATTGATTTTTTTATCTTGGTCACCCCCAAAATAACCTCGGGTACATTTTTGTGATTTCATATAGAAGGATAAACATATTAAAGGAACACTAATCAATAAAACAAATAAAAACAGTGTGTTATGAAGGGGGATTATTGGCGTGTTTCCAAGGTGTGTGAATGAAAGAATAAAAAAATAATTTCACCTATGCACAATGACTTCTAAAAAAAATAGACTTTTATGAATGATCACCTTCAAAACAGAAGTATCAGGATAGTATTTGCATTGATTTTAACAGTTAGGAAATATCAAAGTAACAAGCACTTAAAATGAACATCTGTTTAGTTGTTTCAAGTGGGCTTTTACAGTCAGTGGATGGTCTACTTCGTTAACGCGTTGTGATACTGATCATTGTCATTAAAATTCCATGATTATTTATCTGAAAATTAAAAAATAGGTGATATACTTAATTATGATGAATAGGATAAAAAAGGTTAAATTATTTAAGGGAGTGAATAATCATGTTTGACAGGTTTGTAAAAGATGTTCCAAATGAGGAAGTGAAATTTTCCGTTATAATTCCTGCTCATAATGAAGAAAATTACATTGGCGAATGCTTGGATTCAATCTTGAAAGCGTGTGAACCCTTTAAAAATCAAATCGAAGTCATTGTAGTACTAAATCGTTGTACAGATAGAACTGAGGAAATTGCAAAATCCTTCAATTGTATAACATTAATTAATAATGATAAAAATTTATCTAAAATAAGGAATGCGGGCGCTGAAATTGCCAGAGGTGAAATAATCATTACGATAGATGCTGATACTAGGATGACGAAGCATGTGCTATCGGACGTAGAAAAGCAGTTAGCAACGAATGAATATATTGGGGGCGGTGTAAATGGGGAATTTGAAAGGATTTCTCTAGGAATCATTGTTTCTACCATTCTGTTAATCGTGCCGCTGCTTTGTAAATATGGGTTTATATCTGTAGGCGTCTTCTGGTGCTATAGAAAAGATTTTCAAGCCATTCATGGTTTTAATGAAAATATGCTAATGGCAGAAGATGCTGACTTTGCTAAACGACTAAAACAATGGGGCAAGAAAAATGGTAAGAAATACGGAACAATCAAGAATGGAATGATCACTTCGTGCAGAAGATTTGACAAGCACGGAGATTGGGTGTTACTTAAACGGCCAAAAATGATTATAGCCTATCTAAAAGGGAATGACCGAAAATCTGCAGATGAAGCTTATTATGAAGATCAAGGCAGGTAATTAGACTACGATAATTTAATGATAATTACTCTATTAAAAAATTGGCCATTCGTTTAAATTTTACTTTGCTTTGTCATAAAGCCAAATGATAGAGATAATAAATCAGGACTATTATTTTGAGCCTCATGCTAACATTGTTCTAATTGTAGATTTAATAGTAGTTTATCAAAATTATGAGGACTCATAATTTCATACTTAATAAATTTTCCATTATAAAACAATCCAAAAATTGTCCAAAACATCTGTGCATTTTGTGCCTGTTCTTTTGTTGTTATCCGATGAGTCTTGAAAGAGACCTTATGATTTTCTGCTACTTTTTTAGCTCGTCCACAATACCAATTGCAAAGGGGCATTGAGCTGTATAGTAAATTGGGATACCTTCATCTACATTAGATATTTTCATTTGCTTTTTGAATGAAGGTGCAACTGCATCATGCCATTTTAGAGCCATTAATTGAAAATATGGTTCGGCTTGATCTACTACTTCAAATCCTAAATGTTCAAAAAAGCGATTATCACTTAAATACGGTAGTTTTTTCTTACCAGTAATGTGTACAATCCCATCCATGCCCCGGGAAATAGCATCTTCTTTACAGTAATCTAATATTGATTTGCATAGCCATTCTCTTTATATTTATATGTGGTAAAATCATTATAAACAAATAGTAGTTATTTTTCAAAAAACAGGGAATTTCTATGGTTTACTAAAAAAATTAATGTGTAGAGGAGAATAAAATATTGAATCAAGCATTATTAGTGATTGATGCCCAACAAGAATTGATAGATGGTAATCAAGATGAAAAAGAAGTATTTCAGAAAAAAAGTTTAATTGAGCATATCAATAGCGTTATCAATCAAGCATTAGATGCAGAGGCCACTATTATATTTGTAAGGGATAAGGATGTAGCGAACGGCCAAGGGCCTGGTTTTCAAGTTCACAATGAAATAAAAATTCCAACTAGTACTGCCATTTTCATAGACAAAGAGGCCACTAATGCTTTTTACAAAACGGAATTGCTGCAATATTTAAAAGAAAAACAAATCACTCATCTAGTTATCATGGGTTGTAAGACAGAACACTGTATCGATACAGCTGTGAGAACAGCTACGGTTCACGCTTTTGATGTAACGCTCGTAGGGGACGGGCATTCGACGACAGATTCTAAGGTTTTGTCTGCCGAAGAAATAATCGCCCACCATAATAATCTCCTTCATGGACATTACAATGTAGACAATTTTTCTGTTGTCAGAAATGCGCAAGAACATTTATTTGAGCCTAACCATGATCAATATCGTTAATCCCTTTCAAGTATTCTACAGTATTTAAATACTGAATGAAATTGAGCCACGTTCTAAGAGCGTGGCCTTTTAATGTGTAAAATCTTCGAATCGTCTAATCCGTAGAAATAAAACAAAAAATTAGTACCAACTATTGATATCAAGTGATAAAATATAATATAAGGTTAAGGTTCAAAGGAGGTTTACAATGCTAGATAGTCAAAACATTAAGGACGTTATAATGCACCGCTACCCGTTTCTTTTAGTAGATGGAATTTTAGAATTAGAAGAAGGAAAGAGAGCTATTGGTATTAAAAATGTTACTATTAATGAAGAATTTCTAAAAGGTCATTTTCCTAATTATCCAATTATGCCAGGTGTGTTAATTGTAGAAGCATTAGCGCAAGTAAGTGCGATAATCATGTCAACAAAAGAAGGAAATCAAGGTAGGTTAGGTCTATTAGCAGGTATCGATAATTGCCGTTTTAAAAAACAAGTAAAACCAGGGGATCAGCTACGTCTTGAAGTGGAGATTACACGACTAAAAGGTCCTATTGGTAAAGGGAAAGGGATGGCAACTGTGGACGGAGAATTAGTATGTGAGACGGAGCTGATATTTGCATTTGGGAATTAATCATCACTATTTAAAGGAAGGATCAGTAGTGCTACATTAAACTGCTGATCCTTTTTAAATGTGGGTGATGTAAATCTGTTTCCTGACAATAAATTGATGACAGGGCAAGTCAAAAAGAAAGAATGACCTGCCTTGTTTTTGGATTGCTAAAATATTAAAATACAAAAAAAGGGTTAATAACTAAAAGATGGGGTTTGCATTTTAAAATGTCATATAAGTTGGTTGGAGCGCCAGTGTGACTCCTAGGGGATTAAGCGCCTAAGATGAGACCCTGGAGCGAGCAACATAGAGAAACGAAGGCTAAAAAGTATCACGTCCTGTGATAACGCCTTCACTACATCCTATTACCCCAAGCGGCTCATCGGGCGCCCCCCAGGAAAGCACACTGGCGGAGCGGAAGTCAACCACAAGTTATAGTGAAGAGTCAAAAAAAATTGTAAATTAGAGGGTGGCGGAAGCTATTGTGTAATGTTCAATTAGTTGAGTTAAATAATGACATGCTGGAAGGCATAGGAAGTTATTGTTTAAGAAGTAAAAAGAAATCGGCAGGATA
The DNA here is from genome assembly GCF_007362955.1 of Lysinibacillus fusiformis. Classification (GTDB taxonomy): domain Bacteria; phylum Bacillota; class Bacilli; order Bacillales_A; family Planococcaceae; genus Lysinibacillus; species Lysinibacillus fusiformis_E. The sequence continues at coordinate 4,708,348 of NZ_CP041696.1, read as the reverse complement.
TATGAATAAAAGCAGTTGGCTAAATGATCGATTCGAGGAAGGGTTAAAATATGTCCAGTTAATTGAAAATCAAAAACAACTAGGATTTATCGAATACACTGAAGCAGAATTTTCTTCTAGGGTCGTACACGCTGACGGCTATTTAGTCATCCATTGTCTGTGGGTAAGTGAGGTCGGTAAAGGCTATGGGACTCAACTAATAAACAAATGTCTAGATGATGCAAGAAAGTTATCAAAAAAAGGTGTCGTAGTTGTTACTAATTCGAAAACGTCTTGGGCACCCAGTAAGGATATTTTTTTAAATAATCACTTCGCAGTAGTTGATACGGCTCCATATGATTTTGAATTACTTGCCTATAAATTTAACAATGAAACAGTGAATCCTTATTTTCCACATGATTGGAGTGAGCGAACGAAGAAATTCAATAACTTAACGATTCTTCGTTCCTTCCAATGCCCATATGTAGAGATCGCGACTGAAAATATGATGGCAGGAGCAAATAAATTAGGAATTGATCTTGACATCATCGACATTAAAAATAGACAAGAGCTAATGGCCATATCGCCGACACCATACGGTATTTTTTCAGTTATTTTTAAGGGCCAACTTATTACCTTTCATAGATTAACCGTTCATTCGGTCGTTAAAAAATTAAAAGAACTAATGTAACGCTTTGTTAAAAAGCAAAGATTTTTTAACGCAAAAAACTGGATGAATGTATATCTTGCTTCTAGTTTATAGAATGATAAACCATGTTAGTAAAGATGGAGGGATAGTATGCAACAACCTTTATTGAAGGGAATGGAAGGAGTATTTATTCCAATTAAAGATCCACAAGTCTCAGCAAAGTGGTATGAAGAGAAGCTTGGCTTTACACTTATTTATCTTGAAAAAGATGCTGCAGTGATGAAAATAGCTGATACATCCCAAACAGTAGTATGTCTTGTAAGGGTCAAGGATCATCACCCAATGGAATTTCCAAATAATAACTTTGGAGTAGGGAAATATTATAACTTTATCACACACAATATTGAAGAGACATATAGAATTTTAGTTGATAAAAACGTTAAAGTGAATGCAATTGATGGGGAAGGAACGACTAAATTTTTCACTTTTTATGACCTTGATGGAAATCCTTTAGGTGTTTGTCAATAAAAAGCTGAGGACCTATACTGGATACCTATTTTTAAAATGTCGATAGAGTCAGCTGCTTATTTGTTTAGGGGGAGTGCTTATAAAAACACAGCATCGGCTAGTAAAGATGCATAGTATAGAAGTATCAACTCCTTAAAGGTTGGTTAGAAATACTTACGGCAAGTGACGACACAGTTAGCGGTAAGTTGAATAGAAGTGCTCGTTACAAGGCCGATTACAGTTTATTGTAATCGGTTTTATAATGAGCAAATCTAGTAGAGGACATATTTTTAAGAATAGGGAGGAGGGAAATGCTTGGTAACAATTCGACAAAAATTAGTGTCGGCTACTCAGGCAGCCAAAATAACGAATGGTAAAAACAATGCAAAAAAATATATTGTTGTACATGAAACTGACAATACCAGTGTAGGAGCCGACGCAGATGCTCACGCAAGGCTACAAGGAAATGGAAATAGCCGAGATGCCAGTTGGCATTGGCAAGTGGATGATAAGGAAGCTGTACAATCGTTTGCGCATTATTGGCAATGCTGGGGAGCTGGGACTTATATAGGAAACAATCAAGGGATTCAAATTGAAATATGTGTGAATAGTGACGGGAATTACAAGAAGGCCGTGGAAAATGCGGCGAGTCTTATTGCAAAAATTATAAAAGATGAGAATATATCAATTGACAACATTGTACAGCATCACTATTTTAGTGGGAAAAACTGTCCAAGAAATATGAGAGCTGGAAAAATCTCTTGGTCCAATTTTTTAAAAATGATTGCAGATGCAGATACACAACAGCCAGAGAACCCCTCAACGGAGCCATTAAAATACCGTCTTTTAACTGGAACGTACAGTACACGGAAAGCTGCGCAGAGCGTTTTAGAAGTGATGCAGCATCGCTTTGGCTGGGTTGCTTATATAGAGCAGGATGGAACTAAATATCGAGTGAAAACAGGTACATTTACAGGTTTGAACGCTGCACAGCATGCAGAAAATAAAATAAAAACTGCGAAATTGGCGCAAGTTACGTATATTGTCCCTGCATAACTACCACGTTTGGAAAAAATTATTTGACTGCTTTAAAGAATTGAGTACAATAGTAAAGCAAGTATCATATTACGTAAACTTAACAGAGGGGAGAGGGACTCTACAGATTTTTTAGTTGCGTTCCTTTCTTTGCCGAATTAAAATATGACAACCTTTGCAACATTTCTTTAGGACAAGCTGTCTATATATAGGTACTTTCCTTTTTAACAGCGTGGTGAAAGGTTCCTTTTTAAGCCGGATATTATGAAGATAGTTGAAAGGAAGGGCTGTCATGAAATTTTGACAGTCTTTTTCTTTTCGTCTACTCCATAAACTGTTAAGATGGTAGTAGTGTGACAACAAGTTAGTGTATATGAGAGTGGTGACAATCAAGATGGATGAACAGAAAAAAGATGATTTAGAACAGCAGGAACAAACACCGCAAGTAGAAGTAAAACCAGCGGGACAATTTATTCAGATGAAACCGTTTAAATTGATTATGCTGATGTTCTTTACAATCTTAATTACCGCAGGTTTAACGATTTTTGCGTTAACATTTGGTGAAAAGAAAGTAGTTGAAGTGAAGGTTCCGATAGAACGTGCGGAATTTACAAAACTATATGAAGCATTTGATATGCTAAAAAGCAAATATTACAAAGATATTGATGATGAAAAAGTGGTCGATGGTGCAATCAATGGCATGTTCGACGCGTTAGATGATCCGTATTCTGATTTTATGGTGAAAGATGAGGCTGAAAAATTCAACACAGGTCTTTCGTCAAGTTTCCAAGGGATTGGCGCGGAAATCCAAGAACGAAATGGCTTTATAACAGTAGTGTCACCAATAAAAAATTCACCTGCTGAAAAAGCGGGACTATTACCGAAAGATATTATTCTGACGGTCGATGGGAAAAGCATTCAAGGATTTAGTGCTTCGGAGGCTGTAGCACTCATTCGTGGTGAAAAAGGGACGCCCGTGAAGTTAACTGTAAAACGCGGTGAAAATGCTGAAGCAATCCAAATGACGATTATTCGTGATGATATTCCTGTAGAAACTGTTTACGGTGAGATGCTAGATGGGAATATTGCTCATATTCAAATAACTTCATTTAGTGAACAAACTGCAGAAGAGTTAGAAAAAATCCTTGCTGAGTATGAAGGAAAAGGCATGAAAGGGATTGTTATGGATTTACGACAAAACCCGGGTGGCTATCTAGATGCTGCGCTTGAAATTTCGAATTTATTCGTTGCAGAAGGTAAGCCGATTGTTCAAGTACAAGAAAAAGACGAGGAGCCAGCTATCAAAAATGCCATCGGTGGTAAAAAATATAATTTACCAGTGACGGTTCTTGTTGACAGTGGTAGTGCGTCTGCTTCTGAAATTTTAGCTGCAGCGTTAAGTGAATCTGTAGGGGCAAAAATAGTTGGCGAAACATCTTTCGGTAAAGGTACCGTACAAAATGTTACACCACTAAAAGATGGCTCTAATCTAAAATTCACAACGGGCAAATGGCTAACACCAAAAGGAAACTGGATTAATGAAAAAGGGATTGAACCAGATGTGAAAGTCCCTTATCCATCGTATGCCTCACTACCATTTTTAGATGCTTCATTTGAAATGAAAGAGGGCTTACAATCAGAAGCTGTGAAAGCAGCAGAAGAAATGTTAGAGGTCCTAGGGTACGAGCCTGGGAAAGTTGATGGAGTTTTTGACCAATATACGGAACGTGCAGTGAAGAAACTACAAGAAGTAAATAAGCTTGAAGAAACAGGTGTTTTAACGGGCGAAACAACATATGCATTAATGGATGCTTTACGTACAAAAATGAAGTCAGATGATCCGCAATTGTTAAAAGCAAAAGAACTGCTTACTGGTGGTAAAGAGTAAACAACAAACTAACACAGGAGCTGTCGCAAAAAGTCGTCTAGTACGGCCAATGCGACAGCTTTTTTCATAGGAGGGTACAATTGTGAAAGATGTATACTTATTTAGTGGATTTTTAGGGAGCGGTAAAACATCTATGTTGACTGATGTCATTCGTCAACTAAAAGAAAATGGATTAAAGCCCGCTGTCATTATGAATGAACTTGGAAAATTACCATTCGACTCACAAGCTGTTGAAGAAGATGTACCACTTAAAGAAATGCTAGATGGCTGTATTTGCTGTTCCGGAGCTGAAAAAACAGAGGCTCAAATACAATCGCTTCTATTAGATAGTGAATTTGATGTGCTTATTATTGAAACAACTGGAGCGGCACACCCCGTAGAAGCATTAGATGCTGTCTATTCACCGTTATTTGCAGAACAGTTGCATGTAAAAGGCATTGTCACAGTGGCTGACTCGAAGTTATGGCTTAATCGCGGGACGTTAACTCCACAAATACGTTCATTATTTATGGAGCAAATTCGTCATGCTCATTTATTACTTGCTAATAAAATAGACTTACTGACAGAAACGGAGCAAGCTCAGGTAGTATATGAGTTACAAGGCTTTAATCCGCATGCATTTATTTTACAAACGACAAATGGCCGCGTGCCATTACATTTACTAGAAAACTTAACGGCAACGGCACAAGTGGATAAACGCGATATTGTGAGTGCACCTATTTCATCGACCCAATTGGGCTCACGGTTGGTAGAATTTAGAGAAGAAACTTTTACGCAAGAACAGTTTGAAGAGTGGGTTCGCCATTTACCTGATTCCGTGTACCGTATGAAGGGTTACGTGCCAGTAGAGGGAATAAGAAATCCGATGTTATTCCAATATGCATATGGCATGGTGCAGTGGCTCCCAGAATACGTAAAGATGCCTGCAAAACTTGTGATTATAGGAGAAAATGTAGGAGCTGTATCGGTGATTGGCGTGGATTATTAATAACAAGCTATCAGTATTAACTGCCGCTTCGCTTTCTATAGCAATATAAAGTTTTCTCGCAAAAAGGGGGCGTCTTAGATTAATTCTAAGGCACCTCCTTTTAAGTAGGTGCATGCGAAAGACTTTGCACTAAAAATGACGAATTCAATGTTGCTATTAATTTTAGCATGTTATAAAAGGGGGTATTAGATTGAAGAAAGTATTCTCCGTATCATTTATCATGTTGCTTATCCTGATTGGTATATGGTTATATCGCTATTATTGCGATGCGCCAATAGAACAAGACATTTTGTCCGGTAATGGTTATCGAACAACTATTGGTGAAGATTATAGGGCTGTAAACCTCTATATAAAATCTGATTGGTTCAAGTTAAGTGCTAAGGGACCGCAAAGCATGCATGAAGTGGTCGCCCGTATTGGCAACTCTCACATCGTTTTAACAGAAGTGATGGTCCGGGAAGAGGTGCAAGATATTTATTTCACCTTGACCATTGACAATAAATTACCTAGATTGCAAGGTTATTTCTTAACGCAAAACTTAAAGAATGCTTCAACTGATATTGAAATACCATTTATTGAAGTTCGGGGTGATAATGAGCAAGCTATCGAACTTGGCCAATTTACACAAGGGCCAGAAGATTTTTTTAGTTTTGGTATTAAATTAGAAGATGCTAAAACAAGTACACATGGATTTTCTGTAGGTGCAAGTATCTATTATGGTGTTCAATATGAAAAATATTAGCATATAATTCACTAGTTTTTGAGGTATGTCAACCCTATTTAAAACGTAAGTATTTCATAGATTGGCGAAACTTGCTAAAAATTATTGCGTAAAAACTCCTGTATATCTGGAATCTACTCTTTTGTTGGTGAAGCTAGCAGATGTTGGTAAGAATTTTTATAGATTCATCCTTTACGATAGGTTGCAGAGAGGAGAGATTGCAAAATGAAAAAAACACTCACTGCAATTTGTGTCACATTTCTATTAGCAGCTCCAATTCAGTTGGCTTCTGCTGCATCTAATACTACAGAGGGGAATACAGTCAAACAAACAACAAACTGTACAACTTATTACTATAAATGGTCAAGTAACAACTGGCAGGTGAAAAAACCAGCAAAGGTTACAACACCTTCAAAATCAACACAAACAACTACAAATAATACACAAACAACTACAAATAATACACAAACAACGCAAAAAGAAAATACAACAACAGCACCATCTACTACAACGCCGACAACAACAACGTCTGATGTCACTGCATTTGAACAAGAAGTAGTAAAATTAACGAATGCAGAACGTACAAAAGCTGGATTATCACCACTACAAACGGATGCAAAATTAATGGCTGCAGCTCGTGAGAAATCACAAGATATGCAAACAAAAAACTATTTCTCACATACAAGTCCAACATTTGGTTCACCATTTGATCGCATGAAAGCATTAGGTATAACGTATAAAGGAGCAGGTGAAAACATTGCCAAAGGTCAACGTACACCACAAGAGGTTGTACAAGCTTGGATGGATTCACCAGGTCACCGTGCTAATATTTTAAATGCTAAGTTTACACATATTGGTGTAGGTTATGTGAAGTCAGGTAACTACTGGACTCAACAATTTATTCAAAAATAATCTTTAATATATTGCTAGAAAATCTTATTTTAATAATTTCATTAGCAGAAATGAATGGACGTCCAAAAAAGGCTTTTATGGCTTATTTGGACGTCTTTTTATGTTGTAAATGATGTAAAGCTGTGGGGAAAATAATGCTACAGTAAATTGAACTGATTGGCGGCCGTAACGTTTGAAAAAAGCTGTTTTTGCCTATACTTCCCTCTATAGGAGGCGTTTTATGGATAAAGTGGAATTAATGATGAAAAGTATGCAGAAAGCCTTTTATCATTCATCTGATTTTACAGTTAGACAGGTAGATTGGCGGAATGGATCATCTGCGATATTATGCTTTTATGCCTCACTAGTAGATGCAAAAGAAGTACAAAGAATTCTCGATACTATTTATGCACGCCTAGATACGGAGAAACCCTATTGGAGTGAAACCTTAGTATCGACGCTTGAACAGTTCACGATGCCGCAAGCAGTTGAACGTATATGTAAGGGAGAAACGCTGATTGTATTACCTGATTCGGGTGAAATGCTTTCTCTCACTATATTGAATGAGGTAAACCGAAATCCAGATGAACCGAATAATGAACATATTCTTCGCGGCTCACATGATGGGCTCATCGAAAATCTTGATACTAATTTAGCTTTGTTACGGAAACGAATTAATAATCCTGCCCTGATCGTGAAATCTTTCAGTATTGGTAAAGAGACAAATACAAGGGCCTACTATCTATATATGGATGGTGTTATAAAACCAGAAACTCTACAGGAGTTAGAAAAACGCATTCAAGCAATTGAAATTGACTATTTTTATAGTATCGGTCAATTAAGCGATGTGTTAGAAGATTCGGTATGGTCGCCATTTCCTCAATTACTAAATACGGAGCGACCGGATCGCGTGGTCGCCAATTTAGTAGAAGGCAAAGTCGTTGTCATGACCAATACTACACCGACAGCTGTAATAGCACCTGTGACTTTTTTCTCCTTTTACCAGTCACCGGATGATTATAACGCTCGTGTGTTAGTTGGATCGTTTTATCGAATAGTTCGGTTACTGTCCTTTATTACAGCAGTTTTTTTGCCCGCTTTTTATATTGCGGTGATAAGCTTTCACTTTGAAGTACTGCCATTAGAATTGAGCAATCAAGTCAAAGGGGACGTCAATCAAATACCCTATCGGCCCCTAATTGAAGCGCTTATCTTAGAAATTATTATGGAATTGATACGTGAGTCAAGTATTCGCTTACCACAATCTGTAGGTCAAACTATAGGTATTGTTGGGGGGCTAGTTATTGGGGATGCGATAGTTAGTGCCGGACTCGTCTCTAATTTAATGGTCATTGTAGTTGCTTTAACTGCAATCTCTAGCTATGTTGTCCCTTCAATGGAGTTAAATACGACGATTCGATTGCTACGTTTCCCGTTTATGGTGTTAGCATCTTTATTTGGTTTTTTCGGCATTGTCATCGGTGTTGTAATTTTATTAATTCATCTGATTAATTTAAGTTCGTTAAAGCAGCCTTATTTTGCGCCTATTGTGCCATTTCAGCCAAAAGAATTGTATAAAATATTTTTACGTGGTCCATTTATCAAACCAACTGTCCAAGTAACATCGTTTAGTCCCCCGAAGGATGATCGAGTAAAGAATGGTGATACTCCTTGAGTTTTTCCCTATCAAAAGCACAATTCTTTTTACTATTATTTATTATAGAGACAGGTATTGTATATATTTCTTTTCAAACACCACTTATTAGCGTAGGTCGAAATTTAGCGTGGTTATCATTTATAATTGCAAGTGTAATCCACTATTTGTTAATCATTTTTTATGAACGATATTATGTTTATTTTTATTTAAATATGTTTTTTCAATGGCTATATAAAATTTATTGGTTTTGTATTACTGTAGTATTTATTGCCTATATGGAATATGTTTTAGCGTCATGGGTTCTACCACAAACACCGGAATGGGTTGTCGTCATTGTTATTGTTGCGCTTTCTTTATACGCAAATTTAAGTCGGCCAGAGACAGTAATTAATATTGGTGTAACGCTCTTACCTATAATTTTTCTATTCATTGTGTTCTTGATGCTAGCTGTGCCAGATCTTAACTGGGCAAATCTTTTTCCACTCGAATTTAACAACATGAGACAAATTATAGAAGGAATCAATTATAGTATCTTTGCTTTTTTGGGCGTCGAGATGTTCCTTATTTATCGTCCCTTTTTACAACGGGAATTGTCTTTAAAAGGGAAGCCATTATTTTTTTATCAACAAGTTATTTTTGTTTTTTATATGATTTCGATTCTTTTTACTCAAATGTTTTTCACTCTTGACGAAGTGAAACTAGTACCAGAGCCGATTATTTATATTTTAAAAGCGCAAGAAGTAACGTTTGTGAAGCGACTTGATATTTTTTTCGTTTATATTTGGTTATCATGGTCCATCGTGACAATTATGATTTTTGGTCTAACATTTAGAGTGGTGCATTTTGTAAAAAAAAGAAAACGTCCCAAATTAAATATCTTTATTTATCATATCTTACTGGCCATTTTCCCTCTTTTTTTTATTCAATTTAATCGAATTGAAGTGATTAGAAATTCATTGCATTACATTTTTCTGGTTTTTACCTTTTTATTACCGATTGTCATTATTTTTTGGAATAAGTGGAGGGGGAAAAAATGTATCGAAAAGGGATAATGCTACTTGTAGTTGTTCTCCTTGCTGGCTGCTGGGATGAACGGTTATATAAAAACTCTTCAGTCGTCACACTTGTTGGTGTAGATGGCTATATTGGCGAATATACTGGCTACTACGCGTACCCCAAAACAACAGCAAATCAAAGTGAAATCATGATTATTGAATCCACTGGTCTATCACCACGTGATGTTCGTGACAAAGCAAATATGAAAATAGAACAAACGCTTGATTTATCCGAGTTGTCGACAATTTTAATTTCCGATAAAACGGTAAAGGCGCCACTCTATGATATATTGGATATCTATTTTCGTGACCCTCAAAATCCTATTACTATCAAGATTGCTATAACGGAAGGTGACGTAAAACCGTATATGGATCTGACAAAGAATCTAGCGGATAGTGCAGGTGGATATTATCAACGATTTATTGAAAGCTCGGAAGATAACACGATTTATCCAAAACTCGATTTGCAGACAGTGGGCTCGTTGTTATTTGATAATGCTATTGATAACGCCATCCCTTATATAAAAATGAATGACACCGAAAATAGAGCGGAAGCGGCGGGGGTTGCGCTTTTTTCAGGCTCAACATTTACTGGTGAAGTATTAGATTCAAAACAATCATTGATCATGCTGTTGCTCATGAATCAAGCTAGTCAACATGCACGAATAACCTATATGTTGACATTAGATGATAAAGAAATACCAATAACTTCTGAAGTCATTCATATTAAACGCAAATGGACGGTTAACGAAGCATTAAAAACAATAAAGATGAATTATACAATTGATATAGAAGTTGATGAATTTTCGCATGATAAACTTTACGAAAGTAACATTCGGGATGATGTTCAAGCGATGCTACAAAAAAAAGTACAAGCTGATTTTGAAGAAGTTTTAAAGATATTACAAGAACAAAAATCGGATACTTTAGGAATTGGACGACATATTCGTTCCTATCATCCAAAAATGTTTAAGGAAGACTGGCACGAACAATTTGCTTCGCTTACCTTAGAACCAAAGGTCAAGGTGAAGATTATTCGTACAGGAGTTTTACGTTAAAAAGGAGACGCAATTGCGTCTCCTTTTTTTATGTCGCGAATTTTCGTTGCACGAGTAGTAAGCGAATTAATAACGTGATGGCGCCTGCAGAAAGGCCTGCTACAAGTCCAATCCAATAGCCGAATGGACCAAAATCGGTATAGTTTGCAAGTGCATATCCGACAGGTAGACCAATAACCCAATATGATATGATTGCCATTATAAAGGTTACCGTCACATCCTTATAACCACGTAATGCTCCCTGAACAGGTGCCTGAATAGCATCTGAAAGCTGGAAAATAGCTGCGAACACTAAAAATTGCACTGCATACTCCAGAACTTTTGCATCTGTTGAATACATATTTGCAACTGGTTCACGTAGCATAAAGAGGATACAAGCGGAGATAAAACTAAATCCAATCGCAGTACCTACACAAATAAAACTATAAATTTTTGCACTATGCATTCGCCCAGCACCTATTTCAAAACCAACTAAAATCGTTACACCCATTGAAATACTAAGAGGAACCATATATAGCAGGCTCGTAAAATTTAATGCAATTTGATGTGCGGCAATGATTTCAGTACTAAAACGACTCATCATCATGGTCACTGCAGAAAAAATACTGGTTTCGGCAAATAAAGATATGCCTATGGGTACACCGATGATTAAGATTTCCTTCCAACGTAGCCATTCAAGCTTTGGCCACTCATGAAAAATACGAAAGCGTTCAAAAGGTTTGCGCTTCGCAACAATCCATACGGTGATAAAGAAAATTAACCAGTAGGTAATAGCAGTGGCGACACCAGCACCAATGCCACCTAGTTCAGGTGCACCAAACTTACCGAAAATAAAAAGGTAATTTAACAAAATATTAATCGGTGTAGCGAGCAAAGTTATCATCATCGTTACCCTTGTTTGCCCAAGTGCATCGATGAAGCAACGTAGTACAAAAAATAAAAATAGTGGTAATAGTCCAACACACATAGCATAAATATAAGATTTAGCGATATGATGCACTGTAGCTTCTAATTGCATAATGCCTAGAAACCAATCAATGCCTGTGATTAAAATAACTAAAATAATAATAACGATCAGTATAGCTACATACAATCCCTGTTGTACAGCCTTTTTTGCATCCATTTCTTTTTTAGCACCGACAAGTTGTGAGACGATGGGTGTAATTGCCAATAAAATGCCAGAAAGTCCTGTATAGACAGGCATCCAAATAGATGAACCGATTGAAACGCCTGCTAAATCAGGAGTGCCATAGCGACTAGACATTAAAATATCGAAAAACGAGATTAAATAAATGGCTACTTGAGTTACTAAAATAGGTACAATCATTTTCAGCATTAATGCATATTTCTCTTTTAACGTTGTTGTTTCGTACATAGTGTATCTTCCTTTTATTTTATTCAGTTGAAATTAATGCTGTCCGATAAGTCTTTCTTTAAAGAATTTAAAAGGACAAATTTATAAATCTGCTCATTTCGCACGGGTAATCAGTAATTATGTATTCTATGCATGCTACAGATACGCATTCTTACTTGAAGGGGAGAGATACCAGTATAGTTGCTGAAGAGCGTTTAATCATAATGAACTAGTATAGCATATAGATAGTGCAATGGATGAAAAATTAAAGGCTTCATCTATATCTTTTTGTCCGCATATAGTAAAATAAAAGACTGTAAACGAAAAAGTAGCAATTGCTACTATGGCTTTTTAGGAATAGGAGAATTTACGTGAAACAACAAACAATCATTTTAACCGGTGGTGGGACAGCAGGCCATGTATCACTCAACCAAGCGATACTACCGTCTTTACTTGAACTAGGTTATGATGTCCACTATATTGGTTCAGAGCAAGGTATTGAAAAAGAATTAATAGGCGAGGCGTTTCCCGATGTTCCGTTTTATGGAATATCAAGCGGGAAATTGCGTCGTTATTTCTCAATGAAAAACTTTACTGATCCTTTTAAAGTGCTTGCTGGAATCATGCAGGCTTTTCGTATTATAAAAAAAGTAAAACCTCAGGTCATTTTTTCAAAAGGTGGTTTTGTCTCGGTACCAGTCGTGATGGCTGCTAAAGTTGCAGGCGTTCCGGTCGTTATTCATGAATCAGATGTAACACCTGGGTTGGCAAATAAAATTGCTTTGCCATTTGCCTCACATATCTTCACTATCTTTGAAGAAACGCTGCAGCATTTACCACAAGAAAAGGCTACTTGTACAGGTTCGATTATTCGCCAAGAGCTCTTTACGGGTAATAAAGCAAAGGGGTTATCAATTTGCGGCTTTACAACGTCAAAACCTGTATTACTTGTCATGGGAGGGAGTCTAGGATCGGTTGTCTTAAATGATGCCCTCCGTCAAAACTTACCAGAACTATTACAAACTTTCCAAGTAATCCATCTATGTGGCAAAGGAAATAACGATCAAGCACTGGAGTCACTATCAGGCTACAAGCAGTTTGAGTATGTGACAACGGAATTACCGGATTTATTACATGCGGCAGATTTTGTCGTATCGCGGGCAGGGTCCAATTCGATTTTTGAATTTTTAGCACTTCATAAGCCAATGTTGTTAATCCCACTTTCTGCACAAAAAAGTCGTGGTGACCAAATATTAAACGCCAACTTATTTAAAAGACAGGGCTATGGAGAAGTATTACAAGAGGATGAATTAACAAAGGAATCATTTATAAAATCCGTGCATACGTTATCAACCCGCAAATCAGAAATGACTGCAACGATGGAGAAAACGCAAAGACCGAAAACGCCAGATGAGATGGCGAAATTAATTTTACAATTTAAAAAATAGAAAAAGCTATGTGTTCTGTCATCGTAGACAGAATACATAGCTTCTTTTCGTTCGTAAAAATCTGATTTTTAAATTACATTGCTTGTTCTTCGCCTTCTTGCAATTGATTTGCAGTTGTTAGGTAGAACAAATCACGTGGGATTTTATATAAAGTAAATTGTGCTTCTCCACCATTTACCTGTGCCAATAATGTCGGGTGACTTTCGTTAGCAATGATGACGTAAGGGAGTTTTAAAGCTGCACGCTGAGATTTTATATTTTCAACTCGAATACGGAGAAAGACCGTATGGAAATTATAATCAAAGAATAATTCGTTCAAAAAAAGCATTTTAGCCTTTTGGTTATAACCTTGACCCTGATAAGGAAGTCCGATCCACGTTCCGAGAAAGCCAGCACCGTCCTCTACATCATGAATGCTGATGGTGCCGATTGGTTGACCCCAATCATCAGTTATTGTCCTAGAAATAGCGAGTCCTCTCGCTTCTTCTTCAATCAGTTGTTTTGTCATAAACCAGTATTCATCAGCAGATGTGGCTTTTTGACGGACAAAAGGGAAAACAGAAGGGTGTGATAATAGCTCATAAAGCTCTGTACATTCATGTAGGTCTCGATGTTTAAGCATACGAAACGCCTCCTTTACTAGGGTAGTTAAAACAATTCCGTTGAAGCATAAAGAAGAAAACTAAAATTCGTACTGGAATTAAAAACCCAAAGAACTAGACGTTATAACTATGAAATCCATAATCTCCCGCTGTCTTACTGATTTTGCGACCATACCGAAAAATGGCTAGTTTTTTTAATATAATATAACAAACCTACTGCTTGGTGCAATAATTTTGCTCGTTAAAACAAAAATTAAGTTTAAGAATTAGTTAATTCTGAAAATTATTAGTATTCAGAAAATGCACTGTGGGTATAAAGTCCATAATAGGTATTCTATCCAATCAATTAATTAATATAACAATTCTTTTGTATTATATAATAAACTTAATAAATTGGATATCATCAAATTTCATCCAGAAAAGGATGGAAATTTTCTGATTGAAGAAAGTTAATCTTCTGTAAATATGTTATAATAGTAGCATTGATTTTTTGTATAAATTAGTGGTTTTATTACGATTCTATAAACAACAACGACTTTTTATGGGAGGTGACAGCATGGAGTATTTTTTAAGTGAAGCGCAATTTAATCAACTATTCATCGGCAAAGATTTTGTCTATCTCATGAAAAGAGTACAAGATGATTATCAATATATTCGCTTAAATCAAACAGCGCAATCTCTGTTATCAAAAGAAGCCATAGGAAAAATGCTTTCTGCAATCTCCTCTAGTCGTAATTTTGCAATTATTCAAGAAAATTATCATCTAGCAATTGCGCTAAATAAACAGATCGATTATGTGGATTATGCTTATATTGAATCTGAAGTTCGGAAATATGAGACATCTGTGCGACCGATTATGTTCGGTGATGAACACTATATTTTAGCTATTACAAAAGAACTCGTATGTGACAGAAATATTGAAGATAAATTTCTGTTTATGCGATCTGTGTTTGATCATGCCTTCTTTTCGACGGTCATTTTATCAGCTGATGGTGTTATTTATGAAGCAAATTCTAGCTTCATGGAGGATTTCGAGTTAGGTAACGACAAATTGAAACAGCAACTTTTTATAGATTTATCAATTATTCCGAAAGACGAAATTGAAAAAATACAAAACTATTTAAAAAGAGCAGCTTTGGGTGAAAATATCGGGGAGAAGCTTATTAAGCTTCATACACTGGATAAAAAAGAACGCATGTATTTGGTTTCACTTTTTCCAGTTATGCAGGGAGATAATTCTTTTGCGATATTTCTCATCATGCAAGATTTTACACAATTTACTGAACAAAAGGCCGAATTGCGTTCGAAATCCCATGGACTTGAAGTCTTTAAGGCCGCTTTAAATTACGCAACATCTATTGCGATTTTAGATATTGAAGGTAATATTGTTGAAGTAAATGATTTGTTTTTAAACGCATCTGGATTTACAGCGGATGAGCTTATTGGTCAACCCTATAATTTAATTGAACCGCGTTATCATACAGAAACCTTTTTACAGACTATAAACGAAACACTTGATGTGGGGAGGATTTGGCGAGGAGAGTTGTGCTACCGTACCAAATATCATGCCGATTACTGGGTAGAGGCAGCAATTGTACCATTGAAGAATGAATTTGGTAAGGTCGAACAATATTTATCCATTAACTATGATATTACGGACAAGAAAAGAATGTTAACGGAATTAAAAAATATTGAAAGAACATTTCGTCTTATCACGGAAAATACAAATGATTTAATTGTTATTACGAACGAGGATGGCATTATTATTTATGCGTCGCCTTCTTATCGGATTTACTTAGGCTACGAAATTGTGGAATTACAAGGTCAGTTTTACAGCAACATTGTCGATGAGGAGAGCAAGAAGGAATGGCAATCATTTTTAAATAATTTTACTGGTCAAACAGATACACAGCTGGAACTTTTACTGAAGGCAAAAGATGGTACACCTGTTTGGACGGAAGGGAATGTGACTGTTGTTCATGATCCAGAGCGTGAAACGGTTTCGCAAATTATGATGGTTTCACGTGAAATTACCCACCGAAAAGAGCGAGAAAATGACTTGCTCTATTTAGCCTATCATGATAGTTTAACGCAGTTACCGAATCGTCGCTATCTATTGAAGGAATTCCCGAAATTACTAGCAGAAGCGCATACCAATAATGTATGTTTAGCCATGCTTTACATTGATGGGGACGATTTTAAGGATGTAAATGACCAATATGGACATGATACAGGCGATGAATTTATCCGTAATTTTGGAAATATATTAATCGCATCGGTTCGTAGTCATGATTTAGTAATCCGCATTGGTGGGGATGAATTTATTGTCATTTTAACAGGGTTAACGAGAGATACTGAGGCAAGAAATGCCCAAATGATGCATATTATTAACCGTATTCGCAATGAATTGAAAAAGGGGTGGACAATTGATAATCATCATTTTGCGCCAACTGCTTCTATAGGAATTGCATATTATCCAGACCATGCCAAAACATTGGACTCGCTTCTGGACTTAGCGGACCAAGCATTATATAAAGCGAAAGAATATGGGAAAAATAAATTATATATTACAGAAACGCATTAAAAAGTCTGTACGAACGAGTATTTACTTGTGGTACAGACTTTTTACTTGGTGTTATGCTATAACTGTGGTAATCCCAACAATCTCCTTTATTGAGAGGTATCAGTTATTTTGAATGAGAAGGTGATGACATGCCTAAAAAGATATTATTAGTAGAAGACGAGAAACATATTGCACGTTTCGTTGAGCTAGAGTTGCAGCATGAAGGATACATGGTTACAGTCGCTTTTGAAGGTCGCGAAGGATTGGCGCTTGCTACTTCTGAAGATTTTGATGTGTTATTATTAGATGTTATGCTTCCTGGCATAAATGGTATTGAAATCTGCCGCCGTGTACGCACGCAATCCAAAGTGCCGATTATTTTACTAACAGCACGTGATGCTGTAATGGATCGAGTAGCAGGCTTAGACGCAGGTGCCGATGACTATATTGTAAAACCATTTGCGATTGAAGAATTACTAGCAAGAATACGTACAATTTTGCGACGTGTTACACCGGAAGAAAAAACAGGTGTTACGTTAGATTTTCGTGATATAGAAATTGACATTGCGGCTTATGAAGTTTTTGTACAAGGTGAAAAGCTCGACTTAACAAAAACCGAATATGATTTGCTTAAACTATTAGTAGAGCATAAAAACAAAGTATGTACACGCGAACTGATTTTAACTTCCGTTTGGGGGTATGATACAGATATTGAGACAAATGTGGTTGATGTCTATATCCGGCACTTACGTACAAAACTGCCGGGGGATATGAATGCCTATATCGAGACGGTCCGTGGTGTAGGGTATGTGATGCGTGAATGAAAAAATTAAAAGAATATCTGCTCAATCTTTCATTGCAGAGAAAATGGATGCTCACTTCTAGTGCTGTTATTTTTTTTAGCTATGCGATTATTTGTATAGTTGTGTATGTCTCACTACATACATGGTTATTAAATGATGAAGAAAGTAAAGTGAAGCGGACAAGCGATGATATAGTGTCTTTTTTAGAGTCACAGGGGCCAAATATTTCGATTCAGCAAATTCAGCAAAACACTGGCTTATTAAACTCAATTGTGGACCGAGATCAGTCCGTAAGACTATTTAATATTGATGGTATTGAGGTTTTGCGCATCAATGATGCTTCTTCAGCAGCACCACTTACTACAATGCGAGAAATCGTACAATTGACAGTAGACAAAAAAGATGTCTTTGTAGCAAATGAACCCATTCGGCTTGGCTTTTTCCAAGGCTATATTCAAGTCATTCATCCGCTAGCAGGCTTTGAATCATTAATGAATTATTTGTTGACAGCTATGCTTATTGCGGGTGTTGGGGCTCTGTTATTATCCGGCTCAATTGGTTTTTATCTCGCAAATTATTTAATGAAACCACTTCATGCACTACGCTCGTCAATGAAAACGGTAATGGATAAGGGGTTTAATGAACCAATACAACTTTCGTATACATCACAGGATGAAATTGGTGATTTATTGAAAATGTACAATGCGATGATGAATGAACTACAAATCTCATTTACTCAGCAGCAACAATTTGTTGCAGATGCTTCACATGAGCTTCGTACGCCTATTCAAGCAATTGAAGGACATCTCTCCCTCTTGAAAAGATGGGGCAAGGATGATCCAAAAATTTTAGAAGAATCGATTGATACTTCACTAACGGAAATTGCACGTATGCGTAAGATGATCGAAGAGCTACTAGAACTTGCACGTCGTGAAGAAAAGGACGACATGAGCGTGGCCGATGGAATTGCAGTATTAGAAGGAGTCATTACTGAAATAGAGCTATACCATCCAGAAGCTCGAATAACGCTGTCGAACGATGGCGAAATAGGTCCTTTATTTATAACTGAAAATGCACTTAGTCAAATTGTTCGTAATATAATAGAGAATGCGATTCGTTATTGTGAAAAAACTCCTGAAGTCAATATTTCGCTTTCGGCTGATCACAAAGAAGCGCATATACAAATAGCTGATAATGGGATCGGAATAGATGCGGAAAACCTTCCCTATATTTTTGATCGTTTTTATCGTGTTGATGAGGCGAGAAATCGCCAGATTGGCGGTACCGGCTTAGGACTTAGTATTTCAAAAATGTTACTTGAGAAATATAATGCATCAGTAGAAGTCAAGAGTGAGAAGAATGTTGGAACCGTTTTCTTTGTGAAAATACCGCTGAAATATTAAGGAAAATACGCGCTTTATTCCGTAATTCTATTCTTTGGGGAAAAAATTGCTTAATTTACTGAAAAGAGTTGTATTTTTTGTGAAGAGTAGTAAGATTGAGATGGAAAAAACGTTCTTTAAATAATGGATATGTTGTGTCAAACATCCTTTTAATGAGCGAAGAAATATTATATAATTAATTGTAATTTAATTAATGGAACTGCCGATAGGCAAAATTTGGAGGTCATTTTTCATGTCGAACAACGTTACAACTGTAAGTTCTCCATGGTCAGCTTTCTCTGGTCCTAACTTAGGATATGTGATGGAGCAATACGACTTATTCTTACAGTCTCCTGAAGAAGTAGAACCGGAGTTAGTATCATTATTCCAACAATTTGGTGCACCAGTAGTAGCAGATGGTGAAGTAGCTGTAGTAGGTAGCTCAACCGCTCCTGCAGGCGACTATAAAAAAATATTAGCAGCTGTGAAATTAGCTGATACAATTCGTGCACACGGTCATTTAGCTGCGGATATCTATCCTCTAAAAAACCGAGCACTTCAAACCGCTCAAATTGAAGAAAGCGCGTTCAACTTAAGCTCAGCAGATTTAGCTGAAATTCCTGCTGCTATCTTCTTCAAAGATGTGCCAGCAGGCGTGAAAAATGGTAAGGATGCAATCGATTACTTAAAATCTGTTTATACAGATAAAATGGCATTTGAATATGGTCATGTAGTAGTTACAGAAGAACACGATTGGATTCAAGCACAAATTGAATCTGGTTCTTTAAAACAAACATTAGCTTCTGACGAGAAAAAAGCGTTATTAGACCGTTTAACACGTGTTGAAAACTTTGAGAAATTTATTCATAAAACATTTGTTGGTCAAAAACGTTTCTCTGGTGAAGGTCTTGATACACAAATTGTCCTTTTTGATGAAATTTTAAAAACTGCAGAAACTAGCAACGTTGAAAATGTGCGTATTGGTATGGCGCACCGTGGTCGTTTAAATGTACTTACACACATCCTAAATAAACCATACGATATGATGTTTTCTGACTTTGCACACGTTTCAAACGAACTATTTTTACCTGAACATGGTCGTCTTGAAATTACAAAAGGTTGGACTGGTGACGTGAAATACCATATGGGTGCTTCATATAACCGTGAGTCAGGTATGAATGTAAAACTTGCCTATAACCCATCTCACTTAGAAGTTGGTAATCCGGTTGTTTTAGGTTCTACTCGCGCAACGCAAGATGATACGTCAAAACCAGGCCAAGCTGTTCATAATCCAGGAAAAGGACTAGGAATCCTTGTGCATGGTGATGCGGCGTTCCCAGGTCAAGGGATTGTAACAGAAGTGTTAAACTATTCGAAAACAGAAGGTTTCTCAACTGGTGGAACAATTCATATCATCGCCAACAATATGATTGGCTTCACTACGGAGTTGCATGACTCTCGTTCATCTGTCTATTCTTCTGACCCAGCAAAAGGTTATGAAGTACCTGTTGTACACGTTAACGCAGATAGCCCGGAAGCAGTTGTACAAGTGGGACGTTTTGCTGCTAGCTACCGTCAAAAGTTTGGGAAAGATATTATCGTCGACTTGATTGGTTACCGTCGTCATGGACATAACGAAACGGATGATCCAACTGTAACAAATCCAGAAGTCTATAAACTTGTCTCTAAACACGAAACTGTACGTGCATTATATGGTGCACAATTAGTTGCCGATGGTGTCGTTTCTAATGATGACGTAACTGCACTGGATACAGCTATCTATGCAGAAATGCAAGTTGCTTATGATCATGTGAAAGAAATGGCAGATAAAGATGAGCATAAGCATTTGGAAATGCCAGAAGAGTTAAAAGTGGAATTCCCACAAATCGAAACAGCTGTAGGTGCTGACCGATTAGAAAAAATTAATGAAGAACTATTAGTCTTTGAGCAAGACTTCCAACCACAAAATAAACTTGGTAAAATTTTAGAAAAACGTCGTGATGCTTTTGCATCTGCAAAAGTCGACTGGGGTCATGCTGAAACTTTAGCATATGCTACAATTATTCAAGATGGCACACCTGTACGTTTTACTGGTCAAGACGCACAACGTGGTACGTTCTCACAACGTCACTTAGTGTTACATGACAAAAACAATGGTAATGTATTCACACCACTTCACCATATTTCTGGCGCAAGTGCATCATTTACAGTACACAACTCACCGCTAACTGAAGCAGGGGTAGTAGGATATGAATATGGTTACAACTTAGAAAAAGGTAATGTTTTATCAGTTTGGGAAGCACAATTTGGTGACTTTGCCAATATGGCACAAGTGATGTTTGACAACTTCATTTCAGGGGCACGCTCTAAATGGGGTCAAAAATCTGGTTTTGTTATCCTTTTACCACACGGTTATGAAGGTCAAGGTCCTGAACACTCTTCTAGTCGTATGGAACGTTACTTACAAATGTCAGCTGAAAATAACTGGTTTGTAGCAAACTGTTCGAATGCAGGAAACTACTACCACTTACTACGTCGCCAAGCAGCTATGCTAGAAACTGAAGGGGTACGTCCACTTGTTGTTGTATCACCAAAATCACTACTGCGTCATCCATTGGCAGCAGCGAATGCTGAACAATTAGCAAATGGCTCATTCCAAGAAGTAATCGAACAACCAGGGCTAGGTGCAAAAACTAAATCTGTAGAACGTATTTTACTAGGTACTGGTAAAGTAATGATTGATTTAGCAGACCGCATAAAAGATGGAGAAGGCTTCGATCACATACACATTGTACGTGTAGAACAACTTTACCCATTCCCATCAGCACAAGTAGCTGATATTATAGCTAAGTACCCAAATGCAAAAGAGATTGCTTGGGTACAAGAAGAGCCTAAAAATCAAGGTGCTTGGAATTACGCATTAGAAACATTATATGAACTTTCTGAAGGTAAAAAACTTCGTTACGTAGGTCGTCCTGCAATGAGTTCGACTTCAGAAGGCGATGCAGATTCTCATAAAGCAGCTCAGGCAGCAATTATTGATGAAGCAGTTGCTGAATCGGTAAAAGTGAAATAATCATATAGATATCACTGAAAGCTGGGCTATTTGCCTTAGGCGGTAGCCCTTTTATGTGCATACTTTATGCACGTTAATCAAAGGAGGAAATGAAAGTGGCTGAAATTAAAGTCCCTGAGTTAGCAGAATCGATTACAGAAGGTAGTATTGCACAGTGGGTAAAAAAAGTGGGCGACCGCGTTGAAAAAGGTGAATTCATCGTTGAACTTGAAACAGATAAAGTAAACGCTGAAATCATTTCAGAAGAAGCGGGTGTGTTAACACAAATTTTAGCTGAAGAGGGCGATACTGTTCTTGTAGGTCAAGTTATCGCAGTTGTAGAAGCTGGCGAAGGTGCAGCTCCTGCTCCAGCAGCAACACCAGCAGTAGCAGCAGTAACACCAGCAGCAACACAAGCAGCAACACAAGCGGCTCCTGCTCCTGTAGCAGCAGCTCCAGTTGTAGAAGAAACTTCTGGTGAGCGTGTAATCGCATCTCCAGCAGCTCGTAAACTTGCGCGTGAAAAAGGCATTGACCTTGCTGCTGTATCTCCAGTAGACCCACAAGGCCGTGTACGTGTACAAGATGTTGCAGCTCATGGTACAGCACCAGTGGCAACACCACAAGCGGCTCCTGCAGCACCTAAAGCAGTGGTAGCTGTGGACGAATCACGAGTGACAGTTGAAAAAATGAGCCGTCGTCGTCAAACAATCGCAAAACGTTTACTTGAAGTTAAGCAATCAACAGCTATGCTAACAACATTTAACGAAGTAGACATGACGAACGTTATGGCATTACGTTCTCGTAAAAAAGATCAATTCTTTGAATCAACTGGCTCTAAACTTGGATTCATGTCATTCTTCACTAAAGCAGTAGTTGCAGCGCTTAAAAAATACCCATATGTGAACGCACAAATTGTTGGTGATGAAATTCACTTAAACAACTTCTATGATATCGGTGTAGCTGTATCAACGGAAGAAGGTTTAGTAGTACCAGTTGTACGTGACGCTGACCGTAAAAACTTTGCTGAAATTGAAGATTCAATTGCAGACTTAGCGAAAAAAGCACGCGACAAAAAATTAGGTTTAAGCGACCTATCTGGTGGTTCATTCACAATCACTAATGGCGGTGTATTTGGCTCATTAATGTCAACACCAATTATGAACGGTACACAAGCAGCGATTCTTGGAATGCACTCTATTAAAAAACGCCCTGTTGAAGTTGATGGAGAAGTAGCAATCCGTCCAATGATGTATCTAGCGTTATCTTACGATCACCGTATTATCGATGGTAAAGATTCTGTAGGCTTCCTTAAAACTGTTAAAGAATTACTTGAAAATCCAGAAGATTTATTGTTAAATTCTTAATAATAGTAGTAAACTCCTCCATTACTTCGGAGGAGTTTTTTATCATAGATGAGTAAATTTATGGTATTTATTTCACTAACAACATTTGGATATAATAGAAAATTACTAGAAAACATCCTTTGAAATTAAAACATTAGTCTGAAAAATGATAAAACTTTCTTGACGAATAGACTATTTTTATAGTAGTATCTAATTATCAATTAAATAAACAAACCTCACGTTCCTTTGTGAGGTAGAGGCGCGATATTTATTAGTTCATTGTTGAGTTTAAGCAAGCGAAGACGCAATGGAGAAGGAAATGTCGCCGAAGTATAAAAGGAGCTCGTACTTTTATGCTGGGTCTGCAGTGAATAAGTGCAGGACTGTCCTAGTAGATATAATTCCAGTTTACTAGGTTGTGCTATCTCGGATACATGGAAATTATAGTGAGGATTTGGGCAACTGTCAATAAAAGGTACGACCTAAGTTCTGAACTTGGGTCGTTTTTTTGTACAGTTGCTTTATTTTTTTTACAGAAAAGGGGGAGTTTTACATGAAAAGAAAATGGTTGTTAATTATGTTAGCCACAATGACTGCAATTCTATTAGCTGCATGTGGCACTAGCGACAAAAAAGATAAGACAACTGGAGATGCTGGTACAGATGAAGAAGGTGGCGAATTCCGTGTAGGGATGGAAGCTGGCTATCCTCCATTCAACTGGACACAGCAAGGTGATGCAAATGGTGCTGTGAAAATCGCTGATAATGTGGAATATGCAGGCGGTTATGATGTACAAATGGCGAAAAAAATGGCTGAAGGTTTAGGAAAAGAATTAGTAATTGTGAAACTTGAGTGGGACGGTCTCGTGCCAGCTTTACAATCAAGTAAAATTGATGCCATTGTAGCGGGGATGTCTCCTACAAAGGAACGTAAAGAAACAATTGACTTCACAGAAAACTACTATACATCAGATTTTGTTATGGTTATTAAAAAGGGTAGTAAGTTTGAAAATGCCAAATCAATCCAAGACTTTTCTGGTGCGAAGGTTACATCTCAATTAAATACTTCTAACTACGAAGTGATCGATCAAATCAAAGGCGTTAACAAACAAACAGCAATGGAAAACTTCTCAGCAATGCGTGTAGCATTAGAAGCTGGTAAAATCGATGGTTATGTAGCTGAACGTCCAGAGGGTATCTCAGCTGCAGCTGCAAATGAAAACTTTGCTTTTGTGTCATTTGAAGAAGGATTTGATACAGATATCTCAAATACGTCTATTGCAGTTGGTTTACGTAAAGGTGATGCTAATTTAGATAAAATCAACGAAATCCTAAAAGGTATTTCTGAAGATGATCGACAAAAAATTATGGAAGATGCAATTCTTCAACAACCGGCAGCACAATAATATGGATGCACGGGCTAATCAGTAGCCCGTGCAATCTATTTTTACTTCGATTCAGTGAATCCACATTGAATAAGTAGTAATGTCTTGGGTAATTGTCACATAATTTGAAAGAAGCATGCTCAATTCAAATTTAAGACTCAATTAAGGCCGAGGCATAATTGATATGAACAAGCAACAAGAAGTTGTTAGGAGGAGCATCATGAGTTTTGAATGGATTATTTCTATAATAGAAAATAACTGGCAAATGTTTTTACGGGGCGCTTATTATACGTTACTTATTTCAACAATTAGTACAATTATTGGTGCATTCATCGGATTTTTCATCGGAATTATGCATACCATTCCGACACGTAAAAAGGACGTAAAGCATTACATTTTAAAGCTTTTAAACTTTATACTGACATGCTACGTTGAGTTTTTCCGTGGTACACCAATGATTGTACAAGCAATGGTGGTATATTTCGGATTAGATATTGCTTTTGGCATCGATATGCACTTTATTACAGCTGGTATTTTAGTAGTTTCGCTCAACACGGGTGCATACATGGCTGAAATCGTGCGTGGTGGGATTGTGTCTGTTGACAGAGGACAGTACGAGGCAGCATCTGCAATTGGTATGAATCATTTCCAAATTATGATGCATGTCGTATTACCACAAGTAGCTCGTAACATTTTGCCTGCTACAGGTAATCAATTAATTATGAATATTAAAGATACAGCGGTATTAAATGTTATTGGTGTAACGGAATTATTCTTTCAAACAAAATCTGTTGCCGGTAATAATTTCCGATATTTTGAATCGTTCTTCGTCGCATGTGTGCTGTACTTTATCATGACATTTACAGCATCGCGTATTTTACTATATGTAGAAAAAAGACTTGATGGCCCAGATGCTTATCAAAAAGAACAGAAAGAGACATTATAGGGGGACGCACAAATGGCAGTCATTCAAATTGAACATTTAAGTAAATCATTTGGACGTAACCAAGTGTTAAAAGATGTGAATTTTCAGGTAGAAAAGGGAGAGGTAGTTTGTTTAATCGGTTCTTCAGGATCAGGTAAATCAACATTACTTCGCTGTATTAATTTACTGGAAACACCAAGTGGTGGCGAAATTATCTTCAAGGGTGAAAATATTTTAGATGAGAAGCATAATATTCAAGAATATCGTACACATTTAGGAATGGTGTTCCAGCAGTTTAATTTATTCAATAATCATAATGTCCTTAAAAACTGCACAGTTGGTCAAATAAAGGTGTTAAAACGTTCAAAAGAGGAAGCTGAAAAAACGGCTTTAAAATACCTTGAAATTGTTGGTATGGCACAATATGTTAATGCGAAGCCTCGTCAGCTATCGGGTGGTCAAAAGCAACGTGTCGCAATTGCACGTGCACTATCTATGAATCCCGAAGTAATGCTCTTTGACGAACCGACTTCAGCACTCGATCCAGAAATGGTAGGCGAAGTATTGAAAGTAATGCGTCAATTAGCCGATGCGGGCAATACAATGCTTATCGTGACACATGAAATGGAATTTGCGAAGGAAGTTGCAGATCGTGTCGTATTCATGGATAAAGGTGTTATTGTTGAAGAAGGAGCACCTTCAAAAGTATTAGTGAATCCGGAACACGAACGAACAAAAGAGTTCTTAAAACGAACTTTAAAATAAAGTGAAAATTATCATCAGATGTTCAACAGGGATAACCAATACTTCGGTGCCGATTTAGCAAGACGGGTAACATGAAAAAGTGAGCCGTTTTACAGGCTCACTTATTTTCTAGAATTCCATTCTGAATACAAAACAAAGCAAATAACAAATGCAATAGCAATGATAAAAAACCATTGCGGTACGCCACCAAAGCTCATTAACAAACACCTCTTGTAAGAATTGTATCAGGTTTAAATGGACATGCAAACAGTCTTTGCAGACAAAATACAAACTTCTATGGTTTTTTTCTCCACAAAAGTGCTAAAATCGTATAAAATAGAGTGAAACATAATCGATGGGGTATTATTCATTTCTCCAGGGATTATATTTAGGAACTTAGGTTAAGAACGCCACATCCGGTGGTAACACCTACGTGACCAACATCTTGTTGGCCAGAACCAATCGTGTATGAAGGGGTGTTTTGATTTCCCAGTTCGAAGTTTCACTTATACTTCGTGTTAAGTGAGTACTGAACACTCATTCGTACAGGATAAAAATTTGACGTTAGCCAAGTGCTAGTAAAGAGAGGTAAAGAGATTATGTTACATTTAAAATGGAAAGATGCACCAACACTACGCACAGTCACTTGCAAACATACTAATGCATCAAAATACTTAGTTTCAAACGTATTAACAGTAGGGAAAGACTATGAAGTGAAAAATGAAACAGAAGAATTCTTATTCATTATCGACAATACTGGGAATATTGGCGGCTACTATAAAGATTATTTTGGATGAGTAAATAAGAAGGGGTGTCTCAAATTTAATGTTGAGACACCCCTTCTTTCTATTTAAGGTATAAATGCATGTATCATGATTACGTTGTGCTACTATCTTTTCAGTTCAGTTACATCCTGGAGCTGTTGCTTTTCTTTTTCTGTCGCTGTATGTAGTACAAAGACATCTTGAATAGCGGATCGAAGCTCGCGTTGTGTTTCTTTAAACCTCGTTACCTGTTGTTCAAAGCTAGCGCTAGTAATGCGATCATTTGTACGTGCCAGTCTTTCCTCTAGTTGTGCATAATGATTATCCATATTCATCGATAACATCATTGCTAATTGATTTTTCCAGAGTGGGATAAGTGTGACAATTGAAAATTCAATTTTTTCTGCCAGTGTTTGATTTGCTTTCTGAATCATACGTATTTGTGGTGCTGTTTGAAGGGCTACCTGCTGAGAAACCTGTAAATCATAAATTCGTTGATCGAGACGTTCAATTTGTTCGGCAAAATCATTGAGCTGTTGGATAACAAGTGGTTGTTTATTCGTTTGGGCACTTGTTACTTTTGCTGGCAATTCTTTTTCGATAACTTGCTGCTTCTTCATTTGCCCTGCTGCAATGGCAGTAGCCAACTCCTCAAAAAATCCTTTATTATGCGCATATAATTGTTCGAGCATTTCTACATCATCAAAGAGTTGGAGCTGAGCACGCTCCAGCTGTACGCCAATACGCTCCACTTGAATACTAATGCGTTCAAACTCAGTCAACGTTTGTTTAACTGTAGGACCTGTTTTACTAAACATTTTTTTGAAGAAGGACGGTTTCTTAGGTTCTAAGGCAGCTGGATCGACACGGTCTAACGTTTGCATTAAGGAATCAAGCATTTGGCCGATCTTTGTGACGTCCTTTTGTTTAACCTGTGTAAGCATGCGATCTGCAAATTGAGAGAGGGAACGCTGGGAACCTTGCCCTAATGATAAAACAGATTCGAAATTAGCAAGGTCAATTTGACTAGCAGCCAGGAGCGCACGACTTTGCGCAAGAGGCGATAGCGTTTCATATGTCGCCATCGCCTCCTCAGTTGTTGCTTCTAAATAGCTATGCACTAGTGGTGAAACGCCTTGTAAGGAATCTAAATGAAAAATACGCTCTCTATTTGCTGTCACTTATCATCGCCCCGCCATTCTAGCTGTTCTTTCCGTCTACTAGTAGAACGATTAGCGAATTCAATTTCCATTTGAAGATGATCGATATCATTTGAAAGCGCATCTTTTAAGTCAATTTGAATGGTATCATTCAAATCCGTTAATGTTTCTCGTGTTTTCGACAAGGTGATTTGGATTTCTTTATCCTTTACAGGTTGTTTTGAAAGCATTGTATATTTATCAGTTAATTCTACTGCTGAAGGAAGGTGCGCATAAAAAAATTGTTCAACATTATAAAACTTACGAGGGTCTGTCTTGACCATTTTGACAATATTTTTTGAAATTCGTGTCATTTCAAGTAATTGTTTAAAGGCAGCAACAGAACGGACGCGTAAATAATTTTGACTTAATGATTGAATATGCTTATTTGCTGTTGAAATTTGTGAATCAATATGTTTGTATTCTTCCTTTGAAATCCCTGCTAATTGCATGACTTTCTTTTTTTGGCTATTTTTCAGCAACGTAGTACTCGTTGCGTAAGTTCCAGCGAACAATAAACCACCAAGGAAGATTCCTGGATTTGCCGCAATTGCTGCGATAGAAACAGTTGATAACGATAAAATTAAGCTAGCGGTATGTCTAGATAAAAACTGTCCGACACTGAGCATAGTTTCTTCCTCCTTGCTTTTCAATATGTCTAACTACTTATACGAAAAATTCGACATAAAGTTTCAATGAAATAACCCTTACATAAATTTTACTTCTATTTGCTGAGTTTCTCAATGATAATACCTAATATAAAAATGAAACTTTCATCTGCCAACCATAATATCCAATTGGACAAACTAACTTTTATATGTAAGTAGTGATTCTGTCAATTGCTAGCTGTTAAAGATACAGCTTCATTGGCGGACTATTGCCGCAATAGAATTAGAGCAAGTTTGCCATAAGAAAGAAACAACTAGCATTGAATTGGACCATTATTTCAAAACAATTATTGTCGCATGCTTTTAGTGATTTGCTAAAGCTAATTATTGAATCGTAGTGTGGTGTTTCTGAAATATATGAAAATGCTCTTACACAATTTTGACAGGGCTTTTTTGCCTGTGATAATGTTAACTAGAGGTGATAAAAAATGGCATTTCAATCCCAAAATATCTTTATCAATTTACCGGTGAAGGACCTGAGAAAGTCCACTAACTTTTTCAAAGAGCTCGGGTTTGCGTTCAACTTACAATTCACCACTGAGGACACAGCAAGTATGATTATCAGTGACAATATCTTTGCTTTGTTAATGCTTGAAGAACGTTTCAAAGCGTTTAGTAAGAAGGAAGTTGTGGATACTACTACTTCGGCACAAGCGATTTTCTGTTTATCAGCTGAAAGTCGAGATCAAGTGAATGACTTGGTTAATAAGGCACTGTCATCTGGCGGTAAATCTTCGAGTGACCCTCAAGATCACGGATTTATGTATGTATGGGGTTTCGAGGACGTAGACGGTCATTTATGGGAAGTGGCGTATATGGATGAAAGCGCAATGAATCAAGGATAAAATACTGGTTTTATTTGCTAAGGATGATGTCTTAACAGGTATCATCTTTTTTATTTGTATTTTTGGAAGAACAGTCTTTAATAATAAAAAAACACCTGCAATAGCAAGTGCTTGTTAAACATCTCTCCAAAAACCCATAAATCAGTTAACACAACATCCTTTTTAGGCTAAGAACGAAAACATACATCTTTACATAAGATAGATATGAAATATTTTTTAAAAGGATGATGTAAAATGTCATGGATGAAATTATGAGTATTTCAGTCAAAAGATCGGACACTTTTGTTCTTGGTGGAGAAATCCCTGATGGCTGGGGCGATGATGCTTGGGACATTGATCGTTGGGAGAATGATGGCGGTAGAAGTCTTAATACAAGACATGGCAGCGTTCGTAAGTGATAAAGTTATTTACTACATTTAAAATTTTGGACGGAGAGGGAGGCGACCTGTCTCCCTCTAAAACAAATTGTACGCACAAATTTCCATTGACGATTGTTTATAGTTCTTATGAAATCCATATTTCGATGATAATTTAAATGTTTATATCCTATTATAAATATTGAAGAAGATAGAAAATAGGAGAGATGTAAACATGGAAAAAATGACGCAGGTTCCTAACACAGAAATTATTAAGCCCAAAATTCTCTACTATGGAACACCCGTGATTTTGTTAAATTCGTTAAATGAGGATGGATCCGTAAATATTAGCCCCCTTTCATCATCATGGGCATTAGGAGATTATATTATTTTAGGAATTGGCCTTGGGGGGAAAGCGATTGAAAATTTAGAACGACATCCTGAATGTGTAATTAATGTTCCAAGTCCTTCTTTATGGGAAAATGTTGAAAAATTAGCTCCTTATACAGGGAAAAATCCCGTTCCAGAATATAAGAAAAAGAATGGATTTACATTTGAAAAAGAAAAATACGCTATTAGTAAATTAACTCCAGCTGAATCTAAAACAGTAAAACCTACACGGATTATGGAGTGCCCCATTCAAATTGAGGCCATAGTAAAACATATTCGAATGCCTGATTATTCCACTGATTTTGCAATTGTTGAAGTACAAGTTATACATGTACATGCGCATAAGGATATTCTGACTGGCGAAAATTATATTGATCCCAATAAATGGAGCCCGCTTATCTATAATTTCCGTCATTATTTCGGTCTTGGTAACCAGTTAGGTAAAACCTTTAGAGCTGAATGATAAAAATATTATCATTTAAGTAGTGCTGATAATATCACAAAAGAGCAGATCCTCAATTACATTTGAGACTGCACTTTTTTTCATTTCTTCTTTCCGCTCATCATAACAATTTGTAGGGAAGAGAGATTTCACATGGAACAATGTTAGGATATCGGCACTGAGATTATGATGAAGGATAGGTGAGCCTTTTAGCTTTAGAATTACCACTTAGAATTCGTTTTTAATCTAAGATGGAGGGGCAAGTGACCAAAAGACTCTTATTTAGGTGGTGATATTGATTTTTTGTTTTTTTGTCTGTAAGCAATGAGCGTAGTTTTTAAGGATGCGTAACTTCCAATAGCTGAGTATCCATAAAACCAACCCATAAATATGCCTGCGAGTAGATTATGTCGATGACTAATAAAAATTGACATAAGCAATCCAATTATTAATGCTATTGAAGGAACCCAAATTGGTTTGATATGAAAGAATTTCTTTAAAAGTTGAGTAAGAATCATAATAACAGGGATAGCGATTACGGCATCCCAAAAATTTGTATGTATAGTTGGAAAGTGTTCCATAAATACACCTCGATTTTATTTTTATTATTCATTGTTTGTTTTTATCAATTTTTTATACTACTCTAATTTAGAAAAAGAAGTATGGCTTTTTCTAATGTTAACTAATTTGAAAATCCAGACAGTTTAGTGAATAGGTGACCTTTCTAGTGTTGATACAAATGGAAATGGTATCGTGACAATCGCAGAAGCAAAAGCAACTGGTTTTAGTATGCCAATAACTCGTGAACACTGGTGTACAAATATATGCAAGATCGTGATAACGACGGTATGGTAGGTGAATAAAAGATTTCTATAATAAAGCCCTTACTGATTGGTTTAAGGGGAAATTCTAAAGAATACGTAAACATTATGCAGTACCTTATACTACAATCAGTCGCAATTGTTGAACAGCAAAGCTGGTTTTTGAAGTTGATATTAGATAAGGAATGAAGGATATTTTTTTAATCAATCTCATCATATAATTTAAAGCCTGTGAATTTTTACTAACCGTAAAATTTCACAGGCTTTTTAATTTAGAAATGGTTTTTTTTCAGCCATTTTAAAACCACGACTTTATTAATTCAAATAAATATATTACTCTCTTTTTGCATCTAATCTCCGACGAAATACTAAAGCAGAGACTGCGAATATAACGAAAGCTGTTGCTGAAGCAGCAGTAACCATCTGCAACACATTTCCTATTGGAGATTTGAACAACAAAGCGACCGAGATGATTAAAACGGCACCAGTTAAACCCATTCCCAAAATCGACATTGCCAAAATCTTATGCATCTATTCACCTCACAGGTAATTGAAACAAGCTACCGCTCCGGCAATACCACCAGCCCCAATAACTGCATATGCACCAATACATGCAGCACATATCGCAGCAGTTACTGGTGTCGGTGTTGCACACGAACCGCCACATGCAACTGCAATAATATAAGCCGCCGTAGCACCAATACCAAGTACTGCTCCAAGACAACTTGCCACTGCTCCTACACCCATCTCTTGAATAACTGGCTCCTCTGCAAGCATCTCTTCATCTGTGATATATGAAAGCTCAGTATCCACGGAATTACTAAGTGACCCATCCAAATATGTCTCAACTCGGAAGTTTCCTACCTCATTCTTGGTAACCAACAATTCATTTGTCTGTAATACAGTATTATCCTCATCAAAGAATACCGTTAAATTACTAGGAAGGCTATAATCTCCATGCAAAGGAACTGTAACAACTGTAACTCCACCACCAACAGTGTACACACTCGACCCTTCCAAATCAAAAGCAGACACAGGAGCTACATTCTCAACTTCACCCTCCTTGACTGCACGGAGCGTTGCATTAACCAGTTCCTTAGCAAGTTTGCCAGAAACTACAACAATACTCGGAGCATCCTCAGCTTGCACAGAAACAACCTGTGCTGGAGAAAAGCCTAAACAAAAAATAGTAAAGATCATCAATACTGGCAAAAAGATTTTTTTCACCTTCGACATAATAAAACCTCCTATTTTTGTATTTTGTTACACTTTATTAATTCTACACCAAGTTGGGATATACCTCCTTTCAAAACATATTTTTACATTTAATCTATTATGCAATCTAGTAGTGGTTGGGACAAAAAGAAAAAATGTTAGACCTAGATAAAATCGTCTAACATTTCTTTGATTTAGAGTGCATATTTATTTCGTGAAGTGGAAAAGCTAATATCCTTTTTATTGTTTTTCTAAATAAACGAGTTCTGTCCCTGCTCATTTTTATGTGATAAAACTAATTGATATTGTAGCATTCCAGTTTCGGTATTTAACGCATTTATCTTCTTTCCAATAATAATCTTATTATAGAAATCTTTATCTATTTCACATACTATAAAAGCTTTTCTAGGAGGGATACGATTAGTACCAAATGTATTGATGATAAAATCAAATTGATAACTACAATAAGTAGCATATTTTTTAATCAAATCAAAGGTTTTACAAGCATTGGCTTCTGCATTGGCTCCAAAGGTATTTTGAGCTCCTTTAATCCCAAAATATAACGGGTCTTTCCCTTATCATGAAAAATCTCAACAATAACTCGCTCGCTCAAAATCCGTTTGAATGCTTCAATGTAAATTTTCTTCACAAGAGTCTTTTTGATCTCTCTTAATTCGTGAGTTAAATTTGGGAATAAGTCCATTCTTAAGCTCCTCCATTTTCAATATACTTTACAACTAATTCTTCCAATTCATCGTAATAATCCGATTTACGTTTAATTTCATCAATATGATTTTTTTAAAGGTGATTAAACAAGACTGACTTTAAGCTCTCGTTGAATTAACAGAACGCCAATACCATACACAATAGAAATCGCTAAAGGTACAAGAGTGAATGCTAAATCAACAAAGAATCCACCTAAGACTAGAGCGGAAAGACAGGTGCCTAAAGTAACGAATAAATAAGCTTTACTTTTATAAATCCACATGTAAGGCAGAAAATGAGAGCCTGCAAGTAAACCGATTGTGAAGGGAAGGTATTCAGGTATATTCATATATACAATAATAAATACAGGAATATAAAAAGCTTGGGGAGCTGCAACTACCCCTCCTAAAGTACCTAAAGGATTGCCAGTAGTGTGTATATTAACACCGAGAATTTTACTAATAAGAATTCCAATAGGAAAAATGGCACCTAAGCCAAATATCCAAATTAAACGTATAGCTTCTATTGGAAACACTAATGGCATTAGTGTGAAAATTAAAAAGATAATGGCTCCAGACAGTAAAATAGGGAACCCTTTTTTTGTTTCAAATATAATTTCTTTTTGTAAATTTTCAAGTGTTTTACTCATAAACGTATCACCTTTCGTAAAATCGATAGAATACCTCTATAATACCAATGTTTTACTAGTTTTACCATAGATGATTCAATAATGGAATTTTTTATGGTGACTTGGTCGCAGGCTATGGAGAAATTGCAATGGCAGGGAAATTTAATTACTGCACAGTTTGAAGATTAAACGAGAAAAGAGCGATTAAAAAAATCGCTCTAAGAAATTCCTGATAGAAAAGGCATCCACAAAATGAAATATAGTAACTAGACTTTTTCCTAGTAATAACTCTAAAAATATCGCCAATCGTGTTATCTCGTTTTGTATTGTAAGCTGTCTTCTAAAAGAATGTTACTAAATAAATCATAGATATAACATAGAAAACAAAGATTTATCTACAAAATGAGTACTCTTTTTTCCAATAACAAAAGACATACTAGCGAAAATCCATAGAAAGAATCCAAGAATGCCATAGGCAAAACCTACGAATCTCCTCATGTTCACAATACCAATATAGAAGTGAGTCGCAGCAGTAATAATGGCTAAAACTCCAGGCAACGATTTTACTAAAAAAGAAGATTCTTTTTCTACAAGCCACCACGTAACCGTCAAAATTAAAACTCCGGGTATAAGAGCCAGCAGTAAAGGGCCTATAAGCATCATTAAAAACCTTTCCCTCACTTGTTTTTTTGTTATTTAATAGATTAAATTTGCCCAATGTTTATCTTAACGACTATCGAAATTCATT
The DNA here is from genome assembly GCF_007362955.1 of Lysinibacillus fusiformis. GTDB lineage: Bacteria > Bacillota > Bacilli > Bacillales_A > Planococcaceae > Lysinibacillus > Lysinibacillus fusiformis_E. The sequence continues at coordinate 4,673,533 of NZ_CP041696.1, read as the reverse complement.
TATGGAAAGATGCTCTAATTAATATCTCTACTATATAATAAGGTAGCAACAATCTTCTAGAAAACAGTTTATGAAAAAGATCTAATTCAGCTTATTTTTTCAAGTTCTTCAATTCGTTTTTCTAATTTCTTAATCTTCATGTCATTAAGCACAGAAATGACCGAAGCAGCCATAGCAAATGTAAAAGCTGCGAATACACTCATTGGAATACCTCCTAATATTTGTTAACATAATGATATCATAAAAAAGCCCCAGTATTTGTAGATCGAAGGATGTACTCGATTATTTAATGGATGTAGCTGCCAGGATATTTTGTCTCCTCAAGCATCCAAAAAAAATTAAGTGTATCCTAAATTCCCTCCACATAACAATACAATGAATGACATATAAATAAAGGTAGTGATAAATTAAGTTCTAGAATACGTTGATAGAATCGAATCTATCATTTACTAAATACTTGCAAATAAAATATAGATAAAACTTAAGGAAATCTTCAGATTCTCGAAAGGAAAAACTTAAGATTTAAATTGTATGCTTGAAAAAGTAGAAAATACGAAACCAAATGAAGAGCTAAAACGTATTTGTAATAGCTGAGAATATTGGAGTAGGTGAAAATATGGCATATACCATTTACATAGTTTTAACAAAAACAGGTACATTATTGTCAAAAGCTATCGGCATGTATACCGGCAAAGAGATGAATCATGCATCTGTTTCATTTGATGATGGCCTCTTTGAAATGTATAGCTTTGGACGAAGACAATTAAATAACCCATTAAGCGGAGGATTTTTACGAGAGGATGCGGAATCAGGACTGTTTGAAGCTGCTGACTGCGTTATTTATCGTTGCAAGGTATCGCATTATCAGTATTTAGAAATGATGCAAATCGTCCAGTATATGTATTGGAATCGAGATCGTTACAAATACAATTTTATTGGGTTGTTTGGTGTTATGGTACAAAGGGAAGTGAGAAGAGAGCGTGCTTATTTTTGTTCTCAATTTGTAGCGATGCTTTTAAAAGCCGGGGGGTTGAAGGTCTATCAAAATCCAGCGTTAATGACACCACATTGCATCGCACAATTGCCTTATTTAGAGGAAGTATTTGCTGGGAAGCTCGCGGACTATTTACACAATGTACGTGTACCAGCAATGTTATATGGTTAGGGAGAATGCTGAATATTCTAGCCTAGCTATCGATTACGCCTCGACGTAATTAGCAAAATTCTTGCCCATGATGATAAACCCTTTTCTGCTATAATTAAGACGATGAAGATAGGGGTGATAAAGAATGCATATCGTTGCGATAGAGGGTGTACCATATGCTTGGCTGAACCAATTGCAGAGCATTCATGCCCATGTATTTAATGGAGCAAATCTGCCACTAGCGAAACTAGAAAGTAAAGAAGGCTTACTTTGTTTATTCGCAATAGAAAATGAGCGTATAATAGGTTTTAAGTTAGGTTATACACATCCTGATGGTGTTTTTTATAGCTGGCTAGGTGGCGTTCATGAAGACATGCGTGGTCAAGGAATTGCAAGTCAGTTAATGAAAAAACAACACGAAAGACTACAATTACTTGGTTATAAAATTGTACGTACATATGGTAGAAATGTAAGGAAAGCTATGCTCATAACAAATATTAAGCATGGTTTTGACATTGTTTCTACATTTATTGACGACACGGGTCGGCATAAAATAATTTTTGAAAAATCATTACTTTAAGGAGTTAATAGTTATGAAAGCATATTTAGCAAATGGGTTATTTTCTTTAGGAGATCGTTTAGTCAACGAGCAACTTGCAGCAGCAATCCGACAGGCCGTACCAGGCATTGAATTATATGTACCACAGGAAAATGATGCAATAAATGATAAATCAGCATATGCGGATAGTTTAGCGATTGCAAAGGCGGATTTAACGATGCTGCAAAGTAGTGATGTATTAGTTGCGGTATTAGATGGTGTAGAAATAGATTCAGGTGTTGCAGCTGAAATTGGTGCTTTTTCTATGCTCAATCGTCCAATCGTTGGCGTATTTACGGATGTTCGTCAGCAAGGGCGAGAAAATATGATGAAAATTGAAGCACTTGTTCGAGATGGCATCGAAAACCAGTTTGTTTATCGTAATTTATTTGTAATCGGCTTGATTAAACGCAATGGAATTATTGCTTCTTCTATTGAAGAGGCTGTTCAAGCAATTGTAAAACTGAAATTATAGGGGGAGTCGCGTATGCTAATGTCTACAACGGATGTGATTATTGGCAAAGATATTGATGAAACACTAGGCTTAGTGAAGGGCAACTCCGTGCAATCTAGAAACGTTGGCCGTGATATGCTTGCGGGGCTCCGTAATATTGTAGGTGGAGAAGTGAAGGAGTATGCAGAAATGCTCGTTCGCTCCCGAGAAATTGCCACAAAGGCAATGACAGAGGAGGCCCAAAGATTAGGCGCAATGCAATTGTTGGCGTAAGGTTTTCCACATCCTCTGTAATGGATGGTACTTCCGAAGTATTAGCTTATGGTACAGCAGTAAAATTAAAACTATAACTTATACAAGGGCTTCAGTCATAGTGATTGAAGTCCTTTTTTTGTCTTAATATTGTTAATTATGACAGAAAAAGTGGTATGTTCAGTCTGTTTCATGATGTCTTGTTGTTAACTTAGTATAGTACCAATTATACCGACAATATAGAAGTTCTATAGTTAAAAGGACTAATGATGTCCATCTCGTTTAGTATAATGAGAACGTAACTATGGTGAAAGAGTGGGATATATGGTGGATTTACAACAAAATAAAGGCTATCGTGTCATTTCAATGTTTGACAGACTGATGGATGGTCAAGGAATAAGCAAAAAGCAAGAAGCGTTTACACATAAAGTTGGTGAAAAAACCATACAACGTGATTTAGATCAAATCAGATCGTATATTGAACAAGCTAAATTAGATTGTCATTTAGCATATGTGCGGACAGAAAAGGTATACAAGCTAACGAATACAGGAAAAAATATTTTATCGAAAGAGCAAGTTTTAGCAATTGTTAAAATACTAATCGAATCGAGAGCATTACTAAAATCGGAAATGAGTGATATTATTGATAATCTCATTTCTATTGTAGCTGCAGATAAACAGGAACTTATTCATAATATCATTTTAAATGAAAAACACTTATACGTGGATTTGAATCATCAAAAGTCCTTATTGCATTTAATTTGGGCTATTTCAGCGTCTATTCAAAAGAAGAAGTTGATTAAAATTGACTATTTGCGTGAAGGCGAAACAGTTCCTAGTGAAATAATCTTAAAGCCACTTGGCGTTATTTTCTCGGAATATTATTTTTATTTAATAGCGTATGATAGTAAGCATGAAAAGGATTTGCCAATTGTGTATCGCATCGATTGTATACAACATTACCTTGAGCTTGATAAGAAATTTCAAATCCCCTATTCTGAGCGTTTTCAGGAAGGGGAGTTTCGCAAGCGTATTCAGTTCATGCACGCTGGTGAGCTCATGCATATGAAATTTATATTTAAAGGCTTATCGCCACAGGCAGTAATAGATCGATTACCTACGGCGAAAATGCTGTCAAATAAAGAAGGTCAATGTTTGTTTGAAGCAGAAGTTTTTGGACATGGTATTAAAATGTGGTTACTGAGTCAAGGTCCGAATATTGAGGTGCTAGAGCCACTTGAGTTAAGAGAAGAAATGATTGGCATCATACAATCTATGCAACAAAACTATCGTTATATTTAATAAATGAGGGGGCTGTCTCAAATGTCTTTCAAAGCATAACAATCGTTTCCTATATGGTGAAAAATAGTATGCTTGGCGTGTGTACTCCTAGCATACTATTTTTACTTATTGGATAGCCTCTTTCAATCTTTCCTCAAAATAAATCTTCGATAAATGTTAAATCAATGTCACCTAATATCTTGTAATCCTTCATATAATTTTCCTCGTATAAAAAAATGTATAGATGCTTTGCATCATCAAGACGCATGCCAATTGTTCGTTCATCATTAATACGTAGTGTTAGCCAATAAGCCTCTTCAAAGTCTGGGTTGGAAAAACGTACTTTTCTGAGCGCTTGGTCATTCAAATGTTGCATGATTTCATCAATTTTAGCTGCATCAGAAATATTGATTGTTTTTTCGTCGGATGCTCGAATGATTTCAATTTCTTCAATATGTTCGATATCGAGTTGTTCCAATACCTCCTTATCAAAAGTTGAATCTCTTGTTAATAGCATTGTTGCTACATAGAGAATAATAAGGGGTAGTAGAATGACGAAAAATATTTTGTATCTTTTTTTCATGTTGATCTCCTTAAATTCTAAAAATTCGCTCTTATGTATTCCGTTCCACGCTATAATTGAGCATATACTGAAATGATAAAGGATGGCAATGAAATGACACATAATTATGAAGAAAAAGAACTTTTTTATCCAAATGGTATCGTAATGTATCGTGGTGGCGTCAAGAAAAATGATTTTGGTCATGACATTTATGATGGGAAGGGGACAATTTTTGATCAGGACGGTGAACGATTATTCGAGGGTGAATTCGTCAATCATATGAAGCAAGGCAACGGTATGATGTATTTAAAAGGCCAAATGATTTATCAGGGTGAATTTATACAAAACAAGAAACAAGGGAATGGCATTTTATATAAGGATGGCAAGAAATATTACGAGGGTCATTTTCGTAATGATTTAATGGACGGTTATGGCATTTTGTATTATGAAGATGTGATTGCCCCGTATAAAGAGCTTCGTACGCAATATGCGCAGTTGAATCAACCGCAATTTGAGGGTGATTTTGTGCATGGCATGAAGAAGGGCAAGGGCACACAATATTACCCAAATGGTTTTTTGCAGTACGAAGGCGATTTTATGTGGAATCATATGCAGGGGGCAGGAAAGCTCTATTATGCGCACGAAACGCCTACTGCTGAGGAGCTTGCAACCGGTGTTACGAAACTACAGTATGAAGGTTATTTTTTTGAGGACATGAAACACGGTAAAGGAAAAGTCTATTCACTACAAGGTTTGCTTGAAGCAGAAGGTCAATTTAAAGAGGATGCCATGACAGGAAAAGGCACTCTTTATTATATAAATGGGCAGACTTCGTATATAGGTGAACTTGTAAATGGAGACAAGCATGGGCGCGGGGATTATTACAATGAAGAAGGCAAGATTATATACAGCGGTGAATTTATACATGATGAACGTTTGCGAATTACGCCAGAAGTCGAGCGGGAGATTGAGAAGCTTCAAGCGCAGTTAGATGGATTAGTAGGGCTCCCTAATGCTAAAAAAGAATTACATAATCTCATCAATTTTATTAAAATTCAAAGTCTTCGTGTAGACCATGGTTTAACAAGTTTCCCTATTACCTATCATCAAAGGTCAACAATAGGAAACTAGAACAAGCATCTATTTGTCCCATATTGTTTATACTGAGCAGGGTTTAATTGGTGTATCCACTATTATGGTATGTGAAATTGTTGTCTATTGGCTCTGTTAAACTTGTTCGTTGATGTTCTTCAGATTAAGAAGCTTATGTAATTTTGAATAAGCTTCTTTTTCGTGTTGTGAATAGTTTATAATCGTCCCATTACTTCGTAGAAGACAACTCACTTTTCATAACTTTTTCTGCATTCACTTGTTTTGGCATCTTTATGAGCATTTTTTTGTGCTGTTCTAAGTCAGTGTCAAAAAAGAGAATCTTTTCATTTGAATCTTTTGCGTAATAACAATAGCCTTCATAGTTAATATTATCAATATATACGATAGGGCGTCCGTGTTTCATTGTGCAAAGCATCATTTCTGCATTTAAATTTGCATATATAGCTTCAATTTGATGCAAAAAGTCTTTGTGAACAGGAACTATCAACACTGTGATTAATCGATGTTTGACGCAACAATAATAGAAGAAATTAAATTGACAAAGTTTTGATTAAGAAGTATTCTGATAAAAACATACGCTACCGTATCTTAATGTAGAGGTGAATTATGCAATTAACGAGAGAAGATTGGGTAAAGGCTGGTTTAAACCAATTAGCTGAAACAGGAATACATAAAGTTCGCATCGAAGCACTTGCTCGTTCACTGAAAATAACCAAAGGGAGCTTCTATCACTATTTTCGTGATCATCAAGAACTATTAGATGCGATGATAGATTATTGGGAATTACATGCAACACAGCGAATCATTCAGAGTATGGAGCAAGAGGATGCATCATTAGAGCACCTATTACGAATAAGTTTTTGTCATGATAAAAAAATTGAAATTGGTATTTATGAATGGGCAAAATTCAACACACTTGTGGCAGCTCGTTTAGTAGAAATAGAGGAGCAAAGAATTAATTGCGTGGCAAAATTATATCAAAAAAAGGGCATAGCCGATTCACAAGCTATAGAACGAGCGAGACTAGCTTATTTAACATATGTAGGATGGATGACTAGAATTGACGCAAATCCAAATTTTGATATAGAAAAAATGTTTGAGCTATTACTAAATATATAATAACGAGTGTACCTAACAAGTTGTATAACATGTAGGGACAAATTAAATACCATAACATACGGTAGTTTATGTTCTTGAAAACAAAATGATTATTGGAGGTAAACACATGAAATTGATTTTGACACTATTAGCGGTAAGTGTGTTATTCCTGATTAGTATGCTACATGTTTATTGGGCTTATGGGGGCCGTTGGGGCTCTGATCTTGCCATACCTGTAAAGGAGGGGGAGCAACGACCCGCTTTTGTTCCTAAGAAAACGGGGACACTATTGGTGGCTGTCCTTATTGTCATGGCAGCAATGTTGATGCTTGTGCAAGGCGGTTATTTACAAAGTATTCAAGCAAACATTATTACCAGAATTGGCTGTATTGTTGGGTCTTGTGTTTTCTTTATCCGAGCGATCGGTGATTTTAAATATGTTGGGTTTTTCAAAAAGATAAAACATTCTGAATTTGCAAGAAACGATACATGGTTTTATAGCCCACTCTGCTTGTTCTTTTGCGTAGTATATATGTTTGTACTGTTGTGATTTTAGCTGTACAATCCGATTGTAAAAATTCGGGAATTGTAAAGGAGGAATCATGATTGAATCAAATTATTTACTTACTTCGCCATGGAGAAACGGAGTTTAATACACAAGGACGATACCAAGGGGTACTTGATTCTCCTTTAACAGATGTTGGGATGGCTCAAGTACGACAAAATGCCGATATGTTGAAAAGTCTAATCGGAAATCCTAATGAGTGGAAAATAATTTCAAGTCCATTAGGGAGGGCCTTAAAAAGTACCGAAATTATTTGTGAAGCAATTGGCTATGATGTTAAAAATGTAGAGAAGGAAAATCGATTAACCGAAGTGGATGTAGGAGATTGGGCTGGGTTAACCACCAATGAAATTGAAAAATCTTGGCCAAGTCTTTTACAAAATTCAGATGTTTATAATTGGTATTTTAATGTTCCAAATGGAGAAAGCTATGACGCAGTAGTTGGTAGACTAACAGATTGGTTCGCTAGCATTAAACATGAACCAAAAGTGATCGCTGTTTCTCATGGTTTAACAGGGCGGATTTTACGTGGAATCTACGCTGGGTTAGAAAAAGAAAATGCTCTAAAGCTAGAAGTAGCGCAAGATGTGTTCTTTAAATTATCAAACAAAATGATTCATAGAATTTCCTTAGACTTCGATGATTTTTATTAAAGATTAACCACTATCTCCTTTTACATACTTGGAGAAATGGTCTGTCTAAAAAGGGAAACTCCATCATATGCCTCTAAGGACTTTTAGGTAAATTTTAACACAAAAAACGTGGTATAACGATGCAATTAAAATAAAGTAATTTGCTTACATGCAGTTTCTTAAGAATTTCTTTATAAATTTCCTACAGGAATATTCAGATTTGTCCCCTATTATAATTAAAATGGGGGGCGTTTTTTATGAAAAAATTTATTTTACTTTGTTGTATTTGTGCTGTGGCATTCTATTTTTATTCCAATAAACCGTCGGAGCAAGCTGTAATTGAGCTACCTTCGTTACATAGTAAAAATGCTTTACTACTAAACGAAAAAGGTGAAGTGTTATACGAAAAAAATGCAGACGCCATTATATATCCAGCATCGTTAACGAAGATAATGACGGCAATTGTAGCCATCGAGGCGAGTGAGGATCTTCAAATGCAAACTATGGTTGCACCACAAACAATTACGGAGTTTACCGCACAAAATGCCTCCATGGCTGGCTTTAAGGCAGGAGATTTAGTGACGATTGAAGATTTATTATATGGAACATTACTTGCTTCGGGAGCAGATGCGACGGCTACGCTTGCGAATGCTATTGCAGGTAGCGAATCTGAGTTTGTTACACTTATGAATGATAAAGCTCGTGCACTTGGGTTAGATGATACGCATTTTGTGAATGCCAGTGGGCTACATGATGTTGCACATGTATCCAGTGTTCGAGATATTAGTAAGTTATTTCGTTATGCGATTGAAAATCCATACTTTTATCAAATTTTGACTACAAAAAGTTATACAACATATGTGCCCGATAAACTTACGATAGCAAGTACGCTTTATAGTAAAATGGCTGGTGTTGAAGATGCTATTCTAGGTGGCAAAACAGGGTATACGCCTGAAGCAGGGCTTTGCCTAGCATCTGTTATTGAAAAAAATGATGAAGTATTTATTTTCATCACGACGAATGCAACTGGCCATGTTCGGACAACACCATTCCATGTTGAAGATGCACTTGCTGCGTATGCTGCTTTATAGGAGGAAAAAGATGAAAAAAATAGTAACTTTTTTTATGCTTTGTTTCGTCTTATTAACAGGGTGCACAGCAAAGGCACCTGAAATAGAGAAGGCCGTTTGGGAGCCTTATGTCGGCACTTATATTGGCGATCATCAAAATGTCAGTAAGATAGCTGGCACTGTATTCATGCTTGGGGATACAATAAACCAATTCGATTTGAGAGGGGAGGTGCTGCGCGTTATTTATCGAACAGACAATGAGGCTTTGAGTAAATGGTTTAGTTCTTCTAGTTCAAGAGAGGAAGCAATTGTCTATAATGCGATGATGGCCGCTATTTTAGTACCTAATGCCAAGGGCTATGCTTTTAGTATCGATGGTGAGATGTTTGAGATTTCTAGAGAGGTACTAATCAATGAGATGGAATCCATATTTCCCACATTACCTCAAGGAAATGCCTTTTTTGATGGAGAAAGGGTGAAAACGTTTTTACAAAAATATGAAGAAACCATACGACAATACGCCTTTGATACTAGCTATCAAAAAACATTCATTAAACATTTTTTAATAACTAAATCTAGTTGATTTATACTATTTTCTGGAATAATCTATTCTTCTATAATAAGAATCAGATCCTATGTTTTTCGGAATATTTTACACAGGAAAACGACATCAGTGAATATAAAAAGGCGGTGTAGAATGATGAAAAATTTGTTGCCCTTTGCTCTGTTTTTGACATTTTTGATAAGTGTCGTGTTTGTAGGACAGTCTTCTGCAAATGCTGAGGGTCCATCAGTTATCCAGCAAGTTATAAACAATGTGACGGTTTATGGAGAAGCTTCTACGGAAAGTGCCATAATTGGTCATGTTGCACAAGGAAGTTTTGTGAAAGCTACTCCTGTTAATGAGGAATGGACACATATTCAAATGCAACAGTTAGAAGGATATGTGGCAACGACTACATTAACTAACCTTACGCCAGAGAAGTTGGTCGTGGCGAAAAAGGGTGGCACGAGTTTATTTACATATCCGAGTCCTAGTGCACAAAAGACAGGACAACTTAATGAAAACACTACCGTTCTTGTGTATGGAACAGCACCCGGTGGTTGGTCTTTTGTCCAATATGGACATGAAACAGGGTATGCTGCAACAAATACATTCAAGAAACCCACTGTAACAAAGAAGCGGGTAAAAGTTGTTAACGGTGCTGTGTTACATTTGACAGCTAGCCCAGGTGGTGAGGTTATTGGTACGATTGCTCATCAAACAATTGTGCAACAGTATGCCATACTTGCAGGTTGGGCATATGTAGAAGCGGGCGAACAACAAGGTTACATAAAGGCATCAGAGCTGGCAGATCTCATGATTCTTGATAACAAAGTATATAATAAAGGTGTTATGGTAGCGAAAGGGGCAAAAAAACGTGTGGCATTAACATTTGATGATGGACCTGATACAAGAGTAACACCACAAATTTTAGCGATGTTAAAGAAATATGATGTAAAAGCAACTTTCTTTATGGTTGGTAAAAATGTTTCTAGAAATCCAGCGACCGTAGAGAAAGTCTATGAGGATGGCCATGAGATCGGTAACCATACTTGGAATCATCCAAAGTTAACAAGTTTAACGAAAGTAAATGTTAAGCAAGAGGTTGACCGCACGAGCAATGCCATTTACGCAGCTATTGGGCAGTATCCAACAGTTTTCCGACCACCTTATGGAGCAACGAGTGAGCAAGTGCGTTCTGTTATGTCGATGCCTTCTATTTTATGGTCAGTGGATACGCTTGACTGGAAACATCGTAATGCAGACAAAATATTAACTTATGTCAAAGCTTCGGTGAAAGACGGAAGTATCATTTTAATGCATGATATCCATCAATCTACAGCTAATGGACTTGAGAATGTGATACTTTATTTGCAACAGCAAGGCTATGAACTTGTAACTGTTAGTGAAATATTACAATAATCAAATATGCAATTTGGGCTAAATTTAGTGTTAAAAAGCCGTGCAACTGTCTGTGAAGACGACTGCACGGCTTTGCTTATTATTTAAATAAATTGATTGTTGTAATAATAATAGGGATTCCAAAGACATCGATTAAAAATGCTCCTACAATCGGTACAACAATAAACGCTTTTTTCGAAGGTCCAAAACGTTGAACAACGGCGGACATATTGGCCATCGCATTCGGTGTTGCACCTAAGCCATGTCCGGCAAAACCAGCAACCATTACGGCAGCATCGTAATTCTTACCGAGTAATTTAAATAATACAAATGTACTAAATAACACGATAAATAATACTTGTACAAAAACTATAACAAATAGTGGTAGTGCTAAATCTGCAATTTCCCATAGTCTAATGCTCATTAACGCCATTGATAAGAAAATACCTAGTGTTACGTCACCGATTAAAGAAATGCTTTTCATATTAATGGCATCAGGTTTTACTTTGTCTAATATATTACGGACGAATACCGCTACAAACATCGCACCCACATAGCCTGGTAGGACAAAGCCAGTAGCTTCTGAGAATAAAGTTCCAACATATGTACCGACAGCCATACAAAATGTAATTAATAATACTTGTGTAAAGAAAGAATCGGAAGTAATTTGTTCTTTTTTATTTTCATATTCAACTTCCTCTGTTTCCTGCTCATCTGGTGTTAAATTATATTTACCCACTAAATATTTTACAATCGGTCCACCAATTAGGCCCCCGGCTACTAAACCACATGTCGCTGCGGCAGCGCCAATTGTCATAGCTGATGAAATACCTAAATCTTCTAATGTTTGTCCGAATGCTGCCGCAGCGCCGTGACCACCTTCCATAGAAACAGCGCCAGCCATCATGCCAATTAACGGATGAATGCCCATAAGTGAAGCAAGCGATACACCAATCACATTTTGCATTAATGCTAGGAAGCCGCATGCCAGCCAATAGATGACTAAAAGTTTACCGCCAAGCTTTACGAGTTTAAAGCTTGCACCTAAACCAATGGTTGTGAAAAATGTAATCATAAATAAGCTTTGTAAGGAAGTATCAAGCGAGATTTCTAAAACGCCAGTTGTCTTTAAAAGTGTTGCTAAGGCGGCGAAAAGTAAGCCACCTACAACTGGTGCAGGAATACAAAAACGCTTTAAAAAGTTTATTTTATTAATGAGCAAGCTCCCTAATGCGAACAGAGCCACTGCTAGAAATATTGTTGTCATTTGGTTCAATTCAATCATTAGCCATTCCTCCTAAGTAAGTTGTTAAGTGCTTCGTAGACAAAGTAGGCACCTAATTTGACTGTTCGTCCATTTTCATCGAGTAAAGGATTGACCTCACAAATATCGAAGGACTGTGTATTTGGATGGGAAGTTACTTTTTGAATGATTGTGCGTACCATCGTTGGATCGAGTCCAAATGGCGATGGGGCACTTACACCCGGTGCAAATGCCGCGTTTAGTACATCCATACATAAAGTTAACAAAATCGTATCATGCCCATCCATAAATTGTTGTAAGCCACTCATTATTTGAGGTTTACTTTCTAGTGTTAAATCTTCTTCTAGAACATATTTCACTTGTAGCTCGTGCGCCTTGTCAAATAAATCTTTAGTGTTACCATAACGCTGAATACCTAGTACAAAGTAATTTACGTTTGGATCTTGCTCTAAAATTTGACGGAACATTGTGCCAGACGATGGTTGCTCATTGTATGGACGTAAATCAAAATGCGCATCGATATTTATGATGCCGATTTTGGCATCGTTTTGTAGTGCAGCACGAACACCTAAATAATGTCCATAGAGAGTTTCGTGGCCACCGCCAAGTACGATACATTTCATTTGTTTCTTTCGTAATATTTCGACAACCTCCCCAAGCTCACGCTGTGCATCCTCTAAAGCATGATTTAGGCAAAGGATGTTTCCAACATCGACAATTTGCTGGTCACCTTCGAATGTCCATGGCAAGCTTGCTAATGATTCGCGAAGTGCATTTGGCCCATTTGCGGCACCAACTCGCCCTTGATTGCGACGAACGCCTTCATCACATATAAAACCTACAATTCCTGCTTGTCGATGATTTGAAGCGCTTACATCATTAATAGGAATTCGAGTTACTTTTTGATGTAATCGGAAACTGCTCGTATTTGTTGTTGAGTCTATTCGGCCTTTCCATTGCTTTTTATCTGTCATCGTATACATAACTTTATCAACTCCATTTTCAATATTCATGTAGTGTAAATTCATTATATATTCACACATTTATAATTACTAATATATAATTATTATTAATCTATAGCTTTTAGCTATAAATGTGGAGGAGTGTCGTTATGGATTTAAAACAATTGCAATATTTCATAGCAGTGATTGAACAAATGAATTACTCAAAGGCGGCCGAAAAACTACATATATCGCAGCCCTCTCTCAGTAACGCTATAAAGAAATTAGAGCAAGAAATTGGTTCGCAACTACTTGAAAGAAATACGAGAAATCTTCATTTAACAGAAGCGGGCCAGCTCCTTTATGAAAGAGCAAAAGTTATTTTAAAAAATATGGAAATATTAAAAATCGAAATGGATGAAGTGGTTGTGCATGGCACTAGTGAAATCACTATTGGCGTGATGGAGTCTATCAAGCATTGGTTACCACAAGTTATTACTGTCTATAAGAAGGTATATCCGCAGATGAAGATTCATTTAGTAGATATATTGGGAAGTAAACGTGTAAAAAAATCGCTTAGAAGTTATAAAACACATTTAATTATTACGAATCAGTCAATTGATGAAGAGGATTATGAAGTAAAGTGCTTATATGAGGAACGACTCGTTGCAGTATTACCATTAGGTCATCCATTAGCGGCAAAAGATAAACTAACAATTGCTGATTTAGGCAATGAGCCTTTTATTATTAGTACAGAAGGATTTCAAACGAGACGAGATATTTTGAATACTTTTGAAAAGGCCGGTATCGACTTAAATATTCAATTTGAAATTGAGCGTTTTGAAACTGCGGTGTCACTTGTTCGAGAAAGTTTAGGTATCACGATTTTACCTGAAAATTATTTGCAAGGGCCAACTACGAAAACTATTGTACAAAAAGAAATCGATTGTCCAACTTTACAGCGCAATGTTTACTTAGTGTATTTGAAAAATCGACATCATCCTTTTGCGATTCATCAATTAATTGACGATATTAATCATTTTTTCGACAAGTGAAAAATAATGTTAATGTTATTTTGGTAAAGTTTTATGTTCGTTTAGCTCTTTCTTAATTTACGGAAAAATCTATGTGTGTGTTTATGCTGTTTTGTGTATGAATTTTCTATTTAATTCAAATTTTTGTTAAATAGATGATTGATTTACGAGAAATATAGCGGTAACATTTAAGCTAAGAATAAGAATGAACACTCATTCATTTTAAATTCGATGTTCAATCAAAGGGGGCTTTCCTATGAATTTTTCTTATAGCGAAAAAGTGGTGGAACTACAAGAGAAGCTAACAAATTTTATGGAGCAGCATATTTATCCAAATGAAGCTGTGTATGCTGCACAAGTGGAAGCAATGGAGGATCGTTGGGGGGCAATTCCACCGATTATGGAGGAATTGAAGGCGAAGGCGAAAGAAGCGGGCTTATGGAATTTGTTTTTGCCCGATAGCGAGTATGGTGCTGGTCTCAACAATTTAGAATATGCACCTTTATGTGAAATTATGGGGCGTTCACTGCTTGCTCCGGAAGTATTTAATTGCAATGCACCTGATACGGGCAATATGGAAGTACTCGTTCGTTACGGTTCTGAAGAACAGAAGAAGCAATGGCTAGAACCATTACTTCGAGGGGAGATTCGTTCCTGCTTTGCGATGACAGAACCAGCAGTGGCATCAAGTGATGCAACAAATATTGAGGCAAGTATCGAACGTGATGGCGATCATTATATATTAAATGGTCATAAGTGGTGGACGACAGGAGCTGGGGATCCACGTTGTAAAATTGCTATTTTTATGGGGAAACATAAAGATTCCACGAAGCCAATCCATGAGCAGCAGTCGATGATTTTGGTGCCAATGGATACTGCAGGCGTTAAAATTGAGCGTATGTTAACAGCATTTGGCTATGACCACGCACCTGAAGGACATGGTGAGGTTACATTTACGAATGTTCGGGTACCAGTAGAAAATATATTATGGGGTGAGGGCAAGGGCTTTGCCATTGCACAGGGACGATTAGGGCCAGGCCGTATTCATCATTGTATGCGTCTGATTGGAGCTGCTGAACGCGCTATAGAAGAAATGTGTCTACGTGTGCAGGAGCGAAAAGCTTTCCATCGACCACTGGCAGACCAAGGTGTGATGCGTGAGCGTATTGCAGAATCTCGAATTGATATTGAGCAAGCACGACTCTTAACATTAAAAGCTGCATATATGATGGACACGGTTGGTAATAAAGAAGCAAAGGCTGAAATTGCCATGATTAAAGTAGTTGCGCCAAATATGGCATTACGTGTGATTGACCGTGCAATTCAAGCATTTGGAGCTGCTGGAGTGGGACCAGATACAACCCTTGCTGCACAATGGGCAAATTCTCGTACATTGCGTCTAGCAGATGGTCCAGATGAGGTACACCGGAATACTGTTGCCAAGCTTGAACTGAAAAAGCATGCTAAAAAACAAGAGGAGCTGGTGAAATGAGCGTACTAGACCTATTTAGCTTAAAGGGTAAAACGGCTATTGTGACAGGGGGCGGGCGTGGACTTGGAGCACAAATTGCGCAAGGCTTTGCAGAGGCAGGCGCTAATGTTGTGCTGTGCTCACGTAAGGTTGATGCGTGTGAAGAAGTAGCGCTAGAACTAGCAGCATTCGGTGTACAAACATTAGCACTTGCATGTGATGTGACAAAACCAGAAGACGTTGCGAATGTAGTCGCAAAAACGAAAGAAACCTTTGGTCGTATTGATATTTTGGTCAATAACAGCGGTGCATCTTGGGGCACACCTGCTGTAGACATGCCATATGATGCTTGGCAAAAGGTATTCGATGTCAACGTCAATGGTACGTTTTTAATGAGTCAGGCAGTTGGCAAAGAGATGCTTGGACAGCAGTCAGGAAAAATAATTAATATCGCCTCGATTGCAGGGCTTGGCGGCACACTACCTGACTTCATGGATACAATTGGCTATAACGCAAGTAAAGGCGCAGTCATCACCTTAACGAAAGATTTAGCAGTGAAATGGGGGCCCCACGGTGTGAATGTCAATGCGATTGCGCCTGGGTTTTTCCCAACGAAAATGTCCAGCATCTTAATTGAACGTGGACAAGATTATTTAATGGGTGTCACTCCGTTAAAACGTTTAGGGTCGGAAAATGATTTAAAAGGGGTAGCGCTATTTTTAGCAGCGGCAGCTTCCGATTATGTCACAGGGGATGTCATTGTCGTGGATGGTGGCATGAGTTCAATCATTTAAGGGGGGATATCATGGATACGATGCAAGTAAGGGCAAGTGAACGTATTGATGCACAGAGATTACATGCATTTTTAAAGACACAATTTCTAGATTTACCAGAGGGCAAGTTAGAAATTACGCAATTTAGTGCAGGTCATTCAAATTTGACCTATTGTCTGAAGATCGGGGATTTTGAAGTTGTTCTACGTCGGCCACCTCTTGGACCAGTTGCGAAGAAAGCACATGATATGAAACGTGAATTTACCATTCTGTCGGCGCTGCAGCCGTTTTTAGCCATGGTGCCAACACCTTATGTCTATGTCAGTGATGATGCTATAATTGGCAGTGATTTCTTCTTAATGGAACGTAAGAAAGGCATCGTACTAGATACTCGTTTTCCGGTTGGAACAGAAAATACAGAGGAATTAGCACGCCAGTTGTCCGAAAAGATGGTCGATTCGCTTGTTGCACTACATGCAATACCATATGCGGAAACGTCGTTAAAAGACATGGTGAAGCCAGAAGGATTTATGCAGCGTCAAGTGCATGGCTGGATAGAACGTTATGATAAGGCAAAAACGGCACAGTTTGCAGAAGTAGAAGCGCTAACGGCTTGGCTCAAAGAAAATGTCCCGACGAATGCTGAGGCGACAAT
This sequence comes from Lysinibacillus fusiformis, assembly GCF_007362955.1. Classification (GTDB taxonomy): domain Bacteria; phylum Bacillota; class Bacilli; order Bacillales_A; family Planococcaceae; genus Lysinibacillus; species Lysinibacillus fusiformis_E. The sequence continues at coordinate 4,656,681 of NZ_CP041696.1, read as the reverse complement.
TATTCACTATGATTATAAGTTAAACAATGCGATGTTTTCCGAGGACTATACCAAGATGATTGGGCTTTTTGATTGGGAAATGACAACTGTTGGAGATCCTTTAGCAGATCTTGGTGTAGCGATGAGCTACTGGATGCATGCAGATGACCCGAAAATGCTGCTATATGCATTGGGAGAACCGCCAATTACGATTTTACCAGGATTCTATTCACGACAAGAATTCATTACTCGTTATGCCGAGAAAAGTGGGCGTGATGTCTCATCCATTAATTATTATATGACATTTGCATACTTTAAATTAGCAGTGATTTGTCAGCAAATCTATTATCGTTATGTGAAAGGGCAGACGCAGGATGATCGCTTTGCACAAATGGATAAAATGGTAGCGGCACTCATCAAACAAGCATCTAAAGCTATTAACTAAGAACGATTGCAGGCATTTTAGGGGTACCACAAATGAAATATCAATAAAAAAGAACGGTTGCTAGTTACTGAGCAGCCGTTTTTATATAGTTTAATAACAGATTATCCGACATTGATTAGTGTATTTATCAATTAACTATTCGCGCCTTGTTATTTTTTACAACCAAATCCCTTCACGAGAAGTACTAAAAGAGTGAGAATGCATGTTCTTATTTTAACATGCATTCATTATTTTACAAGCATTTTGGGTAAATGACATAAGTTTAATACTTATGATTCAAAAGGAAAGGGGTTTTAGGGCTGAAGTTGTTGTTTTTCTTGCACAAGGTCTAGACAACTCGATAACAGCTTCTTCTTGCGAGTAATCGATAAAGATGAAATGAAATACAATAACATTTTATTGTTTTTCGATAAATAAATATTGACTTAATATTTATTTTTGTTTAATATAGCAATAGGAATTAAGGGAGAGGTGCTACATGAATAAAAAAATCATTTGGCTTACTATCGCGTCTATGTTGGATCAGAAACCGGAAAAGAGCAAAGCGAGTGTTACAGAATGATCCGAAAAACTAGGCATTACAATAGTTATGTCCCAATTTTAAACCATCAAGTTTTCAATTTTAAAAATGAATGATTAATGGAGGAAAAAATGTTATGAAAAAATATCGAATTGTTGCTACACCAATTCTTTTAGGAATAATTTGTTTTGCTGCTAATGCTATAATCGGGAGTGAAGTAGCACCAGATGGCACTTTGATTGAACCATTCTTTTTAATTCCAGTGGGTTTTCTATTATTCTTTACGGGGATTATTTTGTTATTATGTGTCGCAATCTTTTCAACTGTTAAAAAGATCAATGTTGCTAAATAGCAAAACAAAAAATCAGGTTCTCATAAGTGAGCCTGATTTTTTGGTGATAGCTTATGTCAATTATTACGCCCAAGTTTGATCTAGCTTGTCACTGTAAAATTTAATAGCTTTGCTGTACGCTTGTATGCCCTCATGATTGGTTGTGAGTATCAAACTATTTAATAATGTTTCCATTGCCGTTGAAAATTCACCTAGATTATAAAGTGTCATCGCATGGAAGACCTTCATATGCTCTGCTTGCGGGAATTCTCGAATTGCTTGTTCAAAAACACGTTTGGATTGCACATATTGACCTAATGTTCGATATGTACTACCTAATCCTAAATAAGCACCTTCTAAATTTTCTCTTTCAAGTCCTAGATGAATCGCTTTTTCATAATGTGGAATGGCCTCTTTTTCTTCCCCTAATGAATCATAGATCCATGCACAATGATAGTGATATAATGCATTGTCTGGCTCTTCCTCAACTAACTTTAATATTAATTCATTTGCCTTCTCTAGCTGTCCATTTTTTCTAGCAGTGATTATATCATTTAATTGATTATCCATTGTATGCATCCTTTATATTGTCTAATGTCGAGCTTTGATTACATATTAATTGTACTTGAGCGTTAATGCAAGGTGAAGAGTCATTGACTAGGAGGTTACAAACGCTAAAAGTATGACCATCGAAATTCTTAAAGCTGAATCCTCCATAGCCAAAATCATTATTGTTGATATTGATCGTCTTTGTTATTCTGTAACCTCTTTACTTTATCTAAATATAATTCTACTAATTATTTTTGAAATCCTTCGCTGAGTGAATTGAAAAGTGTCGGAATATAGTTTGATAGTAAATATATTATAATAGGCTTTTTGTTCGTATTAGCAATCATCATGTATAATAAGGTTTACTTATTATTATTCTGCCGACAACAATCGGTAAAATTATGCTTTTGCTTTTTTTGTAATCTATCCTAAAAAAGGAGAGTTGAAATGAGTATGGGAAATGATGATCACAAACAAGTTGTTTTACAAGTCGGGGCAGTACTAAAAAAGCTTCGTAAGGATAAGCAATTGAGTCTTGAAGATTTATCAAAAATTTCTGGTGTGAGCAAGCTAACACTTGGAAATATTGAGCGTGGAGAAACCAATCCTACATTAGGTATGCTGTGGAAAATTTCGAAAAGTTTATCTGTACCGCTTATGGAATTATTTGCTGCTGACAACAGTGTGAGTCTATCTAGAGCCGGGCAAGGATTAAGTATTGCTGAGGAGGGAGAAAATTGGGTAATTGAGCCGGTTTTTCAAAATATAAGCAATGAAACTGAGATGTTTAGAGCTTATTTACAACCAAATAGCTCCTACTATCCTGAGAAACATCACCCTAATACAACGGAACTAGCTACAGTCATGTCGGGAAAAGTTAAAATTAATGTTAACAATGAGTCTTACATTCTGAATCAATACGATGCTATTAGTTTTCGCGCAGATGGCACACATTCGTATATAAATGATTCTAATGATGTTGTGGTCCTCCACATTATATTGAAATATGCGCCAAATTATTAACTCCCATATCAACAATTGCGCAGTACAAATATGGGGTTGTCCTAAAAGTATAAAATAGCAAGATGCTGGGACATAACTTTAAATTTTAAGAAAGAGGAGCAAAGGCGTTATTAAATTTTTACTATCTAAAATGAAGGGAAATTTAGAAGAGAGCACTAGTTGATGGTAGCGAAGGCGGCGACCCCAGGAAAGCGTCCGCCGTAGCGGACATCAACGCTTACAGCAAAAAAGTGTTAGATTGACTGCTGTCGATCTAACACTTTTTCTCTTTTGTACCAGCCTCTTTTTTTGTAAAAAAGTAAACTTCCGTCTAGATTCCTGTGAATCTTATTTGCAGCGAAAGTGTAACGGGTTATTACGCTTTAGGCAAATAGTCGTTATTGTTGGAGGTCTTTTTAGATATCCCTATTTACAAACCTGTTAATATATTTTATTGTACTTTATTAGTTTTGTGATATATTATAATATACTTAATAGAATTTGGAAGCAGTCGTTATAGTAATATCGACATTTCAATATGTAAAAATAGCAGGAGGAACATCATGCGTCAAATGAGTAATAATCAAGAAATAAAAAAATCATCAGTATGGGTGATTATTGTAGGCATCATATTTGTTGCAACCAATTTACGGGCTCCCTTAACCTCGGTGGGACCTTTAGTGGGTGTTATTAGAGACAATCTGCATCTTTCAAATACATTAGCAGGCATGATTACTACGTTACCTTTACTGGCTTTTGCACTTTTTTCACCTTTCGTACCTAGATTAGGACGAAAATTTAGCATGGAATTTCTTATTCTAATTTCAGTCATTTTTCTTATGATTGGTATTATTTTACGTTCTCTATCAGGGGTGGCTACTTTATATGTCGGTACAGCAATTCTTGGACTAGCTATTGCCATCTGTAATGTATTATTGCCTGGCCTTATTAAGCGAGAGTTTCCGACACAAATGGGCTTAATGACAGGTGTCTATTCGATCTCTATGAATTTGTTTGGCGCAATGGCTTCTGGGCTTAGTGTACCTATTGCTGTTAGTTTAGGCTTTGGGTGGCAAGGTGCTCTGGGAGTTTGGGGAATTCTGAGTTTTGTAGCAATTCTATTGTGGTTACCTCAAATGAAACGTATGAAGGGACGTACGACTTCCGTTCCAAATCAAAAAGTTGACGGTGGAGTAAATTTATGGCGTTCAGCTCTTGCCTGGCAAGTAACTTTGTTTATGGGTTTACAATCCATGGTGTTTTATGTACTGATCACATGGTTACCAGAGATTTTAAAGCAACAGGGAATAAGTTCAGATCAATCTGGATGGTTACTTTCTATCATGCAGTTAGCTTTACTGCCAATTACATTTATAGTTCCAATCATCGCAGGACGTATGTCCAGTCAACGTTCTTTAGTTACCATTGCATCAATTTTGCTGTTAACTGGCACTCTAGGATTACTTTATGGAAGCTTGAATTTTATTGTTCTGTGGGTTATTTTACTAGGCATTGGAGGAGGATGTGCGTTTGGATTATCGATGATGTTTTTTGGCCTACGTACAGTAAATGCACATCAAGCGGCAGATTTATCGGGTATGGCACAATCAGTCGGCTACCTGCTTGCTGCTACTGGACCAACACTCTTCGGATATTTGCATGATGTAACTAATAGCTGGACTTTTCCACTGCTACTATTGGTTTGTGCGTCAGTCTTGCTCTTTATATTTGGTCTAGGTGCAGCTAGAAATCGACAGATTGGTTAGTAAGATATTCAATTTGAATAGAAACACTCAGAGGGTTTCTCAATTATCAACTTGTCCCGTCTTAAAATCGATTGAATCACTAGATTGCACATATAATTGAAAACCATTATCGCACCAGTAGCATAGAGTAATAAGTGCGTAAAAAAGACTAAGAAGCTCACTTATAATCACAAAGAAAAAACTTCACCGTCTTTAGGAATCCAAACAGAATGTTCCAGATTTTGTCTTTTTGAAAAATTAAAAGGATTGAGTTCAGTACTGAATTCAATCCTTTATGAAAGGTTGGACACCTTACATTTCAAATAGGTAATCACGTTCTACTTTACAAATGCGTAATGCAAATCGGCTATACCATTCTTTTTTGCCACGTTCTTGAGCAACTTGATGAGCTGCATGCTCTTTCCAAGCAGCAATATCCTCAAGTGTTTCCCAGTATGAAACGGTGATCCCTAAATTTGCATCTCTTGCACTTTCGGCACCTAAAAATCCTCTTTGTTTACTTGCTAATTCGTCCATTTTTGTTGCCATTACTCCGTAGCCATTGTCGCCCGCTGTTCGCTCTGAAGCAAAGACAACTGCATAATAGGGTAGCTTATATGTATGTGCTAAGTTACTCAATCCAACCAGCTCCTTACTGCCCGATACTCGGGTAAATCTAATATTTATTATAATCTCTAAATTAACAAGATGCATAGTAAATTATGCTTACATATATAAACCAGACAATAGCTCATTGTTATTTGCTGCTGAATGAATGACAAATATTTAGTAAAAATTACCACTTCTAAAAACGAACGTACGTGCGTATAATATAAGAACAAAGGTTCTTATTTTATTTGAAAAAGGAGAAGCTAGCATGAAAGAGCAACTGGTAAAAGCAATGCAACGTGGACAGTTCATTAACATGATGTATGTATCTAAGTCGGGTGAAATCACGAAAAGGCGCGTGAAAATCATTAAAGTTGTTGGTGATTCTTTTACAGCATTTTGTTTGACAAGGCAGGTAAAGCGTACTTTTATTATCGATAATGTTCTTGCTATTGTTCCAATTGTCTATAAAGAGCGAGGGATCGTTTAATGTATGAAAATCTGCCTGAGCGTTCCATTATATGTATTGATATGAAAAGCTTTTATGCCAGTTGCATGGCAATGCTGGAAGGTTTAGACGTCATGACAACCCCAATTGCAATCGTAGCTAATTTCACTCAACCTGGTAGCGTCGTCTTAGCTGCATCGCCACCTATGAAGGAGCGATTTAAGATAAAAACAGGAAATCGTCGTTTTGAAATACCGAAGCATCCAGACATCAAACTTTTTGAACCGAAGATGAGTTTCTTTATTGAAATGTCTATGGCTATTACTCGTCTTATTTCAAAGTATGTGCCGCCAGAGTGCATACATATTTATAGTGTCGATGAGAGTTGGGTAGACCTAACTGAAACAGCGAAGCTTTGGGGACCTCCTGAAGATACAGCAAAGGAAATTCAAAAAGCGATATATGATCAGTTTCGTATCCCAAGTGCTATTGGGATGGGTCCTAACATGCTGATGGCAAAACTTGCTTTAGACCTTGAAGCTAAAAAGTCAGGTTTTGCTAAGTGGACTTACGAGGATGTGCCAACGAAGCTTTGGTCTGTGCGCCCTTTATCTGAGATGTGGGGCATCGGAAAACAGATGGAAGCCAAGTTAAATGCAATGGGGATAGTAACAGTCGGTGGATTAGCAAATGCTGACTTAAATGAATTAGAGAAAAAATTTGGCATCATGGGTAATCAACTGTACCACCATGCGCATGGGATTGATCTTTCCATATTTGGAGAGCCTCTAGTTAAAAACTCAGCTCTAAGCTTTGGGAAAGGTCAGATGTTAATGCGTGACTACCATACAAGAAAAGAAATATCCGTGGCGTTACTAGAAATGTGTGAGGACGTTATGCGTCGAACACGCGAAGCAGGATATGTCGGTCGAACAGTTACATTAGGTTTGTCTTATAGTCGTAGTGCTATGACAAAAGGTTTCCAACGCTCGAAAACAATTGCAGTACCTACAAGCGAAACGATGGTTATGTATAAGACTTGCCTTGAATTACTTGACGAGTATTTTGCTGGTGAGCCAGCACGTCAATTGTCAGTGCGTTTAACAAATCTTGAACCTGAGCAAAGCATTCAACTTGATCTCTTTGATGTCAAAAAAGAACAACGCCAAATCTTAGGGCACACAATGGATTCCATTAGGCGAAAATTTGGGGTAACTGCATTATTACGAGCTGTTTCATTTACTGATGCAGGTACAGCTTTAAAACGTGATAAATTAGTTGGCGGTCATTTAGCATAATAGGGAGTGATATTTTATGATAAAAGATAGAGGGACGATTAAATGGACGGCAATGATGCTTCCTGAACATGTACAAAAAATAAAACAGTGGAAAAGGGAAGCCTATGCTGAAAATCCGCGAAATTTATCAGAATGGGAGCTAGAGGACTTGCAACAAACAATTAATCAAGCCTTTAAACAGCATAAAACAGTAACAATTACTACATGGCAAGAGGCTAAGTACGTACAATGGACTGGTAGAATTACTGCATTGGATGAATCACAACAACTCGTACTTGAAACTCTAACCGCTGTAATACGTGTTCCATTTCACTCAATACATGCAGCACGATTAGATGATGAGAGTTATGATTAACGCGGAACAACGCCAGCTCTTACACCAGTATCTTATTTTAGATTTAGCGATACAGTCTTTACAACGTGATTATAAAATATTGGAGCAGTTGAAGATGAAAGCAATCTACGTACCTTTCGTGGAAAGTTTAATGAAAAGTGTACGACAGGATTATTTCAATTTGAAGCGAAAGCTAGCTAAACAAAAAATACATGTTGTCGGATGGCACCGCATCGATGCATATTTTAGTGATGTGCGTATAGCCACAGCAGGTGAAGATGAAATGCTTCGTTATGCGAATCAAGCACTTAAAACTGAAGTGGAGCAATTGCTCATCAAGCTATTGTCACCTGTGTAAACAAACACAAATTCAGACAGTAACCAGTTTTGTGGCTATTTAGATATTTAACTTAACTATGGCAAGCAATCTTAAAAAAATAAATAGCAAATGTACTTGGTCTTACTTAATTGGATAAAAGAAATCATAATTTGAAGTCGTTGAACATCAAAAATTATCAATAAAGTAAACATTCTTCTCCTTATCCTAAAAGAGTTTATACAAATGAAAGATATTAAGTATGATTCACCATGATTTTATGCTTAGAAATTTTAATTTAATATTAGTGATAGGTTGGAAAAGTGACCAGACAAATGGAAGTAGCAGGCTTTTATGCTTCAACAGGAGAATACATCAAGGAACGGCAGCGTTTTAAAGGGCTTTTAAACGATAGATTAAATTGTTTTTAAGCTAACGGGGGCTTTACTTGAAGATCATTGAGTTGCATATGCAGCTCTTTCTTACGATTAGTCAAGTATCTATAATAACTTTCTTAACTCTCCGATATTATTTTGATAAATTAGGCCATGCCGAATAAGCCTAGTGATTTTTTGATTTTTCATAAGGCTTTAGTATGTTAAACTGATGCTACGACTGTACTAGGGAGCCAACCTGTAGTCGTAGTTTTGATTATGTGTGACAAGAAAGAAAATCGTTTTCAATAACTTGTTTTACACATGCGATGGAGGCAACCTTATGACATTTGTTATAGGGTTGCGTTTTTAATTTATCGTAGTACTCAACGATATGATTTCCTCCAAATCGTCGCTGTCTAATCATGTTCTGAACCGTTAGATACATTATTTTACGTAGGTGTGTATTGCCGCGTTTATTTATCTTGTCTTTAGCTATAAACTTCCCGGATTGATACCGCCTAATATCAATACCTATATAGGCATTCAATTGTCTGTTGTTGTCAAATCTCTGAATGTTCCCAATTTCTGCTATGATTCTGACAGCTGTGTTAGCTCCAATAGCCGGAATACTACGTATTATGCTATACTCTTCAAGCCTTTCGGCTATCGACTCCATTTTACTGATACATTGTTCTTTCTGAAGGAGAAGCTCTTGAAACCGTTTAGCATATACACGAACTTGATCACAAACTACATCTGTTGAAGACGCGGCGGGGTAAGATTGCTTTGCTGCCTCCATTAATTCAACAGCTTTTTCCTCTGCTTTGTTTACTGCCATTCGTTTATTTGTGTTTGCGAGTATTCGGTTTTTAATGATTGTTTTTGAATGATTCAAGACTAGATCTGGATGAGGGTATAATTGTACTATGTTTAGGAACAGTTCAGACTTGGTCGTGAAGATATTCTCGAGTTCAGGAAATGTTTCCTGGACGACCTTATGCAATCGACTGCGGGTGACGCTCAATTCATCATCCAATTCGCTGTAGTGTCTCGATAATCGTTTTAACTGTCGGTAAACATCATTGGAATCTGTTTCAATCCGTCTTTCGTGCGTAAAGTGTGTGAGTGCCAATCGATGTGCATCACTTCGGTCCGTTTTGTGAATCCGTAAGGAATCACATTGGAGTTTTGCTTCCAAGGGATTTAATAGGCAATAACTATAGTTGTTCTCTTGCATGAAGCGTTCCAGTGTTCTTGAATAGACTCCTGTAGATTCAAATACGATATGAGGTTGCTCATCATATCCTTCAATTAAGTCATCAATTAACTTTTTAAGGTCCATAAATCCCGGACGATTGTGCGCAATTTCCTTTTCCAACTGACATTTTTTCAGCGCGTTATAGACAACCATATAACTCTTTCCCATACTAATATCAAAGGCGATGACATGTTTCATGTTCTCCCTCCCTATGTGATTTGAAGTCTTCACAGTAGCCTTATTGATTCCCATTTCTTATACACGATCTCAAAGGATCCAACATACTTAAACCTGATTCAAATAAGGTTGTGAAGTAGGTCAGTTTTTTTTACGGATTCAAGATCCAAAGAGCTGCCCGACCTATTCTTCACCTCTACTATATAAAAAAATAGTAGTACGAACCAATGCCTTGGTCTGCACTACTAATCTTAGTATGTTTTTCTTATTGAATTAACGGGGTAGTATAGTTGAAAGAGGAAAAAATTACATATATAAATTAAGGCAATGCATAGTTATGATTTGATAGGTAAAGTATTCTATGGAATGAAATTGGAAAGGTGACGTTTCTCCAACAAGTGAAGAAGTTTTTTTATTAACTGAGCAGGAGTTAGGAAATAAAACAAAACACCCCATTCATTGAATGAGGCGTTGTTTTTTGCTGCTTATAATCAGTATGTCCCCAAACCACGCTTTGGAAGCTTTCTTCTTCAATTAACGATGCAGGTTTGTATAATAGTGAAACTTAAATCTTTGCGATTCGTACTTAAGATATAAGTGAAAATTCAACCACTTATATAAAAGAAAGCTAATTACATATGGGGAGAGAAAATGATGAAACCAAAAGACTTATCTGATGTTTTACTTAGTGGGAACTTTGAGAAAGTGTACAAACAAATGAGCGAATATTTCCAAAATGAAGTATCCTTTAAGCAGTTTCAGGAGTTAGGTGAAAAATTTAATAAAGATATTACTAAATTAATATTACAGTCTGAGCTTCCTTACGATAACGGGGCAAAACAATATGTATGGACTGATGATAGTGGTACTAAAGGAATGATTGCAGTTTTTGATGAAGATGACGTTATACAGGTATTACAGTTGATCCCACTCGCTGTTTATCACGAAACAGATGAAATTTTTACTAAAACAAAATTTCATTTACCTTTTCGAGACGAGTGGTTCGTATTTTGGGGAGGGACGAACAAGCTGGTAAATTACCATTATGAATATGAAAATCAACGCTATGCTTATGATTTTGCAATAGTGAATGAGAATAGGTCCTATGAAGGTGATCCATCCTTAAATGAAAGCTATTTTGCATTTGGCAAGGAATACCTGGCACCTGCTGATGGAGTGGTTGTTAGTATGGAGAATAATGTAGAAGACAATGAACCAGTTGGTACATTTAATGAGGAACAACCTTTCGGTAATTATGTTATTGTTGATCATGGAAATGAGGAATTCAGTTATCTTGTTCACTTTAAACACCAGTCAATTGTAGTGAAGCAAGGGGATAAAATAAAGCAGGGTGACTTGCTTGGACTCGTCGGAAATTCAGGGAATTCCAGTGAACCTCATATCCATTTTCATGTAGCTGACTCTCCAGACCCAATGAATTCAAAAAGCATCCGTATCAACTTTAACGGAAAGAGGGATCACATTCAGGGAGATTTTGTGAAATAAACCCTTATTGAACTAGAGGGTAGCTGTAGTTAATAATTTATAAAGTATACAAAATAAATCTAATAACGTTCCCAAATCAAAGTTTGGAAATACATCAAAAAGCCATGAATGCTGTTAAATGATATGCTCCCCATTAGGTAGACAGATTAAAAAATAAAATCTGTTTATTAAATGGGGAGTTTTTTCATGCCTAAAAAATCATTTTCACCAGATGTAAAAATTTTAGCACTTCAATATTTAGAGGAAGGTCGTCATACTCTCGAAGAAATCTGCACAATGTTTTCAGTAAACATGACAACTCTACAAGTATGGCGTGCTCTGTATAAATATGGCGGGGTAGAAGCCTTAATTCGACCTAAGAAAAATAAGGTGTACTCAGAGGAATTAAAGCGGAGTGCTGTAGAAGATTATTTAACAAAGAACTACTCCATGTTCGAGATCCTCGCCAAATACGGGATAAGTAGTTTATCAGTTTTCAAAAAGTGGTTGAAAATCTATACTTGTCATAGTGAATTAAACGATTCGGGTACAGGAATGAGCCAAACTATGACTAAAGGAAGAAAAACAACTGTAGATGAGCGTATTGAAATCGTAAAAGCTTGCCTAGCGAGTGACAAAAATTATCAAGAAACAGCAGCACAATATGAGGTATCTTACCAACAAGTTTACCTATGGGTACGTAAATTTGAACAAAATGGTGAAGAAGCACTTCAAGATCAACGTGGTCGAACAAAACCAGCTGAAGAACGAACACCAGAGGATGAATTACGCTTAAGAATTCAACAGATGGAACGTGAAAATGAACGATTACGTGTAGAAAATTTACTTTTAAAAAAGTTAGAGGAAATCGAAAGGAGGCGTCGTTAAGTAGAATTCGTATTCAAAACCGGTATATGGCGATTCAAGAACTAGCGAAGAATGAAAACTTATCAATCGTTTTATTATGTAAAATCGCCAAGGTATCCCGAGCAGCTTACTACAAATGGTTAAATCGTAAACCAGCTGCGCAGGAACTGGAAAACCAACAGCTAGTGGAGTCTATCCAACATTTATATACACAAGTAGATGGCATATACGGCTATCGTCGCATTACGATGACCATTAATCGCAAACGCGAAACCAAAGGTTTAAAGAAAGTGAATAAGAAACGAATTTATCGCCTGATGCAAATTTGCGGTTTGGAGGCGGTTATTCGACGACGCAGGAAAAAGTACCCTAAAGTAAAGCCGGATTATGTGGCTGAAAATGTATTAGCGCGTGAATTTACTGCAGAAAAACCGAATCAAAAGTGGTGCACAGACGTCACAGAGTTTAAGTATGGCAAAGGGAAAAAGGCTTATTTAAGTGCGATTATTGATCTCTATGATAAGTCCATTGTGAGTTACGTATTGGGGCATTCGAATAATAATGACCTAGTTTTTAAGACGGTAAGACCCGCTATACGAACATTAAACGAGAATGAATTCCCTCTTTTACATAGCGATCGTGGTTATCAATATACATCGAAAGAATTCAAGCAAATCATGGATAAAGCAGAAATGATTCACAGTATGTCTAGAGTAGGACGTTGCATCGATAACGGTCCTATTGAAGCATTTTGGGGAACCTTAAAAGTAGAGAAGTATTATTTATATAAGTTCGAGTCGTTTGAAGCATTAAAGTACGCCATCGATACGTACATCAAGTTCTATAACTACGAACGTTACCAAGAAACATTGAACGGCTTGAGCTCTCTAGAATACAGGGATCAAGCCGCTTAAAGTATTTTTATTATTTCCACTGTCTACTTGACAGGGAAAAAAAACCCGAGGTGGATTCTTTATATTTCCCAAAAGCCCTCTTGAAGATGATTTAGAATTTTGTAGTTTAGCCGCAGATAAATTTAATATTTTAATAGTACCTGGAATGGGCTTTGGTTGTCCAGGCCACTTTCGAATGTCTTTTAGTGTTAAATTAGAAACCATAGAAGCTGCTAGAGTCCCTTTGAAAGCACTGAAAAATTATATTAATGAGAATTACTAATAACCTAGATTATTCACTTTCCTACATAAAAGCCCACTGAAAAGCTACCAATGAACTGCACCCCAATTACGATAGACGTATAAAATAAAGGAGGTGCCTGTCTTATGGCAACAAGTAAATTAATCATTGTTCCTGTCAAACTAGATCCTCTTACTAATGAAAAGTCTTTTAATAATTCTTCAAAGTATCCCGCTAACAGAAGTGGAACAACTACTTTTTAGGCATATAAAAAAGCCACACGAATGAGAGGTCTTCCTCTTTGAACCTCTCACGACTGAAGTCACAAGGTTTTCATCGAATCCATAAAAAGAGTGTTAAAATGTTCTCCAAAGAACTTTTGTAAACAGTCTAATAAGGCTACTCATAAAAAGTATTTGAAGTAGAACATAAGGAGTGGCCATTAGAAGCAATGCCACTAATAAAGATAAAACGCCTGAAAGTTAATTCTGTTTTCTGAACTCACTCCTAAAAGGACTTTTCAGTTTTATATCGTTGACAACAAAATGTCTACTTTTTTATTTTTTAAATCTATTGCTCAGACAAAAGACTAGTCAAAAATAGCTTTCATCGCATAGTAATAGTAGTGTAAAGCTAATCTAGCCTTACAAAAAAACGCTCCTGTTTTGGGTCACTTTCCATATGGAAGTGACCTTTTTAGCTTTTTATTGATGTATAGTGTTAAAGAGAAAATAACAGATGAACTTGTACTAAGATAGTCCGATGTTTAAGGGACAACAAACAATGGCAGTTGTTTCTACATAGCGAGATGCATGCATACATGTATGTAAAGTACAATAAATCAAATTTTTTACATATTGACAAATAATAAAAGTAAAGTTATAGTCAAATTATTCAACGTTGAATATAAAAAGGTGATTTAATGACAAAATTATTAGTGCTTGCTATGCTGGGGCTAAAACCCATGACAGGATACGATATTAAAGTAATGCTTGAGATGAATGATGCTGAAAGGTGGGGTGGTGTTCTCATTGGCTCTATATACAATGCTTTGAAAAAGCTTGAAAAAGATGGTTATATAGAAGTGGCGAGCATTGAATCCACAGGACATAGGCAGAAGGCTATTTACCAAATCACTGACAAGGGAAAAGCATATGAGCAAGATTTAATTATCGAGGCTCTTGAAAAATCTTCGGTCGTTTATCCTACTACCTTGTATTCTGGTGTCGCTTTTGCATTTAAACTTCCAAATGAGCAAGCTAGTCATGCATTAGAAAAGCAAAGAGAAATATTGGAAGATGAAGAAAAGGCAATAGCTGCTGGCTATCAAGCTAAATTGAATGCCATGCAAGGAGAAATTCCAAAGTTAACGCAATTAGCATTTGATAATATGTTAGAAATAGTGAAAGTACAATTGAAATTCGTTAATCAAGCAATTCAAATAATGGAAAAAGATAACTCTCTCAATTGAGGGAGTTAAAAAATGCACATATATTCAAAGTTGAGTATACAATGTTGAATAGGAGGCAAACGGTGAAAAAACTAATTAGTGCTTGTCATTTAACAAAAAATTATAGGGAAAGACCTATCGTTGATAACATCAGCCTTGAGATCGAAGAAGGAGAAACGATTGCGCTTATTGGTTCTAATGGAGCTGGGAAAACTACAACTATCAGTATGCTTCTTGGTATTCTTCCGCAAGACTCTGGGACCATCGCTTATTGGACAACGGATTACAAAAAAGAAATTGGGACGCAGCTCCAATCAACACCTTTTTTCGAAGGATATACTGTAGAAGATAATTTAAAGTTATTCGCTGCATTCTATAACGTTGATCTAACAAACAAGATGATTGATGAAAGACTCGCTTCATTCGATTTGTTACAGGCTAAAAAGACGCCTGCTATCAAGTTATCTATGGGGCAACAAAAACGCTTAGCCATTCTTGTAACGACTTTGCATAATCCCAGACTAGTAATTTTGGATGAACCATCTGCTGGGTTAGATCCAAGAGGTCAAAAGGAAATTCAAAACATGATTAAAAACCTAAAAGAAAATGGAGTTGCAGTGTTGTTTTCTTCTCATGATATGTTGGAAGTAACAAAAGTGGCTGACAGAATCATCATTATGAATCAAGGGAAAATAATCGCAAATGGTTCGCCGGATCATTTATTAGAGCAATATCATGCTCAAAACCTAGAGGATCTATTTTTCGAATTAACAAAGTGAGGGAGTGAGCGAATGAAGACTGTTTTTATGTTAAATTTAAAATCAAGTATGAAAGATATGTATCTACTTTTTTGGTCGATTTTAATGCCCTTTGCTGCGATTGTAGCCTTAAGAATGTTTGTCCCAAGCTATTCAGAAAATTATATCGATGGACTTATTGCCGTTAGCGTATTTTTTTATTCATTCATGACGACAGCTTTTGTGTCGTTATCGCAAAGAAAGAGGGGGGTTTATAATTTGCTTCATGCAACACCCATGCCTCTATGGAAGTATATCGTGGGTGTAGCGAGTTCATGGTCCTTAATAGCTATTATACTTTCATATATAGTGTTGTTGTTTTGTATCGTCATTAACCAACTGAACTTGTCATTAATGGCTCTATTATTTATGACACCTATTATTCTGGTAGCATCATTAAGTTTTGTATTTTTAAGTTTTTTTGTTTCGAGTCTAGTGAAAAATGAAGGGCACCTAAGTATGACGGCGAATTTACTGATGATACCTATGCTACTTTGTAGTAATGCCTTTTTCACAATGGAAAAAGCACCTAATCTTATACAATATATCAGTGTAGTAAATCCATTCGAATGGTTTCTGAATGGCATTAAAGCAGCTTTACTAAATAATTTTAGTATTTGGGGACAATCACTGCTAGTATTAATAGGTTGTTTTGCTTTGTCACTTATTATATCTTTAAAATCATTTAAGTATAGTGATCGATAGGTATTATGAATTAGAGTACCGTGAACTAACAGCATTATAGTACACTAGTAGTTTGCGGGATTCTTGACCGTAAGAAAGAGTCTCTTCCATAGAGAAAGAGACTCCTTAAAACTTAATCTGCTTCGATTCGGATAGCTTGAATATCTTGACAGTCTACGATAATAGTTGAACCTGGCTCTGTTGTCGGATCATTAAAGAATGCACAGCAATTTTGGGGGTCAAAAGTAATAAAAACAACATCTTCTATGACCTGACCTCCTAATAAGAAAAGATCAACTTCAGTCTGAGTTTGTAAGTGTCTTAATTGATTACAAACGCAGCCTTTACAATGATTTACAACTCTATTAGAGGACTTTTCCTTTCCATCACAGGAATCACATTGACTTCTCGTATTTCTCACACTTCTGTTAACGCTCATTACAAGACCTCCTTCCTATTCTATTTGTATAGCGTTAGCCATACATTACTAATCTATGATTTGTAAATGAAGAGTGAATGGCAGAGTGTCTAGAGAAAATGAAATATTTAAAGAGTATAAACAAACGCATATAGTTAATAGACCAATTTTAGAATTTCCAATATAAATAGGTGAATTGAATAGTTAAAAAAAGATTATGATGTATGTCTGAATAAATAAGTAATTAAAAAGAATCCTTCATCTTAGACGGAGTGACCTAAGAAAAGCTGTAGCATGTGACGATGCTACAGCCAGAATGTAATATTGTTAGATTAAAAAACCAATTAAATTTAAGCAAGGGGTACGTAATCATGAACACATTTTGTAATGCAGTAACTTTTATTAATAATAAGATATATGAACCGAATAACCTAATGATTAGCAATATTCAAGAGGAACAACAAAATGCAGAGTATGGAGCAGGGAAGTTCACTTTAAATTTGAAACCTATTCGCTTTAGGGTAGCTAAAATAACGCCAACTAAAATCGGACAATTTGTAACTTTTTGGGAGAAAGATGACGGCAATAAAAATCAGGCATATAATGCCAAAGAGTTCCCAGACTTATTAGTTATCACTACCTTTAAAGATAATAAGGTCGGTCAGTTTGTTTTCCCAAAGGAACTTCTGGTGAAAAAGGGTATTCTAAGAACAGATGATAGAAAAGGTAAGATGGCAATCAGAGTCTATCCTAGTTGGGATAAACCAACAAATAAGCAAGCAGTGACTACTCAAAAATGGCAATTACCATATTTCATCGATATAACTGACAATAATACATTGACTAATCAACGAATAGTGGAACTATATTCTTAAAAAATAAACATAAATGTAATGACTTAAAACAATCCCAAAAGGCATTTGTTTGCTTAAATATTTGACAACAATTAATATCTCTTACGTTTAATTGGTCAATAAAAAACTTATCGAACAACAGCGATAAGTTTTTCAACGTATTCTTTTTGTCATATTCACCATTTAATTAATGATAAATGTTATGGAAATACATGATAAAATGTTAATAACGATGCTCGACTATTGGATTGGATAGTTACGTCAAAATAGTTTGTAGTAATCAACAAAGGGCAGCAAAAAGATATATCATGAGATCTTCATTCGCGTGATAAAATATATAGTTAATTTCCTTTTTATTGAAAGTTTGTTATACTTTATATTGAATATAGCTTTAAGAGGTGAGTTTATGGAAAAAGATACGTCATTCGATTATCAGTATCCCAAACACCAAAAAAGACGTCATATCGGAGAACGTAAAGAGTTATATGTCATTAAAATTACGAAGGAACAAGTAGATCGGTTAATTGAGGATATTGATAAAACATTAAAGACGTCCAAGTGATGTCTTTTTTGTATGTTAAAACAAAAGAAAGAGGTAGGGGGATAGAAATAGCTGCGGTAAGCGTAGTAGCAACTACTGCCGATAGCTAGTGATAAACATGTAAAAGAATTTGCAGAATGGACCTCTCACGACTGTTCTCGTCGAATCTATAAAATAAACTTAGCCCGACCAATCCTAGATACAATCGGGCTAATTTACCATAAAATTCTTTGTGAGCATCCTAAAATTATTTAAACCTTTAAACTCGAATGAGAATTTTCGTACCAAGATCATAATGGCTGATTTGACCCTAATAGTTTGGATTTCCAAAAATTTTCTGCCAAATGAATTGGGCATTTTAAGGGTTACTAATTTCGGCTGAGGAACGAACACTATAAGCAAAAAGACTGCTTACATATGATTTAGGAAATCGATCTTTTTATAGTTATTCTTCAATTGTTTCAGCAAATGTTTTTCTACCAGGACTAACTTTATTTACAAGAACATCTAATTTACTAATGGAATCTTCAGTCAATGGTATCTTACCATCTACTTCTAATTTCTTCCATATCTTTACGTTATTTCGATATAGATATTCTGATAAGCGGAAAATATCACTATCCATTTTTAATGCTTCCCCATAGGTTGTTTTAATATCCTTTTTAATTTGTTTAACGATGCCCTCTCTTATTTCATCGGAGGTTACTTCTCCTTTGAAACCATTAACTGTAGCATTAAATGTTAAAGCTATTTCAAATTTAACGTCATTGTTTTTTACAATTGGTTTAACATCTAGACCTAATTTTTCTAAATCTACTGTTAAGTAATCATGTTCCTTATTTTTTAATTTGAAGGTTACTTCTCCTTGGCTCTTTTCACCCAGCATCCATTGCATACCTCTCGCAGCATCATCCTTGATAAAGCCTTTAAAACCATCTTTTGAAAGTACACCTACACCTGTTAAAGCAGTTTCCTCGGATGGCTGGTCTGTTGTCTGCCATTTTTTATTAATAGTCACTAATGGAATACTAATTTCATGGCTTGGTTCATTCAATCCAACGATTAACTTCCGTAAATTAATGGGTTCAACAAATGATTCTTGTGCACCTGTATTGAGTGGGTTACTTAGTTTCGAAGCTGTAAGAGATTTGTTGATGATTGGTGTGATTAAAAGAATTTCTTCAATAGAATCTTGTGTGGAATAAGCCCAAATTTGATATCTTGTTTCCCTATGACGTAGAAAACTGTCGATAATTGGTACAGCATGCTCACTTTTCATTGCTTCTTCTGACAGAATAAGGTAGGTCATATGTCCCCAAAAGACTTTTTGATCGATGGAACGATATAATTTAAAAAATGCCTCCTCCATCGTTTTTCCTTTAGAACGTCCAATTTCAGCCTGTGTTGAATTTTGATTAGGTTTCTCAGATTTAGCAACATTTGAAAAGTCGATAATTTGCATGAATATTTCATATTGGTCATCCTTAAAATCAATACCAACTCCAAGAATATAATACATTCTTTGTGGTTCCGATACATCCCAACATCCCGAAAGAAAAAGTGTTGCAGCTAGACTTATTATTAATATAATTTTTTTCTTCATTTTTCCCCCTACTTTTAGAAGTCATTTTTAATGTGCTAAGGGCTCTAATTAATACATTTTAAGCTTAGACAAAAAATGAGCGGATTATGAGTAATTAAAAACTTCTCTTCTTAAAGGGAGCAGACTCCAAAAATGTAAACGAACAAAATTCGGTAGATATTCCGATTTCTAAACATACAATTAGAAGTATTGCCGCTATTTTTCATTACAACCTTTCTAAAGAAAAGAAATTAAGAGATTCTGCCGAAAAAATGGTAGGGAGTTACATATTGATAAATTAGTGGACAAGTACTCAAAAAAATTTTGAGTCTGACCATTTTTAATGACAAATCAATAAATATTAAGGGAAAATTCGTTTGTATAAAGTAAAAAAGCACTAGGGTATTTTTGAAAGTTATTATTAATGTTTTCGAGAGTGAAAGATTCTGTAACCTATATAACTAATGAGATTTAACAACAGTAATAATACAAACTGTATTGTTGATATGGTAAGAATCATTATCAAATCTGCCCCTAATACGATTTCGCCCGGAGGTAGTTCTTGAGCAGGCCCTATGATTACTAAGACTAGCAAAGAAGAAATAATGACAGAAACAAAGAAAGCAAGATAGGCGAATAATGCATGTTCATAAAATTTTAGTTTGAATTTGCTAAACCAAAGAAAAATATTGATAAGTACAAAAAGTAAAGGAAAAATCAAAAATTGAAAAATTACTATATCTATTGATTCTATTAGAAGTGTCTGGTAAAAAATTTGGACTAAACAAACAATATTAATATTTGTAAAAGCTACTTTAAAGAACGGACTAGCGATTTTGTACATTATTTCACTCCATTTACATTTTTATATTAATAATACTAATATAGTGCTCTTTTTGTTAACAGGAGGGCAAACATGAACATACGCATATTTGAAATACCGGGTGAGGGATAGTATGAAACCTATTGATAAGCACATGAAACTATCAAGTCCAACAATAATTAGAGTAAGAAACAATATATTGATTCAAATGATGAAGTAGATGAAGGGTTACCTTCATTTTTTTAGAATAATAAAATGAAACTATTGAACAGACTATACGTATAAAATAAAGAGGTTCAAGGAGGTGACACTATGACGTTTAGTGGATGGATTATTCTAACTTTTGCAATTGTATGTTATCTACCTTTCTTTATCTGGCTTTCTGCTAGTTATATGAATAGATCAAAAAGAGATAACTCCAAAAGGCAGAATACTTTTTGGGGATTCTTAGTGATTGTTGGACTATTAAATTCTATAAACACTTTTTACTTTAAGATTCAAGATACATACTCATTTGCAATAACAATTTCAATCACTCTATTGTTTAGCCTGTATATGTTAATAATCGTATTGAAAGATAAAGAGAAGATTTCAATGGGGTAAGTCTTAGAAGGAACAAATGTAGAAGAAATATGATGTAAAATCGAAAGCAGGTGGGTGCGGTAGAGGTTTTCCTCTTTTGGTAATTATAAAAATTAATTATCAGGAAAGACAGACTGACGACCGATCAGCGCCCCATAAACTTGTTCGGGGCAAGACATACATGGGCGGCACATATTTTTCAAAAGATAGCATATAAAAGGCTTCAGTCGTGAGAGGTTCAAAGTTATTTTTTTGTATTATTCTTGAAATCTATTCTAAAGAAAATGAAAGAAAGTATCAGTAAAATTATAGGGAAAAAGAAGAACCCTGAATCGTATTTAATTGAATGTTCCATCTTTAGTCCAAACAAATAAATAGAGTAAAAGAAACAGATATGGAGATTGTTCCTGCTATAGTTTTCAATTAAAGACTCCAATGTGAAAATATATTATTGTTCTCAAGTTCTTCGATCTTTTTTCTAATTTATTTATTTAGACAATCTATTATATTTACTCCTAATATTTGTTAATTAAATCATACAATAAGACGCTTAATCGAGCATGGTATTAATATTCAAGGATGTCTTAACTGAACAATATGAAGAAATTAGAGTGCAAGCCTTCAAGTATAAATCACTCAAAAAGGGAAAGTGTATTACTGGAGGTGAAAATATGACGAGGCAAAAAGGAAATAAAAAAGACATAAATCGAGAAGAATTTGGGAATGATTTAAGTCCTGACGATTTAGATGTACGCGAAGAGAATGATCTTACAAAGGAACAAAGTAAAAATTCAAACGAAGCAAAAGAACAAAAAGAAGAAAATCTTTAAACACAAAAACTGAAAAATCCCCAGTGTTATACTGGGGAAAACGGTTTGTCAGGTTAAATAATAATTATTTTTCTAGATAATCTACATGTAATGGATGAGGTATAAGTCAGCCTTTATAAGTTGAGCTTTTGTTGTACGGAATTGACCATAAATTAATACGATATCTTCGCAAGTGGAAGTGCCCAATGCTTGGCTACAGGCAACTAATCCAGCAACGATGTTAGCTGAAAGTGTAGCACTTATTTCTGGGCCATGAAAATTTGCTTGAGGAAAAGAAAAAGCCGCAACGAGGGAAGTTGCTGCAGCTTTAATCAGTATGAGAAAGTCTCATGGCAATAATTATTTTGTACCACATCTTGTTTATTTATACATAAAAAAAGACCAGCGTGAGTCTGGGCTTTTTCTATTTGTATACAAAAAACAGACAACCGTATTTAGTTATCTGTTTTATAATTAAAACATTTTTAAATTATTTTATAAAAAAAGTTATTTTGTAATCTTTACATTATTAAATCTGTAATCTGTCCAGTTAGCATGAATTAGAATATTTATTGAATCAGCATCAACAGGAGCATAAAAAATAACATCTTCAGCAGTTACGCCAGGCTCAATATACGTATCAGCGTGAGGAACATTTTCTTTTTTATACCATCTTTCAAAATTGAATTTAGAGTTATAACTGTACTGTTTTCCATTTGCGACAATCTTAGATAAATCGCTTCCATTGCTAATTTTATCATCAGAGTTATTGACATACGTAACATAAATTTTTAACGAATCAGAATCTTGCACTACTTTATCAATTGTAACGGTTACATCTTTGATGGTTTTTGACAATTCAGATTGAATAGTAGATTCAGTAGCTTTTGATGTAACAGCATATGTTTTAGATTTGCTATCGTAAGTTACTTTCCCGCCAAATAGCTCAGTAATATCATCTAATGGTACATATGCCTTATTATTAATTAACTGTACATCAAGAGATTGTTTTTTTCCGTCAAAAGTGAAATTATACTTTGTTGCAGCGTATGCACCCATACTGAAAGTTAATAGTAAAATAAGTACACTGAATAGAATTGTTGATTTTTTCACCACAAAAACCTCCTTTTTTTCCATTTTATTTGAATCTGTGTTAGGTGTACATAATAAAAAACAGACAACTTTGTTAGTTATCTGTTCTAATCTATTTGTTTCTTTATAAAATTAGCTAATCGTACCCGAAATTACTACTACTAAAATAGAACGGATGTGCGTATAGTTTAATCAAACGAATGTTCTGCAAGAGGAGTGAACAACATGAAAGAGCAGCTAATAAAAGCAATGCAACGTGGGCAGTTGGTAAACATGATGTACATGTCAAAGACTGGTGAAATCACAAAAAGGCGTGTCAAAATTATTACAATAGTCCGAGATACGTTTCAGGCATATTGTTTCTCAAAGAACGCAAAGCGCACCTTTAGTATTGATATGTTCTCGCTGTTGTTCCAGTTATCCGTAAGGAAAAAGAGGTTTTATGATTAGTTTTGAACAACGTGATTTTTTACATCGATTTGTGATATTGGACTTGGCAATCCAGTCATTGCAACGCGATTTCTTAGTATTGGGGTACAACGGGTGAAAACGGAAACCAACATTTTTTTCCAAATAAAATTCAGAGTTAAATTTGAAATTTTTGTTAAGCTTAATTTTTTCTCTTTTTCTTTCTTACTAAGCAAAAACCCCGCCAATTCAACATTTTTACGCTATAATGAAAAGCGAGGTGAAGAAAATGTTTGTAAGTGAAAAACAGATTGAGATTCGATATGCCGAAACGGATCAGATGGGCGTTGTGTACCACGCAAACTACATCATATGGATGGAAATTGGACGTACACAACTAGTGAGCGATGCTGGTTTTGAGTATGCGGCATTAGAAAAAGAAGGCTATGTATCGCCAGTGATGGATTTATCCATTTCTTATAAGGCAGCTATGCATTACGGACAGGTAGCAACTGTACGCACATGGGTGGAGAAGCACGACCGTTTACGTACAACATATGGCTATGAAATTTTACATGAGGATGGAACAGTCGCTGCTACTGCGCAGTCAGTACATATTTTAGCTCAGAAAGAAACGCTAAGACCTGTTTCGCTCAGTAAAATTGACCCTGTGTGGGATGCAAAATATAAAGAAATTGCGCTTGAGCAAAAATAGGTGAACAACATATGGAAATTTTACTAGGTTTAGGTGCTATTATGGCTTGTCTTGGGGTGGCACTTGGGGCATTTGGAGCACATGCATTAAAAGATAAATTTTCGACGCCACGATATGCGGCCATTTGGGAAACCGCCGTGCAATATCATATGTATCATTCACTAGGTCTACTTGTCCTTGGTATTTTATCTAGTGATGCACTTTTAGGAACATCGAGTATGCTTTCTTGGGCAGGCTATTTAATGTTCGCAGGCATTATTTTCTTCTCGGGCAGTTTATATACGCTTGCAGTTACAGGGGTAAAAAAACTAGGAGCAATTACACCAATCGGTGGCATGTTATTTATTGTTGCTTGGATACTGGTAGCCATTAACGCTTTTGCATAACAGGAGGTGCTGTACACTTTGTGCAGCATCTTTTTTTTGATGTCATTGGGAAGCTGTTGAAAGCGAATCCAAATTTATATCGATTGATTGAAAATAATGAAACAAAATGTCCTTTCTTGCGTAATACAGTAGTGAGCAAGTTATTTTTAATGATAAAATAAGCGTAAGATATTTTTTGAAGGTGGGAATAGATATGGGTTTATTAAAAGCAGGCGTTGGTGCATTAGCAGGCGTATTAGAAGATCAATGGCGTGAGTATTTCTATTGCGAGTCGCTTACAGCAGACGTTCTTGTAACGAAGGGCATAAAGCGTACTTCTAAACGTGGGACGAATAAAGGGAATGATAACATTATTAGTAATGGCTCCATTATTGCCATTAATGAAGGCCAATGTATGATGATTGTTGAGCAAGGAAAAGTAGTAGAGTTCTCTTCGGAGTCTGGTGAATATGTATATGATACTTCCACAGAACCATCAATTATGTATGGCAATGATCTTTCTTCGAACATTATGGAAACGTTTAAACAAATCGGAAAACGATTTACATTTGGCGGTGAAACAGCGAAAGATCAACGCGTGTATTACTTCAATAAAAAAGAAATCATTGGTAATAAGTATGGTACACCCGCACCTATTCCTTTCCGTGTCATCGATAGAAACATTGGTTTAGATATTGATATTGCTATTCGTTGTCATGGGGAATATTCATATAAAATTGTCGATCCATTATTATTCTATACAAATGTATGCGGGAATGTGGAACGAGAATTTACACGTGATGCGATTGACAGCCAATTAAAAACAGAACTCATGACAGCATTACAACCGGCCTTTGCGCAAATTTCAGCAAGTGGTGTGCGTTATAGTGAAATACCTGCACATACAATGGCCTTAGCTGATGCATTAAACAAGGTGTTATCGGAAAAATGGCTAGCAACACGTGGGCTGGCAGTTGTGTCATTTGGAATAAGTTCTTTAAAAGCGTCTGAAGAAGATGAAGCAATGTTGAAACAATTGCAACGTAACGCGGTGATGCGTGATCCTGGCATGGCAGCCGCTCATTTAACAGGGGCACAGGCGGAGGCAATGATTGCAGCTGCTAAAAATGAAGGTGGCGCAATGTCGGGCTTTATGGGCTTGAACATGGCGACGCAAGCAGGTGGTGTCAATGCAGGGCAGCTTTTTCAAATGAACGAGCAAAATAAGCAAACGCAAATGGCACAAGCATCCATGAAGGCACAATCGGCGGCAACTTCAGGTGTATGGACATGTGCGTGTGAGCATGAAAATACAGGGAAATTCTGTTCGAATTGTGGTGCATCAAAACCAATGGCTGAAGGCTGGGCATGTACATGCGGTACAGTCAATAAAGGAAAGTTTTGTAGTGAATGTGGTGCGAAAAAACCGGTTGGAGCCTTGCAAATTGCTTGCGATAAATGCGGTTGGGAGCCAGAAAATGTGGAAAATCCACCAAAATTCTGTCCAGAATGTGGTGATGTTTTCGATGAAAATGATAGGAAGTAAGGGGATGACTAATGATGACGACACAAGAAGTAGAAAACGTCAAAGAAGCAAAGCTTGAATTCGACGCTGAATGTCCGTCATGTAGTGCATCAATTGAATTTAACCCGGCCACAGGAAAGCTAACTTGTCCTTATTGTGGCTTCGAGACAGAAATTGCAACCCCAGAAAAAGAAGAAGAAAAAGTTGCACAGGAAATGGATTTTGCTCTAGCTGAGGAACGTGGTAATTTTAATTGGGGTGTTGAGAAAAAAACGATTATTTGTAAAGCTTGTGCGGCAGAGACAATTTACGATGCATTACAAGTCGCTGACAGTTGCCCTTACTGTGGTTCTAATCAGGTAATGGAGGCAAGTGCAGAAAATACACTTGCGCCAAATGGTGTTTGTGCTTTCGAGGTGACAGACAAACAAGCAGGCGAGCATTTTCAAAAATGGATTAAAGGAAGATGGTTTACGCCAAAAGCTGCAAAAATAAGTGCAAAGCCAGATTCCTTTAAAGGGGTGTACCTACCTTATTGGACGTTTGATACAAAAACAAGCTCACGATACTCGGCTAGCTATGGTAAGCATCGAACAGTGACAGATAAAGATGGTAATACGCGTACCGAGACAGATTGGTATTCGACAAGTGGCTTCTATCAAGAATTTATTGACGATCATTTGATAAGTGCTACAACACGATATGATCGAGATATGATGCGTAAAATCGAACCGTTTAATTTGCTGAATAATAAATCCTATAAGCCTGAGTATGTGACTGGTTTTCTGTCAGAACGATACAGCATCGGTTTGCAGGATGGCTGGCATCAAGCGAAGAGTGAAATTCAAGATCACCTTCATGCGCAAATAACAACAAAAATTCGTCGTGAAAAACACGCAGATGTTGTGTCAAATTTGCGTTTCTCTACGACCCATGATGACATTACATATAAATATTTAATGTTACCAATTTGGTTATCTTCCTTCCGTTACAAAGAGAAAATTTACCGCTTTATGGTGAATGGTCAAACAGGTCGTGTGGGCGGCGATGCACCGATTTCACCACTACGCGTAACCATTGCAGTTCTCTTATCATTAATTGTTATTGCATGCATCTGGTATTTCTTTATGTCTGAATAGTCGTGGCAATATGCCCGCAGTATCGTTACCATACTGCGGGCATATTGCTTTTTTTATTAAGAAAATTGTCGAATTAATGTCGAATGATGCAAATAAATTAAGCGAGTATGATAAATGTCACTATTCATCACGGTACTCTCTATGTATAGTTGCATAAGCTATATAGATAATAATATTTCACGATAGACGAGGAGCACAGCATTTAATGAAAAAGAAAATTGCATGGGTTACAGATACAGCAGCATTGTTAGACGAAAAATTCATACAGGACAATCAAATTCACGTACTACCACTGAATATTGTATTTGAAGAAGGAGCATTACGTGAAACTGTTGATATGACACATGACGAGTTTTACGATAAATTACGCAATGCCAAATCACACCCAAAGACGTCGCAACCTGCCATTGGTGAAGTGGTAGAATTATATCAAACATTAAAACAACAAGGCTATGCTTGTGCAATTGCTATTCACACATCGCAGCATTTATCGGGCACTTATTTAAGCGCTTTCACGGCAGCAGAGCAAGCACAATTTGAAGTGCATCCAGTCGATTCAAAAATTGGCTCTTTCCCAATGATGAAAATGATTGAGCTGGGACAGCAATTAGAAAGAGAGGGCTTTGAACCAGAAGCTATCGTTGAAAGAATTAATGAGCTTGCAGACCTTAGTAAGCTATCCTTTATCCCATCGAGTTTATCGCAATTGCACAAAAGTGGGCGAGTTACAGGGACACAGGCCTTTTTAAGCAACCTTTTAAATATTAAAGTCGTTATTTCCTTTGATAATGGAAAAGTTGTGATGAAAGAAAAAATACGAACAGCAACTAAAGCAAAAGCATATGTAGAAAAGCTGTTAACGTTAGATTTAGAGTCAAGTATTATTCCTGAGGTGGCTGTCATTCACTGTAACAATGAAGAAGGAGCTAAGTGTTGGAAGGCATTACTTGAAAAAACGTACCCTCTTATCAATTTTTATATTTTGCCATTGAGTGCGTGTGTGGGTGTTCATGCAGGGGAAGGTACACTTGGCTTGAGCTGGGTATGTCAACCTGAGCTAGCGCCGTACAAGCAACAGGAAAAAGAATTAGTGACAATATAAATGAAACATATATTTTCTTAAAAAAGGCATGTGAAGTTGCGAATTTCCTATAAACAAATTATTATACAGTCAGAGAGCTTTTTCATTTAATGAACTGTGAATGTGATGTTATTTTTGAATAACAGTAGGTGGGTTATTCAAGTATGGAGGTTTCGACAATGGATGCAATTGAAGTGTTAACAAATTTAGATCAAATAAATGGGCATTTTCAACCTATATTTAGCGCAGATGCGCATACGGTGATTGCCTACGAAATTTCCGGACATTTACAAATTGAAGGTCAACAAATTAACTTAAAAGATTTTGTGAATAATGAAGATATTCCAGAAGAATATAGAATAGATATGGAACATAAAATTTTGCATGCTGCTTTAGCAAAAATAGAGCAAGTAGCAAATGAAATTGACATCTATATTCCAAGTAACCCCAATTTATTGATGCAAGATTTCGGGGAAAGCCATTTTAATATTATACAACAATACTTACATGAAGAAGATTTACATCGCATAGTGTTGGTTGTTTCTGAACATCGCTTTTTAGGGGATATCAATAAATTACATCATGCCCTGCGTTATTTTACAACTTTCGGAGTGAAAATTGCTGTACAAGAGGTAGGAGCTGAAAGTCATTTAGAGCACATTGCTCTACTTTCTCCACAGATTTTAAAAGTGAATATTCGTGACTTGAATTATGATTCATGGTCAGCCCAATCAGACATGATTTCAGCAATTGGAAGTTTAGCATATAAAATTGGCGCAAACTTATTATTTGAAGGTATCGGAACTGTCTATCAATTGCAATTTGCTTGGAAAAATGGGGGACGTTTCTATCAAGGGTCCTACTTGGCAAATGCCGCAATAAATTTTGTGGAGAAAGATGTGCTGAAGGAAAGGTTTAAACGGGAATGTCAACAATTTATTACCTCTGAAAAGAAGATGCTTGAGGCGCAGTATTTTGCACTTAAGAAGTTACAGGAAGAGCTAGAGGCAATCGTTCACCGTGTCAAACCTTCAAGTGATAACATTGCCCATTTAGAGCATTTAGCACAACTGTTAGATAGCTATTCTTTCCGATTATATATTTGTAATGAGGACGGGTTTCAGCTAACGCCCAATGTGATGCGTGTTGAGGGACAGTGGGAATTACAACCAAGTGCTATTAATAAAAACTGGAGTTGGCGTCCATATTTCCTTCAAACGATTATTAAAATGCGTAATGATCAAAGTGGGGAAATTTCTGAACTGTATCGAGATATTGAAACAGGGGAAATTACACGCACATTTTCGATTGCAATCAATGAACATGAATACCTGTTTGTCGATCTTTCCTATGATTTTCTCTATGAACATAATATATTTAGATAGTCTGATAAATGCTTATATATCAGGGTTTGTGGGGTGCAAATGTACATTGTACCCCAAATTTAGATTAAAAAGAGAATCACTCGAATTTAATCAATGATGATAAAATTTTTGTTGCTTTTAATTCTTCATCAGCTAGTGAATGAGCATATACTTTCATCACCATTTCTGGTGTGTCCCCGATAATTTTTGCTACTGTTGTTACTGCTGCATCCTCAGCAATTAAATTACCCACATAAGTGTGTCTTAGAATATGGGCTGAAAATCGTTCAATTCGATGCTTTGTTCATGAAAATATACCATAAATTGTTATTTGATCATAGGAATCAAACAAACTTTCATTAGGGATTAATAGATTGGCTGCAAAATTATTTGCTTCAAATACCACGAAAGTAAAGTGTTTTAGAAAAAGGGAAATCAATCGTATAAGAAAAAAATTTCGTACAAGAGGGCGAAGAGATGATAACTGTTAAACTTTGGTCATTTACGATGGACTATGAAACAAGTGAAATTGTCATGAATGCTATTGTGGATGACAAGAATATTCAGTTACGAGCATGTAAAAAAGATATTAAAAGTATGCAAGATTAGTTTGATTTAGCAAGACACATGAAGAAAAGTGCTAATGCGAATATGTGAAAGAAAATGTTTTCATTAGAAGAGTGAATGCCTCTGACGGGATTCGAACCCGCACTCCTTTCGTAAGCATAGGCTAGGGGGAACACGCTTCCCTACGGATTTTCACCAGCTAGGAATTTCACCTGCCTCAGCTCATTTGCTTTTCGGTGCTTCTGAAACCCTTACCTTGCGACCCGGCAGCTACAATGTTTTCCGGCGCTCTTCCCTTCTACAGCTACAGAGGCAAATTACTATGCTTTAATTATACAGATTTTATAAGATATTGGAAGTTTGAAAGAAAATGTGCAGTGTGCGAAACGTTTCCCTATAAATGATATTCATGGAATGGGAGGGCTGTTATCACAGCCACAACTGATTAACCGAAATTTGGAATGAAAGCCGTCATGTTGAGCAGAAACGAATTATCTGATACTCCTACATGCATGAAATGATAATTGACATAACATGTATGAAGCTAGGTGAAGTCGGCTGAAAAGTACCTAAGTCGCTAAGAAAGGATATGGTTCTCGATAGGTCGGGATGCTACAAAGTGTCTATGGTGAGAATGCCCGTCAGGGCTGACAAACTTGCGAATGTAAGGGTCTAGTATGGGTGGTACAGACGAATTTAAAAACCTCGCAATAGTGCATAAAAATATTCACAAATTAATCCAACCTACAGAAACAGAGACGATTGAACGATATAAGAGCCTTCTCCAATTGGATGGTAAACAATTGAAGAAATTAAACCAATTTAGTTGCTTTAGTCTAAAAGAGTAAGATCGCCTAATGCGGTGAAAGCTGCAAGTTGGGTGTGGAGCAGGGGAAAAGATGGAGATAACTTCAAAGTCTTACCTATTGCTGTAAAAACTATAAAAAGGGTCACCAGGCTGTAAGTGATCCAAAACTAAATCGGTCTATGTGAACTTTTTAGGATTTTCAACTTTGAATGAAGCTACCTCCCCACAATTCTTACAAAAAGTCAAAATAAGTGGGGACCCTACAGCAATTACAGACCCTTTGAAAAGATATACAACGAAAAGAATGTAGCAAATAAAATAGAGGAAGTATACGGGAAGAATATTAGCGAGATAGAAAAAGATTGGGTAGTTTTTATTAAAAATAGTCAGGAACCAACAAATGAAGATAAAATAAAAATGAGGAATTATTCTGAATTAACTTCTTCACTTATTGATCAAATTGATCCAAAGTATTTTACAAAAGAATAGTTCGAATGTGTTGGAAAGTTTCTATGTTGTGAAAAAAGAGCAACTCATAATTTACTATTTTTACTACAGTAGACGAGCCTTATCCCTAGCACGGTAAGGCTTTTTATTAGGAATTCAAATGGGTGTGACACGATACAGAGTTATACATAATGAGTGAAAGTAGATTGATGTTTGCTTTTTTTTATAAAGTCTATTATCCTGAAATGGAAACGTAGGTTCTTATTTTAGGAGGTACTTTATGAAAAAAATGTTTTTAACTTCTTCATTTTATGATGCTAGTAATTTTTTGAAAAATTTTGTTGGAGAGAACATTGAAGGGAAAATAGTTACTTTTATTCCAACTGCAAGTATAGTTGAAGAGGTAGTACATTATGTAGAGTCTGCAAAAATGGCCTTTGAAGAGTTGGGAATGATTGTAGAAATGCTCGATATATCAAAAGCTGATAAATCTGAAGCAGAAAAAATATTGAGGAAAAATGATTTTATATATGTATCTGGAGGTAATACATTTTTCTTACTTCAGGAATTAAAAAGGTCGGAGCTAGATCAATTAATTATTGAACAAGTTAGTTCCGGTAAGCTATATATAGGTGAGTCTGCAGGATCAATAATAATGGCGCCTGATATTGAATATGTAAAATATATTGATGAAATGAGTAAAGCACCGCAATTAGAATCAACTATGGGTTTAAATCTAATTTCATCATACCCTGTTCCTCATTATGGACATGAATTCTTTAGTAGTATGATTGACGAGATAATTACTAATTGTAACAATAAAATTCCACTGACTCTGATATCCAACTCACAAGTAATTTTAGTTCGTGATGATGATATTGAAGTTATTTAAATGAAATATTTAATTAACATAATTTTATAAGAGATTATGAAGAAGTCACACTTTCTAGAGTAGTGGCTTTTTATTATATACTTTGCCCCCTCATTTTGTTAAAAAAAGAGAATCACTCAAATTTAATTAATGATGATAAAATTTTTGTTGCTTTAATTCTTCATCAGCAAATGCTTGATAATATATGCAATGTGCTCATGAAATAATAATGTCAGTGAAAGGCAATATAAGCAATTCATAGACATTTAAGATGAACAATACTTTATAAATCATGAATAGCATAATTTAATCAACTATCTTGTATATTTTTTCTAGAAGAAATAAGCGCATAACAATAAACAAATAGAATTAAAATTAAAATAAAGAACATTATAATGCCAATTTCAAAATAAGCATATATCGCTAATATTATTGATAGATTGACTAATGCAACAATTGAAAAAATATTAACTGCAAAATAGTGCTCTTTAAATTTAAGACTAATAATAATGGATAGAAAAAATAAAAAACTAGCAATAAAGAAGATAGGTTGTAATTCAAAGTATTTTAAATAAAAAACCAAATAGCAATAGAGAAATATAACGATAAATATTTTTAAAAAACTAATCATCTATGAAACTCCTTTAAAAATACGATACATAATTTAGTAGTTTGAGCGACGTAAAGATTCACGATTTCCACATACTATGAAGAAATAGTAAGGATAAAATGTAATTTTTTCGACAATGAAATTTATAGTAGCTATGAATATTAATGAACAATCTGAGGATTAAACGAAAAAAGAGCGATTAAAACATCGCCCTATAATCCAGTTATGTATTAAAACTACTTATTTCTTTCAAGTTCTTCAATACGTTTTTCTAACTTATTGATTTTAATATAAGCTAAATTAATTAAAGAAAATGCAACTGTAATTAGTGCGAAATTCACACCTGTAGACATCGGAACACCTCTTAAAAATGCGGAATTATTTGTTAATGATAACATAATTAGGGGGGCTACGGTTATTTTAATTACTGTATGTTTTAAGGAAAAGAAAAAGCCGCAACGTCATCACACGCTACAGCCTAGAATTGGTTCATGTCCTTTGATGTTGCACTCAACAGCACTATACCACAACTTAGGAGACGCATGTTCAAAATCGAGCTTCATGAGAAGTTCGTATTAACAAAATAAAAGCTGAATTATTGTTGTGAATTGAAGGGTGGAAATACACTTTGCACTCCTCATTTAATTAAGAAAAGGGTCACACGGTGGAAAGTGACCCAAACCAACAAATCTGGTGGTGTAAGGCTAAATTAGCATTACCCTACTATAAATTATGAGCAACAGAAGTTTTGGAAACTATTAATTATGATTTTTGATAAAAAATTAGAAATATTAATACGATTTATGCATGAAACTAGCGCCGACAATAATTAGAAGAATGAATAGAACAACGATTAGGGCGAATTTTGAACCAGAACCGTAGCCACTGTTATCATAATTTTGATTTCCCATATTAACTTCCCCCCTTCTACAATCTATAATATGCGTAGTTGTAGAAAAGGAAGGTGGTTTTTATCTAATCAATATTTTCTTTCTCAAAATAAATAATCATGTTACATAGTTTTGAGAAAGGGAGTGGCTATAGCTAGGAACAGGGCTTTTGAAGAGATTAATACATGAAACTAGCGCCGACAATAATTAAAAGAATGAATAGGACAACGATTAGGACGAATGTTGAACTATTTCCCTTGCCATAGTCCATGCCATAGCCTCCACAGCAACTATTGTAATTCCCTACATTTCCGGAGTATCCCATAAAAATCCCTCCTTTCTACAATATAATATGTATGTTTGTAGACAGGAGAGGTGTTATTCATCCAATTTATAGTCCTTTCGTTTAGAGATTTTAAAAATTAATTAATCAAGTTACGTATTAGCAATAAGACAAAAAAGGGTACCTTATATGAAAGTGACCCTTAGGAACAAATCAAGGTGGTGAAAGCTAAATTTAGTTTTCTGCTATTATTATGTTTGAATAGCTACTTTTGGATAGTTAATTGCCTAAAAATTAGATTTAAAAATAAAAAATCCGCAGCGTTTGCAGACGCTTCAACTGGTTCAAGCCCTTTTATGGTTAGTTAGTAAAAGTAGTAGACCCAACTAAAGAGTGCAAATTTAATGGGCAAACAAGGGCAAACTGTTGAAGTGTGAAATTTAATTTAAATAACTCTTTTTCCAATCCAATGAGCAGTTAAAATAATGGGTATAATTAGAACGCTAAAAGGTAAGCTGATAAAAATAATTTTCCAAGTAATAATTTCATGTATAAACAATGAGTGATATAAAACGAAACTGTATGGAAGTATGATTATTACCGACGTTATTACTCCAGGCGTAATCGCGCGAAATAAAATGGACTGCCCGATATGAGTAAATGCATGGATGAAAAAAACTAATGTCACTGCTATGAAAAAGTAGAGATTCAAGGCTACTCCATTATTTAAATACTGGATGGCCATAATTGTAGAGCTACTGACAAATAAAAAGATAAATAATACAGCAACAGCAAATTGTGCTGTGGACATAGAGAATTGTAAAACTATTCTGTCAGCAATTTTTTTGGGGAATCTTTCATATAGTCTGCAGCGATTGAGAGTTAACCATTTTTCGATCATAATAATTTCTTCGAAGTCATGGAAAATAAATAAAATAGGAAATAACCAGATAAGTGTTTGAACGTCAATCCAATCCATAATTCTACCTCTTTTCAAACTTCTTTCGGTTTATTATACCAATTTTTTCTATATAACTCAAAATGAGTAAAAATATTACCTTAAATTTCCCTTTATAGAGTCTTGTAGCGGTTAGACTCCTGCGGGAAAAACAAGCGGCTCAGGGCTTGTCCACGCAAGTGCCAGAGTGGAAATCTATCTCACCCCAACAGAATGGAAATATATGTTTTGGGAATTGCGATTTAAGCGTATAAAAATAAGTATTTACCGAACGATTTGAAGAGTATATAAAAATCCACTTCAAAGCAGTTTAATTAGTCATAGCCCTGTAAAAGATAAAAATTTTTAAATGTGAAAAACAAAGCATTTTTAAGACGAATCAACAAATAATAAAGACTGAATAAACTGCTTGGGAGGTGAACATTTGAAGAAATTTTATCTATTTTTAATACCTCTATGTATTTTGGTTATCTCTATATTTTATGTAAGCGAAAGCTCATCAGCAGATAGAGGAAGAAAATATTATGAAGAGGCAGGGCAAATAGTGTGGGAAATAAAAACAAAAGAAAAAATTGTCGCCTTGACCTTTGATGATGGTCCTCATAAAAAGTACACATCGGAGATTTTAGATTTATTAGCCAAATACGATGCAAAAGCAACATTTTTTGTTGTGGGTCAAAATGCAGAAAAAAACCCTGAGGTTGTTTTACGAATGTATGAAGAAGGGCACGAAATAGCGAATCATACCTATACGCATCCATTAAAAACGAATGTGCCAAATTTAATGAAGGAAATAAAACAGACACATGAAACTATTTATAGTATTAGCGGCTATTCACCGATTTTATTCAGACCTGTAGAAGGGCAATATACGGATGCGATGATAGATGCCGTTGTAAAAGAGGGATATAAAGTAGTTATGTGGTCTTGGCATCTAGATACAATGGATTGGAAAAGTCCTGGTGTGAATAAAATTGTTGATACCGTCTTAAAGGGGGTTAAAGAAGGGAATATAGTTCTTTTTCATGATGGTGGGGGAAATCGAGAACAAACTGTAAAAGCCATGAAAAAAATACTACCAGAACTCGAAAAGCAAGGCTATAAATTTGTCACAATTCCTGAGCTACTTGAGGAGCAAAAAGGAAATATGAAATGAAAATGCTGTAGCGTCGTCACTCGCTACAGCAAATTTTGATTTAAACCCTTTTAAGGTTAGTCAGTAAAAGTATTATAGCACAAGCGGAACAAAAGTGGGTTGAGAATTATCTTTGAAAGTAATTAAACAAGCAATTCAATTCGAATGCGGACGTCGATAACTTCTAATCCTTTGTAGTGTCCAAAATATCGTTGAGGTTAATGAAGATTAAGTCATTAACTAATTTTTGTACCATTTGGTATTTCTTGATCGGGCGTTAACAAAACAACATCGCCTTCTGTTGGAACGCCACCTATCACTAGAACTTCGGATTTAAAACCTGCCACTCGGCGTGGTGGAAAATTTACTATAGCTACTACTTGTTTACCGACGATATCTGCTGGGCTGTATCGTTTCGTAATTTGTGCTGAGGATTGTTTCATTCCTAATGCTTCACCAAAATCAATATTCATTTTGATTGCTGGTACCTTTGCTTTAGGAAGTTCTTCGGCTTGGATAATCGTACCAATTCTAATATCAAGTGATATAAAATCTTCAATTGTTGCCATCATAATACCCCTTTAAATAAAATAATTGTTATTAAATATATCATTAAATTGAAAAATATTCAAAAAATGTAGAGTATTTAAAAATTTTGCATTAGGATTCAATTGCCGACGTGCCTGATATGGAAAAAGGAGTAGGGAATATGCCACTCGATATGCATTACATGGTTTTAATGACAAAACATTATTAATACGACGAGTTCAGTTACTCCTACAAATTCATAGTTTGAGGTGTAATTTGAAGGGACTTCCTTTAAATTCGGGATTAAATTAAATAAGGATACGCATATATTTAAAATTTAGAAGAGACAAACAGATGGGGAGAATAAGGATAAATATTGAAAACTCGGTAAAAGCATTATTGAACTGAACTATAAACGTAAAACCGTCGTAGAAATTACTTGGGAAAATGCTCAAATAAGCCTGTGCGAAATAGACACTTTTTATGATTCGGATAATGGGCTAGAAATGGATGATTAGATTTATCAAGAATATCATCTCGCATTAGTTATAGATATTAGTAGTTTTCAATACATCTGGTACTGGAGAAAATGTCTCGATATTAATAAAATTAAAGGATTCAGATAAAATTATTTATAAAAAACCAGGATTTTAACACCGCTTCTATTACGGCATGAAAAAAACTAGGCACGCTTTAATTCGTTGGCCTAGTGCTAAAATTCTTATGTCGTTTTAATAGAGGTGGCACTGTCCAATAGGTACCCATGCGCCATAGCCACTCAATAGGTCCGAATCTAAAGTATTTCAACCAGATCTTAGTAAATAGCAATTGCAAAATGTAAATACCGATGCAAATCCAGAGCGATGAAATTAAGTTGATATTTGAAATTAATTGAAATGTATGCCCTATCAATAAAATAAGCGCAGTTTGCCCTAAATAATTTGTTAAGGCTATCCGTCCATAATCTTTTAATGGAGATAATAGTAATTGTACGAATGGAAGTTGGAGTAACAGTATTAATATCCCTACATAGAACGCTGAAACAAATGGACTGATTTGCATCCCGATTAACGAAAATTTTTCTATATTGGCTATATGCTTAACTAACTCTTCCTCCGACAGATTATTAAGAGACGTGAATATTACATCGGGTACATAAAACCATTGATAAATCCATCCGCTTAAGCTTATTAAAAACATAATACTTGTAAAAACAATTATCTTCTTTTTATATGCATCTAATTTTTCGAATATCCGATACTGACCTGCGGCTAGTCCAAGTAAAATTAACGGGAACGGCATTGCTATTTTTATACCCAAATAAGCAGTAAATGCTAAAATGATAAACCCTAGTGCTAAATTTAATTCTTTACGCATTTTAAAAAATGGTAAGGCAATTAAACCAAATATAGCATAGACTGTTAATGCTTCTCCTGGTTGAAAATAGACGTGGACGATGCCAAATAAAAATAATATGGTAATTCTTCTTAGAAATAAGAGATTCGCTTTTTCATTTTTAGTGGCAGCACGTGTTATAAAAATATAAAAGCCTACGCCAAATAAAAAAGAAAAGATTGTAAAGAATTTACCTTCAACAAAAAGAGCTAAAAAATGGCTATAGGCAATGTCCACAGATGTTGTCGGTGGTTTAATCCACATAAGTGCGGGGATATTGACTAAAATGATTCCTAATAACGCAAATCCTCTTAAATAATCTAGTGTATGAATTCTTTTGTTTAAATCAATTGGTTGCAAAGTTCTCTCCTCCTAACTGATACAAAGTATACGTTAGTTCCAAAAGAAGTAGTAACGAATTATGTTAAAAATGTATCTTAAAGTATAAGGCCAATAACACCAAAATCTAAGAGTTTGGTGTATCCCGATACATCGTTAAAATCTCTTCTGCATGTGTTCGTAAATTCTCAATTAATGCCGCTGGTTCTAAAATTTTTGCATGACAACCTAGTCTGAAAAAGAGTGGGGTGATAAAACCAAGTTCTCCTTTGTCGATCATTGCATCAATGTAGCCTGAGCCATCTTTTTTAATTACGATAAGCCCCTCGAAGCTAGGCACACTTTTACATTGACGTACGCCTTCCATGGATAATTGAACATGCAAATGAATCGGGTTTTTTACTTCATACGAATCAAACCAGTCTTCTAAATTCATAAATATTTCTTCGTGTTTTTCAGTTGAAACAATAGCTAGAATACGGTCTACACGATATAACAATACTTTTTGCTTATTAAAATCATGAGCTGGTAAATACCATAAACCATCATGAGCATATACACCGAGAGGGCGGATATGTTTTGTGGTTGTACCTGATTTCGATTCATATTGTATATGTAGATGACTACCTTCTATCGAGGCTTCTAAAACATCCTTTAAAAAAGGTGTGTCAATCGTTCTTTTAGGATTCCAAAAAGCGATGTAAGAACGAATTTTATCTACTTTAGTTTTAGCATCACTTTGAAGTGAGCTATATAATTTATGGCCAGCTGAGTGGATTTCAGCATCGAAAGGCAAGTCACGGTAGTAACGGAGAGATTGAAAGGCAAAGAAGATGGAAACAACTTCTTCCTCTGTGAATAAAATAGGCGGTAGCAGTCGATTTGTTAGGACTGTATAGCCGCCGTTTCTACCTTGTTCTGCGTAGATAGGTAAGCCCATATCACTTAAATCTAAGATATATCGATGAACAGTGCGGATGGATATATTGAATTCATCGGCTATTTCTTGCGCAGTAAACTTTCTTTTTGCATTCGCAAACAGCAAAATATCTAATAAACGTTTTGCTTTTGACATTTCTATCACCTTTTCTTTTTAATCATGCCATTACTTGTCATGTTTTATGTTTAGTATAGTTTGTGCTGATGATTTTATGAAAAAGCGATACTCTAAAGAGAAAAGGGGACAAACATATGACGAGAGAAGTGATTTTATTTATCGCCACTAGTTTGGATGGATTTATAGCGAAAGAGGATGATGATTTACAATGGTTATTCGACGCAGAGGGTGAGGGTGAGGGTGACAATGGCTATACGGATATGTATCAATCTATTGATACAACGATTATGGGGAAAAGGACATATGATTATGTCATGGCACAGACAGAATCTTTTCCATATCCTGATAAAAAATGCTATGTTTTCACTACCTCAGAAACGGGTGCAGATGATTATGTAGACTTCGTTAATGAGGATGTTGTGGCGTTCACCCAAAAATTAAAGGAACAGGAAGGTTCTAAAATTTGGATGGTTGGTGGAGCGGGTATACTAGATGCTTTTATGAAGGAAAACTTAATTGATGAATATATCATCACGATCACACCTCATATTTTAGGTACTGGTATTCCCTTATTTAAAGAAAAAAATCCACAAATCGAGTTGATATTAATAAATACAAAACGGTATGGCCAGATGGTACAGCTGCACTATAAAGTGAAAAAACCTTAATGTGATGTAAAAAGCGTGTTTTGTTGATAGATCAAAACACGCTTTTTTGCTTATGAGCGGATGAGGGATCTATAGATGTCACCAATGATTCCTTCCATTTGGTGTGCGCCAAAATCTGTATTGGTCATAATCACTAAACCTTTTTCTAAATAAGGATAAGCCACAAGCATGCATTGAAAGCCAACGCCCCAACCAAGAGAAGAAATCTCGAGCTCTTGTTGTAAATCATCAAGAAATACACCTAGGCCGGTCCACTCTTTACCCCCTTGTGGATGTATCAGTTCTTTTACATGGCTTGCAGAGATGCCAATTTTACTTGTACCTTTTAAAGCATGCATCAACTCAAGAACTAAAATCGCTAAATCAGCCGTTGAAGTCCATAAACCACTTGCTGCTGGATATGGATAGATGGGATATTTACCTGACACTAACTCACCATTTTTATGATGACCACAGGCAAAAGTATCTTCTTCTGATTCATGAATGCTTGTGGCAAATATACTGTTTTTCATATGCAACGGTGTAAAAATTAATTCATCCATAACGAGGTGAAATGGCTTGCTAGTTACGTCCTCTATCAATTGCTGAATGATGCAAAAACCAGCATCTGAATAGTGAAATGCACTTTCTGGCTCATAGCTCACCTCAATCGGGATAGTACAGTAGGAGGTTTGACCATTTAAAAGCTCATCCATTGTAGGTTGATCTTTCATAGATTTCAATTCTATAAAACTACCTTCAGGGTCTAGAATTCCAGACTGGTGGCACAATAAATTACGTAATGTCACTTTTTTTATCGTTGTATAGTGATTTTCAGGTACTTTCCATGATAATAGTTTATTATTAACATCCTCATCTAAATACAAATAATTTTGTTCTACTAATTTCATCACTAATATGGCAGTTAAAAATTTGCTAATGGAACAGGCATTAAAAATTGTATTGTTATCAACTTTTTTATCGGACCCTTTTTCAAGCAATCCAAAGTGCTCATTTTTACTGATTTGACCATCTTCAATTAATGATAAGCTTAACCCATTTACATGGTAATGCTGCATACGTTCTTTGATATCTATTTGCGTCATCTCCACATACCCCCGTATTCTGTATTAATTATAACAAAATACACAAATGTATGTTCTGTTTTTTACATTTAAAACAAAAAAATCCGCTCTTTCTCCTGAGGGCACTAAAAAAGTCCATACAATGAATTTTAGCCATGGCGGAAACGATTAGTCGTTTCTGCCATGGCTTTTTCTTGTTTGCCGCTGATTTCCGTTTCGGCGGACGCTTTCCTGAGGGTGAGCCTTGAGCTTCCTCGTCGCTAACGCACGCTCCTGCGGGATCTCAAGCTGTTCGCTAGTCCCCCAAGAAGTAGCCGCCTACACGCCAATCAACTACTTTTATCGGTTTTCTGAGTTTTTCTTTCTTTCCGATTCACACCGAATCCCTAATATAGAAAACCGGCACTTTTTGTTCGATTTTGAACAAAAGGTGCCGGTTTTTGCTATTAAAGAACAATACATTAAAAAAAAGTCCGTGGGCTATTAACAAAACTTCACAGGTTTTATAGTCTCTGTGTGAGGTTTGCTAAACTTGCTGTTCCGCAGGATTGTCGCGATTTTTTTTCTTTTCAGCATCTACATCAAAAATGAGGAATGGCTCTTACGCATTTTTCTTCGTTTTTGTTGCTCTTTTTCTTGGGCTAGGTTTTTTTGTTTTATCTAACGAAGCTTGGAGTGCTGACATCAAATCAGTTACATTATCGGGTAATGGACGTTTATCGCTGGTTGAAATTGTATTTGTTGCTTTCTTTTCTTCTATTAATTCCATGAGCGCGGTACGGTATTCGTCCGTATATTTTTCAGGGTCAA
The DNA here is from genome assembly GCF_007362955.1 of Lysinibacillus fusiformis. GTDB lineage: Bacteria > Bacillota > Bacilli > Bacillales_A > Planococcaceae > Lysinibacillus > Lysinibacillus fusiformis_E. The sequence goes on along the minus strand of NZ_CP041696.1, from coordinate 4,615,148 downwards.
ATTCGGTTGTTAACTGCTCAACTAGCATAAGAGCAGTATCAAGCTCTTTCTGAACGACTGCTTGTTCGCTTGGAATATTGGGAACATCACTAACACTTCTTACTTCGTCCGGGAAATGGATGATTTCCATTACGAGGGCGTCTTGATAAACACGTACTATTGCCAATTGCTCTTTTGAACGTATTGTAATTTTGGCAACACCTATTTTACCAGATTCTTCAAGTGTTTTACGTAAAAGAGTATAGGCCTTACCGCCAGTCGTATCAGGAGATAAAAAATAAGTACGTTCAAAATAAATAGGGTCAATTTCTTGTAATTTCACGAAATCAATAATTTCAACTGCCTTCTCTTCATTTTCCTTACGTAAGTTTTCTAACTCCTCCTCATCTAGCACGACAAACTTATTTTTTGCATATTCGTATGCTTTCACAATATCCTCTTCTTTCACTTCCTGATTGCAGCCTTCACATACTTTTTTATAGCTGATCGGTGTATGACATTCTTTATGGAGCTGGCGTAATTTTATATCTTTATTTTCAGTCGCAGTATGGAGTTTAACAGGAATATTGACAAGTCCAAACGATATACTGCCTTTCCAGACTGTATGCATAGCGTCACCTCGTTTTTTATTACTATGTTAGTTTTTGATTATTTTTATGTATCTAAAAAGGAAATAGTCAAAAACTGAAAGAAAAGAATGAAAGTAGTTGTTAAAATGAAACCCATGTTATTAACGGATGTAACGGACACACCCATTGGGGAAGAGTGGCTTTACGAAACGAAATACGACGGTTTTCGCTGCATAATAGAGTGGACAAAGGAAGAACCCATTCTGAAAAGTAGAAACGGAAATGAACTTAATCATTTATTTCCAGAGCTCATTGATTTTTGTCTTCGTATCTATGATCAAATAAAGCCATTTTTACCGTTAACACTGGATGGAGAATTAGTGTATTTAACAAACCAATTTAAAAGTGATTTTTCAATGGTGCAAAAAAGAGGAAGAATGCAAAATAGCGACGTTATTTCTGAACATGCCAAGCGTTTCCCATTTCATTATGTCGTATTTGATTTACTGCATTTTAAAGGGGAAATACAAACAAATCGGTACTTAAAGACACGTAAACAGCAATTAACTAAATTTTTCAATGACTTAAAACTACCGACTACGATAAATGCTGAAGATGAGCGGCTTATCCAAGCGATTGAAAACTTTGAGGATAGAGAAATTCTTTGGCACACCATAAGGGCAAATAATGGCGAGGGTGTTATTGCCAAGAGAAGGACAAGTAAATGGATAAGCAATCTACGGTCCACAGATTGGTTAAAAATTAAGAATTGGCGATATGTCACGGTTATTGTCAACAAATATGATAAAGGGAATGGCTATTTTCATGGTGGGGTTTATCAACAAACAAATTTTAAAGAAGTTGTTATTTTTAGACATGGGATGACGGATGAAGAGCGAAAAACTTTAGTCACCTTCTTTCAAAACAATGGGTCAAAAGTACATGAGACTTGGGAATTGGAGCCGTCTATCTGTGTTGACATAGCATGTATTGATTTTGATGGTAGTAAATTAAGAGAGCCAAGATTTCATGCCTTTAGATTAGAGAAGAATCCAAATGCGTGTAACTGGCTGCAAATGCAACGTCAACTTTTACCAATCCCAGATAACATACAGATAACCCATCCCGAAAAGCCAGTTTGGCCAGAAATAGGCATTACTAAGGATGGTTATTTGCACTATTTACAAATGATATCTTCTTATTTATTACCTTTTCTTAACGACCGTCCACTGACTTTAATCCGTTATCCTCATGGAGCATCAGGGGAAAGCTTTTATCAAAAAAGCAGTCCGGAGAAGCTCCCTGATTTTGTTTCAACAGTAAAAATAGAAGATATTAACTTTATTTTGTGCAAAAATATCGAGACGCTCTTGTGGCTGGGCAATCAACTTGCACTCGAATTTCATATTCCGTTCCAAACGATTCGTACAGAGAAGCCAACTGAGATTGTTTTCGATCTAGATCCTCCTTCTGTCGATGAATTTTCACTAGCTGTAAGTGCTGCAGGTCAGTTAAAGGACATCTTTGATTATTTTAATCTGCAATCCTTTGTTAAAACTTCAGGAGGCAAAGGCTTGCAACTATATATACCGTTACCAGAGAATGCTTTTTCGTACGAGGAAGTTCGGATCTTTACTGAATTTGTGTGTGTATTTTTATGTCAACAACGACCTGACTTGTATACAATCGAGCGTTTGAAGAAAAATAGGCAAAAAAAGTTGTACTTAGATTATGTTCAACATGCGGCAGGGAAGACCATCATTTCACCATACTCGACTCGAGGCAATAACAAGGGGTTAGTGGCAACGCCGTTAACTTGGGACGAAGTAAATCAGCAGCTACACCCAGAAAAATTTACTATTCCTGCAGTTTTAGCGCGTATGAAAGACATCGGAAATCCGTTTAGGAATTTTCGTGACATAGGGGAGAAGCAGGATTTTAAATCTGTGCTTAACCATTTGAAAAATTCATAATGTGAATGTGAAAAGAGGCTGAGATAAAAAAGAAAAAGTGTTAGATTGACTGCTGTCGATCTAACACTTTTTTGCTGTAAGCGTTGATGTCCGCTACGGCGGACGCTTTCCGGGGGCGTGGCCTGAGTCTGTAGTCTCAGGCGTCACGCTAATCCCCCCAGGAGTCGCCGCCTTCGCTACCATCAACTAGTACTCTCTTCTGAATTTTATTTATTCCAAAAGGAAGAACGTCTAAATTTTTCTTCATTTTTAGATAGCGAAAATTTAATAACGCTTTTGCTCCTCTTTCTTAAAATTTAAAGTTATGTCCCAGCCTCTTTGAAAATTTATCCTTTTAGGACAGCGCCTTTTTTGCCTAGGTAATCGAGAATACCCATCGCCGATACAACTGTATCAAAAGGAATCGTTTGGTAGACAGGGTGGTTTTCTGCAATACCATGTTCCTGTAAATAATGCTGTAGTATCGCTCGTAAACGGCCATCTAAAAACTTCACTTGCTCTTCAAGCAGATTGGATGCAGCTAAAGCTTTTTCTCCCTCAGCTAGAAACAACGGCGTCCAATAACGTACTTGACGGTAAGCTTCGGTTGGCTGTTTGTACGCGCCATAATGGCCAAAATATAATTCTGAGACATTTAATTTCTCATATAATTGAATAGATTTTTCCATCGTTTCAGGATCGTATTGATTTGGTGAAGTCGAAGGGATGATTAAATCAATCGCTTCACCCTCCATTTCTGGGTAACGAACGCCTGTTGTATCACCAACAAACAAACCATTTGTAGCGGAATAATGCATCGAAACGTGATGTTTTGCGTGACCCTCTGTATGATAAAACGTTAACTGATGCTTGCCTAATGACAGTACATCTTTATGCCCTATTTCCATAATTCGGTCTGAAGAGATAGGTAAAATCGGGTCGAAAAGGTTGTCAAATTCTTCACCATAAACAGCCTTTGCACTTGCAATCAATCGACTCGGATCAATCATATGTGATACGCCACGTGGGTGTACGACCAATGTAGCATTTGGACAGCTTTCTAGAAATAGGCCAGCTCCTCCTGCATGATCCAAATGAATATGCGTAACAACTACATAGTGAATATCTTCTAATGCAATATTTAATTCCTTCAATCCTTCCATAATATATGGAACGGATGGACTTGCAGATGTTTCAATTAACGTAACCTTTTCATCAATCAGCAAATAGGAACTTGTGCGTTCCTCACGATTTAAATCATGTGTATCAATGCAATAAAAATTTGGTGCAATTTTCTGTAGGCCAGCCATATGACAATCTCCCTTCGCTTCTAAGTTAAATGTAAAAAATTCTCTAAAATACATTTTTTAGCTATAAAAAGTAACTCCTATACTATATAATAATAGAAATACAAACTGAATGTCTATTCATTTTTTAGGGGGATAATAAATGGAGAATAAGATTCGCTACGATACAAGGAAAGTTCATCGTGTCAATTTAGCCATCATCTCAATATTGGCAGTTCTTATTTGTGGGCCAATGATACTTTCAAAAGGCATTGCTTACTTATTTATCGGGCTGGCGGTAAATGCACTAGCAGTATGTAATTACTATTTACCGATAAAAACTTATGTTAAAGGCTTTATTTTTGGCATGATACCTTCAAGTGTTGTTTTTACATTATTTTTACTCGATAGTTTTTCATTGAACAAGCACTATATCTTACTTTGTACAATTGCTATTATTGCGTTGTACTTTAAAAAAGAATTAATTGTATTTTTCGGAGTCCTTACAAACGTCAGTTTTGTTATTTTATATATCTTTAAATCTGAATCACTTTTAGGGCCGTTCGATGATATCATCGTATTTATTACGCTGCTAGCAATTATGAACGGGGTGATTATCGTATTTTACTTACTTGCTAAGTGGGGGAATGAACTAATCGAGCATGCTACGGTACAACAAAATGAAGTGAGGAGTTCCTTGAATCAGCTCCAAACAACTTTTAATGAGATTGAGAAGAGTAGCCATACACTGGATGTCCACGTTACGCAATTTCAACATACAATGCATCGAATCTCAGGGTCAAGTAAAGAGATTCTTTTAGCTACTGAGGACATTTCTGCTAGTATTCAACAGGAGGCATCTAGTTTGCAAATGATTCATGGCACGATGAAAGAATCAGTGCATTTTGTGAATGAAACGTTCACTATCTCTAAGGAAACCGTGGCAAAATCGAATGATTTGCAACAGGAGGTTTTGGATGGTTGGAAAAAGATGCAGCAAGCCATGGCACAAATGAGCGTAATGAGTCAGGCAATGAATTCAACAGCAGAGACGGTAAATGAGCTACAAATCAGTTTGCAAACCGTAGATACGTTATTGAAAGGCATACAGCATATTGCTCAACAAACTAATTTACTTGCACTCAATGCGGCGATAGAAGCGGCGAGAGCTGGTGAACATGGAAAGGGCTTTGCTATTGTTGCAGACGAGGTGCGAAAATTAGCTGAGGAAAGTGCTGCAATTACTGTGAGTATTACAAATGTAACAAGTACATTGTTTGCAAAATCAACTGAAGCACATCAACGTTCCGAAGAAGGAGAAAAAGCATTACAGTACGGAGAAACGCTACTACAAGATATTAGTGATTTCTTTCATACATTAAAAAATTCCTTTATGGTAACGAATATCGATTTAACAAGAGGAATGAATGAATTAAGCAGTGCTATACAGCAGTTTGAACATATTCAAGAACAGATTAAAACGTTGAATCAGATAACTGAGCAAAATGCATCTTCTACAGAAGCAATTTTACATTCTGTGGAGGACGAAAATAAGATGCTAGAAATGATGACTACAACGACTGATCATATTCAAGCGTTAAGTGTGATCTTAAAGTCACTCGTAACGAATAATACATTAGAATCTACTAAATAGCACAGAAGAGCAGGGGAATTATTAAAATTCTTCCTGCATTTTTAAAGAAAAAAACCTCTTTATTATGAAATTTTCCATAGAGGCTTACTGAAAAAAAAGATGAATGTTTTTGGCGTTAATAGACACAATTATCGCATCATACGTTTCATTTGTGAAATTTCATATTTTTAATAGTCAATTTACTTTTGCAAATTATCTCAGCTATCTTGATTATTTTGTTCACTTTCTCCTTTAATTTAGTTCTTTTTCTAATGCCATCCCAACTGCAATTGTGGCTAATGCATCACCGAGTGTAGTGATTGCACCTGCAATAACTGCTAATTTAGCAGCTGGATTGTCTTTTTTAGGATTTTGTTTATGATGGTGTATCGCTTTATTATTTGTCACCACAATCCCCCCTAACATAGTCTGATTTGCATTCTATGCTGAAATAACAAAGGGGGTAAGGCATATAGACGAATACTGAAAGATACAACATATAACGTAAGAAGGTCTTTTGGTGTAGTATCGAAAAATTGGGCAGCGACAGAATATGACACAGCTGAACTTAGCCAGACCAATCTTTGTTTTAAACTATCCGCAGGGGAGGTATAGAAGCTATTGACTGATTGTCGTGTCGTAATTTTCTGCATTAACCGGCTTGCTTCAAGTACTTAAACTGTTCTTTGCTAATAAACTTGGTAAGAGTTGGGCAATTGTTTTTAAAGGGTCTGTGGATTTTTGCGTTAAACAGAGCATCATTGCACCTTCAATCGAAGCTGTCATCAACAAGGCAATTGCGGAAGCAGACTCATCTCCAAAGCCTTCATTTTCAAGTTATGTATAGAAAATGTCTTGAATATTTTCATATAGTGCACTACACGCTTTGCGAACAGGTTCACTTACTGTTGCCATCTCACTGACAATACTGCTAAATGTATAGCCGGAAATGGTACCTTCAGCTTCTAAGTTGTGAATTAGCATATTAATCATTGATTGTGTAGCTTCCTTAGTTGATAGATGCTCACTAAAAATATCCTCGATTTCCGTCGTAATTGTGTCGTTTAAGGCATGTAAACAAGCAATTAATAGTTCCTCTTTACCATTGGGGAAATGATGATAGAGCGCACCTTTTGTTACGTTACAAGCTTTTAAAATCTCACTGAGGCCAACACTTTTATAGCCTTTTTGCTGAAAAAGGTTTGTAGCAGTATCAATCATTAATGATTTTGTATCCATATTTCTATCTATTCCTATATACCAACCGGTCAGTTTGTCAGTGTAGCAAAATAAATGCCCATTATGTTATTTTTTGTCGCCATAGATGGGTTCATTTAAGGTGTTTTTAGCTATAATAAGGGAATGTTTTATTTTAGCTAAAATGTTTAACTACTTTAGAATGGTTGGAAAACTTGAAATATTTTTTCCACAATCTTTTCAGTCACTCATTGGCAATAAATAATGTATGACTTTCTTCCATATTATATAAAGCTTCTTTATTACTTTATTTTAAACTAATAAGAGTACACTGCTAAAAAAATTGCTGCAATTTAAAACATTTAAATACATAGGTGTAGATCAATTGTTTTCTGCACATCCTTTATGTTATGGACTTCTCAAAAATTAAAAATATAGATGGAATGTAGGGTGATAAGAATTTCTTATTGAAAAAGATAATATTAATGTAATTTACTTATGAATATAAATGAGTTATCATGGGAATTGGAGAAAAGATGCTTTACATAGGCCTTTTCAAAAAGATATTTAGGGGGATCCGCAAATGGCACAAGGTAATTTACACAACAGCCGCGCATCATTCGAAGTTAATGGTAAAACTTATAACTATTTTGACTTAGCTGCGATTGAAAAAGCTGGCGTTGCAAAAGTTTCAAACCTTCCTTACTCAATCAAAGTATTATTAGAATCTGTTTTACGTCAATATGATGCATATGTTATCAAAGAAGAACACGTAAACGAATTAGCAAAATGGGGCAATGGCGCTGATCCAGAAGCAGAAGTACCATTCAAACCATCTCGCGTTGTATTACAAGACTTTACTGGTGTACCAGTAGTAGTTGACCTTGCTTCTCTTCGTTCAGCAATGAAAGAAATGGGCGGAGACGCTAGCAAAATCAACCCTGCTATTCCAGTTGACCTTGTAATTGACCACTCAGTACAAGTTGACAAATATGGTAACGCAGCTGCATTACAAGCTAATATGGACCTTGAATTCGAACGTAACGCTGAGCGTTATAACTTCTTAAAATGGGCTCAAACTGCTTATGATAATTTCCGTGCTGTACCACCAGCAACTGGTATCGTTCACCAAGTAAACTTAGAGTACTTAGCTCCAGTTGTACACGTAAACGAAAATGCTGATGGCACATTCGAAACATTCCCAGACTCAGTAGTAGGTACTGACTCACATACAACAATGATCAACGGTATTGGCGTTCTTGGATGGGGCGTTGGTGGTATCGAAGCTGAAGCAGGTATGCTTGGCCAACCATCTTACTTCCCAATTCCTGAAGTTATCGGTGTTAAATTAGTAGGCGATCTTCCAAACGGAACAACTGCTACTGACTTAGCATTAAAAGTAACTCAAGTATTACGTCAACGTGGCGTAGTTGGTAAATTCGTTGAGTTCTTCGGACCTGGCGTATCTAAATTACCTCTAGCTGACCGTGCAACAATCTCAAACATGGCGCCTGAATACGGTGCTACATGTGGTTTCTTCGCAATCGATGAAGAGTCACTTAACTACATGCGTTTAACTGGTCGTGAAGAAGAGCACATCGAGGTTGTAGAAGCTTACTTAAAAGCTAACCACATGTTCTTTGATCCATCACTAGAGCCAGTTTACACAGACGTTTTAGAAGTAAACTTAGCTGAAATTGAACCAAACCTTTCTGGTCCTAAACGTCCACAAGACTTAATTCCACTATCTGAAATGCGTTCTCGTTACAAAGAAGCAGTAGTGGCTCCACAAGGTACGCAAGGATTCGGTTTAACAGAAGACGAATTTGCAAAAACTTCTGTAGCTAAATTTGCTGAAGGCGATGTAGAAATCCCAACAGGTGCTGTAGCAATCGCTGCTATCACTTCTTGTACAAATACATCTAACCCATACGTATTAATCGCTGCTGGTTTAGTTGCGAAAAAAGCTGTAGAAAAAGGTCTAACTGTACCTAAATGGGTAAAAACTTCATTAGCACCAGGTTCAAAAGTAGTAACTGGTTACCTAGAAGATTCAGGTTTACAAACTTACCTTGACCAAATCGGTTTCAACACTGTAGGTTATGGTTGTACAACATGTATCGGTAACTCAGGTCCATTACTTCCTGAAATCGAAGACGCTATCAAAGATAACGACTTATTCGTAACTTCAGTACTTTCTGGTAATCGTAACTTCGAAGGTCGTGTACACCCACTTGTAAAAGCTAACTACTTAGCTTCACCACCACTTGTAGTTGCTTATGCACTTGCCGGTACTGTGGATATCGACCTACAAAAAGATACGTTCGGTAAAGACAAAGATGGCAACGAAGTATTCTTCGCTGATATCTGGCCTTCAACTGAAGAAGTTAACGCTGTATTAGGTACTGTTGTTAACCGTGAATTATTCCAAAAAGAATACGAAACTGTATTCACAGCCAACGAAGCTTGGAATGCAATTGAAACATCAACTGAGTCTCTTTACACATTTGATGACAAATCAACTTACATCCAAAACCCACCATTCTTCCAAGGCCTTGCGAAAGAGCCAGAAGCAATTCAAGGCTTAGACAACTTACGCATCATGGCGAAGTTCGGTGACTCAATTACAACTGACCATATTTCTCCAGCTGGTGCAATTGGTAAAGATACACCTGCAGGTAAATATTTACTTGAAAACGGTGTTGCAATCCGTGACTTCAACTCATACGGTTCTCGTCGTGGTAACCACGAAGTAATGATGCGTGGTACATTTGCAAACATCCGTATCCGTAACCAAGTAGCTCCTGGTACAGAAGGTGGATTCACTACTTACTGGCCAACAGGCGAAGTAGAGTACATCTATGACGCATGTATGAAATACCAAGAGCAAGGTACTGGCTTAGTAGTACTTGCTGGTAACGATTACGGTATGGGTTCTTCTCGTGACTGGGCTGCGAAAGGTACATTCCTACTTGGCGTGAAAACTGTAATCGCACAATCTTACGAACGTATCCACCGTTCTAACCTAGTAATGATGGGTGTTCTTCCTTTACAATACTTAAACGGTGAATCTGCTGATTCTCTAGGTTTAACTGGTAAAGAAGAAATCTCTGTAAACATTACTGATAATGTAAAACCACGTGATATCTTAACAGTTACTGCTAAATCTGAAGACGGCACAGTTAAAACTTTCCAAGCTTTAGCTCGTTTCGACTCAGAAGTAGAAGTAGATTACTACCGTCATGGTGGTATCCTACAAATGGTTCTACGTGCGAAAGCTGCTGAGTAATCATTGAAATAAAAAACCGATCTCTTAGGAGGTCGGTTTTTTTCTATGGCTTACACCATAACAGCGCTTCGTTAGCATAGAAGCATCCTTTTAAAATTAATGAAAGCCCATTAAATCTTTAACTTTTTCTGTATTCTCAATTGAAGTCAGCATTTCAAGTAATCGGAACGCGACTTCAAATGCAGTTCCGGGATTCGATGATGTAATAATATGTTCAGTTTGGACGAGTCGTTCATTGACGATTTCTGCGCCATAGGATTGTAGCTGTTCTAATCTTTTACTTGTAGGATGATTGTACGTTGTCGCCTTTCGATTATGTAGAATGCCGCTATGCCCTAACGATAGCGAAGCTACACAAATAGTAGCAATTGGCTTTTTGTGCTCGTCAAAATGACGAATGACTTGCTGAAATTCTTCACTAAACGCATCCTCATAAAATCCTGCTTCTTCAAAACCTCCAGGAATCGCTAATGCATCAAAGTCCTCTAATGCAATATCATGGAGTAATTTCTCAGGGGATACATTAAAATTCCATGTACATTGTAATTGTTCATGTAATCCAACTGACACGACTTCAGTTGTGCCATCGCCCTCCCATTTATTCCAACCAAGCACATCTGTGAAGACGCTTGCTTCCACGGCCTCAAAACCATTTGCTAATAGTAATAATATTTTTGTCATGTGTTTCTGCCTCCCTTATATAAATAATTGTAGTAAAGGAGGCTGTACAAAGACAGAAGTTGTATACTGTTATTTAGATGATTTACTTTATTATCAAAGGTAATCTTAGAAATATAATTTATAAAAAAAGGTGGATGCATATGGACCAAATCGATACAGAAATACTAATGCAATTGCAGCGGAATGCCAAAATTTCGATGAAGGAATTAGCAGCAAAGGTTCATTTATCATCTCCTGCTGTAATTGAACGCGTCAAAAAGCTAGAGGAGCAGGGGACTATTGAGGGATATAACGCTAAGGTTAACTTGAAAAAAATGAATCGTTCCATTCAAGCCATAATTTTATTTAAATCCATTGATTGTAAAAGTCTTTCAAATTTTTGTCATGCGCATCCTGATGTCCTTGAATGTTATCGGGTAGCAGGCGAAATTAGTTATATTGTTAAAATTGCTACTTATTCAGTGAAAACATTAGAGCGTTTTATCGATGAGGCAATGCCTTTTGGTACACCTTCCACGAATATTGTGTTGTCTTCAGCAAAAAAAGCTGTAATTGCCCCTTTTTCTGAAGAAAATTTTGAATAAATGATAAAAAAAGCAAACCTCTAATTCTTGAGCGCCGTTTATAGGACAGAGAGGGGGAGAGACATTGATACAAGTTAAAGAACTTGAAGAAATAATGAAATTACATACGGAGCGACTTATTCGCCTTGCCTACTATTATGTGAAGGATTTACAAAGTGCGGAAGATATTGTCCAAGATGTGTTCATTAAATTTTACGACAATCAACATAATTACGAGGAACGTGGTGAGTTAAAGGCCTATTTATCGAGACTTGTCATTAATAAGAGTAAAGATTATTTACGTAGTTGGACTTATCGTAAAATACAACTCCAACAAAAGATTTTTGCCAAGCAAGTTGTCATAAGAAGAGACATGCTTGTACAACAGGATGAACAAAGCATTATCGAAAAAGCGATCTTAGCACTACCATTAAAACAACGTGAGGTTCTGATTTATTTTTATTTTGAGGAAATGCCTGTCGTTGAAATAGCGCAGCTTTTAAGTATTCCTGAGAGTACAGTGAAGACACGATTACGTCGCGGACGAGAACTACTAAAGCCAAAGCTAGAACATATTGAGTGGGAGGTGCTATTGCATGAGTAAACATGGTGTGGAGGTTTTAAAGGATTTAAGAGAAAGCAAAAAGCGTGTTATGACCAATGTGGTACAGCATATAGAACTACGCCAAAACAAAAAAAAATCTTGGCGTTGGCAATATAGTGTACTGACAATCATCTTTACTGCATGTATTGGCTTGTTTTTCTATACACAATTCAATGAAACAAGTCTTGTAACATCACAAGAAGTTGAAATTCTAAATGAAGATGAATTAACTACGATGCTAAAATTTGATAACGGTAAAAGTAAAGAGTCGCGTAATTCATTTTTTCAAACCCTGTTAGAAATCAATGCTTATTATGCATATGCTTTAAGTAAAGGCATCACACTAGATAAAGCTACAATAGACGAATCGGTAAGTAAAAAGGATTTGGAGAGTTTAACGGAAGATACCGATTTTCACAAAACGCTTGCCAAATTAGAAATAACAGAAGATGAGTTTTATGAAAAATATCTTACACCTATTAACATCAAGGCTGCGGCACGAAACGAATTATTACAAGATTATTATAAGAAATATGAGGACTCTTTTCAGCTTCATGCTTATCTTGATGTGAAGACACAAGCAATGGACTACTTCACTTCTCAGTATAAGGAAAAACTTGCATATCTAGAAGAAAAATATCAATTGTCATCTAAACCATCCGATGCATTGAACTACATCAAAAAGTATAAAACAGGCTATATCGTAGCAATCGAGGAAAATCGATTTTTAGTTGTTTCAGGGGAAGTAGAAGAAATAATCGGTCATTTATCAAACGAAGAAATGATAAATAAGAAACAAAATGGCGTTTGGTTTCCTCTTCATGCCGTAAAAGAGAAAATTGCCATTGGAAATATGGTAAGCGTCACATACAGTTTACAAGAACCCCTCGGTCAATATGATTTGGTTGCTAATTTAGATGACATTGAAATGATTAAGTAATTTATACATGATAAGAACAGCTTGTTGATGTTAGAAAAATAACAAGCTGTTTTTTTATAGGGGTTAAGGTACAATTGTTGTAATAATTTGTATTTTAAGGAAAGAGCTAATTATCCCTGCAGTATTTAATCATAAGTGATCACCATAACCTCCTTAGTACAATTCAATAAATGAGTGAGAGGATTTTAGTCGTTATGTATTCGTGTTAAAGATAAATCTTATCGAAGCGATAATTTATGTATTGCTATTTCAGTAATTGGTGACAATTATACAATCTATTTTTACACGATTTAGGAGTGAGTGAATGAAAGCTTTGTTACTGACAATAATGGACTGCGCGACGTCATTTCTTTTAGCTTTACCCCTGGTTATGATCTATTTTAAAGTCCATAAGGAAAATCCGAATAGGCGTTGGTGTCTGCCAATATGTTCAATGAATTTTTTAAGTATATATTTTCTCATATCCTATGGTGATATATTCTGGGTCGTGTTACTATGGCAGCTATTATTTATTTGGCCAATATGCATTGCATTTAATATGCATTTATATAAACAAGACAAAATTCTGCATTCATATCAATGCTTAAAAAAGAAACAGGTACTATGGATAGGGACACTCACAACTTTGAGTGTTATTATGCTTTGTGTAGGCTTGTATGATGCTAATACGAAGGTGATTATTTACCATCAACAAGTCATGGAGGAATTTTCTCAAGCGTCAGACCCGAATCTTTTTTTAATTGAGCATACTGTTACACCGTCCACACTTGTCGATCTTTCTGAAAAAATAAAGGAGGTAAAGACAGGGAAAGTACATGCTGCAACGTACCCATGGAAAAGCACAGTATTTGTCGTTTTTGAAAGCGAACAGCAAAAGGTGACGATGGCATTCACCTATGTTCGATTTTACGATAGTTGGAAATTAGATGGTATATACGATGAGAGCATTGTTAAGTTTTCAAAATAGAAGTAAAAATAATAGTGCCAAAAATAAGTAATACAAAACATAGGGGGAAGAATTATGAGTTTACAACTACATGAAATTTCAATAGAGGAACAGGATCTAAAAAAAATACTTTCTGCAATTAAAACTGGTAATAGATCTTGGCAGGAAGAAGATACATACTTACTAGTTACATCTATGATAAAACATATTGGTTCAGTGGATAGTGAACTGCGAGATGAATTAATATATAGCTCATTTTATGACTTAATTCTAGAGAAAAATCAGCTTGAGCATGAACTATTAATGGAGTTATTGGAGTATTGTATAAATGATTTGTTATTTAAGGGAATAGGAGAAAATGAGACGGACACAGTCTTTACAAGATCATTTACTAGCCTACTAATTTCACTTATTTTAACTAGAGATAATGAAGATCATTTCTTATCTAAGCAGAGTGTATACAAGACGAAAGCAAAATGTATCGAGTACCTTTCTTCCGAAAAAGATATGAGGGGATATGTTCCGGAAAAAGGATGGGCTCATAGTGTAGCTCACGCAGCTGACATGATTGATGCACTTGTGAAAAATCCTAAAATAAGTAGGGCATCTTATGTGGAAATTTTAGAACCGCTATGGCGAACGATTTTTCAATCAAAGACTGTTTTTATACATGATGAGGATGAACGACTTTTAGTACCTATAGTAGAAATGCTGGATAATGGGTTAGAAATACAAAAAGTAGAGAAGTTATTACAAAACGTACCGATGGAACTAAAAAATCAAAAAGTACAGCTTGACGAAGAGCACTATAGGTTTTTAATGTTTAATTGTAAAACGTTTTTAAAAAGTTTCTATATAAAAATGAGTGGCAATCCTAACTTTGAATCCCTGCATCAAAGCATCGAAAAATGTCTTAAAGAATTGTGTTAGTACAAGAAAATTGTAAATACCTTACCAAATTTATTATTTTGAAGTTGTTGACAATTAAATGTTGGTTTGTTACGATGAGTCACAATAAAAGCATACAAATTCGTTGATGAGAAAGAGTAGTGTTTCATTTTGTTCTACAGAGAGCCGACAGATTGGTGGAAGTCGGTGTGCAAATGTTTCATGAAGATCCTCTCTGAGAAGGTTAGCTGAAGTTAAGTAGGCTAATTCGGGTGTCTACCGTTAAAAAGAACACGTATGATTGTACGTTGCTGAGTGCTATTGAGCGTTTTTCAATAGAATTAGGGTGGTATTCGCGGTTAACCCCGTCCCTTACTTGGGACGGGGTTTTTGTATGCCTTTTATACAATAGTATAGGAGGAAATTACATGCAAGATGAAGTGAAGAAAGAGACAGCTGTAGAAAGAGAAGCAAGAATTCGTAAAATATGGGAAGAAGAGAGAACGTTTCAAGCTTCTGTAGAAAATCGTTCAGGCAGTAAGACCTTTGTATTTTACGAAGGACCACCAACAGCCAATGGCTTACCACACGTAGGTCACGCATTTGGAAGAACCATAAAAGATGTCGTGGCTCGTTATAAAACGATGCAAGGTTATCTTGTTGAACGAAAAGCCGGATGGGATACACATGGTTTACCAGTAGAATTAGGTGTCGAAAAAAAACTTGGGATTTCCGGTAAACAGGAGATTGAGAAATACGGGGTTGAACAATTTATTAAAGAATGTAAAGGTAGTGTCTTTACGTACGAAAAGAAATGGCGATCCTTTACAGAACAGCTAGGCTATTGGATTGACATGGAAGATCCTTATTTAACGTTAAGTAATCATTATATTGAATCTGTATGGCATATTTTAAGTCATGTGCATCAGGAAAAGCTTTTATATAAAGGACACCGTGTTTCGCCCTATTGTCCGAGTTGCCAAACATCATTAAGTTCTCATGAAGTTGCCCAGGGCTATAAGGATGTAAAGGATTTATCTGTCACAGCAATGTTTAAGCTGAAAGATAAAGACGAATATTTTCTTGGTTGGACAACGACACCTTGGACATTGCCAGCAAATGTTGCGTTGGCCTTAAATCCTCATTTAAAATATGTGCGGGTGAAAAAACAAGATAAAATTTATATACTCGCAAAATCGCTTGTTGAAAAAGTATTGTCTGAACCCGTTGAGGTGTTAAGTGAGCATGATGGTCATGAATTTGAAGGTGTGTCGTACATCCCGCCCTTTTCATACGTCAAAGTTGAAAAGGGGCATGTTGTTGTACTAGCGGATTATGTCACAGAACATAGTGGAACAGGGCTTGTGCATATTGCGCCCGCTTATGGGGAAGACGATTATAAAACTGTTCAACAAAATGGTTTGTCCTTTGTCAACGTTGTGGATTTAAAAGGATGTTATACAGAAGAGGTGCCAGAACTTGTCGGTAAATTTGTGAAAGACTGCGATGTCGATATTATTAAAATGCTGGCAGAAAAAGGGCTGTTGTTTGAGAAAGAAAAATATGAGCATAGCTATCCTCATTGTTGGCGCTGTGACTCACCATTGCTTTATTATGCGACTGACAGCTGGTTTATCAATATGTCTGCATTGAAAGAGAAGCTTCTAGAAAATAACGACCAAGTCACATGGTATCCAGAGCACATTAAACATGGTCGATTTGGAAACTTCCTAGAAAACCTAGTGGACTGGAATATTAGTCGTAATCGTTATTGGGGTACACCGCTTAATGTGTGGATTTGTCAGGAGTGTGGTCATGAAGAAGCTCCTGATAGTATTGCTGCTTTAAAAGAATTAGTGAAAGGAGCTTTCAATGAAAATCTGGAGCTCCATAAACCGTATATTGATGAGGTTGTCTGTAATTGCCCAACATGTGGTGGTGATATGGACCGCACGCCTGAAGTAATTGATGTATGGTTTGATAGTGGTTCAATGCCGTTTGCTCAGCATCATTATCCTTTTGGAAATCTTGATACCTTTAACATTCAATTCCCTGCGGATGTGGTCATTGAAGGCATCGACCAAACACGAGGCTTTTTCTATAGTTTATTAGCGGTTTCTACTTTGTTTACTGGAAAGGCCCCTTATAAAAATGTACTGTCATTAGGGCATGTACTAGATGAGCATGGACAAAAAATGTCGAAAAGTAAAGGCAATGCATTAGAGCCAGTTGAATTAATAGAGCAATACGGAGCAGATGCTTTAAGATGGTCATTTTTAGTCGATAGTTCTCCTTGGAATCCTAAACGTTTTTCAAAGAAAATTGTAATGGACGCGAAATCAAAGCTAGTCGATACATTTGATCATACATTTAAATTCTATCAGTTGTACGCTGAAATCGATGGCTTTGCGTACGATGCTAACAATACAGGCACACGTACAAAACTAGATGAATGGATATTGTCTCGTTTACATCATACAATTCAGCTTGTCACAACAAATATGGATGATTATCAATTCACACAGGCAACACGTGAAATCGGCAAGTTGGTGGAAGAGCTAAGTAATTGGTATATCCGACGCTCACGTGCAAGATTTTGGGCAAATGGGCTGTCAGAGGATAAACGAGGAGCCTTTAGTACGCTGTATGAGCTACTAACAACAATTTGTCAATTATTAGCACCATTCACACCGTTTATTGCGGAGGATTTATATCGACAATTATGTGGAAAAAGTGTGCATTTACAAAACTATCCAAAATACAATGAAGCACTCGTTAATGCTAAGCTCGAGAAAGAAATGCAAAATATTTTAACAATCGTAGAGCTAGGGCGCAGCATACGTAATAGTCAAGGAATCAAGGTAAAGCAGCCATTAAGCGAAATTATTGTCTCTGTTGATGGGGAACAGACTGACTATCGACCATATAGCGAACTCGTGAAAGACGAATTAAATATGAAAGAATGCCTTTGGATAAATGATTTCTCAGCATATGAAACTGTTCATTATAAGCTTAACTTTAAAACTGCAGGTGCAGCATTTGGACCAAAGGTGAATAAAGTAAAAGATTATGTAGTGAATTTTAAAAATGAAGAGAAACATAAGTTACAACAAACAGGTGCTGTAACATTTACAATTGACGGGGAACAAATAACATTGTTAAAAGAACATGTGTTAACGGAATCAATGGTAAAAGATCGATATATTTTAGCCAATGATGTCTCATGTAGAATTCTTATGAATGTTCAGCTTACCGCAAGCTTACTAGAAGAAGGGCAAATTAGAGAATTAATACGCACAATTCAAGATACACGCAAAAAATGGAAACTGCCTGTGGAGCAGTATGTTTCGATTTCAATTGCTGGAAGTACAAATGTAACAACTATCATCCAGCAGCACGAAGCGTTATTAAAAGCAAATGTATTGTTACATGATATTGATTATGTAAGTGACAATCAAGGTGAACGATATATGGAGACAGAAGTGTTTGGTGAAAAGATCTCCGTTTATTTTAAACTCTTAAGTGCTTAAGTACATTAAAGGAACGCTCGCGTTAGCAGAAGAAGTGCTCGGATAAGCCACGAAAACGCTCGGGTCGACAGAAAAAACGCTCAGGTATCTAAAAAACTTAGATTTCCTGAGCGTTTTTGCGGAAAGTATTACAGTAAACTACTAAGAAGATAGAGTGCTGTAGCCCAGATAAAGACAGCTGAGCATTTGTTAAATATGTTCATTAGCTTCCCAGAGCTATCAAGTTTCTTGATAGAGGCGCCAGCAATGATGAGACCCAAAAACCATAACCAAGAAATCAGTATACATGCAGCAGTGAACAACATTTGCTCTGTACCACTATATTTTAAAGCACTCGTCCCTATCACACCTATTGTATCTAATATGGCATGTGGATTTAAGAGCGAGACAGAGAGCGCGAATAAAATTTGTTTTTTCACAGGTAGTGCTTCGCTATTTTTGGCCGTGGCTGGAGCGGAGCGCCAAATTGTGTAGCCCATATAAAATAAGAAAAGTATACCAACAGTCAACAAGACTACACGTAACCACTCAAACTGCAATACGATAATAGACAAACCGAATACGGCAAGCAGAATCAGAACCGTATCACAAATTGAGGCTGTGATGCTCGCAGGTAAGGCTCGCACTAGATGTGGCTGTGTTGCACCCTGTGAAAAGACAAAGACATTTTGTACGCCTAATGGCAAAATCAGTCCAAATGCTAAAATCATTCCATGAAAAAATGCTTCCAACAAAATTCCCTCCTTTCATTAAACATTCTAGTTGTGTTATAACTAAAAGAAAACGACCAATTGGATGGTATTTTAGCCATCCAATTTTGAACGTAAGAGGTGATAGGCATGAACTGGCAGCCAATTAGACAAGGAGAAGTGACATTACAGCAACAAATTATCCAGTGGATTACTGATCATATAGAGCGAGGAGATTGGGTGGCAGGAACAAAGCTACCGACACAAAGACAGTTAGCAATGCAGTTTGGGGTCAATCGCAGTACCGTTCAGCAGGCTTTAGAGGAGTTAAAGGCAGCTGGAATACTAGGAGCAAAGGTCGGCTCAGGTATTTATGTAACTGATAATTCCTGGCATTCATTAATTACACAAACACAACCAAATTGGCAAACGTATATAGATACAAGCCTGCATAAGCCCAATTATCATACCATTCAATTAATCAATGAATATGAGCAGCGCGATGATGTCATTCGATTGGGAACTGGAGAGCTTGCGCCAAGTCTACTACCAACTGCTGACATTGAAGCATCATTGAAGGAGCTCTCTTTGCAGCCGAAAGCTTTAGGTTATTCATCACCCCAAGGCAACGACAGACTGCGAGCTGCAATTTGTGAGTATGTGGAAAAAAGAGGGATAGATGTACAGTCTCAAAATATTTGTATTGTTTCAGGCGCGCTTCAGGCATTGCAGCTGATTGCTGTTGGACTGCTTGAGCAGGGGTCTATCGTGTTTCAAGAACAAACGTCTTATTTAAATTCAATTCATCCTTTTCAGTCTGTAGGTATGCAAATGATGGCTATCCATCGCGATGAACAGCTTGCACAAACATTGGCTCAACGGAAAAGAAAAAGACAGGCTGTGTTTTATGCCGTTCCAACGTTAAATAACCCAACCGGCGGGGTGTGGACGTCGCTTGAAAAAAGGCAACTTTATGAAGCATGTAAAGCATCTCGCATTCCCATTATTGAAGATGACGTCTATCACGAGTTGCTCTTTGAAGCGGCAACGCCTCCAATAAAATCAATGGATGATAGCGGGCAAGTACTTTATATTGGTAGTGTCTCGAAAACATTAAGTCCTGGACTTCGCATAGGCTGGTTAATCGGTCCAACAACAGTGATTGAGCGGTTAGCAGATATAAAAATGCAAACAGATTACGGTTCAAGTGCCATCTCGCAGGAAATTGTATTTCATTGGCTGCAATCTGGAAAGTACGAAAAGCATATCGAAAGCTTACGTCAAAAATTACAGCAAAGGGCAGATTTTGTAGAGACTATTTTACAAGAAAAATTCGATGATGTGGCTGATTGGAGTAAGCCAAAGGGAGGATTTTATATATGGTTAAAGTTTCATGAGCCCATTGTTGATAAAGAGTTATTTACCAAGCTATTGTATCGACAAGTCCTTATTAATCCAGGCTATATTTATGATCCACAGGATTCCCATCATATTCGCCTTTCGTATGCCTATGCAACCCATGAAGAATTACAGAGTGGTTTAGAAATATTATATGAATGTGTTGTAGAAGCATAATTGAAATGGGCATAGAGAGGTATAATGAAGACTATGTCACCATACTGTGTTTTGGTATAATTATCAAATTAATACTTATAAAGAAGTGATATTTCCCGAAAGTTAACGTCTGTTAAAAGCAACTGAAATCTGTTTAACACCCACATCCTCTTTATACTCAAAACCCAAGCTTAAAGGAAAAGAATAATCCAAGTAAAAAATAAATACATTTTAAATAACGATTTCTTTATGAAGAGGTGAGTAATTGGAGAATATGCCAGAAGGCTATTATTATGTTCCACAGCCTATTCGGAGTGATGGTGCGGGAGGGGTAGATAAAGGGCCGAGAGATATTATGAGAGATTTAGAAAATCCTGATATGCTAATCCCTCCAATAACAGATGCTGGACTTATACCAAATCTAAGATTCTCTTTTTCCGATACCCATATGACCTTAAATAAGGGTGGTTGGTCTCGAGAAATTACTGTTCGTGAGCTTCCCATCGCCACAACATTGGCAGGGGTCAATATGAGCTTGACGCCTGGTGGAGTACGCGAACTTCATTGGCATCAACAAGCAGAGTGGTCTTATATGCTACTTGGGCAGGCGCGAATAACCGCTGTAGATCAAAATGGCCACAATTTTATTGCCGATATCGGCCCCGGTGACTTATGGTATTTTCCACCAGGAATTCCACATTCCATTCAGGGTCTCGAAGGTGGCTGTGAATTTCTACTAGTGTTTGACGATGGCAATTTTTCAGATCTTAACACGCTATCTATATCTGATTGGTTTGCCCATACGCCTAAAGATGTGCTGTCATCAAATTTTGGCGTTCCTATTAACGCTTTTAATCATATCCCAACTGAACAGGTATATATTTATCAAGACAAGGTACCTGGACCTATCGAAATGCAGACAGTTCAATCACCATATGGCAAAGTCCCTCAAAGCTTCAAATACCGACTGCTTGCACAACCACCTATTAAAACACCTGGTGGAAGTGTAAGAATTGTTGATTCTACAAACTTTCCTATCTCAAAAAATATCGCTGCAGCTCTTGTTGAGGTTGAGCCCGGTGCAATGCGAGAAATGCATTGGCACCCAAATAATGATGAATGGCAATATTATCTAAAAGGAAAAGGACGTATGACAGTGTTTGCAGCTAACGGTAATGCAAGAACATTTGATTATCGTGCAGGAGATGTAGGCTATGTGCCATTTGCAAACGGTCATTATATTGAGAACACCGGTACAGAAACATTATGGTTCCTCGAAATGTTTAAAAGTGATAGATTTCAAGATGTCTCGTTAAATCAATGGATGGCTTTAACCCCATCAGAGCTCGTACAAAGCAATTTATGTGTTGGAGCTGAACTCCTAAATGTTTTGAGAAAAGAAAAGTGGCCAGTTGTCAAATATCCTGGATTTTCTTATTATCCAAGATGAGCGTGCAACATTAATCTCGCTGTTCATACTAAAAAATAGTGGGAAAAACACGGACTTTCAATGAAATATGTTAGCAATAGAAAAGCAGGTGGAGAAAAACGGATAGTTTTTCTCCACCTGCTTAATTTTTAGAGTTGCGCTTGTTCGAAATATTTTACGGACGACTTATTAATACTGAAATTTACTTCTAGTTGCAAGTAATATACCGATTGCTGGAACTGTACAAATCAGCATGGCTGCAAATGACAGGCCAGGGGTGATTTCATACAAATACCCACCTAAGAATGTCAGAATGGCTGTACTCATTCCCATTGCCAGTGCCGAATAGAGACCTTGTGCATTAGGAATTTGTTCCTTTGGCAAGTTTTTCGTTAAATAGCGGATAAAAGCAAAGTGTGCAAGCGCGAAAGATAGCGCATGTAATGTTTGAGAGCCAATAAACACCCAGACATTTGGGAATAAATAAATAAGTAACCAGCGTAAGGAAGACCCACTTGCCGCTAACAGTAATAACGAGGAAGAACGCCATTTCGTAAATAGTGTATCAGCCTTCATGAAATATAAGATTTCACAAATCACGGCAATATTAATAATCATCCCCATATAAAATGGGTCAACCTGTAAATCCTCTAAATAGATATAGCCATAGCTGTAATACGAGGCATGTGCGCCTTGTAGCAATATCACGATCAATAAAACAATTGGAAAACCTTTAATCTGCCATAATGTTTTCATCGACAGAGCTTTAGCTCGTTGCTCTTTTGTTGGCACTACTAGTAATTCTTTTGGTGTTGCCAATTGTTGCATCAACAGCATACCAATAAGACCGATAATCATGCTCCAAAAGATTACGTTTTTACCAAAGACACCGGTTAGCATACTGATAATTAGCACCGCTATAACGAAACCGAATGAACCATAGGAGCGGCTTTTACCATAGTGAACATTGCCATGCTGGACGAGCGTTGCCGCACTACTTTCAACGGCAGGTAAAAGAGCAGGATAAAATACACTAAATAAAATTGTCACAATAAGGAGCATGATGAAACTTGTACTCGGTATGTAAAGTAATGTTGTCATCAAAGCACCAACTGCCAAAATCGTAATAAGGCGTTTATTGTGTACATATTTTGCTAACGTTGGAAAGAAAAAAAGATTGGAAATGGCCCTTGCTAATAGACCACAGCCCATCACAACACTGGCCTGAGAGACCGTTAGATGTTTAGCATCCACAAGCCAACCTGTCCAATAAGGTAAGAAAATCCCCCATGTAATGAAAAAAGTAAAGAAATTTTGAGAAAGCCATCGTTGATTGTTCATTAAATTATGTACCTCCATTAACTATGTTGAATGATAGCACGATAGTCGTTACAATAATGTGAGATATCTCATATTTTAAATAGGAGAGAATAAAAAATGCAAATACTGACAGGTGAAGTACGGCAATATTATATAAAAAAATATCCGATTGATGATTTTTTCTCCTTTGACATCTATCCATATTTAGAAGTCTGCCAATTCGACAAAGGAGAGTGGATTTTTAAAGAAGGATCATACCCCGATTCGATGTATTACATGATAGAGGGGAAAACGAAGCTCTATATGACGCATAAGAACGGCAAGGTTTCGCTTATTGAATATCTGGAAGCACCACGGTTTATGGGGGAGATTGAATTGTTAAATGAGGCTAGATATACCAAGGGGATTCAAACGGTGACAACAACAATTTGTCTATCAATTGCCACACAGGCATGCAAAGAAAAGCTACTCGCAGACGCACTTTTTTTACGTAGATTATGTGTATTTTTAGGGGAAAAGGCAACTACAATGACGTCAAAATATACGCAAAATCAGGCATACCCATTGGAAAATCGACTAGCAGCCTTTATCCAATTATCATCCGATCAAGGCATCTATAAAGAAAAGCATACGGAAATTTGTGAATATTTAGGGGTTTCTTATCGCCATTTATTATATGTCCTAGCCCAATTTTGCGAAGAAAAAATACTGGAAAAGCAAAAGAATGGCTACCACATTATCGATGAGCAACGCCTTAACCAATTGGCGCAGGAAATTCAGTAAAAAAAGAGGATGCTGCACCAATTACTTTGTGCCACAGATGAACAAGAAGATAAATAAAAATTTTGTAGACGCGCTCAGTTGTGAATCGGTAGTTCTTGAAATTTCTACTATTAAATATATAGAAAGGGTGGAGTTACATGAAAGTTAATAAGATTGGCATCTTGTTTATCTTCCTTAGTCTTTCACTTTTATCGGCTTGTACAGGAGAAACTTTTTTATTTACTGGAGAAAGTGACAATTGGAGCATACGCTATGAAGTTGAGAAAGCTAGTAGTTGTCAACCAACCACTGGGGCTATTAAATATATCGGAAAGGAACCTATTCCGAAAAGAATAGAGTATTCCTATGAAAGGGCATCTGGGGATGTGCGATTAGATACATCTGGGTAGTTACGTTGGCGAAGGGATGTACTTATGCAATGGAAGATTCGGAGATTGAAGTCATACTAAAATGGGATAATCAAACAGAAACGATACCTATAACAGTAAAGTGAACTGTATCATTTGAAATTTATATTCGTGACAGAACCCCTTGCTTACTTTAAGCCAAGGGTTTCTTTTGTTTTTCAGTAAGAGGTTGTTTCATTTCTTTATATGTTCATTTGGGCACTTTATTATGGTGAACGTTCAGGAATTATTCGTTACGACAGACTTCAAACAAAGAAGTCAGGACTAGGCTTGTTATATTCACTTTTTTTAATAATCCAGCGTGCAATTTCCTTGTCGCTATGGTAGTAGTCAATCTCATTGACCTTGTGTTTCTTGATGGAAATATCTAAGTTTTCTTGAACGTCAAAAGGTAATATCCCTATACATAGGTGTTTGAAGGGTGAAAACCTTTGATGCTTTACCTCATTTGGAATACCATTACTGTTGGTATTACGAGCTTTAGCAGATTTCTGTGCATTATGGAATGCAAATAGTTCCCCTTGTGCCAATGCTGTGCTTGGTGAGTGACCATTACTTTTCATTCAACATGCCCCCTTTGTCGTTACTGCTATTGTACAAGACCTAGTGATGAAAAAGTCTTGATTTACAAGGCTTTTACGAAATCTTAATGGTTAGTGCTATACACTTTGTTTATGTGACTTTAAATGTAACCGTATTCATGCCATTGTCGCATTGAAATCATACAAAACTTATATAGTTTATGAAGAAAAACACGTACTCAAACTATTGTGAATTTTTCTAACACGAAGTATTATTGTAATTAGATTTAACGTGAAAATTTTCACAATGTCACGTTAACGTGAGGAGGAATTTTAATGAGTGCAATTCGAGTAGGTATTGTAGGTTATGGAAATTTAGGACGCGGTGTGGAATACGCAATTTCACAAAATCCAGATATGGAATTAGTAGCTGTATTCACTCGTCGTGATCCTTCAACAGTAAGCCTTGCGAGTAGCGCAAGCGTATATTTAGTAGATGATGCTGAAAAATTCCAAAATGACATTGATGTAATGATTTTATGTGGTGGCTCTGCAACAGATTTACCAGAGCAAGGACCACACTTTGCACAATGGTTTAATACAATTGACAGTTTTGATACGCATGCGAAAATTCCTGAGTTTTTTGAAGCGGTTGATACTGTAGCACAAAAATCGGGTAAAATATCAGTTATTTCAGTGGGCTGGGATCCAGGTTTATTCTCATTGAATCGTATACTAGGAGAAGCTGTATTACCTGTAGGCACAACTTACACATTCTGGGGCGATGGCTTAAGCCAAGGACACTCAGATGCGGTACGTCGTATTGAAGGCGTAAAAAATGCTGTACAATATACGTTGCCAATTAAAGATGCTGTAGAACGTGTTCGTAATGGTGAAAACCCTGAGTTAACAACACGTGAAAAACATGCGCGTGAATGTTGGGTTGTTCTAGAAGAAGGTGCGGATGCGGAAAAAGTTGAGCAAGAAATTGTGACAATGCCAAACTACTTTGACGAGTATAACACAACAGTAAACTTCATTGCTGAAGAGGAATTCAAGGCAAACCACACTGGTATGCCACACGGTGGTTTCGTTATTCGCAGTGGTGATAGTGGTGCAAACGATAAACAAATTCTTGAATTCTCGTTAAAACTTGAAAGTAATCCAAACTTCACATCAAGTGTACTTGTAGCCTTTGCACGTGCAGCACATCGTTTAAGCCAAGCTGGCGACAAAGGTGCGAAAACCGTATTTGATATTCCATTTGGACTGTTATCACCAAAATCAGCAGCAGAATTACGTAAAGATCTTCTATAATTTATGGTCAACATCCCCGATTATCAATTAATGATAATCGGGGATGTTTTGTTGTTAAACTATTTTGCATAGGATACTTTCCTTGTCATTGTTTCGGAATGGGTATTTAGACTCCGTTAAACAAAATAAATCAGTTCGAAGGATTTTGTTTATAGGTATAAATAATCTTATGATAATGCCGATAATAGTATGTAAGTTATACAAAAAGGTTGATTATATAACTTATATACTATTATTAAAATGTAAAGGGTGTATTGAAAATGACAAATGAAAAAGTATTGTTGGAGAAAAATAGTTCTATTTTAAAAATTACAAGCGGTGTGGTTGTACTTGCTATCATTGTATACATTTTACATCATAGATTTAACTTTTTAGAGACACATACACTTTCACTAAACGGTTACATAAATTCATCGTCTTCGTATACGATGATCATATTATTGCTTCTGCTTATACCAATTGTCTTATGTATTGCATCATGGATAGTGTTTACCAAAAACAATAAAAGTGAGCACTTACCATTTTTATTAATGTTAACTTTAACATTTGGAAGTATTGCTATTATTGCATCGGGCAATGGTTTAGTCGAATATCATTTCTCAATATTTATGGTAATAGCTTTTATCGGTACATTTCAGAATATTCGTTTAATTTTAGTGAGTGCAATTCTTTTTGCCGCACAACATTTAGTAGGTTATTTTACTATTCCAGAACTAATTTGCGGGACTGCAAATTACTCGTTTTCATTATTAATGATCCATGCAATCTTTTTAATTTTAACAAGTATTGCGACTATTATTATTATACTAAAAACACAAAAGAACGAGATATACTTACGTATGCAACAAGAGGCATCTGCTGTTGAATTGCAAAGTTTATTAATGGAATTACAGCATGTGGGCTTAGTTGTAAACGAACATTCAAAGGCGCTTGCAAACGACTCAAAGTTAATGTCTACTGCAAGTCATAATATTACGGGAGCTATTCGAAGCAATGAAGATGATTTAATACGGAGTGCCTCCCAACTCCAACAAGGAGTTACTAAAAACGAGGAGCTTCTAGTTAAATTTACTCATATTCAAGAAAGTGCCAACCAAGTTGCAACTAGAGCAAAGTTTAGTTTACAGCAAGCATCAGCAGGGGGGAAATCTGTTCAGGAAGTTTCTACCCAGATGAAAGTAATAACAATATCAATTGAATCGATTAATGATCTAGTTGTAAAATTAGCCAATCAATCCCAACAAATCAATCAATCCTTACGTGAAATTGAAAATATATCCGAGCAAACAAAACTTCTTGCTTTAAATGCATCAATTGAAGCAGCTCGTGCAGGTGAGCATGGTAAAGGTTTTGCAGTTGTAGCTGGGGAAATTCGCAAGCTTGCTACAAATTCTCAGACTTCCACTTTAGATATCCAAAGTGTGTTACAAAATATCGATCTTCAGGTACATGAAATTGCAGAAAAAATGGAAACCGGTTTGAACGAAATTCATAAAGGAAATAACACAATAATGAACAATGCAGATTTGTTTCATGTCATTTTAAATTCCATGAAGGAAGTAGAGGACGAAATCGAACTTATTTCAGATGCCACACAAGTAGTCGGTAGTCATGCAAGTAAGACAAATAGTATCTTTAGAAGCATATTAGAATCGAATCATGCATCCTTAGAGAGTGTATCAGTAATTGCAAAAGCTGCACAAGTCCAATATACATCTGCGGAATCTTTAAATCAGGTCATGGATGAGCTACAAAAGATGGCGGGTGAATTAAATATACTAATGAAGAAGATTAAGATCCAAAAAGAATCGCAATAAGAGCAATTGTGGTCATTGTATTAGGGGGCTTAACGCACATAGCAGGAGATATCTCAAAAATTTTGAGATATCTCCTTATATATTCCCATAAGGTTGAATTCTGTAATAGTACATATAATATATGGTAAACTGTCAATAATTTAACTATATGATGTTTAGAACTGAGACGTAACTAGGAACGCCGTTCAGTAACCTACTAATCGCCAGTATAATGGGGAGGTTATCATTTAATGACAGCAGATATTATTATTCAGTCGAAATGTATTCCACCAAAGCCATCAAATCATTGTATTAGTCGAGCTTTGCTAATGAAAAAGCTAAAAAAGAGTTTTGACCTAACATGCACATTTATCCATAGTGGCGCTGGATATGGGAAAACAACTATTCTCACACAATTTCTTCACACCGAGACATGTCGATTTTCTTGGTATAGTGCTTCAGAAGAGGATGATAATATACTCCCATTTCTAAGATACCTGTTTCATAGCATTCAGCGCGTAATTCCCCATTTTGGAAAGGACTTTGATACATGGGATCAGCTATCACGCTTTCCAAAAATAGAAGAATTAAATCGTTGGTACAAACTTTTCGTCAATTGTTTATGTGAGATAGAAGAGCGCTTGCTAATTGTTATTGATGATTACCATTTAGTTGACCATGAATTTCATATTAACTATGTAATGGAAAAAATAATTGAATTTTCACCACCAAATGTCCATTTCATTATTGCCTCTAGAGCATTACCAAATTGGGATATCATTCGGAAAATGAAGTTGCAAATGAAATCTTTGATTATTAGTGAAACAGATTTAGTCTTTTCTGCTGAAGAAATAACTGTTTTTTTTGAAGATTATGTAGATATACAGTTATCTGAGGCTGAAATTTCAAAAGTACTTGAAATTACAGAGGGGTGGGCTATCAGTATTTCATTATTGGCAGAACAATGGAGTAGTGAAGTTCTTGAGCACTGGTTAAACATTCATACAAATGATCTGTTTTCCTATTTATCAGAAGAAGTTTTTTTAAAGATGACTAAATTTGAGCAAGAGGCATTACAATATTTTGCGATTTTTCCAACTTTCTCAAAGGAATTAATCGCTCAATTCTATAATACAGAAATAGCAGAAACACTGGAACACCTGGTGCATAAGCATTTATTTATTCAACCAATAGCTACTAATGGCTTATACCGTTTCCATTCTTTGTTTAGTCGATTTTTAGAAATGAAATGGCAACAAAACGCTATACAATATACTGTTTTACATAAAAAAGCAGCTTTATATTATGTAAATAACAACAAAGTACAAGCGATTTTACACCATGCATTTAAAACGAATGATCCAAATTTTTGTGGAGAGTTATTGCAAAATTATGCGGATAGTATAGTACGAGCAGGTCAATTTGAGTGGCTATTAGAAAAAATTAATCGTTTCTCGCCAGATGAGAAAATGAAATTTTATAAATTGTATTATTTTGAAGGGGAATGTCATCGCTATCGTGCTTATTATGAAAAGGCAAAGCAGGCCTATGAAATATGTACGCGCATTGCGAAGAGTGCAAATGATGTCCTCTTTATGACGAAAGCGCAGGCAGGATTAGCGCATATTTACCTTGATACAATCCAGCCAGCGTTAGCTGAACCCTATTTGAAACAAGCATTGGAGTTAGTGAATGACAACTTACTAAGTTCAGAAGAGCGCCTAGAACTGCAACGTCAGTATACCGAAAATCTTGTGAATTTAGGGAAAGCAAAAGAGGCTAAACAATTCATTGAGAAGTTTGCTTTACATGAAACAGTTTTGCAAAAGGCAAATGTTGATGTACGTATACTGCTCAGAACGGGCCAATTATTTGATGCTAAAAATTTGCTGACAAAGAGACTAGAGATGCCCCCACAATTGGTATCGACACACAGGGAAAGTGAACTGTTGGCATCCTTTGTTTATGCGCTACTAGGATTAGGGAAGGATGCTTGGTACGCTGCCCAGCAAGGTATTCGAAGGGGAGTCCGTGAAAAATCAGTGTTCGTAGAGGCGGTTAGCTATATTCGAAAGGCACATGCTTTGTTATTGGTAGATTTTCCTGACTATGATGGGGCATACCACGCTTATGAGAAGGCCATTACACTAATGAATAGGATGAATATTTCTCGTGTCAAGGCTGAGCCTTATATGGGGCTTGCGATTGTCAAGCATGCCCAAGGAGACATTGTATCCGCTAAAAAGTATTTGGCTTTAGGCTTACAGGAAACTGAACAAGTCCATGATGCTTGGATGACTGCCCTTATTTTGCTCGTTGAAGTGAAGGTGATACTTTCTAACAATGAATTTGATAAGGCAAAGCAACTATTATTGAAGGCACAGCGAATATTTCAAGTCTGTGGCGATCAAAATGGTGAGATGCATATTTTATTCTATCAATCTGTTATTGCTTTTCAAGAGAATGAAACACAACGCTTTATTACTTATTTTAATCAATTTGCAAATCACTGTATTGAGCATGGCTATGAATACTTTTTTCAACGGAGAACAATTTTAGGTCCTTCGAATTTAATCATTTTTTATGAACTTTTACAATATAGCCGTACCTGTGAGAGTGAAAATACAGCAATTCAAATAATGCGTAATTATTTTCAATTTGAGGGCACAATGGTTTATCCGGTAGATGCAATACAAGTAAATCTTTTCGGGAGTTTAAATTTAATAAGAAATCATCGGAAACTTGAAGATAAAGAATGGCAACGCGAAAAATCAAAGGAGCTTTTCGTGTACTTATATTGTCATCGTCATCGGTATATTCCAAAGGAAGAAATTGCTCAAACTTTGTGGCCAGAGCGTTTAGTCGATACACTTGATCGTGATTTTAAGGTTGTCTTAAATACTTTATTAAAGGTACTTGAACCGCAAAGAAATGCACGTCAGGAAAGCTTCTTTATACACCGAAAAAATAATATGTATCAATTGCAGCATATTCGTTTTCTGCAAATCGATGTGGAACGTTTCCTTTATTATTTTACGTTAGGAATAGAAGAATTTGATCCACAATACTCAAATGAGTGGTTGCAACTTGCTGAGACGAGTTATACAGATGCGCTTTATGGTGAAAAAAAGCAAGTTGATTGGCTGACTCAAGATCGAGAGAAGTTGCAAACTTTGTACATTGAAGTACTGGAGAGGCTAGCGCAAAATGCTACGAGACAACAAAACTTTAAGCAAGCCATCTTCTATGCTGAAAAAATGATTCGTGAGGATGCATTATGGGAGGAAGGCTATCGGCTTTTGATGTATAGTCACTATCAATTACGAAACCGCTCGCTTGCATTAAAATGGTATGAAAAATGTGTACAGCAACTACAAAAGGAGCTGAATACAACACCTATGGAATCCACAATGGCCGTCTATGATTTAATAATGGGTTAGCCGCCATTAGAAGGACCTCATCATTTATCCACGCCTCACCATCATAAAAAAGGGCAGTTCTTCAATCAACATAACAAAATTGTCACTTTAGATGTTGTTGTTTCTATGGTTGACGGGCAAATTAGTCAGTATAGTAGGGTGGTGAAGGAGGAGAGACAATGGCTAAAATTATACAAACAAAGAACCTTTCGAAATCTTACGGAAAAACACATGTTTTGAAAAATATTGACATGACAATTGAACAAGGAGAATTCACCGCAATCATGGGACCTTCTGGATCTGGGAAGACGACATTAATGAACACGCTCTCAACGATTGACTCTTTTAGTGGTGGGGATGTTTGGATTGAGGGAAAATCGCTGTTAGATATGAAAAAGAAAGCACTACGAGAATTCCGTCAAAAAAGAATGGGATTTATTTTTCAAGATTATAACTTAATGGATACCTTAACAGTGAAAGAAAATATCCTGTTGCCGCTCTCATTACAAAAAACGCCGACCGCGGAAATGGAGATGCGATTAGAAAAATTAATGGAGGCGTTGAATATTGAAGCGATTTTACATCATTATCCGTCTGAAATTTCTGGTGGTCAAAAGCAGCGTACGGCTGCCGCTAGAGCAATCATTACCAATCCAGCGATAGTGTTTGCTGATGAGCCAACAGGTGCACTTGATTCCCGCTCGGCTACCCAGTTACTAGAACAAGTGCAATCACTCAATAAAACTTTTAAGACAACCGTTCTGATGATTACCCATGATCCATATGCGGCTAGTTATTGCCAGCGCGTAATTTTTCTCCGTGACGGAAAAATCGTAAACGAAATGTTTAAAGGAGAGCAAACGGAAAAAGAATTTTTTGACCGAATCCTGACGATTCAAGGGGCAATTGGGGGAGACAGACGATGAGTTTGTTCGATTTATCTTGGCGCAACCTTAAACGAAATTTTCGTTTATATTCGATTTATTTTATTTCCATGCTCATCGGGGTCATCATTCACTTTACGTTTTCTTCTTTAATGTTCAATGAAGATATTTTAGCAGCCCTTGAAAATAAAGAAAATTACCAAATGGGTGTTTCCGTCGCTTTTGTCGTAGTGTTCCTGTTCATTATTTTCTTCATTCTTTATGCTAATTCGTTTTTTATCAAACAGCGAAAAAAAGAATTTGGAATGTACCTGCTTTACGGAATGAGTGAACGGCAAATTGCATTAATGGTCTTTCTCGAGACAATATTTCTTAGTGTAATGGCAATTATCAGCGGGATTTTGGTTGGTGGGTTACTGTCAAAATTCTTTGGCATGCTGTTGATGAATCTAATGCAATACGATGATGTGATTTCCTTTGCCTTTCCGATAAAGGCAGTAGGTTCGACAACTCTTTTGTTCGTAGTATTGATTGTCATTATTAGTGTGCAAAGCTTCCTAAACTTGCGCCGAGTCCAATTGGTGGAGTTGTTTCAAGCAAAAGCAAAAATGGAGAAACCTCTTAAGTTTTCCACATGGCTAGCGTTACTATCCATCCTGATGTTAGGAATAGCCTATTTTCTTATTAGTCGGGAAGGAGATTCAATTTTTTGGAAAGAACACTTCATGGCAAGCATGATTGTTGCTACCTTTGGAATCATCGGGGCGTGGCGCAAGCTGGCCGAGGGTGTCATGGTTTTAGGCTGCGCGTGAGCGTATGGATCAGCTAATGACTAGTGAGCAGAAATAAATGATGAAGCGTGTGTTGGAAAATAGAAAAATAGGACGTGCGGCAGACTACGGCATTCTGCGCGAGCATGATAAACAACTGTATGCAGCTGCAAAGGAAGCAATGGATCAAATTCATTCAGAATTAGGACACGGAAAGAATCGTTGGGCATTGGCTATGCGTTATATTGGTGATTGAAAAGAATCCAATTTCAACCTTATAGAATCCGTTTTTAGGGTATGTTTTGATTCTATTGAAGCAAGTAGAACTCACAAATCTTTTGCCAAATATACTAAAGACCAAATAATGTAGTGTTATTTGGTCTTTGATGTATTTGCGTAATTGTACATTTAATTTTAGTTTCGTTACATATTGCACTCAAAAGTCGGCTATATTAGGTGTTTACTGATATTTTGTTTCCAAAGGGACTTTAATATGCAGTGTAAGCAATATTTTTATTCTTTACTCCGAATGCTTTTGCGTTGCTTTCGTTAGTAGCATTATAGACACCAAAATATACATCAAACCAATATAAATCTCTATTTCTTTGTAAATCACCCGTATCAGTTACTTTAAAGATGGTTTTATTACCATAACCTTCTACAGGTAAAGCATTTTTTGTGAGTATAGTAGTGCCAAAAGGAAATATTGGATCGTGATTTGTTGTTGATTTTTGATGAACAGCAACAGTCATATACTGTTCGTTTGGATAATTTGCTCCACCGTGCCCTATTGTATCTCCCGTATAACCAGTTACTACACCTGCGGTATGTTCAGTGGCAGCCTGTGTTTCGATATCTTGTGTTTCGTTGGCCTGTGTTTTCTGTGAAAATGTAAAAATAAATATAAAGCAAGTAAGTATGGAGATAAACGTATTTTTCTTCATGAATACAACCCCTTTTAATTTATATATTGTTCTTTTTCAAATTCTCCTTCTAGCTCTCCTGTTACTGCGTTGAACTCTAAATAAATCATATTTTTCTTATCCTGATCCCAACCGATAACATTTACAATCGGAATGTTTTTTGGGGGATCTTTACTGAAACTAAAATTATATCCTTTAGCAAAAGTGTCACCTGGATATATTTGGGTGATTTTTTCTCCCTTTTTTAATAATTCAGGCGTGTCATACTTAAATTCCTCAACACTAGCGATAAAGTAATTTTTAGGCATAATTTCAAATCCAGCAGGCACATGGGCTTTTTCATTTGCCTTTCCATCTCGTATAGTTACTAGATAAAAATCTGTTTTACCTGGTATTCCAAATTCGATGTTCCAATGTTTTCTTTTGCCATCCATTCCTGTTGGAGTATCATCTTTATCAACGCTATTTCCACTATATAACATCGCTTCTTTATTCCACTTAAGTGCCTCTTTTTGGGCGATCTCAATAGCTTCTTTTAATGATAAGCTCATTTCAGTGTCAGGGAAAAAAGCTACTTCAGCTTCGGATTCTATTTTCGAATCCTTCGTGGTATCTTGGTCTGTACTTTGTTGACAACTAACTAAAAATACACAAAAGAAAAGTAATAAATAAATTTTCTTCATTAATACCTCCCTCCAATAGAAAATAAAGTGTAGATGTTATAAAAATATATATTCTTTAATATTTTCCAAATACCTCCTTTTTTTCCACGTTATTTTAATAAATTCATCTGCATGCTATTTTCTAGAAAATCAATTGTCTTATATCTTGTTCATTATTGAAATTCTACATAAGCCATGATGGTAGACAAATATTTTGATTTCAGTATCAAAACTTAATAGTATTGAATATGCTGCTTCTGTAGTTCATCAATGTGCACTTTCGCAAGTTCTCCTTCCAGCGACAAACTATCATAATCCTCACTTTTCATTTGTCGGATTACATGTACATTTTGCTGGTAGCGAAATAATAAAAATCCGAGTAATACAATTGAAGATAGGATGAAGGCGTAAAAGAATGTTGCGGTCACTTCCACCACATCATACTGCCACTTTTTCAACGTATCAGTAACAATCTGTCTAATTTTTTCATCGTCTTCAATTATCATTATTCTATACATAAAGTACCTCATCATTTTAAAAATGGTTATCATATTTGTTTTATCACAATCTCTGATAGATATTATCTTCAC
Source organism: Lysinibacillus fusiformis (assembly GCF_007362955.1). Lineage (GTDB taxonomy): Bacteria > Bacillota > Bacilli > Bacillales_A > Planococcaceae > Lysinibacillus > Lysinibacillus fusiformis_E. The sequence continues at coordinate 4,580,006 of NZ_CP041696.1, read as the reverse complement.
GCAGCCAATTCACAGGGAAGTAAAGAGTATGTAATATGGTTCCTCATTCCTTCAAACTTATCGTTGTTCCGCTTTCGCGCAGAAAAATGAATTGCCTAATTGAATTTTTGAGGCTGACACTTCGTTTTCGCAACAGATGCTTTTTTGTAACTAATTTGTAACTGTACTTTTATATAGTTAGGGCATAGCTACGAAAGCGCTTTCGTTAATATTTATTTTTAAGAAGGGGGTTTTATCGTGAAAAAGTATTGGCTTACGTTGCTCTTAATCGCATTGGCACTGATGATAGTGGCGTGTGGGGGGGAAGACACGAAGGATAATGGCTCAGACAGTGCTTCTCCAAAAAATGATGGTCAAGAAACGAATGCGACAGGAGAAGGAGGCACTATAAAAATCGGTGTACTTGCTTCGTTAACAGGTGCACTTGAGTCGTATGGTAAGCAAACACAGCGTGGTTTTGACTTGGGAATAGAATACGCAACTAACGGTAGCATGGAGGTTAACGGTAAAAAAATCGAAATCGTTTATGAGGATACCGAAACAAAACCTGAAGTAGCGGTACAGAAGGCTACCAAACTTTTAGAAGATGACAAGGTAGATTTCTTAGTAGGTTCTTCAAGCTCTGGTGATACGTTAGCGGTCCTGCCACTAGCGGAGGAATACGAAAAAATTATGGTTGTTGAGCCTGCAGTTGCGGATAGCATTACAGGTGCAGAATTTAATGAATATATTTTCCGTACAGGACGAAACTCTTCTCAGGATGCCTATGCAGCTGCAGCCGCAATTGCTGGTAAAGGTGTGAAAATCGCAACGTTTGCGCCTGATTATTCATTTGGCTGGGATGGCGTAACGGCATTTAAAACAGCTGCAGAAAAGCTAGGTGCAGAAATTGTGTTAGAGGAATATGCAGATCCAGCAGCAACAGATTTTACATCGAATCTACAAAAAGTCTTGGATGCAAAACCTGATTATTTATTTGTTGTATGGGCAGGGGCAAACTCTCCTTGGAATCAAATTGCCGATCTGAAGATTCAAGAAAAGGGCATAAAAATTTCTACCGGTGCACCAGATATTATTGCACTGCAATTTATGAATCCGTTAGTTGGTATGGAAGGATTCTCTGTATATTATCATTCGTTACCGCAAAATGATGTGAATAAATGGTTAGTAGATGAACATCAAAAACGCTTCAATGAAGTGCCAGATTTATTTACTCCTGGTGGCATGTCCGCTGCGATTTCCATCGTAGAAGCCTTAAAAAAATCAGAAGGGGATGCTGATGCTAACAAACTCATTGGGATTATGGAAGGTATGTCATTTGAAACACCAAAAGGGACAATGACATTCCGAGAAGAAGATCATCAAGCCCTGCAATCCATGTATTCCATCCGTTTAGAAAAACAAGATGGTGTAGATTATCCAGTGCCAGTGCTTATTCGTGAGCTTAGTCCTGAAGAAACCGCTCCACCAGTAATGAATTAGTACAATTTGAGACAGAATGACCAACCGATTCTGTCTCTCTTCATCTATTTTCAATCCAGAGTAGATGAAGAGAGATAGAAGTACCTGAAAGGAGATTTACTATGGAGCCTATTTTAAGAACAGAAAACTTAACGATACGTTTCGGTGGGCATACAGCAGTCGATCAAGTGAATTTTAAAATGCCAGAAAAACAACTGAAGTCGATTATTGGTCCAAATGGGGCAGGCAAAACAACCTTTTTTAACTTAATCAGTGGGGAGTTAAAACCGAGTGCTGGAGATGTGTATTTAAAAGGTCAATCTCTTTCTCAGAAATCTTCAATTGACAGAACACGTATGGGACTGGGGCGGTCGTTTCAAATTACCAACGTTTTTCCGAATTTGACGGTATTAGAAAATGTCCGACTAGCTGTGCAGTCTAAAGAAAAAATACGTTATCAATTATTTCGTCATTATAAAAGTTATCAAGCGATTACAGAAAAAGCAGAGGAACTTTTAACGCTAGTTTTACTCGATAACAAAAGGGATGCGCTCACTACAATGTTGTCTCACGGTGAAAAAAGAAAGCTAGAAATCGCCATGTTGCTAGCGTTGGATACTGAAATTCTTCTACTTGATGAACCAACTGCTGGAATGTCTTTAGAAGAGGTACCAGCCATTTTAGAGGTTATTCGTACGATAAAAAATAATGGTGACAAAACTATTCTACTCATTGAACACAAGATGGATATGATTTTAGATTTGTCCGACTCCATTATGGTGTTATTTAATGGCCAGCTCCTTGCTGATGGAACACCCGAAGAAATCATGCAAAACGAAACTGTACAAAAAGCATACTTAGGGGGACTATACGATGAACACCTTACTGAAGTTAAATGACGTTCATACACATATTGGTCAGTACCATATTTTACAGGGTGTAAATTTTGAAGCAATCGAGGGGCAAGTTAGTGTACTTCTCGGTAGAAATGGTGCGGGTAAAACGACCACCTTAAAAACGATTATGGGATTAACGCCTGCCTCTAAAGGAGAAGTGGAATTTCGAGCGCGTTCGATCAGGAAGAATCCTACTTACAAAGTTGCAAAATTAGGCATTGGCTATGTGCCAGAAAATCAAGGGATTTTTGCAGACTTAACCGTTGAAGAAAATATGAAGGTAGCGATGCGTAAAGAGGATACAGCAGCCTTAGAACGACAAAATTATGTTCTTGAGCTTTTTCCTGATCTAAAGAAATTTTGGAAAAAGGCTGGTGGCCATCTTTCTGGTGGTCAGAAGCAGATGCTGTCAATGGCAAGGGCCTTTATAAATGATAGTAAATTAATTTTGATTGATGAACCATCAAAGGGACTAGCGCCTATTGTTGTAGAGAAAGTGATGGAGGCCATCGTTGAAATGAAGAAGCAAACATCTATTGTTCTTGTAGAGCAAAATTTCATCATGGCAAGCCGTATAGGGGATTCGTATACATTGATAGACGATGGTAGAACCGTACATGCGGGCAAAATGGAAGATCTTGTCCATAATGAAGAACTGAAACGGAAATATCTTGGAATCGGATAAAGGAGGTGTTTGCATTGGAATTAATGGTGAATTTAATGATTAATGGTTTGGCGACAGGCATGTTAATCTTTTTACTTGCGGCAGGACTGACGTTGATTTTTGGTTTGATGGACGTATTGAATTTTGCCCATGGGGGGTTATTTGTTTGGGGTGCATATGCAGGGATTTTCACGTATATGTACACGGAAAGCTTTTTATTTGGCATATTAGGGGCCATTGTCACAGGGGCTCTCTTAGGTCTTGTCACAGAGAAATTCATTATTACACCGGTCTATGGCAATCATATTCAGCAAATTTTAATTACCTTAGGGTTAATGCTTGTACTCCAAGAAATGATTAAGGTCGTTTTTGGGCCAAATGGTGTGCCAGTAAAGACACCAAGCTATTTAGCAGGCAGCTGGGAAATTGGCGATGTCATTATTATTAAATATCGATTATTCATTATTATAGTAGGATTTGTGATTTTTGGGATTTTTCAGTATATGTTGAAACGTACAAAAATTGGACTTATTGTTCGCGCAGGAGTACAAGATAAAGAAATGGCACAGGCACTGGGTATTCATATCAAGCAAGTATTTTTATATGTCTTCATGGTTGGAGCGGCACTTGCTGCATTGAGCGGCATGTTAATGGCCCCATATTCTGGGGTGATTTATGCTGAAATGGGCATGGAATACGCCATTTTAGGCTTTATTGTCGTAGTAATCGGGGGAATGGGGAGTTTTTCTGGTTCACTACTTGCAGCTATTTTAGTTGGTCTAGCTGGTAGCTTTATGGCGTATTATGTGCCTGTTTTATCACTCGCGGTCAATATGATTTTAATGGCAATCGTGTTAATTTTCCGTCCACAAGGTTTATTTACGATTAGAAAGGAGAGATCGACATGAAAATTACTTTGCAACATTTATGTTTTTTACTGATATTAGCAAGTCTTGTCATTCTCCCTTTCGTCAATGATTCACGAACACTCATTATTTTATTAACACAAATCTTTATATTTGGAATTTTAGCAATGAGCTACGATATTTTACTAGGTTATACGGGCATCGTGTCTTTTGGTCATGCGATGTTCTTCGGAATAGGTGCTTATACGACGGCTGTCATGTTAAAACAAATGGATGCAACGCTTTTCACTTTCTTGTTGTCCATTGTGGCTGGGATGTTTTTCGCAGGCATTATTAGCTTCCTCGTAGGATTATTGACGTTACGCTTAAAAAGTCACTTTTTTGCCATGCTTACTTTAGCTTTTGCGGGCTTGTTTTTAGTCGTTGCAGAAAAATGGCGCACCGTTACGTATGGCAATGATGGCTTTACTTTTAGAGCTCCTGATATTTTTAAAGATCGCATCACATTTTATTTCTTTGTTTTAACGTGTTTAGTAGTCATTTTTATAGCCCTTTATCGCTTTGTAAACTCACCAACAGGCAGAATTTTAATAGCTGTTCGCGAAAACGAACAAAGAACGAAATCCTTGGGCTTCAACACTTTACATTATAAGGTCATTGCTTCTGTTGTGGCTGGGATTGTAGCAAGCCTAGCTGGATCTTTATATTCACTTTCACTGCGCTTTGTTAATACAAGTGTGATGACAATGGATATTACACTTGATGCATTATTAATGACGATTATTGGAGGCGTAGGCACATTAGTAGGGCCATTGCTTGGAGCGGCAGTCATTGAGTATGCACAACATGCACTATCAGGATTGGCACGTGACAACCCAATATTCGAACGTTGGATTATTTTCTTTGGGATACTTTATATTTTAGCGGTTATCTTTTTCCCGAAAGGCATCATTGGCTCGATTCGCATTATGTTCTGGAAATGGAATACAAGACTAAAAGAAAGAAGAAAGTCACCAGCTACCCTTCCGCATAAAAAGGAGCGATTCGAATGACTGTAGGTATTGTTAGCACAGGCATCTATATTCCACAAACGAAAATGACATCTTCAGACATTGCGGCACTTTCTAGTATTCCGGAAGAAATCATTCGGCAGAAAATGGGCATTCACGAAAAGCCGATTCCTGGGGAACACGATCATACCGTTCAAATGGGAATATGGGCCGCACAACAAGCATTAAAAAAAGCCAATATTGAACCAAAATCCATTGATGTTGTGATGTATATGGGGGAAGAGCATAAGGAATATCCGCTCTGGACTGCTTCTATAAAAATGCAAGAGGAACTTGGCGCAGTAAATGCTTGGGCATTCGATGTTCAATTAAGATGTGGTACGACTATCATGGCACTTAAGCTAGCAAAGAGCTTAATGGAATCGGATGACTCTATTCATACGATTCTACTTGCTGGCGGCTATCGAAATGTTGATTTTATAGATTATACAAATCCGAGAACACGCTTTATGTACAATTTAGCAGCTGGTGGAGGGGCAATTGTATTGCAAAAAGGCTATGACAAGAATCATCTATTAGAGGCGGATATTATGACAGATGGTTCTTTCTCAGAGGATGTCGTTGTGCCTGTAGGTGGCACTAAGAAACCATTGACACCTGAAGATTTAGAAAATAATCACTATCAATTAGACGTTTTAGATCCAGTAGGCATGAAGGAACGCCTTGAACAAAAATCATTGAGTAATTTTTTGAAGGTAATTCGGTCATCTTTAGCGAAAAGTGAATTGAATGAAGAAAACATTAACTATTTAGCGATGCTCCATATGAAGAAATCTGCCCATGATTATATCCTTTCTGCGCTTGGTTTACATGAAGAACAATCGATTTATTTACAAGATTATGGTCATATTGGGCAGATCGATCAAATACTCTCACTACAACTTGCAATAGAGCAAGGGCGTATTCAGGAAGGGGACATTGTCACCTTAGTTAGTGCGGGCATTGGCTATGTGTGGGGAGCAATTACAATTCGTTGGGGATAGGGAGGAAGAGCAATGCTACAAACGGTTCAACTATCAAATGGGGAATCTATTTCATACCGAAAACGTAATGGCGGACCACATGTTTTATTACTGATTCATGGTAATATGACATCTTCTAAGCATTGGGATGTACTCATAGCGTCTCTAGATGCTAAATATACAATTTATGCAATGGATTTGCGGGGTTTTGGTGGTTCATCTTATCATCAGCCAATCACTTCCATCAAAGATTTCAGCGAAGATGTGAAACTTTTTGTTGATGCTATTCAATTGAAACGGTTTGACATGATTGGTTGGTCTACAGGTGGGGCTGTATGTATGCAGTTTGTTGCAAATTTTCCTGGTTATTGTCAGCGACTCATTTTACTTGCCTCGGCATCGACGAGAGGTTATCCATTTTATAGCGATTTAGGTACTGGCAATCAGGCATCTTTGCAGAGAGCTTTAAGTTATCAAGAAGTACTAGAAGATTCGTCTAAAACGAAATTAGTACAAGGCTTCTACGATACGAAGAATATGGAAGGTTTACAGTCCATTTGGAATGCACTGATTTACACACATCAACAACCTAACACAGCGCAGTATGAGGCTTATGTAGAGGATATGCTTAGTCAACGAAATCTTGCTGAAGTGTACCATGCATTGAACATTTTTAATATAAGTGCAATGGATAATGAGGTGGCAAAAGGTACGCATGAAGCCCAGCATATTCATATTCCCACACTAGTCTTAAGGGGAGATCGTGATTACGTGATAACAGAGCAAATGAATGATGAAATCATGCAAGATTTAGGCCTGTGTGCAGAGTTTGACTGTTTAGAAAATTGTGGGCACTCGCCATTAATCGATGATTTATCACAACTTACTTCGAAAATAGAAACCTTTTTAGAAATTGGAGGAAAGAATTATGCGCTTAAACAATAAAGTAGCCATTATTACGGGTTCTGCAAATGGCATTGGTTATGCTGCTGCCGAACGTTTTATAGAAGAAGGTGCTAGCGTTTTTATAGCAGATTTTGATGAAAAAATGGGTGCACAAGCTGCACATAAACTTGGAGATCGTGCGTATTTTGTGCAAACAAATGTCGCTGATAGAGAGAGTGTAAAAAGTTTAGTCGCTACTGTGATTGAGCAAACTGGTCAAATTGATATTTTAGTAAACAATGCAGGTATTACACGTGATGCCATGTTGATAAAAATGACAGAAGATCAGTTTCAACAGGTGCTTGATGTCAACTTGTCTGGTGTTTTTCATTGTACACAAGAAGTCATTCCGCATATGATTGCAGCCGGTTATGGGAAAATTATCAATACGTCTTCTGTCAGTGGGATTTACGGAAATGTTGGTCAAACCAACTATGCAGCGACGAAGGCCGCTATTGTAGGTATGACAAAAACATGGGCAAAGGAGTTAGGGAGAAAAGGCATTAATGTCAATGTTGTTGCACCAGGCTTTACAGAAACCGAAATGGTAAAGAAAATGCCAGAAAAAATTCTTGAACAAATGCGCTCCATCGTGCCATTACAGCGCTTAGGAACACCTCGTGATATTGCAAATGCCTATCTATTTTTAGCATCTGATGAGGCTTCTTATGTACATGGCCACACGCTTCATGTAGATGGCGCGATTATGATGTGATAAAGGAGGGCGTTCAAAATGTTTGTGGAGCAAGCTTGGATATTAAAACGTGCTTCCTTAACTCCTAGTCGATTAGCGTTAATCAACTTAGAAACGAAAGAGCAGTGGACTTATCAACAGTTAACAAATGAAATTGCAAAATGGAGTCATTTTTTTGAACGTCAAAATATGCAACCAGGAAGTCGAGTAGCTATTTTTGCGCGGAATAACATCTCCCTCTTTGCCATATTATTTGCCTGTGGGTTAAGGGGACTCATTTATGTACCGTTAAATTGGCGTATGAGCCAGGAAGAATTGAATGATATTATGGGCGATGCTAAGCCGTCATTACTACTTTACGATCAGGACATTACCTGTCCACTGATATGGGAGAATAAGCAGCCCATTCAACAATCTATTGAACCTGCACCTGCCACTACTCCTAATATTACGCAAATGGATATGAATGATCCGTGGCTTATGATTTACACAGGTGGCACAACAGGAAAAGCAAAAGGGGTCGTCCTTTCATTCAATTCAGTGAACTGGAATGCTATCAATACAATTATTAGCTGGGGGTTAAGTGAAGAAGATTGCACATTGAATTATATGCCAATGTTTCATACAGGTGGTTTAAACGCCTTATGTATCCCGTTACTAATGGCGGGTGGTACAGTTGTTATCGGCGATAAATTCGAGGCAGAAAACGCACTGATTGCTATCAATCAATATCAGACAACCATTTCGCTTTTTGTGCCAACAATGTATCAGGCGATGATTACGACAAAGTACTTTCAGGAATCTGGTTTTCCATCTGTAAAAGTATTCTTATCTGGAGGGGCACCATGCCCACATCCAATATACGATGCTTTTTTTAAGAAGGGACTATACTTCAAAGAAGGATACGGTTTAACGGAAGCAGGGCCGAATAATTTTTATATTTCTCGCGAAGATGCCTATAGAAAAAAGGGTGCAGTTGGGAAAAGTATGCAGTTCAATGACACGAAGATAGTCAATGCAGCAGGAAAATGTTGTGCAGCTAACGAAGTGGGTGAGTTGTTTGTCAGAGGGAAGCATATGTTTAGGTATTATTGGAATAATCAGCTTGAAACGGAGAACACCTTTGTCGATGATTGGCTAAAGACTGGTGATTTAGCCATGATGGATGAAGAGGGGGATTTCTATATTGTCGGTAGAAGTAAAGAAATAATTATTAGTGGTGGAGAAAATATTTATCCACAAGAACTAGAACAATGTATTTTACGGCATCAGTTAGTGCAAGAGGTTGCAGTTATAGGGGCACCAGACGATTATTGGGGAGAAATAGTAACAGCTTTTATTGTGTGTAATCCTAAAACAGATAGTATTTTAGAAGAAGTAAAAACATTATGTAGCGAATCTTTAGGGCGCTATAAGATGCCTAAAAAAATTATCTTCGTAGATGAATTACCGAAAACAATTGTTGGGAAAATTGATAAAAAAGCATTGCGATTATCCCTTAAAACTTCTTAAGTCATGGCTCAGACAAACAGTTTAAATCGCTCTGCTTCAACTTGGAATCGGATAAATAAAATAAGATGTTTCCACCCAAAGAAATCGCGTATCTAAAGAACAAACATGTTGCAGCGAATATAGCGTGCCAGCACAACCATATGTTGTGCCGAAGGATTCTAAGATTCAGGAAGCGGGACTGTGCAGAAATAATAAATTGGTTTAATTTTACATTTATAAAAAGTAACCACCTACTTGTTTAACTTGTAGGTGGTTTAATAGTTATTTAAACAAGTTATAAAGTTATAAAATTTTTAAGCTAAATATCGGCATTAGCGCTAATGCTAGTTTGATACTTGTTACTATGTTAAATTAAATGCTCTATATACAAAGCAAAATTGATACAGAAAATTATTTTATTTTCTCTGATAAAGTATGCACAACTATACAAACAATTGTAAATATAACTGCATGCATTAATGCATCAGGCAAAGGATATTTTTGATAAAAAGAAAGTATAAGCAGCATTGCGATAAAAAATCAAATTTTTTTCATGTTCCACCTCTTGATATCCAATTTGAATCTGTAAAAATTTTAGTAGACACATTGTTTATATATCTAAACCACAAGCAGTTTTTCGAGTTATCATTAAAAAGATGGAATGGAAACTCTATTTCACTCATGCTTTTTAAACAACCTCATGGATTGAAGGATAACAGAACAAGGATAATTCTTCATCGTAAAGAATATATACAGTATAGGATTTTAAATACGCATTTTCTAGCGAAGGGAGAAATCACATGCATCAATTAGTCAATGACAATCTGTATGAAACGAGAAATAACCTAGTAACTGAGATTACTTTATTAAGTGATGCTCAATTAAATCGTAAGCCTGAAATGAATATATGGAGTATCGCACAAGTCTGCCATCATTTATTTTTAGTAGAACAAGCCTCTATAAAGGCTATTGCATGGGGCTTAAAAGCGGGTGATAGCACTCAAAAAGAACGTAAAGAAATACAGTTGTTCTTATTGGATAGAACGAAGAAGATCAATGCGCCAAAAATTGTTGAACCCGATGTAGAACCATTTAAAGTTCAGCGAATTATCGATTTATTAAACGATTCGAGAAACAAATTGATGACCCTTCTTAGCTCCATAGAAGACGCCTCTATATTGGCGGAAAAATCAGTGAAGCATCCTGCTTTGGGTGAACTGCCTCTTGATCTATGGATTGAGCAAATCTATTTGCATGAACAACGACATATAGCACAAATAAAAGAGATAAAAATACTTTTAGATGTGGAGCACTAAATATTCGACGAATTAAGATTGCAAGGCGAATTTGCATCTGTTTGTAAATGATTTCAAATACCTCAATTGTCAAAGCAAAATAACAATAGAGCAAATTAAGCGAGTAGTATATATACTACTCGTTTTTTATTTTCCTCTATTTCTACGCAAAGCTTCCCATAATACGTGCATATCAGTAAAATAGAGTAGGTTAGGGGGATATAATTTTGAAAGATCAACGATTTAAAATTGCGCATCGAGAGGCGCTCATTGGCATTGCACTCGTCATTGTCAATTTTGCTATTTGGTACGGCTTTGCTTATGGGCTGGGTACTGGAGATCCAGCTAGTTATTCCTATGTTTTGGGATTCCCGGCTTGGTTTTTCTACAGCTGTATGGCTGGGACTGTCTTTATGATTGTGCTAATCTGGATTGTCATGAAACTCTTTTTCAAAGAGGTACCATTTAATGATGAGGAGGTGGAAAAGTAATGCATTGGCAAGTCATTTTTCCACTTATACTATTTTTAGTGATCATTTTTGGTATAGGGATATGGTCGAATAAGCATGTACGTTCATCTAACTCATTCTTGCAAGAGTATTTCCTAGGTGGTCGTGAAATGGGTGGCTTCATCCTCGCGATGACAATGATAGCCACATATGGTAGTGCAAGTAGTTTCATCGGCGGACCAGGTGTGGCGTACAATAAAGGCCTTGGCTGGGTACTACTGGCGATGGCGCAATTACCAGCAGGTTATTTTGTTTTGATGATATTAGGGAAGAAATTTGCCATTATCGCAAGACGTTATCAAGCGATTACGTTAATTGATTTTTTACGCGAACGCTATAAAAGCCATGTCATCGTTATTTTATCTGCTATTAGTATTATCGTCTTTTTATTTTCTGCAATGATGGCACAGTGGGTTGGTGGTGCACGTTTAATCGAATCGCTAACTGGTCTCAACTACACAGCAGCACTTTTTATTTTTGCGGTTTCTGTTTTAGTTTATGTGATTATAGGTGGTTTCCGAGCGGTGGCGTTAACCGATACGGTACAAGGTTCCATAATGGTTATAGGGACTGTGATCTTACTTATTGGGACAATCATCGCAGGTGGTGGCATTGACAATATTATGGCATCTCTTGTCGCTGAAAATCCCAAACTTGTGTCACCCTTTGGAGCAGAAGGTGAGTTAACGCCATTATACGTTTCTACATTTTGGATTTTAATTGGGGTCGGAGTCGTTGGGCTCCCGCAAATTGCGGTACGCGCCATGAGCTATAAAGATTCAAAAAGCATGCATTTAGCAATTATTATTGGCACTATTGCCATAGGGACGATAATGTTTGGTATGCATTTAATTGGTGTCTTAGCACGACCAGTCATACCGGGTATCGAAATTGGCGATAAGGTAATGCCACTTCTTACGCTAAAGGTATTACCGCCGTTTCTAGCGGGCATTGTGTTGGCAGCTCCAATGGCGGCAACGATGTCTACAGTCAATGCTTTACTGATGCTAGTCAGCTCAACTGTTGTAAAGGATATTTATTTAAACTATGTGAAACCAACTGCAAGTGATGCAGAAATTAAACGTGCTAGCTTTATAGTTACAACGGTAATTGGTTTAGCTGTAGTGGTATTTGCTTTAAATCCACCAGATTTACTTGTATGGTTAAATTTATTTGCCTTTGGGGGATTAGAAGCTGTCTTTATTTGGTCAGTAGTGCTTGGGCTTTATTGGAAAAAGGCAAACAAATATGGGGCAATTGCCTCGATGATTACTGGTATGACTTTGTATATTGTCATTGACCGTTTTAATCCGTCCATGTTTGGTATGCATACCGTGACGATTCCAATTATCGCCTCATTCATTGTCTTTGTTGTCGCTAGTCTATGTACAGCACATAAATTCAAAAATGAAAAACTATTTATTTAGTAAGCAACGCCGTAAATGTTAAATCTACGGCGTTGCTTATTTAGAAATGATAAATGAGCAAAATGTTCACCATTGAATGTTGCCACTACCTGCTATACGTGAATAATAAATGCATTTATTTTACACTTAGAAAGACAAGTATCGCCTATCTAATTTATACATAGGCGATTTTAAAGTTGTATAAAAAAAACTATATTATGTTCGTTAAAGGATAATAAAGTTATTTAATTTCGAGAGGCGAATAATTCATCATAGCTCCCAGATATTAATTTAAACTTTTATTTATTTTCCATCTTCCTGAAATGGCTGATAACATCAACCAAGGCTCTATTACCATATTGATTAAAATATGGGCTATAATTGGGGCAAAGGTACTCCTTCCAGTATAAATATATAACATAGCAAGAAGACAACCTAAGATTGTAGTTGAAAGAATTACTGGAAGCGCAATCTTTATTTCTCCTCGCAATAATACCCACGCACCATGAGCAATTCCAAAAGCAATTCCTGATATTAACACTTGTGAAAGACTTGAAAATTCAATAGATAATAAGTAATCCATGAGCAAATGTCTAAAAATAATTTCTTCAACTATTCCAGTTACAATAGCAGCCCATATACCAATTAATTTAAGCCAAGAAAATTTTAATAAATGACTTTTCACAAACGGAATTGCAATCATTGTATAGAAAATATACCCTATAAAAATTGTAAAAGTGAAAAACCACATGGGTAAATTAAGTAACATTTCTGATGAATATCCTAATCCTTTCTCAATAAACCTCCTAGGATTATTTATATACCAAAAAATAATACTTACTGAAAGCATACTGGATATGCTTACTAATATCCATCCCGTTAGTATTCGCTCTTTTAGCGTTGCTATCTCCTTCATTCAAACTGCCTCCTAGAGTTATATTGTTTAAATTACTTTTGTGAAAGCCCAATATAACGACAAAAAAGTTTAGCAACAATACTTTAGGAGTAACATGCCTTTATAGTTAGGTGAAATGCTTTTTATTTCAAACAACCTGCATTATTCAAATTGTAATATATGCTATATTTTTAGGGAGGGGTGATAAAGATGAAGATAGAAATAAAAATTGATACACAAATAGCTGAACCCTATATAACAATCTGCGTGTCTAAATTAACACCAACGATACAGGCCGCAATCTCACTCTTACAACAAGAAAAAGAACAAATTTTAACAGGGACAGCAAACAATAAAGTACATATTATCGAACCTAATTCTGTAATTGTAATTAGAACGGAAGGAAAAGAATTAGTACTATATAGCGACGATGGTAATCGTGTTATTATGAATAAACCTTTATACGAGTTAGAACAGCAGCTAGGTAATGATTTTATACGGATTTCTAAATCTGCAATAATAAATCCTAGAAAAATCAGAAATATTGAAGCTTCATTTAATGGAACGATGGAAATTGAGCTTATTTTAGGAATAAAAGAAGTAATTTCTCGTAATTATAAAAAAACATTTAAAGAGCGTTTGGGGGTATAGTTACATGAACATTTTCAAAAGTATAGGGTTCGGTATAAGTATGGGATGTACAGTTTTTGTTACGGTTAATCTTATTGGATATTGGATTAACGGGGATTTGTTTTTAGAAGCTGTAATGTCTAATTTTCCACAACAAGTATTAGGGTCAGTTATTGTTGGAATTGCTTGTATACTCCCTTCACACTTCTATAGAATAGAACGTTTAACATTCTTACAACAAAGTGCTAGTCATTTTTTTATAGCTATAAGTATCTTTATAGTTGTTGCCTTTACTTTAAAATGGATTCCAACATTCTCTATAAAAATAACGATACTATTGCTCCTATTTAGTGTATTACTGTTTGTACTGGTTTGGCTGTTATTTTATTTACATAGTCAATCGGAAGTAAAAAAAATGAAGAAGAAAATCATTGAATATACAGACATTGGTAATAATCAATAGTGTTACATGAAAGCAATTCATTATTTATTAAGGCTTATTAACATAATCCTCTCGTACAAAAAAGCCTGAGACCTCTGTAATAGTAGAAAGGGAGGCTGGGACAAAACTTTAAATTTTAAGAAAGAGGAGTAAAGGCGTTATTAAATTTTTGCTATCTAAAATGAAGGGAAATTTAGAAGAGAGCACTAGTTGATGGTAGCGAAGGCGGCGTCACGCCCCCGAAAGTGTCCGCCGAAGCGACATCAACGCTTACAGCAAAAAAGTGTTAGATCGACAGCAGTCAATCTAACACTTTTTCTCTTTTGTTCCAGCCTCTAATTTTTTTATTCAAAAAACACTTTATCAAGGTTGTATTTTGCACGGAAAGTGTTAATGGCATATGTTTCGTAAATTTCACGTTCCATTGGATCTTCAATTTCGTATACTTCAATTTTGAAAATTTCATCGCGGTATTTTTTCATAGGAGATACATTATCTTCAAAGTGTTTTTTAATACGTTGACGAATTTTACGTGCTTTTCCTACGTATAAAAGTTCGTTTTTCTCATTGTAGAAAAAGAAAATGCCGCCATTTTCGCGTGTGATTTTATGGAAGTCGATAAATCCATGGTAAGGCGTGATTGGCACGTCACCTGGTTTTAACACTTGCTCGCGCTGACGAATTACTAAATCTGGTTTTGGTAGTTCAATTTTAATCAAAATATTCACGTTCCTCTCTGTTACATAAGGTATATCTTAACATAATTCATACGTGGTAGCTATTATCAATTATCACATATGCCAAAAAGCTAAAATGAGTGTTGTCCAATAGGGTAATGATAGTATGAGCACAATCACAAAAAATTTAACGTATCTGGGAAAACATTTAGCAGCTGGTACATTAAAATAACTGACAAACATAGCAAAAATGCTATAAAGCCCATTGTATTGAAAGCAAGTATGGAAATTCTGTTCATTTATTATGCATATAGGCAACGCCATGCGCATATATTGTGCAAATAATCGCCAAAAGTGACAAAGGCCCGTGAAAAATAGTATCGTTAATTACATAAAACACCCTATTAAGTTTACTATTACACATAATATAAATTACAACCATTTCAAAAACATATAAACGAAATATTCTATGTATTGTTGAAATTCTTAAATGTTCATGGTACAATTCTCTTTAATTAAATAATCTTATCAAGAGAAGCTGAGGGATTTGGCCCTATGACGCTTCAGCAACCTCTAACTTAGTTAGAAAGGTGCTACTTCCAGCAAAGGATTTTTCCTTTGAGAGATAAGAGTGGACGTGATAAATATCCTTCTCATTCTTTCTCGTATGGAATGAGGGGGATTTTTTGATTTTTACATACAGAGAAAAAAATAAATGAAAAGGGGAATGTAACATGCCAATTAATATTCCGAAAAACTTACCAGCTGGAGAACATTTACGTGAGGAAAAAATCTTCGTTATGGAAGAGGACCGAGCAAAAACACAACAAATTCGTCCGTTAAACATTTTAATTTTTAATTTGATGCCAGAAAAAGAAAAAACAGAGCTTCAATTACTGCGTTTACTAGGAAATACACCTTTGCAAGTTAATATTACGTTTTTAAATACAGCAACTCACGAGTCAAAGAATGTCAGTAAATCACATTTGCAATTATTCTATTCAACCTTTCAAGAAGTGCGTCACCGTCGTTTTGATGGCATGATTATTACAGGAGCTCCTGTTGAAAAAATGGCATTTGAAGACGTAAATTATTGGCAAGAAATATCAGAAATCATGGATTGGTCTAAGAAAAACGTGACATCTGTGATGCACATCTGTTGGGGTGCCCAGGCGGCACTCTATCACCATTACGGTATAGGTAAATTTGAATTACCCGAAAAATGCTCGGGCGTATATTCGCATGTGATTACTGATTTAACGGTGGATTTAGTTCGTGGATTTAGCGATTTATTTACAGCGCCACATTCACGTTATACTTCCGTATCAATTGAAGAAGTGCGCAATCATCCAGATTTACGCTTACTATCGTATTCTGAAGAAGCGGGCGTCTTTATTGTCCAATCAAAAGATAATAAAAATATTATGATTACAGGACATCTTGAATATGATGCCACAACACTAGCAGACGAATATAGTCGTGACGTAGCTAAAGGATTGGATATTGCAGTACCAGTTAATTATTTTCCAAATGATAACCCATCAAATGAACCGATGAATACATGGCGGGCTCACACGCATTTGCTATTCTCAAACTGGTTAAATTACTATGTTTACCAAGAAACACCGTATGAATGGGATTTTGCAGAAGACCATATCGAATTTCATATTTGATGTTAGTAAACGCAACGGAATACTAAAAAATAGCCTAATTTCTCAATTGTTGAGGAATTGGGCTTTTCATATTGCTATTCTATTATCGCTTTATAGTGCATAAACAACTGCAATGACAGCAGAAACACGCATGTTGTAACGCTCTACAGAATTGTGAAGGCAATTTATGATGTATTTTCACTTTTCGATTGACTTTCGGTTTCTTGCCCTTTAATTTTTCGTAATTTAGCGACAAAAAGTAATAGTAAAGGTAAGAAAATTGCGAACACTGATGAAAAAATTGGCCATATTTCCTTATTGTAATTATTAGAATGAACAATATTTGGATGTACAATTTGAGAAAGTACAATGAAAATCATACCAAGCGGTAAAATTAGCGGTCGATGATCTTTGATTTTCAGTATTTGGGCAATGCCAATTACAGATGCATAAAAATAGATAAATGTTCTAATATAAATGGAGGTAATCCACATAAAAGCCATAATAATTTCAATTCTTTGTAAAAAATTCCCTATAGATATCCTTTGCGCCAATGCGTAACTTGGAAAGGCACGTTGAGATGTATTTGATGCACCAAGTACAAGAATTGAGAGAGCAATAATAATAATTAATACTATGCCACCAACAATCGCGCCTATGTAAAATCCCTTTTGAGCTGATTTTTGCACATTGACCACAGAAGGAAAAATCATTAATAACACGACCATAGGAAACGAAAAAATACTCATAAATGTAAAAATACTAAGGAGTATTGATTTCGAAGAAGCTTCAAATACAGGTTGTATATTTTCAATTTTAATTTCTGGAGAAATACAAACGACAAATACTATAAAAATAAACATAAACAAGGGAAACAGTATTTCAGCTGAACGTGCAAAGATTTCAATCCCTAAGTATGTGGCAAAAATGATAATTAAACTGAATAAAAGTGCAAAAGCCGTGGTCGGTGTCTCCGGCATGACTTCAGTCTTCATGAAAATGCCAATGAAATATAATAATTCACCTGCAGATAAAAAGGTAAGTATGATAAATCCAATGGATGTAAATTTACCAAAGAATTTTCCTAATATTTTTTCATTAGCTTCCACAAAGGTTAAATTAGGTGTCTTTTTTCCTAAAGAAACGAAAAGTTTTACTAGTAACAAACTTAGTAGCACGCCTACAGTTGCTACGATCCACGCATCTTGCTTAACATCTTTTGCAATACTTGCTGGAATAATTAGTATAGCTGTGCCAATTGAATAGAGAAGGGTAATGATTGTAAACTGTCTCGAACTGATTATCTCTTTTTCCATAAACAACTACCCTTCCTTTTCATTGTGCAATATTTATTGGAACAGCGTGATGATTAATTCTCTGATTGGTTTAAAAATAAGAGAAATCAAGTCTAATGGACTTGGCACATTAACATCTAAACCAAGGGCAATATTTAAAGCAGTTCCGACAACTAAAAAAATTGAAAATACCACAATGGTTTTAGTTTCGCGTTTTTTCTTTAAGGGGGAGATGACAAAATACGCAATCAGTGCAGCGATAATTAATATAGCTAGCGTTATAAACATCGATTATTACTCCTTTGTTTTGTGTAATAAAGAATTTTGCATAGTCCCTAACCCCTGAGTTGTAACGCGAACTTCAACGTTTACTGCTAATTCTGGGAATATTGTTGACCAATCACCTTGAATTTTTTTCCATTTTTTAGCGTCTTTTCGATAAAGTACATCGGCAAATCCTAATATGTCTAACTGATAATCTTTTTGAATCGTCACCAGTGTTTTTTTGATGCGATCCTCAATCAACTCGGCGGTTTTTTTATTAATGTATTGAATCGTTTTGTTTTCAGTTAAATTAATATCACATTCAACTTCGCCCACATTTTGCTCTATATCAATTTGAACATTGATTTGTGGTGTGTCATTTTTAAATTGTCCTTTAACTTTTGTTGTTGAATTTGTAATTTCTGTTGTTAATTTTCCTTGCTCAAGGCAAGCAATGATTTCAACTGTACTTTCAATTTTTCCATTCAAAAAATTAAAACTTCTGCTTTCATCTTCAGTTAAAATGCCCACTAATTTATCTTTTTTAAATACTGCTAAACCTACATAATTCAAGACTACGGGCGTTTTAATGCGTTGGACATTGGTCTGATCAATACCTAATTTCGTATCTCCATCTATTTCGATTGCTGATAAAACTGCGCTTTTTTTATTACTGTTAAGCGTATTTACTACTTCATCGATACTAACAGATAATGTAGAACCCCAAGCTTTTTGTGAGACTTTAATTGAATTTAGTAATTTATTTGCAGGTATTTTTTCTATAGGGGTTAGTACATTTAACACTTCTTTTGCAGTTGAATTATGAGATACGATTACATCAAAATCATTTCTGAATTCATGGTCTCGTGCGATAAAGTCTAATGTATCATTTATGCCACTAGCAGCTAATTCTTCTCCTAATACGACAACCTGCAGATGAGCAAAATAGGCCTTCCTTGCTGTTAAGGTTGTCATTTTTCGAATCGCTTCGAAAGCAGTTTTTCCTTTGGAATGGTAGGTAACAACAGGCGATCGACCACTAGAAGGTTGTTTTGTTGAAATCTCACTAGGATCAACCACCTGTATAGAGATTTCATATTCATCGTCAACTTTATCGACCCCTAAAGCAACGACAATTGCTAATTCATTTAATTCACGTTTACTCCAACAAGCGCTTAATAATAAAGTAACAATGACAAGTAAAAATAAGGACTTTATTTTTGACATATTGACTTCCTCATTTGCAGGTTAATCTAATTCCTTTTTTTATGAGCAACATATTTTTGTCCTCGCGTCGTATTAGTTTTACTTACTAACCGAGGTCGTGTTAATAAAGAGCTGCGTGGAAACAATACCATTGCATCTTTTTGATCTTTGAGTATTAAAGGCCCAAAAGGACTCATATAAGGAACCCCGAAGGAGCGTAAACTACATAGGTGAAGGATAATTATCATGACGCCAAACATTACCCCAAATAAACCAAACATCGCTGCTAAAATCATTAGTGGAAAACGTAAGACACGGACTGTGTTAGACAAACCATAAGCAGGGAACAAAAAGCTACAAATAGCTGTTAATGCGACAATAATGACCATTACGGCAGATACAATGCCCGCTTCAACAGCGGCCTGACCAATAACCAAAGTCCCTACAATTGATACTGCTGGTCCAATGGTTCGAGGCATACGAAGGCCCGCTTCTCTTAACACTTCAAAGGCAATTTCCATAATGAGTGCCTCAACTACTGCTGGAAAAGGAACACCTTCCCGCTGAGAAGCGATGCTAATCAACATGGGGGTTGGTAACATTTCCTGATGAAAGGTGGTAATCGCCACATAGAGTGAAGGCGCAACTAAAGCAAGACTTATACCGAAAAATCTTAATAAGCGAACAAGTGAACTAATGATCCAATGTTGATAGTAATCTTCGGCAGATTGTAAAAAAGATGTAAATAAAGCGGGCACAATGAGAACAAAAGGTGTGCCATCCACTAAAATGGCAACTTTTCCTTCTAATAATTCTCCTGCAATCACATCAGGGCGTTCAGAATTATAGACTGTCGGAAACATTGAAAATTTAGAGTCCTGAATAAAATCCTCAATATACCCGCTCTCCAATATCCCATCAATATCGATACGATCTAAGCGGGAGAGAACCTCCTCAACAATTTTGTCATTTACAATGCCATTTATATACATGATCGAAACGTCCGTTTGCGTTACTTCTCCAATAATCTTTGTTTTTATCCAAAGATTAGGGCTTTTAATTTTACGACGAATTAAGGCTGTATTTGTGCGCAGTGTTTCGGTAAAGGATTCTCTAGGGCCTCTGATAACAGATTCTGTAGAAGGTTCGGCAATTGCTCTATCTTTTGCACCTTTTGTACTCGCTGAGATACCTGTGGCTAAACCATCAAATAATATAACTGTTTCACCATTCAGTACCGAACTGTAAAATGTAGTAAAGTTTGAAATATCTTTTACATCACAAATTGTTAAACAATTTTCCTTTAAATATTGGTTGATTGTCCCTATTTGAATTTCAGGGATATCATCTAAATCCAGCATAAGCGTTTCCATGATAAAGTCAGTAATAGCAGTAGTATCGGATAAACCATCTATATAGATAAGCGCTATAGTCTGTTTCACCGTTTTGCCTATCGTGATTTCTCGGACAATAATGTCATCACTATTACCGAGTGTTGTTTTTACAGTTTGAATATTTTCTGAAAGAGAAGTAAAAAGTGGGCTCTTTGCTGAAATTGATTGGGAGGTGTTGTTATTCTCTGAATTAGGCATTTTTATTCCTCCTCCATGTAAGCATTATGACTAATAAGAGGATATACAAATTTAATAAGAGATAAACAAGTTTCGAAATTAAACGAAACAATAATTATTAGCGGAACAAAATAAAACAGTGTTTCCCTTCAATTTCTGAAAGGAAACACTGTTTTATTTTGTATATTCGTACTTTAACTCATCCATTGTGGAATCAATATCTACATTTAAGTTATGTTCTTGAAAGAACCATAAATCTTTTTCTTCGATGTAGTAGGTAATGCCATCTATTGTCGATTGTATACCTACCTCTATTGGCTCCTCACGTGTCATACCAAGGGAAAAGCCTTCATGAAATGGGCTTGAACCACCATATCTTGCGTAAAAGCGAATTGTATCGCCTGTTTCAACTTCCATCTCACGTTTAAACCATTGTAGAGCATCGTCTGTTAATGTGATATTCATGCTGTACCCCCTTTCTTCGCTATAGCCATTTCACTTTCGGTTCAGTACCATTTTTGATACGAGAAATATTTGCTCGGTGGCGATAAACGATAAAGCTAAATAAAAACGCTACTAAAATACTTAACGCAAAATCACCTGTAACGAAATAATAGACGATTGAATAAATAAGTGCTACTAAAGCGGCAATCATCGATGTTAAGCTCACGATCTTCGTTAACTTTAACGTTAAAAAGAATGTAATGAATAGTAAGATAAAGAGTGGCCAAGAATAACCAAGTAATACGCCTGCAGAGGTAGCAACGGCTTTTCCTCCACGGAAACTTGCAAAGATAGGGAACATATGACCCATAACTGCTACAATTCCAAGTATTAATGAGTGAATTGACACGTCAGAAAACACAGGTAGTGTCACTAATAATACGGCTGCTGTTCCTTTTAAAACATCCATTATTGTTACGACGAGGCCGGCTTTTTTTCCTAAAATACGGAAAGTATTAGTAGCACCTAAGTTACCGCTACCATGTTCACGGATATCTGTTTTATAAAAAATTTTGCCAACCCATAACCCGGAAGGTATAGAGCCAATGAGATAGGCACATAAAATAATAAGTCCAATTAGCATAGGTGGACTCCTTTCATCCAAAATACATCACTTGGTACTAATAGTTTGTAATAAGTATTTTACACTTTTTCACACTATTCTACAATGTTATGAAGGAGATTTCATTACGAGCCTTGAATTCAATAACAAAAGGGAAATATATCTTTATGATTTCAAAAGTTCATCATGTGCTTGAGGTATAATAAGATAAGTTATTTTGGCTCAATCTATTTAAAAGAACTTTGCTCATTCTTAAAATATAGGTAAAATGGCAATTTTGTCAATCACACATTCCTTTGGTAGAATAGAAGTCTATCTTTAATTTCCATGCGAGGCTAAAATATAAAAAATAAATTTATTTGTGTCTGTTACTAGCTATTGACAGGAAATGCTATTATTATTAGGAAGAGAACGTAATAAGAACATGCGTTTGTTTTTTGGAGGGGAATCTTTTGGCGAATAAACAGTCACCTAGCGTCTATAATGATGACGCCATTCAAGTATTAGAAGGATTAGAAGCGGTACGAAAACGACCCGGCATGTATATCGGTTCTACAGACGGCCGAGGACTTCATCACCTTGTTTATGAAATCGTGGATAATGCGGTGGATGAAGCACTCGCTGGCTTTGGTTCTCATATCATTGTCACAATTCACAAAGATCAAAGCTTAAGTGTTCGAGATTTTGGACGTGGAATGCCAACAGGTATGCATAAAATGGGGAAGCCTACTCCAGAAATAATTTTCACCGTGCTTCATGCAGGTGGTAAATTCGGACAAGGCGGCTATAAAACGAGTGGTGGTTTACATGGTGTAGGTTCATCTGTTGTAAATGCCCTGTCCACTTTTTTAGAAGTAACCATTCATAGAGATGGTAAAAAATATCAACAACGTTTTGAAAACGGTGGACATCCTGCTACAACGCTTGTAGACATTGGTC
Source organism: Lysinibacillus fusiformis (assembly GCF_007362955.1). GTDB lineage: Bacteria > Bacillota > Bacilli > Bacillales_A > Planococcaceae > Lysinibacillus > Lysinibacillus fusiformis_E. The sequence goes on along the minus strand of NZ_CP041696.1, from coordinate 4,557,110 downwards.
AAACAAAACAAACGGGCACACTCGTACATTTCCTACCAGATGACACAATATTCTCAGTCACAAAATTCAACTATGATACCCTTGCAGAACGTTTACGTGAGTCTGCATTTTTATTAAAAGGATTAAAAATTGAATTAATCGATGAACGCGAGGAAGGTAAAAGTGATGTTTTCTTTTATGAGAACGGCATTGAAGCTTTCGTTGCGTATTTGAATGAGGAAAAAGATGTACTCCATCCCGTAAAGTATGTGGAAGGGATACAAGATGATATTGAAGTAGAGTTTGCCTTCCAATACAATGACGGGTATTCAGAAACAATATTATCGTTTGTGAACAACGTACGTACACGTGATGGCGGCACACATGAAACAGGTGCAAAAGCTGCGTTGACACGCGTTTTTAACGAATATGCACGTAAAATAGGCTTACTGAAAGATAAAGATAAAAATCTTGAAGGAACAGATATTCGCGAAGGGTTAGCTGCGATTATATCAGTCCGTATTCCGGAGCATTTACTGCAATTCGAGGGGCAAACAAAAGGGAAGCTCGGTACAAGTGAAGCTCGATCCGCGGTTGATGCAGTCGTTTCTGAACAGATTTTATATGTTCTTGAAGAAAATGCAGAGCTATCTGCTTCTCTTGTCCGTAAAGCTATCCGTGCTCAACAAGTACGTGAAGCGGCACGTAAAGCAAGGGAAGATGCACGTAACGGCAAGAAAAATAAAAAAGCCAGTACCATTCTGTCAGGGAAGTTAACGCCTGCGCAGTCACGTAACGCTGCTAAAAACGAATTGTATTTAGTCGAAGGTGATTCTGCTGGTGGTTCAGCTAAACAAGGTCGAGATCGTACATTCCAGGCGATTTTACCCTTACGTGGTAAAGTCATTAACACGGAAAAGGCAAAGCTCCAGGATATTATGAAAAACGAAGAAATTTCAACGATTATTCATGCGATTGGCGCTGGCGTTGGCACAGATTTCTCCGTCGAGGATGCGGCCTACGATAAAGTGGTAATTATGACCGATGCTGATACAGATGGTGCTCATATCCAAGTGTTGCTATTAACGTTCTTCTATCGTTATATGCGACCACTAATTGAAGCAGGGAAAGTCTTCATCGCGCTACCACCTCTTTATAAAGTATCGAAGGGTACAGGTAAAAAAGAGGTGATTGAATATGCATGGACAGAAAATGACTTACAAAGTGCCATCAAAAAAGTAGGGAAGGGCTATATTCTGCAACGCTACAAAGGTCTTGGTGAGATGAATGCCGACCAATTGTGGGATACAACCATGAACCCTGAAACACGTACATTAATTCGTGTGACGATCGAGGATGGAGCACGTGCTGAGCGACGTGTGACAACATTAATGGGCGACAAGGTAGAACCACGTCGTAAATGGATCGAAGCAAATGTAGACTTCGGTATGGAGGATGATTCGAATATTTTAGACAATGAATTCATCCAACAAGAGGAGGACCAAGCATGAGTAGTACGGAAAAGTTTCAAGATTTACCATTAGAAGAAGTAATGGGTGACCGCTTTGGTCGCTATAGTAAATATATTATCCAAGACCGCGCGTTGCCTGATGCACGCGACGGTCTAAAACCTGTACAAAGACGGATTCTATTCGCTATGTACACAGAAGGGAATACAAATGAGAAACCCTTCCGGAAGTCGGCTAAAACAGTCGGTAACGTAATCGGTAACTACCACCCACATGGTGATAGCTCTGTATATGAAGCAATGGTACGGATGAGTCAGGATTGGAAAGCACGTCATATGCTGATAGAAATGCATGGTAATAATGGCTCGGTTGATGGAGACCCACCTGCAGCGATGCGATATACAGAAGCCAGACTTTCTGCGATTGCAGCTGAAATGTTACGGGATATTGGCAAAAAAACAGTAGAATTTGTGCCAAACTTTGATGACCAGGATATGGAACCGACTGTGTTACCTGCACGCTTTCCAAATCTGCTTGTCAATGGCTCTACAGGGATTTCTGCCGGTTATGCTACAGATATTCCACCCCATGCCCTTAATGAGGTCTTAGATGGGGTCTTAATGCGTTTAGATCACCCGAAATCAACTGTTGATGAGCTTATGACTGTCATAAAGGGGCCAGATTTCCCAACTGGTGGGATCATACAAGGTGTAGATGGTATTAAGAAAGCCTATGAAACTGGACGTGGCAAAATTATCGTACGTGCTCAGGCAGTCATTGAACCTTTAAAAGGGGGCAAAGAGCAAATCGTTATTACCGAGTTGCCATATGATGTCAATAAGGCGAACCTTGTGAAGAAAATTGATGAACAACGTGTCGATAAACGTCTCGAAGGGATTGCGGAAATCCGTGACGAATCTGATCGTACAGGCTTACGAGTTGTCATCGAACTAAAAAAAGATATACCAGGACAAGGTATTTTAAATTACTTATTTAAAACAACTGATTTGCAAGTAGCTTATAATTTTAATATGATTGCCATTCATAATCGACGTCCGACAATGATGACATTACCTTTGCTGCTTGATGCTTATATTGCGCATCAAAAAGAAGTTGTGACAAATCGATCTATTTATGATTTGCAAAAAGCGAAGGAGCGTTCTCACATTGTGGAAGGGCTTATTAAAGCGCTATCAATTTTAGATGAAGTAATTGCGACAATTCGATCTTCTAATGATAAACGCGACGCTAAAACAAATTTACAAGTGAAGTTTGACTTTACTGAAGTGCAATCAGAGGCGATTGTAAGCTTGCAATTATACCGATTAACGAATACAGATATAACGGAGCTTCGCAATGAACAGGATGAATTAAATACACTGATTGCCAAGCTTGAAGGTATTCTTAATAGTGAAGCAAAGCTAGTGCGTGTCATAAAACAGGAATTACTCGATATTAAAAAGCGCTTTACTGAACCACGTCGTTCAAAAATCGAACATGACATTGAAGAAATTAAAATCACATTAGACGTCCTTGTACCAAGTGAAGAAGTAGTAGTGACAGTAACGAAAGATGGCTATATTAAGCGTACATCTACACGTTCTCATGCGGCTTCAAATGGTCAAGATTTTGCAATGAAAGATTCCGATTACTTATTGTATGAGGAAAATTTAAATACGCAGCATCATGTGTTACTTTTCACAAATCGTGGCAACTATATCTATCAACCGGTGCATGAATTACCCGATATTCGTTGGAAGGACCTTGGCCAGCATATTTCAAGTATTGTGCCGACGAATGAAGATGAATCAATTATTGCTGTATATGGCTTCGAAACATTTGAACAGCCGAATACCTATATTTTAACAGCGACTAAAGATGGACAAATTAAGCGATCACCGCTAACAGATTATGCGGTAACTCGTTATTCTAAGCCAATTAAAACAATGAATGTGAAGTCTGGCGATGAAATGATTTTTGCGGATATTGTGACTGACGAAGCGGAATTATTATTAATAACAGATACAGCATATGCGATTCGCTTCCCAATTGAAGAATTGCCTGTTACTGGTGTGAAAACTGGAGGGGTAAAAGGAATAACGCTTAAAGAAGGCGAAGCATTAGTTGGTGTAACAATCTTAAAGCCAAGTGACACAGAGTATGTTGTGATTGTGACACAGCGTGGGGCAGCAAAGAAAATGAACGTCGCTGAGGTAGAAATGGCAAGCCGTGCAAAACGAGGTTTAAAAGTATTAACAGAATTAAAAGCACATCCTCATCGTATCGTCTCAGTTATTCGAGCAACTGATGATGAAAAAATCGTTGTGGAAACTGAAAAGGGTGTACAAGAAGTGATTGATGTAAAAGGGTTAACCCGTTCTGACCGTCACTCGAACGGCTCCTTTAAAGTTGATATAGCTACTGACGGTGCGATTGCACATGTTTTAAAGGGTAAAAATGAAAAATAATACGAGATAAATAATGTGGCCCATGTTCTTTCCGAGAACTGGGCTTTTTTTGATTTCAATGATAGTTTTTCGCTACGTATATAAATAGAGCCTTGTCATCTTCATAAAGATATGGGTATAATAGTCCTCGAAAAGTTCATATGTTAAGAATGTAGGGGGGCTGGTAGTTGCCAGCTGAGATTGTGTCCGTTAAGACGCTGACCCTTTGAACCTGATTTGGCTCGTACCAGCGTAGGGAACATCTATTCAAAAAATAAAGTACGTTATTTTTTTGATACCGATTTCAAACGTCTGGGATGACTCCTAGGCGTTTTTTTATGTCTTGGTAATGTCTCATACTCTCTGAGTTGACTCATTACCAAGGATGAACGTGTAGGTACACACTTACTTTCTTTCGAAATTCACAGCTCTTCCATGTGAAAATGAGCGAGTACTTTTTTCGAATGGTTAAAACATTCAAACATGAACACTTTCATACTACTTACTGGGAGGATTCAGCATGAAGAAATGGTTATTCATCCTTGTTGCAGCGCTTTTAACATTAGTCGGCTGTAACGACAAAGAGGACAAAAAAGAGTCGAATTCATTAAAAAAAGTATCAGTCGTACTGGACTGGACACCTAATACAAATCACACAGGGCTTTATGTGGCGAAAAAGCTTGGCTACTTTGAGGAACAGGGTTTAGACGTAGATATTCTATTACCTGGCGATGCAGGAGCTGATCAGCTTGTGGCATCTGGTAAGGCTGAATTTGGTGTCAGCTACCAAGAGTCAATTACACAGGCACGTGTGCAGGATGTACCGTTAGTATCAATTGCAGCAGTTATTCAGCATAATACATCTGGTTTTGCGTCGCTTGCAGCAAATGGTATTACATCACCGAAGGATTTTGAAGGAAAAACGTATGGCGGTTGGGGCGCTCCACTTGAACAGGCTGTACTGCAATCATTAATGCAAACAGCGCATGCAGATGTCAATCAGTTAGATATTGTGAATGCCGGTGATATAGATTTCTTCACTATGATGCAGAAAGATATTGATTTTGCATGGATATACTATGCATGGACAGGGATCGAAGCTGAATTACGTGGGGAAAAACTCAATATGATGTATTTAACAGACTATAGTGAACAGCTTGACTACTATACACCAGTACTTGCAACAAATGAAAAAATGATTTCAGAGAATCCTGATACTGTTAAAGCATTTGTTGCGGCAGTTGCTAAGGGCTATGACTATGCTATCAATCAACCGAAAGAAGCGGCTGACATTTTACTAGAAGCGGCACCTGATTTAGATAAAGAACTTGTACATAAAAGTCAGGAATGGCTAGCTGACAAGTATCAAGATGATGCCGCACAATGGGGCGACCAAAAATTAGCAGTATGGAAAAATTACGCTGATTGGATGACCAGTAATAAAGTTTTAGAAGGGGAATTCAACCCAGAAAAGGCTTTTACCAACGATTTTTTACCTGCTAAGGAGGCAAAGTAAATGGCAAATTCTTTAATAAGTGTTCAAATCATACCGAAAACTGAAAAATATGCGGATGTTATTCCTTTTGTTGACGCAGCTATTGCTGTGATTGATGCTTCGGGGGTGAAATATGAGGTACATCCACTTGAAACGACAATGGAAGGTGAACTAGCGATTTTGCTACAAATTGTAGAAGACATGAATAAAAAGATGATTGAGCTTGGTGCTATAAACGTCATTACCCAAGTGAAAATATTATATCAACCAACAGGTATTACGATGGGGACGTTAACGGAGAAATATCGAGGATGAGACAGGCCATAAAGAAAGGGAGGACGATTATTTTTATCGTCTTCCTCTTATTCGTATGGGAACTAATTGTTCAATTCGCACAAATCCCTCATTGGCTATTACCAGCACCGAGCGCTATTGTAATAGAAGCTATTCGATCCTATAAAGCATTTTCACCACATGTCTTAGCCAGTGTACAGTTGGCACTTTTGGGTCTTGCTATTGGGATAATGTTTGGGTTAAGTGTTGCTGTATTGTTACATCGTTCGACTATGATTCGAGAATTATTCTATCCGATTCTAATTGTGTCACAAAACATACCTGTGCTTGTACTGGCACCACTGTTAATAATATGGTTTGGCTTTGGTTTATTACCTAAACTGATTATTATTTGTCTGGTTTGCTTCTTTCCCATTGTGATTGCGGCTATGGACGGTTTTCGCCAAACTTCGCCTGAATTAAAACATTATTTTGAGATGGTCGGTGCAACGAAAGCGCAAACATTTTGGAAACTTGAATGGCCATATGCTTATCCTTCCATCTTTTCAGGTATTAAGATTGCAGCGACGTATAGTGTCATGGGTGCCGTGATTGCAGAATGGTTAGGTGCTAAAAAGGGTATCGGCGTTTATATGACACTTGCACAATCCTCATTTCGAACGGACCGTGTTTTTGTGGCCATTTTTGCCATCATTTTATTAAGCTTATTGTTATTTAGTGTTATTCGTATCATCGAAAAGCTTGTTGTGAAAGGGAGAGGACTATATGCTGAACATTCAAGACATTGATAAATCCTTTGGCTCGCTGCAAGTAATCAAAAATCTATCCTTTGAAATAAAAGAAGGAGAATTTGTTGCAATTATCGGCCCATCTGGTAGTGGAAAAAGCACACTATTTCAATTGATTGGCGGTATTTCCGCTTTAGACAAGGGAGCTATTTTGTTAAACAGCGAAGACATTCAGCTAAAAAGAGGGATCATCGGCTATATGCCACAGCAACCATGTTTACTTCCTTGGCGTACAATCTTAGAGAATGTCACGATTGTTGAGGAACTACAGCATAAACCAAATATCCTGCAAGCAAGGGCATGGCTTGAAAAGGTTGGGCTTGCATCGTTTGAAGATGCCTATCCCAATGCTCTCTCTGGAGGCATGCAACAGCGTGTATCGTTTATTCGGGCTATCGTTAGTGACAAACCTATTTTATGTTTAGATGAGCCGTTCTCAGCGCTTGATGAGTTTACGAGATTAGAAATGCAGGCATGGCTATTATCCATTTGGGAGAAACATCGTAAGTCGATTTTGTTTGTCACGCATAATATCGAAGAGGCTCTATTTTTAGCAGATCGTATAATCGTTTTAACGAAGCGCCCAGCGACTATCAAGAAAGAAATTATCGTGCCATTTGATAGACCTCGTTCAGAGGACATTCGTCATACTGAAAGTTTTCATGCGTTAAAACAACAGCTATTTAACTATTTAAAAGAAGAAAAGGATGATGCTTATGTTGATTGATGCGCATATTCATTTAGATCAGTATGAGGAACATGAAATTCCGTTATTACTGGAAGAAGCTAAGCATGTGATTGCTGTTAGTACAGACTTAGAATCTTGTCATAAAACATTCACCTTGTCGCGGATCTATTCTAAAGTTAAAGCTGCTTATGGCTTTCATCCTGAACAAACTTTACCTAGTTCTGAAGAGGAAGAGGTTATTTTTCGTTGGATACGTTTACATGCTGATAAAATGGTGGCAGTCGGTGAGGTAGGACTACCATATTATTTAAAGCAAGAAAAGGACGTTGATTATACACCTTATATTTCGTTATTAGAAAGATTTATCGTTCTAGCAAAAGAATTAAAAAAGCCAATTGTGTTACATGCTGTGTATGAGGATGCTTCGATTACTTGTGATCTGCTTGAGAAGCATGGTATCACCAATGCACATTTCCACTGGTTCAAAGGGAATGAAAAGGTCATTCAGCGAATGATACATAACGGTTATTTTATTTCAATTACGCCCGATTGTACGTATGAAACGGAAATTCAACAGCTTATCAAACTGTACCCAATAGAACTCATGATGGTAGAAACAGATGGACCGTGGCCATTTGAAGGTCCTTTTACAAATAAACGCACAACACCACAAATGATGCACCGAACGATAGAGATCATTGCATCATTAAAGGGTTTACCCATTCAGGAAGCGGCAAATATTATTACTCAAAATACGGAAGCGTTTTATAGTTTATAAAGAAATGAATACAAAAAAGCAACAGCGTATAGAACGACTACTCGTCTACATGCTGTTGCTTTTTATATTTTGTGAAATTACGGTCAATGGATTCCCGTCTCGTTTTAGTAACACGTTCATGCGTACTGAATGGGGAGGACTGACGATCTTTCTCTACATCCTTACCTTTTGTACGTTTTACATGCATACGCTTCTTTTTTGCGTCAGATTGTGTCATGAAAATCTACCTCCAAACGGTCTTTATCATAATAGTACCGAATAGGGGAGAAAAAGTAAAACCTCGTAAGCTAAAGCCTACGAGGTTACTGTCATAATATTAGTGTGATACGTCTTGTACAGAAATACCTGTGTTGGCTTTAACATCAACTTCACGGTATTTCGCATCGTCAGATTCTTTAGAAAGTAACGTTCCAATGAATCCACCTAAGAATCCAAGTGGTACAGAGATTAGGGCTGGGTTCGTTAACATGATTAACGGATCACCAACGAAAATTGCTTTACCTTCAACAGGATTCCATACGTTAGGAGATACTGCTACTAAAACTAAAGCTGAAATTAAACCTGTTAACATTGCTGTAACAGCACCAGCAGTGTTGAATTTCTTCCAGTAAATTGTGTAAATAATAACTGGTAAGTTTGCAGAACCTGCAATACAGAATGCTAGTGATACTAAGAATGCTACGTTTAATGTTTGTGCACCAAGTGCAAGTAGGATAGAGATAACAGAGATCGTGATTGAACCGATTCGAGCTGCAAGTACTTGCTCTTTCTCTGTAATTTTTCCTTTTTTAATAATTTGACCATAAATATCATGTGATAGAGCAGAGGCTCCTGAAAGAACCAGACCAGCAACTACCGCTAAGATTGTTGCGAATGCTACTGCACAAACGAATGAGAATAGGATGTCGCCACCAAGTGCTTCTGCAAGAAGTGGAGCAGCCATGTTACCAGCAGCGTTCGCCGCGATGATCTCTTCTTTACCTACGAATGCAGCTGCACCGAAGCCTAAGAAGATTGTTAAAACGTAAAACAGACCTACAATCCAAGTAGCCCAAATTACAGAAGAACGAGCTGTTTTTGCATCTTTTACAGTGAAGAAACGCATTAAGATATGTGGTAGACCCGCAGTACCTAATACTAACGCAATTAACATTGAGATTGTGTCAATTCCATTTGTATATTTAAGACCTGGATTTAAGTATGCTGCACCATTTTCAGTTGCAGTTGTCATTTCTGTAAACATTGTCGAAATACTGAAGCCGAATTCTTTTAATACTAAGAATGAGATAATGATTGTACCTAACATTAAAAGACAAGCTTTGATAATTTGAACCCAAGATGTGGCAGTCATACCACCGAATAAAACGTAAGTAGTCATCATAACACCTACGATTAAAACTGCAACCCAATAGTCAATACCTAGAAGTAATTGAATAAGTGCGCCTGCACCAACTAGCTGTGCTATCATGTAGAATAAAACGATTGTAATAGTGCTTAATGCTGCTGTACCACGAACCTTTGAGCTGTCGAAACGCGCAGTGATCATGTCAGCTAAAGTAAATTTACCAAGGTTACGTAATGGCTCAGCCACGATATAAAGTACCACTAAGTAAGCTACTAAATAACCAATAGAGAAGAAGAATCCATCAAATCCAAATAATGCAACGGCACCAGCGATACCTAGGAAAGAGGCTGCTGATAAGTAGTCACCAGCGATAGCTAGTCCATTTTGCCAACCTGTTAAACCACCGCCTGCAGTGTAGAAATCACTCGCAGATGAAGTACGTTTAGATGCCCACCATGTAATGACTAATGTAAGACCAACGATTGCTACGAAGAAAAATATTGCTATAAAGCTCATAGGCGGCCACCTCCGTTTTCATATTCAGCGATAATTGCTTTTGCTTCTCTGTCATAACTATTTGCTTTCGCAACATATAAGTGACATAAGCTCCAAGTCATAATGAATAATCCTGCTGCGTAAACCCACACCCAAGTAATTTCCCCAAATGCCTTTTGGTGTAAGATTGTTGTGTATGAAGTAAGAATTGGAAGCAACATGTAAGCCGCTAAGAAGAATACGGTCATTGACCAAAGAAATGCATTCTTTTTTCTTACAAGTGCTTTAAACGATTCTTGTTTTGCAATCGCATCATAGTCGATAATGACGCTTTTGCTTGCTTGATTGTTCGCCATAAACATTCCCCATTTTGTGTTTATTTTTACTGCTTCAATGCTTGATTTTGCTACCTTAGTGAATTCACATCTTCATTTTATGAGACAGTTCACAAAATTGCAATACATTTCAGAAAAATTATGCAAAAAAAATTTTTGGAAAAATAGACTTTAAACAGAAAAAACGTGACAAAGCCTAGAAAATAAAGGGTTTTGGAATTTTCAGATAAAAGCGCAAGACTAGGGTATCTCTAGTTTCTTGACAAAAATCATAGCTTCAAAGCTGAGAAAAAAACCGTTTTTTCTAGAAAAAATAAACACTATTTAACTAGTGAAAAATGGTTTTTTTCTGTTATTTGGAAAAGAAATAATATTGTTGGATAAGTAAATTACTTAATTTTTTATAATAATAAACAGAAAAAAACCCGACCAAGGTCGAGTTTTTTAGTTACAAATTTCAATCGTAAATATGATGATAGGAAGGTGAAAAATCAATGAGAAATATCTGAAACAGAAACACCTGTATTTGCTTTAACGCGTATTTCTTTGTAAACACGTTCTGCTTCTTCTTGCGATACTTTATTAGTAGAAAGAACAGAACCTAAATAACCTGCAATAAAGCCAAGTGGAATGGTAATAATCGCTGGAACTGCCAGTGGCACAAGTGGCTTACCAACAAAGATTGCAGCGCCTTCTACAGGGCTCCATACGTTTGGACCCATTGCTCCTAAAATTAAGCAAGAAACTAAACCTGTTACCATTGCCGTAACCGCACCAGTTGAATTGAACTTTTTCCAGTAAATTGTGTACAGGATAACTGGAAGGTTCGCAGAAGCCCCGATACAGAAGGCAAATGATACTAAGAATGATACGTTTAAGCTTTGCGCGAATAACGCAAGGATAATTGAAACAATCGCAATAGAGATAGAGCCAGTACGAGCTGCTAAAACTTGTTGTTTCTCTGTTAATTTCCCGTCTTTCATGATTTCTCCGTAGATATCGTGAGAAATCGCAGAAGCGCCCGTTAATACTAAACCAGATACTACAGCTAAAATTGTTGCGAATGCTACTGCACCGATAAATGCCATTAATACATCACCACCAAGGTAATTAGCAAGAAGTGGAGCAGCAGTATTACCTGCTTTACTTTCAGCAAGAATATTGTCTAAACCTACAAAATGCATAGCACCAAAGCCTAAGAAAATAGTTAATGAGAAGAAAATAGCCGTGATCCAAGTTGTCCAAGAAATTGATGAACGTGCAGTCTTCGCATCTTTAACTGTAAAGAAACGCATTAAAATATGAGGTAAACCAGACGTACCTAATACAAGGGCCATCATCATAGAAACAGAGTCAATAGAACTTGTATATTTTAAACCAGGCACAAGGAATTGATCACCGTGATCAGCAGAAATTGTATCGAACATTTTCACTAAAGAGAAGTCAAATTTAATAAGCACAAGTGTTGCCAGTAAGCCTGTACCAAATAATAGAAGGCTGGCTTTGATAATTTGTACCCAAGAAGTAGCTGTCATACCACCGAATAATACATAAGTCGTCATCATGACACCTACGATTAACACCGCAATCCAGTACTCAATACCAAATAATAATTTAATGAGTGCACCTGCACCTACTAATTGCGCAATCATATAAAGAATAACGATAATAATTGTACCTGTCGCAGCAACACCGCGAACACGTTTTTCATTGAAACGAGCTGTTAACATATCAGCTAATGTAAAACGACCTAAGTTACGCATAGGTTCTGCAATAACATATAGAAGAACTAAGTTTGCAACTACATAGCCAACAGAGAAGAAGAAGCCATCAAAACCCGTTAGTGCGATGGCACCAGATACCCCAAGGAACGCAGCAGCCGATAAATAATCACCAGCAATGGCAAAACCGTTTTGCCAACCCTTCAGACCACCACCAGCTGTATAGAAGTCACTTGCAGAAGAAGTACGCTTCGCTGCAATATACGTAACTACTAATGTTAAGCCTACAATTCCTAAGAAGAAACCAACTGATACTAAATTCATTTATTTTCCACCTTTCGCGTGATACTCTGCTAGAACTGCAGCAGCTGCTTTATCGAATGAAGACGCTTTTTTTACATATACTGTACAAAGAACTATTGTCATGATGAATAATCCTGCTGAGTAAACCCAAACGCCCGTGATACTTCCAACAACTTTTTGTTGTAGTACAGGCTGAAAAGCAAGGATTGGTAGTAAGATATAAAGCAATAAAAACCCTGCTGTGATCGAGAAAAGGAAAGTATTTTTCTTTTTCACGAATTTGTTGAACGATTCCATAGCTTCAATTGCATTATAATCAACTGATTGCACGTTTTTGTTCCCAGTATTATTAGCCAATATTATTCCCCCTAAAGTTATATATTTCTGTTTTAAACGACATATTTCTTTTCTGTTCGTCGTTATATTCACTTATTTTATGAGGAAGATTCCTATAATGCAATACTAAATTTTGAGTTTTTATAATTTTTAGTCTAATTAGGATGGTGGAAATAACGTAGAAATAATAAGGATTTAATAGAAATAATCCGTATATAAGAGAATGGAATTAACTATTACAATAGTATTTCAGAAATAGCTTAGTGATAATAATATTGAATGTAAAAGAAAATATGGACGCAAAAGAGAATTTTGAGTATTTCATTATTTTGCTATCAAATTTCGTAAAGGGATGATGAGCAGAAAAACTTTGTTATATAACAATTTTATGATACTTGGGAAATAACCAAAATAATAAAAAAAATATTTTAATTTTTTAAAAAAAAGTATTATATTTTTGGAATATATAGGATTTGATGTTACCAAAATCATACAAAAATAAGGCTATAGTCTTAAAAGATTTAAAAGTTCAAGTGCATTATCTTGTATTTAGTATTTATAATTTATACAATTAACAGCGATGATAATTTAGAGGGAAGTGATCAAATCGATGAAAAAGAGAAGTATCATGCTTATTTGGATACTTGTTGTAAGTAGCTTATTGGGAGCTTGCGGAAGCTATAAATTTGAACCTGAGCAAGATATAAAGGTGGAAGATTTTTCGCTTACAAATCAAAACAATAAGGAAGTTAGCTTAAATGACTTAAAAGGAAAGCCGTGGTTAGCGATGTTTATCTTTACTAATTGCACGACAGTTTGCCCGCCTATGACGTTTAATATGACAGAGATTCAAACAGCTTTTCAAGATGAAGACATAGAGGATTATAACATTGTAGCTTTTAGCGTGGATCCTGATGTAGACACACCGGAAGTATTATCAAATTACTTAAATTCTTATTCGGTTGCTGATAATAGCAAATGGCAGCTTTTAACTGGCTATAAGCAAGAATATATTGAGCAATTTGCAAGAAAATCATTTAATTCTTTAGTGAAAAAATCTCCAAATTCTGACCAAGACCAGGTTGTACATATGTCGAGATTCTATTTAGTGAATGCAGATGGTCATGTCGTTAAGGATTACAACGGTGCTACAGATGTACCGAAGGAAACAATCGTTGCAGATATGAAGGCGTTAACTAAATAAAAAGCAATAACTCAGAGGTTTGAATGACTTCTGAGTTATTTTTTATTGCTGTAATTAATGAAAGAAAAATCGAACATTCAATTGCTGTCATACAAAACATTTGCAGACGTTCGCATTTGGTAACAGCTACGCTGATATCACCCCAGAATACGGTTTCGGTTTATCTTTCAGAAGCAACGAAACACCTGAAGCAAAAGGAATCGCTTCAGGAAAATCTGTTAAACCGCATTTTGCCGTTAGGATGGGAACATATCAACTTTCTTGGTGATTGGTGATTACACATTCTATTAGTGGCAAAATGCCAGCCTAAACTCATTGTTACCACTTATTCAAGAAAAAATTGAAGCTGGTAATCCTTAGCGTACAAGATACCGGCGTTTTTTCTGTCAATTAGGGCTTAGCGTACAAAATTCGCATATTGTTGGCGGTACCCTTTATAGAGGAAACATAATTTTATAGATAATTTTAAGTATTAGCTTTTGTCTAAAATAGGTAATGTTGCTTCGAATTTTTGTTGAAAGTGAACAATGTTATTTAATTGCTCATAACCTACAATTAAATTAAGAAAACAACATAAATAAATACGAGAAAATAGGAGTGTCATACAGTGAAAATATAAAATTTTTGTGCAAAGTATACAAAACAACACAGCTGATATTTATCCACCTCTTCCTGAGTAAAATAAAATTTTGAAGAAGTGTGAAAATCGTGTGAATCTCTCTCTTTTGTTATTTTTTAACTATGGTAACTAGTTAATCAACAGACGTGTTAGAAAATAGTAGGAAGGAATTGATATAATGTTAGTTAAATTATTAGAACCATTAAATATTTCAGATTCGATCATTGAAAAATTAGCGGAACCAATTAAACAGGCCGGTCATGAATTTGTTTACTACAATGAGAAAACAACTGATTCGGCAGAATTAGCAAACCGTAGTGAAGGTGCAGATGTTATTATGATTGCTAATAACTCTTACCCTACAGGTGTGATCAATCAGAATGACAATTTAAAATTAATCAATGTTGCCTTTACAGGTGTTGATCATGTAGGTATTGCTCATGCTAAAAACCAAGATATTATGATATGTAATGCAGCCGGATATGCGAATCAAGCAGTTGCCGAATTAACAATTGGTTTAGTGTTAGATTTGTATCGTCACATCACTCAAGGTGATAAAGAAATTCGTGACAGTAATTTCCCAGGACCATTCCAAGGTAGTGAAATTAAAGGTAAAACAGTTGGTTTGATTGGTACAGGTAAAATTGGTATGATGACTGCTCATTTGTTTAAAGCATTTGGCGCAAAATTAGTTGCTTCAGACCAATCCCGAAGAAATCCAGAAGCTGAAGATTTAGGTATCGAGTATATGGAATTAGATGAGTTATTAGCACAATCTGATATTGTGTCATTACATATACCACTACTGCCAAGCACAAAAGGATTAATTTCTAAAGAAAAATTAGATTTAATGAAAGAATCAGCCATTCTTATCAACTGTGCACGAGGTCCAATTGTTGATAATGACGCATTGGCGGACGCATTAAATGAAGGGCGAATTGCAGGGGCTGGTATCGATGTATTTGATATGGAACCGCCTATTCCTGAAGACTACAAACTTTTACACGCAAAAAATGCTATTTTAACACCACACGTTGGTTTCCTTACTGATGAAGCAATGGAATTGCGTGCTAGAATTGCATTCGATAACACCATTGCATTCCTAGAGGATAGACCTCAAAATATTATTAAAAGATGATATTTTGAGATTTTCCTTACCAATCTCGCACATATTTAACAAACTAAACAATGTGGGTATAATTTAGTTGGAAATTCGAAACAAGGAGAAAATACAATGACATTAAAACAATTAGCAAGAGAAGATTTAAAAAATCGTATTTTCCATTGGCCAGATGTTCAAGAGTTTAGAGAAGAAGAAGCGACAAAACATATTTTCTATGAAACACCTAATACTGTAGGAGCTGTTTGGTGTATGCGTCCAGGGCAAACCCTGCCAATTCACTCGCACGAGAAAGCTGATGATATTTGGATTGTTATTGAAGGAACAGCAGATTTTTATCCAGAATGTGGTGAAATGGTTCAAATTAAAGCTGGTGATGTTGTTGTTGCACGTGCGGGTGAAAAGCATGGAATGACCAATAATTCTGATAAAGATTTCGTTATGTTAGGGATTGCGGGGCCGACACCAATCGGCTTTATTCCGCATAAGCATAATTAAGTTAAACTTCTTTCAGCAAACATTCGCTGAAAGAAGTTAAAGCCTCCGGCGGATGTCACAGAATCGGAAAAGAGTTCTTTGTGCAAGCACAAAGCCGATTCCGGAAGCATATATGCTGAGGTATAATTGATTTAACACGTCTGTTGATTAACTAGTTTTCATAGTAAAAAAAAAGAGAGATTTCTTCTTGTAGATGTAAGTTACCATATTAAACATCTATAAGGAGGAATCTTTCGTGCCTAACGAAGGATTTTCAAACTTCTTCAAAACTTTATTTCACTTTAAGAAGTGGATGAAATTTAGCTGATGCTGGGTTTGTAGGTGTTGCACAATTGATCCATTGATTGAATCAGTCCGATAACCTTAAGGGGTAGTCGGGCTTATTTTTTGTATCTTTGAATCTCACTTGCTTTGAGGTCTCACAAAAATAATATACAGAGATCAGTAAGCGAAAATACTAGTAGGTTTAGAGAATATTTTAAGTATTTGCTTTTGTCTAAAATGTGCAATGCTGTTTCTATTTTTGTTAAAAGTGAACAATGTTATTTAGCTACCCATAACCTAAAATTAAATTAAGCAAATACATAAGTAAAAAAAACGAAAAATGGGAGTGTCATACTATGGGACAAACAGTTAAAAATGACCAGAATTATTACAAAAAAATAATTATTGCACTGTTTTTAGGTTGGGTAGTTATTTGGATTTATCGTACAATACTCACGCCAATATATCCGCAAATTCAAGAATCGCTAGGGAACATTAGCGATACACAAGTAGGACTTGTTGCTTCTTTTTATTTCTTTGCATATACAGGTATGCAAATTCCATCAGGGATACTCGTTGATAAATTCGGTCAAAAACGAGTATTAATCCCAGCGTTTATCATTTTTGCAGTAGCAGCATTTATAATTGGAACAAGCTCGACTATCACTCAAGTGTATGTTGGCGCCTTATTGGCAGGTCTTTCGACTGGTTCTTACTATGGAGCAGCTTTCTCCTTATCGGCTAAACATATGCCAAAAGATAAAAAAAGTTTTTCAAATGCTATCATAAACAGTGGATCAGCATTAGGTATGGTAATTGGTTTAATAGGCTCATCAGTATTAGTAGGTAGTCTGGATATCAAATGGAATTACATGCTTATTATGGCAGCAATCTTAATATTAGCAGTAACATTTGTATTTGTTTTGATTATTAAACAAGATAAAAAATCAGATACAGAAGCATCTGAAGTTAAGAAAACAACGCAAGATGAAGATTCTCAAGGCGCAAATTTATTTTCACCAAGACAATTAGTTGTATATTTTGTATATTTTGCAACATGTTATGGTTATTACATGATTGTTACATGGTTACCGTCATTCCTTGTCGCAGAAAAAGGATTTGAACAAGGATCAGTAGGATATGTAGCTGCTTTAGTTGCAATCGCAGCAGTACCTGGTGCTTTGATATTCTCTAAATATATTGATAAAAATGGACATATGCGTCTGCGCTTAATTTTCCTCTTGTTAATTGGGGCAGCGGTAACAATTGGTTTAACAGTGTTTTCACCTAACCCAGCCGTGCTTTATGTTGCGTTAATCTTATATGGCTTATTCGGCAAACTTGCAATTGATCCAGTTTTAATCACGTATGTATCTGATTCAGTAGCATCAGATCGAGTTGCTAAAGCATTAGGTTTCTTTAACTTCTTTGGCATGAGTTCATCAGTTGTTGCGCCAACTCTTACTGGTTATATTGGTGATATCACTGGCTCGAAGGTATTAGCATTCTATATTGCAGCAATACTTCTTGCAGTAGCAGCGATTTTATTTTTCCTTGTAGTTATGTTAAGAGAAAATAAAGCTGCTCCTAAATCCCTAACTAATGAATAAAGCGAGACTTCCATCAGTGGAGATGTTCTTCATCTTCCACTGATGGTTTGCTTTGTGATATATTTAGGCACATTTTATGCATTTATAACTGTGGAAGACAACTGAATATATTTCCATTTTATGTACAAAAAAGTATCCCGCTAAAAAGCATTCATAACTGCTTTTTAGCGGGATTTTATGTGTGATATAGGTATCAATTATGCCCCGGCATAATTGTGTCCGAGCATTCATCTCACCACCTATAAAGGTGGGAGATTTATGTAACTGACGTTGCAAAAAATATTTGCTGAAAGAAATTAAAACGTTATTTTTTCCGATGCATATAATGCCAATCTAATATCCAATGATGCTTCAGAAGTTTCAACAGACTGACCTAAAATTTCTTCGCATTTTTTTATACGATATTTTACAGTATTACGATGAATAAAAATATCCTCCGAAGTCTTTGTGAGGTCACAATGGTTCGCTAAATAAATTTTTAAAGTATGTTTAAGTTCTTTTTCCTTCGTCGTTTTCGGATAGGCTAATGGACCTAATGTATACGTGAGAAACGGTTTTAATTTATTAGCTGGAATGAGCTGTAATAATTCTTCTACACTTTTGGATTTATAGAGTTCTATAAATCCAATTTCACTATTTTCATACTTATTATCAAAAGCTTCATTCGCTTCGAAATAAGATAGTGGTAACTGTGAGAATTCAGAGACTTCATTACCAATCCCAAATGATAATGAATTATTAAAAATTTTTTGATACTCTTTATTGAGATATTTGCAATAGTCTAAATAATATTGATGTCTCGTTTGTAAAAGTATCGTAAACCGATGATTACCTGGAGACGTATATATACTGATAGTGGGATCAATGTCAATCAACTTATGCGTTAGCCATTCAAAAGTCATTTGATACCGCTCATTCAAATAGATATTATTTTCCACATCCTGCTCTTTGTCAATCGCACAAATTATCACTTGATAGTAATTTGAGGGTTGGATATGGTGCTTTTTTAAAAATTCAGGGTGCTGCTTTATTGAAATAAGGTTATCAGGATGTTCAGACATGAGTGATTCGAAAAATTTACTCACATCTTGTTGTTCCGCTTCCTTAATTTTACTATTTTTATAAATTGCGAGACTGAGTGTATTTACGGCTTGTTCTATTGTTAGTAAACTAAATGGATAACTGAGCGTATTGACATTTGAAATCATAAGATAATATGGAAAATATTTAAATGCGGGAACCTCAAATATAATATGTTCTTCTTGGAAAGATGCTCTATTATTAGGTGAGATCTGCTTGGAATTTAAACATCTTTGGAAGTAACTGAGATTTTTTTGAACATGATCTGGGTGTTCGTGGAAGTGATGACTCATCGATTTAATTTGATAAAAAGGATTTAATAGCATCACAGGGACTCTGAGGAGTCTACTCATACGTTCAATCATCATTTCTAGACTTAACCCTCTCATAAGCATTGTATTTAATTCTTGTTGGATATCCAATGCAAAATACAATTTTTCAGTTTCTTCATCCAAGATATATGATGATATATGATGAGTAATTGATCCTAGATTCCAACATTCAGGAATTCCGATAATTGGGAATTTTAATTTATTTGCGAATTCTATGACTTCATTATCTAATTTTTTTAAAAACCGAGATAACTTGATACCTATGCCAGCAACTTGTATATCATTTAATTCTCTAATGAGGTCAATTAATCCAGATTGATCGTGTTGATAATTCATACCAGTTGTTACGATAAAAGACTGTTGTGCTGTAAAATCTTTGATATCAGGTGTTTCTGTAATATCGACCATTTCTACCTCTCTCTCTAAATCGCCTTCGTCATTTAACAATATTAAATCTGAAAATTGTTGTACAGACATTATTTCTTTTAATGTTGTCATAAGAACTCACTCCTTATATCTTTGTTTGAAAAAGCCAAAATAAAAATTAAATATGTATGATGTTACAAAGATAACCTATCACTCTGATAGTATACTATTTTTGAAGGTTATTATACGTATAATCCTTTATTAATAATAAAGGAGAATCATTATGCTTGAACAAGGTCAAGGTATTCAACGAGATACATCGTTTTTTGAAAAGCGTGGTTACAACAAGGATATCATGCCAAAGTCGGTTGAACAAAGAAATTCATCTGCATTTAACTTTTTTACGCTGTGGATGGGGGCAGTGCATAACATTCCTAATTATACAGCTGTTGGTGGATTTTTACTATTAGGATTATCACCATTACAAGTGATGATATCACTTGTTATAAGTTCATTCTTAATTGCCTTGCTACTTGTTGTAAACGGTTACGCAGGCTCAAAATATGGTATCCCATTTGCCATGCATTTGAGACATACATATGGTGATATAGGTGCCAAACTACCAGGGGTATTACGTGGTGTTGTAGCTGGCATTGCTTGGTTTGGTTTACAAACATTTGCCGGTTCACAAGCTTTATTGATTCTAATGAATAAAATTTTTCCAGGATTCAGTGATATTGGGGGTGGTACTACAATTTTAGGTATTACGATTCCGGGAATAATTGCATTCTTGTTATTCTGGGTAATTAACTTTGCCATTGGTATTGGCGGCGGTGAAACATTAAATAGATTTACTGCTATCTTAAACCCGATGATTTATATTGTTTTTGGTGGTATGGCTATCTGGGGCATTAAAGCTGGTGGTGGACTCAGTAAAATTATGAGCTATGAGCTGACTACGGAGGGTAGTATTTTATATCCAACCATTTTAGCATTTATCTTAGTGTTCAACTCATTACTTGGTGTTTGGGCTGCGCCTGGCGCAAGTGTTTCTGACTTCACACAAAATGCTAAATCAACAAGAACACAAATTATCGGACAAGTTTCTGGTATTGTTGTTGCTCATATTTTGTTTGCATTTTCAAGTGTAACAATTTTAATTGGTGGGTCTATTTATTTTGGTCAACAAGAGTGGAATATACTGAATATTATTAACCAATGGGATAATATTTGGACGATCTTCTTTGCTACAGGTGTACTCCTATTGACAACAATCTCTACAAATGCAACAAGTAATATTATTCCAGCGGCATACCAATTAAGTGCGTTGTTTCCAAAGCATATTAATTATCGGCGTGGTGTATGGATTGCATCGATTGCAAGTATTATCACCATGCCGTGGAAGATGATGGAGAATAGTGATAGTATCTTCATGTTTTTAAATATAATTGGTGCCATTCTTGGTCCAGTTGCGGGTGTCATGATTGTAAAATTCTTCTTCATTTCGAAGTGTAGGATCAATATCGAAGAATTATACTTTGATAGGAACAGCAACGAACGGCCAAAAGTGAGAATCAATATACAAGCTTATATTGCGACAATCGTTGGAGTATCCATTTCCTTAATAGGTTTTATACCAAAGTTCCACGTCATTTTGGACTTTTCATGGTTTATCGGATTCTTTACAGCAGGTATTTTACTCTTATTATTAAATATTTTTAAAAAATAGAGGGAGATGATTCACATGAAATTCGATTTAATTATAAAAAATGGATTGGTCATTCTAGAAAATGGTGAGCAAGAAGTCGAAATAGGGATAAAGAAAGGCAAAATTGCCGCAATCGGTAAAGATTTAGGTGAAGATGCAGAAATTATTGATGCAAAAGGCTTAATCGTATCTCCAGGCATGGTAGATGCACACGTACATATTACGGAACCAGGAGGAGGCTATCGTGATGACTGGGAAGGTTATGATACAGGTACACGAGCCTGTGCAAAAGGTGGTGTAACAACAATTATCGAAATGCCATTAAACCAAGTACCTGCAACAATAAATGGTCAAACTATCAATGAAAAATTTAAAGCTGGAGAAGGGAAATTATCCGTAGATGTTGCAAGCTATGGCGGATTAGTGCCATTTAACTTAGACGGCGGTATTCAAGAATTAGATAGCAATGGTGTTGTTGCATATAAATGTTTTGTGGCTACATGTGGTGATCGTTCTATAGAAGGTGACTTCATGAATGTGGATGACTATACCCTATATGAAGGTATGAAACAAATAGCGAAGACAGGTAAAATATTATCTATTCATGCTGAAAATGCTGAAATTACTGATAGATTAGGAGAAATAGCTTATAAAAACGGGGAAACATCATTACGTGCTTATGTAGATTCACGACCTGTATTTACGGAAGTGGAGCCAATTAGAAAAATAATCCTATTTGCTAAAGAAACAGGCTGTCGTGTGCACATCGTTCATGTAGCTTGTGAGGAGGGGGTAGATGAAGTTGTAAAAGCGCAGCAAGAAGGTGTCGATATTACATGCGAAACATGTACACACTATCTATATTTCTATAAAGAAGAATTAGATGGTATCGGTCCGGTTGTAAAATGTTCTCCGCCAATCCGTGAACAATCGCGTTTGGAAGGAATGTGGAATCGTGTATTATACGGGGATATTTCATTCGTCACATCAGACCATTCACCATGTACACCAGACTTAAAAGACAAGGATAATGCATTTGAAGCTTGGGGAGGAATTGCAGGTGTACAAAATAACATAGATGTATTATTCGATGAAGGTGTACAAAAACGTAACATGTCGTTAGCACAATTTGCAGCAATTATTGCTACAAACCCTGCGCGACGTTTTAATCTAGCAGCAAAAGGTAGCATCACAGTAGGGAAAGATGCAGACTTCGTATTTATTAAGAAAGATGCACCTTATGAATTACAAGCCGAGGACTTAGCATACCGACACAAAATCAGTCCTTATGTGGGTCGTAAAATCGGTGCACAGGTTGTGAAAACATTCCTTCGCGGTGTTGAAATCTACGACAAAGAAAAAGGGATTGCAGACGAAAAAGTAGGGCTATTTATCTCTTAAGTAATGGGCAGTAGGACCCCAATTCTCAATTAAAATATTATAGAAATAACTACTTAGAAAGAAGTGACAACTATGTGGTATCAACAATACGATCCACTTGGAAACGAAATAGTGAGTGGAATCATAGCCTTCCTTCCCATTCTCTTATTTCTACTAAGTTTAACAATCTTTAAATTAAAAGGTATTTATGCAGCAGCATTAACATTAGGCGTTACTCTTGTCATTTCTGTCGGAGTCTTTGGAATGCCGATTACTAAAGCTTTTGCGGCAATTCTTTTCGGTACAGGCAAAGCGCTATGGCCAATCGGTTATATCGTTATTATGGCTGTTTGGTTGTACAAGATTTCTGTTAAAGCCGGAAAATTTGAAATAGTACGTGGTAGTATCGCTAGTATTACCGAGGATCAACGTCTTCAATTATTGCTTATTGGCTTTTGCTTTAATGCCTTCTTGGAAGGAGCAGCAGGTTTAGGTGTTCCAATCGCAATTTGTGCAGCATTACTTGTGACCCTCGGCTTTAAACCAATTAAAGCTGCTGGTCTTTGCCTAATCGCCAATGCCTCTACAGGTGCATTCGGTACAGTTGGGATTCCAGTTATTACAGGTGCTCAAGTAGGTGGTATGGAAATTTTAGAACTTTCTAAAATGACGGCATTTATGTTACCTATGATTTCATTTCTCGTTCCGTTTATCCTCATCTTTATTCTAGATGGATTTAAAGGAATAAAAGAAATATTCCCAGCAATTTTTATCGTCAGCGGAGTATTTTCGGGGCTTCAATTACTAACGATTACTGTTATCGGGCCGGAGCTTGCGAATATTATCCCTTCTTTAGCTACTATGGTAATTTTAGCTGTATTCTTAAGAAAATGGC
Organism: Lysinibacillus fusiformis; assembly: GCF_007362955.1. Taxonomy (GTDB): domain Bacteria; phylum Bacillota; class Bacilli; order Bacillales_A; family Planococcaceae; genus Lysinibacillus; species Lysinibacillus fusiformis_E. The sequence continues at coordinate 4,533,561 of NZ_CP041696.1, read as the reverse complement.
AACCTAAAACGATTTACCATGAACCTGGTGTAGAAGAAACAGGGAATTTAACAAACCACTCTATGAAAGAAATCATGGTAGCATGGTCACCATTTTATTTGCTCACAGGTGTTATAGCCATTTGGAGCCTTCCAGTATTTAAAAATTTATTTGCAGCTGGTGGTGCACTTGATTTTACAAACGTGGCCTTGAAAATCCCAGGATTACATGATCAAATCATTCGTACACCACCGATAGCAACAGGAGAAACACCTATGTCAGCTATCTTAAATCTTAACTTTGTTTCAGCAACAGGAACAGCGATTCTGGTGACTATTATTTTAACAAGTATTCTATTTCCTGCGTTAAACATAAAGCAAACCGTTAATTTGCTAGGTGATACTATTAAAGAACTGTGGTTACCGATTTTTACTATCGTTCTTGTAATGGCTTTTGCAAATCTCTCTGACTTCTCGGGACTAAGTACTTCACTGGGACTTGCACTTGCAAAAACGGGTGACTTCTTTCCATTTGTTAGTCCAGTATTAGGATGGATTGGTGTCTTTCTCACTGGATCTGTTGTTAATAATAACGCGCTATTTGGTAGCTTACAGGTCGTTACTGGGACGCAAGTCGGTATTTCACCAGCTTTGTTAATGGCAGCCAATACAGCTGGAGGAAGCGTGGCAAAATTGATTTCACCGCAATCTATCGCTATTGCAGCAGCAGCTGTTAATGAGACTGGGAACGAGTCAAAAATCTTTCAATATACATTACGATATAGCTTAGGATTGCTCCTGCTCATATGTATCATGACATTTGGCTTATCGTTTATCCTATGATGATTTTAAAATGAATAAACTGCATGGTAAATCAGAGTTTTCACATTGATTTACTATGTGGTTTTTTGTTTTTTTGTAATGATAAATTCAATTCCCTCAGCTATTTGATACTGTTTGGAGTCGTCTGAAAAAGTTGGAACTTGCTCCGCACGTATGACTTCTTAGCAGCCTATACGTAATCGACAGCTAACTGCTTTTTTGGACTTGCCTCTAATTTTAACTACCGCATCCTAAACAAAAAATATATTTGTTGATAGTGCATAAAAAGACCTTTCATAATTGTTCATTATGTTAATGAACGATTGTGAGCAAAAACCTATAATAAAAGTGAATTAGAGGAAGGAGTGAAAGAGTAATGGATATTCAATTAACTTTTGAAGCTTTAGATAAGAAATTCACTAGTTTTGGTGGCTTAAAACAAGGTGGAATTACACGTCTGTTATATTCTCAAGAATGGAATGATGCAGTTCGTGAGCTGGAAAAAACATTCAAAGAAGAAGGCTTAGAAGCAAGCTTTGACGACATTGGAAACTTATCTGGACGTCTTGTTGGAAGTACATATCCAGAAGAAACAATTTTGACGGGATCACATATCGACACAGTTGTTGAAGGTGGTCATCTAGATGGGCAATTCGGTATCTTATCTGCACTTGTGGCTGTGAAATATTTAAAAGAAAAATATGGTCAACCACTACGATCATTAGAAGTATTATCACTTGCAGAAGAAGAAGGTAGTAGATTCCCTTACGTATTCTGGGGTAGTAAAAACTTCTTTAACTTAGCTAAAAAATCAGATGTCGACACAATTGAAGATGCTAAGGGTATCAAATTCGAAGATGCAATGCGCCAATCAGGCTTTGATTACCGGAAAACAGAGGACGTTCGTAACGATATCAAAGCTTTTGTTGAAGTGCATATTGAACAAGGTAAAGTGTTAGAGTCAGAAAACAAAACGATCGGTGTTGTAAATGGGATTGTTGGCCAGAAACGCTATACTATCAACTTAAAAGGCGAAGCAAACCATGCTGGTACAACACCAATGTCATTACGTCGAGATACAGTTGTTGCTTATAGTGAAATTGTTACAGATTTAACAAAACGTGCTAGAGAAATTGGAGAACCACTTGTGTTAACGTTCGGTCATGTCGTACCTGTACCAAACACAGTAAATGTGGTTCCTGGAGAAATTACTTTTTCAATAGATTGTCGTCATATTGATCAACAATTATTAAATGATTTTGCGACAGAAATAGAAGACAAAATTAAGTTAGTCGCTGAAGCAAATGACATGACTTATGATATTCATTTATGGATGGATGAAGCACCAACATTGATGGATAAAGAAATTGTTCAAACAATTGAACAAGCAGCAAAGAATAATGTTGGTGATCGTTATAAAGTGATGCCTTCTGGTGCTGGTCATGACGCACAAATCTTTGCGGAGTATGTTCCAACAGCAATGGTGTTTGTACCCTCTATTGGCGGAATTAGCCATAATATTAATGAAGAGACGAAGATAGAAGACCTTGTTAAGGGTATTGAAGTATTGAGCGATGTACTTTATGAACTAGCATATAAAGAATGAAAATAATGTAAAAGGAGCCAGATACTCATGGGTTACTTAAATCAAGTTCAAGGATACAGAGAAGGTTTATTAGAAACACGTTCTGTGATTAAAAAAGACAATTACGCGTTAATTACACCAGATGGCCTAGTTAATAATGTTGTACCTGGCTTCAAAGATTGTGACGTCACAATCTTAGGATCCCCACGTTTAGGTGCAAGATTCGTAGATTACTTAGTAACAGTTAAAAACCATGGCGGAAACAAAACTGGTTTCGCTGGTGATGGTATTCAATCATTTGTATATGTTGTGTATGGCAAAATCAATGCTTATGCGGATGGTGTTAAATACGAATTAACGAAAGGTGGGTACTTATATGTACCTCCACACTTACAGTTGACTTTTGAAAATAATAATAACGGTGAAGATAGCCGCTTATTCTTATATAAAAAACGTTATCAACCGCTTAAAGGACAACCTCTTAAAGGGCATACACCAGAAATCGTGACAGGTAATGTGAACAACATCGTACAAGAGCCATATGAAGGTATGAAAGAAGTATTAATCCAAGACTTATTACCAAAAGAAATCGGATATGACATGAACATTCATATTCTTGCATTCAAACCTGGTGCTTCACATGGTTACATTGAAACCCACGTTCAAGAACACGGCGCTTACGTTTTAAGTGGGCGAGGTATGTACAACTTAGACAACGAATGGATACCAGTTGATAAAGGTGACTATATCTTTATGGGCGCTTATGTACCACAGGCAACCTATGCAATTGGTTTAGATGAACCATTCTCATACATTTATTCGAAAGATGCAAACAGAGATATTGATTTATAAAAAGTGTTCATATTTATCTCCGACAGTTATTGAAAGATAAATTAGTGAAAGCAGATTTACCCTGAACAACAAGCGGAGAAATGAACTGACTTCTTCATCTATGTGAATGAGCGTAGTGTTCATTCACATAGTGCAGTCAGAATGCAGTATATGATGGTTGATATTTTAACTTGTTATTAAACCTAAAATACTTTGGTGGCAAGGAGCAACCCCTAGATAAAATGTCTCAAAACAAAGTGTGAAATTCAACAAGATGTAATGAGAAAAAAGGCATCTCAGCTGCAAAAGAAATTCTATATTATTTAGAATCTGATAAAAAATATTACTCATGTAAGGGGTTAACAAGATGCGTGTATCTAAAGAAGAACTATTTAATTTAATGAAACAAAAGTTTATAAAAGCTGGATTAAACGAAGGAGCGGCACATGATGTTTCAGATGTATTAACATACGCCGATCATAGAGGCATTCACTCCCATGGTGCCGTACGTGTTGAATACTATTCTGAACGAATCGCAAAAGGCGGTATTACAGCAAATCCAAACTATACATTTGAACAAACAGGACCATGCTCTGCTGTCTTTGGTGGGGATAATGGTCCAGGTCACCAAATAGCAAAACAAGGGATGGAAAAAGCCATTGAAATGGCAAAAAAATCAGGTGTTGCCGTTGTTGGTATGAAGAACATCTCGCATAGTGGTGCATTAGGTTACTTTGTTGAAATGGCAGCAGAACAAGATATGGTTGCTTTAAGTATGTGTCAATCAGATCCTATGGCCGTGCCATTTGGAGGAACTGAACCTTATTTTGGTACAAACCCAATTGCATTTAGTGCACCATCTGCTGATGAGCGCATCATCACATTTGATATGGCGACAACTGTCCAAGCTTGGGGCAAAATCTTAGACGCAAGAAGTAAAAACGAATCTATTCCAGATACATGGGCGGTAGATGCAACCGGTGCACCAACTACGAATGCAAGAGATGTTCATGCACTCCTGCCAATAGCAGGTCCAAAAGGGTATGGATTGATGATGATGGTGGATATTTTATCAGGTAGCCTTCTTGGAGTCCCTCATGGTATACATGTGTCTTCCATGTATCAAGACTTAACAAAAGGGCGCGATTTAGGTCAACTTCATATCGTAATTAACCCTGCATATTTCACAGATTTAGATGCTTTCAAACTGCAAATTTCAACAATGCTCAATGAATTAAAAGCACAGCCAGCGGCAGAGGGCAATGGAGAAATCTATTATCCGGGTGAACGCGGTACATTAAGAAGTGAGGAATATGATAAGGAAGGTATTGAAATCGTAGACGACATTTACAACTACCTTGTGTCAGACGATGTTCATTACGATCGTTATCACAGCAAAAATAGATTTGCAGAATAATAAAATGGAGGAACATTATGTTATACACAATTATAAAAGAAAACACTTATAAGGACTCTATCGTGTTAATGCTTTTATCAAATAAGTTATCTGCAATTGATGGTGTGAATAAAGTATCAATCATGATGGGAACTCCGGCTAACAAAGACATTTTCAAATCTTCTGGCTTAGGCACGGATGAATTAGAAAAAGCAAAACCAAATGATATCGTTATCGTTGTGGATACAGATCAGGAAGAAAAAGTAGACGAAGTGAAAGAAGAAGTAGAGGTAGCATTAAAAGGTGAATCAGAGTCACAAAACACGTCTAAAGGTCAAGAAGCACACAACTGGAAACGTGCAATGGAGCTTGCTAACAATCCGAACCTAGCGTTAATTTCAATTCCTGGTCAATATGCAGCAATGGAAGCGGAAAACGCATTGAACGAGGGCTTACATGTATTCATGTTCAGTGACAATGTTTCTAAAGAAGACGAAGCGAAATTGAAACAAAAAGCGCATGAAAAAGGATTATTAGTGATGGGTCCAGACTGTGGTACCGCACTTATTCATGGCGTACCTCTTGCCTTTACAAATAACGTAAATGAAGGCGATATTGGTATTGTTGGTGCATCAGGTACAGGTATCCAAGAAGTGACAACAATCATTGACCGTTATGGTAAAGGTGTAACTAACGCTCTTGGTACAGGTGGGCGTGATTTATCGACGGAAGTTGGTGCAATCACAATGTTAGATAGCATCAAAGCGTTAAACCAAGATCCGAAAGTAAAAGTCATTACAGTAATATCCAAACCACCTGCAGAGGAAGTACAGCGTAAAGTATTAAATGTATTAAGAAATATTGAAAAACCAGTTGTTACTTTATTTTTAGGTGACAAACCCTCCTATCAAGAAGAGAATATCTATCATGCTTATACACTTGAAGAAGCAGCGGTTGTATCTGTCCAATTATCAAATGGTGACAAACCAAATTTTGAACCGACAACAGCTGAAAATGTAAACGTGTTATTAAAAGATTCACAAGTTGGTATTAAAGGTTATTACTCAGGCGGTACATTAGCAACTGAAGCAGCTATGTTAGTGAAAGATGCATTCAAAGATGAAATATCTGAGGAAAAGAAAGATGGCTATATTTTAAAAACAAAAAATCATGAAATTATTGACTTAGGTGATGATGTTTATACACAAGGTAAACCACACCCAATGATTGATCCTGTAAACCGTATCGAAATGATTGAAAAATCTGTGAAAGACCCTAAAACAGCGGTCATCATGATTGATAACGTCATCGGTAACGGTGGTCATGATGATATGGCCAGTGCACTAGCACCAACAATCAAACGTATTTTAGACAGTGCACGTCAAGAGGGGCGTAAACTTGTAGTGCTTGCAACTGTTGTAGGTACAGCTCAAGACTTCCAAGGTTACGAAAAACAAATTGACATCTTAAAAGAAAGCGGTGCAATGATTTGTAAGACAAACGATCAAATGGTTCGCACAGCTATCCAACTTGTAGGCGGTAAAGTGGAACAGCCAATCCTTGATGTACAAAAATTTGAATATACACAAGAAGACTTAGTAGTAGACGAAAAAATTATGTCCTTAATCAATATGAAACCAAGCGTTATCAATATTGGGCTAAAAAGTTTTACTGAAGCTGTTCAAAACAGTGGCTCAGAGTGTGTTCAATTTAACTGGCGCCCAATTGCTGGTGGGGATGAGAAGTTAATGAAAGTACTTCAATTCTTAAACTATTACGAAGGAGGTACGATCTAATGGGTTACAGAACAATAAATGAAGCAAACGAAGCCGTTATCCAGAAGATCATAGCAGCAGCACCATTCTTAACGGATGTTGTACCTGCTAAATCTGTGATTCCTGAATTAGAAGATTGCGTGTTATTGCACGCTGGACCTCCAATTAAATATGAAAACATGACAGATCCTATGCAAGGTTCCTGTGTTGGAGCAATCCTTTTTGAAGGATGGGCAGAAGACGAAAAGAGTGCACGTGAACTACTTGAAAACGATAAGGTCAAATTCATTCCATGTCACCATGTGAATGCAGTTGGACCAATGGGTGGCATAACATCACCTAACATGCCAGTCCTTGTCGTTATTAACAAAGAGAGCGGTAACGAAGCGTACTGTCAAATGAACGAAGGGATTGGCGCGGTATTACGCTTTGGCGCTTATAATGAGCAAGTCATCAATCGTTTACACTGGATGAAAGATGTATTAGGTCCAGTATTAAGTAAAGCATTAAAGACATTTGATGGAGGTTTGAACGTCAACGTATTGATTGCAAAAGCTATTGCAATGGGTGATGAATTCCACCAGCGTAATATTGCAGCTTCACTTGCATTTTTAAAAGAACTATCTCCAGTAATTGCATCATTAGAAGACGTTGAAAAAGAACAACGTACAGAAGTAATCCAATTCTTAGCTGACACAGACCAATTTTTCTTAAATATTGCAATGGCGACTGGCAAAGCGATGATGGATGCAGCACGTACAATCGAACACGGTACAGTTGTTACCGCAATGTGCCGAAACGGTGAAAACTTTGGTATCCGTATTGCGGGTATGGGAGATGAATGGTTTACTGCTCCTGTTAATACCCCTCAAGGATTATATTTCACTGGTTACACAGCAGAAGATGCAAACACAGATATCGGCGATTCAGCGATTACAGAAACAATCGGTGTTGGTGGTATGGCGATGATTGCAGCTCCTGCAGTAACACGCTTTGTTGGTACAGGTGGATTTAATGATGCGCTTGAAATAAGTAATCAAATGACTGAAATCTGTATCAGCGAAAACCCTAATTTTGTCATTCCAACTTGGGACTTCAAAGGCGCATGTTTAGGTATCGATGCGCGGAAAGTTGTTGAAACAGGTATCACACCAGTAATCAATACAGGTATAGCACATAAAATTGCAGGTTATGGACAAATTGGTGCCGGTACAGTCCATCCGCCAATCGAATGTTTTGAGAAGGCAATTACGGCATATGCTGAAAAGCTAGGTTTTAAAGGATGATTTTACAAGCAAGTGCGATTGGTTCAATCGCACTTCAATTATTGAAAGAAGAGAAAACCTTTACCGTGCACAGTATTTTTGAAAAAGGTTTGAATATTGTTGATCGAAATGGTGAATTAATATTTGTTGGTACCAATGAAAATGGGACATTTCCGTTTGGGATCTTGCTTGATCCTCAAACTAAACAAACGGTAAAGACCAATATTAGGGTAGGAGATACATTAATATTTCGCAATAATCGTCTTTTTCATAACCTTTTTGAACTGGTATTTAACGTAAAAATACTACCGTTATATATGGATTTTGAACATGCAAATATAAATAAATTAAAAGAAAATTTTAAATACATTTCATTCACATCATATGAATCAACAGATTTTGAACCCGCCCGTGTATTGTCTTTGATAAATAAATTACACGATCCAACCCAAAATCTTGATGAGGTATTTCGTTACTTTATTGGACGTGGACAAGGTTTAACACCAACAGGTGATGATATACTGGTCGGCATATTATACGGTCATTTTCTAAATAATTTTATCGAATATAAACATCTCGAAACACTAAGAGCTCTAATCAAGGAACCTTTAACAACTATCGTTAGTCAGCGCTTTTTAACTTGTGCTATAGACGGTGTATTTAGTTCGAAGATTACAGCATTGCAGCACGAACCATCTCTAGAAAGTATGGAAAATCTTATAGAAGTAGGCTCTTCATCTGGAATGGATACGCTATATGGCATTTACTTGTCTTTAACTAAGGAGTGAAAGAAATGGGGAAAAGGGTAGTTATTGCATTAGGAGGTAATGCAATTTTACAGCCAAAACAAGAAGCAACATATGATAATCAATTCAAAAACGTAATATCTGCAACACGCCATATGGTAGAAATTAAAGAAGCGGGTCATAAAATCGTGATTACACACGGCAATGGTCCGCAAGTGGGGAATATTATTGCTCAAAACGAAGCCGCTAAAAATGTAGTCGAACCACTACCAATCCATGTTTGTAACGCTGAATCACAGGGTTTCATTGGTTATATGATGGAAACAGCTTTAAAAAACCATATTAAAGAACGAGGCATTGCTACAAATGTGGTTACATTGTTAACAATGGTTGAAGTAGACAAGGATGATAAAGCATTTGAAAATCCGACTAAACCAATTGGTGTATTTTTCTCAGAAGAAGAAGCGAAACGTTTAGAAGAACAAGGCTTTATTATGTCAGAAGATGCAGGGCGGGGATACAGACGAGTTGTACCTTCACCAGAACCAAAAGTAATTCATGGTATAGATGAAATTCAACGTTTAATGGATGAAACGATTGTTATTTCATCTGGTGGTGGCGGTATACCTGTATATCGTGAAGACAGTGGTCAATTACATGGGATTGAAGCAGTGATTGACAAAGACCGCTCAGGTTTAAAGCTTGCACAACAAGTGAATGCAGAAGTCTTCATGATGTTAACAGATGTACCAAATGTATATATCAATTTTGGTAAAGAAAATGAGCAAAAGCTAAGCCATATTACAATAGAAGAAGCTGAACAATATGTTGCAGAAGGACAATTCCCTCCAGGTAGTATGTTACCAAAAATGCAAGCAGCTTTAGAATTTGCAAAATTAGGTAAAGAGGCAATTATTTGTTCATTGGATCAAGCGGTAGCTGCTTTAGACGGAAAAGCTGGTACACGCATAACAAAATAAGTTAATAAGAGTATGTTTAAGACTATAATAAAAAGGACCGTTATTGGTTAAGTTTGCAACGTCATGAAGTGAGTAATCGCGATCTTTAGACGTTGCAAACTTCATGCATTTTTTGGCGAGTATGACGGATCGATCATTTAATTTTAGGTTTCATCTCAATATTAATAGTATACTTATCAATGAAATATAACTTCCTATAATTTATATTATGTAAACTAAAATTATTTGGCGTGGAGGAGGGCTTGGATACGTTAACACCCCATAATATCTGTATATGTTTAAGGACAAGAACTTACATACACTTTGGACAAGAATTTCCGAACACTCTCTCATATTAACATGATTTATTTTCATTTTGGACAAGAACTTCCGGACACTTTTAATAAAAATAGTCTTTAACCCACATAATAATTTTTCTTCAATTTGGACAAGAACTTGCAGACATTCTCATGAAATTAAGTATAGTCTTATCATAAAATTCCATATCAGGTAAAGCGATTAATAAATAAAAATTTATTATCTATTATAACAAAATGAATTTAAGCAAGTTATAAAATCCCTTACAAAAAACAGGAAATTCAACAGTCTTGCTTATGTTTTTGTCAAAGATCCCCCTATCTATTTAATAGTCAGATAAGTAGGCATCTCGCGTACAAAGATATACGTGAGAGATGCCCGCTTTCTCTTGTACAGCTCAAGTTATCTAATCTAACCGCTGCTTATGACTCAGCGGCAACTGAATTCTCCAGTTGGCACCATACTTGAAGCATAGCGAGTGTTTTTTCCTCCAGATTTCGCTTCTCATTGCTTGAATCTGTCCAGGCAATGTGACCATCCGGTCGGATTAACATTGCATTCATATTTGCGAACTCGCTCCGTTCAATGCGTGCTGCAGTAATATTCACACGGTGAGCAAAACGTTGCAATTTATCCGCCAATGATTGGTGATCAGGAGATAATATAAGTACAAAATGACTGTTATGCATCATTTCATAGAGTGTATGCTTTTTATGGTTCGTATCTCTAAGTGTAAAATTAGGACAACGACGTCCTACAAACAATTGCTCGGAACCATTTTCCTGGATTGGTGGATAGGCCACTCCGGTAGCTCCGATCTGCTCCGCAAGCGATAAGTTCACCTCAGGGTGAGCAATCAATTGCGATACAACGTCACGCAGTGCCAGTCCAGCTGATGAGAAATCACTCAATAACTTGGACTGTGCTAATGTGTTCTTTGTAAAAGTCTTCCCGACGGGTTGCCGCTCTTCGCTATAATTTGTAAGCAACCAATCAGCCGAATCACTTCGCACTGCCGCTGCAAGCTTCCAAGCGAGATTAAATGCATCCTGCAAGCCAACGTTCAACCCCTGTCCCCCAGCAGGCAAATGAATGTGTGCTGCATCTCCAGCAAGTAAAATGCGTCCAACCCGATAAGAATCGGCTACCCTTGTGGCATTGCCATAGCGAGTCAGCCAAATGACAGATTCAAATTCATACTTCGTTCCTGTAATCCGATATATGGATTCGATGAACTCTTCGAGTGTAACCGGTGTACGACCCGAAATATGCTGTCGGGCTGAATCCAGTAATACGATGCGATAACTTCCGTTAGACACTGGGATGCATACATAAAACCCATTTTCATTGATCGTTGTAATCGGAGTTTCTGATCTCTGATGTTCCTGTAAGTAGACATCAGCTTGCATCGCAGTGAAATTCTCATCCCACCCGGAGAAAGCAATTCCCGTATGTTCGCGAACAATGCTTCGTGCTCCATCTGCTCCAACGACATAACTTGCCTGTAAATCGTGACTATCTCCATTTACGTCACGCGCTTCCAACAACACGGATTGTTCATTCTCATGCAACGATACAACTTCATATCCGTAGAGGATCTTCACCCCTAATTCCTCAGCATATTCCTGTAACAAGCTTTCGGTTTTATTTTGCGGAATAGCCAAGGTGTAAGGAGTACCTGAATCCAACTTTGATACATCAAGCCAAGTTTCTAAAAATGCGTACTCAACCTTAGACAGTGTTATGCTGTGAGACACGAACCGATCCAAGATACCACGCATCGCTAAAATTTCTATAGAACGCGTGTGTAACGTCAATGCCCTATATTGTTCTACAACCCCGGTTCTTCGTTCCAATACTACGGCATTGATGCCTGCAATCTTCAATTCGCAAGCCACCATCAGACCTGTTGGACCGCCTCCTACAATTACAACGTCAAAATTTTTATTATCCTGTACCGCATCTTCATGTTTCTGGATTACTTGGTGTTTCATATACTTTGTACCTCCTCATTGTAGTGGTGTTTTTCAGCCTAATAGGAATGAATATTCATTCCTATTAGGCTATGAAGATATTAGAGCCTGCAGACTCTAATCGCATTCCAACGACATTCCTTACGTCTACAAGAAATTCGTTCGATTCCTACACCGCCTTCCACTTTAATTTTATATATTTTCGCTCTGTTTCGAAGGCTAAAATTCACCCTCCTTCGGAATGAATATTCATTCCTAATCTAGGATATATCTTTTTCATTATTAATTCAAGGCTAATCTCTAATGTTCGGTCTACACATCTAATATATAAGTCATAAAATCACAATTATGTGCACATCAAAATAAAAAAAGTGCGTCGCTAAAGCGGGACAACCAAACGACGGATTCAATATCAACATCACCGCCCCTCCTTATCTCGTTTCCTTTGGCCAGAGCAAAATTCTAAGCCATATTAAGATCGATCCTGTGATCGTTAATGATTTACAGCTTATGGAGTTTAATGGAAAAACGTTGGCTACGATACATTTTCAAAAGAGCTTAGCTTTGATTGGTAAGACATTACTCATCCTTTAATTCGTCGAGGTACATTCAAAAACTTGTAAGTCTTACGAGAGAAATTGACGAGCTTGAAAAGGTTAACAAACTCAATCAATTTCGTACAATTTCCTGTATGAAAATAGTACGAAATTAATTGAGTTAATGGACCCGAATCGCATTCCAACAACATTCTTCCACACCCGCAAAAAGTTCGTCAGTTTCAACTATTACTCCTGCTCTTGCTGTTTCAAGTAATTTGACAACAGCACCATAGAAAATGGGAATCAACGCATCAGGAGATAATGAGTAGATGATGCCTTGTTCCTGCCCTTTTATTAAGAAAACGCGCATAAAATCAATAAATTCGTTGAACATTTTTTGGCTTTCTTCATTCAATAAACGGGGATTTAGATGGGAGTCAATAAATGAAAAAGCCTCTCTTTCCCTTTTTGCGAAGTGAACTATTTGATAAAAAATGTGATGAAATTGCTGGCGTACCGTGCCGGATCCAGGAAAACCTTGCCTTATAGTGTTGAAAAAACGCTGTACGCATTCTTGAAACAAACAATTCAGAAGTACCTCTTTATTTTCGAAATACCGGTAAATAGTGCCGGCCCCAACTTTTGCGTTATTGGCTATCATAGGTACAGTTGTGGCATCAAAACCACGTTCAGTAAACAAAAGTAATGCAGCCTGCAAAATATCTTCTCTTTTATTTGTTGCCATAGAATCCGACCTCCTTACTGAATGAATATTCATTCCAATCATTATAAAACAGTATCAGAAAGAATTCAAGTAAGTTACTGGATAAAAGGCGTATTCGGTCACCAAGTGCTGTAAACAATCTCGTCTAACTCGACTATTCCTTCTCCTTTATCTAACGTTAAAAAATATCCGTTGTCATCACAACTGGCTCATTTATTTTAGGTTCTGTAGGATGTTTAAGGCCTAATTCATCTGCAATGACTCACAATTATTTCTTCCAACGGAATAACGAAGATTGTTCTCGAATATCGAGTGGAGCGCCCCAATGGAGATACGTTTTGAATGTGTAACCAAGGCTTATAATCTGCCCGGATTACTGACCCAACCTTCTTTTTCCCTTTAGATTATAGTCGTCTAAAGGGGTGTTTTTACGTTTTAAAGAACGAGAATATCCAAAGTTGAGAAATGGAATTTCAATCTCACAACTGTGTAGATATAATATAACCGTTATCGAATAGGCAAATGAACAACCATTGTCGTGCCTTGGCCTACCTCGATATAGACGATTTATGCGAATAATTAACAACTTCCCATTTTCTCTATTTCATATCGTGGGTTTTCATTTTATCCAGTTCCTTTTTTCTTTTCTCGTGTAGATACTTTCTACCTCCATTCCATTCTGCACATAGGAAAAGTATCCCTAATAATAAATAAAGGATAAAGCCTATATTACTTTCAATATTTGCGGTATTCTGGAAACACTTGATCTAAAATAGTGTGAAACTGCAGCTTAGCTTCCACATACATATTCGTCACAATCTCCTGTTGTCTTGAAAGATTTCTAAGATTCAGCAGTTGAATCCCTCTGTTTTTATGAGGTTCAAAACCTTCTTTGTAATAAAGCACACACAACTGATACGCATCAATTGCGTCTGTTTTTACCTTTCGTAAACTGGATCTCTTAGCCTGATAAGAAATAATAGGATTAAGCAAGATATATAAAACCTCGTGTTCCTCCAAGTATTGAATAACAGGAGAATGATAATGACCTGTAGATTCTAAAATGACCATAGGCATTTAAAAAGCCGGTAAAACGATGTAATACCTCTCTTGTATGCTTCATTGAAAAGCTCTTTTCAAACGGCTCCGATTTATCTAAAAACGCCTGAACTTGGCTCTCTCCTTTTGCCACATCCAGACCAACTACTGGATTCATTACGCTTCCTCCTCTGACCAATCATTCACCAGTACCCCTAATCCTCCATGTAGTATCATAGCTTCACTTGTTATACGAGATCTATGTCCCAACCAACCTCAAACATGTTTCTACAAGTAGGGGGTGGTCAGTTTAGTTGACGGAATCATTGTTCCACGCACCCGTACGTCCTACCCTGGCTACTGATATAATAGATTCTATTAAAAAAGGTCAACCAGTAAAAACTGGTTAACCTTATAATACGATCGTACCCGTTAGCTCAAAAGGTACTCCATTCACATCTTATATCCATCCTAAAAAAGATGTATTTGTTATCTTCATCTTGCTCTTTTCTGCCCAATCAGCATCGGCGCTCACCGCTGTTGCTCAAACACGAACGGCTGCGTCCGAGTCACGAACTGGAAGCCCTGCTTGCGCAGGATAGGCGCGGAGGTCGGCAGCGCGTCGACGAAGGCGTGCGTCCGGCCGCGATCACGGGCTTCCTGCAACCGCGAGGCGACCAGCGCGGTGAACAGTCCCCGTCTCCGGTGTGTGGTCTTGGTACGACCCCCGGCTAGTTCGGCGTAGGGCCCTCCGGGCCGGAAGTAGACCCGCCCACAGGCGACGGGCTCGCCATCAACGTAGGCAATGTGGATGCTCATCTCGTCCGAATTCTCCTTCAACTTAAGGGCCAGCGCGCGCCGTTCCTCCTCCACGTTGTGCCTGCCAATCTCGCGAGACACCTCGGCGTAGTCCACCAGGTCGCGCTCTTCTCGGACGATCCTGATCTCGTGTTCGCCGCCGTCACCAAAGGCTGCCAGCGATGCCTTGTCCAATGGCAGGACCAACACTTCCTCCTCATCCTCGGCCTCGAACCTGGCGGCGACGAGCCGCTCGGGCAGGTCGATCGGCGTATCGTGACCGTAGTACTTCCACTCCAGGCTATAGCCGCCGGAGACGGCGGCATCCAGCTCCCGGCGGATCAGGTTATTGGTTTCCTCCGGCGGTAGGCTGGCGAACACGATCCGGCACTCCAATCCGTCCGTGGAGCGCTCCACGACCACGTCACCGCTGGCAGACGGCACGCCCAGCGACCGTCGCTCGGCATCCAGGCCCGCCAGGATATCAGTTCTTCTGATCTCGCCTGTTTCATACACCATATTCGCTTTCTTCAGAGCCTGGTTCTCCTTGTCCATGTTCGACACGTTCTCCTGCCTCCCTTTGTTTTAGGAAATTTTGTTTCCCTCTTACTATATTACGTCTGTCTGTCCTCAACGATTGTTTTAAAGATCCTTCTTCAACTAACGTCCCCATTAGTTGAAGAAGGTCCTAAGTATTATTTCTTCGTTATTTTGAAGGAGATCAAACGGTCACTGACTATTGTTCAACTATATGAGTAACTCTCTTATTATATGTTTATCTTCCAATACTCACCAAATCCATAAGGCTTTTTTCAATGTTTTCTAAAGATTTTACTAAAATAGTTCTTGGACATGCAAAATTGATTCTTTGGAAATGTTCTCCCCCCGCCCCGAAGATATATCCATCATCCAGTGCAATTTTTGCTTTTTTCTGCATCATTTGCTGCAGTTCCACATCTGTAAAATTAAGCTCACTAAAATCAAGCCATGCTAAATAAGTCCCCTCTGGTCTAACTAACTTTACTCCTTGCATTCGTTCTTTTATAAATTTATCAATTAAATCAAGATTGTTTTGCAGGTATTCAATAAGTTGCTCAAGCCACTCTTCCCCGTTATTGTATGCTGTTATCTGAGCCACTGATGCAAAAGATCCTGGATCAATGTCAATTGTTGTTAGTTTATGGTTTAATTCTTCCCTTAATGATTCATTGGGTATTATAATATCAGAAATATGCAAACCTGCAAGATTGAATGTCTTTGAAGGCGATGTACATATAATTGAGTTCATTTTAAATTCCTCAGAAATCTTACCAAATGGAATATGGCAATTTGGCTGATATATTAAATCAGAGTGGATTTCATCTGAAACCACCAATACATTATTCTCTAAACAAATTTCACCCAACCGTTGTAACTCTTCAGCTGTCCATACACGTCCAACCGGATTGTGGGGACTACATAAAAACATGAGCTTTGTTCTGCTATCTTGAGCAATTCTTTCTAATTCAGAAAAGTTCATTTCATATTTTCCATTATTAAATATCAATGGATTATTAGCAATATGACAACCATTATTGGTGATAATGTTAGCAAATGGGTAATAGACAGGACTTTGAATTATCACCTTATCGCCTGGCTTACAGAATGTTTCTACAATAAAATTTAGTGCAGGTATTATTCCAGGCGTGAAAAGTATCCATTCCTTTTCAATATCCCATCCGTTTCTCTTTTTATGCCAATTTACTACTGACTCTAAAAATTCATCACTTTTATAACCATAACCAAAAATTCCATGTTGTGCTCTCTCTGTTAGTGCCTCAATAATGGGTTGAGCTACTTTAAAATCCATGTCTGCAATCCACATTGGAATGCTTTCTTCATCTCCAAAATTTTCTTGAAGATGTTTTTTAGACCATTTTATAGAATCAGTTTCTCGTCTATTTATAATTTCATCAAAATTATATTTGATCATAATATCTTCTCCATAGATTCCTTTAGTTAAAAATAGGAAATAAACTTTAGCTAGCTTTTTATACCAAACTATACTTTACTTAAGTCCTCTTTAATAATTGAGTACATGTATAAATCATCGAATTTACCACAAGTATATTCATAATGTCTCAGCAAACCTTCTTTACTAAAGCCTTGCCTTTCAACAAGTTTTTGTGATGAAAGATTAGCTGGTTCAATTAATGCCTGAATTCTTTCTAACTGAAGGTGATGAAAACCATAATTAACAACAGCTTCCAATGCTTCACTAGCTATCCCTTTTCCCCAGTAATCTTTGCTTAATTCATACCCAACTTCAGCTCGATTATGTTTTGTAATCATATTTAGAAAACCGCAACTTCCTATAACCTTACCACTATCTTTTAGAGTTATTCCCCATCTAATTCCTGTACTTTCTTCGTAAATTGATTTATACCATCCAATTTCATCTTCAACATCTTTTACATTTTGACAAGGCATTATTCCCATATGTTTAACAACATCTATATCAGATAAGTATTTAAATATATCATAAACATCCTCTAGCATTATTTCTCTTAAAATTAATCTATTTGTTTCAAGTATAGGAAATTTATTTTTCATTTAATTACCATCCTCTCAAACCTCTAACATTCGATTTGTTTCTTATCAAAAGAGTGGTTTCGAATTTATTTAAGTGTTATTACTTTTACTTATCATATTTTTAAACTCAGGAGTTTCCATTAATCCTTGGAAAAATTTATGTTTGGCTTCTCTATAGATATCCATTGATTTGCCTTCATATTCCTTCTTTATATTATCGTATTCATCACGATAATTGATATTAGCCAATAAAACCTCTCTTAATTTCCAAAAGAAATCGAAATCAGCATCAATTATAGTTAATTGCACGCCTAAAGGTGGATTGGTCGTATCATCTTTAAATGCCCTAAAGGTATCAGTCTTAATACTTTCCTCATTATGTTCATATATACTTGAAAGTAGTTCCACAGCTTTCGGAAATTGCTCAGCACAAACACGTACTTGGATGTCTAAATCCCCCTTAGTTAAACTATTAGGAATTGCTGTACTGCCCACATGCTGGATATCTACATCAGGCAAAAGCATTTTAATCTTATTTTTATTTAATAAAAATGTTTTCTCAACACTTTTATTAAATAGTTCACTATCAAAAAAATTTACCTTTTCCATAAGGATCTCCTTTCTATAATTAATTATTCTTTCGATGTTCCCCTATAAAAGGGAACTTCAATAAAGTTGTGAAGAAATTCTACTTTGGAGAAATTGAACTGATATGGTTTTATTTATATCTTTAATTTACTTTAACTTTCATTAGGGGGAGACTACGGTCAGGAAATACAGTAGATGGAGTAGAACCAATGTTTTCTGCTCCCATTTTTAAATAAAAACCTTCTGCGTTAGGGTCGCTATCTATAGTAAATTCGTTTAACTCTAACTCTTTTGCTTTATTTAATAAATGTTCCCATATTATTTTCCCTAATCCCTTACCGATATAGTCAGGTTCTATGAATAGTGCATCTAATTTTTTTTCATTAATATCAAAGCTATAAAATGCTACTATTTCATTATCACTTTCAACTAAATAAACGGAATTTTTTTCTATATACTCTTTTGTTACCGTTAAAGCATCTGTGTCTTTACATTTTTGGATAAAATCTTCAGTATATCCCCAGTAAGCTTTTGATTTATAAGCTATATTGCTTAATATACTGCTATCTCCAATTTGAGCTCTTCTAAAGAACATATTTATACCTCCTAGTATTGCTTTATTTTCTATAATGGCTGAGTGATACTGTATTAATAATAAATATTGTTTCAATACCGTGGTTTAAATGCCTATTTTTGCTAATCAATACCTTTTCTTTTAGATCTCCATTCATCTTCAATTCCCTCAATTCGCTGAAAAACAAGCTGATATATCAAATGGAAGTCCTGTATTCTCTTTTTAGCTACATGATAGTCTTCTAATTGATCTTCATGAATATCGGACTCTTCTGGCCAGTTTTCTAATATACTTTCAGTACCAGTTAAAAATTGTTTCATTTTTGCTAAAAGTGTTTCAGCCATTATTAGGCTATTATCTTCAGCTACATAATAATAATCTCTTCGATCACTTATTTTAGATTTTTTCACAGACAATCCGCCTGCTTCTAAATCACGAATTCGGATGCTTACAGCGGCTTTGGTTACTCCTAATTGATTTGCCATTTCTTGTAAACTTAATGGTTTTGACGAAAACAATAAAGAAGTAAATAGTCTTGCAGCTAATAAATTACCACCGTCAGCACTTAATTTCTCCAATTCTTGGCTAAATTGTTCCTGTAAATTTTGAAGTTCAGACATTTTAGTTCTCCTTATCACTTTATCGTTAACGATGACGTTAATGATATTAATGATAAATAACAAATAGAATATTGTCAATGTGTGTTAGCGTTAAATTAAATCATTTTACTTTTAAATTTCCATTTTCAACCCAAGTTTTTGTTTGACTAAATATTACATCTGCCATATCGTTAATATCGTTAAGAACAATTTTAACGATATTAACGATATGGGGTGTGTCCAATGAATTCATCATCAATTGAAGATAAACATTATGAGTGTGCAGAGAGATTACTGGTTTGGAATACGCTAAAGGATGTGCTTAACGGAAAAATTATTCCGAACTGGTTCGGAGAATCAGAGTGCTTTTGGTATCAAAGAGATATAAATACATGTAGCAAGCAATTTATAGTGGTTGATCCAATAAGGAAAAAAAGAAAAGAAGCATTCGATCATGAAAAGCTGGCAAATGCTCTTTCCCTATTAACAGGGAATCCGTATACTCCTTATGACCTTCCATTTGATTCATTCAGCTTTATCGATAACGAGCATTCAATTCAATTTAGTATAGAGGAAACCTCCTGGGTTTGTGATTTACATCAATATGAATGTAAAAGGATAAAAACAAATAGAGGACTTTCGCCATATGAAAGCTGTTCACCTGACGGAGATTGGTCTGTTTTTACTAAAAATAATAACTTGTATTTGCGCAGTTTAAATACTGCAAGTGTTAAAGCACTTACTGACGATGGTGAACCATATTATGATTATGGAATTCAGCCAGATTCAAGTACAAGTGCAGTTTTTGATCGTTTGTACCAACAACGTCTACCACCTCTGGTTTTATGGTCGCCAAATTCTAAAAAAGTTGTTTCTCATAGGTTGGATCAAAGAAAAGTTAGAACACTACATTTGATACAGTCAGTTCCACAAAATCAAGCAGGTGAACCTGAAGCTCATGCTTACCGATATCCTTTGGTTGGTGATAAATATGTTCCACTAATAGAATTTTTCATTTTCGATATAGAAAGTGAATCTACAATACAGGTTAATTTCGGTCCTATAATTTCTGGAATGATGTCACCTTTAACCCATAATTCACAAACTGCATTTTGGACAGATAAAAGTAATAATTTCCTTTTTTTAAATTTCTCTAGAGATTATCGAATGGTCCAATTTATCTTAGTAGATGCTGAAACAGGTAAGGCTAGAATTTTATTAGAGGAAAAGAGTAATAGTTTTATATTTACAGATTTATATAATCTCGGCTTTGGAGGTGTGAACATAAGATGGATAAATAAAAGCAATGACTTTATTTGGCATTCCGAACGAGATGGTTGGTCACACCTATACTTATATGATGGAAATACTGGACAATTAAAGAACCGTATAACGTTGGGAGAATGGGGAGTTCGCCAAATTATAAGCGTTGATGAGGAGAAGGAATGGTTATACTTTACAGCGGGAGGGAGAGAAACTGGCCGTGATCCTTATCTTCAACATCTCTATAGAGTTCGCTTTGATGGAACTGAACTCATGCTTTTAACCCCTGAAGATGCAGAACATGAGGTATTTATCTCCCCTAGTTATAACTATTTTGTAGACACTTACTCCCGTGTTGATTTACCACCTCAAACTGTATTACGTAAAACTGATGGAAGCTTTGTTTGTCATTTGGAAAAAGCAGATGTGAATCAACTTTTAGCAAAGGGGTACAATATTCCTGAACGTTTCACGGTTAAAGCAGCTGATGGAGTTACTGATTTATATGGAATTTTGATACGACCAGCAAACTTTACAAAACATAAAAAATATCCAGTTTTAGATAGTTTTTATGGTGGTCCTCAACTCATTCACACTCCAAAAAAATTCACTTGGGGTGGTGAGTTTTTAGTAGGACCTATAGATTTTACAGGTGGTGCACAGGCATTTGCTCAGCTTGGATTTGCAGTTATGATAATGGATGGAAGAGGCACACCCTATCGTTCCAAATCGTTTCATGATTATTCTAATGGAAACTTAGAACGAGCTGCCGGTTTAGAAGATCATGTAGTAGCCCTTAAACAATTAGCACAGCGGTTCCCTTTTTTAGATACACACCGCGTTGGTATATACGGAGAATCTGGTGGCGGCTACGGATCTACTAGAGCAATCCTATCATATCCTGAAACCTATAAGGTTGCAGTTGCTGGTTGTGGAAATCACGATCAACGTTATTATTTAGCCTTTTGGGGCGAACGATTTCAAGGAATGTTTGATCCTGAACTATATAAAGAACAAGATAATACGCTCTTAGTAAGTCAGTTAAAGGGAAAATTACTTTTAGTAACAGGAGATATGGATGACAATGTGCATCCTTCTTTGACGATCCGAATGGTACACGCACTAACTAAGGCAAATAAAGATTTTGATTTAATGATTCTTCCTAATCGGCATCACGGTATTAGTGCAGATGTTTATTATATTCGTCGACGGTGGGACTATTTTGTTCAGCATTTATTAAAGGTAGAACCCCCTAAAGAATATTCCATTAAAGATCCTATGTTTCCAGGATAACTACATTAATTTGATGAGAGAATCTCCCCCCTCTCCAATTATGCTTTTCTGTCAGTAAATGAACGTTTACAACACATTTTTATCAATCTTTTTTACAATACAACAATCAGATTTCAATACAAGTTAGCTATCTTATTACGTCACATAATAGAAATGTATAGCATCTAGCTATTGTTACTAAGGGTCACTAGTATAGTGATCCTTTTAAATTCTTTCCTTATATTGAAATTAGTTGCCGTAATATATGACTCGATATTCCACATAGATATTCTACTTACTCTTACTGATTAATTAGCTATGCTAAAGTTAGTTCTCGAATATCTATAAGTGTTACATACTTATCACGTTTATTACTGACATCGTTATAAATGCCACGAGCTGTAATAAGTGTACCATCCAAGAAGGAAATTTTATCTCTGATAGAAATAATCGGATGAAAAGAAAGTTAGGTGTTAAAAATGTCTGATTATGATAGTTCTGCACATTTGAAAGCGATTCATGCCAACCGTAAGGTAAAAACCTATCAAAAGGTAGATAAAGCAATTAAAAGGCTTGTAAAGACCAATGAAAAATTAACTTTAACATTGTATCCAGTGAAGCAAATGTATCAAAAGCAACACTCCATTTTGAGAAAAGCTTGCTCAAAATGGAGGTAACCTTTCTAATTATTTTTATAAAAAGTTTCATCAATTAGATGAGAGTCATTGAGCTGAAGCACTCCATTAGTACAATAAATCCAATAAAAAAGACCATCAAAAATGATGGTCTTACTTCACTAACTATCACACAGTCATTAGAAATCAAAGGACATTATAGAAAATAAAATCCTCCATCTTTAAATTTATTGTTCCATAACATTTCTAATAAACAATTGTTTATTTTTATGAGCAATAATACTTACTATCGCAGGTAATAGCCCCGAAATAACGAATACAATCCTAATTCCTAACAAATCTGCTAATAGTCCCATAACAAGAGAGCCAACGCCAAAAATCCCAGTTCCGATAGCACCTAATGAGGTATAAACAGTTGACAACTGTTCTTTTGACACACTAGTTTGTATAACCGTTTGTTGAGGAACTTTTTTTATTTGTCCAAAAAGCCCTACACAGAGAGATAAAAGTAAGGAAATGATTGGAATGCTGTTTAGGCTAAATAATATTGTGAATAAGAAACTTACGAATGAACCGACAAAAATAAAGGCTCCTAATTTCTTTTCAACAAAAGATGAAAATTTAATACAATAAGCACTTCCTAATATAAGACCTAAAAAGTTAGCTCCATTGATAAATCCCCACCATTTTTCATCAACGTTCAAAGCTTCATTGACAAACACATATAGAATAGCAGCTATCCAAACCGTTGCTGCAATTGTTTCCAAAAATTCTATCCAAGCAATTCTTCTTAATACCGGAGTGTTAGATAAAGTTTTCCAACCCTCTTTAATCTTTTCTAGTTTCCCTTTTAGCTCGGTTGTTTCATAGTTCACACTATCTAAAAGGCAAAGTAATATGCTTGCAATTACAAATAAACATCCAACTAACCAAATAAGTTGTTGAGAGCTCATAATAATTAGCAATGAACTTCCTACGAACCACATACCCGCTTGTATGACTTGAGTAATAGTTTCCGAAATGCCATTAGCTTGAATTAGATGTTCAGGTTTAACATAATATGGAGTCAATGTCTGTCTTATTGGATTTGCACAACCGTCAAAAAAAGCAATCAATCCTATTATTAAAAAGATAAAATAATAATTAGATGCTGTTAAACCTATTAACATAAACCCTAGAATAAAGAGTAAAATCGTTTTTGCAATTTGTGACCCAGCAAGTAACCATTTAAGATTTAATTTCTCAACCAAAAGAGGTGTCAGCAGACTGGATATAAACATAGAAGAAGCAATCGTAAATGGCACAAAAGATGCTGCAATTGCAGAATCTGTTAACAAAAAAATTGTACTTATAACACTTACTATATATAATACATCGCCTATATTAGCGAGTGACTGACCAAAAAGTAATAAAGAAAAATTTCTATTTAATTTCATTATATATCCCCCATTTTTTCATTCAAATTTTGAATTAATAGGGGGAATTTTAGATTGGACTATTCATTTTATATCCCCAATATTTCATTAGAATTATGAATTAATAGGGAAATTTTAGATTGGACTATTCATTAAAATTTGACTCCTATCATATATCGATATCGATAAATCTGGGGGATGTAGATTTATCACAAGTTTTGTATCAACAATAATTATTTATATGAATTATAGCATTGTTTTCAAAAAAATTTCAGAAAAAATAATGTATAGAGGTTCTTGTCTTTATTTTACAAAATCTAAAAGTTCTTGTCCTTAATTTTGGACAAGAACTTTTAGACGTTTTATTTTAAGTACAGATGTAGGTTATGATCGATTTTACGAAATCTCCCTTAGGCATTGCGGATTTCGTAATTACTAACTAAAAAATTTGTAAAAGGTCAGATAGTTTTGGACACCAAAAATTTACATGAGGAAATATTGTATTTATCATATAATTTCTAGCTTCAAAATTCTTTCTGTCCTTAAAAATAAAATAATTTTCCTTGATTTTAAACCTTTAGTTTTGGACTTCTTAAATTTTTAAAAATTTTAGGGACAATTAGTTTTAGACTACTTTTACATATATAATTAAACTTTACTGTATAGCACTCTATATTATTTTGAAAATAATAAAAGAAAAGCATGCTTTAAAACATGCTTTTCTTTTATTACATATAATGCAGCCCCGGTATCACTTAAAACTGCTAGCCATAGCGTAAGCCACCCAAGGAAAAACAACACTAAAGCAATAACCTTAAAGATAATGTTTAGTTTAATAATCAATCTTTAGTACTACTATTTTTTATTACCAAATTAGCCGTTTCACTCGGATGGTTAAGAGGAAAATGATGACCATATGGAACAAAATCAACCTTACCCAGATGCGAAGGAGCAGAGTAGCCTCTGTCATAATCCCCCCAAATAATGCGAAGATTATACTTTGCTACTTCATTGAAATCACCTTGAACGTTTTTCAATAGTAAACTGTTAAGCTGAACCGTAGTATTTAAAATTCTAGGAGAAGTAAAACTGTTACTTATTTTTTCAATATAATGTTCAGGGATGCTCTCCGTACTTTCAAATATACCATTACTTAATAAATAACGCTCTATCAAATTAGTAGTTGCCAATTTCAATGTCCATTTGTTCATAAATTGAGGAACATTTATCGATTTAGCATTTTTTTTAGCAACAGGTGGCTGAAGTAAAGTAATTGTATACTTCTTATCTATGTACTTTTGTACTAATGCTTCCAAAAGAATATACGCACCAAATGAATGGCCAATTAGATGGGCACCGTTAGTAGCTTTCTCCAATAATTTTTTCACTACATTCAAATAGATATTTAAAAGATTTTTCTCTCGTTTAAAAGGAGAACGTCCCAAACCTGGAAGGTCCATGATCCATACAGGTCGACCCGTTTTTTCATGAAGCTCTTTCCCTAAAGGAAATAAATCCTCTCCATCACTTAATAAACCATGTAATAAAATAAACGGTTTACCCTCTCCTTGTGATTGGTAAATGGTAGTATTATTACATAATGTTCGTTTAAATAAATGACTGTACTGGCCATTTTGATACATCATGCGATAATCCAGATCAGCTATTACGGCTGGGAAAAATTTCATTACATTTGTCTCCTTAAACCAATCTTCTCCCATAATCTTTTTCACTGAACCATTTGAAAATGTTCGATTTGTAATAAAGTTCAGCCCATCAGCAGGAATTTGGGTTATTTTGCTTACGCCACTATTCATAAGTGCTTTCATAAATGGCAATGGGGCAGAGATTTTAGGTGCAGTCATATTCATACTTTCTGACATAGCATATAATAATTCTGAAATATTCTGATCATGTTGTTTATCTTCAACAAGTGTATATGTTTGTATAGTTGGTTGCTCCAATCTGAAAACCTGCACAATAAACTTTGCTAGTTCATCGTTTGCAATAAGTGGTAATCTATATTCCTTACCTCCAGGAATCACTGGCATGAGCCCTTTTCGCATACTCATCACAAGCAAGCCTAAGCCTCCTGTTTGCTCCGTACTCCCTGTTTTACTACTACCAACTACAGTTGGTGGATTAATTACTGAAAGCGGATAACCTACTGTTGATGCCTGCTGACGGATATAAAGATCTGCTAAAAACTTTGTTCTCTCATATGGATTTTTTATTTTCAAAAAATTGTTTCCTTCTTTAAACACATCTATCGCAATCTTGCTATTTTTATCATCAAAGGGACTCATATAGCCTACAACATGAATAAATTGTTGCAATCCCTTCAATTGATGAATATTTTTAGCGAATTCACTAATATGTTGGGCACCATTCAAAAATACGGAAGCTGCCTCTTTGCTTGTCGCTTGAATATCCATGGGGCCTCCTGCGTGAATAATCACATCCGTTTTCAATACCCACTCCTTATCTTCAGCACTTAGACCTAAGTCTATTTTCGTCAAATCACCTTCAATAAAGTGCATAACTGCCTCTTTTAAGATGCCTCTTTCTTGATAAATGCGTGTTGCTTTACTTTTCGATCTCACTAATAGAAGAATTGTAACATGCTCTTTGGCTAATTCCTTCACTAATTGCTTTCCAATAAAACCTGTTCCACCAGTTAAAAATACTGTTCTCATATAAATCCTCCTTTTAGTACTATACAGTACTAATTTGATGTAAAAAAAATGCTTCTTTTATCGAAGCAAGTTAAAAAAATGATCTGCTGTTTTCATGATTACAGTAGCATCCTTCAGTGTTTCTGAAATAAATAGCGCTCCTTCAAGATTTGTAATAAAAAGAGATGCAACCTCGTCAATATTAATTGTCTTTCTAAATTCACCATTCTCTACCCCTTGTTTAAGTAATAGAGAAACTTTCGTTTGTAATCCTGCAAAAAAAAGACCTATTTTTTCTTTTACTTTTGTGGCATTTGTAGGGCTTTGAATATAAAGCGTAATAAATGGACAGCTCCCCTTATATTCTCTCGTCTGAACTTCTTGTGATAATTGCTTTAAAAACAGTTGGATACGATCTTCAACTAATAATTGGTTTTGAGATAGTAAGCCATCAATTGCAGATTGATACATTTCAATCCAATAATCAACGACCCCTTCCAACAATTCTTCCTTATTAGAGAAGTGATAATACACATTAGACTTTGAAACTTTGCTTACACGAACTAATTCATCCATGCTTGTATAAGCAAACCCTTTTTCTAAAAATAATGTTGCAGCTACTTCAATCACACGTTTTTGATTCATTAATTTTACCTTTGTCATAATTAGTACTGTACAGTACTATAACAGGTGTTGCAAGTATTTTTGTTAGTTTAATAAAAAAATTGATCAAAAAAGCTATACTTTAATTGATTTTACTGCTAAAAATTAATCTCATTTTGAACAAAGTTGAACTGAACCCCAAAACTGTTTTGGATGGCTTGCAATTTTTCACTTGTGTTTTAACGCTAGGTTCATATATTTTTGAAAAGAAAACAAATATGTTTTTTTGGAAGATACATACGAATTTATTTTTGAAGTCACTAAAATCAAATTACTTTCTCTAGCACTTTTATAGGTTCTACATCTAATATGGAACATAGGAATTTTGATTTAATTCTTCAGGAAGTACTTTGATTAGGTATGAAATAGCACGTGTCTTACCTAAGCGAGGGCGACCATGAATAATAGTTCCTATTTAGTTGAAGCAGAAGGTCTAATGACGAATCAAAAGCGTTCCATCGTTAGATCAGTATTTACTGAAACCGCAGCTTTATTACCTTTAGCAGCTGAAATCATTAAAGAGGATGGTTTAGATCTTTCGGTTTCCCCTGCAATATATACGTTTTTTTGGGTTGTTCTACCAACACCATCTGTTATAACTTTTCCATTTTCATGAATTTCACAGCCAAGCTTCTCAGCAAATTGATTTGGGCGATAATAAGATGGGGCAACAAATCCACCCGATATTATAATTGTTGCTCCTGATTCAAACTCTATTTTTTGTAAGTAACCGCCATTACCTATTAAGTCTTTTATCTTTTCCGATATAATTTTGATATTGTGTTTTTGTAACTCCATTTTACCTTCTTTAGATAATTGAACTCCATTCGTTAAGACAACCAAATCCTGCGACCAATTATAAATTAACTTAGTCAAATGCAGTACATGCTCTTCTTTTTCTGCAATAACCACTAATGGCTTATCTTTTTGCTCCCAGCCATCACAATACGGACAACTAAATAGACTTTTTCCATAAAACTTTCTTATACTTGGTATAGTAAATATTTCTTGAATACCGGTGGCGAGTATTATTTTTTCTGAAACAAATTCCTGACTAGTAGATGTTTTGACAGTAAATCGCTCATTACCTATATCCTTAATGATTTCAGTAACTGTTGCAGTACAATAAGATACGGACGGGTAATTGTCCAACTCTTTTAACGCTATTTCCTTAAACGCTTGTGGTTTTATCCCATCTCGAGTAATAAATCCATGTGACGCTTGTGTCACTTTATTCCTATTCGTTCCATCGTCAAATAATGCAATGTTTCTCCTAGCCCTTCCTAATGTTAAGCTAGCACTTAACCCAGAAGGACCTCCACCTATAATGATACAATCAAGGACATTCATTTTTTTACCTCCGTATTGATTTGGTTTTATTTTGAATTGTTATTTGCAACAGAGAACTACAGTATTCCCCCATCATGAATTTCCATTCTTTACACACTAATATTGGTTTTCTTGTTTTAATAAAGAAGAACTTTAGATTATTCCGCTATCCTGCCCCGTTAGCTTAAGTACTTTTGTTCACACATCTTTGGTATTTCGATAATTTATGAATTTGGCCCTTAATCCCCTTTTGAACGATAAATTATAGGAAGCATCCGATAATTAAAAAGTTGTGATCAAGGTATTTATATTATGTAAACTAAAATTATTTGGCGAGGACGGAGAGCTTGAATACTTCAGTTCTGGTTCTGTAAATGGATATATGTATATGTAGTAGAATTTGCTGACACTTTGACAAAAACTTCTGATAGCCTCTCGTATATCTTTTATCAATTTGGATTAGAACTTCCGAACACTCATATAAATTTAGGTTTAGGATTAAGCTGTATAAATCCGAATAAAAAAGGGATTCTGCACCAATGATGACCAAATCCCTAATTTTTCGAATCATAAATCTCACAACTAAGTTTTAGTAATACAAAATAGAACCATCACAGCTAATAAAATGATTTATCTACCTTTTTGTCCATATGAAAATGAAGGCATCAGTCCGGCAAAGTCTCCTGCCAAACTAGCAAGCGGCCTCCACTTATTGATAGCTATTTTATAGTTTCCTGCATAGATTTCTTCATCTATTTGGACACATTCAACTTTTCCAAGCACTAGACACTCGCCTTTTAACTGAGCAATCTTCTCTCTCGTACCAACAACTCTAAAGCCCATCTTTTTATGTAATTGAATACTTGATGTATTGATGGCAAAGATAGATGATTGAAGTGTCCAAAACCCTGCTTTTTCACTCTCTTCAATTAGTATTTTAAATAGCTTCGAGGCAATACCCTTCCCTTTACTATCACTCGATATATAAACACTAACTTCTCCAACTCCATAATAAACAGCACGTGTAGAAACGGGTGAAATGCCAATCCAACCAACCACTCTATTGTGTTCTTCTGCAACAAAGCGCAATGTTGCATGATGTCTTTCATCCCATACCTGTTCACTTGGCACAATTGTTTCAAAGGTTGCCATCCCTGTTTCGATTCCTTCTTTATAAATCTTTAATACCTCTTTTAAATCCTTCCATTCCATTTCCCCCTGAGTATTTTAAAAGGACTGCTAGCTTTCGCTAACAGTCAAATTTTTTAACAACATGAATTTGATTGATTGGCAAGATTTATACCGCAGACCCCTGTTTCAGGTAACTCCAATTCCACACGTTTCGAAGCTTCATTATCACCTGATAAATAAGCTGTTATTGAACGGACTTGTTCATAACCTGTTGCCATTAAAAATGTTGGTGCGCGTCCATAACTTTTTGCACCGACAATGTAAAAGTTATTTTCTGGTTGGCGTAGAATTTCTTCTCCATGTGCTCTTACTGTACCACAACTATGCTCATTTGGATCAATTAATGGCGCTAATGCAAGCACACTTTCTGTTGCTGAATCAATGGAAAGGCGTAATTCGCTGTTAATTGAAAGGTCTGGTCTATTTCCTGCATTAACAATAAGCTCTTCAAATCCTGTTAATACTTTTTGTTCCCCGTTAATAGTACCAACAATTTGAATGCTCTCTTCTTTCTTCAACTGTGAGATATAGAAAGGTGTTATTACCTCAACTTTACCTGTATCTACTAATTCATGAATACGTACACCGAGTGCGCCACGTGCTGCTAATGCATCTTTTTCTTCGCCACCATATGCTTCTTCAACAGATTTTTTACGCATAATCCATACTAATTTTGTTGAAGGATTTCCTTTTTGTAATTCAGCAAGTGACAATAAGGTATTGATAGCTGAATGGCCACCACCAATAACAGCAATCTTCTTATTGGCATATCTCTTAGCATTCGAATTTATATCTGGAATACCATACTCAATGTGATCTGCTAATGCTTTTTCATTTTGTAGCCAAACACCTGTAGAATTCGCCGGATTTGGATTTCCCCAGGTACCCGTCGCATCAATGACAGCTCTGGCCTCAATGATATTGATGTCATTCTCTTGTTCAACATAAATATTAAAGGATTGTTGTACTCGATTTTTTGTCTTCATCTTATCATTAAATTGTCGTGAAATCCCCACTACTTTTGCGTTCAATTGAATGTTAGGCTTTATTTGTACTAGCTCAGCCAAAGGTTTTAAATAGAGATCAATTAATTCATTTCCCGTTGGTAACGTATTTAAATTAGGTTCTACCCAATCGGAGGCATCTAATAAAGCTTTGGCAGCTTTATTGATGTTATATCGCCATGGAGAAAATAACGTAACATGCCCCCAACTACGAATATTATGTGCTATTTCACGCCCTGCCTCTAGTAAAATAAATGCTTGCTTTTGTTCTCCTAAATGAGCAGCTGCAGCTAATCCGATTGGACCTGCGCCAATTATTACAATCGGTAAATTCTTATTAGAATTATTTACAGTCTCCTGTACCTCAATATTCTTAGCAGGAGTACAACAAGAACCATTTTGATTTATTACTTTTAGTGTTTTCATCATTAACTTCTCCTCTTTCACCCTTTATATAAGCAATCTCTTATATAAAAAGTATTTTTTACTTCTAGCAGCTAGCTAGACGTTTATTTAAACTTTGTGAGTGTATTTAGTACACTTCAATTTTACAAATCGTTTTATCAAGTTCTTTTTATAGCTTTTTCGAATTGTCACCATGTAGAGGTGTCTTAGCGTTTCATATCACCTTTAAAGAAGAAATCAAAAGCAAACTCTTTAGCCTCTATTAATGTGTATTCTCTACTACTCATTATTAACTTTAAATAAGCGATAAAATAATCTTTAGTTAATACGCTAGCATGATTTACTGTCATTTTTTAATCCTCCATTCAACGAATTAAATAACTACTAAGACAGACAGTATATTCTAGGTCTCTGGTTAGCAAGATGAAGAGTTGTTCAAATTTACTTCAGCTCCTCGGCTACAAATTGCTCAATGCGTTTGCCGATTGCATCACGTACATTTTGGAATACAGTCCATTTTTCTTCATCTGTACCTGTTGCTTTCGTTGGATCTTCAATTCCCCAATGCTCACGGTGAACGTGAGGAGGCGTCATTGGGCATTTATCAGCTGCATCCCCACATAACGTAACAACTAATGTGGCATTGTTTAATGTCTCAAAATCAATTAAATCTGATGAATGATTTGAAATATCAACCCCTACCTCTGCCATCGCTTTAATGGCATTCGGATTTACTCCATGCGCTTCTATGCCAGCACTTTTAACTGTCCAATTTGTAGGTAGTAATTTTTTTGCCCATCCTTCAGCCATCTGACTACGGCATGAGTTACCTGTACACAAGAAATATAGTGTATTTGTCATAATAAGTACTCCTTATAATTTAATGGTTTTAAAGTATTTTTTTTGCCAACGTAAGGCAACCCATACAAGTCCGATGAGAACAGGTACTTCTACAAGTGGACCAATAACTGCGGCGAATGCCACTCCACTATGAAGGCCAAATACGCCAACTGCCACAGCAATCGCTAACTCAAAGTTGTTACTTGCAGCTGTAAAAGAAAGGGCGGCTGTGACAGGATAAGATGCGCCAGTTTTACGTGAAGAGAAGAATGAAACAGCAAACATGACAACAAAGTAAATAAATAAAGGAATAGCAATTCGTACTACATCAAGTGGTAGTTCAACTAATTGCTCACCATTTAAGGCAAACATCATCACAATCGTGAACAAAAGAGCAATTAAAGTAAGTGGTGAAATCTTCGGTAAGAACTTTTCTTCATACGACTGTTTTCCTTTTGTTTTAATCCCTATCCATCGTGTGAGGAACCCTGCAGCAAATGGTATACCTAAGTAAATAAGTACACTCTTTGTAATCTCCCACATGGAAATGGATACATTGAAATTCTCTAAACCAAACCAACCCGGTAATACATTTAAGAAAAAGTAAGCAAAAATTGAATACGTCACGATTTGAAAGATAGAGTTAAAGGCAACTAAACCAGCTACATATTCACGATCTCCACGTGCTAAATCATTCCACACAATGACCATTGCAATACAGCGAGCTAAACCAATCATAATAAGTCCAGCCATATATTCAGGATAATCGTGCAGGAAGATGATGGCTAAAAAGAACATTAAGAACGGTCCGAGTAACCAGTTTTGAAAAAATGATAGTAAAAGCACTTTCCAATCCTTAAACACTCGCCACATTTCTTCATACTTTACTTTCGCTAATGGCGGGTACATCATGACAATTAACCCTATAGCAATCGGTATAGATGTTGTTCCAATAGACATGGACTCTAATGCTTCACCAATATTGGGCATCGTGATACTTAATAAAACTCCTATTCCCATCGCAACAAATATCCAAAGGGTTAGGTAACGATCTAGAAAAGAAAGCTGTTTGGTTAAAGATTCATTACTCATCATCAGTTCCCCCTACGTGGCAACAATCTGTGCCACAGTTGCACCCATTTAAAGGCTGAATTTGTTCTAAAATGCCTTTCAACAGTGGCGTTTGATCCTCAACTAATCGATAATGTTTCCAAGTCCCTACTTTTCGTTCCGTAATAATGCCTGCCTCCTTTAATTTTCGTAGATGCTGACTAACGGCTGGTTGTGATATGCCTAGAACATCCACAAAATCACATACACAAACCTCCCCATTTTTCATACATGCAAGTAATTTAATGCGATTCAAATCGGCTGCTGCTTTTAATTGTTTTTCAATTAGTGTGTTTTCCATATATCTGCACTCCTTATATAACTATTTGCTTATATATTATTTAAAATAAAATCACCTTGAAATAAGGTGACTTAATTAGTATATAACTATATTCTTATATTATGATTTTATGTTTTGAATTGCAACAGATATTTACCCAAGGTGTTTATATTGTGTAAACTAAAATTATTTTGCGTGAAGGAAGGATTGGATACGTCAACAAATATCAAAAAGCATAAGCTTTTTACGCCTACGCTTTTTCAAAAATTAATGTTAAGACATCGTTATTCTTTTACAAGCTATTTTTGCTGCTGGAATTCCAACACCAGCAGCAAGTGCTGCATCTACTGATTCTCCCCAAGAACCACTGCTAGCCTTTATTTCGTTCCCTGCTGTCGAAACTCCCTCTGATACAATTTCAACACAATCATAATAGTCTGGATTAGGATTACTTTCAAGATACTGTGCAGCTAAATCGTCTGCTTTCTTTTGTATTGAAAGTCGACCTGGTTCAGCCAATGAACTAAAAACACTCTCAGCTTGCCCACCAAAATGTACTATTACGTCGTTAATGTCTCGACCAGTACGATGTATTTCTCCCATTTCAGATGACATATTTAGTCCTCCCAATCCTTGAAATTTAAACTTTTTAAGTTCACAAATATTTTATCCCACTGAGATTAATCTTATCCATCAACAACTATTTCTTATTGGTTTAAATAAAAAATTTAACAGGTTTATCTGGACATTTTTATCTCTGAATTTGGACATAATGACTTTTGTATGGGTTACTTATGTGAATAATTTTTATTATTATCGGATAGTTCCTATAAATTATCGTTCAAAAGGGGATTATTTATGTAGCAAGGACAAGAACTACATATAAAAGCGTATTCGAAATAATCTCGAATACGCTTTATTTAATCTTCCATCGTTTCTAAATAGCCTTGCTGTAAACATGTATCCGTCAGAAACTGCTTAATCCCCGTAGCAAATGACAATTCAATCGTGGTACTCGTAATGGCTAATATTTCCCCTTCTCCAAAAATCACATGCTTTACTTTTGAGCCAACGATTAACGCTGACTCGGTTGTAATCGTTCGCTCATTACGGTATTGCTTCAGTGCTTTCCTCGGACTTTTCGGTGCTTTCTTTGGCAATTCCTGCGGGGAGACGATTTGTTTTAACGCCTTCATGAAAATCGATGGCACCACACTTGTTTTAAAGCGCTTACTATACGAAATTAATTCCAAATGGCGAATCGCACGCGTAATACCGACATAAAAGAGTCGTGTTTCTTCCTCGATTTCTTCTTCAGCCTCACTTGGTAAAATCCCCTCAATCAAGTCAATCAAATACACACGGTCAAATTCCAAGCCTTTTGAACTGTGCAATGTTGTCAGTGTAATTACATTCAATTCATTTTTTATATGAGACGAACGTGCTAAATTTTCAAGCTGCTTCAAACGACCCGCAAATTCGGTCATCGTGGGCGTATAACGAGCAATTAAACCAAGTATATTCACAATATCTAATAAATTTTCATAATTAAAACCGAGTTTCTCACTCATTTTCTTTAAGGTACGCTCATAACCAAAGTCATAACGGATATGCTCTAGCATGGCTGTTGGCGTCGTTTTATCAAATTGAATGCTATCATACGTTTTGCGAATCCGCTTAATATACTCAAGCTGATAATCCTTTAACTCAACATGCTCTAACAACTGTGTGAATACACAACTATCTTCTGGAACTTTCTGTAGCGCCTTCAATTGCGTTGGCGTAATATAAGCATTCATTTTTCTGTAAACTTTTTCAAATACCGTAATATTTTTTGTATTGTACGCTAAACGCATGAAGTTCATAATATCGTCCACGACCCAATGTGTGAAAAAGCGAATCGTGGAATCTTTCATATAGAAAGGCAAACCTGCTCTGTCAAACGCGTCCATAAGCGGAATGGCTGACATATTATTTCGATATAAAATAGCCGTTGAGCCGCGCTTAGACAGATTTTTCAATTGGTCCACTAAATATTTGGCCTGTAAATTGTAATTCTCTAGGATTTTAAACGAGATTGGCTCTGCTGCAGGATTTTTCGTAAACATTTGTTTGTTATAACGCTTTTTATTTCGCTGTATGAATATATTGGCTGGCTCTACAATCGTTGCAGATGAACGATAGTTTTGCGTCATAAGTAAAACATGCGCCTCCGGATATATCTTTTGGAAATTCAACAAATAATCTGGCTCTGCACCGCGCCAGCTATAAATGGCCTGATCCTCATCTGCAACGACGCATAAATTTTGATGGACTGCGACGAGCTTCGCGATGATCTCATGTTGAACTGGCGATGTATCCTGACTTTCATCCGTTAAATAATAATCGTAGCGGCGTTGGTATTGCGCCAACACCTCTCGATTTTTTGTGAAAATATCATTCGCCATTAATAGCATATCGTCAAAATCAATTAACAAACGATCACTACCTGTGCGTTTATATTCCTCGTAACGCTGTAAAATCTCAACTTTTCTTGGCACCTTTACTTCTGCAATTGCCCATTCCTGTTCTGTCAGCATTTTATTTTTGATAAACGTTATGTACGTCAGTAGCTCGTCTAACTGATCTTCGGTAATTTTTGAGCCATTTAATTGTTCAAAAATCTCGCGAAGCACTCGTTTTTTTGAAACAACACCAGGCTTGTCCGATTCTTCAATGATGCCGTACGAAATGCCCTGACGTTCAAGTGTCTGCCTCACAACTTGAAATGCTAAACTATGAATCGTCGAAAAATCAACCGGTGGCAAATGCGGGAAAAACTTTGCAAAACGTTCCTTCATATCACCGGCCGATGCCTTACTAAACGTGACAGCCTTTATGCGAGAAGGATTCACACCAAGCGCCTCAATCATATAGCCAATACGCATAATAATCGTCGTCGTTTTTCCTGAACCGGGAGATGCCAATAGTAACAGCGGGCCATTCGTTTGCAACACCGCCTGCGTCTGCACATCATTTAGACGAACACCAAGTGAACGCTCCTTTTCCTCAAAAAACGCTTTTTGCGCTCCATTCATATCAATTGCTCCGTTCTAAAAAAGTCTATACTTTATTATACCAAATGATGAGGATTCATCCGAGGAAAGCCGCACAATATTAAAGCAAAGAAAGAATAAATATAAGCGGCAAAAAGCGCCCACCTGTGTTCAGGGGGCGCTTTTGTTATCATAATTTAAATCATTATTTTTTCGACACCTTAAAGTTAGTTAGAATCTTCTTTGATTTGGGCATGAGCGCATCTAACGCTGCGATGTCCTGCACATCGATTGATGGTAATTGCTCTAGCGTATTGAATAGCTTTTCTACAACTCAATATTGATCAAATTCTTCTTCATCTAAGTTAGCAAACCCAAGCACAACTTAATGTTTCGATACTGACTTCTTGTAGTTTTATTAAATTTTCTATACTACATTTAGCTAATTTTACTGTCATTGATTACACTCCTTTATAGTTAACTCTCTATTGATTCAAGTTATTTTTATTGTATTTGCAACAAAAAATATACATGCAATCACTTCCTATTTTTTTACGGCTCAAACCCAGCCTGGCTCACATAAACGTGATTTTCCGGAAAGATTTCAATAAATCGGTTATATACTTTTTTAATTACATGTGGGCCATACCATTCTTCTAAACCAAGTTGGGCATATTTTTTCTCAATACCAAGTTTTCTTGTGCGTTTTCCACCACTGCCATCGCCCATGAAGTAATCATCCATACATATCCGATCGACGAATGGCTTCAATTTCACAGGAAAATATTCCCCACTCGGTAAGATGGGGGCTATAGCAACTTGGGTCGGTATTCCCGCAGCTGCTAATTTTTCCAATGTCTTAAAGCGCGCCTGGATTGGGGGTGCCTTTGGAGTAAAATGTTTACGTATCGTTTCCGAATCTGTTTCGATAGTCATACTTACTCGAACTTTATCTTTAAAATGTTGCAGCAAATCGATATCTCGACTTACAAGTGGGCTTCTAGTCTGTACTAATAGGAAGTCAGGGGGATCTTCTACCATAACTTCTAGTAAAGATCGCGTCACTTTTTCCTTATGCTCTATTGGTTGATACGGGTCTGTACTTGATGACATAAAAATGGTTACATTCCCTTTGGCTTTGGCGTGTTGGAGCTCCTTTTTTAATAAATTCGCAGTTCCGTTTTTAACATCGACCCAAGTTCCCCATTCCCCTTCTCGAAAAAGAGATACAGGCATTTCGCGTACATAACAATAGGAACACCCAAATGAACAACCTGTATAAGGATTTAGTGAATGAGTATATCCAGAAAGAAAGCCAGTCCCTTTATTCAGAATGGTTTTCGGACTTTTATAGAATAATTCACTTTTCATGACGGAACCTCCATTCATTGTGCGGCAATAATTACTCATTGCTAGATGAAGCTCGCTTTTCTAGATCCAGGAGTAGTGTCTTCATTTCTAATCCGCCCCGATAGCCAGTTAATGAGCCATTCTTTCCAATTACACGATGGCACGG
Organism: Lysinibacillus fusiformis; assembly: GCF_007362955.1. GTDB lineage: Bacteria > Bacillota > Bacilli > Bacillales_A > Planococcaceae > Lysinibacillus > Lysinibacillus fusiformis_E. The sequence continues at coordinate 4,495,849 of NZ_CP041696.1, read as the reverse complement.
TACAGTAATTAATACCGGATTAGCCCCAATAGCCGCGCCTATAGCACGAACAGCTGCTGGTTTATTTATATCATTTGCAATGTCGGAATAGGATTTCGTCTGTCCATAAGGAATTTCACAAAGTGCATTCCAGACTGCTAGCTGAAATTGCGTACCTACGTACTCAAATGGAACAGTAAAGGTTTTTCGCTCTCCTTCTAGATACTGAGTGATTTCAACGACATAGGGTTCAAGCTTTTCATCATCTTCAACAAGAGGACTTCCTGGATAGCGTCTCTTAGCCCATTCGAACAATTCCTCGAATGGTTTGTTCTGTGAACCTACAAACACAAGCCCCTTTGAAGTTGAAGCAATATAAAAATTCCAATCCTTAAACTTTAGTAAAGACCAATAAAGGGTTGGTTTATTCTTTGTTTCCATTGTACTTTTCCTCCATTTTACTCATTTGACGAAATTGTGCTGGTGTCTGTCCAGTTTTCTTTTTAAATAAAGTAATAAAATAAGGCGCGTTAGCCATACCCACACATATGGCAATATCTCCAATCGCTTTATTTGTCTGAATCAAATACTTTTTAGCCACGTGTACTCTAACTTGTTGTATATACTCAACCGGCGTAATGCCTTTAATCTTTTTAAATGTTCGATGCATATGATAGGGACTCCCATGACAAATATTTGCTAACGATTCTAGTGTTAATTTTTCTGTGAAATTTTTATCAATGTATTCAGTAATTAAATCAACCCACTCGCTATCAGGCAGATTTTCGTTAGTGGGCTTGCACCGTTTACAAGGGCGAAAATGTGCGCGGATAGCTTGTTCTGCGTTTGGAAAAATGCATACATTTTCTTTTTTCGGAACGCGAGATTTACAGGATGGTTTACAGAATATCCCTGTTGACTTTACAGCGTAGAAAAATTGATTATTGTACGCTGCATCATTATTTATAATTGCTTGCCACTTTTCATCTGTTATCATTTCTACATCATTCGAAATTCTATGATCATGGCTCTCTTTATGTCCGTTATTGATACTATCCAGCATTTATCTCACCTCACCTTACAATATACTCCCTATAAATTCAGAATGTACAATTCTGGGAATGGAATAGCAATATATTGAAGTTTAATTTTTATTTAGAATCGTGAAAAATGATTCCAAGACCGTATCGTTCTCCAAAAGTAACCGTGCTTACTCCGTGACGAACCGTATTTTTGTAATATCCTCTTTTACCTAGAACAGGTCTATGGTTAGTCGGAAAGATCAGCGCACTGCCTTGTTGCCCGAAAATTCTATGGATTGCGAGTTGTTGGCATTCCCGATTTATTTGAAGCTTTATGTTGGGGAGTTTTAGGGCAACAAATTAACTTAGCCTTCGCGTACTCCTTAAAGAAGCAATTTGTAGAAGGATTTGGCGATTCTATCGAATGGAATGGTAAAAAGTATTGGGTGTTCCCATCATACGAACGAATTGCACAGTTAACACATACCGACCTAGCAGATATTAAAATGACGGGAAAAAAAAGTGAATATATCATTGGGATAGCCAAATTAATGGCAAGTGGAGAATTATCGAGGGAAAAATTAATGAAAATGAACTTTAAAGATGCTGAAAAAAACTTAATTAAAATACGAGGAATTGGTCCCTGGACAGCCAATTATGTTCTAATGCGCTGTCTCAGGTTTCAAACAGCTTTCCCAATCGATGATGTGGGTCTTATTAATTCGATAAAATTATTACGTAATATGGACCGAAAGCCTACGAAAGATGAAATCTTAGAAATATCGTTACCATGGAAAAACTGGGAATCATACGCTACCTTTTATTTATGGCGTGTCCTTTACTGAATAATTACAACTTAAACCGGAATGTACTCAATAAAAAGAGAATGAACTTTAAAACCTAATCCGTGTAGTTTATGTGGGCAGTTTAACTAAAAGGAAAAGAGCCAAACCCTCATGTTAGTGTATGGAAAACGGTACTCCTAATGGTAAAAGAAAATGGTGCATCTGCGTTCCCAAAGGGACTTGCTTAAAAAAAGATATCGAAGCCGGTTATTTCAATAAAATAACCAGCTTCTTTTTACTCTTTGTTCAAATAAATATTCCGATAATTCTATCTTGGAAATTTACGTTCAATTTAGTTTGATGAGGTTTTAGGGGGTACAAAACGTTATAAAATATGGGTAAAAGAAGCTTGCTATATTTTTAGCATGCTTCTAGTTTTAGTTATTCGTATTTTGTTTCTTGTATAATAGAAAGGTAATAAAACCCATTAAATAGCCTATTACAGTTCCTATACCAATTGTAAATACTAGAAAGACCGGTTTGAAAAATATGCCAAAAATTACACCGATAGCACAACCGATCATCATTCCTATTGTTATTAAATAACTATCTAGTGTATATTTAGCGTCTGCAGCCTTTTTCATACCTTATACTTCCTTTCTGTGTTACTTATATTATTTTATTATAAAGCAACATTATAGGAATATCTATTCTTTAAGTAATGCTTCTAAGCCCGCCTTATCCTGATAGCCGACAGCTTTTTTTAAAACTTCACCTTTGTTTATACGAATAATAGTAGGCATTACTTTAACTTCCAATTTGTCAAGCATAGCAATCATTTCTTGTGTGTTTTCTTTTCCTACTTCGTCCGTATTGTAATAATAAATCTGTTCATTATTTTCTTTAAGAACTTCTTGCAATACAGGAGTAAAACTCACACATTCTTCACAAGTTGGTCGTCCAATATATACCCACATACTTTCCTTTTCTTCCATATATTCTTCGAGTTTTTTGTTGTCTAAAGATACTAGAGACGGTGAAGACGCCTATAATTCCATATAAAAAAATGAGATTGTTATTAAGGAACAAAGTAGTATTACTGAAAAGAAAATTGTTTTTTCTTCTTTGTAAAAATAATCCTCGCCTCCAAAAGACAGAACTATTAACTATGGTTCTGTCCAATAATCTTTTCTTGTCCATTAAACTGCTAGCCCTATAATTATTTTGAATTATTTTGTTTTTTTACTTAAAATTAATTCCTTACATATCATCTCTATTTCTTGTGAAAAAGATTTTATTTGGAAGGCTTCTGAATATATTTTATTGTCAGATGAAGCCACTAGTTGTTGCAGTTTTTCTTCATAGGTTTGTACAAAATGATCAAGCGTTGGACATTCCAATTTCAGGGCAGTAGCAATCCCTTGAATGATTTTCACACGATAGTAATCCTCTTTTGGCATTCTAGGAATATCCCACTCTCCGTCATGATTTTTAAAAATGCTTCTAAGAGGAACTGCTGAAAAATCAAAATATCTTCCTTCTTGATTTGGTCTAGAAAATGGATCAATTAATAAGGATGCATAACGAATATAGAGCAGATACTCTTGATGTATGGGCTCAAGTTTATTAAAATTCTCTATTTCCTGTCGGGCTATACTTTCTGGCTGTAATGGATAATTATCATCTACCATAAACTTTAATAGATTTAGAGGTTGAATATTGAAGTGTTTCACAATTACCATCATTTCTTTCCAATAATTTAACAATTGCCGAATCATTGTATAAGTAATGGGCCCCTCAGGATAAAGCTTATACACATACTTTGTTATTTTTTTCTCATCAAATATTGCTTTTAATGAAAAATCATTCATAAATAAGGGAGGATGCACGTATAAAGAAATATTTCTTGTTTCTGCCTCAAGGGGAGATGCTAATTTTTTCAAATGAATCCCCAAATGATTAAATAATTCAGATAATTTATCCAATCTATCCGATTTTGAGTAAGTTGAACCAATATAAACTGTTTTCTTTACGCCTGTTGTCAATACTTCATTTGATGGAACTTCACCTAACCATCTAGTATCTCCATAATATGTTGAAAAACTAATTACCTCAGCCTGAGGAGATTGATTTTTTAGGAAATTAGTTATTAATTGACTAGAGCCAAATGTCGGTGAAATTAATATAAAACAGCTAGCCTCTTTCAACACTTTTGTATCGATTTGTGCTAACACGGATAAATAAGAATCTGTAGTAACACTAAGTACAACGGTATCCCAGTTGCCAGATATCGCATGATAACCCTTGAAAAACGCATCAATAGTACATTCTCCTGCAAGAGATTGATGTTGTGTATTTTGTATATATACCTTAAGAGCAAGTTGATGCTGAACGATAGTTTCAAAGAAAATTATGGAGCGTAAAGATTCTCGACCAGCAATAGCTACTTTACTATTATAATAATTCTTGAAATTCACAGCTAATTGAATTACTGTGGGCCCAGTTCCTAACAGTAAAATCTTATTAAAGTAAGTCATAACCTTCTCCTCATCCACTTAAGTCATTGTACTTTTTGATATAAAATAACATCAAATACACTTTGAGGGTGCATAATTTTCTCTATTATATGCCATTTGGTTTCGTCTACTTGCTGCATTGGATAATTAAAAAGAGACTTTAACCCATTTCCATAACGCATAGCAATAAGCACATCTTTATTTGTTAAATCATATAATTGCTCTAATATGTCATATTTACAGCTAACCGTTGAACTAAATATAATATGACTAATCTGTTTAATAACTGCGAGTTCCCCTACTGACTTATTGTCAATTTGAATTGATAAATGACTTCCTAATTTATTTACTACATGTTTTCCCAACTGAATCGCTTCATTATCAATATCAATTCCAAAAACTTCTGCACCTGTTCGTTCCGCAATCATTAATAATGTTATAGGAAAAGAACCAGATCCTACCAAGAGAACCTTCGACTTACTGGTAATTTGAAAACCTCCAAATTCCTTTTCAATGCAGTCTTCTATGTTACGAAAATAATCAGTGATCTCCTCATTTTCATGTCTTAAAACTAAAGCTCTATATTTTTCTATGATTTGGACACAAACAGAAGAGTTATTTCTTAGATTCTCGACTAATGATAATATTTCAATTGATTGCTCTAAATTATTCCAATGTTTTTCATTGTCATGATTTATAATAAAGGAAGAATAATCATCGATTATTCCACACAACTCTGAATACTTAACTATTAGATGATCGTTGTTTTGATTGATAAATACCTTAAAATTTTTATCAAAGTAATGTAATTTCTTTAAAAACTCATCTATCTCCTTCACTTGCCCCACTCCTATGTTTGAGGATTAAAATTCAATATATGCCGTACCCTTTAATACTATTTCAACGCTTCCCTCGATATGTGCATACTGAATCAGCTACACTAAGTTAGACATAAAAAATAAGGACTAGTGCACTTAGACTACCAACTTGTGATTCGAAATAACGCTTACAAATATTCAGTATCAGCAAATATTTTCTGTGACGAAAGCGAAAGGCGAAGCGACAGGCACAATGAATGACGTCCTTGATATTCTGAAAAGTACGTAGTACTATCATCCCGATGTGTGTGGCAAACGTCCGCTAAAAACCAAAGATAAAGAGGTTTCCAAAGAGATTGCTCGTATTTTCAAAGAAGGCCGTAACAATTATGGTAGCGTAAAATCAAGAAAGAACTAAGTATATTATCAGAGCCAATTCACGTATCACGTCGTCGAATTGGTCTTTTAATGAAAGATCATGGACTAGTAGCAAACTATACAGTAACGATCCCTGAGCATGAAGGAATGCCCAAATGATAAGCCGTGGCTGAAGAGATGTTTAAGGTATTTAAAACAGAATTTGCTAACAGGGCACATTTCTCTACTCTTGAACAGCTCGTTCTTGATACTGTACATTGGTTCAATAAATTCACAGAACACTAGGCTATTTAACATCAGTGGAATTCCAGCAACAGAGCTTATAATATTTTTGTCCAGTTTAGTGTTGATATACCAATTTTTTACGCAGTTTACGAAATCATTCATTTTTCTAAATGTTGTATAACCCATAAAAAAGAGTCGAACAAACAAATTTGTTTGTCCGACTCTTCAGGTATTGTTTCATGTGAACGATAATTCTCCTTTTGAATGGTAATTTAGCTTTTTTGTACAGATATGCGTTATTGTTTACTCTTGGTCTATTTCATAATTCGTCACCAATATATATCCAAGCAGTAACTAATTTTGCATATTTGCTTTTAAGTATTCAGTTACACTTTGTTTACAATAATGCTATTGTTTCACCTTGATACTTGTCTAATTTTCCGGGATCTTCATTTCCTATTGTTTAAGATGATAACTTATTAAAATGTTTTTCGGTTGGAACCCAGCTTTCATATATACGTGATTTGCTTGACTGTTTGAATTATCTACGCATAATTTAATTTCTTTAATTTGAGAGTCTGAAAACATTTCTGTTAGTACTTCTTTTAACAACATCGTGCCTAAACCTTGATTTTGTGCATTTGGAGAAATTGCAATAAATTCTAATGAAGCCTCTGCCATCTCAGTGTCAATTTCAAAATAGGCATAACCTTGCAATTCATTAGCTTCCGTTTTAAGTACTTTTAGAATACATTCATTACTAAGGCGCTCAGTAATAGTTTTTGCATCGTAATACGTATGTGGAAATACTATATTATGTAATTTTTCGAATGCTTGAAAATCATGTTGTATAAATGATGTACTCTTAATCTTCCTAACCCTTTCAAAGTTTTGTTCTTTAATTTCTAATATAAGGTGTTCACCCGATTTTTGTGCCTTTAGTTCATTCATAAATAATTGTTGCCCTGTATTTTCTTTATTAATAAAAAAATAAAAGGTTTCAACAGATGGATTTTCATTTCTTAACTGTTCCCATAATTGATGCTGCAGCTTATCAGAAAATGTTTGATTAAACGGTCCCCATACTTCTGCACTTGTTTCATCTATGTCAACACCAATAGCTGCAACGATTTCCCCTAAACTGCTTCTTGCAACGAGAAATGTGATATAACCATCATCACAGACAAAATCTTCTTTTAATGTCTGATAGATATCCTCTATTTTTTCACCACAATAACCAATGTGTGATTTTTTCTGTTTGTTTAATTTTGATAAAAATCGAGATAATTCCTCTAGGTCCTTTGCTTTTTCTATTATTTCATTCATAATTTTTCACCAACCTCTATGTTTTATGACTGCCCCTTATCTGAAGAACTCACTTATATGAACTACTTCGACTCACTTCAAAATATACCTACTTCTATCATTAACCTGTTTCGTTAGTATATTTGGGTCAGGCTTTTTTACTCCCTCCCATTCCGATACTAAGATAGGTTGAAAATAGTTTTCAATACCTAAAGCTTTGATGCTATCCATTTGAAATTGGCCTATTGCATTTGTAATAATCCCAAGGATAAGATTTGTATTCATCAATTCCTCTAACATTTCAAGAAGATTTGGAAAGGGAATGCATTAATTTTTAAACTGGCTTATATAATCTCGAAGTAACTTCTCCCAAGTTATTCCTGGAATTTCTAGTTCCTCATCGAGTTCTATAATCGTGTAATGTATTTCTCTTTCGGTATATGATTTACGTATTTATTCAATCGTTCATATTGGTTATCAATAAATTTCTTCACAGATTCTTCTCTCATCTAAATCAAATATGACAGCCTTAATCACTATGTCCCCCATACGTTTTTTCACTTATTCTATAAATCAATCAAAATCCGTATTCCACTAACCTGCTTGTTAGTGGAGTAGCAACAATCCTTTAGAAAACAACCTTTATTATTTACGGTTAGAAACTTTCAAATATAATATTCGTGTTTTATTCGATTGATGTAGTCTCCAGACGATGGACAACTAGCACTTCTATAATTTAAATACGAATGTTTGGTATCGTTTTATGTAAAATAGTTCGTATTTATCTTTTGCCAGTATTTTTGTAAACAATCGTCTATATATATCACTTCAATCCCCCTCTTTCCAAAAGCTCTTTGTCAAGGATACTTGCCTTTATTTAATGATCTCCTTTAGGTTGAAGACGTTTTATGTTTCGCTAATTCCCATTGCTAAAAGTAGTAGAAAGGCTGCAGCCAAAACAAGTACATTCCCTAATAAGCCGAAAATTAAAAGAAGAAGTCGTTTAGACATCAACCAAGAGAATATGGCAAATAAAATACCTAAAATTGATAAAACATCATAAATGTTGATAATAAAATAAATAGCAGCATTTGGTCCTCTTTCTACATAGAAAATAATGATACTAATTATCACAGATAATATAGATATAACACCTGAAATGTCCCCTACTATTTTCTTATCCAAAACCAAAAATCCCTCCCGTTTATTTCTTCTCTTCTCCTTAGACGTCTCATCTTCACCCTGCAACAATCACCCAACAAATATAGAAATCAATAAACTGATTGTAAAAAATGCATACGCAATCTGAATAATTACGTACATTGTTAATTCCGAGGGTGAAAGTTTTCTTTGTTTCTTCGTTTTTGTCAGATGTCGAGCATAAATAGAGGAACTAAAAATTAGCAATACAATCGAAACTGTACGTAAAACTTCTGCGAAGATTATCAAGCAAATCAACTCCCTTATAATAAACTTCAACGAACGTATTACTTTTCTCTTCAGAAAAAATTTTTAACACTATTAATATATAAAATTTCTAAATGTAAAATATGTAAGGATTGATGGAATTTAGAAGCATTTTATACACGCACATACTGTGATACATTATGAAGAAAAGCCCAATATTCTTCCTTCGTATTAAGTCAGTATGTGTGTCAAATGTTCATGTATAATTCTACCATTTAATGTGAAGAAAAACCAAAATCAATGACAGAACAACAATGGATTGCTTCTCGACAACAACTTATAAAAACAAGAATAGTATTTATCTCAAGATTAATGGAGCATAAAATGTAGCTTCAAGAACATAATTTCGCTCGAAAACATGGAATTTTTCATTTACACAAAATATTTTATACGCTCGAGTATGAATATTCAGAAAAAGGTGTTAGTATTAATTCATAAAACATATAATGTACTTTTTAAGTTAACTACAATTGTGTTATAGGTGGTGTTATCTTGAAAAAAGACATGATAAAGGTGATATCTGTTTTTGGTATAGGTTCTATTTTAGTTTTATTGGTTCCTTTTCTCTTTCATTATTTTTTATAGTATGTCTGTCCCCAAAAAAAAGTAGGAAAAAACAAGAAGCCTTTATTTGAAGGCTTCTTGCTTGTTTGGGCTTTTAGAATTAAATAACTTCATTGTCTTTGTCTTTTTACAATTTTCTCGGTATTGTAAGCGAGAAATTAGGTCTTTTCTTAAAATAACAAAGTGAATCTTTAATCGTTGGGTGTTTTTCTTCATCCACCAGCGATTATTAGTTGAACCAATCGGGTTCAAACTGGCGCTTAATCTCCCACTTAAACGTCTGCGTTTTAAAGTGGACGTTGAAACGGGATAAATTATAGTCTAACCTTAACCTCAGTACCGTCCTTAGCTTTGACATCTACTAGCACGAGCCCCTTATAATTTTTTAGTTCCTTGACGATAGGCTTTAGCGTTTTTTTGTCTATTTGTGGAAAGGTAAAGTCCAGTTTTTTTCTTTCGAAGTGCTCTTTTGTCCATTTGTTTGCATTTTGCTGAATAAATTTTGAAGACAAAATTGAAATAACAATGTTTAACATAGCATATGGAACTGGGATGGTAAATCGAACGTCTTTTGCTTTCACTTTTACATGCATCATAAGCAAATCACTAATCAATGATGACCGAAACGGTATCCCCGTTTGCCGATTTAATATCAACAATTTGACCATCTAATTCGTTTTCAATCGCTTCAATAATAAGACTTATGTCTATATCTTTCACGTATTTTTCCGCTTGAGGAATACTCGCTGCGATGCTGTGTCCAGCCATTAATACTACCTTGACAAGTTTTATAGGCACATTGACTATGACGTTATCATTTTCGACTGATACAACACGAATTTTTAATGTTTTATCTAAATATTTAGTCGGTTTTTCAAAAAGCGTATTAGCTGTTTCTTCTTTCCCTTTTAATACTTGAATCAGTTCTGCTCCCTTATCTGCATCAATCTTTCCTTCTTGAACCATTGTTAACACTCTTGTAATTTCCTCTTTCATGATAAATTCCTCCCTATTCCTCTTTTAAGAGCTTAATGGCTTCTTCAGGTGTGATTTCGCCATTTTCCAACATAGTGACAACTTTTTTCTCGTCTACTTCATTTTTCTTCTTCTGCACATATCCAAGGGATGAAATGATGTCTGTTAGCTTGCCTCGAACCGTTGGATATGAAATCCCTAGTTCCTTTTCAACTTCTTTGATATTCCCTCTACATGTTAAAAAAACTTCCACAAAATGGAGCTGATCCTTTGATAAGGATGCCAGTTTAGATAATTCAAACTCATTTTCAATCGTAGTGTGACAATGAGAACAATGCAACTTTGTAATTTTCAATGTTTTACTGCAGACAGGACAGTTTGTGATTACTTTATAGGCCATTTTGAAATCCTTCCTTTTAGTTGATTCGATTATATTATATAATAAGGAATCGAAAAATGAAAACAATAAAATTTATTTTTTTATTATAAATAATCAATAATGTTAATTCGTTGTTTAACATTATTGATTATTTATTTTCGTTGTTTTTTCCTCAAGGCTCTTTTAGTTTAGGTTGTGGTCCTTGGTGCTGACTAAGTAAATATTCAATTGTTTGAATTAAGCAGATGTTTTTTCACAATGTGAAGAAGTAATTAGTATGGGGATATATTCAATTCAACGATAATGGAGGAAGAAAAAGAATAATAAGAGGTGAAAATAAAAACAATTATGTTTTTAATTATTTGTTCTATGTGGTTAGTAGCTTGTAACAGTACGAAAGAAACAACAACAACTATAGAAATTCAAGAATTGATTAATTTCGAAGAAGAAAAACCTGACACATTACTATTAATATCTGATGCGAAAGATATTAAAATTATAGAGAAAACATTTAAAAAAGCTAGAGAATTCGGTGAAGTAGATAACAATATAGTTCCGCAATATAAGTTTAAACTAAGCGATGGTGAATATTATTTATGGATAGACCATACAAAAACAGGGACAATAGCGAACGTAAATAGTAGAAATATGTTTTACAATATCCTAGCTACCGAAAAATTTAAAGAGGCCATTAATTATCAAGGACAATGATAGTACTTATAAAAAATTTGATCAAGGCAGTTCAGATAACTTTACTCTTGAAATTATCTTCTTTCTAGTGGAGCAACAATCTGTAAGAAAAGAGACTTTCTCAAAGATTTGTTGCTATTGTTTAACAAAACCACTTACATTAGTATAGAAGAGTTGCCCATCCATTTAATCACCTGATTAGTCCAAGGAGGGTTTAAAGCTAGGTCGTCGTTAACATCTCCCATTGTACCTTCTAAATACCCCACTTCTTACCAGTGCTACTACCTTACTAAAAAAACAAAAGTCAAATATAGCTTCAACTCCATTCTCTTCAAAAATAGAAGAAGATTAGGTTAAATTTGATTGCCAACAGAGAATTTATTTACTTTCCTCCTGTAAAAATGTTATTAGTAATATCATGCTAAAATTTTTTTCTTAATCACAATTTCCGCTATGGTTAAATTAATAATACAGCTTAGCCACACAGCAATTGTATAGGCAAGACCATAGGAAAGATTGAATCCATTATGTGTAACTGCCACAATAATATAAATGATTGTATTGGCAAAAGAGAGAAAGAAACTACGAGTAATCCATTGACTATGTCGTACAATGTCTTTTCTTTTAATAAATTTATAACCGAGTACTGTTGTTATCAGCCAGAGTGTATTTAAAATAAAAAATCCGATTGTACTTAGCCATCCCCCTGTCGCAAATAGAGAAACATATATACCGGGAATAAAGTTAAATACAATTGAGAGGATATAGATTCGACCATTATAACGATGAAATAATAATCGTTTATTCCGTAAACCTTTCATCATTCCTACTGGTCCTGTCAATAAAGCAATGACAGCTAGAACAATATGTATACGTAACATGACAGCCCATACAGTTGGATTAGAGATAATTGCATCCTTTTTCTTCAGGAACTTTTCAAAATTGGGATCCACCATAAAATTTTTCGATAATGTATGCATGATCCACATAAAAGCAATGATAAATAAACCGATTACAAGTATTTTTTGTTTTCTCATAAGTAGCCCCCATACAAATAGTATAAATTAAATTTGACGCATTTTAGCAATTTTATAAACTTGCTAAAATAGCCCCAAAAATAGTGATGATTCCACCAAAGATCATGATTATAGATATCTGCTTTTGTAATAAAAGAACTTCTAATAATATCGTCCATACTGGAAGTAAGTTACTATAAGGTGCTGTATGTCCTACACAACGCCCTTTACACACAGTTCATTCCTTGCTTCTTCAAAGGAAGTAAAATAATTGGCATTGTTTACATGTCCTAAAGAGTCGTATTCGCTAAACCGTACAATCATATCATGTTTAAACATACTACATCTCCTTTAGCTAAAACAAAAAAAACGTCGAATACCCGAGGGCTTAATTGTTCGAATCTGATTAGCCAAAAATTTCTTGGATTAAATATTTTTGTTTTCATAGTTTAATATCTTCTGATATTTAAAAAAAGTTCCACCTCTTTTGCACCCACGTTTATGGAAGTGCTTTTTGAAAGACCATTTTGAAGAAACGCCCCTATTAGTTTAAGTGAACATACTCACAGTGTACATTTCCATTGTAAAATAACAACAACCTCATTTGTTTTTGGACCTTAAAAATGTAATACCCCGTCCTAATAATAGGACAGGGTAAACATAAAATTGTTTAATTTTTGAAATAACACTTCACCGGTCTTAAACTTACCAATAGTGTCGTTTAGAAACGAAGTACTTTTCGTCATAACGTTACTTCTGCTCTATCATCTGAATAAGATTTCCGCATGTATCGTCGAAAACAGCTATTGTGACTCCGCCCATTTCTGTTGGCTCCATAGTAAACTTTACGCCTTTTTCTACTAATCGTTTGTACTCTTTGCGAATATCTCCAACCCCAAACATTGTTACTGGAATGCCATCAGCAAATAACTTCTGTTGATACTCTTTGGCAGCAGGGTGATCATTAGGTTCGAGTAAAAGCTCGGTACCGTCTTGTTCATCAGGAGAAACAAGCGTTATCCACCTATATGCTCCGCTGGGAACGTCATGCTTTTTTACAAAGTCCAACGTTTTTGTATAAAACTCTAATGCTATGTCTTGATCTTGAACGAATATACTAGTAATAATGATTTTCATCATATATTGGCCTCCTTTGATATTTGCGATGTGCGGTTCTCTTCTAAAAATCTGGCTACAAATAGAAAAACTCATACATTCGTCATACGTTATAAAATTAATCTACCCATCCTTTCAGTAAATTTTCAAGTGGTTCTCTGTTAAACATAAGTACCCGATATTTTCCCTTTCGTTTTGATAATACGAGCCCTGCATCTTCCAATGTATTAAGATGTTTTGCGATTGCCTGTCGCGAAATCGAAAGGTTGTATTTCAAAACGAGACGTGCCGTAAGTTCATACAACGTCAGCTCGTTGCGTTCGGAAAGCTCATCTAAAATAAGCCGCCGAGTCGAGTCGCCAAGTGCTTTGAATATAACATCTTTGTCCCAATCCATGAGGTGATTATATGCAACTCTACGGTTTCTTGTCAAACATAAGCAACTGTAGGGTTGCGTGATAAAGGAACCGTATCATGCATCTTAACAAGTTACAGTCATATAATTGTCGTTTGAACGTAAGCCCGAAATATAAAAAATACGCACCCTTTCGGTACGTACGACGAATGGCCATCTATTTGAAAATTTTTTCAGATAGATGGCTATTTTGCACATGTGGCTCGGATAGTTTTTGACCAAGGCATGCAATCATTTAAAATCTCTGGCTCCTGATGGATTGGTAAATTCGGCAACTCTGTCATTAATGTCACTAGGTATTGATAGAAGTCGATATCATTTGCCTTTGCTGTTTCAGCCAAACTTAAACAGATTGCATTCGCTTTAGCACCGGCTTCACTAACAGAAAAAAGCCAGTTCTTGCGACCAATCACATTTGGGCGAATCGCATTTCAGCCAATAACGTCGCACATGCGCCCAACAGTTGGCGAACGTGACATAAGGGAGATTACCGTATGCCGAATAACCATCACAAATCACAGTTCCTTTAAAGCCTTCTGTAAATTTCCCTAGTACATAACGACTTCTCGATAATGCACTTTGAAAAAGAACGATGATCGGTCTTTGGCTTGGCACGCTTCGGAACACCCAATTATAGGCGTTCGATTGACCGGATTTTCCGTCTGAGCGTTTGATGATTTGCGCATAGGTTTCATCCACATGTAGAACAGATTTTGCTGTTAAAATCTGCTTCATCTGTTCATAAATCGGTAGAAGCTAATCTTCAGCTGCACGGATTACCCAGTTTGATAAGTTCTTATCATTCGTAAGCAGGCCATATCGTTCCCACTCCTTTACCTGACGGTAAAGAGGCAAGTACTGGATAACTTATCATAGATGAGTTTTGCTAAAACAGTTGGTCCCGCAATGCTTCGCTGAATGGTAGCTTGTGGGGCTTTTCCACGTTTCATTTGTGCTTTTTCCGAGGCATCCTTTTTACAGTGCTTGCACTCATAGGCATGCTCTATATGCTGGATGCGCATCATTTTTGCCGGAATGAATTTCGCTTCTTCACGCGCAAGTGTTATACCAGCTTCCGTCATTTGACCATGGCAACAGTCACATTGCGTGTTTTCAGGATGATGGTGAATTTCTTCTATTTCAATCCCATCACGAAAAGAATCATTCCGTTTTTTCTTATGTAGTTTACGGACAACAGTATAAGTAACAGTTGGCGTGCTTTGTTCCTCTGTCTGCTCAGAATTGTTAAAAGACGGATCGTCTTCAAATAAAGAACCTTGTCCATCTGGTGCTTGGTACTTTGATTTTTCTGATTTTGAACCGTATAAAGCCTTTGTTAATTGGCGAACTTGTTCAGTCAACGCTTCAATTTGTTTCAACGATTGATCCAGTTTTTTTGTTAATTCATTATTTTGCTGATTTGAATGAGCCAATTGTTGCTCTAGTAATTGAATGAATCGTTCATTTTGGTTAGAAGATGAGTTATCCAAGTTATTCACCACATTTCGTTCAGTATAAGTTATGGATGATTATACCATCTTGATAGGTGAGTTTAAAAGACACCTTTTGCTGATTTTGCAATCGCTTTTGGTTGCTGAAGTGATAAGCCTTCTAACAGCCAGCGAAGCTCCTGTTGTGAAAGGTTACGCACTTCATTTTCGTCTTTCGGCCATTGTAACTTGCCATTATCTAATCGTTTATAAAGCATGGCGAAGCCATCTCCATCAAAATATAAACATTTATAGCGGTCCTTGCTCCAACCAGAAAATAAAAAAATGGAGTCGCTGTATAGATCGAGTTCAAAAGAATCCTGAATGAGCGTTGCGAGACCGTCAATGCCTTTACGCATATCAGTTTTGCCGCAAATGATATAGATGTTTTGCACGCTCGTAAAATCTTGCTTCATTGATTGCTCAGCTCCTTCATGATCGTTTGGATGATGTACTCATCTACGCCATTGAAGAAGGAAATTTCAGCCCCAGCTGTTTTAATGACACATCTTGGCTCAGAGGGAAATTGCGATGAATTGATAAAAGAAGACTTGTCAATGATGGGATCTAGTGTCACAGGGACAATTGTTAGTTTTGTAGTGGACATAAAAATAGCGCCTCCTTTAATTGATACGTCTATCGTACCGAAGGTGCCTGGTTGTTTATATGCGTTATTTGAATACAGGCTTACAAAATAAGGAAATATATATGTGTGTAAGATGCGTTTAAGTTATTCAGACTTACGAAACATTTTCTTTATTCATTAAGTTAAAGATAGAACCCCGCTGAAAAGAGATGTTTTGGTAGCTTTTCAGCGGGGTTTTGTGTATGAAAGTGAATAATCTAGGTTATTAGTAATTCTCATTAATATAATTTTTCAGTGCTTTCAAAGGGACTCTAGCAGCTTCTATGGTTTCTAATTTAACACTAAAAGACATTCGAAAGTGGCCTGGACAACCAAAGCCGATTCCAGGTACTATTAAAATATTAAATTTATCTGCGGCTAAACTACAAAATTCTAAATCATCTTCAAGAGGGCTTTTGGGAAATATAAAAAATCCACCTTGGGTTTTTTTAAAATCAAAGTCTGCTTCTTCTAATATATTCATAGTTAAATCTCTATGTTTTTTATATGCGTCTTTTTGAATAATAAGATTATCAGTATTGGCTAACACATGTTGCATTAATGCTGGAGCATTTACAAAACCTAATATCCTATTAGAGAAAGTAAATGCAGAAATAAGTAAATCATGCCCAGGAGTATCTTTATCTAAAGCTATAAAACCAATTCTTTCACCTGCCAAGCCTAAATCTTTACTAAAAGAACTGGCATAAATAACACGGTGATAACTTTTAAATGGATTTACATTTTTAATATTGTCATAAGTTAACTGTGTATAAGGCGCATCAAAGAGCATATAAATGTTACTATTATATTTTTCTTCTCTTTCTTTTAACAAGTTTGCTAATTCTGAGATAGCTTTATTGGAAAAAACACAACCTGTTGGATTATGGGGGGTATTAATAATAATTGCTTTTGTTCGAGCTGTAATTTTACTTGAAATTTCATCACAATCAATTTGGAAATCATTATCCAGATTACAATAAATAGGTATACCCTGAGCATTTCTTATATAATATTTGTACTCAACAAAATAGGGAACCAAAACAATAACCTCATCATTTGGATTGAGAATGCTTTTTAATGCGACATTT
The DNA here is from genome assembly GCF_007362955.1 of Lysinibacillus fusiformis. Taxonomy (GTDB): domain Bacteria; phylum Bacillota; class Bacilli; order Bacillales_A; family Planococcaceae; genus Lysinibacillus; species Lysinibacillus fusiformis_E. The sequence goes on along the minus strand of NZ_CP041696.1, from coordinate 4,478,993 downwards.
AAAGCACCGCTAGCTCCTGTAGTTATTACTATTGATTCTTGATAAAAGTGATGTTTATATAAGTCTGCTAAAAAGGATGCAATTTTCTCTCTAGCCCTAATCAGTCCTTGATTAGAGAGATAACCATGAACATTTCCAGGTGAATTTATTACTAACTCTTTAAGTTTTGTCTTAAAGTTTGTGGGAGGTTCAATGATTGGATTCCCCAAAGAAAAATCAAAAATCTTATCATCACTATAAATTTGTTTTAACTGGCTTCCCTTTTCAAATAAATCTCTTATCCATGATCCTTCTTTTAAATACTCAACTATTTCATCAGAAATTAGGTTCAAAAGACATTTCCCTTTCAGTTACTAATTTATTTAAATGAGACAATAATATATCAATTTCTTTTCCAGTTCCAATACTTATTCTTAATTTGTCAGCTAATCTCTTTTGATTGAAATATCTAATAAATATATTTTGATCAACCAAATAATCATAAATGTCTTTCGCTTCTAAACCATTTTCTGGTTTACACAATAAAAAATTAGCATTCAGACCATAAACTTTAAATCCCAAATTAACTAATTCATTCTCTAATCTTATTCTAGTTCTTTTTACTTTTTCTAGATTAATATTAAAATACGCTCTATCCTTAAGTCCTTCTTCTGCAATTAACTGTGTAATAGTATCAATATTATACGAGTCTTTAATTTTATCAAGAACAGATATTATATCTTTGGAAGCAAAACAGTAACCAAGTCTTATTCCACACAATGAATATGATTTAGATAATGTTCGAAGTACAATCAGATTGGGATACATTTTTATTAGATTTAAACAGGATGAATTTTCATCTGCAAAGTCAATATATGCTTCATCTAAAATTACAAGCCCTTTAAATTGATTAAGTAAAAACTTTATTTTTTCAACAGACAATAATATGCCAGTAGGTGCATTGGGATTTACAATAACCACGCCTGTTGCTTTTTTTGAAGTACTCAGTATTTTATCAATATCAATCGAAAAGTCTTCATCGGTATTAATAAATATAGTATTTACATTTTGAATTTTAGCAATTGTTTCATATAAAGTATAAGTAGGGTAAGGTAATATTATCGAACTATTTTCCTCAAAAAAACCCTTAAATACTAAAGAAATTATTTCATCTGAACCGTTACCGCAAAAAATATTCTCTACCTCAACATCATAAATTTTTGAAATACATTCTCTAAGCGAATCACTTTTAGCACTAGGATAGAACCTTAATTGTTCAAAATTAAAATCCTTCAAACAATCCATAATTCTAGAAGATGGTGGATACGGATTCTCATTTGAATTCAATTTGATAATATCATTGTTAAAAGTAGGTTGAATCCCTGAAACATAGCCTTTTAAATTTTTTAAATGTTTTCTTTCGAACATATATTTCCTCCGCTTTTAAAATAATTTTAAAATTTGGCTCAACGCCATAATCTGCTGTTGATAAAAAAGTATCCTTCTAGAGTTGAGAGTACCACCAGGCAAATCAGCGAGATATACAGATGCACTCTCACTCATCAAGGATTTAGGGGATTTACCACAACTAAAAAGTTGTCCCAACCGAAAAAACTAACAGATTTTCATCGATGTAACGCCAATCGAATAGAAATAATCATGCCTCATTTGCTCATCTAATCAAACGATTCATTGAGGGATAAATATATACGTACAGTCTACCACTTTGCTACTTTAGGTTGCCGAGTATACTTCCTACCATTCTTTTTTCGTATAGAACATGCATAAAGTACTATACAAAGGCAGTTGCAGCGACTATACCAAAACACTATCACCCATACAACGCGTGGAACCAAAACACCTGAGACAACTATAGCTCGTGTAGAGGGTTTGGAAAAAGAACGGAGCTTCACCTATTCGAAAAGCCTATCAGTACAAGGCATCTCATTATCAGTATCTCGTGCTAGCCTCATTGATATTGCCATTCACGGATCTTACGTACAATACCGGTTTGCACAACTTACAAAATGGTACATTTTTAGATATTATCTCAGAGCGCAACAGCCTGGAATAATTAAAGCCCTTTTTCAAAGAACTAGTGCCTCTTCAAGCATTATTATGAAAAACTTTTGGGTGCTCTAATAGTAATTGGTGTGAAATACCTTTGTATAAGGAAAATGGGATTTTATAATCTTTAACAAATTTCAGAAGTTTGTTTTGAATTTCAGCTCTTTCAACCGTAGCAGGAGGAGCAAAGTGATCAAATACAATAAACACCTTCTCTTTGTCCCAAATATTTTGCTGTTCTTTCTCAAACCTCTCCACTACTAATGAAGCTGTTCCATCATGCCCCATAAGTAAATCTACTTCCCTTTCAACAATCTCCCCATTTTTAGCTTGCAATAATTGTTCAACATATGTAGGAATCATAGGCTAACATCCTTTATAAAATCATTAAATATTCTAAAAAACTCATTTTCATCTACACCAATTTTTTGATAATATTCATTTAACTGATTTACCATGGAACTATCCTTAGACATAGAACTAGCCCGTTTTATATGTTCTAAAATTCCGATAATTTCTTCATTATTAAGGCCTAATTGATACTTTTCATTTAAAAACGTTAAATAGCCTTTTCCTGAATGCTTACCTAATACAAAATTTCTTGTTCTACCTACTAATTCAGGAGGAATAATTTCATAAGTTTCATTGTTTTCTAGCATAGCTTTTACATGTATACCTGACTCATGTCTAAATGCATTAAAGCCCACTATTGGTTTATTAGAACTAACTGGTATACCACTTTTTATTTCAACTAGTCTACTCACTTTTTTTATTAAATTAGTATTAATATTTAGGTTATGCTTGTAAAGTAACTTAATAGCCATTATAAGTTCTTCTAACGAGGCATTACCTGCTCTTTCTCCAATTCCATTAATTGTACCAGTAATATACTGAGCACCACCTTCCATTGCTGCTAAAGAGTTAGCGGTAGCTAAACCAAAATCATTATGACAGTGTACGCCTAGTTTAAACTCAATAGGAAGTATGGTTCTTAGATGCTTTATTAATTTATACATGTTATATGGTAGAGTATTACCAACAGTATCAGTGACCATTCCAATATTCGCGCCATATTCATAACTAGCTTTTAAAATCTTCAATAAAAAATCTCTATCGGTACGAGTACTGTCCTCTGCTACAAAAGTTACTGTTAAATCATGTTTCAGTGCGTAATCTATCATTTTTGTAGTTCTTAACAATGCCTCATCCTTAGATATCCCTAATTTATACTTTAGAAGAATATCACTAGTAGGAATAAACATATGAATTTCTTTAACATTAGTTCGAATTGCACAGTCAATATCCTCTTGGGAAGTCCTTACCGTAACGCCTATACGTGCATTTAAATTTAATGATGTAATTCTTTTTACAGCTTCAAATTCATCTTTTGAAACAGCTGGAAAACCAGCACTAATTACATCCACTTTTAACTCATCCAAAGCTTTTGCAATCTCTACTTTTTGCTCTATAGATAATGAAACTCCTGGAGTTTGTTCTCCATCTCTCAATGTTTCATCCCATATAAAAACTTGTGCATCGTGCATAATCCCCCTCCTTATCTAAATATTAAGAATATTCATTTTACACAAATAAACATTAATGCATTTAGGATTAATTGTCAATTAATATTTTAAAAGTAAATATTTACAAAAAACCTTTCGTTTTATCACACTATTGTTATAATATTCTTACTTATTTTCCCAAAAATTTCTATCTATATAAAATAATAGCCGTATACACAAAGTAAATCTGTCTATGCCAATGAAATTTCGAAGAAAAGAAATTTCTTCGGTTCAAAAACTTCTATGTCTGGATGCTTTGATATTTCAAAACTGCGATTACGAGGGGGGTTTTTCCGATATATAACACAAAATTTAAAACTAAGGATTTTTCACCAATTCTTGTACATAAAATTAATTTATTTACTGACGGTGGAACTAATTATCGCCCTTAACTTCGCAAAGAAAGCTGCAAACCTAGTGCTTGTACACAAGAAACTCACCTATGAATGGAATGATGATAGACCAGGATTTTAACACGTCCAATAGTGTGGAGCTTGGGAAACTAGGGATTACAGTCAACTTTGTCGCAACTGGTCCAAATCAAACTGGATGTGTTGATAAACAATTGAAAGATGAAGTGTTGCCTTTGATTCCGACTGGAAAGTTAATTCAACCACAAGACATTACGAACACTGTTCGCTTCCTCTGTTCAGAGGAAGCTAGCCAAATCACTGAACAAGTGATTAAAGTTAGTGGAGGACACAATTTATAAATGAAAAAATCGGAGGGGATTTCTCCTCTCCGAATAAAGTCTAACTTTTGGGGTTCACATCAAAGTACCTGGTCTTTGTTATTTTAAATTATAAGTAATTCCTCTCTTTTAGACAGTAAGCCCGAAATATAAAAAATACGCACCTTTTCGGTACGTACGACGAATGGCCATCTATTTGAAAATTTTTTCAGATAGATGGCTATTTTGCACATGTGGCTCGGATAGTTATTGACCAAGGCATGTAATCATTTAAAATCTCTGGCTCCTGATGGATTGGTAAATTCAGCAACTCTGTCATTAATGTCACTAGGTATTGATAGAAGTCGATATCATTTGCCTTTGCTGTTTCAGCCAAACTTAAACAGATCGCATTCGCTTTAGCACCGACTTCACTAACAGAAAAAAGCCAGTTCTTGCGACCAATCACATTTGGGCGAATCGCATTTTCTGCTGGATTATTATCAATCTCAATTCGACCATCGAATAGAAAAGCTTTTAATCCATGTACACGATTTAATGTGTATTCGGTAGCTTTAGCTAAGGCATTTTTTCAACGGTTTGACCCGTTTTTAAAGTGATGAAAATATTTTTCCACCGCAGTTTGCGTGTAATATTTTCTAGTTCTTCAATAAATTGTAATTTGTTGAATACGCTTCGCTAAAGCTAATTGGCTAAAATTAACTTTCAATTCCATTATGTGATGCACAATTGGATCTCTGCGATGCTTATGATGACGTACCCTCCCATGTCTCTTGGCGTCTAGCGCATACATTCCTTCGTTCGGTCTATTCATAAGGCAGAGGCTGGCGATGCTCCTATAGGGACTCGCGGTCGTTGAAAATAATGCCGGCTTCTCCGTGTCATCCTTCTATTGTAGGTCGAGCTTTGGTGTTGCTTAGGCTGCCTCTCCGAGACAATAAAGATCTTTCATCATTTGGTTCACATCAAAATACACTTTCTTCTTGCACAAGGTGTGTAAAATCTTCAGTAACTTTCCACAAAGTACGACAATCGATTGCTTCTTACGAAGAGGATTGACGGTGCGTGTAGTGTAATATTCATGTAATTGTTTAAAGGCTTCATTATGACGAATTAACGGTATCATCACACGGAATAAAAGGGCTCGAAGTTTCCTTCTACCACGTTTGGAAATCCGTTGTTGTCCTTTGTGCTGTCCAGAGGAGTTTTCACGTAATGTAAGTCCCGCTAGCTTAATTAATTGGCGTGGATGCTCATATTGTGTGAGAGAACCGACTTCTGAAAGTAGCTCGACAATCGTTACGCTGCCGATTCCTGGGACAGAACTTAAGTAGTTGTAATCCGTCATTTCTTTGGTTAGTTCGATTTACTGTTATGTTAGGGCGTCTAGTTGGCTTTGCATCAATTTGTACTGCTCTAGAAGTGTGGCGATTTCTATTCGTGCCATCACAAGCCCTTCTGTCAGTCCGATAGAGTGCTGGGCTACTTCGACTAATTGTTTCGCTTTCGGTAGCTGAGGTGACTTCAAGCCTTCTACCTGTCGGTATAAAAACAATAATTCTTCTGGTGCTTTTCCTTGAATGTCTTTTGGCAGTGGTGTCATTTCAAGTACCGCATAAGCCATCTTGCCAAATTGCTTAAAGACAGACATAAACTCAGGGAAGAAACGATCAATCCAGCGAATTATTCGATTTTGAAGTGCATTTAAATCTTCTTGGATTTTAGAAAGTAAAGTAGCACCGTTGCGCAGTTCAGCCTCCACACCGTCTAAAAATACGTGGGTAGCTAAAACGACCGTCACGCATTAAACGCGCAATGACCAATGCATCCTTTTGATCGTTCTTCGTTTGGAGATTGTCGTCGAGCTCTTTGGAACGATTCACATGATGAGGATTCACCATGACAAACGGAATCCCATGCGCACTAAGATAGGCAGCGAGATTCATCCAGTAGTGGCCGGTAGGCTCAAAACCGACTAACACGTCGCTTTTTTCATGTGTAGCACATAAAGCAAGTAATTTTTCATAAAAAGCATCGAAACCTGCTATTGTTTGCGTGAAAGGGAACGATTTTTGTAGTACTCGCCCGCGCGCACATGCGTAATGTGTACGCTTAGCGATATCAATACCGATGACAAGTGTTTTTTCAGTGACTTGATTAATCTTTTGGTTCGTATTAGAATGCATAGATGGAGCACTCCTGTGTGATGATGGGTCAATTTAGGCGTTGACACTCATGCATCATACTAGAGGGCTTTTTCTTTTTCAAGCCCCTGAAAATCTTTCAAACAGGAATGCTCCTATTTAAAATATACAATCAAATAACTTGTTGATAATTTATTTCGGTAGTTAAAAATAAATATTAGCTACTAATTTTTAAAGCGGTAAATCTTTTTGCTGAAAAACACGAATACCAAGTGCATAAAGTACTATACCTATACCGATAAGCATAATAAATTGGATTGCTATACTATCGCCATTTAAAATTGCATCTGTGTCGAAAAGCGTATTCAATGATATATATTTAATCCCTTCAAGACTCTTACTTATTTGTGCCATTAGATGGAACAGAAAGAAAGCGATTGGTATTCCAGCACCTAGAGCTAATGAATTCTTAGTTAAATTGAACAAACAAGAAAAGAAGAAAGAAATGCCACTAATTGCAAACATCAATAAAAATAAACCTAAGTTAAGCATAAGAAAATCTGAAATACTAATATCTACATCGCTTTGAAAAATTTGAATTGCCACAAGACCCAAACTAGTTACGATGACAAACATCATCATAAGCGAAACAATCAAATAAAAAGCTTGTGTACGGACAACAGTGCTTCTTTTAATAGGTGTAGACAGCAAATAAGCCATTGATCCTCTATCAACTTGTGAAGCAATTAGACTATTTGCAGTCATAATGATAAAAATGACTGGCAGAAGGACACCATGTAATGAATAGAAAGTAGAAGCAAGCATGCCAAGGAACGTCGTATTTTTCAGCATATCCCCAAGTGCTGTATCCTTTATCATATCTGTCACGCCAGATATCGTAGTTGGTTCAAAAACGGCAATCATCACAGCAAGCATAACACTTGTTATTACTGTGAAGATAATCCATAACTTAAAATTAGCTTTTAATGTTTGTTTAAAAATAGTTTTACTTAACAATCATTTCTCCTCCTCTTAATACAAACTATTAAAATATTTTTCCAGCGTATATTTAATTTCTGAAATGAACTTAATATTGTAATTTTTTAACGTTTTAAAGAACATATTAATGTGGCTATCATGCAAATTTAGTATTACTTGATTCTGACTTTCACGTTTATCTGCAAAATCAAATGGCTCAGCTAAAAATTTCTTATAGTCCTCATCCGAAGTAAACTCAATTTTATACACCTTATTTTCATTGTATTTAATCTCTTTTGTAGATTTAACGGAAATAATTTTCCCATCTTTTATGAGCGCAACTTTATCACATGTATGTTCGACTTCATCAAACATATGACTCGACATGAAAATCGTTTTTCCTTTTTCCTTTTGTTCATTCAAAATATTTATAAAGACCTCTCTCATAAGAGGGTCCAGTCCAGTTGTTGGCTCGTCAAAAATCAAGATATCAGAATCAGCCATCAAAGCGGCAACAATAGCTGTCTTCTGTTTCATACCTTTGGACATTCTTTTTAAATTTGCAGTAGGATCAAGCTGTAACTTTTTAATAATTGACTCTGCATAAGACATATCTGTCAGCCCTAACAGTTCTGCCTGTCTTTTTAGAAACTCTGTTCCTGTTGGCGCGTCAGTAAATGCAATTTCTCCTGGAATGTAGCCAATCATTTTTTTTATTTCGGCTGAATCTTTCCAACAATCCATTCCATTAATGGTTGCACTTCCACTTTGCGGTTTTAAAAATCCCATCATATGACGGATTAAAGTGGTTTTACCTGCTCCATTCGTTCCGACGAAGCCAAAAACTTCACCTTTTTCGATGGAAAGACTGACATCAAAAATACCCCGTCCCTCCCCATAATCTTTGGTCATATTGTTTATCTCAATTAACGGCACTCTGTTCGCCCCCTCCTCAATTGCTTGGATTACGGTCATAAAATTTCATAAAATAATCTTCTAGTGTAAATTTGATTTCAGAACAAAACTTCAAATCGAAATCACTTATAAAAGCTATAAAATCGTTTATATCTTTATCACTTATACTAACTTCAGCTTGTTTTTTATGGGGTATTAGAGAGATTACATTTAGTTTTTCATGAGAAGATACCTGACCCTTAAAACGTTCAAACACTTCTTTCGTATTGAATTCCAACTTAAACGTTTTCTCCTCATTGTGACGCAAATCATCTGCAACAAATGTAGTTATTAATCTTCCCTCTTTAATAATGGAAATTTTGTCGCATGTAGCGTCAATTTCATTGAAGATATGGCTTGAAAGCAATATCGTTTTCCCTTTTTCTTTTTCCTCTTTAATAAATTCAATAAAAACTTTTTGCATAATGGGATCGAGGGCGCTAGTCGGTTCGTCAAGAACGAGTACTGCAGGATCATGCATAAAAGCAGTGACTATGGCAAGTTTTCGTTTCATTCCAAGAGACATACGCTTCAAGCTACCAGTCGGTTCCAGCTCAAATTTTTCTATTAAATAATTTGTGTATTTCATATCTTTGATGCCACGTAATTGTGCCATCATGTCAATAAACTCTGTGCCAGTCAGGGATTCCGGTAAGGCTATTTCACCAGGTAAGTATCCAAGATCCTTCTGAATCTCGCTAGCTTTCTTCCAACTGTCCTTGCCATTTACGAAAATTTGCCCGACTTGTGGACGTGAAAAGCCCATAATATGGCGAATGGTTGTTGACTTACCTGCTCCATTTGGTCCTAAAAACCCGTATACTTCTCCCTTTTCTACTTTGAACGAAACATCGAATACACCACGATTATGACCATAGTCTTTTGTTAAATGATCAATCTGTATGACAGCCATATAAATGAAACTCCTTTCAGGTTTAGTTTCTATACAAATAATTCGTCTTACTCAGCAGTCTGATTTTTACTTAATCCATTCATAACAAATTGAACAACATCCTCAATTTCATTTTCACTTATAATGTAGTTTTCCATGAGCAAAAAGCGTGAAACAAAAAATCCTCCCAATAAAGTGAGTAACGACTTTAAGATTCGATCAGCTGGGAGATCAATCAACTCTCCACTTTCTTTGAATTGTTCCACAATATTTGTAAATAACGGTGGAACCAGTTTTGTGAAATATGGCACTAACTCTCTTTTTAATTCTTCTCTATAAATAACTTCCTTTATAAAAACTTGAAATATTTCTTTATTTTCTGTAATAAATGCAACTCTATTTTTTAATAAATCTCGTAAAAATTGCTCAAAAGACTTTGTATTTTCTGATAGAGTATCGTTTAGTACTTCCTTTGCCATGACAGGAAAAAAGTCGTTTACAAAAGGCACAATGATCGAAAGTAATAAATGATCTTTTGTTCCGAAATGCTTAAAAATTGTTCCTTCTGATACTCCTGCTGCCCTTGCAATTTCAGCGGTCGATGTATTGGCGTAACCTTTTTCAGCAAACATTTTAATCGACGTTTCAACAACTCTTCTCTGCTTTTCCGTCTTCCATTTTGTAAGTCCTTGAGCAAGGATTGCATCGAGTATTGGATTAGACACTTCTATTCCTCCTTTTTTTTAAAAAGTGAGTACTCACTTACTTGTTGATTTGATTATAAAAAATAGTATTTAAGAAGTCAATATAGACGTTAACGTTTATAGAACATTTTAAAAGCCTGCTCAAATTTACATTTGAACAGGCTTATTTTTTGCTTATTTGTCTTTACTCATACATTCATACAACAAAATATGTATTTTTTGAATGAATACAAGAGCCAAGTACGGTCGCTTTATCAATATCAATTAACATCATTAAAACTTACAAAAAGACAAATGTGTTTATTCACAACACATTTGCCTTTTTCAATTCTATCAATTAAGTAATAATGCATCTAATCCTAAGTGTGAACGTAATGTGCTCCCTTCATATTCGGCTCGGAATAAACCACGTTCTACTAACATCGGTATAACATCGCTAAAGAATAAATCTAAAGATTTTGCAGGACCACCTGGCACAGCAATAAAGCCATCTAATGCTCCCTTCTCATAAAAATTCACAATCTGATTCACAATATCTTGTGGTGTACCAATTGCGACCAAATGTGCAGAGCCAATTACTTCTGGGCGTGCTAATAATTCTTCAACAGTTGGTTCATTTTCAATGATATAACGGCGCACAAGTTGTGCATGCGTTTTACTACGAACTTTTTGATCTTCTGGTGGCAACATAGCTGCTGTTACATAATCCACAAGAGATAAATGACGAATGTCCATGCCTATTACGGATTCTAAAGCGTTGTAGCGGCGTTCAGTTGTAAGATGTTCATGTGCTTTACGATGCATTTCTAATGCTTCCTCATATGTATCACCAATAAAGAAATACAAGCCAGGTAATAAACGAATGTCATCTGCTGAACGACCTGCTATAATAGCGCGCTCGCGTAAATCATTACGTAATTCAATACCTACTTCAATAGCTGGCGTGGCAGCAAAAACTGCATTCGATACTGCTGCTGCAAACTGACGCCCAGTATCCGATGCTCCTGCTTGAAATAGTGGAATATCACCTGCTGGATGCATAGGAATATTTAATGGACCTTTTACATGGAAATAATGTCCCTCATGATTAATGGGCTTCACAAGCTCATTAATCTTCTCTAAATTACCGTCTGTCTCTAATAGTTCATAAGGGTTACTATGCCATAGCTGTTGTACAACTTCCTTACATTCTGTTGCCTTGGCATAACGCTCTTCTGACGAGGGCATCAACTCGTTGCTAAAATTATATGCCCCATCAATTGATGTTACTAAGTTCCAACCTAAACGCCCCTCACTAATCCAATTCAAGGATTGTAATTGCCGTGCTATCATATAAGGTGGAATAAATGATGTTGAAACGGTTGTTACTAAGCCAATTTGTTTAGTCTCTCTTGCTACTGTCGCCATTAAAAAACTAGGATCTAGCCCTGCTGTTCCTTTTGTTTTAGCCATTAACTCCGGATGAGCTATTAAATAATCGGCCTTAAATACAAAATCTAATTTTGCTGCCTCAGCACGTTGTGCAAATGCAATATGTTCATCAATAAACGCGCCTTTCTTGCCATTTTCACCATTCACTGCTAAATGCATGCCAATTATAAGATGTCTTTTGGTCGTCAATTAACTCTCTCCTTTTTAATTGAAAATGATTATCATTATCATATTATATTTTATTTGTTAATATTGCAATACAATAAAGAATATTTGAGCAACTTTTAATTTCTTTCCACATTAATGACTCATTTAATAGACTCCTTCCTCGTCAACTCTACTTCTTTCAGTTCTTCAATAAAGTAATCCTAAAGCTATTGTTATAAAGAGATTCTAAATTAAAAAGCCCATCTTCTCTGCAAACAAAATAGAGAAAATGGGCTTTTTAGTTACTTCTTTAAAGCGTTCAATTATTGAATTTTATTTTTATATATTAGAGATTGTCTTTCTTTCGATTACTTCTTCTTTTATACAATTGATCCTTTGTCTGCTTGCTTTAATAATTCTAATTTAATTGTTTTGCGCAAGAAATTGGTAAACTGCCATCATTTCTTGTTTATTCAACTCACGAATACGCTTGAAAATTGGCAGATCAGTAACTGCCTCAAGATTTAAGCTTTCAGTAACAACATCACTTACGTTGCCAGTTAGCCATGTTTGCACGTCTATGCCCTCAACGATTTCCTTACGCCCTTCATCATTAATGCCACTTTCATAACAACTAACACATGGTACCGATAATTTATAAACGCCATCATGGAGCCCATCTTCAGAAATTACTTTCTTTCCTTTACAGAATGGACATGGATGACTTGCTTTAATCTTATTAATGAGGGTGACAATTTTTTTGTAACCTAACGCTTCATAGACATACGTCAATTTCTTGTATTTTCCATTGGTGAAATACTTATCAATAATAGTTTCTCTTGTTTCGGTGATATTGGCAAAATCACAGATGGTTATCCGATTATTCATGCTGATCGCTTCGAGATTGCTGCTAATACTGTCCCAGAAAGGCAAGGTATTTTGTAAAACGATTTCATAGTGGGCAAAGCTTGCCAGCTCTAGTTCAAGCATTTTCAGAGCGACCTGCGTTTCCCTAGGCAACAGAGAGACATCTTCCGTCAAAGTCATTTCGCCGCCAACAATAGCTTTCATTTTTTCTAGTACTTGTAACTTGCCAACGGTTTTCATCACTTGATCAAGAGGCTGCTGAATAATCTCACGAATATCCGTGTCGTCAAACTTTAGCTTCTTATGATGATTTAGCACGGTTCCTTGGCAGATTGGACAGACAATCATCTCTTTGGATGCTTTCATTTGCTCTTTAATAATCGATTTCGACACAAATATATAGCGCCCAATGATTAAATTAAAGCCTTCCCAAGTCCTCGATGCTTTGCCTGCTTTATCATAGAATGACTTTTCCCAATACCCGTATAAAAAGGTATGTTTTTCTGCATCCGTCATGTCATTAAAACTTTTGCTTATATCCTGACCGAGCTCATTCTTAATCTCATCAAAGAGGAATTGCAATTTCGGATATTGATAATATTTTAAAACCTCCATGACGTCAGGATGCAATAGGCCATCCCAAAATGGCACAGTTTTGTCCTGAATTACAATATCAATATCAAATTTTTCAATCACCCGACGGCCAGAGCAGCTTGGACAATGATTGTCTTGATAATAAAAATCGAAGCTTCTCGTATCTTTATTGGTTGGATGCGCCGCAATAATATGGTTGATCAATCCACCCATTTCATAGAGAAAACTATATTGACTATACAGGTGACGTTCCAGATCAATGGCGATGACCGGTGCAATTGTATCCGATTCGTATTCACCATAAATCAAACGAGCCATTGAAGATAAGCTTTTTAGGATGCCGCCCTTATAGACGTTTTCTGCATTTTTAAAATAGGCAATATGATTTTCTTTTAAGTAGTTAATGCCATTTTGTTGATTGATAGTTGAAGAAATTTGCAATGGAGAAACGCTATCCGTACTGTTTTGTTGACGATAATAATCATTATGACTGACAACATCAAGGTGCTCCACAGGTGCAAGCTGTCTTTTACCAAAATCAACGATAAAATCAGAGTTTTCTAGCATATAAGAATTATGTTCAATCATAATCATTGAGACTGATTCATCCTGCAAAATGCCCCTGACACTATCAATGAATTGATTTAATATATTTTGTGATAAACCTTTTGAAGGCTCATCAAAAATAAAAAGTGTATGTGGGTTTCTTGAATTGGCAAACAGCTCAGAAACTAAATGGACACATTGAAATTCACCCGTTGATAAAGACTGTGTTTTTCTTTCCAATGTCAAATAACCAAGTCCAAGTTTGATCAATAAGCTCAAACGTTTATGAGCGATGTCTTCATTTGGCAATTCATCAATAATATCTTCAATCGAGCGCTGAAAAATATCATCAATATCTTCACTATACTTTGTGAGTTTCTTTTTAATATCAAGAAATGTCGCAACTGTTGACCGACTAGTAATCGATTGATTTCGATCTTGACCAACCATGACAAGTTTATCTTTTGGATAGCGCTTCACAAAATCTTTGGCCATACACTCATTGACAAGTGTAGATTTACCACAACCAGACTCCCCCGTAAACGTGACAATTCTATTTTTGGGAATCAGAATTTCAGCCATTTGAATATTACGACAGTAAAGATCTTGAAATTGATAGTATTCTGTTGGTATTGCCTGATTTTGTTCACAAGTAATTGGTTTTGGACGTGGGGATTCTTCAACAATTTTCCCACCATATTTACCACTGCCAGGGCCAAAGAATAATTGCTCTTCCGCTGTGTTAAGCACCGTGTCAGAATGGTCAATGAGCAAAATTTGATTCTTATAGCCCAATTGTTTAATCTCATCTAAAATTTTTAATAGTGTTTGGTGGTCAAGACCTACGGAGATTTCATCAATTATAATAACCGTATTTTCACTTGTTGCCATGAATTCTGCCAAGTAAAGTCGGGTTAATTCTCCACCTGACAATGTACCCATAATGCGATTTAATGTTAAGTATCCAATATTCATATTGATAATATTTTTTAGAATATGTTGTTTGGCTTCACTAATACTTAAAACTTCTGCAAGTGAATATATGGCTTCAATGCTTAAGTCGTTGATATCGGAAATACTCTGTGCTTTATCAAATAATGCGATTTTATATTGCTCAACTTCTGGATTATAGCGCTTCCCCTTACACTTTTTACATTCTACATTTTTAGTAGTTCCACGACCTTTACAATCTGGACACCAGCCTAATGCATTATTAAATGAAAAAACTTCCGGCGAAAGATCAAATTTTTCAGCAAGAGTAACACGAATTTCTTTAAACACACCAGAATGTGTGCCAATTGTTGAACGAGGATTGGCAGAAATAGATGATTTTCCAAGGAAAAGCACAAGAGGTATTTCTTCCATTTTGATGGCACTGAAATTAGTCTCCATAATATTAGGAAATAAATACTGATACTCTGCCTTTGGCAATAGGGAAACGAGACGCTTCTTAGATTCTTCACCAATTGCTTGACAAAAAGTTGTTTTCCCAGATCCCGACAAACCAGCAATTCCTAACGATTTATCTACTGGTAGTACTGCATCTAATTTGTTTATATTGTTCGCAATTAATTGATTGATATTCATAGTGATATTCTCTCCATTCTCTAAATTTAGTATTGCCATGTGAGTAAAACTTTAAATGAATTTGTTGTATAAATAAGATTCTACAACCACACTGCCACGTTTGCTAAATTACAATTTATTTAACGCAATCCTTTATTCCATTAAAATAACGCTTTCCGAATTCCTGAAAATCGCCCGGTTGTTGAAAATCGCTTATATCATACTGGCTGCAATTATAATCCAGATAATTGCGCTGTTATTATTAATTTCTGTTATCTCAAATGGCGAGAAATAAGAAGGGAACCTTTCTTGCCCCGGAAAATGCACCTTCTCATAAAGAAAGAGCACAATTCTTGCTACGGAATTGCGCCCTAGGTTAAAGAATGGTTTATTTGTATAAAACGATTTAAATTAATAATCATCAATTTCTATTTGATTGATATATTCAAGTACCAACTAAAAGGCTGGTTCATAAAAAGTAGGCATCATAGAGGATGAAGAAAACATTTTTACTGTACTGTTAACACTTTTCCAAGCTGATCACCCATGTTCGTCCAAGCATATTTAGCTCCCTCAATTGCGCCCTCACGAGCTTTTGTTGCTTCACTAAATCCAGTTTGATCGAGATGTAGATGGACAGTTCCATCTGAACCTTTTTTCAAAGTCCACGTAACAGTAGTGCTTTCTCCAGCACTTACCCAAGTGTAAGATAATTTATTAGGCTCGTCGACTTCGAGCACCTCGCTATCTACAATTCCATCCCACCATTCGGAAGGCTCTGCACGAAACTGAAATTTATGGCCAACGACTGGTTTAAAGTCATTATCCCATATCCATTTTGCAAGAGTATCCGAATCTGTTAAAGCGTTCCACACCTGCTCGATTGTACTTGTGAATTGAAAATCTAATGATACATCTGATTTCATTTTTTTTCCTCCAATAATAGTTTTAATTTAGCAATTCTTTCTTTCCAGAATCCTTCGTATAAAGATACCCAATCTTGTATTTCTTTCAAAGGAGCGGCATTCAACCGATACCTCGTTTCTCTACCAACCCTTCGAGTAATTACGAGATCAGCGTCTTTAAGGATAGCTAAATGCTTAGAAACTGCTGTACGCCCCATTTGAAAATGAACTGTAAGCTCATGTAGGGGTAATTCTTCAACATCTGCCAACATTCTAAGTAATTTTCGTCTTGTTGGATCGGCAACAGCGTCATAAACATCCCTCATTTGCCTTTTCTCGTTCAAAATCCCCCCCACCTTTTCATTATTATTTCCTGTAATGTCAACGATTAAACAACATAATAATCTAATAGGACACCATTTGTTGTCATAATGATTATAGGACACCAAAAGGTGACACGTCAAGTTTCATTGCTATTCCCCATATGAAAAGAAGTCCTAACTTTTATGTCCATAATGGGACAATAAAAATTAAGACTTCTTTTAGAAAACGCCAATATTAAGCCAAGTTACACATCTTTGATTATCTACACGTTTTTTAAGATAGAATTTGTGAATTCCTCCACTGATAGCGGTTTGCTAAAGTAGTATCCTTGCACGAACTCACAGCCATGCTCACGTAGTACCTTCAATTCAGCCTCTTCCTCGACGCCTTCAGCTACTACCTGGAGGTTTAATGCATGTGCTAAAGAAATCATTGCAGAAATCATTGCAATGCCTGATTTTTCAGGCACAATGTCTCGTACAAAGGCACGATCAATTTTTAACACGTCTACCGGGAATTTCTTTAAGTAATTGAGCGATGAATAACCTGTCCCGAAATCATCCAGAGAAATCGTGATTCCGAGTGATCTTAACTGCTCGATTGTGTTAATCAGATCTTCTGTATAATCTAGCATGCTCATTTCGGTAATTTCAATTTCTAATGTATGCGGGTCTATTTTTGTTTCTGCGATTACTCCACGTACCATTTTTACAAAGCCAAAGGTACTAATATGAATTGGTGAAATATTAACTGCAACCCGTAAGTTTAAGTTGTATGTTTGATTCCAAGCGCGGGCCTGAGCACAAGCCTTCTTTAATACCCATACACCAATATCATTAATAAGCCCGCATTCTTCAGCGAACGGAATAAAACGATCAGGTGGCATTTGTCCTAATTCAGGGTCGTACCAACGAAGTAATGCCTCCATCCCCACTACTTTATCGGTCTTTAAATCGATTTTCGGTTGATAATGCAGTTCTAAAATATCTTTTTTAAGCGCCTGATGTAGTTTAGTTTCTAGTAATAGCCATTTATCATTCGCCTCATCCATATTTGGACGATATAAGCGGTACTGATTACCCCGTGTAGACTTCGCAGCATACATCGCTATATCTGCATTTTTTAACAGTTCTTCAATTGAGTTTGCGTGATCTGGGAAAACACTAATCCCAATACTAATACTTGCATAAAATTCATACGTATCTATAATATAACTCTCATCGAAAACACTAATAATTTCCTTTGCCTTCTCTTCAATTCGATTGACATCATTTAATATCATGACAAATTCATCACTATTGTGACGATAAAAAGAATTGGCAGTGTGATCAATATTGCGTAAACGATTTGCCATTTCTACTAGGAACATGTCTCCGATGATGTGACCCAATCCATCATTAATGTTCTTAAAACGATTCACATCAATGAAAAATAACGCAAATTTCTCTCCTGTACGTCGAGATTGATGGAATTCATTTTCTAAACGTTGCTCTAATTTACGACGGTTCGGCAGTCCTGTTAATTCATCGTGATAAGCAATGTGTGTTATCTTTTTAATATCTTTTTGTGCAGTAATATCAACGCGAATAGCGATATATTGATATGGTTTGTTATTATCATCTAAGAAAGGGATAATAGTAGTTTTCACCCAGTAAAGACTACCATCTTTAGCCCGGTTGCATACCTCGCCATTCCATATGTCCCCCTTTCCTATTGTTTTCCACATTTCTCTGAAGAAAGACTTTGGATGGAATCCTGAATTGAGTAAACGGTGATCTTGGCCCATTAATTCTTCACGCGTATATTTAGAAATTTTACAAAAATGATCATTAACAAAAGTGATTTTCCCTGTTCGATCTGTAATCGCTACAATGATTGAACTGTTCATTGCTGAAAAAATATCTTGTAATTCTTTCAGGCTGTAGTTAACTTGATTTATAATACCTGGCGTGATATTCATCATTTTCATTCTCCGTTCATTGGAATAAGAAGGGTTTGGTACTTTTGCTTTATGTATATAGCGAGGTATAAAGTTGCGGTATATCGCCCTTATTTATGTAATTATATTATAGTCTTAGAAAAGCAGTTAATTCAACCCAAATCTAAAAACTGTATCTTCAACATTTCATAGATTTCTATAATAAAGATAAAAAAACAATGACCTTTCAAGTACTTTTCACAACCTTTCCCCAGACAAAATAACTACCTTAGTACTACTTGTGATGTAAAAATCAGTCTTTTTGTCACGAAAAAATATATCAATTGAAAATGCCCCACTGTCACAGTTTGGCAGTAAGGCATTTCACAAGTTAGGAAACTTCATATTCAATTTCAACTCCTGTAGCTCTTGCATGTTCATCATTATATGCATCTAATTGTTCTTGCGATAAATTCAAAATATAGTAGTGAAAATTAATTGGCTCCAAACCATGCTTCTCACTCATTTGTCGGTAAAATTCATAGCCTTTTCGATAGTCTGTCATCTTAATAACTTCCTTTCATTAGTAGCACTGTTCCCTAGTAGTATTCAATATAGTAGAAATTGTTTGGTACCAAATCAAACTGCTTATCATACTAGAAAAAATATGACATTTTAATTCTTTGTTTAGTTGTACTATAACAGAATTTATTTTGTATAAATAATATATAACAGTATAATTACTAAGTCAATAATATATTTTCAGATATTTCTTATAAAAATATAAAAACCCAGTCCATATTTATTAGTATGGCTGGGCATTTCATAAAATATTCGCATCGACTTCCGTAATAAACACATCCTTTAGTGCAATAATAATTAGATGCCTAATTGCTTAGCTTGCATGTTATATGCAGACAACTGCTCCTGTGATAGCTGGATTACATAATAGCGGAATGAGATTGGCTCCAAACCATAACGCTCACACATTTCACAATAAAATTCATATCCATCACGATACTTTGACATAATAAAGTCCTCCTTGGTGTAAAAACTGTTTTATAACAGTTTGTTTTATTTTTATTTAATATATAACAGATTGGTCCATTCGTCAATTAATTTATTGTTATTTTAAAAAATGAAAGCGATAGTCATAAACGACCATCGCTTTCACGAACAATATTAAACGGGTTATTTTCAAGCACATGCTGAAGCTCTTCATCTTCAATATGTGTATAAATTTGAGTCGTCGCAACACTTGAATGGCCTAGAATATGCTGAAGACTTCGTATATCTGCCCCTGCCTTGTACATCATTGTTGCAGAGGTATGGCGTAATTTATGCGGTGTCAGTCTTTCCTTTTGTAGTCCAGACTGATTGTTAATTTGTTTGACAATCTTTGCAACTGTTTGACGTGTAAAGCGTGTACCCTTTTGAGAAATAAACAGAGGCTCATTCCCTTCTCCTTTATAAGCTGTTTTTCCACTTTGCTCATAATCTGCAAGAGCCTGCATGCAACTATCGTTTAAATAAACAGTACGCTCTTTATTTCCTTTTCCGATAACTGTTAGGTACCGACCTTGAATCGATGATTTATTTAGTTGGCAAAGCTCCGTTACTCGAATACCTAGATTCAAGAAAAACATCATCATGCAATAGTTTCGGGGTGAAGCACGATTCGGCTGAATGCCATCTATAAATTGAGTTGCCTCATCCATATTCATATAAACTGGTTTCCTACGTGCAATTTTAGGTGTTTCTAATTCATCTGCTGGATTTTCCTCAAGGAGACGACGTTTTCCTTTAATGTATTTGAAAAACGATTTTAATGTTGCAACTTTTCGCGCTCTAGCTGAAGCAGAATTTTGACGTTGTACTTCACAATACTCCATAAATAAATACAAATCCTCCAGTGTAATTTCACGGATTTCTTCTATTGTAATAGTATCAATATTTATTTTAGCAATTTGTGTTATGTCAATGTCGTTTTGGACGGCTATGTGGAAACGAAAAAACAATGTGAGGTCGTATTCATATTCCTTTCTCGTTCGCTGGGATTTCCCTTTGATGGTAGTCAAGTACACCAGGAAATCCTTCATAATTTTTGGGAGCTGTATTTTTTGCATAAAATCACCTCTATATGCTCCATTTTACCACAAAAAACATTCCCAAATATAAATTTGGGAACTTTATTGCAAAAAAAATGCCCTTTTTGACCAATTAGAACAAATGTTCTATATCGCTGTAAGAAAAAAGATAATTTTCTAAGTCTCTAGAAAATCATCTTTTTTACGTTTTTTATAAAATTAATTTGATTTTAAGCATAAACAGCCAACAATATGAATATTAAACTCTAGGATGAAAAAATGCTGTGAGACGAATTGAAAAATTAATAGATGGATAACTATACATGTCGATTCGTCTCATAAAGCAAGTGGAATTATTTGGTTCATTACAATTGTTTGACAAAAATACTATATGTTCCATCGACTTGTTTCGTAAGATGCCAATTAGTTGATAGCATATTTTGTAGCTTCACGACGATTTCCTCATTACAGGACAAATACTGAATGCCTGTTTCTAGTAATTGATAGTCCTCACCTTCTTCTAGTTGAAAACGAAGTTGAAGTAAACGTTGAATGCCTGGCAATGTTACATATTTCACACGATAATTGCCATGCAGCGCACCAAGAAACGAATGTTCCCCTTCTTGCAAAAGAGTTTTTGTTTCATGAAATTCAAATTGAGGAACCTTTTCCTGCCAAGCTGATACATCTCCAGATTGCAAAGTGCTTACAATTTCCTCATCTGTTAAACCTAGTTTCGAAAGCTTGTCCAACTCATATGCTTGCATTAAATTTATGATTGTCATGTTACTAGCTCCTTTTATGTATTCCTAACTAGTGTAACACGTTTTCATTACTACTTAAATTTGGAGGCGATTCATATATGAAATTGTACGAATCCGGTTTGTTTTTTGATGAAATGCTAGATGGTAATCAACCAAAACCACATTACCGGTCTTTCCATCGTAAGTTAAGCGCATTTTCAAAAGAACAGCTAGAAGAAAAGAATCAACAAGCCCAATCAAGCTTCCTAAGACAAGGTATTACATTTACCGTATATGGAGCTCAAGGTGGAACGGAGCGTACAATGCCTTTCGATTTTGTACCAATTATCATTCCTCATAAACAATGGGCTGTGATTGAAGCGGGTATGAAACAACGTGTTGATGCATTGAATTGTTTTTTACATGATGTCTATCATGAACAGTTCATTCTACAGGATGATGTTATTCCGAAATGGCTAGTAGAAAGTAATCCTTACTATTTTAAAGAAATGCTTGGTGTACAAGTACCCATTGATAATCATATTTTTTTAGCTGGCATTGATTTAATACGCGACGAAAATGGTGTGTATCGAGTATTAGAAGATAATTTACGTAATCCCTCTGGCATGTCATATGTATTCCAAAATCGACATGTCATGAAGGAAGTGTATCCTGAATTTTTCTCGAAGCATACAATCCTTTCGCTTGAAAAACAAATGGCATTTATGAAAAAGGCACTCCTTGCACATAGGCCTCGTAATTTAGACGCTAGTGCTGAACCTAAAGCTGTCTTATTAACAGCAGGCATGTATAATTCAGCCTATTATGATCATGTATTTTTAGCACAACAGTTGAATATTCAGCTTGTGGAAGGGCGAGATTTGATTGTACAGGATGACATGGTGTACATGAAGACAATCTATGGGCTAGAACAAATAGATATTATTTACCGCCGCATTGATGATGATTTTTTAGATCCTACTGTATTTCGTGAGGATTCTTTATTAGGTGTAGCTAATATTATGGAGGCTTATATGGCAGGAAATATTGCCATATTAAATGCTGTAGGTAATGGCGTCGCGGATGATAAAGCCATGTATGCGTATGTACCCGATATGATCCGATACTATTTAAAGGAGGAACCAATCTTAGAAAATGTGACAACATATCTTCTACATGATGATGAGCAGCGAGCGTGGGTACTCGATCATTTACAGGAACTTGTTGTTAAAAATGTCAGTGCTTCAGGTGGTTATGATATGCTTATTGGGCCACAGGCTAGTAATGAGGAAATAACGATTTTTCGTCAGAAAATCTTAGAAAATCCTAATCAATACATTGCTCAACCAACTATCCAATTGTCACGCGCCCCTGCTTATCAAGACGGCCGATTCTATCCATGTCATATTGATTTACGTGTGTATGTCATGAAGGGTGATGACATTTATGTACTACCGGGTGGTTTATCACGTGTTGCCCTAAAAGAAGGATCATTAGTAGTCAATTCCTCACAAGGTGGAGGAGCAAAAGATACGTGGATATTAAAGGAGGAAATGCAGCATGTTAAGTCGAGTAGCGGATGCACTATACTGGATGGCAAGATATAGCGAACGAACAGAAACTAATGCACATATATTACAAGTACAGCTGTTGAATATGTTGGAGCAATCTGGGAAAGAAAATGAATATATCGATCACTGGGAAGCGATATTAGACATTTGTGCATCAAAGGAAGAATTTATGTCGTATTATGAATCTAGACGTGTCAATCCACTTATTGAGTATCTATTATTTTCCGAAAAAAATAGCAATGCTCTGTTTGCAACCTTGCGTGCTATTCGGGAAAATGCTCGAATAACAAGAGATAGTATCCCAATCGAGCTCTGGGAATTGCAAAATTCTTTTTATTTATACTTGCAACAAGAAATTATTGAACGTGAAAAACCTTTTCCACTTATATCGCTTAATTATTTTTTACAAAATGTTCGAAAGACGTCCTTGACAGTTACAGGATTAATAGAAGGTTCCATGGATCGGGATGTACCATTCTATTTTATTCAAGTCGGGAAATGGCTTGAACGGGCGGAAAAAACGATTCGTACAGCATTAATTATGTTGGAGCAACAAAAACAGATGACAACTTCCATACAAGAAGCGGACGGAGCGTTTCTGCTGGATTTATCGAAAGCGACAGAATCCTACTTACGAAAGCATCGACAAACCAACTTAGCTTGTGTCATTCAATATTTATTGCATGATGAACATTTTCCACGCTCAGTAATGTTTTGTTTAAAAAAACTAGAAGAGGCATTTATGCATATTGAAAATGACCATTTATCCGCTCGATTTTTAGCAGTTCACAATCCGTTAAAAGCTTTATTAGTTGCAATGATTAATATAGACTTGTTGACGATTACACTAGAAGAAGCTATTTTTTCAATGGAGGAGAGATTGTGGCAATGTATTGATTTCAGTCATACATTTGCAACAATTTATCATTTATATGAACCCAGCGTACAATTTTGAAAGGAACAATACACAGCTCCCTTTCAACAAGCAAGTCAGTAATGAAAAGGAAGCGGACACTATGAAATTTGAAATTCAGCATACAAATGTTTTTCAATATGAGTCTGAAGTCGATCAAAGTTTGAATACGATCCGCTTAAAGCCGCGGAGCGATGAACGGCAGCGATTATTAACCTATCGTATTACCATTACACCTTCTTCACTCACGCGCGAGCATTTAGATATTTGGGGCAATACTGTTGGGACTTTTTATATCCCAGAGCAACACCAGGAGCTAGAAATTCAGACGACATCTATTGTTAGTATTCAAAGAGCGCCATTTATACACCGTATTCAATATTCACCAGAGATGCAGACAATTTTTCATTCGCAACTTTTTTATGAGCATTATTTACCCTATTTAAAGTCAACTAACTTTACGTTTATGACAGAAGCACAGTTAGAGGATGTTTATCATGCGATTGGTCATGCTGAAAATCCAGTGCTGTTCTCTCTTAATTTAATGCAGTATATATATTCAACTTTTGAATATGACCCCGAAGCAACGGATGTAACCACAACAGCAAGTCAGGCTTTTATTTTTAAAAGAGGTGTTTGTCAGGATTTTACACATGTGATGCTTGCCGTTTTACGAGCCAAGGGCATTCCTGCACGTTATGTTAGTGGTTATTTATACGTTGATGACAATTCTGCCCTAATCGGCGATATAGCTACACATGCTTGGGTAGAAGTAATGATCCCCGGCATTGGATGGATTGGTTTAGACCCAACAAATAATGTGGAAGTACTAGAAAATCACATCATATTATGTATTGGGCGTGATTACTCAGATATAAGCCCTGTCGAAGGTGTTTATACAGGGGGTAAACACGATTTATCAGTAAAGGTTAGTGTTAAGGCTTTGAATCACTTATAAAATAGCATGCAGCGATTCGTATAAGGTGAAACGCAATCAGTGGGGGTTTTCTTCATTCTCCACTGATTGTTAGTTGAACCAATCGGGCGTTTACGGTCAGTTGATATTAATGGACCAACTCATGAACTCGTACTCAGCTTTTAACTTGTAGTGAGCGTCTTACAGATCGGTTTATGCGGGTTAAAGAAAGCTATTCTTCACGCGTTATTTAAAACGTTCACCTCTTTCCGTTAGTACCCACTTCCGTACATAGCCCATCGTTTGTTGGATGTTTTCAATTGTTTTTTCACTTTGTAAAGCCTTTTGCAGAACGGTATAACGTAAATCTGTTGCTCGAACAGCCGTCCCAATATCCTTTGAAATCGTTTGAAAAATGCGCTCCACAGTCTTTGTAGTGATGGATTTTGTTTGGCTCGCTTCACTTACCCAAAGCCATTCCCCAACCTTCTCCTGATGAATTTCCTCGGTTGCCTCTTTGTAATGCTGCAACATCTCAATAAGGATATTAGTAAGTTTAATTTCTCTTCTGCCATTTTGGTTAGAAACATATATGAGTGATGCATCTGTAAGTAAATGCGCCCATTTCATGCCCACAAGCTCCGCAGGTTTGCACCCTGTCTCCATTAACATTTGTACGATACAGCCGTTTCTTCTTGCTAGCCATGCATGCTCGTTTGTTTTTGCAAATTCAAAATACGTTGGCCATACATCGACAATTTGTAGTAACTGTGCTTTGGACAGTACCCTTAATGCCTCTTTTCCTCTTTTCTTGGGTTGTAAAATCATTTCATAATCAAATGATTCCACCCACTCTCGTAAAAATACAAATTCCACAAAGCTACGAAGTGTAGCAATTTTATGGTTGTACGTATTCACATTCGAATACGATTCCTTCAGATGATTACTATACGCAAATAACAATTCTTTAAATTGATTATCCAAAAACAGAAAGTTTTTCTCACTAGCAAACGCTAAAAATTGGTGTCCATCCATATTATACTGCTTTTTCGTTGCGGCACTTTTCTTCAAAGAGTTTAATAATAATATGTAACTTTCCCAAGCATCCCTTAAAGTAATCATCTTAAGACCTCCTTATTGGCTGGTGCAGGTATTTATCTTCTATTTTATAGTATTTTGAGGTGTGCGTAATATATATTTTAATAAGTTTAGTGTCGGATAATCTGTAGTGCTCTATTTGTCACCGCTTCTACCATGAAAATGCCCCTTTCGTCATAAAGAAACAAATGTTCCTGAAACAGTTTCTCACATCTTTTGCTTTATTACAATAGTAAATCCATTCGCTCCTGTTGTAGTACAATCTCTTCAATATGACTCTTTTTTTGTATAACAGGCTGAATTTACATGAAAATTCGTATAATTTAGTGTTTATCACTGTTTGTGTTATATAATAAGTTTATCATCTTAATGTAGGGGGCTTTTCAATTATGCAAGTAAGAACGACACGACTTGAAGCAGAGGATGCTAAAATTATCTATCAAGAAACTGCTGGACTTGCCATTATAACAATCCACCGTCCTCAAGCAAAAAATGCACTAACAGCAAATATGTGGGATCAATTAGCCAAGATTTCATTACAAGTATTGGATAATCCTAAAAATAAAGTGCTTATTTTACGAGGTTCTGGAGAAAACTTCACAGCAGGTTCCGATATTAAAGAATTCAACGCTATTTCCCTTGAAAAAGCAGAAGAAGCATTTGTACATATGGAAAAAACAATTTCAACAATTGAAAGATTACCGATTCCAACAATCGGTGTCATTAATGGGCCTGCTATGGGGGCTGGTTTAGAACTTGCATTAGCCTGTGATATCCGTATTGGCTCTGAAAAAGCAAAATTAGGTATTCCTGTGGGCAAATTAGGTATTACCCTCAATAACAAATTTGCTCAACGCTTAGTCCAACTTGTTGGCCCGTCTACAACGAAGGATCTAGTATTTACAGGCCGTATGTTTAAAGCAGAAGAAGCCTTCAAACTTGGCCTGTTAAACTATTTAGTGGCTGAAAAGGACATAAACAAGTACATGATTCGTATGGGTAAGCTTGTCGCTGGAATGTCTCCTGAATCCTTACTCGCTGTAAAGCTATCTGTACAAGAATGCGTAGATAGCGTACCGAAGTTATGGGAAGGCTCTACACCATTTGTCGGTACTGATTTTTCAGAGGGCTGTGCTGCCTTTGTTGAAAAACGTCAACCACAATTCAAGCGTCGATCTAAATTCTAAATAAAAAACAGGTACTCTTCCTGCCTCCTGGCAAATAGCGTACCTGTTTTTATTATTTCCTCTTCAACACTGCTGATTTAATATGAAGATGAATGGCATCGAGTTCGTAGCCAAAATGCTGATAAAAAGCTGTCTGCACTGCTTCTTGTAACTGATGCAGTCGATCTCGTAGCGAATAATC
Source organism: Lysinibacillus fusiformis (assembly GCF_007362955.1). Taxonomy (GTDB): domain Bacteria; phylum Bacillota; class Bacilli; order Bacillales_A; family Planococcaceae; genus Lysinibacillus; species Lysinibacillus fusiformis_E. The sequence goes on along the minus strand of NZ_CP041696.1, from coordinate 4,452,028 downwards.
AATTGGCATCTTTAGCTGCAAGGTAATATTAGCTTTAGCCTGTTCTCCAAGAATAAATTGCACTTGTTCCACCTTATGAACGATTTCTTGTTGTAGACAGCAATAAGTGATAAGTTGCACATAAACTTGTTTTTCTATTTCGATATATTCTTGTTGAAAATCTGGTCGAACAATAGTGGTTTCACCAATTTTTTCACGTTTTGGGGAGAAAATCTCTTTGCCCTTTTGCACGAATCGTTTAAAGAAGTTTTGTTCAACTTGACGATATGGTATAGGCATGACATGTTTACCCTGCGTTTCTCGAATAAAACGTGCTTTTTGGATTTCCTTTTGTGAACGGACATCCTCAACATAGTAATACGTACTGATTGGGTCAAGCTCTAATCGTTTAGCAATACTTTTTGTCATTTTATCAGACGTACCAATCAGTAAAATTGCTTGTACTTTATATGTATCAAGTGCTTTTTTTACTTCCTCACAATGTGCGTCATCTGAAAAAATGGCGCGTCGGACCGCTGTTATTGTATTTTTCTCAAATTTTGCGGATACACCCGCTACTTTGACGCCGTTAACGATAAGTAGACCATCATCTATAATGGCCTCGATTCCTACCCTATGTGCAAAGACAAGCGCACTGGTACTTTTTCCTGTTCCGCTCGGTCCACTTAACGAAGATACCTGCATATGAATCCCCCTTCCTTTAGCAATATGATAACAGAATTTCTCATAAAATTTCCGTCTTATCATCTTGGATAACGTTAAATTTCGCTTAGTTTAACCAAAAGTACTAAAATATTTCAGCTAGCCTATACGCTCATTTTCTCCATTATAAAAATATATTCTTTTTTCAGAATATCTTTCCCTTTCTGCGCTTTAGTATGATAAAATGTGTACTACTATTCTGTTATACAACTATAAGGAGTGTACTAGTTTGAAAATCGTACCATCAAAAAAAATGTCATTATTTACACCTGCAATTTTTGGAGACTTAAAAGACTTTGCAAAACAACAACAAGCACAAGGCATGACTATGATTGATTTAAGTTTAGGTAGCCCGGATCTCCCACCCCATGAAAAAATTCGCGAACATTTATCATTTAGAGCGAACCTAGCTGAGTCTTATGGTTACACATTAAATGGTACACAACGATTTTATGAGGCTGTTAGTCGTTATTACAAAAGACGCAGCAATGTGGATTTAGATCCCGCTTCTGAAATTATCCAAACAATTGGCTCTCAAGAAGGTTTAGTGCATTTACCAATTGCCTTTTGTGATCCTGGAGACATCGTTCTCTCAACAAATCCCGCTTATGTTGCCTACGATGCTGGAATCCATCTAGCAGGCGCAACACCTTATTACATGCCACAAACAGCTGAAAATAACTTTTTACCAAATTTAGATGCTGTACCGGAAGAGATTGCGCAAAAGGCCAAACTACTTATTTTAAATTTACCTGGGAATCCAGTCCCTGCAATGCCCTCTTTAGATTATTTTGCTAAAGTGATTGCCTTTGCGAAGAAATATAACGTCATCGTATTACATGATGCTGCTTATTCAGAATTTTACTTTACAGGAGATGGCCCAATTAGTTTCCTTTCAGCCCCTGGTGCAAAAGAAGTTGGTATGGAGATTAACTCACTTTCGAAAAGTTTTAGCTTAGCTGGTACACGTATTGCTTATATCGCCGGCAACGCTGAGATGATAGCCATTATCAAGCAACTTAAATCCAATTTAGATTTCGGTATCTTTGAACCAATACAAGACGCTGCAGTGGTCGCGTTAGATAACGCAGAGGAAATTACAGCAAACTTGCGCGCAACGTTCTCTGAGCGTCATAAAACATTGATGAACGGTTTACGTGACCTAGGATGGGATGCAGCACCTTCTGATGGTGGCATGTTTGTCTGGGCAAAATATCCGTACGATGTTGATTGCACAGAACTTGCATTCAAGCTAATTGAGCAAATAGGAGTTGTCACAGTTCCTGGGACAGTATTTGGATCTGCTGGACAAGGCTATTTACGTTTAGCTTTAGTCCAACCTAAAGAAGTGCTTCAAGAAGCAGTTGTCCGTTTAGCACAAGTACAATTACAACGATAAAAACTATGGAGAACATGGGGTCTGTCCAATTGTCGGTTTGTCGACTTTTGAACAGACCCTTTACTTTTAGTATCATTGTAAACTAGCAAATATTCCTAGGTATGTTTATACTAAATGTATCTTTTGATTTGTTATCATGGTGGTAAATTAGAACGTGCAATGATTGCGAAAAATAAACGCGACCGTTAAGCATCCATTAAAAATCGGTAAAGCCCTTCCAACATTCTACATGTTCGGAGGGTTTTGCTTTTGATGGTCAACATAAAATAAGGTGATGATTTCAATATTTACTTATACATAAAAAAACAGTTGCTACAAGTCGTAGCAACTGTTTCCATTCATACATCATATTTTTGTCGTTCTTCGTCCTCATAGCGGTTGTAACGCTGTTTAAATAGTCTAAACATATGACTTACAAATACTTTTAAGATTGCGTATCCTGGAATCCCTAAGATGACACCCGGAACGCCGAATAACGAACCTGCTGTTAACAAGACAAAAATAATGGTAATCGGATGGATACTCAATGATTTCCCCATGATTTGTGGAGAAATAAATTTCCCTTCAATTAGCTGAACGACTGTCCATACGATCGCTAGTTTAATGAGCATGAATGGTGATGTCACAAGTGCAATAATCGCTGCAGGTGTAATCGCAATAACTGGTCCTAAATAGGGCACAACACTCGTAATCATCGCAAGGAAACCAAGTAACAACGCGTACTTCATACCGATAATCAAGAAACCAATCGTTACCATTGCCCCGATGCACATGGATACTAAAATTTGACCCTGTATGTATGAACTAATTTGTTTGTCCATATCGTGCAAAACCTCATGTAAACCTTTACGCATACGTGGCGGGCAAATCTTAATGACAAACTTCGGTAAGTTTTCGCCGTCCTTAAGTAAGTAAAATAAAATAAATGGTACCGTTACAAGCGATAGAATGATTCCTGTTAAAGTTGACAAAAAGCCTGTAATACCTGTAGCGACACCTTGCGCTAAATTGGCAGCTGTGTCTTTCACTGTTCCAACGATATCAGTTGTAAAATTCGTAACAACTTGCTCATAGTTAAAGTTAATGTTATCTAAGTACTCATTAATACGTGAATTATTCAAGTAATCCACAATATTTTGCGTTAGTGCCATAAAATACCCTGGGAATTCCTGTGCTAAATTAGTGAATTGTTCACGCAAAAATGGATAGACAAGCACTACAAGTAAAGTAATTACGCCAATAACACCAATATATAAAATTAAGATGCCCCAAATTCTTGGGATTCGCCAGTTTTCTAAAATGGCTAGTAATGGACGCAATAAATAGTATCCTATGATTGCCAGTACCCCTGGTAAGATCACCACTTCGAATAATACTTGAAGCGGGGTAAATATGAAGGAAACTTTATCAAACATGAAAATAACACATGCGACTAATAATAAAATAAACAGTGTAAATAATAAGTTTTTACCACCTAGAAAGCGAATAAATTTCGTCGAAAATAAATTTGATCGCTCTTTCGGTCTTTCTTTTTCCATATACTCACCCCAATCCAGTTGCTCTCCCTTTATATTACAGGATAATGTTGGATTTTGCGAAAAATCACTCTAAAGAAATGCCTAAAAATTTACGTAAAAATTCTTTGTTTTTTTCTTGATCTATAACGATGGCAGAGCCAGCGTGGCTAAAGTTTTGGAAATCATAACTACCTTCAATTGGCACTGTTGCTTTCTCAATCGATACTTTCCCTTTCGATACCATCTTCAGTACTTGCTGAATTTCACCAGCTGACGAATAATCGGTTGTTATATAGCCCTGCGCAGCACCAACGAATTTCGGTAAATTCAGGATGTTACGAGGAGCTAATATTTCATTTTTCAATGCTTCAATTACTTTCTGTTGACGTGCCACTCGTCCGAAATCTCCTTCTGCATCTTGGCGGAATCGCGCATAACCGAGTAATTCCTGACCGTTTAAATTATGCACACCTTGCGTAAGCGTAACGCCGATTTTTTCAGACATATCCTTTTCTACATCCATTTCAATACCATCCGGTGCTAAAATATCAACGAGTGATTCAAAATTTTTAAAATCGACAAGTGCATAATGGTGAATTGGTAATCCAAACATATTGCTAATTGTATCCTTTAAGAGTTGGACACCCTCTAAATAGTATGCTGTGTTTAATTTATAGGACTGATAGCCAGGTATATCCGCATAAATATCTCGCATAAATGACACAAGTTTCACATCATTCGTTGTCTTATTCCAAGACAGTACCATCATTGTATCTGTACGTGATTTTTCTTCTCCACGTGTATCAACGCCTAATAACAAATAATTTTCAATATCACCTTGCACTTGATCACCAGTAAAATCCTCTTGTGCCACTTTTGTATCTGATGCTAATTGTAAACCGCTTCGATATTGCATGACCGAATAAACAGCTATTACAATGACACAAAGCACTAAGAACGTAAAAATTGCTCGCCCTTTACGTAACCGGCGTTTTTTGGGACGTTGCGAGCGTCTTGTATATTCTTCCTCTTCCATAACTCCATAACTCCTCTATTTTTTATAGTTATTGTAACGATTGAAAGTACGTAAAGTTTCATTTTTTATATTTCTAACCCCGTAAAACCTATCTACCCGTTATTCTACACCTAAATTACCAGTAATGAGCTAAAAAATGCTATACTATTTTCACGAAAGAAAGGATGAGTGTAATGATTGAAAAAGCTACATTTGCTGGCGGTTGTTTTTGGTGTATGGTCAAACCGTTCGTTGAGTGGGATGGTATACATAAGGTCACTTCTGGCTATATGGGTGGTCATGTAGAAAACCCTACATATGAAGATGTCAAAAAAGGCACATCCGGCCATTTAGAAGTGGTCGAAATTGAATTTGATTCAGCGATTTTTAGCTTTGAACAGCTTTTGGATATCTACTGGATACAAATTGATCCAACCGATGCATTTGGTCAATTCCACGACCGTGGTGCTTCTTATGCGACAGCCATTTTTACCTATACGGAAGAACAAAAGCATATGGCGGAAGCATCGAAGGAAAAGCTTGCTACAAGTGGTCGCTTTGATAAGCCTATTGTAACCATTATTCGGGATGCCCAACACTTCTATCCAGCGGAAGATTACCATCAGGATTACTATAAAAAAGAACCTGAACATTATAAGCAGGATCGTACTACCTCAGGACGTGATACATTTATCGCGCAACATTGGGAGAAATAAAGCCATATGTGCAATAAATACCATCATTGATAAAACCCTGTCTTACATCTACTGAAAAAGAATTCATTTTGAAAATGGATTCTTTTTATTTGTCCTAAGACCCACTCGTCAAGCTCAGCAAATACAATAATCAGCTCAACATACCAATATAGATATATTGACAAAAATATTTATTTGTGTTATAATTAAATATTTTATTTTGACCTCCATTTAAAATTATGCTAAAAATGAAACTGTTAGACTACTTTCATTTTCGGGGAAGATTCAATGATAATTGCCGATGGTGTCGCAATGCTTCAGCTACAAATTCAAGGATTTGAAATAAATCCTACGCTTTTATGGGATGAGAATTTAGCCGTTCTGATTGATACTGGTATGCCAGTTCATGTAAAACTTATACAAGAGGCCATGAGTGAAGCAGAAGTTTCTTTTGATAAACTAAAAGCTGTCATTCTTACGCATCAAGATTTGGACCATATAGGGGGTCTACCTGAAATACGCAAAGAATCTACTAATCAAATGGAAGTTTATGCGCACGAATTGGACAAACCTTACATTGAGGGAACTCTTCCATTGATTAAAACAGATCCAAACCGTATAAGCGAAGAAGCGTGGGAAACTCTCCCTCATACATTACAAACATTATATAAGAATCTCCCAAAGCAAAAATTGATAAAACCTTAGAAGATGGACAAAAACTACCGTATTTCGGGGGATTGAAGTTATCCATACACCAGGACACACACACGGTCATATTAGTTTATATTTAAAGCGGAGTAAAACGCTCGTTGCGGGAGATGCCATGATATGTTCTGGCGGTTTCTTAAAAGCTCCAGTTCCAGAAACAACGTTAGATATGAACACTGCACGCCTCTCGTTGAAAAAATTCTTGAACTTTGATATCGAATCTGTAATTTGTTATCACGGAGCATTATGTAACATACAGGTAAAAAAACAGCTTCAAGAACTGTAGACTATGTTCCGGAAGAAAATTAGATTTTCATATAAACAGAAAGCTGGCTGCCTCCAAACAATTAGAGCCTCCAGCTTCTGGTGAATTTAGCGTTAATTTTTATTTAGTTGCAATCTTGAACATGTCGCAGATGCAACTTAAAAATCTTTAACACTATTCGTATACCTTTTTCTTGAAGTTGCATGTATTGGAAATAAGCGAATTCATCCCTTTATTCCGTAAAAGCATGTAGTGCATCGAAGAAACGCTTGCCATATTTCTCAAATTTCACTTCCCCAATACCACTCACATTGCGAAGCCCTTCTAGCTCTGCTGGCTTTTGGTCACATAACTCCCGCAATGTTTTATCAGAGAACACAACGAACGGCGGAACACTTTCCTCATCAGCAATCCCTTTTCTCAATAAGCGTAAATGCTCAAACAATGGATCATTCTCTGCAAGCTTACGTACAGTGACTGCTTCCTTGCGCATTACCTGATGTTCTCCAAGAAGCACAGCCTTACCATCTTCAGAAACATAAATCGTCGGGAACGTACCATGTTTCACAGCGAGTAATCCCTCTGCAATTAAAAACTCAATAAAGTTCGATACTTCCTTGGAAGAATGGCCTTTTAAGATGCCATATGTCGAAAGCCTAGTAAAGCCAAATTCCAAGACTTTTTGGTTTTTAGAGCCAATTAATACTTGTGCCACCATTGTTTTGCCATATTTTTGTCCCATCCGTACTACACAAGCTAAGACCTTTTGCGCTTCGAGCGTTACATCCTTGACCTCACGTCCATCATTACAATTACTGCAACGACCACACGGCTCCCCTGCTTCGTCTCCAAAGTATGTTAAAATAGCATTTTGCAAACAACCTTCTGTGTGACAATAATCCACCATAATTTGTAGTTTTGCTAATTCTTGCGCAATGCGTGTTTCATCCTGTGTTTGCTCGATTAGGAAACGCTGTGTCTGTACATCTCCAGATGCATAAAGCAGCATACAAGCACTTGGCAAACCATCACGGCCTGCACGACCCGCTTCCTGATAATAGCTCTCCATATTACGCGGCATTTGATAATGTATAACAAAACGTACATTACTTTTATCGATCCCCATACCAAACGCATTGGTGGCGACCATGATTCGTGCCTCATCCTTTAAAAAGCGTTCTTGCTCAGATGTACGCATGTCCTCAGGTAAGCCCGCATGATATTTTGCAACAGATACGCCAAAGCGAGATAACAGCTCATACAACCCATCTACCGCTTTTCTGGTCGCCGCATAAATAATGCCAACTTCATTTTTGTTTTTTTCTAGATAATTTTTAATATAACGCTCTTTGTTTTCACCAATTAGCACTGAAAAAGACAAATTTTCACGTGCAAACCCAGTAATGACTGTCGCATACTCATCAATATCTAATAACTGTCGGATATCCTCACACACAGCAGGTGTCGCTGTAGCAGTAAGTGCTAAAACAGTCGGCTTTTGTGGCCACAATGTAAATAATTTTTGAATGGCACGATAACTTGGTCGAAAATCATGGCCCCACTGCGATATACAGTGTGCCTCATCAACAGCAAGTAGAGGAACATTGAAATGAGAGAGTGCCTGTAAAAACGATGTACTCTCTAGTCGCTCCGGTGCAATATAGAGCAACTTTAAATAACCTGCACTCGCTAGCTGCATCGTTTCATCCACTTCTTGAGCGGATAACGTACTATTAATATAAGCAGCAGGAATATTTGCAGCACGTAACGATTCTACCTGATCTTGCATAAGCGAAATTAACGGTGAAATGACAATCGTAATCCCCTCTAACATAAGGGCAGGTATTTGATAGCAAATGGATTTCCCACCGCCTGTTGGCATAACGCAAAGACTTGACTGACCACTTAGGGCCTGCTCTATAATTTGAGCCTGTCCGATGCGAAATGAATCGTAGCCAAAGTGGTGTTGTAACATTTGTTTTGCTTGCTCCATTGTATTACTCACTCCTCAGCAGTAAGGCGAATAAGCTTATATTCGCCCTGTTCATTTTTGAAAATTTCATATCTCATCAGGGAGTTGGCAAGTGCCTCCTGACCCGCGGAATTTGTCAGCACATACTCTGTTTTTGCACGTACAACAATATTTTGCCCTACTAAGTCCATACTTTTAATGGTCGTATTGGAGAAGTGGATTTTTGCATTTTTTGATGCATAGTAAGCCACCATACCATCCAAAGTACTTTGCAAATCCTCTGCGCCGGTTAAATTTTTCATCACGCTTGCATCATCGATTGAGACGGCAGCTTTTAAATGCTCATGAAATGTATCTATAAAGATTTTCACTTCGTCAGAATTGTAGGCAAAAACATTCTTACCGTACTTATCAACTGCATGTTTGACAGCCTCTTTATCCCCTTCTTCAATATAGGCATATAAGTTCTTGGATTGTGATAAACGATCCTTTGGCTTCATACCCTTTGCAATCCATTCATCTAATAACTGCACGATATCTCTAAATGGCAGTATGTATGGTTGGGAAACACCTTCGTGTTGCCGATTAAAATAAATACCCACAATTTCGCCATTCTCTGCCTCCATCACTGGGCTCCCGAGTGGTAATTCTTCATCCGCATCCACATAATAGGCTGCTACTTTATCGCTATATTTATTGATTGTGTGCGGTAAGCCGTCCACGTAAACAGCTAGCCTATCTAATTCACCATTGTAGACAACAGGGACATTTACCGAAGCTTTGTATTTAACTTGTAAAATGGCGATGTTATGGGCAGTAGACATATAGTAAACATCCGCAGCAACAAGTTTTTCATTACTAAATTGTACGAGAGCGGCGGGCTTCGAAGCGACAAGGGCACCATTTGTAACAATATAGAGCATTGTTGGCTCCTTTTTCACAATAATACCTGCACCGATCCCGTTCTCCCCAATGACTTTTACCTCTGGTACAATCTTTTGTTCCGAATTACTCGCTGGCTTTTCCGTTTTCATCTCTGCCTTTTCTGATTGAAACATCTCAGCAACCGAATGATCACCACAGCCTGTTAAAAGCAGACTTGCCGCTCCGAGTATGAGCATCTTTTTTCGCATACGTTCACCAAAACTTTCTATTAAACATCTTTCTTCTTTTCTATCATAAACAAGGTTTTCTCACGTTTCAAGTTTACATAATAATATTATCGAGGTTATAACTTTCAACGTTTATACTACTTTCCAAACACCTCTATCTAAACACCTAGAAAACTTCTATTTAGCAATCCGATTTCGTGTACATTTACCCATAGAAGTTGCTTTATTGGTAAGAAAAGACATGCTACTTATGTGCAGCATGTCTCTTAATTATTTTTCTTTAACATAAATGTTGTCCCAATAATACCAAGCGTCAATGCGATAAAAATAACATACGTAAATGTATGATTACCTGTCACATCATAACAATAGCCAATTACTATGGGAATAATTGAGCTCATCATAAAGCCCCCTGATAACACCATTGAAGACCAACTGTTTGCTTCTATATGATTGCGTGCTTCATCAAGAGGTAGTAATAAGCCGATTGGAAATAAACCACTTAACACGATACCAATCATGAGTACTGCTATCCATAATATTGGGCCTGCGCCTACCCATAATAATATAAAGCCTATGATACCAAGAGTACCTAATGCAAGAAGCCATGTGATACGGTTTGGCCACTTCTCCATAAGCATCGGAATAACAATATTGCCTATCATTTGTACAATGGATAGACATGTTAAAAGTGAGCTTGCTGCAACAAGTGAAAAACCTTTATCCTGTAGCATTGGCGAAAGCCATGACATCATCGAAAAAAATAATGAAGTTTGTAAACCAAAATAAACTAAAATTGTCCATGCACGACGATTTTTCCAGGGATTTCGTGCCGCTCCTTGTGCAATCTCACCTTGAATCTGTGTATTGTCCTGTTCCTTTCGAACAACGACCGACCAGACAACGAGTGCAACAACTGCAAGTACTGCCCAACTACCGAGTGCAACCGTCCAGTTTTGATTAAAACGATGATAAAATGACACGGTCAATGACGCACTCAATGTGGCGCCCGTTCCAATTCCGAAAGAATAAACACCAACGACTGTAGCAAAGCGATTTGGGAATTTCTCCTTGATATAGGCATTTAGAATCGGCCCGATAATCGCAATGGCAAAACCAGCCGCGAAGCTGGTGACTACAAGCAGTAGATAGCTTTCCTTTAGAAACCGTAAGCCATTTGCGAATGCGACGATCATGACAAGTAGCATGATGGCCGTCTTCGTACCAAGCTTTCGTTGCAGCGGAACAGCAACTATTGCAAAAAGCCCCATACAAAACACTGGAATGGATGTTAATAGACTCATCTGCGTATTTGATACTTGAAGTGATTCCATCAATATAGTAAAAAGTGGCCCAATAGCTGTTACAGCAGGTCGCATATTAAGCGCCACAAGAAAAATACTGATAACTACCATCACCATTGAAATTGTCCATTGTTTGTTTTTCATACACAATTAAAACCTTTCCTTTTCCAATTCACTACTAGTAAAACATATTCTAGGAATGAAAACAATTTCAAACCTCAGATTCCTTTTGCTTCAAAAGTCGGTTCTTACCGCAAAGTGGAATCCTTCGCAAAAAGCACTTTGTAATGTAATCTAAACTCTTCCACTTGAATTTAGTAAGCTTCGCTGTTACAAATTGACTATCTATAAACTTTTTGATTACTCCTAATACATTTCGCTACCACCTAAAGGCAAAATAAAAACCACACCCGATTGGATGTGACTTTCATTGTATTTATATAGTAAGAGGTGGATACTGTGAAGTAATGTTTCTGTAATAAAGCGTTTCAGCAATAAAGTCTCCTTCTTGTAAGTCAAACAATAATAGTTATCTTATACTCGATGGCGAATCGCAGGGATATGCATAAGCAAGACAACAAAAACCAAATTTTTCAAGAATGGGTCTACTCATCGGACTCGCATCGACAGTAAGATAGGTATATCCTTTCTCAAAAGCTTTTTTTGCCCTTGCTGCTAGAAGTGCCGAATAATAGCCCCTTCCTCGGTAGTCAGGCAATGTTGAACCGCCCCATAAACTGACAAAGGATGACTTTTTTTCAGTATACATCCATGCCGTACTAACAAGCTGATCATCTTCATAAACACCATAAAGGTGCAGTGCTTCAGGTATAGTTTGTTTGACACGCCATAGTCTGTTTCCCATTTCTAGATGTGAATCATGCCAAATAGTATCTTCTAGTTTAACAATATCTTGAATACCTTGTTCATCCGTTATTTCCTGCAAATGGAGCGGTGTTGTCTCCGATAGTAGCGCATGCTGTGGTTCCAATTTTAAAACCATCACCGCTTCCGGATCTTCGATTTTAAAGCCTTGCTGGGCAAGCCGCTCCTTTAAATTTTCCGGCTTATCATAACTGTATACTTTCCATTCAAAAGGCTGATTCAGCTTTTGAAAATAGTTAACTTCTTGTTCAATAACTTTTTCTACATTAACATCGGTTAAGTTAGACGCAATAATAAAACTCTTCTCACCAAACTGGGATATGTGACGCACAACATCTTCTGTTGCTTCTCTTTTGTAACCCTCTACCTCTGCATTTTGCCGTAGCTCTTTATGAAACATTGAAATAAGCGCTTCTTTTTCCATGTCTATCCCCCATCTTTCCTCTTTAATGTCTTTTTTGATTTCTCAATAAATTTGTTGTTAAAATACCGAGTGAACAATCACACATTCCGAACACAATAACTATGTTACTATACAATCACTAAAAAAACATATAATTCCTGCAATTCTAACTTTATACATTTTATGTTGAATGGTTAATGCAAGCTTATACAAATCACTGAGCTGATTATATGTAAGGATGAAGACTTATGGCCATATATTATAAGAGATACCAACAGAACTTGTACCTGACACCTATGCCCCTTTTATTTAACAGAGGTAATACATAAAGCCACACCCGATTGGATATGGCTTCCATTGTATTTTTATAAAATTTAAGAAATGTTGCCAATTACGAATATACTGGTAGTGCAAGATAATTCGGATTGCAACGTTTAGCTGACGATAGCTCCAATATTAATTGTAATAAATGAAGTAAACAGCCCTTCCCTTTCACTACATCGTATAAAGATGAAAGCATGGAAAATTGTGTACATAAATAAAAAAATGCAATTGTTTACTGTATTTCCAGACCCAAACTTATTTGGATCAACTATAATTACATCTATCGTGCTCCTGTTGGCAGTAACATCTTCAGGCTACAAATGCACGTGTAGATTTAGCCTCCACCTGTTATAGGAGTACTTGGAGATCCCATACTAAAGTAATTCAATGCTTGGTCTATCTGTTTGCTGAAGTTCTTCTAGTTCCGTTCTGTAAGTTCACACGGTGCCTCAGTAAAATCCTCTTATTACCGTTCTCTAATCCGCTCAATATGCTCAGGCAACATTATTGTAGCCTATTTAATCGCCCCTCTATCACGCAAGGAAAAGATAAGTTGTCACAGCTTATAACCATCTCACATTTTGTCTAAACTAAAATGTATGAATTAGCATTAGAGGGTTTCTCTCGATTATCGTCATAAAATCTGTGCAGATTTCAATAAAGTCCCGGTTTCTCTAAGTTTTAGTTTTATACACGCACATCAAAAAGTAGGGATAAATAGTGAAGAAAAAAATTTCAATAATAGTAAGTTTAAGCGTAACATTACTACTATCTGCTTGTTGGGATGTTAACGAACCCCAAAGAATGTATTACATTCTTGGAATCGGTATTGATTTCAAGGACGATCAATATGAGGTATTCATGCAAATTATCGACTTTGCAACCATCGCTAAATCTGAGCAACCTAATCCCTCTTCAACGCAGGCTGAAGTGGGACGTGCAAAAGGGAAAACTATGGAAGAGGCATTTTTCAAATTATATCGTTCCATCGATCAAAAAGTATTTTGGGGACATATGACCTATTTTATTTTGTCTGAGGAGGCTATGAAAAGTGAACATGCTGTACCTATAATCGACAGTTTTTTACGTCATCGGGAAACAAGATATCAAATTTGGACTTATTGCACACAGGATCCTATTGAAGAGATTCTTTTAATCACACCGATCATAAAAAAATCTCTTACAGCATCGAAACTGAGTAACCCACTCAATTTAGGTGCACAAGAGTCATTTATTAAGCCCATTAATTTACGAAATTTAATTATCGGGTTAAATGAACCAAGCCATGAAGTCAGTATTCCATTAGTGACTATTAACAAAAAATGGCAGACAACAGACCGATTCTATGAGGAAACTGCATTGACAGGTATAGGGGTGCTTTCAAAAGATGGTTTTAAAGGTTTTATCAAGGATGATGCTGCAAGAGGTTTGCAATGGATGCAAAATAAAAAGAGCCAAGGAGCAATAACCTTTAAAATCGAAAGTAGTGAAAGGGATTACTTAACAGTAGATTTAGAAAAAATAAATCTAGACGTTAAACCAATTGTAAAAAACAATGACGTTAAATTTGAAATAGCAGTAACATTTAATGCTACAGTTAATGGTTTTAAAGGGAAAGTAACTTCTAATGAGATAAGAAAAAATATTATTGAGGGGGTAAAAAAAGAAATAAAAACATCCTATGAAAAGGGATTAAAATTGGATGTTGACATTTATCGGTTATCCGAACAACTATATCGAGAAAACGTAAAAGTATGGAAAAATCTAGAGAGTGATGGCAAAGTACCCTTGACTGAAGATTCAATTAGCAAAATAAACGTTCATGTAAATAAAGTTAGTCCTGGTAGAAAAACTTTTAGTGAAACAATTGAAGAATAAATATACAAAATGACCAAGCTCAAAATGAATGAATACCTGTTGGACACTCTTTCTAATTTCACCTCCAGTTTAGCGAAATACTGAGTAATACGCCCAATATGGTGTAAAAAATATATGGATATGTTTTAAAAGAAATGGAATCTGTATCTTTATTCAGTAACAGTATACAGTTAGCTGGGGCAGGAACAGAGGCCAATCAGTGGCTAAATAACTATAAACGTTGATTTAATAATGTTTATAGACTATGGAACATATTTCATGATATACTAGAGCCATTGTGAAAAAAGGAGGAACTTGCATGATTCAAGTAAGTAATGTAGGTCTTCGCTATGGCGATCGTAAACTATTTGAAGACGTAAATATAAAATTCACACCAGGGAATTGCTACGGTTTAATCGGAGCAAACGGAGCTGGTAAATCAACATTCCTAAAAATTCTTTCTGGTGAAATTGAAGCGCAAGAAGGAAATGTATCAATGGGTAAGGACGAACGCTTATCAGTCCTTAAACAAAACCACTTTGAATACGATGAATTCAATGTATTAGATACAGTTGTTATGGGGAACAAACGTCTTTGGGAAGTAAAAGCTGAAAAAGACGCAATCTACGCAAAAGAAGAATTTTCTGATGAGGATGGCATGCGTGCTGCTGAATTAGAGGGTGAATTCGCTGACCTAAATGGTTGGGAAGCTGAATCAGAAGCCGCAACATTATTAAACGGCTTAGGAATTGGCGACGAGCTTCACTACATGCTAATGGCTGACCTTGAAGGTTCTGACAAAGTCAAAGTATTATTAGCACAAGCTCTATTTGGTAAACCAGACGTTCTATTACTAGATGAGCCTACCAACCACCTTGACTTAAAAGCGATCCAATGGTTAGAAGAATTCTTAATTAACTTTGAAAATACGGTTATTGTCGTATCCCATGACCGTCACTTCCTAAACAAAGTATGTACACATATTGCTGACCTTGATTTCTCTAAAATCCAATTATATGTTGGTAACTATGACTTCTGGTATGAGTCTAGCCAATTAGCACAAAAAATGATGGCAGACCAAAACAAGAAGAAGGAAGAAAAGATTAAAGAGCTACAAGCATTCGTTGCTCGATTCTCTGCGAACGCTTCGAAATCAAGCCAAGCGACTTCTCGTAAGAAAATGTTGGATAAAATCGAGCTTGACGACATTAAACCTTCTAGCCGAAAATATCCATTCATCAACTTCCAAACTGGTCGTGAAATCGGTAATGATGTGTTAACAGTAGAAGGCCTTACAGCAAGCAATGAAGGTGAAACACTATTTAAAGATATTCGCTTCTCGATGAACAAAGAGGATAAAATCATTTTACTTGGTAACCCAATGGCAAAAACAGCTCTTCTTGATATTCTAATGGACGAAAGAAAAGTAGATGCTGGTACATTTAAATGGGGCGTAACAACCTCTCAAAGCTACTTTGAAAATGATCACGATAAATACTTCGAAGGTTCAGAGAAATCATTAGTGGAATGGTTACGCCAATATTCTCCTGATGATGAAACAGAAAGCTTCTTACGCGGCTTCTTAGGTCGTATGCTATTCTCTGGTGAAGAAGTAAAAAAATCTCCTTCAGTTTTATCAGGGGGCGAAAAAGTTCGTTGTATGCTGTCAAAAATGATGCTTGCAACTGCAAACGTTATTTTACTGGATGAGCCTACGAACCATCTTGACCTTGAGTCAATCCAAGCACTAAATGAAGGCCTAATCCGCTTCAAAGGTGCGATGATTTTCACATCTCATGACCATCAGTTCATCCAAACAATTGCGAACCGTGTCATCGAAATCCGTGAAGACGGCACAATTCTAGATAAACTATTAACTTATGATGAATTCCTTGAATGGAAAGATAGCCAAGGCTTAAGTTAATCTGTTTTTCCACGCATACAGTGAATTTTCTACATTCCTGTAGGTTGCATTTTATTCTCCCCCACCTTTTGGGGGAGTTTTTATATACAAAAAAATTCTTTTAACAGTGAAAAATAAATTTTGCCTGTCACGACAAGTTAACAATGTAAATAATATATATTTAGTATTAAGATACAACCCAATTTTTTGCACGCTAAATTTCTACAAAAAAATAGCAGATACTGTACGTATCTGCCGTTTTGTTTATTTTTGCATTTCCTTTGTCGGCCCCATCACGCCTGGTACTGGTAAACCTGCCTGACGTAGGAGTACTGTCATTTGACCACGATGATGCGTCTGATGATCTACTAAAATACGCAATATTGCTCCTCGCGCAATTGGACCATCAAAGCCTTTTACTTCCACCAGCAAATCTTCATTTGATAGCTTTGATACTTCTTCTTTCACACTATTTGCTGCCTTTTCATATGCAGCTACAATTTCAGCGGCTATTGCAGGTACTGGCTCTTCTTGACGAAGCATCGGCACTTGGAGGCCTGCTAAGTAGCCAAAATAACCGATTGCACCAGCTAAATGCCACCCTAACCAACCGAGTGTACTATGGCCTTCCACAATACTTTGATCTAGCTTTTCATCTGTCACTGCTTTTAGTACTTGAGCAGTCCCTTGTGATGCATTAGACCATTCATTTAGAAAATCCTCTACTTGACGATACATATAAACGCCCCCCTATTTTTGACTCATCTCTATCATATAAAAATCCCAACTTTCTAGCAAGTTTCTAATCTTTTCATTAGTTTACATAATATTATTATGTAAAAATAATTCATGCTACTACAGCAATAGATTTCAGTTAATTTTTACAGCTCTTTTATTAATTAATCATAATCTGCCATATAATTGTAAACTCATGTATAATGGCATAAACTTATGTAATTAGAAAGAGGTAATTTAATGTTTTCCCCATTAAAAAAGGGCGATACAATTGGTATATACTCACCGTCAAAGCCCGCTTCCGTGATCGCAAAATCCCGCTATGAACGAGGTAAGGCCCGCCTACATGCTCTTGGCTTCATCCTTGAAGAAGGTGTATTAACTGGAAAGCATGATTTTTATCGCTCTGGTACACCAAAGGAACGTGCAGAAGAGCTTAATATCCTACTTCGAGACCCAAATATAAAAATGATTTTACCTACTATGGGTGGTACAAATGCCAATAGTATGTTGCCTTATTTAGATTACGAGGCGTTTCAACAACATCCTAAAATACTTGTTGGGTTATCGGATGTTACTGCCATACTACTTGCCCTGTATGCCAAGACAGGTATCCCTGTATTTTATGGTCCATCTGTTGCTTCAACTTTCGGCGAATTTCCACCTTTGGTTCATTACACAGAGCAATATTTTAAAGAACTTTTTATAGATGCTTCAACTTTCCCATATGAAATGCCAATTCCACCTACATGGACAGATGATCGCCTAAATTGGCTAGAAAAAACAACAGAAAAAACACAGCATCGTAATGCATGGACGACTGCCGAGCATGGAGTTGCTGAAGGTCGATTGATTGGTGGGAATGTCAATACTATGTATGGTTTTATTGGAACACCATACTTCCCTCAAATTGAAGAAGGCGATATTTTACTGTTAGAAGACACTTCGAAAACAATCGCAGTTGTGGAGAAAAACTTCGCTATGCTAAAAATGCACGGCTTTTTTGACAAGGCTTCAGCCATCATCTTAGGCAAGCATGAACAATACGATGATTAGGAACGGGGCGACAGCCATATGATGTGTTAATCGAACAACTCGATGGACACTCAATACCGATATTAGCTGATGTAGACTGTTGTCATACTCATCCACTACATGCGATACCACTTGGCTTACGTGTGCGTGTCGACACAACAAATAAACGCATTACCTTTATAGAGAACTGGTTTTCATAATATTCGTATAACAAAGGAACTTCACGTATACTGAAAGAAAATAGCAGAAGGAGCTTGCTTATGAGATATATCTTATTTGTCTCCCTATCCATATTATTGGTTGGTTGTACGATAAATAAAGTTACGGAACAGCAAGTTAACACTTCAAAAATTACGACTACAGAGGAGGCATCTAAAATTGAAAACCCAAATGAACAAAGACCAGATGGAAACCTTGCTTCCTTTTTTCCACCAGATGGTTCGACTGCTTATTTTGTAGGGGAAGGCAATGAATTTGCTAGCTTTTCCCTTCAAACGACCTTCATTGATGACACACATATCGCACAAATAGAAGAGAATGGCGGTGTCACGATATTAAAGGTCTATCGACTAACAGATTCTGCGATTGTGCTCGTCTATAAAGAAGCCGTTGACAGTACCCCATCCATTCCAACAGCACAAGAAGCGGCTTCGTTTTCGATCATCGAACCTATTTTACAGCAGCCTTTTGAAGTCGGTAACAGCTTTGCTGGTTGGACCGTTCAATCGACTACTGCTACAGTGGATACTGGAACAACCGTCTATCACGATGTTATTCAGCTAACACGAACCGAAAATAAGATGACAACACAAAAATATTTCGCAAAAGGTGTTGGGCTCATCCGTATAGAGGATACAATGAAAACAGATAACGAAAAGCCATTTGTTGTTACATCGACACTTCAAACAATTGAATAAATTGCTTCACAGGCGTCCGGCTTGGACGTCTTTCGTTTTGGGATAAGGAGGTGCCTAATATGAATGATTTACATAAGTCTTCAACAGAGGAAGAATTAACAGAAGAGGAATTTATCGAGCTTGTGCTTGCAGAGCAGCAAAAGGCATTAGCAGAAGAACGTCAACAACGCTTGCAAGGTAAAAAGCCAAAGAAGCAAAAGCCAATTGTGAAATGGATTGTATGGAGTATGGCGTTTGTCTTATTTTTTAATACTTTTGCGCTCCTTTTCCAAATTTATTCAATTCCAGCACTTGACTTTATAAAAGTATCTACAAAATTATCTGCACAAGAAGATATCCAAACATATAAAAAGGCTGTTGTAGAAATATCTACTGGCAATAGCAAAGGAACAGGCTTTGCTATTTCCTCCGATGGACTTATTGTCACAAACGCCCATGTTGTTGAGGACGCCCTGACATTGTCTGTTGTCTTTCCACAAGAAGGTCTAATGGAAGCGCAGTTATTGCAAAGCTTCCCAGATGTCGATTTAGCATTGTTGCAAGTTACTGGTGACAACATACCATCGTTATCTCTCGCTGAGGAACCTAATTATGCAAAGGATGAGCATGTGTATTTCATTGGAAATCCACTTGCCTTTACGGGCATTGCCAATGAAGGTACTTTACTTGAACCAACTTTACTATACGATTGGCAGGAGCCCGTTATGATGATACAAGCACCTGTTTACAAAGGCAATAGTGGTAGTCCTGTACTGAATGCGGATGGTGAGGTAATCGGGGTCATTTTTGCAACCATGAAACAGGAACCATTTGGTCGAGTTGGCTTGTTTGTACCGGTTCAAGTGTTACAGAACTTATTAAAATCGCATACTTTTGACTAGCTTATTAGGGTGGGTTACTGTTGAGAAATGAATTTTTCATCTCTGAATAACAATGCTATTACAAGTTCATATTTTTTCTAATTTTTGGTCAATCCACGTACAATAATCCATAAGGAGTGATGATTGAATGATTGCACAGATGAAAAAAGTGGAGTTCGATACCTTTTCTGATTTAGCACTGTTCAATGCCTGTTTTAAACCGCTCATACTGGATTATAAAAGTAGGATGGTAAAAGACAATAATTCCATGGTTAAAGAGCTTTTTTATAGAGACTTAACCACTGGTCAAAAAGCGTTGTTTGTTTTTCATGTGTATTATGATCATGCAATTGAATCACAGGAAGAATTCTATTGGTGGAGTGCTTTTTATTTGGCACAACCTAAAATTTGGTCGGCAATCACACATGGATTAAATTATTTAGGAGATGAGCATATGTATCAACTTCTGGAAGAAACTGAAATCATTTTTAGAAATCATAATTCTCCTGATACTTTAGAGAAGTTTACTGCAACATGAGAGAACCTTGGAAGTAATTGTGAACTTACTGTTGCTATTCATTCCTTGTATATGAATTTTAACAAAATTGCTCCGCAAACTATTAAGGGAATAAGTAAATTTATCCGTAACAACCCTGAGATGTTCCTGAAAATCGAGGACTAATTTTTCAATGTCACCTCTTTGCCCTGCTGTTAGCGTAATGTTATCATTACGTACAATGAACAAATTTTATAGATAAGTTAGCTAGAATAACCCCGTTCCTATAACACAACGGGGTTATACGTGTATGAGATGTAAATAGTCATTCATCTGTTGACTACTTTGCATATTTTTCGATTAATCCCCCTTAGTTTACATAATAATATTATTTATTATTATCTTCACTTTCATGTCGTACATATTGTGTAAACATTGATTTTACGGGGATCTTACTAACAATTTGATCACTTGTTTCCGCAATTTTTTGTAATACATCTAGGAGCTTCTCATCCCCTGTCCAATGTTTCTCAATCACTTCAGGTCCCATTTTATTGATAATCGTATTGACAACAAAAGTTGCTAATACGATATCGTCCATAAAACCGCCGAATCCGAGGACACCTTCCGGTAAAAAATCCATAGGGAATATAAAATAAGCGATCGTTGCCCCAATCAATGAACGGCTTTTTGAATCAATCGCAGGATCCATTAATGTTTTTATTAATAAATGAAACAAATCAGGCACAAACATCAGATAGTCTGCAAATTTATTTTTCCTTCCAGTTTTTGATTCAAGGAATGTGACTAATTTAGTACGCAGCTTATTATAAAAATCTCGCTGTTTTTTCTCATTCGGTATTTTTTGGAACGCATCCATCTTATCTTCCTCCTTTATGCTCTCTATACCTATTACCAAAAAAACAATAATATAATCCTTTTGTATTGAAAGTATGCAAAAAAAGGCACCCTATGTACATAGGGTGCCTTAAGGTAACGAAAGTATTTTAATTACTGAGAATTAAAGTTTAGTTACGTTAGCAGCTTGTGGTCCGCGGTTGCCATCTACAACTTCGAATTCCACTTTTTGACCTTCGTCAAGAGTTTTGAAACCATCGCCTTGGATAGCTGAGAAGTGTACGAATACGTCGTTTTCGCCTTCAACTTCGATGAATCCAAAACCTTTTTCTGAGTTAAACCATTTTACTGTACCTTGTTTCATTTAAGAAAACCTCCAAAAAAATAAAAGTGAACAATATGTAATTTCTTCAGGAAATGAAAAAATTCACATATTACAAAGAGTACCGAACTAACGCGATCACTTTTTGTAATATGTGAATCCATGTTTCCGGTGAAGCAATTAAATTGTTAACTTAAGTATAACAGCTTTCATAATATTGTCAAATAAAGAAAAAGTTTTTTTATTTAATTTGCAATTTTCCGTTTAAATCTATAGTTTCGACTGCGATGATCCCATGATAAACTTGTGCATCATCATCACAAGCTTCACAATAAAAGCTTTCTTCCTCTGACCAAAAAGCCCAGTACTTGCCTTCTTTACTCGCCTCGTGCTCATATACTGACCTAAAGCTGTTTAATTTTTCCTGAAGCGCTTTCTCAAACTGCTCTTTCGTCTCAAATGATTCTATTGTTTGAATGAAAGCTTCCCAGCCCTCAAATTTCCACCAAGGCTCATAATCAGCTTTCATGTAAATTATTGTATACATATTTGCCCCATTCCTTGCTGTCTAAGATATTCCCATTTTAGCAAACGCACATGAAATGTCTATTAAAACACCCTGAAATATGCTACTATTAACTTAATATTCATTATTTTTGGGAGGAATTTTTTATGTTTTCAAGTATTCGACCTAAGGCAGAGCTCGAAGAATTATTTAAGCGCGGTACAAATTTAAGCGCAACAGGCCGTTTCAATAAAACGTTGGCGTTTAATTATTTTAATTCACAGGATGAAGAGAATTTAAAGACCCTCTACGCCAAACTAAAAGATATCACACCTTCTATGAACGTAATTTTTAATAATTATTTGAAGGAAATCTCTCCTTCCTCTCAGCAAACGATTAGTGAAGAAAATATAAATCGATACTTGACTCAATTTTTCTTAGCCAATCGTGATGATGAATATGTAGATGAAACCGTAAAATTTTTTAATTTATTTAGAAAAAATCAATTCGAACCCGGCAAACTAATTGTCGTATTTAATCAATTCGCCTTCTATATTACGACTTACATTTTACATAACTTTGGTTTAAAGCCAAACAAAGCATTTGAATACATGAAGTCTTTCCAATCAGCTGTCAATGTTGACCAAGAATTACTCTTTGAAGTATTAACAGAGCGTATTATTGAAAATGTAGTGACAGAGATTTCTTCATTAATGGATGTCAATGCTAAAATTATGTATATGAAGGATTTAGTATTCAGTTTAGATAGACAAAATGAAGAAATACAGTCGTCTACAGCAGCGACAGAAGAGATTGCAGCCTCCATCAATGAGGTTGCTCGTATGTCTTCACGCATTTCTGAGAAAACAACGGATTCTGTTGATCATGCTATTAAAGGAAAGAATGCTATAGAACATGCGTTAACTGAAATCTTCAAAACCGAAGAAACATTTACTACCATTGTTGACTCCTTTACAGAATTACAAAAGCGCGTCAATGATATTGAGCATGTAGTAACTTTGATTAACCAAATAGCAGATCAAACAAACTTGTTGGCGTTAAATGCATCCATTGAAGCTGCACGTGCTGGTGAGCATGGTAAAGGCTTTGCGGTAGTAGCGCAAGAAGTTCGTAAACTTGCTGAAGGCACGGTGTCTGCACTTAGTGAAGTATCAACAAATGTACACCATCTTAAGAGTTACTCGAATGATGTATCGAAATCCATAACCGAAACGACCTCTATTATAAAAGAGGCAACCGTTGAAGCAAAAGAATCTTTACCTTTATTAAATGCAATTGTTACTGCAATTGAAGGTATCAATATTGACGTAACAAGTTCTGCAGCTATTTCCCAAGAGCAGGCTGCGGCAATTGACGAAGTATCTGCGAGAATGATCGAAATTTCTAGTCTTCAGGATGATATTCGCGACTACAGTCAAAATACGTCAAGCGATATTCACATGTTAGGTAAAGAGATTAACCGCTTCCGCAATGACATTATTTCAAACAATAATGTACAACTCTCTTCTATTGCCCTATTACAATTATCAAAAGCTGATCATATTTTATGGAAATGGCGTATTTACAATATGTTCCTTGGCTTAGAAAATGTACGGCCAAATGATGTATCCTCACATAAAGATTGTCGCCTCGGTAAATGGTATACAGCTAAACGTACAGTGGATCGTTTCGGACATTTACAGGATTATCGTGATTTAGATGCCTATCACGCTCGCGTACATGAATCGGCGAAGCTTGCGGCAGAAGCACATGGGGCGGGTAATATTCAAAAGGCTGAAGTCCATTTAGAAGAGGTAAATCAGGCTTCAGAGCGAGTTCTATACTATATTAATAACTTAATTGCTTATTTAGAAAAAGAACGTGTCATGCAGTAAGTCATGGGGAGGCTTCTCCCCTCTTAAATAAGTAGGAGGTTTTAGCGTGAATAAACGAGCGCTGATTAAATTTTTCGGTGATGTGTATGGAACAGGCTATCGCTTTTTCATTAAACAAAAGGCGATTGAGCTTGGCTTGAAGGGATATTGTAAATTAAATGATCTAGATCAAATTGAGGTTGAGGTAGAAGGCTCGAAAAAGGCCATTGATGAATTCCTCATTTTTGTTCAAAAGGGCGTCAGCCTTCAAGCAGATTCCAATTCATTTGCCTTAGAGGTTTATGATGATTTAAAAGGCTATATACGTATGGAGTCAGACATTGTTTAGTCTGGCTCATTTCTTTTTTAGTGTTGTTATACCCAGGTTTATCAAGCATTATTAGGATTGGGGTTAATTCCCCAATCCTTTTTATTTGGCCTACCGCACAAAAACACTCCTCTAGCTATAACATTGGTAAAAAGTTGGGCGCATCTTTTCACTCCTTTATTTTCTCAGATGAGAGGCTGAAAATTGAGCTGCCAAATATATCTGCTTAATTTTAAGTAAATCCCCCCCATATTTGGGACAACTTTTACAATTCGATTTTTCAAAGTACATTTCACCCCTACTTTTCGGGAGTAAACTTTTTAATTGTCCAATTTTTCGACCGTGAAATTTCATAGCTTAAAATTCAGCAGGCAATATCTATCCAATTTTGACCATATCTCCTCAAATTTGAAAAAGCCTGCCAAAAAGTTGAACCCTTCTTAGGACTATTCATTAATAAACAACCACTCGACACTTTTCAGAAGTATTTGGTTAAGGTAAAACATACAAGCAACATAATTCTGTTTGCATATAGTATCAATAAATGCCAGAAAGGGAGTCAAGTATGTGGGAAAAAACATAAATAATTTTTTAAGGTTCAAGTTTAAATCAAATCCAAGTTGTCGTTGTCATTGTTGTGGTTTTTGTTGTCCTTGTCGTTGTAAGCCACCTTTTATACCTGTGCCACCAACTCCACCTTGTCATTTTTTAGTGTACGTTACAGACGCTGGTCAGTTAGCTACTCCTGATAATAGAGTATCAGTAATTGATACAGCGACAAATACTATAGTCGCTACCATTCCAGTAGGATCTGCTCCTCTAGAAGTAGCGATTTCACCAAATGGCGAATTAGGTTATGTTCCAGCTCTCTTCTCTGATAATGTAACGGTTTTTAATACTGCCACAAACGCTGTGGTCACTACTATTTCAGTAGGAATAGGACCTGACCCTCTTGGTGTAGCGATTTCACCAAATGGAACACTTGCTTATGTATCAAATCACGGTACTAACACTGTATCTGTCATAGATACTGCTACAAATATGGTCATCGCTATTATTACAGTAGGTCTCCAACCTCAGGGCATAGCTTTTACTCCGAATAGTGCGTTTGCTTACGTTGCAAACGAAAACTCAAATTCAGTATCAGTTATAAATACAGCTACAAATGCCGTGGTTGCTACAATTCCTGTGGGAACTCGCCCAAGATCAATCGTTTTCACACCGAGCGGACAATTTGCTTACGTTACAAATGAAAGTAGTAACAATGTATCTGTAATTGAAGCAGCTACAAATACGGTGGTTGCTACAATCCCTGTGGGAACAGGACCTGTGGGAACAGCAATTACACCAAATGGAAATTTTGTTTACATTGTAAATAAAGGTAGTAATACGGTTTCTGCCATAAGTACAGCAACAAATATGGTGATTGCTACAATCCCTGTAGGATTATCTCCTGACCAAGTAACCATCTTGCCGGATGGAACACTTGCCTATGTCACAAATCAACTTGACAATACGGTTTCTGTCATAGATATAGCAACAAATACTGTAATCGATACAATTCCAGGGTTTAACGGTCCTACTGGTATAAAAACCGGGACAATATGCCAATAAAAGATAAACTTTTTTATATAAACGAGTTGATTTCATAATCCAGAGTCCTTGGGGCTCAAGGGTTTCAAAAAAATAAAAAACATGCACCTCCCAAGATTCGGTATAATGGAAGTGACCAAACAACCAAAGCCGAATGGAGTGAATGCCTCATGACTAATGTAAAACAAATAAGTTTGTTATTAATAAGGATTGGGGTTAATAGCCCAGTCCTTTTTTATTTCTCCGTCCATTATAGAAAACACCTGTCTCCATGAATGAACCATCCCCGTTTAACAAGACTCGTTAATTAAATTCAATTTCACACTTTGTGCTTTTGCCGAGTCCTCACATATGCTTGAAATTTCAGGCACGCTCTACTTAAAAGGCACCTGCCGTGGTAAGTGCTTTGTGAAGATTCTCCTTAAAGTACGGTCAGCTCTTCGTTACCGAACTTTCGACCTTGAAATTTCGCGGCTCAAAATTGCATATGCCTTATCCTTTAATTTTTATAACTATTTAAATATAATACCTTATCTCTTATTAAATTTGATATATATTTCCATTCATTCTTCCAGCCAATTTTCTAACACTGGTTCGCATTGAACTATCAAATTTTAGAAAAGCATTAGACACCTACTGCTTTGCCACCCATAGATGATGAATTAATATCTTCTTTCAATTAAATAGCTAAATAGTAGAGGCTGGGGCATAACTTTAAATTTTAAGAAAGAGGAGCAAAGTCGTTATTAAATTCTTACTATCTAAAAATGAAGAAAAATTTAGACGATCTTCCTTTTGTAATAAATAAAATTCAGAAGAGAGTACTAGTTGATGGTAGCAAAGGCGGCGACTCCTGGGCGATTAGCGTGACGCCTGAAACTACAGGTTCAGGCCACGCCCCCGGAAAGCGTCCGCCGTAGCGGACATCAACGCTTACAGCAAAAAAGTGTTAGATCGACAGCAGTCAATCTAACACTTTTTCTCTTTTGTCCCAGTCTCTTTTCGTTAATTAAGATAAATTTATAACCCCTATTATTAATTAATAAAATCAAGAATTTCATTTATAATTTCTATTTGATCTTTTCCTAACGTCATTAAATGTTTCGATTGTTTAAACCCTTTAATCAGTTTTTCGCTTGAATTGACATTTTTATAAATGGTATAAGCACTTATAGAATACAATTTATCGTCTCGTATACCGTAAAAAATTGCACTCGGGATTGTAATTTTTTCAAGGTTTTGAATCGTAAACCTAATAAATTCTTGAAACTTAATTAACGAATCTAAAGGCATTTGATTAAACACTTCAAGTTCATGAGAGATTTGGAGAGCAGACTTTTCTTCTATTTTTTTGTAATTATTGGCGTAGTCAATTATTCTTTTTTTGAGTCGCTCTGGATCCCGATCAATCGGTACTGATAATACAATCACATGCTCTATTTTTTTAAGCTGCGCAAGTCTCAATGCGAAAATACCACCGATAGACAAACCTATGACAGTAATCTTTTGGAATCCTTCATCTTTTAAAAATTGATAGGCTTTCATCACATCTTGCCACCAGTCATTTACATTGTATTGTAATAACTGTTCTGGCGTTTGCCCATGACCACTATACAGAGGTGCATAGCATGTGTAACCTGTTTTGTTTAGTTCAGTTGCTACCTTCTTCATGTCTCTAGTATGGCTAGTAAACGAATGCAAAAGTAATACAGCATGATTATCACCTTTTAAGTAAATCTCTTTAGCAGGAAGTATCTTTATCACAAAACCAAAACCTTTCTTCATAAATACTGATTCTTAGTATAAAGATACTTTACCAAAGTAGCCAATTATCTAAATTAATTAGTATATTATTAAAAGTTTCCTGAATACTATTACGCACATTCTTCTTTATTTTTTTGAAAAGATACTTGAAATAATGTGCAGTACTGTAGCAATCAGTATAGCAATAACGTGAATTGTCATGACCATATTAAAGAAAGGAAAGGAGTAAGGAGTAATCCATTCAGTAAAGAGCTTCGAGTCCAAAATCCATCTTCCTATCCTGGCAAATAATTTATCACTATCGTTTATGTTTGGCTCTAGGAAAGTGCCATCAACGGCGATAAAGATCAATTGAACAATTAAAAATATACCAAGGGTGATTATCCAGTGTTTTGCTAGATTAATATTATGCGTTTTTTCCGTGCCAATCATTTGAACACTTCTCCTCTCATGTTTCATCATTTGGAATTCAAACCTTCTATAGAGTAGGCGTTGTGGTTGTTACCCTGCCAGTTGTCATTGAAGACAGGTTTACAAATATTTTCATAAACCTTATATAATGTATATATACTATAATCACATTATACACATTAAATAATACATCGTGCAACCATTTTTATTTGAAAAGTCTGTTGATGAAAACGAATAAAAGAATATGCAACAATTATCACCTGCGGAATATTTGTAATAAATATCTCATGAACCGACACCAATAAGACGAATCTTGACCACGATATTTGTAAGTTCGGGAAAATAAATTAAGTCACTCAGAATTTAACTTCAACTGAGTGACTTTTTCATTCAAATGCTTTGAAATGGCATTATTTACTTCTCACAAACAACAACTTATACCACTGATTCACTAAAAATGGCATACAGGACAAGCTATATATTAAGCCTAATTGCACGCCACTTAATGTTGCGACTTCAAACATACCCGTAAGCGCTGGAACAAATAATACGAAATGTAGACATAAAAAACCTATTAAAAATGCTAGCCAAGTATATTTATTCGAAAATACGCCAATTGTGAAGAGCGATTCTTTTGATCGGGAGTTAAAGCCATGCACTAATCTTGATAAACATAAAGTTGTAAATGCCATTGTAGTTGCTGTTAGCGTATCTCCGGTTGATAAGCCTATTCGAAATGCAATAATCGTAGCGATAGCAATTAATAAACCTTCAAGTATCACTTGAGTAGTGAATGTTTTATTTAGTAATGGTGTGTGAATATTTCTAGGCTTGTCCCTCATTGTCTTTTTGTTATGCGGCTCTAAACCTATGGCAATCGCTGGCAAACTATCGGTCAGTAAGTTAATAAATAATAAATGTACGGGTGCAAATGGAACTGGTAAACCTAATACGGTTGCATATAGGACAACAAAAATTGCACCTGTATTGCCTGATAATAAGAATAGAATGGCATTTTTAATGTTCGTATAGAGGCTTCTACCATTCGAAATAGCTTTGACAATTGTTGAAAAATTATCATCCGTTAAGATCATAGAGGATGCATCTTTCGCTACCTCGGTACCTGTAATCCCCATCGCCACACCAATATCAGCTTGTTTTAAGGCAGGGCCATCATTGACACCATCTCCAGTCATGGCAACCACATTTCCTTTTTCCTGCCAAGCCTTAACGATACGTATTTTCTGCTCTGGTGTTACGCGTGCGTAAACAGACAGATTTTGCACCACTTCTTGTAGTTGCTGATCCGTTAATCCTTCAATTTCATAACCTTCAATCACTTCTGAAGGATCTTTTAAAATACCAATTTGTTTAGCGATAGCAGTTGCGGTTATTTTATGGTCGCCTGTAATCATAACTGGCTTAATACCTGCTTTTATACAGCTTTCGACCGCTGCTTTTGACTCTTTTCTCGGTGGATCCATCATCGCCATTAATCCGACGAAGATCATATTTCTTTCAGCTTCTACATTGATTGTTTGATACGGCTTTACCTCTTTGTAAGCAATTGCTAGCACTCTTAAACCATTCATAGAAAAATCACGATTCGCTTCTTCGATTTTTTTACGGTGCTCTTCCGTAATATCAAGTATCCCTTTAGATGTTTCGATTTTTACAATTTTAGATAGAAGAACATCTAATGCTCCCTTTGTAATCATGATATTTTTCTGATTGATATGATTTACTGTACTCATTAGTTTTCTGTCTGAATCAAAAGGAAGTTCTATTACTCTTGGATAGTGCTCTCTCACGGTTAATTCATCAAGACCGTACTGCTTGCCTAATTTTACGAGTGCAATTTCAGTCGGGTCACCTATTTCCTTTTGATCACTTTCCAAGGCGTTATTACATAATAGTGCTTTTAACATCAGACTTTTTTCAATTGCATTTTCTGTATGTAGTTGATCATGCGGAATGACTTTTTGATCAACATATACTTGTTGAACAATCATTTTATTTTCAGTTAATGTTCCTGTTTTATCTGAACAAATCACAGAAACACTGCCCAGACTTTCAACAGCATACAGCTTGCGTATTATGGCATTTTCCTTCGCCATTTTTTGAGTGCCAAAAGCCAGCACAATGGTAACAATTGAACTCAATGCTTCTGGAATTGCTGCAACTGCAAGCGAAACCGCAAACATAAACGATTCTACTAACTCGCGTCCTCGAATAAGGTCAATTGTAAAAATGACCACACAAATCATCGTAATACCTAATGCTAATTTTTCACCAAATTGATCTAGACTTATTTGTAGGGGTGTTTTTTTCTCTTTCGCCGTATCCAGTAAGTTTGCAATTTTCCCTATTTCTGTTTCCATACCAATAGCTGTAACAATGACAGTGCCACGTCCATTGGTCACAAAACATCCTGTGAATACCATATTTTTTTTATCCGCAATCGTTATTTCATGTTCTTTAATGGGCGCTGTGCTTTTTGCTACAGCCAATGATTCACCTGTCAATGAACTTTCATTTACATGCAAATTATGGCTATCTAATAATCTGCCATCCGCATTGATATAATCTCCAGTTTCCAAAAAGAGAATATCGCCAACCACTATGTCCTCAGAAGGAATTTCTACTATCTGATTATTGCGCATCACTTTTGCAACCGAAGAGGTCAATGCTTTTAGATTATCCAAAGATTGTTCTGCCTTAACATGCTGTACTGTGCCCAGGATTGCATTTAAAAAAACGACAATCATGATAACAATAGTACTTTCTACTTCACCTAATAGTAGTGAAATGGCAGCGGCAACTATTAAAATAATGACTAATAAATCTTTAAATTGTCCAAAGAAAACGGCGAATGTACTTGTTTTTTTCCCTTCCACTAATCGATTATAACCATATACTTCTTGTCTTTTTTGAACGTCATCATCACTCAACCCTTGATTTGTTACGTTCATCAGTTCCATGACTTCAGCTGATAATTGTTGATGATATTGTGCCATTCGATTCCCCTTCCAGAGTGTAATTACTACCTATCATGCTAATTAAAAAGAAACTGCCACTTAACAATCTACTTGCTTTGAGTCTCACAATACGTCTATAAAAGAATCAAAATAAAAGGAAGAAAATCAGAAAGGGATCAATCACAGTAGTTAACCCTACATGTACAATTTGATAGCTATGATTTCTTTCTCCTAGCCCTCAATATTGTTCTCTCTCTACCTCACCTCCATAATACTTTAACTAACACAATAATATTCCTTGTTCTATTCCAGTATGATAATAATCGATATAGAAATTAAATAATTTGTTATATCGGTGAAAAGATAATATAGACACGCTAAAACAAAAGATAATATCAAGTTTTGTGAGTGGGATTTTAGATTCATTACTTTACATGCATACTCTATTTCTATCTAATATAAATTCAATAAAGTATTGCTCGTCATAGTCTAAGACTAGATAAAGCCACCGTTTTGTCAGTAATTGCTCTTGTCTATTTTCAAAAAATGAACATAAAAATTCCCCCGTAAAAGTTAGAATGGGTGTCTAACTTTTACGGGTTATCTGTCCTTTTACAAGTTCATAGTAAGCCCAAAATTTAATAAATGTGCGTACCTTTCCGGGATACAAAACTTATAGTCATCTATCTGGAATTTTCTTTGGATAGATGTTTTTTTTACAAAGTTATATAATCTTTTTAATTGCCTAGGTGCTTATGAATCGATAAATTTGGACTAATAATTTCAATAGGTTGTAATGAATATAAGAACAGCACCTCCTTAAATCGATACGTTTATCATTTCTGGAGATGCTGCTCATTTATATACGTTATTTGATTACAGGCTTATGCTCTTTGCACTTTATTTTGTTTCTATTAATGGTAAAACTAATTTCAATTCCTTTATTTCTTCTCTATAACCTTCACTATTTGTACGTTGTGGAATGAGTGTCAAGAAAGTTGGAACTATATCCATCGGAGGTAATGTGAGAACCATGTGATGACCATATTTACCAGGCATCATTCCTGGTTGTAACTTCAAACCATCATAAATTTGTCCAGTGTCATCCATTACATAATATTCAAACCAAGGCCATGTATCATTTGCATCCATTTCAACAGGATAATCAACGGTTAAATCTATTCTTGTTGCTAGGGGAGAAAATGTTACTTTTTCAGCTGTTACAGTATAAATTCCATCACCTGTTATAGCGCTCACTCCCGGAGTAAACTCTGTAATTTCACCAGCTACTTTTTTAAGTGGGAATGTTACCTCTAAATCAGCCTCGTAGCCAAATAAATTTTCTCCATGAACTGTAATTTCAATTTCATCACTGTATTCATCGTAATTAGCAAACGTGACTTGATGATGCTCAATAATTGTTTTCGAGTTTATGTCATCTTGTCCTGTTTGACCGCCAACTTGCTCCACCGGTTCTCCGTTAATTGTGATATACCCAAATCCATCTGTTTCACTAATACCAAATTCCTGTTCACTTGTGTATACCACTGATACCATTAAGCGGGCGCCATCGTAGGCGGCTTCTTTCACTGTCATGGTTAAGCCATTTTGACTATCTTGTTTATCAATTAATGATGTTAAATGATCACGATCAATTTTATCAGAGGCTATATCTCTAAAATCTTTATAAATTGAACCAATCAATGGAATATTGGTCAATGCATCTGCCATTCCTGTTGAAACGAAGCCAGAACCAAGAAGAGAGATACCTAACCCACATGCAACTAAGAATGAACGTTTTATCTTTCCTACTTTTCTTTTTTTCTTAGCGAGAAACATTGCAGTTTTCTCCCTTTCCATTAGCTTTTCGATAGGTACATTTATATTGTTAATCGACTCACTGAACTTGTCTTTATTCATAACATATAGTCCTCCTTTAAAATGGGCCTAAGCTCTTTCTTCGCTCTATTTAAATGGGATTTTACAGTTCCTTCAGGACAATTCGTAATCGTAGCGATTTCTTTAATAGACAAATCATGGTAATACCTCAATAAAATAATCGTCTTCACAAATGGATTTAAAAAATTAAAGGCTTCTGACAAATCCATTGAATGTGTTAGTACATCGTCTTTTTCCGGCGCAATTAATTGTGCAAACATTTCCTCATCATCGGTCGTAAAATGGCGAGACTCTTTCCGAATAAAGTCAATTGATTTAAAAACGGTAATTTTAGTAATCCAACTAGAAAAACTTTCAGCCTTTTTTAATTCCTTAATTGAAATATAAGCTGTGTAAATAGTTTCTTGATAAATATCTAACGCATCTTGTTCATTTCTAACGTATGAATAAGCTGTCCGGTACAACTTATCTCGAATAGAACTAATCAGTTGTTCGAAAGCTTCATCGTCTCCCTTCTTTGCTTTTTGAACTAATTGAGCTATATCCATAATGGCTCTCCTTTCCGTTACGCATTAAAGTCGAATAAGGAAGCAAATTGGTTGCAAATAAATGAATAAATAAATAAGTTACTTTCTAAATTGTCAACTTGCCTTGGTGTTAATGAGATTAGATTGAAAACCTTTTCTTTAGCTCGTGAAGATGCCATAAAGCCTTGAACTATAAAAAACAAGCACACCTTCTTGCTACGCATGACGAATGGCCAGCTATCTAAATTTTTTGGATAGCGGCTATTTTGTACATGTCCTGGATATTTTCCGACCAAGGCATGTAATCATTTAAAATCTTTAGCTGCTGATGAATCGGTAAATTTGGCAGCTCTGTCATGAGTTTCACAAGGTATTGATAAAAATCGATGCAGTTTGCTTTAGCCGTTTCGAACAAGCTTAAACAGATTGCATTCTCTTTTGCTCCCGCTTCGCTCACAGAGAAAAGCCCGAGGGAGCAGACTTGCCCATAGATAGCGTGGCAGATACTTCAGTATAGGAAAAAGGCGTTATTGTTTGCATCTATTTAGACAGTCCTTTGTGAAATAGGCATTCGTTTATTGCTAAAACAGGGCTATACATATCCTGTACTAGTGAAGAACATCTAAATTCATTCAGAAAGGATGTAAATATTAGTTCAAATATTGATTACACTTCACCATCGACGCAGTTCACATTTGATGTCAATAAAAGTCCTCTTTTTAAAAAGGATAATCAAAACTTTATCAACATTTTAGGTGTTGCTCAGTTAAATACACTTGAAAACGTGTCATTGCTAGATATTTTTCTTAGTACAAACAATGTAGTCGAGCCCCATTATCATCAAAATGCTGGGGAACTTGTCTATTGTGTTTCTGGGGCCGCAACAGTCTCTATACTTAACCCAATCACTAAACAAATTCAAAACTATCCAATTACACCAGGTCAAGTTGCTAATGTGCCACAAGGTTGGTGGCATTATGAAATTGCTACAGCCGATAACACACATTTACTTGCCATCTTTGATGCGCCAACACCTGAAGTAATTTTAGGTTCAGATATTTTGAAATTTACGCCAGCTAATGTTATGGCGCATACGTATTGTTTAGATGAAAATCAGTGGAAGAAAACAATAGCCCCAGTTGTACCTTCAACCTATATTGGTCCTGCTAATAATTGTAACCGCAATAATCAAAATCAGACTTCTACTAACCCACCCAATTCTTATGTAAATGCCTATCAACAACCGATGAATCCTTATCATTATCAATATCCATACAGTTATCCATATGGATCGTATTAATGAGTTCTGCTGTGGCACCTACGATTGCTACAGCTTTTTTGCTAGCAACTACATACCAACTGGTAATATGCGGCAATACCACAGATTGATTGCCAGTTATAAAGGAAAGTCTAGCTATTTCACACATACTTCATCATAAAAATAATCTTTTTTTCCAAAAAATGAATAAAATATATTTTTATAGCACATCCTATTCTCATATTAAAAAACTATAATACAAATTAGGAAGTGTAACTATGTCAAATTTCAATAAAAATATTGAAAGTCAATCATTACGTTTTAATGAATTATTTTCGATTTGGACCCATCTCGGTTTAAATAATGGCTATATAGCTGCAAATCACTCATTTTTCAAGCATGCTTTGGATAAAGATTTGAGAGCGATCATTGTGGAATTTATTGAAGTCTTGAAAGACGAAAACAAACAACTAGAAGAGCTATTAAAAGAAAATAACAGTGCTATCCCTCCTATGCCTCGTGAAAATCTATCGATGCAACTTGGTGACATTCGGGGCGTTAAAAAAATTACCGATACAGAAATCAGTGCAGTTCTATCTATGAATATCGCTTCTGCTTTAATTTCATCTACCCAAGCGATGGAACGATCTATTAAGGGAAATCTAACGACAATGTTCGGCCAATTTCATATGAAGAATGCCGTTTTGGGTGCAAAATTACTACAACTTAGTAAAGATAAAGATTGGTTACTTGTTTCTTCTACTACTTCTTAATTGTAAGTATTTGTGTTAGCACACGGTCAAGGAATTTACAGTCGTCTTAAGATTTCGAGACGACTTTTTTATATTCCGCAATAAAAAAAGACTACCTAAAGGTAGCCCTAATACATTTACTGATTATATTGTTTTTCATTATTTATCTCTGTTTGTTACTAATAAATAATCGAGCGCGCTCATTCTAGTAAGCTTGTGCGTAAATTT
This sequence comes from Lysinibacillus fusiformis, assembly GCF_007362955.1. Taxonomy (GTDB): domain Bacteria; phylum Bacillota; class Bacilli; order Bacillales_A; family Planococcaceae; genus Lysinibacillus; species Lysinibacillus fusiformis_E. The sequence goes on along the minus strand of NZ_CP041696.1, from coordinate 4,416,627 downwards.
GACGGCATCTGCTTGTGAGTTAAATGTAAAGTTTTGGAGTTCGTCAGTTGGTATATATTGATCAGCGATTTTTCTTTTCAGTTTTCGTACAGATAAAATGTGTGAATCCTCCTCGTATAAGATAATAGCACCAACGTTTCGATAAAGCGTTTGGTCAATCGTCGCAACAATTTTCACATTTAATCCTTCAAATTCTGTTAAATCTACCTGCATTTATTTACCAGCCTCCTCTACACTTACATTCGATCCTCATTCAAAATAATCCTTCTTTTCTATTAAAGAACATCAATAATTCATATCAATAACTATCAAAGGTCGCGATAAAGATAAGCTAAATCTATTCGAATTAATGGCTTTATCATTAATTTGAAGATGGCTGTTCTTGTGACAGTGGCGCTCTTTTCAAAGAAAAAGCAGCACTACCGAATGCACATAAAACTAAAACGGCTCCAAAACGTGCTAAATCCATGACAGAACCAGTCATCGCAAACAGCGCTCCACCAACTGCTGATCCTATAGATATACCGATTTGTAAAGCCGCAGTATTTAAGCTTTGTTGAATATCAGATGTTTTAGGGTCAGTTTGTATGAGATAGTTTTGTAAAGGTGGCGTTAAGGCCCAACTAAGTGCTCCCCATAGTACTGTGACAATTAGAAAGAGCGGGAAAGCTACGATTGTATAAGGAATTGAAAAAAGTACGATTGAGAATGTCGATATAACAATTAAAATAGCTTTACCTGAACCTATTTTGTCACTTAACCAACCACCAAGGGCATTCCCACTTACAGATGCTATTCCAAATATAAGGTAACAAATACTAATCCATGATGAATTCAAATCAAATGCTTCCACTAAAAATGGCGTAAAGTAGGCATAGAGCATGTAATGACCCGCCAGCATAAATAGTGTAGTTAAATGGGCACTAGATATTTTTAAGTTTGCTAATGATTTTATTTGAACTTTTAATGGCGTAACCTCTACAACTGGCATTTTTTCTAGTAATAAATAAATCAGTACCATTGAAACCGTTGAAAGCAATCCTATCCCTAAGAAAACAGCACGCCAACCAAAAGCTTCTGTTACAAATATCCCCATAGGAACACCTATGACAAGTGAAGAACTTACACCAATAAAAATAAGCCCTAATGCTTTGGCGCGATGTCTTGGCTCTACAATTTTAGTTGTAATTGTGAGTGATAGAACAATCACCAATGCTGTACTCATCGCTGTTATTATTCTAGCAATCATGACTATTAAGAATGTTGCACTGAAAAAAGTCATAATATTGCCTAAAGTAAATATGAATAATGCAATCAGATACAGGCGTTTCCTTTCCACTTTTGCAGTTAAAGACAACAGCACAGGCGCAGAAATGGCATACACTAACGCGAAAATAGTAATGAGTTGCCCTGCTGTTGCTAGTGATACGTTTAAATCATCAGCAATATAAGGTAGTATCCCACCTACAATTAACTCCACTAATCCGACTGCAAAAGTAGTAGCAGCCAGAATAAAAACTCTCCAATTCATGAAATCAACCCTTCTATTGCTTCCATCTTGTACGGGTCAATTTATAAAAAAATCCTGACTACAAAAATGAAAGCATAATTTTTGTAGTCAGGATTTTATGGTTCCTGGTAGAGACCCTCAATCCATATTATTGAGGTTATACATATCAAATTATTTTACTTTAGCTATATTAGCATATTGTATTTTTTCTTACAACATTTTTTATAACAAAATTCCCACTTTGATTTTTTCGCTTCTTTGTCCCTGATTTTTCCTTACACCATTCTTTTTTTCGCATATCACTTATAATTCTCATTATTTGACCATAAATAATAATATAAAAAGTTTTAATAGAGAGGTGATTGTTTGCGTATAGTAGGTTTAGTATGCTATTTTTTAGGACTGTTTTACGGCGTGGAACCAGTAATAGAGGAATTTACGGCGGATGAACCATCTATTGACATTCCCATTGTGGACAAACAGCAAACCCCGATAAAAGAAACTGTTGAAAATTCCGAAGTCTGTGTTCATTATCCTTCTTATAAAGTTTGTACAGCTTTAGCTGAAAAAAAAGAGGCTACTCAAGATAAAATCTGAGTAGACCTCTTTCTTTGTAAATTTGCAGCTAATTTTAAGTAGCATATATTGATAGAATGGCTATTCAAAAGTAATTTGGTTACCTTTTAGAACAGTCACTCCCCAAATTATTTACGACCAATATGAAAATGTTTGAACGGGTAAACTGTTATTTTTGATTCGCCATATACTGCATCTTTAGCAATTAAACCATAATGACGGCTATCATAACTTTTTAAGCGATTGTCACCGAGCACAAAGTACATACCTTCTGGTACTTTTTTTTCACTGACAAGTTCCTCTAATGTAAAATTTTCCGTAATACGTAATTGATTCGGATCATCGGTTTGACGATTCACATAATCTTCTTTATAAGCTTTACCATTTACATACAAAACATCGTCTTTCATTTCAACTGAATCCCCAGGCAATCCAATTACACGTTTAATGTATAATTCATCCTCTGTTGGTGATTGGAAAACAATTTGGTCAAAACGATCAATTGTACTTGTTTTACTGACAATGATAATATCCTTATTTTCGTACGTCGGGTACATTGAAGCACCTTGAACTTTAATGGGTGCAAATAAAAACTGTTTACAACCCAATACGACAAGAACTGTAATAACAATAATTTTAATGTAGGATAGCATTTCTTTTTTAAAACTCGTTTTTTCTTCTTGCATACTCATTCCCCGATACTGTTTTCTTATAGTATAGCATTTTCTAAAGAATAGTGACGCTTTTCAGCCCAAAATGTTTCTCTTTCATGAAAAATAGACAAAACCTTTACATGCTTTGTCTTCTTAGAAATCCATTATATTATTCTTGCCATTATAAATGGTTACTTTGCGTAGCAGAGTGATGCTGTTCATTAAACAAATCTACTGCTAATACAATACCGATAGGCAATGCGACTGCCAATAAAATGGTACCTATCATCATTACTATCACTCCCTCAACCACCTGATAAATATAGTATACACTAAATTTTCTGATATTTCAAACGTAACAAAAAAATCATTCAACTAGGCATGCATCCTACCTGAATGATTTTTTAATTTTACATGAAAATTTTTAGACAAAGTAGATGTAAGTTTCGCATAGCTGATGTGATTGGACTTTTTCGTACCTTGCGTTTAGGTATATAGCTTTGCATGCAATTATTTAGAGCTGTATACCTAAGCACCTGGGTCCTCCCATTCATGAATCTCCCTCCCTTCTTTGACAAAAATTTTTACATCTAGAGTTCCCTGAGTATCTATTTTTACAATATTTAGTAAACATTATTGTAAATGTGTTTTTAATTCCGTTTGGATTTTATGCAATTCTGATTCATCTGGAATATAATACCATATATGATCAATTTTCGTACCTGCTCCCTCTTCGAATGATAATTGAACAATATCACTATTCATTTTTTTATAAATACCTTGCAGCTGAATAAGGTCCTTTACGCTAAAATTCATGCGGACATTCTCTCCTACAACATCAAGCATATCTGTTGCCTTTAAAAGCACTGAGGGCGTCGACGCTTTTCTCATAACGGCTTCGATAATTTGTCGTTGACGAATCTGACGTCCAAAATCACCACGTGGGTCCTCGTAACGTATACGTGAAAAAATAAGTGCCTCATCACCATTCAAACTTACTTCACCTTTTGGATAATGATAGGTGTCATAGGTCAAATCCATATCATTTTGGATGGTTACTCCCCCCAATGTGTCGATAATTTGTAGGAAGCCCTCCATATTGATGAATACATAATAATCGAGTGGTATATCTAAAAAATTCTCAACTGTATCCATGGCCATTGGTACTCCACCAAATGCATAGGCATGATTTATCTTATCGACTGTATCATGACCAATAATCTCAGTACGTGTATCACGTGGAATACTGAGCATTTTCATTGTTTGCTTTTCTGGGTTTACTGTGATAACAATCATCGTGTCTGAACGGCCACTATCATTTTTTCGTTCATCCACGCCAAGCATCAGCACAGAAAACGGTTCTTTTTTCGTAATTGTTTTTTGTTCTTTTTCTACATTATTTGTTTCAAGAAGTGGCGTATTAATTTTATTCATTGTTTTCTGGACAGTATAATAAGCAGTACCTAAAAAAACTAAAAAAATTACCAGTAAACTACCTAGAATCCATAACATGATTTTTTTCTTGCTTTTCTTTTTCTTTGAACGTTGCATTTTTTTTTCCATACTTAAGTCCTCTCTTGCTTTTTAACAAATTCCCTCTTCTTTTTGACGTATTAGGTTGGAAAAAAGTTCATTTAGTCTATTTATATGCATATTGGACGAAAAAAAGACGTACACTAGTATTTACTAAATATACGACAATATATTCAATAATATTTGAAATTCCCAATACTGTTTATCAGTTCCAACGTTTTTACATGTTAGTTTTCAGAGATGCAATAACTTTTGTTTTTAAGAGCGTGACTATTTGTTTTACGATTTACTCGGTCCCTTCTGCAGACTTACGAACAAAGACACTCAACTTTCCATAGGTTTAAAGCATTCACTTTACACAGTAAAAAGCCGTCTCAGATAATTTGAAACGGCTTCCTTATACATATCTATCGTTGTTTGTCTTGAATTCCTTGCACTAACTTTTCTTGAATCAGCAAATATTGTGTAATCTCTTCCTCATTCAATACTTCAAAAAGCTGCATAAAGACTTCCTTGCCAATCAATTGAGCTATTACTAAAGCTTTTTCCCCTTCATTGGTAATCATTAAACGTATCGTACGACGATCGGCTTGATCATACAGTCTTTCAGCTAAACCAAGTTTTACTAATTTCTCAGCAATACTCGTCATAGCGCCTTTCGTATAACCGATTGTTTCCGCCAATTCTGCTTGCTTTTGCGGTCCATGTGAATGTAGTTCGTTTAATACTAAAATCGGCGAAATACCTAACGGATACGGAAAAGCTTTCGTAAATCGTATAATATTTGCATTATTCATCTGTTCAATCATATGAATGAGTTTAAAAATACTTGTCTGTTCCAAAAAAAATCCTCCTCGAACATCCGAGAATATTAATGAAGCATAATAGAACCACCATCGACCATAAGTGTTTGGCCAGTGATATATTGAGCATCTTCTGATGCTAAAAATACGGCTACACGTCCGATATCTTGTTCAACATCGCCAAAGCGTCCCATTGGTATTTTATTTTTTACAGCTTCATAGTATTCCGGTTGTGCTTTTGCCCATGCTTGTACTCCTGGTGAGTTTGCAATAGGACTGATTAAGTTAACATTAATACCGAAGCGTCCCCATTCATTTGCCGCTACACGTGAAAGATCGCGGATTGCTTCTTTGGCAGCAGCGTAAGCGCCTTGTGTTTCATGATCAGCAAGGCCAGCACCAGAAGCAAAATTAATAATATTCCCTTTCGATTCTTTCAAATGAGGCAATGCAGCTTGCATTAAATAAAATGTTGGATAATAACCTGTATTAAATGATAAATCTAAATCAGCCTGAGTTGTTTCTTCGATTGTTACTTGTTTCGATGCCTGTGCATTATTAACCAATACATCTAGTTTACCGTATTTTGCTACAACTGTATCAATAATTTTTGGTAAATACTCACGATCCATTAAATTTGCTTGTAAAAACATTGATTTAGGAGAAAACTGTTGTAATTCTTTTTCCATTGCTTTCCCTGTTTCATCATTCAAATCTACAATCGTAACGATTGCACCCTCTTTTACCATCGCTTTGGCCATACCACCACCTATACCCCCTGCACCACCAGTGATAATAACAACTTTATCTTGTAATTTACCCATAGATGAACACTCCTTTAAGTGAACTCGCGATTAGTTTGACACTAAACTGTTCACAATTAAACCAAATTGTTCATCGCCTTGAATACCTCTACATTTCGTTTGCTATTTGTTTCACAATTTCGTCGATGGTTGCAATAGCTGATGTTTTATTGGCTTGTGTCAAAATACTAAATATATACCATTTGCCACTCTTCCCTTGAACATAGCCGCTTAAAGCATAGGAACCTGATATATAGCCCGTTTTGGCTGATACACTATAGCCCTTTAAACGGTTTTCTAATGTAGCGCCAACAAGCTGACCTTTTCTACCTGCGTGAGGTAATCCATCTAAATATGAAAAGTACCAGGATTTACTACGCACTTTATATAATAATAAGCTTTCTTGCATACTACTTACACGGTTTTGACTATTTAAACCGGAGCCATCTTCGAAATACCATTGATCCATATTGAGGCCGCTGTCAAAACCATATGCTCTAATCGCCTGTATCCCAGCTTCCCAGCTTCCTTCACTCAGTATTTCTCTTCCGATTTGCTTCGTAAACATTTCACCCATACCGTTAATACTAAGTTTTAAAAACCGAAAGTTAATGTCTTTTAATGGCGTTGAATAGGAAACACCAACACGTTGTGCATTATCTGGCACTTGTCCAACTTCTAGTGGCATCTTTTGTATGCCCTTTGCCATTAACTTTTCCCGAAATATATCGAGTGTATATAAAGTTGGATCATAAACCGTTACATATGTACCTTTCTCTGTCCCCGCTGGTAAATTCCCCGTTACCACTATACGATCAGTTCCATATTCTCGTGTGATATTCACGGTATTTTTAGAGCCCTTCTTAACAATTTTTGCTTTGTTAACAATTGGAATCGTACTTGTATACGGAGCAAGCTGAACACTTGCCGCCACACCAACCTTTGAACCAGTGACTTTTACTAGCACAGTTGCAATATCATATTGATTATTTGGCGAAATTGTTAGTGCTGAAATACGTGATGCATAGGACAAAGGTTCATCTTGTGGCTCGATTCCTTTAGATAAACGATCATCATCAAACCAAGTATCATCCGCAATTAACGATCCTGTTATCTTCGTGATACCCATTTTTTTTAGCCCGTTGGCAAAGGACTCGAGGTGGACAGACAATAATGTAGGGTCCCCTCCGCCCTGCAAATAAATATTCCCATGTAATACGTCACCTTCTATGGGACCATCTATAAAGGTCTTTGTTACAAAGCGATAGTCTGGACCAAGTAAATCTAATGCCGCCGCGCTCACTACTAATTTATGAGTAGATGCAGGACGAATCATTTTTTCACCGTTTTTATTGTATAGTACATTCCCACTACCCATTTCTCGTACTGTAATACTGTATTCATTCGTTTTCCAGTTTTTCGAGATTACGTTATCAATTTTCGTGGTCATCGTTTGCTCACTTGCCCATGCTTCTTCAAGAATTGGCATCTGGAAATAACAGAGCATAAAAAGAATCATAAAAATTATCTTTTTCTTTTTCATAGAACCTCCTAAATTAAGATTTCAAACCATATTGTCCTATTTTCACCGCCTCTTTACTACCGTCTATATAGGTAATCGAACCTTTCTACTTTTTACGCTTTTATTCTACGGAAAAAATTAGCATTTTACAATGTTTTTCCAAATAACTTTCTGCTTTGTCCCTTCGAATCGGAGGTCATTTTTTCATTCGACAAGAATAGACTGTATTAGCAGCTAAAATTATTCGGTAAAGGAGTTGGTTTCATTGGGTGCAAGATGGATAAAAATTTCGGTCATGTATTTCGCGATTGCTTTGGCTTTTGGACTGTTTATGCATTATACAGTTCAACTTCAATGGAAGGCGACGCATGCCCATATCGGTGTCTTAGGTTGGCTGTCAACGGGATTCATCGGATTAATCTATTCATTTTATAAAGAAGCAGCTGAGACAGCACTCGCTAAAGCTCAGTTTTGGTTTTACAATATCGGTTTGCCATTCTTATTAGTTGGCATGATGATGGTTTATTTAGATGTACCTCACTGGTTATTTGAATTTTGCGTATCTGGCGGTGGTATTGCCGTTGCATTTTCTGCAGTGTTATTTGTGGTAAACATCTTTAAACATGTAAAATGCACTTCTTCCTAATAAAAAAGCCCTCGGAGCCTTCAGACTGAGGACAAAAGGTTTCGGGAATGCTGGTCATTCCCGAAACCTTTTCATTTTTTCTGTGATTTTCATTCAAATGGCGTGTTAGTTTGTAAAGTCAGTGTCTCTTACGAACACTGCTTACATTGTTTGTGTTTCTCGACATGTCCACGTAGCGAGTTTCTTCAAATACATGGCAGCAAAAAAGCAGCGCCTGCATGGACAAATTTTGAGACCTCTTAAGGTTGTCCATCGCATTACCATCCTTTTCCTTCGCATCCGTAAAGACACGTTCAATTGTTTCTTTGCGCTTCGCATAGATTTGTTTGATGTCATAAGAATGCCGTAAATGTTCGGCTTCTTCCACATACGTTTCCCATATATGAAGATGAATGAGTTTTCTTTAGATTGAGTTCTATATGTAGAAGTTGATTGGAACGAAGGGCGGTAACTCCTGCGGGGAGAGCGGGAAAGTCGAGATCCTGGACTGAGCGAAGCGAGGGAAGCAGCTTGACCCCACCCGCGGCAAGCGTCCGCCCGTAGTGGAAATCAACAGTTTTATCTAATTTTATTGTAAAAGAAAAAAGGCTGTAGACAAACTCGATTTTTTTGCCGAGTTTGTCTACAGCCTGGAAACCCCAAATGGGGCCTTTTTCTAGGAATTCAATGAGTTTGCTTGCATTTGATACATTTTTTCATAAATACCACCATGGGCCAACAGCTCATCATGCGTACCTCGCTCCACAATTTCTCCTCGCTTTAACACAAGAATGCGGTCTGCATTTTTAATCGTTGATAGGCGATGTGCAATAATGAACGTTGTACGCCCTTTTTTCAATACATCCATGGCATGCTGAATAATCTCTTCTGTTTCCGTATCAATATTAGAAGTAGCTTCATCTAATATTAATATGGCTGGATCAAAGGCTAATGCACGTGCAAAGGAAATTAACTGACGTTGCCCCGAAGATAAGGTACTGCCCTTTTCAATCACTGGTTCTTCATAGCCTTTTGGCAAGTTCGCTAATACACGTTCCCCACCAACAGCATTTAAGGAAGCTTCAATTTTTTCATGGGAGATTTTTGGATTATTTAAGCTCACGTTGGAGGCAATTGTGCCAGTGAATAAATAAGGATCCTGTAGCACGATACCCATATGCTCACGCATCGATTGACGAGGTACTGATGTTATATCAACACCATCAATCGTTATCTTACCTTTAGATGGATCGTAGAATCGGAATAATAAGTTCATGATTGAACTTTTACCAGATCCCGTATGACCAACTAGGGCAATTGTTTCACCTTGATGTGCCTCAAACGATAAATTTTTCAAAACATACTCATCATTTTTATAGGCAAAGGAAACATCTTCAAAAACAACATTCCCTTTATATCTCGGTAAATTTTCTTCTGAAACTTTCTCTCCGTTTGTATCCAACACCTCAAACACGCGCTTCCCTGCAACCAGCGAGCGTTCAAGCTGTGAAAATTGATTGACGATATTTGTAATCGGATTAAATAATTTTGTTAAATAATCTACAAAGGCATACAATGTACCTGCAGAAATGACTTCCATTGTCGTAATCGATTGTGTCCCAAAGTAGAAGATGAAAATAGTGAACATGATAAGTCGTAAACTATTAACAAGATTAAAGGACGTCGCCGAATCGAGGAATAAGAGTTTTCGCCCATAGGCGTAGTGCTCATTATTCATGTCATCAAATTCCTTTGTCATTTGCTGTTCACGACGGAATGCCTGAATAATTGTCATCCCTTGAATCGATTCATTGATCATCGCATTAATGTCGGCAATTTTCGTTCGAATAACATCATTATACTTCGAAGCAAATTTTCGATATAAAATCATCCATACATAAATAATTGGCACCATAATTAATGCGATTAAGGCCATTCTCCAATTTAAAATAATCAATGCGATATACACGCCAATAATTGATATGAAGCTTGTCACAAAATTTGAGAGCACCTGTACATATAAATTACGCACAGCCTCCGTATCATTCGTCACACGAGCAACAATTTTCCCTGCCGGCAAATTATCAAAATATTGAATCGGTAATGTTTGAATATGTTCAAATACGTCTTTACGTAATTTTTGCACGACACGGTTGGCACCTATCTGCAAATAGATATACATAAAATAGCGTAAAATAGCTGTTGCTACTGCCAATGTGAAATAAAGTATTAACAACCAAGTAATGGGTTTAATGTCAAGTTGGCCGATTGTCATATAATTATCAATGATATGTTTTGCAATAAATGGCCCAACAAGCTCGGTAAAAACGGCAATCGTTAAGAAAAATAGCCCAAGAAGTATTGGCTTTTTAAAATACATGGCATAGTTTGTTAAACGTTTACTCGTACTCATGAGGCACCTCCTTCAAGCTGCTGACGGTCAAATTGTTCTTTATACCAGCCTTGTTGTGAAAGGAGTTGATCGTGTGTACCTTGCTCTACAACTTGCCCATCATCGAGCACAATAATAAGATCTGCGTGCTGAATTCCTGACAAACGATGTGTTGTAATAATTGTTGTTTTATTTTGTCGTTCACGTTGAATGTTTTCAATAATTTTCGCCTCTGTTTTAGCGTCTACAGCAGAAAGCGAATCATCCAACATTAAAATTTCAGGGTCTTTGATAAGTGCACGAGCAATTGACACCCGTTGCTTTTGACCACCAGAAAGTGACACACCCTTTTCACCAACAAGCGTCTCAAGACCCATCGATAAGTTGGCTAAATCCTTTTCAAAATAAGCCGCATGTATTGCTTTTTGTAATTCTGTCTCTGTTGCGTCTTCTTTACCAAACAATATATTTTCACGTATCGTTCGTGAGAATAAAACATGATCCTGCGGTACATAGCCGATCCAATCGAGTAATTGTTCCTTTGTTTGTGCAGTAATATCTATACCATCAATGGACAATTGTCCAGCACCAATTGGATACTCTCTCAGCAATTGACGTAAGAAGGTCGTCTTCCCCGCCCCTGTTTTACCAACAATGCCAAGTGTTTCGCCCTTTTTCAATGATAGCGAAATTTGCTGAAGATTTTTCACCTGACTCATTGGATATTGGAATGATAAATCAGCAAAACCAATTGAATGGGGTGTCCTAACAGCTTGTGGATGCATTGTATTTTGGACATCCGCTTCATAGCTTAATGTTTCCTGCACTCGGTCAAGTGAAGCATTTCCTTGTTGCATTACGTTAATAAGTTCGCCAATAGCAAAAATTGGCCAAACTGCTAGCCCAAGATAAACATTAAACGTCACTAGCTGCCCAACTGTCATAGCCTCAGTCGCCACTAAGTGCGCACCGTAGCCAAGTGCTACAACATAACTAATCCCTGTTCCAACCTTTGTAATTGGGCCAAATAAAGCGTTTATTTTCGCCGTATGCATATTTTTTTCATAAACGGTTTCACTCATGGCACCAAAATCTGCTTCGTCCTTTTTTTCTTGTACATATGCACGTACCACTCGCACGCCTGCCACCGATTCCAATACATTATCGTTTAACTCTCCAAAAGCATCCTGAGCCTTCATATAACGTTCATGTACAATCTTCCCTAAATACTGAATAAGAATCGCCATAATTGGTACAGGAAGCATGGCAAAAAACGTTAATTTCCAAGAAATCATATAACCCATCGCAAAAATTATACAGCCCATATAAATCGTTGAGTCGATCAGTGTCATAATACCAAATCCCGCCGTTAGCGACACTGCATTTAAATCATTCGTTGCACGTGCCATTAAATCACCCGTGCGATTTTTTTCATAAAAGGTTGGCGTCATCCGCAAAAAATGCTGCATCAGATTACGGCGCAAAATTTTCTCTAAGTTAATGGCACCTTCAAATAGTCGGAATTGCCACACAAAATTCAACACATAGCCCCCGACAATGATACCGCTGAAAATCAATATATACTTCGTTAAAATAGCTGTCGTCATTTCACCAGCTGTTAAAATATCAATAATTGATCCCAATAAATATGGAGGAATAACTTCCAACCCACTGGCAACTATCAATAGCACAATGGCTACAGTGTATTGTTTCCAGTATTGCTTAAAAAACCAACTTAATTTACTTAAAACATCGAACATACGTTAAAACCTTCTTTCTTCCGTTGCTGTTGAACCCTGCTACCCGCTATCTAGCAATTCCTTTTTGAAAATCATTTTCCGGCTTGAGTTTCTCATACTACATACACTCCTTTTGTTATTGTCACTACAACCTTTTTTTGCAATAAAAAAGACACATCCCCTAAAAAGAGCATGTGTCTCTAGTAAAAGGTAAGGTGTGACCCATACCTTTCATTGCAATATTAATTTAACAATGTTAGACATGGACAATGTATGCAGTTGTGCTTTGGTATTGTACTGGTAAAATCATCATTGTCATGTCCTCCTTCGTTCGTTTTGTTATAGTGTTCTTGAAGATTATCATATAATTGAAATAATTGTCAACAATCTAATTGTTATTTTTTGTGTTTTCCAGGAAATAATTAACGCTTTAAAGTGATAAATTGCTAAATCTATTATTAGTTTGTCTCTCCAAATGCTAACCATACACCCGGTATAGCTGAACCCGGATGGTCTGTCGAATATGGTAATTGCGGAATTAACGTCAGCCCAGATGAAGTTAATGTAACTAGTGCATTTACCATTCCCTCATTACACTTAGTTCAACTTTTACGCCCTGCTTTTGCTTTAGCTTGGCATCACAGCACTCCAGAGGCAGCTACAGGCGCCTTCTCAATTATTACTATAATTATATTGTTATCGAAATATAATTAATGATTAGAGTAGCAAATACATTATTTCATACAAGAAAAAATAACATTTAGAACATTGTTCATAAATTACGTAGCATGATACACTCTTTTATATAGCTTGTAAGGAGACTTTGACTTTGAAAACAACTTTAGCAGTTGGCATTGGTGGGTTTTTCGGAGCTGTTTCTCGTTATAGTATTAGTCTTTTCTTAACGAATACAGGGAGCTTTCCAATAGCAACACTTAGTATAAATCTAGTTGGGTGTTTTTGTTTAGCCTGGCTTTTTACTACTTTTGCAAATCGCACGCCACTTGTATTGGGCATCGGTACTGGCTTTTTAGGGGCATTTACAACCTTCTCAACATTTTCTGTCGAAACGCTTTTACTCTTAGAAAATAACGAATGGATGAAAGCCTTCAGTTATAGTTTAATGAGTGTTATGGGTGGCTTATTTTGTGTCATGATTGGGACCTGGCTAGCAAGGAGGAGAATGAAATGATTCTTGTAGGAATTGGTGGATTTTTCGGTGCCCTCACGCGATTTTATATAGGAAAATGGATTGTCAGTGCATATCCCTGGGCAACTTTTTTCATTAATATAACAGGTGCTTTTGCCCTCGGTCTTTTATTTGCTCTAAATCTAAGTAATTGGCTTTGGCAACTATGTGGTATCGGTTTTTTAGGCGCTTACACAACTTTTTCAACATTTGGCTTTGAAGCCCTACAGCTCATAGAAAAGAAAAAAAGTTGGCAAGCAATTGGCTACATTTGTAGTACCGCCTTATTTGGATTGTTCTTCGCAACACTTGGTTTTTTGGTTGCGTAAGAGCATTCCAACTATACAGATATTAATTATGAGGTGATTTTTTGACACAACCAACGATCGAACATCTGCAAGCATTAGAAGCCGAAATTGAACATACTTTATACCTGTTATTTGAACTAGAATTAGAAGAAGCTTATTCGGAAATGAGTTCACGCTTTGCACAGCTCTTAGCAGAAGTACAAGCCGCTCACTTAATTGATTATAAGCTCGATGTTCTTGTTAATCCTGAATTATTTACCACAGAAACTCGTATTCTCCTTGAAAGTTTAATGGAAGCAAAGGCCAGACCACATAAAAGGCAACGACTATTAACGCATCGCATGATATTGAAGATTTGGTTGCGTAAAAATCAACGTTTTATGAATGAATTTTTACCACAAATGTTTTAGGCTTCGCTTTAGGGACGCCAAAAATCTTGTTACACCTATTTTGTTAATTGATATTGAGGCTGGGACAAAAGAGAAAAGGTGTTAATGTCCGCTACGGCGTTTCATTTTAGATAGCAAAAATTTAATAATGCCTTTTGCGCCTCTTTCTTAAAATTTAAAGTTATGTCCCAGCATCTTTAAAATTTCTATAAATATAAACGGAGTTGCATAAACAACTCCTAAACCTTGTTATTTAAACTACTGTAGCTCCTACTACACCCATTTCCATTACTTGCTGAAAATTCTCGACTGAGTCAAAGCGAGTACGTTTTATGAGTTTTCTATTTTATAGTATGGCCTTTCATTTAATGAATGAACCCTAAACGTACATCCTTAACTTTAAAGTATTTATAATTATCAAACGATAGATCTAGCCATTCTAAATCCGATATCATCTATATAAAAATAATTAAATCACTTAAGTAGTCATGTAAGTTACTATCTTCGCCACCCCTTGTTTAGAACTAATGCTTTTATAGACTTCTTTCATCGCCCAACCTCTTTATATTTGATTTCTCTCATATTTCCCCTTTCTTCTCCAAACTGACCCTATAAAATCATCACACTCTGACTATTTCAAAACAACCAGAAATATTATTAAAATAGTAAAATATTCAATTTACTCAGGAGGTACATTTTGCAATCTACATATCATACTTCGTCAGTTAGCCAGTTTTTCCTGTGGTTTGGTGCTTCCATTTCCTTAGCAGAAATCGTAACTGGTTCGCTGATCGCGCCTCTTGGCATGACGAGAGGCTTGCAGGCCATTTTAATTGGGCATGTCATTGGTGCCATTATTTTATTACTTGCTGCATGGATTAGTGCAAATAGTCGTTTAACAGCACTTGAGGCAACAAGAATTTCCTTTGGCGCTTATGGCTCTTATGTCTTAACCATTTTAAATATGCTACAGCTTGTGGGTTGGGCATCTGTGATGATTGCAACTGGCTCCCTTGCCTTAAATGGCATGTCAAAAATTTTATTTGGTTTTGATTTTTTACCAATTTGGGCGCTGACAATCGGGGGAATTTTATTAATTTGGATTTTTGTCGGTCTAAAAAATGTCTCTAAGCTCAATATTGTTGCCGTATCGATTTTATTTTTATTTACTTTATTGTTAGCTTATGTGATTTTTGGTGGAAATGGACAGGGAATCGGCTCGGTTGATGCCTTAGAAGCAATTTCTTTTAGTTCTGCCGTTGAGTTAAGTGCTGTTATGTCACTGTCTTGGCTACCGCTTATAGGTGATTATACACGCCATGTAAAAAATAAACGTTCGGGTACGCTCATGAGTATTGTCGGCTATGCAATCGGGAGTACATTTATGTTTATTATTGGGCTTGGTGGAAGTCTATATGTTGGTTCATCTGACATTAGCGACATTATGATGGCCAGTGGGCTAGGTATTGTCGCACTAGGACTTGTATTGCTATCAACTGTTGTCACAACGTATTTAGATTCCTACTCAGTAGGTGTGAATTTTAAAAACATCGTGCCCTCCATTAACGAACGCTATGTATCTATACTTTTTACAGTTCTTGCAGTCACCATTGCGATTCTAGCAAGTGTCGCAGCTTATGAATCCTTTTTATACTTTATTGGCTCTGTCTTTGCACCTCTTTATGGGATTTTATTTGCAGACTATTACTTATTAAATCGTCGAAACATTGAAGTAAATAAAAAGTGGAGCACAGGTGCGATGGGACTTTGGCTAGCAGGAGTCATCATCTATCATGTTTCACTATCGTTTACGGTGCCACTCGGACATACATTATGGGTGTTAGTTGGTTCATTTATCATTCGTTATGTAGCGGTTGTCACTAGGCGTGCATTTACAGTTCAAAAAGAAGGGAAGTGCATTTAACATGAAGAAAGCATGTACGATTGCTGGTTCTGCTGCTCGTGGTGGCGCTGGTATTCAAGCAGATTTAAAAACATTTCAGGAGCTGGGTGTTTACGGTACATCTACTATTACCGCATTTGTGGCGTCACATCCTGAAACAAAACAAGGCGTGTATACACAACCATTGGAGATTATTGAAGCACAGCTACATACAATTCACTCTCAAATTGGCATCGATGCCTTAAAAACAGGGATGCTATTCACAAAAGACATAATAGAGCTGATAGCAGATTGGCTACCAACAGCACATGTCAAAAATATCGTTATTGATCCAGTGATGTTTGGTAAGGTTGGAACTGCACTCATGGAAGAAGGCGCAATGTCTTCCTTAAAAGATTTTCTTTTACCACAAGCGACAATTATTACACCCAATATGCCAGAGGCAGAATATTTACTTGGGGGTAGCCAACTGACTACTGTGGCTGATTTACAGGATGCAGTTCGTGACTTACACAAACTCGGTTCTCAACATGTACTGGTTAAAGGTGGACGTTTAGAAGGGCCCGCAATAGATGTACTGTACAATGGTTCAAAAATGCTTACACTTGAAGCACCAAGGGTTGATACTGTACATACAAACGGTGCTGGATGCTCCTACTCCGCTGCTATTACAGCTGGTTTAGCTCAAGAACTATCTGTTGAAGATGCTGTGATCCGAGCAAAAAAATTCGTCACTGCGGGCATTCGCCGCGCGATTCCATTTGAAACAGTTGCTGGCGCGATTGACCACCGTGCGTTTAAAGAAGTTGGTGAAAATGGCGTCATCATCGAAAAAATTGAATGATAAGATAAGAACAGCCGTGTGATACGGCTGTTCTTTTTTCAACATTTTAATTTATCCTCACTCTAACAAATAAAAAGGTAGTGTTTGAACCTTCTTGTGCCATTCCCTTCTGCACCGCTTCGCAAACTACTGGAATCCGCCGAAATGAATCGCGCTCTATATCAGTAATATAAGACGGCATATACTGCAAACATGTAGTAAGAACCCCTAACGTATTCCATGTCTGCATAGCTTCAAGTTCATCACCAGTGATTCCAATCATTTGTAAAAGTTGCACTCGCCCATTCGGCCTATTAATTGGAGCCACATTAGTATCATTAACAAAGGCAAGTGCAGTCTCTCTTAGTAAAACCCAGTTATCAAATAAGAGTAATATTCATTATTTACCGATTCTCTACATTCTCTGATGATTGTAAATAATAAATACTTTCACTATAATCGAAATATGGAATGCAGAAAGGGCTGGTACACATGAGTATTAATCCAAATATGGCAGAAGTCGCTTCCCTTCTTGGTGAAGCTTCAAGAGCTACCATTTTAACTAGTTTAATGGATGGGCGTTATCATACAGCGAGCGAACTAGCCTTTATGGCCGGCATTAAACCACAAACAGCTAGTTTTCATCTCGCAAAGTTAGTAGATGGTAATCTCGTTAAAGTTGAAAAACAAGGTCGTCATCGCTATTTTCAACTAGCTAATGAAGAGATTGCGCAGTTTTTAGAAACCTTTCTAACGATTTCCCCTCCCCCTGAAGTAAGATCTTTAAAACAATCGAGTCAGGTAAAGTTACTACAAGATGCTAGAACTTGCTACGATCATTTAGCTGGAAAACTAGGCGTACAGTTAACTGAATCAATGGTCCACTTAGGCTATTTAGAAAAAAATGAAACAGAATTTGTCGTAACTTTCAAAGGACAACAATTCTTTACGGATTTTGGTATTGATTTAAAAGCGTTAACAAGAAAACGTCGCTCATTTTCTCATGCATGTCTAGATTGGAGCGAACGTCGTCATCATTTAGCCGGTGCACTTGGTTATGGACTACTTTCACGTTTTTTAGATTTGGAATGGATCACCCGTGTACCGTCAATTCGAGCGATTAAAGTGACTGAAAAAGGAAAACTTGGCTTTAAACAAATTTTTCAGATAGAGCTATAATTGATTAACCTCGAATAGAATCCTCGTGACTATTTGAGGTTATTCATTTAGTTTTTGTAGCAATTTTCCGGTTGTAAAATTACGATTAACGAGGTAGATTCCAACAATAATAAACAGGCCACCAACTAATAAAGATGTTTTTAATGGCTCGTCTAATAATAGCCAGCCAGTTAAAACACCGAAAAAAGGCGCTAAAAACAAAAAAGCACTTGTTTTCCCCGGATCACTTTTTTGCAAAAGATAATACCAGCCAGCAAATTGAACGATTGATGACAGGATGGTCAACCATAATAAAATCATTATTGAATGACTATTGACTATAAAAAATGGCTCTTCAAGTAGAAAACTACCAAGTAAAAGCAGCAACCCACCAAAAAGCATTTGATAGGCAGATAACACCCAAGTATCGAATAACACCCCCCATTTTTTAGCTAATAATGTGGCGATCGCCCAAAAAACAGCGGAAAGAATACCATAAATAATGCCAATTTTAAATTCAATTTGAGCACCCATAGTAATAATTACACCTACTAAACCTAATACCACACCTCCCCATTGATAGAAGCGATAGTGGGCTTGTGAAAACATTGTTGCCAATACAACTACAAGCAATGGATTCGTAAACGTCAGTATAGATGATTCACTTGCAGTAATTGTTCGTAAACTCAAGAAAATACAGCCCATTACCCCAGCCGTTTGAAATGTACCAATTGTTAGGATTTTTAACCAATCTTCTTTCGTCGTCGGATGTGGTCTTTTTAATAGTATAACGATGGTAGACATGATAACCCCAGCCAGTATAAAGCGTATGGCCGCTAATAACAACGGGGACGAATAAGGTAAACCCAATTTTACTATGGCAAAAGAAGAACCCATTAAAAATGTTGTTAACAGTAATAAAGCGATAAACTTAAAAATATTCATATTTTATTCCCCTATCTATGCTATTGACAATCTATGACAATTATAAATGACGAACAATACAGTTGCTATCGAAGTATGGAATACACATAGGAAATGTGTCAGTTAACAACCTTTCGAATAATTTTGAAACAATTGTTTTCATCTTTAACTGGTCCTATATACTATAGATAAGAAATCTTGAGGAATAATTTCATCCAACGAAAACTCTTTTTTCAGATTACTATCATTTTTAAAGCGTATATTATGCTGAACACTTTTAAAGGAGGAAGTTGCATTGAAAATACTACTCGCAGAAGATGATGCACGTTTAAGAAAAAATATCGTTCACATTTTAAAAAGGGAATATCACCATGTGACCGATGTAGATAATGGACAAGATGCACTCGACTATACTTTTTCTGAAAAATATGACCTTCTTATTCTAGATTGGATGATGCCCCAGTTTAATGGCCTCGAAGTTTGTCAACAGCTCCGACAGTCTGGTTTTAATAAGAGTATTTTAATATTGACTGCAAGAGATGATACAGCTGATATAATCCAAGGTCTAGACAGTGGTGCAGATGATTATTTAGTAAAACCATTTAAAATGGAAGAGCTTTTAGCGAGAGTTCGAGCTTTATTACGAAGAAAAGACAAAGTCATTGAACAAGTTATCCAGGTAAATAATTTACAATTACATGTAGATTCTCGTGTTTTTCTATATAAAAATACTGAAATAGATTTAACTAAAAACGAATTTTTATTACTAGAATATTTATTTCTCAATAAAGGTCGTATACTGACAAGAGAACAAATATGTATTTACATATGGGGTTATGATTATGATGTATCTAATAATTCATTAGATGCACTCGTCAAGCTTGTTCGAAGAAAAATAGATGATAGTCATTCTAAATCTCGTATTCAAAATGTAAGAGGAATTGGCTATAAACTGAGGGAAAATAATGTTTCATAAAACAAGAAAAAAATTATCATACTTGTATGCAACACTCTATTTTTTGTTATTTACACTTTTAATTATCGTCCTATATTTCTCGCTCGTTAAATTAATGGAAAATCAACAAATAAAAGAACTTGAGTCTTTCTATTTAAGTCAAGAGCACGATTTTTTTGAATATGTGGATGACAACAAAAAGATTTTAAGCTATGATCCAAACCGTAACTATTTCTATTATATTTATACAAAAAATAATAGCTTCGTTCACGGGGACGAATCCTTTGAAGGGCTCAAAACTCAACTAGAAGAACGATTTGTAAATGACAATCCCGCTGAAGATGTAGTCCATCATTTTGAATGGAACGAACAGCATTTTCTTCTTCTAAAAAAACCTATTTCCTATAACAATAAGGTTGTGGGATTCATATTCGTTGGAAAATCAGTAACATCGCAGCAACATTTTTTTCAAAAGGCTAGTCAACTGCTTATACTTTTAACTTGTGTATCTACGATATTAATTTGGCTTCTTAGTTATTATATGGCAGGCAGAGCAATGATTCCTATCCAATGGTCATTTGATAAGCAGAAAAAATTTGTCTCGGATGCCTCTCATGAATTGCGTACTCCTCTTAGTATTTTCTATAGTTCACTGGACATATTAGAGCTTGAAGAATCTCATAACTTAAGCCCTTTGGGAAAAGACTTGATTGCTGATTTGAAAGACGAAGCCGATTTAATGAAAGAGCTAATGGATAACTTACTATTTTTAGCACGTCACGATCAACTTCAAAAACCGATGCATCAAGAAGTTATACCACTATCCATTATGCTTAAAAAAATAAGTATTAAATTTCAAAAGATCATGCCCTCTGAAATTCAATTTCGCACGCAAATCGAAGACAATATTGAACTACTGGGAGATGCGACAAAAATACAAGAATTACTTTATATACTTTTGGACAATGCCATATCTTACACAAGAAACGGTTCAATATCTCTCACACTTTCAATAGATCACCACATAGTCAAAATTGTTGTAGCAGATAGCGGTATCGGTATTCCTGAAAATGATTTATCGTTAGTATTTGAACGTTTCTACCGTAGCGATATGGCCCGTCAACGAAACGGAACAGGTTTAGGGCTGGCTATAGCAAGAGCAATTGTTGAACAGCATGGTGGTAAAATTTGCGTTACAAGTAAAATAGGAAAGGGCTCAGCATTTACGATTGAGTTCCCTGTTCACAAAAGATAAAAGCATCAGCTCGTCTCTTTTTTGAGATATGCTGATGCTTTCCTTATAAATTATGTTTCGGTGCAGTCCCCTTCTTGTTTCTGTGTCCTATCATTCTAGCGAGTAAAATGGATAAAGTAAAACCTGCTGATACTGTATAAAAAACAATGACCAAACTATTTTCTGCATCACTTCCAATTAGGACACCATGAATAAGGGAAAGTAACCAAGCTGGCAATACAA
This sequence comes from Lysinibacillus fusiformis, assembly GCF_007362955.1. GTDB lineage: Bacteria > Bacillota > Bacilli > Bacillales_A > Planococcaceae > Lysinibacillus > Lysinibacillus fusiformis_E. The sequence goes on along the minus strand of NZ_CP041696.1, from coordinate 4,395,345 downwards.
GAAAATGAATATTTTTCCATCTTGACCGATTCATTGTTTTTATCCATACATCTGAAGTCATTAGCACAATCAAAAATAAATAAAAAGCGATTGTACCAAAGCCAGATGCTATAGTTTGATAATCGGCTAAAAAAGGTATTAAAATTCCTATTAAAGTATAGGGTTCATAGTTATCTAGTAAAAGCACAAGCATATGCGCAATTACAGTTAGTAATCCTAACCATCCAGCGTTTAGATGAATCTGGTAAATTAAATTTTTATGTGATTTTACAAATGAAGATTTTCGCAAGCAGCCAAATATTATAGAAATCGTAAAATAAAAATACGCTAAAAATCCTAATAATCGAATCCATTCCCATGTAGTTGTTAGCATTTTCTCACCTCAGTCACTGTCCAAAAGCCTTCTTCCCCTTCTTTAACAATAAAACGCGCACTTCGCTGATGATTTTCTAAAAACCATCGCTGCTGCTCCACTTCATCTAATAGAAAACAAAGTTTTGCCCCCACTTCAGCATCGCATAAAGAGGACGTTACAACAGTTGCTTGTATTACATCTGTATTTGCTACGCTTCCTGTACATCCATTTAACAAGTGGTGTTTCATTGTTGTCCCCTGTTGCCAACTTCTATAAATACGGTTTGATGTTGCTACGGCCCCTGTTTTTATTTTAATAGTGCTAATTTCCCGTTCAACTTCCCTCGCATCTGCGACACCAATCGTCCAATTTTTTTCACTATTAGACCACATTTTCATATCCCCACCACCATCAACTAACCCGTAATCAGGAGCGATTTCTTCTTCAAGCCAATCGGCCAACCTTTCAATACTATAACCTTTAGCAAAGCCACCCAAATCAATTTCCTGATGTGCTACTTTCATTACTTGCTGGTTGCCTAAGAACTGAAGTGGTTTACCGGAAATAAGATTTACTTGAAAATCGCTATTTTTAGCCATCTTAAATGGAAACGATTGATTGTAGCCATGCTGTTCAAGCTGGAGCTTCAAATAGGGTGAGAATACACCATTGGTACGAAGATGATAATCATTTGCCCGTAGTAAACAATCATATAATGACGCATTTAGTCGTAATGTTTCTCCGATTTTTAAATCATTTAATTGTGATAATTCATTGTTAATTTGAAACCTGGACCACTCTTTTGCGACGTATTGAAGCCATTTTTCAGCTTTGTCTTTCCAAGTAGTATGGCTGCCCTTCGGAACGGCTATATAAAAATCGGTATTCATCAACTGTAGTGTCAGAGTATCCAACCTGATCCTCTCCTTTAGGTTCTTTTCGTTTTGCGCTCGCTTTTTACTGAAGCTTGACTCGTCATTTCAAAATTTGTCCAATCCAGTTGAGCCAATTCTTTTTCTTTCGTCGTCATACTTTCCTTTTCTGCTTTAGTCAATGGCAAAAAGTTTGAACCCGCTGACTCTGCCTCTGTTGGATTGTTTATTTGTGTTAACAATACTGCTGATAACATCACACCAGATGCTCCTAATAGCCACTTTGCTTTTTTTGGATCTTTCATGATTCTCTCACTCCTATTTTGTTAGTGGTTGACATAAAAACATTTGGCTGTTTTCTTGCCATTCAACAATATAGCCTAAGCCATTTGTAATAACACTGATCGGCAAATATAGGTCTTCATTTAAATAAAATGCAAGTGCAGGTAGAGGTGTTTTTACATTGTTGTCATAGACAACATTTGTTCCAGCTCGGAAAATCAAGTCATTGTCCTGATCTTGGATTGCTAATATTTTGCTAGTTTTATAGAAGGTAGCCTTAGCCCCTAAAAGTTGCGCTACTGCTTTTCCTGGCACGAAAATTTGTCCATCTTTTGGAACAGCCAAAAATGCTAATTTCTTATTTGCGCCTTCCACCTGTAAATTGACCATTTTCGACTCTACGAAAGGTAGAATTCCTTTATCTGCAACTACTGTTCGAGTCCAAATATTCCAAATCCCTTCTGCGTATATCTCTTCATTTAAGTAATAGGATTCGTCATCATAATCATCTTCATCGTCCATCTCATACTGATAGCTTTCATCATCATCATCGTCGTCATAATCCTTATACTTCTCTTGTTTTTTATACGAATGATCATGGTCATCATCCGCTTGTACTATTACACCATGCGTTAATAATCCAACTACTAACAGTGCCGTCACTAAACTCTTTTTCTTATTTTTCATGTACTCTACTCCCTTCTTCCATTTCATTTTAAAAAATCAAAATGATTTAAATCTGAAAATTCTTTGCTATTTAACATTAATTTTCACACAAAAAAAAGCTATTCCTAAATACAGATTTACCTGTATATAGAAATAACTTCTTGCATTGTATCCAGCAATAGACTTCCTACTTCACTGAAATTCAATAACACTAAGGCTTAATAGATTGTAAGCCTTGATTTTTCGCTTTAAATCGCGCCCACATGACTAATCGCACTAATAGTAATGCTAAATACGTACCAATTGTGCCTAAAAATGCATAACTAGAGTAAGCCACAATGACACCTGATAATAAGCTTCCTGCAGATCCACCCAGCGCAACCCATACATCTATTGAGCCTTATGTTTTGGCACGGTTGTGAATAGTCGTCGAGTCGATAATAATAGCAGTTCCACTAATCAAACCGAAATTCCAGCCTAATCCCAATAATACAAGCGCTACCGTTAGCCATAATAAGGAATCTCCTGGAGCAAAAGCCGCTACTAAACCTGCTGTAGCTAATATAATACCTGAGGCAATCACTACAAATATTCAACCAATCTTATCTACTAATAAACCTGTACCTAAAAATGGTAAATACATCGCCGCAACATGTAAGCCGATGACCATGCCTATAGCACTTAAATTACTCCCACGTCCTTGCATATGGATGGGCGTCATGGTCATAATAGCCACCATTATTACCTGTGACAGTACTAATACAAGGGCTCCAACAAAAATACCGATGCGATTAATTTTATTATTCACCGCTATAGTCGTTTCAGCTAATTTATGCTGCTGCTTTTGCTGTTCGACAGTAATGGCCTTCGCAACTAATAATGGATCTGGTCGCAAAAAGATGAATAATGTAAGACCTGCTAAAATATATGCTACCGCCGCCAAGATGAAAGGCCCGCCAATGCTGGTAAATCTAATGCTGTTGCAACTTTGCCCATAGGCGTCACTAAATTTGGGCCAGCCACTGCTCCAAGTGTTGTTGGGTAGTAACCATATTATAAAGAGTAATAAAATTCTTCTGTTTTAGTCTCTTACCTGAAACCCAACGTCTTACCATTGAATGATCAATATCTAATTCTGCTACTGTTTTAAAACTCATACCCTCTTTTGATTTGAATTAATAAAATTAATTAATTTTAATCAAAAAGGTAAGAGCCTTACTAAAATTTATAAGTAGCAAAGCTCTTTAAGTTGTTTCAATTTACATACAATAATTATTTATCCCTTAAAAAATGAATAATAAGTTGTTATATTTCTTCTTCAAATTAACTTTACTCAAAAGAAGAACTCATTATATCACCGATAGCTAGCCCGAACTATAATTCGGACTTACGTTATATTGAGAGACATCAGTTGATAAAAGAGTATTGAATATAATTTATTAAAAATAGTTAAGCTTTATTACTAACCAGCGATTTAACGCTTACAGATAGAATGGAATGCTTCATGAATTCTTAAGTTTTATACTAAAAAAATCTTAAGATTTTCTTGCTAAAATAAACAGGTCAAACTATTTAGGAAGTTATGTTGCAATGGGTTTAATTAGTATAATATCTGGTCTTAAAAGGGTGGCTTTCCTTATTCTTTCTGCTGCTATATCCGTACTCCCATGAAAATAAATATACTCTTATTATTGATAATAGCTCATAACTAAAAAAGCTCAGAAAAAGTTTAGGAATTATGGAATCCCCGATCAAGGGGATTTCCATGGCAGATTAAATATATATTATTCTAAAGAGGTGTAAAATGAATTCTATTCATGATCAAGAGAAAAAATTTACTAAACAACAAATTATAATACTTATATTACTAATAGGATATTATTCCCTTTTAATAATGGCTACCACATTTGGTCGTTCAGCTGAGAATATCGTTGTAAGAACAATTGATTTCGATGTACTAAGCGCGTATCAACAAGCATGGAATCAATTTTCATTTAATTCTTTTTTTCATATCCTTGTTAATATAGGTATGTTGTTTCCGTTAGGGATCTTATTACCTTTATTTAGTGAGGTTTTTTTAAAGCAAAATGGATGTTAATCAGTTCAATTACAACATCTTTATTTATTGAAACTCTTCAATTTATAACACTTCGTGGAAGTGCAGCACTAGACGATTTACTTCATAATACCATAGGAATGATGCTAGGCTATTGTATATTAAATATAGTTCTTATTGTTTTAAAAAAAGGGAATCACACAAAAAAATAGTCAAATATTTAATCTTACCCGCTGCAGTAAGCTTCATCGCACTTGGAATAATTATTTCGTATCAAATGAAGGAATTTGGTAATATGCCATTTGATCCTTATGGAAAAACTGATATGTCACATGTCACAATAAAAACATCACTAGAGTTGAGTGATGAAGGTAATAAAATGCCTATTTAGGATTCCAAAGGTCAAAAAGTACGAGACATCGAAATTATTTCTCCAAAAGAAGCATTTCAAAAACTGAAACAAGGAGACATTTATCCTATGGGACCTTTCGGAGCAGGTGAAAAATTTGAAGGTGAGACATTAATCATTACAGAGTATAGTTTAGAGCACTCCTCTGATACAAAAGGTTTTTCTCAACCTGTATATATTTTTCGCGTACAGTTAAAAGATAATAACGTAGTTCTTACGGCTCCACCTATTTCCGCGAGAAAATAATGTGAATTTTCTTATTTTGTATATATGATCATCAATGTTGCTGTCGACGTTAGTTCTCATTAAATGATCAATCTTAATTCTTTTGCTTGGAACCCCTGTAAAATAAGTGAAATGTTAATGGAAAGCTCTAGTTATCCATTCCCCAAATAAGACATACGCTGAATTCTGAACTTTTTATCTATCAGAATTAAACGTATGTCTTTAAGATGGATTCTCAAGTCATGCGACAACAAATTTTGAACTAAAAAAGACAACTAGAGCCCCACTGATGGTCTTTAAGACATAATTGTTTTAATCCAATTTAAAATGATTCAACAAGGCGACTCTTTTCCCACGGCGAATGATCATTCAATTTTCTCATGTATATACCTTATTTTAATCACCATTTAAACCGTAGTATATTCTCTGCTAGTGGGGAAGAAACCTAAGCGAGATCCGTAATCTATCATATTAGATACAAACTTTGCATTAGGTAATTCGCATACCACATCAACTTCTTGTAAAAAACGTTGAGTATCTTGACACGTTGGGATTGATAAGGAATTTTCAGCTGTTTCTTCTAGTAAAGGCACCATCAATTCTAAAGCATATTTTTGTTTATCAGACAATGTATTGTCTTTAAATAAGTTCATAAACTGTTCAGTATTTACAATTTTTATAGGATGACCGCTCTGTTTCAAATATTCAACAAACGGTTTCCATTCCAGTTGAACAGGATTACTAATGTGGAAAGTTTCCCCTTCCGTTTCCTTTGTACATACCAATTGTACAATTGCTTTACTACCAAAATCGATTGGTACTAAATCAATATACGTATGAATGTCCGGTGCAATTTGTAGTAATAAGATAGCTTTTATCAAACGATAAAAAGCATTACCTTCTATATTCTCTTGAAATCTCCCGTCAAGTGTATGCCCTACTAGGTTTCCTACACGATACACTGTTGCTGGTACGCCTTCTTTTATTGCTTCTCTTACTAATTTTTCTGCTAAAAATTTACTTTCCACATATACATTATCTAATTGTTGTCCTCTGTCAAAGTCTCGTTCAGAGAACAAAAATTCTTTAGCATCATGAGGGGCATGTCCAGAAATACTAATTGTTGAAATATAATGAAAACGTGCCCGTGCGTCTTTACTCATCTCTAATAAGTATCTAGTAGATTCCACATTGACTTGGATAAAATGTTCTCTGTCTCCATAATGACGCACATCTCCTCCACAATGTATGATCGTATCTATTTCTTGAATCAATTGTTTTTTTATATTTGGTGTAAGGCCTAGATGTTCTTTGCTCAAATCTCCTTCAATAATCTGAACGCGATGCTTCATTTCTTCTAAAATGGCCTCGCCAAAGTAAAACTGCATTTTTTCTCGTACTTTATTTTCCATTGAAGTTTGTTTTTGATTCCGAACTAGGCAATAAATCACTGTATCAGGTAGTAATAATAACTGCTCTAAGATATGGGCACCAAGAAAACCTGTTCCACCTGTTAATAATATACAACTAGGTTTCTTTTGTGAAACTTGTATTAATGTATCCCATTTCTTACTGTTTTCTTGTTTATCTATATGAGTATTATTTTCTTTTTTAAGCTCTTCCGCAGTCGCTTCTATACTGTTTTCTAGATGAATCGCATCTGTATCTATTTTTCGCGCCAGTTTTTCGATTGTACGGTAGTGAAAGAAATCCTGTATACGCAAGTTAGGGAAGTATGGTTTTAGTTTCACCAAAGTAGGCATAATTTTTAATGAGTGTCCCCCAAGAGCAAAAAAATCATCTTTTATGTTTAAGTCTTTTATGTTTAATACTTCTGCCCAAACATTAGCTAGTACCTTTTGTGTTTCTGTAACAGGTGGTTGATGATTTTTATTTTTCCGATACTGTATCTGATACTGCCCTTGTAGTTTTTGAACATCAATTTTGCCATTTTGTGTGACAGGAATCTCTGGAACACAAACATATCCTTTTGGTACCATATATTCTGGTAAAGTAGCGGAAACATGCTTATAGGTTTCTTCAATACTTATTTCTGTTTGGTTATGAACAGTGAAATATGCGTGTAATTCTTTTCCTTCTGCATCAGGTAGAACCACCGCTTGATGGATGCGAGGCTCTTGCACAAGTACATCTTCAATTTCTCCTAGTTCAATACGATATCCTCTTATTTTCACTTGTCTATCACGTCTACCCATATATTCTACACTTCCATTGGATGCTAGGCGTACTAGATCTCCTGTCCGATATAAAATAGAATGATTTTCTGTTGAAAATGGGTTAGATAAAAATGATTGTTTGGTTCTATCTGGCTGATTTACATACCCAATTGCTGCTCCTACACTCTCAATGTACAGTTCACCTATTACACCTATTGGACACAGCTGCATGTTTTCATTTAAGATATAGACTTTTGTATTAGCAATAGGCTTCCCAATAGGTATCTGGGTAACTGTACTATCCACTTTTGTAGAAACAGAGTGATACAACGAACTAACCGTTGTTTCCGTAGGTCCATATTCATTGACAATCTGTACAGTATCACTCATTTCAGAATGCCATTTTCGAATAGCCTCTGCAGATGCAGCTTCTCCTCCCATAATTAGCACACGTAAACTTTTTAATGGAATGAGCTGTTTTGAAGACACTCCATTTGCTAATTGTTTAAAAAAGGCTGTTGCCACGTCTGAAATCGTAATGTTATAAGTAGAAACTGCATCGAAATATGCCTGTGAAGAGAAACGTTGTTCCTCATTTAACAGATGAAGTCTTGCTCCAGTTAATAAAGCTGAAAAAATTTCCGAAATAGACGAATCAAAACTGTGAGAATAAAATTGAGATAACACATCTTGCTTTGTTATATGGAATGTTTTTGAACGCCATTCCACTAAATTGAGTACGCCAGCATGTCGGAGTAATGTACCTTTCGGATTCCCCGTCGATCCAGATGTATAAATCATATATGCTGTGTCATCCGCTGTATTTTTATTTAAGATGTCTTGAATCGAAGACGATGCTAACATATCTTCAATTACAACTACTTGTTCATAATAGGATAGTAATTCTTTTTTTAAAGCATTTTTCGTTAGAATCAGCTTTGCCTTACTGTCGTTTAAAATATACGATACACGTTCTGGCGGATATTTAATATCAATTGGCACATAGGTACCGCCAGCTTTGAGAACTCCTAACATACATACAATACTTTCAAAGCTTCGGTCTAAGAAAATAGCAGCTACATCATTGGGTTGCATTCCTTTTTCAATCAAATAATGAGCAATTTGATTAGAATAATGATTCACCTCTTCATAGGTATATGAACTATCCTCTGTAGAAATTGCGATTGCATTGGGTATTCTATACACTTGCTGATAAAAACGTTCCTGTATAGATGAATGTGGTGGCATCGCCATATACGTATCATTCAATTTTTGATAGATAGTTTTATCTGTATCACTCAATATACTTAATTGACAAAGAGATGTAGTAAAATCTGTTTGTATCATCTGGATAGTTTGCAACAGTTGCTCTGCAAAACGTGAAATCGTTGTTCTTTCAAACAAATCAGTATTATATTCTAAATCCATAATTAGACCATCTTCTGACTCCGCAAATGTAAGGGATAAGTCAAATTTACTAATTTCTTGTTCTACAGGCTGTATATCCCATCGATGCAAATTATGTTGTTGAGCTGAGTTCTGTTGATAACTAAACATAGTTTGGAAAATTGGATTTTCATGTGCTCTTCGTTCAGGGTTTACTGCTTCAATTACCTTATCAAATGGATAGTTTTGATGTTGGAATGCCAAAAGACATTTCTCTTTTACGACTTCACACAATTCTTTCATTGTAGAAGCATCTGTTGTATTTACTCGAATTGCAACTGTGTTGACGAAGAAACCTTGTACATCTTCAAATGCTGTATGTTGTCTCCCTATCACAGGTGTTCCTACAATGAGATCATTCTGCCCACATATCTGCTGTAAAAATTGCGTGTAAGCAGTGAATAGCAATATGAATAGTGAAACTTCCTCTTGTTGTGCAATTTTTTTTAATCCTGCCAAATCTATCTGATCTATTTTCTTAGAAAGCACCGCACCAGAATTCAAAGGAGAACTAGGACGCATTCGATCGTATGGTAGTGATATTTGAGGTAAAACGTTTTGGAACTCTTGTTTCCAATATTGTTTTTCTATTTCCCATGTCCCTAACGAAAGATGTTCATATTGCCATGCTACATAATCAACATATCTAACAGTAGGTTTGGTAGCATGCACAATTTTATTTAGGAATATTTCATCATATACCTTCAATAGCTCTTTTAGAAAGAGTTGTAAACTCCATTCATCCATAATAATATGATGGAAATTCAAATATAACCAAGAGCAATCTTCATTCTCTGTGAATAGTATCGTTCGGAATAACGGACCCTGTTCTAAATCAAACTCTTTAGAATCAATCTCCCGTATACACTTCAACCTATATGCTGCTTGTTTACTCTTTTTAATTTTGGTAATATCCACGTGCGTAGCTATCGCATCTATTTCTTCTTGTATGTGTTGCACAGGCTCCCCTTGCTTTTCCATGAAAACCGTTCGAAAAATTTCATGTCGTTTTACAACTTCGTATAAAGCTTTGTTCAACATATTGATTTGTATACCAGGCTGTATTTGTACCTGGATAGGAATATCATATGTTCTATCTTCTGGATACCTTTTGTATAAAAACCAAAGTCTTTTTTGTGCATGTGATAAAGGGTAATACGTTTGTTCAGGAACTTGTGGAATTACGTCTTCAATATCTATCGGATTTAATCGGTCTATATAATCAGCACATGTATGAATCGTTCGATATATATATAAGTCTTTTAAACTTATCTGTACATGGAATCTTGCATGAATACGATTAATGACTTGGACTGTGAGTAAAGAATGTCCACCAATTGTGAAAAAATCATCTTCGATACTTATCTGTTCAGAATTCATCCGTAAAACTTCTGCCCAGATATTTTGTAATTGTATTTCAGTATCTGTATTGGGTGGGATATATCTATGGGTACGGTTTTCTAATACGGACTCAGCTTGCTTTTGTAATGAGTTATAATCTATCTTACCGCTCGGTGTTAAAGGAAACTTCTCGACATCTTGCATGTAATTCGGCAACATAAAATAAGGTAATTTTCCCGAAAGATATGCTTGAATATCTTCAGCAGTCACAATAGTCTCTTTTTGCAATATGTAGAAAGCAATCAATTGCTGATCGCCACTTTTATTCTGATAAACTATCACAGATGCATGCTGAATAGATGGGTGTTGGAGCATTTGCTCTTCTATTTCTTCTAACTCGATACGATAACCACGAATCTTCACCTGGTTATCTATACGTCCTAAAAATTCAACTTGTCCATCTTGTGTGATACGACCTTGATCACCACTTTTATATAGCCTCTCCTTAGATGAAGTTGGTAAATTTACAGTTACAAATGCTTCTTTGGTTTTATCAGGTTGATTGACATATTGCTGTGCAAGGCTACTCCCACCAATATAAATCTCTCCAGGTACGTACGGCGGACAAATTTGATGCTGTTCGTTCAAAATATAGATTTCTGTATGAGATAACTGTTTCCCAATTGGTATATTTGCTTGTGTTTCATTTACTTTGTTGATAATCGGATATGTGGCGACACAAACTGTCGATTCTGTTGGACCATATGCATTTACAATTGGAATTTTCAAATCTACTTTTTCTTGCCATTTTCGTACCGTTTCCGGTAGCAATGTCTCCCCTCCAACAAATATATAGTTAAGTGATTTCAATTTTTCTAATTCATGAAGAGACGCTTGCGTTAAGGTATGGAAAAATACAGTAGGTAAAAGACAAAAATTCACTTGTTGCTTCTCAATTGCCTCGATAAAGTGATTGAAAGATTTTCTTTCTATTTCCGATAGAATATAAAGCCTTCCACCAGTTAACAAGCTACTATAGATTTCCCAGACGGATGCATCAAAAATAAGTGAAGCAAATTGCAGGTGTACGTGATTTTTCTGAAAATGGTACGTATCTTTTAAGGATTGTATAAAGTGAATTACTCCCTTATGAGGAATTAATACACCTTTAGGATTCCCAGTAGAACCAGATGTATAAATGATATAGGCTCCATCTTCCGTTGCATGTGTACGTTTCACTTGCTCAATAATGGACTGTTTAGACATGTCTTCATATAAAATAACTTTTTGGTCTTGTTTAATATGCCGTAAACTGATCTTATGACTTGTAATAATATGAGTTGAATCACTATCCTGTAATATAAAACGAATCCGGTCTACAGGAAAATCTGGATCCACAGGTACATAGGTACCTCCTGCTTTTAATACTCCAATCATGGAAACAACGGCTTCTATACTACGATTCATGATGATACTTACATGGTTTTGTTTTTGAAACCCTTGGCGCATTAAAGTTTGTGCCACTTGGTTCGACAAGACCCGTAACTCTTGATAAGTGATATTTTGTTGGCCCATCGTTATAGCAATACGATCTGGGTGTATATCAGCTTGTTCATCGATGAGTTGATCTAACGTCATAGGCGTCACGTTTTTCACAGCCAATGTGTTTTGATAAACATCATAATCCTGTGGTAATAGCAGATCTAGATTGCATATAGGTATGTCACTGTTTTCTAACAATATCGGTAGTAAATGTTCAAATCTATCTATAAAGTTCTGTATGTCGTTTTCTTCATATATACCTGCGTTATAATCAATTTCAATATTCAAAGCATCACTTTGGCTTTGAACTAATCGCCATACCATATCAAACACACTTACTCGATTATGATGTGTAATGACTTTCGTTGCTAAGTCTTCCATTCTGAAATTCGGAAGTTTCACCATGTTGAATACTGTGGAATATAAAGACGGTTTATTTTCTTCTCGATTCTTAACTTGCTGAATCAAATGGTTCAATGGATAATTTCTATGTGCGATAGCTTCTTTTACAGTGTTATTCACTTTTTGAACTAACTCTATAAAAGTTTCAGTTGGTGAAAGTGCTATACGTAGTGGAACAGTATTCACAAAATAGCCAAATACCTCCAGATCTTCTTCATCACGGCTTCTGGTGTTAATTGGCATTCCAACTACCAAGTCTGTCTGATTTGTCATTTGATGTAATAAAACAATATAGATGCTTAGCCATACACGATATGAGCTAACTTGATTTTCCTTGGAAAATTGTTCTATAAGGTTAGATAAAGCCGGCTTTATTGCATATTGTAAAGCTCCTCCTTGATATGTTTGTACAAGTGATCTTCCGCTACTTGTTGGAAATTCACTCCACGGTAAGGTGCCTTCTAATTTATTACGCCAATATTTTCCAGAATCAACATACTCCTCTGTTCTAATATAATTTCGATGTTTATATAAAAGTTTTTCATACATCTGTATTCTATGAATATTTTTTTCTGTTTCAACAGTTTTATCTAATGAATAAGCTTGTTCTAAATCTTGCAGGAATAGTCCTAAACTCCATCCATCAAAAATAATATGATGGAATAACATGTAAAGGAGATACTCATTTGGTCCCAACTGATACAGTTGAAAACGAAACAAGGTATCTGAGGTTAGATCAAATCTTGTGTGGAGATTGGATTTCAGAGATTTGTCTAACATTTGATCTCTTATGGCGCTAGGATAGGAAGACCAATCATAAAAATCCATGTCTACATGAAATTGTTCTTTCCTTATTTGCTTCAGACCGTCATTCGTAGATACAATATTCATTTGTAACGCTACGTGTTTCATTACAATATATTGTAATGCCTTTTGTAGTCTTTTAAGATCTAAGTCCCCTTTTAATTGTATAGAAACGGGTTCATTGTAAATGCCAGCTGCTATGTCCATTTGACATGCCAACCATAATACTTTCTGATTTTCTGTTACATCGTATCGAGCTTCGGTTATCAACTGGGTATTTTCTACTTTAACAAATCGGTTCATACTGTTCCTCCTTATTAATGAAAAATATTACCAAATTAACGGAAAATATTACCAATATAATAGATAACGCTTGTAGATGATTGTTAAAAACGTTAGTTTTGCTGTGTATAAAACCACTTTAATGTGAGAATAGAGGATTATGTTTACTAAAAATTACTAACTCAATTCGCTTATGCTTTTGTGGTATACCTATATTCGTGCCGAAACAATTACACGGGACAATAATATGGATAAACAGCTTCAGCAGATGATCTTCAGTTTGCTCACTGACAAAGCGAGACGTTCAGCCTCTAAGTATTTAGGAGTTACGCGTGGCATGACTCTGTTCTAATTACGCAATTGATTAAAAAAGACTCTAATAGGACATGCACATATAAGTATAATGGGATTCATTTCATTTATAGAGGAATTTCAAAACGATCTTAACTTAGGGTACTAAAAATTGAAGAGAATAAAATATAAGTGGTTTGGAGTCCTATTGCCTATTTTTGTTCCATTACTACACAAAACCCTAGTTTGCAATTTATAAACGTCTTATAGGGTCGTAGTTTTTTATTATCCAGATTATACTTGCGATGTAAATGAACTGTAAGCCATCATTCTTTTCTGCGATAGCATCCACAAAAGCGTCAGCTAAACTTGAGCCAAGCTCGAATGTGAGCTTTCCTATCTCACATATCAACACAAGTTTACTAATATATCGGTAAGCATGCCAATAGTATATGACGGACGAAATAAATTGTCAAATCTTACAAAACAAGGAAATGAAGAAGATTTTAATGTTATTTTACAATAAAAGCCTGGCTACTGAATATAAGTTATAATAGCGCAAATTAAAATACTGTACTATATCTGAGGCCTTTGTTTGCTAAACTATGTTTATCCCGATAAGTACATCTTTAGGCATAGAATCAATGGATGTTACCACAAAACCTATAATTATTTTCCTTTTTATTTCTTTGTACCTCCCCACATATTTTTCACAATTTTTTTATACATTTGAATATACTTTTGAATATTGGGAAAGTGCATAGCTAGAATATGCAACCCTTCTGATATAAATTTTAGATAAAGACACATTATTTAGCAAAAAAACAACAAAAGTAACTATTTATCGATAAAAATAGCTAATTTAGGTTGTTTTATAATTTTCAAAAATTCTAAAATAAACAAAATTAAAGTTTATTTGTTACATTCTTCAAAAAAAAGTTGAATTAGGAAATGAATATTGACATATTTTTAACAGGAAAATTATTTATTGTTCGTAATAAGAGATGAAAAACCTCGAAAAAAAGCTTCGGAATCACTCCAAAGCTTTTCATCTTTATGAGCTACTTTGATTTGAAGTCGTATATCTTCTTTCCGTTTTAGTTGAGAGTATTTACGAATATTCAACTCTTCTAATCTCATTTCAATTAGTTTCATGATAGTTAAAAAATATGTTCGAGTTTGAGGATTATTTTTGTTGTTAAGTCTAATTTTCTTTAATATTGTGCCAAGCACCATTCTTTAGTTTCTTGGTCGGCAAAGGATGCTTCTACACTATTTAAATAAATTTGCCGATAATCTTCTTCGCTTAGATTAAATTCATTGTTAACTAAATGGATTTCTTTTGCCATTGTAGTATCTGATACTGTTCTGTTATCCGTATTAAATGTCACTTTTATTCCATCTTTATGAAACTTATAAATCGGATGCTCAGAATAATGATGAACAGCTTTCGTTTGGACATTACTTGTTGGACACATTTCAAGCACTACCTGTCTTTCTTTCACAATCTTATAAGCCTCGGCACAATCTTTAATAAATACACCATGTCCTACTCTTTCAGCACCCAGTAGTTCAACAGCCTCTAGAACGTTTTTACCGATTCCCGTTTCACCGGCATGAATAGTGACTCTGTAGCCATATTCTTTGGCTAATACGATTGGATCTACGAATTTTTCACAAAAGCCTTCTTCTTCGGATGCACATAGGTCAATTGCCACCACACCTTTTCCAAGGAACTTTTTCCCCTTTTCAACCACCTCAAATGCGCTTTCTACAGACATCGTCCTCATGCAAGACAGTATTATATTTCCCTTTATTTCGTAACAGCTTTCAGCATCCCTCATCCCCTCTATAACAGATTGAATAACTTCTTCAACACCAAGACCTTGTAATGTGTGAAGTAACGGGGCAAATCTGACTTCTAAATATTTTACATTTTCTCTTGTTGCATTCTCAAATAGTTCAAAAGTAATTCTTCTTAAGTTCTCCTTGGACTGCATGACCAAATTAGGAAGAGAAAATCTTTTTAAATACTCATCAAGGGATTCACATTCTAACGGAGCAATCAGCTCCTTTTGCAGTTCATCCTTATCAAAAGAGGGTAACTGAATGCCTTCCTTCTGTGCGATATCGATAATAGTTTCAACCCTTAGGCTTCCATCCAAATGACAATGAAGCTCAATTTTTGGCAATGCTAAAAAGTTCATTTTTGACCTCCTGAAATAAATTTTAGATTAAAATACAGAAAAAAATTCCTGACTACAAAGAAAATACAAGTTTTGTACTTTCTTCGTAATCAGGAATTTCGGTTCCTGGTAGAGACCCCCAAACCATATTATTGGAGTTATACGAAATTTTATTGATTCCTTAACGGTTTTTAAAATGATAATAAAAAAATATTAGATTGTCAATATGGTCCCTAACACCGATAAACCATTTTTTTTATTGTAAAAGCATATTCTACAATAAAAAATTTTCATTTACCTTTTTCAACAAAACTGCTTCGATAACATTTCTTCACAATCTTCATAGTCCCATTCACATAAATATCCAATAAAGTATCGAGTATAATCGCTTACCGCCACTCCCTCACCCCCTTCAACCTAATAAGAGGTGAAGAAGCGATAAATCTGTTGGCAAATTAATTGGTAGTTTCACCGCTCTCGCTTTTAACAACATCACTTACTGTACTTGCATAATCACATTCTTTTTCTTTGAAAATAGCAAAAAAGAAATAGTTAAACTTAAGCTAATTATCCCGAATACAAGGCCCATTCCACTTAAGCCAATTAAATCGAGCATCATACCTGTTGATAATAAAACTATTTGAAAGACCACTGAATCGATCATATTGCGGAATGAAAAGAACCGTCCATGATACTCTTTCGGAACTTGATTTTGAAAAATCACCATTGTTGTTGGGAAAAAACAGCCTACAGAAAAACCAAATACGGCGAATGTCAATAAAGCTAAGAAGGCTATATCTGCAAATAAAAACATGAGCTCCATTGCCCCAATAACGAATGCAAGTGTAAATAATAATGTCCCAATTTTTACTCGATCTGAAATAAATCTCAGTCCTGCCGCACCTAACATAAAGCCGATGCCTTCTACCGTATATAATAACCCAGAAATAGTTGTTGACTCATGAATTTCCGATATTTTCATAATGACTAAATTAAAGGACCCTAAAAATAGAGTAGGTATTAACATTAATACAAGTGTCATTAAAACTACCGGCTGCTCTTTTAGCATCGGTAACACTTCCTTAAAGCCACCATGTTCCTTATCCTTCACTGACTGATGTCCTGTTTCATCTAATTGCAAGCCATTTGTAATGAAAAACATGATGATATACACAATCAGTGAAATGATATATAGCCATTTCAGTTCAAAGTAACTTAACATTAATCCTGCTGCCGCCGTTCCGACAATCCTTGAAACTGTCCGAGCATTCATTTGCCAAGCATTCAATGTGAGTAAATCTTTGTTCTTCACAACCATTGGAATAATCGATTGTAAAGCAGGCATATAAAATGCCGCTGCTATTTGCAGTGTAATTAGAAAAATAATCATCCAAATGACCGAATTTGTATAAAGTGCTGCAAACATAAAAAGTACACTTACGATACGTCCAAAACTCGCCAGCTGAATCACTGTTTTTTTCTTTGTTTGGTCAATAATACGTCCCGCAATTGGACCTACTATAAAGCCTGCTAAAACACCAATAGAAATAATTAATGACTTATGAAAGTCAGACGGCACAACTTCCTGCATAAAAGCAAGATTTCCTATAATCCCGGCCCACAAACCAAGACCTACTACAAATTCTCCTAATAAAATTATCCATACATTACGATTACGCCACATGTTGCTTCTCCTTGTTGTCTACACTCGAATTTAATAACACCCATCGTATCAAAATTCTAATTATTCGTACATAGCAAACTTACAATACTTGTCTATCTTCATCTAGAATGAAAGGAAACTTCCCTTTTACTATCAAAAAAAAACCTAACTTTTCTTGTACATAAGTTAGCTCAAGTCTTAATTTTCTGTAAAACTCGATAGACTTTTGTAAATCACTGACTGATAAATGTACTTCGTATAAACCTTTAATCCTCCTATGCTCCTCTTTCCAATTTTTTAAAAGTGTACTACTGATTGTAGAAATATAAATCATACAAAAGTTTGAATATGTAGCTTCCCTCATTGCTCCTTAACTGTTTATGATTATTAATCATTAAAAAGACATCGATTGATCAAATAATCAAACGATGTCTTTCCGTATTTTTACATACTTTCTAATTTACTAACGAGCGTCTTTCTTCGGCGTTCCATAATTTTTTGACTCAATAAAGTGCAAACAAATAATAGACCGACCGTCGCCGCCATCATGCCTGCAATGGATGTATTCCAAAACTTTGCTAAATAATAGCCGACAACTGAAGCAGCAGCACCAAATAGCATACTAAAAATGAACATTTGTTTAATCGTTTTACTAAACAAATAGGCGGTTGCAGCTGGTCCAATTAGCATCGCGACGACTAGTATCGCGCCAACGCTATCAAAAGCGGCCACGGTTGTAAACGAAATCGATGTCATAAAACCATAATGGAGGAACACGACTGGAATTCCTATGGAGGCAGCATACACCGGATCAAAAGTGGCAAGCTTCATTTCTTTAAAGAATAGCAACAGGAATACGATATTTATGATGAGCACGAGCAACAACATCCAAACGGCTTTTGGCATTGTTATAGAAAACAATGTCCATCGATCCCAAGGAACAAATGCTATTTCGCCCATTAATACATGTTCCACATCTAAATGAACATTTCCAGCGAATAAGGTAATAAGTAGTACCCCTGCAGCGAACAATGACGTGAAAACCACACCAATCGCTGCATCTTCCTGGATACCAGAGGAATGAAGTAATTGCACTAAATACGCAGTTAATATTCCTGCTATTGCAGCGCCAACAAGCATCCAAAAGCCATTTAATGTCTGTGTAACGATATAAGCCATCACAATGCCAAATAATACGGTATGACTAATAGCATCTGCTATCATCGACATTTTTCGCAATATCAGAAATACGCCTGCTATACCACATGTAATACCTACTAAAAGACCAGTTAATACAACCCAAAATTCAATCATCCTAAATCACCTTGCTTTCGGAATTGCATTTTCCTGCGAAGTTTATTGATTTGACCAGATGGACTGATGAAATATGATAGAAAGAAAATGGTAGCTGCTACTAATACTATAATTGGCCCTGTTGATAATCCCGTCCGTATGGAACTTATATAAGTTCCTGTAATACCTGATATACCACCAATAGCTGCACTGAGCATTAGCATTATACTCAATTTATGGGTCCACAGTTTAGCGCTAGCAGCTGGTATGATTAATAACGCTGACATTAAAATAACTCCTACGGCCTGAATTCCTGTTACAATCGTCATGACAATTAAAATAGTTAATGTTGCTTTTAGCGATTCAATCGGCAGTCCGATTCCTTTTGCATAAACAGGATCAAAGATGAGGAGCTTCCATTCTTTATAGAGTAATAGGCTGACTAGTATGATGATCGTGGCACTTAGAAACAACCACAGTAAATCAGCTTTTGTCATTGTCGCAGCCTTCCCGAATATGAAATTATTTAGACCACTTTGATTTCCTATTGGGCTACGATTGACGACCGTTAAAAATACGACACCTATCCCGAAAAAAACAGTTAAAACTAAACCGATAGCTGCATCTGCTTTCATTTTGGAAAATGACACAATCCACTGTATACAATAAACAGATAATGCAGATGTAATTGCTGCACCAATCATCAATACCGGTAATTCTTTTTGTCCTGTTAGTAAAAATGCGAGGGCAATACCTGGCAATGCAGCATGTGCTGCTGCATCACCCACTAAACTCTGTTTTTGAAGAAAGGAGAAGGTGCCTGTAATCCCTGCTGCAATTCCAAGTAACATTGTACCCACTAGTACCCAAAGTAAGTTACCACTTAACATACTTTCCCCCCTCACATGTCTTGCATCATGAATAGTCTACCACCATATGTTTTTTGTAGTTGTTCTGGTGTGAAAACCTCTTCTGTTGCACCTGATGCTAATATCGTTTTATTGAGTAGAATTGTATAATCAAAATACTCTTTCACAGTTTGTAAATCATGATGTACGACAAATATACTTTTTCCTTGCGTTTTTAAGTTTTTCAAAATATCAATAATTGTTTTTTCTGTTGCCGCATCCACCCCCGCAAAAGGCTCATCTAAAAAATACACATCAGCATTTTGAGCAAGTGCTCTTGCTAAGAAGACCCTCTGTTGCTGGCCACCTGATAGTTGACCGATGGAACGTTCAGCAAACTCTTGCATCCCTACACTGGCAAGTGCTTGTTGTGCCAGTAACTTATCTTGTTTAGAAGGTCTTTTAAATAACCCCGTATGGCCGTAACGTCCCATTAACACTATATCTAGTGCATTCGTTGGGAAATCCCAATCTACTGCATTACGCTGAGGAACGTACCCCACAACTAAATTTTTCGGCTCAAATAGTTTCCCGAGAATTTCTATTTTACCTACTTTATTTGGTAATTGATTTAATATAGCCTTTAAAAAAGTCGATTTACCCGCACCATTCGGGCCAATAATGGCAGAAAGTCGACCAATTGGTACCGAAACATTTGTGTTATCTAATACAATTTTCTTATCATAAGCGACCGATAAATTTTCAACTGTTAATGCATTCATTTTTATCACCTACTTCAGTGCATCGACAATAGTATCGATGTTATGTTGATACATGCCAATGTATGTGCCCTCTTTAGTGTCTTCAGCCCCCATCGCATCAGAGAATAACTCTCCCCCAATTACAATGTCGTGACCTTTTTGTTTTGCGCCTTCAATCACAGCGTTCATTGCTTTGTCAGATACACTTGATTCTACAAAAATAGCCTTAATCTTGTTTTCCACTAAAAAGTTCACCATTTCCTGCACATCTTTCACACCATATTCAGAATCTGTACTTAGTCCTTGCAAACCACGCACGTCAAATCCTTGACTAGCTCCGAAATAATTGAATGCATCATGAGCCGTCACCAAAATACGTTGATCTTCTGGAATTTCACGAACACGATCTTTTGCGTAGGTTTGTAACTCCTCTAATTTTTTTAAGTAGGCAGCTTCGTTTGTTTCGAAGTCAGCTTTGTATGCCGGATATTCTTCTACAAGGGTATCCCCTATCGCCATGACAACTTGCTTCCATAACTCGATGTTAAACCATATATGCGGATCATGTAGCATGGCATCATTATCACTAGCAAGTAGATGCTTGTCATCCAATTTTTCGCCAACCGCAAGCACTGTTTTATCTTTTGCCATTTGCTCAAAAATATCGAGCATTTGCCCCTCTAAGTGGAGACCATTATAAAAAATGACTTCAGCTTTATCTAATTTTGTTAAATCACTTTGCGTTGCTTTGTATAAATGTGGATCTACTCCCGGCCCCATCAAAGCTGATACTGATAAATGGTCGCCACTAATTTCTTTAATCGCATCTGCAATTTGCCCTGTTGTCGCAACAACGACTCCTTTCTTTTCCTCTTCAGTAGCATCACTTTTTGCGTTACATCCGAAAAGTAATAATGCTAAACCAAGTACACCTAAAAACCGTTTCATGCTGTTACCTCTTCCTATCTCTATTTATTTAATAATGCATTTCTTCAGAAGCTGACGCCAGCTCATCCAAAAGACAATTATAGAAATCCCAGCCCCAACTGAATGAGTCGTTTTCCACAATATCGTTAAAATCACTAGTATCCCTAGCGGAAGGAACGTTAATTTGACATCATTTAAGTCTTTCATCCACTCACTCTTCTTTCTCAAACGATATTTTGTTTCCCTTAGGAAAAATATATGCTTAGTCGAAAGAATAATCAACCTTTTTCTGAAAAATATTTTTATTTTCATAGTGATTAATATACAAACCCTATTTGTATGGCCGTATGTTTCATTAGCAAAAACGCATATTTATTCATTTTTTTGTACAGATGACATTGAGTAAAAACATAAGAGCTTGTACGCTGTAATGGGAAGTACTTGTTCAGAATAAAAGTGATTAGATTGATAGAAAAATAATGGGAAAATTGTGTTTGCGAAGCATTCAAGACAAATGGATCGACCTTGAGGAATTTTAGAGTAGCCACGGAAAACACTACATAAAAAGCCTAATTTCTCGTAAATTAACTGAGAAACTAGGCTTTGGCATTTTGTTTAAACACTAAGCATAAATATACACTTACATCATTAAATATACGATTTATTTTTTTCAAAGATTTATTTAGCAAATGCCTTAACTCGGCTTCCCCGTAAGATGGACTTCAAACATGTCGATAATTTCAAGAAAATGTTCCGCTTCACGGAAAACATGGTCTGCTAATAACGGATGAATAATGCTTTTTATCTTGCACTCTTCAATCAGATCTCGCGCGGTTTTCTTAAAATCACGGAGAGACACTACAGAAACACGATTTTGATCTAGGAATTGGTCCAAAAGTGGCACTGTCTGCGATTGTGGTTTCATGCTTTCTAAATCTCGCGCTTGAAAAAGTAATTCATCAAAATCATTACTAAAATCTCTTGCCATATCAACAAGCTTTCTTTCTGAAGGATCAAGAAGGTGCCCTATAAATTTTGCATGATCAGCCATAATTCTTAAATAGAAAACATTCTCTTTGATGATTTCATCAGCAAGGGGTTTCAGTTTCCCCTCATTTAACTCAATTAAACGTTTTCTAAAATAATTGGCCTCACGACTAGTATGATCCACTAATAAAGGGAAATTATTCGCTCCCGGCAACTGACAAGTAAGGATTAGCCCTAACACTTTTCGCTTAAAAGCAAATATATTTGTCGCAGCTATTTGAACTTCTGTATTAAACCTTCTCATTTGTTCTGGATCTGTCTGGTTAGTCAATTGATGAGATTGTTGTTCAATCTTCTCAAACAAATAATAATATTGATTGGCTTCATTTATTAATTGTGTATCTTCGCATCTAAACCCTAATCGAAGGAATAGTGAGTGTTCCTTCATAATCCTTGACCAAAACCGGATTTCTTCTAAAGAACGAGTAACAAACAAGAATGGTGTTGTACCACTATTAGCCTTTGGTAATTCTTCATTCCATTGCATCAGTTAGTCTCCCCCTAAAATAAGCTCTTACTCCAACATATTCTAAGTTACGTTGTCTTTATGTCTTCACAATAAAGCGTAAAAAGTTATTTAGAACTAACACATTAACGTCTATACCCCTGATTGTTCTTTAAGTGCTAGACCATCACCGTAATATCCTTAACCCAAGATTCCTTCTTTAACAATTCAATATTTCTGTCAATTTTCCGTGTGTCCAAAACATTACTACTATTAGGTATTAATGCTGCAAAAACTCTTCTAACATTACTTTTATGCCACCTTAAAAATCCAATTTGCTATATCTATGTAAAATTTCGTCTATTTTCTCTAAGCTTGTGCTCAATAAGATTACGAATAAAAACAGAGTTTAATTTCTACTTTGTAGAATCAACTCTGTTTTCAATAATCACTAAAATTTGCTATCTGAACGAGTATTTCGAGCGTTACTTTATCATACACATTATTTCTTTCGAAGATAAATTCGGGTTTTCAAACTATGTTGCGCCATATATTCTTTTCAAACGTGATGTTATACCAAGTAGACGAACATCCATTGTGAAATGGTTTTAAGGTCCTTGAAAAGTTTTTTATTTTAATACATATTCCGCTAAAACACTTTGGACTTTGTAGATATTGAGTGTTTTATTAAACTTTTTTTCCACTAAACCACCGGCTGACAGCCAAATTTTCAACTCAGCATCTAAATCAAAATTCCCTGCTGTTTCTACTGAGAAATGTACAATATTTTTGTAAGGTATTGAATGATACGCCACTTTCTTGCCGGTCACGCCCTGTTTATCAATTAAAATAAGCCGCTTATTGGTGAAAACAAATAAATCACGAATTAACTTATACGCATGTTCCACATGTTCAGAATTCGTTAACAATTCTTTAATTTCACTTTCAACCCCACCTACATCTGTTTCAGAAGCATTCCCCATTAACCCATCTAAAAAACCCATTATACCCACCATCCTTTTTTCATACAATTATACCATCAATAGGTAAATAATGGCATATGGCTATATTTTATTCACTATTAAGAAATTATAGAGCCTGCCATTCTAGGGCTTCCCTATGTATTCAAATGCATAAATATGTGTCTTTGTTAGTTCAATAATATCCTTTATCAGGTCTTCTTCTGCCTTTTCGTAGTTGCTCGCAATCCATTGCATCATTAACCCATAAAAACCAAAGGACGTATAACGCTTGAACATGTCCATATTGACAGGTTGATTGTTAATCGTTTCAAATTTAAATTGCTCCAAATAAATTTTCGTGATAGTCAAAGGCATTCGTGTATGAAAGCCTGGAATTGTATCCTCATAGTTTAACAGCTCAAAAAACAACCGATTGTTATAAATATAATGAATAATATTAAACGATGGTGGATTGAGCTTCGTCGTATAGACCTTTTCGCCATATAGATATGGTTCGCCGACTGCGGCTTCCAAACCATTCAGCATTGACTCTAACAATGTATTTGCTAGCTCCATTTTATCTTGAAAATGCACATAAAACGTACTCCGATTGTAGCCAGCCCGCTCTACAATATCCTTTACGGTCATCGATTGATAACCTTGTTTTTTTACTAATTCAATAAATGCTTCATAAAAATGTCTACGTGTTCTTTCTTGTCTTTGTGTCAATTTTGTCAAAATTTCTCCCCCTTTTTAGACACATACTATTGAAGTGTCTACTAATTCGACACTCACTGCTACATTAATGATTGTTTCCTTATTGTATCGTCTTACAATAGAAGTACACAGTGATTCGTACATTGTGTAAGAGAAATTTAATGCTAAGGAGGTAATTTTCGTGGGAAAATTACAAAACAAAGTCGCTATTATTACAGGTGGGGCATCTGGTATCGGTGCTGCAACAGCTAAATTATTCGTCGAAGAAGGTGCTAAAGTTGTACTTGTCGACTTAAACGAAGAAAAAGGAAGCGCTTTCGAAGCTGAACTAAACGCAGCTGGTGCTGAAGCATTATTCATCAAAGCAAATATTACGAGCGAAGAAGAAGTCGCAAATATTTATAAAACAACATTGGAAAAATTCGGTAAAGTGGATGTTCTATTTAATAATGCTGGTATCGGACGTGTAACACCAACAGAAGAACTTGCTTATGCAGAATGGCGTAACACCGTTAACGTTGATTTAGACGGTGTATTCTTAATGGCGCAAGCTGCTATTAAAGAAATGCTAAAAGCTAACGGTGGGACAATCGTCAATACAGCTTCTATGTATGGATGGGTTGGTTCTCCAGGTTCAGCAGCATATAATGCGGCAAAAGGTGGTGTCATTAATTTAACACGTTCACTGGCACTTGAATATGCAACACGTGGTATCCGTGTCAATGCACTGTGCCCAGGCTTTATCGACACACCGATTATTCCTGAAGAAAGTAAAGAACCATTGCGTCAAATTACACCAATGCAACGTTTAGGTCAAGCCGAAGAAATGGCTAAAGCCGTTCTGTTCATGGCTAGTGACGACTCAACTTTCATGACTGGTAATACGTTAACCGTTGATGGTGGATACACAGCACAATAAGGTTAGGCGAATAATACTTACGAATATGGAAAAAATCCGCTACACTTTCTGCGCGCAAGGCACGAGCACACAGGAGTTTATGCGGATTTTTACCTTTCTATCAAAAACCGATTTATCATCAAAAGATGTGGTTGACATTTTAAAATGTCATATAAGTTGGCTGGAGCGAGTGAAGCGGCTCACCACCAGGCGCCCCCAGGAAAGCACACTGGCAGAGCGACAGTTAACCACAAGTTATGCTGAAGAGCCAAAAGGCTTATTATTGTCAATCTTTGGACAGCTCTATTACATATTTTCTTTAACTAGCCATGATTAAGATAGATTTTCATTCAAACTAGAAACTACTTCAAATTTTAACCGATATTTTTCCATGACACGCGTAAAGAAAGACGCTAATACTTGTTGAAATAACATACCGAAAACGACCGGCATAACGGTCTTTGAAGGGAAATAAGTTGTGGCAATGACGACTCCAACAGCAATATTTCGCATGCCCCCAGTAAATAAAAACGTCGTAATAATGCGAGTATCTTTCCACAGAAAATGTCCCAGTGCTAAACATAGCGCATAACCAGAAACAGCAAGTACAAAAACGACAATAATAACACTCACAAGCTCAAAATTAATATTTTTTATATACGGAGCAATGACACTACTATTAATCATCACAATACCAAACAAACTTAGTTTTGAAAAAGGAGCCAATTTCCTTCCAAATGTCACTTCAATTTTACCTTTTGTAAACTCATTCAATAACACACCTGCAAGTGATGGCAGGACAATCATCCACAGCAAATCTAGAATGAGTGACAACGTATCAATTTCGATAGACTGCCCGACAACTATATGCAATAAAGCTGGAATGACGAATGGTGATAATAACGTATCAATTAAAATGATGGCCAAACATAGTGCAAGATGCCCCCTACAGATACTTACCCAAATAAAGCTCGTTACTCCTGTTGGGATTGCTACAGCTAAGACAAAACCAATTGTCAGCAAATGATCATGAAAAATAGCTGTTGATACGAAATACGCCACAATTGGCATCAATATATGTAGAAATACAATGATGATAAAAATAGCCCATGGATACCTTTTAAGACTTTTGAAACCTTCGAAACTCATACTTAAACTTCCCGCAAACGTCATAAAGGCAAAAAGCCACGGTACAAAGAATAGCAGCTGACCACCAAGATCCTCGAACAATACACCCACCACTAAACTAAGTGGCGTTAAAATTGGCATCCATTTTTGGAGGTGTGTATTTAAACTACTCAACACGGTTAATTCCTTCTTTCTATAGTCAATAGCCTAAATTTAACTATATACCTTTTTTATCAATCTTTTAACACAAAAAATTTCCCTCATGAAATAATGGTAAATATATTTGCAGTTTCTAGCCACATCCTGCAAACTAAGGATAATAATAGCTAGAAAGGAAGTATGCTAATGAAACAATTAGTATGCCTGTTATTGCTGTCAGTACTTGTTGTAGGGGGCAGCTATACAGTAAATGCAGCTGGTTTTAAAGATGTGCCAAACGAGCATTTTGCTTACGAAGCAGTTATGTGGGCAGAGGAATATGATATTATCGATGGTTATGGAGATGGAACATTCAAGCCAAATGGAACAATTACCGAGCAACAATTTGCAAAACTCCTTGCGAATTATTATGAGCTAGAAACACCCTATGATGAGCTAAAAAAACAGACGCCTTCTGCCAACTGGGCAGATGAATATTACGATCGCCTTGCCAGTTATGGTGTGCCCCTCAACGGTTATTTTGATAATACTATTCGCGCAACCGCTATAAAGCGTGGCGTTGTGGCACAAGCAATCACTCATTTAGCAGATGGGAAACGTGGATTAGATGCATCCATTCAATTTTTACTCGATACCTACATTTCAACTGGGCAAAATCCACAGTATGAAAATCGTAACTTGCAGAAATTTTTCGGAGTAACCAACCATATGACACGTGCACAAGTTGTTACACTGCTACACCGTATGGATGCAAGAAATTTTTATGAAATCTCTGAGGATGCACAAGAAATTCATCAGAATGCAAGTAATGCTTCTTTAAATACACTTGCGAATAATGGACAAAAACAGCTTGATAAAACAATGCAGCAGACAACACCTGCCAAAAGTGCATGGGAAGGCACGTATACCTATTACTATAAATGGGGCAAGGGAGCAACTGATTATAACCGACGCGATGCCATCATCTCTAATGCAACAAGTAAAAGCTTCTACATCTCACTGACGGCCAATGATGGACAAGAATCAGGGAGTGTAGATGGAACAGCGTCAATTACATCTAGTTCAAAAGCGGTTATGAACAAATCCACAAACGGCAACCGCTGCGTGCTGGAATTCGAGCGATTCAATAATGCCCTTAAAATTACAGAAGTAGATTGTATGGCTGAGCATGACGAAGGCACAAACTTTTCAGGGACATTGAAAAAACAATAAATGCTGTGTTTGACTCTGCCTACAGTTAAGACTTATAAATTGCAGGGCCTGAGAAGAGAAAAAAAATTAAAAGTGTGCAATGGAGTAAGTTTGCCATTCGCACTTTTTATTGCTAACGATTACTATTATGTTTTACCGACTTTATGCAGTTTTTCTGTGTATATCAGCCCCATCTTTCACCTCAAAATTCACAACATGGTACAAATTTCACTTTAAATCCTACGTTAAAAATCAATTATTACTTCCCTATTCCAAGGTCAATAATATTTTTTATTAACATAACACTTGTAAAGTTATAAAATTTACTATATTTTAGTATTATCACCTCTAATTGAAAATGATAATCAATGAGAATAACTATTTAGGAGATGTGCTATGAAAAACATTTATGATGTAACAATAATTGGTGGCGGCCCTAGTGGACTATATAGTGCTTTTTATGCAGGACTTCGTGATTTAAAAACTAAAATAATCGAATATAAATCAGTACTTGGTGGAAAAATTCACGTCTATCCTGAAAAGTTAATTTGGGATATTGGCGCTTTACCAGCAACACCTGCCCAAAAAGTTATTGAGAATTTAGTAGAACAAGGTCTGACATTTGACCCTACTGTTTGTTTAAATACAAAAGTTGATAGCGTTACGAAGGAAAATGATGTTTTCATCATTACTACTAGTACAGGTGAAAAACATTATTCAAAAAATGTCATAGTCGCTGTTGGTGGAGGAATTATTAGCCCTATCAAGCTGGACTTAGAAGGTGCAGAAAAATTCGAAGTTTCCAATCTTCATTACACAATTCGTGGTATCGAGCGCTTCAAAGATAAATCTTTATTAATTTCTGGCGGTGGTAACTCGGCCATTGACTGGGCATGTGATTTACTGGATATTGCAAAAGACATAACGATTATTTATCGTGGGGAAGAAATCTCTGCTCATGAAGCACAAGTGAAAAAGTTACAAGCGTATGGCATACCTATCATTACACAAACGTCTATTAAAACATTGGTAGCGAACGAAGAAAAAACAAAAATTAAAAGAGTCATTATTGAAAACAAGGCAACAAACGAAACAGCGACCCTTGTTATAGATGAAGTATTGATTAATCATGGTTATGACCGAGATCAATCTTTCTCCTTTGATAATGCTATTGAGCCTAAGCGTGATGAAGTTCGCAATTACTTTTTACAAACAAATACCGACTGCCAAACAACGATTGAAGGTTTATATGCTGTGGGAGATATCGCACAGTATGATGGGAAAATCCATTTAATTGCTGGCGCATTCCAAGATGCCGTTAATGCCGTCAATAGCATTAAACTAACAATTGAGCCTGAAGCTGATAAAATGGCGACCGTCTCTTCGCACAACGATGTATTTGCATCTAGAAACCGTGAGATTATTAATAATACATTATTGAATGTTTAACTTATCGAACTAAAAAAATGGAGCTGTTTAAAAAACCCTTCAAACAATAACGACTATCTTCCTATATGGAAAAATCCGCTACGCTTTCCGCGGGCAAGGCTCGAGCCGCATCGCTCGCTTACGCTCCCTGCTGTGTCTCGTGCTCTTGCTTTCCTGCAGGAGTCTACGCGGATTTTTACCTTTGGAACAGCCCCATGCCCATTGAATACCTACACATAACTAATCGTTCTTAAATTCCCTTATACCTATTAATGGCAATATCTATAAAATCAGCGAGATACGGTGATATATGTTTATCCTTATGCCAAGCAATATCCGTAAAAATTCTAGCTAATTCCATCGTTGTAGGCAATTCCTTTAAGCGCGTGTTCTCTAACTCCTTCTCCACCACCATTCTCGGTAAAAAAGAAATGCCTAAGCCTGCCATTACACATTGCTTGATGGCTTCAATACTGGCAAATTCAATCATTTGTGCTGGATAGACGCCTTCTTGTTGTAAGTAAGATTCTAATTGATTACGGTATGAGCAGCCATTTTCCGTTATCAACAACGTTTCATTGGCACATTGTTGTGCAGATAATACATCTTTTTGCAAAACTGCCGAAGGAGCACTAACAAAAACTATTTGCTCTTGCGTAAGGCGTTCGCGGTGTAGCATAGGTGTTGCCTTATACGTATCGGTAATAAAGGCGACATCAAGGTTCCCTGACTGCAATAAATGTTTGGCAATTTCTGTCGTGTGCACAGGTTTAAAAATAATCTTCACTTGCGGATGACGTTGCTGAAATAGTTGTAGAATGCCTGTTTCAATCCACACTCCCCATGTAGGGAGTGACGAAATACTCAGGGAAATACCAAAGATACACATTATTTCAATCCACACTCCCCATAAAGGGAGTGACATGATGTTACTAATCCTGACTACCGAAAAGCTATTATTTCAATCCACACTCCCCATAAAGGGAGTGACGACAATACCAGGTGATGTACAGGCACAGCAACGACCATTTCAATCTACACTCCCCATAAAGGGAGTGACTATCGACCATGTTGTAACAGTATCAGGAGTAAACATTTCAATCCACACTCCCCATAAAGGGAGTGACGCATTTATGATACAACTTTTGATGGAAATTACTCAGATTTCAATCCACACTCCCCATAAAGGGAGTGACACTACCACAGCCACTATCCTTTTATCACCCAAAATGATTTCAATCCACACTCCCCATAAAGGGAGTGACTGCCTTAATAATTATGTAATTATCATATTTAATTATTTCAATCCACACTCCCCATAAAGGGACAATAACCGTATTGACTTTTGATGGACTCGTTGCTGATTTCAATCCACACTCCCCATAAAGGGAGTGACACGATGTGACTAATCAAGATTATCGCAAAGCTGTTATTTCAATCCACACTCCCCATAAAGGGAGTGACGTAGATATAAAAAGGCTCCAAGTCGCTAAAAATTATTTCAATCCACACTCCCCATAAAGGGAGTGACAATGACCGTTGTAACGTCTTTTTAACATCAAATATTTCAATCCACACTCCCCATAAAGGGAGTGACTCATAGTGGATTAGGTTCTCTATCTGCAAAGTATATTTCAATCCACACTCCCCATAAAGGGAGTGACTTAAAACAGAAATTGCTCCTGCTTTAGAAAAACAAATTTCAATCCACACTCCCCATAAAGGGAGTGACCCATGCCAGTACTTTCGATTTGTTCTTCCATATATATTTCAATCCACACTCCCCATAAAGGGAGTGACAAAAGGTCATTTGTACAAAATGCAGAATTAAGAATTTCAATCCACACTCCCCATAAAGGGAGTGACGAGTATTATGACGATGTATTAAATGCACTTGTTATTTCAATCCACACTCCCCATAAAGGGAGTGACGCGACCAGGGCTCGGGTAAGTCGGCGGCTGTGGTTATTTCAATCCACACTCCCCATAAAGGGAGTGACTTTTGGTTTTAACGACAGTGTTTTATCTGTACATTTCAATCCACACTCCCCATAAAGGGAGTGACAGGAATTGGCGTGTACCTTTTTTTGTTTCTAAATATTTCAATCCACACTCCCCATAAAGGGAGTGACAATAAGTTTGGACTTACTATACGTTTTGAAAAAATTTCAATCCACACTCCCCATAAAGGGAGTGACAAAATCCTTCAGCGCTATAAACTTTTATTTTTTATTTCAATCCACACTCCCCATAAAGGGAGTGACAAAGCTTATTTTAATTTACTTGAAGTAATCTAATATTTCAATCCACACTCCCCATAAAGGGAGTGACGGAACAGATGCGCATTAAAATGTATCGTCTTTGGATTTCAATCCACACTCCCCATAAAGGGAGTGACAAAGCCTACTAAAACTGTTGTTAATAGTAGTAATATTTCAATCCACACTCCCCATAAAGGGAGTGACGAGTATTATGACGATGTATTAAATGCACTTGTTATTTCAATCCACACTCCCCATAAAGGGAGTGACGTTGACAATAAACAAAAGAGTAATTTGGTCAATATTTCAATCCACACTCCCCATAAAGGGAGTGACGTCTCTTTGTTACTTGCGCTCATACCTAAAATAATTTCAATCCACACTCCCCATAAAGGGAGTGACATTAGCGCCAAGGTAGGGATGATTCCCTGCCGCTGATTTCAATCCACACTCCCCATAAAGGGAGTGACAATATTGAAAAACATGGTTATGATTTAGGTTTATTTCAATCCACACTCCCCATAAAGGGAGTGACAGTCGTTAGGATACTCTTGGAGTGCTAAGGAAAGATTTCAATCCACACTCCCCATAAAGGGAGTGACTGTAACAGAACCGGATTTATCAAATGCAAGTTTTATTTCAATCCACACTCCCCATAAAGGGAGTGACTGCAAAAATCAATAAAATAATAATAATTCTTAATGATTATTACTATAAATTAATTCTAGATATTTCTATTGAACCAAATCCATCATGATAAATTATATATTTCAGAACAAAATTTGGTGCGAATCTCTTGGGGTTTTTATGTACACTTGTCATTCGCACTAGCTATCTACTATAAAATTAATGTATCTTCCACATTAAAAGTTTCTTTGGCTCCTACATGAATCACTTTAGATTTGTAATTATTTCCAAGTTGATAAAAACGAAGGCTATCTTCTTCTTTATCGATAATACCTTGCAATGCCAGCTGCAATTGTTTAAATTGTGTAGCATCGACAACACATTCAAATACAGAATTTTGCACGCGGAGGCCGTAGTTTTCACATGTTTTTGCAACCTTACGTAATCTTTTTTGACCAATAGCTGTTTTCGTAACGACATCATAAGTGACTAATACTAACATACAAAGCCCTCATTTCCATAAAAATGGTGGATATTCTTCTAGATCACCTCTTAAATAGCGAGCAAGTAACATTGCTTGTGCATGTGGTACAAGACCCCAACTAATTTTTTCATTTAAGTATGGATGTGTTAAACTTTCTTGTTTACGCTCTTGCCATGCTTTAATGAATTTTTTTCTACCGTCTTCCGTCAAAAGCACCGCACCATTCTCTTTTTGAACGAAATCGGCAGGTTGCATAATTTTTTTATTAATCATCTTTAGAACAAATCGATCAGCCATGACACCTCGAAGTTCTTCCATAACATCTAGTGCTAATGAGGCACGACCAGGTCGATCTCGGTGTAGAAAGCCTACATAAGCATCAAGACCGACTGCTTCTAATGACGCAGCAACATCTGCGGCGAGAAGTGTATAGGCAAATGACAATAAAGCATTAACATTATCAGTTGGTGGCCGACGATTACGATTTTTGAAGAAGAATGTTTCCTTTTGTTGCAGAATCATTTGATCGAACAGCTTAAAGTATGCAGTAGCTGCTTGACCTTCAAGTCCACGCAATCTTTCCAAATTTTCTGTTACTAAAATGTCCTTCAATGTTGTCGTTAATTCGTTAGAAACTTGCTTAAAAATAGGAACATCTACTCGGAGTGGATAATCTCGTGTCATACGCTCTAAAATCCATTTTTGATTGGCAATTTTAGCGAAAATAAAATTCCGGGCAATTCTGGCACTTTCGACTTCACTTTCAGATAAACGATACTGTGTTTTGCGTAGCACAACATTGCCTTTGCTTTCGCCAACTACTCTTGCTAAAAACTTACCAGATTGCGATAAAAAAGTCAGGTTAATATTCTTCTCTACGCAGGCGTGCATTAGTTTTGGACTTGCTCCTGCATAACCAAATGTACAAATTGCTTCTAAGTTGTGTAGAGGTATCCTCCCTAACTGCTGCTCGTCATGGGTCACAACGACATTTTCACCTTTTAATGATAAGTAAATATCTGGGGTTGTAATAAATAACGTATTTAATAATTTTCTCATTATAAATACCTCTCCATGTAGCGACGAACTGTTGTAGTCGACATAAGTTCTGGCATACATATATTTTGTAAGGAACAGCTTACACAATGCTTACCTGTCTTCACTTTTGGTGTATGCCGCTTGTCAAAATAATGGTGCATCTGTTTGAAAATCGCCCGCACCTCATCGCGCATTTCATCGGTAACTTCTACTTCCACACGACGTTTTATTTCATCGTAAAATAAATAGGCAATTGGAATGTCGCATAATAGCATTTCCTCAAGACACATCGCCTGTGCAACAAGCTGCACAACATCCTCTTGCCCTTTTTTTGGCTTACCTCGCTTATATTCTATAGGGATTGGCAAGTAAGTACCTGCCTCACCGTGTAACGGAACACCATCTTCATTCTCATGAAATTCCACAACATCACAAATACCATTTGTTTTTAAACTGTGCGAGCGAATGGGCATCGCGCGCACAATCAATTTCTTTCCACGCTTTTCACGTAAAAATGGCTGGTCTGCCTTTTCGTGTACGTGTTGACCTTCAATTGTGAGAACGTTTTCTGCCCACTGTTGCTCAATATGAATCAGCGCCCATTGCCGCGGACAAAAACGGAAATGTTGAATGCCCGATAACATTAAATAACTTGCATCTTCATTGACCGTCCAGTTCATGCGCCTGTAGCCCCTTTAATGGCTCAACTGAAATGTCTAATGTATTAATCGTGTCACCCGTTACTTGCAGGGCACGATGTACTTTTGCAGATGAGTATTGACCAAGCTTCGAATTATGCTCCCACCAAATCACCTTATGTACTTCAAGTGATCCTTCTGGACGAGCAGACGATGCATCATTTTCAAATAATGTTATCAATGCTTCTTTAAACTTAGCTGCATCTTCATTTGTAAAGCCTGTTTTCTCTGCTAATTGCGTGTTAATACTACCGACAAATTTGTAAATACCGAAATCAACGCGGTGCTTCATGCCCATTGTGTCCGAGCCTTTTTTATCGCTAGTAACCGAGTTCACACTTTTTGTAATTTGAATACTTGTAATATCGATTGGTGCAAGACTAATTGCAGGATGAATCGATACGGGACCGCGTACACCGACTGATAACGAGTCACCTTTAAAGGCAAAGACTTGTCCAAATGCACGTACATCAAACCATGTGCTGCTTGCAATCGTGGCATACACATCGGCATTCCCCTTTTTATCTGCTTTAATCTTCTTTAATTCAGGTACAGATTCTGCACGATCATTCAAACTTTTAAAGCCATCGTTATTGCGGTCATCGGATTGCACGAAAATCGCCTCGCCCATATCTTGTAGGCGATTACGTAATTTACGCTTAATACATACATCGGATACTTCACCGTAGCCATCGTAATTTTGACGAGGGCGATTTCCATTTAATGGGTCACCGTTTGGGTTGGCATTTTGCACAGAAAACACAACGGCAAAATCAATTTTATGATCTAATGTTGTCATCTCTTAATTCTCCTCTTCATTCTTTTCTTTTTTCGTGTACAATGCTTGTCGCTGGCTATAGTAGCCAAGTAAATACTTGCCACTGAGCGGTGCATCGGTAAATTCTTTAAACTTAAATTGCGAGCCAATCTCATCTATTAACATTGAATAATAGATACCGCTTTCACCAAGTTTCATTTGATAAGGTTGTAAATTTTTTTGGATTGTTAGCCAAGTTCTTTCTGGATGTTGTGAAAACGCATTCAAATATCGTAAAGCATTCGTTGATCGGACATCACTTTTATCTTTTTTAGTACTTTGCTCTTTTTTTAGTGCAGTACGTTCAAGAACATCCGCAACTGCAAGTAAACGGCCAAATAAATAATCACGTTCTGTATTTTCTGTATCAAGTGCCACTGCGTAAACCTCCTTATCTTTGTCAAAATAATGTTTTTTCACAATCGAACATGCGACACCGAGTGCTTGCTCCCATTCCCACGATTGGTCGTAAAACTGTGGATTCGAGGCACGCACAATCGCACTACGCACAATGTCAATTGGAATTTTTCGTCCATCGAGTACGCATGGTAGCATACGTTCCATCACGCCATTGACTACCTTATCATTTGGTCTTGGTCCATATGCCGCATGGGCAATCGTATAAAAGGATGGTGAACCAAAGTATTGCACCCATTCATTTTCTTTTTTTCTTGTATGACGCCAGCTGCATTCTTCGTGCCAAGTGACTAACTTTGAAAAGTAATCATTGATATCTAAATCACGGTAATACAACACCGCCAATCGACCAGGCGTTGCCGCATCTAGTGTCAAAATATAGATCTTTTCGCCCTTATGCTCAACGATATTCATGTTCTTTTTTATACCACTAATAATTTGACTGTGCTGTTCTGCCAAAACTTTCTTTGTATCAGCCTTTTGCGCTAACATTGCATCTCGCTGCGCCAGAATTTTGTTAAAATCTGTAAACACTTCGCTTGACAAATCATCTGCAACATATGGCATATCTGGATTTTTCGAGCCCCATACGAGGAAGATACGCCCATCTACTTGCTTCCCTTGACGTTCAATTAGCCACTTCAGTGCATTATGTGCCTTTTGTGAGACATCATAGCTAATATTCGCCGCTTCAAAGCTATCCTTAAAACGGCCACGATATGTAAAACCTGTGCTGTCATTTGCTGAAATTAGCTTTGCTTTATCACCTGAATTGCGTAGCTTGTTTGGATGACGTACAGTTATTGGTAATTGCTCACCAGATACATAGCAAATATCACTTTCTTGAAGCTTGGTTTTGTAAAATGCACTGTACGCACTATAAATATCCTTATTTTTCCACACACTATCTGTTACTTCACCTGGCACATGAACATTAAATCGCACAAAAGCACTTTCTTGTGCACCCGCAAGCATTTGAAAAATAGGTGGCTTGTCCCCATCCTGTTTCGTATCCCACTTAGAACGTAGCAACCCCGTTTCTGTTTCATGTAAAATAGAACGTTCCACTAAGTCTTGAATAAGCGTACCCTTTTTCACATAGTCATAGATAGCCTGCACATGTGGATGACAATAGGGTGAATCACACCATTCACTGAGCTGTTCTAAATAATCAAGATATGCCCCCCGCTTATCCTCTTCTTTTGTATATGCAACATAATCACCTGCCACATACATCAATTTGTCATGTAACACATGAGGTACATAGTTTTTCCCCGCCCGACTTCCAGACTTCTCGGTAAATGGTAAAATCGTATTAATCTTTTCAATAACGTCTGCATCATAAAGCGTACCATCCAGGTTGATTATAATTTCAATATGGGCTGTTTGCGTTGTATGCGACAATGGTAGTAGTGTATATTCAATCACTTTTTTATCCTTTGTTTCTTTGGTGAAAACTTCACCCACTTCCGCTTCATTTTCCTCATACGTTTTATACAAAGCACGTAAATAACTCATTTACTCACCTCCTAACTCTGCGTATTCTGCGTCCACACCCGTCATTGATTCCCCTAGGCTAAACGATTTTGCTTGCATTTCCTTAATCGGGCGAACAAGCGGGCAATCCTCTGGTCGAATAAAGGAAATATAGCCGTATTTCATAATTGGTTGCCATAGTCTTGTTTCAAGCGTATTACGACCTGTTTCATCTGGATAATTTAAACCATGCACCATCGTACCAAAATGTACCTCGTCATAGTTGTCATAAAAGCCTGTACCGGTACCAAAATTACATTCCTCCACATAAGCTTGACATTCACGCGTACCTAAAAATACATCACGTCGACCGCCTTTTTCAACACAACGTTTAGAAATATTATGGTGCTTATTTTCATTGAAGTCCTGCTCTAAATCCATACGATTTGTGTTGAATTCGAAATGGGCGCGCACTTGGTAACTCACATCACGCAAATAGCTGTAATTAGCAAGCGTATTGCCACCCGACATTTCGATTGGCCTAACACCCTTGGATTCCATTCGAATCGGATTCATTACTCGAATTTCATCGATATACCAAATTATGGATGGTTTCCAATAAATTGATTCCACAATGCCCTTCAATGATTGATAGGAAGGAGTCTGCGTCGTCATCTTTTCTCCACCAAGTTTCATTAGTGGATCTGTAAACAACGCATAAGCTCCGCTCACTTTAAACTCAATTTGATTTCGTACTTTTGTCATCACGTCACCTCCTCTAAATATCAGTGCTCAAAAAGATTTTTGAGCCTAGACGGGTTTTATATGGCTACCAACCAATACTATAAAACCCGTCAATCAAGATTAGTTCATTTTCATAATACAGCATTATATGGTAATATTCAACATTACATTTCAATTAATTGATATAAGAAAGATTTTTCTAATTTGAATAACTATTTTAAAGAAGAAGTGATTTTTTAAAATAAAAGTGATACTATAATTAGGTCGCTACATAGCGTGGATTGAAATTTATAACAATTTATTGTTTTTTTGCAATTGGTGCATCTATTTCAAGAATAGATGCACCGTTTTCTTATATATTCAATAAATCCAAACTTGCTTCACCTTGTACACTAATGCCAAATTGATCGTCGTATCCAGATTCTTTTGCTGCATAAATATTAAACGAGCCAAACTGCACAATAATTAGCAGATTATTTGTCTTCAACGCTTCAAAATCATGTTTGAACACGTTGACACTGTATTGCTGTGCTTTTTTCAAGAATACCTTATAATCATAAATTGGTTCACGACCCGTGAGCTGACTAATGAGATTCTTCCCCTCCCCATACGGCACGAGTATCCCCTGTGTCTTGGCATCAATTACCTCAAAATGCGAAAAGGCTGTTTTATAGCTAGCCAAGGTTGCTAATGGATGCTTTCTACCCGCTCCCTTGATATAGGATTTATTCCAATCCGTATCTACACTAAACAACAAATCATAAATAGATGTATTGTTTAGCGGATAATTTAATGTGGTATCAAATGCCCTAAAGAAATCATAAAAGTAATGAGTCATCGCCTCTGTTGACAATAAATAGCCACCAAATAATGCTGAATTATCCTGTAAATCCTTCATAATATAACGTGAGCCCTCACCACCCTTTTTAATAGTCGGTAGCTTACTTAGAGACTCCTCTGCATGATTAATAACATACACATCCTGTAAATCGACTTCACCATTGCGATTACAACGTCCAGCCGCCTGCGCAATTGAATCAAGCCCTGCTAAAGAACGGATAACACATTCAAAACTAATATCTACACCAGCCTCAATTAACTGCGTACTAATACAAACAAATTTTTCTTTCTTTTTCAGTTTCTCACGCATCACTTCTAGTTTTTCCTTACGATGCGCTGGGCACATCCCTGTACTTAAATGCACAACATAAAAATCAGCATATTTAAACTGGTCA
This sequence comes from Lysinibacillus fusiformis, assembly GCF_007362955.1. Classification (GTDB taxonomy): domain Bacteria; phylum Bacillota; class Bacilli; order Bacillales_A; family Planococcaceae; genus Lysinibacillus; species Lysinibacillus fusiformis_E. The sequence continues at coordinate 4,356,745 of NZ_CP041696.1, read as the reverse complement.
TATAAATCCCGAACTGCCTTCTTTGTGTTTAAAATAATCAAGACATTATTACGTGCCGTTAACGTTTCCCCTATGAATTCGCGGATTTCTTCTGTTCGCCAGCCCTCAGTTTTTAACATTGATATTATTTCTGTACGCTTAAATGCTTGAATAATTGTTGGTAAATTTTCAATAATCTCACCATCAATGTCAATATTGTGCTGTACATGCTGAAGGGCCGGCTGTGTCGCCGTACAAAGAACCCCCGTCGTATTACAAGTATGTGTTAAGAAATTCAGTGCCTCATTAAATAATGACACACAATGAGTTGGCACAGATTGTACCTCGTCAAAAATAACTATGCTATTGGCTAAATTATGTAATCGCCGTGAATTACGTGATTTTCCACTATAAAACGTTTCTAAAAACTGCACCATCGTTGTAAAAAGTATCGGTACATCCCAATTATCCTTTGCTGCATTTAGCCTTCTTGCTGCTTGATACGCATTAAAAGATAGGTTTTCATGATGCTCTGAATCCTCGATTAAATTACTGTGATGTTCAAGTAAGTAATCCTCGGCCTGTAAAACTTCTCGCACTTCTTGCGCATTTTGTTCAATAATAGTCGTGTACGGTACTATGTAAATAATGCGTTGCTTTTGATGAAACTGTGCATGTCGCAAAGCAAAACGCAGACTCGCTAATGTTTTCCCTCCACCAGTTGGAATTGACAATGTATAAATGCCTGTTGGAACTGCCGCTTTATCGAAACAATTTGCTGACATTTGCTTACGTAGACGTGTTATTTCATTTGGCAATGCATCTTGCTGCTTATTCTCTAAATCCTGATTGAGACGCTGTTCAAATGTTTGCCAGAGTGGTTGCACCTCAAAATGTGTGATTTCTTCCTGTTCCTCAAAGGCACGTGAATTGCGACGATCTGCATCAATTAGTGCACTGAAAATATACATCGTCACAAAGCTCGTTGCTTTTTGTATCGCAATAGCCGCTTCGCCATTTGTTTTCACACTTTTCAGTTTACTTTCGAGATATGTTTGCATTTCTGCTTCCGCTTGCTTCATATAGTCCGTCATATAAGTTAAATTATACATTTCTTGAAAAAAGCGTTGTTGCACTGCCACAAAGTCAAATTCCTTTTCTGATGTAGCTCGCCCCATAAATGGCGACTGCCCCTCTTTGTCCACCATATCAAGTAGCTGCCCATGATGTGAAAAAATCACATTGGCAACGCACTCCACTAAGATTTGTGAAGCCGAATTTATAGGCTGACTTTGCTCTATTAGAAACTTCCCACCCGCAGTTGAATGATCAACACTCCCTCTTTTAGGCGGATCATCGGGGTTCGCAACCGCCTCACGTATGTAGTTCTGAAAAGCATCACTAAATTTTCCCATATCATGTAGCATCCCCGCTAACCCCGTTACATGTTTCAATCCAATTTTCTCTCCAATTTCCTCCGCAATGTGTTGTACTTCTTTTAAATGGTCTACCAACAACTGCTCTGCTCCATCACTTGTACGAATATGTGCAATAAATTCCTTCTTCATTTTTCGCATTTTTCCTTTCTAATTCTAACTACACTTCTAACACAATAAAAACTAATATTCCTCCAGTTCAATATTTCAATACTAAACTCTCTCCTCATACGAGAAGAGACGTTATCCAACCACCATCAATCTTTGAGTACGTTAATTTCAATCCACTCTCCTCATACGAGAAGAGACAAATGCACCAGCATCATCATTATACTTAATACGTATTTCAATCCACTCTCCTCATACGAGAAGAGACTACATTACAGCGTTATGCGGCGAACTTTGGTGTAATTTCAATCCACTCTCCTCATACGAGAAGAGACTAAAAGTTGATCTAATATTGTTATTCATTTACCATTTCAATCCACTCTCCTCATACGAGAAGAGACTTCGTTTTAGTGGATGATAGAGGTAATTGTCTATGATTTCAATCCACTCTCCTCATACGAGAAGAGACATACATATTTCTATACTTTTTCCTCTTCGGAAGAAAATTTCAATCCACTCTCCTCATACGAGAAGAGACATAACTAGACGACGCACCTTTGTTTTTGTACGTTATTTCAATCCACTCTCCTCATACGAGAAGAGACTCAGGGATACGGTTGTTGTCGCGGATGTTTATACATTTCAATCCACTCTCCTCATACGAGAAGAGACTTATTGTATCAGCATCAGCGCCCAATCCTTTTAATTTCAATCCACTCTCCTCATACGAGAAGAGACCATGGCTTGTACATCTTCACCGGTTACATCGTCTTATTTCAATCCACTCTCCTCATACGAGAAGAGACGACGGGACCTACATTTATACACAATTAATCGTATATTTCAATCCACTCTCCTCATACGAGAAGAGACCCAGAGTTACGTGGGCAAGATAATCTTGACTGATTTCAATCCACTCTCCTCATACGAGAAGAGACCAAAAGTTGAGTGAAGCTTTTGCTAAACGTGGAATTTCAATCCACTCTCCTCATACGAGAAGAGACACGACAACAGGTTCGCAAAGTGTTGCTACCTTGCATTTCAATCCACTCTCCTCATACGAGAAGAGACGAAGTGACGCTAAAATGTTAGTAGAGAGAGCAAAAATTTCAATCCACTCTCCTCATACGAGAAGAGACTAAACCATTCGCTTACCTAAATGATGATGAAGTTCATTTCAATCCACTCTCCTCATACGAGAAGAGACTATTGTTTGTCATTTAGCTCCAACAGGTGTTTTCGATTTCAATCCACTCTCCTCATACGAGAAGAGACATGCCCGGTATGTGCAGCTAAAATTTCCGAACGAAATTTCAATCCACTCTCCTCATACGAGAAGAGACAAGGGCTACTATAACACTTCTCACCAATTTGAGATTTCAATCCACTCTCCTCATACGAGAAGAGACGCCAATGATGCTTATGACCATAAAGAGTTGCTTATTTCAATCCACTCTCCTCATACGAGAAGAGACTGTTGACAATAAACAAAAGAGTAATTTGGTCAATATTTCAATCCACTCTCCTCATACGAGAAGAGACTGGTAAATCCAGGTTATGTAATGTATTTAGGCTGATTTCAATCCACTCTCCTCATACGAGAAGAGACAATTTTGGTTTTAACGACAGTGTTTTATCTGTACAATTTCAATCCACTCTCCTCATACGAGAAGAGACTAAAGCTTATTTTAATTTACTTGAAGTAATCTAATATTTCAATCCACTCTCCTCATACGAGAAGAGACATATGATTTACGTTCAAAACTTTTAGATAATATTATTTCAATCCACTCTCCTCATACGAGAAGAGACTGCAGCATCTAGTAATGATGTTGTACCATCTAAGATTTCAATCCACTCTCCTCATACGAGAAGAGACGATGATGAAATGGATTGTTATGTTCCTCATAGTCAATTTCAATCCACTCTCCTCATACGAGAAGAGACCAATACCAACAGCAGCAAAACACAATAGACATGTGATTTCAATCCACTCTCCTCATACGAGAAGAGACATATAGCTTGCAAATACATGGTGTAGGTAGTCACATTTCAATCCACTCTCCTCATACGAGAAGAGACCGCATTTTCTGACGAAATAATGACACTTATAAGTCATTATTAGTAAATTACTCATTCCTCATAGTCCTTAAGAAACAACTTAACAAATTTTTTCCGATCCATATACACAAAATCTGGTGCGAATCGATTAACGAAATTATGTTTGCTTACGTTTCGCACTTTTCATATATTATAGCAAACCCTACATATGTTCAGTTCTATTATTTTACAAATTTTGAGTAAAATCTACATTTAAAACCACTTATTAATTTCTATTCCTTTTTTCACCAAATCATCGAATCATTGCTTTCTGGGTCAGTTTCTATATAATTACTCTATGTGAGTATATTTCGATATAGATTTTTCCATATTAATATATAAGAATGATGTTTTATCTTAAATCATCGTAGGATAGATTATTTCCGCCGGTAGCAGTGGGATTGCGCCATTGCATATCGCTGATGGAGTCTACAGATGCGCCGATAGAATAACAATTGTCGCTTATATTTCTTTAATATTGGTTCTATTTTAAAGTGAATTTGCTCATTATAAAGAAACGAAATAAGGCGCATTCTGCTACAAAGAATTATGTCCGTTATTACAAAGGAGCACATATGAAAATTCAAACTGAGTTACCCGAAAACTACCTAGATTTAAAAAAGGCTGCCAACTATACTTCGAGCTGGCGTGAACGCTTGGCTGCTGTGCAGACACTAAGTAGCTACAAACATGAAAAGGTCATTGACTTATTACACAATCGTGTAAAAGCAGATACGGTGTTTGCTGTTCAGCAAGCGGCATTTGAAGCATTAACGAAATTTGGTGAAGATGTAACACAGCCTGTCCGCCGTAAATTCGAGCTGATTAAAGGTGCTGAAAAAGTATTTATACGCGTAAAGAAAAGCTTACCTGCAGACCATACAGTGTCAGACTTCGCTGATAAGTTAAAGCGTACACGACTCGATGTCTACGATGCCTATGAAGGTGATCAAGGTAAGAACTTCCTTTCATGGCTAGGAGCGAAATGGCAAACAATCTAAGTAAGGCAAGTTAAATAAAAATTTCCATTGAAAAAACCAGCAATACTTACGATTTCCTCGTAAATTTGCTGGTTTTTTGTAGTTACTATTATTTTTTTCGCTTCCAGAAAGCAATGCCCATAATAACGGCTAGTATTGCACCAACTGCGACCATCCATAAAGTGCTTGTGCTTGACGATGTTGTGTCAGCCGCTTCACTTGATTGCTGTTGATCTCTTGGTGTAGCGTTTGCAATTGGCTGTTCTTGTTTCGTGTCTTCTGTCGCTACTTGTGTAGTCGTTCCGAGTTGAATGTATTGTAACGTAGGCGCAGTCATCGTCGTTGTCTGTGTTTCATGACCATGATGATGACCAGCACTTGTAGTTAAAATGGACTGTTCTAATTTTTGACCAACCCAACTTTCTGCCTCGGTAGAATCTGCAAAAATTCGTGGATGACCTGAAAGCATATATGTTTTACCATCAATAATAAGACCTGTTTCATCACCTGTTACAACATCTTCAATTGTACCTGTTGGGCCATATGAAAATCCACCCATCTGAAGCAGTGTATGACCACCCATATCGACATCTATGTTTTCTGTTAAAAAGGAAATATATTCGTCTTTTGTTAACGTAGCGTCTGGTTTTTCAAATTCTAGTTTATTATGAAATAACGCAGTATTGATTTCCTTATACGTAATATCGCCTTCTAATGTAGATACATAATCCTCATTTTTTGCGGCTTGGGCCAGTTCATCAACTGTTGAACCTTCAAGGCCGAAGAAGCCCCCTACCCAGCCAGCAAAATCCTCACGTGATAAATTTTCAGTTGGGTTTAATGCCATATCAGTACCATTGTAGCCAATAAGCCCGATACTATGGAGTACCATGATTTCCTGTAAATCTGGCGTTGTTGCAGGAACATCCGTATAGAGCATAGTTTTATCCATTGTATGCGCATAAGCCGTTGGCGCAAGAAGTAGAGTACTCATCAGTACCATTAGTATATATTTTCTCAAAATTATTCCACCTTCCAATACACTAGTATACATGCTAAATGTGATGGAAGTATGAAATACGCTAGGTTAATTTCGTTCGTCTATAATTTAAATTTACTGATTTGTTCGTTTAAATTTTCTGCCATTTCTGCCAAATTGACCGAACTATTGTTGATTTCATCCATCGAGCTTGCCGCTTGCTCGATTGTAGCAGATGTTTCTTGAATGCCTGCAGCAGATTGTTCGGAAACAGCTGCGATTTCGTCGACAGATTTATTGATATTGAGGCTATTTTGGACGACTTCCTCTAATTTCGAAGACATCGTTACAATGCTAGTTGACATTGACTGAACTGCATCTGCAATTTGATTAAATGTTTCATTTGTAGAAGCAATCTGCATGGTACCTTTTTCAACCTCACCGTATCCACTTTCGAGTGATGTTGTAACCATCACCGATTCATGTTGGATTTTTTGCACGATGCTTGTAATATCATCAACGGATACAGATACTTGTTCTGCAAGTTTACGCACTTCATCTGCTACAACAGCGAAACCTTTCCCATGCTCACCAGCACGTGCTGCTTCAATAGCTGCGTTGAGTGCCAATAAGTTCGTTTGATCTGCAATAGCATGAATGGCTGCCACTATTTTAGAAATTTCTTGTGTTTGTTTACTTAAACTATCCACTTTAATAACCGCATCTTTAACTATATGGTCAATTGTATTCATTTGCTGTGTGGAAGCTTCCATTAACCCCTTACCCTCTTTGGTTAAGTGCATCACTTCTTGTGAATATTGATTGACTTCCTTACTGCCCATATTTACGTCTGTCACCTGTGTTGTAAATTCTGTCATTGTTGTAGCCACATCAGAAGCATTACTTGCCTGAATCTCTGTACCACTCGCTATTTCAGCTACTGTGTCTACAATTTGCTCTGTTCCAACCTTAACTTCTGTAGCGGACTGCATCAATTCTTCACTATGTGATGCAACATCATTTGCAACTGTTTGTATATGCTTTAACAATTGATTCAAGATTTCAGCCATCTTATTTGTTGCTGTTGTCAATTGTCCTAGCTCATCTCTCGTTTTCACATCGAGCGCAGGCTCACTTAAATCACCTTCAGTTATTCGTTGCATGCGTTTTGTAAGGATGATGATTGGTTTAGAAATCCTTCTAGCACTAATTAAAGCCGTAATAATGGCAATTACAACAATAGCTATGCCAACAATAACACTTGTTACTTGCTGACTTTCACCTGCTGAAATCATATCTGTGCCAACAGCATTAATCGACTGTTTACGATGTTCTGCCAAGCCCTCATAGCCCTCACGAATTTCAGTTGCTTTCGCATCCATCGCAGCTAGATTTTTTGTTGCCAACTCGACATTGCCTTGATCATATATATCAAACACATCGTTTTGAACATATCTACTCCATTCTTTCGCCATATCCGAAAACTTCTGAAATTCAGTTGAATGAGAAATTGCTAAACGTTTTTTCTCATTGTCAATTGCCCGTTCCACGTTATGCGTATAAATATCTTTGTATTTTTCTTCGCCAGATAATATATAACCCCTAGCAGCTGCAATTCTTACTGCAATTGTGGAGGCTAGTTCGTAATCTGTAATTAATAATTGTAATTCTTCATCAACTATTTGTTCTGTCGCTCTATTACTTTGAGTAACCGCGTACACATTATATCCGATATTTAAAACGATGACTGTCACTATGATACTAAATGCAAAAATGATTCTCGTGCTGATTGATTTAAAATTCATTTCTCAGATTCTCCTTATCTCCCTTATAAAATTCGAATTCCTACTTACAAACTTCCTAAATTATGTCTAAACCTATTTGCCACATATAATCTCATTCATTTCAAAAGAATTAAAAACAGCAGCAAAACTACAAAAAATTTAACTATATTGTACAATATTAGTAATTTACCATTTATAAATCTATTTAGGATGAATTAATAATTTAATCTATATTTAGATTAATAATTAAGTGTTTTTTGTGTGTTTATAAGCTTTTTTTGATTTCATTGTTCGACATTTTCAATTAGCTTGAGGTGCATAAAAGAGACATTTTCGATGGATTAAGAGTCAACTTCAATTAATTTGAAAGATTACGTTCAAAAGAAAGGATGCCGACAAGCCATTTTATAAAAAAGTCATATGGCAAATACTTTTGAACGTATTGCAAAATAATTTTTAATAAGAAACATACTAACATTAGTAGTACAAACCAAGGCCATGGTTTGTGCTACTAATGTTAGTATGTTTTAGTGACAAACCAGAAATCCCTTTTGTTAAACGCAACTAACCACCCATTTTTTTCTTTCTGTACATGACTTTCGCTTCCATGATGGCATCCTCCGGCAATCTCTGATTCATTTTTTTATTCGTTCTATTTGATAGCCAATTTGCAAAAATCGTAGTCCAAAAATCCGCATCGTATGAACGGCAGTTAAATTTGTATCATTTGTTGCCGTAATAATGAAATGCTCATGCAATGGTAGCTTGAACATATAATCTTTAAGTGCTAAATAGATTCCGGCATCCCCTTCATGGTCACTCGTTAAATGCAATTGACCTTGTTCTTCATATAAATATAAAACACCCATCATTGTAGAAAAAGGTAGCGGTAGGGCAATATTCATATACGTAGTTTGAGCTGTAGTATGCTTGGCATAAATCGCTACAAAGGTCGTTTGCTGACCAATTTTACGTATCCATGCCCTTGGTGCATGACGTCCATCTTGTTTTGCATCTACTTTAGCAATGATACCAGTCATCTCGATTTGTTTACTAGTGAAGGGCAAATTCAGTTGTTGCATCCTACGACTAATACCCTGATATAAGAACGCAAAAGGTTTAAACCATGTACGCCATTGTACAGATGCCAGCAATCGATAAGCGTTTGTTTGTTCGTAGAAATGGGAAATGGCCGGTGGTAGCTTTGTTGTATTTGTAAAATCACTAAGTGCATCGACTAAGCCAGGATGCGCATCTCCTGACCCACGTAATTTCCCTCGAATTCGACTAATTGGAAATGTGAATTTATGATGTGTAGTTTTTGGAACTTCTATTGCCCAAGCTACAACGCCAATACCCCCAAACAAGAGACAATTCATCAAACCATGAAATTTCAGCATATCCGGTATACCCACAAAGGAAGCTCCCATAAAATTACCAAAGGCGTAAAGTAACGACCATAAAATCGTTATACAAATTGCACCATAAGAAACACGTAAAAAGACCCCTTGCGCACGTGGAAATCTTGTTCTAATGGAAAGTATAAATAAGCAATAAATTGCAAAAATATAAAGTCCCACTGACACAATTTCTATACTCGTCGAGAAAGTAATACCTAGCGCTACTAGTATTGGCCCTGCTAATAAAATGACTACCACTGCACTATACCATTTGCTTTTATGTAGTCGTCCAAAAAGCCCTATCGAAATGGCCAATAAACACGCTGAGTAATGAAAATGAATGGCAGTTAACCACGTTATCAACGAGGAAAAACCTGTATTAATATCAGCTATAAATGCGAAAAACCATAGTCCTCCGACAAATAAGTAGATAAGCCCCACATCAATAGCGATTTCAGCGATATTTGTAAAACCTCGCTGTAAAAATCTACGCACTCCATATAGGGCAATAAAAGCCGTATAAAGCACATAAAGTAGTGCAAGAACAATGGCAAATTTACCTCCTGGCCACCAGTGAAGTAGTGTAATTGTCAGCATCATGGCAGCCAAAATGCCATTTTCCTTCTTGTTAAATGGAATTACCATCTTCAGCATTGCAGGCACAAATACTAATTGTGCAATTGTAAGTAGCCATACATGACCTGGCTGTTCGCTAAACAAATAGCAGATAATCATCAACACAAATCCTAACAGCAGTACGGGACTACATAGATTGTTGCGTAAATTCACCAGCATACATCATCAGCCTCCCAAACAATGGATTATGAATCGATACATGGATGGTAAAAACGTTTCTGTTATCATCAAATCCTTCTTCCACGATTACCCGTCCTTCCAAAATTTTTGGAATGGGACATTCTCTGTTAGCAATCACAAAACGTTGTACACCTGAGCGAATCATTAATTTCCCCTCTTTTGTGGCGGCAAAATGCAAATCAGAATAAAATAGAGCCGGTGAGCCTAAGTAATCCCTCACTATTTTTTGAACAGGGTCAATCGTCATCCGTGCATCGAAGTATCTCGTCTTCTTAGCAAAATAAAAACTTCGTTCCCATAACACTTCTAACTCACCACTCGGCAGTACTCGACAAGTATTACGAATGGAGAATGGTATATTATTACCTGATTCAGGAAATAAAAACCTTGTGCGTGCAGCAAGCCGATAAAATGGACGCATCCATTTTGCACCGGATGCAATTTTATGCATGACGCCCGTTGCAAAAAAAGGTGCATCTACCGGTAATGCATAGCGTTGTTGTAACATCGGATGAAGCCGCTTAAAATCCTCACCTAATAATGACTGATAAATTGTCATGTGCTTTACCCTCGCTTTCGTTTACAGCTTTTTGCACTCGGCAGGTCTTTACTAAGAATAAAGCCTACGATGGACAGTACCCATAATGCTGCATTTAAAGTCACCGGATTAAACGGCGCCCCCACCATATTTTTGTCGGCAAGAACAGCACTTATTGTCAACAATGGGAAAACAATGATTTGTGCACTAAAAAGGAGGCGTTTCCCTCGTGGCAATAGCCAGCATAGTGCGAAAAGTATTTCAGCAATGCCTATCCCAAAGACGATTTTAGTTGCAGTATTCATTTGAAGATCAGCATCGCTCAGGTGTGGTGCCTGATTGCTCGGTTGTAAACTCTCTTCGCTCGGATAACCTAACAACCGCTCTATCATCATTACTTCATCAGGATGCTGAACCATCACTTTAGGGGCAAGTCCATGGTATAACCACACAAAGCAAAACAAGATACTTATAAGCATAGTTAAAAAGAAGCGTCGATATTGAGCGAGTGGATTTTCACCTTTTTCAAGCCACCTTTTTAGTACATCAAAGCTAAGTGCTGTGGCCCAGCCTATCAATGAACGAAATAAATAGTCAAACAGTACACCCAGTTTTCCATAACGCACATCGTAGTCATACTGCGTTAAAAATGTCAGCCCCTTATCTTTAGGGATATATTGCCAATACCCCTTACCCTCAGCGATTGGCGATATTTTTTGCGGTGTGCCAAAATGTAAGGAGGAGGTCTTCGTGCCGTCCGCTTTATGATGTTCTCCCTTACTTTCTCCCCAACCACTTACCTTCAAGCCAGGCATAACCTTTGTTTCATATGTAAATTGTTGTGGTGCATCCGGTGATTTTTTTTCCAAATATGTAATAGACGTAAAACGTAAATCCCACTGCTCATGCAACTTCGGATTTTGCGTATATTCCCAAGCATCTTTCATCGGTGCTTGCATGTCGATTTCCACATAAATAGGCTTTCTCCTCATGTCTATTACCTCCTAGTAGATGTCACTCAGACTGATTTTCTTTCACAAGCTTGTTAGTAGCTTCAAAAAGTTGTTGATCTAATAAGGTGAAATCCCAATACTAATTCTTTTTTTTCATTTGAATTGAAGTATAACTTTCCAATATTATCAACAGTTAAATGTAACGTGGTTCCACGCTTATAGCTTGTGACAATGACCTCATATGTCTGGTACTCCCCTTTGATACGATCTTCTTCTACATCTTTTTTATGAAACGTAGTTTCTGCTAATATCTTGAGGTAGTCGTTGATTTTTTGTTTCTCTTCTCAAACTAACTTCTTTTACTTCCTGTTCTTCTATTACTAGTATATCTAGTCTTTTTATTTCCTCATCTAGCGAATTCACTTTCTATTGAACGTTCTTTGTTTTGAGCATAAAAATAACATGAAAAGATTACTACACCCACGGCAATAATTATCAGGATTTTATTGAACACGACATCATTAACCTCCATTCTTCATAAATCAAATTATCCTGGTATAGTCAGTATAGCAGAAAGAGAATCATCCCAATTTTACTAAATAAATGAAAAAACTTGAATCGAAATGATGAATTGCGAAGTCTAATAATCGGAAGGAGGCGTTTTTCATTTCAACTCAACAAATATCACTAGTAGAGCTTGCCAAAGATGGGGATGAACAAGCGTTTTACCAGCTCATTGAACAAGAACAGCATAAATTGTACCGCATGGCTTATGTCTATGTACAAAATGAAAATGACGCTGTCGAGGTTTTTCAACAAACAGTTATACGTGCTTATGAGGGTTTGCCACAGTTAAAAGAACCCCATTATTTCTCTACATGGCTCACGCGCATTCTTATTAATTGCTGTAAAACCTATATTGCGAAAAAAAATGCTGTCCATCTTGTGGAACCACATACGTTAGAAGATATCAATAGTACATCCCCTACATATATCGAAGAAGAACTTGATTTATGGCAATCGCTGTGCGAGTTAGAAGAAAAATATAAAACGGTGCTGTTATTACGTTTTTACCAAGATCACTCCGTCAAGGAAATTGCTGCAATTTTACAAAGTCCTGAGGGCACAGTCAAAACGCATATCCGTAGGGGCTTACAGGCTTTACGACAACAACTAAAGGGGGCATATGAAGATGAATGGGTTCAATCCATTGAAAGAAGTCATTGACGCAATTCCAATTCCAGAAAGGCGCCTAACAGAAGTTTTACGAGTTGAGGGTATGTCGAAAATATTCCAGCAAAAGCATCATACAGTGAATGCATTAAAAAATATACATTGTACGATTTATCAAGGCGAAATGGTGGCCATTATGGGGACAAGTGGATCTGGAAAAAGTACCTTGCTCAATATGATTAGTGCCATTGATGAGCCTACCGAAGGAGCGTTATTTTTGTTTGGCAAACGAGCGCATGACGTTTATAAAGAACCGAATGCATCCAAGTTTCGCAAAGAAAATATCGGATTTGTTTTTCAATCTTTCCATTTGTTGAAGGATTTATCAGTTGAAGACAATATCGCCCTCCCCCTCATTTTAAATGATGTATCAAGCAAAGAAATCAAGGTGCGTGTGCAACAAATAATGGAGCAGTTAAACATTGCTGCTTGGCATAAACATCGTCCTAGTGAACTATCTGGTGGACAACAGCAACGTGTCGCCATTGCTCGTGCCATTATTGCCAATCCACCTATTTTACTAGCAGATGAGCCAACTGGTGCTTTAGATGTAAATACGACCGACGAAATTTTGCATCTTCTTGTCCAGTTACAACAAAATATGAATCAAACGATATTACTAGTAACTCATGACCCATATGTGGCTACTTATGCGAACCGTGTGTTGTTCTTCCATGATGGAGCGATTGTCGATTCCTATCAAAATAACCAAACAGCCGAGGATTTAGATTGTATATTAACGAAGTTTAAGTTAATTACTAGGGGTGATTGCTAATGTTTTCAATGCGTACCATCGCACTCAAACTCTTCCGCGCCGCTTGGACAAATGTGCTCACAAGCATTAGCATTATAACGATTTCCATTTGCCTAGTAATGACAATGAGTGTCTACATTTGGAATGCCAACACGCAAATGAAGGAAGACATTCAAGCATTATTTGGTGAAATGGATTTAATGGTCGGCTACAATCCAGAGCAACACAAACTACTGACAAATGAGCAAGTCTCACACTTTCAATCCATGCCAGGTGTCACACAAGTTTCAAGCGTGTCTCTTACACATACAATACTAGAAAATGAAGTGAGTACCAATTTTTATACGGTTGGTGTAGAAAACGATGACCTTGTGAAAAGCCGTTATCATTTTTCCGTCAATCTAGCATCAAACGACGTTGTGATTTCAGAAAATGTTGCTCGCATTTTCAATAAAAAAGTTGGAGATACACTGCAAATTACGTTCAATAAAGACGTCGGAAATACGATTGAAGCTGACATAGGTGAATTTATCGTACAGGAAATTCTTCCACCTATTAAAGGAACTGAAAGCATTAGTTTAATTCTTCTGCCAAATGATGTGTTGAAAACGTGGATGAACTTTAGTGATGAACAAACGGCCGGTATGTTTTCACTGATTAAAACAGAAAAAAATGTCGCTACTTCCGTTGGCATGGAAATTAAACAATTAGATGAAACATTACGTGTGGATGTGTCGAGTGACTATGATTTCTTCAAGGAAAATTTACAAGCATTAATGATTTTTATGATTGTTCTTTCAGTATTTATTTTACTAATTTCCAGTGTCTTATTGATGTCAACATTCCAGCTATTATTCTACAAAGTTAAAGAACAACTCATGGTCTTGCGAGCACTTGGCGCAACAATCAAGCAAGTAAGTCGTATTGTCCAACTGCAATTATCACTAATTGTGAGTTTCGGTGTACTACTTGGTACGTCAGTGAGTTTATTGGTCATTAAATTATGGCTTCCACAGCTCATTAGCATGATGAAATTACCTAGTGCTAGAACTGAACTTCCACTTGTATTCGTTATCATTATTGCGGCTGTCAGTTTTATTCTGCTTCAGCTCATTACGCAATGGCAAGTACAAAAAAGCTCAAGTCTATTACCTTTGCAAATAGCAATAGACAACGAAAACCAGAGCTTACAGTGGAAAAGATGGAAAACCATTGTCGTATGTGGCACCGTCATCTTCGCGTTATATTTATTTGTCAATGCTCAGGTGGTTGCTTCGAGCGGAAAAAGCGCGTTAATGATTTTGATTGGCACTTTACTTTTCTGTGGCATTTTACTCTACATGATGCCGTATCTATTTGCAGCACTATTAAAAATTTCGTTGAAACCAATTCGTACTGCACTCGGAAAAGAAGCTTATTTAGCTTGTCAGCAGCTGATGCCACAAGTACGTAAAAACATGCCAATAGTGCTTAGTATCATAGGGTTAATGATTATCTTAATATTTGGTAGCTCATTATTTAAAACGATTCAGACAAACGAACAAAAATATATTAATGCTCAATATGAAACATCTATGAAAATTACAAATGAATTATATGATCCAACGATTACACTTGAATTAATAAAAGAAATTGAGGCTTTGCCAAGTGTTTCCTATGCCTACGCAAAAAGTAACTATCCTATGCTAGATCTTGAAATTAACAATAGCTGGTACGGCAATAATTATGAAGCAATTGATGTCAAAAAATACGTAGCGTTAGATAAGATAGATGCTGTTAACGGTAATTTAGAAAATGGGCTAATCATCACAGAACGCTTTGCAAAAGAACATCAATTGTCTATTGGGGATACATTAATGGCTGGTACATATGATGTACCCCTTCAACAAACGATACCGATTGGTGAAGTACAAGTTATTGGTATCGCTCCTAATCATTATTTTTATATTGATTTTTATCTAGATTGGTCATCTTTCGTAGTAGCTTTAGATTCACCCATTATAACTGACATTATGTTAGAAGCAACGGATACGGAGCAGGCTTTAGCGGAGCTTGCATATTTAGAAGAACGATGGCCAGCTCTAAAATTTACCGATAAAGAAACAATTATTGAACAGTCCCATGAAATGTTCTTCCAGCGTTGGAGCCTATTTGTAGGTGTATTTGTCATATTAATCGCCGCTACTTGCCTAGGCGTTTTACAAACACTACTTCACTCGATTTACGCAAAACGTGGCGATTACGCGATCCAACGACTAATTGGTCTTTCACCAAATGGATTGATGAAACTCATTTTGACGCAAGTATTGTCATTTGTTCTTTACGGACTGACTGTTGGCACTTTCCTTGGTATTGTATTAACAAGAATGCTTGGCTTTATTGACAAGGGTTCACCAATGATTTATGATTTCTTCACGTTAGGCATCACTAGTTTGGTCTTTTTAATTGCAACACTCGTTGTTTTCACTTTACAGGGCTACTGGATTAGTCGTAAAAAATTAGCAAACGAAATTGTAGATATGTAAGTATAAAGTTTCATGAGACCCTCTATAACGAGGGTCTTTTTTAGTTATCGAAAATATTTTCAAATTTATCGCTACATTTTCTATATTTATCACCCAACTTTTTTTATTTATCACCCAACTTCTTCGATTTATCGTATATCATGCACCTACAAATAAGACAGCCTGCCCAATGGCAATAAAAAAGGCTTCATGCTGAATCGGACTAGCTTCTTCAATGTGAAGCGTAATATCAAAATGGGTATCCCGAAAAACTGCCTGCCAGCGTGCGATCGGCTGTTCATTTAGTGAAAAGACTGACCAGTCCTCCATCTCTTTATTGAGTGTTATTTTTTGCTCACCGTCTGTAATGATTAAATCAGGAATCATAATTTGCCAGCCATCATAGGCAATCATATAGTCCTTTCCAGTTACTAGATCCTTTCCTCGAAAATGTACACGTCCACGACGAGACATTTTTTTACATGTAAAAAGAGGCTGTCCATCAATCGAACTTGCATCAAAACGCACAAAATATCGGTAATCCATTGTTCGATCAAAAGCTTTTTTTAGAACATTAGAGTAAATCCGTTGCACAGTGGACGATACAGCACCCGCTTCATTTAAAATCTGTATAACCTCTGTTGATTCAATTGCTGTAGGTAGTTTGTATGTAAAAGTTTTCAATACTTTCGCTCCTTCAAAAACACTTGCTTCATTTAAGCTAACACAAAATAAGCGTCAAATACAATTCACCTGGTTGTATTTGACGCACAAATTAATTCTTTTTTATTTCTTGCGAAGATATCGTGTCTTTAAATGGTTGGAAGTACTCTCGTTAATTTCTACACCTGTTTAGAAGTACTAAATCAGTTTCACTTTATTTATCTAATTTAAAGGTAACTTCGCCAACGCCCATTTCTGAAATCACCTCTAGCACGATATCGGCATTTTCATATGCATCATTTACATAAATACCTTTCCCTTTTGAAATAAAGCCTTCTACATTCGAAGATCCTATTCCTTTTTCAGTTGTAAGCTTTACGCCTACTTTTGATGGTAAAATGACCGTTGTTTGACCAACACCCGTTTCAATATTCGTTTCAAAACTTTTTTTCCAATCTCCGCCCAAATTTACAGAAAGCTCGCCTACACCTGTTTCAATATCTAATTTTTCAAGATTCAACCCCTGTAGATCAAGATTTGCCATTGATGCACCCGTTTCAACAGAAAGATTCATTGGAATATCGTCATTAAGCTCTATATTCCATTCATTTTTTATATTCGAAATACCAAATTTAGTGGAGCCCTTATGTTCAATCGTCACTTCTCCAGTTTGCCCATGCAGTTCATAGCTCACCTTTGGTGCCAATTTTTTAATGTTAAACTGTGCATTCCCCTCAACCCATTCCTTCGCACCTTTTGTAACCGTCATTTCCCCTACTCCAAGATTTAATTCCACATCTAATTTCTTTGCTTTGTCCTTTTCTATCAAAATTGTTTCATCCTTGATTTTACTTGGGGTGGACGAGTAACACCCCGATAGAACAAGCAATGACGTGCTCATAACCAAACCAATACCAATAAATTTCTTCAAATTAATTCCCTCCAGATATATAATCTTCCAATAAATCCATTTTATCGAAATATCAAATTAATTAAAACGACCCTCCGCTTTAATTTCATCTAAGACCTCAGACGTAGTAAGTGCATGTTTTAGATTTAATCTTTATAATCATCCTTTCATTGATATGCAATCATACAAAAAAACTGAACCCCCAACGATTGGCGTTCAGTGATTGTTGCTGTTTTCAATTATCAGGATAAGTGAAAATGTTTGACGGTTCATAAAGCTTGAAGACATTCCCTTCATGATCAGCAGCTTGAACAGTAATTTCCAAATCATTCGCTTCTGTCTCATAAGGTACTACCACTAATTGTGCACGATTAGCATCAATTGCTACCTCAATACGCTCTGTATTAATCTGTATCACCAGTTGCTCATAAGCATGACCTTCAAGTATTGGAATAATAATACGTCGAATATCAGGCACATGAATGGATTGCATATTATGCTGTGTGCTAAGATCAGCGTGCTCTAATTTAAAGCCTTTACCATCATGTTGAAATATAGCAATACCTCGAATATCACCGGTTGTAAAATAACTCATTCGGTATTGATGGATAGTGATTGTGTCGTTTAAAAGGATATCTTCAGCGTTCCCTATTGGTAATACACCAGACTGCATTGTCTTAATTATGTCGGCTTCATTCTTTACGTAAAAAAGATAACCGATTCGTTCAGACATATTGCCTAAAATTGCAATAATGATGATTACACACAGCAATGCACGCCACAACCACTTCTTCGTCAATGCATATAGTGCGAAGATAAATAACACAACAATACCTATTATCCCTACAATCATCCATGGTTGCATAAGCACTGAAAAATCTTTTACCTTTCCAGATTTTTCAGGATAAAGATCTGAATCTACCACAGTAGCTGTATGTGATTGAAAGATGTTGTCAATGTCATGTTGAAAAAGAAGCATATTTAGTCCTAATAGCAAACACGCTGATAATAATACAGTTAGTAGGATAGGTGTTAAGGGAGGTTTTCTTTTTTGTTGAATATTTTGAAAGACCTTCGCTCGATTTTCATCTGAAAATTTGCCCGTTTTATAGACATTATTGATAGCATTACGAATCTGATCCATATTCAAATCCCTCCTCCAGAAGTGTTACACCAATCATTTGACGCGCTCGTCTTAACCTTGTTTTAACCGTGTTTTCTGGCATCTTTAACGTTTCTGAAACTTCCTTTAACGATAACTCCGCAAAGTGATATAGCAGTAATACATCCTTGTATTTTGTTGGAAGCTTTTCAATAGCCAAAACCAACATGACATCAGACTCGCTTGCAATCACTTTATGAACTGGATCAACCGCATGGCCGATTAATTTGTGCCAGTAATCAATTACTTGCAGCTTTTTATAACGCCAACTTGCAAGATAGCTATGGCAGTTATTTAGCGCTATTCGATACAAATAAGTTTTTACGGATGATTGTTCACGAAATTGCTCCATTTTTTCATAGTACTTTACGAATGTATCTTGCACCATATCTTCGGCTATGGCCCAGTCTTGCACATATGTGTAACAAACACGCACTAAATAATCTCCATAAAGTGCCATCGCGTTTGATAAGCAAGCATCCTTGTGCTCTTTCATCAATGTGCTCGCCTCCTTATTAATTCCCTCGGCGTAATACTGATTCAGTCGACATCCACAGCCAACTGAATAAACTGCTTGAGCTTTCTTCCTAGACTAAAACCCTTTTACCAAAATCAAACCAATGACAAAGCATTTGTAGTTAGACCGTTAAACAATAAAAAAGTTTCATGAAAAAATAAACATTTTTCCATGAAACTTAAATTGTTGAACGAATTTAAAATCATTCACGATTTTTCATTACACATAAGGGATTTCATTTCCCTCTAACAAAGCCTTTAAATTGGCGAGCGATGCCTCATAACCGTTCATGTTAAAAGCCACTGTTGTTCCACCCATTTCCTCTACCATAGTAATAGCTATAAGGGTTTCTGGTATTTCTAGGTAAAATGAAAACTCCTGATGGAACCTTACATTTTTTATCGTTAAGGTCATCGGTAACTTTTCAGCCAATTGATTATGACCATTCGGCATTAACGTAAAAATAATCTGTTCACCTGCTTCTAAACGAGGGATTTCCCATGTTGAGCCTGGTGCATACCACTTCGTTAGCTGCTGCGCCTCCGTAATAGCGTGCCAAACCGTTTCTAGACTTGCCTCAATCCAAATGGAACTTTTATCTTCTTTGTATTCCATCATTGATCCCTCCGTTAGCTGCCATTTTCATTTATATTATAAGCATATTCTGTAAAAAAACCAATAATATCCTAAATCGCATCCAAAACTAAATGGTCTTGTTATTACTTTTCGTAGCTCTGTATAGATTCATCGCCCCTAACGCTACAGCGATTGCAACAATATTCAGTGCTAATTGATAGCTATGTAATACATTGACCATGAAACCATACAAAGTTGGTGCAATGACGATGAAAATTTGATTTAAAGTTAAAGCAGCACTCACTGTTAAGCCTACATAACCGGGGTCGGATTGCTCTGTTACACAAGCTATAAACAATGAATACCAGCCAATTACGACGAAGCCTAAGAAGAAACAAAATAAGAGCATGACCATCTCCATTCGCATAACAAATGGCAACATTGCGGTAAAAATAACTGTGAAAACCATTACAACGAACAATAATTTTTCTCTATTGTGCTCAAAGAATTGATCACTCATCCACGCAATGACTACTCTTCCTATCATACCGCCAATTAATAGTAAACTTAAATACATGCCTGCATCGGTTAATGAATAACTACCTTCTTGATGCAAATAACTCATGAAATGAGCAATGAGGATCATTTGTAATGACATCATCGTGATGCCTACTATATATATTGGGTACAATCCTTTATTATTTTTGATTGATGTCATTTTCTCTGTAAATGACACTGCTTTAGATTCAATTGCCTTGCTACGCTTTGGTTCTTGATACGCTAATAAGAACAGTACGCCTCCCGCTATGGCAACAATGCCTTGTACAAGATGAACTGACGACAACTCAAATTGATGATACGTATAAGTGAGGATGACAGATGCTAAGGCCCCCCCTATTGGAATTCCCGTCTGTCGGATACCCATAGCAAGCCCTCGATGTTTGTCCGGAAACCATTTTACGATGGCCGTACTTCCACCAGTTTGTGCGCTTCCATACCAGATTCCCACGACTACTAATAAAAGTAACAACACTGAATAACTATTTACCATCATAAGTGTTAAGGCCGAGAGCCCTAATAGAATAGACCCCCAACCGATAATTTGTTTTTCTCCTCTTTTATCCATTAAATGACCAAACACTAGCATGGAAAACAGCGGTCCAATATTCACAGCTGAAACGATAAATCCACTTTGTAATGAAGTTAAATTCCATTCAATTTGATAAAAAGTGGCGATTGGCCCCATCCCATAAGTAACAAAAGTTGCTGCTGTTTGAGAAAGTGTAGCGACCAATACAATTAACCATCTATAATAAGTATTCATCCAAGCTCCTCCAATATCTATCCACTACACCGATTTATTTGTGCGGTATAATGTAAGTTAACTAGAGTTTACGCTGGCTACGACAAAGCGTAAAATGGAGGAAAATGATAGACCCCATCAAAAATTTTAATAGGGTGTGTGACATACTAAATGAACATCGAAGAAATTGCATTAAAAATTGAATTATTACACCGTCAAAATTTAAGTAAATCTGCTGAGATCACTAACTATACGCAATCTGCTCTTACGTCAAAAGTAAAAAAAATGGAGGCAGAAATCGGCCAAGCTGTTTTTAAACGTACACCCCAAGGCTTAAAAATTACCGAAGTAGGCATTCAATATAGAAACCTTTTACAACTTATTACGCAGGAGTATGAAGAATTTTTACAAACCATTCGTTCAGAAGAATTGACAACAAAAGTGAACTGTGGAGCATCCCATACAACTATTAAGATTTACGGTGCGCCCATCGTCCATGCCTTGAATTTGAATAACATTCCATTGGATGTAGATTTCACTGTTGAATCTAGTAATTCTTTAAATGAAAAAGTACATAATGCCGAAATGAATTGTGCACTCACTAGTAAACCGGTTAAAATCTATCCTGACCTTAACTACGACAATATAGCTACGGAAACGTTCGAAGTGATTTCAAACGACAAACATATTATTAATTTTGATGAGCGTCCAATGATTACGCTACTTGTATTGAGTAAAAGCTGTATGTATACGCGATCAATCGTCGAATGGCTAAAGAATAACCAAATTCCTTATAATATGAAAGAAATAAAATCCGTTAGTAGTATTCTAGATTTTCTGCAAATAGACAATACCCTTGCTGTGTTAAATTCAAAGCTAATGGACCTTTATAATTATTCAAATATACATTCTTACAGATTGCAACAGTTGGAAAATGTCATTAACACCGTTTTCATTTACAAGAAGAACGAAAGTGATGATCCTACTATTTTGCAACTAAAAAAGGTCATTGAATCGATTCTTGAACCTGCAAAAGAAGTACGATGATAAAAAAGAAAAGTGCTTTTTAAAAGAGGAACTATTAAAACACACTTTTACTAGATTCGATTATAGTCAATTCTGTTTTTTTCATTATAAACAACTTTTCACTTATGTTATGTCCTGCGCATATAAGCACGTATCACGTCGTCGAATTGGTCGTTTAATGACAGTTCTTGGACTAGTATCAAGCTATACAGTAGCACTGTACAAACCGCATAAATCAACATGTAATGAAGCACAGGTAAAAAATGAATTACAGCGTCAATTTGAGCAAGATGAATCGGAGTGATTTAACATATGTCCGCTTCAGAAAAAAAATGGCATTATGTATGCTCATTTGTTGACCTTTTCAATCGTGAAATCATTGGCCGTAGTGCTGGTGCAAATAAAACAGCAGAGCTGGTTTATCAAGCGCTAATAAGTATTAGAGGTAACTTGAACGACATTCAAATGTTTCATACAGACCAAAGAAAAGAGTTTGATAATAAGCTCATTTCAAAAGCCCTAGAAACATTCGGAATCCAGCGATCCCTGAGCATGAAGGGATGCCCTTATAATAACGCCGTGGGTGAAGCGATGTTTAAGGTATTTAAAATCGAATTCGCTAACGGAGAACATTTCTCTACTCTTGAACTTGACGATACTGTTCATTGGTTCAATACCATTCGAATTCACGGAACACTAGCTATTTAACACCAGTGGAATTCAAGCAACAGGCCTTATAATTTTTGTCCAGTTCAGTGTTGACATACCAAAATTCTAAACGAAGAGAGCTATTGTTTGGATGAATGACACCTATCTTTTCAACAAACATACATATTATAGGTTGTAGAAAGGAGGGATTTTTATGGGATACTCCGGAAATGTAGGTAATTATAATAGTTACTGCGGAGGCTATGGCATGGATTATGGCAAAGACAATAGCTCAACATTCGTTCTAATCGTTGTCCTATTCATTCTTCTAATTATTGTCGGCGCTACTTTCATGTATTAGTTTTAAAAGCCCCTGTAGTTACCTATAGTAATAAATAATAGGTTAAAGCTAACTTAGCCTTACACCTCCTTATTTCAGGGTCACTTTTGCCAGAGTGACCTTTTTCACCTTCCAGATATTGTTCGAAACAAGGTAAAAGTCTATCATCCTGCACTCCTTTGAATTCCCAATGTTATTACATTCATATCATTTAGGTATATATTTTTAAAAATTATTGATTATTTTAAAATAGACTTATTATCAATCTCCTTTCAATTTCAAATCACCTTTACGTCCCTTTCTCAAATACGTTTTTCAAAAGGAGATACTGATTAGATGAATACCGCCTTTCCTTTCTATAACTCCACATATTATAGATTGTAGAAAGGAGGGAAATTGATATGGGAAATCAAAATTATGATAACAGTAGCTACGGCTCTGGTTCTGGTTCAAAATTCGCCCTAATTGTCGTTCTATTTATTCTTCTAATTATTGTCGGCGCTAGTTTCATGCATAGATCCTACTAACCTTTCTAATCCGTTGCTCATAGTTCATAGTAGGTTAATTCTAATTTAGCCTTACACCTCCAGTTTTTTTAGTTAGGGTCACCTTCCTCCGTGTGACCCTTTCTATAGTTTACTTCCTCAATTTGTTTTGAAATTCATTGCATAGACAATTCCAATATTAATACAGAAATGCCGAAGCATTGGTCCACTTTATTTTTGACACTTAGGGTTACTCCCTGTGGAAAAATTTCCAATGTCATACTTATAGTTGTTCAAGGATAATCATCATTAAATATCTATCATTTTCATCTGAAACCATTCACATTGTTTGGGGATTGCTATTCTGACAACGGCAAAAAATAGATGTAAAAAAACCAACGGCGTTGTACGTATGCCATTGGTTTTAATTACCGCTTCCAAAGTACATTAGATATCAATGTTGTTTGTAAAACAAAATACAGTACCATCTTTATTCGACTGTATCGTATAGGTGATATTGAGAATTTGAGCTATCTCTTCTATTATCCTTAATCCAAGCCCAGTGCTCTTACTGTTGACATCGAATCCTATTCCATTATCACAAATGGAAACAATACTATCGGTAATGCTTACTTCAAGTTTCCTAGCCTGTGAATGTTTCAAGGTGTTCTGAAAAATGTTATCAAATAACCTTTGCAGCCACAAAGCATTACTCATCCATACTAAATCGGTATCATATGGACGATAGACTAATTCAATGTCATGAATACTGTATAAGTAACTCCATTTTTTTAACATGATTCCCATTAAGTCATTGACATTTACTTCATCATTTACAATATAAGAATTCTCTATCCTATCCATAGATTGTATATTAAATTCATTCGTTAAATCGGCGATATATTGAATTTGTTTGTATAATGATTCTACCAATTCGGGTTGATCCTTATAGAACATATCTAAATAATATAATTGTAAACTGATAGCCGTTAAAGGTGTATTGATATCGTGTCTTAATTTATTTAATAATTCCTTTTGCAGCTCTTGCTGTTGTTTAAGTTCCAATTCTCGATACGTTGTTCGTTCTATTAAAATATTGACCGACTTAATGAGTTCTCCCATCTCATCCTCACTTTGAACGTTCAACGTATGTGGGATGTTCTCATCGCTCGCTAGATTGCGAATAGTTTCGTTTAAAATATTGACTTTATTTAGTAAGGAATTGATCGATTTGGAAAACAAAAAGGCTAACAAGAGTAGAGATAAAAAAAATACGATTAGCATTGTAGGATAGGCAAATGACTCATGAAAAGGTATGTTCTGATTTTTAGCCTTAAATATCATATCATAGATGATTGACATCATTATACTAATCGCTAACAAGACTAACGGTACACTAATAATCGCCGAAACTAATAATAATTGGTATTTTGTTTTTAATTTCATTTTTTTATATAGGTATTTAATCTATACCCTTCCCCATAAATATTTTGCAAAATCTCTCCAGATGTATCTTTTATCTTTGTGCGTATTTTTTTAATGTGGACATTTACGATATTTTGATTGCGATCTTCAAGTGGCCATAAATAGTCAAAGAAATGGTCTTTTGTTAATACCCTATCCTTATTTTCAAATAAATAAAAGAAAATTTTACGTTCAATTGCCGTAAAAGCAATCTCATGATGAAGGTTATTATGAAAGACTTTTCTACTGTCTGCATCAATATGGAGATGTTTAATTTGCGAAAACGTACCATACTGTTGTTGTAACATTTTTTGCATCCTTAGTAGAAGCTCTCTCGGATCAAAAGGTTTTGTCATATAGTCCTCTCCGATTGTTAACCCTTGTATTTTGCTATCCATATCATTGCGGGCAGATAGAAAAATTATCGGAATATTTAACCCTAGGTTTTTGATTTTCTTTGTTAATTGATAGCCGTCTTCACCTGGTAGCATCACATCCATTATAACTAAATCCATCTGTGAAATGATTGTCAGTACTTCTTGTCCATCTGTTTTCCAACATACCTGATACTCTTCGCGTTGTAATATTTTTTGCAACAATTCGCCAATCATTAAGTCATCTTCAATAATTAAAATATTATATCCCTTCATCACTTCGGCCTTTCTTTCTCGTCGATTTCGATTTTTGTGTGGATAAATTCTATGGTAAGATCGTAAATCTCATCAGGTTTATATAAATAAATACTGTGTGTGCCACTAATCTTTATGACATCTGCTATTTCTAATTGTCCAGCAAGTTTCTCATAATCTTTGTTTTTTTGTTTGGTATATTTCGAGTTTTTATATTGTTCAGCAATGGCATCAATAAATAAAATAGGTGTTTCTTTTGGTATCGGAAGATTTATTGATTTTTGACCATTTTCATAAGCATGTAATAACTCTTCTTTCATATCATGATTAAAAAATTGTTTAAAAGAGATGGCTTTATATAGTTCTTTTTCCTCGTCCGTTAAAAAAGATTGCTTCATTACTTCAGGATTGTAGGTCGTTGAAGGCACTAGTCGATGCAAGCCAACTTTCGTTAACAGATTGATTCCTCTAATTGTCCATGAATTCATCTTATGCGTTACGTATTGTGCAGGTAAACCAATATCCATAGCAATAATGGCCTTGATTTCTTGTGGATATTTTTGCGCCCAATAAATTGCTTCCATTCCTGATAGCGAGTGTGGCATTAAAATATATGGAGGCATATTTCCACTTAGGATGAGCGCTTCCCTCGTTTGCTCTAACACGGTATCGATATTCCTGTCATCGTTAAACACATCACTGTAGCCATACCCAGCTCTTTCAATGACGGCAATCTTATTTTCCTTTGAAAACTTGCGATACAGTCCTTTCATTTCATATACAGGAGCAGCAATCCCTGAACCCGCCATAAATACATACGTGTCTTTGCCGTTGCCCTCGTGATAGACATTTATATTTTTATCATTGATCCTAACGAGTGACCCCTTACTTTTAATTAGTGCAGATTCCTTACCTAACTGATAGTGATGATAACTAAATATTGATACTACTCCAAGCAGGATAACCGCTAAAAACCACATCGTCATTTTCTTTACGACTTTGAATATTTTTTTCATAGTATTCTCCTTTCAACTTATAATGAAAGGATAAACAATAAAAATAAATTTCTAATTAATTTTTTCTGTATTTGAAGAAATCGTACTCACAAGTATACGAAGTTTATCGCCCATGAATCAGAAAAAGCCGACACCGAAATCGTGTCAGCTTCCTTTCAATGTGTTTATTATTTGATTGATATTCGATTAACGATTTCTCTTGTTCTATTTTACAAATTCATCCACTCTACTCAGCCATTCGCTAATATGGACATTTAGCAAATCAGCTTGCTCAATTTGCAAGTTATGACCAGCCCGATCTAGCACCGTAAATGTCGCGCGTGGAAATTTGTCCAGAATAGCAAAAGCGTCTTTATATCCCACCATTGAATCTTGTTTTCCTAGTAAAAATACACAAGGTTTCTCGAACACCATTTCATCAATCCTAAAAGAAAAACCATAATGTTTCTGAACTTTATCTAAAAATTGATGATCGGCCACTTGACAGCCCGCTAACACTTCATGCAAATACCTATTCCAGTTATATTCATCAAGCACTACTTGATTTGAAGTGAAATCATCTCGTTGTTCTGTTGTTAATTTAGTTAAAAATTCATGATCAGAAAAGATAATCGTATGTGCTGGCAGTGTTCGATGTTGTTTTTCAGGGATAATCAACGGGCAAATAAATGCAGCACCCATAATTTTTTCAGAATGTTGTCTAATAACACCTCTTGTTAAGTAACCACCATAAGATTCCCCCACCAGTAAATAATGCTGATTTGGAATGACAGCGTCTATGAAATCAATTACTGCTTGTAGCATTTCATCTGAATTACTGATAACTTCATAGTCTTTTGTTTGGCCCATTCCTGGCAGGTCAATGTAGATTCTTCTCCATCCAGTCAATTTTTCAAAAATAGGCTCCATACAACCTTTCATTAGTCGATGGTCTGGTGAAAATCCATGTATTATGATTATCGGTATCCCTGCACCGATATCTTCATAGTAAAAATTGGCATTATGAACTTTACAATATGGCATATTCATTACCTCCAGTTGAAATAGTGTAATAACGACCCGCTTTGTTGAATAAAGATGCAGACTAAGTAATTGCTTTTATTTTATTGTTATTGCAAATCATAGCTCTACACTCTCTAATAGCAATTTTTGTTGTAAGTTACTGTATATCCCTTGTTTTTGCATCAGCTGTTGATGGTTGCCTTGTTCAACAATTTCGCCCTGCTGAATGACAAGTATTTGGTCTGCATTCTCGATTGTTTTCAAACGGTGAGCGATAACAAAGCTTGTGCGTCCTTGCATTAAATGCTGGAGACCTTTTTGTATATCGACTTCCGTTTGTGTATCAACACTAGATGTGGCCTCATCTAAAATTAAAATATCGGCATTTTCTAAAATTGCGCGTGCGATGGCCAGTAACTGACGCTGACCCTGACTTAAATTTGCTCCGCCTGCTTGTACAAGTGTATCGTATTGCGCTGGTAAATACTTAATAAAGTTATGGGCATTGGCAATTTTCGCGACTTCTTCCACTTCTGCATCTGTAGCATCTAGCTTGCCAAAACGAATATTTTCCCGAATTGTCCCTGAAAATAAATACGTATCCTGCAACACAACACCCACTCTTTGACGAATTGTCGCCATTTTGTAATCCTCTATATCATTACCATCGATTAAAATTTTACCTGTATCCACATCGTAAAAACGAGTAAGCAAGTTAATAATCGTCGTTTTTCCTGAACCCGTTGGTCCGACAAGTGCAATTGTGTCTCCAGCCTTTGCATGGAAGCTTATGTTTTTTAGTACTTGCTTATCAGCCGTATAGCTAAATGACACCTGACTAAATGTCACATCACCTGTCAATCGCTCACAGTTGAGTGCATTCTTTTTGTCCGCCACTTCTGACGGTTCATCTACTATTTCAAAAACACGTTCCGCTCCAGCAATGGCTGACTGAAGTGTATTCAATAAATTCGATAGCTGATTGAGTGGACGGAAAAATTGACGTGTGTACGTAACAAAGGCTGCGATAATGCCGACTGTAACAAGTCCTTTCACTGCCAAAAATGCACCTGTTCCGATTACAACAGCCAATCCTAAGTTATTCATAAAGTTATTGATTGGACCAAGCAAACCTGATGTAATCTCCGCACGCTGAGCTGAACTGCGTAGTTGCTCGTTTTGTTTATGGAATGATGCAATTGTCTGCTGTTCTCTGCCAAAAAGTGTGACAACCTCTGCTCCTGTAATCATTTCCTCAATATAGCCGTTGAGATTCCCTAAATCACGCTGACGTGCCGCATAGTTTTTCCCACTTCGTTTGACAATTTTTTTCGTCGTAAAAACGATTAGCGGAATAATAATAAGGGTCACAATCGCTAGCTGCCAACTAAGTGAGAACATTGCAATGCTGACACCAATAACGGTTAAAATCGAAGATACAATTTGTGTGACACTTTGTGCCAGTGCTGTGTTTAAATTATCAATGTCATTGGTCACACGGCTCATTAAATCCCCGAGTGCGCGCTGATCGAAAAATTTCAGTGTACATGATTGAAGTTTTTTAAAGAGCTCTAGACGTAATGTACGTATCGTTTTCATAGCCACATGAATCATGACATACGTTTGTAACCATGTAAAAATAGACGCCACAGTAAAAATAACTGCGAGCACAATACCTAGGCGAATTGTGCCTTCAATGTCCTTTTTCATGATATATTCATCAACGATATGACCGATAAGATAGGGGCCAGCTAAACTTAATATCGTGGAGGCAATGACAAAAAATATCGAAAAAAACAACCCTACTTTTTGCTGTTTCACATATTGCCAAACACGTAAAATCGTTGCTTGTTGATTGGCTGCTTTTTCAACTGGACCGCCCATACGTGGCCCACGTCCAAAATTCATTTGCTTTGGTTGACTTTGACTCATTGTTGTTCACCAACCTTTTGTTGCGAAGCGTAAATCGCTTGATAGGGTTCATTTTCCTGTAATAATTGTTGATGTGTGCCTTGACCGACAATTTCGCCATCCTCCAACACTAAAATGAGATCCGCCTGTTGAATGGAAGTAATCTTAGACGCCACAATAATTGTTGTTGTATCTTGGTAATTGTCGTTAATTGCCTGTTGCACATGCTTTTCAGAAGCAATATCGAGGGCAGATGTTGTATCATCTAATACTAAAATGGATGGCTGTCGCACGAACGCACGCGTCAACGCTAATCGTTGTTTTTGCCCGCCAGATAAGTTCGTCGCTCCTTGCGATAGTTCATGTGCCATGCCTTTTTCAAGCTTGTCCACAAACTCGGACGCACAAGCAGCATTGAGTGCTAACTGTAAGTCATGTGGAGTCGCTTGCTCTTTACCTAGACGTATGTTTTTTTCAATTGCCCCTGAAAAGAGCATTGCCTTTTGAGAAGTAAAACCAATATGTTCACGTAAAGTGGTCAAAGCATAATTTTTTAACGGTTGGCCATCTACTAATATTTGCCCACTTGTAGGGTCAAAAAGACGCGGTAGTAACTTTACTAATGTTGACTTACCACTACCAGTTTTACCGATAATGCCAACCGTTTGCCCAGCCTTCACAGAAAATGTGATGTTTTTCAGTACATCCTCTGCTGTTTCATAATAACGATAGCTCACATTTTCGAAAGTAATTTCTCCATGAATCGGTGTATTCAGTGCTAATTCCGCTTCCTTAACCGCTACCTCTTTATTCAATACATCCACAATGCGCTCGCCAGATGGAAGTGCACGCGCAATTTGCATAAGCACCATACTAGATGACATGAGTCCATTTAAGATGATTGTCAAATAGTTAATAAAAGCAAGAATGACACCTACTTGCAATGTGCCCGCTTCGACTTTTATAGCCCCAAGCCAAAGTGCTGCCACAATTCCCAAGTTAACGACGAACATCGTAAGCGGCACAAGTACACCAACAATTTGTTCCGCTGTAATAAAGCGCTTTGTAAGCGTATCATTAAGCACGCCAAACTGTTCAACCTGTTGCTGCTCACGACGAAACGCCTTGACCACACGTATCCCCGCTAAATTCTCTTGAAGTTTTGTATTGACACCGTCAATGGCCTCTTGTACCTTACGATATAACACGCCTGAGTATTTTGTAAAAAAATACATGGCAACAATTAATATCGGCACAATCACAAGTAAGATTGAAAAAAGCTCGCGTGCTGTCACGAAAACGATAATAACCGCACCTATAAACAATAACGGTCCGCGCACAAAAATACGCAACGTCATCATAAATGCACGCTGCACACTTTCCACATCACTCGTTAAAATCGTAATAAGTTTACCCGTTGTGAATGCATCCCGTTCTTTCGCCGAATAGGTCATCATCTTTTCATATAGCTTCTCTCGCACATCTGATGCAAAGTTAATTGCTGCCTTTGAGCTATAGTAGGAACAACCAATACCCCCAACAAGCCCTAGTACTGCACTCATAATCATCCAAATGAACATCTTTAGTACGTACGGATTGTCGCCATTCGCAATACCTGTATCAATCATATGTTGCATGATTGTCGGCTGAATTAAATCCATTGTCACTTCAAGCACCATTAATAGTGGTGCAATGAGTGTAAAAAATTTATAAGGCGCCAAAAACTGCCCTAATTGTTTAACTGCTTGCATGAATTCGTCTCCGTTCCTTATGTATACATTCGTTGTTAATTATAACTGAAAATCATTCCCATTTGCGAAAGTTTTTCGTAACACGTAATAGATAAGAATACCTAATAAATTTTTTAGGCGAGCAGTAATTTATTTGCTTAAGGGAAATGTAAGCGTTTCTCTGGCCGACCCGAGCGTCCCTTTAGTTGACCGGAGCCTTTCTATGGTCAACCATAGCGTGCCCCCGGCTAACCTGAGCTTTGCTATCATTCATCTAGCTAAGCTGAAGTCATGAAAAAACCACGCAAGTTTTTGCCTGCGTGGTAGCCTTTTACAAATCATCAAAGCCGTTATCTTCTACATTGACCTTCACATATTGGCGTGATCGTTGCTCAAAGAAATCAGTTTTACCTAAATCAACATCTTCATAAGCCTTGATCCATTTCAATGGATTTTTGCGATAACCCTCAAATGGACGCTCCACGCCTAGTTGATTGCAACGCACATTGGCATAGAAATGAACATAGTCATGGACATCATCCACGTCAAGACCTTCAATCTTATCACCAATTACTTCATTGGCCCAATCGATTTCAAGTTGCACCGCCTCGCGGAAAATAGCTTGCACACGCGCTGCTCTTTCTGGCGTATCATATTCAGGATATTCTTCTAATAATTCCTGATAAATTTTCACGAAAAGATCCACATGAAGCTGCTCATCGCGATTAATATAATTAATCATCGTCGATGAAGCAACCATTTTTTGATTGCGTGCTAAATGATAGAAGAAGGCAAAGCCCGAGTAGAAGAAGAGTCCTTCTAAAATCACATCATAGACAATTGCTTCAAGCATATTTTCAACGGTTGGTTCCTCAGAAAACGCTTGGTAGCCCTTAATGACAAAATCATTGCGGCGTTCCAGTACGGGTTCTGTGCGCCAAAAGTCGAATGTGCGATCCTGTTCATCTTTATTAACGATACTTGAAAGCACATATGAATAGGAATGATTATGAATAACTTCCTGTTGCGCTAAAATGATCATCAGGGCATTCAGACTAGAATCTGTTAAATAATCTGCTACTTTGCCTGCAAAATCTGTTTGCACAC
Source organism: Lysinibacillus fusiformis (assembly GCF_007362955.1). GTDB lineage: Bacteria > Bacillota > Bacilli > Bacillales_A > Planococcaceae > Lysinibacillus > Lysinibacillus fusiformis_E. The sequence goes on along the minus strand of NZ_CP041696.1, from coordinate 4,324,692 downwards.
TGTCTAAAAGAGCAAGTAAGCCGATAATTTTCAGAAATGACTCCTGCTCATCCACCGACAACGCAGGAAATTGTTTCACATCATTACTCATATTGATTTCAAATGGTGTCCAAAAGTTGCCCAGCATTTTTTTATATTTTGGGTACGCCCAATTAAAGCGTACATCATCCCAGTTTAAAATGTTTGAAGAACGCCCGTTAACAATTGCAGTCGAACGGTTTGGCGCCTCTTTATCCATAATTTGTCGTTTAGTAATTGTTGTCATCTTTTATTCCTCCTAGCTTGCACAAGACTCACATTCTAGCAACTCTACAGATGTCGAGCGCACATAATAAGTAGTTTTCACACCACTTGCCCAAGCATTTAAATGCAATGCGAGTAAATCCTTCGCTTTAATGGTATTTTGAACATATAAATTAAGAGAAATCCCTTGGTCAATATGACGCGCTCGCGCAGCATTTTGCTTAATCGTCCAATTTTGATCAATAAAATAAGCAGACTTGTAATACCAAGTTGTTACTGGCGTTAAATCTGGAACTGTTACAGGGATTTTGTAGTCTTTTTTCTCCTCTGAGTAACTCTTTTGGAAAATAGGATCAATCGTTGCGGTACTACCAGCTAATATTGATGTCGATGAATTAGGTGCAATCGCCATCACGTAACCATTACGCATGCCAGTCGTTGCCACAGCTACACGTAATGCTTGCCACTTGTCACTGCTATAGCCACGTTTCTCAAAGTACGCACCGGTTTGCCAGTCCGAGCCTTCAAACAATGGATATGCTCCTTTTTCACGTGCCAATTCATTGGATGCATTTATCGTTAAATAGGCAATTTGCTCATAAAGCTTGTCTGCATAATCGACTGCCTCATCTGATTCCCATTGAATTTCCTTCAAAGCAAGTAAATGATGCCAGCCAAATGTACCAAGCCCAATTCCGCGATAACGTGCATTTGTACGCTCTGCTTGTTTAACTGGAATTGTATTTAATGCAATGACATTATCGAGCATACGTACTTGAATTGGAATCAAACGTTCTAACACTTCAGCCGGTACAGCCTTGCCTAAATTCACAGAAGATAAATTGCACACCACGAAATCCCCAGGTTTTCGACGTGTAACGATGACATCGTCCTCTAATGTAATCGACTCAAATTCAGTAGCAGACATATTTTGGAATATCTCCGTACACAGATTCGAACTATAAATCATTCCTTCATGCTTATTCGGGTTCATACGATTCACTTCATCACGATAAAACATAAACGGCACACCAGTTTCCAGTTGCGAACGCATAATTCGTTTCATAATATCGATTGCAGGCACAACTTCACGGCTCAATAACGGATTCGCAATACATGCCTTATAGTTCTCTCGGAACGAGCCATCACCCTTCTTCTCATCATAAAAATCTTCTAAGGAGAAGCCCATTACTTCACGTACTTCATGTGGATCAAATAAATGCCAATCCTCCCGTGCCTCAACCGCTTCCATAAATAAATCTGGTAAACAAAGCCCCGTGAAAATATCATGTGCTCGCAGTCGCTCATCTCCATTATTCAAGCGCAAATCTAAAAACGTAAAGACATCCTTATGCCAAACATCTAAATACACCGCAATTGCCCCTTGACGTTGCCCTAACTGATCTACAGACACAGCTGTATTATTGAGCTGTTTAATCCAAGGTAACACGCCACTCGACGCACCTTTAAATCCTTTAATAGATGAGCCACGACTACGAATTTTACCCATATAGACGCCAATACCTCCACCATATTTCGATAATGTTGCGACATCGGTATTCGTATCATAAATACTTTGCAAGCTATCATCTACCGTATCGATAAAGCAACTAGAAAGTTGACCATGTGTTTTCCCGGCATTGGATAAAGTAGGCGTTGCAACGGTCATATATAAATTACTCATTGCCCAATAGGATTCACGAACCTTATCTAAGCGATTTTCAGTTTCATCTTGCATGAGCGTCATCGCGATGACCATCCATCGCTCCTGTGGTAGCTCCACTGGTGTTTTCGTATAATCACGTACGACATAGCGATCCATTAATGTCTTTAACCCGATGTACGTAAACAACTCATCTCGGCTTTGTTGTAAATAGGACGCTAGTTCAATTAGCTCCTGCTCACTGTACTTCGTTGTTAAACATTGGTGATAAAGTCCAGCTTCTGTATATCTTGCGAGCTGCGCGGGAAATACCTGATAGACATCTTCCACAGCAACGCCGCGACGCATGGCAAATTGATCGTATAATTTTTCTAAATATATTTGCGCAGCAACAAATGTCCAGAAGGGTTCTTCTTCGTCAATTAGACTAAGCGTTTGTAAAATCATCGCATCTGCCCATGCTTCAAACGTGGCATTTTCGTTTTTTCGTAGCCATCGATCCGATAACCTTACAAAACTTTCTAGCTCATCCTCCGTATAATTTAACTTTAACTTAGCTATTTGCTGTTCGATTTGAATTGTCATTTATACATTCTCTCCCTTTCACCTTCAGCCAACACAAAAGCGATCCCACAACATGTATCTGTTGCGGGATCGCTGTAAAATCGGAAATGGAAATGAAGGACATGTACACATCAAAGTGGACAAATCTCTCGCCTCCACTTCTCAATCCCCGAAGAATGTGTTGCTGTCTTGAACAAATCGGCAGGTCTCCTGGCTCATGCTTCCTCCAAACGATTGCCTTCCCATTAGTTACAGTGGCATTTTAATCATTTGTCAGCACTTACAGTTGCGGGGACAGCTTCGGCTTAAGATTGCTCCATTTCCGAATTCCCTTTTAAACCAATATGGTACCGCTCGTCCAAATACTATATATTGTGTTTTAACTCCTAAACAAATCTAACATATTGTGTTTCTTGTTGCAATAGGCGTTTTGAACCTTGCATTTTATTAATCGATATTTTTGCTGGAAGCAAGCCCTATTACAAAGCAGTTCTACGCAGTTTTTCAAAATTTCTAGTAAAAAATTTTTGTGCAAGTTGCTCTTTTTCAGGATTTACACCGAGTAAAATAACGGCACATGGACCTGCAGTCTTCTCAACATCCAAAGTACTCTGCACTCGCTGATTTCCAAAAAGTCGTGTGAATTCTACTTGCAGACCTTTTGACCCTACTGGCCAAACTTGCTGCACGATTTCATCACGCCAAGCATTAAAAATGGGCTGAAGTTGCGCAACATCGTCAGGCTGAGCAAGTACTTCATGGCCAACAAGCGGAAGGCCGTATGTGTACCAAATAAGCTTGTCACGCTCATACAGCGTACGACTTTGTTGCGCGCCTAGCATTGTCAAAGATAAAGCTGATTGTAAAGTTGGCATATTGGATTCTGAGCTACCGCCTATCTGTGGGCAAACAAGACCAATTTCGTCAAATACCTGCTGAATGCCAGAGACATAGCGAGACCAAGCAGCATCCCCTGAAAAATTAGCAAGTAGTATATGCACAGGTATCGCATTCGCCGCAAGCTGTTCTAAAAAAGTAACACGAGCTGTTAAGTATGCCGTTATATGATCTGACGTAGCCACAACATCTTGTGATTTCTCGCCAATCGCCGCGGCATTATCGGTTGTGGCAATCAATTCACCAACTTTTACTGCATTTCTCAATGCGCTCGCCCTTCTTTACGTACAAACACTTTTGAAAGTATCGGCATTACAACAGCGACGATTACTAAGTTAATAACGGTTGCCATGAAAATACTTGCTAATGCTCCCCAATAAAATGCAGGGCTAATGATAAAGTAAAACGGTATTGGTGAAACGACACCATTTAATAAAAGTGCTACAGGCCATTTCCAGAAATGTAGTCCTTTTTTATGCATAACACCGAATACCCAAACTACAATAAACATTTCGACTGCGATAATAATATGCAAAGGTCCAAGCGGAAAGCCAGATGTTAATGCTGTAATAAAATGTCCTATTAAGCCCGCCACACCTGCTAAGACAGGCGATAAAAACACAACACTTAAAAATGCAGGTGCTGCGTCGAGTGCCGCCGTTGATACAAACGACGGGATTTTAATGACTGCCCCAACTGCACAAATAGCCGCAACCATCGCGGTTAACGACAAGCTCATTAATTTTTGTCGATCCATTCCATTTCCTCATTTCTTTTCATATTTCGATATGCTTTCAGGTAAATTCCAGGAGACTGTAAAATGAATAGCAAGTGACACAACACTTCCTAAATCATTTGATCTGTTCAGCGATGCCGTACCAAATACGAACGACTCGTTCAGCTTCAGTAAATAACACCTGGTACAAACGACCACATGTGTCACGTAATAATCGTGCCTGTTTTTCCATCGGCACAACGCCACGCCCCATATCGGTCACAATTATAAACAATGCGCAATTTTCTTCAAGGGCCTTTAGTCGTGTCAAAAGTTGAGCGACAATCATGTCATCTGCCTCAAGATTTTGTGTCACAAGCCATTTTTCTAAGTTTTTTATAACGACTACATCACAACTCGGTGCATAATCGGGTAAAACGCCATCCACAAGAGCAACCTTTTGTCCTTCAAGCTCACGCATTACATAGTCGGTTTTTCCGTTATAAGCACCTCCGATAAAGACATGCATCTCGCCCCCTCCTTCCATGCATCTTGCGTAAACCTTAAAGTAAACATTTTGTCGTGTGGCACATGATACGACCAAAAAGGTTTTTCTATCGGCGCAAATGCCACTAGTAAAGCTCGAATCACCCCACCATGCACGACAAGAACCGTATCCTCCACCTCTTTTGGCAACGCTTTGAAGCCCTCAATGACACGTGCACAAAATACGTCAAATCCTTCCCCGTTTGGCGGCGTAGTTTGGATTGGATCATCTAGCCATGCACAATAACGGCTATCCGACTTTAATTCATCATAGGTTTTTCCTTCAAAATCTCCAAAATTAGACTCTCGAAATCGTACATCCGCACTATAGCTTGCTTGTGGAAAATAGCGTGCAGCCGTTTCTCTACAACGCAGTAAATCACTGCCATACACTTTATCTACTTCTGTATCCAAAGTAGGAAGCGCTGCTGGATCTGCCAAGGACGAATCTGTCCAACCAATATAGCGCTTCTCTAAATTTTCCCGTGTAGGTGCATGTCGCATTAAGCGCACAGTAACAACGTCACCCATAGCACGACCTCCATTCCTTCAATTGAGGCCCCCAGCAAATCACCCGATACGCCACCGAAATTGCGCAAGCTAAACTGTCGAAACACCACAAACGCAATGGCCAATACGGCAACAAGTATAAGCGGGACAAGTGAAAAGCCTGTCACATAGAATATCCCACTAAGCGCAATTGCTAGCGTTACAAACATTAAGCCCGTTAACACCCCATGCTTAATACGCGTTTTGAAAAAGTACGCAAGCCCTTTTTCCTTTGAACAGTTCAGAGACATAAAGTAAAAGCTCATACCTACCCTTGTCAATAATGGAATAAAAACGAGCATCCAAAGCGACAGCTTTTCTTGCACAAATAGTTCATGAAGCACAACGATTTTCCCGAGCATTAAAAACAGAATCGATAGGACACCAAACGCCCCAACACGTGGATCATCTAAAATCTCAAGCCGCTTCTCACGATCTCGATACGAAAAATAAGCATCCCCCATATCAATAAAACCGTCTAAATGTAATCCCCCAGTAAATAACGCGAATAATCCGACAATGACAAAGGCGAGTAACACATCACTACTTGCCGTCCACTGCGTTAAACTATAAATAGTTGCTGCCACCACGGTTCCCATGAGCGCCCCTATCCATGGTAAACAGGCAAACATGCCTGTAATTGTCACTTTAGATAACGGAATTTCTTTATGTACAGGCAAAACTGTAAAAAATTGAAATGCGAGCAGTATGCTGTGCCATATATTTTTCATCGCCTTGCCTCCTTCTTGTTTATTCAATCAAACAACAACTTTTTGAGCGACTCATTATCTCTATTGAGCGACTTCCTCTACTATTGAGCGACTCACCCTCTCTATTGAGCGATCTCCCTCTACTTTTGAGCGAATCATCCTCTCTATTGAGCGACCTACTATCTCAATTGAGCAATACCACTCCCGCTCGATATAAAAAAGCTGCATCATTTCCATTTCTTTACGATACCATAATTAATTTCATATGCCTCATTTGCGACAGAAACGAACCATTGATGTAATTTCCCGAGCATTTGTCGATACAATTCGACCTCTTCACTAGTATACGGAGGCTCATCAAATAGTTCATTGGACACGACAAAAAGCGTCACCTTTTTCTCAAGTAACGTCAATACTGCCTCCTGCAAGGATTGTAGCTTTTTTTCTAAACAACCGGGCTTTTCCACACACATTCTCCCCGAGTCAAAGCCCTCATAAAATGCATTTGTCAGCCATGTCGTTACACAATCCCAAAGTACTACATCTCCATCACACAGTCTGTCGAAAGCTTCCTCTATCTGATAAGGTGCTTCTATAGTGTGCCATACAGTATCTTGCGCTTGTCGGTCTGCCTGATGCCGCAAAATGCGTTTCTCCATTTCACCGTCCATCGCTACCCCAGATGCAATATATAGGAGCCGTTTAGCCATTAACGACTCGTTTTGATAGTGACGAATAGCAGCTTTTTCAGCAAAATGTGACTTGCCACTGCGGACACCACCTGTTATGAACATAAGTGGCAATGAAATCGCCTCCCTATCGTAAATGTTTCGTACTGCCAATATCCTTTATCACCCATTGCTGATTAAGTCGTTCAACAATTGTCACACTTGTCCCCTCAATAATAGGTGCCGACCAAAGCTGATTAATGCCGCGTTCTAGTATTACATTGATGATGCACTTAATCGTTACACCATGTGACACAATTAAAATATTTTCATGTGGATACTTTTCTGCAATATTTTTTAACGTGTACATCGCACGTTCCGTTACCGCACCAAAACTTTCAGTATGGGTTGCAATGAATTGTGCAGGATAATCAGTATACAACTCATAGTCGAAACGATTTGTTACGAGGATATCTTCTATCGTTTTCCCTTGCCACTTCCCTAAAAAAATCTCCCGTAAATCATCCTCAAAATAACAAGGAAGTGCTCTATCTGCTAGTAAAAACTGCAATGTTTCTTTGGCACGACCACTTGAGCTACTATAAGCGGCAGCAAATTGAATGTCCTTTAATTGTTGCCCTAACTTTTTAGCATGTTGAATGCCCTGTTCTGATAAGGGGGAATCAAGCCATCCTTGTAATCGTTGTTCCTTATTCCATACTGTCTCACCGTGTCTAACTAGAAAAAAAGTTGTCACTTTTCTCACCCCTCATACATTTTAAACCACGCTTGTAAACAGTTTTGTAAATAGGTCATAGCTGACATATCCTTTATCCCAATTCGGAACCATTCGCCATTTAAACCCAAGAAATTTTTCGTATGGCGTAGTACTACACCCGATGCTAGACAATGCGAGAAAAATGGTTCTGCTTGCTGATTTATTGGCAATGCAAAACATACATAATTTGTCACGCTATTCGTCACCTGACAGCCATTCTTTCGTAAAAAACTTTGCAGCCACTCCCGCTGAGTTTGTGCATACGCTATTGCCTGCTGGCAATATTCCTGTTCATCCAAACAATCTGCGCCAATAACAAGAGCAAAAGCATTAAGATTCCAATGAGATAGCATGGTCTTAAGCTCAGAGACGATGGTGTTACTTGCTACTAAATAGCCTAGTCGCAGTCCCGGGATTGCATACATTTTTGTCATGGACCGAACGACGATGACATGTGGATGAGTAGAGACATAACCTATCAATGAGTAGTCTTCACTTACCCAGTCTATAAACGCTTCGTCTAATACTAACTCACAATTTACTTGCGCTCCATAAGCCATTATTTGTAGAAGCTCCTCTTTCTTTGGTAACACACCCGTTGGATTATTGGGTGTGCAAATATAAAGGGCATCTGCGTTACTCATTTCTCGTAGTAAATGATCGATTGGCAACGTGTACTGTAGAATATCCTCCACCATAATTGGGACGATAACCGCACCCGCTGCTTGTAACGTCCGTTCGTATTCAGAAAAAGTTGGATGCACGATAATCACACGCTTATTTGCATAACGTCTTGCGAGGACACTAAATAACTCGGACGCTCCGTTTCCAAGAAGCACTGCATTTTTCTCAACTTGATGAAACTTTGCCACCTTTGATAAAAACGGCTCGCCATCTGGATCAGGATAGCGTTGAATTAACGGATAATACGTCCGCCAGCGCGCCTCTACAAACATAGGAGGCCCAGCAGCGTTGACGTTTTCACTAAAATCATATACTTCTGCGGGCATCGTAAGCCCTAATTGTTGATAGACATTTTGCGGATTTGCTCCATGATTAGGCAATTGCAAAAATCAACACCTCCATTACTAACATGACAAGTGTAAAGAGCAACGTGGCAATACGCATATGAATAACCGATGTTGCGATATGTTCCTTCGTTAATGGGACTACCTTCTCCCCCATCGTTGCTCGATATGATGGTACACCTTGATACGTATTTTTCCCACCCAGCTGTACACCAAGTTGAACGGCTGTTGCCGCTTCCAAATAACCACTATTTGGGCTTGGATGCTTTTTTGCATCCTGTGCCCAACGTTTTAAACGCTGTCCAAGTGACACAGTCGTTTCATTTTTCGTGCCAAGAACCATCAGTAAACCTGTTAAACGACTTGGAATAAAATTCACGACATCATCAAGTTTTGCGGCAAACATGCCAAAGTCTTGGTACTTATCGTTTTTATAGCCAATCATCGAGTCAAGCGTATTAACCGCCTTATAGCCCCATAAACCGACAGCACCAAATAAAAAGGCATAAAATAACGGGGCTGTTACCCCATCGCTTGTATTTTCAGAAACTGTTTCTACGACCCCACGTACAATCTCGTCTTCGTTCAACTTTTCTGTATCACGTCCGACAATCCATGATAGTTTAATACGAGCCTCTGCAAAATCTCCTTTTACAAGTGGTTCATATACGGCCATCGCTGCTTCTTTCAAGCTTCGTTGTGCCAGCCCAATACCAATCAATAAACCTTCGACGAGTATGCCGAATATTAAACTAACCTGATAGCAAAGTAGTAAAATGGCCGTGACAACAAACATGGTCGTGCCCACAACAGCAAGTGCCATCACCATACCACGCGTTTTGCGCATTTTGCCTTTATTCCATAATTCCGTTTGAGATTGAATAAGCTTTCCTATCCAGCGAACAGGATGTGGCATTTTAGGAGGATCGCCTACAGCTAAATCAAATACGAGCCCGATAATACAGGCAATAATCAGTACAATCATAGCGGATTCTCCTCTTTATCTTTTTTATATTTTTGAATGGCCTCACGCATCGTTTCGTAAACACCATGTCCAATAACTTTACCTAGCATTGTAATTGGCCCCGCATATTGATGGTAGTCTCCTTCTTCTGTCGACGCAATTAGCAAACTGTCCGTAGAAGTACCTGTTGCCTGTGTGCCTGTTGTAGGGTCTGTAATATTTTCATCAATGAGTGCCTTAACCTTTGCTTCAGTTGTAGAAATCATTGCTTGAAACAATGCCTCGTCTGACAATTTGCCGTTTATTAGCACCCATGTATTAATCGTTCCAGCGTGATACTGCTCCTGACGATGAAAGGCGCGGGTAATATCGACGGCATTGCCTAGCCCTGCTGTGATCATGATAACAAGATGTAGGCCTTCATATGTAAACTCACGTATCGTTGCATAGCGTGCATATACAGCCGTCATCATTGCCACAGTATTCGCAGCTGGGAAGCCTTCCGACTTCAAAAACTGCTGTAATTCGAGGTGTGGTTTTCGTTCATCATAGGTATATGGTACCGAGCGATTCATGATATGTGTATAATAGCCAAAACCAGGATTATGTATAGCTGAAGAAACAACCTTCATAGGTGATACTGTCTGAATGGCAACATAATGTTCGAATATCTGAATATCTTCCTTGCGTAACACTGCCAACATATCGCCCCCCAATAAATTGAACCTAACTTTACGTCGTTGTGAACTTCCATTTTGTTAAATGTGAAGTTTTTGCACTCGTTCGTCCAAGTTAAATAAAAAAACAAATTCTTACAAAGAAGAATTTGTACTGTTCATTCTTTAATTATGAATACACTGCAAATTTGAACCTTCTGCATTTTCTTATAGGACAGAGCAACAACTTCACAATACTCTAATAATTTATTTTCTTTGAAATTGTATCATAATTTTGCGTTTTATAACACTTCAATTTCATGGATAATTCTTTATTATTTCTGTTTTAAATTTTTAAAGCGAACGATCGAACCTGCAATAATAAATACCCAACCAATGCCAATATAGACAAACTTTGAAATTTTTGTTGATGACGGTAAAATATCCATGATTGTTAAGCATACAAATAATATTCCAATGACTGAAAGCAACATGCCTATTGATAAATTTCTCAAGAAAAAGTCCCCCCTAACTTATGTACGTCCTCGATTTTACAGCATTCTAGCCAAAAAGAAAACACTAATCCAAGCAGCAATCGCTTGAATTAGTGTTCGTCACTTACGCTTGCACATGGGCAAAGAATTCTCCATAAAGTGCTTGTAAAATTCGGTTTTCAAATTCTTGTAAAACACCAAATACTAAGCTTACCTCAGAGGAACCTTGGTTAATCATTTCAATGTTTGCACCTGTTTTTGAAATCGCTGTTGCTGCACGCGCCGCAAGACCCGTGTTATTACGCATCCCTTCCCCTACAATAACAATCATAGAGAAACCATGACGCATTTGGACATCATCTGCATATAATTCGTTTTTCACACGAGCTAGAATACGCGCTTCATTTTCTACTGTTAGTTGATTTGAACGCATGATAACCGAAATATCATCTAATCCAGATGGAGTGTGTTCATATGAAATATTTTCATCTTCTAAAATCTGTAGAAGCTTACGACCAAAACCTACTTCACGATTCATTAAATATTTAGATACATATAAAGTTGAAAAGCCACTGTCTGCCGAGATACCTGTTACCGGACGCCCTGTTGCAGGACGATACGGTACAATACGAGTACCTGGGGCTGATGGATTATTTGTATTTTTTATGTTAACTGGCACCCCAATCTTATAAACAGGCATTAACGCTTCATCGTGGAACACTGAAAAGCCTGCATAGGATAATTCGCGCATTTCGCGATACGTAATTTCTTTAATTTCGACAGGATCATTCACGACTTTCGGATTCGCAGAGAACACACAATCTACATCCGTAAAGTTTTCATAAAGCTCGGCTTCAACAGCTGCTGCTAAAATAGAGCCTGTAATATCAGAGCCACCGCGATCAAAGGTACGCAGTATGCCCGCTTTAGTGTAACCGAAGAAACCTGGGAACACAATAATTTCTTTAGTGTCTTTTAGTGGCGCTAAATTGCCATATGCTTCGGGTAAAGCAAATGTACGTTCCGGTAAATCATTTACGACCAATCCTTCTTTTGGGCTTACATAACGGGCTGGCATTTCGATTGAGTTGAAATAAGCTGCAATTAGCTTTGCGTTATTATCCTCACCAGATGCTTTCAAGTTATCGATAAATAATTCTTCGTTGGATTTATCGCCTTGTAGACGTTCACGCAAGTCTTCAGCTATGACATCACAAATTGTATAATCTAACTCTAATCCATCTGCAATCGCCTGGTAGCGATTCACAACTTTTTGTAATTTTTCTTCTATGTCATCATTATTTAATGCTGCATTCGATAAATCAATTAGTAAATCAGTTACTTTAATATCATCACTAGAGCGTTTCCCTGGAGCTGATACGGCTACGATTTTACGTGCCGGATTAGATTTTACAATGTTTGCCACTTTTTGAATTTGTTCTGCGCTTGCTACAGATGTTCCACCAAATTTACATACGATCATATCCATCAAATCCTAACTTTTTAAATTAATTGTATTCCCCCACAAAACAATTGAATGTACACAGTGTACAAATTATCATTCTCCACGTCAATACAATTTAAAAAATTCACGCAATTTACCGATGGAATATGGACAATTTTCGCACTGTTTGATTTATTATACGGATTTCGAAGCAAATAGTTAAGGTTTTTGTAAATTTTTTTCGTCTAGTTTACAAATTCGGGCAAAACTTCGCCTGAACTAGCAATAACGATTATTGATAGCTGCGATAATTTCTATATTGCTCATAAAAAAAACGAGCCTGCTTAGCCCGCCTTCAGCGCTAAATGGCTTAGCATCAACCATTTAATTCTTTTTACTGACATTTAGAAACCGCTTGCTCGTGATTTCCTTCTATAATAATAAAGAAAACGCTTACTTTCATTATTATGATATGCGGAAAAAATCAGTGTGTTTGGTCTAACGGATGAATCATTCTTGTTAAGAATTCACAAGCCCAATAAATTATACAAGTATTATGATTTTACTAAAAGCAAAAAACTAGGCTCACACTTGTGAAAACCTAGTTTATTAATTCCTTGCTTATTCATACTTACGCAATTTATTCATCCTCTAAAAACTAAAAGTAATTAGCAGTGTGCAAACAAAGCGAACTACACCATTCTTAAATTTGTCACTTTATTGATTTTTCGTGTCGTTGATTGACTATCAGCAAACCAACTCAAATAGTGTTGCAAATATTCCGTTGCAATAAATTAAAATCACATTTGCCAATTTTTAGCTAACAAAAAACGAGCCTCATTAGCTCGCTTGTTCTTTTAATAATTGTTTGATCAGTTTTTCAACCATTCTTTGCTCACTTCTTGACAGCGCCTGACCATGTCTTTCTACTATATAACAAAGCAAGCGCTTACTTCCATTGTCTTTGACCGAAAAAATGGGGGTCGATGAATGAGGAGCAACATCAATCCGTACAGCATCATTTGCAAAATAGACCGTGCCTTGTATCCAGTAATCGACCCCATGTTGGCACAAATAACGGTGCAAACGATATGTATGTGTGGCAACCTGCTTCACAGGATTATAAATTGTTTTCTTGTGTCCGTCATGCTTGATTTGCAGTAGTTCTCGATCATTCACATTACCCTCAATTACGCCAGAATGATTTTTCACTTCTACCACAAAAACACCAGTCGGTCCAACAATAATTGTGTCTAATTGACTTTTTCGTCCTTCAACCACAATCTGTATATCTGGAAAAATGGAATAGCTTGCGGGAAGTTCGCTTAGCACTTGTAGGGCCCTATCTTCTCCTGCGAGACCAGCAGTCACCTTACCAAGCTGCTTGCTTAAAGAGCATTGACTAAACATATATAGTCCTATAATTGCCGCAGCAACAAGTATCAGCACTAACAGTTGATACTGCCAAACGATAAAAATAATAACACATAGACCAGCTATACAAAATAGCTGGTATAAAACTTTTCTTTGCTTTAAATGCTGTAAATCTCTTTCTAGTTGTCGTTCATGATGATAAATTTTAGCCATTTTAGCCCTTTCCATTGCACTGTCTGAGCAAAGACAAATGTTATCTTGCCATTTCCTAATTTTAATTTTGCCTTAAATGCTTAGGTTGTTAGTCATCAAAATTAGATTTCCTAATAAAAGATGAACATAATTTTTAATATAACCGTTATACTGAAAATTACTTTATAATTATTATACAATAAGTTGTAATTATTATTAATAGGAGAAGGATATATGAAAATAGTAATTGCAGAAAAACCAGACCAAGCAGCAAAATTAGCAGCACCTTTTTCTTTTACAAAAAAACCTGGTTATTTTGAAGTTAAGCCAAACACATACTTTCCTGATGGAGCACTTATCACATGGGCTATAGGGCATCTCTGTGAATTAAAAGCACCTGAGGAATATAATCCAGCATGGAAGAAATGGACATTAGAAACATTACCGATTATTCCAGATCGATTCGAATATAAAGTGACTAAATCAAAATATAAACAATTCAATGTAATTAAAGGTTTAGTAAAAAGACCTGATATTCGAGAAATCATCATTGGTGGGGATGCAGGGCGTGAAGGTGAGTTAATTATTCGTACCATTTTAAAAGTGTGCGCTGTTAATAAACCAATGAAGCGTTTATGGATATCATCTTTAACTGAAAACGCTGTAAAAAATGGTTTTTCAAACTTACTACCAGAAGAGAAAACGAGAGATATATATTTCGAAGCATTAAGTCGTTCATGTGCGGATTGGTTAATTGGGATCAATACATCTCGACTGTATACAGTGCTACTCAAAAAAAACGGCGTTAAAGATGTTTTTTCAATCGGTCGAGTACAAACACCTACACTTGCGCTAATCGTTAAACGCGAGCATGAAATAGCAAATTTTAAGTCTGAACCTTTTTGGGAAGTTGATGCAGAATTTAATTTTGATGGAAAAATGTTAAAAGCGAAATGGCATAAAAATAATATTTCAAGAGTTCAAGAGGAAAAACAAGCAATTGCAATCGCTAATTTCTGTATCAATAAAAATGTAGAAATTACTAATATAAAAAAAGAAACAAAGGAATACGCTCCTCCTTTGTTGTTCAACCTATCTGCATTACAAGCAACTGCAAATAAGGCATATAAATTCTCACCACAAAATACGCTAGATATTTTGCAAAAACTCTATTTGAAGGGCTTGGTTTCATATCCAAGATCTGATTCACAATTTTTGACGATCGAAGAAGCAAAAACATTACCAATTATATTAGAAAATTTGAGTAAAATTGATAAGTTTAAAAACCTTCTTCCACCGCCAACAAATTCAATTATGCATAATAAAAGATTCGTAAACGAAAAAAAAGTTACCGATCACCATGCGATTATTATTACAGAGCAGTTACCTAATTTTTCTAAGCTTAGCGCGGAAGAAGAAAAAATATATGATTTAGTCGTTCGACAAGTCATTGCAGCTCATTATAACAATGCAATTTTTTCTTACACCACAATTCATTCACTTGTAGAAAAACGTGCAGAGTTCATTTCTAAGGGCAAAGTGCAAATTGAAGAAGGTTGGCGTAAAGTAATTTATCATTCTAAAGACACTTTATCTACAGAAGAAGATGAATTGCTTCCCCTACTTAATGAAAATGAGCTAGGAATCGTTTCTAAAACAAATGTAAAAAAAGGCGAAACACAGCCACCCAATAGATATTCTGAAGGTAATTTAATTACAGTAATGAAAACAGCTGGTAAACATTTAGAAGATGCTGAATTAGAAAAGGTTTTATCTAAAACTGAAGGTTTAGGTACTGAAGCAACACGCGCTGGAATTATTGGCACACTTAAAGATCGAAACTATATCGAAGTTAAGAAAAACCAAGTCTTTGCAACAACTAAGGGCATGTTACTTATCGAGGCACTAGGTGAAAGCATATTAACGTCTCCTTCAATGACAGGTAAATGGGAGCAACGACTAACTGAAATCGGTGAAGGCAACGCTTCTCCAAAAGCATTTATGGAACAAGTAAAAAAGCTTGCTGACAAATTGATTTCAGATGCTAACGAGCGTGAAAAGGAATGGGCATTTAATCAAAATGCAGTCGATAAAATCACTGCAAATAATCCGTATAATAAAAAATATAAAAAAGAAAAAACAGTTGTTGGGAAATGTATCCTTTGCGAGGGGTCAATCATAGATCATGGTACTTTTTACGGTTGTTCAAATTATAAAGCTGCTAACTGCAAATTCTCTGTTTCTAAGAAAATCCTGAGAAAAACCATTACACAAGCTAATATAAAAAAGCTCCTAGCCTCTGGTGAAACGGATTTGATTAAAGGGTTTAAAAAGGGCGAGAAGACATTTAATGCTCACCTAATTTGGGATGAAAAAGAACGTAAGATTAATTTTAAATTTCCACAATAACTAACAATTCTACTTTCAACATGTCCTTAAAAGTAGTTTGGCGCTCTTCTGTAGTAGTTACTTCACCAGTAAGGATGTGATCACTTACTATTAGGACTGCAAGCGCTTTATATATCAAGGTTTGTGATACTTTTAAAGGTTCATTACTTTCACATAAAATATACAAAGGCTGTATAGCGATTTTACTTTAACAAGAGTCCCTTTTAGTCCCCTATTTTTAGGGGACATTACCATCATAATGATATTAATCATGTCGTTCCGCAGTGTGAGCGTAACAGGTCACAAATTAATTAGGAAGATACCTACCTAAATCGGAAAAGATGCCAATTTGATTCCTATTCAATTTGTTCAAAGTTAATCTAACATAACTTCTTTAAACCATTGTTTTCAATTCAAAAAATTTTTAAAAGATTTAGATGATGGAAAACTTTGTATTGAATAGAACGATCTGATACAGATGCTACAAATCGATTCGCTTCTATTTGTCGTATGATTGAGGTATTTAAAGAAAAGGTATAAGTTATTTAACTGGTACGAATAGGTACACTCGGAAGCAATAAGCCAACTTGATGAAGATCAGAATAAGAAGTAAGAAAAACCAACCTTAAATAAATACAGTAATATTTGTACTTGAGCTTTCTAAACATTCCTCTTCATGAACTGAACCCGGAATAGTGGACACTTTAACAAGTGACCCTATTCGGGGTTTTTTGTTCATTTCACAAAAAAATCTCGTTATACTAAAATATACGATATTAAGAACGGGAGAAAGCATGAGTAAAATCATTTTTAACGAACCTTAGGTAGAGCCTTTTCATAGGCAAGTTCTTTATATTCCGGTGCAGCGTCAACCAAAACCAAACCACAGATATCTAGCGGATAAAGACTGGTATACAATCTGGCGATCAACCCACCAAAGGAATGGCCTACTAATATATAAGGTTTCTCCACGTCAAGCGCTTGCAACAATTCGGAGAGATCCTCGACAAGATCACAGCAAGTCCGCGGGGCTGCTACGTCTTGACTCCTGCCAATGCCCGCCCTGTCATAGGACAAGGTTGACGTTTCATCCGATATTCGGTCTTGGACCTTATTCCATGTTTTATGGCTATCGCCTAACCCTGCGATAAAGATTACGCTTGGTGTATTTTTACGTTGATATTTATTGAACAGTCTACGACTATCATAGAAATCGTTTATCTTTTTATGTTGTATAGTCACTTTTAATCACCCTATTAAATTATAAGCTTTACATTATTATTTCCACAATAAAAAAAGGGCCGTCTATGCAGCTCAGTAATCTTTTGCTAAAGCCCCCGTTTGCTTAAGTACAATCTTTCACAAACTTATTATAACTGTAGATTTGAAATAAAGACGTACCGTTTAGCAAAAAGATGTACTGTTTTAAATAAAGTTGCACCGTTTTACCCCTTTAGATATGATTATCTAAAGGGGTATTTTTATGTCGAAAAGAACAAGAACATTTGAGGATACAAGGACGAAATTGATGCTGGATTTGCAAAGAATTGAGAAGGATGAGTATCAGTTACGCGAAGGTGAGCAGCATCAACATTTCTTACCTTTGTTACTTCAATATATTGGCGATCCTCAGCCAGAATTACGGGATAACCTGATTTATCCGATGTTTTATATGTGGATTAAGGAAGAGAATAGGTTCAGTGGAGAGGAGTTGCGTAGCCTCTTAACTGTTCTGACTGATGAGAACCATTTGTTCTATAATATTGGCAGCGAGGATGATCAGTCAATTTTCACAAGGACGTTTTCTGCCTTGCCTATCGCTTTGATTATACAACACCACAGACAGAATCCATTTTTAAATCAAGAAGAAATTGAGCAATTAATGCAAGCAATGCTCCGTTATTATAAAGAGGAGAAGGATCTGCGGGGTTACCTTTCAGTAGAAGGCTGGGCTCACAGCGTGTCTCACGGTGCAGATGTTTTTGTCGAGCTGGTACAGTGCGAGGAGAGCAGCGTTGCAATGCTGCGTGAGGTTTTTGTCGCTATTTCTGGCATGCTACATAATGGAAGACATATTTTTAGTGATGAGGATGATGAGCGGTTGGTCAACATCGTGGATACGATGATTGACAAAGAGTTACTTCCACATCAAGAAATCGCTGATTGGATTAGCTGCTTAGCGCAATGCTGCAATTTGTCGAGAAGTCGCAGTCAGGTGATTGCTCGCGTGAACAGCAAGAATTTTTTACGCAGTCTCTATTTCAGAAGGGTACAAGATAGCCGAGGAAATGAGCTTAATACTGCCATGCTTGGTACTGAGGCAAAATTGAACAGATTTTCTATCAGTTAAAGGATTAGAGGGGGTGTCCCAAGCCATGGAAAATTGGCTGAGGGATTGCCTGGCATGTTTCTCCATTAAAGGGCGCTTTAATGGAGGAGATATCATAGAAATGATCAAACTTTTTTATAAAAGAATGATTCAATAAAATATATAAAGAGCATGTTTTAATTAATCTTTTTTTAAACACGCTCTTTCTTTTTGCTTGTTTATCAAGGCTATTAGGTATTAATAACTCAAGTAAAAAAAGCGTTCCCTTCTCTGAAAGAAACACCCCTAAAGTTGGAACTCCATCACAGCGATTAGGAATAGACAAGGTTTTCGATTTAAAGGATATTATTTATTTGAGATGACACCTCCACTTTTGGCGGTGTTTTTTTATAGGAAATTAAATTCCTTTGGAAAAATATACAAATAAGACTAAAATTATATTATAATTTTAGAAATATTCGAAAAAGGGGAGAAACTTTTTGAACGATTGTTTTATTTGTAATAAACACGCTGGTAACATTCAAACTTCAGGAGTAATGATTTACGAAGACAAATATGTTTTTGTTGGTCATATTGATAGAAATGGAAATCCAAACTATCTTGGTCATATTATGATTGATTTAAAAAGACACGTTCCGACACTTGCTGATATGACAATGGAAGAAGCAAAAGCGTTTGGTGTCATTATGGCTTGGATTAGTAAAGCTCTAAGAGAGTCAGAAAATGCTGAACACATCTATTCATTTGTTTCAGGAAATTCAGTTCCACATCTTCATATGCATCTAGTAGCCCGCTATCCAAATACGCCAAAAGAATATTGGGGACCATCCGAGGTTTACAATTGGGAAAGTGCTCCTATGGGCGACAATAATGATGTTATTGAACTTTGTAATCGCCTTAAAACATTTCTAGAGAATAATCCATATGAATAACGCTATCGAAGATTTTAGTTGGGTTGGTAGCCAAGAAAATTTCATTGATAAACCAAGTTTTCTTCAACTCAATCATATTGGAGTTGGGCGTTATGGTGGTAATTCAAATGCAGGACAGTATAAGAACGAAGATGGGTGTTTGGTTTGGTTCAATGTAAAGGAAGATTGGGAGTTCATCATTCTTCTTGATGCTCATAATACATCAGAGAGTGCAAAAATAATTTTGAAACATTTCGATAATGAAAAATCCCAAATTAAAGATTTATTATCCTTACCGACAAATCATCAAACTTTTAAAAGGTTGGAAGATAAGATTTTAAATTTGTTTCAATCTGAAGAGTTCTTATCTGTTTGTCGAAAAGTTACAGGGGAAACCGCCTGTTTAATTGTGGCAAGGAAAGATAAGTATGTTTGGTGGTTTTCTGTCGGTGACTGTATTCTTTATTTATTTCATCAAGAATTAGCTGCGCTAAGTCAATATCAGTTAAATCAAAGACAATTTTATGAATGGATAGGTCAAGTCAATACTTTTGAACAAGAAGTTCCTTGCTACACTGTTGGGAAAAGGGAATTAAGACAAGGAGAAAATCGTCTGTTCCTTACAACCGATGGTTTAATTGAATGTCCGAATGAACCATATTCAAACCCGATAAACATTTATAATTCGTTCAATAACCAGAATGATGATGAAAGTAACATTTGGTCCATGCTAAAGAACATCAAGAATAATGATGTCAGAGATAGCACTACGATAGTTTCCTTGAAGGTAAATATTTCGAAGAGAGCTACCAGACCAAGCAATCAGTAGGTAAAATATTAACTAATTGGTCTGCTAATTATGAAACTAAATATTATATAAAAAGAGGTGCTAATTGCACCTCTTTTTATGCTGTTATTTTTGTTTTTCTCCCTCTGAACCGAACCCGTTACCAGAAAAGGTGCCTATTTTTTTATTTGAATGGAGCACAAATTTTAGAAGTATCGAGACTACAAGTAGTTTTTACATTTTTCTGATTTCCTTCTTAAACTATCCTGCCCCGTTAGTTCAATACAGAAAAGAGCTGCATAGCAACTCAATGATCTTCAAGTAAAGCCCCCTTTAGCTGAATATAAATATTAAAGTTCACTTTTAATCCACGTCCGATGCTTGAAAACAAAACGTTCATAAAAATTTAAAGCATCTTCTCGCTCTTTATCTGTAGTGAGTTGAACCAAGTGACAACCACGTTCTCTTGCACGATGAATTGCCCATCGTATAAGTTCAGTTCCTATCCCTTCACCACTTTCAGAAGAGGTTTTTCACCTATGCCTAAAAATCACTATATATCTGTAAAGTCGTCTTTGGAGTCACTATTCATGTAAAGCTGTTTTATCTTATTCTGTCCGTTATGAGCGGTGGCTTTTCAGCAATTAATAAGGCACGCAAACCTTTCCCTCCTTTACAGAATAAACGTTTCCTTTATTATTGCTTAAAGTGCTACAGTATTCTACGTTTAACAAAATAAAAGCTCAAAATAGAAAATATTATATTAAGCTAGCAAAAATAAGGTTAATGATGATAATATATTGTTATAAAGGGGGATGAATACATGGGGAAACTAAGCAAACGTACTATTCTATGGATTATACCAATCGGCATATTAGGGGTGTTTTGGTATTTTTACGGTCCACAAAAGGATATTACAGATAATGAATATATTACATATGTAAAAAGCTATTCTATCGAAAATAGTAACCAAACATTCGATACAGCCTTTTCCTCAACTTGTAAAAATCCATATTGGGTCTATTTCGAAACCCAAAAGGGACAAGATGTTGTTGAATTCGAAGGAGATTGTCCAGTCAATAACAAAGATTCTAAAGTAAACGTCCAATTTTTAGTTGATCGTGACATGACAAATGTGCAGTATGGCGCTATGCTTGTGGATAGTAAAATGCAAGAGGAAGCCGATCGAGATAAGTTTCTTCTAGCATTAGTTAACAACTAATAATACGTCATTACCTCGACAATAAAAAATCATGCACTGAACAAATTTATTTTGTTTAGTGCATGATTTTTTTATTTTATTTTGTAGTAACAGAATTGTTTGGGATACTGTCTGAAGAATTTACGGCCAATAGTATATTACGTTCAAAAACACGAATTTCCTTATTCAATTTACGAATAGCTACTTCCATTTGTTCATAGTTAACCAGTTGGCTTTCGCTAATAGTATGTCTTGGCATTGTTTTTTTAAGCACCGCCTGCCCTCCATATAAATTTGCTAGTAAATCAAGCTACTGAAAGAAAACTGTACTATTTAGAATATCTAGAGGAAAAGTTTCATCGTGTTGATGATTAAAAAGTAATGGCTTGGAGGTATCGAGAAAATGGACTGATGTGAACATGAATTCGAGCATTCAACATATCGATTCCTTCATCTTGTTAAATTTGTGCATAAAAAAACCTCCACATCGATGATATGGAAGGTATTGGATTATTTAAAATAATAGTTCACGACTTCTTCTGCTGAATAGAACGTCACATTATTTTGGCTCTTATAAATAAGATTTGCTACACGACACGCATCTTGAAGATTCTTAGCGTTATTCAACTTATCGCTCATTTGCAGTAAAAATTCAGAAAAACCATCTTCATGATTTGAATTTTTTTGTGCATTGTTATTGTGTTTGATATCTAGAATAATTGAAAGTCTATCTTCCGCATAATTATTAAAATTTATAAAAAAACATTCTTCCAAGTCTTTTGAATGTTTGTCGATATTGACAACAGCCTCTTTATAATTTGCCAATAAACCGGTAGGTGTCATTGTAACGGTAAAGCCTTGTTCAACTAAACGCTTATTTATAGCATCAAATAATATATCCACTTCAGCATTCATTTTAGGCGTAACAGTCGTCTTTTTTAACTCTTTGCAGTTTTGATAAATTGCATCAATTTCCTCTTGTTTATCAATCAGTAATTTTAAATTTGAAACTGTGTACACGCTAAATCTCCCCTTTTTAATAAGTTCGACAAAAGGAAAGATTTTTAATCAAAAAAGTGAAGTCTTACTGACATTACTTATACCATTGGACTGCTTCTCTCCCCGACTTTTTCACTTGCTCTTTTCAGTAAAAATCTGTTTTCGTAAATGATGTTCCATATGTTCAAAATAATCTTGTATAAGCCACTCAACTGTTTTTAATTGATTATCACCAATATCACATAAATACTGTAGTTTTTCATCGGGTATCCTCGCAATAACAGTTATCATTTTTCTATTGAGGTGACACCATAAATTTACTATTGCTTGCATTGAGATGTCTTGATACCCCTGAATTTCTACCCATTAAACTTGATTATATGGCGTTAGTACAAATGGTTGTTTTTCATATTGTACTTTAATAAATCTTTCCAGATTATGATTAGCAGAATCACATAAATGCCCTGATATTTTTTTTGACCATTTTTCAGGCAAAGGCCGTTGAGAAACTTCTAATTCTGACATAAGCTTGAACTCTTCAATGACCTTCATAATCCAATAAGTTAAATTATCAATGACATTGTGCATAATTTTTACCCCTCTCGGCTATTAGCTACCCTTACTCTATGCATTTAGATCCGTGATTGCTGGTACGTGAATCTCTTTCACGCATGACACTTTGGATAAATTCACAACACATTTGACGATAGCAACAATATCTTGCACAGGAATGCGAGTCCCATTATATTCAGTTATGGCTTTTTCAGGACCATCCTCATAGGGAATTTCTGCTGCCAGTTCACCTGGATTAACACAAGTTACGGCGATTTTATCTTTTCGAACATGCTCTCGTAAAGCGTTTGTAATCCCGCGAATGCCAAACTTCGATGCCACAAATGAAACTTGATTGTTATTCGTATGATCCAAGCCTGCAGTTGACCCTATCAAGATTATTTTACCATTTTCCGACTTTCGTAAATTTGGTAGTAACGCCTGAATATAAGTTATCGTAGATGTAATATTGATATTAATGATATTAGCGATATGTGCAGGATCATCCTGCTCGAAGTCATAGTCATCTTCAAAGCCTTTTTCCTCCCACACACCAACGTTATAAATCAAGACATCCACGCATTCATTTTTTAGCTGTTCACTAATTTTATTATTTTGTTGTGATAAGTCTGCTTCTAGCCATACTCTTTGAACACCATCGTTTATATCTATGCTTTTAGGTCTACTCCTAGAGACAATCCACACTTTGTCCCCTGGTTCAGGTAAGCCTTTCACAAATGCATCACCCAACCCTTTGCTAGCACCAAAGATCATATAATTTCTTACCATATGTACGACACCTCTTCTTTTCTAATTCTTACAACCAAATGTTACCATTGCTTTCAAACAAATTACAATTTATCTGTTTCTCTACGCATAGGTGAAGAAGAAATCTACTAACAGCGATAAAAAAGCAACGAGAAAAGCGACCAGGTTCACATGGTACCTGGTCATCTCTAATTCTTAATAAAAATTACAAAACAAAGCCGGATGCACTTACACTTATATTTTCAGCATTGTAATAAATCGTGTTGCTTGGTGTTTGAATTCTAGTTTTTTTTCAAAGCCTAATTTTTCATATAGATGAATAGCTCTTGTATTAAATGTTGCAACTGTTAAGCGAAGAGGTGCATGCTCTTCTCGTTGCACCTGGCTTAGAATAAATGAAAAGAACACTGTACCGAAACCTTTTCCTGTGAGAATAGGTTTCATGCCAATTCCGATATCAATATAATTGTCCAAATATGCACTAACAATATGTCCACTCGGTACTTGAGCCGATATTCCAGTACAGAAATAACCGACTAACTGCTCTTTGTCATTGACAATTGCCTGATAGGGATTGTCGAGTATTTCTTTTAGGGTTTCAGTAGTGAATTCATTATTATAAAAATCATATGGCGCATTATACGTCCAATGTAGCAGCTCAGTTGCAAATCTTTTATTCATCTCTCTAACAAATAATTGCAATTTCCAACCCTCCATATCGATGAATACGATGTTATTAGCAAGAAAAAATGTCTTGTTTCCATATTTACTAACGGACGAACAAACAATGGATCATCACTATTTGTGATAATTCTGTCTGGATGTTTGTACAATCAAAATCGGGTGTTAAAAATTAATGATCTTTAGGATTGTTCGTGTATTTTCATTTCAACTCAGCACACTTAATTCTTAAATGATAGTCCCTTTTCAGCTAACGAAGCCCTCAGATTAGGCAGTGAAGCTGGTCCGATACCGTGCAATTGCAAAATTTCTTTTTCACTAAACTTTGAAAGCTGTTCCACAGTAATTATTGCGTTGTGTTCTAATGCTCTTCTGGCTGGTGCAGAAAGTTGTGAAAGAAATCCATTTTCAGGTTTACGCTCTTGCTCACACTTTGGGCAGCTTGGACAATCACTACTCTTATAGTATTCATGTCCTTTTTCACATATCCTTAAATTGCTTTTCGAAGTTGTCATTTTATAGTGATTCCCCTCTTTCGATATAAATCGTTACCTTCATTTTACTACCTTTCGATAATCTAAGAAATTAATTTGTTTAAGTGAGAATGCTATCGCTTGGAATTACTTATATATTTTTTATATAAGTAATTAAGTATTTATATATTATACATATCAATAAGCGATATTTATAATGAAATTATCACTTTTTAAGGGGGCAATAGCAATGGAGTAAAGTAAACTTGGCAATAGCGGATTAGCGATTAGTAAAATTGCCTATGGTAACTGGATTAATCATGGAGGAAAAGTAGATGACAACACCGCAATAGAGTGTGTTAAAACAGCATTGGATGTCGGCATAACAACTTTTGATACTGCTGATGTATATTCAGAAACTAAAGCTGAGGAAATACTCGGTCGATCATTGCACGGTGTAAGACGAGAGAGTATTGAGTTATGTACAAAAGTTTGCCATCCTACTGGAAAAGGCCAAAATGATAGGGGGTTATCTCGTAAGCATATTTTCGAAAATTGTCATGCATCGTTAAGTCGGTTACAGACTGATTACATCGACGTCTATTATGCCCACCGATTTGACCCATCTACCCCACTTGAAGAAACAATGTTAGCTTTCGCAGACCTTGTTCGACAAGGTAAAGTCTTATATTTAGGTGTTAGTGAGTGGACGGCAGAACAAATCACCCGTGGGGCGGCGCTTGCCCGTGAATTAAAAATCCCTCTTATCGCGAGCCAACCCCAGTACTCGATGTTATGGCGAGTTATCGAAACGGATGTAATACCAACATGCCAACGTGAAGGACTCGGACAAGTTGTTTGGTCACCTGTTGCACAAGGTATTCTTACCGGTAAATATTTACCCGGAAAACCACTCCCAGCTCAATCACGTGCTAACTCTACTGCTGGTAAACCATTTTTTAATAACTTAGTGCGTCGCTGGATGAATGACGATGTCCTCACTTCAATACAGAAGCTAGAACCGATTGCACGTGATATTGACCTTACTTTAGCTCAATTGGCAGTAGCATGGGTTTTACAAAATGACAATGTTTCTTCAGCAATTATAGGTGCCTCAGATCCACAACAAGTAAGAGAAAATGCCTACGCGGCCGATGTCAAATTGCAACCGGAAATAATGAATCAAATTGATGAAGTATTGCATGGTATCATTGAATACGATTCTAGCAAAACAGGTTAAGTTTTTAACATACTGAGTAACTAGATAAGGTTCACTACTAGTCAGCGGGGGTTCTTCTTCCCCCACTGACTAGTAGTGAACCATTTCAGAACGCCCACTTAGTATAGTCATTCGCTTGTTTCCACTTGAGATGGGATTTTACGACCGTTCATGCAAGCCAAAAACTTCATAAGAAAGATGAGAATTTTACAACTCATTCGTTAATAAATGGTTAGTTTTACTGGCATACACTTCTCGAACTATCGTTAAAAATTGATTTACAACTGTAGATTTTTCATCCTGGCTCCAGCCAACATATAGATTTATCTTAGGAGGGGTTTCTTTAAAATTTTTAAAGATAACTCCATTTTGTTTATAAGTTTCCACCGATGATGGAACAACAGAAATCCCCATTCCTATTGCAACTAGATTAACAATAGTTTGCATTTGTATGGCTTCCTGAACAACATTTAAACGGATACCTTGTTCGCTAAAGTAGCTAGTAATAAAATCATAAAAATCTGGACCTAAATGACGCGGAAACAAAATAAATGACTCGTCAACTAATAATTGAAGGGGAACCTCAGGTAAAGAGGCAAGCGGATGATTTTCAGGTAAAGCCAATTTTAAAGTTTCCTCACAACAAACTTCTGAACATAATATGCCATTATTTTGTTTAGTACGAAAAAATCCAATCTGTATTTGTTTTTCATGAAGAGCTGTTAGCTGTTGCTCGGTGGTCATTTCATGTAATACAAGTTGGATTTTAGGAAATCGCTCTCTAAAGTTTTTTAAAATCTCTATAACAATTTCAGTAGAATCGACAAAACCGACTGTTAGTTGTCCTATTTTCCCTTCATTTGCAAGTTGTGTTTCTCTAATAGTTTTATCAACTTGAAACAGTATTTGCCGAACTCCATCAAGAAATATTCTTCCAGCGTTTGTAAGCTCTACTTTCCTTTTTGTACGATGGAAAAGTTGAACGCCCAATTCTTCTTCTAGTTTACGGATTTCTTGGCTTAAGGGCGGTTGTGCCATTCTTAAACGTTCCGCTGCTCGACTAAAATTCAACTCTTCTGCCACTGTTATGAAATAGCGCATTTTTCGAATATCCAACATCATAACCTTCCTTCTATTAACTTAGGAGAAGTTACTATCGTGTTGCCGTAAAATCCCTATAAATTTTTGGTGAAAAATGAATATTCACTAGGTTTGCCAAAGCCCAATTTTTCAGCTAGCTTAATTGATGACGCGTTAATGATGTCACAATCCCAGCGAGGCTCTATACCATTTTCAAGACAGTGATTTATAAACGCATTTGCGACAATTAAACCTAGTCCTTGCCCCCTATAATTTTCGTTGGTTTCAATATCAATTTCAGCGAATTGAAGTGAAGCAAAAATCGAAGTGCATTCACTAATCACTTTCCCTTTATGTAAAATACAATAACCGAAACCCTTTGCTGAAAAGTTGGCAACAGATCCCCAATACTCATTGTAATAATCATCATTATATTCTGAACTACTCGCTATTAGCTCTTCACTTATTCTGTTAATAGAATAGTCATTTGCAATTAGTTTCTTGTCATGTGATTGTTTCTGATCATATCTAAAAGAATACCTGTTTATCTGCTTTAAAGTATCTTTAAATAGCTCATGAATTACACGATCCCAGTACTCATTTGAAGAAAATAAAGTAAATCTAAATTCCTTATTTTTTCTTTGACTGTATAATTCACGAAGAAAATCATTAAATTCTTGATTATCTTCTTTTCCTGCTACGAAATAAATACCCGATTCAGTTCCAATGAGAATTGTCTCAGGATTTTTAGAATCCGCATAAACAACTCCACTAATGTAATTATTCAACACTGAATAGGCAAAGGTAGGAACTGTTTTCACGTTATTCTCTATTAAATTTATTGTTTTATCAAAATCATTTTCACTAAGTTTTATCATTATAGTAGCCCTCTCCCTATTTACTGTATAGAATTCTTAAACATTCCGTTGCAATTACTTTCTGATTGCATGTGGTGATATGATATTAAAAGTGAATGCATTAAAGCATTTGGACTCCTCGTCCTCACACTTTACAAATGCGGGATATACAGTATTGTCAAATTCACTATTAATAGTCCCTTTCCTTTGTGTAAAACCTATCCAAGCTCAAATACTAATTTTTAGTATACATGACATTTTATGAAATTACTTTTTGAATCTGATCATTAATATTTTCCTTACTTAATCCTCCGTGGTAACAAACCACCGATTCAATGTCGAGGTCTAGGTATTTCTTCAAAGAGAAGTGAGCTTCTTTTATATCTAGTACTGTCGGAACATGAATTCCCTTTATTATTCCATTTTCACTGTACATAGAGTCACCTGCAATCAGTGTTTTACTTTTTTTCAAATAGAGGCTGATATGTCCTGGCGTATGGATGATACGTATACCACCACAATACGGCAATTCTTGACCGTCTTTCAAGGTTTCGTCCACTTTACCCTTCGGAGGATTCTCTAGGTGCCCGTCTTTCAAAAGAGTTAAATCCCCTTGTATATAAGGTTTATCCAAATCGTGAGCATATACTTTAATATTACTTCCACACACCTGTAATATCTCCGGAAGACTCCCTATATGATCTATATCCTGATGCGTCAAAATGAGTACTTTTAGTTTGTCGAACGACACGCCTACCTTTTCCATTGCCACACGTAAATCTTCAATTTGTCCTGGGAATCCTGCGTCTATTAAAATAGCCATTTCATGATTCCATATAAGAGTTGGATGAATAATATTCCCATGAAATTCAAGTTAGAGCATTTCTACGCCCTTTGAAATTTCCATAACTTTGGTCTCCTTCATAATCAAATTTTATTTGTTGGATAAATAGGTTTGGTTAAGGTTTGAAAGGATAAAGTCAGTTTTGTAAGTATATAAAGTATGATTACGTTGTATAAATAATTATTCATTATCACAATAGCCTACAATTCCATTGAATAACACAAACTTACTATCTCAATTCTACTTGCTTCTCAAAAATCCCTGCTAATCTTCAACTATATGCTCGATTACTACAGGTTTTGATTTATGTATATTCCTTTTCTTAAACCTGAATGTTAATTTTACTTAATAATTTGGGGCTGGGACAAAAGAGAAAAAGTGTTGATGTCTGCTACGGCGGACGCTTTCCGGGGGCGTGGCCTTCGCTACCATCAACTAGTACTTTCTTCTGAATTTTATTTATTCCAAAAGGAAGAATGTCTAAATTTTTCTTCATTTCTAGATAGCAAAAATTTAATAACGCCTTTGCTCCTCTTTCTTAAAATTTAAAGTTATGTCCCAGCCCCATTCTTACTTCTTAAATCGCATCCAATATCAACACTCTTCTTTAGCAGCACCTTACTTTTAAAAATAGGTTATTCATTTAAGAATTCGAAGTATATCCTTTATGCTTTCACAACATGAATTGGCCTTCCTATAATTACTTCAGCAGCTTCCATTGTAATCTCACCTAATGTGGGGTGAGCATGGATGGTTAATGCGATATCTTCTGCAGTCATCCCCGCCTCGATTGCAAGACCCATTTCAGCAATCATATCAGAGGCACCTACACCTACGATTTGAGCACCTATTAATATGCCATCGATTTTACGAACAACAAGTTTCACAAAACCTTCTATTGCGTTTAAAGTTAATGAACGTCCGTTTGCTGCGAATGGGAATTTCGCTACTTTCACCTCGATACCTTCTGCTTTAGCTTGCTCTTCATTATAACCAACAGTTGCAAGTTCTGGATCTGTGAAGCATACAGCTGGGATTGCTAAGTAATCAACGATGGATTTTTCACCAGCGATTGCTTCTGCAGCAACTTTCCCTTCATAAGATGCTTTATGGGCAAGTTGTGGACCAGATACGATATCACCAATTGCATAAATATTTTGGACTGACGTACGGCATTGTTTGTCTACTTTTAGTAAACCTCGTTCTTCGAATTCAATACCTACTGCTTCAAGACCCAT
The DNA here is from genome assembly GCF_007362955.1 of Lysinibacillus fusiformis. GTDB lineage: Bacteria > Bacillota > Bacilli > Bacillales_A > Planococcaceae > Lysinibacillus > Lysinibacillus fusiformis_E. Next base: position 4,294,880 of record NZ_CP041696.1, on the reverse strand, counting down.
TTCATCTGTATTCGGACGACGACCTACAGTGACTAAGACATAGTTTGCTTCAACTGTTTTTTCTTCTCCACCAACTTCATACGTTACAACTACCCCGTTTTCATTTTCTTTCACACCTTTAGCGGATGCGCCTACTACAACTTCTACACCTTTTCTCTGTAAACTTTTTTTCACAAGTTGTGTCATTTGCTTTTCGAAACCAGCTAAAATGTCTGTGCCGCCTTCAATGATTGTTACCTGAGCACCTAAGCTAGCATAAGCAGAACCTAACTCAGTACCGTTATAACCACCACCAATGACAACTAATTGTTCCGGTACGCCTGGTAAAGAAAGCGCACCAGTTGAGTTGATGACACGTTCAGTGAATTTGAATGTTGGAATTTCAATTGGTCGAGAACCTGTTGCAAGGATTGCATTTTTGAATGTGAAAGTTTGTACATTGTCGCCATCGATTACACGTACAGTATGTGCATCTATGAAGTATGCTTCACCATTCACGATGTCGATTTTGTTGCCTTTTAATAGACCTTCAACACCGCCTATTAATTTAGAAACTACGCCTTTTTTAAATTCTTGCACTCTTGCCCAGTCAAGCTTTACTTCTTGAACAACAACCCCCATATCTTCTGAATACTTTGTTTGCTCAAAACGGTGACCTACTGAAATCAGCACTTTTGATGGAATACAACCGACGTTTGCGCAAACGCCTCCTAAAAACTCTCTTTCAACAATCGTTACGTTTTGCCCCATTTGACTAGCACGAATAGCCGCCACATATCCTCCTGGGCCTGCACCAATCACAAGCGTATCAATATTCTTCATCTATTATTTCCCCCTTATTGTTTGCGATTAAATGAAAAACATTATCCCAAAAAAATTTATCTTTTACACAATTATGGTGACCCTTTGTGACAACTTTAATGACTTGTTTAAAGTTGCTATCCTTTAGTAGGACCTCCACATTTGAAATCGGCACTTTTTTATCCTGAATGGAGTGTATGGCTAGTGCTGGAGACTGTTGGTTTTTTAATATTTTTTCTAGGCACCATTCTCTTCTAGCCTTTATAAAAACACCTCCTCGTAATAAAAACCAACTAACAAATAGCCAGCCAAAAGGAATATAAGGAATTGTTACTTTATCGGCCATTGATTGGCTAATACTTTTTAATGATGTAGGCATTGAATCGGTAATAAGTCCTTGTAGCCTTAAATCTGTGGCATTGACAATACTTGCAGCTATCCCTCCCATTGAGTGCCCAAGAACGTAAATTGCATTACTATTAATATCTGGCCTCTCACATACATAATCAATTGTTGATATTATACTTTGGACAAACGAAGCAATACTCACTTGTTTTTGTATAGACGCACTTTGTCCATGACCAAGAACATCCACAATAATCACATCATAGCCGTTAGCTAATACGGGATCCGCATATCGTAACATGTCTGATTTATTAGAGCCCCACCCATGTATCAGTAGAAAGCAACCTCTAGCCTGCTCACTTTTAATAAGCCAACCTTGAATAGTCCCAGTTTTCATCTCTATTTCAATGTTTTCATAAGACGAGTTCGGATATTTTTTTACCTTTTTCATTTTCGGTGTAAAAATATGAAGAATGATATAACTCCTCAGATATAAAATAATTGCTATGAAAGCAACAAATAATAAATATTTCATCATAGCTCCCCCTCGAAAGATACCAAACGGTCTCTTTTTAATTATAAAAAAGACGGCTTTACTGCCGCTCAGTTACAATCATTGAAATATATTGTCCCAAATTATTTATGATGTTCTTCGTTAATTGACCATCTTTCTTTAATCGATCTAATACGAGGCCGCCTTCAAGTGTTGACACTATATATATGGCCGTGTCGTATGGCTGTACTGACCGCTTCAACTCCTGTTGCTTAATTCCATCCTCTATAATTTTAACGACCCACTTTATCATCATATCTATTGCTTCATTAATGGAAGGGAGCAACACACTTCCTTCTAAATCATCCATTTCTATGGCTGCATTAAAAATTGGACACCCTCCTACAATCGGTTTCTCTTCACTTAATTGGAAAAAGGCTTCCACAAATGCGATTAATTTGTCCTTTGCATGCTCGTGTTGTGAAACACTCGTCATTAAATGATTTTGCATTATTTCGGTAGAAAAATGAAAAGACTCGACCATCAGTTGCTCCTTATCCTTAAAGTGACGATAAATCCCTCCTTTTTGAATATTCGTTTCCTGAATAATGTCGTTCATCGTTGTAGTCATATATCCTTTTTTGTTAAAAATTGCTGCCGATTTTCGAATAATATTACGTCTTGTTAATTCACCTTTTTTCATTTAAACCCCCACAAAAAAGATACCTTTCAGTCTCTTTTAATATAAAGGAAATTAGATAGTAATTCAAGTACTATGTAACAGAAATTTATTTCAAGCCTAAAGCCGAACGGAAAAGTCTGCATTACAAATATTGTAAAGTACTGTTTGATACCAGGCGGTGCGTAATCTTATAAATGACTTATTTTGGCCTCCCGGCATATATAATGGTTTTTATCGAAAATAAAAGATTCTTTTTCTTTAGTGAAACCAATTTTATCTGCCACACGCATTGATGGAACATTTCTAGGGTCAATTATACTTATCAATTTATTCAAACCTAATTGATAAAACCCGTATTCCTTACAACCTTTGGACGACCATCACCTTCTCTAAGTCTATTGAAGAAAGGCACTGGATGCTATCTGTAAATTTTGTCCTCCACAAATGTTAAATTAATATCTTCATACACTTAGACTACATAAATAAAACCATCCATCACACGGAGTGGTCCTCTTATGGCTTATTCAACTAAAGTACTCGTTAATTTAAGTGCGTTTAATCACAATTACAAATAAATAATACAGCCTTTTTCTTCTAATTCACCTAACCACTTTGGTATGTTTAATTGGTGGTTCCATCTAAGATCCAGACGTTCTAACCCCTCAATTTCTAGCAATGATTTTGGTATTTCCGTTAGAAGATTACTTCTTAGATCAATTTCTAATAAATTCTTCAATTGTCCAATCTCTTCAGGCAATGTGGTCAATTGATTATGTCTCAAATTTAATCGTCTCAACCTTAAACATTTATGTAACGATTGAGGCATATCTTTTAATTGATTATCTTCCATATCTAAAACACGTAATAATGACAATTCCCCTATATTTACTGGAAGAGTTGTGATTAGATTATTTTTTAAATGTAATTCCTTTAAATTACTTAATCTACTAATACTGGATGGCAACTCTTTTAATTGATTATTCATTACTCGCAGTTCTATAATATTGCTCAAATGTCCAAGTTCATCAGGTAATTTTATTAATTGATTATCACTTAGATTTAAATATTTCACTTTGACCAGCTTAGAGATTTCAGGCGGAATGGATTGCAATTTATTATTATGAAGGTATAAATAATCCTCTATATTATGAAGGGCGCCAATTTCAGGAGGAATAACGTCAATTTCATTATGCCCTGCATCTAGCATTCTAAGTTCTGTTAATTTCTCTATCTCAGCAGGTATTTTACTGATCTTATTAACAGATATATTCAAAACTTTCAATCTGTTCATCTTATAAATTTCTGAAGGAATCGTCGTTAATTTATTATCAAAAAGGTTTAAATCTGTTATTTCTTTTATGGGTACATCTAAATTTGGTAAAGAGTCTAATTGCATATGAGGAAAATTTAATTTCATTTGTCTGCCTCCTTTTTTGAAAGTACAATCTTAACATAATTCAATGCTCTTTATACAATTTTAATATCTTTCTGCCCCATTAGCTTAAAAATACAACATATAAAAGTTATATGTTGTATTTTTCTCATATCTACACGATATACCTATCCTTACGAGGACCTGTTTTTGCGGTTTATCAACAGGCTCACATTTGTGGAAGACTATCTAAACTGCGGTTTTTCGTATTGATTATCTAACACAAAAATAGTCATCTGCAAGCAAAGATAAAAATGATGCAAGTGACCATTTTGATAATTTATATTAGTTAGTCACTTCTTGGTCACTTGCTCAGTTATTCAACTTAAAACTGAGAGCACAATTCTTTATAATTACAGCCCTTACACCGCCATGCATCAGAAGTTTTCTCAAAATCTTCAAAATCAACTGGCTCGTTGGTGAAAATATCAGCTTGGTACTTTTTCATTTCCAACACACTCCGTTGAAAAGTGTGCAAAATATTATCGATATCAAACGTTGTATAGCTATATTTTTTTCGTTGTCCCGTCAATAAGTATTCATTGTATACATCAATTTGTTCGAGCGCCACATCATACTTTTGCTGGATATAGTAGGCATAGAGCGCTAACTGTTGGCGATCATCTTCGGACTCCCCACCTGTCTTCCAATCAATAATAATCCACTTGTCTTTCATATCGTCATAATAGTGAAAGTCCATCACGACAAAAACTTGTGTATCCACGATCTTCATGGAACGAAATTGTTCAGGTTCACCAATTCGTAAAGAGCCTGTGTCTGCAGTGATTTGCTGCAACGTCTCACTTTGTAAAAAGTTTTCAAATACTGCTTCCAAACGTTCCTTATAATCATGTACTAGCTCTGGATTAAGTCTTCCATCATAATAGATTTCCTGCATCATATAAAATTTATTAGGCTTTTGTCTCCATAAATCTACATGCCTAGTAGAATCGATAAATGCTGCATTAAGCTGACCGCGTGCACGGTTTACGAGTTCAGCAACAGACGCGACCTGACCAGTTTGGATATAACTAGTGATCGTCTGTTCAATCAAATGGTGGACAATTTGCCCAAATAAGATCGGCATCGACTGTAGTTTTTTTAAACGATAGACATGTTGATGGAACGGCTCCACATTATAGCTTAGCCAGCCATTGTGTGCAAAATAGTATTCATAGCCATATTTTCTCGAACAGCTCGTTAACGATTTATGTCGGGAAAACGACCACGAAAAAGTTGGATACGGTGTAATTTCAAACATACTACCCCTCCTATAACTGTGTAAAGAAATCATAAACAAGCTGTAGAATGAGCACAATTGTCACAACGCGCAGTAGGATTTTTACTTGGTTTGCTTTTACCTTCCTTGCAAGGACAATGCCAATTTGTGCACCGATAATAGACCCGATCATTAACACGAGTGTCAGTGACCATTCAATTTTACCGGTCGCAATATAGGTAATCGCTGCACCTGAGCACATGGCAAAAACGCCAACACGAGATAAACCGACCGCTTTCATGTACGTAACTTTTTGATGTGCATATGTATACAGCGCCAAGGTACTACTACCAGGACCGAATAGTCCATCGTAGAAGCCAACACCTAGCAGAATAGGGCCATTTATCCGATTCATCGTAAAGTTTTCCTTATCTCCAAAATCAGCCCCACCAATAAAGGACATGACAAGCGCAAAGCCAAGCAGAACAATCGCAATCAGTGTCAATGTTTGACTACTCATAAACGAAGCAAATACACCACCAAGTGTGCCTCCGACCAATGACACTAGTAACACGGAACGCATCTCCGCCCATGATAATTCCTTTCTTCTAAAAATCGTATAAAAGCTAGAAAATGCACTGACCATATTGGACACCTTATTTGCACCAATCGCTGAGTGCACCGGTACCCCCATCAGCATCATCGTTGGTAATGTAATTAAGCCACCTCCTCCGACTAACGTGCCAATCACGTTACCCACAATGCCAATCAATAAAAATAACAAGTATTCCATGTAATCCTTCTTCCTGCTACGCACATGATGTAAATCTTATGTTACAGTATAACAGAATGCTATTTTAAAAGACGAGATTTACGAGGTGACATCATGCACAAACAACAAAAAACACCTACACCACGTTTCTGTAACCAGCTGACCTTGATTGTCACAACTATTTTTATCGCTGGCCTTACAGCAACGCTAATTCAATATCGTAAACTGCCCAATTCTATTCCAATTTTGCACAGCTTTACGAGTGACCATGCACAGTTTGGACCGAAAATTGCTATCTTTTACTTACCATTGGTAGCTTTGATGTTGTTTTTACTTTTGCACTATTTAGAAGTAAAAGCTGCATATCCTGTGCAACGTAAAAATAAGCCTGTGCTTTCTCATGTACAGAGACAAAATGGTATCCTTACTTTCTGCCTAATCAAAAATAGTATACTGCTCTATTTTACGTATTCACTCTTGAATGACTTAATGATTGCTTTTGGGCACAACCGTATTTTGCAACAATGGCAAGCCTATGTTTTCCTTGTACTGTTATTTATTATTTTTATTGTTGGCATCATTCGTGGACTTTTACTCGATAAAAAAATAAAAAGCTAGTGGCGGTTTCTGCACACTAGCTTTTTTCTATATCCGTTTTCATTTGCTCAAAGGTATGTATTAAGGCATATTTTTGTACACCACGTGCGGCATCAATACTGGAGCTAGCGAATCGTTCAAATTCACGCTTATCTTTTTGCTGATGAGCATAAGCTGCTTCAATCGCTGGCTGCATCCACATTTGCGTTAACTTATCACTATGCATATCTGCAGTCCGCCCCTCAAGTGCAGCAATATAACAAGCACTATAGGTTTTAAAAGGTTCCTTAACAATATGCTTTGCCGCTTCCTTTGCGGCTTCCAAATTTTCCTCCAACAGAGCTTTATTAAACAAATAATTATACTTTATCGTTGGCTGTTTATATTTGCTTGCCACATCTCCAAGTACATTTATTAGATCTGCTCTCGTCCCATAGGCAATCGCATAAATATGAGCAAAAAATGGCTGCTTTTGTCGGTCCCTTACAAATTTATCTACCTGCTGCATATTATTCGTTCGATATAAAATATGTATATGTCGGTAAATCATTGCTGCTACAATTAACGCAAAAAAACCGAGTGCTACTGACATTCGCACACCCGCCAGAGATAACGCCATCGCCAGAGCCATAATGACTATATAAAATAAGGTTAACTTAACAATCCTCATAAAAACCTCCTACTGTAACTTCTTCCGCATTTTCCGTGAGAAAATATAGCCTGCCCCAATAAAGAAAACGAGCGCCATAAACTTCATAAGGGGAATCACAAATAACTTACTTATCACAAAAACAACAATGATATAATAGACCACCATTGCAAGTAAAAATAAGGTCAGTTTATTCACTAGCATTCCTCCTTTCTTTCAGTGCCGTTTCAAGCGCAGCTAACGCTTTTGGCCCCATCCCATGTAAATCCTTTAAAGTTGTTAAATCGACTTGTTCAAGTTGCTTCAATTCTGTATAACCCGCCGCATTTAAAGCTCGTATTGCTGGCTTTGCTACACCCTTCGGCCATTCCGTCATTTACGCTTTTCCCTTCTTTTTTCGAACCTTTATTAGCTCAGTTCCGATTATGCCGATTATTAGTATAGCGAGAGAGACGACATGATAATCTGTAAAAAATGTCGGGAAATCAACTTCAAAGTATGTGCAGATTGCTGTTACTAGCCGTCCTGCCAACATGACGAAACCAACAATCAAGCATCCTTTTATTGCTTTCTCTATAAAAATCACTGCTAAACACCTCACGCTTTATTATGCAAGGGTGAACGATGAAATGCAAATCGAACTATTACAACCACAATGAAATTAGTAAAAGATATTAAACATTGCCATAAAAGCAGCAGTAATATTTGCAATGCTATGTATCATCCAACTTGAGATAATAGATCCATTTGATTTTTTCTCATTGATCCAGCCCATTAAATAACCTGCAACTGAAGTAGCAATGACGATTAATAGCACACCTATTACATGAGTTGAAGAAAAAAACATGAACCCATGAATGATACCAAACACTAAGCTTTGTATGATATTCCCTTGATAGAAACCAAATTTATTTATTAATCTTTTCGTTAAAAACCCTCTAAAAAATAGCTCTTCAGACAAACCAGTTTGAAGAATTCCATAGATAAGCGCAGGAATCATCGCAGAAATACCAAGATCCGTAAAACGATTTGAGGCTAATAATGAGCTATCCACAAAATAGTAGATAATCGTATTGATAGGCACAACTAATAAGACAATCGTCACTAGAAATATTCCGTAATAATTTCGTTTGTTTTCAATAATTGGCTTTTTCAAACCAACCCATGCTAAAAATGAGTGTTCCTTTCTTGCCGAGAAGAACCACCAAACAAACGGTATTGCTAAAAATATTACTACCTGAACCACTGCATTCACTAAACTTTCCATCATTTTCGAATTCCCCCTACGTAGAAATTTGCCCTACAACTTCTGTTCTATTACTGGCTGTATCGCCGCTAGAATCGTGAATATCGCCGATTGCACTCTCTATATCGCTGGTTGAATACCACCCCTCATTAATTTGGCATTACAAGTTACAATTAGCATATTAAACACCAGCCTTAAAAGCAAGAAATTTTTAATGATTATCATTAAAAATATATTATTATTCATTAATTATTATATGTTTTACAATTATTTTTTAACATCAAAAAAGCGACTAGTTATCATCTAGCCGCTTACAATTTTCATGTTCGATTCGGATTTCGATCAATAAATTCGGTAATTTCTTCTTTTAATCTATACACCATATCAAAATAGTGGTGTTCGTTCATAGCGCCCTTCTCTCGCCACTTTTGCATTTCTTGATAATGGAATGCAACGAAATGCGCTTCTAAATCGTGTCTTACTATGCCCTGCTTCTCTGCCATTTCAGCAATTGAAAGTCCATTTTCCCAATATTGTTCATAGATTTTCTGATCAATGCCTAGCAACTTGTAAATGGCATCATAATTATATTTAATATGATATACGAGCTGTCCTTCCTGTCCATTTGCATGCTCCTGAATGACATTATTTGCATAAGTGATCGATGAAAAACTCAACATAAAAATACTTAAGAGAAACAATCTTTTCACTGATGAATTCAAACCTCCTTTTCGTTTCCCTTAGTGTGTGAGATTTTTCTATCGGTATGTCTATGAATGCAAAATTTGAAATGAGCGAGAAAAGCAGCTCTATAGCATACGCCGTTACTGATCTTTTAGCAATGATTTCCGAAAAGAATAGCACCATTTTTCATAACCTAGTCTTTCTTCATAAAAGCGATGGGCATCACTTCTTTGGATGCCAGATTCTAAGGAAATATAATGAGCCCCATTTTCTTTCCCCAACTGATGAATAGCTTGTAATAATTTTTCACCATAGCCGCAGGAACGATACGTCTCATCGGTTACTAAATCATAGACAAAAATATGACGTTCACTATAAAAATTCACACGCCAACTTATACCTGCTACTGCAACAATTTGCTCGTTCTTAAAGAAGGCATATAAGGTATAACCATCTTTCCTCATATCCGCAATTAATATCAGATACCTCTCTAGCGTTAATTCTGTTCGTAGTTGATGGACAATTGGAAACGCTTCAACCAATTCCTCGTAAGTTGTTAACTCCTGAATCTTTTCTGTCATCATCATCACCACCTTTTCGCATCACTATCATGTCCAGTACTTGATGTAATGAAGCACTTCGTTATCTATTCTCATACCGATTTTTTCATATAATTTTTGTGCCCGTAAGTTGCTCACAGCTGTTTCTAAAGAAATATAACGCGCATCATGTTGTTCACAATAAGCATAACACCGCTCAATTAAACGCTGTGCAACACCTAGCTTTCTTGCATATTCCGCCACATATAAATCGTTTAAAATAAAAGCTTTTTCCATTGCAACGGATGAAAATGTAGGATATAGCTGTACAAAGCCGACAGCTTGCTCATCCAAATAGGCTAAAAATAAGATAGATTCTTTTTTAGTAAAGCGCTCTGTTAAAAATTGCTCGGCCTCATCGTCATTTGCTTGCTGTCCATAAAACACTCGATATGCACTAAATAAAGGTACAGCATCTGTAATTGTTTCTGGTGTTAAGAGACAAATTTTCATCATCATTTACTCATTCCCTTTCATCTGTTATTCATGTACTATAATAAAAAAGAATCTGACATATATAAAGTAACAATTTCAAACTTCTTAACATGTCAAAGGGGTGTTTTAATGAACGATTATATCTTTCCATTTACAAATGAAGAAGCAAAATATAAACAAATTTATCAGCAAATCAAGACGTTAATCGAGCAAGGTAACTTAAAATCCAACGATTCGCTCCCCTCTATTCGCAGACTAGCAGAGACCCTACAAGTCAGTCGAAATACCACATTAACTGCCTATGAACAGCTAGTTGCTGAGGGCTATATCCGTGGTGAAGGACGGAAAGGCTATTTTGTAAATGCCTTTGAGCAGGTCTTTTTACAGGAAGAATCGATGCCCTATCAAACAGGAAAAAAAGTGCAGCAAGCGGTCGTCGTAGATTTTCGAACGGGCGCTGTCGATCAACAATATTTTCCCTTGAAAGCTTGGCGACAGATTGCCAATCAAATATTACAACTGACCGAAAGTTTTGTTTATGGAGATCCTTTTGGGGAACCTCGTTTAAAAGAGCAGCTCGTTCATTACTTACTGCAAGCACGTGGGGTAAAAATCAATGAGGAAGATATTATTATCGGTAGTAGTACACAGCAATTACTCATTTATCTTGGTTTTCTACTAAAACAAGATTTTGACAGCATTATTGTGGAGAATCCAGGTTACATCGGTGCACGTGAAGCATTTAAACTTCACGATTTCACGATGGTGCCATTAGCTGTTCACGAAACTGGGACGCAACTTCAACAATTAGATCACCTACAACCTCGTTTAATGTATGTCACACCCTCCCATCATTTTCCTTATGGTGTATCGATGTCGATTCAACAACGACAGTCCTTAATCCGTTGGGCAAAGAAAGTAGATGGCTATATTATTGAGGATGATTACGACAGTGAATTTCGTTATGCACAGCAACCGTTTCCTGCTCTCGCTTCTATTGAAAAATCGCGTGTGATCTATGTCGGGACATTTTCAAAGTCTTTTTTACCAGGCATTCGAGTAAGCTATATGGTACTACCGCAATCACTTATTGCCCGTTATAAGACGCATTTCGCTCATTTTGAACAGAATGCTTCGTCCCTTCATCAGTTAACGATGGCGACATTTATGGAAAAGGGGGAATGGACACGTCATATTAAAAGAATGCGCATCATTTATAAACATAAAATGAGCTATTTGATAGAAGCATTAAAAAAGAACTTCGGTGACCATATCACGATAATAGGAGAGCATTCCGGACTTTATGTATTGATTAAGTTACATACACATCTTACAGAACAGCAACTTGTTCAGTCTGCCCTGGAATATGGCGTAAAAGTATATCCGACAAGCCCATACTTTCTACAACAGCCAAGTCATGAACCGATCATACAATTAGGTTTTAGCAATTTAAAGATGGATGAAATTCAACATGGCGCACAGCTTTTAAAAAATGCTTGGTATTAAATATAACGATTAATCATCTAAATGGAGGTATTTGGTATTCCCTCATTTTCTTCGAATGTAAAGCATGACGAAAATGAGGCGATAATTTACTTGTAAAAAAGGATTTATGTTAACAGATACTTTCTCACCACGAACCATTTGATTATAAATAATGAAAAGCTTTCCCCATGACATTGTGCTATCCGTAATTCATTAATTGTGGTCTAATTACTAGCAGAGACACACATATTTTATAGCACATAAAAAGGAATCTACACATGAACATTCTCGTGCAAATTCCTTCTATAATGTGCCACCTATTAAAAATAATCGATAAACGTTGGAATCCCTACAGGTAGCACAGCTTCGAGCAACGCTATTTCAACCGCATTGCCGTGTAAACGTTCGATTTTTTCCAAATAGTAAGGTCGTTTATAACCTAGCAGCATCGTTGCAAGGGTTTGTACCGTTAGTTGAATCGCATTTTCGGACAATAGCTCACTCAACTTTTCAACCGATACTTCGCCATCCTTTACCGTTACAATAAACGTTCCATTATTCCAAGCCACAATGCGATCACTTACGGCTAAGCGAAGCTGAAATTCATTACCTATAAATGGATATCGTAGTAAAAACTCCTTTACATCCACTATACGTGCCATAAAGTAAGGTGATACTTTTTGAATAATCTCGCTATCCTCTAGTAAAAAAGCTACTGCTTCATTCCCCGTCGTTTTGCCGTACACATTGTAAACCATCGAGCTGTGAGCAGAGACAAAATTCCATAAACCTTTACGAGCCTCTTCCTGCAAATATACGATTTCGTCAATATAATAATTTTCTTCCATGATGCGGTAAAACAAATATCCTTGGGGATCATCGTCTTCATCGTAATAGACGGCAGCCTGTAGTTTCACATCACTATCAATGAACTTTTCCTCCCAGAAATCCTCTTGGAATTTTTCATTCCAAGCAATACTATTACGTACCATAACACCATGTGTTTTTTTCGCATAGCGGGCATAAATCGTTACGACATCCTCATTTTTTGGATCGACACGACGAATTTTACCATTTAACCCTGGATAATGTGGTAGCTGTGTATCCTTCACTTGAAATTCCACAATATCACTCATAATTTCCCAGCCCTTTTTACGATAGTACGGAATAGAATATGGAAATAAATAGGATACGTATCGTTGTTCATTACGCATTTGTTGTAGGCACTCCATAATGAGACTTTCCATTAAACCGTGCCCTGAATACTCTGGATACGTTCCAACTGCCGTAATACCACCCATTTCATAAAGCTTGCCATGAACATTTACTTGAAATGGTAGATTTAATATTTGTGACACTAGCTGGGTGCCATCAAACCAACCAATTGCATGCCCTTCATCAAACTGTTTACTTTTCGCATTCACAAAACGACGATCCTTATTAATAGACATTGACATTTGAAACACATAATTAAGTAAATCAATCGACTGTGCCATTTCATCTACACGAATTTCTCTCATGACTAAGCCTTTACGTTGATTCATGATTCTCTCTCCTCATCAAATAACTCAGCAAATATTGTTTCTGGGGCATTTAAAAACCGTTTCGTTACGACATAATGAATGGTGTCTTCATATCGAATCGACTCAATTCCCCCCTCGTCAAAACTATAAATTGTCGCATTTGGATAGCCTAATAAAATCGGTGAATGTGTGGCAATGATAAACTGTGCCTCATGCTCTAAATCCTTCATTATTTTAAGTAGACTTAACTGTCGTGTTGGTGATAATGCAGCTTCCGGTTCATCAAGTAAATAAATCGACTTATCTTTGAAACGGTTCATAAACAATGACAAAAACGATTCGCCGTGGGACTGATGGTGTAAAGACTTGCCGCCGTATGCAGCATATTTTTTATTTGGATGTTCTTCTAACAAGTCAATATGACTTGCAAATTGATAAAACGTCTCTGCTCTTAAGAAAAAACCGTTTGACACTTTTGGCCACCAAGATAAACGAATGTAATCCCCAAGTGCAGATTCTGCCTTATGTACATCATACAAATTTTGTCGTCCGCCGCCTGCTGTATTAAAATCACAACGGTCCGCTATAGCTTCCAGTAACGTCGATTTTCCAGAGCCATTTTCCCCAACAAAGAACGTCACATTCGTCGGAAACTCTAGCTCTTGTAAATCCTGCAAACTCGGTATATTAAACGGATATTCATATTGTTTATCATTCATGTCTTCCTTTAGCACCTTACATGATTTTAAATACATTCAGTTTTCCCTCCCTTTGTTACTATTATAACGCTCGCACACACTCTGAAACCGTTCATTTCTCCAAATTCAAACTAAATGCTTCGAACATCAATAAAAGGCTAATGCCGATAAGCAAAATATGCGACCAAGTAAGTCTTACAACGAGAAACCGAAAAAGTAAGAATATTAAGACAACACATAAAAACATCATCATTCTTAATATTGAGCAATACGGAGTGCCTAAGCTCAAAAATTCTTTAAAAGCACAAATACTACCGCTACTACAGCAATTATCCACTCAATATTTCCCGAGAAATAATAATAAGATACACAAGATATTTGTAAAATCAATCATAAAATTATGCTGTAATAACGATGCATCAAAATCATAGGTGTCTTCCCTGCGCTTCACTTTCTTTCTTCGAATATATCCTGAAAGCTCTACCTCAATTCCGCAATATACTTACACCTAACCCGAATACCAAGGTAAATTCCTCATCAAATTGTCTTACAGAGTTCTCACTATAAATCAGCCTCATTAAAATTATTCATGCAAATTATGCACCAATTGCCCTATGATCGAGTGTACACGCAGCATCAATTTCTTGGAAATGACTACGACAATACACGCAAACAGCACTAATTGCCAGCTTGAGCAACCTTTCAGCTTACTTTAGCGCGAAATAAAGCCCATAAATGCTAAAACAAATGCGATATCCATTTGACAACAAGCACAAATATTCCTTGCCACTGATTCCTCTACTTAAGTTTACGTGCAATACAAGAAACATAGACAGCCGATTTAAAAAAATGGCCCGTAAAGCATACTGCATCTGTTTCCCCAAAAGGATACAATTATAGTCTTTGGTAAAAAGCAGAACTGCCTCTACAACTACGCAGAATCAGTTCTATTCCACTTTTAGTATTTCAACAGATGAATGTTTCAAATAAGCCACCAACAATTAATTTGCTAAACTCCACATCCAAGTTAGAATTACAACTATATAAGTGAACGAAATTGTTAACCATGTTGCATTTCTATTAATTTTCGCACCACTATCATTAGATAATTTCCGTAAGATACTAACTAAATTAACGCAAAAGACAATTGAAAAATAGGATTTAGAAAAAAGCCTAGTGCGATAAACGTTTCCAAATTGATCACCCTCTCTACTTTATTTAAACTGCCTGTAATTTGAAACTTGAAAGTTCAGTAACAGATTCGACTACAACTCCTAGTAACTGCTACTTCCCATATTAAATTGTTTCTTTCGAGAAATCCTTCATTGAACTGGATTGGCACAGCCTCTCGCACCGTTTTTCTTAAAAGCTAAAAATATCGGTTTACGCATGATCAATGCCTTGCCATTCAATGGTTTACGCATGATCAATGCCTTGCCATTCAATGGTTTACTCTTATACGAATGGAATAGAAAAAAGTTCCTAAACATACATCTGTTTCGATAGTACAAGAAACGCAACAAAAAAAGCGTTAATCCTTTTAGATCAACGCACTTGATTTGTTCAATTAGAAAAGTGAAACGCTTGTTTCTGGTTTCTCTACTGCCGAGAAATAATTGAAGATAGAAAAAAGCATTTGTGGCAACAAATAATACCAACTGAAAACAAAATGTAAGTTCGTTTCTAGTTGATATTATTTAATTAATCATTTTTAATTATTCACTATATTTAGGCACCAAGCGAAATTATCCCAAGCTGAATACCAACCGTTGAAAATTTCGGACGAATCATCCCAACGGACTTCGAATTTCTTCTGACCGTTTACATCCACTAAATATAAAACAAGGGTCTCATCCGCCTTAGAGACAGCTAATTTCATACCGTTTTGAAGTTCTTCTTCAGTGAATGGCACGTCTGAAACCGAACGTAGCTGTGCCTGTTCAAATACTTGTTTGTTAATAATTTTATAATTCATAATAAACCTCCAATAAAACTTTCTAATAAATTAAGTTCCTACTTTAATTCTGCAAGTATAGGACTATAAAAGTATATACTATATTCTTTCATTAATAAAAACAAAAAAAAAATAAGCTGCGCTCTTTTCCATTAAACCAAGCGAAAAAACGTGTCTGTTTCAAAAAAACATCAAAAAATTACTGTTTTAAAGGTCAAAAGTATATCTATTAATCTTCTACTAACCTAACCTGCCCCGTAAATAAAATAAATAATAAATTCCTCAAGACAACCGTCAACCTTTATTGAATCAACGCCCTCTAATCGTTTAAGTACAAACGCCATAATCCTTTCATGTCTAGTGATTGATTAGTTCTGTACCATATGAGTTGTCAATTGCACAAAGCCATTCTCCATGCAAATTTTTCTTAAATACATAGGTAGCCCTTCTGTCCATCGCGTATTCAAGTTCCTCTTTATCTGCATGAAGTAACGTTTGAGAAATAACTAACGCAGTATCTCCCGCTTCTAAAATAAGCATTTCCCCCTGTGTTGGTACAATACTGTTATTAAAGTATTTAGCAATGGCGATAAAGGCGTTTTTGATTTCCTCTTTACCACGTGCAATCATTCCAGGCTTTACAACTAGAATTGCATCATCAGTATAGTAATTCATTAATGTATCAAAATCTTCTTGTTTTATTGCAAGATCAAACTTATTAATTAACGCTTTTAAGTCATGTTCCATTATATCTTCCTCCTAAAATGGTGTATTAGATATATTTCACATGATGAATATCGGTTGAACTAACATCTTTTTTAATGTTTCTTTTTAAACTAAGCTTCAACGTTAACACAAGAAGCAATCACTCTACTTAAACAATCGCCCCTTGTCATTTAATAATAATTATAGTCATTTTCTTGAAACCATGCAGGCTTTTTCACCATATTCCGCAATTGTTTTCGAGTAGTAACGTTTTAATTCGTTTCTTTATTTAAAAAAACTTCAAGTTCCACTTCTTTTGACCAATTCGTTAACCCTATTTTTAATAATTTCTCCGCTGCTTCAGCTGGGCTAATTGCAAAACCATCTTTAACCCAGAAACTTAAATAACCTATTGTGCCGTAGCTTGCAAATATGGCATAGTCTTGGTCGCCAAATGCTTGCAACAAATAAACGGTTAGTTTGTTTGATAACTTTCGAGTAGCATTTGAATCTTCGAATTCCATTTCATAAAAAGAGCGATATTTCATAATATGTTCACATAAATGGAGAGGAACTGGCTTTTCCCAATAGGACTGTCCATGTCGGTAAAACGATAAAAAACGGTCATTCAATTCCCTTCTCACTTCATCCATTAGCTCGTATTTATCTGCAAAATGTAAATAAAACGTCGAACGCGAAATTTTTGCCCTTTGAACAATTTCTTTCACCTTCAATTCTTCAAAGTTTTTCTCATTTAATAACTTTAAAAATACTTCGATGATTGTTTCTTTAGCAGTATTCAATAATGTCACTCCTCTGGACATTTCGGGTTAAAATGTCTCGTTCATTTCAATATGTAGGCGTTTACAATAAAGTTATCACACGTTTAGGAGGAATTTAATATGTCAAAAGATGTTTATGTTATTACTGGTGGTTCTGGTGGTATGGGGAAAGCAACTGCTGAATTAGTTGGTAAAAAAGGAATCGTACTATTAGCAGATGTTTCTGAAGAGCGTTTACTTCAAACAAAAGAAGAATTGGCCGCTAAAGGGATTACGGATGTATATTATCAAACAGTTGATATTACTTCAAAAGAAAACGTTGCTGCATTAGCAAAAAAAGCTTCTGAATTAGGAACACTAAAAGGTTTAGTTCACACTGCTGGTCTATCACCAACAATGGCTGATTCTAAACGTATTACCGAAGTAAACTTAGTTGGTACTGGAATTGTATTAGATGCATTCCTTCCCATTGCAACTCAAGGTACCGCTGTTGTATGTATCTCTTCAATGAGTGGCCATATGGCACCTCGTGTAGGACCTTATTCTGAAATTTTAAAACAACCTTTAGCTGAAAACGTTATCGAAGTAATGGAGCAATTTACGCAAGGTAATTCAGGTGCAGCATACAGTTTATCAAAATTAGGCGTACTATTAATCGTTGAAGACCAAGCTTGGACATGGGGCGAAAAAGGAGCACGTATTACTTCAATCTCACCTGGTACAATCAACACACCTATGGGTCGTCAGGAAGCTTCTCAACAAAAGGAAATGAAAACAATGCTCGATCGTACCCCTTTACGTCGTGAAGGTGAAGCTTCTGAAATCGCTACCGCTGTTGCATTCCTCCTTAGCGATGCAGCTTCCTATATTACAGGTATAGACTTACGAGTAGATGGCGGTACAATCGCTAACTTAAATCGACTTCAAACATTACAAAATAAATAAAAAAACTCGAATTCTTCGCGTTTTTACTGCCTTAGAAGTTGGTTCAACACGAATGATGAACCAACTCTTTTTCAATTCTTATTAACTACTGTGAAATAGAAATAATGCTTTACTTTCACTTTAGTTCAACAAGTTCAACAAAAGCTCGTCAATTCTTTTTGAATCAACAAAAAAGCGCCAATTTCTCTTCAGGGAAATCAGCACTTCTTTTAGAAGACTCACGTTTAGCGTGACGCTTTTGGTGGTTGGCAGACATCACATTTACGTTGGTTTTTATTTTTAAATTTCGTAAATGTTTTTTCAAAGTTACTTCCACATGCACATTTTAATAGTAACTTTTGAGAAAAACCGTGATATTCCGTTGTTAGCAACTTACTTTCCGAATTGTTCTCAACAAATTCTTTAATTTTATCAATCGACCATTGTTTATTCATACTTTTACACCTCCATATTTTATCGCTTTGCGGAGGCTATTCTTGGCATCCGTTCAATTATAAATAAAATGTCTTAATCATCTTAAGCGCTTCATTATAACATGTGCTGGCACACAATTAAACACATGACGTATAAAAAGAGCCTCGTAGATTCCTACCTCAACGTGAACTCACCTTAAAATGTCAGAGCTATTCTGTT
Source organism: Lysinibacillus fusiformis (assembly GCF_007362955.1). Lineage (GTDB taxonomy): Bacteria > Bacillota > Bacilli > Bacillales_A > Planococcaceae > Lysinibacillus > Lysinibacillus fusiformis_E. The sequence continues at coordinate 4,276,201 of NZ_CP041696.1, read as the reverse complement.
ATGCAACAATTACTTTTATCCATATTATCTATATCAAAGATTGCTACCTTCTTTCCTTATATTGTATATAATAGGTGGAGAATAACTATTATATACTCACTTTATTATTGTAAATGCTTTACTGGAGGTGTTTGAGTGAAAAATAGGAAAAGTTGGTTTCGAATGTGGAAGATACTGTCTTTTGCATTTTCTATGTTTCTTCGAGTCTATTGGTTTCGTATTCGAAAAAAATCTGTTACGGAATGTGAAGTATTATGGGAAAAACTTGGGCAACAATTCCGTCAAATTCTTTTTGAGCTAGAAGGAGTACTAATTAAAGTAGGGCAATTTATAAGTATCCGCAAAGATTTGCTACCTAGTAGTTTTACCGATCAACTACAGGACCTAGTGGATCAAGTACCACCATCCTCTTGGCAAGACATTAAGAGTGTCTTGGAACAAGAATGGGGAGAACCTATTGAATACGTTCTTCTTTCAATCGAAACAAAAGCAGTTGCTTCAGCATCCATCGGCGAGGTTTATCGCGGGAAATTAAAGGATGGAACAGACGTTGCTATTAAAGTTCAACGTCCATCAATCCCTTCCATTATGCGAACTGATTTTCGTTCGTTAGCTATTATTTTTTGGTTTGCGCAACACTTTGCACCTATTCCTAAAGGATTTATCAACTTTAAAATGCTATTCAAAGAATTAAAATATGTCATTGAAAGAGAACTAGATTTCAAAAAAGAATTGGAGACCATTAGTCATTTTCGTGACCGCTTCGCGTCATATCAGCAGTTAACTATCCCAAACATTTACCCTCAAATTTGCACATCTAAAGTAATGGTGATGGAATGGATAGATGGCGTTAGAATTACAGATGTCGATTTTTTAGATAGGTCTCAAATCAATCGAGAGGAATTAGCGCAGCGATTAATGCGAATTTTTCTTCCGCAATGGTTAGAAGCGGGCGTTTTTCACGCTGATCCTCATGCAGGAAATGTATTGGTAAAATCGGACGGTACAATCGTTCTTCTCGATTTTGGCATGGTAGGTGAAATATCTAAAAAAGATGCTACTAATTTTCAAAATTTAATACAAGCCATCTTATTAAAAAACTATGCTCAAGCAGCAGTCATACTCAAGGATTTAGGATTCTTACTTCCGGGAGCCAATCTCAACATCATTGAAAATCTTCTAAAAGACGTTTTAACATTGGATCTAAACCAGGTGAAAGAGATGGATGTATTTGCTGTCAAAAAAGAAATGAATGACATGGTCAAATTACTGCCTATACAAGTACCTACTCGATTTATCTTTTTGGGGCGCTCCTTCGTTACAATTGAAGGAATGCTGCAAACAATTGATCCAAACAAAGAAATGTTAGACATAATAAAGCCTGCATTTTCAGAGTGGTTAAAACAAGGAACGTCAAATAATTGGAAGTTAGTTTTACAGTGGATCCATGCCCTACCCATCTTTAAAATCTTTCATACATTGAAAGATTTACTAGAAACGCCTCAGCGATTAGTCGTTCAAAAAGAAGCGCTACAACATAGGGAATTTTATTTTTCAATCTATGAAAATCAAAAAAAGCAGACGTTTATTTTAAGCGTACTAGGATTTTTAGGGACCTTTACAGGTATTTACTTGAATTTTTCTATACTTTGGAAATTTTCAATCGGTCTGTTAATTGTTGCTTCACTTCTTTATATCATAAGTAGTTGGAGACAACGAAAATGGTTAAAACTTATGAACCGAAAAACTATGTACTGACGCTAAAAGAAATTTTTTTAAATGTTCTACATTCATGACACTCCTCATAAATTGACTAAAATAAGCAATGAGGAGACCGTAGATCATGAATGTTGTACATTATTATGAAAATAAAACTTCCCTTTTAAATCAGCTGTTAGTGCGTATCCCCGATATTGATGAGCAAGTCCACATTAAAGGTCGTAAAGCAAAAGTTGTAGAAATTATTAAAATGGATGATCACAAATATCATGTTTATGTGATTTTTGAAAAAATTACGAAAAAACAACCATTAACCAAAGATCTCGGCAAGAAAAAAAGATAACTACTTCCCTCCCCACTTAAAATCACTAGAAGGCACATACAAACTAAATGCCAAAGCTATCATTTCATCTTTAGATGAAATGATAGTATCTTAGATGATTTACATGCTTAATCTTTTAGCCCGAGATCGAACAACTGTATCTGGCGAAGTGGTTTACAGAGTTCCAATGAGGGGTATTACATGAACTAAAGCAAGTAATCATTTAATATCTTGTAAATGTAATTTATGTTGCAAAACATCTTGGACATTCATTCTAGCATTCGAGTTTATCAGCGGTTGCAAACTATTCTCAATTAATTAAAATTTCTTCAAGCAAAGTTATTGACTTTTTAATTGATAACAATTATCATTATCAATAGATTATTTCTTTTCTCCAAAATGCTTAATTCAGAATCCCCCTCTTTTTTGAATAAGCATGTATCAAACGGATATTCTTACATCAGACTAAGAATATCCGTTTTTAAATTTATTTACTTACATAACTTGAAGGAGCTGTTATTAATGGATTATCGTATTGAAAAAGATACTATGGGTGAAATTAAGGTACCTGCAGATAAAATTTGGGGCGCACAAACACAGCGCAGTAAAGAGAACTTCCAAATCGGAACAGAACAAATGCCGATTGAATTGGTGCAAGCAATGGCTATTTTAAAGAAAAGCGCAGCCATCGCAAACAATAAGCTAGGCAAGCTGTCAGATATTAAAGCTCATGCGATTGTCCAAGCGGCTGACGAAGTTTTAAACGGTCAGTGGGATGACCAATTCCCACTTGTTGTGTGGCAAACAGGTAGTGGTACACAATCAAATATGAATGTGAACGAAGTCATTGCGCATCGTGCCAACCAAATTTTACAGGATGCTGGTGAGGCAGATCGCATTCATCCAAACGATGATGTGAACAAATCACAAAGCTCAAACGATACATTCCCAACAGCATTACATATTGCTGCTGTGTTAAAAGTAGAAGATTACTTACTTCCCCGCCTTCGTTTACTAAAAGCGACATTTGATGAGAAAACTGCAAACTTTAAAGATATTATTAAAATCGGACGTACACATTTACAAGATGCAACACCACTGACATTAGGTCAAGAGATTAGCGGATGGTCTGCGATGCTAGAAAAATCCGAACGAATGATTAAACACAACGTAGAATATATGAAAGAACTAGCTATTGGTGGAACTGCAGTTGGTACGGGCATTAATGCTCATCCTGAATTCGGTGACCGTGTAGCTGCAGAAATTAGTGCGTTAACTGGTAAAAGCTTTACATCAGCAGCAAACAAATTCCATGCGCTCACAAGTCATGATGAAGCTGTAGTGGCACATGGTGCTTTAAAAGCACTCGCTGCAGACTTAATGAAAATTGCCAATGACGTGCGCTGGTTAGCAAGCGGCCCACGTTCTGGTATTGGTGAAATAACAATTCCAGAAAATGAACCCGGTTCATCCATCATGCCTGGTAAAGTGAACCCTACTCAGAGTGAAGCCATGACAATGGTTGTGACACAAGTTGTTGGTAATGATGCAACGATTGCCTTTGCCGCTTCTCAAGGGAACTTTGAGCTTAACGTCTTTAAACCAGTAATTATTTATAATTTCTTACAATCCACTCGACTACTTGCTGATACTATGAAATCATTCAATGATCACTGTGCAGTTGGCATCGAGCCAAATAAAGAGGTTCTTGACCATAACCTTCAAAACTCATTAATGCTGGTTACTGCATTAAATCCATATATCGGTTATGAAAATGCAGCAAAAATTGCGAAAAAAGCCCATAATGAAGGCACAACATTAAAAGAAGCTGCCATTGCCACTGGATTACTAACGGAAGAACAATTCGATGAATACGTTGATCCGGCTACGATGATTTATCCTAACGCAAAGTGATATAAATGCAAGGTGAACACACTAAGCTAACAAAACGTTGGTATATCAACGTTTTGAGATAATGAGTTCCATTGTGACCAAGCAAGTTAATGTATATTACAGCATGATTTTGGGGCTATTTGGGGCTAATAAAATACGGCGAGCGTGTGTACAGGAATGCGTGCGTAAGAAAGATTGAGGCTAATATGCTTCAATCTTTTTTTTATTGATCAATTCTAAGAATGGATTACTTACATAAATAGCACTGCTCGGTACATTATATTTCTAAGGACAAAATAAAAGCCCGCACAATTATCTGTGAAGGTAATTTTAACTATTTATATTTTTATTTTGTTCTTCAAATTTCTAAATTCTTTTTCTTATCTCTATTAATTCTAAATTCTTGTCAAAATTTTCATCATTAAACTCTGTGTGAGTAATATATTTAAATTTAGATTCCTGTTTTTCAAGCATAGTGAGTAAATTATCCACTATTTCTAAAAAAACAGTTCCGAATGTCCAATACAAAACAAACTGTGGCAACCAAACGCCTACCATCGATAAACCTTCTTCGATAGGATTTTCAACTTTTAAATAATGTTTCTAATGCTTTTTTGTTGTCAATTTGTAACACCATTTCAACTATGCGCAGATGATCCATTGCATTTTTATATTTATTACCTTCTATTAAAGCCTGTAATTGGCTGTTGTTATCCATATAATCACCTCTTATTTTTATTAGTAGAAATAGGCTCATGCACCATTCTTTAGCTGTCACTTTCGTGTACACTCACTTCCTTCATATATAAAATACATTCAATCGTTCATTGCGTTCAGTTAACCAGTTATAGAAAGGCACTGTGCGCCCACGTGCAGATTCTTTCTTTACAGATGGTGTATTTTGTTATGGGATGCTTATCTCTACGTTGTAGTACCTTCCTATGAGCTCCTACGAATATGGCTCTTTGTGTATTAGTGACCGTCAGTACAATTTAATATCCCAAGCTATTTTAAAAATGATGTTCTTGGCAATTATGAATTCCTGAATACTGCTTGCATTGGATGCTAGTACAACTTTATGCAGCTCATCTTTAAAGCTGTTTGAAAGAGGTAACGAATGCATAAAATCATACAGCATCACTTGATACTCATTCATAAACTCTTTGCTTGTTTCCCTATCAGCTTTAGCCACGTTATAAGCCGCTTGCAATTTACAAGCAGTTGAAAATTCCTCAAAAAGATTGTTATGGCTTTCGCATGTTTCAGATTGGTTCGGCAAAATAATATAGATGTTTGCACCATGACCTCCCTTTACCTTAGTAGTTTTCTGTTTCTTGATAATACCTAGTGATTCTAGTTTCTTAATAGTACAGTAAACTGTCTTTGTGCTGATCTCCAATGCTGCAGCAATCGTTGAAGCTTTTAAATGACAAGCTCCTGGATGTTCTAAAGCATGATCTAGCAAGCTTGAAAATGATGGAACGCTCTGATTCTGTTAAATCATAGTAATGAGCCGCCATGTGGTCCTCCACACTCTTATCCATATCAGCTATTGATTCAAATGTTGTGTATGCGGCTAAATATTCAAATGCCATCGTTTTCTCACCTCGCTTTCTACTGTTATTTAACTAAAGCACATCGTTAGTAACAGCGATGCTAATTAAACAATCGCGCCCTATTGTTGAAAATTACAAAATATTAAAAGTGACGACTGCATACATACGTTGAAATGACGTAAACTATATTATAAAAAGCACAAAAGAGTTTGACTCTTCAATAGGAGTTGGATAATTTCGGAATATGAGGTAAGGATTATTAAGAAAAGAAGGAGTGATACGATGTTCGATCAAGTTGCGTATTTTATTTTTAAAGCCCTGTTAATTCTAACGGTTTTGGTTGTTGTGGTTGGAATCCCTCTTGGAGAGACACTGATTAGAAAAAAATAAGACTGCATCCAAAAGATGCACTTGAGAAAATAATGGTTGCTCTAGATGTAAAGAATTTAGGTGACTTGCTACAGCGTATAGATGCGGAAACAGATAACTAATATCGGTTGTCTGTTTTTTTATATGTACTTTCGCCTTCCGATTTCCTAAAATAGAAATACAAGGGAGTAGTGTGCTAATGAAGAAATTATTATACATAGGAGCAATGTCAGCATTACTACTTACTGCTTGTGGTGTAGAAAAAACTGAAACCACTGAAATCGAAGGAGCAAAAAATAGGCACTCAAATGAGTGGCTTTTTAGATAAGGAGGATTAAATGATTAAAATACATACATTAAAAAACTTACAACAACGTGATGTTTTTGAATTCATGCGCGGTGATTTTAAAAATGAACATTGGCATGAATCTTCAATTTTTTTAACAGAAGAAGCATTTGCTTTTTTACATCTACATATATATGAAGTTTTGCCGGATTTTAATTACTTTGGCCCAAATTCAGTTAACCTTGAACAATGGAATCAAATCGCTTTCATTGCATGTACTTTAAATAATTCAATGGACATCGATTTCATCCGGTTTTTTAACAAAATAGATGATTGGGTACAAAAAAATTTCAAAGAACACACTTGTTTCTCGATTTGTGGTCCATAGCAATTTCATAAAATTTTTTACTATTCATCACGAAACAAAAGACCAGGTACTCAAATAATAATGAGCGCCTGGTTATTTGATGATGCGACTTAAAAGCAACTCTTCAACATAAGACTTTAACGCTTGTTGTGCATATCTCAATACATCATCTCCCAGCCGTTGTTATGGTAACATCACTGAAATGTTCATCAATCTTTACCCATCTCACTATGCTTATCAGTAGCTTCCTCGTGGGTTATGAACCCCTGCTAAGGGCAGTATATCAACGTTTCTTAGTGTTCAATTATTTTACCAAACGCAAAAGTTGTTGACGAAAAACCCAGCTAAACATCCTACTCGCTTAGCTGGGTTTATTGTGTCATCGCCGCACTAGTAAGATACTTTCTTGCATCTTCCCATTACAACAGTATTATAGTAATTACCGTCAGAAAGTCTTTTATCATTTTTCAATAGTCCTTCTATTTCGAAGCCTAGTTTTTCATAGAGCACAATAGCTTTCTCATTCGTTTCTAATACATGCAAAGCCATTTTTTTAATATCGTTGGCATCAGCCCAGGCAATTGATTGTTTCAAGAAATTCTTCCCTATGCCATATCCCCAAAATTCCTTTAAGACACCTACACCAAATTCTACTTTATGAGAAAGTCTTTTTAACTCAAAGCCTTCACATCTTGAAAACCCAATAATTTTGTCATTAACAATTGCCACTAAAAATAGGTTACGCGGATGCTCAGTATCCGCTTTTATCAACTGTTGAAATCCTTTTGTATCTATAAAGGCTTCACCTTTTTCTCGGTCTAGGTTTTCAGTCTCCCCGTCAATTTGTACCCTTAATGTGGATAATGCTCTCGCATCTGCTTCAATAGCAGACCTAATCGTATATTGTATCCCTTTGATAAAAAATTCTTGTTGGTTGATGAGCATAGCATAGCGATTCCTTTCTTCGATAGGCCACTTACGCCTGAAAATTAGTATTTGGTTGAATGTTTACGAATCGATTATTCCATATATATTCATGATGCTTAATGATCTGTTCAGCATCCAAAGCTTCACTATTTATGGTGCTATGTGCGCCTGCTATTAAAATATTATTATGGTATCCATGGCTGAATGCACTGCGAATCGTTGTATCCAAACAAAATTCCGTTTGAGCACCAACAAAAATGAGCTGTTCAATCATAGAATCCTGTAAATATTGTGCTAATTCTGTGCCATAAAATGCATCCCAAGTTGTTTTTTGTATAACTTTGTCTTCCAGCTGTTTAAGGAGTCTATTATGAAGCTTCCATTCAGGCTTGCCAAATGCCATTTCATCATCTTGCCCTAAATCGGTATGTTGGATAAAAATCACCTGAATGTCGTTAGCTCTAGCCCATTGAATTAAATTATTAATATTTTCTACAACTTGCTCAGATTCAAATAAATAATTCTTCCTATCCATAAAGAAGACTTCCTGCATATCTACAATGACCAATGCCTGTTTCATATTATTCCTCCTACAAGATTTTAGATTTTTCTATATTATTATAGTATGAAATTGTTTTCGATTTAAAGAAACTTTGAACGACTGCATTGCCCATCATTGAAGAAACTTCAATCCTTAATTACCTTATAATAATAAAAAATACCCCCCATTGCACAAGGCATGGAAGGTATGTAGGCATTTTATTTTAATAATTCTTCAACGAATTCAACAGGTACATATGTTTTTGAAGGTTCTAGTAAAGCTGGCGCGACTTCAAAGTAACGAAGTGCTTTGTTATAGCCGTATGCTTTTTCACCACGTGTAATCGTATACGATAATGCGCCTTTTGACACGATTGCACCTTTTCCTGTTGATTCTACGTTAAAGCCAAGTTCTTCAGCAATTAATCGTAAAGGTACCATTGTCGTACCCTCTACTTCATAAAAATCACTTTTAATAATTTCATCTACAGCTGATTCTGATGGATCTACTTCACCTGGGTCAACTTCACCAGGATCTACTTCGCCCGGGTCAACTTCCCCTGGGTCAACTTCACCTGGCTCTTCAACGATCGTGTCTAAAACTACTACTTTTGATGGTGGCGTTTGTGCTGGGATACTCATTGTTGTAATTGTATAGAACACAAGTAAATGTTGTTCTGCTAAATCTTCAACAGTCACATCTTTGCCAGATAAACTTTGAACTGCCGTTTCTTTACCAACATTTAATTTTAAAGTGTTGTCCGCGTTCACTAAATCTTTATTGAAAAAATCAACTGTTGCACTGCCCATTTCTTCTGTTTCAACAATAAGTACTTCTGGGTTATATTGTGGTGGATAAATCATTAGCATCGGTTTGTTCGCATACGTGTAAGCCGTTACTTTATCACCCTTTTGAAGTTTTACTTCTTTACCAGTATTGTCGAAAACAAGCGTGTCCTCATTCACAACAAATACGTTAATGTTTTCGCCTTCTTTAACCGTATAATATGTAGCATTGTCACGTACTTCCACATTATCAACTGTACCTGCTACTTTAATAAAGATTGGTTGTACTTGAGGCTTTTGTGCTTCGTCATTTTGAGCGTTCGTCACTACTGCCTCTCCTCCGTTTGCTGATGCAGATGGTGCTACTATAGCGCCTCCGATTAATAATGCTGACATTGCAAATGGTACGACTTTCGTCATTTTCATAAAAAAGCATCTCCTTCATTTCACGAATTCATAGTAGTAGTCGTTTTAAAATGAAAAAGGTTACAACATTACCATATTATTTTTTAAATTCATCATTTTAAGATAACACACTACATAAAACAGCTAAAAAATGAATTGTAGTCGACTTAATACTCGTTGTAAAAAGTATTGATGTTCGCTTTGCTTTGTCCTTATATCCAATGCTATATCTGGATGATCCGTAATAACCCCCGCAACATTTTTTCCAATAAACTCTTGTAGAGATCGATCTTTGTTTAAGGTCCAAACGAATAAATCCATATCGCTTTGCTGTAATTCTGCTATTAAGTTATCTGATACCCAAGATTCTTCTAATGCTATAAAATCTACAGTCGTATCACTCATTGAACCAACAGTGAGCGCATAGACAATACCAACACGTAAGTTAGGGGCTAATTTCTTTAACTGTGTCATCAATTGTGAGCTCGCTGACTGGACATAGTACGTATCAAGTACCTGATGGTCCTTTAGCTTTTTCACTAAGCTTGGCAACAAGTCCTCTGATTCATTCCCTTGCACCTTTAACTCTATCAATAATGCAACATCAAGAGCTTTCGCCATCTCAATAAAATCATCAAGAGAAGAAATTTTATCGCTATAACCATCTGCGTGGACGGTGATTGTCTTTAATTCACTCAGGGTCATATTCGTTACTACGCCATTTTTACCCGCTAGTCTCCTTAATGTACGATCATGAAACACGACAAAATCTCCATCTTCGGTTTGCTGAATATCTAATTCTACCAAGTCAGCACCTGCAGCAGCGGCCCTAACAAGCCCACCAATCGTATTTTCTACAGCTTCTGCCGTGTAACCTCGGTGTGCGATAATTTTCGTGTCAGGTGCATAAACACTTTTCTCCAAAGAATTAATATTGATTACACTTAAGACGATAAATACGATGCAAACTAGAATTGACAATCGTTTGTAACGTTTTTTCAAAAAATTTGCTGGAATTTTAGTTTTCGATAAGAGTAGCGTATTGTAGGTAATTGCCACCATCACCTGTGAAAACATGGCCTGTAGCAAACTAAATAACACCACAAAGGCGATTTCCAAAAATGCTAATGTCATACCAGCAGTTAACAGTGCGGTACTTGGCCAGACACGTTCTAAAATAAATAGTGGTAATGTACTCACAACTGTAATACCTACTAATAACAGTAAGTGACCCGTTAAAATCATGGCCAGTAAAACGAGTAATCCACACAAACCTTTTCTTGAAAAGCGCCAACTTTGTACGAGCGATTGGCGAATTGAAATCCTTGGTTGAATCGTAAAAATCGGCAATGTCAGGATACTACGTACACCAATAATCACCAATACACTTGCGATTGCACCATACAGTAACTTTCCTGATCGACTCAGCATTAATTCGTCTGTAATAAAATGTGGAATGGAAATAGCTTGGGTTAACGTCAGAGGTAGCATAAATGAAGCTAGAGGTAATAACAAGGCAATATAAAAAATTAAATAGATTACCTGAACACTATAAAAATAGACGACTTTACGATTGAGTTGCTGCCAAATTGTTAAAAAGCGATAACGAATACCGCGCTGCTGATTAAAAGCCATTAAAAATAAAAAGCCCATCTCATAATAAATAAATAGTAGCACGACCATTACCCAAATAAGGATCATACATATAACGAAGGGATGGGCTAAAAAGCTTTGAATATTTTCCTCTGTAATATGTGTGTAGCCGGTTACGCGCAACATTAGCTTAAAAATAACCGTTGTGACTGGTACAATCAATAAAAACTGAAAAAACCGAATCAGTGCAAAAACCTGTATATAATCAATGCGGTACGTATAAATATTGTAAATGGCTAGTCGCATAATTTGACTTGCCTTGTGCATGCATTCACCCCCAGTCGCATACTAACGTATTTCCCCAATAAAATACTTACTACACTTTTTCTCAATATCTTTCTATAAGATATGAAACGAAATATACATTCAATTCCTTCCAAAATAAAAATCCTTATCTGTGGAAGGATTTGTCCATTATAGTATGTCGTTCCATATCTCGAGATTTATGCATTTAGCACAAACTGATACATTTTTTGAAACTTATTACCAACTGAAACGGTAAATAGAGATAGCCAAACTTATAAATGGGGGTATACATATGGAGAACTTTAATATCGGTGACATTATTAGTACAATTATGATGCTATTGATTTTCATAGCCATTTTTTACGTTATGATAAAAATGATAAAAAAATTAAAACCATTGGCGTCTTTGCCACCTCAAGACACACTTCTGCCAAAAGTTGATGAACTCACTACGCGCGTGGAGAACTTGGAACTACAAGTGAAAAAATTATCCGAAAAACACAACTCATAAAAAATAGGTAACATCGTTGACTATTTTTATGGACTCTTTAGACAAAAAAATCGCCGCGAAGACTATTCTTCACAGCGATTTTTTGTTTTTTTATAGACAATTTGTCCATCAATAACTGTATACACAACCTCAATATCTGGAACTTTTTCGATGTCTACGCTAAAAATATCTTCATCAAACACCGTAAAATCCGCAGTATATCCTGCTTCAATTTTCCCTCGAACATGTTGCTGCCCGATAATTTCCGCTGTGCCTACTGTATACAAACGTACTGCCTCGAAGCGCGAAATTTTCTCACGCGCACCATACCCTTCATGATTCTCACCAAAATTTCGTCTGGTCACAGCTGCGTAAATTCCATGTAACGGGTTCGGCTCTTCAATCGGGGCATCACTACCTCCTGCTACAATCAGTCCTTGATCCAAGAGCGATTTCAATGGATGTAAGCCTTCTGCCCGCTGCTTACCTAACCTTGCAAGCTCCGCTTCATATTCGCCTTGAATAAACTGCGGTTGCATATCCACGGCTACAGGCAACGCTGCAAGCTTTTCCAGGATGCACTTATCAACCAAGCTACAATGAATTACGCGGTCTAATTGTCCTTCTCGAGGTGGATATTTGGCAAACACCTCTAAAATTGTAGTAATCGCCAAATCACCAATCGCATGCACAGCTACCGTTCGCCCATACCTTCTTGCAAGCTGCACATACTCTTCTAACTGCTCTGTTGTATGCACAAGCATCCCACTATTGTCAGGTTCATCACTATAAGGTTTTCGGAGAGCTGCCGTTCGCCCACCAAAAGCGCCATCGATGAAGATTTTCATCGCCCCAAACTCTAAAAATCTTGATCGTTCTTGGGGTAGCTGAACGACTTCCTCAAAAACAGAATGATGTTGTAATAAGTGCACTTTAAAAGATTGCTGTTCCTCTACGACTTTTCGAAAAGCAGCTATTGGTTGATTTGGAGGTCCGTAGTAGCTTAAATCTTCAGAATGTCCTCCAACAAGACCGTACGATTGTAGTGAAGTCACAGCTTTTCCAAGTGCATCCTCCAGATAAGCAGGCGTAATATGTGGCATATGATTAACAATCAAATAGAGCGCCGCATCTTTTAGGACACCTGTGACTTGTCCATTCACTTTGTCAATAATACCGCCCTCAGGTGATGGTGTGTCATTTGTAATCCTCGCAAAAGCAAGAGCCTTTGAATTCGCTACTATTAAGTGATGGCAGCTACGTTTGATAATAAGATGGGCTTCACCGAGTGCATCAAGCTCAGCTAAAGTTGGAAAAACTGGTGCTAGAAATTGCGTTTCATTGAGCCCAATAGCGATGACCCATTCTTCGGGCGTCGCAGTAACCATACGTTGACGAATAATAGCAAGTAGTTCGTCCTTACTTTTTACCTTAGATACATCAATATGCTTTAATTTTTCACCATAACCAATGATATGTAAATGACTATCAACAAATCCTGGGTACATCACACTGCCATGTAATTGTTGAATAGAAACAGCTTGTGGCAACAAGCTCTCTAAAGAGCCTGTTGCCACTATTTTTCCGTCTTGTTCAAGCACAGCTTCAACCGTTTCGCCAACCTTTGCCATCGTGTAAATCGTTCCACCTGTCCATAACGTGGCCAAAACTATTCTCCTCCTATGCTATTGCTTCAATTAAATGCGCACTTTCTAAGCGTTTACGTACAATAACCCCAAGCCATGCAGCTATTATCGCTTTCAAAATACCTACAACGATAAACGGAGCAACGCCGCCCATAAATGCAGCCGTCCAAGATAAATCCGCTAAAATTTTTAACCAAACTGTACCGAATGTCAAAGTCACAACCATACCAATAATATTAGCAATGACTGCATGTACAATAGTAATGCCGAATTTATCTAAGTATAACCCCATAATAATAGCTGTTACGAGGAAGCCAACAATATACCCGCCCGTCGGCCCAACTAATATTGCAAACCCTCCTGACATCCCACTAAACACTGGCATACCGGCAGCACCTAGTAAAATATATAACGATACCGATATTGTACCCAACTTCGTGCCCAAAATTGTGACGATTAAACCGACTGCTAATGTTTGCCCTGTAATTGGAATAAGTGGTAGTGGAATCGTTACTTGCGCAAGTACTGCAATGATTGCTGCACCAAATGCCGCTAACACATAATTATATGTATTACTTTTCTTCATATTAAATTGCCTCCCCTTGTACGTTAACTGATTTATAAATTAAGTTAACACAAAGATAAAACAAAAGAAATCTGTTGTCAATGTATTTTGAAAAATTGCTAGAAAAAGAAATTGCTATCGTGAACTAGCAATTCCCTTCTCTTCATCAATCATTCTTACCAAAGAGGCTCATTCATAGGATCATCTTCTTGTAGATCAAAGATATAAGGCGCTAATTGATAATAATAAATAAAGACACCTGCGAAAAAAAAGCCAATTCCAAGGAAAAAGTTATCAAAAAAATGATTCATGAATACCATCATAGGAATCGGAATATTGAGTATTCCGGCTAATTGGACTGATTTTTTCGTCCGATATTGCTTTTTCCCGCAGTATGGACATTCCATTTGTCCGTTTTTACGATAAAATTTACGCGCTTGTTTGTGTGTCCAAGTTTCTGCACACTCGACACACACCGGTAAACCATAGCCTTTTTTTAGCAACAAGCGTTTTACCAGAAATGTGACACCTATAAACAGAATAAAGAGTAGTATTCCTCTCACTAAATCATAGTCGAAAAATGTCCAAAAACTCCATGTATCCATTTCCTGCTGTTTGGCTGCCGCCTGTTGACTCCCCGCTGTACGCTCATCTTTGCCCTGCGATAATACATACGTAAAAGTTAGAGCAAAAACAGTGAAAGTCGCAAGTACAATTCGATACTGCCACTGACCACTCGTTTTCGGCTTTTTGTTTCCACGTACCCGTTGAACAATAGCCTGCTTCTTTTCGTCTGAAAGCTTGACATCCTGTAGCTCCGTTAACACATCTTCCTTAAATTGATTCATGACGTAACACCTCCCAGTCATAGTCACCGATTGCTGTTGCTAGCTGTTTTCTAGCACGCTGTAATCTCGTTCGTACAGTTGCTTCTGGGCAACAAACAAGCTGTGCAATTTCTACTGTGGTCATATCTTCGAAATAATAAAGAATGAGCACCTCCCTATATGGCACAGATAATGTAAACAAAGCATCCACTAACTCACGTTTTGTGGACTTAGCAAGTAACTCTTTTTCAGGTGTGACCGTTGTCGAGCGCCCCGTTATTTTTTCGAATAGTGACAGCCGTTTACTTTTCCAGCTGCGTAAATAGTCGTGGCTTCTGTTAACGGTCATTTTCACCAAATATGTACGGTATGATGATTCTTGCCGAAACTGCTCTTGTTTTTGATAAAAGGCGATAAACACATCCTGCACAATGTCTTCAGCGGTCGCTTCATTTTTCACATATAAATAAGCAACCTTTAGTAAATAATCACCGTGCTCTGTTATAATTTGTTCGATTTCCATCGCTGTCCTCACCTTCTTTCTAAACTACTGACGGATGCAAATCGAATTTCGATTCATTTTTCATTCAATTATTTTTTTGAATTTTTTTTTGAAAATACAGCTTTATTCTGCTAAAGTAAAAAAGTGACGAATTTTGTACGAGGAGTTGTCAAAAAATGACCGTGAAACACCAAGTAAATACTATGACGATTGAGCAGGACATTCGATTTGAAAATCGTGCACGTTTATTAGTCAAGTGCCCTGACCAACCAGGAATCGTAGCTGTATTATCTTCATTTTTATTTAATTATCATGCAAATATTATAGAATCGAGCCAATATTCAAGTGATCCAGAGAATGGTACGTTCTTTATACGAATCGAATTCCACTGCGACAATCTGCAGGAAAAATCAACGAAAATGGAAGAAGAATTTACATATATAGCGAATGACTATGGCATGGAAGCGAAATTCTGTTATCTAAATAAACGGGAACGTACAGCAATTTTCGTATCAAAAGAGCTACACTGTTTGCAAGAGTTATTATGGGAATGGCAAAATGGTGATTTAGATACGGATATTGCTGTTGTTATTAGCAATCATGAAGACGCACGCGCGATTGTTGAGTCTTTCAATATCCCGTTCCATTATATCCCTGCGAATAAAGAGATTCGTCTACAAGTAGAACAAGAACAAATTCGCTTAATGGCAGCATATGAAGTTGACCTACTGATTCTCGCACGTTATATGCAAATATTAACGCCTGATTTTGTGAATCATTTCAAAAATTGTATCATCAATATACATCATTCCTTCTTACCCGCGTTCATCGGTGCAAATCCATACGAGCGTGCACATACGAGAGGTGTCAAACTGATTGGTGCTACTTCACATTATGTAACTAATGATTTAGATGAAGGACCGATTATTGAGCAAGATGTAGAACGTGTGGATCATCGTGATACGATATCGGATTTAAAAAAAATTGGCCGTCAAATCGAACGTCGCGTGCTTACGAAAGCCGTAAAATGGCACTTAGAAAACCGTATTATCGTAGAGGGCAACAAAACCATCGTTTTCCATTAATCGTTTTGTTTGTAATTTCCGAAACGCAAAAAGAGGGGCTTCAATGGCCCCTAATCCATACCTCTTATTTACTATTCCCCACATCGCTATATTGGTTATAGAGTGTAATTTGATTACGGCCATTGCGTTTTGACATGTAAAGCGCACTGTCCGCATGCTGTATTAATGGTTCAACTTGAGTGAACTGCCCGTACTCATTCGTGCTAACCCCTATACTAAATTCTAAATGTACAACTTCATCGTTTATCGTCAATGATAATGATGTTAATGTATCATATAAGTTTTGTGCAATGGCTCGAACAGATTCACCTTCTTTTAAATGGGTGAGGATAATAAACTCATCCCCCCCAAAGCGTGCAACAATGGATTCATATGGTTGAAAATAATTGTGCAGTGTAGTGGCTGTTATTGTCAGTGCATCATCCCCAAATAAATGACCATTTGAATCATTAATAGATTTAAAATGGTCTAAATCAACCATCATAAAAGCTAGCTGATGATTTTCCCTAGCAGCATTTTCTACCATTTTCTCCGCATGCTCATCAAAATAGCGACGATTATAAATATTTGTTAGTGGATCAATATACGAATTTCTTTCAAATTGTTTTTTCTGCGCATTATACTCCATTTCAAATAACACCTGCGTATAATTTTCCCTTTGTATTTCCAATAAAATGTTTATATATTCCTTTTGAATAGCGCACAATATAATTTTATTTCCTTGATCTTCGATTAGCTTTACTAAAGAATTATAAATGATTTGCAGCAAAGCTAAATCATTATTTTGCATAGCAAAATGTTTCGATTTTTGATACATATCAATCGCTTCACCAACATATCCCTGTCTTTCACAAAGTAAGGCATAGGCATTAAATACTTCTAATTGCGCTTTACTATAAGGCGGTGTATGTATCGTCTCAAGTAAATTTTTCAATAGCTCCTGAGCCTCAGTAAATTCTTCCAACCAAATATGAGCTATGGCTAAATTTGTCTTAGAATGTATAATACCTTTATAGGGGTGCACATGTTTCGTTTCATATTCGTTGGCATAATAGAGACTCTTTATGGCAAGTTCCTTTGCCTTATCATATTTTCCTAGCTCAATCTCTAAACCACTCAAATTATTATAAATTTTACCCATGCTCTCCACATGCTGAATACGCTCCGCAATTCTAAGCCCCTTCATCATAAACTCTTCTGATTTTTTTAGATGACCAAATGTACCCCAGTAGATAGAGGCAAGTGAATAATATTGAATGACGTCGATATCATTCCCATACAAAAAGGTAAGCTCGCGGTATTGCTCAAGTAAATTGATGGATATTTGTAAATCCCCCACTTGAAAATAGCTCATGCAACGATATCGTAACAGATGCATTGCTTTATCATACAATGCCATCGCATAAGCACTATCTATTGCGGCACTACTTAATTCTATATATTCTAAATAGCGATTTGCACTATATAATTCATCTAGTGTAATCAATAATTCTTCAAATTCTTGTGCGTCCATACCGCACCTCCTTTTAATATACCTTATTTCTTTAATACTACCTTTCCCCTCAAAATATTACAATTCTTTATGCTCATTTATTTAATAACGGGTGAGTAATTTAACCTAAAGTGCCGGTGTGAATAGAAAAACAAGCCCCTGTGACAGAGACTTGTGAGGATGTATCAATATTTACTAATGCTTTTAATTCTTTCGCTCTTTGGATTTCACCATGTTCTAACGGAAGTAATGGTTTTATCAGCGATTGTTTGCGAGTTTACTGGCGATTCATACCGTTCTACCGGCGATGTTGTTGAATACTCAAATTTTGAAGGTAATGTTTCATTTCATTCTCTTCATGATCTCCATGATAATGACTGTTGATGAGGTACTTTACTCTATAAACAAGTAATTCCTAAATTCATCCCAACACTTAAGGCATGCATCGTAAAATAGTCTGTGTCTTCAAGCATATCCATCACTTTTTTTAGATTTACATATTATAGCATTTTCCGAAAGTAAAAAATCCACTCTTTGTTGAGTGGATTTTCGCTTGGTTATATAAATCGTTTAAACAGCTTCTCGTATAGTGCAACAATGAGTACGCCGCCCAGCAGCGGTATTAGTGAGCTGAAGCTGACATAAAAGCCGCTCTCATTGAATTCGCCTAAAAATTGAAATTGTAACCATGTAACGTTGTACGTTTCGCCTACCCCATATAAAAAACCTGTGCTAAATAAAAATAATGCTAGACATTTTACAAATTCCTCTTTCCGCATAAAACACACCTCACTGAACAATGGTCATTTGTTGCGCAGTCGTTAAAATATCCTCGATTGTTAGTTCAGGATTTTCAATGATAATTCCATACTGATAGCCATTCTCCTGCCAGCCAACAAAACGGAATTTCCCGTCCTCCATGACTGTACCTTTTTGTCCACGCACTTCGATTTCTTTTTCACCTGGAATATTACCGACTTCCGTATAGTTTGCGTCCACTTTAAAAACTGAAACTGAAAATTGCTGTACCTCTTCCTTTACATATTCAAATGTAAACTCAGGTCGCTCCTCGAATCCTTTATCCAACGAAATTGTATGCACTGTTAACCCATCCGCTTCTGGTACCATTAAAAATTTACCAAGCTGCGCTTTTACAACATCCAGTGTTACTGTCTCTGAGGCATAGTCTCCCTCGCTCATTTCCTCGACTGTTGCATCTTCTGGAATATCTAATGTAAATTGTGCATCATCAATTTTAGTATCGACATCCAATTTTGAATACTCGCTCGTCATTTTATTTCCAGCACTGTTAGTTGTTGTTTTTACTGTCAGCCACGTTTTTTTATCAATCCATACTTCCATATCTCCAAGTAATGTATCTGCTTTTTTAGCCTTTGCTACAATTCGGTACGTATCTCTTCCTGCAATTTTTTCTTCACCTGCAACCGTAACATCATGTGTATCCTTCATCATTTCGAACAGTATTTCTGCCTGATTCTTTGGTGATTGAAGCCCATCGAATGCTCCCTCAGAATAATTCATTTTATGAACAGTATTCCCTACGACATCATACGTAATTATCTGTGAGCCATTATTGACCGAAATAAAATGCTCTCCATTTTCGCTGGTCATCTCAATACGTCGTTTACCTTCTTTGGCCCATTCTTTCACTTGTGCTTTCCCACCAAGCTCGCCCATATCCATTGTATATTCCCCGTAATACGTAGTTGTTTCTGTTGTTTCCTGTAATGCTTGATCAATAATCTCTTGGGGTGAATAAGATCCTTGCGTATTACAGCCAACTAAGCTTAATGTCAGTGCAGTAACTAACCCCACTGCACGTAATGATTTTTTCCAATTCATTATCAATTCTCTCCCTTAAATCGTGGTAACCAGCACAGTACCGCCGTTCCATAACCTACTTGCGATACCAGCTCTACAGTCCCACCGTGTTTTTCTATTATTTGTTTTGCAATATTTAAGCCCAGACCAGTACCACGTTGCCCCACTTTAGTACGAGCATTATCTACTTGGTACATCGGTTCGAATAATTTTTTTAAATCTTCTTCGTTTACACCTTGCCCGTAATTTTGCACAATCATATACATACCCTCTTGCTTAACAAGGGCAGGTTTTACAAAATCAAAGCACCATGCAGGATACATTCCAGCATTTACAGCAGCCAAACCAATTGTGCTACCTATTTCACCGTAGCGCCAAGCATTGCTCATTAAATTGTCTAACACACGCTGTAATTGCTTCGGATTTACGGCAAATATTCCATCTACCTGACATATAACGTCAAGCGTAAAGCCTTTTTCCTTACAAAGTGTTTCATAATCGGATAGCGCCATTTCAAAAAATTCTGCCCCATCGACCTCAACAAGTTCTAAATCATAGCTTGTCGATTGCAATAATGTATACATGAGTAAATCCTCTAGCATATGCTTCATCGTTTCAGCCTTAGATAAAATAACTTCTTTATAATCGACCTGCTGTTCTTCAGTCAATGACTTGTTTTGCAATGACTCAGCGTATGCCTGTATAGACGTAAGCGGTGTTTTCAAATCATGTGAAATACTCGCAATCATTAGCTCCTTTTGCTGTTGTTCATCTTTTAAATGAACACGTGCTAGCTCGATTTCATTTTGCATGGCAAGAAACGTGTTAGCAAGTTCACCAATTTCATCTTTTCTTAAGTTTAATGCAGATTCCACATGTTCTCCTTTTGCAAAGGTACGCATTTGCTGCATTAGCTCTCGCAAAGGTCGATTTAATTTACGGTTAAGCAGCACAATAACAGCTGTATAGATTGCGAGAAAAAGGGAAACAGTGCTAGCTATTACAAGCCATGAGCGTCTTTCCACGCCTTGTACCCAGTCCGTTCTTACTAATTGAATTTCATAAATCCCTACTAAGTCACCCTTGTGATAAACAGGTTCTTTATACGTAAAGGCGTTGTATTTTTGCTGTAATTCGAATAAGTCCTTCAAAAATGTATCTTTTGATATAAATCCTGAAGTCAATGGATTAGAAGAATAATTAACAAAACCAGATTTTGAGTACAGCGTAATGGCAAGTTGGTCATTAACAAGAGCTTCAATGTCCTGTAAATTTGCGTTTTTGTCGTACAGCGTTGGATCATCGAGTACAGACTTTACTCGATTGAGTTCAGTCCACTTTTCGATGTATTCACCGACATTTTTATCGTGATAATAAGCATTGATCCACACATATAAGCCGTATGCCCCGCCAATCGGCACAATCATGACGATGAAGAACATGATGAACAGCCACGTTTTAATTTTCATAACGGTTCACCAACAAAGCGGTAGCCCTTGCCCCATACCGTTTGAACAAAATGTGGCGTTTTAACTGGGTCTTTTAGCTTTTCTCGTAGTGCCTTAATATGTACAGTTACTGTATGTGTTTCATCTACACTTGCCTGCTGCCATATATGCTGGTACAGCTCTTCTTTAGAAAATGTTTGACTTGGATTTTTCGCAAGCAGTTTTAAGAGTGCAAATTCCTTTTGTGTTAAGGCCAGCTCTGTATCATCCAGGCTCACAGTTTCCCTTTGCCAGTCAATCATCAAGCCATATTCAAATGAAGTTACATCTTCCGTTACCTCTTTTTTATTATAACGTTGCCAGCGACGTAAATGGGAGGCAACTCGCGCCTTTAACTCCTCTAAACTAAATGGTTTCGCGATATAATCATCAGCACCTTGTAAGCCCTCTACCTTATCGGCCTCTTCCTTTCGAGCGCTCATCATTATCATTGGCACATCACTGTCCCAGCGAATATTTTGGCAAACGGTCAGACCATCCATCTCGGGTAGCATCCAGTCTACCAATACTAAGTCAAAGGTATCTGTTTTAAAATCAGCTAGCCCCTCAAGCCCTGTTGTCGCCCAAGTGACCAAATAGCCTTCATGTTCCAACGTATCCTTCACAATACGGCCAATTGCGGTATCATCCTCAATTAGTAATAGCTTTTCTCTCATCTGTTTTCCTCCTGTACTCACCTTACTATGTGAAAAGGTTTTTTTTCCGAACTTTACACTTTCTTTATAATTACCATAGATGGACTTTCTTGTATGCAAAATGTAGCTCTATCCGTCACTTTGCCTTTGCTATCCTTCACTCTACCATTTTCTCAAACAAAAAAAAGAATGCACGTAAATTGTGCATTCCCTCATTATATATTAGAAAAATAAGCTTAATACAAAGTAAATCGAGGCAGCCATTACTGCTGAGATTGGCATTGTGATAACCCAAGTTGTCACAATTTTACGTGCCATGCCCCATTTAACACCTTTCACACGATGTGCAGTACCTACACCCATAATAGAAGAAGAAATTACATGTGTTGTTGATACAGGCAAATGGATTAACGTTGCCCCGAAGATAATCGAAGCAGATGCTAAGTCCGCCGCCACACCATTCACTGGACGAATTTTCATAATCTTGCCACCAACGGTTTTGATGATTTTGTAACCACCCACTGATGTACCAAGACCCATCGCAGTAGCCGCTGCAAAACGTACCCAGAACGGAATATCATCACCCTGGTGCAAGCCACCTGCGATTAATGCTAGTGTAATAATCCCCATCGCTTTTTGCGCATCGTTCGTACCATGTGTAAAGGATTGTAAAGCCGCTGTCCCGATTTGCATTGTGCGGAAACCCTTATTTGTACGGTATAAATTCATATCTTTGAATAACACTTTAAACAGTGACATCATTAAGAAACCGCCAGCAAACGCAAGTAATGGTGAGAAAATAAGCGCTTGCAGAATTTTTATGAAGCCTGTGTAATTTAATATACTAAAGCCTGCCGCCGCAATCGCTGCACCTGCTACTGAACCGATTAAGGTATGAGAAGAACTTGATGGTATCCCAAAGTACCATGTTAATAAGTTCCATGTTATAGCAGACAATAAAGCCGCTAAAATAACAACTGAACCTGTAATATCACCATCATAAGCATTTAAGGTAAACGGGTCGACAATATCCTTCGTTAAAGCTTTTGCTACGCCAACGAACGTAATCGCCCCGACGAAGTTCATAACCGCAGCCATGTAGACAGCCGTACGTGGCTTTAGCGCACGTGTCGATACAGAGGTTGCAATTGCATTGGCTGTATCATGGAAGCCGTTAATAAAGTCAAAAATAAGCGCAAAAATAACGACTAATATTGTTATCAGTAATATCGTATCCATTTAGTACACTCCATCTTATGCATTACGCATAATTATTGTTTCAATTGTATTTGCTACTGTTTGGCAGCAGTCTGCAATATCTTCAAATTGTTCGTAAATATCTTTGAACACGATGATGCGCATTGGATCTTTTTCTTGGATAAATAATTGCTTCATAGAAGAACGGAATATTTCATCACATTCACGCTCATAATCTTTAATTTGAATCGCGTGTTTACGCATTTCCACAAGTTTTTTACTGTTTAATAATTCCATTGCTTGTACCATTTCATCAGTACTTTTCGCAATATATGTTAAGAACTGACGCATTGGCTCTGTTACTTCAGTTAAGTTATACATATTAAAGTGAGCGATACAGCCTTCCATGCCATCAATGACGTCATCCAATTTGTTGGCTAACGCTAAAATATCTTCACGTTCAATCGGCGTCATAAATGATTTATTTAGCATAACGATTAGCTCATGGATTAGTTTATCTCCACTTGTTTCATATTGTTTCATCGTGTCGGCAATTTCTTTTAAGGCATCTATATCTTGAATGCGTGCATTATGTGCATAGTAGATTCCTTCATTCACATTTTTAGAGATTTTTAATAACGCTTGAAAAAATGGATCTTGCTTATTTGAGTTGAACATGAAGTTCCTCCTGTTAAATATAGATTGTCGATTTCTGCATCATCATAACAAAACCTTTACACAATTCTACAGAACTTTAAACATAAAAGAATTGAATTTACATAAATGTAATATAAAAATTGCCACATTTACATTCGAAGTACTTTACCCTTTTTAAAAAGGTTTAAATCTTCTAACAAAAACACTGTTTTTACTTTAAATATTACTGTTTTTTCTTTTATTTTTATAAAAATACTTGAAATTATTTTTTTCTTATTATTTCGAGATTGTATGAAATGTTAAGGAATTGTAAACGTCTTTCTTTAGCGAAATATGTCGAAGCACCATTGTTATTTTTTGCAAATCACAGTACGCTTAATTGAAAGATGATATTTTTCGATCATGGGGTAAATAATCTTTACCTATAAAGTGAAACTTCAATCAGTGGGGGTTTTCTTCATCCCCCACAATAAATAGAGGAACACAAGCTAAAACCTTCACATCCTGTGAAAAAGCTTGTGTGACCAACATCCTGTCGCTGCCGCTTCGCTTTCGCACATAAAACATCTGTTGCCCCGAACCAATCGGGCTTTTACGGTCAGTGGATCGCCCACCTAGTTGACTCATTCTCATCTTTCCACTTGAGGTGGGCGTCTTACTGACCGTTAATGCGGGATAAAAAGGGAAGTGCGACTACATATGGACATCAATTTACTGTCTCTTGGTACACTATTATTATTGGGATTTATTGCATCATTTTTGAATGCAATTGTCGGTGGGGGTGGTCTTATTTCATTACCTGCATTAATGGCAGTTGGTTTACCTCCGAGCACGGCGATTGCCACAAACAAACTAGCGAATACAATTAGCAATGGTACAAGCATGCTTACCTTTTTACGAGCTGGCAAAGTTGATGTTAAAAAAATCGGAAAAGTGCTGCCGTTCATTTTTATCGGCTCTTTGATTGGTGCGTATACGGTACATCTTGTCTCACCAGCTATCTTAAAGCCACTCATGCTTGTTATGCTCGTCCTCGTAGCTACTTATACAATTTTAAAAAAAGATTGGGGACATCATGCTGAGCACAAGCTTTTGACTACATCGAAGAAAATCGCCTTTATTGTGGCCTTTGCTGTGGTCGGCTTTTATGATGGTTTTTTTGGCCCAGGCACAGGCTCATTTTTCATCTTCCTCCTATTAATGATGGGGAATGATTTCTTACAAGCTGCCGGAAATGCAAAAGCTTTTAATTTCACCTCTAATTTAGCCGCTCTTGCCATGTTTTTATCATTAGGTGAGGTCAATTTTATATACGGATTACCAATGGGCTTCGTGATGATTTTTGGTGCTATTTTAGGTTCAAAATTTGCATTGAAACGTGATACTAAAATCATGCGCATTATTTTCATCGTTATGACATGTACTTTAATCGTGAAAAATGCTTGGGATTATTTCGGTCCAAATTAATCATTCAGTATGACAAATCTTTAGCGAGAAATAGATTCGCTACCGATTTATTTTTCCCGCATTAACGGTCAGTAAAACGCCCTCCTCATGTAGAAAGGATGACAACGAGTCAACTAGGCGGGCGATCCACTGACCGTAAAAGCCCGATTGGTTCGGGGCAACAGGATGTTGGTCACACAAGCTTTTTCACAGGATGTGAAGGTTTTAGCTTGTGTTCCTCTATTTATTGTGGAGGATGAAGAGAATCCCCACTGATTGAAGTTTCACTTTATCCCGCATTAACGGTCAGTAAAACGCCCTCCTCATGTGGAAAGGATGAACAACGAGTCAACTAGGCGGGTGATCCACTGACCGTAAAAGCCCGATTGGTTCGGGGCAACAGGATGTTTTATGTGCGAAAGCGAAGCGGCAGCGACAGGATGTTGGTCACACAAGCTTTTTCACAGGATGTGAAGGTTTTAGCTTGTGTTCCTCTATTTATTGTGGGGATGAAGAGAATCCCACTGATTGAAGTTTCACTTTATAACAGAATTTTCAATCAATTGACAATGTTTATTAGCGTGCTATAATACTTTTGGGCTTCACCGCATTGAAGTGCAAAAGTATTTGTTAGGAGGATTAACATGTTTCGAATTGAAGCAAAAAGTAACCCTCGATTTTCGGAGGCAGGCTTCATTATACTATTAATTATCGCTACGATGTCTATTAGCATTGGAATTCTTCAAGCAACACCTCATATTCCAATAGTCCTTGTGATTTCAATATTGATTGCTTATGGACTAATAAAAAAAGTTCCATTTCGAGAGCTCGAATCTGGGATGATAGCTGGTGCAAGTGCCGGACTAGGCGCTGTTTTTATTTTCTTCTTCATTGGCATATTAATTTCAAGTTGGATCATGGGTGGTACAATTCCAACGCTCATATACTACGGCTTTCTAACTGTTTCACCTAGTTTTTTCTTTGCCATTGTTTTTTTTATTTGTAGCATCGTCGGAATTTCCGTTGGTAGCTCGTTAACAACAGTTGCAACAGTGGGCGTTGCCTTTATGGGGATTGCAGGTGCAATGGATATTTCACTGGCGATAACAGCTGGAGCAATTGTTTCTGGTGCGTTTTTCGGTGATAAAATGTCGCCCCTTTCTGATACAACAAATTTAGCATCAGGTACGGTTGGTGTAGACCTTTTCGAGCATATTAAAAATATGGGCTGGACGACGATTCCTGCCTTCATCATTTCATTCGTACTGTACGCTATTTTGTCGCCATCTGGTGCAGACACTTCCTTTGAAACAGTTGAACTCTTTAAAGAAGGATTGCTTTCGACAGGACTTATTCATTGGTATACATTATTGCCAATTGCTGTACTTGTTATAATGACGTTTTATAAAGCGCCTGCGCTTATTACGCTTGCCGTCGTTTCGATCGTCGGTGTTGGACTTGCCTACATACAAGAACCGCTTGCCCTTTCAAGTGTCTTCCAAATACTTTTTGAAGGATATGTAGCTGAAACAGGTAATACGAAAGTAGATGCATTGCTTACTCGTGGTGGTATGAATAGTATGTTATTTACAATTGCTTTAGTCTTACTAGCCTTAACTATGGGTGGTTTATTGTTTACACTCGGCATTATTCAAAGTATTTTAGGAAAAGTCGAAAGCTTATTTAAAAGTGCAGGCGCAGTCATTACAGGCGCTGCACTTACTGGAATAGGTGTCAATACATTGATTGGTGAACAGTATTTATCTATTTTACTTACTGGTGAGGCATTTAAAGCACAATTTGCGAAGGTTGGCCTTGCGCCAAAAAACCTCTCACGGGTAATGGAGGATGCTGGTACCGTCGTCAATCCGCTTGTACCTTGGAGTGTGTGCGGGATTTTCATCGCCAGTGTGCTAGATATCCCAACAACAACCTACTTACCTTTCGCCTTCTTCTGTTTACTTGGACCGATTTTAACAGTGGGATTCGGCTGGAGTGGCAAAACATTAACAAAACTTGAAAAATAACAATAGTAGCTAAAGAATACTTCAACTCAGATTGAAGACAAAAGGTTTCGGGAATGCCCAATATTCCCGAAACCTTTTGATTTTTTATGTATAAAAGTTATTCATGTATAGGCATGCGCGCCAAAAGTTCATGAAACACATTTTAATAGGAAAAACTTAACTCACCTTCTGCTATTAACCTTTTAGCTTCTTTGTAATGTTGAGCCTAGCATTTCTTCATTTTCATAAGGATAATCTCTCTCTTACTGCTCACTAGCTTCGTAATCCTCAGTAAGCTGATTCCAATGTTCCCTAGCTTTTGATTTCTTCTCACAGTGATTCCATTCGGTATTGGTTGAAGCTCCAACTTCGATTGGATACTCTTTTAGAATACTTCAGCTACCTATTTCTTTGTCTATCCCGTATTTCCGTTGCCATTGCCACACATTTCTTTTTGGGGATTGCTACTTCAAACATGTTTAAAAATATCGTTTCAATATATCCCGCTAGTGTTTCGATTGATTCGGATTCATCGAGCGCAGCCAAAATACTTAGAATTTCAGGTTCATATTCATCTTCGGGCGCGTGATGGAGTAAACTCATAGGATCCCACCTATCGATGATTTCTTTCACAATTTTATATTTTTCATTGTACGTTTGTATGTGACTATTTTTCTGCATTCGTGTCCCTCCTCTATATTCCACTTTGGAATCAAAACTAATGTTTTTCTGCATTTTCGTTATCCCAGTCTCTTTGTTATGCTCAATTAAAGGAGATGAAGGACTTATGACAATATCATGGAATGCCGATTTATACGATCAAAAGCACACTTTTGTTTCAAAATTCGGGGAAAGTTTAGTTGGTTTACTTGCGCCACAACAAGATGAAAGAATTTTAGATATTGGCTGTGGTACAGGCGATTTAGCACAGGAAATTGCGGCTCACAATGCCGTTGTACAGGGAATAGATGCCTCACCGGAAATGATTTCGACAGCACAGCAAAAATATCCGACCATCACATTCGCCGTACAAGATGCTGCAACCATGCATTTTACGAATGAATTTGATGCCATCTTTTCAAATGCTGCCTTGCACTGGATGAAGCACCAAGATATCGTGATTCAACGTATTTTCCAGGCCTTAAAACCAAATGGTCGCTTTGTTGCCGAAATGGGTGGACATGGAAATATCGCATCCATTGTAGGAGCGCTAAAGCAAAGTATGAATGACTTAAAATTTCGGTATATAGAAGATTACCTCCCTTGGTATTTTCCAACAGCTGAGAAATATCAGTCTATATTAGAAAATGCTGGCTTTACTGTCGAAGCAATCACATTATATGAACGCCCCACGCCGCTTCAAGGGGAAGATGGCTTACGTAATTGGCTAGTGATGTTTAGCAATAATATGCTACAACATTTATCTGCTGATGAGAAAGAACTCATCTATACTAAATGTGAGGAACGATTAAAGCCGACCTATTATCATGATGGTCAATGGATTGCTGATTATTGGCGATTACGTTTTGTAGCTTCAAAAAAATAAGCCATACATTAAATGAGGTTACATTGCTGACTCTATACGATGTCTGATAGTAACCTCTTTTCAAGTTATGTACGTGGAAATAATATGACCATTACGCCAACTAGGCAAATCCCTGCTCCAACCCAATCCAATACGTCTGGCTTTTTCCCATCAATACCCCAGCCCCATAAAATAGAAAGCACTATGAAAACACCGCCATAAGCCGCATACACTCTTCCAAAAGTTGGAAAGGACTGAAATGTAGCCACAACGCCATATAATGCTAAAGCGATACCTCCTAAAACTCCCCAGTAAAAGGGTTTCCCTTCTCTTAACCACAGCCAAATTAAATAGCCCCCTCCAATCTCTCCAATACCAGCTACTATAAATAAGACGATTGCATAAGTCATTTTTTTACACTTCCTATATAAAATTTTGTGATGTACATTACGAGAAAATTGTAGCACTTTTTAATACAATTATAACTTGAATTTTACAATAAAAATGGAAACTGCTAAAAACTATTGGAATCAAATTTTGACAAAAAAAATTCCACTCAGCTTCCACGTACGATCCACAGGAATTTTGCGAATTTTTTAAATTGATATTTGAGTTCTAACAACTTTCAAAAATTAAAAACCTGAAAACCCATCAAAGAAAGGACTTAGCCAAATAATGATATATGTCAATCCATCGAAAAAGAGCAGTAAGCCAAGTCCGATCATTATATATCCGCCGAGTTTTGTAATTGTATGGCTGTATTTTCGAATCCAAGCAACTTTCGTAACAAATTGTGATAGCAGGAAAAACGGAATTGCAAACCCTAAAACGTATACAAGCATATAGAGCATTCCTACATTTGGATTTTGTGATGCCATCATAAACACTGCACCTGTGATGGGGCCAGTACACGGCGTCCAACCCGCAGCAAATGCAAGTCCAATTAAGAAAGAACCAAAATAACCTGTTGGTCGGTCCTTAAACTGTATTCTTTTGTCATTCATCAAGAATTTAGGTGAGATTACACCAATAATCATCAAACCGAAAATGACAATTAATATAGCACCCACTTGACGCAGCAAATCTTGATATTGAAAGAAGAACCACCCGACAACAGAGGAACTATAGCCTAAAAAAATAAATATAATAGAAAATCCTAAAAGGAAGAATATTGTATGTAGCGTCCCTATTCGTTTTGACTTTTTATTTTCACCTTGTAATTCATCCAAAGACATTCCGGTTATATATGAAATAAACGCAGGATATAAAGGCAATGTACATGGTGATAAAAAATTTAACAATCCTGCTCCAAAGGCTAGTAGTATATTCAAGTCTGAAAACATCTATTTTAGCTCCTCACTATATTGTTGTTAATACAAACCCCAATAAGTAATCGTATCTGTAACCCCTATTATGACTAGAAGTGTGCCTGCAGCTATTTGTATCCCCCTTCCCATTTTCATGCTAGCCTTCATTATTAAACGTTTTGTATCGAACACGTAAATGAACGCAAGCATTAGTATTAGTGGTACGGACGTTGCAATGCCGAAAATCCCTGGCAATATCAATCCATAAGATGTAGTCATTACTGTTGGCATCAACCATACGAAAAACAGCACAAACATTGTTGGGCAAAAGGCCATCGAAAAACTAGCGCCCATTAAAAACGAACCAAATTTCCCCTCTTTCAGCATCTGAGGGATGAATACTGGGAGACGATTTAGAAATTTTAATTTTAGAATGCCTAGGAGAACAAGACCAGTCAACAACATGATGGGCCCAATAGCTTGGCGAAAAAGCGGGAAATAGACTGTCATTTCCGTTTCGAAGGATTGTCCAAACAACCAAGCAAACAAGCCTATCAAGCTAAAGACTACTACTTTACCTATTATAAAAAATATGATATCTCCGCCATTGCTTTTCATTTGTATCGTTCGATTGCCATAAAAAGTGATGGCACTCATATTACCTGTTAACTGACAAGGTGCTAACGCGCCAATTAGTCCAAGGAGGATGGCAATGATTAATGGCGAATGTTCATAAGACGTTAAAAACAACGCAATCGGCCCACTTACTAATTGACTAATTTCCGACATGAAACTATACATTGTGTATCACCCTTTTTAATCTAGTAACTCGCCGTCTGATGCAAGTATATCCCACGATAGTCCTTCATCCCTCGTCACATAGATATCTATATTATTTGTCATGATAACTAGTTCTTTGTCGTTATCTGGATTTACAGCTATAAAGATAATTGGCTGTAGCTTTTGATCTTGCGGGAGTGGGAGTGGAATCTCACGCTCACTTTTATTTCCAAATAAAAACGAAGTCAAATAAACATTATTACTATCTATATTAGAATAGTAGCCTCCGCTGTCATTCAATGTGACAGACGTCACCATTTTAGCATCATTTATTAATGTAAAGTTTTCTCCATAATTGTCTGAAATGAATAGCCCATCCTGACTACCAATACCTAATAGTGGCTCTTTTTCTGGATGAGCGGCTAGATTGGATATCGTATTCGAATGATAGCCCGTCATCGCTACTTTCCTCCATGTTTTGCCTTCATCAGCCGAATAGTGTAATCCTATTTCCATATTATCAGTGGCGGTCTCATTGTAGACATATATCATATTCGAGTCATAACCAGCCGCGAGATAATGAAAATCGATTTCCCCATAAAAAGCTAGCTGTTCAATACTGGCTCCCAGATTTGTGCTTTTAATTAAGCCAAACGGATTTTTCAAGTCGGACCCCACCTCTGGGTGACCACTAGAAAAGAAGCCTTCTCGTGTAGCTTGAAAACCCATATAATCATGTTTCTGTCCATTCGCTTCTTGCCATCCGTCCTTACCGTATTTATATAATCCGTCATGTGTAGCAAAGGCTATGTCATTTCCTCCATTTATATAACCCATTCCATGAATATGTTCTACTTTGCTATTTTTCACTTCTCGAAACGTAAATGCTTCACCCCCTGCTTTTGCATTACAAGCGGACAGTACTAAACTAGCTATGAATAAGCTCAACATTATTTTCCCTTTTTTCATCAATGAAATCCCCCATATCTAATTTCTTTTCAAGGCCTGACATTGACCTAGTATAAGAGGTAAATATGAAGTATTTATGCAGAAATTAATTATCAGCAATTATTAAATGAAGAGATAGCAGTATTTTTGACTGAATTATGTCTGAACATAACATTGCACCAAAAAAAGCATCCAGAAAGAACAGCGTATTGTCACCCTGAATTCTTTAAGTTGCTTTTGTCTAAAAGCTTGTTGGCAAATCCTTGAACACTGTGCGTTTGTATACAGAATGGCATACTGCTAGAAATGCATCAATATCTGTTGTCAAATACTTAGTTAAAAAATAGGTATTGGAAACAATATGTGAAAACTCCTCCACCGAGTAGCTTTGCAGCAACTGTTGATGATACTCCGCTTCTATCACGCTCTTCGGCAAAAAGGCTATGCCCAAACCTTGCTTCACAAAATTTTTAATCACCTCCGTTTGGTTGAGATGCATGCTTTTATAGTTTGGCAATTGCTGTAGTACTTGCTGTACCTCCTGCCAATAAGGTGCGTATTCATGGGTTAATATGGTTT
Source organism: Lysinibacillus fusiformis (assembly GCF_007362955.1). GTDB lineage: Bacteria > Bacillota > Bacilli > Bacillales_A > Planococcaceae > Lysinibacillus > Lysinibacillus fusiformis_E. Next base: position 4,244,095 of record NZ_CP041696.1, on the reverse strand, counting down.
CTTGCTGCAATAGCGTCAGAGCATCAGTGGCTTTTTTAGCCACCGGTACTATTAGCTGTAGAGGTTCCTGCGCAAGAATTTTAGTTTGAAGGTCCCGTGTTGACGTTAATTTGGATAAACCTATATCAACGTCCCCTGCATATACCGCTTCCCCGATTTCATTGGACTTTAATAGTTCGATCGCTAGCTGAACGGTTGGCTTCTGTCGTTGAAATATCTCAATAATTGCGGGCAGTGTTGAATTTGCAATCTGCGGGGCAACCCCAATCGTTAATTGGGATGTGTAACCATTGATAAAGGATAATGTACTATTTAGCCCCCCATCAAAGGCGGCAATAATGATTTCCGCCTGCTCTAAAAAATGAGCTCCTACACTATTTAACTTTACCTGCTTGCCATGACGGTCAAATAATTGTGTCTGCAATGCCTTCTCCAGATGCTGGATATGCTTCGTCACCGTTGATTGCATGACAAAACATTTTTCTGCTGTCTCCCGAAAATTCTCTGTTTTCGCTGCCACAATGAAAGTCCGTAGCCATTCTGTTTCCATAGGTATGCCTCTTTTGTTTTTCCCCATTATAACTAAATTTCTGAACGGCTTGAAACCTTTTCTAAAGTTCTGCGTATAAATAGCTATCTAATGACTAAAGGAGGAATTCAAATGTCTTTATTCAACAAAGCACTTGCAAGTATTGGTATTGGCGCAGCAATGGTAGATACGAAATTAGAAAAGGCTACATACAGAGCGGGTGAAGTGATGCATGGGGAGATCGTTGTACGCGGCGGAAATGTCGAACAGCAAGTCGATGCCATCTATGTATCGGTTCATACTACTTATATACGAGAATCCAATGATAAGAAGTATACAGACGTAGCGGCTATTCAAAAGGTAAAAGCAACAGAGCCATTTTCAATAGCCGCAGGCGAACATAAAGTGTTTCCTATATCATTGACACTACCGATTGATACACCTATTACGGTTGGTAAAACACAAGTATGGATTCAGACAGGGCTCGATATCAAGAATGCTGTAGACCCGAACGACAAAGATACTATTCGTGTTCAACCAACAAAGCTTGCTGAAAGTGTACTCGATACAGTAAGCGGACTTGGTTTCCGTTTACGTGAAGCTGAATGTGAACAGGCTTCGACTCGCTTCCGCGGAAACTATCCATTCGTACAGGAATTTGAATTTGTGCCAACTGGTAGTTATCGACGCCATCTTGATGAGCTAGAGCTTGTCTTTCTTTCACAGTCTGATTATTCGGTTGACATTTTATTGCAAATCGACCGAAAAGCTAAAGGTCTAGGTAGTTTATTTGCTGAAGCCTTGGATATGGATGAAAGCTACGTAAGAACGACGATTACTACACAGGACTTACCGACTATACAAGCAAAACTACAGCAAATCATTGCTAAACATCTTTAACTTGACAGCTATTCCATTATTCGGGGCATCACCAAAAGATGGGATTGACATTTTAAAATGTCATATAAGTTGGCTGGAGCGGCGCCAGTGTGACTCCTAGGGGATTAAGCGCCCAAGATGAGACCCTGGAGCGAGGCAACATAGAGGAACGGAGGCTAAAAAGCATCACGTCCTGTGATAACGCCTTCGTGACCAACATCCTATTGCCCCAAGCGGCTCATCGGGCGCCCCCAGGAAAGCACACTGGCAGAGCGGAAGCCAACCACAAGTTATGGTGAAGAGTCCATTATTTCCAGTTCGCCATACTTGCAATAAGGACTTGAATATCGCATTTTTCAATAAAAAAACGCAGTATGAAAATCGAAATTTTTCATACCGCGTCTTTTTTTATGCTGTTACATCACGTTTCATAAATGACAAGTAACTAATCGCAAGGAAAACAACAGCGTAAATAGTGAGGATTGTAAGCGAGAATGGCATTGTGATACCTTCTATCATTAAACCACCCGTTTCATACTGCGTTAAATTTGAATGTGTTAGCCAAACGTATTTCACAATTTCATATTTACTTAAGAACATGACTATCATTGTACCTGTAAATGATAAAAACATTGTTAAGCCGATTGCTAATGAACTTGAACGGAAGACAGAGCCAATTAAGAAAGCAAATAAGGTAGACATGACAAAGTCACCAGCCGACAGTAAATAATGATAAGATAAATCGCCCCATACTGCCTTTTCAACAATTTGACCATTCACCATTTCTAACTCCGTTCCCGTTGCTACACCAAAGAGCACGAAGCCTACAATTGCACTGACAACCACATTCACTACGAATAAAAATAGTCCAAAAAGGAATGTGGTTACTAATTTAGAGGTTAATATTTTTGCACGAGACATCGGGCGTGTTAACAACATTTTAATCGTTCCTGTTGAGAACTCACTCGATACGATACTTGCTGCTGTAATCACTGTAAATAATGTCACTAAAGTTAGCATATTGCTTGTAAAGGACATAAAACTATCGACGCTTCCACCTGTTTGCTGTGGTACATCATTTGCTAAACGATATTCAGAAAGGGCAATTTGCTCTTCGAAATATTTTTTATCTTCTACGGAAAGGTCTCCAGTTGTTAGTGATTCTTTATAACCTGCAATGGTTTGTTGCTCATTTTCTTGCCAAGATAAATCTTCTGCAGACTTGGATTCATAATACTTCATCATGATACCAGGACCAATAATAACAAGGATTACTAGCGCGACCATCGCCCAAGTTCCTTTTTTATGCCATAATTTCATCCATTCATTTTGAATTAGCTTCAACAATTTGCCCACCTCCTGTCATTTCCAAGAATTGATCTTCTAATGTTTTTTGATGTGGCTGTATAGCAAATAGCTGAATGCCTTCATTTACAAACTGTGTGATAAGGTTAGGAATTTCCTCTTTCTTTATTTCCACTACAACACCTTTATTTTCAACTGTAAAGCTGTGGTCCAATTTTTGTAAATGTGCAGTAACCTGTTCACTCGGCGTTGCCTCAATATAATAAAATGAAGTCGTTTCACTTTTTATTTCACGAATGTCGATTAATTGACCATTCTGAATAACGGCTACACGATCACACATGAGCTCGATTTCTGAAAGTAAGTGGCTCGAAACGAAAACAGAAACGCCATCTTCTTCAGCAATTTTACGTAAATACATACGAAACTCTCGAATCCCTGCAGGATCAAGCCCATTTGTCGGCTCATCTAATATTAAAAATTTTGGTCGGTGTAAGAGTGCCTGCGCTAAGCCTAGACGTTGACGCATCCCAAGTGAATACGTCGATACTTTTTCATGAATGCGATTTTCTAAACCTACTTGTGTCACGACTTCGTCAATACGTTCTTTTGACACGTTTTTATGCATCCGTGCAAAATGCAGTAAGTTTTTATAACCCGTCATATATTTATACATTTCGGGATTTTCTACAATAACACCAACTTTACTAATCGCTGCCTCATAATGCTCTTGTAAAGATAGCCCGTCAATGATGACTGTTCCTTCTGTTGGATGCATGAGCCCTGTCATCATCCGAATTGTTGTTGTTTTCCCTGCTCCGTTTGGACCTAAAAATCCGGTAATTTGTCCGGGATATAAATCGATATTCAAATTGTGAATCAATTGCTTACCACTGATAGTTTTTGATAAGTTTTGTAGTTGGACAATTGGTTGTTGCATGGATTTCACCCTTTCCTGTAGTACGTTTTCATCCATTGTAGAGCATCTTTATTCGTAACATCTCGAATAGTCTCTACTTCGTCATGTGCAAGTATAGAACCATTTTGCAACAGGATGATTTGATCTAAAATTGGTTCAACTTCATATAACTCATGTGTTGATAAAATAATGGTTTGATGTCCAATATCTGTAAATTGGATAAGCCCCTTGATAAGCTCTTCACGAACAATTGGGTCAAGTCCAGCGAATGGTTCATCCATCACATAATAAGGCACCTCACGGCCAAGCGTCGCCGCCATTTTCATTCGTCCTCGATTGCCTTTCGATAAATTCCTTAGCTTTGACTCCTTATCCACATGCAAAAATTCTGCAACGATACAGGCTTTATCATAGGAAAAATCTTCAAACTGAGAGGCATAGTGCTGAAATAGCTGCTCACCCGTGTAAAAATCAAAAAATAAATCGGTGTCAGGCAAATACGCAATCTGATCAGCACTTCTACGTGTAACTGATTGCCCATTCAACAGTACTTCCCCTTTTGATGGAAGTAACAAGCCTGTGAGAACTTTCAATAACGTCGATTTCCCACTTCCATTTTCACCAACAAGCCCAATGATTTGTCCAATCGGAAATGAAAAAGTAACATCTTGTATAATAGGCTTTGTTAAGTAACGGAAAGAAACATTGGATAATTGTAACACTTATTTCACCTCACGATTTCTTTTGTAAAACAACGAGCATCTCTTCCCTTGAAAACCCGAGCGCTTCAATGGATGTCAAAAAATTTTGTGCTAATAAATTTTTCATATCTTCTCGTAGTTCTACTATTCGTTCCTCATTAGTTGTAATAAATGTCCCTTGCCCACGTTTTGTTTCCGTTAAATCCATCGCTTCCAACTCCTTATACACACGTTGTACGGTATTGACATTCACGCCCGTTTCCACAGCATATTCTCGAACAGAAGGCAGTCGGTCCCCAAGTAATAGCTTCCCTTTCAGAATATCCCCACATATACGATCTACGAGCTGACTATAAATTGGTTTGTCACGCGAAAAATCTAATGTCATCGCAATACCACCTTCTCAAGCCACTTTGTCGAGACGATAAAAAGGACTGCGATTACAATGATAAAAAAGAATTCTTCCACAAAGTACAATGAGCCAAGTTCAATTTGCATGGTTGGCACTTCAGCTTTTGGTAAATAATGTTCCAATCGACTAATTCGAATTTCACCGAACCGCAAAATTTTATCATAAAATACACTTTCTGTAAATCGGAACCATACATCCATACTCAAGAAAAAGGCAGGAATGGCAATAACGAAGGAAAAACGACCTATAAAATGCTTCATTTGTAGAGTAAATGCTAAGAAGAGTAGGAGTATCACAAACAACACAAATTGGAACATGACAATCATTCCTACAATGAGAAACAGTAACAATAGGACTTCACCAAAAGTTGCCACATAATTTTCTCTTACAAAATAAAGCGCAAGCGACGTAAAGAGGAGATTGAATATTGCATAGCCGATTAATGTAAAAATAATTTTCACACCGACCAGTTGCGCTATGGAACTCGTTGAATGGAGCCACATTTCTTTCGCCTTTAAATCAAAACGCATACTCGAGAAAAACTGTAATACGGCATAAAAGTTACCCAGCATTAATACAAGTATTGTGAAGAGAAAGAATAGTTGTTGATGCGCCGTTGTAAAACCGTCCCCAAAACGTAGCAATAAATAGGGAACTACGAGCGAAAGCGCAAGCCCTCCAACGATTGTAAAAAATAGCCTCCCTCTATAAAGTACCCATTCCTTCTTCATCAGACCTGAAAATTTTTTCAATGAAAACACCTCGTGTTATAGTGTACTAGACACATATTACACTATGACGAATTAATTTGCAATAGCCAAAGAAAGGAAAAAAGAAGAGCCTGTAAAAAACAGTTCTCTTCCTTATACACATCTCTATTCAATTCAAAATTTCATGGTTCACATTAACTTTCTGATAGACCATTTCACCCTTCATGTAAAAATTGCTTTAGGGCTTCCATTTGCTTAAGTGCTTGTTTATAACCCATTTCATAATTGGAACGCATTTGTGTAGTATCTTTCTCAAAGCTATTTAATGCTTCAGTTGGACGGAATATAAATGCCCTACCCTCTTCCTCTAACTGCTCACAATGCGCTAATGAGGCATTGTAATGGTCAGCCCGCTTCTCCATACTTTTCACTAAATTAGGATATCGTTTCGCAAGTAATCGCATAGCCCACTTACTTTGCCTATCTAGTTTTTTTCGATAACCCTTTGGTCGAGTTAATACGAGTACATGCTTCTCAAAGCCTCTCTCAATACCATGCAAAATTGGTATAGGGTCTGCTAGACCACCATCATAATAGGCAGTATCATTTAATTTTATTTCAGGAAATAGGATGGGAATAGCGCACGTAGCACGCAACATCATACACGCTCGATCCATTTCTCGCGCATCCATATACTCTACTTGCCCCGTCGATGCATTCGTTACACCAAAAAGCAATTTCCCATCATATTGCTGATACGTATCCCAATCAAAAATGTCTAATTGATTAGGAATCACATTATAAGCAAAATCTAAGCCAAATAAGCTCTTCTCTTTAAGAAAATTTTTGAAGCCCATATAACGTTTATCGTGTCGGTAATCCATCAAAACACGTAATGAACGCTCCTTTTGCTGTGACACGTGGGAGCATGCATTGATGGCGCCTGCTGAAATTGCTACGACATATGGCATCATAATGTCATGCTCTAAAAACGCGTCCAAAACACCCGATGTAAACAACGTACGAAAGGTTCCACCCTCTAATATTAAACTCGAATTCTCGACATTCACCTGTAGCATCCCATCACTCTTTCACTCTATATTCCCTTTTAGTTTACAGCAATCATCGTCAACTTTCCTGATTATTTACCTTGGGAAAACTGTACGTAGTAATTGCGTCCTGAAAAATAATATTACACACAGATAACTCTCATTAGGGCTTTTTAAGAGCATCATCGATACTATGAAAAAAGCGTCTCCACTTTTATTGGACACGCTTTGATTGCAAACCTAGTTAAAGTCCTGTTTTGATCATTTTCATTTCTGTCATGAAACCGACAATTGACTTGAAAAGTAAATTCACCCATAGTAGCGTCATCAATATCAACAATAAACGTATCCCCCCAGAAATAGACCACTCAAAAAACGGACTTGGCATTGTAAAAAGGTTCATATATAAAGTAAATCCGCTCACGATTAATATATAGCCACCTATTCCCATACTCATAAAAAATGACTTTTTCATACCACGAATCTTCTCTTTAGGATCATAGGTCAATGCCGGTACTATTTCTCCTACATCATATGGCATTGCCCAAATCGAATAATGCAACCATGTGATGTTGGATGCAAACTTTAACTGCCAGCCTAGTTCCTTATGAATTGTAAAGAAGCTACTATCAACCTTGGGCTCAAAGCTCACTTCATAAGCAATACGTTTACTTGCCGTTTCTCGAAATGTAAAAATAGTTGCAGTCACTCGTTCTAACTCCAGACCAAGGTGTGCTTGTTCCTCGAGCCATCTCTTCGTTTGCAGCGGCAAGTACATCCAGCCAAGCTTTATTTTCCGTACTTTTCGTCCACTGCTTATCTGTGGAATAGCCATATCCATTTCTTGCTTCTCAAATCTGCGGTATGCCCTGTACACATAAATTGATAGGCTTATGCAAAGTGTGCAAATCGAAAGAGGTATAACCATCAACCACCAGTTTATACCGCCAACCACGCCTGATATGATTGTCGTCATTAGGAACATATTCAACTGCCCCATTGTAAAAAAAATTGCTAGCAAGATAAACAAATACGTATGCATTCTAGCTCGTTTTACAATGGTTTCTCGTGATGGATAGACGGTAGCCTCTGTCTTTATCTCATTTTTCGCAAACTGCCAACGATTTGAAGACGCTACTATCTGCCAACCCGCCTGTACTAAAGTACTTGGTAAAATGCTTTTATCCAAACGAATCGCATATGCTACAGCTCTTGGTTCCCCCGCTTCAAAGGTAAACATACGTGTTATAGCATTAAAATCACATAAATGATAGCCCTTACTTGCCATATTAGTTAACCATTCTTCCGTTTTATCTATTTGATAGCTCCACAGCCATTTCATCCTCTTCATCTAAAATCCCCCTCAAAGCGTAATACATGCTCATGTAACTCTTTTAAACGAATCATTTCAGCTTGGATCACATGTTTGCCAATTGCAGTTACTTCATAGATGGTTTTTCTACGTTCATCTGCAAAAACCGTAATCATTTCGTCCTTTTGCATTTTAGTTAATGTGCCGTAAATGGTACCTGAGCCAAGCTTTATACGACCATTCGTTAATTCTTCTACCCGCTTGATAATTCCGTAACCGTGACGTGGCTCTGTAAGGGATAACAAAATATAAAATGCGGTTTCTGTCATCGGTACATATTTTTTTAGTAACTTTTCCAATTGTTTACCTCCATATGTCGCACTGTGACTATGTCGTATCTCGACTATATCACAACGCGATATATTATTTCAATTGGATGTTGAAATAAAGTGAAACTTCAATCAGTGGGGGTTTTCTTCATCCCCCACAATAAATAGAGGAACACAAGCTAAAACCTTCACATCCTGTGAAAAAGCTTGTGTGACCAACATCCTGTCGCTGCCGCTTCGCTTTCGCACATAAAACATCTGTTGCCTCGAACCAATCGGGCTTTTACGGTCAGTTGATCGCCCCCCTAGTTGACTCGTTCTCATCTTTCAACTTGAGGTGGGCGTCTTACTGACCGTTAATGCGGGATAAATTTCATTTATCTCACATTACGTTTCGTTATTTTCATTAAAGTCATGTAAAATAATAAAAGAATCATATTCCAGTTAATGTATTAAGAGAGGAAATAATTATGTCTGAGGAAAGAATTACAGGGTACACGGCAAAAAGAATTAGAGAAAGCCTACAAGCAGATTGTCAGAACTGTTTTGGTCTTTGTTGCACAGCGCTCAATATTGTAGCATCCAGTGATTTTGCGATGAATAAGGCAGCAGGCACACCCTGCCTAAATTTACAGTCTGATTATAGCTGTCAAATTCATAGTAGTTTGAGAGAAAAGGGCTTTAAGGGTTGTACCGTATTTGATTGTTTAGGTGCTGGCCAGATGGTTTCTCAATCTACATTTAATGGACAAGACTGGCGAAAAAACCCTCAAATTGCCGCGAAAATGTTTCGTGTATTTCCAATTATGGAACAACTGTATGAAATGATTGCCTATTTGGCAGAGGCGCTATCTTATCAATTGTCACTCTCTTTGTCTGAAAAACTAAACAGACAATTAGTGCAATTACAGCACTTAACAAACCAAGAGGCTGATATACTATTAGCCATCGATATGACGAAGTACCGGATGCCTATCAATGAATTGCTTTTAGAAACGAGTCAACACATTCGGAATAACTTCATGTCTAATGCTTTTGATACAAAAAATAAGCGAAAATACAACTACAGAGGGGTCGACTGGATTGGAAAAAACCTCAAGGACGAAGATTTGCGCGCGGCTGATCTTAGAGGAGCCTATCTGATTGCCGCGAATCTACAAAACACGGATTTACGAGGAGTCGATTTTATTGGGGCGGATTTACGAGATGCCGTGTTAAGCGGTGCAAACTTATCTACTAGTATGTTTCTTACACAAATGCAAATTAATTCGGCTAAAGGCAATAGCAAAACAATATTGCCAGCACATTTGAAGCGACCTTCTCATTGGCTAGGCCAATAAAAATCATGAACCAATAATGTATTTTCTCATAAAAAAGCTGTGGTTTTTAGCCGATGGCACTGAAAAACTTACGTTCTTAAAACGTCATGTTCTTCAATAGTAACGGGCACTTTTTGTTCGATTTTGAACAAAAAGTACTGTTTTTTTATAGCTTCAAGAACGTTTCAAATTCACCGCAAATATTGTTGTAGCTCCTTGGATTTCCAGCCAAATAACCCCGCGATTTTGCTGTATTGTAGCCATGCGGATTTTTTAACTCACTATTCTGCGATTCAATCTTATAGAAATTTTTTTCGATAAGATTAGTTAATCGAAGTGCAGGCGGCGACTCCTTGGTGGACTCACGAACAGCTTGAGACCCCGCAGACGAGGAGGCTCAAGGTTCGTCCCCAGGAAAGCGTCCACCGAAACGGAAATCAACGGCATCGAAGAAAAGCCATGGCAGAAACGATTAATCGTTTCCGCCATGGCTAAAATTCATTTTATGGACTTTTTCAGTGCCCTCTTTTAGGCCACAGCTTTTCATTATTTCCCTTGTTTCTTCTTAAATATAATCGTCGCTAGCACTAAAACAAGTAAAATCGCTTGTCCTATCATTGTTTCTACTGTTGGATAAAAACCTATGTAACTAACAACTGGCAGTCCATCAACGATTGTTGTTGGAACTACATCTCTCAGTTGTAATGTATGTAGGCTGACACCAATAATTTTAAATGCCAATACATAAATTAACACCGTTGCCACTGCAAAGAGCTTATGAATTGGAATTTTACCACTCGCTTTAAATAACACTACTGCAATGACAGCTAAGATGACAAGCGCCACAACAATGCCTAATACAAATTGAGATGTTTCCATTTTAGGTGCTATCCCAGCGTAGAAAACAAGTGTTTCTGCTCCTTCACGGAATACCGATAAGAAGCTGACAGACGCCATGGCGAAAACAGAGCCACTTGATATGGCATTGCCCATTTGTTTCGATATATAGCGATTCCAGCTTGTCACGCTCGATTTACTATGGAGCCAAATACCGACGCCGATCATCATCGTAGCTGCGACTAAGCCGACATAGCCTTCCATCATTTCACGATTCGAATCTACAGTTGCAGAATTAAAGATGGTTGACATTAAGATAGCTGCTACAGCTGATAATAATACCCCAACAAATGCACCTACATAAATCCATTTACGCATAGATTTTTGTCCTGATTTATTTAAAAATGACACTAATGCTAAAATAATTAGTAGTGCTTCTAAGCCCTCACGTAACAAGATTAAGGTTGAATCCCATAACGTATAGTCTGTATCACCCTGTATCAGCTCTATTTCAGTACGAAATTTATCAAGCTTACTTTTTATGCCTTCTGCATCGACTTGAGATTTCAATAAGTCACTAACAAGTATAGGCATATCACTCTCTATTTTCGTATAAAGGCTACTATTGCGAGTTGAAATTTCTATTTCTACACTTGGCCAAATTGTAATAAATTCACGAATTTTATTGGATGCAGCCTGATAGTCGCCTGCGTCAACAAAATCATTTGCCTCATCAATATAGGCGATCAGTGTTGCTAGTGAATACTCACCCTCCACAACTTGTGCAGTTTCTTCACCCGCAACGAAATCCTCAATTGTTTGCTTTAGATCTGCGTATTGTGACTGCATTAAAGCTATATCTGGCTCTTCTGAGGCAATCGTAATACGTAAGAAGGCCATTTGCGTTTCTATTTGTCCATACATCGCAATACTTTGCTCACGAACTGGTCGTTCATTTTTATTCCATTTAATATTGAACTCTTTGTAAGCAGCGTCTATAGCAGTGATGTCACCACTAGCTAAGGCATTCTCAAACTCTGTCATAATAGGTTTAAATTTCGTACCAAATTCTGCTCGCTGTGCTGTTTCATCCACTGGATTTTCTAGCTTTTCTAATGATCGTAAGGCATTCGATAATGCAGATAACGCCGTTAAGCGCTCTTCTTTAGATGTCGCTTCTACAGCTTGTGTTAGAATTTGCTTAACCTTTTCTTTCGCTTCGGTTTGTTGTGATGTGACAGAAGCCCAGTCTGTAGCAAACTGTTCAAGCGCGAGCTCAGCCTCTACTTCCTTGTCCTGCTTTGTATTCATAAGGGCATCACTAATCGAAATGTATAAGTGACTATAAGACTGCGCTGCTTGCACTGGCATTGCAAGTGCTACTAGCAAACAAAGGATGATACTACAGCGCGTTAAAAAGTGCTTCACCTAAATAACTCCCCTTTTGTACACCAGGGAAGCAAGCAAACACAGCACTGCCTCGATGGGTAATATATTCATTCATTTTATCCATGCGTCCTAAACTGTTTTGCACTGTGACAAATTGCGCTGGGTCTTTTTGAAAAGATATGAATAATAGTCCAGCATCATGTGCACCTGTATTGGACATAACGCCTGAAGCATAAGAGTAAGAACGACGTAGTATACGCGCACCTGATTTCCTTGCTAAATGCACATGGGATGTATCTGGCATAACATACTCACCTTTTTCGTCTTTCGCCTCTACATCGAAATCTTCAAATTCCTTCGTTTTACCCAATGCGGCACCACTATCACGATAACGACCGAACGTTGCTTCTTGATCTTTCAAAGAAGTTCGATCCCATGTTTCCAGGTGCATTTGAATTTTACGCGCAACTAAGTATGAGCCGCCTTTCAACCAGCCTTTATCCACCCAGACAACCTTATTTAAGTCTTGTTCATCTGTAATCGAAGGATTTACCGTACCATCCTTAAAAGCAAATAAATTACGAGGCGTCCCTCCCCCTGCCGGGAATGAATTAAAGCCAGACTGCGACCATTTAATCTCCACTTTGCCAGAAGCAGCACGCACTAAATTACGTACAGCATGGAACGCTACTTGCGGATCATTTGCACATGCTTGAATACAAAGATCGCCACCAGTAAATTCTTTTTGTAACTGGTCCTTTGGGAAATGCGGTAAATCTACTAATTCTGCTGGTTTTAAGTGTGAGATACCAAATTTTTCAAAAAGTGAAGGGCCAACGCCAAATGTGATCGATAAATTGGCAGCATCTAAACCTTCTGCCTCCCCTGTATCACCAGTCGGCACTCTTGTATTTGTTGTTAAATCTACCATTAATTCGCCGTTCATTAAATGAACAACAAGAGGTGTCCATTTTTTGAACAACTCTTGTAGTTCCTTCTTCGATGTGATTAAAACATTTAAAGAAGCAAAATAAATATGCGTTTGAACAGCTGTATTAATGCCAGATTGGTGCCCACCATAAAAATCCACTTTGTTGCGAGCAGTTGTACTATCTGCAACAGGTTCAAATACGTTATAACCCATTGCTTTCATAACACCGCCAAAGCCAGAAGCACCGATAGCAACCCCTGCTACTCCGATGCCCGATAGCTTTAACATATCACGACGAGATATTTTTTTATCAATCCATTTTTCATCATTTGACGCTGTCATTATTCATCACTCCAAAATAATTCCCATTTGGCTTAATGGCTCACCAAGTTGGTTGACTGCAGCTGCAAGTGCTTTTGTATGTTCTTCAGTTAATTCTTCATAAGAAATATAACCACCGTCAGCTGTTGCATGCTGTGCTAATAAATCATCTACTGCTTTGAATTTTTCATCTAATGTTGCTACTAAATCCTTGTCTTTTGCTTCAAGTTTCGGACGAAGAATTTCAAAGATTTTTTCTGCACCCTCAATGTTTGCTTTAAAGTCGTATAGGTCAGTGTGAGAGTAAATTTCTTCTTCACCAGTGATTTTTGAAGTCGAAACTTCATTCAATAAGTCAACTGCACCTGTCATTATTAAATCTGGTGTTACTTCTACCGTTTGTACTAATGCATGCAATTCTTTAGCATCAGCAAGTAATTGATCTGCCACTGCTTCGTAACCCGCTGTAGTGTTTTCTTCCCAAAGCGCATATTCAAGCTTGTGGTAGCCACTCCATTCTTCCTCACCTTTATCCTCTTCTTGAATATCGGCTAGACGTCCGTCGATACGTGGATCAAGGTCACCAAAGCTTTCAGCGATCGGCTCAGAACGCTCGAAATACATACGTGCTGGAGCATACGCAGCTTTTGCGCCTTCAATATCGCCCGCCTTGAATAAATTTACAAAGTTTTCTGTTTCGATGAGAAATTGATCCATTTGTTCTAAAGCAAACTGTTGATAGGCTGATAGTTCACTAGATAAATCTACCTCAGCCGCTGGTTCTGCTTGCTCTGTTGCTGGTTTTTCTTCCTTTTTAGCTTCCTCTGTATCGCCACAGCCTGCCATAATAATGCCGCCTGCCACTAATACTGACAGTAATGATTTGTTTTTCATGCTAAGTACCTACTTCCGAATTAGTTTGTTATATTGTGAATGATAATGATTATCATATTTGATTGCAAGAAGTATTTTTATTTAAAGAAAAAAACGTCATTTCGCAGTTGAATTTTATAATCAACTAGCAAAAAGACGATTTTTCCACAATATAACGATTCTAATCTATGAAATTTTTGCTTGTTTCAAATTTTCATGTTTTCCATACAAGAAATAATAAAGCACGATGGACAGTAAAATAACGAATACCATTGCCAAGAAAATGGCGCTGTAGCCCATTGCCGGTGCAAAAAAACCTAAGAAATAAGGCCCTACGCCTAATCCTAAATCATACAAAATAAAGTATGTCGATGTCGCAAGTCCTAGTCGTTCATTTGGTGTAACTTTAATAGCTATTGCTTGTGCCACTGAGTTAAAATTACCATAACCAATCCCAATACAAGCAGCAGCTATTAAAAATACAACAGTGCTCGTAGCTGAACTAAAAGCATACATGCCAATTGCAAATAGCACCAGACATGGATAAATAATGATATTAGCGCCTCTTGAATCTAGTAATTTTCCCGTAAATGGACGAGTCGCTAAAATAACGATTGCATAAACGATAAAGAAATAACTACCAGCCGTTACTAGATCCAATTCTTTGGCATAAAACGTCATAAATGACATAACGCCTGAATAAGCAAAACCAATAACGAGTGCTACAAATGCAATTGGCATTGCGCGCAGTTCAATAAAGCTGGACAGTTTGAAGCCTGTCTTCGCTGCAAGTTCTTTCGCCTTCTTCGGTGCATCTGGCACTGTCACCATAAAATACATCATAAAACAAATAATTGCTAAGACTGAATCGACCGCAAAAATCATCCGATAATCTTCAAATAACTGTGTTAAAAGAATCCCGACAAAAGGTCCGATAGCAGTTGCCAAAATGGCACTTAAACTATAATAACCAATACCTTCACCACGTCGATCCGGTGGTAAAATTTGAGCAATAATTGTACCTGTTGCCGTACTTGCCACACCTAATGCTATCCCTTGCACTAATCGATTCAGCATTAATAATGGCAAATTTCCTGCAAGAAAATACGACATTGTTGATAACATAAATAGCAAGAGTCCACAAAATAATGTCCTTTTACTGCCCCAATCTCCAATAATGCGTCCGGTACCTAGACGCCCTAATAGCGTCCCTATTATAAAGATACTCGACACAAGCCCCGCGGTACTCGTTGAGGCGCCAAATTGTTCCACTGCATAGCCCGCAATCGTCACCATTAATAAATAGAAAATTAATGTAATCGTAAAATTAATCAGTGAAACGATTAAAAAGTCCTTTGTCCAAAGTTTATGTCTAGTTGCTTCCACTTGCTTCCACTCCTACTGATGAATGTTTGCACAAATTTTTGCTAAAACTTGTGTGGCAATTTCAATATTCTGCTTTGACACACCGGCCAATGCCTTTTCTAAAAAGGGTTTTAAATGGTCCTGAATTTCCTGCACAGTATTTGCACCATAAGCGGTTAATTGTACAAGCTTTTCTCGCTTATCCTTGCCCGCCACCGTTTCAACATAGCCAAGCTCCACAAGCTTTTGTACAAGTCTCGTCACGCTCGGCTTCTCAATGAACATATAGTTCGCAATTTCAACCAGCGAATGCGGCCCCTTTTCCATCAACAATCGCAGGACAGCCCACTGGGAACTATACAACTGGTATTTCTCTAACTGCATATTGATTTGATTTATAAACGGTCGATACATCAATCGGTACTCATTAAAAAAATGCTGTTCAATCGTCAAAGTATCCCTCCTTTATTTTTTCCACTACTGTAGATTAAATTAGTTAGCCTAGGTAACTATATACCCAACTTCACCATTTGTCTAGCCCTAAGCAGGCATTTCGTTCGGCCGGTTGCTGGTTCTATCCGTCACTTCATCGAATCTATCCAACACTTTCGCAGTTCTATCCGTCACTTTGACAATTCTATCCGCCTCATGCTCCTAATAGCCAAAATTCAGACCGCTTGAATTTTGGTATCACCATTTTACTCCGTAATCCAATATCTTCTATGCCTTTTTGCGCCGACTGCTTTTAAAGGTAGCTGTTGCAATATTCTATATGCCACATTCGGAGAGCTGATTGCAAAAAATTCACAAAAGCTTTTATTCGTTAAAAATTGGCTTATCAGTAAGCGGTAATCCTCAAGCGCACTCAAAACAGCATGATTATCTACTATACCGCACCACCCACAATACCAGTTTTTATAGTGATAGCTCATTCTTTGCCCATTCGAACAACCTGGGCACAACACACCTTTCACTATATCCTGTATAGGTATGGATAATTGTCTTTTCATTGGTGTATGCATTGTAAGCAAGAGATTCGCAAAACGTTGGAGCTCTGCTTCATCCACGATTGCCTCATGATGTTGTTGAAGCCACGCGTTTACTTGATAACGTAACCCCGATACATGAAACACAGGCTGTCCCCGTAAACTCTGCGATAAAATTGCATTTTTCGTCGCAAAGATGACGGCGTACTTTACAGGTATCTCGAGCCGCTCCACCTGAAGCATCTCTTTCATCCACTTCACATGTCGCCTAACCTGATGAAAAGGATCATTCATTCCTTCAACATTGCCATTTGCCGTTGTTCTAGTAAATTGAGTAAAGGGTTCATCGAGCTCCAGATAGCCTGTGATATTTTTAATTTCTAAAATCACAATAAAGTGGGGGCATAGAAAAATCGTGTCAATTTGATGTGTGGTGCCGAAGCGATTGATGGTTTGCAAATCATGAAGAAAATAATGAGGATGAGGGTAATCCATTTCAAGCCATTCTGCATCTACTCGTTGTTCTCCCGCATAGCCAGCCTGTATGCGACGTAACTGCTCATAGTAGTTAATGTACGCTGTATGAGCCTTAGGCAGTCTACGTATCAGTGACTCTAATATTTTTTGTGTTTCTGATTGCTGGCGTGCTAATATAATCATTGTTTTCACCTCCTTCTCCTCATTATAAAGAAAGAAAGCCCCGCAAAAAGGCTTTCCGAAAAACTTGAAACTCGTTTATGTCAAAATAAATCTTTCTTTATTTTTTCTCGATAAAAAGCACGAAGAAAATGGCTATATCTAGCTCTCTCTACTATTTTTCCGCTCGCTATCCATCACTTTGCTGGTTCTATCCGTCACTTCATCGAATCTATCCAACACTTTCGCGTTTCTATCCGTCACTTCATCGAATCTATCCGTCACTTCAGCCATTCAGTCGTTTTTGCGTAATAAATATAAAAAATAAGGTGCACCGATACACGCTACTACAATTCCCGCCGGCACAGTTGCTGTTGAAATCGCCACGCGTCCGATTGTATCGGCAAGCATTAATAAGCTAGCCCCGATACATAATGTTAACGGTAAAAAGAATTGATAACGTGGTCCGACAAGTTGTTTCGCGATGTGCGGTGCCATCAGACCGATAAAAGCAATTCCGCCAGTCACCGATACAGCCGCTGCCGCTAATGCAACAGAAACAACTAATAATTGCAGACGCTCTCGTCCTATATCCATGCCAAGGCCGGTTGCCG
The DNA here is from genome assembly GCF_007362955.1 of Lysinibacillus fusiformis. Classification (GTDB taxonomy): domain Bacteria; phylum Bacillota; class Bacilli; order Bacillales_A; family Planococcaceae; genus Lysinibacillus; species Lysinibacillus fusiformis_E. The sequence continues at coordinate 4,226,679 of NZ_CP041696.1, read as the reverse complement.
TTTGCTCGGTCATTGCCAGCACATTTAATACATTCGCTTTATAAAAGATAAATGGTATACACAGCACAAGCCACGGCACTAACGCCCAGAAAAATGGCCAATCTGTTCCCCACACGCTACCTGCCAGCCATTGCGCGATAAACTGCACATCACTTCGCTCAGCAGAGGAGATTAAAATCATCATCACACCCGATAACGCAGAAGCTACTCCTACCCCGACTAAAATGAGCTGTACCGGTTGAACACCTATATTCCGCTTATACGAGAAGAAATATATACATAATGCTGTCAATATGGCACTGGCAAATCCTACGACTGGGAGCACATACGCAAAGTTTGGTAAATCCCCCTTCACGAATAGGTAAAAGAGTGTAATTCCAACTCCAGCACCTGCATTGATCCCTATAATCCCGGGGTCTGCTAAATCATTGCGCGTAACACCTTGCAACACAGCACCAGCAAGCGCTAACGCCATCCCTGCTGCTGCCAACACAAACATTCTTGGCAATCGCACAGAAAACAAGACAAATGATTCTTTAAAACTGCCATCGCCCAACAGAATCGGTATAATGCGGTCAATCGATACAGAAGCTGCCCCCAGCGAAATACCCATGATAAAAATAGCAACTGTCAACAATAGCCAAGCTAGTAACCATCGTCGCTGTTTTTTACGCCCGACTTTAAACAAACTGACGACCTCCCTTCCGAACTAAAAGTAAGAAGAATGGAAGGCCGATAATCGAAATAATAGCCACTACTGGGGTTTCATATGGAGCATTAATCATACGACCTGCAAAATCAGCCAAGACCATAAACCAACCACCAATAAGGGCACTCATCGGTAAGACAAATCGATAGTCAGTACCCACAAAGACTCGGACAATATGTGGTACCATCAAACCAACAAATGCCAAATTACCAACAAGCGCCACTGCAGAGCCTGCTAATACAACCACTACAAACATCATAATGCCTTTAATCACTGTTGTATTTTGCCCTAAACCAACAGCTACCTCTTCATTTAAGCTTAAAATGGTTAGCTGACGACTGCACGCAAAGGCGATCACTAAACCAATTATTATAAACGGTACGATAATCAATGCATTCCACGTTGTGCCAATTAAGCCACCACTTGTCCACATCTTCACATCTTTTGAAATCTGAAATAATATGCCCGTACCATCTGCAATGGCTTGTAATAGCGCTGATACCGCGGCACCAGCTAAAACAAGCTTTAATGGAGAAAAACCCTTCTTTGTTGATGCGCCTATGCCATAGACAATAATCATCCCGATTCCAGCACCAACGAAGCATGCAAAAATAAGCATATAATATGAGGTATTTGGGATAAATACCATGGTTAAGGCTAGTGCTGCATTCGCACCCGCCGTCAACCCAAGAAGTCCTGGGTCTGCTAAAGGATTTCTTGTAACTCCTTGCATAATCGCCCCAGCGACTGCAAGTGCACTGCCTACAAAAATAGCTGCAAGAATACGAGGAAATCGAATTTCACGTAATATAGCATAATGCTTGCCACCGCTTTGTCCAACAATCGCCTGATAGACATCTTGAATGCTTGTATTGGCCGCGCCGACACAAAGTGAAATACTTACTGTCAAGATTAATAAAATCAGTGCAAGCAACACTTGAAGCCAAAATGGGAACTGTCGAAACTTTGTCATTTGCCTTCGCTACTCTCTACTGAAATTATTGTAAAAACTTTTCTTCAAAGAACTCTAGTTGATAATCTAATGTAAGCGGATCATTAAAGTAAAATGCATTGGCATTCACTTCAAATAAATGACCATTCTTCACTGCTTCTAAATCTTTAAACCATGTAGCTTCTGTAAATGAAGTATCTTGGTCCATAAACATACTAAAAATTACATAATCACCAGCGTAATCACCTAATACCTCTTGAGAAATTGCGAAATAACCTGGCTCCAACGCCACTTCTTTCACTTTTTCAGGCATTTTTAAGCCCATTGCTTGATATAAAATTTCTGTTCCACGACCCCAGTTATCTCCATAAAGATACAATTGTTTATTGAAATTTTCAGCGACTGTAACAGTTACATCCTCACCAATTTTTTCTTTAATTTTTGCACCTAATTCTGTAGCACGCACTTTAAAATCCTCTACCCATGCTGTTGCTTTTTTTTCTTTGTTTACTAACTTACCGATTTCAATAAATTGCTGTAAATAATCAACTTTCCCGTACGTAAATAATACTGTCGGTGCGATTTCTGCTAATTTATCTGCATTTTCGATACCGCTCAAACCGATAATTAAATCTGGTTCTAGCTCCAATATTTTTTCAATATCTGTATTTTCCACTACTTCCGCATTTTTAATGGCATCTTGGAAGTTTGGATTTTTTGCCGCCCATGAATCAACACCAACCACATTGACATCAAGTTGTAATAAATCCCCAACAAATGAAGATAACACAACTACACGTTTCGGATTAGCTGGTACTTCAATAGGGCCTGTTTCAGATTCATACGTAATTGTCTCTTTCGAAGATGCATCGTTAGAACCTGCATCTGATTTCTCAGCACTATCTTCTTTATTGCCGCATGCTGCTAGTACTAATACAAGCATCATAAACATTGGTAAAAGCCACTTTTTCATTTGTATATCCCCTTTAAATTGTTTGTAATAAGTTATATGTAATGCACATTGGCTTGTCTGTTCGTGGATCTTTACCAATCACTGCATCAATATTAAACACCTTCTGTAAAACTTCAGGCACAATGACTTCTTCTGCCGTTCCAAATTTCACAAGCTCTCCGCTTGAAAGCGCCACAATATAATCTGAAAAACGTGCTGCCTGGTTTAAATCATGTAGCACCATGACAATTGTGCGACCTTCATCTTCATTTAGCTTGCTTAGTAATTCTAATACTTCTAGTTGATGCGCCATATCCAAATAAGTAGTCGGTTCATCTAAAAAAATAATATCCGTTTCTTGTGCTAATGCCATCGCGACCCACACGCGCTGACGTTGCCCACCAGATAGTGCATCAACCGTTTGCTGACGATAGTCTTCCGTTTTTGTGACTCTTAAGGCCCAGTCAATCATGTCTTTATCTTTTTGAGATAAATTGCCAAAGCCATTTTGATATGGAAATCGTCCATAGGATACAAGCTCTTCCACCGTTAACCCATGCGCACTTTCAGGACTTTGTGGCAAAATGGCCAACTCTTTCGCCAATTCTTTTGTTTTCATCTTTGAAATATTTTGGCCATCCAAAATTACTTGTCCCTGATCATGCTTTAATATTCTTGTAATGGCCTTTAATAGCGTGGATTTACCACAGCCATTTGAACCAATAATTGTCGTTATTTTGCCGTCTGGAATTTGTAATGATAGATCATGCACAATCGTTTTGTTGTCATAACCAACACGTATCGATTCAATTTGTAAACGCAAAACGTAACCTCTCTTTCCTTTTACTTCTCTCCATGATATGATAATCACAGTTCATAATGATAATCATTATCACTAAAGTTAGTCTAGTTATCAGATAAGAATTTGTCAATTACTTTTTTATTATTTTTTTAAGGTGAGGCGATAAAAATGCAAGATATATACGATGTAACGATTATTGGTGGTGGGCCTGCTGGTCTATACAGTGCCTTTTATAGTGGTTTAAGGGGATTAAAAACGAAGCTTATTGAAAGTCAGGATCAGCTTGGTGGCAAAGTCTTACTTTACCCAGAAAAACTGATTTGGGATATTGGTGGTCATCCTCCAATTTTAGGCGAACAATTTGTCAAACAATTAATTGCTCAAGCAAAAACATTTGACCCAACTATTTTAACTGGAACAAAGGTAGACTTTATTGAGCGTCAAGAAGATACTTTTATCATACATACAGCTCAAGGTGACAAGCATTACTCGAAAACAATTCTTTTAGCCGTTGGTGGTGGCATTATTAACCCTCAAAAGCTTACGCTAGAAGGTGCAGAAAAATATGAAATGACAAATTTACACTATACGGTACAATCCTATCAGCGCTTTATAAACAAGGAAATAATAATTTCTGGTGGTGGTAATGCAGCACTCGACTGGGCGGTTGAGCTTAGCCCTATCGCCAAAAACGTAACTGTTGTATACCGTAAAGAAACATTATCTGCACATGAAGCAACGATCCAAGAGGCGATCGCTGCTGGCGTGCGAATCGAATGCAATACGACGATTACAAAATTATCTGCTAATACAGATAAAACAGCCATTCAATTAGTAACTTGTGAAAATTCAAAAACAACACAAAGTTACACACGTCAAATAGATGAGGTTATCGTTAGTCATGGCTATAACCGCGAAGCATCATTAGCATTTGAAGAGTCCATTACTATTCCAAAGAAAGATGATTATTATTTCGAAGGGAAAGCAACTGGCGAAACTGCTCAACCTGGCATTTTTGCTGCTGGCGATATTTTAGCTTTCGAAGGTAAAATTCATTTACTTTTAGGAACTTTCCAAGATGCCGCAAATGCGGTTAACTCGGTGAAAACCTATCTGGAACCAACAGCCTACCGTAATGCGGTTGTATCTTCACATAACGAAATATTCAAAGAAAAAAATCGCTCCATTATTGAAAAACAACTTGTACAAGTGTAGCTTTGTAATCAAGTTTGATGACAACGATATCAACCTTGATTTGAGAACAAATCGAAAGAGCCTGTTTTGAGAAAAGATTGATCAAAACAGGCTCTTATTTAATATGGCAAATTAAATTCTTTAAGTACATTTCTTCACAAACTCTTCGTTTTAACAATCAATGCTTGTAATTTCTTAACCACACTCTTACTGTAACTGTCATACTTAAAAGTCCACTTAATGAAGTCATCCAGAAAAAAATTTCCCCACCAATTGTTGGTGAATTAAAAATTAAACCACTAAATAAAATCATTATACAACCTGTTAATCCCGCTAGAATCAAGACTGAAAACTATTGTAAAACTTGACAAACACATAAAAAGAGCTTTTAGTCTAAATGGTCATATTAATTTACAAAAAAAGCACATCAACTATATATCCGTTGATGTGCATCTTATATTCGTATTCCATCGAAATAAACTATTTAAATAAACTTAATAATGACCCCATTTGCCTTAGCATATTCACCCCGTTTGTTATTGTTCCCGCATGGCCCATAATTGCATTTAAATTATCTGGTAATCTTCCAAATCTAGAAGCTTGAGGTTGTTGATTAGGATAAAAGAAAGGTTGCACCTGCCTACCTTGATAAGTGGGGCCAAAACCTTGTCTATTTCTTGGCGGGAGTGGTCTCCTTCTAGGATTTGGCGGATAAAATGGCATCAATTCACCCCCTATCTGAAAGCTTTAAAATAGTATATGTCCGTGTTTTTTTATGGATTAGACTTTCGAAGAGATTGCTGATAAATAATCATAGAGTTATATTGCCTAAAAAGATATTAAAATCTAGTGATTTATGATCCTTTTCATGCTGCCTCTCATAGCCTATTATGGCTCTATTGCAAGCAATACTTCAACCTACACTTACTCCTTGTGGAAGTTCCTTTCAAGTAAACTTTATAGCTTGCAGGAACCTTACTATTTTTATTTTCATATTATATAAATAAGACGAATAAAGAAGGTGGTTCTATTGCCAAAATCCAAATACCTAGATTTTTTGTCCCAATTTGGTGTTGGGGGTGCACATCCTGGTGGTATTAATTTAACAAAAGAAATATTCAGGTCTGAGAACATTAGCAATACTTCTCACCTTTTAGATGTAGGCTGTGGTACAGGCCAGACAGCTGCCTATTTAGCTTCCAGCTATGGAACAAATGTAACTGGCATCGATATCAATTCAATAATGGTAGCTAAGGCCAAAAAGAGAATGAAAAAAAATAACTTACCAGTAAAAATTATTCATGGTTCAATCGAACAAACGCTGTTACCGGATCATAAATTTGATTTTATCATTTCTGAATCTGTTCTTTCGTTTGTAAATAAACCTAAAGCCCTTAAAGAAATCTTTCGTTTATTAAAGGATGGTGGTCGGTTCATTGCCATTGAATTTACCATTAAGCGACCGCTCGAGGCAAAGATTGAACAGGAAATCAAACAATTTTACGGATTTGATTCCTTCTCTATGAAAAAGGATTGGATCACTTTATTTAAACATGCTGGTTTTAAAAATATTCGTATACAAAAAAACAAATCAATCTCTTCAGTACCTGAATATCATTACTCCAAGGAGATTGAACCTGAACTTTACGAGCTAATGGAAAAGCATTATGATATGAACTTAAAGTATGAAGATGTATTAGATTATAGGGTTTATTCATGTACTAAATAATTTGTTTAATCAGGAGATTTCTTCATCTCTATGATGAATTACATTCTTACTTCATGGAATGATAAAATCTATAACAAAATTTCTTGATACAGAGGTTTTAATTCTTCTGAAGCTCTGTCAATCACTACAGCAGCTGGTTTATTCGAGCAAACTCCCCAAATAGCGTAACAAACACTTTCCCAGACATATTCAATCATTTCATCAAGTTCATCTTTCCAGTTCTCTTTCTGACTTTGACTAAGATACTCCACAATGTTTCTTTTACAGGATAATAATAGTTCTAAACTGACTTTATCATTAATTTTCTCCCCAAAAATAGCATGAGGTTCATGTTCTTGAACAGCGAGTACACAACTAATGAAAATAGGCAGCGTTTCAGATGTGAAACCAAATTTTTTGATAAACACAGGGGTGAAAGCTGTTTGGATTAACGAGTGGTCTCCATCACAGGTTTCCATATATCTTTTTACTAAGGGCCAGTATTCTGAGGAAACTAACCCTAAACCTAAGACTGCAAATGTGGACGGCATAGCACAATCCTCATCCTCTAAATCCTTATACCACTCATAAGTTTTCATGGATTTTTCAGCGTATAATTTAATTTTGGCATGCAGTTTCGGATACTTTAGAGCATTGGCAAAAAAATTATGAACAGGTACATGAGGTAAATTATCGATTGGCAAGTATTCATTTGCAGAACTAGAAAACTTAATTTGATAACTTTTAGGGAAATTCAAACCAAGTAACTGAATAATAAAATCCAAGGATTTTTCATATGCGACCAGTTTTTCGTTCTTAATTTTGATATCAATAATGGCAAAGACATCATTAGCTTTACAGTCAACATCGTTATCACTATAAGAACTTTCACTTATAGAAAGTTCCCCCGAACCATTTTCTCGAAGTTTAGCTACTTCATTTGACCCTGATGCCTCTACCAATTTAAAAAGGCGGTCCGCTGAAAGCGATTCATAACTTGCACCATATTTCATATAACATATGGCTACATAGCACACAAAATTCAGTAATTCTAGATTGATCTCTTCTAACTCAATTCCTTCTTTTAATGTATATGTTGAATCATAGTTTGTTGTTTCCCTAGAGAAATATTGTCCCTGAATATTTTTTTCAATCCAAACGTTCAATGTGTAACTAATATTATTGAACCCTACCAACTGACGCAATTGTTCGCAAAAAGCTTTAACTGCGGCATAACTAAATGTTGTAGTTAGCTGATTATTTAAATAAAATTCTAAAGTACTCGTTAGCAATAGACTTTCTCCCGTTGATAACTCAATAGAGAGAGGATAGTCTTCAATCAATTTACAACTCCTCGTTTGAAATTCAGTTATCGCTTGTTGAAAGATTTCTAAATGCGTTGTAAAATTGGCAGATGTTAAGTAATTCATTTTCTCAAACCCTCCCTAGGACTCATCTTTCAGATCACTCATGCACAATCTGCATATAAGCAGTATTTCCCGCATTCTAAACATTGGAATAGATACCCTTGTAATTGGCCATCATTAATTAAGTACAGCTGTAAATCTTCTATAGCCATTTCTGTAAAATTTTCTATTTCATCTTCAATCCCTTTTTCTACTATTTCCGACCACCCTACATAGCCAATAAAGTGAAACTTCAATCAGTGGGGGTTTTCTTCATCCCCCACAATAATTAGAGGAACACAAGCTAAAACCTTCACATCCTGTGAAAAAGCTTGTGTAACCAACATCCTGCTGCCCCGAACCAATCGGGCTTTTACGGGAGTTGATCGCCCACCTAGTTGACTCGGTCTCTTCTCCACTTGAGGTGGGCGTCTTGTACCTGACGCTTCGCTTTCGGAACAGATAAATTACTGACCGTTAATGCGGGATAAAAGCACAGTAATCCGTACAATGGGCAAGCCAGTTATTACCTTGCCAACTTAGATAACTTGGTGTTGGATGTAAGATTTCATCTACAAACGACTCATTTACTACCCGTTTATCATTATATAAATCCGATTGAAATGTTCCATTATACTTCTCAGCCGCTGTCCCGCTCCAAATACAAGTTGGACAAAGATACTCGACTGATTCTATTGCATATAGTCCACTTTCAAGATATATTTCTATTTCTTCTTCATAACAATCACATGTCACTTTTTTGTCTGTTTTGAAAATACCTGATTTGATGGGATGCGCTATATACTTAAATTTAGGTAATGTTAATTCCAATTTTTCTGCTGATATATTACACAGGCTACTCTCTCCTCATCGGTGTTATTTATCCCTGCCCATTCATTTCATTTCTAATTGTTTTAATTTACGTAATACATCATCTCGATTTTTTGCTAATTTAATATAAGCAGGTAGCGAATGCGAAGCTGTTTTACCTGTAAAACTCTTCGTTCTTAATTTATCCGACACATAAGCAATTAAATACTTCAAATGACTTTTGTTTAACGCCCATATAGGTTGATTAGGCCCTAAATTTGTTAATAGATAAAAGTCTAGTAGAAATATAGGATCCGTCCCTTTTGCATTCGACACTTCGTTAGAGTAGACTTTTGTTGGATTAATTTTGATATGACATTTTACAAGGGCATTACAATAAGGGCATTCCTTATTTAGCTTCCTATAATGACGATCTTTATCTTCCAGTTGAATATTTACATGTCGTCTACAGGATTTACATTCCCCTTGTGCAAAAGCTTTTACTAAATATTGCTCTTCTTTTGTTTTACGGAAAGTACAATTTTCGCATTGTACAATATAAGTGTTGTCTATTTTTTTAATTTGGGCACTTTTTGTACATTTGGGACATTGCACGAATACGGAATTTCCTCTTGACGTAAAGCTATAAAAATCATAAGTAAAGAATGGTAAATCTACAAATTTCTCCATGAAGGTAACCTTCCCTTTCAATGAATATAAAACAATCGCTAAAGTGTAAACTTTCTACTTTAGCGATGTTTTTAATAACATTATTTCTACCAATCTCTATTTCTAATAGCTTCTTCTATATCAATATCAATTTTATAAGCTTTTAAAACTAAGAATACCGTATCTGCAATGGATTCTCTTGCAACGGTTTCAATTTCACTGCCATTTTCTTCAAATTCTTCTGCAAGCTCATTAAGTTTATCGGTCATCTCATCTAATTTTTGTTGTACTGTTTCTTTTGTATATGCCTCATTTTCAAGATATTTCGCAACCACTTCAATTGTTGCTTTCACCTTATCTACTAAAAAATCCGGGAAATACGAATCTCTATACATATCTACTAAAAAGTTAATTTCTTTTTCCAAGGTAAACCCTCCAAATTATGTTTATATATCAAAATTAATGTATCTATTGATAGAATAACATATTCCTTTCTAAATCAAAAAAAGTCTCTTCCTTTACTTATTTTATGATTTCCAAAAAATGTTTTAATATCCTAGCTGTTAAGCCCCAAATTGTATACTTATCAAAATCAAAAAACCATTCCTCCATTGCACGAGTTCTCCATTGATATTGTGAACCATTCATAATTTTATCAAAAGGAAAGTCGAGGGAAGGCACTGGTTCCACAGATACTAAATGCATATAAGGCTCATAATTGAATAACCATTGAAGTGGTACCGTAAATACCTCTTCCACTTCTTCTTTGTTGTAAGCATGACGAATTTGATTGTAGTCAATGGTTGCAACAAATGGGTAGATGACAAATGAAGAAGAAGCAATATAAGGACTTAATTGCCCGACAATATGAATCGTTTTAGGGTCAATTCCTAATTCTTCAGTTGTTTCTCGTACAGCTGCTGCCAATGGTGATGGATCTGATGCGTCGATTCGACCACCAGGAAAACTTATATCACCTGGCTGTTTTCTCATTGTCAATGAACGAACTTCAAAAAGAATATGCCATTCTTCATCTACTTGAACTAATGGAATCAATATCGCTGAACGATAAGCTGTTTCCTCTCCTATAAAAAGGGCTTGATTTTGGTTTAAGTCATTCTTCAGTTTTTCTAGGAACATGAAATTTCCCCCACCTTGCAATTTTCTATTCTTTTTATCGTATCACTAATAGCTTGATGGTTAAAGAACATCAAAATGCTTTCATATTTTTTCTATTGAAAACGTATGGACACTAGCAAATGAAATGTCGAAACATTAAAACGACAGCTTATTCATTACTTAAACAGACTGTATAAAATTTTCAGCCCTAAAACGAACTAAGTAGAATTCCCTACTAGGTTCTTTGTCCACTCATCTTCATCCATTTCTTATAAGTTTCCTAGAACATCTTCAAACGTTCCTCAAAAACATCAAAATAACCAAAGCTTCTTTTACGCATTTCCATTTTCCTGACTATAATAATCCGAATAAAATTTCTTACTTTTAATAATCGGGTTATTTAACCATTCCTATTTAGAGGTGTTATCATAACCTAGTTTATATCTCAAAAGAAGGAGCGATAAAATGGTTAATTTCCCAGGAGGATTTCCCGGTGGCATGCCAGGTGGATTCCCAGGAGGGATGCCAGGCGGAATGCCGGGCAGATTGCCAGGCGGAATGCCAGGCGGAATGCCAGGCGGAATGCCAGGCGGGTTCCCAGGAGGGATGCCAGGCGGGATGCCGGGTGGAATGCCAGGTGGGTTACCAGGAGGGATGCCAGGCAGATTCCCAGGTGGAATGCCGGGCGGAATGCCAGGAGGGATGCCGGGTGGATTCCCAGGCGGAATGCCGGGTGGATTCCCAGGCGGAATGCCAGGCGGATTCCCGGGTGGATTCCCAGGTGGGGTGCCGGGCGGATTCCCAGGTGGATTTCCGGGTGGGATGCCGGGTGGATTCCCAGGCGGAATGCCAGGCGGATTCCCAGGCGGAATGCCAGGCGGATTCCCGGGTGGATTCCCAGGTGGGGTGCCGGGCGGATTCCCAGGTGGATTTCCGGGTGGGATGCCGGGCGGAACACCTAGACCTGGTCAAGGGGGGCAAAGAAACCCACCAGCCCCGTCTCAAAACATGATTAATAGATTTCAATTTTTAAGTCAAAATCCTTCACAGGCGCAAAGTATGTTACAAGCACAAGGTCCAACAACATTTGCAGTTGGTTGTGATGGTAGATGGACAATTGTTCTTTTAAGGAATGGACAGCTATTTTTAATGTTTGTCATTTCTGCAAGCGTTACTGGTAATACTACTGGCATTATATGGCCGAATTTCACATTCGCTTCATTCCCATCTTCCGCTATTTTAGCGTATTCTTGTAATTAATTTGAAAAATACCCATTTATTACGAATCCGTCATAATCACTCATGAACGATAATAAAAATGATCCCATTGAATAACTCAGTGGGATCGTTTTATTGTTGTTGCATTTTTCGTTGTACCTTGGTCAGTCGTAACATCCAGCCTTCCCTTGAGTAGTTGATTACTGTATTTTCAGCTAAATAGGTGTTTTTATTTCTAGCAATTATTTAATAAATAGTAATTGTTATGCAAGTTAGGCGCAATATCGTACAAGAAAATCATTTCAATAAATGATATTTTTAGAATAGTCATTACAGTAAAGGAGGTACCTTGATGTTAAATGAAATCCGTACGGTTTATCTTGATTCTGATTTAAACATCGAAGCTTATCGATTTAAAGGAATCATGCAGAAGTTTCCTGCGCACTTTCATGAATATTATGTGATTGGATTTATTGAAGAAGGTCAACGTTATTTGGTATGTAAAGGTGAAGAATACATTATTAACCCAGGGGACTTATTGTTGTTTAACCCATACGATACTCACAGTTGCGAGCAGATAGATGGGAAAACACTGGATTACCGGTGCATCAATGTGACACTGGAAACCATGAAAAAAATGGTTTTTGGAATCAATGGTAACGAATGCCTACCATGTTTCAACCAAAATGTTTTATACCATAGCGAGCTTGTCGCCAATTTAAGAGAACTTCATCTAAAAATTTCGCAGGATGAGAATGAACTGAAGAAAGAAGAACTGTTTTTGTACTTATTGGAAGAGCTCATTCAGACATATTCTGACTTGACAATCCTTCCAGCAGCTTCTGAAACCTCTCACGAGATTAAAACCGTGTGTATTTATCTTGAGGAAAATTATACAAAAACGATTACGCTTAATGATCTAAGCACCTTGGTTGGATGGAGTAAATATCACTTACTAAGAACATTCACAAAAAAAATGGGCATCTCCCCTAACAGCTACTTGGAAACAACTCGAGTGAATCATGCGAAAAAGCTTTTGGAACAAGGTATTAAACCCATTGAAGTAACTTTTTTAACAGGATTTAGTGATCAAAGTCACTTGACTAAATTCTTTAAAAGACAGGTTGGGTTAACACCGAAACAATATATGAGGATTTTTGAAAATGGAGGAGAAACACGATAAGTAATTTCAGGACAAAATGTGTGCTTGTTATTGAGGAATATTTATCGTTGATTGCCAACACAGCAGCTGTTCTAAGCGTAACACTTGGAAGATTTACTCTTTGAGTTAGTTGGTAACAGTGAACCACTCTGGGGACAAGAAGTAGACTGGTTAACTGGAAGCTTCCCTTTGTGAAGTAATCAGGGTACAAGATCTTTAAATGAACGAGGAGGAGTAAGATGGATAACTTACTAGCATATATCTTAATGGCCCTTATGATGTCTATGTTGCCCGGTACAGACACGGTACTTATTATGAAAAATACACTTAGCCACGGAGCAAAAGCCGGACGTTTTACGATACTCGGGATGGCAACAGGTCTTATGTTTTGGACTGTTATTGCCGTTTTCGGTTTATCAGTTGCCATTGTTCAGTCACTATTTCTTTTCCATGTCATTAAGTATTTGGGAGCTACATATTTATTTTACTTAGGTGTACGAGCATTTTTTACGAAAAGTACACTTTCACTAGAAGCTGTTCAGGGAGAAAATCAGTGTGCTGTTGACCAGTCATTTCACTACCATTATAAAGAGTCCTATTTACAAGGTGCCATTAGTAATTTTCTTAACCCTAAGACGGTTTTGGTCTACATAACCTTTATGCCACAATTCATTGATCTTAATGGGAATACAAATCAACAATTGATTGGATTAGGACTAATCCTTACTTTAATAGCGGTAGGATGGTTTATGGTCTTGGTTTATCTAATCCATCATATGAAAAAGTGGTTGAAAAAGCCTAAATTCCAACTAATCTTCCAAAAATCTACCGGTGTAATGTTGATAGCATTTGGAGTAAAAACGGTCATGTAGACTCCAGTCAAAATCTGTGCCATCCACCTGAAGCATTAAAGAGGCTTAAAATTGTTTAAAGTAAGATTTTAAAATACCCCGCTCTTTTCTTATAAGCTTTGTCAATCTTACCGTTGATGTTTCGTTAATTTATTTTAGGGTGATTATCCGTTCATCAACAGTTCCTTACTTTAAAAAGTAACGAGTATATGACACGTGTCAGAAAGAACATTTGACTGCTGTAAAAATGCTTTTTCTCTGTTGCTCTTGGCACAAATATTTGGATTTTTGCATATCTTGGGGACTTACCTTATATAACAACGAGTAATTATTCAGGTTGGTGGTCATTCGATGATTTTTTACGAATGCTCGTTTTATTTGCATAAATGGAAATCTTCTAGGGCTTTTAACTATAATGTTTGGGTTTGGTCTAGAATTAAAATACCAACAATTCATTCGCGGTTTGTCTAGTCAACTATTACGATACGTGAGTTTTCACTTTCCTTCTATAGTCAAATGTAAAATTATTGAATTTTGGAAAATAAGCCACGAGTTTTGGTGATGAACCTAAATAACTCAATTAAACCATATTTTTATAATTGATATAGTTGATCCAAATAATAGATAATTAAGTAGCTAAAATCTATTTTATTAGGAAGGAAGCAAGGTATGAGTAATAAATTAAAAAAATATTTTCTAATCCCCGCTCTGTTAACGTCATTATTTACCTCTCCATTTAGTGCTGATGCCTCAGTAAATGACATACATATGACTTATTTATATGGTGGAACTTCTAGCTCCTATTTAAACAATATAGATATGACTTTAGGTGCGTTAAATACGGCTACGCCTCTATTCTATGAATTAAACGCTGACGGTAGTTTAAAATCTTCAATTGATAAAAGTTTAATACAAGGATTACACGCTAGAGGATTAAAAGTCGTTCCGTTTATTTCCAATCATTTCGATCGAAAATTAGGGCAAACTGCTATGAAAAATAGAGAAGTTTTATCTACTCAATTAGTAGATTCTGTAGTAAAAAATAACTTAGATGGAATAGATATTGATATTGAGAATTTAAACTATACCGATAAAGAAGTATTTACAGATTTCATACGATTATTAAATGAAAAAATGCCTAATGATAAAACAATATCTATAGCAGTTGCTGCAAATCCAAATGGATGGACGGTAGGATGGCATGGTTCTTATGATTATTTAAAACTAAGTGAATATAGTGATTACCTAATGTTAATGGCCTATGATGAAAGTTGGAATGGTGGTCCAGTAGGTCCTGTCGCTAGTTTATCATTTGTTGAAAATTCTATTAAATCTTTATTAAATCAAGGTGTTGATTCAAAGAAAGTAGTTTTAGGCTTACCATTTTACGGTCGAATTTGGAACGATGACGTGGAATTAGGTGGATATGGTGTAGCTAATAAATCTGTAAAAAGCATAGTTAATCATCATAAAGGAAAACTCTATTTTGATAATACCTCAAAATCAGCTTATGCTAAATTCACAGTTAGAGAAAGCGATTCACCAACTTATATTGGTGGTAAAAAACTTACAACGGGCAATTACACAATTTGGTATGAAAATGATTTATCTTTAAAATATAAATTAAGATTAGTAGAGAAATACAATTTAAGAGGAACTGGTAGTTGGGATTTAACGCAAGCAGATAACGGAATATGGAAATTTTATTCGTCTTGGGCGAATGGAGAGCATAATTTTATAGATTCAGAAAATCATTGGGCTGAAAATGATATTATGTTTCTTTATAGAAAGGGATGGATAAGTGGAAAAAATGAATACACTTTTGACCCTAATGGTGATCTAACAAGGGCACAAGCTGTTACTATCCTTACAAACGCGATAGGTTTACATGACAAAAACGAAACGGTCGCCAATTATTTTACAGATGTTCCTACTGACCATTGGGCAAAACAGGCTATTGAACTAGCACATCAGTATAATATTGTTAATGGAACGAAACCAAACGTATTTGAACCAAATTCTCGAATTACAAGAGCTCAATTATCAGCAATATTATCGAGAATACTAGATTACCCATTAGATAATACGAATGAATACCCTTTTTATGATGTACAAAAAGGACATTGGGCGTACTCAGATATTTTAAAACTAAGTAGTCATGGAATTATTAAAGGTAAAGAAGACGGCGGATTTTATCCTAACGATTTTGTTAAAAGAGCGCAAATGGCAGCGATGGTTAATCGTGCGAGTGGAGATTTAGAAAAATATCCACAATAAAATAATTAACATCCCCCCTCCTCCAAGAAAGTGTTGATAAATAAGGTATAGTAAAAACAGGGCTTGATCTACAAAACGTGTAGAATCAGCCCTGTTTTTAACTAACTTTCCCCTTTTTTGTAGTATCCTTCATCTTGTTCGGTCCTATACTACATCATTAGGAGCAACGGTATTTCCTTCAGGGTCTACAATTTTTCATATCGATTCTTGTAAATGATTCGCCTTTCTTCTATTGCTAAACAGTTACTCTCCTTACAAGCGGAGCAATCCTTACTTTTTCAGACTAAGTTATGTTGATTTATATGACATTCTCCTTGTTAAATAAGTTAATTTTCCGCTTTAAAAGCTGACTAAACATACTACAGAAAAACTTGCTTTTAACACACTTTACACAAGACATATTTCTTTTCCTATTTTCTTAATTTTATTTATGACCATATCGAGCTGCTCCATTGTATGTGTAGCCATCACTGTAATCCGCAAACGGCTTGACCCTTTCGGCACAGTTGGAGGGCGAATTGCTGGAATAAAGATACCTTCATCCATAAGTTTCTCAGAAAATTGCATAGCTTTATGAGAATTACCAACAAGGAGAGATATAATGGGTGTGTCACCTTGCCCAATTACAAAACCATATTCCCCCAATTTTAAACGTAAATACTGCGCATTATTCAACAATTGAATTCTACGTTCAGGCTCATTCTGAATAATCAAAATCCCTTCTCGTGCTGCTTCAATCGCACTTGGAGATAAACCTGTTTGGAAAATAAATGATCTGGCTGTATTAAGTAAATATTGCTTTGCAAGTGACGACGTCGCCACAAAGCCACCCTCTGCACCAATTGCTTTACTTAACGTGCCTACTATAAAGTCAATCTCATCTTTCAAACCAAAATAATCAGCAGTACCACGACCTTCATTTCCTAATACACCTGTCGCATGTGCATCATCAACCATTATGTTAGCATTATATTCCTTAGCTAGTGCAACAATTTCTGGAAGCGGAGCGATATCACCATCCATACTAAAAACGCCGTCCGTCACGATTAACTTCTTTCCATTCCCATGTGATTGCTTCAATTTACGCTCTAAATCCTCCATATCCGCATGTTCATAAACAATTGTGTTTGCTTTACTAAGACGACAACCATCTATGATACTTGCATGATTCCATGCATCAGAAAATATAATATCTCCTTCCTTCATCACACTCGAAATCACACCAATATTCGCTAAAAAACCACTGCTAAAAACAATCGCAGCCTCTGTTTCTTTCAATACCGCAATTTCGCTTTCAAGCTGTTCATGAATGACAAAATTTCCGGTTGTTAATCTCGAACCACCGGTCCCGGTCCCATATTTTTTTATGCCCCCAGATGCTTTTTTTTTCACACGACTATCTGTTGCAAGACCTAAATAGTTATTAGATGAAAAAAGCAAGAATTTCTTACCATTCATCATTACCTCGCTCTCATTGCCAGTTGAAAACGACCGTAACTTCCTTTTCAATCCTTTTTCTTCTATTAACTGTAGTTCCTGTTGAAACCAATGATCCATTTTTTAATCCCTCCTAATGAGAACTGGTACTATTTCTAAATAGTTTATATATGTCTCTAGTTCGACTTCATCTGATACAAAAAAAATACGTCCTCCGCTCTCACAGCCTTCCTTTTTTAACGGAGAAATTCTGACATAACCTAAATCATGATTACTGACATATCCAGTCACATAATCTGGATCATCGGACCAACATAATTCTGCAATCGTGAACGGAGAATTTGCTACTTTCGACGCCAGCGCTAGCGCTTCACGGACACGCTCATTAAGGTTTACACTAACATCTTGCCAATCGATTCGTGATACACGAACACCTTTAAGCCCCCGCTCGTCAAGCCGTATGCCAGTTTTACTATTGAGGATGATGGCCCCTCGGAGATTTTGATTACCGCTAAGTAGCTGAAAAGCAACATCAAGCGCATGTTCCGAAACACCTACAGATGCTAGTATCCTTCTCGCTTCACCATGTGCTTTTCTAATTGAAGTAGTTTCAACTGTCGTAATTTCTAACGGTAGCATATACCGTATCTGATCATTTGATATTTTCTCAACAGTAATTTGAATAAAGTCAGCATCTCCTCGTGTATGATTGCTTGCTTTATTCAATAACTGTGTAACAATTGGCTCTATCTGAGATTTACTTCCTATCCGTTCGCCACCAGATACATGCTTTTCCCCTAGTTCAGGACTTCTTTCAGCCGCACGCATTCGAATACTATAACACGTTTCTAACATGATTATTACCTGCTACTTTCCTATTAATTGTATGTAATATTTTCGTTATGGGATAAACACAAATAGCCGTAATCACCATGCCTGGAATCGCCAAAACTAATAACGGT
Organism: Lysinibacillus fusiformis; assembly: GCF_007362955.1. Classification (GTDB taxonomy): domain Bacteria; phylum Bacillota; class Bacilli; order Bacillales_A; family Planococcaceae; genus Lysinibacillus; species Lysinibacillus fusiformis_E. Next base: position 4,208,451 of record NZ_CP041696.1, on the reverse strand, counting down.
AAAAAATGCGTCCCTAACGTAAAAGCCAAACCAAATCTAGCAATCGTTGTTCCAATTGGACCTGCCACAACAAGTACAGGAATTGAAGTCCCAAATAAAACAATGATTAGGCCAACAGTCAATCGAAAAATTAATGAGATTTCAACATTTAAGATTGAGTGTATCCCTAGTAAAAATAAACTCAAGCTGGCAATGATCCCCGCAAGAAAATATCGTTTAAACCCGAATGTCGCTGCAATCGCAACTGCAATCGGAGCTGATAATTGAAATTCTGAACCAGGAATACCTGTTGGGATTTTAAACATTCCTGCAATGATAATAAGACAAGCAAGTAGTGAAATCTGAGCAAGATCATATGCAGAAAACTTTCGCATAATATATTCCTCCATTATATTTATCAATACCTTACACATAATTAACCTGTTACAACTTTATATTGTTTCCTCCTATTCTTTCGAATTTAAGTTAACCTAGATAAATAATAAGTTAACACAAATTCAGATAAGAAGGTAGATAAAAATGATAGGATTTTTTATTTTATGTGAAAGTATGGTTCATCACCAACTTTTAGTGAAGAATAAAAAACATGAATGTCGGAAAAACAATGGCGATCAGAGATTTGCTCTGTAGATTCCATTCATGTTGGGCGCATCAAAAAAGTATAGGCAAAAATAGCCTATACTTTAGCTCACGCCCGCAAAAAAGCTAGCGCTCGTAGTGGAATATCCGGTCAAGTACATATTTTGAAAAAGAGCCAAAAAATCATTCTAAAATAAGACGTTTTTCCTGAATTACACGAACTTGATTTAAAATTAGTGCACCTAACATTTGAATAATCGTCTTCACAATAATTTGTCCCAAAATGGCGGCTGGTATTGCTTCCCAAGGCAGCATATTGGCTCCAAGCGGACTCAAGCCAATTACTACGAAAATAACGGAATCCAGAAATCCTCCAACAATTCCGCTGTAGAACACACGCCAAGCCATTGGTAGTTTTAATCGGGTATAGATTTCTGTATCGGCGGTTTCAGCGACAACAAATGAAAGTGCCGATGCCACCACAATCAATAGTGTATCCCCGAGTATGAATGAAACCACTGCGGATAAGATTAGCGCAGTAATAATAAACAAATACGTCTTTGCTCTACCATATTTATTTTGCACAAGATCCCGGAAAATAAAGGTCGCCCCAATCAACAGAGTCCCCATCGGAACAATAAACATGCCAAACTGTAATGGCGCAAATGCTGCCGTCACCACATTAGCAATGACAATAGATAATAAATAAAATAATATTCTCATGATGTTACTCCTCAAGTAAATTTAGAGTCCGTTTTGAAGCTGCCCACTATACACCTCTTTTATTTCCCCAAACAAGGGCATGCAACTGTGGCAGTACTTTGACATCCCTTAATTCCTCATCTTCAATCACCCTGTCAATTAGCGCTTGGTACTTCTCCAATAAATGGCTAATCAGCAGCGAATTATCAGTCGTCGTAATATCATCATTACCGACTTGAAGATAAAAAGGAATCGTCGGATATCGAAGGTGAATTTGCTTCGCATAATCATAATCCTCTTCATTAAAAACGACTATTTTGAGGGATATATGCTGATTACGGTTTCGATTTTGAAGTTTTCCGAGGATATCAGATAGTAATGTATAGTCTGTGATCATTCTGGAACTAGGAGGCTTGGGTGAAATCGTCAGTTCATCGATATCATATAGCCATTGTTGCCATCTGCTTCCCTGTGTCTCTACTCCGACCTTTATGTCGTTTTCTTTTAAAATAGCAATGAGCGCTTCCAAATTTCGAAGGAGTGCAGGATTGCCGCCCGAAATTGTGACAAATGAAAAACCACTGCCTCCGAGTCGTTCCAACTCAGACCAAATCTCATCTGCTGTCATTTGGACAATCAGATGCTTTCCGCTGCCATCCCATGTAAACGATGAATCGCACCAGGAACAGGAATAGTCACAGCCAGCAGTCCGCACAAACATCGTCTTCTGTCCAACTACCATACCCTCGCCTTGAATGGTCGGTCCAAAAATCTCGATAACGGGTACCTTACTCAACTTCCATCCACTCCCGTCGCGCTTCAGCATAGCTTGTCGGAGTCTCATACAGTCTGATAAACTCTACACGCGCCCCGTTATATCGTTGTTCATCAAGCAAGGCTTCCGCTAACTTTTCATAAATCCAGACTACAATGTTCTCTGCCGTTGTATTCATCAGTGGAAGCGTTTCATTTAAATAACGATGATCCAAAAAAATTTCTATTTTTTGTTTCCAAATTTCTTTTATATCACCAAAGTCAATCATCAAACCGCGTTCATTTGTGTATCCACTCAACCCTAATACAGCACGATACGTATGGCCATGCAAATTTTTGCATTTCCCCTCATAATCATGTAAATGATGGGCTGCATCAAAGGTAAATTCCTTGCTCACGAGAACACGTTTTGCATGATAGTTCAATTGATTCCTTTGAATATCTTCATCTATTTTTTGGAGCTTCTCGACAATTTTAAAATGAAACATGCCTTAAGACTCCTTTCTGAAGCTTAAATACTCATCAAGCCCTTTTTTTCGCAGTTTACACGCGGGGCATTCACCACAACCATCTGCTATGACACCGTTATAACAAGTTAACGTTCTTTGCCGAACGAACTCAAGCGCCCCAAGCTGATCAGCAAGCTCCCATGTCTGTGCCTTATTCAGCCACATTAACGGTGTATCAATCACAAAGGAATCGTCCATAGATAAATTTAACGTTACATTCAAGGATTTTATAAAAATATCCCGGCAATCCGGATATCCGCTAAAATCCGTTTCACAAACACCAGTTACGATATGCTTGGCTCCAACTTGGCTCGCCAAAACTCCCGCAAATGAAAGAAACAGCAAATTCCGGCCAGGCACAAAAGTCGATGGAAGCCCGCCACCTTCTCCGTCTTTTACTTCGATGTCTTGTCGTGTCAATGCATTCGGAGCAAGCTGATTCAGGAGCGACATATCAAGAATGTGATGCGTGACACCAAGTTCCGCTGCTATCTCCTTTGCACATTCAATTTCAAGAAGATGCCTTTGACCATAATCAAAAGTCACTGCCTCAACCTCTTCAAAACGTTCTTGTGCCCAGAACAAACAAGTGGTACTGTCCTGACCTCCACTAAACACAACAATTGCTTTTTCCTGTTTCATCTGTAAAAACTCCCTTATAACGAAAAAAACAGCACCCTAAGAAAAATGCTGTTTTCTTCTTAGTTTTTTTTAAGAGGGTAGCTAAAACCTCTTCCTTCATTGATAAGATTTTCAAATTATCGATTATCGATTTTTTCTGGATTAAGATCGTGATTCATTAAACGATAATTCGCTATTTCTTCGTATTTAGTTTCTGGTTTCCCATAGTTACACCATGGATCAATCGAGATCCCTCCACGTGGCGTAAATTTCCCCCAAACCTCGATATATCTTGGATCAAGTAATTTAATTAAATCGTTCATAATGATATTGACGCAATCTTCGTGGAAATCGCCATGATTTCTAAAACTAAATAAATATAATTTTAGTGATTTACTCTCAACAATTTTTTTATCCGGGATATATGAGATGTACATTGTCGCAAAATCAGGCTGATTTGTAAGTGGACATAAACTAGTGAACTCTGGACAATTAAACTTGACGAAATAATCTCGATTTGAATGAAGATTATCTACTGCCTCCAGTACTTCGGGTGCATATTCATATGAATATTGAGTACCTTGATTACCTAATAATGTTAAATCCTTTAATCCTTCTTCATGGCTTCTTCCAGACATAAAAAAACCTCCTTGTAAAATGTTTCCCAACACTTTTCAAGAGAGGCATCACCAATCATTCTATTAAAACATACGTAAAAACATAAAAAGCCACGTCCGATATGGACATGGCATATTGTCATGTTTCCATAGTTTTTTATAGAGGGTATCAGCTATGAACCTCTCCCGTTCTAGTCCGGGCATTCTTTTCTTCTATATAATATAAAACATGGTGGAAAACGTCAAATGAAAATTTTAAATAAAGTCTTCCGATAAAGTGAAACTTCAATCAGTGGGGGTTTTCTTCATCCCCCACAATAAATAGAGGAACACAAGCTAAAACCTTCACATCCTGTGAAAAAGCTTGTGTGACCAACATCCTGTCGCTGCCGCTTCGCTTTCGCACATAAAACATCTGTTGCCCCGAACCAATCGGGCTTTTACGGTTAGTTGTTCGCCCACCTAGTGTACTAATTCTCTCCTTTCCACTTGAGGTGGGCGTCTTGTACCTGACGCTTCGCTTTCGGAACAGATAAATTACTGACCGTTAATGCGGGATAAATGCTTTTCTGAAAAAAACACTGTTATACCGCCCTATATTTTAGCATTGCACTAAATACATTGCTGAGCTTTGAACTATTAATATTTTTTCAAAAGAAAAACCGCACTTACTTATGATATGGTTCACCGTAATAGAGCTAAGTGCGGTAAATTTTTATCCCAAAACATTCTATTCATTAGTAAATTTAATATAATATTTTTCATCAATATATAATGATTCCTCATCGAATTGATTTAAATCAATTTTGACCTTTTGTTCAATTGGATCGCTTTCCTCACCTATCCAACAAAAATAAAGTTCACAAAAATCACCTTTTGGGATTAATTGTTTAAGAAAATCACATAGCACCTTAAAAGTTATTTTTGCTTTTTGAAAATTATGTGGTGAATACTGTTCATTGTATTGGGTCATATCCCATATAGAATGATATTTAGGATGAAAGTCGATTTCATAAACAAACGGTGTAGTGAAAATATTTTGTTGAATAGTCAACCCTTCTTCTCTAGCTGAATCGAGAATGACTAATGACTCTTCAAAGTCATCACTAATTGCTGCTTCGAAATTTAAACCTAAACATAAAATCATACTCATTATTTTGCCCTCCTAAAAAGGAAGCAACATCCATATAAATTCCACGTTGCTTTAAACCGCACTTACTTATGATACGGTTCACCGTAACGTAACTAAATGAGGTTTTCGATCAAATGTACTCATACATTATTCTGGCCCTACGCATGTCAGCTATTCGCTATTAGTCGCTGCTTTACTATCATCTAAAAAGAGAGATAGAACAGAACAGCATTTACGTTTCCTATAGGTAAAAACTATAGAATATTCATTCTATGAAAAAGGCGAATAAATATTTGCTACCCATTCTTTCAATGGTTAACTTTACTGCCGAGTCTAAAAAACTAGAAATATGATATGGCCCAGATATTATCCTTCTGATTAAATAAAAAACTGATTCTTAACTATCTATAAGCTATGGGATCAATTCTCTTTTAGTTTACGTAGATAATTATATTTTAATCCTTTTTAACTTTTACAATGAATTGTTACTTTTCCTCTTGATCACCATTCTCACCCTTATTTATTGCACGACCGCCTCCACCAACCGCATGCTGCTGCTTCGTATTAGAACTTCCTATGGCTGAATTAGTTCCTCCCGTACTATCTAAACCGCTTCCGCTTGCTATCTGAGTAGCTGACGACTGTTTTTGACCCTGATTTATCTGATTATTGATGATGATAACAATTTCTTCGTCACCATCCCAGTCTTCATGCTGTTCGTGAGGTTCAGTCTGCTCCCCCTTCATACCGCTATTTCTAGCTACCCCTTGTGCTCCCACACTTTGCTGTTGATCGGTATTCGAGGAATCTATTGCAGCATTACTACCAGCTGCACTATTTCTTCCTGCCCCACTTGCAATTTGCGTGGTATTAGGTGCACTAGTGAACTGATTATTTATAACAATTACAACCTTTAACTTATCCGATACAGGAGCATCAGTCCTAATTTCTTCTCCATCTTTTTTTACAATAATCCTTACTTTTTCATTTTTACTTTCCATACCGCTTTGTATTTCCTTGGAATTAGACCCATCATTACTATCTTTATGACCTCGTTGATTTGACATTATACCACCTTCTTTTCGATTTAGAATAATATATCTTATTCGAAGAAGAAATTTAGATTTAGTCAAATACATTAATTTAACTAAAGTATTATTTGGATAATATCTTTGTGTATAGCATTCTACAAAAATCTACCCTTGGTGAGGTGTATGTCTAACCGCATTATCCAATAAATTGTTCACGATCGCTCCAATAGAACCTTGCTATCCAGAGGAACTTCTATTCTCTGCTTTACCACTATTCTGTTCTCATAAGGAGTTCATTCTTTTTATACGGCCAAACAACAAAAAAACACTTATTCCACTATTTGAGAAGGTGCTGTACTATTTTTCAAAAAAACCTCACTTACTTATGATACGGTTCACCCTATCATATCCTAATCATATTTTTAAAAGCTCTCTATATGTAATATGGTGATATTGACATACGACATAATTTTAATGATGTGACATGGAATAGCACTGATTTGCAGTTAAGTCGTATATCGATTTCGCTAAATTTACGAATCACAGCTATAAATTTTTTTTGAAATTTATAGCTGCCAGTTCAATTTTTTCTGTGTCTCTAAAACTAATTAAGATGCATCTTCAAATTGACTGTTGTAAAGTTCCGCATAGAATCCGCCTTTTTCAAGTAGTTCTTCATGGTTACCCGTCTCAATAATATCGCCATCTTTCATAACAATGATTAAATCTGCATTTCTTATCGTGGATAAACGGTGTGCAATTACGAAGGATGTCTTGCCGTTAGCTAACTCATCCATCGCTTTTTGGATTAGTATCTCTGTCCGCGTATCGACAGAGCTTGTTGCTTCATCTAAAATGAGGAGTGGCGCATTTTCAATCATCGCACGAGCAATGGTTAACAGTTGTTTTTGCCCCGCTGATAGGTTCGCCTTATCATTCAGCACTGTATTATATCCATTAGGCAAGGTTTTAATAAAATGATGTAAACCAACTGCTCTACATGCTTGCTCCACTTGCTCATCTGTTACATTTTCTTTAGAAAATACGATATTCTCACGGATTGTTCCTTCAAATAGCCAAGTATCTTGGAGGACCATGCAAAACAGATCATGAACATTTTCACGCGTTAATGAATGAATTGGTGTTCCATCAATGGTGATTTCTCCTTCATTTACTTCATAAAAACGCATTAGAAGATTGACTAATGTCGTTTTACCAGCACCAGTTGGACCTACAATCGCAACTTTTTGACCTGCCTTTACACTAGCAGAAAAATTTTTAATGATGGTATGTTCTTCATCATAGCCAAAACGAACATGTTTAAATGCCACATCCCCTTTTACGCTAGAAAGCGTTTGTGTTTTTTCGCTTTCATCTTCTAATTCTTCTTCCTTTAAAAATTCAAATACGCGTTCGCTTGCTGCGGCGGTTGACTGCATGCTTGTTGCAGCTTGTGCCAATTGGGCAAGTGGCTGTGTGAATAAGCGAATGTACATCATAAATGCAACAATTGTACCAATTTGAATAGCATCATTATTCACTAAAATGGCACCTACTACGCAAACGACTACATAGCCAAAATTACCGACGAATGTCATAATCGGCATCATTAAGCCGGACATAAATTGTGATTTCCACGCATTTGTATACAGTCGCTCATTGATATCATGAAAAACCATCTTTGCATTTTCTTCACCGTTATAAGCTTTTACGACTGTATGACCCGCATAGGTTTCCTCAATATGACCATTAATCATACCGAGTTCCATTTGCTGTGCTTTAAAGTACTTTTGTGAGCCTTTCATAATAATGGACATGAAGCTAAAACCAATAATCGTAGATAGAATCGCCGAGATTGCCATAATCCAGTTTGTATAAAACATCATCACTAGGGCACCTACAAATGTAGCGAGCCCACTTACTAAAGAACCTAAGCTGTTATTTAATGTTTGACCGATTGTATCAACATCATTTGTTACACGACTTAGTACGTTCCCGATACTTGTTTTATCGAAATATTTTAAAGGGATACCCGGCATTTTGTCAGAGATGTCCGTACGCATTTTTTTCGTAATACGCTGCGTCACTGTTGCCATAATAAAGCCTTGAAGATAATTAAAAAACAAGCCAAGACCATACATAAAGGCTAAAATAATGCCTAAACGTTTTATTTCATCTAGATTAATGGATGTGGCTAACCCAGCTGCAATTGTATTGGTCATATCACTTAAAATATCTGGACCGACTACATTTAAAATAGCACCTACTAACGCAAGTACAAGTGCAATCATGACAAATGGAATATATTGCTTTGCATACTCGATTAGTTCACGAATGGTAGCTTTAAATTGCTTTGGTTTTTCTCCAGACATAGGCCCCATTCCTGGAGGTCCGCCCCTCCCCATTTTAGGAGGTTGCCCAGATGGCATAGGTCTAGTTTGATGTGGTTTATTCATTTTCTAGCTCCTCCTTTGAAAGTTGTGAGTAGGCGATTTCGATATAGGTAGGACAATTTTTTAATAATTCTACGTGTTTACCCTTGCCCACAATTTGCCCTTTATCTAACACAATAATCTGATCTGCCTCTTTAATCGTTCCAATGCGCTGTGCCACGATTAAGGTCGTGGCCTCTGCCGTTAGTTCTTTTAATGCTGTTCGCAATAAACGGTCGGTCTTATAATCCAGTGCCGAAAAAGAATCATCGAAAATATAAATCTCTGGCCGGTGATAAATGGCACGTGCAATAGATAAACGCTGTTTTTGACCACCTGATACATTTGTTCCGCCTTGAGAAATTTCACTGTCATATTGCCCCTCACGCTCCTCTACAAAATCCTTCGCTTGGGCAATTTCAATCGCTTTTTTCAGGAACTCTTGTGCATCCTCGTGTCGATTTTTACCATACGCTACATTAGAAGCTACTGTCCCACTAAATAAAATAGCCTTTTGCGAAACATAGCCGATTTTATTGCGCAATGCTTCTTGCGTATATGCTTTTACATTGACACCATCAACGAGTATTTCTCCTCTTGTAGCATCATAGAAACGAGGAATTAAGTTGACAACAGTTGATTTACCGCTACCTGTTGATCCAATAAACGCAACAGTTTCCCCTTTTTTTGCTGTAAAGCTAATGTTGTGTAGTATCGGTTCTTCCGTATTTGGGTAAGCAAAATCAACATTACGGAATTCCACATCTCCAACCATTCCAGGCAATCCTTCAACCTTCTTACCATCAGTTATTGTTGATTTTGTATTTAACACTTCGAGTATTCGTTTTGCCGATACAGCAGCACGAGGAAGCATGATAAAAATCATACTTAGCATCATAAACGCCATCACCACTTGTACTGCATAAGAACTAAATACCACCATGTCTGAGAAAAGCTGAATGCGATTCATCGCATTTGCTTCATTAATAATATAAGCCCCAAGCCAATAAATCGATACGCTAAGACCAGACATAATAAAGATCATACCCGGCATCATAATAGCCATCACTCGATTTACAAATAGATTAGTAGCTGTTAATTGTTCATTAGCCTTTTCAAATTTCGTATGTTGATAGTGTTCCGCATTATAGGCTCGAATCACTCTTAATCCTGTTAAGCCCTCTCTCGTCACACGATTTAAATTATCTGTTAATGTTTGAATAATCCGAAACTTAGGGAGAGCAAATAAAATCACTACACTTAGCATAATGATTAACACAAATACGGATACACCTGTTGCAGCAGACCATTGCCAGCTCTTTCCAGAAATTTTCACAATCGCCCAAACTGCTAATATAGGTGCTTTGATAATAGCCTGTAACCCCATTGCAATTATAAGCTGAATCTGCGTAATATCATTCGTCGATCGTGTGATTAAACTAGCTGTAGAAAAAGAATTGATTTCCTCCATTGAGAACATCATTGTTTTTTCATACACCATTGCACGCAAACGCTTAGATAGTCCTGCTGCCACCTTTGCGGCAAAATAACCAACCACCATCGCAGCCATCATACTACCGATTGCACATAATAGCATATAACTACCCGGTGCCAGTAAATCTGTAGTCGTTGTGCCTTCTGTTTGGATAAGTGTCGTAATTTCAGCCATATAGTCTGGCAACTTTAAATCAAGCCAAACTTGTACGACGATAAATAAAAGACTTATACAAACAAAAAGCCATTCATTTCTTTGCATATATTTAAATATTTTTAGCATGAATGCTCCCCACCTTTTTATCCTAATATTGTAAAATATCCACTAATCCTTGAACCTCTCACGACTGAAGTCAGGAGTGTTCTCGTCGAATCCGTAAAAAAAGAAGTTGCAAAATTAGAAGAACATGCCACTTTAAAAGAAAAAGCTAATGGCGAAATCCCCCCTTCTAATAATCACTGAAGTGTAATAGAACCATAGCCCCTGACTGCTCATAACGTTTATTATGAGCGGAAATTTTTTAATTTACAATCAAATTTTCCAAATATTTAGTCTTTAATAATAGCTACCATCTTGAATCTAAGAACACCTTCCTTGTAAGTGTTGGTTTCAACAGATAACACGGACACCCTTGTACTTGATTAACCACATTTTCTGCCTTCGCGGTTCGGGATTTACACCCTATAGATTACGTCCGTGCTGGGCGCACAAAGTTCTTTATGACACGTGTCATAAAGAACTTTTGACTCCTGTGAATAGGCTTTTTTTCTGTTTCTCTTTATCATTTTACTTATAAGAAAACACAGAAAGAGTGATATAAATGATGCAAGCTAATCAAAGGTTACCGCTAATCGACATTTTACGAGGCTTTGCCGTATTGGGAACACTCGGTACAAATATTTGGATCTTTGCTTATCTCGGCGACTTAACTTACATTACAACAAGTAACTATTCAGGTTGGTGGTCATTCGATGATTTTCTACGAATGCTCGTGTTATTTTTCGTAAATGGGAAGCTTTTAGGACTGTTAACCATTATGTTTGGGGTTGGTCTAGAATTAAAATACCAACAATCCATGCGAAAAGGGAATGCATGGCCCGGTGTCTATATTTGGACTGTTTTATTCTTGTTTGTAGAGGGTTTTATCCATTTCACATTGGTTATGGAATATGATATTTTGATGAGTTACGCTGTGACAGCCATCATCGTTGCCTTTATCGTAAAAGCTGGTGATAAAGCCATTCATCGTTCTTTATATCTTATTGGTGGATTTCATGCACTTATCATTCTGCTAATTTTAGTAAGTGCCTTACTAGGAGCGAATATGTCTTTACCTGGCAACGATTCGATCGTGAGTATTTATCAACATGGTAGTTGGTTTGAACAAATTCACAATCGTATAACGAACTTTTGGTTTTTTAGAACGGAAGCGATTTTTATTATTCCAATGAATATCTTCTTATTTTTAATGGGTGTTAAATTAATGCGTAACGGTGTATTTTCTCCCGGTGAACACGGACGCCATTCGCGCAAAAAGTTATTGTCTATTGGGATTTATATCGGTGTACCACTAAATCTGCTTATTTTTATTCCTGGAGGGGCTTTTGATTTCCCTGTTCGCTATTTATTTGCACCGATTCTGTCACTTGGATATATTGGAATTTTAGGGAAACTGATAGAATATAAAAAGGTAGATTGGCTATGGAATCGATTTGGGGAAGTTGGTAAAATGTCTTTAAGTTGTTATGTTTTACAAAATATATTGGCATCTATTATTTTCTATGGTTGGGGCTTAGGATTAGGTGGAAAGCTCACTAGTTTCGAGGTTATTGTCATTTGGATTGCCCTTTCCCTTTTCCAACTCTTCATGGCTCATATTTGTCTAAAGCATTTTCATGTTGGACCTTTGGAATGGATTCGAAAACATGCTGTTCAAGCCGTAGCAAATAAATAATCGACAAGGGTTGGTGTAAAGTATAAAAATATATCCTAAAGATCAAGCAAAACAATATTTAATTATCGACGTAGTATCCATTATTTTTTTGATATCCATGGTAGTAAGCTCGAACTCGGATTTACCAGTTGTAGCTAAAATAATTATCCTCATGATATTCCTAGTAGCATTTTATTTTGCATTATGGTATAAGGATTGGCGCCTTCATCTGGCAACATTAACAGGGCTCTTTAGCGTTACAATAATCGGGATTTACGAAGGTTCTATCATGCTATTTTTCGGATTCACGTTCGCAGATTTAATCGGGAGAGCACAAGTCAAATGGCATATTGCTTCAGCAATGCTTGCAATCGCCCTGATGTTTATCATTGTTTTATGGGTTGAAACAGGCGAGCTATTCAAAATAGACGACCCTATTATACTTCCTATTATGATGATTCAACTTGTCTTCCCCGTGCTGATTTACTATATAGAAAAAGCAAAAAATTTAAAAGTTGAGTTAGCAACGGTCAATACGCAACTTGTAAAACAGGACGAAAGGCAACGTATTGCCAGAGATCTCCACGATACCATTGGCCACACACTGACAATGATTAAATTAAAAACGGAGCTGACAACAAAATTAGTCGATAAAGATCCATCCAAAGTAAAAGACGAGTTACAAGATATTTTAGCCACAACGCGTGCAGCACTTAAACAAGTACGAGAGTTAGTGTCAGATATGAACTTTATTTCTTTAGAAAGTGAACTTTCACACTGTGAGAAACTCCTTCAAACAGCTGATATTGCAAGTAAAATAACGAACAAATGTCCAAAAATCCTGTTATCAAGCGTAGAAGAAACGATGCTTTCTTTATGTGTGCGAGAAGCAACCACAAATATCATCAAACATAGTCAAGCAAAGTCTTGTCATGTAGAAATTGACTATATCGACCATGTCTATGAGCTAAACATAATCGATGACGGTATAGGCTTGACGAATCAAGGTCTCGGGAATGGCATTTCGTCTATGAAGGAAAGAATGACTATCCTCCAAGGCACTGCGACTATTGATAATTTATCAAATACTGGAACCCTTGTTTCGTTCAAACTACCTTTCCAACACTATCGAAAGGAGCCCATTAAATGATACGTGTTTTACTAGCCGAAGACCAACAAATGTTGCGCGGTGCCTTAACATCATTACTGTCTTTCGAGACTGATATCGAGGTAATTGCAGAAGTTTCCGATGGCCAAAAAGCATGGGAATGCATACAAAGCGATGTACCTGATGTTTGTATCTTGGATATCGAGATGCCGAATCTGACAGGACTGGAGCTTGCAGAAAAAATTAAAAATGATCAACTACCTTGCAAAGTGATGATTGTCACTACTTTCGCCCGGCCGGGGTATTTACAGAAGGCGATGGATTGTGAGGTCAATGGTTATTTATTGAAGGATGAGCCGATTGATTATTTAATCGAAACGATACGTAAGGTGATGAATGGTGAAAAGGTCGTAAGTAGAGATTTAGCCGCTACATTATTTATGAAGGAGCAGAACCCGCTAAATGAGCGAGAAATCGCTGTGCTCCAGCTTGTTAAAGAAGGTTTCACAACCAGTGAGATAAGCAAAAAATTATTTTTAACAAAAGGCACAATTCGAAATTATTTATCTACCTCTATTCAGAAACTCCACGTGGAATCCAGACAGCAAGCTGTTCATATTGCCAGTGACAAAGGTTGGCTTTAAAGATAATAATTGATATGAGCTACATATATGTTTAAAAGTAAGCAGTAAAAAAATGAACTACCCCATTAATCGTTAGTGGGTGTAGTTCATTTTTATTGTGAGTACCTAATAGATTTATTTATTTTTTTGCTGTAGTAAATCTCTTAAAAGTAAGATCATCTCTTCTTGTTGTTTTATCTTTCTACGACCATTTCTATTGATAGCTACAAGTTCGCATGCAATTCCTGCAGCAAAGAAAAACGATAAACTAGTTAACATATAAGCTCCTTTTGAAACATGAATATCAGCCAGCATGGTGCAATTGTCGCTGTTGTATAATTTGTATATCCTTATTTACTTCTTTACGCTGGCATATATTATTTCGAATGAGGGCTATAATAACTAGCAGTGTTCCTACAACATCAAAAATGGTTATAGTATAGCCTTGTACCATCATAATGACTAATGTAGTAATCGGCACAAAGTTGATAAATAAGATACCATTAATGGAGGACAAAATTTTCACACCATAGTTCCAACAAAGTAGCGCTACAATACCTGGTAAAATCATCATAAACAATAGATCATATTTAACAGCAGCGATTGTACCTATACTTGGTACCGACACATACCCTAGCAGTGTCACTAGCATCGTGATGATTCCTGTTACAGCGGTACCAAATACACAAGTTAATGTTGAATAACGGAGTGTAGACCATTCAGGAAATGAGTGCCCCCCCATCGTATAGACTACCCAGCCAACAACTCCAATTAAAATAAATGCGAGCGGCATTAAATTATTTTTTAATGTAAGAAAGAAACCCATATCGCCTTTCGTAATAACAAACATAGCTCCAACAAAAGCAATGATCATACTGACAATCATATACTTTTTGGGTTTCACGTTTTTATATCCCCATAGAATAGCAATCGAAATCATCGGCATCAGTGCCTCCATAATAGACGCAACCATAACACCCGATTTGCCCAAGAGCATCTGGCCTAAGAAAACAAGCACGTTGTAGACAGTAAATGCCATAATCCCGAAAAAGATTAGCAGTTTCCCTTTACCTTCTAATTGAAATGCTTTCTTCCCCTCTTTAATCCATAATAAAATAATCAATGCAATCGATACCGCTCCATAGCGAATTGTTGAAAAATATAGTGGATCTATATATTCGAGTGCATGATCTGCAACTGGAAACATGGCGCCCCATGAAATACTAGCAATTAAACATGCAATCACACCTATTAACATCTTACTCTTCTTCACTGCTTTTCCTCACTTCTATGTAATCTCTTTCTATTTCACATTGTGAATTATAAAAAAGAAATAGCATCACGTAAAATGATTGAAAGTGATATAAACTATCATTTATAATGATAGTTTATATCAAGGAGGACTACACAGTGGAACTACGAGACTTACAAATTTTCAAATGCGTCGCCAATCTAGGAAGCGTCAGCAGTGCCGCAAAGGAATTAAACTATGTCCAATCCAACGTAACAGCACGTATTAAGCATTTAGAAAACGAGCTCAACACACAGCTTTTTTATCGTCATAAAAAAGGGATGCGATTGAATGAGGATGGAAGAAAAATGCTTACTTACGTTAATAAAATTCTATTGGACGTTGACGAATTAAAACAAGTATTTTTAGATAGTCATACGCCTGTTGGAACGGTAAAAATCGGTACCGTTGAAATCGTGAGTATTTTACCAACCATATTAGCCGCTTACTACAAGGACTACCCGAATGTCGATTTATCATTACAGGCTGGTTTGACGGAGGAACTTATAAAAGAAGTAACCGATCACCAATTAGATGGCGCTTTTATATCAGGACCTATCAAACATCCACATTTAGAACAATACGATGTCTGTATGGAAAAACTCGTTCTTGTTACGCAAAATAAAACTTTTCACAAAGAAGATTTTTTAACAACACCCATCCTCGTTTCTAATAAAGGTTGCGGTTATCGTTCCAAGCTAGAACACTGGCTTAAAGATGAAGGTTTAATGCCAAAAAGGATTATGGAATTTAACATACTAGAGACAATCATAAACAGCGTTGCACTCGGCCTTGGCATTACGCTAGTACCGCAATCTGCTGTAACGCAACTTTCCGCTACAAGTAAAGTATATTGTCATCCAATCCCTAAAAAATATGGCAGCAATTCAACTGTATTTATACGTCGAAAAGATGCTTATATGACCAACTCAATGCGTTACTTTTTAAAAACAATTGCAGAGCATCGAGATACAACTTTGCTGTAAGAAAAGCATTTCCATGCCCATGAGTTTTTGCGGTACCTTTAAGTCATTTGCAGATAAAGTTTTACGATTTTCTAAAAAGTCCTTCAAAAGATAACGTCCGACTTCCTATTAAAGTAAAAATCCGCTTCGCTTTCCGCGGGCAAGGCATGAGCCGCATCGCTCGCTAACGCTCCCTGCTGGGTCTCATGCGCTTGCTTTTCCTCTACGTTTCACTCATGCTTTCGTCGCAAATACGATTCACAGGAGGTCTACACGGATTTTTACTTTTGTATCAAAAAACAGCATAATCGGATACCTTAAGCATATTGTTTTTACTTTTGGAACAGCACACCTGGTTTTTGTATGTAAATCGTTAAAATAAGTGCTTTTTAGTTCAGAACAGCTCCTACCTCCAATTGTTCACTAGTGTCTAACAATGGAGGCAGTCAACTATTATTGATGCTTGCTTTTCAATATTATCTGTTACCTTTTTACTTTGCTTTTAACGTTAATTTAGTTGCAGTAGCCCAGTTGTTGAGTGGTACGACTTGGTAAGTGACGCCCGATTTTAATGTGCCTTCTTTTACATCAAAGATACCGACAGCACCTTTTCGTGAAGAATAGCGATAGTGAGCTTGGATTTTTTCGCCATCATCACCTTGTAATTCTACACTGCGTCCAGCAAATAACTCCATACCTGGGTCTTTATCTAACGTAACTTGGAATGATTTATCATCAATTGGTTCCACTGCTTTGATTGTCAATGGCGCGATTTCTGTTGCTGTAAAAGTTGGGTTATTCACGGTTGCCCAATCAGACGCCACGGTATATTGCACACCAGGCCTTAATGTCCGTCCTTCAGGTAAGCGGAACTTTGGTGCCTGTCTGCGATCAGCAGCTTGTGTAAACAAAACGTAACTCGCTTGCGTTTCTTCTCCATCCGCTGCCGTCAATGTCACCACACGGTCACGTAAAGAGGAGATAACTTGATATTGCTTGCCACTATCATCTTTATTTTCATCGTTCACTTGGAAAGATAGATCGCCTCTCGCATCTTTATAGGCTTCAATAATATTGGAATAATCGGTTACACCTTGTTCTTTAAATGATTCGATTTCAAACGTATCATTTGTGACCTGTTTTGTTTGACTGACATTAATTTTTTCATCGCTGCCCTCAAAAACCTGTGCTTCTCCACCTTTGTAGCTTAATGTATATGTCGTGTCAGCTTGTTGGACTGTCACTGGGAAAATATACGTGCTCTTAGCACCGATCTTTAATCGAGGCACATTGACAATACCTAAATTATGATTGAATGTATAATCTTTTTGGATAGCATCTAAATTTTCTACTTTAACAGCTTCTTCTGGTAGTGCTTCAGAAAATGTTACTTGTAATGTCATGGCATTTAGTGCTTGTATTTCTATAATTTGTGCAACCTCTTTTGCTTGTTGTGATGTTTCCTGTTGCGCTTGCTCTTGCTTTGGTTCCGCTTGCTTATTTAGAAAGTTACATCCTGTTAACGTTAGCGTTGCGCCTAAAAGTAGTGGTGTAATCATTTTTAGCTTGTTGTTCATTTGTACAACTCCCTTTTCTCATCAATTTTTTATTTTGCTCCAGCTTGCATTAATAGTTGCACGATTTCATGGAAATCCTTTGCTTTCGCATGCTGTAATGGTGAAACGTTTTTGCTATCAGGTATATTGACATTTGCTCCATGAGCTATCAACAACTGAACTACCTGTTGCTGTGTTTTATTGCCATCATTCAAAATAATCGCTTCGATTAATGCTGTCCATCCAAGATTATTCACGTGGTTTACGTCTATTGCTGTAGTTGTTAATAACGCTTGAATGACGTCAATATAACCATGCTCGGAAGCGGGTATTAAAGCCGTACCACCATAGCGATTTGTGATGGTAGGATCTGCACCAGCTTGTATCGATAGCTTTAAAATTTCAAGATAGCCCTCCGCTCCTGCATAGAGGAAAGGATTATTTTGCATATCATCCTGAATATTGACATCTGCCCCTGCCTCAATTAGCATTCTTGCCACTTCAACGTCATTGTTATACGTTGCAATCATGACAGCAGTTCTTTTGTTAGCGTCTTGCACATTAATATTTATATCTTCTCTAAGTAGATCTTGTATTGCACTAACCTTACCTTGCGATACCGCTTGAAGCAGTTGTTCATTCAATTCAACACGCACTAGTTCACGATCCTTTTGTTTTAGTGGTTGTGCATCTTGATTGGCGGAACATCCTTGCAGCAAGAGTGATATTCCTAAAATACTAACTACCGTCCATTTCCTCATTGAATAGTCTCCCTCTCTTTCATCTTGTCCTATTCGTTGATTTTATCTACATGCCTAATAAGACATTTAAATGATTCAGTTCCAAATGATTATTTTTTCATCATCACTCCTCCATTGTTGAGTCTTTTTGTTTCTCTAACGTTATAGTAGTCCTAAATGCTAAACCCACTACAATGGGTTTTTACGGTCAGTTGATTGCCCTCCTCCTGTAAGCGTTCTCATCTTTCCACTTGAGCTGGCGTCTTACTGACCGTTTATGCAGGATCAATACAACCAAGTGCAACAACTTTGTGCAAAGTCGTATAAAGCGAATTGAATAGCTACTTTGAATCAAATTATTTATAATTGAAATATATTAGAAAATATGAATTAATGGACGTGATGAGATGGAGACGATTCTTATCCCTTCAACTGCCGAAGCGATTATAAGTACTTCGAGTAAAGGTGATCAATCTAAATGGCGTATTGGTGAGAAGTGGATTAAACAAAATACTAGAGGCTATGAACATCTAGCAGAGTATACAGTTTCAGTCACATTAGCGAATTCTACATTAGCACCTGCTGATTTTGTTACCTATGAACCATGCCAACTGAAATTAGAAAACAATGGAAAACTATTTGGTTGCTATTCTCTTGATTTCAGGGGAGCAGATAAGCAAGAAGTTTCTCTAGAACGTTTATTCGAAAAACACTACGAAACCACTCATAGTATACTTGGCATGACTACGCTTTCAACAAACGAGAAGCTGAATCAGATTGTAGAAAAAGTAACTGACTTTACAGGACTAGATATTAGGCTACCTTTAACACGTATGCTTGCTTTAGATGCATTTATTTTAAATGAAGATCGTCATACGAACAATATTCTGTTTCTATACGATACCAAAGCAAATACATGGGAACTTGCACCTCTATTTGACCATGGTTTAAGCTTATTGTCTGATGAAAAGGACTACCCTCAAAAAGTTGATATTGCTATTTTAAAAAGACAAGTAAAATCTAAGCCATTTAATGCCTCCTTCAAAAAACAGCTTGCGTTATATGATGGACCGCCGTTTATTTATAAGAAACGTTTACAAAATGCTCTAGCTGAACAATCCAATGATTTAGGGAGAATAAAAGAACTTTTGAAAATGCAACTAGACGATCCCACCTATCAAAAATTGTTGATTGTAGGTGATAAAAATGATTGATTATATGGAATTTGATGTCATGCTCTTTGATGATATCATCGCAAATGTACAGTTAAAGCCCCAAGATAGTAGTCTCCCTTATGTAAAAAACTTTATTACGGGCTTTAACAAACAATTTTCTCCCACTATGGAAGGACCTATTACAGTTGAAGAACTGGAAAAATGGCTAAAATGGCGCACATTTCCTCCAACACGTGCGAATGCAAAGGAACTACTTGCAGCTTTAGGCATGCAAGCATTTAACCGTTGGGGAATTGTCAGAAAAACACATGGTGTAATGGCTGATGATGAGATTTGGCTCCGCTTTAAAGGTGAGCATTTAACCCATCGTGATGTGTGCTTACGTAAGGATACATATTATCCTGAAGATCTTGTGGACGATCAACTACGATAACTAGTTTCACCGCTTACATGAAGAAAGCGATACTGTCATAATCCCCTCGTCAAGGATGACAGTATCGCTAATTTTTTACTTTAACTCCTTACTCGTTAACCGTTTGTTTGACATCATTCTTACAATCCATTCTATCAATACGACTACGATTAATGAAAGTCCAAATAATGGCATGATTACTCCTAATACAATCATCAATACGATAAAAGGAATGGAGATCTTCTGAGATAGTTGAGGTGGTGCAGACAGTAAGCCATTTTTCTTTCGAAGCAACCAAGTACGGAACCCCCAAAAAATAACGCCCAAAAATGCAACACACACAATTAAATTTAACAATTTATTGGGCCAGCCAAATAAGTGACCTTCATGTAATGGAATTCCCCATGTAAACCATTTTGCTAAAATTCCGTAATCCTCATAACCCACTTTGGCCATAAATTCGCCACTATATTGATCAAAATACATAGTCACTTCGTCATTTGGGCTCACATCAAGCCCAGTTACTCCTGTGTTGCTTGATTTAGCAACTGTAAATACGCCTGTTTCACTTGTAGGATAAATAATCGAATACGGTTTGGCAATGTCCATGGCATCTATCTTTTGTTGAAGACTTTCAACAGCCAATTGATTTGGATTAGTCACATTACTCTTTACTGCACCCATTCCATGATGCGCATGTCCAGTATCGGACTGAGGGGCCACTTCCTGACGTGTTGCCCAAGGAATTTCACTCATATCCGATGTAGGCGGTTGCTGTTGCAATATCGGTGTGCCGAATGAAGGGTTTTCTTGGGAAGCATTATAAATAATATTTCCCATAAACGCAGACCATGGTAGACCTGTGAAAATGATGACAACCATCGGAATGGTAATAATCGTACCAATAAGGGCATGCATTCTTTTATTTTTTTGTCGTTTGTTGGGCTGTTTCGCTTTCTTTAATACTTTTCCTTTAAAGGTCATGTACAGGCCTGAAAGTAGTAAAAAAATGGCCCAACATGCTGCTAATTCTACGAGATAGTTAACTACGGTGCCCCCTATGAATAAGGAACTGTGCAAGTTTCTGATGATATTTCCAAATGTGTATTGCGCATCTTGGTGACCAACAATTTGATTATTGTGATCTAAAAACAAATATCTCTGTGAGCCTTCTTCATTTGTCATCGTTAAACGTGTATTATAAGGTTCTTCTAACACGATAATTTTATCTGTTGTATAGCCTGCAAACGCCGCTTCTGCTTCTTTAATCCCTTCATCAATCGTTAATACTTCTGTTTTTTTACTATCTCCAAAGAAATAGTCATCATATAACTGATCTTCCACATCAGTATAAAATAAATACCCAATGCCGCTAAGCGTTAATGTAATAAGAAGGGGTGTCATAAATAGTGCAGCATAAAAATGCATTCGCCAAAAGCTGGAATAAAGCGTATTTTTCATTCAAATTCTCCAATCTATTATAATAAGAGCAGATTTATTATATATTGAAAAAGTGAAATAAGAATGAAGTCCTAGGAATTTTTTTATGAAATTTATATATTTTGAGGGTAAACACTTATTAATCAATCTTTCTTCCTCCATTTTAGGCTATTAAAAAAGTGCCTTTTAAGGGAAATTGACTCCTTGAAAAGACACTTCTTATGAAAGAAACTTGGCGGTTATTTTGTCATTAAAGGCTCATATTCACAAGAATTTTACATTGGCTACGATCTTTTGTTAAAGCTTCAAAACCTTTTTTAACGATATCATCTAAGCTAATTTGGCTGGTAATCACTGCATTACCGTCAATGACACCACCGGCAAGTAAACGAATGACTTCTGGGAAAATATTGACATAGGCGAATGATCCACTAATTTTCACTTCTGGTGAAACGACCGCATTTGGATTAAATTCAACTGGTTTTTCCCAAACACTGACGATTTTGAATTCGCCACCTGGATGTACAGCGCTTACGCCACTTGAAAATGTTGCTTGAACTCCCGCAGCGTCGTATGCAACATCTACACCACCATTTGTTTTTTCGCGGATGTAAGCAACTGCATCTGTATCCATAGGATTGATGACATACGTTGCACCTAAATCAAGTGCTTTTTGACGTCTCTCATCTGAAACTTCTACGACAAAAATTTCACTCGCACCTGCCGCTTTTACTGCCTGTAATACTAATAATCCGATTGGGCCAGCACCGAAAATAGCTGCTGTATCACCAAGTTTTAATTGACTTTGTCGTACTGCATGCACCGCAACTGCTGTTGGTTCAACAAGTGCACCTAGCGCTAAACTCATATTATCCGGTAATTGATATACATTTTCTTCTCGAACAACGGCATATTCAGCAAAGCCACCAGAAATAGTGTATCCGTATGATTGACCTTGTTTACATAGGTTTGTATAGCCTCGTTTACAATTGTTACATTTTCCACAAGGAATCAGTGGTTCAACAGCCACACGATCGCCTACTTTTGTATGTGAAACACCATCTGTCACTTCCACGACCACACCTGCAAATTCATGTCCTAGTACAGGTTGCGTGCGAAACGCATAGGCACCACCCACGTATTCATGCAGATCACTACCACAAATACCTGCAAATTCAACTTTCACTTTAACCATTCCATTTTCTAATACTGGAAGTTCTGCTTCTTCTACACGAATATCTTTTACGCCATAAAATTTTGCTGCTTTCATTGTCATTAATCTCCTTCGTATGTTAATTCTTGCCGCTGTGAAGTCCATTAAGAATATAGCTTATCGCTAGATCCGCGACATGTTGTGCTGTCGTATTGAACGAAGAACGGTTTAGAAATGGATTATTGAGGGAGAACATTAACGTCCCCATTACGAAATTCACCGCGATATCTATCGATTCGAAATCAATTGTTTTCTGCTCTTTACAAGCGAACAAAATCGATCGAAGCTGTTCCCATGATGGTAAAAATACATCCTTCAACATCTCTAATCTTGGGCTATTCATCACTAACTCTTGCTGTAAAATATCAATTAGCTCATGCTCTTCTGTTCTATAAAGGACGAAATTTCTGCAAAAGCTTATCAAAGAACCTAACGAATCTTCTAAATCGTAATTTGCATTCATAAAGGTGTGACGAAGAGGTTCAAATAAAGCATTAAAAACATTTTCTTTGCCACCAAAGTGATAAGAAACTAAGGCTAGAGAAACGTTCGCCTCATCACAAATTTGCCTTACAGTTGTCCCATTATAACCTCTTGTAGAAAACAAGGATTTTGCTGATTTTAAAATCTGCTCTTTCACTTCTTTATTCTTGTCATTTTGTAAATCGGATTGCTTATTGAAAGGACTCACCTCTTTTTTGAACAAACGTTTAAAACAATTGTACAATGCATAGCTTACGCCTCTATTTTTTAACTGTCAATTATTTTAACTGCTTTTGATTGCCTGTAAGAAAGCAAAGATGGAGATCCTTTATGGAGCCATCCCGTAAAAACTATCCGCTATTTGGCGAGAGCATAGATGATTTTCACTTTTAAACGCCACAAAAAAAGCTACTTAATGCCCCTTGAAATGGGGCTGCATTAAGTAGCTACTTTGTTTTATCCGATGAGTTCTCTTATTACATTTGCGTAAGCAGCATAGATATCACACTCATGTACGGTATCTTGCCCTACATAATGTAGAGCGAGCTCTTTTAATGTCTGGGAAGCACTCGCAAATTGCTTTTGCATGATTTCGATTTTAAAGAGACTTTCATAGTACTCGATTACCTGTGGATTCATGTGTAACACTCCTTCATTTTTAGCATAAAAAAACATCTTTCTCTCTATAGAAAGATG
Organism: Lysinibacillus fusiformis; assembly: GCF_007362955.1. GTDB lineage: Bacteria > Bacillota > Bacilli > Bacillales_A > Planococcaceae > Lysinibacillus > Lysinibacillus fusiformis_E. The sequence continues at coordinate 4,184,924 of NZ_CP041696.1, read as the reverse complement.
TTTACTATGACAAATACACGACATAATACGCCGATTGCCATGCTGGAAAAAGCTTTCTATTAGTCATAGAAGCTACCCTTTTGACGATCGTCGTACTATGAGCATGCAGAAGAATTTCTCTAGTCACACTCAACACCCCCTATCCTCGTAGGTTTTTTGGTTGTACTAGATAAAGGCAGGTCTCCTGGCTCATGTTCATCACACCTTTCACCTTCCCATTACAAATCGTAACAGTGGTCTCTTGAAATGTGCTCCCATTTACAGTTGCGGGACAGCGTCGGATTCACACCGAACTTCCCTTTTAAACAAATCGAAAATCTGATTTGTACCTCTATCTTATTATTCCGTTTTTATTATTATACCATAAAGGTTTGTGTACACAGACACTATCCTAATAGATTACTAATATCTATTGTAAAGAAGTCAATTTGGTCAGTTTAGTATAGAATCTTGTAAACTATGCAGATGTGTATTATATAGTTGTTGTATAAGATTGGGGGTATCCAAATGAATATTATTGATAGTGATACATTTGAAAACAGTTTAATTTGCTTGATACCCATAATGATTTTCAGGCGTTTAAAAAGAAACCGAACATCTTTATGACAATAATCAAAATAGGAGAAACACACAAACTAGTTCTACCAATCCCCTTGGTTGAGATTCGCTGTAACAAACTAATCACTTTAAATTGACTGGTTGTTGTTGTGTAACACAATGAATCATACCACCGTCTTTATAAAGCTCCCTTACATCAATACCAATTACCTTACGATTAGGGTATAGTTTTTGGATAATATCGTTTGCTATTTTGTCATTAGGATCATTATAATTCGGAACTAATACAACTGTATTCCCAACATAAAAATTTATATATGAACCTTTGTATCCCAAATTCTTTCCGTTATCTAAAATTACATTATTTTTACTGATTGGTAAATTCACATACTGATAAGGCTTGTCGAAGGCATTTTTTGCATTCATTAATGTTTTAACATCCTTATTGGAGAGACCCCATTCTTCTAAATCATCTTTTTTCATTGTAATGATTGTTGACTTATCATGGAATTTTGCAAAACCATCAATATGAAAATCTGTAATATCTAGGTTCGGCACACCATTTAACCAAATAAAGTTAATAGCACCAAGATTTTCTTTCACATACTCCTCAATTTCTGATTCTGATAATTTAGGATTTCGATTTTTATGAATAACAGCACTACGTGTCGATAAGAAAGTACCATTACCATCTAGTTCAAATGCTCCGCCTTCAAGTACTACACTATTTAGATTTATTCTTTCCATACCTAACTGCTTACTAAGAACACTTGGTATTAATGCATCTTTTTGGTATTGCGTTTTCTTACCCCAGCCATTAAATCCCCAGTCCATGAGTTTCATATTATTATCTTTATCGTATACAAAAATTGGTGCTGTATCTCTTGCCCATACATCGTCAGTAGGAACAATATAAAAATCAATTTTGTCCATATCTATGCCTTCATCATACAAAAGATCATAAATATAGTCCTTTTCATATTCATCATATGCGATAATATGAACATTTTCTCCCTCACTAAGGGCAGCTGTCATCTCGATCCAAATTGATTCAACCTTTTCTACATAGCCGTTACCATATGTAAAGCTATGAGGCCATTGCAACCACGTACCTTCATGTTTGCTGCTTTCATCGGGCATTGTGTATTTACCTACGTATTGTTGTTTCACGAACTGACTCCCCTCAACTTTACTAGGATTACACCCCCCCATTATAATCCCAGCCGTTAATACAGCCCCTGTGCAAAGTACAATTATCTTTTTCATATCCAAGATCTCCTTATGTTGTGGTAGCTTTCTCTTGGAAGTAGAATAAGCTTTGACATAGTGTCAAAGTCAAGCAATTATTACATTGCTTTTTTGATGACGGGAAAGCTAATTTGTGTCACATACTCCTCTACATGACAGTCACATTCTGAACCTTTCAAGTAGGTTTCATATGGCAGACCATCCAAGCAGTAGCCGTTGCTTTCTGTCCACTCTTCTAGTGCCATATGTGCGTACCCGATATCGTCATAACTTCCGATATGCAAGGTAGTAGCAATAATCTTTGTGGGGAGTTTTTTTAGTTGCCATTCCATTGATATTTTTTCGTCATTGCTATGAATGTTCGGAATCATTATTTCAATATCGCAGTGGTTAGGGGTAAACTCTTCATCAAAGAAAATGGCAGATGGAACACCAAGTAGCTGAATATTACTTTCTTTCGCCTTATCGTAAATTGAATCAATGTACCTGTCCATGTCATCTATATTAATTTGCAATCTTTGACTTACGACACTGATCTCGTTTCGCAGGCCCAACAATATATCATACGGTCTTCTTTCCCTTTGTATTAAATCGACTTTTTTTTCAATCATCGCTTGCAATTCTGCAATGATTTGTCTATATCGACTCATCTCGTTTGATATTTCATTTATTTTCGTGTGTATCATTCCGATAAACAATGTACTGTCAGACGACTGGAGGATCGTTCTAATTTCAGGCAAGGAAAATCGATATTCTTTCAGTTTCTTGATTAGTAATGCCGTTTCTAATTGACTCTTCTCATAATATCTGTACCCGTTTGTTGTATCTACATGTACTGGTTTCAAAAGTTCTTCCTTGTCATAGTGTCGTAACATACGAGCACTCATTTTGCAAAGCTGTGAAAATCTGCTGATCGTGTACATATTTCTCCCTTCTTAGTGTGAAGATATTTTTTAGGCAAAATCGATTGTAGATTATCTTGAGTTTATGATATCAATAGCATCTCGCCAAAAGCAAGATAAGCTTCAGGAAGATCGTAAGCCTTCTTGGATTAGTGCCCCCATTACTTCAAGTGGATTTCCAAATAGTTACCCCAATTTTCATTTACCGTTTCTATCCATCAGTTCTGCCTAGTTATCCATCACTTTGATGATTCTATCCGTCACATTCCCAGTTCTATCAGTCAGTTCCTAAAATCCACTCCATAAAGAGGTATATTTCTAAATTAGTAGAAATAAATACTGTAAGCTGAAACCGTTTAACACAAAGGGGGAATTTAAATGATCGTTGGCGTACATCACGCACAAATAACGATTCCAAAGGGCGCTGAGGAGCAAGGTAAATATTTTTACTGCCATGTATTAGGTTTAAAAGAGATTGAAAAACCTGATTCGCTTAAAGGACGTGGCGGATTTTGGATTCAAGTAGGCACTACTGAGGTACATGTAGGGACAGAGGATGGCTTTGATAGACTCACAACAAAAGCCCATATCGCATACCAAGTAGACGATGTGTCCTATTGGAAAAAAGTATTGATGGAACATCAAATCGACATATTTGATTCGGTTCCCATTCCTAATTTTGAACGTTTTGAATTTAGAGATCCCTTTGGTAATCGAGTAGAGATAATCAAACCCATACAGTAACTCTAAAAGGCAGCCATCTAACATGGATGGCTGCTTCACTTTATCATTAAATTGCTGCACTTCTTTATTTAAACTATCTGCCATCAATGCTTATTTTTCGCGGTTTCATCCAGTATTCCATGCCAATTTCTGCAAATAATACAGTAACTGAAACATTTGTAATCAAACTGTAAATTCCAACGACAAAGCCTTTTGTACCAAGCTTTAAAGCTATTTACAGACATCCTGTGGAAACATTTACCTAGAAGAACCTACACTTTTTCATGCTACGATTATCCCAATCACTAGCCAACAGAATTATTCCAATCGCTAGTATTCAGGAGGTAATACATCGCATGAAAAAACAATTTTTAACAACTACATTAGCACTATCATTAGGTTTTAGCTCTTTGGGCATGGTACAAGCTACTATTCAACCAATTGAAGTAGAGGCTGCCACTACAAATGCACAAAACAACGCGCAAGCCGTGGCAACGAAAGCAGACCAACTCATCCAATCAGGAAAAAGCTTAATAGGGCAGGCAACGTACAGCAATACAGAATACAAGCCTACATATCCTTACAAATTTTCTTGTGCTACATTTTTAATGTACATTTTCGAGAAGAACGGTGTGGATCTTGGGACATATAATGAAAATTATATGATACAGCAAGGGACATATGTTGCGAAAAATCAATTACAAAAAGGGGATTTACTATTCTTTAAGAGTAAAAAAACCGGCACAGACCCTGATCATGTAGGTATGTATATTGGTGACAATAAAATGATTCATATGGCTGATAGCCAGCAAAATATCGTAATTTCTGATTTAAATAGCAAGCCATATTATACAGATAATTATGTATCTGCGCGAAGAGTCTTACCTACTCTACTTTCAGCTAATCCAGCAACGAAGGGCGATAAAATTGTTGAAAACGCCTTAACTTATAAAAACAAAGTCACAATGAGCACAACAAATAACGAATCATCGCTACGCTTTACGGCACCAGGGTTTGTAGATTTTGTCTATCGAAAAAGTGGCGTGACTCTTGGTAAAACAACCTTAAAGGAACAAATGAATATTGGAACAACAGTTTCACGTGCCAATTTAAAGAAAGGCGATTTAGTGTTCTTTAATAGTGTCAAGGGCTCTCAAACCCCTTCACTTGTAGCCATCTACGCTGGGGATCATCGTATCATCATTCCAAATTCTGATGGTGTTATGACAAGGGTGTTATTCGTCGACTATTACAATGAGCATTATATTACAGCAAAACGTGTTTTTTCAGATAACTCAACACCGACAACCAACGCACCGACAGCTGCTGCTGATAAAATCATTGCTACTGCTTCAAGTATGACTGGAAAAGCAAAGTTTGGCTACGCGTATAATGAAAACTCACTGACATTTACAAGTGCAGGGTTTACCTATTATGTCTTTAAAAAGCATGGGATTGATTTAAAGGATAAACTAGCCAGCAAGCAAGCATTAGTGGGTAAAAACGTACAAAAAGCACAGCTGCAAAAAGGAGATCTTCTGTTCTTCTCCACGAATAATGGTGGACAGCAAATTACACAAACAGGGATTTATATTGGTGACAATCAATTTATTAGTATGACCACTAATAATATAGTGAAACAAAATCTAAATTCTACTTGGGCGCAACAAAACTACGTTTCGGCTCGCCGCGTTCTCTAGTATTAAATAAAAATATAAAGGGTATAGCCCACATATCAATTGCAGGAATACGAGATAGGAGTATTCCTGCATTGACTTTCATCATACTTTTCCATTTTCCGCTTCACTTTTCATACAGAAAGGGGGTGTCTCAAATAACTTTGAGGCACCCCCTTTCCCTACCTTATTATTTATCTTTTAAGTTATTCGCAAATTCAATCATGGATCTACTAGACATCGGACCCTTTATCAGCACAATGGTATCAGGGTCTAATATTGGCTTGAGCACATCTAAAACCCCTGTAACATCTTTAAAAATATGAACATCTGCATTTGTGCCATCTTTCACCGCTTGTTTAGCGATATCTTCTGCCCTTTTTCCAATTGTAATCAGCGTTTGAATTTTTCTTGTGGCCACCATCGAGCCAATCTCACGATGATACTTTTCTTCGAAGTTACCCAATCGCTTAATATCACCAAGTACAAGGATTACTTTTTTCCCTTTTCCTATCGTATCTAAAACCTTCAAAGCTGCTTCAACTGATGTTGGGTTATTTGTCCACGTATCATCTACAATGGTACATTCACCAATCCCCGTTGAAAACTCTAGATGTCTTGCCATCGGCTTATATGTCTTTAAATGAGCAATAGCAGTATTTATGGTCATACCCATTTCTTTTACAGCAGCTATGGCCGCTAGCGCATTGTACACTTGGTGCTCACCATACCCAGGAACAAATACATTAAACTTTTCACCTAACACTTGCAATACAAATCTCATGCCATTATTCGTAAATTGAATTTTAGACGCTCTGTAATCTGCCTGTTCCTGTATCCCTAGGGTAATAATCTTGCCTTTAAACGTATGCAGAGGGACCTTTTTTGTATTTTCATCATCACCATTAATGATTAAAGTCCCGCCTTTTGTTATACCTTCTACGATTTCTGATTTCGCCTTAATATAACCTTCTAAGTTTTTACAGCCATCTAAATGATGCACGCCGATATTTGTAATAATGCCAATCGTAGGCTGGTAAATCATGCATTGGTGTTTAATATTACCTGTATTCCCCAATCCTAACTCAAATACGGCCGCTTCCGTTGTTTCATCGATGCCAGTCAAATAGGGTAAAGATTGACGTGGCTCATTCTTACTGCTCACCGATGCCTGCACATTCCAGTCCTTACTTGCTATATGTTTTATCATTTCTTTCGTCGTTGTTTTCCCACATGTCCCGGTTAAAGCAACGACAGGTATTTGAAAAAGACTCCTGTAATACTCAATAAACTTCCAATATGCCTGCACATTACTTTTCACTTGGATAACAGTCGTATTGGCAAGTGCGTTTTTCAGCTCTGTTGAAGGCTTATCTGAAATGACAAGAGATGGACCCTTTTTGTCTATTTCTTTCCAGTTGACTGCATCGCTTCTATTAACAAAGATAAGTGTATTACTATGCGTCAGATCATGTCGGTTATAATAAATGGCATGTTTAACAAGCCATTGTTCAGAACCGTTCAACAATTCTCCTTGCAGCAAAATTCTTATATCCTTCACACGTATATTTTGCAAGTTAACTCCGCCCCCCTCTCATTATAGTATGAAATGTGATTTCTGGACGATTGGGTACGAACGACCAATCATGCCATATAATTAACAGTGACTAGCATTCTATACAATATTTATCCTCTATCTGGAGCGCTCCTTTCTAGTAGAATAATAATATTATTAACGATTCACGTGTGGCACATTTTTTATCACGTCGTCATTGTAGGTCTCTCTCATCACGAGTGCATACTATTCAGCAGGTAATGATGGCTTTATCTTTAAATCTGCTGCCAATTGGAACATTTGCTTACTGTACATATCTCCTTTTATGAGCACAATGGTATTTTCGTCTACAATCTTCTCTAATAATTTATATGCGAGCATACCATTCCTAAATGTATAAACGGGTTCATTAAACCCTAAATCAACTGCATGATCTGCTATAATACGTGCATGCTCTCCTAGTGTAATGAGCACATCAACGCCTCCTACGCGATGAATTAGCTCTCCTGCTTGCTCGTGGATAATATATCCCCAAGATCCTAAATCCGTAATCGTCCCAATCACCGCTATCTTTTTCTTACCTTCACCAAGTGAATTTAATACCTTTAATGCGGCTTCTAAGGAAGTGGTCGTAATACTCCATGTATCGTCCAACAATATAGAGTGATTAATGCCTTCAAATTTTTGTAGTTGCTTATTCAATTGCCGGAATGTATACAATTGGATGGCCGCTGCTGCAATTGACACACCCAGTTCACAAACAGCTGCTATAGCTGCTAGTGCATTATATACTTGATGCTCACCAAATCCAGGGACAAATATTTCGTGGTTCGACATTTTATGATGAACAGTAAATTGCATACCATTTTGGCCGTAGTGAATATTACTTGCTCTAAAATCACAGGATGCATCCTTACCAATTCTAATAATGCGGCCTCGGAATCTCGACAAATCAATTTTTTGTGTGTTGATATCCTCAGCATTCAGAATTAATGAACCGGTGGGATCAATAATATCCAACATTTCTCCTTTAGCTCGTATATAGCCCTCTATAGTTTTACAGTAATTTAAATGATGAGCACCAATATTGGTAATAATCCCGATTTTCGGCTTGAAATACTTCCCTGCGTTCGTGACATCCCCTGGAGAACCAACAGCTGTTTCAAAAACGGCTGCCTCAGTTTCCTCGTCAATGCTTAGTAAATACTGCAAAGATGCTGTTCTGGAATTACTACTTAGAGTAGTCGCCGTCACTTTTTTTCCAGCAGAAAGAATATGTTTAATCATCTCCTTTGTCGTTGTTTTTCCAGAAGTACCCGTAATGGCGATAATGGGGATATCAAACTGGCTACGATAAAAATCCACAAACTTCCAGTAGGCCTCATCAGTATTCGCTACTTTAATAATGATTACATGTTTAGGAATCTCATTTTGACTATAGGACCAATCCGTAACAAGCACTAGAGGAGAAAGTGGTTCAAGACTTTTCCAGTTAACGATACGTTTATTTGTAAAAAGAGCAGTATTTGGCTTTTTTACTTGTTTTAGTCGATATGCGCCGTACTGAATAAGCACTTCATCCGAGCCTTGCACTAATTTACCTGCAATAATCGCTGTTAAATTCTTCACCGAAAGAGGCTTCATATCTGTTCACACTCCTTTCTTCTCTAGTATATGTACATCGACAAAAGATGCTTGGATGTAGACATGATACATAACTAGAAGAAAACTATTCGTGAGCATATATTTACAATGTACATTAAGAATCCAAGTACCAATCGAAGGAGTGATATAACTGAAAGCAATTGTATTTATCGGTACAAATAAGTCCGGGTCAAGTCGTGAAGCCATAAGAGCAGCGGAGAAATTGGGTTACTTGACTGTACTTTTCACAAATAATGAAAAGCAATTACAGCAGAGAAAAGCCTATCCCGATATTCATAAAATGATTTCTATCGACACTTCAGATATCGAAGAAATGAAAGATAAAATTTACGATTTATCCAAAATGGGGTTAGAAATTAAAACGATTGTTAGTTTTGTAGACCCTTTTGTTCATATTGCTTCTATCTTATGTGATGAATTTTGTCACAACTATACGTCATCTGAGGCCATTGAAATGATGGAAGATAAAGAGAAAACCAGGAATTTCTTAAAGGATCAGCCCTATTCTCCGGAGTTTTTTCTCGTAAAACCGTATGAACCATTTACTAAAAAAATGGTATATCCACTGATCGTGAAATCGCCAAAATCCACTGGCTCTAAAGATGTACTGTTAGCGGCAGATCAAAGTCAACTCCATAAACACCTTCGTTTTCTCCAAAGCAAAAATCCTGGTGAAACGATTATGCTAGAAGAATATATTGACGGCCCACAATATTTAGTAGAGGCCTTTGTTTATAAACGGCAAGCTCATATTATCGGTATTATTGAACAAGAGATTACGCAAGGTAAACGTTTTATCATTACCGGTTATGGGGTACTGGCAGAAGTTCCGAAGAACATTCAAACTGGTATTGAGGAAGTGCTCCATTCCATCATCAAAGCATTTAACATTGAAAATGGCACCCTCCATTTAGAGCTTCGCTTAACTAAAAGTGGGTGGAAACTTATTGAAATCAATCCTAGAATTTCAGGCGGAGCTATGAATAATATGCTTCTCGCTGCATTCGGATTTAGTTTAGTGGAAGAAACACTTAAACTATTTTTAGGGGAACAACCTAATGTCAAGCCGAGGCATAGAAAATTCATTTTTACAAAGTACGTTATTGTAGAGAGTAGAGGCGTTTTAGAGAGGGTGATTGGAAGAACACGAGCAACTAACTCAAAAGGCGTAGTGGAAGTCTATGTGAAGCCTAAAAAAGGAACAATTCTAACCCCTCCATTATCTATGGGCCATCGCTATGCATATGTCATTGCAGAAGGCGCCACATTAGTTGCAGCTAAAAGAAACGCAACGAGCGCTGCGAAAGAAATCAAGTTTCTTTTAAAAACACTATAAATACGAAAGTAGGCGATTTCCTACTATTGTAAGATTTCTATAGGTGCCCCTATAAAATAACTTTACCAAAAAAACACACCTTGCATAGCACTTAATAACCACACATCACTTCTACACAAAACAAATAGCCCGAGTAATTGCCCACGATCAAGCGGCAGTTACTCGGGTTTTGCATTTACTCTTTATATGTCTGATCTAGAAATTTAACCGTCTCAAACATATTTGTTTTACTTGCACCCTTTACTAAAATAGTATCATGCGGTTTGACGATTTTAACTAATAGTGCGTGCAAATTTTCCTTGTTCGTAAAATGATAAATATTTGATGGATTCATCCCTTTAGCCTTTGCTGCTGCACCCATTTCTTCTGTTCGAAATCCGTAGGTGATTAAAATCTCAATTTCTTGTTCATGAATGTACTCGCCCACTTTACGATATTCTTCCTCTCGTAAATCCCCTAATTCTCGCATCTGGCCAATGATCGCCACTTTTCGGTTCTTCGCTATGTTGGTGAGAACATCAATAGCAGCCCGCACGCCTTGTGGATGCGAGTGAACTGTATCATCAATAACCGTAATTTGATCGCGGCAATTGTACAATGTTAGTCTTCTTGGTGGTTTTTTGAAATTTAGACCCTCTTTGATTTCCATTGGTGAAAATCCTAAATAATCGGCGACCGCAACGGCATTTAGCGCATTATATACATGATGTTCCCCTAAGATTGGGATATATAATGCAATTTCTTGCCCTTGGAGATTCATCTTGAAGCTCATGCCACTTTCCTTATACTGAATATCATAAGCTTTATAGCTTGCATCCGTATGGATACCGACTGTTAATATTTTACCTTTGAATTGCTGTGAAGATAAATACTTCGAATTGTCGTCATCCTTATTTAAAATAAGTAAGCCCTTTTGGTTCATACCATGTATTAATTCTGATTTTGCCATTGCTACTTTTCGTATATCCCCATCAAAGTTCCCTACATGCGCCAGTCCGATATTTGTGACAATACTAATATTCGGTTGAATGATGCTGCAGTGATTCGTGATGATACCTGGATAAGCCATTCCGTATTCAAGAACAACTGCTTCATGCGACGAATTAATCTCTTCTGCATGTTTTTTTGTATGCTCCGTAGTGTTCCAATAATCTTTTGACTCAAATACATTCCATTTTGTTGATAGAATAGAGCCTAGAAATGCCTTCGATGTTGTTTTGCCTGCACTACCGGTAATGGCGATAATCGGTAAGCCCAATTCTGCATCTAAATTTTTGTACTTTCGCTCCAATACTTCTTTTTTAACGATTTTCTGGTTTTCTGCAAGATACATAGCATATCGAATGGAATGTACGACAACATCTAATTCTAAATAAAATGCAGGAGGACATCCCGGGCGCCAGTTTACTTCGTACATCCAAATCTTTTGTTGTTCATCCAATCCGACATCTATGCCGATTTCGTCAATGACCTCCCCAAATTTCTCCATTTGGATATCATCTAAATGATGTGCCAATGACAATGAAAAATGCTCCAGCATGCGCCGAATATTAAAGGCTTCTTCTTTAAATTCCTGCTCCAAAAAAGGATCTAAGTAGTTGGTAAAACCCCCGCTGTTAATATTGGGGATAATGGACCCATTTGGTGCAATTCGCGGATAAATGGTCGTCACTACCCACTTACCCTCTCCGTTTTTTTGCACATGGAGACGGAAATCATAGACTTGCCCCGATTTTGTTATAGATTTAATATAGGGTTGCATGATAAACGTACCTGAAGAAAGTTGCTCCTGTAATAATTCATTTAATTTAGCCTTCGTATAAATTTTATTTTCGCTATTCACCCTAACCTCAAAATCATTGCCCATTTTCGAAATGAAATAAATTCCCCTTCCCTTACGTCCATCAATCGGTTTAAACACGATCCTTTTATAATGGGCAATATAGTTGTGTAATATTTCCATATTTTTTACTATTTCGGTCGGGATTAAATAGTTAGCAAATTCTTTTGCAGCTTTTAGGCGTTCCATCACATTCCATTTATTCCCTATAGAATGTGTAGTAAACGGGATTTCCTTTTTCAATTTTTCTATAATCTCTTTGGATACTGCTAGTTTTTCAGGACTTCCTGCATTATAAATCACATCAGGAAATGACATTATTCGCTCCTGCCACTGCCCTTCTTCATATACCTTTCCCCTAATGGTACGGTCGTCAAAGTTAACACTTCTAGGCGTAAAATAAAAAAAATCAGCCCCTTCCGCTCTTGCAACTGCTGCATATGCATATGACTTGAGAACCGTTTTTGGATCTAGTCGATGATGCAACATTCCAATAATCGTCATGCATGTACCTTCCTTTCATTAGATTCTCTCTTTATTAAATTCAGCCAATCAATGCACTTGCATGTAGTCAGATGCGCTAGTTTTAACAGAACTTTCATTACCATTTAGGCTCAATAATAATCTTCCTTTTTAATAAATCAGGATTTAATAGCTGAATGGCTGATATACTGTTTAATTCAATGGATTTTTCAGTAGATGTTTTCTCTAATCTCACAACATCAGCAATCGAATTCGTCTCATTGCCTTCATAATCATACGCGCGTAACAACGAAATGGTGCCACGACAATACTCTTTATCAACAGATTCTATCCGAAAATACTCTGTTTCAAATTGCTTAACTGTATCTAATAATTTTAAGTGAGCACCGTTGTTTGTTATTAAAAAAAGGGGAATGGTATCACTCCCAACTATCTTCACAAGTAATTGACCATAATATTTAGAATGAAAATTCGTTATCGTATCCTGGAGTGCTTTTATATCGTATAACGCTTCACATACAAAATGTTTTCTTCCTTTTTCAATGCTCAATCCTTTCCAGCTCCTCCCTAGTCCATTTCAGCAATTTGCAAACACTCGAACAACAACAGCAATTTTTATTTGACCTTTCTCGTTATAATATGTAGAGCACAGGATTATGACGACTCGTTTTGCAAAAGGAGCGACAAAAAAATGACTCCTTTGATGCAAGCACCGATTGTGCAACGTTGTAGAAAATTAATTGTTTACCTTTTTCCAGTTCAATCGTTATCTAGGTAGGAGGGTTGATATGAATGAGGCATTTGGTAAGCAATTACAGGAAAAATTAAGAACAATACTATTTACATTATTAAAAATGGGAGCTGGCAAACAGAACGCTGAAGAGATTTTGCAGGAAACTGCCTATCAATTCATCAAATACATAGACGGAATTGATGCAGAGTACGCCGAAGCTTGGCTATACCGCGTAGCGATTAACAAATATTTTGATGCTCTCAAAAAACAAAAACACGCAAATAATTACGTACTATCTTTTAACTTGCAGGATTTATTTGATGAACAAACACCAGAGCTATATGTGCTACAAAGAGAAAGGCAAGCCACCATTCAGCAATGTTTAAGCAAGCTTCAGCCAAAGGAAACGGAGTTATTACTATTGAAATATAGTGCGGAATTATCATTGAAGGAAATAGCTGCACTCTTTCAAACCACTGATAAGACGGTTAAAACTCAGCTTGCACGCGCCAAGAAAAAATTTAGTGATGTTTATGAAGGGACTGTTGGCAATGGAGAAAAGTTCAATTTTTAACGAAGATCAAGCTTTTCAAAATTTAGTGAAGAACGCTAAACGAAAGTCATTTAAACGCATAGTTTTTATTACGATTAGTGTCATCATAAGTGTTGTCCTCCTTTTATGGGGGCTTATCGCAACCGGACAATATTTTATGTATAAAGAAATGGATAAGCAAACCACTCAAAATTATTTGGTCAATACATTTACCGGGGCAAATATTCAGGGCAATGGTAGTAATTATGATCATTTCTTTTTGGCGGGTACGACAAAATCTCATATGTATAAGGATGTTAATGGTCATCAAGTAAGTTGGTTAACTAGAGAACATTTTTATACTATATTAGGTACGAAGGCAGCTGTCTATACAGATAGTGTCTTCCATAATTCGAATAATACAATTTACCGCAATAATCAACGTGTTATTCAATTTTATCCATATACACAACCAAAAATTGAGGATGATTTAGCCTATTTGAAATCTTTGCCACCTTATTATAGTGTCGAGGTTGCCATATCCTTTAATAAGAAATTAACACTAAAAGAAATGGCACCTCAATTTCCAACAGCGCAGTGGACATGGATTATTGAAAATGGTCTTCTCGAATCCATAGAAGAACGGAAAAAATCGGAAGAAGAATGGACTGAGTCCCAAAAAGAAGCTAGTGTAGACTTTCCTGAAATGCCAACAACTAATTTTGGTTTAGTGAATGGCGACAATGCATATGGTTTCCAAATTATTGATAGTCCAGCATACTCCGATAATCCATTTCAATCTGCTGAACAATTTTTAGATCAAATAGATATGTATGCCTATGATGAAAAAGAAGCTCTTGCTTTTTTAAAAGAAAAAATGGTGGAAAGAGGTGAGGATGCATCAGGTTTAGCCTTACATGGTCATGAAAAGCTACATGAGGCGGAAGTATTAAAAAATACAATTGGAATTGGCGATGTAGAGGTAAATTCGCTAAAAGTGAGTGGTGTTGTGTTAACAGGGACAATTGAAGAAGTTTTACCATATTTAGAAAATGATATTGTTCACTACGTCAGTGCAGGTGTTATTTTACCGTACTAGGGAGGCGGCTAAAAACGCTATTTATCATTCAAACAGCTAGCTACCAACTGAACTGTTCAAGTAAGTGACATGATGACTGGCTTGCATGTGATTGCATCCAAGTAAAAAGCGTCCAAAATTTCACCATTTTGGACGTTTTTCTATCTTTCAATAGTAATTTCATGACGAGCTTGCTGTAGCCTCATTGGGATTACCTTGATTCAATAGGATGACACCGCCTATAATCAACGAAATACCAATGGCAGAGTATAGATTAAAAACATCTCCCCAGACGACAATACCCACTACAACTGTTAACGCCGTACTGATACCTGACCAAATGGCATAAGCCAGGCTTAAAGGCAAGGTTTTTAAACAAAGGGACAAGCAATAAAACGAAATGCCATAACCTATTGCGACTGCGATTGATGGACCAATGACTGTAAAGCCTTCTGAGAGCTTGAGCATCATTGTCGCAAATACTTCACTAACAATGGATATTGCTAAAAATACATAACCTTTCAAGATAAAGCCCTCCTTAATGTCCGCCACCAGCTAGATTGAGTACAACAACGCCCGCAATAATCATGGCAATTCCTGCAAGCTTTTTCACACTGAAATACTCTTTATACAACAGTACACCTACAATCGCTGTTAATGCCGTACCCAATCCAGCCCAGATCGCATAGGCAGTACCAATCGGTAATGATTGGAGTGTTAAGGATAAGAAATAAAAGGCTGTCCCATATCCAACAACTACCCCCATTGTCGGAAGGAATCGTTTAAAACCATTTGTCAGTTTTAGCATCGAACTCGCAAAAACTTCAGAAACAATTGAAATCAATAGATAACCAAAAGCACTCATGAAAACTCGTCCTTTCTTGTCATTTGCAATAGTTGTTCAAAGACGATTTCCATTATCTCTTTCGAAACAGGTGCGATATTCAATAACTTCGAATAATATAATCCGTCAATCGTTAAGCGAATCATATGAACAATCGATGACTCAAGATCATCATGTAAATAACACTTTTTTGCTGTAAGCGTTGAAGTCCGCTTCGGCGGACGCTTTCCGGGGGCGTGGCCTGAGCCTGTAGTCTCAGGCGTCACGCTAATCCCCCAGGATTCGCCGCCTTCGCTACCATCAACTAGTACTCTCTTCTGAATTTTATTTATTCCAAAAGGAAGAACGTCTAAATTTTTCTTCATTTTTAGATAGCGAAAATTTAATAACGCCTTTGTTCCTCTTTCTTAAAATTTAAAGTTATGTCCCAACCTCATGTTTATTTTTTGGACAGCCCCGTTCAGTCATCTTCATCCTCAACATATTCTAAAATATCTCCAGGCTGACAATTTAATGCCTTGCATACTGCATTCAAGGTGGAAAAACGCACAGCCTTTACCTTTCCTGTCTTTAAATTAGATAAATTGACAATTGACACATCAACCTTTTCAGCTAGCTCACTTAATTGCATTTTGCGATCGGCCAGCATGCGATCTAATCGAATAATTATCGTCATTTCTTCACTTCCCTAAGCTGTTGCATCATATTCTTCCTGTAAAAAAGCGCCATAACGAAATACACGCGCTATCGTCCAAATGACTAAACCACATAGTAATAATGTCCAATTAATGCCACTAAAATGAAAACTTACATCCTTTACCCAATCTATACTGACTAATTGCGACTCTAAATTGAAAAGTTGAACCACTGTATAGGCAATGTACGTGCGAAATGCCCCTACTGTCAAGCTTATCACGACAATACTATAAGCAATCCACTCTATTTTTTTACTATTGGCTACAGAAAAAATAACCCCACTACTTAAATTACCCAATAAATTTCTAACTAGCATCACAATCCATAATAAAATTGCTATGTACAGTGTAGACGCCACTAATAAGGATACAACACTCTTTTTCACAAAGCGGATATTTTCCGCAACTTGATCTGCTAACAATATTTGTATACCTTCGAATTGTAACTTAGCAGATACACTTCCATTTGCTAGTATACTATTTACTGCCTTCTCTGGTACAAAAATAGCAAGTATTAATAAACCACCAAACACAACCAGGCCAAGAATCGTAAAAATCATGATCATTGTAAAAATGGTGCGTAATCCCTTTGTTAAAAATCGAAATTCCTTACTTTGGATTGTTTGATCCATCTTAAACATCCCCTTCCTTTCCTTTTATTATACTGGTAATTTTATTTTTTTCAATAATTATTTAACGTTTATCATTAAATAATTATTGATATATTTAAAAATGATAAAAGTAATTTTTATTATTTTGACAAGCTTTTATGAATAATTTGTTGGAAACAACATCTAACACTATCATAGAATACACATTAAAATAGTTTATTGTTAATATATTACATTAAATATATTTGCATTCCAGTTATGTTTAATATAACCTTGTATATAGATATTCTTTTACAAAGAACGTCAATACAGTAAAGAGGAGTGCATTAAACATGGCCAAAAAAATTAAGAAAAACAAAATTGAAGAAGCGGTAGCAGAAAAAAAAGCAAAGAAAAAAGCTGACAAAAAGAAACTTGAGAAAAAATTAGCGAAGAAAAAAGCTGAGAAAAAAGTAGAAAAGAAAGCTACTAACAAAAAAGATAAAAAGAAAAACAGCAAGAAAGCAGCCTAACAACAAAATAAAGTAGCTGGAGAAAACGAATGGTTTTTCTCCAGCTACCTTTTTGTATGGTTAAATGACGTTCCACTATATCTTTAAGTCTTTCCTGCTATAAAATACAAATGTTATCATTGTAAGTATGACAATTATAAATAGTGATAATACAATAAATTTACTATCTAATCCGCCACCATTCATCACGATTTTAGCTTCGAAATATTTAAATGGTGAGATATATTTCATGATTGCCAACTTTTCGTTCAAATCAATGGCAATGGATAATAGATAGGTCATCAAAAGTATGCCAGTCGATATCGATGCCGCTAACTTTGGCTTTTTACTGACAGACGCGATTGCAGAACCAATGAACAAAAATAGTAACTGTAAAATCAGCATCGCTGTCATCGCTATGGCGATATCGGCATTTACTGATTCGCCCTCGCTGTATTTCCCAACCAAATAAATGCATGAAACCCCTGTAATCATATTTAAACTAACAATATTCACTACAGCGGCTAATAATTTTGCAGAAATAATGCTCGTTCTAGAAACAGGCCTTACGAATAAGAATTCTGCTGTTTTATCTCGTTCTTCTTTTGCAATAATAGTAGCCCCTAGCATGACAGCGTGTATTGTCGCCATTAATACTAAATAGATATACAGTACACCAAAATAACCGCTTACCTTAGAAATATCAAGCGCACCCGTTCCCATGATTGCCTGTAGGGACTTTGGCATTGTAGACCATATCTCATTCATCGATTGACCTGAAGTGGCTAACCCCGCATATTTAGCCATACCAGAACCAACTAAAAATAGCATGCCAATACTCCAGATTATTAAAGACTTCCGAAAAGCTTTCATTTCCCGCAAAAAAATGTTCAATCGAATCCCCCTATCCCGCACAGCAGAATTTAAATGGTTATATATCCTTTTTTATATAGATGCTATAGCTCGTACCCAAAGCAATCATTACAATACCAATCCCTACGAGTACATAGGACATTTCATAGCTAGAATTATCGATGATATACGCTGGTTCAAAATATTTAAAGGGTGATAAATACCGTTTTATGCCATCGCCAGAAGTTGAGATAAGTATCCCTATAATGAAAAATGTAAAAACAGTACCCAGAGAGACGGTTAGTACGGATTTATTGTTAGGAAAAACAATGGATACGAGTATGCCTAGCGCTAAAAAAATCAGCTGTATGAAAAATAATGTAAGTGAAATCAATAAAAAGTTTTTCATACTATACGATTGCGTCTGAACCTGAGCAATCATGATAGTCGTACCCAATAAAAACACGATATTTGTCATTATAACGCTAGTCAGTACCGCTAACAGCTTAGCCGTTAAAATTTTAGTGCGTGAAACTGGCTTCGTTAAAAGAAAATCTGCAGTTTTATCACGTACTTCCTTTGAAACGATCGACGTACCGATATGCATGGCCTGAATGGCTCCACATAGCGTTAAATAGACAAACATATAGGAATAGAAACCTAATATGGTACCGAAATTTTCAATTTCAAGACCCAGCGCTTTCCTTACAGGTTCAGGAAAACCTCCCAATATTTTTTTGAAGTCTGTAATATCTTTTGAAATTGCAGGGAACATCGACATAAAAAGGACGACAATGGCGATTAACGAAAACGTCCAAACAAACGTTGATTTTCGATAAGCCTTTAATTCATGGATAAAAACATTCATCGCTCTTTAGTCCTCACTCTCATAGTAATGCATAAAGATTTCTTCTAAATCTGGCTCTTCTATCCAAATATTCGTAATTTCTATGTCAGCTATCTTTCTCATCACCGTATTAATATCACCTTTAAAAATAAAGCTGATCAAGTTACCCTCTACACTTAGATTATTCACACCAGCTATATGAACGAAAGCATTGTCGCTGACATTTGCTGCTTCTATTTTTATTTTTTTATAATTGTTTTCTTGCAAATTACTGATTTTTTCCACGGTTACAATTTTACCTTCTTTAATGATAGCCACACGATCACATAACCGCTGAACCTCTCCTAAAATATGAGATGAAAATAAAATCGTGGCCCCTTTTTTATTTTCTTCTATCAGCAAATCAAAGAATCGTTGTTGCATTAATGGGTCTAAGCCACTCGTTGGCTCATCAAGAATAATTAGTTTTGGCTCATGGAGAAGTCCTTGCACAATGCCTACCTTCTTTTTATTTCCTAAGGATAGGTCATCTATTTTTTTCGTAGTATCCAGCTCCATGATTTCCACTAATTCATGCATTCTTGCTCGACAATCTTTTTTATAGAAGCTAGCGGAGTATTTTAGTAAGTCGCTAACCTTCATATTGTCATAATAGAAAACCTCTGAAGGTAAATAGCCTATTTCTTTGGCAATGTCTGGTGCGAACTCGATACAATCCTTCCCAAATATTTTGGCACTGCCACTTGTTGGGTGAATCAATGCCAATAAAGTACGAATTGTCGTCGATTTGCCGGCTCCATTTGGTCCAATAAATCCAAAAATCTCTCCCTCTTGTACTTGAAAACTAACATCCATGATTCCTCTTGCTTTGCCATAAGTTTTCGTCAATTGATTTATCTCAATAATATTCATGTTGGCGCCCCCTTTAAGATAAAAAATACCATAATCTATAATTCTTTGATGCGTGGTACTGACTTTAAACTTGCATGAAATCGCCTTTATGTAGTGAGTTGTTCATGGTGGAAACCTTGCATGGAGCCAAAAAGAAGTGCAATAGCTTAGTAGATACCTCCCCCGTCTTTATCAGGTTATGATGTCTTTACGTGTATTATCGCAGTAGGATATCTTGCCAACAAGCTTTTTTTTCAAAAAAAATAATCGTTAAAGTATAGTCAAGCCTTACTTTAACGATTTTCTGGTATACCATTATTTTTTTCAATAAACTCCTGAAAATCCCAAAAGAAAGTCAGCGACCTAAGCAGGCGTAGCGAAAGAAGCGGATCTACCAGTATCTCCTAAAATTTAGGCTATTTCAACAAGCCTGCTTTCTCTAAATACGTTTGTGCTACGTTTGCTATATTTTTGCCCTCTACGTTTACTTGATAATTCATTTCACGCATTTCATCATCCGTAATTTGATGGGCAAGTTTACTTAAAGCTTTTTCAATTTCAGGGTATTTCTCTAATGTCTCTTTTCTCAACAATGGTGCCCCTTGGTAAGGAGGAAATAGTTGTTGATCATCAGCTAACACGGTCAAGTTGTATTGGCGTATCTCACTATCTGTTGAATAGGCATCTAGTAAATCAATATCGCCTGTTTGCATAGCTTGATACCGGAGCTTCGGTTCCATCGTTGTAATATTAGAAAGCGTGATGCCATAGCGCTTCTGAATACCTAAATAACCATCTTCTCGATCATCAAATTCTAATGTAAACCCAGCTTTAATGGATGCTTGAATTGCCTTGATGTCCGAAATTGTTTGCAAATTATAGGTTTCAGCCAGTTCTTTTGAAACGGCAAGTGCATACGTGTTGTTGTATTTCATTGGGCTAAGCATGGCCATGTCGAACTTTTCCAACATGCCTTCTTTTGCTTGATTATATACATCCTCTTGATTGTTATTGACGGCTTCCTCTTTTAAAAACTCAGAAATGGCCGTGCCCGTAAATTCTGGGTAAATATCGATGCTCCTCGCTTTCAGTGCGTTGAAGACAAAAGAGGTCTTACCAAGACCAGGTTTTAATTGCACATGTAAGTCCGTGTCATGCTCAATAAGTAATTTATACATATTGATTAGAATTTCGGGCTCTGCTCCAAGTTTTCCTGCAATCACGATGTCTTTCTTATCGTTATAGTTGGCTAACGGTAAAAGAATCATCAGCAATGCCGCAACACTTATAGCACTTAATGCAGTGAGCGTCCTTTTAAAGGACAGTGCTTCCAGTTTTTTGAGGAGAAAATCAAATACTAAGGCTAAAACTGCGGCAGGAACCGCCCCTAATAGGATGAGTGCTGAATTATTACGGTCAATACCAAGCAAGATGATATCGCCTAACCCGCCTGCGCCAATTAATGCAGCAAGGGTTGCTGTTCCAACTATCAATACCATAGCTGTCCGTATGCCCGCCATAATGACCGGCATGGCGAGAGGCAGTTCTACCTTCACTAATCTCTTTCGCGTATTCATGCCCATCGCCATCGCAGCTTCTTTTAAAGACGGATCCACCTCGTTTATGCCCGTAAATGTATTTCTTAAAATGGGTAAAAGTGCGTAAACAACAAGGGCAATAATGGCAGGGAATTTGCCAATCCCAAACAACGGAATGAATAAACCTAATAGCGCTAGTGAAGGAATTGTTTGTAAAACGGCACTGATACCGATAATACTTTCCGCTATTTTCTTTTTATTCGTTAAATAGATGCCTAAAGGAATAGCTATGACCACTGCCAGAAATAGTGCAATAAATGAAATCTGAACATGCTCTATTAATGATGCAACGAGCTGCCCTTTGCGCTCATTAAAAACTGCAAAAAAATTAGCCAATTGTATCACCTCTTTGTGAGGCATCTTTAGCTAAAAATTCAATCATTGATTGTCTTGTTATCACACCTATTTTGTCCCCATTTTTTTCTACCGCCAGACATTCATGCTGAGCTAATTTACGCAAGATTACTTGCACAGAATCTGTAGAAGAAACTGTGTGTTCAAATTCACCATCAGCAACCGGTTCCATAACCTGTTGGATATTAAAAACATTGAACATTTGCTCTTTCACTCCAATAAATTCTTTAACAAAATCATTGATTGGATTTTGAATAATTTCTTGAGGCGTACCGATTTGTACAATCTCCCCATCCTTCATCACACATATTCTATCACCTAATTTCAAAGCTTCTTGCATATCATGTGATACAAAAACAATTGTTTTTTGAATCGCACGTTGAAGCTCAAGAAGGTCATCTTGTAATTTCGTACGACTAATCGGGTCTAGCGCACTAAATGGCTCATCCATTAAAACAATCTCGGGGTCCGCTGCCAATGCACGAACAACGCCAACCCTTTGTTGTTCTCCCCCTGAAAGCTCCTTAGGCTTTCGTTGGCTATACTTGTCTGGGTCAAGTCCGACCATTGCCAATAACTCTCGCACTCGTTGCTGGATATGCGGAAGACGCCATTTTTTCAGTTCAGGTACTATGGCTATATTTTCTTCTATTGTCATATGCGGAAATAGCGCGATTTGTTGTAACACATAGCCGATATTCCATCGTAGCTCATGGATGTTATAGTCACTTATTCTCTTTTCGTTAATACGTATCGTTCCTTCAGTTAACTGAATTAAACGATTAATCATTTTTAGTAAGGTTGTTTTGCCACACCCACTAGGCCCGATTATGACAAAGAATTCCCCCTTCTTTATCTCCAAATTAATCGCGTTCACCGCAACTTGATCGTTTTCATATTTTTTCGAGACATTGTCAAATGTTATCACTATCTTTGCTCCTTGTAATGAATATCTGTTTTCCACGTTCCCCAATATTAGATTGAAAGTCTTTATGAACAGCTAAGTTACTAGTTTTCGAACTCGTCACTTTTGATGCTTGCTGTGCTACAGTCATTGTATAGTTCAAACGATAACCTCCCTTTTTGCTATCTCCTTAATTTCATATACGTCTTGTATGCCAGGTCTAGAACAAAAAATAATAGCTATTCTTTGCATGATTGTTCACGAAAAAATAGACTTTACTCTCTTTCTATTAAATAATTCACTAACAATAGGAAATTAAAACATTTTTATTATTCAAAGCTAAATTAAAAATCCATCATGATAGTAACAATTGTCATAATGGATTTTATCGTATCTTCATATCAATCCTTCTATTGTAGTGACTCTTGTTAAAGACAAAAACTAGACCGCCGTCTTTTCAAATGCTCATTACAAAAGTTAAACTACGTTAAAAATAATTAATTTAATCCCAATATTTATCCATTAAAGATATTGACCAATTTGGCTGTTTTACATCTCCTTTTGGTAAGAACTCTTTCATTACAGGTTTTATATCAATAATAGGAGTTCCGTCTATCGCATCTAATCCTTTAACAATTAGTGTTCTTTGTTTTATATCGATTAGTTCTACAATCGTTACCCCCAATTATTGGGTCTATTTTTTCCTCTTTATGCAAAAATGCCAACCTCGGGATAATTTTTATTGTTTCTAGGATGCCTTGCTTCGTACTGAATTTTTTCATCAGCAACCCTATCAAAATAAAAAATGATTTCCAAGTGAGAAAACTCGTCAATACCTTTTAAAGACGATTCATTAATATTTTCTGCAAGTTCAATTGTTGACATGCTTGAACCCCAATTATCATCCTCGATTTCTTTTCTATTATTATTGACAATTGCTACTGGTTGTATAGAATACTGCATAGCTAACTCTCCTCAAATAACGACTTTATTGCTATAATTTCCACACAAAAATACCTTTTCCCTTTAATCCCCTTACTAAAAACACTATTTAATTTACGATTATCTCGCAATAAATATATTTACTATATTTTCCATCTATCCTATCGACACATACAAAAAACCACCGATCAAGGAGTAGTATTGTTGTATGTTAGTTTGATTATTTCTTCACCAATATGTATATCCTTTAAATTGAAACTAAATAGAAAGTCAAAATCATTCTAGATATTAGCAAATAATGAATCCTATAAAAATTTTTGAAAGTAAAGAGGGTGACATATGTGAAAGGAGAAATTATTAGTGCGCGCCAATTTACAATAGTGGTCTTTCTCTTTTCCATAGGTACAAGTATATTAATTATTCCTTCGATGGTGACGAATGCGAATAAACAGGATGCTTGGATTGCGGCCATACTAGGAGCGGTATTAAGTTTATTATTAGTAAAGCTTTACATTTCTTTAGGAAATAGGACCCCTAATTCAACCTTTATTGAGGCCAATGAAAAAATACTAGGAAAATTTATTGGTAAATTTACATCCGTTGGTTTTATCCTTCTACCCTTGCTTTCTGCAGGAGAACTATTTTTTTTCATTGGGACTTTTATGCATACTGAAACCATGCCAGAGACACCTACAATTGCATTTGCTATCTTGTTTAGTATCATTATTATATTTGCTACTTATTTGGGGGTAGAGGTCTTTGCACGTTGTGCCGAAATACTATTCCCTATGTTTTTATTCTTATTTGTTGTATTTGTCATTTGCATTTCTCCACAAATAGACGTTAAAAATGTACAACCTATACTTGATACACCCACAACATCACTGCTAGTTGGTATATTATTTTTTATGAGCACCTTTTCTTTTCCATTGGTTGTATTATTAATGATTTTCCCCGCTGCTATTAATGAACAAAAGTCAGCTCAAAAGGGATTTTATATAGGTACAATTGCAGGAGGTATAGTATTAACTGTTATTATTGCGCTCTCCATACTTGTACTCGGTGCAACAAATACATCTCACCAATCTTATCCTAGCTATGCATTGGCTCAAAATATTTCAATAGGAAATTTTCTACAACGTATTGAGATAATAATGGCGTTTATGTGGATATTCACAATTTTTGTTAGATCGTATGTATATTTTTACGTATCAGTAAAGGGTTTAGCGCAAATATTCAATATAAAAGATCATCGACCGCTAATATTACCACTTGGCATGATTTCAATTGCATTTTCTCAAATTTTACATCCGAATATTGTTCATTCAATTAATTATAATAAGGAGACTTGGCCACTATTTACATTAACAATCGCCATTTTATTGCCCTTATTATTACTTTTTGTGGCAAAATTACGTAAAATTCAGTGTACTGAAAAAGTTAGTAACACAATAAATGAACGTGTTGATGTAAAAGAAAAAAATAAAAATATTAACTAATTGTAATGATTGTTTATTGTCTAAATTAAACTTGCTAAGTATGTGCTAATTAATAATCGTTATAAATCTACTTTTTTATGTAAAACCTATAGAACATGAATATTTCTTTGCCTATAGGCATAATAATTTAACGTTTATATACCATTCTGGGTTGGGAAATTTCCCGTTAATGGATTATCAGCTACCGTTTGTAAATGTTGAGTCATTCTTGATATAGGTTCTTCAGTTTCATGTGCATTCTGTTGATTTAATTTGTTAGTTTTATTCTTTATAACTTGTTGAAAAGTTCCATTTTGCACGCCTTTAACTATATAAAAAACAGTTGCCCCTATTACACCCCATGTTATAAATCGCATTAAAAAGCCTCCTTCCTTTTACTCGAAACAGCTTTAGTATTGGGAATCAGATATAGATTATACAGAGAATAATTTCCCTACAACTAAATGGATAAATTAGTTGGACTATTACAATAGAGAGATTGCGATACGGTTGGCACTGTGACCATTACTCACTTTTATGGTGAGTGACTGGTTTTTTTACATTAATACCGCTTCTTGTCGTTGTTGACCATATAACAAGCCAGCATACATAATTCATGCTTCACATATAATCGACGGATGCATGGAAAATGGAAGGAGGAAAAATCTTTGTTTACACAATTCAAATATTGGAGACCTTATATAAGCCCCTACGATCCATGTAAGCCTATAGAAATTAAAAGTTTTTCAACACCTCCACAACTTTATATAGGATTCCAACCGCCCGGTCTACCTCAATTTAGTTCACCATTTATCAGCTCTTAGAGGAAATTCAAGCCATTGATTTTGTAATAGTTGAATTAAACCTTTATTTAGACACCCATCCTCACGACTACGACGCTATTAATCAATTTAATGAAAATACTGAAAAAAGTATGAAATTGAAAATAGATTTTGAACAAAAGTATGGACCACTTATGAATTTCGGAAGAAGTTTTTCAAATTATCCTTTTAACTGGATTGATACACCTTGGCCATGGCAAGTTTAATTGGATAGGAGGAAATATAAGTGTGGTATTATGAAAAAAAACTGCAATATCCTGTAAGAGTAAGTACATGTAACCCTGTGCTTGCAAAATATTTAATAGAGCAATATGGTGGAGCAGACGGTGAACTTGCTGCTGCCCTTAGATATATGAACCAACGTTACACAATCCCTGATAAAGTTGTTGGCCTTTTGACTGACATCGCTACATAAGAATTTTCCCATCTTGAAATGATTGCTACCATGATATACAAACTTACGAAAGATGCAACACCTGAACAAATAAAGGAAGCTGGTCTAGGTGAGCATTATGTCAATCACGATAAGGCATTGTTTTATCAAAATGCAGCAGGTGCTCCATTTACAGCAACTTATATCCAAGCAAAGGGTGATCCAATCGCTGATTTGTATGAAGATATTGCAGCTGAAGAAAAAGCACGTGCCACTTATCAGTGGATTATCGATTTGTCAGATGATCCAGACTTAAACGATAGTTTAAAATTTTTACGAGAAAGAGAAATTGTACATTCTCTACGTTTTAGAGAAGCTGTAGAAATATTAAAAGATGTAAAAATCAGAAAAAAATTTTTTAGTATTAAAAGACAGATTTCCTTAATTTCAACTTCATTCTATAACGCTCTTTTTTAATATTACCTAAAATATATCCTTTTATATGTTGCTTATTCGCCTTCTTTTTTTATTAATACTTGTGGAAGTCATTCTTTCCACAATCGCCTCATGGTCCGATTCTTGGACCGATAGAAAATAAAAAAATTAGTTTAAATTTAATTAAATCTGAATAACTTATCGTATAACCGCTATGAGAACGCTCGATGAACTACAAACACTGACACGAAAACCCAAACACTTCTCAAAGCGGTTATCCCCCTCTAACATTTATCTAACACTGGTTCACATTGAACTATCTTTTTAGGACTGTTATCACGTTATTCTAACCAATTGTTGCAAGGCACAGGCCCCGACCAAAATTATGTCTAAGAACCTCTAGATCTGCCTAAATTCAATCTTTAGTTTATTTTATTGACTAATTTCCTTGTTTAAATTAATACAAATACTAAAAGAGGATTCATTGCTATGAATACACCTACGAAAAACAACTTTGACCTTCATAGCTTTCATCATGCTTTCTATTCCTTTTATTGTTGGTGATTGTCACATACTATTGAGATTTCTGCACAAGCTGATTTTGACAGCAGTTTTAGGAGTTGATTTATGTATGGGAGAATTATTCACGCTCAATTTTGGGAAATGACACTTAGAGTAATCCATAAAATCTAAAAAAGCTCGTGTACTGATCGATGATAAGCCAACTATTGTTATTCAAAATGGTCTTATTTTAGAATCTGCCCTAAAGAAAAATCGTTTGCATATGGATGAGCTAACAATGATGCTACGCGAGCAATCTATTTTTTCCGTTCAAGATGTACAATATGCAATTTTTGAAACAAACGGCGCACTAAGTATTCTACAAAAAACCTCTGAACAAGTTGCTACGAAACAGGATGTAAAAGCGGATGTCTCACCACCCACCTATCTACGAAAACCTTGTGGAGCTTGAGTTGACAGAAGATTGGCTAATGATTAAATTAAAAAAACAAAATGTCCAATCAATTGAAAACGTCTATTTTGCTCAGGTTCAACCAAACGGCTCCTTATATATCAGCCTGAAGGATAAAGCGAGACATTCCAGCCCTTAACATCTGGCCTCGTCTTGCTTAATCAAACGGCGTCCTCCCTTCACTCACCCAAGTTCTTGAAATAAACATTAGCGCACATTTATATTTTAAAATACTTTTCTGTCATAAATACGAATGGATAGTAACCACGATCCAATATATAAAATAAGGATCGTCAGTATAGCAAAGAAATAAATTTGGATTTCTTGTAAAGTCAGGAATTTTCTTATCAATTCTCTGATAACATCATTTAAATTTTTAATGAAAAAACTTATTGTTAACACATAGATGACAATTAACGCAACCATAGCAGTATTTAAATATTGCATTTTAAATTTATATAAGAACGGAAAAAGAAAGGACATTGCGATCATAACAAGCCCAATAATGAGCAGCGTTTCTTTCCATAAAAACAACGCATTATTTCCATTCAAAACAACATCTCCAACATACATAACGCTAATAAATATTAAAGTAAATAGTAATGCCCCAATATATTTTGAGCTGACAATTTCCTTGCGCGTGTATGGAAGCGAATTGAGCAAAATGTTAATGTTATCTTTTTCATCAAAAGAATAAGCACTCACGATAAATGATAGACTAAAAATAAATCCTACAAACACAGGTGATTTCACTAACAACGGAAAAAATAATAACATGACAATGTATATTAAAAATAAGTTCTTTTGTAAGAAAAAATCCTTTCGTATCAGGCTAAACACACAATTCCCCACCTTTTTTCGTATAATACATAATATCTTCAAGCGTCGGTTTTTCCAAAATAATAGTATCTCCAAATAAGTTTGCCACACGATTTTTATGCGCTGTTAATGCTTCAAAACCACTGTTCGTTTTTCGCAGTGAAATAAACTCTTGTTCCGTTTCGCGATCCAATAAATCCAGCGTTCCTTTTACAATGGCATATTCCTCTTCAATTTTATAAAATTCCTTCGTAAAAATATGTTCGCCATTTTGAATAAAGGTAATGTAATCTGCTATGCGATCTAAATCTGTTGTTATATGGGTCGAGAAGAAAATGGTTTTATCCCCATCTTGCATTAGATCATGTAAATCATTAAGTAATTCTCGTCTAAATATCGGGTCGAGACCAGAAGTTGGTTCATCCATAATGATTAACTCTGCATGATGTGCGAGTGCAATAGCTAGCGAGGCTTTCATCTTCATGCCTTTTGAGAATGTCTTCATTTTTTTGTTCAGCGGCAGTTCGAACTTGTAAACATAATGCTGAAATGCCTTATCATCCCAATTTTTATAGGCTGGTTGAATAATTTTTTTCATTTCCTTTAAATTTAAATGTTCATAAAAAATGTTTTCATCATAGACAAAACCAATACGTTGCTTTATTTCTTTCTCATTTTTTTTATAATCCATGCCAAAAATTGAAATAGAGCCACTATCTTGCTGTAATAAATTCATGATCAATTTGATTGTTGTCGATTTTCCAGCACCATTTCCCCCTATAAATCCAGTCACATAGCCTTTTTTAACGGTAATAGAGAGATCTTTCACCTGAAATCCATTAAATGATTTATTTATATGTTGTAATTCAATAACATTTTCCATCATTCATCCTCCGTATACAATAATGTCAGCATTTCCTTTAGTTCTGCTAAGGTAATGTCCATTTCTTTAGCATTTTGAATGGCAACCAATAGCTTTTCTTCGATAACTTTCATCTTTCTTTCCTTCATCATCTCCGTATTTTGTTCCGAGATGAATGAACCTTTGCCAACAATGGAATAGATAAATCCATTTTTCTCAAGTTCTTCATAAGCGCGTTTTGTTGTAATAACACTGATTTCTAGATCTTTTGCAAGTTGGCGCATAGAAGGTAGTGATTGACCTTCTTGTAATTCGCCCGTTAAAATAAGTCTTTTAATTTGAGCATAAATTTGTTCATATATCGGCTCTTTGGAACTGTTTGAAATAATAATTTGCATGCAAATACCTCTTCGCGAAATAATATTGTATATATACTTTATACACAATATACACATATTGTAATTATTTTGCAAGCTTAATTTTATCGAATACAAAAACACGAAACATTTACAAGCCATAATAAGCAGATCAAGAAAAGGCCATTCGCTTTTCGCGGACGAACCAGCTAGCCGCTTCCTTCGTCACTCCTTCGTGTGGAGTCTAGCTGGCTCGCTTGCCTACATCGCAACTTTTACTCTTTATACGGAATCAAGGAGTGTTGTGTGATGATGCCGAAAAACTTACAAAATGAACGCGACCAATTTAACATGGCGACGATTTATCAAGGGTCACGAGATTCCTTAGTGCCCCGTTTTGAACAAAAAGCCACAGAAAAAATCAAAAGGTTTCAGGGATACTGAGCATTCCCGAAACCTTTTGTCTTCTATCTAATAAGTTTGTTAAACACAAATCTCATGTTTTTTTGCATCTATATAATTTAGTTACAGTGCACCGTGCTTTTAGCGCTCTTTAATAAGCCTGACCTTGTTGCTGTTATCAGTCAAGATAATTGTTAGTTGAATCAATCGGGCTATTACGGTCCGTTGATCGCCCAACTAGTTGACTCGTACTCATCTTTCCACTTGAGGTGGTGTCTTACTGACCGTTAATACGGGATAAATACAAGAGATGTACTTTCATTTTTTTGGTGACAGTAGATTAGCTAAATTTGATAAAACAATTAATATCCCACCTATTGCACTCCATTTAAACCCTCCGATAAGACCGAAAATTAATACAATTATTCCTAACACTGTTCCGATTATTGAACCTATTCGTATTGTCTTTTGACTAGGATGGGGGCGCTGAATGGATACGCCGAGAAATTTATTTACTTTATCAAATGATTTATCTATTTTTTTAACAAACTGGTACATTTACATATCTCCTTTTCTAAAGCAATCTCGCAACAATTTGGATTGTTTGCGTAATTATAATTAACGTGCCTAAAACAATACAACATGTTGCTAACGTACTTTTTTTATGATTTTTTTGCTTTACAAGACCATAAACAGTCAAGCATAATCCAATCGTAATCGAAACGATGGAAAGAACAATTAAAAACGGTTCACTTAATGATGGGAAGTTAAAAATACTTTTGTATGTTAATTGTACGAATCGATCATCTCTTTTTTCTTACTCATTCCTTACAAATTTATTAAATGTAAAAAAGGACGTTTTGTCGGTTCATTCAGGTGTAAAATCCACCAAAATTAAAGCCCATAAATGTTGGTATAACAACGTTCCCGGGCTTTACTATTAGTCTTCCTGTACAGCTGGGGGTTCTCAAATCTTACAAATAATATCTTCCCTATTTCTAACAAAATAGGTGAGAAATATATTTATATGTATGCAAATTTAGGAACTATTTGGTTATAAATTCGTTCTATTAATTACGTACACTATAAAAAATATAGATGGCTTTATTTTATGTTGCTGCTCTGCCATAATTAGAAATATAGCACCTTAGAATGTACTCACTTGTAAAGGAAGGAGGGAGATGTTGTCTTCTACCAACATCATCACCAATGAAATTATTAAAAAACTTGATGAAAGGTATACTGATATTCATAGCTGTTATCGGTATATCGATTTTCATGATTATACAACTGTTTGATACTATGTTTAATAGAGAGACAACTGAGCCCGAATATGTCGAAGAAGGGCCAACTACGGAGGAATTCATCGGCACTATTGCCGAAACTGCACGTAAACTTGGTGCAGAAAATGATTTATACGCCTCTGTTATGATTGCGCAAGCTATATTAGAAAGCCAAAATGGGCAAAGTGGTCTAGGTTCAGCACCTAATAATAATTTATTTGGTATGAAAGGCAAGTTTCAAAACGACTCTGTAACACTTGAAACCTCTGAAGATGATGGTTCTGGTAATATGTCTACCGTAATGGCTGAGTTCCGAAAATATCCTTCCTATGCAGACTCCATGAGAGACTATGTAAAGTTACTGCGCAATGGGGTGTCATGGAACAAGGATTTTTATACGGGTGTCTTTAAGAGCGAGACACAGTCCTATGCGGACGCAACAAAATTTTTAACAGGTTCCTATGCGACAGATTCAAAATACAATGAAAAGCTTAATTTGCTTATTGCGAAATATGACTTGCAACAATACGACAGCCCCGTCAAAAACAAAAAAACCATTACGGTTGCAGACGGTGACTCACTCATGCATATTGCAGAGGCCCATAATGTGAATGTGACATCCCTCAAGCAATGGAATCAGCTTAGATCTGATCGATTAGAAGCAGGTCAACAGTTAAATATCTATCAATACTAATATAAAAAATCTCCATGCACATTTGGGACTGCGAAGAACCCCTTTGGCGCTTGGAGATTTTTTTATACGCATTTATAGCATGCTGTCGTTAGAAGTAGTATTCCTTTTTTAACGAAGCATACAAAAAAGGCTTTACAGAGATTCTTCTCCATAAAGCTAGTAAAAGATTACGATTATTGATTTGTCAATCGTTGAATCACTGTTTCTACTTCAAAAACGCGCTTATTTAAAGCACCCGTTCGATCTTCTACTTGATGTGCAATTTTTTCTGTGAATTGCCCTAAGTTTTCAACAATATTTTTTTGCAGCTCATCTAGTCCATGTTTAATATCTTGAACATCAACCTCCATTTTATCTAGTCGTCTATCTATGCCGTCCAAACGCTGTTCCATGCCATCAAATCGCTTATCCATTCCGTCCAAACGTTGTTCCATGCCATCAAATCGCTTATCCATTCCGTCCAAACGCTGATTTACCGGTTCCAATTCTTCTTTTAAAACCGAACGTAATAATTCTTTTAAGTCATGATCCAAATACATTACCTCCAATTTTTTATTCATAATTATAGCATAAAAAAATCATATTTTAACGCTCTATTATTTACCTATTCTATTTGTAAATCGATTGATTAAAGCTTCACATTGCACAAAAATGCTGCGCCTTTTCCGCAGGCAACCCGCAAGAACAGTAAAATCAGCACACAGAAACAGGGAATTTGAATGCATGAAATTCATAATGTTACAATCACAACGACAAAAGATAGTCGGACTTTAATTCAGGATTTTTATTGAAGTATCCAACAGGGAAATAAAATCGGCATCATCGGAGAAGAGGGAAAAGGCAAAAGCACCTTACTAAATTCATTTACGATGAACAATTGATTGCAGATTATTATACCTTTGAAGGAAAAGTTATATAAAGGATTAAACGCTTGGTTTGACAACAAAAAAAAGATGCCTCTTTTTTTTAACAGAAGCATCTCGCTCAACAAAAGTACTCACTTTATGCGTAAAAATCATAGAGTGATGACTTATAAATATGATAGGTGTAAGGCTCTGGGTTGAAATGAGGAAGCTCTTTGATGCCGTTATAAAGTGAAACTTCAATCAGTGGGGGTTTTCTTCTTCCCCACTGATTGTTAGTTGAACCAATCGGGCTTTTACGGTCAGTTATTCGACCACCTAGCTAACTGGTTCTCATCTTTCAACTTGAGGTGGGCGGCTTACTGACCGTTAATGCGGGATAAAGTGAAACTTCAATCAGTGGGGGTTTTCTTCTTCCCCACTGATTGTTAGTTGAACCAATCGGGCTTTTACGGTCAGTTATTCGACCACCTAGCTAACTGGTTCTCATCTTTCTCATCTTTCAACTTGAGGTGGGCGGCTTACTGACCGTTAATGCGGGATAAAGTGAAACTTCAATCAGTGGGGTTTTCTTCTTCCCCACTGATTGTTAGTTGAACCAATCGGGCTTTTACGGTCAGTTATTCGACCACCTAGCTAACTGGTTCTCATCTTTCTCATCTTTCTCATCTTTCAACTTGAGGTGGGCGGCTTACTGACCGTTAATGCGGGATAAAGTGAAACTTCAATCAGTGGGGGTTTTCTTCTCCCCCTCTGATTGTTAGTTGAACCAATCGGGCTTTTACGGTCAGTTATTCGACCACCTAGCTAACTGGTTCTCATCTTTCTCATCTTTCAACTTGAGGTGGGCGGCTTACTGACCGTTAATGCGGGATAAAGTGAAACTTCAATCAGTGGGGGTTTTCTTCTTCCCCACTGATTGTTAGTTGAACCAATCGGGCTTTTACGGTCAGTTATTCGACCACCTAGCTAACTGGTTCTCATCTTTCTCATCTTTCAACTTGAGGTGGGCGGCTTACTGACCGTTAATGCGGGATAAAGTGAAACTTCAATCAGTGGGGGTTTTCTTCTCCCCCTCTGATTGTTAGTTGAACCAATCGGGCTTTTACGGTCAGTTATTCGACCACCTAGCTAACTGGTTCTCATCTTTCTCATCTTTCTCATCTTTCAACTTGAGGTGGGCGGCTTACTGACCGTTAATGCGGGATAAAGTGAAACTTCAATCAGTGGGGGTTTTCTTCTTCCCCACTGATTGTTAGTTGAACCAATTCCTAATATTTATATTCGGGAACAGGTATAGTCCCGTACGGCCGCTTCGAAAAATTGATAGATTCATGGTGTTAGCTTTTTAATCCGTGAAATAACTCCCGACCGCGGTAATTGTCGTCGCTAAGTCTTTCCGGTAAAGCGGGTGTTGCTCATTTAGGCTATTTATAGTTACTTCATTACCGTCAAGTGATGAGTGCACATACAGGCTGTCACCAAGATACAGTGCGACATGGCCTGGGAAGTACAATAAATCGCCTTTTTGCATTTGGTCAAGCGCGATTTCCTTTATCGGAAAGCCCTCAATAATTTTGGCGTCTCGAAAAATCAATACCCCATTTAACATATACGCCATTGAACATAGTCCCGAGCAATCAATACCCAGTGGCGATTTTCCACCCCAGCGGTAGGGTGTTGTTAAATAACTAAGTGCCGTTTGCACCACGTTTTCCCGAAAATCTTGTTCTGACAGGCTGTTGTCCGCAATTTTTTCACTTAGCCATTTTTTACGTAAATAGCCCCTTTCTCCTGTTGCTAATTGAATGACAGCCCATTCTGAGTCTAGTTCTTCCTCTTGTAAATAGCGTACGATTGAACCTCTCACAAGTGTCATTAATTTCGAGCTTTGAATGCGAGGATGTTGTAAAATATCTGCAAAACTTTGACGAATCACATACGATGCCTCAAGACACCAAGCACTCGTTTTCACATTATCTAGCAGTAAATTCACTTTTCTACAATAGCCCTCATACTGATAGGTTGTTTGTATACGCACCCAATAATCATCTAACTCTTCCATGATTTGCACAGGCATTCCGTATAATAATTCATCAATTAGCTCAGATGTTCCATTCGGTTCTGCATACAGATTAGCAATCATCGACGTGACAATGGCATTCATGTTAACGCCCCTTTCTGTTGTACCAGGTACTCATAAACGACCTTCGATATGCGACCAATTAGTTGCCTTGCATCTTGATTATTCGTGACTTCTGTGACAAAAACACCAATTAGATAATCTTTTGAATCGCCGTAAACAATGCCGACATCATGATCAACTGCATCAAGCCCCCCTGTTTTATGGGCTATTCTGACATCATCTACTAGATAACGTCTGAGTAAATCGTGGACACGCTGGCGACTCAAGATATCAATTGCCAGTGCACTAAACGATGGCATTAATAAATCTTGACGATAAATATGTGTAAAAATATGGGCCATATCTCGAGTTGTCGTAACATTATCAACGCCATTTGCCAGCCGTTCGAAGTCCATCATCTTGCGCTGCAATATTGTATGCGTCAGACCGATTTCACGAAAATAACGATTCAATGCATCCATACCAATATAGTTAATCAGCACATTGGTTGCCGTATTATCGCTAGTAATAATCATCCACACCAGTAACTCATAAATGGTAGTTGATACTAATTGTTGTTCGCTGATACCACTAAAATCGACCCAGTCCTCCGGGGTTATCGTCAACACTTGATGTAACGATCCCTGATTGGATTGTACATGATGTAGCACAGCCAAAAGTATAGGGACTTTTATGAGACTTGCACTAGAAAATACAGCATCGGGTCGCTCACAGATGAAGGTTTCATCTGTCCTTAAATCTTTGACAATCATATGCACGTTATAGGGAGTTTCTTGTAGTAGTTGCCGAATCATATGCTTCATCATTTTCACCTACCCTACAACTTTAATCATGTGCGTCTTTGCATTAACGGTAATTGTCCGACCTAATGGTAGTGTCATCGTTGGTAAGCAGTGACCACAAGTAATATCCATGACAATTGGTTTTTTAAGTGGCACTAAAATTTCATTAAAAATAGTTTGGAGCGATAAGCTATTATCTGGCTGCTCTGGGTTTTCTGGACCACAATTTGTCCAAGCGCCTAATAATATTCCTGCTACTGCGTCAAGCTTACCAGCCAATTTTAACTGTGTAAGCATGCGGTCTATTCGTTGTTCGTTTTCATCTATATCTTCTAAAAATAAAATCTTGCCCTGTGTCTCAATTTCATAAGGGGTTCCAAGTGATGCAGTGACTAATGTTAAGTTTCCTCCGACCAGCTGTCCAGTAGCTTCTCCTGTGACTAGCGTTGTCATAGACTGAGCTGGTGGATTTTCAAGTAGCAGCCCACTACGTTCAGTTGCTATTACACGGTTGATAAAACAATCCCATGTATAATCATCCATATCCGATTGAATAAATTCCGTAGATGGCATCGGCGAATGGTATGTTACAAAGTCACATTTTTGGTTAAACGCAATATGGAGTGCTGTCACATCGCTATAACCTGCAAATACCTTAGGATTTGCTTGGATCATATCATAATCAAGGAATGGAAGAATTTTTGTTGCACCATAACCGCCACGAATACAGAAAATGCCGTCAATACTAGGGTCACGGAACATTTGGTTGACTTCAGAGGCACGAAGTTCATCTGACCCTGCTAAGTAGCCATGTCTTGCCCGACATGTTTCCCCTACGACTACTTTAAAACCAAGCTTCTTCACACTTTCAATCGCTGGAAACAATTTACCAGGCGGTGTTGCACCTGAGGCACTAATTAGCGCAATTGTGTCGCCTTTTTTTAATGCTTTTGGTATTTTCATCGGTCAAACCCCCATTTTTCGTGTCGTTCGGTAATTTTCAATTTCCTCTTCATTTGCTAGGACGAAATGGCCCTCCTCCATTTCCACAAATGAAGGTGGATATTTGTCATAGCGATGCTGCGTGGGATCATAGATTTCAACTACCTTATCACGTTCCTTGTACGGATTTGGCTCCGGTACAGCGGATAATAGTGCACGTGTATACGGATGGATGGGATTAGAAAATAACGTTTCTGTTTCCGCTAATTCAACGATATTGCCTTTATAAATAACCGCTGTACGATCTGTAATAAAGCGCACGATGGATAAGTCATGTGCAATGAATAAATACGTTAAGTTATTTTGCTGTTGTAAGTTTGACAGCAAATTTAAAACTTGTGCCCGTATTGATACGTCTAAGGCCGAAATCGGTTCATCTGCAATGATAAACTCTGGCTCCATCACTAATGCACGTGCAATGCCAATGCGTTGACGCTGACCGCCTGAAAATTCATGTGGAAAACGAGAGGCAAAATCAGGTAGTAAGCCAACATTCAATAGTGCCTTTTGCACCTTGAGTTGTCGGTCTTCCTCACTTGTAAAGTTTTTCGTATTGAAGAGACCTTCTGAGATAATATAATCTACCTTTGCTCGTTCATTAAGCGATGCCATCGGGTCCTGGAAAATCATTTGGATTTTTTGCGTAATTTCACGATCCCAGTCTTTAGATATTTTGCCGTTAATGGGCGTTCCATGGTACAAAATCTGTCCCTCGTTTACTTCATTAATACGCATGATGGCACGGCCAATAGTTGTTTTCCCTGAGCCTGATTCCCCTACTAATCCAAATGTTTCACCTTTAAAAATCTCAAAGCTGACATCGTCAATAGCTACAAATTTACTTTTGCATTTACCGAACACAATCTTTAAGTTTTTTACTTCTAGTAATACTTCTTTATTAGTCATTCGCGTATTGCCTCCCCTGTTCAAAGAATGCTTGTAATGTTTCAGGAAGCTCTACTTTTGGTGCGCGAGGATCCAGTAGCCATGTTCGTGCAAAGTGTGTGTCGCTCACTTGAAAAAATGGTGGTCGTTCCTCGTAGTCAATCTTTAATGCATATGGATTTCGTGGAGCGAACGCATCACCCTTTATTTCTTTGAACAAATTTGGCGGGGTACCTTTGATGGAATAGAGCTGTTCCCCCTTTAATCCTAGCTGTGGTAATGATGAAAT
The DNA here is from genome assembly GCF_007362955.1 of Lysinibacillus fusiformis. Lineage (GTDB taxonomy): Bacteria > Bacillota > Bacilli > Bacillales_A > Planococcaceae > Lysinibacillus > Lysinibacillus fusiformis_E. Next base: position 4,147,082 of record NZ_CP041696.1, on the reverse strand, counting down.
GAGTGCCCATGTATAAGGATGCTGGCTATTAAAGAAGACTTCATGTGCGGCGCCCACTTCGATCACATCGCCTGCGTACATGACCGCGATACGATCTGCGACTTTTGCCACAACGCCTAAATCATGCGTAATATAAACGGTAGTAAGTCCATATTTCTGCTGTAGATTTTTTAATAGCTGCAAAATTTGTGCTTGGATCGTGACATCGAGTGCAGTCGTAGGTTCATCGCAAATTAATATTTTCGGATGACAGGCAAGTGCAATCGCAATGACAATACGTTGCCGCATCCCACCAGAAAATTCATGAGGGTACTGTTTATAGCGTTTCTCAACATCATAAATGCCGACATCACTTAGTAGTTTAAGTGTTTCTTCATAAGCGGCTTTGCCCTTTAAGCCTTGGTGTAAAACTACACATTCCTCAATTTGCTTCCCAATCGTTTTGAGCGGATTTAAGGATGTCATGGGATCCTGTATTACCATCGCGACCTCTTTTCCTCGTATTTGCAACCACTCTTGCTCTGTTTTAAATTGCGCTAAGTCCATACTATTGTATATAATTTGACCTTGCTCAATATAACCGTTTTTGTCGAGCAAACCCATTACGGATTTCACAAGGACTGATTTTCCTGAGCCCGATTCGCCAACAATTGCAAGGCTTTCACCTTTATATAACGCAAGGGAGATGTCACGAATGGCCGTTAGGATCTGACCTCGAAGTGTAAATTTAATGACTAAGTTTTCAATCGATAATATTCGGGACTTTGTAAGTTCCGCTTCCATCGTATTCCCCCTTTATACGTGATTTTTTGGATCTGCTGCATCCGCAAATGAATTGCCAATAATATAAAAGGCAATCGTAATAACACTCAATACAATACTTGGAAAAATCAGCTGATAACGTAGATCTGGTGACATCATCAATACGCGACCTTCATTGATTAAATTTCCTAAAGACGGTTCACTGATTGGTAGCCCTAGCCCAATATATGTTAAAAATACTTCTGCACCAATCGCAAAAGGAATCGCGAGGCTCATCCGGAGCATAATGACAGAGATTAAATAAGGTAATAGATTCTTTAAAATAATGCGGTAGTCAGGCGTACCTAAACATTTAGAAGCTAAGTTGTACTCGCGGTCCCGTAATATCACAATTTGATTGCGAATGAAGCGCGCCATTTCCACCCAACCCGTGATACACATGGCAATGATGATGGTCGAAATACTCGGACGCAAAATATAGGACATTAAAATCAGGACAATCGTTGTAGGGATATTATCCACCACATTATAGAGCTGCGTAATCGGCACTTCGAGCTTACGAGAGAAGCCCCAAAGTGTACCAATTGTAATGCCAACGATGGCTTCAACCAATGCGACAACACAGCCAATTAATAACGAAGTACGTGTTCCTGCCCAAATGCGCGACCATAAATCCTGACCGATTGAGTTTGTCCCAAACCAAAATTCAGCGTTCGGGGCAATATTGCGAGCTTGTAAGCCTGTTTGGTCATCCAGATAGATTTCAGTTGGTGATTTTTGCTGTGGGAAGTACGGTTGCAGGATGGTAAACGCCACGATCATACAAACCGCAACTAATAAAAAGACCGCCAAGCGATTTTTCAAAAAGGATTGCCATGTCGAACGCCAATAGGAATAATTGGAGTAGGCTGTTTCTTCGGCTTTGCTGTCCCCAACTTCTGCAAACTGAAACAGCGCTTCACGCGACTTGTCTGAGATATTATTAATTTCTTCTGTATATATACTCATTAACGTACACTCTCCCCTTTGCCTAATTTAATACGTGGATCAACAAGTGCCATGGCGATATCACCTAAAATCAGACCGATGATTCCAAGTGATGAGAAAACAAGGACAAGTCCTTGGACAATGGTATTATCCTGTCGCTGGATGGCATCAACGAGTAAGCCTCCCATCCCAGGAATGGAATACAAGGATTCAATATAAATAGAACCAGTAATCGTAAATAGAATGGTTGCAGGTAAGTACTGCGCCATCGGAATAAAGGCATTGCGTAATACATGGCTAAACATTAAAGTCCGCTCTTTCACACCTTTAGCACGTGCTAGCTTTATATAGTCCTTATTTAGTTCATCCACCATATAACGACGCATCCACATTGCGTAGGAAGCCGTCGGTGCTAAGGCCATGGAGAGTAGCGGCAATATCCAGGTAATTGGCTGATATTCATCAAAGAGCATCGGCAGACGGAAGATTTCTGTCACATACATTTGAATAACTAAGTAATATACCGCTGCCGGAACAGCAACAACGAAGACAATGTATCCTGTTCCTAAACGATCGAGCCAGCGCCCTTTCATTTGCGCCATTAAAATGCCAAGTGGCACACCGATAATGAGTGATAGCGCAACGGCCCCTAGTCCAAACAGTAACGAATAAATAATTTTATCTGCGATGATCACGACAACCGGTACATCTGTACGATATGTAACTGATTTGCCCAGATCTCCGTGCAATAAATTTGCATAAAAATCCCCTAATTGAACAGGCAATGGATCTCTTAAACCTAAATTAGTTAAATACACTTCCTGTTGAGCGGGTGACATTTTTTCTGCTGCTGCTCCTAAATAACCTTCTTCAGGCATTAAACGCAGTAATGAAAAAACAATCGTGATAATGATAAAAAGTGTGAATACTGATTGTAACAATCGTTTTCCGATATACCACAACATCGTTTATTCCTCCCTACAGACTAGATTCGAGAAAGAATGAAGGAGATGCCGACTAATCTCTTTCGGTCATCTCCTTCATGATAAAAACTTTGCAATGATTATCTCAAGCTCTTATTTTGTTGCATTGACTAAGGCCTCAGCACGTTCTTGCTCCCACTTTGCTAAAGCTTCTTTGAACTCATCATTACTCATTGGCTTATCTAAAATTTTCTGACCTTTGAATTTTTCAGATGTTACACCAAATGGCGAGTACTGTGCTTCAAATGGGTTTAATTTTGAAGCGACATAACCACTACCACCTACTGCATATGGAATGACAAATGCTTCTTCAATTAAAAAACTTTCTGCTTTTGCAAATAGGTCATAGCGTTCAGCTGTATCAATTGTTGCTTTTGCTTCATCGATTAAATTTTGATATGTTGTTTTGCCATTGGCTTCTTTATAGCCCTCTGCTAATTCTGGTTTGTTATATGTGCCATCGACACTGAATGGCTCTGTGTATGTGGATGGATCGGCATAGTCTGGACCCCAGTTCGCTTCAAGTAACGCAAATTTACCTGGGCGGCGTACTTCTGATAAAAAGCCTGTGGAAGGACCAGCTTCTACGATAATATCAACATAATCAGCGCCTAATAATTTTTCGATTTGCTGTTCAAGCACTTGTGTACGGTTTGCCCAATCAGGACTACCTGAGTTATAGGGCATTAATACTTTCACTGGGAAGGTCGCTTTCCCATCAAGTGCAGCCTTCGCTTTTTCCTTAAATTCTAGTGCTAGATCTTTATTAAAGGAATCACTACTTGTAATAGGTTCTAATGGGGCTAGTAGTGTGTAATCGACCCCAGCAACATCTACAAAGTTTCTCGGTGTAACCGTGTTACTAAGCATGTCCTGTGGATTATATGGCTCTACTGTTAACATGGCTGAAACGCGATCCAGCGCATGATAAAGTGATTTTCGGAAGTCTCTATTATTGACAACAATCTTCCAATTATCTGGTTCATACTCAGCGTCGAATTGCGGATCAAAGTTTAACGCATAAAAATACGTATAGAAATTGTTTTGAGTTTGACGAACCTGCGATTTTTTCTTGTCATCATTAAACCATTCATCAATGATGGAGGTTGGAATGCTTGCAGAATCTACTTCACCACGTAAGAATAGTTCTGGCGCTACAGTTGCTGCTTCTTTGTTATATTTATAGCGGATACGGTCGATCAGCACATTATCTTTATCCCAGTACGTATCGTTTTTAACAAGGACACGCTCATTTTGAGGTTCAAACTTGTCTAAAATATAAGCACCGTTATAAAGGAAATCTTCACGTGTTGTTCCGAATTTTCCGCCTTTTTCAGCTAAAAACTCACCATTAACTGGGAAGAAGCATACGTAGTTCAGCATAGAGAGGAAATAGGGTGTAGGTGCTTCTAAAGTATACTCTACTGTATGTTTGTCGGTTGCCTTTATACCAACTTTTGAGAAATCAGTTATATCCCCGTTATAGAACGCTTCACCATTTTTCACAACGGTTGCACTCCATACAGTTGACGATTCATTTTTGGCATCAAGCACATAGTTTAAGCCGTCCACAAAATCTTGTGCCACTAAATCTGCGTACTCTTTGCCGTCATGGGTTACCCATTTTACGTCATCTCGAAGCTTAAAAGTCCACACGGTTGCATCTTCATTTGAAGACCATTCTTTTGCTAAGCCTGGTTGTACAACACCATACTTATCATATTCGATCAACCCATCGACTAAATTAGCCGCAACAGCAAACTCATTAGTTTCAGAAGTTTTGAGATAGTTTAAGGTTTTAATTTCACCTGAATAGACTACTCGGTATTCTGATTTTTTTTCATCTGAGGAATCATTACTACATGCTGTACAAAGTAAGGCGATAAGACACACTAAAAGAAACCAATACTTTTTCATAAAAAGCCTCCCCCTAGCAATCTTTTTTTATATTGTAAATCCTATTCCAACTGCATCCGTCATTGTAATTCGTTCGTTTTCAAAAATTGGACCACCTGAAATAGGATCTTTCAAACATAAACCAGGTCCGTCTAGATCTACCATTGTTATATTTTTTTGTGATGCCGCAAAATGAGCTGCCGCACTAACGCTAATTTTTGTTTCCAACATGCAACCAATCATACATGAAATGCCATTGGCCTCTGCTATCTGACAAATCTGGTGCGCTTGATGAATACCCCCTGTTTTCATGAGTTTGATATTAATCAAATCTGCTGCACGCTTTTCGATAATGGTGAAAGCATCTTTGGCGGAGAATACACTTTCATCTGCCAAAATATTCGTCAACGTATTAGCTGTCACATATTGCATACCAGCTAGATCGTTATAATGTACAGGTTGCTCCACTAATTCTATATTGGTACCTGCATCCTCAAGAGCACCAATAATGCGTACCGCTTGCTTTGGCGTCCAACCTTGATTGGCATCCACGCGTATTGAAATGTCTGGCCCAACAGCTTGCCGAATTGCAACCACGCGCTTCACATCTCCAATCGGGTCCTTCCCAACCTTGACCTTTAGAATGTGGAAACCGCGCGCTTTAGCTGCTACACTATCCCTCACCATTTCTTCCAATTCATTCACACTAATCGTAATGTCAGTCGTTAGTTCCTTGCGGTAACCACCTAATAATTTATACAATGGCGCTTGAAAGTGCTGTGCAAATAAATCATAAATCGCCATATCCACCGCAGCTTTGGCACTGGTATTATGGTAAATACTTTTGTCTAATCGTTCCATAATCTGGGCGATTTCTTCTATATCCAGCCCCATAATGGCGGGCTTGATATAATTTTCAATAGCATGTGTAATAGAGCCTAGTGTTTCGCCAGTAATGACTGCTGTTGGCGCCGCTTCGCCAATACCTATTTGTCCCTCATCGGTATCAACATAGACAGCAATATTGTGAATACGATGTACCGTCCGAAGCGCAGTTTTAAATGGTGTGATAAGTGGAGCTTCCACCTTAGCGACCTTAATGTTTTTTATTTTCATTTCTGCACCTACTGTCCGTTTGCTTATGTTAGGAACTGTAAAATACGAAGTACTTCAAAATAATCATCCGTCACGAATTTCACAGTATTATGCGGCTTAAATGTTGCATTTGGATAAAATGAATTACGATAGGCACGTGTATGGTCACGGTAAATAATTTCCACCACAAAGCGTTCCGGCAATGTCACTTGTAACGCTCCTCGCTCTACCTTCATGGATGCCGCCACAAGACGTTTTGTTTCTTTAAGTGTCAGCTGTGGGCTCACGCTAATCGTCGCATTGCCAACTCCCTCCTTCGTGGCAAATGTAACGATATTGTCATTGATGGTTTGAATTTCTTCTGTTAACCCTACATCCCCACTGACAAATGAAACCGGAACACCATGGAGAGCAGCAGCATACGTATTAATTAAAAATTCACTCGCGTACTCGCCATTAATCTTCACATCAGCGAAGACACAAAGCGTATGCGCTAATGGATTTCGCGCACTTCCTCCTTTACTGTGATAACCGATGAAAATGGCGCGGTTAAAGCTGCTATCAAGCCCTGCTACCATACACATTGGTTCATATGTCCAGCCACGAATGACCTTGCAGTTCACAGGAAGATTGGAAATATCCAGATTACGTGCTGAGTCATGAGCATCCTTTAGTAAGATCTCTGTAGCCCCTCCAAGAATGGCTCCTTCTATGGCTGCCTCTACTTCCTTTGTCATTTGCTTGCGAAAAAACGCATTATCAGGCGCATTGAGCTCCGTTTCACTCCAAGATGTTGTGCCTGTAATCCCTTCAATGTCTGCACTTATATATACCTTCATAGATATCGATACTCCTTTACTTGATAGTCTTGTATCTTTGCTTCGATTGCACCATAACTAGCGTGTTGCGCATCCACACGTCTTGCCCAAGCAGTATTGTGAAAGTCATAGTGCCACCATTCCTCTGCATAATTCGTAAAATCGGCCATTGTCATACAGTTATACAGCAACCGACGATGCAGGCAGGCTATGTTATTTTCGTCTGTATGCTGTTCGAAATAGCGTGTTGCTGATTTTTCGTTGAGCTCATCAAATGCCGTACCAAGATCTAACGCATTGCCATGCAAATCCCCTAGTGTTAAATCAATTGCGCCTCCTGTGAGATGTGGTGCAAGATATTCGTTACCTAAGCTCGGAAACGCTACAAACTTTCGGGTCTCCTTTACAATCTCTTCTTCCGTAAAAAAGGGGTATTGCTTCTTAAGTTGTTTCGAAAATTGTGTAAACAAAAATTGTTGCACTTGTAATGGGCGATAGCCGTCATACAAAATGAAGCTATAATTTTCAGGCAAAAGCCGGACTGCTTGTTTCAATCGCGCATATGCACCCTCCCGCAAATAAAGCGATTTTAGACTGTGTGGTATACGCTGTAAATAATAAATCGGCTTTACAAAAATTCTAGGAGTCTCTTCCTCTACTCGTATGAGCGGCTCACTATTCTCTTGTACAGATGGAAGTTTTTTACTATTCTCTATTTTTAACATTTTAATTGGCTGAAATAGCTTTCCTTGCATCATCAAATGCACCTCAACTCTCGCAAGAATTTGAAGCAAAGATCACGTTATATTTTTGATAATTCTGTATTTTTAAAGTAAATGTTAGCACACCTAGCTATTCATTGACTAGATAAAAAAAGCATTATTACAAATAAATGGTTATTATCTTATTTTCATACAAAATGCGCTAATTAATTGTTGGAAATCTCCGTTGGGAGTCGAAATGCGATGTTTTCTATGATAATTTAGGGGTTTTTATACAGATGTTCTGATAGTAGTGTATCGAGGGAAATTTCCACGAAAGAAAAATTTTGATTTCTTTCGTTCGATTCATTGCAATGTTTAAATTCGAAGTTGCTTAAACGAGTTGGTTCGAGAATGGGGAAAGCGGTGGATTTGTATGTATGAAGAAAGCTTCAACTATGAGTGTGCTCTCACTTGATAAATCTAGAAAGAGTTGAAAGATCATTGAATCTATCAAATTCAGTGCATTTTTTATAAATTTTGCTTGTTTTGATGACTTACATCCATCATAAAACTTTTATCAAAAATTATCGTAGCTTTACGAATTACTTACTTAATTTAATGATTGAGAGTGACTAGAATGATTGTTAATTCCAAAAGTTTATCTTTGTTATTCTTTGCCCCCATATAACTTCGTAATCACTTCATAAACATCTTGAGCTTCAATGCTATAAGTGGTATGTGTATCGTTATCATCCATTATCACACCAGAATTCTCATCAATCCAAAGATAATATGTTTTCATACCCAGTTTAACTTTATAGTTAGGAATATCCATGTCTACGATACCTGCGTTTTTACTTGCACTGTAAAAGGCGGATAAAAATACATCTTTGTCCGTTAAATCTGTAATTTCTTTCATGGAACCCTTTTTAATTTTTGAAAAACTATTTGCCTCGTAAATTTTAATCGTTTCATTATTATGGCTTATATAGACACCCACTAACGCCAATACAAATATAGCAATAAAACCTAATACTATATTTTTCTTCATGATAACTCCCCCTTTCAAAACATCTAGCCTTTCGATTATCATACAGCTTCACCCTATGAGCAAGACAAGATAGAACTGGATTTTCTTACCCTATGTGGCTGCTTAAACTCTTCTTTGTGGCCATAAAAATAGTAAAGTTATTGAAACACGAAGTGCCTCAATAACTTTTACCAAATTCCATTATTACTTTTCAGCAAAATGATAGGCTTCCACTACATGACCATTTCGACCCGTTGTTGTTTGTGCCTGAGATAGAGAATTCAAAATGGCTTCTTCTGTTGCTTCTGCCGCCGCAGTAAATAACTGATTCATAACAGGATGATCCTCACGCAGCTGTGTACGTGTTTCTAAATGTTGCTTGGACGTGTGCGGGATTTGATGTGCCGTTGTAAAGCCAATGACAATATCCCCACTGCCATGTGAGAAATGACTGCCAGTACGGCCAAGACCAATGCCACAGCGCTTAATGACACGATTCAGCTGACGGCTACTAAGCGGGGCATCTGTCGCCAACACAATTATAATCGAACCATCTGTTGGCGCTAAGGTAGCTTCACTTTGAACACTCATAATTTGATAACGATCAGCTAAAAACTCTGTGCTATGTCCAAAATTACTTAACACCAGACAGCCAACTGTATAGTTTACGGCTTCTGGTTCTACTGTCACAATGCGCGAGGATGAGCCAATGCCGCCCTTATAGCCGAAGCATATCATACCTTTTCCTGCGCCGACTGCCCCTTCTGCTGCTACACCTTCTGAGGCTATGTGGATGGCTTCAATCGCATGCTCAGGTGTTACCGGACAGGCACGAATAGTGTTCAAATAACTATCATTACATTCCCCAACGACAATATTAATCGTTCCTGTCGAATCACCTATCGCTGCATTGGTATCTAACATATACCGTAACGCGCCCTGTGTAACAGCCGGTACACCAAATGTGTTCGTCAGCATAATCGGTGATTCAAGGACCCCTAGTTCATTAACTTGCACAAGTCCTGTCGTCTTTCCAAAGCCATTTAGTATATAACTTGACGCAATGACCTTGTGCTGAAATAAATTGCCGCCGTGTGGTAAAATCGCTGTTACCCCTGTACATGCATACGCCCCGTCCTGACTTAATTCTTCATCCAGCGTCACATGTCCTACACGCACGCCCATTACATCTGTTAGACAATTTTTTGACCCTACTGGTAACGTACCAATCACAATACCCCTGTCTCGTACTTTTTTACGCATGTTATCACCTCACCATTAAATTCAGAACTTTAACTATGGATGGAATGCTCTACTTCGTCCCATCTGCCTGGACGTTCCAAAACAATACGCCTACGATTCAACCGCCAGTGCCACTGCAGCTTGCGCATGGATAACGGTTGTATCGAAAACAGGTACCGCTACATCTGCCTGCTCAATCAATAAACCAATCTCTGTACAGCCAAGAATAATACCCTGCGCCCCTGCTTCAATCAACATGTCGATCACTTGTAAATAATATGCTTTTGAAGCAGGCTCAATCGTGCCTAAACAAAGTTCCTCATAAATGATTCGATTCACGCCGATGCGCTCTTCTTCTTTTGGAATCAGTACCTCGATGCCAAATCCTTCGACTCTCGCTTTATAGAATGCTTGCTCCATCGTATATTTAGTGCCAAGTAGTGCAATTCTTTGTAATCCGGCCTGTTGAATTTGAAGTGCCGTTGCATCGGCAATATGTAAAATAGGAATTGTGATATTCGCCGCAATTACTTCCAACACCTTATGCATCGTATTTGTACAAATCACAATGAAATCTGCTCCCGCTTTCTCTAAAGATTGTGCCGCTTCTCCTAGCACTTGCCCAGCTTGTGCCCACTCGCCTGCTGCTTGGAAATGTTCGATTTCCTGAAAATCAACACTGTACAAAATACATTTTGCTGAATGCAAACCGCCTAGTTGTTGCTTCACGCTTTCATTGATCAGACGGTAATATTCAGCGGAAGACTCCCAACTCATACCACCAATTAATCCGATTGTTTTCATGCATCCGCCTCCATTTAATGTTAATAAATCATGAGTAATTAATAGAAAAAATAAAATATTGTAAATATTTAATCGAAATGACTCTTTGAAGAGACTAATAGTTACAGATAGTTATGTTCCTAATTATACCAGCAGGCATTGAAGTTTTTAAATGGTAATTTAGCAATGCTTAAAACAATGCAACAAGGTGAAGGGAGTGTTTCCATTACGAACAATAGCACTTAAATTTTTCCACTCGGCATGGGACAATCTTTTAGTATTAGCCTCATCACAGTTTCAATTTGTTTAGTGATGGCAATGGGCCTGTAAATTTGGCATGCTAAGGCCCAGATGGACAATGAAATATAAGGTTTCTTCCTCCCCACTACCTCTCAACTTGAAATGGAGTCTTTTGGTCTTATTAATCGTTAAATCGCTATAGATAGCAGATTATTAAAACAGGTATGAAAGAAGAAATAACATTTATACTAATAATAAAGATAGTGAAGTTCTCTATTTCGATAATTTTTGTATAGCGGAATCCCGTTACCCCTGTCTGGTTTTTTCATTTCCTATTAAATCATTTTAAAGAGAGAGGTCATATTTATTCTTATTATTAGGATTATTTAGTATTTTCAAAAAGTTAATGTTTTACAAAAAAACAGTGTAGACTAAAACGTACTGAAAAAGGGGGAAAACAGATGCAATGGATTTCAGATATTGTAAACTCAACGAATGATATTTTATGGACGTATATACTCATCGTATTGTTATTAGTAGCAGGTTTGTATTTTTCATTCGGCACTAAGTTTGTGCAAATACGTCTTTTTGGCGAAATGTTTCGTTTAATAGTTGAAAAAAGAGAGGGAGAATCTGGCGTTTCTCCATTCCAGGCCTTTACGATTAGCGCAGCCTCTCGTGTTGGTACTGGTAATATCACAGGGGTGGCACTCGCTATTGGTGTAGGTGGTCCAGGCGCAGTGTTTTGGATGTGGATCATTGCTATTGTTGGTATGGCAACTGCATTTATAGAAAGTACGCTTGCACAGGTATACAAGGTAAAAGACGGGAACACGTTCCGTGGTGGCCCTGCCTATTATATGGAAAAAGCTTTAGGACAACGCAAATTAGGCATTATTTTTAGTATTCTTTTAACCCTCAGCTTTGGCTTTATCTTTAATGCTGTGCAGTCTAATACGATTGCAACCTCTGTCGGAGAAGCTTTTCATATCCGACCTTCTATCATCGGTATCTTTTTAGTTGTGCTAACGGCCGTGATTATTTTTGGTGGCGTACATAGAATCGTAAAAGTTACACAAGTAATTGTCCCAGTGATGGCTGTTTTTTATTTACTCGTTGCTTTTTACGTGGTCGTGACCAATATTTCGGAAGTACCTGGTGTCTTCCAGTTAATTGTAACGCAGGCGTTTGGACTTCAGGAAGCAGCTGGTGGAGCAATTGGTGTTGCGATTATGCAAGGTGTACGTCGTGGTTTATTTTCCAATGAAGCTGGTATGGGTAGTGTACCGAACGCAGCAGCTACTGCTAATACTTCACACCCTGCCAAACAAGGGCTCGTGCAAAGTTTAGGCGTATTTTTTGATACGATTCTTATTTGTACAGCTACAGCATTCATTATTATTTTGGCAGGTTTATATGACACAGGCGAAAGTAATGGCATCATCCTCACGCAAAATTCATTAGCTGAACACGTTGGTGGATGGGCGCCTTATTTTATAGCCATCTCGATTATTTTCTTTGCCTTTAGTTCCATCATTGGCAATTACTATTATGGGGAATCCAATATCGAGTTTATGAATGCGCATAAAGGCTGGATGACTGGTTACCGTCTATTAGTGCTTGTCATGGTGATGTTTGGCTCTGTCGCACAGGTACAACTTGTTTGGAACTTAGCGGACCTATTTATGGGTCTGATGGCGATGATTAATATTGTGGTTATCTTACTACTTGGCAAGATTGCTTTCCTTGTGTTAGACGACTTTACTCAGCAACGGAAATTGGGCAAAAACCCTGTATTTTTCGCAAAATCAATTCCAGGATTGAAAAATACGGATTGCTGGGAAGAAAATCGTAAGTAAGAAAGACAAAAGCCATCGAGAATTCACTCTCGATGGCTTTTGATCTTTTAGAATAACCCTTTCAACAAGTGGCTGCCACACATGGCTATCGTCACATTTCCCGGAGTCACAATGGCGCCTAATACAAAGCCCTTTTCATCTGTCGCTGCATGGAAGGAATACACAACTGCTTTGTCCGTTCATCCTTCACCTAATATTCACTTTCAGGATGATTGGAACGAGAGGCGGTGAGTGTGGCTGACCGCATTCGCCTTTCGCTACAGAGCAAAGCTTCCTGCGGGAAAGTCGAGATCTTGGACAGAGTGAAGCGAAGGAAGCAGCTCGCCCTCGCCCGCGAAAACCGTCCGCCGTAGCGGACATCAACGCTTACAGCAAAAAAGTGTTAGATCGACAGCAGTCAATCTAACACTTTTTCTCTTTTGTACCAGCCTCTTTTTTTAATATTTAAACTGATTGATGAGTGCTTTTAATTCATCCGCCATATGAGTTAGTGCTTGTGCAGATGCATTGATTTCTTCCATGGAAGCTAATTGTTCTTCTGTAGAGGCAGCAACTTCTTCTGAAGCGGCTGCATTCCCTTTAGCTGAGAAAGCTAGATCCTCTGTAATAGCCGTGACCTCTTGCACACTTGCCGACATCTGTTCTGATGCGGAAGAAACCTCTTCCATTTTAGGCGTAATGTCATTCATCCTAGCCATAATGACTTGGAATTTCGCGATGGCTTCATCGGATACACGTAAGCCGTTAAGTACATCCTCTGAAACTTTTGCCATGATGTGGACAGATTGAGCTGTTTCCTCTTGTATACCATGAATGAGCTCAAAAATCTGACTAGCCGATTGCTGAGATTGTTCGGCCAGCTTGCGTACTTCATCGGCTACTACTGCAAAGCCTTTGCCGTGTTCTCCTGCTCTAGCTGCTTCGATCGCTGCATTAAGAGCGAGTAAATTGGTTTGATCGGCTATGCTTGTAATGACATCTAAAATTGACGAAATCTGTTGAGACCGTTCATGTAAAGATTGAATTTTATTGTTTGAATCAGTGACGGATAAATGGATAGAATTCATTTGATCCTTTGTATCTTGCACTGCTTGTCCGCCCTCATCAGCCTGTTTAGTCGCATATTGAGACAGATCCGTTACTGCGGATGATATTTCTGCCACGTGAAGGATTGCTTTGGAAAGCTCATTTAACGATTCAGCATTTCTAGTTGCACTCGTTGTTTGTGTGTCTGCGCTTAACGCCACTTCTTGTATAGAGATAGCTACTTTTTCAGTTGCCTCACTCGTCTGATCGGCATTAGCTGTTAACTCTTCTGCTGAAGATGCAACTTCCTCAGCGTTTAATTCTATTTTTTTAATAAGTGTGCGAAGACTATCCTGCATGTCATTGAAGGCTTGTCCTAATTGCCCAATCTCATCACTAGAGGTAATTGTTACTTTCTCCGTTAAATCACCTTTACTAATGGTCACTGCACTATCTTTTAAGGCTCTAATTGGTTTGATGATAGCTTTCATCACAAAATAAATGACAATGGTGCTTAAAATAATAGCTATGACTAATACAAGAGTCGTAGTAGATAAAATAGGGGACGCTGATTCATCTATTTCTTTTGAAAAAATAGTTCCAGTAATTTTCCAGCCGGTTAATTCATTCGTTGTATAAAACATGATGCGATTATCATCGTTATATACATATTCGTACGTACCAGATCCACTTTCGTACATTTGATCCAAGAAACTCTCTTTTAATTCCCCTCCAGCTTCTAATGTAGGGTGTGAAATGACCATATGATTGTCACCAAAAATAGAGGAGTAGCCATTTTTTCCGATATTAATAGAGTCTGCTACTTTTTGAAGTTCTGTCAGTGTAATATCTACTGCCACAACTCCCGATTGATCTTTCACCTGGCTAGCAACTGTAACAACCATATCTCCTGTTCCTGCATCTACATAAGGCTTAGTAACAAAAGGTTTGCCCTTAAGCGCTACAGCGCCTTTATACCACTCTCTTTCCAGGGGATTATCTGTAGATTCATACTTTTTTGGTTCTACAATAAATTTACCGTCCTGTGTTCCAACATAGATGCTTAATGTACCTGGATTTAATGCAATATATTGTTTGAACATTTTGCGTACAGACGCTTCTCCCTCTTCATACATAGAAGCATTTATCGCTTCGCTAAAAACACCGACTTCTTGTATTTTTTCACTGATGGTTTTATCTATAAGTTTATTTAACATCTCAACACTTTCATTTGCACTAAATAAAATTTCCTCTTTAATTGAATCTTTCGCTGAGATATACGATAAGATTCCTACTGAGCAAACTGGGATTAGTAAGACGAGGGCAAATAATACATATAGCTTCCCCTTAAAGCTTCCAAATATTTTTTTCATACAACCATTCTCCTTTTGACTTCATAGCTAAAGACTTCTTCTAAAAAATATTTACTTATGTCTGGATGTACGTAGTCCTTATTGATGTATTGAATAGAATCGCTGTCATCCATATAGGATTTCAATGTTCGCTCCTTCAATCGAAAAATTTGATCCTAAGGTTTTATCGGTCAAAATGCTCAAATACTAACACTTTTTTTCATTTTCTGCAGCTCTTTATATAAGTAAAATAATTTCATGTATTTGCAATATTCACAATTTCCCTCTTGAGTAGAAAACCCCTATGTACAACATGTCAGTAGATACATAAGGGTTCACTTCATCAGTATTTAAATGTCTGAATGGATTCTTGTAAATCAATGGCCATTTTTGCTAGGTGCGTGGAAGCTGCGGCCACTTCTTCCATTGCAGCGTTTTGCTCCTCCGACGAGGCTGCTACGCTTTGGACGTTGCCGCTTGATTGCATGGATACCTCGCTAATATAGCCAATTTCTTTCACGAGGTTTTCAATGTCAAGACGGATGGCACGAATTGCCGCAGTCACGGATTCAGTCTGTGCTTGCACATCATCAATGGCATCATCAATTTGAAGGAAGTTGTCGCGTGCAACATTCACTTTTTCACGCCCAACAGTAACGGAATCATTGCTATTAACCATATCTTCTTCAATAATTCTCGTGCTTTCTGTAATTTGTGCCACAACCTTTTCAATATCTACAGCCGCTAAGTTTGATTCATCCGCTAGCTTGCGAACTTCTTCAGCAACAACTGCAAAGCCTTTGCCATGCTCACCGCTTCGTGCCGCTTCAATAGAAGCATTAATCGCTAGTAAATTTGTTTGGGTTGCAATACTTTTGATGACATTTACTGCCGAAACGATATTCGCTGTGTTTTCATCTAAATCATTCACACGTGTGCTTAGCTCAGCTGTATTATCCGAAATCTCATTCATCTGCTCAATTACATTCCGTACAGAGGAACGACCAGTACTCGCCATATTTTTTGTCTCAACCGTTGCATCATTTACATTATCGATGCTCGTCGAGATTTCATTCATTTTTTTCAAAATATGCGAAGATAAATTCCTTACATCCCCTGTCAATGAATCTTGCTTTTCAATCCCCTGCGCAATATCTTGAATGGACTCTGTGACAACTTCAGTTGCTTGCGTCACTTCCAAACTACTTGCTGTCAGTTGTTCAGATGTCGCCGCAACCTGTTCAGAGGAATCACCGACCTGCTTCATTGTATGTCGAAGTTTTTCAGACATCGTATTAAATGAAGTTGCGAGCTGGGCAAACTCATCCTTCGTTGTAAATTCTAGATGAGTCTGTAAATTGCCATTTGAAAACTTGTCCATCTCGATAACTGTCTGTTGAATATTTTTTGCCACGCGTCTACCAAAAGCAGTGGCAATGATGATACTTATTAATAAAGAAACAATCGCTAACACAGCGATTTCTTTTGCACTTCTGGCACCACTTTGTTTCGTAGCTTCGATATGCGCCAACATTTCTTCCTGCTGTGCTGTGGCCATCGTTTTCCCAAAAACAACAAGCTTTTGAGAGCCATCTCCAAGGATTGGTAATGCTAATTGCTGTGCTTGTACTTGTTCACCATTTTGATAGAACGGCACGATTTGCTCATCGATCGATTTTTCCCACTCACTTAACTGTGCTAAAAATTGTTCAAAATCGGCATGATTCTGCCCTAATGATGCAATGCGATCAATAGAATTATGTAAGGTATCACGAATTTCATGATGGTTTTTTAGCATTTCTTCCTTGCCATATAACATATATCCTCGAATAGCCGCATTTGCTCGCACCGTTTGGAAGGAAATATCATGATACAAATTGATTAATTCCGTATTTTCTTCAATTTCCGCAAGTGTATGTTTATTTTCATTCAAATAATACATCGCAATCCCTGCAATGAATAAGAGAAATACTAAAACAATGCCAAAAGCAAACTGCAGTTTTCGTTCTACTGTTAATCTCATAGGACCCCTCTATTCCACTATTGTATTTAGCCCTATTGAGTATAGCGCAAGTTCACGTGTCCTCCTACACCGCTCGTTACTATTCTAACAAATAAAATCTAATATTTGACAAAAATAAAAACTCCTATTAAATAGTATTGACTTTTTTAAGGAGTATTTTACTAGTAAATCAAATAAGTTAACATGGAAGCTCAACTTTTTTCCATACAAAAAACCGACAACTGATTTGCTGTCGGTTCAAGTCCTATTGTAATTCAACTACAATGGGTGCCATCTCTTTCTTCTCTTGCATGTCACCATCACTTGAATGTAAATATATTGTTGAAATAATAGTCAAAGATGTAGCCTGTGGGTCGATTGCTTTCATCGTATTACTCCCCTCAAAAG
Organism: Lysinibacillus fusiformis; assembly: GCF_007362955.1. Classification (GTDB taxonomy): domain Bacteria; phylum Bacillota; class Bacilli; order Bacillales_A; family Planococcaceae; genus Lysinibacillus; species Lysinibacillus fusiformis_E. Next base: position 4,129,895 of record NZ_CP041696.1, on the reverse strand, counting down.
AAGAACTATCAGCAGCACCGAATCCTCCGTTTCCTTGCACCTCATAACGATGCCCAAGATTATCTGTAATGGCTAATGTCGCTGAAACATGTGCCCACTTTTTTCGTACATCCTCATCCGCAAACTGCTTATAGTGAATGACTGTGGAAACATCTGTTTTGTCAATTGATTGAATAAGAAGAGTTACGCCGTCAAGATGAGTCGATTGATCGACAAATTGTGTATTTCCCACTAGTTTATCGACTGTAAAATGGAATTGCCAGTCACCTTTAATTTGTGTTCCTGAAGTTGTAAAAGATTTAGGGGCCCATGTGACATCCATCGTGTCTATAGTTTTACCTTCGTTAAAAATTGGTGTCACGTTCGCAATACCAACATATGTCGCATCATCAATTTTTTCTATTTTGCTTGAAAATCCTGCACCTGACGCCCCCTTAATGTTAAAAACGTCATTTGAGAATATCTTTTCTCCTAACTTTTCTTCCGTTTCTATTGCATACGTAACTGTTAAAGACGTTCCATCGAATACAGCATTTTCAATCATTATTGATATACCATTACTGGACTGCATTTGCCCGATTGTTGTTGCGTTTTCCGAGAAATTGCTATAAATTGACTCCTTATCAGTAAAATGATTGATAATATTTTGCATAAACGGCAACTGTGAGGCAAGTGTAGGGAAGGTAAAACCGACTGTCACCGTTGACCCAACTAAAATGAGTGCCGCAGCTACCACTTTTTTCAATACACTATATTTCTTTTTTCTTGTACCTAATACAAAATTTTTCACGCGTTTTCTTTCGATCTCTGTTACTTTTGCTAATTCAATTTCATCGATATCCACCTGCAACATACTCTGTAATTCTTTCATATGAAACGCTCCTTTAACACCAAGCTTTGTGCTAATTTTTTCTTCCCACGATAAAGTCGATTGTCAATGGCCGCCTTGGATAGCCCTAACATATCTGCAATGGCCCCGTTTGCCATTTCTAGAAAATACTTCATGATAAAAATATCTCGATCGATTTCCTCTAGTTTACTAAGTTCAAACAGCAGCTCATGTCGTTCTTCTCGATTTAAAAAAGTTTGCTGTACATCCGTCATAGCTGGTGCATCACTTGCCGCTTCAAGCTGGGCCTCACGCTGCTGTCTTTTATCTAACGTTCTGTATAAATCGATTGCCTTATATTTGGCGATCATGCCAATCCATTTTCTAAAGTCCTCCACTTCCCTTCAAATTGTTGGGCGTGTTGCCATACTGATAAAAAAACATCATTCACACAATCATCCACCGCATCTATTTTGCCAAGTGGCTGCAAGATGTTGATGGCAATCCCCTTTACAAGTGGCATATATATATGGATGACATACTCAAGTGCATCCTCTTTTTGTTTTTTTAAGCGCTTAATAAAAGTCCGTTCCATGCTCGTCATGTGCAAATCCCCTTATTTAAATTGAAAAAGCTTTTTCATATAGTACAACGAACCGATCATGCAATAATTCTCAAGTATAACAAAGTTTACATGCATTAAATTTCCAAATTAGGATAACTTCCGTTTATAATGACTTAAAAGATTAGCAGTACGTTTAATCAATCTGAAATATAGGGGGGTTAACATATGAGTAAACCAGAATTATATGTGCGCTTAGTTGTAGGTCCAAATTGTGATCTGGAATCATTCGCATTACGATCCATGCTTGATTATTTCGGCGCAAGGGTTACGGTACATTGGATAGGGCGGCCAAATGACTTGGTTGATGTTCTGTCTGGAGAAGATCGAGATGCAAAAATGGATTATTTGATATTAAATTTCCACGGAGATGAAGGGAGATTTTGTCTACCCGAATTAGGTGAGGATATCTACGAGGATGGTGAGCCAAGAGGTGAATTCTTCGACCATCAGGAGGTCTTACACTATTCGAAACTACAAGATGTGAAGGTCATTGCATGCGGATGTACATTAGGCGATAAACAGCTAGCGGACGCATTTCTGAAAAGTGGTTGCGCGTCCTATTTAGGCCCCGTTGATTACATAGATGGTAATGCCAATGTAATGTTTTTAGCAAGGTTTATGTATGAAATCATCAATCATCACAAAACCCAGCAACAAGCATTTGACATAGCTAAATCGATTGATGAAGAGACCGCTATGTATCAGCTTTATTTACCTTAACTATATTATTATTTCCATTACGATTATATAGCAGATCCAAACAAGCTCGGCATAAAGACTATAGCAAAAAATCGTAGGTCCCCTTAGCAGGCTACGATTTTTTTCAGTCATTTTCTGCGATTTCTTGGATGCATAGGCAAGATTGCATTGTATAATTCAAGGGCAGCAGGATGTTGAAAAGAAGCCTCTTTCTTAATTTCCTCAACGAGTTGACCTTGATGCATCACAAGTACTCGATCAGCAATAAAGCGAGTGGCATTTAAATCATGGGAAATAAAAATATACGATAATTTTAATTGGCACTGTAGAGATTGTAGTAACTCTAAGATATGTTTTTGCAATATCATATCAAGACTACTAATAGCTTCGTCTAAAACAATTAATCTAGGATTAACAGCTATAGCTCGAGCAATATTTACTCGTTGTTGTTGCCCCCCACTTAGCTGTGAGGGGTATTTAGTCATAATAGCCCTATCTAACTCGACACAATGAAGTAACTCCGCTACCTTTTGTTGGCGTTCAATTCGAGAATAATTTTCAAAATTAAGTAGCGGTTCTTCAATTATTTCAGCGATCGTTTGCTTGGGATTAAATGAATGAAAGCTATTTTGAAATACAGCCTGTAAATCTCTACGAATGCTATTTTTTTCCTTAGCATTTGCATGATACAAATCGACACCATCAAATCGCACAGTACCATTTGTAGGCTTCTCTAAACCTAAAATAATACGACTTAAAGTACTTTTTCCTGAACCACTTTGTCCGACCAGACCTAAACATTCACCTTCATGGAGTGAAAATGTTATATCTTGTAATACAGTTGCTAGTTGCTTTTTACGTAATAGGGTCTGTCCATGCTGATAATGTTTTACTACGTTTGTTACCTCTAATAATGTCATTTACACACACCTTTAAACGATAATTCTTGATTGTAAAAGTTTTTTAGTATATGAATGCTGTGGGTTGTCAAAGCATTCATATACATTTGTTTGTTCGATGATTTCCCCCTTGTACATGACCACAACATCATCTGCTAGCTCAGCAATAACACCCAAATCATGCGTAACCATAATAATGGTTGCATCCGTCTCTGTGCGAATATCATGAAAGAGTTTTAAAATATTTTTTTGATTGATTGTATCAAGTGCTGTCGTTGGCTCATCAGCAATTAATAATTTGGACTGCATTGAAAGAGAAAGTGCAATCATGACACGCTGGAGCATACCACCACTCAATTGAAAGGGGTAATATTTCAAAATTCTTTCTGGATTTGGCAGATTTACTTTATTCATATAATAAATAGCCGTTTGCCTTATCTCCTTTTTATTCATGGTAAAATGAGCCTTTAACGTTTCATGAAAATGCATTTCAATGGTTTGATTACTATCAAATGATGCCGATGGATTTTGCATAATCATGGATAAGTGTCTGCCTCGATATTTTCTCAGTTCTTCGTTAGACAGTTTCGCTAAATCAATGTCATTATAGAAAATTTGCCCCTGCTTTTGATGAGCAAAAGTCGGAAGTGACTGCATAATCGCTTGGCATAACATGGATTTCCCACTGCCACTTTCTCCAATAATCCCTAATACACGTCCCTTAACAGCACTTACATTAATATTTTTCAAAATTTTCTTTTCACCGATTGTTACATGTAAATCTTTAATCGTTAAAATCGGATGGCACAACGTTTCGTTTTTCATAGCTACCCCTTTTGATGATTTAGTTTCTTGACACTATTCGTTAAAACATTGACTAGAAGGACAACGATGACAACCGCAATGCCAGGATACAACATCAGCTCTGGGTGTAATCGAATATATTGCTTCCCTTCACTAATCATCATCCCCCATTCCGGAGTAGGTGCTTGCACACCAAGACCTATAAACGAAAAGCCCGCAATTTCTAAAATAACCTTCCCTAAATCTAATGATACGATGGTTAGCATTGGTGCCATTGTATTAGGGATAAAATGTCTCGAAATCAACTGAAAGCCCGATGTGCCACTGACCTTTGCAGCTTGAATAAATTCTTTTTGTTTTATGCTCATAAACAAGCCTCTTAAAATTCTTGCATAATAAATACCCTGTGTAAAAATCAGTGCTACTAAGACATTTTTCAAACTTGGTCCTAAAATCCCAAGAAGTCCAAAGGCTAGTACTAACGTAGGGAAAGCTAATAAAATATCACAAATGCGAATAAAGAAAAAATCAATCAGACCTCCTGTAAAAACAACAATTGCTCCTACGAATATAGCCAAGATAGTCGCAACGATTTGTATAAATACCGCAGACCCTACAGAATAGCGAATCCCAAGTAAAATACGTGAAAATGTACATCTACCTAAATGATCTGTTCCTAATGGATACGCCCATGAAGGTGCTAAAAACTTTTTAGAAACCTCCACTACATATGGATCATTTGGCATAACCCAAGGTGCAAAAACGCCCAGCATTCCAATTAAGATGATGACAGTTATATAAAATAATTGCTTACTTGTTAATCTAACCTTTTTAGAGATTGTACTCATGTCAATCCCTCCTATCCATAACCGCAGAACGAGGGTCAAGCACCCGTTGTAAAATATCTGTACATAAATTTGCCACTACATAAATGATGGCAATGATAAGTACATAACTTTGTACCACTGGATAATCGCGATTGATAATTGATTCAATTAAATAACGCCCTAAACCTGGCCAACTAAACACTTGCTCTACGATGACAGCCCCACCTAGTAAGTTTCCAAGCGTCATGCCAAGCATCGTCGTCATTGGGATAGCCGCATTTTTCAGCACATGTCTACTTATAATTATGCGCTTCTTTAACCCTCTTAACTGCGCATAATTGACATATGGCTTTTGTAATTCATCTATGACACTCGTTCGAATAGACTGAGTAAACAAGCCGATCACAGGTAATGCTAATGACACAGCTGGCAGTACAATATGCGAAAGACTTCCCTTTCCATTTGACGGAAAAAGACCAAGCTTTAAACTAAAGATATATAACAGTAAAAACCCTAACCAAAACGTTGGAATTGATACACTTATAATAGAAAAAAAACCAACAAATTTATCAACTATAGAATTTTTATAAAGAGCACTGATAACGCCAAGAGGTATACTACAACCGATAATCAATGAAAAAGCAGCAAAAGCTAATTCAATAGTAGCGGGTAGTTTTGCAAAAATTTCTTGTCCAACTGGTAATTTACTTACAAAGGATGTACCAAAATCAAATGCTAGTACGCCCTTTAGCCATATAATATATTGGATGAACATCGGTTTGTCGGTTCCAAGTTCCTCACGTAGTGCTTGAATTGCTTCTGGCGTAGGAGCAATTCGTGACAGTCTAAGAATTACTTCCGCAGGCTCCACTGGCACAAACCGAACAAAAATAAAAGTAATCAGAGATACGCCTACTAATACAAATGGTAGGGTGATGATACGTTTTAGACAAAAAAGCCATGTGGATTCATACATTTTTTCACTTCCCCAACCGTCATATTACAAAAGGAGCCGTCTCAAATCAGATGAGAGGGCTCCGATCTGCACGTCACGTAGCGGTAAAAACGTGCTAAATTCGCTCATTTTTCAGCGCATAGTACAAGCAGGATTACGCTTGTGTGCATTATTGAACAACATTTTTTCTCAACTAATTCCCTAAATCCATTTGAGCGAATGGAATGTCATATTCTGATGCACGAGGTAAAAAGTCTTTTACATACTCATGATAGATGACATTATTTGTTTCATATGAGATTGGATAGAATAATGCCTGGTCATGTAACATCGTTAAAATGTCTTTATAGTATTGCACACGTTCTACTTCATCGGTGCCAATTAATAATTGATGAATTTTTTCATCCATTTCAGCTGCATTTGGTAAGCCTAATTTTGCTTCATAAACACCACTTGCGTTTGGCGTCGCAGATTCATTCGCAAAGCTATGTGGATCTGTAGGTGGGCCATTTGTGCGCCAGAAATTAATATCTACTTGATTTTCCATTAATTTTTGAAGACCAACCATCACATCCGCACCTTCAAGATTTAGTTGTACACCAATCTTCGCTAACTCTCCTTGCATTAACTCTGCCATCGGTTTTTGGATAGCATCGGTTGCAATATATATTAAATCCAGTTCAAGCCGTTCACCATTTTTGGCACGAACCTTCTCACCCTCTTTTAATAGCCAGCCCGCTTCATCAAGCAATTGCTTAGCTTTTTCTGGATTAAACAAAATCGGGGTTAACTCAATATTGGCGTACGGAATCGCATCCCAAAATAACGTATTGGCTACTTTTTCTGTCCCATGTGTAATACTTTCCACCATCTGGTCTTTATTAATCGCATATTGTATGGCTTGGCGCACATTTAATTCAGCTAAAGGGCCTGATTGTGTATTGAATAATAAGGCACGTGTTGATAGTGGCTCTGAAATAGCCGTCTTATATTTGCCGCTATCCTTCAAGAAAGTATAGTTATCTAAACTAATAATACCGCGACCATAGATTACGTCTAATTCTTCATTTTCAAAGGCCAGTGAAATAGATTCAGAATCAGGAATAATTTTCACTTTCACTTGATTGACTAATGGCTTTTCACCCCAATAATTTTCATTGCGACTGAAAAGCGCATATTCATCTTTCTTATAATCTGTTAACACCCAAGGACCTGTTCCAATAGGTGCTTGAATGCTTTCATATGTAGCATCCTGCTGCGGGAAACCATTATCCCCTAAAAAACGGAACGGGCGAACAAAGGCTAATTCATTTAACACTGGATAATAGGGTTCATCTAACTGTAGTCGGACTGTAAAATCATCCACTTTCACAACTTCTTTAATATGGTTGACCATCCCCATCCAAGAGTGCATATCGCGATTTGCTAATACAGCATCAAAATTACGAATCACATTATCAGCATTAAATACTGTTCCATCTGAATAGTTCACATCTTGTCTTAGATGAAATACATATGCTGTTTTATCATCTGAAATATCCCAGCTCTCTGCTAATTTTGGTGAGATTGTTCCATCATCGTTATATGCCACTAATGATTCATAGACCATTGCCTGCGCAGTCATTTGGTTGGGTAAATATGTATGCGGATTAAGTGGACCTACATCCAATGGCCATCCGATTGTTAATATTTTGTCTTCGTTTTTTGTATCCGTCTGTGTTTTTGAATGACGATCATCAGCGCTAGTGCAACCTACTAATACGACCATAATCAGCGCTAGCATCAATGGGTATACATTCTTTTTTAAGTTCATCATAATTGCTCCCAATCTATTTTCTTGGTGCTAGCATTCGGAAACATTTTAGCTTCTTTATCTTCGAATGCTAGTCGATCCTCTGTTGTTAAAAACCATGGTTTATTTTATCAAGCGGAATATACCCGCTTGGTATCATGGGACTTACTTGCACATCAATAAAGGCAGTTACAAGGTCATCTAACGTATGTAAATCCATGTTAGCCGTGCCTAATCGACTAATAATTTTCTTGATATATTAAATACTTAAATTGTTACGATAATCTGTAAATGCTGCATAATAGCTACCATCAGGCTTCAAGACAGCTTTTATTTCTTTTACATGGCCCCTTCCACCAAACTTCATCTAATTGGTTTTCCTTCATTTCTGCACCACCTTCACGAATAAGTTATCTCAAGTTAAAAAAGGGCATAAAAAAAACCTTATTCCATGAATAAGGATAGAAAAACTCGCTATAAAAAAGCTCTCCATCCATCTCCCTATCTTTCGTAGATCTTCAATGAATCTTATTACAAGCAGGCATACTGGCTTATGAATCATCATCTTGCTTCACCTTCCCAAGTACATTTTTAGCGTATACTTAGTACCAATCGAAACAAGACTCCTCATTTACAGCTGCGGGACAGCATGGGATTTTAACCCATTTTCCTTTTAATTGTGCGTAAATTTTTCACACAAACTTGTAATGTTAGATATTAAATTAGTAATAAACATAACATGCTCAAATTCTGTCGTCAATTTTATTTTCTGAATATAATAAAGCTTTGAGCACTAGTACTCTATCTAAATATAAGCCGCCTCACGATAGTGTCGGCGGCTCCTAGTTATTTTTGCTGTTCCTTCAACATCGCATCTGTGAATGCTTGAGATTGTCCTCGTGGAATACTTAACGTCTTCCATTGGTTACCTTTGATTTGCTTACCGACGTAAACAATTTGACCAACATGTGAAGCATAATGAGCCATTTGTCTTTCAATGGCGTCTATAACCGTATGTTGCTGGCCTCTAATCGTCACTAAACGTAATAAGTCTTGTTCTGTTAAGCCATGTAGTGCCTGTAGAAACACTTGCCAGCCTTTTTCCCACGTTGCGATAATCGCTTCTTTCGTGGCAAGACTATCATTAAATTCATCATCACGATTCCTTGTAGATTTCTCGCCATCTGTCGTTAAAAAATCCGACCATCTCGAAATCATATTCCCACTCACATGTTTGACAATGACGGCAATGCTGTTGGCATCTTCATTGAAAGCCCAATGCAACTGCTCGTTGTTTAATTGCGCGATTGTTTGATCACCATCAGCTTTGACTCTAGTAAATCTTTCTTGTACAACTTTTAAATATAGCTCACCCATGCTCATACAAAAATCCCCTCCTTATTCTTTGTCTGGAACGTTCATCTTTCCCTATCATTATAAACGAAGCTGAACTTGGGAGGCATTTTCAAAGCTTTAAAGATATGAATATTATTCCGTTTGTGATAAATCCACTGTAATTTGTGCTTCCTTATCTTTTTTCATTATTGGTAGCTCAATCGTTTTTAGTTTAATACTTCCCTCATCTGGCTTATTAAAGACGAGTTTATATTGATTGTTAGCAATGGCTTTAGGGTAGGTTACAACAAGATTATTACCAAGTTCATCTTCAACTGCTAGTAGATTTTGTTCAAAATGTGCACCAAAGATAAAGGCACTCGTTGATTCAAAGTACATCGTATACTGGTCATTTTGTTTCTCTAATTTCGTTACAATCAAATCACCCATTTTTCCTTGTGACATTGTAAGTGGTAATTGATCTTCGTGCAGTGTTGCTATCACTGCTTTTCGGTCTATTGCATGCGGCATAAAGAATGGACTAATTGTAAGACTTTCTACATCGGCATCTATGGGCTCGAATAAATACTCATAACGCATGCCCTTCTCATCTCCACTACCATGCTCGTCAACAATCGGAAGTGTTCTTCCGTTTTCATCCAAAACATGTAGTTGAATAACTCGTTCTAAATTAAATAACTCATCCATTTCTGTATGGAATAATAAATGCAGACTAACGCCTGTATCAGCTAGCTCCAGCTTTTTTACTTCATATTGAATGCCATCTATTACCCCAGTTTGCCCTACAGCTATTTTTTTGCTATTTGTTTTCACCTTTGTGATATGTGCATTAAACTGCCAATCACCTTTAGTGTCTCCAATCTGATGAATCTTCACCAGTAACTCGAAATCATCTGGAAGAGGCTCTTTTGGATAAACTTGTATAAGCCCCATATGATCTCCGTTTTCCAATTGAGTACTGCGTAAATTCTCCGAAAAGTTTATAATCTCACCATTCACTTCAATATGCAGTGGATAAATCTCTTCTTTCTTTTCCTGCACGAAACTAAAAGCAAGACGCGTACCGTCATATACAATATCCTGTATGGTTAGTGATACGCCATTACTTGATATCGTTTTATTTAGTACATTTGCATTTGTATCATTCAATGCTACTTTCAACCCAGGATCGTCAGTTGTCTCAAAAATAGTATTCAGCAGAGGCACATTTGCCAAAACACTTGCCATCGTTGGCGAAACAAACCCTAAACCGATGATGATACTTATCGTTACAACACTCGATAAAATAAATGTTACAGCCCGTCGTTTTTTAGGTTTAGCCTGTAGTTCAGTAATTTTCAATCCCTTCTCAATGGCGTCATCAAGCTTTTCCATCGGCACTTGAATATTGTCAATCGCTTGCTTAATATCCTTGTTCACTGACTTTCCCTCCTTCATAATACTTCTTTAACTTTTGAATCCCTCGGTGTATATTGGTTTTCACTGTACCTTCTGGACAATTTAGAAAATCAGCAATATCTTTCACCGCTAAATCTTGATAAAATCGAAGCATAATAACTGTTTTATATTTCTCCTCCAACTGCTCGATAGCTGTTAGTAAATCCAACTTTTCTTCAATTGGCAAATAAGCGGACTGTGTATCTCCTAACTCGTTTTCTAGTAATATCACTTTTGAATTTCTTCGGAGCATTTCGACAGCTGTGTTTATAAGAATGCGCATGAGCCATGTGCTAAAATATTGCTCCTCTTTCACGGTCTTTATGTTGCTATACGCTCGAGCAATGGTTTCTTGCACAACATCTAATGCGTCATTTTCGTTTTTCATATATACATACGCCATCTTGTAGAGCTTCACTTTTTCAACTTCTATTAGTTGTAGAAATGATTTTTGATGTCCTTTTTGTGCTTTTTTCAATAAGCTTTGACCAAACAATTTTCCCCCTCCTTTTCTTTAACAACTGTTAGATGAACGACAGCTCCAATTCGTTTCAAATTCAGCAAAACTTTTTAATTGAAAAAAGTGCTCCTACATTTTGTAGAAGCACCATTTACAGTTAGTTTATTATAAATCAGTTCCGAGAATCAATTTCCCTAGGAGTTCAAGCATTTTGACCTGCGCTTTTTTCAAGTGGCAACATCCAGGATTTTTTTGTTTATCTTCCATAAGTAGCGCCAACAGCACCTACAAACATAAGTGCAATACCCGCAAGATCACCAAAATCCTTGCCAGGGATACAAAAAGCTAGTGCTAATTTAATATAGCACTAGCTTTCTTTTATAAATTTTCTTCAATATATGTTTCGATATCTCCAGCAATTGTATCAATTGGTACATCTTCATCCTCAGAATAACCGTTATACATTTTCACGAGGATACCATCTTTATCGACTAAGAAAAATTGAGATCCATGGATGACTTGGTCAGTATTCGGATCATCTTTCACCCATATTTTCGTTGATTTTTGGGCATATTGTTCAATGTATGACTGCGCATAACCTGTAAGAAGATTCCATTTCGAATCATCCGGCACATTATAACTTGCCAAATAATCTGCTAATACTTCGGGTGTATCTACTTCTGGGTCAATTGAAAAAGCAACAATATTATAATCCTCTACACCTTTTTCTTTCAACTTTTCTTGTACTTGTGTCATATTAAACGACATAGGTGGGCAAATCGAAGTGCAATTGGTGAAAACATACATACCCAACCAAGGTTTCCCTTTGAGGTCTTCTAAAGAGACCTGTTCTCCACGTTGATTGACATGCTCAAAATCTAGCATTTCCATACTATAATCGGCCTTAAATTTCACATTGCCACATGCACTAAGTACTGCCGCTAACACAAGTAGTAGCGCAAGCCCCGTTACTTTATTTTTCATATTAACACACTCCCTACTTACATTACCTTCATCTTATCGAATGGTGTAAGCGTTGACAACCTCTCGACGTGACAGCTTTCGTACATCTTTGTGAAATCAATTTCACTTTCACTTTAAAGATACTAGAACATCATGAATCGCATCCAGCTTTACTTCCACGCGGTGTAATAAATAAAACGACACAAGAATCGGAAAGCCAATATCTGATATCATATTCATCCATTGTTCCATCTAAACGTCCTCCTCTCTATAGAAAGTGCATTTGTGCTTGTCAGGCAAACTCTTCCTACGACCTCGTCTACTGACTCACCTTCACTTGGCTAAATCGCATGGAAATCCTTTCTTCTCTATTTTCGCCGAAGAAAACGACACGCCTAGCTAAAAAGGCCTTTGCAACTAATTGTGCAAAGGCCTTTTCATGCATTACATAATCCCTAATTCAAATGTTGAAACTTGACGATCAATGAGACGTGCTCCCCTTATGGCAACAAAAGCGCCTGATTTCACTTCAAAAACATTGCCCGTAATAATCGTTTGCATCACCTGTTGGATTTCCGATGCTGTAATATTCGGCTTTGGTTCATCAATCGTAATAGTCGCAGTTTTCCCCATGGTTGTTTCAAATTGTAGTTCTAATACTTGCGTCATCCTAATCACCTCCTTGTTTTCCGTATTTACTGTTACGATAAATCTGTTGTTTCTTGTTTTACTACACCGTCTAATGGCTGTGACGAAAGACTTGCAATCGCCTTTGCCACCTTCAGTAAGTCCACAACTGCATGAGAACCATTCAGATTTTGATACGTCTTTGTCGTAAATTTCGGCTCGTTGTTGTCATCGTGACCCGCAATATACTTTAAACGTAATGTGGCACCTAAAAAAATGGTGTTTGTCATGCACCCCACCCCCTTTCTACAGAATATATACAGACTAATTGTAAAAAGAGGGACAATAAGGATGAATTTTTTTGGCCAAGCTTTTATAATAGAGTTAGAGAAGGTAAAGAGGTGAACGGTTTGCAGTTAGAAGGTTGGTTTTTATGGTTTATCTTGTTTTGGGTAGTCGTCCTAATATCCTTAATGGGGATTGGTGGATTTTTCATGTTCCGCAAATTTTTAAAGGCTCTGCCAAAGCAGGATGGGAAATCAGATTTAGATTGGCAAGAATTTTATTTAGATAAAACGATTCACTTATGGGGACAATCTGAGAAGGAGTTCTTATATGAACTTGTTAGCCCTGTACCCGAGCTATTTAGACAAGTAGCGAAAGAGAAAATTGCGGGGAAAATTGGGGAACTTGCTTTAGAGGAAAAAGCAGCAGCTATAGATAATGACTTAATTATTCGCGGCTATATTCAAGCAACCCCTAAGCGTGACCATAAATTTTTACGCAAAAAATTAGATCAAATGCACATTGACGTGACCCCGTACGAACACTTATTTGATTAATACGAAAAACCGCACTTTTTTGCAAGTGCGGTTTTTTCATGTTTCATTGCCCTTTCGACAAAAAACAGTATTACTTAAATAAGTGATCAAGATCCTGATAATCTTTCTGATAACGTCCACCGTCAGCTACCTCTGCATGATACAGCGCTTTTAAGGCATAATTTTTTTGTAGATCCATGTCTGCCATTAGCGTCTTTAATTGATCATGTAGTTCACGATGTTCTCTCACTAGCTGCTGCATCTGTGGTTTAAAATATTTCATGTTGTCGAACTCCTCATTTTTTAACGTGCTTCCTAGTATAGCACAAGTAGTTCCCGAAAAACGTCTAATCGTAAATTGTGCAGGGCTATCCGCCGGTTTGGTGATTCTCTCTATCATTTGCTCAAGTCTATCCGTCAGTTCGGCGATTCTATCCATCATTTGCTCAAGTCTATCCGTCAGTTCAGCGATTCTATCCACCATTTGCTCAAGTCTATCCGTCAGTTCGGTGATTCTATCCACCATTTGCTCAAGTCTATCCGTCAGTTCGGTGATTCTATCCACCATTTGCTCAAGTCTATCCGTCAGTTCGCCGATTCTCCATAAAAAATTGCACTAGCGTATACACTAGTGCAGTTTCTTTGCATTACATAACCTTTAACGGTACTGTTTTCTTTATTTTTTTAAATTGCATGAGCATGGCAATTCGCCAAGGTACTAGCATGGCAAATGCCAAAATCCAAAACATGCCCGCTAATTCACCGACATCTATGGAGCTACTTAAAATTACTTTGGCAACAACACGGAAGATTAAAAGTCCGATTAAAATAAAAACGAATGCTTTTGAACGTTTTAAATAAATATCCTGACCCTTTACTTCAAATTTAGAAGTAGCTATTAAAATCGTTGAGAACACCATCCCAACAGCAGCAGCCTCTAAAATTTGCATAGACGGCACTCTAAATTGTTCAAATAAAAACATTAACGCACCTGAAGACATAGCGATAGGTGGAATGATAATTTTCTTCTCATTTGTTGGTTTTTTAGAAGCTCTCATACGTATGACCATTACAAAACTGCCCATCAATATGGCTATTATGGTCGAACCGATTACATAATATTGAGAAGGTATATTGCTTAACATTAAAAATCCTCCTCTAATGTCAAATTAACAATTTTGACCAACTAATTGATCTGCAACAGCCTTTAATTTTCCTGGCTCGAAAGGCTTCGTTATAAAGTCTTTCGCGCCACTTTCAATCGCCTCAACGATTAATTTCTGTTGCCCTAAAGCCGTAATCATAACAATTTTAGCATTTGGAAATTCAGGAATGATTTTCTTTACAGCCGCAATACCTGTCATAACGGGCATCGTTACATCCATTGTTACAAGGTCTGGTTGTAACTCGCGATACATCGCCACAGCTTCTTTACCATTAACCGCCTTGCCGACAACCTCATAACCCCATTCACTAAACATATTACTTATTGCAACACGCATAAATAGCGTATCGTCTACTACTAAAACTGTAGGCACTTGTTCATCTCCCTCCACGTTAAAGTACGGTATGCCACTTTAGTTTAGCAGATTAGAAGCCTGTAAATCCACCGAAAATAGGCTCTAATAAACGTGTGATATATGTTAAACCGTCAAAAAATAATAAAATCCCCACGGCAATCATAATATAACCGCCAACTTTCACGATTATCTGACTGTGTGTTCGAATCCAAGCCATACGTGAAATAAAGAAAGACAACACGAAGAATGGTATCGCAAAGCCTAAATAATAGGCAAACATATAGCTAAAGCCTGAACCTGGATTTGCACCAGCCAGTGAAATAATCGACATTAATATCGGACCTGTGCAGGGTGTCCAACCAGCCGCAAAGGCTAAACCGATTAACACAGAACCAAAATAGCCAGATGGTCGGTTCTTAAATTGGAATTTGCGATCCTTCATTAAGAAATCGATTTGTAGTAATCCAACAATCATTAACCCAAAAACGACAATTAAAATAGCGCCAACTTGACGCAATAACGTTTGATAATTGAGGAAAAACTCTTTAGCTAAGGACGCAGTAAGTCCAATCATTATGAAAATTATTGAGAATCCAAGTAAAAAGAATAGTGTATGCAAAATAGCTCGCTTTTGCATCATGCCTCGCTCAGATTTCAGCTCATCTAACGTCATGCCCGTTATGTATGATAAAAATGCGGGATACAGTGGGAGTGTACATGGCGAGATAAAGCTTAAAAATCCAGCACCAAAGGCTAAAAATACGTTAATATCAGTTTCCATATTTTTCATTCGCTCCTTACAGTTACTGCCTCCATCGTACCAAAAATCACTGTAAATTGCGCCCTTCCTGTTTGTGAACGTTTCATGGCGGAATAATGTTAAAACAGTGAAGTACCGCAACCCTTCGAGAGGTCCTTTTGCATTATGCACTTCTAGCCCCTTTTCTGTCAATGTTCACAGCATAAACAAAAAAGACGGGAGAGTCTCGGATAAATTCCAAGACGTTCCCGTCCTCGCCTGCAAGGTTTAGTTAATAGTAAAAAATGCCTTTGACACTGTATTGAAATCTACTTAGTTTCCTCTCTTAAATTAGATGTCCGCATGTTTATATTATTTTAATTCCATTAATAAATCACCTGTTGAAATGGCATCGCCTGCTTGCACATACACCTCTTTGACCACGCCATCCTTTGGTGCTTGTACCGTCGTCTCCATTTTCATGGCTTCGGTAATGAGGAGGTGGTCCCCCCGTTTGACTGGGCTGCCTTTTGATACGACCACCTTCAGCACAGTCCCTGGCATCGTCGCACCAATTTGGTTCGGGTTGCTTGGATCTGCTTTTAACGAGATACTGCCGTCTACTTCGACAGTCATATCTTGAATCACGAGTTCACGTGATTGGCCATTTAACTCAAAATACATCACACGTGTACCATCATGCTGGGGTTCACCAATCGATACGAGCTTCACAATGAGCGTCTTGCCTTTTTCAATTTCTACTTCGATTTCTTCGCCTAGTTTTAAGCCGTATAAGAACGTCGGCGTGTCTAATACCGAAACATTACCGAAAGACTCTACGGTTTTCGCGTACTCCTCAAATACTTTCGGATAAAGGGCATACGCGAGGATATCTTGTTGTGTGACAGGTCGATGTAATTTATCCTCCAGTACGGCGCCTAATTGGGCAAAGTCTACAGGCGCTAATAGCTCACCTGGACGCACTGTAATCGCTTCACGATCCTTTAAGACAACCTGTTGTAGCGCTTGTGGGAAACCGCCATGGGGCTGCCCTAAGTAGCCTTGGAAGAACTCGATCACGGAATCTGGGAAGTCAATTTGTTGCCCCTTTGTCAGGACATTGTTTTCGTCCAAATCATTTTGCACCATGAATAACGCCATATCGCCGACCACTTTGGAGGACGGTGTGACTTTCACGATATCGCCAAACAATAGATTGACACGTGAATACATGCGTTTCACTTCATCCCAGCGGTCGCCGAGTCCTACTGCTTTCGCCTGTTGCTGTAAGTTACTATACTGACCGCCTGGCATCTCATGCACATAAATTTCAGAATGCGGACTCATCATGCCACTTTCGAAATCTTTGTAATATTTACGCACATCTTCCCAGTAGTACGATAGCTTTTCTAGTGATTCGATATCAGCACGAACCGCTCGCTTGCCGCCCTTCATCGCGTAGTACAAGGAGTTTGCACTCGGCTGTGACGTCAAACCGGCCATTGAGCCGAGGGCTGTATCAATAATATCCACCCCTGCTTCAATCGCTTTTGCGTATAAATAAATGCCGTTGCCACTTGTATCATGCGTATGCAGATGAATTGGCAAGTTCGTTGCCTCTTTCAACTCAGATATTAAACGATAGGCAGCTTCTGGCTTTAATAAACCGGCCATATCTTTTATCGCTAAAATATGCGCACCAGCCGCCTCGAGCTCCTTCGCCATATCTTTGTAGTATCGCACCGAGTATTTCGCACGCGCATCGTCAAAAATATCGCCTGTATAGCAGATGGCGGCTTCGGCCACTTTGCCGGAAGTACGCGCTGCATCAATCGCCACTTCCATACCTTTTATCCAGTTCAAGCTATCGAAAATACGGAAGACATCAATACCTGATGCAGCCGATTCCGCAATGAACGCTCGGATGAGATTGTCTGGGTAGTTTGTGTAGCCAACGGCATTGGCCCCACGCAGTAACATTTGGAATAACACATTCGGTACTTGGGCACGTAGTTTAGCTAAACGCTCCCACGGGTCTTCTTTTAAGAAACGGTAGGCTACGTCGAACGTTGCTCCGCCCCACATTTCAAGTGAGAAGAAGTTGTGCATCATACGCGCCGTTTCATCCGCAATTTGGAACATATCATGTGAACGCACACGTGTAGCCAGTAATGATTGATGCGCATCGCGGAACGTTGTATCTGTAAGAAGGACATCGTCCTGTGCAAGAATCCATTTTACGAGCCCCTCTGCCCCTTGCGACTCCAAAATCTGTTTTGTGCCCGATAAAGGTTGTCCATGCAAGTCTACTAATGGTTTAATAGGCTGCGTGAAAATAGGTTTGGCCTTTTTCTCTACCCCTGGGAAGCCATTTAATGTGACATTTCCGATATAGCTTAGTAATTTTGTTCCACGGTCCTGACGCACAGGGAAGTTAAATAATTCAGGTGTTGTATCAATAAAGCTTGTATCAAACGCCCCTGAGATAAATTTTTCATGTGTCACGACATTATTTAAAAACGGAATATTCGTTTTCACACCACGAATACGGAATTCTTTTAAATTGCGGTCCATCTTCGCCGCAGCTTCTTTAAACGTCATGCCCGATGTTGAAATTTTCACGAGTAATGAATCGTAATACGGTGTGACAACGGCTCCTTGGAAGCCATTGCCGGCATCTAAGCGTACGCCAAAGCCGCCGCTTGAACGATACACCATCAGCTTGCCTGTATCGGGCATAAAATCATTTGCAGGATCTTCTGTCGTGACACGCGCTTGAATCGCATAGCCAAACAACGGAATAGCTGCTTGCTCGGGCATATGAATTTCCTCGCTATGCAAGCCATAACCCGCTGCTACCTTGATTTGTGCATGAACAATATCGATACCTGTAATCATTTCCGTAATCGTATGCTCGACTTGAATACGAGGATTGACCTCGATAAAATAAAAATCTTCTCCCGCGACTAAAAATTCCACTGTCCCTGCATTTATGTACGAGACATTTTTCATTAGTTTCACAGCCGCATCGCAAATTCGATTTCTTAGATGTTCTGAAATCGAATGCGATGGGGCGATTTCAACTACCTTTTGATGGCGACGCTGGATCGAACAATCTCGTTCATATAAATGGACGAGATTGCCTTCCTTGTCTCCGATAATTTGTACTTCAATATGTTTAGGATGTAAAATGCATTTTTCTACGTAAACTTCATCTGAACCAAAGGCTGCCTTGGCTTCTGATTTGGCGCGTTCATAGGCTGACGTTGCCTCATCCTTCGTCTGAACAACGCGCATACCACGTCCGCCGCCGCCTAAGGACGCTTTAATCATGAGTGGATACCCAAATTGCTCACCAAATGCCAGTACTTCTTCAACAGACGCCACTGGACCATCCGTCCCAGGAATCACAGGAATATCTGCACGCACAGCCTGTTCGCGTGCCTTCACTTTATCGCCAAACATATCAAGGTGCTGTGAGGTTGGCCCAATAAAAACAATGCCTTCTTCTTCACAACGACGTGCAAAATCCACGTTTTCAGATAAAAAACCATACCCCGGATGAATCGCATCAACGCCTGCATCTTTGGCAATGGACATAATGCCTTCGATATCTAAATAAGCATCGATTGGTTTCTTACCAGCACCGACTAAATATGCCTCGTCTGCTTTATAGCGATGGAATGCTCCGCTATCTTCACGCGAATAAATAGCGACAGTACTAATATTGAGCTCCGTACACGCACGGAAAATACGAATTGCAATTTCTCCCCTGTTTGCTACAAGAATTTTACGAACTGATTTCAATTTGCACCCTCCAAAATGTTCATTTTAGCAATTTCGTTGTGATTTTTTAGAAAAATTCGTATTTGACGTTTCAAATTTACCGAAAATACGATTCTCTGTTATTCATTAACTATGGAATCATCCAAGCTAGTACATTACTTTGTAGGAATGTGATTATACAAATAAAGAATAGAAGTACTAAACTATACTTTAAGGCAAAGCGAAGCAATTCTGATTCCCTACCTGCAAGGCCAACTGCCGCCGCGGCCACTGCAATGGATTGTGGTGAAATCATTTTACCTGTAACACCACCAGATGAGTTCGCTGCAAGTGCTAAGACTGGGTCCATGCCAACCGACTCGGCTGTGACTTGCTGTAACTTGGCAAATAATACATTCGAAGACGTATCTGAACCTGTAATAAATACACCAATCCAACCTAATACAGGTGAAAAGAACGGGAATAGTGCGCCTGTTTTCGCTAAAACAAGCCCCAATGTTGTCATCATGCCAGCTGCATTCGTTACATAGGCATAAGCTACAACACTACAAATTGTAATAAGCGGATATTTGATTTCATTGATTGTTTCTAGGAAGGTTTTACCCCATTCACGCCATGGCATATTGAAAATAAACTTAGAGACAATAGTGGCCAATAAAATCGCTGTTCCTGCAGCACCTAACAATTCCAGCTTATAGACAGCAGCAATTGGATCACCGGTAGTGCCATTAATGACTTGATTGTGTAATAACGGTACTTCCGGCATAAAAGTCAATGCTTGTCCTATAGCATTTACACCCTTTAAAATGAAATTTGTTCCTTCATAATGTCCCGTTAAGGCACTTTTAATAGTCGGAATACCCCATAAAGAAATAAAGACAGTTAAAATGATAAAGGGTGACCAAGCCTTGACAATCGCCGCACCGCTATAATTCTCTTTTGACACTACGTCGTCAGTTGCAACATGTTGTTCCGAAGGGAATCGATAAATGGTTTTAGGCTGCCAAAACTTCATGAACACTGCTAAAGCAACTAATGACACTAAAGCGGATAAAACATCGGGTAACTCTGGCCCTAAAAAATTCGAACTCAAAAACTGCGTAACGGCAAACGATATTCCTGACACTAAAATTGCCGGCATAACTTCCCAAGCCTTTTTAAAACCTGTCATAATGAACACTAAGAAAAATGGAATGAACACAGCTAAAAACGGTAATTGTCGACCAACCATTTTAGAAATTTCAATGGCCGAAATGCCTGTTGGCCCCTCCATTGCAGTAATCGGCACACCAATTGCCCCAAATGCAACTGGTGCTGTATTAGCAATCAGGCAAAGACCTGCTGCATACAACGGATTAAAGCCTAACCCAACTAATAATGCCGCTGAAATGGCTACAGGTGCCCCAAACCCCGCTGCCCCTTCAAGAAATGCCCCAAACGAAAATGCCACGAGTAACGCTTGAATACGTCGGTCCTCTGTAATCGATAGCACTGAATGACGAATAATATTAAAGTGTCCTGTTTTTACCGTTATATTGTATAAAAAAACAGAAGTTACAATAATCCATCCGATCGGCATTAAACCGTAAACTGCCCCTTGGCTAGCAGACATAAGCGCTGTTCCGACTGGCACTTTGAAAGCGATTACAGCCAAAGCTAACGAAACAAGCAATGTCGTTACACCAGCTACATAGCCTTTCATTTTTTTAATCGCTAACGCCCAGAAAAAATAAAGAATTGGAATGATTGCGACAATGGCTGACCAAGCTAAACTGTCACCGACTGCTGTAAAATCTTGTGTGAACGTCAAATTTCATACCCCCATATTTAATGTATCTCCAGATTAAATTCGCCATTGTGTACTTGCATCCATGACTGACGCTAAGCTTTCACCACATTTAATGGTTACGATTGTGATTTCACTTCCACACAAAAAATACCTATGGCTGACGCTTCCCTTTCGGTATAAAAGAATTGCATAGAATGAAAAGACAATCCTTCCCTTTCATGCAATTCTTTTCATAATCAACGGGAGATTAGGTCATCTGATGACTCTACGTTACGATTATAGTTACTAAATTCTTAAAATTCAATATCTTTTTTATTTTTCTTAAATTCACGTACCTGACATTTATCAGTGAGTAATTAACAAACCTTCATGTATAATAAAACTAACATTACTGCAATTGAAAGAAACAAATGAGGTGTAGTTCCTTGGAATTAAAGAAAATTAAACCGAAAAAAATATATGAAGAAGTAGCAGAAATCCTCTATGAAAAAATTCGAGCTGGTGAACTGAAACCCGGAGATCGTCTAGATTCAGTAGAACAACTAGCTGAACAGTTACAAGTAAGTAGATCTACTATCAGGGAGGCACTGTCTGCCTTAAAAGCAATGGGCTTAATCGAAATTAAACAAGGCTCGGGAACGTTTGTAAAAAGCATTCAGGCAAATCAACTTGATTTCCCATTATCCACAGCTATTTTGACAAATAAACAAGATGTCTCCAATCTGTTAGAAGTACGAAAAATTATTGAAGTTGGCGCCGCTGCAAGTGCTGCCGTTCATCGAACAGACGAAGATTTGCAAACCATGATGCAAATTTTGGACGAAATGAAACGCGTACAAGGTGATGGTGAACTAGGAGAAAAAGCGGATTTCGAGTTTCATTCAGCCATTTCCACTGCCTCTCAAAACCCCTTACTTGCGACTTTATTAGATCAAGTTTCTGGTTTAATGATTGAAACCATGAGAGAAACACGACGTCTTTGGTTATTTTCCAAAAAAACAACAAGCGAAAAATTATATGATGAACATATGCAAATTTTCCTCGCTATTAAACATCAAAATGAAGAACTCGCAAAACAAACCATGTCTTCGCATCTAAGTAATGTAGAAAAAGTCCTTATGCAATACTTTGAACGGACAGAAACCATCAACTAATATAAGCTGCCTATTTTATATGGGTAACTCGTACTGTAGACAAACTCAAATTTCTTTAAGTTTGTCTACAGCCTTTTTTTAGAATAAATAGTAAGAAACCCTTGAATTCCATTCCAAGCGCTCCTTTTTTTGCAGGCACGGCTTCAATAATTTTTGCGGTGGATTGCCACAAAAATGAATTTTCCGCACGTGCTGTTACCGCAGGAGTGGACCTTCAAAAACGACAAAATCCCCTGAGATGTGATACTGTCGGGGGATTTTGTCTACAGTATGAGGGGCCTATTTTACATGGGTAGCTTTTATTTTTAGAAAATTTAATATTAACACTTTCTTTCATCAGAAAAGGTGTAGTATTATAAAAACAATATATTCACCACCCTAGTCATCTGATGACCAGTTGATTAGGTGTTTTTGAGGGGAAATAGGAGTAATGAAGGAGCGATGAACATGAAAGTAACACTTTTTGCGACTTGTTTAGTCGATATGTTTCAAGGAGATGTAGGAAAAGCAGTCGTGGAAGTATTAGAAAGACTTGGCTGCGACATTGACTTTCCAGAAAATCAAATTTGCTGTGGACAGCCAGCTTACAATAGCGGTTATGTGCAAGAATCGAAAAATGCGATGAAGAAAATGATAATGGCTTTCGAGCATGCTGAATATGTAGTCTCCCCTTCTGGTTCGTGTGCCTATATGTTTAAAGAGTATCCAGAAGTGTTTAAAGATGATCCTGTTTGGGCACCAAAAGCTCAAGCATTAGCAGCAAAAACATATGAATTCACTGAATTTATTGTAGATGTATTAAAAATTGAAAATGTTGGTGCTCATTTAGAAGGCAAGGCTACTTATCATACTTCCTGCCATATGACGAGACTACTTGGTGTGCAAGAAGCGCCCATGAAGTTGTTAAGCCATGTGAAGGGCTTACAGTATGTAGAGCTTCCAGGAAAAGACCGATGCTGTGGATTTGGTGGTACTTTCTCAGTAAAAATGGGCAATATTTCAGGACAAATGGTAAGTGAAAAAGTACAAAATGTAGAAGAAACAGGCGCAGATATTTTAATCGGTGCGGATGCCGGTTGTTTAATCAATATCGGCGGTCGAATTGATCGACAAGGAAAACCAATCAAAGTCATGCATATTGCAGAAGTTCTAAACTGTCGATAAAGCGAAACTACAATCAGTGAGGGTTTTCTTCATCCCCACTGATTGTTCGTTGAACCAATCGGGCCTTTACGGGGAATTTACCGTCTTACTGACCGTTAATGCGGGATAAATAATAAAAGCTAAAGGCGGCTGGAGAGTCCATAGAGAAAATAAACGCTCCACCACTTTCTACCGATGAAACAGAGTGCGACGCAAAGAGACTGCACGATGAAGCAAGGCACTGATAAAAATACTTATACTTTCTTATACAGCAATCAAACAATCATCTCCAAGGAGGGTAACTGATGTCAATGAAAACCAGTGATGATCCGTTTAAAAATCGGGTTTCAAAAGAATTAACCAATACGTTTATGCGAGGTGCCGTATCAAGTGCACAGGAACGGTTCCAAACACGCCGCCTCATGCAAGCGGACGAACTGGGCAATTGGGAAGAATGGCGCTCGCATGGTGAAGAAATTCGCCAACATGTGCTAGCAAATCTAGATTACTACTTATTCGAATTAAGCGAAAACGTGTCAAAAAGAGGTGGACACGTCTTCTTCGCACAAACAGCTGAAGAAGCGACAGCCTATATTCAAAACATCGCCAAAGAAAAACAAGCAAAAAAAATCGTTAAATCCAAATCAATGGTAACGGAAGAAATTCATTTAAACGCAGCACTCGAGCAACTTGGCTGTGAGGTAATTGAGACTGACCTTGGTGAATACATTTTACAAGTAGACGACCATGAGCCACCCTCCCATATCGTTGTTCCTGCCTTGCATAAAAACAAAGAGCAAATTCGTGATGTCTTTAAAGAAAAGCAAGGCTACGATAAGACCGAAAAACCAGAAGAACTCGCACTTTATGTACGCGAAAAATTGCGTAACGAGTACTTAACCGCAGACATTGGCATTACGGGCTGTAACTTCGCCATCGCAGAAAGCGGCTCCATTACACTTGTAACAAACGAAGGAAATGCTGATTTAGTAACAGCCTTACCGAAAACGCAAATTACTGTTATGGGGATGGAAAGGATTGTCCCTACCTTTGAAGAGATGGAAGTGCTAGTGAGCCTATTAACAAGAAGTGCGGTTGGTCAAAAGCTAACAAGTTATATTACGACACTAACAGGCGTAAAAGATGAAGGCGATACGGATGGACCAGAGGAATTCCATTTAGTCATTGTTGATAACGGACGTTCAGATATCCTAGGTGGTGAATTCCAACCAATCCTACAATGTATTCGCTGCGCAGCATGTGTTAATGCTTGCCCTGTTTACCGTCATGTCGGTGGTCATACGTATGGTTCTATTTACTCTGGACCAGTCGGTGTTGTGCTATCACCATTATTAGGAGGGTATGATGATTTCAAAGAATTACCATACGCTTCCACATTATGCGGTGCTTGTACCGACGCTTGTCCAGTGAAAATCCCCTTGCACCAACTTATTCATAAGCATCGCCAAGTTATTGTTGAAAACGAAGGAAAGGCACCAGTTTCTGAAAAGCTGTTAATGAAAGCATTTGGTTTTGGCGCTTCTTCCCCTTCCTTATTTAAAATGGCGACAAAAATGGCATCACCAGTCATGTCTCCATTTACCAAAGATAATAAGATTTCAAACGGTCCAGGACCATTGAAAGCATGGACCGAAGAAAGGGATTTTCCAGCACCAAACAAAGAAAACTTCCGTGATTGGTTCAAAAAACGTCCACAAGGAGGCGAAGAATATTGAGTGGTATCATTCAAAACCGAGATACATTTTTAAATAAAATTGCCAATCAACTAAATCGTGCACCGAAAAGAGAAATTGAACAACCAACTTGGCAATATCAACCACAAGACCGGGTCCTACAAGATGCAACACAAGACGAATTAGTGGCTGTGCTACAAGAGCAATGCCACAACATTCATACAAATTTAGTCGTTACAAATACAGCAAACCTTTCGGGTGCCCTACAAAGAGTCGTCGAAAGTTTCGGTGGCCGTTCAGTCGTAACATGGAAAGACGATCGCTTTCATAAGTACGGACTGTCTAAGTTAATGAACGAACAATGGCCACAAGCAGACATCGAGCTTCACGTTTGGAACTATGAACAACCTGAGGAAAACATCCGTCAAGCGGAAAAAGCAAACATCGGCATTACCATTAGTGAAATCACACTTGCCGAATCCGGTACGGCAGTGTTATTTAGTGACAAAGATAAAGGCAGATCTGTCAGCTTTTTACCTGAAAAATCGATTATTTTAATTCCAAAAAGTACAATCGTGCCACGCATGACACAAGCGGCTCGCTGGATACGAGAAAAAATAAAAAGTGGTGAAAAAGTGGCATCGTGCATCAATTTCATCACAGGGCCCAGTAACTCTGCGGATATCGAAATGATACTCGTCGTTGGCGTACATGGACCGATTAAAGCCACTTATATTGTCATTGAAGATCAATAGAGTGAAACTTAATCAGTGGATCTCCACTGATTATTAGTTGAACCAAATGCATATGTTCACTTTTGAACGAACTGCTTAGCGATAAAATGGCAAAAATAGTCGATAAATTCTAGAAAGTTATCGATAAACGCGGAAATGCGTTCGGTAAAGTAAAACTTCAAAATGAAAAGGATTGAGTTTGATACAACATCCAACTCAATCCTTTTAGCTGCTTAACAAAGTGTTGATTGTTACAACGAATAACCTTTTTGAAGTTTTTAAATGAGTAGATTTTGAGTTTTCCAGTCTCTTGGCTTTATGTTGTTCTTTAGCCATTGCTGTTCAGGTGCTTGATATGGCGTAGTTGCTATTAAACAATTATTGTGCCAACTTGCCGCTCCTGAGCGAATCATTTCATCGAGCAAAATTTGAACAAAATCTTTGGGTGGCGTTTGAAAAGCATAACGCGCAAAATCTTGGAACCACCCACATTTTAATAAGTAGTTATCTATTTCTTCTCTTGCTAATCCATTATTAATGATTAATGTGAAAGAAAAAATACGCTTACACGCATGCCATGAAACTTTCTCAGGATTACCTATCCATTTTTCAAGTCGCTTCCTTGCCATATCAATAGTGTCTAATGGATTTTCTATCTGAGGTCCGTGCCCTGGATATGCTGTTTGTATTCGAAGTTTGGCTAACTTTTCCAAACTTTCTATTGAGCGTTGAATGGCGTTCACCCCTTCTCTAAAGATATTCAGCCATCCAATATCATTTTTATGAAAGAGATCCCCACAAATTAATAGCTCTTTAGCAGGTTCATATAAAGAAATATGTCCTAATGTATGTCCAGGTGTATGGAAAACTTGCAAAACACCACTCCCCGTATCAATTTCATCGTTATCGGAGAGCATTTTATCTACGCTGTAGGGTTCTACTGGCTGATCTAACCATTCTGCACTACAAGCTTCAGCATCACCAACATTTATTAAATTCGCCTCCCATTTATGAGCAGCAATGGGTAAACTATAATTTTTTTGCAAATGGAAATTTCCACCTACATGGTCACTATGATAGTGGGTGTTCACAATAAGATGCAATTCTTTAGGTAAAACACCGGCGTTTGTTATTAGTTGTTCTGTGTCTTTTACATCACTGCCAAAACCACTGTCTACAAGAATCGGAAGTTGATCCTTAATCAGAATCATATTTGCACTTGGAAATTTTCTCTCAAAGAACGTAATAGTGGATTTATTCATCAGCTATTCTCCTTCAATTTAACATGATAGTGTTACGTGATCACAATCGAACCAAACATTTGATACAGCTTTTCCTATTCAACATAATAATTTTTTTAAAATGGTCTTCACAACCTAAAGGATTATTCCCGCAAAGTTTCCTGTTAATACTTCTTTCTCATGCTGATTTTTACATAAAAACGTGGTACTTATAGCTGTTCTATTATTTTCTTGCTTCTCGTATTTTTCAATTTTCACCTCACAAATAATCGTATCACTTGTAAATACAGGTCGTAAAAATTCAAAATTCATCGAACGAGCTAAGACATTATGATCTCCCCCCACTTTTGTGGGTAGAGTTGCTGTTAATAAGCCTTGCACAACCAGTTTCCCTCGCTCATCCGGCGTTAGATGATGTATTCCGTGGTCACAAGAAATAGTTGTAAATAATTCAACATCTGTTTCAGTAAAAGTTCTTTCAAAGGTAATGATATCCCCTACTTTTAACGACATCTAAATCCCCCTGTTCTTTTTATATCATTAATTATCCTAATTTTCATAATATATAATTTATTATACTCTTTTTTAAGAACACGGCTTGTAGAATCTACTTTTTCTAAAAAAAATTTTCTAGAATCCCTCAAACATTTACTTTTACCTAGTAATGAAAATACAGAGGAACTGTCTCATAAGTCCTTTAAACAATAATAATCGTTGCTTTCCGCACATTACTCCTATCATACAATTTCACTTTTTGGACAGCCCCACATAAAAAGCCTGATACTTTATTAAGTACCAGACTTTTTTTTATACGACTTTATTTACTTGTAAAGCTGATACTATAGACAATTCCTCGTTCAAGGTTTCAAGCAAATTAAGTGCCCTCACCCCTTTTGGATCAACGACTTGCTTTTTATATTCGCTATTCAAAGCACTTCAAAGAGCTCCTTGGATATTTGTATTTTACCTAAGATTGAACGCTTTCCATAGTTGGCTCCACCAATTCAGGATGTGCTTCTTTTAACACAGCTGGTCTTAGGAGTACAAGCGTAATGGTAACAATAATGACACTCGTAACAAGCAGAATCCCCGTCGCTGGTAACGTATCATATAATACGCCGTACACCAACATTCCAAGCGGCATCATCGACATCGCCATTGTTTCCATAAGCCCGAATACGCGTCCTCGATATTCCTCAGTAATGAGCTTTTGCATAAAAACGCCAAGCGGCATATTAATACCCATTTCAAAAATAGCGAAAATAAAATAGAGAACGATGTAAAAGATAAAAATCGTTAAATACGAAAGATTTGTCACTAATGGTATTACCGCTAGCCCTAAACTACTAGACAGGAGCAATATACTAATCTTGGAGAACCGCAATGGTACTTTAACTTCTGCCTGTGTTGCAAAATAGAGAGAGGCTACCAACATACCCATTGCGCCTGATGCTTGAATAAAGCCAAAATGTGTTGACTTCACTTTCAGTATTTCAATAATAATATAGGTTCCTCCAACAACGATGGCTGAGAAAAATAAATTAATCCATAATGACAGCCACATCACCACTTTGATGACTTTTTGCTGTTTGATATAGCGAAAACCACTTGCCAAACCTGCCCACATTTTTTCCTTCTCTACATCTTCCCCACGTGTACTATATAACTTGAAATTCATCGTTGCCTCTAAACAAAAGGCAATGACATAGGCAACCATATGCACCATTAAAAATACTTCCATCGAAAAAAAGCCGTACATCATCCCACCGATAACCGGTCCACCAATTGCAGCTACTGACATCGACATTTGATTGAACGACATCGCACGCTGTAAACGCTCCGGATTCACAAGTGTAGCGATTGCCGAGCTAAACGTTACACTTGAAAACGCTGAGCACAGCGTATAGAATACGGTCGTCACATAAATCGCATTGACTGACATCCCTACTGTCTCCGTATAAAGTAGTAAACCGCCCATCGTCAAAACCGTTCCCGCCTGTGCCAATAAAATGGTGCGTTTCTTTGAAAAATTATCTGCCACATAACCTGCAAGTGGCGCAACAAGTGCGCGCGGTAATATAGAACAAATCATATTCGTCGCAAAGCTCATGGCAGAGCCTGTCATTGCTAAAATATACAAACTAATACCAAATGACAAGACATGCGACCCTAACATCGCAATCATTTTACTGGCAGTAAATGTCCACAAATGATAGGTCGCCTTTTTATATTTTTCCGCTTCATTCATCTAAAAACCCCTCCGATTGTTTAATTAATTTTAAATGTTTAATTTAATTAAACAAAATATAGCATAATTCCTCCTTTTCACGCAAGAAAAAGTTTAATATAATTAAACAAAAGATTGTGCATTCAAATCAAAAATAATTACAGTTTTATAATATGAATGTCTAGACATTGAGTACATGAATGATTATTGTTAATATGCGAGAAAGGAGGAGAGGTAGTGAACTCTTTAGGCACTCGGATTCGCAAATTACGGAAGGAACGAAAATTAACATTAGAGGCACTTGCCGCAGACCGTTTAACCAAAGGTATGTTAAGCCAAATTGAAAATGATAAAGCCAAGCCATCAATGGAGAGCTTGGCTTATATAGCGGAACGTCTTGGCGTAAAAGCAAGTGAGTTACTTGAACAGGTAACACCCGCTACAATTCGTCACCTTTTAGAGCAAGTGGAAAGCTTATTTGCTAAGGTCAAGCGTGGAGATGCGGACAACCATCAGCAAATTGTTGACATGATTGAGCCTTACGCGGAGGATCTCCCCCTTAGCTATGAAGCTGGGCGTTTGCTATATATATATGCCGATGCACAATATGAAGCAGGTTTATCGACCTGGGAGCCTTCATTGCAACAAGCTCGACAAATCTTTAAAGAAATCAATTTACTGAGCCATTGGTTTACAACATATATGCTACAGCTGGCCATTTTAGCGGAAAACCGTCAATATGATGAGGCTTATGCCTGTATTATGCAAGGAAAAGAGGAAATTTCGCGTGAAAATTATCAGCTAGATTCACGAGATACTGGCAAATTGGCTTATTATATTAGCATCCTTCAGCTGGCCATTGGTGAGCATGAGGCAGGGAAACAACTGATAAATGAAACCATTTCGAATGCTCATCAAAACCAACTTTACTATCATATCGATGACATGTATCGTATCGCTGCCTATTGTGCCATGATTGATGGTGATTTCGTACAGGCTGAGCATATGATGATGAAGCTTGAGCAGTATCGTGTTTTTGTAGAACAGGTGGATGTGGACGCATTTATCTTCGTATTAAGAGCGCATTATTATAACAATTATACACACGATTATCAGCGAGCATTAATAGAAATAGAACGCTTTAAAGCCCTCGTTCATGGAGATAAAGAGAAATTGGATGAAAACTTTTATTACGCAGAAAAAGGAAAATCCCACTATTTTCTTGGTCAGTACATGGAGGCAAAGGAAGCATTTGAACACTATAAAGAAATCCCTATGTACATCTCGCATCCCTTTGATTTGTTGAGTATGAATGAATGCTTCTCCTATAAAGCGCTTAACTACGCACAGCTTGGCGAGTTAACAATGGCTTACGACATCGCCAAAAAAGCCTATATGGATTCCAAAGGTTTAGTCGACCTCCCCTATAAGGAAAAGATAAAGGAAGTTTATTTTTCGATTAAAGAACAGATTGATTCGGTGTAGTATGATGCAGGTTTGAACCACTCACGATTTAAGTTGCGAGTGTTCGCTTCGAATCGATAATTAGAATTAGGACCAAATCTAAAAAAAGGCTCGGACAAAAGAGAAAAAGTGTTAGATTGACTGCCTGTCGATCTAACACTTTTTTGCTGTAAGCGCTGATGTCCACTACGGCGGACGCTTTCCGGGGACGTGACCTGAGCCTGTAGTCTCAGGCGTCACGCCAATCTCCCAGGAGTCGCCGCCTTCGTTACCATCAACTAGTGCTCTCTTACAGGTAGGGAAAAACAAATTATTTTCCTACCTGTATGCTATTAAATCGTTGAAAGTGGCTAGATGAACATCGCCGTATTCAATTTTCTCAACCTCTATCTCTTCTCATTTCTTTGTGAATTTTGCGCAGTGCTTTTTTTGAACCACGCTCTAGATCATGCTGTAACTTTCGTTCTTTATAGTCCACAAACAAGGTATCTACATCATAGCCTTCTGGATATAATTCTTTCGCTTGCACCTCTAAGACGAGTCGCTTGCTATTTACCTCCATGAAATTCCCTTGATAGAACACGCCAACATTATGGTAATTGTCCGTTTCTTTATAGACGATGCCAAAGTCTTCATGGTCTAATAATTTCACGCGATCCCCTTTTTCAAATGCATACTTCCCTTGTTTTTGCTCTTTGACTAAGATTTTAGGCTTCCTTATTTTATCCGCATGTACTCGTTGTAAGTGATAATCTTTATTTTCCATATATTCTTTCGCTCTTTGGAGCACGGTTTCTCGGACATTCATTTTTCTCGAAATCCACAGGGCATTACTGTCGCCGGATGTACCGATCATCAGCTTATACATTGGCTCTAATGTTTCGCTATTAAAGCGCATGGCTGCATTCATAAAATCATCATGCATTTCAGAAAAACGTTTTATTTCACCATAGTGCGTAGTTGCCACTGTTATACAGCCCATATGATAAAATTCCTCTAAAATGGCAATCGCTAGTGCCGCTCCTTCATTCGGTTCCGTACCACTTCCGATTTCATCAAACAATAAAAGTGTATTATTATTGGATGCACGCATAATAATCCACTGACACAATACGATTTTACGAGTTGTTTTAACTCGTTATATTGTAACTTCTCAAAAGTTATATGATTCATTTTCATTTCTCCTCACGATGATTTTTCAAGTCATTATGAAGATACCTACCCATTGAGTCCATGATCTTGCAACTATAAAGTGAAACTTCAATCAGTGGGGGTTTTCTTCATCCCCCACTGATTGTTAGTTGAACCAATCGGGCATTTACGGTCAGTTGATCGCCCACCTAGTTGACTCGTTCTCTTCTCCACTTGAGGTAGGCGTCTTACTGACCGTTAATGCGGGATAAAATTGGGTTGTTTTTCTTTTATTCAGTATCAAATTAACACAAAAAAGCTGTGGGATACCACAGCTTCCGTTACATTTACAAGGCATAGGTAAACAGAATCAAGCCCTCAAAAAAGGTGCCCAATTCAAAATTACGCGCTTTATAAAGTATTGTAGGTATCTTCATAGGTTTCGAAATAAATCCATGACAAAAACAGGGTGGTTTTGCTATACAAATCCCCATTCATCATCAAATTTACTTCATTTAGTTTTGCCTATTTAGAACCTACCGCACTCACAAAAAGCA
Source organism: Lysinibacillus fusiformis (assembly GCF_007362955.1). GTDB lineage: Bacteria > Bacillota > Bacilli > Bacillales_A > Planococcaceae > Lysinibacillus > Lysinibacillus fusiformis_E. The sequence goes on along the minus strand of NZ_CP041696.1, from coordinate 4,097,622 downwards.
CCTCGCATTAATTTATAGTTAGTTTCATTGTCATCTAATTGATTGAACTCATCATACTATATGCGAAATAAAAAGTAAAGTTGCTTACCTTTCGATTTTATGAAGAAAGCTCTGATTGGTAGTTATTATTATCAACGAAATCAATAATTTATCTGCTATGGGGTTTGCATTTTAAAAAAATCGATACACTTGCATATGAAACAGATAAGTGTAGTATTCGAAAGTTGCTTATATTCAACAAATAGTTCGAACGCAATGATTACTTCAAAAACCATGCGAGCGCAAAAAAAATATTTTTGTAATATTTGAATAATAATATATAATAAAAGAAAAACAAGTACATTAATTGATGAAAAGTGCTGACATTTAAAATGGAGGTGTTGTTTATGCCCACTAAAAGAGAAGCACCAGAAGAACAGCGAGAACGATTACGCCAAGAGGAATTAAAAAATAATCCTACTGGTTCTCTAAATGATGGATTTAATAGAGGGAGTTCACCGAATTTAAGTGGTATGGGGTGGAAAGAAACAGGTGTATTAATATTAGTCCTTATAGTTGGCTATATTGTCTATAAATTCTTCTTTTAGATTGGTGCGATTTTTCTTCAATCGCAAGTCGAAAATAAAAGCGCAGTCGAGAAATTGAATTGCTCCCCATAGCTAGACAGATTAACAATAAAATCTGTCTAGCTATTAGGGGTATTTTTTATGGTTCGCATTAACAAAAAGTATTATCTCCTTACATTTGAAACTTTTGAACAACTACAAAAAGCAATGGATGAAACTATTCATCTCATTTGAATAAATCCCATTACTTATCCTCCCTAAAATGGTTGAACGAAAGAAACTGTACATAAGACTTTTACAGTTGCATACTTTATAACATTTAATAGCAGTAAGAAAGGATGATACTAGATCCATAGAAAGAGCATCTTTTTTGTGGCAACTGTCCTGTTGCTATGTGGATTTTTCTTAATTCTTGATCATTTTTTCAACCAATCAGATGATGCTGTTTCTTTTGCTAATCATCAAAAATTGTTAGATGAAGTTGCGAAGATTGATGCTCAAATAACCGAGACTGAACTTTCGAACAAAATTATTCATAAGCTAAACGAACATGGCTATACGCTGGTAGGAAGTATTGGATACACAGTATACCCAGATAAACAAATAATCGCACTGTTCATAAACGATGTCGAGTCAATGCATATAGAAAGAATAACTGCTATACAAAATTTAATTACTACTGTTGCAGCAGAAAACGGTTTTCATTCCTTTGAAGTCGATATTCAAAATGCCGCTAAAAAATAAATAACCCTGCTGCTAAACCTAGATAAGACATTTGGCTTAAAATGTCCCGTGGTTCACTAAACACAAAAACTAGCATCAGTAACTTTTCTTTTCTATAATGTCCTAGGAAATATAGTTGCCTCCCCTAATTAAATGGTACTATCATTCTATTTTTGTCATAGTTGAAAGTATATACTATATCAGCGTATTTTTTTAAAGTGTGCGAATACAACTATCAAATAATGAATACTCAAAATTGATTGACAATTTAAGGTGTATGGGTATAATAAGTAACAATATCTGCAAAACGAAGATTTGTTATATGCATTTCGGAGTATAAGAGTAAAAGCGTTGAAGAGAACGAGTAGCTTTAATGGAACTTACAGAGAGTAGCCGGTTATTGAGAGGCGCAAGGAAAGTTAATGTGAATACATCTTGGAGCTGCGTACCGAACTTATAGTAGGCTACGACGGGGTTGCATCCGTAATCAATGCATGGGTATCGCATATAGCCGTACTTATCGAGGGGAGTTATGTGAATAACTCTCAAATAAAGGTGGTAACACGTTCATACACGTCCTTTAGGTTTATTCCTAAAGGGCGTTTTTTGTTTTTCTCTTATAGAATCTGCAAGATTAACATTTGAAGGAGTTGTTTTACATGTTATTAAAACCAGAAGAACAATTAGCAATCATTAAGAAAGGGACACACTCAATTGTTCATGAAGAAGAATTACTTGAAAAATTAAAACGTTCATTCGGAGAGAAAAAGCCTTTGACAATTAAATTAGGTCTTGATCCTTCAGCACCGGATATTCATTTAGGACATGCCGTTGTTCTACGCAAAATTAAGCAAATGCAAGATTTAGGACATCAGGTAATCATTTTGATTGGGGACTTCACTGGCCGCATCGGTGATCCAACAGGTAAAGCAAAAGGTCGTGTGGCACTGAGAGATGCAGTGGTTAGGGAAAACGCAAACACATATTGCGAGCAAATTTTCAAAGTATTAGATAAGGATAAAACAACTGTCCGTTTTAATAGTGAATGGTTATCAAAATTAACATTTGAAGAAGTCATTCAATTAGCTGCAACGACTTCTGTAGCACGAATTTTAGAACGAGATGATTTTCAAAAACGTTACAAAAATCAAGTTCCTATTGGGATTCACGAATTTTTCTACCCTTTAATGCAAGCGTATGATTCAGTAGAAATTTCCGCAGACATTGAGTTAGGCGGCACAGACCAAACCTTCAATATTTTAATGGGTCGAACACTACAAAAGCATTTAGGGTTAGAAAAACAAATTGCAATTTTCATGCCTCTGTTAGAAGGTTTAGATGGGGTTGAAAAAATGAGTAAAAGTCTAGGGAATTATATCGGTGTAAATGAAGCACCAGAAAAGATGTTTAAAAAAGTAATGGAAGTGCCGGATAATTTAATCATTAAATATTTTGAATTAGCAACAGACGAGCATCCTAAGTTAATCAAAATGATTCAGGAGCGTATAGTAAACGGCGCAAATCCCCGTGATGTGAAATTACAATTAGCAGAAATAATTACCTCGTTATATCATGGTAAAAACGCGATGAAGGAAGCCAAAAACTATTTTGAAACCGCCTTTCAAAAACGGAAAATTCCAGAAAATATTCCTAGCCTTTTAATCGAAATCGGACAAGAAAAAATTGCGGACATTCTCCCTAAGCTTATTAACATGAATTTTGTTCAAAGTAAAAGCGAATTTGTAAGGTTAATAAAACAAAACGGCGTATCATTAAATGGAGAAAAGCTCCTACCTGATGATCTAGATTATATCTTAATGAATAATGACGTGTTACAAATTGGCAAGAAACGATTTATAAAGTTTATTAAATGATTAGCGATTTGAATATTATTCTATCCGAAATAAACATTATTTTTTCCGCTATATTATCCATTTAATCTTTCTAAATGCCATCTATTATGACTAATCTTTGTTCAAAATAGATGGCATTCTTTTAAATTGATAGAAGTAACTGAGCTCACTTCTCCTCACTTGAACAACTCGCTCTTGAACGTGATGATTACGTATATTAACTCAAATAAATTACTAATTCTTTAATGTATTTTGCTACAATACTTTTATATCGAAAGTTCCCTATTATTCAAACAACGTCATTTGCTCTTTTTCGCCTAGGCGGTCGAGAGCTAGTGGTTCATGGTCTTGGAAGTAAGCATGGTGTAGCCATTTTTCTTTTGTCATGATATTTTTGTTTGAATCTTTGGATGCGCGTAGTCGGCAGCTATAAATGATGGGGAAATAGTCTTGTAGAAATTTCCCTTCTGCGTGAGCAGTTAGTGCAATCATTTGGAAACCTAGTTGTTCGGCTACGAAAAAGACTGGGTTGAGTACATGGTCACTCGATGCCTTTCCAAATGGATTGTCTAAAATAACAGTGCGGTAACGTTTCATTTTTGTTTGGGCATGATGCCTTTTCTCAGAAACATATTTTAAAATACCAAGAAATAGCGTCATATTTTTGCTCCATTTTTCTCCTCCAGACCAAATATTACTTTGCTCCCAAGAATAAGAACGTGTAGAGACATTACCATCATTCGTTACTTTACGACAGCTAACCTTCATTACTTCATTGTTCATAACAATTTGTAGTAGCTGTTTTGACTGTAGCCAGGTTTCCATTTCTTTTCGCACCTTCCCACTGTCTTCCATTCCTTGATCGTTAAGAAAACGGTCAGACTCTAATTGCGATAAAATCCATTCTATATGATCACGAATACGATTTTTCCCTTCATCTTCTTGCCAATCAGGAATAATAAAGTTGAAAATTTGTTTCCATGTGTCTCCTACTTTTACCTTTGTTGTATTTGGAATATGACGTAATTCTTCTACAACTGTTTGTAAGTGATTGTGAATTTGATTGATAAATGCTTGCATTTCAGCATCTTTTTGGCGTATGTGTTCGTTCGCATAATGTGTTGCTCTTTCAACACTTATCATCATATTGTTGCGAAACGCAATGATATCTTCATAGCTTTGTTTATATTCGATCCCATTTAGTGCCATATTGCGCATTTTGACGTCCGTGATTACGGTATGACAAAATGCTCGAAATGCACGCTTCGCATGTTCTACTTGTTTCGCTTCAGAAGCTAAATCCTGCTGTTTTTGTTTTAATAGCTCTGTTATTTTCTGAACAAAAGCTTTTCGATTATAAGTAAATTCTGTAATCACATCTTCAGTAAATGTAACACCAACAATATCAGGGGCTGTAAAATGATGACTTTCCTCAAATTTCTCAAGCTCTCGCTCTGCAAATTCTATGTCTTTTAATTGTTGTTCGACCTTCAAATGTGTTTGTTCTAAATAATCATTGTGCTTTGCAAGACGCGTTTGTTCTGCTTGTAGGCTGGCTTGTATGTCCAAAATATTCTCGCTGAATTGTATTCTTCCCTGTTGAAATATTTCCTGAAAATGTTCAAGCATTCGATCTACTTTACCACTTTGAATATCACGTTCTGATTGTTTCTCTGTTCGTTCTTTGCCTTTAACAAGCATTTCGTTTTCTAATTGTGGTAATTTTTCAAGGAGTGTATTTGTGTGCTGCAAGCCTCCAACAGAATAATGCAGGTTTTCTAATAGATTTCTATGCTCCAGTCGTAAGTCATTTATTTGTTGTTCTGTCAATTGCAACACATTTAAAGCTGCTTCATGTCTTGCTACTAACGCTCCACGAGTTGTCGTGATTTTCCTAATTTTAAATTCCAAGTCTTTAATGGTAGTTAAAATTATGGTTCTGCTTTGTCCTGAGTAAATCGGTTCCAAATGCTTCACAGACTTATATTCATGATTTTCTTCCATATTTCGCAAATTGAATTTTATTTCATTTTTCCGATCATTACGTTCTTGAATTTCATCATTTAAACGCTCTAATTGATGGGCGATTTGTGCTACTTTTTGGTCAAACTCTTTATTTATAAGATCATACTGCCGCTCTTTTTGGATTAAAGCGATTAGCTCCTTTTCATATTGTAAATAGTCAGAGGCTTTTTCAACTTTATTTTCTAATCCGCTTTTTTCTTCTTTATACCGCTTTACATTTGCCGCTATTGTTTCGAGTTCTTTTTTACATTCACGACTATAGGCATCTTCTCTTTTCAGATTTAAAAGTACCGTTTCTTCCTCATGCTGCAACCTGTTTTCTTCACCTTTTAACTCTTCATAAACATCATGCGGAAATTCCAGTAAATAGTGCTGTAATTTGTTTAATGCTTGCTCTTTGAACGATAATAGTTCCTCGGTTTCTTTACGTGAATGTGTAATATTATGCGCTTTATCGCCTATTTGCTTCTTCCATTGCACAAAATTCGTCTGGTTGACATTTTCATGCCAATGTTGTGGTGAAATCCATGCTTCTTAGATTGAATTTCATTATTAAATATTTTTTCTAACTCGCTTAACGAGATCGTTTTCTTTTTCCAAACTGCTAGTTGCTTTCTAATAATTTTAATCATTCATCATGCTCCCCATTTTACACTTTACCTTTATACTAACTTATTACTATTATAATTTATCTTTTTAAAAATTGGGGTGAGATCCATCTCAAATGAGTGAATAACGTAATCTATTCTTATCAGCTCGTTGGCGGACATGCTTTGCATGGAAAAAGGACCTGTAGAAAATTTCTACAAGTCCTTTTTTTCACGCAGATTTATGATGCGCTTTTCTTATTTCGATGATTTTTGATCCAGAGAATAATAATAAGGCCATCCAAATAATACTAAACGCCGTTAATTCTACTTGGCTAAATGGCTCCTTATAAAGGACCACCCCTAAAATCAAGACAATTGTTGGCGCTACGTATTGAATAAAGCCCAATAAGTAGAGCGGGATATTTTGTGCACCTTTTGCAAATAAAATTAAGGGCACTGCTGTGACGATTCCACTGACAATCATTAATATATCTGTTTGTACATTGACATGTAAGAAAGAAGCTTGGCTCGTTGTGAATAGATAAATGTAATATCCTAGTGCAAAAGGCAGGATAAACAATGTTTCAATCGCTAATCCTCTCGTTGCATCAATGGTAATTTTCTTTTTCAGCACACCATAAACAGCAAAGGTTAAAGCGATAAGTAGCGCTACCCATGGCACAGAACCATAGTTGATCGTCAAAATAATGACAGCGATAAAGGCAATACCTGTGGCAACCCACTGTGCACGGCTAAGTCTCTCTTTAAAGAAAACAACGCCAAAAATAACCGACAGCAATGGATTAATATAGTAGCCCAAGCTTGTCTCAACTAAATGCTCATGCGTTACAGCCCAAATATATAAATACCAATTCATTGAAATCACAAAAGAGGCCCCTGCTAGTAGCCAAAAAAGCTTCTGATGTGTCCATAAGTATTTTAAATCTGCTAGCAGTTCCTTACGCATACCGATGAGTAGCACTGCTATCACCGTAAATACAAAGGACCAAATAACTCGTCCCAATAAAATTTCCATACTTGGCACATGCTCAAGCATTTTCCAATAAAGCGGGAATGCGCCCCAGATGACATAGGCAAAAAACGCTGCCAAAATCCCTTTTTTTTCGTTCGACATTGTCTATAATTCTCCTAATCTAGATGTATAAATCATTTACGACTCAGCGTAAATGTCTGCAAGCATTACTTTGTTCAGTAAGCGTTTTTAAAGATTTCACTTTCGCTGAATAAAGTGAAACTACAATCCGTTGACGCCCACTTTGTTCATGCGAGATAAAGTGAAAGAATAGACTCATTATAGGACTTTGTTTGGAAACTGTAAATGCACATTTTCACTATGAACGAATTGGTTATCGATAAAAAGGCAAAATTAAGCGATAAATTCTAAAAAGTTATCGATAAATCGCTGAATGTTGTCGATAAACACGGAAATGTGTCAGATAAATCGCTAAAACTTAATTGGATTCACTTTCGATTTCAGAAATATATTTTCGTACCATACTATAACTGATGTCTGGATTAATCTGACGTTTAATGCGAATATGAATTTCTTTTATGCCTACACCCTGCTCACGTAAATCTCGAATCATAGACTTTAGTGGTCCCGAAAGTGTTTCTCTCGACAATGCAGTATATTTACTTAACTCAATAAGGAGTTCCGTATTTTGGCTTCGCAGCTCTTTGAATTCCTCCACAATACAATTATATTCTGTTAGTTTTTTTTTCAACACTGCATTTTGCTGTGCAATCTTTTGCAGCTCTTCTGTCAGCTGTGCATTTTGTTTTTTTAACGTTCTCCGATCCTGCTCCAAAATCTGATGCTTTTCATCTAAAACTACATCCATAGCATTAAATAATTGTTCGATATGCGCTAATTCTTTGTAGCGGTTTTGTGCTAACAGCATCAAAGGTTCTGTTGTTTTGACGGCAAGAGTGCCATCCTGCAAAGTTTCACAAGACAATGTAAAGGGATCTATTTTGTTCATCATTCTGTAGTCACTCCATTACTAAATAGTCCATGGAATGGTATTACTTTATTTAACATCTTTCAGCTTCCTTTGGTTATGATAATCATTCTCATTTATATTATCATAATAAGTTAATGTCATTTTGTCAAAATAAAAACCCCTTGCATTGACATCATGCAAGGAGCTTTTTGTTACATTTTTTTCAGTTTTTCATATTCAAGCTGTAATTTTTCGATACGCTTACGGCCTTCTTCACGATTTTTCGTTGTTTCTGCTTGAATTTGCTTCGTTTCCTGAATACCTGCCATAATCGTTTGCCAAGTTGTTTCAATCGTTTCGATTTTTATGCTCGGGCTACCTGCAGCACGTGCGATATTGACACTATTTTTGCTGATATTCTCGGCATTTCGTACAAGCATTTCATTCGTACGACGATCGAGCTCAGTCATAGAGTCTGAAATCAGTTTTTGGCGCTTTAATGTCACTGCATGAATAAGTCCTTGCTTAAAAATCGGGATTGTTGTGACAAATGCAGAGTTGATTTTACCGATCAAGTGATTATTGCCTTGTTGCATTAAACGAATTTGTGGAGCAGATTGGAATGATACTTGTTGCGCCATTTCTAAATCATAGCGTCGTTGCTCAAGCAAATCTACCGCACGTTGCATCGTTTCATATTCCATTGCCGCTAACTGGTCACCTGTTTGCGCTTTTTGCTCTAGCATTGGTAACGTTGAACGCACTTCATCTGCCTTCACTTCAATGGCCGCTACAAATTTACTTAAAGTTTGGAAGTAATTTAAGTTTTGATCATATAACGTTTCAAGGTCTACGGTATTGCGTTTCATCTCGACCTCGTATTTTTGAATTTCACGATAAATCACGTCAATTTCCTTATTCATGCTGTCATATTTAGAAAGAATACGTTCTAGTTGTTCCTTCCCTTTATTGAACAGCTTTGTGAGGAAACCACCTTTTTTCTCGTCTGTAAAATCTTGCGGATCAAATTTATCCATAATTTTATTTAAATTGTTAAGCAACACACTCGATTCCTCAAGCTTACTTGCTTTCATCGTTGCTAGCATTTTATCTGAAAATGTAGAAATACCCGTAGCTGTTTCTTTTCCTAGCTCCAACATTGCAATTTGATCTTTCACATCAATCTTCTGTGCGAGTGTATGCACCTCTGGATCTTGTTTTAACGCAAGCTGATTCTGCGCAATTTGTGAAAGCTCTTGTTGTGAAACAAGCGTCGGTGGTTGTGTCGGTGCTTGTGCGGGTGCAGCCTGCAATAATGGATTCGGTTGTAATAACGGGTTCTCTGTAGCAAATGGATCTTTAGATTTTAATAAATCGTTGTTGAATTCAGACATTAGTAATACCCCCTGCGATTAATCTCTACTTTTTAATACGAATAAAAGAAGAAAAAGTTTCATTTATTCAAGTTTTACAAAATATGAGTCATTTACTGTATAGGGATCATCAAGACACTTCAATTGAAAGCTGTAATGATTATCGTTTTCTACATCGACAAAAAGCTGTAATTGTTCACGATTGGTCAAAATTATTGCTAATTCTTCGCGCTTGGATAATTGTTGTCCTAGCTTCAAAAAGAACTGTTCTTTTTCGATTTGTGTCGCTGGACGTTTCGTTTGCGGCTGCTTGAGTAAAGCTGCAATGGCCTCTTTTGAGAGCATCTGATCACCCCTTTTCATAAATTATAGCTTGTTTGAAAATGAAATACGACTGAATTGTCGAAATACCTTACATAATACACCAAAGAGCAGCCACATAAAGTAGCTGCTCTTCAACATCATGTTGTGACTTTTAACACGGTTTTGATTTTTTGAATAACGCCACCAGTGCTATATGTCAGCACACTGCGTTTGTAGAACGATAAGCTAAATAAGTATGTCACAATAATCGTGACCACTAGGATAGCGAGCGATAACAGGGGTTGCATAACACCAATATCTGTCGCGCCAATACGCATCGGCATGACCATGCCAGAAGTAAATGGAATATAAGAGAAAATTTTAATAACAATTGTATCTGGATTACCAATGCCTGATAACATGACATAGAAGCCAATTAACGTAATCATCATTGCCGGCATAAGCACTTGGCCAGCTTCCTCTACTTTGGAAACTAATGAACCGAATAATGCGCCAACAATTAAATAAAGAATAATCGTTAATAATAGGAACAGGATTGCATATAACACATAGCTCACAGATAATTCCTTCACAATGTTTCCTGCCATATCCCAAATGACGCCACCCTTAAGGAATTTCGCGTAGATGAGGAACACACCAGCAATAATAGCCATCTGTGTTAATGCTAGTAGCAGTACGCCAGCAATTTTTGCTTTAAAATGGGTAGCAGGTTTCACGCTTACTAATAGCATTTCCATTGCACGTGAGCCTTTTTCAGAAGCAATTTCAGTTGTAATCATTGATAAGAATGTAGAAATAAAGAAGTAGATTAAGATACCCACTGCATAGGAAACCCATAACCCTGATTGCTTCTCTTCCTCACTTTTACCACCCGATGTTTCTTCATTTAAGTTTTTATTGGTAATCACCGTATTTGCCGCCATAATTTGCGCTGCCTGCTCTGGTGAAAGCGATAATTGCTGTACAGCATAATGCTGACCCGCATATTGTAATAATGATGAAATCGTTGATTGGTCGTTTAATTTTAATGGCGTAAAGGTAGAAATTTCAGCATGTAATTGTCCGTCTTTATCACTAATTTCAACAATTGCGGCTATTTTCTCGTCCTTTACCTTTTGTTCTAATTTGGTTAAGTTCGTTTCGTCTTGTATAAATTCCATATCAGCATTTGAAACAAAGATGCCACTTAAATCTGCAGTCGTTTCATTGACAATGGCAATTTGCTGCGCTTCATCATTTCCTGTAAAGAGCTCTTTAATATCTGACCAAAAAATAGCTACTGACATACCAACCACGTATAAGAGTGTCATCAAGACAAACGATTTAGATTTCAATTTTGACATGTATAATTGTTTCATCAATAAATTAAACTTCGACAACACTTCCACCTACCTTATCCTTGAAGATTTCATCCAATGTTAAATAATCTAAGCTAAATTTTTCAATATACTTACCGTTTGATAGCTGGTCGAATATGCTTTGCGCAAAATGTTCATCCTCTAATGTGAGCACCGTTTGCTCTTTTTCCACACGCACGTCTTTGACACCTTCAAGTGCTAGTAACTGTGTAGTAGACCAATTTGTACGTACTGACAACTTTGTTTTACCATATTGTTTCTTTAAATCTAATAAGCTACCTGTAAAGAGGGAAACGCCACGTTTTAATAGACAAAGGTGATCACACAATTCCTCCACATTGTCCATTTGATGACTGGAGAATAAAATCGTCGTCCCTTGCTCCTTTAACAGTAAAATTGCGTCCTTCAGTAAGTCCTTATTCACAGGATCAAGACCACTAAATGGTTCATCCAAAATTAAAAACTGTGGCTTATGGATAAAGCTTGCAATTAATTGTACTTTTTGTTGATTTCCTTTGGACAATGTCTCGGCCTTATCTTTGCGTTTTTCTTCCAGCTCAAATCGACTAATCCAAAAATCGATATCTTTTTTCAGCTCTGCCTTCTTCATGCCACGAAGCTCGCCGAAAAAGTATAATTGATCCTCAACCTTCATCGTTGGGAAAATCCCACGTTCCTCCGGTAAATAACCAAGGACATCACGATTGATGTTATTAACAGGTTGACCATTCCATGTAATCGTACCGGCTGTTGTTTCCTGCAAATCTAGTATCATACGAAATGTTGTGGTTTTACCCGCCCCATTTTGGCCAATCAGTCCAAAAATTTCACCCTTTTCTATTGTGAAATTCAAATCATCGACGGCTGTAAAATCCTTATACTTCTTCATGACATGTTGTAATTGTAATGACATCTTATTTCCTCCCTACCTTTCAAATATATGTAATGCTTGCTCCAATCGTTTTTTCCGTTTTACATTTTATTTTTGAAGGAGCATCTTAAGTCACATTCAATACTCATCATCTCAAAAAAAACAAAGTAGTCTTGGGTTCGCCCATCACCCATTTCTAAAATAGCCCAAAATTGTTTTTTTGCAGATGCTAGCCCTACACCACCATCTCAGCTTCTTATCTACATATAATCCCTCGCTTACTCTTCAAAAATATGAGCATGCATTTGCAATTTCTTTTTTCGATTGTTATTTCTATGAATTTCTACGTAAAGTAAAGCTACCATCAAGACATTTAAAGAGCTCACCCATAGGATTTCTTGGGATAATTCATGACGAAAAAGTGGTAGGACAATATTAATCAGCATTACAAGTAAATTCCCTAGAGCTACGATCAGAAACAGTGAATTTAACCGGGAGAGATATTTGATTTTTTCTAATTTCCCGGAAAATATTTCAAATGGTCCATCCTCACGTCTTTTCCGAAAGTACGCCCATACGCCAAAAGAATGAACACATTCTATACCCATCGACTCTAGAAACTCGTAATAATCTTTCTTCCTTTTGACTACCATTTCATTGCGATAAATGTATTCACTTGGATTTCCCTTTTCAAATATATAAACACATGGCCAAAATTTTTTTAAATGCCAGCCGCTTTCCGCCATAGAATTGACCCATGTTTCCTCATGTTCATGATCGATATAAAAGCGAAATTTTTTCAGTTTCACAAGAGTCACCTCAATCTAGTCTGTATACACATCAAGATCCTTTTTCAATTGTTTGCGCAATCGAACTAACCTGAATAAAGGTATGGTAAGTAACAACACGATTAGGATATTTCCTAGATTTATTGTTAGTCCAATCCACTCTGTAGCCAGTCCTGAAAAATCTCTACTTAGCCCCATGATACCAAATACGAAATTAAGTAGCAGCAGCGACAACAGCAGCGTCACTTTCTTAGACAGGTTACTGATTTTGGTTTTCTTGTCCGTGTATAGCTCAAACGGTCCTTCACTTGCAGATTTTCTAAAAAATACGATATTGCCTGAACGATCAACAAGCTCTATGCCAGTGGCTTGCAAAAATTCTAGGTAATCGTCTTCGTACGGTGTAGCAAACCTATCTATTTCATCATGTCGATAAATATAGCTACCTGGCTCACCACGCTCAAATGTAAAACGAGTCCATGCGAACTTTTGCAAATGCCAACCTTGCATTGCCATCTCATTGATCCATTTCTCTATATCGTATGGATTCACGCCCCACCGATATTTATGCATATTACCCATCTCCTCTCGTTATACGGATACCATTGTCAAAAAGTTCCCTTAATCTCAAAATTTCGTATTCCACAACTTTTTTTCCACTTGCAGTAATGATATATTCCTTCTTACGACCATCCCCATCTAATGCTTCAATCCACTCTCGTTCCAACAATGTCTTTATAGCTCCATAAATCGTACCAGCCCCGAGCCGTACACGACCTTTACTCATTTCCTCGACCAGTTGCATAATGCCATAACCGTGACGCGCCTCAAATAATGCCAATAAAATATAATAAACGCCCTCTGTTAATGGCGGATGTTCCTGCGTCATGAAAAAACCCCCTCTATATCGCCAAACAATATATCGGCTGACGATATAACTAAAATATATCAGCAGCCGATATAGTTGTCAACGACAAATCAAATTTCACTGAAGGTACTCAAGCGTTGCCACCAGCATTCAAGTCGTTTGGCTACAGCCACAGTTTGTGACCACTGATCCGAGTGCTACACCAAGTGAACTGAGCACTACACCACACGACTCGATGGTGATGATTATGCAGCATCAGCAGGCAGCTCAGATTGTACAAGATAGCGTGTCAAAATGGTCATTATTTTTGGCAACGATGCACTAATTAGAAATTAGACCATCGCTGGTTTTTGTATAGATTTACAAAGCTATCCGTCACTTTAGTGGTTCTATCCGCCACTCTACTCGTTCTATCCGTGTCGACCTCGCTCATCCGATAAAATCAGCCAGCGTTGTAGCAATGGCTCTACAAATGGCTTCAAAATGCTGTTTGTAACAGTTTACATCTGCTACCGAATTCACAAAGCATAGTTCTATCATAATAGCAGGCATCGTCGTCGCGTTTAAAAAAGTGAGTTCTTTTCTTTGTTTCGCTCCGCGATTTTTCAGACCCGAAGCATGTGAAATAGCTTTACTCATTGCAGTAGCCAATGTCACCGCATCATAAAAGAGCACCTCTGTTCCAATGCCCTGTTGGATACGGCCGCCGATTGCATTAAAATGGACACTGACGTCTACTTTACGTCGCGTTTTATTATGTTGCCGCACTAAAAAGCTTAGATTTTTAAGCTGGCTTGTAGATTCATCATCTTGTACTTGTGTTACGGACACCCCCTGAATCTTCAATATTTCTACAACACGTGCAACGACCCTTCTGGCTTCCACTACCTCATCAATCAAATCCTTTGCGCCCGAACCTTCCCGCCAATGCCCAGGACTAATGGTAATCATCGCAATCATCCTTCCAGGTTTATGAACTATATACAGATTCATAAAGGGTAAAGGGACAATTCTCTACTGCTTCTACCACATTTCCTACGTGCTAATTTTACCTTGATCAACGGAAGCTCTTCCCTATCATTCTTTGTATAAAAAATAGCCATCCATTCTCTTATAATGGATAGCTACTGATATGACAATTATTCATGTATGTTGTAAAAATACGGTCCACACTGCTCCTCATGCGTATGTATATATGTCCAAGTAAAATCTCGATCAAAAATATAAATATCTTGCTGTGAATCGAAATCTGCGGCCACAACATCCTTCGCAGCGCTAAATTGCAGCACATAAGGTGCACATTGATACATCATAAATAATTCATCCTTCGGTACATCATCAAATGCTTTACGTGCATCTTCTCTTTTTAGGCAAGCTTGTTGGTCATAGCTAAAAATATGCCACTTAAACTGATCGTAAAAAATACTGTGCTTCATTTCCTCACTAATATTTTTGGCGAAAATACTATCCCATTTCTTGTTAATCGATTGTGGATTTTCACAATATGTAATCATGATATCTTTATCTGTGAAGCTCTTGTGAAACAAATAATCTTTCTCAATATCTTGTAATAAATATTGAATTTTCTCCAATTCCTCTTCTGGTAAGCTATCTAAGATTTGATTAATGATTTCTCGTACCATTGTCTACCTCCTATTTTTGTTTACTAAATTATAGCAAAATCAGCAATTAAAATAAAAATATTCTAGCAATGCCAAATTCGAACATTCATGGTCTACTGTTGAAATTTCAAAATAGTGACTAGCTGCTTGTTTAAAGTGCTCACACTTTCCGCAAAATCATGGCGATACCATTCAAGTATCATGCCGATAATGGCGTTTGCCTGATAGGCACTATAAAAATCGATAGAAATTTCACGATTTTTATTTTGAGCTAAATCTCTTTTTAACAACGCTTGGATTTCATCAAATAACATGTAATAGTAAGTGAGTGGCACATTTTTTGAAAAAACAATGCGATAAAACATCTTAAATCGCTCAATATGGTGAAAAATCCGTACAGTATTTGGATCGAGTTCGTTTTTATTTAAGGTTGTTACAGCACGATATGGCTCCTCATAAGAATTATTTAAATCCTCCATAATTTCCTGAAAATATTCCTCAAACAGCTTTTCTTTTTGTTCATAATGTAAGTAAAAAGTACCTCTATTCACTTTTGCTTCGCGGCAAATTTCAGCAATTGAAATGTTTTCCAAGGGCTTTTCGCTTAACAATGTGAGCAATGCGTTATGAAGAGCTTGCTTCGTTTTTACTACGCGTAAATCGTTCCTATTCAAAATTTCCATCTCCTATTAAACAGATTTTCCAGATGTGTTGATTACTGAACAGTTCTTAGATTTCTGCATATTGAAATCGCTTACAACTCTATTATATTATTTTAATGAACACATGTTCAATACATAATCTGATTGTTGCGTGTCGCCAAGCATTCAATGAGTCAGATTAAGCTTTCGTGTATATCTTGACAGCATGGAGGTTAGATTAAAAATAATAGGAGGTCTTTTGAAATGAGATTAGAAGGAAAAGTAGCCATCGTTACAGGTGCAGCTTCAGGTATGGGAAAAGCAATCGCAGAAGGTTATGCGAAAGAAGGCGCAAAAGTCGTTGTTTCTGATTTGAATTTAGACGGTGCTCAGGCAGTTGTTGACGGTATTCAAGCGGCTGGTGGCACAGCTATTGCTATCCAAACAAATGTTGCTTCATCAGAAGACTTACAACGCTTATTTGATGAAACAAAAAATACTTATGGTCAATTAGATATTTTAGTAAATAATGCGGGCATTATGGATGGGATGGAGCCTGTAGGTGAAATTTCTGACGAGCGTTGGGACAAGGTGTTTGCTGTAAACACAACAGCAGTTATGCGTTCAATGCGTTTAGCAACAGATATTTTCTTAGCTCAAGGTCACGGCGTTTTTGTCAATAATATTTCTGCCGGGGGCCTTTACGGTGCACGTGCAGGAGCTGCCTACACAGCTTCCAAACATGCCGTTGTAGGTCTAACAAAAAACACAGCCTTTATGTATGCAGATAAAAACATTCGTTGTAATGGCATTGCACCAGGCGCTGTTATCACAAACATTGCCTCAACAATGACTAATATAAGTGAAGTCGGTGCTGCTCGCCAATCACTTGGTTTAGGTATTAATCCACGTGCTGGACAGCCAGAGGAAATTGCACAACTTGCCATTTTCTTAGGCTCCGATGAAGCAAGCTTTGTGAACGGTCAAGTTATTGCCGTGGATGGCGGTTGGACAGCTTATTAGTCATTAAAAATGCACGCAACTGGGTTGCGTGCATTTTTTTATGGGACAGGTACTAAATCTTAATAGTTGTCGATAAATCGTTAAAGTTAGTCAATGAAAAAATTGGGCGATAAGCCAAGTAAAGCTAGTGATAAAATGCCTGAACTATAAGATTACCTTGTTTTTCGTAGGTAGTATTGCCCCAATTAGCACACCTAGTAGCGCCGGTAAAATCCATCCTAAACCTATATCATAAAATGGTAAAAAATCAGCGTATAACTTCCCTACTGCCTCAAATAAGCCGAATTTTGCGGCAGGAACACTTGCCACTAACGCGCTATAGCCATCGATTACACTAATGAAAATAGTAAAGAACATGGCAGTAGCATACACCGACTGCTTATTTTTAAATAATGAAGAACTTAATGCTAGTAATATGAGTACGATTGCAAGTGGATATAAGAACATAAGCACTGGAATCGCAAATTTAATAATATTGTTTAGACCAAAGTTTGCGATTGTAAATGACACGAGACACAAAATGAAGACAAACCATTTGTAGCTGACCTTCGGAAATACCTCGTGGAAAAATTCACTACATGAAGTGATAAGTCCAATACTCGTTTTTAAACAGGCAAGAACGATAATAATCGCTAACAATATAGCGCCGAATGAACCAAAATAATGTTTAGCAACCGCTGCAAATATTAATCCACCATTATCAAAAGTGCCGATTGCTTCAATACTTGATGCGCCCATATACGTAATTAAACCATAAATCAGCATCATTAACGCCATCGCAAAAATACCAGATTTCCAAGTTGCCTTGGCAATTTCTTTGCGATCTGTAATGCCTGTACTTTTTATGGCATTGATAACGACAATGCCGAAAGCTAACGAGGCCAGTGCATCCATTGTGTTATAGCCCTCTTTAAAGCCGGTCATAAATGCCGCATCGATATATTCGCCCATTGGCTGTTTGAAATGACCCATTGGTGAGAGAATACTTGTAATGATTAGCAGGAATAAGAAGATTAAAAAGGCGGGTGTTAAATACTTACCGATGTAATCCATAATTTTCGCAGGATTTAATGAGAAATAATAGACAATGGCAAAAAATACAAAGCTAAAGATGCCCAGTAGAAGCGTTGTATGCTCCGCTTGAATAAACGGCTCAAAACCGACAACGAACGGTACTGTCGCTGTACGTGGAATCGCAAAGAATGGACCAATTGTTAAATACAACGCCAATGAAAAAATAACGCCAAATACTGGATGGATACGACTCGCTAAATCTCGAAGACCGTTACTTCCCGATAATCCAATTGCTAGAATCCCCAAAAACGGTAAACCAATGGCTGTTACGAGAAAACCAATGAGTGCGAACCAAAAGTTTGTCCCTGCTAACTGTCCAAGCTGGATTGGAAAAATGAGATTCCCCGCTCCGAAAAACAGCCCAAATAGCATCGTGCCGATGACTGCATACGTAGAAAAAGGTATTTTATTTTGCATAATTGTTGCTCCCCTTAGATGTGTTGACTATAGCAAATGATTAAAATTAGCATGATTCTTCACTACAATTCCACAATGGTATCAGGCATTTATTATAAAAACAATAGTTTTTTCTTAGATTATTGCTAATTGTACAAATTCGAATGGATAAACGAATCAATTAGTTAAATTTCGGAAAAATCAGGCAAAATAATGAAGTGATTGCCTTGATGGAAGCGGTTGTACAAAATATCTAACCACAGTCATCTTATGGATAACCTATTATGTATATCTATCCATTAATACCAAAAATAGAATGATGAAATAATATATTGCTAAAATAACATCAATTACAAAGATATGACTTTATTAATCGATTTTCACATCATATCGTTTAGTAAAAAATAGCACCATTAGCTAATGAGGAAGCGATTTCATATAGATTAAGTTTTCGGCATAAAGAAAATCATTTGAGGCGTGTAACAGACACCCTGTTTTTTTTGAAATTGGCTAGGTACAAATGCATTTGAAGATTCGGAGAATATCATCAGAAACATTCCCCTTAGGAGTATGGCGCAGCGTAATTGGAAAATCCAATACGCTACTTTTGATATAGAGTAAGATCAAGCTAATCATTTTTAATGAAATTGTTCCTAATGAAGGATCAATAAAATACTATAATTCTATAGTTAATGCCATTGGTTGCTTCACATGTAGTTAAACATGGCCTTATAAATCAGAAGATGGATTATGAAAAATTTCATAATCCATCTTCTGATTTATTTTAGTTTGCAACAGACCACTCGATATGATCTAGGAAATTGTAGACGTCTTCATATACTTTGTCACGTTCTTTACCTAATGTAATGATATGGCCTGAATTTTCATACCAAATGATTTCTTTATCATCTGTTTCAACTGTGTTCAGAATGAATGGCGCGCTTTCTTGATACAGCTCATCATCCAATGAACCTTGTAATACTAATGTCGGTGCTTTAATTGTTGGTAATTCTTCGCGTGTTTCAATAGTTAAACGTGTTACACCATCTAATGAATCTTTTGGCGTAATACGTAGTTCATGTAATTCTGAAATGATTTGATCTTTTGATTTATTTTCAAAATGTTTATATAAACGAGCGTAATGGTATAAACGTGTAAATAAGCCTTTTGAGTTATCGCGCGTGATTGGTGCACACATAGCAACACATGCTTTTACTGGGAACGTCTCTGCTACTTTTAACGAGAATACGCCGCCAAGTGAAATCCCTACGACTGCGATTTCTTCATAGCCTTTATCTTTTAAGAAGTTGTAGCCTTCCACCACATCGTTCCACCAATCCTCTGGTTTTGTTTCAAGTAACGCTTCAGGTTCTACCCCGTGCCCACTATAAATCGGTGCATGAACGGTATAACCACGTTTGGATAAAAATTCTCCTAGCTTTTTCACATCTTTTGTGCTACCAGTGAATCCATGCAGTAATAGTACGGCTTTTTTGCCTCCCTCAATAGTTAGAGGTTCTGGCTTCGATAACTTCATTTTAAAATATCCCCTTCACGGAAATTTGTATTTGTGTAATTTCTGTGTCTATCTTAACACCCTTTATTCATAATGTACAATTTATAGTTTTTATCGTTTCAATGCGTTTCGTGCATGAATGATGTTAGGTTGAATCCTTGTAAAACAACCACTTGAACCTGTTTAAAAAGTGCATAAATTTATTTAATAGAAATTTACTTGGTAACACCTGCTAATTTTTTTTGACGTTACCTATACTTCCTAATCTTTTACCGTTATAATGCAGTTAACTCACAGTAATACTATTGATGGAGGTGAAAAAAATGGAGTGGCAACAATTAGAATATTTTGCAACAGTAGCAAAGTTGGAGCATATGACACGTGCTGCTGATGTATTAGCCATATCACAGCCTGCACTTAGTCGTTCTATCTCTAAGCTAGAGGAGGAATTGGGTGTTCCCTTATTTGACCGTCAAGGACGTTCCATCATGCTCAATCGTTATGGTGAACTATTTTTGTATCGTGTGCAACGCATGCGTAAGGAATATGAAAAGGCAGTACTTGAATTACAGGAGCTCAATAATCCTGAACTTGGGGATGTGTCGCTCGGCTTTTTACATACATTAGGGACAAGTATTGTGCCTGATTTAATCCGTGCTTTTCGCCAACAGCATCCACATATCCGCTTTCACTTTACACAAAACTACTCGCACTCACAGTTAAAGCAACTACTCGCGGGTGAATTAGACCTGTGCTTACTCGCAGCGATTGACACGGAACCTCCTGTTTGTTGGAAGGAGCTGTGGCGTGATGAGCTGTATATTATGGTGCCCATCGACCATCACCTTGCCAATCGTAAAAGCATTAAAATGAAGGAACTTGAACAAGAAACATTTGTACTCATGAAAAAGGGTTACGCTCTACGCCGTACTGCTGATCGATTATTAAATGCAGCGGGCATCAAACCGAAAATTACTTTTGAAGGCGATGAAGTATCAACCGTTGCTGGTTTTGTAGGAGCTGGTCTCGGTGTTTCTTTACTACCTGATGACGAAGATTTAAATCCTAATAAAGTTGTCAAAATTCATGTGGAGGATATGGTTTGTGAACGCATCATTGGCATGGCCTGGATTGACAATCGTTATATCTCCCCCTCTGCACGACAATTCCAGCAATTTGTGTTCGATTTTTATGAAAAAAATACATCTACGCCCGTTCGGGACTGACGGCTTATCACCTTTTGTGCGTACATAACATGCAGACACGACTCGCTAAATAGCCCAATAGCGGCAGTAAACGCTCCATCACTTCCATCTGAAGCATGAATGCGACCTCAAGAGTGTGTACGAAAACGAAAATCTAAACATCACAAAGAGGCTGGGACAAAAGAGAAAAAGTGTTAGATTGACTGCTGTCGATCTAACACTTTTTTGCTGTAAGCGTGGCCTTCGCTACCATCAACTGTTACTCTCTTCTGAATTTTATTGATTCCAAAAGGAAGAACGTCCAAATTTTTTTCTTCATTTTAAATAGGAAAAATTTAAACGTCTTTGCTCCTCTTTCTTAAAATTTAAAGTTATGTTAGTATGTTTTATTATTTTCCGATATATTTTAGTTGGTAAGAATAGATATCTGTTGTGTCACCGTCAATCTCGAAAAATCCTTGTTTCGCTAATGTAAAAATTCGGTATTCCAGAAACGCTTCACCAATGTAATCATCTATTTTGCCAAAAGTTTCGCTAATGACAAGCGCTGGTGAGAGCCATTCTTCCCCTCGGACTGCATGAACATGTTTTGCAGCTTCTATTAATATAGAATCATATGTATCTTCCGCTACATGTTCAATGCCATTTCCCCAAATTCGCAGCGTGCTTGAAATCTGCTTGAGCTCATGCCATTCTTTTGCAAGACGCTGACACGCGTCAATTGAAAAACGCTTGGCATCCGGACGGAGTTTCATGAACATATGGGATGGGAGTTGACCTGTATCACGGATCGACCTGTTCGGCTGTATGCGCATTAAACCTTCTGTTACGTCAATGCCGTACACCATACTGCATTTATTGACAAATTCGCTCATCACATAGCGGAAACCTATTTCTTCATGAGCATTTTGACAAAACCAAATCCAAACATCGACATCACAAGGTAAACCGGCTATTTTTTTCGTCCACTCTTTTTGCATGTCATCGTATAATTCACGTTCTTCTTCATCCTTTAAAATAAAGGTCTCTAACCATTTTTTTCGCTCTTCCGTTCCCGTTAGTGGGCCAATTGAGAAAATATCATTGACACAAATCACCGACTCATCTCGTTGTAAATGATTTTGACGGATTGCATGCTTAATTGAACCGTGTGTAGATAAGCTAAAGGTAATATGTAAGATTGCCATGAAAATTTCCTCCTTTTATTGTTTGCTCAGTGCAATTTGAATTCCGATAAAGGTGAATAGTACCCCTTGTACAACGTTCAAACGTTTTGCAATGGCTGGTTTACCAATAATGATTTTTCGTACTTTCCCTGCAAAAATACTAAACAACGAAAATAATAACAGTGCCTGCACTAAAAATACAATACCCAAAATAAGCATTTGTAAAGCTACATGACCTTGTGTTGGATTTACAAACTGTGGCAATAGTGCTAAGAAAAACAACGATACTTTAGGGTTTAAAATATTCATCAAAATCCCTTTTCTATATAACGTCATGTAAGCTTGGGCATTTTGTTGCTCTAAAGTAAATGGATCACCCTTCGCACGGAATGACTGCCACGCTAAATACAATAAATATGCCGCACCTGCAAATTTAACAATTGAAAAAATCACTGTCGATTGATAAATAATTGCCGAAATCCCGAGAACTGCCGCGCCTATGTGCACAAGTAGACCTGTACATAAGCCCAGAGAAGTCGCTATTCCTGCTTTTTTATCTTGTGCAATACTTTGTGCAAGGACAAATAAATTATCAGGTCCAGGCATTAAAGTTAGAATAATTGCCGCACCTAAAAACGCAAATAACGTTGAAAAATCCAAAATTTCCCCTTCTCTCATTTTCTTATAAAAGAACTATTATTATAATAGTTTAATTTCAATTATACTACATGAACTTGTCTCCTTAATATGTAAGTTTATGACTTTATTTAAGCACTTTTCGTCCTTATTCACAATTTTTTTGTATATGCAAAGGACAATGTCAGCTACATATGAATTATGTACGGTGTTGGCGTCAACCTTTTATGTATTAAGATTGTAGCGTCGATAAAATTCCTCTCAGTAAATTACCACCCTATTCATTCAGACAATTATGCTCGTTTACGCAACACTTTTCTCTTTCGATACATTATAATAGAGATTAACGACATGTATTTATCTGCATTGTTTTTAGAAAGAGGTGATCGTCAGTGGCAGTGAGTGATATTGTAAAAGAGTTTGAAAACGAACATGGTGACGTCTGTTATAAAATGAAGACACACGAAATCGACGTTCGGGCTGTTCAAACTTCTGGTTTAGCACCTGTCATTACTTATTGGATGGGCGACAAAGAAATTACCGAGGACATTCGGAAATTGCGGTTCAGTCCAAGACCCCCATCTACCTATATTCAGGATTACGACGAGTTTCAATCCATGTTATATGCAAAAGAACAACGTGCGATCAACCAATTATACGAACGACTTAGCATCAAACCGAAAAATATGACGACGGGAAAGCAAATTTTATGGAGCTTCTTTGTGATGATTTTGGCAATGCTCCCGTTGTTCATCGCAATTTGGTGGTTTAAATAGTCTTGAACCTCGTTATTTATTCACAACTTTCTATCAACTTTCCTTTTCAGCTTGACAGACACACAGAAGTAGTGCATTCTTTATTCAATTACTATAAAAAGCGTACGAAGACTAGTAATTAGATACTGCTTGATAAGAGAGCGATGCCCATCGGCTGCAAGGTATTGCACAAGTAAGACTAAAGAACCTACTTCGTAAAACGTCCTAGCCAAACTAGGCGCAGTCTCAAGCGTTATGAGGAAAGTGGAATGTCTATGGGCATTCAATGTAGGTGGTACCACGGAAAGCAAACCTTTTCGTCCTAATTTCTAGGACGGAAGGGTTTTTTTATTTTATCCCGTATTAACGGTCAGTAAGTTGCCACCTTTATAGTGCAATGCTGCTAGCGAGGTTGGTTCAACTAGCAAGTAGTGGCGATGAAGAGAACCCACTACTTGAAGTTTCACTTTATCCCGTATTAACGGTCAGTAAGTTGCCACCTTTATAGTGCAATGCTGCTTACGAGGTTGGTTCAACTAGCAAGTAGTGGCGATGAAGAGACCCACTACTTGAAGTTTCACTATCCCATAATTGGTGAACAGGAGGAATTGTGATGGAAAGAAAGAGAATTGTTGTAAAAATTGGTAGCAGCTCCTTAACAAATGCAAAAGGTGAGATTGATAAGGTGCGTTTAATGGATCATGTCCAGGCGATTGCAGAATTAAAAAAATACGGTCATGAAGTACTGCTTGTATCATCTGGTGCAGTTGCGGCGGGCTTTAAACACCTGGGTTATCCCTCTCGTCCCGTGACCGTCAAGGGCAAACAGGCTGCAGCTGCTGTGGGTCAAAGCCTTCTTATTCAAACCTATCATGCGTTATTTAGCATTTATGATATCGTGCCTGCTCAAATTTTATTGACACGTACTGATTTTTCAAAAAAGGAACGCTATAAAAATGCCTATGCCACATTTGAGGAACTATTAGAGCGCTCTATGCTCCCCATCATAAACGAAAATGATACGGTGTCGGTCAGTGAATTAACGTTTGGTGATAATGATATGCTGTCAGCTCTTGTTAGTGGACTTGTCCATGCAGACCAACTCATTATCCTGACTGATATTAATGGTTTATATAATGCGAATCCGAATAAAGACCCTCATGCGCAGCGCATTGATCGTTTGACAGAAGTAACCGATGAAATGCTAGGCTTTGCAGATGGTGCGGGCTCTAAGGTCGGTACTGGTGGTATGGAATCTAAATTATTGGCAGCTCGCTCAGCCTTAAATGCAGGCGTCAAGGTGTTTATAGGTACTGGTCATGGAGCGCGTAAACTTGTCGATATCATGGATGGCCATGGAGATGGCACATACGTGGAGCATGATGCACTAGCTGTATTAACGAATAATAAACAGTGGATTGCACTTACGGAAGTTTCTGGTAAAATTTTTATAGATAGCGGTGCCGAACACGCTCTGTTAGCTAACGGCAAAAGTTTGTTACCAGCAGGAGTATTTCGCGTCGAAGGTGATTTCGAATATGGAGACGTGGTTGAGGTGTACAGTGAAAATGGGTTACTTGGACGTGGTGAAGTCTTGTATTCATCCCTCGAACTAGCACATGCGATGGGTAAACGTACGGATGAGTTAACGAAATACCCAATTGAAGTGATTCACCGAGATAAATGGCTAAAAACGCAAACCAATTAGGGAGGAATTTTTATGACAAGTGAAGTACAACGCAAAGGAAAGCTGGCAAAAGCCGCAAGTTATATATTAAATATTAAAACAACATGCGAAAAAAATATCGCTCTGACAAAAATTGCTGAGCAATTGGTGCTTGATCAGGACGATTTAATCGCTGAAAATGCAAAGGATATAGCAATGGGCAAAGAAAAAGGCATGCCCGCTTCTACACTAGACCGCATTATGCTGAACAAAGAGCGTATCGAGGCAATGGCAACTGCAATCGAGTTGCTAGTAAAATTAGATGATCCAGTAGGTCAACTCCTTGAGCGCATTGAAAAAGATAATGGCCTGCTAATTGAAAAACGAATGGTCCCACTAGGTGTTATCGGTATGATTTATGAGGCACGTCCGAATGTTACCATCGATGCTGCAACGTTATCACTAAAAACTGGCAATGCAGTCATTTTACGTGGCAGCTCTTCTGCTAAATTTTCGAATGTGGCACTTGTGGCAAGTATCCACCGCGCCCTTGAAAAAACGTCTATCCCCGTCGATGCTGTGCAATTAATCGAGGATACGAATCGTGAAACGGCCAAGGAATTGTTCCATCTAAAAGAATACCTAGATGTGCTAATTCCTCGTGGCGGGAAAGCACTCATCGATTTAGTTGTAAATGAGGCCTCTGTACCCGTGCTAGAAACAGGCGCTGGTAATTGCCATATTTATGTAGATCAAACAGCCGATTACATAAAAACAGAAAGAATTTGTATCAATGCGAAAACGCAACGCCCTTCTGTTTGTAATGCCGCAGAAAGTTTACTGATCCATCCTGTGTGGTTTAATGAATACGGCACGCAGTTACTAACGGCCCTTCATCATGCAGGTGTAACCATCATTGGCGATGAAACAGTTTGTGCAGCCGTTGATTTCGCACAACAATCGACTGAAGAAGATTATGGAACAGAATATTTAGATTTAACAATAAGTGTGAAACTCGTTGAAAACGTCTTTGAAGCGATCGAACACATCAATAAATACGGGACGAATCACTCTGAAGCTATCATTACAGAAGAGCAATTAGTAGCCGATACCTTTTTAAATAGTGTGGATGCAGCAGCTGTCTATCACAATGCCTCCACTCGCTTCACAGACGGCTTTGAATTCGGCTACGGGGCTGAAATCGGTATCAGTACGCAAAAATTACACGCACGCGGACCAATGGGATTACCTGCGTTAACCTCTACAAAATATTTCGTACATGGTGACGGACAAATTAGAGAATAAAAGAACCATATTTTATGTGAAGCCGACAGTTGGCATACGCTGTCGGCTTTCTTTCTTTAACAAGAACAAAACTTGATTTTACAAGGTAATGCGCTCGATTGAGGTTTATGCTGAGCTGTCGAGGGCTCCACCAAAACGATATGTGATTCTACCCGTGTACAGGGTGCGATTACCTAATCTTTGGTAAGAAAACTATTACTTACAGAAAGAAGGTTAATATGAACGTTTCAGCAATCATCAAATTGACTGTATCGATGGCCATTTTTGGTTCTATTGGTTTTTTCACTATACATACTGGGGTCCCAGCATTGGAGCTCGTCTTTATCCGTTGTATTTGCGCTACCCTCTTTATCGGAGGGATGTGGCTCGCAACCGGTGGCCATAAAACTGAAAAATGGGAGAAAAAAGAGATAGTGCGCACGCTTATATGTGGCGTTTTTATCGTCTTAAACTGGGTATTCTTATTTAAAGCATTTGAAGAGATGTCCATTTCTATTGCCATTTCCATCTATAATATAGCGCCGATTTTTGTGTTAATTTTCGGGGCATTGTTCTTAAAAGAAAAGATGACGGTACGTGCCCTTCTCGCAACGTTGACATGTTTTATTGGCAGTATTTTCATCATAGGTTTAAATAACTTTATTTCGCTGTCTGAGTTTATGCAGTCCGGTTTTGTTTGGGCGCTACTGTCTGCATTGTTTTATGCGTTTACAATGCTCACAAGCAGAACCATTACAAATCTTAGCTCCTATGCATTAACGTATGTACAAACGGCTGTTGGGATCGTCATGCTGCTACCTTTTGTGGATTTTTCATTATTTGAGGGTTTAACTACAACGAACTGGCTCTATATATTAGGCACTGGCTTTATCCATACAGGTTTTGTCTATTATTTATTTTTTGATAGTATTCGTAGCCTCTCCACGATTTTGGTGTCGGTCTTAGTATTTGTAGATCCAGTTGTCGCTATTTTACTAGATATGCTGTTCCTTGATTTTATGCCGAGCCTGCTGCAAACAGTTGGCATTTTGCTTGTTTTTGGTGGTATTATTTACACCGTTTATATACCAAAACCTAGAGTTACCAGTCGTGAATAAGGAGGTTTTCCATGAGCAAGCTCTATACCATTGGTGAGTTATTAATAGATTTTACACCAACAAAACAAAGCGGTTCACTTGCTTCAGTCGAGCATTTTACGAAGCATGCAGGTGGCGCTCCTGCGAATGTTGCAGCTGTTTGTGCCAAGCTTGGCCAACAGGCTGCCCTACTCTCTCAAGTAGGGCAGGATGCATTTGGTGACTTTTTAATCGAAAACGTGAAGCGTGCAGGTGTGGAAACAACCTATATTGCGCAAACGATTGAAGGTGACACAAGCCTTGCCTTTGTTTCTTTGACAGACAAAGGAGACCGTGACTTTTTATTTTACCGCAGACATGCAGCAGATTTACTGTATCGGCAAGAGCAATTGCCGTCTAATTTGCTGACAGCGCACGATATCCTACATTTTTGCTCGGTCAATTTAGTGGCAAGTCCGATGAAACAAACACATGTAGCATTGATTGAGCAAGCACATCGTACTGGCTGTCTCGTGTCTTTTGATCCGAACATACGCCTTGCTCTTTGGCATGACGCCGAAGCCTGTCGGAAAACGGTCGTAGAATTTTTACCGAAAGCCCATATCGTCAAACTTTCTATTGAGGAGCTATTGTTCTTAACACATGTAGAAGATGAACAACAAGCAGTTCATGCATTATTCCATGGAAAGATACAAGTCATTTTTGTTACGCATGGTGCAGAAGGCGCTACCCTTTATACGAAACGGCAAAATGTCAAAGTAGCAGCTACACTCGTGAATGCCATTGATACAACCGGTGCAGGAGATGCCTTTATCGGAGCCGTTTTAGCGATTTTGCTTGATAAGCACATAACAGTAGCGACACTCCAAGCCTTTTGTGAGCAATTTGCTACTACGCTGCTCACATTCGCCAACCGCTATGCCGCAACATCAACTGAAAAACATGGGGCCATTGCTTCCTACCCTACTAAACATGAAGTGCCCTTCACTTTTTAGCTACCTCCATGCCCACTAATTTTGATAAGATGAACATAAATTTTTTCTAGGAAAAAGCGCAAAAGGAAAACTAGTAATAAACTCTGGTCCACACGGTAAATTTGAGCTAGAAGAAAGTCTTCCAAATCATTATCTGGTAAGACAATGATGAAGGCCTAAAGACTGCCAATAGAGCCTGATGTGAAAGGAGTTAATATGACTGGCATTCTTTTTCTTATTCACAGCTTTGATCATATTAAATTGCATTGTTATACCGTTATCTAACGATTCGGTGAATATATGGACTGCATCGGATGTTATCGTAATCATTTGTTCCCCTCTAGTGTTTTATATGGCGGGCTCTATATTTGGTTTTATTGTATAGTGGTTTTAGAGGTGCATTTTTCGGATTAATTTCTGACGGACTATTTTTTAAAAACGGTATCATTTTTTTGTTAGCGTGACGCCTGAGACGACAGGCTCAGGCCACGCCCCGGAAAGCGTCCGCCGTAGCGGACATCAGCGCTTACAGCAAAAAAGTGTTAGATCGACAGCAGTCAATCTAACACCTTTTCTCTTTTGTCCCAGCCTCTTTATTATTTTTCTATCGCTAGTACGAACATTTACATATGAAAAATAGAGACTTGTATAAAAAACCATTTTACTTAAAGTGAACAAAATAATGATCATAAAAGATGTTTCAATGTTATTAAAAAATATAAATATCGCAATATCGCTAGTAACAACCCTTATGAATATGTACTTTACAGCATATTTTAAGGATTCGACGACAACACTCGTGACTTCAGTCGTGAGCGGTTCAAAGTTCCTCCTCTACCTGAAAATCAATACAAACTCTGTCTTTCACGACTGAAACTACAAATTGTCTTACGCGTTCATGTTCAGGATGAATTTGATATTTTTGCAAGTGATCTTCACTCTCGAATAGACTATTTAATATGATTTCTCGATTACTAGATGCTAAAGGATTTATCATGACATTTAACGAGAGAATACCATCAATTATCTGTGTCAGGCTTTCCAATTCATTTTTTATCCTTTGCGCATGAATGGCCTTCTCTTCATCAGTAAAATCTTCTTTATGGTTCCACATAACTATATGTCTAATCATTTACATCAGCCTTCCTAGAGGAATTATTGTAATTTTCAGTACTTTATACAAAAGTAACATAGCAACTGGCATCACTCAACTATTAAATTTGCGCTGACATAGCATATTCAGTTGCTAGCAATATGTTGGAACTTCTTGCTTTGTTATCCGTATTATTAGAGACGAATGCAATAAGAGGAGGAATTAAGGTGAAAGCGATTACGAAAAAACGAACGAAGGCATTTTTGATTGACTTGGCCGTTTCTACTGCAGTGACAGCTGGTGTAGAATATGTCCTGCGAAAAAAAGTAAAAAATGAAGCGGTGCATGCCCTGGTCACACCAATGGTAGTCATGTGGTCCCTTGAATACGCGCAGCTGCGCCAAAATGGACAAACGATTGGTTACAAGAAAGTGGGACTAACTCTTGAAAATGAAGACGGTTCAAAGCTATCTACCGATCAAATACTTAAGCGTATCGCTTACCGAGATACAGTAAGCACTTTCGATTATTTGAAGAATCGTAAAGCATTTGAAAAACAACAAGGTGAAATTCTTCCCCACGACCGCTTTGCAGATACAGTCGTAAAAGAATTATAAAGGGAAGCTTCAATCAGTGGGGGGTTTTTTATCCTCCACCGAAAAGCTAAGGGACCACCTTGTTAGGTCAGCCCCTCCAAATAAATTGTGTTTTTGTCTGTAATAATAGCTGTTATCCAGTGCTACCCATAATACATAGATCAGTCAACAACCTATTCTAATAGTTTTCCTACTAATAGAATGAACATTAAAAAAACTGATAATCCTACAGTTATAATTATCGTCGTAACACTGCGTAACATGCCTTGCCAGTCCGTAACCCCTGCAAAACCAAGTAGTCAAAAGATGAAGGTTACTGAAGTTATACATAAAACAATCGTGAAAGGATGCAATCCCAAAATAGTATGATCTCCCCCACTAATAGAAGAAACGATAAAATATAATAGAATACAGTTAAAGTATTATACATTTATAAAACGTTTATGTATAAAAATTGGGCTATTAGGATATAACTGTATATTTAAAATCCCTTATTTAGTAAATTGTGTTAAAGAATATTTTTTTATGACTCATGAGTGCCAATAGTTAAATTGACTCATTATCACACTTGGACCAAGTGAATGAAATATAAAATGAATCAAATGATTAATTAAGTTTCTGAAAATATAATTAGTCAGATAACGATTTGAAAAGCCTCAACACTATGTATATATGATTGATGAAAGAGGACGAATTCTCCCAAAATCATTACCCATTGTACAGATACTCATTGGAAAAGGATTACTCTAAGAATGACCCTTATGAGAAGTCAATCATTAATACTTCACAGTTTTTAACACTAGCCTAATACAAGTTTCTTTTTAGATTTTTCTGAATTTTATACAAATTCTGTATATTCAGATATTACCATTCGATACTTTATTACTACAATATTTTTTAAATAGAAAGGAGAAATTAAAAGATGATGTTCTCGGCTATGTTGAAGAATAAAATAGCAAATGAATTAATTTTTCTAGCAAGTGCTTCTTTGTACGGACCAAATTGCCCTATTTCATTTCGAATGATGAAAGAACTAAAAAAAAGATTAAATATTCATTAATAATTTGCATGTGCTAAGTCCATCCCACCTTCTAAGTAATCCATTCTGTTGACCAAACCATTACACATGATATTCATTTCCATCCTGATATTTTTCAACCAATAGATTGCTTTAAATTTGATAAAGAATCTAGTAAAACTGACATAGTAAATGTGAACAAAAACGAGCATACGATATATTCTTTGCTATAGTAAAGATCATTAGGGAGCTGTTTTTTTGGGACAGCCCTTTTTTCATTTAATATCGCGGCGTTTCAGGAATAAATTGTTTTATGTCTTCTGCTATAATAGCTGTTTCCCATGGGTGCCAATAATACGTAGTTCCGTCAAATTGCACGCCATATTGATACGCAATTGGTTCACCCGTATACAACACAACTTCATAATAGATTGGATCTCCATTCGTCGTATTTGGTTGAAATGCTAGATTCTCTTCACTCGAATATAATAGTTCCAAAAAACGAGCAATATCCTCGTCATCTTTTAGATTTGCTAGCTGTTTTGGCCCCTCTTGTGTATAGGCTAAATAAATTTCAATGTGCTGCACTTTATCCAAAGGCAGATTGTTAAAATCCCATTTATTTTCTGTATCTTCTTTAGCAGAATATACCCGATACCCATTGACCACACTTTCATCTTTGACCGCTAATAAATCCTCTTGCCCTTCAATCGAAAAAAGTCTCGTGCCCTTTTCGTGAAATGCGGCATCTCCATCCTTTGTTTTATACGATGTATTCGTCACATTGTCTGCCACTTTAAAATTGACCGTGCCGATTTCTTTACTGATATATTGTTCATCCGCTAATACGCCCGAATAGAGTGCAGTATAGTCTTCCCCATCCCACTTAATAAAATATCGACCCAATCAATAATGGTCTGGCTCCCACCGAATATCGCGGGTTGACAACCGGCTAATGAAACAACTAGAAAGCTGAGCATCATCCATTTCTTCATCACCCTCACCCCTTTTACTGAGTAGACTTTTCAATCTCTAAAAAGTTACAGAATTTGTGAGTGTATTCGATGTATTTCTCGAACAGCGGTACAGGGGGAAGACCATTATTCAAAGACAGTTTTTATAAAGAATGACGATAATGTGGTTGCTGCGCATTTGCGAGCATTCTCTCGGTTAGCGGCATAAAGTAATTTAGTATTGGTCCGCCTAAAAAGACCGTCAGCACCGTACCGACACCTATAGGACCACTAAAAACAAAGGCTAAAGCCAAGAAAATAATATAGATAAGCGTTTTGGAAAACATGATGCTTTTCCCTGTTAAGTCACGAATAATGAGCATGGAAAAATCGATTGGATTGGGTGCAAATTTGGCTTGCAAATAAATGGCCGAACCAAGACCGATAATCAGTAATCCACTCGCCAAACAAATCACTTTGCTTACGAAATGTGTCGGATGCACAATATCGCCGAGTAAAAATAGCCAGGCATCAATACAAACTCCTGTCACGAAAGCAGTTAATAATCCTAAAAATGCGGGGCGTTTACGTGCAAGGCAGGCATTGCAAAAAATGATGATAAAAGACGTAATGATTTCCCAGCTACCTACTGTTAAGCCGATTTGCTTCGACAGCCCCACTAATAAGGCATCAAATGGTGATGTACCAAGTTTGGACTGCATCGTGAAACACACTCCGAGCGTCAAAATGCCAATACCACTGACATAGAGTGTATATTTCATTTTCTTCTGCACGTGCATATTAGGCCCTAATCAGTGGCTTTTTCATTAAAATATGTGGGATGCCACCATCCATAAATTCCTCACCCGTACGCTTATAACCATATTTTTCATAAAAGCCCTCTGCATATACTTGCGCGTTTAGTTTGGATTTCGTTAATCCTTTTTCACGTGTCATCTCCTCCAATTTTTGAATGATGACTTTACCAAGCCCCCACTTACGGAATGCTTGCAGAATACATATGCGTTCAAGCTTACCGTAACCTTCTACAACCCGTAAACGGCCTGTGCCAACAGGCTGACCATTGAAATACACAAGAATATGTTCACAGGCAGCATCAAGTGCGTCAAATTCATCATACTCTTCGTCTTCTGGTATTTGTTGTTCTTCTATAAATACTTTTCTACGAATGGCAAATGCCGTTTGTAAATCCAGTTCTGTTGTAATTATTTTTGCGTCCATCAATATGAACCTCCTGTACGTATAACTTAACTGTGGATAAAATTGGAACATCGATGAAAAATCACTTTTAACGATGATAGTACCTGCTTTATCGCTGATAGCATTACTTTTATCGATGATAAAACATGCTTTATCGCTGATAGCATTACTTTTATCGATGATAGAATATGCTTTATCGCTGATAGCATCACTTTTATCGATGATAGTACCTGCTTTATCGCTGATAGCATCACTTTTATCGATGATAGAATATGCATTTTCGCTGATAGCATCACTTTTATCGATGATAGTACATGCTTTATCGCTGATGGCATCACTTTTATCGATGATAGAATATGCATTTTCGCTGATAGCATCACTTTTATCGATGATAGAATATGCTTTATCGCTGATAGCATTACTTTTATCGATGATAGAATATGCTTTATCGCTGATAGCATCACTTTTATCGATGATAGTACATGCTTTATCGCTGATAGCACACGAAACTTCGCTTCAATTTTGCTAATAATATAAAGTGAATTTATTCATCATGGATGATAGTATATAGTATAGAACTATTTTTGTTGCAAATACAACAAAAATTTCAGGGAGGTACTTATGAAAGAGATTTTACGGGATATTGGTGCGATTGCACGGGCACTTGATTCTATAAGTAATATTGAATTTAAAGAACTAGATTTAACAAAAGGACAGTATTTATATGTCATTCGCATCTGTGAAAACCCTGGTATGATTCAAGAAAAGGTGGCGGAACTATTAAAGGTGGATCGCACAACTGCTTCTCGTGCTATTCAAAAGCTTGTCACTAAAGGTTTTGTAGAGAAGCGCTTTGATGCACATAACAAAAAAAACAAGCATCTATTTCCAACAGAAAAAAGCTTAGCTTTATATCCCTTTCTAAAACGAGAAGGTGATTATTCGAATGCACGCGCATTGGATGGTTTTTCGGATGAGGAGATCAACTTCATTCATCATTTATTAGGACGTGTCCGCCAAAACATTGAAGTCGATTGGGACTGTGTAAAAAAAGGTCATAAACGACACTATTAAAAAGGCGACTCCTTGTGTAGAAAAACACTGGGAATCGCCTATTACTTATGCATTTGCGGCAAATACTTTTTTCAGTACTGCGCTAATAAATTCTAAGTCCTCATCCGTACAGCACAGTGGTGGGCTTAATGTCAGGATATTGTTGTAGCCCTCTACCGTATCGCCATTTTTGCCAATTACCAGTCCGTTAGCTTTACAATCTGCGATAATTTTTGCTAGCCGTTCCGGTTTTGCTGGCTCTAGAGTTAGCTTATCTTCTACGAGCTCAATACCCACGAGGAATCCTAAACCCCGAACATCACCAACAAACGGCAGCTCCAATAAGTCTTGCAAGTCATGTAAAAGTTGTTCGCCTAAATCCTTGGAACGCTGTACTAGCTTTTCTTCTTCTAGAATTTTAATATTTTCGAGGGCGACGGCACAGGCTGCCGGGTTCCCACCGAATGTATTGACATGTCGGAAATGGCTATAGCCATCCGTATCTTTAAATTTTTCATAAATATCTTTTCGTACGGCGGTAATGGATAATGGTAAATAGGCACTTGTTAGCCCTTTGGCCATCGTGATGATATCGGGCTTAATCGCAAAATGCTGATGTCCAAACAACTGACCTGTTCGACCAAAACCACAGATTACCTCATCAATAATGAGGAGCACACCATACTTCTGACAAATGCGTTCTACTTCCTTAACATAAGAGGGATGTGGAATTAGTACGCCCCCGCCTGTAATAATCGGCTCCATAATCACAGCCGCAATCGTTTCTTTTTGCTCCCAAATAATTTTTTCTTCGATTTCACGTGCACGTTCTAGATTATAGAGCTCAATGGATTGCCCCTTTGGACGACGATAATTATCTGGAGGTGCCACGTGCAAAAAGCCTGGCGCTAACGGTTCATATTTGTACTTTCGTAGCGCCTGCCCTGTTGCGGCCAACGCTCCAAGAGAACTCCCATGGTACGCACGATAGCGTGAGATAATTTTATAGCGAGCTCCTTCACCGTTTTGATCATGGTATTGACGTGCCATTTTGAAAGCAACCTCATTTGCATCAGAACCACTATTGGAGTAAAAAATCATATAGTCATCTTCTAACAAACTATTCACTTTTTCCGCCAACTGAATGGCAGGTTGATGGCTTTGTGTCATCGGTGCATAGCATAGTTTTTTCATCTGCTCATATGCTACTTGTGCAAGGCGCTCTCGCCCGTAGCCGACATTTACAGCCCATAAACCGGACATGCCATCTAAAAAACGATTGCCAACACTATCCGTGATCCATGCACCTTCACCGTGTTCTACTATCATCGGTGGTGCTTTTTCGTTATACATTGAGATGTGATGCCAAACGTTTGCACGATCTTTTTGCTGTAAGGTATTCGTGAAATTGTCGTTTCGCTCCATATATATGACCTCCGTTCGTTCATAACAATGTCTAGCCATTTCCCCTTTAACATGCATTGCCCTATGACGATAGTTTTAATGTATTGAAATTTTCTGATTTCTCTCACATAATAAAGTATTATTGTATATTCGAAGGGCAGGTGCTTATTTATGACGAAATATCCTCTACTCGTGCGAGATGTATTAAAGCGAAAACATTTTGAATCTGCCAAGCTTATCGCAGGCCATCAAGGCGTAAATCGCCAAGTGCTATGGACACATATTTTAGAAATTAAAGATTTCGATTCGTTAATTAATGGTGGTGAACTGATTTTAACGACTGGTGTTGGTTTACAATTAGAGCGCACAACGCAAATCGCCTATTTACAAAACTTGATTCGCAATGGTGCTGCCGCCCTTTGTATTGAAATTGGTGACTACTTTGACCATGTGCCAGAGGAACTTGTGGCACTGGCAGATGAACATCATTTTCCTATCATTATTTTCGATAAGATTGTACGTTTTATTGATATTACGCAGGATTTACATACTTACATCATTAATCAACATCAGCAAGCGTTGACACAGCTAGATACCATTTCAAAAACTTTTATGGAGCTGTCGTTAATGCCTAATGGCATATTAAAAATTTTACAGGTGCTCCATCAAGATACCAATGCTCATTTTTTATTTGTGTCGGAAGATACGAAAAGCTTTTATTATCCTGTAGAAGCAAAAAAACATTTACGTCTTATTGAAGCGCATTGCCAACAGCACGATGTACAAGAGCCCATCCATTTACTAACCATTCAAAGTGACAATTTCGTCATAATCCCTGTCAACGGGCTTGGACAAGTTTGGGGCTATTTATGCATGCATACAAAGCTCCCAAAGCCAAGTAATTATATGCTTTTAAACCTTGAACGTGCGACGATGTCTATTGCCCATATTTTGATGCGCAACCGAATGTTACAAGAACGTCAACAAAGTCGGGAGGATGAATTTATCTTAGCCCTCATTCAAGGACAACCTGTCGATATTCAGCATTACCAAAGCTATCTACCGATTGAAAGCCGCAACTTATTTCATCGTGTGGTCGTGCTGAATATTCATTATCAAGCTCACATCGTTTCGGAGGAGGATTGGCAGGAAGTTCAGTTGCATAATGCCATGTATGTCCGCTCGATTTTAAAAAAGCTGGGTTTTTTCCCGACCGTTTCTGTGCGTCAGCATGAAATTATTATCCTTGCGTTTTATATTGCGGCTGACTCTGTGAAGGAAAGTCAGGAAAGCTTTGATCAAGCGATACAACAAATTGTTTCTCGCAAAGCACCACAGCCTTTCAATAAACTGGCAATTACTTTCGGTATTAGCAATGTCTATCAGACGATTGAGTCAGTACCTCGAGGTTACAAGGAAGCAAAATCTGTCATTCAGATGCAACATAATCAGCTTGCTTCCTCAATTTACTTTAAAGATTTAGGCGTGTACCGACTTTTATTACAGCAAGATAACGCCACCCTTTTACAGTACGTGAAAGATTATTTACAGGAAATACTGCTGATCGATCAAAAAAATGGCAATGACCTTTATCAAACGCTTTGCGTCTATTTAGCCTGTAATGGCGCAAAAAATGATACGGCGGAACAATTATTTATCGTACGCCAAACGTTGTATAAACGCATTGAGCGGCTCGAAAGTATTTTGGGTAATGACTTTTTACAAGCCCCCTACCGTCTTAATTTAGAAATGGCCATGAAGGCATACGAATTATTGAATAAAACAGCCCCCGATTTGCTACGACTTTGAACGAGGGTCCATATAATCGCGCAAGGCATTGCTTAGCATATACAACCCTAGCACTAATACGGTGATAGCCCCTCCTGGCGCAAAGGTGTACCAAGGTGCTTTTACTAGATATGCTTGCGAATCTTTAAGCATACGTCCCCAGCTTGGGTTTGGTGGTTGTACGCCAAGCCCTAAGTAACTGAGTGCCGCTTCAGCTAGCATGGCCGTCGCAAAAGTTACGGTAGCAGCTACAATAATTTGTGATGAGATATTCGGTAAAATATGGCGGAACATAATTTTATAGGGCTTCACACCAATCAATTTTGCGGCCAGCACATATTCTGCATCGCGATGCTGCACAAAGCCACTACGAGAAATCCTAGCAATGGCTGGTATCGCAATAATCCCTAGCGCAATAGCCGTGTTGACAATCCCTGGTCCAAAAATCGCCACAAGCATTAGTGCTAAAATAATACCAGGGAAGGCCATTAATGCATCCATGAGACGCATAAAAATCTCATCAATCCAACCACCTACATAACCAGCTATGCCACCAATTAAAATGCCAAATGTCGTACCTATTAGGACCGTTAGTAGCCCCACCGCAAATGCCGTTTGCGTACCTTGCATAATACGGCTAAAAATATCACGGCCAAATTCATCCGTCCCAAAGAAATACGTACTACTGGGACCACGTAATTTATCTGGGATATTCATGACATTCACATCATGTGGCGTATAAAAGAAGCTGACAATCATCACCAAGAAGAAGCCGACGATAACAAGCAGACCAATGATTAAGTTTATGTTCTTCGTATATCTCTGTATATTTTTCATCGTATCCACCTCTCATCGCAATCGAATTCTTGGATCTAATACGGAATATAAAATATCAACAATAAAGTTAATAACGACGACTGCGACCGTAATATACATGACAATCCCCTGTACTAATGGGAAGTCACGATTACTAATGGCTGTGATCAGTAGCTGACCAATGCCTGGCAGCGAGAATACTTGTTCCACGATGATTGTTCCTGCGACAACCTCTGCCATAATCAATCCGAACACCGTCAAAATCGGAATCATTGAATTTTTTAAGACGTGCTTATACATCACATTTTGCTCAGACATTCCCTTACTCCGAATTGTACGCACGTAATCAAGTTGAATTTGCTCTAAAATCGCTGTTCGTACATAGCGGAAATTGACCGCTATTTGTGGGATGGCAATCGTAAATGCCGGAAGAATGAGCGTACTGAGCGCTCCAGAGACACTTTGCGACCACGGAATATAGCCACTAATTTTAAAGAAGCTAAACTTCATCCCTACATATAAAATGAGCATCATCCCCAGCCAAAAAGATGGAACAGCCATGCCAATTTGCGTCACCGTCGATAATGACACGTCACTAAGCTTATTTTGTCTGCGCGCCGCAAACATTCCTAATGGCAACGACACCGTTAATACAATGATGAGCGTGAGCCCTGCCAGCGACATCGTTACAGGTAGTCTATCAAACAATAAATCTTTTACAGGCATCGAGAAACGAATTGAATTACCTAATTCCCCTGTCAATAATCCCTTCATCCAATCACCATATTGTTCATAAAGGGGGCGGTCCAAGCCAAGTTCAGACCGCAAATTTTCAATTTGTGTGGGATCCGCTTCCGTCCCTAACATCGTGCGAACGGGATCACCAGGTAAAATTTGAAAAACACCAAATGTAATCATCGACACTAGAAGGATGGTTGTTATTAACAGGATGAATCGACGTATTATATACATCATTTGCGCTCATCCCTTTCTAGTTAGAGAACTTTACCTCAGACATATCATGGAACCAGAATGGGTAGCTCTTCAGACCCGTTACTTGCTTGTCTGAACCCCAAACGATTTGATAATCCGCGATATAAACTGCCGCTGATTGCTCAGCTAAGATTTCTTGTGCACGTTGGTAATAGGCAATCTGTTTCGCCTGATCCGTTTCTTTCAGGACATCCGTCATAATTTGGTCATACTCATCATTTTTAAACAGGAAGAAGTTTTCGCCGTCATTCGTTGAAATGTAGTCATTTAAAATTTCATAGGCTGACGCACGTCCCGTTAAATCGATCGTCGTCATTTGATAATCGCGACCAAAGTATACGCGATCTAGCCAAATACCCCATTCCACGACTTCAATTTCCACATCTACACCAATTTCCTTTAAGTTCGCCACCACGATTTGTGCAATATTTGAATACATATCATTGTGCGAGGATACGGTGATTTTTGTTTTGAAACCGTCAGGATAGCCAGCCTCTGCTAGTAATGCTTTTGCTTTTTTCACATCCTGTGCATACATTTTTTCTAACCCCGTTTTTTGGTAGTCTCCCATAGCTGGACTCATATTGGAGCCAAGTGGTACTGCATAACCTGCAAACACAGAGTCAATAATATCGGATTTACTAATGGCATAGTTCATGGCTTGACGTACTTTGACATTATCAAATGGTGCTTTTGTTTCGTTAAATGTCACGATTAACGATGAGTTATTATTTTGATGCGATAAAGTATGACTGCCTTCCACTTCACTTACACGTTGCCAAGGTACACTCGTTAAGTCCACTTCATTGGCCATGAGGCTCATAATCGCTGCTTGGTCATCTGATTGGAATGCGAACGTTACTTTATCTAAATAAGGTAAGCCCTCTTTCCAGTAGTTTTCATTCTTTGTCAACTCTAAATTAGTACCAGGAGAATATTTCACATAAGCGAATGGCCCGGTGCCAATTGGGTTTTCATTATGCTTGCCATCATTACTTTTTGGAATAATTGCCGATTGTCGTGCTGTTAATGAATATAAGAAATTTGAATTTGGTTCTTTTAATGTAATGGCAAAAGTACTGGCATCTGGTGCTTCAGTAGACGCGACATTATCGAAGTTATTCGACATTTTCTCGCCACCATTCTTGCCCATTAAACGATCAAATGAATATTGAATATCTTCTACTGTTACATCCTCGCCATTGTGGAATTTGACACCTGGACGAATTTTAAATGTATAGGTTAATCCATCCTCGGAAATTTCATAGCTTTCTGCTAGGCCTTCTTTTAATGAACCGTCTGTTTCTGGCGCCATCAGCCCTTCAAAAATATTGAGAATCATTTGGTAAGAAATTGATGCTGTTGCTTTATGTGGGTCTAGAAAGTCTGGGTCATCGTTGACACGTACCACGATTGCTTGCGGTACATCTGTTGTCGATCCATCTGTATTACCTTGGCTTGCTTCTTTCCCATCATCACTCGAACAGGCACTCATGATTAGACCTACAATTACTGTCAACATTAGGTATATCCAATTCTTTCTCTGCTTCATCACTTTTCTCCCCCTTCGCCTTATGTGCTTTGTATACTTACATAGCTTTCAACATCCCCCAATTTGTCTGCGGATTTAACACCGACAAGAATAGCCTCTTCCATAACCTTTGTTGCTAGGTGCCCAATATAGTCAAGCGGATAGGTTTTGTCGCCTGTGCCTAGCACAAATATCGTATCGCCATCCAACATCGTGTGGACGGGATAAATCGTACGTGCAAGTGCATTTTGTGTGAGCTGGGCTATTTTTTTTGCTTCCGCTTTTGTTAATTTTGCGTTCACAGCTATCACACCAATCGTCGTATTCGTTCCAGATAATGCTTGTGATTGTGCATGCGCTTCTAAATAAGCGCAACTATCAATCCATTGGGCTGTCTCAGCGTTACGAGCACCTACAAGGATTTCTCTCGTATCTGGATCCTTTACATCCCCTACCGCATTGACAGCGACAATTGCCCCTACGACCAGACCATCTTGTCCAGTCGTAGAGGTACTACCTAACCCACCTTTCATACAAAACTGCGGGCCAGCTAGCTTGCCGACTGTGGCTCCATATCCTGCTCCTGTATTGCCGTTCGCAAAAGCACCTACGACAGCATTTTTTGCCGCCTCATAGCCCATTTGCGCTGTCGGTCTTGTACGTGGATCACCGATAAATAAATCGAACAGCACCGCGCTTGGTACAATCGGAATTTTCGCGACACCCGCGTCAACACCGACTCCTTGTTCTTCTAAATAGTGCATGACACCTGTTGCCGCATCCAATCCAAATGCACTGCCACCTGATAAACAAATGCCGTGTACATGCTCAATTTCATTAATGGGATCAAGTGCATCTGTTTCGCGTGTGCCCGGTGCTGAGCCTCGCACATCGACTCCACATACTGCACCTTTTTCCACAACAATCGCTGTGCAGCCTGTGATGCCTTTCCTATTTTCTGCATGTCCTACTTTCACACCCGGTACGTCGGTAATATTGCCAAACATCGTAAACACCTCGTTTTTCATCAATTTACGCTAAGGTTTAATCGATTTCATCCCCCATAACAATGAGAGACTTTCACTCCATCATTTATTTATCATATAAAAAGCAAGCTACTCGTTGCTGTTCATTCATGTCTTGAAGTGTAGGCCGCTCCTGCTTACATTTTTCCATCACAAATGGACACCGCGTATGGAACACACAACCAACAGGTGGGTTCATCGGACTCGGGAGCTCCCCTTGCAAGGGAATCACCTGTTTCGGTTCATCAAAATTCACAACAGGAATCGCGGATAATAATGCCTGCGTATAGGGATGGAGTGGTTGCGCATATAACTCTTTTTTTGTGCCAATTTCCACTACTCGCCCTAAATATAAGACCGCTACACGATCACTGATATGCTTGACGACACTTAAATCATGCGAAATAAATAAATACGTCAACTGGAATTCATCCTGTAAATCCATCATCAAGTTCAACACCTGCGATTGCACAGACACATCGAGTGCTGATACAGGCTCGTCCGCAATGATAAACTCAGGATTAATGGCAAGTGCTCGCGCAATACCGATTCGTTGGCGTTGTCCACCTGAGAATTCATGTGGGAATTTTTGCATCGCATCTTCCGGTAAGCCA
The DNA here is from genome assembly GCF_007362955.1 of Lysinibacillus fusiformis. Taxonomy (GTDB): domain Bacteria; phylum Bacillota; class Bacilli; order Bacillales_A; family Planococcaceae; genus Lysinibacillus; species Lysinibacillus fusiformis_E. The sequence continues at coordinate 4,055,159 of NZ_CP041696.1, read as the reverse complement.
ACCTTTTGTAATAGCTCCCTGACTCGTCCTTTCCGTTGCTCTTTTGTTAACGTCAATTGTAACGCCATCGGTTCTTCAATAATGGCGCCAATACGCATACGTGGATTAAGGGAGGCGAATGGGTCCTGAAAAATCATTTGCATTTGATTGCGATATTTTTGCAATTTACTGCCCTTCAAATGCTGAATCGGTTGCCCTTTATACCAAATTTCGCCCGCTGTCGGTTCAACAAGCTGTAAAATTGTACGCCCAAACGTCGATTTGCCAGAGCCGGATTCCCCTACAATACCAAGTGTCTCACCACGAAATATTTCAATGGAAATATCATCAACGGCTTTCACGACTTTTTTCTCTTCCTTCATCGACTTTCGTTTCACAGGGAAGTAGGCTTTTAAATGATTGATTTCAAGTAAGACTTCTTTCTCAGTCATGCGCAAGCTCCCCTTTCTCTGTGAATAAATGACAGCGTACTTTATGCTCATCTTGGATATAAGAAACCTCTGGCTGCATATGCTGGCATTTCGCCATCATAAACGGACAACGTGGTGCAAAGCGACAGCCATCTGGCAGTGCATAAGCTGGTGGCACAGTCCCCGGAATAGAAGGTAATCTTTTTGCATCTGTCTCAAGACTTGGCATCGTTTTTAATAAAGCGCTGGTATAAGGATGCTTCGGATTCAGGAACAATTCTCGTACTGGCGCCTCTTCTACGATTTGTCCTGCATACATCACCATTACGCGGTCGGCTGTTTCTGCCACAACACTCATATCATGGGTGATAAACAAAATCGCGGAATGATGCTCTTTCTTCATTTTCATCATCAGCTTTAGAATTTGTGCTTGCACGGTTACATCCAGTGCGGTTGTAGGCTCATCGGCAATCAATAATTGAGGGTTATTCGACATTGCCATCGCAATCATGACACGTTGTCGCATCCCTCCTGATAGCTGATGGGGATATTCTGCAATAATCTTTTCTGCATTGGCAATGCCCACTTCTTGTAAGAGCTTTAGCGATTTTTCCCACGCTTCTTTTTTGGACACTTTTTGATGCCTACGAATGGCTTCAATCATTTGATTGCCAATCGTAAAAACAGGATCCAGAGAAGTCATCGGTTCTTGAAATATCATGCTAATGTCATTGCCTCTTATATGACTCATTTCTTTACTTTTGTAATCTAATAGATTGTTGCCATTCAGTTTAATGGTGCCTGCTGTGATTTCTCCAGGAGGTATCGGAAGCAAGCGCATAATCGACAAGGATGTAATGCTTTTTCCACTGCCAGATTCACCTACAAGTGCGACGGTTTCACCTTTACGGATAAAAAAACTAACATCATCGACTACTTTTGCCTGTTTGCCATTTTTTAAATGAAATTGTATTTTTAAATGGTTGACTTCTAACAGTACCTGCTTCTCTTGTGCTCGTTCCACATGCTTCCCTCCTTCTCACATACGATTGGGTGGTGCATAGCGTATCGCAATATTTTTCATTTGCGTGTAATTTCTTAATGCGACAAAGCCCTTTTCACGACCTATGCCACTCTTCTTATAGCCACCAAACGGCATTTGTATCCCACCGGCAGCCCCATAATTATTGATGAACACTTGTCCGGCCTTGACACGACTTGCCACATAGTGTGCCGTATCCAAATCATTTGACCAAACACCCGCCACTAATCCATAATCCGTGCTATTGGCTAAAGTAATCGCCTCATCGACCGTTGTAAAAGTTAAGACGGTTAGCACTGGTCCGAAAATTTCCTCTTGTGCAAGCGTATGGTGAGCATCTACACCATCTAGGATTGTCGGCTGAATGTAATAGCCGTTTTCATAACCCGCAATCGACAGTGTTTCGCCCCCTGTGATGACATAGCCATCGTCTTTCGCCTGTTGTAATAGGGCTGAAATCTTTGTGTATTGGCGCTCATTTAATAATGGACCCATATCGACGTCCGCTTCACCCGGACCGACAGTTAATGCTTGGAATCTTTCGACTAATTGAGCGATAAATGACTCTTTGGCACACTCTTCAATCAGCAAGCGTGCGCCAGCTGAGCATGTTTGCCCAGCATTCTGGACGATAGCGCGGAGCACCCCCTCCACTGCCTGTTCCATCGGCGCATCCGCAAAGACAATATTCGGCGATTTCCCACCCAGCTCTAATGTCACAGGTACAACATTTTCGGCTGCTGCTTTCATCACGGCAATGCCTGTCGGGACAGAGCCTGTAAATGTAATATGATTAATATCAGGATGAGACGTTAAATAAGGACCTACATCACGCCCTAACCCTGTAATATGTTGAAAAATACCTTTTGGCAATTTATCGGCAAACCATTCGGTCATTGCGTGTGTCGTCAAAGGCGTATCTTCCGCACTTTTGACAATGACCGCATTGCCCGTTGCAATGGCAGCTGCCACACTTCTTGCTGTAATTTGAATCGGGTAGTTCCACGGCACGATATGTACAGTAATCCCTACCGGCTCTAATACGACCGCATTTAAAAGTCCATCTTCAATCGGAATCGTATCGCCCATGACCTTGTCCGCGGCTCCCCCGTAAAACTCAAAATAACGGGCAGCCGCCTCAATATCTGCACGAGCCTGTGTCAATGGTTTCCCAACATCTCGGCATTCTAGCAGGCTCCATTCCTCTGCATGCATGCGAATATACCGCGCACACTCTACGAGCAGTTGACCACGCTCAAACGCCCTGGTCTGGCGCCACTCTTCACTTTCAAACGCCAGACGTGCAGACCGTACCGCCTCATTTACCTGCGCCTCACTGGCATTGATGATTTGCGCGAGTACTTCACCTGTAGACGGATTCGTCACATTTAGTAAATCCTCCCCATCTGCGTGTACCCAGTCACCATTTATAAACATTGGAATCTTTTGCATCTTACCCCTCCTATAAGCCACGGCCACCGTCAACATGTAAAGTTGTCCCTGTTACCATACTCGCTGCATCTGATAATAAATAACTAACCGCGCCTGCAATGTCTGTTGGATCGACCAAGCGCCCAAGTGGTACCGATTGGACAAAAATATCTTGCTTCGTTTGTTCCACATCTGCGCCGTGTGCTGTAAATTGCGACAACATCTGTGTATCAGCTGGTCCTGGATGAATTGTATTGACGCGTATTTGATGGGATGCTAACTCAATGGCCATCCCCCGCGTAAAGCTTTCCGCCGCTCCTTTTGAAGCAATATACGCCTGCAAACCTGGACGGGGGCGCACCGCAGAGATCGACGCAATCGTCACAATCGAACCTTTTTTCTGTTCCTTCATATAAGGTACAATTGCTTTTGTCGTAATAAATAAACTCTTCACATTGACATCCATTAAACGATTCCATTCATCCATTGATACTTGCTCTATTGGTGTCGCCGCCTGCGCAATACCAAGTGCATTGACGAGTCCATCAATTCTTCCATATTTTTCATACACTTCTTTAAAAACCGTCTGAATATGCTCCTCCTGCAATACATTTGCTTCGTATGTTTGCAAATTTTCATGCGCGAGTTCAGCAAGCGAGGCTACCGATAAATCAAGCCCCACGACAATATTGCCCTGTGTAAGCTGATGCTGAAGTATTGCTTTCCCCATACCGCCTCCAGCACCTGTCACAATCATAACTTGTTGCGCTACTGCCATCCTACACACCCCTTGCTGCTAGTTTCTTTTTGACAATTGCCTGACAGATAGCATCGCCCATATGAGCGGTAGTTGCCCGGCCTCCAATATCCGCTGTTTTCACAACACCTTCGCTTAACACCGTTTCAATTGCTGTTACAATAAGCTCCTCTGTGTCTGGTCTACCAATATGCCCTAGCAATAACGCAAGTGACCAAATTTGCGCGATTGGATTAGCAACCCCTCGCCCTGCAATATCCGGTGCAGAGCCATGCACAGGCTCAAACATCGATGGAAATTCTTTCTCTGGATTCAAATTTGCGGATGGTGACAGCCCAAGTCCTCCAACAATCGCAGATCCTAAATCCGACAAAATATCGCCAAATAAATTCGACGCTACGACAACCTCAAAGTCTTGTGGTCGCTCCACGAAATAAGCCACCAAAGCATCAATATAAATAGATTCCAACGTTAACGCTGGTGAGGTTTGTGCAAGGATGTTTTTCGTATGCTCATCCCAAAATTTCATGGAGTGAATAATGGCATTCGATTTTGTCGCACTTGTAATTTTGGACTTGCCATATTTATGAGCATAATCGCAGGCTGCTTGTACAATTTTTTCAATGCCAATACGTGTCATAATGGTATTCTGAATGGTCATTTCCTGCGGTTGATTATGATAGATACGGCCACCACTATTGGAATATTCACCCTCCGCATTTTCTCGAAAAATAACAAAGTCTATGTCCTTACCATTTGCAAGTGGAGAGGCAATACCTGGTAACGATTTAATCGGTCGGAAGTTCACGTATTGTTGGAATTGCTTGCGAATCGGCATGATTAATTCCCATACCGTGACATCATCAGGGACACGCGCATCACCAATTGCACCAAACAAAATCGCATCATAGCCCCTTAATGTATCCAAAGCATCTGCAGGCATCATACGACCATGTTGAAGGTAATAGTCCGAGCTCCAAGGAAAGATCGTTGTTGCTATTTGCAATGACTGGTCTTGCTCCTGAAGTTTTGCAAGTACCTTCAATGCCTCCTCCATTACTTCCTTGCCAATCCCATCACCTGGAATAACCGCTATTCTTGTTGTTTTGACCATCACGCATCACCTGCTAAAAATTTTAATGCCGCTAAACGATAAATCGCCGTTGTTTCTGCCAGTTCTTCAATATCAACATACTCATCTATTTGATGTGGGATTTCACGATCACCAGCTCCAACTGTCACGATAGGTACCCCATGTACATGGAGGAAAGTACCGTCCGTTGCACCTGGGACACCGTTATAAATCGGTTCTTTTTCCGTCACTTCTGCCACTGCCTCGTATATGGCTTGTACGACTGGTTGTTCTTTTGCAGTTGCAGTCGCTGGACGATTATCAAGCACTGTGAGTTCCGCTTTAAAATCAGGGTCATCCGCTTGCAAACGTTTAATAATGCCCTCAATTTTGCCAAGTAGCTCGTCATGATCCTGCGCTGGCACAGTACGAATATCTAGCGTCGTCATACAGTGATCTGGAATAACATTAATTTGCGCGTCACCTTTAACCGGCGCTCGTAAAATCGTCGGCGTAATGGACGGCCAGTTTAACATAGGGTCACGTCCTAAACGCGTCTGCTCTTCCTTTTCTAATTTTTCAAGTTCGACGATAAAACGTGCCATTCGCCAATTAGGATTAATACCACTCCACGAAATGGCGCCATGGGCCATTTTGCCAAAAATATCTACTTTTAATCGAATCGCTCCGCGTTGTGCAATGCAGACATTGTTTTCTTGAGGCTCACAAATGATAGCCCCGTCCACCCCATCTGCCCACCCTTTTTTAATAAAATCTTTAATGCCGAGCATAAGCCCCTCTTCATCGCATGGTATACATAAAATAATCTTGCCTGTAAATTCTTCCTGATCCAGTAACAATGATTGACAAGCTGTAATCATACAGGCAAGATTTCCTTTTGTATCATTCGTGCCACGTCCATACATACGACCATCGATAATTTCAGCACCGAACGGATCATAGGTCCACGCTTCCCGATTTCCTTCTGTTACAACATCTGTATGTCCTTCAAATAACAAGGTCTTTCCTGGCTTACCCGAATCAATAATGCCAATAACATTCGGTCTTCCAGGTACAACTTCCTCCACATGGGTTTCAATACCGATATCTCGTAAATACTGTGCTACAGTATTGGCCATTTCTTCCTCATTGCCATTTGGATCATTTTCCCGAAATACACTATCAATTCTTACTAGTTTTTGTGTCAACGCAATGACCGTTTCACGATCACGCACATAGGATTCCGTTGCCTTTAAGCTTGTTACTGTCATTTATAAGCCCCCTTATTTAAAAGAATATTCAGAATTTACTTTATTTTAACATTGTATATTTACCAATATATTAGACAATTTGTTAATAAATCATAGAATCATATTAACTTTTTGTTTAGCTAAAAATGGCTCTATTCCATTTTTATAGCAAACGCCTTTCTAGCTTGGAATGTTGAAGTTCTTCAATTGTAAACCGTTGATTTCCGTTCCAGGCGCTTCCTTTCCGCAGGCACGGCTCCAACTAATTGTTGCGGCGGTTCGCCGCAACAATGGATTTTCCGCACGTGCTGTTCCTGAAAGAGTGTCGCGCCTGAGACGAAAATCAACTTGTATCGCCTACTGATAGCCTCTGCTGTTCCTAACCTGCTAAAAATACTTGAGATGATAAACGGGTGGTCGATCAAATCCATGCGCGTAAACAGCTTGCACCTTCAAAACGCCAAAAGGTATTCGGAATGATTACATTGCGAATACCTTTTGAAATTTTATCAGCAATACATCACCTCGATAAATACGCCCCTGCGGCAACGAGACTCAGGCCATGCCCGCGAAAAGGCGTCCGCCATAGCAGAAATCAACGGGTTCAAATACATATTTCTGTTTTATAAGAAAAAGACTGTCTACAAAGTCAATTTTTTGAGTTTGTAGACAGTCTGAAATAATATGCTATGCATACTATTGTTAATTTTAGGACAGCTTTTTTTCTCTTCAATCCATTCATTCTACCATTGCAAGCAACTCTTCAATTGAAGTGCCACTTACAAGTTCATAGCTATAGCCGTTAATGAACAGAAATCCAGCTTGCGTAATTTGTATATTGAGATTGTGGTCGTAGAAAAAAAGTTCTAGTTGATAGGCCCTTTCATAAGGTATGTCTTTAAAGACAGTTCGTCTCACCTGCCAACTATTTAAAGCCTGACGTACTTCATCTAAACGTGCATCCTGTCGATTTAAAATTGCTATACTTTCATTTGCGACATCCTTATTTTTCCAAATAGTAATTCTCTCCAAAATCCCTTCAAAATCATTACTTGGAATAAACTCTTTGACGAAATTTTTCGTGCCAAATTCTGAATATATCAACAAAGCTACGATAAAAATAATTAGGGTCGGAATAAGAATTTTAAGTCGTTTAGATAACATTTAATAACCGCCTCTCAAAATGAAGATTTTTAAATTATACCTTTTATTATTTTACGGAATATCCCAATAAAAGTTTCAAAGAATTGTAAAATAAGTTATTTTACCCCTCTTTATTTATCAAAAAAAGTGTCTTCAAGTTGAAAATCCGACTTAAAGACACTTGCTCTTGCGCTGTAAGCTATTCACTTTTATTGTCTAGAATATCTTGAATGGTATAGCCTCCAAGTACAGACTGAAACGTTTTTTCCGCTCAGCGTTAGACTATGTAATCGTTTCTGTTGGCTATCGACTCGCACCCGAACATCCCTACCCTGCTGGCGTAGAGATTCGTCAAGGGCCAAAAATTGCTTTCCTAATGACTCTTTATCCAATGATTGATAATCGTTGTGTGTTACCGTCAAATGACGACATTACAGATGCTAGAGTGTGGAATGGTCCACAAAATCACCGTGCATGGGAAATGTATTTAGGGCATGATTATGCAAGTGAGGCACCCGTTTATGCCGCGCCTCTTCATACGGAAGATTACTCTGATCTTCCTCCTACGTATACATTTATAGGCGATTTAGATCCGTTCCGTGATGAAACGATAGAATATATTGCGAGACTAACAAAGGCGGGTATGCCTACTGAATTCCATCTCTATCCAGGATCCTTCCATGGCTTTGAAAGTTTTGTCCCACAGGCAGAAATCAGTCAACGAGCTGTAGAAAATTATCTTCATGCCTTTAAAAAAGCATTTGCATAAACGGCTACACCGACAATGTAATCGATAGTTCACGCTAATTTTACAATGAAAATAAAAAAGCAAGTGTAGAAAATCAATCCTTTCTCTACACTTGCTTTATGGGATCTATCGAAAAGAATAGCTACTTATTTTGATTGACGAGATTCCGTCATTTGCTTCCATACAGAGCCTTTTGCTTCCTCACCCTGTTCAATACGAGCAATCGCCATCTTCACTTGGAGTTTTACTTCAAACTCTTTATCGTCTTGCGCTGCTTTTAATGCTTGTAACGATTTCTCAGTGCCCACTTCATATAAATACATAGCTGCACGCCAGCGCACAAGCTTATTTTTATCCTGTAACGCTTGTAGCATTGCCTCTTCAAATTCGACTAAACCAAGGTCACTCATACAATCCCCTGCCGTACGACGCACCGCGGCACTTTTGTCTTGCAACGCTTTTTCCAAATACGGCACAACTGCAACATCTTCAATCATGCCTAAATAGACCGTAGCTAGGCGTCGAATGGACATCTGCTCATCCTGCAAAGCTAAATCTAAAAGCGGTAAATCGTCTAGTTCAGGATCAGCCATTTGATCGAGTAATTGGAATCGTTTTTCCCATTCTGGTTGTTGGAACTGCTCCACAGAAATTTTTAACTTAGCTGGGTTTTGATTAATTTTTTCAGCATCATTAATCATTGCCACAATTTCAGCTAAGCGTTCTGTTGAATAGGTCACATCGATTTCCTGCTTCACCGCTTCGGCAATTTCCTCAAGCTCTCCATAACGTACGCCATAGTCAATCCACTTACGCTGGAAAATGTAGTTTTCATCTTCATCAGTTTCAATAATTTTATTAAAAGTATCGACAAAGCGATCCCCACAACTTACACGATGTTCACGCTGATTATCAAACACCTTTACTTGTAGAGGCACTTGTTTATAAAACTGTACATGGACGTACACTTCACCATAAAATTCATTCGCCAACTGTATGTCATTAGCTTCCTGTACATCTTCGCCTAACACTTGTCGAATGCTCGATAAAATACCTTCCCATGCGTACTTCGCATTACGTTCGACCGCAAAGAAATCAGCTACATGATAAACACCTTTGACGCCTTCAATTGCCAAAATAGCTGCCGCCTCGCCGGTAGCCTGGTCTTTATTGTCCTTTGTAAAGTTATAACTTTTACCAAACGGTAACTCCGTATCCACAATAACCTTCATAGAGTTAGGACTTGGTGTCGGTTCAATTGTCAAAATCTTCATGTACTACACTCCTTATCCGTTTACGATTTCATCTAAGTACGACCATCTTTCAATGAGATGCTCATAGTGTGCATTTAACTCCTCTAGTTTAGCCGTTAAGTCCTGCAGCTTAGTAAAATCAGCACCCGCGTTTGCGATGCCTTCCTCCGCTGCCATAATTGCTGTCTCTGTTTTTTCAATATCAACTGCAATGGTTTCCCATTCTTTTTGCTCTTTAAACGATAATTTTTTCTTCTCTGCCTTTGGCTTATCCGCCTTCGGTTTCTCTATTTTTGGTGCATCCACCTTAATAGCGGCTTGCTGTTCACGTTTCTGTAAGTATTCACTATAGATATCGAGTGATTCTTCTACATGACCTTGGCCATCTAAAATCCATAATTTCTTGGCAATCCGATCGAGGAAGAAGCGATCATGGGAAATGGTGATCACCACGCCAGGGAAATGCTCGATGAAATCTTCTAACACCCCTAGTGTTTCAATATCTAAATCATTTGTAGGCTCATCCAGTAACAGCACGTTTGGCTGTTCCATTAATAGTCTTAATAGATGCAGACGTTTACGTTCCCCACCGGATAGCTTACCGATTGGTGTGCCGTGTGCATGCAGTGGGAATAAGAAACGCTCAAGCATTTGAGCTGCCGAATAGCGTACGCCCTCTGCATCTGTTATATCATTTGAAGCTTCACGAATATATTCGATCATGCGCTCGTTTTCATTCATTTTCGGTAAGGTTTGCTTGAAATGTGCAAGCTTTACCGTAGAACCGACATGAATCTCTCCTGCATCTGGTGTCATCTCACCCGCCAGCATGTTTAGTAATGTTGATTTACCAACACCGTTTGCACCAATGATGCCAATACGATCGCCTTGTTGTAGTAAAAATGCAAAGTTCTCAAGAATCTTTTGTGAGCCAAACGCTTTTGAAATGTTTTCCGCTTCTAATACTTTTCGACCAAGACGAGTTGTTGCTAGGCCCAATTCAAGCGAAACATCATCTGTCCTACGTTCTAAGTTATCCTCTAACTGCTCAAATCGCTGAATTCGTGCCTTTTGCTTTGTTGAACGCGCCTTCGCCCCACGACGAATCCATTTCAATTCCGAACGATAACGGTTGCGATCCTTTTGTGCAGAAGCCGCAGCCATTTCTTCACGAATAGCACGTGCTTCTAAAAAGTCACCGTAATTCCCCGTATGACGATACAAGGTTTGGTTTGCTATCTCGTAAATATGCGTTGACAATTCATCTAAGAAATAACGATCGTGGGTAATGAAAATAACGGCACCCTTTAAGCGTAGCACCATTTCCTGAAGCCATTCAGTGGATTGTACGTCTAGATGGTTGGTCGGCTCGTCCAGTAAATACAAATCGGCCGGTTCTATTAATACCTTCGCTAAAGCGACACGTTTTTGTTGACCACCTGATAGCGTTATTACTTCCTTATCAAACATTTCAATGCCAAGCTTTGTTAGTGCTGTTTTTGCAAGCGCATTGACATCCCACGCCTGCTCTTCATCCATACGATGCTGTAAGCTAAATAACGTTTTTTGTAGACTTTCCGATGTTGGATTTAAAGCGAGTGCCGCAACTGTCTCTTCATATTCACGGTTAAGCTTTAAGATCGGTGAATCACCTGAAAACACAGCCTGTAGTACAGTTTCCTCGCTATTAAAAGTCGGCTCCTGCGGTAAATAGGCTACGCGGTATTTATTGGGGCGATCAATATCCATAGCATCTGCCTCGATTTGATCAGCTAAAATAGAAAGCAACGTTGATTTACCAGTACCATTAATGCCGATTAAACCTGCACGCTCTCCTTCATAAAGGGTAAATTCGATATTTTGAAAGAGCGTTTTATCGCCCACCGTTTTCGTTAAATTTTGTACGATTAAATGACTCATTACGTTTTCCATCTCTTTCGTTTTAGGTGTTGTTAGTGCCCACACTATTTTTACATGTAAACATCTCTATCTATACTTTTTATTGATATCCTTGTTTATCATAACATCAAACAAAAGGTAAACAAAGGACAACAAACTTTTCCTGTCGTGTAAAGTAGAAGTACATCAGGCGTACTCACATATACTCTTTACGTTACTTTGTTCCATTAAATAGAAAATCCTTTGGCCACAAGGGTTGAGGAAACACAGTAACAGCAACAATGTCTGTTTCACCTCGTTACCTGCGTTAACATACTTTGCCACTTTAAAGCACTAATTTTTGTTTATCCCTATTCACGGGTAGCTTCAGTCTGTAGACAAACTCAACGTATCGAAGTATCTATATGAATCCGTTGCTTTCCGCTACGGCGGACGCTTTTCACGGGCATGGTACCTTGTCGCTACGCTCCTACAAGGCCTTCCGCGCATACTTTCCAGCAGGAATCTTTGCTCTGTAGCGAAAGGCGAATGCCGTCAGCTACACTCGCCGCCTGGCTCTAATCGACAGTGTCCTATTCAACAACAACGAATGAAGGCAGAAGACAGTATAAATCCAATCCACTTCAATGTGCAGTTATACGTTATTGGCTCCATGTACGACAAGTAATCATCGAAAAATCATTGATAACCCCTTATAAAAAGACCACCCATTTGAGTGGTTTTGATCTTTTTAAAAAGGATTTTATTCTCAGTGATTACATAAATAACAGTAAAATGGTAATATTATCTTAAATTAGAAACTTAGAATAATTTTTCAAGGAGTTATATTTGTGATAATTAAGCATAACATTTCATCTCTAAATACAAATAATAGATTAACACAACATAAGAAAAAGGCTGATAGTGTATTAGAAAAACTGTCTTCAGGCTATAAAATAAACCGTGCTGGAGACGATGCCACTGGTTTAGCAATCTCTGAAAAAATGCGTGGTCAAATTCGCGGTCTTAATATGGCAGGTAAAAACATCCAGGATGGCATTTCATTGATACAAACTGCTGAAGGTGCATTAAATGAGGTTCATTCAATTTTACAACGAGGACGACAACTATCTATTCAAGGAGCTAACGATACATTAACAAACTTTGACCGATCACACTTACAACAAGAGATAGCCCAACTTAATAATGAAATTAATCGTATTTCAAGTAATACTCATTTTAACGGTATACCTTTACTTGATGTGTTGCCGGAGGAAATAATAGACAATACCCAATTAAATAATAATTACAAACTTATATGGGAGCAAAATTACGAACTAACTAAAATTACCAAATCAAGTGATGGAGGTATCCTTGGCATATCTAATGGCGGGGCTGTCAAACTTAATGCTGAAGGTATACATGAATGGTCAATTACTACGGGTAATTCCAACCTCCAAATAGCAGACATCAGAGAAACAACTGATGGGGGTTATGTCATGTTAGTTAATAATTATGATTTGAATGCAACAGATAATCAAAAGATCACACTTGTGAAATTAGATGCTAACAGAAACGAACGGTGGAAATCAAATGTGTCGGGTTTATATTCAATTAAAGGAGAAAAAGTAATTGAAACAACAAACGGATCTTTTTTAGTAACAGGTATAGGCTCAGGAATCCAAAATGCAGATGCTTTAACTGCCGTTTTTAGTCCTACAGGTACCCAATTAATGGCCACCGTTTCGGGCTCTCCACAATCTGATAAATATGCTTATGGGGAAGATATCTTATTAAAAGTAATCGAAACCTCAAATGGAGAATTTATAGGAGTCGGAAATGTTAGTTTGAAAATAAACAATAGTTATACAGATAAAGATAACTGGGTTGTAAAGTACGATAAAAATTTAAATCTATTGTGGGATTTTAGGATTGGCGGTTCCGATAATGACGAGGCAAAAGATGTAATTGCTACTGACGATGGAGGAGTAATTGTCGTAGGTAACTATAAAGAAAATGGAACGTCTTCAGGTTTAATTTATAAATTAGATGCTAAGGGAAATAAACTTTGGGAACAAAAAGTAGACTCGAGTTTTTCATTCAATACGATTTCACGATCGTCGCAAGGGGATTATCTAGTAGGCGGAGATGTTAATGGTACTTCAACAATTTTTATTTTCGATGCGGATGGTAATCAAAAATTAAACGTTCCTCTTAAAGATTCTATTTTAATTGGAAGTATTACAGAAATGCTAATTCATGATAATGGGTCTATTACAGCAATGGCAAGGGGAAAATCAACAAACGTGTTAGTCGATTATTTAACAAATAATCAATCAAATATAAAAACAAAAGAATTGATATTACAAGTAGGAGCTAATTCAAACCAGTCTCTTAGCATCCAATTACAATCAATAACTACTAATTCACTTAATTTAAATACTATTAATCTTTCAACCCGACTAGGTGCAGAATCGGCTATTTCAAAATTTGATACAGCTATACAAATTGTCTCTGCCTTTCGTAGCAAACTAGGTGCTTATTACAATCGCCTTGAACATGCTTATCAATCGGTTATGAACACCTCTGAAAATCTTCAATTTGCTGAATCACGTATTCGGGACACTGATATGGCAAAAGAAATGATGACATTCACTAAAAATAATATTCTATTACAAACTACTCTATCAATGCTTGCTCAAGCTAATAAACAGCCAGAAGGAATCTTGCAACTTCTTCAATGAAATATTTCAAACAAAGCCTTAATAGTTATTTTTTTATAAAGGGAAGAAACGATGTCAAAAGGAGGGCTTTCATGCCCTCCTTTTTCTGTACAATTCTTATATGCTGATTTACTTCAAATCCATTTTAAATAGCAATCCTATAAAAAAATTTTTTCACATTAGCAGACACATTTATCTTTCACATGCCCAGCCATCACCATCACGATCATGTTTTTTAGCATAAGCTGGGTGAGAAGAATCTACTCCGTTTGGATAATCCTTACGAAGTTCTGTACAATTTTTATATGTTGACTTACTTCCATTTGAAGTATTAGTGTTTGAGGGGCTACTTGGTTTACTACTTGTTGTCGCATTCGGATTTTTTGAACTTAAATTTGAATCTACAACATAGCCTTCAGAAGAAGATGTTGTAACGTATGACCACCCAGCGATTGTAGAGTGAACTGATACTTCTTCGTTTTTATAAAGTTCTCCTACATTAACTCCAGAAGGACTTGCAATATTTCTCACAACAAGGCTACTCGATACTACGTATTTAGTTGTTGGTTTCGAATTACTCATAAAGTTAGTAGCTGCATACCCAATTACATTTCCATACTGTACCAATGATAATCCATCTCTAACTGATCCAAAATCTTTTACGACCATCTTATGTTGCAATGTTGCAACCGACTTCCCTTTTAATGAAGGAGTTTCTTTTACAACTAAACCACTTTTAGAGCTAGCTATTTTAATAGTATATTGAGCATCTTCAAGTGCAGAACCACTAATATAACCATCTATGATTTTATCGTCGCTAGTTAGATATGTTATACGAGAAAATGAAACGTTATGATTCTCGCTAATTAAAGTAATGAAAGTGCCTTTCTCTACAGTACTTAGCACTTTGGAATTAGAATCTGGTTTTTCATATACCTTAGTTGAAGAATTTATAATTTTTACTTCTTTAAAAGTATTTGCGTCAGCTACATCAAATTTGAATGTAAATGCTAACAATAATGTCATAAATATTACTAGTGTTTTAATTTTCATGTGTAAGTCTCCCTTAACATTTTATTGTTTATCCTCAAGCCCATCCATCCACGAGCTATTTTCTTGTCGTATGCTTGATGTGATGAATCAACACCGTTAGGATAAACTTTATTTAATTCTGTACAATTTTTAAAATATTCTTTCGTAGGTGTTGGTTCTGGCTGGGGAAGGGCTCTGATCGTATTAGTTTCTTTTACAGGTTCAGTAACAGATAGAATAGGATTAACTTTAGGTGGAATAAATTCCTTTGCATTTATTGAATAAGTGCTTCTATTTGTAGTTACAACCAATGTCCCATCTTGTGCTGTTAAATGAATTTTACTGCAAACAGCCTTCTTGTTAGCTATGACCTCATCATGTGGATGCCCATAGCTATTCCCTTTTCCATAACTAAAGTAGTAATTTCAGGCCATACAGCTTAAGACAATAGATGCGTCATTTGTATCTGCAGCATTAGCATCCACACACGGTTTTATTTCTTGCTGGAACATTACTAAATTTGTAGCACGCTGCGTACCATTTAATCCAACGGCTTTAGCCACCATTACGGCAACCTCTTCACGAGTGACAATCATCTGATACTCCATATTTACTACTATTGTCGATTACATTCTTGCTCAATAAATATGTAATGTCATATAAGTTTGGATGTAATTTTGGCACATCACTAAATATTTGTGCGGCCTCTGTTTTAACCGGTAAAACAAAAGCAAGTCAAAATTAATCGTACTTTTTTCATAATTTTTCCTCCTTCAAAATTATTATACACAAATTGTTGTAAATTGGTATAATTACATGATATTAGCATAAAATTATCCGAGCTTGTGTGCTAAGCCTTAGTTTATTTTTTATAGATGGTAGTATTCTAAGAGAGAGAAGGGGCTGTTATTTTTCAATGAGGGCAGTCAAACGAATGAAGGCAAAAAAAAGTCCGGTAGTATACCGAACTCACCCCCTTACAAGCTGATTAACACTAAAGAAAGTTTCATACTTTATTCACTTCCATTAATAACCTTTCCCCCTTCTGTCCATGAGAAAGCTTCTTTTTATTTTGAACATGTTTACCCATTTCAGTCTGCGCCTTTTTATTTGTTTTTTTGTTTGACGTTTATTCATACTAAATCCTTCCTTTATGTTTACTGTATCTCTAAAACATATCTTACATGTTGCGATATAATTGTTTGAGTTGTGCAACAACCATGATGCTTATGACTACAAGCAAAAACCAAGAACTGATTTTACTAAAATGTACAAGATTCCATGAAACAGCTTGATTTGGATACTGCCATGCGCCAAAGAATGTTGCGATATTTTCGGCAATCCATATAAAAAAGCCAATCAAGAAAAAAGAGAGAATAATTGGCATCTTATATGTCGTTTTTCGCACCGTAAATTTCACATAAGTCCGCGCAAAAACAATGAAAAGTAAACTAGTTAACACCCAGCGAAAGTCATAAATAAAATGATGAGTAAAAAAATTCCCATAAATCATCAACCCTAGTGGAATGGTCCAATCATTTCTTGGCCAACAATACATCTTTAAGTTAAATCTACGCCATGCTTGACAAATATAACTAGCAACACTTGCATACATAAAGCCACTATATAATGGCACGCCAAAAACTTTTGACATTGCTTCTTCAGGATATGCCCATGAATTAAAATTAACTTTATATATTTCTAACACTAGTCCAATAATATGAAATAATAATATAACCTTCATCTCATCTTTTGTTTCAAATTTGAATTTATACATTAAAAATTGAGCAATCAAACAAATAACTAGAATGGAGTCGTAACGTGATAACCCAGGTATATTAATAGCCTTTGACAGCGCCAGTGTTATAAAAATTACCACAGGAAAAATACAAGATAATGATTGATGGTAGGCAAAATAAAATAAATCTTTCATTATTTTCATATCTGCATGCTTATCTTTGTACCTCGCTAAACCCCTTCTTAGTTTTGTAACCATGTAAACTTCCTCCGAAATTACAATGTGTCTACTAAAAATCTAATAATACTTCATGTTTTTGACATAATACGCTTGAAGAACATGTGAAATTGGTATCTGCGAATGAGAAGGTTCCACCACCGGACAGTTACTCCTCCGTCATGCACATCCTATTCCTCTTTTAGCATTTGCGATTTTTTATAATACAGATAATAACTACAAAAATAATATTAGTCAATATTTCTTTATCGAAAATCAATAAAAAAATATTGATAATAAATTAAACCCTTACTTTTTTACTCAAAAAAAGCCAGGAACTCATTATACATACGAGTCCTGGTCATTTGTTGTTTAATAGCCAAGTAATACTTTCATCTGCGTCTTTAAAACTTGGTTTGCCTAGAGAAATACATCTTCATTGTCTAGCCTAATGTCAGTCAACTAAACAGTTTCATTTTCAAATTATCGATGACTTAATCATCGCGTTGTTATCTTCCATTAATTATAACCTCACTTTCCTTGTTAATTATAATAATTGACATAGTGGAACTTGGATTGTAGGATAAGCAAAATTGTTAGAAGCAGGGTGATCTAATGGAGTATGATGATTTAATGCAATAGGAAGGGTATTTTTTCTTACATAAATTATTTGAGCCGCATACAAATGCACTTAGAATTCTACTAAAAAGGGCTAAAATAAATTCTTAACATACTATGCCAATTGTTTCACAAGTGGCTAATTAAAACGAAATCTGCAAAGCAAGACGGTAATTTAGCTATCTTGGTCAATGTCATTGTATGTACTTTGGGGTCTCTGGCAGTGAATCAAAAAAACAATGAGCACGAAAAGCAGAGAGGTAGCCTTCAAAAAGACAACCTCTCTGCTTTCTTGTAGCGCAAATGTTACTGCGACTAGGATGTAGTATGACCTCCCCTTGCTACTCGCAGTATCTTTTAGGGAGTGTTTGTTTTTATCTTCCTATTTCATTTTGTAATTGCTGTAAAAAGCTTTCCATAAATTGATGGCGTTCTTCAGCCATTTGCTTGCCTTTATCCGTTGTCATTAAATTCCTCAACGATAACAGCTTCTCGTAAAAATGTGTCACAGATGATGTATTTTTACTGCGATACTCCTGCTCCGTCATAGCCGTGCGAGCTTCCTCTGCCTCATCATACAGCTTACGTCCCTTCGCGCCACCGTAAGCAAACGTCCGTGCAATCCCCACCGCACCAATCGCATCTAAACGATCGGCATCACGTACAATCTTCGCTTCAATCGAAGTCGCCTCTAGCTCATTGCCACCATTAAACGATACTTGTGCGATGCAATCACGAATATGTTGCTTTTTCGCCTCGCTCATTGGTAAGTCAGTTATGAATTTCTCTTCCTGCTCTTTACTATCGGTATATTTTTTATCGCTCACATCATGTAAAAGCACCGCCATTTTTACAACCTCTGCGTCTGCCTCAGGCTCAGTATGTAAAATCGCTAACGCATTATGATAAACGCGCTCAATATGTTGAAAGTCGTGACTCGCATCAAATTGCTCATAAATGCCACGAACCTTTTCTATTAAATCATTCATCTCGTGTACTCCATCCTTTCTCTTTACAAATCCCACACAAACGGATGCCAAGACATAGCACCTTTTACAACAGGATGTAATCGAATCCCCTCAGTATTATACCACTCCATTAGCTGCTCCATCTTTTCAAGAATGAGAAAAGGAGCTGCGAGTGTATGCTTTGCACCTAGTCAACGCCCTCGCTAATTGAATATTAATCGTGATACGAGGCGATTGTTTAACATCTTACATATTTGCGTTTGAAGCCAATTCTTCCTTTAGCTACTTCTTTTTGAATCCCTTCATAAGCGTGAAGGAAACTACTTTTTTTATTGTCCTTTTTGAGTTCTACTGGACCTACTTCTTTTGCAGTTTCGACCGCCTTGTCGTGGAGCGGTAAATATGAAACGCCCACCGTATTTAGGAAATTATTCATAGCAGATTTCGTTCGTTCAGGTGCATCGTGAATCGTATTTTTCACAATTTCAAGCATATTGGCAATCTTACTTTCGGAAAATTCAACATCTGAGCGATTCCCTAAAAGCCAGCAGTAGCAACTCCAGCCCGCTGACATTCTCAGCTCTTCACCACTTGCGATCCATTTATCAGCAACTTCTTGTGCAATTTCCGCTTCCGCTAATGTTACTGCTACCACGTAATCAGACAACATATAAAAATATGCCGAATCCATCCAACGATCAAAATCCGACGCAGTCATTGCTTTTGGATCGGCAATAATGCCTGCAAAGTACATGGCATCGTAGTTCCCTGTGGCATAAAGCTCTTCAGCCAAAGGTTGATTGATTTTTATTTTCTTGGCTATTGGCTTCATTGCACCTGTAGCCACGCCAAAAAGCGGCTCATGCGCACCATTAGACATGTATATTTTTTTAGTTCGTTCCTTGCCAAGTGCTTCAAGCTCCTGCATCACCATCTCAAAATTCATTGTTTGCACTTCCTTCATTTTAGTGTTTCCCCCCTACTATTTTGCCCATCAAATATATCACCATTATCCTATAACAAACTATCCTTTGTCAGCTAAGATACATTCTCGAACTCCATCTCAACTCCTAAATCTACATTTATGGCAACCTATTCGTAAATTAATTGTACGAATCATGTTGAGATATACAAAGGTTGTAGATGAGGTTAGATTTAGTACGTCCCTTTTAGAATGCATAAAGGAGTCCTCCTTGTTTGATGATGGGTCGATGGGCGTTGACACTCATGCACCACTAGAGCGCTCCTTTTCAAACCCTTGCTCTTGGCTAACTTCTACTTCTGTCTTCACAGTTCGGGACTTGCACCCTATAGACTACGCCCATGCTGGGCGCACATAAAGAAGAAGACCACCCATCACGGAGTGGTCTTCTTCTAGCTTATTCAACTAAAGCACCCCGTTAGCCATCCATGAAGCGCAAAAATCAGCACTTCACCACAGAAGATGAAAGATAATTAAGTTCTTTCATGGGAGTTTAAGTGTAATTATTCACAAACTAATATCTTTTAGTTCATTATTAATTCCTAGAAAAGAAAACTATTGTTCTTCTTCATATTTTTCAAAAACCAAATCATTTGCTTTAATCTGACCATATGACCCACTACTTTTAGGAATAGCAGCAACAAATCTCCAGCCTTCTTTACTATACGTATCGATTAATTCCCTATGACGATCCATTGTAAATAAACCAGCAACCTTTGCTTCTACATACATATATTTATACATTTTTATCCACCTCATATATTATGCGATTTTGCAAAATCAATAATGTTAATAAATAGTTATACGAACCTACAGAGTAAAAGTTTCTAACTTATTCTTCAACTAACCTGCTCCGTTAGCTGAATAACTCTCCACTATAATAACCGTTTCCAATTAGGGTCTTTTTCGTCTTTTTCATTAGGTTTTCTTACAAACTCAATACACCTTTCTTCACAAGCCCCAAATACAATAAAATTTTTTTGTGCTTGTCTTAAGGATGGAATATTAGCTCCTCCTTTACAATCAGGGTCATCAAATTGAATTCCATCATCTTCCCAAAAACAAATTTTACATATATCGTAAGTTCCTGGGGGTTCTCCGTCTAATGTTCTATATCCACAACAAGGACAAGTATATTTCATATAATCTCTCCGCCCCTTTTTTAACTAAATCTTATCATAATTCTTCTTCAACTAAACTGCTTCGTTAGTTCAATAAGAATTAACAACTTTAACGTTACTAAACAAATGCATGCTTCAGGTATTGGCCAGATCCGCTGACACTCTCCAATTACAGGTATTTCTAATCCATTCAAGATTCGATAATTCGCCAAATAGCAAAAGGACTATTATACCTCACTTTGTCACGAATTGAGTAATAGGTCGCTTTATTCATTATTGACATTTCCTGATTTTTGCATAATACTTTAAGCAATTAAAGAGTTTTTACAGGTATAAAGATCTATAAAACTCAAAAGGGGGAACTATATGAAAAGCAAAAGTATTAAACGACGATTATTGTTTTTTACATTAGGTTTGCTGTTATTGTCATCGGTACTCAATTCCGTATTAGGTGTGTGGATTGTTGGAAAAAATAGTAAAGAAGTTTTGATTGAGAAAGCCAATGAACAGGTCTATGAAGTCGCAAAGCAAGTAGAAACTATATTAAATTCTGAGCGTGACCCCATCCCATCGTTACAGGATTTTGTGGAGTTAAAAGCACAACAAGATAATGTGACTTATGCTATTATCATTGATACAAATGTTAAAGCGGTAGCGCATAGTGATACAAATAAATTAGGTAAAGTATATGATGACGAATACACGATTGCTGGTGCTAAAAACGGGAAAAAACAATTTACAAGATGGTATGCTGAAGTTCAAGGTATATGGACATATGACATAATGGAACCTGTATATAAAGATGGTGAACTTTATGGAGTTATTGACATTGGGGTGCCTGAAAGCGGCATTCAATCAATTACAAACTCTGTACTAGGCTATCAGATTATTACGGGTATAGTAAGTTTTTTAATTATAGGAGCTTTAATGTGGTGGATTATTGGTCGTATTGTTGCTGCCATTAAGAGTCTTGAAAGCGTCATTCATCAAACCGCAAGCTTAGATTTTACAGAAAATTCACAATTAAACAAACTGTTAAATCATCAAGACGAGATTGGTCTCATGGCAAAAGGCGTCTCTAGCATGCGGTCGGCATTAAAGGATGTTACCGTCAACATACATAAAACCAGTTCCGAGTTATCAGAATCCTCAGAGATTCTAATACAAATAGCAGATGATACTGTACGAACAACCGATGAGATTAGCCTAGCCATAAACGAAATAGCAAAAGCTACAGAAGAACAAGCTTATGATACAGAAAAAAGTGCTGAACAATTAAATCAGCTTTCTATAAATATTGATCGTGTTATTGAACGCACAGAACAGATAGCTTCAATGACAGAGGATATTGATCATTTAAGTAATCAAGGTGTAGAAACCGTCAACCAACTCTCTATTTGGTCAGAGAAGAATCGCGTGTCTTCACAACAGGTAAGTAACATCGTTCAAGAAGTAGATAAGACTTCATCTGATATATCAAGTATTGTCAATACAATTACAGATATCGCAACTCAAACGAATTTATTGGCTCTAAATGCATCCATTGAGTCGGCTCGCGTAGGTGAAGCAGGAAAAGGGTTCGCAGTTGTTGCTAATGAAATTCGAAAATTATCAGAACAGACATCGATTGCCACTGAGGATATTAAGAACAAAATTTCCGCGATACAGGATATTTCTAAAAGTGCTGTGCAGGAAATTGGTACAAGTCTTAGCATTGTCGAACAAAATGCAAAAGCTACAGAGGATACTAGTGAGATCTTTAATACAATAAAGGCGGCTCTAGATCAAACGAGTAAAGTTGCACAAAACGTAAAACATTTATCTCATGAGATGGATGAACGAAAGGAGCAAATCATTAGTGCGGTACAAAACATATCTGCTTCTGCAGTAGAAACCTCTGCGGGAACAGAACAAGTTTCCGCTTCCGCAAATGAACAGTTTAAAAGCATCGAGATCGTTTCTGAAAAAGCTAAGGACCTAAATGCTATTGCTGATGCTTTAAGACAAGATGTGGAAAAATTCACTATTTAATTTCAGCACAAAAACATGCCAGGATAAGTTAATTAAATAGAGTTTATAGTAAAAGCTGATTCATAACTTTAAAGTGGACCCTTTGTAAGGAACATTTTGAAAAAAAGCTAGTCAACCTAAAAAAACTGCTGCCTGTATTTCGCAGGCGGCAGCTTTTCAGGTTCCACTGCCCTCGATAATGAATGCTGCATATGTACTTGTTTAATCGATAAGTTCACAATAAGCTATTTTTTTCAGCTACGTACCTGGTAGTTATCAACTAAAGCAGTATCTACAATTCTTTACAATCTTTTTCTACCAATTCTAATTGATTTTAGCTCTCTCGCCTACATTGTATAGCGCTTTCTTTATCAGAAATACCCTTTTGTATTGTAACTTTATTTATTTTAACACCCTTTTCTGGAGTATCAATCAACGTGATATGGATTCTATCAAAGGGAGCGTCACCATGATGTGCACTATAATTTAACGCACTTGCATAAACAATATGTCTCCTTGTATCGCCATTTATTCTTTCAACTTTATCTATTTTTGGACACATGATAAAATCTGAGTAAGTTTCATCGAGATAGGAAAAATATCTGGTATATAAAGTTTCTTCAAGCAACTCATCTTTTGGTGCCCCAACACTTTCATATTTCCAGCCAACTAAGAGCCAATCAAAAAGTTCTACTGATTTCAATCGAACCTTTTTATTATTACTTGTATATATTACCTCACCATCTGCGATCGTGCATGTTTTTACTTGGTTTTTGGATACACAATTGTATGCTGGTTCAATAACTGCAACGTCTCCGTTTTTCATTTTTATTTTCATTATCGAGACTATGGAAGTTTTATTTAACTCTAACTCAATTGCTCCTTCGGAAGGACTTGAAGTGTTTATCCAGTTAACAACCTTACTGATAATCACTTCCTCATATCCATCATTTTCCTTAAATATACGAGTTTCCCCGTTTAAACGGTTTACTTGAATAAATGAAACATCCTCTTTTTCTAATGTTGGTTGAATACTCGCCTTTACTAATAGCAATTGCATCGGGAAAAATAATCCAAAAATCACCATGACTAGTATGACTAACTTTCTCAAGAATTATCGCCACCTCTAATGTGAATTTTGTAGGTATTTTCCCCTTATATTATAAATAAATACTTAAAGAACAAAGATGCAAATCAAACAGATTCCGATACAAAATGGAACGTCATTCAATAGCCTTTCTTGTTCTACTGAACTGCTTCGTTAGCTCAATAAGGAAAAAGAGCACTTTAAGTAGCTCTTTTTTCTTATTGAACGGTGCAGGTTAGTTTTAGGTATTATCTGGTATTTGTGTTAATATTATGAGTAGTTTGAAAATACCAATTTAGAGGAGACGAAAAATGATTTTAGATAACACTGAAGAATATGACAACCCTACTTTATATGATAAAGAAAATGAACCATATTTGCCAGAGATGCCATTTCTATTAAAATGGGCATCAAAAAAGGAAGGCACAATCATTGATGTGGCTTGCGGTACTGGTAGAACAACAATTCCATTAGCAAAAAAAGGACACAAGCTAATTGGAGTAGATATTCATAGAGGGATGTTAGACGAAGCCAAAAAAAAGTCATCCAATCTGGATTTACAGATAGATTGGGTAGAACAAGATTGTACTAAAATGAATTTAAACATAAAGAGTAATTTAATATATTCAGTTGGAAATTCGTTTCAACATTTTCTTACAAACGAATCTCAAGATGCATTACTCTCATCTGTTAACAAACATTTAGAAATTGACGGAATTTTTATTTTTGGAACAAGGTTTCCGAGTGTTGAGGAATTACTACAACCACCAACAGAAGAATACTGGAGAACTTATAATGATAGTGAAACTCTTAATACAGTTGACGTATATACAATTAGTAATTACGACTCTTTAAATCAAATTCAACATTATACAACGATTAGAAAATACAAAAATATGGATGGTGAAATAATAGACGAACACAAGACTAACATTAGTTTGAGATATGTATTTCCAAAAGAAATGGAGAGAATTTTGTCTGCCAATGGTTTTGAAATTGTACATCGCTATAAGGATTGGAAACAAGCTCCGTTAACTAACGATAGTTATGAAATGATTTATGTTTGTAAAAAAACACGATAATATTTTGCAAAATTCTTACTTCAACTAAAGGGAGCATTAGCATAAGAACAGAGCCGTTTATTAGACTATTTTTTCATATGCTCTATCAGGGCAGAATTGTTGAAAACTAAAACCACGAAAGGAGACATAAATAGTGGAAATAAGATTAGCCAAAATCGATGACTTCTCGCAAGTGGTGTATATATTGAATGAGGTTACTTTAAATTTACAACAAAAAGGAATACAACAATGGGAATACCCTTGGGATGACAATAAAATTATAAACCAATTAAAGAATAACTATTTGTACGTTTTATTAGTAGAAGAAGAAATGCTAGGAACGTTTTGTATATATGATATAGATAATATAAATGAATTTTCCCTTGATGAAAAAGGTAAATATCTATCTCAAATTGCCATTTTACCCAAGTTTCAAGGGAAAAACATTGGCTCCGCTATAACAGAATTTGCTTGTTTTTTTGTAAAAGAATTAGATAAAACCTTATATTTAGACTGTTGGGCTGGAAATGAAAAATTAAAACAGTTTTATTCAAGGAATGGTTTTAAATATTTAGGTGACTTTCCTGAAGAAAGCTATTTTGTTAGTATCTTTAAATACAGCTAAATATATTCGCTTACCTACTGATGGGATTTATTGCTTTGTCGGGGATTCAGGGTGGGTTAGTGAAAAAAGATAGATGTATAATATAGTTAATCGTTCTTTTGAGCAGACTCCCCCGTCTGTTCAGGTGGCACAGGATAAACGTTACATTCCCAAGCAGTTATCATTGGTTAATGGTATTATATATGTCTTGGTATCTCTCTAAGTTCTTTTCATTAGCTTCAAGTATGTTTGTTTCTATAAGGTCCTCGAAACTTCGTTTCTGCGGAGTCCTACCTCGGACCGAGGCTCCCTCATACAAACAAATGTTCTTTCTGCAATATTCATAATATACAATTTATTCTTATTAATCAACCATTGTATTTTTAGACTATTATGCAAATAAAAAGAGGATAACAGCCTATATAATAGACTAATTATCCTCTATCCATATACCCTTATATAACATGGAGTGGTCTTCTTTTTTATGGATTATTCAACTAAAGCACCCCGTTATTTATAAGAACCGAGACGCTTATTAAACAATCGCGCCCGTTAATTGAATTACCCAATAGATAATACCAGGTCCGGTATCTCCTTATTCCGATTACACTGCTAATGTTAATTCTTTTCCTTATCAGTCCATAAAACTCTGTATAAAAATGCGAGCTCAGTTTCTGCAATGCTGGCAGGTAATTCGCCATTTTCGCTTCCTACAGCACGTAGCTCATTTTTTGTAGTGCCTAGCCATGCCGCTAAATAAACAGGTTTGTTTTTCTTTAAAGTAACCTTTTCGCCTACTAAATTACTGAAAGAAGAAGACGTCATGTTATTTGCATAATTCGTTGTAGCAAGCCCAGAAGGTATGCCAGATATCAATTTTAAGGGAAGAACTTCATCGTTAAAGTCACTTATCCCAAATGAAATGAGGATATCTTTATAATTTTTTTCGGGGTTATCCCAGGTTTTTAGCAATTCTTCTTTAAACTTACCTTTTTCAAATACTTCCACTGAGATTTGCAAATCATCATCTTCAGCTAAAGTGCCATTTAGTTTAAAAAATTCAATATGCCCTACTCCCGATTTGCTAATAAGCAGACTTTCTTTTTCACTCATGTTATATGGCTCAATAGTTATTTTCGCATTTGAGGACGTTTTATCTTTTTCCATACCCGCACATCCTGTTAACAACAAGATAAGAATTACAAACGAGCAGTAGCGTTTAAAGCCTTGCATTTTTACTCCTCCAATCAATTTTTCGAGAATTATTTCATATTGCTCCTATGTTCACAATGCATTACTTTATTAATTGGCCCGCTTGTTGAACACAAGTTAAACAACACGCTTCAACTAACCCGTTAGCCATCCATGTCGCGTACTATCAACACTACACCACAGAAAATGAAAGATTATTACGTTCTTTCATGGGAGTTGAAGAAAGAAGATTATTATAAAAACCATTCGCCCTGGGCAATTTTTTCTACTTTGCCTCCAACATAAACGTTGATTCTCCTGTTATCATCACTTGCCTTTAAAAATAATAAAGAAGGTCTGTTAATTTCATTTCCCTGTTCTACACGAATATTTATTTCCTTTGTTTCGAAATATCTGTATTTAACTAAGTAAGATGCTAAACATCCATTAGAACTTCCAGTAGCTGCGTCTTCGGGAATACCATAATACTCTGCAAAGTCTCGAACATTTAAATCATTTTCAGAACTATATGCTTCAGGAGAAAAAACCATAATTGCTTTTGCATCAGTATGTTCAATTAACTCAAAGTATTTTTCTCTGTCTATGCTTACTTTTTTTACTGCTTCTAAAGATTTTAAAGGTACCACAATTACTGGAAGTCCAGTTGAAACTTCTTGGATAGGAAATCTAGTATCTATGTATTCTTTATTTATATTTAAAACATCGGAAACCTTATTTGTATCTAAAACCTGACCAAAAGTTGGTTCATTTTGTTTCATCCATAGAATTTCTTCTTGATTATCGAACAAAACAGGAATCTGTCCAGCTTTATAATTTAAAATGATTCTCTCACAGGGTCTCTCTAATATTTCATTTTGAATGACATATGCAGTTCCTAAAGTCGGATGTCCAGCAAAAGGAATCTCTTCATTAGGTGTAAAAATACGAACGTCATAACCATTATCTTTTTTTGTATTTGATAAGATAAAAGTAGACTCGGAAAAATTAATTTCCTTGGCTATTTGTTGCATTTCATCCTCTTGAATTTTTTCAGCATTTATAAAAACAGCAAGTTGATTTCCTGTATACTTCCCTTGTGAAAAAACATCAACGATAGATTAATTAATTTTCCCCATTTATGTTTGTAACGTTTCCAATAATATACCATTTATTTCGAGATAATTGACAAAACAAGATTATATTCTTTAACTAAACTGATAATTCCTGTTCGTTTTATTGTAAACGGTTAAACTTTGTTCAAAACGGTACGACTTTCTTATAAACAATACATCTTTATTTCAAACCAACACCAAATTATAGCACATCTTCTTTAACTATTCTGCGCCGTTAGTTGAAGAAAATCATTGAACTGTCTAAACAGCTCAATGATTTTCAAGTAAAGTCTCCGTTAGCATAATAAGCGACTGTTTTTATAAAACAATCGCACGTAAAATTCCCTCTATCCATTCTTTCACTTTCAACTTTTCTTCTTCGTAACTAAATCCATTATCAATAGTTAAAAACTGCATTTCCATTGGAACTAAATGTAATTTAGAGCGAATCATTTCATTATTTTCTGATTCTTCATCTATTAAAAAAATTAACATTTTATTATCTTCAGTTCCTAGTATACCTGCAGAATATTCTAAATCATTTACAATTACCTCAATGTGCCCCCTAATATTTGGATTACAACGGATATACTTGCCCATATTTAATTTAGAAAGTGAGTATTCAAAAGCGTCTAATTGACGTTCACTAATTAAATATTTACTAAACCACCTACATGAACACTTTCGATTCTTTTCCAAGTTCACATCATAAACATCATATTGAAATAATATATCCCGTTTTTCATTTAACTTACAAGGAACGTAATCCCATTCTACCTCAAATCGACTCAATCGATCCTTCTCTAAAAAGCTAATATTGGAATGGTCTAAGTTACAACCATATATTAAAAGTAGCACTTGTTTCATGATGTTCGTTTCCCCCATTTGACATATCTATACTAACTATACATTAATAGCAAGTTTCATTTATTCAACCAACCCGCTCCGTTAGTTTAAGTACAGTTCTTCACCAACAATTAGCTGGTTAGTTCAACAACTATAAATCTGGTGCAGCAAAAGGCTTGCCGACTACTTTATCGGTCAAGCCTTTTACGAATTAACTGTTTAAAGAAGGAGCACCTTTTTTAAAATATTCCTGCCGTTTTGCTCCTGATACAGCATTCAATGCCAATAACCCTAATAAGAAGAAGGCAAATGAACCTATTAACCCTACAGGACGAATCGAAATTAATTCAGCAGCTAAACCTATTAAAATCGTTAAAGCAACAATGAAACCTGCTTCAATGACACTAAAGATGCTTCCGAATCTTCCCATCATCCTCACAGGAACATGATTTTGGTAGAAAGTCAAATACCCTGTATTTGCAAACGTTACAGCAAACCCTATTAAAAATACACCAGGCACTGCACTAAAAAAGCCACTCGAACTATAAAGGACTATATAACCTAATGAGGTAAAAATGGTACCAATACCTATTAAAAGATTAACTGCAAGTTGTTTTGAAAATACTGAATTAATAATTGATCCTATTATTATTCCAGCTCCAAAGACACTTAATAAAAACCCATAATTGGTGTCTGATATTGAAAGTACTCCTTTAGCAAATGCTGCCTCGAGAGAATCTATTGCAGTCATGAATATAGTAGTACCACTAAATAATAAATAAATCTTTGTGACATAGGTATAGTCCTTACTGAAATTAAAAACAATCCGAAAGTCATTTTTTATCAAATCCCAGGTAAATCTTTGCCCCTCTGTCTCTTCGAGTCTTGAATCAACATTTGGTAGCATCATTATAATAAGTGCCGAAAAAAATAAAGCCACTGCATTCACATGGATGGCGGTATAAGGAGTACCCATCCAAAATAAAAACCCAGCAATGGCAGGACCTATTAGTGAACCACAAGAGTTGATAAAACTACGTAGTGCATTAAAGCGTTGCCGATCTTTTTCAGGTATTAGTTTAGTCATATAAACCATCGATGTAGGTTGAAAAATAGCACTTCCCATATTAATGATAAACGCTAGTACATAAACATAAATAAGTGAAGGTAAAAATGGAATTAACGCAATACATATTGCTCGGAAAACGTCTATTCCCATCATAAGTCGCCGTGTATTTACCCGATCAATTAAACTACCTGCCCAAGCATTCGAACATATAGTTGCAATTGGACCTAGTATATATAATAAAGCAATTGCAAGTGGGGAACCTGTTTCATTCAATATAATTAAATTTAGTGCGATTAGGTAAACCCATGCACCCACATTTGAAATGCCTATTCCCCCTAATAGTATTAAAGGATACTTCCATCTGGACATAATCACCACTCCCTATTTTATTCTTTTGTAAAACAAAATAAAAAAACTCACCCCCAAGATATTTATCTTGGGGGCGAGTCATATCGCGGTGCCACCCCAGTTCATTTCTACATTGCTGCAGAAGCCTTATCGAGTACGGCTTTGTGAATACATCACCTGCGATACTCTATCTCTTTAACGTGAGAA
This sequence comes from Lysinibacillus fusiformis, assembly GCF_007362955.1. Lineage (GTDB taxonomy): Bacteria > Bacillota > Bacilli > Bacillales_A > Planococcaceae > Lysinibacillus > Lysinibacillus fusiformis_E. The sequence continues at coordinate 4,025,242 of NZ_CP041696.1, read as the reverse complement.
TACGTTGCATCATCATTGTTCCAACAAACAAATCCAAAGCACAGCTCCAAGCCTTGTTTCAACACATTTCCTATCCCTCTTTTTCAGCTGCCAGAGGTCTCTATAGATAGTACGTATGTTTACTCTTCTTTTCATAGCTTTTTATATGTAATTTTGTAAATATTATACTATTTTAAACTAAAATTCAATACAAAAAAGAAGATCACTAATTATTTCTATGACAAATATAGATTATTTGCATTTATAGTATTGGTGTTACAGAAATTATTTACTTCATGCATACTACAACTATTCTGATTCAACTAAACTGCATCGTTAGTTGAATCAGTATGTTGCAAATTTTTGTTATGAAAGGCTTTTTATATACTTCGTAACATTGCCCAAACAGCAACTTCCTTGTGGATTATTTACTTCACATCCACATCTATTTTCTTTTATATTTTCTCGAATTTGTTCAATAGGTTTAGGGACAAGTTCTTGTTTTACATATTTCCCAATTTTCTCTTTTGTCCAATCAAAGCAGTAGCAGATCGGGATAGTTGTTGAGTCATCTTTTTGATGAACAGATACCTTTATGTCAGATATAAGATACTTTTTATTAATTGTATCAAAATAGACTACATCACAATCTTTAGTTGAACAAAAATAGTGAGTTGATTCCGCATTTAATGTTTCTAATGCTGATGGTTTGAGTAATGATTTTAGTGTAATCAACTTTACATTTTTTGCCTTAGTTTTACATAATGGACAATTACCACTATGTTCAATTTTTGTTTCTTTAAGATTACTACTACAACAATCTTTCATCGTTCTCACGCCTTTATTATTTATTATTTCTATAAATATCCTTCTACTATCTTTTCTTCATACATTAAATTTTCGATGATAGGCATTTATGTAAAGATTTTTCGTCAGGACAGCATTCTTTCAAATTAATAAGCATATGTTCGATTCTTTTTAAATCTCTAATTTTCTTTTGTATCTCAACGATTTTTTGGATTACAAAGTCATACACGTTCTTACATCGTTCATTATTTTATCACCTACTCCAAGTAATTCATCAATTTTTACTAAAGAAAATCCTAGGCCTTGCATTTGTTTAATAAACTGTACTCTATAACAGTTTCATCTGTATATATCCTATAACCAGCAGTTGTACGGGACAGTTTAAAAAGCAAACTATCTTTTCGTAATATCTTATTGTTTCTTTATTGATACTACACTTTCAGCGAGTTGATGGATATGATATCTCAACTAATATTCATCCCATTTAAATTATCACCCATGTACCTTAGTGCAGGATAAATGGTGTTTAAAATTATTTTCTTCAACTAAGTGTTTTGAAAAAAATTTGATCAAAACACGCTTTTTTTTAATCAATTGAAACTGACTGTCTATTCTACTATCCTGCGCCGTTAGTTTAATAATACCTCAAATTCATTTTATTTGGATTTAATCCCCTATACTTATCTTTAATAAAATCAGTCGCACTATCAACCTGACCTGTTATGATAATAGGCACATAAATGAAAAAACATAAATAAGGAAATCGAGTAGGAGGGAGTGATTAACTCCCGACCTCTCACACCACCGTACGTACCGTTCGGTATACGGCGGTTCCATTAAGAGGATAACGCAAAGTTTCATAACGAGCTAATAGACTTTTGAGCCCTCGGGAACTCCAATAGGAGTTTCCGAGGGTTCTGTCTAGTATCGGGCTTTTAGATATTCTCCAGTAACTTTTACGTGAGTTGCCCCATTCGTAAGCCTTTCCTTTCGAGGCGCCTAACCCTATGAGTTTTCTCACCTTGGTTCTTGGTAGCTTCCAATCCTTCCACGTACACATTCGAAGTCTTCTTCTGATCCACGAATCGAAGTTCCTGAAAACACTTGGCGTATCTGCCAATGCGAAGTAACCGCTCCACCCTATCAGGTATTGATTGAGTTCCTGGATACGATAATCCATCGAATAAGGTTTCTTCCTAGAGGTTATCTCTCGAATTTTGTTCTTCATCCGTTTCACGCTTTCTTTGGCGATGCGAACCTTTGGTTCTATACCATTAGTGAAACTGAATCCAAGAAACTTCCTTTTTCAAGGACGGTCTACTGCTGACTTATTCAGGTTAACTTTCAACTTAAGTTTCCCTTCAATAAACCAAGTAACAGAGTTCATGACCCGATTGCCTGATTTCTTTGTTTTCACATAGATATTGCAGTCATCGGCGTATCTTACAAATTTATGACCTCTTTCCTCCAATTCCTTGTCCAGTTCATCAAGTACGATGTTGGAAAGCAGTGGACTTAGGGGACCTCCTTGCGGAGTACCTTCTTCACTAGTTGTCACGATACCATTTATCATGATGCCCGATTTCAAGTATTTACGGATTAACTTAAGCAGATGCTTATCTTCGATTCGTTTCGCAAGTACACCCATGAGCCTATCATGGTTCACCTTGTCGAAGAATTTCTCCAAGTCTATGTCCACTACCCAGCGATTCCCTTCCCGTATATATCCTTTTGCTTCCCTTATCGCTCCATGAGCGCTTCAATTTGGTCAAAACCCGTAACTATGGTCTGAAAAAGTCGGGTCATATAGAAAAGTTAACACTTGGGCAATGGCTTGTTGAATAAAACGGTCTGTCACGGTAGGGATACCTAATAAACGCACACCACCTGCAGGTTTCGGGATTTCGACTCTGCGGACAGGCTGCGGTTCATAAGTTCCCTGAAGAAGTTCCATTTTCATGGTTTCCCAGTGTTGTAGGATATGCTTACGTAGGTTTTGTACGGGCATTTCGTCGATACCGTGGCTCCCTTTATTACGCTCCACCCGTTTTAAGGCAGAGAGCAGATTTTCGCGTGACAGGATTCGTTCCATTAACATTGGTTACGCCTCTTTCCGTGAACAACAGTTCTTCTTATGTCAGTTCTGCTCCACCATCTTGAAGTCCCCCATGGGATTCACCATTTCCTCCTTCAAGCATGCCTTATCGGTTATCTGTGTTCTTTGCAGTTTACTGAATGCCAAGATGTTGTTCTCTCTTAATTGTTCAGCCCTTCCCATCCTTCTCGAGTCAGAATGGTACTACGGCTTCTGCTGACTTCTGATTGTTCAGCTATTCATCACTGAATAGGTTACCAAGTGTACTTGGCGTACCAACCAGACCTCCCCAGGTAAGAACGTAGTCTTTCCCTCCATCTATCTGCTTCATTTACTACATATCACCTTCGGCAGAAAGGGCTTCGTTTTGTTATGCAAACTCACCCAGTCGTACATAGCCTTCTATGAAGTTCGTGTTCCTCAGACCGGAGGTTTGCCGCTCGCTTCCTTCAGATTCCGCGTCACCGCGAACACCCTTGCGTTAAGCTAACTATTACTTCTGCCTTCACAGTTCGGGACTTGCACCCTATAGACTACGCCCATGCTGGGCGCACATAAAGAAGAAGACCACCCATCACGGAGTGGTCTTCTTCTAGCTTATTCAACTAATGCACTCCGTTACTTCAATAAGAAACTTTTGATTGATACAAATAAAATAAATATAAATACAACTATACTTAGCCAGCCGTAACCTTTTTGTCCCTTTTGAAATTCTCTTAATCCCATTACCAACATCATTAAACCTAAAAACAACATCATATATGGTTGAAACTTAAAATCTTCAGTAATCAATCCATATCCTGCAAGTGAAATAACTGTTATTGATAAAATAATTTGCAAAAACTTTAACAATTAATAACCCCCTTAACCAAGTTACCACATATTCCCAAAACTATTCTGCGCCTTTAGTTCAAGTAGAAAAGGGCTCTACTCCTTATTGAAGTAAAGCACCCCGTTAGCCATCCATGTCGCGTACAATCACCACTACACCACAGAAAATGAAAGATTATTACGTTCTTTCATGGGAGTTGAAGAAGAAAACTGAAGTTTATTCAACAATTACGCCCGTTTGTTTAATATTCCCTTAGTTACATAATCCCACCTAGGAAGAAGATTGCTTATATCCCAATTTACCCTTTGTAAAAATCAGAATTATCAAAGCGAAAAGACCTAATCCTATGCCAACAGATAAATCAGATTCTTTCAAAGAAGGGTTAGTAAGATAAGGTTGTATTAAACCAACAGTATTCAAACTAGCGTGAACCAACATAACAATAAACAAATTTCCTTGTTTGGAGTTGAACACCCAAGTTAAAATGATGGAAACAGCTAGGCATAGCACAATGAAAATAGGAAAATTATAATAAAGAAGAGAAATGTTTGAACCTGGACCACCTCTTTGTGCTGCGGTTAAAAAATGAGGTAAATGCCAAAGCGCCCAAAGAATTCCGAGCAATAGCGTTGCCTTTAATGACCCAAACTTAGATTGCATTCGAGGTAAAGCAAAACCACGCCAACCGATTTCTTCTGGAAATGGACCACCAAAGAAGAAGACTACAACAAGATAAATAGGGTATGTTGCGTAAAATTGCGTTGTAAACCCTTTAAAAGTTGGAATCCCTCCATTTAAAATTACAAATCCCAAATATATCACAGTAGGAATGACAATAAGAGCAAATAAGTACCATTTTAAACCTACTTTAAGTTTCCATATTCCTTTTATAAAAACTTTCCATTCTCCTTTTCCTTCGAGAGTCCTAATCATAATATATGCAGCTAACATAGGACCAACGAAAGCATTAAGTGCAAAGAAAACATCAAAAATTTTAGTTTTAGGGATGATATTCCATTGAGATAAGATAAATGGAGTTAATACAATCCACGAAAATAAATATGCCATAACAAAGAATGAAGTTAATGGATGGGATTTTAAAATTTCTTTTAGATTTCTTGAAGTACTTTTTGATTCTGTTAAAGGTTTCAGTATAAACCACTCCCTCGATTATAAAAGACTTCGATAGATATTAATATTGGTTTAAAATAAAGTTTGATCAATAACACCTCGTAAATCCACATTTTAGGTTAAATTAATTTAATCCGTTTTGAAAAAGGATTGATTAAACGGATTATTAATCCCCCTGGTACATTAAACTTTGTTCATCAATCTGGCCGATAGTTGAACATAAGTTAAACAACACTGTTTAACTTACCTGCCTCTTTAATCACAATAACTTTCATCTTTTAAATATCCTCCCATATTAAGAAATGTTCAAAATAGCAAAAGTATTACCTCCTTATTCAACTAAACTGCTCCGTTAGCCATCCATGTCGCGTACAATCAACACTACACCACAGAAAATGAAAGATTATTACGTTCTTTCATGGGAGTTTAATAATACTTCAAATTCATTTTATTTGGATTTAATTCCCTATTATTATCTCTAATAAAATCAGTTGCACTATCAACCTGACTTGTAATGATAATAGGCACATAAATGAAAAAACATAAATTAGGCAATAAAGCTGAAGACCACCCATCACTGGAGTGGTCTTCCTAGCTTATTCAACTAAAGCACCCCGTTAGTAGAATAAGAAGTAATTCTTACTTAAAAACACCTTCCTGTTCCAACGATCAAAACGCAAGCTTTCTTTTATTTTTAAGAACTGTTTTTTATAAAAAAGATAGATTATTTTAAACCTCCTTATTCCACTAAAGCTGTAGCTTTGCAATAATGTTCGCTCCAAATTGCGTTGAAATTATTGAAAATACGTTAAGTTGTTAACTTTTTTCAAAACGATTTAACTTTATTTCAAATCAACATTTTTTTCTGTTTTAAAAATTAGGATTAGTTTTTACATAAAAAATTTTAGTTAGGGTAAATTAAGTTTTGGATCGATCCAGATGTATTATTAAGCCAGAATTTTCTTGACTTGATTTAGTTGAGAGAAGTGCACCAACAAGAAGGTTAAAGGAGGAAACAAGATGCCCAGCGATGTGAGATTTTTAAGGCTTCAATGCCTAGAAACTGAAGATAATGGTAGAGATGAGATCTACATGCATTTCAACGGCAGACATATGTTTCCACAAGGCGGGGACACTGCCGACATCGAAACTGGACAGACATTGGACCTGAACATAATTATGCAATTCGCTGGAGAGGCAACAGTGTCTCTCTTCGATGAGGACGATATTGATGAGGACGACCACCTCGGCACCATCGTTATAAGTGAGTCGGAATTAAATCAAGGAGTCCACTCTCAGACATTCAACGGAGACGATGCCAACTACATTCTGTTCTATGCAGTGGTGCCCGGAGTAATCGGATAGCGAATGCAGAAGACCACCCATCACGGGGTGGTCTTCTTAAAGCTTATTCAACTAAAGCCCCCCGTTTGGTTAAGTACATTTTTTTACATAAATAAAGTTTCCTTTGAAACCCAAGCAGAATACGTTTCAAGTGTCACCCATCCAATGAACTTTGGTTTTTCCCTACATGGAGCAGTAGTTAACGATTGGATTTTATAAAGCCTCCTTTCTATTTCACAAATATATTAATATTCCTATACATTATTAAGAAGGAATCATGCTTAATACACTGATTATCAAACGGCAAAGCTGACGATGTTCCTATTTATGGAATTGGTATAACTCAAAAAGAATCTATATAATTTCCCTTTACATTATGTGGTTTGTAAAAAGGAATGTATTTAGCATCAACCTAGATTTGGTTAACGCAACACACTAAAAAACAATTGGAGGAATACCACATGAGTAAAGATGGATTTATACCAAAAGATTTGCTTGAAAAACTGGCGAAAGAGGGAAATGAAGAAGCAAAGAAAACGCTTGTACAAATGGACACCATTGAACAAAAAAAATCGAAGGAGAAAAATAGTGATGATGCTGAAAATAGCGATGATGTTGAAATATCCCCCTCTGTAACGCCAACTCAGGCCAAGCGGAAGATTTATGACAGTGAAAATACGGAAGATTTTAAGAAAAAACTGGTTCGTAAGGAGGGAAATCCTCCTACTAGTGATGAAAACGTGAATTTCGCTTACGATCTTAGCGGACAAACACTAGATTATTTTAATAAATAAGCTTGGTCGAAACTCAATAAATAATGAAGGTATGGATTTGATATTCAATGTCCACTATGGTACCAAGATGAACAACGCCATGTGGGTGCCTAGATTGAACCAGATGGCCTTTGGTGATGGCGATGGCAAATTGTTTATCAATTTCACTCGAAGTATCGATGTAATTGCCCACTAAATGGCTCACGGAATGACGGAGTTTATTAACGAGCTCGTTTATGAGCATCAATCCGGAGCTTTGAACGAGCACTTCTCGGATGTATTAGGGAGTGCCGTGAAGCAGCACGTGAAGGGACAAACGGCTAAAACGGCAGATTGGCTAATCGGGGATGAAATTGTCGGACCGGAATTTCCAGGCAAGGCATTACGGTCGATGAAAAATCCGGGAACAGCCTCTCAATTCGATCATCAACCTGCGAACTTTGGTGAATACAAAGAGCTGCCTCTCAGTAATGATAATGGCGGCGTCCATCTTTATAGCGGTATACCCAACAAGGCATTTGTCCTTGTATCGTTAGAAATTGGAACGGATCAGGCGGCATTCCTGTGGTATACTGCTTTTCAAAACAAGCAGATTATTCACCCGAACGCCACATTTGAAGAAGCATTCGAAGCTATCGTGCACGCGGCGGATATGCTTACAAGTCAAGGTAAGTTACCTCAACAAGCTGTAGATGCCGTAAAGAATGCATTTCACGAAGTGGGTATTCCAAGCCGATTATAAAAAAGAAACAAGTATATGTCTTGCGTCATGTAGAAGCTTCGGGGAACCATCCCGAATCTCCTCTCTCAGAATTGGGATGAATAACGGCAGTCAAGTTAACGATATGACGAATGGCGTTATCTATATGAACGTTAAACTATTTTCAAAACGGTGCGAATTTAATCAGTTCAACTTTATTTCAAAAACTATGGGTGAAAAAAGTGTTTAATTTTGATGTGAAAAATAAGGGCGATACTACAATGACCTGTTTATATAATAGGCACAAATAACAAAACGAATATATAATTAGGAAAGCCCCCCATCAATGATGTGAACCTAAAAATTAGACACTTTATTTAGTGTCTAACAATTGGGGTGCAGTTCAAAATTAATTGAGTACCTGGGCTTTGGTGTATGGTTGAGGAATGGTGCATCTTAACCCTTTGTGCAGAAAGGAAAAGTTGCACCTGAATTATTATATCAATACAAGTATATAGGCAACATCCAACAAATGGTATAAAAAGAAATATAAACACAACTACTTGGATAATATACATTTTTAACTAATAATATCCAATTAATAAAAAATCTTTATTTACTCTTTCCTGTTCAATTCTATTTTTTACTTTTTCGTTGTTGAATCGTAATATACAATCCTATTAAACGGTCCGTAGTCATTGTACGATTCTTCAAATCATTTAAATGAACTTGCTGAATCACACCGTCTTTAACAGGTTGTGTTAAAAATGCTTCTGCCTCTGTAATCATTGCTGGTGAACTGGGGCTTACATTTGCCAAATAACATAAATAACGTGTCATATTTTTTAACTGATACAGTCGAATGGTATCATTAATTGCTTGATACTTTTCCCTTGGAATTAAAATAGCCGTTTCTTTGCCTGCCTTTCCATCTCGTAGCTTTTTTAACAGTGTTAATTCAGCTTCAAGTAAACGAATACGTGCCTCTGCTTTTTCTAATTTCTTTTCAGCAGATAGGTTATCTTTTTTTTGTCGACCAGAACCTCCTTTTCCGCGTCTTTCCTCTGAAAATGCTTGTTCTCCATGAGTTTTAAAAGATGCTCTCCATCGTTTAATCGATGATCTAGCTTTTTCCACACCAATCACTTCTAAATCAAATCCGTTTTCTTTAAAGATTTGTACAGGTCCCTTACCGGCTAGATTTTCTTTGACCGCAAAGATTTTAAATTCCGCTGTATATTGAATAGAACGATCTGATACAGATGCTACAAATCGATTCGCTTCTATTTGTCGTATCTGATGTTCGTTAAAAATGATTTTACTCATGCTAATTTCTCCCGTTCTTAATTTCGTATATTTTAGTATAACGAGATTTTTTTGTGATATGAACAAAAAACTCCGAATAGGGTCACTTTTTAAAGTGTCCACTATTCGGGGTTCAGTGCAATGTTCAGAAAATTAGCTTTTTAATTTCTCTTGTTCAATTACAATTACCCTCTCGTAATATAACAGCATCCTCTCTTTTTCCATCAATACTTGTGTAAAAGAATATGAACAGAAAATGAAAGATGATTACGTTCTTACAGGGGAGTTGACGAAGATGATTCTTTTCCATCTTAAAATTTAGCATAACTGATCGAAGATAAGATTTCTCCTCCTGTAACATAGCGAAGAACTCTATAAACTTATCAATATTTAACGATCTGAAATTTAAAATTTTCTCGAAATACTCCATAATGTTAACTTATCAATAATTCTAATAATCGTTTCTTGAATAACTGATTGTCAATGGTCTTACAGACAGTTGCATTAGGAGGATTGCTACCAAAACCATCTGAGATAGCTAATTTACTTCCATCATTTATGATAACTTGGCCATAAGTCGCTTCTTCTGTGGTACACACATAACAGTAACATAATTTGTCTTCAAGAACGATATCATCCCATAATACAACACCCATTGCCACTGCATCAGGCAAATCAACAAAGTACCCGCCACTTGCTTGTAGGTTGTATTCCAGAAGAGAATTGTTGCATTGAACGGCAAACACTGCTTCTTCCTTCTCGCTCGCCATTAAACATTCCATATCTTCTCTATTCCAAGCTGCATCACCCAAGCAAACGTCAAAGCCGATAATACTAATAGGAATTCCCGATTTCATCATAATGCTATATGCTTCTGCATCTACATATACATTAAATTCAGCTACAGGTGTAGTGTTTCCAGGGCCAAATCCAGCAGTACCCATCGAATAAATACGTTTAACTTTCTTCATGGTTTTTGGCGCCTTTAATATTGCAAGTGCTATATTTGTAACAGGGCCTATAGTAACAAGTTCTATTTCTTCTGGATTTGTTTCTACCAAGTCTAAGATCATGTCAACTGCATGTCCAGATTCAGGATTAATGGTTGGATGAATTAAATTATCATCTCCCATACCATCTTCACCATGTACATTAACTGCTGTTACAAGATCTCTCATTAGTGGTTTAGCTGCTCCTACATAGATAGGTGGCTTTTGCGCATTTGTTACTTCTACAGTCATTAAAGCATTTTTAGTTGCAAGTTCCAGAGGTACGTTCCCACAAACAGTCGTAATAGCCAGAATATCTACCTCCGTTGATTTTAGTGCCATCATTAACGCAACTGCATCATCACTTCCTGTATCTGTATCAATAATTATTTTTCTCATAACAAGACCTCCAATTCTGATTTGGCCAATTATACAATTCCATTTATACTGAAAATAGGTCAAATGACCAAAAGCAAAAAGAAGGTGAATATATGCATCTTAAAGATATTTTGAATGATGCACCAGCGCATATAAAAAAAGAATTTATCTATAGACGACATCAGAAAGGTAGCCTTATTATTCCTCCACAAGAACAAAATAATTACCTGTATATTCTAGTTACAGGTACAGCAGAAGTGTATAGACAAAGTTATGAAGGAACGGTGGTTTCCTTATATATTTACGATTCATATAGTTGTTTTGGTGAGATAGAAATATTTAATAAAAAAATCAAAACACTCAGTGTTATTGCAAAACACAATTGTGAAACGATAGTTATTCATAAAACACAGGTTTACGAATGGATGAAAGTCGATTTTAATTTTAATTTTTACTTAATTAAACAACTTGCCTCAAAATTAATACTAAGTTCAGATACCTCGGTGCAGTTATCACTTCTAACAGTAAAGGATCGTCTATTATTAAGTATGCACAATCATTATAAAATTGGTGACTTAGATTGTATTACAAAGCAAATTTTATCGAGTGAAGTTCATGCACCAATTAGAAGTTTAAATCGATCAATAGCTCAGTGCATAAATGAAGGATTTATAAGTTATAAAGATAAAAAATTCTCTATTATTTCAATTGAAGAGTTAGAAAAATACCTTGAAGATTTTTACTAAGATAAAAATTTCTTCACTTGCGCATGGCTTCCAACTTGGTTGTTCATCAATGTATTGCTTCTATCAGTGCCAAAACCCATATATTCGCTATTAGTATGACTCGTGAAACTTATCCATATGCATCGTAATAATTACCATACATTTTTTCACATTCTCTTTTAAAATGTATATTCAATTACTAAAACAAAATACTCCAATAGACTGAGTGGAATCAGTGGAATTTCCATTTGCAAAAGGGTTACACATTACACATATTATCTATTAGTTCACTAGTAGTGCGTCGGACTTCAAGATTGGTACCCATCTATCATAAACATGCTCGAGCATTTAGGGATGATTGGCAATCACTCTCGTAAAGGAACTGTCATGATAATGGGTATTGACACAAGTAGAATTCGATACAAAGAAAAAATTTCTTAGGAATATGACACTATAGAATGGCATGCTTATTTACTATTATGATTAATGCCTTTTTAATTTGTTAATACTTTTATTTAAAATGACTTAAAAATCCCAATCATTTAACTGAGGTGATTTAGATAAAGAAGTCTGTAACACTGATTTTATTAATTCTATTCCTCTTACTTTTAAGTGGCTGTTGGAGTAAAAGGGAATTAAATGAAATTGCTATTGTTTTGGCTTTTGGTGTTGATAAAATAGATGACGAGTATCAAATTTCTGTTCAAATCGCAAACCCTAGTGAAACAACCAACAAACTAGCATCTTCAACAGGCCGATTACCTGTTGTTACCTTTATATCAAAAGGAGAATCTATATTAGATGCAGTAAAAAATTTATCGACTGTAACCCCCAGAAAAGCCTATTTTGCGCATTTACAAATAGTTGTTATTGGTGAAGAACTAGCTAATGAAGGAATAAAAAATATATTAGATTTATTAGCTAGAAATAATGAGGTCAGAGATGACTTTAACATTATTATTAGTCGAAATGCATACGCTAAAGATATTTTAACTATACTTACTCCTATAGAAAAAATACCTGCAAATAAATTGAAAAATTCTTTAAATGTTTCCGAAAAAGATTTAGGTTCAACACTATCTGTAAATTTTAACGATTTAATGAGTTCGTTAAAAAGTGATGCAAAAAGCTCTGTTTTGTCAGTTATAGAAATAAAAGGAGATACAAAATTAGGTAAAGACAAAAAAAATGTTGAGATGATTGAAACACCCGCAGTTTTACAATATACCGGATTGGCTTTAATTAAAGAGTATAAACTAATTGGTTTTTTAGCAAAAAAAGAAAGTAAAAGTTTGAATTATTTAAAAAATAATATCGATAACACTGTAGAAATTGTATCTTGTCCAAAGAAAGGAGATCTTACTACTGTGATATCAAATGTTTTAACAAAAACTAATGGAAAAATAGAGGAAGGTAAACCAACAATAACTGTTCATATTGATGTTGAACAAAAGGTTGGTGAAGTTAATTGTGAAGTTAACTTAACAGATGGAAAAACTCTTCAAATGATAAATAATAAAACAGCAAACTTAATTGAATTTAAATTAAACGAAGTATTGAATTTAATTCAAAAGGAATATCAAACAGATGTATTAGAATATAGCGAAGTCTTACACCGAGCTGATCCAGCAGAATGGAATAAATTAAAAAAGCAATGGACAGAACTATTTCCGGAATTAGAGGTAAACATCGAAATCGATGTTAAAACCACTGGGTTTGGAACTATTGAAAACTGGGAGAATTAAATTTGTTTCTCCTCTAAATAACAAACAAAATCGAAATATTGCTTTACCCGTTCAATTCTCCACCCAAATTTATTTAGTAATTCTGTGATATACTGAACCGTATTTTCTTCAGCTAAAGTATATTTAGTTTCATCACTTTTGCTGTAACAAATTAATCCTTATTGATTGACGATTGCCAACACCTTGTCCATCGCCACAATGTCAAGCGTTACGGTTAAATGGAATAACTTGAACGACTTCCATTTCATCCATACAAATATAATAAGAAAATAAAGAAGACCACCTATCCGAGTGGTTGAACTGAACCCTATAAAGTAGACAGTTTAATAAAAGACCATTCTCTACATTAAACAGCGATTAGATGACTTCGGTATGCTGCCGGAGTCATTTTTTTTAATGTCCATTGCTTTCTTGTATTGTTGTAGTGCTCCATATAATCATCTACCATATATTTTATTCTGCTAAGCTTTCAGCTTCTTTATAGTCTATTTCATCTTTAAAATGCCCAAAGAATGACTCCATTGGCGAATTATCTAGGCAGTTTCCACGGCGAGACATTGACTGAAGTAATCCCATTTCTTTGACGCATTTTTGAAATGCTGGGTGTATATAATAGAAACCTTGATCTGAATGAATCATCGCTTCTGGGTGTAAATTGTCATTGATATGCTCTTCTAATTTCTTTAGCGTACGATAAACAAACTCCATGCGTAAACTTGTCGATACTTCATATGCAACGATTTCTCGTGTTGCAACATCCTTTATACACGATAGATACGCTGTTTGTCCGCCACGGTATTGTAAATACGTAATATCTGTTAAAAACACTTTGCCTGGCTCTGTTTGATGAAAATTACGATTTAGATGATTAGGTACTTGACGATGGATTTTTGTAGCTTTGGCAAGATTTCGATAAGGTTTTGCACGTCTTACTTTCGAATATAGATTGAATTTACGCATTAATCGTAGGATTTTTTTATGATTCATCGGGATTTCTAGTAGTTCTTCTAGTGCCATGTAAAGTCCTCGATAACCCACTTTTCCTTTTGACGCATCATAAATCGTTTTTAATAGGACGTAGTCCTGAAAATCTGCTTCTTCACGTATCGCTTGTTTCTCACTATTTTGGAGCCATTTATAATAACCACTGGGGCTTACATTTGCCAAATAACATAAATAACGTGTCATATTTTTCAACTGATACAGTCGAATGGTATCATTAATTGCTTGATACTTTCCCTTGGAATTAAAATAGCTGTTTCTTTAAATGATTTTACTCATGACGCTGCCTCTGCGAGACAGTAGAGGTCATTCATCATATGTTGCTCATTAAAAAAGACTTTCTTTTTGCATATGCCATGTAATACCTTCAGTAATTTACCACAGAGTATCACCATTGACTGCTTTCCCCTTAAGGGATTTTGTTGTCTTGTTGTGTAATATTCATGAAGCTTTTTAAACGCTTCGTTATGACGAATAAGCGGGACTATCACCTTAAATAGAGTGCTTCTAAGCTTCTTTCGTCCTCGTTTAGAGATATGTTTTTTCCCTTATGTTGACCAGACGAGCTTTCACGTAATATTAATCCCGCTAGTTTTATAAGTTGGCGTGGATTTTCATAAAGTGAGAAGCTTCCTACTTCTGATAGTAAATCAACGATTGTCGCGTCTCCTAAACCAGGAACTGAAGCCAGTATTTCATATTCGATTGTTGTTTGTGCCATTTCTGCTAATTGATCATTTACAGTTTCAATTTCGGTTTCTAATAACCGATACTGACGTAAGAGCGTGGCGATTTCATGTTGGGCCATCTGTGTTCCTTCTGTCAGTCCGATAGAGTTTTGCGCGGTTGCAATGAGAAGCTTGGCTTTCGGTAACTGTGGGGCTCTCATTCCCTTTACCTGTCGGTAAAGAAAGAGTAGCTCTTCAGCTGTTTTCTCTTTAATATCTTTTGGTAATGGCGTCATTTCTAGTGTTGCAAGTGCCATCTTCCCGAAATTAGGAAAGACTTGAGTAAACTCTGGAAAATAGCGATCAAGCCAACGAATGATTCGATTTTTGATACTAGCCAAATCCTCTGTCAATTTTGAACGAAGAGTAGAACCAATACGAAGCTCAGCTTCAATGTCTTTCAGTATACGTGGGTAACTGAAACGTCCATCTTTTAATAAGCGAGCGATGACTAGTGCATCTTTTTTATCATGCTTTGTCGGTAAGTTATCATCGAGTTCTTTCGAACGTTTTACGTGCATTGGATTCACCATGACCAGTGGGATTCCGTATTGATCTAAGAAATAGGCTAAGTTCATCCAGTAGTGGCCTGTAGGCTCAATACCTATTATTACTTCAGTTTTCTTAGCTTCCTTCATTGTTTGAAGAATCTTTACATACAAGTTTTCGAAGCCTTCTTTCGATTGATGTACCGCAAAAGCTTTTTCTATTACTCGCCCGCGTTCATCGACAAAGCATGCGTAATGAATACGCTTGGCAATGTCCATACCGACAACGAGTGTATTTTCAGTAACTTGATTAATTTTATTATTCCATTTAAAATGCATAAAGGAGTCCTCCTTGTTTGATGATGGGTCAATGGTCGTTGACACTCATGCATCATACTAGAGGGCTCCTTTTCTTTCAAGACCTCGAACATCCTTCAAACAGGAATGCTGCGCCTTTAATTTAAGTAGAAAAAGGCTCTACTTCTTATTGAAATAAAGCACCCCGTTAGCCATCCATGCAGCAAAACATCAGTGCTGCACCACAGAAAATGAAAGTGAGGATCGTTCTTTCATGGGAGTTGAATAAGGAATAACTAACAAAATCAAACCTCAGGTTAGTCCTCCCAATAAAAAATACCATCGAACACTTTATAGATTTCATTCAGTTCTGGAATTGTTAAGATGGTTGGTATTTTAGTTTCAAACGAGAGTGGTTTAGATATATACTCTTTATCTAAAATACTATAACCTGCAATACCTAATTTTATTATGATTTCTAGAAACTCTTCTACCATAAAATCTGGAGATTCGGTGATTACTTCATCCGGACAAATATAGCACTTCGCACTAAAATATTCATCCTGTTCCTTCTCAGTATCTATAATTGTCTTCCATCGAGCATCTTTCGCAATAATAGCTACAGGTGCTAATCGACTTATATAGATAGCAAGACCTTCCAAATGAATTTCTGTGCACGGATACTCTTCAATATATTTTTCCTCCAGTACACTACCTCCATCTCTTTTATAACAAAAGAAATCGACATAGGAAGCATAGCCACTTCCGTGATGATCCGTTTCACATTTGATGATTTTTGAACGATTGAACGTATAATACAGATTTTGAATATATTCCTCGATTAGGTCTTCATCCTTTGTGTTATATGGATATATGTCTCCAATTGGATCGCGTGCAATCATCGTTTGTAGCTGTTCATTCGTATATTTCAATTTTCTTCACCTCAAATCTAATATTCCATACATTTCTACTATTTTTATAAACAACCTCATCTAAACTATTTATCCATATTTATGAAATTAATAACTATATTAACATATATTATGTATTCATTTGTTTTAAATATTTACAATCCCTTTTTTCAACTAACCTGCTCCTTAGTTTACAAATAACTCATAATTATACTCATTTGGATAACTTTTTCTATTCATCGATCCAGCCTATTATCTAACGATGGTTCACATTGAACTATCGTTTGTGTACGACTATCACTTTCACTAAGTCAATTTAGCCCTTTGGCATTTTCCAACTAGCTTTTACCTCAAAGTGAGGTCGGTCAATACTACATGACCTGTAATGATGATAGGCACATATGTTGGTTTAAAACAAAGTTTGATTAAGAAAGTGTCACGAACGTTGATTTTGTAATAGAATAAAACATTTTATTTTGACAAGATTGATCAAAAATAAGAGGGCTACGTTTTTCTATATATTTCATTTTTAAAACAAAGTTTGATTACAATTGTAAAGTGATAATAAAGTTATTTAATTTTGATAGGAAAATATAAGCTAACAAGAAAGATACAGACTTCAAGACGTTTTTGCCTCCCTGAGTTGCCATCTGTCCAATTATGCCATCATGACGAAGATGGCCCAGTAGTAATTATTTCCATTACATAACTTAGAATATGGTGTAACTGCCAAGTAGAAATGAACACTTTCTTACCTGAAAAGGCTGAATAAGACTGAACACTATTTTTCAGTAAAGTGTTCAAAGTTATCTGACGGTTATATATGGTTTATAAAAAAGAAAAAAGGAAGTGACTTTGATGACTTGGCAATATGGTTCTTTTCCTGATGATATAGGCCCATGTCAACAAGAAGGGTCCACAACTTGTGTTGGTGATAGAAGGTATTATTGTAGAAATGGTCGTTGGAGACCTACCTCCCAATATTGTCAGAGTGATAATACACCAACATGGCCACAATATGGTTATAATCCACAGCTATTGCCACAATATGGTTCAGGTATGGGCCCATGTCAAGAAGGGTCCACAACTTGTATTGGTGATAGAAGGTATTATTGTAGAAATGGTCGTTGGAGACCTACCTCCCAATATTGTCAGAGTGATAATACATCAACATGGCCACAATATGGTTATAGTCCACAGCTATGGCCACAATATAATTCTTTTCCTGATGATATAGGTCCATGTCAACGAGAAGGGTCCACAACTTGTGTTGGTGATATGTATTTTGTATGTAGAAATGGTCGTTGGAGCCCTACCTACGAATATTGTCAGAGTGATATATATCCCTATGGCTAAATGTTTATACTTTATTTAAGGAAAGGTTCCCCTATTATTATCTTTAATAAAATCAGTTGCACTATCAATCTGACCTGTTATGATAATAGGCACATAAATGAAAAAACATAAATAGGGAAATCGAGTAGGGGGGAGTGATTAACTCCCGACCTCTCACACCACCGTACGTACCGTTCGGTATACGGCGGTTCAATTAAGAGGATAACGTAAAGTTTCATAACGAGCTAATAGACTTTTGAGCCCTCGGGAACTCCAATAGGAGTTTCCGAGGGTTCTGTCTAGTATCGGGCTTTTGGATATTCTCCAGTAACTTTTACGTGAGTTGCCCCATTCGTAAGCCTTTCCTTTCGAGGCGCCTAACCCTATGAGTTTTCTCACCTTGGTTCTTGGTAGCTTCCAATCCTTCCACGTACACATTCGAAGTCTTCTTCTGATCCACGAATCGAAGTTCCTGAAAACACTTGGCGTATCTGCCAATGCGAAGTAACCGCACCACCCTATCAGGTATTGATTGAGTTCCTGGATACGATAATCCATCGAATAAGGTTTCTTCCTAGAGGTTATCTCTCGAATTTTGTTCTTCATCCGTTTCACGCTTTCTTTGGCGATGCGAACCTTTGGTTCTATACCATTAGTAAAACTCGATTTCAAGTATTTACGGATTAACTTAAGCAGATGCTTATCTTCGATTCGTTTCGCAAGTACACCCATGAGCCTATCATGGTTCACCTTGTCGAAGAATTTCTCCAAGTCTATGTCCACTACCCAGCGATTCCCTTCCCGTATATATCCTTTTGCTTCCCTTATCGCACCATGAGCGCTTCGATTTGGTCGAAACCCGTAACTATGGTCTGAAAAAGTCGGGTCATATAGAAAAGTTAACACTTGGGCAATGGCTTGTTGAATAAAACGGTCTGTCACGGTAGGGATACCTAATAAACGCACACCACCTGCAGGTTTCGGGATTTCGACTCTGCGGACAGGCTGCGGTTCATAAGTTCCCTGAAGAAGTTCCATTTTCATGGTTTCCCAGTGTTGTAGGATATGCTTTCGTAGGTTTTGTACGGGCATTTCGTCGACACCGTGGCTCCCTTTATTACGCTCCACCCGTTTTAAGGCAGAGAGCAGATTTTCGCGTGACAGGATTCGTTCCATTAACATTGGTTACGCCTCTTTCCGTGAACAACAGTTCTTCTTATGTCAGTTCTGCTCCACCATCTTGAAGTCCCCCATGGGATTCACCATTTCCTCCTTCAAGCATGCCTTATCGGTTATCTGTGTTCTTTGCAGTTTACTGAATGCCAAGATGTTGTTCTCTCTTAATTGTTCAGCCCTTCCCATCCTTCTCGAGTCAGAATGGTACTATGGCTTCTGCTGACTTCTGATTGTTCAGCTATTCATCACTGAATAGGTTACCAAGTGTACTTGGCGTACCAACCAGACCTCCCCAGGTAAGAACGTAGTCTTTCCCTCCATCTATCTGCTTCATTTACTACATATGACCTTCGGCAGAAAGGGCTTCGTTTTGTTATGCAAACTCACCCAGTCGTACATAGCCTTCTATGAAGTTCGTGTTCCTCAGACCGGAGGTTTGCCGCTCGCTTCCTTCAGATTCCGCGTCACCGCGAACACCCTTGCGTTAAGCTAACTATTACTTCTGCCTTCACAGTTCGGGACTTGCACCCTATAGACTACGCCCATGCTGGGCGCACATAAAGAAGAAGACCACCCATCACGGAGTGGTCTTCTTCTAGCTTATTCAACTAATGCACTCCGTTACTTCAAGAAGAAACTTTTGATTGATACAAATAAAATAAATATAAATACAACTATACTTAGCCAGCCGTAACCTTTTTGTCCCTTTTGAAATTCTCTTAATCCCATTACCAACATCATTAAACCTAAAAACAACATCATATATGGTTGAAACTTAAAATCTTCAGTAATCAATCCATATCCTGCAAGTGAAATAACTGTTATTGATAAAATAATTTGCAAAAACTTTAACAATTAATAACCCCCTTAACCGCTAACACTCCCCACTTTTTTTCTTGTTTTGATGCGTAGATTTCAAAAGTGCCTTCAATCATTTCATTCATTGTCTAACCTTCGCAATCAAAATCTTCAAAGGGAATATCCTCATACATCGATTGAAACGTATCGTATTCTCTTAGTTCTGTTACTTCGACTTTTATAATTTCATCTTGTTCCGGAACCTTTATAAATTCAATGGTATCGCCAACTTTGATGTTTCTTCTCTTTTCATCGTTTAAGCGAACCTCTACCTTCTTTTTTCCTTCTTTAATTGCTTTAAAATATTCTCCATATAACCCCATTTGATGTACCACTTCTTCCAATACGATAACACATAACCCTTATACAAAATAACAAATCAATGTTGCTGTTTTAATTGTTTTTTTAATGCAATATTAGTTTGATTCTCTTTCAGGCATTTCTATTCTTCATAACTAAATACATGCCATAGGTAGCCACAGCAACCACCTTCAATTATATAGGAAATAACATTTAGAAAAGTGGGAAACTAAATTAGTTAAGGAATAATAAACTTTTATTCTCGGTTCTCAGAAATCTAACTTTGGTATAGTTAAAAAATATCAAGCATTATTTCTAGAAAACTAAATGAAAAAGTAAAAGTGCAACGATTGTAAGTTGTATTTCGAATATAAGGGTAATGAAATCGAAAGGAGTAGAAAAGTGTTAATTGATAAGCGTTTAATCCGTTACATATTAAGAAAAGGATCGAATCAAGCTGCGGATGAATTGATTCAGCGTTATTATGATGACCTGTATTTTTATCTTTATCGTCAAGTTGGGAATGGAAATGACGCTCTTGATTTAACACAGGAAGTTTTTATCGCTGCTTTAAAAGGGTTGAGTTCTTATGATGATCGTAAATCTTCTTTTCGGACGTGGCTCTTCCGTATTGGCACCTATAAAGTCATTGATGCACGACGCAAGGTAAAGATGACTTGGATAGAATTAAAAGATGAGGAGTGGATAGAGGAAAAGGATTTTGATGAAAGTTTGTATCAGAAAGAACTATTAAGATCGATTAATCAATATGTTGCAAGTTTTCGCCCAGAAATTCAGGAAATCTTCCGGTTACGTGTCTATGGGGAATTATCATTTCCAGATATTGCCTCGTTGCTTGCTCAAAAAGAAGAGCGAATCAAAGCCCAGTACTATCGGTTGATTAAAAAAATTAGAGAGGAGTTTCATGAACATGAATAGAGAAAGGAAGAATTTGCCTTTCACACAGGATGAAAAAGAAAATAGCATTGCTTTTATTTTAAAAGAAGTCAATCTTCAACCAGTAACGTTTAGAGCATTTCTTCGTTCTTATTTTCAAGAAGTTGGTTTCCGCTATCTTTTTTGGGGAATGGGAGACATTTTATTTATTGTTGGCCTTTTATTAATAGGGGTCGGGATGCTGTATTTTCCAGATTTACATCAATTATTTGAGAATGGCCATCGTAATGAAATTTACTTTACTGTTTTTATGGTATCACCTGTTTGCTATGCCCTTTTGTATTTTCTTGGGATTTGGAAAGAAAGACTGTTGGGAACCTTCGAACTAAAAATGACACTCCGAGTTTCTTTGAAGGAACTACTCATTTTACGTATGTTGGTGTTTAGCGGAATTTCTTTGGTTGTTTCTGTGGGGAGTAATGCCCTTATTTGGCAATTGCTTAGTCAAGAACTTTCGCTGATGAGATTGTTTAGTCTGTCGTTTTCTTCCTTGTTTTTATTTGCGAATATTCAACTCCTTTTAGAATATAAAATACCGATGCGTTGCAGTCATTGGGTGACGCCAATTATATGGGGTACTGTGGGAGTTCTTTTTGTTTGGCAACAAGAGAGTATTGCTCAGTTTTTGTTGTATGTACCGGTTTCGATTGTTACAGCGGTAGTTTTTGGATTACTTCTTTTATTTATCTATTTATTGCGTCACAACTACTTTATGGAGAAGGAAGGTTCGATTACCTATGTTAGTGCTTAACCATGTCAGTAAGAAATTTCAGTCCAATCAAGTTTTGGAAGATATTTCTTTAACTTTGGAAAATGGCGTTTACGGATTACTGTCTCCAAATGGCGCTGGAAAAACGACATTATTAAAAATGATTACAACACTTTTATTCCCAACTTCTGGTGAAATATTATGGAATGGGCAAGCGATTAAAGAGCTGGGAGCAGATTATCGTGGTATATTAGGATATTTGCCACAGGATTTTGGTTATTATGGAAATTACACACCTACAAGATTTTTATTATATATTGCAGCATTACAAAAGATGAATAAGAAAGAGGCGAAAGAAAAGATTGATGTGCTTTTAGAACTTGTTGCACTTTCTGATGTGAAAAACAAGAAAATGAAGCGTTTTTCAGGGGGGATGATTCAACGGGTTGGAATTGCTCAAGCGATGTTAAATAATCCGAAGTTACTGATTTTGGATGAACCGACAGCGGGCTTAGATCCAAAAGAACGTGTTCGTTTTCGAAATTTGATTCATCGTCTCGCTCAAGACAGGATTATCATCTTATCTACACATATTGTTTCGGATGTTGAGACGATTGCAAAACAAATCATTATGATTAAAAATCATCACTTGTACTGTTGTGAAACGCCCTCTCAAATTACTCAGTCAGTACAAGGGAAAATTTTTGAAGTTCCTGCTACTTATCAATTAACTGCAGAGCAATTGCTATTAAGTGAAAAAGAAAGCGATGGGGGTCATTTGCTCAGAATTGCAAGCCCATTTGTCCCAAAGGAAGGGGTGGAAGTACGCCCAAGTTTGGAAGATGCGTTTCTGTACATTTTTCGAGATGAGGTGGCTACAGATGCTTCTGCGAATTATCCCCTTTGAAATTCGTAAACTATTTGAACAGCCAATGATTCACTTGTTTTTTATCGCAAGTTTATTGTTAAATACAATCTACATTGTCACAGCGGGATTGGATCAGTCATATTTAAAATATATTCAGGAAACCGAAGTAACAACAGGATATTTGATTACATCTGAGTTCCGTGAAAAACTTTCCGCTCAATCCGCTAGTAAGGAACAACAGCGATTATTGACGGAAACCGCCGGAGCAGGAAATGTTTTCCAACATTATTCAACAGAAGCTTTGGGTCAAGAGATGATTGATTTTTTTCAAATTCAAGGCTCGTTCGCTGAAAAATTGAAGAGAAAATACGAAAAATTGACCCCCGTTGTCCATGAGTTAGCAGAAGAACAAGCTTCATTGGAAGTTGGGGCAGCAGGAGAAACAATGAACTTCTTTACCTTTATAAGAAATCGACTATTTCGTGTAGTTTTAGGAGAAAGTCTAATCTTTGCATTATTACTAGGTTTGTATGGAAGTACTTCTGAGAGATTAACGAAAACAGATGTCCTAGTGATGTCCTCAAAAACAGGACGTAAAACACAAGTGAGTAAATATGTAGCGAGTTTCATACTCACATTTCTTTTTTATGTAACGATGGTCATGCTAACATTTGGCATTTTTAACTATTTACACCCTATTGGAATACTATGGCAAACAAGCATGTCAACACAATTTCACGTAAATGTTTATTTTCCTCAATTGCTGGAAATCCCCTTTATACCTTGGCAATCAATGACATTGTTAAACTATACGATTCTATCCATTGTATTAGGCGGCTTATTAATCATCCTCTGCCATGGATTTAATTTTCTTGTAGGCTTATGGACGGATCATTTATTTCGAGGGTTTATTGTTTTCGTTGTCATCTATGTTGTTTTACTGGGAATGGAACAAATCGCTAATCAATTGGGTTGGTGGAATATGCACTCCCTTTTGATGTGGCATCCAATTTCACTGTGGCAAATACAAGGCTATTGGTTTACGGAAATGGGACCTTATGCAACCATTCCGTGGCAAGAATCAATTGCAATGATCATCAACATATTTCTCTTAGGCATTGGCGGTATTTTAACAAGTAAATTCTATTCAGCAAAGGAGGTAAAATAAAGTGTTTACTGTTGAGTTAAAAAAATTATTTCAACCAATCTTACTTCTTGTAGCACTCTTGATAACGATCGTATTCTACAATCAAGAGTTGAATTTTATCCATAAATTTTGGCCAAATGGCGGCATGATTCCTATTTATGATAAAGCTTCTGATTGGCAAAGTCGATTTGGACAAACGCTTGAAGATGAAGAAATTGCAGAAATTAAAGCTGAGTATATTACCTTTATCAAACAAGCGGACAAGATTGTCTCAGAAAACTCTATCGCAAAACAACTTCAACTTGGAAATTATGCTGAGTTTGAATCATGGTATCAAGAAAACCTTCCCGTTGTAGCAATCAATGAGATGAATGAAGAAGAGAAAGAAATCGTTAAACAAATAGATGCTATTCAACAAGACTTGATAGATGATACAGGTCATTCAATGATGGATAAAATCGATGTCCTACAAAACTTACATAGTTCTATGAAGCAATTTGATTCATCAGATATGTTTCTCAATAATGAACACTATACGGAAAAAGAAAGAGAAAGACTTTCAGACACTTTATTTATGGAAGAAGGTTGGCGCAACATTTTGCCCAGTTATTTATCTTCGACAGTTATTGGTTATTTTGAAAGTATTCTTATCCTACTTATTTTTCTATTGTCTTTATTGATCCCTTCTGTTTTTGTTAAAGATCGCTTGTTAGGGTTACAAAAAATTCAATGGAGTAGTCGTCATGGGCGGAAAATTCTTTGGACACAATTTGTTAGTGGCATGACTGCCAGTTTTCTGTTGATTACGTGTGTCGTAGGATTTTTTGGGAGTTTGTTGTATTTCACTAATTTCACACAATATTTTTCGAATGGGTTGAATTCATTTTTTATCGATAACGAAGAACCTTTACTGCTATCTTTTTATCAATGGACATTTGCTCAGTGGTTAGTGAAAGTTGTATTGTTAGTTTATTTGATTGGGATGGCTTATAGCGGAATTCTCTTATTCCTCTCTCAGACCAGTCAACATTATTTAGCATTACTAATGAAAATTATTCCAGTTGGCTTTGTTTTTATCGTCATTGCTAATCGAGTGCTTAAAGATGCGTTCTATTTAAAAAATGACTTTTATCAGTGGACAAAAATTCCAATGATTGAATTATATGCGGGAATTCTTTTGTTAGTTATTTGTATCAGTTTACCGATCATTTTTTGTATTCGTCAGCAAAATAAAGATTTATTGGATTGATTTACAGTCAAGTCAATTTCTTAAGGACCTGTACCAGGTGAAAACACAATTCTAACAATTGACTACAATTCAAAAAGCTGTGCCGAAAAGCCCAATAAGAATCGGATTTTTTAGCACAGCAATAGGTTATTAATAAATCAAACTAACTCCAACCAAGCGACAGCCTCGCAATGTGTCGAGTGTATGTGGCAACACATTGGTGCTGGTGGGTTTAATTAAATAGGCTCGATTCCTCTAAATAGGAATCGAGTCCTTTTTTCTTATCATTCTTCTACTGTTGCTTTATTAAACTAAAGCGCCCTTTAATGGAATAACTAAACTTCATTTTGTGGCTTTTAAGTGTGTTTCCAAACTTGCATTTGGGAACGTTATTAGGTTTATTTATGTATACGTTATAAATCTTTGTTGCACTTCCCCTGTTAAAGAACTTAACTTTGTTAAAGTCTTTCTAATTAGTTCAATGGAACATCAGATCTACTGACAAAAACATCCCCTTTAAAAATCCTTCCATCAGATGTTGTGACCACTATTGTATGGTCACCAGAAGAAGCAGCTGATTGGACCCATGTAGTAGAACCAATAGCCACTAAATTATAAGTTTGCGTGTGACTACTCTGTTGAATTTGCACGGTTACATTTGTCCCTGTATTGTTTGTAACATGAAATTTATAGTCCTTCGAATCTAATGGTTGCGCCCAAGACATTTTATAGATACCATTTCCTTTAAAAATATCTGTATCAGAAATAATTAAATGGTTTTCTGTTCCTTGAAAATCTTCAACAACATCACTGATTAAGGCATCTGATTCAATAGTACTTTCATCAACATGCTCTATCACCTGGATTTCATAGGAAATATCTTTGTTTGGTAGTTCAGCGCTCTTGGAAGCTAATACATCTTCTAGCTCTTTTTTTATGTTTTCGCTAGAACGTGTACTGGACTTAGGAATCGATATTTTTAGTATCGGTGTAGGTTTAATTGAAGGGGCGTAAATGTCCACATCGTGATAATTATTTTCTTGTAAATAATCAGATACAATAACTGAAACCTCCATCATAAAACTCTCTGTCTCAACTTCGTGTAAACTTTTCTTAGTAATTTCAATGTTGTATTGATTCAAATCTGTTTTATTTACATTTTCCTCTAAATACTTTATCAATTGTAATTCACTTTTAGTTTCATCCATTTCAATAAAAATTGTTGAATCTGGGGTTGCTTGAAAACTAAATAAACCAAAATCATCCCACGCATTCTCAAGGACAGATGAAATACGATCCCATTGTTTCTCAACATCAACATTATTATTAGAGAAACTATCATTTTTGTCGATGTCTATATTAATTACTAAGACGACTACAACAATTATTATGAAAACAGAAATAAAATTTCTCACTACATTTCCTCCCCTCTGAATCTATTTTACCAAATTAATCCACTCTTTTATTGAACTATTCGGATTACGTTAGTTGAATATAAAACGTCCCCAAAGCATGGTTTGGGGACATACTGATCATTAGCAACCAAAATAACTCCTAATTCAATGAATGGGGGGTTATTCCTTAACTTCATTTGGGAACGTTATTTTGATTTAATTTGTATAATTAATTCATTTCTTCAGTTAAAAATCTCTCTCCAAAAGTTGTCAGTCTGACTTTAGTTAGATCAACAGAGTGAACTCTTTCATCGTTATATGTATCATCATCACCAAACCAATAAATTGTAACATCGGAAATATATGTTCTATCATGCATATATTCAATAAGATCTGCCCACATGTCTAAGTTTAAATTGTAATCTGTATGAACAGGTATATTTCCATTTTTGATTTCATTTAAGGTATTAAGTATTATTTCTTTGTTTTCCAATTAACAACACCACCTTTCGAAATACTTAATGAACTCCAGTCTATAGTATATATAACCTTCCCAAAGCGTCGGTTTGGAACCTTTCGTTAAAAAATGTTATTCAATAATATGGCCCTTTAATGAAAATAAGCGCTGATCCTTATTACAGTATCGAGCCCGATAATGGAATAAGCCTTCATAAGAATAACGATAATTTTCTCTATTTACTAAATGACTTAATTCCAGAGATTAAAGTAATAATTGCGAGTAGAGCTATACGTAACCATGCCATATAAAGCGAGAAGTCGCTACCATATACAGCAGTTGGAGAGGTACCAAAATCATCAACATAAATCGCAATGTTCAAAAATTCTTTCTGCAATAACCACTAATCCAACCTTTTTCTTTTATTTAAAATGAAAAACACAACAATGCCAATGGCTACTGCCACTGTAGCCCAAATATATATATGATTTCTATTATGTTTACCACTTAATTTAACTTCTTCAATCGGGGGCTGTCCTTTCTCCAAGTACCTCCAAATCCTCCTGTGAAGAACTCAACATATCAGTACGATTACAAATGACTGATACAAGCGATTTTGCCCCGTACCCCGTACATAATTGATTCGTCAGCATAAACCAAATATTCTTCTCCCTTTATAAAATTATATCCACAATCTCCACCACCTTGACCAGTAGTAATGATAATTTGTGATTGTTCAACACCCTTCTAGGTGTTCATTACCTCAAAAAGAACTGATTTAGTTGTATATCCTTTTAAACTTAGTCTCTCTTTTATATCAACAACTTTCCCACTAAATACGGCTTTTGAACGTTCAAATTCTTCTTCTACACTTGATAAATATGCACACGAACAAGCACTTGTAATCGAAGGAAAAGAGCCTATCATAAAAATACCAATAAAAATGAAAGCCAGAAGTGTCATTGCTTTCTTCAAATAAATCATCTAATCTCTCCCACTATCACTTAGGTTTAGTATTTTTTATAATTTAATACTAATATTAACATAGAAATCTACTTCAACTAACCTGCTCCGTTAGTTGAACAAGAAAATAGTTTAATTAGTTATTTTTCTATTCTACTAATTTGAGGTTTCCATACTTTCCACGAAGCTCCACTACCTTGAATGAAGATGATTGGATCGCCTTCTCCTCTAACTTCATAGTTAATTTCTATATCTTTTACTTTAACTATAGTCATACTTTACCCCTTACTTCTAATATAGGTGTTTTAAAATATGATCAATCTATTAATAAGACTCGTCAGAGCCTTACGAATTCCTTCTTTCACTAACCTGCTTCGTTAGCACAAGAAGCGATTGCTCTAATTGAACAATCGCACCCGTTAGTTGAAGTACTTCTTTGTTATTCACAAATCATCCACTTTAAGGATGTTCAAATGCTTCCTAGATGAAATCAAATCTATTTTTTTAGTTCCTTTTGTATAATAAACTGAAGCACCATCTCTTTCTCCCTTTTTCCATCCATTCATTTTAATTGCCAATTCATATCCAAATGGAATTCCATTTTCTTCAGAGGTCGGGGACCAATCATAACTTTCCCTCGAGAATTCCCCTGAACTAATTCAGCATTTTTAGGAAAAAAATTGTACAACTCCTTCGATGGTTCGTATAGGGAAACTGTTATGAAATAATAGATTGCTCCTCCAATTAAAAGCATAGTTCAAGCAAGTGTCCTACCAATTGTTTTCTTCAAACTATACAGCCTTCCCATCTTCCTTTTCTTTTTTACATATTCTCCACAATCTGCAAGTATACCTTGTTCAATTAAACTGCTTCGTTAGCCATCCATGGAGCGCAAAACCAGCGCTACACCACAGAGAATGAAAGATTATTACGTTCTTGCATGGGAGTTTAATAATATCTCCAATTCATTTTATTTGGATTTAAATCCCTATTCTTATCTCTAATAAAATCAATTGCACTATCAACCTGCCTCGTTAGTTGAAGTACTTTTCTTCACAATCTTTGTAGAATTGTAAAGAGGGCTTTACATAAAAGTCAAAGATATTTTATCCTCGTGTCAAATTCTTTAGTCATAAATACTTTTCCCATCGAGTAATATATTCCGTAGTCTAATTTTAAGGAGGGCCTTATTTAATGAATAAAGAGTTAAACGAAAAAGAAAAGCTCAATAAAGAAGAACAGTCAAACAAGAAAAAAGCTTCAGTAGAATCACAACAAACACATGTTCATGAATTCTTGGCAAGTACCAAATTAGCTGAAGAAGGAGATGACAGACATAATCATCGTTTTGCAGGAGTTACAAGTGAAGTAATTCCTAAGGGTAATAGTCATATACATGTACTTATGACTAATACTGATTTTTTAGATCATCATCATGAGGTTGCAATAGAAACAGGTCCTGCTATCCGTGTTAGCGATGATAAACATGTACACTTTGTCAAAGGTACTACTACACTTGATGATGGGCATGTACATCAACTAGAATTTGCTACATTAATTCAAAAGCCTCTCGTATAAAAAAGCTGATTTTCTGTATGTTTCAGAAACCGACTTTTTAGTTTCACTTGTTCAATTACAATTACCCTCTCGTAATATAACAGCATCCTCTCTTTTTCCATCGATACTTGTGTAAAAGAATATGAGAATAGGCGATTTCTAATGATTTTCTTTTCAGTACAGTAGAAAAAATAGACCATCCTGAATATATGTTCATACCTTTGTAAAACCACCTTTGAAAATTTTTAAGGTACTATTTTCAAAGGTGAGTTATGTTGTCTCTATAATTGATGATGGCTCAGTTCTCAGGACATAATCTTTGGTTTTTTTGTTTCAATAACGGTTCTATACATTCTATTTCTTCGCCCGTTTCAATATCAATGAACGTACTTGTTTCATTTAACGGTTCAAAGTCCGGCGTCATATTACCGTATTGATCGATTTTTGCATTATGCTCCGATTTGTATAAATGAGAACGCATCACTTCTAAAATAGCCATAATCTCACTTGCTATTTCTTTCACATAGTACGTTCTACCCTAGCTACTGTTAGATTAAATCTAAATAAAAAAAGTTCAACCAGAAAATTCTGGCTGAACTATATAACACGAAAGCCCCCGTTAGCCATCCATGAAGCGCAAAAATCAGCACTTCACCACAGAAGATGAAAGATAATTAAGTTCTTTCATGGGAGTTCAATAAAATGTATTATACGAAAAGCTTAAAGGATAGAAGATGTAATAGACATCTACTTACGAACTAAAAATTCCAAATAAAATTTCTGCTTTTTAATTATCTCCCACCACTAACATTCATAATTTCTCCGAGGATATAATTTGAAGCATCGGAGGAAAGGAAGGCAATTGCCTCTGCTATTTCCAACGGTGTTGCAGCGCGTTTAATAGGTACAGATGAAGCCATACGCTCAAGTCGATTATCGCCAGGAGCAAATTTATCGTGAAAAGGTGTCTCTACCATTCCAGGTGCTACCCCATTCACGATAATTCCATACTCAATTAACTCTCTGGACATTCCAATCGTCATTGTATTTATCGCCCCTTTAGCAGATGCATAATGAATACTTTCTCCTGCCCCTCCAATACGTGCAGCCGCTGAAGATACATTAATAATTTTTCCACCTTTTTTCGGAATCATATGTCTTAATACAGCTTGGGAGCATAATAGAACACTGTTTACATTTAATTTGAACGTTTCTTCCCATAGATCTTCACTCATATCCATAAATGTACTTTTTCGGATACCACCACCAGCGTTATTTACTAAAACGTCAATTGTGCCAAATGAAGAAATAGCTTGTTCAACCATTGAGTTCACTTCTTCTTTATTAATAACATCAGCTTGAATTGCAATGGCGTCTCCATCTTTTTCTTGAATACGTTGGACGGCTTCCGTGGCACCCTTCACATTTGAATTATAATTAATAATTACTTTAGCCCCTTTAGATGCCATCAACTCGGCCGTGGCAAGCCCAATACCTGAGCTTGCGCCTGTGATGAGAATAACTTTTCCTGATAAGTTATGCATAGCTTCCCTCCTAACAAATGTTTTTAATAGTAATTCTATATTTTATATCGTTAAACCTTTTGAAGAAGATTTTTATATATGAGAAATGAGGCTTTTGTTAGATTACCAGTTAGCTTAATACAGTGTTTCTTGTTGAGCTAACCTGTTTCGTTAGTTTAATAATACCTCAAATTAATATTGGATTTAATCCCCTATTATTATCTCTAATAAAATCAAGTGCACTATCAACCTGACCTGTTATGATAGGCACATAAATGAAAAAACATAGATAAGGAAATAAAGAAGAAGACCACCCATCACGTAGTAGTCTTTTATAGGTTATTCAATTACTATCTTTTAAAAAATTAATAACTATATCATCAGTATCTTTAGACAAGTTACCAAGCCAAATCAAGTGTCCCCAACTATCCAATAGACATAATTTTGAATGTAGTATATTATCGTGTGCTAGCTTTGCATGCTCTGTAGGAACTGAGCTATCAAAATGACTATGCATAATTAAAGTAGGACAATTTATAGACTTTAAATCTTTGATTGTTAGTTCTTTTGTGTGTGATAAATCAATCAAAAATCCATGTCCAGAGCGTTGACGATTATTCATTTGAGCAATTAACGTAATATCATTATCATTAACTTTGTCTTTCGCATCTTTATATTTTAGAGTGCTAAAAGATGAAAACATTTGTTTAAATATGAAATAAGGAAAATGATTACTCATTGTTGAAATCAAACCCCAAGTATACTTTTCAGTCTTAGGATTAAATAAGAGAGATGCTACTCTATATGTACAATCTTTTGATGTAAGCCATTCTTTAGTGACTGCAGATTGCAATGTAAGTGAACGTGTAAGATGCGGAAATTTTTTCGCAAAAATAAGTCCTGTTGGCCCACCAGCTGATATAGCCAATACGTGGGTTTTTTCAATATTTAAATGCTGTAATAGTTTTGCGTAGTAGTCACAAGCCGTTGAAAGGGTATCCCCTATTCCTTTAGATGTTTTTCCGTACCCTGCTCTTGAAGGTGTAATAATGGAAAAACCATTTTCTAATAGTGCTTTATATCCAAAATCTTCATGACAATTTGAATGTCCACCATGAAAAACAAGTACAGGTTCCCCTGCCCCTACAATTGAGTATTCAATAGAAAAATTATTAATTGTACATTCACCGTATATTTTCTTCACTAAAATAAGCCCCCATTATAAACATTCACTTTTTAATTATATCTAAAGATGTAAGCATTCTCTATTCCAGCCAGTTTTCCAACGCTGGTTCAGTTCGAACTATTGTTTGTGTACGACTATCACGTTCTTTAAGCCAATTATAAAATATCTGTACTAAACAAATAAATGAAATTTAATATCCCTTTTCTCTTACTTTTTTCTACATAACATAAGATGAAGGGAGGGTAACTTGTGTGTATAAATAATGAAAGTTGTAATTGTTTATCTCCGCGAATAAAGTGCAAAAATTTTGGACCTTTTGTGGCAAAAGATATAAACTGTATAAACTTAGAAATTGAAAATGGCAAAGAAAACGACAGCGGTTCAATAATTCCTTTCTCTTCGGGGATTACAACATCTGTAGTTAGTAGAGGACCTGACTTTGGATTTACCTCTAGCCTTATAGGTTTCGGTACTGCTGTTAACGGTGTGACTATATTAGATGACAATACAATAAACTTAACTGGAACTTTAAGCGAGGCATTCTCAGTTCCACGTAATAGTAATATACTGCTATTTCCGCATCATTTAGCGCTAATTTAAAACCAAACTTAATTGAAGCCGCTACTATCACAGCGCAAATTTATCGTGCTCCAGCAGGAAGTAACATCTTTACTCCTACAAATGCACGTGTTGATTTAGCTCCACCTGTTACAAATTTCGGTTTAATATCCTTTGGATCAGCAGACATTGAACCTGTTCCGGTATCAGTTGGGGATCTTTTATTAATGGTATTTTATATTTCTTCAACGATAATATCTCCTTTTACAAACTTCTCGATTTCAGGTTTTGCACGTGCGGGAATTAATATGGTATAAAAGCTACTCTTTAAAATGAACATAATAAATAAGGGCATGATTTAAATAGATATTGATTGAGTCATGCCCTTATTTATTATGTAATACTATCACATTCACTAAGCCAGTTATAAAAAGGCACTGGACGCTCTCTATTCGCTGTTTCTTCTATAGATAATGAATTCATCACCTCCTTATTCAAACGCTCAACGGCCTTACTATATGTCCCAACAAATACAGCTCTCAATGTGCTTGCAACTGTCAGAACCCCTTCTTTAATATCCATAGCAATTTTAAATAGTACGTTCTTAGTTTTTATAAAGTCAGTTGCACTATCAACCTGACCTGTTATGATAATAGGCACATAAATGAAAAAACAGTAATAAGGAAATAAAGAAGAAGATCACCCATCACGGAGTGGTCTTCTTAAAGCTTATTCAACTAAAGCACCCCGTTAGTTTAAGTACATCTCTTCACAACCTTTTGTGTAATGATAATAACGTTGTTTGATTTTGAAGCTAAAAAACGCATTACACCGTCCGCAAATGTGGACGATGTAAAAATAAAGTTGTTTAATTTCTTATACAATTTCTGATTAAGAACCTATGGAAGTAAAAATAAAGTTGTTTAAAAGTCGAATCCTTTTGCCACAATCGCGCCCGATCGAACATTAGATTTACATAAAAGTTAAATATTCGCTAATATTAACGATTTAAACTTTCTATAAACTCTTCTGATTCCTCAGCTATTCGCTCATAGTCAATACTATGAACATAGTGAGATGAATCTAACTCAATTAATTTACCATTATAAATCATACTAATAAAGTCATTTTGAATTCCATTCCACGTTTTATTATCAAAACCTGTTCCCTCACCATTTGATGAAAACAAAAGTATAGGAATATTCGGCATTTCAACTTTTTTGACTTTTTGTGCATTAGCTTTTATATTATTTATTTCATTGATCATATCTTTAGTCAATGTTCTCCGATAAAAAATTACTTTATACAACTTTTTCTCTTTATCTGTTAAATTTCCATATTTTATTGCGTCACTTTCCGATAGATTTGAAATCCATCTGGTTAAACCAGTATTTGCAGCTAAAGCACCTAATCGAACGAGGAACATATTGATATCTAACTCTTCATATGCAGCTGGAACAGCCATATCTAATCCAATGATAGCTTTTATTTCATCAGGGTAGTCTTGCGCCCATTTCAAGGCTTCAATGCCAGACATAGAATGAGGAAATAAAATATATGGTCCTTCAACTCCTGATTTAAAAAGAGCTTCTTTTGTTTCAGCTAGAATTGTATCAATGTCTCGATCAGTATCTGTGACTTCGCTAAATCCATAACCTGCCTTTTCAACAACAACAATTTTATATTTATCGCTTAACAAGGAATAAAGTGATTTAAAATCTAATGCTGGAGAGCTTGTGCCACCACCAGACATAAAAACAAGTGTTTCTTCTCCTTTTCCTTCTGTATAAATGTGCATTTGATGACCATTAACTTCTACAAGTTGCCCAGTCGGAACAAATAGTTCTTCTTCTTTTGACAATTGTATTTTATGATTAATAAAGCTCACAGAAAGAATCAACACAAAAAACGAAATAATAACTGTAAATATTATCAACACAATACGTTTAAATCCCCTTTTCATATTTCCCACCTATATTCTTCATTTTATAGGAAAATTATTTTCTTCCTTATCCCACATAATGGCCCGTTTGTTGTATAACTCAATACATTTTAATTGTAAATGACTTTATTATGATTTAAACAACTTTATTATCACAAAACACTTGCTAATCTTTTATTTAACTCTTCTTGTACTAAACTGCCCTTTAATTCAATAAGAAAAAAAGAGCTGCATAGCAACTCAATGATCTTCAAGTAAAGCCCCCGTTAGCCATCCATGCAGCAAAACATCAGTGCTGCACCACAGAAAATGAAAGTGAGGATCGTTCTTTCATGGGAGTTTAAGAAGAACAGAGGCGCTAATTAAACAATCGCGCCCGACCGTTGAAAATGATTAAACCGTTCTGTTCCCCTTATTATATGGTAAAGCATTTCTGAAAACTATAGATCCCATAAACCATCCTTTAATAATCTCCCCTACTTATACCTAGTTAATATTTCTTTTGGAATATGACAATGATCATTTGGACATCTAGCTAACCTATCTTGATGTTCTTCTGCACTTCTCATATAGTTTGTAAGAGGTAATACTTCAACAACTATAAGGTCGTAATCATTTCTCTCACCAAGAAACGCCTTCGCCTCTTTTAAGTGTTCAGGCATTTCACTATATACTCCTGTTCTATATTTCTCTCCAACATCCTGTCCTTGTTTATTCAAACTGTATGGATCAATGATTTCAAATAAATACCCCATTAATTCCCTGATTGTTACAACTGTCGGATCAAATCCTGTTTTTACACATTCGGCGTACCCATCATAATCACCCTCAAGTGTATGACTTGTTCCATTAGCTCTTCCTGCTTCTGTAAACTTAACTCCAGGTAAAGTTTTTATAAAAGCTTGTACTCCCCATAAACATCCACCTGCAAAATATACTACTTCCATATTGACTCTCCTCTTTGTTTAAAAAATAAAAAAATTCATTCCAAGAAAATAGGAGAAAAAAATGTAATTACTAAGTCTACTACACATTAAAATAATGACAAATTTTATTATTCCACATTATGGCCCGATTGTTGAACACAAGTCAAACAACGCACTTCAACTAACCTGCTCCTTTAGTTTAGGTAGAAAAAGGCTCTACCCCATATTGAAGTAAAGCACACCGTTAGTTCAATATGAAGTTTGATGTTGGAGAATATATTTTGAGGACTTTAGCTATTCCATTCTTCCCTGACAAAGGCCATTGCGCTTTCAATAGTTGAGACATTCTTCTTGAGCCAACTTTCACCCATTTGTCTTACCAACGAGTGAATAAACCCAATTCTACTAACAATTTTTACATAATCCAGTAATACATTTATAACACCATCATTTAACCCCAACTCTTGTAAATCCTTAACCAGTTCTACATCTTCTTGAGAAACGACACCATTGAGATTTTTAAGATAATCAATTGGTGTCGAAGAGTTAACCTGTTTTATATACCATTCGTCGTAACCCATTCCTGTTTTAGCTTTAAACCTTTCTTCTCCTTTTGCTTTCCACTCCTCAATTGTTATTCCGTGTACTTCTTTAAATCGTTCTTCAGTAGTCGTGCCGTATATGACTTTGCCACTTATTTTCTTATATCGTTTTCTATCATTACTCATTCCATTTCACCCCTTTTCGGCCTTATTTCTTCTTCAACTAAACTATTCCGTTAGCTTAATAATCCGAAAACAATCTAACTTGGTAACCCTGAAGTTAAAAACCACATAGCTAATAAAATCAACCAAATTATTGCTATGCCTATCATTAAACGCTTCATACTCAATCAGATTATTCCTCCACTAATCTGTTCTGTTAGTTTAATTATACCTCTTATAAAATTTATTTGGATATCGTTTTCCATTTACCATCAAACCAATTATCTAACGATGGTTCACCCATGAACTATTGATTGTGGGAGACTATCTCTTTGCTCTAACCAATTGTAGAAAGGCACTGAACACATTCTTTGCACTTTGTCCTCAACATCTACTAATACACAACAAAAAAACCACCCATCACGGAGTGGTCTTATTATAGTTTATTCAACTAAAGCGCTCGTTAGTTGCGTAAGATAACTTTTACATCATTATTAAGAATTTGAAGTTAATGTAATAGTTTCAGACTCAACACCCTCAATTGTAATTTTTATTTTAGAAGAAGAAGGTGTTTTAGTTTCTAGTTCAGCAGCTTCTCCGCTATAATAATTCCCCTTATTATCTAACTCAACGTTTCCTATGCCCCAACCTAAAAAATCGGGACTTTCTACAAAGAAATTATTTTCTTGGAGTTTATCAAGGTTTTCTCCATTATATTGAATCCTTATACTCTGACTCTCATTTCCCCAAAAATCATATGAAGTAATTAATTCCCCACTCCATTTTTCTCCTTCTCCTTTAAAAACGGTCCTACTGTTATCATTATTACAAGATGCTAACATTAACAAGAAACCCATAAAGAAAGCCCCTGTAAATATCTTTTTCAAATCGAAGACCCCCTTACTAATTTTTCCTATAATTATATAAATTCTCCTTAAGAAAGATAAATCCTACTTCAGCTATTCTGCTCCGTTTGTTTAATAATACCTCATTTATAATTCATTTGGATAACTATTTCCATTTTTAATTCCTCCCAACCTCCAGCACAAATTTTGATGTTTTGCCACAACGTGTAGGGCCAAGCGCTAATACAGGAGTAAAGGGATCATCCCCACCCCATGTGGGATGGAAGCTTTAATTAAAAGAAAAACCAATACCTAATAGGCTGACAATCCATAAAATAAAGCCATAATAACAATGGCCATACCGAAAACAGCTTTTAGTTGATATACATAATACTTAACAGCAAATATTTCTAGTCGTATCATGTAACTACTTAGAAATTAACTTGTAAATCCAGCCTTACTAAAGCTACCTATTGCAGCGATAAGGATTGAAATCATATAGAACACAAAAAAAAGAAGTTCACCAATTCCGATAGTTCGATAAAAACACATCTATTGTAACTGTTATTCTAAATTCAGAATTGTTAAACTATTAGTAACTACCAAGAATACACTTGAAACTTAATTCATTCAGGAGGGATACAAATGGAGCAAAAGTTACATTTATTTCCGTATCATGTGAATGCAGTGGTCGAAGAGGTGTCTGAGGTGCCAAAAGGTATTGAGCTTATAGAAGCTCCAAAAATTTGGGAGAATTCTAAAGGGAAGGGAATCACTGTTGCGATATTGGACACAGGTTGCGACGTCACCCATCCTGATTTGAGGGAGCGTATTATCGGCGGACGGAATTTCACTGGTGATGATAATGGACAACCTGATGTTTACACCGATTATAATGGCCATGGAACCCATGTGGCTGGCACAATCGCTGCCGTCCATAACGGTACAGGCGTAGTTGGTGTTGCACCTGAAGCAAGTTTATTGATATTAAAGGTGCTTGATAAAAGTGGATCAGGGCAATACGACTGGATCATAAATGGAATTAACTATGCAGTGGAACAAAAGGCGGATATCATTTCCATGAGCCTCGGCGGTTCTGTCGATGTAAATGAGTTGCACCAAGCTATTCTAAACGCAATCGCTAATCAAATTTTAGTAGTTTGTGCTGCTGGAAATGAGGGAGATGGACAGAGTTCTTCAGACGAATTGGCCTATCCTGCCTGCTACAATGAAGTCATCAGCGTCGGATCCATTAATCTGCAACGCCATTCTTCGGAATTTTCAAATTCGAATAATGAAGTCGACTTAGTAGCCCCTGGTGAAGAAATCCTTTCAACGTATTTAAACGGAAATTATGCAAAACTAAGCGGAACTTCGATGGCAACACCGCATATATCCGGTGCACTTGCACTCATAAAAGAGAGTGCAAACAAAAACTTTGAGCGAAATCTGACAGAGGATGAGCTGTATGCACAATTAATAAAGAGAACGATTCCTTTAGGAAATTCGCCAAAACTCGAAGGCAACGGATTGCTGTACTTAACAGCAGTGGAATACTTATCGGATGTGTTCAACCAAAAATTATCTGCACAGGCGTTGAAAATATAATGGAAAAGCTAGAATTGCTAAACTATGAATGGGAAACGGCCAAGTCAGATTTTTTAAAATATAGTGAAAATCGACCCTATTATGATGAAAAGAAAGATAAGGAAGTCAGGAATCAATACTATCAGAGCATTTCATTCACGGATGCTAATCTTTCAAACAGCCTTCACACATTACTTGAAAAAACACATACAGATCAGTTAAACTACAGCCCGCACCGCTATGTGTACCCTTGGGTTGATTTGCAGGAAAACGGTTCATTAAAAAGCCTTTATTCTGGAAATGAGATGGATCCACTTTCTGTCATAGAGGAGGACGTTCGGCTCCATGAAATACAGGCCAAAGGGTTAATCAGCATCTTTTCGGATGATCTATTTAACTGTGAACATGTAGTGCCTCAATCATGGTTCGATAAAAAAGAACCGATGAGAGGAGACTTGCATCATCTATTTGCCTGCGAACCCACCTGCAATAGCAGTCGCAGCAACTATCCTTACTACGATTTCCACGATTATATCCCTGAAGGATTGATTTTAGGAATCAAAGATGGCTGCGGCAAGGCTGAAGAAAGTAAATTCGAACCAGAATACGGCAAAGGAATCGTTGCAAGAGCAACACTCTATTTCCTAATTCGCTATCCAAACACAATAAAAAAAGAACTAGAGAATGTCTCTTTATTGCTAAAATGGCATCAAACATTTCCGGTATCCATTTATGAAAAGCATCGCAACCTTGCTATCCATGAACTTCAAGGCAATCGGAACCCGTTTATTGATTTTCCAGAGATGACAGAAAGTATCGTCACCATAGAAAAATGAAGTGATTGATTTAAAAGTCCTTTGTGAAGTGGTCTTTCTAGTATAAAAAAATTGAAAGGAGAGCAGCCATTTCGGTAGCTCAGATTGAAGACAAATGGTATCCGAGTATGAACATTCGGATACCGTTTGTCATTTTTATGCTTTGTCAGAAAAGTGCCAGACGAATTTTTAAGGGTCCCAGCAGTAACTTGTATCAGGCTCAATATATAGTTTATTAGGAGTAGAACCCACAAAACGCGAATTTTTGTATCTAAG
Source organism: Lysinibacillus fusiformis (assembly GCF_007362955.1). GTDB lineage: Bacteria > Bacillota > Bacilli > Bacillales_A > Planococcaceae > Lysinibacillus > Lysinibacillus fusiformis_E. The sequence continues at coordinate 3,985,702 of NZ_CP041696.1, read as the reverse complement.
CAAATACTCCACCCCCAAAATCCGATTTCCTGTACGTTTAAAGAATTGAATTGTTATTTGTCTTATTCAATTAAATGGCCCTTAAATGAAAATAGTCGCATCTCTTAGAGAAACGCGCCCATTTGTTTAAGTATATTTTTTCACAATCTTGTTGTGCGCTTCCGACCAGCCGTCGTATACGTACTGATTGCTGGGGTGACCGGAATCCGCGCAGATGGAAAATCATCTCGGTGAGGCCGCCGTGTAGGCCTCCTTATTCTTCCCCTTTTTGTTAAAATCAACGAGGCTCATTCTGAAAAACTAAAATTGAATCATAAAATTTATCAAGATTTTTTTATAAAACTATAAACATACAAAATTATTGTTGGTAAGACCTCTGGTAACTCAATGCCCCCGTTCGTTCAAGAAGAGACATAATAGGTGCCTTTTTATTTCGTTGCCTTTTCTAAAATACTAAAAAAATCACTATCGTTTGCGATTGCATAGTTTTCTTTTGTGTTACTGATAGTCAGTAATTTCTCATCTGAATCAAGAAACATCGCATAACCTGTATTTAATGCAATGTTGATTCGGTAATTGTAATCAATGAGGCTTACTGTTGTTTTTTCAAATTTTGCGTTTTTAAAAGCCTTTATAAGTTCATGTTGTGTTTCTTCTGGAATTTCAATTTTCGTATATATATCTTCTTTGTCTGTATTGATACTATGAATGGTTACAGTCGGATTTTCTGCATTAAAATCAGCGTTTTCTAATACATCAGTTGCGGAATAAGTTCTTTTGTCAAGTAAAAATAAACATATTCCAGCAACAATGACTATAACAATACTAATTGTTACGAAAGCTTTTCGTTTATGCATAAATTCTCCTCCATTTTCCTCTTGGCAATTCTCTTATTAAACTAATCTGCATCGTTAGCACAAGAAGCGACTGTTCCAATTGAACAATCGCCCCCGTTACTTTAAGTACTATACTTCACAATCTGCTTCGTTAATCAAACCAAAAAAGGCGATACCTTTAAAGAATCGTACACATTTAGACTAGTTAAAATATATTCTTGATTAAACGAATCATCATCCTTGGTATAAACATTAAGATGTTCCAAACTAATTCAAATAAGATTGAACCTAGTATTTCACTAAATATGTCTTTAAAAATGCCGTCCTGACCATGCTTTTTCTCTTTCCTGATTTTCATCCTCTATCTCCTAATAGCTCAATATTTACTAGTATGACTCGATTTTCTAAAAACCTATTTCGATTATCTATCTGTTAGCACAATAAGAGCTGTCAAAATAACAGTCCTGATTTTTAAGTATTGCACCCGTTACTGGAACAAGATTTTTAGTCATCAAAATTTTCGTCATAAGGGTTCGCATACAAATCTATATCGAATTCAGCTTTTATACTATATGTAAATTCAATTTGTTCGTTATCAATACGCAAACCGGGGGTATATCAATCGACCTTTGTATTCATGCTTCTCGTGAAGATGCCCATATTCGTTCATATAATTGAATACGTCTAGTTTAAACTGTACTGAATAACTTGTATAGGCTATTCCAAAAGCTGCGATTCCGTGATATTCATATCGTTTCACCCACTCCATAATGGTGATCCCATCGGTTTTTAGCGATTGTCCATTACTTTCATAACTTTCTTTTCTTGATAAATAAAGTGCAATAGCGGTTATTTTATCTTCGAGTGTAAATTTTACCATATAAAAACTGCACCTCCAATTGTTAGATTGTGTCTAACAATTGGAGTGCAGTTCATCACGGAGTGCTCTTCTTAAAGCTTATTCAACTAAAGCACCATATCGTTTAATACCTGATTTACTGATTATTTCTTCAATTTTTCATATTTAACTACATAGATATCGTTTTTGTTGCAACTGTTTGTTGAAATGCCTGATCATGCTCAACAATAACCATTGTGGGATTAAATCTTTGAATAAGCTCTTCAATCTGCATGCGCGAATAAATATCAATAAAATTTAACGGTTCATCCCAAATATATAAATGAGCTTTTTCACATAAACTTTTGGCTATAAGCAGCTTTTTCTTTTGTCCACCAGAATAATGAGATATATCTTTTTCAAATTGAATTCGGTCAAAATCCATCTTACGTAGGATGGATTTAAATAACGTTTCATCAATCTCATGCTCTTCAATAAAGTCCGATAACAGTCCCTTCAAATGAGAAGTATCTTGTTGGACATAGGAAATAATGAGACCTGAACCTACATTCATGGAGCCTGTATGCTGTATCGAATCTCCTTGAATTAGTTTTAGGATACTACTTTTTCCGCTTCCATTCTTTCCATCAAGTACAATTCGATCACCTTGTACAACATTAAAGCTTATTGGCTTATTCACGATTTGGTCATCGTATTTAACAGACACACCAGCCAAAACAATCAATTCATTTGAATGAAACGCCAATGATTCTAATTTTAATGACTCGGTTTTTTCCACATTTTTTAGCAGTTTTGATTTTTCCTCAATAGCTTTTTGTTGCCTTGATTCAAGGTTCTTCGCTCTCTTCATCATCTTTGCCGCTTTATGTCCTACAAAACCTTTGTCTAACTTAGAACCTGAATTCGTTGTTCCATTTTTGGAAGCTTCAACTTGACTTGACCAACCTGATGTACGCTTTGAAGACTGTGTTAATCTCCCTATGTCTTTTTGTAGACGCTCATTAGTTGCCTCTTCGTGTTCCTGCTGTCTATCAAAATTTAACTTCCAAGAAGAATAGTTACCACTTTGAACTTCAATATTTGCCCTATTTATAGATAAGATATGGTCAACGCAACCATCTAAAAAGATTCGGTCATGTGAAATTAATATAAACCCTTTTTTCTTCCTTAAATATTCAGAGACCATCTTTCGTGCTTCCGTGTCTAAATGGTTGGTTGGCTCATCAATTAATAGAAATTGACCCTCCGTCAAAAAAAGTGCAGCAAGTAACACCTTTGTTTGTTCTCCATTTGATAATGTTTTAAAAGGTCGATACATAACCTCGGCATCAACGTCTAGATAGGAGATTTCACGAAGAATTTCCCAATCTTCTGCTTGGGGGCAAATTTCTTCCATGATTTCATGAGTATACTTGTTTTTATCCGCAACTGGATAAGGGAAATAATTAAATTCTACCGAAGAATTGATTTTCCCACTATACTCATAATTCCCTAATAATAAATTAAAGAATGTTGTTTTCCCCCGCCCATTTCTACCAATAAATCCAAGTTTCCATTCCGTATCTATTTGAAAGTTAACATTTTCAAAAATATTGTCAAAGCTACTTGGATAAGAAAAAGTTAAATTTTGAACTTGTATCATTGACATGATAATTCCTCCTTTGTATATCAATACTTTTTACTTTTTATACAAAGTCGGCACATCCATCTATTCTAAATTTCTCCGTATAAGTTTGATGGATATTAACGACTTATACGGAGTATTACATGCGTAACAATAGTGTCTGAATCGCTCATTTCTCTCTCCTTTATTTATTAGATTAAAGTTACAGATGAAAAATATGGGTCTTAACCATGAGAGAATAAAAAATCCCCCCAATTTTTTGTAATTGGAAGGATTAGTCTTTCACTTATATTAAATAAGTTCTTTTTGCCATTGGAATCATGATGGACAGACTAATCCTATATTTTGTAGTTTGAAGTTATTCATTTCAAATAAAAATATAGTTTAGTTAATCATTGTCCATCCATCAGTCCTCTCATAATTGTAATTTTATATTACCAAATTTTTTTCTGGAATACAATTCAGCATCATCTTCACCTCAAATTACTGCTTGTTGGTCTTTTGATAATTACCATACAATTGACCACAAGCAGCATCCATATCAATGCCAAATTAACTTCTTTGGGTCGCATTATACCTGATGATTTTAATTTTTTGTAAACATTAACAACACGGCCTTCATCAACTTCACCAAACCTTAATGGAGAACTGGCAAAATCTTAAAATACAAATTAGTTATGGCGTTATGTGCTCCGCTACTCCCTTTCTGTTGAATCATTTGTGACGACCTATGAACCTTCACCAAAGTCTAGCGTACTTCCTGTTTCTACTAAAGTCTTTGTATTATTTAAAATCATCCACCAAGCTTTGTCGCTGTTCTCATAATAGGGATCATCTTCTTTCCACTGGTCATGAATGAGTGTCAATTTCGTGCATAAGCCAATAGGCTCTAAAAGATAAGAAATCCTTGACTCAAACGCACGATCATCTATCATATAAGACTTTCCCGGATAGTGAGTAAATCGAAGTAACTGATTCGGTTCATACTCCAATACGTTTCCGTATACATGCACCGTTTCATCCCCATCTACTCCAGGACCAACGTACTCCAAGAGATCGCCCACTTGAAATGTAGATTTAATGACGGACCCATAATAAATTTTTTTTGTACCCTCAGGAGAGATAAGTGCTTTCCAAACTTCCTCTGGTGTACCTGCAATATAAAATTGATACTTCAAATCCTTCATGATTTTTATGCCTCCTAAAAATTCAATTCTGTACCTGTACATTATAAAAAAATTTCACTGACAAGTACGGTCAGTGAAGTTTTTTTATAATGATTGAATAACTCAAAGCTGATAGTTGCCAATTTTTCTTGTAATAAAGCTGGATCCAAAATGGTAATAGATTTACCATAGATTCAACTAAAGCACCCGTTAGTTTAGGAAGAACTACATTATTAAAGCGAATTTTCGATTATTTATTTTAATATTTTTCTACAACCGCACCTAAACTTGATGCCTTTCCCATTAGTTGAATAATAACCTTTTCTACTAATGCACATTTTTTCGAAATACGTCTCAAATTCCTAACAGTTCATATTAACAATAAGCTTCTTCATTAAAAATAAAAAGTTCAAGATCGAAACTTAACGACGTTATTATACGTATATTATAAATAGTCTGAAATCAAAAAGGAGCCTAGCTATGAAACATTTATCAATTTATGTTTTTATCTTTAACTTACTTTTTTATGCACTAACCATGTTTAATATTGATCTTGTTCCAGGTATAGTATGGCGAAGCGTATTAATTACAGGACCTATAATAGGGATTATCTTGGCTTTGTTGTATTCTAAAGGAAAATTGAAAGTAATAGGATTATCTGGAAATTTGTTCGTTTTTGTCATTGCCATACTTTTGCCGTATATTGTTACAACATTTATTTGGAACCGACCATAGCAAGTGCACTTCTGCAGAGCCAATATCTAAGAGATGTGCTTAGATATTGGCTCATTTAATTTGAAATTCATTAATTATTCTGCTAAGTTTTTTGTCACCTGTGTTGCGCCGTATGTTCGAATTGTCTATTATCTTTCAATTTCATATGTAATTTTTCCCTTATTGAACTAAACTGCTCCGTTAGTTTAATAATACCTCAAATTCATATTTGGATTTAATCTTATCTCTAATAAAATCAGTTGTACTATCAACCTGCCTCGTAATGATAATAGGCACATAAATGAAAAACAGTAATAGGGAAATAAAGAAGAAGACCACCCATCACGAAGTGGTCTTCTTCTAGCTTATTCAACTAAAGCACCCGTTAGTTTAGGAAGAACTACATTATTAAAGCCGATTTTCGATTATTTATTTTAATATTTTTCTACAACCGCACCTAAACTTGATGCCTTTACAAAAGGTTGTTCTTGTAATAAGAATAAATTTTCTTTTGTACCTGTAACAACTACACCTATAATCAAACCGTCTTTTTGGCGTTTACTTATAAATTGGTAGTCATCCTTATTAAATTTCTTTAAACGGCTTAGGAAGTCGGATTCGCTTTTCACTTCAGGCGTACTTAACACTTGTCCTAACTTTGAAGATGGGTCTGATATTCCAAACAACCATTGTCCTGATTCAGGTGCATCCCTAAACTCAGATTTTTCCGAGTAACTATTTACCCAAAACCAAGTTGGTTTAATTGAAGGAGGAACCATCTTTTTAACTTCATCTAATGAATAACTCTTATCAAAGGAGATTGCCATCTCGACATATTTATCGTTTGGATATTCTTGAAGTTTTATTAAATCGTTAGAATATGTTTTGTATTTGAATTGCGGGACATAAAATAACATTTCCTGTTGTCCACTTGGAAAGTTTATTTGAGTGGTATCATCAATTTTTGTACTGTATGATGAAAACGATGTTGAAGTAAATCCCCTTAACCCATAATTCGCCTCTTGGGAATCCCAAGGAATTACCTTATTTTCAATAACTTTATATACATCCCGTTTAATTGTTCCTTTAAATAACCCAATATCTATCATTTGCGTTTTAATTATTGTATTCGGCGCTTTCATTACTGCATCTCCTATAATTAGATTGGAAGCTATTTCACTGCCTAATTTACTTATCCACCAATTATTAGCCCCATAAGTACCAATGACTATAAGAATACTTACAATTGCAGATATTAGAAGTGTCCTCAGAAAAGTAGTACGTTTTACCTTTCTCAATGTTTTATCTAAAGATTTTTCATCAAAAATCGATTTCAAGTTTTCTTCATTTGGGTCTTTCATTTTCTTCCCTCCGATATAATTCTTTAAATTTTGCTCTTGCACGGGCTAAATATGTTTTCACTACACTTGGTTTCAGTTCTAAATACTCTGCAATCTGTTGATAAGACCATTCCAAATCGTATTTAAGAAGAAGCAATTGCTTAAATATCAATGGTAGGCGGTCAAGAGTATTTTTAAATTGGTTTTGATTCTCTTTTGCAATCATTAAATCATCGATCAATTTTGAATTAGATACAAGATTTTCGTCTAGTAGTAGGAATTGTGTTTTTTTATTTTTTCGACAGTAATCGTAATACAAATTTATCGCTACTCTAAAAAGCCAGGCTTTATATTTGTCGGTATCAATTGACTCAATATGTATCATCGACTTATAAACTGATTCTTGGACAATATCTTTTGCAGTCTCCGAATCGGCCCCTTGCTTTATTAAATAGTAATATAGCTCATTCATAACTTTAATTAACTCGTCATTAGAGATCCGACTCTTCAAGAATTTCCCTCCTTCCGTCTTTATAACGTAAGAAAAGCTAAAAAGTATACAGTTTGCATAAAATTATCATGTAAAAAAGCGATTCATCAATCTAAGAATCGCTTTTGGTCTATTAAATATTTCTTCTTAAACTCTACTACTTCATTTGTTGAAGAAGAAAAAGGCATTACTCCTTATCCTTATTGAAGTAACGCACCCGTTAGCTTAAGTGTAAACCTTCACATTCTTAGATTGTAGACACTTATTCCTTCCATCCTACTCCTATATCGTTGGAGGGGAATTCAATAACCAATTTAATTTGAGGTGAATAAATATATCTGTCCCAATTTCTAACTTCTTCAACTCTGTGAATAATTCTAATCAGTTTTAATGACATGTTGAAAGTTAAGGTCAATAATGTAACATATTTCATTATTGACTTTATGATTGTTAATTACTAGTTCTGCTAATGCACTTTCATAGTCAATAAAGTTAGAAAAAATAGTTTTGTAAAGCATAAGTCCCCACTCTATTCCACTATTACAAAACGGAAATACTTCAAATAATTCATCTTTAATTTTGTTAGATTCTTCTTTAGATAAAATTTCTACTTCTTCTTGATAATCCATATGGTTCGGAAATAACTCATTAACTTCCTCTAAAACAGTTTCGTAATCTTTTTTTTCCTTTTCTTCTATTCCTTTTTGTTTTTGCTTGTCTAGCAACTCTTTTAAACGTTCCTTTTTATCCTTCACCATATTCATCCTAACTATTTATTTGATTGATATATCAATTCCATTTTTCACTAACCTGCTCCTTTAGTTGAAGTAGAAAAAGGCCCTACTCCTTATTGAAGTAAAGCCCCGTTAGTTGAAGAAGGAGATTTAAAAATCAAGTATTAATTTTTATTTTGCTCATCTAACTTTTGTAATATAGTGTCTAATTTTTGGTTAATTATCTGCTTTTCTTTAGCAGAATCTTTTAATCGTTTAAAAGCAATAAAAATAATAGCAAAAACTAAAATAACAAAGACTAAATATATTAAAGTCGCTATAACATCGCCAGTATTCACAATCACAAAAAACACCCCCTAAATTTATTTAATCACATCTCTATACGAATATAATAACAAAAAGTTACAATCTTCATAATTGGTTAACAATCCTTGTTTAACTAAACTGCGTCGTTAGTTTAATAAAGAAAAGAGCTGTCTAAGCAGCTCAATGGTCTTCAAGTAACGCCCCCGTTAGCCATCCATATAGCGCAAAAACCAGCGCTACACCATAGAAGAGTAAGGAGACATTCCGTCTCTTTTTACTCAACGAAAAAAGACAGCAAATTGCTGTCATACAAGAAAATAATACTCTCGAGATTTAGATACGAATATTAAAAACACTTATCTAGTTATTTAGGGAAGTAACTCTACCTTTACCCTTAGTTTTATATCAATAGGAAACTCTTCCTCTTCTACTAGGTAAGATATGACATAAGCACCCTCGGGGAATCCGTCAAATATCTTGTCATAACTTTCTTTACTGTCTAAAACACCATTTGTTACAAGTATATCTTTATCTACATTTCGAATTTTGAATAAAAAGCTTTCAGTACCGGTATTTGATAAAGATATTTTAAATGCCATATCACCAGAATAAGAAAAATAAGATTTATGTTCACCCATTAGAGACGCGATCTCTTCATCAATCACAAGGGGTTTAAAACCTCCTCCTTGATATTTCTCCATCTCCGTGACATCTAAGATAACAGGTTCCTTTTTTACAACTTCTAACGCTTCTTTTGATGCTTCTTTTGATGCTTCTTTTGATGCTTCTTTTGATGCTTCTTTTGATGCTTCTTTTGAAGATGGTTCTTCTGATTGAGATGAAAATGCATTACACCCTGATAAGAGTATAATAAAAGTACATATACAAGCTAATTTATAAATCCTCATAACTTCTCCTATCTAAATGGTTAATACTTATAATTATACCATAAATTAAGTGTTAACTCGACATCTCCCACTTGATTTGACTGCGGATAATTAATATAAATTACATTTTCTTCTTCAACTTAACTGCTCCGTTAGTTTAATAATACCCCAAATTCATTTTATTTGGATTTAATTCCCTATTCATATCTCTAATAAAATGAGTTGTACTATCAACCTGCCTCGTAATGATAATAGGCACATAAATGAAAAACAGTAATAAGGAAATAAAGAAGAAGACCACCCATCACGAAGTGGTCTTCTTCTAGCTTATTCAACTAAAGCACCCCGTTAGCACAATAAGGTGATTTACAAATATAGGACTGACATTACATCTTTACTCGTACTGTTAACACTCTCCATAGGTATAGTAATAGCTTAAAAAACCAGTAAAACAGAAAAAAATTAAACAATAATCCTAAAGAACTAAAGCTAAAAACCAATCCACCACGATATACAAAACCCTCAGCAGGAAAACCAAAGTAATGATACCCATTACTATCGACTTGATAACCAATTGTAGGTATGAGGGCAAAAATAACAGTTGAAATAAGACTTAAAATATATAATTTCTTTTTAGTGGAGGTTATTTTATTTTTGGGGCTTAATAAGCTAACTAATACTAATACTAATACAATTAACCCAAAGAGTAATAATAAATTCACCATTTCTATCCCTCCCTTAATCATATTTCACCATAAGTATCCAAAATATTTATTGAACTAACCTGCCTCCGTTAGTTTCCCCTTTCAAAAATAAAGTGCCATTCCACAACAATTCTCCATACGTAAGTTTACGATATTTATTGGTAAAAATTTCAATTTGAACATAATCTTGTACAACTAACCTGCCTCGTTAGTTTAATAATTCGAAAACAATCTAACTTGGTGACCCTGAAGTTAAAAACCACATAGCTAATAAAATCAACCAAATTACTGCTATGCCTATCATTAAACGCTTCATACTCAATCCCCCTATCAGATCATTCCTTCACTAATCTGTTCCGTTAGTTTAATTATACCTCTTATAAAATTTATTTGGATATCGTTTTCCATTTACCATTCAAGCCAATTATCTAACGATGGTTCACCATGAACTATCGATCGTGGAAGACTATCTCTTTGCTCTAACCAATTGTCGAATAGCACTGAACACATTCTCTGCGCTTTGTCCTCAACATCAACTATTACATAACAAAAAAACCACCCATCACGGAGTGGTCTTGTTTTGTACTTATATAAGTAAGAAGGGCTTTTTCAACTAAAGCACCCCGTTAGCCATCCATGAAGCGCAAAAATCAGCACTTCACCACAGAAGATGAAAGATAATTAAGTTCTTTCATGGGAGTTCAATAAGAATTATATATATTTTTATCTTTCTAATACTATACAATATTGTTCTTTATATTTTTCATGGTTCCAATTGTACATTTGTACCAGATGATTTAGAGATAATTCTTCATAGTAACATCTAATATACGGTATATGTATTTCATTATCGTCATGACCAATCCATACTCTCCATAGTTCTAATATCTGTCCTTCTCTAATATTTTCTTTTAGGTACTCCAGTAATTGCTTTGCCCTCAATTCCGAATAGATAAAACTCACTTCATAAATGAATGAATAACTTGTATATCCACTTACATCATAGTAAGCGTCCTTTTTAATGACCAATTCATTTAAGTCTTCTTCATTTTCAACAAATAATATTTGGGTTTTAGGGTCCATCTTCTCCCAAGGTACCAACGCATATGGTTTTATTTCTAATTCAATAGCTTCCTTAACAGTAATATACTTTGCTTTTGTTTCTACTTCTGGCATTTCATAATTTGTTGCTATAAATGAACAAAAACTCATTTAACCACCTCCTAAATTTAATCCTTATTATCCTGCTCCGTTAGTTTAATAATACCCCAAATTCATTTTATTTGGATTTAATTCCCTATACTTATCTTTAATAAAATCAGTTGCACTATCAATCTGACCTGTTATGATAATAGGCACATAAATAAAAAAACATAAATATAAAAAGGAAATAAAGAAGACCACCCATCACGAGTGGTCTTCTTCTAGCTTATTCAACTAAAGCACCATTAGTTTAAGTACATTTCTTCACAAACTAAAATAATAAGAAAGTAACAAAGAGTCGTACTTTCATTTTATTTAACATTACTTATTTGATTTCCTCAGCCAACTCCAAAATAATTCCTTCTGGACCACGAACGTAGCATAATTTATAACTTTCTTCATATTGCTGTATCTCACTAAAGATTTCCGTACCCTTCTTTTTCAATTTGGCAATAACAGCTTCAATATCTTCAACAGTAAATGCAATATGTCGGATACCCAGTGTATTTGCAAAGGGTTGCTGAATATCTTTTTCATCTGACGGTGAATAAAATTTGATTAGCTCTAACCATGTCTGACCGTCTGTCGTTCCCAATCCTACACACGCTACTTTAACATCATTAAGCCCAACTGCATATCCCATTAACTCTCCTTCCATTTCCCATTCCCCTTTCACCTCAAGTCCAAAATCGCGAAAAAACTCTTTAGCGGCAGTGAGATCATTTACGATTACACCCACATGGTCTATTCTTTGGATCTTCAAATTTCATACCTCCATTGTTTCTGATATTTTGTCGTCTATCTATAATTTCGATATTCGATTAGTAAAGTCAAGTTCCCTTTCTTTTAAGGGGTACATAAAAGAAATTATTATCAAAAGTATTGAACATTTATAGAGGATATATGTATAATTAATGTCAAGAAGATTGGACATTTAGAAAGGGTTACTACAATGAAAAATATAATTAAGGTTTTAAGGAAAAAATGTGGAATTACCCAAGAGGAGTTAGCGAAAAAATGTGGTGTATCAAGGCAAACAATTAATTGTATTGAAAATGATAAGTATGACCCCACCATTTCACTGGCTTTTAAAATTGCGAAAGCACTAAATACAAAGGTAGATGAGGTATTTATATATGAATAAATTCAAAAGAAATTACATAATTAAAATGAAAGACATTGTATTAGAAGAAGCAAATATATTAAGAAATAAATTAAAAGATGTCCCTTTTCCTTTGACTAATGAGGATAAAGAAATTTTAGTTTGTATGTTAAACTTCTTGAAAAATAGTCAAGACCCTAAAATGGCTGAAAAACATAAACTTCGTGCAGGTGTTGGCTTGTCGGCTAATCAAATAGGCTTAAACAAGCGAATGTTTGTTATGTATATTGATGGTAAAGAGTACATTCTAGTTAACCCTAAAATTATTAGTCATTCAATAAACATAGTTTATTTACCCGATGGTGAAGGTTGCTTATCTGTAAATAGAGATGTTTTAGGCTATGTACCACGATATGAAAGAATTAAAATTAGCGCTTATAATATTGATGGAGAAATTATTACACATAGTTTTAGCGGATATGAAGCAATAGTTGCACAACATGAATTCGACCATTTAAATGGTATTATGTTTTACGATAAAATTAACAAATCTAATCCATTTGAATTGCCAAAGAATATTATTTAAAGAGAATAAAACCATTTCTTGATTGAAACTGTAGGAAATTAATATGCCATTATCAAATACAAATCTCGACATTCGGAAGCCATTTTCAACATCACCGCCAACACCGTTTACTCCAGCTGACCTGTTATGATAATAAGCACGTAAACGAAAAAACTTAAATAAGGAAATAAAGAAGAAGACTACCCATGGAGTGGTCTTCTTCTAGCTTATTCAACTAAAGCACCCGTTACTTTAAGTACAATCCTTCACAATCTAACATATATAATTGCAATGATCTGAGCCATAATAATAAAATTGGCTAACTTCGAGGAGCGATTCGATTAAGTAATAAACTTCGCAAACCAAGCAACAAAATATGCCCCAAGTATAAATAAAATCTGAGCCAAAATTTCCCCTAAAAATCTCGACGTCATCATCATTACAGTAGTCTTATTAAATCTAGATAGCTTCCTCGCTTATTTATAACAGCATCAGCAAGAATTGAAATTTTAGGGTCAATGAAAATAATTAAAGAATCGTCGCCACTCCATTGATTTATCCAGAAGCCATTACAGCAGTAGCTTTAATTCGGGTACTAATAAACCATCGCCTGTTTCTCATTGCTCATAACATAATAGTTCATTATCATATTTTTCTAAGCTGACAAAGTGCAAGTTATGGCAGTAACTTTGTTCAATACCTATGACTTTTATAGCTACTCTATAAAAATCAATATGTTTCTTCGGGAGTGAAATGGCCTTTGTCTTTTAACTCATAGTCAAAAAAATCAAGAATGAGTTCATTTGCCTTTTCAATACAGTAATATTGATCAATTTCGGCCTTCCCACCTTGCAGAATATTTGCAAGTATAGGAGAGAAAAGTGGTAGATCGGTCAAGCTTAAATGTTTTGCCCCTTTAAAATGAGTAGTATATGAATCTTTGAAGTGTTCATTATTGAGTTTGTTCGCTACGTAAGTAGAGTTGCTTTCGAGTTGTTCCCAAACATCGTCAGAATAGATGTTAAGAAGTGGAATCGTAAAGTCTTCGTCACGCGCTACAAAATCACTCATTTCTCTATTATAAACAAGCTCACTAAAGAACGGTGCGTCAATATTTACAACTGCATCTACATCATCACGTTCTTTTCCTACCCAAACACTTGCAGCTCCACCCATGGAATGCCCGAACACACCAATTTCCTCCGTATTGATATGTTGATAAACGGTGCTATTGTCTCTTTTGGCTTTCTCAACTATCGTATCAATGACAAAATTCATATCATCTGTTCGAAGTTTCATCCATTTTTGAATGAGTTCATAGGTTTCTTCCTTCGTGTAAATGCCTTCTTTATTGGAATTGCTGAATTCAAGATTATAATCCGAATTAATTAAAGCCTTCGTTCCATCCTCTGATGCAGTATAAAAGGAGTGATATGGATGATCGATGGAAACGACTACATAACCGTGGCTTGCAAGCTCCGTATAGGTAGAAGTATTGCTTGCCTTAATACCATATGCTCCATGTGAGAACACCAATAGAGGGTATGTTTCATCTGCCTTTTGAGGATACCAAAACTCCACATTAACAAATCTGTTGTCCCCCTTGGCAGTAAATTCCTCCATACGATTCTTGTCAATATATGTGTAAGTAGCGGTTGCGACTTGATATTTACCAGTTACTTTTGGTGATTTATGCTGCGGAAATACAATTGCAGGTGCAAATGCAAATACCAGTGCCAATATCGTAATCATGGTTTTCCACACAATTTTAGAAGTTGTATATTGTTTTGTATTTGATTTGTTACGGATCAGAGATACGGTTCCCATTATCGCTAAAATGGAAAGCAGTATGGCAAGCATTCCCCAGCGGAAACTCCACACAATCACCGATGAAAGTGTGAGAATGACAAAGGCTGTAAATATAGCAATCCTCATCCAATTCATTATTTTTTTATGGTTTTGCTTCGTCACTATGCAGTAGATTGAAAATGCAATCTCAAAAGCCAAAGCGATCAATAATAGTAAAGTTCCCATAGTAGTTACCCCTTCTCTTTCGATTAATTTTTCATGAACTCATCATAAAAAATCGTTGAAAGGAAGTATATAGAAAAATGGTAAGTTGTATCCATGAGCAACTAAGATGCAAAAAAAGAGGCAGGGACAAAACTTTAAATTTTAAGAAAGAGGAGCAAAGGCGTTATTAAATTTTTGCTATCTAAAATGAAGGAAAATTCAGAAGAGAGCACTAGTTGATGGTAGCGAAGGCGATGACGCCTGGAGGATTAGCGTGACGCTTGAGACGACAGGCTCAGGTCACGACCCCGGAAAGCGTCCGCCGTTGCGGACATCAACGCTTACAGCAAAAAAGTGTTAGATCGACAGCAGTCAATCTAACACTTTTTCTCTTTTGTCCCAGCCTCATAATAATCTTCTTGCAGACAACTGCTGCTTTATAATTTTATTGACTACTCAAGTGCGTCTTTTTTAAATGCTTTTAGTTTTTCGTTGATTTTTTGGGCTTCTTTTTTATCATTTTTCCATGACAGTAGACGAACTAGAATATAGATTACGGCAATTTGCAATACCAAAATGATGACATCTGATGCGTTATTCACAATATCAAAAACACTAGCAAGGGCAATCAATAGAAGTTCCAAAGTGAAAAAATGAATGACAATTCTTATACGCATATTCTTCTCACTTATATCATGAGTAGCATACAAAATAAATCCAATTAAGGCACTTAAAAATGAAAATGCCATAATAATATAAATCGAATTCAAATCAAAGGCCATATTGGGATAATACATTTGTCGCAAAATAGTAATCATAATGATGATGGATGCGAAGATAATCAAGAAATCTTTAACAATCTTTTGTACAAATTCGTTAGTCTTCATATTAATCCCTCCTTCTACAATCCAAGCATATTTTTAAGGACAGGCACATACTGCCTTGATACAACAGCACGTTCCCCATTATCAAGCACCGCTTCAAATCGGCCACTTATGGACGGATAAATAGAAGAAATTTTGGCTATGTTCAAAATCGTTGATTTGGATGCACGAAAACAGTTCTTTCCCTGCAATAATTCCTCAAGCTCATAAAGCTTTTGTTTTACCTCAAAAACGTTATCCTTGCAGTAAATAAAAACCTTTCCGTCAACTGCCTCGAAATAATAGATATCCCTAAGATTAATACGGTAAACTCCATCATTTTGATACCCGAGTACAATGAGGTCTTCAGTTTTTAGCTTGTTTACGATTTCGAGTATTTCGTCATCTACCTCATGACACCTAATGAGGATTTCTTCTGTCAGTTCTTTATTTATTTCTTCTATTGAAATTTTCATTTGATCACCCACTAAAAGTACTGCTTCCATCCTTCAGACCACTTAATTATAACACATCAATATACAATTCTTTTTTTACAATTTGGAGGTTACCCTATGATATAAGGATAATTAAGAGGGAACCGTATGGATAAATATGCATGATCATTTGAGAATGTTTTTGTAATTAAGCGCATATGTAATTAACTTTATTCAAAATTTGCTCCAACTTATACCCAAGCATTTTTCCTATAATTGATGCTATTAAAGCTGCTCTCTATACCGATTGAGAATGATCATAGAGGAGTTATTTATCTCCTTAGATTCTCTTCTCCAAAATTGACAAAAACTAGAGATATGGTTAATGAAATTTCTATTTTGGAACATTTATACCCTGTCAGACCAATAAAGCAAAGTTGTGCTTTACCTTTTTTCCATTCAGATACAGTTAATGAAGCTATACCTCATATTGTTGCTATACTTAAAATAGGGGAGAATTTCGATTATTCGAATACTTATTCTGCAGCAGATTTATTTCCAAGCAGACGAGAAGACAAATTTTATAAATTCTTATTGGAATTGAAAGAAGAATTTCCAGAAGTATTAAAGAATATAGCTGAGTATGATATTTAGTTTATATATTTTTAATATGAATTTAAAACCTACTTTGTTAACAGATAATAAAGTTGTTTATTTTTGACCATTCAAATGCAATAACCACCTATCGCATAAATTTGATAGGTGGTTTTGAAATCTATTTAGTTCTATAGCTCGAATGTATACAAATAATAAAGTTTATACAATGTTCAAAGTAGTACAACGCGGTGTTTGAAATGGTTGCTCACATAGTTTTCTTCTTAAAAATATGCGGTAGCACCTCTAACAACCGTCCACGTGTAATGGGATCTTCATAATTCCATGTAGCTTCCATAAAATGAATCTTACCGGGAGTTAACTCGACTATAGCCGCGATCTGTGGACAGTGAGCAACTGTTTGCAATTCTAGGCGAGAAGCCAAAATGAAATTGTGATCTCCAACATAGTGATTCAATTGATGCTGCTGAATTTCTATCCATGCTTGCCCTTGCTCGATTAGGTGCATCACTTTGGGAGAGGGACGAAAGCCAAGAGATTCATACAAGGAGGCAGCCAATCCGTTTTGGCCCATAATATAAAATTTTGTACCTAACTTAAGATAAACAGTAGCCGTCTCCCCAGCAATATAAGCATCTGCTAATTGTCCACGTACCAGCCTTACTTTGTCCTCATATGTAGTAATCCACTTCTCCGCCGCTTTACTACGTTCAAATAGTTTAGCGATATACCGTAATCGCTCAAATAGTCTAAACTTATTGTCCAACACAATAGTAGGAGCAATCGCATCTAGTACTTGTAAATCTTGTGCATGATGATGATAGCTTAGCAACACTAACTCAGGCTGTAGCTGTGCTATTTTATCGGGATCTGCCCAGCACCCGATATTTTGAATATTTCGTAACTTATTGTGATAAATCACATTATCTTTCATAGAGATGGCCGCTCCTACAGGGGATATGCCTAGAACTAGTAACTCTCCAAGTGTATATTTGCCATCAGTCACAATACGCGTTGCATTTTTAGGAACATGAACTTTTCTGCCAAGTGAATCGATAACTGTTCTTTCCTGAGTATGTACATGGATATTGGCATATTCACGCGGAGTGTTTCCGGTTAATTTGCGAAAGCATCGGCTGAAATAGTATTCATCCTTGAAACCAATTTGTCGAGATATTTTGCTCAATGGCTCAGTGGAATTGCAAAGAAGTTTCTTTGCGTGCTTTATACGTAAATGGACCAAATAATCAGTTGGCTTTTGGCCAGTCAATGTTTTAAACTGTTGACTATATTGCCATCTGACCATTCCAGCCATGTTAGCTAGTTGTTCTACTGTCAAGTCTTCATCATAATGCTGTTCCATATAATGTACAGTATGTTGTATCATTTTTATCTTTTCTTCGTTCTGCACATAGGCAGCTTGCTCATCTAACTGAACCATCATACTTAGAATAAACTGAAGTCTACTTTGCATCATTGCCATTTCTGATGCGGACAGAGACTGATTCCTCCTCTCTGCTTCATTTCCTAATACTTGCTTGACTCTAGAAAATAACAGATTATAGGGACAACCACCACAAAGCAAGGAGGGATGAGCAACCGGATTTAAAGTCGTTCCTTCTACTTCAAAGGTTTCAAAGGTAAAGCGCACAAGCTCTCCCTCCCCGTTGCTTGATTCCACCGTGTAGCGCTGTACTGGTAAAACTAAAATACAGCTCCCTTGTCGCAGATCGATTGCAATTTTATCTATATACAGCCGTGTGCCATGACTAAGTGCTATCAATAATGTGCATAAATTTTTTTCATTGTTATTTATTCCCTCATTATGGCTAATCGCTGAGATTGTCTGGTCAACTTGAAACCTATCATAGTGTTGTAGCCTAATATACAAGGATGCTAGATTCATAAGCAACTCCCTAACTATTGAAAGTGATTATCATTATCATTAATATAACATATCATGACCCGCTTTCAACTATAGCTCAGCTTTAATAGTTCGAGTATGCGCTATTTTAGAAAACTAGCGGTTTAAAGAACTGAGTGGGCAAATACAATTTCTTACTGTTTGTGCATCCATTGTGGCAGCTCTTTAAACAATTGCTCCAAAGCTAACAAGTTATCTGTATTCAATTCATTAGGAACAACGTAAACATTTCCCTTTTTGACTGCAGGCAGATTCCCCCATAGTGGGCTTTGTAGCAGTTGGTCAGCTTGTGTTTTACTTTCATCATCATCTTGTATAAGTACAAACAAATGATCACCAGCAAACTCTGGAATCACCTCTTCTGAAACCTCAACGAAAGATACTCCTTTTTGATCAATAATATTTTTCTGTACAGCTGGTGGGATGGCAAAGCCGTTCTCTCCATAAATAATGGCACCAAGGCTACGATCGCCCATAACATAAAGCGTTTTACCTAACTGGTAGAAAACTGTTGCTGTCGCCCCTTCTGCTAATTGAAGCTTATCAAACATTTCTTGCGACTGTGTTTCAAACTTAGCAATCAATTGAGCTGTCTCTTCCTGTTTGCCAAAGATATTTCCCATCTCCTTTACACGTTCTGTATAAGGAAGAGCTGGGTTGAAGGGGATAGTAGTAGCAATTTTCGACAATGCCTCATTATGGTCTGCTTCTGCCTTGTAATAACCATTAATAATCAGATCGGGTTTTAAAGTCAGAATCGTCTCTAAGTCACCTGGATTTCCAACATCAACGATTCCTTCAAATTTACCTTCATAGTAACTAGGAGGATTCTGGGGAAGGTTATTACCAACAACTGGAATACCCATCGCCAAGAAATCACCAATCGTCTGACCAATATAAACAACTCTTTTTGGATCTGCAGGTATTTCAACTTGTTCACCTGTAATCGTTGTATATTGAACTGTTTTCTCACTTTCCTCTTTCTGTTCATCAGGCACGTTGCTATTAGCATTAGAAGTACTGCATGCCGATATTATCAACAACAGGAGGAAACTCCCTACCCATAGTATAATTTGCTTTCCACGTTGTTTCTTCAAACTTGTTGCCCCTTTCCTTCTTGCCTTTAATTGAAAATGATTATCATTTACGGCATTATTATAGCTTGTGCGAAAAGGGGAAACAATGGAAAAAACGCAACGATTTATTTGGAGAAATGTCAATAGCATGAATAGAAAAATTTTCAGTTTGTCCAGTATTAAAATATTTTACAATATGTAAATTTGTTTTTTTACAATGCTGATACAGGCGAAGTTATTTTGTTGATCAAAGGAATGTTTTCTCCTGTCCCAATTTCATTAAATTGATAATTATTATTAATTTCTCGAACAAAAGCTACATGATATTCCCTATAATTTTCGTCTTCACCTTTAATAAGTACTTTATCCATAGTTCTTACAATATTCATTCAACTTCCGATAGCTTTTAGATAAAAAGCGCTTTTTAAATTTTGTTCCGCAGTCGGACCATTTTGTAGAATAACACTTTATATGAGGATTGATATATTGATAAGTTTTTTGTCTATTGACAGTTTCCTTTTTATTCTCTATGATATATGCTTAAGAATAATATATAGTTTGCCCTTCGTTAGGTGAGGCTCCTGTGCTGGAGAAACGCTACTGCCCAAAAATGTCGAGAGACGCCAATGGGTCAACAGAAATCATCGAAATAAGGTGATTTTTAACGTAGCTGGAATTAGATTCCTATGCCGCACAGTGCTAAAACTCTACGTCTGAAGGAAAGAACGGGACAGTCTTATTTTTTGCTGTGCTGATTTTTATTATGTGATACCAACACACCTTCATTTCTAGAAGGTGTGTTTTTCATTACTTTAAGGGGGTGATAAGAAATGGACAGTAGTCCTGAACCTGATAAGCAGAATTTAGTCAAAAAAATAAACAGAATAGTCGATTTCTTATCACCTAATGGGAAATCGGCTTAGAGAAGGGTGCATTACGAAGACATCCTTTTTCTAGGAGGTTGTTAAATGGATAACTATTCAAGACTATACTCAAAGTATTATAAAAACGAACTAAATACACAGAATATGCAGTTGAGATTTATTGTTGGGGGAATAATCTTTTGTTCCTCGATAAGGGAGTGCTTAAAATGATTAAAAACATTACACAAGACCAAATAACTCTTCAAATCATTAAAGCGTTAAAAGAAGGGAAACAGAAAGAATTTCAAGCAATAGTAGAAGAACTCCAACCTTATGATATTGCACGAATTTTTGAGGGACTTCCAAAAAAGCATCATACACGTTTCTTATTTTTTCTTATTCCTAAACAAATCGCTGAACTCATTCAAGAACTTGAAAAAGAACATCAATTAAGAGTTCTTAATAAATTAGGAATCGAACAGTCAGGACAGGTAATGGATCTAATGGAAAATGATGATTTAGCTTCGTTGTTAGAAAACCTGTCTCCTGATAAAATCGAAAAACTTCTTTCAGGTATGAAGCGAGAGGAATCAAAAATCGTTCAAAATATCATGAACTATCCGTCCGAAACGGCCGGGAGAATGATGACAAACCGTTTTGTGTGGATTCCTCAACACTATACGGTTCGAGAAGCAGTTGATAAACTAAAGGTATTTGCAGAGTTCTCAGAAACGATTAATTACTTATATGTCATTGATAATGACAAAAAATTGGTAGGCGTGGTCTCTTATCGAGATTTAATAATAAGTGATGAATTTGAAAAAATTCAAGATATTATGTATAGCAGAGTGATCTCCGTTTCTGCTGATACGGACCAAGAAGAAGTAGCTCGTGTCATAGAGCGATATGATTTTTTATCAATTCCAGTTGTTGAAAATAATAATGAATTAGTAGGAATTGTAACAGTTGACGATATTATTGACGTTGTTCTCAAAGAAGCGAACGAAGATATTGAAAAACTTTCGGCATCTGGTAAAGCCATTGATTTTAACACGAAGGCACATGTGGCTGCGTATCGCCGACTGCCATGGCTTATTTTACTTTTATTTATCGGGTTAGTGTCGGGAACCATTATTAGCGGTTTTGAAGAAACATTGTCCAAGGTCGTTGCGCTTGCCTTCTTTATGCCTATGATTGCTGGGATGACAGGAAATACAGGCACTCAATCATTAGCTGTTGTTGTAAGAGGTCTAATTACTAGTGATACTAATAAAGGAGTCGTGTATAAACTTATTTTTAGAGAGCTTAAAGTTGGATTGATCATAGGCATTACTTGTGGGATATTAATTTCGATTATAGCCTATATTTGGCAAGGAAATCCGGTTCTAGGTTTAGTTGTTGGAAGTTCATTAGTAATTACTCTCATTATCGGGACTTTAGCTGGGACCATTATTCCTTTAATCTTATATAAATTTAAAATCGATCCAGCAGTGGCGTCAGGACCATTAATTACAACACTAAACGATATCCTATCGTTACTTATTTACTTTGGTATTGCAACAATGTTTATTTCAAAATTGATGTAGAGAGACTTGATTATAAAAGTTCAGCGATCCCTTTACAAATACTAAATCTAATATTTATGAAGAATTGTTAAACGAACTGGTGCTCTTTAGTGAAAGAAGACTTGCCACGGGATAATTTTGAGTTATAGAATTAAAGATTTTCAACCATCCAGCGCTTTTCTGTCATAACAAAAAAAGTCCAATTTCTCAATTTAAGTGCTGAGAAATTGGGCTTTTCCGTTGCATGTTCTTGGGCACGACCTACTCCAAAAAAATAGGCGCCTGGTCAGGTACGCTTAGTTTCATTGACTCCTCTTCCTTTCACTATAGAACTAACGCTCCTAAAATCATTAATATTAATCCCACTACTGTGATTTTTGTTGGTTTGAAATAAAGTTCGATCGTTTCGTTTATAAATAAGTTGCACCGTTTCATCCCTTTGGATGATATAATTTTTAATTAGAAGGAAGTGAATTCATGAGTGATTTAGAAAAAATTAAACTCGTGAAGCCACCATTTCCCAAGCTACGATGTTTTTCTTTCAAACCTATAATTATCTAGGAGAGGATTATTTTGAAGAAAAACATCGGAAACAAAACACCTAGCTTATTATTACTGATTGTATTAGTAGGCTTCCCACAAATTAGTGAAACTATTTTTAGCCCATCATTACCTTCTATCGCAGAAGCGTTTGAAACTTCTATGAGTGATGCACAGCTTACGATGAGTGTGTACTTTATCGCTTTTGCCTTCGGAGTATTTTTCTTTGGGCGTTTATCCGATAAAATCGGTCGTCGCAAGGCAATGCTTTATGGGCTGTTTTTATATTTTGTTGGTAACGTACTTTGTTTAGTAGCAAATGAAATGGCGGTTTTATTAGTCGCACGCTTTATTCAAGCGTTTGGTGCAAGTGTTGGCTCTATCGTGACACAAACGATTTTACGCGAAAGCTTTTCTGGTGTTGAGCGTCATAAATTGTTTGCTCAAATTTCAGCGGCCCTTGCCTTCACACCTGCCATTGGCCCGTTAATCGGTGGCTTTACCGATTATTATTTTGGCTTTAAAGTCGTATTTTTGGTGTTAGTTGCTATGAGCGTTATTGTATTTTGCTATGCGTTTTTACGCTTACCTGAAACAGCACTTACTACAATCGAAATGAAGCCTATACTACCAATAGTGAAGCGCATGATTACAAATGCGCGTCTATGGCGCTACGGCGTATTAATTGGCGGTATTAACGGTGTATTATTTAGTTATTATACCGAAGCACCATTTATTTTTACGCAATACTTTACACTAACAAGTGCAATGTATGGTTTTTTAGGCATTATCGTTGCGCTCGCTTCTATCGCAGGTGCGATGCTATCTAAACGACTCGTTAGCCACACAAAACCTGAGAAGATCATCGTACGCGGATTAGCCATTATGCTTATCGGTACATTGCTCGCTACATCGGTACATTTTTTACCGATTTCATTACAAATGCCAACCATGATTGTTAGTGTGTTCATTACTTTATTTGGTACAGGTACCGCTTTACCAAACTGTTTAAGCTTAGCGCTCATTGACTTTCAAGACGTCATTGGTTCTGCGGGTGCGATATTTAGCTTAGGTTATTATTTACTCGTCAGCGCTACAATCTATGGTATGAGCATTTTCCATAACGGAACAGTCCTTGCGATGCCACTATATTTTTTAGCACTAGGGATTGTTATGCTTTTAATAAGCCTACCCTTACTTTATAAAAAAGATGCGATGTTTTGAATAATGTCGCGATGCTTACAGAGTTGCACCGTTTTCAAAAAAGATAAATGCTTGACCCTCACGCTACGTAATAAGAGTCACTATATCATTTAGAAGCCAAGTCGAAAATAAACTTTAGGCACCTCGTAAGTGATTAAACGTTATAAAAACTAAACTTAAATCTGTAGGGCAAGAATCCATTTTGATCAATATTTTTCAAAATGGATTCTTTTTATTTATCGTAGAATCTGGGTTTTCATGGTATTTTTGATCAAACTTTATTTTAAAGCTACAAATTTGATATAGACTCTGAAAGTCTTATTCCTGTACCGCTGCTTCGACTCTTTTATCGTGAATCGTCTGTATAAATCTTTTCAATTCTCCAAAAGACATTTCACCGCAATCTCCAATTGAGTTTCCGTTTATCTTGCTGGATAAAGCGGCTTTTACACAGCTTTATGAACAAATACCGAAATTGAAATCTATCGTTTCATTTAGAATACTGTATTGTATGCAAGAGTAGGTAACTATGTAGCTTTTGTCTAGTCAAAAAACTTCTAGTAAAATACAGGATTTTAATTGACTAATTTTTCAGAATATTATATAGTAAGTATACAGAGCAACCTCTATTGTTCTGTACGCTCACTATTTGAGTAATGTACAGGAGCTATGTTTTACAAACTTATACAACTTCAGCGGGCTTACAATTAAATAATGTTTTAACAATTTTTTGAAAGTCGACGTGCGTATAACGTCACCAATCTCTTTTGAAATAAGCATTTGAGATAAAACAAATAAAAGTGAACACTTTCCCTTAGAAATTTTATTTTGTTAACCCGCATAGTGAATGTACAATACAAAATATGTGAATAAACAGTTAGTTTTGTTTTCACGACCAAGTAAGTTTTTACCAACTGTTAGCAGATAAGTGATGGATTTTTTCATTAATTGATGTTACCTTCTTCTATTCAGTACATTGAGTATGCATGAACGTAACTCCTCCTTTTAGTGGTAAATGAATCGCCAAGTAACTGCTATCATTTTGTGAAATGCTGTTCATCTGAGTCGTGCTGACAACAAATAGAATGATCGTTTTAGGCAACGATTTTTCCGAAGTATGTACATTTAAGCCATTGGTAATAACGAAGCAATTAGCTAGAAGGAAGTAGGTACTAAATTGATGTTATGTAATACCCTCCCGCTGAAGGAACAATAAAAGCTGCCCATCTTGATGATAGATGCTGGCAGCTTTTATTGTTGCTTTTCTTTGAAGTTAAAATCGATTTTCACCGTTCGCCGTACTCACAGTTGAGTCAGTCTCATTTTTATTAATAATTCCATAATAGATTAAATCCAGATATCTACCTTCTTTTATGACATGGTCCTTTAACATTCCTTCTTGTGTCATGCCAATCTTCTCCATCACTTGTCCTGAAGCAGGGTTCGAAGAAAAATATCGTGCAAACACTTTATGCAATTTCTTTTCTTCAAAAGCAAATTGTAAAATCGACTGCGCTGCCTCTGTCGCATAGCCATTTCCCCAATAGGGTTCGCCAATCCAATACGCTATTTCTCCTTGGTTAAAATCTTTATTGTTTGATAATGAAATGGCGCCAAATACTTCACCCGTATTCTTATCTGTTACCGCGAATTCATACGAGTGATCCGCCATAAAATTATCGTAATGGTGCTCCATCCACGTTAATGCATCATTTAAACTATACGGATAAGGCAGATACAATGTATTTTTGTAAATATTATAGTTATTGCATAGCTTTGTAACCGCTTCCGCATCGGTTGCTTGAAATAATCTAAGGACAAGCCTTTCTGTCGTCATCTTTGGTTTTTCATGAACTTCTTCCATTCCATCGACTCCCTTTATCCACAATTATGAAAATCTTTCTTGCACTACAGCTATAAATTCTACAAATTTTCCCAAAAACCTTGTTTCTATTTATTTTTCTAGTCTGGTTTGGCTCACTTAGTTCTTCTTTTACACCTGTATTGCAGAAACCTATAAATTCGCCCGTTTCTTTTAATATAATGCCTAACTTCAAATAATTTTGAGCACCGACATGAGGCACGGCTGACAAAAATTCTTGATTAGAGGGAATCTCATCATTTGTCACCCAGTGTAAGCGTTGTGCTCTCGTTGAACGCCAATCTGGCAAAAATTCATAAACTTCAGGTTGTGAAGTCAGCTCGTAAATAGCATCGACATCTTCAATTCTAAACTCTCTCAGTAATATTTCACCACAATCTATTGTAAATAAATTGTTCATCCATCCACCCCCTATAGCTCTAAAATCACTTCAAATCTTTTTTTAAATAGTAATGCTGATAATCTCTACCTACGTTATCTAAACTTCCAAACACTTTATAGCCATTTTTTTCATAAAAACCTAATGCTTGAAAACTTAACGTATCTACCTTTATGAAGTCACATTCTTTTTCTATAGCGATCTTCTCAAGCTCTAATAATAACTCCGTTCCAAATCCTGATTTTCGCAATTCTTCATCTATCATAAAAGTGTGGATTTCCAACCAATTCCAACATACTTCAGCAAGTATGCCACCTCGTACAATGCCCTTTTCGTCCTTAAGGAATAAATTAATTTCCTCGTATCTACCTCTTAAATCTACTGGAAAATGCTTTAAATTAAATTTATAAAGCTCATCCTCAATTTTCTGTTTGTCTTGTTTATTTAATTCTTTCGTAATATACACGCTCATCATTCATTTCTCCTTTTCTCTTAAGGGTTGATACGATTATAGTTGACTGCCATTACTTGAAAAAACCTCAACGTTATTTCCTAAAAGAAAATAAGCCAATGCGGTATAAAACCACATTGACCTACTTCAAAAATTTATTCTTTTCTTTTTTCTTTTAATACAATTCTTTGAATACTCTTTAATGACAAATAATATTTTTCACCCAAAGTAACCAGATCCATCCCCGATAGATAATCATGATAAATATTTGTATTTCTTACATCTAATTCTCTTCTTGTAGTAGTATTAGATCCCCAACTCTTTTTATTGTCTTCTCTTCGCGGGATATAAATATATTCACCATCAACATATTTTTGTATTAACTCAACCAACTCAACTGGTAGCAGATTCTTTGCTTTTTTATAGCTCATTTTTGCACTCCTAAATGGTTATATTTCTTTTAGGAAGAGCAAAGGCTATTTTTATTTTTACCATGCAATAGCCTTTGCTATGCAAAAATAGTAGTCCTTCTCATACAACCAATCCTCCTTGCATTTTAGCTTACAAATCCGCTTTCATTTCAATCCACATTATACCATATTTACCTTTCGAATTAAGTACCAGTATGTTAGTTATTACTTCTAATAAAGATATTTCTAGAAAAAATAGTGAGTGCTGATAATCATGTAAATATGACATGTTTGTGGAGTAATAAATACCATTTTTCAACATATCTGCTTCTTAAGTGCATTAACAAAAAGACTGTCTCTTAACAGCCCTCCTGTCTAAATGAACCCTTTTATATTGCTAACGCCCACTGCTACGACATCAGTTCCGCTTGTTTGTTAAAACTTGCTCACCAAAATACATTTGCTCACAATTTCTTTGAAATCTTAATATAGTCATAGCTTATTAAATTCAGGAGTGGTCATTAGTTTTTGAAAAAATTCGTTTTTTGCTACTCTGTATGCATCCATTGCTTTGCCTTCGAATTGTCGTTTGAGCGCATTATATTCCATCCTGAAAGAGTCATTTTGTAATAAGACATCTCGAAATTTCCAGAAAAAATCATATTCAGAACCGATAACAGTTAATTGAACGCCTAGAGGAGGTGTTGTTGAATCGTCTTGCAGAAGCGACAGTACTTGAAAAGCACCCTGTTAATGAAGGATAAATTTAGCCATTTTTTCGCTTTTTAAGGCGTAATACAATGATTGTGACGAGTGAGATTAAAATAACAACAGGAAGAATTTTTGTGCATACATTCATCCAATGAAAAGGTGCCTCATGGACATAAACGGCTTTCTGCCATTGATTTTCTCCAATTTCAACAGCAATCGCAGTCTCAGTTGCTACTTCATTTATTGCAAAATACTTCGTTCCTTTCGGATAAGCATTTGAAGCATCTCCGTAGTAATCTCCAGTCATATCATTGGGTCTTGTTTTTACTTCTCCAATAACCTCTCCAATTTGACGCTCTACTACCTTTTCTTCTTTCACTTCATAAACGTTCCCATTCCAAACAACAAAAGGATAAGCCCAATCTAATGCTTGAACAGATGATGTAAAAGCAAAAATAAATACAAAAAACAATATTGCTCTTTTCATCAGTATCATCCCCTACTATCCACGATTTTAAGCGATCCCCTTTCATCCGATGGAACATTGCTATTTCAACTTAAAGTGCCAATTATTTCATTGGCTAAACTGCTCTTAATCGTATTAGAAATAAAACTGCGATTATAAGCAAACTCGCTATTGCACCTGTTGGTTTAAGTAATTCTCAATGCCTTCTCTATTTTTAACTACTATTAACTTATCACTATATCCCCCGAATTTATGAAAGAAATTAGGTTTACCGACTTCTTCAAAATATCTATTCCATTTAAACATTTTCAAGAAAATTTCTACAGTAGGTTTGTAATTTGACCTTTCTAATCTAAGTTTTTGTAATATAAATCGTTTAATGATTCGATAGGTTCTAATTGAATATTTTGTATCTAAGAAAATAATTAATTCTGCATGATTAAAGCTATTTGCCACCCAATCCTCATTATGAACCCCCTCAATAATCCAAGTTTCAGAATGAAGAATAGCATTTAAATACTGTTCTCTTTCTTCAACCGTTCTTCTTCTATCTCCCGATTTTTTCCTTTTCCAAACAATATTATCTAATTCATAAAATGGAATATTCAGTTTTGAGGACAAATCTTGGGCTAACGTTGTTTTTCCACTTCCAACAGAACCAAGAATATGTATTTTTTTCGGAATTTCATTGTTCATTTTAGATCACCCTCATCAATAATATGTATGTAAAATTATTCTATATTGATGTAGAGTAATCCTCTTTCTTCTTCCATTACCCTGTTTTGCAGATTTTTTTTCATCTTTCGTACTGATGGAATAAATAGCTTCATCTCTATGTGTGTATCCGAATAATTTTTCTCCTTTTTTAATAAGTTTAACTACCACTTCATCAACTTTAATTTTTCTCCAATTTCCCTCTTGAAGATCCCGATCCCGGATCGTTATTCAACTAACCAGACTCGTTAGTGAAAAATATATCTTTAACCACAAATTTAAGCTGAACTAATACGAAAATTAGTTCAGCTTAAAAATAGCTTATTATAATGTTACACATTGTATAAAGGATACTGATATGTTAAGTGACATTACTTTATCAGTGTGAAGATTAAACATACGGTGTTTTTATATGTTTTCCTTAACATTCTATTAACTGGTTAGTTCAAGAATAAAATTACTAAATATTTATATTTAACATCATTTCTTATTCAATTAGTTTGCCCTACAGCCGTAATTTTGCAAGTTGAAATTGCAAATCTAACGGTTGTTTCAGGACTTATTGGTAGAGTACCTAACACTATGCCAAGACCTGTTTGTTCCACGTTAAAGTCTGCTGCAATAGAACCATTAATGGCTAAAAGATTCACTGTTGAGCCGATAAGTGTATCTAGCAATTGTCTAATTGGTCGTTCACGACAATCACATTCGCACCCGGAATTAACAGGTGGCAACAAGTTGATAGTAGGTCCTGGTGGTAAAAATCCTACCCCTGTTACATCGGAAATATTTACTACAAAGGTTGTCGCACCATCTGTAACAGTAACTAAAAAATCATTCACTTCAATAAGTGTGAATAAAAAAAAGAGAGGTGGTACATTTGGTGCGTCTGCAACAGTTCCAAGAATTACAGTTTGCCCAACAAGTTGTTGTAAGACGGACTGAAGTGGAGAAACACAACAGTCACAAAGACAAGAAGAAGCGTGGACTGAAGGACAATAACTATTAATTGCTGTGTACTTAACCGGCGGACAACATCCGATAGGTTCTATTCTAGTAATTTTCTTTTCTTTAGACATAATTTCACCCCACTATTTCTTATAGAATATGCTTTTAAGAAATATTAGATTGGATTAAAACCTACTTAGGTTCTTATTGAACAAACCAGCACCGTTAACACAAGAAGCGACTGTTCTAATTGAACAATCGCACCTCGTTAGTTGAGCACCACTCTTTTAATTTCAGTTACAGTAATCCCACCTGTTTTTACATAAAATGTTAAAAAGTGCGTTAATCTACATTTCATGAACACACCTTTATCTTCTCTTCGAATAAAATTACATCCATAAATTTTTCAATAGAAAATTCCTAAATACCCCAAATTCTATTTAGTTAAATGTGGTTAACTCTTCTGAAATAGAATTTAAAAAATCTTTCTCAAACATAATATAGTATTTACTATCTATCATTTCCGATTTCATTCCCTCACTTAAAGATAACGATTTTACGGAATTAATTTCTATTTTATTCTCCAACAAAGGATCAATTGATGTATTGGCTTCTATTTTAGTAGTAAGTTCTTTTAATTGTGTTTGTGGGATTTCGTTTTTTGTTTTATTAATAACAGCACTCATAAGGTTTAATAGGTTTTCTTCACCTAATATTCTTCCCTCTGTAGCAGCCATCAGTAATGCCACAACCTCTTCTCCATTCAAACGGTTCGTCCCCTTTTTGAATTCAAATGCCACGCTAGATATAGCTCTTACTTGAATATCTTCTGGCAAGTCGTAATCTATACCATTCACTGAATCAATCAGCGTTGAAAGGGTTGCTATATCCATAACAGCATAATAATCAATTGTTAAATCAAATAGCTTAGCAACTGTTGTTCTTACATTTTCAGCTCCTCCCGAACCGTAATCATAAGCAAAGGTCAATTTATCATATGAAGTAGTTCCATCATTCTTATCTAATATCGGAGCATAAGTATCACGAGGGATAGATAGAACTTTCATCATCTTTTTATCTTTACTATAGGTAAGTAAAAGGTTTATAGGTATTCTATTATTCTCGTCTTTCACCGTAAATAGAGTGGTTAAAAACTCATCTTCTTGAAATCCTGTTCCACTTGCGTCACTTTTGTTATATTCTTTATTAAGGTTTCCAGGAAGAATCGATGGAATAAACAAAAATATACACAAGCCTACCACTAATAAAGAAACTGTCAGCGGAGCGAATTTTTTTGAAGAAGAAACAAGAGATTTCTTTTGTGTATTATTCTTCTTCTCCAGTTTATGAATTTGTTCAAATACTTCATTACGGTCTTCTTTCGTAAATTTTAGTTCTTGTTCAGACGTATTATAAAATTTATCTCTTAATCGTTTATCTTCCATTAAGTTCTGCCTCCTTTATCATCAACTCTAATCTTTGTTTTGCTCTTCTTAATCTAGTTTTCACTGTATTAACTGGAATATCTAAAACTTCGGCAATTTCCTCTGTCTTTAATGAATCATAGTAGTATAGATAAACCACTTCCCGATAAACTTTTGGAAGAGAAAAGATAGTATCTTTTATTTCTTCATTTTTGTATTTATCGATAACTGTTTTTTCTGTTGATGGTAATATTGACTTTGCTGTTTCATTTACAAAACTTTTTACCTGTACCATTTTGTAATTCCAACTTTTTAAATAATCTTTGCATTCGTTAATTGTTATTCGATAGAGCCATGTTTTTATTTGTGCGTCAAATCGAAACGAACCAAGGTTTTTGTAGCATTTGATAAACGTATTTTGAACCATATCCTTAGCAATCTCTGTATCTTTCACATAAGAAAATGCCAATCGTACCAACTCATTACCATATTCAATCATCATTTTTTCTAATAAAAAATCTTTTTCTTCTCTGTCCAATCCACTACCCTCCCTTTCAACCTACTTCAAATTCTGCAATTAGACGATTATCAAATCATAATAGGTTCAATTTTAAAAAAATATTTATTTTAACAAAGATTCTCTTCTAATCGGCGTTTAATTTTTAATTGATTTTTATAAATATTTCGTAAAAATGCATCCATACAATTATAACTGAAATAAAAAAGAAGCTGGGACAAAAGAGAAAAAGTGTTAGATTGACTGCTGTCAATCTAACACTTTTTTGCTGTAAGCGTTGATGTCCGCTACGGCGGACGCTTTCCGGGGGCATGACCTTCGCTACCATCAACTAGTACTCTCTTCTGAATTTTATTTATTTCAAAAGGAAGAACGTCTAAATTTTTCTTCATTTTGATAGCAAAAATTTAATAACGACTTTGCTCCTCTTTCTTAAAATTTAAAGTTATGTCCCAGCCTCCTTATTGTTAATAATTATTCCTTATTCCACAAAACTGACCGTTAACACAATAAGAAAAAAGACGCCGCCGCTGCAACACCTTATTTAACTCTTGCCCCCATCAATTTTCTTCTACTATGCTGCTCCGTTAGTTGAATAATACCTCAAATTTATTGTTAATTATTTTAGCTTTTTGTCTCTGAGTTGAGCCGTTTGCACAATATTAATCCACTTTCCGAGGATTTTTTAAATATACGAACCACCTTAATATTGTTTCTACTGGACCGAGTGAAAAGCGCTTTAAATATAGTTGACTTACTTTTAGCTGAATGCCATAAATGATGACCGATAAAAGGATTCCAACAAATATACCCAATTTTCCAAACAACCCAAAACCGTAACCATAAAAAATAATCGTACAAATAATCGATTGCATTAAATAGTTTGTGAGGGATAATTTTCCGATTGGGGCAAAATAATAGTTCATTTGCGTTTGATAGCGGCTAAATAACCATGCAAATAAGGCAATATAACCAATCGCTAACACATATGTCCCTGTCGAATAAATAAATAAGCTGTACGGCGTGTCAAAAATAATGATTCCCTTCAGCAATAGTCCGACTGGTACGAGCAGCGCCACTTTTTTATATGTCCGAGTGCTATTTTCTAACTGTAAAAATGCGCCCCTTTTCGCCATGCCCATTCCGAATAATACAAATGGACCTACCGCAAGAAAGCTTATAGCAACATAGAAAAGCCAGACAATTGGTAGAAAGAATAATAGTGTAAAGCCACCCTCTACAATAAATTCACCTAATCGTTGCGTCAATATTTCTGCATATGTACCGTCCCGATAAATCATGATTTCCGCTGCCGTTAAAGGCTTCACGAGCTGTATAAAGCTGCTGCCAAAAAGGGTTCCCACTCCGAGGATTGCTGTTAAAATGAAGCCCCACACAAAATACGTTTTCACACGGCGCTTTAAGAAGAATACTATTAAAATGAAAAGAGTCGAGCCATATGTTATTAAAACGTCGCCTTGCCACACTAGCGCAATATGCATCGCCCCTAATACGGATAAGCCCACTGCCCGTCGAAACACAATATTTTTGTACTTTAACCCCGAAGCCTCTCGTGATTCAATCATTTTTATCAAGACATAACCAAATACAAAACCAAAAATCGGATAAAATGACCCTTCTACAACAATTTTCACAAAATAATAACTTACTTGATTAAGCCCACTCGCCGATTCAATAATTTCAACTCCTGATGAACCAAATTGGAAATGAAGCATATTTGCTATTAAAATTCCGATTAGCGAAAAACCCCTCAATGCGTCCATCAGTCCCACACGTTCTACCTTCAATCTCTCACCTTCTTTTTTGTCATTAATTATTATACGCATGTAGCAAAGAATAGTTTCATAATATTGTAAAAAATGGTTTTCTAAACAAAACAATTGCCGGGTACCCTAGAATATTTCACGTACTTAGGCTATTACGCTTTTCACTTAATAAATAGTCATACTATAAGAAATTGTTATTCTATCTTTAATAACGATAGTAGTAGGTATTTACTAGTCTAGGGGCGGAATACGGGTACCTTATCTTTAAATAAAGCGCGTGTTCTAACATTTAGAACAGTGATTCATATACTTTAGATTACTAACTAAATTTTTGTATTCCTTATACTGCATTAATGCTATAACGCCCTTGTGGAGCTTTTATTTCAAAAAAATATTTTTCTTTCCTCTTCAAACCGTCTAATTTAACACTTTTTCCAGGGGATATTTGAAAATCATCAATAATTACATTACCCTTTTCGTCTTTTACTCTTAGTAACACATCACGTTCATTATTCGCATCATTAACAATTTCCCTCTTCCAAAAAAGTCGGTCATATATTAAATAATCTCGGTCTTTAAAATGGAAATCAGTAAAACTAATACTTTGCCAATCTTCCATACCATCCTCTATTTCTACAATAGCGATAACTTTTGGAAAAAAGTATTGATGAACGACTCCTACTTCTTGCACTACTTGATAACCAATAATAGTGAGCATAAAAGTCATCAAAATAGCTGTAATAACTTGAAAACGTCGCTTTTTGTTTATGCGCTTAAACGGTTCTTTCACAGCTTCCACATTTGTTTCGATTAGTTGTACTGTTGGTTGCTGCTGCATCATTTGCATAGTTTCTTTGCACCCTTGGCAATGCTCGGTATGTTTTTCGATCGTGGCAACCGTTTCTTCGCTACAAATACCATCTATATAGGACGGTAATAAATCCTTTATAATATTACAGTTCATCCCAATCCACCCTTTCTGCTAATTTGCACTTTGCACGATAGTATGTAACTCTAGCCCAGTTTTCACTTTTCTCAAAGATGTCACCTATTTCTTTAAAACTTATATTCAGTGTTGTTCGAAGTAAAAAGATTTCAGCATATGGCTCCTGTAAGTGTCGAATTTCTTGATGAATTGCATGTAATGTACATTCTTTCAGCATTGCAATATCAGGTAAATCTTCATTTGAACGTATATCTATCCTGTTTGCGTTAAATAATCAATACTCGAATGATTTCGATGTTTTGCCTTTTTTAAATAATCATAGTAGCTATGCTTGGCAATTTGACATAACCAGACCGAAATTTTGCATTCACCATTGTAACGATGAATTGATTTAACCGCTTGATAAAATGTTTCCTGGGTTAATTCCTCTGCTAAATCCTCACTTGATGTTAAACAAAGAAGAAAACGTTTTACTTCATTTGCATAGGATTTATAGATTTCACTTAAATCCTCCACTAGACACCTCCTCCCATTATTTTTAGTTGTGATACTTATATATAGAATGAAACTGATATTCGTTACAAGAAATACTAAATTAATTGTATAAAATCAAAAAAGTATATTATGTATGGATTTCCCATCACATAATATACTTTTCAAGTGCTTGGTTTAAGCTTATTGCAGAAGCCTGCACCGTTAGTTGAATAAAAAATAAGAGCTGTCTAAACAGCTCAACATTCTTCCACTAAAGCCTCGGTTAGCTTAATACGGAGTGAAACTTACAATTTAGATTTAATGCTCTCATTAAACCAAACAATAAAATAATCAATGTAATTCAACATCTCGTCCAAAGTTGGAAGCTTTTGTTGGAGAAATACACACTCGATTTTCTTAAAGTATTCTTCGTTAGGGAAATAATGCTTAAGGATTAACAGATTCTCTTGAATATTTGTAGACCAACTTTCGTCTCTTTCAGCTACAGTGCAATATACTCCTCTTACAATACGTTTTAATATCGATAGTAATTTATAGTTGTCAACTTCTTTTTCAAGTATTTCTTTCCGATAGCTTATGAGTGTATCGATAAGATCTTGATTTAATGCCTTGCAGATATGGAAATTTGGCTTCATCTTAGGAAAGCCCAAGGATAAATCTTCTCCATAAATACAAGTACAGACGTGTCTCAACCAAAACCCCCAAAAATATTGGCTGTTTTCTTTAATTACATCTGCTGTAATCCCAATATCGTAATCCACTTTAGGTACAATTGGATTGTCACTAATAAATATTTCCGTTTTCTCAGCTAAACGTACTTTTTCTTGAAGTGAGAATGGTGACGTCAATATTACTGATAGATCGATATCCGAAGTACCTAACACAGCCTCTCCTCGACCTACACTGCCATAAATATATATACTATGTAATTTTGTTCCCGCACATTTTTTTAAAATCTCAACAACTTGAGTTAGAAGTTCTTGGTATTCACTATCAATTTTATCTAACGAGGTTTTGTTCAAGATATATCCTTCATTATCTACATCTATTCTTGTTGGAAACTGCACATCTCTACCTCCTTTATGTAGTTTTGAACTAGTATTTTATATACTGTGAAAACGATGCAAAGTACAACAACAGTTAGAACAGAAATCCCACAATATCAATACTTTACAGGTTTTATAGTATTTTTGAACTATGCAAGATAATGCATATTATAGCATAGTTTCGGGGCGAATTGGGGCTTAATTGGGGCTAAAAAATATTGCTTGGCAGCGTATAAATGGGAATAGATAATGTGACTTTGAAATAAAATATAGTTGAAATAATGTTACTAACCTTGATATATGAACCAAAGATAAGAGCATGTTTTGAAAAAAAGATTAATTAAGATAATGCTCCTCTTGTGTTAAATTCGAGTTGATAAATTCAATAGATTAGATATAAGTTTCTATAAATAGTTGCATCTGTTCTTTTATATGTAAAGTCGATTTTATAAACTTTTCTCATTTCTTTTCTAATTCTTACCGGGTACTAATTTGAATTTAGGCTTATGTTTCAAAACTTTTTCATCCTATATTTGGTCATCCCCCCCATTGTAACTTTTGAAAAAAGATTGATTAAAATTTGCCGACAATCCTCCATTTTGGGATAAAAATAAACCTCGTATTTTGAACAAAGTTTGATCAAAATACGAGGTTTACCTGTTTATCGCCATTCATTTTTATAATAAAGATTGATTATTCCGGTATATGAATCTTCAACTAAGCACCTGTTAGTTGAACAAGGAAAAGCATTAAAATAATTAATTAATATCACCTACACAAATTGTAGATTTACCACTATTCCGTGAATAATTCAGGTTTGAAGATATTTTTCTAATAAAGTTAAAAAGAGCTCGATATCATCTTTGCTAAGATCACCAATGTTGGCTACCCTAAAAGAATTTAATTGATTAAGTTTTCCAGGATATATCGTTATTCCGTTAGCATACAAATAATCATGCATTTCTTTAAAATTATACTTTTCACTTTCGGGCTCTACTATTGCGGTAATAATTTTTGAATGGTGCTCGACAGGGACGAGATATCTTAAACCAAGTCTAGAGAGGCCTTCTATTAAGGTTTCCCAACATTTAGAATATCGTTCATATCTTTCTTCCATTCCTTCTGCCTTTAATTCTACTATCGCCTGTTTTAGCGCATAGATAGTTTGTACAGGCGGAGTAAAACGCATCTGACCTGTCTCGATGAAATGGTAATATTGAGAATAAAGATTCAAGTAATAATTTGTCGGCTTTTTTGTTTTTCCTTTTTCTAGTTCGCTTTTTTTAGCTATAACAAAAGACACTCCTGCCATTCCTTGAAGGTTCTTATTGGAACTAGCCGCCAAGTAACTTATATTCATTTTACTCATATTAATAGGAATAGCCGCAAACGAACTCATTGCATCTACCATCATATTAATCTCATTTTCTTCACAAATGGAGCCAATCGATTCTATATCGTTTAGTAATCCCGTTGTTGTTTCATTATGCACGACAGCTAGAAAAGAAACTTTTCGTGGAATTCTTTGAATGAATGAATGTAACTGATCTAATTTAATAGGTTGATCGGGTGGACTTAAAAACTCAATCCAATCCAGCTGATGAGCTTCTGCAATTTCACACATTCTTTTTCCATAGGCTCCGTTATTAATGATTACTAAAACCCCATCAGTCATTACTGAACTCAAGATTGACTCCACAGCAGCAGTACCTGAACCACCGAATAAAACGGTTGTATATTGATTCTCTTCTGAAACTACACTAGTAATTTCAGAAGTAACAAATTGCAATAATTGGCTGAAGTCATCTTCACGAGGACAAATATCAGGTACTACTTGTGCGTATTTAACCGTATCTGTTGTAGTAGCAGGTCCGGGATTCAGTAATATATTTCTTTTAATTTTCTTCACGGTACTCCTCCCTTTAATTTTATTACACTTTTAGCGCGGTTCGAATTATCTCCCTCCAACTAAGTTTTAGTACTGTAAAGAGGCTTCTTATAGGCAAAATCAACCCGCTAATATTCATTTTCAGAACAATTATTTAATAAATCTCTGTAGGCGAGTTTTAACTTCACTTGGAGTAACTTTTGGGCGTCCTAGATTTTCTTTAGATCCCTTTGAAATTTTCAAATAAATAAAAGTCAGCCCTTTTGTCATTTTCCATTCTTGAATACACATTTCAAGTTCATGTAAATTATGGATATAGTATGACTTTTCATAACCGCAAGCTGCAGCAATATTGACAATATTAACATTGTGAGAAACGGTATTTTGCCCTCCAGTTGAATCGTGAACTTGATTATCTAGAAGAATGTGGAGCATATTTTCAGGTTGATAGTAGCCATTTGTAGATAAGCTCCCCATTCGCATAAGGAGGGAACCATCTCCATCAATAACAACTACATCTAAATCTTTTCGCGTATAGGCCAAGCCTAAGCCTAAAGAACCGACACAACCCATGGAACCAACCATATATAGATTATTATCAGAATCCTCAACCTCATATAGTTCCCTTCCTGTTTTACCAGTTGTGGCCATTAATACTGTTTTCATATTTTTGAGTCCATTTATCACTTTTAAAGTGTCAAAACGACTTGGCAGTTCATCAAAGTCAGTTTTTTCACTTTTTTTCTTATTTTTATGATTAAGACGTTGCTCTATCTTCAATTTCTCACTTTTAAATGTATCTTTTCTCACTACAAAAAAGAATGGTTGATTTACTTCAATCCACTTGTTAGCTTCTTCAAGCTGTCTCTTAGCCTCAATATCATCAGGAGATAAGAATTGCCATTTTATTTGCATGAGATCTAATATTTGTGTCGTAATTTGTCCCATTAATTCATGCTGGGGTTCATCATTCAACCCGGGTTCTCCACGTAGACTAACAAACCCAAG
The DNA here is from genome assembly GCF_007362955.1 of Lysinibacillus fusiformis. GTDB lineage: Bacteria > Bacillota > Bacilli > Bacillales_A > Planococcaceae > Lysinibacillus > Lysinibacillus fusiformis_E. The sequence continues at coordinate 3,947,004 of NZ_CP041696.1, read as the reverse complement.
TATAGGTATTTGAAAGGGGTAGTTTAAGGAAGTCAATGGGGAAATACAATTGGTTAGGCCAGAGTTTTGCATTAAAACAACTGATTTTCTTCCCCCAAGGTGTGCTCCTGAAGCAATGGCTACAGCATCACCTTCGTTGGCTGCAGCAATATATTCACACTCATTTATGGAATAGTTAATAAGATTCTTTAAAAATGAACACGGGACCCCACTGTAAAAGTCAAAACCCAGTCTTTTTAGCTCATTTCCAAATTCGTTTGTATTTAACATACCATCACTCCGTTTCGGGTTTTGATTGGTTATTAGTTGATGGCAAATATTTCTTCTCCGCTTTTTGAAGCTCCTCAGCATTTTGGAGTCTAAAAATCTCTTGCACACTTACGATCGATTTCTCTACTTGAATGAGACTTTCATCTTTTAGGATTTGTTTTGAGATGTTCTGCATAGCAGTGATCGATGCTCTTAAGTTATGGTTAGCCCATATTGCAGTACTTATTCCTACTTTTCTGAATTCATTAGTTGGGGTTGTATAATATTTTGTAGGCACAATAATCACTGGATGCCTCCCACTCCATTCCTTCATAAATGCTTCAATTTCTTTAAAATCTGACTTTTTACTATGCACAAGAATTGCATCGGCGCCTGCCTTCCTGTAGGCTTCCGCACGTTTAAGGGCTTCATCTAATCCCAAGCCTGCAATAAAAGCCTCCACTCTAGCTACAACCATAAAGTCTTCATCCTCTTGAGTATCTTTCATTGCCTTTATTTTCCCGCAAAATTCTTCAATCGATGCGAGAGGCTGTGTTTCTCCATTAATAAATGAGTTCGTTTTCGGAAAAATTTTATCCTCGATACAGACTCCAGCAATATTCAATTGTTCTAGTTTTCTAACTAACCTCCGAGCATTATTAAAATTCCCATATCCTGTATCCCCATCTAATAGGATGGGAATTGTTGTCGTATCACTCATAAATTCAAGTATATCTAATACCTGCGTCCATGATGCTTCATTATTATCTCTTACACCCAATGATCCTGATATCGATAGACCACTCGCCCAAATCCCTTTAAAACCGACTTCCTCTACAACTTTTGCGGAAAGACCGTTATGGGCCTCCATTAAAAATTCAAGTTCGTCTGAATATATTATTTTTTTTAATTTCGTCGTTTTTTTCAATATCTTCCATCTCCTTACTCGACTTCTCATATTATCATATGACTAAAAGTAAAGATTAGCAGGGCAGATACATTAGAAACTAATGATTTTGAAATCAAAAAAATGGATGTATAGAGAACAATCATAATGCTACTTTTCTAGTGTAGTAAATTTACTATGGTACTCTAACAGAAAAATGGGAGAGATTAATCGCGTTACCAAGTCCCACCCATGCAAGATAAATCTATTTACATACAATACAGTAACCTCCATAAGTGGAGAGGACTACACTATTAATACAAAAAAAATATCTTACTAAATGAGGTGCGTTTATTGAAAAATGGACTTGGAAAATGGGAACAATTTTTACTTTTAAATAAAAATCCTTTAACAACTAACTGCATTCCAGAATCAACACTTTACAGTCTAGAAAACCTAATCTATTTATTAAATAGGTATGAGTATGTTTATGTGAAACATAATGACACTGGACAAGGAAGAGCAATTTATAAAGTCTACAAAAGAAAAGATGGACACTATTGTTTTAACGGATTTACCATGCAAGGTGAAGAAATAAATAAGTGTGTGGCAGCAATTGAGGATTTCCATCAAGTTCTACATCCATATGAAAAACACGGTAGATTAAGCGGAAATTATATTATACAGGAGGGGGTCACGAGTTTAACCCCTAATGGGCATTCAATATCCATTCGTGTTCATGTTCAAAAACTAAAGGGAAAATGGATAATTGGTGGAATTTACGGAAGGATTGCAACTGAGGATCATGGAATTGTCAATTCAAATCGGGGTTCTCAAATAATACCGATTGATGAATTATTATCAGATTATATGATGATGGATAATACAAAGAAAAATAAAACAATAGCTTCTCTAAAAAAAGATTCAATTTTAGCATCTGAAGTAATAGCATCCCACTTTCCTTGTAGAGAATATGGCATTGATTTTGGAATAAATCTTAAAGGAAAACCTATATTATTTGAAGTAAATACAACGCCAAGCATAAGTAGTTTTGCCAAAATTGATACGGCGATTTGGAAGAAAATTGTCGAGATTAGGAAAATGCAAAATGAAGGCTAAGTTTGAAATGTAGTTATTTTTCATGTTAGTTACCAACATATTTCTATTCAATAGACATACATCAAAAAATTACTGTCTCTACTATATTTATAGAGAAGAAGAAACTTAATTGCATCCGTTACTTGTGAACGTATAGTTTTATAAGGGGTACCATTACAACGGTAAGGGTTTTCAAATATAAAAATAGCCGGTTTTCACCACGCTAAGGTGTAACCGGCTTTAAGTTGATATGATCCCATCAATGGGGACACATGTTTTAATAAATCCTCTTGAAACGCTCCTACCAAGGGAACATCCGTAGCTTTACCTAGAAAAACTATTCATCGGTGTGTCTAGTCGTTCTTTAAAGCCATACAAAAACCACTGTAACCAACTTTCCTATGCATCATAAATCGATTTTTATAGAGGTTAATCTTGATAAACTTCTTCTTCACGAAGGGCTAGTTTATCACTATTTTGAAGCCCGATTAATAACCAACCACATGAGCTCACTTTCTTTAACTGATATAGACGAATTGTCTCAGTAATTACCTAGCATTTTTCACAAGGCGTTAGAAATGCTTCTTTTTCAGCCTCCCCTTCCCTTTCCTCGGGCATCACCGTTCTTCATCATGTAAATTTGCCTTTCCTTTTTCTCATTTCAATACATTTGGATACTTATTATTTTTTATTACTGTCGCCTTAATATCATAAATTTTAGAAATTCTACATGTTTGTTAGGGGAACTATAGGTAATTCTGTATGAGTGAATTGCGTGTGAGGACGCTGCGGCTTTTTATGACTTTTAGTAAAAACTGTGGAGAGGTTGCTTCGATCAAAGTTGATAACCCTAAAAAAATCAAATAATATTTCTGTTTGGGGTCACTTCTAGCAGAGTGACCCTTTAATAGTTTCTTTTCTCAAATTATTCAGTAAGGTTAATTTGAGAATAGTTCGAATTCATATACATAAAAATTCTTAGATCTGCAAATTACGAACAATACAATTATAATTAAGCGCACCCGAGACGATAAAGGCGTACGCTCGCCTAAAACAAAAAACAGTTATAGAACCATTTTAGTCGATAATATTGTGATGAAGTAACTAGAAGTCTACCAAAAATGGTGTAGGGCTTTATTGTTTTCCTGTCGCAAAAAATTAACTGAAAGTACATTTGTCTTTCTCTCGATAAACTCGTTTGAACCATTATCAGATTGATTAAAACATGCATTCAACGTATCGTTGTTGTATACATATGACACTTTTATTTTATTTATTTCTTACACCTATATATACCAACCACACTTCCTTGTATCTTGGTATACTAATCAGCTATTTGATAGAATTCATTAACTCGAAAAAGTATTTTGTTTCATGCGTCTGATTGAGATTGAACCAAGAATGTAAAGTTTGTGGTGCAAATACATCTAGCAACTTCAATACATGCATCGCAAATTCCAACGGCGCGATTCCTGATGCTGTAATTAAATTCCCATCAGTAACTGCTGGTTCCATTTCATAATATTTTTCTCCAAGATAATGAGGACAAATCATTTTCAGATATTCTAGATTGTTGCTTGTATGCCGTCTTGCATCTAGCAATCCCGTTTTTGCAAGCCCCACTGTTGCACCACAAATCGCCGCGACAACAGTACCTTCTTTTAAAGCTTTAGAAGCTTTTTTCAATATAGGCTCGTGTATTGCTTCTGTCCAAGTATTTCCGCCTGGAAGAACTAAAACATCTGTACTTTCCAACATACATTTATCCATAGAAATACTAGGAAGTATGTTTAATCCTCCCATTGTAGTAACAGGATTTTTATCAACACCTACTGCAACCACCTCTAATGGCGCTAATTCTTTTTTAAAATATCTTCCCGAGTTTAGTTCAGCAATTAAATAACCTACTTCCCAGTCTGACATCGTATCAAATACATAAAGATACACTTTTTTTCTATGCATAATACACACTCCTTTTGTCTTTCATTCATCGAATTCATCGATATACCCAATTATAAAAAAACTTTACTGACATCCTCCGTCAGTAAAGTTTTTAAACTTGATAATAATGAATTAAGTCATTAAGAACTTCAATCAGTGTTTGCTTCAAACTGCTTGGTTCGATTACTTGAATAGATTTGCCATACGGTAAAAGTAAATACGGTACATACCTATGAAGTGCTTGTTCTTCTAGTAGAAATATTACTGTATTTGAAGTCCGTTCTTTAACGTGATGTCCTAAAAACCAATGCTGACATAAGTGATCTAACGCACTTACCTTACCACCAACAACGAAAGATATAAGCCCTTTTTTATCTTTTACTTCTGGCAGTAGGCTTTTCATAAAAAATTCATCTGCCGAAAAAGGCTTTGGTCGTTGGAAGGAAATTGCTGTTTGATTAATACTGATAATTCGCTCCACTTTAAAATTGCGGATTTCATTCCTTATATGACAAAATGCAATGACATACCAGTTATTATTCCAATAAACAATGCCATATGGATCAACAATCCTACGTTTGGGTTGCCCTTCATGACTTGTATGGTATGCAATGTCTACAGATGTTTCGTGTACTATACCTTGCTCCAGTTTCTTCAATACTGGCTCCATTGATGATTTTCCAATTGAACTTAGTACTTCAAGCCCTTCTAAATGTTGCTTGATTAGCCTTTCCTGCTCTTGATTTGTATACATTTTTAGCTTTGATGTTGCGCTGTCTAATGCTTCTCCTAAAAAATAGCCAGCTTCTTGTGCAAAAGCGGCAGCATGCAGTAATGCCGTTTGCTCTTGAACATCAAAAAGAAGAGGACTTTCAATAAAATTATTCAACAGAGTATAGCCCCCATTATGACCAGCGTCAGCGATAATCGGCACACCACTGGCACAAAGTGCATCAATATAACGGTAAACAGTCCTTATATTAATCTCTAACTTTTCAGCTATTTGTTGGGCAGTAATTTTCCTACCAGTATTCAACATCCATAGAATCGCCATCATGTTGTCAATTTTAGACATAAGATTTCACCTCAATATTCCTCTCTATACGAACGTATTCAATAGCCATAAATTCATGTTGCTGAACACATATAATTTCAATGTTGATAGTCTATGTTAACACATTTCGTTAAAACCTGATTTAATTATGGGACGGTTTTCAGATAGACACATTATTTAAACATAATAATTCATCGATTATTCCATTTGAATGTTTTATATTGTAATAAGTAGGATCAATAATTTCTGAGTGATAATCGTATAAAAACGAATATGACATAACAATACCGTTTTTGTCATCCATCAATTTTTCTATACAATTAAGGAGAAGCACCATGAACAAACATACAGACAACGCAGCAGTCATTTTCCTTTGTGACTCATCGGATAGCCTGATGCATCCATTTGATAAAAAACAAATTGTCTTTACAGGGGCACTTTCCACGATGACACGTTCAGAAGCAGCAAAAAAAGTACAAGCTTTTGGAGGAACTATGCAAGGAGCTGTTACACAAGAGACAGATTTCGTCATTCTTGGAGATAAACGTCGTGGTATAAGTACGAAACAATTAAAAGCTGAGCAGTTGATTAGTCACGGACTGGACATTCAAATTATTCCTGAGGCTGATTTTTTGTGGCTCATTTCTATGCACAAAGAATAGCTACCATCTTTTACGTGGAAATATCTTATTATTAATTTACAAAAAAATAATACGTATGAAAAATAATAATTGGGCTATACTAATAAAGATTTCACTTAGTATTCTATATGACTAGGAGGGTTAACCCGATGAGTGCGATTGATCGATAACTCTGAAGGACCATCAATACTGAATAAAGCTAAAGTACTGTTTTCTTAGGTAAATCTTAGGATCCAATGCGGAAGCGAGGCAGTGTGTCATGGAGAAATAAATGTAAGTGGTAATCAAACCCGGAATTTATTTTCCGGGTTTTTTATTGTTTGTCTTAAAACCCCTTGCTATACAAGGTTGACCGCTCTCATTAGGTAGACAGATTAAATAACTTTCTTAGGTTGAGGACCCCAAGCGAAATCGCCTAATCATTGAGTTAAAAAACATTTATGTAAATTACTCTTGATAATACAACAAGTATTACTTATTATATTACCGTAATTAGTCTAAATGCGGTTTTTATTACTCCCTTACGCAGTAACTTTATTAATTATCTGTTTAGAAACTATCATTTAAAACGTTTAAAGAAATACGTAAGGCTGCTTCCCCTCTCTCCTAGAACGGTTCCTCCAATTAGTTTCGAACGTTCAAATCGGCTATATATCCACTTAACTCTTGAATTGAAATAACCGAAATGTTTTCTGGAAAGTCATTATGTTCAGCACAAATCGCTACCTTATAATTGTCTATATTTTCTTCATAAAAATAATGTGTTCCATGGACATACTGATTATCTTGGACAATGACCCTTTCATCCTCAGTATGAAATGTAAAGGAGCTTAGTGCTTTAGACAAACCTACACCTAGTTTTTTTAGATAACTCTCCTTTAATACCCATATGCGATAAAACGTTTGAAGTTGATCAGTTATTGACAGTTGAAAGATTGCCTTTTGTTCACTATCTGAAAAACAATTCATCATACTACGAACATCTATTGGAGTAACCCTTTCAATATCCACTCCAACGGGGGTATCATCAATAACACAAACTCCCCATTCATGTGAGTGAGAAATATTAAAGTGAATATTTCCTTGTTCGATATACGGTTTTCCATATAGGTTTTTACTAAAAGCTATTTTGTTAAAATCATACTGATAAAAACGGTTAATCACTATACGTAACAGGACATGTGTACATAAATTCAACTCAAAATCGCTTTTTCTTTTGTAACGAGCTAACTTTTTTCTTAGTTCATCATCTACTATTTCTAAAAATGAATGCTTCATTTTATCAGGTAAAGGATGCTTTAATTGAATGGCAAAACATTGCATAACAATTCCCCCATTTACAAACTGACTTCCCAAATGGTCATTAGACTTGATTTTTCAATTTTTCTCAAGCAACTGGAATAAAATACGCTTACCTACATAGCTGTTATTTGAACTTCACTGTCTATATCATCTGCGTTACACCAAACTAAAAGCCCAAGAATGTTGTCATAACACTCTTAGGCTTTTCTAAAATAGAATTAGTCCTACAAAGGATTGTTTCGGACTGCTCTATATACTATCACCATGTTAAACGTGACCGCATTAGACTAAAGCTTCTATGCCTGTGCAATGCTTTTTTTCATTTTTGAAAAATAGGGCATGTTAATTTTATTCTTTTCAGCTGTGTTCGTTAGATCATCGTATATTTTTTTCATTTCTTCCGTACCATCGTAATATTCAAAGATACGTCGTTGTGGCTTGTCGACTTTTAACAAAATCCAGAAGGTAAAGGCCACTAGCCAAGAGGGAAGGGAGAACGGTTTAGCATTTGCAAGAGATTTTACATCGACCCCTCGAGATTTGCATACCTCGAATGCATCTTGGGCACACAGAACTCCTTCGCGAATTTTCGAGATGCTTTTCATAAATTCTAATGCGTCTCCAGACTTCAGAATTGCGCTACCTAGACCAGCATTAATAGCAAAATGTACCCATAGCCAATGAAGAATATTCTTTTGAATGTCTGTTTTAATCTTTGCCTGATTAAACATACTTGACACTTTTTCTAAACGTTGCGTATATATTCCATCTACCTCACCTAGATACACTTTGTCCATTAATGCACCATTTAGCACTATATCCCCGTTTTTAACGAAGCCACCACCAGCGCCTGGAAAGCCTAATAAATAGTTTTGACGTGGGATGTATTTTTCAATTTTTTCAACCTCATCCCACGTGTGGTTAAAGAATAAAATATCTGTTTTCCCCATGTTTTCAGCAAGCAAAGGCAGCACATTCTCCAATTGATAGTGCCTAACACTAACAATTACTAAATCAAATTGGTCTAAATCCGGAAAGGAATCCGTCACTTGTAGGTTGTAGGTCTCATTTATCTTTGCAGACTTATTTCTACCGTCTAGTAGGTCAAGCTTAATCCCTTTTGCCAAACTTTCCACTTTACCAGGACGAACATAATGAGTGACTTCATTTCCTGCCTTCTCCAAAACATACCCATATATTGTACCAATTACACCTGATCCAAATATTAATACTTTCACCCTTCTTTACCTCGATTCTTTTAATCTGCGATTCACTCACACTCCAACTTGTTTCATTTGTATACCCTAGAAGTAATTAGAAGGTCATCTTGCCCCTTTCACTAAGCTAATTACTTCTAGGTTTGATTTGATGAATATGCACCGATTTAATTTGTGATAAAGTTGACTGCCTGTGAGTATTCTAGCATTTTTTCAATATGGTCCTTTTCAAGCTCTACCCATGTATAACCTAATTTTTCTAGGATGATATTTGTCTTATCTGATCGAGTAATAAAATTCGTATCGTTTAAATTCCCCATGATTGCAGCATGAACAAGTATATTCACGATATGTTCCTTTAATTCTGAATTTTGATAATTCGCAAATGCATAGGTATTAAATTCAACAAGACTACTAATTTGAAGATCAGGATAACCTGCTTCCTTTATGAAATGCCCAAGAGTATGACTACTAATCCGATTATGGTTATAGACATGGAAGGTATCATTCATGATATTCTTGCGATTAAATAAAAGAATAATTGCTTTACTTACATAATCTACAAATGAGAAATCTAAACCGTCAGCTTCAAGAGCTGGTACCATATTAATTTTTATAAATGATTTAACCATAGTGTAAAAAGCATTGCTCTCGATATTTTCCTGGAATTTCATTGTTTGTGTGTTGTAATTCAGATTCCCCACTCTGTAAATATTACAGTTTAACCCTTTTTTTCTTGCTTGCTCAATCAGCATTTCTGCCTCAAGCTTACTTTTCACATATACATTTTCATCTCGTTGACCAACAAAATGGTCATACTCGGTATAAACGAAATGGTCGACTCCATCAATTTTCCCATGTGCCACAAGCGGTGTCGACAAATGATGTACGTCCTTTTGTTGACCTGTAAATGCAAATTCTAGCAGTTTTTCCGTTCCTACAACATTTACCTCATGAGACTCCTCATACTTCCCATAATGACTTACATTTGCAGCAGAGTTCATGACACAATCGATTAAATCGGCAAGCATGTTATATACTTCTTGAGATAACCCCATATGCCTTTGCGTTATGTCACCATTATAAATAACTATTCTATCCTTATATGCTTCATACGTATTTGCCGTAAAATAAAATGCCATTTTCTGCTTCAATCGATTTTCTGCCTCTGATAGAGTTGCACCTCTAATCAGTAAATGAATGGTACTAGAAGTATTATATAACATATCCATTAATAGGTGTGCACCTAGATAACCTGTTGCTCCAGCTAGTAAAATATGTTTGTACTCAATCACTTCGTCTAGGTCAGTATCGCGATATTCTTCAATTTGTTGATAATACTTCTCCATCTTTTCTGTTACAGCAGGAACTTGTGATAAATCTGTATTCAATGTTGAATTGGCTAATTGCTCCATTTTTTTGAATTGCTGTAATAGATGATCTTGTTTAAATGGTACATTTTCCGCTAGTTTAGCTATCGTGTCATGAATGAATATATCATTTAAATGTGCATCAAAGTCCATGGCCATTCTGGATATAACCTGAATTCCATCTAATGACGATGCTCCTAGAGAAAAGAATGAATCATGTATGCTAATTTTCTCTATTCCAAGAACCTCTTTCCAAATCTCTCCAATCCTTTCTTCCACTTCATTTCGTGGAGCAACATATTCATGATCATTATTTTCTCTTTGGATTATTTCTTGTTTCGGTAATTTCACAAGCACATCAGCTGAGTGGTTTTTAAGTGGTACTAAATAATTCAAATGTGTTAAATGTACATCATTTGTTGTATTTACTCCCCACGATCCAGCCATTGTTCCTGCTACGAGATTAATAGGCTTCTTATCAGTAGTTTGATCATCATATACTGAAATCGTACTCTCTTTTGTAACAGCAGGTGCTGCCTTTTCATAGTTTGCGTTAAAATAAGTATCAATCACATCAATAGATTGAGGCAACCTATTAACAGGCATACGATATAATAAACAAGAATCCGTCTCTTCAACCATTTCCCAATTCATTCGGTTAATGAAAGCTTTAAATGGTTGATTTTTAGCTGTCGGATAGTGGGTTGCTTCAACAAATGAGAGGCCTTTTTCGTGACAATGCTTATTTAGCCCCACTAGTATCGCATCCTCGATACATCGACTTAAAACTCGACAGCTTAACAAGAATGTATCAATGAACAATTTTTGATTTTCCTCTTTTGTGATAACTACCCCAACAAGGCCATAGTCTCCAAATCGATCTGATACCTCGATAGTCCAACAATTCGTATCCGTTTGCTTCAGCAAATGCTCAATCTCATCGACTGTTCTCCGTTTTGTGCTCAAGTTAAACTGGTTTGTTCTTTGAGTTAATTGAGAAACCCTTGCTATTTGTGATTTCTCTACCTTATTCATACTCATTTTTAACTCAAGCCCCGCTAAATAGTCGGGAATTGACATGGTTTCATCTTGTATTGCTTTTCTCTGTCTTTCGGCTACATACATCTCTGTACGCTTCTTATCCTCTTCTGTTACAACTAAGTTATCAAAAGCCCAAACATGAGACAGATAAGCAGGTATCTCGCTCACATTTTCAGGTAGATGCAAACTCAATACTTCTGGACAGTTTGTCATTACTTCCAAACACTCTGTCAGACTGTCATCAACAAAGATGAAGCTGTTTAATCCTAAATTCAGCTCGTCAGCTATTTCTTTCATGTTTTGCGATTTAGGTTCCCAGTTAATTCTCCAATTCACAAAGTGTTCCTTTTTGAGAAGCATTCCTGGATTCTTTTCAAAAACCTCCCAAACGTCTTCTTCATTGTTCTTACTGACGATGGCAAGTAACATGCCTTCTTCATATTTCTTTATCATAAATTTCTGAAGCTCTATAAATGGCTGTTCAATTCGGACACTTAAAGCCCCATCCTCACCACAAACACCTTGCCATAAAGTATTGTCACAATCTAGGACGATGACCTTAAAATGTTGATTTTTCAAAGCTTGAATGTTTCGAATGACCACGGCTCCCATTGCAGCATAAAATTCATCACTAAATGGCACATGCCCCTCTGCGTCTTTAACAGCATCAAATATTTGTTCAATGCTATACAAAGTATTTAACGCGCTGAAATCAATCATATAGACATTATCAGACTCATTCAGTACCTTCATCCACGTACGATTCAATGTTTGAATAAAGTCAGAAACTTTCTTACTCAATCCTAAATGAGTTGACACTGGAAATACGCCAACAAAATAAGGCACTTGCTTAGATTTGTTCTTAAATATTGACACAAATTCATTAAAGTTTCTAAAGAGCTCTTCACATAAATGATCATCATCGATTGATTGTGAAGCTCGAATCCAATCTTCAAACCTTATGAATAGTAGATTAACATCTTTATTAGTAGAGAACAGGCTCGATGTATCCAATAGTTCCATAAAAACTTGGTTATATGGTGCAAACGATATATTTACATCCAGATTAAATTGATCACCCCACCATTTGATGTAAGGCTCAATTGGTTCTGCTGTAAATGTTGCACTGATAGCTAAATTGATTGATTTTTTACTTTGATTTTCTTGATTGTTTGTTTTCTTTGCCTGCTCTGCCTTTTCTGCAACTGTTAACACTTGAATATACTCCAGTTTTTGTTCGAATCGACTAACCATTTCCTCCAAGAGTTTCGTGAAATGCATACTAAACTTTTGAATGGTTTCTTCTTTATATAATTTTGTGTTGTATTCTAATAAACAAAGTAATTCATGGGAGACACTATTAAATACATCTAATTTTAGATCTAATTTTGACGTATTTGTTGGTAGGGAACGGACAGTAAATGGGATGCCATTTACTTCTGGCAATCTATCCATGCTATATTCATTGTGTAAAACAAAGACTGTGTTAAATAATGGATTTTTCCCTCGTTCTGTTTTTATCTCGTTCTCCTCAATCATCCTTGTATATGGATAATCTTGATTTTCATAGGCTCCTAATAATACTTCATTACAAGCCTTTAAAAATTCCCTCAACGTATCTTCTCGATTTACTTGGTTTCTGATTGGCAACAGATTTACAAAAGCACCCAACATATTTTCTATTTGATGATGATTTCTTCCATTGACAATCGTCCCTACAGTAATATCGCTTTGGCTACTATATTCACTCAGTAGGAGAGTATAAGCTCCAAATAGCAACGTATTAGTCGTTATACTCAATTCCTTTGCCAAATTCATAAGTTTTTCTATTGTTTCACTAGAGATTTTAAACTCAATCGTACTTCCCTTAAAACTATGTTCTTCTTCTCTTTCAAAGTCGATAGGAATTTGGAGTTCATTCGGGTCATTATTTAAAACCTCTTTCCAATATTCACCTTGTTTTGTTATATGTTCGGTCTTTAAATACTCCTCCTGCCATACAACGAAGTCCTTGTATTGAACATCAATATTCGGTAGTAATTCGTTTTCATATAAGCTGATCATTTCTTTAATGAAAACATCACAAGATTTACCGTCAGAAATAATATGGTGCATGTCAAAAAATAATACATGTCGTTTATTTGATACGTTAAGTAATGTAGCTCTTATTAGGGGAGCTACTTCAAGTTTAAATGGTTGAACAAGGTTCGTCAGCTTCTCATTTAATTCTTGTTCAGCTATTTCACAATACCCCACCTTGAAGTCTAGATCATCGGCAATATACTGAACTATCCCCCCATCTGCAAATGAAAATCTTGTTCTGAAAACCTCATGTCTTCGAATTAACTCATCAAACACGAACTGTATCCGTTCTCTATCAATTAATCCTTTAAATTCCAACACAATTGGCATATTTAATGCTATTCCAATATGTTTATATTGAGATTGTGCAAATACCTGTTTTTGCACAGTTGAAATTTGATAGTAATCCTTTTTTTCAATAGGAACTATCGAGCTGATTCGTCCTTCCTGCTTCATTTCTGCTCTGTTTTTCTCCAATAAATGGGCAAGCTCTTTAATAGAAGGATGTCTTAGTAAACTAGTTACCTCAAGGTTTACTTTAAATGCTTGATTGACAGAATTGATAATCCGAGTTGCAATAATCGAATCGCCACCCAATTCATAGAAATTATCATCGATCGATAATTCATCAAAGCCAAGCGTTTCAGCCCAAATTTGAGCTACTTTATACTCTGTTTCAGTATACGCTTCCCCATCTTTACCAAGTAGCTTCAACTGAACTAACTGTTCTTCTTGCCCTTCATTTCCTTCCATGATTCTAATCTTTCGCTTCGAAGAATCAACCTCATACCAACAGCGTCTCTTCTCGAAGGAATAGGTAGGAACAGTACGTTTATATATTCTTTCCTTACTATAAAATTCACTCCAATTAATGGTCGCACCTTCACAATATAGTTCACAGATTTCTTCCAATAGTGAAAAATCCTTTTCAGCTGAATCGAGATATTCTGCTATTTTTTCCTTCGCAGAATGACTTAACCTATTCTTCACTTGCGCATCCAAGGGTTGCTTATGTTCTCCCACATAGATGTCCTTTTCTTTTGCACCTTTTAATTCATGCTCCAATAGATATCTTAGCTTTTCTTGTAATTCTGTGACATTTTCAATTAGTAAGGACACTCTATAGTTATACTGACCTCGACCAGTATTGGAAGTGTAACATAGACTTGCGATAGCTTTGTCTTGCTCATTTAGACTAAATTGGTAGTACTCGTCAATCAGACTCGTTAGTGAAGCTTTACTCTTAGCTGAGAGCGTTAAAACATGCTTATTTACAAGAGAGGCCTCCTCCTGACCCTGTGTATCTGGTGCTTCTTCTAAAACCATGTGACAGTTTGTTCCACTAAGACCAAAAGAACTAACTCCACATCTTCGAGGAAAGCCTTCAGATTCCCATGGTTGTAAAACATTATTTACATATACAGGAGTATTTTCAAACGGAATTTGCCTATTTGGATAATGAAAATTCAAGGTTGGCGGAATCTCTCTGTTTTTCAATGCTAAACTAGCTTTAATTAAGCCTACAATACCAGCACAATTGTCTAAGTGCCCAATATTTGTTTTCACTGCACCGATTCCACAAAATTGCTTTTTATCGGTATACATGCTGAAAGCACGTGTAATACCATCTATTTCAATCGGATCCCCTAATGCAGTTCCTGTACCATGAGCTTCAATATAAGCTATTGTTTCTGGGTCAACTCCTGCATTTTCCCATGAAGCTGTTATTACATTTTCTTGTGCTACTGCATTTGGAGCTGTAATCCCTATCGAACTTCCATCTTGGTTCATCGCACTTCCTTTTATGACTGCATAAATTTGATCGCGATCCCTTACAGCATGACTAAGGGGTTTCAGGATAATTGCTACTACTCCTTCTCCTCTTGCTGTTCCATCTGAACTATCGTCAAAGGTTTTTGCTCTTTCATCAGAAGCTTCAATTCCAAGCTTTGTTCTTGAATTCAACGGAAATAAATTCGTTTTAACACTTCCAGCGATAGCCATATTGCATTCACCGTTGCGAATACTTTGACATGCTAGGTGAACAGCAACTAAAGATGACGAACATGCTGTATCAACCGCTATGCTCGGGCCCTTTAAATCCAAAATATATGAAATTCTACTCGCGATAATTGAATGTAAATTCCCTGGTAATGCCATAGGTATTAGGGATTCATCGTCTTCAGCAATAAAGCGTGAATAATCATATAATGTATCCGTAAACGGTACTGTACTGTGTCCAATATATACCCCTGTCTTACTGCCTTTTATTCGCTCTCCACTGTACCCCGAATCTTCAATTGCCTTCCAAGCCGTTTCAAGAAATAACCTTTGATCTGGGTGCATTAATTCAGCTTCCTTCGGTGAAAGCTGAAAAAATGAGTAATCAAAAGAGTCAACGTCAGAAAGATATGCACCTTTTCCAAATTTGATTTTCGCTTCATCCATGCCAATAAAATTCAAATAGGCAGCTGCATCCTTTTCTCTATTTTTCGGAAACTCGGTAATACAATCCTTTCCCTCTTTTAAGTTTCCCCAAAATTCATCTACATTCTGTGCACTTGGTAAATGAACAGCCATACCGACAATCGCAATATCTCTTCCAGAAACTTCTTCGATCGTTTGATTTGAGCCTGAATTAAATAGTTCAGTTAATTTAGCTGCATCTAAGTTCAACATTTCGGCACTCCCCCGTATCCTAAAGTACTAATTCTTTTTCTCTTATCCATTCAGATTCTTCTAAACCATGTAAAATAGAAAGAGCCCCTGTTTCTTCTACTATTCTTTTGAATATTTCCTTTTGCTGCTCAATTGATATTTTCTTTGTTTTTACAACGGATGAAAGCATGTCAAAGGCTAAAAATAAGTGTTCATCTGTCGGTTTTACTTGATCTTGGCGAAGTGCCTCATAGAGTTGCTTTACCTGTCGATAAGGTTCAATAACCCCCTGATTATAAGCGACAGAGTCCCAGTTACTATTCTTGATACTAACAGCTGTTGCTATACACTTAGTCATAATTGCGAATCTAACTTCCAAGTCAAAGGCTTGCAGTAGCTCAGTCACATCATGCTTATTTTCAACTAAATACGTCTTAGCATGTCGATCATTATCCTTCAACAAATTACTTAATACCGCGTTCGGGCCTAATTCTATATATTTCTCAACACCCTGCTTTTGTAAATACATCATCGTTTCATTCCATTTAACGGGTTTTACCATTTGTTCTTTTAAAGAATCTATCATATCTAGACTATCTGCATAAGGTAAACCACTTACATTCGAGATAACCTCCCACTTCGGTGAACGATAGGAAACCTTCTCTAGCTCATAGCGTAATTCATCTGCAGATGCCTGCAGCATTGGACTATGAAAGGCAGCACTTACCTTTAACGGAGTGAGTGTTCCCCCTAATTCTTCTAGTTTAACTACCGCTTGATCTACAGTCTTGCTATGACCTGCAATGACATTCTGCTTTAAGGAGTTATAGCAAGCCATAACAACTGGCATTTCCGAGGTAGATGCTTTCTTACATACCTGCTCAATCGCTTCAATTGAAAGTCCTCTTACTGCAACCATCTTACCTAATGCTTTTTCCGAGGCCTCTTGCATTAACAGGCCTCTTTTTCTTACTATTTTTAAGGAATCCGCAAAGCTTATCGCCCCACTGCATGTTAATGCAGCATATTCACCAACACTGTGCCCTGCTGAGAACTGTGGTGTTACTCCAATCTCCTCCATGTATACTCTAAATGAAGCTACACTGGCTGTTAGAAGTGCTGGTTGCGTGATATCGGTTCTCGTTAGCTCCTCCATCTTTCCTTCAAAGC
This sequence comes from Lysinibacillus fusiformis, assembly GCF_007362955.1. Lineage (GTDB taxonomy): Bacteria > Bacillota > Bacilli > Bacillales_A > Planococcaceae > Lysinibacillus > Lysinibacillus fusiformis_E. The sequence goes on along the minus strand of NZ_CP041696.1, from coordinate 3,930,295 downwards.
AGATTTTTTTCAAGTCAAAGCCTAGTATGTCATTTGCCTCATCAAAGGTCTGAGCAGCTACTTGAAAATCCTCACATAGCTTCTTACTCATCCCAATATATTGAGATCCTTGTCCTGGAAATAACAGTGCAATCTTCGTCATCGTAACACCCCTTTTGTATTTTCAATAAAATCATTCACCAACAGCTCTATTAACTTCATATATCCATTTGCTAGATTTCTCACCTTATCTTTTTGTAACCTTTTACCGTTAAACTGGACAATGAAGCCTAATTTAGAGTTACTTTCAGTAATCGCAACGATCATGTCATATACATCTAATAGATGCTCTTGTTCACCTAGAATATCTTCCATACAGAATAATGGTAAAATTTCTCCTTTCCTTTTATTCAGCTTTCCTTTATTAATCTCATCGCTAGAATAAACATTTGCTGGATTTCGCTCTTTCCTTGAAAGGTTCACATGGTATATCAAACTAGTAATATCTTTGAACACACTCATATTTAAGTTCATTGAATATGCGTTTTTGTCATTTGTCAGCATGGTCTGAACCGCAAGTTCTTTTTCCTCTGAAAGTGTCGATAGTAAGTAGAAATAAATGGTTAATAAAATATCGGTAACTTCAACCTTTAGTATCATGCTCATTTCGATTACGTTCTTGAAAAGGTCATCTGTAAATTGAATCGTATACAGTGCATCATCACTGACAGCAATCCTTTCATTAAAATAATCATGTGGCAGGTTAGTAAAAGGAAATTGAAACTCTGTTTGCTTTTCCTTTCCCTTTTCAATAAACTCTGAAAGCTCCGCTATTGTCGTATACGTGAAAAGGTCCGTTACTTCAACTTTTCCTTTATAGACACTTTCAATTAAGGAATGCATTCTAACAAGTAATAACGAGCTTCCTCCTAAATCAAAGAAGTTGTCATGAATCCCTATTGTTTCAATCCCTAGAATCTCTCTCCATATCTCCACGAGTTTCTTTTCAACTGAATTTGATGCCTCAACATAGTCATTCTGAGATAAAACATGACTAGGTTCTGGAAGGCTTTTCTTATCTACCTTTCCATTTAATGTGATAGCCATCTTTTCTAATTCAACAAATGCTCTCGGCATCATGAAATCTGGTAAACTCTTTGCTAAGTCTACCTTCAACTCTGTAATAGATAGACCTTCGCTACCAACCACATATGCACAAAGGAATTTGTTTTCACTTTCAGCCCCTTTTACTAAAACGACCGCTTCCTTAACATGTGGATGTTTAAGAATCTGTGCTTCAATTTCACCAATTTCAATTCGGAACCCTCTAATTTTCACTTGATTGTCAATACGGTCAATAAACTCAATATTCCCATCTGGAAGCCATCTTGCTAAATCACCAGTACAATACATCATTTGATTTGGGAAAAATGGGTTTGGTACAAATTTTTCAGCCGTTAATTCTAAACGGTTCAAATAACCCTTCGCTAACCCTTCACCTGAAATACATAATTGTCCCGCTACTCCAATTGGCTGCAAATGATTATGTTTATCTAAAATATAGATTTGTGTATTGGATATAGGCTTTCCAATCGGAATCGTTAAGGCACCCTCGTCAATTTTATTGACCACGTAGTATGTAGCAAATACCGTACTTTCAGCAGGTCCGTACATATGGATTAATTTATTTTCACCTAAATAGTCTAAGGCCTTTCGCACATGTTTGATTGAGACTCTTTCACCACCAAAAAGGATCTTTTTCACATGTTCAAAGCAGTTTATATTAATATCAACGAGCGTGTTGAATAGAGCCGTTGTAATTAACAGCTTTGTGACCTTTTCTCCTTTAATGACATTCGATAATTTGCTCATGTCTAAAATGGTCGTTTTATTAATCAGGACAAGCTTTGCTCCATTTATTAGTGCACCATGAATGTCAAAGGTCGATCCATCAAAAGCATAATTAGATACTTGCAGGATTACATCTTCTGCTGTTACATCTAAATAATTCGAATTTTTAACTGTCCTACTGACATTGGAATGTGTAATCAAGTTCCCTTTTGGCTTTCCTGTAGAACCCGATGTATACATGACATGTGCAAGGTCGGAAGACTTATTCATTATCACCAAATTGGAAGAATCCATAGCCTCTATCATTGGTTCTAGTTCATCAAGGGTGATTATATGAATCGATGTTTCATTCAGTATTAATTCAAATTTTTTAGCCAATCTCTTACTTGTAAGAATCCAAGATGTGCCTGAATCTATTAAAATGTCCTTCACTCTTGAATCTGGATATTCAGGATCAATTGGTAGATAAGCCCCTCCAGCCTTTAAGGTACTCATAATACCGATTATCATTTCCACAGAGCGCTCCACAAGCATTCCGACAATCTGATTAGGTCCTACCCCATTCATTCTTAAATACCTTGCAAGCTGGTTAGACCTTTTATTTAATTCACGATAAGTTACCTGCTTTTCACCAAGCTTAACAGCTATATGCTCCGATTTTAGTTGTACTTGTTCTTCAAATAATTCCTGTAACGTACGCTCTTTAGGAAAATCCATCTTTGTTTCGTTAAAGGTATGAAGTAACATTTGGCTTTCCTCTTTGTTGACAATATTTAAGTCTGAAATAAGAATATTAGGGGATTGAGTGACTGTTTTTAAGATATCTATTAAATGATGTGAAAGCCTTTCAATCGTTTCCTCCTTAAACAGCTTTGTACTGTATTCGAATGTAAATGACAGCTCTCCCTCTAACTCAACTGATTCGACTGTCAAATCAAATTTTGATGTTCGATTTGTTATTGGCATATGTTCAATATTCAGATTTTCTACTTTCAGTTCAGGCTTATCCATGTTTTGTAGGACAAAAACTGTATCAAATAGTGGATTTCTGCTTAAATCTCTTTGAATCTCTATTTTGTTTAGCATATTTTCATATGGATAATTCTGATGATCGAAAGCTTCCAACACATTCTTCTTAACAGATGCTAAAAACTCTGAAAACGACTTACTATCATCGATTGTATTTCTCATAGCAAGCGTGTTTACAAACATCCCTATTACATGCTCTAATTTAGCATCCAATCTACCTGCAATTGGTGAGCCAACGATTAGGTCATTCTGATTTGTATATTTTGAGAGCAAAACATTATAGATTGCGAGCAAGGACATATAAAGTGTTGAAGACTGATTGAATGCCATTTGTTTAAGTTTTGATGTCCATTCTTCATCTAGCTTTACGACTAATCTGCCACCCTCTAAATTCCGAACATTCTGTCTTAGAAAGTCAGTTGGTAGCTGTAGTATTGGTAGCTCTCCGGAATATAGATTTATCCAGTAATCTTCTTCCTTTTGAAACCTTGCCGATTGCTCGAGCCTTTCTTGATAGAGGGCATAATCTCTATAGTGAATGTCGACCTGAGGGAGAGTATTTCCTGAATAAAGATCAAAGAGCTCCTTAATAAAAATACTATGGGATGTTCCGTCTACGATGATGTGATGCGCATCTAGTATTAATACATAGCCACCATTCAATAATGTAACGATACATCCTCTAAATAAAAATCCACGACTTAAATCAAATGGTTTTTTAAATTCATTTATGAACATTTCTAATTCTGACTCGTCCAATACTGCTTTTTCTAACTTAAAATCAACAGCTTCGCTGATTTTTTGAACAAGCTCACCATCATGCATCTCAAAGATTATACGAAGGGATTCATGTCTCATAATCATCACTTGCATCGATTGTTCTAGCTTTTGTATATCTAATAACCCATCGATCTTTAATGCAGCACATTCGTTATACGTTACATCATGAGGATTCATTTGCTGAATTACATACAACCTTTTTTGTGCCGATGTTGCAGGATAAAACGCTCTATTATCCTCAATATGTTTAAGTTCAATTGCTTCTTCAAAAATAGCCTCTTTTGTATTTTGTTGTTTTACTATCAGTTGACTTAGCTTATTTATTGAAGGATTTGTAAATAATTGGCTAATTGTTACCTCAATATCAAAGCTAATTTGAATCGCGTTAATGAATTGTTGAGCTTTTAACGAGTCACCGCCAAGCTCAAAGAAATCATCATGAATACCAACATCATCAGCCCCAAGTATGTGAGAGCAAATACCTGCTAATTTACTTTCTATTTCATTTTTAGGAGATACTGATTTTTTTTCAGTTATATCTACAAAACGATTTACTTCTTCCATTGTGGTATCGAATTTTCCATTCCGATACATTTCACCTAATTTATATCGTTCAATCTTACCACTAGTTGTTTTAGGCATTATTCTAGTTGGTATGACGATATGAATTTCGAGCCCCATTTTTTTGCTAATATAATTTTTCAACTTCTTGGCTAGCAAAGCAAAATCTTCTAGCTTTTTCTTATATAAGACAAATAATATAATGTCATCATTCTTCGTTTGAGGATTAACGACACCACAGGCAGCTACATAGCCTAATTCAATTTCCTGAAGGTCCTCGGATACTCTTTCAATGTCATGCGGATAAAAATTCTGTCCATTTACAAAGATGATATCTTTCGCACGACCTGTAATGACGAGGCATCCATTTTTAATGAATCCTAAATCACCTGTATTAAGCCAACCCTCTTGAATGAGCCGATCGGATACTTCTTGATTGTTATAATAGCCTTTTGTGACATTTTCCCCTTTTATTTGGATATACCCAACTCGATAATCCTCTAGTAGGGTATTGTTATCATCACAAATCCTTACCAGGCATCCGTTAAGAGGGTATCCAACCTCTACAAAATTGACAACATCCTCATTATCTTTTGTCGTTTCTTTCACTCTTTCTCCAAAATTCACATAATTCCGATCAAGTTGGATTGTTGTAAAGGATTCATGTAATGGTGAAAAGGTAACAGCCAATGACGCTTCAGCTAACCCATAAACTGGAAGCATCGCGTTTCTCTTAAGCCCATATGGCTCCATCTTTTTTAAGAATTGATTACACAATTCAGGTGAGATAGGTTCTGCACCATTTAATACTAAGCGTACATGTGATAACTCCCAATCTTTTGCTAGATTAGGTTTAAAATTTGTTAAAAAATATTTGTAGCCAAAGTTCGGAGATGAGGTTGTTGTTACTTTATGTTCATTTATTTTCTTCAACCATAATGCAGGACGTCTAATAAATAAGGCAGTAGGCATGAGATATTGATGAATGTTAACAACTAGTGGTACCATATGCGTTCCTATAATTCCCATATCATGTGTTAAAGGCATCCAACTTAATACGGAGTCTGCCTTAGTAAACTTGCAACCCTCAATAATTTGATAAATATTAGTCAGAAGGTTTGTGTGAGTTAGAGTAACACCTTTAGGATCCCCTGTAGAGCCAGAAGAAAATTGTACAAAAGCGATATCATTAGGGCTCAAAGGGTATTCTTTTCCATGTTTCGTACATTGTAAGCATTCTTCAATAATGAGAGTGCGAGCTGTGATTTCATCTATGATCGAATACTTTCTATTGTCTGCAAATGCTTTAAGGCTTTGTTTATTCTTTTCATTTGTAACGATAAATGGATGATTAAGGGTCTGCCAAATTCTAAACAATTTTTCTTTATGTTCATCATTATGACCCACTGAAACAGGGACAGGGATAATCCCACCGAGTAAGCATGCCCAAAAAATAGGAATGAATTTTTCATTTTCTTCGATTTGGAGTACTAACTCATTACCTCGTTTTATCCCCTTTTCCTGTAAATTATTTAAAATATAGAGAGCTTTATCATACAGCTCTTTATAAGAGCAAAAGTCTTCTTTATCATCTCCATTAATAAAACAAATTCCATTTTCACTTAGCTCTTCGGAGTGATATTTTAGTGCATTTGTTAAAGTTTGAAACCGTTCTTCGTATGGCATTTTCATCCTCCTTTAAACAATTATTAGTAACTTTGACGTATTTACACCCGTTTTTCGAACTAAAAAGTAAAGCTCTTAGCTCAAATAAATTGCCAATGCTTATTGCGTTTATCCCATCACTTATGGGGACTATTGCTGAATCATGTAAGATGATTCAGTGAGGGTGTTTACTTCTCTCGATAACGTTTTATTGATAATGTCACTTATCCTCTCTACTTCAGAAAGAATAAAAAAATGATCACCCATCATCTCGTAAGTATCATGTGTTCCCGTTGTTACCTTCGCCCATTCATGTATTTCTTCCAATTGGATCGTATCGTCTTTCCCATATAAAGTCGTAATATCTACGTCAATTGTGCGTTCATTTTTTCTATACGTATACGTTTCAATTGCCTCAAAATCTGCTTTCAATATAGGTAGATAAAAATCCATTATTGCTTTGTTTTCAATAATTTCATTAGGAAATCCATTGTATTTGATAAGCTCTTGTTGAAAATCCTCATTCGATAATGTGCTTATAGTTTTCCTTTTTTCAATAAGGTTCGGGGACATTAACGCTGCTGTAAATAAATGCACTGGCATTTTATGACCATTCTCTTTTAATTTTCTACAAAGTTCAAAGCCGATTAAGCTCCCCATGCTATACCCAAATATTGCGTATTCTCCATCATCAACGATTGCGCTTATTTTTCGATAAACATCATCCACAATATCTTCAACTGAGTAGCATAATGATTCATTTACCCTAGTACCTCGCCCTGGAATTTCGAGTGGGTATAGATGAATATAGCGATGAATATATCTCTGCCACTTTAAATAAAGTGTTGCAGTTCCACCGGCGTAAGAAAAACAAAACAACGTCATTTTTTTAATAGTGTTTCACCTCAAAAAGTTAAAAATCATTATTTTTATATTCATCAAAATCCTAGTTTCTTGTATGCTTCACACAATGTTATCCGAAAGATGAATAACCTTTGTGAGCCATTGTTTTCTAAGTTTTTTCTATGAAATTCTTATTTTCAGAAGTCTTTTTAAACATAGGGAACCACTTAAACTTAGGGAACCACCAATTCCATTTCCCTAGTAGCTTCATTGTCGCAGGAACTAAAATCATGCGGACAATTGTCGCATCGATTAAAACACCCACTGCCAAACCAACTCCCAACGCTTGAATAGGAAGTATTCCGGAAAATGCAAAGCCTGTAAATACAGCAATCATTAAAATGGCAGCCCCTGTAATTAATGGACCTGTTTGTTGTAATCCGATAGAGATACTATGTTCATTGTTGTTTGTAAGTCGGTATTCTTCTTGTATTCTCCCTAACAGGAATACTTCATAATCTGTACTTAATCCAAAAAGTAATGCTAATAAAAGCATCGGGACAAAGCTTACTATATTACCAATGCTTTCAACTCCTAATATTTCAGCACCATAGCCATTAACGAAAATTAACACGACAATTCCATATGTGGCACTGACCGATAGTAAATTCAGAATGATCGCTTTAAGAGGGATAAGGATGCTTTTAAAGGTCACCATTAGAATAATAAAAATAAGAATCAACATCATTAGAATAGAAGGGAGTAGGCTATCAAAAATTTCTTGGTTATTATCTAAGCTTGCAGCTGTTTCCCCACCCGTATAAACACTCATCCCTTCCGGAGGATTCAAGCCTAATACTTTCTCCTCGCGTAGTGATTGAACCAATGAACGTGTCTCCTCGGTAGCGGCAGTTTCTCTAGCATAATACTCAATGACCATGGACTTTTTGTCATTTCCTATATATTTACTAAGCTCCTGCTTGGCTTTATTAGGAAGCTGATCTGACGAAACAAGACTCTCAACCTGTTCAGGTTGAACACCATTCAAGATGTTTAACATTGAATTTACTTCAGTTACCTCTTCCTTGTCCTTCAAACGTTCAATAAATTCAAATGCGAATACTTGGTTTTCTTCTGACAAAACGTCTCCCTCTGTCTTTAGCAACACATATTGTGGGCTTAATCTTCCTTCCCCAAATGACTCTTGCAGCTGTTCAAATCCTTGTCTAACAGATGATTCCTTTGGAAGAACAGTGACATCTGGAGTAAACAATTTTAATTGTATTGAAGGAATCGCAAGTGCAATTAAAACAATTAAAGAAATGAGGACAAATAATGCCGGTCTCTTCATTACTATGTTTGACCATTTTACCCAGTTTTTAGACGGTCCATTTTCGGACTTAGACAACCATTTAATGCTTCCCCAATTAATTCGGTGACCTAATATCATTAAGATAGCTGGTAATAAAGTTAACGTCGAAAGCACTGCAATACATACAACTGTAATAGAACCAAAAGCTAATGCTTTAATTGCTGGCACATTAACGATGAATAGAACAGACATCGCTGCAATTACTGTAATGCCAGAGAATAATACGGTATGCCCCGTTGTATACATCATTTTTCGTACAGCAGCTTTTACATCATTTTCCTTCACTAATTCTATACGGAAACGATTTACCATAAACAATGAATAGTCAATTGCAACACCCAGTCCAAGCATCACAGCAGCATTTGTTACGAACACTGAGATTTCTACATAGGTTGCCACTATCCCAATAACATTCATTGCTCCGACTACAGAAACCACTGTTACGATAAACGGGATTAACGAAGCCATAAAGCTACGAAATACAATAAACAAAATAATAAAAATTAAGGGCAATACAATCAATTCAGCTTTCACTAAGCCTTCTTTACTAAATGTTGATAAATCTCCCAACACAGCAGCTGTTCCAACAAGATTGGCTTCTATCCCTAACGTTTTAACGTATTCCCCATATTTTTCCTGAATTTCAGGTAACAATGTTGATGCTTCTTCATCATCAACATTTAATTTAACAATTGAAATACTTGTTTTACCATTTTCCCCTATCATTTTTGCACGTTCTTCTTCTGGCACATCTAACATAGTGATAACGTCTTTTACTATTTTTTCTTCCTTCAATTTATCAGTAGCAGCTTTAAGATTGTCTTGATACTCTTGGGAATCTACTTCCTTCTGTTTATCTGAGACTACTAATAAGAGTGAAGCATCTACACGAGATTCATACTCTTTCGTAAACTCTTCAACAACGATTGAAGAATGGGAGCCCGGTACATCCCCACCACCCCCTGACAGTTTTGTCGCTACATCACCCTTTAGTGCAGCACCAACTACTAACAATACAATCCAACCAATAATGATGATCCAGCGTGTTCGAGCTACAAATCCTCCAAAACGGCCTAATAAATGACTCAAATATCTTCCTCCTCATCGTATGTTCATATGTAAATACTTAAAACGACATATTCAACTATCTCGCTAGGATCTCCCCCCTTTCTGAAATCGATAGTAAAAAAAGATATACCTAACAGTACTACTAACCAAAATTCCAGCTTATGCTTGTCTCCGATAAACTGACACGATTAGTGCCTTTTCCGAGGATAGTAAAAGAACAATCATGGACTCTGTATATTTATGGTGAAATAGAAAACCAAAATCAGTAATTAATTTACCAACTTTTCCAATGATTGTAAATAGATATATATAACTATAATAATTAACATATATTAAATAATATTCCAGCATATGTTTTGTTATAATAATACTGTCTTCATTAGTACATTTAGTTCACTAAATACCGTTTAAAATCTGGGAAAACGAAAGACATGACAACAACTAGAACATAGAATATTGTTCTATCTTAATTAGATATTTTTAGAAATGAGGAAGTCCTATATTAAGCTACAGTGATTAGTTCAGTTAAAGAGTAGATTGAATCTTCTTTAAGAATGGTCAACAGGGGAATTTGAATTATTTTACATAAAAAGATTGATTTGGAATTACAATATGATATATTATGTATTTTGTAAATGTGGAACGAAATTTTTTATAAAGGGGCAATTAATATGTTATTAACTACTGTATCCTCACCTACTGAAATCACTGCGAGTGGACAGGATTGGGCAAACCATATAGCAGGCTATTATACTTCTGATATACAACTCAAAGTTATTCTTGAATTTGAGAGTAGGATTGATGTAGAGCTAATGCAAAAAGCGATAAGACAATCCATAGATGCCGAACCTATTCTTGGCTGCCGTTTTGTTGAAGATCCCCAAAATGCATACTGGAAAAGATATGAGGATATCAATCAATTAACATGGTGCTTATTTGAAGAAAAACAGAATAAAGACGAGGCCATTCATACCTTCTTATCCAATCCTATCGAACCACAAGAACAGCTGCTTCATGCAAGGATTATCCGTTCTCAAGAATCTGATACTTTATGTCTTGTGATTAATCATGCATGTAGCGATGCAGCAGGTGCAAAGGACTATATTCATCTTCTTGCGAGTATCTATAGTCATTTAGTTCAAGATAAGGATTATACTCAAGCTCAAAACCTATCAACTCATCGGGATGCAAGTAAAGTCTATCAGGCATTAGGTATTGACGATATTAGAACAGCTTGGAACCCTCAACGGATTGCTTCAAAGCCAACCTGGGCATTTCCAAACTATCCAGGTAATAAAGAATCATTGCAAATTGCAATGAGAAAATTGGATGCCACAGCTTTCTCATCATTGTATTCCTATTCCAAAATAAATGGAAAAACGATTAATGATCTTATGCTAACAGCCTTTTATAGAGCCATGTTTGAAATGGTTTCTCCACCAAATGAAGAACCGATGGAATTGACCGCAACCGTTGATTTAAGGAAATACCTTCCCACTAAAAAGGCAGAGACCATTTGTAATTTATCTGGTGCTATCAATACTAGGGTTGCCAGGTATTCAGGTGAAGACTTCGAATCAACCTTAGCTAGAGTTTCAGAGGCAATGAACATCCTGAAAAATGACAATCCCGGTATCCATAATGCAGCAGGTATGGAAATAATGAGAGGCATGCGCTATCAAGACGTAGAAATGTTTTTACGGAATGCAAAGCAAAAAGGACATGAAAGTGGAAAGTCCTCTCCACTCTTTTCAAATATGGGGATTATTGCGGATTATCCATTAAAATTTGGCAATGTCGCAATAAATGATCTGTATATCGTATCACCAGCAGCATTTACACCTGGCTTAATATTTGCCTTTGGCACGTATAATAAGGCAATAACAATAACAATTAGCTACTACGAACCACTCAATCGCAAAAAAGATGTCGAACACTTTTTAGATTTATTTATTAAAGAATTGGAAGTTTGTATGAACTAATTAGGTGGAATAAGACGGTTCTCCTGCTTCTTTGGAAACAAATGAAGTAGGATGCCGTCCCTAATTTTCACCATCGTGTTCATCTCATTTAAAATCGCTACAATCTCCTCATTATCACCTTTTTTATGGCTTCGTTCAGTAATTCATTTAATGTGTTAAGTGGATATCACTCTTTTATTGGAGATTTTCTTTGAATATTTCTTCTTTATTTAAGGATGCATAGACCTCGAATTTGTATAAATTTATTAAACTATACTACACCGATAGTTAATGAAAGCAGTTGTCCTTGAGACAACTGCTTTCCAACGCTTGCATGCCATTATTTGAGTATCGTTACTTCTTCAAAAAGCCATATATGACGAGCATTAAACCGACTATGAGAAACAATGGTACATAAAAATTACTGAAAAAAGTATTTACCTCTACCTCTGGTACTTCCCCCGTCATTCCTCCCGAGAAAAATCCCGCCCTAATCATACTGGTAGACAGCATCGAAAATCCACGTTCTAACGAATAAATTAATCCTGATATAATTATAAGTACGACACCTAAAACCTTATATTGTTTCACTTTTCCTCCTCCTCATATAATGTCTTCTTTACCCACTCATACATTAACATTATTTCACAAAAATTTCTTGTTGCTCTTTAACCATCTCCAGGTGGCTTTTAAGCCTGTCTAATATTAGATGTGGCATTGTTCACGGTTGTAGGAGTATACTAAGACCGCCTCTCAATTTCTAACCTAACCTCTGACCCTGTGTCCATGTTATTTTTCTTTCGTTACCATCGTATTGCTCATTTTTGTGAATAGCGAGATGGCAAGAAGGAGAGCGATACACACAGCACCAAGGCCAAGCCAATTTATATACAGAATGGATGAACGGCTGATGACAAACCCACCTAACCCAGATCCTAATGCAAAGCCAAATTGTATGAAGGATGTATTGACACTCAACGCTATATCAGGATTTCGGGGTACCAAAGTGACCAGGTATAGTTGTTGGGCAGGAGAGATACTCCAGGTTGCCAACATAAAAATCATGAGCACCACTATCAAGAACAAGAGATTGCCATAAGAAAGAGCAAATAAAATAAGGGTTGCTCCTTGGAACAGGAGTCCGAGACAAATTGTAAATGTTGACCCTTTTGCATCTGCCAATTGTCCGCCCATTCTTGAGCCAACAAAGCTACAAATTCCTGCAAGGAATAGCACGCCGCTAATTTCGGCTATGGAAAGTGAAGATGTAGCCTGCAAGTAAGGCGTAATATACGTGGATAGCGTAGAATAGCCACCGATATAAAACAATGTGATTGCCAGAGCTGTCAGAATCCTTGAATCATTTAAAATGGAGAGCTGCATTCCGAGGGTAACCGCTTCTTCTTCCTTGATTACCGGCACCTTTTTGTGGATAACAAGGAATGGAAAAATGCTTAATAAACCTATTAACACAAACAAGACTCTCCAGCCAACAATCTCACTAAAAAACGTGCCAATCGGAACGCCCAGCACAAGGGAACTGCTGAGACCCATCAAAATTATGCCGATAGCACGACCCCTTCTTTCTTGTTCAACCAGTCGAGTAGCTACTGCCATGGCTACCACCGTAGCGATTCCTCCACTAGCTCCCTGAACAATTCGTACTAATAGAACGGTTTCATAAAGGACTTATAAACATCAGACCGTTACTGCCTATAAAAATACCAAGTGTCATCAATAATAGTTTCTTACGATCTACATTAATCGTTAAGGCGATTAGAATCGGAGCGACAATAGCTGCTGCAAGCGCGAATACAGTTACCAATAGTCCAGCTTTAGAAGTAGATACGGCCAAATCCGCGGCAATCATTTCAATGATACCCGTGATAATGTATTCAATGGTCCCTATCAAAAACACAGCCAGAGCCAGAATATAGATGATCGTGTTGTTTTTCAATTCAAATTGTCCCTTCTCCAGTGGGTTAAGTATATTCCCCTGTCAGGTTTTGTCTTCCTTGAATAGCTGTAAACAGTTTCCTGGACAGGGAAAAATCTAGCGTGCTTTCTATTCATTCGAGCAAGAATCGCTTGAGACGTTCATCTATACATTCCGAATCCTGTGCATGCTGTCCGATGCCCGCGCAATGTCCCCAGTTGGATTCAATCGGGAGGCAAATGGCGTTTGGCATGTGTCGGGTTTCATATTCGTTGTCTTGCGGAGGGAAGAACAGGTCTGTGCTTCCAGGCATGACTAGCGCCTTCGCTGTAATGTTGCTTAATGCAAGCTCGAAGTTGCCGTTATAAATCGAGTTTGCGCTAATATCTCCGGTGATACCAGTGCGTAGCATGGTAATCAGGTTATTGGCGTCAAAGCTGAAAAATACTTGATCCCAGTAATCTACGAGATATTCTTCCAAGGTGTGGTAGCCCTCTTGCTGGTAAAGCTGCTCTAGATAATAAGCCTGTGAGAAGCCCCAAGCCGCATAAATCCGTCCCATGGCCGCCAATCCAACTTTTGGCTGCTCGTTGTAATAACCACCCTTCCAGGCAGCATCGGCTTGAAGTGCGGCAATCATTCCCTCGAATACAACCTTGGCATGTGGCTGGGTTTTAGCGGTTCCTCCGAATGGAGCGATGCGCTCAACCATATTGGGATAACTTACCCCCCATTGGAAGGTCTGAACAGCACCAAGTGACCAACCGACAACAAGCGCGATTTTTGTAATGCCAAACTTCTTCGTCACCAGTTGATGCTGGAGTCGCACATTATCATAGATAGTGACGTGCGGAAAGTGTGCCTGGTGATAAGGCGGTGGTGTATTGCTCGGTGAAGAGGACAACCCGTTCCCCAGCATATTGGGGACAATGATAAAATACTTTTCTGGGTCCAGTGCTTTACCAGGTCCGATCAACCATTCATTATCGGTATGCAGTCCTGCAAACCAAGTAGGATAAACGATCACATTGTTTCTGGCCGCATTCAACGTACCGTAGGTTTTATATGCGAGTACGGCATTAGGTAGAGTGTCACCGGATTGCAGCTCCACATCCCCCAGTTCATACAGTTCATAATCTTTCATATCAAAATCTCCTCTCTATCATCAAAGACTTATTGTCTTTCTTGTCATTACTTTACGAGGATGTTATTGTTAAGTCAAAGAAACGTTTATGAATAGAACGTTCATTTTTTTTGAACATAAGGAGGTTTTGCAGTATGGAATTGCGTCAACTCAAAACGTTTCATACCCTTGCTACTACGCTCAACTTTACCCGCGCAGCGGAAGTGCAGAACTACGTTCCCTCAACGGTAACGATGCAGATGAAATCATTGGAGGATGAACTTGGCGTCAAGCTGGTGGACCGACTTGGGAAAAAGGTGGCTCTGACCGATGCGGGCAGAAGTTTTCTGGGCTATGTGGATCACATCTTGTGTGAGCTGGAAGAAGCGCAGTATGCTGTGAAGCAATCTGGCGAAATGACCGGTACGCTAACCATAAGTGCGGATGAAACCCTGTGTACATACCGACTTCCGGCTGTGCTACGCCGATTTCGTTTGCGTTATCCGGGGGTTCGGTTGATGTTTCGCCCTCTCAGTAAGCCGAACCTGAAGCAAAGCTTGCGGGAAGGGAACGCGGACATTATTTTTATGCTAGATGAGATGAAGGGAGAAGCAGGAATCTGCGGAGAAAAAGTGCGTGACGAACTCTTTTATCTATTAGTCGCACCGGAGCATCCGTTGGCTTCACAGACCAATTTATTGATTGATGACTTTAATGGTGAAACTTTCCTGCTGACGGAGCAGGGCTGCTCCTATCGGATGTTTTTTGAACGAAGTCTTTCTCAAAAGGCCATGGGAAACATTACGGAATTAGAATTTAACAGCGCAGAGGCCATTAAGCAATGTGCAAAAATAGGGATGGGCATCGCCATCTTGCCTGAAATGGCCGTAGCGGCAGAGCTCAATCGTGGTGAGTTGGTTACATTGCCATGGGATTTGACAGCCATATCTTTTGCTACCCAAATGTTTTGGCATGAAGAGAAATGGATGTCCCCCGCCATTGAAGCCTTTTTGGACTTAACCAGAGAGACCTTCCTGATTCAATCGTAAAGAAACAACTGGGCGTCATGGATGTCAATTATGCGAAAAAGTTGTGATCCCTCGAGAAAAAAGCTAATTC
The DNA here is from genome assembly GCF_007362955.1 of Lysinibacillus fusiformis. Classification (GTDB taxonomy): domain Bacteria; phylum Bacillota; class Bacilli; order Bacillales_A; family Planococcaceae; genus Lysinibacillus; species Lysinibacillus fusiformis_E. The sequence continues at coordinate 3,915,008 of NZ_CP041696.1, read as the reverse complement.
TTTAAGAGATGATTAAGATGCGCATGAATGAAAATGGTCATAAATAGTTGCGGCACGTTTACGTAAAGTCTTTGAAATATAAAGTGAAACTGCAATCAGCGGGATTTTCTTCAGCCCCCGCTGATTGTTAGTTGAATCAATCGTGCTATTACCGTCAGTTTTCGTTCTCCGCTCTCCACTTGAGGTGGCGTCTTACTGACTAAGCACTTTCGCTATCATTCCAATTTCTTATACAATCGAAGCACCAAAAATTAAGTTAAAAAACATTTATGTAAATTACGATTGATAATACAACAAGTATTAATATACTGCTGATTTTACTTTTCTTCCATGTAGTTAACATTGACAAGATTCCGCCTAAAATCATTAACGTAACACCAATGAGTTGAATGAAGCTTAAGGCAAATAACGTTCCTACATGTGTAAGGAAATATCCTATTACGATAAATCCAATTGTAAAAATAAAACGCCGGGACTTAAAATCATGCATGGCTAATTTTTTATCGTCAGGATTCATTTTTAAATAACCTCTAACAACCATAACAGTTGGTATGCCCCAAGTAATGACAAAAATCACAAGAGACATAGTATCTATATTCAATATTCTCACCCCTATTCAGTGTAAATAGTTTATGATTTTCTAGTAAAGCTTCGGCCGTTTCGCAACTTCTTTCTATCAGAAAATATCAAACGTCATCAAATCCCAAACTTCCTTGATTTGTTTGCCTTCAAGGTTTACTTTTCGAAGTAAATCTTCAACATCTTCTCCTATGATTTCACTTGCTGAATCATAGAACTTCCAAAACATATACCGACTTGTTCCACGACCTATATAGTAATTTTCCTTTTTATAAATGAAATGCATCTCTCTACCCATACGTAAATCTTCAAGAAATTCTTCATATTTGTAATCATTCATCATTTAAACTTCCCCCTTCGTTCAGGAAAAAGAGCGTTGACCCTTTCTTGAATTAACAATCCCGTGAGTTAAATAGTATTTGATGCTTCGGCTTCCATTTATTATTCCACTACTACTCTTCAACCAAAAATCATTAAGCCTACTTTGCTGTTCTGTCACGATATACGATCAAAGTAATTGCATTTAATAGGATGGTAACGATGACAAGAACTATCGCTGCGAAAGCCACAGCACCCATTGTGTCCATCAGAGCCGACCAATCCTCAATCTTTACCAGATGATAGTTATAGAAAATCTGAAAACATAGCGAAAAAGCACAAGCACTGATGCTCAAAAAAGCAAGAACGCCCCAATTGCTATGATTATGTTTTTTATATTGCATAAGACTTACAACAGGAAGTATCCAAGCAATTAGTCCAAGCACAAGACTTCCAACATTAAGCAAACCAACCATGGCTAATCCCCTTTTAATTTTTATTCTTGTTCAGCAATACTGCTTCTTTAATTGAAGAAAATTAAGAGTTGTCTAAACAGCTTCATAAGCTTCAAGTAAAGCACCACGGCGGGTTGATGAAAGATTTTTTAATTCATTTCATAATCATGTTTCATCTTAATTTGTATTGTCAGCGCGATACTAATTAAAGTAACGATTAGTATTAATAGCCCTTCCTCAATATTCAAATTAAATCCATAAATAATACTCATGCAAACCATACAACTTAACGAGTTTAAGCCGAAAAAAAGTCCCCAAATGACGGCCTTAAATTTTTTATAGGCCCTACTACCTGTTAAATACCTAATATAAAAGAAGCAGACCAAACCAATCCCTATTATTATAAGCAATGACTTTATGAAAGAAGATGTGAAGGTAATCGGCTCTTCCCAAGGCATATCAATAAAAATAATGTTAGAGAAATTAGTCAAATTGAACATAAAGACACAGAGAAGAACATAGTAGAAGAAAACCCACTCAGTTACATAAATCAACGGGAATATAAGCTTTTCCCACATTTTCTTACCAACCATCTCGTTTGTTTCCTCCATAAACTTTCTAGATTATAAAAGTTGACGGGTGTAATTGGAAAAAGTTCCATAATGAGTGAGATTTACCGAACTAGCCTGTGTCGTTAGTTAGTTCAATAACTTCAACAAAAAAGAACGTTAATCCATCATGGATCAACGCCCTTGCCATAGATTTAATAATTTTTACAGGCTTTTTTATTTAAATGCCGGTTTTAGTTTTGCTAAGGCTTCCTTCGAGATTTTTTCACGGATTTGCTCATCCTCCGTTATTTCCATCATACCTTTACGTGTTTTCACCCATACTGGTGCAATTTCCTCGACGAAACGCCCTGAATGACGAACTTCAGCTACGCGTTTATGTGAATTGTAGGAGAATCCATCCTGTTGTTCTCGTGACATTGCGTATTTCTCCGCAAAGTTTTCAGCCGTCATCCTCAAGATTATCGCTAATAATATCTCATAATTTCCTGCTGCATAGGCATGTTAAAAACGGGCGTTAGCTTATCCACCACCCTATGCTAGCCTTTACTTTAATATTGTTGAAACGATTATAAGAAGGGCACCTCTGATATACCCAACATGCAAAAATAGGCAACTCATAACATATTGAGATTGCCTTTTTTGGAATTGCATTTTTCAGTGCTCGCTAGCATAGTTGGTGAGATTAGATTTCTCTGTAAATTATGCTTTTAATCCATCCATAAAAGCTTCGATTTCTTGTTGTGTTTTGCGGTCTTTACTAACAAATCGGCCAACTTCATACCCTTTATCGTAAGCAAGAAAACTTGGAATACCATATACATCTAATTCGATACATAGATCGATGAATTGATCGCGGTCAATCTTAACAAAACGATAATCAGCATAATTTTCTTCTATTGCAGGTAGTATAGGATCAATGACACGACAATCTACACACCAATCTGCTGAAAAAACAAATATCGTATTTTCACCCTTTTTTAGTTCTTCAAATTGCTCAATCGATTGTAAATTTTCCACTTAAAAATCTCCTTAATAACTGTTTTTTTCTAATAATACCATATTTGAATTATGTTATTTTATATTACAGGTAAGTATTTAATCTTGATACTATAGAATTGAAAATAGGAAATCAAATTAAATAGATGTAATTTTCGAATAAATATGTTCTAATACCTTGTAAACGAGTAAGAATAATTTTATCCTTACTTAAAAGAGATGTAATGAAGATGAATAAAATAATAAATTGGAAGTGATTAGATGAAGAATACATTATATAAATCTATATTAGATTTGGTTGGGAATACGCCAATCGTTCGATTAAATCAACTTGTAGACGATACGTGTGCAGAAGTCCTTGTTAAATTAGAGTATTTTAACCCAAGTGGTAGTGTAAAAGATCGTGCAGCCTATTCTTTAATACAAGAGGCTGAGCGTCAAGGATTAATCGGAAAAGGAGCTACGATTATTGAGCCAACTAGTGGTAATACAGGTATCGGGCTAGCAATGAATGCTGCTGCTAAAGGATATAAAGCGATATTTGTTATGCCTGATAACATGACGCAAGAACGAATATCCATATTAAAGGCCTATGGTGCGCAAGTTATTTTGACTCCTGCTGTCGAAAAAATGCCGGGGGCTGTAAAAAAAGCGCTTGAATTACATAGCCAATTGGAAAACAGTTTTGTTCCGCAACAGTTCGAAAATCCAGCAAATCCAGCGATTCATCGAATTACAACTGCACCAGAAATTCTAAAACAAACAGCTGGTAGATTGGATGTCTTTGTTGCTACTGCTGGAACAGGCGGTACAATTACTGGAACGGGTGAGGTATTAAAAGAAAACTTGCCTAATTTAGAAGTGATTGTTGTTGAGCCAAAGGGTTCCCCGGTACTCTCAGGCGGGCAACCGGGCCAGCATAAACTCGTAGGCACAAGTCCAGGATTCGTTCCCCCTATTTTAAATACGGATGTTTATGATGAGATTGTACAAGTAACAGATGAAAATGCATTGCAAACAACGCGTGATTTAGCAAGATTGGAAGGAATTTTAGTGGGACCTTCTTCAGGGGCAGCAGTATGGACAGCGATTCAAAAAGCTCGCGAGTTAGGTCCTGGTAAACGAGTTCTTTGTATAGCACCTGATAATGGAGAACGTTACTTAAGTATGGACGGGTTGTTTGCCGTTTCTAAATAAATTAGGGGTTTTTCTGCGAGGTCTATTATTCCTTATATACTCTATTGTCGAACGCCTCCTCTCGACAGAAAGCGTTTTTTCTTTGGAATTTATGAAATGTACTAATGATAATAAGTGTTTTCTTAAGAAGTAATAATCACCAGGTTCGTTTTTTTGAGATAATGAAAGAAATGAATATTATCAACACGACGAAAGAGTGATTCTATTGACGACTGCGCATAAAACTAGCACCTCGCAATACCGTAACATGCGAATAGCTTATTTTATAGTGATTGTTATTACCATCTTATTTGGCCTCGCCTCTAGAAAATGGAGTCATCTGCTTCTATCATTTGTTGCACAGAACGCCGGGGACATACTATGGGCTATGATGGTTTATTTTGGATTTAGATGTTTGCTCGTGTGTAAGAGCACTCGAACAGCCATTTGGCTCAGCTTTGTATTTAGCTTCGGCATTGAATTTAGTCAGTTGTATCAGGGAGTCTGGATGAATGAGATTCGTGGAACATCGCTTGGGGCTCTGATACTTGGCAAAGGTTTTCTGGCAGTGGATTTGATTCGCTATACAGCGGGGATCATTATCGCTACTGTCTTAGATAAGATTGCCCTTAAGTTCATACTTCGCAGATAACTAAATCCTATTTTAGATAATGCTTATTGAGCAAAGGGTTTCTCTTTTCAAAGTAAACAACACCGTTAGTAAAAGAAGCGATTGCTCTATTTGAACAATCGCAGCCCATTAGTTTCATATGAAAAATAGTGACTTCTTCAACCTTGCATTGCCATTTGTATTCGATTTACTTGTATTATTTTTTTAGATTTGATACTTCATCGTTAATCACTTTCTTTATTTCATCATTTCCTATTGCTCCATTATGAAATGTATTAGAATCGCTCCAATAAAGTTGTCTAAATGAAACGCCATTATTAAGTTCAATCTCCAAAAATATACGAGTACCTTCTAACTTATCTTCATCAATTAATGACTGTACATCTTCTAATTTTAATTCATAAAATGCGGCTAGGAACTTATCCTTAGAAGACTGTGAGAATGTATGCAATCTCTTTCCATCTTCGGTGCTTTCAATATAGATATTCTTCACCAACTTATCCATAGGGTAAAGTTCTCCTGCCGTTTTTGCCTTTTTACTTGTGTTGGCTACATATACTACATCATTTGCAGCAACAATTAAGGAAGTTGGATATCCTTTTATTTCATAAATGATTGTTCCTTCGTTTAAAAATGCCGCATCCCCATTTTGCATTTTGTGATTACTACATGCACTGTCAGCCATCTTAAATGTCACTTTACCAAGTTCTCTACCTTTTTCAATCGTTATAGAAAGATTTTCTTGCGCTGGCTCTGGAAAATGATGCTCGTATTTTATATCATTAATCATCAGCATATCCACCCATTCAATTTCTGCATCAGGACACCCTTTAAGAAAAGTGAAGTTACTACAAGATGAAAGCAACAAAGCGAATACTGAAATAAATATCATATCTTTAAAAATTTTCATCCTAACACCTCTTAGTTATTAGACTCTTATCTCAAATATAAGTTACGAAAATTAAATATTCTGTGATTTAAATCTACTCCATACACGAAACTGCTCTGTTAGCTCAATAAGAAAAGCTGCCTTTGACCTCGGCAGCTGTATCTTAAACTCTTGGCCCACTTGAATAAGCCCTAAAGTGTCCCCTTAAATTTCTCTGGCTTTTTTACATAGCTTTCGATTATAAATCCACATTCAGTACAAATAATGTATACAACATCTGACCCAAAGCTTAACTTATTGTCTGGGTGCATAGCTGCATATCCATTATGTTTACCTTGCCCCAATTCCTTTCCACCACATTTTGGGCATTCTGTTGCTATCGTAGATTGGTTCATTTGACAACCTCCCTTTTAGATATATGTATAGCAATTCTAATTAAAGTAAGTCTGATGCTCTTATTAATTTTACGAATGAACAGTCAATTGGTTTCATCTTCTTTTGGTGATGATTCTGACCACCATTGCTACATAAGTTAAAACATCACATTCCCTCAACTTTCATCACTGTAAGAGGTCCAAATTTTATAAATGTATTTGCCATTTGTCTCTATTTTTTCTTTATTTACAGTAACATTTACATTTAGATAATTTGCCCATTTAGGTATGAAATCAGTTAAATAATCTTTTACTTTTTCATCTGGAGTCGCATACCCTACACAAACTTTATTAACGAGATAAATTAAAAATTCCGGATATAATGAATCCGTCCATTCATAAGCTTCATACAATGAATCAAAGATTCTATAATCTTCTGCATATTGTCCACTTAGCCATTGTACTTCCATTAGCTAGCCCCTTTCGTACTTCACTTTCATGATGTTTATTCAACTATTCTCCTTCATTAGCTCAACGGCTCCATTAGAACAATAAGTTCAACAAAAAAAGTGTTAATCCTTCTTAGATTAACGCTCCTGGTTCTATCCCATTCATAAATCTCGCCAATGGGGAATTTTATATTAAAATAGGAATAATAGTTTTACTTTATCTGGGATTTTAATATTTTATGAGGTGGATAAATGAATTATTTCGAATCAAAAAATAAATCAAAATATGTTGCCTCGAATGTTAAGGAAATTTTACATAAAAAGCTTATTCTTTCTAAACCGTTAAATATAAATGAAGAAAATAAATTGAACCCTGCAAATACCCATTTCGTAACTGAAGAAGAAAAAATTCCTTCCAAAACAATGGTTTTGCAGTTTTAAAATCGGAGAATGGGAAGATGTAGAAATAAATGTACAAGAGAATAATGAAGAGCCCTATACAGAATTTATTGAAATGGCGGAACAAATATTTAATCAACTGCCTCAACATCCTAGCTGTGCATTAAAGTATTTAAAGGAATATAATTAAAAACAAAATTGTTTTTATTTTCACCTTATCTTCACCTCTTTTTATTCTATTTCTTCCTCGTTCGAATGGAGTGCTATTGAAAATTGCAGACTAAAAATACATAGATGTTTAGACCCAGATTTGATATGGAGTGGCGTGCATGGTAGCCTCCTTCAGGCAGAGGCAGTTGTTGATACAGCTGACTTCCTGGCTCTAGAACTATGCACGTAGAGGCTCTATGTTAAATCATTTTGGACTATGTAAGAACCATTGCAAAACTCTGCAGAAAACCATTGCAATATACTGTACCCATTTTTGCAAAATACAACATATTCAGAATTTTCGAAAGTTAGAAGAAAAATATTATTTTTTTTGGCAACTCACATGATTCTTTTTGTTTTTTATAGTATCCATTCCATCATTACAGATAAATTTCAGTTCTTATTATGTTTATTGGTCCTATTTTCTTAAAATAAAAAGTGTTCTTCACCATAATTTGTGGTTGATTTTCTATGAATTCAATAATTTCATATTTATTGATAGAAGAAAAGCGAAAACTTACGTATCGTAATTGTTGTCGAAACAAATCACGAGAGAAGTTTTCGCTTTGTATCCTAAGTTTTTCAAAATGCTATTATCACATGCCGTGTCTGGCACTCTATCACAATTACAACTTTATAACATTATTCTTTCGGCTCTAAATCCTCAATTGAATCAATGTCCATATAGGCTGGCACAACAAGGGAAAACGATTCTTCATGCACAAACGTTACGGCGTTTTCGTCATGGCTATGCTTGGCATCTCGGATTTAAGAAAATACTTTACTTCATCTGCATAGGATTTGTAGATTTCACTTAAATCCTCCACCTGCCCCCCCTCCTCTCTCCAAATAAATTGGGTTACTAATATATAGATTTTAAACAGAATTCGTTACAAAATTTTAAAATTTTTTCACAAAAAAGCATCCTATGTATGAGCAAGTTTAAAATCCCTCAACATTTCCCAGTACATACCCTGTTGCGCGTATCAAACTTAAAAGTATATCTAACTGTTCCTTATATTAATCTGCCCATTAGCTCCATAAGAAAAAGGCTGCTCGATTACAGCCTCGCTCTTCTGTATTGCTGCCTTAAGAAGTGTAAAAATTCTCAATCTCTACAAATTCGGGAGTTTTCTACTAATTTCAAGAATAATCCCAAAATCAACAACCAAAGAACTAAAAGTTGGCAAGTACGAATCCACTATTGAATTCATACTTGCCTATAAGCTGCCATCCCCAATTGTTGGTAGCCCTAAGAGAACAACTAGCTTGTTCTTTAATTGATACTATTTATTTGTTCATTATAAAGTGAATAATTTGTATCTAGATTTTCGCCGTTTTCAACGATGATTTTACCTTCATATAATGATTCCCCTGTAAGTAAATCACCGATAAACAACAAATGATCGTCAGCAATACGATTCACTAAGTATAGTTTACCCTCCGTAAGCTGTAAAAAAGGTGTGTCTTTATCATTAACAGTGCTTGGATAATTAAAGTTTACAGGCTCTTCCCACTGTTTCTTTTCGATATTATAACGGTTCAGTTCTAAATCGTTGGCTGAAAGAATAGGAACGAATATTTCTTCCCCATGAAGAATCATCAAGTCCTTATTTGCTTTTAATTCGGCAGGCATCGCCCATTCTTCCACTTCATTAGTAATATTATTATAAAGATACATTTGGCTAGAGATAATTTCAGGCCTAGCCCCTCCCATTCCCTCCTTATATTTTTCTACCATATAAAAGTAATAGTTTTCATTTTGAATATTTTTGAAATCATTAATTAAAGAGATCTCGGAATAAACTCCTTCTTCTTGCTCTATTTTCGCAATTATTGAGTCCTGTTCTAATTCCTTGTTCTTTTCATTTACTGTATAAATATGTAACTCCCTCCCACCATTAATGAGATAGTTCGTTACTAATATCTTTATTTCTTCATTTTCTACATAGATATCATTCACATACATCCAGTCATAGCTTGCTTGGGCCGGGGTGTTGATTTCAAATGATGAACTATTATTTGTATGTTTATCGAGTATATCGATTTTAAGCGTTAAAAGATTTCCTTGAATTACTTTCTGGCGATTATTTGGATCAGTTGTGTAAATCAAACGTGCTTCGTCTTCATAGTACTTACTCGGGTTCAATTCTTTTCCACGCATAAAATTACGGTGTTCTTGAATATATTTTTGAAACATCAAAGGTACATGAGGCGCTATCAAACGTTCAATATATGCCTGGCGACTCATCAGATTAGTCGAACCATCCTTTGATATGTACAACCAACGATGAATATCACCATTCTGATAACTAGCTTGAAGGATAAGGTTTTCGATTTCTTTCTTATTTCCGCTAGTCGTTTCAATCTTAAAGGGGAAATCGTTTTTAGATGCCCTTGCTGCTTGGATATAGTAAGATCCAATTGTCGTCACGATAACTAAACTGATCAATATCGTTTTCCAATATTTTTTCATGGTAATTCCCCCCGTTAAACCCTGATTTTATTTTTTAGCAAATGATTCGCGATCCAAATGGCACTTCCTAAAACGATTATGCTTGTTGCCAGTTCCATTAGAAAAATTTCAAGTGGGTAAAAATAGCGCGTGTAAAAGCCCGCCAATACTAACGGCGCAATAAGGATACCGAACGAAAATATTCCATAAACGACGCCGCAGAAAATCCCTTTTAAACCGTAGCTTCGCTCAAACAATATGGCAGTGAAAAGTATAGTTACAAAGATTAGCCCTATTCCATAAATTAGGATAAATCCAGTAAATGTGTTCGGGTAAAGCATGGCCCACATATATTGATCATAAATTCCGGAAAGCGGAAAATACGTTCTGAAATCTGCTGGTACGATACTATTCATAATCTTCATTTCGATTGGTATTAACAAGATTTGCAAGGCAATTAAGCCAAGTACCAAAAACATAATTGCCGTCAATTTGCCGAAATAAATAGTAATTCTTCCAGTCGGCAACATTAATAATCTGTAGATGAACGTATTTTTTCCAAGCCAATCACGATACCAAATAAAGAAAACATAAATCATTAACACTGAAATAGAGAAAACAACCGGCATTATAAACCATCCGGAATTAATGAAATTGCTAAAAGAAAACGCACTGCGTAGCTCAAAATATTGGCTCACTGATAGTTGATTTTCATACATTACCTGATTTGCACTTTTCATAAATCCTTTTGGTACGATAATCGCCCCAATTAGCTGACAGACAATTGTCAACCCCGTTAAAATTAGGAATAGTTTAGAAGATCGATTTATTTCGAAATTAACTAGTTTTAAATAGCTTTTCATCTTCGATACACCTCCCGCATAACATCAACGACTGATTTCCCTTCATTCTCACGTACTTCCTCTACGCTAAATTCCTTTAAAACTTCACCTTCATCTATAAGCACTGCTCTATCTATCAAGTGCTCAATATCATTAATTTCATGAGTTGTGAGAATTACACCCCGGTCCTCAATCAAATGACTTGTAAATACTTCTGCAATTTGTTCACGGGAGAATATATCAATACCGGAGAATGGTTCATCCATCAGTAAATAATCTACATCCAGTGCCAAACCTAATAGCATATTGACTTTAGCCGTATTCCCCTTTGATAAATTGGCAATCCGATCAGTAGGGTCTAATTTAAAAAATCGTAACAGCTCTTCTGCCCTTTGCGGATTCCAGCTTTTATAAAAATCCGCCATGAACGCAAAGGCTTCAGCAATTTTCATTTGTGGCAACATCGTGATCGTATCCGGAATAAAGGTGATTTTGTCATAGCTTACTTTCCTGATTTTTTCCCCATCTATCAAAATTTCACCGCTATTAATCGGCGTAAGTGCCATAATAGCTTTCATAATTGTCGTCTTTCCTACTCCGTTTATGCCAATTAAGCAAGTAATTTCGCCTTTTTTAGCAGTAAAGGAAAGACCCTTTAAAACCTGTTTCCTGCCGTAATTTTTTTTGACATTTTTCACTTCGATCATTTCGATTCCTCCGTTTCCCCGCTTTCGGCATCATACTTTTTCTCAACTAGTTCCAACACTTCGGATAACGGCACATTGATGGATTTAATGGAACCTAAAAATAAATCAACCGCTTCGACAATCAATTCTTCACGGACACTTTTAAGGACCGCTTCATCTTTCGTAATACAACTTGGCATATTTCCCTCAGTAAAAATCAATCCTTGTTCCTCCATTTCCTTATAAGCTCGTTGCGCGGTATTGGGGTTAATCTTCAGCTGATGGGCCAGTTCCCTTCTTGATGGAATCTCCTGGCCAGGTTCAAAAAAACCCTTGGCAATTTGCTCTTTAAAATGCCGAATAACCTGCACATAAACTGGATCTCGATTATTAAACTTTACAGTCAAGTAACTCAACTCCCAGAAAATCAAATTTTCGTATATTAACTACTTAATACAGTTTGTGCATAATGATGGGCTATGTACTATTAGAACAACCCGATCAAACACTTAGCCATTGCATTCGCTAATCCGTTCCATGTATTAACCACTTAATACACCTTACTCAAAAAAATGTATTAAGCCTATAATACACCCTTCGAAGTGTATTATAGGCTTAATACGCATTTCATGTCAATCACATTTATGGAAATAAATTTCAATAATTAAGAACCACGCAGTTATTAAACTAAACGAGGTCGTTAGTTGAGTAGCATCATTTTGAAAAAATAGCTACATAAAAAAGACTCCTATCATTTATCACCAAGTTCCTTATAATATGGAAATTAGGGGGAAATTAAAAGAATTTAGTTTTGGAGGGCAAGGTCAATTTCCTACCGCTAGTCATTTAGTGGTTCTTCTCGCTCCTAAAAATGTAAAAGCCGATTCTGATTATGTGAAAAATTTGGTGTATCGGTTATGGCTGCTTTGAAAAATCGAGAAAAAGTTGTTCAATGGATTGACTAATTATCCTTATGAATTTTGTAATTCTTGTTTGTGGATAGTGCTATTTTTTCCTACTACTAATTGTTGTTATTGTAAGTCAAATAAAAAGTCGATTCTTATATTATGGAATCGACTTTTTACTTAGTACTTCAGCTTGTAAATGCGCTTCATTGTGGATTGTAATGTTTAACCTTTAATAACGCTTCTACTTTATTAACAAACCTGTAGAAGTGACTTCATAAACTACTTTTTCCCCAAAACTTTCTTGTTCACCATTGTCTATTTTCATAATAGTAGCCCTGTGTCCTCCCTCTAGATGTGTCAATTCAATTTTGTCGCCTACCTTCACTGGTACCTTTTGTGATTCAGCATTCTGTTGTTTGTTTCCATAAATGTCTTTCTTGTATACCACTTGTCCAGATGAATTCTGCACTATTATACTTGCATATGTTTTATCAAAGTAATGATGAGGTACACCTGCGTTTAAATTGATTTGTATTTCTTCAGTCAATTTATTCAAGTTCACATTCGCAAACTCAAAATCTCCAATACCTTTCAGCGACCATGTAAATTGGTTACCATCTAAAGTTGTTGCTTCTGGTACTTTTTCTACCTTCTTTAGACCCTCTACGGACACTTGGTAGATGCCTTTTTCTTCAAAGCTTTCTTGTTTTCCGTTAGCTACATTTGTAATCGTAGCCCGTTTTCCGCCTTCAAGATGTGTCAACTCAATATAATCTCCTTCATTTACGGACACTCTTTCTTGTTCTGCATTCTGTTGTTTATTCCCATATATGTCTTTCTTGTATACTACTACTCCAGCTAGATTATGTACTTTTATACTCGCATACATTTTATCAAAGTAGTGATGTGGCACACCTGCTTTTAGATCGACTTGCATTTCTCCTGTCGATTTATTCAAATCTACCTTTGCAAATTCAAAATCTCCAATTCCTTTCAGCGACCAGGCAAATTGGTTGCCATCTAAAATGTTGCCAGATTCTGATGTATCCGGTTTAATTGGATTAGAATCGGTACTCTTCCAAATTTCAGCTGTTAAGTTTGGATACCCTAGAGCCGCTACCTTTTGGATCGTATCATTATTTGGTCGTAATCCCCATTTTTCAAAAAATGGAATTAAATTTTGTTGAGCTGCTTTAGAGGCTTCAATCATAAATAATTGTTTCTTGTCTTCATTATTTCTAGGCAACATACTATCCGACATATCTCTATATGATTGATGCATTTTAGGATAAAATTCTTCTCCATACGCCAGATGTAATTGCCATAGCATAGCAAGTTTAACAAAAAGGTCACTAATTTCGTCATAATTTTTATTCTGCTGTTCTAAGTAGTGAAAAGCCTTAGGATAAACACCTTCTTTTTCTAATCTGGTCGGTTGACCAAATGCTTTTTCTACAGCAAGACTATAAATATTGTTCTGAACCTCTGTCATATTATAAAATGCCCAAGGATTTTGTTGTCTCATATGCCCTGCCTCATGCCACGGGCCCCATCCATCATTTATAAATTTATTAATATCTAACACATGTTGGATTGCGTCTCCTACATATGCAGTTCTATAAGGATATGCATACATAAAATAATCTAGAGAATTATTATCCTCAACATAGTGTAGATAATGTTTATCTACTTGTTCTTCAGATAATCCAGATATTTTATCTTGAATTCTAGTAGCTTCATCCAACTTTTTCAATAGTTGAGTAGGATCTGTGTTAGAGCCTAGCAAATATTTTTTAACACGTGCCGGGCTAGCAGTTATTAATACACGCTCCCCTTTTAATTCCACCGTATGTGCATTTGGATATTGATTTAGCATATCTATTAAATCTTGTTTTGTATGCTTGCCGAGTTCATAGAGAGGGGTAGCCGTTCCGCCTGTTGTTATTGTTGTTTGAATAGTGCCTCCTTGTTGTTTATTGTAAAAATAAATCATCCCACCATTTGGAGACTGTATAGTGTTTGAACCAGGTTTTAATGTAAAGGATTTTATTTTTGAATCTTCTCTCCATGAAGCATCATATGAAAAAGTTCCAATGTATGCTTCGATATTTTGATTTCCTGCTACTTGAATCATTATTTGTTCATTAGGCCTAGCGTATATCCCAGTCGGCTCATAAGGACTAAATTGTCTATCTCTTCTTTCGCTATTTTGGAATTTCGCGATATCTCCTTTTCCTGGAACTGCAAACTTCCGATTTTCTACTTCCACTGATTTTTCGTTCTTTAACACGTTAGATACTTTCTGTTGCTGTGTTTGTTCTTCCGCAAAGACTTCTAATGAAGGCGTTATTCCGGTAGCAAACATAGAAAATAGAGCAGTTGCCATCACTACCTTTTTTGTTTTTTGTTTCTGTCTTCTTTTCATCATATCTCTCTCCTACTACTTAGTTAATTAAATTAAGCAATACTATTACTTATATCTCCATAGTACCTTTTGACACATTTTTTTACAATTTTTCTATAAAACTACCAATAACAACGCATTATAAGTCATTTATTCTCTTAAATCCTTATACAGATCAAATAAACATATCAATAAACACTTTGAATAGTAATATCAATACAAAATAATATAAAATAATACCTTTATTGTCATAATTTGTTCATTACAAAAGACATTAATCACCCTATATCTGGGAAACGCAAGTGGAAATAGCCGAACATTTACGTCCTTCGGATGTTATCCCAAATCTATGCGATGCGTAAAGATACAATTGAAATAGTTTTTGCGGATGCTTACTTTTACTGCCATGAATTTGAAAAGGCTTGCTACTTGAACATGGCAAGTCTTTAATAAAGAGAATATTACTCTAAAATTATGTTCTGTTTGGTAAGAGAATGCCATTTGCTGAGCGTAAAAAAATGACAAAAGGCATCGAGAGTTAGCTTCTTGATGCCTTTTGTCAACAGTCTGAAACCTTACAATGAGGTTTATTAGGACTCTATTTTTATTTAATTTCTAGTGCCCACTATTCGGGGTCAATTCAACATACAATAATATAGATCTTTTCTTGTCTATATTCTAATCCTTCTGGGAAATTATATCTAAAGCTACAAACAGAAGTCTTATCGGTGTATATCAATTTAAAGTCTACTTTATAGGGTCCAGTTTAGATCATTAATGACTTATTATTAGATTGATTTAAAATCAGAAACTAGATCTTGAAGTTGTTGTGACATCTCTGCTAAAGAACGCGAAGCAACTGTCATCTCAACCATTGAAGCATGCTGTTCTTCAGCAGCTGCTACGACATGTTGCGTATAACTTGTTGACTGATTGGTAACGTCTTTTGTTTTGTGTATTTCGTTTACTAGAACCTCTGTATTGGCACTAATTTCTTGAATTTCGGCTGAGACTGATGATAATTTATCATTAATCAAGTTTACATCGGCCGCAATCGCTTCAAACGTTTTTCCAGCATTTTCAACGTAGCTCATGCCTGTCTCCACTACTATTTTTCCTTCATTTACAGTATGTACTGTATTTTGTGTATTTATTTGAATTTCACCTATTAAAGTAGCAATGTTGTTAGCAGCATTTCCTGATTCCTCTGCTAATTTTCTGACTTCGTCAGCTACAACAGCAAAGCCCTTCCCATGCTCACCTGCACGTGCTGCTTCAATCGCTGCATTTAGAGCAAGTAAATTTGTTTGTGCTGCTATGCTTGTAATTACATTAATAATTTCACCGATTTCTTGAGATTTACTCTCAAGCAATCGCATTGATTCAGTTGTCACCATACTCTGTTCATTTATTTGATTCATTTGTTCCACGGTCTGCGTAATAACTTCATTGCCATAAAGAGAAACTTTAGAAGTTTCAATTGATAAATCATTTAATCCTTTAATATTTGTCGTTATTTCTGTAATGCTAGATGATATTTGTGAAACTGAGTTATTTGCTTCTTGCATGCCAAACAGTTGCTTATCTTGTCCAGTAGAAATTTGCTGAATAGACTCCGTGATTTCTTCTGAGGCCGTACTCGTTTGTTCGCTACTTGCAGTAAGTTGTTCGGATGTAGCTGCAACTTGCTCAGCTGAGCTAGAAACTGATTGAATAATATCTCTTAAACTTGTAGTCATCATATTTATTCCAACAGCTAAATCACCCAACTCATCTTTATTTTTAACTTTAATATCGTTAAAAGATAAATCTTGTTTAGCAATCTTTTGCACACTTTCAGTGATGAGTTGAACTGGAATTGCTAAATGTCTGGAAAATAAAAATATAACTATTATTCCTATCAAAATACTCATGCCAAGTGTAATCATGATCGTATGTTGGATTAAGTTAATTCCATGATTAAATGATTTCATATAGCTACTTGCACTTACCGCCCATCCCCAGTTCGGATCTAAAGCAGTATAGGCTATTTTGTCCTCTTCTGAACCAGGTTGATTTGGTACTTCTCTAGAATAGTAAGTAAAATCCCCACCCTTTTCTGCTGCTTTTATCATGTCTTGTATCATATAAATCCCATTACTATCAACGCTCTCCCAGGCATTTTTTCCTTCTGAGAAAGGATGGGCTATTCTTTGGCCATCTAATCCGTAAATTGCAAAATAGCCGTCCTCACCTAAATCAACGTTAGTAGTTATTGCACGGGAACCATCACTTTGTAAATCCCCAATTAAATTTTGTTTTACTTTTTCTTGGGCTTCTTCTAATGATATTTCTCCGGTTTGAACAGCATAATTCATTGAATCAATCAATTGGAGTGCCATTTCTACATTATTTTTCAGCATTTTTTCTCCCAAATCATCCAAGTGCTCTTTAGCAGAAAAATAACTGCTTACGCCTATTATCAAGCTTGGAATTAATAATAGGCTCAATGAAATAATAATTAGCTTAGTACGTATCTTCATTTCCATTCTCCTTCCATTTTATGTAAATGTTTAATTTACCAAATTAATATCGACTAATCTTTAGTAATGTTTAATGTAAAATAGTACTAAAGTTACTTGAAATTTGAATAAAAAACATATTAAGGTAATGTATTATTCTTCTTCACAAAAAAAATAATATAATGCTATAATTTTCTAATCCATCACGAAAACGCAAAGCTAACCACATACCCAAAGAAAATACCAGTAAAATCTCCATAAATCTGTACAGATTCTAAAATATCATGAGATAGCGTTTTTTCTATATGTATAAACCTTATCAGAATGGCTATATTGTGTTTGATAATGTCATGAGAAAATTCGTAGTTGATAGAATACACCTAGATAGATAGCAGGTATTTGTTGACTATAAAATTAATGAGGAGTTATTATATTAAAAAAATGCTTAGTATAGATGCTTAGTATTTTTTTACTGTTTTGTTTTGTACAAATAATTTTTCTTCAGTCCTACGTCTCTGATTCAAAGTATTGAGCAATTGAATCTATTAGAGTGATCGCTTGGAGTTAATTATTACTTTAGTAAGGACTAATATAGAGATTCTTATCAGGGAGTGACTTACCGTGACAACTTCAAACAGACTAATCAAACTATATCAGCACTTAGTAGAACACGAAGATTGGATAACAGCTCAAGAATTAGCTGTGTTGTTGAATTGCTCAGTCAAGACAGTCCGAAAAGATTTAATAGAGCTTACTTCTTTCCTTCCAGGGAATTGGCTAATTGAGACTCAACGAGGAAAAGGAGTTTTTTTACATCGTCCCCCCAATCAAACAAGTTTAGCTTTCGAACATCTAATTAATGAAACGGACAAGCTGCATAATTTGATCACATTTCTTATTCGGAATGAATCAGGCTGCTCGCTCTCAGAAGTTAGTCAAGCGCTATACTTTAGTGCAAGTACAATCAGTAAAGTTTTGGAATTATTGAGGAATGATTTGAAGAAATATTATCTAAAAATAGACATGAGGCCGATAAGAATCAATGGCGAGGAGTTTCATTTACGCCAGTTCTATTTTGACTTTTATTTACGAAAACATTGTTTTCATCCGATATCAGAACAAGCTTCAGAATCAATATATTCATTTATGAGTGAAATTGAAAAGAAAGGCAGTTTTACTTTTTCAGATCATGCTTACGCACAACTGCCAATTCTTTTGTCCATTTGGCAGAGCCGCATGATTAAAAAAAAATATATAACAGAGTTCGTATACCCTGCAGTTCTTGTTGAATCAGGCAATTCAATTGATTGGCTTCTAACTCTTATTGAAGGCTATCTTGAATCCATTCAGATTATGGTTATCCCAAGTGAGCTTCATTATGGAGCAGCACTGATACTTGGTGCAGCAAGGGTTGAAAAGAAGAAAGATGATGATTGCTTAAATATGAATGAAATAATTGGACAACCTCAATTGGATTCTATAATGAACGTGATAAAATATGTAGAGGAGCAAACTCAATTACCCTTTTCGAACGACCCTATCTTGGTGCAGCAATGTCACGAATATTTCAAACATGCGAAAATAAGATTGATAACTAAAGTGTATAGCTATGCAAATCACCATAAATCAATCATTAAAAATAAACAAGCTTTCCTTTACAATTGTATTCAAGAAGCCATTGTACGTAACTGTAATTATGCAGAATCGTTCAGGGATGATGACATTGCAGATATTACGATGTACTTTATGGCTAGCAAAAAAGGCCATGAAATGCAACATAAAGAAAAAAAAATTTTATTGTACATGAATGACCTTGGTGTCTTGAGATATATCATGTTGAAACTCTTAGACCATATAAATGGACACATTAGATTAATGACGACTAATCAAGCACATGAAATGGTTAGTCTTGCTCTTCATGGAGATCTAGATGCAATTATTACTACAAATCATCATATTTATGGATTAGTAACGAACGATATACCTGTCCTTCAAGTGAGTCCATTGTTAAGCGACAGTGAGATCAAAATGATTAAAAATAATCTTAAAATATAAGCACCTAAAAAAACGATATAAAAGCTGGGACATAACTTTAAATTTTAAGAAAGAGGAGCAAAGGCGTTATTAAATTTTTGCTATCTAAAAATGAAGAAAAATTTAGACGTTCTTCCTTTTGAAATAAATAAAATTCAGAAGAGAGCACTAGTTGATGGTAGCGAAGGCGGCGACTCCTGGGGGATTAGCGTGAGGCGTGAGGCCTGAGCCTGTAGTCTCAGGCCACGTCCCCGGAAAGCGTCCGCCGTAGCGGACATCAACGCTTACAGCAAAAAAGTGTTAGATCGACAGCAGTCAATCTAACACTTTTTCTCTTTTGTCTCAGCCCCGTTTTTTCGCGCTCTCGCTAAGCGTGCTTATTCTTTAACCAAAACTAAAATCGCCTAACCCACTGCGTTTTAGATATGAGAACAGAAAAAAGGAAGTACTATTTTACTCTGTGCATGTACAGTTCCTATAAATAGTAGAATCGAATACGCTAAATACAAATGTTGGCGCTTCTTTAATTTTCTTCTTTATAATATTAAAATGTTCTTTTGGTACTGTAATCATTTCGCTATACCTCCATCATCCCTAATAATCAGAATATTTCCAACCCCCTCTTTGTTTCACTATCCTGCACCGTTAGTTCGATAAATTTAGTAAACATAATGTTAAACCTACTTCGATCAACGTAAGAATTACCTCTTCTTCAATTCTACTACTGCGTAAGTTTAAGTACATTTCTTCACAAGATAAACGTCAATTTTAACATAAATATCCAATAAGAAAATCACCTCAAAAAATAACTAAAAAGAAGTGATTTTTAGTTATTTTTTTTACAAAGCTACAGCATACAGTTTGATTACATCAAGATATATAGTGGGTTGTATTAATTTTTACCCTTATTCATTTGCAACAAGAGTAAAATCTAAAATTTTTAAATAATAAAACTATTTTATAATAAATAAGGAAGGTTCTTGAGATCAGTGCAGTGGTAATAGAAAGAGAGAGACTCTGAAGAAAATCTCATTCAGGAGTTATTGTTTTTTCGGATAAATAACAAGGTTTCAATCAATGTTGTCCGTGGTGTGAAGAAAACGGAACTTCAAGTAATCGCTGTTAGCCCCAAAGCCCCTTTCTGATGCTTGAAAAACCTTGCGTATTAAGGCCTTAGATCAAGGCTAAATGCTCAATTGAGAGAGGGATGGTGTTAGTGAATCCATTTAATGTACGAAATAAATTAATAATATCTGTATCCCTTATCCTATGTATCCCTTGCGCACTGATTGGCTGGGTTTCGTATAAAACAGCATACGAGCAGATTACTGATAAAACGATGGAAGGGCTTGAGAGGAATCTACAGATATTAGATACCTATATTGATAAAATGTTGAGTTTGCCAAAACAGGAGATTTCTTTATTAGCTCAAAGTATCGATGCAGATAACATAGAAACAAATCAAGGGGACGAAAATTCGGAGATACGAGAGATTATTGATAGATTTCAATCCCTGAGTACAGATATTATTATGACCAGAGTCGCTTCGCACGATGGCGCCTTCATGTTTTCACCTCATCTAAGCCTTTCTTCTGACTACAATCCACTAGAACAGAGCTGGTATAAACTTGCAGTTGAGAATCCGGGGATAGTATCCATAACTGCTCCTCGTTTATCAGAATCAAATAAACCAGTTGTCACAATGTCTAGGCAGACTAGTGATAAAAAGGGGGTTGTAGCTGTTGGTATCTCACTGGAGGAATTGACGCACAGCGTGACCCAACTCACAATTGCTGAGGGAGATATTTTATACATATTGGATCCCACAGGAAAAGTTGTCGCCCATCCTAAGGAAAAACTTGCGGAAAAGCCTAACGGAATTTACAATGACGAGATAATGAGAAGTTCATCAGGTGAAATAAATTTTAAAGTTAACGGGAACCCTAAAAAGGCGATTTTTCTTACAAATGCACAAACGGATTGGCGAATTATTGCTGAAATTGATCAACTTAAGATAGCTCAAAGTGTCAAACCGATTTTTAATATTACCCTCTTTGTGTTGCTCATTGCGATTTGTTTAACATCTATTCTGATTTCCGTTATTGTTCGCTCGATTACGAAACCTTTGCAGGTGTTAGTTGATGCTTCTGAGAAAGTGAGCGAAGGGGATCTGTCGGGGCATGTCATAATCACAAGTCAAGATGAGTTTCAGAAACTTGGCGACGCTTATAATCATATGATTGACTCTTTAAGTAAATTCGCATTCTACGATCCATTAACTAATTTGCCTAATCGGAGGCAGTTTGTCTTTACCCTGGAACAGGCCATCACACAGGTTAGTTCAGACCAATCTAATTTTGCCATTATTTTCATTGATGTGGATAACTTCAAGCAAGTTAATGATACACTTGGGCATTCGGCTGGTGATGAGTTACTTCAGAAGATGGCAGAACAATTGCAGTCTTGTATAGGCTCGCAAGGAGTGGTTGCACGTTTTGGGGGCGATGAATTTGTCATTTTTCTAGAACATAGCGCAGATCATGATTATTTGGAAAAAATGTTGAGTACGTTACGTGATAGCTTTGTTCAACCTTTTACTATTCATGGCCAAATCACTTTTGTTCAAATGAGTATGGGAATCGCAAGGTATCCAATTGATGGAGTGACTCAAGAAGAGCTTCTCAAACATGCTGATATCGCCATGTATAAAGCGAAAGAATTAGGGGGAAATAACCATCGATTTTTTGATGACACGATGAATGAACTCGTTATCAAAAAGGACCAAATAGAACGAATGATGCGTCTTGCGCTAGAAAGAAATGAATTTAACGTTCATTATCAACCGCAGATAGAATCAGCTACTGGAAAGATCAGAGGGTTTGAGGCGTTAGTGCGCTGGAATAGCCCCGAGCTTGGATTTGTTTCTCCAGAAGATTTTGTTCCGATTGCAGAAAAGACAGGATTGATTACACAAATTGACGAATTGGTCATGTATCAAGCCTGCTTGAAAAATGTCGAATTACAACATCAATTCGATTATCCCTTCCTGATGGCGGTTAATATTTCGGCTTTACAATTAGGAAGAGCAGATTTTGTGGATAAAGTTCAGCTCATTTTGAATGAGACTAAGATGAAGCCGGAATATTTAGAGATTGAAATTACCGAGAGTATCTTAGTCGAATCGTTTGAAAGCTCTATTTCCATACTGCGAAAATTAGAGAGCCTAGGGATAAAAATTGCTCAGGATGATTTTGGCACCGGTTATTCTTCACTTAACTATTTGAATGTATTGCCTATTCATACCCTTAAAATTGATAGGTCATTTATTCAAAATATGACATCGGCAACAGCTGAAAAAACGATTATCGAATCAATTATCAATCTTGTCCATAAATTAGGTCATGATGTAGTTGCCGAAGGGGTGGAGACAAAAGAACAGTATATTTTGCTCAAAGAATGGAACTGCGACTTTGTCCAAGGGTACTATTTTAGTAGGCCTGTTTCGGAAGACAAACTTGTTGAATTGTTAATGGAGGAAAAAAACTACAAAAATCAGTAAAAAATGAGCCTCTTAATGACATAAAAAACAGCCGCATTCTCTAACGAAAGTGCGGCGATTTTTTATCTAGTTAAAAGCCCTTTGAACCGCAGATTAATGAGGTCAATTTAAAAGGAAATTAGATTAAAATAGCCGCTAACCATTTCCTTGGCTAATTCAATATTTTAGGATTTTCCGTTTTTTAGTTCAATAAAAAATAAAACAAAATTGCTACCACAAGACTTGGCATTCCCATCAAAGCTGAACGAAAACTAATGTTATTTCTTTCCATTTTATTCTTGGCAGATTCAGTTGCAAAGTTAGCCCGCATTCTATCACCACTTATAAATACACCAGAAAAAATGAGTGCTATTCCAATAAAAAAGAAACCGATACTACTTGTAACAGTTGTAACCATTTCGATATCCCATATCACTATAGACACTAGGGCACCTATTAGAGATAGAAAAATTCCGATAAAAAAATATCTCAAATTGTCTCCCCCATTTGTTAAAGTTGATAATTGTTAATCGCACAGAACAATAAAACAAAATAATCTAATAATTCAATTATATAGATAACTGTCACTTTTGTCTTAAAATTATTTAAAGCTGCCCTTTATAACGTAAAAGAGCAGCTTTTATATGGTTTATTTTCTATCGAATATTAGAACAATCCTAGCGCATGTCCGTCGCTATCCACATCCATACGTAATGCAGCTGGCTGCTTTGGTAATCCAGGCATCGTCATAATGTCGCCTGTTAGACAAACTAAGAAGCCTGCCCCTAGCTTTGGAATAACTTCGCGAATCGTTACCGTGAAGCCTTCTGGACGCCCGAGTAAAGATGGTTGGTCGGATAAAGAATATTGCGTTTTTGCCATACAAATCGGCAGAACGTCCCAGCCGAATTTTTCGATTTGCGCAATTTGTTTTTTTGCTTGGTCGGTAAATTGTACATCTTTGCCGCCATACACTTTTTGCACAATCGTCCGTACTTTTTCCTCGATAGATTCCGTTACTTCATATAAAGGAGAGAAGTTGTTTTCTTCATCCAGTACAGCAAGCACTTGCTCCGCTAGCTGAAGTCCACCTTTGCCGCCCTCTTCCCAGACATTAGTACGTGCAATGCGGACATGATTTTCTTGACACCAGTTTAGCACTGCTTCAAGTTCTGCTTCTGTATCTGTAATAAAACGGTTTAACGCGATAATCGGTTCAACACCGAATGTGCGAATCGTCTCGACGTGTTTGGCTAAATTTTCAATGCCTTGTAACAGTGCTTCCACATTTTCGCCTACAAGTGCTGTTTTCGCTACACCACCGTGCATTTTCAACGCACGAATCGTTGCCACGATCACTACGGCACTTGGCTTAAAGCCTGCTTTACGCGCTTTGATGTTCATGAATTTTTCAGCACCTAAGTCCGAACCGAAGCCCGCTTCCGTTACAACGATATCGGCTAGTTTGCGTGCCGTTTGCGTCGCCATAATCGAGTTACAGCCGTGCGCGATATTGGCAAATGGTCCACCATGAATAATGGCAGGTGTGCCTTCTAATGTTTGCACTAAGTTTGGTTTGAAAGCATCTTTTAATAGCAGCGTTAAAGCACCTTCTACCTGTAGATTACGCACAAATACCGGCTCGCGCTCAAATGTGTAGCCGATAACGATGCTTGCTAAACGCTCGCGTAAATCTTCAATGCTTGTTGCTAAACAGAACACCGCCATAATTTCTGAAGCCACCGTAATATCAAAGCCGTCCTCACGTGGCATGCCTTGGACTGGACCACCAAGACCAACGACTACTTTTCTTAGTGTACGGTCATTTAAGTCCATCACACGCTTCCAAATAATACGGCGAGGATCGATGTTTAACACATTGCCTTGATGGATATGATTATCAATAAAGGCCGATAGCGCATTGTTGGCAGTTGTGATGGCATGTAGGTCACCAGTAAAATGCAAATTGATATCTTCCATTGGAACAACCTGCGCGTAACCACCACCTGTGGCACCGCCTTTTACACCCATCACTGGACCAAGAGATGGCTCACGTAATGCGACAAGAACGTTTTTATTTAATTGATGAAGGGCATCCGCAAGTCCGACTGTTACCGTCGATTTTCCTTCACCAGCTGGAGTTGGGCTAATTGCTGTGACTAATACGACCTTTGCATCCTCACCATGTGCTGTGATTTTTAATGGGTCGATCTTCGCTTTATAGCGACCGTATTGCTCCAGTGCATCCTCGGGAATTCCTGCAGCTTTCGCTATTTCTGTAATAGGTTTCATAACCGCTTGACTAGCGATTTCTAGATCTGATAATGGTTGATTTTTCGTTGTCATTTGGCACCCTACTTTCTCTGTTGTTCAACTCCATTATAGACTTTATTGTGAAATAAAACATAGCTAGTTATGCAACTTTTCGACAATCAATTGACATCGAGGAGCAATTCAGGTATGTTCTAAGAGAAAATGGAATTATTCCATCTTATCAATTACGTTGAGACTTAGTTGATATAATTTT
This sequence comes from Lysinibacillus fusiformis, assembly GCF_007362955.1. Classification (GTDB taxonomy): domain Bacteria; phylum Bacillota; class Bacilli; order Bacillales_A; family Planococcaceae; genus Lysinibacillus; species Lysinibacillus fusiformis_E. Next base: position 3,890,065 of record NZ_CP041696.1, on the reverse strand, counting down.
ACATTCAAGCGCACTGGAGGCGAATGCTTATGCAACAAGGAAACGTAAAGTGGTTCAATAACGAAAAAGGTTATGGCTTTATTGAATGTGACGATGGAGAAGATGTATTTGTACATTTTACGGGGATCCAAGAGGAAGGCTTCCGTACACTTGAAGAAGGACAAAAGGTTTCATTTGATGTGGTGGAAGGCAATCGTGGCCCACAGGCATCAAATGTTATGAAATTATAAGCGTGACAGGAGCTGTTCCCAAAAAGAACAGCTCCTTTTTGTTCTAAGTATAAAAATAGTTTAAGTACTTCTAGCGGCCTTCCTTCACTTCTATAGTGATATTCACTTCTCTATCAGCGATATTCACTTCTCTATCAGCGTTTCCCTCACTTCTATCAGCGATATTCACTTCTCTATCGGCGATTCCTTCACTTCTATCAGCGATATTCATTTCTCTATCGGCGATTCCTTCACTTCTATCAGCGATACTCGTTCAACATACTATTATGGATTAATCCAATAAAAAGCGGCTGGGAAGATTAAGGTTTCCTTTGTTCGTTCGTTATCTTTTAACGTTACCCCAAACGGACCTTCACTTTTACGACCTAGCATCATTTTAGTGGCCTCTGCCTCTTCATAAAAGTTTAAGCGCATATTCGGCAACTGTATGGATATACATTGTGGTTGTATGTCAGGCTCGGGCAATTGTAATACTTCCTGCCATCGTTGCACCGTAGCTTTGGCATCTCGTATATAAAATTGCACGGACTCCATCGTTATAGGCTGTGCCGTTTTGATCGCGCCGCTAGCTTCTAATTGCGCAAAACGCTCTTCATCGTCATCTGCCCATTCGATTAAAAATGGAAAATCGATGGCTTGCCCTGGCTGACCAAAGTGCAGTAACTTCCATTTCACAATCGAGCCATCTGGCCGTGTTCGACTACAGGCATCAGGTCCGTGAACTTCAAGCCCCAACGTACGTAATCGAGCAGCCTCTTCTTCAATATTTGTGGTACGTAATGCGATGCGTGAAAATCCGTAATGCTCATTATTCCCCTTAAACGTATGATGTAATGTATAAGGGTACTTCGCCGCTGCCTCAAATAGCGCTCGATCATACACAGCAATTTGCTCAATATATGTCAAGCCAAAATAACTTAGCGTATTATACGTTCCCCACATCGTGTGCTGACCACCATTCACTGTATGGATATTGCGCTTATTTAAGAAATCTTTAATATTCTCTGGTGACTGGACTTGATGAACTAAATGGTCGAAAACTAAAGTCATGATTATGCCCCCTTTCATTCTTTTATTATATACTTTACCTGTTAGTTTTATTGGTTTAAAATAATATTAAGAATTTTCTAATAGTTAAGGAGTTTTTATAGATGATGACAAGTGCATTTTACAAAGCCATCCAAGGTAGACGTTCCATTTTTGGCTTATCGAAAGCTTCACCTATTTCCGATGAACGGTTACAAGAAGTCATTGAATTAGCCGTAAAAAATGCCCCTTCCGCATTTAATTCACAAACGGGTCGCATCGTCGTGTTATTAAAAGAGCAGCATGATACATTTTGGCAGCTCGCTTTAATTAATGCGCTAGAACAAACTGCTGTTGAGCGTATTGCAGCAACAACTGCTCGTTTTCATGGTTTTGCTGCAGGCTATGGAACTGTCTTATTCTTCGAAAATAATGAGGTCATGGATAGTTTCCAAGAGAAATTCCCGAAGTTAAAAGACCAATTTCCTATTTGGTCGCAGCAAGGTGCAGGTATGCTTCAATATGTAATTTGGACAGTACTAGAGCATGAGGGGTACGGTGCTAGCTTACAACACTATTACCCAGAATTGTCGGAAGAATTGCGTGCAGCTTGGCATATTGAACCGCACTGGCAGCTCATTGCCCAAATGCCATTTGGTGAGCCTACCGCCGAACCACGCGAAAAAGATATTGTGCCCGTGGAACAACGTGTTTTTATCATAAAGTGAAACTTCAATCAGTGGGGATTTTCCCCATCCCCCACTGATTGTTAGTTGAACCAATCGGGCTTTTACGTGCAGTTGATCTCCCACTTATATTTTTTGCTTCACTTAAATCTTGAAGTGGGAGTCTTACTGCCCGTTTATGCGAGATAAAATAACAAGAGGTGATTGACATGACTGACAAAGTAACAGCATTTAAACAAGCTTTAGGCAATTACCCAACAGGCGTCACAGTAGTTACAGCTTATAATGACGCGAACGAACCTTTTGGCTTAACGGTCAATTCCTTTGCATCTGTTTCAATTGATCCATTGCTCATCTTATGGTCACTCGATAAAAGATCACAACTTCATGCGTCATTTCAAGCAGCTCCCAAATTTGCTGTCAATATTTTAGCGAGTGATCAAGCACATTTATGTACATTATTTTCGAGTAAAATTCCTGACCGCTTTGCTCAAACAACGTGGTCAACTTCCGGACATGGTTTACCGATTTTACATGCTACATTATCCACATTACAATGCGAAACATTCAAGCAAGTCGATGCAGGCGACCATACAATATTCATTGGGCATGTCTTAGAAATTGATAATGCGCAAAAAGAACCATTGCTCTATCATCGTCGGCATTTAGGTCAAATTCCTACAAGCTTTTACGATTAACCTCCCCCTCTATTGTAATATTAAGAAAAATAAGTGGCTTCACTATTCATTTTACGCAGACCATTCACTTTCGTGCAGAAAACATGCGTTTAGGTCACTTCCATTTCTATACGGACGAGAGTTATCTCAAATTCACACTTTGAGGTAGCTCCTTTTTCGGTTGGATCAACCCCTTTCGTTCATATAGCAGGAAGTTCTATCACACAACGAGAATTCTATTTGTACTGGAGAAATGATCTTACACAGGGAAAGGATTGAGACAATAAAAATGTTGCCCTTTAAGAGGATGCTCACCCTGATCTTATTGGTCTTGATGACTGCGAGTTGCACTAATATGGAAAGACAAAAAATAATCGTGGAAAAACAGTATGATACTGGTACGTATGAGGACTTTCAGGAAATTACCAATCGAAAAAAAGTAAATGTAGTAAAAAAGATACTTCGTAATGCGAAATGGCAACAAATGAAAGTAGATATGGCCAGAGAGGCTGACTATCAATTCGGTTTTCAATTTGTCAATCCAAATATCCAAACAAAGGCGATCCCCTACTCCATTTGGATAAGCCCAAACAAAGACACATTAGAAGTTGTAGCAGGTGACAATCAATATGTTCATCTCAACAGCGAAGATTCTCAAAAGCTATTCGAAGCCCTAACGGACACGAATCTTGCCGATACCAAATAAAAAAACGTCCGTTTTACTAGGGACGTCCCTAATTGCCATCTGGCATGTTGTGTTAGCCAACGTACAACTACGATTTGGTGGGACGATAAATCCCACCAAATACGTTTCTCTATCAATTATGCCTCGGCATAATTGCGTCCGGAATCGGCTTTGTGCTTGCACAAAGAACTCCTTTCCGATTCCGTGACATCCGCCAGAGGCTTCAACTTCTTTCAGCGGGAGTTTGGACACCCGCTGAAAAGCAGCTTAAATCCGCATTCATCTCACCACCTATAGAGGGGGAGACTTCTGCTGAAAGAAGTTAAACTTCTACCTTGCCATAACGTGACACGACCTGGAGTAAACCTAAATTTTCTCGTAATGTTGTGCCCTCGTATGCTGTACGGAAAATACCTCGTTGTTGTAGAATAGGCACTACCTTTTCCACAAAATCCGTAAATCCGTGTGGGAAATAGGGCGGCATAATATTAAAACCATCCGCTGCACCCTTATCCATCCATTCTGCTAGCTGATCGGCAATTTGTTCAGGTGTTCCAAAAATTAAACGATGCCCGCGTGAGCCCGCGATACGTAAATACAATTCACGAATGGACAGCTGTTCGCGCTCTGCCAACGCCACAATCAACTGTTGACGACTTTGATTGCCGTTCGTCAACGGAATATCTTTCGGTAGTAGCCCATCTAAATCATAGCCTGAAAAATCAAAGCCCCCTAAATAATCCGACAAGAAATCCAAGCCAATTTCAGGTGTAATTAGGCTTTGCAGTTGTTCATATTTGGCATACGCCTCTTCCTCTGTGTCACCTACATACGGCGATACACCGGGCATAATTTTTACATCATCTGCATTACGTCCAAAGGCTATGGCCTTATCCTTTAGCTTTTTATAGAAGAACTGCGCATCCTCTAATGTTTGCTGAGCAGTGAAAATAACATCGGCTGTTTTAGCCGCTAAATCTGTGCCTGATTCCGATGAGCCTGCCTGTACTATGACTGGGCGTCCTTGTGGCGAACGTGATGAATTCAATGGACCCTTCACTGCATAATACTTACCCTTGAAATCTAATGTGTGTAGCTGCTGTTTATCAAAATAGGTGCCACCGTCTTTATCTCGGACAAGCGCCTCTTGCTCCCAACTGTCCCATAACCCCTTTACTACTTCTACAAATTCCTCCGCACGATCATAACGAAGAGTATGGTCTAAATGTGCATGTTGATTAAAGTTTAACGCCTCTGCTTCGTAATAGGATGTCACAACATTCCACCCTGCACGGCCACCACTTAAATGATCCAGCGAGGAGAACTTTCGGGCTATATGAAATGGCTCATTATATGTTGTGGAAGCCGTTGCAGTTAAGCCAATATTTTTCGTCACGGTTGATAATGCCGCATGCAATGTTAACGGTTCAAAGCGTACCAGTTCAGCCGGATGCGATAAATCGTTAAACGATAGCCCATCACTTAAAAACAACATATCTAGTTTTCCAGCCTCTGCTACTTGTGCAATATGCTGAAAAAATGCCATACTTTCACTTGCATCGCTCGGCACATCTGGATGACGCCACGAGGCAATATGATGCCCCGTGCCCATTAAAAAGACACCTAGTTTCATCTGTTTTTTTGTCATCGGTTCACTCCTCCTTATACGACTTTTGCTTCGCGCTCCGCTAATAACGCACGAACACGTGGAATAACTTTTTGGCCAACTTCTTCGATTGTTTCTAAATGAGGAAATCCGCGTAACAACACTTTATCGAAACCTAAATCCACATATTCAACGATACGTGCTGCAATTTGGTCTGGCGTGCCAACTAATGCAATGGAATTACCAGACAATACTTGCGTTAAACCCGCCCATAAGTTTGGTCCAATAACAAAATTACTGTCTTTTGACGCCACCATTAATGTATGCAGACGATTCACACCCACTGCCCCATTTGCTAATGTTTGTTGATGTTTCAATGCTAAAAACTCTGGGTCCACCTGACTAATGAGTTTATTTGCTTTCGCCCATGCCTCTTCCTCCGTGTCACCAATGACCACTTGGAATGAAAAACTATACGACAGCTCTCGACCTTTTTGTGACGCGAGCGCCTTTACCGAATCAATTTCTGCCTTCGTATTTTCTAATGTTTCACCCCACAACATGTAGACATCCGCTAAATCTGCCGCCACCGCTTTTGCTTCATCCGAGGAACCTCCAAAGAAAATAGGTGGTGTTTGTTTCGGTAATCGTGGTAAATATGCACCTCTTAACTGATAGAATTCACCGTTAAAATCAAATTTCTCGCCCGTAAAAAGTCGTTTTAAGATATACATATATTCGCGCGTACGACGATAGCGCTCTGTGTGAGATAGTAAATCTCCATCACTTGCTAACTCCTGTGGTGAACCACCTGTGACGATGTTAACGTTGATACGGCCATTCGACCATTCATCAATGGATGCAAACTGCTTTGCCAAAATCGTCGGTGCTGTCGAACTTGGACGAACTGCATATAGAAATTTTAAAGTTTCGGTTCTTGCTGTTAAGTGCGATGCCGCAACAAGCGAGTCGATGCATGACCCGCCAATTGGCAGTAATAATGTTGAAAAACCTCCCCGTTCTGCGGCCTGTGCAACTTGTGTAATATAGTCAACAGACGGTTCACGATTGGCATCTGTACCAGTACCAGTCCAACCATCAATATTTTTGTCCTTCGATGGACCACCGACATACTCACTATCCCCTGAAGTGGGGGCCATTGTTATAAATTCAACCATGCTCATTCCTCCATGTCTCATGTTATTTTGTTACAGGTGCACTCGGTAAAATTTCCGCTTCGGGTAATGTCGTAGAAAGAGAAATTTCTCCGTTCGCTCGTGCTGTTGTAAATGCTTCATATGGGCTATTCCTTGTCAGGTGATAAAATTGAATGTTTTCACTTTGTGCTTTCGCATAAGATAGTTCGCAAAACGTTTCGGGTGGTGCAACAAATGTCGTTGCGCCCTTTTCAATGGCTAAACGTAGTGCTGCACCACGGCGACCTTCTGTTAAATCTAGTGCGGGATTACGGAAATCCTCCGTACGACCATCTTGTGCTACGATGCGTAACACACTGCCTTCTGTGATGGGTGTGATAATGCCTTCATCATTGACTACAACTGCAATTGTCATATTATTGCTCCTCCTTCGCTGTCACTAAAGCTTGCACGCCTGCTTTTTGTAGTGCTTGCTCTAGGTCTGCTAAAATATCGTCAATATCTTCTAAGCCGATCGATAGGCGAATTAAACCCGGTGTGACACCACTACTAATTTGTTGGGCTGGTGTTAAACGCGAATGGGATGTACTTGCTGGGTGAATGACAAGTGATTTTGAATCACCAACATTCGCAACATGCGATAATAGCTCGACCGCATTAATGAACGTTTTGGCTGCCTCTAAACCACCTTTAATGCCAAAGCTGAAAATTGAACCCGCGCCTTTTGGCAAATATTTCGCGGCAATATCTTGTTGAGCATTTCCCGCTAGTGTCGGATAATTCACCCATTCCACTAAATCATGTTGCTCTAAAAACGTGGCAACCGCCTTAGCATTCGATACGTGCTGACGAATACGAACAGATAGTGACTCTAAACCTTGAATAAATAACCAAGCGTTAAATGGCGATAATGTAGCCCCTAAATCATGGCCGAGTTCAAAGCGTGCTTTCGTTACAAACGCCGCTTTTCCTGCCGCTTCAACAAATGAGCGATTGTCGATCAATGGGTTGCTGTCGACAAATGCTGGGAAACGTTGCGCATTCCATTCAAAGTTCCCACTATCGATGATGGCTCCACCGATTGATGTCCCGTGTCCACCGATAAATTTCGTCGTTGAGTGGACGATAATATCGGCGCCATGTTCAAATGGCTTCGCTAAATAAGGTGTGGCGAATGTGTTATCGACAATCACCGGAACGCCATGGCGATGCGCCACTTCACTAATGCCCACGATATCAGCAATTTGCAAACTTGGATTGCCAATTGTTTCTGTGAATACCGCTTTTGTATTATCATTAATGGCTGCTTCAATTGCCGCCAAATCTGCCCCATCAACAAAGCGCACTGTAATACCAAAGCGTGGTAATGTCCGTTCAAATAATGTATAAGTGCCACCATATAACGCATTCGTTGCGACAATTTCATCACCTACTTGAGCCACAGTTAATACGGCTAATAGTACAGCCGCTTGCCCCGAAGCAACCGCAAATGCACCCACACCACCCTCAAGCGCTGCAAGACGTTTTTCTAACACATCATTTGTCGGATTGGCATTACGTGAATATAGGTAGCCGCTACCTTGTAACTTAAAGAGGGACGCTGCATGTTCCGTATCATCAAATACATAGGATGTCGTTTGGTAAAGTGGCACAGCACGAGAACGTGTAATAGGGTCCACTGTTTGCCCACCATGTAAGGCAATTGTGTCTTGTTTGAATTCATTCGTCATAAAAAATCTCTCCCTTTACTTTGGTTGTATTTGTGCAATCTTATCTTTTAGTAGTTGTTCGTTTAATTCCCCTACGACTTTGTCTACGATCTCACCCCTTGCATTCACAAAAAATGTGGTCGGTAGAGTCGTCACTTGATAGAGGGTGTACACTTCCTGTTCACGGTCTAATAATGTTGTCAACGTTAGCTGCTGTTTTTGTAAAAATTGATTCACCAGACGCGTAGGTTCCCCTACATTGACCGTAATAACTGCCATATTCTTTGCTTGGGCATCTAATAATGGCATTTCTTTTTTACAAGGCGGGCAATACGTGGCCCAGAAATTTATAATTACCCCTTGTCCCTGATAATCCTCTAATCGAACTTTTTGACCTGCTGTATTTGTGCGTGTAAAAGCAGGCGCTACTTGCCCTGCCGCAAGAAGTTTCGTTTTTTCTTTTGCAAAACCATTCATGTATACGCTATAGCTAAGTGCGATTAAGATGAGTAACATCGAAAACACTTGCATCAATCGCTTACCTGTCATTTCGATTCAGTCTTCATATTCGTCCAAAAAAGCAGACGTTTTTTTAGTTTATCGAAGCCAATCATGAACGCCAGAATAATCATACTGTTAAAAATAATGCCTGCTAGTACGAAATGGTATTGTGAGAAATCCGCATAGTATTGAATGAAGTAGCCCATTCCGGACGATGCCCCGAACATTTCTGCAATCGTTAAGATTAAAAAGGACATCCCTAGTGACGTGCCAGCACCTGCTAAAATATGCGGGGAACTTGCTGGCAGTATGACTTTTACTAAAAAGTCGAAGCCTTTTAAACCAAGTGTTTTCGCATTGTCTAAATAGTGTTGCTCAATGAGTAGCACCCCTTGAATGGCCCCTAAAAAGATAGGCCAAAACGCACCGATAAAAATGAGTGACGTTGAAGCCGATTGAAACGTCGGCATTAACGCGATGGCATAGGGTATAAATAATGTCGGTGGTATTGGACTGAACGCATGAAAATACGGCATTAAAATTTTGCGTGATTGATGGTGTAAGCCGAAAAATACACCGCCTGCGATACCAATGATTAGTGCACCCACATAGGCCGGCAATAAAAGCTGCATGGAACTGATAAAACCGCTCACTAACTCTTGTGCTTTTTCTTGTAGGGACATCCACACAACAAAGGGCTCTGGGAAAATCACAGGGTTAATCCAGCTCGCATATTTTGTGAACAGCGCCCAGGCTACAAGTACGAATAGCCCAATCAAAATCGTGATGCTATATTGCTTAAAAAATAGGCGCATAGAGTGTCTCTCCTTTACTTATGCATTTTGCGCATTAAATTTTTCTAGTAATTGTTTAAAATAATCATCAGATGGATGTTCTTCGATTAACTCATTCAGCGCACTTTCATATAATTCAATATTGATATATTCATTAATATCGATATCCTCAACATCCTCGACATAACCGATTTCTTGCATTTGACTCCACATGGCGACAACGCTGTCTTTGTTTGGATCGGCTGAATAATTAGAATGGCCCTCGTTGACAATGGCGTTAATCACTTTATCATCAACCTTCAAATGTTCACGTGCCGCTTCCACCGCTTTTTCTGGATGCTCAATCTTCGTTCGCTCGGCCAAAATTAACGCCTTCAGGAAGCGTTTATAGCCTTCGCCATCATCTTCTTTTAACAACTCTTCTTTTGTCACGACACGACAGCACACATGGGACGGTTGTAAATCGTTACTCCAACTTACAGCCTCCAAGCCCATTTCAAGTGCCTGCACATAGAATGAGTTTGCGGAAACTGCCACATCCACTTTTCCGGAAGCAACAGCCTCTAATAACATGCTGCCCGTTTTAAACTCGATAATTTCTAAATCTTTCTCCCAATCTATCCCTTCCTCTGCTAGTGCTGAACGAAAGACGATATCCGACGTGAAGATACGAATCGTCCCAACTTTCTTACCCTTGTAATCTGCTAATGTTTTGTATTGCTTGGCATTTTCTGCTTTCGTTAAAATCGGATGTCCACCTTCTAAATGCCCACCGATAATTTTGAAATCAGAACCATTTGAAATAAATGTCAGGGGACCAGCTGTGCCGAATGACAGACCGACATCGATTTTGCCTGCTTGCAGCGCATTTAATCCATCCGCAGAGTTTGCAAAACCGATACGTTCGATATTGACGCCGACATCCTCAAAATAGCCTTCTTGCAGTGCAACATCTAGTAATGGTGCACCACTGGACTGACTATATCCCACCTTAATGTCATACGTTTTTTCCGACAAATCCTCTGCTGAAGCTGGCTCACTTGCTTTTTCATCCGTGCCACATGCTGTGAGAGCAAGTAAACTAACACCTCCTAAAAAGGTATAAATTAATTTTTCCCATTTACGATTTTGCAAACTAGTTCCTCCTTAAATCCCTGCGCCATCCGCTGTCACAAGTGATGTCTCATCAATTTGATTGAGTATCTCTTTATTCATTACTTCATATACTTTGTCTCGGAAAGTTAAAAACTCCTCACTTTCCAATAGTTTTTTACGATTTGTCGTTTTTCGTTTAAACGGTACCTCTAAACTAGTCGTCACAGCCCCTTCTTTGCCAAGACCAAACATGATAATGCGGTCTGCCAAATAGATTGCTTCATCGGCATCGTGTGTCACAAAAACAATGGTGCGTTTTTGTTCCCGACTAATTTGGAGCATTAAATCTTGTAGTTGAATGCGAGTAATCGGATCAAGTGCTCCGAAGGGTTCATCCATTAGCAGTAAATCCGAACCGTAAGCCAGTGCACGGGCTATGGCTGCGCGTTGCTTCATCCCTCCAGACATTTGTCCAGGATATTTTGTAATGGCGTGGCCTAAATTAACAAGCTTCAAATAATCTTCTGCAAGCTGTTGCAATGCTTGTTTCTTTTTCGCCTTCCCTAGCTTTTGTTTTAATGCCAGCACGATATTATTGCGTGCCGTTAACCAAGGAAACAGTGAATAATCTTGGAATACAACGCCGCAATCTGGCGCCTGTGTTTGAAGCGACACATCATCAATCGTAATGTCTCCGGCGTTTGGTTGTTCGAGTCCTGCAAGCAAACGAAGAAAGGTACTTTTTCCACAACCACTCGGCCCCATTAAAACGAGAAATTCGCCTTCCTGCACATCCATCGAAATGTCGTTTAAAATGCGGACATCTTGATAACCGAATTGAATATTTTTCGCCTCTATTTTATTTTTTATTGGTGGCCTAATCGCCTCCTCCAAGTCATTATTGTCATGCTCCTCTACACGCTCTAAAAGCACCATGCGATTCACCCCTTCTAACGTTGTAAAACACGTCTTCCTAATTCTTGTATGGTCGTATCTACTGGCACATGTAGCGTCATCGTCCGTAAATTACGCCAGTAGCGATCAAAGCCGTAGCGATTAGCTGTAGCACGACTTCCCATCACCTCGAACATGCGAGAGGTAACATCTAGCCCTATTTTTGTCGTCACAATTTTCGCAACATTCGTGGCATCGTCTAATGCTTCACGTTCTGCTAGCGTTATGTCACTTCCTTTTAGCCAAAGCTTTTGGAACAACTCATCTGCGCGTTCCACTACTAATTTGGCCGCCTCTACCTGAGCAAAAAATTCGCCAAAATGTTTTTGAATAATTGGATCCTCTGTTGCTGAAGTGTAAAGCGGTGAACGCGCTCTCGTTTCAGTTTGTGTGTAATTTCTTGCCGCTTCAAATGCGCCTTCTACAATGCCTAAATACAGATGATTTAAGATAAAGCTTGAAATATTTAAACGAAGACGAGAAAACTCATCGCGATTAAAGCCATTCTCCAGTACTTCATGAAGTTCCACACGTACCGCATGAAATTCGACTGTCCCACTATCTGTCTGACGTTGACCAAAATTATCCCAATCTTCTTTCACTTCTATACCTACCCGTTTAGTAGGTATAATAGCCAACAAAGGCTCTTCCCGACCTTCTAACAGCGCTGATGCTAATAAATAATCCGAATCTACACTACCTGAGCAAAAAGTTTTCTTACCTTCAAAAATATAATGATTGTCTTGCTTCGTTGCCGTTAACTTAATATCAATGGGGTTAAAAGCATTGCCCCAAAATAAATTTCGTTGCACTGTTTCCGTATAATAACGTACTTTTTGTTCTTCACTTCCACATAAATGTGGCGTTGTTAAATTGACAAAATGATAACCAAAAACATGTGCTAACGAGCTATCTACTCTAGCAAAAATACGCACAGCCTGTAGGACATCAAGCCAATCACCCCCTAAACCACCATATTCAGTCGGAATTAAGAGCTTTAAAAGGCCACTTTCTCGTATTAAATCTCGCTCATTTTTAGCATTCCCCCCTACTTGATCTCGCGTGACGGCTGTTTCCTTAAATTTTTCCGCAAGTGAAATTGCGATTTTTTCAATCTTTTTAACTACTTTTGTCGTCATTATTATTCCTCCTGTTTTTAATATGTACGATTATATTTCAAGCGCTGCTGGGTCATCCAAGCACGAATATTGCGGAATACTATTATTGTCACAAACATGACAATGACACCTTTCACGAGGTTGAATGGTAAAATCCCTAAAACAATCATATCTTTTAAGGCATCCCCCTTCACTGGTTCCATTCCTAAAAACAAGGTGTACATCGGTAGGAAAAGCACATAATTCAAGAGGCTCATACCAACTGCCATCGAAACTGTACCTGCAAGCAAACCAATGACAAGCCCCTTCCCACGCTGAATTTTTGAATAACAGAAATACACCGGGATGATGAATAACACGCCTGTCGTAAAGTTAGCCATATGTCCTACCGGTACACCAGTCATGCTTCCTGACAATAACCAATCCAACATATTTTTTAACAGCTCCACTAAAATTCCCGCAACTGGCCCCATCGTCATTGCAGCTAATAAGGCTGGCACATCGCTAAAATCTACCTGAAGGAAACTGGGAAACGGTGGTAACGGAAAATTAAATAACATCAGTACAATTGATATACTGCTCAGTACACCTATATTCATGAAATATCTTAATCTCAAATTGCTCACTCCTTTTTAAATTGCTGCTAATTAAGAAAAACTGCAATCATACGGGGTCAAAAAAAGACCACATATAAGCGAAGGAAAGTTTCCTGCTTATGATGTGGCCTCCAGATTTCTAGTCAGCTGCGATTACTCGTTATTTTTTTTGTGGAAATCTTTGCTTTTCAAGTCGATTTATTTGCACAATAACACCATCTTGAATGGTAATATGCACCTCGCCAAATTGTAGATTTTGAATAGCATTGGCAATCACTTCTAATTTCTTGTCATCAATCTTTGCTGTTTGAGACATTCGATACACCCCTTCTTTTTCATACTTTTTTGTACAAAAGAGGTCAACGCATCATGATGATTCGATGGACCCCCTTATCTCTCAGAACACTCTGCTGGATTTGGCACCGATTCATATCTGTTGCCGAGGCTTCCTTGGGCCAAGTCCCTCCACCTCTCTTGATAAGGTATTACGTTTCTTGGAAATAATTCTATAATTCTGAAAACCTATTGTCAATATAAATATTACAAAACCTAGACGAATACTATGAAATTAAGTAAAATGGTTCATTTTTCCAGTAAAAGGAGCGCAAAACTTATGAAGAAAGCCTATTCTTTTTTTGTACGATGCCCCTCTTTTTCGTTATTGTTGCATTTGACAGGGCAACGAAAACGGAGGTGGCTATACGACACAAAATCGCTGATAGTATCGCGACAATCGCGATAAAATCATCCAAATAGCTGATTGAAAATTTGTCACTTGGGTTTAAGGCAGCAATACTTTCACATTAAATGAGGTGGCAGTATCCAAAGTCAACCTTTCGATGGAACGAGGCTTGGACAAGTCGATATCAATGGTGTAGAAATTATTATGTGGAACAAGCCCCAATAATAAGAAGACGGTTGTTGAAAAACAGACACCCTATATGACTCTTTAAGGTGTCCTTTTATTTAGTATTCGAGCGGCAATTAATGAAAAATCGCCCCTCTTTTTATTCCAAATTCAATAATTCCGCAATTATTTCTGCACTTCCCGGTAAGAACATAAACAATGCCAATGACATACAGAGCAACCCTACCAATAAGAAACTAATTTTTTTAACGAACAATGACGGCTTGTGCATAAATAGCCCTTTGACAACTAAGAACAATCCTAATAATAGTATGAGGAAATACCAAAAACCCATTATCTCACCCCTTTTTAAACATGACGTTAACGGATGATGGAAAGTTCTTCCTGCTCTTATCTTAACGCAGGAACCTTTTCTACTTTGTTACTTTTCTCATAATTAGCTCCATGGGGCCTCTATTAAATTTTCGTCTCCATAACACAGAGAATAGCATACTGCCGACGAAAAAAAGACACGAGAATAGCAGTGAAAAGGCAATCGTTTGATGTTCAAGTCGGTTTAACACCATTAAAACACCAATCCCAATAAAGACGTGGCTTACGTAATGAGTCAATGTCAATTGACCTGTATGTATAATGGCACGTATAAGTCCATTTTCAGCAAATTTTTCGGCCGTATAAATGGAGCCTACAATGACAATAAGTGCCGTTGCAGTATTGGAAACGATGTAAAGGACATTTGGAGGGATTGGTCCAGTTTCAAAGAGAAACCATGCACTATCCGCATCCAGAACGGACTTGGTTGTTACATTCATCAGTACTTTAGACATGACTTCTGTTAAAACCGTTATAGAAAGACCAGCGACCAACAATCTTTTTCTTACGCTATCATTTGTTAAATCTAGCCGTCCTAAAACTAGCCCTACGAGAAAGAAACATATCCATGGCAATACAGGGTGATAGCCGTTGAAAAACAAGTTTCTCAAAAACCCTTCTACCGTCCAAAAATCAAGATATTCCAATAAAAACTGTTGTGGATTCCACCCTACCATGTAATTGAAAATTACTTGAAGTGTTTGCGCGAGCATTAATAGCACACTTGTTAATAGAATAATGGTTTTGCTCGATGCCACGATAAAAAATGAGGCAATGAGCATGTATACACCATAATAGTGTAAAATGTCTCCTGACCATCCTACAGCATATAAAATCATACCTAACACAAACAGGAAAAGCGATCTTTTCCATAATATTTTTCTATTTTGTTGTATAAGTAAAGGGGATTCTGTGGCTCTTGCTTTGGCTGTCATCAACGCGATTCCTATCCCAGCCAATATGACAAATATGGCGGAAGCGCGTCCTTGAAAGAGGCTTTGAACCCATATCAGCCATGTAGGGCCATTCCCGTCTGCGCCCGTAATGACGCCAAAGTTTACGATAAACATTCCAAACATGGCTAAAGCTCGAGCAAAATCAAGTCCTTCAATACGTTTACTAGTATGCTCCTTCGTCATAGTGGTTGCTCTCTTAATACACTTTCTATAGCTTCTTTCCATATTCCTTTGTAATCTAATTTGCTGCCGGTTAGCATAAAATTTCCAATATTATCGATGACCATTGCAAGCATATGGGCTTTTGTTTCAATATTCGTATCGCTGATTGCGCCAATTTCTACAGCATAGCTAAATAAATCGTGATAACTCTTTAGATAACCCGCTTGAATATCCAGCAGCCTTGTCATATATTTCTCATCCCGTGAAGCTAACAACATGTATTGATTAAAAATTTTATTAAAGTGCACATCCGACTTTTGCTCGTCAATCGATTGATAGCCGATTGCCAACAGCTTGTGCTTGAGATTTGTTTTTGTCATATCACTGTAGTCAAAAGTGTTGCCTAACTCTATCTCCTTGCAGATTTCATCAAATAAATACTCAATTAATTCATCCTTGGATTTAAAGTAATAGTAGATTGCCGGTTTAGATATGCCAACCTCCGATGCAATCATCGACAAACTCGTTTTATCAAAGCCTTTGTCAGCAAACATAATATATGCCGTTTCTAAAATTTTTTTGAATGTTTCTTCCCGATTTCGCATACTATCCCTCCAGAAATTTTTATTTACCTACCGGTAAGTAAATAATATGCTAAATCATTTTTTTTATCAAGAACTATTTAGGTTTTTCGGAAATACCTGAGGTCGACGCAAAAAACTGTGTAGACGTACTTTCCGTCTGCACAGTTTTTTTGCTAGCATAAATTGAATGATTTTTTCATCGCTGATAGAAGTGCCTTAATCGCTGATAAAGACCCAGTCATCGCTGATAGAAGTCACACTCGCAAAAGAGAGATTTAATCTTTTAGTAAGCATTCCATTAATGCTTTGGCTGTTTGTTCTTTACCCATCACCTTAATGGGTTGTCCTGCAGCTGGTACAATCCAG
Organism: Lysinibacillus fusiformis; assembly: GCF_007362955.1. GTDB lineage: Bacteria > Bacillota > Bacilli > Bacillales_A > Planococcaceae > Lysinibacillus > Lysinibacillus fusiformis_E. The sequence goes on along the minus strand of NZ_CP041696.1, from coordinate 3,873,923 downwards.
TGTGGTTCGTCTCCACCGTATAAGGACTGCGAGCTATTCGCTACCATAAACTGTGCATGTGCAGAGTCCATACGTAAGCGTGCACGCGCCAGTAAGAAATCTACATCACTTGTTGCTTCTAGTTTAAAGCCAACAAGGGTCACATTAGGCTGCCAATTTTTTATTTGACCAAGGACTTTTGGCGCTTTTTTAAAGTGGATTATCGGTGGCTCGTCTGAAGGCATTTTTCCCGCTTCCTCCATTAAGTTCCCTGATTGGTCGTATACCTTGTCAATTACCCAATCGGAGCCAGCCGCTGCCATAATCACAATATCCACTTTTTCCCCTTGGACAGCGTGACGAACCTTGTTTCCTAAATCTTCTATTCCTTCAAATTGTACCGTACGCATTTTATCTTGCGATGCGGGAAGTTGCGCGAAATAGCCATGCATATACACGACGTCGGCTCCAGCGGCAAGTGCTGCTTCAGCCAAATAGCACCCCATGCTTCCTTTCGACAAATTCGTATGCCCTCGTACACGATCCCATTTCTCAAGTGTTCCCCCACTTGTTATGAGTACAGTTTTCCCTTGTAATGTCCCCATACACTCACCTTTTTCTTATCAATTACGCCTCAGCGGCATTTGCGTCCGGATTTTGAATTGTGCTTAGGTTAGCCTGGATGCGACGAAGTTAAACGAACATCCTAACTTGACGCCATTCAAACCAGAGGCTTTATCATTCAATAGTCGTTTGAACCGCTATTGAATGAAGATAAATATACATGTCCTATTTTAACGTAAAACGACAAAATAACCTATTTCTTATTTTGTTCGACTAACCAAGTACTTAAAATTTCCGCAAATTTCTTGGTCACTGGTGAAGCATGATGCTTCATGGCAAGTCCAATGGTGCGATACCCCCCTTGCTTTAACGGAATGGCTTTTAATGTAGATGGTAAACGATTAATGACTAACTGCGGTAAAATACTAATGCCTAAATGATGCGAAATCATTGAATAAATGCCCACCTCTTCCGATAATTCAAAGCGAATATTCGGCTTCACATGATACTGTTCCAAAATTACCTTGACGTCATTCGTCCCACGATAAGACGTCATGATAAACGGCATATCCTCCAGTTCAACAATATCGATCTCTGTTCGTTCATAGAGTGAACTTTTCTCGGAGACAATACATAACAGCGGGTCCTGTTGTAGCTCGATAAACTGATATTGCTCAGATTTTTGTCCATTTAAAAATCCTGCATCTACCTCTCCACTTTGGAGCCATTGTTCAATTTCATAATAATCACCTTCGCGCAGCTCTACTTGAATACCAGGAAATTGATTGTCCATAATACGTATGATTTCTGGCATCCAATTGGAAGAAATACTTGAAATAACACCGATTCGCACCTTTCCCCGCGTTACCCCATGGATATGCGCTGCTTCCTGTTGCAATAATTCTTCAGCATCTAGTACATGGCGCATGGCCCGCAGCATCGTGTGCCCTTCACTCGTTAAGGTCACACCTGCCCGGCTTCGGTGAATCAGCGCAAAGCCAAATTCCTTCTCTAAGCTCGATACAGCATGGCTTACGGCCGATTGGGTTAAACCCAATGCATCAGCTGCCTTTGTAAAGCTTTCAAGCTCTGCCACCTTATTTAAAATTTCATATTTCACTAAGCTCATTTGCTTTGCCCTCGACATACATGAATTTTTTTAATATTAATCATTATAAACATTCGTTTTACTAATCACAACACAAGATATATAGTAAATTTTAGTATAAAACTGTTTTAGTACACAGATTGTAGGTGCGCATAATGAGTATTCAAGGAAAAGCAAATTTATTGATGATAATTGTGACGATGTTTTGGGGATTGTCTTATACGTTTATGGTAATGGGACTTGAAACATTGGCAGTGTATAATGTGGTGGCATTACGCTGTATCATCGCATTTTTTGCGGCAGGTATTATCTTTTATAAACGCATGATAAAGGTCGATATCAAAACATTAAAATACGCAGCTATCCAAGGCTTTTTCTTACTCCTTGTGTTCGCACTAAGTTTATTTGGATTACAAACAACTTCCGTATCAAACGCTGGTTTTATTTTAAGCTTAACAGTTGTCCTAGTGCCTATTATCAGTAGCTTTATCGACAAAAAACTGCCGTCTAGAGCTGTCAGTTTTGCAATTATCTGCACGATGATTGGGATCACAATTTTAACAGCGCAAGGCTCTTTCACATTCCAAAAAGGTGATATTTTAGTGGCGATTGCAGCACTTGGTTATTCGATTTATTTACTGTTAAACAGCAAGTTTACACGTAGCGTAGAATCGATTTCTTACGGCATCTATCAGCTTGGTTTTGCAGGTCTTTATGCACTTGTTTTAACACTACTATTTGAAGCGCCAACACTGCCAAATTCAGCTGCTTCCTGGCTTGCTATTATCGGGCTCGGTATCATCTGTAGCGCCTTCTGTTTTGTAGGGCAAACTGTTGCACAACAGTACACTTCTGCTACACATACAGGGCTCATTTTTTCCTTAGAACCAATCTTTGCTGCCATGTTTGCGATGATGTTCTTAGGTGAGGGCCTGACAGTAAAAATACTAATTGGTGGTAGCTTTATTTTAATCGGTAATTTTGTCGCACAATTTGAACATATGCATCTTTCCCGCTTTCTTAAAAAACAGACCCAGGAAAAAGTTATGCATTAATGCGCCGCAAGCGGCGAACTTTAATGTATTAGCGGTGATCCTACAAAACACACTCATATCGAAATGAAAAACCAGCGTGATGGCAGTCATCACGCTGGTTTTTCATTTATCGTAACCCGTTGATTGAAAATTTCAGACAAGGCAATACTATAAAGTAAATCTCGATCAGTGAGGGTTTTCTTCATCCCCACAATAAATAGAGGAACACAAGCTAAAACCTTCACATCCTGTGAAAAAGCTTGTGTGACCAACATCCTGTCGCCGCCGCTTCGCTTTCGCACATAAAACATCTGTTGCCCCGAACCAATCGGGCTTTTACGGTCAGTTGCTCGCCCGCCTTACTGACCGTTAAAGCGGGATACAGTGAATCTTCAATCAGTGGCGCGTTTTTTCTTCCCCACTGATTGTTAGTTGAACCAATCGGGCTTTTACGGTCAGTTGCTCACCCGCCTTACTGACCGTTAAAGCGGGATACAGTGAATCTTCAATCAGTGGCGCGTTTTTTCTTCCCCACTGATTGTTAGTCGAACCAATCGGGCTTTTACGGTCAGTTGCTCACCCGCCTTACTGACCGTTAAAGCGGGATACAGTGAATCTTCAATCAGTGGCGCGTTTTTTCTTCCCCACTGATTGTTAGTCGAACCAATCGGGCTTTTACGGTCAGTTGCTCACCCGCCTTACTGACCGTTAAAGCGGGATACAGTGAATCTTCAATCAGTGGCGCATTTTTTCTTCCCCACTGATTGTTAGTTGAACCAATCGGGCTTTTACGGTCAGTTGCTCACCCGCCTTACTGACCGTTAAAGCGGGACAAAGAAATGAGGAGGCTTTTACTGATGATTAACAAAAGTATTCAACCCATACATATATACTGCCTATTATTTTTATCTGTTAGTTTCTTGGCACAATTTATACTAATTCCCACACTATTTACAGAAGTTGAACGTGAATCTTGGATTAGTGCTTTAGTCAGTTTTCTTCCTTTTTTTGTAATCGCCCTAGTTATTTCAAGAATTTCATCTTCCTTAAATCGCAGTTCTTTACCTCATTTTATCTCGGTTCATTACAATAAACCTCTTTATGTAATCGTCATTGCTTCATATGTAATCTATATACTCTTATCCACTTTCATAACACTTAAATTTACAATGATTTGGATTGATGAAAATTTTGCATTTGAATACAGCTATCTCATAAATGTTGGATTGTTCATTCTCTTATGCTTCTATGGTTCTCTAAAAGGCATAAAGACGATTGCCATCCAATCATTAATTGTTGGTATGATCTACATCTTGTTATTTGCACTTCTTAATATCGGAAATTCAGTTAACCATGAATACCAGCTTCTATTTCCCATAACTACAGATAATATGCCTTCAGCCCTACTCGGCGTATCGTACATGTGTATTGGTATTTTAGAAATTGGTTTTATGTTATTTGTATTAATTGGCCATTCAACGGAAAAATTAAAACTTAAAGGGATTATCGTCGTATCGGCTTTCTTGCTACTATTAGCCTTTATCACCATTACATCGACGATCTCTGAATTTGGGATTTTTATCACTAAAAAAATGACGTTTCCAGTTAACGAACAGTGGAAAGTGTTATCGTTCGGTAAATATCTTACGAGGTTGGATTCATTATCCGTATTTCACATATTATCAATATCATTTATTCGCGTAAGTTTGTTTATGGCTATATTATCTTCATTTATTAAAAAAAACCGAAATCGTACACTCTTTGTTTTGTATCTATGCTTAACTGTAGGATTACTAATTCCTTGGTCTGTTTCTAGTTTTGTTTTCTTTATAAATAGGGTCTATCTTCCCTCAGTATTCTTGTTCTTATTCATTTTTATGATTGTTACCTATCTATTATTGCGCATGAAAAGGGGGCAAAAATTTGAACAAACATAGTAATAGGGATATTTTATATCAAGCATTCAGTAACCAAGCAGATGTAAGAATCAGCCAAAAGCATTATTTTTTTCATGAGGAAGAACAAGAAATAATTTTTTATTACTGCCCAGGTTTAATTGATAATGAATTGTATTTTAGTACGTTATTACCGAATGTTCGAAGACTTGCTGAACAAGGACATATGGATGATGTAAAAATAATTAATCGATATTTAGAGGTTGAAGAGATCCATCATTATTTTCAAAAACTCGATAAAATAAACAGTGCCATTTTTTCTGGTTACATCTATATCTATCACAGTCAATCAGATCGTTTATACACCATCAAGTTGGCTAAACTTCCTGAACGAGCCGTTGATGAATCAAATATGGAAGTTTCACTGAGGGGACCTCGTGATGGATTTGTAGAAAATATCGATACGAACCTTGCGTTGATAAGGATGCGATTAAAAAGTAATCATTTGTCTAGTAAGTGCTATTCGATGGGGCGAGAAAGTAAAACAAAGGTTTTACTTCTTTATATTGATAATCTTATAAAACCGGATGTTTTAGAAAACGTGCAACAAAAGTTAGAGGCTATCGATGTAGATGTTATTACCGGCAGTTATCATATTGAGGAATTGCTTTATGATAAAACGTATACACTTTTCCCGCTACTAGATTATACAGGTAGACCCGATTTTATCGTAAATACACTCAATCAAGGTCGTTTCGCCATACTGGTGGATGGAAACCCAAGTTGTCTCATTGGGCCTGTGAATTTATTACTCCTTTTAAAGGCTCCTGAAGATGATCAAGGAAGTTTTTTATATGGGAGCTTTTCCCGAATTTTAAGGATGCTTTCTTTAGTCACAAGTATCTTTTTACCAGGCTTTTGGATTGCCTTGACTGTTCATCAACTTAACCAATTACCCTTCCCTTTATTAGCATCCATATCAACTTCTAAAATTGGTTTACCTGTGTCCTCCTCCATCGAAATTCTTATCATGCTGCTCTTTTTTGACCTTTTTAGAGAAGCGGGTGTACGTTTACCTAAAACTGTTGGGCAAACAGTCGCTGTTTTAGGAGGATTAATTGTTGGAGATGCTGCCATTAGAGCCGGTTTTACCTCACCGTCAACATTAGTAGTGGGTGCCCTTACTGTCATTTCTAGTTATACATTAATCAACCAAAATATATTGGGCAATGTTTTTTTATTAAGAATTTTCACAGTAATCGTAGCTTCTTTTTTTGGTATGTACGGCTTTTTTTTATGTGTCTTGTTTTTACTCACGTATATTTGTTCATTGGAAAGTTTTGGACACCCGTACCTTTCCACACTAGCCAAAGTGAACTTTTCAGATTTCATAAAAGGTTTTTTGAAAATACCATTCAAATTTAAATCGAAAGACCATATGTACGATGCTCATCGAGATAAGGAGTGAATTTAATGGCTACTAATAAATTGATATTAAAATTTATCGTTTTATTTCATTTATCATGGCTATTAGTTGGCTGCTCAGGAATAAAGGAAATTCAAAGTGAAATTTATGTTACAGCTTTAGGTATTGATTATTCTGATAATAACTATCAATTATATTTTCAGGCAGTTGGTTTTAATAATATCACGGGCTCAGAACCAGACATCGCAAAAGAGCCCGCGCCTATTGTTATTGGACACGGACAAGGCGAAACCATCCAAGAGGCTATCGATGATATTGAAAAACATTCCGTTAACCCCCTCTATTACGGGCATGTACAAGCTATATTTATTTCCGAGAATATTTTGGAAGGAAAACTGGATGGTTTTTTAGATTATTTTAGTAGAAACTATTATTTGCGTTACAATACATTAATTTATGCGTATGAAAATAATATTAAGGAAATCATGAACGTACGAGGATTATTTTATAAACCGCCCAATTTAACATTTACTTATGATCCAAAGGAACAATTGTTTTTTAATACATTTTTTCCAACCATCACCGTACAAAACATCATCAAAAGATATTATGAGCCCATTGGTTCATTATTGATTCCCTCCATAGAGGTAACAGATAACTATTGGGATGAAGATAGCAATGCTAAAAAAATACTATCAATTAATGGGGCATACTTCCTTGCCAATCAAAAATTACAAGGATGGATACAGGAGGAAGAACTTTCAGGACTAGATTGGTTTAATAAAGAATTTAGTAACATGAAGCTGTCTATTAAAGAAAAGTCTGTATCGATGTCTATCGATCATATAAATCATCAAACAAAAATAGTAGATGGAAAAATGCCGAAATATGATATCAATTTACAAGTAAACGCATCCATTACAGAAAATCCAAACAATCTTGCTCGAAAAGAAATTGAACAAGAAATGAAGGCCATCATAGTAGCTCAAATCCAAGAATCCTTTCAGAAAGGATTAGAAATTAATGCTGATATTTTCAATCTTTCAGAAAAAGCTTATCGTTTCAAATCCACTACTTGGACTAAAGAAGAAATAAAAAACCTAACGAATACTTCTATCCATCAAATCAATATAAATGTTTTTGTGAAAGATGGAGGCGCTATAAAAATTATCAAGTAAGCAATCGAAGTCAAGTACTTCGTCAAGCATTTCCCTTCATTATTTTGTACACGTTGATTTTTCAAGGCCAAATAACAATCGGTGGGAGATAAATCCCCCACCGATTAAAGTTTCAATCTATAGATATCTTCTTATTTGTTCAGCTTCATTCATGCGTTCTTCAGCCTTTAAACGTTCCTCACGTTGCGCTGGTGTCTCCACATTGCCAACAGTATCATTAAATGGCTCTGTTACGCGTGGATCTAACGGGGCATGACGATAACGATTGCCTTCATCATTGGTTGCCGTTGTCAGTGGCTCATTTGTATCATCACGTTCAGCAAATAAGACAATGGCTCCTTGTTCCACAAGTTGCGCATAATACGCAGTTTGTCCTTCTGATAAATCAAATCTTTTTAACCCTTCTGTCACAGCAGACTCACCCGTAAACCATGATTTAACCTGGTCTACCCAATTCCCTGCCTCATGCGTTCGAATATCTGCATCCCATTTAACATCCTCTAATTGGCTTTGATCCTTTGCAATAATATGGATATCCTCTGTATGATATCCAGCTAATCGCATACTCTCTAAAATGTGCAGCATTTCCTCTTTTGTATGTGCCACCTCAATTTGTGGGTTTTGTTCATTTATCATGTTCAATTCCTCCTATGTTGTATGGCTTACTATGTTTTTACCCTAGTCGTGGGATAGGAAACGTCTTTTTTTACTTTTTCATCATACTGAAATATTTGTCATATTTTATCTTGTTACAGTCATATAGGATTTAATGGCTGAGAAATGCTTTTAACATCCACGTATGTTTTTCAAGTGATTGGTACATCGCATTGAGTAAATCCTCTGTACGATCGTCCCCTTCCTCCGCAGCAAGCGCCATTGTTGAATTTAATGCTTTCATTAGCTTTTGGAAATCTGAGATTGTTGTTTCCACCATTTCATCAGTCGTTTCCTTCCCTGTAGCTTCTTCTACATAAGATAGCTCCAGATGTTCTTTTAATGTAGCAACGGGCTTACCGTCTTTTGAAAGAATACGTTCTGCAATTTCATCTAAATTTAATGTCGTTTCATTATATAACTCTTCAAATTTTGCATGGAGTGTGAAGAAGGCGTTCCCCGTTACATACCAATGGTAGTTATGCAATTTTGTATAAAGTACCGAGTACGTGGCTACTAGCCTATTCAATTGCTTATTTAAGTTTTGTGTCATGTTTTCTCCTCCAATTATCATTGTTCTAGCCTTTAGTATGCGTTGCATTGTGTATTGGCTATACATGTATTTTTCCCTACTAACAACATTTAAAACATGGACCGTGCAGTTCATTTGCGAATTACCTCGTTGTTCTGCAAAGATCGTAACAAGCGACTCGCATAAAGTGAAAAAAGCGTCACGGTCCTGTGACAACGCCTTCATGACCAACATCCTATTGCCCCGAAGCGGTCGGTGCTTGCCCGCGGAAAGCATCCGCCTGTAGCGGAATATAACTATGTGATATTACTTTTTTTCTTAATCATATTCGCCTTTATTGATCTGAAAGGGAATGATGAAATGGATTCAATTAAACTAGAAAATCCATTTTGATCAATCTGTATTTCAAAGCTTCATTTGGAAATAGTGAAAATATTCTCTATAATTATTTCACTTTCCGAAATAGTTTCGTTATAATTAAATTACTTACATTAAAGGGGTGTTTATTCATGGAAGTTTTACCATTACGCAAGGATGTTCCGCTAGAAGAAACTTGGAATTTACAGGATTTGCTTGACAATGACGCAGATTTCGAACCTACTTTGGCCCAATTGGTTGAGGAAGCTATAAATTTTGAGCGTACGTATCAGGGCACCATTACGGATGCACAAAAAGCCATTGACGTACTAACAGCTTTTGAAGCATTGGAAAAAAAATTCGTTCCAATAGGCACTTATGCGAGTTTAAACATACAGGCTGATCGTACGGATAATGTAGCACAAATGCGTGCTGCGAAATTCAGTACGGCTGTCGGTAAAGTTAGTAGTGCACTCTCTTTTGTGCGTAGCGAACTATTAGCATTGGACGAAGCTCTACTCGTGGAAGCTGCTACATTGAGCCCTCTTTATAAGCATTATTTAAATGAATTATTAAAACAGAAGCCACATCAATTACAGCCCGAAGTGGAAAAAGCACTTGCGGCACTTAGTTCCACTTTTGAAGCACCCTACGAAATCTATAACACAACAAAGCTTGTCGATATGGATTTTGGTGAATTCGAAGCAAACGGCACAAAACATCCCCTCAGCTTCGTCTTATTCGAAAATGACTATGAGCTTGAAGTAGATACAACCGTGCGTCGTGGGGCATTTAATGCATTTTCTAGTAAGCTACGTGATTATCAGCACACAACAGCACAGGTTTTTAACACGCATATACAACAAGAAAAAACGATCGCCGATTTACGTGGTTTTGACTCTGTGATTGACTATTTATTATTCGACCAAGAGGTAGATCGTTCGCTCTATCATCGTCAAATTGACCTTATTACGCAAGAACTTGCACCACATATGCGTCGTTACGCGAAGCTTATTCAACAAGCAAATGATTTAGAAAAAATGACCTTTGCTGATTTAAAAATTGCACTCGATTCCAGCTACGATCCAAAGTTAACAATGGCTGAGGCGAAGGATTATGTGGAAAAATCCCTGGCTGTCATGGGTAAGGATTATCAGCATATGCTTGAACGTGCATTTAACGAGCGTTGGATTGACTTTGCGCCAAACAAAGGCAAATCAACAGGCGCATTCTGCTCAAGTCCATATGGCAGTCACCCATACATCCTAATGTCATGGAACGGCCGCATGAATGAGGTGTTTACACTTACGCATGAGCTAGGCCATGCCGGACATTTTGTGAATGCCCATGGACATCAATCGTATTTCAATAGCCGCCCTTCTCTGTACTTTATCGAGGCGCCATCGACAATGAATGAGATGTTATTGGCAAATTATTTATTAACGCATAACGAAGACCTTCGTTTCAAACGTTGGGTGATTTCAAATATCGTATCGAAAACGTATTATCATAACTTCGTGACTCATTTACTAGAAGCTGCTTATCAGCGCAAAGTCTATGAATTAGTGGACGCAGGTGATTCTGTCAATGCCACTGTCTTAAATCAATTAAAACGCACCGTCCTTGAAGATTTCTGGGGCGACACGGTGGACATTACGGAAGGGGCAGAGCTCACTTGGATGCGTCAGCCTCACTATTACATGGGCTTATATCCATACACATACAGTGCAGGTTTAACGATTTCAACACAAGTATCGCAACGCATTTTAAAAGAAGGTAGCTCCGCTGTCGATGAATGGTTAACGGTGCTACAAGCTGGTGGCACAAAATCCCCTGTAGAGCTTGCGCAAATGGCAGGTGTGGATGTGACAACAGATCAACCACTTCGAGATACGATTGCTTATATCGGTCATCTAATCGATGAGCTTGAACGACTAACAAAGGAAATTGAAGGATAAAGTCGATAATTACTAAAAAGTTTTCGATAAATCTCTAAAAGTTTTCGATAAACATGGAAATCTTTTCGATAAAGTGAAACTTCAATGCAGTCTACTGTTGTAGGCTGCTTTTTTTATTTCTTTCCGTCACTTTGCCTGTGCTATCCACCACTTTCCCTATTCTATCCGTCACAACCTGTTCAACTTCGCCGTAAATGGTTTTCTTTTTTTAGTTCTAAGCGAGAATATACGTACATATAATAGAATCAGGGCGTCCCTCTACATTTTTTTGATATTTCAAAATAGATAATCATTTTCCTTCGTACAAAAGTACCGTTATTATTAAGTGTACGCAATTTATTTAGCAAAAATCGACTAACAATTTTCAAAGGAAGTGTTTCTAATTATGGTAAAACGTAATGATCCATGCCTATGCGGTAGCGGAAAAAAATATAAAAAATGCTGTGAAGGTAAACAGCAAGTAACAGTAGAAACTGTGGCAATTGAAGAATTAGAGCGTGTACTACAAACATTCTATTTAGAGTACCCAGAACGCAAAGATGTCCGTGCCTATATTGAGCACGTGGGCATATGGCAGCCTAAATTAGAGAGCGTGCTACAGCGTGAGCTTATCGAAGCAATCGCGTTGGACGACTTCTTCTTCCATCAAGAGCCATCTATTTGGAAAGGTTATTTAAAGAAAACGAAGAAAAAGACGGTTCGACCTTCTACTTTAAAAGTATTAGAAGGCTGGTCGCAACCTACATTATTTATTGGAACCGTGTCTGTTGTAGAGGAAAATTATTTCAAGGCTACACATGTGCTGTCAGGTCAAGAAATCTTTATCCGTCGTGAAAACGACAAGCCAATTCCTGAGGGTATGCATGTATTTGCATTCATCCTACCAGATGGCACGAAAAAAGAAGCACAATACTTGGCTGTTTCAACACTTATTTTCTTCCCACTAGACCATGAAAAGGTATTTGCACAATTGAAGAAAAACTTTGAGGCTTCTGGGAAAAAAGTGGAGGCTTTCTTAAAAGAGGATCATTTAGCATTCTGGGAGCTACTGGTGTCTAACGGTTACAAAGGCGAAGAGTTTACGAGCTTTGAAAACGGTGTAATTGCACAAGTTAAAGAGTTCCTTGAGAAAAATGAACGTGAGACTGAACCGATGTTAGAGCTATTAGAAGATTATTTAATCGAAGGACAACCTTCTGCACGTAAAGAGGCGGCTATCGCTGCTGGTGCGATTCGCTATGGCCAAGAAAAAGAGCTATTCGAGTCGTTATCACTGACTGTCAAAGAAATTGCTGCTACGTTTGATATTTCAGCAACATCACTGACAAAATACTATCAAGACTTAACTAATTACGTCGCAACGAAATAAAGTGAAACTTCAATCCGTGGGGGTGTATCTGCCCCCACGGTTTGTTAGTTGAACCAATCGGGCTTTTACGGTCAGTTGATCGACTTACTGACCGTTAATGCGGGATAAAGTGAAACTTCAATCCGTGGGGGTGTATCTGCCCCCACAATAAATAGAGGAACACAAGCTAAAACCTTCACATCCTGTGAAAAAGCTTGTGTGACCAACATCCTGTTGCCCCGAACCAATCGGGCTTTTACGGTCAGTTGATCGACTTACTGACCGTTAATGCGGGATAAAGTGAAACTTCAATCCGTGGGGGTGTATCTGCCCCCACAATAAATAGAGGAACACAAGCTAAAACCTTCACATCCTGTGAAAAAGCTTGTGTGACCAACATCCTGTTGCCCCGAACCAATCGGGCTTTTACGGTCAGTTGATCAACTTACTGACCGTTAATGCGGGATAAAGTGAAACTTCAATCCGTGGGGGTGTATCTGCCCCCACAATAAATAGAGGAACACAAGCTAAAACCTTCACATCCTGTGAAAAAGCTTGTGTGACCAACATCCTGTTGCCCCGAACCAATCGGGCTTTTACGGTCAGTTGATCGCCCCCCTTGTTGACTCGTTCTCTTCTTCACTTAGATGGGCGTCTTGTACCTGACGCTTCGCTTTCGGAACAGATAAATTACTGACCGTTAATGCGGGATAAACGATATGTATTTGTGCGCCGCACGTTCAGGTTTCGACCTTGAGCGTGCGGCTTTATTATGTATTTATTGAGAATGTCACGTTTTAAACTAGCCGAAAACTATACGCACAATAAAAAAAGCTACTGTTGCTATCTGCAAGCAGATAACAAAGTAACTTTTTCTATGGTAACCAACCAATATTATTATTTCCGAACATATTGTTATTTATGCATGGAAGACGTCAAATATGTTTGTTTTTATAAATAATTCTTATTTTTTTATAGTTACTCACAGAGGATAGCCCTATTTACTATATACTTTCAGTAACTCTTCCCCTAAAAATTGCAGCCGCTCCCCTACTGTGCAAGCTTCAATACAGAAGCGATGAGCGCCCGTTTTACCACGTTCTTTACGCAGTTGCTTAATGACGAAGCAATCAGCGCAATACATATCATGCAGTTCATCAATATCTTTCATAACCGTCACTTTATCCATCAAGAACGTTCACCCCTTTCACGTCCAAATTTCGCTTCTTACTATTATGAAGTGAACATTTTGTACAAGCAACTATTTTGTTTAACCTTATTTAACAGAAATTGTTATGATGGTATTGTAGGTTGTGCAATAGCTCCATTGCTGTACAATCATCATTGAATCTAATCGAAAAGTAGGGATTTTATGTTGGAAGTCTATATAGATGCCGCAAGTGCAGGTAATCCTGGTCCAAGTGGCATTGGTCTTTTCATTAAAGGTGAGGGCCATCATATACAAATAAGTGAATATATTGGTCACACGAATAATCATATTGCTGAATTTACGGCCTTAGTTCGTGGACTAGAAGAAGCACAAAAGCTTGGTACTACCCTTGTCTCCGTGCGCTCTGATTCAAAAATTGTTGTTGCCTCTATGGAAAAAGAATATGTTAAAAATGAAGAATTTAAACCTTATCTTGAGCAGGCATTAACGCTTGCTGGGCGCTTCGATTTATTTTTCATCAAATGGGTACCAGATTCACAAAACAAAGCTGCTGATGCGCTCGCACGTGCTGCTATTCAACATGAAAAAAGTTAAAGCGCCGACAATGATCAGCGCTTTTTTCAATTGTGTTTATCATTTCTAAGAATCTTTTTTCATCGTGAACTGTGATGCTCTCCCACGTTCAATGGTCGACAATCGTTCAAAAAAATATTGTTAAATTTCGAATTATGCACGAGGGATATTGACAACTTTATGCTACGATGATATCCTTTGACACATTAGTAATTTAGTAAGAGAAAGCACAAAACTATTATTTGCTAGTCATACATCAATTATGTGAGGGGAATTTTGACAATGAAGCGTATTTTCACATTACTTATCATGCTTACTGCAGTGCTAGCTTTAGCCGCATGTGGCACTTCTGATGAAAAATCAAATGCAACAGATGGTTCAACTGACTCAAACAAAAAAGAAAAAATCATCATTGGTATCGATGATAAATTCGCTCCAATGGGTTTCCGCGATGATAAAAATGAAATTGTTGGTTTCGATATCGACTTAGCGCGTGCAGCAGCTGAACATATGGAGATGGAAGCAGAATTCCAACCAATCGACTGGAAAACAAAAGAATCAGAATTAATTAGTGGTCGTATCGACTTAATATGGAATGGCTATACAATTACAGATGATCGTAAAGAAAAAGTATTATTTACGAAGCCATATCTAGAAAACTCGCAAGTTGTCTTGACAAAAAAAGATTCAGCCATCAAAGCACTTAGCGATTTAGCAGGTACAGAGGTTGGTATTCAAGCCCTTTCTTCTGCTTCTGACGCATTAAACAGCAATCCAATTCACAAAGAAATTAAGAAAATCACAGAATTTGCAGATAACGTTTTAGCATTAACAGATTTAAAAACAGGTCGTGTAGATGCAGTCATTATTGATGCCGTTGTGGCAGAATATTACATGACGCAAGAACCTGATACATTCAAGTTATTAGAAGAATCTCTTGCACCAGAACAATACGGAATTGGTGTAAAACCAGGAAATGAAGCATTATTAGAAAAGCTACAAGCCGCTTTAGATAAAATGAATGAAGATGGCACAGCTGCTGAAATCTCTACAAAATGGTTTGGTGAAGATAAGGTCTTAAAATAATAATTGAATGATATCTATTACTAAGAGTTTCCTCGTGAAACTCTTATCTTTTTGGAGGGAAAATATTTATGGCGGACTACTGGCAATCAATGATTTTGCCGATGCTGGAAGGCGCAAAAATGACAGTACTGCTGTTCATTATTGCGATTCTTGTATCGATTCCATTTGGCTTCTTGCTGACATTAGCTGTAAAAAGTCGAATAAAACCACTATCTTGGCTCGCACATACGTATATTTATGTGATGCGTGGTACGCCACTCTTGCTACAGCTTTTATTAATATGTTTTGGTTTACCGATGATACCCGTGATTGGCGAGTATTTAGTCATTGACCGCTTTGCCGCTGCTTGTCTGGGCTTTATATTAAATTACGCTGCATACTTTGCAGAAATTTTCAGAGGTGGCTTACTTGCGATAGATAAAGGTCAGTACGAGGCAGCACAAGTACTTGGTTTGTCGAAATGGCAAACAACGACACGTATTATTTTGCCACAAATGTTTCGTGTAGCGTTACCAGCCTTATCTAATGAATCGGTTACATTAATCAAGGATACAGCTCTGCTATACGCTGTTGCTGTACCAGAACTACTTCACTTCGCACAAACAGCAGTCAATCGTGACTTCACGATTGTACCGTACTTTATTGCTGGCGCTATTTACTTAGTCATGACGCTTGTGTTAACCGTATTATTTAAGTGGCTTGAAAAACGTTTTAAATTTGAATAGAGGTGACACGTATGGCACTTATTGAAATATCGAATTTGAAGAAATCATTCGGTGAGCTGGAAGTACTAAAACAAATTACATTTGACATTGAGAAAAATGATGTCGTCGCGGTCATTGGCCCGTCTGGATCTGGTAAAAGCACAATGCTTCGAAGCCTCGTTCATTTAGAAGAGATTAACGGTGGAAGTATTCGTGTGGACGGAGATTATTTAGTGCAAGACGGAAATTATACAAAACCGCAGGATATAAAAAAAATTACTGCAAAAATGGGCATGGTGTTTCAACACTTTAACTTATTTCCCCATTTAACGGTACAGCAAAATCTTGAAATAGCACCAGGTTTACTGAAAACAGAATCACCGGATGCCATTTCACGACGCTGTCAGGATTTACTACAAAAAATTGGTTTAGCCGATAAAGCGAAATCCTACCCTGCTAAACTTTCTGGTGGACAAAAACAACGTGTAGCCATTGCGCGTGCACTGATGATGAACCCTCAGATTTTGTTATTTGATGAACCAACCTCTGCACTCGATCCAGAGCTGACAGGTGAAGTGTTAAAAGTCATGAAGGATTTAGCCGAGGAACATATGACGATGATCGTCGTAACTCATGAAATGGGCTTTGCGCGCGAAGTTGCGAACAAGGTGGTATTTATGGATGGTGGCGACATTATCGAAGCAAATCATCCTGAAGCATTCTTTACAAATCCACAAAACGATCGTACAAAAGCTTTTTTACAGAAGAACTTAAAATAGCAACACAGGGAACGGCATATGAGCTGTTCTCTTTTTTGTATAGATGAAGACGCGACTGCCACCTCTCCCCTTTTTTAATATGTGTGTAGCCCAAGTTTGTCGTATTTATGCTCTTAGCATATATTAACGTGCAATACTATCTTACATATAATAGAAAAGATACCAACCCCCTTTACCAAACCCTTATTAAATGTATCCCTAATGTTATTTAGTTGACATGTAACTGTAATATTACAATGTTAATATCATTTATATACCAAGTAATTAGCTTTAAAGCTTTAGGAGGATACATATTTTGCAAAAAAATAAAAAGACTAAATGGGGCATGAAATTAGCTGCATTAGCATTAGGTTCATCAGTACTTTTTTCAACGTTTAACACAGCCTCAGCGGCAACTTATACAGTAAAATCAGGTGATTCTTTATGGAAGATTGCCAATCAACACGGAGTTTCTTATCAAACATTGATGAGCTGGAATCACTTATCATCTTCAAATATTTTTGTAGGACAAAAGTTAACACTTAATTCTACGCTGGCTTCTACGCCAAATACACCAACGAATCTCGTACAAATTGCAAAACAACAACTAGGTGTAAAATACACGTTTGGCGGAACTAAACCGAGCACAGGTTTTGATTGCTCAGGCTATATCACATACGTTTTTAACAATGCTGGTATTGCAACGCCTCGTAAAACAGCCGCAGGTTTTTACAATACAGCCAAAAAAGTAACGACGCCTAAAGTTGGAGATTTAGTATTTTTCGCTAATACATATAAGCCTGGTGTTTCACATGCAGGCATTTATATTGGCAACAATCAAATGATCAATGCTAGTAACGGTGGCGTTACGATTGCAAACATCAATAGCTCTTATTGGAAGCAGTACTTTGTAGGATACGGTCGTTTATAGTGAACGGCAAACAGATGGGTAGCTTTTATTAAAAGTCAAATGTTAAATTAATCTCTTTCGTTTTACATTAATTTTAATAGATTGTATAACAATTTATACATTTGATTTTAAGAGGCTGGGACAAAAGAGAAAAAGTGTTAGATTGACTGCTGTCGATCTAACACTTTTTTGCTGTAAGCGTTGATGTCCACTAAGGCGGACGCTTTCCGGGGGCGTGGCCTTCGCTACCATCAACTAGTACTCTCTTCTGTATTTTATTTATTCCAAAAGGAAGAACGTCTAAATTTCTCTTCATTTTAGATAGCAAAAATTTAATAACACCTTTGCTCCTCTTTCTTAAAATTTAAAGTTATGTCCCAGCCTCTTTTTTGCCGTTTAAGATACAATTTGGCGTCTTTTACAAAATAATCATATACTATTAGTAGATATTTTTTATTAAAGTCATAAAGTTGTTTAGATCGTAAGTTTGCATTCTTTCAGCACTTCAAACTAGAAGTATATCATTTAGTACTTCATTTTATTTAGTGCAGCATTAGGAAAAATTAAGTAGGTTAAACTAGGAATGAGGGAAACATTTATGAATGACTACATAAAAACAATGAGGCAAATGATTGGGCATGAAACTCTTTTGACTATTGGGTGCGGAGCAATCATTGAAGATGATATTGGACGTATACTGTTACAAAAAAGGACTGACAATGATATTTAGGGGATTCCAGGAGGCATCTTGGAAATCGGAGAAACCCTTGAAGAGACAGTTAAAAGGGAGGTCTTTGAGGAAACTAATCTTTTTCTGAACAATGTACAATTGTTTGGTTTGTATTCAGGTAAAAATGGTTTTGCAGAATATGCCAATGGAGATAAAGTATTTAGTGTTCAGGTAATTTTTTATTCAAACGATTATAAAGGCACTTTGCAAATCAATGACGAAAGCAGCGAATTGCATTTCGTATCGAAAAATGAAATGCCATTAAATCTTAACTCTCATCAAGCCCCGTTCATCAATGATTGGAACAATGGTACACCTACACCAGTAATTAAATAGTTCTTGAACTAATGTGGAGCGTTTCTTTAGAGATCTATTATTAGAAACTTCCATATATGTAGAGTTAGCCTTGTTGAAAATAATTCAACAAGGCTATTTACACGCAGTCTAACTAGCCACAAAACTTATATATGGGCTACTTTACTTGCTTTTATTTTTGCTAAACGCAGTAGATAAATGATAAAGACAACAACTAGCAAACCTGCACCCGTTAAATAAACGGCAGCATAGCCTGCTTGCACTGCCACCATTCCTAGAATATAAGAACCTAGTGCAATGCCGAGGTCAAACATCGTAAAGTAGGTTGCAGTTGCATAGCCACTACGTGTATGTGCCGTTGATTGTACAGCTAATGCCTGTAAGCTCGTTGTCACAGCTCCATAGCCGAAGCCAACAAAAATAGCTGCGCATAAAAATAATGCGGGTCCTGACACAAACGCCAGCATGACAAGCCCAACAGCAAACGATAGTATGCCTGGAATAATCACAAACTGCGGCCCTTTCGTATCATAGAGCTTTCCTGTATAAGGTCGTGTAATCAGCATGGCTGCCGCAAAAACCGCATAGAAAAGACTTGCCACAGCCATTAAATCCTTTTGCTGTGCGTAGACCGATAAGAACGATAAGACACTCGCATAAGAAAAAGCTACTAAACTCGCAATTGCAGCTACCGGTAATGCCTTACGTTCAAATAAATCATTAAAACTAAATGTCAACTTCCCTTGATGTGCAGGTTTCGGTAAATCATCCGTATTAATCGTTACTGCTAATAGGCCACCAGCTAAAACGCAAATACTCATCACAATAAATAACACATTAAAAGTACTATATTGAATGAGTAGTAAACCGATGAATGGCCCTATCACAACTGCTAAGTTCGTAGACATGGTGAAATATCCTAGACCTGCCCCCTTACGCTTCGCGGGTACAATATCCGCCGCTAAAGAACCTGCAGCGGTTGTGATAATACTAAAGAAAATCCCTTGAATAAAACGTAGGCCAAGTAAAAGTCCAAATGGATGAATAAATAAATATAACACCGTACAGAAAAAATAGCCTACAATCGAGAGTACTAATAGTTTTTTCTTGCCAAAGACATCTAATAATTTGCCTGAAAAAGGGCGAACAATAATAGCCGATAACAAGAATCCTGATAATAGCAGTCCTGCTTCCTTATCCGTTTGGTGAAGCTCGCCGATCGCATAAAGCGGCAATGTTGTGACCAAACCATAAAAAACAAAAAATACGGATATATTCGTTAAAAATAAACTAATAAACCGCTTCGTCCATATTTGTGTACTTTCCTCTTGCTTCATGTTTATCAACCTTTCATTTTTTGCAATAGGTTCATAAATTGCTCCTGCTCTTCCACTGTCAGTGAACCAACCATCTCTGCCTCAAACGCCAAAATGGTTGCAGTAATCTCTGGTAATTGTTCTACTGCCATCGCTGATAATGTCACGATTTTTTCACGCTTATCTTCCCCATCGACTCGCTGCACCCAACCTAAATCTTCAAGACGCGAGATGGCTCTTGTCACACTTGGCGCTTCGACATTCAAATATTTCCAGATTTGTGTTAATGTCATGGCTCCGTGCTTCTGTAAGCAATATAAAATTGTCCATTGCGAACTATACAAATTGTGCTGTTTCAATACTTCATTTAAACAATTCGTTAAAAAGCGACTTTTTTGGAATAAAGCATGGAATATTGGATTCATATAAACACCGCCTAAATTATTTACCTAGCTAAATAAATAGTATACGCTTCGTTTTTTTCATTGTAAAGCAAGTTACTTTGACACTCATCGATGGGTGCTAACTGCGATTATTCATCGTTTACCGGCGATTTCCACGATGCTAACGGCGATTATTCATGGTTTATCGGCGATTTCCACGATGCTAACGGCGATTATTCATCGTTTATCGGCGATTTTCACGATGCTAACTGCGATTATTCATCGTTTATCCGCGATTTCCACGATGCTAACTGCGATTATTCATCGTTTATCGGCGATTTCTACGATGCTACCAGCGATTATTCATCGTTTATCCGCGATTTTCACGATGCTAGCGGCGATTATTCATCGTTTATCCGCGATTTTCACGATGCTACCAGCGATTATTCATCGTTTATCCGCGATTTTCACGATGCTAGCGGCGATTATTCAAGGTCTACCAGCGATAACAACATTTTTGGAAAAATTAGCCGATTCAGCAGGGAATTTTTCCAAAGTGTCGAATAAAGCTACTAGATTCACAAAGAAAAGGAGATGGAGTTATGGGGAAAAATGTTTTAATCATTGCAGGTGACGCTGTAGAGGCGTTGGAAATTTATTATCCATATTATCGCTGCCTAGAGGCTGGTTATAACGTAACGATTGCAGCACCTTCTGCGAAAAAATTACAAACGGTACTGCATGATTTTGTTGAGGGCGTCGATACATATATCGAACGTCCAGCGTATGGTTTAGAAGCCCATTCAGCCTTTGCAGATATTGATCCAACGCAGTTTGATGGGTTAATCATTCCGGGTGGTCGAGCACCGGAATACATTCGTTTAAATGAGCATGTCCCAGCGATTGTCAGCCATTTCTTTGAAGCCAATAAACCGATTGCCGCAGTTTGTCACGCAGCTCAAATTTTCGCGACCATTCCTGAGGTGCTGAAAGGAAGAGAACTAACAGCCTATATTGCCTGCAAACCAGAAGTGCAAGTAGCTGGTGCCACTTATATTGAGGCGAACTTGCATACAGACGGCAATCTCGTAAGTGGTCATGCATGGCCTGATTTACCTGGTCTCATGCGCGAATTCATGCAAAAATTACAAGGTTAAACGCTATGAAGTGAAGAGGATGCCTAAAACTTACAGGCACCCTCTTTTAGTATTGAGCCCTCTTGCTATCATTTATCTAGCCGTTTCTTGAAAGGAAATATCCTCTACTTTTTCCGTTACGGTCGTATACTTAATTCTTACATAAACGCCGAATTCCCGCTCACCATCTTTTAGCCATAGCTTAAATTTTTCAATTGTTGCATCCGCAGAAATTTCACTGCCTTCATGCAAATAGTCAATAATTTTCGCATGTGGATATTTTGACTGTGTCTCTGTTATAGCAAGCCTTCCCCATTTTGCATAGCTTGGCGTTGCTTGTTGAGCATGGGCAATCGTTGAAATAGGAAGAGGCGCAGTATTAGCTGTAAGAAAGATCCCAAGTACAATAAATGATTTTCGCATAATCGAGCTCACTCCTTTACCTTAGAATGTGCCAACTCGGGACAATCATTTATGCTCTTCATTATATTTTCTACAGCGATTGCAGCTGTACAATGAGAAATCGATTTTAGTTTGTATAGAAATACTGAAACAGCAAAAAATAAATGCTCCAGCAGAATTCACATTCTACTTTAGGGGCATTTATTTTTATGCACATTTATTGACTGCGTTTATTTGGGTTACTTGGTTGTTGCACGTTATTATGAATCACTGCATTAAACTCAGCTGAATATTCTTCACGATCATTTCTTTTATGTGTATCTTTCTTCTTTTTCTTTTTGAAGCTTGTTTTACCTTTTTTCGCCATTACTTCCACCTCCAAAATTTAGCTAGTTCTTTTTATTGGATTGCTGATTTTTATCATGATTCGTTTTATTGTTATTGTTTTTTGCCTTTGCATCGAATTCTGCAGAGAATTCTTCGTTTAGGTTGTCATTTGGGTTATTGTTATTGCTATTACTTCTATCGAGGTCTTTGCTTTTATAGGTGCCAAAAGGATTATGTGTTCTAACATTCATCGTTTTTTTGCTGTTTTTGTTATTTCTTTTGCCCATAGATGTTCACCTCCTACTTGTAATGTGCTCAGGAAGGAAGTAATTATGCTTTGGGGAAAACTTCAATGGTAGAAGATACATGTGTATTTTCTGCATAAAACGATCATGCTTTTTCACCGTTTGCGTGAATTTGGTGTTCAACCATCACTGGATAGTTGCATGACTACGCAAACAACAAAAAAATGCCCTAAGCCTTTAAATAAAAGCTGCCAAGCGTTTTTACTTTCCATAAAATCTGTAATTTTTCTGTTAAAGAAACCGTTACCTCACTGATGGAAGAACTGAGTTGCGTCAACAAACTGAACACTGGATGGAACAACATAAGCTCGGTGTCAATGCACGAGCAAAAACAATTGTTCTTAAGAAAAAATAAAAAAGTTGCCCCTACTACCAGTTTTCACTGGTGTAGAAGTAGCCCATCTTGATGCAGTTACCATTTGCACTTAACCCAAACCATTTTTACTCATGCTACACCCTGTTGCAATGTTCTCACAGCTAATAAAAAAAATGTACATCACCAATAATAATTAGTAAGGTACATTCTTATTTGTCTTATTAGACAATCGTATATTCAGTTATGTTCAATAATGCACCGACGGCACCCGAAAAACCATGGTCGTTAATAAAGACAGGTGTATGTTTTTTTGTACGTGTATAATTGGCAATAACATTGACGAGATGTTCATTATTGCTAATGGTTGAACCGATATAGACAATATGTTGGGCGTTTTTTTCTTCCGCGTACTGAATGCTGAGTGTTGTAATAACCTCACCGACAAGCCCTTGAACAGTTGCAAGTATATCCGCTGCTGGCTGTTTAATAGCCTCCGTAATACCAACTTTGCCAAAATTACTCGCAGTTAAATGTCCATCAATCGGTGTGTCCATTCCTTGATAAATATCTTTTACCAGTAGATCAACGCCCTCCCGATTTCCTTTTACTGCCATTTCTCGAATTTCATTGTAATCGGTAATGCCTGTTGTAAGCGCTGACAATCCAATCAATGTGCCACCACCAATACCTGTCCCACCAACACGAATATGCGTATTTCCTTCCATATAATGAATCGAAGTCCCCGTACCAATATTGGTAATCATACTACGTTCAAAATAATATCCGCCTTTATTTAACAAAAAGCGGACACCTTTCAATGTAGCTTCAAACTCTACTATATAATGAATCGATTTCATTGTTTTAATGACATCAAGTAATTGTTCTGTACGTCCCCCCGTAACACCAATATCCTCAATATCTGGATTATTAATAATCCAATCCTTTACAGCCTGCAAATCATTAGACGGAAAAGTTGATAGAATAAGTTCATTATGCTCGTCTAAATAAGCAACTTTCGTCAATGTGCCGCCTGCATCAATACCTATAGCCTTTGGCATACCATTCTCCTTTAACTTTATTCAGTAGAAATCTCCTACCTCTATAGATGAGATGAATACTAGTTTAACTTTTCTTCAGTAAATGCCTAAGCACCGCTTGAATTTAGTTCATGCCTCCAACGAATGTCACTGATTTTGAAACGAGTCATTGTGCTTGCACAAATCAAAATCCCAACGCATTATTTATCTGCACGATTGCAAAATAACAACCAAGCGTCAGCGACAATTATGCCGAGGCGTAATTGAATATTCGCCCTTTCTAAACTTTACCCCTGTTGAAATGATTGTGCAATAACTTAGCAAACTTTCATAAAAAAAACACGAAAAACATCAAAATTATTTTATTATTCACACTATTTTTACATTTCATTTACATAAATTTGGCGCAATCGTTCAATCCAAACGAGGAGTGCGACCAACTGACCGTAAATGCCCAATTGGTTCGGGGCAACAGATGTTTTATGTGCGAAAGCGAAGCGGCAGCGACAGGATGTTGGTCACACAAGCTTTTTCACAGGATATGAAGGTTTTAGCTTGTGTTCCTCTATTTATTGTGGGGGATGAAAAACCCATCCTGATTGAAGTTTTACTTTATCCATATTCTATCAAACAAAGAAAAAAAGTGAAAATGCACGGCTTTCAATGCATTTCCACTTATTAATCTATCTATTTTCTGCTCATTAACGAGCTGAGTAACCACCATCAATGACAAGCTCTCCACCTGTAATGTATGAAGCTTCATCAGATGCTAAGAATAGAATTGCTTTCGCAACTTCGTCTGGTTGACCAAGACGCCCCATTGGTGTTGCACGAATCAACATGTCCATGACTTCTTTGAATTGACCAATATTAGCAGTCATTGGTGTTTCAATAACTCCAGGGAAAACTGTGTTTACACGGATATTGAATTGACCGAATTCAGCAGCTGCCGCACGTGCAATTGCGCGTAATGAACCTTTTGAAGCTGAATATTCATTGAAGCCGGAACCGATAATCGCTGTATACGATGAAGTATTCACAATTGAACCTTTGCCTGCTTCTTTCATATATTTGGATGCATGTTTAATGCCTAAGAAAGGACCAAATGAGTTGATTTTGTGCATAAGTGCCCAGTCTTGCTCTGTAATATCATCTGGCATTTTTTTACCGGCAATACCAGCGTTGTTAATTAAAATATCAATACGACCGTATTTATCAACGACTGCTTTTGTAACTTCTGCCCAATTTTCATCAGAAGAAACGTCTAATTTCATCCCTTCAACATTGTCCAATTCAGAAATTTTTGCTAAGTTTTCTTCGTTAATGTCAGCTGCAATTACTGTTGCGCCCTCTTGTGAAAATAATTCTGCCATTGCTGCACCCATACCTGATGCGCCTCCTGTAATAATGGCAATTTTATTATCTAATCGACCCATGTTTCATAACTTCCTTTCATTGTATAGTCGCCTCGACGAATGCGCATTGTGTTGTTGATTTCACACAAAACAGACGCCAATATCTTTAAATCTTTACAGTAATGTTTATTAATATATTGTATAGACTTAAATAGTTTACTATTAAACTTTATCACTTTTTTTAAGCGTTTACAAAGAATATGACTGTAAATTGAACAATCTGTTTTATCTTTCCTCACTTTTGCGATACGATATACTATAGATGTGGTAACATTTGAACGGAGGAATACAAGTGAAAGATCAAAAAACACTCTATAAAGAAGCGATGCACGTTTTAAAAGAAACGAGTCGCACATTTTATATACCGATTACTTTTTTAAAAAATGAGTTGAAAATGTCAGTTGCGGCTGCTTATTTAGCGATGCGTGCGATTGATGAAATCGAAGATCACGAAATGCTGGCAAACGATATAAAGTTCGATTTACTGACTGCAACGAGTGAATTATTAAAGGCGGACTTCGATGCGGAAGCGTATGCTGCGTTATTAGCTCCTTATGCTGAGCAATTACCTGAAGTATCACTTCGTTTAGCCGATTGGCTTACATTTTGCCCAGAAGGCGCTCGTAAAATTGTCCAAGCCTCCACAAGTGAGATGGCGTTTGGTATGGCGAAATGGGCTAAGGCAAACTGGCAAGTGCATACACGTGAGGATTTGGATGATTATACATACTACGTGGCAGGGCTTGTCGGTACAATGCTGTCAGAGCTTTGGGCATGGGGTGCAGACATTCAAACAGACCGCGAGTTAGCAATTGGCTATGGCCGTGGGCTACAAGCCGTTAATATTTTACGCAATCAACATGAGGATTTGAACGAACGCGGCGTGAGTTTCGTACCGGACGGATGGACACGTGAGGATTTATTTGCCTATGCTGAGGAGAACTTAGCGAAAGCAGACTTGTATATGAAGGATATTAATAAACGTACGGTATTACTGTTCTGCCGTCTTCCACTTGCATTAGCACATAAAACATTGAAAGCGATGCAAGATGGCCGTGAGAAGATAACACGCGCCGAGGTTGAGCAAACTGTTGAAGAGGTGCAGGTGGTGCCTGGCACGCAAACAATTCACGACAATTCATAAAAATGCAAAAACCCCTGTGCAGTTCACGCGCAGGGGTTTTTATTTTTTAGATGACTTGAACGAATTGACTGATGAGTTCATAGCCAAAATATAGCGAAAGTCCTGATAACAGTACTAACACGACCTTTTCCACTTTCCCACCTGTTTTCGTTGTGAGTGGAAAACGAACCGAAATGTTGATGGGGAAAAATAACTTCACCCCTTGTTTCGTGCCCATATCGAGCACTATATGACTGACCATTCCGACTAGTATCCCCGCTGTAATGGCTTCGTAGGGTATAAATGAATGCAGCAATGTCGCGGCTAGAAACAAGAAAAGTAAACTATGTGTGAAGGAACGATGGCCAAATAGCTTATTGACGATTTTTGAAATAATGGGAAACGTTCGCCCAATTTTACTACCACCGTGGCAAATATCCGGTAATAATGCCCCGACAATGCCCGCTCCTACTAAAACGAATGGGTTATCATTGGAAATTTGTGCAAAGGCAAGGCTTGCGGTGATGCCCCCAACGATGTGTGTATTCCCTTGCATAATAACTTCCTCTCCTTATGTATGGATATAATTCTTCTTCCCTAATTTAACATACTTCACACAAAAAGAGAACACACATTCCGAACATACACTCGTATTATTTTCTGCTCCACAATTTTTCAAATTCATGTCCCTCTTTCAGTCCCAAAACGATATATAGTAAGTGAAATGAAAAATGCCTCGTATGGCATTTCTCATTTCACAAATCGACTTGAAGGAGACGTGACGACGATGAACTTACTAATAAAAGAATCCCCGCTACAAGTATTGCCTTCACTTGCTGTAAAAATTGGGCTCAATCAAGCCCTCGTTTTACAACAAATGTATTATTGGTTGCGCATTTCTAAAAACTATCGAGATGGACACAAGTGGATTTATAAAACATTAGAGGATTGGCATAAGGAATTCCCATTTTGGTCAAAAAGTACACTTGAGCGCACGATTCGCAAACTAGAGGAACAGCAATTGATTGTGGTCGGTCATTATAATCGCATGAAAATGGATCGCACCAAATGGTATCGTTTCAACCAAGAAGCGATTGCCGACCTTTGTACTGCTCATTGTACGCAACATGATGGCATGCAAGTTAGCGAAATGACTGAATCCACAACGGCAACTTGCGCGCTTTCATCTCAGCAAATTGACAAGCATGTTGACCGCAATTTGACGTCACCAGTACCATTAGATTATACAGAAAGTACAACAGAGACTACCTCATCAGATTCACAACAAGACAAAAAAACTGTACCAACGGCTGAACAGTTTTATGTTAACAATGGTTTTGGTCGTTTAAACCCCTATATAGCTCAAAAAATAGTTTTTTGGAAAAATGAATCAAATGAGGACTTAGTCATATTCGCCATGAAAACAGCCATCGACAACAATGTGTCGAAATGGAGCTATGTTGAATCGGTGTTAAGGGATTGGCAGCAGAAACAGCTTCAAACAGTCGCAGATGCGGCGATTTATAAGCAATCGTTTCACACAAAACAAGCACAACTTCCACAAAAGCGCACTGAAATCATTCCGCATTGGTTTCAGAAACGTCACATTGGGCACACTGCAGTTCCTATCGATTTTGAAGCCGAACGCAAAAAAATTCTAAAAAAACTAAACAGGCAAACGGAAAATATCAGAAACAAATCAGGTACTTATTGTATACCTAGTAGAGCAAACGATAATAATTAGTACTGGAGGTTATGATGAAATCTTTTAAAGGAATTTTATTTATAATAATTATTATGTGTAGTAGCGCTTTACTATGGTATTTTGCGACGCCTAATGAGACAATTTCTGTCATTAATAAGCTCAGCCATATGATTGCAGGCTTGGCCATTACTGGATTCTTTTTAGTATTTTTATTATCTACAAGAATGAAATTCATCGAACGTTGGTTCCATGGTTTAGAGCATGTCTATGTGACCCATAAATATTTGGCGATTCTATCTTTAGGGTTAGTGATTTTACATGGGCAATTACAAGATATGGTACCTGACTGGGATGAAGTGAGAGAAACTCATCTCACCGAATTGGCCAAAGATTTTGGGGAACTCGCACAAAATGGCTTTATCGCACTTATTTTGATTGCACTCTTTGCCAAATTTCTGAAATACGAGCACTGGCGCATCATCCATCGGTTATTACTCATCCCTTATGCATTTGGTCTCTATCACGCTTATTTTTCCAGTCGCTATGATTTATTGCAGCCAACGCCTTTAGGCATTTTTACCGCAAGCACTGCAACGATCGGATTCATGTCTGCGCTATACATGCTCACGATGTATCAGGACATGCGATTTAAGCACACAGGGAAAATTACTGGCATCCGAAAAATTGCTTCAAGCGCCGTTGAACTAGAATTAACACTCGATAAAAAACTACCTTACCGCAATGGTCAATTTATCTTTTTGAAAATATTTCAAGAAGGCTTAGAGAAAGCATCTCACCCCTTCTCCATTTCAGGTGGAGATGAGCAGAAAATATTCATCACCATAAAGGCACTTGGCGATTTTACGAAAAAAGTGAATGCACTGATTCAATTGAACACATCCGTAGCCATTGAAGGTCCCTATGGCCATCTAAACTTTGAGGCTGGCAATCAACAGCAACTATGGGTAGCGGGTGGCGTCGGCATTACGCCCTTTTTATCGTATTTAAAATCGACGCCCTCAAATCAAGATATTGAATTATTCTATACCTATCGCGGTCAGGACGACGCGATCCATAAAGATTTTTTACATGACTTTGCAAAAAATAATCCACATTTCAAAGTGAACTTTATTGATACCACGCAAATGGACAGGCTTTCCTTTGAACATTACATGGTGCCCGCCGATACCAGCATTTTTATGTGTGGTCCTAAAAAAATGGTGAAACGCTTCGCGAAGCAATTCAAAACCCACAACCGCGACGCCGACCTCAACGTTGAAGCCTTTAAATTTAGATGATAGAACATGTGAACTTTTTGCATGTAGATGAATGAGCATCCATTTTTAAGCAGTCGTTCATCTTGTAAAAAAGACCTCAAAAAAGTATAATAAATATAAGAATTGAATAAATTAAAAAGACTGATTGATGGTGGTACATCAATCAGCCAAATATAATAGCAGGCTCCCTCAAAGGGACTGGCTACTTATAGGTAAGCTAACCCATCTGAGCCGTTAACTCAAGGATGGGTTATTTTTTATGGTTAAATGAAAGAATTGACACAATCAATGCTGCAAACGTAAGCGCAAACATTAATGCTTCAAATACTGTCAATGGCACCACCCCCTTTCAAAATGGGAGTGAGCCAACCACCCTTGAGTCACCTAACTATTACCATTCAATTATATCACACATACGTTCTAATATTACTATAAAGTGAAATTTCAATTAGTGGGATTTTCTTCATCCCCACTGATTGATAGTTGATGTAAATCTACGTTTTTACTTAAAATCCTGTCTAACTGATCTCCCTGGATAAAACTTCATTTGTTCATTTAACTTATTTCCTTTGGCGGTCATATTTATAGGTTTAATTTTAAATACCACTGTTTTACTCCCTAAAGATGATTGATATTTGTCGATATGTGTTTTCGATAAAGGGGCTTTAAAATAATCTGGTACATACTTATCAAGCATACTTTGCATGGCAGCAGTTGCTTCGTCTAAGTCAGTGACAATTTCTATTTTTCCATTCACGATCACACTCATATAAGCAGTATCTGTATTAGCAGGAGTTGGATTGACCATTGTGCCATAATTTCCGCTTATTGTTATACATGCATTTGCATTAACATTCATAATGTCTATTTTTCTTCCTTCATTTGCACCATGGAAATAAAAGCTTCCATCTTTTAATACAAAATTTAATGGAATGACATAGGGTATGTCATTATCCACTAACCCAAGAAAAGCTGTTTGTGCTTCTAATAAAAATTCATTGATTTGTCTTTCATCTGTACATGCTCTATTAAACATTCGAATATCAGTTTTCATATTCATCTCATCTCCTTATGGATTCTTTATCAGATATAAAGAGTCTACAACAGGACTATCTTTTAAAGAAGGAACAGTTTCATGAAAACTAATGGGTACAACAAATAGATGGACAGAGAACCTCGAAAGATGAGATTATGAAACGATCATCTCCATGGAAGAACTGGCAATCCTACGCGACTTTTTTATTTATGGCATGTGTTTTATTAAATGATTAAAATTTGAATATTTGAATGATAGTAAAAAACGAATCTATATGTATAGTACTTAATTAGTTTTTCCAAAAACAAAAGAGCCTAGCTCGGCTCCTTTGTTCATTAACCTAAGTCTTATGAATGTGTAAGGGTACCCCTTCGCCTACTATCTTTGAATTCCAGTTTTGACTAATAACCTACTCAATTTATAAATTATTCAGGTACATACATTTTCTGTAATGGTAGCAATGCTCTTGCATCGTTTGGCATATCTTCATACCATTGAACGATTAGTTGTACCAATTGTTCTAAATCAACTAATTTGACTGAATTATGCTTTGCCACCGCTTCTGCATGTGAAGTAAAGCCACCTGTAGAGACAAATAAGCAATGCGCTTCTAATGGATTGGCTCCAAGCAATTGTTGCACTTCTGGTGCTGACGCAGAGGATTTTCTATGTTTCACCTGTACCTTGATAATTGGTTTTTCAAATCCAAAAGCATCTTTATAAGCTAGGATATCTATACCCCCATCTGGCCCTTTAGGACTTATACGCACGTTGTATTTCATGGCTTGTAACAGCGCCCCTACTAAATCTTGCATTTGCCAAGGATCTAGCTTATCAACTTTATCTTCAATCATAACAAACGCTTTGCTTATTAGATCCTCAATTACTTCGTCATCTGTATCAACTGGCTGTGGCGCTTGAGTTGTTGGATTTTTTAATAATTGTTCAAGTTCCCCACCCCATTGATCTACACGGAAGACAGTTAACACTGAACCTAAGCTGTTTTTAGCAGCTTGTGGTAATAAATCGCGATCTACGGTTGATGTTTCCCAATTTACTTTGAGTGTATTTGGATAATTGGGATTGCCAATTGTTTCATCATAAAAATGTGGTTGTGTAACTGTGCCGATAATATACTCGCGCTTTTCCTTAGAATAAGAAAGGACTCTATCACCAACTTGTATTTCATGACTAAAACGCCAAACCTGATTTACCCAACTACTTCTAGACTGTGGCTTCTCTTCCTCGTAAACAGTATTCGCTTTAGCACTTAGCAGCTCTTTGGAAGCATATTTTTGCGGATTACCTAATTGAGGCCACCCAATTGATACAATTCCTTGTTGTTTCCATACTGGAATTAATTCATTATTATCCCCTGCTCTAACCATCCACCATTTTGTCAAAGTAATCACATTCCTTTTGTATATAATAGCCTAACTATAAATACTAGCATGACCTTTATTTTTGGTATCCTTTGTTCCACCCAAAGTATGTTCTACTATGTAAAGAAGGCGTTTATATAAAATATTTATACATAAACGCCTTCTGTTCCCACTACCATTATACATACTAATAATAACCCGATTAAAATCAAACCCTCACCCCTTAATTGCGACATTTCCGCCAAGATTCTCCTAGATGGCTACAAGTACTTAAAACCATCCACAATAATTTCTATTAACATCAATATTCGTACTATTGTTTTGTCAGCTGGCATATCCTGTGTCGATATTTCTTTTAGATAAGTATACCAACATTTTCTAACATAATTGTATTTTTTATGGTTCATCACCAAAAGATGTGGTTGCCATTTTAAAATATCGTATAAGTTGGCTGGAGCGGAGCCAAGATGAGACCCTGGAACGAGGCAACATAGAGGAACGAAGGCTGAAAAGCATCACGTCCTGTGATGACGCCTTCGTGACCAACATCCTATTGCCCCAAGCGGCTCATCGGGCGCCCCAGGAAAGACACTGGCAGAGCGGAAGTCAACCACAAGTTATAGTGAAGAGTCTTTTTTATCAAATTTTTGACTCATTAGCTAATGGATTTGTTCATAAGATAGTCTAGTATGCTCTAAAGATTTCTAGTGTACATCTGGAAATTCCGCTAAAAATTACATAATAAATGACATAGCTTTAATATTCTAGTATTTGTTATGATTAGAAGGCATTTTTCAAGAGAAGGAGGTTTTTTGATGAGTTATGATTCTTATTATAGTGATTATGATGCAGTCTTTGGTGGTTTGCTGATTATTGCCATTTTAGTGGGTATTATCTTAGCTATTATTGGTTATTTCGTAAGTGCACTGATTTTTTATATGACGTCTAAAACAAATGGCTTTAGCGATGTTGCTTATATTGCTTGGATTCCGTTAGTGAATATATATAGTCTGTTCTTATTAACTGCAAATAGTGATGATGACACAACTATTCGTGCCATTGCAAAAAAGTATACACTGATTTATTTCGGGTTATTGATTGTATCATTTATCCCAGTAATCGGGATTATCGCTTCAATCGTAATGGCTGGTTTTGTTCTTTATTACTCGTATCGTTTACTGTATCGTTGGACAGGTGAAACGGGCAAAGCTGTTCTTTACATCATTTTGACGTTTATCACAGGTGGATTATTCTTTGCGATTTACGGCTTAATGCGTATGAATCGTCCGTTCAATGCATAATTACTTGCACACATCCAGTGCATACAAAAAATCCTCTTTCGTCTAAGCAGACTGAAAGGGGACTTTTCATTTTTTAGAAATATCAGCTGAATTATTTTACTTGTCTTAATGCTTCATTTACTGCCCAGCTTTGATGTTCGTGGAATAAGTTGTCTATTGCCTGCATGGCTTCAATCCATTTCCACCGATAACACATAAATAGAAATAACCTTCACTTATTAGTAG
This sequence comes from Lysinibacillus fusiformis, assembly GCF_007362955.1. Lineage (GTDB taxonomy): Bacteria > Bacillota > Bacilli > Bacillales_A > Planococcaceae > Lysinibacillus > Lysinibacillus fusiformis_E. Next base: position 3,840,957 of record NZ_CP041696.1, on the reverse strand, counting down.
CCATGAGGAAAAGTAACGATGGACTTGTTGCTTTCAAAATAAAAATTAAAATTTTTTACTCCACTCATTATCCTCTAATATTTCACCATTTTCAGCAACATATCCTACAATCACAAATCCTTGCTGAAGTTTATCTTCACTTTTTAGAAATGATATGAACTCATTAAAGTGTTTTTCATCTTCGTCTCTCTTTTTTCGAGGAATAGTCATACGGATAGTTGGTGCAACGTTAAATGCTTTATAAGATTTAGGATTAGTAGGGTCGATTGCTAAATCTCTCCCAATTTTATCATCATAATAAACGTTGACATCTGTTGATGCTCCAAAATGTTCATGAACATATGACGTGATCTCTTTTTCTACATCGTCTGCCCATTTATCAGCGATGTAAGTGTCCACCATTTGTTTTGTTCCATCATCATAATAAACTAAGAATTGTGTGTTATTTTTCTTATCCCGAACCTTGGCTGCGTATTCAAATTCAAAGTTCCCCATATTATCATACAATGTGTCATACAATTCGAAGTTATCATTAAATTTTTCTTCTAAATATGCCTCTGCTTGTATTTTTATCGTTTCTTGTTTTTCTTTATCTGGCTTCATACCTTGAACAAAAGAAAATACAAGTATCGCAATTCCAACTATGATAAGACTCAAAATAATAATTGATATTTTTACTATTTTTTTCATCAATGTCTCCTTTAAACGCGTAGTTGAATTTGATAATGCCTCATGGACTTGGGTATTCCTTTTAATGCAAGCACGCCACTATAGATTAAATGCCTAATTCTATATTCTAAAAAGAATACATTAGCAACCCCGTTCATTTGTGTAAAAAGTTCGCCAATGACCTCGCCCGTCGGCATAAAATCTTTGGTTACTTGCTCACTATGCAACTGTTCTATTGTCGAAAGAATGACTGAATCAAAATGATTTTCTGGAACGCTTGTTATGTTTTCATTCATCCACAAACGCAGGACATCTTTCTTCTGTGACAATGTTTCCCAATCTCTTTGTAGTACGAGACGTTCTCGATCGGTTAATGGTTTCCTTTCTGTGCTTTTTTCAAATAGTCGTCTTAGGTACGTCGAATTCATTTGACTTGTATGAGGGAAATGTTGATTGTCAAGCGTTCCATCACTTGCATTGCACGCAGTGGTGTTAATAAGAAAAATTTCATTTGTTTTATCGCGTAAATAATAGAGGAAAAAACGAAGCCCAATTTGCTCATCCGCATTATCACCATACCAAATATAGATTGGCAGCTGTTGAGGGATATCTTCTATTTCACGCAATGTATTGGTAAATTTAACTTGATAGTCATCATCATCTAGCTCGTAGTTAATATTTTCATACAGCCATTCATGGCGAAATGCTTGACCTATTTTTTCCGTTAGTTTCCACAAAGGCCCGATAGAAAAAACGTCGGGAAACCCAATGACCTGTTTGGGCGGTTCCAGTGCTACTCGAATAGAGCCTGCTGCAGATTCGGAGGAAACGATATGAACCGCATGCATACGAGCGCCTGCTGCTTCATGGTATGTAGAATGGCGATAATGTTGTATTTGTGTATTTATTTCTTCTATTATTTTGACCTGATCCTTTTGAGCAAACCAGTAGGATTGCCCTTCAAGAGGTTCGCTTTTTTCATGATGAAACGATGCCCATTCATCGCCATGATTTAACGCAAACGCTGCCCATTCACCCTCACTTAAATCCGATATGTTCAAATATTTTTGTTTATCAATTTTATAAACAAAAACAATTTTTGGCTCCATTAAAAAATAAATAAATGGCATATTCACTTTCGATTTCATCACAACCAACCCCCTACTAACTAAATATTACCACATCCATTCCTACTACATCTGGCATTTGTTAAACATATGCCATTTATATATGTTGATTGAAGTGGAGACTGGGCGACCCCTTAGGGATTAGCGCCACAGATGAGACCCAGGAGCGAGCCAGTAGAGGAACGAAGGCTAAAAGCATCACGTCCTGTGATAACGCCTTCGTGACCAACATCCTATTGCCCCAAGCGGCTCATCGGATGCCCCCAGGAAGCTTTGCTCTGCGCGAAAGCGAAGCGTCAGCGGCAAAGCGCCCAATCGGAACGGAAATCACCCCCACGTTATGGTGATGAGACATTTTTAGAAAAAACAGGTAGCAATAGCTATGAATATGTTATATTATAGTTAGAAAATTTTGAATTTCATTTGCAAAGGGGATCCGTAATTATGTATGAAAATATTTTAAGACATCCAGGGCCAACGCCTATTCCAAAAAAAGTTCAACTTGCCATGAATCGGGATATCTTTAGCCATCGAAGCAATGAATTTGTCGAGCTTTACCGCGAAACAATTGAACTTGTTAAGCCGATTTTTGGGACAAAGCAAGAAATTTTACTACTGCCTTCAGGCGGTACAGCCGCATTAGAAGCTGCGGCAGTCAATACCGTTTCTGCTGGAGAAGATGTTGTTGTTATTACTGTTGGGGCTTTCGGCGACTACTTCGTTTCGATTTGTGAAAAATATGACTTTAACGTACATAAGCTTGAAAAACAATGGGGTCAAGCGTGTGCGGCTGAGGAGTTACGACAATTTTTACAGCCATTACAAAATATTAAAGCTGTTTTTGTCACGTACAATGAAACGTCAACGGGTATTTTAAACCCCATTGCTGAATTGGCACAGGTTGTACGTGAAGAAAGCGATGCGCTATTGATTGTAGACGGCGTTAGTTGCATTGGCGGAGCACCCGCTGAAATGGATGCATGGGGCGTTGATATTCTCGTTACCGGTTCACAAAAAGCGATGATGCTACCGCCTGGTCTTTCTCTTATTAGTGTGAGCGATAGAGCATGGCAAGTGATTGAAGAAAATAAAGCCCCTTCTTATTACTTAAATTTAGCAAGCTATCGTAGTTGGGCAGAAAAAGGCATGACACCGAATACCCCTGCTATCACGCTCATTTATGGACTACATGAGGTTTGCAAACTCATTGAGGCAGAAGGAGGATTTGCCAAAACCGTTGCACGTCATGCGCTGATGAAAGATATGGTGCGCAGTGCGATGAATGCTCTTCATCTCGAACTTTTAACGGCTGACGAATATGCATCACCAACGATTACTGCCATCATGGCGCCAGAAGGAATTGCACTAGGTGATTTCTTGACGCATCTAAAACAACAATATCATTTAGATTTTGCTGGCGGACTTGGTCATTTACAAGGTCAAATTTTCAGATTCGGCCATATGGGCTATTGCTTCCCTAGCGATGTTTTACAGGCTATTTCTTTAATGGAAGCTGCGTTGCAAGACTTTTCTTACAGCTTTGAGCCAGGTGCGGGCGTGCGCGCAGCCCAAGAAGTATTTTTAGCAGCGCAACGAAATTAACGGAGGATACCCTTAATCTTGCTTCGTCACAATTAGGGATTAACGCTTTTTTGGTTGAACTTTTTGTTTTGTCGACGCAGGTTCGTGACACAATTAATGTATTGAAAACAAGTAAATAATGAAAAAAGCATTCGTAGACTGGGGACTGTCCCCCTGCCCTATGAATGCTTTTTCACTTCTTGTATTTAGAGTGCATTTCCTGACCATCTGTTAGCTAACTAAAAGCACGGGGATGGATGCCCGATTTTTCCATTCGTTAAACACCCATTTTTCTACGAGTATTGCTTGTTTTTTTCGCTTGCTGGCTTTTCATCTTTTTTGTTGAAAGGTCGGCATTCTGTTTGCCTTTATTAGCAGAAGACTGGTTCTTTTTGTTTTCAAGCTGTTTCTTTACTGCTTCTTGCAGGCTAATCTTCTTTTTTGGTGCTTCGGATTGTTGATTCTCGGTCATAGGAAATTCCCCCTTTTAATACGTTTGTTAGTCCAGTATAATCTATTTTCTCTTATTTGTGAAATTTTGTCCTAGGATTGAAATAGGGACATAAATAATTATAGCCCACAGGTTTAGTAATATGCCCTCAAATCAAAAAATGCTACCCTTGAAGTCAAAAAGACTTTGCAGATAGCATCTTGTTCATCATTTAGTTAAAAAATTTCTCTACACGCTGAATAACTTCTTCAGCCGAAAGACCATTCGCATCAATGACAGGTCCTGCCATTACAGGATCGCTAATGCCCATTACATTTTTGTCTTGTCCTGTGATTACGCAGGCATCACAATTTTTTGCATCCTCTTCATGACGAAGCTGTAGCACTTCGTATCCTTGTGCTTTTAATGCTTCTTCAACATTTGATAATGATTGCTCAACACCAATTATTCTAGACAATATTCTTCCACCTCCCTATATGTAATGTGTCATTTAGCATTGCGAATTATGCACTGCATTCGTTTTTTTGCACTATACTAAAGAAAGTATATAAATAATCTTTAATGATGGACTGATGGAACTGAAAAGTGGGGTGTGAAATGAAAGTATTTACAGGGATGTTCTTAGTCTTTATCCTGACAGGATGCTTAGGAGAAGATTATGATGTTGGTGTGCCAACTGCTCATTTACATGTTGAAAGCTTTACACCATCTGTGCAATTAAACGAAGCAAATATCAATTGGGGTGCATCGAGTGAAGATGTCCATCAAACAATCGATGATATCCAGAAATTCGGATTATCACAAAATGAAATAAAGATTTTTGCGAATGATAAAGCTACTGTAGCTTTTGAAGAAAACGAAGAAAATGGTGGAGATATTTGGACAGATCCCGAAACCCAAATAATCGTTGCCCTTCTGAAAGATAAACAACGCACCAAACTCGAAATGAATGATTTTAGTGAATTTCAATTCCCCACTAGCAAAGGGAGATATGTTTTAATAGTTGAATTTATTAGTGCAAGAGGATCTGCTCAATATGTAGGGAATGTCTTAATTCAGTGATATGAAACTTTCATGATTGTTCAACTAACGGAGATTTTCGTTGAATAGTCGATTCACGAAATACTCAAATCTAAACAGTAATGATCCCACATTTTTTTGTAGTATGATCGCTATTTTCTATCACAAGACTGTAAAAGCACCAATCATTGAGAAAACAGCTTAATGCAATAAGATTAAATGTTTGATCGTACTAACGAAGCAGTTTAGTTGAAGAAGACTCTAATTTAATAACCTAAACAAATAGGGGGAAATATGAAACATTTAATTAACATGTTCGTAGTTATAATTTTTATTTTACTATTGGCAGGTTGTACTAGTTCTCCAGGTGAAGAAACAAACCTCCCATACAAATAACTACACAAACCAAAAATACACAATTTTAACAAAAATAGTTGAAAAGAAAATGCAGCAACGTTGTAAAATAATCGTTGCTACATTTTCTTTTAAGGAGGAAGTTTCCTATAAACATCCCCTTTAAGAAAACTTCACTTACACATGATACGATTTTCCGTAATATATCTAGATGAGATTTTTATTAAAACATCTCAAATTAAAGTATTTTAATTTCTTCTAGTATAGAAGAAGTAACAATCGGTGTTATGATACTAAAAGCTTTTCTACTTAAGCTTAATTCATCATTCTGTTCTATATTTCCATGTAATGCTGTATTTCTTATAACATAAATACATAAAAGAGTATTTAAAGAAATACCCTCGTAATCTTTGGTTAAAAGAGAATTTTTCAGTAGATTTGAAATATTATTATTTTTTTTATCTTTTAATTCAGCTTTTGATAAGACAGTTAAATCCTCCAATAATTCATTAAAATTATTTTTGAAAAACTCCACTACATGAGGTTTTTTTGAATAATTTTCCACATCCCTTTTATCACCATTTCCAGTAGGATACATTTGATATATAGAATTAAAGGCACTCCAAACTAATCTAAATCTTTGAATATAATCAAATCTACCTAACCCAGACTGATCAAACTGACTTTCCATTATATTTATGTAAAATAATGCATATTGAATTAATCCCTTTTTTTCCGAATTCTCTATATTTGTTAGCATTATAGATGCATTTAACATTTCTTCAATGTCTATATTCCCCAAATTGAGAGGTACTGGAACTAGAGACAAACCTTTCCTAAAAGCTCCATTTACAATATGTTGGATTTTTTTAAATTCCAATTCACTAACATCCGATAAATTAGAAATATTAATAACTTCTGCTTCTTTATGTAAGTCAACAATATAAACAGTTCTTCTATATTTTTTCCCTGCTGCCATAAGCACTGTTTCAAATAAATTTCTCTCTGAGAAAAAATATGCTTTATTAATACTACTTAGAAGGAATTCGTCTTCTTTATAAGAACATTCAAATTCAATAATTATACTAGTTTTACCTTCTTCACTTTTAAACAATAAAGACGTGCACTTTATTTGATTGTCTCCAGAAATCTCATTAAAAGTGCTAATAACATCTTGATTAATACAGAAATCTGCCTCTATACCTCTTATTTCTTTTTTTACTTTAAAACTAAATTTTTTCATCACCCATCACCTACTATTTGGAATGTTAACCAATAATTATATCGTCTTTCCATATTGAATATTAAATCATCCCATAAGTTGGAATAAAATATCAACCATAAAATCAAAGAAAGAATTAAAATTAATCTATATAACCAGTCCCCTACTTAATTCGAGAACTGGCTAGCACCTGTTTTTTTCTGAATCTCATTTTGGAGTTTAAACTACATAAATTAGACTTTTTTGATAAACCCCAAAATCGCACTTACTTATGCTCATGATGTCGTCTGTGAAGCAAATTAAGAAACCTGCCCCTAGATATAGAATAAATTTGCCGATTGTCACCATAAAGTCTTTATGAAATCCTATCAGATTCAGTTGATATTGCCGACTATCTCATTGATCCTTACTTATTGCTCATTGCCTTTTTCAAATACTCCTCACGCATCTCCTGAGGTACCATACTACCGCCAGTTGCCCAAACAAGATGCGTCGCCTGTGCCATTTTCTCTGTTAATGCATGCTTCTCTAAATAGGCTTGCCCATTTTTCAGCAATTGAATGGGACCAAACATTCCCGCATGGGCAGATGGCTCTAAAAATAATCCCTCTGACTCCATCATCAAGCCCAGTGATGTAAATAATTCTTCATCCTTCACTGTGTAACAGCCATTAATATACGTTTCCATTACCTTACCGACAAATTTGGAGGCACGGCCAACAGCCAAGCCATCCGCTTCTGTTTTATTGTCCAGACCGATATCCTCTACACTAATGGCGTCATGTAAACCTGTCATTAGCCCGATGGTCATGCAAGGAGATGCCACCGGTTCAGCAAAGAAAATATGGACGTGTTCTCCGAAAATTTCACGTAAACCGTACGCTACCCCACCTGGTCCACCACCAACACCACATGGCAAATACACGAACAATGGATGGGTTTCATCCACTATAATGTTCGTCTTTTCACATTGAACTTTTAAACGCTTTGCTGCCACCGCATATCCGGCAAATAAGTCTTTAGAGTTCTCATCATCTATAAAATGACATAAGGGATCTTGTTCAGCTTCCTGACGACCTTGTTCTACAGCTACACTATAATCCGCTTGATATTCAATAACGGTTGCACCTTTCTCGCGCAACAATGCCTTTTTCCACTCTTTTGCATCACTGGACATATGTACAACGACATTAAAGCCGAGTTTTTTGCCCATAATGCCGATACTTAACCCTAGATTACCGGTAGAACCTACTGCAATCGTATACTGTTGGAAGAATGCTCGTAGTTCTTCCGTTGCTAAAACGGTATAATCATCCTCTATTTTTAGTTTTCCATTGGCAATTGCTAGTCGCTCCGCATGTTTTAGCACTTCATAAATACCGCCACGTGCTTTAATAGAGCCTGAAATCGGTAAAGCAAAATCACATTTCAATAGGAATCGACCTGGTATCGATAGGTGATATTGTTTTTCAAGTGCCTCTTTCATAGCTGGTATCTCTCGAATAGATGATTCAATAAACCCCTTACTCTTCGTAAGCTCAGGAAATGCTACTATTAAATAGGAAGAAAAGCGTTTAAGCGTTTCTTCCGCATCCTCTACTTCCTTCATCGAAAAGAGCTCTGTTTTCGCCGTTTTTATCCATTTTGTATTTTCCCAAAAGACAGTATCTTCATTTGCCATGCCTTTTAGTAACGGATGTTGATTAAATAGTTCGTGTTTAAGCTCATTTTCCATCTGTAGATTCCTCCATTTTCTTTGCTGAAATTGCTCGTTCACAAATTTGTCGAAATTTCAATTCGAACGAAATATTGTTTTCTTGCGTTCGTTTTTTAGGTCCCTTGGTTCGTCCACCTGCACGCCTGATTTTCTGTCCAACATGGCGCATATCGAGCAAACGTTCGATATTTTCATCTGACATTTCACGTCCATTTTGATCGATTGGATATCCCCCTCTCGCCAAAACCATGGCTGCTAGACCATAATCCTGTGTAATGACAATATCGTGTTTTGAAAGCGCATTCACTAGCGTGAAATCAACCGAATCAGGACCCTTGGGCACCATAATTGTTATTACGTTATCACGTTCAATACGGTGTGATGTATCGCAAAACAAGATAGTTTCAATCTCATACTCAGATGATATAGAAAGCGCTAAATCCACGACTGGACAGGCGTCAGCGTCAATTAATAACTTCACAATAAGGCATCATTCCCTTCTCATAATTAGATGAATCAATCATTCGCTTATTATTCTAATATAATTAATTCCACACCCTGCTTGCTCATTTTTTCACAAACTTAACGTCATTGGAAAAAGTATTTTATTGAATAGTGCGAAAAATAGATATACGATACCCCTATCAAACATTTGGAGGTTTTCACTATGACAACAACAACTGTAAGCAACGATCAATTAGCGAAAGAATACGTAGATGGCGTATTCGAACAACTGAAACAACAAAATTGTCATCAAGCGGAGTTCTTACAAGCAGCTGAAGAGATTTTCATCTCATTAGTGCCTGTATTTGCACAACACCCTGAATATATTAAAGCAAATATCTTATCACGTATCGTGGAACCAGATCGCATCATCTCATTCCGCGTAGCTTGGCAAGATGATAATAACCAAGTTCAAGTAAACCGAGGTTATCGTGTGCAGTATAGCAATGTAATGGGCCCATACAAAGGCGGTCTTCGCTTCCACCCTTCCGTAAATGAATCAATCATCAAATTCTTAGGTTTTGAACAAATCTTTAAAAATGCTTTAACTGGCCAACCAATCGGTGGTGGTAAAGGTGGCTCTAACTTCAATCCTAAAGGAAAATCAGACTCGGAAATCATGCGCTTCTGTCAAGCATTCATGACTGAATTATACCGTCATATCGGTCCAGATGTCGATGTTCCTGCTGGTGATATTGGTGTAGGCGCTCGTGAAGTTGGCTATTTATGGGGGCAATACAAACGTTTAACAAAAGCAAGCGAATCAGGTGTATTAACTGGTAAAACTCCTGGTTATGGCGGATCTTTAGCTCGTAAAGAGGCTACTGGTTACGGTACAGTTTATTTTGTAAAAGAAATGCTACAAGATGCAAATGATTCATTCGAGGGCAAAACAGTTGTCGTTTCAGGTTCAGGTAACGTATCAACTTACGCAATCGAAAAAGCGCAGGCATACGGGGCAAAAGTAGTAGCTTGCTCTGACTCTTCAGGCTATGTCTATGATCCAGACGGTTTAGACCTTGATGCGATTAAGGAAATCAAAGAAGTAAAAGGTGATCGTATCTCAACATACTTAAACTATCGTCCAAATGCTACATTTACTGAAGGTTGTACGGGTATCTGGTCAATTCCATGTGATATCGCTCTACCATGTGCTACACAAAACGAAATCAATGGCGACGCTGCTCGTACATTAATCTCAAATGGTGTGAAAGCAATTGGTGAAGGAGCAAACATGCCATCTGACCTTGAAGCAATTAATGAATTCTTAAATGCTGGCGTATTATTCGGTCCTGCTAAAGCAGCAAATGCTGGTGGCGTAGCTGTATCTGCTCTTGAAATGGCGCAAGATTCAAGCCGTGTATTTTGGTCATTTGAAGAAGTAGATGCTAAACTACACCAAATTATGAAAGACATTTATGCAGATAGTAAAGCAGCTGCTGATAAATACGGCTACCCTGGTAACCTTGTTGTTGGCGCAAATATCGCAGGCTTCGTAAAAGTTGCAGATGGTATGCTATCTGAAGGCGTATATTAATAACAATCTTTTATTGATCCCTATAGCGGTAGCACACTCCTACTGCAAAAAGTTTAAATTTTCTTAATTCCCCTTATGATGATAACGATTATTCGTTATCATCTTATTTTTTAGTGGATAACAAGTGAAAAAATACAAAAATTATTGTTTAAAACGAACATTTTTTATATTAAACATTTAAAACATTCGTGTTATAATCATAAGGTACTATGAAATATTGGAGGGTTTTTTGTGGAATTATTGTATACAGGTAAAACGAAAAATGTGTTCAAACTAGAAGATGGTCATTACTTATTAAAATTTAAAGATGATGTAACTGGTGAAAACGGCGTATTCGATCCAGGTGCAAATACTGTCGGTTTAACAATTGACGGTGCTGGTCTTGCTGGACTTCGCTTAACTTCTTATTTCTACTCAAAACTAAACGAACAAGGTGTCCCTACTCACTACGTAGATGCAAACTTCGATGATGCTACAATGACTGTAAAACCTGCAACGGTTTTCGGTAAAGGTTTAGAAGTCATTTGCCGCTTTAAAGCTGTAGGCTCTTTCTTACGCCGCTATGGTGCTTACGTACAAGAAGGACAAGATTTAGATTCTTTCGTAGAAGTAACAATCAAAGATGACGATCGCCTAGATCCTCCTATTTCTGAAGATGCTTTAGCGATGTTAAACCTGTTAACACACGAAGAATATGCAATCTTAAAGCAACGTACGATTGAAATTTCAAAATTCGTTGGCGCAGAGCTTGCGAAAAAAGGCTTAACACTTTATGATATTAAATTAGAATTTGGTCGCGACGCACAAACAAATGAAATTTTATTGATTGATGAAATTTCAGGGGGCAATATGCGTGCTTACAAAGGCGAACAATACATCGAACCATTAGAACTTGAAAAAATTATGCTAGCTGAATAAAAAGCTAAAATGGAGCCGCTATTTTGCGGCTCTTTTTTTTGTTTAACATTAGACGTAGCGCAGACGAAGATGCCTGACAGAAGTCTAAATTCATCTTCTTTACTTTTTTATGAAACTTTTCGTCACACCAGTCGTATATTAACTATACGCAACATGTATTTATTCTATTATATTTGGAGGTAGTTTGATGGAAAACTATAATGATACAACACAAGAAAGGCCAACAGTCAATCCGTTTTTGAATGTATGGATGCATCCAAAACAAACAGCTCGTTACATGATTGATGTTAAATCCATTGGCTTTGCGATTCTTGTATTGTCTATTGGTTACATTGGTTCATTGCTTTCTGGACTTATTGATAGTAATTTTATGCCTGAATTATCCCCTTGGCTTATCGCGCTATTTTGTGTGATTATAGCACCGATTGCCGGAATTATTGGTACAGCCTTCTCCGCTTTTATCACTTGGCTATTCGGTAAACTATTTAAAGGGACGGCGACCTTCTCTGCATTATTTAAAGGACTTAGCTTAAGCGCCATACCGATGATCGTCCTGATTCCTTTTTATTTAATTTGGCTCTTTACTTCTCCTGAAACTTTAATGGACGCTAACTTAGCAGGATCAGCACCTTGGATTTTTTGGCCAACAACGTTAGCAACTATAGTTGCTGGTATTTGGTCCTTTGTTATCACTGTCGGCGTTGTAGCGGAAGCACACGAAATTTCAAACTGGAAGGCTTTCTTTACAGTCTTTATTCCTTCTTTTATTTTATTCATTATCTTCTTTGTCCTTATTGTAGTTCTCTTTATTGGCCTGATTGGTGTCGGGATGATGTAAAGAGATGGGACTATCTAAAAAGTCCTTCAAACCATAAAATTCGCAACGCTTTTCGCGGGCAAGGTTTCACTCCCGCTGCGTCTCTTGCTCTTGCGTCGCAAATATGATTCGCAGGAGTTTACTCTCGGATTTTTACCTTTATAGCCAAAAACAGTCTGCTAGGCGGTATCCTAGCAGACTGTTTTTTATATTGACTTTTGTAAATTATTCAAACGTATCTACAGTTTAAATTGGGCAATCAGCTCTTTCAGCTTCAGTGCTAAATCAGCTAGTTGCGCTGATTTTCCAGCCATCTCTTCCATTGAAGTACTTGCCTGCTCGGTCGTAGCTGTCGTTTGTTCAATTCCCGCTGCCGATTCTTCTGCGACTGCGGCAATTTCCTGAATGGAACTATTCATTTTTTGACCATCTTCAGCCACAATCGATAAATTCGTGGCAATCAATTTAACGCTTTCCACGACATCCGTGATGGAATGGCTAATGGTATTAAAGGTTTCACTCGTTGCTTTAATTTGATCTGTTCCTTGTTTTACCTCTTTATAGCCATCTTCTAAAGAGCCTGTAACGACATCAAAATCATCTTGGATATTCGTCACAATGCCTGTAATATCATTTACCGAAAAGGCTACTTGTTCAGCAAGTTTTCTGACTTCATCTGCAACAACCGCAAAGCCTTTTCCATGCTCACCAGCTCTTGCTGCCTCAATAGCCGCATTTAAGGCCAATAAATTAGTTTGATTTGCTATATCTTTAATAACAATGACTAATTTCGAAATTTCTTGAGATTGAGCGTCTAAATTTTTCACTTTTACCACGGCACTTTGGACAATGTCATCGATTTTCGACATTTGTTCATTAGAGGACGCCATTAAATGGCTACCATCATTCGTAAGATTCAACACCTCAACGGATGAATGGTGAATATCCTCACCATATTTATTTGTTTTATGTAAATCTGAAGTAAAGCTATCCATTAAAGAAGTTAATTCACTCGAATGATGGGCTTGCCCTTCTGCACCAGTAGCTAAATCATGCATCGTCATTGCCACTTGCTCCGTCCCCATTTTTACTTCATTCGCCGACTGAGTTAGCTCATCACTTGAACGAGTAATTAAATCTGAAGCTTGTGAAATCTTGTAAATCATATCTTTAAGTTTGTTCTGCATTTGATTCATTGCACTAGCCAATTTGCCAATTTCATCATCTGATTTGATTTCAATGTTTTCATGAGTTAAGTCACCGTCTGCGAAAAGAACCATCGCCTCCGCTACTTTATTAATTGGCTTAGTCATACTACTTGCATACTTCCAAATAACTACAATCCCTAAAACAAACGCAATACCAATGACGATTAATGTGAAATTTAATATCTTGTCCGCTGGTTTTTCGAACTCTACAGTATATGTACTTGCCCCGATCGTCCAACCCCAATAGGGATCCGTTTTTGCATATACACTCTTTTCTTCTACCGTATCTGTATTAGGTAATGGCCATTCATAAGAGACAAAACCGCCGTCATTATTTCCTACTTTTATCATTTCTTGAATAAACTTCACACCATTACTGTCAACTTCATCCCACACATTTGACCCTTCTATACTTGGATTGGCGACTGAAACGCCCTCTTGATTGACAACAAAAATATAACCGTTGTCACCTAGCTTAATATTTTTATTGAGTGGTCTTTTACCATCAGCCGTTTTTTCACCTAGTATAGCTACTTTTACTTTCTCTTGTGCTTCTGCCAATGGAAGCGTTCCTGCCTCGACATCTTTGTTTAAAAATTTAATCATTTCAATCGTCATTTCTACGCTGTTTTTTAAATTTTCTTTTCCTACGTCCTCTAAACTCGACTTACTTTGTTGATAGCTTAAAGAGCCTAAAGTCACTAAAGGAATAATTAACAGGATTAATGAGAAAACGATAAGTTTTGTTTTAATGGAACGAAATTTTATAATTGCTTTCAAATTCACTAGTCACACCTTTTATATATATTTTTTTGCGGACGATAAACCTTTTTTCTTATTTAGACGAAATAAACAAAAGTCTTTTTTTACTAAAATATCACCTTCCTTTTTAACAAAATGATTATTTTTTCTATGAAAATTAATTGGAAATTATTACATTATACTCATTTCCATTTTATTATACGATTAGACAAAAAACAACATTTTTCGAGTTTTTCACTGTGTAAAACAAAATAAACATAGCCATAATGATGAATCTGCAAAAAAATAAGAGAGTCCATCCACTTGCTTTGATGGCCTCTCTATTAACTAAATCTCGTTTATACTGTAAGGACTGTCGTTTGCTGGAATAACTCTGATACGCCCGATTCAACAGCTGCACCACTAACAGCACGCGAAACAATTTCTACAACTCTGTCATCTAGTGATTTCGGTACGATATATTCTTCGTTCAATTCTTCATCGCTTACAAGTGAAGCAATGGCTTCCACTGCCGCTAGCTTCATCGTTTCATTGATATCTGTAGCACGTACATCCAATGCCCCACGGAAAATGCCTGGGAAAGCAAGGACATTATTGATTTGGTTTGGATAGTCTGAACGCCCAGTTCCCATAATACGTACGCCCCAAGCCTTTGCATTGTCATACGTAATTTCTGGATTTGGATTCGCTAGTGCAAAGACAACTGGATTTTCATTCATCGAAGCAATGTGCGCTTCTGTCAGTAAATTTGCAACGGATACGCCGATAAAGACATCTGCATTTACTAGTGCATCCTCCAACGTACCGTGTAATTTTTGTGGATTTGTTAAATGAGCAACCGCCTCTTTTATCGGATTCATGCCCTCAGTTCGGCCCTCATAAATAATGCCCTTTGTATCACACATATATACATTTTTATAGCCCATTTGCACAAGAATTCGTAAAATTGCAATGCCCGCTGCACCCGCACCATTAATAACAACCTTCATTGTCTCCACATCTTTTTTCACGATACGATTCGCGTTAATCATTCCCGCACCCACTACAATTGCCGTTCCATGCTGATCATCGTGAAACACAGGAATATCACATTCCTGACGCAAACGGTCTTCAATTTCAAAACAACGCGGTGCTGAAATATCTTCGAGGTTCACTGCGCCAAATGTTGGAGCAAGCGCCTTCACAATGCTGACGATTTCATCCGTATTCTTCGTATCTAAACAAATTGGAAAAGCATCAACATTGGCAAAACGCTTTAATAAAATAGCCTTTCCTTCCATTACAGGTAACGCAGCTTTCGGTCCAATATCCCCTAAGCCAAGTACTGCTGTACCATCCGATACAATCGCAACCATATTCCCCTTCATCGTATAGTCATAGACTAACGATGGATTTTTTTCAATCTCGATGCACGGAGCAGCTACACCTGGTGAATAAGCTAGGCTGAGATCATATGAATCCTGTACCGGCACCTTTGAAATAACCTCTAATTTCCCACTATAATGCGCATGCATATCCAATGCCTTTTTCATAATATCCATTCGACCCCATCCTTTTCCCTTTGAGTTTTCTTTATATTCCAGAATCATAATACTTTGTGAAAATATAGTCAACGAAAAATTCTGATAATTATATTTTTTCTTTGAAAATGCTCGATTTTACATCGTTAAATACATTTTTTAATTTTGTTATAACTTTCACAATCAATTATTTTAACATAATTAATACATCAGAAACCTTTCCTGAAAATGTACTTATAGCGCTTTTTAGCCTGCTCAACTTTTCACATAGTATTTTTCTCAAGTAAATGAGAAGAATTTCACAAACTAATGTAAGCGCATCCATTGTTACAACTGACTTCGTCACAATTTCTTCATATTTTTTCACAATCATATTTATTATTGCAATGAAACCTTTATGCCTCCAATGTGGAATTATTCATAGTAGCTGCGGCAGATTCTGTCTCCCTGTGCGGTCCTCTGCTTCATCCAAGCGAAATCATAGCTTACTTGCGCAACCCCTGCCCAAACCCACGCAAAAAAAGAGCCCTTAGCGTAAGGACTCTTGCATAAATTGCTTGGTGAAGGCAGTGATAATATGTTTTGAAGACCACTGCTCTCCTGAAGCTTTGGTAATGGGATAATCGCGACGGAAAATAGCTTTTGTTATTTCATCCACTGAACGGCCTTGGTCATAAAGCTTTCGTACCTCGCCTTCTAATTCTTCTAAGTACGCAATTTTTTCTTGTATTTTCGTGCGACCATCCGCTAAAAAGCCTGCATGACAGCAATAAATCGTTTCAAAATCATAGTGTAATAGTTTTTTTAACGACGCCAGGGTATGTACGATGTTTTCTTCATCCAGCACAACCTTCGTTTTCGTTTGTATATATAAATCCCCTGTAAACATGGCACCGGTTGCACGATTGTAAAACGATAGATGGTCTGTTGTATGTCCAGGTGTCGAGATAATATCCCATGTAGCTGACTTCGTTTGCAATGTGTCACCAAATGGCTGCGCAACAAACGCTGGACGCTCCCCCCACAATGCCTGGCGATACAATGGATATTCCCCATCCTGTGCACAAATGCCTACTGACTCACGATGTACATAGATTGGCACAGCCTTCTGTTGCTGTATCCATGCTGCATTTCCTATATGATCCTCATGAGCATGGGTCAGCGCTACCTGCTCAATTGGTAAGTCTTTAAAAAATGATTGAAACCCCTGCGACAGCGAGTTAGAACCTGTATCAATGAGTAAGCCATCCACAAAGAAGCTAAATACACTCATGCCGATTCCTTGAACGGCCACCTTACCATGTGCACATTGCACATCACGATTCTGTTCAATTTCAATACTTTTCTCTAGTTTATACACCCTTTCTCCCCCTTTATCCTTTGTAAAAAGAGTGTAGCATAAAATGAATGGCGAGTCATTTTCAAGAATACGTAATGGCGCTTTGAAAAAAGTTTGATCATAAGTATGCTAAAAACGTTGATATTATAAATAGAAGTAAAACTCGCATTTTGAAAATAGTTTGTTCAAAATGCGAGTTTATTTTTTCATATTATATTGTAAATAAGTTTGATTATTTTAGAAGACGAATACTATGGGACATTGCCCACCACTCCGTCTGCTCTATTGTTCACTAGAAATATCAATTTCTCATTGATTAGTATATTAGAATTTTGCAAACGTTCTACTTTATCCGATTAAATGCTCGGTACATCATTGCGACAAACTGCGCACGTGTCACGGGTTCACCCGGTTTAAAGTTGCCTTTATCCCTCAGTACAACCCCTTGGTCTGCCAGTGCGGCAATGTAGGCATAGCTCCAATGTGTTTTCGGTACGTCTTGAAAGATGCTTGTCCCGCCTGGTGTCAGACCGAAGGCAAGTACCATCACTTTTGCCAATTGCGCACGCGTTAGCGATGCATTTGGATTAAACTCGCCATTATTTTTCCTCCTTTTCTATTTGTTCCCCTTTTAAAGTATTCAATTTCTAGCATAAAATAAAAAACACAATTGCAATACTGATGAATGTTAAAAGTAGAGCTATTAACATATAAAAAAAGAGTAGAAAAATCTTAATATATTAGCAGTTACAGCTTTTACCCATCATTTTTAAAATAGCTTCTCTCAAATAAACCTTATAGCAAACTTCTCAAATTTATCACGAGCCCATTCATTATATTCATCCCAAAGCCAGTTCAAAACTTCTTTCCATTCAATCTCCCTCCCAAAATAATCAGAAAAACAAAAATAATCTCTCGCGGATTTCATACCCGAAGAAATTATTTTTTATCAAACTTTATTATAAGTAAGAGGTGACCTCGTGCTTTTAGCGCATCTGTCTTTATAAGCGTCTACCTGCAAATCATCTTGTGCATCTACCTCAATCTGTGCAATGGCTTGCGCTTCTTCCCTCTTTCGCATGTAGGACGAGTAAAACCTGCACGTATCCTCCTCTAATGGCGATATCCAAAAAGCCTATCATTATCTGAAAAGCTCCATATTGTATATTTGCCCCGTTTTTTATAGAATCTATATAACATGACAGTGAAAAAATGAGAAGGTGCCCACGAATTATGGAAGAAAAAGAAGTTCAAACATTATCCAAGCGTGAACAGAAAAAACATATGAATAGACAAAATATTATTAACGCTGCTATCCAACTATTTAGTTCAAAACCATTTTCTGAAGTAAGTATGCGGGCTATTGCGAAAGACGCCAATGTTTCGCCAGGGCTCATCTATCAATATTTCGATGATCAACAACATCTTTTTATGACCGCCTTTCAAATCGAAAGTACGAAATTATTAAACGCGCTACGGCAAACAATCGAAACACATGATCAGCAATTGGCCGTACTCGCGAATAAATATGTAGACTATATGAATAGACATGATAATTTATATCAAATGATGACTTATTTTATGTTGGAAAACGACCAGCATGGCAGTGTTTCAAAAGGACTTCGTGATATTACTGATGACTTATTTTCAATTTTTCGTGAAGCTTTAAGCAAACACCTGCCTGAAAAAGAACTAAAAAGCGCGGTCCAGCTCTTTTTTGCTTCCTTAAATGGTATCTTAATCACCTATAAAAACTTGCCTGGTCGATCATCAGAAGCGACTTGGCAGCACATGGAACATTTAGTAGAGATATTAGTAGCTACTATCAAAAATTATAAATCAGCATAGTTAGGCGTTAACTCTCAATTATATTGAATAAATGATTTTGCTCTTCCGCTTCTAAAAACAACTATAGACGTGTTCCAGAAAAAAAGGAGAATACGAAATCGGTTTTCTCCTCTTTTTTATCACCAATTCCATATATTTTCGAGCATATTATTACACTATTAATCTCTGATTTACGAAATACTTGATAGAACTTTAAACTTATTATATAGTGGAAGTATTATTTTATTAAAGGGTGAACTTTTTGTTAAATGTAGAATTCTAATCTAAATCAACGTTATAGCTTAATTTTGTTGAACAATCCACCTCTATTGGGGGTGTTATTTGTTATGCAAAAAAAGGCAAGATTAGAATCAGTTCGCTTCGTATAAACAATTGGCGCGACTAATTTTAGTCGCGCTTTTTCTATTCGTTGATTTAGACAATTTTAATTTTTTCTGCTAATTAAAATTGAGAGGACGAATCTACAATGCAAACACAATTACAACAAATTACAGCTGATATGCAGCTAGAAGAACATTATCATACATTAGAAAAAGCTCTACTTGCTTTATATTTCCATAAAAATTCCACAACTAAATCTTTAGCTCATTCGACAAGTTTACCAATACCTATCGTTTCAGCAATGAAGAAAGAATTTGCTAAGCAAGGCTGGGGTAAACATAGCTTAACGAAAAAAGGCCAGCTAGCTATCTCGCAATATTTTCAACTCGCAGGTGCCGATGTTGAACTTTACCTTCAATTAACGACAGATCAGGTATTTCGTATGGAATGGATTACACAAAATAGTAGCGAGTTAAGCACGATTTATGAGGCTAGACCCATAGCTGACGTGGCAATTGACCAAGCCAAGTGTACAGTTGAGACAGCCTTAAAACGCGCATTGCTCGCACTAGACTATACGATGCTACTTAATAAGCGCATTTTATGTTTAGGCGATGATGATTTCATCAGTGTTGCATTAGCATTTTTACTAAAGAAAATCGCTCCACATTCTACAACTAAAATTGTTGTATTAGATATAGACAGACGAGTTTTAGATACGATTAGCAAAATAGCTAAAGACTATGAGCTTTCGATTACAACAGATTATTATAATGTTCAGGAGCCTTTGCCAAAAACATACGCCCTTCAGTTTGATTGCGTGTACACAGATACACCGTATACCTTGATTGGCGCACAGCTCTTTTTATCACGTGCAATGAATGCACTAAAGCCCGAAGCAATGAGGCATGTGTTTTTTTCCTACGCTAAACGTAGCTATCAAAAACAGTGGGAGCTACAGCAAAGTTTACATGCTATGGGCTTCGTGATTGACAGTATTCAATACGACATAAACACCTATGAAGGTGCGCAGATTTTAGGTGCTACAAGCCAATTATTCGTATTACAAACAACAGAGCAAATGACTTCCTATATTCCTAATCAGCGTAAATTTACGCGACCAATTTACACAGGAGAAATTGAGCGGAAATCCGTCGTTTATCAGTGTATCCATTGTCAGCACGCACTTATAGTAGGCGCTAGCTATCAATACAGCACGATTGCTCAACTCCAAGCCAGTGGTTGCCCAGAATGCAAAAGTAAAAAGTTTTCACAAATTAAGAGAACCATACAAAAGATACAACCCCAGCATGCATTAGGACATCATATTTTATTAGAGTTGAACGATTGCAATGATGCATTACTCAATGACGTACAACAAATTAAAAAGATTATGTGTCAAGCTGCCCATAAAGCAAAGGCAACAATTGTGACCGAACATTTCCATCATTTTTCACCTTACGGGGTTAGCGGCGTAGTCATTATTCAAGAATCACATTTAACGATTCATACGTGGCCAGAGTATGGTTATGCGGCAATAGATGTTTTCACTTGTAACAGTAAATTAGCCTTACAAGAGGCTGTTCAATATATCACTAAGCAATTTAATGCAGGAAATGCCACACAGCATTACCTATATCGTGGTAAATAGAAAAAATGGAGAGGCTGGGACATAACTTTAAATTTTAAGAAAGAGGAGCAAAATCGTTATTAAATTTTTGCTATCTAAAAATGTAGAAAAATTTAGACGTTCTTTCTTTTGGAATAAATAAAATTCAGAAGTGAGTACTAGTTGATGGTAGCGAAGCGGCGACTCCTGGGGGATTAGCGTGACGCCTGAGACGACAGGCTCAGGCCCCGCCCCTCGACAGCGTCCGAAGTAGCGGACATCAACGCTTACAGCAAAAAAGTGTTAGATCGACAGCAGTCAATCTAACACTTTTTCTCTTTTGTCCTAGCCTTGTTTTGTATTTTTACTTAATGTGTAGAGATATCTATCAAAGTGACTGATAGATACTAAAGATGTTTAAAACCATAATTTTTCCACGTTCGGCCAAAAGCCTAAAGTGCAAGCTGTATCAAAAGAACTCCAGTATAGGTATTGCTCTCCTATTAACAATGTGATGTTAACGGGAACATAAAGTTACCCTTTAGCAATGACTTTTTCGCTAAGACAAATAAAGCATCATCATCATTTGGCATAATGATTGCTGTCATGCCCTTGATTGTAAAATCAGGTGTGAAATAAAATACCACTTTTTTCGTCGTTTCTCTTACAATGCTTGCTAATATAGCTTCAACATTTGGTACACCAAACGAAATGATATCGAAAATATGCAGAGTATCTGCTTCTTCCTCCATTAGCACAATCGTTTCTATATCTTCCACATAGAAAATGGCTTCATGAAATACTACTGTGAAATAAAACATTAATAAACTCTCATTATGCGCAACATCTAAAATCATTGAGTTTACATGGCGTTTTTTTGCAAATTTCTCAAGTAATGCAAGATCATTTTCAATCGTAAGCTGCTTTACTTTCGCATCCACATTCATTTGAATTGAGCTTTTTGCTAGGTCTAAGCTAAACTTACTTTCATTTAGACGTGTAAAGCCAAACTTCGGGTAAAAATCCAATACAGTATCATTCGCAAAAAGATACATGAAATCACAGGTATTTTCGTGTTCTTTCATAATATGCTGCATTAACTGCTTAGCCAATCCTTGATTGCGATAATTTTCATCTGTCATTACTGTACCTATCTGAATTCCTTTATACATTTTACCATTAATAATTATTGACATTTTATTAATTGAAGCATTTGAGATAACCTTACCTTCATCAACAAATGAATACGGTATATATTTGTCATTCCAATACCCTTTGTTGTACCAGCTTCGAAAATCTAATTTGAATGTTTTCACTGCTAAGGCATTAAAACTCTCCTTCAAGCTTTCATTATTACGATAATCACTTACTAATTCATATTTTTCCATTTAAATTCCCTCCAATTTTTGTTTCCATCAATTCGCTGCACTACATGTATTTATGGGAATTTTCACCTCCTAAAAACAGCAAAAGACTCTATGAGAATAAACTCATAAAGTCTTTTAATACGCAAAAAATAAAGTTAACCAGCCTAAAGCTAGTGCTTGCCTTTAGTTGGATTACATAAATTTATTTATCTGCTTATATAGATTAGACATTATATCGCTTCTCTTCGTTATCGCAAAAGGGTATCACAAATAAACCTATAATTAAATTATAGAATAGCCCTCTTATTAAATTCATTGGAATTTAATTTGCGATAATAAGTTTTAGCATTAAAGTCTAATCTCCCTTCTGTTTTCGGATTGTCCTCATTTTACCTTACATTATTTTTTTTGTAAATTTTTCTAGCTATATGAGCAACATAACATCTTTATTCAATTAACCTATCCATAATGTGTGACAAAACATTTTGATGAAAACTACTTGACGCGTAAGAAGGAATTGTTATAATAATTGAAAATACATGAATACATGAACAATTATTCATATATTCATACATTATCTTTTAAATAGGAAGTGGAGATGAAGAGATGTTAGATGTTATTGTGATTGGTGCTGGGCAAGCTGGATTAAGTATGGGCTATTACTTACTACAAGGAGGCTATAATTTTGTAATACTTGATGGAGAAAAAAGAATTGGAGACACATGGAGAAATAGGTATGATTCTTTGATTCTATTTACACCTAAATCATATAGTTCACTGCCAGGGATGAAATTACAAGGAAATGAAAATGCATTGCCTACAAAGGATGAAATCGCGGATTATCTAGAAGCATATGCTAACCGTTTTTTGTTACCAGTGAAAATGGAGACAACTGTACATAAAGTACAAAAACAAAAAAATACATTTGAAGTGTCTACCGATAAGGGGGTATTTCTTTCTAAGCATGTTATCATCGCATCTGGTGCTTTTCAGAGACCGTTCATTCCTTCAATTGCCCAAAGTCTTTCTCAAGAGGTGTTTCAAATGCATTCTTCCCAATATCAATCACCTGAGATGATTCCAGATGGTCCTGTTCTTGTGATTGGAGGAGGAAATTCTGGTACGCAAATTGCGACTGAACTTGCAGAAAATCGTGAAGTAACTATCGCTATTAGCCAACCATTTAAATTTTTACCACTTAATATCATGGGCAAAAGCATTTTTTACTGGTTAGAAAAGATTGGTCTCTTATATGCAGGAACTGATACAAGGCGCGGATCATGGTTTCGAAAACAAAGTGACCCTATTTTTGGCCTTGAATTAAAGCAGCTGATTCGTAAGGAGAAAATTAATATTAAAACAAGAGTCATACAAACACAAGGTAGGGAAATAACTTTTAACGATCACAGTAAGAGCAACGTGCAAAATATTGTTTGGTCAACAGGATTTGTTCCTGACTATAAATGGATAGACATAGAGGGGGTTTTAGATGCAAAAGGTTTTCCTCTTCATAAAAGAGGTGTGAGTCCAACACAAGGGTTATATTATATTGGATTACCGTGGCAGCATCAAAGAGGATCGGCACTGATTTGTGGAGTAGGAAAAGATGCCGCGTTTTTATATTCGGTTCTGAAAAAGATGATTTAAGTTTTTCAATTTCACCTTAGCGTAATTGATAATTGCTTATTCCCCCTAAGCTACAAAAAATGAGGCTGGGACAAAAGAGAAAAAGTGTTGATGTCTGCTACGGCGGACGCTTTCCGGGGGCGTGGCCTGAGCCTGTAGTCTCAATATTCCTGAACGTTTCACGGTTAAGGCAGCTGATGGAGTTACTGATTTATATGGAATTTTGATACGACCAGCAAACTTTACTAAAATAAAAAATATCCAATTTTAGATAGTTTTTATGGTGGTCCTCAACTCATTCACACTCCTAAAAAATTTACTTGGGGTGGTGAGTTTTTAGTAGGGCCTCTGATTTTACAGGTGGAGCACAGGCATTTGCTCAGCTTGGATTTGCAGTTATTTAATGGATGGAAGAGGCACACCCTATCGTTCGAAATCGTTTCATGATTATTCTAATGGAAACTTAAAACGAGCTGCCGGTTTAGAAGATCATGTAGTAGCCCTTAAACAATTAACACAACAGTACCCCTTTTTAGATAAAAATCGTGTTGGTATATACGGTGAAACTGGTGGTGGCTACAGATCTACTAAAGCCATCCTATCATATCCTGAAACCTATAAGGTTGCCGTTGCTGGTTGTGGAAATCACGATAAACGTTATTATTTAGCCTTTGTGGGACGAACGATTTCAAGGAATGTTTGATCCTGAACTATATAAAGAACAAGATAATACGCTCATAGTTGTCACTTTTAAAAAAAGTTAGATTAAAATTTACTGGTAATCCTCAGTTTCTTGATTAAATTATACCTCGTATTTTGAAAAAAGTTTGATCAAAATACGAGGTTTTATCTGTTTGTCGCTATTCATTTTTATAATAAAGATTGATTATTCCGGATCGCGAATCTTCAACTAAAGAACCGGTAAAGGTAAACTTCATAGTATCTTCATACAAACTACAGATAAACTCCAGAGTATCTTCATATAAACTCCAGATTAATTTTATATTGTTATAATTACCAGGTCCTTCCTTACCAAAAAGAGTAAATTTTCAGAAATAACATTTTATATTTCTACAGCTTGGAGGGCACCTTCTATCTTAATATCATTATTCCTAAAAGTCAGACTTCATGATGCACTTATTTTTAATATTTATGAGTATTGCAACACCCAGTTAAAAATTGGGTTTAATTGTAATGAAAAAATTAAAAGTTAGGGAGTGTTTTAAATGAAAAAGAAAATTTTATTATGTGGTGTAGTGGCTAGTACTTTATCAGTTGGCCCTTTTCGAGTAATGTGGGTGCTACTGAGATTCAAGAGGATAGCAGTGTAGTTTTAGATTACAAGGATAATAGGCAGCAAGCAGCAATACAAGATATTGATGATAAGATTGATAAAATGATAGATTCTATAATTCCAAGTAATCCTTATCATAGATATGTCCGTGTTGCACCTCCTCCACCTTTTTTTTCTGGTGAAACGCTTACTCTCTCTGGAATAAATATTAAGGAAAGTAATGTTACATCTGTAGTTCCTTTGTTTTTGGGTTCAAATACATTTATAAATGATACAGGCGTAGTTCAAACACATAGTACTTCTGTGTTTTCTGAGGCGATTACTAAAACACAAACCACTGCAACTACTCTTGGAGGGAAATTGTCAACTTCTGCGAAGATGAAAGTGGGTGTTCCTCTTATAGAAGGCGAAATCCAGACGACTCTTGAATTTAATTATTCAAATACAGATACAAATAGTGAGAGTAAAACTATTACAATTACAGCCCCTTCACAATCGGTTAATGTTCCAGCAAATAAAATATACAAATCTGAGGTTTATTTTGAAAAAAAATCTACTTCAGGTAGTGTAGAACTGCATGGTGATGTTTATACCCATGTTGGTGTCATCGGTGAGGGTGGAACACATACAATAGGTCATGTTTTAGATCTTGCAACTAGCAAAGAAGGTCTAGTTAGATCACCGATTAATCCTAATGAAGTTCGAGTAAATGGGAAAGGAAATTTCACAGTTGAACATGGTTCAAACCTCATAGTGCGAACATATGATATAACATCGGGCGAACGCTCTGCTCAATTAGTAAATACAGAAATAATCCCCTTAAAATAGGAATTCATTATTTAAATTACACTTAATATTTTTATAACGGAGCTAAAGCTCCGTTATTTTTGTTCAGATATTTTTTATACCATTTTAGTGTTGAATCCTATTTTTAAAGTGAAGCAGTTTGAAGATGGTCAAATCCTGTGCACTGATGGCACTAACCCCATTCATTCAAGCACTTCAATTTCCTTTGACTAAAGAGCATCAAATACTAGCAACCGATACTTATAGTATACAAGGAGATCCAAATATATTTGCAATCGGTGAGTCGGTGATTGTGCAAGAATTGTAGCGTGGAAGAAATTAGAGAAGGAGGGAAAAGTGCCTTTAATTAAAGTTTCGATTAGTAACATAAATGTTCACGTAAATAATATAAATCCTATAGAAAAACATTTGAAGAAACAATTAAAGTATAGTCTATTTCATCTTTAAAATGCCCAAAGAGTGCCTCCATTGGCGAATTTCTATATTCTTCTATAATACTTTTCCTTAACTCTAATTCTTTTTCTTCATATTTAAACCTTTTTGATCCTGGTCCTGAATGAAAGGAAATAAGTTGACTGCTCTCAGAAGATTTTTTTTATTGTCTTTTCTTGACTATTCAAATCATACAAATAAATTTTACATTGAACAATAATAAAATGTCTCATGACTTATAAAAAACGTCAATTCTCCCATCTCCCTGAGTTGTTCTTACATTTTGGACTTCATCGTTTAGTTATCACCAAAGTCAACTGGTGTAATCAGACTTGCTGCACCTTATTCTTCTCACTTTTTTAATCTTTCCACTTGGTTTAACTGTTTTGATGGCTAAATAGTAGTTTTTTTAGAGATTTATATTCATAGAGTCCAATTTATTGACCAAGTATTATTATATTCGCTACTTATACTTTAAACATATTCGTTTTTTCTTGTAAGTCTTCCGCCATCTTAGAAAGTGCCGTAGTAGATGCAGTAATTTCCTGCATAGAGGCTAATTGTTCTTCCGTAGCCGCTGAAATATTTTGTGTCCCTTCTGCGGAGCTTTGGGCGATTCCATTTATTTGTTCCATGAATTTGGACATTTTATCTGCACCTGCAACCATCTGCTCTACAGAAGTAGACACTTCATGAATTTGAACTGATACCTCGTTAATCGCATGTTGAATTTTCTCAAATGATTCACCTGCTCTGTTCACATTGTTAATACCCGTTTTCACTTCATTCGTAGTGGACTGCATGGAGTCTACCGCTTTATTCGTTTCGCCTTGAATTCTTATAATTAGCTCAGAAATTCTCAGCGCCGATGCAGATGATTCTTCTGCCAATTTTCGAACTTCTTTCGAAACGACCGCAAAGCCTTTCCCATGTCCGCCTGCTCTTGCTGCTTCAATCGCTGCATTTAACGCAAGTAGGTTAGTTTGGGTAGCAATACTTGTAATAACTTCAACGATACCTCCAATCTCAGCTGAGCGGTCACCTAAACCACTAATAACATCACTTAGACTACCAATAGATTTTTGAATCGAGTTCATTTGTAGAACTGCATTTTGAATAATATCATTTCCATCTATAGAAAGTTGTTTTGCTTGTGTAGCAGCCTCTGAAACGTTAGTAGAATTTCTAGCTATTGTTTGGACATTTTGTACCATATGATTTACAACATCCGATGTTTCTGTAATCGTTCTAACTTGGTCGTCTGAGCCGCTTGCTACCTCTAACGTAACAGACGCAATATGCTCACTTGCCTCGCTCGTTTGTTCCGCACTTGCCGAAAGCTCAACCGAAAATGATGCCATCTGTTCGGATGATTGTTTCACCTGACCAATTAGATCTCGTAATTGAGCAATCATTTGGCTAAATGAAGACGTTAATACTCCTAGTTCATCTTTTGAATTATAATCTACACTAAAATTTAATTCTCCAGCTTCGGCTCGTTGAACAGCAAATTTTAATTTTTCCATTGGAGAAATTATATATTTTCGTACACCTATAAAGCCGATTGCCACAAATAGAATCCCTAATACAATTGAAATGATTAAAGAGGTCGTGATACCTTTACTTGCTGCGGCTTTACTTTCCGTATTCAAGGTACTTGCATGTTTTTTATTTAACTCTGTCAGCTCTAAACCTTTTGACATAATTCCGTCAAATACAGGCTTGGCACTTGAATTAAAGAGATTTATTGCTTCCTCATTCTTATTGGCAAGACTTAGTTGAAAAACTTTCTCCATACTTTCTATAAAACTTGGATATTGCTGAACCAATTCACTTAATATTTTATCCTCATCCGGTTTCAAATAGGTTTCTTTAAGTATTTGAAGATTTTTTTCATTCTCTTCAAAAGCATTCATCACCTCATTTTCAATTTGCTTTAAGGATGATTCATCTGAAACGAGGAAAGAACGATACATATCTGAAACAATGATCCGATTATTAAGCCTATAATCACCCAAAACTATACTTGGTTCTAGACGGTCTTTAAAAATATTATCTGTATTATTCTCCAGAGATTTCATTGTGATATATCCATTCATTAGGATAATACCAACCGTTAAAATTGCTATTGACATTAATAGAACTAGCTTATTAAATATGGAAAGATTACGAAGCAAGGTTAATACCCTCCTTTTTGAATTTAATTATTTGTGCACTTTTAAAAAGACCGTGATTTCTACTTTACAAAGTTGCTAGCATACATGCTTATTTACTTCATTACAACAGTCCTCTCTTCACAATAACACGATATCTTTTTACACTATTCTGCGACATGTTTCGATATTTTTGAACGGTAATAATCTATAAGCTATTTAAGTAAGAAACTTCCAAATCTTTCCCTAGAGAAAGATTTAAACACCAAAAATCCCAATTATTATTAATTCATGAAATTATAACCAATTCCTAAGGAAAATTATTTTAACATAATTAAGCAGAAATTACCCACTTCCAAAAGATCAGTGAGCAACTTCTGCTTAATACTTTAAAAATTCCCAGTTATTAGTGTTGCTATTGAATTACTCATCACTCACATATACTAAGGAAGTCAAAACCTAAAAGATTTTAGCTTAATTCTCTTTCACAATCTTCGGATTCACATTATATGTGTACCCTTCAGCTGCTGCTTTCCCTTTTGTATTGCTGTATTATTTAAGTTTGTTTTTTATTACTTCATATTCTGATCTTCATCAAGTTGGCTTATTGCTTCCGAGTGCACCTATTCGTGCTAGTTAAATAGCTTATACCTTTTCTTTAAATACCGCAGGTTTACTTACTGGACTACTCACTTTATTTTTATCTCTTAATCCCAAGAGCTTCATCAAGTTGTTTTGTTGCTTCCTCTTTCGTTAATGTACCTGCTTTTACTTGGTTAAAGATTTCTTGTACTTTTTCTTTAGAAATCTCATCAAAGTTGGCTGGTTTACCAACTTGCCCTTTTACAAATTCACTACTTCCAATAATTTCGGTTGGGACTTCGGCAGCAAACGCAGCTCCAAAAGTTGAAAGCGCAAATACAGCACCTAAAGTAGTAGCAGCCAATTTCTTTCTCTTTTTCATAGTTTTTAATCTCCTCTTAAAGTATTTTGTCTTACAGTCTTAATTGTATAGGCGTTATCTGTAGTTACTATGAAGAATATCTGAAGATTACCTGGAGATTTTGGCGCATCTGGAGTATTTTCCCTATATATTTTATCTCTGTGCAGTATAGATGTTCATAGCACTCCCGCCAACTTTTTACTCAAGTACCTTTTGAAGTTGCCGGATACTAAATTTTTTCTATTCAAAAGTAAAAAATTGTCTCAGCGAAATATCTGAGACAATTTGTATGTTTTAATGTGCTTTTTAATTATTTCCTTATCCATTTAGGTATAGTAACTAAAAATTGTACGCCATCTTCAGTATTCTTCATTGAATAGATGATTGAAAGGGACTCAAAAACTTGTTTTACAATATATAGACCTAGTCCACTTCCACCAGTATTCCTATTTCTCGATCTTTCGATTCTATAAAATGGCTGGAATAATTGTTGTATTTCCTCTTCTTTAATTTGTACACCTGTATTAATCACTTGTATTTGAATTTGATTGTCTTTTGGATGCTCAGTTAACTCTATATATACGGTTTCTCTATGCGGTGAATACATAATCGCATTATGAATAATATTTTTAAAGGCTTTTTCTAATAAATCGCGATTTGTACGTACGTTAATGTAAGGAGAGATTTGCTTTATTATCTTAATGTCTTTTTGAGAAGCGAAAAATCCGAGATTTTTTGTAATTGTATCAATTAATTCTAAGAGGTTGACTTCTTCCAATTCCACCTTAAAGGTATCTTGTTCTAGTTTAGACATACTCAAAATCTCTCGAACTAATTGTTCCATACTTTCAATAATTTTGTGGTTTTTTTCTAAGTAGAAGTCACGATTTTGATAAGGACCAATATTATAAATCATCCCTTCTGAGTATCCTTTCATCACAGTGAGAGGAGTCTTTAATTCATGGGCAACAGTTGCGAAAAATTCCCTACGTTTTGTTTCGATTTCTCTTTCTCTTTCAATATCATCTTTTAATTGCTCATTTACTTTTTGTAAATCATGCATGGTTTGTTGCAAATTATTCGACATCTCATTCAAGCTATTGGACAGTTCCTCTAATTCGTCATTTGAACGGACTACGACGTTTTCGGAAAAATCCAGGTTTGCCATCTTTTGCGCACGCTCATTTATATAAATGAGCGGTTTTGTAATGAACCTTGAATATAAATAGGCACTCCCTAATCCAATACATACTACAATGATACTTATATAAGGAAGAAAACGTACTAAAACCTGTGACGCTTCATCAATAGGCTGAAATGTCGCGAATACAGTAACCGTTAAATTACCTTCATCTAGGAATTGAATCGGCAAAGTAATAAAAAATGCATTTTTTAGAGTTTCTTCATTCGGTATTAATGCTGATTCTGCAGTAAGATTTGGTGGTTGCTTAATTCCCTGCATCATGAAAGTAGGCGAATATATTATAGTTCCGTCTTTAGTTTGAAGGTAAATGTTAGAATTGTTATTTTTGATGTAGTCGTCAAAAAGCGGTATTGCATTTGTTAATGTTAAATTCTCAGAATTATGGATTATTTCCTCTATTCCCGATTGAAGCTGATTGGTTTTATATTGTTCATAAAACGTTGGAAGGAAGAAGTATAAAATTAAATAAATCAAGACTGCAAAAGATAACAATATGAGAGACGTGATCATAAAGAGCTTATAGGTTATTTTTTTCATCTTCATGATGTATACAATCCTATTCATCGAAATTCCCCCTAAGATAAACATATTTTAATTTTCACCTGTCTATCCTAAGGGAAATATACGTTATTGATAACTAGTCATTGCTGCCTGAAAGTAAATCTGACGGGCTAAAGTATCATTAACTTTTCTTTCTAATAGAATTAATTACCTTAGAGTATTCACCTAATACATCAAATAAATTTAATTAGGAGATGTAGAACCTTGTATCATATCCTCTTCTGAATTAGATGAGAAAGGATCCCACTGTTCTGGTGTCCGTTCACCTGGTTTTGATGAGAACTCCTCCCACTGTTCTGGCGTCATTTCTCCCCTTGGATTTGGAGATTCCCACTGCCGCTGATCAGGAGTATTTTCTTCTGAATACGTTTTATTGTCTTGCTGCGTATTGGTTTCATTTTGATTCAAGTCTCCACCTAAATTCCCCAAATTCATATATAAAGCTATTGCTATTCCGATAGATACTAAGCCAATAGATGCTGCTATTTTTGTCCACATTTTTTTCACTCCGATTTTACATTTTTATAAAAAGCGTTTTGAAAAAATTTTTGTTCCTATTTTTTCTTCAAATTTTTACAAACCAAATTTCGTTGTTCAAGGTACACTACTTTATCAGATTGTTTAGCTACTTCCTGGGAATGCGTAACAACGATGATACATTTGTTTTCTTTATGAGCCAGTTCTTTAAATAATTTGATAATTTCATCCGAAGTTTTCTCATCTAGATTACCAGTTGGTTCATCCGCAATTAATAAATCTACATCACAAGATAATGCACGGGCAATGGCTACACGCTGTTGTTGACCGCCACTAAGCTGTAAAACCTTTCTTTTTGCTTCGATTTCCGACAAGCCAACCATTTCTAATAACTCAAGCGCTCTTCTCTTTTTATCTTTTATGTTAACCCCTGTAATTTCCATTGCTGTGACGACATTTTGAAGAGCCGTCATATACGTAATGAGATTATAGGATTGAAAGATTATCGAAACATATTTATTTCTATATTTATCCAAACCAATTTTCCGTATATCTTTTCCTTTGTAGAGCACATGTCCTTCTTTAGGGTTATCTAACCCACTCGCTAAACTAAGTGCTGTTGTTTTTCCTGAACCTGATGGTCCTAAAATGCTATAGAAACACCCTGTTTCAAAGGTAAAGTTTACATTCTCTAATAAAGTACTCTTCTTATTATTAGTTTGATAATAGTAATATAGATTTTTAAATTGTAATATAGTGTCCATATGACTCCTCCTACTCATCTTTTAATAGTATTTCTTTTGGATTTAAGCGAAGAATTGATAATGCTGGTAGAAGTGTTGATAAAATGGAAATTAATAGTCCTAATCCACCTAAATTCAACACATCTTGTGACGTTATACTTACATCAATATCATCGATAGGTTCTACATCTTTTTCTTGTTTATTCATCATGCCAAATGAGAATCCTAGATTATTTGATTCTTGTTGTTGATCTTCGGCAGCAATAACTTCTTGCTGTAATAAACTGTCTCCCATTTTTTGAGACACTGTTCCACCTGTAATGATAGAAATGCCAAATGCTAGTACCGCTATACATAGTACTTCTACTAACAGCTGCCCTATTAATTTCCTCTTTTTTTCACCGATTGCCAACAGAATACCTAATTCCTTACGTCGCTCTTTTATAGTCAACATAATAATAAGACCTAATATAATGGACCCTGCAATGGATACTAAATAGACAATCATTTTGGAAGTAGCGGCAATATTCTCGATAGGGCCTACCATTTTTTGATATAATGCATCATGCGCATCTAACTTAAATAAATCGTAATCAATATTTGTTTTCTTTGCGTCTGTTTTAAAATCCTGAATATTCTCTGGATCATTTAAGTAGTAAATTGCTTCGTTAATGGATACACCCTTTTCATCACTTTCTTCAGACATTTCTTTCGTCGAATCATAAATCGTGTATATTTTGTTAGACGGATGCATCATAGCTGGTAAATTTGCCTCGAAGTCAGTTATCCCGGAATTTTTGTATATCCCTATTATTTCTAACTCTACCTTCGATGTATCATCCATTGATTGGATCTTTAACTTATCACCCACTTGAAGCTCGTTTTGTTCGGCTAACTGTTTTTCAATCAGAGCTACTTTCTTATTCGTATCCTCTGATGTAATCGGACGACCGTCAATAATTTCATTCGTTCCATCTGTAAAATCTTGCAATAAATCAGAACTTCTCACACCTTGGATAAATGTATTAGGCATTTTCATATTTCCAGAATTACTACCACCTACTGCTCCACTTACCCCTTCGTCACCTTCGTCACCATTAATAGGCGTGAAATCATCCGCTACAAGCATGTCACTCTTCAGATAGTTGTAGTCTGTTACATATGGTGATTTAGCTAACTGGTCTGCTTCATCTGCAAAAAGTTCAGGGTGTTTTATTTTTCCATTTGGATTCTCTTCTCGCTGTTTCGCCACATTTTCCATAAGCTTCTCTTCGTCCATTCTAAGGCTCACGTCTACACCTAATGTTTGTCTAGCATGATCATTCGCCTTTTGTGAGACATTTTGTATTGCAAAGCCCGCTAATACTAAATTAGAAACTACTAAAAATACAGTAAATAATATTAACGATTTCCCCATTCTTGCTTTAACACTTAAAAATGCACGTTTGATAAAATTCATTTTTATTACCTCCTTGATAGCTCTACTATATAAGAGTAATCTGTAGTTTATATGGAGATACTGCGAAGTTTATCTAGAGATATACGGGAGTTTATGTGAATCAATTTTCGAACTTTATTTTTTGAAGGCACGATTAATTTATAATAAAAAAAACGCAATGCCCCCACCAAATCGATGTATTGGTGGAGGAATTGCTTGCTGTTATTTTTTATTCAATTATTTTTTGATTCATAACGACCTAAGAAAGTCGCTATATCTATTGCCATTTGAACTTGTGATGTCCTAATTAATCTAAAATAAAGGGGTATTACATATTAGTCATGCACAATATGTAATACCCCTTAGTTTTATATATATAGGTCTTGATAAGCCAAGTTCATCTACCTTTCTTACAAGACCTATGCTTTTCAAAATGTGTAACTCCCTTTAAGCTATAGCAACGCTACTTTCTTTTCACGGATTCGTCCAACTTGCGTTCATCTGTAGCATGTTTGGTTTCACTACCTGAATTACACAAACATTTTTATTACGTCTTACATCAAAAGACTCCTTAGACGTATTCATCTGCAAGGTTTGCGGATTGCCCGAGCAAGGGAAGCAATATTTTTTAGTATCCAAACTATATTAAGCAGGTTCCTTCATCATTGAGCTACTGCTTGTTTTAACTGATGCTTGAGTAACTTTCCAACAGCGTTACGAGGAAGTTGTTCCACAAAAATGACTTCCTTCACTACTTTATAGGCGGCTAATTTTTCCTTACAAAAGTGAATAAGAGCGGTTTCAGTAATGGCAGCTTCTGGTGTTATCACGATATAGGCCCTTGGAATCTCTCCCCACTTTTCATCAGGAACGCCAATAACAGCTACATCCGCAACGCTCGGATGTGTAGAGAGGACTAATTCTAATTCGGCTGAGTAAATATTCTCGCCACCACTAATAATCATATCTTTCATTCGATCAACGACATACAAATAGCCATCATGATCGATATAGCCAACATCCCCTGTAGAATACCATCCATTTTTTAATACTTTATGCGTAGCTTCTGCATTATCAAAGTAGCCGACGAAAACTTGTGGGCCGCGTAGGATTATTTCTCCTACCTGTCCAATTGGTAACGCTTGCTCTGTCTTGACATCAATAATTTTCATTTCCCCATGCATGACAGATTTGCCCATCGAGTCAAACTTCTCTTTATCCATCTGCTCTTTCCACATCGTAACAGCACCTGTATATTCTGTAATGCCGTACACTTGCTGAACAGGAATGCCTAACTGACGAAACCCGAGAATCAGTGGTGCGGGTACGGAAGAAGCGCCACACGTTATATTGCGAATAGAAGAGGTATCTACACTTGCGACCTCATACGTTTTTAATAAGTAGGCAAGCATTGTAGGCACAGTCATCATCGTCGTAATCTTTTCATGTTCAATCGTTTGCCAAGCCGTAATCGGTTCAAAAGTCTCCATTAGAATCATGGTACAGCCACACATTACATTCGTAATCAGAGGCGCAATCCCCCCAATATGGAAAAATGGCGCCACCATTAAGAAACGGTCATCCTCCCACCAATCAATTGTTTGTGATAAGCCAATACCTGCCCCAAAAAGATTATTATGTGAAATCATCGCTCCCTTTGGTTTACCCGTAGTTCCAGAAGTGTACATGATCAGTGCCACATCATCATTACTTGCCTTGTATTGTGGTTCTTCAGTATCCTCCTCGAAAATCGCTTGTAAGGAAGGGACTGTATGATTGGCATAAACATAGTCTAGCGCAAGTTGTTCCTTTAGGGCACTGATTGCCGGCTCAAAGTCCACATCATAAACAATAAGTTTTACTTTACTATGCTCCACAATATACTGCAGTTCCGCTACTTGCAAACGCCAATTCAAGACAACGGTAATCACCCCAATTTTAGCTGCACCCATTAAGACCGCAATAAAGTCCTCATTATTTTTGCATAAAACCGCAATACGATCCCCTTTTGAATAGCCAAGCTTTGTTAAATAATTTGCAAAGCCATTCGCTCTTGCATTCATCTGTTGAAATGTCCAACGCTTGTTTCGGTGAACGAATGCCTCCTTATCCCCCATTAAAACAGCACGATTTTGCAACAACTTCCCAATATTGATATTCATAATTGCCACCCCTAAACAATTTTTTGTCAACATATGTGCATCCTTGGATACCTGGTGTGCTAGATCTCTACATGTGTATTAGCATCCGTCAGTACGTGTTAAAATCGGTAAATCTTGTAGCTCTTTAATTGTTTGCTCTTGGAATAATGTAAATATTTCTTCCCAAACTTGCTCCCATCTTCGTGCCGCACGTCGATTTTCCGCATTCGGCAATGCTGTTAAATCCTCCTGCATTAACTGGTCAATTTGTTCCACAAAATACTGAACCTCTTGTGTTGAACTATCTGTTAATATGCTAGAAATTAATGTATCAAGTGAAATTTGCTTGCGCATTTTCATGATATCTCGATAAATTTGCGCGAGTAACACGTTGCGCGGTCCTTCCCATAATTCATTTACCAAGCTATCTCTAAACAGTCTTGGAATAGCCGAGAAGTCTTCAATAGCTCCATGCCCACCAAAAATAGAGATTGCCAAACGTAGCTTATCAACCGCCTCTTTTGACGCAAAGATTTTCTGCAATAAAACTAATTCACGGACGACGTAAGCCTCTGTTGAATGAGGATTTTGTTGTGTTCGATTAAAGGCTTCATAAATGAAAAATGCCGTTCCAACGATGCGTTTTGCTGCATGTTCTAAATCTTCAAGCTGAGCAGCAGCCATAGGAAATTCATCGATTTGTCGCTCGAATACCGTTCTAAAGCGCGCATATAACTTGGCCTCACGTGCCGCCCTCATCAAGAAAGCGCCACTTGCAAATCCAATATCCAGTCTTGAACGCGTTAATACAATACTAACTGCCAAAGCTACACCACGATTTTGAGGACCAATGCGATAAGCGATTGCCCCCTGATAATCAATTTCCGCTGAAGGCAATTCTGCAGTCCCTATCTTCCATTTTAAACGATTAATCACATGATGATTTCGCTTCTCTCTCGCCTTATCTCCCTCCAACCATGTTGGCACGACGAAAACCGCAATATCATCTGTATCTTCAATGCGCGCAGTCACTACAGAATAGTCGGCATGTACAGCCGAACAGAAAAATTTATTGCCAAATAATCGATAATGATGTCCTTCTGGCTTCGCCATTAAAATATTAGCTGGAATATTGGACCCCCCTTGGATTTCTGACATATACTGTGCCCCAATAGCGAAATCCCCATCGATTCCTTCTGTGACATGCTGATAAATATTTTGTATGTCGGCGGGCGCCTCATCCAAAAAATGCTCCATTAATGCAACTAGCCCGTCCGTACATGCCAATGGGCAAGTGATGCCTGCCTCACCATTGCCGTGTAAAAAATATCGTTTGACAATGCCTTCATTTTTTATTTGTTGACTTGAGAACAAGCCGTAGCCAAAAATCTCCCGCTCCATTTGTTGCATCTCATATGGTCGTACAATGCGATCAATTCGTTCATTATACGCATTATAATGCCTCACTTTAGGCTGATTTTCGGGACGTGCATTTTCTGCAGCTATACCGCGCCAATCGGTTGTTAATTTTTGCACAAACGGTTCTAGCCTTGGCAGCATTTCATCCCATGTGCCATCGCAAAATTGTTGTAATACCTGCTGTAGGAATGGGTTATCCAAATCATTCAATTGATCTCTTTCGCGGGTAAATTCTCGAAAACTATACGTTTTTTCTGTAACACGCACCAAAACAACACCCCATTTACTAAATTTTAAAAATATTTTAACACCATAAACAGACAAAGTAAACACTGTTTATTTTTTAGAGATGAATGTTTTTCGCTCTATCCGTCACTTTCGCAATTCTATCCGTCACTTCACGAGTTCTATCCGTCACTTTGCCGGTTTTATCCATCAATTTCACGATTCTATCCACCACTTGCCACCTACAACAAAAAAACGCCCACCTAAGTGAGCGTTTCTTATCTATTCCTTATTCATTTGTTCCTTTTTCGACATCGTACGTTGTAATCCAGTCGCTATAGCTGCCAGTATACAGTCTTATATTTTCATAGCCTTCATCCGCTAACACAGCATACAATGGGGAGGCTGTAACACCACTGCCACAGTACACGACCACTTGCTCGTCACGTGCAACCTTCGCACGTAGTGTATCATTTGCTTGTAATGTATCTTCCGACTTCAACTGCTCCCAGTCAAAGTTTTTAGCAGTTGGAATATGCCCCGCTACCTGATCAAGTGGCTCTACTTCCCCACGATAACGGGCTGCGGCACGTGCATCTAACAGTGTCGCTTCAACATCTCCGTCAACAATGGCTTTCACTGCCTCACGCGGTGCATACAGATGATCCCGCCACTCAAATTCAATGATAGTAGGTGGATATTTCACAATGTCCTTCGTAAATGTAAATTTCTGCTCTAGAGCTGCTACACCACCGTTGACAATGACAACATGCGGAAAGCCCGCATACGTTAGCATCCACCAAGCGCGCGGTGCAAATGGCGATGCGCCTTGATCATAGACGACAATGTGATCATCATAACGTAAACCTAGCCCTTGAAAAACGGACGCTAGCTTTTCCTTACTTGGCATCGGATGACGGCCATTACTACTCTCCATATCCGATAAATCCTGCTCTAAGTCCAGAAAAATCGCACCTGGAGCATGCCCTTCGTCAAATAAAAGTTTACCCGCTTCAATATTTTGCAAATCAAAGCGTGCATCCACAAAACGGACGCCATCAAGCTGGATTTCCTCAACTGTTTTGAATACTTTTCCCATTTGAATCACCTCATGCGTATTGTAATTGTGCGTAAATCGATTTCCATGACGCTAAACGGCTTTCTTCTTGGAGTACAAGTCGCTCTGTCGCAATTTGTTCTAATGCCTGATGGTAAATATGTAGGCGTAATCGCTCTGCTTCCTCACCAATATAAGTAATTGCCCATGTCATAAGCGAAACCTTTTGACCATCTAAATAGTTTTGAGCATCTGGCTTAGTTAATGCTTCCAACGCTTCACTTAGCTTCATTTTTTCATTCTTCTCAAAGAAAGCCTTTTGATTGCGGAAGTGCGACTTCACGCCTGTATATTTCGCTACTTCTGCAAAAGGTCCTTCAAAGTTGAGTAAATCGGGCTCAGAAGAATCAAAGGCTAAAAACGAGAAGCTACGGTTCAATTCTTTTAGCTCACGTACTTCATCTTTAAAACGTAATTGCATCTTCTTGCTGATAAACTGCGATAAGCGGAAGTTCGTCACACGCATTTCCTGTGTAAAGTCAAAACGTAAACTTTGCAGTACTTCTTTTAAAGCATGCTCTAATGCTTGCTGTGCTGGCATCGCCGCAAAGGTTGACGGATTGTAGCCTTCCTTAAAGAATTCTGGGTAACGATAGAATACACGTTGTAAGACGTAATACAGTAATTCATCTAATTCCTGCTTCGTTTCACTTTCCATCATGCTTGTATTCAACGTACTAAATTTCGATTTGATGTGCTGTTCGAGTGTTGTCAACTCGGCTAATCGTTCATCCTTACGCTTTAAGTTATCTTCTGTTTGCGCAATTAAATCACCTAGACGTTGCTCCGTTTTGTCTACTTCTTCTGCCAGTGCTTGCACTGCCAATGCACTCAGCTCATCATGTAAGAATGTATGGAAGTTCTCCTCAAAAGGTGGCATGCCTGATGCAAAATCAGCGCCCTCAACCTTTTCCTTCAATGCCATTAAGCTTGATACGCCATAGAGACGCGGGAAACGAATGCCAAAGCGTTGTAGCTCTGAACGTACATAGCCTTTTACATCTTCCTGTTCTTCCTCTGTTGTCGCCAAATCAATCGCATTGACGATAAAGAACATCTTATCGAGCTCAAAGGCATCCTTCACACGCCCTAACTGGATTAAAAACTCACGGTCAGCTTTCGCAAAGGCATGATTATAGTACGTAATAAATAGAATGGCATCTGCATTACGAATATATTCAAACGCAACGCCTGTATGACGTGCATTAATAGAATCTGCCCCTGGCGTATCGACTAATGTCACACCCATGCGTGTTAACGGGCTATCATAATAGAAATCGATATTATCGACAAAGCAAGATTTGTTTTCTTGCGCAACAAATTTCTCAAATTCTTCTCGTTCAACACGTAAAACTTTGCCAAGTTCAGCTTTGAATGTTGGGTAGCCTTCCTTGTAGGCACGAATAAATGATTTATGCACATTTAGACGTTCATCTGACAGCTGCACGGCAAGTCCTTCATCTGCACGATTAAGTGCTTCATCTAATGAAGATATCGATAAACCAATTGCTGCATAAGAGCTCTGAATATCCTCTAGCATTTGCTCGGCTGTTTTTAACTGTACATCTGCAGTTTCATGTGGATGCGCTGGTGTCACTGGGCGAATTTTATTGATGGCCGCTGTTGTTGGATTTGGCGATACAGGTAAAACCTTCGCCCCCATCAATGCATTTGAGAACGATGATTTCCCCGCACTAAACGCACCGAATAACGCAATGGTGAAATCCTTTTTCTGTAATCGTTCCACTTTATTTTCTAAATAACTTGCCACTTCCGCAAAGCCCTGTACCTCTTTTACTGCATTCGCTGTATGAAGGGCACGGTTAATAACGCCATCGATTGGTAGGCTAGTTGCACTAACGACTTGCTGTATTTCTTCTTCCTGAACAATCACATCTTTTGGTTTTAACATGGACTCATCAAATAATCGGATTTCGGCTAATGCCTGTTCAAAAGCTTTTTCCCAGAAAGCAAGCTGGTTATTTGCTTCCTTACGAATTTCATTGCTTGCCTGATGCATGACGCTCGCACTATATTGTTGGTAGCCTTCGATTTCTAACACCGCGTTGATGGCGTCTACTTTATCTTGCATACCAGCCATTTTTAATTTGGAAGGTGCGGCAGTTTCTGTTGCTTGCGTTTCTAAAGTTGTTGCTTGCGCATCTTTCCATTTATCTGTTTCCTGAATATAATAGCGTCTTGTTGCTTCTGCTACACGATTAGCAAAATTCAACACAGCATCTCCAGTTAAGAGTGCACCAATTTGCACTTGTTGTTCAATAAGCGAGAATGGCAAATCAAACACATAAGCATCTATAGCACCCGCGCGCTCTTCACTTAAGACCCCAACATCCTTTAACGCTTTTTTCATCAGTCCTTTTAAATGTCCAGTTACTTGCGCATGAACGACTGTTTGATAGCTGCTAAACGCATCCTCTTTACGACGATTACGTTCTTCCTCTGTTTTTTTCTTGGCTGAAAATAAGCCACCTACCTTAAAACCTTCCTGCTTACTTTCTAGATAAAGGCGTAATTTGTCACGTAAATCAGCAGGCATAATGGCTGCATTCGCAAGTAACTCCTTGCGTGCTTCTTCAAACGTTTCATTCCATGCTTCGATTGAGAATAATTCAACCTGACGATTCAGCTTATTATATTGCTCTAAAATATCTTGATGATTTGCCCAGTCATCGGCACTTAAAACGTCTTCATCTATCGCTAAACGATCTTGTCTTTCTTCTATTAAATAATTGTCATGCTCGCTTTGCAATAAACGCAGCGTATTTGTAGCTGTTTGCACAAGCTGATCCTGCCAATCATTCATACTATCCATTACGATTTTTTTGACCGCTTCAAAGTCGTTATTTGGATGCTCAGGCTCTCTCAAAGACGTGAAAAATACGCCCTTTGGCTCAACGCCCCATGCAGAAAACGAATGATGGACAGTAGCCTTAAACTCGGCAAAGCTTAATTCATTTTCCTTATGCTTATCAATCATATTGACGATTAAATAGACGTTCGGATTGTATTTCATTAATTGTTTTGTAAACTGAAAGTTCAACTCTGATTGAACGTGATTGTAGTCCATTGTATAAAATACAATATCAGCAATATGGAGGGCTGATTCTGTAGACATACGGTGGGCATCATCTGTCGAGTCAACGCCTGGTGTATCCATCACTGTTACACCAACTGGTAATGTCGAAGTACTATGGCCAATTTCAATCTGTGATACCAAATCACCATTCTTACTTAACTCTTTTACCGTTTTAAAATCATAGCCTGCTTCAAATTTTACGGGTTTTTCATTGTGCATATAGACAATCGCAAAATCCTCATCCGATTTATGAACCTTTACGATATTAGCACTCGTTGGAATGGGACTTGAAGCCAGTAAATCTTCGCCAGATAGAGCATTAATCATGCTCGATTTACCTGCTGAGAAATGGCCAGCAAAGCCAATCACATATTCCTTCTGCTGCAATTTCCGTGCAAAAAGCGAAGTCTTCTCCATACGTTCTGTATCACCATTATGCTGATATATTATGTATTGTAACGAAGCTTGCTTTAAAAGCCCCTCAAGTTGTTGATCAAATTCTTTCATAAAAACAGTAACTCCTTTACCTTTTAATTATTCATATTTAGTATTCTACCTTATTCGACATTCAAAGTATAACACTAATTTACTTTAAAAAGCATATATATCAAGGTTTCAGACGCAATATTCGTCTTTCCTTCCATACAAGATAATGCTTGGAAAAGTACAATTTGGCAGGTACATCTTTAATATTTGGTTACACAACCAATCAAAAATAGAGTTTCCAACATATTTTATAATAATGAATATTTTTGTTCGATAGATTTATTGGTGCATTCAAGGCAGATGATCCCCGCCCTTTCAGGACATCACTTCAAGAAACCAATACTTTTTTGTGCTTT
The DNA here is from genome assembly GCF_007362955.1 of Lysinibacillus fusiformis. Taxonomy (GTDB): domain Bacteria; phylum Bacillota; class Bacilli; order Bacillales_A; family Planococcaceae; genus Lysinibacillus; species Lysinibacillus fusiformis_E. The sequence goes on along the minus strand of NZ_CP041696.1, from coordinate 3,798,547 downwards.
TATATAACGGGAGGAAGTGTTCAACCTATGGAAAAACAAAAAAGGCAGACGAAAATAGTGAAAAAGTTAGTAGAACATCATTGTGAAGATAGAATGCCATGCATGCAACGTATAAGGGTGAGTTCTACATGCATAGGCACCCCTTCTTCTTCGCCAGTGACTCCTGTTGAAGGTAGGATTATCCCAACGATAAATAGATATTTTTATATTCCGGACGAAGATATTGATTTAACAAATGGCGTAACGATTCCTGCAAATTTATTTTTTTGCGATGATGGCAATCAAGTGATTGCATTTATGATTTTCAGCCCAAATGGATACGTTAATCTTTACATCAACGCCGTCATGCAAGAAGGAGGGATTTACACCGTAACGACAGATTCTTTAACATTAAATCCTTATGCTACAACGATTTTTGCGGGTACGCCGATTATTGTGGAGTCCCTTGGATTCTCAACTGCATAACTTGCAGCCACTCGCACCAAAGGAGGTGAAAAAATGGCACTTTCCATCATCAATATTAATGTAAACGTTACTGGCTCTTCGACAAGATTTTTTCATATATTGCCAACAACTTTAACAGTCGCTGACGGTACTACGATCCCTGTAGCTTCCTTTCTAGATGACAGTGGGGTTGCTGCGGCTGCTTTTCCCATCGTAACGAATGGTTACTATAATTTTTATGTAAATGGTGTCTTACAAGAAGGGGATTCGTATACAATTTCTGCAACTGAGTTAACCTTTAACACGGTTACAGGCACAATTTCTGCTGGAACACCATTGGTTGTAGAGGCTGTAGAATTAGTGACAACAACTTAACGAAGCGACTTCCCATGAGGTAAGGCTCGACATAATGGTACTCACCATGAACAACCCTTTAAACACACCTGTAATTGCCTATGATGATAAATTGAACTTTCCATTCACTCGTCACTTGATATCCCGTCACGAGCATGAATGAGAAAGTTCGTCTAGCCTCCGTTTCGTCAGTCTTCCCCATAAATGATGACTATAGGGATACTAAACGACCTGAGTGGAAGATTGCCCTCTTTCACTTCCCTTCATAAAAAAAGGATGCCCCAAAAGTACTAGGCATCCTTTTTTCTTATTTTATATGTGCAGTCGCTTGTTTCATAACATATTTCCCTACTCCAATATAGATAGCCACCGTTACTCCTATAAATACGAATGTCATTGCTGACCGCTCCTTTTCTTCTATATATTTCAAGTGAAAGCCTTATTTCACATAAACGCCTTCACTCTATCTTATTGACTTTGAAAATCATTCTCACTATTATAATATAAATTTCATCTTATTTCGTCAAGACATACTTTCATCTTACCCTTTCAACATGGTAAGATGTAGAAAAGTCGGAAAAAGGATGCGGTAATGATGAGTAATTCGAAGTACTTTCAAACTATTTTAAACGGGACAATCCATGCGTTAAAATCGATCCTACCTATGGACATCCAGGTGAAATCACCAAGTATTATTTCTGAACCCTTTCAACAGCAACAAATGGGCGTATTAATTGGGCTTATTGGAGATTTAAAGGGCCGTGTTATCATTGATTCCACTCCTGAGACCTTTAGTGGCATTGGTAACACTATGTTTGGTATGCCACTTGAAGGCGAAATGTTAGAATCCTTTACAGGTGAATTTGGAAACATGATTGCAGGTAATTTATGTACTGCTGTCGGACAAGAAAATATCGAGATTGATATTACACCTCCAACTGTGATGGTGGGAAACACGAAATTATATGGGTTTGAAAAAGCCTTTGTACTTCCAGTTATGATTCCAGATGTAGGTGCAATGACGGTTCTATTAACAATTGAAGAAGAACAATAAAGAACTAGACTATTTTGTAGCAAATGATACATCATATGCCTTGGCATCAAGCGTTTAGAATAAACACCGGCACTCAAATAATTAGTAGAGGCTGGGACAAAAGAGAAAAAGTGTTAGATTGACTGCTGTCGATCTAACACTTTTTTGCTGTAAGCGTTGATGTCCGCTACGGCGGCCGCTTTCCGTGGGCGTGGCCTGAGCCTGTCGTCTCGGGCGTCAGGCTAATCCCCTAGGAGTAGCCGAATTCGTTACCATCAACTAGCTACTCTCTTCTGAATTTTATTGATTCCAAAAGGAAGAACGTCTAATTTTTTCTTCATTTTAGATAGCGAAAATTTAATAACGCCTTTGCTCCTCTTTCTTAAAATTTAAAGTTATGTCCCAGCCCCTTTGTTATTTGTACAGCTACAGTAGACCAAACAACATACGAGCCCACTATCCTCTAAATCATTAAGCCACACATTAGGTCACATTGCTCATAGAGACAGTTTAAACTTTCCATAAAACAACTTGATACGACTAACTACTAAACAGTCTTTCTACCTATTCAGGAGCGTGTTCTTTTTATTCTCTCACTACATTTCACATTTTTTTCACACTTTACCCTAGAATGTGTGATTTTTTTCACATCAAAACGACATAAATTTCTATATGATGACATTAAGAAAGTCACTATGAAGGCGTAGGAGGGAGCAACAATGGCAAATAAAAAGAAGTCAGAAGATAATTTAAAAGGTTCACTCTATGCAGTATTTGGAGTCGGTATCGTTATTATTTTACTTTGGGTGTACTGCTTCAATTTATTTATCGACCGTTTTTAACTGAACGCAGTAAACGCTGTGAAGATTTACAAGTGTTTAGCTGCAACGGGATAAATATTTTATTATAGAAAGAAGGGACAGAGATATATGCACTTACATAAGTATGAGAAATATTGGCTAGTGTTTGGCGTCACTACTTTAGTGGCATTCCTCGTTATACTCGGCATTGGTGCATTCCATCAAGGCTCACATCCGAACAACGGTAAAAAAACACTGGATTACGAGAAAGCAAAAGAAATTGCGCCATTCGATAACCCCGGCGTCCATAAAGTAGAGGGCAAGGATTGGGATTATGAAGTTGTTGTTTTAGCTTCTGCGTTCTATTACAATCCCCCTGAAATCGAAGTTCCGCTTGGAGCAAAAGTGAAATTCATCGGTACAAGTGAAGATGTCATGCACGGCTTTGAGGTTGCAGGTACAAATATTAACATGATGCTTGAGCCTGGCTATATTTCCGAATATGTGACAGAAGTAAATAAAGTAGGCGAGTTTTTAATCGTATGTAATGAGTACTGTGGTACAGGGCATACGATGATGCACTCTATGTTAAAGGTGGTGGATCCAAATGAGTCTGAATAATAATTTGACAAAGGTGGATCGTCGTGATGCGAAGCTCGCGATGGCGCATATTTATGTCGCATTTATCGCATTATTATTAGGTGGTCTTGCAGGTTTATTGCAAGTGTTTGTCCGTTCTGGTCAATTCACGTTACCAGCAGGTATTGGTTATTATCAAGTTTTAACAGTACATGGTATCTTACTCGGTCTTATTTTAACAACGTACTTTATTTTCGGTTTCCAAATTGCCAGTGTAAGTCGTACTTCCGGTACATTCTCAGCTACTCAACGTCGCCTTGGTTGGATTGGTTTCTGGCTAATGACGATTGGTACAGCTGCTGCAGCAACAATGGTTTTACTGAATAAAGCAACCGTTCTATATACTTTCTATGCCCCACTCCAAGCACACTGGATTTTCTATTTAGGCTTAACTTTAGTCGTTGTAGGTTCTTGGGTTGGCGGTGCAGGACAAATTTTACGTTATGCACAATGGCGTAAAGAAAATAAAGGTAGCGGTCAACCGGGTCCACTTCTGTCCTTTATGGTGGTTGTCAACAATTTGATGTGGTTTGTTGCAACACTAGGGGTAGCCGTTTCTGTCCTATTCCAGTTACTACCTTGGTCATTAGGTTTCATCGAGCGTGTTGATGTTGCCTTATCTCGTACATTATTCTGGTATTTCGGGCATGCCCTTGTATACTTCTGGTTACTACCAGCTTATATGGTATGGTATACGATGATTCCAAAGATTATTGGCGGGAAAATTTTCTCTGATTCTCTAGCTAGACTTTCATTCATTCTTTTCTTATTATTCTCTGTACCAGTTGGAATTCATCACCAATTAACAGAACCAGGTATTGATGGTACATGGAAATTCATTCAAGTTGTTTTAACATTTGCGGTTATCGTGCCGTCCTTAATGACAGCCTTCTCCATGTTCGCAATGTTTGAATTACGCGGTCGTGAATTAGGTGGTAAAGGTCTGTTCGGTTGGTTCAGAAAATTACCGTGGAAAGATGTACGTTTCTTTGTACCATTTATCGGTATGGTATCCTTTATTCCTGGCGGTGCTGGCGGGATCGTTAATGCATCTTATCAAATGAACCAATTAATCCATAACACCATTTGGGTAACAGGACATTTCCATTTAACAATCGCTACGGCTGTCGTGTTAACTTACTTCGGTGCGGCTTTCTGGTTAATTCCGCATTTAACAGGTCGTACGCTCACAAAATCATTAAACAATCTAGGTAACTTTGCAGGGATTTTATGGGCAGTTGGTATGACAATCATGTCTTCTGCTATGCATATCGCAGGTCTGATCGGTGCACCACGTCGTTCAGATTACTCCGAATACGGTGGCGCCCAACAAGCATATGATTGGATTCCTTATCAAATCGCGCAAGCAGTTGGTGGTACAATTCTGTTCATCGCCATCCTAGTAATCATGTATATCGTTGTAAAACTAGCTTGGTTTACACCAAAAGGTGAAGAAGAGTTCCCAGTAAGTGAAGTACATGAGCACAGTGGCCATACACCAGCCATTTTAGAAAACTTTAAACTATGGCTCGTTATTTTAGTGGCATTGATTTTATTTGCTTACACTATTCCACTAATCGATATTATTTCTAACGCACCACCTGGCTCAAAAGGCTATAAACTTTGGTAAAATATGCATTTTCATTTAAAAAAGCGATTTCTCGGTGATAGAGAAATCGCTTTTTCTTTCAGATACTTCTTTTTTTTATAGCTGATACAGCCTCGTATACTTGTCTTGTAAATAGTTTGCAAGATAGTTGCCATTCAAGCCTTCCCCTGTCGCCGCTTGTAGTAGCTCGAAAGGTTTTTTCAGTGCGCCATATTGATGCACTTTATCGGTAAGCCATTCACGGATAGGCAGAAGCTCGCCTCTTGCTAGCAGCTCATCAAAGTTTGGAATATCTTTATCCATTGCATGCTTCCACTGTGCTGCATAGATCAGACCTAAAGCATATGATGGGAAATAACCAAACATGCCACCTGACCAGTGCATATCTTGTAGGACCCCTTGTGCATCTGTCTCAGGTCGAATACCTAGGTATTCCTCGTATTTATCATTCCACACTTGCGGTAAATCTTTCGCCTGTAAGTCACCATTGAACAAGTCACGCTCAATCTCATAACGGATCATAATATGCAGAGAATACGTTAGCTCATCCGCTTCAATACGTATCAGTGATGGTTCCACCATATTAATGGCGCGCAGGAAATCAACTAATGCTACATCGCCAAATTGTGTCGGTGAATACTTTTGCAGACGCTCATAATTATGTGCCCAAAACTTTTCGTTTCGGCCGACAAAATTTTCATAAAACAATGATTGGGATTCGTGTATACCCATTGATGTGCCTTGCGCTAATGGTAAACCATCTAGCTTTTTATCGATATTTTGTTCATACATGGCATGCCCACACTCATGAATGGTACCAAATATCGCCGAACGGAAATCCGCTTCATCATATTTCGTTGTAATACGGTTATCCCCAAGATTTAAACCAATCATAAATGGATGGACACTTTCGTCTAAGCGGCCAGCTTCAAAGTCATAGCCAAGTTGCGCTAAAATTTCGAGCGACAGTGCGCGCTGTTCCTCACGAGGGAAATGTTTAAATAATGCGCTTGTATCTGGTTTGTTTGGTGATGCGGAAATCTTTTGTACAAGGGATACAATCGTTTCACGTAACGCCCCAAAAACACGATCTAAAATTTCTGTCGTCATCTCGGGCTCATATTGATCGAGTAATGTATTGTACGGAGAGCCGTTTTTCATGCCCCAATAGCCGATAAATTTCTTTTGCCAAGCAATGATTTTTTCTAGATAGGGTAGAAATAGTGCAAAATTATTTTCCGCTTTGGCCTCTTCCCAAATCGCTTCCGCTTTTGATTGCAAAATCACGAATTCCTTGTACTCATGCGCTGGAATTTTTTTATTATTGTCGTAGTTTTTACGCACTTCCTCGACTAAGCGAAGTGTGACATCATCGAGCTCTTCCTGATGCGCTTCTAGTACCGTAAGAAGCTCCCCTAATTCTTCACTCGTTTGCATGTCAAATAGTGAGGCTGATAGCGTTCCAATCACTTCTGAACGTTGTGCTAGTCCCTTCTTAGGTGCCCCTGTGCGCATATCCCAATAAATCACACCTAGTGCTTCTTCATAGTGTTTCATTTTCTTCACATAGTCTGTAAATCGTTGAACGGCCATGCCATCATCCTCCTTTTCTCGCTACTAGTTTATCATATTTTCGAAAATTTTGGATATTATGGACTTTTTAAGTACTTTATAAAAAGGATCTATTAAATATATTTTTGATTTCCATGATTGTATACATTCGCGTTTCCTGAGGGCTCCCTTCTTTCATCCATAGCTTTTCGAATATCATAATCATTTAGATTGATATCCGGAGCTATTCCTAGTGCCATCTTTGCTAGCTGGCTTCCAATATAGGGGCCCATCGTCAATCCGGACGCACCAAGTCCGTTCGCCGTTATTAGACCATCCCAGCTAGGAACAGCCCCAATCACCGGTAGAAAACCGGGTGTAAAAGGACGAAAACCAACTCTTACCTCCTGAAAAATGCTATTTGCTAAATCAGGTGCCAAATCTAACCCTTTATTCAAAATTTCTTGCATTCCTCCTGCTGTTACTCTTGTATCATAGCCTTCAATTTCATTTTCGTGAGTCGCTCCTATAACAATCTTCTGTTTATCAAAAGAAAGCAAATATTGATCAGATGGCGGCATGACTACAGGCCAAGTGCCTGTGTCTTGTCTATCAGGAACTTGTAGATGCATGATTTGTGCTTTTTGAAAGCTAACTTTAAAGTGAATGCCTAAAGGCTGCAGCAGTTGATTGGCCCATGCACCTGCACAAACAACAACCATGTCAGACGAGTAGCTTGTATCACCGACAATTACGCCTGTAATACGGTTCGACTGATATTGAAGCTTTGCATCCCCGTTTATCAAGACGGCCCCGTTCCTTTGCGCTGATCGGACCAATGCATCGCGCAGCGCACGACCATCTACCCGTGCAGCACCGCTAATATGAACAGAATGATAATCTTCAGTTAACAAAGGGAAACGCTCATGGGTTTCTTTTTCATTAAGCTGGGTAATTTCACCGATTTCCGGTGCATCCACTTTTCGTAGTTGTGCCCGCTCTCCCATCCTTTTTATTTTCTCCAAATCATCATGAATACTAATTGCTCCAACTTGAGCATAGCCTGTTTCTGCTTCCCCCTCACTTTTGAGCTCCTTAATCAACCCCGGGTAAAAACGCGCGCCGGCCTTAGCCAGCTGGTACCAAGCCTGATTGCGTCGCTGGGATAGCCAAGGGCAAATAATGCCAGCAGCGGCATCCGTAGCCTGTCCTTTATCTTTGCGATCTACAATTAGAACATCCGCACCCATCTTGGCTAACTGGTATGCCGTCGATGCCCCAAGAATTCCTGATCCAATAACGATGACTTTCTTCATGTTTACATCCCTTTCCTAAATCACTGTATCCATTATAACGAACATCGCTTGAAAGTATTGTAATTACATTTCATTCCAATTAATATCTGTTAGGCAATCCTCAAATCGAATAGATACAATTCGGCAAAGGATATATGTACTTGTCTTTTGATTTTGACAAAAACATATATCCTCATGTCCCTATTTTTATAAAATCCTTGTTCCCTTCATTTATACACCTTTCCCTAAGGGCAAAGTCAACTTCAAAAATTTTGTTTAATGTAGGCTTGTATATAATTCCTAGATGCTGTATCCACCATACTATTAAGCGGCATTACATGATGGATTTGTGCAGTAACGACAGGCGAAACCTCGTACGAAACGTAAGCAAGAGAGGCTATCGTTCGCCAACGCAAACGATATATAGTTTTTACTGCCCTCTACGGGGATTCGAAGTTTTTGCGTAAATGCAAAAAGCAGTTCCCTTCAACGTTTTCACGCTAGAAGAGAACTGCTGATCTATATTAATTTTTTTGGGGTTTTCAAGCAAGATATTAAAATGGCTTTCAAGCGTAATTTCTATGGGTTTCGCAATCAAAATTACAGCAAAATCTTATATCAGGCTATATATTTGGGGATAAATGTATAGCCAAGTGGCTGAGCAAGCGTGCTATTTATAGTGCCTTGCTCTGCGATTATATATTTTGGCAAATCTTCAATACTTGTTGTACGGCCTCTGCGGAATGATGCAGGGCTTGTTTTTCTTCAGTTGTAAGCTGTAATTCGATGACCGATTCAATACCATTGCCACCTAAAATTGTCGGTACGCCTAAAAATAATTGGTGATAGCCGTACTCGCCTTCTAACAGGGCTATGGAAGGAATAATTTTCCGTTGATCTTTCATGATGATTTCCGCCATTTGTGCACAGGCCGCTGCTGGTGCATAATAGGCACTTCCATTACCTAGCAAGCCCACAATTTCGCCGCCACCTTTACGAGTGCGTTCCACTATTTGCTGTAATCTTTCTCGGGGAATCAGTTTTTCTAGTGGAATGCCACCTGCATAAGAATAGCGAATGAGTGGCACCATTTCATCTCCGTGTCCGCCTAATACGAAACCCGAGACATCTTCTGGTGCAATGTGTAACTCCTGTGCTACGAATGTGTTAAATCGTGCCGTATCCAATACACCGGATTGACCGATGATACGATTTTTCGCAAAACCAGTCTCCTTATAGCAAACATAAGTCATGGCGTCTACAGGGTTGCTCAGTACGAGCACAATACTCTGTGGTGCATATCTTTTTATTTGAGCCGATACTTGTTTGATGATTTTCGCATTCGTTGTCACTAAATCATCCCGACTCATGCCCGGTTTACGCGGAATGCCCGCAGTGATAACGACGAGCTTTGCACCCGCGATATCCTCATAATTACTTGTTCCTGTTATCGAGACATTAAACTTTTCAATCGGTCCTGTTTGTAGTAAATCGAGTGCCTTTCCCTTGGTAGGATTTTCTACCTCAGGGATGTCCACTAGTACAACGTCACCTAACTCTTTTTGAGCTAAAAATAAGCTTAACGTTGCTCCTGTATGACCAGCACCAATCACCGCAATTTTACTTTTTTGAAAAGTCATACCGACTCACCTCGACCTTCATCAGCCGCTGCTTCCGTTGTTTTTTTGGCACGTGCTGGTAACGGCTTTTTCTTTGGTGCCTGTGGTCCATTAATCATCTGAAATACATCATCATCTGGTCTAGGGATGACATGTGCGCCTAGTAATTCACCGACACGCATAGCTGCCGCCTTCCCAGCGTCTACAGCCGCCTGCACGGAGCCAACATCCCCTTTGACAACGATGGTCACAATGCCACCATCGACAAATTCCTGTTTCACAATGGTCACATCGGAGGACTTGATCATGGCATCGGCTGCTTCTAACGAGCCGATTAATCCCTTTGTTTCAATCATTCCAATTGCGCTACTCATTTACTTCACCTCGCATAACTTCCGTAGAATCAATAATGCCGATAACGACTGCATCAATGGGCAATGGATTCTCTTTCATAATGTAACGTGATGACCCACCACTTGTAATGAGCACATCATCTCCAACACCAGCACCTATTCGGTCTGCTGCTACAATTTCAGTGCGAATCGGCTGCTGATTGGCGTCGATAGGTTGAATGATTAATAGTTTTAAGCCATTCAATCCTTCTTCCTTCCTCGTTGCCCATACACTGCCTATGACTCTTCCCATCTGCATGAACTCACCCTCTTTAGGCTAGACTTTTTCGTTTACCCTGTGCGAATCGTTAACGTTTTGTTTAACTCGCGTATCTTGTCATAGGCTAATGCTGTGACAATTGTCTTCTTGGAGACAATAATTTCTTGCGCATTTATTTCAAGTACTTCTCCTTGCGAAAGTAACTTCTTGTCAAAATGATAGCTGGATTTTTCCTCAGCTTGCTTAACGACTGGCTGTATGGCTAGAGGTGTCAAGCCTACTGTAGATGGTGCGTTGACGATTTCAGCCTTGGCACCTTGTTGGATTAAACCGGCATTTGCTTCATCTGTATCAATATGCATTTCCAAGCGATAGCGCTCCGAAACACGAATGATGACATTCGATAAAATGATGGGTCTTACCCCCTCTACTTTGACTTGCACAGCCTGCCCGTCCGTAACTTGAAATTGAGTACTATCCACAGGTGACATATGAATATGGGCCTGTGCAATGATGAGTCCCTCTGCTAGTAACACGCTGCCTTTAGGTCCAATCAGTGTAATGGGACTTGAACCTTTAATATCTCCCGAAGTTCGCAAAGGTGGCTTAACGCCTATTTTCATGGCATCCGTCCAACTAATCTCTACTTGCGATAATGCACGTGCTGGGCCTAAAATACGTACCCTTTCAATAGAGCCTTTTGGACCTGCAATCACGACCGTCTCCTCTGCAGCAAACTGGCCGGGCTGTGAAAGTTCGAATTTAGGCGTCAACTGATAGTTTTCACCAAATAACAGTTCCACTTCTGCTTGCGCTAGATGTACATGACGTGCTGATACACCGATAGGGATTTTGCCATCATGTTGAAGGGAAGGTTGACCTTTTAACACTTGCTGCAACACTTCTTCAACAATTTTTTGCACTAAATTTTCTTGCATCAAACCTCCTCCTTACGTCCATGATTTCATAATTTTGCCTTGTGCATGCTGCACAATAAAACCAGCATTTGCTTCATCCGTATCAATATGCATCTCTAAACTGAAATCCTCTGACACACGCACTACGACACCTCGAAAAGTAACAGGTCGTTCACTATCCACTTCAACAGCTACTAATTCATTATTTTCGACGTTTAATGCCAAAGTATCTGCTGGCGTCATATGAATATGAGCTTGTGCAATAATGACACCTTGCTTTAAAGTCACTTCCTTGTCTGCAACAATGATGTTAATGCTAGCAGAGTTTGCAATATCACCAGATTGTCGTAACGGGGCTGACAATCCTAATTTCACAGCATCTGTTCGACTTACTTCTACCTGCGTTGCTGCTCTTACTGGTCCTAATACACGTACGTTATGAATAACACCTTTTGGCCCCACAATGGATACTCGTTCTTTTGCTGCAAATTGGCCTGGTTGCGAAAGATCAAAATCCCATGTTAACGTTGCCTCGGGACCAAAAAGTGCCTGTAAATCTTCTTCACTGACATGTATATGACGAGCTGAAACGGCCACAGGGAATGTCTTTACCTCTGTTATCAAGCTAGTCACCTCTATATCTATTAAACTTCTAACTATTTGTTACACTTCTGATTTTGGCAAGATTAACTCTAATTCGTTGTGTGGACGTGGAATTACATGAACGGATAATAATTCCCCTACACGTCCGGCTGCAGCTGCACCTGCATCAGTCGCTGCTTTCACTGCCCCAACATCACCGCGCACTAAAACTGTGACAATACCGCCACCAACATGTACTTTACCTACTAAATTCACGCTTGCAGCCTTCACCATTGCATCTGCCGCTTCAATTGCTCCTACTAATCCTTTTGTTTCTACCATTCCTAAAGCTGTACTCATTTGTCATTCCTCCAAGTAAATTAATTTTTTTGTAAGACAATTTGTTTTAATACTTCATCAACGATTTGCTGTACCACTGCCGTATCCAAAGTTGGTTCTTGTGACAAGCTATTTTCTACTACTGCTGTTTTTTCGTATTCTGGTTTTGGTACTTCTACATCCTTAATGCCGTATGCCATGCGCTTAATATTCATTAAATGTCTAGCTGTAATGTTATCAGACGTAATATTGCCGCCGAATGTCCCACAGCCTAATGTAAAGGATGGAGCAAGACCAGTAGTCCCCCCAACAGCACCGATGGATGATAACGTATTGACGACAATGCGTGAAACAGGCAAATCAATCGCCAACTGCTCAGCTAAGGCTTCGTTTTCCGTATGAATTGCGCAAGAATGTCCACGTCCACCAATATTCAGTAAATCAATCATGACCTGTTTAGCATCTGTACTTCCCTCGACCGTGTACAAGGCAAAGATCGGGGAAAGCTTTTCGAGTGAAAATGGAATGTTCTTGCCGATCATCGTTTCGAGACCGACAAGTACTTTCGTGTCATCCGGTACAGTGATGCCAACCGAATCTGCCAAGCAAGCCGCTGATTTTCCGACGATTTGTGGGTTTACTTTGCCAGGAATCGGAGAAATCAATTTCTCCATTTTTAACTTCTCTTCATCACTCAAAATATACGCATGGTTTTTCTTTAGCTCCGTCATTACTTGCGGTGCAATGCTTCGATCAACAATAATGGCCTGCTCTGTTGCACAAATCGTGCCATTATCAAATGACTTACTTTGTACAAGTTGACGCACGGCTTTTGAAATATTGGCAGATTTTTCGATATAAGCTGGCACATTGCCTGGGCCTACACCATAAGCTGGCTTGCCAGAGCTATAGGCTGCTTTCACCAACGCACCACCACCCGTCGCTAATATTAAATGAATATTAGGATGCTTTAACAATTGCTGTGTTGCCTCCATAGAAGACATCGTTAAGCATTGCAGTAATCCTTCTGGCGCACCTGCCTTTTCAGCAGCTACTCTACAGACATCCAAAGCTTCCTTCGTACAATTAACAGCATATGGGTGGGGACTTAACACAAGGCCATTTCTTGTTTTTAACGAAATTATCGTTTTAAAGATGGCTGTTGATGTCGGATTTGTCGTTGGTACAATGCCTGCAATCACCCCAAATGGGCTAGCAATTTCTGTGACTTTTTTCAGACGATCGACACCAATAACCCCTACCGTCTTTAAATCTTTTATATCTTCATAAACATCTCTTGAAGCAACTTCATTTTTCATTTTTTTATGATTAGGGATGCCCATCCCTGTTTCTTGAACGGCCATTTTTGCCAATCGATCCGCCTCGTTAAAGGCTGCGTCCGCAACCGCCTTGACGATACGATCTACTTGTTGCTGTGAAAATTGCATATAGGCCGCCTGTGCACGATTGGCACGAGTCACTGCATCTCTCATTTCTTGAATTGCTAGTAAATCTTTATCTAATGTGGCCATTACGCCACCTCCTTTCTAAATTACAGGGTTTCTTGCCAAATTCTCAATCGCTTCCCTAAAAGCATCTGCTGCGGCTTGGCACGAAGATTGACTACCGCTTAATAAACCGCCACCAAAATTGGTTTCAGAAGGTGGACCAAAAAATACCTTGAGCTCTACATCTGCAGCCTTTAATGCCGCATCTAAACCAACAACGGCTTCGAGTGGTGGTGCGATTAAATAAGCAATAGCTGTTCCTACTCTGACATTTGCCAGTTCGGCAAGATACGTCCCGCAGCTTGCTACGGTATGAGCAAACAAGGCATGGTTGTCATTGTGAAGAATCGCTTCAAAATACGTATCAAACTGTATTTTCTGCTGAATCGCCTCTAAACCACTGCGTATTTCATCTGGCGAGCTGCCTGCGATAATGCCAATCACTTCCCCAGATAGTGGGCCAGATGCATGCGCGGCACCTGCATAAAAGCTCTTCGCATAGACAACATCGACAGCTGCTTTTTTCGTTGCTTCATCAAATGCTACATAGCCAACATCATCAATGGTCAGCGTTATGATGCCTATGCTAGTATGATTTGCTTTTAAAGCTAATTGCTGTGCTAACTCGCTATTTACTCTCGGGATGATTTGCATGGCTAATATTTCAGCCATTATTTTTTGAGGATTCATGTCGCAGTCCTCCTAACTTTCTTTTGCCACAAGGTCAACACCACTTGCCTTGTACTGCAATATTTTCTCAACAACCGTTCCTAAATAAGCACCTGCCTCTAATGGCGGAATACCACCTTTATGGATATTCGATATAACCATACGATCTGCTTCCACTGTGCCAAATCTCGGCTGGTAACATATATAGGCACTCATCGACTCAGCCGAGACAAGACCCGGACGCTCACCAATTAAATAAACGACAACTTCTGCTTGTAGAAGCTCACCAATTTCATCCATCAGTGCTACTCTGCCTTTATCTATATAAAAGGTAGTCCCTATCTCAATATTTAAATTACGTAAGCTTTGTTGTAGGGCTAAATAGACATCTTGGACATTCGCTTCGATCGCACTGGCACTTAAGCCGTTCGACATAATAATCTGAACTTGCGGATTTTTTTGGCATTTCGCTTGAATCAGTGCCTTTGATTCATCCGATAAACGGCGACCTAAATCGGGTCTTGTAATGTATTCCTCTTTGTCTGTTACGCGTGTTGTCACTTGGAAGACATTTAACTGATTCAATAAATCCTCCGTCACCTCTCCATAGACCGCATCCACTGCCGCTGCATGATCGAGTCGAAACTTTAGCCATGTTTTCGTCTTCGGTCGGCTCCCAGCTCTTCCGACGCCAATTCTTGCCGGCGTATGTTTTCTTGCCGCCTGTATACTTTCAGAGATATTATCCGCTTCAAATTGAAATGTGGTGATAGCGGCCGTTCGGTCAGTCGGCTCATCATAGCTTGGCTCGCCCGACCGTTGTTGCGTATGTGATGCATTGTTATAAAGTTTAATCAATGTATCGTTTGGTGCTTCTGTTATGTTTGGCATTTCATGTGCAACATTGTCCGCCGTGTCATAAAATTTGATAAGCGTCTCTTTTGGTTTTTCTATTGGAGTAGCTGTGTTTTGAGGAACAGCGTCTGCCGTCTTTTCCCCCATTTTTTCCATTACGAGTTGTGTAATCATCGATACTAACTGTTCATTCACGTTTTTCACCTACCTTTCAAACAGAGATAAATCGCCTGCCCTCGCTGAAAGACGACCATTTTCATAGACACCCATTTTTTCTAACCACGCTAAATAGGCAGGGGTTGGTTTTTTGCCAAACGTTTGCAACAATGTGGCTACATCATGGAAGCTCATTGACTGGTAGTTCAGCATGACATCGTCTCCCATAGCAGCGGCAATAATAAAGTTCACACCAGCCGCCGTTAGTAAAACGCTTAAATCCTCAATATCATTTTGGTCTGCTTTTATATGATTCGTATAACAAATATCGACGCCCATTGGAATGCCATGCATTTTGCCCATGAAATGATCTTCCAGACCAGCACGAATAACTTGCTTATTGTTGTACAAATACTCAGGGCCGATAAAGCCAACAACCGTGTTGACAATATACGGATTAAAATGACGAGCAAAGCCATAATTGCGTGATTCTAACGTGACTTGGTCAATGCCCATATGTGCTTCTGCCGAAAGCTCTGATCCTTGTCCCGTTTCAAAGTAAAATAAATTTGGCCCCGTTCCTGTTCCTTGCTTTTTCACAAGTTCCTCTGCTTCTCTTATCATGTCAGCAGAAATACCGAACGAGCGATTGGCTATTTCTGTGCCAGCGATACTTTGGAAAATCATATCTGCTGGTGCCCCCTGCTTAATGGCCTTCATCTGTGTTGTAATATGTGCCAATACACAGTTTTGGGTAGGTATCGACCAGTCATCGATAAACTCTTTCGTCGCGTGCAGTACTTTTTTCACACTTTCTACTGAGTCATCTACCGGGTTAATACCGATGACGGCATCACCAATACCATAGGACAAACCTTCTTTTAACGAGGCAATGATGCCATCAATATTGTCTGTCGGATGATTTGGCTGTAACCGAGAGGCAAGTGTACCCTTTTGCCCGATGGTACTATTACAAGTCGATAAAATCTCTACTTTATTGGCGGCATGAACGAGATCCAAATTAGACATGAGCTTCGTCACGGCCGCAATAATTTCCGAATTCATACCCTTACTTAAACGCTTTAACTCCCGGTCACCTGTATCATTCGACAATATATATTCTCGAAGTTGCTCGATGCTCCAGTTTTTAATTTCTCCATATATTTGCTCATTGACGTCTTGTTCAATGATGCGTGTAACCTCATCATTTTCTGGAGGAATTAATGGATTTTCTCTAATGTCTTTTATTAATAGTTCACTTAATACAGCTTTCGCTGCAATACGCTGTTGTACAGATTCGGCGGCGATCCCAGCTAGCTGGTCGCCCGATTTTTCTTCATTGGCCTTAGCCATAACATCTTTTAATGAATTAAAATTATATTTTTCTCCACCAAACATCATCGATAGTTTCACATTCATCCTCCTTTACTTTGAGTGGAATGCAAGTGTTTTCACAACAACAGGGACAACACCCGACGGTAGTACTTTCCCTATGTCAATATAGTCACCTGTTTCTACTTTAATTTGATCGATGCAAATAATTGGGACTGTTCGATTTATTGCTTGTATGGTTTGCCCTATAACCTTTGCATAATCTGATTGCATAACGATAATAATTGGAATTTCTTTGGAACTTCTTGACGCTAATTGGTGCAAGATGATCGCACATAATTGCTGCACATCTTGAAAGCTTAAATAGGGTAATTGACTAAAATATAAGGCAAAGGGTGAACGATTCTCTTGTATTGAAAAAAGGGTGTCCGCCCTATCTACAGCTGTTTTCACCACATGTTCGAGCTCTTTCAGCGGCGTATTCATAGGGCAAGTAATCACGGGCACATTTTTTAAAGGCAAAACATCTTCATTTACTTGAATCGTGGCACCACTAATGTCAGTTGTTTGAGTACCTGCTCCGGTCACCGTCGCCCGTGATGTTTCCTGTGGTTTTAGCCATAAAAATGATTGCAGTTGCTCATGTTGTAACAACATTTTCGCTAGTTTTTCGCCAATATCATCATACTGACGTTGTGCACAATCATTTTCATAGATACAAGCAGCAACCCCACCGGAAAACATAATGGCATCTATCGGTTTATCCCAGTTTGGCAAATGCCCCAACAATAATGGATGCCGTTCATCCTTTAATTGCCCACTTAACGTCATTGCTAAAGTTTCCACCATTTCTTCCATACATTGAATAACCCGCTTATCCTCTGCAACATCGCCAATGCTTAACGGAATTGTCCACTTTTCCATAAGTTTGTTTATCGGTGATGAAATCGAGTGGACCACACCATTTAGAAATTCAATCAGTCGTCCACCGATATGTAGCGTACATGTACCTATGACTTCGCCAAATTGCATGACCGCAATATTTGCCGTGCCTCCACCAATATCAATATTGGCAATAACTTTGGCCGTATTCTTTGACTGCTGGACAGTACCTGCACCTTTTGCTGCAAGTATCCCTTCTAAATCAGGGCCAGCAGTGGCTACCAAAAAATGTCCCGCAGTATCTGCAATCGCATGTACAACCTCACTGGCATTTTGCTTTGTTGCTGATTCGCCTGTGATGATAATTGCTCCTGTGGCAATTTCGGACGGTGCCATATCCGCCAGTTTATATTGTTGAAATATAAACTGTTCAATATTTTCCATATCAATTACATCTTTGTTGATAAAGGGTGTTTTAATGATGGGACTTTGATGTAAAATCGTTTTTTCAATAATTTCTATTCGTGGTACATGTGTGAGCCCAGCAACATTTTTTAACAACAAACTACTGATAACCATCTTGGTTGTACTCGTGCCAATATCAATGCCTGCACTATAGATTTTCTCTGTCTTCAACTCACTCCACCTTCCATCTACTACTGGCTATACATGAGATAAGGACTGTCACAAGTTTTCACAAATTGCCGAATTTCTTCGTCAGAATTGAGCTGAATCAGTGGTGCGATAAACTCAATCCCTTGCTTTTGCCATGCAGAAGTTTTCACGATAGGGCCATGTGTCATGACCTTTTTTAATAATGTGATGGCTCGTTCTACATCTGCAAGGGGGTCATCAATTTTTGTAAGAACACCGATTTGTATTTTCGGAATCCCTAAGCTAAACTGCGGCGGGAAAACACATCTTGATGACGTGGCATCTTGTAAATAGATGACATGTGTCACTTCGAGTGAAGTTGCCATTATATTTCTGTAATACATTGGATTTTCTATATATTCTCCAGGTGTATCAACAATCCAGTCCTCATAAACAAGAGCCTGTGTTTTATGGGCAAGTCCATCTTTACCCAATAATGCTTGCATGAGCGTGGATTTTCCTGCCTGAACTCCGCCTATGATCATTACTCGATTTTTCATATGGCACATCCTAAGACTTTGTTATTTTTGATGGCGTATAACCTAAGCTTTCCGATAAAAATCGATTTATCTCTAACATCGCCATTTCCACTTCCGACACACTTCCAACAATAACGAGACTGCCAGTAAAACGATCTAAAAATCCTAATCGTACATTCGCGGCCTTTGTCGCTAAATCACCTGCGATAATGACGGTTTCACTCGGTGTACAAGTCATAATACCTAGCGCCCCCGCTTCTTGAATGCCCAGCTTTTGAAACATATCGGGATCAGGATTGGCAATGAGATGACTCAATGTTAGCTGTTTACCTGGCACAAACTCTTGAATAAAACGTTTCTTTTCCTCACTCACACATCATCACCTCTTCATCATTTTTTCTTTCTACTCGGACTTTCGATCTGTTAAGTATTCATCTGCTTTAATAATGCCAGCTTGCCGATCCTCTTGTTCTAGCCTTAAAGCTGTTGGCACTGATAGTTTATAAGCTAGATAAATGGCTATGATACCCGCTAATAGTTTCCCTGCAATAACCGGCAAAATAATCGTTGGCTGGAAATTGGCCGTGAACGATAAATGATCTCCTAGCAGGAATGCCGCACAGACACCAAATGCGATATTAATCACCTTATCTTTCGGAGGCATGTCCCGAATAAGTGTGAACATCGCTAAAATATTGGCAATCGTCGCTAAAATACCCGCACTTCCTACTGAAGACAAACCTAATTTTTTACCAGCCGCTTCAAGCGGAACCGAAGCATATTTTCGAATTAAGTACACCATCGGGAACGCACCCGCTAACATAATTCCGATATACCCTGCTGTTTCTAATGCACGGAATTGATCGATTTCATCTGCCATGATAGGGTCAAAGCCCCACGCCCCGAAAATCTTGGTGAAAATGCCTGTGAAAATTTCCACAATGGAGAACACTAACACTAATTTAATGGCCGCATCCATCACACGCCCAAATAACATAAAGCCTGCAATCATGCCATTTGGAATAAGTTTCAAACCAAGTGCGATTAATACAACAAAGATAAACAATGGCAATAAATTAATTAATATTTGTAACACAGAAATGGCAAAAACATAGGTTGGCGCCTCTGTTGTACTAATCACTTCACGAACCTCTGTATTAAAGAGCACAATCATAACTGAAGAAATAAATGCACCAATCGGAATCGTTAACACACCGGCCATAATGCCTAGTGCCATATATTTATGATCACGCTTGTCCAACATTGCGAGCCCCATTGGAATCGAGAACACAATTGTTGCACCTGACATAAAGCCAACAACTAATGCCATTACCCAACCTTCATAGGACTCTTTTAAAGCATTGGCTAACTGATATCCCCCCATATCAGAAGCTAAAATTGTTGTTGCCGCAATGGCAGGATCCGCACCAATCAATTCAAAAATTGGGCTTATAAAATGACTAATAAACCATGTTAAGTAAGGTATTGCAGCCATAATCCCTGCTGCTGGCACAAAAATATGGCCAACCGTATGGATTCCGTTCATGAACTCTTTACCGATTCCATACTCTGCATCCCGAATTGCTCCGATTGCACCTAAAACGGCACAAATCATAATAATATAAACGATTACTGTTCCTATCATTGCCATCCTACTAACCACCCCTCTTGTCTTTTTATCTATATAAAAAAGACGCATTAAAGAAGAAATCTCTTTAAGCGTCTTTGCTTTAACTATTCACTTGTAGGGTATTTATAATCCTCTCGGCAATGCGTACCATTTCTTGTTGAGTTTGCATACTCTCTTTACGAATTTTTTTGTAGGCCTCGTCCTCACTGAGATCTTCTGCCTGCATCAACAAGCCCTTTGCCCGTTCAATGATTTTTCGTTTCTCTATTTCGGTTTGAATATGCAGTAATTCTCCGTTTATACGTTTGAATTTCTCAATTTGGTGAAAAGCAACCTCCAGCGCTGGAAGTACATTCTTTTCAGAAAATGGTTTCATGACATAGCCAAGGATATTGTCTTGTTTCATGTAGAGTAATAATTCTTTTTCACTGTAGGCTGATATAAAAAGCACCGGTATACCGAGTTGCTGTTCAATGATTTTACTTGCCTTTAATCCATCCAGCTTCGGCATTTTAATGTCCATTAAGATTAAATGTGGCTTATAGGTAAAGGCCAGCTCTATCGCGGTCTCTCCATTATTTGCCTGTGCCACCACCTCATAGCCATTATCTTCTAGCATAAATTTCAAGTCAATCGCAATAAGTGATTCATCTTCGACAATCATTACTTTCCTAGTCATTTACGATAAATACCTCCTCACTTACAGGAAACTGAATTTGAGTATGTGTACCTCTTTCACTAGGGATAATTGTAAATGTGCCTGCTAAATCATATTCAACGAGCCTTGTGATAATCTCCATTCCAAACGATGCCTTCACTTCATGCATTCCAACGCCGTTGTCAGAAATATGGAGTGTAATCGTTGATTCGTTGTGGAAAAATTGAATGTCGATCATCCCTTCTTCACGACCAATAAACGCATATTTTAATGCATTCTGTAGTAACTCACACATGATGAGCGCAAGTGACACTGCTTTTTTAGAATGGCAGAATAATTGCATATTTTCGTGATGAAAGGCCAATTGAATGGATGGTGTACCTGCTGTTCCAACCATTTTATGCCCAATCTTTTTAGATAATGCGATAACGTCAACTTTTTCTTCAGCGTTATCTTCGTTCTCTAAAATAAGTTCATAAACAGATGAAATGCTATAAATCCGATTTAATGCCTCTTGAAACGCCGTGACATTAGAAGCTGACAATTCATTGCGCATTTGCAAACGCAATAAGCTTGTTACTGTTTGCAGATTATTTTTCACACGATGGTGAATTTCTCGAATAGCGAATGTTTTCATCGTCAGTTCATTTTCTTTCAGCTTAAGCTCTGTAAGGTCTTGAATAATCAGTAGTGTTACTTTGTCATTTTGATTGCGGATTGGAATTTTTTTTACGATAAAGGATTTACGGTCAAAGGTAATTTCTAAAAAGAATATATCATCACCTTCAGCATAGACCTCTTGTAAAAAAGGTAAGATCTTATCTAATGCAATCTGGTCAAAGGATTCTAATCCTGAAAGCTCGGATATAAAACGATAGCCGGCAGGATTTGTATAAATCACTTTGTTGTCATGATTTGTTAGAATAATCGATTCCACTAGCAAATCAGAAACAACTGGAATAGGCTGTAGATTTGGTTCAACAATATGCTCAATTAATGCAAATGGCATACTTTGCAAATCATCTTTTGGTTTTGATAGCGCTTCCACTTGTTTTTCTTGAATTAACACAGCAATTACTTGCTGTTGCTCATTAAAGATAGGAATCACGTTTTGTTCAACTGTTAACCCTTCCTGCGTAATTGCTCGTGGAATAGACGATTTTTCTCTATTTTTAAAAGCAGAAAATACAGCTGGCTCAAAACTTTCAAAAACAAATTTACCAATAACGGTTTTTTCATATAACCCATGTTGTTTCTTGGGGTAGGCCTCTGCCACAACAATTGCATGTGGTAAATTTTCTATCATGCAATCTATGAACATATAACAATCTGTCAATTCAGCATAGTACGCTAACGTCGTTTCCATCTCTATTAACTTCTCTATATCAGTTGCCGATAAGTTTGTATATTTTCTACACAATGATTGAATGTTCGACAGGTTCAAAACCCCCTATCACAAAAATAACCAAGTCTTAATTTGATTATTTAAATTTTCATGTCATCATTATAAACCTTTTGCAAAATTATTTTCAATAAAAAAAATTATTTCTTTTGCTAAAATAGATGCATTACTAAGGACTATATAGCTTAAAAGAGAAATATTCAACACTTTTTTATCTCACCCGCATATTTTCGCAACATTTTATTATACTAATATAAAAAAGTGATTCTGTGAAATTCACAAAATCACTTTTTCATGTTATTTAATTTCTGGCGTTACAGCTAAAATATTTTCAAATGCTTCCCGTTGTTTTGCTTCTTGTTCATTCAGCAAAATATGAATATCTCCGTGGTCATTTGAAGTACGTATTAAACGGCCCATACCTTGCTGTAATCGTAGTTGCATGAATGGTAATTCGACCTCTTCAAAGGCGTTTTCAGCGAAGGTGCGCTTCGCATCAAATAATGGATCATGTGGCGGGAATGGCAAGTCATAAATAATGACGCGCGTTAGTGCTTCTTCCGGCAGGTCTAACCCTTCCCATAAATGATAGGAACATAATGTTCTGACAGTACCTTCTTGGAAATCACGTACAATCGCAGATAACTCACGATCCCCTTCAAAGGCTACATACATACGTTCCATAATCGGTAATTGCGCTTTGAAATCTAACATTGCCTGCTTGGATTTAAAGAGAATTAACGTTTTTTCACCATCTTTTAACAGCTTTTGCACGCGTGCTGCTTTCTCCTCCTGAGTGAGCTCATGCAGATAAATACGCATAACTTCGTCGTAGTCGAACGGTGAAGGAACAGAAAACGATTGGTAATTACGAATTCCTAAACTATAAGCAATATAAGAGAAATCTTTATTCACCGATAATGTTGCAGAAGAGAAAACGATTGGTAACTTTTTCGAGAATAGCTTTTCTTCTAGAACCTCGGTAATCAGACGTGGCATAATAACGAGCGTTTCTTCCCCGTCTGTTTCCTCTAGCCAGTCTACAGCATCACCTTGCGCTGTGAAAATGCGTAATGACGCTTCGTATTGCTCTAAATATTCCTCTGCCATATTTAGCTCATACTCTGGAATCATATACATCTCGGATTCAAAGACAAACTCCTCCAACAATACTTCAACATCGGCGATTAACTGTTTGCCGTATTTTAACAGTGTCGCGGATTTATTGATACGCTTACGTTCTTCTTCAGAAGCCACGATATCGTCACGTAGCTGATCGAAAAACAGCTCGTGATCGTCTTGTAATTTCTCCATTGCATACAAGGTACGCTCACGTACACCATCAACCATTAAGCGCTCCAATAGTTGGACAATTGTCGTCGCCTGCACTTTATACGTCATTGCTTTTTGCGCGGCATATTCCAATAAATGTCCCTCATCTAGCACCATCATGGATACTTCTGGCAGTAAAGCTAGCTGCCCTTCACGTTCACGTGATTCCTTCGTTGCCAAATGCTCCATTAAGAAGTCTTGTGAGCAGATGATGAGATCTGTTGATTTACGATAATGAGCACGGTGCAGCGTTTGACCACAACGATTTCGTAGATCACAAACCGAGCATTGCATAATCGAGTTATAATTTACTTTTTGCCAATCCTCGTCACTGACTGTTGGATAATCACTGCGATCCCCGTATGGCTGTACAGCAATCATTGAGCCCTGCGCATAGACACCATCTGGAATCGAGAACGCAATATCGTCAATCCATTCGTCCGTTTCCACTTTTTCAGCTTCCTCAAATCGTTTTAAGCACAAATACTGGTCACGTGATTTTGCTAAGCGCACATCGATTTCTAACCCGAGTGTTTTTTGTAATTTATATATATCGCCGCCCTCTTTTACAAGCTGGTCGATTAATGTTTCATCAGCACAGGCAATCAGTGCCGGTTTACCTGTATAACGCGCATAGGATACAGCTGGCAACAAATAAGCGATTGTTTTGCCTGTTCCTACTCCTGCTTCTGCAAATAGCACATTTTTCTCTTTTAAGGCCTGCTCGATTTGATAAGCCATGAAAATTTGTTCATCACGGCATTCAAAGCCCTTCTCCGGTAGTTCATCATAAAGGACGTCTCCCATCCAGTCACCTAGTGACTCGAAAAATGAGCGATCCTTCGTTAATACAAATGGTAAAGATTTACGCAATTGACGTTCCCCCTCTTACAATCTGCTCCTATTATACGCGACGAAACGGAAGATAAGAAAAAATCTCATCTTCCGTTACCTACAATCGTCACTCTTTTTTTGACTTTTGTCCCCAGAATTGATAATAATTCGTTTCGATAAAGCCATTGAATAATTTACGTTTCTTCGTCGTTTGGCGACCATATAATTCCTCAAAGTTTTTCATGGAGGACAACATGTATACAGACCAAGTTGGGTAGTTTTTCATGACCTGACCTAAATCGCGAATCACCTGTTCCACAACTTCAACATCACCAATACGCTCTCCATATGGAGGATTCCCTATCATGACACCATCTGTTAGCTGTGTCGTAAAATCACGTGCTTGCATTTGCTTGAACGTAATAATGTCGCCAAAGCCTGCTTCCAATGCATTTTCTTGGGCAATGCTCACCATACGATGGTCAATGTCTGATCCGATAATTTCAAGTGGTTGGTCATAATTCGCTAAGCTATCCGCCTCATCACGTGCCGCATCCCAAATTTTCGCCTTCATCCATGGCCATTCTTCTGAGATGAATTCACGGTTATAGCCCGGTGCAATATTTTGTCCGAACATGGCTGCTTCTAGGGTAATTGTCCCAGAGCCACAGAACGGATCGACAAAAGGACGATTAGGATTCCATTTTGAAATTTGTACAAGGGCTGCCGCTAACGTTTCTTTCAGCGGTGCCTCGCCCTGTACTTGACGGTAGCCACGTTTATGTAAGCCAGCGCCAGAAGTATCAAGTGTCAGTGTAGCCACATCTTTCAAAATTGAAACTTCAATTTTATAAGTCGCACCAGATTCATCTAAAAACCCAAGACGTTTATAGTGCTGTTTCATGCGTTCAACAATTGCTTTTTTTGTAATGGCTTGACAATCTGGCACACTAAATAATTTTGATTTTACAGATTTACCCGATACAGGAAAAGCCGCATCCACTGGTAAATACTTTTCCCAAGGTAGCGCTTTTACACTTTCAAACAATTGCTCGAAAGATGTTGCGGGAAATTGTCCTACTACGATTTTCACACGATCCGCTACGCGCAACCATAAGTTTGTTCGTGCAATAGCCGTCTCATCACCTTCAAAATAAACTTTGCCATTGTCGACAGTCGTTTCATATCCTAATGCCTGTACTTCTTGCGCCACAATTGACTCTAAGCCCATTGCTGAAGTTGCTACTAATTTATAATTTGCCATACATTATTTCCTTCCTTGATGTTCAATTTCCCAAAACTCAATAAATTCAAGTAACTCATGAAGTGGTAATGGTTTACAGTAATAATAGCCTTGAATAATATCACAGTTCATCTTACGTAGTATATCCACTTGTTGTGCTTGTTCTACACCTTCTGCCACAACTTTCATTTTTAAGCGATGTGACATTTGAATAATCGCATCCACAACTGCTTGTTTTTCATCGAGTGAAGATATGTGTTGAATAAAGCTACGATCAATTTTTAAACAATCGAGTGGGAATCGAACTAAATAACTTAATGATGAATAGCCTGTACCAAAATCGTCAATTGAGAGTTTAAAGCCGAGCTGTTTTAAACGTACAAGCTTACTGACCGTTTCAGTCGCACTGTTCATCACGGTACGTTCTGTAACCTCAATTTCAAAATTATTGGCTGGCGTGTTATACCGTTCTAATATTGCTTGAACGGACTCTAAAAAGTTCCGCTGTTTGAAATGAATGCTCGATATATTAATCGAAATCGGAATTTTAATGCCAAATTGCTGCAATTTTATAACTGCTTCACAGGCCATTTCGATAATGATTTCACTTAACGGAATGATTAAACCCGTTTCCTCAGCGTATGGAATAAATTCTGCCGGAGAGACAAACCCAAGTCGCTCATTATTCCAACGCACCAGTGCTTCTAAGCCTTGAATTTGTTCATTTTCCATCTCAATTTTCGGTTGGAAATATAGCTCAAATGCTCGTTCATCTATTGCTCTACGTAACTCTGAATCTAACAATAACACACGCTGTGAATCTGTTTGCAATTCATCAAAATAAAACGAATAGCCATTACGTCCATTCTTTTTGGAATACGTCATCGCTTTATCCGCGCAGTGGATAATCTGTTCGGTAGATTCGCCATCAACCGGGTACATGCTAATACCAATGCTCGTGGAGATAAAAATTTTTTGGCCATTGATGTCCATCGGCTGTTCAATAGTTTGAATAATTTGCTCTGCAAACTTTGCCGCTTCTCGCACATTTTTCACATTTGTTAGGGTAATGATGAACTCATCACCACCGTACCTTGCAATGATATCTTTATTTTTTAGCAATGTTTGCAGACGTGTTGCTACTTCTACAAGAATTGTATCGCCCACTGCATGTCCTAATGTATCATTAATAAGTTTGAATCTGTCCAGGTCAAGAAAGTAGACAGCATGCTGTACTGAATGAGAAATAGTAGAAGTCGATTCTAGCAGACTATCCATTCTCTCAATATAAGCAAATCGATTTGATACTTCCGTTAATGAGTCCGTTAACAAACGTTTTTCCAGCTCATTTTCTACTATTTTTCTTTCAGACAAATCTGTGAAAATGCCACAGTAATTTGAAATCTCTCCCTCATCATTGGTGACGCCAACAATGGTTAACCATTCAGGATAGACATCCCCAGTTTTACGGCGATTCCATATTTCACCCTGCCAAATTCCTTCTTGCCGTATCTTTTCCCACATATTTAAATAAAAAGGCAGTTCATGTACACCCGACTGTAATACTGCCGGTGTTTTCCCAATTACTTCATCTCGCTTATAACCTGTAACGAATTCAAACGCGGGATTCACCATCTCTATTTTTTTATGTTTATCTGTAATCATGATGCCTTCAGATACATTTTCGAAGATTTTCGTAATTAAGGCAGTAGGATATTTGGAAATCGAATTTAGCTTCTCCAGACTATTCCAATTGTTCACTCCGTTCATGTTTCCGCTCCATCCTATCTCTCTATACTACCCTCATTTTTATAAGAAAAGTGCACTTGCGTCCACACACGCGTTGTCAAAAAGTCAAGTCCAAGCAACAATTCATCCGCGTGAAAGCGGTATAAGAGTAGCAACGGTTTAGAGATTTTTTTGTGCGACAACGAACGTCAAAGGGATAGCTAATATCTTATTAGCCTGTCCTTGAACGGGTGGTGGAAATACCTAAACAGTGATTATAAGTTTATACTTTCTTAATTAGTTCAAAAGAAAAGCTCTCCACCAAATTGGAGAGCGCTGTTTATTCCTAGATAAGCATCAAAAAATTCAGTAAGCCATGTTTTGTTCCCGAGTACTCAAACAGCTTGCGCCTCGTACGACCGGGCAGTAATCATCTATCTACAGAGTGTTCTCTGTCCCTCTATCCGTTCAATTCCTTCAAGAGAGTGCCCCTACCATAATTTGGGTTTCTCACTCGTGGGGTTTACCTCGTTCCACCTTGCATGTTTCCAAGCAAGCTTCGTCACTGTGGCACTTTCAGGAAGTTTCAACCATATCCTAAAGACTTAGGTCTTCCTTCCGCCGTCAGCCTTAAGCTGCCTTACCTTATTTTTTCAGTAAGCACGAACACTACGGACATCTCAGTACCGTGTGAGCATGGACTTTCCTCTACGACGTCTAGCGTCGCAGCGATTACTCGAATTTAATGATGATACGAAAGATTATACTAGAGTTTTATGATAAATACAATGTAATTGATAAAAATTATTCGTATAACTTACTACCAAATACATGTTTTTCTAAATTCGAAAGACGTTTTAAAATATCAAAGTTTGTTGTACCTGCTGTTGATGCTACAGGTTGAGGTTGTTTCTTTGGTGTATTTTCAATTTCTTCTTTAAGTTGTCTATTCTCTTCTCTCAGTTGGGCCACTACTTTTTCAAACGTTTCATAATCTTGTATAATTTCATCAAGAAATGAATCGACTTCTTCTACATTGTAGCCTTTAAAGTTTTTCTTAAATTCCTTTTCAAGAATCATTTTTGACGTTAATTTAATGTCCATTCACATCGCCCTTCCTCACACTACATACACGAATTCATTATAGCATATTTCATAACATTATATCGTCTGCAATCATCAATTGTAAGGCTAAACTTGTCGTTTCTTGCGCTTACCCGGGAAATTATTTCTTATTTCCTAATCTGCGCAATCTATTTTCCCAAGAAATTTCCCATTTTTGCTTTTGTTCTATTCGCCATTCCTCAGTCTTTTTAATCAGTTGTATGCCTTCTTGAGTATAAATAAGGGCCTGCTGGTAATCTTTGATTTGATGTTCATAGATTATTGCTAGTTGTTCGAATGCCTGTAATTTTTTCCGTGGCTCAATAAAATGAAGGGCAGCCACAAAGGCATCAATCGCTTCATTATAGTTTTTATTTTTTTTATGCTGCATGGCTAAGAAAAATTGAGCATTTCCCGCTTCGCGTGCATCGAATTGTGTAGTTACCTTTTCTAAAGCCTTTACGCTTTGTGTGCTCTCCTTTAAATCTGCGTACCATTTCCCAATATTCGTGTAGGTCTTTGCAGATTCCTCGCTCGCCTCTTCAAATAATAAGTTAGTAGAATGTACATATAGGGTTATGAGCGAAAGTAAGTCCCATTCGTTGTGCAGAAGAACTTTCATAAGCGCATCTGGTACGCCGCTTTTCACAGCATCTAAGTAAATAATTGGCGCTAAGAAGCCGGGAATGTCCCCTACGCGTAAAAATCCAAGCTTTTCTTCTTCGACTGATTTTAATTTCAGACGCTCCATATCATTTTTCCATAAACGCTTCGAGCTATGCAGCAAATCAATGTGACGTTGTGTGCGTAATTTCGGTAATTGTTTTTGGTTGAGCGTCCAACGCGTTTCAAGTTGTGGCCAATCAAAGCTCTTACCATTATAAGTAATCATGGTCGCTGTTTTTTGCCAGAGCTTGGACTCAAATAACATGGCTACCTCATGGGCAGGGTCAGCAAGAACATATTGCGTTAAAACAAAATCCTCTTCTGTTACTTCTAAAAAGCCTAGCAGAAAAATTTGTGTGCCTACACCTTTTAAGCCTGTAGTTTCTGTGTCAAAAAACAACACCTTTTCATCCTTATCTAATGCATAGGGATGATTAAATTCAGCTGTCTGCCACTTTGCTAACGCGTCAAAAAATGCCTGCAATTGATAATGACCATGCTGATAGGTAAATGGATAATGCATCTGTCGTTTAAATACAATGCCATAGTCATTATCTACACGAGTAAGTCCTGCATTTTCCCACTGCGGCGTATAGTTTGGCATCATTGGCTTGTGAAAAGCAGGTTTTTCCTGCATTTGGGCTGGTTTTTGCGTTTTTTTACCGAGCATTTTTTTCATTTGTAATATTTTATTTTCATAAGACATCGACATCACTCATTTTCTGCCTGTAAAATTCTTAACACTTATAGTACGGTTTCCCTTTGCCTGTTGCAAGCTATCCTGTACTACCGATAAAGGACGGACAACCTGCTCCACAAGCGTTGTTCACTATATGCTACGTTCAGCTACTGCGAACGATAACCAAGAACTGCTTGTTTGTATTTCATCATCTGGAATGTATTGATTCCAATGTTAAATATGTGCCCGATCAAATATTAGTGAAGCGTATATTAAATACGTATAACAACATGCATTTCAATAGGCCGTTTTCTTTACCACCAGTATAACCCATCCTCCCCTAAACCTTTAATAACTTTATGTTAAACCATTCCCTTTAAAATTACGAAAGATTGGCAAAGGACAATCAAACGCTAGCATTGATATCGTGGAAGATAAGGGCAGTAGGTAATCCTTCATTTTTTAAACTCTACACAATTAAAAACTGCAAGCGATTCTACACAAGAACTTGCAGCCTTTTGTCATATTCACCTTATTCGTTCTATTATAGAAACCTTACTCCCAGACGGGTTGCCATGTCACGCCAAATCGATCCGTGACCCATGCCACCTTACGGAATTGCATTATAGCCTCCGGTCCCATCATAACGGTGCCTCCCCTAGAAAGCCCGCTAAACACAGCATCAAATTCTGCTTCGCTTTGGCAGTGAATAAAAAACGACGTCGCCCAACTAAAGACTGGCGCAGGGTTAGCAGATGGCATATCCATGAACATCATTTGCTGACCCATCAAGGAAAGAATACCATTTAATACTTTGCCCTCATCGCCGTGGGGCTGTCCCTTTTCATAACGCACAAGCGACGTGATTTTTGCGCTAGGCAAAACAGCGACATAGAAATTCATTGCTTCCTCCGCATTGCCTGTGAAGGACAGAAATGGCATTATTTTTTGGTTACTCATTTGAAAAGCCTCCTTATTATTCTATTACAGGAAACATCCAGTTAATACCAAATTTATCTCGTAAGGAACCTTGTAACTTTGCAAAAAAGGAAGGTGCCAATTCCATATAGATTGTACCACATCCTCCTGATAGAAGGATTTCCCCCTCATACTGTCATATTGCAAAAACCGTTATTTTTATGATAGCATACCCAATATAGAATGTACTAAAATATCCATTTTTATATAATTTTACAATCCATATTTTAACCACTATAATCATCTGGAAGTGAATAGAATGCTAAAAGTGAATCGGGACGATAAAAATCCCATATGGCAGCAATTGCTTGACCAAGCTATTCATCATATTACAACAGGCAAATGGCCTCCTGGCGAGTTACTGCCCCCATCTCGAGAGCTTGCCTTATTAGTCGGTGTTTCCCGTTCAACCATACAAATTGTTTATGAGGAATTATTCAGTCGTGGCTACACCGTTACAAATTGGCGTGGTGGCACAAGGGTCAGTGAATGGGGCTATCAAAATAACACGGCAGAAGAGGTTATTCCGCAAGGACCATCTACGCCAGAATTACCTTTATTAAACGCAGCTGTTGACCAGTTGAACAGTTGGTTTAGAGGCAAAGAACAGCAAAACGTAAAATTCGATTTTAGCCCCCATGAGCCGTATTTGGACGAGCATTTTCGAAAAATTTGGCGACAATCTTTTTTACAGGCTTCCGCCGAAACAGATTTGGTCAATTGGGGTTACGGCAATGCCTATGGTTTTATACCACTGCGTGAACAGATTCAACGTTACTTGACATTCGAAAGAGGCGTTCATGTAGATATCGACCAAATTATCTTAACTTCAGGTGCGCAGCATAGCATAGATCTCATTGCCCAAGCACTTTTACATGAAGGAGATACGGTTTCTGTTGAAGATCCTGGATTTCCCGCTGCCTGGATGACCATGAACT
This sequence comes from Lysinibacillus fusiformis, assembly GCF_007362955.1. Taxonomy (GTDB): domain Bacteria; phylum Bacillota; class Bacilli; order Bacillales_A; family Planococcaceae; genus Lysinibacillus; species Lysinibacillus fusiformis_E. The sequence goes on along the minus strand of NZ_CP041696.1, from coordinate 3,767,026 downwards.
TTCGGCGCATGCATGTCGTACCTGTGCCTGTAGATGAATACGGCTTACAAGTAGATCATATTCATCCACAATCCAAACTGACGTTTGTTACGCCTTCGCACCAATGCGCAGTTGGTGTCATTATGTCTGAACCACGCAGGCAACAATTGCTACAAAAGTCTGCGCAAAATCAATTTTGGATTGTAGAAGATGATTATGATGGTGAATTTAGATATCGTGGCGGTCCGCTTCCAACTTTGTTTAGCCAGCAACCTCAAAACACATTATATATGATGAGTTTTTCCAAAATGGTTGCTCCTGGCATACGAATTTCGGCAATCGTTGGTCCAAAAGATGCCATTCGCCAACTTGCTCAAGTACAAGAATTAACCTATCGGCATCTTCCAATCATGGAGCAATTAACGCTTGCTCATTTTATTGAACATGGTCATTTTATGCGCCATATGAGGAGAGCAAGAAATGTCTATCGACGCAGACACGAAGCTATGACGAAGGCCCTCATTGCAACTGGCCTAGCTGAACGTTTCAAACTTAGCGGTATTGAAACAGGCTTACATATGCTGCTTGAAGCTGAAGAAGCGTTTGATGAAGAAACAATGACGAACCTAGCACTGGAAAAAGGGATCCGTGTTTATCCGCTGAGCAAGTATTGTTTGCAAAGTAATCGTAAAGGATGGGTATTAGGATTTGCTAAAATGGATGAGGCAACAATTGAAGAAGGCATCCTTCGTCTTGCGGAGATACTTTTATAATACGAATCACGCCCATTCTTTACACCAGCCAACTAAAAAAATGGGAATGCCCCAAAGTCCTTTAAAACAATAACTATCGTTTCCTATAGGGTATTAATAGTATGCCATGAGTACTCCTAGCATACTATTTTTACTTTCGGGACTGCCCCAATTAGCAGCTCGTAAAACATTGAAAAAGTTTTCAATGAATTTGTTCGTTCATAAAAAAAGCAAAACGATAACCATTTCTAAATATATGGCATCATCGTTTCGCTCTTAAACAACTTATAGTCACTATCCTTGTATTCGTTTTCCCTTCTCACTACTTCGGTTTAGTTTGTTGTACGCCATGCATATGTTGTTTTCTGAAAAATTGACCATTCATCACTAAATGGGCCACTAAACCAGCGACAAGTCCCCAAAATGCACCTCCGACTCCAAGTAATGTCACATTGGCGGCTGTTGCCAAAAAGGTAATGAGTGCTGTTTCGCGTCCATTCGGATTTGTTAGCGCATTGGCAAGGCTACTGCCAATTGTGCCGAGCAATGCTAATCCCGCTAATGTCGCAATGAATGTAGCAGGGAGAATTAAAAACAATGCGGCCAATGTCACCCCAAAAATTCCAACAATAATATAAAAAACCCCACAGGCAATACCTGCAATATAGCGTTTTGTTGAATCCTCATGGGCGTCTTTCCCGGTACAAATCGCGGCTGTAATCGCGGCTATATTAAAAGCATGCGAGCCAAATGGTGCTGTCAGGAGCGAGCCCAATCCTGTTACAATCAAAATCGGATTCGCGCTCGTTTTAAATCCGTCATTTCGCAACACTAACATTCCCGGCATGTATTGTCCCGTCAAGGTAATAATAAAAAGCGGCAAAGCGACGCCCAATAAGGCATGAAGCGAAAACTCTGGCACAACAAATACTGGTGAAGCGATGGCCAATTTGATATTGTTGAAATCTACCTTCCCCATACTTACTAAATAAAGCATTCCAATTACTAAGATACCTACGATAGCATATCGAGATGTAAATCGTCTTAAAAGAATATATGCAGTAAACAGGACGATTACAAGGAAAGGGTCATCTTTTGCACCACCAAAGGCTGAAATGCCAAATTGCAATAGAATACCTGCCAGTAGCCCGGAAGCAATGCCAGGAGGAATAAGCTGAACAAAACGTTCGAACATGCCTGATAAACCTAAAATTACAAATGCTACAGCAGAAATGATATAAGCGCCAATCGCTTCGGCATAGGGCGTAACCGCCAACGCTGAAACAAGAAATGCCACACCTGGTGTTGACCAAGCTGTAATAATTGGTTCACGGTATCGGTAACTAAGCCAGATACCAGTTACCCCCACACCGATAGAAATCGACCATATCCATGAAGCCGTCATTTCGGGACTCAGACCAGCAACCTTGGCAGCCTGAAACACTAGGATAAACGTCCCCCCGTAGTTGACTAAGACGGATATAAAAGCAGCTATTGTGGGCGATATCAAATCACGACCACGCAGTGAAACTGATGTTGTGTTCATACGCATTCCCTTCTCTCTCCTAATCAAGCTGCGCCACATTTTCATTCCAGTAATATTCATCTGGCAAATAACGTTGGCCAAACACGCTTGTCCCTACTCTTATAATAGTAGCGCCTTCTTCAATAGCTACTTCGAAATCCCCTGACATTCCCATCTAGAGAATGTCCATTTCTACACGAGGAAAATTTTCCGCTATTATTTGGGCTTGAATTTGTTTTAATAATCGGAAGCAATGTCTGGTTTCGTCATTTGTGGCATTCAGTTTCCCTATCGTCATTAGTCCTTTGATATGCAACGTGTCGAATTGAGACATTTGTTCAACTAATTCCAGAGCTGATTCCGGTGAGACGCCAAATTTACTGGCTTCACGAGATGTATTGATTTGCACTAAAATATCCATCGTCTTGTTCTCTTTGACAAGTTGTTGATGTAGCGCCTGCCCTAATTTCAAGCGATCCACAGAATGAATGAGTGTAACATGTTTTACAACGTACTTCACTTTGTTCGTTTGCAGATGTCCGATAAAGTGCCATTCCACTTGGTTATATTGCTGCATAAGTGGAAATTTGTCCCGAAGTTCTTGGGCTTTATTTTCACCAAATAAAGTTTCACCCACTTCAATAGCCATTGTTAATTTTTCAAGTGCTACCGTTTTTGTCGCCAACAGCAATTTCACCTCTTCTTTTTTGCGCCCTGAAGCTTGGCAAGCTAATGCCATCTGCTTCCTCACAGTTAAGAGATTTTCTTTAACTAAACAGACCTTATGATACCCCCTTATTGTTCGTTGTCAGTTTTCCGAATGAACGCACTAAGCATAACGAATTACGGATTGATAAAAAACATCCAAAAAAATAATTACCACCAATCCATAATCAACCCCATACTTTTATCATGGACAATCCACTTACCAGAAATCTTTATTTCTCACACCATTGATTGCTTTGCATAGAGGTCTTCCCCCTATTGTTCGTTGCTAATGATTTACCGTTTGCTACGACCTTTAGTAAGATGACTTTTTCTATTTCTACTACTTTGTTTCCGTTTTAGAATCCATAAAAAGACACTATCCCTGTGAGACCAGGGTTAATGGCTTTTTAATAGAAGTGATAGATTATTCATACCAAATTCTGTGCTTATTTATCTCCATCTTTTTCCGACAGGCATTCTCCACATCAATTTCCAATCGATTGGCGAGATCTAATACATTGTAAATAACATCGTACATCTCTAAACCTATGTTTTCCTTTACCAAACTCACTTTTTCCTCTGAGGGATTAAAAGAAATGCTTAAAATTTCTTTAGCCAGTTCGCCAACCTCAGTCACTAAATATAATGTTCTAGTGTGAGTTGTATTAACATGGAATCCTTTTTCTTCACTAAACTGTTTGACATATTTTTGCATGCTTGAAATATCCATACATTACTCCTCAACTTGCTTTCTAATACCTTATAGAATTCATGCTTACTAGCTAAGTCAACGCTTTATCACCTGCAACCCCCACAAGTTAGTGAAATGGAGTGCTTCAATAGACCGTACAACATTACAATCGAGCGTTGATTATTTGCTTGTTCATGACGATTTCAACCGTATTTCTATATTAATACGCTTGAACGTCTACTTGTTCCGCAACACACCAAGTGTCACATAGTCGGTAAGCTCTATCGCTTCCTTTTGGCTGTAAAATAACACAGACATTCCTCACAGTAGATATAAAAGTATGATATCTGTAGCTGTATCACACTTTTAGGAAAGTTCAGGTTTGAACATTCGCCCGTCTTCAATCGGATTTTCCTTCGCGGTAATGTGTTGTGGATCAATGCGGTAAACTTGAACCGGTCCACCGAAAACCGCTGATCGATATTTGTCTACATGTTGCTGAGATAACGGACGATTATAGTAACCTGACACATACTTATCCATCATTTCTTGCAGCATATGTGTAGCTTCATCCAGATCGACGATGGGTTGAGCCTTGCCAAAAAGCATGACACTCATATAAGCGGTGTCCGTCTTGGCTGGCACTGGATTCGGTATCGTTCCATACTCTTCACAAACCGTAAAACAGACTTCCGGATTCTCATCCATCACTTGATTTCGTCTCCCCCCAGTGGCTCCATGGAAATACAGCATCCCATTTGTCCAAACAAAATTAAGCGGCACAACATATGGCAAATGACCATCCACCATGCCAAGATGTCCAATTCGCGCTTGCTGCAAAAATATATCAATCTTGCGCTTGTCCAACACTTCTCTTACCTTGTAACGTACCTCAACCATTGTTATCACTCCTATATGTAGTATTGTGCAAGTTTATCAACCAATGGATTGAATATAAATGTCCAAAACTATAGAACTGAGGCAATCCATAACTTCATGAGTAGCGCTCCTCTACGTCCATTAACATGCCTAATAATGACAAAAGGACTCACCAATTGTAGCGAGTCCTTCTAAATCAGTCATTCAGAAATTTCAACGGGTACTTTGCATCTTGAACTTTTTGCCTCGAATCAAGAAACTAACGCTTTATAGTTACTGTCGATTCTATTCGAGTAAATGCATACTGAAACAAAGTAATTTACTAGTTTTCATATACCGCAATGGTATAAGTAGTACTTGCCAGAAGACAATTGTTTAGCTAAATAAATGACTTTTTCAAAATTTTCTATCGTGTTATCTCTATTAAAACTCAATAAATCCTCATCGGAATATTCATGGAAATAAATAAGCTTTTGAATCACATTAGGACCATTCTTAAATAAATCTCTCCAAGCTGTAAAAATTGAGATAAGGGAGGAAGCCGAGTCTTCATCAAAGAGTGTTATCCCAATCTCATTCATTCCTACTTGTTTAGGATTTCCTGGGAATGCGGGGTTTTTACATGGAATCCATGTAAGAGAATCATAAATATATTCATATACTTTGACATCAAGAGTAATGTAATCAACAATTATATCCTTATATTTGTCTTTATTCCTATAAAAATACTGAAAAAAATCATCACCTTGAGATTGGGTCTTTTTTACTAAATAAAATTCATGCATACTAATCCTCCTATAAACGGTGTGAATTCGAAAAACAAACAGATAGTACCGTAAAATGATTTATAGACTAATCAAAGTAGAGGGCTTGAAGGATTAGCTTTAGACTTTTACTCTCAATCCCCCTGTCTGAACATACATTTGTATTTTAGCAAGGCGAAATTTATGGAAGTAAAAAAAGGCCAGGCTCCAAATTAATTGAGTGCCTGGATTTTGGTGTTACATTATTAATTATTTTAGCTGAGTTCGATACTGCACTGAACTCAGCTTTCATTTTGCCTTCAACCGTTTTGTAATATTGTAGCCTTGGAATAAGTTTGATTTAAAAATGCCTTTCAAACCTTATTTAACAGCAAATACGAAAACTCCATTGTGAAAAATTTTCGATTTAGCCAAGTACTCTAGTTTAGTTTGGAGTGACATCCTCATCATGAAATACTTAAATTCTATAATTTTATGCCTTCCTATAGCCTTTGAAAAAGTACCTCTTATGACTAATACCTAATTAATAGTACCTGTTGGGTATAATGTAGTTCCTCCAATTGAAACTTTTATTTCATTAGATATTGGAACATTGTATTCATCAATAATTGTTCTCCACCAATCCCATACAAGACCTGTACATTCTCTTGCATAAATTCTTATATTTTTTGAATTAGGCGGAAGTGGTATTACTGTAGAGAAATGAGCTGTTTTGTCTTTCCAGTTTCCTTCCCAAGTTTTATGGGTTAGTACTTCTTCCCCATTTTCATCATATAAAAATTCATCCCAGGCTACTTCAAATTGCGCAACATATGCACCATAATGATCAAGGATGATGCTGCCTTTAGAATATTCTGTAGTTGTCGTCTCGATATAATCTGTACTGTTATGAACAGCAGCAATTGAATTATCCTTTAAGAAAACACTTGTATAGGATATTGGGTATGCTGGATTTTTAAGACTAAATTCTGCATTATCTTTAATTATGTTTCTAATATCATTAAAGTCTTTTGAGACAACCTGATTATGCGCTTGTGAATCTCCGCCTAATACTACAGCAGTAAAGGAACTTTCTTCAAAAATATCTTTGTACTGTCCACTAGTTTCTACATTAGTATTGACATTATTTAGTAAGGCTTTAAAAGCAGCTTGTACATCCTTGCTCTTAGAGCTTGTTTCTAATTTCACATAAATGGTTCTACCATAAGCTACATTTGACACCATAACAGGAGGGGCATCATTGCTTACTCCTTTACGGGTTAACTCTTCAAAAAGAACACTATCATCAAAAAGGTCTGATGGATTGTTAGGTAGTTCTGCACTTACGGTATAAAAAATTTGTTTATATGCCGCAACCATCACTTTTTTCTCTCCATCTGCAATCGCATTAAAGTCAATTCCCAGTGAATTGTCAAGAACTTTAGCGTTAACATTCAGCGTGCTTGCTATTTGAGATTTGCTATAAACCATAGATTCTGAATATTGTAGTCTTGCAGGTAAAGTATGGCTTGTTGAATATTTTTCACTCCAAGTAGATATTAACTCATCTACTGCCCCAGACACATTACCATATGTTGGATTATCTACAGTCATAGTATTTTCTCTTTTCATGCCAGGTAAATCTATGCTAATATTTAGCGGTTTTCTTTTGGCCACCAATAAACTAGGTTGATTGTCTGCAAAAGCTTTGTTTGCAAGTTGTAACGCTCCTGGATAGGCACGATTCGCCATAGAATCGATAATTGAAATATCCACCGGTGAAGTTGTAAGCGATCTTTTGTTACGTTCAACCACTATAAATTTATTATTTGAGTTTATTCCTTCTTTTGGAACAAAACTATCAATCTTATCACCATTCACTGCTAAGACTTCGCTGTTATTGTAGTTCAAGTTTGCTATACCAGCATTAATGTCATTCGATTTGCTTGTTTCACTAGCTAAATTAGTATCCAGTGTTTCAGCAAAGGAAATAATGGGATAATTTATTATGCATAAACTAACAGATAAACTTACTAAAAACTTTATTACTTTAAAATAATTTCGATTCCTCATAAAATCATCCCTTTTTTAGGAAATTATACCACACAAACATTCTATTTAAATACAGTAGTTTAGTTGTGTATTTGGTTTGTTGCAGAGCGAACAAGTGGTAAAAATGGCATATTTGATTTGTCAATTTTCATTACTCTAGTCGTAATGGTTGCTGTGATACCATCTAATGAGTGTACGGCAAAGTAGTACATGCCTATTTGAATAGGGAAGGAAGCTATCAAACACTTACGAATCAATATAGTATTCAAAGTAATACTCAAATGAACCGTAAGCCCGAAATATAATAAATATGCGTACCTTTCCGGGATACAAGACATTTAGCCATTTATCTGCAATTTTCTTCGGATAGATGGTTTTTTCACAAAGTTAAATAATCTTTTTAGTTCAAATCATTTCGCGTTCTCGCCAATAATTTACGGACAACGGTATGGCTAATGGTTTCCGTGCTTTGTCCTTCTGTCTGCTCAGAAGCGCTAAAAGACGAATTGTCTTCAAATAAAGAGCCTTGTCCGTCTGATGCTTGATACTTCTGACTCTGCTAGTGCTACATGGCGGAAAAAATGTAAGGATAAATCATCGCCTGTACGTGTACCATGTATGTCTGCAATGTTGCTATATCGTGTACAAGGAAATGTACCGATATAAATTAGCTATGTTCAATGCTTAAGAAGCTATTTATAATCGCGTTTCTACTAAATTACAAGAAGATAAATATAGTCTCAATGCTCGACTAACAGAATTAACCACGATGAACTTGTATGCATTTCATCTGTCACCCTACACCTCATGAAAGGTATTAATAATGGGTGAGAATTTGGTACACTGAAATTTCAGAGTCCAACCTAGTAAAATTATTCAGAATAATTAAATTAGTAATTAAATTTAGAGTATTTTCAATTTTTTGTTTATTTTTCCTTACGTTACCATTAAACTGTAAGTAATAAACCAAAAGGAGGAATAAAATGAAAAAAAATACTTTTAAGTTTTTCTTCATGCTAATTTTCTTATTAATTCCTATGAATGTTTTTGCTGAAGGGTCTTTAGGGAACTTTTCTTTTGATCCAAGTCAAGTGTCTCATCCTTATGACATGGTAAATTCACAAGGTGAGGTAATTAAGTACGAAGAATTCAATAACAGCAATTTGCAATTTGACAATGAAATACCAAGTGTTCAAGGTACAGGAGAAATTTCACCCGTTGAGATTGATTCCATCATAGAAAGTCAGTCCTATACCGATCTTACACCACCACCAGTTATTATTAATGACTTTATTTCTAATGACCCGATACAAATATCACCCCGTATTGTCATCGATGAAGATAGTAGAAAAAAAGTAGAGAATACAAAAGAATTTCCATATAGTGCAATTACGTATATTGAAATAAAGTGGCCTGATGGGACAGGTGGTTCTTGTACTGGTACTTTAATTGGAAAAAATAAGGTTCTAACAAATGGACATTGTGTAATAAAGCCAGAAACAAAAGAGAGTATCACTAGTGCAAAGGTTTACCCTGGCGTAAATAATAGTGTTGGATTGTTTGGTTCTTATACTGTCAATGATTATTATGTAGCTGCCAATTGGGCTTCAACTGGTTCGAGTTCCGAAGACTTCGCTGTTCTTGTTTTAGACGTATCAAAAGACAATAAACAGGCGGGAGATGTTGCAGGTACTCTCGGAATAAAACAGGTAAATAATCTTCTTAATCAAAATATCGATATTTATGGTTATCCGGGAGATTTAATGCAGGCAAGTGGTGAAATTTCACAATTTGGTATGAGAGGAAATATTACTAGAGAGGATGCATCTGTAGCCTTTTATAAAATTGATACTGCACCAGGACAATCAGGTTCAGCATTGATAAACACTGACAATCAAATTGTAGGTGTTCATAGAGGTTCATTCGTTATTAACGGGTCCCCTATGAATGGTGGACCTAAGATGAACGCGTATATGTTTAATTTTGTTTCCAAAGCTTTGGAGTAAAAGGTAACAATAATTTTAAATAAACTCATATGATAGACAAACTGAAAATTTCGGTTTGTCTATCATATTTTGTTGAAAATCTACTATATTCTTGCAATGTAAGACATCGCGTTTCAAAACTTCAATTGAGCGCTGGTTATTTATCTAGTATGATTATCTTCATTACCCGAGTAAAGTGTATGCACCAATAAAATACTCATCATTTTTGTCGTTTCAATCTTTTCTGCTAATTGAGCTACATTTATATCTTATTCTATTATGCAAAATAGTATGTTAACCATATAAGGTTACCATGCGAAAACCCTTGCATTATCTAATCAATCGCATTTTTTAATATGTGTAAAGAGATTATATAGTTATTTAATTTTAATATAAAAATATAAGAGCCTTTCTACATTTGACTATGGAAAGGCTCTTTAAAGTTGTTTGATTTCTCGTCAAATAAATGTGTTAACACCAAAAAATGAATAAAGTTGTTTAATTCTTGTTCAACTAAAGCACTCCGTTAGTTGAAGTGTAATTCTTCACAAATTCAATTTATTCTTTTTATATCAGGCTCATTTATTGAATCACCAGTAATTTCAAAAAAAAGTTCTTTATTACTGCTCAACTCAAGTTTAATTTTTTTACCTATTGGGGTTACTTCGTTGTTATTTTTTAAGAATGAAACTTCCATTGTAGCTTCACCCTCTAACTTGAAGTCTTCTTTGAGAAATTCAAACTTAAGTGATTCACCTTTTTTAATTTTAGAGCCATCAGCATTAACACCTGTTGGTGAATGTCCTAATATATTTACTTCCACTCCATAGATATCAAAATTAGCATTATTTTCTATATTAATTATCATATTTTCATTATTCGGTTCAATTGAACCGCCAGAAGTTCCCGTACAGGCTGATAAAATAATTATTAATAAAACTGTCATTGATAACGGTAATATTCTCTTCATTTACCCGTCCCCTTTTTGTTTTTCTATTTATACAAACGAAACAAAATGGGTATTGTTCCCAATGTGTATTTTACTATTTATTTAACTAACCTACTTCTTTAACGGAAGAAGGATTTTTAAACAACTTTATTATTTTTTAAATGACTTTATTGTAAATTAAACAACTTTATTATCTCTGCACAATATGAGTAATTTTTATATGGCTGCCTTATTGGATCACCATATAAAATGTTGATATGAGGGCTTTTATGGACAATATCATTTTCACAGAAGTACAATGTAATCTTTTTGCAAAAATCATGGCACAAGATGAGTTAAATATCAAAGTTTTATTCCATCTCTCAACGATGTACCGATTCCTTTAGCTTTTCTATTCACAGATGCAATTCTTAACACCCGCCATAATTTCACATCATCTTTCTCTTGAATTAAATTATCGAATACTTTTTTGCAACGACAAATTTGAAAAACTTCTATATGTGATACTTATGCCATACAAAGGCAATTGAAATAGATTTATTAACCAAGTTAATTTACAATATGTAGTATCTATAAAGTTATGATATTTCTATATTTTAACAGTTATGTTTGTACTTCATCTAAGTAATGTATTTAAATATTAGCATATTAGGGATGGGAGTTATTCTTATAATTCTACCTCATGATGCTAAGACTCATCTTATCAAATATTCTCAAAGAAATAGGTTCTTGCTTATTCATCGAAATGGAGGTTACATATTTTGAAACTGGAAAGGCTCTTATCCATCATTATTCTACTGCTGAACCGTCGTATGGTGCAGGCTAAAGAGTTGGCGGAGCGGTTTGAGGTATCCATTCGGACGATATACCGAGATATTGAAGCAATTAATGCAGCTGGCATCCCGATCGTCACCTATCAAGGAACAAACGGTGGCATTGGTTTGTCAGAAGGTTACCGCTTGGATCGAAATATACTAACAAATGACGAGCTTGCTGCCATCGTTACCGCCCTCCGCAGTATCTCCACTTCATATGGCAAAGAGCAACACCAACGACTAGTAGAAAAAATAAATAGTGTCGTACTGCCAGCACATGAAGAAGAATTTCAACATAAGACAAATCGCGTACTAATCGATTACTCTCCTTGGGACGGTAATGAACATCTCCGTCCGAAACTACAACTATTAGAAGAAGCAATAGATAGCTGTGTATTAGTTAACTTCACCTATTCGAATGCAGAAGGTGAAGTTTCACGACGAATAGTAGAGCCACATATGCTCCTTCTCAAAGGAAGGCAATGGTATCTACGAGCTTATTGTCTAGAGAAAGAAGAGTTCCGCCTTTTTAAACTAAAAAGAATGAAAGGGCTTGCGATAGATCGTGAAAGAACCTTCATTCGTCGAGATTCCGCTACTCAGGAGCATATCGAAGGCAAGAGTAAATTCAAGCCATCCAATGTACCAGAAGTTGTCTTTCGATTCCAAGATGAAGCTCGTTATTTAGCAGAAGAATGGTTTGGCATTGAAGAACTTTTGCCAGTTGATGATGGCAGTTGGCTAGTAAAAAAGGCATATCCAGAAAATGAATGGCTCTATGGTTTCATTCTTAGCTTAGGACATCATGTAGAGGTGCTTGAGCCCCAACATTTACGGAAAATCATTGCTAGTCGTGCGGTAAAAATAGTAAAAATTTATAAAAATGACAAAGCAACTTGACAGTCAGTTGTCAGGTTTATTGTTTTATACTGGTTTCATTCTATAATAAGGAGAATGATTAAGGATGAAACAAAACGAACAAAAAAGTATGACTGAATGGAAGCAAGTATCGTCTGAAGAAATAATTACTACAAAACGAATTGAACCTACCCGAATTGAGGAATTACCCTCCTTCACGTTAGCTGGAATTAGTACCGTTACAACAAATGAAACCGAATTAAGCAAAGATGGCAAAATTGGTAAGTTATTCGAACAGTTCCATGCTCAAAATATTGGTAAGAAGCTAGGTGTTAATATACAAGAGGATGGTCATTATAGCTGTTACTTCAACTATGAACAGGGAGATGCGGGACTTTATGAAATAATGGTCAGCGTACATGTACAGGAAGCATCCAAGCTTCAAAACTTAGATATGATAAATACATTTACTGTTCCTGCTGCAAAATATGCTGTATTCGTCACAGAACGTGGACCAATTATAAAGATGGTGCAGTGTGCTTGGGCTGATATTTGGCAATGGTCTCAGCAGCCAGGCAATAACCGAGCATTCACAGGTGATTTTGAATATTATAGTAAGGATATTAATCCAGAGGACGGACAAGCAGAAATTTATATTTCGATAAAATAGCTTCCATGTTGTACCAGACAACTTTTTTAGAAACTGAATATGTACGATGGAATACCTAGAAATAATTGTTGACTAGTTTGTTTTTTTAAAAAAGGAATGATCGATATGAGTGCATTTGAAAATACTAAGGTGGAGGAAGTATTCGAACAGTATCCTAAACACATTCAGTCGAGACTATTGATTCTTCGTCAGTTAATTTTGGATACGGCAATAGAGATAGAAGGCCTTGATCATGTGGATGAAACGTTAAAATGGGGAGAGCCTAGTTATATCACAAAAAAAGGGAGTACAATTAGAATAGGCTGGAAACAGTCAAGCCCGGATCAATACGCCATGTATTTTAACTGTAATACAATGCTAGTTGATACGTTTAAAGAGGTTTATACAGATTTATTTAACTATGAAGGTAAACGAGCGATTGTATTTGCTGAGAATGATGAAATACCAGTAAATGAATTAAAACAGTGCATTGCATTAGCACTCACTTATCATACCCGAAAACATCTACCAATGCTTGGTATATAATAAATAGACGTTAAAACTTTTTTATAAGATCATCTATTTCGGTGAAATATAGTAATGTCTATATTTTTTTAGCTAGACAAAAAGGAGTGAGCTGTATCTTAGCTCACTCTCTACTTGTATTAATGCCTTGTTTTTATAGCAAACTTTCATTTGATACAAATTCTTAGCGTCTCAGCAAATCTTGATGTAAACCTGATTCCATGACGTTCCCTTGATTCTTCTAAGAATCAATTTCTTCTAAGAATCAATTTCTTCTAGCTTATAGCCTTTCCACTCAAAACCTTCTAAGACTGCCCTTAAAGTATATTGTACGAAAGTTTCCACTATTATAAAACGGTATATTTATAAATATTTTGTAATCAATTACCACTCTCTGCCTCGATTGGTTTTCCAGTCGTACGGCAAAATCTCTTTCAATAAAACAAACGTGTCATTTTCAACCTCTACAACAGCTTCAAAATTTTCTTTTGAAAGCTGACTGATTAACTCACGGCACCGTCCACATGGTGGAACAGCATTTCCTTCCGAGTCAACTGCTACAAAAGCTTTTATTTGATATTCGCCATTTTTCAACATGTCTGCAACCGCTGCATGCTCCGCACAAAAACCCATGGAACAAGCTGTATCTATGTTAATCCCTGTATAGAAATTACCATCTACGGTTTCAATGGCTGCACCAACACTTCCGTACTGAACAAAATCATTTAATTCTGTAGGTGAAGTAACTGCAGCTGCTATCTTTTTTAATTCTTTATGATTCATAAGCGTTAACCTCCTTTTCTAGAAACATGAAATCGATTGGGTAAAAATAATTAAGGCACTGATTTAAACGCTCACTCCGCTGCATTCTTCAAAAAGTTCAATAATCAATCATTACTTTTTTGCGCTTTTTCCTAAAACAATTTCTGCTATTTTATTTGCATATATTGTAGGTTCTGATTCTTCATAATTACTGAGTACCACGATAGTCAATCGTTCCCCTGGGAAATGGATAAATTGCGATTGATATCCAGCCCAACCTCCTGAATGTTCTAAGTAATGACTATCAAAATCTTCACCAAAAGACAAGCCAAAAGCATAGTCTTCATTATCAATAATGTTCTCACCCGTTGGAGTAGTTTTTGGACCTATCTCTCCCATTTTTTTCACAAGCTCTTTCCCACCTACAGTACCTGTAACGAAGTTCTGTCTCCATTTTACTAAGTCCTCAACCGTTGTATGGACCGCTCCATCTCCGGTATGTTCCCAAGGACTTTCATATATTCCATATGCACCTTGCTCCATCTTCGAGTAACCACGAGCGACTGGAATATTGGTAGGATAACTATCCACGATTGTTGTGTCATTCATTTTTAAAGGTTCAAAAATACGTTTCTTCGAAAATTCGCGAAGAGATTTTCCGCTCACTTTTTCAGCTACTAAAGATAATAAAAAATACCCTGTGTTACTATACTCAAATTTTGTTCCGACTGGAAAATCTGCCATTTGATGATTTTCAAGATGTTCTAGAGATTGTTCAGCAGTTAATTTTTCCTTATCTGAAAACCCTTCTTTTTCAGCTAATTCCATATTATCCACTAAACCACCCGTATGATGAATTAAAAGACTACTCCTCTCAATCCCTCTTTGGTATCTCCTATTAAATTTGAAGAAGCTTTACTACTTTTTGTTTTAGCTTAATGAAAGAATCTTGAGCGCCTATAGTAACAAGAAAGTAAACAGTATTGGTAATAGCCATTATAGCACCCATTTCCAATTATTTTTTTCATTTCAATTCACCTTCACTAGTTGTTCTCTTAATATTTTGCAGCTTCCGAAGATGGATTTAATATGTCTTTTACTTGGTCTTCTGTTACATCATAGTTATAGAATTTAGAGTAGTATTTTTGAATTTCTTCTGTCATATTATAATCGAATATTTCTGGATGATTATGCTGTGCCATCCATTTTAACATAAGAGGTGCATCTCCATTTGGTGGATACCAACGATAAATACCTAGTGGCACTTTATACACTTGCTTATTTTTAACTGCTGTTAACTGACTCCAGTCTTGTCCTTTAATCGTGTTATTGAACAAGTCCTTTGGCTGTGTTTCAGTAAAGTTTGTAATGTAGATAATATCTGGATCCCATTTATACAATTGTTCCATATTGACTGCTTTAATACCTTGAATTTCCGCTTCTGCAACATCTATACCACCCGTTGCCTTAATCCATCGATTTCCATGCATATTAGATCCAGCTACTGAAATTTCTTTTTCACTATGGTATTGAAGAATCATCACTTGTGGCTTATCTTCTTTTTTAACATTTGCAAGCTTATCATTAATTTCTTGTTGATTCTTTTTACCCTCTTCAATAATTTGTTCAGGTCTATCTGTTGTTCCTGTTATTTTACCAGTTAATGTTAACCATCGATTTAATATTTCTAATGGATCATCAGAATCAGCTGTTGCCTGTAGTGCAACTGTCGGAACCCCTGCTTCCTCTAGTTTATTTATTGATTTTTCGTCCGATGCGATTTCAAAATAGACTTCCGGATCAACCTTCATTAATTCCTCAATATTTAATTCACCATTTTTAATAAAAGATGTATCCGCTTTTAGTATATCTGGTGAAATATCTTTTAAGATTGAATGAGAAGCTGCATTATATGAATTTGGATGCATACCAACGATTTCTTTTGTAGAATTAGTTGCAACATACCAAGTTGAGAAATACGGAAGAATACCTCCCACTACAACACGATCAGGATTTATTGGAATTTTTACTTCCCGATTTAATTCATCCTTTATAATCGTTTCTTCTTTCGTTTCTGCTGTTTCTTTAAATGGCGATTTATTAGCATTATCCGACTGGTTACAACCTACTAATAACGCGGAAATAGCTATTGCTGATAATGGGTATTTCCAATTCATTTGTTCAACTCTCCTAAAATTGTGTCTCATTTATATAATTGATAATGATTATCAATATCAATTATACTTTACAGGATACTCATCCCTGTAGTCAACACTTTTCGACATTTTTCAACATACAACATTAGTAATCTTTTGTTGTTTCCTCTTGAATGGTTTTTTATCTAAAATCTATTTGATAATGATTATCATTAATGATAAGATAAAATCAATTATGGACAGACTCACCATTCACAAGCTTTTTGGAGGATTAATATGACTACTAATAAAGAGATTTTAATATTAGATCCAGGCAATGCGTTTGGACTTGAACGTAGAACTAACCCGTTTATCAATGACAGTATGACAATGCTTGATCAATATGATTTAGCTAAAACAGATTTATCTTCTATTCAAGCACTGATTATTCCAGAATTCGTTGACCAACGCTTTCTAGCTAAACATAAAGGATTGATCAAGCAGTTTTTAAATGATCAAAAAGTAATTATTTTCTGTGGACATCTTTATATTGATTGGTTACCTGGCGCTAGTCATTTCATCCCGAAAACTATTAATCACTATACTGACTACGCGCTTACTATCTTAAAGGATCAAGGGATATTTGCAGGAGTTAACCCTGACGATATGACATACAACAAAGGCGTTTCTGGCTTCTTTGCACGTGGCCATCATCCAATTCCAGCAGATGCTGAAGTACTAGTCACATTGCCAAACAATGAACCTGTCACATATATTGACCGCAAAACTACAAAAGGCACCATTTTAGTACATGCAGGTAAAGACCTAATATGGTATTACAAACAAAACAAAACAACTGACCGCATCAGTGAACAATTATTACAATGGATTCATCTAGAAATTCAAGCTTTACACCAAGGGAGTAAAAACGCATGAGAAAAATAGCAGTGATTATCAGTGGCAATGCCCCTCATAACCGTACATTTAATGAACCTAAATTCAATAAATATATAACCCAACTCATCTATTTCCCAGAATTCGAACAAACAGCATTAGATGAATTTGACGTACTTTTTTTCCCTTCTCAACTAAATGATAAATTATTGCTTCGTGCTGCAGACAAAGTTCGTATCTTCGCTGATAACGGTGGAATTGTGATTGCATTTGGTCCACAACCTTGGGAATGGCTTCCGAACCAACAATGGGAGGAGCGCGAAACGAATTTCTGGTGGTGGCTTGAAGAAGGAGCGAAAAGTGGTTTAGTATTAGCTGCTCCTCACTATGATTTGTTTAATTATTTGACATTAAACGATGCAACTTGGCATCAGCACGGTGTATTTTGGCCACCAAATGGCGTTGATAAACTAATCACAACCGAAGATGGTGGCGCTGTTATGTATGTTGATAAAATCAGCACGAAGGGGACTTTAATTATTACTACATTAGATCCGGATTATCATTTTGGGGCTTATTTCATGCCAGCTACAGAAAGATTTTTAGACGGCTTTATGCCCTGGATTGCAGAAGGTAAGATATAAATAAAAAACCTTTAGAAATTTCTCTTTGACTTAACCGGACGTATATAGGTAATACCTTCATTTCATTCCAACTTTCTAAAACCAATACCCTTCCAATCATTTAATTATTGGAAGGGTATTCACATTGTACAAGTCTGCACGAATCACCAAATCGATTGTGTTTATAAAGATACGGACATTAAGTTTAAATTAAATTACGTTAATCCACCAAAGCCAATTGTATTGTCAAAAAATAAAAAGATAACAATAGTACAAGGTTCATGCTGTTGGAACAGAATTATAGGGAATATTTAATTTTGCCATAACTCCTTTTACTGATTTGCCTGCAAAACGCATTTCAATCGCCTTCATTTTCACTTCTATTGGATAACTCACTCTTGTCCCATAAGATAAACAAGATAAACACCTCACGTTGATTTGATAAGGTATAATGAATCAATCTTTTCTAATGCTTGTAAGTACGTTAATTCTTGACTATTAATAGATTCTAGTAATGATATTATAATATCATTGGACAACTTTTTATTTTTCAAAAAAGCATAATCTTTTAATAGTGCAATATAGCCTGATATTAAAGCAGTTGCTTGTGATGTACCACTGGTTTTTATTAATGTTTCATTTAAATTGATTGTTGATATTTCATGGCCTGGTGCATTAATAGTTGTTGCTTTGGAACCGCTTGTTAAATCAAGTACATTTACTGAAGCATCAATTGCCCCGACTGAAACAACTTCATCTAAAATTGCAGGATATATCAATTCGGTATTACTGTAATCCCCTGAGGATGCTACCACTGTAATACCTTTATTAACCGCTGATTTTATTTTTTCGGTAATATCTGTATCTTCAAAATGACTAGCAATACTTAAATTAATAATAGAGGCATCTTTTTGGATAGCTAATTCAATAGCATTCTTTATAGTTGTTGGTGCAACTGAATTATCATCATTCATCACTTTAATTACCATTATTTGTACATTAGGGCTTATACCTTCTATATTGGCATTAATACCTTTAATTATTGAGTACATCATAGTACCATGACCATCGGTATCTTCAATAGTTTTATCTACTAACGATTTTTCAAACTTTAGATTTCCACTGTATATAGAATTTATACCAGTATCAATAATAGCAATTGTTTGTGAATGACCTGTAGAAAGTTTATGAAGTTCTTCATAATCTAACCAACTTAATTCCCAGGGTGAATCACCTTCACTCTTGTTTTTATAATCAGATGAAAACACGGTGTACATTGTAAATAATATTCCTGCAAATACTAAAAATATCCAAATTACTTTAGAAAAGGAGTGTACTTAACTCCTCTCCCAGACCTCCGAAGAACCGGACTGCCTGGCGTAGCGGCTAAATCCGTGAACAAGTAATTGGCCGACCCGTGAATTGTACTTGGCCTGCATTGGCTCGATTGTTATTTGCGTTTTTGTCATGTTCGACTCCCCCTCTCACCTTAAAATAACTTATTTACTTAGAGTAACTGGAACTTTTTCTTTTTCCATCCATTCATCGCCATTATAGGTGAGAGGTCAATATCACCTTTCCATTTTTCACATTAATTTGTTTGTAAAGTAAATTCCGGGTGATCGCCGATGGTTTGTTCTAATAACTTAAATGGCTGTTGTTTTAAATAGTGATCGAAGAAATCCAGTGAGTAATCGTTAATAAGGTGGTGAGCCCTTCGTATATCGACTCCCTCCATCTTTTCATATAATGGCGAAAACAAGTAAAAATCAGAAAAACCCATATGCGTCATATTTTTAATTTGAAGCCAATAATTTTTATTATATACAGCATTCTTATCCTTCGATAAAATTGCCTCTATAAGTCCGGCGAAGTCCTCAGTACCTGCGCCTTCATCGGCAGTCATCATCATAAATGGTTTCTTCAACCCTTTTGCGGAAACTGGACGTTTGCCATATGGAAAACCATCCATGTTGATAGCTGCTTGAATTCTAGAATCTCTCATGACCATCTGAGTAGCTGTTGCTCCACCGAATGAATGACCAAACATACCTATATTTTGCATATCCATTCGACCTGTAAAACGATGGTCTGGATCAGCTTTGGCCAACTTTTCTACTTGATCCACTACAAATTTAGCATCTTCCACCCAAACTTCATTAGCTTCATTCCAATAAGTAACTGAATCCGAATCTTGCGGTATATAATTAGCCACTCGTCCATCTAAAAAGATAGAAACTACGCTACTGTATGTGTGATCTATACTTACGACAATATATCCACGGCTTACTAATTGTTCGATCTGAAAAGTGTTCTGATTTTTATGTCCATTAAACCCATGTGAGAAAATTAGTACAGGATAAGAGGATTCCTGATTAGATATCATCGCATTCTCAATGGAATTCGTTTTGATGTAGCCAAAATTTGTAAATATTATTTTAGGTAAATCCATCACTTTACTGTACGCCTCGGCAAATACATCTTCATCAGAGTGATATTTAACCGCCTCACCTTCAGCCTTGGCATCAACAGGATACCAAATTTGTACCATTAACTCTCGCTTGTCGCCAGATACGGGTGATAGAGTTTCCTCCCGCTGATTATCCCGCCAATCATAGGTTACTGTACCAATTTTGTACGGACCTGAGGGCTTCTCAAAGGTGAACACTGGAAATATAGTTGGTAGAGTCACTGCTATGGCAGAATAAATCACAGATAGCGTTGATAGCGTAATCAGCTTTGCAGTGGATTTCTTGTTGGCTAGTCCCTCATCAGGCTTGGATATCAATCTGTTGGCTAGAATTACTAGTGGAACTACTGTCACCGTATAGGCAGGAATCATTTGCCAACGTACACCTTCAATAACGCCATGTAGCGATGTAATGATGGCGGAAATACCAAAACCAATAAGCAACTGACGCTGCGATTTGTTCTTAGCAAATATGAACCAAACTAATAGAAAAATATTGACAATAATTAGTAACATTTCAAAAAACCTCATGATTCTATGACCGACCTCCTCATAATCGCAAAATTAAATAATACATACTTCTGTTGGGGAACTTACTATGAGATATAATACTGAAAAACTAATTTCACTGAATTCTTCAACAAAGTTTAATAATCAACCATTATTTTTGTCGCTTTTTCCTAAAATAATTTCTGCTATTTTTTTAGCATATTTTTCAGTATCAAAATCCTCATATTTACTTAATACTGCAATCGTTAAATGTTCTTCTAAGAAGCGCATAAAGTGTGAAGGGTAGCCAAGCCCAGAGTCCTGAATGTTCCAAGTAATGATTTTCAAAAGCTTTGCCAATAGACAAGCCAAAAGCATAGTCTTCATTATCAATAATTAACTCACCAGCTGAAGAAGTTTCGGGTCTACCTCTCCCATTCTTTTAACAAGCTCTTTCCCACCAACAGTACCCGTAGCGAAGTTTTGTCCCCATTTTACTAAGTCCTCAACATTTGTATGAACCGCTCCATCGCCAGTATGTTCCCAAGGACTTTCATAAATTTCATATGCCCCTTGCTCATTCTTCAAGTAACCACGAGCAACTGGAATATTGATAGGATAGCTATCAACGATTGTTGTGTCGTTCATATTTAAAGGCTCAAAAAGGGCTTTATCTTCATTCAGTAGGTGTTTAGAACCACTGAATAGGAACTTCAATCACATTCATCTCACCACCTTTTAAGATGGGAGTATGCTAATGATGTTTTTCCTCACAGTTCTAAGAAAGACATCTTAATACTTAAATAAAGAGCGAGTTCAAAAAGTTGATAAAAAACATGTTCCATTGATTTAATATTAAATTAAATTTTGACTCTTTTGGTATTATCCAGATAAAACAGATAAAAAAATGGAGGCAAGCTCTACGAGATGATCATGATTGTTTGTGCTCAGATATCTTTATCACGTCGAACCATCCTAAGTAAAGGCCACCCCTTGAGTAAAAAGCTCTAAATTTTTTAAAATTTTTCAATTGAAATATCTGAATTAATTGTTATTGCTACTTGAATTCCCGTTGCTTCTGAAAGAACAATTTCTGTTGGTGCAGGTTGAGCAGCGTCGCCGGCTGCATACACATTTTTTTCTGATGTTCTTCCGAAATGATCAACAACGATTAACCCACGTTCATCTAAATCACAAGAAAATCCTTGACCAATGGTATTTGTTGTATAAATCGATGGGGTAATAAAGCCTGCTTCCCGCTCAATTTCTAACCCATCTTGAAAGGTGATACTTCTCAATACCCCATTATGTCCTTTCATTTCTTTAATCTTATCCGTAATCACATTTATCCCTTTATTTTCTAATTCTCTCTTTTCATTTTCCTTTATTTCATAACCGTTTGTTGCCACGACTAAATCATTTGATACGTTAAAAATTATTTTAGCAGTTCGTGCAACATCACCTGTTTCATTTATATAAATCAATTTTTTATCCTTTAATTCCCAACCATAGCCATATGGAGAAGTAAAAATACTTTTATTATAATATTGCTTAATATCTGGGATTGCTGTCTGTATTTTAGTACCATCTGCCAAAAGGATTTTCTCAGCAAGAAAATTCTCTCCATCTTCTGTATAAATTTTAAAAAGCTTATTGTTTGATTGTTTAATAGCCCTGACGCTTTGACTAACGATGGAATGAATAGTAGGATATTGATTTAATTTCTCTTTTGCTGCTTGCATGAATTCAATAGCCGCATTTCCATTTCTTGAAATACTCTCTTGAAGCTCGAATGCAAGGTGGTCATTATTTGTATCAACCAATGCTACTAATCGATTCGCTCTACCTAACAATAATGCTGCATTTAATCCTGCTGGTCCCCCACCAATAATTGCACAATCAAAAATTCCCATCTTTTTTCCTCCTGTTTTTATGACGAATCAAACTCCAATAATTTGCTTTAAGTTTTCAAAAGGAATATATCCAACAATTGGTTCATGTAATTTATTATGAATAATCAAACGAGAATGAGGGATCCCAAGTACCTGGTATTCCGCTGCAAGCTCTGGGCTTTTGTCAACATTCACCCTTAAAATTTTCACCTTATCACTGCATTCTTCAATAAGTTGATTAAGAACCCTCTCGAACATTTTACATGGGCTACACCACTCCGCCCAAAAATTTATTAACACCATTTTTTCAGTTTTTAAGTGTTCTCCTAATTCTTGCTTTGTTGTTACATGAGCAATTGTCATAATTTTTCCTCCTTCATGGAAATAAAAATTTTAAAGATATAATATGCTTTAAGTGTTTTTACTTGAACCTAAAATCACCCCTTTCAAGACCTTTAATATCCTTAATTAAAATAAAATTTTAAATTGTACTATCGAAAACAACTGCCATCGCATTTTTATATCCTTCAGCAGCAGCAACTATTAACGAAGTCTGACCTAATTTAGCTGTCTCCCCCGCTGCATAAACATTTTCCTGTGACGTTCGCCCTGCCTCATCTGTCACAATGCTACCATTTTGATTTAATTGACAACCGAGCTGCTCTGCAAATTGATTTGGACGTACAAAATTAGGTACTATAAAGCCTCCAGCTCTTTCAATTTCAAGTCCAGAACTAAACACTACTTTGTTTAAATATCCATCTTCACCGTTCAGATTTTGAATAGGTTCAGTAATGACAAATATATCTTTTCTTTGTAGTTCATTCAATGTAGGAGCAGAAAGTTCATGACCATTTGTCGCTATTACTAAATCCTTTGACCAGTTATAAATAAGCTTTCCTTTAAAAAGAGTATGTTCTTCATTTTCTGAAATAATAATTAAGGGTTGATCTCTTAATTCCCATCCATCACAAGTTGGGCAACTAAATAAACTTTTTCCATAATACTTTTTAATGTCCGAAACCGATGGGAATTCCTCTTGAACACCTGTTGCTAATATAATTCTCTTTGCAACAATCTCTACCTCATCCAACGTCTCAATTTTAAACAATCCGTTTGATTGTTTTGTTATATTCATAACTGTGTTTTGATAAAAATGAACTGATGGGTATTTTTTCACATCATTTATAGCTATCTCTTTAAACTCTGCTGGTTTAATCCCATCACGTGTTAGAAACCCATGTGATTCCTGCGTCACACGATTCCGATTTGTTCCATTATCAAATAAGGCGACTTTTTTACGGGACCTTCCTAAAATCAAACTTGCATTTAAACCAGCGCCACCTGCACCTATAACTGCACAATCAAATAATTCCATAATGTAACTCTCCTTCATAAATAGTTTAGAGTACATATTGTTGGTTAAAAAATTCATTTCTATATATTCCAACATGCATTCTAGTCCAAATTAAAGTTTAAACAGAATAATTCTAAGCTATAACCATTTGAAAATTAATAAAAGTAAGCAACCAAGAAAATTTCCTAGTTCAGAGTGAAAAAATACTAAAATCGCTCGCTAAATTCCATTCAAGGACTTAAAAGACTCTTTATATCCCCAATTATTCAAAAAATAATGGTGGACTAATTCCACGACTATTTTTTCACAATATCCGATATTTTTCTGTTTCTTAACTCATTCTCCAATTTCTCTTCTGCCGATAGCATTACTTCTTTTATTACACACTTAGGATCGTTGTATAAACAACAATCAAACAACGAAGATTTGCCTTCAACTGCATGTATAATATCTAAAAATGAAATATCTTCCCAATTGTGACGAAGTGTATATCCACCATTAGCACCCGACACGGAGTTGATCATTCCCTCTTTTACTAACTTGGTTAGTATTTTAGATAAATAGGTGGGAGAAACATGTTGCATCTCAGCTAATTGTTGGACACCCATTGGTTTATTTGGTGTTTCCTTTGCCAGAAAAAGCATTGTGTGTAGTGCATAATTGGTAGCCTTAGAATATTTCATTACTGTAATTCACTCCAATAAAAGACTTTATATATCCATAATAGCACTGAATATAAGTTGTTTCAATATTTATGTCTTCATGTTGAAAAAAATGCACTATTCCCCAGTTTGATATGATCATCCGACGGGGTATTTTATATCTAAACGAGTAAGAAAAACACAAACTTAAAAGTGGATTCAAAAGGGCTAGGCTCTATTTTTGATTATAAATCTTGAACTAGTATTAAGCTAAACATTCCATCTCAAAGATAAAACCGAGAAAGTGCAACTCTCTAATTCTTCCAACCACATATTATCTACAATCTCCTTCGCAATCAATTTACTAATAACAAATAACGTGATTGCAGAAGCAGTGCATCTCCTGCCTATTTTCTTTGTTTTCGCTAAATTTTGAGGTGGAAATATTGCTGTCAGCTAAAGAACATTATATTTAAAGGTGTTCTGCATAACAATACAATTTAGTTATTTTTTAATCTCTATTTTTTTATTTATAAATTCTTTGCCCCAAACCTGCATTGCTGCTAATACAGGTATAAATTTTTGCCCCTGCTCTGTTAAAGAATACTCTACTTTTGGTGGAACAACCTTATAAACCTCTCTGTGTACTAGTTCATCTTCTTCAAGTTCTCTTAATTGTCTAGTTAAGATTCCTTTTGAAATGCCCGGTAATTTCTTCAATAATGCACTAAATCTAATCATTTCAGTTTGGCTTAAATGCCACAAAATCACGATTTTCCATCTGCCTGCAATTACATTTTGGGTAACTGTTAATGGACAAATTTGTTGCAGTGTTTCATCAGAAACTGATTCATCTTGATAACTAAAACGTGCCATAATAAAACCGCCTTTTTCTATAGGTACTATTTTTGTAACTATGTTATTAAATTATGCCTACTTACAAAAATCTTTCATAAGAAATAGTATATGTATTAGGTACAAAAATCAAAAATAACAAAGCAATGGAGGAAATTATATGAAAGTTTTAGTAACAGGTGCAAATGGTAATTTAGGTTCTAAAATCGTTGAGTTTTTACTTACTAAATTATCAGTTGAAGAAATAATTGTTGGTGTACGCAATGACAAATCTGAAAAAGCATGTAACTATAAAGAGCAAGGCTTTGAAGTACGTGTAACGGATTTTGAAAATCCAGAAACCTTAATTACAGCGTTCACAGGTGTAGACCGATTATTCATCATTTCAACATTTGGTGATTATGAAACGATTATACGCCAACATAAGAATGCAGTAAAAGTTGCTAAAGCTACTGATGTAAAACAAGTAATTTATCCAAGTGTTACTCGTGCAGAGGGAAATGACTTCTTCCTAGCAGGTATGCATAGAGCACGGGAAATAGCGATTATCGAATCAGGGATTCCTTATGTAATTCTACGTAATAACTGGTATGTAGAAAATGAACTTGGCACGATTCAGGGATGTTTGGCTGGAGCACCTTGGGTAACTTCTGCAGGTGAAGGAAAAATCGGTTGGGTATATCGCCCAGATTTAGCTGAAGCAGCAGCGAAGGTTTTGGTAGCTGAAGGTCACAATCACGAAAATAAAATTTATGAACTATCTGGTAAAAATTTAACACAACAACAATTTGTTGATACGTTAAACGAAGTATTAGACAAAAAGATTTCTTTATTAGCAGTAGACGATTCTTCTTATATGGAAATGTTAAAAGGTGCTGGGGTACCTGAAGACTATCTTCCAATGTTAATGATGACGCAAAAAGGTATTCGTGAGGGTGGCTTAGAATCTACACATACAGATTTTGATTTCTTATTAGAACGCCAGGCTACACCATTAAAGCAAGCACTGGTACAATTATTAGGAAACAACAAATAAATCACATTCCAATATATGTTTTTAAGACAAAGTGCCAGCTGAGATTCGGACTGGCACTTTTATATTTCTTCCGATAAAAATATTATATAACTAACTTACTTTTTAGATGAACGTTACCAAAGCGTTGTTGGGGACTTTATTTTGCTTACCGTTGTAAATCCGTATGAACCCGAATAAGTAATTATTTTTTATTTTTTAGTTCTAAAAGTATAGGTGCTATATTTAGTAAGATAGAAACAATTGTCAAAAACCATAATGCCCTTTCCATACCAGGTACTACATCCTCTAAAGCCGCCCAATCCCCCACTTTTACCCACCGAGATACAAGACTATATTCTGAACAAAGTGTCAATGCTGTAAATGATAACCCCATTGCCATCGCAAGTTTATAATCCTTACCTGTTGTATACATATAAAGATTTATAAAAGTTGCTACTATAGCAATAAGTCCAAATATTAACCACATAATTATACCTCCCTTTTTCAATATAGATATAAATTGTAATTAAGTTGTTGCCAAACCCTCGTTTGGTAGCTTTTTTTTCGTATAGTCACCAAAGTTTGATTGGGTACGTTATTTAGAATCTGATTGCATAGCTTTTATGTAAATTGATTTCCAACAATTCCGATAGTATAAGATGGCACTAGTTTGAACATCAGTAACTTGTTTTGCATAAATTACCTGTTCGATTATTTTTTCATTTGCTATCATCCAGCCTACACGTAGACCTGGGCATAAGGTTTTCGAAAAAGAGCCTAAAGAAACAACATTCCCATCTTTGTCGAATTTACTTTTTGAAGGAAAATCAACATTCTTAAAACCAATTTCTTGATATGGGTCGTCTTCTATAAGAATAATCCCATTCTTGGAAGCAATAGTAGCAATTGCATTTCGACGCTACACACTCCATGTTACTCCTGTTGGATTTTGATAAGTAGGGACAATATATATAATTTTTATATTATTATGCTTTGATATTAACTCTTCTACTTCTTTAATAATCATTCCCTCAGAGTCAATTGGCACATCTAAAAACTCACATTCGTAGCTTCTAAACGCTGATAAAGCTGATGTGTACACTTATAGGTAACTTCGGTTGACTAATACGTGCTAATCCCCAAGAAAAAGCAGGATTCTCAAGGTGCATACAAATGTTTTGACATAACTAGGTCTCCTTTTTCAATAGCTGATAATTAATATCGTTATTCTGATGGATTACTTAGGACTGACAACAGTGTCAGCATCAGGGAATGCTTTCACACGAGTTTTTGGCTCACTTTCGCCTTTCTTCCACTGAGAAAATTCGCGGAAGTACAACGGGACACCTTGCGTATTAGAAAAGTCCGTACTATCCATTGCTTGTATATGGATATGAGGTTGAGTTGAGTTTCCAGAATTCCCACAATTAGCGAAATATTGTCCTTCTGAAATATCCTGCCCTTCTTCCACTACAATTGAATCTAACTGTAGGTGAACGATGGCAATATATAAATCAGCATTATCTGGTGCAATTATTACGTAATTTCCAGCAACTGCTTCCGGTCCCTTACGAATTCTATCGGCTTGCCCCAGCATATATGGTATCAATGTAAGAATTGAGCGCCGTGCTTCATGATCAGGTTCGCCATTATGAACGCTGACTACTTTTCCAGAAACAGGTGAGACAAGTGGCTTACCAAATGCATAGAATATTTCAGGAGACTCGGAACCTAAAAGTGTACGCCAACTTGTTGATGAACTTGTTCGATTCTGTTCATCAACTGCAATAAAGTCAATTGCATAACCTACCCCAAACATATCCGTACCATGACTCGGTATTCGTTTTGCTGGAGTAGAACCCACTAACCACCTTCCAGTAAAAGGAAGAGACCCGATTATGCTAGGACCACTAACATGTCTTGATCCAGATGTTTCATTATCATACATACTAAACACCATCCCTATCATAGCAACAATCAAACTTGCTAAAGTTTTTTTTAATAGACTTATTATTTAGCTTATCCTCTTTCTGACTATGTTTGCTCTTTCTAAACAATTGGATAACGTCAATAATAACAAATAATAATACGCCAATATTAAAAATATTTAGCCATCGTGTTCCAACATCAGCAAGAAAATCAAGTGATGCTATAGGCGCACCATAGGGACCAGACACAAGGGCTAAAGTAGTCATACCCAAAGAACAAACAGTTAAAATAGAACCAACTTTAAACCAAATTGAACTTGTAGTTGATATCTTATATACAAGTCTTCGCCAAAGATAATAGTGAAGAACGACTACGATAGCAATAATGAGTATCGCAATCACAGTTTCGGTCATGAAGAAATCTCCGCTACCTCGGGAAATAATTGTGCAGTCCCAGCCATGCTTTCAAGGTTTATATCGGCAACACAGCGTACAGGATAAAGTTAAGCTTTAATGTACCCTCAACATGGCATTTTTTCGAAGTCGCGTGACAAAGAAATAGCCCCCATCCGTCATGCGATCAAAGCGCTCATAATCCAAGTAGCCTCTGTCGAAAACATACATGCATTCTTTATCATCAACGAATATCTCTAATGACCTCGGTCATGTTCCAGCGCATTCCTGAGTACGGATTTATCCGGATACGAGAGACCTTTTTCCGTAAAAACAAGTCAAAAATGAAGCTTTACACCTGATTTTGTCTTTCGAAACTCTGCCCATTTGTGGTTAGTTAAGTTCAGTGGGAATGTACTCGAATCCATGATTTTCAGTGGGGCTAAAACTTTTCTTCGCTTTTCTAAATCAAATTTGAAGAAGCTTTACTACTTTTTGTTTTAAATTACCAAAAGAATCTTGCGCTCCAATACAGGATGGACAGCCCGCCTCACAGGCACAACTAGCCACATGGTGCTGCGTCTTTACCAGAAGCTCTTCCCACAAGTCATAGACCTTTTCACTTAAACCGATACCACCAGGGTACTTATCATAGACAAAAAACGTTGGCTGTTCGTTGTGGGTTGCCTTTACTTGTGGCACGACTGCTACATCACTGCTATCACATTGGATGAATAAGGGGATAAACGCATTCATCGCATAGGCCGCCCCCGTCATGGCATCCGTTAACTCTTCCTCTGACCACTTTTCGGGCGCTGCAAACGATAACCACGATGAGCTTGTATGCATTTCATCGGGTGGTAAATGAATGGGACCTGAGCCAATATTGTCGTGTGTGCCAAAACGAATCTTTTTAAAAATCGTTGCTTGTGCTACCAAGCCTACATCACCGAAGCAAATTGTACCGCCTCCATAATTTCGGCTACGATCCTCCTCTAACACTTTCATCTCTACTGCTAAATTAGCATCTGTATAGTAATCAGCATCGACTTCACGCACAAATGCTTTCTTTTCTTCCCAATCAAGCTTCTCGACTTGAAATTGAGTCCCTTGATGCAAATAGATCGCTTCCTCATGGAGCAAGGTCATGGCGCTATGACGATCCATTTCTCCAATAACCTTCGTCTGAGCAGGCACCGTCATATCAATAATGACGACATTTTCCTGTGAGGCAGAACGTAAGCTAATATCATGCGCTGGGAAACGATCACTCATCCAATGCCACTTGTCACTTGTTTTAAAGACCACGCCTTCTTCCGCTAAATAGTCGAGCAATTCTTGAATATCATATTCGCCATACGCATCCTGTGTGGCAAATGGTAGCTCAAAGGCCGCACATTTTAAATGGTCCATCAAAATCAACATATTTTCAGGGTAAATTCGCGCCTCTTCAGGTGCACTGCCAAGTAAAAATAACGGATGATTCACGACATACTGGTCAAGCGCTGTCGATTGCGCCACATAAATAATGAGCGCTTCGTCCTGACGACGCCCTGCACGTCCTGCTTGTTGCCACGCGCTCGCAATATTTCCCGGGTAACCCGTCATAATACAGGCCTGTAATTGACCAATATCAACCCCTAATTCTAACGCATTTGTACTGACCACCGTTTGAATCGTCCCGTCACGAAGCCCACGTTCAATGACACGTCGCTCTGAAGGTAAATAGCCCCCTCGATAACCACGCACCGACTCATCCAGCAACTTATTGCGTGTCAGTTCCTTTAAATAGGTAACAATCATTTCTACACGCACTCGGCTTTTTGCAAAAATGATGGTTTGAATCCCTGCTGTATAAAGCCTTTTTGCCATATCACTTACTTCCAATACCGCACTGCGCCGCACACCAAATGTTTTATGCACAATGGGTGGATTGTAAAACAGGAATGTTTTCTTGCCAACTGGTGCACCAGAATCGGCGATTAAAGTATGTGTGTCATTCGTTAAAGTTTCTGCTAGCTCTTGTGGATTTTTAATAGTCGCAGATGTACAAATGAACACAGGCTTGCTGCCATAAAATTCACAAATACGTTTGAGTCTTCGAATAACATGTGCAACATGTGAACCAAATACACCTTTATATGTATGCAACTCATCAATGACGATATACTGCAAATTTTCAAAGAGGGAAACCCATTTTGTATGATGCGGCAAAATGCCTGAATGCAGCATATCTGGATTCGTCATGACGATATGACCTGCCTTACGCACCTTTTGGCGAATACCGGGCGCTGTATCTCCATCATAGGTGTAGCTTAAAATGTCTTCACCGCTTTGTTCTATCAGTTCATTTAAATCATTTTTTTGATCCTGTGCTAAAGCTTTGGTCGGAAAAAGATAGATAGCACGAGCATTACAATCCTCTAAAATCTTTTGTAACACTGGCAGATGATAACAATAGGATTTGCCTGAGGCTGTTGGTGTAACAGCGGTAAATGATTGCCCACTCGTCGCCAAGTCAAACGCTTCACGCTGATGAGTATACAATTGCTGAATACCACGAGCGTGTAACGCTTTGACGAGTGAAGGATGTAAATTTCCCGGGAAAGGAGCAAGCTTTGCATCGCGCCCCTCTAATGTTTGCCAATGTAGGATACGTTCTTTTAATTCCTCATCGTAACGCCATTCGTGTAAGAGCTCACTAATCGTCCGTTTTTTCGATAGCATCTGTTTGCTCCTCCTTCACTAAGCGATAAAAATTCTTTAGCGTGTAGGAAGCCGAATGGGTTGCATCTAAAAACCGTTTTTTACTGGTTTCTTTATAAAAGGATTGCACAACAAATTGCCCCATCGATTCTACCGCTGAAGCAATTTGTTGTGTATGCATATATTTCGGCCGATTTTTTTGAATCCAAGCATTTGCCTGCTGTTGCCAATCCTTCAACAATTGATGGATTTCATCTGCATGCGGCTTCACCTCTGCAAAAAAGTCTGGCGCACGATCCTCCTCACGCATTTGCCAAAAGCGTGAAACACATTTGTCACATTCATCTATTAATATGGAAGTTTGCTGTATCAATAACAATTTCGCACCTCATTTATTTTCATCTTATGAGGATAGTGTACCAAAGTCTATCATTTTTCACTACTAATAGGCGAACAAGCATTCTTTACTTGCCAGTTCTTTTCTGCTAAGCTTACTTTCTGGCTTACAGATTTGAGCTGCATAAAAAATTGCAGTCTATGTGCATTGTCTTCCAATGACACTCTCGTTAAAAGTAATTGATTGACTAGATCCAGCTGCGCAACTAATTGTTTTATCTTATTCAATACAACGCCTCCTTTTACTTTACTTATGTATTCCTCGCATGTATAAAATTACCTTCATGCGTGACAAAATAAGCGTAAGTTAGCTGAAAGAAGAAGAATTTCGATAAATATTTTTTATGATCCATGACAATGAACAACTTTGCTTCAAAATAGTACCAATTCCAAGGGACACTGGCCTATTCCTCTAGTGATGAAACTGGAGATTTATCGGAGATGTTGACGGATGTTATAGCGAAAATTAGCTGCTCTACAAGCGCATTTTCGACTTCTAACGGCGATTTTTCTATTTTAGCGAAATCCGCTACACCGACAATTTACCGCAGGACTTAACGTTCTAAAGCGCAGCCCTTTTTAATAGAATGGATAGCTGATCTACCACTAATTGGCATGCAAAAACGGCGTCCATCACTGTACTGACTGAAGTGGAGAACTTCTACTGAATCATGGTAAACTATTGTGTATAATAGCAGTATTATAGAAGGTGATTCTAAATGACAATTCGTTATCCAAATGGGAAATTGTACACCCCTGCTCCATCTGTCACGAAAACAGAGAAACAGGGAAAAACGAAGGATTTCTCCTTTAGTAATCGAGGGAAAACACTAGAGGATGAAATTAATGAAGCAAACGACTATTATTTAGAAAGGCGGCTTGCCATCATTCATAAGAAACCTGTTCCCGTACAAATCGTCAAAGTAGAGTACCCATCACGAAGCGCTGCAGTTATTAAAGAAGCTTATTTTCGAACGCCCTCTACAACAGACTATAACGGTGTTTGGAATGGGCATTATATTGATTTTGATGCAAAGGAAACTGCCTCAAAATCAAGTTTTCCATTAAAAAATATACACACACATCAAATGACACATATGCAGCAAGTGACGGAACAACATGGTGTGGCATTTATAATCATTCGTTTTTCAGCTTTTGAACGTTACTTTATAGTGCCATACGAAGTTTTACAAAAGGCCTGGCAAGCGATGGCCAATGGGGAACGTAAATCGATACCATTTTCGACAATCGAAAAAGAAGCCTATGAAATTCCTACAAGTTATTATCCACGTATCGATTATTTACCCGTTCTCCAACAGTTCATCGTTGCAAAAAGTCATGGCTTTGAAAGTGAGGAGATAATAGAATGACTGAACGTCGTCAAACACGCGGAGAGCATCAAAAAGCTCGCGCTCAGAAAAATAATAAGAAAGCACCAAAATCAACATCATCGGTGAAAACATGGTTCAAGCGAATTTTCCTAACCTTGGTAGCTATTGGGGTTGTAGGATTAGTAGGTGGCGCCGGATTATTTGCTTATTACGCCAGCACAGCACCAGAACTGAATGAAGAATTATTGAAGGACCCTGTTTCTTCCGAATTCTACGATAAAAACGGTGAAATTTTTGCGACAATCGGTGCAGAAAACCGCAAATATATAAAATACGAAGATATTCCTGAAGATATGGTCAATGCCATTCTTGCGACAGAAGATGTACGCTTCTTCCAACATCATGGGATGGATTTTTATCGTCTCGGTGGTGCCATTCTTGCCAACTTCCGTGATGGCTTTGGCGCACAAGGTGCATCTACATTAACACAGCAAGTTGTCAAAAACTCATTTTTACAAAACGAGAAAAAATTAAAACGTAAGGCACAAGAAGCTTGGCTGGCCTTCCAGCTTGAGCGTAAATATTCAAAAGAAGAAATTTTTGAAATGTACTTTAACAAAATGCTGATGTCTGGTCGTATCTACGGCTTTGGAACAGCATCCCAATATTTCTATGGTAAAGAGCTAAGTGAATTAACACTGGATGAAGAAGCATTACTTGCAGGTATGGTGCAACGACCAAATGCCTACAATCCATTGAAAAATCCAGATCTTGCTGAGAAGCGTCGTAATATTGTGTTAGGTTTAATGTTACAACACGGTAAAATTTCCAAGGCTGAAATGGAAGAAGCAAAGGCTGTGAATGTAACAGCAGGTCTAGCTGATGACGCAACACGCCAATCATTTGCAGGCTCTAAATATGATGCCTTCTTAGATATCGTCATTAATGAACTTGAGAAAAACGATGATGGCACAGCAATGGCAGAGGGCATTAAAGTTTATACAACACTTGACCCGAATGCTCAGAAACTTATCGAAAACATTATGAATGATGACGCTAACTTCCCTACAGAAAACATTGAATCGGGTATAGCTGTCGTTGATACAAAATCGGGTCAGATTCAAGCAGTTGGCGGCGGTCGTAATTACGGTGCTGAACGTGGCTTCAACTATGCGGACGACTTAACAATGAATCATCCAGGTTCTACGATGAAGCCGCTCCTTGATTATGGTCCTGCAATCGAATATTTAAAATGGTCAACAGGTCAAACACTTGTCGATGAGCGCATGAACTATACAGGTTCCAAACAAACCATCACGAACTGGGATGGTAAATACATGGGTGCAATGACAGCACGTAAAGCTTTATATGCTTCACGTAACGTGCCAGCAGTAAAAGCATTGAAGGAAGTCGGCGCAGATAAGGCGAAAGAATTTATCGGTCGCTTAGGTGTCGATGCTAAAAATGTTTATGAGGCCGATGCAATCGGTGGTGGTGATATTACCATGTCCCCTATCCAAATGGCAGCCTCTTATGCAGCATTTGGCAATAACGGTGTGTATACAGACCCTTACGCCATTACAAAAATTGTTTACCGTGATGGCAAAACATCGAAGGACTATACACCGGAATCGAATGTTGCCATGAGTGACTATACAGCTTATATGGTGACAGATATGCTACGTGATGTTGTCGGCAACAAACCTGATGCTTCAGGTAAAGCTGCCAATGTTCCAGGCTTAGATATTGCTGGTAAAACAGGGACAACAAACTATTCTAACGATGAATTTAATAAATATAATTTACCAAATACGAGCGTACCGGATTCTTGGTTTGCAGGGTACACAACAAATTACTCTATCGCTATTTGGAGTGGTTATGAAAAACGTTCTGATCCAATTACGACATGGGATGAACGTCGATTACCACAAGAATTATTTAAAAATATTATGAAAGACCTTTCGGCAAATGTGGAAACAGCTCGTTTCACGAAACCAAGTTCTGTAGTAGAAGCGACAATTGAAGTCGGTTCAAACCCACTGAAATTAGCGAGTGACTTTACACCGAGCGATCGACGTCAAACAGAATTATTCGTTCGAGGTACAGAACCTACAGAGATTTCGAATGAATATGAGGCACCTGAACTGTCAACACCTTACAATGTCAGTGCAAGTTTAGACTTAGGTGGTCAATCTATCAGCATCGGCTGGGAACATGATGCATTGTTAGATCCAGAAACAAATGAACCACTGCCGACGACATTTGAAGTATCTGCCAAACTTGAAGGTGGAGAAACAATTCCTCTAGGTACTACTGAAAGTAAAAACTTAACAGTTGGCAACACACTAGCTGACGGCAATTACGTCATTTCTGTTATAGCTATTTTTGATGGTACGCGCAGTGAACCGGGTACAACATCCTTCCAAGTGACAAGTATGCCTGATGAGGATTTAGAGACAGATAAACCGGAAGAGCCAGACATCGAGAACCCTACGCCACCAGATCAAGGTGACAATAGCGGTAATGGTAATGGAAACAATGGTAACAACGGTAACGGTAATAATGGTAACAACGGCAATAACGGTAACGGTAACGGTAACGGTAATAATGGTAACAACGGCAACAATGGCAATAATGGAGGTCAACCACCTACTCCGCCAACCGAACCTACAACGCCCGATGGTGAAGTCGAAAGCACTGAATAAATAATTAAAGCAGAGAAGCTCGAACGCTTCTCTGCTTTTTTACGTTCTATGCGATTGTTTAGCTCTATCCGTCACTTTGAGAGTTCTATCCACGACTTCGCCACTTCTATCCTTCACTTCGAGATTTCTATCTGTCTACCCTAGCCTTTTGCTGCCTGTAGTCGTAAGCGTGCTGTGCGTTTTTTTGTTTCTTTAAATAATTCATCTAATTGCCGATAACATGCGTATTGACCTGGTTTTGCTTGGATAAAGGCTAAGCGCTCCATGCCATTAATCGGCATCACTTCCTCCCCAGCCTCTTGCAGTAAACGCTCAAACAGTGCAATCCCCTGCTCCATCAAGCCCTTTGCTGCGCCGTTGCGGGCATCATGCGCAAGATGTATTTGGCCTTCTAGTGCCGTCCACTCAGCAAACCAAACATCGACTTTGTCCTTTGCAATTGCCTCTACATTCATGCTTCCTTCACCAGCCCTTTTTTCAAACGCTTTTGTCCTTCACGGCAATCGCCCAATAACGGACATGTAGGGCAGCCAGGATTTTGTGCTTTACAATGATAACGGCCGAAAAAAATCAGCTGATGATGCGTTTTCGACCATTTATCCATAGGCGTTTTTTTCATGATGGTTTCCTCAACCTCTAACACAGAATCCTTCCAGCGGCACAATCCTAAACGCTTAGAAACACGCTCTACATGCGTATCCACAGCGAGTGCAGGTACATCAAAGGCAACAGATAGCACAACATTGGCTGTTTTACGACCTACTCCAGGTAACGTCACTAATGCTTCTCGGCTTGCCGGGATCTCTCCGCCGTATTCAACAAGCAAGCGTTCGCATAGCGCTTGAATATTCTTTGCCTTATTGCGATACAAACCGATGGAGCGAATATCCTGTTGTAGCTCCTCCAAGGGAACGGCTAAATAATCCTCTGGCTTTTTATATTTTTGAAACAGTGTTTTCGTTACTTTATTGACGAGTACGTCCGTACATTGTGCCGATAATAATGTTGCAATTGTAAGCTCAAATGGATTGTCATGAACAAGCTCACAATGTGCATCTGGAAACATTCGGTCCATTTCTGCTAGACAGTGCGCCCATTGTTTTTTCGTTAACATGCCTGGAAGCCCCCTATTCTCTTTCTTCTAACCAATTATAAAAAGCTACTTTGTTTGTCGACTGTGTTTCTTGCTGTGTTGTACGGGCTGGCGGTCTGTTAAAACTTTGCTTTTCACGGAATTGTTCACTTTGCTTTTGTGCAGCCTGAGGTGTGGCAATATTTTTCTTTTTCCACTCCAGTAAAATACGGTCAATATAGCGAATGCTCAGTTTGCCAGCAAACACAGCTTCCTTGAGTGCCTCTTTTATAAGTGCTGGACTGTGTTTATCTTCATCTAGCCATGAACCGATTTTTTCAAGCTCTAAAGGAGATAAAAGACGCCCCATTTCCTCTTCAAACAAACGGAATAACTCGCCTTCTTCTTGTCGAAGGGTCGTTGCTGATTTTTTTTGTTCCTGCATTTCAATGATTTGCATGATGCGCTCCCAAAGCGGGTACACAGAATATTTTTCGTATATTTTGCCACTTGCATCCACATCACGTGTTATTTCGAGGAAGCCCTTTTGCATCAACCGCTGGAGGCGTGATGAAATAGCATCACTCGGCATTGTTAGGCGGCTCATCAAATCATCAGGTGTAGGAAATTCATTTCCCTCAATATGAAAGGCAAGTAAATGCACGACAATCAGGGCCTCTTCATCCTCTATGTTTAACTCCTTATAAAACTGAAAAAAAAGCTGAGGTATTTGAATCGTTCTCTGCTCAGTCCACGTACGGAGTCGATTATTATTTGTGCTCATATAGACATGACTCCTTCTTTCTATTATAAGTAGAAAAGCCGCGTAGAAATTTCACTACGCGACTTTTAAATTGTTTTTTGTTTGTGACTTACCGATTATGGGTATAAACGGTTTAGTAAACGTGGGAATGGAATTGTTTCACGGATATGCTCAGTGCCTGAAATCCATGCCACAGTTCGTTCTAACCCTAGACCAAAGCCTGAGTGCGGTACTGAACCTTGTTTACGAAGCTCTAAGTACCATGCATAAGCATCTAATGATAAATTGTGTTCTGCAAGACGAGATTTTAACAACTCGTAGTCATGGATACGCTCTGAACCACCGATGATTTCGCCGTAGCCTTCAGGTGCGATTAAATCTGCACATAATACGACGTCATCACGATCTGGATGTGGTTGCATATAGAACGGTTTTATGCCTACTGGGTAGCATGTGATGAATACAGGTTTGTCAAAAGAATTGGCAATGGCTGTTTCATGTGGCGCACCAAAGTCATCGCCCCATTCAATATCGTTAAAACCTTGTTCATGTAATAGTTTAATGGCATCGTCATAAGATATACGAGGGAATGGCGCTTTGATATTTTCAAGTGTCGATGTATCACGGCCAAGTCGCTCTAATTCTAATTTGCAGTTTGCCAGAACTGATTGCACAATATGTTCAACATATTGTTCCTGTACTTCTAAGTTTTCTTCAAATTCCACAAATGCCATTTCTGGTTCGATCATCCAAAACTCGATTAAGTGGCGACGTGTTTTAGATTTTTCGGCACGGAACGTTGGACCGAATGAGAATACTTTTCCTAACGCCATCGCAGCCGCTTCCATATAAAGCTGACCTGATTGAGAAAGGTATGCATCTTCATCGAAATACTTTGTAGCAAAGAGCTCGGATGTACCTTCAGGAGCTGAACCTGTCAAAATTGGTGGATCCATTTTTGTGAAGCCATTGTTGTTGAAAAACTCGTATGTTGCACGAATGATTTCGTTACGGACTTTCATCACTGCATGTTGCTTACGAGAACGTAACCATAAGTGACGGTTATCCATTAGAAACTCAGGACCGTGCTCTTTTGGCGTGATTGGGAAATCTGTTGCCGCATGTAAAACTTCAATACCTGTTACAGCAAGCTCACAGCCAAAGCTTGAACGCTCATCGGCTTTAACCTCGCCAGTAATGTACATCGACGTTTCTTGTGTCAAACCTTTTGCAATGGCAAAAATTTCTTCGCCTACTTCTTCCTTGACAACTACCCCTTGCACAAAGCCTGAGCCATCGCGTAATTGTAAGAAGGCAATTTTCCCACTTGAACGTTTGTTAGCTAACCAAGCACCTAGCTTGACTGTTTCGCCGATATGCTGTGGCATATCTTGAATCATAATTTTTTTCATAGATATCCTCCAAAGTTGGTTAGAAGGATTAGTCTTGCCATTTTGATTTTACAAATGCATCAATTCGACGGACTGCCTCTTCTAATAATTCTAAAGATGTAGCATAAGATAATCGCATTGTAGTTGGTGCACCAAAACCAGAGCCAGGAATTACCGCTACGTTTGCTTCTGTTAATATATCCGCAGCGAATGCATCTACTGAATCATAACCAGTATGGGCCATAGCTTCTGCTACGTCTGGTAATAAGTAGAATGCACCTTGTGGTTTTAATACGTTGAAGCCAGGAATTGCACTTAGCTGTGGATAGATCTTCTCAAGACGTGATTCGAATGCTTGACGCATTTCTTCCACAGTGTCCTGAGGTCCATTATAAGCTTCCACTGTTGCATATTGTGCAGTTGTCGTTGCGTTAGAAGTAGAGTGTGAAGCAAGGTCAGTCATTGGTTTAATGATGTCTGCATCACCTGCTGCATACCCGATACGCCAGCCTGTCATAGAGTGAGATTTTGCTACACCATTTACTACGATTGTACGTGCTTTCACTGCATCAGAAACTTCTGCAATTGAAAAATGCTCTATACCATTGTATACAAGCTTCTCATAAATTTCATCTGACACGATTAAAATATCTTTTTCTTCTGCAACAGCAGCTAATTCCACTAGCTCTTCGCGAGAATAAATCATACCAGATGGATTACTTGGTGAGTTAATGATTACGGCTTTTGTTTTATCTGTTACAGCCGCACGTAATTGAGCTGGAGTAATTTTATAGCCTTGTTCACGAGTACCTTCAACATAAACTGGAACACCGCCTGCTAATTTTACTTGCTCTGGGTAAGAAACCCAATATGGGATTGGGATAATCACTTCATCGCCTTCGTTTAAAATTACTTGGAATAACGTGTACAGAATATGTTTTGCACCAACGCCTACGATGATTTCGTTCGCTTTGTATGTAAGGCTGTTGTCGCGTTGTAGTTTGTCGATGATCGCTTTTTTAAGCACTGGCAAACCGCCAGCCGGTGTATATTTTGTGAAGCCCTTTTCCATTGAATCAATGGCAGCATCTAAAATATTGCGAGGTGTGTTGAAATCTGGCTCACCAGCACCTAAACCAATTACGTCGATGCCTTGTTCTTTTAATTCTTTAGCTTTCGCAGTAATCGCTAAAGTTGAAGATGGTGTTAAAGTATTTACTCGGTTTGCTAATAATTTTTTCATACGGAATCTACTCCTCTTATAAGTTCTTAATGCGCTTCACCCAGTCGCCGTTCTCAAACAAAATATAGACATAGTTGAGCTTATCGTGATTGTTAAGGTACGTAATCTCCCACACAACCCCTGGCTCCTCATAGCCTAATTTCATATGTAGAACCTTTTGTACATTTCCTTCATCTTTAAAAACCGATAATGCTTGCTTTTCCGTAATACCATCTTTCAAAAACACTTCCTGAATGGAATCCTCTTCTAGATTCGTCGGAACAAAGACAGCTTTTTTTTCACCATATTCGTCTACCCCGAACACAGTGACATACGAATTTTTGCCATTATATGTGTAGGACTCCGATACAACTGCGAGGGCCTTGGCATCGAGGGCCAACTGTTCAGCCTGCTCTTCAATTGAACGGAACGGAGCCTCGGCTTTCCAGAGTACTAAAATACTTATGACAAGTGACAAGGAAACCATAAAGACAGAAATGAAAATCAGCCAGTTTTTCATCTATTCACCTTATGTCCCACACCTAGTATAATCCCCACTAAGAGTGCATGATGTTTTTGCGTATCTCTAACTGCATTTACT
Source organism: Lysinibacillus fusiformis (assembly GCF_007362955.1). Taxonomy (GTDB): domain Bacteria; phylum Bacillota; class Bacilli; order Bacillales_A; family Planococcaceae; genus Lysinibacillus; species Lysinibacillus fusiformis_E. The sequence continues at coordinate 3,726,275 of NZ_CP041696.1, read as the reverse complement.
TTCATTTTGCTTACCATTTTTGTCAACCTGCTTTCTTTCCTCATACCACAACATTATACACCAAATTCTCACTGTCGTGTCTCCTAATTTCATATATTGTACGTTGATAAACCAGCGTTTTCAAATGATTCGAGCAACGACTTTCATTTTTTGCTTTTTCACGAAAAAAGACAGCCCTTTCACACGAAAAATTCCTATTCACCTGTGTAAATAGGAATTTAACATGGATGACCCGATCGTTAACTTCATGCAATTAGAGCCCACTAATCACATAGTTCATACGACCGTTATTTTTAGCTTTATATAAGCTGCGATCGGCTTGCTCAAATAGATATTTAAAGTCATAATTTTTTTGATCATTGATACATGCGCCCATACTCACCTTGATTGAATAACTTTCATTTTCATGTTCAAACACTAAAGTCAACATGTAAGCATGCAAATCCATTACAAGCCTGTTTATATACGCCCTATCTTTGTTGTGAATGCAGATGATGAATTCATCGCCACCATAGCGAATAATTTCGGCGTCCTGCTTCCGTAAAAAATCTCTTAAGCCTGTGGCAAGTAGCTGTAAAACTCTATCGCCAAATAAATGCCCATACCGATCATTAAACATTTTAAAATAATCTATATCGAGCACAATAACCCCTACAAATAGTTGGCTATGTTGCGCTCTCCGCATCCATTCCGTTAGTTCTGTTTCTAAAAAGCTGCGGTTCAGTACACCTGTAAGGGGATCATACAGAGCCTTTTTCTCAAGCTTTTCCTTTTGTTGATTAAATTCTATATACATCACCTGTTGTAGTAAATTATCGGCATTCATTTTTTCCGTTAGCTCGATATAATCACGTTGCACTTCAAAAATCTCATCACGTCGATCCAATTCATAAAGTACATTTAAGAGCATGCGCATCACTTTTTTTAAAATGGGTTTATCACCGTAAGATTTGGCAAGGTCTATCGCCTGCTTATAAAAGGCCACTGCTTCTTCAAGTTTTTGCTGTTTTTCATATAAAAAGCCGTAACCAAACAAAGCCGCTACCTTTTCCCGTTTATGGTTCTGCACAAGCTCTGATCGCAACGTACGATCTAACAACGTTTGGCCAGTATCAAAAGCCCCCTCCAGAATATAAACGTCCGCCATATTATTATTGATGCGAATTCCCTGTAATTTCGCCAACTCAGGCTGTGTTTTAGCAAGTTCTTTATTGTATGCTCTCGCTAATCGTCCTGCTTGCATAGCCTCCGCATAACGCCCATTTTCAACTTCAAGATAGCATAGATTATTATGACAGCGTACAAGCATTACTAAATCCTTAAGCTCTGTCGCATACGCAATTGATTTTTTGGTCATGTCCACCGTCTTTTCTCGAACACCAACCAGATCATATATTAAGGACATCACGAGGTAAAAATGCATGATGTCTTTTGCTGTACCATACTTTTGACAATACGTTTCGTACTCATGAATTAGATTCACCATACTTAATGTGTCGCCAAAAGCATGATGAATTAATATTTTTTGATAGTATAAATCCAACCCATGCCCATAATTACCATTCTCTAATGCGACCAATAATCCTTGTTTTGCAAGAACTAAGGCTTCTGACAAAAGCCCCTTCGTGCGCATCACCATGATTGTTTTATTTAATTCATCTAATGTTATTTCCAACTAATCACCACTTCTCTATGCCCGGAATTTACTTACTAGCTAATACACCTCAACATAGCAGATAAACTCCATATCAATTATAAGCCAAGTCCATACCCTCGTCCTTCTATTCTATAACATCCCATAAATTACCGCTCTGACTTTTCCATTTTATGATTTAGTTAAAACTCTAATTTCGATGACTTTCTCGTTTAACTTGTTGTGGTTAAGGTGCGCAAGTTTTATAGCACCCTCGCTATCACCATGCACACAGAGCGTATCTACTTTTAATGGCACTTAACTTGCACTTTTTGCTCCGTAATCTTTAAAAGTGACTGCGCTAACGTTTGTTATTCTGAATGAATACGCGCATGTTGTTCACTTCGTGGCGTTCAAGAACTCTGGCACAATACGTACGGTCAATAAATGCTTCATGTGCCGACTGCACTGGCGTAGCAGTGCTTCTAAGCTTTGTACTTGGTGAAAAATTGCTTCCTCCATCTGATTGCCAAAATGAAAAACTACTACCTTGTCATTTCGTCAAATACATAAAATATTGCTTGTTCATTGCACACCCCTTCTTTAGTTTGAAAGAAACAAACTAGAATCTAGATATAAAGTCCCTCGTGCTATTTTAAGAATTTTTGCACTTCTATATTTTTTATATCGTAGCACAAATACTTCCATTTTTGTCCTAGTTTCTTATTATTTTCACCCATATGATGTAGTAGATTGTGTATTTTTCGATGTAAAAACTGAAGGGACGTGTTGTTTTGTACAAGAAATTGAATCCTTCTGACCCAGCCACTATTCCAAAATTTGTAGATGCGCTACCAAAGCCAATTACGGCAAAACCGAAATACTGTAGTGGTCAACCGAGAAGAGAGTATTATGAATTACAGATGATGGAGGCCGAACATCGCTTCCATAAGCGTTTTCCACTGTCAACCATATGGGGATATAATGGGCTCTATCCAGGTCCAACCATCGAAGCCGCTAAAGACAAAACTATCTATGTCAAATATAAAAACCAACTACCGAACAAACACTTTTTACCGGTCGACTTCACCCTTCACGCCGCTAATGATTCACAGGAGGTAAGAACCGTTACCCATCTACATGGGGCAAATGTTGATTGGGAAAGCGATGGACACCCAGAAGCATGGTACACGAAAGATTTTATACACACAGGGCCAAAATTCAATAAAGAAATCCATGAATATACCAATCATCAACCCGGCACGACGATGTGGTATCATGACCACGCGATGGCTTTAACCCGATTAAATGTTTACGCAGGACTTGCCGGTTTCTACTTGCTTCGAGATACAATAGAAGAACGCTCAAACTTACCGAGTGGGGATTATGAATTCCCGCTATTGATTCAAGATAAATCCTTTAATCAAGATGGCTCTCTCTTCTATCCTGACGCGCCAACATTCCCTGTTCCCGTAGACCCTTCGATTACACCAGGATTTGTCGGTAATACAATTGTTGTCAATGGCAAGGTCTGGCCTTACTTAAATGTCGAGCCACGAAAATACAGATTCCGTTTACTGAATGGTTCCAATAGAAGAGGCTATGTCATCAGTCTTTCAAACGACCAACCGATGATTCAACTTGGTACGGATGGTGGCTTATTAACAGCCCCTCGTGAAATTCAATCCGTCGCGTTATTACCTGCTGAAAGAACAGATGTCGTCATTGATTTTACAGATTGTGCTGGTCAGGAAATGACGTTAATGAATACCGATACAGAATTTTTTGACGAGCATACAAACTTGATCATGAAATTTAAAGTGAATCTCCCACTGCAATGCGAGGATACAAGTGATATTCCCGAGAGGCTCGCTGTATCGATGGATTTGCATCCTCATCATGCACATATCGAACGCAACCTGCCACTTAGCGCTTCTACAGATGAATTTGGCAGACCAATGTTATTATTAAATGATCGAATGTACCACGATCCCGCTACTGAAAAGCCAGCACGGGACAGTATTGAAGTTTGGAACTTTATTAATACCACGCCCTTTATCCATCCCATCCATATTCATTTAATTCAGTTTAAAATTCTTGAACGACGGCCATTTGATGTTGAACTCTATCAAAACGAAGGTAAACTTGCATTTACAGGGCCACCTGAAGAACCTCATGACTATGAGCAAGGTTGGAAAGATACTGTAAAAGCTGACGCAGGCAAAGTCACAAAAATTATTATGCACTGGAAAGATCATATCGGGCATTACATGTGGCATTGTCATTTCCTTGAGCACGAGGATCATGATATGATGCGTCCAATACTTGTCATGAAAGATGTTCATCCTGTTCAACAGCCCCATGTCGATACACAACATACTCCAGAACAACAACAAAGTACGACTACCATCACAAACAACAACCAGCAAACTACCCCACTACTCAATAACGCTCAGCACATCACACCGTCATCCAAGCAAACACAGCACGGTACTTTTGATGAAGAGAATCATTCTGCTATGCAGGAAGCAGACTTCCTTCATGAAGACGACATTCAAGACACGGATGCGCAAGAAGATGAACACGTTCTGCATCTTCCCAATCCAATGTCCCCATCCAACAGGTTCCGTCCTCGCCCGAATAGGCCCAAAAGAAGGCGTAGAAGACGGCGTTAATGATAATAAACCACTTTTTTATCACAACAACCACATAAAAACCACCTCTTTTTGTTGAGGGCACTGAAATACTTCCGTTATTAAAATGGAATGTTCTTCAATCGTAAAAACCAGCACTTTTCGTTCGATTTTGAACAGAAAGTGCCGGTTTTCTTTTGTTTTATTAAAAGTCAAGATATAAGTTGAAACTACTATAAATAGTGAATTCTTATTTAATGTCACATATTATATGCCATAAAAATTAAAAAGATAGAAGAGCATAATTCGCTCTATCTATCTTTTTTTATAATCATCAATCTAATGTTGAGGTAATTCAAAAGGAACTTATATGAATAATTAAATATAAAATGTACATTATTGTTGCTATTTGTAGTTTTAAAAAAAATGATTATTTGAAACAAAATCCGATTATTTATAATCAATACCACAATCGGCCATTTAATTGAATAAGATTATACAAAAAGTCGCTTTCCCTTACATAAGGAAAGCGACTTTTTAGATTGATTTTCCGGTCCTTATTATCAAGATTTCTACTTTTGTAAACGCAATATCCTAATACTACTTCGGAAAGAAATACTTAGTCTACATTTTATTAATATTTTTTTAATAATCATGAATTATAGTACAGATACAATACAAGTCAAAGGGGTGTAATAATTATGGAGAAAGTGTTCATTTTGCTGGCAATTGTTTCATTTCTACTGTCTGCTTCCTTATTTATAATTGAGATAGTGAAAAATGGATTTAAAAACAGTAATTTTAAACCAGCATTAATATTATTTGTTGTTTATATCATTAGCATAATATCATTTTTAATTATATATAACAACTAGGAGCGTACTCACCAAATGCTGAATAATTGAAAAACTAGAAAAGGCTATAGGAATCATGTGGTGAAAAAATATTTTTACTGCTAAAAAAACGGGTCAAACCGTTGATATATCAACATTTATAGAGGGAGTGAAGAAATGATAACTTTGAAAAACGTTTCATTAGATGTAAATGGAAATACTATTCTAAAAAGTATCAATCTTGAGTTGGAAAAAGGGAAAGTATATGGACTATTGGGACCAAATGGGGCAGGAAAAACTACGTTATTTAAAACGTTATTAAATACAATTAATTATAAGGGTGACATTCTCAAAAAACCGGATAACATAACAATTGGAAAGTTAATCGAATACCCTGCCTTTTACCCTAATTTAACCTGTATAGAAAACCTGAAATTACATGCATCATATGCCGATATTGATCAGGATGATTCTAGCATAAATTACTTATTAAGGGTAGTCGGATTAGTGGATGCTAAACAAAAGAAGTTTAAAGAATTATCCATGGGGATGAAACAACGATTGGGGGTGGCAAAAGCCTTAATGGGTAGTCCTGATTTATTACTGTTGGATGAGCCTACTAATGGGTTAGATCCTATGGGTATGAAGGATATGCGGGATCTTGTAGAAAAGAATCTTAAAAATAAAGACAGAATAATATTGATCTCGAGTCATAATTTAAATGAAGTTTCCTTGATTACAGACACTTTGTTATTCATGAGAAACGGAGAAAAAATCTTGGAAATTGACAATGAAGAAGATATATATATGTACGGAAAAGTACAGCACATAGAAAATAATGTTAAAAAAGATATTACATTACTTGAAGACAATAAAAAAGATACCTATTTCATTGCAAGTGAAATTAAGTTTAATGATTTACTGGCAGATAAGGATTTTATATACAAGGACGTACAAAAACTTACTTTGGAGAACTTATATATCAAGTTGATGTCTTCAGATTTAATTGAGGTGAAAAGACATGCTTAAGTTAATTAAAAATGAATGGATTAAAATAAAAAGCGAAAAAGCAATTCTGGTTATTGTGGTGCTTAGCCTGATTCCATTACTAATGAACTTTGCTAACTTTGCCATAAATAATGGAGATATAAGCCTTGATAGTGGTTTTTACTTCACCTACTATAATCAGTATTTTATGATGTTGCCGATCATTTCAAGCGTGTTAATCTCCTATGTTTTTTATATTGAATTTAAGAACAAAACATATTTGGACTGGATAACTTATAATATCCCACGTTTTCGGTTACTTTTTTCCAAGATCTTTGTAAGCTTAATCATTATGTCAGTTATCTTTTTAATACAATTACTTATTTTATCTGTTTTTTATTTTTTTGTGGACGGTAGTATTAAAGATATACTGCAGTTGATTTATTCTTATACAACCCTGAACGTAATAATTGTTACGACTATAATATTAACATTCTCCGTAATTATTCAATTATCAAAAAATATAGTGACAAGCATCTCTATTGGGATAGGGATTTCTTTATTGTCAATGATTCTAATGGCAGCACCTTTTTCATTTTTCATACCTACAGCATTCGGGTATAGACTTGGATTGCATATAATTGATAAAGAATTTTACTATGAAGGAGGTATGTCATCAATTATTATAGGTATAGGTTTGTTTATTCTAATAAATTCTATTATGTTGATTATAAATTTAAGAATAATATATAAAAAGAAGCTATAAAAAGGAGAAGAAACCTGGCCATGGAAGACACACTTAAAAAATTAAACATTTTTGTTCTTGAGGATGATCCCACTATATCAAAGTTCTTACATGTATTTTTGAATGATTATTTTAATAAGGTTATTGTGAAAACGGATAATCGATTTAATTACTCGGATTTTGGCAATATAGATATATTTTTATTGGACATAGAAATACCATTTGATAATGGGTATGAGGTCTGTAAACGGATTAAAACGGTTTATCCTGAAAAGCCTGTTATTTTTCTTACAGCCCATAGTCAAATTGATGACAAAATCAAAGGGCTGGAGTTGGGAGATGACTTCATACCTAAACCGTTTGAACCGTTAGAACTTATTGCAAGGCTAAAAAACCTACTGCAATCCAGGTATAGTAATCTTGTCTATATAAATGATTTAGTTGTCAATAAACAAGCACATATAATTTTAAACAGTGAAACAAGAACCGAAATACCATTAAGCAAAACTGAAAAAAAATTATTCTTTTACCTATATGAAAACATTAATATTAGCTTGTCAAGGGAACAAATAATAAATCATATGTGGGAAGGAAACGGTCAAAGTAATCAAGCAACTTCCTTAAACGTTTACATAAATAGTTTGAGAAATAAAGTGGATATTGAGGGCAAATTGATCCAAACCATCTATGGTTATGGCTATAAATTATCTGTACCAAAGGAATGATGTTATTGAATAAAAAGCTATATCTTTTCACGCTTATCTCGATTTTGTTCTTCCCAATTGCCCTTATGATATCGAACTACATTGTGTTAGGTATCCATCTATTACGTGATTATATAAATGGAACAGACACTCCTTTCATAGCAGATGAAAATTATATATACGTGTTCTCCATTTTTTTCGTTATAGTTTTATTATATGTTGCATTTCTTTCAAGAATTATAATTAATATTTCATCTGAAATAAGCCTTCTTTCAGATCTTATTAGAGATATAGCTAATGACCAAAACTATCCGGAACCGGTAAAGACTCAAATGTTAAAGAATATCGAAATGAAACACCTTGGTGAGTCAGTTAATATATTAATTAACAGTTTAAAGTATAATCAAGTTAAATATAAGGAATCGGAAGAACTAAGAAAAAGGTACTTAGATCAACTTGCACATGATATTAAAACACCACTATCTATAATTAAAATTAATTTATTTTACCTAAAAACTGGACAAAACACCGATGAAGCAATAAAAGAAATAAATAAAAATACAGATACTATATCTACCCTAAGTGATCGGATATATCACAAAAATTACTTGAACTCGGATTCAATAATTACCCACAGGTCACCAATTAACTTAGAAGAAACTATGAATCAGTTTATGGAGAAGTGGAAGAACGCTTTATATCATAAAAAAATAAAATATCAATCCAATATAGAACCTGATATTATTTGGACGTTGGATAAAGTATGGTTCGAAAGACTTTTCGATAATGTATTACAAAATGTTTTATATCATTCTGAAGCTAATCATTTAACAATAGAAGGTTCTAAAGAAGAAGGTAAACAGAAGCTGATTATAATGGATAATGGGATAGGCTTTAACCCAATGAAAAAACTTCAACAATCAAGTCGAAAAGGATTGAATATTATTAATGAGGTTCCTAAGTTATTAAATCTTCACATTTCAATAGAGAGCAATGAATTGGGTACAAAAATTATACTTACTCATACCGATATTAGTAACTCATAAAAGGTTTTTTATAGGTACAGAAAGAGCTATAGTTGTACCGAACGGGCGCGATTGTTGAATAAGAGACAGCAATTGCTGTCTCTTATTTATTACTTGAATGATTCGAAATGAGATGAAATCCATTTGTTTTCATTATCAGCAATATATTGTTCAGTTTGAATCAGCCTTTGGACAAGTTCTTGCTTAGAAAGTTTCATATACTTTCTATGAAGAATATCAAGGTACGGTCGGATTTGAGTTTCCTGAAGTTAATGTCCAACTCTAAGTTGTTCTGCGGTTTATTTCATTTGCTATTTTCTTAAAGGTTTTACTATACTGTTTATAATACTTATACAACTGTTCATTTGAACGTATTGTATTCGAATGAATCCCTTTACCTTCAGTATCTACTTCTTTAGACATTTGTGCAACATTGGTATAAGTAACAGGAATACCTCTTTTCATTAACAGATTAATCGTTTCTATGCCTATATGTAACGCCCGGTCACTACGTCTTTTATGATTTTCTGCTAGCCAAGGTCGTTCATTTTTTGAATTGAATGTCGGGTTCATAGTCTTCCTCTTTTCTATACTGCTAAATCAAATTAATTTCTTTTAGCCCCGTACGGGCGTGTTTACGCATTACTTTAACTTTTTTGACTTCGATAGGTAAATCCATTGCACTAAATCTCCTCTCCATATCTTTCGATAATTCAATAACTTCTTCCAATTCGTGCTTCTTTTCGGGTTGTGGGATTTTTGCTTGGCAACCTAAACAGGCCATCTTAACAGGACATACGGAATTGATTACACAAACTCCACCAATTACATTATTTAGGATTCCAACTTTTTCTTTATGCTCTTTAAATTCCTGTTGAAGTTCATCGGGACTACACAATATAGCTTCATCTAGATCTATATAATCCATAATAATATCTTGTAATTCGCCAACTCCTTGAACTACTTGACTCTGCGTTGGTTCCCAGTAATAATCTGTTACGTTAAGATCTCGTTGATGTAAGAGCTTTGCTACGATATCGGTTGTTACACCGTGACGTTGAACAGCCTCGGTGGCAAAAGCGTGACGCAATAAGTGTGTTTTTACCGTAACAAGTTTGCCTTCTTGAGTCTCAAAAAATAGTCCATGCAACAAAAAACGCAGGCAAGATTAAATGCTTACACCACTCATTTTGCGAACCTTATTAATAATTTTCATAGTTTCAGTAGTGATGAAATACTGTTCTACATCATTTCGACCTTTAGGAATAGCATAAAAGGAAAATTTCATATCTTCATTTACTTTAGTAGCTACTATACATTCTTTTGTATTATTGATGCTTCAACATAAGCACCGCTTCCATTTAAATGACTATAGAAATCCACCCTTTCAGCTTTAATCGGTAGCGTTAGTGTGTCATGACGGACATCACATACGACTTGCATTGACATTCCCCTTAGTAATCTCCAATTCCAGCACCATTTCTTGAGGCAACGTAATCGTTAGATGGGATTTTGTAAGATGCTGACCTGATTCATTCATCGCTTTCTGTGCTTCAAATTGTATGTACGCAAGATGGGAATTTATAGCTCCATAATCCTCAAAAATTTCCTGTGCTTGTCTTTCATTTTTTGCTTTGATATAAATTTCACCTTCAACCTTGAATTGATTGCCTTCAGTACCGATAAGCGTAATGTTACCATTAGGAATGATAGCTCTTATTTTTTCGATATCCCTTGAAACATCCATTTGTTCACAATAATTAAATTTGAATTCCTGCAAACTGTTTGGTATATGGCTTGAAATCGGACAGCGTACAACTACCACTGCTAATATACCGACCATTATTAGAGACACAATCCCCATTAATTTATTCATTTGAAACATAACCACCTCTATAGCAATTTGGTTCTATCCATCGCTTTTTTTCATCGCCAAGCTCTTTTTGAAATCTTACCCTGGAATTCTAAGATTCATTTGTCACCTTGTCCCACTTGTATAACTGGCAATAACAAATCCAATTGTGTAAAGTCTTCCCCACGATACCATTCTAGAATTGATCGAGTGGGTACCCATTTATGTTGAAGCGCATATTGTAGTAATTTTTGATAACCATCCTTTAATTTTGTCGGATGCTCTTTAAATGGCAACGCGAGACAAATACACGCAGGCATATGTTCTATGAAATCGATTTCAGTTAATCCATTAATTTTCGTGTCATCAGGTACACCAAAACCAATTTGTGCTTTTATCACCTCACGTCCCGATATATAATTTAAATAATAACTTTTAATTCGAATATTGCATTGCTTTAATTCGTTGGCTCTTTTCACAAAATGCTCGCCAAATTTACCTGTAGTGGATTGCTCGACGAACCAAATAATTTTTTCATCATTTTTATCGATTAAATAAATGTCATCTCGAATGGAATCACTTTCTAAATAGCGTAAGCTAACATCTAAAAGGTCCCGTTTATTCCTTATCGTCCGAACCCATTCACTCATCATATTTTGACGAACTGACTCGTCATGCTCCTGCAAATAATTTTGAATTTCACTGATCGGTACATCCGCTATACGCAAAGTAGTTATCAGTTTCACAATGGCCACTTGATGATTTGCATAAAGGCGGTAGCCATTTAGCCCTCTTTCTATTGGTAACAGTAACTTTTTGGACTCATAAAAACGTAATGTACTTTTAGGAATGCCCGTTCTATCAGAAAACTCCTGAATCGTCATCAACTTATTCAACCTCTCACGCTCCTTGTATATAATTGTAAACCTTCAAGTAACTTGAAGGTCAAGGCAAATCTAACAATCCAAACATAGAACATCACTAAACTATAACGAGATACTGAAAATAGCATCTGGTTCCATCATAAAGATACTCCCTCGCTAGACCGCCTGTCAGTCTATTAAATTGGCAAAATAAATGGAGGAGCAACTTTCTCAAGTTCTCTACGTTTATTTTTCAAAGCAATATAATGCCTTTAACCTCACTAAAAGATACTATAAAAATGGAGGTCCATCCTTATCACTGCATCTCAAATCATTTCATATTCAGTTCATAATCAAGTGTTATAGTAATGAACATAGAAGTACTAAACGTTTTCTTTAGGAAAACTGAGGAGGATTTTAACAATGAAAGCAACAAAAAAGGAAGCTAAATCGGCTGATTGGCGACGTTTTATACGACTTATAAAACAAGCAGAACCCCCTACACTGCTTTTAATCATTGCCTTATTTATGAGTTTAGCGACAACAGGCGTTGGCTTTATCGTACCGTTATTCACGAAAAAATTGGTGGATGGTTTTTCATTAGAATCCCTTGATTATTGGCAAATACTTTTATTAGGTGTCGCATTTATCGCACAGGCCATAGCAAGTGGACTTTCTATCTATTTTTTAAACCGTGTTGGTCATCAGGTTGTCGCAAAATTGAGAGATCAATTATGGAGAAAGCTACTGCACTTACCCATCCCTTACTATGATAATAATGATACAGGTGAGACGTTGAGTCGCGTAACGAATGATACAGCGGTGGTAAAGGAGCTCATTACTGAACATCTTGCGAACTGTTTAACAGGTGTTATTTCCATCATTGGTTCAGTGATTATTCTATTATTCTTAGATTGGAAAATGACATTAGTCATGCTTATTGCTGTTCCTGTTGCGATGATTATTTTGATGTTGTTAGGAAAGCGCATGTTTGTAATTTCAAAAGGGATGCAAGACGAAACGGCGAAATTTACAGCGGTCCTAAATCAAGTATTGCCAGAAACACGTTTAGTGAAGGCTTCTAATGCAGAAACCATTGAATACCAACGTGGTAAAAAAGGTATTACCAATCTCTTTAACTTTGGCTTAAAAGAAGCAAAAATTCATGCACTTATTTCACCTTTAATTTCCTTTGTGCTGATGTCTGTACTCGTTGCGATAATCGGCTATGGTGGTGTGCGTGTCTCTTCTGGCGAGCTCACAGCTGGCGACATGGTGGCGTTTATTTTATATTTAATTCAAATCATTATGCCCATGACGCAATTAACGATGTTCTTCACACAATTGCAAAAAGCGATGGGTGCCACAGAACGAATCAGCGCTTTACTGGAACACGAAGAAGAAGATATTTATGAGGGCCAACAATTAGAAGCCGTAAAGGACCCGATTCATGTGAAAAATGTAGACTTTGCATATGGTGAGGAAGCCATATTGTCTGCTATTAATTTCACCATTGAGCCAGGCAAAGTGACAGCCATTGTTGGACCGAGTGGCGGAGGAAAGACGACGACATTCTCTTTACTCGAACGATACTACCGCCCTACTAAAGGCGTCATTACACTTGGAGATACACCGATTGAAACATTCTCCCTCCATTCTTGGCGAAGTCTAATTGGCTATGTTGCACAGGAAAGTGCACTAATATCCGGAACCATTCGCGAAAATATTTGCTACGGCATCGGCCGAGAAGTGCCTGATGATGAACTTGAGAAAGTAACAAAAATGGCTTATGCCGATCAATTTATTCATGAGCTGCCTGAGAAATTCGATACAGAAGTCGGCGAACGTGGCATTAAACTATCTGGTGGACAACGACAACGGATTGCCATCGCGCGCGCATTATTGCGTGACCCACAAATTTTAATGTTAGATGAAGCAACCTCTAGTCTTGATAGTAAGTCGGAGATTTATGTACAAAAAGCGTTGGATAATTTAATGAATGGCAGAACGACTGTTGTCATTGCCCACCGCCTTTCTACCGTTGTGGATGCCGATCAAATACTATTTGTGGAGAAAGGCCATATTACCGGTAGTGGTACGCATGAATCGTTATTTGAAACACACGACATGTACAGAGAGTTTGCCAAACAGCAATTACGTATTAAAGAGTAAAGGCGAAGGGATTTGTGATCATGACAAAACTATTAGTTGTGGATGATGATGATCATATTAGAGAACTAGTAAAAGTATTTTTACTCAATGAAGGCTTAGATGTTGTAGAAGCTGTGGACGGTGTGGATGCACTGTCCAAGCTTGACACCGAAAAAGTGGATATGGTCATCATGGATATTATGATGCCGAATATGGACGGTTGGGCATTATGTAAGGAAATACGACAATATAATAACGATTTACCCATCTTGATGCTGACCGCAAAGGGAGAAACCGCCCAGAAGGTAAAAGGATTTAACCTTGGCACAGATGATTACCTCGTAAAGCCCTTTGAGCCAGCCGAGTTAATCGTACGCGTGAAATCTATTCTAAAGCGCTATCGTATTTCCTTATCGCAAACTGTGGAAATCGGCAACGTTTGGATGAATCGCAATACGTATGAGCTCGTGTATGGTGGCGAAAGTATTACGCTACGCTTAAAGGAATTCGATCTGTTATTTACGTTAGCAAGTTACGCTGGGAAGACATTTTCTCGCGAACAGTTAATCGAAGAGATTTGGGGATTTGACTATGAGGGGGATGAACGCACAGTGGATGTCCATATCAGAAGACTGCGCGAGCGGTTCCCCGAAGAAACAAGTGGATTTACCATACGTACGATTCGTGGTCTAGGTTATCGATTGGAACTGCAATCATGAAAAATTGGAAATTTGTAGTCAAGCTGATTATGGTACTGACCGTCTTTCTTTTGGCCAATCTATTATTTGCGTTTATTGCTTTTCATGTAACAGCATGGATTTATAGTTGGTTAGATCGACACCCCCATGGATTTTGGCAGCAATTAAATACCGTCATCGGAGTTTTTGTGCTCTTTGCCTGCACCGCCGCCGTCATTTTTTTACTTGGTTTAAAAAAGCAACGGAATTATTGGGACACAATTGTCGATGCTATAGGGCGTATTGCCAAAGGGGATTTCAGTGTAAAATTAGATATAAAGTCGGATGAGGATAACGATCATTTCGGACAACTCATTAGCGGTATCAATCATATGGCGGTTGAGTTAGGTGAATTAGAACGAATGCGTCAAGAATTTATCTCGAATGTATCTCATGAAATTCAATCGCCTCTGACCTCTATAAATGGCTTTGCCAAGGCATTGAAAAACATGAACTTATCAGAAGAAAAACGACATCACTATTTAGAAATTATCGAAATGGAAAGTCATCGCTTATCAAAAATTAGTGATAATTTACTAAAGCTCACTTCTTTAGAATCTCAGCACCATCCATTTGAACCGAAGCTTTATCGACTCGATAAGCAAATACGAAATGTTGTATTATCGCTAGAACCTAATTGGCTAGAGAAAAATATTGACATGGATATTCAATTGAAAAATCTTTCAATCATGGCGGATGAGGACTTAATGAATCAGGTATGGATGAATTTATTGAGCAACAGCATTAAATTCACACCGCATGACGGCCAGATTTGCATTTCGATGACTTCACAACAGGATCTGGTGACCGTTGTTATTGCTGATAATGGCATCGGGTTAACGGAAGAACAACAAAAGCATGTTTTTGAACGTTTTTATAAAGCAGATCAATCTCGGGTTGCTAAAAATGGCGGCAGCGGTCTCGGATTATCCATTGTAAAAAAAATACTCGATATGCATCACGGTAACATCACGGTTCAAAGTAAGCTTGCCGAACATACAACATTTACTATTTCATTGCCCCTTGAAGGTATAAAATAAACATGAAAGCAGACGTTGCGACATTCTTTTGGCATCGTCTGCTTTTGTCATCACTTACTAGGAAGCTACTTTGCTAAAATACTGATAGATTTTTTCTAATTTTTTGTGTTGACCTCCTTTTTTACTCTCCATATTGCCAAATTCAAAGAACTTCACTTTCTTAATCCCTACGAAATTAAATAAAGCCTTTCTCATCAAAACTTTATGGGCATTATTCAGCCATAAAAGCGGATATTTTGCAGGACCCTTCATAGTAGATACGCAGACGACTGATTTTCCCTTTAGCAGCCCCTCTGGTAATAGTCCCTTCTTATCTCTGTAAGCAAAATTGGCCGCAAATAATTGATCAATATAGCCCAGAAGCATCGCCGGAGGTCTGCCCCACCATATCGGATACACAAAGACAATTTTGTCGGCCCATGTAAGTTGTTCTCTATATTTTTCTAGCTTAGGATCACGATACATATCACGGCGACGCTTATGTTCATTAAATTCTAAGATTGGATTAAAATTTTCTTCATATAAATCGAGGACCTGTAATTCGGTTATGTACGGATTTTCGTTACAGCCTTTGATGACCTCCTGTAAAAAGGCGAAGTTCAAGCTTTTATGATTGGGATACGTGTAAATAATTAATGTTTTCATAACATCCTCCATTACTTATCATTTGATAACTAAATAATACCCTCCTTTTTTTTAGTTGTCAAATGATAATTGTTTTAGGATAAGTTATTTGTTATCTTGTCAATAAGAGGTGAGTACTATGGACAAGAAATCATTATTCAATCAATTTGTCACGTTTACAACTGCCGTTCATGAAGTAACACATGATTTAACACAAAACGTTAACATCGACAACGTTACGCCGGTTCAATATAAAATTCTGGAATATATAAAAGTAAGCCAGCCTGTCACGCCTACTGAAATCAGTGATTGCCAGCATATGTCGTTGCCTAATACAAGCCGTGAGCTCAAGAAACTACTAGAAAAAAATCTAATCCAAAAAATTACTGATACCGAGGACCGCAGAAAACAATATATTTGTCTTACGAATGATGGAGAAAATATGATGAATGACGCTTTTGCCTGTGTTGAAGCACGTTTTCAACAGCTTATACAAAATGTTTCGGAGGAAGATTTAGCGGAAATTCATCATGCATTAAATGTACTACAAAGTAAGGTATTCAATCGTCAAAAATAGACCACAATGCCTCAAAATTATCGTTAAAAAAAATTAAAAGAATCCATTTTGAAAAATCAAAGTGGATTCTTTTATGTTATCGTTGAATAAGACCATTGATGTTCACTGCGGGCGGAACCAAGCCACTTCCATCATTTTGCTCAGTCCAGGACTCAACTGTCCCGCTCTTCCCGCTGCGTTCCACTCACACTTTCGTAGCCAATGGGATTCGGAAGCATTGGCCCTTCCGTTCCAATTCACTGACTACGTACATATCACTCAATACAAAACATCCAGATCTATCGTATCGAATTCACAATACTTTTACGGTCAGATGCCTTGATGACAAAACAGCTTCTTAATTTACATCGCCTAAATAAATCGGAGACTTTTGATTATTAACATGCTGTATTATGCACTTTCTTAGTTCTTTAGGGTAGATCCGATATTGCAGTAAATCATGAATAGGTAACCATTCTACCCCAACCTGATGGCTATCTGGATTTGTTGGTATTTTGGTATGGTCCCTGTCATCAATTAGGTTGCACAGAAAATAATACTCAACTTGGTGCACATCAAAATCAAAGGAAGCATGCTCGTGGTTTTTTCCTATATAATCCCGAATATGAAGTAGCTCACCCATTGCTACTTCCTGTCCTATTTCTTCCACACATTCTCTTACTAATGCCTGTGGAATGGTTTCGCCATGTTCTTGTCCTCCCCCAGGAAAAAGATAAAAATACCCCTCATTATCCTGATTTTTTGTTAATAATATTTTACCTTCTCCACTAATGATAATAGCCTTGGCTGAGTTTCTAATCGTCATTGTTTGTCCTCCGTTATTTGCTACATTTCTTAAAACCACATTATTTTTAGTTAATTCCTTTTTTTTCATCTCAGTGATTGAGCAACAAGCCGATTGACAAAAGCTTCTTTGGATTTCTGATAGTGATGTGTATCTTCCGGATATTGATTGGCAAGTTTAATTTTTAAATTACCGTATTCTTTTGCTATGTCAGGGTTATTGAGTAAGTATGCTTTAAAGTTTAGATGCTTTTCAATATTCTCATGCCCCTGTTGATAAATATGTACATGATGCGTCCTTTTATCTAGGCCTTTAGGGAAGTATCTTCTACCAGCTATTCCGTTTTCCGCTCTTGCGACATACCCTATTGATTGCATTTTATCAGCGTATACATCCACATTTTCAATTTTTTTTACTACGATTAATATATCTATGATTGGTTTTGCGTACCCAATGCATTGAACTGCTGTACTACCTATATGAAATATTTCAAGCAATTCATTGCGAAATATCTCTTTCAGTATTTTCGCTTCTTGATTGTAGGATTCTTCCCAATTTTTTGTCCAAGTAACAATTTCAGTCTTTCTCAAATTCTCACCCCTCCTAGGTAATAATTATTGGTTTTTTATATTCACATAGAAATCGTTCTACACCCGGATACTTCTCTCCTAGACTCGTTATCATAAAACCGCAGTTTCGATAGAATTCAACAGCCTCATGATCTGTCTCTGCAGAAATCAGTGAATATTTTTCAGAAATATAATGGATCATTTTGCTGCCAATACCATGTCCTCTTTGATGGGCTAATACTGCAATATGTTTAATTTCACACGCAAATAAACTAATTTGTTCAATCCCTATACACCCAACCATTTCCCCTGCAATGTCAAAACTATATAATGTTCGATTTAATGAAGTTACATATTTTTCATATTCTTGTTCAACTTTATGTTGTGAGGTCGCAAGAGATAGCAGCTTGCTTATGGAAGGAGGAATTGTTTCGGCATTAACTTTTTTCATCAACAATCATCACCTTTATCAGTCCTTATATGCTGTAGGAATTACAACTGCATTACACGCTTTTTCATAAAATTCTATCGGACCTGCGCCTCCAATAATCGCATATTCATAGCCAATATCATGCATATCTTTTAAACAATGATGCAGCAAAGAATATCCGATTCCTTTAACTCTATTAGATTCTGATACACCCATCGGACCAAAATAACATTTTCTATTTTCAAATACATCATAAGCAGCAAACCCTACCATTTCACCCTTATAATCAAAAGCTATATATACAGAAGGTTCATCTAACAACAATGCATTTCTAATCGTTTCTGACCATTGTTTTGAAAATTGATGTTCAATAAATTGAATAAGGTCGTTTGCATCGTTAGGATTAACTTTACGAATTATGTTCGAATTCACTTGTGGAAATTTATAATTGCCAAGGTGCGAAATCATATCTCTGGAGGTCGTCCCAAGACTTAATATAATTTTCTTATTTTCATCTGAAACCAAATGATCAAGCATGTTAGTCGTCATTAATGCTTTGAGTAAGTGCCCTTCATTCATGTAGGCTTGCCTATATCTTGTCATGTACCGAAAAGCCACTTCCAAGATTGTTAGCACATCTTCGGTTACTGGCACATTAAAAAATTTACTTTTTGTTGTATTTTGATTTGAATCAAAACCATCAACTAAAGTTCTCAAGAAAGTCACATCTAAGGTGCACTTCAATGTAATTTCCCCCAGTGCTCCGCCCTTTTCACCCAGACAAGCAATCAGTAAATGAACAGGTTGTAACACTTTATATTTTGACAATTCCGCTTCATTTTCTGCGTTTGTCATTATTCGTAGCAGACGATCTGTTACATTAACAATGGATAGATCCAATTTATTTTCACCCCTCAGGAAATCTCGGCAATTACTTCGTCAATCAGAAATTAACCCTAAATTCTTATTCTTCTATTATTCCTTCTTTAACATTGTTCATGGTACGATAAGTAAAACAAAAATAATCATTTTATACCATCTTAGTTTTATTTTAACATCACTGAATTGTTCGTTAAACAAGTAATGTATAAATGTAATGTAATGTTTTGCCCAAGATTTCAAAGACCAAGCATATGTAGTTATTTTCAAATAATTACGTGTGAATCGTCACCCAATTCGTTCTTCATTAATAGTCTAAGGATGTATAGAAGGAGGAGACTCAAGTGGGTGCAGTTTTAGAAAAGCATTGGTTAGACAAACATTCAGAAACCCTTCCTATCTGGCAACAAACCGCTTACAACGCCTTCTCAGCCATGATTGCCGATGACGCAAACACGTTCCCTTGTATCCCAGCAAGAAAGGGTTTTTTATCGAATGAGCTGCGCTATGGTTTTGTTGGGGATCCACGGGAGGTTCATACCGCAAAAGAATTAGCAGATTGCTTAAGGGCATACGATCTATGCGCACGAACCTCCGGGAGATATACCTCACTTGCTATTTTCTTTGAAACACCTGAAGAGCTACTTAAAGGCTTTGAGGTGGAGGATTATCGACAATTATTTTGGTCCGTTTTAAACAATTTAACCACATTTGATGACAAGGATTGGCCAGCAGATATACCGTCAGATCCCTCCAATCATCAATGGGAATTTTGCTTTAACGGTGAGCCTTATTTTGTATTTTGTGCTACGCCGGCTCATCAATTGCGCAAAAGTCGTTACTTCCCCACGCTGTTCATGGCATTTCAGCCTCGCTGGGTGTTTGCAGATATGAACGACACCACTGTCTTTGGACGCAAATTAAAAAAATTAATACGCAAGCGCATCGATGCCTATGATGCCATTCCAGGTCATCCTGATTTAAAATGGTACGGGCAAGCAGACAATTACGAATGGCAACAGTATTTTATCAGTGATGATGACCATAGTCCAGCCTCATGTCCATTTTTCAAGATGCAACTGGATCTCAAGTTTCCACCGCAAGAGTAAGAGCTGTCATCAAGTACGCTGATGGTTTCGCCATTTTTTCATCATCAGTAGTGTCGCGATTCCGATTATGACTAAGAAAAGCAGGCTCACATAAAATCCGAGTCTGCTTGTTTTTTCGCCTAACGTCCCTGATACGGTTACCGCTATCAATACCATACCTATGCTATTTTTAATATGCTGTGCTGTCGATAAGTCCATAAGCTTGGCATACGTCACTAAAATAAAGAGCCAATTATAGATCAGCATCAGGCCCGCAGCTGTTATCAAGTATTCAAAGATCTTTTCTGGTATTAAAAACCCGATGACAATGGTAATGATTAAACCACCTGTTACAAAGAGAAATGCAGGCAATGGTACTTTTTGCTTGCCTTTTTTTGCTAGACAAGCCGGTGCATCTCGATCTTCTGCAAGCGTCGTTAAAATTGTTAGCACAGCATACAAAGAGGCAACCATTGTGGAGAAGCCTGCAATAATTAGAATGCCATTAATGATATCCGTTACATACGGAATATGAAAATTTTTAAGTGCCGTAATAAAGGGACTTTCATCTACATGAAAATCTCCCCAAGGAACAAGCGTAAGTGCAAAGCCAATGGCGATGACATAAATCGTAGTTAGTGCGACAATCATCACTTTTCCAGCTTTAGGTGCTTGTTTTGGATCTTTTAAATCAATTACTAATAGACCCATCACTTCGATACCGCCAAAAGCATAAAATGCATACAATAATCCAAGCCATATACCTTTCACCCCCTCTGAAAAGAAGCTCTGATAGTTTTCTGTCAAAGCATACACTTGCCTTGGTTCCCCATTGAATCCTTTAAAAACGAGCATGACGGCTATGACAATGAACATAACAATGGCAGCGGTTTTCAGCACACCAAAGATATTTTGAAAATTTTCAAAGCCCTTCATACCCGTAAGAATGACCATCAAACCAAGTATTGCGAAAATGGATGTAGCAACCCATAATGGCCATGTTGGAAACCAAAACTGTGTAAAGATTCCTAATGCCATTAACTGACTGCCCATTATCAGCATTTCAGACATCAAATAGACCCACCCATTGCTAAATCCAGCCCACTTGCCAAATGCTTGTTTAGCATAGGTACGGAATGAGCCCTTATCTGGATTATTAACAGACATCTTCACCAGTGCATCATAAACGAGGTAGGTGCCAATTGCCGCTACTAAAAAAGGAATTAACACTGCTGGACCACTTTTCTCAATAGCCATACTCGTCCCAAGGAAAAATCCTGTCCCTAATGTACAGCCCACACCGAGAAGGGAAAGTTGCCACCATGACATACGACCTTTACTTGTTTTTAATGCCATTCGAATCACTCCGATGCCTATAAGATAATTACCTTTTCCGCACTAACGGCATTGTCATACAGCGAATACCCCCGCCGCCTTTTTCGAGCTCTGTCACTTCTATTTCGATAATGTTCTTCTTTTGTAATTTTGGATGATTTTTAAATGGTTGTTTCGTAGCTTTCTTACTAATTAACAATGTCTCTGGATTCAGGTTTAGAAAGTTAATATCAGGAATCGACTTATATTTATCGAGCCAATAGACCTCAAAGCCGTGGCGTTTTAAAAACTGATCCGTCATATCAAAACGCGTCGTTTGTGACGTCATCACATGTACAGGAAAATAACGCATAAAGCTCTTCGCCATCACGAGATCCTCATTCGCCACATTACAATTCATATCCAAATGAAGGGTATCCGAACTCCGAGGTAAGTCAATAATACCGATTTCACAAAAGCCTGCTTCAAAGATTTTTTCCTTTATACTCTCCACACCTTCAATTGTTGTTCGTACCCCAATATTAATAAGCACAGCGTCTTTATTGAGAATCAGGACATCTCCAAACTCTAATGCTTTTCTAGGGTCTTTGTTGTGGTTATAATGTTTAGGAAACCATTTTTCCAATAATGTATGGGCATGTACATACTCAGGGCGTCTCATCGAAATACCCGCTTCTCCCGGTACAATCTGATTGCCAAAGACACAGGCAAGATCACGCACAAAATAGCGATTCAGAAGCTGATCACTTAGTTGTTGTTCCTGTGCTGGTAGCTCCTGCGAATAATCAATGACTTTGACCCCTTCATTTTCTAAAACGCCTTTAAGTTCCAGAAAATTTTCCAGTGCTCTTGCCTGATGAACAGAAGCGCTCCATTGCACATTCTCCGCCGTTTTCAAATCAGGTACATCCAATTTAGAAGGTGCACAAAGCATGACAACCTCTAGCTCCTCGTGTTCTGACCAACAGTTTGGTTGAAATGAGTACATGGTGACATCTCCTCTTTTTTAATCCTATCCATTTAGGCTTACCATCGACAATCGGATTATACAGCACATGTGGCGCTAGACGACAAAAAAGCACATCCAAGTATGTGCTCTCAAGTAAAATATTCTAATTTCGTTTTATTCGCATTTAAAAAAATAACAATAATGACACTGCCATGTGCTCTGTCGAGAACCGAATTGCCTGTTCCACAGAAGGTTTGAATGTATCGAACTTCAGCGTTTTCGCTCCACCAGTGACAAGCAATATAGAGAACATCCAAGTTAGTATGAGCAAAAAAACCCTGCAAAGCGTCCGCCATAGCGAAAATCAACGGGTTCATATAGATATTTTTATTTTAAAAGAAAAAGGACTAAACAAACTCAATTTTTTGAGTCAGATCATTTTTAAAAAGTATCTTTCGGTAAACTTTTGCAATTACTATGTAAAATACTAATCGACCATTTACCCCTATTTTCCTAACTGTAAACAGTATTTTTCATCTCCACTACCATCAAATTGCTCTAAAATTTATTTTTGCTGTGCTAACCATTGAGCTACTACTTCTGCTTCTTCACCTTCTAATAATCCTCCAGGCATTGTTGTTTTATCAATACCATTTACAATAATATCTAACAATTCCTCTTCGTCATACATAGAACCAGTCGTTATTAATGCTGGTCCTACGATACCTTCTAAATTTTGACCATGACAATTAGCACATTTTTTGTTATAGAATTCCTGAGCTTTATCCTTTACCACTGTTGTTTCATTTTCTATAGCATCATTCTCCTCACTACTTTCATCCCCACTACAACCAACTATTCCAAGTAAAAGTACTAACAAAACTGCAAATAAACTTTTTCTTAACATTACAACTTCCTCCTCATCAGAAATTAGTGTCCAAAAAACAACCGAATTACTTTGGTTTTCTTTCAAATATAAATTAATTAAGATTTCTAAATTATTATAATATTACCGAACTACGATATAAATAAAAAACTATTTCATTATATAAATAGTAATAATTTCTACTAACTTCCGCCATACTTTGGTAACATTTTTCACAATCTTGAAGCTCGATAAATATGAACACCTAGTGTTCGCTCACCATCCATTACACTTCGAAAATTTTTGGTTTATACATTGATACACCGGGCTTTTTCAATTAAATATAGTTGAAAACATACGAACAAATCTGACTGCTTCAGTAATTTTCAGATAGAATAAAAAACAGAAAAAAGCAAATTGAAATAATTATCATATAATTTTCAATTTTATAAAATATTATATTTAAATTAAATGATATACTGAAAGCGCCAATATAAGGAGGGAGTGCATGGAAACAAAAAAAAGAAGATTGGCGATGAGAACCGTCGTCTTGGCATTAATCATTGGTGCATTAATCTATACTCTGTGTATGAGTTTTTTCAAAGAGAAGAAGGATATCATTTCGATTGGTGATGAAGCACCGAATTTTATTTTAAAAGATATGAATGGTGTGGAATTTCAACTATCGAATTATAAAGGGAAAGGGGTTTTTTTAAACTTTTGGGGCACGTATTGTGGACCTTGTAAAAAAGAAATGCCTTATATGAACAACGTATTTAAGGAATATCAAGCAGACGGTGTAGAAATTTTAGCCATAAATATTGGTGAAGCAGAGTTAAGAGTAAATAACTTTATAGATCAGTATGGATTGAATTTCCCTATTCTATATGATAGTGGAGGTACCGTAACAAGTTTATATGATTTTATTCCGTTACCTACTACATTTTTAATTGATAAAGATGGCATGATAGTTGATATTATATCCGGAACACTATCAGAAGAATCTATTCGAGCAAGTATGGATAAAATTAAACCAACATCTTGATACACAGAAGGGAGGGTTTGTTCTCTTGTTAATATTGGACGGCAATATTTTCTATTTAGGGAAGAAGCACGATGAACTTTTTCGATTAGATATCCTTAAATTGATACGAAAGTTTATTATCCAAAAATACTATTATTATCATGTTCAACCACCGTCTATCTAATTACAAGAGAATATATTTTTATGGATAGAGTAAAATGCGTCTGTGGTCATGTGAATCCACATGGAACCAATTTATGTGAAGCTTGTGGTAGATCATTAGGACATAATGAAAAAACTAATAACAAGTTAGTCGATATGCGTTATGAGGGAGTTGCAAGACGTTCAATAATACATAAAAAATCCTTCATAGATAAAGTTTGGACTATATTTTCTTCTGTTAAATTTGCAATTTGTCTTTTATTCATTACGTTAGTTGCATCTGCTATCGGCTCATTATTGCCACAAGAAAAAAATACAGTAATCCCCTTTGGGACAACCGTTGAGCAATTTTTTGAAGCGGAATACGGGGTTTTTGGTTCTATTTTTTATATGTTGGGATTTCATAAATTATATGGAACTTGGTGGTATATTACGCTCGTTTTTTTAGTAGCTGCCTCTTTAATTATTTGCAGTTTAGACCGTTTTGTCCCCCTTTATCGTGCGTTGAAGAAACAACGTGTTGAACGTTCAAATGGATTTATGAAACGTCAACGTTTTTTTTCATCAACTAAGATTGCTAGTTCAAAAGTGAATATGACTGAATTAGAGCAACGATTGAAGAAGCATCACTATAATGTACGAATCGAAAATCAAAGTCTTTTAGCTGAGAAAGGGCGTTTTTCCCGTTGGGGCCCATATATTAATCACATTGGGTTAATTATCTTCATTGCGGGTTGTATGTTACGTTTGGTTCCAGGAATACATATTGAGGAGTCTTTAGCTGTTAGAGAGGGAGATACAGTTGTTATCCCAGGAACAGATGGCGCATATTATTTCAAAAATAACGAGTTTATTGTAGAAATGTATGATGAAGAAGACAACAAAGCATTTGCAAGTGCTTTAGAAAAAAATAATGGTTCAATTATTAAAAGTTATACAACACATGGTGTTTTATACAAATCTGTTAGTGAGACTATTGCTGGTGCTACGCCTGAATTGGAAGAAATTACAGAATACGATGTGATGATGAATAAACCTTTAAAATTCGATGGTTATGCAATTTACCAAATGGGTTATGATGCTCAATTTAGTGATATTACATTTGCATTACAGAAGAAAGAGAATTCTTATGGAAAACCAATTGGTACAATTACAGTAGATTTAATGAATCCAGAAAGGACATATGATTTAGGTGATGGATATGTAGTAGTTATTGAAGAATATCTCCCCGATTTTTCTTTAGACGAAGATGAACAGCCAACAAGTCTATCAGCTAATCCAAATAACCCTTTTATTCTATTTAAAATGATTACACCAGAATCTCCTGATGGAGAAACGATTTACTTTACGATGTTAGGTTTACTTGAGCCGAATAATTCACAAAATAATTATGCCTTGAATTATGTACAAGAAGGCTATGACTATATTACATATTTGCTTGTAAAGAAAGACTTAATGTTACCAGTTTTATTTGTTGGAGGAACAATTTTTATAATTGGTGTAATGATAGGTTCATTTTGGTATCATCGCCGCGTGTGGATAGCTGTGAAAGAGGATGAAGTTTTAATTGCCTCTCATACAAATAAAAATTATTTTGGATTAAGGAGAGAGTTGGAAAAAGTTTTGGAAGAATTACCATTAACTATTCCAGAAGATCAATTAGTGGATAATAAAAAGAAATAATGAAAGATGGAGGATTAAATAATGCAAGAAGCAAGTGGATATTTATTAACGATAGCCTTTGCTTTATACTTAGTTGCTACATTATTTTTTGGAGCTTCTATACGCCAGAAAAAAGCT
This sequence comes from Lysinibacillus fusiformis, assembly GCF_007362955.1. Lineage (GTDB taxonomy): Bacteria > Bacillota > Bacilli > Bacillales_A > Planococcaceae > Lysinibacillus > Lysinibacillus fusiformis_E. The sequence continues at coordinate 3,699,986 of NZ_CP041696.1, read as the reverse complement.
GTAGCTATAAAGAACTCTGCAAAGGTTGCTAATGTTGGATTTGTGATTACAATTATTGGATGTATGTTTCAAATTACTTCCTTTATATTTCGTTGGATTGTAGGTGGATATGCACCAGTCAGTAATATGTATGAATTTACAACCTTTTTTGGATTAATGTTTATTATAGCGTTTATTATACTATTTTTCATTTATCGTTTAAGTGTAATAGGCATGTTTACATTACCGTTAGTTGTATTAATGATAGGTTTTGCAAGTATGTTTTCAAGAGACATTACTCCCCTTGCCCCCTCATTAAAAAGTAACTTTTTACAAATTCATGTAATGTTGTCTGCATTAGGGCAGGGAATTTTAGCTGTTAGTTTCGTTATTGCTATCATTTACTTAGTAAAAGTAGTAGACCAGAATGTTAAATCTAAAAAGGCTTTTTGGTTAGAAACTGTTCTTTTTACACTTTTTGTTACAGCAGGGTTTATTATTGCTACACTTTCATTTACTACTGCAGGCGGATACTCAGCAGTTTTCCAAATTGATAATGGAGAAAAATATATCGAATATCGTATGCCAATTATTTTAGGTCCAACAGATGGCGTATTAGTATCCGATACAGGCTCTGATTCATTTATTGAAACACCTTCGTTTATTGGTGATGTTGTTGATGCAAATAAAATAAATACATTCATTTGGTCATTTATTTTTGGCGCAATTTTACATATTTTAGTTAGATTGATTACAAGAAAGCGATTTGCTGCTATTTTACAACCATTTACTAAAAATATTAGCGCTGATTTGCTAGATGAAATATGTTATCGTTCTGTACTAATTGGATATCCGATTTTTACATTGGGTGCTTTAATTTTTGGTATGATATGGGCACAAATTGCCTGGGGTAGTTTTTGGAGTTGGGATCCTAAAGAAGTTTGGGCATTAGTTTCTTGGTTATTTTATTCTTCTTTTTTACACTTACGTTTATCACGAAATTGGCAAGGTGAAAAATCCGCATGGTTAGTAATTGTTGGATTTGGACTTATTATTTTTAACCTCGTATTCGTTAACTTTTTACTTGCAGGTCTGCATTCATATGCAGGTTAATAAAGATAGAAATAAGGCTCAGTTAAATACGGAGCCTTCAGATTGAAGACACAAGGTTTCGAGAATGCTGGTCAAATCTCGTAACCTTGTAATTTTTTCTGTGATTTACATTCAGATGGTGTATTTAGTTTAAAGTCAGTAGCTCTTATAAGCACTGCTTACACAGTAAGTGTTTCTAAGTAGTAATTTTCTTCAAATTCATGGTAGCAAAAATAAGCATCACCTACTTCTACATTACTTTCGCGTCTCCCTAAGATAATCCCCTTCCATCATTTTTTCGTCCTCTTTTTTCGTTCATTCAAAAAGGAACCATTACTTTGTACCTTTCGGTATTTCGCAATGGTCCCTAAATTTCATTTATATATTATTTTAGTATGCTTTAGGAGCTTCTACTTGTGGCACTTCTCCACCTAAAGTTTCTAAGAAAGCAACTAATTGATCAATTTCTTTATCCGTTAAACCAAGTGGTTGGATTAGATTACTTTTATTAGCATCCGCTCCTCCGCCTTCGTTATAGAATTCAACAACATCTTTTAATGTAGCTAAACTACCATCATGCATATAAGGGCCTGTATGAGTAACCCCACGTAAAGAAGCAGTTCTAAATGTACCCTTATCAGCTTCATTATTAGTTACTGCATAACGACCTTCATCGCCTTCAATCCCTAAGTTATAGTACTTTCCATCAGACAATGTTGGCGTCGTATGACACACAATACAACTTGCTTTGCCATTGTAAAGTAGCATCCCCTCTTTCGCTACATCAGCAATTGCAGTGTCATCACCGGCTAAGTATTTGTCAAAAGCAGTATCTTTAATTACAATTTTTCTTTCAAATGTAGCAATTGCTTTCAAGATATTATTGGTAGAAATTTCTTCACCAAAAACTGTTTGGAAATCAGTTACATATTCAGGAACTGCTTTTAATTCTTCTACTAATCCATCAAGATCTTGGTTCATTTCACCTTCTGCAGTAATAGGTCCTTGTGCTTGTTCTTCTAAACTACTAGCACGTCCATCCCAGAAGTTTTCAGAATAATACGCTGAATTTATAATTGTAGGACTATTTCTATGTCCTTTGAATCCTTCAAACCCAATAAATGTAGCTAAATTATCCCCATAGCCTGCTTGAGGTTGATGACATGAACTACAACTTTGAATATTATTTCCAGATAATCTAGAATCAAAGAATAAACGTTTCCCTAGCTCAACTTTTTCATCTGTAATTGGGTTATCTTCAGGAACCGGTACTTCCCCTATTTGTTGGAACGCAGCTTTTGCAGAAGCAATAGCCTCCTCATCAGCAGACACAGTTATTGTCGTTTCTTTGTCAGAGGATTCTGTGTTGTCCGCTTCATCTGACGAACACGCTGACAAAATACCGATTGTTAAAAAAGTTGCCATAAACAAAAAATACTTTTTCATTAAGTTACACCTCCAAAAATTTTCAAAATATGTACTTTTTCAAATTCATAAAAGGTAATAGTATTCGTAACTATCAGTTATTTCATGAATTAAATTTATTATATTACAAAAATCCTAACGTTATATTCTTAATTACAATAAATTATGAATATAAAGTGAATTTTCTGAAATTAATAATTTACATACTGTTTTTACTGTGAAAATAATTGTTATGAGTTCATACAGCCTAAAGTGTACTCTTTATAATGAACATTTTGTAAATGGCATTTTCATGTGCACCCTTTATCAAAGAAAATACTGATGATACGCCTGTTCGGCATCCATTTCACTGGCAAATACCACAAGGTCAGTCGTTAAAGGATAGTACGTTTCAAATAGAAAGAGCGCTAATTCAGCTGGATTATCTGGATTCTTCACCACAGCTGCTTCCTGTATATCCACTACATCTTGAATATGTGGATTCCTATAAAAAATATAGACATTGTCTCCTGCATGATAGTCGTTCAGCATGTCATCACCTTCTCCAAGTCATTTCCATCAGTTTGGCTAAAGTTGAAGAGAATTATGACATGTCTTCAAGAACTAGATAATTAGAGGCTATTTTTAATCATCCTTATCTATTCATCCATAAAATGGTAGGTAAGGTATCTATACAAACGATTTTAGTTATCCATCTGTATCCATCCATCTTCATTGGAAGCCACTGCATGAATGCCCTCAATAAAAGTGTTGATGAGGATTGAAAAGCTTTGATTGATATCAAGTGGCATCCCGAATCCGCCCATCTGTTCAATCGAAGTGAAACCATGTAAAATACTTCGTAATCCCCTCACCATATGAATCGCCATTTCGTCTTGCAGATGATAGGCATCTAACACTTGAACTACCAGTTGCACAATAGCCTCCTGTGCTTGCTGCAACTCTTGGTCGTTCGCATCTGGAAAACGCGTGCTAGCATCATAAAGCCCCGGATGCATTCTTACAAATTGAATATATGCTTTACTAATGGCGCGGACAGCATCATCCCCTGAACGCCCTACTGCAGATTGAAGCATCGTTTCATTTAGCTTTTTTACGCCTTGAATGGCTAACTTTTGCTTTAAGCCATTTAACCCATCTAGATGGTTATATAAGGAAGGCGGCCGTACTTCCAATTTTTCTGCTAATAACCCGATTGAAAGTTGGTCTAGCCCATATTCATCCACTAACTCCGTTGCCTTTTGTAAAATAATCGATACATCTAATTTTATTCGTCGGGACATGTTATTCTCACTTCCTATTTTGATTGTAAAAATTTAATTTCTGCTTGTGCGATGGCCCTATCCAAAAGTTTCTGGGGTTGCTCTAACATCTTCCCATGACCAACAGCAAGTAAGTTTGGCTTATAATCACTTAATTTTTTGGCACTTTCAAGAGCTGTGCATTTATCCCATGTTGCTAGCGCTGGAAACGGGAACAATGGATTCATCATGCCAGATACTACAAGCTTTCCCCTAGTTATTAGTGCATCGCCAGCAATTAAGCTTCTATTGCGTGTGTCGAAAAGACTGATAGAACCTGGGGTATGGCCTGGTGTTGCAATCACTTCTAATGAACCAACACAATCACCTTCTTCAAGTAATACATCTGGTTTGGTTGCAATATTTTTTGGAAGACCTCCACGAATGGGTACGTTCTTTTCATTCTGTAGCAATATCGAATTTCCTTCTAATAACAGCGCATCTCTAGAAGATATGTACACCTGACTTTCAGGTAATAATTCTTTTAGCGTGTCTAGTGCGCCGATATGATCATTATGTGCGTGCGTAATAATAATTCTTGTAATCGGCTTTCCTATATCCTTGGCCGCAGCTATGATACTTTTTGCGCTATATGGTAGAGCTGCATCAATCAATGTAAGCCCGTTTTCTTCTTCTATAAAATAACAATTAACAGGAAATAATCTTGGCATAAATGACAATTGAAAAACTGTACCAATCTTTGTAATCTTCATTTTTCATCAAATCCCCTTTCAAAACTAATCTTATTAACATTTTAACTAATACAATTAGTTTTTGCAATATTTTCTAATCTTTAATCAATTTTCCCCCAAGAAATCCACCACTTCTATTCACTATTTCTCTGCATAACTTGTGCATATTGGGAATTTTCTGAATTTCATATGTATTTAACCTATGATTCATACCCTCTCACCTCTCCAAACATATTTTTCTAATTTACTTTCTGTAAATCATCAAAATATGGAATCTTTCTATTATTTCGTAAATAAATATAGTAAGTACGCTACAATTGAGAAAAGGAGGAAGATAGATGATTAAACAGTCGGTTATTGAAAATGTACTGCAAGCAGCCCTTACTTCAGGGGGGGATTTTTCGGAATTATTCATTGAAGATAAATACGTGAATTCACTTACTTTACGAGGCGGAAAAATTGAACAAAGTATATCTGGGCGTGATTTTGGCATTGGCATACGTATTTTTAGTGGACTCCAATCTATTTACACCTACACGAACGATATCTCAGAAGAAGGCTTGCTAATAGCAGCGAGACGAGCTGCACTTGCCATCAAGGGGGGCGCTGCTGGCACCATCCATCCGCTCCATCCAGAACATATAACCCCTATTCACAAAATCTTACTAACACCAAACACTGTCGAACATGCAAGAAAAGCAGACGTCATGCGACAGGCCAATGAAATTGCGCGAAGTTATGATGAACGTATTAGTCAGGTTGGCATTCGCTATTTGGATGAACAACAACATATCCTCATTGCTAACTCGGAAGGTAAATTTGTGGAGGATACGCGGATCTATAGTAGACTCTCGATTCAAGCAACTGCCTCCGAAGGGAACGAAGTGCAAACAGGATTCTACGGTCCAGGGGCACATGCCGGCTTTGAATTTATGGAAAACCTTGACCTTCATCACTATGCAGGAGAAGCGTCACGTATTGCAATTACAATGCTTCATGCGGATGAATGTCCAAGCGGTAAATTCCCTGTCATCATTGATAATGAATTTGGTGGTGTTATTTTTCACGAAGCTTGCGGTCATGGACTTGAAGCGACAGCTGTTGCAAAAAACAATTCCGTATTCGCAAATCGCATTGGCGAAAAAGTGGCACCCGATATTGTTACATATATTGATGATGGCACCCTCCCTAATGAATGGGGTTCTCTCAATATGGATGACGAAGGGGAAAAAACGCGTAAAAACATCTTGATTGAAAATGGTATTCTAAAAGGTTATTTGATCGATAAATTCAATGCCCGGCGCATGAATACTGAACCGACTGGCTCTTCACGTCGCCAATCCTATCGTTTCAGTCCAACATCACGTATGACCAACACTTATATCGCACCAGGCACCTCTACACCAGAAGATATTATTGCCTCAACCGAATACGGTATTTACGCAAAATATATGGGTGGTGGACAAGTAAATCCGGCGACTGGTGATTATAACTTCGCTGTGATGGAAGCCTATACCGTGAAAGATGGTAAAATTGATCGCCCTGTGCGTGGTGCAACGCTTATTGGAAACGGGGCAAAAACATTACAACTAGTTGATCGTGTCGGGAATAATCTAGCGCATGGTGCAGGCATGTGCGGATCAGTCAGTGGCAGTCTGCCAGTGAATGTCGGCCAACCGATGATCCGCGTTCGTGAAATTACAGTTGGTGGAACAAAGGGGGAATAATTTATGACAATCGCTGAATTCCAAGAAAAACTGCTACAACAAGCGGTAGATGCTGATTTTAAAGAAGTGGAAGTCTATTTCGAACGTAAGACATCATTTGAATGTAAGCTTTATGAAGGTCAAATTGATAGCTACGAGACATCTGAAGATGGTGGTCTTAGTCTTCGAGGGCTTTATAATGGAAAAATGGGCTATTCCTATACCGAAAAACTAGACGATGAATCGATTCCATTTTTAATTGACAGCGCTAAAGCCAATGCAGACATACTTGATGAGGATGAGGGAATTGATATTTTCGAGGGCAGTAGCGAATATGCAGGTCATCAGTTTTATAGTGAAGAACTGGCGAATATCGAAATTGCCGACAAGGTAGAGTTGCTTCGAGCTATTGAAAAGAACATACTTACCTATGACCCACGAATCGTCACACTTGATTATTGCATATTGAAAGAGTTTTCAACTGAACGTTCATTAGTGAATAGTAAAAACCTTTCACTATCGCAAAAAGAAAATGGCTTAGTGATATTCATTTCAACAGTTGTTAAAGATGGTGATGAATTGAAAACAGCTGGCTACTTGAAAATGACACGTGATTTTTATGCACTTGATGTCGAAGAAATTGCCAAAGAAGCCGCTGAAGAAGCACTTGCTAATCTAGGTGAGAAATCTATCCCCTCTGGCAAATATCCAATTATTTTACGCTATGACGCAACAGCTGCATTACTTGCAACCTTTATGCCTGTATTCTCAGCGGAAAATGCTCAAAAGGATCAGTCCCTATTAAAAGGAAAAGTTGGTCAGAAAGTGGCTTCTGATGCATTTACATTGTTAAATGACCCCTTTCATCCAAATGCTTTGACGGGCTCAAATTTTGACGGAGAGGGTGTTGCGACAAAACAACAAGCGATTATTTTAAACGGAACGCTACAAACGCTCCTTCATAACCGAAAAACTGCAAAAATAGAAGGCTGCGCCACAAGCGGTCATGCGCATAAGAATTCTTATAAAGGCACGCTGACAATCGCGCCTCAAAATTTATATGTTCCACCTGGTCAGAAAACACAAGCTGACTTAATTGCTGCCATTTCGGAAGGACTCCTTATCACAGGCTTATCTGGTCTTCACTCTGGTACGAATACCATTTCTGGCGATTTTTCTGTTGCAGCAACAGGTTTCCATATTAAAGACGGCAAAATTGTCTCACCTGTCAAACAAATGACAATCGCTGGTAACTTCTTTGACCTCATGAAAGATATTGAGGAAACCAGCTCAGAACTTTACTTCCTTCCACAAGGCTACGGCTCCTCCTCTCTCCTAGTGAAGGAGCTTTCCGTTACGGTTGAATAAAATATTCTGTATAGCAAAAAGGATGTGTCTCGAAAATCATTTGAGACACATCCTTTTTTTGCGCAACAGCGAAGCATAACGTGCAACCACCTCCCTGCGTGATGGTGAACCATCAACATTGGATTCTACATACAGAAAAGAGGCTGGGACAAAAGAGAAAAAGTGTTAGATTGATTGTCGATCTAACACTTTTTTGCTGTAAGCGTTGATGTCCGCTACGGCGGACGCTTTCCGGGGGCGTGGCCTGATCCTGTAGTCTCAGACGTCACGCTAATCCTCCATGAGTCTCTGCCTTCGCTACCATCAACTAGTACTCTCTTTTGAATTTTATTTATCCCGCATTAACGGTCAGTAATTTATCTGTTCCGAAAGCGAAGCGTCAGGTACAAGACGCCCACCTCAAGTGGAAAGATGAGAAAGAGTCAACGAGGTGGGCGATCAACTGACCGTAAAAGCCCGATTGGTTCAACGTACAATCAGTGGGGGATGAAGAAAACCCCCACTGATTGAAGTTTCACTTTATTCCAAAAGGAAGAACGTCTAAATTTTCCTTCATTTTTAGATAGAAAAAATTTAATAACGACTTTGCTCCTCTTTCTTAAAATTTAAAATTATGTCCCAGCTTCTTGTATTATTTTGATAAATCGATTTTTTTATTTAATAAATAAATCGTTACACCACCGACCGTCATTGACAATAACTCCCCAATCCCAACAGTAAACCAAGTTGCCCAAAACGGAAGATCATAGAGGATTGTTAATTGACCTGCTACGGTAAACATCGAGAACGCAAAAATCAATGCAGTCACAACCATTTTCAAGATGTCATTTGTGATATTTTTTGTTACTTTCCGGCACAGGATTAAGACAAGGAATGTCGCAATCCCACCAATAGGTACATCTAATATCCAAGTGGGTGACATAAAATTCGCCAGTATTACGCCTATTGTCACTGCTAATACATAACGTTTGTTGTACAACGCTAGATAGTTGAACATCTCCGACAAACGTAGTTGTACAGCCCCAAAACTAAAGACTGCCAATAAAACAGTTACAGCCACATACAGGGCCGCGACAAGTGCCGTCTTTGTAAGCTCACTTACAGACGTACGAGATGAGTCTTTTAAAATAGATGTATTCAATTTTATTCTCCTTTGTAAAATAGCAATGCGCTATTTTAGTCATAACTACGACCAAAGGAAGAGAGCCAATCGCCCTATCTGAAGTGCCGTAGTGCAAGCCAAATTTTGCTTACTTGCGTATTATAGCAAAAGATTTTACGATTGAACAATGTTATTTTGTAAGCCACCCGCCATCAATCGGAATAACGGCACCATGCATATAATCAGCTGCCTGACTCGCCAAATAAAGCGTTAAATTCGCCACCTCGCTTGGTTGGGCCCAGCGACCTGCCGGTGTTTCATTCGCTACCCATTTGGCCATTTCGCCATCCCCTTCAAAGTCTGCCTGATTCATCGGCGTTTGAATGGCTCCAGGCGCGATAGCATTGGCACGAATTCCATCACGGCAATAATCTAAATCTACCTGCTTCGTATAACCAACAATCGCATGTTTGGATGCTGTATACGCTGCGCCACCACCGCCAGCAACAAGCCCTGCAATAGACGCCATATTGACGATGACGCCTGACTTACGTTTTAACATATGTGATAGTATCGCATTCGTCACAAAATAAGTACCCTTGACATTGGTATGCATGATTTTATCCCATAACGCCTCATCTGTATCGAGCGTTTTTGCAAAGCCATCTAATACACCTGCAGTATTTAATAAAATATCCACTTGCTTATATATTGAAACCGCTTGTTCACATGCTTGCTCTACATCGTTCTTATTGCATACACTACCTAAGCTGTACGCAAAATGTTCAGGATATTGTTGATGTAGACTGAATAATCCCTGCTCCTCTATATCAAAACCAAATACATTCGCCCCATTTTCTAAAAATGCAATGGCTTGAGCCTGTCCGATACCTGAAGCAGCACCCGTTACAAATACCGTCTTGCCCACATACTCTTCAAACTTCATAACATCTCTCCTCCTCTATTAATTGAAACTTCAGCAATGGGGGGTTTCTTCTTCCCCCAACAATTTATTGATCGATAACCTATGGGAACAGAAAGAAGCCATCTCAGTAGTTATTTGAGATGGCTTCTCTTTACTATTAATCTACCATTATCCAATCTTCCGCTAACAAATCGCAGACAGTTGGTGTGAACATTGTGTAACCCTCACCACGTACATTTATTAAAAAATACGGATTTAAATGCTCGCCATCATGTTCGCTTTGCCCAACAAGCTTCACATACAATTCGGCGCCGCCCCAACCATTACGAATTACTTTCTCGCCCGCTTTTAAACGTGGTAATACCTCTTCAAACGTCATTTATACTCATCCTTTTTCTCAGTCATTGCAAGTCTTCTATACCGAAAAAAGTATACTTGATATTTACCGCGTTTACAACTGCAGTGTTTTTCACAATCATACTATTTTTTAATGCTTTTACGGTTTATTTGAAGTTGATCAGTGCAAATAGGGGTCACAAGTTTAGTAGAACATTTAGCGTTTATTTTTTTCTAATAACTGCTCCATTTTATAATCGGCTTGAAGCAATACTTGCTTTATTTGCTTAATCTGATCTTCTTTTTGAAGCATCTGTTCAAATTTTTTTTGAAAAATCACTTTTATTTGTAAAAGATTTTGTACTTCTTCTTTTGTTAGTTTTTTATTTTGATCGGTATTTTGCGACCATTCAAAAAGCATTTTGATTTCTTGAAGCGAAAATCCAGTTTGTTTTAGTTTTAGGATTGCATTAATTACATCGATATCTTCCTCGTTATACTCACGTTGTTTGTTTATTGTTTCAGGATGTAATAAATCCAGCTTTTCGTAATAACGGATGGTATCTTTACTAAGACCTGTACACGTTGCAAATTCGCCAATTTTCATAATTACCTCCTACTATTTAATATATATATAAACCAATAAGGCAATTATACAATGAAAAATGAGACGAATAATGTGATGGCTGTATGTCAGCCGCCCATTTGTTAACATTCCCTCTGCAACCGCTACTATTTGTAACAGGACAAATGCTAAAACTAGCCATATAAACGTCCAGTCTTTGTTTGGTATGAATAAGATTGCGAACATACCTATTGATACGACGACAAATAGAAATGCTCGTACTTGAAATCCACCTGCTTTCCATTGCATCATACCTGCTATCCCTGTTAAAAATGCATATAATCCGATTAATACATACACAATAATAACCATTTACATCTCTCCATTCTTTTAATACTTCCACTTTAAAAGATGGAGTTAACTCCATGTCAACCAATAAAGAAAACCAACTTTATTCCGAGACTCTTCAATGTACTACAATAGAATAAGATTTAACTACGAACAAAAAAAGAACCTTCCATCCAAAAAGTGGATGAAAGGTTTTATATTATTGATCGACTAGTTTTTGTTTAAACCAAGTACCTGTGCTGTAGAAGTATGAACTTCTTCAAGAAGCGCTGGGTTTTCTACTAATGCTATGCCATAAGAAGGAATCATTTCTTTTAATTTCGGTTCCCACTCTTTTACCTGCTGAGGGAAGCATTTATTAATGACTTCAATCATAACAGGAACGGCAGTAGATGCACCTGGAGACGCACCTAGTAAGGCAGCGATAGAGCCATCTGCAGCACTAACAACTTCCGTACCAAATTGAAGCGTTCCTTTGCCACCAGCTTCCGTATCTTTGATAACTTGTACACGTTGGCCAGCCACGACAATATCCCAATCATCGCTCTTCGCGTTCGGGATAAAGTCACGTAACTCTTCCATACGTTGATCTTTTGATAACATCAGTTGTTGGATCAGGTATTTTGTTAAGCCCATTTCTTTCACGCCTGCCGCCAATAACGTTGTAATATTATGCGGTTTAACTGAAGCAAATAAATCCATATTCGAACCTGTTTTTAAGAACTTCGGTGAGAAGCCAGCGAACGGTCCAAATAGTAATGATTTTTTGTTATCGATAAATCTTGTGTCTAAATGCGGCACAGACATTGGTGGCGCACCAACCGCAGCTTTGCCGTATACTTTGGCATGATGTTGCTCAACAATATCCTGATTGTTACATACCATGAATAAGCCACTAATCGGGAATCCACCAATATGTTTGCCTTCAGGAATCCCTGATTTTTGTAATAGCTCTAAGCTTCCGCCACCAGCTCCAAGGAAGACGAATTTTGCTGTATGATATTCCATTTTACAGCCATCGATATCATGCACTTTTAATTCCCATGAGCCGTCTTTCGTACGCTTAATGCTTTCAACACTATGATTGTAATTAATATCGACGTTTTTAGTTTCTAAGTGGTCAAATAACATACGCGTTAAAGCTCCAAAGTTGACGTCTGTACCCGTGTCAATTTTTGTCGCCGCGATCGCTTCATCTGCCGGACGGTCTTCCATAATAAGCGGAATCCATTCCTTCAGTTTTTCAGGGTTCTCGGAAAATTCCATCCCTTTGAACAATGGGTTATTCGACATCGTTTCAAAACGTTTTTTCAAATACTCGACATTTTTTTCGCCTCTTACCATACTCATATGTGGTATTGGCATGATAAAGTCTTGCGGATTTTGGATTAGCTTGCGATTAACAAGATATGACCAAAACTGCATAGACACCTGGAACTGTTCATTCACATTAATAGCTTTGCTAATATCGATAGAGCCGTCTGGTTTTTCAGATGTGTAGTTAAGCTCGCACAACGCTGCATGCCCTGTTCCCGCATTATTCCATTCGTTAGAACTTTCTTCTCCGGCGTTTGCAAGTTTCTCAAACACTGTAATATTCCAGTCTGGTGCTAATTCTTTGAGCATTGTTCCCAAAGTCGCACTCATAATTCCGGCACCAATTAAGATGACGTCTGATTTAATTTGTTTGCTACTCATTTTTATCTTCCTTATATATTAAGATTTGCAGAAAGGATGTAGACGCTCCTGTTTGGTTGTCACAATAAGACAAGATGCGACTTAGGAACACAACTTTTCTGTATCAATTATAACCTTATTGCAGTATATCACATTTAATTATAGATTAAAATATCTACTATCTATACGATAGTTGTAAGCTAGTCAGAAGTAGGGGACAAGCGAGAATTCCTTCTACAAGACCTAGCACATTCCTGTATTTCGCAACATTTCGCAAGTTGCCTTCGAGCTAATTTTTGTTGTTACTTGTAATATGGTTCAGCACATATTAAATTATGTATAAAGGACAACACACGAACCTTTTACTTCAAAAAATACAAACACTTAACTAATTTTTTATGTTTCTTACCTAAACCACCCTTCATTGTTGAATATCGTTATTTCCAACTTCCGACAAGAAATCACTAATTTCTACAACTGAAGCACTCGTACCTTTAACGCCGAATGACCATTTTCACATGCTGTAAACTGCAGTTGACACTTCCCAAAATCGTATTCATGCAAGTCTTCCAACAATTTTTATGGTTTTTCCGCTTCTGCTACAAGACGAATCCTATCTAGAAAAGCTCTGTTAGTCACCGAAACACCACCTTATTTTTAAAACTTTTATTCACACACACTATAAATTTTACCATAATACAAACAATAATTATTAGAATATTTTATATTATCAAATATTTTAAAAAGAGATGGGATTCCACCTCTTTGAAACAAATGACTTTCCTTATTCATCGCTTGGCCTTGATACATCTTAGGATATAGTCATTTCCCAAGAAATAATCGTTGTACTGTCCCTTCATGATTTACATTCTATGCGTCCATCGTCTGTTAAAAAATTATTAGTTCCCTTTTTGGTACGAACTACAACACAAACAATCAGTCCATCTCCTTCTTCATTTGCACTTGCTCAGTTGTCACTTCCAGCCCGTTTTCTAGTAAATAGTTCGTTACGGGATTGCTGGCTAAGAAATTAACAGTGGTGATGTGTACTTTTTTGTTTGTCAAACTTGTCAGGAAATGAGGAATATCTTCTACATTGCCTTTCTCAAGCAATTCTAGCTGGTAACACCGTATACTTTCTAATTGTCCCTCGTTGTTCCAAACCCTTCTATATAACATATAACCGATTGCTTCATTTTTTTGATTATAAAATACACTTGCTTCTCCCTGCTTGTTACTATGCCAACTACATTGCCAAGGCACATCTTCGTTATAAAAAGCAAAGCTTGAAAGCTGCTCTGGGCGAATCGTTTTTACTTGTAGCTGTAATGGCTCCTTAACATGTGCTTCAAACTCGCCACTTAGGAACAGCAAGTGATTCGTTATTTCATAGCCATATTTTTCATAGAGGACAATAGCCTTACTATTTTCATTTATTGCTTCAAGCGTAGCTATTTCAACGTTTTCTCTTGCATAGATTGCCAATGTTTCGTCCATTAAAGCACGTGAAACGCCCTTCCCTCGATAGTCCGGTGAGACACCTGTTCCACCATTCCACGACGTCTTTCTTCCATTTAAATGTCTAACCCCATTCAAGACAATGCCAACTGGTGTATTTCCATCAAAGGCAACAATGGATAGCTTTGGAGATAGCCCCTCCCCTACGAGTCGATTTAAAAACATCTCTTCGTCCATGTCAATTCGCACAAAATATCCTTCAAAGCCTTTATTCCAAGCTATTAAAACTTCCTCCAATGTGCATTGCGAAACGGTTTTTAATTCCATGTTATCCCTCAATTCTATGAATGTTTTATTTTATCTCGCTGCTCCCTAGATCGGCTAAATCAGCTAATGACAATTGTTTCACAATCTCATAGCCCTTGCCTTGACCTCTAGGCTTAACAATCACTGTTCCTAAGTTTGAGATTTGGCCTAGTCCTACCCCTGTTGGAAAGCTATGGGCAATAATCATTTTGTTCGTCCCTTGAGATGGTTTTATTTCCAATACTGAGCGCAGATTCGTTAAGATTTCATGTTGTTCAAAGGTTGACAGATTACCACCTAACTTAAAAATATCATACCAAAAAGGCTCGATTTGAACATTGACATTGGGAAATGCTAACTGTGCCGTTTCAATTGTTCTACAAAAAGGGCTTGCGACAATTGGCGGACTGATTGGAATTTGTAAATAGCGCAGCATTTGTCCATAATAAATTGCTTCTCTTCGACCAAGCGCTGACAAATTTCTTTGCGTATAACAGTATTGAAAATTAAAATACGGCTGATCTGTCCCGACCGTTGCTTCTCCATGCCTTGCATATAAAATGAATCCGCCCTCTCTCAGTAAACCTAGCAATGACTTTTCCAAAGACAACTTCTCCTCCCCAATATTACCATTCAGACTACTAATACTGTATGAACTTTAGTGCCTATATAATGATTTTTTGGCAAGGCCTGGTATCGTTGGCTTGAGTTACATAAAAACTTGGCATTTGAAAATTGTGTAGTGTGTAGTGTGTAATGATAATAAAGATGTTTAATTTTGAATCAGAAAAACGCATTACACCGTCTGCAAATGCGGACGGTGTAAAAATAAAGATGTTTAATTCTTTGTACAATTATTGAATAAGAACTCATGAAAATAACAATAAAGTCGTTTAAAAACCCAATCAGTATGCAACAATCGCACCCGATTGCTGAATAAAGGTTAAACTACACTCTTCAACTTACCCGCCACTTTAGATAAACAAGAAACATATTCAAAAATAAAAGTAAAAGAACTTACACCACTTATAAGTCTTTATGAATTACCACAATAATATATGGGTGAAAAGAGGATTAGTTGTTGTAGTAAATAGGATAATTTGTAATACAAAAAGAGGATAGATAGAGTGAATTTCTTCAAGCTCTTCTATCCTTTAATTTCGTATACATATAATGTGTGACATAATACAAGAATTCACTATTTAAAATAGTTTCAGCTTATATCTTTACTTTTATAAAATAGAAGTAATCGCGTTTAAAGAATTATTTAGCTTCCACTCCAAAGGTAGTAATTATGTTTAGAAAAGTCAAATTTATGTTTAATATATTTCTGAAAAACATCTTTGTTCTCACTATTTATAGGAAAGGAACCAACTACTGGATGTTCCTCTGAGAGGTTAAGAGCTTTTCGGATCTCTTTCAAAGGTACATTCGAAAGCTTTTCTTCACCTAAAACAATTTCTTCATTTTTAGCCGACCATTCTACCATTCTAATAATATCTTCTTCAGTAAGATAATACGGCGATTGATATTCTTCTACAAAGAGGTTGTTTGTCCTAGCAAAATGAACAGCGTTGCTACAAGGTTGATTTGAACCTATAAACATGTAATAATCGCTAGCAAAATGAACAAAGAAATTACTACTTGAAATTAAATGGCAGTAAATATAATCACGTAGTACCATTTTACAAATTATAGTAATTTCTGTCTCGTTAACTAGCAGATCCTCCTCTAGAACAATATTTTTGAATTTTTCTTCAAACAGTTCAGATGATTCATCTTGTAAAAGTTTATTATTTCTTTCCAGCTGTATCACTCGTAATGACTTTGATTTGGATTCTTTTATAAAGCTTATAACTGTGTCTATATAAGCTTTTTCTACTTGAAGATAATCTTTTATAGTAAATACTTTACCATCAAACGATCTGCCTATTTGTGTAGGACTTATCCATTCTTCTTTGGTGTATTCGCCATTTAAATTCCTTAAATCAGGGTTATACTTGGTTATGCGATATTGGTAATTAATTTTATTTGCCAATATTAGACCACCTTTATGAAAATAATTAATCTGCTATCCTAGTTAATACAGCATCATATGTACCACTTCTTGTTTTAGAAGAACCTATATTTTCTATCTTAGTAGCACCTTTCCAAACACCACCTTTATGAGATGTAGTGTCTCTAACAATATATTGTGGTCCCTTTACTGTATCCTTAGCGGAACGGAAAAATATTTTTGCACCCGCAGAACTCTGTTTTGTTGCTACATAACCAAGTTCAGCAGCTAATTCTCTAGCGACTGTATCAGTAGGTAGTTTTGTTTTTAACGCATTACTAGCAGTAGCTTGTGCAACTCTTGTCGCACCATGCTTTGCTATCGCTCTTGTTAGACCATACCTTGCTACAGTTGCTAATACAACTACTAAAGGTGCTATAGATGCCTGTACTTCATCAGTACTTACATAAATTTCTTCTCCAGTCTCTTGATCAACAAAAATTGCTTTAAAGTCTTCACCTTGTATGTGTAAAAAATGTACTTCGAATTGATTGCTAATAGAATTTCCAAGGTTGTCAACCAAAGTAGTATCAACAGAAATTTCACTTGTTTCTAAGTTGAAATTAATATCGCTTGTTGCTTCTAATTCATCAGTTTTTAACGAAGTTACAACTAGAGTGTTATTATCAGTAATTACCTCTTTTTCAATTTGAACAGAATTTTCAAGAGTTTGTACAGCTTCTTCATTACTCACCACAAAAGCATTCGTATTATCATCAGTTTGAGCGTGAGCAAAATGAGGTAGTGTAGCTGATAATAGCATTGTAGCTATAATACTATTAATAAGCATTTTTTTCATAATAAATTCCTCCTCTATTTATATAGTTGAATTAATCCTTGTCCATACTTTTCTACGAATCCTAGTTCTTTAGCTGTTTCTTCTAACTCTAGCTCACGATAAAGAAATCGAAAAAGCTGATATCTCTGTTCATTCAGAATATCAGCTCTTTATTTTATTCATTATGAGATTTTGGCAGCAAAGTCCTACTATTTTGGCTTACAACTTTTGCCCCATTTTTTTCGTGTTTTCATAAACTGAATAGCAATTTCCTCTTGTCTACTTACTTTCTTTTGACGTTTTTAATATCTATTTTTACTTTTTATACAAATAAACCATTAAAAAAACGCATTATACCGTTCCTTACAAATTTTTAATTCTAGCTACTTACAGTATCGTCGCAGCAGAGAACTTTAATCACATTTTCAAATATAAAGTTGGAAACATCTAAGGTTTCCAACTTTATTTATTCATTTCTAATTTTTTTGTTCTATACAATAATATTACCTGCATACTTAACACTAATTATTTCAAACGATCCACTTCCTCACAATAAGTTACTCCATTAAATGGCCCGTTTGTTGAACAACAAGTTAAACAACACTCTTCAACTAAACTCCGTTAGCCATCCATGTAGCGCAAAACCAGCGCTACACCACAGAGAATGAAAGATTATTACGTTCTTTCATGGGAGTTTAAGTAGAAAAAGGCTCTACTCCTTATTGAAGTAAAGCACCTGTTAGTTAAAGAAGGACGAAGTTAAAATTATTTAGTTTTTTCCACAATAAAGTTAGCTAATTTTATCTTGTTGGTAATGTAATATGTATAAACACTAATACTGTTTAATGTAGAAAATTTTATTAGCTAGTTTTGCTTTTTAACTTTCTTTTATCTTCTTCTGAGTCCAAAGAATGCATTTTATCCTCCAGCGAAGTGAATAGATTCATAATGATAACTGAGCCATAATCTATTTTGGCAAGATTGTTTATGACGTACATTGTTGCTTGGTCTTGCACAATTTCATCTGTCTGACCCCCTCCAATCACTCCTTTTACTGCCCTCCTAATTTTCTATAAGCAACTACACCACCTACTGTATCTACAACAACTGCCTTGATAGGATTAATTGAAAAAATTAATGAATTACTGTAAGTCATTTCTCATTTGAAAGACCTACTTTTTTATTCAATTACTAGGAAAATAGACTCAATCTATATTTCATAAATTGATACTAATTATCAATATTTCAGAATATTTAAATATTCCGATTCTCGAATTAGTTCCGTTGTGATAAATTGGAAATATCACACTAAAATGAAAAAGTGTGACAATTAAAGAAAGAGGAGGAAATGAGATTTGAAAAATTTTAAGTTTATGAAGTTCTTAAGTAGTATTCTAGTTTTCGTTATGGTGCTTTCTCTATTGGTTCCATTGTCGAGTGCTAGTGCTGAAGAATCGAAACCATTCAAGCAGGATAGTCAAAGCGAAAGTATAATTCAACTAAAGGCGGATATTGCTGAACAGCTAAGTTTGGCTAAAGATGGTCCAACTCTCCACGAAAGCTTACAAGATGTATCAGGCAATCAAGAGGTTGCAGTCATCGTTCATTTATCTGAAAAGCCTGTTGCACTAGAGCAAGGAATAAGCCAAGTCAAAGGCCAAAAATTCTCTAATGCCCAAGCAAATGAAGTTCGTTCCAATGTAAAAGTACAACAAGATGTTACAAAGCTTGCAACCTATGAAGTAGCGAATGATAAAATAGCTACTGTAAAAGCAGGGGTGGTAAAAGGAAAAGGTCAAGGTAATACGACGATTACGGGAACGTATGGTGAGCACACACTAACATTTGATGTGCTTGTAAAGCAAGGCAATGGCAACGGTAATGGCAACGGTAACGGTAACGGTAACGGTAACGGTAACGGCAATGGTAATGGCAACGGTAATGGCAATGGCAATGGCAATGGCAATGGCAATGGCAATGGCAATGGCAACGGTAATGGTAACGGCAACGGTAATGGCAACGGTAATGGCAATGGCAATGGCGACGGTAATGGCAACGGCAATGGCAATGGCAACGGTAATGGTAATGGTAACGGCAACGGTAACGGTAATGGCAACGGTAATGGCAACGGTAATGGCAACGGCAACGGTAATGGCAACGGCAACGGCAATGGCAACGATAATGGCAACGATAATGGCAATGGTAACGGTAATGGCAACGGCAACGGCAACGGTAATGGCAACGGCAACGGTAATGGCAATGGCAATGGCAATGGCAATGGCAATGGCAATGGCAATGGCAACGGTAATGGTAATGGCAACGGCAACGGTAATGGCAACGGCAACGGTAATGGCAATGGCAATGGTAACGGTAATGGCAACGGTAATGGCAACGGTAATGGCAATGGCAATGGCAATGGCAACGGCAACGGTAATGGCAATGGCAATGGCAACGGCAACGGTAATGGCAATGGCAATGGCAATGGCAATGGCAATGGCGACGGTAATGGTAATGGTAACGGTAACGGTAACGGTAACGGTAACGGTAACGGTAATGGCAACGGTAATGGCAATGGCAATGGCAACGGTAATGGCAACGGTAATGGCAATGGCAATGGCAATGGCAACGGTAATGGCAATGGCAATGGCGACGGTAATGGCAACGGTAATGGCAACGGTAATGGTAATGGCAACGGTAATGGCAATGGCAACGGTAATGGCAACGGCAACGGCAACGGCAACGGTAATGGCAACGGTAATGGCAATGGCAATGGCAATGGCAATGGCAGCGGTAATGGTAACGGAAACGGTAATGGCAACGGTAATGGCAATGGCAACGGTAATGGCAACGGCAACGGTAATGGCAATGGCAATGGCAATGGCAACGGTAATGGCAACGGGCAATGGCAATGGCAATGGCAATGGCAATGGCAATGAAATAATAATGAAGTTACCGAGGATGATTTATAATTAATTTCAGTTCAAGCAAAAAGAGAAATTGCGCTGTGCAATTTCTCTTTTTGCTATTTATTATAAAGCAATCCCTTTAAAAAGATTATCTCCTACTTAACTAACTGTGACATATACTTACTGATTTTCTTGCCATATTTGATACAAATCAGTGCCTCTCTATCTCTCCCAAATCAACGTCATTTGGTGTAAAAGCGCTTCCCATGTTTGCTTTTTTTCTTTCGTTACTTTGTCAAAAAGATGCATAATAAAACCGCACTTACTTATGATAGGGTTCACCTTTATTTGTCTAAGTGCGGTCTCCCAGGATTTGCTGTGAGAAGCTTTAAAATTTTATACTGCACTGGTGTCAAATGAACCTCTTGTTTATCAACGGTAATGACTTTCTGTTCATCATCAATCATGAGCCCGCCCGTTTGCAATACATAACTACTCACCTCAAGACTCCCAAATGTCGTATACCTTCTTAGCTGCGATTTCACTCTAGCCACAAGTTCTAATGGATTAAATGGCTTGGCCATATAATCATCTGCTCCGATATTTAATCCGAGTATTTTGTCATAATCCTCCGACTTAGCAGAAAGCATAATTAACGGAATCATATTATCTTGCCGAATCTTGATTGTCGCCGTAATCCCATTCATTTTTGGCATCATAATATCCATAGTAATTAGGTGAATAACGTGATCTCGAATAAGATTGATTGCCTCTATACCATTGTAAGCTTTGAATACTTGATATCCCTCATTTTCTAAATAAATGCTAATCGCCCTTACAATTTCTTTATCATCATCACAAATCAAAATGTTCATATTGCTTTGAAATAAAGTTTGAGCAAAAATACCTCGCAAACCCTCATTTTACGATAAATAAGAAGAATCCCTTTTGAAAAAAGATTGATCAAAACGGATTCCTCTTTAGCAGTTTTAAGTTATGACCATAACATAAGATGTAATCTTGCTCTCATCCAACTTGAAGAAGAACTCAATAAAACTATTAATTAAATAAAAAAAGGACATTACGTAAAATAATGTCCTTTTTTATTTAACTTTTTATAAACTTCTTAAAATATATTACAGCGAAAATTATAATCCAAAAAATAACTATTAAATAATAAAGAAGAGAGAGTGGTTCATTAAATGGATTAACGTCACTATTATAGTCTGTAAAAATTCGAACAGCTAAAACCAATAAGGCAGCCCAAAACATAACTATCAAATAAACTTTCATAAAACATTTACCCCTTCCCTATTTACTTGTATTACCAGTTACAGTGATTCAATATAGTTCTTTTTTCCAAAAAATCAAATTGGAGGGTTAAGCGTATGTCTATTAATACAAGTAATCGTTTTAAGTTTCTAACTGCTTTTGTTTCTATCTTTTTATTAAGTATAATTTATTTTTCAGTAAATTCCCATGCTGAAGAATTTAATTATACAGAAGATGGTGTAAATTACACTGTAATTGAAGTTGATCTGGATAATAACCAAAGGAAAAAATGCAGGTTTAAAGCGTCAAATTTACAGGTTTTTATTCAAATAACACATTCTGAATAATTTTGAAAAGTACCCTCGTAGCCATGTTTATATATTTGCATAAAGAGCCGTGTAGACAATATTCAAAGGAAAATCCAAGAAATGTTGGTTTAACAGCATTTCTTGGATTTCGGTTTCTTTCCAAACTTTCATTTGGGAACGTTATTAATGTTTTCTAGTGTATAAAAATTATTAATCTTGAGAAAGGTGTAACCAATCGAGTTAACCAAAAGGACTTTTTAACATATGTCTTCGTTGAGGAAGTATCAGTTAAATGAAATGATTTAACTACTTTTTAACATTTATTACTTTGTATCCAACAAATAAGATTAAAAACCAAACTGGTGCGACATATAGGGCAACACGCATATCTGAAATAAACGTCATTAACACAATAACCATTAATAAGAATGCAATGGCAATATACGTAGAAAGTGGATAAAGCGGAATTTTGAATTTCAGTTCGGCTACTTCCTCTTTCGTTTTTGACTTTCTAAATTTCAATTGTGCTAATAAAATAATCATCCAGCTTGTAATGACTGCAACAGTCGCAACAGCAGAAATATAGATGAACACTTTTTCAGGTACTACATAATTTAAGACAACCGCAATTAATAACACCGCTGAAGAAAATAAAATCCCTCTACGCGGACTACCATTTTTACTTACTGTTTTAAAATATTTTGGAGCATTTTTTTGTACCGATAAGTTGTGTAGCATACGTCCTGAACCGTATAAACCACTATTAAACGCAGACATTGCTGCTGTAATTACAACAAAGTTAATAATGTGCGCCGCAGCAGGGATGCCGACGTAATCGAAAATTTGAACGAACGGGCTACCTTCTGAACCAACTTCATTCCAAGGATAAATAACCATCATAACGCCTAATGCACCAATGTAGAAAATTAAAATACGCCAAACGATGTTGTTAATAGCTGAAGGAATTGACTTGCTAGGATTTTTTGCTTCTCCTGCAGAAATACCAACTAATTCAACCCCACCGAATGAGAACATAACTAATACTAGTGACATTAAAATACCATGGAAACCGTTTGGCATGAAGCCACCGTGTGCCCATAAATTATCGAAGCCAATTGCTTCACCTTGGTTGCCAACACCGAAGAAAATAATGGTTAATCCTAGAACGATCATACCGATAATCGCAACAACTTTAATCATCGCAAACCAGAATTCGAATTCTCCGTAAGCTTTTACATTTGCTAAGTTTACAAGCATCATAATAACAAGTACTACAAGGGCAGTTACCCATTGTGGAATATCAGGGAACCAGTAGTTAATATATACACCGACTACTGTTAATTCTGCCATGCCAACGACAATCCACATGAACCAATACGTCCAACCAGATAAGAACCCAGCAAAGCGTCCTAAATATTTATTCGCGTACGTACTGAACGAGCCTGATACAGGTTCCTCCACTGCCATTTCGCCTAATGCACGCATAATTGTGCAAATAACTAATCCGCCAATTAAATAAGCTAGTAAAATAGATGGCCCAGCCATTTGAATTGTTGAACTAGAGCCATAAAATAAACCGACTCCAATGGATCCGCCAAGTGCAATTAGTTGCATGTGACGAGTACTTAATCCGCGCTTTAGCTGTGAATCTTGATGATTGTCTTTCATAATGTCTTACTCCTAATACGTTTAGATTTTCAAATACTTTGCTCAAAAAAGGAATAAAAAAAAACGCCCTTTTGGATTAACCAAAAGGACGATTCAACTCGTGTTACCACCTTTAATTTATAAGCAATTCACATTACTTACCTTAAGAAGTACGGTCATTTGACGATACTCTCGCACATGATTACGGGTGCTTACCGGCGTAGCCTACTTAGAATGATCTTTTCGGTACACAGCTCCAAGATGAATTCTCAATCGTTTTACATGCACCTCTCATCAACCGGTAACTTTCTGTTCGTAAAAATAATTGATACTATTTCTTTTCATAGCCTTTGTTCTATACAAATATTTTTGAATTGTTTTTCATTTTACAGAAAAAAATTTTTTTGTCAATATAATTTTTAAAATTTCTTCATAACCCAGTTAAATTATATATGACATTTTACTATATAAATACAACTCACCACTTAAATATAAAAGCTAAAGGAAATATTTCAACAAATGTTAGTAAAGTTCTTTTAAGAATATTTTTATAGTGATAGGTAAGCCTTTGACGTTATCTCCAGCTTTTCCCCCACTTCACACCGTACAAGCGACTTTCACCGCATACGGCGTTCCAATTAATTCAATTCATTCGATTTTTATGTAAGGACAAGATGTAATGTGGAATTAGATTGCTTCGTTCAGACATTGCTCACGCAATTCATTTACTTTTTTTAGTTGCTTTTTATCTAGATGAAGTACTTTCAAGAGTACTTTTATTTTCTCATGGTCTTTAAGATGGATTAGTCGATGAATTGATTCATTGACAATAATTAAATTACCGTAGGAATCATCTTGCGATAAATAATATGGAGTTTTGTGGTGACAGTCATCAAAGCTAAGTTCAACCCCAGTTACAGCACATTTACCATATTGCGCAATAAATCGACTAATACGATTATCGTTATACTCAATGGAGCGTTGAGGAATGAACTGTTGCATCACAGTAATAAGCGTTTGTTTATTAATAGCTTTCAAACTATGATGAATTTTATTTCTACCTTCGGTAGTATAATTACAAATGGTTTGTGAGAAGTTTAGGTTTATTTGGCAACGTTGGGCATGAATTGGAGCGAGTGCCATTTCTTTAATTTTATAAATCTTGCATTCGTATCCGCTATACCTTTTTAGTAAGGATTTCGTGAAATCTTGAAGCGTCGCTTCTTTATCTAATGCCTTTTAAACGATTGTGTAACGTTCTATGAATACGATGGTTCAGCTCAGTTAAATCATCTGTAATGTGTGACGCTGCGGCGTAATAGTTTTGGATACCCATGACAACCGTATTAAATCGCCAAACATTTTGAATACATTGATGTTTTTGTATAGTCTTTACTGCTTTTTTCAGTTTTATTTGTGCATTGTTTAAAGCCTTCTTCGTCATATGTGAATGTGCAACATATAGGGTACGCTTCGCTGTTTTCTTAGAATGGGCTTTAATGCGAAAGCCTAGAAATTCGGAAGAATTTTTCTTTAGATTCACAACTTTCGATTTCTCATCGCTAATTTCTAGATGCAAACGTGTAGAGAGGAAATCTTTAACTGCATGGAACATTCGTATTGCTTGAGAACGTGTTCGACAAAGAATTTTAAAGTCATCTGCGTACCTCACGATATAGCAATGCTTTAAATTCGTTTTCTTTAACGCTTGATTCTTACTCATTTTGTTTTTGTAAGCTCTCTTCGTTTCATAGCTTTCCCATTGATTACTAACCCACCAATCAAGTTCATTTAATACGACGTTTGATAGGAGTGGGGATAGTATCCCACCTTGCGGTGTTCCTTTCGATGGAAAACCTTGTTTAATATCTTCAATTGTTTGACCATCAAACCCAGCCGTTTTACTACCCATATTTTTCTTGATATTACGGTACGCTAATTGAATGTTTTCACGCGATTGCATTATATCTAATAAATCATAAAAATTTTGACCATCAACACTGCGAGCATATAGCAAATCAAATTGTTTTTGCATGTCATAGTACTCGTTATGTCTCAGTTTCTTTCGTTTTAACAAGTCGGTGGCTCCTTTTGGAGCTGAACCTCTATTAGTCTCACGAGAACCTTATTAATCGTTGAAGAACTGCCTTTCATGGTGAATAAATCTTGTATTAATCTAGTGGCGATCCCTCCACGTTCATTACACGCTTCACTGGTACTGTGCCACCACTTTCACTGATATAAAGAAAAGTTATATATTCGCTAATCTCACGATTATTTCCCTTTCCAACGTCTCATCGAGAGTAAGCTCTCCACGTTATCAGCTTACCACGTTGAATATTAACTATTATGGAACAAACTTAGGTGCCTCCTATGAGCCTGTTAGCATTGCATGTGCCTGTAACACAAGATGGACTTTTATATTGTTGATTCTTACTCATCCACAACTAACCTCACATTTAGTGATATACACATTTCTATGTATTGCCATTCTAGACCCGTACATTCAGAGGTTCGCCAGCAATATAGTTTATTAACCTATTATGTTGCATTCTCACCGTATTCGTTCAACCCAAGCACTATGACTTACACCACCCCATCGGGTAGGATTTCGTCAGCCAAACTGTTACGGTAAATTCTTGCGCCTATTAGCCGAGCTTATAACACACTTTTCCTTACTAATCAGCGTGCTATTCGACGCAGGGGGAACCTTTCAGAGCGTTACCTCATCATTCGACTCCTTGATAATATCCTTCAATATAAATTGCCTAGCCTTTACCGAGATTGTGTTAACCACATCTCATTTAAGCTAAGAACGTGTCGAACTAACAATCTGGCCCGTTTGTTGAATAGCATAATCGACATTTTAATTTTAGATGACTTTATTATTTTTTAAACAACTATATTATGATTTAAACGACTTTATTATCACGAAACGTGTAGAGCAAAATGCTTATTTCAGCTTGAAGGCGCAGGTTACTTAAATAAGCAGAAGTATATTATTCTTTATTTCATATGGTATAATTAGTAAAAATTGTAACTTTCGATCTGTTAAAAGTAACTAAATAGCTATGCTTTCAGCCTTGCAAATCAATTTAACAAAGTCTAATTTCTAAAATATGAAGGAGGTATCATTATGCAAAAATTAAAAAAATCTTCAAAGAACAGGTTATTACGAGGCGTTTGTGGAGGAGTTGCAGAATTTTTCGGTATATCCTCTACAATCGTTAGGTTAATATTTTTCTTTACAAGTCCAACATCTATCATTGTATATTTATTTTTAGCAGTGACTTTAGAAAATGATAATAAATTATATTAAATCATCCCTTGTTATCACAATCGTTTTCTATATAGAAAATCCGCTTCGCTTTCCCACAGGACTCTACACAGATTATTTTCTTTATATCAAGAATGAGGCTGGGACATAACTTTAAATTTTAAGAAAGAGGAGCAAAGGCGTTATTAAATTTTTGCTATCTAAAAATGAAGAAAAATTTAGACGTTCTTCCTTTTGGAATAAAGTGAAACTTCAATCAGTGGGGGTTTTCTTCATCCCCCACTGATTGTACGTTGAACCAATCGGGCTTTTACGGTCAGTTGATCGCCCACCTCGTTGACTCTTTCTCATCTTTCCACTTGAGGTGGGCGTCTTGTACCTGACGCTTCGCTTTCGGAACAGATAAATTACTGACCGTTAATGCGGGATAAATAAAATTCAGAAGTGATTACTAGTTGATGGTAGCGAAGACGGCGGACTCCTGGGGTATTAACGTGACGCCTGAGACTACAGGCTCAGGCTCAAGCCACGCCCGGAAAGCGTCCGCCGTAGCGGACATCAACGCTTACAGCAAAAAAGTGTTAGATCGACAGCAGTCAATCTAACACTTTTTCTCTTTTGTCCCAGCCTCGTTTTATTTTCTGGGACAGCCCCTTGTATTTACTTTAAAGGGATTTTTACAATGGCTGTCGTCTCAAATTCTTTTGTCGATTCGATTGAGATTTTCCCATTATATTTTTTCACGATTTCTTTCACAATAAACAAACCTTGGCCTCTTATTTTTCCTTGCTCTGGTTTTTTAGTGGAATACCCTTGTTTAAATATTTGTTCACGCTCGATGATCGTCGGACCTGTATTTGTAATCTTAAATTCATACTGTGAATCATCTGCCATACAACAAATCGTAATGTTACGTTGACCCTCTGGTAATTCTGATGATGCATCAATCGCATTATCAATTAAATTCGATAATATTTTAATTAAATCTGTCGTTTTTATTTTATTGAATGCATCCTGAGAAACCGTAAAATCCATATAAATATTATGGTTTTGAGCGGCTAGCTTTTTCGTCTGCAATAATATAGAAAGACCTGGGTGATCTATATTTAACTTTAGTGTCTTTATAGCTTGAACTTCTTTAGATAGAGAGGATAGATATTGTTGTGCTTGATCGGGTTTCCCTAATTGCAGAAAACCATGTAGCACTTGAATATGATTGGTAAAATCATGTCTCAAAGAGGACACAGAGGTGATTAATGTTTTAATCTCTGCTTGGTAAGTATCCTCTGTTGCTTCTACTTCCTTTGTCACTTCTTTTTGATACCATCTCTGTAAAAAATAAAAGGAAGCAATCACCACTAAAATAAATACACCATTAAAGATAAAGTTAAAAAGATTGTCTTCTAAAATTTTACCTTTAATATCATTCAGCGTATCCGCACTAATATCGATACCTAGGTAAGCGATAATCTGTCCAGCCTCATCCTTTACTGGTGCGCCAACAGAAAGATACGAACCGTAATCGGAATCCGTAATGACACCTGTTACATATGTATGTCCCTCATAAGCTTGTCTGACATGCTTTTCTGGTACTGTGCAAACCTCGCCTATGTCAAAACCATTTGTTTGCTCCTCCGGTAATCCAACTACCATTGCCGTTGATACTTTTGGGTTATCAATTTCCAATGTGTAAACAAATAAAGCGCCTAGCTGCTCTCTTGCATCATTTAATTTACTTCTTAATTTCCAATAATGTTCGTTCTTTACAGGATCATTCAGAAATTGCTTATACTCACCTATATCAATTGACTTTGCAATGGAGGTTGCTGCTTCAAGACTTTGGTTTGCGATGGACTCTTCAACAGTCTTTTTCAATTTCACATAAGAGGTAAAGACATTTAAACTTGTAAATAATAATAATAAGACTGTCGATAACACTATAATTAGTTTAATTTTTCGTTTTTTCATGCAAACTGGTACTTCCTCATCTATTGATTTAGCTAACTATTTCTAAAAATTGAGCTTTCATTTACGATTAAAACAAAATCTATAAATATTTCTATACAATAATATTATACTATAATAAATTCCGAATTAACTTGATTGATAATTTTCAAAGACATACCCATATATCCTACTTTAATCTAGTGACAAAATCAATTTGTACTCAAATAGAAAAAATTCATGCTCAAGACACAGAAATTCATACAAAAAAAGAGAATAGTATCAAGACCATCATACCATTCTCCCACTACATAAAGTGCAATTATTCGTAATAAACCACAATATATTAGATTTCTTGATAAATTTTACCCATTATCGTTCCAGGAAAAGCTAGACTTCCCTCTATATACTCTTTAAGTGACAACAAATTAGGTTCACTATTCTCTCCTATCCCAACGAGGATTTCTAAATTACCAGGAGAATAAACGACTGTATGCAACGTCCCAAAGTACGCTTGATAATCTTTAAAAAATACCGGAGATTGTCCATCATTAAAATGGCGATAAGCAGCATTTGCTGATAATTCCTCTTTTAAAAAACTAGTTACGTATTCCTTACGTTGAACAGAGCCTTCAATCCATTTTCTATTGTTATCTTGTAATACAGTTGACTCGAAATGATTTGTACAGATAAGCGGATTGTCAGCACGGATAAACTGTTCTTGAGGAGAAGCTTCCACCACGATAGCCTTACCACTCTGATCAGTCATAGAATAATTATAGCCATAGCCATGAGGAAGCTTTGCTATTAATGCAATTGCCTCCTCTATATTTTTACATTGATCTAATAGTATTCTGACAATCGTAGACGCAATAAAGCCTTCATCTTTATAGTCGTTATTCACAAAATGCAAACCGACAACAAGACCTTTTTCGTTCATCCCATCCAGTCTACCAATGATTTGTTGACTAAAGCCCACACTCGCATAACCATGAGTTGGTTTCGAAAACACCAGTCTCGCATCATATATTTTCGGACTAAAATCATAGTTTCTTACGTAATTTCCCGACTGTACGAAGGCTGTGCATCCCATTGTGGGAAAAGATATATTATAACCACTATACATTTTAACCACTGTATCCAGTGGCATCTGTAATCCTGTTGCTAGCCCTTCGAGTTCATGCAAAAGGTTTGGGGAAACATCTTGAAAAATCTGCTGAGCTTTTTGTGCATTAGATGTCTTTGTCATTGACTGAAGGAGTGCTTGCTGTTCGAGTTTCGACGATGACCTGATTTCTTCACTTTGTTGCAAGCCCATTTGATAATAACTCCCCTTTAAATCTACTACTTTTACAACTAACTCCTCATATTGATGCATATAACCGATCGCCCCTTTGTTTAACTTGTGTACTTGGTCAAAAAGATTTAAACCAGCCACTCCATCGTAAACCTTCAAGTAAATCGAAGGTCAAGAGTTGCAGCACGGGACTTTCATTATTAGGACAAAAAAATGACATAGGATGTCTCAGTCATACTAAACACCAAATTTACAGACACAAAAATAAAACGAGGCTGGGGCGTAAACTGTTCTTTTATCATATACAGGTAAATTATATTTTGACCAAGAGTAAAACGTAGAGAGAAGGTTTTACATGCCGTAAGAGTGGAATTTCAGCTACAGAAAAAGCACGAGACCTAACTGGAAGCGTTAGCGACCAATGCGGCTCGTGCTTTGTCCGTGGAAAGTGACGCGGATTTTTAAATGATTAGGAAATGTACTGACCTAAAATAACTATAGCTATTTTCCATTCGTTCGGAATGTTTTACAGCACGTGTCCGAGGATTGATTTGCTTCTTCAGATTTGAACTGTAAATCAAAATCCGAAGCAAACTCTGTGTTATGCTTACTGTCTAACTTGTAATCCATATCGATCTCAATTGCTTCAGCCCCACAAATATTACCTTTAGCATGAAAAATACAATTTGAAACGGTACAGTTTACTTCTACATTTGGCATAGCTCTCCACCTCTTTCATGAAATAGGTCATGAAAAATACAGAAAAGGCCTTTCCTTACCTCACCCATATTCCTCATATGTAGGTTGTCCATTTCAAATTTTTTTACTATCGCAATTGTAAATTAAATTTGGCCAACCATCTATTTAGAGAACAAAGTTTAGCTGTAAAGATTTGCAAATGTAATGTGAAAGACCAGGCACTCGAACCTGGTGTTAACATAATAAAAATACTTTAGCTCTTGCTTGGTGTCCGTGTCTTATCCTGTGGATTTAAAAATTCAGGACGTTTACTATATCCTTTTGGCGATACACGTATTAAAGATTTTTTGATATCCTGCCAATTTAGGTCTGCTGCAATATTCAAGTATGGTATACCCAGTACGCGAATATTTGCTGCATAAAGAATAAGGAAGAACAGCGCCATAAAAAAACCAAATAAACCAAGAAAAGCAGAAGCTAGAACAAAAATTAATCGGAAAATACTCATCGCTGTTACAAAGGATTGATTGACAAGTGTAAAGGCTGCAATACTTGATATCGCAATAACAACAATCATGTCAGGGCTTGTTACCCCTGCTTTAATCGCCGCATCTCCAATTATTAACCCTCCCACAACACTCATTGTTCCACTGATAACAGATGGAAGTCGAAGGTTTGCTTCACGAAATAATTCAAACATAAATAACATAAGTAGTATTTCTAATACGGTTGGAAGAGGAAGTCCCGTTCTCGATTGAACAATTGTTGCTAAAAGTAAAACAGGTAATTGTTCTTGATGAAAAGTTGTGAGTGCGAGATAAAAACCTGGCATCAGCATACTGATTAAAATGCCTACTATTCGTAGCAATCGTTCCAAAGAGCTTGCAACATTTGGATAATCATTATCTTCACCTGTTTTAAAAAGTAATAACATATTGGCAGGGGTAATAACGGCATACGATACGCCATCAACAAGAATGATAACCCGTCCTCTGGTCAAAGCTTGCACGGCAAAATCAGGACGACCCGTATAATCATGCTTCGGAAGGACTTTATCATTTTTTTCGAGTCGCTCCATCAGCAAATCCCCACTAAACACTATGTCTACATCAACTTGGTTTAGTTGATTTTTTATGGTTGTCAGCATATTTTTATTTACTACATCCTCAAAATAGAGTACAGCTACTGTTGTTTTGGAACGCTTGCCGATTTCCAACGTCTCCACATTCAACGAATTTGTAGGTATTCGTTTCCGTATTAAGGCAATATTAATAAAAACATCTTCAATAAAATCATCTCTCGGCCCTTTAACAATTAATTCAAGTCTCGTCTCTTCAAGTTTTCGATTTGGTTTTTTTGCAATATTACTTGAGAAAAGAAAGTTTTCTTTTTCAAAGTAGAGTAAAACATGTCCCCTATACACAAGTGTAATGGCATCTTCTTTCGTCTTTACTTTTTGAAGATCGGGAATGTGTAAATCATTTTTTATGTTGTCTTCTAGCAATTCCTCTGATATATCTTCGAATAGAGACTGGACTCTTTGAACAACGACACTATTGAGTAGCTGCTGATCGACCATCGCATCACATGTAATAAAATGTACTTTATGGTCATTAAAGTTATATTGTTCAAATAGTACATCCGCAGAACGTTGAAACAATTCTTTCAAAGTTTTCACAGTTACTACCTGTTCCATTGATGTTCGTCATCTCCTACTTAGCCAGAAGTTCGTGTATTTATGAACAGCACAAACATTCATACACTTACAGATATTTTTCCCATGATATTTAATAATATTCAAAAAAAGCGAAACATTCATCGATGGAGATATCTGACGTATAGGACATACTTCTATAGTTATTTACAATTGGGTTCAACCAATCATTTTTTTCAAATTCGCCATTTCAATAGCGGACATTGCTGCATCGTAACCTTTGTTACCTGATTTAGTACCCGCACGTTCGATTGCTTGCTCGATATTTTCAGTAGTCACAATACCGAAAATAACTGGAACATTTGTAGCAAGTGACACGCTTGCAATGCCTTTTGCAGACTCGTTGCATACATAGTCATAATGGGTTGTAGAGCCACGGATGACCGTCCCTAATCCGATGATTGCGTCATAATTCTTCGTCTCTGCTAGTTGTTTGGCGATAAATGGTACTTCAAATACACCAGGCACCCAAGCAACATCTATCAAATCCTCGCTTACGCCGTGACGTTTTAGTCCATCTAATGCACCGTCTAATAATTTACTTGTAATAAATTCATTGAATCGCCCTACTACTACAGCGATTTTTAAGTCTGATCCGATTAACTGTGCTTCAAAAGTTTTGCCCATCATGAATGCTCCTCTTCTATACGTTTATTTTGTTTTCAACACTTGTTTGCTTACGTCGAAAGGCGGCTAATGCCTCAATCGAAATCATTTTCAAATGATGTTGTGCTGCATATTGCACTAAATCATTAAAACGTAGCATTTCGCCACTATCTCCCATGATTTCGCAGATAATGCCTGCCGGAATACTGTTGCATAGTCTCGCTAAGTCAATCGTAGCCTCTGTATGGCCTCTGCGTTCTAAGACGCCATTTTCTTTCGCAATAAGGGGAAATACATGTCCCGGTCTACGAAAATCAACGGCTTGCGTTTGTGGTTCTAGCATTTTTTGAATCGTCATTGCCCGTTCATAAGCACTAATACCAGTTGTTGTATGCTTGTAGTCAATACTAACGGTGAAGGCTGTTTGGTGATTGTCTGTATTGTTTACCACCATTGGATGCAATGCTAATTTTTGAGCGAGTTGCTGTGAAACTGGTGTACAAATAAGCCCTCTACCGTATGTCGCCATAAAGTTAATAGTTTCAGGGGTACTAAACTCCGCAAGTGCCAGTAGATCACCTTCATTTTCACGATCCTCATCATCCACCACGACAATCATTTTACCTTGTTTTAAATCCTCTAAAGCCTCTTCAATTGAATGTAACAACTGATATCGCCTCCTAAAATCCATGTTTTACTAAATACTCTCGCGTGATAGCGGATGTTACCTGACCACGCTGTAGCTGATGAAGAATATATTTACCAAGCAAATCGGTTTCAATATTGACGGATGCACCAACATTTTTCATACCTAAAATCGTTTCCTTGTACGTATGAGGAATGAGTGATACAGTGACGCTGTTATTTTCGACATGAAAGATTGTTAAACTCGTACCGTCGATTGTAATAGAACCTTTTGGTATACAATAGCTCATCAATTCCTCGGAGAGCTCAATATCAATATATACGGCATTTGCCATCGGCCGCTTGCGTAAAATTTTCCCCACACCATCAACATGTCCAGACACAAAATGACCACCAAAACGTCCATCTGCAGGCATGGCCCGCTCTAAATTCACCGCATCGCCAATTGCGAGTTGCTGTAAATTGGTAGCTTTCACCGTTTCAGGCATCACGTCCATCGTCAGCTCCTGCCCATTAAAATGCGTCACCGTTAAACAAACACCATTGACCGCGATACTATCACCAAGCTTCACATCACTGACCATCTTGGCAGAAATAACGGTTATTTTCATACTTTGTTTATTGTTTTGCAAGGTTTTAACGGCGCCAACATCTTCTATAATCCCTGTAAACATTTTGCCCCCTACTTTCTATCGTTTGTTGATGCTATCCATCACTTTGAACGTTCTATCCGTCACTTTGAACGTTCTATCCGTCACTTTGAACGTTCTATCCGTCACTTTGAACGTTCTATCCGTCACTTTGAACGTTCTATCCAGCCCTCCTCAACTGCAAAACGAGCGAACTTTTGCCTCTAGATGGCCATTTAATCCAGCTAAGAAAAAACAAAAAACCCCTTACATATAAGGGGTTTGGGAGATTTCATACTATAAGACGTCAACAAATAAACCTAATCGATATCACAATTTTCAATAGGTTGCCATCTCATTGTTCTTCTCCCATCCAGACTATAACTGTCGGTTTTGGATTCGCACCAAATCAGCTTTCGCTCACGGACTTTGAATTTCTTCATCACCGCCGATTGGGATTTTCACCCGACCCCGAAGAACATTTCAAACTATTCAATTTTAGCTAAATCAGCTTACTTCTGTTAGAAGAACAAAAAAACTCCCCTACGAAGACGATGGGAAGTGGATTTATAAAAGCGTACACAAATAGACCTCATAAACTCAAACGAATTTAAAAAGCTTACACTTTTACCCTTCTCCCATCCAGACTGTAACTGTCGGTTTTGGATTCGCACCAAATCAGCTTTCGCTCACGGACTTTGAATTTCTTCATCACCGCCGATTGGGATTTTCACCCGACCCCGAAGGATAATTTTATTTAGCTAGTTCTTACCATAACACTATTTTATTTTATTATCTACATTTCTCCAAAATATTTTTAACTAACAGATTTTAAACGTATATAGCTTAACCCCTTACAAACCAATCATATAGCTGAATGAAGACAAAAAGACAGCCACATCCCAGGCCAAAGAAAGCAAAAAGCAATCCTTTTCCAAAGATGTGACTGTCTAATAAATAGCTAAACATCACGGAGCTCAGTTACTTAATTTAGGAAAAACCACAGTCATTTTTTCTCAATTTCTACGGCAAAAAACTAGATTTTTACACGGTTAAACTGCCATCTACTGTCACAATGGCACCAGCCATGAAGCTTGATTTATCAGAAGCTAGAAATAATACAGCTTCTGCAACTTCCTCTGGCTGACCGTGACGCCCCATGCGTACGCGCGACATTTCTTCTGGAACATACCCTGTTTTTTCAAGTGTTTCACCAACACTTTTGAACAAAGGTGTAACGATTCCTCCAGGACATACAGCATTAATGCGAATGCCCTTATTGGCATATTCTATCGCTGCCCCCTTCGTTAAGCCGATGACAGCATGTTTACTTGCAGAATAAACTGCGATACTGTGCTCTGGACGAATACCAGCAGAGGAAGCTGTATTAATAATCGCTCCTTTTCCTTGCTTTTCCATCACAGGGATGACATATTTCATGCCAAGAAAAATGCCTTTCACATTAATATCCATAATTCGATCATACTCTTCCATTTCAACAGTGGTGAAGGGTGCAAACTTTTGGATAATGCCAGCGTTATTGAAAAATACATCAATACAACCATAAGTATCCACAGTTTGATTTACATAATTTTTAACATCTTCTACCTTTGAAACATCTGCTTTGACAAACAGACCTTCTCCACCGTTACGTCGAATCAGTGCAAGCGTTTCTTCACCTGTCACTTCGTTAAAATCAACCACTACAATTTTGTAGCCATGTTCGGCAAATTTAATGCTTGTAGCTCTGCCAATTCCACTACCTGCTCCAGTAATTACTGCAATTCGATTTTCATTAGACATATCTATATTCCTCTTTTCATATTGTTTTAAATCTATAATAGTATGGCCATTATTTTTAGCAGGAGGCCCCCTCGGCATGTTCATGATGTTGTTAGCTCTTCAGCAATAGCGACTGTTTGTCATTTTGTGATTTAGCAGTAACATAGTCATCATAATTGCCATTAAAAGCAATGACTCCAGTTGAATGTAATTCCAGCATTTTATCTGCTAATTTAT
Source organism: Lysinibacillus fusiformis (assembly GCF_007362955.1). Classification (GTDB taxonomy): domain Bacteria; phylum Bacillota; class Bacilli; order Bacillales_A; family Planococcaceae; genus Lysinibacillus; species Lysinibacillus fusiformis_E. The sequence goes on along the minus strand of NZ_CP041696.1, from coordinate 3,663,909 downwards.
TTAGAAAATAACGATCATGTGAAATAAAAAATAGTGTGCCCTCGTAATTTAATAGTGCTTGTTCTAATACCTCTTTACTAAATAAATCTAAATGATTTGTTGGCTCGTCCATCATGAGAACATTTGCTTTTTGCAACATCAACTTAGCTAATGCAACACGTGCTTTTTCACCACCGCTCAGCGATGATATTTTTTTATAGACATCTTCACTTGTAAATAAGAAATTCCCGAGTACCGAACGAATACTTGCTTCTTCGCTATGAGGAAACCTGCTCCAAAGTTCGTTTAATACCGTATTATCTGGATGTAACGTTGATTGTTCCTGGTCATAATAACCAATCGATACACCATGCCCCCACTCGATGACACCACTGTCTGGTTGATAGTCCTTTAGCAAAGTCTTCAACAATGTTGACTTTCCAACTCCATTTGGACCGATTAATGCTACCTTGTCACCTCTCTGTAGCTGGAAATTTATATGTTTCATGAGAGACTTTTGCTCATATTGTTCCATAAAGGAGATACTCATGTCTCGAACTTGTAACACATCTTTATGTGATGGTTTTTCCAACGGGAAGGACATTTGTACCTGTTTTAAGTCTCTCTTCGGTTTCTCTAGTCGCTCAATTCTCTCAAGCTGCTTTCGCCTGTTTTTTGCACTTTTAGAAGACGTCGCCATTGTAATATTGCGCTGGATATAATCTTCCATCTTTCCAATTTGTTGCTGCTGCAAGTTATATTTTTTTGCGTGAATGTCTCTATTTTTCATTTTACTCTCCACATATTTCGAGTAATTACCTGTGTATCGTATCGCTTCTGTTCGCTCAATTTCATAAATCACGTTAACTAGAGAGTCTAAAAAGTAACGATCATGCGAAACTACTAGAATTGCGCCAGGATATGATCGTAAATAACCTTCTAACCAAGCTAAAGTAGTAAAATCCAAATGGTTAGTCGGCTCATCAAGCATCAGTAAATCTGGTTGTTCCAGCAAAATTTTAGCGAGTGCAAGTCTCGTTTTCTGACCACCACTTAACTTATGAATCGGGGTATTCATAGACTTATTTTTAAAGCCCATCCCATTTAACATACGCCTGATTTTCGCCTCTATCTCATAGCCACCTTGTTCCATGAACCATTCTGATTTTGTTGCGTAGCGATTCATCATGTTGTCAAACTTTACGGTGTTATCTACCAAAGAAGGCTCGCTCATAGCACATTCCAACTCCCGTAACTCTTGTTCAACTCCACGAAGCTCAGTAAAGACATTTAACATTTCGCTCCAAATTGTATTGTCCATTTGCAGTCCACTATGTTGACGCAAATAGCCAATTTTCATAGCTTTGCCAATATTGATTTCCCCATTATCATAAGACGTATCGCCAGCAATAATTTTTAGTAAGGTTGATTTACCTACTCCATTCACACCAATAAGACCCATTTTTTCTCCTCGTTCTATTTTCATTGAAATATTTGACAGAATCGTATCTCCCAAATAACTTTTACAAATTCCTTTTAATTGCAGTAACATCTTCATCACTCTTTCCTTATAAAAATTCATCCATTCTTTCTACAAGCTCAAAAAGCTCAAGAAATAAAAGGACATATAAGGTTACACATCTCTTTTTTCACTCCTTTAAAACACAAAAAGACGCCGAATATCGGCGCCTTCAAATTGCGAAAAATTTTTGCTCAAACTATATAAAGTATTGTCAGTAAACTTTACAATAGAACGCAACAAGGCGCCGTACAGAACCGGCGCCTTGTTGCGTAAATATTAATCCACATATGTCTATGCTAAATCATGAAGGCAAAGTGCTTCGGTAACTGTTTGCGATATGAAATTTGCTTAAAAAAGGGCAGACTTCTCCCTTTACAAGCAAATTCACAGAATACAGGTATACTTTCACTTCTTTTTCCATCAAACCATTGCCAAATACAGTTTCCATCACTTTTGCCTCCTTTCGAATGTTAATAGTATTTACTAATCTAACATATGTCTATAAAAAAAACAATCAACTCTCGTTTGTTTACCATTTGTTTCTTCTAATGAGTCAACGTTTGTACTATCCGGTAAAACCACAAAACAAATGGTACCTACTAAGCATCATTATATTATTCGACCGTTTGCTATTTGTCTGTAAAAATGTGATAGGTATACACCTTTACGGCAGTAATCGTTGAGCATAAAATAACTAAGCTTGCATCATGAATTTAGGCATGTAATTCTAGACGAGCGGATAGCATTTTTTTCAGGGATATTCGTAACATAACTAGATAGAAAACGTCTCTATTCTAAATCACAAAGGAGAAAATTCATAAATGAAACACATAATATTTGATTTTGATGGGACGCTAGCAGATTCTACAGCTGTGTTCGCATCTGCATGGAATACCATCGCAAAAAAGTATCGATATAGAGAAATTCAGTTAGAAGAATTAGAGTCACTGAAAAAATTGTCCATCGCTGAGAGAAGCAAATTATTTAACTTTCCGATGTATAAACTGCCAACCATCCTTCCTCAATTTTACCGTTACTATCGTCAATCGTTACAAGATGTCATTCTTATTGATGGCATGAAGAATGTGCTACAGGAAATTGAGAAAAGGGGTTACACGATCGCCATTATATCCTCTAATTCGAAAGACAATATTTTAGCGTTTTTAAAGCTGAACGGTATCAATAATGTCTCAACTGTATTGTGCTCAAGTCGAATATTTGGGAAGGATAAAATTATAAAAAAATACTTAAAAGAGTCAAAGTTACAGACATCGGAAGTGTTATACATTGGGGATGAGCATCGTGATATTGTGGCTTGTAAAAAAGTAGGCATCCCAATAATTTGGGTCAGTTGGGGCTATGACGCCATTGAGGTAGTTCAATCAGAGAAACCGGATTTCACAGTATTTTCTCCAGCTGAAATTTTAGATATTGTCTAAAGGTACGATTTGACTACACCTGAACTCCTTTGAACCTCTCACGCCTGAAGTCACGTGTGGTCTCATCGAATCTTCAAAAAAGGATAATAGTGAATATTCCTAATTCTCTATTATCCTCGTATAAGGATGCTATATTTGCTTAACCTCACTAATAAGCATTAGCTTTTCTGCAGTCGTGTTGATGCCCGAATAAGTAGCGTTTAATATTCGTGCATGCTTGCAGAAAATTGTTGTGTGAAAGCAGCAATTTGGTTCGCTGATTCATTGACCTTATCAATGGATTTTTTTAAACTACCTAGCTGATTGGTTATGCTATCGGCACTTTCCGTACTACCTTGTGACATTTTTTGAATTTCCGAGGCCACTACAGCAAAGCCTTTTCCATGCTCACCCGAACGAGCAGCCTCAATTGATGCATTTAATCCGAGAATTTTTGATTTCATTGCCAAGTCTTTTACAATATCGACGATGGAATTGATTTGTTGGATATCGCCAGTCATAGACTCAGAAAACTTAGACAGTTCCGCCAACCGATTGGATACGTCTACACTTGCTAATGCTAATTCTTCATTCGTTGCAGTCATTTCTTCAACAGAGCTGGATAGCTCGGTTGCTAACAACCGCATATTATCCATTTTTTCATTCGATACAACTGCACTCACAATGCCAATTACTTTCCCGCCTTCAAAAATGGGCTGAGCCGTTGAAATATACGCTATGCCAAAACCTTCAGGCCCTCGCTCTTCTCTCATGAATTTTCCAGCAGAGAGTGCTTTTTCTGTCGTTGTTCCACGATATTTATCTACCAGATCACCCACGTTAAGCTTTAAATCCACCTGTTTCCCTGGCTTGTATGCAAGGATTTTCTCTTTATCTGCCACAATAACACAAGCATCTTCTGGATATGTCGCTTGGTAAAAATCTATAACATCGATTGCTGCCTGTAATTTCGAATGCATGCCCGAGTTTTTGGTCAAATCATAAAAGCACTCATAAGAGGGTTCTTCACTCCACTGCCTGGTGATACTTGCCGAAAGAATTTTAGTATTCGTAAAAGGAATACCGGCGTTTTCACTATCTTCAATAAAAACCTATATTATACTGAAAAGCCTCAATTTAACTATATCATGGTCAAACAAAAAAGAAACCTTTGTAAAAAGTTTCTTTAAGATAATAATTATTGATGTTTCAATATGTCTTCATATTTCTTTGAGGTTCTAACTTCTACTGTAAGAAAATCTTTCCCATAAACAGTTGTGATTAAGAACGGCACATCACTCGTGTTTTGAAACCTGAAATCTAATCCACCATAGGACACAGTGGCATCTCTTCCTTTTGGTACATACCCTATATCTAATGAATGGTGATGCCGCTCTACAAATTTTATTGGAATTTGATCTACCGCATTAAAAAGCGTCGAGGATGTTTGGCAAATCCCTCCTCCAATCCCCATGACCACTTTCTTATTGATAATTTCAGGTGCAGGTTGATAACCATTTGCCTCGTCTCTTGGACCGACCACCGTATTAAAGGAGAAATGATCCCCACTACCGACGATGACATTATTAATCGCCTTTGCTGAAAGTTCAATATTCTTGTTCCTCCCTAAATCTGAAGTATTGAAGTACGTTGTATAGGATGCGACAACAACTTCTTCTAAATAAGGGATATCCTCAAAATAATAACCACTTTCTGATACATATAACGGCATTTCCACATTTCCACCGGTTGCTGATGCCTCCATCACTTTATCCACCAATTCACTTTCTTTCAAAAGCACCTGTGGGTTTCCTTTGATAAGCTGACCATCCTCACTAATTCGATCGAGTACCATTCGCTTATCATAACCCGCTTCTGTTGCACTTCCTCTTGCAAGATCTTTCGCTAATTGTTCAATTTTCTTTTTATACGTTGCAACATCTTCTTCATAACCTAAGTCTTTCGGCGATAAGGTTTGGATGATAGCCATTGTATTCGGATCGACAATATTTACGACCGCAGGCACTATTTCTTGTGTGTCTTTTTGATCGACAGTCACTGGCTTTTGTACTTCCTCGATTTGTTGTGTTAATTCATTTACTTGATTCTCTAATTCTTTTTCTTTTGCCGGTTTCCCCTGACAACCGGCCAATCCAATAGCACATACAACACAAATTGTAGCCAAGCAATTTCTCTTCACACTCAAACACCTACCTCTACGGTACTTCTACAGAAACATCTTATTCATGTATTGATAGTAGTGTGTTTATTTTCATTCATTTTTATTTATGGCTACCAAAAATGACAATTTTACTCGGCTATTAGCTGCATGGTAAGCGCTACAAGTAGAATGATGCAATATGGCCAAACAAGGCTATTTATAAGTGAACGTGGTATACAAATCCTAATTTTCATTATCATTTGAATATATTGACTAATTATTTATTCCAATATAAGATGTACAGCATAAGAATTGATAGAATTATTTGGAAATTCTCAAGGAGGATCTATATGAAAATTTCAACGCAAAATAACTATAATCTATATGTTATTGGCGTACTATCATTAATAATATCAGCCATTTTATCTTCTATTAGTCAAGTCTATTATGCTAATCGTGTACAAGCCGTTCATCCATTTCTCTTTACAGGCGTTAGCTTTTTAATAACTACATTATATTTTCAATTTTTTGCGACTAGGCAAAAGACACATGTTCAATGGCAGCAAGCTACTCCCCCATTATTGAAACTAAATATAGCATCTATTCTGGCTTTTATGGGTTTTTATTTTGCCTTAAAGTATATTGAACCTGCGATAGTCAGTTCGCTTGAAATGGGCCTTGGCCCTTTATTCGTTATATTAATAGCCATTCAGCAAAAGCAGGCTGTAAAAAGAGCTCAATTGATTATTGCAATGGGGACGCTAGGTGCTTGCCTTGTATTAATTTATGCTGTATTTACAGGGAAATCTGCTATGTTAATGTGGAATCAATTTAGTATTTTAGGGGTACTTGCAAGTATATTATGCGGGCTAGGTGCAGTGCTATGTACGCTTTATTCCAAACAGTTAAGTGAACTAGGTTGGACTAGCTCTATGATTCTATCAAAAAGGTTTTATGGGATTATTACGTTGTCTTTGATCGCTACATATGACGTATTGTTAAACTACTTGCTTGCAAATATAGGTTGGGTCTTACTGATGACATTGCTAGGTGTATTAGTTCCGATGTATTTATTACAAAAGGGCATTCACTATTGCGAACCATTTTTAGTCATGATGTCATTATGCTTTATTCCTGTGTTTACTTTCTTCTTTCAGCTTTTTGATAGCAGACTGCAATGGTCAACGATGACTTTCGTTGGTGTTATTTTATTGTTGTTTCTTGGAATGACTAGTTTATATGTTGATAGAAAACAATAAGAAAAGGGCTGTCACAAGATAGACAGCCCTTTTCGATAGGTAGAAAACGAAGTTTTATTTTATAGATGAAGCGCTCTGTATATAAAGGCCACAAATTGAGCACGTGTTACAGGCTCATCGGGTCTGAAATAACCATTGTCGCCTAGTGCAATTCCATTCTCTGCAAGTGCGGCAATGTAATCATGACTCCAATGCGTAACTGGAACATCTTGGAAGGCGCTAGTTCCACTTGGTGTTATTCCAAATGCAAGTACTAGTATTTTCGCCAATTGTGCACGAGTCATATTAGCATTTGGATAAAACGCTCCATTTGACCCATCCACAATGCCTGCTTGCTGAAGTAAGGTAATCGCCTCATCGTACGGATGACTTGTCGGTACATCACTAAATGCTACAGCATCTCGTTTCTCTGTTAACTGGAACCCACGTGCAACCATCACTGCAACATGCTGGCGTTGAATCGGTTCATCTGGTCGGAAAGAGCCATCAGGATAGCCTGTGATAATCCCACGAGCCGCAATATCTTCAATCATGTCTTGTGCCCAATGTCCATTAATATCTGATAATGAGATTGGCAGAGACTTGTCGACAATAAATATCGCAAACTTAGTAAATTCATCTGTCGCAACTGTGATAAAATCACCCTTAGTCGTACCTTTCATCTCTAGCCATTGTTTATCCAACGGATCATAAGAGAAAATGGCAGCGTATTGATCCTTGCCAACCTTTGAAGAGTCGAACTTCATTGTCAATGTCAAAGGTTTCTTTATATTCCCTGCACTATTTTTAATGACTTCAAAAATTGGACTAATAAGACGTTGTCCGTTACTTAAAAGGTTCGTTATATCGCTTAGTTTCTGTACTGTTATTGTTAGTTCTTGCTGTGCTACGCCAACTGGAATGGAAACATGGATGTCTTTACCTTCACTAGTTTCACCAGAGCTTCCTACTGGAACAGTTATTTTGCCAGTTGTTGTAACGATATGTGTAGGAGGTGATTCATTTCCTGCATTGCTGTTGGGATTTCCACTATTTGAGTTGCTATTGTTCGAATTACTACTGCTAGAACCGTTGCCATTATTAGAACTACCATTATCTGAACCACCACTTGGCCTGTAATCAATTGTTGCCATACTTGTCATGCTACTATTACCAGCAGCATCTCGGAATTGGACATAAAGCTTCTTCTGTCCAGCTTCTTCGGTAAAGCTCCATTTTTTTGAGCGTGATACTTTTTCCCAAGCTGACCAGTTTAGTTCATCTGTGGAAAAACGCATCTCGGCGACTCCACTTCCCGAACCATCCGATGAAGTTAGACTAAGGATAACTGAATTACTATTTGTCGTAGCAGAACCTCCATTAATAACAATTGTTCCTGAGGGTGCTGTTCTATCAATGTTAAACTTTATCGTTGTAACACGACCTGCTGTATTTGTGACAACCAACGTGTACGTTCCTTCCTTGTCTACCTTTGTTCCACTTGTAAAAGCTGCTCCATTTAACGTCGCCGTGCCCTTATTAAATACGATTGTTACCTTGTCTTTGTAAGCACCTCCATTTGTTACTCCTGTAACAGTAGGTGCTGTGCTGTCAATCGTGAAGTTTACTGTTGTGACATTGCCGGCTACATCCGTTACAATCAGTGCATAGCTCCCATCCTGATTAATTTCTGTACCACTGGCAAAATTTACTCCATTCAACGTTGCGGTTCCTTCATTGAATCCGACTGTTACCTTGTCTTTGTAAATCCCTCCATTTGTTACCCCTGTGACAGTTGGAGCTGTCTTGTCAATCGTGAAGTTTATCGTTGTAACACGACCTGCTGTATTTGTGACAACCAACGTGTACGTTCCTTCCTTGTCTACCTTTGTTCCACTTGTAAAAGCTGCTCCATTTAACGTCGCCGTGCCCTTATTAAATACGATTGTTACCTTGTCTTTGTAAGCACCTCCATTTGTTACTCCTGTAACAGTAGGTGCTGTGCTGTCAATCGTGAAGTTTACTGTTGTGACATTGCCGGCTACATCCGTTACAATCAGTGCATAGCTCCCATCCTGATTAATTTCTGTACCACTGGCAAAATTTACTCCATTCAACGTTGCGGTTCCTTCATTGAATCCGACTGTTACCTTGTCTTTGTAAATCCCTCCATTTGTTACCCCTGTGACAGTTGGAGCTGTCTTGTCAATCGTGAAGTTTATCGTTGTGACATGGCCTGCTGGATCTGTTAAGGCGAACGTAAACGTTCCTTCCTGGTCCACTTCCGTTCCACTCGTGAAGGTTACTCCATTCAACGTCGCCGTCCCCTTATTGAATACGACTGTTACCTTGTCTTTGTAAATCCCTCCATTTGTTACTCCTGTTACAATCGGTGCTACCGTATCAATCGTGAAATTTACTGTCGTAACATGGCCTGCCGTATCTGTTACAACCAGTGTATAGTTTCCATCCTGGTCAATCTCCGTTCCGCTGGCAAATGCCGCTCCATTCAATGTCGCGGTTCCTTCATTGAATCCGACTGTTACCTTGTCTTTGTAAGTTCCTCCATTTGTTACTCCTGTTACGATCGGTGCTGTTTTATCAATCGCGAAATTTACCGTCGTGACATTACCGGCTGAATCTGTTACAACAAGTGTATACACACCATCCATTGTAACCTGTGTACCGCTAATAAAAGCTGTACCGTTCAATGTCGCCGTCCCTTCGTTGAAGGTTACCGTAACATCCGATTTATATATCCCACCGTTCATTACTCCCGTCACAATAGGCGCTGTCGTATCAATCTTGAAGGTTACCGTCGAACTATTGCCTGCCGCATCCGTTACGATTAGCGTATACGTTCCATCCTGCGTGATATCTGTACCACTCGTGTAGGGACTGCCATTGAGTAACCCGTTACCCTCATTAAATACAGCGTTCACCTTGTTGTTATATACCTTGCCATGCTCGACATTCGTAATAACAGGAGCTGTTGTATCAACTGTAATCATACTGCTAATTGTACCAGTACTCGTATTACCAACTTTATCTTTAAATTGCACATAAACGGTTTTCGCTCCCCCGCCAGCCGGAAGGACCCACGACTTCCCGTTCAAGTCAGCGATGTTAAACCAGCTAGTCTGCCAACTGCCAATGATATTTGAGAGACGTGCTTGCTCAACTCCTGAACCGCTTCCATCCGTATAGATTCCTTTCAATGTAACCGTGTCTGATTTCGTCCATGTGGCACCGTCATTAATGATCAGTGTACCCGTTGGTGCTGTCTGATCCAATAGTATGGACTGAGAAGAATTGGCTGAGATCCCGTTGTTGGAATCCCTCAATTGCATATAGATGGTCTTCGCCCCATCTCCGCCAGTTAGACTGAATGTTGCAGTATTGCTGAAGGGCAGCCAAGATGCTGCTGATAAATTAGCAGCGCTATTTGCAAACCTCATATGCGTAACACTATCACCTATATCAGGATCTGATCCAGTTACAGATAGATTGACAGTACTGGTACTTGTCATTGCGCCTTCCAGAATCGTGAAGGAACCCGTAGGAGGAGTATTAGTCGATCCAGTCTCATAAGTTACAACTAGCTTCGGACGGAATGCCGCATTCTCGTAAGTCTCCAAGGAATGAATGGAGAACCAGCCGCTATCTGCATCTGTCTCATTCCCATTGAGCATGAAGGTGATTTTATGATCCGAGATATCTGTGAAAGCATCTACAGCACTTTTCACATTAAATGTAAGAGGTTGATCCTGAAGATAAGGACCCATAGGCACTTCCGCAATGCTTTTCGCAGTGAATTTATCTGCATAAGGACTATTTGTATCTAACGAGGGGAAGGTTACATAATTTAAATCATTCGCCGCAGATCCCCTAGCTTCCATATACAAAGTATGGTTAGGATTTCTGATAACAGTAGCCACAGTCAAGACCAGCTCGGCTGACACAATATTCCCTTCTGGGACACCCAGATCAAACGTTATGCCAGCCCTCTGCCGAACATTCCCGAATTCGTCGTTACTCCTGCCAATACTAAGAAAACCATCCCCATCATTATCATGAATGCCGTCATACTGAATATGACCTTGTAATTCCATGGTATCCATCGTTGCTGTATAAGACTTTGTTACTGTACTCCCTGCAGCAAGTGGTGCAAAATCAGGTACTATTACAGATAATAAAAAAGTAAGAACTACCAATCCCACCCGTTTTTTCTTCATATGATACTCCTCCTTAAACACTCTATAACATTTTTTAACAACTATAACTCCCCTCAAAAAAACACTTACTGTTTGTTTCAACAGACTGAATATAACTATGAAGTTCCCTTCACCTAGAGAATCATACTCGGTCGTCACTTTTGATTCCATAAAATACCGTTATTTCCTTGTAAAGTGGATATTTGTCTTTTCACAGCGTCTCATCCACTGTAAATTAAAATATGAGTGTTCGATACTGAGGATTGTTAAGGGTTGACTATTAACATTTTAGAATTTTGCAGTAATCCCAATTTTGGTGTTGTAATTCTCTCTATCAAATCCATGTAAAATAAAAATCCCTAACTTGCCACCAAAACAGGTGATAGAGTTAGGGATTTTGCTTCTATTATGCTTTAAATGCTCGTGCTACGTAGTAAGCGATTGAGCCACTACCAGAATTGCAACGAATGCTCAATTTGAGGCCGTCTTTTTCTGCTTCCCAGAATTGCTTATTTTTATCGGAAGTTCTTTCCGCAACTGTTTTAGCACTTTCGTCTATGGCACAATAACAATTATTATCAGTAGAAATGGATGTTAACGGACATTCTACGCCGAATGAAAAATTAGTACCTGTATTGCCATATTTCATTGTGAAGCCATATTGTGTCCCGACTAAAGCACTATCTCGCTTCTCGGTTGCAATTAATCCGGCTACTGGATATTTAGCAACCCCAGGAATCTCGACACCTTCAGGAATAGGCGTAGTCATCAGCATTGGTTTGCCATGAACATTATGGTCACTAACAAATGTAAGAGGTTTGTCCAATTCATTAATTAACAACACAATGGCATTTGCAGGTTTTTTCATAAAATAAATGATAGGAATAATGATAGCTACGATAACAAGCGCCGCAACTGCCACCACTACTCCAACTGTTGCAACTGAGACACCAGCTAAGGCGGCGATTGCCTCTGCTGCGCCCACTGCCAATTTTGCCACTACGGTCGACGTTGATAAAAAGCCGATTCCTAATACACCGGAAAGAAGAATTTGTGCAGTGACAAGACCTGCCTCGTCATTTTCCATCCCCTTTAATCGTTCAAGACCATCAATAATGACATGAATTTGTCTTTTGATATCGTCACCCGTTGCATTGATAAGAATTTCATACGTTTCCTTTTTCAAAGGAATTGGTGCGGTTTGGTCACTCGCCTCTAGCTCGCTGATGTCTTTACCTAAAGCGTCGGCCAGCGCTTGCTTTCTTTCCTCAATGAAAATTGCCTGAAGTTTATTGATTTCCTCTTGAGAAGTCGCCTTCTCTAGCTTTGTTGCATAATCCGGGAATAATGACCGGAACCCCTGTTTTAACTTAAGATCGATATCAATTGTAGTGTGCATAAATTACGAACCTCCCGTGTTTTTTCCAATATTTTTTAGCTGGTTGTCTACCCATCGAACTGGAAATCACCACATTCTATATTTTTGAAAGAACATAAGGTGATGAAACCTGTACCTTGTGCAGTGGGTGACGTCATGAAATCCCTCTTGCATTACCTACCGCATTAATTAGTAGATGGACTTTGTTGTAAAAATTAACACAACGATGATGAATAGGTGCAAACTGTTTAAAGGAAACCCCCTTCTTTTATATGTAGATACTCATGTTTTATAAGTACCTCTCTATTACCGTAAAACAAAAAATGGAAATAAAATACTGACGAAAGTTAATAGTTTGACTATTAACACTAGTAATATGCTTAGAATTTGGTATAAAATGATAGATAACAGGCTTTTTATCCATCATTTTCTAAAAATAATATTATATATCTTTTGAACTAAGGAGAGAAAATTTTGCCCAATATTCTATTATCTTCTAAAATAAAAACCCCTCACTGCTTGGCAGAAGCTGTGGAAAGACCTAGATTGTACGATATTTTTAACAAAAATACTTTAAAAAAAGTAATGATTATACGGGCACCTGCAGGCTATGGTAAAACAACGCTTTTAAGTCAATGGCTTATACATACCGAACAGCACATTGCCTGGGTATCGATAGACCCCGCTGATAATGATCCTATTCGTTACTGGTCATACGTCCTACACGCAGTGGCAAAAGCCAGTCAGTCAGATATAGACAAAGTGCTGGAACCACTCTTGCAATCACAAGAGGCGGCTACTTTTGAATTCCTAATAGACGCCTTTTTACATGAAGTCAATACAATGGAAGAAACCTTACATATTGTCATAGACGACTATCATTTAATTGAAAATTATGTGATTCACAAAATGATGATACAATTTATCGAGCAACTTCCAGAGCATATCCACGTTTACCTAACAACACGCACAGCCTTGCCATTGCCAATCGCTAAGTGGCGCGTTAAGCAATGGGTCTATGAAGTCACTACTGATCACTTACGTTTTACCTATCAGGAAGCAGGGCAATTTTATGCCATGAAAAATTTAACCTTACCCCATCAAGAAACACTGCAATTCATTTTGGAAAAAACAGAAGGCTGGGTAGCGGGCTTATTATTGACTAGTCTAATCACTGAGTCAGAGTCGGACCAACAATGGCATGGGTTAGCACAGCCACTCATATCTGAATTCTTATTACAGGAAATTATCGCGACGCTCCCACCAAAAACACAAGATTTTCTCATACGGACATCGGTGTTAAATGTGCTCGATCCAGCTGTCTGTAATAGCCTTACACAGCGAACAGATAGCCTCGAATTGCTTGAAGACTTAGAGGAGAAGGGGCTTTTCATCGTGCGGTTACAGTCAACAAGACCTGTTTTTCGCTACCACCATTTGTTCGTGGAAGCTTTACAAGGCGAATTTAAAAGAAGGTTTTCACTACAACAGGTAACGGCATTTGCACAGGAAACGGCTACGCTCTTGCATGATCATGGGGATTTCATCTCTGCCATTGAACTCGCACTTCATCATCATCTTTTCGAACAAGCAGATTTATGGATAACAGAACATTTAGTTGAGCTTTATTTATCTGGCCAAACCGCTACCTTTATGCGTTGGCTACATCAGTTACGAAATCATCACTATACGGTTCCCTGCGAAATGCTTGTCATGGGGTTAATTACTGCTCTTTCTACATTGGAAATAACAGAAGCTTCCTCGTTTATGGAGGAACTTGAAATACGCCAACACACCGAGCGATGGATGGATCAGAAAGAAAATAAGGCAATGGCCTATATTTATGAAACGGTAAAGGCTTATGCCATCATCACTACAGGTGGAGATTTACAAATAGCCAAAGATATTATTCAAAAACAACTTGCCAGAGAAGCAGTACCCTCTCGTTGGGATCAAGTACCGATGCAATATAATATTTTCGAATATAAACTATTGCGGACAAGTACTGGCTCAAAAGGAAGACTACCAACAATGGAGGATGGGAAGGCGATTGCAGACCTTATTCGTGATACAGCTTATCAAACAACAAATGTTAAAGCGTTTAGCTATGGAACTTCGGCGGAATCTTTATATGAGCGAAACTTAATGGACTACGCAAAAAAAGAGCTTGAAATCGCTATCGAATATGGACATCAGCTCAAAGACCCCGGCTTATTTATTCCTATGTATTTATTAAAGGCGAAAATTTATATATCCGAAAAGCAATTGATTTCTGCACAGGCCATGCTTACGCAAGTAAAGGATATGGTCAAGGAAAAACATTGGCTGATGACCCTTCGTATTATGCAGGCCTATTGTTATGTTTTAGCAGGTGATCCCTTGAATGCTGAAATGGAGTTACGAGCAACGAAAACAAAACAGCCATTTTGGATGCTTGTCTACGCTCGATTATTGCTATTGAAAGAACAACATGAAGATGCCTTAACGGTTGTTATCCAAGTGAAAACAAAGGCACAACAGGATACACAAATTGCCACTATAATTGAAGCAACTGTGCTGGAGGCAATTTGTCATCTAAAACTTGGTAAGACTGATTCGGCATTAGATATTTTACATGAAGCATTGACTCAAGGAGCACCCTATTACTATATTCGCACTTTTTTAGACGAAAAAGAAATACAGCCTCTTTTAGACAGCTATTTTAAACTTTCACAAGATAGTCATACGTCTAAATGGCCTCCTATTTCGCTTCATTATTTGCAACATCTTCAAATAGAGGACGCTAGAAATAATGAATGGGACAATTTACTGACACCACGTGAACAAGAGGTGTTTAATTTATTAGCGGATGGCGTAACGAATCGTGAAATCGCTGAAAAGCTTAATCTATCGGAAGGGACAGTCCGTGTTTACTTATCAACGATTTATAGTAAACTAGGTGTCAATTCAAGGACTAAAGCGATTCTTCTTAAGAAACAATAAATGGCATGGAGATAGATGACAACGCTGATAGAACCGTCGTTATCGCTGATAGACTCTCGGTTTGCGCTGATAGCACCATCGTTATCGCTGATAGACTCTCGGTTTGCGCTGATAGCTTATATAAAATTCAAAAAAGGCTGTTCCCATATCAGTATTTACTGATGCGGGGACAGCCTTTTTTATTATTTTTGTACAAACATTTGTGTCCAGTAGTTGCCTTCTGCTACATACCCTACACCGATATGTGTAAAGTTTTTACTCATAATATTCGCTCGATGTCCTTCGCTATTCATCCATGCCTTTACAACTTCTGCTGCTGAGCGTTGACCCATTGCGATATTTTCTCCGGCTGATTTATACGTAATGCCATAGCTCTTCATCATTGCAAATGGTGAGCCGTATGTTGGGCTTGTATGACTGAAATATTTTTTGTCATGCATATCTTGAGATTTGTATTTGGCTACTCTTGAAAGCTCCCAATCTTCTTTTAAGGCTGGTAGACCTGCTTTTGCTCGTTCAACATTGACAAGTTTCACAACTTCTTGTTCTACCGTTGCTTGTTCTTTTGTAGGAATATTAATTTTTTGTCCTGGCATAATTTGATTTGGATTAGCTAGTTGTGGATTTGCAGCAATTAACTCCTGCACACCCGTTTGTGATTTCACGGCAATTTTCCAAAGTGAATCACCTGCTACTACTGTATATGAACCTGCTGCCATTGCGCTAATTGGTACTAATAAAGATACTGATAATACTGAGGCCATCGCCACTTTTTTTACTTTTTTAAACATCGAATCATTCCTTCCTGTTTGCTCTATTTTCATGGTAAATAGTTTCAGCTTATAATTCATCATTAAATATTTGGAAGGATTTTTACAATTGTATGACAAGACGTGCGGTTTGGTTCAAGATGCCTTTCATAGCGCGTTTCACACCTATGAGTTTAGTAATAATTTCGCAATATATTTGTAACAGGAATAAATTACTATTAGTTTTTTTCGCAAAATGCTATTTTTCAAGCTATAAATATTCCAATAAATAGAAAAAATCACTCTCCATTAGTGAAAGAGTGATTTTGCATATCCTTAATGTAATGTCATCATTCAAAGAAGAGTCATCTTCAATACCCCTATCTGACCACTACTTATTTAGTTTCATAAGCGCCGCGTCTTCAACTAAGGTAGCTGTGTTAAATAACAATAGTACATCTTCAATGCCATGTTCGGTCATATATTTTGCAATACTGCCGTTATAATAACGAAGATCGATGACATGAATTTCGGAGACATGATTTGTCAGGAATGGGATGACATTATGCGCATAAGAGTCTTTAATGATTAACAGCTTATCTTGTTCAATCTGCTGTGGGGCAAGCTCTGTTGTAAGCTTCATCAGCGCATGAACGCCTCCTAAGAAATAAGAATACTGATCCTTCTTAGTAAGAAAACTTTTATCATACATTGTTGTCATTTTTTGATCAGAATCGGCAATATACATCTCTGTCGTTACGTCCACACGAGGTATGTAAACTTGAATCGTATCCGGCCTTACACCAGTAAACTGACTTCTTGTATGGTAGCTCCCCAGAAAGGAATCGCTGACTGTTTCAATTACAAATTCGTTCTGAGGAAACGCACGCCACCCTTTGCACTCCGCATAAGCAACATAGGCTAAATAGGCTCCATATGTTGACCAATGATGATCAGTCCGATAGTAAATGGCTTCTGTCGTATGCGGTTCTAAAAAATCAAAACCATTTATAAACGTAGTCTCTTGTTGCATATGATCGCTGATAAATTGATTGACCTGCTTCACGGAGTAAGCTGGAGCTTTCCAAGGTAATTGCTCAGGATACAAACCAATTGATGTCGGTGCAAGCATAAACGTTACATTTACATCAGGATGATTACTAGAAAACTGGTTGACCGACTCTATATATTGCTGAACCTTTGTATAATCTGGTTCTATAAACTTTTCAAATAAATAGCCATCTTTCCCTTTATAAATACCGTTATTCTCCTGCTGCAAGCGAACCTTTTCCGAAGTTGACTTTACCCATAACCACTTGTCCCGAAATGGAAAATGATCCGTTATGAAATTCTCCACTTCTTCGGCATATTTCTTCGATCGTAAACTTTCCCAGGATAAATGTGGAGCAGCTTGTAAATATCTATTTTCCAGTTCAGAGAAACGTTGATGAGGCAACAGAACAAGCAGTAGAACGATTAGCAACATTGTACCGACAAATCCATATACGAATAATCGCTCTGCTTTTTGCTTCAAATTAGATTTCCCTCCCTAAAAACGAAAATATAAAAATGGATTAAAAGTGGCATCTACTAAATAGGCGACAGAAAGGACGTACAGAAAGCCATACCAAATAATATGAAGTATCGACATATCCTTGGTACTTAACCTGTCCTTTAAAGGTAGTGAAGCGATGATTAAAACTAACAGTAGCACCGCATTTGTATAAAAGAAGTACACGGTATCATTATCCCAAAGTGCCTGACCATTAAATCCCCACATGGCAGCCAAATAACCAACAATTAAAGAAGGCTGGTCAAATGCAAACAGCACCCACCCAATTAGAATGAGAATGATTGCATACAGGTGTCTGACCCAGCGTGGACAGCGAAAGAGGTATGTTAATCCCCACCATTTTTCAAAAATGAGAATGATACCGAAATACAATCCCCACCCTATAAAATTCCAATTTGCGCCATGCCAAAATCCCGTAAGCAACCACACGATTAGGATATTACGCATTTGAATGGCTAACCCTCGGCGATTACCACCAAGGGGAATATAGACATATTCTCGAAACCAACTGCCGAGTGAGATATGCCATCTTCTCCAAAAATCAGTAATGCTCTGCGCGATGTACGGCTTGTTAAAATTCTCGTTAAAACGAAAGCCAAACATCAAACCGAGCCCAATAGCCATATCAGAATAACCACTAAAATCAAAGTAAATTTGGAAAGCAAATGCAATAATACCAAGCCATGCCGTTAACACAGGCATCGACGCTGGATTAGTACTTGATATTGTGTCCCACAGCAAGCCGATATTGTTTGCTAGTAGCACTTTTTTCGCCAAGCCAATCGTAAATCTTCGAATCCCTGCGGCAAACATCTCGATAGTTACCGAACGCTGTTGTAGCTGCTGTGCAATGGTGTTATATTTCACGATTGGTCCTGCCACTAATTGTGGAAACAGCGCGATATATGTTCCAAAGTCAATCCACTTTCGCTGTGCTTTAGCCGTCCCTCTATAAACGTCGATGATGTAAGACATCGATTGGAACGTGTAAAAGGATATGCCGATGGGCAAAGGAAGTTCCGTTAGAGGGATATTCATACCGAGAAACGCATTGACATTATGAATTAGAAAATCAGCATATTTAAAATAAGATAACAGCATGAGATTCACGATTATCGAACAAACAACAATGCTCTTTCTTTTTACCGAATTCATAGTAGGTTTATCGAGTAGCAAACCAAAACAATAATCCGTCAGTGTCGATATGAGCATAATGACGATATAAACAGGTTCGCCCCAGGCATAAAAAATAAGGCTCATGATAAATAAAATGAGATTGCGAATCGTTCTTGGCGAACAATAGTAAAGTGTTAGCACTGCCGGCAAAAATACGAATAGGAAAAGAAGGCTACTAAATACCATGGTTTTCTATTTTTGTTCGAAAAAGCTATCGTAAACTTTAATTAGCTCATCTGCGCTATCAGAAATAACCAATAATACATAATTTCCTTTTGTTATCAGTTTATAATTTTTGGCATTTTCGTATTGGTCAGGAAGATATTGCTCAAATTGCTTCATTACATTTTCTGCACGTTGTTTTGCTGCCGCTTCAACCTCCGCGACATCTTTCGCATCCTTCACTTTTAAAATGGCAATTTCGTTTGTTTTTACGTTCATCATTGGCACACGAACAGAATAATCCTCAAGTTTGTCAGGATCAATATTGTAAAGGTTCCGAAATTCCTCTGCTGATAGTTCCATTTGAGCTGGTTGCTCTACTTTTTCCACCATTTGATCTGCCATTTCTTTCGCAGACTGTTTTACTTCTATTGTAGAAGATTTATCTCCAGCACAAGCTGAAATCACCATCGCTAACACGATTGTTAACAGTAGCATCATTGTTTTTTTCATTTGATTCGCTCCTTCTAGTTGAGTTTACAATGAGATTAGACGTAGGCAGTCTACGAACGTTACGTAAAAAAACTATTTTAGTCATAAAATTTTGCGGTCATGCAAATAGTATACTTAGATTTCCATAAGACATACTTGATTTCCACTTATTTAGATGTACAAGCCTTTATGATTTTAACAATTCAAAATACCTACAAAAAAAAGAGATGGTCCTATCACGCTTATAGCGCAATACCATCCCTCTATAGATTACTTACGTTCTTCTAAAATTTATTTTTCTGCTATAAACCCTGTAGAGCAATACAATGTACAGCCAATCATAAATGAATGTGGCGATTGAGATAATTGTTATCAACGGTGTTCTAAAATAAATATAGAACGCGACAGAAGCAAACAAAGTACCAATCATTTTACAAACTGCAATAGACATCGATTGACCACCCGCATTGCCTCTCCATAACAATAAAGAAATAAACAGTCCTGACATCATTAGATTTTGAGAAAATGCAGTATATTTGCCTTCAATATCATTCAGCTCCTGTGTTATTGCTAGGATAATGAGAAAACTTACCCCCAGCGTTATGAGGAAGGATCCATAAAAAGATTTAGTAGACATGATTTTTTTATATTCCTGACGACCATATCTTAAATACTGTAGCAAAATAACGATATCGAGTAAAAACCAAAGCAACGTAATGATTTTTTGTAAGTCATTCTGCGGATATATAAAGGTGAAGATGAATTCCCAAGATATATTAGCACAAATGGCTACCATCGGCATTCCGTATTTCTTGTCTTGAAATCCGCGCTTTATAATGAGTATGTATGTAATAATCCAAAAAAGTCCCATGCCCAATTGACAAATCAATAGAAAATTAACCTGATTCATAAACACACTCCTTTTTTACATGGATAACGGAAAAAAACAATGTCTTCTCCGATACTATATGACCAGAAATTTATCAAATATGTCTGGTAAAAGGAGTTCGATGTTAGGTCAGAATAAAAGCTAAGGCATACCCGCGTTTTTGCTTTTCGTAATATGCAAATCGCCAGAAAAAATGATACATAGCATTAGCTATACATTGGCAATTCAATCATATATAGTAAGATGAGGTGATGATATGAAAGCAAAAATTTATGTCAACAATGAAAAATTCATAGCAGGAACAACCTTAAAGGATACTACAGAACTTGAACATAACAATATGGCACTACATGTCTGCATTAATACGGATGATGTGCTGCAGAACCGGAAGAAATTAGCAACTACGCTACAATGTGACGTGAATGATTTTATCTGTACCCAGCAAACGCACAGCGCTAATTTTCATCGGGTAACAGCTGCTGATATTGGTCGAGGAGCTGTACAAAAAGATACGGCCATAGCCAATACCGATGCTCTTTATACATTTGAACCAGATTTGTTGCTATGCAGTTTTACGGCCGATTGTGTACCTGTGATTTTTTATAATGAGGTTACTGGCCTTGTCGGAGTGATTCATTCTGGTTGGCAAGGCACGGTCAAGGAAGTGACATTACAACTCTTCCAGCATTTAATACACCATGAGCAATGTCGTCCTCAAGATTTTCACGTACAAATTGGTATGGCACTCAGCCAGCAAAAATTTGAGGTGGATGTGGATGTTTACGAAAAATTTAAGAACCTAGGCTACGCCCATGAATTTATGTATTACAATGCAGAAACCAATAAATATCATATCGATAATCAGCAAACGGTGAAAAAGCAATGTGAACTTGCTGGTATACCGTCAGAACATATTACGATTGATCCAACCTGTACGTATCTTAGTACGGAAGGCTTTTCCTATCGCCAAGACAAACAAGCAGGTAGACATCTGAGCTTTATTATGCGAAAAAGCACGGGGAACTAAAAATTCACTCATAAGCTTTGGAACCTCACCCATAGCACATCAAAAAGGCAATTTATCACGAATTCCAAGAGTGATAAATTGCCTTTCCTTCTACTTTATGGACTATTTGATTTTCAACACATCCTACTTTTCGTAATTATAAAAACTTTCATTTACTGTTGAATACCGCCAATAATGGCTATCCTAGATAACACTTCTATTGCACAGGGGTGATTCTTATCCAAAAGCCTGCTATCATTTACCTTAGCCTGCTCATAGCTATATTGAATATTTTTGATGGTTTTGCCACGCATTACGGGCTCATGCTACATATTATTGAAGAATTAAACCCTATGATGGATTTCTTATGGATGACGAGTCCAATCTTGTTTTTAGTGATGAAAATGATGCTGTCATATTTCCTTTCTGCTCTTTCCTATTTAATTTATCACAAGAGCAGCGAACGGTTCCAAAAACTTTTCTCCATCTGCTTGATAGGGTTATTAATCATTTACTTAGGCATATTCGCCCTCCATATGTATTGGTTAACGATGCTGTAACTAACAGGGATAAAGAGGCCTGAGTCCATTACCTTATCGAACGCAGACCAAACTGTTCACTTTTTAATAGAGTGTCCTTTTTAAAATCGGTAGTTTTTTAATCCATATATCCCGCATTAACGATCAGTAATTTATCTGTTCCGAAAGCGAAGCGTCAGGTACAAGACGCCACCTCAAGTGGAAAGATGATTGAGAGTCAACTGTGAGGGCGATCAACTGTCCGTAAAATTCCGATTGGTTCGGGGCAACAGATGTTTTATGTGCGAAAGCGAAGCGGCAGCGACAGGATGTTGGTCACACAAGCTTTTTCACAGGATGTGAAGGTTTTAGCTTGTGTTCCTCTATTTATTGTGGAGGATGAAGAAAACCCCCACTGATTGGAGCTTCACTTTATTTTAAAGTGCCTGTACTAATAATAGACGTTTTCACTTCAACATCTACCTCTAATTTACTAATAATTTCTCTTGTCATTTCTTTCTTCCATTTTCCATGATAGTACATTCTGAAATATTCACTTAATCCACTTGGGTCCACTTTCATGTCATTCAGCTTATCAAAAAACTTTTTAATATCCTCTTCAAGTTCTTTATTTACATCGTCCTCTAAAACCGCTAAACTATTCGCAGTAATTAACTCGGCTTCTCGTTCACCTTTGTACTCGCTTAGCGTCCCTTTAATCTTTAGCTTAATCGTGAGTTTTGGCGATTCCATACTCTTATTGCTCTTTATTTTCACACTGTTTTCAATTAAGTCGAGCATCAATCTTTCTTTACCATGCCCTTGATTCATATTTATATCCAAAGGGGCTAGATTTTTTCTACCTTTGATTGCCTGAATCAACAAAGCCTCTTCTGGCTTTATGGTTTCAAACATATTATTTCCTTTAAACACCACTACTCCTTTAATTTCAATCTTATCATTATTTTTATCAATAAACGGGAGAATTGGGTCCATTACTGGATTTGTAATCTCATACATAAAATCATGGATATTTGTATTTGGGTTAAACGCGGTGTTAATGCTTGGTTGCAATAAGTCATTTAAATAAAAATTGATATTGGGTTTGTCTGGGTATTTATACCTCAACATCTCTTCTCCTCGTTCCTTGACAATCGCAATGAGCACCTTGTTACCGACTTCAGCATTTCTGTATAAATGCTGAATCACTTTTCGAACATCCCCGTTTCGTGCTAACTCTTCATTTATCAGAACAACGCGCAACTGATTGAAAACGATTTTTTTATCAGATAATTTTTCGATTTCGACAATCCCATTAGAAACAAGGTCTGTCGCAACAGAGAAAATTTGTGTATTTTGCTCTGCTTGCGGAGAATATTGTGGTATCGCAACAGTTAATTGCATTTTATCAGCATCAATGTAGTCAAAAGCCATAATACCCACCATTCCTACATCTTCCAATGGAACTTTTAGTTCTTTTTCTCCACAACCTAGCAAAAGAAGAAGGAGAACAAAAGAAGTTAGGCAAAGAATTTTTCTACTCATGACTGCACCTGCTTCTTTTTTCGAAGTAAATAAACAATACTTAAAAAGATCGGCCAAATAATCATCATATACGCAACATAGTTACTTCCGATGAATAATTTATCTTGAAAATTCCGTGAAAATGGCATCTTCACAACAAAGAAAATGATAATCGCCAATATATATAAATACACTTTACTGTTTTTCGATATTAGAGAATCTACGCCCTTTTTCGCACACCATAGATAGGTAGCGACCGTTGATAATATTAAAAATACCCATAGCGTGATCCCAATAATATCAATTCTTTCAACAAATGAAAATTCGCCTGCTTTAAAGAGGTTTAACACCGAAAATTCTATATTTTTCAGTTGCCATTCCGAGTAGTACATCACACTAATGGCAGTTGTGATAAAACAAAATAGAATGCTTATCCATATACCTATTAACGAATGTTTAAAAGCTTTTTTTTGTTGGACTATATACGGATAGTAAAACATGATTAATTCATACCCTAGAATGGATAGATACCCTCTCTTCATGGCATCATAAAATTCTGCACCTGTGAAATTGAATAAAGGGAGAAAGTGACTCATCTCCCCCTTTTCAAATGCCCAACTCGTGAAAAACACCATACCTATCATAATAAAGATAGTCAGCATGCAAAATCTTGCGATGGATTTAATATCGCCACTTACAATGTAAACAAGTAATAACAGAAAACAAAACACAGGTAAGGTAATTGTCTGCTCCTGAAGAGCCGTACTTTGAATAAGGTGCATGTAATTACTAATAATCCCTGCACAAAAAACAATAAATTGAAGGACAAAGAAAAAATTAATGATTTTTCCTAGCCATTTACCTAACAAGATTTCATTGATCCGGAATAAATTTGCATTTGGATACTTGCCATTAATCCAAATCATTGGCCAAAGTGTTAAGCTTGCAATGACACCAAACAACAGTGGCATAAACGCCTGACTATAACCTAAAGAACTAACTTTTTGAGGTAGTGATAGAATACCCGTACCAATCATTACGCTTTGTACTAAAAAGACCACATGATAGCCATTTAAGACCTTTTGATTGTTTGTACTCAACTTTAACCACCTCAATTCCGATAACACCCTCTATTTTTTTTGAGCTCTTGATATTCCCTTTTTTGCCGTTAAGTATTTAGTTGGAAACCTGACTACACTATCCAATAAATCTTTAGCTTTACGAGGTATAATGGGCGTCATATAAGGTGTACCTAAAGATTTCAAACTTAGTAAATGGTGTATTAACCAGGCAAACGCTAACATTTGTCCAAACAATCCAAAAAAACCGGCAGATATGATAAAAATATAACGCACAAACCTACTCGTATTACTCATTAAAAAAATAGGTGGCAGGAAGGACAGTAAGGCTGAAGTTGCGACTAACACAATGAGTATATTACTTAACAGGCCTGCTTCTACTGCTGCCGTACCAATTACAATACCACCTACGATACCAATCGTTTGACCGACTTTTGCAGGCATTCGTGACCCGGCTTCCCGTAACACTTCGATGATGAGCTCGATAAACAACACTTCAATGAGTGGTGGAAATGGTACCTTACTTCTTGACTCTTGCAGATTTAATAACAGCTCATATGGCAAAATCTCTGGATGAAATGTTAAAGCAGAGATATACATCGGGGTGATCATAATCGTCAGGAAAAACCCAAAAAATCGAAGCATTCGAAGCAAAGATGCTGTTGACCAACGGTTATAATAATCTTCGATGGAAATGAACATTTCGAAAAAGGAAGTTGGACAAACGACCGCTGCCTGACTATTGTCCATAAATATGACAATTCTTCCATCAATGAGATATTGACTGACACTATCTGGTCGTACACTCATATAATACTGAGGAAATGGCGATAATGGATTATCTTCAATTAATTGCTTCAACTCAGAAATATCCGTAAAAAAAGTATAGTCTATTTTATCAATGCGTTCTCTTAGGTTCTCTAAATTCTCCTTATTCACAATATTATCCATATACATAATAGATATTTTAATACTTGTCTCGGTTCCTACAGTTCTTATTTCATTTTTCAACATCGGGTTTTGAATACGTCTTTTCACTAAGGAAATATTCGTCTCTAATGATTCTGTAAAAGCGTCCTGTGGTCCAATAACCGTCGATTCTGTTTCTGTATTTGTGATTGAGCGCGTCGGGGCACTATAGGTGTCAATTGTTCGTAGTTGATTGATTTGATGAAAGAATAACAGGGTTTGACCACCATTCAATTTTTGTAAAATTGTCTCCATATTATTGATGTCATTTGATTCCGCTACACGAAGAATTTGACTAACATGATTGGCTAGTGGTATGAATATCATTGATTGGACGGTCATTTTCTCTACAAGTGAGGAAATATATATTACCGTAACATTTCCCTCATCCGTGTAGACTTTTTTAAATATGACATCATCTATTCCGTGCATTTGTTTCTTTAACAAATCAATGACCTGTTGTGTTTTGTCATTCATTTCATTTCAACCCCTTTATAGCGTAGAGCTGCCAGGTATTTACTATATTCTCAAACCTCGTGCATTTCATATTTTTTAAGTAGTTTGTCCTGTTTTTGATCGATTATGTAAGAACATTTTTTGAATAATAGCAAAATAGTGAAATACAACATAACGAAAATAAGATGCTGGGACATAACTTTAAATTTTAAGAAAGAGGAGCAAAGTCGTTATTAAATTTTTGCTATCTAAAAAAAGAAGAAAAATTTAGACGTTCTTCCTTTTGGAATAAATAAAATTCAGAAGAGAGTACTAGTTATGGTAGCGAAGGCGTCGACTCCTGGGGGATTAGCGTGACGCCTGAGACTACAGGTTCAGGCCATGCCCCCGGAAAGCGTCCGCCGTAGCGGACATCAACGCTTACAGCAAAAAAGTGTTAGATCGACAGCAGTCAATCTAACACTTTTTCTCTTTTGTCCCAGCCTCTAGTCATTCATTTTTAATGGTGATCATCCATTTCAACTGGACGACGTTTGCCGATACCGAAAACATAGTAGCTCATTGTAACAAGGACAAGGAACACAATCCCTACGATTAATGATACACGTGTATCGTCATTAATCCACATACCGATAAGTACCATCACTAAAAAAGCAATTGTTACATAGTTGGTAACTGGCGCAAACGGCATTTTAAATGGATGTTTTGCCATTTGTCCATCTTTTACTTTTCTAAAGCGAATTTGACTAATCAAAATAATAAACCATGGCACCATCCCAGGTAGCACACTTGCACTGTATACATAGACAAATAAATTTTCAGGTGCAATATAACTAAGGACAACGCCAATGACTAATCCAATAAGTACACCCGCTGTCCCAAATAACGGCACGCCGTTACTAGAAAGCTTCGCAAAGAATTTTGGCGCTTGGCCATTCATCGCAAGGGTATACAGCATACGTCCTGCGCTATAAATTCCGCTATTACAGCCAGACATTGCCGCTGTGATGACAACGAAATTAATAATCCCTGCTGCCGCAGTAATCCCAACCTTTGCAAAGGTTGCTACAAACGGGCTGCCAATTGTACCTAATTGATCCCACGGGTAAACAGTTATAATGACAAAAATTGCACCAATATAGAATATTAAAATACGCCAAATAACACTTTGAATCGCATTGGTAATTGTTTTTTGCGGATTTTTTGCTTCTCCCGCTGTTATCCCGATTAGTTCAACCCCTTGGTAAGCTGCTACAACCAATGATAACGCAAAGAAGAAGCCAGTCCAGCCACCCGTAAAGAAGCCGCCATGTTCCCAAAGATTCGATAACCCTATTGCGATACCACCATTACCAATACCAAAGAAGATTAGTCCAAAGCCTGCGATAATCATGAGAATTATCGTGACAATTTTAATCATCGCAAACCAGAATTCAAATTCACCGAACGATTTCACTGAGATAAAGTTCGCAACACCTAGAATCACCATCGCGATTAAGCCAGGAATCCACGCTGGTAAATCTGGATACCAATACTGCATATAAGTTCCTACTGCAATGATTTCGGACATCCCAACGATAATCCACTGAAACCAGTTACTCCACGCCGTTAAATAGCCCGCTAATGGATGAATATACTTATAACCAAATGTTGCAAATGAGCCTGTGCTCGGTTCCATATAGAGCATCTCACCCATTGCACGCATGATGAAAAATATAAAAATCCCCGATATAGCATAAGCAAGTAGCACAGACGGTCCTGTCCACTGAATGGCACTGGCAGAGCCCATAAATAGACCTACACCAATCGTGCCACCGAGAGCAATCATTTGAATATGACGCGCCTCTAAGCCTCTTTTTAATTCTTTATTTGCCACTTAAATTACGCCTCTTTCCTTCTTGTTGTTCCACATTTAATTTACTTTACTAATAATAATAAATTCTTCACAAAAACACAATTGTATTTTTAGGAAAAACATTATGTTTGCAATGATTTGCACTGGCATTGAAGTTTAAAAGATACTCCATGAAATTATTTCAGAATATTGATAAAATTAAGAATAATATTCCGGATTACGCAAATTCTTTAATTGTTCATTTGATTTAAAAAGTTCTTAAAATTCACCTAATATCACTACGAATTTGCAAAAACAATTGACACTGAAGTCAAAAATGCATAATAATCTTACATATTTTAAGATAGAATTTTATGGATAGCACGTAAACCAAATGCTACTAAACGAGGTTTTCACATGAATGCATTAACTTCTCCGTGGGAATCGTGGGAAGAAAAGACCAATGGGCAAGACCATGCGAAAATGATTGCACGTAGAGAACGTTTTAACTGTGATATTCCAGAAGAGGTACTTGTGTTAACAACTGGAGTCGATGTACATGACGAACTATTAGAGGTTGAAATTGTCGGTTGGGGAATCGATGAGATTAGCTGGGCATTTCTAGATACAGTGAGTCGATTGAATAATATTTTTGAAGCGTTCTAATGATTTAGCAGTAGTTGAATCAGATAAAGTAACGAACCTTCCCTTGTCTCTTTTTGAATTATTAACTAATACCATAGTAATTCTCTCGAAAATATCAATCCGAAGCGTTTTTGCCATTGTAAACATTAATATCCAATAATGTATTTATTAGTAATTAATAGGACTGTATTTCGAAATGAATATTTATAAATATTGGTAAAAGTAATAAAATTAATTAGTCTTCATTAATGGAGTTATTTTAAAAATACAAAAATGTAGAGGAGCATTAAACTATGCAACATCTAAAAAGTGTTTTAGAACTGATTAAACTGGGAGAAAAACTAAAAATGGAATTACGACATAGCTGGTTGTCAGATGGTCGCCGAGAAAGTGTTGCAGAACATACATGGCGTGTTGCCTTAATGGCAATGGCAATAGAATCGTCTCTTCCATTAAAAGTAGATAGTGAAAAACTTCTCAAAATGATTATTATCCATGACTTAGTAGAAGCATATGCAACTGATATTCCGGCTTTTGAAACAATGAATAATTCAGAAGCCAAAGAAATGAAAGTAAAGAATGAAATTATTGCAATTGAAAGAATCCGTGATTTGTTAGGAGGAAAGAGCGGTCAGTTGTTTTATGATTATTGGTTTGAATTCGAACAAAAAAACACTTACGAAGCTAAAGTTGCGAATGCCTTAGATAAATTAGAAGCGCAAATTCAACATAATGAAGCGGATATAGATACATGGTTACCGATAGAACATGAAATGACTTACATGTTGGGAAAACATACTGACTTTGACCCAGTATTGACTGAGCTAAAAGATTTAATAGAAGCTGATGGTATCCAAAAACTTAAAGAATCTGGTTTTGACACCGATGCTATAAAGTCAAAAGTTTTAGGATAAATTTTTTATTAGTTATCTAAATAATTGGTTCCAAGGAATGATTTTGTTTTTGTGGAAGGGTTAATCACGCAGTTTGGTATTTATTCTTTATAAACCAATATTGACGAAGCCATTACCGACTATTAAGGGTCGGTTTTTTTATTAACCTTGATTTCATATATGTGATAGTTTTCCAAGCCCGTTTCTTGTAAATCCAAGTATCGATCTATGGTTAAAATCATACTGTGTACACTTTTACATACTTCTCAAATTTCATTCTTATTTTTCTTGCGAGGCTCTTGCACATTTTACAGGTGTTCAGGTTTAACAAACTTTTACCGATTTCATTAAACCAAATGAAAATGTCGCAACTCTTACAGCTTTTCGCATTTCGTTCATTTCTATTTGGACAAGGAACGCAGTATTTATTATGTAACTCATTTTACTGCATTAAAAGTTCAATTGTTTAATAGCCCTTTACAGCTATTAAACAATTGAAAAACTCTATTCCATTATCTCAAGAGAGCGATGGAATAGAGTGATACCCACTACATATAAAGTGAAACTTCAATTCGTGGGGGTTTTCTTCATCCCCCACAATAAATAGAGGAACACAAGCTAAAACCTTCACATCCTGTGTGACCAACATCCTGTCGCTGCCGCTTCGCTTTCGCACATAAAACATCTGTTGCCCCGAACCAATCCCGCGTTAACGGTCAGTTGATCGCCTTAATGACCGTTAACGCGGGATAAAATTTGTGCCTCATTGCAATAACGTTTGTTCTTGAAGTTTTGCTGCGAAATACTTACGCGCATCTGCTGTGAGAATCTGTAGAAGAACTACTTCGTCCTGACGTCCAAATTCAACAAACATACCACTTAAGTTCTCATAGACATATTGAATTTTATAACCACTGTCCAAAAAATGGTCCACTTTTTTTATTTCCTCTGTACTTTGTAAGTAATCTGACATGCAATCACCTCACTTTGTTCAACTTTAACGGGCCGGATTTCACTTCAGCGGAAACCCACCTATAGTCAGTTTATTCTGCTCCTTTTATTTCGAGTACTGGATCAACTGAATCTACTGGGTCCACCTCATCTGGTATAACTGGTGGCATAGGGACTGGTTCTTGACCGAAGATCTCATCCAAATTATGACCAGCTGTAATCCCTAAATACTTGGCATCACTAGGATCTTCTAGTTCAGCTTGTGGGTACTTTTTGAACCACCAATATTTCGCTAACACATAATAAAGAAGTGCCCCCACGAAGAAACCAATTAATGATGAATAGGTCGGAAACATATTTGCTATGGCCCCACCAATGATCCAAGCGATTAAACCTGCAAAGTTAAAGCCTTTAAAATACTTAAATTGACCATCTAACTCGTAAAGTTCTTTGACGTTTACGCGACGTTTACGAATTAAATAATAATCGGCAAATAAAATACCAACAATTGCAGTTAAAATGCCGCCAATAATTAATAATGCATTTACTAACACGTCAAATAAACTCCATGGCTGTGCTAGAATCCCAATTACCCCAGCTATCACTACACCAACCCAAAACGGCACTTTTGGACCACCAATATTCGAGAAAATCGTCGCCGCAGGAATAACATTGGCTGACGTATTGGTAGACCATTGTGCTAATACAATCATAAGCAATAGGATGCCTAAGACAATACCGCTTGCACTTTGTTGCAGTGCGTTTATTGGATCAGCAGATGAAACAGCCATATAACAAACTGCACCAATTACAATCATAAAAGTATTGGTAATAGGCATGACAATCAGTGAACCAACTAACTGTGTTTTATTACGTTTAAACCAGTTTCGTTCGTTTTTTGGTGCTTTAAAGAAACGGGATAGCGATGGCATGTCGGCTGCCAATGTTGCCCAGAATCCCATGTTCGCCATAATCACCACCATAAATGCTGTAAAGGCGGCCATCCCCGTTGCTGGTGCTTCCACCCAAGTCCAGACATCTTTTCCTTGGGCAGTTGCATTGTCTGCCAGCGTAATATACATCCAACACGAAATTAAAATAATAATAGGTGCTGCTAAATCTGCAAATCGCTCGATGGATTTAATGCCAAGCGATGTATTGAATAACTGTAACGCCGCAAAAACGAGGAAGCATACAAACCAATTGTTATATCCAAACATTAAATTCAAAATCCCATTAATTGCCATTGCACCGAAATAGGTGTTGATGCCAAACCAACATGCCGCTGTCACGCCACGAACTAGCGAAGGTATATGCGTGCCAAATGTACCGAAGGGCGCGCGCATATATACCGGAAATGATAAGCCATGCTCAATGCCGATATCACCAATTAACGTCATAAACACGCCGATTAAACATGAGCCAATTAATGTCGCTAAAATAACCATTGGCATTGGTAAACTCATAATGGCCGATCCACCTATTGCAAAAGCAGCTAAGACAATCGCCATACCTATCCAAATTACCGCAAAACCAAATGCGCCAATATTTCTTTGTTGATGTGTCACTGGAAGTAAATCAGGGGATTTCAAATAATTCCCGTCTTTCTCCATACATTTCGCTCCTTTTTCATCAATTTCCGTGACAACTACATGAGGCTTTCACTTCATTCAGCTATTGCTAAACTAGCTACGAATGAAGGTGGAATTTCAGTAAATCATTCTAACAATTGCGTAATTATCGAGATAGACTACCGATAAGCGATTGGCGTTCATTCCAAGTCATTGGCGCAATAGCTGATTTTCTTTCAACCATTGTAATCGCTCCATCTACTGGGCAAACAATTGAGCATAAATTACAGCCAACACAATCTTCTTCACGAACCTTAAGCATCGGACGACCACTCTCTGCATACAGATCGATACATTGATGCGATGTATCTTCACAAGCGATATGACACTTATTACAATTAATGCAGACATCATTATTAATTTCAGCAACAATTTTGTAATTTAAGTCTAAATTGCCCCAGTCAGCATAACGCAGTACCGACCGACCAACTAAATCCATTGCTGATGCAATCCCTTTATCATCTAAATAATTATTAAGGCCATCAATCATGTCCTCTACTATACTAAATCCATGGTGCATCGCCGCTGTACAAACTTGAACCCCAGTTGCACCCATCAACATAAATTCCGCAGCATCTTGCCAATTGGAAATACCCCCGATACCAGAAATAGGTACATTGATGAATGGTTTACGCGCACATTCTGCAACCATGTTTAGCGCAATGGGTTTAACGGCCGGGCCGCAATAACCACCATGTGCCCCCTTACCAGCAACATGTGGGACTGTATTCCACGTATCTAAGTCAACACCGGCTAAGCTATTAATCGTATTAATCATACTGATAGCATCAGCTCCACCTCTAGTTGCCGCTTCCGCCGTTACCGTAATATCAGTAATATTCGGCGTTAGCTTTACAATGACTGGTGTACGTGCAACTTCTTTCACCCAAAACGTTTGCTTTTCAACCAATTCAGGAACTTGACCAGAGGCAGAACCCATCCCTCGTTCTGCCATCCCATGTGGACAACCAAAATTAAGCTCAAGACCATCAACTCCCACATCTTCTACTCGTTTTACAATTTCATGCCACTTTTCTTGCTTTGGCTCTACCATCAAAGAAACAATAATCGCATGATTGGGAAACCTTTTTTTTGTTTCATAAATTTCTTTTAGATTCACTTCTAAAGGGCGATCTGTAATCAGTTCAATATTATTAAAACCTGCTACTCTTTGTCCGTTATAGCTAACTGCTGCAAAACGAGATGAAACATTCAAAATTGGTTCACCTAATGTTTTCCATACAGCTCCGCCCCATCCAGCTTCAAATGCCCGCTGCACTTGATAGCCTGAATTCGTTGGCGGAGCTGAAGCTAGCCAAAATGGATTTGGTGATTTTATCCCCGCTAAGTCAATGCGCAAATCTGCCACGTCGCTTCCCCCCTCTTAAAATCGCTCCAGCAAATTCGACGTCCGGATTTTGAATCGTGTGAGCTCGATTGACTCCTTCCAAAATCTATACCATCCGCTGGAGGTTACCTACATGCAGCAGACGTGTAACATCCGCTGTGGAATATCCTAAATGATGTCTCTCTCATCACTTATAGCGATGTAATACTCCTCCAATGCAGTTATGCAATCTCGCTAGGTTTACGTAAACGTTCATGTATCATATAGGCTGCGTCTTTCCCTTGCTGAACAGCTGTGACAACCATCGCCTCACCTTGTCCATTTCCGAATACGACATCTCCACATGCAAACACTTTGTGATTCGATGTTTGCATTGTCGCTTCATCAATATCGACAACACCGTTCGTATGCTTCAACCCAAATGCTTCAATCAATGAGACAAAGCGTGTCTGACCAATCGCTTTAATGACCGCATCCACTTCGATCATAAAATTAGATCCTGCAACTTCTTCTGGTCTTTGACGACCATCAGCCCCAGCCTCACCTAATTTCATTTTGATGCATTCTATTGCTACTACTTCACCGGCCTGATTACCAATAATTTTTTTCGGTGCTGTCAGCCACTTAAACTCCACACCATCCTGTTTGGCAAATTCAAATTCGAATTGATAAGCCGTCATTTCTTTTTGTGTTCTTCGATAAAGAATTTTCACATTGTCAGCACCTAAACGAACAGCACATGTCGCTCCATCGATTGCTGTATTTCCAGCGCCGATGACCGCTACTCGTTTTCCAATTAAATCTGTTGAAAGTGGGCCAATCTTTGTTTGCTTAACAAATTCGATTGCATCATGAACGCCAGCTAGATCTTCCCCTTCAATACCTACATTCGGTACGGCACCCATACCAACAGCCAAAATGACACTGTCATATTGTTGTAAAATTTCATCAGCCGAGATATCGATGCCTACTGTTGTATTTGTTTTAATGTCTACGCCAAGTTTTACAATTTGTTCAACTTCCCAATCCACCACCTCGTTCGGTAAACGGAATGACACGATGCCATAGTTCCCTAGGCCACCTGCTTTTGACTCAGCTTCATATACGGTAACACGATAACCAAAACGACTAAGCTCGCGCGCAGCAGATAAACCAGCAGGACCTGCGCCAATGACTGCTACCTTTTGTCCATTACTTTGTCCTTTCTTAAATAGCTCGACATTCGACTCCATCGCCCAATCCGTTGCATAGCGCTGTAAATGGCCTATTTTTATCGGTTTTGTCGAGGAATTTAACACACATGCCCCTTCACATAACTCTTCGGTCGGACAAACTCTTGCACAGCTTGCACCAATCGGATTTGCCTCCAGTATCGTTGTAGCAGAACCTTTCATATTACCTGAAGCGATTTTCTTAATGAAATTTGGGATTTGAATGCTAGTCGGGCAAGCTGTAATACACGGTGCATCGTAACAATATAAGCAGCGGTTCGCCTCTTCTATTGCTTCATTTTTAGTCATCCTGCTTGTCAATTCAACAAAATTTCGGTCAAGTTGCAAAGTCATTGATACCATTCCCACATCCCCCTCATGTGTTCACTTTACCTAGCCCGATTGTTAGTGCTCTCCAGTCAGAAACAATCGGTAATCCACGAAAAAAAATCAAGTATACCTCGGCATAATTACGTCCGGATTCGGCTTTGTGCTTAGGCCTGCACGATGCAGATCAGTTAGCCGTTGTCGCATGAATGCGACGAACTTAGGCTAACATCCTAAATTCACTCCTTTCCGATTCCGTGCCATCCGCCGAAGGCTCTAGACCAACATGATGTTGGTCACTCAGTCGTGTGTTGCTGTCGCTTCACTTTCGCACAGATAAATTGCCACAGGATGTGGCGTTCTTAGACTGTTATTTCTGCAGTAGCCGGTTGTAATCCACGTTTTAAGTATTGGCCACTACCTAATACCCCTACGAATTCTTTATCCTTAATGACGTACTCCCCGCGTACTAGTACACTGATTGGCTCACCTGTAACTTCCCAGCCTTCATATGGGTTGTAGTCTACATTCATATGATGCGTCTTAGCTGAAATTTCGCGCTTTGCCTCTGGATCAAAAATAACAATATCGGCGTCAGAATCGATGGCAATCGTACCTTTTTGCGGAAATAAGCCGAAGATTTTAGCAGCACTAGTCGAAACCATATCGACGAATTCATTGATAGAAATTTTCCCTTTTGCCACGCCTTCTGAATATAAAATGCTGAAACGATCTTCGATAAACGGCCCACCATTTGGAATTTTAGAGAAATCATTTAAGCCTAATTGTTTCTTCCCGTTGAAACTAAATGAACACTGGTCTGAACCAATTGTTTGTAATTGTTTCGCTTTAAGTGCGTTCCATAAATGCTCTTGATGATATTTTGGACGAAGTGGTGGCGACCAAACATATTTTGCACCCTCAAAACCTGGCTGTGCTAACGCAGACTGATCTAGTGTTAAATAAGGCGGACATGTTTCTCCATACACGTCATACCCTTTTTCACGCGCTGCGATAATTTCGTCTACTGCCTCTTTGCAAGTAACATGCACAACGTAAAGTTTTGCACCTGCAATATGAGCCAGTTCAATAGCTCGTTTCGTCGCTTCGCCTTCTAATTCTGCCGGACGTGTGAGTGCATGATAGATTGGCGCTGTATGACCTGCTTGTTTTGCTTCTTCAACAAGTTCATCGATAACGGAGCCATTTTCACAGTGCACCATCACGACAGCACCTACATCTTTCGCGATTTTAAATGCTTTAAATAACGTCCGATCTGTCGCTTGAAATTCTTTGGCATAAGCCATGAATACCTTTACAGACGTAATGCCTTCTTGCGCTAGTAATAACGGTAACTCCGCTTCTGTCTCAGGTGTTAAATCACCAATCATTAAATGAAAACCGTAGTCAATTGCCGATTTCCCCTTTGCTTTTTCATGCCACTTTTCTATAGCTGTAGCAAGCTTCTTTTCTCCAGCAGTTAAACAAAAGTCCAAAATGGTTGTCGTGCCACCGAATGCCGCTGCAATCGTACCAGACTGCCAATCATCATCCGTCACGGTGTTGTTAAATGGCATATCTAAATGCGTATGCGGATCAATTCCACCTGGCATGACATACTTGCCTGTAGCATCAATTATCTCTGCTCCTGCCACTGATAACTCTTTGCCAATTTGCACGATTTTTCCGTTTTCTATGAAAATATCTGCCTCATACACATCTGAAGCTGTTGCAACTAGTCCACCTTTAATAATTTTTTTCATACTACCCCACACCCTTCGTTTCTAATAAATATCTAAATGACTCACTTTCATAGCAATAAATGCGAATTTCATTACTCATAATGAGCATTTCCAAACATATATCTTCATTCTGTTGAGATGAGGTAGGCTTTTCGCTCTGGCACTCCTACCAAAATGTTCGTATTTCTTTCTAGAAATGAATTCAAATAAATACAAATATTTCACCATTCGAACGTAAAAAAGTGTTGTGTTGTCATGAAGCGATTACTGATAGAAGTCTGAATAGCATTGATTGCACCGTTACTGCCATCGATTTCATTGTGAATTACGCAGTTACAATGCCTTTTATGGTTGTTATTTTCATTACAGTCGAACTAATTTAATGTATAGGTCTCGCCCATGCTAAACTTTGTTTGTAGTGTCAAGACCGTTTCCAGTAGCACGTCTGCCCCCTTGGCACAGTCTTCAAACGGCGTTTCTTCTTCCTCGCAATGACTTTTCCCTTGAATACTTGGCACAAAAATCATCGCTGAAGGGATGATGCTGGCGATATACTGTGCATCATGGCCCGCCCCACTAAACATTCTATGAGCACTATAGCCGAAGCCCTGGCACGATTTTTCCACTTCATTGCAGATTTGCGCATCAAAAAATACGGTATCTCTCCCCCATAACTTGACTGGCTGAATACGGCAACCTGTCTCTTCTGCAGGTAGACCGGTTAATACTTCTTCTACTTTTTGCATCACCTCTGGACGCTGATGACGTGAATCAATCGTAAACATTACTTGATTCGGTATAACGGTATGAATATTAGGAGAGACATTCACTCGACCAAATGTGTATACGAGTGTTTCATCGATTTCCCCAAGCTTTTCATGTAAAACCATCATCATTTTGGACGCTACAATCATGGGATCTTTACGCATAGACATAGGTGTTGTCCCAGCATGATTTGATTCTCCAGTAATCGTAATTTCATAACAAACCATACCTAAAACACCTTCCACAACACCAATCTCAAGTTGCTTTGCCTCTAGCACTGGCCCTTGCTCAATATGAAGTTCAATATAAGCAAGCGCTTCTGTTAAACGGTTATCTTCTTCCCCCTCATAACCACTTTCTTGAAGCGCCTCTTTAAAGGTAATGCCATTTTTATCGACAGACTGTAACATTTTGTCCTTTTCGAATTTAGAAGCAATCACACCAGAGCTCATCATCGCTGGATCAAAACGAGCACCTTCTTCATTCGTAAAATTGACAATCATTAATGGTATATCTAGTTCGATTTCATTTTCCTTTAACGTTCTAATGGCTTCTAACGCGGTTAAAACGCCTAAGACACCATCAAATTTCCCGCCCTTTTCAACCGAATCTAAATGTGATCCCATGACAATGGGCGGAACATCTTTTTTCCCTGGTAGAATCGCATAGATATTAGCCATATCATCTACCTTAATGTCCATCCCTAATTCTTCACAGCACTTGCAAAAATAGTCCCTTACTAAAAGATCCTCATTCGACAGAGACAAACGAGTAACTCCCCCATTTGGCGTTGCTCCAAATTGACTAAATTGTTCAATTGACTCTTGCAATCGTCTACTATTACATTTATACATATGCAAGTCCTCTCTTTCACATTAGTAATTGAAGGTTCATTTATATAAATTCTAAGATAGAAAAAAACCGTGAGATATAGATATAAACCTAAAAAAATATGTGCATCTGCACATTATATATGGTAAGTTATGTTCATATTAAGGGGGGTTTTATGGGAACAATTCGCAAAATTGTGGAGGGAGTTCAATTCCCTATGCTTACATTAGTAGCTGGTTTTAGCGGTTTATATCGTAGAGTTACAGGTATTAACGTAGTAGAGAGCATTGATTTAATCATGTTTTGCCGACCTAATGAATTAGTCGTAACGACAGGCATTAACCTAGCCCAACAGGACGATTCCTTGGAACAGCTTGTCAAACTAGCCTACTCAAAAAAAGTAGCAGGTTTTATTGTTAACGCTGGTCCATACATTCCAGACATTCCTGAAGCTGTTATTACTTTTGCTAACGAGCATGATTTCCCACTTTTTCAAATGCCCTGGAATTGTCGTGTAGCCGATCTTTTAAAAACAACCTTTCAATTTATCGCCACTCATCAGCAAGAGCATTCTGTTGAAGAAAAAATCCTTTATAACTTGCTTTTTCACTACAAACAGCACACAAATGCTATGAAAGAAAATTTACTCCAACTCGGATTTCCACAAGGTAGAGAGCTAGCTATTATTACTTGCTCAACCATTGGTGGACAAACCAACATTGACCGTTACGAGGTCATGATACAGTTCGCATTTCAACATAGATATAAGCGCTTCTTGAAACTGAAGTATAAAAATCACCTCATTTTCTTAATCGACCGAGCACAAATCAATACACCCAATCTCCCCTTCTCAAAAATAGTTGAAGAAATTTACGACAAGATTTCAAAGAAAAATGGTGATTTAGATATCATCATTGGCAAAGGAAACTATCATAAAGAACTTGAAAATGTTCGTAAAAGCTATGAAGAATCACTAACGGTTATTCAATTAGCACAGCTTCATAACAATCGATTCCTGTACAAATATAAAGAAATTGGCGCCTACAAAATTATTATGGCTGTTCAAAATCAGAAGTTAATCAAATCATTTAGCCAAGATATACTCGGACAACTCTACCAATATGACGATCTCCATAATACAGATTACGTACCTTTTCTACGCATTTTTCTCGAGGAAAATGGCAGCACAAGTAAAATTAGTGAACGGCAATTTATTCATCGCAATACGGTTCTTTATAAAATAAAAAAAATTGAGATGCTGTTAGATATGGATTTAAGTAACCCATTTACCAAAACAAATCTATATATAGCCTTTTTAATAGAAGATGTTTTGGCACATCAATAATCGAAACTTGTCGATATGTGCATTTGCACAATTTAATATATCAGAATCTTCGGTCAATAGATTTCTCTTCTAAACCTCCTCCTGTATTCATATAAAGTAGCAATGGAGTTGTCTAAGAAAGATGTTTGAGATACCTCTATCTATATCAAAAGTAAAGCAGTACTACACAGGACAATCTAGTATTGAAGAGTTGCAATAGATTGCTTGCATAAATACTGCTTATGTTAAAAGGAGAGATGATCGGCAGTGACGAATTTAACAAGTCAAAATTGGCAAGTAAAAGATGAACAGTATGTTTGGCATTCGATGAAGCCTTATAATCCCAATGCAACCATGATCGTACAACAATCAAAAGGAGCTTGGATTACGGACACAACGGGCAAGCGATACCTAGACGCTATGGCTGGATTATGGTGCGTCAATGTTGGTTATGGACGCGAGGAAATCGCCAAAGTCGCTTACGAGCAATTACTTGAAAATACTTATACACCATTATCAGTTGGTCACATCCCCGCTATTCAATTAAGCGAAAAAATTAGCGAGCTATTAGGTGATGATTATGTCGTATTTTTCTCCAATAGTGGTTCTGAAGCGAATGAAGCTGCATTTAAGATTGCCCGTCAATATCATCAACAACAAGGAGCCGTGAATCGCACAAAATTCATCTCCCGTTATCGCGCCTATCATGGTAGCACCATGGGCGCATTAGCCGCAACGGGACAAGCCCAGCGCAAATACAGATACGAGCCATTAGCACCTGGTTTCATTCATGTCACACCGCCAGATGCCTATCGTGCCAATGAAGACCATATTAAAGACCCTGCCGCTTTACCCTCCGTACAAGCAATCGATCAAGCTATGACATGGGAAATGTCGGATACGATTGCAGCGGTGATTATGGAGCCAATTATTACCGGCGGCGGTGTGATTATGCCACACGCTCACTACTTACAAGGGGTTAAAGCTGTGTGTGAAAAACACGGAGCACTTCTAATCGTAGACGAAGTAATTTGTGGCTTCGGTCGTACAGGCAAAGCATTTGGTTTCCAACACTACGGCATTCGGCCCGATATTGTCACAATGGCGAAAGGTTTGACGAGTGCCTATATGCCACTCTCTGCTACAGCCGTGCGACGTGAAATTTATGAAGCATTTGCGGGTAGCGAAGAATACGATTTCTTCCGTCACGTTAACACATTCGGGGGTTCGCCAGCAGCATGTGCAGTCGCGTTGAAAAATATCGAAATTATGGAGCGGGAAAATTTATTTGCTCGCTCTGAGGAATTTGGTGCTATCCTACTTGCTGAATTACAAGAGCAATTAAAGAATCATCCAAATGTCGGTGATATTCGTGGAAAAGGCTTACTGATTGGCGTAGAACTTGTAAGCGACAAAAACACGAAAGCCCCACTCGCTATAGCTGAGGTCAACAAAGTCATTAGCTTATGTAAAGACCAAGGATTAATTATTGGAAAAAATGGCGTTACCGTTGCAGGTTTTAATAATATTTTGACACTATCCCCGCCGCTAATCATCACCTTGGATGAGAAAGATTTCATTGTAGAAAGATTCACAAATGCCTTAAATACGCTGCAACAACAGTCATAACGTGCTTGGAAATAGGAAAAATAAGGAGGAAATATATTTATGGTAACCAATACAGAAGTAAAAGAGTTAGGTCATTTTATTAATAGTGAGATTGTACCAGGCAAAAGTGGTCAATTCTCGGATGTGTTTAATCCTTGTTCAGGATCGGTCATTGCCCGTGTACCCATTGCCACAAAGCAAGAGGTACAGCTTGCCATCGAAGCGGCAAAAAAAGCATTTCCAGCTTGGCGTGCGCTGTCGGTTGGTAAAAGAGCTGACATTGTCTTGAAATTCCGTCAACTACTAACCGAACGAATAGATGAATTGATTGAACTGATATGTACAGAAAGTGGCAAAACCATAGAAGATGCGAAGGGCGAAATCTCAAGAGGTATAGAATCAGTAGACTTGGCCATCAATGCCCCACATCTATTAAAAGGCGAATATTCGGTAAACGTTGGTGGCAATATCAATGCATACTCTGCAAAAGTACCACTTGGCGTTGTAGCAGCGATTTCGCCATTCAACTTTCCTGTTATGGTGCCACTTGCTATTACAAGTATGGCGGTTGCTGTAGGAAATTCGGTTATCCTAAAACCTTCTGAACGCGTTCCTTGCTCAGCTCTATTTTTATCGGAGCTCTGGAAAGAAGCTGGTTTACCAGATGGTGTTTGGACAGTTATTAATGGCGATAAAGACACCGTCAACGAGCTGTTAACAAACCCTACAATTGAGGCTATTTCGTTTGTAGGCTCAACACCAGTTGCTGACTATATCTACGCCACAGGTTCAAAGCATGGAAAACGTGTCACAGCATTAGGTGGCGGTAAAAACAATATGATTGTCATGCCCGACGCTGATTTAGAACAGGCTGCAAACGCATTTTTAGGCGCAGCTTACGGGGCAGCCTCTCAACGCTGTATGGCCATTTCAACGATTATACCAGTTGGCGAAGAAACAGCTAATCATCTTGTGAAAATATTGGCCGATAAAATCGCAAAATTAAAAGTCGGACCCTCTACAGATAAAGAAGTTGACTTTGGACCAGTTATCACACAACAATCCAAGGACGCCATTATCGGGTATATCGACCGTAGCCTAGAAGAAGGTGCTACATTAGTTTGCGATGGCCGAAATCCAGACATCGCGCAAAACTCAAACGGTTTCTATTTAGGTCCTACTCTATTAGATAACGTTAAACCAGGTATGGAAATTTATGAACAAGAGGTATTTGGTCCGGCTCGTAATGTGGTGCGTGTAGCAACATTAGAAGAAGCCATTCAATTAATCAATGAACACGAACTAGGTAACGGTGTCACAATCTTCACCAATAACGGTGCTGTCGCGCGTAAATTTACAACCGAAATCGAAGTTGGTATGGTCGGTGTAAACGTGCCTATTCCTATTCCGGTCGGTTATCATAACTTTGGCGGCTGGAAGCGTTCAAAATTTGGCGAAGGACATATGTTTGGTCCTGACCAAGTCCGCTTCTTCACCAAAGCCAAAACAATCTCCGAGAAATGGTTTGAAGAAGATAGCACATCATCCACTACATTTGCTTTTCCAAGTAATAATGACTAACCGCATAATACGCTAACCAGCATTTAAAAAGCCGTCTCATCAATCATTTGAGACGGCTACTTTTGTATAAATAATGCTGACGAACCTAGAAAATACCATCAGGGAACTGCCATCCAGCTCAAGGTTAAAACAATTATTTCTTCTTAGAAGCGCCCTTTCTTATCTCCGTTTTTGGCACATCCATGAAGTCTACTTCTTCATCAGCTTTTTTCTCTATTTTTGACACATCCGTGAAGTCTGCTTCTTCACCAGCTTCCATGCTGTAATTCGAATTACTGTAATTACGAGTATGACTTTCTAAAATAACCTCATCCTCCTCATCATCTAATCGTTTCATAAGAATCGGAATGGATATCAGTCCGGCTAGCCCAACAAGAGCATAAATCCATCTCGACAATACCGCAGTTTGCCCACCAAATAAATAAGCGACTAAATCAAATCTGAAAAATCCTATAAGTCCCCAGTTTATCGCGCCTATAATTACTAAAACTAAGGCAATCCTATATAATACGCCCATCGTGTAACACCTCCTTTTTCTTTTAGATACGTAGCTTGTCTGTAGAAAAATGTGTCTCCCTATCAAGCAACGCTGTGATACCTGTACAAGCATTGAAGTAAAATGGAACTCGTCAATTAAAGTGAGTTATGTTCAACGCTTGTAATCATTACAACTGAATCTGTATTTTTCACACGCGTTACAAAAGAACACCTGTTATGACGCATTCGTATTTTTTGCAGTTACCGTTTTTTTATACAACTGCTTGAGCTGACAAATGAACTGAACATGATGACCGAGAAGGAACGAAGTCTGAAATATTCATCATCATGCCAGTAATAAAAAGTAAGCGTCAAATCATACACAACTATTCCTTACGTGTGCATGATTTGACGCTTATATTGATATATCGAATACCTATTTATATCCGCTTTCATGTTACTTGTCATGGATTGGATGCCTCAATAATATTTGTCGGCTATCCTGTTCATGGCTAAAGTTCGATTTTTCATGTTGCAGCAGCCATTCCTTTCTCCACAAACCACCTTCATAACCAGTTAATGTTCCATTTGAACCAATAATTCGATGACAAGGAATGACGAT
This sequence comes from Lysinibacillus fusiformis, assembly GCF_007362955.1. Classification (GTDB taxonomy): domain Bacteria; phylum Bacillota; class Bacilli; order Bacillales_A; family Planococcaceae; genus Lysinibacillus; species Lysinibacillus fusiformis_E. The sequence continues at coordinate 3,620,634 of NZ_CP041696.1, read as the reverse complement.
ACTTAATTTATTTTTACCATTGGCACTTCCTACAGCTCTAACTGCCTTGTCATTTCCAATAGACATTGCAATCTGTTTATACGATCCTGTTTCAGCGTATGCTATATTAGTTAAAGCATGCCAAACCGCCTTTTGAAAGTCGGTGCCTTCAAAGATATAAGGAAAAGTAAATGTATAGCGCTGCCCCTGAAAATATTCATGAAGTTGTTCCAGACATTCCACTAAAACCTTTGGTGTATCAACTTGCTTTACATTCACAATTTTGTCTTGTTCTGAAAACATAATGGAACGAATGCCTTCAGCTGAACCAACTATTTCTACTATTCCAATCAGGGATTCGTAATCTAATTTGTACAGTTTAGTCATATAAGGACCTCCATAGATAAAAGGTTGCATATGCCTGCCAGCCCTTCCAATGTGTTGCTATTTGTGTTATTTCTTCTATTGTTGGTTTACGTTCCTGGCCTAATTGAATTTTTAATGCGTTATGTAGGCCAACATCAGCAATTGGAAAAGCAGTTGGGCAATGCAAGGATTTCATCATTACATAATCTGCCGTCCATGCACCGATACCTCTAATTGCCATTAAAGTTCTTTTAGTGTGCAAATAATCTTCTTTTTGTAGCAAACTTTCTTTTGTTAACTCACCACCTGCCATGAGCTTTGCGATACCAATGATGTATTCAGACTTCCTAGCGGTAAATTGCAATTGCCTCAATGTATCGACCGAAATGGCAGCTATTTTTTCATATGTCGGAAACAGCCAATACGTCTCTCTTTCAAAAGTTTGTCTTTCACCAAAATGTTCAACAAATCGCCTTTTTAATGTATATGCGAATGTTAAGTTTATTTGTTGTCCAATAACCGCCCAGACCAACGCTTCAAATAAATCTGGCATACCAATCATCCGTAATCCATCATATTTTTGCGCAAGTGGCTGCAAAATTGTATCTTTCTGCGCCATTTCGTAAAAAGGGCTTAAATTTCGGTGTAAATCAAACCATTCCCATAAATAGACGGCAATTTTCTCGCGCGTGTCTTTAGAGGGGGATGTTAGTGGAAAATCAATGTGAATTGAATTTGGCTTACAACCTATTTTACATAAAACGAATTCTTCATCAAACTTTAGCAATTTATATAAATACCCGTCATTTATACGATGCAGATTCTCTTGTTCCGACCTGCCTAAAAATACAAGACATTGTGCAAAATTAAATGCTAAAGGCGTGTCAATCTCTATATAGGATTCGCCATCAGACCACTTCATATCCATCACTCCTTAGCTATGCATATTGCGATATTCCGTTGGGGAACACTTATTTAAACGTCTAAATACCTTATAAAAATTGGAGGGACTGTGAAATCCAACATCATAACAAATTGCTAGCGTTGTCCGATCCGTGCTTTTAAGAAGATGTGTTGCCTTGTCAATTCTTATTTTTTCTAAATAACGACGTGGTGTTTCAGCAGTCTCTTGTTTAAATAGTCGTTCAAGATAAAACGGGCTAATACCAACATTGTTAGCAATATCCTGTAACGTTAGCTGTTGTTTATACTCTTTTATCAAAAAAGATGTTACATTTTTGATGAGTTGAGTATGCGGAGAATGCTCAACCTCTGGCTGACACCTTTTGCAAGCACGAAAACCAGCTCGTTCGACTGCTACAATATCATCGTAAAAATCTACGTTGATTTTTTTCGGCTTTCTCGATTTACATGAGGGCCGACAATAAATTTTAGTAGTTTTCACAGTTGTATAAAATTGTCCGTCATATGTGCGATCACAAGCCATGATTTTATCCCACATTTCATCGAAAGTAAGATTAATGATAGACTTCACTTAAATTCCCTCCTTAGGTCCAGCTATTTCTCATATAAGACTGAAGTATCCTGCGCGTCCATTAATTGTCTCGCATGCTTGGTCAAATAAGCAATAATTTTATCTGATAATGCATTGCCAAAGCTGAAACGTTTAACACCTAACTCTTTTAGAATAGTACAATCCGTTAATCCAGGTAAAGACATTAGATTTATGGGTACATCAACGGTCAACGTAAGTTCACTTATTTCCTGATAATCAGTCAAACCTGGAACAAATATACCACTAGCTCCACTGTCCACATAGGCGTTCGCTCTATTTAGGGTTTCAAGAAAAGGTTGTTCCTCATGAAAATATGTATCCGTTCTAGCGTTAATATAGGAATCTTTATAGCCATGATGATCTAACTCCGTTCTCAATTGAGTCAAAAGATCACAATGCTCATTTATTGTTCTAAGTCCCTTTTAAGTGAATCCTCAATATTGATACCAGCAACACCAACATCTGCTGTCCTTAACACGTTTTCAACAATCGTTTTTGTGTCACTGCCGTACCTAGCCTCAATATCTGCGGACACTGGAACATTTATATTTTCGGCAATCGTTTTGATAATCGCTAAATGCCTATTAAATTCTATTAACTCTCCATCAGCGTAGCCAAGCGAGTTGGCAATTCCCCAGCTTGTTGTACCAATTGCCTTGAAGCCCGCGTTTTCAAGCGTTAACGCAGATAGTAAATCCCAGGCATTCCCTATAAATAATAACTCTTGTGATGCATGTAGCTCATTAAATTCGCGTATTCTAGTCATCCAACTGCCTCCCAACTGTTTATAGCCCTCATATTAACAGGGATTCCGTATCCATTTCGTCCTCATTCTTGCTATTATGGTCTTAACGATCAATTGACCAAAAAAATTAGAGAAGCCTGACTAATTTATAATAAACGAATCTTAGTTATCCTATTTAATACAAAAAACGTTCACACAATAGGCTCTGTCTTGAAGCTTCTTTATAACAATTATCCATTTATATCAGATGAGAATTTTTGTACATGTGATGGATTTACTTCTGAAGGAATCGGATTTTGATAGACATCATCACCCAATCGCTTTAGTAAAACCTGTTTTGCCTGTAAACTATATATAACCGGAATTGCCACTAAAGCTCCTCCGCTTTTCTCAAGGTTCGCCCCCAGGAAAGCATCCGCCGAAATGAAATTCAACGACATCAAGCAAAAGCCATGGCAGAAACGATTAATCGTTTCCGCCATGGCTAAAATTCATTTTATGGACTTTTTCAGTGCCCCCAATATGAAGGATAATTCACATACGTATATGATAGAAATATTTTTTCTACTGTTGTTTAGAATATCTCACTAAATCCTGAGACATCGTACCAATTTCATCAGCCGAGGCATTCAGTTGTTCCGTCAAGGCTGCCTGCGTTTGTGCAAGCTCACTAATTTTATCCATATAATCAATAATTGTATCAATGGAAACTTTGATTTTCATTAAGCTTGATTCAATATTACCTGTTGCCTCAGCTGAATTTACCGCTAATTTACGGACTTCTTCTGCTACTACACCAAATCCTTTGCCTTGTTCTCCAGCACGTGCCGCTTCTATGGCTGCATTTAATCCAAGTAGATTTGTTTGATCGGCAATTGCACGAATAAAATTCGAAATGACTTGTGTTTCATCGGCTAACCCTTTTGCATCGTTTGCAGCAACCGTTGTTTTTTCCTGTGTATGTGCAAGCTCCTGCGCTTGTACCGTAATGGAATTGATCCCAACAACCATTTCATTGATGGACGCTGATAACTCTTCCATACGTGCCATCGTTTCCTGCACATCTTGTTCTTTCATTTTTTCATGTGTAATATCACGAATTGTCCCTGCCACACGTAAAGGTGCTCCATTACTATCACGCAGCGTTGTACCGCTCGCATGGAACCAACGATATTCACCTGATTTTAGTTGTAGGCGATAATCCACATCAAACGGCGTACGACCCGAAAAATCCAATAAGTGTGCACTGAACGCGCCAACCGCTAACTGCTGGTCTTCTGGATGCAGACGATCACTCCATGAACTCATAATATTAGGAAAATCATTTTCATTTTTAAAGCCTAATGTTCTACGGAACTGCGGGCTCCACCAAAAGGAATTCTGAGGATTCAAGGGATCACCTTGATCTACAATCATATCCCACGGTGCCTCAACAAGTGCTTCATTGATTAAATCATAGCGTGTTACATAGCCCTTTATTTCTTCTGCATTTACTTTATCCTCGTGAATATCCATAACTGTCCCCACAATGTGAAGCTTTTCATCAGAGCAAGGACGTGTAATCGTCCCTGTAGTATGTACCCAGCGTTCCTGACCATTCTGAAAGCGCATCAAGTGTTCAAAACTAAACTGTGTTTGCTTCTGTAGACAATCTACTAACAGGTCTTTAAAATCTGTTTGGTACGCCACAGCTATCAGTTGCTCGAAATCATGAAAGCCACCTTTAAAAGCATGGTCGTCGAATCCAAGAAGTTTCTTGAGTTCTGCTGAAACAATAAACACGTTCTGACGATCCTCTAGGCGCCCATTTGGTAATTGTAGCTCCCAAAAACCTACATGATTACTGCTTACTACATGGCTCATTCTTTGCTGTAATTGACCCTCATAAGCTTGTCGTAATCTACTCACTTCATTCAAGTTATGTATGACCTGTTGCAACTCTTCATTTTCTGTCGTTAGTTTATATTGGTAATCAAACTGACCCTGTTTTGCTAATTGTAATTGTAACTCGCTTAATTCGATAAGATTACCAGTTGTTGTATCCTGCCCTTTTTTAAAAAACATGTGCCGTTCCCCCTTTTAGCTTATAAAGTCTCAACATTAACCTAAGAATTGTTAGTAACGAACATTCGACACGGTTAGTGTTTTTTTTATTATAATCGATAAGAAATCTGAAAAACATGAACAATGTGACACAATTAATAATATTCATTTCCTCCTTCAAAGTTAGTAAAACTCCCCACTATCCATAAAAAACACCCCTCGTTGGTTTCATTAAGGTACAATACCTATTTTTCAACGAAAGGTGTTTTTATTGTCTCCTAGCTCTAGGTCAGTCAGTCATATCGTTTACTCGCTTTTTCATCATAAAAATTCACTAAAAAATATCACTTACTTTAATTACGCTCTTTTCTCGCCTGTCTTCGTAGTTAGAAGATACAATCCACTTAATGCACAATATCAGCTAAATAGGTTTGAATAGATTTAGGCAATATTTGAAAGAATAATCCTTCATATTTGATATCGAGTAGACCAGCTACGCAAATAATAATAATGAGGAATAATATAAGGGGTTTCTTATTTTTAGAAATCCACTTCATGGGTTCCCCTCCTCTGAAAAAAATAACGTTATCGTACAAATTAAGTATATATTGATTTAAGTAAAATATATATGAATTCTTTTCATCAAAAAATTCAGGCCCATTCATTCTCTGTCACCCATATTAGGCATGCTACATAAATTAAAATGATACTGTTTGTCTAGTGATGACAAATCATTTTTTCCCTTTACAATGATAAATTGAAATTATATAAAGAAAGGAATGGCTATGGTAAATTTCAAATCTTTTCGCGGGATTGTTACACAGTTGAATGATTTTACGATTGGGCAAAATGGGGAGGGGGAAGGTTGTTATAAACTCATGAACGTAGAAGATGTTACTGGTGGCATCGTTAATTTTGTGGTCTCACCTTCTACTTACTTTGTAAATCAAGAAATAGTGACGCTCGGGGATTGGATTACTGGCTATTATGATGGGGATGCGCCTGTACCTATGATTTACCCTCCACAATATCGTGCGCTTGTCGTTGTAAAGGAAAGCACCAATCAAAATGTAAAAGTAGACTTTTTTAATAACCAATTGGTGAGTAGTGATGGCCAATTACAATTAAATCTGTCTCCCTATACCCCTATCTTCCTTAAAAACGGGCAGCCCTTTTCAAAAAATCCTGCCAATCGAAACTTAATTGTCTTCTATGGGCCTACTACAAGAAGTATTCCTGCACAAACCACACCATATGAAATAATCGTTTGGTGTTAGTTATATTGTAAATAAATTGAAACGGCTTGAGTTCAGGGCTCAAGCCGTTTCTGCATTTTATTAATCTCTTCTTATTGCTTTTTCACTTCTTCTTGCACTTCGTGTAATTGCTGCTTAATCCGCTCTAAGTATTCTTTATTTTGTTCGACTGTATCCAAATGCTCACCATATTGTTCTGCATTCAAGCGTGCATTTTCAGCACGTTCTATTTGATTGAAAGTATGTTCAATCGCAATCTCCTCTGGGTGTGACTTTGCATGCTTCAGCAAACGCTCCGCCTTTTGAACAGAGTTGCTAAACAAAGTACTAGGATGATCCTGTTTCCAGCTTGTATCTGAGTGCTTAGCCAATTACGCTCTTCCCTTCCTGCCAATTTATTAAAATAACTAGACATAGTATTGTAAAATGGCCAGAAAATATACACAAATGAAGGCGCGAATCACTATAAGCAAAGTATTGTACACAAATATATATTACATAAATAACATCATCAAAGGAGAGTATCAATAAAAAACGACAATAGCTAGTGGATATTTCTGAATTTGAAACGAGAATTTCTGCAAAAAATTAGCCATCTTATCACTTAATCAAACGATTTCCCCCAGATTTATTAAATCATTCAACTCTTAAGTTGCACGCACACTCTTCAGCCACCAACACAGTTACATCAAAAATCCTCCTAGGTCTCAAATTTCAACTCAGGAGGATTTTTATTTATTTTTGCCAATTACTTAATTCCTTTAGTAACTCTGGCAATTGTAGTTTTTTAACATCAATTGGCGGCAAAGCCTTAATAAATTCCTTACCATAGGATTTTGTGCTAATGCGGCGATCCAAGACAATAAAGGCTCCTTTGTCTTGAGACGAACGAATCAAGCGACCAAATCCTTGCTTAAAGCGCATAATAGCTTCTGGCAGTGATAGTTCATTAAACGAATTACGTCCTTGATCGGCAAGGTGTTTAGCACGTGCTTTAAACACTGGCTCTTCTGGTGATGAGAATGGTAAGCGCACGACAATCACAGATGCTAGTGCGTCGCCTGGTACGTCCACACCTTCCCAAAAGCTGTTTGTCCCAAATAGCACGGCATGACTAAATTTTTGGAATGATTTTAGGATGCGCATGCGACTCCCGCCCGTAACACCTTGAGCAAAAAGCATATAGTCGTCGAGCAATTCGCTATCTTGGATGAGTTCAACCGTTTTTCGTAGCATATCCTGCGCTGTAAATAGCACGAAACAGCGTCCTTCTGTCATGCGAACGGTGCGTGTGATGGCTTGCGCAACTGCTTCAATGTATTCATCTTGTGTAACATGTTGAATATCCGGCATATCTGTGACAATATAAGCCTTCGCACCCGCATAATACGCTGGCGGTGCCTGAAGCTGTACTACTTGCACACTATCCGAAATACCTAGTTGACGTGTAACAAAACGTTCATTGCCTGGCACAGTTAACGTACCTGAAGTCCACACGATACTTGCTTGTTGACGAAGTGGTGCAAGTACTTTTCCAATAATGGGTGTCACATTAATTGGCTTTTTATAGACGCATAAACTGCCTGGGATACTACGTAAATCGAACTCAAGCCATACTGAATTATCTTCCTGTGGCGAAAGGAAAATTTCTTCCCATTCGACAACTTTCAGCTTCATTTCGCGAATCCAATAATGCCACTCTGATAATATAAAAATCTCGTTTTTGTCGAGCTGTTCGATATCGTTCTCAAAGGCTTGACCAGCTTCAATTGCTAGATCTAGCCACTGCTGAAGAAGCTTGCTAACGTGCAATAGTGGCTCTTTCGCCAATGATACGTCCTCTAAAAACAAGGTACATTTGCGCCCCACTTGCTTGCCTAATTGTTGCTGCATACTCTGTACGGCACGCTGAATGGTTTCATCAAAGACACGTTGGAGGCGTATAAATTGCTTATCAAGTCGCTGTAAGCTTTGCATGGGCACACGTTGTTTCTTCTTAGCAGCTTGACTAAATTGCTGAAAGAGTGCTGTGTCCTCCATTGTGCCAATTTGTCCAAAAACGTATTTCCATTGCGTATAAGATAAAACTGTTTCATCTTGTTGCATAGCAGATTGAATAAATTGATGGGCCTCATCGATGATCCAGCCATCGATTTGTGTAAAAATAGGTGTTTGGCGTACTAAATCGCTGAGCACCATGGAATGATTGGTCACAATACAATCAGCTGTTTCGCTATTTTTTAACGCTTGTTCATAGAAATCGAAGCCCTTTGACGGTTTTTCATCTGGCATTTTACGAATCTTTTCTAAGAATAACTGTCCTCCACCCGAAACATTGAGCTCACTTAACACACCTGTTTCCGTTTTGGTAAGCCATACGAGAAGCTGTAAAATGGTGAAAGTATCGTCATAGGATTCGTCCGCATAGGCCATATACTGTTCAAAACGTGTGAGATCGATATAATGTTGCATACCTTTGAGTACAGCAATATTGACCTTTGTGTCGAGGATTTTTTCGATTTTCGGTAATTCCTCTTCCACAAGCTGTTCCTGTAAGTGTGCTGTGTACGTACTAATCGCGATTTTTTTATTGTGTGTGCGGGCATATAAAATGGCAGGTAATAAGTAACCGACCGTTTTGCCGATGCCCGTTGATGCCTCAATCACACATTCTTCTTTGTCGTTAAGCGCTTGCCAAATAGTGTCCATCATCGCAAATTGTGCTGGTCGTTGCTCGAAATTCGGCATGGCCTTTGCCATAAGGCTTTCTTTGTCCGTTGCTGTTTGTGGGAAAGCTGTTAGTTCCAGCTTATTTGTATGTGTTTTTCGTCCATCGCAAATAGCAAAATTACGGTAATACGATATATTGTCATGCGTTGTGACATGTTGTCGTTTAATTTGAAGTGCCTCAAAGAATAACTGGGCTAAATTTGATTTTAAACGGAACGATCGTTTATGCATTTGTTCGAGTGTCAGCTGAGGGAGACCAAGAAGTTCTTTCCAGCATTGTTTGAAAAGTTCGGCTGTCGCACGAGCATCATCATCCGCTCGATGTGCGTTGGTTAGCTCGATATTTAAATCAGCTGCTAAATCGCCGAGCTTAAAGCTTAACGACGTTGGGAACAAAATTTTCGCTAGCTCAACCGTATCCATTTTCTTGCCTTGCCATTTTGGTAAACCCGCTCGTTTAAATTCTGCTTGTAAAAAGGATAAGTCAAAATCCGTATTATGCGCGACAAACACACAATCGGTAATTAGTTCATATATGTAGTCGGCATGTGCTTCAAACGGTAAGGCATCCTTTACATCCTCATCCGTAATTTGCGTTAAATCTTGAATAAAGGACGGAATGGTTTTACCCGGATGAATAAACTTCGTATACGTACGCTCAATTTCCCAATCCTTCATAATTACAATGGCAATTTGAATCATCCGATCACCATTTGCTGGCGAATGACCAGTTGTCTCCAAATCTACAATTGCATACTTTTGACTTTCCATCATACATCTCAACTCACAGTTCACATTTGATAGATGAATTTTATCATAAAACCATGTATCAGGTCATGCTTCTGTCTTTTTTCATTTGCTTCCGTTGCGTGGTTTTTGCGGTTAGTCAGAAAGATTAAGCGACTTTCATGCAATACTGGCTACTTCAATGCACTGAGCAATCTTTTTCAAATTGAGCTCCCCTACAAAAGAAACTTGTATACACTCGTTGCCATGACTTAGGAAAAAGCGACTTCCCTTATCGTTATAATTTATTGTTTTGCTTATAAATTTAACTTTTTGTATCAAGTACATATTTTTTATAATTTAAGTCGATGGCTTTCATTAACCCAAATATAGGTACAAAATATAGAAAAACGGCATACGGTATATACCCTGCACCAACTGATAAGATTAGTGCCGGAAAAGTTGATGCAATATTCCACGGTACTAAAGGAGCAATAATTAAAGCAGTATTCCCAATATCGAGTGCAAGATCAGATTTTTTTATATTTCTTTTTATATAGATTTTACTCATAAGTTGATGAGCAGTTATTATGGCAAACGTTTGACTACAGCCAATAAAACAACCAGCAATACTTGCTAAAATCATCGAAAAAAATGTTCCAAATTTTTGACTTGTCATTTCTAAAATGTTTTCGAAATCCTTAAGCATTTTTGTCCCCTCAAAGATTCCTGCATAGCATGACGAGATTATCACGATCAAAATTGTTTTAAGCATTGGTAGTATCCCACCACCATGTAAAATATTCGAAATATCATTGTGAGCATTCATTTCATAGCCAAAAATGATAAAATGAACTATTTCACCCCATGTATATTGAAGCAAAAAGCTTTCTACACAAGCAATCAAAATACTCACTAACAAGGCTATGCGCACATCAATTTTAAAAATCACGAATATCAAAATAATAAGTGCAGGTATAAGAACCATTAAATTTAAATTAAAGGAATTTTGAAGTTCTGTATTAATATTTAGTGACTTCATACTAAGTGGGTTTTTTATTGATAAGATTACATAAATACCAACAGTCATCATAAACGGAACAACTGTAGATAAGGACATTCTTTTTAAATTGTTATAAAGATTGGTTTCAGTTAAAATCGCAATCAAATTAGCACTAGATGATAATGGAGAAATTTTCTCGTCACTTTATTGAATCATTTCTTAAGGAATAAATACAAAATTGAGCATTTTGGAACTCCTCTATTTCAAGAAAGCCAGCAAAAAAAGACGGCAACCTATTAGGTCTGTCCAATTTTCGGCTCTCCTCTCAACGAAATATAATCACGATGCCAACCAATATACTAACGTTGATTCACGTTGAACTATCAATTGTGGACGATTTTCACGCTCATTTAACCAATATACTGACTACTACAATCACAATCAAATTAAGCAAAACTAAAAGGATTGAGTCCGGTACAACACCGAGCTCAATCCTTATTAACTGCTAAATTTTTTAAAAGAACCAGAAAATAATTGTGGTTTATATATTTCGTAGTAAAATTGTGCTCAAAAAAACACCCTCTTATTTAACGGGTGTGTGTTTCTTGCATTCAATTGGTGTATGTATGGCAAAAAAGCATTAAGAATCCACAAGCACAGAAATCATGTCCAGTACATTGAAAAAAGTCAGAACCTATGGTAAATTTATATAGATATATGCTAAAAACAATAATAAGCACTATATCCCCACTTTAAATTATATAACATATTTTTTCGTTTGTCAATCCTAATTTTTTTAAGGAGTGGTTGCTATGGATTCAGAATTTCAGCAGGAGCAAAACCGAGTGGACAGTGTAATTGAGACTCTAATAAAGCAAATCAGCCGATTAGAGGAAGAAACATATCGGCGTCAGAATGAACTGGTTAATATACGCAAACACTTTTGGGATGAAGTCAAGGTGAATGTTGATACCTTCGACGATTACCTTGAGACCATCATCGGCTTGAGACAAGAGGCCCAAGCTCTATCCGTAAGCCAAAGCACCCATAAACATGCATCCAAGAGATTGTCCACGTTGCGCCGTATGCAGAAGGCTCCCTACTTCGGTCGAATTGATTTCATTGAGGAAGGAATTTCAACTCAGGAACAATTCTATATTGGCATCTCCTCGCTTATGGATGAAAGTGGAGATGATTTCCTTATCTACGACTGGAGAGCACCAGTCTCGAGTGTCTACTATGAGTACCAACCCGGTCCTGCGCAGTATGCAACACCCGGAGGCGTATTCCAAGGCACATTGGAGAAAAAGTGGCAATATCTTATCCGCGGTGGTGTTCTTCAATCTATGTTCGATACAAGTCTTACTATTGGAGACGAGATTTTACAGCAGGTGCTGGGCAAAGGTACTGACAAACATATGCACAGTATAGTAGCTACCATCCAACAGGAGCAAAACCGGATCATCCGTCATGATCATGGGAGACTGCTCATTGTTCACGGTGCAGCAGGCAGCGGCAAGACATCTGCTGCCTTACAGCGGATTGCTTATTTGCTCTACAAATATCGAGATAGTCTGAACGCTGATCAAATTATTCTATTTTCGCCTAACTCAATGTTTAACAGTTATGTGTCCAATGTGTTGCCGGAACTCGGTGAAGAGAATATGCAGCAGGTCACATTTCAGGAATACTTGGATCATCGGTTAAGTAAAGCGTTTCAAGTTGAAAATCCCTACGAGCAATTGGAATATGTTTTAACTGCAGCAAATACCCCTTCCTATAGCTCAAGGGTTGCGAGCATTCGATTCAAAGCATCACCTCTTTTTTTCGAAGCAATCGAATCATATAGGAAGTCGTTAGAGTTATCTGGACTGTTATTCAAGGACATGATTTTCAGAGGACAGCCGATTGTTACCGCTCAACAAATAGCGGAAAGATTTTATAGTAACGACACTTCACTCCGCTTCCATAATAGACTTGAAAAGTTAAAGGATTGGCTAATGCAGAAAATAAATGAAACCCAAAAGGCTGAACTGACTCAGCCGTGGGTACAGGAGAAAATCGAGTTGCTTAGCAACGAGGAATACGATAAGGCCCATACCTACTTAGCGAAAAAACGCGGCTTTAGAAGAGAATCGATTGCCGATTATGAGATTGAACCTGAGGCACTTGCCCGATTGATTGTTCAACAGAAATTGAAGCCGTTACGTAAACGCGCCCAAACATTTGGTTTCATCGACGTTAAGGGGATATATAAGGAGCTTTTTGCTGATCCCCTGCAGATCAATCAGTGGATAGAGGGGGAAACACCCGAGGAGTGGGAGGATATTTGTCGAACAACGCTAGAAATGCTAGACGAAGACAAACTATTATACGAAGATGCTACTCCGTTTTTACTTATGAAAGAGTTGATTCAAGGCTTTCAGACGAATCGCACGATCAAGCACATACTTGTTGACGAGGCGCAGGACTATTCACCTTTTCAATTCGAGTTTCTAAAACGTTTGTTTCCTTCGGCAAGAATGACTGTACTAGGAGACTTTAATCAGGCGATATTCGCCCATGCCAGTGAAATGGTGGATTTTCACATCCTTAGCAGCTTATACGGAACGGATGAAACGGAAGTGATCAATATGACGCGTAGCTACCGCTCCACAAAACCGATTATCGAATTTACACGCAGATTAGTGCCTAACGGCGAACGGATTATCCCTTTCGAACGCGATGGCGAGTTGCCTGTGCTGACAAAATTGGTCAATCACGCTGAACTGCACCACTGCATTACGTCCAAAGTCGCAGCTTTACGAAGTCTTGGCTATAATAGCATTGCCATCATATGCAAATCAGCTGAGGAAAGTAAAAGTGCTTATGATGCCTTGTCCAACATCGATGATATTAAACTCTTGAAGAACGGCTCACTTGAGTATGAACAAGGTGTTGTTGTCATACCGTCATATTTGGCCAAAGGCATCGAATTCGAAGCTGTCATCATCTATGATGCATCGGAGCAAGTATACGGCGATGAGAGCCTTCGTCGAGTATTCTACACCGCCTGCACCAGAGCTATGCATTATTTGCAACTTTACAGTATAGGTGAACCAACCCCATTATTGCGAAACGTCTTGCCGGAAAGTTTCATCCAAGCTTGACTTAGTTGAAATTTCAACGATAAACACACGGGGGCAATTACCTTATTCACAATAATATTAATCAGCCGAAAATATGTAAGTATTTATTCACTGCTTACATATTTTCCGGCTTTTTTTGCTAAAAAATAAGACTCCCTCTTTAAACAAAAATATAAAACAAATTAAAAATCCTCAAATTTCTAGTTTCTACTATCAAGTTCCATCTTCACTTGATTGTCCGATTATCAGACCTAAATTCGGAGCTTTGCAGATGACCTAAGTTGATGATTGCCAGCATTATATGCGCCGTACAATATTAGTACGATGATAAATATCGCTAATTTAGGTGATGTTGTTTATACAAACTCTGAATACTAATATAATGCACCTCGATATTTACGAAAAATCGTCAAGTAAGGGTTACTATTAAGAAACGTATTGAGATGATATATTCAGATATTTCTCAAAAATGAAATAATTTTTCTCGGATTTTGTCGGATTTTGTAAGTCCTTTGTATTATCAAAGTAGACATGTCTTATAAATTTTATTATTAGGAGGTACGAAGTTTTGAGGAAGAAATTTAAAATCAGTTTAGCCACTCAAATTTTAGTAGGTTTGATTTTAGGTATCATTGTTGGTGGTATCTTTTATGGAAACCCTAAAATAGAAACATATTTACAACCATTAGGGGATATTTTTCTTCATCTAATAAAGATGATAGTTGTACCGATTATTATTTCGACTTTAATCGTTGGTGTTGCTGGAACTGGAGATATGAAGCAGCTTGGACGATTAGGTGGAAAATCAATAATTTACTTTGAAATTATTACAACTGTAGCAATTGTTGTCGGTTTACTTTCTGCGAATATTTTCCAGCCAGGTGCTGGCCTAGACATGAACGAACTTTCTCAAGGGGATATCTCGAAATACGTTTCGACAACTGAGGAAGTACAACATGAAGGACCTTTCGATATTATTATAGGTATTGTACCAACAAATATTATCCAATCTATGGGTGAAGGCGATATGCTTGCGATAATCTTCTTCTCTGTCATCTTTGGTCTGGGTGTTGCTGCAATCGGGGATCGAGGGAAACCAGTCTTAGACTTCTTCCAAGGGGTAGCAGATGCTATGTTCTGGGTAACGAACCTTGTAATGAAATTCGCGCCACTAGGGGTATTTGGTTTGATTGGTGTAACCGTTTCTAAATATGGATTCGCTTCTCTCATACCGCTTGCTAAACTTGCTATACTTGTTTATGGAACAATGCTATTCTTTATCTTTGTCGTTCTTGCGCTTGTGGCAAAATTCGCAGGTGTCAACATCTTCTTCTTAATTAAAGTATTAAAAGATGAGCTGATTTTAGCGTTCTCAACAGCAAGTTCTGAGGCTGTGTTACCTCGAATTATGTTAAAAATGGAGAAATTAGGGGCGCCAAAGGATATCGTATCCTTTGTTATTCCAACTGGCTACTCCTTTAACTTAGATGGTTCAACTCTTTATCAAGCGATTGCTGCCTTATTTATTGCGCAAATGTACGGCATTCACCTAAGCATTGGTGAACAAATTACGTTAATGCTTGTATTAATGGTTACATCTAAAGGGATTGCAGGTGTTCCAGGCGTATCCTTCGTTGTACTTTTAGCAACTTTAGGTACTGTTGGCATTCCATTAGAAGGTTTAGCATTCATCGCAGGTATCGATCGTATCCTTGATATGGGACGTACAGTCGTTAACGTAATTGGTAACTCACTTGCGTCATTAGTAATGGCGAAATGGGAAGGCCGTTTCGATACAGAAAAAATGAAAAATTACTTTAAAGATAATGAAACATTAGCATAAAAATCATCACGCTATAAGCATTATATTGACCTAAAATAAGACAAATAAAAACACCTTACGTTGAAAAAACGGGTATTAAATACCAAGAAATCAACGTAAGGTG
This sequence comes from Lysinibacillus fusiformis, assembly GCF_007362955.1. Classification (GTDB taxonomy): domain Bacteria; phylum Bacillota; class Bacilli; order Bacillales_A; family Planococcaceae; genus Lysinibacillus; species Lysinibacillus fusiformis_E. Next base: position 3,605,196 of record NZ_CP041696.1, on the reverse strand, counting down.
TTTGCCATGGATACAAGAGTGTGTCTGAAATGCATCGACTTCATCAACCTGTTAGGAAGCAATAAACATTTGCCACATCAAAAAACCCTTGATATACAAGGGTTTTAAATGTGTCGTAAAGCATTTAAATTCATTTTAATCAAGCAAAAGTTTCCAAACATTGTGAGACAATGCTTCGTGGCACGGGAAAGATTTAGTCATTGATCATACTGCAAAGAAAGAGGCAAGAGAAAACAAAACATCTCTTTTATAATTAATTCATCATTGCTCTATCCAAAAAAAGCTGCCTTTCTAGTAACTAAACTAGTAGCAGCTTTTATCATGTTTATTTTGTCGTTGCCAATAAATGATCGACAATGAAATCTAACTGTTTATTTAACGAATAAATATCGTTGTAATAACAAAAACCAAAATCAATTTCAATAAGCCTACCTTCTTTAATAGCTGGAATATTGGCCCATCCTGGATGGTTCGTTAAATCTGCCATTCCTTCATACGACGAACGAAAAACATAATCCCCTGCATAATCCGTTAATGTTTCTAAAGAAACATCCATTGCCTGCTGTTTATTAGCCTTCTCATCAATCTTCTGTTGAATAATTTCTGGAGCTTTCAATCCCAAATGCTCATAAATTACTTGTGAGCCTCGTCCAAAGGTGTAACTTGTCACAACTGACATTTTTCCCTTACCGCCTTCCATAATACTAACGGTTTTATTTAAAACACCTGCCTCTTTTAACTTCCCTTGACTATCTTCTACTTTTTCATAAAAATTTGCCAAAAGCTCTTTTGCGTCTTTTTCTTTATCTAGAACTTCACCAATCTTCAATAGACGTTGCTCTAATGATGTTGTTGCGTCATCTATGACGATTGTAGGCGCAATTTTTTCCATTTGTCCATATAACTCTTCATTACTTGGAACAATAATAACATCTGGTTTTAGTTGTATCACTGCCTCGACATTAGGCTCAAACCATTCACCTAAATTTTGAGTATTTTTTAATTCCTCCTTAAATGCTGCTCCCTCTTGGATTTTTGAAGAACCAACAGGTGTTACACCAAAAGCTAACACATCACCTGTATAATACATAACAACAATTCGTTCAGGATTAATTGGTATTTCTATATCTCCTTTAATGGTAGAGACAATTTTCGTCTGTGATGCAGTTGCTTCTGTTAGCGTAGTAGATGCTTGATTTTCTTCGCTTCCTGTATTAGTGGCAACGCCACCAGTACAGGCACTTAATAAAAATGTAAGACATAGAAATAATGTTGCAATAGTTGAAGTTCCTCTTTTATTCATCGATTCATACTTCCTCTCTCTATATTGATAACCATTCTCAATATAATCTTGGAAGCTAAAATCTACAATGGAGTATCTTTCAGAAATTGAAGGACTATCCTTTACTCGGCCACTGGCTTGCTCTCTATGACGGAATTGTGTGGGTGAAACACCTACTCTTTTTTTGAACAATCTACTAAAATAGTAAACATCGTTATATCCCACACTCATTGCAATTTCACGTAAGCTAGCATCCGTCTTCACAAGTAAAAGGGTGGCCTTGTCAATTCGTAGCTGTATTAAATACTCGATGGGACTACAACCTATTTGTTGCTTAAATTGTATGGATAAATGAGATGGACTATAGCTTAATGCCTTCCCAATGGATTCTAAGGTCAGTGGTTGTACATAATTTTCTTCTAAATATGCTTTAATTTGAGCAGATACCTTCCATTTCTGAACTTCTACATCCTCACGATAAAATTGTAGAAAAATTTCATTTAATAATTGATAAAATAGTGATTTAACAGTAAATTTCCCGAAGTTATTTGCATTTTTCCATTTTTTATACATAGTATGTACTTTTTCAAAAACTGTAACGGGTGAATTAGGGACGAGATTGAATTGATTATTAAAAGGTTTATTCCTTTGCATGGCTTTTGTTATCATTTTATTAGAGGTTAAGGGAATGGAGGCTCGATAAAAAATCATATAATATTCAAGCCCACCATCTTTAGCAATTATTTTCAGAATTGATCCCTTTCCCCCATGAACGAGATGGAAGCCCTCAAATGAATACTTTGTAAAATCTAGTGAGACTTCAGCTCCTCCTCGTATTGAATAAAGAAACATACTAGCAGGTAATTTATATGAAGTCCCAACTTCCTCAGGCTTTAATAGCACATATCGAATATCCAACACTTTAATAGTTGCATGATCCCAAAGAAGTATAAACTCCTCTTTTGATAGCATCCTAAATCATTCCTCCCAATTATTTACTACCTCTCAGTTTATTATAATTGATAATCATTCTCAATTTAAATCTATATATTAATAGACTAATCAGGCATTTTATCCAAGGATATTATTAAACATTTTATTTGAATAAATCTAATCGTTGTCTCTATCAATATCTTCATGATAAAAAATTGAAGCGATAATCCTACCAATATTAAAATACTTAATTTCCCTTGATGTCTAAATTAATTATTTTTTCAAAGTAAATTGATTGACCAAAATCAGCCATATAACTTCACAAAATTTTTCAATCCTATTACCATATAGAAATAGGAACATTTAGCGATTATAAAAAGAAGATGGGACAAAAGAGAAAAAGTGTTAGATTGACTGCTGTCGATCTAACACTTTTTTGCTGTAATGTCCGCTACGGCGGACCCTTTCCGGGGGCGGGGCCTGTAGTCTCAGTCGTCACGCTAATCCTCTAGGAGTCGTCGCCTTCGCTACCATCAACTAGTACGCTTTATTTATTTCAAAAGGAAGGACGTCTAAATTTTTCTTGATTTTAGATAGCAAAAATTTAATAACGCCTTTGCTCCTCTTTCTTAAAATTTAAAGTTATGTCCCTGCCTCTTGCTTTTATTATTTCTCTAAAACAAAGTTAGCAATTTCGTCTAAAATCATTTCTTTACCTAGAGGGAAGTATCCTTTATTTACTGCATCATTGTTAATGATAAATACTTGGTTGTTCTTAACAGCGTTCATGTTCTTCCAAATTGTTTCTTCTTGGAATTCTTTTAAGCGTTCAGAGCCATCACCTGTTGTAAATACGAATAAGAAATCTGGATTGTAGTCAATTAAAGCTTCTTTTTGTACTTGTACTAATGGTTCATCCATTGGCGTACCTGGAACTGCTGGTAATTTTAAATCTTTAAAGATTACGCTACCGTAACCATAGTCACCGTATACACGGAATGCATTTGGATATGCAGCCATTTTCATGAACTTCGCATCACCAGTTTTAGCAACGATTTTATCGTGTAACTTGCTTGCTTTATCATCATACTTTTTGAACCATTCTTCTGTTTCTTTTTCTTTATCGAAGATTTTACCTAATTCCTCAAACTTCGGACGCCATTGATCTAATGGCGTTTTTATCATAACAGTAGGTGCAATTTTAGATAGTTGATCATAGATTTTTTCTTGACGATCATTTATAAGAATTAAATCTGGTTTTGCAGCAGCCACTGCTTCGATATTAATGTTGTCACCCCAAGCAGAGCCAACAGGTTTAACATCCTTCAATTTATCTGCAATATGTGGATCAATCTCTTCTTGAGACGTATTTGCAGTAATGATTGGTTTCATGCCAAAGATTAATAATTCTTCTGTTGAACCACTTAGGTCAGCAATTTTCTTTGGATTTGCAGGGATTTTAATTTCCCCTTTAGCATGCTCTACAGTACGCTCTTCAGCTTTTGCGTCTGCTTTTTCTTGTTCTTTGTTATCTGAAGAACAAGCTGCAAATAGTATAGATGTAACAATTAATACCATTGCTAGTAACGATAGTTTAAATTTCTTCATATTTCTGTTCCTCCCGGATAAATTTTATGACCCATCTCATTCTAATGGGTGTTCAACATCTCTTGCTAAAATGAGAAGCTCAACACCCATTAGAATGCTCCCTCTCTCTTTATTTAAGAGAGGAAGCCCCTCCCCTTATGCTTTTTTCTGTGATTGATTATGAATCATCATTAAATCGTAAGTTAAACAGATCGGCTTACTATTTACAGGACATGAGACAATTAGTGCCTCAATTTCGAACACATTCCGAAGTGTCTGACTTGTCATGACTTCGTCCGGAGTTCCTTGATGAATCAGTTTGCCAGCTTTTAAAGCAACCATATGATCAGAAAAACGAGAGGCATGATTTAAATCATGAATGACCATAATGATTGTACGGCCTTCTTCCTGATTTAACTTCTTCAATAACTTTAATATTTCTAGCTGATGAGCCATATCTAAGTAAGTTGTTGGCTCGTCTAACACAAGTAAGTCCGTTCCTTGAGCAAGTGCCATCGCAATCCATACTCGTTGACGTTGACCACCTGACAAAGCTTCTGCTGGACGCTTTGCAAACTCTGTCATCCCTGTCACTTCAAGTGCCCAATGAATATAGCGATAATCTTCTTCTTTCAGCGTTCCAAATCCATTTTGGTGTGGAAAACGACCATATGAAACTAGCTCAAACACAGTAAGACCTGTCGGCACTTCTGCAGTTTGGGGTAAAATTGCCATTTTCTTTGCAATTTCTTTTGTTGACTGCTTCTCAATTGCTTTTCCATCCAGATAAACAGTTCCTCGTTTTGCCTTTAAAATACGAGAAGCTGTTTTTAACAAGGTGGATTTCCCGCATCCATTTGGTCCGATAATCGTTGTAATCTTTCCTTCGGGGATCTCCACTGATAATCCATCTATAATTAGTGCTTCATTATAGCCAACGGATACCGAATCAACTGCTAAAGTTACCATCAAAAAAGACTCCTTTTATTTTGTCCTCATAAGTAAATAAATAAAATATGGTGCACCAATAATAGAAATAACGAAACCGACTGGTATTTCTGAAGTTGTTAGTACACTTCTTGAAATTAAATCTGCAAATAGTAATAGAAGAGTGCCAATTAATGCTGCTGTTGGCAACATAATTTGATGTTTCCCCCCAACAAGGCGTCTTGCCAGATGGGGTGCCATTAAACCGATAAACCCAATTCCACCAGCAACAGCTACCGATGCACCAGCCAAGCAAACGGCGATAAATAATAATTTACGTCTTTCCTTCTCCACATTTACGCCAAGGCCTACCGCTGCTGCATCTCCTAAATTCATTACATTCAATACATGTGCTTTACTACATGCAATTGGTAAAAATATGAGCATCCAAGGCAGTGCACTTAATACAAATTTCCAATCTGTTCCCCATAAACTCCCTGCTAACCAAATGGTTGCAAATCGGAAATCATTGGAAGTCATTTTCATTGAGAATATTAGACTGACAGCACCAAACCCTGCTGCAACTGCAATACCGACAAGAATTAAGCGAGTTGAAGAAACACCGTTTTTCCAAGCTAGTGTATAAATAATAACCGCCGCCAATAAAGCACCAACTAAAGCAAAGAGCGGAAGAATGAATACTGATAGTAGCGTACCGGTCCCAACTTTTCCGAAGAAGAAGTAGACGAAAACAACAACCGTCAACCCAGCACCAGCATTAATACCAATAATTCCAGGGTCAGCAAGTGGATTTCGAGATAAACCTTGCATGATAGCCCCTGATATCGCTAGCGCTGAACCAACTAAAATAGCGATAACCATTCGAGGCATACGAAACTCAAATAAAATGACAGATTGCTCTTCGGAGCCTAACCCAATTAACGATTTCAAGACATCTATTGGCGGTATTTTAAACGTTCCAGTATTTAAGCTAATTAGGAATATAAAAACAATTAAGCAAACTAAAATGGCTAATACTGAAGTAATCTTTTTTGTTAAGATACTTTGCCTCATAATTTCCCTCTCCCCTCCTTACGAGCTAAGTAAAGGAAGAATGGAACCCCAATTAAAGCGGTAATTGCACCAATGGGCGTTTCAAATGGAGGATTGATAACGCGAGATAACATATCTGCACATTCGATTAACAACCCACCTAATACCGCTGAACATGGAATGACCCATCTATAATCAGATCCAACGAGAAAACGTGTCATATGTGGGATAACAAGTCCAACAAATCCGACAGAACCTGCCATAGATACTGCTGAGCCTGTTAGAACAAGCACGACTAGAGTTCCAATAAATTTAATGATGGTTGTATTTTGTCCAAGTCCAATCGCAATTTCTTCACCGAAACTTAAGATGGTAATGTATCTCGACACTAAAATTGCTATAACTAGACAAACTAATCCAATAGGTAGCAACATCTCAATACTTACCCATTTCACACCTGAAACGCCTCCTGCATTCCACATGCTCACTTCTTGAGCAAGATTGAAATAAAGTGCGATACTAGATGAGATAGCTCCAAGTAAGGCACTGATTGCTGCACCAGCTAACGCTAACTTCACGGGTGTTAGCCCCCCTGGTGAGGACGCACCCACACCATATACAATACTTGCACCAAATGCTGCACCCAAAAATGAAGCAATTACAAACATTATGTATGGGGAATTAGGGAAAAATGCATAAGTAATTGCAATTCCAAATACTGCACCATCTGTAATCCCCATTAAAGATGGTGAGGCAAGAGGATTTCGTGTCATGCCTTGCATAATTGCTCCAGATACCGCTAGAAACGCACCAGCGACTACTCCTCCAATTGCTCTTGGAATACGAAGCTCCCAAATGACACTATGATGTGTAAGTGATTCATCGAATTGAAAAACAGCTTGCCAGACAGTCTTTAAGCTAATATCCGCTGCCCCAAATGAGATGGACATTCCCATACTTAAAGCTAACAAAATCGTACCTGCTATTAAAATAATCGAAGCAATAAGCGGTCTGCTCTTAATCTTTTTCATATTTGTTTCTTGTTGTTCCATGCTCCTTGCGCTTGCTCCCATTCGTTAACCATCCTAACTAAAAACATTTTAATAAAATGAGATTCATTCTCAATTATTAATAAAAAAAATAAGGTTCTTCACCTTAATTGATAATGATTATCATAATCACTCGTCCTATTCTACATACCCCTCTAAATAGTTGTCAACATTATTTTTTAAAATATATTAATTTTGTTGTTTTTCATACGCATAAACTTGCCTAAAAAGCTTATATCAAGCGATTTTCAAGGATAGAGTGAATGATGTTTTAATTATTCGAAAATATTAAATTTGAATAGGACTAGTATAGTTTTATAAAAATAAATTTTGTAAACAAAAGAAAAATAGCTAAATTGGTAATATGAATAAAGCGGATTGATATGCTGCGAGAAAGCAATTGAGCTAGTTAAGTTTGAATGTTGTGTTGAATCATCTTTTTTATTTTCTCACTATAATAATTATGCAAGCCTGCCCTCAAAAATTGCATACTTTAACCTTTTAGAAAAGTCTTGTGGTTAATTTTTTTAGAAGGAAAACATGCAATTAATCCAAGTGCTTTAGCTTCCTACTGGTTAATTGCTACACATATTACGTAATTCCTTTGATGACAAAATATCGATAAAAAATTTATAAAAATGCAATGAATTGTTGTGTCAAATAAGAGGGATATGTATATTTACAGTTCAACCTCAAAATTGAATAATTTGTTAATTTTTCTCTCATTTTACCATTCACCTGTAAATTAATGTTACACTATACTAGAATAATAAATTTTGGAGGCGGTAATATGTATTACAGTAATGGTAATTATGAAGCTTTCGCACGTCCTAAAAAACCTGAGGGTGTTGATGAGAAATCAGCTTATCTTATTGGTTCGGGGCTAGCCTCACTTTCAGCTGCATGTTTTTTAATTCGTGATGGCCAAATGAAAGGAGAGAATATTCATATTCTCGAAGAGTTAGATATCTCAGGAGGTAGTCTTGATGGTATTCTAAATCCGACAAGGGGTTTTATTATTCGTGGTGGTCGAGAAATGGAAGATCATTTTGAATGCTTATGGGATTTATTTCGTTCAATCCCATCTTTAGAACTAGAAAATGCTTCTGTTTTAGATGAATTTTATTGGTTAAATAAAGAAGATCCTAATTATTCTAAATGTAGATTGATTGAAAAAAGAGGACAACGACTTGAGGATGATGGAAAATTTACATTATCTGATAAATCATCTGAAGAAATGATTAAATTATTTTTTACGCCTGAAGAGAAATTAGAGGATAAAAAAATCACAGATGTTTTCTCTGAAGAATTCTTTGAATCGAATTTTTGGCTATATTGGTCGACAATGTTTGCTTTTGAAAAATGGCATTCTGCAATGGAAATGCGCCGTTACATTGTGCGTTTTATTCATCATATTGGTGGATTACCTGATTTATCTGCGTTGAAATTTACAAAGTATAACCAATATGAATCTTTAGTACTTCCTATGATTAACTATTTAGAAAAGAATAATGTTGATTTTCAATATAATACTGTTGTAGAAAATGTTTTGGTTGATAGAGTTGGAGACAAAAAGGTAGCTCATACTTTGGTGTTGAGACACAATGGTGAGAAAAAAAATATAGAGCTAACAGAAAACGAGCTAGTTTTTGTGACAAATGGAAGTATCACAGAGAGTACAACTTATGGTGACAATAATACACCCGCTCCTATAACTTCTGATTTAGGTGGTAGTTGGTCTCTTTGGAAAAATATAGCTTCACAAGATGCTGAGTTTGGTAAACCAGAAAAATTCTGTGATAATCTTCCAAAAGAAAGTTGGTTTGTTTCAGCAACACTCACTACATTGGATGCTCGAGTTGCTCCTTATATTGAAAAAATCAGCAAAAGAGATCCATATGCTGGGAAGGTAGTTACCGGTGGTATTGTATCTGCTAAAGATTCTAATTGGATGCTAAGCTATACGTTGAACCGACAACCTCATTTTAAAGATCAACCAAAAGATCAATTAGTAGTTTGGATTTATGGTTTACTATCTAATAAACCAGGTAATTTTATTAAAAAAAGTATCACTGAATGTAATGGTATCGAGATAGCACAAGAGTGGTTGTACCATATGGGCGTACCTGTAGATGAAATACCCGATTTAGCGCAAAATTCATGTAATACAATTCCATGTTATATGCCTTATATAACCTCTTACTTCATGCCGAGAGCATTGGGAGATCGTCCTTTAGTTGTCCCTAATGGATCTGTTAACTTAGCCTTCATTGGGAATTTTAGTGAAACAGCAAGAGACACAGTATTCACAACTGAATATTCAGTAAGAACAGCGATGGAAGCTGTTTACCAATTATTAAATATTGATCGAGGCGTTCCAGAAGTATTTGCATCTGCTTTTGATATTCGTACTTTATTAGCTTCAACCTCTCGCTTACTAGATGGTAAAAAATTAACAGATATAGATGCTCCATTTATATTAAAACAAATAGGTAAATTAGGTATTCACAAAACGAAAGAAACAATAATCTATGATTTACTCAAAGAAAGTGAATTGATTTAACAAACTAACATCTAGTATTGTGAAAAATTGGGCTTTTCACCATAACTTGTGGTTGGCTTCCGCTCTGCCAGTGTGCTTTCCTGGAGGCGCCCGATGAGCCGCTTGGGGCAATAGGATGTTGGTCACGAAGGTGTTATCACAGGACGTGATGCTTTTAGCCTTCGTTCCTCTATGTTGCTCGCTCCAGAGTCTCATCTTGGGCACTTAATCCCCTAGGAGTCACACTGGCGCCGCTCCAGCCAACTTATAGGACAGTTTAAAATATCAACCACATCTTTTGGTGATGAGTCAAAAATTGATAATTTCCCATAAAAGTTAAATAAAAAACGGCTTGTGATGACTACCATCATCACAAGCCGTTTTTATTTATTAATTTTTATAAAGAAATTAATTACAACACCGTAGCTTCTGGCTCATAGGCAATCATTTCTTTAATGGTATTGCCTTCGCCCATAATGGCTACAGTTGGCTTATGGTCTTTCGCCTCAGCATTATCTACATAAACATAAGAAATGATAATCACGATGTCGCCACGTTGAACTAATCGTGCAGCCGCACCATTGACGCAAATCACCCCAGACCCACGTTCGCCCGCTATAATATAAGTTTCAAAGCGTGCACCATTGTTATTATTTACGATATGCACCTTTTCATTTGCTAGCATGCCAACTGCGTCTAAAATATCTTCATCGATTGTAATGGAACCTACATAGTTCAAATCCGCTTCCGTCACAGTGGCACGGTGGATTTTGCTATTCATCATCATTCGTAACATATTATAATCCTTCTTTCATATTGAAAATACAGTTATCGATTAAACGGGTATTACCGATGTATACAGCAGCCGCTAACAGTACCTGTTCGGTGTCAGCTGTCACTGGTATTAAATCGGGATACGCTAATAATTCAATATAATCGATGTTGCCATGCGTACGTGCAGCAATATGATAGTTTGCTTTTGCTAGTGCACTACTCGCATCTCTGTTTGCTAAAAAGCTGTCACGTGCCAATTGTAATGCTTCGTTAATCGCCGGAGCTTCTTGACGATCTTGCTCGCTTAAATAGACGTTGCGAGAAGATTTTGCTAAACCGTCTTCTTCACGCACAATGGGCACTACTCGCATCTCTAATGGGAAGTTGTAATCACGTACCATTGTGGCGATAATTGCCACTTGCTGGGCATCCTTTTGCCCGAAATATGCACGAGTCGGCTGTACCAAATGGAATAACTTTGCGACGACTTGTAAAACACCGTCGAAATGGCCAGGTCGGCTAGCCCCACAAAGAATGGTCGCCTGTTCGCCTGCATGTATGCGAATACCGCCGTCATGAGGGTACATTTCTTCTACACTTGGTGCAAACACTATGTCCACCCCCACAGACTGTGCCAAAGCAGTGTCACGTGGTAAATCACGTGGATAGCTTTCAAAGTCTTCGTTCGGACCAAACTGAGTCGGATTCACGAAAATACTCATGACTACCAGATCATTTTCTGCTCGTGCCGTTTTCGCTAATGTTAAATGGCCCTCATGTAAATAGCCCATCGTCGGCACAAGACCAATTGTTTTTCGACCTTGTTTGGCAGCTTGAATTTCTGCTGTCAGCGCTGTGATAGTAGTGACGACTTTCATTTACTTATCGCCTCCATATAGCTGGTCCAGTGCCTCTTCTTTCATCGTAAAGAAATGCTTCGGCGCTGGGAATGTCCCTGCTTTCACCGCGTCCAGATAACCAGCAATTCCTCGACTTGCCTCACTGCCCATATCCGCAAAACGTTCCACAAATTTCGGCACATGATGTGAGCCATAGCTTAGCATGTCATGGAATACTAATACTTGTCCATCCGCCTCCACGCCAGCACCAATCCCAATTGTTGGGATAATCAGACTCGCAGAGACCATTTCTGTCACCTGATGCGGAATACATTCTAAAACAACCGCACATGCGCCAGCCGCTTCACATTTTTTTGCATCCTCCAACAGTTGCGCTGCTTGTTCAGCTGTTTTCCCTTGAACCTTATAACCACCAAGTACCCCAGCAGATTGTGGTAGCAAGCCTAAATGAGCAACCACTGGAATCCCAGCAGCCGTCAGTTTTGCAATAACAGCTAGAACATCGCCTGCACCTTCAACCTTCAGTGCGTCTGCACCCGTTTCCTGCATCATGGACACAGCGGTTTTCAAGGTGTCATTGCAATCCCCATGATACGAACCAAACGGCATATCAACGACCACAAACGTATCCTTTGCCCCACGGCGTACAGCTTTTGCATGATGTACCATATCTGCCACTGTAACTGGCATCGTAGAATCATAGCCTAGTACTACCATTCCTAGTGAATCGCCTACTAGAATCATATCGACGTCCGCTTGCTCTGCAAATGTTGCAGCTGGATAATCATATGCCGTCAGCATAACGATTTTTTCACCGCCTGCTTTCATCTTCAAAAAATCTGATGTTGTTTTCATCATGTAGTCCTCCTTTTTAAGAGAAGAAAACAGAAAAACCCTTCTGTTCCTAAAAATGGGCAGAAGGGTAGTGTGCTCGTCCTTAATCAATTACGCCTAAACGTAATTGCTGTATATGACGCATCGTTTTCTTCCGTCCCTGTCTATGAAAAGATCAAGGCAGATATTTGTTGTAAAATTTGTCTTACGTGTTTGAAGGTGCCGTTCACAAAGGATACTGCCCTTCAGGACATACTATAACAGATAACCCTCGTTATCTTCAAATATAATTTTCTAACAATTATTCCTTCCACCACTTCAATGTCCTAATAAAACAATATTAAACGTAAAGTGTATGATGCCCTTTTCTATTATTCTTCTTTCGATAGAGCTCAAAGATAGCGAAAACAAACAGCGCAAATAGAAGTGTCAATAATCCAGACGGTACATTTGTATTCGGAATAAAAACATTCCAGAATGAATTAATGAAGGCATGGAAAATAATACAGAGAAAAATACTTTTAGTGGATAAATAAATGACCGTCAGTAAAAAAGATAATGCCAATGCACTTAATGTAAACCACAGGAAGTTCATGTTCATTTGATTGGAACCAACCACAAACCATAAAGGCAAATGCCATATTGCCCAAATAACCCCCACAATAATTGTACTTGTGAATGACGACCATCGTTTTTGTAATGTAGGCTGTAAAAAGCCTCGCCAGCCGATTTCTTCCAAACCACCCCCTATTATCATAATAGGGAGTTCAATCAATGCTAGATATAAAGGGTTCATCATAGTTGCTCCACCCCAAAAAGTGGGTAAGAAACAGGCTGCAAACGCCAGTCCGGAGGCAAATAGGTACCATGATAATGGCAGCTTAGGATTTTTTATATTATGGATAAATGATGTAAATTCTTCTTTAGAACTATATTTCTTTTTTAGCCAAATCTCACAAATGGCAGGTGTCACACCGCCAAGGATAAACAAGATCAAAGATAATGCCGATCCAAACCGTAGTAGATTGAATTGTGTTAATATGGCTAAGCCACCCCATAGTATCCACGAAGAAGCAAATGTACAAAATAAAAACCTTCTAATCTCTAATCCCAATTGCAACTCCCCCTTATTTAGACCCCAACATTAATAATACTGACTTGCATAGTGTATCCATCAGACGAACCTCGTCAAATAGTACTTGTTCATCTTGGAACATACCGTAACATTTTTGCAATATAACATCTCTCACAATGCCATCAATGGATACCGTAATCAAAGTAAATAAATCCTCTAACGATACGCCAGGCTGAAAGGTCCCTAAAGAAATTCCCTCATGAATTGTACCCAGTAACTGCTCCATTAAATATTGTCCGTTTTCATTCTCAGTGATGTTCGATAGAATTTTCTGTTGTCTTTCTGGATTATTTGCAAATACAATCGTGAGCTCAAATTGAATTTTGCCAACTGTTGATAAGTTTTCTTGAATATACTCTCCAAGAAAAGAAAACAATTTTATGATTATTTCTTTGGGAGAATGGCTATTATCAATGATCTCATCGACAACATGCCTATAGTCTACATTAGCATTGGCTTGATTAATGACAGCAACAAGGATTTCGTCTAAGTCTGCATAATAACGATAAATTCCACCTTGACTTACCCCTGAGGCTTTTATGATATCTCTCATCTTAATTTCATAAAGTGGCTTAACTTTACAGACCGATAAAGCTGCCTCTACTATGTCTTTTTTCTTTTTCATTACATATTCATGGCTTACCTTGGGCATAGAAATTACCTCCAAAAATAAAAATGACACCATTGTCATCTTTATAATATACAACCATCCAGTTACTGTCAATTAAAAATGACATCATAGTCACTTTTAATTTTTCATATGTATCAGTATGAATCTCACTTTGATAGACAAACCATGTTATACACCATAAATAATATTTACTATGTACATTTGTTCGTTTGCGCAAAGGAAGAAAGAAGTGTTATATGCCTTTAAAGTAAATTATTGAACTTTCAATCATTGAGAAGATGCTGGGAAAGAGGAGCAAAGGCGTTATTAAATTTTTGCTATCTAAAATCAAGAAAAATTTAGACGTTCTTCCTTTTGAAATAAATATAATTCAGAAGTGAGTACTAGTTGATGGTAGCAAAGGCGACGACTCCTAGAGGATTAGCGTGACGCCTGAGACGACAGGCTCAGGCCCCGGAAAGCGTCCGCCGTAGCGGACATAACAGCAAAAAAGTGTTGGATCGATAGCAGTCAATCTAACACTTTTTCTCTTTTGTCCCAGCCTCTTCTATGTTGTGTAGAGCCAAGCAATCATAGCACTTAAAATACCTTAGATCATACATATTCACCCTACAGAGAATTGTTGATGTGATAGATCCGCCATCTCGTTGGCAAGCACCTGGAAGACTCCTGCCTTAGAGAACTGAATTTGGCATAAATCAAAATCGAGATGATGAAAAAATAAATCATATTCCTATTTCCAGCATTTTCACGGTAATTTTCCCGATCCTGTCATCCATGTCCATCCCGTCAAACTTCGGAAGCTTCAGCTCGCTAACGATTTTTCCGTCGCGCATAAACAGTATACGTTCTGTCCTTGCTGCAACCTTTGCGTCGTGAGTTACAAGCAGTACCGCAGTACCATCCGCGTTGATTTCGGAAAATATGTCCATAATCTCCTGCGCAGATTTTGAGTTGAGCGAACCCGTTGGCTCGTCGCCGAAAATAATTTTTGGGCTATTCGTGAGCGCTCTGCATATTCCCGCACGCTGAAGCTGACCTCCCGAAACCTGTGTAATGTCGCGTTTTTCAAGCTCTTCAATGCCTACCCTTTTCATAAGCGCTCTGGCCTTCTCCAATATTTGGGGGGCGTTTTTGCTATTGCCGCGCATTGACGGAAGAATGATGTTATCTAGGATATTCAGATTTTTCAGCATAGTCGGCTGCTGAAAAACAAACCCCATTTCTGTTCTTCGTAAATCTGAAAGTTCATTCTCCCCAATCGCCGTTAAATCCCTACCGTCAAAAACGACCTTGCCGCTATTAACGCCATCCATTCCGCTTAGTGCAAACATCAGCGTCGATTTTCCCGAGCCCGAGGGTCCCATTACTGCAACGAACTCGCTCTCGGTTATTTCAACGGACATTCCGTCGAGAACATTGCGCTGTTCATCGCCTTCGCCGAAAGTTTTTACTATATGATCCGCAATAATAATCTTCTTCATATACCTACTCCTTTATATTTTCGGAAATTTTTATTTGTCCCGCGCTCGCTGTGCCGATCATTGTTGCGATAAGTACCGTGCATATCATCAATAGTGGACTAAACAAATACGCCGAAAACGGATTGACCGCAAACTTAAACGTCGACGCTCCAAACTTGGAAATAACCGCCCCCGCAATTATTTCTCCGAGAGTGTTTGCTAGCAGCGTGCCGAAAACAATTCCGACAATCAGTACAAATACTGAACGCGAAACATACTGTGCTCTAACATCTGCGTTCGTAAAACCTAAGGCTTTCACTACGGCAATGGAGTATCTGTCCTTTGCAATAAGCATTTTCATAAACAACAGTGTAACCAGCACCGTTATAATAAGCGCGACGGCAATTGCGGCATTGGAGGCCTTTCCGATGGAGCTTATTGTCGAGCCGAATGTCTGTGTAACAAATTCATCAATGCCTGAAACCTTTGCAAAATCGAATTTGTCCGTATATTCCGAAACCTTTTCGTCGATTAGCGTTTTATCAGAAAGCTCCGCGCAGATAATGCTTCCCATAATGTCTGCCGAATTATCGCTAAAAACAGCCTTTGCGGTTTTACCTCCGTTGGTAATGTCGGAATAAATTCCACTTATCGTAAGATTTTCTTCCTTCCCCTTAATCACTAGTGTAATGACATCGCCGACCTTTTTGTTCAGCTCATCGGCGTTCAAAGTCGAAAGTGCCATTTCGTTTTCTGCTGAAGGTACTCTGCCCTCGGAATATTCTATTGGGAAAATCGAATGGTCGCCGAGTTCAACCTTTATGTTTTCCTTCGATCCGTCTTCCGTATTTACTTTAAATGTTTTTGTTGTGAGGAAGGTAAACTTTGAAATGGTGCTGTCACTGTTCATTGTCTTTATTATTTCTGCAGCTTTTTCAGGAATATGGTCAGTCAGTTGAATATCAAGGCGCATATCATAGTTTCCAACACCCATATATTGGATGAAGCTTTTTGAGGAAATCGTGTTGTATAGGTTCTGCGGAACAATAATGATAAATGTTGAAATTACTAGCACCGTAAGCATTGTAGCGTATAGACTTTTCCTAGATAGGACATCTTTTATACCAAGAAAAATATTCGTGTGAAGTAGCTTATTTCTACTCAATCTAAAACGCTTTGCGCCAATGTTTTTTTCCTGTGAAGTACCAAAGCGTATGGCTTCTGCAACGGTTATTTTCCGAAAGCGTCTCAGCACTCCGCTTACATAGGCAATAATTGCAAGGAAGACAAGCAATATGCCAAGTATTCCGAAAAGCAAGGCAAAAGAAGAATTTTCACTTTCGCCCATATAAAGCCGTATATTTTCAAGAAGGATGCCTTTAAACAAAATAGAAAGTACAAAACCAAAAATACTACCTACTGCAGCAATCGCTGTGTATTTCGCAAGATAAATCTTTTTGATGTCAGAAACACTTAGCCCAATTGCCTTCATAACGCCAATTTCGCGGTAATCGTCTTCGATTTTCGCAAGGAGCGTAAAGCGTATGCACATAAATGCGATGGCAACGACAAGTGCACTTACGAGAAGTATAACCGCAATCATCATCCCATCAGAAAGTGCGTTCATCGTTTTGAAAAGACCATATGTAACCGTTGGCCCGTTCACTTCAAGTCCAGCAGAGACATAAGCAGTTTCAAATGCGCCGAGAGCCGACATATCCTTTAATCTGAACTCAATCAGATACTCCATACTTCCAAGGTTTCTTATTTGCGCATAATCATTTTCACTGACAAGAAATCTCTTTGAGGCGGAGAGCGAGGAATTCATCTGTGAATCACGGAGAAATCCCGCAACGGTAAATTCCTTCCCACTTATTACTGCTTCATCACCAACCTTTGTGGTGTTGTCCCTCATATAGCTTATTGGAACATAAAGCTCGCCGTCAGATACGTTTATGATGTTTCCATTCAGATCAAGAAGATAGTCGAATTTTTCACTCTGTATACTGAAACCGTTATCCTGAACACTATTCGCAAGCGAGCGATCGCCAAAAACAATCTGTGCACCGTCCATATTGAGAAATTCAATCACCTGAAAATCATCAACATTGTTATTTTGCTGTGCAAAAGATGTAAGCCGTGCACGATCAATTTCACCCGAATGCATCTGCATAAAATGCGGAGTTTTAGCCTGTTTCATAAGTGTATCTAGTGAGCCCAAGAGATTGATGACGAGTATCGCCGCGAGCGAAACAAGCATAGCAGAGGCAGCGACAAAAATCATGGTTGTCAGTGTAATTGCTTTGCTCTTTAAAATGTCATTGCAGATTATTCTGTAATACATAAGTCACCCCTATTTTTCATGTTTCTTCCCTGAATTCACATTATAAAGAATTACCGAAATCGCGTAAGCTGAGCTTCTCCGTTAAGCATACAAATCAATATACATACAAGTCCTTGCGCGGAAAGACTGCCTACCATGAGTAGCCTGCGGTCATAGCGGTCAGCAAGCATTCCTGTCACACTTTTAAGAGCACCGGTAAAATCGCAAATAAGATTTCCGACACAACTGCCTTTCCTATCTGTTCAAAAACATAAACCCCTAGCCCGAACGCTAAAAGCTCACTTCCTTTCGTCGAAAATAAGCTATTTCGACTACAAAAGAAGAAATTTTCCAGCATGATACATGGCTATCCATTTCCGTTGCCAAACATCTGCATAACAACGGGCATTAGACTTCCACTTTCGACTCCAAGCAGCCTTTCTACGTTGAAAACAAACGCCTGCATGCGAGAAGCTTGCTCCTCGTTCGTCATTTCCACCATATCATCATCAAAAACAGTATTCATATATACCACAACCATTTCCATACACTCATACGGGAACGGTGTACTGAACAGTCCTTGCTCAATGCCTTCGCGGATTATTCCCGTCAATATAGGGGGAACGCCGTTGATGATGACCTTTTGTATTTTCTGATGCATAAGCGCGTTCTGCGGCTTGTGAATGTGCTCCATAATTTCCTTGCTACTTCCACCACTTAAGTTTAGAGCCATTACAACACCGATAATGCGCTCGTTTATGGCGATCGTTTTATCTGTGGCAATTTCTTGTGCTGTTTCTAAAAGATTGACACTATATCGCTCAATTAGAGCGTCCATAATATCCTCCTTCGACTTGAAATGATAATACAGCGTGCCACGTGCAATTCCGACCTTTTCGAGAATTTCATTTGTACTGGTGCCGTCAAAGCCTCTCTGAGCAAAAAGCTCATCCGCCGCGTCAAGTATTTCGTTCTTGCGTTCCTCCGCTTCTTTTCGCATGTTTATGCCTCCTTATAGACCGACTGTCTGTCGATAAAATTATAGCATTTCACTTATATTTGTCAATAATTGTCTTGGAAATTGATCCATTTTAAGTTCCCGACTCCACATACCCTTTTCTAATATGAAAAATCACATAAATTATTTAACAATAAATCATTCATAGTTTCCTGAGCATGAAAAAGTGAAAAGCCACGTATTCATGCTTAATTCGCAAGCTTTAGTTTTGCTGTACATCAATAAAGAACTAGAATCTGTATCGTTTTTTAGTAAAAGTTTGGCTCAGTTTAGGATTAAATAGTGAGAATAAGTTAACCGTGTCCTCCCTAGACATTAGAAAAATATTTTTCACATAAATTGACAAATCATGTTATACGTCATATACTATCTACATACTATACAACATATAATATAAAACCTTGTATAGGTAATTGAATGGGAGGTGGAAAGATGACATTTCAGCTTGGCTCAGCTTTACTCGATGCCTGTGTCTTAGCGATTGTAGACAAAGAGGATGCTTATGGTTACTCATTAACTCAGCAAGTACAATCTGTGATGGATATATCAGAATCAACACTGTATCCCGTATTACGTCGTTTGCAAAAAGTGGACTATTTAAAAACATACGACCAGCCCTATCAAGGCAGAAATAGACGTTATTATCAAATTACCGAGGAAGGGCGCATACGATTAATGGAGCTTTTACAGGAATGGCAAATGTATAAACAAAAGGTTGACTGTGTACTTTTAGGAGGGGAATTAAATGGATAGAGCAAGCTATTTGAAAAAGCTACGAGGCAAATTATATCGCCTTCCTGCGCAAGAGTTAGATGCTGCGCTTGCCTATTATGAAGAATATTTTGATGAAGCAGGAGAGGAAAACGAACAGCAAGTCATTCAACAGCTCGGCTCCCCTTCCAAAGTTGCATCGCAAATAATGGCTGATTTTGCTTTAAAGGATTTTGATGCAACACCAGCTTCTACTAAAAAGAATATGACAACGATTTGGCTCATTATTCTCGCAATATTATCAGCGCCACTTTCATTACCAATTCTTGCTACTGCAGTAGCACTTATTATTTCATTGGGCGCAGTCGTATTTAGTTTTGTGATAGCCATTGTAGCAACAGGATTAGGCATCTTTTTTGGTGGCATCGTGGCGCTTATCTCCGGTTTCTTCGTTTTAACCGATCATTGGCCCACTGCGTTGCTCTTTATCGGTATGGGATTAATCGTTACAGGATCTGGTGTCCTACTCTTCCCTATCATAACTCGCTTTGTCAAAAAAATTGGACTTGTCTGCGTTGAGGTATTGGCAGGTTTATTCAAAAAAATCACCAAAAAGCGCAAGGGGGGCTTGTAAATGATTTCTCGTCATAAACTCATCGCCGTATCTATGATTACTTTAGGCCTTTTACTAGCAGTTGTTGGTTATGTCTCAGGCGGTAAATGGTCTATGATTAAAGATGACACTGGCTTACATGTGCCAACGAATCAATCTCTTGTCAAAAATTCTTATACACTTGAAGCATTCACAAACATCGATGTTTTCAATGACTATGGTGATATCGAAATCCTTTCTGGCGACCGCTATGCGCTAGAGGTCAATGCGATTGAGGATGCAGATGTTAGCTATAGTGTAAAAGATGGTACGCTGACTGTTGAAACAAAAAGCAAGAAAAAAAATCGACGATACTTTGGGTTTAGTTTTTCTGAAACACCATACATCAAAATTTATGTACCCAAGGATGTAGCGTTGAATAAAGTAGTGCTCGACAGTAATTTTGGGGATACAACACTTCGTGGCTTGCAATATCAGCAATTCAATGTAATAAGTAATTACGGAGATATTCTTTTCGAAGATATAGATGGCATGAACACAGAAATTACTCAGTCTTTTGGTGACATGGCGCTTGAGCAATTTACAAGTAACGGCTTCGTTGCGGAAAGCGAGCATGGTGATATTGACATTGACGGCACTTTAAACGGTCAAACAACGATAACATCTAGCTTTGGTGATACAACACTAAACTTACAAAACAAAAAAAGTGACTTAGGCTATGAATTAAACACAGACTTTGGAGATGTTACGGTCAATCATCAGGAACAAAACGGTAAGGTTTCACAGCTACGTGAAGGTGATCATCAGCTAAGTGTCTCGCTTTCACATGGGGACTTAGATATATCACTACGATAAAAAAATCGCTGATAGTAACTACAATATCGATGATAAAATCAGTTTAATCGATGATAGAAACTGCATTATCGCTGATAGAAACTACATTATCGATGATAAAACCAGTTTAATCGATGATAGAACCGACTTTTTCGCTGTTAGCAAGGCGTATTAAGATCATCAAATAAAAGCTGCGAGGAGTAAATTATCCTCGCAGCTTTTTCTATGACAAAATTTTAATATCCCCAGAATAAATTGTTCGAATGGTACCATCGGCCTGTGTCAGTTGTAAGACACCCTCGTCAGTAATACCGCTGGCTATTCCCTCGAAGCGTTCACGAATAGTCGTCACTTCGATCCGTTGTCCAATGGTACATGACATTTCTTCCCATAACTTTTTAATGCTAGCAAAGCCTTCGTTCACAAATAGGTCTGTGAATTGCTCTAAGTACTGTAATATCGTCGCAACAAGTGCAGCACGATTAATTTCTTCGCCCGCTTCCAAACGTAAGGATGTGGCTTTATCTGAAATGTCTGGTGAGAAATCCGTTTCCACTTGATTGGCATTGATACCGATTCCCACAAGTAATGCTTGTACAAGATCTGCTTCCGCTTGCATCTCCGTTAAAATACCTGTACATTTTTTACCATTAATGAGTAAATCATTGGGCCATTTAATAGCTGGCTCCACGTTTTTATACAATGTTTTAATCGCCATTGTGACTGCAACGGCTACCACAAGAGTAAATGAGGATGCCTGCTGTGGCGATACATCAGGACGCACAATAATGGTCATCCAAATACCTGTACCATGTGTAGATTCCCACATTCTTGTCATACGTCCGCGCCCAGCAGTTTGATCTTCTGCAATGATAACTGTGCCGTTTGGGGCGCCTTCCTGTGCAAGCTTATGGGCAATCGTCTGCGTAGAATCGACCACATCAAAATGGTGAATCTCACGCCCAAAGCGCTTTGTATTTAGAAAGAGTTCGATTTGTGTAGGACTAAGGCTATTTGGCACACCAGTTAACATATAGCCCTTTTTCTTTACCGTTTCAAAGATATAGCCTTCCTCCTGTAATGTCTGCATATGCTTCCAAATAGCTGTACGCGATACTCCTAGCGAATCCGCTAACTCCTGACCCGAAACCGCCTCACCGTTTGCCGCTAATAATCTTTTTAAAATTTCATCTTTCATGGATATACTCAAGTTCAAACCATTCCTTTAGACAAATAGCTGTCACTTATTTTTTTGCTTTTAAAACCTTGAATTAATAGTAATTATCATACTGTATATAGACACATTTGACCACAGGCAATTATTTAAATAGCTCTTTTAATGTCAATCGATCCTATTATTATTTAAATTAAGTACTGAAAGGTCTGATAACCCAATTATATCAAAATAGAGTCATCAAACCTTTACAATTACTATTAAACATTTAACAATCTGCACTTTATTTGGCAGTCAAAGCCTTTTTGCTAAGTTAAATCTATTTACCTTGTTCATTAAAATTTAACTCTTTAGATTTATCATTTGATTCATATGCTTGTTTCTTCATTACTTGACGATAAGAGAATGCAATTGCAAGAATTACTACGGCTGAAATAATAAAAGGAACTTCAGATGGAAGTACTTCAAACATCCATCCATATATACCCTGACCAATCGGCACCGAAGCCATGATTAAGGCAATGACAATAGAAGAAATTCGCCCTAAAAACTTATTATCCACTTCTTTCTGTAACTCCGTTTGGAACGCAATTGATACATTAATAGATGTAATACCCAGCACTAAGTAAAGTGCTAATATCAAATAGAAACTAACTTGCAAGTTATTAATTATTCCAAATACCACAATGCCTATGCACAAGAAAGCGAGACCAATGATATTAATCATTCTGACAAACAACTGGTCAGTGGTCAATTTTTTCTTGATTAGCCCAGATAAGGATGCACCGAAAATGACACCGAGAATGACAACAATCTCAATTAAGGCAAATTGCGTGTTTGAAACTTTTAAATCAACTCTAGATATAAAAGGAATCCCTACTTGAGTAGCCCCATTAAAGAAACAATTTTGTATAATGATGCACAAAAGAATAATTTTCATTCTTTTGTCTTGCCAAAGATATCGTATGCCCTCAGTAAAATCTACACGGAATTTCTTTAATGTGCGCTTCTCATCAGATACATTATCGGTTGGAATTTGCATAAACATTTGGATAAGTGCTGCAAATAGGAAGCTTGTTCCATTCACTAACAACACAGTACCAATACCAAAGTTAGTATAGATTAGTACACCTAAAATTGGACCAATCATATTACCTAATGCGAGTACAATCATATTCACTGCATTTGCAGCAGAGACATCTTTCTCTTCCTTGAAAATTGATGGAATAATCGTCATCACCATTGGTTCATCAAAAGATGACATAATCCCTAGCGCAATCGCTATACCATAAATTATAGGCATACTAATCTCGCCACTTCCAATTACTAAGGCGATTATAATGAGTAAACTACCACTTATGAAGTCCAGAGTAACCAAAAGTCGTTTTCTGTTCAACCAATCAACAACCACACCACAAAATGGGCTAAGTAACACTCTTGGAATCAAGGCAGCCATAAGTATTGATGCAAATTGAAGACTTGATTCTGTTTTGTCAATCACATACAATGCAAAGGCCATGCTTTGAACAAATGTCCCAACTGAGGAAATGAACTTCGCAAGGATAAGGATAATGAAAGACTTACTTTTAAATATTAAAGAATCCATACATTTTCTCCTTCGTTATTTTTGTTTTGTTCTTGACTCACTTGTGACACGTATTTTACGTTTGGGCCACCAGTTTAATTCTCCAACCTTTATCGCAATGGACGGAACTAGTAATGTACGAATGATAAAGGTATCCAAGATTAAACCTACAACGATAGCCACACCTAACTCAAGAAACGTCTTCATCGGAGATACTAAAAATGCTGCGAAAGTTCCCGCCATAATAATACCGCATGATGTAATGATAGACCCCGTTACAGACAACCCATCGCGGATGGCTTCTTTTGTTGTTTTACCTGACTCAAACTCATAGCGGATTCTAGACATAAGGAAGATGTTGTAATCTACTCCCAATGCAATCAAAATTACAAATCCATAAATAGGAACGGTTGATACCAGACCTTCATAACCAAATGCATACTTAAAGATTGCATAAGTTATACCCATAGTAGTCGCAAAACTCAGCACAATAGTCCCAACCATATAAATTGGAGATACCAGGCTTCTCATCAATAAAGCTAGGATTATATAAATTGCTCCAATTACGATAATGATAATGAATATGAAGTCGTTACGTTGTGTATCCAATAAATCCTTAATTCCTGCGGTAACGCCACCAACCAACGCCGTTGCATCATGTAAGTCCGTATTATTCAGTGTGAATTTTATTGTTTCTCGAATCTCTGAGATCGTATCGATTGCTTCATTTGTATATGGCCCATAATCCATTTCGACATTTATGATTACACTGTTACCATTGTTCGCGATTCGCGATTCACATTTCAAATGTTAATGTGAAATAACCTTAGATTTCGTTGTTTATTTTTGACCAACAAATTTTACCCAATTTCCATCTTCGTGAACTTCGACACTGCTAAATCCTACAGATTTTAGCAATTCTTTTATTTCATCATTTTTCTTAAATTTATCCATGTGATATTCAATTTTATCTTTTTCGCAAATTACTAGAAATACACCACCCGACTTTAAAATCCTATGTATTTCACTAAATCCTTTTTCAATATCACCCCAATAAATATGAGTTTGAACTGCTGTTATTTTATCCAAGGTATTATCTTCAAATGGTAATAAAGCTACATCTGCTTCTAATATTTCAACACGACCTTGCTCTACCCATTCTTCATTTCTTTCTATAGAGGATTTAACTGCTTCGGCTGAAATATCTATTCCATATACTTTTCCTAGTGGCGTTTCATTTGCTAATTTATGAACTGTTTCACCACCGCCACATCCAACATCTAAAATGTGATCATCTTCTGCAATTTCAATACTATCTAATCCCCATTCAGTCATATTAACAAAGGTTTTGTTCCAAATTTTTGTCAATACATATCCAATAGCTCCCTTTGGATGTGAAACCTGCCCAATTAAATAATTCAATGTAGGTTTATACAAAACAATTCCCAAAACTATCGTTATTCCCAGGGTAACAATTAAAATTTTCTTTTTTCCTTTCATCCCAACAAGTCCTTTTGACAGATAAACTTTATCCAGTTTCCATTTTTGTATATTTCAACAGAGTCATATCCAACCATTTTTAACAAATTCATCATATCTTTGCTAGATTTATATTTCCTCATATGATATTCAATTTTATCCATTTCACAAATCATAATAAAAGTCCCTCCGTTTTTTAATACTCGTTTGATTTCTTTTAATCCTTTTTCTAATTCAGCCCAGTACATATGAGTTTGAATAGCAGATACTTTATCAAAATAGTTACTCTCAAAAGGAAGTTCTGATACATCTGATTGTATGACCTTCAACTGGTCATTTTTTACAAATGAATAATTTTTAGACAAAGAGGTTTTTACGGAAGTATCAGAGATATCTACACCATATATTTTTCCCTTTTTTATGTTATTAGCTAATTTATTTAGTGTTTCTCCGCCACCACATCCAACATCCAATACATAATCAGTTTGCTGAAAATCGATATTTTGAAATCCCCAATCTGTCATTACCTTAAAGCTATTATTCCAAATGTTTGTCATTATTGTTCCAATAAAGCCTGACGGTTTATGACATTGTCGAATAAAATACTGTAAAATACGACTTTCAGATTTGTTATCGCTGAAATCAACATTTTTTATGTTTTTCGTGCCAATAATTCTTTCCCCCTTACTCACCAATGTTTTGAAATTTATTAGACTGTATTTCAAAACTATTGTATAACGACTTGTAAAAGATGTCAATTTATTTTGAAATCATAAACATTTTATTTCAAAACTTTCCATTCCTCACTAAAGTCAATCCGAAAAAACTCCCCTTGATGTATAAAATCAACACTATACAAAACTATAAAAATTTATTTCACTTTAATGAGAGTTTTTTAAGATATAATTGAGAAAGATATTAATTTCGTTTTGATGTTTTTTCCAATAACATGGGAATTTGGAGGTAAAAATGAATAAGTATGAAATCAGATCCCAAAAAAAGAAATCTGCTATAATTGAAGCTTCACTAGAATTATTCAGCAATAAAGGATTTACCGCAGTTAGTATAAAAGATATTGCTACATTGGCTAATGTTTCACAAGTCTCCATCTATAATTACTTTGGAAATAAAGAGGCATTAGTGCAAGAGTGTGTGACTATTGTAATGCAAGATACTTTGCAAATAGCACAAAAATTACTTTCTGAAGAAATAGATTTTAAGGAAAAATTATATAAAGCACTTTCCATCTGTTCTAATCAAATCAACCAATCTTTACATGAGTATTTTTCACATTCGGCATTGGAAGATACAGTATTGCTAAAATACTTGGTTGAGAACATTAATAAAATAAAGAAAGATATTTATAGAAGCTATATAGAATTGGGAAAACAAGAAAATATTATTGATAATTCAATCTCAACTTCTACAATTTTAGATTTTATGGAGGCTATTAACAGCATTGGAATTGAGGCAGAAAACATAGAAATAAAACAACAAGAATTACACAAATTATTTTTATATGGAATTATCGGAAAAAATAAGTAACAAAAAGTGTCTTCTCTACTATGAAAATCCCTTTTTCGGAGTTAAATTTGTGGTAAAATTAATAACTTATTACAATAGTTGATTCGTGCAAAATTAGACGTTACATTTCTGATATCCCGTACTAAATAATACAC
The DNA here is from genome assembly GCF_007362955.1 of Lysinibacillus fusiformis. Taxonomy (GTDB): domain Bacteria; phylum Bacillota; class Bacilli; order Bacillales_A; family Planococcaceae; genus Lysinibacillus; species Lysinibacillus fusiformis_E. Next base: position 3,578,710 of record NZ_CP041696.1, on the reverse strand, counting down.
AAGCTACTTTGTCATACAAATTGCTCGTAAACTTTATGAAATATTTTTGAGGGTTACAGATTCATCTATAGAATTAAATTTACTACATTTGCAAAAGGTGAAAATAATTTAGTTTTTTATTGTTTTGTTAAGAAGTCATTCACATCGAATGGCTTTTTTATAAGGTCTCTTATTGCGTAGCGTTGAGTAAATGAGAAGGTGCGATAACATAACGAGTTCTGATTCCTTCTCCTTTTTGCAATGATTGCCCAGTACTTCAAAAGAAACTACGATTGCGAAACTTTGAAACGGACTTTTGTTTCTTAGCTTCCCACGTTATTAACAGTCGTATTTCAATCGTCTGCATGTATATGGATAGCTCGGTCTTGTCCTCTAAAAAAGCACCTAAAAGAAAACTCGGTATTCAATACCCGAATTCTTTTAGATGCTTTTTTGATAACTTTTATAGAATGGTCACTAGAAAATAATCATTTTTCCATTAGAAATAAATATAGCAATATTGGGTCTTTCACCCTTTATGGATATATTTAAACTCAATCCAATCTTTTATCTGCTGTCGCTCATTTTGAAGCTCTCCGCTGACGACCGCCACAAGCATTGCCTGCAAAGCCTCTTTTACCCATGGCCCGCGTTTTTGTCCAGACCATTTTAATAAATCCATGCCATTAACCACAATCTGTTGTCGCTGTCGAATTGGCAACTTTGCCTGCGCCTCCTGAATACTGTATTGTGGGCTAGGAACGTCAAGCTGCCTAAGCTCAGCAAAGTAACGGGCGGCTTCAAGCTCTTCTTCCTTGTACGTAAAATAGTCCATATTGGTCCAGCCGCTTCTTAATGCTTTAAACGCCGCTAAAGCAGACTTTACAAACGCCATTTCCTTATTCGATAAACGATAGCTACGCAACACATCTTGCCATTTTTCACCTTGCATGTAGGCAAAATACGCCCAACCAAATAACTTATTTCGTACGCAAAAGCCACGCCAATTTTCTGCATGGAAGTCACCGGGTAAATACACATCCAAATCACTTTCCTGTAGCTTCTTTATGCCGTTATATACGTCTTTTCCAACCCAAAGTTTATCCAGTTCTGCCTTTAGTCGCTCTTTGGCAATCCAAGCAATATCGGCCGACTTGTGCTGCATTGCCCGTAATGTGGTTTCTTCAATTGAAAAACCAAGCTGTGCAGAAAAACGCACAGCCCGTAGCATTCGTAAGGCATCCTCCGCAAAGCGTATTTGCGCTTCACCTACTGCCCGGATGACACCCGTCTCAATATCAAGTTGCCCCCCATAATAATCGACCAAAGAACCATCACGACGCATAGCAATCGCATTCATCGTAAAGTCACGGCGCTGTAAATCCTCTTTCAGAGAACGTACAAAGTGCACTGCTTCAGGTCTACGATGGTCGGTATATTCTCCATCGGTTCGATAGGTCGTTACTTCAACAGGGGCAGCTGGCACGATTACTAGCACCGTGCCATGTTGAATACCAATATCAACTGTTCGTTTAAAAACAGCCTTCACTTCTTCTGGCAAGGCATTTGTCGCTACGTCAACATCATGAACAGGTCGACCCAGTAATGCATCTCGCACTGCACCACCAACAACAACTGCTTCAAAACCAGCCTCCTCTAATTGCTCAATGACTGCGAAGGCTGCCTGCCATTCTTTATTGTTTTGCATGATTTTTTTCCGCAACCTTCTCGTACAATTTTTCATACTGCTCTACGATTTTGGATGAGTGGAATTTTTCATTAACAGCACGCATAGCAGCTTCACGGAAACTTTGTAATTTTTCTTCATCAGTCAATAAATTCACAGCGTATTCTGCGACTGCATCCGTATCGCCTAATTCCACTAAATATCCATCCACACCATGATCAATGACTTCTGGAATTCCACCTACGGCTGAACCGATACATGGCACACCACAAGCCATTGCTTCAAGTAGCACAAGTCCAAACGACTCTTGCTGAGAAAGTAATAGTTTAAGGTCACTAATGGAATACAATTCAGCTAAGTTTTCTTGCTTTCCTAAAAACAGGACGTCTTTGACATATGGACTTTCCTTCACTTGATCCATAATACGATGCTTCTCTGGCCCATCCCCTACTAATAATAGCTTTGCCTTCATGTTCACGCGAATTTTCATAAAAGCGTCCACAATATGCGGGAGGTTTTTAATTTTACGGAAGTTAGACACATGAATAATGACTTTTTCATCAGCTTGAATACCAAACTGTTCTTTTAAGTTTCCTGGGTCTAGCGGACGATATTCACGCTCATCAACGAAGTTGTAAATTGTGTCAATTGGCTTCACAGTATCAATGAGTTCGTATGTTTGTTCTTTTAGTGCCTCTGATACTGCTGTTACTACATCTGACTTATCGATACCGTATCGGATGGCCTGGGAAAGTGTTGAATCCTGCCCAAGTACCGAAATATCTGTTCCGTGCAATGTTGTCACGATGCCGATATTTTGCCCACTCATTTCACGTGCTAGCACCGCACAAACTGCATGTGGTATTGCATAATGCACATGCAGCACATCTAGCCCTTCATCTTTAATCACGTCCGCCATTTTACTCGCTAATGCAATATCATATGGCGAATACTGAAAAACGGAATAATTGTTGACTTCTACTTCATGGAAAAAGACGGTTGGATAAATTTTATTCAATCGAAATGGTACGCTCGAGGTGATGAAATGAATTTCGTGTCCTCTCTCTGCTAGCATTTTTCCTAATTCTGTTGCGATAACACCAGAGCCTCCAACTGTTGGATAACAGGTAATGCCGATTTTAAGCTTTCTCATTCGATTATCATCCTTTCTGAATCACGTCTTTTAGTCTCTTCTTTCTTGAATCAGTCTCCAATCCACAAAACCTTCTTGCAGGCCTTTTAGTAATATTTCCGCAGTACCCATATTTGTTGCCAGTGGCACTTGGTAAACATCACAAAGACGAATAAGTGCAGAAACATCTGGCTCATGTGGTTGTGCTGTTAATGGATCACGGAAGAAAATAACCATGTCCATCTCATTATTGGCAATCATTGCGCCAATTTGTTGGTCCCCCCCAAGTGGACCTGAACGAAAACGTGAGATCTCTAAACCTGTGGCTTCGATGACACGTAGCCCTGTTGTACCTGTAGCATATAGCGTGTGCTCCAGTAAAATATCTTTATAAGCAATAGCAAACTGTACTAAATTATCTTTTTTACGATCATGTGCGATTAGTGCGATTTTCATAAATTTTCCATCCAATCTTTAGATGATGTTTTCCAAACCATAAACAAGCTGATCCATTTTCATGACTTCTTCTACGCAAAATGCGACGCCTGACATAAAGGAATTACGATTTAACGAGTCATGACGAATGGTTAGTAACTGTCCGTCACCACCAAATAATACTTGCTGATGTGCCACTAAGCCTGGTAAACGAACGGAATGGATACGCATGCCATCAAAATCAGCGCCTCGAGCACCTTCAAGCGTTTCCTTTTCCTCTGGATGACCTTGTGCTTTTTGTGCTCGCACCTCTTGAATCATTTGTGCTGTTTTAACACCAGTACCACTTGGGGCATCAAGTTTTTGATCGTGATGCATTTCAATAATTTCTACATCAGGTAAGTATTTTGCCGCTTCCTTGGCAAATTTCATCATCAGGATGGCACCAATCGCAAAGTTAGGTGCAATAATGCAGCCTAACTCTTTTTCCTTGGCAAGTGCTGATAATTCCTCTAGTTGCGCATCTGTAAAGCCTGTTGTACCGATAACAGGACGTACACTTAAATTCAATGCCTCTTTTGTATGCTTATATACCGCATGTGGATTCGTTAAGTCCACTAATACGTCTGGTGCAGTCACTTCTACAAGTTCATGCATATCTGTAAATATTGGTACTGTATAACTTGCTGGGAACATAGGTAAATCTGCTAATGTTGCGCCTACTTCTTTATAATCTAGTACAGCTACTAATTCCATTTTGTCATGTTTCATGACTGTATGTACAGCTTCTGCTCCCATTTTTCCTCTTGGCCCTGCAATTGCTACACGAATCGACATTATTCTTCATCCTTTCTTGTCCAGCGACCCTTATCTCTCGTTTCAAATTTATGTATGACACGTAGTAGAGCTTCATCTAATTTAATGCCCTGTGCATTGGCAAAGCATATTAAAACAAAGAAAAAGTCGCCTAATTCTTCTTCAATGCTATTTACTTCTTCTGTGCTCTTTTTCTTCTTTTGTCCATAAACGTCCTGTACTTCACGTGACAATTCACCAAGCTCCTCGGTTAAACGTGCGAGTAATTCAAATGGCGGGAAGTAGCCTTCTTTAAATTGTCCAATATAATCATCCACACGTTTTTGCAAAGCTTGCATTGTAACTTGCTCTGTCATCGATAATCACACTCCTACCTCCATCGTATAAAATTTACACCATTGTTGTCAAAAACAATAAAATGTCAGATAATAGAATCCACTACTTCATTTGTTTGGAACTCCAGGAGGTTTTATGCTTAAACAGATTAAAATACGCAATATCATCGCAATAATGCTCGGAGCTGCAATTTTTAGCTTTGGCTTTGTACACTTTAATATGCAAAATCAGCTTGGTGAAGGCGGTTTTAGTGGGATTACCCTTGTGCTTTATTTTACCTTAGGTTGGGACCCCGCAGTACTAAATTTACTGTTGAATATTCCTATGTTTATTCTTGGCTGGCGTCTACTCGGAAAAAAAGCATTTATTTATACCATCATCGGTACAATTTCTGTATCTGTTTTCCTGAAAATTTTTCAAAAATACCAGTACACAATCCACTTAGAGGATGATTTATTCCTCGTTGCCCTTTTTGCTGGGGTCTTTGTTGGACTTGGGCTCGGTATCGTATTCCGCTTCGGCGGTACAACTGGCGGTGTAGATATTTTAGCACGCCTCGCTCATAAATATTTTGGTTGGAGTATGGGCAAAACTATGTTTATGTTCGATGCGATTGTGATTTTACTATCATGGCTAACATTTTTAGATGCACGCTCCATGATGTATACACTGGTAGCTGTATTTGTCGGTGCACGCGTCATCGATTTTGTTCAGGACGGGGCATATGCAGCACGCGGCGCATTAATTATTTCTGAAAAATCTAGTGCTATAGCAGATTTAATAGCACTTCGTATGGAACGTGGTGTTACAATTTTAGAAGGTCATGGTCACTTTACCAAGCGGCCAAAAGAAGTGCTATATTGTGTTGTCGGGCGCAATGAGGTTGTGCGCTTGAAATCTATTATTCACGAAATTGATCCACACGCTTTTGTATCTATTTCGGAAGTGCGAGATGTTGCTGGCGAAGGATTCACACTAGACGACCAAAAACAACCAATCCAATAAAGTAAAACTTCTATCCGTGGGGATTATTTCATCCCCACGGATTGTTAGTTGAACCAATCGGGCTTTTACGATCAGTTCATCTACCACATCGTGTACTCGTTTTCATCTTCCATCTTGAGGTGACGGCTTACTGACCGTTAAAGCGGGGTAAAGTGAAACTTCAATCCGTGGGTGGGTTCTCTTCACCCCACTGATTGCTAGTTGAACCAATCGGGCTTTTACGGTCAGTTCATCTACCACCTAATCTTTCAACTGCAGTTGAGCGGCTTACTGACCGTTAAAGCGGGATAAAGTGAAACTTCAATCCGTGGGTGGGTTCTCTTCACCCCACTGATTGCTAGTTGAACCAATCGGGCTTTTACGGTCAGTTCATCTACCACCTAATCTTTCAACTGCAGTTGAGCGGCTTACTGACCGTTAAAGCGGGATAAAGTGAAACTTCAATCAGTGGGGTTCTCTTCACCCCACTGATTGCTAGTTGAACCAATCGGGCTTTTACGGTCAGTTCATCTACCACCTAATCTTTCAACTGCAGTTGAGCGGCTTACTGACCGTTAAAGCGGGATAAAGTGAAACTTCAATCAGTGGGGTTCTCTTCACCCCACTGATTGCTAGTTGAACCAATCGGGCTTTTACGGTCAGTTCATCTACCACCTAATCTTTCAACTGCAGTTGAGCGGCTTACTGACCGTTAAAGCGGGATAAAGTGAAACTTCAATCCGTGGGTGGGTTCTCTTCACCCCACTGATTGCTAGTTGAACCAATCGGGCTTTTACGGTCAGTTCATCTACCACCTAATCTTTCAACTGCAGTTGAGCGGCTTACTGACCGTTAAAGCGGGATAAAGTGAAACTTCAATCAGGGGGTTCTCTTCACCCCACTGATTGCTAGTTGAACCAATCGGGCTTTTATGGTCAGTTCATCTACCACATCGTGTACTCGTTTTCATCTTCCATCTGCAGCTGAGCGGCTTACTGACTGTTCATACTGGATAAAAAACGCTACCCGCTTGACATTCAGCGGGTATTTTTTTCGTTATATTGGCTTTAAATTCGTGGGTATGGGTGCTGCGCTAGATATAGTTTTCACAGTTATCCGCAGTATTAGTCAAAGAAAAAAACTCGCTATAGTGGCATGAACCACTATAACAAGTTTTTTTATTAGTCGTCGCTTCGCATACCTGTATAGATTAAAATTAAACGTAATAATTCTAATACAGCTACTGCTGCTGCGGCAACATATGTTAATGCTGCGGCACTTAACACTTTACGTGCTGGACGCTCTTCTTCATTTGTAATGATTCCTAGCGAATTCATTTGCACAAGCGCACGCTTAGATGCATCAAACTCTACTGGTAACGTCACTAATTGGAATACTACACCAGCTGCTAATAAAGCAATACCTAGAAGTAACCAACCTGAGCTACTTGCAAAAATACCTATCATCACGAAAATCCAAGAAGCATTTGAGGAAATATTCGCCACTGGAACAAGCTTACTACGTAATGTCAGCATTGAATATGCTTCTTTATGTTGGATAGCATGCCCTACCTCATGGGCAGCTACTGCAGCACCAGCAATACTTGCTTCATTAAAGTTACTTTCTGATAACGCAACTGTTTTAGTTGCCGGATTATAGTGATCCGATAACACACCTTGCGTTGGAACAACTCGCACATCATATAAGCCGTTCGCATCTAAAATCGCACGCGCTACCTCAGCACCCGTTTGTCCCTTCATTGTACGTTCCTTTGCGAATTTTTTATACGTGCCCTTTACTTTCATCTGTGCGTAAAGTGGCAGTATCATGATAATCGCAAAATAAACAATATACATACCTATTGACAATTTTCTTACCCCTTTCTAACTCGATACTATAATTCTATAGACATTTACCTAATTCGGCAAATATTTGCGCCACCTAATTGAGAAAATGGCAAGAAAAATACAGGCTATCGATAACCAAAATGTAAAATATCCAATATAGTTTGTATATTTTGCTAAATCTCGATACATCGGCATTTGCCCAAAGACATAATCAATGACATCATTATGCAAAGTCCACACTGCTGCTACAGCAATATGCCAATATGTAAAGACATACTTGCCAATGTAAAGTACGGCTTGCACAGCCATTGCAAAATGCGAACCGACAAGCATCCAGCCCTGCCATTCGATAGAACCTGTTTCAACCAACGTCCAAATGTTCATGACATCTGCCCATAAGCCGTATTTCACCAAAGTTACGAGCGCTAATACTTCCATGAGCGGCCAACTTTTACCGACAATCCATGCCGCTAGTACAAAGCAAAAAAACAAGCTGGCAGTCGGACTATCCGGTACAAAAATATAAAAAATAGGCTCTGTTATGGCAAGTTGCCAACCATACCAATAATAGCCATAAATTGTTCCTAATAGATTAATGATTAGTAATAATATTAAAAATGATTTATGCGTAAGGAGATACCAGATGTTTGCACGTGTAATTTGCATAAATAAAACTCCTTTACTGTCGTCTTTAACTAAGATGTCTTTTTTCCTTATTATTATGTATGGCTGAAAGAGTTGCTTGTATTATGTCTCTTTATAACATAAAAAATAATTATTTGTCGCTGTTCCTAAATACGTTTTTTTGACAATTTCCCCTAAATAACTTCAGTTTCCGAAAAATGTTTTCACTTAAAGTCACTCTTACAGTAAAAACAGCGTAAAAAGCTAGAAAAAAAGAGCCAGTTTCCTGACTCTTTCAAACTAATATTATTCTGCAGGCTTTAAGCTTGCGATAAATTCAGCTAATTGTTTAGCTTCTTCATCAGTACCAGCAAATTGACCAGCAGGCATTGCGCCACGACCATTATGCATGATATCTTCTATTTCTTCAGCAGTTAATTGGTTACCAGCTAACGCTGGCGCAGCTGGACCTCCTTTTAAGTCAGCAGCATGACAAGCAATACAAGATTTAGCCTGTTCACCAGTATCACCATTCCAGATTGCAAAACCTGGCAGTGATTCATCAATAACAACTTCAACTTCTTCTTTAATTTCACCTTGTTTTTTAGAAGCTTCCCAGTCATGGTTCACAACTGATTCCCAAGTTAAATAGAACATTGAAGCTAGTGTTAATAACATGAACGCTGTTGGTAATGGACGTTTAGATGGACGACGTTCTGGTGTCGTATCTAAGAACGGCATTAATAATAGCGCCATGAACGCAATACCCGGCATTACAATTGCTCCGATTACATTGTATGGACCAGAAGCATAAGTGTATTTTAATAATTGGTACACGAATAAGAAGTACCAGTCCGGTAATGGAATATAAGCTGTATTTGTCGGGTCAGCCTGTCCCTCAAGTGGAGACGGGTGAGCGACAGTTAACAATAAATAACCAATTAAGAAAACAGCACCAACCATCCATTCTTTTAGCAAGAAGTTTGGCCAGAAAGCTTCTGTTTTACCTGGGTATTCGGAATAATCTTTTGGAACGTTCGGCATTCTGTGATTCGCTTTAATACGAGAATCGCCGACAAATTTCATTCCTTTTCCGCGATGCATAGTGTCCCCTCCTTTAAAAAGTCATCGAACCGTCAAGTGTAAATCACAACGGTCCTGAAATTCCTTGACGACGAATCATGATAAAGTGTGCTGCAAGTAACCCAAACAATACTGCAGGTAAGAAGAATACATGAATCGCAAAGAATCGTGTTAACGTTTGTGCGCCGATAATCGTTGCGTCACCCGCTAACAATACTTTAATCATTTGACCGATAAACGGTACAGATGCAGCAATTTCGATACCTACTTTAGTAGCGAATAATGCTTTCATATCCCATGGTAATAGATAGCCTGTGAAACCAAGACCAATCATTACACCAAAAATACCTACACCAACCATCCAGTTTAACTCACGAGGTTTCTTATATGAACCTGTGAAGAACACACGAAGTGTATGTAAGAACATCATTACGATAACTAATGAAGCTCCCCAATGGTGCATACCGCGTACGATTTCACCGAATGCTACTTCGTTTTGTAGATAGTAAACTGATTTCCAAGCATTTTCGATATCTGGTACATAATACATTGTTAAGAACATACCAGAAAGAATTTGAATTACTGTGATGAAGAATGTTAATCCACCAAAGCAGTAAACGAATGCTGAGAAATGGTGTGCAGGGTTAACGTGCTCTGGCACTTCGTGGTCGGCAATATCACGCCAAATCGGTGTAATATCTAATCGTTCATCGACCCAATCATAAATTTTGTTTAGCACTGATTTCGTACCCCCTTACAAATTAAACTAGAGTATTTGCTCTTGATGGACCAATCATTAAATAACCATCTTTTTCTTGTACTTCAAATTCATCCAACGGACCTAGAGGTGGTGTACCTGCAATGTTATCTCCGTTTTTCTCGTAACGCCCTGCGTGACAAGGACAGAAGAATTGATCTGGGTGTGCTGTATCGCCTCCCCAGTTTACTGTACAACCTAAATGCTTACAAACTGGTGATAAAGCAATTATTTCGTCACCGCTTTTATAAACCCATGCAGCGTTTGTAACATCAGATTTGTACCATGCGTCAACTTGTTCAAATGTGAAGTCAACTTTAATAGGCTCTTCAGTGATGTCAGCGATTTTTTGTTCTGTTAATACGAAATCCCCACCAGCGTGTTTTTGTAACACTGGGTCTAACGCAAAACGAACCATCGGCATCAGCATACCTGCCGCCATAAATCCGCCTACACCAGTAAGTGTATAGCTTAAAAATTGACGACGTGAAACTCGATTGTTACTCATCCTTTTCCCCCCTCTAACTTTAAAGGTCAGTCCAACGGACATACTTTTACAAATAGTAATACTAGGACATATCTATGATATATCAAGTCCATAGCTTGGTCAATATAGCATTCTGTGGAAAGCCGGAGAATGTGAACATTTATTGAAACAAATTGTTAAATCTGTGCCCATTTAGTCGAAAATACTGGAATTACTTGTCGTAATTGATCTTCGAGAATGGAGTTTTTCACGCCTTTATCCATCGATTCTAGCGGAATGGCTGGTAGCCAAATGATATTTACTACATCTCCAATATTTGTCCAAAAATGGTCACAAGTAATGAAGAACACATGCTTAAAACCAGCATTATGTAATTGTGCCTCTAAATGCACGGGCATTTCTTCGTTTTTCAACGTAGTACTATAAGAAAATGGTGGCATGACAAGCAAGCGGCCTTTAAATTGCTGCTCGATAAAAGCAGTGAGTGATAACAAAAAATCTACTTCTGCACCACTCTGTTTCATTTTTTCAGTCGTTAAATCGATGGCTACGAGCGGAATAATCGCGGTGTCGATAAATTCCTTCTGTGCCATAAACGATGTCACATCGTTTGCATTAAAATACATCCAAATACCCCTCCTCATATTGCTAAATCACTTACGCCTCGACATAATTGCGTCCGAATTTTGAATTACGCTTAGGCTTGCATGAGGGCCGACATAGTCGGTCATTTCATTAAAGCCACAGAACGTGGCATTTGGAGGTCAATGAGCCGTAATCGCACGGATGCGACGCTAAAGGTTAGCTCCGTTTTGACTCCTATAAAATCCGTGAAATTCGCCGGAGGCTTTATCACGCATGAACGGTCAATGAGAGATGAAAAAATCCACACTGATTGTAGTATCACTTTATCTCATTCAGCAACGTTTACACGCTCTCTGAGAAAAAGCTACTACCGCTCTCAGGTCACCATCTATTGAGATCAATGCCTTCTGCTACATCAAAAATAAAAATGCCCTTCTCCACTCCATAAATAGGATAACCAATAACAAGTGAAAACAATCATTCACTAGTCATGTTACCATATAGAAGTGGATAAAGGACATTCAATTTTTACCTATGAGGCAAATGATTAGCGCAGATTAGCTGTTTCTTTTAAAACCTGTAACAAATTTGACAATTCATAAAAACGTTCTTCATCTCCTTGGTCCAGGGCTTCATCAATCTGTGCGAGTAATTTTTCTTCTTGGAATACGAGTAAGCTGTTCGAAAGCAGCTCTTCGGCCAGTACACGATCTTTTTCACTGACAATCAGTGTTTCTGGCATATAAGGGTTTTCTTCAAGAACTGCTAAGTATTGTGCACTCGGTGGTATATTTGGGAAATTCAATTGTATATACATATCTTCATGTTCATGTAAGCGTAAATCATGGAAAGATTTCTCAGCATCCGCTGTCATCACATTGCCTTTGTAAAAACGAAATGGCACACCAGTTGAGTCAACTGTAGACATCACCATTGCTCTAGGACAATAGTGCGCTTCTTCGACAAATCGTATTCGCTTTAACAACTCATCATTACTTAATAAGTAGTTTAAAATCCATACACACTCACGACGTTTCAATTGATAATTTTTTAAAAACCATCGAACAAATGCTTTTTTATCGACAACTGATACAGAAGCAGTCATACCCACTCCCTCCTTTACTCTAATTCTAAGCTTTCTAACTTTTCTTGCCACTCTGGTTCACCAGGTTGAACGCTTATTAATTGTTCAAGTACCTCTTTCGCTTCTGAACGCTTGCCTTCTTCTAATAAGAAATAAACATATTTTTCTAAAAATGTTGCGTCTTCCTTAAAATCAGTATATGCCAAACGATAAAATTCGTATGCACGGTCGTACAATTCTAAATTTGCATATGCGTCTGCTGCAAATGGGTATAATGTTGACCATTCAAAATCATTTTCTTGTAAAGTTTCAAATAATTCAATTACATATTCATACCGTTCTTGCTGTGTCAAAACAGCGATCAGCGCTAGCACCGCTTCCATGTATTCAGGATCTAATGCAATCGCCTCGCGCAAATAATTTTCGGCTTCATCTGGAAGACCATTTTTCAATGCCATTTTACCCGCGAATAAGAATAGTGATTTATCGTACTCGTCACGCTTTAAGCCTTCTTTAATGGCTGCATACGCTTTTTTATTGTCCTCTGACATGGCATAGCTTTCCGCAAGCAATAAATAGGCTGAGAAATAATCTGGATCTAATTCTTTTAACTCCTCTAATTGCGTAATGGCCATTTCATATTTTTTCGATTGGAACGCTGAATAGGCTGCGCCAAATAAAATATCTGGCTTCACTTCATCCTCAAGTGCAGCTAAATAATAGTCTAAAGCTGTTTCATAGGCAGCTCCTGCACGATATACCTCAGCAAGTCGCTCAACCAGACTTACACCCGCAAATTCCTCTTGTAGCTCATGCAATTCCTCATAAAGTCGTGCGGCCTCTAGAAAACGTCCTGTTTCAAACAATAGCTCTGCTTTAGCAAATTGTAAAAGTGGCTCATCCGGTAAAATGGCAAGCGCTTCATTAATACGCTTTTCAGCCACTTCAAACAACCCCTGCATTTGATAGTAATCCGCTAATACCAATAATGCCTGTGGGTATTCTGGGGACGTATCTTCTACTTCTAAGAGTAAATCTAATGCTGCGTCCTCATCACCAAGCTCCATTAAGACATTTGCACGGTCAATTTTTAACTGTGCTTCTTCTGGAAATAAAAATTGTAAATGCTCCAGTACACGGTCTGCTTCTTTCATGTAGCCATATTGCATAAATACTTCCGCAAGTGCGTAAGTTTCTTCTGGTAGCTCCTTCGTTAAAAACGATTCAAGCAGCTGATCTATTAAAGCTAAATCCCCTTGCTCAAGTGCTTGCATAATTTCAGTCATCGCATTGTTCACAGTCATTCACCTATTCTTTCCTTAATACCTTTATGCTACAAAACATTCTCTTCCGAAACAAGAAAAAACTCCCCAAAAGTATTGGAGAGCTTTGTATTGATTATAGCTTCACAGCCTCAACATGCTCGAAAAACGCCGGGTAAGAAACCGCTATACATTGTGCATCATCTAAAGTCACGACTCCATCGGTCATTAACGCTGCGACAGCCCCCATCATGCCGATGCGGTGGTCGCCGTAGGTTTTTAGGCTTGCACCGTGTAATGGTGTTGGCCCCTCGATAATCATGCCGTCCTCTGTCGCTTCAATAGTAGCCCCTAATTTTTTCAGTTCATCTACGACAGCTGTAATACGATCTGTTTCTTTTACTTTTAGTTCCTCGGCATCCTTAATAATCGTTTTACCATGCGCCTGTGTCGCTAATAACGCCAGTATAGGTATTTCATCGATCAGTCGGGGAATAATGTCACCCTCAATCGTAGTCCCCCTCAACGTAGACGTTTCAATCGTAATCGTAGCTGTTGGCTCTGCTTGACCGTCTTCATGTTGCGCTACTGTCATGGAAGCCCCCATATTTTGGAGAACCTCAACGATACCGTCACGTGTTGGATTGACGCCAACATTTTCTAACACAATACGACTATCTTGACAAATAGCACCGGCTACTAAGAAAAAGGCCGCTGAAGATATATCCCCTGGCACAGAAACATGAGTACCTGTAAGCGTTTGCCCCCCCTTAAACGACACAACACCATCTGTCACATCTACCTGTGCGCCAAATTGACGTAACATACGCTCGGTATGGTCTCGCGATATTTCCGTTTCACGAACAACAGTTGTCCCTTCTGCTCGTAAACCTGCTAGTAAAATAGCTGACTTCACTTGCGCACTTGCAACGGGCATTTTATAGTCAATAGCTTGCAACTTCGTACCTTGAATCGCTAGTGGCGTAAATTGTCCATCTGCACGGCCAGTAATGTGTGCACCCATTTGACGTAGGGGGTCAATTACACGACGCATAGGCCGCTTGCCAATCGATGCGTCCCCTGTCATCACTGTATGTACATTAGAACCAGCTAGAATACCAAGCATTAAGCGAGTCGTTGTCCCAGAGTTTCCTGTATATAATACTTCAGTCGGCTCCTGCCACGCATCCATACCAGCACTGTCAATCGTCACATTCGTTCCTTCTACATCAATTTTCACGCCAAGCTTGCGGAAGCAATCAATTGTACTTAAACAATCCTCACCCAGTAAAAAGCCATCGACCGTCGTTGTGCCAGTCGCAATCGAGCCAAACATCACTGAGCGGTGTGACACTGATTTATCACCAGGTATTGTTAATGTCCCTTTTAAGGATGGTTTATGATACTGTAATACTTTTTCACTCATAGTTATTTCTCCCTCCATATGAAGATAGAAAGCGCCGATACTTCGACGCTTTCCCTTTTGTCTAGGCACGCGGCGCAATTTCACGACTGAGCATGCACTTTACCTATGAAATATATGTTTCAAAGTTTGCACGTTTTTGAATACACGACGCAGCACGTTCACGATCACTTTCACTTTGCAAGCTAATGACAAGTATTCCGAAGACATCTTCTCGAGATTCAACGATACGCAGATTCGTAATACTAATTGCTTCATCTGCTAATAAACCTGTCACCTCAGAAATAACCCCTGGATAGTCAGGAACGTCCACATACAAATCAAAGGATGTGAACATGGCACCCGCACTAATTGGAAGTTCATCTCGCAAGTCTTTGGCAACAGCAAAATAGTTTTGTATATCGTCTGAATTGCCGTTCAATAGTAGTTCCTTGACGCGATCCATCTCTGATTGCCAGCCCTCTAGCTGTGCGATTAACTCATCACGATTTTGAAGTGTAATATCACGCCACAATATCGGATTAGACGATGCAATACGCGTCACATCACGGAACCCCCCTGCAGCGAGCGAACGTGTCATTGGGTACTCTCCGTTTTCCTCTCCTAGCTGATGCACAAGAGAGGCTGCGATAACATGTGGAAAATGACTCACGACAGCTGTCATATGATCATGCTCTCGTGCCGATACACTCACGACTTTCGCATGTGTAAATTTTAAGAGACTTTCAAGCTGAGCCATGTTAATGATTTCTTCCCCTGCAAGTGGCGTCAGCATATAATAGGCATTTTCGAAAAGATGCGCCTTTGCAGCTAATACACCACTTTTGTGAGAACCTGCCATAGGGTGTCCACCGATAAATGTAATACCTTGGGCACGTAATTCTCCCGCTTTTTGCATAATCAATTTTTTTGTACTACCTGTATCTGTTACGATTACTTTATTTTTTAACGACCATGATTTTAGTTGTTCCATCCAATCCAGCGTGGCATTGACGGGTGTCCCAAAAATAATAACATCTACATCAGCTGCGACATCTTTAGGATCTGTTACAATCTCATGGACGATGTTTAATGTCTTTGCATGCTCACGTGTTTTGGCATCCATATCATAACCTAGAATTTTGGTTTCTGGTGCTTTTTGTAGAGCAAGGGCAATCGAGCCCCCGATTAAGCCTAGACCAATAACGAGCACTTTGCGTGTCATGCAAAAACTCCTTGCTCTTTTAACACCGTTTCAAGATGTCCTAGTAATGCTTCGTTCTGAGCCTCTGTACCAATTGTCACTCGGATAAACCCTGGTGAACCAAGTGCATTACCACTACGGATAATAAAGCCACGTTTCATAAGCTCATGGAAAACAACATCGCTATCAGCATTCGTATTAAAGAAAATAAAGTTCGTATCAGATGGGTAGTAGGTTAAATTATGCTTTTCACAAAATTCAACGTATTGTTTTTTGCCTTTTTCATTCGCTTCACAGCAAGCTTCAATAAAGTCTTGATCGCTTAGGGCAATGGCCGCTGCCGCTTGGCTTAAAATTGTATTGTTAAAAGGCGCACGCACTGGGTCAAGCTTAGCAATTATTTCAGGTTGACCAATGGCGTAGCCAACTCGGAAGGAAGCAAGACCGTACGCTTTTGAAAATGTACGCATTAATAACACATTTGGATACTTTTCGATTAATGGTAGTGTATCCAAGTGATCTGGATGCGTCACATACTCGATATACGCTTCATCTAAAACAACAAGTACGTCACTTGGTACTTTCGCTAAAAAGGCACGTAAATCAGTATCTGCAATAACCACACCTGTAGGATTATTTGGACTACAAACCCAAACGATTGAAGTTTTATCATCAATTGCTGCTGCCATAGCATCTAAATCATGTGCACCCTCAATACAAGGGATTTTCCGTACTTCTGCACCTTCAATGTCAGCATTATGCCAGTATTGCGAGAAGGATGGGTCAGCCATGATTGTGTTCACACCTGGATACAACAGAGCACGAGTAAGAATCGTAATAATATCATCAGAGCCATTTCCAAAAAGAAGCTGTGTTTCATTGACACCTAGATAATTTGCTACAGCTGTACGCAAGTTTTGTGCATAGCCATCTGGATAGATCGCATGATTGACTGCATTATCCTGTAAATAAGCTGTTACCTTTGGTGAGCAACCAAATGGATTTTCATTTGATGCTAATTTCACGACTTCTTGTAAGCCGAATTCACGCTGTACTTCTTCAATTGGTTTACCTGGTTTATACGCTTGCATACCGTCCAATTGTTGTTTCCATTTCATCTCTAACATCTCCTCTAATTATTTAGCTTGGGCTAAATCTGGTCTTAATTTCACTGCATCATTTAAATACAAGTGCTGTACATCTTTTTGCGCCACTTCCACATTAGCGTGTATTAATACACGGATACATAAAGGAAGCGCGCCTGGCACATCCATTTCATGCATGCACATTACAGGAACATACTGCCAACCTTCCATTAATCGCACTGCACGTGCTGGGAACGCTGATGTAATATCAGGCGTAGTGGAAATGACGATAGAGGCAATATCATCTACCTCAACATTATTTGCCGCTACGACTTCTCGTACTAATCTAGCTGTCTCATCCCATACAAGCTCCGGCTTGTCCGATTCAATCGTAATCGCACCTCTTAGTCCACGAATCATACAAGCACCTCCGCTAATAGCTGTCGGAATTCGGCATCTACTTCTTTGCACTCCGTTAAATCAATTGGTTGCACAAATGGTTCTCCAATTTTTGTCAGTAGCACAAATTGTAACACACCATACTCCGCTTTTTTATCTTTTAGTAAATACTCTGTTAATTGCTCAAATGAATAGTTGTTCACCGCTTCAAATGGATAACCATTTTTCACCGCAAAGCGTAAAAATGCCGTTGTGAAGTCGCGATCTAACTCTCCATATCGTTCACTTAATAATAAGCAGTACACAAGACCAATCATCACTGCTTCACCATGCGCTACTTTTCCATAACCCGCAGCAGCTTCAATGGCATGACCATATGTATGGCCTAAGTTTAAGTATTTACGCACTGATTGCTCTGTTTCATCTTCTGCTACAATTTTCGCCTTCACCTCTATACCAGCCTTTAGCTGCTTCGCCAATTCGTCTGTATTGAAATGAATTACTGTATCTGCTGTCATCAATTCTTGTAGCCATGCTGCATTTGAAATCATCGCGTGCTTAATGACCTCTGCTGTTCCTGAACGTACCTCACGTTCAGGTAAAGTTTCCGTAAAAACGGTATCGTAAATAACGCCCTCTGGCTGATAAAAAGCACCAATCATATTTTTGCCAAGCGGATGGTTAATCGCCGTTTTACCTCCAACTGCAGAGTCATGGGCTAAAATCGTCGTTGGGATTTGAATAAATGGCACACCACGCATATATGTCGCAGCAACAAAGCCTGTCAAATCGCCAACTGCTCCTCCACCTAAAGCAAAAATGAATGATTTTCGTGAACATTTTTGTTCCAATAAGAAAGTTTGCGCTGCATTGTATTGTTCAAAGGTTTTACATGCCTCGCCACCTGGTAGCACAAAAACTTCAAAGTCATAGGGGAAATTCGCCCTGAAATATGCCCCCTGTGCTGCCCACACATTTGCATCAGTAAAAACAATGAGCTTATCCGCCTTTTGCAGTTTGTCATCAAACGATTTGACCGCTCCGGCTAAAAAATTATGCCCTAGTACAACATCATATTGATGCGATTTTGTCGCTACTGGTACACGCATATATCAAAACTCCTTTGTGTAACGGCGATGCTCGTCGATTTGAGCTTTAAGTTGTGGCAATTGATCACCATGGAATTGGTCCATAATCGCATTCGCTATTTCCCAGGCAATAACATGTTCCGCAACAACTGATGCTGCTGGTACTGCACAGCTATCCGAACGTTCTACACTTGCTTTGAATGGTTCTTTTGTTTCGATATCTACACTTTGTAGTGGTTTATATAATGTAGGAATTGGTTTCATGACGCCACGCACGACGATAGGCATTCCTGTAGACATACCGCCCTCTAAGCCCCCTAGACGATTCGTAGCACGAGTATAGCCTTCTTCCTCTGACCAAATGATTTCGTCATGTACTTCCGAACCTTTACGACGAGCCATTTCGAAGCCAATCCCAAATTCAACACCTTTAAACGCATTAATAGACAGCATTGCCGCTGCTAATTTTGCGTCAAGCTTACGGTCGTAATGCACATAAGAACCGACACCTGCTGGCATACCTTCTACAATGACTTCTACAACACCGCCGATAGAATCGCCTGCTTTTTTCGCTTCATCGATAGCCTCTACCATTTTTGCAGACGCAACAGGGTCCACACAATAGCATGGATCTGCTTCAATAATGGCACGGATTTCATCCACCGATTTTCCTTCAACTAAAGATGTGTCTGCCTTAATGCCAACAATTTCTGTTACATGTGACACGATTGAAATACCTAGTTCATTTAGTAATGCTTTTGCAACAGCTCCTACTGCCACACGGACAGTTGTTTCTCGTGCTGAAGATCGCTCTAAAATATTACGCAAATCACGATGTCCGTATTTCATGCCTCCTACTAAGTCAGCATGTCCTGGGCGTGGTCGTGAAATTTGACGTTTAACATCGTCTGGATTTACATCCTCAGCTAACGGTTCAGCACCCATAATTTTCGTCCAGTGTTTCCAGTCATCATTTGTAACAACAAGTGCGACAGGAGAACCAAGTGTTTGTCCATGACGAACGCCACCCACAATTTCCACTGTATCTGTTTCGATTTGCATACGGCGACCGCGGCCATGTCCTCCTTGGCGACGCTTTAAATCGTGATTAATTTTTTCTGCTGTAATTGGTAAGAGTGACGGTAAGCCCTCAATAATGGTTGTTAATTGGGGTCCGTGTGATTCTCCTGCTGTTAAATAACGCATAAACGCTTTCTCCCTTCAACTCGCTAAAGTATGTATTTTTCACTATAACATATATTCTCTAAAAAAACAGTCCTTTTACAAATGTCTGAGCAATCAATTAGCCTCAGCGTAATCACGTTCAGAAATTGTATTGTACTAGCAATATTCACACCCTTAAAATATATGATATCACCCTATAAAATGCGAATATTCTGAACGATTTACATAAAAAAAGATTGTTTTGTAGTGATGAATAAAAATCGTACGCTCTTTGCTTAGGACAAGCGAAAAGCGTACGATCATCTATGTCTAATGCTTGGCAATTTATGTACATGACGTTCATCTTGTCCATTGTACGAATGCTTTTCATATTATTTACTATTTTTCCGATAGAAGAATGTATCTTCTACTTCAAATTCATAACGGGATGGATTAAATATCTGCTCCGTTGATCCAACGAATAAGATTCCATCCTGACGCAAGGCTTTACTAAAATTAGCGTAAATTTGATCTTTCGCCTCTTCAGTAAAGTAAATCATCACATTGCGACAAACGATCAAATCATAATTCGATTCGTAGTTATCTTTTAGTAGATTATGTTTTTTAAATGTTACGCAACGTTTAATTTCATCTTTGACTCTATAGAAGTTTCCTTCTTGTTCAAAATACTTCCCTTGAATATCTTTCGGTACTTCTGCTAAAGAACGCTCTGGGTATACCCCTAGCTTGGCCTTTTGAATGACGTTCTCGTCTAAATCAGTCGCAATTATTTGTATTTGAGATAATGGTACTAATTGAGACAATACCATTGCCAATGAATAAGGTTCCTCTCCAGTCGAACACGCCGCACTCCAAATTTTCAATCGTTTATTTGATTGCAGTAACTTTGGAAATATTTTTTTCTGCAATACTTCCCAGCGTTTACCATTACGATAAAATTCCGACACATTAATCGTCATACGATCTAAAAATTCATTCATTAAATCACGGTCTTGCTCTAGTGCCTTCAGAAAATCAACGAAATTACGGTAACTCTTTTTCTCATAGAGAGAAGTTAAGCGTCTTTTCATTTGTGCTTCTTTGTATAATGCTAAATCAATTCCAGTTTTGCGCTTAATACCTTCTACAAATTGTTCATAATCAGACATACAGTCATCTTCCCCTCTAGCATCGTACTACCATTATAGCGGAAAATCGCCATTATCGAAATAGTGTCTTTCACGCCGAATCAAGGTTCCTTCGTTAAATTTTGCTTTGCCTCTAATAGTAACACTTTTGAATGTTCTAATTCTAGTTTCATTTTTTCAGTTTCTTGTGTGTATGATTCCAGTCTTAGCTTTTCTAACTCCACTTCTTTTTCAATTGTCTTTAATTTAATTTTTTGTCCTCTTGTACGTGCATCGGTAAATATCCCCGCTAAAGCTACTAATACCCCGCCAACAATTGCCACAATTGCTATACTCATAAATCCACTTCCTCCCATCTACAATTAAATTATACGACAAAATGATTAAATAGTTTCATTTTTCGTGTCACTATTAGAAAGGGGCTGTCTAAGAAGCCCTTCAAACAATAATGGCTATCTTCCTATATGGTAAAAATCCGCTACGCTTTGTGCGGGCAAGGCTCAAACCGCATAAGGGCAACAGATGTTTTATGTAGCGAAAGCGAAGCGTCAGCTACAGGATGTTGGTCACGAAGGCTTTGTCACAGGACGTGACGACTTTAGTCATCGTTCCACTTAACGCTCCCTGCTGGGTCTAGTGCTCTTACTTTCCCGCAGGAGTCTACGCGGGTTTTTACCTTTATATCAAAAAATAAGGCTGGGACATCACTTTAAATTGTAAGAAAGAGGAGCAAGTCGTTACTAAATTTTCGCTATCTAAAAATGAAGAAAGATTTAGCCGTTCTTCCTTTTGGAATAAATAAAATTCAGAAGAGAGTACTAGTGCGGAGATTCCTGGGGGATTAGCGTGACGCCTTAGACTACAGGCTCAGGCCACGCCCCCGGAAAGCGTCCGCCGTAGCGGACATCAACGCTAACAGCAAAAAAGTGTAGATCGACAGCAGTCAATCCAACACTTTTTCTCTTTTGTCCCAGCCTCATTCACTTTTGGGACAGCCCCTTCGGATTTCACCACCATAACCATATACGCAGGTTTTGAATTGTACATAGGTGTTTCAAGATGCAGATGAGTTATCGTATAGATGCAAAACTACTAGACCAACTTCCAATACGAAAGGACTTTTCCTCTCACCAACTATCATGGTGAGATTCTTCTACTGACTGAAGTTAAACTTCTACTCGAAAATCTTTTAAATCCTCTCGAAGCTTGACCTTCATGAATTTTCCAACTGATGTTTTCGGTATTTCATCTAAAAAGACAACATCATCAGGAATCCACGTTTTATGGAATTGATTGCGTAAGCTATCAAGTAACTCCTCTTTTGTAATCGTATCTTTGAACTCTGGCTTTGGCACAACACAAGCTAATGGTCGTTCGAGCCATTTTTCATGTGGAATGGCGATGACCGCCGCTTCAAATACCTTTTCATGTGACATCAATGCATTTTCAAGTTCAACTGATGAAATCCATTCGCCACCACTCTTTATTAAATCTTTCGTGCGATCGGTAATTTTTATATAGCCGTCTGATGTCATGACCGCAATATCACCCGTGTAGAGCCAGCCGTCCTTAAAGGCTTCTTGCGTGCGCTCATCCTTATAATATTCCGCCGCAATCCATGGACCTCTTATCGTAATTTCCCCCATCGTTTTGCCGTCCCAAGGTACCTCACCATTTTCGTTGACAACTCGTGTTTCAATAAGCGGCATTGTGATGCCCTGTGTCACGCGAACATGCATTTTTTCGTCCGATGAATAGTCTTGCATATGCGATAAATAAGTAGACAAGCTCACGAGCGGGGATGTTTCCGTCATACCATAGCCTGTATAGTACGGAATACCGCCCTCTTCCTCAAAGCCACGAATCAGTCCCATTGGTGACGCTGAGCCACCACATACAATTGATCGCAACGAGGATAAGTCACGTGGATTATTTCGTTGCTCTTGTAAAACTCCTAGCCAAATTGTCGGCACTCCTGCTGTTAATGTCACTTTATATTGTACAAACAAATCGAGTAAAAGCTGCGGTGTAAACATAGGTCCCGGTAATACTTGCGTCGATCCGAATAGGACACTGGCGAATGGCAAGCCCCAGGCATTCGCATGAAACATTGGCACAACAGGTAGCACGACATCGTTTTCACATACACCAATGCTATCAGAAAGTCCAGCCGCCATACTATGGAGCACAATGCTTCGATGTGTATAGACTACACCTTTTGGCATACCCGTTGTTGCACTTGTATAGCACATGCCAGCAGGTGCATTTTCATCTACATTCTCTGGAAAAGAATAATCGTCACTTGCTTCAGTAAGTATATCCTCATAGGACAGTGCGTTTGGTAATGGCACACTATCTAACGCTACATTATCCCCCATCACAATAAATTGTTTTACCGTTGTGAGTTGTGAGGCAATCGGTGCAAGCAGTGGTACTAAATTATCATCAATTAGTAAGATTTCATCCTCCGCATGATTAATGACATAGGCGATATGCTCGGGTGTCATTCGAATATTGATCATGTGCAAAACGGCTCCTGCACATGGTACGGCAAAATAAGCCTCTAAATGACGATGATGGTTCCATGCAAAGGTGCCAACCTTCATGCCACGTGTCATCCCGAGTTTCGTGAGGGCATCTGCTAATTTACGCGTACGTTTTACATATTCTTTGTAGGTAAACTCGTGTATCGTTGTAGGGCTTGTACGAGAATAGATTTTCTTTGCATGAAAATAACGCTCTGCTCGGTTCAAAAAACTCGTGAGTACTAAAGGTGTGTCCATCATATGCATATGATCGCTCCATTTCGTTTATAAGTTTTGAAACGTCCCAGGATGATTGCTGCTACAAACCGATATTTTTGGCAATAATCGTTTTCATGATTTCATTTGTACCTTTGGTCAATCGATGTCACAGGTGTATCTCGATATCTTCTAGCAATCTTATATTCTTCCATAGAGCCATAGCCACCGTGAAACTGCAGGCTTTGGCAGACATCTGTCTTGCATTGTCTGAAAGCTACTATTTCGCCATAGACCTAAGTGACAATATCTTTTTCCCACATATCAACGTAGGATGCCGCATGCTTTTGTAAAAATTTACGCTCCGTTGCAGGTAAAAGCATATGCTCCTCCGTTTCAAAACGATAGCTCATCAGCAACCCTTCTTATTTTGGCTGCATTCGGATAGCGCCGTCTAGGCGAATGACTTCACCATTTAACATACAATTATGAATGATGCTTTCCACAAGTAATGCATATTCAAATGGCTTACCGAGGCGTTTTGGGAATGGTGTCATCGCTCCAAGGGCTGTTCGTGCTTGCTCTGGTAATGTTGCAAACATCGGCGTATCAATTAGTCCTGGTGCAATTGTCATTACACGTACACCAATATCCGCAAGCTCGCGCGCAATTGGTAATGTCATCGCCGCTACACCACCTTTAGAAGCACTATAAGCAGCCTGTCCAATTTGCCCATCAAATGCCGCTACAGATGCAGTATTAATAATGACTCCTCGTTGACCATCAGTATCAGGCTCATTATGCTCCATTTTTTCAGCGGCAAGCCGAATAACATTAAACGTCCCAATTAAATTTACAGAAATGACCTTTTCAAACATATCGAGTGCATGTACACCACGCTTCGAAAGTACTTTACTCGCATTAGCAATCCCTGCACAGTTAACTGCAACATTAATTAAACCGAATGCCGCTATCGCCTGTTCAAGCCCTGCTGCAACATCCACCTCTTTTGTGACATCAACACGTGCATATTGAACATTGCCACCTAACTCCTGGACGAGCGCATTTGCACGCTCATCATTCACATCAAAAATAATTGCCTTTCCGCCATCTCCCACCATTTTACGGACTACTGCTTCTCCTAGACCTGACGCACCACCCGTAACAACAGCTACTACCTCATGTAGTTTCATCACACACAACTCCTTTACATTTTTTCTATAATAGTGGCATTTGCCATTCCCATACCTTCACAAATTGATAACAGGCCATAGCGCAGATTTTCCCGTTCCATCCGATATAGCATCGTTGTTAACAGCTTTGTGCCGGTTGCACCTAGTGGATGCCCAAGTGCAATGGCTCCTCCATCAGGATTTAACTTTTTTGGATTTGCCCCAATTTCATGGAGCCATGCAAGTGGTACAGGCGCGAAGGCTTCATTCACCTCGTACGTATCAATATCATCAATTGTCAGCCCTGCACGTTCAAGTGCTCGTCTAGTAGCTTCAATCGGTCCAGTTAGCATAAGTGTAGGGTCTGAACCAACTACAACTCGCGTTACAATTTTGGCAAGCGGTCGAATGCCAAGCTCTTGTGCTTTTTCCAACGACATGACAACAACAGCGGATGCACCATCACTCATTTGGCTAGCATTACCCGCTGTTATTACCCCATCCTCCTGGAAGACCGTTTTTAGCCCATTTAATATGTCCACCGTTGTTTCAACCCGAGGCCCCTCATCGACCTCAAACATTGTTACCGTACCGTCCTCTTGGGTCACTTTAACAGGCATTATTTCCTCCTCAAAACGACCTGCTTCAATCGCAGCTAGCGCTCGTCTGTGGCTGTTGAATGAATAGTCATTCAATGTCTCCTTCGAAAGTCCCCATTTCTCTGCCATTTTTTCAGCTGACAGTCCTTGATGAATAATGGTATGGTTTTCTTGTAAGCGATTTCCTTTATGGGCATCGTCCATATTGGAAAACATCGGCACACGAGTCATACTCTCTACACCGCCAGCAATAACAACATCCATATCCCCTGCTAAGATAGCTTGCGCTGCAAAATGCACCGCCTGTTGACTCGAGCCACATTGACGGTCAATGGTTACTCCTGGTACCGTCTCGGGAAAGCCTGCCATCAGCAATGCCGTTCGTGCAATATTGGCTCCTTGTTCACCTGTTTGCGTGACACAGCCCAAAATAACATCTTCCACCTGCCCCTTATCAAGACCTGCACGACGAACAGCTTCCTGCAATATGTCCGCTGCTAAATCATCTGCACGTACACCCTTTAATGCCCCTTTTCTTCTCCCGATTGCTGTACGAACAGCTGCTACAATCACAACTTCTCTCATAAAAAATCCCCTTTACTGTATCGTTTCGCGTAAATGATATTTCAATATTTTCCCTGATGCATTTCGTGGAAGTGTCTCCACATAGAAAAATTTCCGTGGCACTTTATAGCCAGCTAGGCTTTTACGGCAATATTGTTGAAGTTCGCCCTCATTTACTGTTTCACCTGGTTTCGCTACAATTACTGCAGCTACAACCTCACCCCATTGTTCATCAGGCACACCGATTGTCGCCGCTTCAAGGACCTGGGGATGACCATTGATTACTTGTTCTACTTCGATAGAGTAAACGTTTTCTCCTCCCGAAATAATCATATCTTTTTTACGATCGACCACTGTAATAAATCCTTCTTCATCAATTGTTGCTAAATCACCTGTTAACAACCAACCATTCACAAAGGTTTTTTGGGTATCCTCTGGTTTTTTATAGTATTCCTTCATTAAAGTAGCACCACGAAGAGTTAATTCACCAATTTCCCCTGGTACAACATCCACCATCTGCTCATTTACAACACGTGCATTTGTAAGTGGCATCGACTTTCCACCTGCCCCAAGTTTCGTTTTATGTTGCTCTGGTGATAAAAAGATACCTCCTGGACCGGCTTCAGTAAGACCACAATAATTATAAAACTGATTTGTACCGAAATATGCCATCGATTGTTCAACAAGTGCCGGTGACATTGGTGCAGCACCATAAGCACAAAAACGAATAGAGGATAAATCAAAGGACTTCTCTGGCACTTGTAAAATAGCATTATACATAGCTGAGACACCAAAGAACGCTGTTACTTTATGCTTTTCAATTGCCTTTAAAGCTTCCACAGGATGGAAGTCACGTTGTACAACCAACGTTCCTCCAGTTAACATCGTCGTAAGGAAAATCAGATTCATTCCTGCAGAATGGAATATTGGTGCAACTAAAAGATAGCAATCTTCCTCTTCTAATCTCGCAATTTGATTGTAGGCAACATTCACATTTAATATCGTATTATGATCAAATAGCGCCCCTTTTGGTTTGCCGGTTGTACCGGATGTATATAAAATCTCTGCATCATCAAGCGGTGCAATAGTAACACCTGTTTCATCAATATTGTTTGTACGCATTTCTCGGAATGATAGGAGACCTTCCGTAGAGGTTTCTGGTGTAATAGCAATAGTTATTGATAGAGCTAACGAGGCACAGGCTTCTTTACAAACATCCTCCAACTCTGCATCTGCTAGTACCAAGACACTGTCTGATTGGCCCAAAATATAACTTAGCTCAGTTGCAGTTA
This sequence comes from Lysinibacillus fusiformis, assembly GCF_007362955.1. Classification (GTDB taxonomy): domain Bacteria; phylum Bacillota; class Bacilli; order Bacillales_A; family Planococcaceae; genus Lysinibacillus; species Lysinibacillus fusiformis_E. The sequence goes on along the minus strand of NZ_CP041696.1, from coordinate 3,551,754 downwards.
AGCGAAAATTGATAGGGACAAGAACGGCACCAACCTTCCAAACCGCATAGGCAGCAATGATAAAATCATCGGAGTTTCTCATAAAGACTGCGATTTTATCGCCCTTTTTAATTCCATGTGCTATTAATCCATTTGCATAGCAATTGACTTCCTCATTCAATGACTGATACGTATACTCTTTTTCTTGATAAACTAAACAAACTTTTTGTGGCGTTCGATGTGCATGTAACATTAATGGTGTTGTTAAATTCATGATATCCCACCTTCTAAAATTTAGTTTATTCCAGTAATCATTGTACAATAAACTAAATTTTCTAACAATAACAAAAATTGATGTCACTGTATGAAGTAAGACAAGCCATTTAACAGCACAAAAAAGAAGCTGCCCAATTTTAGACAGCTTCCAATTTTATTAATAGTTTTCGTTATAATTAAACTAAATCTTCACCGAAGAATAAGCCGATTTCACGCTCTGCAGAAGCAAGAGAGTCAGAACCGTGGATGATGTTGTGAGATACAGTTGTTGCATAGTCACCACGGATTGTACCTGGGTTAGATTCTTCTGGTTTAGTTGCTCCCATCATCGTACGAGCAAGTTTGATAACGTTTTCGCCTTCCCATACCATAGCGAACACTGGGCCAGAAGTGATGAATTCTACTAATTCACCGAAGAATGGGCGTTCAGAATGCTCAGCATAGTGTTTCTCTGCTAATTCTTGTGGAATTACCATTAATTTAGCGCCTTTCATTACAAAACCGCGACGTTCAAAACGATCAACGATGTCACCTACTACTTGACGGTTTACGCCATCTGGCTTAACCATTAAAAAAGTTTGTTCGATTGCCATGTTTAAAACACTCCTTAAATTCGTCTAACAGGTTTTACACCTACCGATAAATATTAACAAAAAATGAGCATTTGTACAACAAAAAGCTAGAATTTACGCTTACCCATGAATAAAGCGATGTCTCGTAACTTTTTCTTTACGGGATGTTTTGGTAATGCATCTATTTCTTGTAATGCTTTTTTCAAATATTTATCGCTCATTTTATTAGCTTGCGCAATTGCATCAGATTTACGCACATAACGCAACATTTTTTGACGTTCAGGCTCCGTTAACGTACCTGCAAACACTTTCGCTAAATAGGGTTGCATCTGTGGATCATCTTTTAACAATAAAATTGGCAATGTAATGTTTCCTTGCAATAAATCACTACCTGCAGGCTTCCCTAATTCTTTATCTGTTGCCATGATATCTAAAACATCGTCAATAATTTGGAAGCTCATGCCCACAAAATAGCCAAAGCGTTTTAAATGGCTCACCGTTTTTGGATCAACGCCTGCTGCCACTGCACCAAGCTCACAACTCGAAGAAATCAGCAAAGCCGTTTTTCGTTTTATACGTCTGAAATAATCCTTTAAGCCCTGATCCAATCTAAATTTATCTTCAATTTGAATGACTTCACCGTTACAAATTTCCACCATCGTACGCGCCAAAATTTGGTGCACAAGTGGGTCTTCGAGCTTCGTAATATATTCAAGTGCACGAGCAAAAATAAAATCGCCCGTGTACATCGCTACTCTGTTATTCCATTGCGATTTGACAGTTGGACGTCCTCTTCGCATATCGGAATCATCAATCACATCATCATGCACTAGTGACGCCATGTGAATGAGCTCTAGAGGCACAGCCACATCTTTCATCTTTTCGATATTATAATCGCCAAATTTCGCGCCAAGCAACACAAAAATTGGTCGTATCCGTTTGCCACCAGCTTGTAATAAATGGAGAGAAGCATCATTAATCAAATGTGAAGACGAGTTCACCGCTGTTTCTAATTCTCGTTCGATGATTTCTATATCTGATTTCAAATCGGAATAGAGTAGTTTTAACTTCATCTTTTCCACGCGTGAAAACCTTCCCCCATTAACGTACTTTTTTAAAGCCCATATGCATTGCCGCAGCGCCACCACTGTATGCTTTGTACGTTACTTTTTCTAAACCTGCCTGTCCAAACATTACCGCTAATTTCTTCATGCCTGGAAAATCATTTGCGGATTCCTGTAACCAAGAATATTCTTTATAACTTTTCGCAAACATCTTACCGAATAACGGCATAATATATTTAAAGTAAAATCGGAATAGTTGTCGATAACCTGGGATTTCAGATTGCGATGTCTCTAAACAAACAACCACTCCACCTGGCTTTACGACACGATGCATTTCTTTTAACACTTGTAAATAATCTGGTACATTACGAAGCCCAAAACCAATCGTCACATAATCAAATGTGTCGTCCGGGAACGGTAATTCCATTGCATTACCTTGTATAAGTTCAATTTGCGGATATGGTATTACTTTTTGTTCTCCGACTTTCAACATGTTTTTACTGAAATCTAAACCCTTTACTTCACCTTGTTCTCCAACTGCCTCTGCTAAGGCGATTGTCCAATCTGCCGTACCACAACAAACATCTAAAGCTTTCGATCCAGGTTTTACGGCCATACGCTTCATCGTATCATTGCGCCAGCCGACATGCATCTGGAAGCTGATAACACCATTCATTTTGTCATAGCTTTCCGAAATGCTTTCAAATACTTCGTGTACGTGCTCTTCTTTCGATTTAGCCATTTTTAAAACCCCTCTTATCCGTTAGTAGAGGCGATGGATGCCTCTACGCGCGCTTGTAGAGCTTGTTTCACATCACTTTGTAAAAATGATGCTTGGTCTAAAAACTGCAACAACTCTGTTTTTAAGCGCACAATTTTGTCTTGCATAACGCTGTTGTAGGTCGCGCCTGCCTGTTTCGCACTTTGTTCAAGCACTTTACTCATTAAGGATACCTGTCCACGTTGGTAAGAAAGCCATTCTCTTTCCAAGCGTAAAATTAATAAGCTCTTTTCTATAATCGGTACATATGCATTAAATGCGTAGAGCTTAAAAAACTGTGCGATTAAACCTGATTCAATATTGCTTATTGAAGAAAACCATTGCTCGACCGTACGCTTTTCAGCCTCATACACTTTAATTTGGTGCTCGCAACGCGACACAATACCTTGTGACAAATTTCGTATCAATGCGACATTTCCCGACATTGCCAAAATCTCATAATAACGACCACTATAAAAGTCCCCAGCCAATACGGTTAGCTGCTGTTCTTTTGAAGTGGCATCTAATTCTTTTATATGATCGTGAGCCGCTAGGGCCGCGTACACAATTCCAACAGTAATTGCAGCTTCTCTTTGCTCTTGTTGCCACTCTTCACCATTCAAAAAGGGAACTAACAAGTAAAACAATTGATTTTCATCGAGCACAGGCACCCCTGTGTATTTTTGCAAAGTTCTATGACGAACATCCATGAAAATCTCTGTTTTTAACTGTGCAATTGAATTTTGAATGTATGTTGCATTCATAGACCTTACTCCATTTCACTTTCGAATACGTTAATCAGTTTCATGATATAACGCTTGCTTACTGAGTCATTATAGCATAAGCAACGATTCGGAATAAAAAGTTTTTGCTTACCAGTATTAACGGGCAGTAGGACGCCCACCACAGAGATGCTGAGAAAAAATGGTAGGAAATCCAACTGCCCGTAAATCCGGATGAAAGAACACATACTAGTTTTTTACTTTTTGTTGTATTGTATGTGTGACCTCCGCCTGCGGGCCCCACCTAATCAGCCATTGAAATCCATGCACGACTGCAATGTTTACACGCACATTGTGCGTTTGATTCCATGGATGAAAGGTATCTTTACAATGCTACGTTACTTTTTCCCTTCACTATGGATGACACCATGTGCTGTATGGATTTGTGCTTTGCCACGAATCTTCATAGCAGATGTATGCTCTGTAAATTGAGCAATCATTACTTCACCCGCATCTAATTTTTCAGAATGATGGAATTTTGTATCCGTTCCACGTGTTAAGCCAATCACATGCACGCCATCTTCTTCTGCCTGTATAACTATATAATCTTGCGCCATACTCTGTACACTCCTTAAATCCGACAAATTCTTAGTACATCATAACACAATTAGACATGCAATTTAAGACATTTGAATAAATGACAAGACTTCTCTTCGTTTCACTTCATCTTCTTGGTAAATTCCACGCGCCACAGAAGTCACTGTTTTCGAACCTGGCTTTTTAAGCCCTCGCATAGTCATACACATATGTTCAGCTTCGATGACTACATAAACGCCCTTTGGTGATAGCATTTCCATAATCGTATCTGCCACAGATGATGTAATACGCTCCTGTAGCTGCGGACGACGGGCTATTGTCTCTACTGCGCGACCTAACTTACTAAGCCCCGCTACAATGCCATCGTTTGGTATGTAAGCTACATGTGCTTTTCCATAAAACGGCACCAGATGATGTTCGCACATTGAATAAAACGGAATGTCTTTTACAAGTACTAATTCCTCATGATCCTCATGGAAAACTGTTTTAAAATAATCCTTTGCATCCTCATGTAAGCCACTAAACATTTCTGCGTACATTTTTGCAACACGCTTTGGCGTATCAAGTAGCCCTTCACGGTTTACATCCTCACCAACCGCTTCTAAAATCATCTTAACTGCTTCTTCTATTTTCAATAAATCAACATTCGACATCCGTAAAAACCCTCCTGCGTATCAAAACATCACACATTTCTCTTTGCATCGTAGCATATCCAATAGGTAAGCGCAAAATGACTTACCTGATTCACTACAAAATCAACATATCTTAATCAATTATGCCTCGGAATAATTGCGTCCGGATTCGGCATTTTGCTTAGGCCTGCGCGATGCAGATCAGTTAGCCGTTGTCGCATGGATGCGACGAACTTAGGCGAACATCCTAAATTCACTCCTTCCGATTCCGTGACATCCGCCCGAGGCTTTAACTTCTTTCAGCAGGTGTTTAGACACCCGCTGAAAAGTAACTTAAACCCGCATTCATCTCAACAACTATAGAGGTGGGAGACTTCTGATCTGTCGCTACGCTTTCGGTACAAAAAATATTTGCTGAAAGAAGTTAAAGTTTACGTACAGCTCGCTATGTATACATCTACTCATCAAAAAGAGCAGTCTTCATGTTCGTTTACATGAAGACTGCTCTATGTAACTACTAGACGTGTATTATTTTACAGCATCTTTAAGCGCTTTACCTGGTTTAAAAGCAGGTACCTTGCTAGCAGCAATTTCGATTTCTTTACCTGTTTGTGGGTTACGACCTTTACGAGCCGCACGTTCACGTACTTCAAAGTTACCAAAACCGATTAATTGTACTTTGTCACCCTTTGCAAGAGCATCTTGAATTGTATCAAATACAGCTTCAACTGCTTTAGAAGCGTCTTTTTTTGAAAGACCTGCAGCTTCAGCAACAGAGTTTACTAATTCTGTTTTATTCACACCATTCACCTCCTCTCAAAGGGTCATGAATCAATTCTGTAAAAAGAGTAACACATAGAAAACCGCTACGCAACTGTATTCATCCATGATTATAACCAAAAACTCAGTTTTTCACCCAAAAAACGAAAATAAAAGGACTTTTCGCATAAAAACGAAAAGCCCTAGGATATTTTTTTGCGCTTTATTTTCCTTTTTTTCACTATAAAATAAATGTCACTAAACCTCTTTCACCTTCATTTACCATACGTTCAATTGTTTGACGCATGCGTTTTTTAGCTGTAGGTGGCACAGCATTCATTTTATAACGAATTCCTTCTTTTAACACTTCATGCAGCGGAGTACCAAAAAGCTGTGTTTGCCATAGGGCATCACGATCATGTAAATAAGCATGATTTAAGTCCTTAAGTAACTGTTGACTATGGAACTCTGAGCCAATAAGCGGTGCAAATTCCGATTCCATATCAACCCGAATAATATGATAGGATGGTGCTTTTGCCTTCATACGCACGCCGTAGAAATTATTTTGTTTTATCAATTCTGGTGCTGTTGGTTCGAATTCCTGCATCATCGGCAATGTTACGCCATAACCACTCGCATCTGCCTCGTTAATGGCTTCTTTAAAGCGTTTTTGAGCTTCTTTCGCCTCTGCTGCTTCTTTTATAAATAGCAACCAATCTCGCTTCGTCTCAATCGGCTCATCTAGCCATTCATTGCAAACTGCCTTATACAGTTCACCTTGCAATGAAACTCGAATTACCGCTGTACCTATTCCCGAATCCACATGCACCACTTCACTTTGATCAATAAAATCGATGGCTTTAAAAGCATCTGAAGCCTGTTGTACATCTCGAATCTTCATCACAGATGACAGTACTTCTTCCATCGAATCAATAAGGGCCACATTTAATGGATGCGTTGCATCTAATACATCTAACCAATCTGGTTTCTCTACTTCAATTGTACGTATCGGAAATTCGAAAAGTGCCTCTTGCAAAATATACTGAATATCTGATGCACGCATTTGATCGATTGATATCGCAATCACTGGAACATTATAACGCTCAAATAATTCGTTACGCAGCTGTACAGTTTCTTCCCGTGCTGGCATTTGGCAGTTTAACACGATGACAAATGGCTTACCAATATCCTTTAACTGCGCTACTATTTCCTCTTCCGCCTTTTCTGCGGCATGACGCGCAATACCATTTACCGTACCGTCTGTTGTCACGACAATACCAATATTGGCATGATCGCGAATTACTTTATCTGTTCCAATTTTTGCTGCTTCTTGGAAAGGAATTGGCTCTGTGTGCCAAGGTGTATGCACAAATTTTGGGCCGTTCTCATCCTCATAACCCTTTGTACCATCAATGACATAACCGACGCAGTCTGCTAAACGAATTTGGAATGACATTTCATCTTCGCCGACCGCAATCCGTGTTGCTTGGGCAGGCACAAACTTCGGCTCAGCAGTCATGATGACTGGGCCTGGCGAGCTTTGTGGCAGCTCGTCCTGTGCTCGCATTCTTTCTGTATGATCCACAATATTCGGTAACACTACCGCTTCCATTACTTTTTTTACAAATGTTGATTTACCTACACGTACTGGACCGACAACACCAATATAAACATCGCCATTTGTGCGCTCTGCAATTTCTTTAAATACTGCTTCACTCAAGGTTTCTGCCTCCTTTATCTACGCTTTTTCACTATATGCGAGCAGGCAAATAAATATGAAAAAGCTCCCTACAATTTGTGTAAGGAGCTGAAAAATTAATTTGATTCAGTATCTTTTTCTGGTGTCGCCTCTGTCTCTTCTTGCGCTTTTTGCCTGTCAGCTTTATAAGCTTCCATCATAAACGTTGGCTCGCCATTTTCATTCACCGTATACGGCACAGAATAGGCAGGTACTACCGGATATTTATCGACAAGTAACTGCCGAATATCATCACCTGGTTTCACTTCAGGCTTGTCTTCTTTTAATAATTGATTTAAATCAATTGAATAGTCAACATGCATTTCGCCATCACCAGTCATAAAAATTGGTAATTCAACACCTGAATAGGGACTTTTCACGGTTACTTCTGATTTATAGCCTAATTTTTCAAAGTTAATTTGATACACATTATCGGAAATTGAGTCCTTTATCGGCATATATTTCAAGCCGATTTTACGAATATTCAACTCGCGCATGCGCTCTGCGGAGTTTAAATCTACTAATTTTACTTCGGCCGTATTCTCAGGATCCCAAATAATATATTGATAGATGCCACCTTTTTCATAAGCATTCGCTGGTGTTTGGGCAATATATTTTGGAATAAGCTTTTCAAAATCGATTAGATATTTTATATAAATATCTGTGTCCATATCACGGTTTTTGATTGGAACAAGGCCACCAGTTGCTTCACGAAACTCATTGACAGCACGTTGCACCGCTGCGAGTTGGTCAACATCAGGTACTTTGTTAGCTACTTTTTGATCTTCCGGAAAAGCACAGCCAACTAGTAGTACTGCTGCTATCGCCATCAAAAGAAAGGCACTTAGTTTTTTCATGTCATTTACTCCTCCTTGTTTTTAGGCTGGCCATGTGGCAACAATCAGTACCATTAAAAACGTACCAAGTCCAAACAGTATGTATGCGATTAAATTGATGATTATACGTAAAAAACCATTTGAAATCTTATTTCGACCTAAATAAATTAAACCGACTGAAATAATCATAAAGCCGATACAATAAAATGATACCCACATTATATCGAGTGCAGGCATATGTGCTAACGGACCCATTCAAGACAACCACCTTTCATCAATGTCACGAGACAATCAACGTATATTATACTATGTGCTTCCGTAAAAATGAAATAGCTGTCTCTTAAGTATCATTAATTTGACAACCTTTTTATCGTTGTTAAAGTAGCCATGAAGCAGAAAAATTCGCTATAAGTACAGAATAAGGACCTATCCCAAAAAACCTGCAAACAATAACCATCGTTTCCGATATGCTAAAAATCCGCTGCGCTTTCCGCGGGCAAGTTACGAGCCACGGGAGTCTAAGCGGATTTTTACCTTTATATCAAAAAAATAGCATGCCAAGAATACTCCTAGCATACTATTTTTACTTTTTGGACAGCACCTTATTTGTGTCCATTTTAAGACGATAATAATCACGTTTAAAAATTTACGTCCAGATTTACAATAACGTACTAATCATTGCGTCATTTCATCGATTTCACGCTTTTTCACACGCATCATTAAGGCGTCGACAGCCACTTTTGGCTCGACATCATTAAAAAGCACGCCATAAAGCTCAGAAGAAATCGGCATGGCCACATCATATTTTTCCGCCAATTGATGAGCTGCCTTCGTTGTACGAACACCTTCAACCACCATGCCCATTTGATCTAATACTTCTTGTAGCTTCATGCCTTTACCTAACAAATTTCCTGCGCGCCAATTCCGAGAATGCACACTTGTACATGTCACGATTAAATCACCCATGCCCGTAAGTCCTGCGAATGTAAATGGATTGCCGCCCATTTTCACGCCAAGGCGAGTAATCTCCGCAAGCCCACGTGTAATGAGCGCAGCCTTGGCATTGTCACCATAGTTTAAGCCATCCGTAATACCAGCAGCTAACGCTATTACGTTTTTCAATGCGCCACCCATCTCCACGCCAATCACATCTTCATTTGTATAGACGCGGAAAAATTGATTCATAAATAGATCCTGCACCTTTTCCGCAGCCTCGATGTTCGCACAAGCAGCTGTAATCGTTGTAGGATGATGCAAAACAACTTCCTCTGCATGACTTGGCCCAGAGAGCACAACAATTTCTTCCACAAACTCAGCTGGCAAGTTCTCCGCTAAAATTTCAGAAATACGTTTTAATGAATCCGGCTCAATTCCTTTCGATACATGCACAAATAGCACCTTTTTATCGAGCGTTACGATCATTTTTTCACATACTTCACGAATGGCCTTTGTTGGGACAGCAACAATAATTGTATTTGAATGCGCTACTGCTTCTGCAATATCACTTGTAGCATGCAGATTCGTTGGCAGCTCCGTTTCTGGTAAATATTTTCTATTCGTATGCTGTTGATTAATTTCTTCTGCCTGGTCGGCTCTATGCGTCCATACAAGCGTATCATGGCCATTTTCAGCCAGTACCATCGCAAGTGCTGACCCCCATGAGCCTGCACCTAACACACAAACTCGTTCCATCAAAAATCCCCCTTTGTAAAAAGACGCCACCCAACATATACGTTGGGTTGGCGTACTTTGTGTATGAATATTCGTTAAGCACGCGCTCGTGTGATTAAACGGATTGGCGTTCCTTCAAAATCAAATGTTTCACGGATACGGTTTTCTAAGAAACGTTCATAAGAGAAGTGCATTAGTTCCGTTTCGTTCACAAAGACCACGAATGTTGGCGGTTTAATCGCCACTTGCGTTGTATAATAAAGTCGTAAACGACGGCCTTTATCAGTTGGCGCTGGGTTACGTGCCACAGCATCCTCAATCACCTCATTAAGAATAGATGATTGGATACGCATCGCGTGATTTTCACTTACACGTTGGATAATCGGTAAAATTTGGTGTACACGTTGTTTCGTATTCGCTGACACGAAAATAATTGGTGCATAGTCTAAGAATAAGAAATGCTCACGAATTTGTTTTGTATGGACATTCATCGTTTTATCGTCTTTTTCAATGGTATCCCATTTATTAACAACGATAATAACAGCTTTACCCGCTTCATGCGCATAACCCGCGATTTTTTTGTCTTGTTCTTGAATACCTTCTTCTGCATTCAGAACAACCAAGACAACATCAGAGCGTTCAATTGCACGCAATGCACGTAACACAGAATATTTCTCTGTTGTTTCATACACTTTACCTTTTTTACGCATACCTGCTGTATCAATGATGACATATTCCTGTTCATCATATTCGTAAGGCGTATCAATGGCATCACGAGTTGTCCCAGCGATGTCACTTACAATCACGCGATCTTGACCTAAGAATGCATTTACTAACGAAGATTTCCCAACATTTGGTCGACCAATTAAAGAGAATTTAATGACATCGTCTCCATATTGTTCTTCATCTTCTTGTGGGAAGTGCTTCGCGCACTCATCTAATAAATCCCCTAAGCCCAAGCCGTGAGAGCCTGAAATTGGCCAAGGCTCGCCAAAGCCAAGTGCATAGAAATCATAAATCATTTCGCGCATGTCTGGATTATCAATTTTATTAACGGCTAATACAACTGGCTTTTTCGTTTTGTATAAAATTTTAGCAACTTGTTCATCAGCCGCCGTTACGCCTTCACGACCATTAGTCATAAAAATAATAACGTCCGCTTCTTCGATGGCAATCTCTGCTTGTTGACGAATTTGTTCTAAAAACGGCTCGTCTCCAATCTCAATACCACCCGTATCAATAATATTAAAGTCATGTGTTAACCACTCTGCCGAACTATAAATACGATCACGTGTAACGCCTGGAATATCTTCCACAATCGATACACGTTCTCCCACGATACGATTAAAAATCGTCGACTTACCTACGTTCGGACGACCTACGATGGCTACTACTGGTTTCGTCATCTGTACTTCATCCTTCCAACTTCTTGTCTTTCGCTATTATACACGAAAAATGCCATTATATCATATCATATCCATCAAAGGGTCGCTTTTTACTGTTCGATCTAGCAGTTCGGCACTTTTAAGCGCCAAATAATCGTGATTATCCACCAATTTGAAAACTCTATCCTTCAGTTCGGCGATTCTATCAAAAAAAGGAGACTGGGACAAAACAACTCACCTCAAAAATGAAAAGCCTCGAAAATTTTACGATTAGTAAACTCTTCGAGGCTTTGTTTTTTCAGTCTACTTCGTAGCCATTTTTCTCCGCTACGGCGGACGCTTTCGCTCCGAACAACTATTGAAACACTTCGATTTTAATAAATCCATTCATAATTTTAGGCATAAAAAAAGGACATCTTCTGATAAAATTTAAGTACCCCTACAAAAATTAACACAGAAAGAAAGTTTAAAAATGACCCGTTCAAAATAAGCAATTGGGTATACGATGCAGAGCGTGCTATTTATACTTGTCCGAATGAAAAGCAGTTGACTTTCCAGTATAATTCCGTTCGAACAGATAAATCGAGTTTTAAGCGTCAATTCAAAGATTTATGAATGTGAAAAATGTACAGATTGTCCATTGCGTGAATTTTGTACAAAAGCACAAGAAGGTACGAATCGAAAGCTCATGGTCAATGAGAAATGGGAAGAACAAAAAGAATATGTTAGAGCGAAGCTTTCAGAAGAAGAAACGGCTATGATTTACCGTCAACGCAAAGTTGACATGGAGCCGATTTTCGGATTCTTGAAAGCTAATTTAGGTTTCACACGATTTTCTGTCCGTGGAAAATCGAAAGCTGAGAACGAAATCGGCCTTGCATTAATGGCCGTAAATTTAAGAAAATATGCGGTACGAGGATAATCCTCCACTACATATTGTCAAAATCAAACGCAAAATCGAGATTGCATCATGCAATCTCGATTTTTTACGTGAACCGAAACTATTTATGTCCAGCCTCTTTTTTTAGTTATTTAAAGTTTTTCAGTTGATCGCCAATGACATCACCGAAAGAGAACCCTGTGTTTTCTTCAGGTAATTCATAGTCGATTACTTCTTCAGCATCTGGATTCTCTAGTAAATCCTTGATGCTTAGTGCAAGACGACCTTCATTTGCATTGACATCAAGTACCTTTACCTGTACCTCTTGTCCTTCTTTTAATGCTTCATGTGGTGTGTTAATATGCTTATGCGCAATTTGCGAAATATGCACTAAGCCCTCTACACCTGGTAAAACTTCCACGAATGCACCAAATGAAGTAAGGCGCTTCACTCTTCCATCAAGCACTGTGCCTTTTGCAGCACGCTCTTCGATATTTGACCAAGGTCCAGGAATCGTATCTTTAATGGATAAAGAAATACGCTCATTTTCTGGGTCTACAGAAAGAACTTTAACCTGTACGCCTTGTCCTTCTGATAACACTTCGCTCACATCACTCACATGCTCATGAGATACTTGTGAAATATGCACAAGTCCATCGATACCACCAAGATCAATGAATGCACCAAAGGATGCTATGCGTTGCACTTTACCGTCTAATACATCACCAGCTTTAATTTGTTTAATGACTTGTTTCTTTTGAGAAGCCTTTTCAGATTCTACTACCGCACGGTGAGATAAAATTAAACGATTTTTTTCTTTATCTAGCTCAACAATTTTAAAGCTTAAAGATTTACCTTTATAGCCTTCAAAATCATCAACAAAATAATCTTCTACAAGGGATGCCGGAACGAAGCCACGTACTCCTAAATCTACGACAAGACCACCTTTTACAATATCTTTAACTTCAGCTTCAAATACTTCTTCTGCTGCAAATTGTTGTTCAAGTGTGTCCCACGCTTTTAAGGCATCTACTTTACGTTTTGATAATACATAGTTTTCATCTTCAACTTTTGTAATCATCAACTCTAACTCATCCCCAACAGAGATAGCGTCAGACGCTCTTTCAATGTGTAAGCTCGATAATTCACTAATTGGTACGATTCCGTCAAACGGCGCACCTGGAATTGAAACAGTTACTGCTTTTTCATCAACCTGCTCTGCAATACCTTTGACGATATCACCTTCGTTAAACGTTTGTTCTGCATAGTTCATTTCTTCAGACATATGTAACCCTCCTTCGCATCTTCCCTTACTATTTTATTCGATATTGATGACAAAGACAAAAATAAATCCTTTAAATTCAAAAAATGTCTGAAATTTTAGGCTTTATGCCATTTTTTCATGTGCTAATTTTAAAATGGCTTGTGCTGCAGCATCAATTGATAGCGCTGTCGTGTCTAAAAATATTGCATCCTCCGCTTGAATCAGTGGTGACGCTTCACGCTCACTGTCCATTTTATCGCGCAAAGCGATTTCCGCTTGCAACTTTTCGATGGAAGACGCAATCCCTCGTTTCTCATTGTCAATAAAACGGCGTCTTGCTCGCTCTTCTACAGTTGCAGACATAAAGATTTTAAGTTCTGCATGCTTTAACACATGCGTAGCAATATCGCGTCCATCCATTACAACGCCACCATTTGCCGCTAGTTTTTGCTGCTGTGTCACTAAGAGTTGACGAATCTTAGCATGTGCAGCTACTTGTGAAACAGATGATGTTACCTCGTTAGAACGGATTTCAGCTGACACGTTCTCTCCATCTAAAAAGACAAGTTGTCCTTGCGGAGAAGGCTTTAAAGCAATTGTGCTAGCTGCTAACATTTCTGCTAATTTTGCTTCATCATCTAAATGTATGTTTTGTTGCATCGCTTTATACGTAACTGCTCGATACATTGCACCTGTGTCGATATAAGTGAACCCTAGTGATTCTGCAACAATTTTTGCAATTGTACTTTTACCAGCACCTGCAGGTCCATCAATCGCAATTTGAATATTTTTTTTCATCTGTGCTTCCCTACTTTCTATCCACCATATTGTATCATAATAACCAAAAAAAGCCCTCTTTGAGAAGAGGGCTTTCTTGAAAATTTAGTCTTCAAATGGATTCATTTCTTTACGACGATTTACTAGCTGTCGTTCAAAGCAAAAACGTACAATATGCTGTTGATCGACGTCATCCGTATCTGTTAACTGAATCGTTGCAATCTTCAACTCATCTTTTTCAAAAATACGAACCACTAAAGCGTCTGTCGTCACATAGTTAACATCCCCATTGGCAAACGGAAGAACAATCGTTAACTTTACTTCATCACCATCTGTGAAGGCCACATCACCTTTTAAGATAAGTGCTAAACCACCAGCGCTAATATCCACTGTTACGAATTGATATTTGTAATCCTTAAATTGAACCGCTACATCCACAGGCGTTTCCACACGGACATATTCACGACGCTGAATTTTGATGAACTCCTCTGCTTGTGGGCAGTGCAACATAATCATCGGTATATTGCCTGCTTTTCGCCCAATCACTTCTGTATTAAAAGCAAAGGAATTTTTGTCCTCCGTATGGAAGGTTACTCTAAATTCGGAACCATCTATCAAAAAGGCAGTTTTCTTTGTCATTACATTTGTTGGATAATCGATATAAATAATATTGTCTTTTTGTTCTACAACTTTACAGCGGAATTTTTCTACGTGCTCTGTAAACGTAGGTTCAAGTTGTAATTGCGTACCAATTTTTATTTCCATGAGCATCTCCTCGAACAAAAAATATACATTCATTATCGCACGAGATGCAAATTATTGCTATATGAACTGGAAGCATTTTCTTGGCTTTACGTTAAATATTCCACTTTTAAAACATTATGATTTTCAGCATCAATCACAATGCGGAATGTTTCCTGCGTCTGGCCATTACGAACGGCAATCACTTCATAACAAAGACGTTGTTCGAATTGACCATTATCCGTGTAAATATTTTTCACTTCTTCTACTCGTACATCTTCATCGAAGAAAGTTTTCCAATCAATCGGTTTTGCGGTTTGCGGTTTAATCGTTTCTTCTTGAATATATTCCATAGCATTGGCACCAAGTAATTCACCTGTATCTTTGGCAATTTTTAATTGTACGCCATCTGCATAAATTAAAGCTTTGTCACTTGGGTTAACGCGAGCAAATGTTACATGCCATGCTAAATGGTTTTCTCTCGATTCGACAAAGGTAACATCTTTCATCCCAAGTCGCTTTAAATGATCTTCTGCCTTTTTAGTAATTTGTTCTTGAGAAAGTTTTGCCTCACCAACAGGTCGCTCCACTAAATAGGACAGTAAATGCCCACCTTTTTCTGTTAAATCGACGTATCCAAGACGAATACCTTGATGGAATTGGATATGATAAAACGGATACGGAGCAGTATCACTACTTTTTGTTACCGTAAATGTAGCATCTTTAATTAATGGGAATAAGTATTTCACTTTTTCTAACGCTTCTTTTTCTGTAATCACAGAATCCTGTAATGCTTTTAGCTCAATTTTTTTCTGCCAATCCGATTCACTTAATGTCAGTGGGAAATCTTTTTCACCATAATCCTTTAACGTACTTTTCACATTATCAAACGAGGTATTTGGGTTTTTGTTGTCTACTTGTCGTAGCCAAACATCCATTTTGCCATCCTGTTTATAATAATCGACCGTTGCAGTCGTCCATTCATCGGATAGTGCTTGTAAATTTGTAGAGACTTGCGGCATTTTTTCTCGCCATGCCTCATAATCTCCCGTTTTGGCCGTTTTCTTGGCCTCTTCACCAAGTTTTCCTAAATAACCGAGCCACTCGTTCGAAAGCTCTTGTCCAATTGGAATATTCGCTATGGATGATCGAACTTCTGAACTTAGTCGCCAAACGGAATCCAGCTCACTATGAATGGCTTGTTCGTCTTGAAACAATAGTGACTGCGAAACAGATCTTTGTAAATACGATAATTTTTCTGAGGCATCGGTTAATTTTTCCGTGTACTGCGCATGCACGGTACGTTGTAGACTTTCCTTATCAGCGTGCAGATTAATGCTGTACGCTCCTAAACCGATGACTGCTGCAGTTAAGATAACGAGCAATGTTCTCATCTGTTTTCCTCCTATCTATGAACAGAAAATATGCTCACCAATTTGTTTTATTTGAGGTCGTGACCAAATCCACTTACTTGTTGCTGTTTTCGGATTAAAATAATAAAGCGCATTTTCCGAAGGATCCCAGCCATTCATAGCATCAATAACTGCCTCTTTTGCACGTTGGTTCGGTTCAAGCCAAATTTGGCCATCAGCAACAGCTGTAAACGCTAAAGGTTGGAAGATTATTCCTGAAATTGTATTTGGGAATTCCGAACTCTCGAGTCGATTTAAAATAACAGCAGCGACCGCGACTTGTCCTTCATAAGGCTCTCCCCTGGCTTCTCCGTATACTGCATTCGCTAAAAGCTGTAATTCACGTTCCGTATATTTTGGCGGGATCTGCGTATCGGTACCGTTATTATTACTACTACCGCTATTGTTACCGCTCGCTGTACCACCGCCACCTCCGCCAGTATTATTTTTTTTCACTTGCTGATCAAGTGGCTTCCCACCAAAATAGGTAAATTGATTGCCCGCTTTTAGCTGTGCCT
Source organism: Lysinibacillus fusiformis (assembly GCF_007362955.1). Classification (GTDB taxonomy): domain Bacteria; phylum Bacillota; class Bacilli; order Bacillales_A; family Planococcaceae; genus Lysinibacillus; species Lysinibacillus fusiformis_E. The sequence continues at coordinate 3,535,171 of NZ_CP041696.1, read as the reverse complement.
TCACCCATTTCTCATCATAATCTGAATGGCCTGCTAAAGCTTTTTTCGTCTTTGTACCGGCTATGCCATCCACTGGTAATCCATATTTATCTTGGAAATTTCGTAAAGCCCAGTATGTGTTATAGCCGAATTTACCGTCAATTTTACTTGTGTAAAATCCTAAGTATTGTAGCCTAGCTTGTAATTCAATAACATCATCACCGTAAGCTCCACGAGTAATCTGTTGATCGCTAAACGCAATGGCATCATTTTGCGGAATAGAAACTATACTAACCGCAAACATCAAACAAAAAAGTATGCTTAATAAACGCACAATCATCACTCCTTTTTTCATAGCTTGAAGCAATCGACGTATTTTATACTAAAAAAAATATAAAAGCGCAGAAATCTATTTCAATTTCTACGCTTTTATATTTTTTTATGCATATGAAGATGTTGGACAAGATGATAATGCGCAAGCTTTACTTTACGTAGGCCAAACCACCATAAAAAAAGCATAAACGGTATCATTAAATATACCCAGTGTCCTTTAAATGATAATATTGTATTGTATAAAATGTGTAAAACTACCGGTGCACATAACGCCATAGCAATCATTTCTTTTGTCTTTGCAAGTTTCAAGAACTTGGCACGTCCATAGTAGTAACCCATCACTACACCGAATAGTGCATGACTCGAAACAGGTAATAATGCACGCATAAATGCTGTATCAAGGCCGAATGATAGTAAATATAAAACATTCTCAATCGTTGCAAAACCAAGAGATACACTTGCACCATATAAAATGCCATCATAAGGATCATCAAATTCCACATGATTGTAGATTGCTATTAATAGAACGAACCATTTAAAAAACTCTTCAACGACACTGGAGAAAAGAACATCTTGTAAGTAAACATATCGAAAAACCCCTTCCTCTGTTAGCACATACTGTAGAAACAGAATCGGGAACGTTAAAAATGCACCATACAAAAATGTTTGAAGTAAAGTTTTTCTTGGCTCCGTTGCCATTTGATTGCGCAAATAAAAGTAACTAAATAGCGCTAGACCGGGAGCAATGGCAGCTGATAAGAGAATGATCATGATGCCGGCCCCTTTCAACAATCAATTTCGCCTTCACGTCATTGTGTCCGGATTTTGGTTTGTGCGAAGGGTCAAAATCCGTAACATTCGTCATAGGCTTTACCTTCATTCAGTCTTCTGCGGGATGGCATTGCGCTGTCGCCACAAAATACATCTACTGAATGAAAATAGACTGTTATTATTATACCATGTAATGACAAAAAAGATTTTAAAAAGGAGATTTTATTTTATGAGAAAAACGATTTTACTAATTCATACAGGTGGCACAATTTCCATGGCAATGAGTGCTGAAGGAGCCGTCATGCCAAACAAAGAAAATCCGCTGATGAAAGAGAGTAATAAGCTCGATTCCCTTGCAAGCATTATCGAAATGGAGGCCTTCAACCTTCCATCACCGCATATTACGCCAAACGAAATGCTTAGTTTACGTAACTTAATTATTGAGAAAGTTTCAGCTGCACAAATCGACGGCGTCGTTATTACCCACGGTACAGATACATTAGAAGAAACGGCTTACTTTTTAGAGTTAACAACAAATTTACACATTCCTATCGTATTAACAGGCGCCATGCGTTCCTCCAACGAAATAGGTGCAGATGGCATCTACAATTTAGTTGAAGCTGTGCGTGTCGCTGTGGATGACGAAGCATGTGATAAAGGTGTGTTAGTTGTCATGAACGACGAAGTGCATCTCGCAGTAAACACAACGAAAACGAGCACGAGTTCAGTAAATACTTTCCAGTCTCCACAGTATGGGCCCATTGGACTCATTACTAAAACGCGCATTTTATTTCATCATGCCCCTATTCGTCGTCATTATGTAGACGTACAATCGTTATCAAAACGAGTGGCCATGCTAAAAGTATATGCAGGTATGGAAGTTGATTTACTCGATGTCGTGCTTGCCTGTCAATATGATGGTGTCGTTTTAGAAGGACTCGGACAAGGTAATGTTCCCCCTGCAGTTGTAAAAGGCATCGAAAGTCTATTAGAACGCGGTATACCGGTCGTGCTCGTATCCCGTTGCTTTAATGGTATAGCTGAAGGTGTATACGGCTACGTTGGTGGCGGTAAAATGTTAGAAGACTTAGGTGCACTTTTTGCAACAGGCATCAACGGCCAAAAGGCTAGATTAAAATTGTTAATCGGTCTAAACAAAGTAGGGACTCCACTGAACCTCAAGGAATTTTTCCTATAAATTCAGTGTATTCAAGGGGCATGTTGGCTTATGCAGAAACTATTTGCTCATAAAAGCATAAAATTTCATGCAATCGTGCTATCGCTTCCTCAAAATCCGGCTGGATAACCGAAAACTGTATTAAATTTCTTTGACACAAATAGTTACTATCACTATGAATAAACAAGCCATTCAATTTTAAATCAGTACTTAAGGATGCAAGAGCCTCTGGGCAACATAAAGTCACAATCATTGGATAATGTGTAGTAGGTAACTGATTGTGCATAAACGGAAGCTGCAGCAATTGATTAAAACGCTGCTGTAGCTGCCCATAACGGGCTGGATAGCGTTGTAGCGCTGATTCGACATTCCCAACAAGAACTGCCGGCAATGTAAATGGAACGGTACCTAGTTGATAATTAGCCAAATCTAAATAGGCAGGTAAAGTCGGAGAAAGTTTCGCTCGTTCCTGCGAAAAAACAAAGGCTAATCCACTAAGTGCCCCAATCGCTTTACCACTCACGGCTGTTGCTAGATAGCATCCTTTTAATGTAAATGGCATTGCGCCAAAGGAACTAATGCAATCTAGGCATAACTTTACGTCGTAACGCTTTGTCAGCTGCATGAGCACTTCTAAATCATTACATGTCCCTGTAGATGTTTCTCCATGCACAGCGAGTAACCATTTATAGGCATTTGTTTGTAAAAAGGACTCCACGTGTTGCTTATCAAACACCTCGCCCCAGTCCAATTCAATCACATCAAAATCCAATGACCAACGAAGTGCTTGCTGTCGAAGGCGCTGTCCAAATTCACCATTCGTTAAAATAAGTCCTCGCCCAAGTTGTTGTTCCTTTAATTGACCGAGCATGACTTCATTTGCCAATGTACCTGAACCTACAAGCGTGGCAACATGCGAAGCCCCAGATAATTGCAGAAGTCGGTTTGTCATGCGCTTATACAACGCTTCAAATGCCTGTGAACGATGCGACAGTTCGGAATACAAAATCATTCCTTGCTGTTTCACTGGTCCAGGATAGAATGTATAACTCTCCTTTGCGAGCTTCCGCTGTAATGATTCTTCAAATTGTTGCCTCGTTAATACCATTGGTAAGAATAGGGCATCCTCTGCACCCACTGCTGGTGCAAATTGTGTAAAGCCCATTTGCTGATATAGCTTCTCCTCACGTGTCGTACCGGAAATCACTGCAGCTGAATAGCCTTTTTCATAGGCAAAGGCATTCAAGGCTTGTGTTAATTTTAGTAGGACGCGTCCTGTACGATATTTCTTCTTTACAGCAAGCAAGCGAATTTCACATAGTTTAGTACAAATCTCTTGCGGTAAATATTGCTCTACCTCACCTATTTTCTCATCAATCGAAAATGGACGTTGATCTCGAAAGGCCAGCATACCGATAAGCTCTATTCCTTTATAAACAACTAAATACGTATTTTGATGATGGAAACGATCCATCTTTCTTCTCATTGCATTCGGCTCATGTTGGGGAATTTCCTCAACAAAAGTTTCATAATTCAACTGCGCAATGGCATCAAACTCAGCATCGGTTTGCGCTATTTTACACCAATACATATACTCACTTCCCTCGTTCTAAAGACTCTTTTATATTCGATATATGCTTAATGAGCATACAGATTATTGCAATTATCAACGGTATGTATAAAAGTAAATGACCTGTCAAAACAATTGTGCCAACGTATAAGATGAGGCCACCTACCATGCCAAGCGTCAGACTTCTAGTTGCTACAAACATAATAGCCGTACCGACAAACATCATCATAAATAAATTTGGTGATAATGCAAGGCCAACACCAATAAAGGTTGCTACGCCTTTCCCACCATTAAACCTCAACCAAACCGGATATAAATGACCGAGGATTACAAGGCCAGCTCCTACAACAACTGCCCATTCTTCAACATGCCATAAACGTCCTACTACCACGATTAGTACACCTTTTAATAAATCACCAAGTAACGTCCATAGAAAAGCTGCTTTTCCAATCACACTACCAGCGTTACGAGCCCCTAAGTTTTTACTTCTTTCTTGCTGTAAATTAACACCATATCCTTTTCCAACGAAATAGGCTGTCATAAAGTTTCCAATTCCATAACTTAAAAGCCAATATAGTCCAATCAAACTTTTTCCCCTTTCGAAACATCGCGCATCGCTCTATCTGACACATTTCTCATTCTATCCATCTATCTACAAAGAAAGCTGCATAAGCAGTTTATGCCTATACAGCTTCCTTTTATTATTTTCTTTCAGCAATTGCCTTGGCAATACAATCGCCATGGAAACGACCATTTTCTATAAAGATTTCATTGGCATTATTCCCTGCTGCAATGACTCCAGCAATGAACAATCCCTCTACATTCGTCTCCATTGTTTCTGGTTGACAGAACGGACGACCTGACTCATCATCAATTGATACACCCATCGCTCTAATAAAAGAATGATCTGGGTGATACCCTGTCATGGCGAAAACAAAATCATTTTTTAAGATTTCTTCTCGACCATCGATGTCTACTACAACCCTATGCTCACGGATTTCCTTGATATTTGTATTGAAGTGCATCGTGACTTCTCCGTTCCGTACTACACCTTCGAACTCTGGTAGTACCCAAGGCTTAATGCTTGGTGAATACTCACTACCACGATAAATGACCGTGACACGCGCGCCAGCCTTGTTCAACTCTAATGCAGCATCTACAGCTGAGTTTTTACCACCTATAACAAGGACATCGGTATCGAAAAATTCATGTCCTTCTTTAAAGTAATGGAACACTTTCGGCAATTCCTCACCCGGTATATCCAAAAAATTAGGATGATCGTAGTAACCTGTCGCAATTACAACATAAGGCGTCTCATAGACATTTTTATCTGTCGTTACTGTAAAGACCTCTCCGTTTTTCACAACACTGCCGACTGTTTCAAAACGGTTCACTTGAATATTTTTCAAACGCACCACTTCACGATAATACACAAGGGCTTGATTTCGTTTTGGTTTCCGTCCTTCAATGATGAACGGCACGTCACTAATCGCTAAACGTTCACTCGTACTAAAAAACGTTTGGTGCGTTGGATAATTGTAAATCGCATTTACGATGTTTCCTTTTTCAATCACAATTGGTTGTAAACCAATATTTTGCAAAGATATTGCTGCTGCTAAGCCACAAGGGCCTCCTCCAACAATAATTGCATCTACTTGTTGCATTGTTTGACACTCCTATCAAATTCGCACAGCGTATTTATCGCTGAAGCTTCAATTGCGCGCAGAGCACTTTTTTCCTCTGCGAGACATCCGCTGTATTAAAACTATAAATTACGCCTCGGCATCGTTATATCCGAGTATTGAACTGGGCTTAGACCTGCACAATGACCGACTTGCTGTTAGTCACTTCAGTACAAGTTGTGTTATTGTCGATACAAGTCGATTAGCCATAGTCGCATGGAAGCGACGTAATTAGACTATTTGCCTTTTGTTCCCCTGCAAAATGCGTAGTATCTGTGGGAAGGACTATCTCCATTCAGCAAAACGTTTAAACGCAAGCTGAAAAAGAGTTACAATCAAATTCATTCTTTAGAGAGAAAAATTTGTCGAATGTTGATTAAATCGACGATCTCTTCCATTATACGCCTTCCAGATATTTTTGGTTGTTTATTTACCTGAAATTTCAATGTCAATTATATGACATTGTGGTTTTGCCCCAAAACGTAATGGCAATAATGTTGTACCATAACCATTGCTCACAAGAGTCATCACACCCTCACGCTCGCGATAAGAGCCATTTGGATGTACACCATACGGGCCAAGTCGAATTTGACCGCCATGTAAATGTCCACCCATCATTAAATCTGCTCTAAATTTTGCACGCACACGAGCAAAGACACCAGGATTATGTGAAATAAAAACAACTAAATCCTGCTCCTCAACTTTTTCAAAGGCTGCATCAAAGCTATATTTCATTGTGGATGTATCTTCAATAGCACTTAACCAAAAACGATTTTTCTGAGGAAGTAATAGCGCATCATTAGCCAAAATGGTAACCCCATGTTGTTGTAAGATACTACGTAGGCGCTCCTCGCCAACCTCTCTGTCATTATTGCCCCAAACAAAAAAAGTAGGTCCTAGCGGTGTCAACAAATCGAGGTTTTCATGGATACGTGAAATGGGTGTACGACTATCTGCAAAATCTCCACCGATTATGACCGCATCAAATGGACCATCTAACTGCTCAATCATTTGGTGATTAATTTTGCGCAAATGCGTATCAGATATAAAAAATAGTCGAATTTTTTCTTGTTTACCTTTCAGTACTAATTCATGATGTAGGACATTGTTTTCAAATGCAACCTTCCACATATAGAGTAGGAAAGCGATGACTACTAAAAGAAATACACCGATATAAATCATTCCCTCACTCCTCCTAACGAAAGCAAAAAGACGATTCGTTTTTATGAAGAATCGCCTTTTCACTAAATCAGACGTACGTCTTAGCCTTACTTGGTGTTGACGTTTGTCCATTATTTTATACTAGAAAAACATCATTGCCAATGAATGACACTTGTTTTTCTTATGGTAGTTTAATAACTTGGCCAACCATTACTGTGTTGGAAGTCATGCCGTTCGCTGCACGGATTTTTGCTAGCGTTGCTTCACTACCATTGCCGTAGTGATTCAATGCAATTCGGTATAGATTTTCATTTTCTTTGACAGTATGTGTGCTTGCTTTTGCTGCAGCTTGCTTCGCTTCTTCAGCTTTACGTGCCTGCTCGGCCTTCTTCGCTTCTTCCGCTTTTCTTGCAGCCTCGGCCTGTTGCTGTGCTAGTTTAGCCTCTTCAGCCTTTTTTGCTTCGGCTTTTTTCGCTTCTTCAGTAGCCTTCTCTTTTTCTGCTAGTTTCTCAGCATCTTTTTTTGCTTGCTCTTTTGCTTCCTCATTTGCTTTAGCATCTTTATCATTATTTGCTTTAGCATCTTTATCATTTGAATCTGTTGCCGCTGAAGCTTTTGCTCCATCGCCCGACTTGTCAATTTCAACAACAGCATCATCCATGGAGTCCTTTTCGGCTTCTTCAATTGTTTTACCAGGTTCATAGAATTTCACCAAATAGATTAATATCGTTAATGGGATTAGTATAAAAATTACTAAAAGAATGGTCATTAACGGCGTTTTACGTTTCGTATTTTTTGGCTTTTTGTTAGTGCTACCATTTTGGTTCATTCTCGAAACTCTGGATAAATTTTGCTGTTCTTTCTGTTCTTCTTCAAATGATTGACGATGTTCTTCGATTTTATCACGATAGTCTTCTTTACTCATTCGTTCGTACCCCCAACCTTACTACGCTTTCTATCATTCTATTATGACGAATTTTGCGAAAAAAGTAAATGACCGACAATTAAAGTCTAAAAGCCTATTAAAAGCTGTTTCAATCGACTTTCCCATGGAATCATTTCTACTTTTTTCTCTTGCTTTAAGCGTACTTTATTGATTTCATCATAATGGATTCCACAATTTTCACAACAGTTTTCGGGCTTTTCCTGCAATTTTTGCCCAAAATACCCGACTAGCTGTGTGCGAATACAGTCTTTTGTCTGAGTAATTTTTAGCATTTCATCAACAGCTTGAAATTTTTCAAGTACCAATTGATTTAGACGTGCCTTTACTTGCTCTGCAGATTCCTTGTGTGACCAGTATTCTAGAACACGAAAGGCTGTCTCACTCAGTTCCCCATTTTTTATCATTTGCGCTGGCTGCATATGTTGTAAAAGAAGTTCTTGGTAGCGATCTACATGACCTGATGACGGTAAGTCGCCTGTTACTACAAATTTAGCAAGCTCTTCATCCCCATCACAATAAAGTAAAATCGCAAGTGCGGGCTCACCATCACGTCCTGCCCGTCCTATCTCCTGCATATAGTTGGCAACATTTGCTGGCATTGTTTCATGAATCACTTGTCGAATATCTGACTTATTGATTCCCATCCCAAAAGCATTGGTAGCCACAATCCAGTCTAGCTCTCCGTCAATAAATTGCTGCTGAATAAACTGACGATCCTCTGCCCCATAGCCGGCATGATAAGCGGCCACTCGTATACCTACTTGCGCAAATGCTTCACTATATTGCTCCGCACGCTTGCGCGAAGACATGTATAAAATACCTGGTCCTGCGGTTTCTTTTATATGTTGCGTGATCCACTTTGCCTTATCTGTTCGATCTGCGAATGCGACACGCCCTAAAGATATAGAAGGTCGATCCACATTATACATAAATTCAAACGGTTCATGTAGCGATAATGTTGTACGAATATCAGTGACAACTTTTTGCGTTGCAGTCGCCGACAATGCTAGTACAGGTGGACGTTTTTCTTGTAAAAACCATTCACCAATCCGTAAGTAATCTGGCCGAAAATCAAAACCCCACTGTGAAATACAGTGCGCTTCATCGACCACAATTAGACTTAACTCCATTTTTGCTAGTTTTTCCTGAACCTGTTGTTGCAGTAGCATCTCAGGTGATGTAAAAATAAAACGATATTGCTCTAGAAAATGTAGTGCATAACGTTTTTCGTTGAGTGATAAAAATGAATTTAAGGCCACCACTCTTTTTTCTCCAATACGTTTTAACTGCTCCACTTGATCTTGCATTAATGACAATAAAGGCGACACAATTAATACAGGCTTCTGCATAATATAGCCCGGTAATTGATAGCAAAGCGATTTACCCATCCCTGTTGGTAATAATGCAATCCCATCTTTCCCAGCAAGAATTGCTTCAATCACTTCCTTTTGACCAGGTCGAAAAGTTGTATAGCCAAAATATTTCGCTAATGTTTGTTCTAGTTCCATTTATACTTCCCCCTTCGCAAGGACAAGTCTAAGTTGGAAGTAGCTCATGCCTTCAACCACTTCGTGCAATGCCTTTAATTTTTTGGTTTGATATTGCTTGGATGCCTGCCATACTTTTTCCGCTTCTTCATAAGAGACGAATGGGCCAATGGAAAAGTTCGGTTCATTCATCGCTAATTCAACTAAATGATCCTCAATCGTACTTTGTTTTAAATTGCGTATTTGAACGATTTGCTCCATCGAATAGCCTTGCTCATAAAAATGGGCAGTTTGTTGTGCAGAATCAGTCAGCAACGCCTTAATGCGTAATCCATCAGCTATTTGACCAAGTAGTAAATAATCACTGGTCTTGTGCACTTCATTTAATAGTGTATGTAGCAGTTCTGTAAATGCTAATTGACTATCTAAAACGGTTTCCTTGCGATTGTTTGCAAGTTGCTGCCACGTCCAGCCAGGTAAGCCATGACCGCTCAATCGATAGAGGACTAGCTGTTTATTTCGATCAGATAGAGGCAGTGCAGCCAATATTAGTTGACATTCCTCGAATAGCTGTTGCTGCAAATGCCCTGACCGATACTTATGATCGACTAAGAAAGTACGCACCCACGCTTGTACCTGTGGATCTTTGCTAATCGGAGAAAATGAATGAATCTCCGCTCGGTGATACGATAAACTTTGGACAATCAGGGATAATCGAGCAAAAAATGCATGCTCATTCCCTCGATAATGCCAACCATCAAACAAAAAAGTGGTTGTCTGCTCTGCTCGCTGTAAACCTAGCTTTTTCATGGAATAGTGACCAGTTTCCTGCATATTTAACCAACTATATTGCAAAAACGTGGATACAGCCTCATCAAATGTTGCCCGTGATAACTTTGGAAGTAAACCAAAATAGTTATGTAGCTGAAAGAGTCCAATGTCTTGAATTGTCTGGCCTGAACGTTTTCCTCTTAATACATGATAAGCTGCCGAAACTGTTCGTTCGTTATTGAGCTTCTGAAAAATTTGCAATAAAATTTGTTGAAACATTGAAGCAAATTCCTCCAATTTAATAGTATTATGTTGAAATGTAAGTTAAACATCTTTAAAATGAGTATGAAGCTTTGTAGGAACATTGTAAAAGGAGAGAAAGAAATGGCTAAATACACAATTGTTGATAAAGATACATGCATCGCTTGTGGCGCATGCGGAGCCGCAGCACCTGATATTTATGATTATGATGATGAAGGTATTGCCTTCGTCATTTTAGATGATAACATGGGAACTGCTGAAGTTCCAGAAGATCTACTAGAAGACATGCAAGATGCTTTCGAAGGTTGCCCAACTGATTCTATCAAAGTAGCAGATGAAACATTTGATGGCGATTCATTAAAATTCGAATAGTTTTATTAAGTACCATTCCAACAACTAGGCATCCATAATTAGATGCCTCAGACTGTAGACAAACTGAACTGCCCCTAAATTGTTAGACACCAAATCTAACAATTTAGGGGTGTTTTTATGGCTCATTTTACTGCCGAAGAGAAAATATTTATTGCTCGTCTGAGGAGAAACATAGTCATTTGGAACTTCAAGATTTATATAAGGTTTCTTATCAAATGATTCAAGGATGGCTCCGTTTATATCAAATACAGGGAGAAGAGGGATTTAAGAAATCCTATACAAGTTATTCTGCGAAGTTTAAAATGGATGTACTTAATTATATGAATAAAACGGGTACATTCTCCTACGATGCAGCGGCTATCTTTAATATTTCTTCTCCATCATTAGTGCGAACATGGTGGAGAAATTTTTATGCTGGTGGATTCGATGCCCTTATTCCTAACAGCTAGAAATGGAGAATGCCTATTTAAAAAAGTTGAATGCTTTAGTTCAAATGCAGGAAAAATTACAGCCAAAATCAAAGCGCAAGTAATTTAAAAGAAGCTGCTAATTGGACATGGCAAAGTCTAAAAATGACAGAGAAAAGCATTGGATTTCTATACAATATGCAGGTAAATCCTGTTTTACAAAATCCATCTCAATCGATTTGAGGTGAATTTTTTTTGTGAACTATGCCTTCCTTGGTTTAATTTACATTTAGACCACCCACCCTGTCGTTGAGTTTTTGCACCTATATTAACCGTGATATTCTACTAACGTATACAAAATCGAACTTTGAAATCCCGCTTATCTAAAGTTAAATTCTCTTTTCAGATTGTTATTGCAACCATAATTTATGTATGATAAACTTTTAGTAGTTGGTACTAATAACAGATATTATTTTGCAAAGGGGTTCTTATAGATGGTGGAAAATTTATTACAATTAAAAGATAAAAATATCGTCGTAATGGGCGTAGCGAATGATCGTAGTATTGCTTGGGGAATCGCAAAACGTCTATTTGATGTCGGCGCTAATGTGATTTTCACGTATCGTCAAGAACGTTCATTAAAGAAATTACAAAAGCAACTTGAAAATTATGGTCAACCTGAAGCCTTTATTGTACAATGTGACGTCAACAGTGACGAAAGCACAAAAGCAGCCTTCGATGAGATTGGCGCTAAAGTCGGCGTTATCCACGGAATTGTACATTCTGTAGCATTTGCCAATGCAGAAGATTTACACAATCGCTTTTTAGAGACAACTCGTGACGGTTATGCATTCGCGCAAGACACAAGTGCGTACTCTTTAATTTCAACAGCAAAAGCCGCACATCCATACATGACAGAAGGCGGTTCTATTGTAACAATGAGTTATCTAGGTGCAGAACGTGTGCTAGACGGCTACAACGTAATGGGTGTCGCTAAAGCTGCATTAGAAGCTTCTATGCGCTACCTAGCTGCTGATATTGGTCAAGACAATATTCGTGTCAATGCCATTTCTGCTGGGGCGATTCGTACACTTGCAGCAAAAGGTGTTCCTTCATTCAACACGATTTTACACAAAATCGAAGAGACTGCACCATTAAAACGAAATGTACAACAAGACGAAGTCGCAGATATGACGATTGTGATGCTATCTCACCTATCACGTGGTGTTACGGGAGAAACAATCTACATCGACGCAGGCTACAATATTATGGGTTAAACAAAAGAAAGCATGTAAGATCGTCATTGATCTCACATGCTTCTTTTCATTTTATATAAGTCCCGCATACATTCTACACTATGACCAAACATAGATCGTATACCTTGCGACATTAAGAATACACCTGCAACTAGTAACAGCATATAAACCATCTTTACAAATAGTGTTTATAATAGAAGTTCTATCAAACCAAATCCGCACCTCACAAAAAATAATTATGAACACGAATGACCTGTAACCATGCTTTGCTTAGCGATGATTCCCTTTAATAAGAACGATAGCAAACAAGCAACGACTAAAAAGACAGTAATCATTGCAATGACGCCTCCCCAACCGAAGTGCATCCAAAATACGCCACCTGCCGTTCCACCTACACTGGAGCCAAAATAATAGAAAAATAAATATAGGGAAGATGCTTGCGCTTTATCATGAGTGGCACGTTTACTCACCCAACCACTGGCAATAGAGTGTGCAGCAAAAAAGCCAAAAGTAAATACTGTAATACCGATAATTTTCAAACTGAGTAGACCATTTAATGTAATGATTGCCCCAGCAAACATAATCGCAATCGATTGTAATAACATTTTTTGTCGACCATATTTATCTGCTAAACTACCAAACCAAGCCGAGCTAAAAGTCCCGACCAAATAAATTACAAAAATCCATCCAACAATTGTGGCGCTTAAATCATACGGAGGTGCCATCAATTTAAAGCCAATATAGTTATAAAGTGTGACAAAGCTCCCCATTAACACAAAACCAATGCCAAAAAGACAAAGCATCGATGGGTCTTTCACATGTTGAATAAGTGATGTCGTTAATGCTTTTAGTTGTAATGGACGTGGCGAAAAATGCTTAGAATTCGGTAACATCCAGACGAAAAGCACACTAATAACGAGACTCATAATGCCGAGCACAATCATACCAACTTGCCAGTTATAAAGGTCTGTTAAAGTACCAATAATGACACGACCACTAAGCCCCCCTACTGAGTTACCACTTATATAGAGACCCATAGCAACACCGAGGCTCCGGGGGTCCATTTCTTCTCCTAAGTAGGCCATTGCAATCGCAGGTAAACCTGCAAAAACAACACCCTGTATAACGCGCAAAGCTAGAATCGTTTCAAAGTTAGGGGAAAAAGCCAGTGCTAGCGTCAGGAACGATGCTGCAAAAATAGAAATCGTCATCAATGCCTTTCTACCCCAAGCCTCCGATAAGGAGCCGACAATAATCATACTTATGGACAGCGCAAATGTCGTCACTGACAAAGAAAGACTTGCAACTGCAGGCGATACATGAAATTCCTCTGCAAATGTTGGTAACAATGGCTGTGATACGTATAAATTTGCAAAGGTAATAAAACCCGCTAAAAAGAGGGCCCAATTTGCTTTGGTAAACGCCTTTGTTCCCTTCTGTATATAATCCATTTCTCTCTCTCCCTATGTACAATCCATTTCTATCTATTATTCTAATACAATATTCTTCAAAAAACACTGAAGTTCGTCAAAAAACGGACAAATATACCTGTATTTCCCTTTTAGTTTTAATGATTTTATTTGACATTCGTATAAGCAGTTTCATAACAGGTGCTATCAAGTCTATTCATGTTAGACAAAACAATTCGCACACACTTAAAGCACTGAATATCGTAGGCATTAACAAATCTACTATTTACCCTGAAATCTAACGTGTTCCTTCATATTTAAAAGATTTATACCGTAACGATTAGTATACGGACACTGTGACGACAATGTCACAGTTTTTTCAGTAAAAATAATAGACCATCTATTTTGGATTGGAAAATATTGTGTTAGACTGGGAATGATAAATCTAGAAATCACTGTACATACAAGTTAGGTGACTAGATTATTTTCTTCACCAAAATCGGAGGCGTTTTTATGAGTATTATTGAAGCTTTAGTACTTTCAGTACCCTACATCCATCTTGCTTTAAAAGAAGAAGCTATCGTGGCTGTCGTTGAAAAGGAAAGTGAAACCGTTGTAAAATATTTAGCTGGTAAACGTGTTGACTCAGGTTATCAGGATGGGCAAAAAGTAAATCCAGCTGATCAAAACGTTTTTATTGCCTTTCGAGGACAGAATGCCGATGTTATTATCTCAGAAGAAGTATATGGCATTGCTATTAATGCTTTTTCATTTCCCATTCGAGAAAATGGCAAAGTCATAGGTGCTCTTGCTTTCGGTCTTCCAATTGATAGTGAGCTCAAGCTCGAAAACTATATGAATTCCATGGATAGCATTGTAAATAGCTTACAAGATAAAGTACATACCATTGCCTCACATTCTGAAGAACTAGCTGCGACTAGTGAGGAAATAAACAAGCAGGCGCAACATGCCCTTGAAGATTCAGAAAGAACAAATGATGTCACAAATTTAATAAAAAGTATTTCTCGTCAAACAAATTTATTAGGCTTAAATGCATCCATTGAAGCTGCTCGTGCGGGACAACATGGCGCTGGTTTTAATATCGTGGCACAAGAGGTTAGAAAGCTGTCATTTGAAACATCTAGTGCAACTGAGAATATTGAAACATCCCTTCGTAACATTAATTCAAACCTTGAAAATCTAAGACAAAATATGGGGCAAATCAACGATGCAACGAATGAACAGGCACAGCTTGTACAAGATTTTAGTGAAATTATCGAAGAGCTAACCACTTTAAGCCAAGAAATGAAAAGCTTTATGCATAATGCCCTAAAGTAAAGTGAAACTTCAAGCAGTGGGGCTTTTTCTTCACTAGTTGAACCAATCGGGCTTTTACGGGCAGTTGTTCGACTTACTGACCGTTAATGCGGGATACAGTGAAACTACAGTCAGTGGGGTTTTCTTCATCCCCACTGATTGCTAGTTGAACCAATCGGGCTTTTACGGGCAGTTGTTCGACTTACTGACCGTTAATGCGGGATAATAAAAAGAACTGGAGTGAATGGCTTGCAAATTACGATTGATCAAGAATTATCCTTACGTACTGTGGCTGTAGAAGATGCACACGCAGTTTTTGCCCTAACGGATGCGTCTAGGGAATACCTACGCGAATGGTTGCCGTGGCTTGATTTCACAAAAGTGGTGGCCGATTCAAGAGCTTATATTGAAAGCTGTATCGCAGGCTACGAAGCAAAAAGTAGCCTCTCTCTTGTTATTATTTTTCGAAATGAAATCGTTGGCATTGCGGGTTTTAATGCCATCAATCCTTCCAATAAAATTGCTGCAATTGGCTATTGGCTAAGTAAAGACGCACAAGGGCATGGCATTATGACGAAGACTGTGAAAGCTTTAATGCACTATGCATTTGAAGAGCTACAGCTCAATAAAGTGGAAATTCGAGCCGCTGCTGGTAATGTAAAAAGTCGTGCTATTCCTGAACGACTAAACTTTACAACAGAAGGAACGATACGCGCCGCTGAATGGCTGTACGACCACTATGTTGACCATGTGGTATATGGTATGCTCGCAAAAGAATGGCAGAAATAGGTATAAGGATAGCTAGCACCGATGACCGTTTCCGCCGCTTAATCATGCAACATCGCCACTTGATACTGTTTATTAATACGCCTGTGCCTATAGAGTTGCAGGAGTACCCTAAAAAAGCTACATGATACAGCTGTATCATGTAGCTTTTTTCATTATTGTTCAACTGGTTCTTTTATTTCCTCTAAAGCCTTTGATGCTTGTTGTTTCCCTAGACCAACCGCAATTTGCTCAAGCTCAGGACGTAGTGTATGCTTGCCTGCATAGCTTTCAATCAATTCCTTGACGTCAATGCCTGAAGTTTCTTTCAAAGATTCCTGCAGTGTTGACATTAAGTTCGTTGCGTACGACGTCACCTTATTGGCACCGCCACCGCCTTCGCCACCACCAGTATCCACAACAGTAATCTTGTCAATGTTACCAAGTGGGCTTGCAAGTTCCTTCGCATATTCAGGCATCATGCGTACAACCATATCCAGGACAGCTGCTTGACCGTAGTATTCAAAGGCTTCTGCAATTTTACGTTTCGCCTCGGCTTCGGCAAGACCACGCAGACGAATAATATCTGCATCTGTTTCCCCTTGAGCACGCTCTGCATCTGCTTTTGCAAGACCGTCCAATCGAATCTTCTCTGCTTCCGCTTTCGCTAACGACTCAATTCGATATTTCTCTGCATCAGCTTGCGCAAGCTCACGACTTTTTTCCGCTGCCGCATTTTGCTCCACTGCATAACGATCAGCATCTGCCTTTTTCTTTACTTCCGAATCATATTGTTTCTCACGACGTAAAATCTCTTTTTCTTCTAATTCAATTTGTTTTTGACGCTCAATAATGCGAATTTGCATTTCTTGTTCCGTTACTTCCTGTTTCGCACGGGCTGTTTCAAGCTCATATGCTTGGTCAGCGCGAGCTTTGGCAATATCCTGCTCGCGACGGAATTCAGCTACCTTTAATTGGTTTTCTTTTTCCGCTTCCGCAATTTCAGTCGCACGCTCTAATTCTGCCTTCTGCGCTTCTTTAGACGCTTCTGCACGTTTTATACGCGTCTCTTTTTCTGCATCTGCAGTCGCAATATCCGCATCACGTTTAACCTGAGCGATTCTCGGTTTACCAAGTGAATCTAAATAACCGTTTTTATCGCGTACATCCTTAATCGTAAAGGACACAATGACTAGACCCATCTTTGCTAAATCCTGAGAAGCTACACGTTGAACTTCCTGCGAGAATTTATCACGATTTTTGTAAATTTCCTCCACAGTCATTGAGCCTAAAATGGAACGCAAGTGACCCTCTAATACCTCACGTGCTTCACCTTCACGTTCTGATTTTTGCTTCCCTAAAAACTGCTCTGCCGCTGTGGCAATTTCAGAAATAGAGCCGCCAATTTTAATGATAGCTGTACCATCTGCCATTACAGGAACCCCTTGCTCCGTATACACTTCCGGCGTTGTCACCTCTAGTTTACTAGATAAAAGACTTAATGGCTGTGCTTGCTGGAAAATTGGGAAAACGAAAGTACCGCCCCCACGTATAATTTTTATGCGATTCCCTGACTCATCCTTATGTACATTTTTTGAGCCAAGATAGCTACCTGTCACAATCAGTGCTTCATCTGGACCTGCTGTACGATATTTCGTCACATACATTCCCACAATGGCGATTAATATAAATGCTACAACACCTACAACAATTAAAATACTCGTCATATTACTGTCTCCCCTTTATATAAATTTCTTTTCATAGGCCCTCACTAGGAGAGTACCCTCTTTCACTTCCACAATAAGTACCGTCGTATCATAGTCGATCGTCTCATTGTCAAAGCCTACTGCTCGTTTTGAAATCATGCCACTCGCTGTCTCTATCACAACTTCCCCAAAGCCGTCTATTGGTATAGGTACTATAACCCTTCCTAATTGACCACCAAGCGATTCTTCCGTATAAGCTAAAGAGACATCAGCCGATTTCAGCGGAACAAGAATGAATAAATAAAATAGTACACTTAAAATAATTCCGATGAGTATAGCAGCAACGATGTTCCATCCGCTAGAAAATAAGGCTAGTTTCTCTAAAATAAAACCTGCTGCTGACATCATCGTGATGAATGATAAAATCACACTTGGATTTAAAATCGGTAGCCCATCGCCAATGCCCTCAACAGCATCTCCAAAAAACATGAACAATATCGTAGCAAGGCCAGCGAAAATTAACACCACTAAATAAATCTGCTCAAGTGAATAGCCAAATAGCGTCAAGTTGTTCACCCCTTTTCATCATCTTACCTACTATACGGATACACTCCCCTAGAAGTTTCAAATTTTTTATTATTTTCCAAATAATATAACCACTTATCTTTCTCCAATAGTAGCAATATATGATTATAAGGTAGAACCATGTTACAATAGAAAGGAACAAATGGCATCAAAGGAGACATTACATGAAGCTTTCAAGCATTTTAAATTTTTGTATTCTAGTATTTTTCACACTACTATTCGTCAATGATTTCTTCCCTGCAACTACTTTAGCAGAGGTATTATCGAAAAAAATCATCCTTGTCATATTAATAGTCCTCGTCATTATTCAAATCACGACGGCAAAGGGTACATATAAGAGGCTATCTAAAAAAGCATATGTGGGTGTAACCCTCTACACAGTGGGTCTGTGGATTGTATTATCATTACTTGGAGGCGAGTCACAATTCGGGTTATCATTTAACAGCCCCATTTTTTATATTATTGTGGTGTTACTGGCATTTGATTTATTGCGGGTCTATCGCCAGTCCAAAAATGAAGAAACTGAAAAAAAAGCACAATAACAATAAAAAGCATGTTTGCCCATTGAAGCTAAAATCAAGCTCAATTGGCAACATGCTTTTATTTTTATTCGGATTCTCCATCAATCGTAAGGTGATTAAGATTCTAATGCTCCTAATATGACATCGAGCTCATTGACAGCGTGATTTAAGCGTTCCTTCGCCTCGATATTTTGCTGTTTTAATTGACTAAACTCTAACAAATTTTTCTCATGTTTCAATTTTATCGCAGACAAACGCTCGATTCGTGACTCTACCTTTTCAATTGTCTGCTCACAAACTGATGTCCATAACTTTTCCGACTGTTGCATCTCATTTGTAGACGGATTGTGTTGACGCATAATCCGCATATAGACCGCTTCAATATGTTCAATCAATTCTGTGTAAAAATGACGCTCTACTCGTGTTGTTTGGAATGTTGGGTGTTCTACCTCTTTTGCATAGGGAGTAATTTGACGCAGTAGTTTCCCAGCATTTTCTCCAAATCCGTGCGATAAATTCAGTACATTCATTAATTGCAATAGTAAACGAATTTCTTCGAGATTAATCAGTTGAGCATCGATGTTTTCCTTTAACTTTAACGATTCCATATAGCGTCGATCGAAATGCTCAATTTCTCCATTGCGTTGTTCCACTAAATGATCACTAGCATTTTCTTTCAAACTTTCAATATATCGGATTGCGTGGCGTCTTAGCTCTTCCAACGATAGCATGTTGTCATTATCTTGTTGTGGTTTACCTCGTTGAACATACGCAAATGCATCCACTTTTTTGGGCCATTG
Organism: Lysinibacillus fusiformis; assembly: GCF_007362955.1. Classification (GTDB taxonomy): domain Bacteria; phylum Bacillota; class Bacilli; order Bacillales_A; family Planococcaceae; genus Lysinibacillus; species Lysinibacillus fusiformis_E. The sequence continues at coordinate 3,515,895 of NZ_CP041696.1, read as the reverse complement.
TGCTTTAGGGGTTTCTTCTGAGACATTGTAGCGTATATAAATTCCGTGCATTCCATATCCTCCAAGTCCAATTAACAAGTATCTCTAAAGACAATAAATCGAATACAGCTTTTTTTCAAGTAAAAAACTTTCAAAGTTGTAAAATCTTTTTTCGAAACTAGACGAACCTGCACAAAATCCATTATATTGAGCAACATTTTATTCTTCCACGTCTTCCTGTGGAAGATTCACTCATTTCAGACTACCTCTAAAACTGCCCAATCTGTGCTTTTTTTCTTTATTGGACCTTTTTACTGTTTATGAACCTAGACGTATTTCTTCAATGCTTTTTCCTTCGGTAAATGCGTGAATGGATGTCACTGAACCGACTGATTTGAAATTCAACTTTGCATAGACCCTTGCAACAGGCTCACTGATAGGCATAATCCAAAGGCTCTCTATTCCTGCATTCACAGATTGTTTTTGAATATGCTGCAACAAATAACCAATCAATCCATGTCCACGGAAGCTTTTAATAGTAGCTACACTCTCCACTCTACCTTGATTTCCTGATACGAAAATATTGGCGGTGCAACATGCTTCCCCGTTAACTCTTAATAAATAATACGTAAAGTACGGTGATCGATATGTTTTATAGAAAGCTTCTTTTATTAAAGCCGGCTCACCGAATGTGGAAATACTCATTTCTACTGCTAATGCTTCCTGTACATTACTATCCGTTACACGCTCTATCTGAATCGATGGATTTACGGGGAGCTGAACAAACTCGCCATTCCAGCATTGCACGTCATTTGTAAAGGTTTCATATTGAAAGCCGTGCGCATGTAATTTCTCTATACATTGTTGATTTTCCTCTACATTGTATATATACATTCTTGGTATAAGATCTTTTGAAACATAAAATTTCTTAATGTCCGTTAATAAAGAATCTATGTGCTCAATCTTCTGCCATATATGTGCATGATTGGCATCATAATATGTCGGCATTTCCTTATTGTAAAACAATATTCCTGCTGAACACCTCTCCATATTACTAAAACTTTTTAAATAATCAATATCCAATTGTGTCATTAGCTCCAACTTATGCATGTTCTGAACCTCCTTCTAACCATCTTTCGTATAAAGCCTCAAGTTGTTGCTCGAATTTATGTCGTTGTTCTTTGGCAAGCTTCGGTTCTTTTAGTTTCATTTCTAGCTTTTCTATTTGCGCTTCGACAGGTATTTCCTTTTTACTGTGTTCAATTTTCGATTGTACTTTTTCGATTATCGGTACTTTCGCTAAGGACAAACGCTTTATGCGCGCCCATTCATAATCGCCCTCATACACCTGGATACGCTCATGTTCAATCCAAGCAATTTTCGAAAAGATCTTTTGTAAGAAATAACGGTCATGGGATACGCCAATGATTGTGCCTTCAAAGGATTCGAGGGTGTCCTCTAACACTTCTCTTGCCTCAATATCTAAGTGGTTGGTCGGCTCATCAAGAACAAGTAAATTGATATCCTCGTGCATTAACTGAGCTAAACGCAGTCGCATTTTTTCACCGCCACTTAAATCTCTTACCTTTTTGAACACGTCATATCCGTAAAATAGGAACTGCGCGAGTATATGACGGGCCTCTGCCTCCGAAACAGCTACGCGCTCACGAAAAGCATCGATCAATCGAATCGTTGGATTTTCATGCTCAAATTGTTGCGATAAATAACCAATTTTCACACTACTCCCTACTTTACAATGGCCCTTACTCGGCACAATTTCTCCTAATATCATTTTTAATAGCGTTGTTTTACCACTACCATTGTCCCCTACAAGCGCCAATCGTTCCCCAAAATAAACCGCTAGATTACTTTCCTTCAATAATGGCTTTTCAAATGCATGGCTAATTTCCTGCAACTGAACTACTTCCTTGCCACTACGTTCCGCCATCGTTAAAGCCAAATTCATTTTCTTCTTCGTCACGGGCCTTTTTACGCGCGCTATACGAGCCAGTGCCTTTTCCATGCTTTTCGCGCGGCGATGCAAGGATGCACTAGGAGGATTCGCTTCATTTGCCCACTGTTTTAAACGTTTAATGGCTTCCTGCATTTTTTTAATTTTCTTTTGTTGTTCTTCAAATTCCGCAAACTGCTGTTCAATTTTCGCCTCTTTTTGTGCAACAAAAGCGTCGTAATTCCCCTGATAAGTAAATGCCTCGCCATCTTCAATTTCTATAATTTTTTGCGCCATTTGATTCATAAACTGGCGATCATGCGATACCGCGATAATAATTCCAGCAAAGTTTTGCACATAATTTTCTAGCCATTCAATCGCTTGCATATCCAAATGATTGGTCGGTTCGTCTAATAGTAGGATTGAGGGGTTACTTAAAAGGATTTGCCCTAACATGACTTTTGTTTTTTCGCCACCGCTCAAATTCGTAAATGGCTGTGTGAGCAATGGTGTAATACCAAGCCCATTTGCAATCATCGCTAATTGTGCATCAACCTCATAGCCCCCCTGTTGCATAAATAGCTCCTGTATATGACCATATTGCTGCAATACTTTGTCAGTAACCTCCGCTTGCATCTCCTGTTCCAACATTGTCATTTTTGCCTTTAAAGCATAAATATTGGCAAATGCCTCCTCAAGTACCTCTTTTGCTGTGAGTAAAGGATAGCTTGGAATTTGATGTAAATAACCAATTGTCGCATCTTTACTTTTAATAATACGTCCTTTATCCGGCGCATCTGTACCTGCTAACAACTGTAATAATGTGGTTTTTCCACAGCCATTCACGCCAACGATCGCCACATGCTCTCCCGAATTGACTTCCAGTTGAAGACCTTCAAATAATACGTTCCCACCAATAACTTTTTGTATTTGTTCAGCTTTAATTTGCATCGTTTTTTCCTCCATGAAACGTGCGGAAAACATTCTACTCCATTACACACTGACAAAATTGTGTCGAGATTTTGCACGAACGCTACCTACCGCGCACCACACACAACTGTGACATCTGCCTGAGGAATTTACTTTTTTTAAGAAATGTTTAAAGATTCACTTATTAAAGAGACGACAAAAAAGACTGCTCCATTAACAAGCAGTCTTTTCCCTCATTATTAGTGAAAAAGAATGGTTAATCCGCTACGTTTAGTATTTGATTTTGCTTAAAAATGGACAGACCTATCCCGTTGTTAGCAAAATCGAAAGTAATTACACGTGCAAAATACATCGCTTTATCTGCATTTACACCTGTTCTCGTAGCGTTTTGATTCATTCCTTTTCACCTCCGTTCATCATAGTTAGCATTATAATAGCATATTTCATAGAAATTGGAAACAAAAAAAATAGCATCAGCTTTCATTTTTTAAATATACAAACATCTCTAGTGGCTATATACTTTAAAAATAGAAACATGTTTCTTCACTAGCGATGCGTTAAAATAACTGAATTTTAAGAATATTTAAATTGGTTCATCACCATAAGATGTGGTTGACATTTTAAAATGTCCTATAAGTTGGCAGGAGCCGCGCCAGTGTGTAGGAGATTAAGTGCCCAAGATGAGACCCTGGAGCGAGCAACATAGAGGAACGAAGTCTGAAAAGCACCACGTCCTGTGATAACGCCTTCGTGACCAACATCCTATTGCCCCAAGCGGCTCATCGGGCGCCCCCAGTAAAGCACACTGGCAGAGCGGAAGCCAACCACAAGTTATGGTGAAAAGCCTAAACAAGTTCAATCATCTATTTAAGAATAAAAACAGTCCTTTATAACGATTAAAGTCAGGTAGTACCCCACCCAAATCCACCAAAAAAGACTCAGGTTTGGACGAGAACATGATTGGAACCAACTCGAAGTTATGGTAGATGACCGGAAATGCATGTATGTTTTCGACCGAGGCTACTTGGAATACGAACGTTTTGATCGCATGACGGATGAGGGTAAATCTAATTGGTCATAAAAACCAAACGGATAACACCAATATCGAGCACTTCTCTTGTTGGCTCATAACCACAGAAATAAAAAACTGAATTTTCAATCTTTTTTTTGCAACACTAGTGATTTTTCTTAAATATTTCATTATTAATTTAATAATGAATTGGTAGTAAGTTACTTTAATGTTACTTGCTATCTATTTATATGGGTAAAAAACGTGGAGGGATTTCTATGAAAAAATTAAGTATGCAAAACAAAATGAGCTTGTTAATCGTGGTAATCATCTTATTTGTCCTTATTGCTGTAGGTCTCGTTAATACAAATGAAATGAAAACCACATTAGAAGCAGAATACAATACACGGCTGGGTCAAATTTTTGATTTAAGCGTATATAATTTAGATCAAACACTGCCAGGTGAATGGCATTTAGAAAATGGTGAGCTTTATAAAGGTAAAGCTCAAATTGCCAACGAAACCGCTTTAATTGATAAATTAGGTGAGTTATCTCAAGCATCGATTACTATTTTTGCTAATGATACACGTATTAATACAAATGTAATGGTAGATGGTAAACGCGCTGTTGGTACTACCGCCGACCCTAAAGTAGCTGATGCCGTGTTAACACAAGGCGACGTATATATTGGAACAGCTGAAGTGGTAGGTAGACCCTACTTAACACAATATGGACCAATTAAAGATACGAATGGTGAAATAATCGGTATGATATTTACTGGTGTGCCTTCTTCTGAAATTGATGCAGTGGCACAAAAGATGCTGCTAAAAATGGGTGGTATTTCCTTTATCGCAGCTGTTATTGCTGTGATTGCAGGAATACTATTTGTACGAGGTATCGTAAAGCCATTAAAACGTTTAAACAACCAGCTCAAAACAATTTCTGCTGGTAAAGGTGATTTAACACAACAATTAGTCGTAAACACGAAAGACGAAATCGGTGATCTTGCACAATCTTTCAATGCCATGCTGGAAACACTCCGAAAAATGATGCGACAAGTCGATGATACGGCCAATCAAGTCTCTGCTTCCTCTGCCGAGCTTTCTGCAACAGCTGGTTCTACAACAAGAACAACGGAACAATTAACGGCCAAAATGGTGGAATTAGCAAATGGTGCCAGTACACAAAAACATAGTGCCAACGAAAACGTGGAAGCCATGCAGGACATTGCAGGTGGTATTCAACTTGTAACGGAAACAAATAGTGAAGTCTCAATTTATACATCGGATGCCTTTGACACAGCGCAACTTGGTGAAGATTCTGCACAAGCAATGCAGACTCAAATGCATGTCATGACAGCAGCGGTTCATAAGAGTGCAAATTCCATTACATCACTTGACACACATGCAAATAAAATAGGTGAAATTGTCGAAGTCATTCATGCAATAGCTGACCAAACAAACTTACTTGCACTAAACGCCTCGATAGAAGCGGCTCGTGCTGGTGAGCACGGGAAGGGCTTTGCAGTTGTAGCAGAAGAAGTTCGTAAATTAGCTGAACAATCTAAAACATCCGCTGCTCAAATCACTGACACCATTCATACCATGCAGCAGCTTTCCAAAGAAGCAAGCGAGCAAATGCAACTAAGTGAAAAGGAAGCAACTTCGAGTGTTGAGGTTGTTCAAACAACAAGCGTTGCATTTGAAGACATTACGACAAAAGTTTCACTTGTCACTAGTAAAATTCAAGAGGTTTCTGGCATTGCCGAGGAATTATATGCTCGCATTGAGCAAGCTAATGCCTCGACACAAATTATGGCTGAAATTGCAGTAGATGCCCACGAGCAGTCAAAAGTAGTCACACAGATTACTGAGGCAAACCTCTATTCCATGGAGGATATTAGTAACGCAGCAACACACCTTACAAAAAATGCAGAAACGCTACAAAATTTAATCCGTCAGTTTAAATACTAACATCTAATGATCCTATTCACTTAAAAATAGTACTAACAATAAAGATCTATCAGCGGAAATAGCAGGGCTATCAGCTATATTGAAGGGTCTATCAGCGGAAATAGCGGGGCTATCAGCTATTTTGAAGGGTCTATCAGCGATTAACGCTATTCACGCTGATTAATAAAATACTAATTATCATAAGGTTGTTCATCTATCAGCTATCTGATAGATGAACAATCTTTCTTTTTTCTTTAAGTCATCATCCTTAAGAAGGATCTGAGAGCGTGAAGCGGCAAAAGGCTGGGACTTTTTGCAGAATCGTTACTATATACGATAGGATTTAGTGCGCCAGCATGAGACTCCTGCGAGATAGACGATACCCCGCACGAAGGGTAGAGAAACTTTGCGACGAAAGCAAAATGACAGGAGCACGAAGAAGAATATTTATTATAGAAAAATACTTTCCAGTGGTCTCTTGATGGATGGCTATAAAAATTTCAATTTTAGCGTTTTTCAGTGCCCTCTGAATCAACTAGCCCTTTACGTTTTCACTTTTTTCACGAACACCTTCACTAACGGAACAAGTAAAATGGATACAATCAGTAACCTGAAGAGCTGAAATGCTGTGACTACGGTTACATTTGCATGAACGGAAGCGGCAATAATCCCCATTTGGTCAAGCCCACCTGGTACGATACTTAAAAAACCTGTTTGAAAATCAAGCTCGTACAATCTCTTCAAGATAAAAGTTAAACCATAGGCAGTACCGATAAAAATTCCCGCTGATACAAATGCATAAAACACATGCTTCCTCGACAAATGTAAATCTTCTTTTTTCAATAAAAGCCCAATATAAATTCCAATAAATAGCTGCGCAATATGAAGAAGGGACAATGGCATTTTAGGTACATCAAGCCCAACTAAATTCAAACCCATTAGTAAAAATACTGGCCCAAGCATATAGCCTGTCGGGATTCTCCCCCATTGTGCAAGCCAGCCCGCAAGTCCACAAATAGCAAGAAAGCCTGCTAGTCCCCATGTCCAGCCGCCATCTACAATCATGGCATTCTGACTAGAGCCTGCCACCATTAATGGCACAAAGCCAACAATCAGTAGCACACGCAAAACCTGATAAAATGTAATAACGGCAATATCCATATCCCCTTGCTCCTCAGCGAAAGCAACAACTTGTGCCATCCCCCCAGGTACGCAGCATGTCAAGGCCGTCGGGAAATCTAAATCCGTTCGTCTTGCTACTAAAAAACTAATAGCAAGAAACAACACGATAAAGATCACATTCAGCACAATCATACTGCCTAAAAACTGCTTAATATCCTGAACCGCTTGTGGCGTAAAAGCAAAGCCAATGGAATAGCCCGCAACGACTAAACCAAAATTGCGAAAATGTTTATGCCATTTCAATTGAACTTTTGTAAATAGCTGTGCACAAAGCACTGCTGTAATGGCCCCAAGTAACCACGGCATCGGAATATGTAAAAACTGAAAAATAAGAGCCCCTATAAACCCAATACATAATGTCATGAACATTGGCTTAAAAAACTCATACATATCAAGCACCCCCTTACGACGTGAATAGTTCTATTATGCAGTGAACGAAGTCAATTTACCACTTCACCACATTTCAAGTAGCACCATATGTTTAAAAACAAACCGGTTATGAATTAATTACAACCTCTTATTGAAGAATCTATCCTATCCAAAAATTTCTATGCTACATTAATATTATCCTGATTCACTAGATGGTAGCTATCAGCAAGAATGCAGGAACAGTTACGTTAAGATGTAATTGATTGTCAGGGGGCCTCCAATGAAAATTCATTTAACGATTAATAGCGCGCTAGAAGAAACTGAGATTCATATACACGCGAAGGAATACAATGAGCAAATTGAAAAACTAATGAAGCAATTGCAAATATCCCAAACGACGATGCTTGACGGCTATTTGCAACAGGAAATTCATCTATTGAAAATCACTGATATTTATTCAATTTATGCAGAGGGTGCTAAGGTGTTTTTGCAATCAGAAGAACAGGAATTTGAATCGAAGCGCAAATTATATGAGCTAGAAACGCAACTGGCGAAAGACTTTGCTAGAGTGAGTAAATCAACACTCGTCAATATTAATAAAATTACTTCTATTCAGATGGGCAAAATTGGCGCAACAGAATTACTCCTCGATAACGATGTGTCCATTCATGTCAGTCGAAAATATTTAAAAGAATTAAAACGCCAATTAGGTATTGGGAGGGATTTATAACATGAGAATTTTAAGCATGATGATTATCGGACTACTCATTTCACTTAGTTCTTCCTACGTCCTCGTAACGCTGAGTATAATATCTAAAAACACGGTGGTTACAGGGCCAGAATTACTAGAGCAAATTATTATCGCCGCTATACTTGGTATTGTCATTGGCCTACTATCCCTAATTTTTGAATTAGAGCGATTATTATTTACAATTCAACTTACTCTTCACTTTAGTGCGGTTACACTTTGCGTTTTCACAGCTGGCTACTTCGGCCGTTGGTTTGAACATTCTAGCATTTTCTATGTGTTTATCTCTGAGATCATCATTTACTTCATCGTCTGGTGCATTTTATATGTACTACAAAAAATTGATATTCAAGAAATCAATAATGCCATACAAAAAAGGAAGGACTAAACATGATGAAATTTGCTATTCAAGTAGATAATTTACGAAAGCAATACGGTGAACATGAGGCCGTAAAAGGCATTTCCTTTACGGTCGAGCAAGGTTCCCTCTTTGCCTTTTTAGGGGCGAATGGTGCTGGTAAATCGACCACTATAGAAATATTATGTACTTTATTAAAAAAATCAAGTGGTACCGTTCGCATTAACGGTCATACACTCGATCAAAATAATCATAATGTAGAAATTCGAAAATCCATCGGTGTTGTCTTCCAGCAAAGCTTACTCGATGAACGATTAACGGTGCATGAAAACATTATCCACCGAGGAAAAACGTACGGACTATCAAAAGCTGAGCTTGCAGCAAACTATCAATTCGTTTCAAATTACTTACATTTGAAAGATATAGAAAAACGAAAATACGGCACATTATCAGGCGGTCAAAAGCGACGTGCTGACATCGCGAGAGCACTCATTCATCGACCACAAATTTTATTTTTAGACGAACCCACAACAGGACTCGATCCACAAACCCGCCAATTCGTTTGGCAAGCCATTAAGCAGCTCCAAACTGAAACCAATATGACCGTATTTCTAACAACACATTATATGGAGGAAGCGGCTGTGGCCCATCAGGTCATCGTGTTAAAAGAAGGTCAAATTGTGGCTGAGGGCACACCAGATACACTGAAGACGCAATATGCCTACGATCAGATGGCACTTGTTTTTCATGATATTGCTAAAGGGGAAAATTGGCTCCAAGAAAATGCCATCGTTTACACAGAAAAGCAAGGTATCTTCTCTGTTCGAGTGACGTCTACTCTTCACGCGCTCACACTATTAAAAAGTGCAGAACCGCTTATAGCCTCGTTTGAAGTCATCAAAGGCACAATGGATGACGTCTTCATTCATATTATGGCAGAAGGAGATGTGGCTTAATGGAAGCATTAATGAGTTTATTACAGCGAAACAACAAAGTGTTCAGACGTGATAAAACACAAGTCTTCTTCTCACTACTATCCGTTATTATCGTAATCGTCCTATACGCTGTCTTTCTTCAAAAAATGCAAGTAGATGCGATAGAGCAAATGACTGAGGCTACACCTGGAATGGTGACGATGGTCAATGAATGGCTTGTGGCAGGTCTATTATCCATGATTGCTGTCTCCACAACATTGGCCGCATTTGGCATTGCCGTGAAAGATACAGAATCGAAGGCAACGGCAGATTTTTTAACAGCTCCTATTTCACGGGCAACGATTCAGTTTAGCTATGTATTGAACGCTTTTGTCATTGGTTGTATCTTCTCTTTCATCGCCCTTATCGGCTGTGAAATTTTCATTGTAGCGACTGGTGGTGAACTACTTAGTTTTGGTGCTTTAATCAAAGTAATTAGCATTTTACTCTTATCCGTGTTACTGGCCAGCGTTTTTAATGTTTTTCTCGTCCTATTTGTACACACACAAAATTCTTTTTCCACACTTAGTACAATTGTCGGTACAGCACTCGGTTTTTTATGTGGTGTCTACGTACCTATTGGCGTCCTACCAAGCTTTGCTCAAAATCTTGTGATGTATTTCCCAATAAGTCATACAACATTACTATTACGAAATGCCTTTATGGAGAACTCCATCTCAAAGGTGTTTGATGGTGTACCAGCTTCACATTTAGAAGCATATAAGGTGAATTATGGTATTGTTTATGAGCTGAATGGACATTTACTGAGCACGACAACTAGTATAATCGTAATTTTAGTAACCATCGTCGTGCTAGCAATCTTATCCGTTATTATTTTTAAAAAGAAAAATAAATAATTAAAAAAGCATGTCTTCGTCTTCGGTACTTCCTAAGTAACCGTTATCCAAAACATGCTTTTTATGTTTTTAAGGATAACCAATTACCCTTAATAATGTATGGTTTTGATATGCAAAAGATTGAGAAAATTAGCATTTGCTCTTGCTGTTTGTAGCTCAACAAACTGCCCCTTAATTGCCCTCACACTTCCGCTATGATTTTCCTTCTCTCCTAAATTAAAGACAACAAATTTATCTTTCATCGTTGCGATTTGCATTTGGAATGTATTTGGCATTGCTTGTGGTATAGATTGTAATGTGAAATCTTGTTTAGATAATCCATACGGTTTTTCAGTGTGAATATATGGAATCAGCCATTTTAAATGTTCTATTCCAATATACATTGTTTTATACACGGGGGATTGGAATACAAAGTAGTCATTCATTATATTAGAAATATAACCATGAAGAGATTGATTACCCGTCACATAGATTTCGCTATAAATATCCACAGCAAGTGCAAGAACCTTTTCAAGTGTTAGTTCATCCTGTGTTTTGTTTAACAATCCTGTGGTCTCTGAAGGCATAATAATGCCGTCTTCATTGACATAATCAATCTGAAATTGATGGATATGAGCAATCGGAATGTAAAAATAGTCTTTCCCATCGAAAAGGACAAAAACATCACTACCTACTTCAACAATAATTCCTTTAAGCATTTTTTTACCTGGAATTTCTATCTTAATAATTTCTTTATCAAGGTATTGAATCTGCTTTTTCACCTTCCCCCTCCTTTCGTCCTATATAACACTCTGATTATTACTTGTATTATCTTCTTCTGTTATTTTTCGTATTACGGTTTTTATTTTGCATTGCTTCAGATGCTCTATTGTTATTATCACTTTTGTCGTCATTGTCGTTGTCACTGTTCTCATTCTTATTTTCTTCTTTTTCAACTTTTACAGAATAGCTAATGTTTCTTACATGGAACATAGCAAGACGGATTATTTCTTCTTTCGAAATAATCGTAATAAAATCATCCGTAACATCATCCATGACGCCCTCTAACATTTCGGGACCTCCACGATTAACTTTCACCCACTGATGCTTTAAACTTCCTACGATGGATTTAAAATCTTCAGCAATTGAATACTCAAAATCCTCTGGGATTTCTACGTTAAATTCCATACCATCTTTTGAATTAACCGTAATACTCTTAATGTGTTGCGTTTTGTAATAAACAACGCCATCTGTTTCAGTCAGTAATGCAATATGATCATCTTCTGCCGATAGTAACTTTCCAATTCGTGACTCCGGTCCTCCACGATCTACTCTTATAACTTTATTTATTAATGAAAGTAGAAGTTCTTTATTCATTTTTTTACCCCCCATTTTTTATTGTCTTGTTATCTATATGTTTTTTTGAATACCAAACCTATGATAAGCGCCTAACTTAGAAAATTCGCTTAGTATTCGGTTTATCTCTGTATAATATGACACTCATGTAAGAATATGCTTATTCACCGCCATTTACTAAAATAAATAAAAAAACAAACAAAAATACTTTTTCGTTGTTTTTATACAAACACTTTGATATATTGTTTGTAAATAAAATATTTTTATATAAAGGATGAGCTACATGGAGTTATCTCAAAAGTTTTGGCAAGCTTCAATCGATGATATAAAACAAGGCTATACAGATGAAGGCACCATCTTCACTTGCTTACTTTGTGGAGAGACAATCGAAAAAGGTATTATTTATCCGCACGAGGATGTATTTTATGAGGCTGAAAAATATATGCAACATCATATCATTGCGACGCACCAATCCGTTTTTCATTACCTAAATGGATTGAATAAAAAAATGACAGGCTTAACGGACCATCAGAGCCATATCTTGCGCCTATTTTATGAAGGTAAAACCGATCAAGAAATCAAAGAAGAGTTGGAAATAGGCAGTGCGACAACTATTCGTCACCACCGCTTTGCATTAAAGGAAAAAGAACGTCAGGCAAAAACATTTCTTACAATGATGGAGTTATTAAAAGACCAAGATCAAAAAGTCGATGCTTTTGTGCCCATACACAAAACCGCAACGATGGTAGATGATCGCTATAATATTACACATACGGAAGAACAACAGTTACTTGAAAAATACTTCCCTCATGGTATTGACAAAGAGCTTGTCCGTTTCCCAAAACGTGAAAAGCAAAAAATCGTTGTACTTCGAGCAATCACAAAGCTTCTAGATGAGTCTAAACAGTATACAGAAAAAGAATTAAATGCGATTATTCAACCTGTATACGAAGACTATGTGCAAATACGTCGTTATTTAATCGAATATGGTTTCATGAGTCGTAAAGATGATGGCAGTGCCTATTGGGTAAAAAAATAAGAAAGTAGGGTTTAGAGTGGATCATAAAAAAGAATTGAAAGAGTACTATAAAGAAATAAAAATTGAAGCTGGTGTTTTCACGATGACCAACAAACAAAATAACAAAATTTTTGTTAGTAGTTTCAATAATTTAAAACGTTTAAATGGTTTCCAGTTTATGCTGAAAACAAATACACACAGCAATAAGGCATTGCAGGCTGACTACAATACATTCGGTATGGAGGCTTTTGACATTGAAGTTGTTGAATATTTAAAGAAAAAAGAAGAAGGCTATTTCGATGCCAAAAAAGAGCTCGAAAAGCTTGAGCAACAATGGCTCGACAAACTACAACCCTATGGCGAGCATGGTTATAATACACAAAAAAACTAGACCTAGTATAGGGAATGAATGAAAATACTATTCAACTCCATCCAAAGAGGACACTGAAAAACTTACGTTTTTTGTAATGTTCTTCAATCGTAAAAGACAGCACTTTTTGTTCGATTTTGAACAGAAAGTGCTGGTTTTCTTGGTATCCCCTTATTTTTCATTTAATAGCTTCAAGGCGTTTCAAATTCACCGCAAATATTGTTGCAGCTCCTTGGATTTTCAGGCCAAATAAACCCTGAATCTGAAAGAATGAAAAACTCAGAAGAACGATAAAATTAGTTGATTGAAGTGCCGGCGGCGACGGCGACTTTTGGGGGGCTAGCGAACAGCTTGAGACCCCGCAGGAGCGTTAGTGACGAGGAGGCTCAAGGTTCGCCCTCAGGAAAGCGTCCGCCGTAATGGAAATCAACGGCATCGAAAAAAACCATGGCAGAAACGATTAATCGTTTCCGCCATGGCTAATATTGATTTTATGGACTTTTTCAGTGCCCCCTCCAAATAAATAGATGGGGTTCTATTTTTATAGAAATCATTGTTCCTTTTGCGCAATCATTTGTTGCTGCACTTTTTTTGGCAGCTTACCGAAAACTAAATCATATGAATGCTGAATAAGATGTTCAACTACCTCTATCGGTACATCTGAATTCATGTAAATTGAGTTCCAATGTGTTTTATTCATATAATAGCCAGGAATAATATCCTCATATGTTGCTCTTAGCTCCTCCGCACGACTAGGTTCGCATTTTAATGTGAGAACTGGCTTTCCTGTGGCATTTCCACCTATCATAGCATAGAGCTTATCCCCAATTTGATAACGATCTGCTTCCCACTCTACTTTATAATCATGTGTTGTTCCTGTTAGCTTCAAACAATAATTATGTACCTTGTCCTTGTCCATTGGATTCACTCCATTTCAAAAATACCAATATAAAAACACACGTTCGATTATAACTATTATAATCCGTAACGTGTGTTTAATCAATTGTGAGTCGACGCAATTGACGCCTACTTTATTTAACAAGAACTTGTATAGTGTAGTTGAAAAACTTCGCTTTCGTGACAGAAAGAATCCATCAAATAATATTAAATTTTCTTTCGTAAAAGGCACAATCGGTCATTTGAAGCCGCGATCAAACATACCGATCACTTCGGTCGTTTGTAGAATATTCACAAATGCTTTGTTATCTGTTTCTTTAATCATACTTTTCACTTCAGCAAGCTGATAGCGAGTTATAACAGTAATTAATACTTTACGCCCCTCCCCAGAGTAGGCTCCTTTGGCGTCAATAATAGTTACCCCACGAGGAAGCTTCGCTAACAGCTGTTGCCTGACTTCTTCCCCTTTACCTGTGATAATCATCAGTGTTAACTTAATATGGCTTGTATGAATTGTGTCTACAACCTTCCCTGTCGCATAAATGGATACGAGCGTAAGCAAAGCGGCATCCCAACTAAAAACAAAGCCAGAAATCGCAACAACGACTGCATTCATCCCAGAAAGTAACACGCCTAATGGAAAATCTCGTTTGCGACTTAACAACATTGCTACAATATCGAAGCCCCCTGAAGAACCAGAAGCACGAAAAATCATACCCGCTCCAAAGCCCACAATGACACCACCAAACAAAGATGCAAGAATTGGCTCCTGTGTTGCTTTATAAATTGGAATAACGTATAAGCTTACTGACAATACGACTACCGAAAGAATCGTATACCCTATAAAACGTTTCCCCAACTTCATAACACCTATAATCAGCAATGGTAAATTTAATAAAAGATTCAATACCCCTGTATTCAAAGGTGTGACAATCCCAAGCATGATGGCAATCCCGCTTAATCCGCCACTCAAAATTTCATGGGGAATTAACAAAAAATTATAAGCAAACCCTACTAATATGGATGCCAGCGTAATCATGACAATATTGCGCATAAAAAGTCCCCCACCTCTACAACGAACAAGTTTTGATACATCTTACCTTTAGAATACCCAACTTATTCGCCTGAAAAACCTGCATAAATCCTTTCGTATCACAACAACCGCACTTGGATAATTATTTCTTTTGCTCTTCTTTTTTCTGCTCTTCCTTTATTGGTGTTCCTTGTTTCTGCCCTTCTTTTTCAGCCACCTTATAAATACGGTCGAGCATAGGCGGATGGGTATATCGGAACCATTTGACAAGAAGCTGTGGATTGACTTCACTTAAACCCGATTTGGTTAGCTTTTGGAATGCAGTCACTGCTGACGCCTGATCGCCCATTAATGCAATTGCATACTGGTCTGCTCTTGTTTCCTGATATCTCGAAATATAGTTAGAAAGAGGACTCGATGCAAATAATAAAATAGATGTAATGAGTAAAAACAATGGTAACGAATGAATGTCGCTGATTTTAGTAATTTTTAATATATGTCCATAGCGTGTAATTAGCCATCTCATACATTTTGATGTCAGCCACAGACCTACCAATGTCATTAAAAGATAGCCTGAGATTCCAAAATAAATATGCTTCTCTACGTAATGTCCCATCTCATGTGCCATAATGAATAATATTTCATTGTCAGATAGGCGATTTAAAGTTGTATCCCACAACACAATTCTCGAATTACTACCAACACCTGTCACATAGGCATTTAAAGCATTGGTCTTTTCCGCCATATTGACTTCATAAACATGCTCCGCTGGAATATTGGCTTGTTCAGCAACTGCTAAAATTTTGGTCTCCAGCTCTTTATTTTTCAGCGGATAAAAATCATTGTATAACGGATCAATGACAACCGGTTGGATAAACATGATAAAAATCGTAAATGGAATCGTTAATAACCACGCATATAACCACCATCGCTTAGCACTCTTTCTGATGAGCCAATAGAGTACGGACACAATAAGGAAGGTCATCCCAAAGTTCACCCAAAAATCAATGACACCATCTCGCATCCACGAAGAAAAACCTTGTGTACTTATGCCATAGCTTTTACTTAGATAATAACGATAATATTCGATTGGATAGAGTACTACATAAAGCACAATCGATAATAAAAACAAATAAGCTGCATTTTGAACAATTTTCCATTTCGTTTGTGCTGTCGAAACCTTCTCAAAATAGCGTGATAATCCCATTAATAATATAACGAGATAGACGAGCCATTCAAAAGGTGTAGCCACAAAGAATAGGAAGTTCCTTATTTTCGAATATTCACCACTTAAGTATAGTTCTCGCTCAGACATAAACATCGCTGGGTCCGCAACTGTTCCTTTTAATGCTTGTGGTATTGTGCCACCACCACCGTGAAAAATATACCAATACATACAGAGAACATACACTCCAAATAGTAATAGCGCGACAATGCCCATTTTTTTCGCTATGACATTTCCTCCTTGCTCCATGCTAAGTTCGTCCTATAGTAAGTGTAAGCTAAATTGAAAAAGTTAGAACAAGTTTTTTCCGTGTTTTTATTTCCCTCATACACCTTGCCACAATTTTATGGCTAGGAATGTTTATAGTCTCTCTTTACAACATCAGATCTATTACGGGACAGGTCATACTTTTATATGAACCCGTTGATTTCCGCTACGGCGGACGCTTTTCGCGGGCACGGCTTCAGTCGCCTCGTCGCTCCACTCCTGCGGGTCTTTTTGCTCAGGCTATTCCCGCAGGAAGCTTTGCTCTGTAGCGAAAGGCCAATGCCGTCAGCGACACTCGCCGCCTGTGCCATACAAGCACAGTATAAGCAATGCTCGTAAGTGATACTGACCTTACATACGAACATGCCATCTAAATGAAATTCATAAAAAAAATCAAAAGGTTACGGGAATGATCAGCATTCCTGTAACCTTTTGTCTTCAATCAGAAAGGAGCTTTATAAAAGCTTCCTCGTCATTTCCTTTGTAGAAAATGCTAAAAATAAAATTCATAAAAAACCGTTTTGTTCAGATCATTTACAGTCATTCCCATTGAGAAAGCTCTCCATGCTTTACTTGTCCATAACAAAAGCCGTTTTCCCACGCTGATCGGTACTTAAATAGCCTGCCGCTAGTAAATGATCATGCCATACTTTTTCAATGATAGCAGCTTTTGAAGCATCGTTTTCTTTGGTAGATAGTTCCACCATGACTTCTCCTTGATAGTTCCAAACTTCAATATCTGCCTCATAGCCTTCAAAGCTACCTTTATACGTTGTCGCATTCGCAGGGCCGTAAACGACTGCCTGTGACAATGTGTTGGTATACCATGCTTCCGAATCCCAATTTAAAATCTTCTTTGGAACATTTTCTAACACTAATTTCTTTGCAGCGCTTGTATCCACTGCCTCGTAGGAAACTTTAGATGTTGTCTTTAACGATTCTTTTCGACTTATTGTGAACGTACGATTGCCGCCCTTAATATCCATTTCAAATTTGTAGTTGGACTCTGTGCCCGTGAACCCATGATTTGCTGTGATGGCAAGTGCCTCTTCAAGCGGTGTATTTTGAAATCTTTTTTTATACGTAATATCCATTTTATTGCTATCTTTATAGACACGTAAGCGGTTGTTATAGTCTGCACTTAGAAAATTCTTATTTGGTGTATCGAAGTAGTAAATTTTCACTTCATCTTTTTTAGTCGCAGTGAAAGTATTTAAGATGTTAGCTTCATTAAATAACTCCGATTTTATATTATATTTAATCTCATGACCTGGTTCGATTGCTGCTTTCGCCTGTGTGACACCCATCACGCCAATAGTGAATAATACAACACCGATTAGGCTTAGTTGCAGGGCAAATTTCTTAACAAGAT
Source organism: Lysinibacillus fusiformis (assembly GCF_007362955.1). Lineage (GTDB taxonomy): Bacteria > Bacillota > Bacilli > Bacillales_A > Planococcaceae > Lysinibacillus > Lysinibacillus fusiformis_E. The sequence goes on along the minus strand of NZ_CP041696.1, from coordinate 3,498,069 downwards.
TCATCATACACGTCATCCTCATTTCCTATGATTGTTAAAAGCGTCGTTTCTTTCGTTGTTAACTGACTGTGAAAATAGATGATTTTTTGCGCGTTTATTTTCTGTGAAAGCGCTATGATGTCATTGTAATCAGGATGTGTTTTGTAAAAAAACTGCATCGCTCGATCTTGCGCTAATTGTTGAACATAACTGCCTTTCTTACAGTACCCAGTAAAGATGACAATGGCTGTTGGCAATTCGAGAAGAAGCTTCGATATTGTTGATTCGTCACGCTCTGGAATAAAATAGATAGCGTTATCCCCCACTGCCTTGTCCTGCAAGCAATCGTTTTTAAAGGATTTCAAAATTGTGTTATACGAAGATGACAACATATTTTCCGGCGCAACGTTATAATCTTCAAAAAAGGACAAGAATTCATTGTCTACACGCACTTCTCTTGCCGTATGCTGAAAAAGATAAACAGCAATATCCGCAGTTTTCCCTGAAAAAGAAGAAGGAAAAATAATCGGGCAACTTGGCTTGGCACTGATAAATTCCATGATTTTCTGCAACACTTCAATATTTTTGATGCGCTTCTCAACATGTCCGCTATCGATAAATGCTAAATCATACCCCCTATCATCCTCTGTCGGGATAGTAGCCTTTAAAAGATAGGAATCCATAACATAATCACCTGAAAAAAACATCACCTCCTCTAAAAATCTAATTTTGTACCATACACTCCCTATTAAATGACCACTATAGCCCCATTGAAAGGAAAGACTTTCGCTAATATTAATCCAATTGTCAACGGACTCTGGTTGAAAAACTATTATATTCTCATAAGTTGGCTTTAGTTGTTGCGCTGTCATTTTACTCATGAATAGCTGTCCGCTGTAGCCCCACTTCTCAAGTAATGGGAGAGCACCCACATGATCAATATGCGAATGAGAGATAAACACAGCTTCTAGCTTGGCCACATGGGCTTGGGTTAAATCGGGGAAAGTTTTGTCATGATTATTCATCACACCACAATCAAGTAGAATAGCACGCCCCTCTTTTTCGAGATAAAAGCAATTACGTCCATACTCCCCAACCCCACCTAAAATTTCCACATTAAGCACTTGCCCATCCTCCCCTTTTTTGAAGCCAATCTAATATGAACATGAAGATGACGGTCATAGCGACTGTAATTACTGCAACAGCCATTCCTACGCCAACGTTTCCTTGCTCAAATTGGCTGTAGATAAATGTTGCCCCCGTCTTAACTGAGGGAGGTAAAATAAGTAACCCTGCTACTAACTCACGCATTGAAATTATAAAGGTCATCATCATGCCAGCAAGTATTCCCTGTATTAATAATGGGATCAAGATAAAACGATACATGTCCCAACTGTTACGCCCAAAAATAGCCACCGATTGAAAAATAGATTGATCTAACTGTGATAAAGACGACTTTGTATACTGCACAGAATAGGGTAAGAAAAGCACACAATAAGTCACAACTACCATTGCCTTCGTGTTATAAATAGTCGCTGGCAACCAAGGTGCATTCCAAAACATAATTAAACCGACGACAAAGACAATTCCTGGTATGATATTCGGCATTAAACTAAAGAAATCTAACACTTGTTGCTTTTTCGTTTCTCCCTTTTTAATATAGAGCGCGATAAATAATCCAAGAATCGCCGTAACGACAGCTGTCAGTATGGAGAAAACTACACTATTTAGAAATGCTGATAAGCCAGCGCTTCCACTTGTAAACACCGCCTGATAGGACGCCAAACTGAAATTGCCAGCACTCAAACCATTCCCTCGAACTTTTTGCAATGATGTCACAATAATAGAAAAGTATGGTATTGCAATCGAAAATAACAGCACCATTCCTACAAATAGCCATGCCCCTAGCTTGATATACCACTTATCTTTAATCTCGCGAACAGCAGGGGTTTTACCTGAAAGCACGCTATATGTATACTTGCGCCCTATGAGATTTTGAAAATACCAAATAACTAGACATACCGAAAGTAAAAACAAAGAAAGTGATGTCGCCATACTTATATCTACCGGCCATCTTGAAAGGTAAGAGTGAATTTCGGTCGTAAAAACTTGGAAACCAATGCGACTTCCAAATGTTGCGGGCGTCCCAAACTCCGCTAACGTTTTGATGAAAATCAGCAATATTCCTAAAACATAACTAGAAACCAGTAAAGGCAAGACAACCTTTGTCCAATTTCGCCAAGGGCTACGTCCGAAAATAAGTGCAGCATCTAAAAACGAACCATTAATTCTTAGTAATGTATTTTTCAACATTAAGTATAGAAATGGAAACAGATGTAGGCTCATAATCATGACCATTCCAAATAAGGAGAAAAAGGTATTGGACATCCATGTTGCACTCGGCATTAACTGCTGTAAAAAGCCATTATTTTGCATAAACAGAATCCAGCCCATAGAGCCAATATAAGGTGGTGTCATAAAAGGAATCGTTAGGATAATATCTAACCAATCAAATTTATGTAGACTCGTTTTTGTGCGAATCAATGCCATCGGTAATGCTAGTATTGTCGTTCCTAAAATAACTAAAATACCTAATAATAAAGAATTGCCCAGAGTGTGCCACAATCGATCATTATCAAACATTCTATTAATCTGCGAAACATCTAAATGCCCATCATGGACAACTGTATAATAGACAATAGCTATTAATGGCGCGATAGCAAACGTTGCGACAATCGTCACTAATAATCCAAAAGTGCGTCTGCCTTCCATTATCATTGTTACGTCATTCCTTCCTAAGAAAACATGGGTAGAGCTATACCTACTAGAAGTAAGCTTGACGATGGATAGTATTGTGACAATTCACGAACCCCCTGCAGGACAACAAGCCGGCAAGATCCCACAGCTGTGCTTGCATTGTGTAGGCTTGCCATCCCCCGCTTAAAATGAGCGATTTTTTTCTACGGAAATTTTAAAAGCCCACTCTAGTGGCTATGTTGAACTTTACATTGACCTCTTATCGAAAAATATCATTAAATTTCGTTAAAATATCAAGTTGCTTTGCTTCTGCACCTTTCCAGTTCACAGGTAACTGAGGAATTTCACCTAATGCCGCTCGGTCTTTTACAGGAATTTCTTTATTGCCAGGTAGTAAGTAAGCGTCTGTAACAAGTTTTTGCCCTTCATCTGACAGTAAGAAATTCACATAAGCTTTAGCACCGTCAACATTCTTAGCTTCTTTCATAATGCCTACTGCTCGTGGACTTACCACTGTGCCACTCTGCGGATAAACAATTTCTACTGGCTCACCGCTAGCTTTGGCTTTGTAAGCCATATAGTCTACACCTGAGATAGTTGCATTTTTGTCCCCAGTAATCACCGCATCAAGTGCTTCCTTATTTGCCCCATTGACTTGTAGGCCATTCTTCTTCCATGATTGAATCGTATCCCAAGCAGATTTTTCTGCCTCCGCATAACCGAAAAGGAAATCTACAGCAGAACCTGACAAACTTGGATCAGGGATATTAATCTTGTCTTGCCATTCCGATTTTGCTAAATCCGTCCACTCTATCGGAGCCTCTTTCGTATTTTTCGTATTGTAAGCAATCCCTAATGCCGATGCACTATAGCCATAGTAATAGCCTTCCGCATCCGACCAATCGCTATTGATTTTAGTTGCATTTTCAGCGTCTTTATAGCTCTGTAGCTGATCTGATTCCTTTAATCCATCCATTGATGCAACAGAAGCTAGTACAACAACATCTGCCACAGGATTATTTTTTTCTGCTTCTAAGCGCGATAAAATTTTCCCAGTCGTTCCTTGAAACATTTCTACTTTCATGCCTGTTTTTTCTTCAAAGGCTTGCTGAATATTTGCAGCCAAACCATCTGGACCAGCTGAATAGACCGTTAACGTTTGAACTTCCTGCGGCTTTGCATTCGCTGCATCCTTATTGACACTTCCCGCTGATTGATTATTTCCACATCCTGCTAATGTTAACGCTAATAGAACCCCTGCTGTCACTAGTAATTTGCAACGTTTTTTCACTGTAAACCCTCCAATTGATAAATTTGTTTTTTATCTACAAAAACTTCAAGTTGCTTGCCATGTTCGAGCGGCACAGCTTCATAAAAGCTCCATTGCTTGCCTTCTACTTGTGCCTGCACTACATACCGATCGCCCACAAAAGTACTTTTCACAATCATCGCTTGCTTGGCAATGGTTCCAGGGTGTTGTTGTCTCGATACCCCCTCTGGCCGCACAATACAGCTACCTTTATCCAACCAGTTAACTTTTCCAATAAAATCCGCTACATATGGTGTTGCTGGTGCATGATAGATTTCCTCTGGAGTACCAACTTGCGCGATTCGGCCTGACTCCATCACAATTATTTGATCTGACATCGTCATTGCCTCTGTTTGATCATGTGTCACAAAAATCGCCTGGCAATCTAGTTCATGAATAATATGCATAATTTCATCTTGCATTTTCTCTCGTAACACTGCGTCTAAAGCGGATAATGGTTCATCAAATAGAATTAGCTTTGGATTTGTGGCCAGTGCTCGTGCCAATGCTACCCGTTGCTGTTGTCCACCTGATAATTCACCCGGTTTGCGTTTTTCAAAACCCTCCATGTTCACCAATCGCATGACATGCGCTACCCGCTCTGGTATTTCTGTTTTTGGCACGATGCCCTTTAAACCAAAAGCGATGTTCTGGAAAATGGTCATATGCGGCCACAAGGCAAAATCTTGAAAAACCATGGCGATATTGCGCTTATTAGGTTTCACATTTTTACGTAGCTTAGAAGAATAGATGATCGTGTCATCAAATGTGATTTCACCATCTGTTGGTTTTTCAAGACCTGCTAGTATTTTTAATAATGTTGTCTTTCCACAACCTGATTGTCCTAATATGGTAATGAACTTACTGTCTAATTCCACATTAATGGGCCAGAGTGCTTGAGAATGCCCATATTTTTTCTCGATATTTGTCAATGAGATTTTCATCATATCCTCCTCGTCTATCTCTACTATAAATTCCAGATATTTAGAAAATATTAACCTACTATTAATATGGCGTTAAAAAAAATCTAATAAACTAAAGCAAATGCAATACTTTATCTAATTTACTTTAGGAGGCTAAAATGAAACATCTAAAATTACAGGCATTTTGCTTACTCGTAGATTTAAAAAAACTAGCCCCTGTCGCTAAAGAGCTAGGGATCACGCCACCCACAGTATCCTTTCATATTCGTTCGATTGAAGATGAATACGGCGTACGCTTATTTCGTACAAATGCCGGTGGTTATCGCTTAACAGAAGCGGGTGAGGGTCTTTATCACTATGCACGTCAAATTGTGCAATTACAAAATGACATGGACCGCTTCATTGAAAATCTATTGGCTGGCAATATTGGTTCCATCCGATTAGGTGCAAGCGGACTACCTGCACATATTTTTATGCCTGAAATCATTCATCAAATTTCCACCGCTTATCCAGATATCAGAATTTCCCTAGAGGTAAAAACAGCACCTGAAATCGAAAATATGGTGGCTCTTCAGGAGCTCGATTTTGGTTTAATAATGGAAACCAAACAACAAAATCCATCTCTCTTCTATGAAACAATTGGCGAAGATTCGCTTGTGTTGGCATTAAGCCCTACCCATGAGCTTGCAACAAAAAAAGACATCTCAAAGTCTGATGTCCTTAAAAACAAAGTATTATTGCATACCTCATCCAGTTCAACCAATCATTTTATCGAGAAATGGATGAATCCTTTCCTGCCATCCTTCTACACGATTGAACTCGATTCTGTCAGTACCATTAAAAAGATGCTTATCTTTGGCAAAACGATTGCTTTTCTATCCGTTGCTCTTATAGAGGATGAATTAAAATCTGGCCTCTTGATGAAGAAAGATTTACACGACATGACACTTACACGAAAAATTCAGCTCGTCTATCCCAAATCCCGATTAGACAATAAAATCGATGAATTTGTAAAAAAATCGATCTACGATTTAGCAAGTAAAATTAATGCGATTAAATCATGACTCCCCTCACTCATGGTCGAACCCCCAAACTCGCAGACGCTTCAGTATCTGCGAGGTCTCACCTTGCTCGTTATAAGTTGCAAATAAATTATACTGCTATTTGGGGAGTTACCCTTATTTTGGACACGCTCTCCGGCATTCAACAATTTCACTAAAAATATTCCCCTTCATGACATAATTACCTAGCTTGCATTAATAACATGAATAGAAGCTCTATTGATTCCAGTGGAAAGGAGGTATGTCGATTTGCTTTCCGAGTTATTAAATAAGGATACGATTCAAATTGCTAACGAGGTAAACAACTGGCAGGATGCGATTCGCTTAGCTTCATTGCCATTACTGCAGCAACATAAAATAGAAAAGCGCTATATAGAAGCGATGATACATTCAATTGAAGTACACGGTCCCTATGCCGTGCTAACACCTAAAGTTGCAATCCCCCATGCGCGTCCAACTGAAGGAGTAAAGGAATTATCAATGAGCTTGTTAAGCTTACAAAACCCTGTACAATTCGGACCAGATAAACCCGTTTACTTGATCATTGTCTTAGCGGCTATAGATGATGCATCCCATCTACGGGCTTTAGTCGATTTAACGCAAGTTTTACAGGAGCCTACACAAATAGACAGTATTATCGCTTGCCAGCTTCCTGAAGACATTGTTGAAAAAATAAAACAGTACGCTACAAAGGAGCGATTATGATGAAGATTTTAGTCGTGTGTGGCAATGGATTAGGCAGTAGCTTCATGATGGCGCTAACTGTTAAAAAGGCACTAGCTGAACTCGGGAAAGAAGCAGAGGTAACGCATACTGATTTAACAACCGCTACGGCAGAGAAAGCAGATGTGTATATTGGTGCAGGAGATATTGTCGATCAATTAGATAATGGTATGAGGAAAATTGTGCGTATCGTCAATATGATGAGTATTGCAGAAATCAAATCAAAACTTGAACCGTTGTTTTAATGTAAAAATTTTTCTATGGTTTTTACTTCAAAATTGAGATTGCCTCTACCTTACATTTCATTTTTTCATGTTGAAGTAGAGTGCTTGGCAACAGTTAGTACGGAATATTAAAAAATATTCGGATAGGATGAGGTGTTGGTATGTTAGATGTTATGATGAATGACATTTTAGGTACACCAGCAATACTAGTCGGCCTTTTCGCATTTGTCGGCTTACTAATCCAAAAGAAATCCGCTTCAACCGTTCTTTCAGGTACGTTAAAAACAATTATGGGCTTTGTTATTCTTGGCGCTGGAGCCGCCGTGTTAATTGGCTCTTTAAATCATTTTAGTAAAATGTTCGATTTTGCTTTTAATGTGCAAGGGGTAATACCAAATAACGAAGCCATCGTTGCAGCTGCTCAAACGAATTTTGGCACGTCCACAGCAATGATTATGGTGTTCGGTATGGTCATGAACTTATTGTTAGCGCGATTTACGCCTTTAAAATATATATTTTTAACTGGGCATCACACATTATTTATGGCGTGTTTAATCGCAGCTTCACTTTCTGTCGGTGGCATGAGTGGCGCCCCGCTCATTATTGTCGGCTCAATACTATTAGGTATATGTATGGTGGTGTTCCCGGCCATTTTACAACCAACTGTACGTCAAATTACGGGCAGTGATGACTTTGCGGTCGGTCACTTTGGTAGCATTGGCTACTATATATCCGCTAAAATCGGTAAGCTCTTTGGAAATAAAGCGAAATCAACTGAAGAAATTAAAGTACCTAAATCTTTAGGCTTTTTAAGAGATACGTCGGTTGCAGTTTCTTTAACAATGAGCTTATTTTTCATCATTGTGGCATTGTTTGCTGGTCAATCTTTTATTGAGACAGAACTATCTGGTGGCTCTAATTTCATTGTCTTCGCCATTATTCAAGCCATCACTTTTGCTGCAGGCGTATACATTATTTTGGCAGGTGTGCGAATGCTCATTGCGGAAATTATTCCTGCATTTAAAGGGATCGCAGATAAGGTTGTTCCAAATACAAAACCTGCATTGGATTGCCCAACGATTTTTCCGTTTGCTCCAAATGCAGTAATTATCGGCTTTTTATTCAGCTTCCTAGCTGGGCTTTTGTCCATGTTTGCGCTCCCACTTATTGGACTAAAAGTTATTGTGCCTGGTCTCGTACCACATTTCTTCACAGGTGCAGCAGCCGGGGTGTTTGGCAATGCAACGGGTGGTCGAATGGGCGCCATGGCAGGTGCCTTTGCCAATGGCATAATTATCAGCTTTATTCCAGCCATTCTCCTTATATTTATGGGTGATATCGGTTACGAAGGCACAACTTTCGGCGATTCAGACTTCGGTGTAGTTGGTATTATCATTATTAATATTTTAAAATTATTCGGTGCGGTGTAAATGAGATGAGGGAACCAAACATTTATTCGTAAAAATAGACAAAGGGGCCTAGTAGCCCCTTTTTGCTTGGTTTTCTAAAATCGGTAAAATCTATAGACTTGTTTAGAATTTATAGCCAAATATTCATAAATAAAACTGACCCAGAATACATAAAGGATTCATATTGTTAATCATCTCATTCAAATTTTAGTTTTAATGAAATTTGCGATGATTACTTTTTCAATGGCTTCGTATTTCGTGATGGCAGTTGTTAGAACTGTTAATTTTGGCACTGTAAAGTAAATGATACTTGCACAAGTAATCCCAATAACAGCACCGACAAAAACATCTAATGGATAATGCACGCCTACCCAAATACGTGAAACGCCCACTAATATAGCTAACAAAATCCAGCCAAACCATGTCCCTTTTTTAAACAACCAAAAGGTCATACAAAATGAAAAAAATAAAATAGTATGATCGCTAGGAAAAGAATTATCGACTGCTTTTTCGATTAATTGATTCGTATTTGCAAGGACAGCAAATGGTTGATGATTAAAATGCAATAATCCTGCAAGTTTCCCTACAATTTCAGCCAAAATAAACGCTATACTTCCGCAAATAAGCATTATTTTATGTTCTTTATTTTTAGTAAACCACAACAGTATAACGAAAATAGCTAAGAAAAAAACTGTATATTCAGCAATGATTATCATTGGTAAATTAAGGTATCGATATTCTTTCCCTAAGCTATTAACCGTTCTAAATAATTGATTATTTATTTCCGAAATATTCAAGATACTCTCTCCTTTTAAGCTTTATACAGCTATGTTAAGAAAAAAGAAATCGATGAACCATCGTTTAGGATGACAATAAAAAGTTTAGTCTAACATTATTGTCACTTTGACTCGAAACTTACTTAATGCTTATAAAGTGAAACTTTAATCAGTGGGGGGTTCTTCATCATTGAAGAGATGGAAGGAGTGGATTTAATTATTATTAGCTCTGGTGTCGGCCATCTCAACCCTTATTTGAACTTAGATTTTGAAAAAGAGACAATCGATGTAAATGTTTCAGGATTTGTAGTAATGTCTAATGTTGCTTATAAATATTTTTTATCAAAAAATTCTGGACATATAGTAGGGATATCGTCAATTGGAGCCTTAATGGCGAATCCTACTGCACCTGCCTACAATGCTTCAAAAACCTTTGTTTCTGATTACCTAATCAGTATCCGTCAAAAGTTAAAGATGCAGAAGGTAACCGTTTTAGTAACTGATATTAAATGCGGGTTCGTTGATACGAATATGGCTAAAGGCGATAAAGATAAAAAGTTTTGGGTTACTTCTTCAGAAAAAGCTGCTTTGCAAATTTACGATAGTGTAAAAAAGAAAAAGAAGTCAGTATATGTTTCTAAACGATGGCGTATTATTGCTTGGGTATTAAAAATTCATTCACTCTTTAATTAATTCCTCTGAAAGACGGGCCAAAACTAGAGATAACTTAATAAAATCTTACGGTAAGGTTTCCATAGCTTCTGATCAATTTACTTTGCCAGACAGTCAATACACGGACGCTATTTATTATGGGGAATTTGACCTTGCCAAAGTAACGAAAGAAAAAAAGCAAACATGGGAAGCGCTTCTACATCAAATGACGTTGATTTGGGAGAGATAGAGAGGAACTGATTTGTATCAAATATGGCAAGAAAATCAGTAAGTATATGTCACAGTTAGTTTAGTAGGAGATAATCTTTTTAAAGGGATTGCTTTATAATAAATACAAAAAAGAGAAATTGCGCTGTGCAATTTCTCTTTTTACTTGAACTGAAATTAGTTATAAATCATCCTCGGTTACTTCATTATTATTTCATTTCCATTGCCGTTGCCATTACCATTTCCGTTTCCGTTGCCATTGCCATTGCCATTACCGTTTCCGTTGCCATTTCCGTTTCCGTTTCCGTTGCCATTACCATTTCCGTTTCCGTTGCCATTGCCATTGCCGTTGCCATTGCCATTGCCATTTCCGTTGCCGTTGCCGTTGCCGTTGCCATTACCATTTCCGTTGCCATTTCCGTTGCCATTTCCGTTGCCATTTCCGTTTCCGTTGCCATTTCCGTTGCCATTGCCGTTGCCATTGCCATTTCCGTTGTCATCACCTTGCTTTACAAACACATCAAATGTTAGTGTGTGCTCACCATACGTTACCGTAATCGTCGTATTACCTTGACCTTTTCCTTTTACCACCCCTGCTATTACAGTAGCTATTTTATCATTCGCTACTTCGTAGGTTGCAAGCTTTGTAACATCTTTTTCTGTTGTTTTCCCATCAAAAGTAGTTACTTCAGTAATATTAACTGTAACTTCCTTCCCTATACTAGTTTCAACCTGAGCTTGGTCAATTTCTAGTGTTACTATTGGTACTTCTACAACAGGTGCTTTAACTGTAACATTTACAGCAACTTTATTATCACCATATGAAATAGTAATGGTAGTCGTGCCCTCACTTACTGCAGTTACTAATCCATTTACTACTGTTGCAATATTTTCATCTCCAACAACATAAGTAGCTTTTGAAGTTACGTCTTCCTCTGTTGCATCACCTTCTGTAGGCGTTGACGTTTCTGTTACCGTAAGTTGTGCAGTTTCTCCAGCTGTTAGGTCTAGCTCAGTTGGATTTACAGAAAGTGCTACTACTTCTTTTTCATATATCATTGCTTCACCAACATTCCCGGCAGCGTCTTTAATTATTACTGATACAGCATTAGATTCTGCTGTTACTGGGAATGTGAAGCTACCGTCTTGATTTAATTCAAAAGCAACTGGTGCTTGTACTTCACCATTTACCGTCAAAATATAGGAAGCTTTTAATTTATCATTTAAATTGTAATTTAAATCGTATAAATATAACTCTTCATTGTAGTCGATATACTTATCTGTTACCTGTCCTGTAGCGACACCATCAGCTACTGAACCAGTAATTTCTGGTTTAGTCGTTTTCACGACAATTGGCCCAACATAAGCGGAAACTGCTCCTGATGCTGCAAGACCAGTGAAGTCCATTGTATACAGGCCATCTGGAATCTTTGTGGCAGGTTCTGAACCCCATGGTTTGTACTGCCCACCAACATTTAGCGTATAAGAGCCTTTTCCTAGCGCAGTACCTGCATGTAGATAACCAATGTAGCCGTCTCCGAATTCTCCACCTTCAGGATTCATAATATCCCAAAGCTCGATATAGTTAGTTGTTACATCGCCAGATAATGTGAATGAAAGTACAGCTGAGTCTTTCACTCCATCTCCGTTAAAGGATAGGTCTGTTTCTGTAATCTTATAATCTTTAATTTCCGTTACTGCCTCGCCGCCTAAGTCAGCTGCGAATGGTAATGAAATTTCTGTAACTCCACCGCTGATGGAAATATACCCTAGTATTTCAGAGCCGTTTGGTGCCGTAGCTTGTGAAGCAGTTAATGTAATATTTAAAACTTGCTCACCAACTAGATTAAATGTCGGCTGATCTACTGTAACAGTTGCATCACCAAATGTTTTTGTCACATCAATTGATACGTTATAATTGCCGCCGTTCCCTTTAATATCTTTTACTAAAACTTGTTTCGTTACAGAAATATCCTGGTTTTTAAGTGATTGTGGACCGAAAGTAACTGTCCCTTTCAAGTTTTCTGTAACTGCACCAGTTCCATCTAAAATTGCGCTATCAAGTGCATAGGCAAGAATTTCTGGATGAGCTGCTGCATAAGCATTTACACGCCCTGCACCCTGAGAAAACACATCGTATTTTGTTTTATCTAAAACCTGTGCTGTATTAGAAAGTGCCACTTTTACGTCGAACGCGTTCCAACCAGGATTTGCTTGTTTAACTAATGCAACAATACCTGCAATATGCGGAGTTGCCATAGATGTTCCTGTTTTACGACCATAAGCCTCCCCATAATCTGCATCAGGGAAATCTTTTTTATACATTGGAATCGTTGACATAATGTTTGTTCCAGGTGCACTTACATCTGGTTTAATATCAAAATTTGGTGTAGATGGTCCGCGTGAACTGGAAGAGTTTATATCATCCCCCAGTGTCTTTGTGGAAGCAAATTTACTAAAGCTTACTTTTCCAGTTCCGCCTGCTAATGCAGCGCGAATTGCATGGCCATCCGTTTGAGACATATCGAATGTTGGCAGAAACTCAAATGAATCACCAAGGAATGTGCCTGAAATGTTCGGTGCATTCGTTCCGCCAGCAAAGTTATGAATAATTGTTGCGACTGCTCCATTTGCCTTTGCATTCGCAATTTTATCAACGAAAGCATTACTGCCACGAGAAATCAATGCCACTTTACCTTCTACATCAATTCCTTCAAAGTCTTTTACTTCTCCGTTTCCAGGAACAGCAACTAGGTCAAATTCTCCTTGAAGCTGTGTTGCTAAATCTTTCCCAAAAGTCGTTCCCATTAATGGAAGTTGTTTTGTTAAGTTGTAGTTGCCAACTGTAACATTCACTTCCCCGTTATACATTGTTTCAGGATTTGTTGTGTTACCAACAGCAATTCCTAAACGAGCGGTTGCAGGCGTGCCCATTGTTCCGCGATTTGGACCTTCGTTCCCTGTTGCAATTACGCCGATTGTTCCAGCTATCATTGCATTATTAATAGCAAATGAACCAGCATCCGTTTCAGAGTTAGCTCCCCCGCCAAGTGAAAGGTTGATAACGTCCATTTTTTCTATTACAGCAGTTTCAATTGCTTTAACAATACCAGATGTAGCTCCACTTCCGTATGCCCCAAGAACACGGTAAGCATAAAGGTCTACTTTTGGCGCAATTCCTTTAATACCGAATTCGTTAGCTCCGATTGCTGCAATTGTTCCAGCAACATGTGTGCCGTGAGAAGTATAGAACGAGCTTCCTTTTTCATTAAATTCAGGTGTCCCGACTGGACGCTCTGAAGGCAATGTTTCCGATGCATCGTTATCTGCCCGATGCTTCGTGTAAGTCGTCGAATTTGGAATAAAGTTTTTTCCACCTTTATAAATTCCTGCAAACTCAGGGTGATCTGCATCAATACCAGTATCTAATACTGCTACTTTTATTCCTTGTCCTTCAGTTCCTTCCTTCCAAAGCTGTTCTATTCCAAGGAAAGAATTACTTGTATTCATTTGAGCTTCTAATGGATCTTCCTTCATAAGTTCCGATGATTTCATCGTATTATCTTCTGATGCGTAAACAATTGCATCAGGTTCGATTAATGTAATTCCTTCTACTGTAAGCAGTTTCGGGAGATCATTTGCTTTCACAGTTGCCGCAAAACCGTTTAAAACAGTATCAAACGTATATCCTTGAGTCATCTGAACATTTTTAATAGCTAACTCTTTCTTAACTTCTGCTTGTTGTACTTTTACATTGGAACGAACTTCTTTTGCTTGAGCATTAGAGAATTTTTGGCCTTTGACTTGGCTTATTCCTTGCTCTAGTGCAACAGGCTTTTCAGATAAATGAACGATGACTGCAACCTCTTGATTGCCTGATACATTTTGTAAGCTTTCGTGGAGAGTTGGACCATCTTTAGACAAGCTTAGCTGTTCAGCAATAGCCGCCTTTAGTTGAATTATACTTTCGCTTTGACTATCCTGCTTGAATGGTTTCGATTCTTCAGCACTAGCACTCGACAATGGAACCAATAGAGAAAGCACCATAACGAAAACTAGGATACTACTTAAGAACTTCATAAACTTAAAATTTTTCAAATCTTATTTCCTCCTCTTCCTTTAATTGCCACACTTTTCAGATTAGTGTGATATTTCCAATTTATCACAATTGAACTAATTCGAGAATCGTAATATTTAAACATTCTGAAATATTGATAATTAGTATCAATTTATGAAATATAGATTAATTCTATCTTCCTATTAATTGAATAAAAAAGTAGAACTTTCAAACTATAAATAACTTACAGTAATTCATTAATTTTAAGATTAGCATTACCTTTTGTTTGAACTTACTAAACGAGGAGGTGCTCTTGTGCAACTTCTAAAGAGAGTTCGATTTACCATTACTTCATTAAGTTATTTGGATAAAACGCTATATTAAAGAACTTACTTATTCAACCAACTTTATTTTTCCTATACAGTAGCCATTTTTCAGCTTGAGGTAGGCGGTTTACTGACTGTTCAAGCGAGAAAAAAGAGACCACCCACTAGGCAGTCTCAAACGCTCGTTTCCAGAATACACGTACCAATCTATCCAATATTGTTTTACAAGCCACTATACACCAAAAATGCATCCGTAATATTAAATTGTTCGGTATGATGGTCACCCTCAGCTCCAACTGTAACGAAGATATATTCCTGCTCATTTATTACAGCTAGGCTTGCTAGACATAAACCAGCATTTTCTGTATAGCCTGTTTTGCCGCCGATAATCTTCCCTTTAGGTAAATCATTTGAACTAATATTTTTGAACATCCGATTTGTAAATGTTATTCCTTCTGGATGCAGATTGGTCGGGGATGTAGAGTACCTTTGTGCTGTGTACACATCACGAAAGGTGTTGTTTGTTAATGCGTATTGCAGAAGTATTGAAATATCTTTAACACTTGTATAATGGTCATGGTGATGAAGTCCTGTTGCATTTTTAAAATGAGTATCTTCCATACCGAGCTGTTGCGCTTTGTCATTCATGAGTTTGACAAATTTTCTCTCTGACCCTGCTATATAATTTGCTAAACCAATAGACGCTTCTGCACCAGATGGCAACATCGAACCATAAAGTAAATCCTTAGCGGTTACTTCTTCATTAGCAAGGAAGCCTGCCATTGAAGCATTTTTTTTATATAAATCTGCAAATATACTTTGAGGAAGCAAAACCTTCTCATTTAATTCAGGTATATTTTCAATGGCTACAAGTACTGTCATTATTTTTGTTAAAGAAGCAGGGTATATGATTTCTTCGCTATTCTTGTCTAGTAAGATTTTATTTTCATCTAAATTAACTAATACCGCATTTGAACTGTGTAAATCAATATCCAGACTTTCATCACTTTTCTGTGGGGTCTCCAACTGAGGGTAGTCCAACATCTTTGTTTTTGGATTACTTAAATTATCTTTTAGTAATAACATCAAAATAAAAATAATAGCTATGATTAAAAATATTTTTTTAAACATTAAAACAACTCCTTTTCTCATTGTCTCTATTGAAACATAGAAAGAGGAGTCCTTTTTTAATAATCCATTATAGAAATCTTAAGTTTTCTTAAGAATGTGGAATTTGTACTGTAAAGACTGTGTTGTCATCGTTACTCGTTGCAGATATACTTCCGCCATGGGCGACGATAATCTCATTGGCAATCGCAAGCCCCAGTCCTGCACCACCAGTCTGTGTAGATCGGGAAGAATCTAAGCGATAAAATTTTTCAAAAATCATCTCTAACTTTTGAGGAGGAATTGCCTTTCCCTTATTAGTAAATATAATAATTGTTTGGTCCATTACATTTTCAGCACTAATTTCAATGCTACTGTTATCATCACTGTAGGCTATGGCATTTTTAAAAATATTATTAAATACCCTTGCTAACTTATTGGCATCAGCTAAAATCTGAATATCCCCCTGAATGTTCACAACGGCCTGCTGTCCTTTTGGCGCTAACAAAGGATAAAATTCATCTGCCAATTGCAGTAACATATAGTTTAAATTAATGGCTTCCTTGTCTAAAATAATGGACTGCAGGTTAAATCTTGTAATTTCAAAAAATTCATTGATTAGTTGCTCAAGCCTATATGACTTATCTAATGTAATCTTTACATATTTTTCTTTTTGTTCGACAGGCATATCCTTGGCTTCATCCAATAGGCTCAAGTATCCAATAATGGATGTTAGAGGTGTTTTGATATCATGCGCTAAATAAACAACAAGATCATTTTTTCGTTGCTCAGCCTCTTGCGCATCCTTTGCCCGTTTTTCTAATTTACTTTTCACAGTATTTAGCTTCTTCTCCATAAAATCAAGCTCTGAAGGAAGTCGAATCTCTTTTTCTGACTCCTCAGAAAGCATAGTTACACCTGAGCTAATCAATATAAAATAACGGGTAAAACGAGAAAGAGCTACATAAAAAATAATAAGCAGTAACAGTATGAGTCCGATAGCTAACCATAAATGTTTATTCTGCTGAAATAATATTCTGTATGCATTTCGAGCTGCGAAATAGTCTAACTGAAGTACATCCTCACAAAATCTTATAAACCAGTCCGCAAAAGGTGCTTGTAACATACCATCAATTAAAGTGTAATTGATAATAGAACCAATAATCATGGTCAGTACTAATATGAAGATTATTTGTACAATAATTTTCCTTTTTAGCCTTCCAAACTCATTTTTCAATTGTATAGCCCACCCCCCACACGGTTTTAATAAACTTTGGTTTTTCAGCAGAATCATTCATTTTTTCTCGTAAATGTCGAATATGAACCATTACCGTGTTATTACTGTTAAAATATTTTTCTTTCCAAACTTCTTTGAATAATTCTTCTGAACTAATGACTCTACCTCTATTTGAGCTTAAAAACCAAAGGATAGAAAACTCTGTAGGCGTAAGAGCTAATTGCCTCTCATTTAAAAAAACTTGCCGTGTATTGTGATTCAGGATTAGACCAGCAAAGTCAATAATGTCTTCATTTTGTTTTGTATCCTGATTATACTTAGTAAATCTCCGAATTTGAGCTTTTACACGTGCAATTAATTCTAATGGTCGAAATGGCTTTGTTATATAATCATCTGCCCCTAATGCAAGCCCATTTATCTTATCAATTTCCTCTTCCTTCGCAGTTAGCATGATAACCGGAAAATGAAAATTTTCTCTAATTTTTTGTAATATTGTAAAACCGTCAATATCAGGAATCATGATATCGAGGATGGCTAGATCCAATTTCTCTGTCTCAATACAATGAAGGGCTTCTTTTGCTGTATAAAACTTAAAGACATTATAATTTTCATTTTTTAAGTAAACCTCTATTAAATCGGCAATTTCCTTCTCATCATCAATTACTAAAATATTTATACTCACTATGTTGTTCTCCTTAAAATAGTTTAAACCAAGAATTCGCTCTAATATAAGTAGGCGCAGCACCTTATTATTTCTATTCATCTCCCGTGACATATTATCATAAACATCGAAGTATATCACTGTTATCAATATACTTGTCATTCAATCATTTACGACTAGCGGAAAGCAACACTTGGTTTATCATTTTTTTGTAGTTATCCAGTTAAAAAGTGAACCCCCTATCCTCTTTCCACATCTATTAAACCAAATAATTTGAAAATTTTTAAGTTAATACATAAATCTTCATACTTATTTTGAAATTCTTAAGTACTTCTTAAGATAATCTGAATCCCCCATTAACAATCAAGACGCACGCTCCATGTGGCAAAATCAGAAAGGCTACGGTTAAGAAGGCCCCCACGGATTGGAGTTTCACTTTATATTTGTCATTCTTTATTTTTGTTTCTTCGTTATAGTACAGCAGCTACAATACTTTCATACGGATTCAAAGTTGTTACCTCAACTTCTGCCTTATTGTGTCAAAATTTAAACTTTTATATCAGTTGGTATCACTTCAGTGTCCAACAAATGGATTGCAGTTTCTATGAGGCTGGGACAAAAGAGAAAAAGTGTTAGATTGACTGCTGTCGATCTAACACTTTTTTGCTGTAAGCGTTGATGTCCGCTACGGCGGACGCTTTCCGGGGGCGTGGCCTGAGCCTGTAGTCTCAGGCGTCACGCTAATCCCCCAGGAGTCGCCCGCTTCGCTACCATCAACTAGTACTCTCTTCTGAATTTTATTTATTCCAAAAGGAAGAACGTCTAGATTTTTCTTCATTTAGATTGATTAACGAAAGCCCTTGTTACCCGCAATTAACTCTCACTGCTCATATCATTTAACAAATCCTATTTTAAAAGTTATTTTTCCGTTTGCGAGTGTGGCTTCAGCAGAATAACCTAATTGCTCTGCGAGACTTTTAACGGTTGCAAGCCCAAGCCCAGTACCTGAAAAATGCTTGTCACGAGAACTTTCTCCGACATAAAAAGGCAGCCATATTCTAGAAATATCTATAAGTGTTGTTGCATTACTAATTTCAAACATGCCATTTTCATCAAAGGAAATGTGTATTTCATCTCCTGAAGTGTATTTTACTGCATTACTAACCATATTCTCTATAATAAAATGGGCTTTTTCCTGCTCTGACTTCAGTATGAATTCAGTAACATCCATTTTAAGTTGAATTATCTTATCCCCTTGTATAGGTCGATAACTATTCACTATCTCTTGTATTAACTCAATTAAATCAAAACTTGTTTTTTTAGAATCATTTTCTTCCGTTTTAGCAAAATAAAGCATATCTGTAATTATTTTTTCCATTCTATCAACTTGCTTATTAATAACTGTTAGATAAGTCCCATCATCCAAACCGTCTTTTATCCCACTTGAATACACCTTTATCAAGGCAAGAGGCGTTTTAAGCTCATGTGTTAAACCACTCATAAATTGCTTTAAATCAATGTTGCGTTTAGTTAATATCTGTTGCGCTGATTCAAGTGCCTTGCTCATCTTATTAATACTTCTTGCAAGGTCTTCGATTTCGTCACCCGTTCGAATTTCAGCTTGCTTAAAATCCAACTCACCAATTTCTTTTGCCACTTTTTTAAGCTCATTTAGCGGTCTGGTTAATTTTCGAGATAGAATGGCTGTAACTACCATAATCACAAAGATACTGACAATTAAAAAAACTAGGTTAAATCTATTTATGAAATAAGCAATATCCGTAAATTTAGCCATAGAGGACCCAATCATCATTAGCTGGTTACCTTCTTTTACATAATGCACAATAAAACTAGACTTTTGCTTTCCTTGATCATAAAGCTTGCCTACCACTTTATCTTCTTTCACTTTTTGTAATACTTCATCAGAAACCCAAAATTTATTAAGGGCAATATGCTCCCTTGCTAGTTGTTGTTTTAAGTTTTCATTAAGGACGTTAATCGTATCATCAAGTGATACTGAAAGTATCGTCACATCAAATTGACGCTCCACCAAGCTTGCATCATCAAAATTCTGATAGGCGACCAAAGCATCCGTTACTTTTTGGTTTAATTGATGGAGATAAAACTTTGGTAGAAAAAACTGACTCACCACTAGAGAGATACTAAAAGTAATGATTACAACAAGCGTGATATAAATAGTTAATTTTGTTCCAATTTTATACTTCATTCGCTTGTACTATATCCAACACCTCGGTGCGTTTGGATAATATCCTCTCCTATTTTTTCTCGCAGTCGCCGAATATGGGTGTCTACTGTCCGCGGATCTCCCATATAGTCCATACCCCACACTAAATCTAACAGCTGATCTCTCGTTAATATTTGTCTCCTATGTTGGCTAAATATACGTAAAAGTTCGAATTCAGTTTTTGTTAAATCTAGTTCTGTACCAGCTCGCCAGACGCGTTTACTTGAAATATCAAATGTAACATCATTAAGTCGTTGCACGGATTCTATTTGCAGTAATTTTTTTGCCCTCATTATTAACACCTTTGGATAAAATGGTTTATTTACATAATCATCGGCACCACCTGATAGAGCAAGATATTCATCTTCGCCTGTGTCTCTAGCCGTTAGCATTAATACTTTAATGTTTTGCGTCTCCTTCATTTCACGACAAACTGTAATGCCATTTTTTCCAGGCATCATCCAATCCAAAATAGCTAAGTCAATTTTTTCATGATAGAAAATATCCAGGGCCTCTACTCCATTTGTAGCAGTAAAAACCGTAAATCCTTCCCTTTGAAAATAGCTCTGCAATATCCTTAACATGTCTAGTTCATCATCTGCAATTAGTACGTTCATTTTCTCTAGCTCCGATCCTACTTATCATATTTCCCTAAATTATATTGTTCGATAATAGTGATTAATTTTTCAGGATACAAAGGGTCTGTAGAATAGTTACTATTCTTCAATGCATAGGCGGCCTCTTTATAATTAGCTGCAGCAAGAACTTCATAATATTGATGTTCATTCCAACTCGTTCCCTCTAAAATTAATTTACTATGGTCAATTAATGCACTTTTCCAATCTGGATAAGCTCGGAATTCAGCTTCTATTGTATAACTTTTATTATTTTTATATTCAATAGTTGGCATTTTTACAGACGCTCCTTGATACCTACCTTTTATGCCAAAAAGGTTTTTTGCATTTACAGCCAATTCACTTTTGCCATAACTCGATTCTAAAATAGCCTGTGCAATCGTTACACTGGGTAACATGCCACCTGTTTGTTGATGTAATTCCACAGCTACTGTTGCAATTTCATCTAAAAAATGGAGTTCTTCTCTCCTATCTTTGAATAAAAGTCTCTCCAAACAAAAGACAGATAGTATACCTAAAAGGACTACTAGTAAAATTATTGATGTTTTTTTAAATTTAATTCTGCTCATTGTTGAACCTCGTTTCAAATGATTTAATTTCTTGTATCTTAAAACAAGAATGTTACATTCATTTGACAAAATTTTTTCTGGATTCCAAATCGAATTCTCTATGAACCCGTATTTCCGCTACAGCGGACGTGGCTTCAGTCTCCTCGTCGCTACGCTCCTGTGGTGCCTTCTTGCTCATGCTATTCCGCAGGAAACTTGCTCTGTAGCGAAAGGCGAATGCCGTCAGCTACACTCGCCGCCTGCGCGCCAATCAACTAGTGTACGTCAATAAATGATTGAGGTGATGGATTGGATGATGAAAAATAGTATAATGAACGAGATCAATTAAAGTAGTCACCCCTCTTTAATAGATTTCTAATGGTTTGAATTATTGGTGTCATTGGTTTATTTTCTGCAAATATTCGAATGAATATAGAATTTCCTTGCAGGTCCGAGTTCTGACTTTTTCTTCTCAATCTCGCGAACCCTTTTTAAAGAGTTATTGCAGCATAAAAGTCGTTACTTTTTTGAAATTTCCACAACATGTTTATTAATAAGTTGAAGTTACAAGTAAAGAATGAAATTATATGAAAAAAGAGGATGGGACATAACTTTAAATTTTAAGAAAGAGGAGCCAAGGCGTTATTAAATTTTTGCTATCTAAAATGAAGAAAAATTTAGACATTCTTCCTTTTGAAATAAATAAAATTCAAAAGAGAGTACTAGTTGATGGTAGCAAAGGCCACCCCCGGAAAGCTTCCGCCGTAGTGGACATCAACGCTTATAGAAAAAAATGTTAGATCGACAGCAGTCAATCTAACACTTTTTCTCTTTTGTCTCAGCCTCTTTTAATTCTATTATTTTTTGGTTAATTTAAAGCGTTTAAATGACCTTTTAAATACTGAATAAATGGATGCTCTTCAATATCTGATTTGCGTGTACAAATAAATAAACTTTGCTGAATATGTGCCTGTTCAACATACACCCGAGCTAGTTTTCCATTTGTTATACCTTCTGTCACACTATAGGACGGTGCTAAAGTCATACCGTACCCCGCTTCCACTACTTTAATGGATTCATGTAAGCCCTGCATTTGAAGTCCTAATTTAGGTAATGGACCGTTAAAAGTGTAAAAAAACGCCTCCAATAAATCAAGTGTCGAGCTACCACGTTCCCGATAAATAAAGTCCTCATTCGACAATTCGTGAATGGAGATAGTTTGATTTGCTAGAGAATGTGATGGGTGAGCAACAAACCAAAACGGGATATCTACTATTTTTTCAAACTGTAAATCAGGGTGACCAATTTTATTTTGCACGACAAAACCAAAATCTACTTCATAATTCAGAACTTGCTCTTCCACAGATTTTACATTGCCTAACGACACAAAAAATTCGATGTGAGGATTAGCAAGCTTATACCTTGCTATAATAGGCGGGAGTATATAGTTTGTTGGTATATAGGAGGAAGCAATATGTGTTTTTTCTTCCTTCGCTAAAAATTTACCGAGCTTTTCATCAATTTGTGCTTCTAAATAAAATAGACGCATTCCCTGCTCATATAAAAACTTCCCCTCAGGTGTTAATTGAATGCCACGTCCTTTGCCTTCAATCAATTTTGCTCCTATTTCGCTCTCTAATTTCCGAATTTGAATAGTGACAGCTGGTTGGCTAAGAAGCATTTTATTCGCTGCTGCAGTAATTCCTCCAAGCTTTGCTACATTCGTAAAAATCCTTAATGCATGCAAATTCATTTCATTCACGCCTTTCTATCCATAAATTTAATTTATGAATAAGCAATTATTATATATTTGTTTTATGTATAGTTTAGCAGTAATTTAGGTGTAGAGGTGATTTGATGGAAATTTTACTACATGAATGGTTATCAGTAAATGGATTTATTTTATTTACAATAGGCTTACTCGCAGCAGTCATCGGTGTTCTTTTCGGCGCTGCAGGCTTTATCTTGTTACCTGCAATGTTACTTGTTGGCATTCCGATTCATACAACCGTAGCAGTTAACAAATTTGCGACAGGAATTTCAGCTCTATCAAATGTCTTATCATTTTTAATTAAAGGACATTTATCGTTAAAAAAATTCACATCTTTAATGATGATTACTAGTTTAGGAGGTGTATTTGGTGCATTTTTAGCCACTCTATTAACGGAACAAGTCATGAATGTTGTAGCGTGTATAAGCTTAATTTTCGCATTTTTCATTGTACTTTGCAGTCATAAATTTATGGGAAAGGATATAAAAGAAACACAGGAACAACCTATGAATAAACTCATTCCATTTGCGATTTCAATATATGATGGTGGTTTTGGACCAGGCTCAGCTCTTATGAATATAACCTATTACCTAAAAAAGCAATATATCTATATAAAAGCAGTTGAGTTAACAAGAATTATTACGTTTTCAAGTTGTACAGGTGCCTTTCTCTTTTACTACTTTACTGGCTTTGTTAATTGGGGTATAGCCATTCCTGTTTCAATCGGTTCTATTGCTGGCTCGTTCTTAGGCTTAAAGATAATTCCTTATATCAAAACAAAATGGATTCAAATATTATTACCGATCATTTTTTTCTTGCTGATTGTTCAGGTCGTATTCAATTTATTGATATAAATCACTTTACCTGTTCCTACTTTATTCGGCTGGTACATCTATATTCTTAGCCCCATAGACGAAATACGCCTCGGAATCATATTGCACATGGATAGACAGTATAGGAGAGTCCGAAACACGTTAATATGGTGACTATTACATATTTTCTAGTTTAACAATTATCGTCTCGAGCTTTTGCTTTTGTTGTAAGAGTGTACTACGATGTTCAGTTAGAACATCTTTTTGTTCAACTTTCGAAAATTAAAATCGTTTTTAAATAAATATTTATTCACTGCATCAGCAAGCTTTTTTGCTAGTATAACGATTTGCATAATTATCCCTCCCTACGGTGTCTAAATTAACATTATTATTAAATTCTCATCTTCGAGTAAGTTCGCTAAAAAATCTTCACCAAATTTTCGCCTGTTCATATTCTATAGAATCAGACCGAATTTTGAGGGGGAAAATTATGGGGATTGAACTAACTGCTCTCCATTGGATTTATGTTGTATTTATTGTATTGATTATAGGATTTATGGTTAAACGTCGAGATACCACCCTCATTTGTATTCTTGGCATCTTTGTGCTTGCCATTGTTGCTACTGGCGATTTAACTTCATCTATAAGTGGTGTTTTTAACAGTTTTATCTTTGCGATTACGGAGCTTCTATCGACTATTCTCATTATTTCCATTATTGTGGCTATGAGTCGCGTGTTAATGACATCTGGTATTAATGAGGTCATGGTTGCGCCATTTACAAAAATCATTAAAACACCGACGCTCGCTTATTGGACAATTGGGATTTTAATGATGATTATTTCTTGGTTTTTCTGGCCATCACCTGCTGTTGCACTGTTAGGGGCAGTGCTCCTGCCTGTTGCGATTCGTGCAGGTCTTCCGGCACTTGGCGTTGCAATGGCTATGAACTTATTTGGTCATGGAATTGCGCTATCCAGTGATTTTGTTATACAAGGTGCACCAAAGCTCACTGCAGATGCTGCCGGTATTCCAGTCGGGGATGTTGTTTCTGCTAGTATTCCACTTGTGATTACGATGGGCTTGGTCACAACGATTGTCGCTTTTTTCTTATTACGACGTGATATGAAGCGGGGAACGCTTGATTTAAAGGAAACTAAAGAAACCGCTGATGGACTAGAACGAGTGACGGCTGAAAATTTGCTGACACGGGGACAAAAACGATTTTTTGCGATACTCATTCCCATCGCATTTTCACTCGATGTTATTGCCATGTCGGTTTTAAAACTACAGGGCGGTGATGCAACTGCTTTAATCGGAGGAACAGCGGTCTTTATTTTACTAGTCCTGTGCTTGGTAGCACATAAAAAAGAAGGCCTGGAGAAATCGACAAGTTATTTAATACAAGGGTTCCAATTTGGTTTTAAAGTATTCGGACCCGTGATTCCCATTGCAGCTTTCTTCTATCTAGGTGACTCTGGTTTCAAGCAAATTATTGGTGATTTTTTACCTGTTGCTTCACACGGTATCGTCAACGATCTAGGTGTTGGCTTAGCTGCAGTTGTGCCGTTAACGAAGGAAGTAGCTGTGGTGACGTTAGCTGTTGTTGGCGCCATTACAGGATTAGACGGTTCTGGCTTCTCCGGCATTTCTTTGGCTGGATCTGTCGGTAATTTGTTTGGCAATGCCATTGGTGGCGGAACGGCCACACTAACGGCACTCGGACAAATTACAGCGATTTGGATTGGTGGCGGTACATTAATTCCCTGGGCATTAATTCCAGCTGCTGCTATTTGTAACGTCAGTCCATTCGAGCTTGCACGGCGCAATCTACTGCCTGTACTCATAGGACTTGTCGTCACGACTATTGTGGCAATGTTTTTGATTTAACTAAGATGACAAAAACCGAGTGTATATAAATTTTATATACATTCGGTCTTAAGTTGGCTATTTTTCTAAATTCAACATGCTAGATTCGTCTTACAATATCTAATAATTCTTATTAAAATAGCCAAGTAACCCAGTAGTAAAGCATGACTAATGTAAATAATACTGTAGGCGGTATAACTACAGCAGTGACTTTTATATATTCCCACCAAGTAATTTTTACTTTACCTCGCCGAACTATATGCATCCACATAAGTGTAGCTAACGTCCCCATAGGAATTAATAGTGCACCCATGTCACTTCCAATAACATTTGCTAAATAAGCAACTTTTAAGGAAAGTAAATCTAGATCCATATTCATGAGCGTGAGTGTTCCAATCATAAGTGCAGGGTGATTATTAAAGATGTTGGAGAGTACAGATAATAGCAGCCCCATCATCACACTGGAATGGAGTAGGCTTCCTGAAACTAACGGACGCATAAATCCAATCAACCAGTCTGTTAAGCCGATGTTATTTAATCCATAAATAATGACGTACATACTGAATGCGAAAATGATGATATACCAAGGTGTTTTTTTCAGCATATCACCTGGTGGTATTTTTAAATACATCCATCTCCAACCTAAAAGAACAAGAGAACCAATTACCGCCATTACTGATACCGGTATGGAAAAAAATGAAGCAAAAAAGAGGCTAATCCTAACTGCAAAAACAAATAATAGGATGTTACGCATAAATTTTGAACGATCTTTTCCTGTGACATACATGGAACTCTGCTTGAGTGGATGATACGAAGGGTGCGATAATCCGGTTACTTTAGTAGGGATCACTTTAGGTAAATCTTTTTTAAACCTTAAAAATAGGAGCACAACGAGAAGTAGTAATCCAAGAGTTGCTGGAACAAACATCATAGCTGTATGTGCATACAAGCTCATATTTACAATTTTTAGAGCAATCAAATTAACGATATTACTTACACCAATTGGAGCACTTGAAGCGGTTGCGATTAAGCCTCCAGATAATAAGTAGGGAATTTTTTGATGATTTTTCAAATCCATATTATTTAATAACATAACCAAAATAGGCGTTGTGATTAAAATACTACCATCGTTATTAAAAAATAGAGTCATGAGAAAGCATAACAAATTGACATACCAAAATAATCGAATACCTGAGCCTTTTGCCTTTTCTGCTAGCTTTTCAGCGACCCAGTTAAAAAAACCAAAGCTTTCTAAGACTATTGCCATAACAATTGTTGCCATGATGGTTATAGCTGCGCCACTAATGGTCTGCATAATAGTTCCAAGTTCGGTAAGTGAGACACTTCCACTTATTAATACTACGATTGCCCCAATCGAAGCAGGAATCGCTTCATTGATCCCCCTAGGTCTCCATAAAATAAATACAAGAGTAACCAGAAATGCTATAATAGTTATCCAAGCCATCGGTTGCATAGTGTTTTCCCCTCCTCTCCGGCTTGCATTTAGAAACATGTATCGAGATGTTGGCCCTCTTTACAAAAGTCTAATCTTGTCACCCCTCTCACCCATACTTTTACTATTGCCATATACTAATAATATGTAAGGGATGAAAACTCATTTGGCTTTGTACCCATTTCCCTTAAAAATCATAGTCATTTTACTAACATTTGCCTATTAAGGCTCTACATAAAATTAAAAAAGATTTTTTAGATAAATGCTAAAGAGGCTGGGACAAAAGAGAAAAAGTGTTAGATTGACTGCTGTCAATCTAACACTTTTTTGCTGTAAGCGTTGATGTCCGCTACGGCGGACGCTTTCCGTGGGCGTGGCCTGAGCCTGTAGTCTCAGACGTCACGCCAATCCTCCAGGAGTCATCGCCTTCGTACCATCAACTAGTACTCTCTTCTGAATTTTATTTATTCCAAAAGGAAGAACATCTAAATTTTTCTTCATTTTTAGATAGCAAAAATTTAATAACGCCTTTGCTCCTCATTCTTAAAATTTAAAGTTATGTCCCAGCTTCTTTTAGTAACTTGAATATGGAATTGTCTAGTAACAAGATCGATTACAAAAATGAATACTTTTGTGAGATATTACCAAGTAGTTGATGTAATTGATTTTTCCTCAGTCCCAACACATACGCTTCTACTAACACTTGCTCAAGTTCTATTGAAATTTGTTGCACATCCATATCGTTTAAAGGTGATGCAGGATGAATGATTATGAAGGCTTTTGAGTTTAGTTTTCTTTTTAATAGCCCCTTCATTTGTAATTCTTTGTAGCTCTTATGCACAGTATGAAGATTGAGCCCCGTTTGCATGGCCATCTCACGGATAGGAGGCATTGACTCACCATCCTTCAACGTGCCTTTTGCTATTTCTACGATCAGTTGCTGCACTAACTGCTTGTAGAGTGGCACTGCGCTATCGGTATTTAATGATATCTCTACTATTATTCACACATCCTTACATTTTCTCAAATTACTATGACTTTTCCCTACTCTAGTGAGTAATATCACCATGCTTGCCATTGTTAAAAACCCCATTATACTTGTTGCTACCCACTGCGAAACACCCATAGTAAGTAAACTAAAATGACTGATTAAAATGAATACGAGTAATGGAAAACCATAGAGTAGACTAATTAAAACGTTAGGGTTTGTCTTAACCGCATCGGATGGGTTTTCCCATGTCAGTAATGGATGTCGCCTATCATAAATCGGCGTTAACAAATTGTAATTGAAAATTAAGCCCAAGGTAATGATCAAATATAGGATGTCAAAAGTTTTGATTTCTCGAAATAAAAAATAAATTCCATAACTGAATAGCACGGATATAGCGCTCATGACGGAAGAGATTGTGACTTTTGCTAAAAATACTTTTCTTCGATTTAACGGTAGCACCATACTCGTTGTAAAATGTACGCCCTCTCTTGAATAAGGTGTTCCACTCATATTGTTTACACAGCTTATACATATAATCATGTAGGCAAAAATGGGAATATCCTTACTCAAGCTAAGTTGCATGCCCATCCAATCTGATTGACTAAATGCAAGATAGATACACGTAAAGATTGGGGATAATAGCAAACCTAGGAGTACTTGCATCATAAAATAAGGTTCAGATTGGATAACCCAATACTCCCGCTGCAAATATAACCCCCAACTACTTTTTATAGGATAAAACCGAACAGTAGACTTATGTTCTACGCTATTTACGAATAAACCATTCTTATAATAATTGGATGTTAAATTCTTTACAGTTGCTCTATATAAAAGGTAACACAAACTTAGTAATAGCAAGAAAGTACGCATGCTATTTTCCATGGCATATGGCATCACAATCACCTTGAAGAATAACTGTTGTGTGACAAAGCTATATCCTATGTCCAGGAAATCTACAAAGAAAGCTGCAAAACTGGATAGTGTTAAAACACCAAAGTTACTTACAATAAATGTAATTTTCTCATATTTATAAATGAAAAAGTACACGAAAGGAGCTAATCCAATCAATAATACAATGCCAATCCTTGTAGATAGATACAAAAATGCATTTGAAAATCGGCTTCGGATACGGTTTAAGATGGATAGTACAAACAGTAGGAATATCGCTACAAAGATATTCATCAACGGTAAAAATACTAAAAAATTTAACGCTTCATTCAGTTTATAATTTAACAGCACAAGTATAATTGTTGGAATGTGGAGAATAGCTCCGACTATCAAAGGTAATGCTAGACCACTTATTAGTTTAGCTATAACGATTTCTTTTGATGAAATTGGTAGCCCTGCTAGTATCGAAAAGTCACGCTGACTATATACAATTGTTATTGCAAAGTATGCTGTCAATACATAAATAACCACGTTTGACAGAACGACATTATAAAACAAATACGTTTCAGCAGTTCCAAAAAAATAAATCATACCATTAAGTCCTAGATACTGAATAGCTAAATAAAATATAGCGATGACTAACATAACTTGTAGCATCGGTTGCTGCGGTCTTGTATAGTTCGATGTCAAAAAAATCTTTACGAGCTGAAAATTAAGCTTCATATGCTTGCTTCTCCATGAAAACCATTTCTAAGTTTCCTTCTTGTAAAAGCTTCTCTAGAGACTCATGTAATTGAATTTCTCCATCTTTTAATAAGGCAATCGATTTGCAGATTTTTTCGGCAACATCTAATAGATGCGTTGAGAAAAGTACAGTTCCTCCACTCTCTACGTATTCTTTCAAATAATTTTTAAATGTTACAACAGCAAGAGGATCTAACCCATTTAACGGCTCATCCATAATGAGAATAGGTGGACTAATCGTAAAAGCCGTAATAAGAGCCATTTTATGAAGCATCCCATAAGAATACGTCCCCATTGATTTATAAATACTGTTCTCCATCCCAAACGCCTTAATCAAGCTATCTAGCTTTTCTTCATCTTCTTTACCATATAATGTTAAAACATAATTTATCCAGGTATATGCAGATATATTTTTAAATACTTGAATAGTATCTGGTATAAAATAAAACTGCTTTTTATAAGTAATTTCATGAGATTTCGGGACATGATTAATCATTATCTCTCCATCATCTTGTTCTACTAATCCTGTAATACAATGGAGTGTAGTTGTTTTACCCGCTCCATTCGCTCCAACGAATCCTAAAACATCACCTTGTTTAATGTGTAATTCTACGCCTTTTAATACTTCATGTTGCCCATACTTTTTCTGTAAATTACGTATAGTTAACACGCTCACACCTACTATCTATTAAAATTTCTTTTTCGCTATCCAAAAATGCATCGTCAATATCATGCCAAAAATAAGAAGAAACGTAACGATTACATTGATTTCCCACCAAGCACCAATACTACCTGTCATGAGAACACTCGATGCACGCAAACTGAAACCAGCTGGATTAAAGATACTAATGCTTGGATGTAGGCCAGCTATTAAACGACAGAGTAGTAAAGCGACGATACTTACTAATGCAATCACAGCTTGACTATTAAAAAATGTACTTATCATCGTCACGAATGTAATGATAAATAATAGCCATAGACAGTACAGTGCAAATGCTAAGATTACGTAGGTAATGGGTATAGGTGAAAATAGGTACATTGTATAGCCATACGACGCTATATAGCCAATCGCTAAACTAAGGACCGCCAACAAATAATGAGTTGCGATTTTACTACCTAAATAACTTGAAATAGATACTGGTCTTGTTAAAATAAATTGCAACATACCATTTGCTTTTTCTGCTTGAATCACACCCATGACAGCAACAATCATTATAATAATCCCCAACTGGTCAAACTGCGAATTTAATGTGGAAGCTAATACTTCTCGCCCCTCTGGTTTGGCCATCGTTGGATCGATCATAATGCCTTCCACTCCGCCAAGGTTCTCTAATATCATGGGTAGATAATACATCATGATAGGTTGCGTAATACCTAGTAACATAAAAACAATGGGCAACCAAAGAATCTTATATTCTTTCACCATTTGATTGAATTCTTTTTTACTTAATATCGCAAAAGTATTCATACATCCACCACCAATGCCAAAAATGTTTCTTCTAGACTCTCTTTAACACCTATTTCAAACTTTGTAATCGCTATTTTTTGATCCATAGCATTTTGTAATAATTGATAGGCATCTACATGAAGTTGATTGACATGGATTTTAAAACCCTCTTCATAGTTCTCAACTTTCTTTACATAAGGTAAATGCTCAACTTTTTCGAGCCATTTGAAATCATCTTTTTGTACTACTAAATAAATAGCTGCTTCTTGATTTCGATGAAGCAATTGCTCTTTAGTAGCGTCTTCAATTTTCTGTCCATCTTTGATGACAACAAAACGTTCACAGATTTCTTCCGCATCCCCCAATATATGGGTAGACAATAAAATCGTCGTTTCATTTTTTATCTCTTTGAGTAAATTCAACACTTCTCTTCGTCCTATTGGATCTAAGGCAGATACAGGTTCATCCATGATAATTAAGGTTGGCTTATGTAGCAACGCTTGTGCAATGCCTAAGCGCTGCTTCATGCCACCTGAAAATGCTCCGACTTTTGACTGTGCTTCTTTCGATAGCCCTACCTTTTTTAAAATTAGCGGAATATCTTTCTGTAATTGGTTTTTAGAAATGCCGGACAGTGTTCCCATAAATAGTAATGTCTCATATGCAGTCATCCAAGAGTAGAAGTTGGGGTATTGAGGTAAATAGCCAATTTGATTTTTCTTCATGGCTATATTTTGTCCATCAAGAACAATACTCCCCTCATCCGCATTGAGAATATCTGCAATGATTTGAATTAACGTTGACTTTCCTGCCCCATTCGGTCCGATTAATCCCACACATTCATTCTCTTCAATGACCATCGAAAAATGATTGACAGCCGTTTTATGCTTAAATCTTTTCGTTACATTAGTGATTTCTAAGCGCACGTTCATTTACATCCTTTCTGCCTATCGTAAAATATAAAATCGGTCCAATTGTATTAAATAACACAATCACAATCGTCCACATAAGTACGTTTTCTCTTACTTTTCGATAACGATATAAATCAATTAGGGCAATTAAAACCAGTAAAAACCCTACAAGCAAAAACGGAATCAAGATTGGTAGAATACTTGCCCAATCAATGTGACTTATTTCATCGAAACCATAGTGTAACTTCATAGCTGTTCACCTCATTCATTATCATTATCAATAATGATAACAAAAGACTTTCATAATTGCATTACTTTTTTACACTATACATTTGAATTAATTTATATTATATTTTTTGATAACATTCGCAATTTATATAATTAACTTACATTTTTCTTAATTTCACAGCATTCATGCTTATTGGAGGAGTTAAATATGCGTAATAAAGCAGAAGTTTTAATGCATCCTGTGAGAATGAAAATCTTACAGGCGCTCATGCAAAACAAAGATGATGGCTTAAGTACATTGGAGATGAATAAAATTATCAAAGATGTTCCTCAAGCAACCCTATACCGCCATATTCAAATTTTAGCGGATGAAAGTATTATTAAGATTGTCAAGGAAAGAAAAGTGCGTTCAGTTGTTGAGAAATTTTATGCTTTAAATGAAGATGCAGCACGACTGAATCATGAGGACTTGAAGCATTTATCGCAGGAGCAAAAGTTAAACTTTATTTCCTACTATCAATTAGTCTTACTAACGCAATACCAAAATTATCTATCCTCGATTGCTGAGAACGAACACGTTGAAGACACCTCGACATTTTCATTAGTAGATTTAACATTATCAAGCGAGCAGTTTAATCATTTTCAACAAGAACTAAATAATTTAATAACTAAATATTATAAAATGGGCACCCTAGATGAAGAGACAGAAACTAAAACAATTGCTTTCAACATTATTCCAAAGCCTTAGGGGCAATAGCTTTCATTTTACCCAAAAAATATATTACAATAGTAAAATACTCTGTTAAGAAATAACATATTGCAAAGAAGAAATGGAGAAGATTTATGAAAAAAGGAAAGTTATTGCAAAACATTCGTAAAATAATCCTGATTGTCATCGGTGCAGTCATTGCAGCCTATGGACTAGAGGCTGTGTTAATCCCCAATAATGTGATCGATGGTGGTGTCACAGGGATTAGTATTATGGGCGCGCATCTATTTGAAATACCATTAGGCGTATTACTCTTTCTATTAAATATTCCGTTTGTCTATTTAGGCTATAAACAAGTAGGGAAAACATTTGCCTTAATGAGTATTGTCGGAATTGCGGCGTTATCCATTTCAACCGTGCTTTTACACGATGTCAAGACTATTTTAGGACCTGATGACCCCTTATTAATCGTATTATCTGGTGGTATATTGCTAGGTGTAGGGATTGGGATTGTTTTACGTAATGGTGGCGCTTTAGATGGCTCTGAGGTTTTAGCAGTCTTACTATCGCGAAATATTCCATTCTCAGTCGGAGATATTATTTTATTCATCAATGCCTTTATTTTTATCGGCGCAAGTTTTATTTTCGGACTTGAAAGTGCCTTATACTCTGCTTTAACTTATTACATTGCGAAAAATGTGATTGATATTATTCAAGTCGGTTTGGAGAAATCGAAATCTGTTCGTGTTGTTAGTGCCAAGTCAGAGGAGATTGGAGACGCTATTCAATCCCGCTTAGGACGTGGCGTTACCTATACACAAGGACGAGGCGGTTTTTCGAACGAATCTACTGAAATTTTAAACTGCGTGATTAACCGTATGGAAGAAAATAAGCTTATATCGATTATTAAAGATATCGACGAAGGGGCTTTTGTCGTCATTTCAGACGTTTCTGAAGTACGCGGCGGTAACTTTAAAAAACGCGATATTCACTAATTAGACAAGTATGCAGATCCCTCAATGGTCTGCTTACTTGTTTTTTGATGCCTCTTTGTAATTAGATTTTTTTGCTCAACTAGCCGTTTGGGTTTCTATCCGTCACTTTGGTGGTTCTATCCGCCACTTTTCTTGATTTAATAAGTTAACGTCATTTATGATAGTAAGAATCAGTTAATCTAATTGTTCCAGCAGTGTAAACCGTATGAGATAAGGAGTACTAAATGGATCTATTTATCGCAAGTAATCGTCAGTTACCCATTCGTTATTATGTCAATGAAGCAATTTGGATTCGTCGCGGTTGTTGCTACCTTCCTCAGTTAACACTTCCGTTTTTTGTAGAGGTTGAAGTCAAGAACACACTGAATTTACAAATAATCACCGAATACGTGTTAGAACTTCAAAAACAATATAAGCATACGGAAATACAAATACTTATTAGGGACGCAACGATGTTAGTAGAATTATTAGAAAATTTACCCATAAGTATATCATCCAATCACCTTCTAAAAATTGAAAAACTATAGCAGAAGTCGGTACTTCTATCTTCTTACATCATTCTATACTACCGACTTCATCTATATATCGTTAAAGCGTTGAGTTATTAATCCATGTTTGAGTTTAATCTCCAGCAGTGTATACTGCCGCTTTTCAAACATGGCAAACTTAAATTATCTTCAGACTTTTTGGGCCAACTTATTAATTTCTTGAAGACCACATGTCGCAGCGTGACTTCCTAGACTTGACTGCATACATTCTCTTCGCCTGAAATCTGCTTCTGTCGAAAACACTTGTCCCTTCAACTTTAGCGCTTTACAAATTATGGTGCTGAAATTGGCAACAAGATTGTAAACTGTAACATACCATCTTCATAATTTGCATGAATTATTCCCGCATGTAGTTCAACAATACTTTTTGCAATTGCAAGACCCAGTCCAGAACCCTCTGAAACAGACGTTCTCGATTGATCTTTTTTATAAAATCGTTCAAATAAGTTCCCTAATTCTTCGTTTGTAAACTGTTCACTATGATTGGCGATACAGATTTGAATGCTATTTATTTGTTTTTTTAGGGAGACCTTAATTGCCTCCCCACTTGTACTATATTTGATGGCATTCATTAATAAATTATCAAACACACGTACAATTTTTTCCGAATCGACAGAAGCGTATATGCGCTCTTCCTGAAAATTTTTATCAAATACAAGGTTACGCTCTTCTGCTTGCGGAACCAATTCTTCTATTAGTTGATCGAGTAGCTCATTAATACATACATTTTGCATGCTTAATACGATATTTTCATTCGTTAATTTCGTGTACTCAAATAAATCATCAATTAAATTTTTTAACTGCTCTGACTTTGAAAAAGCAATCTTGATATACTCCTCATATTGCTCTCTATTGTCATATCTTCCCTCTCTTAATATACGTAAATACCCCATAATCGACGTAAGGGGCGTCCGCAAATCATGTGATACGTTGGTAATTAATTCATTTTTTTGTTTTTCAATTCTTCGTTCCTTTTCAATATTTGTCATTATTGCTTCAGCCATATGATTTACATTCTCCGTTAATAATGCTATTTCATCTATCCCTTTTTTCTTTATTCGATAGGCTAAGTTTCCTTTAGCCATTTCCATAACCCCCTTCGCCAATGCCTCAATTTGATTCATTTTTCGTTTCGTGATATAGAAGAATGAAAAGGTAAAAACAGCAATTGCAATAAATAAAGGGATAAGGCCCTCTGTCGAGCTTGCGATCACCATGCCCTCCGGAATGCCACTGACAAACAAATATAAGTTTTCACCTTCTATAGTTAATGGATAAAATGCAATAAATTCTTGCGCGGAGTGCTCGATTGCTGGTATCTCATAAACATAGAGCGGATGGTTTGTCGCAAAATCCATTACATTTCGAATTTTATTATGGACATTGATTTGTTGCTCTTCCATTTGTTTTGTTTTGTATAAAACCTTGCCGCTCTCATCGGTAACAAACACTTTCAATGCACGCTGTTTCATTTCAAGCTTTACATTTTCTGATTCAATCATTTGCTGTAAAGTTTCTACACTATTTTCATCGATAGCTAAATCTGCCGCACGCTGCGCTTGAAGATTTATCTGTTGCATTCCTTGACTATAGTCAATGGTAGCTGTTTGTTTTATATTCAAAATAAACGGAATTGATGCTTTAGCTGCAAGTAAACCCAAAAAAGCACAAAGAATAAAAGTCGTTAATAGTTGAATTCTAATACTTTGTCGAATTTTTTTTAGAGCTTTTACAATGAACTTTTTTAGTTTGTTGAATAAGTAAGGGAATAGCTTAAAGATCTTTTTCAATTTTATAACCTACTCCCCAAACTGTTTTGATATACTGAGGATTTCTCGGATTATTTTCTATTCGCTCCCGTATTTTCCTTATATGTACCATCACTGTGTTGTCTGATTGAAATGCTTCCTCTTGCCATACTTTTTCATAAATTTGTTGTGCACTCATCACTATGCCTTGATTTCGTGCGAGTAATTCCAAAATGGAAAATTCACGAGGTGTTAACTTCACCTTCTGCCCAGCAACAACTACTTCATGTGTTCCTATATTAATGTGCATATCGCCAATTTCAATCTCATTATCATCAACTACTTCCGCACTACTCATTTTCAAATACCTTCGTAGCTGTGATTTTATGCGAGCAATTAGCTCCAACGGGTTAAAAGGTTTTGTTACATAATCGTCTGCCCCCATTGTTAAACCAACAATTTTATCCATATCTTGCGTTTTTGCCGACAGCATAATAATCGGCATCTCAGCTATTTCTCTTACTTTCATACACATTTGGATACCATCCACATTAGGCATCATGATATCTAACACAATTAAATGAACTTTGTGGTTCTTTAATAGCAATAGTCCTTCTTCTCCATCACTTGCTTGTAATACTTCATAGCCCTCATTTTTCAAATAAATGGTGATAAGATCCCTTATTTCCTTCTCATCATCCACTACCAATATTGTTTCTTTATTCATACTATTCCACCATTTTCTAAATTAATAATTATAGTTAACCATTACTTCTCTTAATTTTTAACCTTTCCGCTAATTTTCGTTTAAAACAATAATAAATAATCCACACAATCATCACGATTACCCCAAAATATAAACCATATTGCGTTGCCAATTTTCCAATGTGTTCGATATGTTTTCCAAAGAAAAAACCAAGAACAAAATAAATCATCGTCCAGATAAAGCCCGCTGTGTATGAATACAATGCATAAATTTTAAATGACATGTTATTCATGCCAACTAAATAAGGAATAATGTGCCTAACTACTGGAATAAAATAACTTATCACTAAAGCAAATTGCCCGTACTTGCTGATCATGTCCTTTGATTTTATAAGGTATTTAGCTTTGTTCTTCTTCACCAGTTTGTCGAGAACTTTAAGTCCAAACACTTTCCCGAGTACATACCCTAATGACAGCCCTGATACAACGCCTAAGTAAGTTAAGATAAAGGCAGGTATGATACCCATTTTTTCTAAGGACGACAAAAATCCACCACTCATTACTATCATTTCATCGGGAATGGGCATGCCGACGATACCGAGCCATAAGCTAAAAAACAATGCAAAATAACCATAATGTTCGATAAAATCTATTACATCATGTAAATCCATTACTTACTTAACCTCGGACTTCCTTTTTTACAACTTAACACATAAGCAGGTGGTAGATTCACCCAAACCTTTTTCAGTGAAATGTCATTAAAAAATTTTTGGATAAAGGATTTCCTCACAAGTGAATATTGAAAAGTAATAAATTCACCGTCTTCTTCTAATGACTCGTTTACATTATTTAAAATCCGAGATGATAGTGCTGGTTCCAAAGATGTAAAAGGTAAGCCCGATAAAATATAATCAATTTTTTTAATATGTAATGACTTCAAATAAGCACGCAGATGTTCAGCTGACCCATGTATGACAATGACATTTGAATCATCTTGATATTTTTTCTCTAATGCCGTAGAAAACACTTCATTATTTTCGATTAGAACGAGTTTCGTTTGTTGCCCTTTTCTCTTCATAATCTCTTTTGTAAAAGAACCCGTACCAGGACCTAGCTCAACAATACATTGTGCTTCTTCACAATTAATGGATTCTACCATTTTTTTCGCTAATATTTTCGAACTCGGTGAAATCGCTCCTGTATTTTTTGGATGTTTAATAAATTCGTTAAGGAATGTTATAAATTGCATCTACTATCTCCCCGTCCTATTCTTGTAAGTTAACTCTTACTATAGGGAGCATTTCTTAAAAAATTGCATGGAGATTTCTTAAGTTTTTCTTAAGTGACAAAAATAACAATTTTTTGTAATCATAAACAGGTCTTTTTATCTATACACTTTAAGAAATTGAATTATCTTTTCTTTGAAAAAGGCTTGAAATTATTTCCCTCTTAAAATAGGCATACAATTGTATTCAATTGAATAGAAACCTATATAGAGAAGAAATATAAATCTAGCTTAAGATTAATAAAGTGGGGTGTAAAGGAATGCTTGAAATAAGTAATGCAAAAGAGAAGGTACTTGAAATTGTGCAACATGATCCACTTTTTGTCGTTATACAACATACACCATTAGAAGAACAACTTTATAGTGATGATTATTTAGCGCACATTCATGAAAAAGAGCACTACTCCATTTCGGAGGTTGCCAATTGGTTTGAAATTACTGATGCAATGCTTCGTTATTACATTAAACCATTTGAGCAATATATTTTTGATAACACCACGATTAACCCAATCACTAATATTCGTTTAACTCTCTCTGCCATATTAAGGCTACGCATGATTCTTCTCTTGAAGGACGAATACCGAGTGAAAGGCTTAAAACAACTTTTAGGTATTGATGAAGATGGACAGCTCCTAAAACATCAAATTACTGCAACAACACTGGCTTCTACAGATGAATTAACCAATAAAGTCGATGTGCTAGGGAATGTTTTGCAACAAATGATACAAACAGGACTTTTTGATATGCAGACAAGTGATAAACAAGGCATCTTTCAAATTTCGATTAACCAAGATTTTCTCGCACAAAATATGCAATCGCTTTCCTCCGAATCAAATCATCAAATTACTGAAATTCAAAAAGAAACAGCAGAACTTAAAGATGAAAATGAAAATCTGCAAAAGCAAATACTAGAGCTACAAGAGGGTAGTGTGAAGGATATTGTCAAAAAAATCCGTGAACGTCATATAGAAAATGAAATTGTTTCAACATTACGTACAGAAGCCTTACAGCTATTTTCAGCGCAAAATAAGGCTGGCTTTTTCGCAAAATTTTTTCGCGCTGTGCAAATTGAGATGGAAAAAGAGCAATTTGTTGTAGGCTATATCTCACAGCATTTAGAAGAACGATTAGAAAAGGCCTTAAGTGCATACTATGAAAAATAAACCTTAACCAGCAATCCCTCCACCTGCTTTCATTGGAGAATTGCTGGTTTTATTTTGGTGCCAGGCACCCAAACAATTTCTATACAATTTGAGTATTGGATTTAGATTGTTGGAGGTAAATAAATATTTAAAAAGGTTAGAACAATAGTGACAACAAACAAAAATAGAAAATTGTTCCACTTTTAGAAAGCAATTAAGGGCACATTAATTTATAATAATCTTATACGTGAATCAGCAAACAACTAGCAAAAAAATTTCCAAATAAGCATAAAGGTCTATCATGAAAGAAGGGGTGTAAAAATGCAACGTATTATGGAAGTACAGAACATCACTAAACAATACAAAGGCAAAAAAGTTTTAGAGAATGTTTCATTGTCCATTTATGCTCAACAGATTGTGGCACTTGTAGGAAAGAATGGCTCCGGCAAGAGTACTTTACTAAAAATTATAGGAGGTTTAGCGCATCCAGACACCGGTGTTATTGACAAACATCTACCAACTCTAAAAATTGGCTACGTGCCAGAAGTAACCCCTTCTCATATACTATTTACCCCAGAAGAATATCTTTATCATATGGGTAGTATTAATGGAATGCCAAAAAAACCGTTACAGCAACAAATAGATTCTTTACTGGAAATTTTCAACATGCAAGAGGCTCGCAATACAAGGATTATCCATTTTTCTAAAGGGATGAAGCAAAAAGTCATGATTATGCAGGCAATGCTCGAAGAAACGGATCTACTTATATTAGACGAGCCATTATCTGGCCTTGATGCAAAAGCACAAAGTGACTTAGAAGATACATTGGCCTCCCTAAAAGACAATGGCTTAAGTATCGTTTTAACTTGCCATGAAACAAAATTACTAGAAAATCTCGTAGATCGGGTTTTCGTCATCCACAATTGTCAAGTCAGTCAAATGAATTCATTTCACGATACAGAACATCAAAGCAATAGAATAATTTTTGAAATTTCCAGTCAAACATCACTGGAAAAACTATTACCTTTTATTGAAATTCAACATCAGCGTTCCTTACATAATGATGTCAACGAACTAATAGTAACCGTTCAACAACAGAATACAGACAAAGTCCTATTGGCATTACTTCATCGAAATGCCGTCGTTAAACAACTAATGCCTACAAATCGAACGCAGGAAGAATTCTATAGCCTATTCTAAATTAGGGGTGAATAACAACCGAAATGAAATATTTATTGCGCTATCAATTAATCAATTATTTAAGAACTTATAAATATGTTCCGCCCTTTTCAATTTTTATACTGATTATGGTTGTCAATTATACATTTGTGCCAAATCCAATATTAAATAGTTATTCCTTTACATCGATCATGCTGTTCTTTCTCATGGGTTGGTTTACAATAACCCTTTTCCACGCGGAGGACGAAGGGCAAAAAATTATTACCATACTCCATTCTAAAGGGCAAAGTGCATATTACGGGTCGCTCTTTATTGTTTGTATAGCTATTGGTTTTTGCCTAAGCATGGTGTCAGTGATTTACCCTATTCTGATTGGAGCGTTTGGTGAACAGCCAAGAGTCTTACATATCATCATGGGTTTTCTATCTCACTTTAGTCTTGCTGTACTTGCTATTGCACTATCTGCCATTTTCACGAGAGAACTCGTCAAGAATAGGCAAAATACTTGGTGGGGCGTTCTTAGTATCCTTATCATTGCTGTTGCAATCGTCACGTTAAAAAGTGTAATTCTACCAGTGAAAGGACTCATTTGGCTGTTTCCCCCTCTTCATCTAGCTTTAGAAATGATGAGCTCAGATGATAGCCTAAAAAATATACCTTACGTATTTTACTGGCAATTTGCTTGGATTGTTATTTATAGCATGTTATTGATCGGATTATATTTTTTCATCTTGCATCACAAGCGGAAATTATAACAGTGTAAACTTCCTCAGGTGTTGATAGTTGTAAATTTAACAATAAAGGACTGAACGAACAATGCTTAAGAAAGCCAAGGTTCTAATAATTGAAGATGAACATGATATTGCGAATATAGTTAAAGATTATCTAGGTGTTCATCATTTCGAGCCTATCCTAGCGCGGACAGGCGAACAAGCTATTCGCTTTATAGAAAACGAAATCCCTGATTTCATTATTCTTGATCTTACGCTTCCCGATTGTGACGGTATCGAGTTATGTCGTCATATTCGTGAGAAAAGTCATGTTGCGATTCTTATATTAAGTGCAAGGGGCAGCGACACAGATAAAGTACTTGGATTAGGATTCGGTGCTGACGATTATATGACAAAACCTTTTTCCTTAAGCGAACTCGTAGCGAGAATAAATGCGCATTTACGGAAACAGGATAGATTATTACAGGCACATACGAATAAGAAAGAAATAATTCAAATCGACAATATGGAGGTCAATAAAAAAGAGCATTCTTTTAGACGAGACCAACAGCATATTACCCTATCAGCGAAAGAATTCGAATTGTTATTTTTTTTAATGGAAAACAGCAATCAAGTTTTCTCAAAAAGTCAACTGCTTGATGCTATTTGGGGCTACGAATCATATGGAGACGAGAATACGATTACCGTTTATATTAGACGGCTTCGAGAAAAAATCGAATACAATCCGTCCAAACCAGTATATATCCAAACCGTTTGGGGTGTCGGTTATAAATTCACTACTCCAACATCTAAATAGGAGCGCGCTATGTATTTAAAAACGTGGATCAAGAAATGGTTAAGAGCCATGCTAATTTGTTTATTGCTAATATATGTATGTGTAATTTATGTATTTTTTTCAACTTCAAAACCTACTGAAGAGCCTAGTAGCGATTATACAATCAATCAAATCAAACTACATGTAAATCATCTTTTATTATACATAGAAGACCATTTTATAAATCTTGAACAGGATTCCGAGTTGCAAAGTTCCCTACAAGCAATGAGTAACAACCAGAAAATTGATGTCTCTGTTGTTCAACTTGACGGCAAAGTTATTTTCAACTCCATAAACAAAGGTGCTCCTTCCTTCATCAATCTAAAAAATGATTTACATTTTGATTTATATACAGCAAAACGGCAACCTGGAATTATTAAAATTGCATTTCCCATTATAGACAAGGATATGCAAAGTCAAGTGGGGAACGCCATTTTCACTATCAATCGGGATACACTATTACCTTTAAAACAACCTACATCGCTCAACAACCTAATATTCCTGTGTATTAGTATACTAACTTTATTTATCGTCGGTCTTGTCTATCGCATGACTTATAAAGCTAAAAAGGATATTCTCTATCCTTTAGATACTCTAAAGAATAGTACGATACAAATCGTAAAAGGCAATTATGAACAGCAAACAGACTATATAAAGGCTGATGAAATCGGCGATCTATATGCAGTGTTTGAACAAATGCGAATAGAGATTATGAATCTTAATACGCAACGTGCTGAACAACAACAGAACCAAAAAAAACTTGTATCTAGCATTTCGCATGATGTGAAAACGCCTCTTACAACAATCAAAGCCTACTTGGATGCCATTGCTGATGGGGTTTGTCCTGATATGGAATCGGTCATGACATATATTCACGTTATGCAGACAAATACAGAAAAAATGTCGAGACTACTTGATGATTTATTTATTCATACGTTAAAAGAACTTGGTCATATTCCTGTCAATCTAAAAGAGCAATATAGTAGAGATATATTTGAAAACATTCTTCGTCCTATTCGTCATTACGTACAAACAATCGGCATTCACTTTAATGGGCCTCCAGACATTCCAAATGTACTCATCCATGTAGACGAGCAGCGCTTAGAGCAAGTTCTTACCAATCTCATAACAAATGCGCTGAAGCATACGACTTCCGATGATGCAATAACTGTTGAAATCGATGTAGAGGACCAATTACTAAAAGTCTTGGTAATGGATACTGGTAAAGGCATGCTACCGCAAGATATGCCTTTTATATTTGAACGTTACTTCAGAGGTGCTCATCATACAGGTAATACAGCAATTAAGAATGAAGGAGCAGGTCTCGGATTATCAATTTGTCAATATATTATGGAGGCTCATCATGGCTCCATTACATTTAAAAGTAAGCACAATGAAGGAACAGCGTTTACCCTCCTACTTCCTCTTAGTTAGAATCCTACTGACTTCTAAAGGAAAAGTAAGCTAGGCTGACGCAAAAGGACCTCTAGCCCTACTTGAACTAGAGATGATGTAATACTTTATTAATATTTCGATAAGGACCTTTTAATAAATAACCCTTACACTAAAAAACAAAGCATAGAGGGGGTCTTAGATTGGAAAAAGAAGTACTAATTCGCGCCACAAATTTATGTAAGACGTATTCAACAGGTAGTGAACAATACCATGCAATAAAGAATATTGATTTGGACATTTATGATGGAGATTTCACCGTAATTATGGGGAATTCTGGTTCAGGAAAATCTACTCTTCTTTATCTTTTAAGTGGACTTGATTCAATTACAGCTGGAGAAGTTTATTTTCGAGGAAGCCGTATTGATAGGTTTACAGAGAAACAGTTAGCAGCATTTCGCTCGAAAAAAATAGGCTACATCTATCAAAATAGTAATCTTGTGCCTGACTTGACGATACTTGAAAATATAGCACTACCAGGCTATATTGCTAAAACAGCTAAAGATAAAGTGCTAAAAAAGGCCGAGATGCTACTCCAAACAATGGCCTTGAAAGAGCAGCGTAGCCGTCTCCCCTCTCAAACATCTGGTGGTCAGCAACAAAGAGCTGCCATCGCTAGGGCATTAGTTAATAGCCCTGAGGTACTTTTTGCTGATGAACCCACCGGTAGTTTAAATTATGATCAAGGGGTTGCCGTATTAGATATTTTAACAAGTATGAATAATAAAGGGCAGTCCATTGTCATGATTACACATGATATAAAAGCTGCTTGTCGGGCAAACCGACTCATCATTATTCAGGATGGCAAAATAGACGGTATCTTAAATTTCGAAAAATTTGATGATACGGATATGCAAGAACGCGAACATATTATCTTTTCTTATGTTTCGAGAAAGGGGTAAACTATGTACGCAATCACTACTCTCTGTATCGCACATATACGAAAAAGAAAAATTCAAAACACACTTATTGCTATACTGATTATGTTGTCAACTTTACTTCTGGTCACATCAATTACAATTATTAATAATACAAATAACAT
Organism: Lysinibacillus fusiformis; assembly: GCF_007362955.1. Taxonomy (GTDB): domain Bacteria; phylum Bacillota; class Bacilli; order Bacillales_A; family Planococcaceae; genus Lysinibacillus; species Lysinibacillus fusiformis_E. The sequence goes on along the minus strand of NZ_CP041696.1, from coordinate 3,453,751 downwards.
GTTCGAAAAAGCGCACCAAGAATCTAAGGGCGCCCATCAAGTTTTGACGATGGGTGATGAAATTCACAATCCCGTGATCGTGAATAATTGGTGGCAGCAGCAATCTGGTGTAACTGCTTCACAACTCATCCCTTTTAGAAATTTATCAAGAATAAAATTTAACGGGACTGAAATTCCAAATTTATACCCATTAATGATGAACACACCTAAGACACCCTTAGTCATCGACCAACTTGTATTTTCACAAGGTGAAAAAAAGTCTTTTCCCGAACAAGGAACTATTTGGATTCCAACATCAATGGCAACGACTTCTGGCATAACACTTGGTGATTCTGTGGAATTCCAAAAAGAAGAAAATAGCTTCAAACTAAGTGTCTCTGCTATTGTCGTAGATATGCCCTACGGAGGACCATTTACAATAAATGCACGTATATGGATGAATGAACAAGATTACAAAGAACAATTCGCCACGATGGCAGGGTCCGATCAATACATGATGGCGTTGAGATTTGATGACTATCAACAAAGTCCAAAATTTTGGATGGCATTTGAACAATATTTACAAGGCCCCTATCTTGAATCAAAAATGGAATATGAAAAAATTGCAGCATATTATTTATTTATCAATAAAATCATAGGCTTCATTATGATAGTTCTAGGCATAGCTATGCTCTTTATTTCATTATTCATTATAGGATTTAGTATTTCTGATGCCATTTTATCAAATTACAAAACGATTGGTGTTATTAAATCACTCGGCCTTACATCAAAAGAAATTATCGCCACATATGTACTGCAATATGGGGTGCTGTCGGTACTGGCTATTATTCCCGGCCTACTAGCTAGTCATATACTATCCCGTATCATCATTGAAAGCTCGTTAGCTTTTTTGAAAGCAGGAAATCATTTAGCTATTATCCAAGATTGGCGCACGAACATACTTCTAGGCTTAATGATACTTACGATTATTATCATTACTACTTTTTTCTATTCGAACAAGGCTCGGCGTGTGGAACCCGTACAAGCAATCAAGTACGGCATGGCTGAACTCGCTAACAGTAAAATGAATAGGCGCTTAAACAAATCAAATCGTATTTTACATGTTATAGAATTACCGATTCCATTAAAATTGGGTTTGAAAAATATGACAATAAATGTAAAAAGCACCATTCTTATCATTCTACTCACCTCGCTCACTTCAGCTATTTTAGTTTTTAGTGTTGTCATACTAAATAGCATTGTTGGTATCAAACAAACTGCACCTGCTTGGGGCTATGATTCATCAAATATAGCAGTGACTGTATATAATAAGGCCGCTTTTTCAAAAGAAAGCTTTGAAAAGCAAATCCAAACGGATGGAAGAATTAAAAATTATGCATGGCTAGATCAATTAAATGGTGTTTTCCCTAACGACACACATCAACCTTTGAACATCGGTATAGATGTTGTAGAAGGTAGCTACGATGACTTAGGCTATGAAAATATATTGGGTCATAATCCTTCCAATAAAAATGAGATTGCTATCGGTTTAAATGTTGCAAGAACTTTAAATAAAAGTCTAGGTGATGTGATAGACGTGTATATTCAAGGTCATGAACATAGCTTAATCATTACTGGCATTTATCAATCCATAGCTAATATGTCCTACTCTGCAAGAATTACAGCTGACGTCGTCAAGGTTCATCAAGCAGACTACTCAGCGTCCCTACTCAGTATGATTAATTTACAAAATGAAACGTTAGCAGACCAAGTAGTAGATGAATTAAACCAAAAATTCGCAGGCTCAATCTCAGCTGAAACGCAACAGACGTTATTAGACTCCTTTTTCAAAATGGCAATTGCCGTTTTAATCATCCCACTTTCGTTGATGGGGATAGTATTAATGACCATTACTTGTATAATTATTTTCAGTGCTTCTCGTATTAATGTTAGAAAAGAAAGTGGCACTTACGGTATTTATAAAGCCCTCGGAATGACTTCTAATAATATTAGATGGTCCATTACTTTTAGTGTTTTTATGCTGTCGGTACTAGGGGCTTTACTCGGTATTTTTTTCGGTATAAAGTTAATACCTCTTGCGCTAAAGATTATTATTTTGGAATATGGATTAACCGAGTTACCACTTGTTATAAATTGGCCTTTAAGTATTGCAATAGCTTGCCTAAGCATTGTTGTTGCTTGTATTGGCTGCTGGCTATCAACCAAAGTTATAGCCAGAACTTCTCCACGTATTTTACTTGTAGAATAAAAAAATGCCCCCTCTTGCTTAATGGGGGCACTTTAATAATGTGTAATCTGATTTTAATAAAGGTAAAAAATAAAGTGTTTTAAATATGTGTATCTTTTAATTGACTTATTTGTTTGATCTATTAGGATGCTAGATTGTTTTATGTCAATCCATACGCCCCTATTCTGCGTGGCAACAGGTTATATTTTTAATTCTTTTATCCCTTCTTTTAATGTGTTTGCATCTATTTTTAATGTTTTCCAGCTGTCTTTAGCTGCATTCAAGTTAGGTAGTAAAAATTTAAATTTATTTTGATCGGCTTTTTCAGCTGCATTCTCAATATGTCTCAGCACGCCCGTATATTGAGAGTCTAAGTCATTCCATTGCGCAGACATATACGTAAGAGCATTAATAGCATCATCGAGTGCATTATACATCTCACTAATACTATTATGCGCAACTCCAACTACACGATTTAATGTTAGTTTATAATCAACTGTCTGTTGTAATTGTTTTAATAAAGGCTCTAATTGACTTAAATTCTCTTTTGCTATCCCCAGCATAATACCTCCTGCAATCCACGTAGGAATAGTAGGTACAGCTATTGTTATGATGCCATCAGACTCTAATTGTTTATAATAGTTTACTGATTCTAAAACTTCATTTAGGCGCTTTTGATCGTCCTCAACTGCAGCCCCTTGGTTTTTTAAAATCGATTGTAAGAGATCTTTATTATTTCCAAATGCTCTCACATCTTGCCCAATAGCGTCCCTTAATTTAATTAATTCTGCTATTAATTGTTGTGCATACTTTTGATTTAGTTGAATTTCACCTTGTAAATCAGAAATCCCTTCTATTAAAGTCTCTCCATCTGCTGTATTAATTGCCTCTACAATTATGTCATAATAATTTTCAAATTTTGTATCGTATTCAATAATACCTGTCAATGTATCTATAAGCTGTTTTTTTACTTTTGTATCCCATGTAAGGGCGTGGGCTCTTGCATCTTTTTGATCTTGTACAATTTTACCAGGTAAATCTGGATATCCATTAATATTAATGCCTTCAAAGTTCACATCTGGATTCTTAATTAACATATAAGAATAGGCATTCATAGATTTCGCAAAAAGTCCCGCCTTTTGCAAGGTTTCTTTCATCTTCACTTCGTTTGCAGAAAGAGACGTATCACCATTGTTAGTTTGCTCAATTTTGCTTGTACCTGCCAAAGCTGCTACTGGCGGGGCTACAGAAGTTGTTGTCAAGGTTAAAGCAGCTGATACGGCGAGTAGTTTGTAAAGAAGTTTATTATTCATTTTATATTCCTCCTCTATATTTTTAGTTCATTAGTTCTTGTGTAAAAGCAATGTCTTTTGCAATAAACTCTGCGTCTTTATGAATATCATTCCAACTTTGTTTGGCAGCTTTTAAATCATCAGGTATTAAAGAGAGCTTATGGTCTTGCATTTGATCGATATTATCATATAAATCTGTATAATTTGCCCCCATCGTATGCCATTGTTGTTGAATATTTGTTAGTGACATTATCGCTTGATCTATTGTCTGATACAGGTATGTCAAAGTGTCTTTTGTGTTAGTAAGTGAAATAACAGCTTGATTAGCAAGATTGGCTTTCATACTTAATTCTCCAATTTTACTTGAAATTTCGTTATAGGAGTTCATGTGACTAGACGCCACAACACCAGCCGCTGTACCTAAACCTATGCCCGCTGCACCTAGAGCTGTAAGGCCACCCACAACAAGCGGTGTCGCTGTCCCGCCAGTCACAACAATTACGACCCCTCCTGCAATAGTGCCAATAACTAAAATGGCCGCTCCCAATCCACCACCAATTGACCATGCTAATACATTGTCAAAATGTGCTTGCTGAGTAGAACGTAGTTGTTCAATTTCAGCTTGAAGTTGTGGAACCAGTGCTTGTTTACCCGCTAATATTGCTGTTAATCCACCCTTTCCATCTGGACCACCAACATTATTTTTAAAATCTATAGTATTCGTATACAGTTTTGTTTTGAAGGCTTCTAACATCTTAATGACTTCTGTAACTTCTTTAGAATTTACATCAATTGTACTGACTAAATCACTTATGCCTTCTTTTAGGCCTTCCTTATCTTTCTTTTGTGCAAAATCTACTAATGTGTCGTAATAATTCTGAAATTTTTCATCGTAATTAACAATATTACGTGCTGTCTTTTGAATCTTTGGTTTCGCTGTATCTAACCAATAATTTGCATTGATTCGAGATAGATCCTGATTAAGGTGAATATTTTTGATTAATTCTCCCCCTTCTGAACCTAAATCAATATTGGATAGATTTACATTCGGTTGTTTAATCATTGTTTTTGCGTACAAATCCATTACAAGAATATGAGACCCTGTTTCAGCCAACGCTTTCTTCAGTCCTTCAGGCCCTAGTTCATAATTTCCTATTTTCTGTACTTGAGCAATCTGTTCATGAACATTCTGTTCTTGTGCAAGTGCATGAATAGAACTACTGTTAGTAGCAGTTATAAATGTTGCCAGAGTAGCCACGGTTAACACTTTATATGGAAATTTTTTCATATTTATTTCCTCCCATTTTTTCGATAGGCTAATATAATTTTCTCAAATGCTAATGATTAAAATTTATTAACCTGTTCCTCAAGTTGGCTTATGACATTTTTTAATCGTCTTAATGTATCTTTTTGAGACGGATTGGTAGCAGTATCAACATCCGTATATAAAGTTGTGATACTACTTTTTATTAGATTCAAATCTTCTTTAAAGCGTTTCATTAGGTCAAGTTCTACATCTACTTGGCTAGCAAATGTATGCAAATCGTGTTGCATAAGAAGAAGCATTGATTGTTGTAAATCTGCTATTGTTAGTTTCTTTGTTAAATCATATAATTTTTGGTTTTGTTTCTCTAAATCATCTAAATATGCTCGCTGTTCTGCCATTAGTTTATTGACTTCGGCGAAGGTATTATATGTTTTTTTGATTTTTTCTGGATCAATTGCTTTCAGAAGGTCATACTCTTTCGTTTTTGTAGCTGCGGCTGCAGCAATTTCACCTTGTTTGTTTTTCTCAATTGCTTCACGAGCTTCTTTTATGGCAGCTTCAATCTCTAGAGTAGACAGACCCTTTTCTTTTGCTTCTTGCTCTGCTTTTTTCTCTGCTTGTAAAATGGCGTTGTTAATTTCTTTTCCTTTGTTATATGCTGCTGCAGCTGTTTGAGCAGCTGGTTCAAGGATATCTTTTGAAAGACTATAAATCTCTAGGAATATTTTAAGACCTTGTTCATTTAAAGCTCCTGGCACCAATGCTATTTGCTGTAAATTATGTTGAATGGATTTTTGAGTATCTAGTAATTCACCTTTAAGCTTGTCTATTTTCCCTGTTCCCTCTGAACTAAGTATCCCTTGTGCTTTTGTCACATCCGTATCGAGGTCTTTAAGTTTTTTATCGAGCTGTAATTTTAAATCTGTTAACTCATTAATTTGAAGTTGCGCGTAGTCTTGGTTTGTCATCACCATTCCTTGAAGGACTTCCAGTCTGTCCAAGAAACCTTCTTTATCTTCCTGATAATCTACAAATTCTTTTAATGTTGGATAATAGCTATTAAATTTAGTGACAAATCCTTTACTTTTTGAATTTAGTAGCATTAAATTTGGATAAAGTTCCGATGACCATTCTTTCATATCTTGTTTTATGAGTAATTGCTCTGTATTTAAAGCCGGTACTTCCACTAACTGTACATTAGGACTCATTAAAGCTTGGTCTATATACATTTGGATCAATTTTGATTGAGCTCCTAATTTTCTTAATGATGAGGAAAGAGCCACGTTCTCTTCTTGAATCTCCGCATGAACTATAGGCGTTGAAAAAGTATGGGTAGGAATAACTCCCGTAGCAACAATGGATGTAATCATCAATCCTGTAATTATTTTTTTTTTCATTCTATTTACCTCCTTTGCATGATATTTATTCACAATAATTCAGACGAATTTTTATACATTTTGAGCACCCCAGTATACTTAAAGTTTTAGGAAATATTCTTGTTAGAATAACATTTTCCTATAATGTAAATTTTAGATATAGTCACATTATTTGGCAAATAACAGTTAAAATAATCTATTTTATGTACAAAATAGATTATTCCGTCGGTTATTTTGATTTTAAAATAGATTAATATAAACAAAATTAATATGAATATGTCACAATATAGGGAAAATCAACAGATTAATGATTGAAAAACGACATATTATTGGTTCTAGTGCAAAAAATTAGGTAAATCGGAAATGAATCTTTGAAATTTAGACATACTGCTACTAGTCACTCTAGACAAGACGTATTCGGTATGGAAATCAAAAAAAATATTATCAACCTGATAATATCCAGCTATGTGGTTGGGTCTATCAGTATGGAGCAGAAGAGCAAGAAGAGTTGAAGAAACATAAGTGAGTATCAAAAATAAGTTGGAATGATTTTTATAAAAAACAAGCGTTCATAACATTGCACAGCACTTTTCAAAAATCTATGTAGTTTTCAATGAAAAGCTTTCCATAACGAACTTCGATAGAAACAAAGAAAACTAAAGAACCAATTGCCGATTAAAGATTGGCAATTGGTTCTTAGATTTTTGGTATGTTTATCAGGCACTACCCTTTCAGCCACCGTACGTACGGTTCAACTTAAATGATTAACGCAGGTATTCGAATTCTTCCTGAATCCTATTCCATTAAAATTAACAGTCATTACTTTGTTACGATTTCAAACAATGGCTTCCTATTTGAATCTGCAGCGACATGTTCTGGAAAAATAAAACCTTTTGGATCACGTGGGAATTCAATCTCTAATTGCTTAAAAACACCTTAAATTTCTTTCATTTCATGATGTCCTTTTTTACGAACTGCCTCTGATTATTTACAAAAGAGAGCTTCTCAGGTCATTTAAAATCAGAATTATTCTAACTTCTACATTCAAGTGATGCTCAAGTTATACCTATAATAAAAAGGGACGGATTGTTTTACAAAATCAGAAATCACTAAGTAGTGGACTTTGCGTTTCCAGTAGTTCTCCAAAAGGGAACAAAGAAAGATTAGTTTATGGGTCCTTTATTTAGACACATCTGGAGAAGCTGTTTAAGATTGGACTTTCATCCAACGCGCATTTCTCCCTTTTGAAATAAGTTTAATTTCACCTACTACTTGCAAATCAGTTAAAGCTTTACTAATTGTACTTTCGGCTATATCTGGATAAATGCTTCGAATGCATTCTTTTGTAAAAGGTTGTTTTTGATTATGAATAAAATTCTGAATTCGCTCTATCTTAGTATGTCTACATATAGAATCCAGTACTCTGTTATGTAGATCTTTATAAGCCTCTAAAATAATAGTTAAGAAATTTTTTAACCAGAAGCTAATATTATGCCCATTACAGTACCAATTAACCGATGATTTATATATGGCTTCATAGTATTCTGACTCACTTTTCTTTATATATTCATCTAAACAAACATATTTTACAAATGTATGTCCGCTTTTTACTAATAATAATTGCATTAACATCAGTGTTAATCTACCATTACCTTGACTAAAAGGGATTATGCAATAAAGATTCAATATAAAACGAGCTATCAATAAAAGTGTAGGTATCTCTTTTTTACGGTTTAATAAATTGTACTGGTTGCATAATTGTTCTACAGCCATTGGAATATTTTCAGGTGGAAGAGGTCGATAAAAAATCGTGTGCATCCCTTTTTCAGGAATTCCTGGGATAGAAAATGGCTTTTGGCGCCATTTTGCACTGTCAGAGGTATTGAAATGAATTAATTGAAAATGCAATTCTTGTATAGTATCTGGACTAATAGAAAACGTACAAGATTTTTTATGTACAAGAGTCAGAGTTTCATAATAACAAAATATCGCATCTTCCGAAATGGATTGGGGTATCATATCATCTAAAATAAGTTCTTTTAATCGCTTATTTGAAACTTTTATATCCTCATAAACTGAAATATAGTTTTTTATGTATTGTAGGGGTATAGCTTTTTCAAGGCTCGTGAATATATCAGGTCTTTGCTCTTGATAAGCGGTCAATTTTCCTTTATATTCACTAATTTCACTAACTAAGTTTATTAGTTGTTGCTCAATATTTATGTACTGGTCTTCGAAAAAATTTCTCATTTGTTTCCTCCTTTCTTAGAAATGATTTTATTTTCCTTAGTTACAATCATACATATTATTATTTTCAAATGCGAATTTACACTAAATTAAACAAAAATACCAAAAATAACATCGTTTATTAATCTGTATTTGTTAATTCAGGGTATAAATGCATCATAAATATATGATACATACTCATAATTCTTATCGGCTAATTCATTTGAATATTAAAATGTCACAAAAAAATAGTAGGACCAATACATTTTAAACATAAAAATATCGCCATAAAGTAGACAATATGAAAAAAGACTATAATTATAGTCAATTCAGACTGTAGAAAGTAACCATATTCAGGTCCGGAAAAAGCCAGTCGTTTTTCGCGAACGAACCAGCTAGATTGAAGACAAAAGGTTTCGGAAATGACCAGCAGTCCCGAAACCTTTTGATTTTTTCTCCTTAAACTTATACCAACGCGTTTCATTACGCGTGATTTTCTTAAAGACATGTCAAGCATACATCAAATATGACTTATGGATTTTTCAAAAAATCAGTATAATTTTCTTCTGACAGCACTGTTATATTATTTCTTTTAAGTAAGGCCGTCGTAACACCTACTCCAGCTAATTTTGTGCCACTGAAATCACCATTATAAATCACAGCACTACCACAGGAGGGGCTATACTCTTTTAATATGACCGTGGAGGCACCTACTTCAATTGCTTTCTGTAATGTCATGTAGGCACCTTTTACGTACAGCTCTGTGACATCTCGACCGGATTTTTCTACCACACAAGCTTTTCCATCTAGGACATCTTCACCATCTCCACCAATAATTTCAGCGGGTTCTCGTGGTGTTGTAAAACCGCCCATTAATTCGGGACACACCGTCACAGCCGCATTTTCCCTCACAAGCTGTTGTATTTTTTCATCTAAGCTATCTGTCCCATTATACCGAACCTTTAACCCTGCTAAACAAGCACTTATTAAAATCATACATGCACCTCATTTCCTTGCACCTTTGTTATGTAGTACGTTTAATATACTTTAAATCAAAAATCCGTCAACAACTTGTTACACAAACTTACTATATTGGTCTGGATACTTACTTGCCCAATTCTTCTGTTAACGAATAGTTTATTTTAGTAGAAATACTTTAATTGGGTGCAATATAGAGTTTACAACAACTCCAATAGAACCAGCTTTTACTACTTAGTTCAAAAAAATCAGCAAAAAAGAACTGTCTAAACAGTTCTTCAAACAATTACCCCCTTCTTCTTAGATGGTAAAAATCCGCTTCGCTTTCCGCGTATAGGATTCGCAGGAGTCTATGCGGTTTTTTTCCTTTGTATAGCATCATAGACTACTTCAAAGCATATTGTTTTTGCTTTTTGGGACAGCTTCTTGATTTGCAATACTTGCACTGTCTAAAAAATTCAGCAAATTTATTTCCTTGGCTGGGCAAAATGCATTCTACACATAGACCAATGGAACGTTGTTTTTTGAATATCATCATAAATATCCCACAAGTTATCCACTATACGTAATTCAATATTGCGTGTAAATAGTTCTTGAAATAAATCGATCACTTCGAATTTGGCAATAGGTGTTTGTGTTGTTTCGCTTACATAGTAGCCTGCAATTTCATCCTGTAATGTGAATTGATTGATATCAAATTCATATAAAAATAATGTAGTATTTTTCATCCTAACAAGCCATTTGTTTTCAATAACGACTACATGTGAACATGACGTTGAGGATAAATATGTTCGTTTATCGATTTCAGTTGTATTTGCGCCGACATGATAGCAAACACGCGGACAATTTCTAGGCGTTAAAAAGTTAGGTAAGCATTTTTCATCTATAGCCCATACAAGTCCTTTCGTTAAATCTAAATCCGTTCGAGTAGGTAGACGGGGCTGAAACACTTGAATATCACTTTCTTCACTTACATGGAATAACCGCATATGCTTCCCTCCTTAAATCATATGATTTTACCTCTATTTTCTTAATTTGAATACGATGAAATCCGCACAGTGTAAATCCTCTTCGAATTGAGGATACTTATCTAGCATTTCCTTAGAAGGCATAGGTTCAATAACGTCTTCCACAGTAAAACCTACTTTGATAATTGCTTTTAAATAGCTTGATAATGTCCGATGATAAAATACAACCTTGTCATCTGAATCTATCGGGAATCTTTGATCATACACGCCTTCATAGAAATAGCGCTGGACCTTCCAATATTGTTTATCCACTTGTTCATTTCGCTCCCATCCGCTATTAGGTGTAATAAAACACGGATGTAGAATTGAAAAAATAAAAGAACCACCCTGTTTTAAAAGACGATACATCTCGCTTAATGCTGCCTCATAGTTTTCCAAATCTTGAAGTACCATATTCGAAACAATCGTATCGTACTGTGCATCTGTTAAAAAATCGAGCTTCTCACAATTCCCCTGTTTATATTCAATAGTCTCATTACTATCCGTCCTTTGTTGGGCAATTTCAATCATCTTTTCCGCATAATCAACAGCAGTAATAATAGCTCCTTTTTTAGCAAGTATTCTACTTAGATAGCCCTCTCCACATCCTGCATCTAAGAGCTTTTTTCCTTTCACATCGTCCAATAATGAAAAAATCGCTGGATTTAATAGTACTTCACGGTGAATGCCACCATGCTCATCATAGCTTGCCGTAAAACTTTCTGCATGGCGATTCCAACGTTTAATTGCCTCATCAGTCGTCATTGTTTTTTCCACTCTACGCCCTCTTTTCTATATTGATTGTAACGTTACATTTCTTGTGCACATGCTTATTTTTTCATATTCACAAAAAAAGAACTAGACTTATAATTTATTTTTTTATATCATGTAGATAGAGGCACGCCATCTTTAAGAACATTCAAGCCAGAAATCCATATTCGGAATTCTGGCTTTTCAAATTACTCTAAATATGTGAATTTCCCACTAGGAAACTAAGGACTAGATTGTGTTTCAACAGCAATTGCATTTTCTAATGTAACCTGACGTTTACCAGTCACCCATTTTCCAAATAACATCACAATCAATGCAACAAATATAATGGCTCCTGCAAAAATGAGTGCTGCTTTATAGCTATTGAATACTGCGACCAGCTTGCCAGCGATTATTGGTCCGATAATTTGTCCAAATGCATAGAACGTTGTTAATAATGAAACAACCGGTCCGCTTTGAGTTGGAAATAGTTGACGTGCATAAGCAGTTGTTAACGTCACGATGCCAACAAATGTTAAACCAAACAAAAATGACGACAATAAAACGCTCCAAACTGTTTGTGAAAATACAGGTAACAAGATGCCAAATACTTGTAATATGTAAGCCACATACAAAATTTTTATTGCTGAAAACTTCTCTAATAATACTGTCCAAACAGGAGCTGAAGGAATCGCCGCTACACCGACGATGACCCAGCTATAGGAAGAATAGGCTTGCAGCGAAGGGATATTGTGAATAATATCCACTAGAAAAGTACCCGTGATAATATAGCCAAGTCCCTCAAAGCCATATGCAGCAATGAGCCATGGCATAAAACCTTGCGACATTTTTGTTTCGGAGGATTTCTTGACTTTCGTGCCATCATGAACTTGTAAGCTTCTCCATAGCACGAACGTAATGATAAAAAATAAAGCAGATAAAATGCCTAAGCCAATCCAAGTACCCTGCCAAGCAAAGCGCGCTTCAAAAAAAGGCACTAGTAAACCTGAAATCGCAATGCCTAGCCCGATACCGCTAAATAAATAGCCCGACCAACGTGTTAACGATTGCTTCGCCAAATAATCCATAATAATGCTTGATGTTAACACGAAAATAAGGCCCCCTGTTATGCCTGCAATCAAACGCAGTACGAGCCATACCATGTATATTTCAATCATCCCCATTAGTACAATGGAAAGCACATTCAAGACGACACTCAACAGTAAAATATTCTTTCTTTGTCGATACATGAATCCAGCCCATAAGGCGCCAATAAAATAGCCAATATAATTACTGGATGCTAAAAACCCTGCCACTTCAAATGAAAAACCTACATCATGGCGCATAAACGGTAGAATCGGCGTGAAAGCAAAACGACTTATGCCCATCGCGACAACTAGTAATAACACCCCGCCAAATAAAATTCCTATGTACTGACGATTCAACTTAGTCCCCTCCTACTATTTTGCTGTTACTAAAAGGATACTTAGTGTAAATTAATAAATCTAATATATAATTTATATAAAACTATAAATTTTTTTTATATTAGGAGAGATATTATGAATTTACATGCACTCCGATTATTCACAAAAGTAGCAGAACTCAAAAGCGTATCAAAGGCTGCTCAAGCACTAATGATTAGTCAGCCTGCTGTCACGATACAAATCCGTAATTTAGAAAAAGAAGTAGGATTGACACTTCTCGAATCGAAAGGAAGAGGGATTACCTTAACCCAAAATGGAGAATTTTTATTTATGCAGGCTCAGCGACTATTTGATTTAGAAATGGATATTGAAAACAAGCTTGAACAGCTTAAAAACATGGGTATCGAGGAATTACAAATTGCTTCAACACATGTGCCATCGCATTTTTTATTACCCAAATGGTTAGCGACTTATAAGCAAGCTAACCCTGCTACAAATATCCATTTGAAAACTGCTAATTCACAGCAAGTCATTGAAGAGTTACTCCATTATAAAGCCGACATGGCCTTTATCGTGAAAGAAGATGGCCACCATCCAGATGTCGATTACAAATTTCTGATGAATTTAGATTATTGGTTTATCGTGCCTGATGGACATGCATTTGCTGATCAGCAAGTCACATTAGCCGAATTAATGCAAGAACCATTTGTTTCAAGAGAGGATGGAAGTTCCACGAAAGAATTCTTAAACGCGTTATGTAAAATTCATAAAACACCTCCACCAAGAGTTGGTCTGCAACTAGATGGCATCAACGAATCCATTCATGCAATTGCAGCTGGTTATGGCGCAATGCTTGCACCTTCCATAGCCGCTTCAGGTTTTATGGAGCTTAAACAGATTGCTCGAGTATATGTAAAAGGTATGGATATTCAACGCCCCATTTACCTGTGCACAAGAAAAAACGAACATAATACACCTTCAACTTTCAATAACTTTATTGACTTCATCAATAAAGCCATTTCATAAATACTATTTCAGACTACATTTAATTGACAAACCATTAACAGATCAACAAATTAATCGGGTGTTATTGGAGAAGGTATTGGCTGTTTCATCGCTTCGTTATTAGGCTCAACTCCTGTAACTGGCTACTCAACGAATGCAGGTGTTACTTCTATCACAGGTATTGCCAGCCGTCGTGTCTTTGTTGCTGCGGGTGCTTGGTTTATATTGTTTGGCTTTTCAGGAAAATTGGCAGCTTTAATTTCTGCCATTCCAGCAGCAGTAATCGGCGGTATATTCGTCATCGTATGTGGCATTATTGCAATTAGCGGTTTACAAGTCATGAAAAACGAGAACATTGGTGAAAAGGAAATGTATGTAATCGCTGTCCCTATGATTTTAACATTAGCCTTAACATTGCTACCTGACGATTTCTTATATTCTTTACCAACTACTGTGCAATATTTATTCAGCTCGCCAGTAGCGACAGCTGCCATCATAGCCATATTGTTGAACAAAATATTACCGCGTGTTAAATAATTAAAAATGTAAACCTCTGCTTAAAATTAACTTTCGCAGAGGTTTTATACTGCATACAAACTAGTCCAGTAAGAACATACAAGTCCGGAAAACTTCACTCGCTTTCCGCAGATGAACCATCTATTTCCTCTTTGTATTCCCTTTTTATATTTACAAATCTAGAAAATTAGATATAATGATGTACATGGAACCTTTATTGATTTATAAAGCTTTGTCTAACGAAACTCGGAGCCAAATAATGTTATGGTTAAAAGATCCTAGTGAATACTTTGATGAAAAACCGTATTTAGCACAAAACATTAATTTTAAAGTTGGTGTATGCGTAGGTGATATTCAAGCGAAAGCAGGACTTGCCCAGTCTGTAATTTCCGGTTATTTGTTGACTATGCAAAAAGCTGGTTTGTTGGAATCTGAGCGAATTGGTAAGTGGACGTACTATCGCCGTAACGAAAAAACAATACAAGAATTTTCAGAGTACATCAAAAAGAAACTATAAAGTGAAACTTCAATCCGTGGGGGTTTTCTTCATCCCCACGGATTGCTAGTTGAACCAATCGGGCTTTTACGGGCAGTTGTTCGACCACCCACTTGACTTGTGCTCATCTTTCAACTTGAGGTGGGCGTTTTGTACCTGACGCTTCGCTTTCGGAACAGATAAATTACTGACCGTTAATGCGGGATAAAGTGAAACTTCAATCCGTGGGGGTTTTCTTCATCCCCACGGATTGCTAGTTGAACCAATCGGGCTTTTACGGGCAGTTGTTCGACCACCCACTTGACTCGTTCTCATCTTTCCACTTGAGGGGGCTTCTTGTACCTGACGCTCCGCTTTCGAACAGATAAATTACTGACCGTTAATGCGGGATAAAGTGAAACTTCAAACAGTGGGGGTTTTCTTCATCCCCACGGATTGCTAGTTGAACCAATCGGGCTTTTACGGTCAGTTGTTCGACCACCCACTTGACTTGGTTTCAACTTGAGGTGGGCGTTTTGACCTGACGCTTCGCTTTCGGAACAGATAAATTACTGACCGTTAATGCGGGATAAAGTGAAACTCCAATCAGTGGGGGTTTTCTTCATCCCCACGGATTGCTAGTTGAACCAATCGGGCTTTTACGGTCAGTTGTTCGACCACCCACTTGACTTGTGCTCATCTTTCAACTTGAGGTGGGCGTTTTGTACCTGACTCTTCGCTTTCGAACAGATAAATTACTGACCGTTAATGCGGGATAAAGTGAAACTCCAATCAGTGGGGGTTTTCTTCATCCCCACGGATTGCTAGTTGAACCAATCGGGCTTTTACGGTCAGTTGTTCGACCACCCACTTGACTTGTGCTCATCTTTCAACTTGAGGTGGGCGTTTTGTACCTGACGCTTCGCTTTCGAACAGATAAATTACTGACCGTTAATGCGGGATAAAAGGAAGGGAGGCTTTTTTTTACCTTAATATATCTACAATTACAGATATGTGTATATGAATGGAGGATAAAATTTATCATGAAAAAAATTAACCCGTTACTTATCAGTATTCTAGCGCTAGGCGTGTTCGGCATTATTACCACCGAAATGGGGATTATAGGTGTTCTACCACAGGTTTCTGAAAAATTTAATATAACGACTTCTCAAGCCGGATTGCTTGTAAGCATATTTTCTTTAGTTGTTGCCATTTCAGGTCCATTCCTGACTTTACTTGCTTCAGGTATTAACCGTAAAGTCATTCTGTTAACAGCTGTTCTTCTTTTTGCGATTTCTAATATTGTTTATGCCTACACAACTAAATTTGACGTAATGTTAGTGTTCCGTATCATCCCTGCTATTTTTCACCCTGTCTTTTTTTCAGTTGCTCTCGTGACAGCAGCTAAACTTGTCTCTCCTGAAAAAAGTAGTAAGGCAGTGACCAAAGTTTTTTCTGGTATAACGGTCGGCTTTGCTTTTGGTGTCCCAGTGACTTCTTATCTAGCGGAAAAGATTTCATTAGAAGCAGGATTTCTATTTGGAGCTGTTGTTAGTGCCATTGCTTTTATTGGCATACTCGCTTGGCTCCCCTCTATGCCTGTTACTGAAAAATTATCTTATGGCAAGCAGCTTGGCATATTACGTAAACCACAATTATGGCTAAATATCGTGACCGTTATTTTTATCTTTGCAGCAATGTTTTCTGTGTACAGTTATTTTGCTGAATATTTAAGTCAAGTGACTAATATGAACGGATCTTGGATTAGCATCATGTTGATGGTCTTTGGTACAATCATGATTTTTGGGAATTTTTTATTTGGAAATTTATTACACAAAAGTATGACAAAGACCGTTATCATGTTCCCTCTGTTATTTGCAGTAGTGTACTTACTTACTTATTATGTAGGTTCTTATTTCATCCCGATGGTTGTTATCGTATTTATTTGGGGGGCTGTGCATTCTGGGGGGCTTATTGTCAGTCAAGTATGGTTAACAACTGAAGCAAGTGAAGCTCTCGAATTCGGAAATAGCTTGTTTGTCTCATTTTCCAATCTAGGTATTGCCATTGGGGCTTCTGTCAGTGGTTGGTTTATCTCTCATTTCGGCATACATAATTTAATTTGGGTCGGAATTATATTTTCACTACTTGCTTTCCTACTAATTTTATTAAAAATACAAATTTTTAAACCGAATGTACAAGGACTCAACAGGCGTTAAACTACCAAAAATCGTTAGTTCGATAAATATATTCAATAATAGAATAAGTACTCTTGTTTATAAACAATCGAAAGTTCTCTGGTGAATAAATTTAAATTATTCCAAAATAAGATGCTGGGGCAAAAGAGAAAAAGTGTTAGATTGACTGCTGTCGATCTAACACTTTTTTGCTGTAAGCGTTGATGTCCGCTACCGCGGACGCTTTCCGGGGGCGTGGCCTGAGCCTGTCGTCTCAGACGTCACGCTAATCCTACAGGAGTCGCCGCGTTCGCTACCATCAACTAGTGCTCTCTTCTGAATTTTATTTATTCAAAAAGAAGAACGTCTAAATTTTTCTTCATTTTAGATAGCAAAAATTTAATAACGCCTTGCTCCTCTTTCTTAAAATTTAAAGTTATGTCCCAACCTCTTTTCGTTATTAATTCTTTGTTGTCTTTTCAAAATCACATAAATCTATCCATTTTTGAATTGACTGAATGACTTCTTGAAACGCTAAGCCATTGGGTGTCAGCTCATATTCTACTTTTTTTATGGAGGAATCAATGAATTTTTTTTTGATGAGTCCCGCATTTACAAGCTCATTTAAGCGCTCTGTTAACAACCGATCAGAAATCCCAGGGATAGCTGCGTGAATTTCATAATATCTTTGCGGCCCTGGTAACAAGGTATAAATAATCATACCCATCCAGCGTTTCCCTATAAATTCAATCGCTTGGTGGTAGCTACTACAAATATGTGAACAATTCGGTTGAGTCATAAAATAACCTCCCGCCTGTGAATTCTTTTACCTCTATTGTAACATAAAAATATTTTTTATTTGACGGACAAACTTACTAATGGTAAGATTCTAATTATCAACTTACCATTAGTAAGTTTTAAGGAGGAAATTATGTCAACAACTAAAACGGATTCAAAATTATATACAATTATGCAAGAAAGAAAATCAGTTCGTGTCTATGACCCCACTTTCAAAATCCCCCAAGTAGATCTTGAAGAAATCCTAAAAGAAGCTACAAGTGCACCTTCTTCTAGTAATCTTCAAGCATGGAGATTTCTTGTGATTCAAGATGACGCAACAAAAACTGAGCTACGTGCAATTGCCAACAATCAAGCACAGGTTGAAACTTCATCTGCTGTCATTGCTGTATTAGGTAATGCCGAAATGTATAAACAAGTTGAACAGATTTATACGCAAAATGTAGTAGAAGGACATATGGATGAAGCGCAAAAGAATTTGATGATTCAAAATACACTTCATACTTACCCATCTGCCCCATTAGAGGTTAGAAAGAACATTGCAACATTTGATGCAGGTCTAATTTCCATGCAACTCATGTTGATTGCAAAAGAAAAAGGCTATGATACAGTGACAATGGGTGGATTTGATAAGGTGAAATTTGCTGAAAGATTCGAACTACCATCGCATATCTTCCCTGTCGTCCTGATTGCTATCGGTAAAGCTGCAACACCAGCATATGGTTCATCACGTTTGCCGTTAGAAGATATTGCTCGTTTTATCTAAAATTAATAGCTTATTCCAAAGAGGCTGGGACAAAAGAGAAAAAGTGTTAGATTGACTGCTGTCGATCTAACACTTTTTTGCTGTAAGCGTCGATGTCCGCTACGCCGGACGCTTTCCGGGGTCGTGGCCTTCGCTACCATCAACTAGTGCTCTCTTCTAAATTTTTTTCATTTTAGATAGCAAAAATTTAATAACACCTTTGCTCCTCTTTCTTAAAATTTAAAGTTTTTTCCCAGCCTCCTTAATGTATGCTAAAGCAACATGCATCGAATGATTGAAATTCTAAAATTTCTGTCTTATTCTATAATTCTTTGTTATACTTGAGCAAAAAGGTAGGGATTTAGATGATTTATGATAGTATTATAATCGGCGCGGGTTCAATGGGGATGGCAGCTGGCTATTATTTAGCTAAGGCTGGAAAAAACGTATTAATGATTGATACCTTTGATCCTCCACATGAAGAAGGTAGCCATCATGGTGAAACAAGAATTATTCGTTTTGCTTATGGCGAAGGTGCTAGCTATGTACCTTTTGTTAAACGGGCTGGCGCGCTTTGGCGTGAACTAGAAGCACAAACAAATGAAACATTATTTTACCAAACAGGGGTTATGAATGTCGGCGAAATGAGCCATTCTTTTATTCAAAATGTCATAACAAGTGCCGATCTTTACGATTTACCATTACAACAATATTCGGCTGCAGAAGCAATGGAAAAATGGCCTGGCTTAACGTTACCGGAAAGCTTTGTGGCTTGTTTTGAGCCTACTGCTGGTGTACTTCGTGTGGAAGCTTGTATTAACGCCTATAAAAAGTTAGCTTTAGCAGCAGGTGCTTCCTACCATCCGAACGAAAAAGTACAGTCAATAGAAGCGGGTGATATTGTGCGTGTACATACGGAAAAAGGCGTTTATGAGGCAAAACAGCTGATTGTAACAGCAGGTGCATGGGCAACAGAGTTACTACAAACAATGGATATCTCCTTACCTGTTACGCCAACCCGAAAAACATTTGCTTGGTTTGAAGCTGATGAAACCCTTTATGGTGATGATGTATTCCCTGCTTACTGTTTCGAATTTGCAGATTCTGCTTATTATGGCTTTCCAAGCATTAACGGTGCTGGTTTAAAACTTGGCCGACATGACGGTGGTGAGCCTATCAATCCAAACGAATCACTTCGTCCATACGACGAACAGGATACCGAAGATTTACAAAACTTTATCAATCGTTTTATGCCTCAACACGGTGCATTGAAATTCGGAAAAACATGCAAATACGCTATGACACCAGATGAGGATTTCATTATTGATTTTTTACCTGAGCATCAAAATATTGTGATTGCAGCGGGCTTTTCAGGACATGGCTTTAAATTCAGTAGCGCGGTTGGCGAGGTATTAGCTGACCTTATGTTACACGGAGAAAGTAAGCAAAATTTATCACTCTTTCAGCTCAATCGATTTAGCTAAATAACAAAAAAAGAATTCAATGTTGATGAACAAATTATTTTTGTTACAGTCTATTATTTTTAATAATGGACTGGGAATAATACTTTTTTGATTTTTTAGCGATGGTAATCGATAAACCCGCTGTTTCAATTTATTGAATCTAAAAAAGTGTCCATCCCTTAACAGATGGACACTTTTTCCATGCCAGTTTCTCTGGCTACGACCAATAAGCTAAAGAACGCTTTCTCATAGCACAATTCAAAATCCGGACGTTCGTGACACCGAGAAGTAATTAAATGACGCATGACAATCTATTATTATAAGATAAACCGTATTTAAAGTTACTAACTTTCGTAGCAACCTTAAGATTCTTTAATTGATAGCCCTTACAATTTCACGTGCATGCTATACCGTATAATACTTACGCAAATCTTTAAGCCCTTTACATACTTTGTGTACCTATTGTAATCGTCTTAAATACTGTAAAAAACTCTTTCGCAGCTTGCCCTTGCTCACGAGCGCCTGTACTTGAGTTTTTCATTCCTCCGAATGGTGCTTGAGGCTCTGCTCCTCCAGTTTCATCATTTACTTGAACAAGCCCAACCTCACTACGCTCAATAAAATCAAATGCTTTTTGAATATTATTTGTATAAATAGAAGCACTCAATCCAAACTCAGAATCGTTTGATAATCGAATCGCTTCTTCATAATCTTTTACCTTCATTACTGCCAGAACGGGACCAAAAATTTCTTCGCGGGCAATCGCCATATCATGTGTTATATTTGTAAAAATCGTTGGATCAATATAGTACCCTTCAGATTTGTCTTTTGTCGGACATCCACCTAATACAAGTTCAGCCCCATCAGATTTTGCTTGTTCAATCGCTGATAAAATAGCCTCATATTGCCCTTTTGATGAAACAGGTCCCATCGTAACACCAACTTTAATTTTTTTTGCTTCCATGATTAGTTGTTCTAAAGTCTCTTCATAAACAGCTTCCTCGACATATACTCGACTAGTTGCCGTACAACGTTGACCTGTTTGTTTCATCGCACCCTCGATCGTCAATCTAGCTGCTCTTTTAATATTGGCGTCTGCTAAAATAATGGCAGCGTTTTTCCCTCCAAGCTCTAGCTGGATTTTTTTATTGGTAGGGCCGGCTGTGTTTAAAATGCTTTGTCCAACGCCATTCGAACCCGTAAACGTAATCGCTCTGACTTCAGGTACTTCCAGTAAAACTTGCCCTACTTTTGAACCTCGCCCTTGCACAACATTTAAAACGTTTTTTGGCATACCTGCCTGTTCAAATAGTTCACCTATTAACTTCCCTGTTAAAGCGGCTTCAATAGAGGGCTTCCAAACAACTGTATTACCATACACTAATGCTGGGGCAATTTTCCACAAAGGAATGGCCACAGGGAAATTCCACGGTGTAATAGCCGCCACAACACCAAGCGGCACACGTTTTGTGTACAATACTTTCGCTTCACTGGTAGAAGGTAATACTTCACCTGTTGCACGCATTCCTTCTTGAGCAAAATACCGCAAAATAGAAGCACCACGTTTCACTTCACCAAGCATTTCACCTTTCGTTTTACCCATCTCACGTGAAGCCATTTCAGCCACTTTCTCGCTATTTTGTTCAAGTAAGTCCGCCGTCACGCGTAAAATTTCACCACGTGCAATTGATGATGTATTTCTCCAACCTTCAAATGCTTTCTGAGCCCCAGCAACAACTGCCTTCGTTTCATCCGGTGTTGAAAGCTCAATCTGACCAATGCATTCAGACGGTTTTGCTGGATTAAATTGTTCTCGCATTTCTCGAATGATGGTTGTCATAAATTCCCTCCTTAAATTACGACTGTTTGTTACACATCGTTTAACGGTGTATACAAAATATTATGGGCATTCGCTACAGCTTCATAAGTTATTTTATCGTTTATTGAATTCACACCTTCTGCTAATGCTGTGTTTTCAATCATGGCCTTTTCATAATCTTTATTAGCAATTTGTAACGAATACGGTAACGTCACCTTTGTTAGCGCAATCGTAGATGTTCTTGCTACCGCTCCTGGGATATTCGCTACCGCATACATGCTTTCGGTGCATTCGTACCAACAACTCCTCCACCAATGATCACTACTTTGGCAGGTGAAACACCTGGAACACCTCCAAGTGACACACCTTTTCCACCTTCATGCTTTCCTAGAAAATGTGCTCCAAGCTGGACAGCCATACGTCCAGCAACTTCACTCATTGGCGTTAATAATGGTAATGCACCATTTTGTAACTGCACCGTCTCATAGGCAATCGCTATGACTTCTTTTTCAACCAGCTGCTTCGTTAAAGTAGGTGCTACTGCTAAATGTAAATAAGTAAACAGGATTAAATCTTTCTTAAAGTTTTTATATTCTTGAGGTAATGGCTCTTTCACTTTGATGACCATGTCTACATCCATGCTTCTTTCGCAGTAGCAACAATCTCTGCACCTACCTTCGTGTACGCCTAGTCTGTAAATCCACTACCTAATCCGGCACTCTTTTCCACTGTCTACTAAATGACCATTTTTCAGCAGCTCAAAAACTCCTCCTGATTCATCCCTACACAATTTTCATTATTCTTTATTTCTTTTAGAATCCCAATAGTCATCGCTTACCCTTCTTTCTCAACGATCGTTTTACGTACATATTCGAATGTCTCATCTAAAATACGTAACATTTCGTCTAATTCTGCTTTCGATAATATCAAGGGAGGCGAGAAGACAACTGTATCTTGATCGTA
The DNA here is from genome assembly GCF_007362955.1 of Lysinibacillus fusiformis. GTDB lineage: Bacteria > Bacillota > Bacilli > Bacillales_A > Planococcaceae > Lysinibacillus > Lysinibacillus fusiformis_E. The sequence goes on along the minus strand of NZ_CP041696.1, from coordinate 3,431,243 downwards.
CGTAACCGTTCGTAAGATTAATCCTCGTTTCATTGTTTCTTGTACGAAAATCGGGCTCAAGTATGACTGGAAAAGCTCGCCGGTCTCACGGCTTTTTACTAATTCAATTGCTCCAAGTAATCCAATAGTACGAACGCGTCCGATAAAGCTGTATTTTTCTTGAAGTGCTTTGAACCCTTCTAACATGGCTTCACCCATGTGTGCTGCGTTTTCTACAAGCTTTTCACGTTCAAGTATTTCAATATTTTTAAGACCAACTTGACAAGCGAGTGCATGGCCGCTGTACGTATAACCGTGCATTAATGTGCCTTTGGAAAGTTCACAATAATCTTGATGGATTTTTTCGGAAATCACCACGCCTCCAAGCTGCGCATAACCGCTAGAAACACCTTTAGCAAATGACATCATATCCGGTACTACACCGTAATGCTCCATACCAAAAAGTTTACCCGTACGACCGAAGCCTGTAATGACTTCATCTGCAATGAATAAAATACCGTACTCATCACAAATTTTTCGCACTTCTTTAAAGTAATCTTTTTGCGGAATATTAACGCCTCCGGCACCTTGTACAGGCTCAGAAATAAATGCGGCAACAGTTTCGGGCCCTAGTGCTTCAATCGTTTCACGTAAATGACGCACAGACTGATTGTATACATAGTGAAAATCAGGTGCATGTGAATTCGTAAAATCGCGGAAAGCCTGTAAACCTGTTGCATTTGTAGCCCCCATTGCGACACCATGATATGACTGGGTACGAGAAATAATTTTTTGACGTTCTGGCTGTCCCTTTAGTAACCAGTAATGGCGCGCTAATTTAATCGCTGTATCGTTCGATTCCGAACCACCTGAAGTGAAAAATACCGTAGTTAAATCCCCAGGAGCTAACGAAGCAATTTTAGAAGCTAAACGAATGGCTGGTTCATTACTAAATGTAGCAAAGCAAGAACTAAATGCTAATGTAGCCATTTGTTCCTTCGCAACTTCAGCAATTTCTTCACGGCCATGCCCGACGTTTACATTCCATAAAGAAGACATCCCATCAATGTAGGTATTGCCTTCCATGTCTTTCAAATAAATACCTTTCCCTTCTGTGAAAATGGCCGCAGGTCCTTGTGCTTGTTGTTGTTCAATGGACGTAGTTGGATGAAGGAAATGCTTCTGATCTAATGCCTTTAACTCTTCTTTTAGTTGAATTGTCATAAATCCCAACCTCTTTTCCCCTATTTTTTCATACACTTATATAACAGCAATTCCCATGCCAACCTCAAAAAAAAGAGGCAATTTTCTTTTAGAAAATGCCCCTTCTGTCACCCTAAATGTTTCAATAGATGATTTTATATATTTTATTGTAAATCATTGTTGTTCTTTTCATGTCCGTTGCAATACAATATGCGAAATCATTGTTGTATTGCAATCTTTAATGCATAAATACAAATTTGATGTAAAAACGCATCGTTAATCTTTATAGGAAACACGACGAGTTAATTGAAATTTCTGTATTTTACGCACTAATGTAGATTGATCGCAGCCGAGTGCTATTGCTGCTTGTCGTATGCTTGGATGTTCAGATAATGCTTGCTTTATCATTTGCTTTTCAAACGCAGCCACTTGCTCCTTTAATGTGCCAGTAAACAGCTTAGTTGCAACATTCACTTGACTATTTTGCGGTTGTGCTGTATTTTCTGTATCTCGCACAATAATGAGGTTACTATCTAACTCTTGTTGTACAGTGTTTGCCGTTATTTCTGGTTGGGTTGCTAATAAGCAAATTCGTTCCACCATATTTTTGAGCTGCCGGACATTCCCTGGCCAATCATACCCCTCTAATATGTTCATAACTGATGCCTCAATCGTCCGATGGATTCCATACTTTTCTCCAATTAAGGCTAAAAAATGATTGACCAGCGGAATTATATCTTTGCGACGATGCCTTAAAGGAGGAACTTCAATCGGGATAATGTTTAAACGATAATATAAATCCTCACGGAAACCACCTTCCCTAACCATTTCCTGTAATTTTCGATTTGTCGCTGCAATTATGCGTACATCAATAGGAATAGGCTTTCCACTGCCAATACGCTGAACTTCAGATTCTTGAAGCACACGTAATAATTTCGCCTGTAGCAGCAAAGGCATTTCACCAATTTCATCTAAAAACACTGTGCCCCCTGATGCAATTTCAAATAATCCAGCTTTACCTCCTTTGATTGCCCCTGTAAATGACCCTGCCTCATAGCCAAAAAGCTCCGATTCTAATAATGTTTCAGGTATGGCGCTACAGTTAATCGTTAATATTTGCTTATGGCTACGCCTACTATAAGCGTGAATGAGCTTTGTGATTTCTTCTTTACCAACACCCGATTCACCTCCGATTAACACGGTAGAATCTACTTCTGCAACCCTCATAACACGCTTTACAACTTGCATCATGGCAGGAGATACTGTAATTAAACTACTTTTTCTTGATTCTTTATTTTGTAAAACGTGTAATTTATTTTTAAAATTTTCATTTTGTACTTCTAATTTTTCTACTTCTTGTTCTAACAATTTTAGCTGTGTCATATCACGTGTAATTGCTACAACGTATTGCAACTCACCGTCTTCATCAAAAATTGGCTTGCCTGAAACTAAAAAGCATTTTCCGTTAATGAACGTTTGCAAAATTGTTACTTTTTCTTTTGATTCGATTACTTTCATCGATATGGAATCACTCATTAACCCTTCGTCTATTACGTCCTTTGCGTATCTTCCCATTAGATTCATGCCGACAATTTCAATATCAATATCATTTTGAAATAATATTTTGCCATTGCAGTCACAAATCGTAATGCCATCTGAAATGGAATTTAATACTTTATTTGAAAGAGGATTCATAAAATCAATATCGCTAAACTGCTTCAATGACCTTACATTAAATAAATTGCCATTCGACGTTTCTATTACATGAACAAAATGGCCTTCTGCCTCAAATCTTGCTTTTCCTTTACAATATTCTTTTAGTATTTTTTCAAGGAGCTCTATTTGGATTTCACTTTTTACAATCACTTCATGGTTTTTCATAATAAAAAAATGTTCCGCATTATGAAGTTCTGTTATCGACATATAGACCACATCCTCCCCAAACTTGAATCCCCTTAGATAAAGAAATCTAAGGGGATTCATCTTCAAGTAATATTCTACTCTGAAATTAATTTTTCCTCTATTTGTTCCACTGGTCGTCTTGAAGAGGCTTTCCGCATAATAAAGAACAGCACAATAGAACCAATCAACACGAATGAGCTTAAGTAGAATTGAGGGCGTAAAGATTCAATGATCATTTGGCATAAATAGACGACTGTTAAAATACCGATTGTGACATATGATAGATATGGAAATAACCACATTTTAATCGATAATCGCTCGCCCGAAACTTTATCATAATAACGCCGGAATCGAATTTGCGAAATCGCTATGAAAATATACACAACAATCATTAATCCCCCAACGCAGTTACCTAAAAAATAGAAGATGACTTCAGGAGAAATGAAGTATAGCATCGCACAAATGTACGCTACAACTGTACTACCGATAATAGCTGGTACAGGTGCACCGCGACGATTTTTAATGTGTGAAAAGATTTTCGGCGCATTGCCTTGACGCGACATTTCAAGTAACATACGCGAACTCGTGTAAAGTGCTGAATTTAATACAGAGATTAATGAAATGAAAATAACCACTTGAATAATTTGAGCAGCAATCGGAAGCCCAGCTATTGTTAAAATATTTGCATAAGGCGCTGCCAACAATTTTGAATCATTCCATGGTACTATCATAATCATAATTGCTACTGAACCCACGAAAAATAAACCTAAACGGAATACGACATTTCGAATGGCACGAACAATATTTTTCGCAGGATTATCAGATTCTGCCGCTGCAATAGCTGCAACCTCAGCACCACATATGGAGAAAATCACGAATACAATCGCAGTTAGAATCGGTACAATACCGTTTGGTGCAAAGCCACCGTATCCAGTTAAAATATCAAGTCCTTTTGGCTCATAATTTGGCCATATGCCGAATATCATCGCTGTTCCAACAACTAAGAATACGAGTATAGCCGTAACTTTAATGAAAGATAACCAGTATTCAAATTCACCAAATGATTTTACGGAATATATATTAATGATTGTCATTAATAATGTGACACCTATACTACCCACCCATATCGGTATAATTGGAAACCAGTTATGCAACATGCCTCCAATTAACGCAGCTTCTAATCCTACAATAAATACCCAGCTTGCCCAATATAGCCAACCAACTGTAAAACCTGCCCATGGACCAATATACTTCCCTGCATATGAAGCAAATGAACCTAACTCTACCGAACCCCCATACTTCTTTCCTAATACTATTTCTCCAGCTGCCATTTCACCAACCATCTGCATGACTAAGACAATGAGTAAACATGCAATCGCATAAGAGACAACTGCTGCAGGACCTGTACTTAAAATATTTTTTCCAGTACCAACGAATAACCCTGTGCCAATTACCCCACCTATAGAAATCATCGTAATATGTCGCGTCCTTAGTGATTTTTGCAAAGTTCCCATTAAACCACCCCTTAGTGTTTTTATGTAGACATTTACTAGCACCTTCTCTCTAATTCAATGTCTTCTGTTTAATGAGCAATTCTGATGCCAAAATCCTCTTATCACAAAAAATAAACTAAATAATTTCATCAATTACGCCTCGGCGTAATTGCATCCGGATTTTGAATTGTACCTTGCCTGCACGATGCAGATCAGTTAGCCGTTGTCGCATGGATGCGACGAACTTAGGCTAACGTCCTAAATTCATTCCTTTCAAAATCCGTGACATCCACCGGAGGCTTTAGGCCAACCTGATGTTGGTCACTCAGTCGTGTGTCGCTGTCATACAGATAAATTGCCACAGGACGTGCATTCTTAGACTGAGTTCCTCTATTTCAGTAGGTGTTTGATGTGCGAAAGCGTAGCGACAGCAACAGGTGTTGGGACACCCACTGAAAAGGAACCACATCGGTTTTCATCTCACCAGCTTCAGAGGTGAGAGCCTTCTGTATCTGCCGCTACGCTTTCGATACAAAAAACATTTGCTGTATGAAGATAAAAGATGAGGAAACGATCCTACATCTCTAGTGTATTTGATTTGAAAATAGTAAATTAGGATAATTTGATGATAGATTCTATGGTAAATCCGAATTTTTGATGTGAAATCGCATCATTGTTATTTTATTTACATCATATTATCCATAAGCTCGATTAAATGAGCTCATAATATTCATTTCCTCTCTATACTTCGCCACTGTACGTCTGGAAATTTGTATACCTTCTGTACATAATATATTTGTAATTTGTTGATCAGCTAATGGGTTTTGTTTGTCTTCTCTCTCAATAAGTTGTTTTAGCCGTCTCTTAATATACATAATAGAATCCATTTTTCCGGAAGTATTCATGAGACCTTTTGTAAACAAGGATTGTAATGCATAAATGCCATGTGGTGCTTGTATATACTTCCCTCGAATTGCTCGACTAATCGTCGACTCATGAACACCTAATACTCCTGCTACATCTTTTAAACGCATAGGCTTTATTGCTTCTAGACCGTCTATAAAAAAATCCTCCTGTAGTTGAACAAACCATCTTGCTAATTCATAAAGTGTTTTATCTCGCTGTTCAATTCCTTGCAGTAACGCGAGTGCGTCTTTTATTGAATCCCGGTAGTAGGTTTTATAATTCAAATCATTTTTAAGTAAAGTTACGTAACTCTCATCAATCGAAACGGAAGGTAAATAGTGCCGATTCAATTTGATAATCCATTCTTCCTCTATTTTCTTTACTTCTATATCTGGATTGACGTATGGAATCGTTTCCAATTTATCGCCTACAATTATCGGCTTTAATTTTTTTATATAGTGAACAGTTTTTTTCACTTCTTGCAGAGTTATATTGTATTTTTTGCTTAACTGTTTAAACGCCTGCGCTGCTACTAACTCTAGATCTGAACTTATAAATTGTGAAGCTATTATAGGGGCAAACTGGTCATTGTCCAATTGAATGAGTAAGTATTCTTTATAACTTCGTGCGCCTACTCCAACTGGCTCAAAAGTTTGAAGTAAATCCAATATTGCTTCTACATGCGATAAAGTTGTTTTATATCTTTGAGCTACAATCTCTAACTCTACATCTAAAAATAAACGGTCATCTAAGGATTGAATTAAAAACTTTAAAATTCTCAAATCAACAGACGATAGGTTTTTGTGCATAGGCACTTGTTCGAGCAAAAACTGCTCATAGCTTTCTTTTTCAGCAAGCTTCATCTCAATGATGTTAAATTGGGCATTTCTTGATACATCATACGGCAAAGAAAAGGTGTTAGAGGAACAGCTAGCTAACTGCATGATTTCCTCATATTGTCTTTTTGCTTCTGCGTCAGTTACAACTAACAGTGGATTTTCATTGGCTTTTTCATAAATATATTGTTCTAGCTCATTAGCCGAATACTGCAGTATTTCTAAATGTTGCACAAGTTGTGCAGATAATACTTGTGTGACCTTTTGCGAAGTTTTGATAGTCATTTGCATACCACACACCCCCGAAACAGAATTTTCTACATAGTAACATGTTTATTCTGTTACTTTCCATTTTTTCGTAAATCGAATGTTTTTCACTGTTGTTTTTCAAACGAATTTTATTTCAGACTTCTGAATTCTACCCTTGCAAAATAACAGTTACTACTTCCCTTCCACTTAGAATCATATTTTTCAAAAATAAATAAAATATAATTGTAGAATTTTCTAATTATTCTAAAAAACAGTTGACTTATTCACATAACGCCGCATAAAATACACATATAATGTAACAGTTATTACAATACGGTAAAAGGAGGAGTCGTAAAATGTTTCATTTACCAACTGTGCAATTTACAGAAGAGCAGGAACAATTTCGTTTAGAAGTTCGAGCATTTCTTCATGAAGAATTAAAAAAAGGATCCTTCGTGCCGAAATGTGATTCTTGGTTGAGTGGGGCTGATTCTGAATTTTCCAAATCAATTGCCCAAAAAGGATGGATTGGTATAACTTGGCCCAAAAAATATGGCGGTCAAGCGCGAAGTACAATTGATCGATACATTCTAACTGAGGAGTTTTTAGCTATTGGCGCGCCTGTTGCTGCGCATTGGTTCGCCGATCGTCAAACTGGTCCCCTACTTTTACGTTACGGGACTGAAGAACAACGTCAATTTTTCTTACCACAAATTATGAAAGGAGAATGCTACTTTGGGATTGGTTTAAGTGAACCAAATAGTGGCTCTGACTTAGCATCTGTAAGTACACGCGCTGAAAAAGTAGAAGGCGGTTGGATTGTAAATGGCCAAAAAATTTGGACGAGTAACGCACATCTTTGTCATTATATGGTCACTTTAGTGCGAACGAGTCCTTTTGATGGCAAACAAAAACACGCAGGGCTTAGTCAACTCATAGTCGATTTACATGCAGAGGGTATAACCGTTGTACCAATTAAATTTTTAACGGGTGAACATCATTACAATGAAGTGTTCTTTGAAAATGTCTTTGTACCTGACAACATGCTTGTGGGTGAAATCGGTAATGGTTGGGCTCAAGGATTAGCAGAGCTCGCCTTTGAGCGCAGTGGTCCAGAACGTATTTTAAGTACCTTCCCATTACTCGACGAACTTATTCAAGAATTAAAACGCCAAAACAATACAGAAGGATTAAAGCAGGCCTCTAAAATTGTGGCACGTCTATGGGGCTTGCGTAACCTTTCTATTGGTGTGGCACAGCTTTTAGAATCTGGTGAAGGTGATAATGTGTCAATTTCTGCTGCCCTTGTAAAAGCGCTTGGAACCAAATTTGAACAAAGCATTCCTGAACTTACACGCCTATTAGTGCAAACCTATCCAACACTTGACGCTCAGCGTAAAATTGATCGCTTTATGGCAGAGTCCATTTTACATGCACCAGGTTTCACAATTCGTGGAGGAACTTCAGAAGTACTCTATGGCGTAGTGGCGAAAGGGGTTGTAGCACAATGAGTGACATGAAAGACATGATTGTAGATGTTGTAGAACGTATGTTAAAAGAAAATGTAGATAAAGATTTAGTCGATACCGTAGAGCAAGGCAAATGGGCACCAAAAGTGTGGCATTTATTTAAGGAAAACGGTATGAACGTTGTAGCTATTTCTGAAGAACACGGCGGTGCAGGAGGCGATTTGGAAGATCTACTAAATATCGTTCGATTAACAGGGAAATATGCTGCTCCGATTCCATTTACTGAGACAACATTAGCAAACTATTTATTAGCATATACAAACTTACAGGTAGTCAGTGATCTGGCGACGCATATGCTTTCTACGGACCAAGCCTATACGCTAGAGAACGCCAAACTAACAGGCGAAGCGATTCATATCCATTGGGCGCGTCATACAAAACACTTAGTGACACTTGCCATTAGTGCAGAAGGCACGCATTTAGTAGAAATAGATTTGAGCCATGCTGAAATTACGCAGAGTACGAACTTAGCGAACGAACCACGTGATACAGTGAAGTTTCATAACGCTGCAGTTTCACAAGTTTCTGCTGTATTATCTCTTGATGAAATTCGCGCTATAACAATACTCGAAACTGCCTTTCAATTAGCACGGATGACGGGTGCCATCGAAAAAATAAATGACTTAACGGTTCAATATACGAAAGAACGTGAACAATTTGGACGTCCAATTCACCGCTTCCAGCTTGTTCAGCAGCATATTGTGAACTTGGCAGGTGAAACAACTGTCGCTTTAGCTGCATTTAATAACGTCACCGATGCCCTTCTGACGCATAGTCACAATAGTGAAGTGGCCTACGCACGCATTCGTTTTGAAGAAGTTATTCAAGCTGTGTCGACGATTTCTCATCAAGTACATGCTGCAATTGGTACAACTCACGAGCATAGCCTGCACCAATATACGCGCAGATTATGGTCATGGCGTGATGAAGGAACTAAGATCTCGTATTGGACTGATTTTGTCTCAACACAACTATTAGAAAATAGTGGTGATAGCCTATGGGCGTACTTAACTGAAACAAAAATACCAATGACAATAGAAGGAGTGATTTTTAATGGCTGATTTACTATTTGAAGTGAAAGATCATATTGCAACGATTACGTTAAATCGACCTGAAGCATATAACGCCTTCAGCGAAGAAATGATTACGGAGTGGATTAAAGCACTTGAAACGGTCCGTGATTCGGATAATATTCGTGTCGTAATCGTGAAAGGCAACGGAAAATCATTTTGTGCAGGTGGCGATATTAAGGCGATGCAAGCTGGTGAAGGATTTTTCCAAAGTGAAGACGACATCTCTTCTACAGGTTTAGCACGAAAAAATTCGCTCTGGAAAAGGATTCAACGTATTCCTCTTCTGCTTGAAGAAATTGATAAGCCTGTCATTGCTCAAGTCCATGGCTTCGCAATGGGTGCAGGTCTGGATATGGCATTAATGTGTGATATTCGTATTACTGCGAAATCAACAAAGATTTCAGAAAGCTATATAAACGTAGCGATTGTACCAGGAGATGGCGGCGCTTATTATTTACCGAAACTAATAGGTCTCGACCAAGCATTGGATATGTTCTGGACAGCTCGTGTATTAACTGCTGATGAAGCAAAAGACAAAGGTGTTGTAACATTTGTTGTGGAAGACCATGAGCTCGAGGAATACACATTAAATTATGCTAAAGAATTAGCGAGTCGGCCAACCACTACATTACAATTCATTAAACGCGCAGTATATCAAAGTCAAAAGATGGATTTGCGTACTTCTCTTGACTATATTTCATCACAAATGGCCATTGTAACAGAGCTCGATGACTTTAAAGAAGGTGTAAGTGCAGTCGTAGAAAAACGCAAGCCTATTTATAATTGAACTTATTCAGTGAGGGGCGTTGCACAAATCGTGCTAGTGCAGACATGAAGACAGGACGTAACGTTCTTAGTCTGCCTCCTCGCTCACTGATTAATAGTTTAGGCACGAATGTGTGATGAAATTTAAATATATTCTTTTATCTGATACTCACGAATGCTTAATCTCACATAAAACTTCCTGCTTACTCTTTGTTTTGAAATAGGAGTCTTAGCGCCCGTTAGTATGGGTAAATGATGGTCAGAGGAGGAAAAACGATGCAACCTCTTGATAATATTCGAGTGTTAGATTTATCACGTGTCTATGCTGCTCCTGCAGGCTCGATGATGCTGGCAGATTTAGGAGCAGAAGTAATACGCGTTGAACATCCCAACGGCTCAGATAGTATGCGTGACTGGGGCCCATTTTTAAACGATCAAAGCACGTATTATTTATGTGCCAATCGCAATAAAAAATCAATTACAATCGATTTAAAAACACACGAAGACAGGGAGAAGTTTAAAGAGCTTGTCAAAGATGCAGATATCATACTCGAAAACTTTAAAACAGGAGATATGGCGCGAATGGGGTTAAGCTATGAGGAGCTTAAAAAAGTGAATCCGAGGATCATTTATTGTGCGGTAACTGGCTTCGGTCAAACTGGCCCCCTCGCTTACGAGCCAGGCTTTGATCCAGTTATTCAAGCCATGAGTGGATTAATGCATGTGACAGGAGCAACTGAAGGTGAAGCCACAAGAGTTGGTGTCCCGATTGCAGATATTTTAACTTCTCATTATGTTGTCATTGGTATTTTAGCCGCTCTGCGGATGCGAGATCTAACAGGTGAAGGACAATTTATCGATTTAGCTTTATTGGATGTTCAGATGTGTAGCTTAGCAAATGTGGCAAGTGCTTTTTTAAATACAGGCTTTGCTTCGGAGCGTCTAGGTAACCGTCATAATAATGTAGCACCTTACCAAGTATTTAACTGCGCGGATGGTCCTTTAATGATTTGTGTTGGCACAGACGGACAGTTTCTAAAATTTTGCGTCATGATTGAACGTGAAGAATGGGCAAATGATGCACGCTTTATATCAAATACGATGCGTAAGCAAAATGAAGCTGAACTTGTTAAATTGATTACCGACATTACAATGACAAAAACGCGTAAAGAATGGATTGCGTTATTACAGCAATATAAGATTCCAGGTGGTCGTGTAAATACGATTGCAGAAGCACTTGAACAACCGCAATTTATTGCACGTGACATGATTGGTGAAATAGAGCATGAACAATACGGCAAATTGAAATTCGTCAAAAATCCATTAAAATTCTCAAATTTAAACATTCAGTATAAATTTGCTCCTCCGATACTTGGGGAACATACAAGTGAGTTCCAAAAGTCCTCTCTACGAAAATAAAATTACGCTATAATAGAAGTAATTTTCATATAAGTAGGTGACGAGATGAATCAGGAGACTTTCGAAAAAAACTATACAATGTCGTCGCTCCATAAAGCGATTAAAGTGTTAAAAGCTTTTACGAAAGAAGAGCCAACTCTTTCTTTAACAGAGTTAAGTAAAAAGACAGGAATTAGTATTTCCAGTTTGCAGCGTTTTGTTTCTACCTTTGTGTACGAGGGATTTCTTCATAAAGATGAGCGTACAAAACGCTATCAATTAGGTCATTCACTATTATATTTAGGAAATTTAGTAAAACAGGAATCTAGTCTAATTATTGTTGCAGAACCCCTTTTAAAAAAGCTAAACGAAGACATGGGTGAAAGTGTTTCCATGAATATTATCGATGGATTGGAAAGACGCTGTATTTTAAACTATGATTCAACATATCCGCTTTCAACGAAAATGTATGTTGGTGATACCTCCCCTCTTTATGCTGGTGCATCATCTAAAACATTGCTCGCATTTATGCCAAATGTTGAAGAATATGTAGAACATATATCTCTTGAACCCATCACGGATAGGACAATTCTTTCAAAAGAGCTGCTGTTGGAGGAATTACAGCAAATCCGATCTCAGCGTTTTGCAAAAAGTAGTAGCGAGCGTGTACGCGGGGCATGTTCTGTATCAGCACCGATTTTAAGTGCTTCACATCAAATCATCGCATCGGTGACGCTTGTCATTCCAGAAGTACGATACAGTGATTATGATGAATATCAATTAATTGAAACCATTCAACACGTCGCAGAGGAAATTGAAAAGCAACTGTATTAAAAAAGGATTGGTACAACGAGAATTTCGTTGCACCAATCCTTTATACTTTAATAATATTGTCAAATTCGTGCCAATGATGCAAACGTGGCAGTGTCACATGCTCATTGTAGGATTGATTTTTTAGAATCACTTTCGTCTCAATATCTTGCAGTGTTTCAAGCACAGCTGGTTTATCATCTACATAAACATCTAAAGCAAGATTTTTGATAATGGCTACTTTCTCAGCATCTTGCATACCGCAGAAAAAATGTCCCTCTTTGATAGGGAAGCCTTGTGCTCTCATCCATTGCTGCGATTGCGCACAATACTGTTTTGGACGTGACGTAATATAATAAATGTCATGTCCCTGCTGATTCAGTGTTTGAAGCGTTTCAAGTGCTTGCTCAAAAATAGGACAATCCATAAAATAGATTTCTTCTAATGAACTATTCCACATCGCTGAACCTTCTGTATCTGTTAACCCAAAAAGCTCATGAATTTCAACTCTTTGCAATGCTTGAAAGGCATCTATTGTAATATTTTTCCCTAGTTTTTTATTATAAAGCGCGAAAGCATATGCGCGTAAATCTATGAGTGTATCATCTATATCAAAACCAAATTTCATCTATTTTCTTCCTTTCAAGAGGCCCAGTCTACAAAGTTCGATGCAAAGGTTTGTTCTTTTTCAATTTGCTTCGCCAACACTTCCTCAACGGCTAGCTCTCGCATTTGTTGAAAATCTTGTACGTTAAATTGTGCAATCGTCTCTTTCGTTAACAGCGACGCAAGACAATCTGCATCCTTTAGCGCACTATTTAAGCCAAATGCTCCAGTAGGTGTCATCGTGTGAACCGCATCCCCTAACAACACAAGTCCGTCTGTTCCCCAGCAGTCACAATGACTACTAAACACATCGAGCAAAACAAAATCTTGCCACGATTGAATATGGTGAATTACTATTTCAGCTAACTCAGGAAACGCTTCAGTAAGCTGTTTAATAAACGGCGTAAACGCTTGTTTTCTGAGCTGCGGAAAACTGCCTTGCTCAATGTTCCAGCCAATTTGAATAAAGCCCCCTGCTTGCGTGAAAAGTGACAATTGTTTATCCCCGATTAACGCCATTTTAATGGAGGGCTCCCACCCTTGTGGTGCAGGAATTTTTGCCCATAGCAAATCAAAGCCATGTTTGTGCTTCTGAATGTCAATGTGTGCTTGCTTACGAATGGTAGAGTAACGCCCATCAGCACCTATGATAAGCTGACTCACGATTTCAATTTTTTCGCCATCCTTTGTTGCCACAACACCGACAAAACGTCCCGCTTGATCAGTAATAAGTTTTGTAACTTTCGTATTTAAGAAGCTAGTGAAGTGTGGAAATTGTTGTGTTTCTTGTAGTATTCCCTTTAGTAAATGTGCTTGTGGCACATGAATACCTAAATGACCAACAGCTTCATCTGGAAAAATCGTTTTAAATGCTCTGCCATTTGCATAATACTCTAGCTTTTTCATACGTAAAATGCCAAGAGCTTCGACAGCTTTAAGAAGATGATGACTTGTTAAAACTGCCTCGCCCTCTTCGTTTAAATGCTCGCCACGAAATGCCTGCCCAAGCGCTGCGTTTTGTTCCAGTAATATCACGGAAAGACCCTTTTTCGCTAATAAATGCGAGAGTAGTGCACCACTTGGTCCGGCCCCAACGATACAAACATCCGCTTGAAAATTCACTTTTCCTCACCTTTCTTCGGGTAAGCAATAATACGTAAATCTTGACCTACTTTGTCAAATGAAGCAAATTCCACATCCCATGCTTCATCCATAGATGTCGGACTATGACCAGCAATAGGCGTTAGTGATAGACGACCACCTAAAACCTTTGGCGCAACGTAAATGACATATTTGTTGATGGCACCACTTTGTAAAAATGAAGCATTTATAGCGCTTCCACCCTCAACTAAAATATCTGTCAAGCCTAGTAAGTAAAGCTTTTCAAGCATTTCGTCAATCACAAGACCCTCCCGCTCACGACGTACTGGTACGACGGTTACACCTTTCGCTTCTAATGCCGTGATTTTTTCTTGCTCAACACCCTCACTGCATACAACAATTGTTTTTGCTTCTTCTACATTTAAAGCATTCGCATGCGGCGGTATTCGAAGTGTACTATCCATAATAATACGTGCAGGGTTTTTGCCGTATCCTTCTTTTAGTCTCGTTGTTAAGGCAGGGTTATCAGCGATAACTGTGCCAACCCCCACTAAGATGCCATCTACCTCATGACGAATATGGTGAACATCCTCACGTGCAGCCTCACCTGTTACCCATTTGGAATGGCCAGTATGTGCAGCAATTTTGCCATCCAAGGTCATCGCATATTTTGAAAGCACAAATGGACGTTTTGTCAGCATATTGTGAATGAAGCGTTCGTTTAAACGACGAGATTGGTCTTCTAGGACACCAACCTCTACTTCAATTCCTGCATCACGTAGCAATTTAATGCCTCGACCTGCTACAGATGGGTTTGGATCTTGCATCGCCACAACAACACGACTCACTTGTGATTCCTTCACTAAGTTCGCACACGGAGGCGTTTTACCGTAATGTGAACATGGCTCAAGTGTTACATAAAGTGTAGCGCCTTTTGCATGTTCTCCAGCCATACGAAAAGCATGCACTTCCGCATGTGGCTCGCCCGCTTTTCGGTGTAAACCAGTCCCCACAATGACGCCATCTTTCACAATGACAGCCCCTACAAGTGGATTGGGATTTGTATTCCCTCTAGCACTCGCTGCTAAATCAAGTGCTAATTGCATATATTTTTCATCTGCTGTCATCTTCGCACCCTCCTCTTACTTCGTTCCACGCATATGGCCAGATTTTTCTACTTTTGTATTTAAATAAAAGCTATTCGTCTCCGTTAAACCACCCCATAATGGGACATGTCCTTCTGCAGCTAAACCGTGCTCCTGTAATGCTGCCAGCTTCTTCGGATTATTTGTAATAAGCGTTACAGGCTTCGTACGAAGTGCAGCCAACACAGAAATGGCATCCTCATAAGAGCGAGTATCATCTGGGAAACCAAGTGCATGGTTTGCTTCAACCGTGTCTAATCCTTCCTCTTGTAATAAATAAGCAAGTGATTTCGAGAATAGACCGATACCACGACCTTCATGATCTGCTAAATAGAAAATTGCACCGCAGCCATGCTCTACAATCATTTTCATGGATTCATGTAATTGATAGCCACAGTCACAGCGTTGGCTCCCAAAAATATCACCCGTATGGCAAATACTGTGCATGCGGATTAAAGCATCATCTGCATGTGCAAAATCACCATAGACAAGAACTGATGATTGTTGCATAAATGCTAAATTTGCAGTGGATAGACCATCAATTATTTCTTCTTTTGATAGATTCGCATCAACTTTTAACCAGTTATACCATTGAAATGTTGCTGAAAATTCACCTTGTTTAATTGGTAATTTCACCGGACCAACTAGACAAATATTAGCTGTTTCAGATTGCTTTACGATTGCCATTTTGTCTTTCACTATATCCATAACTTTAGTAGTAATTGTCATATTTTCTCCAACTTTCTATTGTAAACAGCTAGCCAATTTTGCTAACTGAGCGCTTGTATTCACACGTTACTTACATAACGTAACTTAGTTTATAATAATAACTGAAAACTGTCAAACATCAGCTCCTATTCTATGAAAAAATTTTCGATGAACCGAAAACTGTTAGAAGACGTTTCAATCATATACTAATAGCTTATGGAGATGCTATTTTTTCTGTGCAGGCTAGTCTATAATAAGCTGAGGTAAGTTGTTATGACACGAAAGGAAGTTTAGAATGAACTTAGAAAAAAATGTTCAGGTGAAGCAGCCAAAATACCAGCAAATCGCGGTGGACCTTGCCTCAAAAATTGTAGAAAAAAAGTATCAAATAGGCGATAAAATATACGCAAGATCTTCGCTTGCAAGCCAATATAATGTATCAGCTGAAACCGCAAGAAGAGCGATTGCTGTATTACAAGATTTAGAAATCGTGGAAGCTTCCAAAGGCAGTGGTGTCTTCATTAAATCATATGAAAAAGCAGCGCGATTTGTCCGGCAATTCCATGATGTTCAATCCGTTCACGAGCTACAAAATGAGCTTTTAACAAGTATTCATAAGCAACAAAATGAACTGTTGAATTTACAGGAAAAAACAAAACAACTCATTAGTCGAACTGAACATTTCCGCTCCGTCAATCCATTTATCCCTTATCAAATTGAAATGACAGCAGAAAGTCCTTGCATTCACCAAACGCTGCAAGAATTAAATTTTTGGCAAAACACATCTGGCACAATTGTCGGTATTCGTCGCGGAAACGAATTATTATTATCACCCGGACCGTATCTTTCATTTGAAGATGGCGATATTATTTACTTTATCGGAAATGACGAAAGCTTAGCTCGTGTGCAGAGCTTTTTATATCCAAATTAAAAACCGCTTAAGCGCTGATATCACAGCGTTTAAGCGGTTTTTTTCTTGTTTGTCGATTTGACAAAAGTAACAACCTTTTGTTAACGTTAAGTTGTTACTTGTTCATTTTTGGATATCATTATCCTCAAATAGTATAAATTTTAACTTCCCACAGGGAGGGTTTTTCTCTTATCTCATGATGTATAGGCAAGAGCGGCAGAATGAAGATCACGTATACATGTGGTGTCGTTTTATCATACTTATGAGCAGAAGATGACCACCTACCTACTTTACTTCTTAAGGTGATCGTCTTACTGCATATTAATGTGAGATAAATTCACGAAAGGAGTGGTTCTATGGAAAAACTAAAAGTAGAACATGTTTCTAAGGTATTTGGAAAACATATTCCTCAAGCATTAGAACTCGTTAAGCAACAGAAGAGCAAAACAGATATTTTAAAAGAAACAGGTGCAACCGTGGGTGTTTATGATGCTAGTTTCACCGTAAATGAAGGTGAAATTTTCGTCATCATGGGTTTATCAGGCAGTGGTAAATCAACACTTATTCGATTACTAAATCGTCTGATTGAACCAACAAGCGGAAATATTTTTATCGATGGAGAAAACATTTCTAAAATGGGAAAAGATGCTTTACGAACCGTTCGCCGTAATAAAATGAGCATGGTTTTCCAAAACTTCGGTTTATTTCCTCACCGTACACTACTACAAAATACCGAATACGGTCTTGAAATTAGAGGCATCTCAAAAGAAGAACGTAAAACAAAAGCAGAACAAGCTCTTGCAAATGCTGGCTTACTCGCCTATAAAGACCAGTATCCAAATCAATTATCTGGAGGAATGCAACAGCGTGTTGGTTTAGCTCGCGCACTTGCAAATGATCCAGAAATATTACTAATGGATGAGGCATTCTCTGCTCTTGATCCTCTTATTCGAAAAGAAATGCAAGATGAATTACTCGATCTTCAACAAACAATGAAAAAAACAATTTTGTTTATCACCCATGACTTGAATGAAGCACTACGTATTGGTGACCGTATCGCCATTATGAAGGACGGCTCCATTATTCAAATTGGTACGGGTGAAGAAATTCTAACCAACCCAGCAAATGACTATGTCCGAACATTCGTAGAAGATGTCGATCGCTCGAAAGTACTAACTGCTGAAAACGCTATGGTTCGACCTGTATATGTTAATGTCGACCTTGATGGACCTACAGTAGCGCTTAAACGAATGCGTGAAGAGACAGTGAGTATTCTAATGGCTGTCGATAAAAATCGTAAGTTAAAGGGTTATATTACCGCAGACGATGCACTAGCTGCTGCTAAAAGGCATGAGCAAACCGTGCATTCTATTGTTCAGTCAGAAATTTTGACTGTTCCCCCGGACATGCTTTTACAGGATATATTAGGAATGATTTATAATTCCCCTACTCCAATTGCAGTAGTGAAAGATGAACGTTTACTCGGTGTTCTCATCCGAGGCGTAGTCATTGAAGCACTTTCTTCGTTCAATGAGGAGGCCGAAGTACATGAATAATTTTTTAGACAATATACCAACATTACCGCTTGCCCCTTGGGTAGAATCAGCTATGGACTGGTTGACGAGTAATTTTTCTGTATTCTTTAGTGCGATTCAAAAAACCGGAAAACTACTCATGAGTCAGGTCACTGATTTATTAATTGGCATTCCTGCAATTATTCTAATATTACTTGTTGTCATATTTGCGTTTTTCGTAACTGGCAAAAAGTATGGGCTTGCTACGTTTTCTTTAATAGGTCTGTTATTTATTTATAATCAAGGCTTATGGACACATCTGATGGAAACCACTACACTCGTGCTGTTTTCAAGTGTCATTTCAATTGTGATTGGGATTCCATTAGGTATCCTCATGTCCAAATCAAGTGTTGCGGAAAGCATTATTAAACCGATACTCGATTTCATGCAAACGATGCCTGGCTTCGTTTATTTAATTCCTGCTGTTGCCTTTTTCGGTATAGGTATCGTGCCTGGCGTATTTGCATCTGTTATTTTTGCCTTACCACCAACTGTTCGTATGACGAATTTAGGGATTCGCCAAGTACCGAAAGAATTAGCCGAAGCTGCTGATTCCTATGGTAGTACGTCTAGTCAAAAGCTATTTAAAGTAGAAATTCCCCTAGCCAAATCAACTATTATGGCAGGGATTAACCAAACAGTTATGTTATCACTTTCGATGGTCGTTATCGCCTCAATGATTGGTGCACCTGGCCTCGGCCGTGAAGTACTAACAGCGCTGCAACGTACACAGGTTGGGAATGGTTTCGTTGCAGGTTTAGGACTCGTGATTTTCGCCATTATTATTGATCGCTTAACGCAAAGCTTTAATAAAAAGAAAGAACTGTAAGCGTACATTCGCCCCTGCAACATCAGATAGGTCGTGATGCAGGGGTGAAGATTAAGAACTTTGGCCATAAGAGATCAAAAAGTAATCAGTATATCTTTGGCCGAATGTGAAAATAATGAAAGAAGAAAGGAAGATTCGATGAAACTGAAAACTTTATCTAAATTAGGAATGGCATTAGGACTTGGCTTAATGCTCGCTGCATGTAGTGGGGATGATTCTGGTAAGAGCGGGGATTCAAAAGAGGTCAATTTAGCTTATGTTGAATGGGACACAGAAATCGCTTCGACACATGTCGTTGGTCAGGTTCTTGAGGACTTAGGCTATGATGTTTCGCTAACACCACTTGATAACGCTATTATGTGGGAAGCTGTTTCAAAAGGTGAAGCAGATGGCATGGTTGCTGCTTGGTTACCACATACACATGGTTCTCAATATGAAAAATATAAAGACAATCTAGATGCGCTTGGAGAAAACCTTGCTGGTGCTAAAATTGGTCTTGTGGTACCAAGCTATATGAAGGTCAACTCAATCGAGGATTTAAAAAATGAAGCAGACCACACGATTACAGGTATTGAACCAGGTGCTGGTATCACTGCTGCCACTGAAAAGGCATTAGAAGAGTATGATAATCTAGCAGATTGGAATCTATTAACTTCTTCATCAGGTGCAATGACTACGGCTCTTTCTAAAGCGATTAATAATAAAGAAGAAATTATCGTAACAGGCTGGTCTCCACACTGGAAATTCGCTTCATATGACTTGAAATATTTAGAAGATCCAAAAGGTGTCTTTGGTGGAGAAGAAACAATTAACACATTCGTACGTAAAGGGTTGAAAGAAGATCAACCAGATGTCTATAAAGTACTGGATAACTTCCACTGGACATCGGATGATTTAGAGAGTATTATGCTAGAAATCATGGATGGTAAAGATCCAAAAGAAGCTGCGAAAGACTGGGTCAAAGACAATGCAGACAAAGTGGCTGAATGGACGAAGGATGTAGAAAAATAATTTTTAAAACAAGCACTGCCGATTACTCAATTGGCAGTGCTTGTTTCATGTAGTCATTCAATATTTAAGATATTATTTTTAAACAAATCGCTGCCCCTAAGACAAGAGCTATACATATTACACGTCGCCAATCTTTGGATTCATTAAAAAACAGCATGCCTAACAGTGCACCTCCCGCTGCTCCGATCCCTGTCCATATTGCGTAGGCTGTACCCATCTGTAAAGTTTCCATAGCATAAGCAAGACCAGCAAAGCTGAGTGTAAACGTAATGATAAGTAACATTAAATCTTTCATGCTCTTGCTGTCATTATATTTGCTAATCATAAAAACACCCATCATTTCACAAAGTCCCGCGACAACTAATGCAATCCATGCCATTATGCCTTCACCTCTTTATCTTTTGGTTCACCCGTTAATAGCTTTAAGCCCACGACTCCCGCTAGCAAAACGACGATACATAAGATCTTGGCCAACTTCCACGGCTCTCCAAATAGTAAGCTATCAGCACACACCGTTCCTGCTGTTCCCAAGCCCACAAACACTGCATAGACCGTCCCAACTGGTAAAGTTTCTCCCGCCTTAATTAATAAATAAAAGCTAATAAAAATAGCAATTGCTGTACCCATCCATTCCAACACACTTCCTGCATGCTTTAAGCCGATTACCCAACCGACTTCAAAAAAAGCAGCTACAATAACACTTAACCATTGTTTATTCATGTCACATCTCTCCATTCTATTGTAATCACAGTTGGCATTGCGTAATAATAGCCGTACCTGAGCGATAATCTCCCTTACACCCGAGTAAAAACTTTCATTCCTCAGCGTTGGCAATATATCCATTTTTTAGCCAAACAAAAAAGCCTGCAGAAACACTGTTAAAAACAGTATCTCCCAGGCTTTTATCCTTCCGTGTCACAAAAATAATTTTGTGGTTTTCTCTCGGACCAGGCTAGCATATGCTACGGAACCCTAGAAAACTTTCATATCTGATTGTCATTTTAGTATAGCAAATAACTTAGAAATTTTCCACTGGTACATAGCCAACTTTGTCGACTAATGTCTGCCCTTCTTCAGAAACAATCCAATCGACAAATTTCGTTACGTTCGGATTATCCGTTCCCACTGTCACAGCATAAAATTCCGACGTTAATGGGTATGTTCCATTGCGAATATTTTCCTTCGTTGGTGCCACACCATCAATGGAAAGTAATTTTATCTCCTTATTCCCCACCATTTCCGTTGAATAATACCTGAACGTGTAACCAATTGCGTTTTTATAATTGCGATATTTGGAGACTTCATGAATGATACCTCCCATTCCTGTCGCTACATCCTCTGCAGGAGCCTTCATGATAGGTGTATCCCCCATTATCTTTTCAAGTGTCGTTTGACTTCCACTATCCGCTGGGCGTTGGAATGCACGAATTGCATCATGAGCCCCACCGACCTCACGCCAATTCGTAATTTCACCTGCATAAATTTGTTTCACTTGCTCAAGCGTCAGATTATCGACACTATTTTTATGATGCACAAAAAAGACAAATGCTTCGCGTCCAATTGGCGTCAGATTCAATGTAAGTCCTCTCATATCCGCTCCTTTTTGCTGTGACGCTGACGGAGCTGCTGCAAAAATCAAGTCAACATCCCCATAAATTAAATTATGGTAGGCCACGGGTGTACGGTTTACCATTACTTCGCTTTCATAGGACGGATAACTTTTTTTCGGATATGTTGCTTCCACAAAAGCAGCATACAGTGGATACATTGCCGTAGCCCCATCTATACGAGGCAGAGGCTCCTGTAATTGTAATGAAGCCTTGGACTTCACGACCTTATTATGTGCGACAAACGGTTCATAGGCAAAGACGTCGATTTCGGCATCGACTGTTGGCAAATTCATTTTATAATGATATTGAACCGGTGCTATTGAAGCGATGATAAGAGCCACACCAATTATTCCAGCAAACCATGCCTTGCGCTTCTTCGTCGTAAACCATTCAAATATCAGACAAGTAAACAGTAAAAACAGGCTAAGTGGCACAACAAGGAGAAGGCCTTTAAAATGCATTGAACCATTTAACAATGTGAAAAGTGCGACAATTCCTGTGAAAAATAGTAAACAAATAAACACAAATATAGTTTGTATAATTTTCATTTACTTTCCTCCTTTATACAATAGTGTAAATTTACACTCCTCTATTTAAGATAGATGATTTCAGGTAGAAAGGCAACTGCATATTCTGAAAATTATGTTAAGATAAAGTGAAACTTCAATCAGTGGGGGTTTTCTTCATCCCCACTGATTGTTAGTTGAACCAATCGGGCTTTTACGGTCAGTTGATCGCCCAACCTAGTTGACTCGTTCCCTTCTCCACTTGAGGTGGGCGTCTTACTGACCGTTAATGCGGGTTAAAATTTAGTACCGATAGGAGGTTATGTACATATGGCAATTGAAAAAGTACGGGAACATTTCGCTCAGTGGCATTTACAACACAAAATACAAGAGCTTAGCGAGAGCTCAGCAACTGTTGAAATGGCCGCTCAAGCGCTCGGATGTGAGCCTGAGCGTATCGCAAAAACATTATCGTTTCTTGTCAATGACGGTGCGATTCTAATCGTAGCCGCAGGTGATGCTAAAATTGACAACGCGAAATACAAATCCCTCTTTGGCACAAAAGCAAAAATGCTGGCCAAAGAAGAGGTCAATGAACGCATAGGGCATGATATCGGTGGCGTTTGTCCATTCGGCATAAATGAAGGTGTCGCAGTTTACTTAGATGCATCGCTCAAACGTTTTACTACAGTATTCCCTGCTTGCGGTAGCAGTAATTCTGCTATCGAGTTGACTATTGACGAATTAGAAAAATATACACCCTATAAGGAATGGATCGACGTCTGTAAAGGCTGGAACGATTAATATAAGAAGAGGCTGGGACATAACTTTAAGAAAGAGGAGCAAAGGCGTTATTAAATTTTCGCTATCTAAAAATGAAGAAAAATTTTAGACGTTCTCCTTTTGGCATAAATAAAATTCAGAAGAGAGTACTAGTTGATGGTTGCGAAGGCGGCGGCTCCTGGAAAGCGTCCGCCGTAGCGGACATCAACGCTTACAGCAAAAAAGTGTTAGATCGACAGCAGTCAATCTAACACTTTTTCTCTTTTGTCCCAGCCTCTTTTCGCGGTTTCAGTGGGATCTAACTGGCTCTCTACCATAGAAATCTCGCAGCCTTTTTCTTTTAGATTTTAAGGAAATCAGCAGGTAATAACTCTAATAATCATGCATTGATTGTGGTGTGTTGTAGTTTGCCCAGTAGAGGCAATTTGTCACGAAGATGAATTGCTTCATGAAGATAAACAGGTTACATTGTTAGCCTGAAAATCACACTATTTAATAAGAAGTGCTTTGGTTAAGTTGTGAAAAATTCACTGTTATCAGCTTTTTTAAAAGCTTCGTTTGTCGGTATATTAACGCTATGATTGCTCCAATCTAGCAATTCGTTCAGCAGCCACCTCATTTGAAATACCATGAATGTTTATATAGCGGTTGCGTATATGCTTTGTGCATTCAATTGTACAACCACCTAAGTGTTTTGCCTCATTCTCTTGTGAACTTAATATCTGTTTATTACATTCAGGATTAGCACAATTAATGTAACGTTCACAAGGTGTGCCGTCAAAATGGTCCTTACCAACAATATTTGGGTTTACTTGATTTATCGGGACAACTAGGCGTTCATCAAATACGTAACATTGCCCATTCCAAAGCTGACCTTTTACTGCTGGATCTTTACCGTACGTTACAATTCCACCATGTAGTTGACCCACATCTTCATAACCTTCACTTATTAGCCAGCCAGAAAATTTTTCGCAACGTACACCACCCGTACAGTACGTTAAGATACGTTTACCTTCTAATAATTCCTTATTGTCTTTGATCCATTTCGGTAATTCACGAAACGTTTCAACCTCCGGACGAATCGCACCTTCAAAATGACCAACATCAAATTCATATGTGTTCCGAGCGTCAATAACAACTGTGTCATCTTGTTGCATTTGCTCATAAAAATCTGCAGGTGCAACGTAACGACCTGTCATTTCGAGCGGGTCAATATCATTCTCTAGGTTTAAATTCACCAGCTCAGGTTTTGGACGCACATGCATTTTTTTGAACGCATGACCATCTACCTCATCAATTTTAAAGACAATGCCTTTAAATAACGGATTACTTTTCATCAATTCTATATAAGCTTTTGTTTCTTCAATTGTTCCAGATACTGTACCGTTGATGCCCTCAGAAGCAACTAAAATACGACCTCTTAAGTTCATATTTTTACATAATTGCAAATGCTCCTCAGCGAATTCCTCTGGTGATTGAATGGTTGTATAATGGTAGTACAATAAAACTCGATAGTTCAATTCATTTTCCACCTATCATTTATATTTGCAGGATATACCTGATAGCGACTATCATCAAAAACTCAGTATGTTAAAAATACTATAGAAACTAGCATAAATAGTTAATCGCAACAATAACCAGATGGCATTTTAGTTTCGATAATGATTAAGTGCTAATAAGGTTGCTGGATGATACTCAGCGGGTAAATCGTCCTCATGAAAAATTGCCTCTACCGGACAAACTACTTCACAAGCACCACAATCAATACATAAGTCAGGGTTAATTACATATTGCGTATCTGTTAAATCAATGCAATTTACGGGACAGGCATCTAAACAGATGGCTGCTTTTTCATCTTTACATAATTCTGTAATTACAAAAGCCATTTATAAATCCCCCAATTGTTGTTTTATTTCCTCAGGTGATTGTTGCCAGTACTGCTCGTTAAAACTAGCTAAAAACTGATAAAGTAATCTTTTTGAATTTGAGTCGAGGTGATTCAAAATAAATTTACCTTTAAGTGCCTTATCTAAATAATTTACTTGCTCTGGCAACGATTTGTAGCCTAGTTTTATACGACGTGCTTCTTTTGACACACGCACTTCACTTGCAGTACATCCCGCATAATAAGGTCCATTTTGAGCAATTTGAATAGCTACCCAAACAATCCAATAACGATAATAATCGCCACTAGCATGCGTTAAATCAGGGGAAAAACGAACTTTTTTTTCGATGGTACTTCGCCCATGTAAGGCTTCTAGGTCGATATACACGTGTTCGTTTTCACAATCTATAATAAGCGGCGTCACACTATTCAAATCAAGGGTGCCGACTCCGTAACCTCCGTCGCCATCACTTGAATCGTTGCTTAAAATAGTAAAATGTAATTTTTCTTTCATGTAAAATCACCTCCACAATAGTAGGTTTCACTTGAGGAAAAATCTTTAATAACATTCTCCTTTTCCTACCTAGTATATTTAATATAATGCATGAATTTTGACAGACATCAATAAACTTCAGCTAAAATCAGTCAATAGTCTGACGAATTACATAACTTTATTCATCGCTAAAATAGCATCAAAAAACAGCATCGTACTCACAATGTACAAGATGCTGCAAACATAAAATCATAGAAAACATTATCGTGTCCACATTACAAACACATTACGTATAGTAGTTTACAAATTAATGTAATCTAACGTATTAGTAGTAGTTTTTAAACTATACGTAATGGTCTTTCAGAATTTCTTCTAATACCTTTATTAACTAAAAGTATAAATAAAATATACATTTTATAGTCATTTCCTGCCATCAGACTTAGGTCTGAACTATTATGTAATTATGGTACAGCTACGCTCAGTATAGCGGATGCCGTACAACAAATTAAAATCCCTACCAGCCGGATAATACAAGCTGGTAGGGATTAAAAAAATTATTTTGTCGTTACTGTTCTTCCATAAGTCATAAATCTCCATACCTTCTCTAATGGTCCCATTTTAAAGAACTTAAACCAAATAACACTATAGATAATTTGAATTAAGAAAGTTAATGTCGCAATGATAACGACGTTATTAGGTGAAACAACTTCAAGTCCCATCAATGAGATGATTGCTACACCGATAAAACTTTGAGCCCAATAATTTGTAAATGCCATTTGGCCAACACGACCGATTGGCTTAAGGAGCTTTACAATTCGCTTATTTTCTAACAATAAAAATAAACTAGTTAAATAAAAATAAGTCGTTGGTATTACCCCTAATCCTAAAATAGATTGTAGATTTTGGTCATTACCTTGAGCGGCAAACCAGATCCAAATGGAGAAACCTATGAACAATGGGAACGTCATGATTTGTATCCATTTTATTTGCTTTGAAAATTCACTTACGTGACTAACCCAACCTGCCTTCGCTACTAAAAAGCCAGATAAAAACATAATAAAAATGGCAACTGCATCATTTCCTAATAGACCACAAACATTCGATAATACGCCTGAGTTTGGCTGTAAAATTTGAATGAGTATAGCGATGACATGAACAGTTATAATGCTAAGCAACCATTTACTGATTGTTGAAACTTTTGCATTATAGAAAGGTAAAAGGAAGAAACCAATCACTGCATAAATTGCAAGTATGGAGCCCCAGAAAACAAACAAGTGAACGATACCAATAAGTAACAGTGCGAACAAACGTCTTGCAAAACGCAAACGTGGCTTGTCACCACGACTTTCAGCACGTGAAGCGAAAATATAGAACCCTACTCCAAATAAAAATGAAAAAATGGAAAAGAATTTTTTCTCGACAAAAATATCGATTAACGTATTAATAATACCATTTATTCCACTATAATCAGGCATTGGTCCCCCTTCTATTATGACTTGGTACGCAGCGACATTTATAAACAATATGCCAAATAACGCTAATCCTCTGATAATATCCAAGGAAACGATTCTTTCTTTTTGTGTAACGGATGGATTCATACTTTAAAACTCCTTATCTTAAATACTTAATTTCTCTAGGATTATCTTAACTTCCCACCCTTACAGCAGTTTAATTTAAAGCTTACATAAACCTTAAGGATTTGAATTATTTGCATGTATTTTGATTTTTTTTGATAGTAAGTTCTTTGTTTAGGGTACAATTGGGTACCGAATTATTCCGGACAGGTGCACATATAAAATCAGATAACTAAATGGATAAATTGATATATTTAAACAAAAGAAAGTCATTCAATTTTTCGAATTGAACTGCCCCATAAAAAATGGACAGTTAAATAAAGTTTTCATCAAAATGCTGTAAAAGTTCGCCTTAAAAAAGAATCCGAATTTCGGGTTCTTTTTTTATGTTAAAGAAAAGTTTAGTTTACACATACTCATACTCATACTCATACATAAATAGAACGGGTATCGGTTTTTATGGTCTAATTGTGTCTTAGCGTTCAAATTATACAAGAAAATTTTACTAAATATAACATTTTATATTGATATATTTACATAATATGCTATTTTTAAATAGGTAATATAGTACCAAATAATAAATATATTACCAAATAATAAACACAGTACTTTAGGAGGACTTGTTATGAAGAAAAAAATTAAATTCAATCAAGTGTTAATCGGGATTAGTACAATGGCACTTTCGTTAGGAGCGTTACAAGCAGAAGTATCAGCAGCAGAAAAAACGCCCTATAATGTATTACAAATGAAACCTGTTGGCATAGAAACTCCGAAAGATGAAATTGTACATTCTACAAAGGCTGATGAAACATTATCATTTGAAAAACGTTTGGAAATTGGCGATTTTTCGCAACACCCAGCTCCAACTATAAAACTTGCTGAAACAAAGCAATTGCAGCAACAGTACTCGATGGCAGAGCTTAATAGAATGAGCGATAATGAGCTCATTGATACGCTAGGAAATATTCGTTGGCATCAAATTACAGACTTATTCCAATTCAGTGAGGAAACAAAAGTTTTTTATCAAAATGAAGAGCGCATGCAAGTGATCATCAATGAGTTAGGGAAAAGAGGAAGTACTTTTACGAAAGATGATTCAAAGGGAATTGAAACATTTGTTGAGCTATTGCGTTCTGCCTTTTATGTGGCATTTTATAATAACGAACTAGGTTATTTAAACGAGAGAAGTTTTCACGATAAGTGTTTATCAGCATTAACGGAAATGGCTAAAAATCCAAACTTTAAACTTGGTACAGCTGAGCAAGATAAAGTGGTATCCGCCTATGGAAAATTAATAGGGAATGCCTCAAGTGATGCAGAAACAGTACAGTATGCTGCGAAGATTTTAAAACAGTATAACGAAAATCTCTCTACATATGAAAACGATTCTTTAAAAGGACAAGCTATCTATGATTTAATGCAAGGGATTGATTATGACTTGCAGTCGTATTTGTATGAGACACGTAAAGAAGCGAATACGACAATGTGGTATGGAAAGATTGATAGCTTCATAAATGAAGTTAATAAAATTGCTCTTATGCATAATGTGACAGATGACAATAGTTGGTTAATCAATAATGGCATTTATTATGCAGGACGTTTAGGAGGATTCCATAGTAATCCGGATAAAGGTTTAGAAGTTGTTACACAAGCGATGCATATGTATCCTTATTTAAGCGAAGCTTATTTTGTAGCAGTAGAGCAAATTACAACAAATTATGGTGGAAAAGACTATAGTGGAAATCCAGTAGATTTACAGAAAATACAGGAAGAAGGAAAGAAGCAGTATTTACCGAAAACATATACATTTGACGATGGATCAATTGTATTTAAATCGGGAGATAAAGTAACAGAAGACAAAATTCAAAGATTATACTGGGCTGCAAAAGAAGTAAAAGCACAATATCACCGTGTAATTGGGAATGATCAAGCACTGGAACAAGGCAATGCTGACGATGTCTTAACAGTTGTAATTTATGACTCTCCAGATCAATATCAATTAAACCGTCAATTGTACGGGTATGAAACAAATAATGGTGGTATTTATATTGAAGAAAAAGGAACATTTTTTACATATGAACGAACGCCGGAGCAAAGTATTTATAGTTTAGAAGAGTTGTTCCGCCATGAATTCACACATTATTTACAGGGAAGATACGAGGTTCCTGGTTTATTCGGAACAGGAGATATGTATCAAGATGAACGACTAACATGGTTCCAGGAAGGAAATGCAGAATTCTTCGCAGGATCAACACGTACAAATGATGTTGTGCCACGTAAGAGTATTATTAGTGGATTATCAGATGAACCATCACAACGCTATACAGCCGAACAAACAATGTTTGCGAAATATGGTTCATCATGGGATTTTTATAACTATTCATTTGCACTACAGTCTTACATGTATAATCATCGATTTGATACATTTGATAGGATTCAAGATTTAATTCGCGCGAACGATGTGAAAAATTACGATGCGTATCGTGACACTTTAAGTAAAGATCCACAACTGAATACGGAATATCAAAACTATATGCAGCAATTGATTGATAATCAAGAAAAATATGAGGTGCCACAAGTATCAGAAGATTATTTAGTGACGCATAAACCAAAAGCGTTAAATGAAGTGAAGCAAGAAATTGCCGATGTTGCTAACGTAATAGACGCAAAAATTACAAATCATAAGTCTCAATTTTTTGATACATTTACAGTCGAAGGTACGTATATAGGTAGTGAAACAACAGGTGAATCTAATGATTGGAAAACGATGAGTAAACAAGTGAACCAAGTACTGGAGCAACTGTCGCAAAATGAGTGGAGCGGCTATAAAACAATGACAGCGTATTTTGTAAACTACCGTGTGAATGCAGCAAACCAGTTCGAATATGATGTTGTTTTCCATGGCGTTGCGACGGATGATGGAGAAAATCAAGCACCTATTGTCAATATGAATGGTCCATATGCTGGAATCGAACAGGAAAAAATTCAGTTCAAGAGCGATGGTTCAAAAGATGAGGATGGAGAAATCGTTTCTTACCTTTGGGATTTTGGTGATGGAAAAACAAGTGAAGAGGCAAACCCTACTCATGTATACGAAAAAGAAGGAACATATCATGTGACATTAACAGTGAAAAATGATAAGGGAATAGAAAGTAAAGATCAAGCAATTGTCACTGTACGGAAGGGAGCACCTCATCCAGAAGAAGCGAAGATAATTCCATTTAATGTGCCCCTAAAAGGTAGTTTGATTGATGATGATACGGATGTATATCAATTCGAGATTACTTCGCCAGAAGAAATAGATATTTCTGTCGTAAATGAAAATCAAATTGGCATGACATGGGTGCTTTACCATGAGTCTGATATGCAAAATTACGCATCCTATGGACAGGAAGATGGAAATATTATAAAAGCTAACTATAAAGCGGAACCTGGAAAGTATTATTTATATATTTATAAATTTGATAATGAAAACGGAACATATACAGTAAATGTACAGAATGGAGCACAAACAGAGATAGAACCAAACAATCGTCTAGAAGAAGCGAATATGCTTCCATTTAATCTGCTCCTAAAAGGTAGTTTGATTGATGGTGATGAAACGGATGTATACACATTCGATGTTACGTCTCCAAAAGACCTAGATATTTCTGTCGTAAATGAAAATCAAATTGGCATGACATGGGTGCTTTATCATGAGTCTGATATGCAAAATTACGCTTCATTTGGACAGGACGATGGAAATATTATAAAAGGTAACTATCAAGCGGAACCTGGAAAGTATTATTTATATATTTATAAATTTGATAATGAAAACGGGACATATACAGTTAAAGTACAATAATTATATTTTTATGCGTATACGAAAGTTTTAGTTTCAATAGTAGAGGTGCCATAGTGCAAGAATATTTATCATATGATTCCTAAAGAGATGACAACACACTGCAATCAAGGTTTTCGAAGCAGGTTTTGGCATTATGTCTGCTCTTTCTTTTAGTGTGACCAGTAGCATTAAACATCAAAAGTTAGCTCGGATTTTTATTGATGGAATAGATATAAAACAGCGGTATTTATTTGTACGAGAAAAAACGAAACAATTGAACCCCCCCCTTTTAAACAATTTCTAAAAGAAAACTTAAGTGATAATAAGATTGTTTAATTCTGATTTAAAAATATAAGGAGGCTGGGACAAAAGAGAAAAAGTGTTAGATTGACTGCTGTCGATCTAACACTTTTTTGCTGTAAGCGTTGATGTCCGCTACGGCAGACGCTTTCTGGGGGCGTGGCCTTCGCTACCATCAACTAGTACTCTCTCCTGAATTTTATTTATTCCAAAAGGAAGAACGTCTAAATCTTTCTTCATTTTTAGATAGCAAAAATTTAATAACGCCTTTGCTCCTCTTTCTTAAAATTTAAAGTTATGTCCCAGCATCCTTTAAAGTTGTTTAATTTCTATCCATTTTCTATAGGCTCTATAACTGCTACAGGGCTCCCTCGCTGCATGTAAAAGTACGCTTCTGTTTGCATTCTTTAGCAGAGAGTCTTTTGCTATAAAGAAAATTTGTCACTATCAAAGGACATGGACAAATTTTGACATGTAGTTTCGTCACATGCTGCAGTTTTTTAAGCTGTTACTAGTTTTTAATCCCTTTTCAAAAGCTAAAACTACATATTTTATAGTATCGAGAACATTTTAGAAAAGAGGGAAAAAATGATGAACAGACGTAGCAAACTAGGTTTTTGTTATCCTGGCTATAGATACTGCGGACCTGGATGTTCAGGGCCTGGCGAACCAACGAATCCAGTGGATGCATGCTGTAAGTTACATGACGAATGTTATTCACGACATGGACGAACAAAGTATTGTGATGAATTATTTCAGAAATGTTTATTGCCAAAAATCAACCCTCATAACAAAATGGGCAGAGACGCTAGATTGTTCTACAATATTTTTGATTTACGTAAAAAGTACTTTTAATTTAATTTCAAGTAAACAGGGGAACTACTAATTACGGGTTCCCTTGTACTATTTATGCTTTGTTCGTTGAATATTCATTTCATAAATTCTTCATACCAATCAAGTGCCTTTTTTCTCCATTTCTGAAACAAATGCTTTTTTAGCAGGACTATAATCACGAGTTAAATAATACTTGTTTGCCAATTCTTCTTTAAACTGACTATACCTTTTTGCTTCATCTGGATGTGCCAGAAGATACTCTCGGAATGCTAAATGTCGTTCAATCTGTGGATTGTCAAACTGATAAAAATGAATATGATGTGTTCGGTTGTCCCCACCTTTACGAAACAATCTTCTTCCCTCAATTCCCCAATCCCCCACTACTTCATACCCCAAAAATTTCATTTGTTCGTTATATGTATCAACTTTTTCAATGTCATTGATAATACCCATCATGTCAATCACAGGTTTTGCTTTCATTCCTGGAATTGAGGTGCTACCGAAATGCTCGAACGATATAATTTCATCACCAAAAATGGTTCTTAAAAGTTGCACTTCTTGCTCGAACATCAATTTCCATTTTGCTGAATAAGCTGTTAATCTTACCTTCATTTCTCCACCCCTTTAAATTACAGTACTTTAATGAATTAAGATACATTCATGATTTGCAAATTTTCATAACTACCTTAGCCTATTGTTTAAAGTTTTATTTTTTGTATAATAAATACATACAAGCTAGAAGGGACTGAATTATGCGCAGATAACAATATTTTTCATCCAACACAATAAAAAATTTGGAGGTAAAAGTATTGATAGAACAACTCAGTACCAAAAGATTGTTATTAAGAAAAATGAAAAAATCGGACGCACATCATTTATTTAAAATTTGGTCTGACCCAGATGTTACGAAATTCATGAATATTTCTAACTTTACACATGAAGGTCAAGCACATGAGATGATTGATTTACTTGAAGAATTAGCCCTGAATCATCAAGCTATTCGCTTCACTATTATTGAATTAGCTTCGAATGAAATAGTTGGCTCTTGCGGATTCAATTCCTTTGACTTTGAAAACGCTAGAGCAGAAATTGGCTATGATATTGCTAAGGCTTATTGGGGAAATGGTTATGCGCCTGAGGGAATTATGGCATTGATTAATTATGCTTTCACGAATTTAGCATTAAATAGAATTGAAGCGAAAGTAGAGCCAGAAAATGTGAATTCTATAAAAGTTTTAGAAAAGCTCAATTTCACATTCGAAGGAACGCTCAGACAGTACGAAAAATCTAACGATGTTTTTCAGGACATCAATAGCTATTCATTATTAAGATGTGATTGATTCAATCATTTTAGATAGTTGCGGTACGCTTATTAGCTAATAACAGGCTCATCAAAAGTCATTTCACTTTTGATGAGCCTTTACTTGTACCATACTATTTTTTATTTAATCGGAATCCAGATTTCTGAATATAAATCTGGACTAGATGGATTTTCATCCGAATACACTTCAAGCTCTGCCGAACCAGCAGGCTCATAAGGATTAGATGGGAACCATTCAGCGTAAATTTGCTTCCACGTATTTTGCATCGCATCTGGCATTGGACCATGCACTTCAAACACTACCCATTTTGCTGCTGGTACTTCCATTGTTAACAGATTGTCTGGGCTATCCCCCGCATGATCAGTGGCAATCCAATAATCCACTAAGTTATTTTCCTTATGGTCTTTATGTGGCACACAAACACCAAGTACCCCTTTTATTTCCCCATTGTTCAATTTAAATAATACATCGTCCATACCTTTGTTGTTCATTTCATCCCAGAATAGTGGTATTCCTTGCGTATTCTCCCCATTTTGGCAATTATACGTTCTTTTCACACCAACTACTTGAAACTTTTCTTTTTCGACAATTTTATACTTCATTGGTTCTGCTCCCTTCAAGCTCACCTGAATGACCAGGCGGTTGTATGATTGTAATGGTCCTTGCTGTTTTCTTGCCTCTCTAGGCGTTACGTTATGTTGCTTGCGAAACGCTTTTGTAAAGGCCTCAGGAGAGTCGTAGCCATATTTGTAGGCGAGATCGATAATTTTGTAATCTGTATTCATTAATTCTTGAGCAGCTAAAGTTAATCTTCTGCGTCTCATATAATCTGCCATCGACATATCTGTTAAAATAGAAAATATCCGCTGAAAATGAAAGACTGAAGAATTTACCTCTTGTGCGATTTGATCCATCGTTAAATCATCTAATAAATTTTCTTCCATATAATTAATTGCTTTTTGAATCGACTCTATCCAACTCAGTGCCCTCACTCCTTGTTTATAGATTAAAGTATTCAGATTTTTTTATCCTGTCATTTTATGCTAACCTTGGACTGGTAAAATTGAAAGGACTTTTATGAAAACAAAGGTATCTATAACTAATTTGTAGTATTAATAATATAAATTGGAAATAGAGACAATTTGCAGTCATCTAAAGGGAGGTTTGAGAATGGCTAAATGGCAAGGTGCTGCTGGGGTATGCTTAAATGCAGATAATAAATTATTAATGGTATTACAGGGTACGCCTGAAGAAGAAAAGAAATGGGCCATACCATCTGGTGGTAAAGAAGTACATGAAAATTTTGAGGATTGTTGTATACGTGAAATATTTGAAGAAACAGGGTATGAAGTAACCATTAAACGAGAAGTTTTACAAAAAGATACTGATATAGTGTTTGTTCGTTACTTTGAAACGTTCCTTACAGGTGGCCAAATGATAATTGATGATCCAGATGGATTAATTGTTGAAATTGCTTGGAAAACAAAAGAAGAGCTAGTTGATTTAACGTTATCATTCCCTGAAGATAGAGAATTCTTATTATCCGTATTCAAAAACTAACAATAGGTGGCTTTTCATTCATACATTTAATCTGACCATTTTTTCGTAGCTGGTGCTTTATTTTTTGAATCTGAAGTTGATGACTTCGCTCAACTATTTATAATTGAATGCTTTTCTCCATTTATTGTTACCGTAATACAGACTGTAGCTGTATGACATGTTTTTGCTCTAACCCTTTTTAACGACTTACTACAGCTGCATGAGTGCGGGTGTTTTGTAGCCTTTAAAAAAATCATCAAACACCATTTGGACTATGTTTTTTGATAAAAAGGAATTGTTTTTTCATTTTTATCCTGTATTTGTTGTACAACATTGTTCTCTGTGATTTTCAATGGTCCACCCCTCCAGATGAATATCGGACCTACTATGTAATACGAAATAAATACGGTAAATCTATCACTACAATTAAATACGAAGTGAAAAATGGACTAGCCCCTGATACGATCATGGGCTAGTTTTATTTTGAAAAATAATCGCTCCATATTAAAAGCCTCTTATTACTATCATTAGATATTAACGAGAGGCTTTTAAGGATGCTAAATTTGTCATTTGTTAAATGGATACTGTTTAACTTTATCTACGGCTTCTAGTAATTTGATTGTGACAATATCAGACTCTTCCATATGACTTGTTAAAACTGCATTGGTATCATCAAAAAGAGCTGTCGTTATTGTGAATTTTTCAATAACATCTTTAGTAGATGCTTTTTGTTCATTAATATTTAAAAGAAGACGACTCACTTCTTGCTGAACATTTTCGTTTGATATTAATAACTGTGCAATTTTTTCACTGGCACTATTCCCAACAATGATTCCGTCATGTATAAGCTTTTGATTCACTTGTATATTTTCATACACTTTATGAATTTGTTCTTGTGTTTGTGAAGTTAGACGTGAGATATGTTTTGTACTTAATTTTGTACTTTCTGCTAGTTTTCTTACTTCATTTGCAACTACCGCAAAGCCTTTTCCGTGTTCTCCAGCTCTTGCAGCTTCTATAGATGCATTAAGGGCGAGTAAATTAGTCTGATTTGATATATCATCAATCACTTTTACAATGGATTCAATTTGTTGGGATCCTTCATTTAATGCATGCATATTTTGTGAAGTTTCGTTCGATTGCTCTCCTAAATCATTAATAATATGTTGAAGTTTATAAACAGCTTTTTGATTATCAACAATTGATTTTTCGATTTGATCCATACCACCTATTAATTCATTTCCTTCTTTTAAAACATTTTCAGAAATTTCTTTGGAAGCAATCGTACTTTTTTCAACGTGATTAAATTCTTCTAAAATTTGTTTGACCATTTTACCCAGAATACTATGTTGGTTATTAACTTTGTCATGTTGCTCGACAGTTGCGATAAGTTCAACATGTAAATTATTTAAAAAAATTTGGAAAGCATGATCTTTTTCATCAAGGGATCGGTTTAATTCATCAATTTTATTTTTAAAAAGCTCGATATCATCTTTTTTAGCATTAAATATATCCAACATTACATAAGCACCTCAAATTTAGTTTAAAGTAGTATTTCATATAAACCTTTTATTTTATCAAAAAATAGAGGTATTGCAAACATTTCGGAAATTTTATACGCTAAGCAAATTTCGACATAAAAAAACTGCACCTTTGAATCGACTTTTTTGGTTGGCTTCTCGTGTCCACGCTTCAAATCGATTTAATCCTAAATCGATTGCTCGTTTTTCCGCTTCTTGAAGCAATCGCTCACCAATTCCTTGACGATAATAGTCAGGATGTACTGCAATATGCCAAACCATGCCTCCTAATCCTTCTCCCCTTGAACAAACTGTCTTTTCTTCTTTTTCATACTCTATATCAATGAGACCCATAATTTGTCTGTTCAATTCTGCAACAAGTTCGATTGCAGGATTTTCATAGTTTTCTTAATTATCTTTATTTAGGTCATCGGTAGTATAAGAAATAGTGAGCTTATTTCAAATCCAAACTTAATGTGTACCGCCTATTTTATTTTGTATGCTTAGCCAATATCAACAAAAGAGTCCACTTCATTAAATATAGAAGTGGACTTTTTTCATCGCTTTATATATTTTTATACCTTTTCTTTTCATTTAAAAAATCCTTATAGACTAAAACAGCCACTGCAAGAAAACTTAGACTAACAAATCGGAAGATCATCTCTAAACTAATCC
Source organism: Lysinibacillus fusiformis (assembly GCF_007362955.1). Classification (GTDB taxonomy): domain Bacteria; phylum Bacillota; class Bacilli; order Bacillales_A; family Planococcaceae; genus Lysinibacillus; species Lysinibacillus fusiformis_E. The sequence goes on along the minus strand of NZ_CP041696.1, from coordinate 3,394,352 downwards.
ATTCAGCTAAAATCCCTAAGACAAATGCGCTTACCCCAACACCAACGTCAAAACTGGAAAGAAAGGTTGCGTTGGCAGCGCCACTTTTTTCTTCACTTACCTTTTGAACCGTCCATGTTTGTAAACATGGCATGACAGTCCCATAACCTGCACCAAATAAAATCGCTGCAATAATAAGATAAAGATTATTTGTCGTATAAGAAAGTATAACAAGTGATAAAAAACCTAGCACTGCTGACGCAATGATGATAGACCAAGGTCCTTTTTTGTCATACCATTTACCTGTAAACGGACGTAGTAAAGTTGCGACAGTCGCATTGATGAGGAAGAATAGGAAAACTTGATCTAATCCTTGTTGTTTTCCAAAAAGAACTAAAAAAGTAATAATTGCTCCAAAACCAAGTGTTGTAATAACCGTCAGTAATGCTGGGAACCATGCGTCCTTTTCAAATATTGCTTCAAAAAATCGAAATGGTTGCTTTTCATGTTTAACAGGTTTAGATGAATATATAAATTGAAGCGCTATTACAGCCAATAGGCTGAGTACTACTGATGACCAAATTAAAATATCGAAGGAAAAAGCGTCATAGATAAGGATACCTATACTCGGTGCAATGATAGCCCCGAACGTTGTTGAAATAGAAAAATACCCTATACCTTCTCCTAATCGAGTTTTAGGAATTAAATCGACTACAATTGTACTACTGGCCGTGGTTGATACTCCCCATGCTGCGCCATGGAAAAGTCGTAACAATAGCAATAGCGAAATAATATTAAGAAAAGGATACAGCATTGTAATAATCATTAAAGCTACACTTGCTATAATGGCAAGACTTTTCCGTTGATTATCAATTAAATAATACCCTACAAAAGGTCTGATTAGAACAGCACCTAATGTAAATAACGATGTCATTAAACCTACTTGCATAGAAGATGCATGCATGCTTAACAAATAGGCCGGTAAAATAGGGAGCAACATTTCAAACCCTATAAAAATTAAAAAGTTACTTATAAATAAAAATAAAAATGATTTATTAAAGATTTTTTGTTTTTCCATATTATTATTCCTCGCTTCTAATTATTTTTCTATATTAGAAGCGTTTGGAACACTGAAACCTTTCTATATCGCCTAAGTTTTTTAAGCAATTGACTCACCCTTTCTAAAACCCCTTTATTGGGGGCACATCCATTTTTCCAACTTGGTTTTTCAGTATTTGGTAGTCCCTTACCTGACCTTTGTCCACTGGTTCATGAATTTCATCCAATAAGAGATCGTATAGATATGTCCGTCTCAAATTCTCTCCCTTATAACGCAAAAAGACGCCATATACAACCGGCGTCTAGTCATTGCTTAGCACTTAATGAAAATGCACAAATAATTTAAGTGTTACTACAGATTCTATAATAAAAAGACAAAAAGCTTCCGGTAGCTGGTTTCTATATGAAGTTTGCTTAAAAAAGGACAGACTGGTCCCTTTGAAAGTAAATCTGCTAGTTGTAAATATGACTTTACTTCTGTTGCAACTCTTCTGAAAACAGTTTCCATGACTTTTTGCCTCCTTTCTTAATATCAGTAAATATTTTTGTTTATTCTAATATATATAGATAAAAAAAGCAAATACTTATGAGAATACGATTATTTGATTCATTATTAAATTAAATTTCTCTGACCATTGAATTCTCATGTATTTTTGGAGGCTGCTTGGGACATAAAGTCTACTTTAAAAGTATTGGGTTAACTTTATAAAAAATGGTCAAACTGAAATGTGTTCTTCAAAGTAATATTGTATACTTAATTTATGTAATAAAATTTCTTAATTATTAATTTTTTATTGGAGGAAATATGAAATTAGGTGCATTCTCTGTAAGTTTAAGTGTAAAAGACATTAACAAATCAAAATCATTTTACGAAAATTTAGGATTTCAAGTCTTAACAGGGGATATTACCCAGAATTGGCTCATTATGAAGAATGAAAGTAGCGTAATTGGCCTATTCCAAGGAATGTTCGAAAAGAATATTCTGACTTTTAATCCAGGATGGAATGAAAGTGCCGAAAATCTCGATTCGTTTATGGATATTCGCGATATCCAAAAACAGCTTAAAGCAAAAGGCATTAAAATACTATCTGAAGCAGATGAAGCAAGCGAAGGCCCTTCAAGTTTTACAATTGAAGATCCTGATGGTAATCCCATTCTTTTTGATCAACACAGATGAAATACATTATGGGAAGTTTGTGGACAGTAAAATAATGTCTTGTGGCAAAACATTAAAGAAGTGTCGGAGCCAAGGAACCCCAGCACTTCTTTTCTAGTACATCTTCATATTTTCATCACGTTCCAGTCATGGACGCGTGTACGGTTTCTATCCCTATATATTTAGTAGCACCATTACACATCGTAAACCTTGATTTTAAAACATCCTTACGGCATTTATTGATTTATAAAATCATCGCCTTATTTCTTCTTGTAGACATTTTGTGGGCAAAAAATTTAAAAGTTGAAATGTATACAGATTGCACACTTCCCTAGTTATTCCTTCATTTAATTCTGTTTAAGGCACGAGCCATTTCATTCAGCCAATTTTTCCCGCCATAAACAACAAATGTTGTTTCTTTTTCTTTTCTATCAAAAATATGAATTCTTTGCGAAATAAAGAGATTTAAACCGAATTCAGTTCTATCTATTTCCCTTAAACTTAATTCCCAATATAAATTAGGATTTATATTTAAAGCATGTGCACAAAAAATTATTCGTTGATTTGTTAATAATAACCGACCGCCATCTGAACGAGTTACACTGTAAAACATATTTGCAACACCTGAGCGTATTGGCGATTCATTTTCGCCCATTTCAATTTCATGAAAAAAGATTTTTTTATACGTGGGTTTGAATTCATCCAATTGATAAGTAATTTGTTTAGCTTCTGATGTAACAATACAACTACCACAGTAAACACAACTATTTTCCTTTGGATTAAAAACTGTAGCACAGTTGGGACAATTTAAAGTTTTAGCCATCGCTTCATCGCTCCTAATATGTATTTTTTAACAGTATACTTTGAATTACTAAATATACCAATTAAGTTCTATGATATAAAAGAAAAAAGCTCAGGCTCAAAATTAATTGAGTACCTGGGCATTGTGTTTCATATCATTGAATTAATTATTTTCACCATTCCATCTACTGTAATTGTTTCATCACTAACTTTGTAGATTGTTTTGTGATTACTCCCTGTTTCTATTTAAAGATCGTAAAATACATCTTCTAAATCAATGCAAAAATTCTTTTAAATGCTACATCTGCAGCACTAATCGTTCTATCAATATCATTTATTGAATGGGCAATCGATATAAATATACTTTCATATTGAGAAGGAGGTAAAAGTATACCTTGTTTAAGCATTTCTACATAGAAACGACGAAACATCTCAGAATCTATTTTTCGAGCATCATCAAAATTTTGTAAGGGATTATCTATGAATGAGAATCCAATCATAGTTCCAGCTTTAGTTGTTTTAAGAGGGATATTATATTTATTAGCTACTGTTGATAATCCTTGAATAAGTCTTTCTGATAGTTCTTCTATATACTTGTAACTGTCATGATCTAATTTATTTATTGTGGTATAACCCGCGACCATAGCTAATGGATTACCCGATAAAGTTCCAGCTTGGTAAATATCACCTTCAGGAGCAATTAGATTCATAATCTCTTTTCTTCCGCCATATGCACCAACAGGCATCCCACCACCAATAATCTTTCCTAAACAAGTTAAGTCTGGTTTAATGTTATATAGGCCTTGAGCAGAGTGATAATCTATACGAAAACCAGTCATTACCTCATCAAGAATAAATAGCCCACCAAATTTTTTAGTTAAAAATCGAGGTCAGCAGGTATTCCCGCCATATTACCAGCAAAGGGTTCTACTATACCTGCTGCAATTTCTGACCCAAATTTATCAAATATTTTATTAAGTGCTTCAATATTGTTATATTGAACTGATAGAGTATTTTTAGTTATCTCTAAAGGTACACCAGGACTATCTGGAAGGCCTAATGTAGCAATTCCTGAACCTGCCTTTACCAATAGATAGTCACTGTGTCCATGATAGCTTCCTTCAAATTTAACAATAATGTTTTTGCCAGTAAAACCTCTAGCCAGCCTAATGGCACTCATTGTTGCTTCTGTACCCGAGTTAACCATTCTAATCTTCTCTATGGAAGGAATCCGAGTTGTTATTAAATTTGCTAGTTTATTTTCTTGTAACGTAGGCAACCCAAAACTTGTCCCACTATCTATAGCTTTAAGTAGTGCACTTGAAACCTCTTTATCTGCGTGTCCATGAATTAATGGTCCCCAGGAAAGAACATAATCTATATAACTATTACCATCAATATCATATATTTTCGAACCTATCCCATGGCTAATAAAAATTGGATCGATTCCAACAGATTTAAATGCTCTTACTGGGCTATTTACTCCACCAGGCATAAGTTTTTTTGCTATTTCGAAGGCTTCTGTTGATTTGTTTGTATTTATTTTAAAAACCACCTTTATTATTTAGATGTTTTTGAACGTTATGTAATTTTTTGTCTAATAATTTCGAATGATAGTAGAGGCTCATTCTTAATCTCCTTTCTTGGGTCCTAAAGCTTGGCAAGCTATTTCCATCTGCCTTCTCACAATTGAGAGACTTTCTTCAACAAAATAGACTAATTTATTATGCCATCTCTTTGTTCTTTGTCAGTTTTATGAATGAACGCTCTAAGCATAACGAATTACGGATTGATAAAAAACATCCAAAAACACATTTTTAAGCAGTCCATAATAGGATTCATACTTTTCTCATTTACAATCCAATTACCAGAAAATATTTTTTCTTGCTTGCTATTTCCATGCTCAGTCGTTGTCTTACTATCCAATTGGGCATATACTATTTAGAGACGACTTAATGTAGGATTCGCTTCAAATACTCGCTCGTTTCCTGGTCTTGCACCTTTTCCTCAAATTCTTCAACTTCACTTTGACTCACCTTCTTTTCGGATTGACGTCTTTTCGACTTTTGCTCTTGTTCCTTCCTGCCTAACCCCTTCTGCACTAGCTCAGTCTGTAACCTACTCAACTACCCCACCCCTTCCAATAGACATAGAAAAAGAGGCACCAACAAAACAGGTGCTGAACCTATCTGTTAGTGCCTCTATTGCCATAAGTATTTGTCATAAATGAACTCATTTATGACACTATTGATAGTAGTGTTGAGATAATTACACATCGAAATGAATTGATTGTTGTCTTCCGATTTTGAATTAATATAATAAATCAGCATCAATAACTCAACGTAGTGTTGAAATAAAAAGGAGTATAAAAATTATGAAAAGATTTTTAAAAATATTCAAATGGATGGTAATTATAATGACAGCAAGCATATTATTGATTATTACCGTTAACCATTTTAATCCAGCCCCATTTTTGAAAGTTACAGGAAGTTTTCTAGGTGCTGAATACCGTTACGATGAGAGTGTTGAACAAATAGAAGAGGTATTAAGTGATAATACAAAAGTATATAGAAATGTTTCCTATGCGAGTAATTATTCTAATAATTATTTAGATATTTTTGTACCAGAAGGCGATACAACATCTACAAGACCAGTGCTTTTTAATATACATGGTGGCGGATTTGCATGGGGTGACAAAATAGATGATGAAGAATTAGTTCAACACTTTGTTGATGAAGGATACATTGTCGTCTCAATGAATTATGCTTTATCTCCTGATAATTTATATCCTGTTCCAATTATTCAAGCAACAGAAGCCCTAGGTTATGTTGCAGAAAATGCAGAACAATATGGTATCGATAAAAATAATTTTGTGATTTCTGGTGGTTCGGCTGGTGGACAATTAGCAGGCCAATTAACTATTATTCAAACTAATAATGAATATAGGGAAAAATATGGATTTAAGGTAACAAAGGATATAACAATAAAAGGAGTTATTTTAAATTGTGCCTTATTAGATATAACACGTGTCGATAATACAGGTTTCACATTTACAAACTGGCTTTTCAACGGTATGGTTAGAGCTTATTTTGGTTCAAATAAGTTTGAAAGTTTATCCGAGGTAGCTGAAGCAAATGTTATTGAAAATGTAAATGTGGATTTTCCAAGTACTTATTTAACTGACGGAACAGTTGCAACCTTCACTGATCAAGCATTAGATTTCAAAGAAAAATTATCATCTTTGGGAATAGATGTAACAATTTATATTACTCCTGAAGAATCGAATCAAGCTCATGGTTATAATGGTAATTTTTTAACAGAGGAAGCACAATACAATATAGCTCAAGAGTTAGAATTTATGAAGAAAGTTACTCAGTAATAAAATAAATAACAACCATACTGATTTAGGAGGAACTTCTAGTGTTGTGCAATTATCTACCATTTGAGAAATAATATTGTTTATCCAATGACAAAACAAAATAAAATTTCATCATGAAATATCCATGGGAACCATCATGACATATACATAGACTATCACTCTTATAAGATTCCCTCTTTAGCCATCCCTCTAAATAGAATGTGGTCAAAGCATTAAAGAAGTGTTGGCGCCTTAAAGCTCCAACACTTCTTTTCTAGTACATTTTCATATATTCATCACGTTCCCAGTCGTGGACGCGTGTACGGTATTTGTTCCATTCAATTTCCTTAGCTGCCGTGAACTTATCAAAAATATGGTCTCCGAGTGCATCACGTACAATACGATCCATTTCTAGCTCAATAAGTGCGTATTCTAGTGAGGAAGGTAGACTATCTATGCCGTTAATTTCTCGATCCACCCGAGTCATCTTATAAATATTACGATCTACAGCATCTGGTGGGGTTAAACCTTTCCGTATACCATCGAGTCCAGAAGCTAAAATTACGGCCATTGCTAAGTAAGGATTTGCTGCTGGATCCACAGAACGAAGCTCAATACGTGTAGAAAGGCCTCGCGCTGCCGGAATTCGAATAAGTGGTGAGCGATTTTGAGCTGACCAAGCCACATAGCAAGGTGCCTCATAGCCTGGAACCAATCGTTTATAGGAATTTACTAATGGATTTGTCACTGCTGTGAAGCCATGCACATGCTTCATAATCCCTGCCATAAAGCTGCGAGCTGTTTGGCTTAATTGCAATTCTGCAGTTTCTTCGTAGAAGGCATTTTTGACTCCTTCAAAAAGTGAAAGGTTAAAGTGCATACCTGAACCGTTGACGCCGAATAATGGTTTTGGCATGAAGGTTGCGTGTAGACCATGCTGAGCTGCCACCGTTTTCACTACAAGTTTAAAGGTTTGAATATTGTCACACGCTTCAATGGCGTTTGCATACTTAAAATCAATTTCGTGCTGACCAGGTGCAACTTCATGATGTGATGCTTCAATCTCAAAGCCCATTCCCTCTAATTCTAGTACAATATCTCTGCGGCAGTTCTCACCTAAATCGGTCGGTGCTAAATCGAAGTAACCTCCACTATCATTTAACTCAAGCGTTGGATGCCCTTTTTCGTCGAGTTTGAATAAGAAAAATTCTGGCTCCGGCCCTAGATTAAACGAAGTAAAGCCTAATTCCTTCATCTCCTTTAATACACGCTTAAGATTGGAGCGCGGATCCCCCTCAAATGGTGTACCATCCGGTCGCGCAATATCACAGATGAAACGTGCCACCTTCCCCTTTTCAGCTGTCCACGGAAAAATCACGAAAGTAGCCAAATCCGGACGTAAATACATATCCGATTCCTCGATACGTACAAACCCTTCAATTGAAGAGCCATCAAACATGACCTTATTGTCTAATGCTTTCTCTAATTGACTAAGGGGTATTTCGACGTTCTTAATTGTTCCCAATATATCAGTAAATTGTAGGCGAATAAATTTCACATTTTCTTCTTTCACCAGGCGGACAATATCTTCTTTCGTATAATGTTTCATTCTTCACCACTCCAATTGTCATTTTTCCTTACACAATTTTATAACTGATATTAAAATACACTAACAGCAGATAAAAACGCAATGCCTATGTCATGTTTTCTTACATAGATTTTTTAGAATAATTTCATCTTTTTTGTAGATGTATAGAATATTGATAGACTTCAAGAAAAAATTGGCTTGCATGGCTTCAGAACCATAACGTAATTTTTGTTTTTTTTCGTATTTTTAGTAATAATCCAATAATAGATTACATAAATTTGTTAATCCTATCGATCGAAAAAACAAATAGTATAATATACATGGTTCACATAATAAAAACTCCCATAAAAAATTTCGCTTTTTATACAACAATAGTCTTGTGCAAAGTTAGTTTTACTGGTAAATTTATAGCAAATTAGAATTTTATAATTGCTCATTCATATTTTAAGTCAGCAAATAAAAAAGCCATATATTTAAATGCGCATATAGTTCCAAAGATACATAAGGCGGTGAGTGTAAAGAAGCATGGCAGTATTAATTATTGGTAGCGTGAGCAATGATGTGTTGCGAATGCAAAAGTATTTTCATCGTATAGACATCAAAAATATTCATTGTTTTACAACAACGGAAGCAGCGATGAATTATTTATTAGATGATTTAAAAGAAGAGCTCGATTTAATTATTTTTGATGCAAAATTAACACTTAAAAATTGCGAGGAAATTTGTCAACATATTGAAGTATTACAGAATTGGATTGATGCACCCATTCTTCTCTCCACTTCATATGAAAAATCGATTACGATTGACAGAGTCTTTGAGGCAGGCATATTCGATTTTATATTGAAGCCATTTGATTTCACCCATTTCAAAACACGCATTCAAGTCGCCCTAAAATATCAAGGAGAAGCTAAACTTCGGAAACTACAGGAAAGTTCCATTCAGAAGGATTTAATGATTGCTAAAAAGTTTCAAAAGAATGCATTATCACTACCGTTAAATCTCAAACATATTCAAATAAATGGACTATATGTTACTTCTAATACATTAGGCGGTGACATGTACAGCTGGTTTAAAATCAACGATGATTTAACCGCTGTTCTACTCTATGATGCGATGGGACATGGCATTGCTGCCTCTCTTGTCACTATGTCTATTAAATCGTTACTAAGAGGGATTATTACTAGATTAATTGATCCCGTTGCAGTTATTCACGAACTCAACCATCAAATATATGAGTTGTTTTCAGATGAGGATATGGATCGTTTTTTATTGACAGCTATCTATATACTAATTGATACAAAAAGCGGCACCTTACATTATGTTAATGCGGCTCACCCATCTGGCTTTTTATACGGCAAGTATGGAGAAACGGTGTTCCTGCCAGCCAATACGCCCATCTTAGGTCTTTTTCCTACTATTCAAATCAACAAAAAAACGATTCCTTTATCTGGTTGGCATCGTATCATTCTTTATACCGATGGTTTACTTACATTAAATGAACAACAGTTAATCGATTTTGATTTCTTTCATTCCTACGCATCTCAAGATAATGCCTATGCCTTGCAAAAATTTTCGCAAAAATACGATTTATCAGAAAACCAACATAGCGATGATATTACAGTAGTTTCAGTAACGATAACATTATAAGGTAGGTGATTGATAATGGAATTCACACTCAATGTACAACCTAATATGCAGGCCATTAACTTTGTTGATCAGGTAATGGAAAATTATATGACTGTATATGATCTTCCTTATCAAAGGGAAATACGATTTGTCGTTCACGAATTAGTCATTAATGCTGTCGAAGCGATGGGAAAAATTTATACAGATTGTAAAGAAAAAATACAAGTACAGGTTACCCAGACGGACGAAGAGATACGAGTAACGGTCACTGATGAAGCTAAAGGAATCGACGAAAATGATTGGGAAAAAGTCTTTCAATTTGATGTACATAATCACACTTCTTTTGATCGGGGACGAGGTTTATTATTCGTAAAAAATATGGTTGATCATATTTGGTTTGAAAATGTAACAGAAACAAAATTTTTAGTTGGTATTTCAAAAAAAATCCATGCGTAATATATAACTAGGAGGAACTTTTATGAAATGGACAATCCGGAAAAAGATGACCCTGCTCATCTTTACTTGTATTTTACTACTAACATCACTTTTAGCCGGTATTAACTTCTATATAGCGAAGAATAATCTATTAGAAAGTGCAAATACAAAACTTTTATCAGATATTCAATTAAGCTACCAATTTTTAGATGCAAAAATTCCCGGAGACTGGAAAATCGTCAACAATCAATTGTATAAAGGCGATGTCAACATGGTAGAGAATTTTGAAGTTGCTGATAAGGTTGGTGAACTGACAAATGGCAACGCTGTATCCATATTCCAAAATGATACCCGCATTAGTACGAATATAGTAGAATCTGGCAAACGGGCTCTCAATACAAAAGTTTCCGATGAGGTAGCTACTGTTGTACTCGGGCAAAAAAAGCGTTTCATCGGCTCTGCAAATGTTTTAGGAAGCATGCATCAAGCAGCCTATGATCCTATTTTAGATAGTAAAGGGGATGTCATTGGTGTGTGGGCAACAGCTGTCCCAACTGCACCCTATATAAAAATTGCTACAAATTCTGCATTTTATAATATTGCCATTTCATTAGGAATTGCCATTTTGATTATTGTATGTATTAGCTGGTTTTTACAACGTCAGATTATTACACCCCTCAATATACTTAGTGCAAATGCCAAAGAACTTGCCAATTTAAATTTAAATGTAAAATTATTAAGCCCAAGAGGAAAAGATGAAATTGCGGATTTAGCACAAGCCTTTAGTGATATGAAAAATCGCTTAACCGAAACGATAACCATTGTAGCTGGTAGTGCCAACCAAATAGCAAACTCTTCTCATTCTTTAGCAGAATCATCACATCAAACAAGCGAGGCAGCAAGTCAAATTGCGTTAACAATGAATGAAATTGCAGTCGGGACCACGACACAATCTGATCAATCTGAAAGAATCCTAAATATGATGCAAAAAACGATTGATGAAGTAGCTCATAGTTTACAAAAGGTAGAAGAAACTTTAAATAACGCCGGAGATTCGACTCTTATTGCCCGTAAAGGGGACGAAGCCATCAATGAAGCCATCAAACATTTGAGCGCCGTTACAAAAACAGTTTCTTACGCTACTGATTCTATTCAAAAGCTCGGTAAGCGTTCAGAAGAAATTGGCGGAATAATTACTGTTATCACAAGCATTGCTGAGCAAACAAATTTACTTGCCCTCAACGCCGCTATTGAAGCAGCACGAGCAGGTGACCAAGGAAAAGGCTTTGCAGTGGTAGCTTCAGAGGTTCGCCAGTTAGCAGAGCAATCTAGTTTAGCTTCAGGACAGATTACAAATTTAATTAATGATATACAAGCAGAAACTTCAGTGACTGTTCGTACAATGGAAAGTAACTTACTTGCCGTAGAGGAACAAGTGGTAATCATCAATAAAGGAGGGAGTGCTTTAAAAGAAATTGTTGAAAAAGTGGTAGAAACCGAAGCAGATGTTGAGCAAATGAAAGTCGCATTCACTAATGTAAATGATAATTCTCTAGGTGTCCAACAAGCAATTCAAGATATTTCACGAATTATCGAAGACTCAGCAGCTGCTACCGAAGAAATTGCGGCAACCTCAGAAGAACAATATGCAACTGTTGCAGAAATCACACAAAGTTCAGACGAATTAGCTGCAATTGCCCATAAATTACAGAATGAAGTGAATAAATTTAAGTTTTAATGTTTGGAAAACGAATCCTAAACATGAAAAGAAAGATGGAGGCGCTATAAGTATGGCTCAGAAAAAGGCTTCAATGGCTATAAACACAAAGGCTAATTATATTGTCATTTCGTTTACTGGTGATTTGGAATATGGGGTAATTGAGGATATTAAAAAAGATCTACAAGCGCTTAAATTAGAAACAAAGCTCGGATACATTATCGATATGCAAAAAGTAATGAATATTGATAGTACAGGCTTTGGCATGATTGTCAATTTTGCAAAGATGGTATCTGTAAAAGAAAAAAGAATTGCCATTATTGTCGTTGATGATTTCATTCGTAACTTATTTGCTATTTCCCAGTGTGACAAAATATTCCCAATTTCAAAAAGTGAAGAAGAAGCAAAACAAATCATCCAAAACGGATGGTCGAGCGAATTATCACTAAATGAGTATTAATTTTTTGTAAGTAAAAATTTAGAGGCTGGGACAAAACTTTAAATTTTAAGAAAGAGGAGCACAGCTGTTATTAAATTTTGGCTATCTAAAAGAAAGATTTAGACGTTCTTCCTTTTGGAATAAATAAAATTCAGAAGAGAGTACTAGTTGATGGTTGCGAAGGCGGCGGCTCCTGGGGGATTAGCGTGACACCTGAGACTACAGTCTCAGGCCACGCCCCTGGAAAGCGTCCGCCGTAGCAGACATCAACGCTTACAGTAAAAAAGTGTTAGATCGACAGCAGTCAATCTAACACTTTTTCTCTTTTGTCTCAGCTTCTTATATTAAAATTGCAAAAGCATATTAAGCAGGACAACAATAATAACTAAAGGTACTACAATTAACATTAACCAGCGATATGTTGTAAAAAACCCCTGTCCCATTTGACTGCCCATCAGTAATTCTTTTTTCACAAATTCCTTATCAACCACATACGCAATAAAAATCGCAATCAATAAATTACCTAATGGCAACATTAAATTCGACACTAAAAAGTCGGTCGCATCAAAAATTGTTTTACCAAAAATCGATACATCAGCTAAAAGACTTGATGATAAAGCGGATGGAATCGCAGCTATAAAGACAACCACACCGAGTAACATCGTCAATGAAGTACGTGACATATGCCATTTTTCAATAAATGCCGCTACGATTATTTCATATAAACTAAAGGATGATGTTAGCGTAGCAAATAAAAACAGTAATAAAAACATCGCTAAAAATACTTCCCCGAACGGCATTTGACTAAATGCTGTTGGCAACACCATAAATAATAATCCAGGTCCCGCTGTTGGCTCTAAGTCAAAAGCAAAGACAACCGGGAAAATCGCAAGTCCGGCGAAAAACGACACAAGCACCGTTAGCATAACAACTGACCTCGCTGAATTCGGTAGACTCACATCTTTTTTCAAATATGAGCTATACGTCACAAGACATGAAAACCCAACGGCTAAGCCAAAGAACGATTGCCCTAAAGCCTCTAGTAACGCCTTCCCTGTAATATGTGTGAAGTCCGGCCACAAGAAGAATTTAACACCCTCCATCGCCCCATCTAACGTTAACGCACGCACTACAAGTACTACAAACATTAAAAATAATAATGGCATCATCCACTTATTAGCTTTTTCAATCCCATTTTGCACACCAAGTGAAATGACCACTACATTTGCCAACGTAAACAGCACTAAACCAAGTAGTGTAATCCATGGCGTCCCTATTATGTTACCAAATAAATCACTAGGATTAACGGTAGGATTTATGACCGATCCCGTCACGCCAAGGCCGCTATATATAAAAATCCAGCCCCCAACTACACTGTAAAAAGTTAATAGCAGAAAACACCCCAGCACACCCATGCGACCAATCCATGCCCAGCCCTGCTTCGTTGGCACAACTTTTTTATATGCAGTTACTGCCTCTGACTGTGTACCACGCCCTAAAATATATTCCGATAATAACATCGGCAAACCAATCAATAATGTAAATAGCACAAAAATCAGGAAAAATGCGCCACCGCCACTTTGACCTGTGACATACGGCAGTTTCCAAATTGCACCTAGTCCAATCGCTGCTCCTGCCGATGCTAAAATAAACCCTAATTTACTGGACCACTGTCCGTTCTTTTGACTCATCTCTTCAAACTCCTCAACATTCTAAACTCACACTAATTGTACATGAAATTAAGAATTACGACTAGACCATCTAAAGTTGACCAGCATATTATCCATTTTTTATGCAATTTTCCGTCTTTTCGAGCATTCCATCTTTCATTCTGGGCCTCTATCCGTCACTCTGGGCATTCTATCCGTCACTTCGGTCCCCCTATCCGTCACTTCAGGCTTTCTATCCGTCACTACCAAAATCCCCATAAAAAAACCTCGAGCATCTACATACTCGAGGTTCGATCTATTTATTATTTTGTTAAATACATTTGACGTTGACGTTCAATCCATTTACGCATTGTTGTGAATAGTATTGCCATAATTGCCGTTAATAAAATACCTTTTACAAGGTTAAATGGTAAAATCCCTGCTACAATCATTGTATATAAAGAATCTCCAACGACTGGCTCCATGCCTAAGAAGTATGTGTACATTGGTAAAAATACCGCATAGTTTAGAAGGCTCATACCTACTGCCATCACGATTGTTCCAGCAACTAAACCTCCAACAAGACCTGCAACTGTTTTAAAACGATTAAAGATAAACGTTACTGGTAAAATAAATAAAATTCCTGTCGCAAAGTTTGCCATATGGCCAACCGGTACACCTGTTGGTGTTCCTGAGAAAATCCAATCTAGTACATTTTTAAATAATTCTACTAAAATACCTGCTACAGGTCCCATTGTAATTGCTGCAATAAGTGCAGGCATATCACTGAAATCCACCTCTAGAAACGCTGGAAATGGCGGAATCGGGAAATTAAAAAGCATTAGTAAAAACGAAATACTACTTAGCATGCCAATCGTAATAAACGATTGAAGTTTGACATCTTTCTTCATTGTAAGCTCTCTCCTCTTTGCTGATTCGATCTCGCAAGAAGAAAGGCAACGATGCGATCAATTCCTGTCCACGAAAAAACCCCTATGCACGAATAGCATAAGGGAGAATAGGCAAGGTTAAAAAACGCCATTATTAACTATTTTTTAGCGTCCACTGTACAAAATCCACAATGAAAAAACGCTCGTACATAGCTAAAATTCGTAACATCGAATGACGATCGTACCTCCATCTTCTCCCATCCAGACTATAACTGTCGGCCTTGGAATCACACCAAGTCAGCCATGCAAAAAAAGATTTGCACAGGTCGCGGGCTGAAGAATCTTGTAGTAAATCATTCGAGCGAATGTAGTTTTATGCTACAATAGCGATTTACGATTCTATTACCGCCGGTCGGGATTTTCACCCTGCCCCGAAGATGAATCAATATTATTTTATCTTACAGCTTAACTATAATGAATTATTAAGAAAAAGTAAATACTTCTGCTTAAAAAAATCCGATTAAGTTTGTATGTATTAAGACAGCTTATTGTCGGTATGTCCACCTCTTATGTTCATCCACTAATTCCAGCGTTCTTTTGAACCATATAAAAAAAGCTGGGACAAAAGAGAAAAAGTGTTAGATTGACTGCCGTCGATCTAACACTTTTTTGCTGTAAGCGTTGATGTCCGCTACGGCGGACGCTTTCCGGGGGCGTGGCCTTCGCAACCATCAACTAGTACTCTCTTCTGAATTTTATTTATTCCAAAAGGAAGAACGTCTAAATTTTTCTTCATTTTTAGATAGCGAAAATTTAATAACGCCTTTGCTCCTCTTTCTTAAAATTTAAAGTTATGTCCCAGCCTTTTTTCAGTTATTATGGCATATATTGCTTATTCGCCCCTACTGGCAATGGTAAGTACTTTGTTAAATCAAAGCCCTCCCAACTGTCCTGTACGACATTATCTAAGCGCAATTTTTTTTCGAAACTCGCAGCAGTTAGCATCATTGCCTCAATTAACTGCGTAGCACGCACTGCATCCATAGTTGTTAAATCAAGTGGCGCATCAAAAGTTACGACGACACCATCCGCTTCTTCCTTCACTGTGTAAGTCACATTCTCTGGTATGGCCGGAACATAGATATCATCGTTTTTTTGACGCATCACTGTGAGTGCCTCTGTTACAGTTGGATAGGTTTTACGAAAATCTGGCGATATATATTCTGTGCCATTTTCTTCCTTATATAAATAATAATTATAATGATCTTTTGGCTTCAATGCCATTGGCTCACTTGGCTCACCCGCTTGCGAGAACTCATAAGCCGTGCCATCTGCATTTTCAAAGGCAATTTCCTTATAATCAGAATCTGAGAATGTGTCCTTTAACGACCCTAGATACTTACTTACCGAGGCCGAAGCTATATCGTAATCATTTTTTTTAGGTAGTACATGCACAAGTTTTTCGCCTTTTTCTTTCAAATCACCCTTGTATGGATGATAGTTTGTAAAGCCCATTGCTTCCTCATCTATTTGTGGAGCGTATTTTTCATACATTTGCAAAGATGTAGGCTTTTCCTTGCCAAAATCAGCGGCAACGCGCTCATTTGGAATAATATACGTCATGGGGACACTCTCCGCCGCTTTTCCCCCAGCTAAACCAATGCGGAATACTACGGCATCTGTTAAATCTTCTTCGTACACAGATGTTCGGAGCGACATCATCCGATTATATTCCGCAGCTATACTGGAATCCATTACAGTATCACTACTTTCAATATCCTTTGTAGCTCTGTTTTCTGGTATCGCAGAAAATGTAGCGCTATCAGGGGTTGCCTGATTTTTAGGCGATTCATTATTGTGAACAAACACAGATCCCGTTATTAAAGTCAAGACAAAAACAGCAGCAATACTCATAAATATAGGCATTTTTCTATTTTTACGTTTTTTTATTGGTAAATCATTTCTCTCTGATTGTATAGCATCATTCTGTTGATTAGGCTCTATCGTTGCAATTTGGGTATCAATTGGTTCTTGCACGGCATCTTGAAGATGGATATTATCCTGCAAGCGTGCATCTGCCAGCAATCGTTTCAACACTTCGTCTTTCGAACGGTGGTCAGAAAGCTTAGGGGCATTGTTCAATATATTTTCAAGTTGGTCATCGTCAAACTGTTTATGAGTCATTGCCGTTTCGCCTCCTGTTCACTAACCGGTTGTAACTGTTGTCTTAAAAACTTAATGGCACGATGCTGAGTCGTTTTTACCTTCGCTTCTGTCCAATTTAATATTTGTGCTGTTTCAGCAATGGATAAGTCTTGGAAGAAGCGCATAATAATGACCATTTTTTGGTCGCCGGAACAGTTTTCAAGCGCTGACTCTACTTGCAAAAATTCATCGCTAGCCTGTAGCATATCTTCAGGTGATGGTGTGGTTGAATGTAGTTGTTCCGTTTCCCAGTCAAAAAAATCAAGTGAATGTTTTTTGCGTACTGCCTGTTTTCTAAAATGGTCAATTGCTACGTTTTTTGCAATAGCAAATAACCACGTTTTCTCACTGCTGTTTCCTGCAAAGTGGTCATATGAGCGCAGCACACGAACGTACACTTCATGCGCTAAATCCTCAGCAAGTGTACGGTTTTTCACTAAATAAATAAGGAACTGGAACACGTCTTGATGATATACATCGTATAGTCGATGGAACACGGAGTCATTCAATGCACTCCACCCCCGTTCTTATAGTATTTGTCGTCTAACTTTCATAGAAGTTACACTTATTCTATCTCTACATGACAATTATACAGCCTCCTGGCATTTGCACATTAACACATTTAATGCTGTTGCTTGTTGCATCAGTCTAGGCGCTATTGTTTTGTTTTCCATTCGACAAAATAAAGTTAATCGAATGGTAAATAAAACGTGAAAGTCGTACCTTCTTTTAAAACACTATCAACCATAATATTTCCTGAATGTGCCTTGACGATATTTCTCGCAATTGCAAGCCCAAGACCTGTGCCACCTTTTGAACGCGTACGTGCCTTATCTGCCTTATAGAAGCGTTCAAAGACATACGGTAAATCATCCTGTGGAATACCATGTCCTGTGTCCTGTACAGAAATTTTGGCAAAGGTTGGCTCCTTCTCCACTTTCACTGTTACTGATCCTTCATCCGTATGACGAAGTGCATTATCAACCAAATTGGTTAATACTTGCTCAATACGATCCTCATCTATGCTAATAATCGCATCATCATTAAATTCACTATCAAAAATAAGCTGAATATGCTTTTCCTTTGCCACTTGCGCAAATTTTTGTGTGATACGCTCGAATGATGAGTTAATTGGTAACTCATCTTTGTAGAGCGCCATATGTCCAGACTCCATACGCGCAAGGTCCAATAAGTCCGTAACAAGGCGTCCCATCCGCTTTGATTCATCATAAATAATTTTTGTAATTTCATTGCGTTCTTCTTGATCTTGAATGAAATCATCCATTAAGGCTTCAGAGTAGCCCTGGAGCATCGCAATCGGCGTACGTAACTCATGTGACACATTGGCTATAAAATCAGATCGGAGCTTTTCTAGACGATGCTGCTCAGTCATATCACGTATAACAGCCACCGCTCCACGTATCAATTCACCACTATAGAGCGGACTAATCGTAAACGTGTAATAATTTCCATCCATTTCAATTTCCTCTTCGAGCTTATCCTCAAACATCAGTACATGATCGAGCATATGATACAGCTCTGGCGGGATGGGCTTTGTACTTTGTGAACCCTTATTGACAAACCATTTTTGCATTAAACGTTCAGCAGGTGGATTGCTAAGTAATATTGTACGGTCACGATTAAACGTAATAACGGCATCCGTCATCGAAGTCAGGATATTCGACAACTGTTCATTTTCTTGATTGATAACCTCTAAATTGTGTTTCAGCTGGCGACCCATTTGGTTAAAAGCAACTGCAAGTTGACCAATTTCATCATTTTGTGTGGTTGGCATTTTCGCTTCGAAGTTTCCTTTGGAGATTTCAAATGCCAATTCTCGCATTTTACGCAATGGCGAAGTAATACGTGAAGATAAGAAAAATGCAAAGAATGTCGTTAATACGAAGGCTATAAATGCCGCTAAAAAGACAATTTTCGTTGTTTCTTTCGATGTTTTATGTAGTGCATCTGGACTTTGATAAATAAAGACTGCACCATGCACAGCATTTTCCACATTTAAAGGAAAGGCGAGTACGACATAAGATTCCATTTTATCTTTGTCTGTTGAGGACGGCATCATCATTTCTTTAATGACAGGTTCATCTGATTGAAAAATTTCATGGAAAGTTTTGTTGGCCAATATCGTATCTTGAATTTCTTTTTTGTTAACGCCTTCTTGCATCGCAAATGATACTTCGACATGGCTGATTGCAATAAGTGCATTCGTACTATCTGGTAAAATATCTGTTAATAATTCCGAAGTCGTTTCTGCCGTTTCATTGTCATCAACAATACTTGCGACAGTTGCAGCCGTTTGACGTAGCGAGATCTCTGCCTGCTGCATATGATAGTTTTGAAGAAATTCGAGCATTAAAACCGTGAAAACAAATAATACAAATGAAACGAGAAGCAATATGGTTACCCATAGCTTCCCGACAACACTATTCCATATTCTATTCATTAACAACCTCAAATTTGTAGCCAACGCCCCAAACAGTGACAATCATTTTTGCAGCGTTCTCTGATACACGATTGAGCTTTTCACGTAAACGCTTTACATGTGTATCGACTGTACGTAGGTCCCCAAAGAAATCATAATGCCAAACTTCTTTTAGTAATTGTTCACGGTCAAATACTTTGTCTGGCGATTTTGCTAGAAAATACAGTAATTCATATTCTTTCGGTGTTAAATTTACTTCGATACCCTCTGCCGTTACACGGTGGGCATCATGATCGATCATTAAGTGTTGGAATACAACTAAATCTTTTGAAGAAGATGCGCTCGTCGTAGGTGAGAATGCTTGTGATCGGCGTAAAATAGCCTTCACACGTAGGACAACTTCACGAGGACTAAATGGTTTTACAATATAATCATCTGCACCAAGCTCGAACCCTTGTACACGATTCGCTTCCTCGCCCTTCGCAGTTAATAAAATAATTGGTGTTGCAGCACGCTCACGGATTTCAGCACACACTTCAAGCCCATCTTTTTCAGGCATCATAATATCAAGTAAAATACAGTGATACTCTTTTTCTAAAGATTTCTCGATCGCTTCTTCACCATTCTCTGCTTCGTCAACTAAGTATCCTTCACGCTCTAAATACATTTTCAATAAGCGGCGAATACGATCCTCGTCATCTACTACTAATACTGAAATATTTTCTGACACTTGCACGATCCCTCTCTTCCAATCTTTCTCTACCCTCTATTGTACATGGTACTTTACGTCTTGAAAAGAAAAGAAAGCCCCTTCGCTGCGGCGAAAAGGCTTTTCGTTTCACATTTACGCGTAAGAGTGTAAACCTGCAAGAATTAAGTTTACAGCAATTAGGTTAAATAGAATAATACCGAAACCAATTAATGCCAACCAGGCAGATCTTTCACCTTCCCAGCCTTTTGAAAGACGAAGGTGTAAGAATGCTGCATAGAATAACCATGTAATAAGCGCCCACACTTCTTTCGGGTCCCAACCCCAGAAACGACTCCACGCAATTTGCGCCCAAATCATCGCAAAGATTAATGCGCCTAACGTGAATACAGGGAAACCAATTAACACCGAGCGGTAACCGATTTCATCGAGTAATTGTAAGTTTACACGTTTAACTAGCGGTTGGAATATTGCGCTAATTCGACGACGTGCAATTAAGCGAATAAGTAAGTATAGAATAGAGCCTACTAACAATGACCAGACAACTGTTGTTAATTTTTTCGCATTGATGATTCCAGGCATTTCTACTAACGGTGACATTCCATGTTCTTCTACGGCCTTATATTCATTCATTCCGAAAATCGGCGGCATATTGTAGATAATTTGACGATCCTTACCTTCTTTATCAACATATGTATACGTCGATTCGTAATCCATTGCACTAAATGACGACGTAACAACTACAAAGCCGACAACCACGATAATGCAATACATGACTGCTTCAAGCCAGAAGCGTTGCTTTGAAGGTTTTTTTACATCGACCACTTTTAATAAATAAATAAGACCTGCAACAGCACTAATTGCTAATACCGATTGTCCTAAAGCTGCTGTAATCACGTGAATTGTTAGCCAGTGACTTTGCAAGGACGGTACTAATGGGCTTACTTCATTCGGGAACATCGATGCATAAGCAATGATTAACAATGCCACAGGCAATGCCACCAAGCCAAGTGCCGTCATACGATAGATAAAGTAAATTAAAATGAATGCTGCTACGATGAACATCCCGAAAGCAGTCGTAAATTCAAACATATTACTTACAGGGGCATGCCCTGTATGAATCCAACGCGTAATAAAATAGCTCAGTTGTGAAAGGAATCCAATTATTGTTACGACAATCGCGAGCTTGCCCCATATATGCGTGTTATTGCCTGTAGCATTCGATTGTTTAATCGCACCACCGAACAGTAATGTTGCCACTAGATAGGCTATAAATGCAACAAATAATAGGTTTCCACTTAAATCAATCAAACTCATAAGGTGTTGTCACCTTCCTTTTCTTTAATGCCACCATCCGTGGACTCTTCGCCTTCCTCTGCCTTCTCTAACTGATCTATATA
Source organism: Lysinibacillus fusiformis (assembly GCF_007362955.1). Taxonomy (GTDB): domain Bacteria; phylum Bacillota; class Bacilli; order Bacillales_A; family Planococcaceae; genus Lysinibacillus; species Lysinibacillus fusiformis_E. The sequence continues at coordinate 3,372,901 of NZ_CP041696.1, read as the reverse complement.
TTGCGGTAGCCCAGCAAAGGCAGTCACGGCATCTAAATCTTTTTTCATACTAAACATATTTTTGTTTACATGGGCAGCCATTACCACTCCACCATCTGGGTCCACTTGTAACCATAGACGACGGTGATTCCAATAGGAACCAATCGCTACACCAATCATGAAAATAACTCCACCCACAAATAAAATAGGAATTGTGCGGTCCTTACGAACGGTGAAGCCAGACATATCACGTGTTTCCACACCTTCAAATTTCATTTTGTATTGGTTGTCACCAAGCGGTTCGATTGTATTTTTTATGGCAACAAAGCTTGTTTCGCCTTCTGGTGTTTCAGGTGTCGTCATTTTAAATAAAAATGCCGGATTATTCGGAACCGATGTTGCTGTTTGCGGTACACCATCTTCAAAGCCTGAGAAGTCTGGTGTGTAAAGAAGTAGTTTTACAGATGCACCATTTCCTAAATCGTACTCTTTTTCTGGATTGGTTAAATCAATTTCTACTTTACCAAGTGATTGCTCAGTTGCTTTATTCACTAATTGAAAATTCATTTTCTTTAATTCGTTTAGACGATAATCCATTTGATAGACAGCAAAGCCTTCTTCTTTTAATGGATGATTGACACGAATCGAATAATCTTTTACTTTTTCAAGATTTTCTGTATCACCAGCAATAGCATTTTCATGTTGTTTGTATAACGTAATATCTGTTTGGAAGTTTTTCGCAACTACGTTAACGCCTTGCTTAAGCTGTTCACCTTGTGGTGTATTATCATGTGTTTCTAAAATAAAATCACGGCTTTCAATAAAATAACCGTCCATGCCAGTAACTGCACGTGTTTCGCCTTCACGAACCCATATCGACTCATCGACATAGAAGCCAGGGACTAAACGTAGCATAACCCCACCTAAAAAGAGTATTAGGCCGACATGGTTTATGTACGGACCGTAACGAGAGAAACGACCTTTTTCTGCAAGTAGCGCACTGCCATCTCGACGGACATTATATTTCATCTCCGTCATTTTCTTTTCAACTTTATCAAGCGTCTCTTCAGGACTAGCTGTTACTTGTCCCTCTGCCACAATGCGCTGGCGCTTCATGAAACTTTCATGGCGTTTGACACGTTGGTTTTTTAATGACTTATAAAGTGGTAAACCACGGTCTAGACTGGCAATAATAATAGATACGCCCAGCATTCCAACTAAAATTTGGAACCACCAAGAGCTATATAAATCTGATAGTCCTAATGCATAATAAACTTTACCGAATGTACCATATACGTCCTCGTAATAAGCCTCTTTGTTAACATCCGAAGCATTCACATAAAACTCTTGTGGTAGCAATGTCCCGATTGAAGCAGCAATCAATGTGATAATAATTAACGATATCCCAACTTTAACACTTGAGAAGAAATTCCAAATCTTATCAACAATTGATTTGTTGTAAGTTTTCGAACGAATAGCGGTACCATCGTATCGCATATCAACAACTTTATTTTGTTTTTCTTCTTCGGTTAATGGACGACCACATTTCTCACAGAGCTTCGTGCCGTACGGGTTACTATGACCACAAGCACAAGTGATATTTTCCATCGTCATTTACTCCTTATTCTGGCTTTACTAATTCCATGTAAGAAGCGATATTCGCCTCCGTCATTTCACCTGTAATAATTTTTGCTACCTTACCATCTGGGTCAATCATAATGGTAGCTGGTAAATTTCCGACGTTATAAGCAGTCATAACGCTCTTCGTTTTGTCAATAACTACTGGAAATGATAATTCATACTTATCAACAAAGTTCTGCACCTCGAAATCTGTTTGTGCAATGTTCACAGCTAATGTTTGTACACCCTGATCTTTATAGTTTTGGTATTGGTTGTCCATAGCAGGCATTTCCTTTTCACAAGGCTTACACCAAGTTCCCCAGAAGTTCAAAAATACCCCCTGTCCTCTATAATCAGACAGTTTATGTTTCTCACCGTTCAAATCTACTAACGTGAAGTCTGGTGCTTCAGAGCCTACTGCTACTAACTCTACTTTCTCCTTTGTTGCCGTTCCGTATACTGTGTAACCAATCGCTAGCGCTAAAATTACTAAAATAACTGTCCGTGTTACGAGACGTTTCTTCTTTTTCTCCATGTTAATAAACCTCCCTCTTCATTACCCCTCGGAGTAATTCTTAGTGACGCTTTCGCTTTTGCACTTAAAAAACATGCGTCCAGATTATAAATCCGTACCTGCCACGTTGCTCGGTACTAAAAGAAATTACTGCTGCCACAAATCTTTTCAAAAAGATGTGACATCTGCGAGGCTTTAATTTTATCCAGCGGTTTTTGCTGGACGAAATTAAATAAGGTGTACTATTCTCACCTATTATAGCAAAATGATACAAAATCGCTTAGCTATTAATTATGAATGATTTATGAACGTTTTCACTACAAAGAAAGTGAAAAACACACTATACGTATAGCGGTATGTTCACTTTCTTCATCAAATGTTCATTTAGCCGATCTGTCCAGTTTCAGCTAACACGCGCAGTTGCTTCACTTCATGCTTGGACAATTCACGGTATTCTCCTGGTGTTAGGCCATAAAGATCTAAAAAGGCAAAACGCTCACGTTTCAGCTTGACAACAGGTGTGCCGATTGCCTCGAACATGCGACGTACTTGTCGGTTACGCCCTTCATGAATGGTAATTTCACAAATTGCCTTACCCGCTTGCTCGTCAAAAGAAGTCATACTCACTTTAGCCGGTGCTGTTTTACCATCCTCTAACTTAATACCACGCTGTAGCTTTTTTAAGCCTTCAACTGTTGGCACACCTTTGACACGTGCAATATACGTTTTGTCAATTTTAAACTTAGGATGTGTCAGCATATAGGAAAATTCGCCATCATTTGTTAATAGCAATAACCCAGATGTATCATAATCAAGACGTCCTACTGGGAAGATACGTTGCGGTATATACTTAAATAAATCTGTGACAGTTTTGCGTCCTTTATCATCTGTCACAGCAGAAATAGTACCACGTGGTTTATATAGTAAATAATATACTTTATCCTCTTTTTCAAGTTTTACGCCTTCAACCTCAATTGTATCTGAGTTAGACACCTTTGTGCCGAGCTCACGTACCACAACACCGTTGACCTTTACCTTACCTTCTACTATCAATTGCTCCGCTTTACGCCTAGACGCAACACCTGCATAAGCAATGACTTTCTGTAATCTTTCCATTCTTTCACCTCTAGTTTATATTCACCTTGGCATCCGCCAAAAACCTTAACTTTAATACATGTAAAGCATAAGGTTGTTTTTCCCGTTAATCTGTGAAAATTATGTCATACTTTTGTTCATTATTAAAGGAAAACTAATTTTAGACAAGTAATACGAGTATTCGAAATAGTTTTTTATTTGCTGGTAATCCGATGATTTGTAGTCGATCTTTAGCTGAATTTACCTCACCGTTCTTCATTTCTTTCTAACTATACGCTATTTAATAGATAGCAAATCGCTTTCACAACTATGCAATGATCTTAGTGAAGTAAATGTTCAGGGTCCTTCTAGACATAAAAAAAGCCACCATTTCGGCAGCTTGTCAAAATTATTCATCTTCACTAAATTTATTTTCAATTGTAAGTCCATACTTACCCAATTCACTAATAATCGATTGTTTCGCGTTCCTTAATTTGCTTGTAAAAGGTTGTTCAATTGTTGAACCATCGTGTAATGTGAAAATAAGTTTATCTGGTACGGTTACACCATTTTTTTTCACATTTATTTGCTCAACACTCGCTATATCTTGCCAGCTTGTAACATCCGCTTGTAAACTAAAAAAATGATTCATATGCATGCCTTTTGTATCCATAAATTGATAGTTATTAATAGATAAAAACGAACAGGCTCCAGCCAGGGCTAAAAATGCTCCTAGTATTCCACGTTTAACATATTTCCCTTTTTCTGTTTGAGGTGTTACTAATAGATTTACTAGTAACAGCATTGCCATCGCTATTAAAACTGCCATCAAAATAATATATGCTTGAAAAAAGGGCTCAAACAGAAAATATTCTTGCGGGCGATATAAAAGCTCTTGTATTGGATACAACAAAATAAAAGGCGCCATAAAGCTTGAAAGAAGTAAAATAACCATCAATCCAATTTGGTATTGCATACTGTTTGTAAGTGCCTTATTCGTCATCATATTTCATCTCCTGTTAATATATCTACAAAATTCAGAAATCAGCCCCGCAAATCACACTCATTTATTTTACCAAATTTTATATTATTTGTTAATTAAATAAAAAAACAGCGCATCGCTTTTAACGATCCGCCGATTCTACAATTACAGGTGTTGCATAGATGCGCTCTTCACCGATAAAAATGGAAAGTACAGCTTCCTTCCGTTTTCTAGAAACCTGTAGCACTTGCCTTACTGCCGCTTTTTCCTCTTTGTTTAACTGCAAACGAATCGGTTGCTCTAAACGAATGGCAAGTTTATCGTTCACATTATATTTACCCTTCTTTACAACCGTCTCAATGTTATAATTTTGCCACACTGAATTGGCTAAACCTCGGTGTACATTCCAGTCATCCGAAGCATTTAATGTCACCACAATACAGGTTTGCCCGTCTTTTTGAAAAGCGGTTGCAAGTGTGCGACCAGCAACCTTTGTAAAGCCGGTCTTTCCTGCAAAGGCTGTACCTGTTGCAGATTTCAATGAACTGACAGGCTGCTCTGTCTCATCATCTATTTCGCTTGCAACCCCAGAACCTTCTCGTAATAAACGATGTTTATTTTCCCACAGCATGCCATTTACTGTATTTGCTCGATATAAGACCGTAGATGCAACCTTTTCAAAGGTTTTATTTTGAAGGGCTACTCGTAGCATTTCAGCCGTATCCCTCGCAGATGATAAATGCTGATCATGATGTAAACCAGACGGGTTCATGAAAGCAGTATTCGTGAGGCCTGCAATCACAGCCCGCTCGTTCATCAAACGAACAAAGCCTTCAACAGAACCCCCCACGTGCTCGGCTAATGCGGTTGCCGCATCATTCCCTGAACGTAGCATTAAACCATATAACAGTGTTTCTACCGTAACTGTTTCACCTGCCTGCAAGTAAATGGATGAACCCTCAGCCATCGCAGCGTTCGGTGATATGACCACTTCATCTTGAAGGTCACTATTTTCAATAGCGACAAGAGCCGTCCAAATTTTCGTTAAGCTCGCAATAGGAAGTCGTGCATCATAATTTACACCGTTCAATACACGACCAGTATCACCATCCAAGACGACATGTCCGCTACCACCTCTTGCCAAGCCACTTGCCGGAAATATCAAGAATCCCACTAACAACATCAATACCATAAAACGTACTAACCGAAGCAACGAGCCACTCCTTATTAAATGATTTGAAAGTATTGGTTCTTATTACTGTTTAGACCAAAGCATGACCCACCTGAGGTCGTAAAAAATTTTCGGATGAAAGTCGAAAAATTCATGCTCACTTCGCGCGCTCAACACAAAAGGGTCATCTCTAAGGAACATTTTTTGTGGCGAACACTTGTCAGGATAACTGCTCACTTTAATATTTTTCTTTTGTTACTTTGCACCACTAAATGTTTCTTGGAATTTCGTCATAAATAAATCGGTTTCTTGCTCTGTATCACCTTGTTCCTCTTCAGGTAGTGGAGGCATTTCTTCAATACTATTTAAACCAAAGTAATTTAAGAACTCTTTTGTTGTGCCATATAAAATTGCACGCCCTGTTCCTTCTGACCGGCCAACCTCTTTGACAAGCCCTCTTGAAGCGAGTGTTTGCAGTGGCCTTTCACATTTTACGCCCCGTAAATCCTCAACGGCCACACGTGTAATCGGTTGCTTATATGCCACAATAGCCAATACCTCAAGTGAAGCTTGGGACAATGATTGCGCGGTTGGATTCTCTACTAATCTTTGAATTGTATCTGCAAGCTCATGCTTTGTCGTTAGCTGATATACCCCTGCAATTTCTTTTATCGTAATACCTCTAGTCAAATCTTCGTCATATGCTGTACGCAATGAATCCATTGTTTGTGCGACAAGTTCTTCCGCCTCACTCAATAATAGCGCTAATTGTTTAATGGTTAAGCCATCATCTCCAACGACAAATAATAAAGCTTCTATTCTACTTTGTAGCATCATTGTTTTCGTCATCATCCCATTCCTCCTTCTGTAATGTGACCGTTAGTTCTTCAAAGTTACCGTCCTGCTGTACAATGACCACTTGGCGTTTCATCAGCTCAAGCAGTGATAAAAACGTTAAAATCAGTGTCGGCTTATCCTCATAGGGGAAAAGCTCGAAAAATGACGCACGTCCACCTGTCGCACGTAATGAATGAACAACAGAACGCATTTGATCTCTCACTGAACGCTCTTGCCTAGCAACTGTTGTCTTTAATGGTTTTTTTAATTTCTTCCTCCGCATCAGCTTTTGAAAAGCCCCAAGCATATCATAAATATTGACGTTCAAATCAAATAACGCCATTTGCTCATCTGAAGCTAATCCAGATAAGTCTGCTGGTGGTCGCGTAAACACCTGTGCCCGATCTGACTCAAGCTCTTGTAAGTTGCTTGCCGCCTCTTTATATTTCTTATACTCTATTAATCGTTGTACAAGTTCCTCACGAGGGTCAGGTCCATCAACTTCTAATTCGGCATCCTCTAGCTCTCCTTCATGAATCGGTAACAACATACGGCTTTTAATGGCCAAAAGCGTCGCGGCCATCACTAAGTACTCACTAGCCTCATTTAATTCCAGTACCTGCATAGCATGTATATGGTCGATATATTGTTGTGTAATTTCAGCCATTGGAATATCATAGATATCAATTTCCAATCTGTGAATTAAATGCAATAATAAATCAAGAGGCCCCGAAAAGGCTTCTAATTTTACTTCATAAGACATTGTTTACCACCCTGACATTCTTTCAATTACGCCTCCATGTAGTTGTCGTCGCTTCCTGTGCAAAAACAACTACGACAGCTGCTGGAAGCTTCAATTTTATGCAATATGTGCCTAAAAACCACCTGCATAAAGTTAAGTTCACGTTTTAGTATAGTGGAAAGGAGTTCAAAATGCATCCACAGCATCATACTTTATTTATCGACTACTGTGCTTATTTCAATGGTAATGGAGATTATTTCGAATGCCATGAAGTGTTAGAGGAGTATTGGAAAGACATTGCTCCAGGTGATAGAAATCATCCACTTGTTGGTTATGTACAGCTCGCAACAGGCTTCTATCATTGGCGCCGTGGCAATTCTACTGGCGCAGTTCGAATCTTGCAAAAAGCACTGCATAATTTTCAATACAATGTGGGTCATGTCTTTTTTTCTGAAATTGACTACGAAAAGCTTCTCATACTACTAAAGGATTCAATCGCTTCTATTCAAATGGGCAAGTCCTTTCAGGCTTTTCAACTACCAATCACACCAACATTGCAAGAGCTAACCGCTGCACGTATACAACTTTTACCATTAAGTAGTCACGACTATCTTCTCCATAAACATATGCTTCGTGATCGCTCACATATTCTTGCTGAGCGCCAAGAAAGTAAACAAAGAAAAAGCAGACGTTAACACTCGTCTGCTTTTTCATCGTTACATTGGATACATTTCTGAACAAATTCACGTGTTTCATCAGTTGCGCGCACATTTTCGTATTGGCCAAGTTCTGCCACTTCTTGTAGCATTTCTTTCGCTACGCCCTCACCTCTGTAAGAAGGGATTACGGAAACATGCTGAATCGTTGCTGAATCATTATCTGTTACAAGACCAACGATACCAACATACTCATCATTCTTTTTCCATAAATACAACACCCAATTATCATTATTTTCATAAGATTGGATTGTCTCTGTGAGCTTTTTTATGTCTTTTTCGTTAGGCATAAACGAGAGTAGCCCCATCGCTATTTTCTCGAAAGCTTTTTTGTATCGAATTAACATATTTGTCTATTCCCTCTTTTTCTAGCTGTACATAATCTTTGACTATCCTACACGATTTGTACTTTTACCGCAAGTCAATTTCTGTCTTACGAACCAGGTCCGAGAATACCTTTTGAAGCTAACACCCAATAAACAATGCCCCACAACAAAATAAAAGTTGAAATGGATGCAAGTAATACCCATTTGTTTTTTCTCAAATTCTACTCACCCTTTTTTAACGTTAGCGGGAGGTCGTTTTGTACAATATCTTCATAACTTTCACGTTTAATCGCTAATTGATGCTTGCCATTTTCAGCAAATACCACCGCTGGACGTGGAACACGATTATAGTTACTCGCCATTGAGTACCCATACGCGCCTGTGCAGAAGATTGCTAGTACATCGCCAGAAGCTGCTTCTTGCAGTTTAGCATCAATAATCAATTTATCGCCTGATTCACATAGCTTTCCAGCCACTGTGTACGTTTCACTTTTCGGTGCATTTGCTTTACTCGCAATGACCGCCTCGTATTTTGCTTCATAAAGCGCTGGACGAATATTGTCACTCATCCCGCCATCGACCGCAACATATTTGCGCACGTCTGGTACAGTTTTTTGTGAACCGATTGTATAAAGTGACGTCCCTGCATCGCCAACAAGAGAACGACCTGGTTCAATCCAAATTTCTGGCATCGTTAGACCAAGTACAATTGCTTTGTTTTTAACAACCGTAATCATATCCTCTACATATACTTGTGGCTCAAGCGGTGCATCTTCTTCTGTATAACGAATACCAAAGCCCCCTCCTAAGTTTAACACAGTACAAGTAAAGTCGTGAGCCTTGTGCCAATCGGAAATTTTATCAATTAGTTTTTCACCCGCTAAGCCAAAGCCAGCTGTATCGAAAATTTGAGAGCCAATATGGCAGTGTAAGCCCAGAAGCTCTAAGTATTCATGGTTAAATGTTTGCTGGAATGCTTCGTCTGCTTGACCATTATTTAAGTCAAAGCCAAATTTAGAATCTGCCTGTCCTGTTGTAATGAAATCATGCGTATGTGCCTCAACACCTGGTGTAACACGCAATAAAATACGCATTCTTTGCTGACGGCGCTCTGAAATTTCTTTTAAAAGCTGGATCTCGTAGAAGTTATCTACGACGATACATCCAATTTTTGAGTCAAAGGCTAATTCTAATTCGGCAATGCTTTTATTATTACCATGGAAATGTATACGCTCGGCTGGGAATCCAGCTTTTAATGCGGTAAATAATTCCCCACCTGAAACAACATCCAATGATAGATTTTCCTCTGCCGCTAATTGATACACAGCCACACATGCGAATGCTTTTGAAGCGTAAGCTACTTCAGCTTTTACACCTAGTTTTTTAAACGTATCTATGAAGTCGCGTGCACGCTTACGAATAAGCGCAGTATCGTATACAAATAGTGGTGTACCGTATTCTTTCGCAAGCTCAAGTGTGTCTACCTGTCCGATTGTTAAATGACCGTCTTCAGAAATCGCTTGTGTTCCATATAAATGCATGTGCATCTCTCCCTTTTCACATCGTTCCATCCTGTGATCGATACAGCCCGGCGGTATTGTGTCCAAATGATGAATTGTATTTGCACAAATCATCATTTTATGTTGAAACTTCGCCTTCGCATGCAAAAACATCTACTGAATAAAGATAATTTTTGCAAAAATCACAAAATACTATATGTGAACTTTATCACATGGAAAAAACGAGTGCAACGGCTCCTATGACCTTTTTCGCTGTTTGGAAGCGACTACATAAGGTCTTAATGCATCGGCTGTCATTGGGAAACGGACAAGCACACGAAGCATGGCATTTGGGAAGAACGGGATAAGTGGCCATAAATACGGCGCTTGTAATGGACGCAGTGAACATAAATACGTAAATAAAATAAATAATCCAATAAATAGACCATCTGCACCCCAAATACCTGTCATAATTAATAACACCAACCTAAAGAGCTTGATGGAAATACTTAGCTCGTATGACGGTATAATAAATGTAAGAATTGCGGCTACAGCTGTATATAACACAACTTCTGCAGAAAAAAGTCCAACATCAATGGCAATTTGCCCAATAATTACACCCGCAACCAAACCCATCGCAGTAGATAAAGGTGATGGGGTGTGAATGGCGGCCATCCTCAAGAATTCAATCCCAATATCTGCAATCAACACTTGCAGTAAAATTGGGACATGAGACTTTTCCTGCGCACCTAAAAATGATAGTGCTTCAGGCAATAATGATTCATGTGTTGCAAATAAATACCACAAAGGCAATAATAGCAAACCCATTATTGTCCCAAAGTAGCGCATAAATCGAACAAATGTCCCAACTGCTGGCGCCTGCCTATACTCCTCAGCATGCTGCAGTAAATGAAAAACTGTTGCAGGTACTAAAATAACTGAAGGTGAGGTATCCACCAAAATAGCCACATGTCCTTCGAGTAAATGCGCAGCTGCAATATCAGGACGTTCCGTATACCGTACGAAAGGCACGGGGTGGAACTTTTGCTTAAACAGCCACTCTTCTAGTGATTTATCAGCCATTGTTAGTCCGTCATGATTAATTTGTCCGAGACGCTGTCGTAACTTATCGAGCATTTCATCATTCGCAATATCCTTCATAAACGCCAGTGCGACATCGGTTTGACCAATCTTGGATATTTTATGTAGCTCGAAACGTAAATTACTATTGCGAATTCGTCGACGAATCAAAGCCGTATTTTGTGATATCCCTTCAGTAAAGCCATCCCTTGAACCACGTATAACCTTTTCATTATCCGGTTCCTCTGGCGAACGCCCTGGATAATTTCGAAGTTCAGCCACATAACAGTAACCACTTTTCGTGATAAATGTTACTTGCCCACTTAAAATAGCAAGTAAGTAGGCTTTGCGCTCTGTTTCTTCGGAACGACCGTGAAAATTGAAGTAAGCTTCAAAATATTCCTGCTCATCTTCAATATCTACCTCTTCATCAGGCAACATACTAGAGAGTAATTGCGTTAAGGCTTCTCCATCCACAAGTCCACTAATATATGCACAGAGGACTGGCAAATCTTTGACAAATAAATGTTTGATGCCTACGTCAAATGATTCGCCGTCCCCAAATTGTTCTTTAAGAAAATTTTCGGCTTCTTCTAAGCTGTTAAATAGTTTATTTGTCATGCTGTCACCATTTTCTTAGATGTCTTTTTTTACTACCTGCTCCTCGACTGTAGCACTCGTGGCCATCCAGCTCTTTAATTGTGCCAGTATCTTTTTCTCTAACCGTGATACTTGTACTTGCGAAATACCTAGCCTGTTTGCTATTTCCGTTTGCGTACAATCAGAAAAATATCGCAAATAAATAATGGATTGCTCTCTTGGATCAAGTCGTGTGAGCACCTCTTTTAACGGTATATAGTCAAACGGCTGCTCGGATTTCTCATCCTTCATTTGATCCATTAAGGTGATGGAATCCCCTTCACTCTCATACAATTGCTCATGTAAGGAAGCGGGATCCCTTAGGGCATCGGAAGCTGTCACAATTTCTTCAGCCGTGACACCCAGCACCAGTGCTAATTCCTGAATAGTCGGTGGATGTTCATTGTTCTTGATAAATTCATCGGTTGCATGGCGAATTTTAAAGTTGAGCTCCCGTATAGAACGGCTAACCTTCACCATGCCATCATCTCTTAGAAAACGCTGAATTTCCCCAATAATCATCGGTACCGCATACGTTGAAAACTTCACATCATACGATAAATCGAATTTATCCACTGACTTCATGAGCCCAATGCAGCCAATTTGAAATAAATCCTCGAGCTCTACGCCCCTTGTTGTAAAGCGTTGGACGATGGACCACACAAGCCTCGTATTCCCTTCAATCATTCGTTTACGAGCCTCATGATCGCCCTGCTGTGAAAGCGCAATTAACTCACGCATTTCTTCCTGTGACAATAGCTTATCGGACGACTGTTCTAGTGGCTTCATGTTAGCACCCTCACATGACCGCTGTGCGAACTGAATAAAATTTCTTCGTAAACGTTACAGTTGTACCTTCTTGCCACTTAGACATTACTGTCAACTGATCAGAAAAACTATCCATAATTGTAAAGCCCATACCTGAACGCTCCATCGCGCTTTTCGTTGTAAACAACGGTTCCATGGCACGACTCACATCCTCTATACCCATTCCATTATCCATAACAGACACAGTTACAATATCATCCTCACGTTTTGCATGAACTGTAACAACACCTTTACCGTCCTCTTCATAACCGTGAATAATGGCATTAGATACAGCCTCCGAGACAACCGTTTTAAATTCTGATAGCTCATCAATCGTTGGATCTAATTGTGCGATAAAGCCTGTCACAGCTACTCGTGCCAAGCCCTCATTTTCACTAATTGCTAAAAAAGTTAATGTCATTTCGTTATCCATTTACAATCCCCCTTACTCGCTCAATCGCCTCTTCTTCGGTTGCATCCATCATCCACGGACCTAAGCCTGAAAACTGGAATACTTTTCGCATTGTTGGCGATGGATTCAATAAAATCGTTCGTCCTGCGATAGCCTCTAACTCACGCATTCGACCCAGCACTAAGCCGACCCCCGAACTATCCATAAAAGACAGTCCTTCTAAGTTCCAAATGATAGTCGATACAGCACCTTGAAAAATTGCTGAAGAAATTTTCGCTCGAATTTGTTCTACTGCATGATGATCGAGCTCCCCATATAAACGTATAACTACTGTCTCTCTTGTTACCATTTCAAATTGAAAATGCATGAACATCGCCTCCTCCTCGTGCAATTCTACGTTCTATGCGGTGATTCCTTGCAACTGACACAACTAGTGCAAAGTCTTCCGAAATAGTGTCAAATCGACATACTTATGGCTTTTTAGGTTATTTGCAGTATAGGATAAATGAAGATAATTTAAACGTGGGACACACTTTTTGCATGAATACTGATCAGGAGATTAGTTTTTATACTGTTCAAGGTTCGATTTAAGAAGGCGTTTCTAAGAAGTGAGAAATGAAAAACGCGGAAAAACGTTAAAATTAGTTGATTGACGTGTAGGCGGTGATTCCTTGGGGGACTAGCGAACAGCTTGAGACCCCACAGGAGCGTTAGCGACAAGGAAGCTCTAGGTTCGCCCTCAGGAAGGTCCGCCGAAACGGAAATCAACGGCATCGAAGAAAAAAACCATGGCAGAAACGATTAATCGTTTCCGCCACGGCTAAAATTCATTTTAAGGACTTTACAGTGCCCTCCATAAGGTAAGGAGAGTTCTCACTCGCTATTATTTAGGCAATTGTGTAGGCATTCTGTACTTTATTGATTGTTTCACCATTGATTTCACGATTTGAATATAAATAAGCAATGGTTTCGCCCGTCTTCACAGCATCGCCTTTTTTTGCTACAAGTTGAATACCTGCATCATAATCAAGTGCAGATTCTTTCGTTAAACGACCTGCACCAAGTTCAACGCTCGCTTCACCGATTAATAAAGCATTAATTGTTTCCACCACACCGTTAGTAGCAGCTTTCACAGCCACATTATTCGCTGTGTCATTTTGAACGATATCGGCTAAATCACCGCCCTGAGCCGCGATAAATTCCTCGAATTTCGCAACTGCGGAGCCATCCGCTAACACTCGTTTAACAGCCGCTGTTGCCGCCGCTTCGTTCACTCCAGCTGCAACTTGATACATAAGTGAAGAAATAATGATGCATTCCTCTAATAAATCTTCGTGTGTTTCGCCCATACGACCACTAAGTAAAGAATGCGCTTCCGCTACTTCGAGCTTATTACCAATCATTTTCCCTAACGGATTATCCATATCGCTAATATGAGCAACTACTTTACGGCCTAGCTTTTCACCAATCGCTGTCATCGCATCCGCCAATTTTTTCGCTTCTTCTTCCGTCTTCATAAACGCACCTGAGCCACATTTCACATCTAGTACGATACCGTCAGCGCCACTAGCAATTTTTTTACTCATAATGGATGCTGCAATTAAAGGAATTGAATCGACAGTACCCGTCACATCTCGTAATGCATAGAGTTTTTTGTCAGCAGGCACAAGATTGCCTGTTTGACCTGCAACCGCTATTTTATGTTTATTGACATTATCGATAAATTCTTGTGACGAAAGCTCCGTTTTAAAACCTCGAATAGATTCTAATTTATCGATTGTACCGCCAGTAATACCTAAGCCTTTGCCACTAAACTTTGCCACAGGAATCCCAAGCGCAGCAATAACTGGCGTCACAATAAGCGTTACTTTATCACCTACACCACCAGTAGAGTGCTTGTCAATTTTAAAGCCGTCAATCGATGTTAGATCAATCACATCACCTGATTCAATCATTGCTTTCGTTAAATAAAATGTTTCTTCATCAGTCATCCCTAATAAACGAATGGCCATTAAAAGGGAGCTTGCTTGATAGTCCGGAATAGAACCTGTTGTGTAGCCTTCTACAAAGTATTTTATTTCAGCCTGCGTAAGCTCTTTGCCTTGCTTTTTCTTTTCAAACAGTTGCGTCATATTCATAGGAAAATCCCCCTTATTTTAAATCATTCAAGAAACTTTTACCAAATGGTGGTGCTTCAACGTTAAAGTTTTCAGCGACAGTTGCTGCAATATCTGCAAAAGTTTCACGTAAAGCAAGCTCGCGACCACCTTTAAAACGAGGCGAATAGACAATTAGTGGAACATATTCACGTGTATGGTCTGTCCCAGGGAATGTTGGATCATTTCCGTGGTCTGCCGTAATCATCAGTAAATCGTCCTCTGTCATTGCCTGTAAAATTTCTGGAAGACGCGCGTCAAACTCTTGTAACGCGTTGCCATAGCCAAGTGGATCACGACGATGGCCGAAATTCGCATCAAAGTCTACTAAATTTAAGAAGCTTATACCGCGAAAATCACGACGTGCAACCTCCGCAAATTTATCCATACCGTCCATATTATTTTTTGTACGAATAGCATCTGTTACACCTTCTCCATTGAAAATATCAGAGATTTTTCCAATAGCAATAACGTCTAGATTTGCATCCTGCAATGCATTCATCGTTGTACGACCGAATGGTTTTAATGCATAATCGTGACGATTTGATGTGCGCTCAAAGTTTCCAGGTGTACCAATGAATGGACGAGCAATGACACGACCAACTAAATACTCAGGTTGCAAAGTTAATGCACGAGCAATTTCACAAATTTCATATAATTCCTCTAGTGGAATTATCTCTTCGTGAGCAGCAATTTGTAGTACAGGGTCAGCAGATGTATAGACAATCAATGCCCCTGTCTCCATATGCTCTTGTCCAAAATCTTCAATAACTTGTGTACCACTTGCAGGTTTATTGCACAGTACTTTACGGCCAGTACGTTTTTCAAGCTCCGCAATCAACTCAGCCGGGAAGCCATCTGGATACACTTTGAATGGTTTATCAATATTCAACCCCATGATTTCCCAGTGTCCAGTCATAGTATCTTTACCGACTGAGGCTTCCTGCATTTTACCGTAGTACGCTTTCGGCGCGTTGGTTGCTTGCATCCCTTGTAATGGCTCAATGTTCGCTAAACCGAACGATTCCATATTTGGCATTGAAAGCCCATTCATTTTTTCAGCGATATGCCCTAATGTATGCGAGCCCACATCTCCAAAGTTTGCAGCGTCTGGTGCTTCACCAATACCAACTGAGTCCATAACCACTACGTGGATTTTTTTAAACGTTTTATTCATCATCTGTTGCCTCCTAATCTCACGACTCTATTTTACCAAAAAACAGTGAAAAATAAAGGTCAGACATCCGACCAAGGTAAAAAATAATTACGCGCGTGGATGGAATTGCTTATATACCTCTGATAGTCTTGTTTTACTAATATGTGTATAGATTTGTGTTGTGGATATATCAGCATGTCCCAACATCTCCTGTACCGCTCGTAAATCCGCACCATTTTCCACTAAATGTGTAGCAAAAGAGTGACGCAATGTATGCGGTGTTAACTCATGCTGGATGCCTGCCTTTAGTGCATGTTCCTTCATTAATTTCCAACAACCTTGCCTTGTTAAACGTTTCCCTCTTTGATTAATAAAAAACGCATCTGTTTTTGGGTATTTCCCTTGCAATTGACCTCGTGCGCCATCTAAATACGCACTTAATGATGAAAGGGCACTTTTACCGAGTGGTATAATACGCTCTTTGCCCCCTTTGCCAAAAACACGGACAAAACCCATTGTCAGGTGGATATCGGCCAAATCTAGTGCAATCAATTCGCTAATACGCATCCCTGAGCCGTATAATAGCTCAAGCATAGCTACATCGCGTACTCCCTGAGGCTTACTGCGATTCGGTGCTGTCAGTAAGGATTCGATTTCTTCAATAGAAAGGATATTCGGCAGCTTTTGTTCAATTGTTGGCATTTCTAAATGCACTGTTGGATCTGTTTCTGTGCGTTTTTCACGAAGCAGAAATTGATGAAAACTACGAATGGAAGAAATATGGCGAGCGACAGTACGACTCGTCTTGCCTTGCATACGTAGCTGCTCTAAATGGCGTAAAATAGTCGTTCGTTCCACTTTGCGGAAATCAGCCATTCCTTCAGCTTCCTGTAAGAACTGAACATAATTTTCTAAATCCCGGCGATAGGATGCTAATGTATTGATAGATAATTGCCGCTCAACTTGGATAAAATGGATATAATCCTCTATTGCATAGTGAAATTCTTTCATCACAACGCCTCCTTACTGTCAATTATTCTCTATTTTAGCACGCATACTAATAAAAGTGCTAAAAACGCCTTCTATCCGTTGTAACAATCCTGCCCACAACTATTTGTCATTGCTATTGACGTCTAATTCTCTATCAAAGCAATTGTCTCCCTGACTGACCTAGAAGGGTATATGCTTTTTGACAAAAAAAACTGTCTGATTCAATCCATTCCTAGATCTCATCAGACAGCTTCTCGTTATTGTTCTTCATCGTTTTCGTCGTTTTTATCATGACAGCGCCAGCAAATACCGTGGAAAGTTAGTCGGTGGTCCTTTATGATAAAGTTCCAACGTTTTTCAACAACGGCTTCCACATCTTCAAGTAAGTCTTCTTGGATTTCATCAACAGCACCACATTCAATACAAACAAGATGATGGTGGAAATGCGCAGCTCCCTCTTGGCGTAAATCATAGCGCGATACGCCATCGCCAAAGTTGATTTTGTCGACAACTTTGAGCTCTGTTAGTAACTCTAACGTTCTATAGACAGTAGCTAAACCAATTTCAGGTGCTTTATCTTTAACTAAAAGATAAACATCTTCCGCACTTAAATGGTCCTCTTCGTGCTCAAGCAATACAGCAACTGTTGCTTCTCGCTGCGGCGTCAGCTTGTAACTAGCACTGTGCAACTGTTTTTTTATACGATCAATTCGGCTCTCCATGTGACGCCCCCCTAAACTCATTCCATTATACCAAAGGAGTAAATCCTATTACAAGATAGTGATTAGATTTCAAATATGATATTACATATTTTACCAGTGGCTACACTTTTACTACGTTATTAATCATTTTAATACATACGATATTACGATAAACTCAGCAACTATTATGATGAAAAAAGCGATAAAATTCAACAAAATTGTCCGCCCATTCATCTTTTTCCCGATTTTTCGCTTTGACCAGGCGGGAACAAGTAAATTGCAAAGGACTAGCAACAATATACAATAGATGAGTTGAAATGGGAACCACCAAATCGTATAAAGCCAAAATGCTTCTAATTTTTGGAGTAAAAATACCGAACTAAAACCAAAAAAAGTTGCGCGCATAGCGACCGTGATACGCACTAAAACTTTCAGCACGCTATGTGTTGCAAGCAATAGCACGATAACAATGGAAGCAGCAACAGGCAATATTAAACGAAAAATGGACTGCCTGTCCCCATCTGCTAAACGTGGTTCTATAAACAAAATAAAAGGCTCTGCATTCGCCCCACCAATAATATGAAAGCAGATGACGCCACAAACGAAGCTCACTGCAACAATCGATGCGTGATAAAATATAGAAACCGTACGAGACATAAGCATGCTCCTTTTCTATCAAGGTTTGTACAGCTTATGCTCGTCCGCTTCTATTATGCTAAAGATTATTTGACTTATTGTAGCCCAAGCCAAAGTACTGCAAACGCTGTTTTGGCGTCATATATACGTTCATCTGCGACCATTGCTTGTGCCTCTTTCAACGAAACTTCTAGTAATTCGACAAACTCATCTTCATCTAACTGTGCTTTATTTTCAATTTTGTATAAATCTTTGGCAATAAAAAGATGGATGACCTCATCCGCAAAGCCTGGTGACGTTGCAAAAGTTTGTAAATATGTAAATTCCTTTGCACCATAACCTGTTTCTTCTTCTAATTCTCGACGTGCTGTGACAATCGGCTCCTCACCTGGTTCAAGCTTACCCGCTGGAATTTCGATGATAGAACGTTCAAGTACTTTACGATATTGCTCAACCATCACGAGCTTGCCTTCATGCGTAATAGCAATGACTGCTACCGCTCCTGGATGCTTAACAATTTCACGTTTTGCCATGTTGCCATTCGGCAAAATAACATCATCAACCTGTAGCTTCACAATTTTCCCGTCAAAAATAGCTGTCGTCTGTATCGTTTTCTCTTCAAACTTTTTCATAGGCTCCAACCTCACTTGTTCTTCAGATACGTTCATTGTACCATTACAAGTAGAAGATTCGAAGGAGGTTATAAATATGAAAAAAAGACAACTCGGCTCAAGCGATTTGTTCCTATCAGAAATTAGTTTAGGGGGTATGTCTCTTTCGACAGATAAGGAGAAGGCAGCTGGCATTGTCGATATGGCGTTAGATGCTGGAATCAATTATTTCGATACAGCTGATTTATATGATTTGGGCGTCAACGAAACAATCATTGGGGAAACTTTAGGAAAACGCCGTCAGGATATTATTTTAGCGACAAAAGTCGGCAATCGCTGGTCAGAAGGAGTGGAAGGTTGGCACTGGGATGCCTCATCCTCTTATATAAAAGAAGCGGTACATGCGAGTTTACAGCGACTCGGTACCGATTATATTGATGTCTATCAGCTACATGGAGGCACAATAGCGGACGATTGGGATGGCATTATCAATACATTTGAAGAATTGAAAAAAGATGGGCTAATTCGTGAATACGGTATTTCTTCCATTCGACCAAACGTACTACAGCGATTTTTACCAGCAAGTTCGGCGAAAAGTGTCATGATGCAATATAGTGCACTTGACCGTCGTCCTGAAGAGTGGCTCGATTATATCGCAGGTGAAGGCGCTTCGGTCGTTACACGAGGTACCGTTGCAAAAGGCTTTTTGACAAATACTTGGAAAGACCGTCAACAGCGTGGGAATGGCTATAACGCATATACGGCAGATGAGTTAGCGACGACTTTAGCAGGTTTAGCAACACATTATGACGATTTACATGCGCTAGCATTAGCGTTTAATCTGAAAGAATCTACTATCGCCTCAACCGTGATTGGTGCAAGCTCACAGGAGCAACTTGCCCAAACCCTTGCTGCCTATGAAAAATCTATGGAGATACTGGATTTTGAAAAAGCCCTTGAACTGACAAAATCCGAACAATATCAAGATCACCGATGAAAAAATGGTTTATCTTACTCACTTTTTTAGTCGTACTTATACTATCCTCCAGTATGACTTACGAACAACAGTCTATTATTCCTGAGTTAGAGGAAATTTTGGCGAATAAACCTTTTGAGCAACAGTTGTCTCGCTTACATATTCCCTATTGGGACACCGTTGTTTCTATTGAAGAACGTGGCTACTTTAAATTTGTAGAATTTTTAATCCGTAAGTTCACTCATTTTGTTGGATTTGGCTGTATAGCACTTGGACTCTATTTTGCGTGGGGTAAACGCCGATATGCTGCGGTTGTTGCTATCTTTGGCACAACGCTTATTGCTGTGCTCGATGAATATCGCCAAAGCTTTACACCCGGACGCCTGATGAGTGCTCAAGATGTAGCAGTCGACACAGCTGGTGCCCTAGTTTTTGTTGGAATTGTCATGCTAGTGAGGAAAGTACGCAAGGCATGATGTGAATACATCTTCAAAAAACGGCTCATGTTAACAGTAGAAGGGACAGTCCGAGTGACGCAGGACTGCCCCCATTTTCTCTTATTCACAGATTTTTTAAGGTTCATTGCTTTTATGAGGTGCTAAAAGTAACCACAATGAAAACGTTATCCTTTTTTTGCAACAACATATTTCAAAAAAATCGCCAAAAATATAATTCTGCCGTTTCTTTAAATAATTCTGCTCCTGCTTTTTCTAATACCTTATATGAGGCAATATTGTCTTTTTCAGTATCTGCAATCACATACATAACTTCAGACTGGCTTAACAACCAATTTTTCATCGTATCAATCGCCTCTGTCATATAACCGTTTCCTTGGTAAGGTACAAGGGTGTAGTAACCGATTACTACTTCTCCTTTTTCATTCGGGAGTCCCTTAATCATGATGCCACCAACAGTACAGTTTTCATCTTTCAAGACGATTAACCAATTCGTGTGCCATATATAATTCCGCTCATCTTCCAATAATTTTGAAAGTCTGAATTTCAAAGCTTGTCTAAGTTCTTCATCAAGAAATACTTCTGATTTACTTAATGATAACTCTACTGCCAATCCCTTTTGATGCGCAATTAATAATTTCAGATGCGCAGCGTTTAAGGGGATTAATGTTAATCTTCTTGTGCTTAATTCAATCATGTTTGCTCTCCTATCATAATTTGTAGGTCTTCGAAAAAGACTAGAAACTAATCTAAAAAGAGTTATACGTTATTGGCAGCGTCCCCCATTAATTTTTTCTTCATAAAAAAGGTTGGTACACATCTGTAATCCCCTATTTGAAGTTTATTTATTTTATCATTCATAAGTTACACTGTACATATTTCCAAAACAATCGTTATGTAAGACCTATTATCTTCTTAACATCGAATAAACAAAAGTGTCATGGGCTTTCCCATCTTGATACATATAGTCCCTCAAGATTCCCTCTTGTTGAAAGCCTAGTTTTGTTAATAATTTGTTGGATGCTTCGTTCTCAATAAATACAACTGCACCAATACGTGTTAAATCTAGTTCCATAAAACCATAGGATAAAACGCTTGTTACTGCTTCCGAAGTGAAACCATTTCTCCAATAATCTGGATGTATTTCATAACCAATTTCTGCCCGTTTATGCTTAGGAAGCCATGCATTAAAGCCGATTGTACCTATTATTCCACTGTTGCCTTTTATTTCGATTCCCCAACGAATGCCTCTTTTTTCGCGATAGATTTTCGAAAAAAATTCGACTATCTCGGCTGCTTGTTCAACACTTTCCAATGTATCTTGGCCATAAAATCGTGTGACTTCACTATTCGAGAAACAATTAAAAATCCCCTGTGCATCCTCTTCCTTAATCTCCCTTAATAGTAGTCTTTCTGTTTCTAACGTAGGAAACATTTCCATTCCTCCTAATATCATTTTAAAACATCTCATTATTCTACCATCTTTTCTATTGATTCTATATATACTGTCAAAAACCTTTAAAACTGAACAATCATCTTTTATTACAACGCTTTCTGTTATTATTCTCGTCTCATCAAATGACCCACCGTTGAGCATAAAAACTTCTATAGTGAGCACATTAAACGTTAGGAGGTGAAAATCCATGCGTAAAAATAACAGTAAGATGATGAACGAAAAGAAGCAAAACCCTTCTGAAATCTTCAAATACAATAACACTAGTAATGACAGTAACCCCGATAGTAATCTAAATGAAGAATTTTCTGCTGAATGGGATGCAAAAATAAAAAATAAAATTAATCTAACCAATTACAACTCAAATCAACAACCCAACAAAGAAAAATAAAAGAAAAGCACTAAGGGTGAGACTTATATGAACGCAGCTTTACGCTAAAATGGTTAATAAAACGAAAAAAAAACAGTGAATCCCTATTCGGATTCACTGTTGTTCGTTAGAACTTTGAGCCTTTGTCACCGTATTCGTTTAGTAATTCCTCAAACGATTTATTTTTCTCACGTTGCTTACGCTCGAAGACTAGCTTAGCTTGGCGTTCTTCCTCAGCTGCTTGCTCTTTCGCTGTTAAATCTTGCTTTGCAGCTTTCAACTTGGCAAGCACATCACCACCAAGCTGATCGGCTAATGTTACTGCCTGCTGCTTTGGTAAACCAGCAGTTACGCTATCGTCTACTCGTTGTTGCTGTTTTCGTTTTTTTCCCATTTATTTCACCTTCTATAGTTCAATTACACCTTTGCAGAAAAGACGTCCAGATTTAACATTCATCTGTGACACATCCGCTTAAGGCTTTCATTTTATCCCGCATTAACGGTCAGTAATACGACTACTCAACTGACCGTAAAAGCCCGATTGGTTCGGGGCAACAGGATGTTGGTCACACAAGCTTTTTCACAGGATGTGAAGGTTTTAGCTTGTGTTCCTCTATTTATTGTGGGGATGAAGAAAACCCCCACTGTTTGAAGTTTCACTTTATTTAGTTGGCGTATGCACGACATCTAAGTAAAATGACGATTATGGGCGTTGTACAACTGTCGCTACGCCTTGTCCACCACCGATACATAGTGTTGCAAGACCCGTTTTGGCATCGCGCTTTTTCATTTCATGTAAAAGTGACACTAAAATACGTGCACCACTCGCACCAATCGGGTGACCAAGAGCAATTGCTCCCCCATTTACATTTAGTTTATCATGATTGAAGCCTAGGTCGCGATCGACAGCAATTGATTGTGCTGCAAATGCTTCATTTGCTTCGATTAAATCTATATCTGTTAGTGATACATTAGCTTTTGCCAATGCTTTTTTCACTGCAGTTACAGGACCTGTTCCCATAATTGAAGGGTCAACACCTGAACTCGCATTCGCTGAAATTTGTGCTAGTGGTTCAATACCAAGCGCCGCTGCCTTGTCTTTCGACATAACAACAACTGCTGCAGCGCCATCATTTATGCCAGAAGCATTTGCTGCTGTCACCGAACCGTCCTTTTTAAAAGCTGGACGTAGTTTTGATAATGCCTCGGCTGTAACACCTGCGCGTGGGAATTCATCTTTGTCAAAAATAATAGGTTCACCCTTGCGTTGAGGAATTTCAACGGCTACGATTTCATCACTAAATTTCCCTGCTACAATCGCCGCTTCTGCGCGTTGCTGTGAACGTGCTGCAAAAGCATCCTGCTCCTCTCGTGAAATCTCATAAGCGTCACATAAATTTTCTGCTGTGATGCCCATATGATAGTCATTGAAGGCACACCATAAGCCATCATGAATCATCGTATCAACCACCTTCTGGTCGCCCATACGGAAGCCTTCACGTGCATTTTTTAGGACATATGGTGCTTGGCTCATGTTTTCAAAGCCACCTGCAACGATGATATCCGCATCTCCAGCTAAAATTGCCTGTGCAGCTAAATGGACTGCCTTTAATCCCGAGCCACACACTTTATTGATTGTTAATGCAGGCACTTGATGTGGTAAGCCCGCTGCAATAGCTGCTTGCCGTGCTGGATTTTGTCCAAGCCCCGCCGATAAAACATTCCCCATAATAACTTCATCGACTTGCTCACCTGCTACGCCAGCACGTGCTAATGCCTCTTTAATAACGATGCTACCAAGAGTTGTTGCCGGTACATCCTTTAATGTTCCCTGGAATGAACCGATCGCAGTGCGCACGGCACTTACAATTACTACCTCGTTTGTCATAACCATTCTCCCCTTTTCCCCGTTCAAAAATCAACACTGCATGCATATGCTACTAGCAGATATGTATATTTTAACAAATGTTATGACGATTTTCGATAACAGAAATAGTCGCACTTTTTTAAAAGTTATTGTAAAATGTTGTCGTGTTTTAAACAATCTTAGTTGGGAACATTACAAGTAAGAAAGTGCTTTCGCGGTTTAGGGCAAATCTTAAACGCGGGGCGCCAATGTCTAGACAACAAAAGAAACAGGATGTGGAGGTGTTTAAGATGAAAAAGAAAATGCTTTTATTTTCAGGTATTACAACGACGCTTGCCGCTGCAGCAACAGGTCTGTTCGGCTTTGCGCTTTCCAATAAATTAATGTACATTCAGCAAAAAGATCCAGAATTTATTCGTGAACGTGAAACATCTGCCAAACGTTTCGACGAAGTCTGGTACAATCAAAATTTTAAATGCGAATTAAATATCGATTCACCCAATGGCTATTCCATTCGAGGCATTATGTTTCAGCCGCTGCAAACGAATAATACCATCATCATCTGCCATGGTGTTACGGAAAATAAAATTAACTCCGTCAAATATGCACGGCTTTTTGAACGACTTGGCTACAATTCCGTTATTTTCGACCACCGTAGACATGGGGACTCAGGTGGTAAAACTACGAGCTACGGCTACTATGAAAAAAACGACCTTGATGCGGTTGTCAAAACCGTTAAAGCAATGATCGGGGAAAATGCCATTCTAGGTATTCATGGTGAATCAATGGGTGCCGCAACCATGTTGCTATATGCAGGAACTGTAGAGGATGGTGCTGATTTTTACATTTCCGACTGTGCATTTTCAGATTTTTCGATGTTGCTTAAACAAATTGCCAAAACGGAATTTAAGTATGGTTCAATCATTCCAATTGGCTTTGCAGATTTTTTTGTACGCCTTCGTGATGGCTATTCGTTTAAAAGCGTTACTCCTGCAGAAGCCGTTACACATATTGAGAAGCCTGTACTCTTTATCCATAGTATTCCTGATACGTTTATTCCGGCTTCAATGTCATTGGATTTATATCATAAAAAGATGGGTTCAAAAAAATTAAAACTTTTTGATTTGGGGGCTCACGCGCAGTCCTTTAATGAAAATATGGCAGAATATGAGGAACTGATACATGAATTTTTAGAAAGTTTTATCTATCAAAAAATCAAACATGATTCTTCATCGTCTAATGTCATTCCATTTCACTTTTAAAGGGTGTTGATTTTTCCGAGAAAAATTGGCCTTTCATGCACAAAGGAGCTGTCTCAAAATTTTTTATGAGACAGCTCCCTTTGTTGTTTTTATTCGGCGAAAACGATATGCCATTCATCTCGTTTTGCTAAAAAATCTTGTGCTAAAGCTTGTGCACCTTCAAGGCTATGGCTTGCTGCCCAGCCACATTGTACTTCATTGCACGCAGGTACTGCTGTTGCTTTTGTAACATCTATAAATGTTTGTTCTAAAATATTTAATAAATCCTCATAATCATTATGATTTATTAATGACACATAGAAACCTGTTTGACATCCCATTGGACTGAAATCAACGATATTATCTGAATAGTTTCGGATACGATCTGCTGATAAATGCTCTAAGGAATGTAAAGCTGGCATGTCCATATGTTCCTTGTTGGGTTGTTTAAAGCGAATATCGTATTTGTACACTTCATCGCCATTTTTCCCTGTTTTTACACCCGCTAATCGGACATACGGTGCTATTACTTTCGTATGATCAAGATCAAAACTTTCTACATTTGTTTTTTCTTTTTGCAAAACGAACAACTCCTTTTTGTATATTATTTCTATTATAACGAGTTTTCCGATAGAATTGTATGATTTTTAAGAATTTTGTAAAAAGCATTACTTCTATCCCAGTTCGATGCAAACAAAAAAGCAATTAGTCTGTCTTAGACTAGTTGCTCCTTAAAAAAATCCTATTATTTTTGGACTTTATTCATTTGTGCCATCATTTGACGTACTTGCTTTTCAGACGGAGTACGACCCATTTGCGCCATCATCATACGAATCATTTGTTCGTTAATTGGTGGGTTTTCTTTTAAATATTTCATCATAGCTTGACGAGCGAAATAGAAACCAAGTGCTGCCCCTGCTGCTAAAGCAATAATTACGATAATAATCCAAATCCAAGTTGCCATCTTGCCAACCTCCTCCACTAACAATATACCGAGAAAAAACTCTCCACGCTCCATTATACACGAAATAGTAGCGTGTTACTATATATTGTCGTGAAAATTACTAGTGCATTGTATACTTCATCGGCTTTAGCCAACCGCACTCATTCTCTTGTTTATTAAAAGCAATAAAGCGTTCACTCATTTTTGCCAGCATTTGAAATAGATCCAAATCTAACATGCGTGATCCCTCACAATAGACACAAATTTTACGTTCCACCAAATAAATAGCCATTTTCCCTTTTATCGGATGTTCTAAAAATAGAGCATTGCGAGCTTTTTCTAAATGCGCATACTTTGAATCTAGCTGCGCTTCTAACATCGCAGCAATTTCATCGAAGCGAATTGTTTCACATATATATGCGAGTTCCTTTAAGGATTTCTCATTGGCATCTTCACAGCCCTGCATCATTTCTAACAACTTACGCTCTCTGCCGAAAATAAACGTTAAATGCTCTTCTTTTATTTTATAGATGGAATAGGTTCTCACCAGAAATCCCCCTTCGCTCAGTTTCTTTAACGTAAGTATAGCCTAAACAAACTCGTTAATTTGTCAAAAGAAGGAGGCATACATCTTCTATTTTTGTCGAAAAGCTTCTAGTTTCGGCTTCTTAAAATTCTCTCAGCCTCAAGACCTAGAAGAAAATCCATTTCCAGTCCGTTTTAGCAGAGCATTTAAACAGGTACTATAAAGGTACAAACGAAAGGAGCTAACCCATATGAAAAAATTTCTTTTACTAACAGGTGGCATTATCGCAGCATGTGTCGCACTTGCCTTAATTGGACCATTGGCAGGTTTACTATTCTCAGGTTTATTGGTAGCACTTGGCATGCACTTCTACATCGGAAGCAAATCGACATTCGGCAAAATAATTTGGTTCACAGTAGGTCTGATTGGTGTCCTATCAGCAGTATCCAACATCCCAGCAATGATAGGTCTAGCAGCTATTGCCACTATCTATGTCATCTATAAAAAATGGAATGGCGAAGATGTAAAAATCCCAACTATTGAAGCCAAAGAAGAAGATCCATTTACTAACTTTGAAAAAGAATGGTCAAATTTAACAAAATAAAAGGAGCGAATCACAATGAACTTATTCCAACGTTTTAGATATACAATTGAGGCAGATTTACATCAAGCATTTGATAAGAAGGAACAAAAAAATCCAATCGCGATGTTAAATCAATACATTCGTGAAGCTGAGAAACAAACAGAACAAACTGGCAAATTATTAGAACGTCAGGGTCAGCTAAAAGAAAAGCTAGAAGTGGAATTCAAGGAAAACGCAGAATTACTAACAAAACGTGAGACGCAGCTACAATTAGCAAACACAAGCGGCGAGCAAGATTTAATCGACTTCGCTACAGATGAAGTAGTAGCTTACACAGCACGTAAAAATACATTACAAACAAGCATTGAGGCAAGCACACGCGAGTACTTTGAGCTTGAACGTAAATTCGAAACAATGAAGCACAAAATTAAGGATATGAAAGTTCGTCAATTACAGCTAATGGGCAAAGAAAATGTGACAAGAGCGCATCATCAAATGGACGGCATGCTTGCCAAAAACAATAAGGCGAATTTCGAAGATTTAGAATCGTACATCGATAAGCTGGCATTCCAAATTGATAAAGATCATGAAGTCACTACTTTTGAGGCACGCCTTGCAGCACTCGAAAAAAATGCAACAGATGCTAACTCACCACTTCTAATTGAAAGCAAATAACATGTTATAATGGAAAGAAATAAGGGGTGCTTCAAATAAATTTGAGGCATCCCGTTTCTTTGAAGAAAAATAACAAAGGAACTGTAAAAGTCATCCCCAACTTTTGGTGATAAGCCGCGCAATTACAAATCAAAGGTGGTTTTGTAAAATACTTATAATAAGGCTTGTTTCTTTTTTTAGCCTTATGTTATTATTTATTATTGTTTTGTTGAGCTACCGTTTTTACGTACAGCAACAAATAAAAAAAGAAAGTGCTGAGTTAATTCAAAATGGCGGTATTAGCGAATTAAAAGAAATTAATGTCGATGGAGATAAGCACTATATTCTAGTTGAGGAAAAAGATAAAGAAAAACCATATTGTTTATTTCTTCATGGTGGACCAGGCTCCCCTTTCCCTTATGGTGTAAGCGCTCGGTCACTGTATCCTGAAATTACCGAGAATTGCATAGCAGTCTATTATGATCAAAGAGGCTCTGGTAAAAGTTTTAACAAAGAGTTAGATATAAAAACAATGAACCTTCCTCAATTCACCGAAGACGCTAATATTATAGTAGATTATATAAGAGAGCACTAAAAGATTGAAGAAAATTAAAATGAGGTTGTTTTTACGTGGGAAGCTTGCCTTCTCGTATCAATTTCAGTAGAAAGAAGGGTGACCCTCTTGCAAAATTTCACAACAAATAAACTCACATTTTGGGTACTATGCTTCTTTTTACTCGTTTTTGTGGAGCTCACGATCTTTAATAATGGTGGTGCTTTTTGTTTATTGATTGGGGCTGTACTACTTTATTTAAGCTTTTCAAAAAATGTACGATTTTTCAAATGGACAGGAATTTTCTTTATTGCAATTGCACTCTTTACAATGTGGAGTTTGCGCCTTTTTATCGTCTTACTGCTCTTATACATGCTGTATCATTATTTGCAAAAAGAAAACGAACCGAAAGTCGTAACATTAGAATTTGAAAAACTTCCAGTAAACAAAAATGACCTATTTGGCACAATGCCTGCACCTGTAGAAGCCTATAAATGGCAGGATGTACAAATCCAACGACTTGCAGGTGACATTACAATTGATACGACCCAAACAATTTTACCAGCTGGCAGCAGTCTGATTACTATTCGACAAGGCATCGGCAAAGTACAAGTTTATATCCCTTATGAAATTCCATTTCGTTTACATTATACGACGTTGTTTGGTGAGTTAACATGCTTGCATACTGGTCCCCAGCGGCTCCTAAATGAAAGTGTTGTTTTCTCAGATGGAAACCCAGAGGATGCGAAGCGTACACTCACTATTCATGTTGCTACATGGCTAGGGGATTTGGAGGTGTTGCGAAAATGATTGCCTTTCTTTCAAGAGTATTTACCTTGTTCTTCATTTTGATTGGTGCTGCATTCGGCCTCCTTTTTGCTTTGTGGGGCGAACCAAACGAGAAAGTTTGGCAACCTCTCTGGCAACAAAATTATGATAATATTCCGTTAGGTGGCGTTATTGTACTTAGTCTATTTGCACTTAGTCTACTGTTTGCTAGCTGGATTAGTATGACGGCTAGGGCACGAGAGGCGCAAGCAACCCGTTTTGTAAAGGAATTAGTCGAGCCGGATTTTATGCTACCGAAAAAACAGGCACTCCCGAAGCCTCTGAAAAAGGCACTCGTACAAACAAGCGAGCTAATCGATACACAGCGAAAAAGCTTACAGCGTCTTTCCAATGAACGAGCTGAAGCCAATGATAAAATTATACAAGAACGCATTATTGCCGAGCGTCAACGTCTTGCGCGCGAGCTCCATGATTCAGTTTCCCAACAATTATTCGCTGCTTCGATGTTGCTCTCGGCTTTAACGGAAAGTGATGAAAACGCAAAAAGTCTAAAGCAGGTTGAAAAAGTCGTGCAGCAAGCCCAGCTTGAAATGCGCGCCTTACTGCTACACTTACGGCCTGTTGCGCTGCATAATAAAACCCTTGCACAAGGCTTAGAGGAACTAATTATCGAGTTACAGCAAAAGGTATATTTCCATATTGAGTACGATCTAGAGGAAATGGCTTTAACTAAAGCAGAAGAAGATCATTTATTCCGCATTGCTCAGGAAGCTCTATCGAATACATTGCGCCATTCAAAGGCCACTGAGGTTGAATTATTACTCGTAGCTCGAGACGATTTAGCCATTTTACGTATTCAAGATAATGGGCTCGGCTTTGATGTTGAAACTGATAAGTCTACTTCCTACGGCCTACAAAATATTGCGGAACGTGCTGTTGAGATTGGTTGTACGTTCAAAATTGTTTCTGTACCTGGAGAAGGTACGATTGTGGAGGTAAAAGTCCCACTGCACAAGGAGGTTGTTGAAGTTGATTCAAGTATTAATAGTGGATGACCACGAGATGGTACGCATAGGCGTGTCTGCCTACCTGTCTGCACAGCCCGACATTACTGTTGTTGGTGAAGCCGAAAATGGTGCGGAGGCTGTAGAACGAGCCCTCGCCCTGCGTCCGGACATTATTCTAATGGACAATGTCATGCCTGTTATGACTGGCGCTGAGGCGACTGTTAAAATTTTAGAAGCATGGCCAGAGGCGAAAATTATGATGGTCACAAGCTTTTTAGATGATGACAAAGTCTATCCTGCACTAGAGGCTGGTGCTGTTAGCTATATTTTAAAAACATCGAACGCCAAACAAATTGCCGACGCTATCCGTAAAACAATTGGCGGTGAAACGGTATTGGAGCCAGAAGTAACTTCTAAAATGATGCATCGTATGCGTCACGGTACAAACACACCACTCTATGAGCAGCTAACCGACCGTGAAATGGAAGTATTATTGCTGATGGCGAAAGGCAAAGCAAACCAGGAGATTGCTGATGACTTATACATTGCTTTAAAAACTGTCAAAACACATGTCAGCAATATCTTAGCTAAGCTGGATGTACAGGATCGCACACAAGCTGTTGTCTATGCATTCCAAAATGGTTTAGCTAAGTAAATTTTTTCGGTTTCACAAAGTTTTCAGCGTAGTATGTGATGCTATCAGCGATTTTACAATTTAAAGAGCTGCACTAAAAAAGATCCATGAATGGCATGGATCTTTTCACACTATCTAAAATTAAGTGAGGATTTCTTTTAACTCATTCACACTATGAACAATATAAGTTGCTTTTGCATCCACCAATTCTGCGTGACAGCCATAACCATAAGTAACACCAATAGAATCGATATGGTTTTCATTCGCCCCAATCAAATCGTATTTACGGTCTCCAACCATAATAAATTGGTCTTCATTAAATTCACTAAAATACGCTAGTACATCAGCAATGATGTCTCCTTTTGCTGATCGCGTACCATCTAAATTACTGCCAACGATTAATTCAAAGAATTGCGCAAGGTTAAAGTGATTTAATATTTGTTCGGCAAATACAGTTGGCTTAGAAGTAGCTACTGCTAATCTATACCCCCGCTTCTTTAAATGTTCGAGTAACGTCGTTATATGTTGATAAAGTTGATTCTCAAACATCCCTTTGTCTGTAAAACGTTCACGATAATATGTAATTGCTTGATTTATTAAATCATCATCCAAACCATAAATCTCCTTAAATGATACTTGCAATGGAGGACCAATAAAAGTTTCAAGCTTATCTAAATCCCTTTCAACAATATCAATCTTCTCCAACGCATATTGAACAGACTTCGTTATGCCTATTTTAGGATCCGATAACGTTCCATCTAAATCAAATAAAACAACGCTATACTTTTTCATTTTCACTCATCCTTTTGCGCTTACTAGTGTTATGATTTTCTATACTTGTCTTATCGAATTGATTGCTATACTTTTGAGCCAAACTCGTGAATATCTTGGAAGTAGTCAAACACTCTATACGATCATTGTACATAGTTTAGAAAATAATACTAGATAAAATTTTATCATGCAGAGATGTGAATAAAATAAATTTTGAAACCTTTCATTTCCATAATCGTTGTTATTTGTTAACAGGAGGCGATTACTTAGACACTCGTTTTACGTACGATAACTTCGTCAGTGATCAATCATTTACTTTGCTTGAACCAATTTTTGAAGTCATTGTCCTATACTCGGTTTTAATGTTCATCATTGTCATGATAAAAAAAATGCCGATTTGGTTTTCTATACTCTTCGCTAGCCTAACGGTGATTGTCTCAGGACAGCTACTTTGGTTTAGTGGCATTATTGTCGATGAACTGAATCTTGGTGGGAATCCAAAGGACTTCTACTGCTTTGTTGTAACGGTCATTTTACAATGTGCAGCGGTCTTGATGAGCTTATCTAAATCTTCAAAAAAAGAAAAAATACCGCAACGCTCGTTTGGGATTTAACCCCTGAGCACTGCGGTATTTTAAATTTATACTAGAAATTATAGCGCTTTAACTTTAGCTACAACATTTTCGACTGTAAATCCGTATTTCTCCATCACTAACTCACCAGGTGCAGATGCGCCGAACTTGTCGATTGCAAGTACATCACCCTCGAAGCCTGTGTATTTGTGCCAGCCAAATGAAGAACCCATTTCGATAGCAAGACGTTTTGTCACTGCTTTTGGCAGAACAGATTCTTTGTATGCTGCATCTTGTTTTTCGAAGCGATCCATTGATGGCATCGACACAACTGCTACATCTACGCCTTCAGCTTTTAACGCTTTTTGTGCGTCAATTGCAAGAGAAACTTCTGAACCAGTTGCAATTAGAAGTGCATCAGCGACTTCTTTAGAAGCTGGAGATACTGTGTATGCACCTTTTGCCACACCCTCGCGTACTGTATCAATCGATGCGTTAAGCACTGGTAAGTTTTGACGAGATAACACTAAAACAGTAGGTGTTTTTTCAGATGCTACTGCAAGCTCCCAAGCAACCGCAGACTCGTTAGCATCTGCTGGGCGAACTACAGATAGGTTTGGCATTGCGCGTAATGATGCTAAGTGCTCGATTGGTTCATGTGTTGGACCATCTTCACCCACAGCAATAGAATCATGTGTGAATACATATGTCACAGGTAGACCCATTAACGCAGAAAGTCGTATTGCAGGACGAACATAATCAGAGAATACGAAGAACGTACCGCCAAAGACATTCACACCACCATGTAGTGCCATACCGTTCATAGCTGCGCCCATTGCGAATTCACGTACACCAAACCAAATATTACGGCCAGCGTAGTTTTCGGCTGAGAAGTCGCCAGCGCCCTTCATAGTCGTTTTATTTGAGCCAGCAAGGTCAGCTGAACCACCGAAGAATGAAGGTGTTTTCTTAGCGATAGCATTGATTGCATCACCTGAAGAAGAACGAGTTGCGACAGATTTACCAACTTCATATACTGGTAATTCTGATGCAAAATCTTCTGGTAAATTACCGTTCATGGCATTCTCGAATTGTGCCGCTAATTCTGGGAACTCAGTTTTATACGCTTCGAATTTTTCGTTCCAAGCAGCTTCTGGTTGAGCTCCTTGCTCTACTGTTGCTGCGTTAAATGTGTCATACACTTCAGCAGGAATTTGGAATGGCTCATGTGCCCATTCATATGCCGCCTTCGTTAAGACTACTTCATCAGTTCCAAGTGGCGCACCATGTGAATCTGATTTACCTGATTTATTTGGTGAGCCAAAACCGATAACTGTTTTTACTTCAATAAGTGTTGGCTTGCCTGTTGATTTTTTTGCTTCTTCAATAGCGGTGTTAATCTCTGATACATCTGTACCATCTGCTACTTTTAAGTAGTTCCAGCCATATGATTCAAAGCGTTTTTGCACGTTTTCTGAGAATGATTTTTCTAAATCACCATCTAATGAAATATCATTTGAATCGTACAGCACTATTAATTTTTCAAGCTGTAAGTGACCAGCTAAAGAAATAGCTTCAGCTGCAACACCTTCCATTAAGTCGCCGTCGCCGCAAAGTGCAAATGTGTAGTGATCGACGATATCATGACCTGGCTTATTGTAAGTAGCTGCTAAATGGCGCTCAGCCATTGCCATACCAACTGTCATGGCAATACCTTGGCCTAGAGGACCTGTTGTTGCCTCTACCCCAACTGTATGACCATATTCTGGATGTCCTGGTGTTAATGAATCCCATTGACGGAAGTTTTGAATTTCTTCCATTGGTAAGCCGTAACCACCAAGGTGAAGTAGGCTGTATAAAAGCATTGAGCCATGACCTGCAGAAAGTACGAAACGATCGCGGTTATACCATTTTGGATTTGCCGGATTGTGGCGAAGTTGTTTTGTCCAAAGCGTATAAGCCATTGGCGCTGCCCCCATTGGTAATCCTGGGTGACCTGAATTTGCTTTTTCAATCGCATCGATTGACAATGTTCGGATAGCATTAATCGCTAGTTGATCCGCATGTTGAGTCATTATGTTGTGACATCCTTTCTCGTCCTATATATTGTTCTTCTACAGTTTAGTCAACATTGCCTAAGAAAACAATGGTTTTGTTATACTATTTGAGATTTATGACATACTTAATAGAATTGTGTCACGTTAATTTAAAAATTTATTTTTTTGCGCTTGTTTTACCTTCTCTGGCGTTACATCGTTGCCCTCTGCATCTACAATTTTCACGTTTTCAATTGTATCGCGCATCGATGCTCGAAACGTATCCAGGTACTCTTTACGCAGAGCTGTACGTTCTTTTGCTTCCTCTTCAGTAAGATTACCTGTTTTAGCTTTTGCTGATAATTCATTAATTCGATTAATTTTTTCTTTTGATAACATAATTCCACACCTTTCAGTACCTATCTTAATGAATACGGTACGGAAAGTATAGCATGATTTGCTTCAAAATGCAGTTATATCAACCTTTTACGCGATTTAATGGTTTTGTAAAGTAAAGCAAAAAGTGAAGCAGAAAAAAAGTACGCCGCTCGATACTTTAAGTATGTGTATAATTTCTGTTTTCTGGTATAAAGGGTGTCTGCATTTTTTCACCCAAAAATTTGAGCGGCAATAGCAAATAATGTATTGTTTCTAGCTGGCATTTCTACAGAATTAATAATCATAACTGGCGGGTTACTGGCTTCTTTAAATCCACTTTGCTGTAAAAACAAGATAAAGTCATCGTTATCTGCTGGCACATCAATTCGTAATTTCCCTTGATGGTTCAAAGCAAGATTATGTAGTAGTAAGGATGCTGTTTGAGAATCAGGTGCCACAATTGGTCCTAGCATTAAATTGATTGGCCCTAAAATGGATATACCGAATCCCATAATATTTCCATTATGATCTTTAACGACTATACATTGTTTGGCTTGCTTAATTCTATTTTGAAGAAAATTACTTCTTATATCCCCAAAAGCAGCCTCATCTAATTTTAATATTTGATTAAAATCTTTCTCATTATAATTTACAATCGTCATATCATCGGTCGAAAACCTATTACTCTCTATATAGTTATCAGCAAGATATTTTTGTACATAATCAACAGTTTTAAAACCCATTTTTTCATATAAGGGTGCGCCTTCTTTTGTCGCAATAAGCATTGTAACGGTATCTCCATCCACACTGTCTAAACATTTTTGTGTAGCATCTTTTCCTAATCCCAATCCTCGGAAATTTTGATGGACAATCACCATGCCAATGGAAGCTAAATTTGTATCATATTTGATGATTGCCGCACTTGAAACGATTTTGCCATTTGCATCTTTGTGGCCAAATATTTTGCCAGAAGACAATACCGTGGCAATTTCAAATTCATCATAATCCCACTCAACTGATGCCGATAATTCAATTAACTCCGAAATATCATTTTCACCAAATTCTACTAGCGCTA
The DNA here is from genome assembly GCF_007362955.1 of Lysinibacillus fusiformis. Classification (GTDB taxonomy): domain Bacteria; phylum Bacillota; class Bacilli; order Bacillales_A; family Planococcaceae; genus Lysinibacillus; species Lysinibacillus fusiformis_E. The sequence goes on along the minus strand of NZ_CP041696.1, from coordinate 3,337,370 downwards.
ACTTATTCTTATTGTATATAGCCATTTTTTCTCCCCCAAGTTCCGTCAATACTAGCAACTCTACTTATACTGAATGCACAAAGAACATTCGTTCTTATTTTATCTGTTGATTTTGGAATGTACAAGTAATCATAACAATATTCTGTACTTTCACAGCACTTACCAATAAAATGTAAATATATATTTCAAATAATATAATCATCACTATAGCAAACAATCATGCTCGTTTTAAAATTACTTAATGGAGGTAAGATAAATGTTTGTAAAATCACAAAGATTAGCGATACGGGAATTTGAACTTCATGATTGGCAAGCTGTCTATGAGTACACTTCCAATATGAATGTTATGAAATACATACCTGAAGGTGTTTTCAGTGAGGAAGATGCAAAAACATTTGTCAGTACGAACATGGATGAAGCGAAAAACTTTCCAGTAGTTTTAATAGATGAAAATTTCCTGATTGGGCATATCGTTTTTCATCAATATTTTGGTGAACATACGTATGAGATTGGTTGGGTGTTCAATCCTAAATATTATAATAAGGGCTATGCCTCTGAAGCAGCACAAGCAATATTGAACTATGGATTTAAGGATATGCAGCTACATAGAATTATAGCTACCTGCCAGCCACAGAATATCCCATCATACAAAGTAATGGAGAAAATCGGCATGAGAAGAGAAGGCTATTTCCAGAAATGTATACCGCACGGAGATGAGTGGTGGGATGAATATTATTACGCTGTTTTAGCGGAAGAGTGGACATAATACCTTGTAAAAACAAAAAAAGATTAGTGGTGCAAATTATTTGCCCGCTAATCTTTCTTGTGCTCCTTATATCGTCGATGTACAGTCGCCTTACTAATGTCAAAACCAAGTCCTCTTAGTGACGTGGCAATTTCCTCAAAGGTAAAACCACGATTGCGAAGTCGCATGATTTCTTCCACAGGTACTTCCTTGCGTTCCTGCCCATTAGGATTCCCACGATTGGACAGATTTTCTTCGGGACGATAGCCATTTTCTACTGCACGACGCATGCCTCTGCGAATCTTCGCATTATGAATTTTACGCTGGTACTCCTCGACAATCGCTAAAATTTCAAGGAGCATCGTGTCCATTTCATTCAGCTGGACAGGTCCTGCATCACGCATGGAAAAAACGTCTGTTTCTGTTTTTTGTAACAAATGCAACACCGCCATTCGTGCATTACCACGTCCTAAACGAGTCTCATCCTGAACAAATAATGCTTGAATCTCGTTTTCTTTTATGAAATCTAGCATTTCAAGCAGACCCTCCCGCTCAACATCATAGCCGCTATGCTTATCCGCAAAAACACTCTTAACATCATAGCCTTGCTGATGAGCATAGTGTACTAATTCTTCCTCTTGGCGCTCAAGAGAGGAACTTTGCGTCTCTTTTTCTGTACTCACGCGGCAATAGACAACAGCCGATTGGTGATTATTCATCATTTTTCATTTCTCGCAATTTCAATTGAATTTGTGGGCCTGGCGTTCTCTCCCACTACAGGTATGACCAATGATTTTCCTGCTACAATATTGACGTTCTTTAATTCATTTTCTACTTTCACAATCTTTATCCAGTCATCTGTTCCCATTTTACCACGGTATTGTTCTGCTAACGACCATAAGCTATCGCCATGTTCTATAGGAATTTCTGTATATGTAATATCTCCAGGGTCTGTTACAAAAAGATACCCTACAAATAGTAAAAAAGCCCCGATTAAAATTGAAATATGTGTATTTTTCTTTATCCAGTTCATGAATATAACCCCTTTTTAGAATGTTTGTTCGGAATGTATGTTCTGATTTTAAAACGAACAAACGTTTTTGTCAAACACTTTTCGAACCTATGTTTGCATAAGTGTTCGCATTCTGCTATACTATCTAGTAAGAAGAACAAAAGATAAAAAGAGGTGAGCAATCATGAAAAAAGTTTCTAAAAGACAAGAGGACATATTAGCATTTATTAAAGAAGAAGTGCGCGCAAAAGGTTATCCACCATCTGTACGAGAAATCGGTGAAGCGGTTGGACTTGCTTCTAGCTCAACAGTTCATGGACATTTAGCTCGTTTAGAGCAAAAAGGCTTCATCCGTCGAGATCCAACAAAACCTCGTGCCATTGAAATTTTAGAGCCCGAGGATTCCATTCAAAAACAAAGCGTCATTCATGTACCACTAGTAGGGAAAGTAACAGCTGGATCACCTATTACGGCAATTGAAAATATCGATGAATATTTCCCTTTACCAGATACTTATGGTACAAGCGAAGATCAGCTATTTATGTTAGAAATCATGGGGGAATCGATGATTGAAGCAGGCATTTTTGACGGAGATTTAGTAATCGTCAAACAAAAATCTACTGCCGATAATGGTGATATTGTCGTTGCCATGACAGAAGAGGACGAAGCAACAGTTAAACGTTTCTTCAAGGAAAAAACACATTTCCGATTACAACCAGAAAATGCGACAATGGAGCCAATTATCGTTGACCAAGTAACGATTTTAGGACAAGTTGTAGGCTTATACCGCCGAGTTCATTAATAGTTTCACAATAGTGATTCATCAAAAAAGAGAAGCATGCTACTATGCTTCTCTTTTGTATTTCAAACTCGCTTTGATAAAAGCTGTGAACAGCTTCTTCGCTGTCTCATCCCCTACGATTGCCTGTTCTTCAGGATGCCACTGCACTGCGAGACAAAACGGCAAAGTTTCATGTTCTACCGCTTCGACAATACCGTCACTCGATTTTGCTACGACATTTAATTTTTCCGCTAACACATTAATCGCTTGGTGATGCATTGAATTTACCGCAATCTGATCATCTTCCACAATGGTTTTTAATAAATTATCCGGAACGATATTGACATAGTGTGTGGCAACACCTCGGGCTGCTTGCTGCATATGCTTTAACAGCTTACTACTATGATATTCACTATCTATGTCCTGATAGAGCGTGCCACCAAGAGCAATATTCAACATTTGAATACCCCGACAAATACCAAATATCGGCATTTGTCTTATTAAAGCTGCATTAATCAAAGCGAGTTCTAGTGTATCCCTTTCTGGTTGAAGCTGTCCTAATCCTGGAGACGGCTCTGCACCAAAGTGAAATGGATGCACGTCATAACCACCAGACAGTAATAATCCATCTGTCAACGATAAAATCTGCGCCACATCTTCCTCTACCCCCAGTGGGATAATAAGCGGAATACCGCCTGCTTCGATAATACTTTTGCAATACGCTACATTTACTCTTGATGATAAATCATCTTCCCCAAATGCCGTTATCCCAATAATAGGTTTCACACGATCGTCTCCCCTATCTAAAAGGTGTTTCGTCTACCAAAATCCAACATACCAATTTATCATGGCATCTCCAAAAAAATAAACAACTACGGCAGCAAGCGCAATCGACGGGCCAAACGGTATAGGTGTTTTCCTACCCTGCTGACGCAGTCGGAGTACCACGATGCCAACTATCATACCAATTGTCGCAGCTAAAAATAATGTGAGCAGTGTCTCCAATGCTCCAAGTACAAGACCAATCAAAAAAAATAATTTTATATCCCCACCGCCCATGCCACCACGTGACAGTACAGCGATAAGATATAATATGCCAAAACCAACTACAGCACCCACAAGACTATCCCACCACGGTGTCAATGGTGACACCACACGTCCAATAATCAACAATGGCAAAAAGAAAATCAGGACTTTATCAGGTATAAGCATATACGCCAGGTCAGAAACGACAACTATCACAAATAGTGACATAAATAAAATCGCTACAACAAATTCTACGCTAAAACCTAATCGCCAATACGCAAATGCAAATAATAGGCCCGTAATAAGCTCCATGAGCGGGTAAATCCATGAGATTTTTTGCCCACAACTACGACATTTGCCACCTAAACAGACATAGGACAGCACCGGCACTAAATCCAGTGCAGTTAGTTGCCTGTTGCAATTCGTACAACGCGACGGTGGACTGACAATCGACTCTTTCACAGGAACACGTAGTCCCACAACATTAAAAAATGATCCCAGAACGAGCCCAAAGATAAAAACTGTCACTGTATAAACCATATCCATTTTCATTGCCTCCTAAACCGATAGGCGCCCACACTTTTGAAGTATGCGCGCCTACAAATTATTGTTGTCCTTCATAATAAAACGTTGTTACCTGAACAGTTGCCTTAAGGGTTAAATCTGCATCCTTATCCAGCTGGTCCTGTTCCCCGGGTAAGCTAAAGTTAATCGTATCTGTTTTCATGACACGTTCCAGTTTTTCAATTTCCTTCAAAAAGCTTTCAAGTGCCTTAAAATCTAAAGCAGTGACTTCTAAACTAAATGTAACTAGTTTCAGCTCGTTAGGCAGATTTTCCTTTGCTATTGATGAAATTGGTAAATTTTCATCCGCTATCTGCTCCCCACTCACCTCTGTCTCTGCCTTTTCAAGCATATTAGGCTCCGTGACCTCTGACTGTGCCACGGTCGTATCATAATTATTAAAATTCAATGACTCAACACGCGTGCCTGTCACTTCTTCCATTTCAGCCATAGCTAAAATAATTTTTTCAATGGCCCTTGTTTCAGGCACTTTTTTACGCATCGTTAAAATATTTGTCACCAGTTCACTTTGCTCTTCATCTAAAGTAGAAAGCTGCCCCTCTATACTTGCAATTTCTTGCTGAAGCTGATTGATATTGCTGGCTTTCGCTTCGACCTCATTGAGTTTTGGCATAAGTAAATAGTAATAGAGTGCAAATAACAGTGCCGCGACTAGGGCAGTTAACAATAAGATGGATGAATTTTTACTACTTGTTAACTTATTCATGAGCGTCGACCTCCAGCTAAATACATATAATCGATTGTCGCTGTAATCATCACCGCGTAACGAGGAACTTCTTTAAACTTTTGCTCTGGCGTTTGCTCTTTGTGCTCGTCAAGCTCAACGTTAAAGTTTGAAATAGAACTGATTTGTGTATCTTTAAAATAATCACTTGCCAACAAATGCTCTATATAAGAGGAAATATCCTTCATTGATTCAAAATCTACGGAAATATTAATAGTATCTTCACCAAATGAATAGCTACGTAAATAAGAATGTGCTGGTAATAGTTTGCGTGTTTCATCAATCAGTGGTGTAACCGGGTACGAAACACTTTGCACAAATTGGACCGAGCGTTCTAAAGAGCCTTGGTTGACACTTTGTCGTACATCTAATTCCAGCTTTAATTGCTCGTGCTTTTCCGTGAGTGTCTGTTCTTCAGCTGTCAATACTTGTAAATCACTTTTGACTGAGAAAAACATAAATAATAAATACGCAACGATGATTAACACGGCTACAATGAGCACTCCGTAGAGTACCTTTGGAGACGCCGCCTTTTTCTCGAGCTGAGGTAAGAGGTTAATATCAGGAACCATTACTTAACCTCCTTTAAAGCCAAGCCGAGTAACGTTGAAAACTCTCTTTTAAAGCCTGGGAAATATTGCTCCACCATTTCTTCATTTACTACTGTTAATGGTACGCCTAAATTAGACTCCAATAAATGACCAATTGTTTTTAGTAGTGGGTTATCGCCGAGTACGATAATTTCATCGACAGATTTTTCACCCTTATGTAAAGAAAACTTAAAGAAATTCATCATACGATCAATTTCAAGCACCTGATCCATCACGACCATGCGGTAATCATCGATTTCGCCGCTATAGCTAAATTGATAGCTAAAATCATCCTCTTTTTTACCTTGCCATTGTGTTAAATCTGTTTCGATTGATTGATAGCGCAAAAATTCTATCTGACCTTGCGAAAAAATACTAATAGACAGTTCATTTATAGACCAATCAGCAATTAGATATGTTTTATCACTAGCTAAAACATGCATATTTTCTAGCAATCGAACATTGCATAACGCACGAATATCGGCAGCTTCAGGTTCTAATGAAACATCAAGAAACATACCAACCATTTTATTTATCTCCTCTGATGGAGCCGCAAATAACATAGCCTTCCCATCGTCAGGATCAGGATCATACACATCAATCAACGGGTCTTGGAATGGTAAATGAATGGAATGCCCAAGCTCCATTTCCGCATAGCCCCTCAGTTCATGAAGCTTAACATCCTTAGCATGATCGAAACTCTTTAAAAGTACCGTAGTATCAGGCACGAACATACGCACAGGTTGTTTTTTCCCAGTCCATTTGACAACCTGCTCTTTAATAATTTCAAATAGTTCTACCTCTTCCATAATGGTCGCATTTTCAACAATGCCAGGTGCTAAAGGATACTCATAGCCCTGCCACTGACTAGGCTCCGGTCCTTTCGCCACAATCGCACGCAGCACATAATCCTTCAACTCTATCGAAACATGCGATTTTCTTTTTCTCTTAAACATGTGAAAAGACCTCCTATTCCTATTCAATATAAACGACTTCCTCAATTAGTCATCCATTTCCCAGCCAGAAACGCTAGGAATTCTTCATTTCTGGCTGAGTTGGGAGGACTGATCATTTTGAAGCTATATCAGCTTCCAGTTGGAGGTTACTGTGTTGATTCCTTTGCACCTTCTATAGTATGTCCACCTTCACCGCTCCCTTTTTTATCATCTTCATTAATACCTTCAATTGTTGCGCCATCAAAAGTTACTTTTTTAGAACCACTATAAGTTACTTCCGCATTACTTAATGTTTTAGGATTAGCATTTGCCACCGTAGCAGTTGGAGGAATTGTACCCGCAGTATCCAAGTACTTAGCGGTTTTTAATTGAGCCACTGTAATTGATGTTACTGTTGAACCTCCTGTAGCCTTTTCATCACCCGTTGGATTCTCTGTGTAATAAAGTTGACCCGCGTTTAAGACATTAATCGCATCTGCTTTCACCGCATTATAGCGTGAGTTTTCAATGATATTTCCAATAGCTGGGATTGCAATTGCTGCGATAATCGCTAGGATGACAATAACTGCTAATAACTCAATTAATGTTAAACCCTTTTCATTTTTTACTAGTTTCTTGTTTAATAATTTTTTGAACATGTTAGGTTCCTCCTTATGATTTAATTATATGAAGTGTGTACACACGAACTTCCCTTTTATTAATTTGTACTATCAATACCATGTTTTCCTATATATTTTTCATCTTCACTACTACCCTTTCGCTACTCATTCACGAGATGGGAAATCCCTTGATGTGTTTTCGGAATAAGCAGTCATTGATAATAGTAGATTTAAGCTGTAACAAATTGATTGATATTGTTCATAACCAAAAATATTTCAGATAGTTTTTCTAATCCTACATATTCTCATATAGCTCGAACATTGGTAAGAAAATAGCTGCTACAATGACACCAACTACTAATGCGAGCACAACAATCATCAATGGTTCAACCAGTGATTTCAGTGTATCAACAGCACGGTCAACCTCGTCCTCATAAAAATCAGCAATTTTTTCAAGCATGTAATCCAGCGATCCTGTTCGTTCGCCAATTGACGTCATTTGAGTGACGAGTGGCGGAAATAGCCAACTTTTCTCTAGTGGTTCTGATAAAGTGCCACCCTTTTCTAAATTATCGCGGGCCTCTAGCATCACCTTGCCGATAACGGGGTTACCCGCTACTTTTTCGACGATTGTCAGTGCCTGTAAAATCGGCACAGAGCTACTAAATAAAGTGGCTAGTGTTCTTGTCATACGTGCAATCACATCTTTTTGCAAGAGCTGTCCAAACACCGGCATTCGCAACATCATCACATTGACCGTATAATGAAATTCTTTATTATTTTTATATAAAAAGTTAAAGCCAAGCACCAACACAAGTAACGCCAAAATAACGATATACCAAAATTCAATAAGCCAGTCACTGATGCCCACGACAATAATCGTAATCAGGGGCATCTCTAAATCCATATCTTTAAAGGCATCCATAAAGGTCGGCACGATAAAGACCATTAAAAACATACCAACAACTAACGTCAGGACTGATAATACTGCCGGATAAGTCATAGCGGATTGTATTTTCTTTTTAATGTTATACTGTTTTTCTAGTGTGCCTGCTAAACGATCTAGCGTATCATCGATGTTTCCAGTCGCTTCGCCTGCACGCATCATGTTGATGAATAATACAGGAAATACTTTTGGATGTTTGGCAGAGGCATCTGAAAACGACGTACCGCTTCGAATGTCCTCCTCTACTTGCATCAGTGCTCGTTTTAACGGCTTACTCCTTGTTTGCTCGCCTAAAATATGAGTGGCTTCAACTACGGACACACCCGCACGAATTAAGGTAGCGTATTGCCGGCAGTAAATAACGAAATCCTGATGTTTGACCTTTGTACCAAAGGCGATATCCTTGTGTAAAATACTGTTGGACTCTTGGATATCACGTGCATTGATGCCCTGTGCACGTAGTTTTTCGATCGCTATTTTCTTGTTGGGCGCTTCAATTGTGCCTTTTTTTTGTGCGCCTGTTCTTGTTCGCCCATTATAACGAAATACCGTCAACTATAATCACCAGCATTCATATATGGTCTGGCATCTTCTAATGAAATTTTCCCTGTAGCGATTAAGTGCTGCATGGATGATTCCAATGTGTGCATGCCCAGTGCCCTACTTGTCTGCATCACACTTGGAATTTGGTGAATTTTCTCATTGCGGATTAAGTTTGAAATGGACGGAGCCTGTACTAAAATTTCAGTTGCCGCTATACGCCCCTTTACATCTTTGCGTACAAAGAGACGCTGTGAAATGATCCCTTGCAGTACATTCGCAAGTTGCACACGGATTTGACTTTGTTGATGTGGCGGAAACACGTCAATAATACGGTCTATTGTTGTTGGCGCACTACTAGTATGTAACGTTGCCATTACCAAGTGCCCTGTCTCAGCTGCGGTAATAGCTGTTGAAATCGTTTCATAGTCGCGCATCTCACCGACTAAAATAATATCCGGGTCCTGACGTAACGAAGCACGTAAGCCATTGGCAAAGCTCATCGTATCTACACCGACCTCACGCTGATTGATGACTGATTTTTTATGCGAATGCAAATACTCAATCGGATCCTCTAGCGTAATAATATGCTTGGAACGCGTTTCATTTATGTAATCAATCATTGCCGCTAAGGTCGTGGATTTCCCTGAACCTGTTGGTCCTGTCACTAAAATAAGTCCCTGCGGTTTTTCTGCGAGTCGATACAGTACTTCCGGCATATTGAGTGTTTCAATGGACGGTATTTTTGCTTCAATTAAACGTGCCGCAATCGTTACTTCATTGCGTTGATGGTAGGCATTGACACGGAACCGGCATTTTCCAGGCAATGAAAAGTTAAAGTCCGTCTCGCCTTTATCCTCAAATTCCTGTTGTTTATGTGCTGGTAAAATAACCTTCACCATTTCCTGTAAATCTTCTGTTTCAAGTGGTGTAGTGCCATAATGCTCTAACTTGCCATGCATACGATAAACAGGGGGGATGCCTTTTGTTAAATGTAAATCTGATGCCTTTTCCTCAAATGAGCGAGTTAATAGCTCTACAATTGAATATGCTGTCATCATGTCACATCCTAGTCTGCGCTTGCTACGCGTAATATTTCTGATGTAGTTGTTTGGCCAGCTACGACCTTTAATAGCCCGTCCACTAATAGCGTATGATAACCTTTTTGCTTCATAAAATCCCGTATAACGCTATCTCCCATGCGGCTTAAAATCATGTCTTTTACTGTACGGTCAACTGGTAAAATCTCATGGATTGCCATACGTCCACGGAAACCAGTCTGATTGCAAGCTGGACAGCCACGGCCTTTCCTGCCATGTGTCACACCTTCTATACCGTTTTCCTCAAGTATTTCAAGTTCACGTGAAGTAAATGCATACGTTTCCGTGCAATCTCGACAAACTTTTCGCACTAAACGTTGCGCCATAATCCCTACTAGAGAAGAGGACAGAAGAAATGGTTCAATCCCCATATCATGTAATCGTGAAATGGATTCCACTGCGCTATTTGTATGCAATGTGCTTAACACTAAATGGCCTGTCAGTGAAGCACGAATAGAGATCTGTGCTGTTTCAAGATCACGAATTTCCCCGACCATTACAATATCTGGATCCTGACGTAAAATGGAGCGTAAACCAGCAGCAAATGTCAAACCAACCTCTTCCTTAACTTGTATCTGATTGACGCCATCTAACTGATACTCAACTGGATCCTCTACCGTAATAATATTGACGCCCTCTTGATTTAAATAACTAAGTGCTGCATATAAACTTGAGGATTTCCCTGACCCTGTTGGACCTGTAATCAGCATAATGCCGTTTGGATGAGCAATCATTTTTCGGAAAAGTTCTTCATTACTTTCACTAAAACCTAATTTGTCTATGTCATTTGTCGCATTTGTTAAATCTAAAATACGCATGACAACTTTTTCACCGAAAACAGTGGGTAAAGTTGATAGTCGTATATCAACTGGTCTGAAATTGACATTGGTTTTAATGCGTCCGTCCTGCGGAATTCGATTTTCAGTAATATTTAAATTACCCATAATCTTTATACGTGCTAGTACAACATTTTGCATGTGCTTTGGTAATGAACGCTCCGTACGTAAAACCCCATCTACCCGATAGCGTACACGCAGTTCCGTTTCCTGTGGGTCAAAATGGATATCACTTGCACGCTGCGCTACGCCGTTCGCAATAATTTGGTTTACTAAACGCACGATGGGCGAATCTTCATTCTCGATTTCTTCTTGCGTTTCTGTTCCTGACGCCCCTAAATCCTGTAACGCTGCTTCCATGGATTCCTGTAAATCATAGTATTTTGTAATCGTTCGGTATAAATCATCTTTTGCCGCAATACTTGTCTCTATTTGACAGCCTGTCGTCATACGCACTTCTTCAATAGCAAAGTAATCCATCGGGTCTGCCATTGCGATAAATAATTTATTTTTCTCCTTACGAATGGGCATAATATTCGTTCGCTTCGCTAGTTCAGCTGGAATTAACTGTAGTAGCTCTGGACTTATCGAAAATTGGTTTAAGCTAATATGCGGAATGCCAAGTTGAAATTCCAGTACTTCAATGAGTTGCTGTTCCGTTAAGAAATTTTCTTTAATAAGAAAATCCCCTAGCTTTTCCTCTTTGGTTTTCGTCGTTAACGCATAGTCTAGCTGTTCTGCTGTTATGACACCTGATTCTACAAGTAAATCCCCTAAACGTTTACGTCCCGCCTTTCCAGCCATTTGCCTACCTCCCTTTTATCACGGACTCGTTTGCACGAAATTGCCACCCTTATCGTAATAACCATAAACAATTTCTGGACCGTCTACTTGTATATCGTTATTTGTCTTTGCCGAACTTTCTGTATCAGATAAGCCATTACCGTCTATATCGATTTGTAAATCTGGGTCTACTGTGCCTGCACTAGCATTTTGTGTTGGTGTAGTCACAGTAACTGGCTCTCTCGAAGATCGAGTAACGATCCGATTTTGAGGTGCGTAATAATCTTTGCTTACAAGCTGTTCATCCGTTGTACCATTCTCTACAACTGAACGATAAACCTCAACACGAAATCCCTCTTGACCTTCTTGCTCCACTCGCTCTTGCCCTACTTTTAATTCATCCGAGTAACGATAAATAATACGCGGTTTAACAATTTTATCTTTGCTAACACGAACGGTAATTTCCTTGTCTTTTGTCGGTGCAAAGATTTCTATTTTTAAGGTATTGCCCTCAACTGTTGTTTTCAATTTACCTGTGAATTTAGAGCGGTTGACAAATTGTAAGTCCTTATTTAAAGCAACATTTACATTTGCCTCAATGCCCTTTTGCAAATAACCTGGCAATACCTGTTGTGAATGACGTTCAATTATTTCATAGTCAGTTTGTAGCACAGCACTATAGAGCGTCGACGCTAGGAAATTTAGGCCTACTTCATTTACTGTGCCTGTTTGTTCACCTAACAATGACAGGAATGATACTGGTTTATCTGGTACTAAAATCAATTCTTCTATAGAGGCAATTATATTAGGAATCCCAAGGGTCTCGGCAGGTATATCAACTACTTGGAAGCCGATTCTTTCCTCGGTTTGCATAAAAGCATTATTTACTACCGCTTGAATTTCATGATTGCGTAAAAAACTTGCCTGCGAAGTAATATTAAGAAGTGTTTTTTCTGATTCCCAAATGTCTACTGCCTCAATTTTATGTATAATTGTTTCATTTATAGTGACCGGAATAGGCACATGCACAACTTTATCCTTTTGCCAAAACACATACCATGGCTTGTTTGTCAGCGATTCATACTGTGAGATTGCTGCTGAAATATCAAAAGAAAGTTGATTGGCGTCAATTGTTGCGGAAGCATTTCCGCCACTAATGACGACAGCTGTTGTTTGCCATTCTGTTATCGCTGTCTGTAAGGTTGATTCTAACGTTGAAGCTTTTATTCCTTCGATTTCAATACCACCAATCGTAGATCCTTTGGTATCCTCCTTCGCAAAAACTGTACCATTTAACACAATATTCGGTAGACAGACTGCTACTATAAGCACCGCACCTATCAACATCATTGCTATTTGTATGTATCGTTTCATCGTCTGCCCCCTAACCTACTACCAATTTTCATATGATGTTTTAGTCATTTCAATACTATTTACTCACCACAATCTCTAGGATACTACAAAAAAATACTTATGACACTACTATCAACCTAATTTTTTCTAATTTTTATCCTATTATTCATAAAAACTTCGCAAAATAGACTACTTCGCCATGGAATAAGTGATATATTATCGATATACATTCCTTTTTTACTAGGTAATAGGGATTGCACTATTTTCACTACGTTTAGATGAAATACCAATGAAAATCTGCTATTGAGCAGTTAAAATCTAAGAAACTCTGTTGTTCTATGTAAATTTACAAGAAAATACATATATCCTCATAGTTTAAAGGAAGTGAACATGATGTTTGTAAAAAACAATGAATCTGGCATTACACTAGTTGAAGTGATTGCCTCGCTCGTCATCATTACCATAATTCTAGTGAGCTTTTTCTCATTTTTTATTAACACTGCCAAAACAACAAAAACTTCTAATAATATTTTTGATGCCACTTATTATGCTCAAAAAGAGATGGAGGAGCTCTATAACCTGACTCAAACGACAGTAGTTCTTAAAAATGACAATAAAGAACAACCTATCATTCAAGCAATTATTAACAATGATTATGAACCTGATGAAAATAGAAGTGGTTACTTTAATAAGGAAGGAGATATCACAACAGACAAAAATAATGTGTTTAATTATAAACTTAAACTTGATTATTATGATTTAGACAAAAATTTAACACGCTTTACCATCTTCGTGTGTGAGAAAGAGACCGTATGTGAGAAATCAGCTATAAAAGCTCAAATAGAAAGTATATATGAATGGAGGGCAAGGTAATGAAACAACAGAAAGAATCTGGTTTAACACTTATAGAAACACTAGCAGTTACAATCATTGCAAGCCTTATTTTGCTAGCTATATACTCCATTATTAGTCAAAGTTCAAATACCTTTCAAAAACAAACCAATACAAATAAAGAAATTAATGATGCTGCTTATGCATTAAAGGTCATCACTAAAGAAATACGCAAATATCCAAAAAATGTATCCATAATTTCTTCAACAGAACTGCAAATTAATGGCGAAAGCTTTACTTTTGATAAAGAACATAATGTAGTAAAACAAGATAACGACACTTTGGCTGTAGATATTGAAAATTTTCAAGTTCAGCATAGAAAGTTAAAGGATTCAAATTCTCCGCAAAATAACAATAATCCTAATATTATTTCTATATTGATTACAAGCACGCAGGGTAAAACATTTTCTACTGAATTATATTTACGAAAGGAGAAAGAGTATTGAAAACGAAATTTATGTTTCATAATGAACGTGGTTACACATTCATCATCGCCCTCTTACTCATTGTTCTTATTTCAGTCCTTGGTTTTGCCCTAATAACCATCTCTACAAATACATTAAAAGTTACGAAACATGAACGATTAGACCAGTCAGTATTTTACATTGCAGAAGCTGATTTAAATGTAAAAAGAGCAGAAATTAATAGTTCACTAGAGCTTATTTTAAACCCTATTTTAGACAAATATAACAATGACGATAAGTTTGATATGGTGAAAGATAGAGATAAAATTGAAGAAGAATATTTTGATGCAGCAGATAACTATTTAACTCAACAACTAATATCGGAGGATGGGAAATTACAAAAAAAATATTCGGAAGTGACATCCTATGAAAAACAAAATGGGCTGCAACCATCCTCAATTGTAACCCTAATTAAAGAATCGCAACTGTATACTTATACGCTAACGTCAGTAGCCGAAATTGATGGAATTTCAAGAACCATCTCACAAACATTTACGATTAAAATGCCAGATTTCATTGAGATAAAGCCGGGAGATGAAGAAACTCCTCCTCCCACTAACTATAATTTCTGCTTTGGCGTATTAACAAACTCATTTACAACAAAGAATACGCTCGATACTGATGCTGATATTGTTTCATTAAACGATTTAACAATTGATAATACAGGTACTTTTGAGAACATTTATGCAAAGGGATCTATTACTATTAAAAATACCCCCACTGTTAAAGGGAGTATGGTTTCTTTAGCTGACATCAATTTTGAAAGCGCAGGAACCCATGGAAAAGATATTATTGCAAATGGAAATATAAATTTCATTAGTAATAATGGTCATTTCAACACTTCAGGTAATCTCTTTTCTATGAAGAATATTAATATTCAAAAAAACATCCAAACTAGTTCAATTGGTTTTGTATACGCCAATCAACATATTATTAATGATGCTTGGCCTACAATACCTGGAGTTGTATTTGGTAAAGAAAGTATCAAATCCTCAAAAGATGGTAATTTCGCTCTTGGTGCTAAAAGATATTCAATGGGTGAAATTATATATAAACAAGGCAATAGTACCAATAATATTCGCGCAAAAAATGAGGACGAATTCAATCAATTCATAGTCAATGAAAATATAAATTTAAACTACTATTATAATCAAATTAATAATTTAAAAAATGCACAAGGAACATCCAATGGCGAATGTGGAAGTCAATCGCTGGCAAATGCCCAAATTCCACAGGCTCCTCCATTTATGAACGTTGCAAGTTCTAGTTTGTTGGAGATACCTGATATAGCGCTTAGCTGGAATACACCTAACACAATTTCACTAACAGATAATAGCTATATTAAAAACGTTTCGCTTGTAGGGAATCGTACTCTTACAATTGATGTAGGTGATGAAGATAGGACACTTGTTATAGATAATTTAAATGGAGATGGTGGACATATCGAAGTCAAAGGTACAGGAAAATTAAATATTCTTGTCAGAAATAACTTAAAAATCCTTGAATTTCTCTCAAGTAACGAAAGAAGCCCCTTCGATACTACGATTTATTATGAAGGCTCTAATGATCTGAACATCACAAAAACTATTCAGAGTAATTTATATACTAAAAATAGTAATGTTTCTATACACAATGCTGGAGGCGGTGGCATGCAAGGTAATATTATTGTAGGTGGCAGCCATAAATTAAATGTCACAGGCAATACTACTTTTGGGAATAATAACGAACACGTTGTTATCCTCGTTCCTAATTCATCACTAAACTTCCAGGGAAGCTCTCAAATTTTCGGGACTATAGTGGGTAATAAAGTTGATGCAGTTGGTTCAAATACTACTCATAAATTTGATAATACAAAATTAAATTTAGATTTATTCTCAGAATCACAAAAATCTAAATATACAACAGAGGGTGGCTTTATAGCTCCTGATTCACAAAAAGAGATCTAACACTTAGCCCACTTCAAATATAGGCGCTATCGCTAAATATTACCTCCAAGACCTGAGTTCGGTATTCGACTGGACTTAGGTCTTTTAATTTTGCCTTTATTCGTTTGTGATTGTAATAGTAAACAAATTCTGCTAGTTCTCTTTCAAAATGCTCGATACTTTCAAACGCTTGTAGATAGTGCAGTTCAGACTTTAATTAGCCCAAGAAAATCTCCATGACTGCGTTAGTTCCGACATTCATAGAGAATAACCCTGTTTCGTACATATGATTAAGTACATAATTAGATAACGTAAAACACTCGATTATTTCTCTTCGATATTAAATTTAGCCACAAAAAATATCCCGTAAATGTTGTATTTCTTTCTTACATTTACGGGGCATTTCAATGTTTCTCAAACTACTTTTATTATTTATAATTCATCTTCTCCGCAAAATACCCATTATTTCCGCAACAATCGCCCCGACAATAGCATCCCAATTCCACCAATCGTGATAAACAATATGGCTCTTATCAGTAAATCTAATGCTGATAAATCGAAGAATATGAGTTTTACAAAAGCGATGGCTAATATCGCAAAGCCAGTAAGTCGTAGTATTCGTAAAAGATGGATAGAGCTAAGCCAAAGTGAAGTACTTGCTGTCAGGAACAGTGTAATCGTCGATAAAGCAATACTTAGCTTCCAATCGAGTAGATTATTATAGGCAAGCTGGAACACAAAGCCCCAAATCGCTATCATGACGAGCACAACCCCCGCACTGACAGTGGGATCCAAAAATTTGGCCATGTGATCTTCATATATTTGATAGATGCGTCCCCTCTTCAGCAAATCCACAACAATTGCCACAATAACAGCCATATAAATGAGCCTTGTCGCTAGGTTTAACCATTCAACACCTTGCATATTGTACGGAAGTATCATAAGCATTAGTGTAAAGAACAGGAAAAACGCCCCGAGTACTGGTGTTAATGCGCGTCCCTTCAACTTCACTGGCACTAAAAGTGATACCGCAAATATTACAGCCAGCAGTATAGACATGCTATGTGGAATATCGCTAACGCCAGCAAAATAGACCGTATCGATTTTTCCGAAATATGCTAGGAAATAGCCCACCGTGATAACAGCTAAAAAGTCGAGTATATACATATCCTTCATCAGCTTTTCAAATGCTCTAAGTGTCTTCTTTGGTCGCAACGCATATAGGTAAATGATCATGAGATAGATTCCTGGCAACAACAAGCTAACATGCGCTATGCTAAAAAATGGAGTCGGCTCATGGACCGTATAACTTACAAATAATGCGAATGTAAATAATAACGAACTAACGACCTTCATCATACTTGCACGGAGTCGTAAGCTGATCATGACACCTGCAAATGTCATGAACGGAAGCAGTAATTCATCAACTTTTTCCGGCATATTCATGACAAGTAGCGTATTACATAAAGTGATAAAAGCGAGTGTTACGGCACTATCAAATGCCTCCTGCCATTTTTGCTTATAGCCATAACTCGCTACAGCTACAAATAAGCTGAGTAACACGAGCAGTAATAACTCATTATAGTCGATGGATCTAATGATTAAATTCATGAGTAATAAACTAAAAGTCCCGATGCTAAATTGTAATCCTACATGTAGATGTTTCCATGTAGATTCAGGATTGTATAGACGGCACCAACTCAAGAAATAAATCGCGAGTACAATGAGCATACCTACCCCAAAAACAACTTGATTGTCACTGTTCATAAACGCTAAAATGCTAACAGCAAGCACAGAGAAAAAGGTCGCTACATACAAAGCAATTCTTTGTTTGTGTTGAAGAATAACAAATTGTAACGCTGTAAATAGCACGATCACAAAGCTTAATATTATGACAGGGCTAAAATCCATATATTCTAATAAATAAGGTAGTAATAATGAGGTAAAGGCCACAAATAATGTGAGCACCTCATTTTTCTTTAAATAACTGATGGCAATGCCGTAGCCGATATAGATAACGGCAATGATCAGTGCCATTGTTAAACCAAGTACATCGTATAAAATAGCACCAGCTGCTGTGGTTAAAATTCCGATGATAAACGCTCCACCATATAAGGAAATCATGATGGCTGATGACCCAAGCTTTTTAACCTCCATCACATAAGCTATAACTGCTAAGCTAATGGATAAAATATAGGCGAGGATGATTTTTACCTCGTTCGACAAGTAGCCGTAATCACTTACAAGTTTTAACCCCCACAGTACCCCGAGCACTAAAATAACCATAAATACTTTTGGGAGCGCCCACATAATATGCTCCTCTAACGAACGCTGTGGTTGCACTTTTTTTTCTTGAACTGGCAGTGGTCTAGGTTTTTGTGTTGGTGAAGTTTGCTCGATGGATTTTCTGGCACTCAGCGTACTTGTCTGTGCAATAGACTGTAACCGCTTCAATACATCCACTTCTTGTCGCAAATCCACGACCTCTTTTTCTAGTTTGGCGATCCGCTGCTCCACTTCTAGCGACATTCAATCATCCTCCTTGCTATTTCAATTTTCTAACATTATAACATATTCACTTATAATGTAAAATTACACTTTAGATGTAATTTAATTATTTTCATCTAGAACTTATTATCTTGGTTTTCGATACATGAGTGCACGTTCACTATCACGGGTGCCTCGTGTAGTAGGGTCAACAATAACACCCATTAAAACGAGAATCGATAATCCTGTATTAATGATGGACGTTAGCTGTTCGCTCATCACACCTGTTAAATCATAGCCAAAAAATGCTGCCACTTGCTGTGCGAGTAATAACAGTAAGGAAAACAGCGCCAATAAAAATGGTTTATGCATTAACCGTATTCTCCAGTTAACTCTCATAAATGCTCACCTCCCCCCTCCCTCACCACAGTATATGCTCAGGGTTACATGCTACATATGCTAACATGGAGCTTTTAACAGTGATTTTGAAGACTTTCATTTGGCGCAGTTTCGAGTGTGGCAGTAAGTCTTACAACATTGATATTCTATCAGCGTTTATCATGCTTCTAGCGGCGTTTATCGTACTCCTTCCGGCGATTCTCATCATTCTAGCGGCGTTTATCACTCTCTATCAGCGATTACAACCATTCTATCAGCGTTTATGAAGAAACAATAAAAGATGGAATAATAACCAATTTCAGTCTACCTTTTCAAACATCTTTATTTGTTTTTTAACGACTGCATTGTAACTGTAAAACTAAAAGTTTGATATATAAAAGAAGCTGGGACAAAAGAGAAAAAGTGTTAGATTGACTGCTGTCGATCTAACACTTTTTTGCTGTAAGCGTTGATGTCCGACACGGCGGACATTTTTCGGGGGCGTGGCCTGAGCCTGTAGTCTCAGGCGTCACGCTAATCCCCAGGAGTCGCCGCCTTCGCTACCATCAACTAGTACTCACTTCTGAATTTTATTGATTCCAAAAGGAAGAACGTCTAAATTTCCCTTCATTTTTAGATAGCAAAAATTTAATAACGCCTTTTGCTCCTCTTTCTTAAAATTTAAAGTTATGTCCCAGGCTCTTTTATTTCTTGAGATAAAAGTACACCAAAATAAAACTCCAAAATTATTAATATCCCTCAGACAATCTAACCGTAATAAACACTTTCACATGTTTCAGCTGCTGGTTCATAAAAACAATGATTTTTAAATTGACCCGTAAAAGGTTGACCGTACCATGTAGGAGGACAAGGAGCATATGGATTAAAATACCAAAGGGCAAATTTCGCCGGATGTTGTCTCCAATAATCCAAATTCTGTTTTGCTAATCTTTTTTCAGTAGACCTCGCTCTTTGATAAAATAAATTCCCTTTTTGAACAGCTTCAAAAGAATAATTTCCTCCTTGTACCTGATAAATGACATCTTCAATTGTTCTTACATCTTGAAAGTCTAAACAATTTGCGACAGCACGATTAACAATTACATTGCCAACATATAACATCCCTTGTTTTCCTTCACCCTCGGCTTCCGCTCTCATCATCCTTGCCATTAAATCAATGTCTGCTTCTCGGTATTTAACTCTTGGCATTTTTTCACCCCAAATATATAGTATGAAAAAAAGCCTACATTGATGTCGTTATTTAACCTTATTCAACTATCCTGCGACGTTAGCACAAGAAGCGATTGATCTCGCACCCCTTTAGCTTAGGAACAGCACATCACAGCCTTATCCATATCTTTTTCATTTACTAAAACACTACCATTATCATCAACAATGAAATCAACCTCAGCATCTGTAAGCCTTTTTATTGCTGAATCAATACTTTCTTGAGTTTGTGTTGATGAATCAACCCATACGTTATAGCTTTTTTCTTGCGCACAGCCAACTAACAGAACACTAATTATGGTAAATAGAATAAATAATTTTTTTATCATGCCACCTCTTTTATTAATAGTTAATAACTGCATAAAATTTATAAATTTGACGCTATCAATGGAAGGAAGTTTCTAAACGAACTTGCCCGATTAGTTCAAGAAAGAAAAGAGCTGCATATGCAACTCAATGATCTTCAAGTAAAGCTACCCGTTAGCCATCCATGTAGCGTAAAATCATCGCTACACCACAGAAAATGAAAGATTATTACGTTCTTTCATGGGAGTTGAATAGCATCATTTTGAGGAAACCCCTCATAAAAAAGACTCCTATAGTTAGATAGTATGAAAAATAACATTCCCAGATGTGACACTGATTTCTAATTCAAGAATAAAGCCAATACCCTTCCAACGATGAATTGATTGGAAGGGTATTAAAGTTTTTGTCCTCAATTACAAAGTAAATTTCCCACCATGATAACAATAGTAAGTTTCAGCTTTAAGATCTTTAATCTTTCTCAAAGACTGTTCTGCTTTCTCAACATTTAAACAAAAGTGTGGATTAGCAATGATCAATTCATGATTCTCAAGAACAGCTGCATCACCTGTAATTATACTTTTTAAACTTGGAAAATATAATGAAATATGCCCCGAAGTATGCCCTGGTGTTGCTAGTACTCTACATTTGTTATCTAGAATCATATCACCATCATGTACCTTTTCATCAATTGAAGCATGCTTCAAATTCTTTAATTGCTGCATAAACCATTTACCAAATTCGATTTCTTCATTCGGCATATTTTCTAGCATTTCTTCAGCTTGAATCAATCTCTCTGACTTCATTTCACCACTGATGTATTTTGATTCAATTTCACTAGCTATAATGTTAATCCAAGGATACTTTTCTTTGAAATCATATAAGGAACCTATATGATCATCATCATAGTGAGTAATGATAATATTCTTTAAATTCTTCATTTCATATCCACTTTTTAAAATTTCATTTTCAATTAAAGTTAAAAAATTTGCATACCCTGTATCGACCAAGGTTAATTCATTATTCAATATAATTAAACTAGGATAAATGGTATTTTTTTGTCCATTAAAATCAAATTCAATCGGTAGTTCTAATATCTTCATGCTTCTTCCTCCATAAATTATTTGTTCAAACACTGAACAAGCATTACTTGTTTTGAAGATTACATCATAATTATTAGTAAAGATAGATAAAGAATAGTAATGAAACATTTAATACCTAACAATACTTTTTACCCATACTGATTTGTAATTAGACATCATATTTTAGATTTTTAAAAAACAAAAAGGCTGTCTGGTGTATTATTTTAATAATTCCCCAGACTAGCCCTATCATTTATTTTATTTCTTTTTTTGCATAAACAATTTTTTTGATTGTTTCAACTGATAAAAAATACTTTTCAGATATTTCTTGGATGTTCATTCCATTCTCAAAGTTTTCTCGAATGTTTTGATTTCGATGATTCAGTTGCTTTTGTATACCACTAACAGAACCCCATTTTTTTCGAGTGGTTTGTTGTATTGGAATATATAAAGTTTCCCCTTGTATATATTTTTGAACTTCTGCCAATAGCTCTTTTGGTAATACTTTTGTAGCATTTATATAATTCAAATTTGCTCGCTCCTTATTTCGATTTAACATAAATAAGGTGCAAAGCCAAAATATTAGAAATATTATCTAGCGATTAAATATTTATCCCCATGCAAAGTATCGCTTTTCTAATTAAAGGCTTTGCATGAGTTTGAGTTTTATTTCTTAATGAAATAGATTTATTTTTCAATTAAAACACCCCTTTGGATAATCATATCCAAAGGGATGAAACGATGCAACTTTATTAAAAACTAAGAACAGCGATGCTTCTTCAACAATCGCGCCCGTTGCTAAAGAAGCATTCACTAATGCCGATAATTCATAATCTCTGAGAATACCCCATCTTTTTTTACTTTCAATGATGACTTCTTCTAACGAGACATTCCATTCTTTAGTAAAGTCGTGTTGTACCAGTTCTATTTTTAATGCCTAAATAGAGCAACAAACATAAAAGTTTGATTATTTTTTCTTGAATCTCTGTGTTGAAAAGAACTTGAGTGACACATTTCCATTTTGATAAGGAGAAATAAGATAATTAACAAACATATTTTAATATGTAACTGTCAAATCTGTAATAATAGCTGGTCTTTTATACTCATATACTTTTTTAATCTCATGATTACCTAAGTCATACCTATAAATACAACGTATATTAGAAATTATACCTGCAAAATTAACTTCATCTACATTTTTAGGTATACCTGTAAAATAAATGAACCGTTGATTTTTAGATAGTACAGCTGATCTTCTTTGACCAATTTCCGACAGTATAGGGTTTCGATTTTCTTTAATCATTTGATCTGTTAATATGGTTGTTAATGTTTGGTCTGTAAGTGATAACTGATAAATACCACTTCCTTCATCCTCACCTACATTCTCTCCTCCAAGAATGATAGAATTGCCGTCAGGTCCATAAGCAATAGAATCCATATTGATTGCTTTTACACTAGTTATCAAATGCATGTCTGAGCCATCTAAATTCATTTCATATATTGAATATAAGATTTGTTCTAAAGTTCCTCCATCTTCATTTGCAGCTACCCACCTCGCCGTGTTCTCTTCCTCAGAAACAAATGCGCCAATGATTTTATTTCCAGAAATGTCGTATAGCTCTACGGCACGATCAGCTTGTTCCGTATCTAATACAATGGAGTCTTTTTTTTGCACATCTACTTTGGCAATCTTTGAAACAGGAAATGATGGCCCTATTATTTCACTATAGATTATTTTCCCTTCCCTATCGCTGAATCGAGGGTGCAGTTGTCCTAAAGTATCATTCGTAACTTGATAAGATTTTTTATTGTGTATATCCAATAAATAAATATCCCATGGTCCATCCCCTTTAGCACTAGTATAGGCAAGATACTGCTTATTACCTGAAAGTGCCCCATGCAACCAAACCTCTTCATTATTAACTAACTCTTTTTCTACATTTTCTTCAACATCTAATCCTACTATGCTACTTTTACCTTCGTTATCATATAGAGAAATAATGAGTTCTTCATTATTGTTAATACGTGTGTTTTTATCTTCTTCTTTTTGACATCCAAATAGAATAACTGATACAGATAAAAAAATTATAGCAGTAAAACATGTTGTTTTTTTGCAATTAAAAACAAATTTATACATTATGCACCTAATCCTTTACCACGTAATTTTAGAAACTTGAATTATTAAGTACCATTAACAATCGAAATACTATGGCTCTTGTATACAGGACGGGTGCAACCGTTGTTCCTTAATAGCGCCCGTTTGTAAAAATCTTCCAATTTTATTTTTTGGTCACAATTAGCCCCCTCAAAGTATCTTTCTCCGTTTGAAATTGCATTTCCAATCGCGATAGCTTCAGCACATACTGTAATCAAGATAACCTGGTAGCATGTTATTCGGTAGGCTTTACCCAGAGCCAATACAAGAATATTATCACAAATATGGAAAAATTAAAAAGATGTTCAACGGTATTATATTTAGGTTAGATGGACAAAAGAGTTGAAAATAAAAGGACCACACATATTAGATATATCTAATATGTGTGGTCCTTTATTTAGTTTCTTCTTCAACTAACGCACCCGTTGAATAAAGTAGAAAGCTTTATAAGGACTTACTTTTGAATTTTTTCTACTGAAACCCCTTCTGTTGTTACATGAAAGGTTAATGTAATAGGACCTTCAGGTGGATTAAAAGGACCTGTATACGTATCATATTTTCCTTTCACAGTAAAATCATACTGGGAATATCCACCAGTTAGTCGTTTAATTTCTAATATTTCTGCATCCCAAAGTGCATAACTACGACTAGGATATTCCTTATTAATCACTTTCCTTGCATATGGGTCTAATAACACCAATAATACATCAAAAAAATCGGAATGTATTTCTTTGGCACTGACATTCTCTGCTATCTGTGGTTTTTTCCAAGTTACAAATGAAACAGTGGTTAAACTAATTAATAACAATAAAAATATTACTGATATCTTTTTCATCTAATCACCTACCTTTTTAAAAGGTAGTATTTGCTTTAGGTAAAACAATATTCTAGTTCAACTAAACCGCCTCTTTAGTAAATAAAATTCAACAAACAAGCGTAAATCCTTGTTGGATAAACGCCCCTGTTAGTTCAATAAGGAATAGCAGTTTAATGGTATTGAAACCAAACAAACCATCCTTTTTCCTTACTTTTAGCTAAAAATATTTGACCCTGGGCTAAGTCGGCTCCGGGTGCTTTTGGGAAATCTAAACGTACAAGCCAAGACTTTTCAGCAATTTCTTTGCCACAAAAGGTTTTTGCCATTCCAAAATACGCTTCTTCTTCTTTATTACCAACTGTATTGAGAAAAGGTTTGGCAGTTACTACATGCCACTTAGTATACATATCAGGAAAGTCATCTATTCCAATCCCATAAGTTTCTGGTATTAAAGTATTTAAAGCTTCTATTACATTTTTTTTATCCTTAAGCGATGTTTTCTCTAAATCACTTAATACAGGACAGTTTTTAGGCTGTGCATAAGATTCAAATGACACAAAAGTAAATAAATATATGATTAAAATCAGTGCATAAAGTTTTTTCAAGATAAATTCACCTCTTTTTTAATTTTTGCGAATTAGAAAAGTGTTATCCATCCTTCTTCAAGTAACCTACTCCGTTAGTAAAAAAGCGACTGTTCTATAGAAAACAATCGCTTTCGTTTAGTATAACAATACATTATTCATTTGGTTTAAATTCAATTGATTTTGCTTGATACATTTTATCCTTAAACATATACGTAATTTGAATATCACCTATACTTCCACCTGCTGGAGAAATTTGACCTCCGATTTTTGCAATAAGTTGATTGTCGTTTATTTCAAAGTTGATAAGATTGCCAAAGTATATATCAGGAAATAAATGTTCAGGCTTATTTTTTAAAGGATTGGTATCAATTGCATATTTCTTTTCGCCAATACTAATATTTGCTTCGTTAGGTAATAACTCGGTCTTTACATTTTTTAACACTATTGCAATTGGGTCATCAACAATCACTTCAACTGGTACTTCAACAAGCTCATTATTTATTCTTTGATTTTGGATTTGGAAAACGTGAACTTCTTGTTCTAATATTCCAGTACCAGTACCCTTGGTCAAAATTATGATTAACTCATTTTTTCCATCTTTATTGATGTCCTCATAGATAATTTGAGGGGACCAAGTAGGACTTGTTGTATTTATCCAATAAGGTCTTGTAAGCACACCACCTTGAAAATCAATTTTAAAATCTATATATACTCCATTTATCTTTTTAGCATAAAGTGTAACATCCGCATTATCAGACTTTGCAATTTCATCATATTCATTTATTATTGCCTTAGTTTTTGTTAAAACAGCAAAAAAAGAAATGGCAATAATTAATATAAGAATAACTTTTTTCATATGAAAACACCTCATATGATGGTGACTCATTTATACTTTACATATCAGAATAGATTATTAATTATTTAGAGGTTTGCAATGACGATAGAAATGAGGAATTATATATGAAAAGGACTTTAGTTGACAAGGCAAAGAGTATTTTAGAAGGAATTGAAATTGGATTTTTTGATACTGCGAAATATTGGGATGAAGATAATTATGATGAATATTATAGATACTTTTCACATCCAGATATCGAAGTCAGAAAGTATTCGCTTCTAATTTTTGCAGCTGGTCTGGGTAATTGGGTAATAGGGTCAAGTATTATCTTTCGCCCAATTAAAGATCAAAAAAAAGAAAAGAGCTACAATTCATCTAAAGACAGGACTTATAATTTTGAAGATTATGTTAGAGCGTTTATCGATAATAGAGATGCAATTAAACAAGAGTTCCCAATTTTATACAATGCAATAATAAGTTATTTAATTCAGTTAGATAATACAGAACAATTAAATTTTGTTGAAATGCAATTGTACTTGGTTCTTAGACAGGTGCTAACTGACTCAGGCCTTAAAGAACATAAATATAACTTTAATGACCTATTAAGAGAAGTTGGGCTTCCTACTTTTTTTAAAGATTAAATGAGATGGCATATCAATATTAAGTGGAGTTAGAACTTGATGCAACGACATTCGAAACAAACATTCTTTCTAGGATTTACAAAAAATAAAAGCCAGAGTTTACTTTACAAGTGCCTAATTTGTAGATTAACTCTGGTTTTCTGTTGTGTTGAATCCTTTTCCTTATAGAAGCAACAATCTTTGAGAAAACAGCCTTAAGGAAAGCACCCCGTTAGCACAATAAGGGGACTCGTAAGATTTATGCGGATTTACAACGATAAGACTTCAATTTTTATACACGATTTTATTCATCAAAGACAATGGTGCAACATTACTTCAAATACTTCAAAACCTTTGCTATGACTGACTTTTAACAAAAGTGCATAAAACAACGCATAAACAATGTTCATAAGAAAAGCCACGAACGTTGATGTAACAACATTTGTGGCTTTTTGATGTGCTTCTAAACTTCCATTTGGGAACGTTATTTTGAATGTAAATGTATGAAAATAATCATTCATAAAATTTATTATAAAGATTTGAGAATTTCTCTTTTAAATGGCTTATAAATTGTACATCATCAGATATAATATCAACTACATCACTACTAATATACACCAATCGGTCTTTAAGATAGAAAGCCAAGTATGCTGCACGTCCGCCTTTATAAATAGATAAAGCATATTTTTGAACTTGAGTTATATCTATATTTTTAACGATTGCATAGACGTGACGAGCCTCTTCATTCTCTTCAACTATTTCTTCCCAATTTCGAATAAAAATAGATTTTCTTACGGCTGTTTTAGTATAGATATATTTATTAGATATTATATTGGCAACTAAATAAACCATATCAACCGTATCAACTTCTTTGAAAATGTAATCTAATACACTTTTTAATTCTACGTATGAAATTTCAGATAATCCAAAGCGAATTCTATTGTTTGAATTTACTTGAAAAAAAGGTGTTTGTTCATCGTTAAAATCGACACCTAATTGAGTTAGAGTTATCACTAAAGTTCCCTCCATTTCTAGTGAACTTTACTAATTATATCAGAGTTGGATAGTTCCCAAAGCGTCGTTTGGTCACATTTCTTAACTTAGCGTTGTAAATCCCCATAATTTTGAAGGTACTCCTTGTTGCACTAAACTCCCCATTATTTGAATTAGGATTATATCTTCATAAAGTAGTCAGTAAGTTTCTCATTCTCTTTTTCATGTAATCGTTTATTTTCTTGTTCAAGTTTTTTATTCTTTTTTTCCAACTTTTCAATCCTTCTCTTTAGAGAAGCGATTACTGCGTTTTGATTGTTCTCGTCCCGTTTAATCCTAGAGTCCACAAATGCTTTTTGTTGTTGATTTCGTAAGAAATCGATACGCTCTTTAAGCTCAGGATGGTTGTAAAGCGTTGCTTTACTCACTCCGGCTTCTTTTGCCACACTATTAAAGTTAATAGCCTTAGAACTCTTTGTAAGGCGTTTAATAGCTTCTTCAACCTTATTCTTGGTTGTCTGTTTTCTTAGTTCATGTAGCTGCCTTAATTGTTCTCCACGATCAAAACTATCCATGCTTAACTCCTTTCTTTTTCTTACGTTCTAATTGCCTCTTCATACGATCAAAACGTCCAAAAATGACATTTCCACTTTTGATTGTTTCGTAAATGTTTTGGTATCTCTCCAAGTTCTTTTCATTTGCTGTAACCATATCTTCGCGACCATATTCTTCTGATGCTTCAATCCACTTTGTAGTAGTCTCTATGAGGAGCTCATATTTTTTAACATCAAAACTTGTCATACCGACAGTTAGATCAAAACAAGGTTTTCCATCATTTGCTGTGAGACAAGGCGGTTCTGCTGCTAATGGACAATTTCCGTTGACTCTTGCTCGACAAGTCCCATAAGGGTTGTCCAATGCATTTAACTTTTCGTCTTTCCACATTATATCCAAAATGTCTTCAGGGATGTCTTCTACTTCTGATACTTGATGAACTTCTCCGTTTAGATCAAAACTAAATACGCCTTGTTTAACAACCTTTTCGAATTCTTTTCTTTTTGTATCATCCAGTAAACGAGCATATCGCATCGTCATTTCAGGAGACGCATGAGCCAGTAATTCCTGTACCGTTAAAATATCAGCTCCGCCATTTAACATTTTTACGGCATACGTGTGACGAAATTGGTGACTCTTAAAATGAAACAGATTTCCCATTTCATCTGTAATGTTCTTTTTGAACGCCAGTTTATTGAGTTGTTCTCGTACCCAACCTTGTGAAAATGGTTTCCCTTTTCGGGAGCCATTATATCGGACGAAGATATATTTATCAGGATTATTATCTTGATTACTACGCTCCTTGGAGTTATGTATTAAAATGGCAATCATATCCGCTAATTGGTTATCAATCGGTATTTTATGACCTTTTACATATGTTTTTTCAATATCTGTTTGAATAGAATATTTCCCATTTAAACGAACTAAACAGTCCTGTGTTAATCCTAATACGTCACTAATACGTAAACCAGTTTTAAAAGCGACCCATATGACAGGTTGTACATCTTGATGCAGGTCGTTTATGTTCACGAAAAGTTGCTCTAATACGTAATCAGGAATATAATCAATATCGTCATCTGATTTCTTATCAAGACTTGGAAAATCCTCAGAATAAAGTAGTTTGGATGTTGACTTCTCTGGTGCAATGCTGTATTCAAATCTTTGAGTATCTCTTAAAAATGTATAAACCCGAGTAATGTTATCAATCATATGTTGTTTTGGATTAGCATTTCTTTGTTTCAAATTATTTTTTGAATAGTGTCGAAGATACTCTAAATAGTTCTCAATATGCTTTCTTGTAAGACCATTTAAATCATGCCATTCAGGTTCTATCTGGCTAATAAAATTAAAGAATCTTCGGACGAAAACCAAATATAGTCTCGCTGAACTCCAAGTTAATTTTCCTCCACCTAGTAATCTAGTTTTTATATATTTTTTTAAACACTGTCTAAAAACACTATTTTCAATTTTTGTGAAGTCAAGGAGATATGCCGTAGTTGAGGGGTTATATTTTATTCCATAGTCTTCATTTAATACCCTAACATCCCATCTATCTTTTTCCCATTCTTCACGAGTATCTGTGAGATTAAATAATTTTTCATACACTAAACGAAAAAAGTTTGCTACTACTGATTTATTTTTGAGTTCACCATTTCTGAAATCTGTTGTTGTTTGAGTCGTTCTTATACCTTTTTTATTTAACCACCAAATCCACTGTTTTTCAGTTTTCTCAACATCTAAATCGAGTAGAGAATGGAGGTAAGGGTGCTTTTCGTTAAGAAATAGGGCCAATTTGTTTGAGTTGGTATTATAGCTAGCAAAAAGGCTGCCCAAACTCAATTCATAGTTAAATAACTTGTGGTAGTAAACAAATTTAAGTTCTAAAGCGACATTATGATTTACAGTAGAAAAACTTATATTTTTTCCAGATCCTTTGTATTTATTATATTGTTCCTCAAAGTTAGGGATTTGACCAATATCGTTAATGTCAACTTGGTAATGTTCCTTAATTGAAACGGTTGGTTGGCGTTTTCGCAAATGGTCTTTACAACAATTGATTAAGACGCGCACGAGCCATGTTCTGGCATATTCGTGCTGTTTAACGGTATGCATTTTTTTCAGTGCCTTATAAACCAGGTCCTGCATCACGTCTAGAGCGTCTTGCTCATTTTTCAGATAGGTAAAAGCCATGCGATATAAAATATCTTCATCCATTTCAATAAGTGAAAGTATCGCTTGATGATCTCCACGAATAGCACGCTGCACGATTTCAAATTCCATCCTTTTCGCCTCCTTCCTCCATTAGACGGAGCGATGCTTCGTTTCGTTCAAAAATTTTACAATTATTTAGAAAACCGTCTATGGATTTGTCTTTAATCGTTGCGTCAAAGATGTTCCTTTGAAGACATAAATTTTTAATTCCTTCTTCAACTAACCTGATTCGTTAGTTAAATAATACCTCAGATTCAATTTATTTGGATTTAATTTTCCATTCATTGTTGTGACATATGCAAAAAAGCATCCAGAGTGATGTTTACACCAATTTTCCGTTTTAAATTTTTTAAACAATGAACTTTCTTAGATGGAAAATCGTCTAATTATTGGTAACAACTGATTATTAAAATAAAAGGAGAAATAAATATGAAAAAACCGTTTAAAAAAACTTTGATGATTGCTTCAGCATTAACAATTGGAATGGCCGTCTTCTCGCCATTTCAAGTTGGCGTTGCATCAGCAGAAAAAACAATTGAAGCATCAGTTCAAAAGGAACAACAAATTAAAGGGACTATTAAATTTATGTTTGGAGACTCATGTTTTATTAAAGGGGATGACGGCAAGTTTTACTATGTAGGATTACAAAAATTCGCAGATGAGCAAATCGAACAAATGAACTTAGTAGAAGGACAACAAATTTCAGTTGAAGGCAGTGTATTGAAAGATTCTTCAGAGTTCTACACATTTGAAGTATATAAAAAGAACTTACCTAAAGAAATCTCAAAAGAAGATCTAAAGAAATTAGAAATAATGTATAAAGAAATGCAGAAGTTAGAACAAGAAAAGAAGTATGACGAAGCAGATGAAATGTATCAAGAGATGCACAAAATCATCAAACCTTATGAGCTAGCTAATTGGATGCCTGAATCCTTTGAAGAGTATATAGCTACATATGAATTTAATGGCAATAGTTTAGTTATAAAAGAATCAGATAATGATCAACTTAAAGTAATTTATGAAGAATGGATCAAGCTAGAAAAGGGCGGTAAAGAGGAAGAAGCGTCGAAAAAATTAGATGAATTTTATAAGATTCTTGACCCTTATCTAGAAGCATTATATCCACCACAAACATTTGAAGAATTCATAGCTGAATCAGGATTGAAGGATCTTCCAGAAGATGTCTTAACAAAATTAAAAACTAACTTTGAAGAGCAACAAAAAGCACTTAAAGATGACAATGATGAATTGTATGAAAAATTATGGGATGAATACTATCAATTAATTCGTCCGTATATTAATTCTCTTTCATTTGATGAATATATGTCTGATATTTATTTCGAAATCAGCACATCAGATAAAGAAAAATTAAAAGAGATTTACGAAGAGGCAATAGTTCTGGATCGTAATGGTGAAGATGAAAAAGCTGAAGGAAAATGGGAAGCATTTCACACTATTTTAGATCCATATTATGAAGCAAATAAAGAAATTCTCATCTTTGCTTCTAAACTAACAATAAACGGCCACGACTATCTTCCACAGCATTAATAAGTAAAGAATTCGGGGTTGTTCCAAAAGTCATTAAATAATGATTTAGGGATAAACCCCTTTCTTATCTCCGTACAATATATCGTCTTTTACTTGCCCCTTTTACCCTTCAGCATCGTTTCTGATATTGGTTTATATCATTTGCTCCATGTATTCAAAATGTGTCATTTTTACATCGCCCCTAACAAATTATTGTCTAAATTAAACTCATTGAGTAAATCCTTAAATATGTACTACAATTGATAAATACACCTGTTGACTAAAGCGTTTTTCATCAGACTCCACTAATATCCCTAAAACATAGACAGGGGGAATACTTCCAAAATCCTTTTTCCTTTTTCATAAATTTCTGAACACTTCCTATGACAATAAGTATGAGGCAGTTGATAATTTGCATTCAAACCGAGATTATTTTGTGAAGTTTAATTGTCCAAAGTTTACAAACGTAGGTCCGATGACAAGTCAGGTTGATAGTGCAACTGATTTTATTAGAGATAATAATAGGGGATTAAATCCAAATATGAATTTGAGGTATTATTAAACTCCCATGAAAGAACGTAATAATCTTTCATTTTCTGTGGTGTAGCGTTGATTTTACGCGACATGGATGGCTAACGGAGCAGGTTAACTAAAAATTATCTACTTAGAGAGACGAGGGTAATAAAATGAAATATTTTACTAAAGAATGGCATGAATTGTGTCAAAAAAATAATATCCATCTGCATTTAGAGGAAGAAAAGCAAGCTGAAACATTCTCAGAAGAATATTTTCAACAGCTTTACCACATTGAATTAAATAGTTGGCTTACTTTACAAGAAGAAGCTAATTTAATATTAAAATCTAACGAAACAGCAAACAGAGATGATGATAATAACTATGAACCTTTTAATAAAGAAAAGGGAATAGAACAATTTCATGATAATTTCATACATAATCATATGTATTTAAAAAAGCAATTACCAAAAACAATAGTAAAACAGATTGCAGATATAAGGGTGTTTGCTTTAGATAAGGCAACTCGTAATGTAATAAATGCTGTAACTCAATTTTGCGAGGAAAATGAAAGAATTGTAACCACAGTAATTGAAGATTACAAAAGATATATAAAAGAAAACTCAACATTACTGGATATAGAAATTGATGGGGATTTTAGCTTCCATGATTGCAAAATTATAAAATCAATTAAGAATGATAAATCCTTAAAATTACTCCTTGATAATAAAGGGAGTTATACAAATATAGATGAGGTCATATTTGAAAATTTTAATATTATCAAACAGGATGATTTGTTAGAAGATTCATGGTGGCTGTATGAGGAAATATATAAAGTGAATGACAAATATGAATTTCACGTCTTGCTACAAAATAAAACGATGGATTTAATTGATTTTATTATATCAGCTGAACAAATTTCCTTTATAAGTAATAAAAATAATCTTTGATAGTAAACTGAGGTGTTTTTGTATTAAGTCGAAGCGAAGATATTTAAAAAATAAAGAGAAGCCTTATTAAGCTAACGGAGTGCTTTAGTTGAATAAGCTTTTAGAAGACCACTCCGTGATGGATGGTCTTCTTCTTTATTTCCTTATTTATGTTTTTTTATTTATGTGCCTATTATCATAACAAGTCAGCCTGTCTTTGCGACATTGTACATTTCGTACATTCCAAATCAAAAAATTGTAGAGATCCATGTAAACTAAAGCTAACAAATAAAAAAGCCACGTCCAATATAGACATGGCGTAATAAGCATACTTCCATAGTTTTTTATAGAGGGTTTCAGCTATGAACCTCTCCCGTTCAGATGTCGGTATTATTCGTTTGATAAAATACATAAAACAAAGGAATACGTCAAATATAATTTGAGAATCAAAGCTTTATTACAAAAACTTCGTATTTAGTGCAGCCATAAATGCTACTCCAATCGATACAATGACTACTAGAATCGGTGCATAAAAATTTAAAAAATCATGCATTATCTTACACTCCTTATACATGTGTTTCTTCTTTACCAGATACATAGTCTTTGTTAAAGACAAATAGCTTAAATACTAAATATAAAGAAGGTACAAGCAACACTAAGCCTGCGACAAATGCCACAACGAGTGCTATGGCCATCGCTTCATTTGTAAAACTATCATGAATCGTTAAATACGGATAGAGTAGATATGGATAGTGTGAAATCCCATAGGCAAAGAAGGCGATCGCAAACTGGACGATTAATAAAATGACCGCTAACCCGTATTTTACTTTCGCCCATAATAGCCAAACCGTTGCTAAAAAGACAATGCCGGTTAGCGCAAATAACCAAGATAAATCAACCATTTGGGCATAATGCCAATTCCCAAACGCTTTTAACTCGATGATGATGCCAAGACCACTAACGATAAGGGGAATCGCCCAAGTAAGCGCATATTTACGCATCAATTCACTTGCTTTATGATCTCCTGCTTTTTGTGCGTACCATGTTAAAAAGACAGCTGAGATATACAGTACTGCAATGATACTTAATACAACGATGGACCATGATAATGGACTTGTCAGCAATGCTTTGTAGTCTAAAACTGGATGATCGCCTTGCATCGTAACAAAGCCACCTTCAGAAATTGTTAGAATGACCGAAAATGCAGCTGGGATAAAAAGACCTGACACCCCATAAGCGAGTGCATAGCCTTTATGTCCGCTCATACCGCTATAAGATTCAAAGGCATAGTAACTACCGCGAATCGCTAGCAAAATAAGCGCAACAGAAGCCGGTACTAATAAAATGGTACCGTAGAAATATGCGGTTTGCGGAAAGAATCCAACAATCCCGACAAAGAAAAAGACTAAAAAGACGTTCGTAATTTCCCATACCGGAGATAAATACCGCTTAATAATGTTTGACACAATATGGTCATTGCCGCGCATTAAACTATAGGCATTAAAAAATCCTGCGCCAAAATCAATCGATGCGACAATCACATAGCCAAATAAGAAGAGCCAAAGTACCGAAATACCTAGTATTTCTAATGCCATACAGAATCACCGCCTTGTCGTGCTGCTAATTCTTTTTCAACCGGGTTGTTTTTAAACATGCGATGTAATACGACTAAACTACCGATTGCCAACACAAAGTAAACAATCGCAAAGGCGATAAATAAATATTCTACGCCGGTAGCACTTGTCGCGCCGTCTTCTGTTCGCATAATGCCATATAATATCCATGGTTGTCGTCCTAATTCCGCTAACCACCAACCTGCTTCAATCGCTACAAGTGATAATGGACCACTTAAAACAATCAGCACTCGGAACCATTTCGATTCAACCCACTGCCACTTTCTCCATTTCCCTACTATATAAGCAACTGAAAGGAAAATCATCATCATACCGATCGCTACCATGATATCAAAGAAATAGTGGATAATGAGTGGTGGATGTTCGTCTTCTGGATATTGATCTAAGCCAATCACTTGTGCATTGAAATCATTACTAGCTAAAAAGCTTAACATTTTAGGAATGCGGATTTCATACTTGATTTCCCCTTCATCTAGTACACCAAAGAAGATTAAATCTGCCCCTTCTTCTGTTTCAAAATGCCACTCTGCTGCGGCTAGCTTGTCAGGCTGATATTCAGCTAAGTATTTTGCTGAAAAGTCACCAACTAATGCAGAAGCAATAGAGAAAATAACACCTAATTTCATCATCATAAATAATGCTTTTTTGTGATACATATGGTTTTCGCCGCGCAATAGCTTATACGCTGCAATCGCCGCTAAAATAAATGCGACCGTCATATAACTTGTTACTAGTACATGCCCGATTTTTGTCGGCATGGCCGGTGTAAACATCGCTAAAATTGGTTGAATATTGATGAGCTCGCCATCGACGATATCAAACCCTTGCGGTGCATTCATAAAGGCATTGACAATCGTAATAAAAACGGCTGACATTGATGCCCCTATTGCTACAGGAATGAGCAATAATATATGATTTTTTGGATTCTTAAATCGATCCCATGTGTATAAATAGATTCCTAAGAAAATCGCCTCAAAGAAGAATGCGAATGTTTCCATGAATAGCGGTAGTGCAATAACTTGCCCTGCTAATTCCATAAACTCTGGCCACAGTAACGATAGCTGTAAGCCGATGACTGTACCTGTTACGACACCGACTGCGACTGTAATCGTAAAGCCACGCGCCCAACGTCTTGCCATCATCGTGTAGTGCATATCATTTTTCTTATAGCCTACATATTGAGCAATTAAAATCATTAACGGCACACCCACACCGAGTGTTGCAAAAATAATATGGAAAGATAACGTTAATTCGGTTAATGCCCTACTCCAAAAGACAGTTGCCTCTTCCATCTGGACTCACTCCTAAACTCCAAATATTGTTGTAATCACTGCTACTAGAAAAACAGCTGAAATGGTGAAGCTCGTAATCATAAATCCTTTCGATTTTTCCATAACCAATCACCTCTTATAAAATATCTAACCATGTTTTAATGGCTGTACCTAAAATTAATAGTGCTAAAATAGTTTGTAGTGCTTTTGTATTGAGCTTGCCGCCGATTTTTGCGCCAAGTGGAGCCGCAAGTATACTTGCCACAATCATTACCGCTGCTGGTCCATAGTCGATTTGCCCTGTCATAATTTTGCCGACTGTTCCACCAATCGATGAAATAAACGTAATTGCTAAGCTCGTTGCAATCGTCATACGTGTTGGGATTTTCAATACAACGAGTAAAATTGGTACTAATAAAAAGCCACCTGCTGCTCCAACAACCCCCGAACCAATCCCAACGATAAACGCCAGGCTCGCTGCTAGTGGTTTACTAAATGTAATTTGATCTAACGGCTTATCGTCAATTTGCTTTTTAGGAATAAACATCATCACAGCTGCAATCAAGGCTAAAACACCGTATACAATATTCACTGCCGCTTCTGATAACATGCTGGAACCAAAGCTACCGATGAAGCTACCTACTAAAATAGCCGTACCCATATAAAGAATAAGTGTTTTGTTTAAATAGCCGCTTTTTCGATATGCCCATACACCTGCAATCGATGCAAAAAATACTTGAACGGCACTAATACCAGATACTTCATGTGCGGTGAAGGCTGCTAACCCAAATAACGGAGGAATATACAAGAGCATTGGGTATTTAATGATGGATCCTCCAACACCTACCATCCCTGATACGAATGATCCAATAAAACCAATTAAAAATATGACGACGATGAATGTAAAATCCATCGTACACACCTTCCTTCTACCTTATTTACTTTAAGTATAGAGAGTGCGTTGTTTCTAAAGTATAGGGGTAAGCCCCTATACTTCCGGAGAAAAAGGCGGATTTGTGTGTTCGGAAAATCAATGATATGAGGAAAACTATTGGGAGGATGATGATGAACAAGTTTCTATTCTTTCCCTAAGTATCTAGTATGTAAAAAGCGATAAAGCCGATTGCTTTATCGCTCAAGACAAGGGTAAGAATGGATGGTGAAGAGGCTAATCTATGCAAAAAGACGGTCTGAAAAATTCTTTTAAAACCACTAACCAATATAAAAATATCAAAAAATCTGCCCACCTATTTTAAGGATGAGCAGATTTTATTAGACAGCCCTCGCATACTACGTAATGTACTTATTCGTAATGCCATATTGAATGAGTTCTGCCTTGCTTTTTAAATGTAGCTTTTGCATAATATTGGCTTTATGATTTTCTACCGTTTTAGCACTAATAAATAGCTTTTCTGCAATTTGCATATTCGTAAACCCTAAAATCGTTAATCGAACAATTTCTTGTTCACGTGTTGATAATATATCCGGGTTGTTTTTCCCTTTTTTCTTAAATAATTTTTCGATTTGTTCTTGTGGCAATCCGACCTCATAGTAACGGCGTCCTGTATACACACTTTGAATTGCTTCATACATTTCGCCACCTTGGCTATTTTTTAATATATAGCCATTCGCACCAACTTCCATTGCCTGTTGAATATAGGCTATTTCGTTATGCATCGTCAGCATAATGACTTTCATTTCAGGTAAATTTTTTTTAATTTCCTTCGTAGCAGTAAAACCATCTAAACCATTTGGAATAGAAATATCCATTAAAATCACATTCGGCGCTGTTTGGTAGGCAAGCTGAATGGCCTCTTCCCCGTCACTTGCCTCTCCTACAACTGTAATATCTGGATAATTCCCTAAAAGAAGCGCAATGCCCTTTCGTATTAAAACATGGTCATCGACGAGCAATATTTTAATCATGTTGCGGCCTCCATCTCGGAATGACAATATCAATACATGTACCTTGTCCTAATTTTGACATGATTGTACAAGTACCGCCCAACTGATCGACCCGTTCTTCCATATGCTTTAGACCAAGCCCCGCATTTTGAACCTTCTCTCGCTCAAAGCCAACCCCGTTATCTTGAATGGTCATATAAATATGCGTGTTGTCCTTTTTAATATGGATATGCACTTGGGTTGCTTTTGCATATTTAATAATATTATGCAACGCTTCTTGTGTGATACGATACAAGTTAATCTCCACTGCTGGGTCACATCGGTCAAGACCACGTGTCGTTAATTGAATATCCAAATCCGGTCTATTTTTTTTAATCGCATCTATTGTCGCTTGAATTGTTGGCTCTAATCCTAATTGGTCTAAACTGTGCGGTCGCAATTGATGAGAGTACGCGTTAATGTCTTTCATTACCTTTTGCAGTTCCACACGTACCTCAGAAATATACTCATTCAACTGCGCATTATCTTGAACAAATGATTCAATCGCTTGCATCGCAACAGATACAGAAAATAATGATTGTCCGACACCATCATGTAGTTCTTGCGCTAACCGTTTATGTTCCGATTCTTTTGCCTCAATTAATGCTCGAATCATTTTTTTATTGATGGCCGCCTCTTGTGCTTTTTTAAAAGTTTCTTGATCACGTAAGACAAGCAAATATTCTGTTTCCCCTGTATTTTCATTGGCATAAATAGCGGCTGTGCTCATTTCGACATCAATTTTTCTACCATGATATGTTGGCATTTCGGATAAAAATGAAGGCACTTCGTTGTTCGCAATCAAATAACAAGTAGGTTCGCCTTGTTCCTTTTTTCGGGTCATACAATAGGAGCAGTACGGCACAAAATCACCATTCTCCCAATCCGTCAAGTGTTGTGCAGCAGGGTTCATCATAATGATTTCCCTGCTTTCCTTCATAATGATAATGCCATCTTGAATATGCTCATAAATTTGCTGAAAATATTCATTTTGTAGGCGGGATTGCATACTTTACGCCTCCTTATAAATCAACCCTTTTACTTTACACGTTTTTTTCATCATCGTATAACTATTTACACTATACCCTTTTTTCCGTAAAAAACGGCTAGCCATGTTTAAATCTATTTGACTTTCTACAAGCAGATGGATGGGGCGATTTTCGATTTCTATATAAAAACTTGGCAAGTAGCCGTACGGGATATGCTTACTATTATAAACTAAACAGCCTGCTGTATTGTAATCACGCACATCAAGTATTTGATATGCTTCATCTACTTGGCGATACGGAATGGCTTTCACCTGTTTGACAGGGACAAGACGGATATAAAAAGTACGCGCTAAGACAATGCTCACTACACCGATTAGTAAAATTTTCATAAAACCTCCAAAAGAGTGCCTCACATTAGAAGGCACTCTTTATAATGATTAACTATTTTACTTCTATCACCCATTGACCGTAGCCGCCAGTCATATTGACTAAATTGTGGAAGCCATTTGTTTTTAATATGCTGGCTGCAATAGCAGAACGACCACCTGCTTGACATTGAACAATGAGTTTTTTATTTGGCACTTCATCTAAACGATTTTTTAATGTACCAACCATAATGTGCTGTGCACCTTCAATATGCCCTTCATTATATTCTGTCAGATTACGCACATCTAATACAGCTACATCTTCTGCGTCCATCATCGCTTTTGCCTCTGAAGGTGTAACATTTTCATATGAATCTAGTACATTCGCTTGCTCAATCATCGCTTCTACATCTGCATAACCTAGTACTTGGTCAATACCGATTGAACGAAGTGCGATCAGCATGTCATTCATCTGAGCAGGATCAACTAGTAAATATAAAGGTTCCTTGTAGTTAACAATCCAGCCCATCCAGTTTGTGAATGAGTTATTAAATGGCACGTTCATCGTTCCCTTAATATGTCCTTGTGAGAAGCTTTGTGCATCACGTGTATCTACTACTTGCCGCCCTGCTGCAATCAATCCTTCAATTTCTTCAACAGAAGTAATAACTTTTGACTCTGGTAAATTTTTAATTAACTCAATACCAATTTTATTGACTGATTTCATCACTGCAAAGTAATAAGGTGGTTCTGGTTGACCATCTAATAATGCTTTCACGAAGTCTGGCTCGTTGTCAAATTGCATTGCCCAGTTGAATTGTTTTTCATAGCCAACTGTTGTAGAAGGTACTGCACCAAGCGCTTTCCCACACGCACTACCTGCTCCATGTGCTGGCCATACTTGTAAATAGTCCGGTAATTGCTTAAAGCGCTCCACAGATGTATACATCACTTTTGCTCCTGCATCAGCTGTACCTTGAATACCTGCTGCTTTTTCAAGTAAGTCTGGTCGACCAATATCCCCAGCAAACACGAAGTCACCTGTAAAGAAGCCCATTGGTTTGTCTGCCGCTGCTCCATCTGTTAACAGGAATGAAATCGATTCTGGCGTATGACCTGGTGTATGCATTACTTCAAAAGTAAGCTTACCAAGTTCAAATTTGTCACCATCATTTAATAACACATGGTTAATGCCTTCTAAATTTTGATATTTCCAGTTTTCATCGCCTTCATCTGAAATATACATTGTTGCACCGAAACGATCGGCTAATTCACGAGAACCTGCTACAAAATCGGCATGGATGTGCGTTTCTAATGCCCCAACAATTTTCATATTTTCTTTTTCTGCTACTTGGATGTATGGCTCAATGTTGCGCATTGGGTCAACAATCACTGCCTCGCCTTTTCGTTGACAACCTACCAGGTAAGAAGCGTGTGCTAATTTTTCATCATAGAAATAACGTAATAACATAAAATTCTCTCCTTTTAATTTGATTGTTTATTTAAAACCTGTAGTGTTGCTTGCACATATTTCAGTGACTGTTGAACACTCGGTTCTTTTAACCATTTCATAATGGTAAAGAGTTTTACTGGTTCTGTTGTTGCTTCTGCTTGTTGTTGAATTTCTTTTACTAGCGATAAGCCTTGTTTTCCTTTTTCTACAACAGGTTCTGCGTAGGATTGGATACTTGCTGTTGCATAATCGATTGTTTGTTGATCCGCTAATACAGCTGTTGCAAAATCGAGCACGTTTTCTAACTGATTGATCATTTGTAAAAGTTTCGGCAATTTTTCTAGTAAGCCAACTAATGCTTCCACTGTTTCAAGATTTAAGTTATAGCTTCGTACAAGTTCGTCGTATTTTTGAATGGCTTGCTGATCTTGTAATACCGCTTGTCCAAAACTTACTATATTGCCGATTGCTTGTAAGTTTTTTTCATAGGTCGGCAATTGCTGTAATAATGATACGAGAGCTGCTTGAACATCCGGCTGCTTTAGTTGCTCTAGTAACGGATTCGTTTCCATTACATATGCCTCCTTTCTACATCGTTCCTTTTAGCATGCCATCCCAGTACATGATTGGTAATAAATCTTTTTTCAGCATATACATGCTCGTACGTTCAACGGCTTGGTTAAATGGCATAGATTCAGCAGGCTCTTTTGTATAGTCAAACTCTGCTAAAATTAGCTTGTTGTAACCTGTGACGATTGGGCAAGATGAATAACCGTTATACGTTTTATCCATTGTTTGATTGCGCATACAAGCGAGGACATTTTCGGCTACGACAGGCGCTTGCTTACGGATGGCTGCCCCGGTCTTAGATGTCGGTAAATTTGCACAGTCGCCAATGCCAAACACGTTCGTATATTTTTTATGTTGCAATGTATACATATCTACATCTACCCAACCATTTTGATCAGCTAATGGGCTATTCGCGATAAATTTGGGTGCATTCATATAAGGTGTGACGTGAATCATGTCATACTTCACTTCCTCTTTCGCACCGGTATCTAGATTATCAAAGATTGCAATTTTTTCATCCGCTTTAATTTCGATTAAGTTACGGCGGAATCGTGTATCGATTTGTTTTCGTTCCACTACTTTTTCTAACGCCTCACGGTATTTGAGTACATCGAAAATGGCTGGATTTGCTGAACCGAATACAACTTTCATATTTTGACGAACACCCGCTTTACGGAAGTAATCTTCAGCTATATGCATAATTTTTTGTGGTGCACCACCGCATTTTACTGGTGAATTCGGGTGTGTAAATAAGGCTGTACCTGATTTTAAATTACGAATCGTTTCCCATGTATAATCTACATGTTCAAATGAATAGTTACTGCAAACAGATTTTGTACCAAGCGCTTCTTTTAACCCTTTAATGGCACCCCAGTTAATTTCAATACCGCCTGCTACAACTAAGTAATCGTACGTAACAGATGTTTGATCGCCTAGGGTGACTTCGTT
Source organism: Lysinibacillus fusiformis (assembly GCF_007362955.1). Taxonomy (GTDB): domain Bacteria; phylum Bacillota; class Bacilli; order Bacillales_A; family Planococcaceae; genus Lysinibacillus; species Lysinibacillus fusiformis_E. The sequence goes on along the minus strand of NZ_CP041696.1, from coordinate 3,295,121 downwards.
TTGTTCAGGTTTAAATTCAAGCACAGGTTGTTGAATCCATTCTGCACCTTCTGGGATAATAGAGTCCATTGAACGTTCCGAATCTTCTTTTTTAGCAGCTCCTCCACCGACAAGCGTCCATAACGGCTGATAATAATGCTTTGATGCTGGATCTATAATCGCCACTTCATGGTTGAGGCTTTGCGATTTTCTCAATAAGCGAGCGGCAACAGAAATACCAGCTGTTCCCCCACCAACAATGACGACTTTGAAAGAATTTTTCACGCTTCTTCCTTCTTTCTGCATTTTTGTGTTGTGAAACTTTACACTCTAATCATAGTAAAATCTATATTTCAAAAATATAGGGGTTTCCCCCTAAACAAGACTTGTTTTTTTAGTGGAAAACCCCTAATTTTATTTGTATTTATCTATATTAATATAAGAAGAAAGGAGCTGATACGATGCATTCTTTACAAACATGGGCAGCGGCACATAAAGGGAAGCTGCTTGTCCTCTTTGTTTTATCTGTATTTTTAGGTTGCAGTATCGTTTTACAAGGCTATAGCATTGTGCAAATTGTCAACCTTGTATTTATAGAACAAAGTCCTTTTTCATCTACACTTCGTTTTTTACTATTATTATTTCTTGCTATCCTGTTACGCTTATTTACACAGTTTTGGCTAAATAGAATAGGCGGGACATTGGCTGAGCGTATCAAAAATTCGATTCGCCAAACATTGCTTCAGCATTGGACACAAAATGCAATGGAAACGCAAATGACCACACAAACAGGTGAAAAGGTGACATTGTTAATTGATACAGTAGATCAATTAGAAAGTTACTACCGGGAATATATACCACAGGTCATCAAAACAACCGTCGTACCCCTCATTGTGATAATTGCTGTATTTATGACACATGTGGCAAGTGGCTGGATTATGCTCATTACAGCTCCGTTTATTCCGTTAACGTATATCATGGTCGGCATGCAAACAAAAGCAAAATCCGAAGAACAATTAGTGGCGATGAATCGATTTTCTGGGAAATTCCTTGATTTACTGCAAGGGCTTCAAACGATTCGTCTTTTTGGACAAAGCGATAAGCAAGAGGCAGTGCTAGCAGAAAGCAATAAAGGATTTATGGAACGTACATTGTCCGTTTTAAGAATTGCTTTTGTTTCCACATTATTTATTGAACTAATTACAACATTAGGGGTCGGATTGGTCGCGCTCGAAATTGGCTTTCAAATGATTGTCTTTCAGTCGCTCACTTTTGCTCCTGCATTTTTTGTTTTAACGTTAGCGCCTGAGTACTACAATTCCTTAAAAGAACTCGGCGCTGCTTTTCATACAGGTCGAGGAAGTTTAGGTGCGGTTTCCGTTATTGAAGAGGCTATGCAAACAACCGCAACACCCGTGCATTGGGGCAAAGAGCCGATTGACGATAAACCACAGCTTTCCTTACAAAACGCAACGTACCAATATGAAAATGGGCCGCTCATTGGACCAATTTCTCTTGATGTAAAACCTGGGGAAATGGTTGCTTTAATCGGTCCAACTGGTCACGGTAAAACAACGATTTTAAATATGCTGTCAAGTATGGTGGAATTATCTAACGGTGCGGTTTTAATCGATGGTAAACCGCGCATACAACTGTCTGAGCAAGATTGGTATCGTCAAATGAGCTATATTTCGCAACATCCATATGTATTTGCTGGTACGCTTCGAGATAATATTCGAATGGGGCTTTCAGCTACTGATGAGGAGATTTATGAAGCATTGCATAAAGCACAACTCACATCTTGGCTGGACAAATTGTCTGAACAATTAGACACAAACATCGGTGAAGGTGGACGTGGATTATCTGGTGGCGAAAAACAACGCGTCGCTATTGCTCGTGCTTTTTTAAAGAACCCAGCAATTTTATTTTTCGATGAACCAACTGCAGGACTGGATGTGTTAACAGAGCAACTGCTCACACAAGCGATGTATTCATTCCGTCAACATGCAACCGTCATTACGGTCGCACATCGATTCGAGAGCATTCAGCATGCTGATACATTATATATTATTGAAAATGGTCAAGTTAGCGTGAGCGGCACGCATGCACAATTAGCATCTCACCCGTTTTACGAATATATGAAGAAAAGAGGTACGTATGATGAAAGCACTTATTCAGATGATTTTACATGATAAAAAAGATGTGCTACTTGCGATGACCACTGGTACAATTAGCGGTCTTACAGCAGTAGCATTATTTGCACAAAGTGGCTTTCTCATTTCAAAAGCGGCTCTCATGCCTCCTTTTTATATTATTTTGATTTTAACGGCATTTTTAAAGCTTTTCGGTGTTGTCAAATCAGTTAGTAAATATGCCGAACGCTTTATTTCACACCGTGTTACCTTTCGCTTTATGAGTGCTGTACGCATGCGCTTTTTTAAAAAGTTAGTACCGCAAACAAACTTATTACAGGCATACAAAAGTGGCGATTTATTAAATCGAATTACGAGTGATGTGGATCTATTGCAACATTTTTTCTTAAGGGTCGTCTATCCACCGTTTATTGCGCTATTTGTTTTTTTCGCAACGATTCTTTTTACACTGTGGTTTTCACCGTGGCTAGCACTGATTTTGATGATTGGCTTTATGTTCACAAGTACAGTCGTCCCTGCAATTTTGATTTATCAAAAATCGAATACAGCTGTGCAGGTCAAAAATGCATTTACAAATGAAGCAGCGGAATATTTATACGGTTACCGTGATTTACAGCTACATTACCAATTAGCAACGAAGGAACAGTCGTTACAAATCATAAGTACAGATTATTCACGACTAAAAAAACAAGAGCTAAATCGTGAACAAAGCATGCATTTTTGGAATCAGTTCATTTCTTTATTAACGGCGTTTTTCATCGTCAGTGTAGGGGCCTATTTCGTTTCAATCGGTACTTTAGATGGTTTATACCTTGCGATGCTAGTATTAGTGGCATTAACAGTGTTTGAATCGGCTATCCCACTTGCGATGCTACCTAGTCATTATAAAAATGCTCAAGAAGCGACCGCGCGATTAGATGCGATTGCACCACCCGCTTCTCCTACTGAGCGTATGCCATTAGTAAGCAATAAGCCATTGCACATTACATGTGAAAATGTATCTTATTCGTATCAAAACACATTGCATTCTGCTGTTTTACATGTCAATTGTACAATCGTCGCAGGTGAAAAAGTAGCGATTGTCGGTCCAAGTGGCTCTGGCAAATCGACATTATTTCAACTGCTTATTCATGGGCTCAAGCCGATTAGTGGCGAGATTTTTATAAATGAGCAGCCGATGCGCTCTATCGATGAGCAGGAACTTTGGGCACAAATGACTATTCAATTACAGCATAATCACTTTTTCTCTGGAACCCTTCGAGAAAATTTACTACTGGCAAAACCAACCGCGACAGATGAAGAACTACAGCAAGTGCTCGACCAAGTATTTATTACGAAATCATTAACTGCTATTGTCTATGAAAAAGGCGGCAATTTATCGGGAGGCGAAAAACAACGCCTTGCCTTTGCACGTGTACTATTAAAAAATAGTGACCTATGGCTGTTAGATGAACCATTCACGAGTGTAGATGCCCAAACCGAGGTACATTTATTTAACACTATACTTACAAAAGGAAAAGATAAAACAATTGTCCTGATTACACATAAGCTAATAGATTTAGCAAAAATGGACCGCATCTTCGTGATGAATAATGGCACACTAGCAGAAAGTGGCACATTTGAACAATTGCTTACACAGCGCGGCCTTTTTTATACGATGTTTACGCAACAAATACGAGGGGATAAAAAATGAACGCTTTAAGAATATGTATACGGAACAAAAGCAAATGAATTTATATGAGAACAGTCTGACCGTTTTCCAACAAGCTCTACTATCGCAGCATATGCGGAAGGAGAAGGAGGAAAGCAGTATATGTAGCTGCCAATGCCATTGTTACAGCTTATGACTATGCACAATCAGGGCTAGATAAACCAAAGGCATTTGCAAAAGCACAAAATGTACATGTCCAAACGAAGCTTGTTGATTTAATTGAAGAACCATTACTGACAGAAAGATAGGACGGTCCATGAAGGTCAACTGCATACTGGCAAATGCTACGTTGTGCAAGTAGTAGTGAAAAAGTAAAACAGCTTTTGTAAGTCGTAGCACTTCATATAATCGAGGATGAATTGAAAGGATGAGACATCTGCTCATCCTTTTAATTTTGTTGTGGTTTATACGATGGGTTACTTGGGTTTGCTGGTTTTGACCGGATAGCCGCATGTTTGCTCGTTCGCCAAGTATTTTTGACCGTTGATGACGACCAAATTTGCTCAATCTAGACAGTTTATCATTCCCCCACTTCAACAATCACCTTTGCCTCTAGCCGATATTTTTCGCCCTGCTCCCCTTCCTTAATTACAGATTCCAACTTTATTTGTGCGTTACATCAAGTGAAAATTTTTCCATCAAATGGATTGACAATCTCCAAATCACGTTGTATGGTTAGTTACACAACTAACTAACCAGTGAACTAGGAGGTGGATTGTGAGCTATTCGTTAAGCAATGAAAAGCCTATTTTCCAACAAATACGTGAACGCATTGAGGATGCTATTCTCGATGAACTGTTACAACCTGAAGATCGCATTCCATCAACAAATGAATTTGCCAAGGAATATCAAATCAACCCAGCTACAGCAGGAAAGGGCGTGAACGAATTAGTGGATAAGGGTGTGATTTATAAAAAACGTGGCGTCGGTATGTTTGTCAGTACTGATGCGCGAATGATATTAGTTAGTGAGCGGAAAGAAAGTTTTTTTGCCCAGCATATTGAACCACTGAAAAAAGAAGCAACAAGATTAGGCATCTCACATGAAGAATTACAAAATATGTTACAAAGGGGATAACTTATGATGATTAAAGTAAGTAATGTAAGTAAATCGTATAAGCACAAGCAGGCACTAAAAAATGTCTCGTTTACGATTGAAGGTCCGAAAATCATTGGTTTCTTAGGTCATAACGGTGCTGGAAAAACGACCTTCTTAAATCTGTTAGCAGGACTGATTGCTCCATCTAACGGGAGTGTTTGTGTGAATGGAGAACATGTCTTTAATGCCCCAGCTATTTTACGTGACATTTGCTTTGTTGCAGAGAGTGGTAATTTTCAAGAGGAAATGACCATTGCTCAAAGCTTAAAAGCCAATAGCTTCTTTTATCCAAAATGGGATGAACATCTTGCTTTAGAGCTGCTACAGGTATTTGCGCTTAATCCGAAAGACAAAGTGCGCAGTCTGTCGAAGGGATTGGTCTCGGCACTGGGTATTATTACAGGCTTTGCTAGCAATGCAGGCATCACGATTTTTGATGAACCCTATATCGGGCTAGATGTAGCCGGACGTAATACATTTTATGATTTATTGATTGAACAGCAGTCTGAAAATCCAAGATTATTTATCTTGTCAACGCATTTAATTGATGAAGCAAGTGAGTTGTTTGAGGAAATCCTTATACTTCACGAAGGACAATTACTACTTCAAAAAACGGCGGATGAATGGCGGCAGCATATTGTCGCTGTGAAAGGTGGCGCTCTTGATGTCGAGCAGGCAACTGCTGGTTTGGAGGTTATTTACCAGCATTCGTTCATGCATGAAATGACCGCCGTAGTCTATGCCAATGGACGCTCAATAGAAGGCAACAATATTACACGTGAAAGTGTTTCTCTACAAGACATGTTAGTGTATTTAAGTAAACAGCAGAAAGCGAGGGCAATTGTATGAATACAGTAAAGGGTAGCTTTTATGTATTATTTCAAAGCTATAAAAAGAAAAATATTATATTCTGGAGTATTTTATTTTCCATTGTCTTACTGTCGTTTTTCTTAGACACCTTTTTTGGCAAATATATTTCCTTTGTGATCACGATTTCTATACCTGTCTATATTTTTTATAGTACGATGGGCGCTAAAATATTAAATAGAACCATGCCATATTTTTTAAAGCTTGGCTTAAGCCGTTGGCAATATCTATACAATGTCGGACTTTTTTTCATCGTGTGGAGCATTGTAGGAGCTCTCATTATTACTTGCACCCATACAATGATTACCTACTTTTCTGACCTATTGCATATTAAAGATACGATCATTATTCATCCTATTCAATTTTTTGAAAATGCCCAGTCATTCTTACTAACGATTACTTTAGACACAGTGTTACTATTATTTTTTCTCCTTTCTGGACTTTTATTAAATGTTGTCTTTTACCGTTTAGGCACACTAGGTGGCTATAGTTTTATTGGCTTGCTTGCATTGATTCCGATTGTTATGGTAATTTTCGAATGGTACCTCCCACTGTATAATCTGCTATCAGAGGCCTCTGTTTATGTCCTATTAAGTAGTTTACTTGGTATTAGTATTCTGCTCTATACAGTAATTACAAGTGCTATGTATAAGGCATCAGCGAATCCAGTCTAAATCTAATCATATTACCATAAGATGTACGGATATAAGAAATTCAGCATCGAAAGGAATCCATGAAATGAACAAAAAGATTACCTTTAAACTTATAGGCTTGGAATTACTGTTAATATTTTTCTATGTTTTCAACGGTGCTTATGTATCCATTATGCAACCTTCTAGCCCTTTTTTAAAATTTTCCCTGTTGATGCCATTAGCACTGGGACTCCTACTATATATTGCTTCGAAAAAAACGTGGCGTAATTATTTCTTTACCCCTATCAACAAAGATCATATTTTCATATGTAGTCCACTTTTACTCGTTTTATGTATTATTTTCATCGGTACGAAGGGCTTAAATTTCCAATCCTTTAGCGATTTACTGTTAATGTTTATCATGCAAATGTTCGTCGTTGCATTTATTGAAGAAACAGTTTTCAGAGGAATCATGCTTCGAATATTGTTAGCTAAGGGTACTTTTACCGCAGTATGGATTTCTAGTATACTTTTTGCTGTAACACATGCCTTACAGCTAATAGGCGGTCAATCAGTTGAAGATACTATCATACAGATTATATATGCCCTACTGGTAGGTCTTGTTCTCGCTTTGCTCATACTAGATGGTCAATCTATTATACTGACGATTCTATTTCATGGCTTCAATAATTTCTTCAACTTTATGGGCAATGAAGAAAGTTCAATGTTGACGGCATATATCATTATTTCCGTACTAGTTGTCTATATGATATTCCTATGGAAGCGCGTAAAGAAAAAAGCACCTATACACTAATGAAATGACAACAGCCAAGTCAGCTAAATTTAGCACTTGGCTGTTTTTATTGGTATAACCACTAAAAAGCAATTGTTTACATGCATAAGATGCAAACAATTGCTTTTTTGATTAGAAGAGTATATGTGCAACTAATGCTGCAATTGGTAGTGAAATGATCGTACGTAATAGGAATAGGACAACTAAATCAAAAAATTTCAGTGGAATTTTTGTACCTAAAATAAGACCACCTACTTCAGACATATAGATTAGCTGCGAAACAGAAACAACAGCAATTACAAAGCGTGTTGTTTCAGCTTCAATACCTGCACCCAAAATTGAAGGCAGGAACATATCCGCAAAGCCAACAACCATTGTTTGTGCTGCCTCAGCCGCTTCTGGTAAGCCGAGCACTTTTAAAATAGGTTCGAATGGCATCCCTAACACTGTAAAAATACTGGTAAATTCAGCAAGCATTAAAGCAGTCGTACCAAATGCCATAACAATGGGTGCTACGCCAATCCATAAATCCAAGACATTTCTAAACCCATCTTTTAAAAATTGGCGCGGATCACGATTTGCATGTGCGACTGTTAACGCATTTTCCAAGCCATGTGTCACAGAATTATAGCCTTTTGGTAATTGCTCACGTGATAAATCTACTGGTGTACCGTCAATATACGTGTCTTCCTTGTTGGCAAGCGGATAAATGCGAGGCATTATGATAGCCAGCACAATCCCACAAAGGACAACCGTTAAATAATATGGGATAAAATAGTGCTCCAAATGAACTGTCTCTAACACGACGATACAGAAAGTAATAGACACAACAGAGAAGCTGGTTGCAATAATAGCAGACTCTTTTTTCGTGTAGTTCCCCATCTCATATTGTTTACTCGTCATTAAAACACCAATTGTCCCATCACCAACCCATGAAGTAAGTGCGTCAACGGATGAGCGTCCAGGGCTTTTAAAAAGTGGACGCATGATTTTCACCATCATTGTACCGAAAAACTCAAGCAATCCGAAGTTTGTTAAAAATGGTAATAACAGTCCAGCAAATAAGAAAATTGTAAATAAGAATGTTACCAAGCCATCATTGGGATCCATTAATAATCCACCAGTATTTTCATTGATAATGGCAGCCGGGCCGAAATTAAATACAACCATTGATGCAAAGACTAATCCGATAAGACGAACTATTGTCCAAAACCAATTTACATAAAATAATGAATCTAAAATACTAGGTTCCTTGGTATTTTTTCGAGGAATAAATTTAGCAATGACTGAGCCAATAGCCGAAATAGCAAACATCGATACAGTAAAATAGCTAATGACAGGTGATACAATTCCCGCTAGTAAATTTGCTAAAATAGCAATCGGTACTTTCCATCCTGCATCTGTTAAGACTGGTGTCATGAATAATAGGACACCAATAAGAGATGGAATAATGAAGTAAAAGTAAGTGGAAATAGGATATTTTTTCAATTTTTTCAAAAACCTCGTTTCTCTATTTTGATTGAAGTTCTATATAGGCTTGCTAGTTATACACTGTTAAAAAACCAATATATGTAAGTGTTATTTCATCTGAATGAAATATGAACAAATAAAAAAACATTCCCCAAAAGGTAATTAAGGAATGACCAAGCTCTACTTTTTAATAATTTACATAGGCATTCACAATTTTTTAATATTAAGCCGGACTTCAACCTAATGCTGTATTTACCGTACCAAGCTACACTCTTCAAATTTCTTAGAATAATTTCATCCATTAAGATGATTTATATAGTGTAAAGTGCTTATTTAGATTTGTAAAACCAAATTTTTGAGTTAAAATTTAATTTCTCCATTTCCAGTCAATTAAATCTTTCAAAAGCCTAAAATTCCTCAAAATATTGGAGATTCTATTCGTACCCCTTTCATATTATTTAACTATCATACGGACATTTAGTTCTATCTAGAATAATACCATCCTTTTCATGTTTTTATAACATTCCAATTAAAAAACTAATTTACCTTGTGCAAATTTGTATCACCCTAATAATCTGTCACTTCTCTCAATCTCGGCCTTGTATAAACCTTACGTGAGCCATCAACATGCAAAGCATGCGATTTTTTTATTAGGACCAACCACCATCTTGCTTTTTGCTACAGCCTTCCCCTAACTTTAACCGTACATTGCTACAAGTAAATAAAAATTCCCTTAGCAAGCCCGATTTATTTAATACTAATAACAACAAGAATCCATCTGAAGATTTTTATCTTTGGCTTCCACCACTCCTCTATCCCTTTAATTGGTAGTTCATGACACTTAGCATTAGTTTAATTGCCTAAGAGATTTAACCAACACTTAATAGGCATACAAATAGACCAGTTAGTCTTCCATCTCATATGTTAATTATGAACCACAACTTATCAAAACAGGAGGTTTTAACATGTTTAATCGCAAACGTCACCATGCAAGAGGACCACAATGCTGCCCGCCACAAACAATGCCTACGCAATTTGACCCACCACAGTTTTTACCAGCTGAGCAATATGTTCGTACTAATTATATCCATACTGTCGTACCACACGTTCAACCAGCACATATCACAACTGTCAACAAACATATCTTCGATCATCAATACTTCTTCCCTTGCACAGAATCCGTAGTGAATGAATGCTGTGAAAATCATACACTTTGTGGAATGCCACCTAATCCTTGCCATATGCCACATCATCATAAACGTATGGGCTATTAATGAAAAGAAAGCGATGGGGCTATTTTCTGCCTCATCGCCTTTTTTACTATTGTATATTTCCTTAATCTAACATGTACATGCTAGTAAGTTTAATTTGGCCATGGCTTATTGTATTGGCACGCTAGCTAACCTCATTTCAAGTTGTTCATCCTTCTGACTCTGGAAAAAGGAATTTTTCTGCCAAAACAGAAATATTTGTCGTACACAGTGATACAGCGTTATTTAAAGGTAATATAGATATCACGCATAGTATGAATTCATTAAAAATAGACTGCTTCATGTTTAATTTCAATATATTCATGTACCTATTTTCAAATATTACATTTCAGGCAATTCGTTTACACCACTTTTGGTAAAGGAATGGAGATTTTTTAGTGTATTACATCTTACAAAAAAAGCGTTGGAGCCCAAATCCCCAATGCTTTTGATCACAATTATTTACAGGATCAGCTGTTGTCGAGCCACAATGATTTGGCGTTTCCATTGAATCTGGACCTATAATTGTCACTCTGACAATGGTAATTACTCAACGAATATTAAAGGGCCACTTCCCATCCAAAAGTGACCCAAACCAACAAATCAGGAGGTGCAAAGCTAAATTAGCTTTACACTACTATTACTATGATGTGATAGCTAGTTATGTCTAGCTATTTGCCTGTAAACTAGAATAAAAAATGAAAAGCCGCAGCGAGTTGGAATGCAACCCGCTTACATACATTAGTTTCGGGAAAGCAACCTTTAGCATTGCCCCGATATTATCAACAAGTAAGTAAATACACAGCGACCCTAAAATTTATTTCTTTTTGTAAAAAGTAGAAGTAAACCGTACAAGTAATATATAATGCCAGTCACTATCACAAAATAAAAAAGCGCAGAGATTGAAGTTGGAGCCCATACCTTAATAAATTCCCAAGTTAATCCTTTAGCTTTTGGGAACATTATCATGAGTGTTACTATAGCAGCAACAGACATCGAATGTATTATTAGTAGAAAGATTCGCTTTCCGCTTAACGATACTCCTATTCGTTGTTTTTTCTTTATCTTTAACACGTTTCTCATTAAAAGAAGGCCAAGAATAACACCGAGACTAGCAACTACTATACATAAGATTGTTACGACTTTATCTAACTTTTGATAGCTATCGGAATGATTCGTGGTAACGTTTTTTCCTTCCCACAAACCCATTACGCCTTTACCTATTGCTGTTGTAAAGCTGGAATTCATATTGGACAGAACGGCAACCCCAAACTTTTCATCCGGTTGCATAATAAAATACGAGGTAAATGTTGGGTTCTCTCCTGCATGGAATAGATATTGTTTTTCGTCTTTATCCATTACCGCCCATCCACTAGCATAATATGTATCCTTATCGAATGGCTCTACAGATTGGTCATGGATATGTGATTCTTGAATGATTTTTTTGTCGATAGAATATATTTGGCTAATTCCTAACTGTAATTTCAACCATTTTGCTATATCATTTGTATTGCTAATAATATATCCAGCAGGCACATTTCCGCGATAAATGGGCGGCGTATATGTTTGTTCTCGCATCCACCCTATTTTATAACCGGTTGCCATCTCTGCTGACTTTATTTGTGGAAGCCCAACCAATGAATCATTCATATTGATTGGCTCTAATATCCGCTGTTTTATATACGTATCAAAGGGTTGTTTTGTTACCTTCTCGATAATAAGTCCCAATACATCGTAATTAATCGTTGCGTACTCAAATGAGCTACCTGGTTTACGATTTAATGGCTGTTCAAGCAATGTTTTGACAGTCTGCTCAATAGCATTGTTCTGGTTACTTTCAGGAATATGAATTATTGAATTTGAGGCTATCCCACTTGTATGATGTAGTAACTGATGAATAGTAATCGGCTGCAGCTCGCTCTTATATTTTAACTTTAGCCAAGGGATATACTGTTGAATATCGTCAGAACGATCTAATAAACCATCCTTTTCCAATTGTAGAATGGCTAGGCCTGTAAATGCTTTCGTTGTAGACCCTATTTCAAATAGTGTATCAGATGTTACAGGTGTTTTCGTTTTGACATCTGCATACCCAAAGCCTTTTTGAAAAACCGTTTCTCCTTCTTCTACAACTAAAACGGCTATCCCTGGAATTTTACTAATAGCTCTTTGCTCTTCTACAAATTGTTCAATCTTGTTAATTTTATCATTGGTGTCCGCGTTTACTATTGTTGGTGGTAAACTATAAATCATTACCATGATAGTGATCATCAACATATACAATTTTATTGTTTTTCTCATCATTTTTTCTCCTTGTATCGATGCTTGTTAGTATTGTTGGCTTTGCAACCTACTTAATATATCAAGCAATTGGTACCTTAACCATCGATTTACATGACCAAAAACGACACGACATGACGATTTTGTAACATATCATCCAGCACTTTTTATGCTATGCAGTTGATTTAGATAGCTGAAAGGTTGAACGAATAATACAAACGTTCAACCCTTCAAATATTCTAATCTTTTAATTGACTATCCATTAAACCCCGTTAACACAAGAAACGATTGCTCTAATTGAACAATCGCTCCTGAAAATTCAATTAGGTTGTTGTACATTTGACAGTTTACTTCCATTCATTAGCCAAAAGTCCATAAATAACGTGGTCTACATAATGGTCATATAACCACTCTGCTTGTCTTATTCTTCCTTCTTCTTTAAAACCGAATCTTTCAGGAAGCGCTCTACTTTTTTTATTTTCAACTGCGACTCTAACTTCAATTCGATTTAGTTTAAGGTCATTAAATCCGTAATCAATTAATGTTTTGAGTGCTTTAGCCATTATACCTTTACCTTGGAATTTTTCACCTAACCAATAACCCACAACACCAATTTTGTTATCCTTATGGATTTCATTAAATCCAATTGTCCCAGCAATTCTTCCATTATAAATAATTGCAAACGATTGTGGATATCCTCCATTATTAACAAGTTCATTACATCTTAATTGTATGTTTTGTACAGTATCTTCTACACACTTAGTATAATCGAGCCAGCCAAGCCACTCTTTTAAATAGGGTTTTGAATTAATTGTTAAATCGAAGAACTCTTCTGCATCATCTTTATTGAACATTCTCAAAAAAACTTCATCATCTACCTTATATTCCAACATAATCCCCACACCTCTTTCGATTATTCGATAATCATAAACTATCTTCACGTCACACTGCTATTTCGCTGTCGTTCTTATGAAGCTAAACTGTGCCGTTAGTAAAAAAGCGTCTCTACTTATTGTAGAAACGCCAAAAAGATGCTACAAACGTTAAGAATATTTAATCAATAAATCCCCATAAAAGTTTTTTTCTTTATTGATAAAACGGCTTCACCTTGTACCCATTTTTCTCCAAATGATAGCGAACGCTTTTCTCGATTAAAAAGTGACCTGAACCAACAACAACAAAGTACGTACCTTCTTTTTCTTCAAGTACATTTATGATTTTCTTTGCCATTTGTTCATCGCGTAAACCAAATAGCATTTCATTGAACTCTGACGATTCTCCATCCATCGCTTGGAAGCTTTTTGCGAAGTCTTCAACGTTCCCCTGCTTCCAGCTTGTAAACCACTCTTGGAGGATTTCGTTTTGGTTTTCTTCAGATGGATTGATTATGCTATCCAACACAGCGACTAAAGACTGCTCCTGGGCTTCTGGTGATAATGCATCAAACATATCAACTTGTGCTTTTGTACCTTCTAATTCAATCACCGGCTTTTGCTGCAGCTGTGCATTCAATAAAAAGTATATATCAATACCGTGCATCGCCATGTCTTGTGGTGTCATATCAAAGGAATCATTCATTGCCAGCAATGATAGTGTGCTAGATAGCATCCAAGGCTTTTGCAATGTCAGTTGTTCCATCGGGAGATTGTAAAGTTTTGCGACTTGCTCAAGCTTCGCATATGTTTCTGGTGCAACAGTATCTTTCAGTGTTAAGTCATCTGTATACATTGCCTTTTCTGTATAGTATTCAAGCCCTACCGTATCCAGAATATTTGCCTCTACTAACAGCGCATCCGCTTCATCGAACGCCGTCATTAGTTTTTTATTGAAAGGATATAAATCAGGTGTACCTAGGTGAATGGATCCCAGTAAATACACAATCGTATCCTCATCCTCCACTACCCAGGCTACCCCCTTCGACCCTTGCTCTGCTAGTGCATATGTATTCTTAATGAATCGAACAGCAAGTATAACAGCCTGTTGCGTCGTTGCCTTTTTCTCTAACTGCAGTCCATTTGAAGAACCTTGCAATATGTTATGGTCTTGCATAAATTTAATAGCATCTGTGCCAACAGGTAAATCATAGCGTGCCACGATATTATACAAGCGCTTTACAATATCACCGCGTGTGTTATCGTTCTTCACGCTCACTGGCTTATACTGTTTATTTTCTGATAAGCCCAGTGAGGCAATTTTCTTTTCCGTTAATGCCAGCAGTTCATTTACCTTCTCCACCGAGATTTCTTGAAGGAAGCCTTCATAATACCATTCATTTGGATAGATTCCGTATTTTTCACCTTCGTTTAATGTTTCAATAGCCCAATCACTAATCGATGGTGTTAGGGGCGGTGATTGCTCCTCCGCATGGATTACTGGCACAACCGTCGTCAGCATCAACGAAGCGCCAAGCAATACAGCACTCGAACGTTTCATTATCTTTTTCATCATATTCTTCTTATCTCCCTTGTTCATATTTTCTGAATCAACATCGTTTGAAATTATACCACATTCTCCCAAACTGTTTTATACTTAAATGTAAAAATGTTTATAATTTTGCATTGTTTTTAAAACTATTTTGATATAGTTATTAAAAGAGAACATAATTTCTCCCTAAATAAAACATACTAACATTAGTATGTTTACTTTTCCATATTTAAACAAATTTCCATTAGTGCAATAAGGGTTACTGTATTTTATTTGCATGTCTTTTTGCAAATGTAGAAGGCGAAAATGAAACTTTATATTTTCCTGCGAGTTCTTTTTTTACTTTTTCTGTTAATTTCAAGCCCTCATTATTATGTTTTTCTTCAAGTTCTACTCCATTAGGAAATATTCCATCATTTTCCCAATCAATCCATTTACCATATTGCAATATCCACTCCATTAATTCAGCCTTCAACTTAATAGATAATGGAACGTATTCTATGTCAAAGTTACTATAACATTTATTACACCAGATAGCGTCTGCAGCAATATCGCCTTCAACTTTTAAATCATATGTTTTATTACATCTACATAAATCCACCATTTTATTTTTCGTCTCCCTTTATTAAAGTAAACTGTTGCGTTAGCACAATAAGAAAAAAAGAACCGTCTAAGCAGCTCAACGTTTTTACATAAGGCACCTGTTAGAGCAATCATCAATCTTCTTTTTTGATACCAAAGCATAAAAATACAATTCCCATTACTAAAAAGATAATGTAAATAAATTATCTGAATTATAGAATGAAGGGATTTCTGGTTCAGTTGGATATGAACCCGTATTCGTTTGAGCAAACCAATAAACATATGCAGTTAACCGTTCTATTGTAAAAATTATACCGCTTGTTAATATGAACACAGAACCTAAAATTAAACTTGTATTTCTATTCAAAATAATCCTCCTCTTTCTACTATAAAATCTATATTTTACTCAATATCCCTTATTCAATTAGTTTAAGTACAAATCCTCACAAGGTAAACATCCATTTTAACATAAATATCCAACAAAAATAAAATTAAAGAGGTGATTTTTATCAAACTTTATTACAAACTATCAATCTTTTTTTCAAAGCTACAAGGGGTCTTTTCTTATAACATTGCAAAGCAATCGATAGACCGTTAATATGTGCAAGAAGTAAAATCTATATTTTGCGGATAAATTTATGGGCAGAAAAAAAGAAAAACGTTGGAGCCCTTGAGCCCCAACGCTTTTGATTAATACATTTTTAAATATTGATCGCGTTCCCATTGGTGTACGGTTGTACGGTTTTCTGCATACTTTCTTTCGATTCATCCTTGTATTGTTCAGTGAACAGGAAAATTCTACACATTTCCTTCTTGAAATTCTATTTAATTCAAATATTCCAAAGTTAAAACTGGCACAAATGTTCGTATATAGTTATAATTAACTTAACTTAAAACAAAAGGAGTCTTGCCTTATGAGTCAAAGAGTTGCCTACTATGATGTTGCACCTGATGGTATGAAAATCATGATGGATATGGAGAAATACACCAAGAAGTCAACAATTAATCGAGCAACAAGGGAACTTATCAAAATTAGAGTTTCTCAAATTAATGGATGTGCTTTCTGCATAGACCTACATACATCCGATGCTCGTAAGATGGGTGAAACCGAACAGCGTATTTATTGTTTAAATGCTTGGAATGAATGTACTTTTTATACACCTGAAGAGAAAGTTGCTCTAGAATTATCTGAGCATATAACTTTAATTCCTACTAAAAGAGTTCCAGATGACCTATATAAGCGAGTACGTGAATACTATAACGAGAATCAGTATGTTGACCTTGTTCTAATCATCAATCAAATCAACAGTTGGAATAGGATTTCTATTGCAATGGGGAATACAGCAACTGAAAAATAATAACTCTTTAACGAACATCTCAAGGTGTTCGTTTTTTCCTTCCTTTATTTCGCAATTTTCTTTCTGATACTTCTAACAAATCAGCTGTAGCTGCCCTGTCGTATTAGCTATTAGATCAGTTGCATAGTTTTCGTTTAATATGAACTTGAATATTCGACATTAAACAGTTGTTTAACGTCGAATATGACTTTGCAGTAAAACGACTGACACAATACAGTTACCTATCCACTCTACTCGCCATACACATACTGTAATGCTCATGGAAGCTGAATGGGAAATGAAGTCGATTTCAGAAAGCTTAGGGTATGAATCCATTGTTACCACTATGAATGCTTATGCACATATATCGCATAATTTTGCAAAACAATCGATAGACAGTTTTGATGAATATATGGAGCGTTAGAAATAAAAAATATATTTTGTATACAATTTGTGGGCAAATAAAATGCGGCTTGTGTGCTTAAAAAATCGAGTAGGAGGGAGTGATTAACTCCCGACCTCTCACACCACCGTACGTACCGTTCGGTATACGGCGGTTCAATTAAGAGGATAACGTAAAGTTTCATAACGAGCTAATAGACTTTTGAGCCCTCGGGAACTCCAATAGGAGTTTCCGAGGGTTCTGTCTAGTATCGGGCTTTTGGATATTCTCCAGTAACTTTTACGTAAGTTGCCCCATTCGTAAGCCTTTCCTTTCGAGGCGCCTACCCCTATGAGTTTTCTCACCTTGGTTCTTGGTAGCTTCCAATCCTTCCACGTACACATTCGAAGTCTTCTTCTGATCCACGAATCGAAGTTCCTGAAAACACTTGGCGTATCTGCCAATGCGAAGTAACCGCACCACCCTATCAGGTATTGATTGAGTTCCTGGATACGATAATCCATCGAATAAGGTTTCTTCCTAGAGGTTATCTCTCGAATTTTGTTCTTCATCCGTTTCACGCTTTCTTTGGCGATGCGAACCTTTGGTTCTATACCATTAGTGAAACTGAATCCAAGAAACTTCCTTTTCCAAGGACGGTCTACTGGTGACTTATTCAGGTTAACTTTCAACTTAAGTTTCCCTTCAATAAACCAAGTAACAGAGTTCATGACCCGATTGCCCGATTTCTTTGTTTTCACATAGATATTGCAGTCATCGGCGTATCTTACAAATTTATGACCTCTTTCCTCCAATTCCTTGTCCAGTTCATCAAGTACGATGTTGGAAAGCAGTGGACTTAGGGGACCTCCTTGCGGAGTACCTTCTTCACTAGTTGTCACGATACCATTTATCATGATGCCCGATTTCAAGTATTTACGGATTAACTTAAGCAGATGCTTATCTTCGATTCGTTTCGCAAGTACACCCATGAGCCTATCATGGTTCACCTTGTCGAAGAATTTCTCCAAGTCTATGTCCACTACCCAGCGATTCCCTTCCCGTATATATCCTTTTGCTTCCCTTATCGCACCATGAGCGCTTCGATTTGGTCGAAACCCGTAACTATGGTCTGAAAAAGTCGGGTCATATAGAAAAGTTAACACTTGGGCAATGGCTTGTTGAATAAAACGGTCTGTCACGGTAGGGATACCTAATAAACGCACACCACCTGCAGGTTTCGGGATTTCGACTCTGCGGACAGGCTGCGGTTCATAAGTTCCCTGAAGAAGTTCCATTTTCATGGTTTCACAGTGTTGTAGGATATGCTTTCGTAGGTTTTGTACGGGCATTTCGTCGACACCGTGGCTCCCTTTATTACGCTCCACCCGTTTTAAGGCAGAGAGCAGATTTTCGCGTGACAGGATTCGTTCCATTAACATTGGTTACGCCTCTTTCCGTGAACAACAGTTCTTCTTATGCCAGTTCTGCTCCACCATCTTGAAGTCCCCCATGGGATTCACCATTTCCTCCTTCAAGCATGCCTTATCGGTTATCTGTGTTCTTCGCAGTTTACTGAATGCCAAGATGTTGTTCTCTCTTAATTGTTCAGCCCTTCCCATCCTTCTCGAGTCAGAATGGTACTACGGCTTCTGCTGACTTCTGATTGTTCAGCTATTCATCACTGTATAGGTTACCAAGTGTACTTGGCGTACCAACCAGACCTCCCCAGGTAAGAACGTAGTCTTTCCCTCCATCTATCTGCTTCATTTACTACATATGACCTTCGGCAGAAAGGGCTTCGTTTTGTTATGCAAACTCACCCAGTCGTACATAGCCTTCTATGAAGTTCGTGTTCCTCAGACCGGAGGTTTGCCGCTCGCTTCCTTCAGATTCCGCGTCACCGCGAACACCCTTGCGTTAAGCTAACTATTACTTCTGCCTTCACAGTTCGGGACTTGCACCCTATAGACTACGCCCATGCTGGGCGCACATAAAGAAGCGTTGGAGTCCTAGAGCCCCAACGCTTTTGATTAGTACATTTTTAAATATTGATCGCGTTCCCATTGGTGTACGGTTGTGCGGTACATGTCGAACTCGATTTCTTTAGCTTCTTTGAAGTTTGCATAGATATGTTCACCTAGCGCTTCTTGAGCAATTTTGTCTTTAGCAAGTAATGTTAAAGCGTCATCAAGTGCTGGTGGTAAATTTTCAATACCATTTGCCTTACGTTCTTCTTCACTCATTACATAGATGTTACGGTTGATAGCAGCTGGTGGTGTTAATTGTTGGCGAATCCCTTCAAGGCCCGCTTCCAAAATAACAGCCATTGCTAAATATGGGTTTGCTGCTGGGTCCACTGAGCGTACTTCTACACGAGTTGAAAGTCCGCGTGCAGATGGAATACGGATAAGTGGTGAACGGTTTTGCGCTGACCATGCTACGTAACATGGCGCTTCATAACCAGGTACAAGTCGTTTATAAGAGTTAACTGTTGGGTTTGTTACTGCTGTGAAACCTTGAACATGCGCAAGAACGCCTGCCATGAATTGCATAGCTGTTTCAGAAAGACCTAGCTCTGTTGATTCATCGAAGAATGCATTTTCTTTACCTTTAAATAAAGATACGTTGAAATGCATACCAGAGCCCGCTTCACCGAATAATGGTTTTGGCATGAATGTAGCATGTAAGCCATGTTTGCGTGCAATTGTTTTCACAACTAATTTGAATGTTTGGATGTTGTCACAAGCAGTGATTGCATTAGCATATTTGAAGTCAATTTCGTGTTGTCCAGGCGCCACCTCATGGTGAGACGCTTCGATTTCAAAGCCCATTTCTTCCAGTTCTAATACGATGTCACGACGGCAATTTTCTCCTAAATCAGTTGGTGCTAAGTCGAAGTAACCACCGTGATCATTAACTTCTAATGTTGGTTCACCTTTTGCATCTAATTTGAATAAGAAGAATTCTGGCTCAGGTCCTAAGTTGAAGCTTGTGAAGCCTAAGTCTTCCATTTTTTTTAGGATTCGTTTTAAGTTGTTACGTGGGTCACCAGCAAATGGTTCGCCTTTTGCAGTGTATACGTCACAGATGAAACGTGCTACTTTCCCTTTTTCAGAAGTCCAAGGGAACACTACGAAAGAATCTAAATCAGGAAATAAGTACATATCTGATTCTTCGATACGTACGAAGCCTTCAATTGATGAGCCATCGAACATCATTTTGTTATCTAGTGCTTTGTCTAGTTGGCTTACAGGAATTTCAACGTTTTTGATTGTGCCAAGAATATCCGTAAATTGTAAACGAATAAAGCTTACATTTTTTTCTTCGATTAGACGCTTAATGTCCTCTTTTGTGTATTTACCCACAGTTTTCCACACTCCTATAAATTGTCTAGCTTATATTATTACCCTACCCTATTAATGAAACAATAAACGGTCCGCTTAAAAAGCGTACGATTGCTCAATTTTAATAGAATCGAGATAAATCCCCACGTCTGATGGATGATTTTTGCATGCGCTGTGCTTGACGCATTTCTTCGCGCATAATACGACGCAATTCTTTGTCGCTTAAATCAGGTTCTTCTGCTGCAACAGGATCAAGCTTTTTAGCGAATATTTTTTTTATCTTCGCCATATTCATGCCCTGCTCCAAGTAATCCTTTACTTCTAGCAGTGTGTCGACATCATTTAATGAAAACATACGACGATTGCCTTCTGTTCGGTGCGGCTCAATTAAATGGTGTTCTTCATAATAACGAATTTGGCGTGCCGAAAGCTCGGTCAATTGCATCACGATACTCATGGATAATAACGGCATAGTTCGTCTAATTTCACGACTCATTTAAGTCCCCTCCAATACCCGCTAATCATATAACGAAAATTTTTCACTGTCAATAAAGATGTAAGGTTTCCTAACATCGATTTTCAGATTTTTTTTAAAGTGATGAAAAATTGTAAAAAACCTTAGGAAAAAGTGCTAGGATTATCTATTGTTTCCCTATTTTGAGATGGATTGCACTGCGCTACAAATGGCAAATTTCACGTGCTCGTACGTTAATCCACCTTGAATGAACGCTGTATAAGGTGGACGAATCGGACCATCCGCTGTTAGCTCAATACTCGAACCTTGAATAAATGTTCCTGCCGCCATAATAACATCATCCTCATACCCAGGCATATACGCTGGTTCTGGGGCATAATGCGCATTAATCGGAGAATTCGCTTGAATTTCTCGACAAAAAGCAATCATCTGTTCCGCCGTTTGGAATGATACCGATTGAATTAAATCTGTTCGCACAGCATCATAACTAGGGGATGTCGTCATCCCTGCTTCCGCCAACATCCCTGCTGTGAAAATGGCACCTTTTAACGCTTGTGAAACTACGTGGGGAGCAAGGAAAAAGCCTTGATAGAAATCACCTAATGTATTTAATGTGGCACCTGCTTCAGCACCAATACCTGGTGACGTCATACGATAGGCGCATTTTTCTACTAAATCGGCACGGCCGGCAATATAACCACCGATTTTGGCTAAGCCACCACCTGGATTTTTAATAAGCGAGCCAGCCATTAGATCAGCACCGACCTCAGTCGGCTCGTGTGCCTCGACAAATTCACCATAGCAATTATCCACAAATATAACTGTATCTGGTGCAAGTTGACGGACCTTTGCACACATTTCTGCAATTTGTGCAATCGTAAATGATGGTCGTGTGGCATAGCCCTTGGAACGCTGAATTGCAATCATTTTTGTGTTCGGTGTAATGGCTGCTGCCACACCTTCCCAATCAATCGTTTGGTTGTCGATTAAATCCACATGATGATAGTCTATTTTATAATCTTTCAGCGAGCCAGTATCCTTGTCTCCCCCATCAACAATCGATTGCAATGTATCATATGGTTGACCCGAAATATAAAGCAACTCATCACCAGGACGTAACACACCGAATAAACTAAGCGTGATGGCATGCGTACCCGAAATAATTTGTGGACGCACTATAGCTGCTTCGGCTCCAAATACCTCTGCATAGACACGTTCAAGATTGTCACGACCTTCATCATCATATCCATAGCCATTGGAAGGGTGCAGATGATAATCACTTACCTGATGCTTTCTGAATGCCGCAAGCACCTTTTGTTGATTGTAAAACGCCATGTCCTCTACTTTTGCATGATAAGGACGTACCTTCTCTTCTATTTTAGCCGCGAAAGCTAGCGTTTGTTCTGTTAAATTACTTGTAAAAGTCATTGTTTTCGTCTCCGTTTCACATATGTTCCTGTCTTATCTTATCAATTTGTGCACAAGCCTGCAAAACTTGCTATTGTTTCTATTTACGAGATGCGCTAAGCTAAGGGGCGGACTTATTACAAATTATTCTCGCATAAGGGGTGAAAGTTGTGGCTTGGGAAGTATTTAGCATCATTGGGACAATTGCCTTCGCCATTTCCGGGGCAATAATTGCGATGGAGGAAGAATACGATTTATTCGGTGTATATATACTTGGCATTGTAACTGCATTTGGTGGTGGTGCCATTCGAAATTTACTGATTGGGTTGCCCGTGACAACACTGTGGGGGCAGGATATGATGTTTCAAATTGCCATAGCGGCGATTACGATATTTTTTATATTTCCACATCATCTTATCCAGCATTGGCATCGCTGGGGCAGTTTCACGGATGCCATTGGTTTATCGGCATTTGCCATTCAAGGCGCGCTATATGCTGTCAAACTCGACATGCCAATTAGTGCAGTCATTGTGGCCGCAGTCTTAACAGGTTCAGGTGGTGGGATTGTTCGTGATGTTTTAGCTAGACGCAAACCACTCGTACTCCGCGATGAGATCTACGGGGTATGGGCGGCAATAGCGGGGCTTATCGTAGGGCTAGAACTATATTCAGGAGATATCTTTTTATATGTATTATTCGGTGTCATAACGGCATTACGCATTCTTTCTTATATGAAGAAATGGCGTTTACCTTTGCGGAAGTTGAATCGAGCTTAGCCAAATTACTTTCATTGCTCAATACCAACAAGCCCAAATATCTATTCTGTTACTTGGGCTTGTTTCCCCATATTTCTTTAAAAAATAAAGTGCTACATCGTTTACTTTCATCATGTATTCTAAGAAAGTCTGTACTTATTAAGAATACAGTAACTACTTTGATAAGAACTAATTGTTTTCTTTAATCGAAAATTCATAAGGTCTGGTTACTTTTCCAACAGCATCATCGATTCTTCTAATGTAGCCATGTTTTGCATCATGGAGCAGGCTGCATCCAAAATAGGAAAGGCTAAAGCTGCACCAGAGCCTTCTCCCAATCGCATATTCATATGCAACATCGGTTCAACTCCGAGCAATTCGGCGGCAATTTTAGCACCCGGTTCTTCAGAGGTATGAGAAGGAATGATATAGTCTTTAACTTTTGGTTCGAGTTCGTATGCAATAAGTGCAGCAATGGTAGAAATAAAACCATCAATGACCACTGGTTTGCGATGAGCAGCGGCAGCAAGTACGACACCCGCCATAGCGCCTATTTCTAAACCACCAACTTTTGCAAGAATATCAATCGCATCATGGCGATTTGGTTTGTTTAAGGTAATGGCTTTTTGAATGACCTCTACTTTATGTTCAATTCCCCCAGGTCCAACACCTGCACCAAACCCTGTCACTTCAAGCGGATTACACGCATGAAGAACCGATAATATCGCAGCACTTGGCGTTGTATTGCCAATCCCCATTTCACCTGTCCCGAGTACATTGGCTCCATTTTTTATTTCTCCTGTCGCTACTTCAATGCCTACTTCAATTGATTGAATAGCTTCTTCCCTTGACATGGCAGGACCTTTTGCCATATTATCCGTGCCATATTTAATTTTTTTTAGGATGACACCTGCATCAAACGGAATATCCTCTTTTACACCAACGTCTACCGTTACAATTTTTGCATTTGTAATTTTTGCGATAGCACAAACTCCTGTTAACCCTTTTGGAAAATTTAATGTTTGAAAGACGGTCACATTTTGTGGGTTTGATGTCACCCCTTCATCACAAACACCGTGATCTGCCGCACAGACAATAACGGCTTTATTATCTATTTTTGGAAATAATTGTCCCGTAATACCAGATAGCTGCACGGCTAGAGACTCAAGTTTACCTAAACTTCCAGGGGGCTTACTAAGGGCGTCTATTCGTTCCCTCGCTTGCTCCATCATCTTGTTGTCAGCACCTTGAATGTTTTGAATTGTTTGTTGTAATAAATGCATAAAAATTTCTCCTTTCCTTTTTGGCCCATTACTATGAAAATAAGCATAAAGAAAAAACAAAAAGCCTGTAGTTTATTTCATAACAAATAAACTACAGACTTTTCCATCGTCTATATAAACCGAAGTCAATTAGGCAGGTCTCCTGGCTCAAATTCAACATTTCATAGAACCTTCCCAGCACATGCTAGTGGCATTCTCTATGAAACTCCCTTTTACAGTGGTGGGACCGCTAAAGTTTTTCACTTTATTCCCTATTCTCCCGCAATGGGCACCTAATACTTTTATGTAACTCCTTTAAATCTACGACAAAGTGTTTTTTGTGTCAATATACTAAAATAAACAATGTAGGAACACAAAACTATGTAGGCCGGATAATTAAACTACCGTGAGGACGCTTCTGATATAGGTCTAAAACAATATAATCAGTGTATGTATCCAATTATGAATATCTACTTTACAGTGTATGGGGCTCTTATTTTTAATATAAATGGTTACACATTTTAGAAGTGATTCAGCCGCTTTATTTCTCCTTCTCATGGAAGGTTAAAGTTCAAATTATTATCTCTAGAAATGGAAGAAAACAATATTCGATACTTTAGATTGACATCGACTAATTTTGTATTATTCATTCTAATAAACAAAATCATCGTATAAACCGGAGGCACTGAAAAACTTACGTTTTAAAATGTAATGTTCTTCAATCATAAAAACCGGCACTTTCTGTTCGATTTTGAACAGAAAGTGCCGGTTTTCTTTTGGTATCCCCCATATTTTTCATTTATTAACTTCAGCGTCCACCGAAATGGAAATCAACGGCAACGAAGAAAAAGCCATGGCAGAAACGATTAATCGTTTTCGCCATGACTAAAATTCGTTTTATGGACTTTTTCAGTACCCTCGTATAAACGAGTGTTTAACTCATCAATTATTTAAATTCTAACTCGCCATCATAAGCAAGCATACCGCCTTCAAGGTTTGTTACATCAAAGCCTCGATCCTCTAGAAATGCACAAGCATTTGCAGAGCGTCCGCCAGCTTTACAAACTACAATATATGGTTTAGATGCATCCAATTCGTCTAGGCGATCTGGAATAGTGCCAAGTGCGATGTGCTGTGCGCCCGGGATCATTCCTTGTGCGACTTCATTATCTTCACGAACATCGATAATGTATAAATCTTCGTTTGCATCCAGTAATTCTAATATTTCTGTTGTTTCCATTGTTTTCATGTGTATAATCCTCCAATATGTCAAACTCTTGTATTATTATAGCGTGAACAAAAAAAAACAGCTAGTGTCACACACTAACTGTTTATATATCCGCTTATTCTTCTGTCTCTGAAAAATCTACTTGCTTTACTGGAACGAATGTAGAAATCGCGTGTTTGTAAATAAGATGCTGTTTGTTGTCAGCGTCTACTAATAACACAGTAAAATTATCATAGGATTTCACAGTCCCTTTTAACTGGAATCCATTTAAAAGAAACACAGTTACAAAAACACTGTTTTTACGTAGATGGTTTAAGAACGTGTCTTGCAAATTTATTGATTTCATCGAATGCGCCTCCCCTAATCTCTTTCTACCTCTTCATTCCTATAGTAGCATGTTCTACCAATTTAGCAATTAGTAATTTTTAGGAATTATTACATACGCCAGTCTTTTTCGACAAATTGCACATCCATTTTATTTCGGAAATAGGTTAACTGTCTTTTGGCATAGCGTCGTGAACTTTGCTTTAAACGTTCGATTGCCTCTTCAAGTGTGCATTTACCATCTAAATAATCATATAACTCTTTGTAACCGATCGCCTGGATCGACTGGACATCTCGAATATTTTGTTGCCATAAGCCCTTCACTTCTGCTAAGAGACCCTTTTCCATCATTATATCGACACGAAGGTTAATGCGGTCGTATAGCTCTTCACGCGACATATTTTGGCCAAGCCCTAAAATCAAATGATGATAAAGCGGAATTTCCCCACGGTTTTGTGCTACTGATGCCTTCGAGACCCCACTAAGCTCTATCATCTCTAATGCCCGAATGACACGACGAGTATTGTTTGGATGGATTGCCTCAGCTGTCTTCGGGTCAAGCGCTGCAAGCTTTGCATGCATTACCTCCGGACCTAACTTTGCAAGCTCAGCGTAATAGGCTTCACGTGCCGCCTCATCGACCTGCTCCTCTGTGAATTGAAAATCATAGAGTACTGCTTGCACATATAATCCCGATCCTCCTACTAAAATTGGCAACTTTCCACGTCCTTGAATATCAGCAATTTTAGCTCGCACTAATTTCTGATAATCGGCAACCGAGAAGGATTCTGTTGGCTCTTTGAAACTAAGTAAATGATGTGGTACACCCTCCATCTCTTCCTCAGTAATTTTCGCCGTACCAATATCTAAACCTTCATATACTTGCATTGAATCGCCATTAATGATTTCGCCATTATACTTTTTTGCAATTTCTATACTGAGTGCCGTTTTGCCAGAAGCCGTGGGTCCCACAATTGCTACGACCTCTGCCTGTTGTAATTTATCTTGTATCATATTTTCCCAACCACCGTAATAAAACTTGATAAACCGCTTGTTGATTGCCTTCGTTCAAAATCTCATGTCGCTTATCTTCAAACAAGTAGACTGTTACATCTTGTACACCGGCAGCTGTAAACTGCTCAGCGACTGTGTATACACCTTGTCCTTGATCACCGACTGGATCCTTGCTACCACTTATCAATAAGATCGGTAAGTTTTTCTTTATTTTTTCAATCTCTTTTTTTCGATTCAATAACATAAAACCTGCCGTTAAATCAACGAAAAATTGATTCGTCGGCATAAATCCACAAAATGGATCATCGATATATTTCTGCACTTCTTGCTCTACCGAACATAACCAATCATAAGCTGTTTTCGGATTTGGAAACTGTTTATTAAAGCTACCGAAACTCAGCTTATTTAACAATGGGCTCTCCGTATCTTTGCCATGTTGCATCGCCAATGTACGGGCAAAGAAATGACCCGCCATATGCAATGTTGAAACACTGCCTGTCCCACATAAAATAACATTATCGACATGATCACTATGCAATTGAATATATCTTCTTGTAATAAAAGACCCCATACTATGACCAAATAAAATAAACGGAACATCTGTAAACTGCGCACGCATAGTCATGACAATTTCATGGACATCCTCCACGACTCGCTCAAAACCATTGTGCTCGGCAAAAAAGCCCAGTTTACCGTTATATCCTGCTGTTTCCCCATGTCCTCGATGATCATGCATGGTTACCGCATAGCCCGCAGCACATAGCTCCCCTGCAAATTTCACATAACGACCGCTATGTTCTGCCATACCATGCAAAATATGAATATGACCAATACAGGGAATTGTTGGTGTCAATGTTCGTGTAAACACAAAATGTCCATCTGACATTTGAATATAGCGTTCCATTTTCTATACCCCTTCCTCAGCAAAATTTGTCGCATCTAGGATTGCCTGGTCTAGCTGAGCAACATAGGTGTCTTTTTGTGCTTCTGTATAGTGAAAACGTTGTTGCATCACTTGAATAACCTGCTGCTTATAACGTTTAACTGCATGAATATCAAAATATAATAAGCCCGTACGACGGATAAAGAAATCACTTGGTGTATATACCATCTCCGCCTTCATGCCATATAATAGCATCGCATGTAGCGCGAGCGGCATTGTACTTCCATGTTCATGTAAATATTTCACCTGTTCAAATAAAGCATCGACATTCGTGCCATATTTTTGCACAAGCTGTTTTGCTTCATCATAATTTAAACCGTACTGTACTCCCTCTCTTGCTTTATAGGCGGTATAATCAGGGAAATTAATGGCGTTTATGCCCTTTGCGCCAGAAAGCGAAAGTTCACGTGTCATACATGGACTTGCATGCTTAAATTTATGCATTTTAACAATTTTATCGACGACGGTTTCAGCCATTTGACGATAGCCTGTTAGCTTTCCACCTGCAATGGTCATCAAACCGCTTGGGGCTGTCCAAATTTCATCTTTACGTGAAATTTCTGAAGGATCCTTACCTTTTTCGAAAATAAGGGGACGTACACCTGCCCACGATGACTCTACCGTCTCACGTGCTATATTTGCTGTTGGAAATATATTTTTTGTAGCGGCTATTAAATAATCAACGTCTGCTTGCGTTGCCACAGGATGTACGGGATCACCTTCATATACTGTATCAGTAGTTCCAATATAGGACTTACCATCACGTGGTATCGCAAACGCCATACGACCATCCGGAATATCAAAATATACAGCTTGTTGCAATGGAAAATACTTTTGGTCAAGGACAATATGTACACCTTTTGTCAGGCGTAATTGCTTCTTGTCCACCGCTTTATCCTTTTGACGAACTTCGTCCACCCATGGACCAGCCGCGTTGACAATTTGTGCTGCATGGACTTCCACTGTTTCACCCGTAATATGATTCTTAACTTTTGCGCCAACTAACTTTTTCTTGTTATATATAAACCCTGTCATTTCAGCATAATTTAAACAAAGTGCCCCGTATTCAACTGCTTTTTTCAGGACTTCAATTGTGAGGCGGGCATCATCTGTGCGATATTCCACATAATAGCCTCCACCGACAAGCTCTTCACTATTCAAAAGAGGTTCGAGTGCTGCAGTTTCTTGTGCACTCAGCATCGTTCGACGTTCATGCTTTTTCACACCTGCTAGTCGATCATATACTTTCAACGCCATTGATGTTGTAAATGGTCCAAGCGAGCCCTTCTTATATAAAGGAAGTAACATTTTTTCAGGCATCGTGACATGTACAGCATTGTCATAGACAATTTCACGTTCACGTCCTACCTCTGCTACAACACCTACGTCCAACTGTTTTAAATAACGAAGGCCACCATGAATAAGTTTTGTCGAACGACTTGACGTACCAGCCGCAAAATCCTGCATCTCAATCAGTGCGACTGACAATCCTCTTGAGGCGGCATCAAGCGCAATTCCTGCACCCGTAATGCCCCCTCCAATCACTAATACATCAAAGCTATACTGCTCTAAATAATGCATGATTTTAGGTCGATGCTCAAATGAAAACATACTCTTTTCCCCCATTAGCTATGATTTAAAAATACGTGTAGCTTCTACTGCTTTTTGCCAACCAGCATATAAAGCCTGACCTTGTTCCGCTGCCATCTTTGGATGATAGTTTTTTCCATTAACCCACAGTGCGGATAAGGATTCTTTACTCGGCCAAAAATTAGTGGCAAGCCCCGCTAAATAGGCTGCACCAAGTGCTGTTGACTCATTGAGTTTTGCCAACTCCACCTTTAACTGCAAAATATCACTTTGGAACTGCATTAACAGGCTGTTATTTACTGCTCCTCCATCAACACGTAGTACCTCAATTGGTGTCCCAGCAGCTTCCTCCATCGCATCCAGCACATCCTTTGTTTGGTACGCCAAAGATTCAAGTGTTGCGCGGATAAAATGCTCTTTCGATGTGCCACGCGTTAAACCAAAAATCGCCCCACGCGCATCCGTATCCCAATACGGTGTTCCCAAGCCAACAAATGCAGGTACGACATATACACCATCCGTATCGTCTACCTTTTTTGCATATTTTTCAGAATCCGCTGCAGTACGAATCATCCGCAGCCCATCCCGTAACCACTGGATCGCTGAGCCTGCTACAAAAACGCTACCCTCTAGTGCATATGTCACCTTGCCGTCTATGCCCCAGGCAATCGTTGTGAGTAAGCCATTTTTAGAATGTACTGCCTGCTGGCCTGTATTTAATAACATAAAACACCCTGTACCATACGTATTTTTAGCCATTCCTTTTTCAAAGCAAGTTTGCCCAAAAAGTGCTGCTTGCTGATCACCTGCAATGCCAGCAATCGGTATTTTCTCGCCAAAAAAGATACTTGGTGCAGTCGTCGTATAGACCTCCGATGAATTCTTCACTTCTGGCAACATCTTTATTGGAATATCCAAAATTTCACAAAGTTCATCGTCCCACTTTAGTTCATGAATATTGTAAAGTAATGTACGTGCTGCATTCGAATAATCCGTAATATGCGCCTTTCCTTTTGATAATCGCCAAACAATCCACGAATCAATCGTACCAAATAATAAATCACCATTTTCTGCCTTGTCACGTGCGCCTTCCACGTTATCTAAAATCCATTTAATTTTTGTTGCTGAGAAATAAGCATCGAGACGCAGTCCTGTTTTTTGCTGAAATAGATCCTCAAGCGCTTGTTCCTTCAAATCATGGACTATGTCCTGCGTTTGCCGAGATTGCCATACAATCGCATTGTAGATTGGCTGCCCCGTATGTTTATCCCAAATAACGGTTGTTTCCCGCTGATTCGTAATCCCAATAGCGTGAACTTCGCTTGCTTCATGACCACTTTCTGTTAAAACGGCCGCAATGACTGCTAGGACAGAGCCCCAAATTTCATTAGCATTATGCTCCACCCAACCAGCTTTCGGAAAATACTGCTGAAATTCTTTTTGCGCCACATGGGCAATCTCACCCTTATGATTAAATAAAATCGCACGCGAGCTCGTTGTTCCTTGGTCAATTGCTAAAATAAATTCACCCATCCATTCTCCCCCTTTTCCACTTTATGTGTTGACTGTGCGAATTTGTAAGCAACAGAGTGAGCGTACTTAAAAATTACATCACCCGTTTAAACATTTTCTCTACTTCATACGTTGTAAAATGAATGAGTACTGGTCGTCCATGTGGGCATGTAAAGGGATTATCAGCCTTGCGTAAATCATGCAGTAAAACATCCATCTGTTCCTTCGTTAAATAATGATTCGCCTTAATTGATTTTTTACAGCTCATCATAATGGCCGCTGCTTCACGTAATTTTTTCACGTCTGCCTTTTTTGTCGTCAGAACCTGTTCGATTAAGTCTTCAATAATCTCCTGCTCCTCGCCCTTCGGAAACCAGCTCGGATGCTCTCGCACAACAAATGATGACTGTCCAAACTCCTCTAAAAATACACCGACCGCTTCAAGTTCAAGTCTATTTTCACGTAAAGTCAGTGCCTCGTCTGCCGCATAATGGAAAGTCAACGGTAACAATAATGCCTGCCGCTCGTTCGGATTCACTTGTCCAACCTTGTCACGGAAAAATTCATATTTTATGCGCTCCTGTGCTGCATGCTGATCGATTAAATAAAAACCGTCCTCCATTTGCGCAACAATATACGTACCATGAATTTGCCCGACTACTTCTAGCGCAGGAAATGGTTCTTTTATAATCTCTTGCTTAGGTATTTCCTCTGGCTCCTCCAGCACACTTTCAACAGGTATTGTTTCCGGCGGCAATGATGGTTGCCAGCTTACCTCAACGTCAGAGGTTTCTGGTTTTTCAACAGCTAGTGAGCTCGATTCCTGTACCATTTGCACATCATAAAGTTTTTCGACAATGGCATTCATTTTCTCCACATCCAACTTAGGTGCAGGCTTCCATATATTAAGCTGCTCGGTAGCAGGTAGCGCAACTTTTTCCTTCTTCTCCATCTGCGGTACACGGATTACACCACGAATCGTCTCGCGAATCGTTTCCTCAATTAGCTTCAGCAGTTCTGGCTCTTTACTCAAACGGATTTGATGCTTTGCTGGATGTACATTAACATCCGTTAAATACGGATCTCCTTCAATATAGAGCGCAACAATTGGGAAACGCTCGATTGGCAAATACGTATGGTAGGCATCCACAATCGCTTTTTGTACCAAATAATGCTTTACCCAGCGGCCGTTAACAAACAGCGACATATAATTTTTCGAAGCACGGGTCACTTCAGGTAATGATACAAAGCCCGATACCTTATAATCATGCGACTCACCTTGAAACGGCACCATTTTTTTCGCATTATGCACACCATATATCGCAGCTAATACTTGCTGCACATCTCCTCGACCATTCGTCTGTAACAGTTGCTGACCATTATGTAGCAATCGAAAGGCAATTTGTGGATTTCCAAGTGCTAGACGGTTCATCAGATCGATGGTATGTCCAAGCTCGGTTTGAATTGTTTTCATATACTTTAAACGAGCAGGTGTATTGAAAAACAGCTGTGCTACCGTAATATCCGTGCCCTTTCGTAAGGGTCCGGGTTTATGCGTAGTGACATGTCCACCTTCTAACGCTACATAGGTACCCGATTCGCCATTTGATGTATTGAGCGTCATTTTTGATACCGATGCAATGGATGCTAATGCTTCCCCACGAAAACCTAATGTTCGAATACGGAATAAATCATGCTCCTGGTGGATTTTGCTTGTAGCATGACGTGAAAAAGAAATAAGTGCATCATCCTCGTCCATGCCTATGCCATTATCAATAACCTGAATCGAAGTGAGCCCTGCTTCTAGTAAAAACACATCAATGGACGTACTTCCTGCATCAATGGCATTTTCAACAAGCTCTTTCACAACAGATGCTGGCCTTTCGACAACTTCCCCTGCCGCGATTTTATTGGACAGCCATTCATCCATTATTTGTATTTTACCCATAGCGCATCACTCCTTATTTTTTTGCGTTGACTAATTGCTGCTGTAATTCATATAAAATATTCATCGCCTGCATCGGTGAAGTACCTAGAATATTAACCTTCTCCAGACTTTTTAAAACCTCTGTTTCAGCCGGTGAAACAGGCTCTCCTTCAGTAAATAACGACATCTGCACTGGCTGTTCTGCAACCACTTGTGGCGCCGCTGCCTCTTTGCCTGCCTCAAATTTTTCGAGCAATACTTGTGCTCTTGTTAAAATTTCCTCTGGCAATTGCGCAAGCTGTGCCACGTGAATCCCGTATGATTTATCGGCAGCTCCATTTTTCACTTTATGTAAAAAGACAACCGTGCCATTTTTTTCAGTGGCAGATACGTGAACATTTTGCAGACGAGGAAGCTCCTTTTCAAGTGCCGTTAACTCATGATAGTGCGTTGAAAATAGTGTATTTGCCCCGATTTTATCGTGAATATATTCCATCATCGATTGCGCAAGACTCATCCCATCATACGTGGAAGTCCCACGACCGATTTCATCAAACAGCATAAGGCTATTTTTAGTCGCATGCACGATAGCATGCTGTGATTCCAACATTTCCACCATAAATGTTGATTGACCTGCTGCTAAATCATCTGCTGCGCCAATACGTGTGAAGATTTGATCGGTGATAGGCAATCTTGCTTTTTCGGCTGGCACATAGCAACCCATTTGCGCCATCACGACAATGAGTGCTACCTGACGCATATACGTACTTTTACCAGACATATTTGGTCCAGTAATCAGCATCATATTGTGATTTTCTTCGAGCACACAATCATTTGGTACATACATTTGCTTATTCAACATTTTTTCAACAACAGGGTGACGTCCTTCAAGGATCTCCAGCGAACGCCCTGCATGAAACGCCGGCTTCGTAAAGCGATATTTCTCTGACACGCTCGCAAAGCTAACGAGGACATCTAACTCACTAATACTGGCCGCTAAAGCTTGTACACGTGGAATAAAGGCCTTTAACTCTTCACGAATTTCCACGAATAAATTATATTCTAGCGTCAAACTTTCTTCCTCAGCATTTAATATCAGTGCTTCTTTTTCCTTCAGCTCTTGCGTAATATAGCGCTCAGCGTTGGCCAGCGTTTGCTTCCGTTCATAGCGCGCTAAATCTGCTAAATGAATATTTGATTTTGTAATTTCAATATAATAGCCAAAAATCCGGTTATAACCAATTTTCAAGTTTTTAATACCCGTTTTTGCACGTTCTTCTTGCTCCAACTGTGCAATCCAGTCCTTGCCATTTCGGGATGCGTAGCGTA
The DNA here is from genome assembly GCF_007362955.1 of Lysinibacillus fusiformis. Taxonomy (GTDB): domain Bacteria; phylum Bacillota; class Bacilli; order Bacillales_A; family Planococcaceae; genus Lysinibacillus; species Lysinibacillus fusiformis_E. Next base: position 3,261,050 of record NZ_CP041696.1, on the reverse strand, counting down.
GTTCATCTAAACGATCATTGTAACCATCACGAATGACATCGCCTTCTTTAATAGTAATTGGTGGATTATCTGTAATAGCACGTGCCAGTAACGTCTCGACGTCTGCACATATATCAAGTGCATTTCCTAAATCTTGCAGTGTGTCTTTGCTTGATTCTAAAAGTTGTTGCATTATCATCGGTACTTGACGTAGTGAATCACGGAGCTGTGCCAAATCACGCCCCCCCACATTGCCAAATGCCACTCGACCCGCCAAACGTTCTAAATCATATACTTGTTTAAGAGCAGTTTGTAATTCTGTTCTCACAAAATATTCTTCTAATAAATCAGTGACAATTTCAAGTCTTGACTCAATTGCAGAACGTGTAGCAAGGGGTTGATGTATCCATTGTTTTAACTTACGTCCCCCCATTGCTGTAACCGTATCATCTAATAACCAGAGCAATGTACCCTTTTGATCGCCACCACGAATCGATTGTATCAGCTCTAAATTACGTTTTGAGCTCGAATCAATACGTAAATAATTTTTCATTTCATTAAATGTGAACATTTGAATATGCGATAATGAGCGCATTTGTGTTTTGTCAATATAGGCAAGTAAACGGAAGCAAGCCACTTGTAATTGTGCTGGTACTGCATCTACGTAGTTCATAACCTTGTCCAATGCCATTTCATCTACTTCAACAGACAAGACAATTCCTAAATTCACAGCATGCTCTGCCAATAAAAGTTGTAGACTCTCTGTTACAACAAGCTCTCGAATACCATATGCCTGCATTTGCATTAATAGTGCCTTCCCATCGCCTTCAATAGATGATGCTGTTGCTTCACCCGTCGATAAGTCTAAATAGGCATAGCCAAAGGTAGTAGCATCTAATTGCTCCGCTGCACCAATAAAATGATTTGTTTTACCATCTAGGGCCTTACCTTCCATAATTGTCCCTGGTGTGATAAGCTGTACCACTTCACGTCTGACTACGCCCTTTGCTTGTTTGGGATCTTCCGTTTGCTCACAAATTGCGACCTTATAACCTTTTTGTACGAGTGTTTCAATATAATTTTTAGCCGAATGATGAGGCACACCGCACATTGGAATACGGTCCTTCGCGCCTGCATCTCGACTTGTTAATGTAATTTCTAAAATTTGTGAGGCGTTCACTGCGTCTTCAAAAAACATCTCGTAGAAGTCACCTAATCTAAAAAATAAAAAGGCATCCTTGTAATCTTCTTTTACCTGCAAATATTGTTGCATCATTGGTGTATAAGTTGTCATTTCTTCTTTCCCTCGCTCTTACCATATAGATAATTTCATTATAACAAAAGATACATGCGAAACGCCTATTTCACCTTTGTAAAGATGCTAGCATTTCGCATGTATCAAAAAAACTTCTTGTTGTGTTTTATCTTGGACGCTCATCAGGAAACGATGAGGACTCTAAAACATACCTTCCTTCACTGCTTGAGCTAGACGACGAACTTGAACTTGAACTGGAGCTAGATGAAGATGAGGATGAACTTTCATCATTTAAACTCCATTCTTCTTCGAAATCTAGAGGATGCACACTAATACAAATTGTCATTTCACCCATTACTTCTACGACAATTTCTCGTTCGACTACTATTTCAAATTTCGCTCCACATGGAGAAATTACCGCTTCCATGCAATTTGGTTCTTGGATCACACGAACACGTACATCATCACTAACACTAACTTCACCGTCTCTGTAATGTAGCTTTACTTTGTCTTTATAGTGAACCGTTTCTGAAAACACAGCTGTTTTCGAATGATTACTATAGGCATACCATACATTGACATCAAATTTACCTGATACTTCTACAAATTTACCGACTCTTTTTGCTGTGCAAGTATGATTGATTACCCAGCAACCAAGAATACTCGTCGGTTTATTTGTTGGACATAATGTAACACGATCTTCCGTTCTCTTCTTCCCCTTGGCAACTACTGCTTTCGTCACGATTTGTCGTAAACGTTTCAGCGCAATTCCTCCTTCGACTCTTTTCACTCCATCATATGCAGGTAGCGCCCATTGGGTGAACATATTTCATAGAATCCAGTCGAATCACTTTATATCTTTCTCAGCGTACGGGTATCGTTGCCAAATTACGCTCAAAACTTCTCGAGCAAACGACAGCTCCTGTTAAAGTTCATATTCTCTTAGCTTCAAGCAGCATCTCCTAAGCTCTTTTACGCTCCCTAGCAAGATAAAAAATAGCCCGAATGCAGTCCATTCGAGCCTTTACTTCTATCTATTTATGAGCAGCTACCAGGTTGTGTATTTGCTACGTATGAGCCTGTTTCACCACGTAGTAAATCGCCACCTGTTGAGCGAATAATTTCATTCGTTACATTGTTAGCAATTGTGTTTGACACTAATTGTAATAAATCATTCACATCCACTTGTGAATCTTTAAATTGTTGAACAACTGGGATTGCATTAATTTCTTCTTCGATTTTCGCGATTTTATCTTCAATCATTTTCAGCGCTTTTTCTTTACCTAAGTGTTGGAAGTTTACTGCTTGTTTTTGCAAGCTCTTTAAACTAGCAATACGTTCACGCACAAGTTGATTTTCATTAATTTGTGCTTCTGCCTTTTTGAAAAACTCAACTTCTGGTGTATTGGCAATCATGTGTGCGATTTCATGTGATTTCTTAATTAAATCTTCTTTTGTATATAATACTTCTGTCATTTACGCTTCCACCTTTTCATTTTTTACTACTTCCACAAATTCACCACGTAATGAATAAGAAGTAGCTTCGATTATTTTCACTTTCACTAGCTGACCAATAAGCTCTGCGGGCGCTTTAACATTCACGAGGCGATTTTTACGTGTGTAACCTGCAAGGACATCTTCACGACGTTTACTCGTCCCCTCAACTAACACTTCAACAATCTCGCCTTCTAAACCTTCCAAAGCTTTTCTAGAATACTCTTGTACAACCGCATTTAAACGATGAAGACGTTGTTTTTTCACATCTTCTGGAACATTATCAATCATCTTCGCTGCTGGCGTACCCTCACGAGGAGAATAAATATACGTAAACGCCATGTCGAAGCCGACTTCACGATATAAAGACAGCGTCTCTTCGAATTGCTCCTCTGTTTCGTTTGGATAACCAACAATAATATCAGTTGTCAATGTTACCCCTGGGATAGCCGCTTTAATTCTATCCACCAAGCCAAGGAAATGTTCCCGTGTATATTTGCGGGCCATTATTTTTAATACTTCATTTGAACCTGATTGCACTGGCAAATGAATATGCTCAACGAGGTTTCCACCCTTTGCAAGTACCTCAATTAAATGATCATCAAAGTCGCGTGGGTGACTCGTTGTAAAACGAATACGCGGAATATCGATTTTTCTTAATTCATCCATTAAATCACCCAGTCGGTATTCAATGTCCTCAAAATCTTTGCCGTACGCATTGACATTCTGTCCAAGTAGCATGATTTCTTTATAGCCCGAAGCCGCTAGCTCTCGCACTTCGGCAATGATTTCCTCCGGTCGGCGACTACGTTCCTTACCACGCGTATACGGTACGATACAATACGTACAAAACTTATCACAGCCGTACATAATATTGACCCAAGCCTTAATGGAACCAAGACGTTTTTTAGGCAGGTTTTCAATAACGTCACCCTCTTTTGACCAAACTTCAATGACCAATTCCTTCGACATATAGGCTTCTTTTAAAATATTCGGCAGTCGGTGAATATTATGTGTTCCGAATACCATATCGACGTGTGGATACGTTTTTAATATTTTGTTTACCACAGACTCTTCCTGTGACATACAGCCACATACACCGATGAGCATTTCTGGATTTTTACGTTTATATTTTAACAGGAAACCAAGTTCGCCAAATACTTTGTTCTCCGCATTTTCACGAATTGCGCATGTATTTAGCAACACAACATCTGCTTCCTCAATCATTTCTGTTGCTGTATAGCCAAGTTGCATAAATATCCCGGCCATAACTTCAGTATCGTGCTCATTCATTTGGCAGCCATATGTACGAATATAAAACGTACGCCCCTCGCCCATGCCTGCAAACTCTTCTGCAATATTAAAATCCTTGTGGTACTTAATTTCTTCTTTCCCACGTTTTTTAGCATCTTTTAATGAAGGTGCTGTAAAGACCTTTTCAAAATATTGACTATAATCCTTTTCAGGCTTGTCTTCTTTTTTCGGTTGATTGACTTGTTGACTGGCTAATCGTTGTTCCTCATTCATTGCAATCAGGTAACTCCTTTCAAACGAAATCCGTGCATTCGAATTCCCATTTTACTATTATACTGAATGATTACTACTTCCTACAAGGTTTGCGTACTAAATGTCGAGGTTTCGACTTAAATACACTTTCTGTCATTTTGATCGTTCTATCTGCCACTTTGGTAGTTCTATCCGTCACTTTATCGATTCTATCCATCACTTTGATCGTTCTATCCGTCATTCTCCGTTAACGATAAAAAGTCACCGCAGACATGTATCAACGGTGACCTTTCAATGCATTTATAGTTCTATATATTTCTTTTTACGCTCATCAAACCCTAGTATGGAGTGTACACCAAGACCCTTTAGCACATCTGTATTGGCAAAGGTATACTTCCCTATATCATCAGGGAAATGGGCATCTGAGGAAACTGTAAACTCTACACCCTGTTCCACCAACACTTGTAAGAAACGAGAACCTGGGCACATTTCCTTCACGGGATAGCGATAATATAACCCTGCATTAATTTCCGTAGCTGTTCGTGTTGTGACAAGCGCATCAGCAATTTGCACATACCATGAATATAAAAAAGCCACATCTTTTATTTGATAGTTAAAGACTTTAAAATTATCTAAATGCGCCACAAAATCAAACATCCTCGAGTGTATCATCTTCTCTACCGTAGAAAAAAATTGTGCATACTTCTCCCGCAATGCCTCTGCATCCATTTTCTCGAATATATACTGCGTTTGCGGATTATCAAAGCCCCAGCCTTCCACAAAGTGCACAGAACCAATTACATAATCCCATGGGTACCCTTGTAGTAATGACGCTAGTTCTTCCTCACCACCTACAAAATAATCCGCCTCTATGCCAAGTTTCAATGCTATGCCCTGCCCCTGCCATTTTTCCTTTGCATTGGTAATGGCTGATACAAAATCACCCATCCGTTCTGTCATGACACTATCTAGCCAGAAACGTTGCATGTTACCAATTTCCGCACTTTCATCCAATTGCATATAGCGTTCAAAATAAGCACGCGTCTCTTTAAATCGATACAAGTGGTCGACAATACCAACTTCTCGTAACCCTAATTGCTTTGCCTGATGCAAATATAGATCGAGCCAGTCTTCGCTGTAACAACCCTTTTGCAAACGCTGTGATAAGGCCTGTACTTGCCTCTCGATAGAATATTTCGATCCCTGCGAAGGGCTGTCAGCTTCATCAAAAAATGCCAAGGCCTGAGAAGTACGTGCTAACCAACGAAATGAATAAGGTCCTTCCTCTACATGCACATGATAATCAATTGTCATCAGCTTTCCCCTCCATTAACTATCGTCCACATTTCTTCGTATGCTTGCCATCCTTCTGGGCATGCCACCTCACAAATTATTTCTGTACAATCAGCCAAGTGACAAATTTGATAAAATGATTGACCATTGATTTTTGTAGCATCGGTTAATAAAATGGTCGTTTTGCTATTTTCAAGCATCCTTTTTGAAATGAGCGATTCATCCAGATCATAATCATAGACAGTACCATCCTTAATGCTGCCACAAGATAAAAAGGCTTTGTCAAAATTCATATTGCCCAACCACTCCAATGTCATGGCACCTGTGACAGAGGATTGTCTTGGATTGGTCGTCCCACCAAGCAAAATCACTTTGCCCGTCATACGTCTCTCTTCAATAGCAAGATTGAATTGCGCAGCAGCAGCTATGGAATTTGTGACGACGGTAATATCTTCAATCGCCATTAAATAATCTGCAATATGTACAGTCGTTGTGCCCGTATCAATAGCAATCGTATCCCCATCACATATACGCCTCGCAGCTAGACGAGCTATGTTACACTTCGCCTCTTTTTGCATTTGAAGCTTACGTAAAAACGCCGGTTCTGTTCTGACGCTCGTATATTGCACTGCTCCTCCATGCACCCGCGTTACTAAATGCTGTTCCTCTAGCTCATCCAAATCCCGACGAATGGTTTCTGGCGCTACTTGAAGTGCCTCTGCAATGTTCACGACAATTATTTTCCCATCCACTTTTAGTTGCCTCAAAATATAATCAAATCGTTCAATTTTTGCATACGTCATGATAAAGCAATCACATCTTCCTTTGCCACATAGCACTCATATTTTTTGCCCACTTCAAACATTTGTCCTCGTTGATGTAATTGCTCCGTTGTAAACATGCATTCACCCTCAAAGGTTGTTCGAATGACATTGCCAGTAATTAACGACTGCTTCACTACGCCCGATAGACGAACGTCCCCTTCCATTGCTTGTGCATGAATGGCCTCTGGACGAATAGCAAATTTCAAACCATCTCCCGGCAAGGTGCGACCAATCATTTTCTCAAGCACTTGGCGTGTAAAGACATTATAATGCCCAATAAAATTAGCAATAAATTCACTTTCCGGTTTTGTATAAATGGCAGTTGGTGTTCCACTCTGCGCAATTTCCCCATTACTCATGACAAATATTTTGTCAGAAACAGCCATTGCCTCCTCCTGGTCATGTGTCACTAAAATCATCGTCATATCAAGTTTTCGTTGAATTGCTCGTAAATCTTCTTGCAATTTTTTACGGATTTGTGCATCTAGTGCGCTAAGTGGTTCATCTAAAAGCAATACCTTTGGACGCACAATTAAAGCTCGTGCCAAAGCAACTCGTTGCTGCTGTCCGCCAGACAATTCTTTTGGAAAGGCATTTGCTTTTTCCGTTAAATGGACAATGGCCAGCATCTCTTGCACACGTTGTTCAATTTCAGCATTATTCACTTTTTGCATGTGCAAACCGAACGCTATATTTTCTTTGACGGTCATATTCGGAAATAGCGCGTACGATTGAAAAACCATCCCGACTTGGCGGTCTTTCGGCTGAATACCATGCATGTCTTTTCCTTCAATTTTAATACAACCCGCAGATGCATCTGTTAAACCCGCTACAATGCGTAAAATCGTACTTTTCCCACAGCCACTTGGCCCTAAAAGAGTAATAAATTCCCCTTGTTCAATCCTCATATTAATATTGGATAAAACTGTTGAATGGCCATACTTTTTATGAAGCCCTTCAATGACAATATAGCTCATATATTTGTAGCACCTTTCGATCGTTTTGTTAACAGTGCGATAACAAACGTTAATAAGCCCATAAGAACGAGATAAATAAAGACAACAGCACTTGCAATGTGTCCACTTGCACTTAGTTTTTTCATTAAATAAATTTGCACAGTTTCAAAGCGTGAACCTACGACTAAATTAATGAGGACAAACTCACCAAATAGCACTGAAAATGATAATAATGCACCCGCAAATAGGCCTGGATAGACAGTTGGTAAAAGTATTTTCATAAAAGCCTGCATTTTAGAGGCGCCAAGTAATTGCGCTGCATCTAAAAGTTGCCTTGCGTCTACATTACGCAGACTATTGCGTGTGCCTTGATAAATATATGGCAGAATACCAATAACATAGGCACCCACCACAACTAAGATCATTGGTACACCTACTTTGGAATAAACGCGAATTAACCCTACTGCTAAAATAACCCCTGGGAAGGAATACACCATGACAACTGCCACTTGAATCCATTTTTCATACTTCGGAAAATACAAAACAATGATAAATATCGCTGGAACAATAACTAACATTGCTACTACTACCGCTCCCCCTGATAATAAAACAGAGCGTCCAAACGCTTCGATAAATTGTGCATCTTGGAATAAAGTTGCAAGCCACTTGAACGTCAGCCCCTCTGGTAAAATCGATTTATTCCATTTAGCAGAAAAGGCGTATAGGGTCGTTGCAACAATCGGTAATACTAGATACAAAACGAAAAGGAGGAAAAAGAAATCAGCAAAGCCTCTCTTTTTCATTATAATTTCCCCCTTGTCTTTTTGATGCTCCATTCACTTAATAGCATCGCCATTACCATCGTTACGGCTAGTAACACCGCAATCGCACTTGCAAGTTCTGGCTGGGCAAATATATCTCCCTTAATAAGCGCACCGATACGTATTGCAACCAAATTGTAATTACTGCTGGTTAATGCATAAGCTGACGCATATGCGCCCATCGCATTGGCAAACAACACACTAAATGTTCCAACTATACCTGGTAGCATGACTGGGATGCCAATTTTCACCCAAAATTGCCATGTAGATGCACCAAGAAGTGCAGCCGCTTCCTTCCATTGTTGTTGTATTCCATCATAAATTGGATACAACAACATCAACGCTAATGGCAACTGAAAATAAATATAAATCAGTAGTAAGCCACTCCAGCTATACAGAGAAAATGACGATAATGCACCAATCTCCCATTTTTCAAAAAGCAAAGTAAATAACCCACTGTTACCCAGCAACACAATGAAAGCAAAGGCTAATGGAATGCCTGAAAAATTGGACGTTAAGTTTGTCAAAATTAGAATCTTCTCTCGAACTGGCTCCGAAAAGCGCATGACGGCATAGACTGCAAACAATGTCACAATCAATGCAATCACGGCGGAGATCGCTGATAATGTAATACTATTTTTAAAGCCTTGTCGTATATAGTCATTTGTTAAGACAGATTGATAATGTTTAAACGTAAAGCCTTCACTATTACTAAAGCTCGTGATGACCATATACAGTAATGGCACTAAAAAGAATAACAGCACAAGTAATAGGAAAGGGACGAGCCAGGCAAATACTTGCCGTTTCGAGATCACTTCGACCACTTCTTTCTGTTAGTAAAGTAGAATATAGGCATTCATTAGGCCTCTTTTAATGCATGCACGCCCTCTAATAAGAGAGGAACCATCTCCTCCGAGGGTTCAATATTCAATAAATAACAGCACAGTGATGCGACTTGCAATTGCGACACAATTCCATTTTTTATACCAGCTTTTACATACTTTGAAACGACAAACATCGGTACATGACGATCCTCTATAGTTGTACCACCATGGTTACCATCACTTGTCATCCCATGATCCGCTGTGACAATAATCTCGTAACCTTGTGCCAAACATTTTGGAATAAACAAGGATAGCAGTGCATCAACGGCTAACACACGGTTACGGTACTGTGGTGAATCTGCCGTAAATTTATGCCCGTCATCATCCACATTCATCGGATGAATATATAAGAAATCTGGTTGCTTTTGATCCATTAACCATGCTGCATCCGCAAATAAATGGCTATCTGGATAGTGATCCTCAAAGTAGAACATTCCATTTTCAATCGGAAGCTGCGTATTGAACTGCAATCTATCCTCCATATGCATAAATGGTGCACGATTATATAATTCACTTACCCAATAATAAGCAGCGGCTGCAGTAGTTAAACCGTTGGATTTAGCCAAATGAAATAAACTATTTTGCGTGGATAAACGCACCGTCATATTGCTTGTGACACCGTGCACGATAGGCGGTGTACCCGTTAAAATGGTTTCGTATAATGGTCGCGATAATGATGGCACCTCTGAACAAACCTCATATCTTGCGGCAATTTTGCGTTCGATTAAATGTTGCATGAATCCCATATGTGAACAGGCCGTATCAAATCGAAGTGCATCTACGACAATAAGGACAACTTTATTATTTTGCATGAATTAAAACCTGCTCTTGATAAATTTGTGGAATTTGCTTCGTTGTTTCTTCCCATTGCTTTTGATCTTTTACTGGCTGCGCCTTTTTATACATTTCCGCTGGCAGTAATAAAGCCTTCACATCTTGAGATAATTCAACATTGTCACGAATTGGGCGTGCATAACCCTTCGCTAAGTTTTCCTGTCCTGCGTCCGATAAAATATATTCTCGTGTTAACATAGCGGCATGTGGGTTTTTCGCATACTTATTGATAACCGTCGCATAGCCTGATGTCACGGAACCCTCAGACGGAACAACAACATTAAAACGGTCTTCATCAATTTGGTGACGATAGCCCAACGCATTAAAGTCCCATAGGATGGCTACATCAATTTCACCTTTTTCTAAATTGGCTACAGAAGGATCTCCTTGTAAACGCCCCTGTTTAGCTAATTCCGCAAAGAAGTCAATACCAGGTTGAATATTCGATTCATCACCACCGAAAGCCATTGCAGCTGCCAAAATCGCAAATTGCGCTTGGTTCGCTGTTAAGGCATCACCAATACTGACAGTATAATCGCCATTTTTAATGTCCGCCCAAGATGTTGGGGCGTTTTTCACATTATTTGTATCTGTTAAAAATGAAATTGTTCCTGTATAGCCAACAATCCAATGTCCTTCATCATCTTTCGCCCACTGTGGAATATCATCCCAATAAGATGTTTTATACGGTAATGTTAAGCCCTTATCTTTCGCAATTGGTCCAAATGCAATCCCTACGTCGCCAATATCCGCTGTGGCATCTTCTTTTTCTGCTTCAAACTTAGCGAGCTCTTCTGCACTCGACATGTCTGTATCTTTGTGCTTCAGACTATATTCCGCATCCAGCTCTTGCCATGTCTCCACCCAGTTCGCCCATGTATCAGGCATCCCGACAGAGTTTACAGTACCTTCTTCTTTCGCTTTTTCAGTAATTTCGTCAAGCGTCAAATCACTGTTTACGTCATGCGAGTTAGATGTACTATTAGAACAAGCAGCCAACATTGAAATCGCTAATACACCGATTAGACTTTTCTTCCACAATTTTTGAATTGCCATGATGAACCCTCCATTTGTTTATGTTTATTTTTATTTGCTTACAACAGTAATCTTATAAAACAAACATTAAGCAAGTATGGAGCGCTTAAAAATATTCGGTAAAAATTTTTGAGGATTTATTAAACTCTATGAAGAATGTTTGATAATTAGGGGAATTGTAAAGCTCATGTTTTCTTATAATTGGCGTATTTAGTGGAATCTAGTTTTGTATGCGCACGTTTGTACAGTGCTTCAAACGTGCACACACCCTAGATTATTCAGACAAACCAAGGAAATTTGCATATGTATGCGGTTCATTTTCCTTTAGAATTGATAAAAATGTAAAAGCTAACTGCACAACCGACCACCATTTCATATTGTAGTCCATTTCAAAATGGGCAGGCTCAAATGTAAAAACATCCTGAAAAATCTCAAGTGGTTCAATTTCTTCATCCTTTAAAATGGAAAGAAAGCCTAAAAATAATGTATGATCTTTCACCTCTAGTACTTTTCCTTCTACCAAAGCATCAATATTTTCAGGCTGATGAAGCTTACAATGACATGCAACGTAGTGCTCTAAATCCTGTGCACGCTGCCTTTCTTCACGTTCCTTTTTCTTTGCAATAAAATCAATGACGTTATCCACGTACATCGCCTCTTCTTTTTTCTTTTATTGTAGCATTTTTTAACATATTATTGCCCTGACATCCCCTCTTTTACTTAGACAATAAAAAAAGATGATTGCTAACTATGTAGCAAAATCATCTCTTGTTTACTTACTTTCTATTGTCTTTTTTCATGATTACGAAATGGAATAGTTAATGTTACTTTTCCTCCACCGGTTGCAATATCATTAGCAATTAGCAAAGTACCTCCATGGTTTTGTACAATCGATTGAGCAATGTAAAGTCCCATACCATGATGATTACCGGTATTTCTACTGGAATCGCCTCGATAAAATTGCTTTGTCGCCTCTTTCACATCTTTTGGGGAGAAACCATGGCCATTGTCTGTAACGATAAATCGAACAGCATCAGAGGTTCCTTGAACAGATAAAGTAACTTTCCCATTAAAAGGGGTATACTCCACCGCATTGACAATGACGTTTAAAATAGCCCGATAAAAGGATTCTTTATTAATCGCAATAAACTCTGGTAGCTTTTCTTTGCGCATACACACCTGAAGACTTTTCTCACAAGAAAGAGCCTTCATTTGATTCTCCACATCTGCAAGAAAAGCCTCTGTTATAATAGCTGTTTTTTCATGCACTGTAATTTTCTCCATTTTAGATAAATCCATCAGTTCTTTTGTGAAATGTTCAATGACAATGGTATTTTTCAATATATAGTCATTATATGCGCGTTGCGTAGCGTCCTGTTGTGTGTCTTGTAACAACTCAGCATTCCCGCGAATAATCGTTAATGGCGTTTTGATGTCATGAGCAAGGGCAGTAATCTGTTCTCTACGGGATTGCTCTAACTCCCATTGCTGCTTTAATGAACTATGCAGTGCATCTTTCATGTGCCCAAATGAAGAAGCAATGTCATCGATTTCACGTATTCCAGATGGAGCTATGGTGAAATCTAAATTCTGATGTTGTATTTTTTTTATAGCATCTTGTAAACCCATCATTTTTTTCTTCAAACGTCTCCCAAAGTGGATAGCAAGCACTGTCGCTTGAGCAAAAATGCCAACTATAAATATCAGGAACATCAACAGTTGTGGATTTGGCAAGTACTCTCTTAATATAGTGGAGCGATATTGCGGTACTAAATAATAGCGCAATATACAAACCTCATTTTCACGCTGTATAAACGTGTAAAATTGGGAACCACCCTTGTTTTCTCCCTTTTGCATGAAGTCCCAAGCATGGATGGCTTCCTTTGCTGAAAGATTACCTGAAATAAATGTACCTTGTTTAGAATAGACAGCGTAGTCTACTAGATCAGGTATCATATCAGCAGTTACTGTATCACTTGAAGCAATGCGATTTTTAGTGTAAGAAATCTGAGATTCAGCATAATTTGCTGGCAAAATAATATTAGTAGAAAAGGCTAATAGAAATAAACCAATCAGTATAGCCACAAATAATATTGTACCGATACTGAAGGAAAGTAGATATCGAAGAAAAAAATGAATGAAGGCGTGTTCCTTTACTTGGCCTTATAGTCTCCATTTATAGCCAATCCCCCAAACCGTGTCAATTACATCAACGTCAAAGGCATGTAGCTTAGCGCGAATATTTTTTATATGCTCCGTAATAGCCATGCTGTCACTTTTCCCATCAAAACCAAAAATAGTTTCGTAGATTTTTTCCTTCGTAAAAACCTGACCACGATTATGCGCGAGAAACTCACAAATCTCATATTCACTTTTTGTGAGAGTTACCTTCTCTTCACTTACATATAACTCTTTGCCTGATAAATTGAAGTGAACCTCATCCATATATAGAATGCTCCGTCTACCTCGTTTTTCGCGTCTCAAATGGGCATTCACTCTTGCACGTAGCTCTCCGATGCCAAAAGGTTTTACAAGATAGTCGTCTGCCCCAAGTCCGAGACCATACATAAGATCTTCCTCTAACGTTTTAGCTGTTAAAAAAAGTATAGGGCAATCTACAGCAGGACGAATTTGCCTACACAAAGTGAACCCGTCTATAGTCGGCATCATCACATCTAGTAATATTAAATCGAAATTACCAAGATCTATTTTACATACTTCTGCTGCATCAGATACAACAGTCACAAGGTGATTATCTTTTATTAAGGCATTTTTTATCAACACTAATATATCTGCCTCATCATCCACTGCTAACACTTTTGCCATACACCGTACCTCAACATTCTTTATTCTAACCCTCTGACTTTCTTCCTTCCCAACGCCAAAACCATAAACAAACCCATATAAATGCCAGCAATGTTGCACTAATACATGTAATCATACCAACTTGTAATCCCGTATGCACGACTGATAGCTCCACACCACTCTCGTAGAGTGCCCAAAGAGAAATGAAATGACCACCCCAACCATAAGGAATAAATGACCAAATGCCATCACCTAGACCTGTCAGCAGTAAAGCGACCAAAAGTGCTTCCACAATACCTAGGCCAATTGAGGCACCTTTACCAAAACGAAGGCTTATAAAAAGATGTAAAATATATAAAAATACATAACTTCCGAATAAAATACACGCGCCTATCACATAAAACTGAACATCAAATCGGTCTTCATGTAAGATTTCAATAAAGCCAAAACTAAAAACTAAAATAGAGAACATTATTGAGGCAAAGCTGAATAAAAGTAAGTGCAGCAATTTGCTTACAAATGCTAATATTTTTATGCTAGTCGCAGTTAACATTAGCTGAAAATGGCCTGCTGATGCTTCCTGTTCTGCAGACATGGCACAAACTAATCCAATAATAATGGGAAGCCCGCACGCTAATGCTTGATAAAAAGCAGTTACCTTCCCATTGAAATCCCATGGAGAATAGGAATAATATGCTAAAAACAGCCCTGAAATAATGATAGGGACAAGTAGATGCATTAGCAAAAATGGCGTCCTTTTTGATTTAAGAAACTCCGCGTTCAGTAATCGGAAAAATACCATGCTGCTATTTCGCCTCTCTTCGCTTAAACCATCTTGCGGTAAAGAAGGTCAAAAGTGCAAACCATATTAACGCAATTGTTACGCCTGGTACGATAACGCCCGTACTCAATAGTTCACTACCATCCTGAACGGGTAGTCCATTAGGCAAAATATGAAGTGTTGGACACAATAAACGCGCTGTAATTGCATAAGGGAAGGTAAACCAAAGCCCTCCATCTGCTAATGCGGCAACCCCAACAATATTGCCAACTAAATTTAATAAAATTGCCATATAAGTTCCGCATTTCGCAGCTAGGAACAAACATAAGGGAATTTGCCATAAAAACGTCACGAAAATTAAAAAACTTCCTGTTAGGCTGTTTCCAATGGATATACTATTGCCAAAAAGCGTCATTCCTCCAGCAGTAATACCGATTAAGAAAACAACTGTGATTAGTAACAGCCAGGCGCTACATGTAAGAATTTTGCCTAGCCAAATCGTTTTCATATCAATTGGCATAGCGAGAATACTATGATATTTCAATTTTGAATCTTTTTCCACTGTCAATGCACAACATATCGTTAGTGCACCGGGTAAGAGCATTGTATACCACCAATTATAAGCGCCTGTTTGAAAAAAATTACCTCCCATTAAACCTGCACTAAGAAGCAACGTAACAATTGGGGTAAGCCAGACTAATTTTGGAATAAAAGTCCTTTTCCATTTTAATCTTTCAGCTTTCATAACATGAGGTAACATTTTATTGTCCCGCCTTTCTGTTCGCGGCGACTACCTGCATAAATAGTGATTCTAATTCTTGACCTTGCGGTGCAATCCCCTGATATCCTAATACTCCTCCAGCAATAATGCCAATTTCATCGACAACTTGTTCTACTTCTGACAAGATATGGCTCGACAAGATAACGGTGATACCTTGCTCAGGAAAAGAACGAATCAATTTCCGTAGTTCTTGAATTCCGATGGGGTCAAGACCATTTGTTGGCTCATCAAGAATTAGGAGTTTTGGATAATTTAGCAGTGCAATGGCTATGCCTAAACGCTGTTTCATCCCTAAAGAAAACTGCCCGGTACGTTTTTTACCTGTATTGGTTAAGTCAACTATCTTAAGAACTTCATCTATACGGCTTTGCGGCAATCCAAGGGCAATTGTTCGGACCTTGAGATTCTCTCGTGCAGTTAAGTTGTCGTAAAGCGGTGGCGTTTCAATCAATACACCAATATCTATTAAATCTGTTCGACGCCAGCCATGTCCATTAAATAGTATTGTCCCTGAATTTGGACGCAGCATGCCTGAAATCATTTTTAACGTCGTTGATTTCCCCGCTCCATTTGGCCCTAGTAATCCATAAACGGAGTTTCTTGGAATGGTCAAAGATAGATTTTCCACAATCTTCTGTCCTTTAAAGCTTTTACAAAGATTTTCTGTTTGTAAAATAATATCTTCCATAGTAAGTCATCATCCTTTCGATGACTTCATTGTAAAAAATGATTATAAGGATTTTATAAGGATTTAACTTTTAATATGAACTCGCAACTTGATATGAGCAAAATTAGTCGCCCAGCCTCCACTTCAATCAAAAGAGCAGAGCGTGCCTTCCCTTTATAGCAAGTAGATGCT
This sequence comes from Lysinibacillus fusiformis, assembly GCF_007362955.1. Classification (GTDB taxonomy): domain Bacteria; phylum Bacillota; class Bacilli; order Bacillales_A; family Planococcaceae; genus Lysinibacillus; species Lysinibacillus fusiformis_E. The sequence continues at coordinate 3,244,943 of NZ_CP041696.1, read as the reverse complement.
TGGCACATAGGCGCGATCGTCGTGCTCGACAAACGAGTAGCTTTTTTGAACTCATACAAAAAAACCATAGGCAAACTCGATTTTTACAAGTTTGCCTACAGTTCGATTCAATTATTTTACTATTAAGGCATTTAAATCAATTTTTAGTTACATAAATTCATTGACTAATTCATTAAATTGATTTTCGCTCATTTTAATGTCGATATCTGTAAGAGGAAGTTCAGAGTAGCCAGGGACTTTCTCTTGGTAAGAAGCTGTTTTTGTATCTTGATAGATAATACCTGTAACAAGTCCTTCATTTTCCATTACTGTACGCATTGCCATGCTGCGATCTGAATTGTCGTAGCCTTCAATATCTGCAAGCTTTGTTAAATTCTCTTTAAACCAATCATAAGTGTTCACTTTGTTGTATGTTACACAAGGTGAGAATACGTTGATGAATGAGAAACCTTTATGGTTAATACCCGCTTCAATTAGAGCTGTCAATTCTTTAATATCAGTAGAGAAACCTTGTGCCACAAATGTTGCACCACTTGTTAAAGCTACCTCTAATGGTTTTAACGAAGGCTCAATTGCACCACCTGGTGTAGATTTTGTGATAAATCCAGCAGCAGAACGTGGTGATGTTTGCCCTTTTGTTAAACCGTAAATTTGGTTATCCATTACAACGTATGTGATGTCAATGTTACGACGGATTGCGTGAATTGTATGCCCCATCCCGATGGCAAAGCCGTCTCCATCACCACCAGATGCGATAACGTTTAAGTCACGATTAGCCATTTTTAAGCCTTGGGCAATCGGTAGTGCACGACCATGGATTCCATGGAAACCATATGAATTTATATAACCTGAAATACGACCTGAACAGCCTATCCCAGAAATCACAGCAAGCTCGTTTGGTTCGATGCCCACATTAGCAGCTGCACGTTGTATTGCGGCTTGTACCGAGAAGTCACCACAGCCAGGGCACCAGTTTGGTTTTACTGAATTACGAAAATCCTTAAATGTTGCCATTAGCGAGTCAGCTCCTTCACTTTATTTTCTAATTCACCTGGCAAGAACGGTGTACCATCATATTTTGTGATGGTCTCAATTTTATCGTGCCCGCCAATATTCATTTTTATGATATTTGCTAATTGACCTGTGTAGTTGTTTTCTACAACAATCACTTTTTTCGCTTTCGTTACAAGAGGTGCCATATCCGCAGATGGGAATGGGTGAATTAAGCGCATATGTGCATGGTTTACTTTCATACCTTGTGCATTGAGACGCTCTTGTACTTCTTCAATAGCACCACGTGTTGAGTTAAAGCCAACCAGTAGTATATCTGCTTCATCATGCGGCGCATTTTTATAAACAGGTGTATCAAAGTTTAGTGCCTCAAGCTTACGGAAACGTTTATCCATTTGTGTACGACGGTTACCCGTCGCCTCAGACGGCTTACCTGTTTCATCATGCTCTACACCTGTTACATGGTGAATACCATTTAACTGACCTGGTAAGACACGCGGTGATATACCATCTTCTGTGTTTTCATAACGTTTAAAGTAGGCTTTATCTACTGCTTCTTCAAGCTCTTCCGTAACAATTTTACCGCGACGAATTTCAATTTTATTGTAATCAAATGGTTCCGCAGTTTGTTTACCAAGTGATAACTGTAAATCTGTCATTAAAATAACCGGTAATTGCAATTCTTCAGCAATATTGAATGCTTGGATTGTGTCAAAGAACGCCTCCTGCATTGTTGAAGGGGCGATAACTACTTTCGGAATCTCACCATGTGTACCATAAAGCATCGCCATTAAATCTGATTGCTCTTGTTTTGTTGGTAGACCTGTCGATGGACCACCACGTTGTGTATCGATAATAACAAGTGGTTGCTCCGTCATACCCGAAAGTCCGATTGCTTCCATCATCAATGAAAGACCCGGACCTGCTGATGCAGTGAATGCACGAACACCACCAAAGTTTGACCCAATAGCCATTGTTGCTGCTGCAATTTCATCTTCTGTTTGGATAACCGCACCACCAAATTTCGGTAATTTTTTAATGAGGTATTCCATAATTTCAGAAGCGGGTGTAATTGGGTATGCCGCCATGAAGCGTGTCCCAGCTGCAAGTGCACCTAGTGCAACTGCATCATTACCAATCATGAACATACGGCGTTTGCCGTCTGCAGGCGCTAATGCCCATTCGCCCGCGCGATCACCTATAAGCTCATCCATCATTTTATGGCCGCGTGCAATAGCTTCCATGTTTTTTTGTACAACTTCTTCACCTTTTTTACCGAAAATATCATCCACAACATTTTGGAAGACAGCATCTTCTAAGTTAAGAAGGGAAGCTGTTGCTCCAATTGCTACCATGTTCTTCATTAATGTTGTGCCAAGCTCCGCCGCTACTTCTGTGAATGGTACTGCGAATAACGGCGCCTTGGAATCTTCAGGTTTTACTGGTTCAAACTTTGCATCAGCTAAAATAACACCATTTTCTGTTAACTCTTTATAATTGACGTCGATTGTTTCTTGGTCGAAGGCAACTAAAATATCTAAATCATCCGCAATAGAACGTACTTCTGTTGGACGAACTGTAATTTTATTATTCGTATGGCCACCTTTAATTCGAGAAGAGAAGTGACGATAACCGTATAGGAAATATCCTAAACGATTCATTGCCATTGAGAAAATCTCACCTGTACTCTCAATCCCTTCACCCTGTTGCCCACCGACTTTCCATGAAAGCTGATGTAACATATCAACAACTCCTTAAATCCAATGTGTACTATTATTTTTTCCTTCATAAGTTTAACACGAAGACACGGTCTGCACTATTGTTATTCCACGATTTAGCGGAAATTCAGACCTTTGACCGAAAATGCCGTTCAAAAAATCGTAATTTTCAGACCAATTAAGTATAAAAAATTAACTTACTGGAATCAAGTACAAAATACTAATTTTTCTTACCAATAAATGAAGAGGAGCTAAACTTCTATTGGGCTATCAGGATTGCTGGCGTTTTACGTTCGGTTACCAGAGCGATAAATGCCCGTTTTGAGCGTTATCGTAGACTTGAAAACAGAAGTTGCCCCAGATTGTAAGAACTATGTAACAAAAAAATGCCTCGCACAATAAATGTGCAAGGCATTTCTCTTCATTTTTTATCGGGAACTACCGAAGGCTGCCGTCTTTCATCTAACATGAGAGTGTCAGCACGGGTTAAGTCCTGATCGGTTCAAGTTAACAGGAAGTTGATTACTTAGGCTTTGTAGTTATTGCCGTCGCTTCGCCCTAAGTTCCTAAATAATCGGTGGGGATAAAGAATCCCCCACCGATTAAAGGTTCACTTTATTATCGAACACGTTTTTCTACTAACAATTTTAAGGCTGTACGTTCCTCACCAGCAATTAAAATATCGGCAAACGCCGGTGCGCATATCAAATCTGTGCCACTTGGCGCTACAAATCCGCGTGCAATGGCCACTGCTTTCACGGCTTGGTTAAGTGCACCCGCCCCAACTGCCTGCATTTCTGCTTGCCCTTTTTCTCTGATTACCGCGACTAATGCACCTGCAACTGAATTTGGATTAGAGCGTGACGATACTTTTAATGAATCCACAATTATTCCTCCCCGTTTCGCGAATAGTGTTTACGCTCAATAACTCATGTCCCCCTTTTTGGTCCTCAAGTTATTGTCCGTAGGTCATTTTATGCTCGTGAAAACGAAAATAGACTATTTTCAATTCCGATATATTGCAAACAATCCAAATTCATTAAATTTTATTATGCCGTTTACTCATTTCATCTTATTTTAAAGTGCATTCCACTTGCACTCGCCACGCATTTATCAAGTAATTAGTGCTTTAACACATAAAAAAACTCCTGTGTTTTTTTACATTGGAATTGTAGGCTGTAGACAAACTCAAAAAATTTTGAGCGTTTACAATTAATTAAGTAAAGACATCAACGCTTACAGCAAAAAAGTGTTAGATCGACAGCAGTCAATCTAACACTTTTTCTCTTTTGTCCCAGCCTTTTGTCGACAGTCTGAAACTACTGTGTTTTTTTACACAGTAGCTGTTTACATTATCCTTTGAACGGATAATCTTCATTTATATAAATTCTTTCGCAGTGCACAGCTTTTCCTGATTTGTCATCAATTTCAACAAAAAAGCCGCTTAACACTTCGCGCCCTCTTTTTGGTACTTCAAAGCGAGCTGGCATATTTGTCTGGAATTTGTAAATAACACTGTCCTTCGTCATCCCTAAAATTTCATCATAAGGTCCTGTCATTCCGACGTCAGTAATATAGGCTGTCCCATTCGGATAAATGCGCGCATCTGCAGTCTGTACATGTGTATGTGTCCCAACAACCGCTGAAGCCTTACCATCTAAATGCCAACCAAGTGCAATTTTTTCACTTGTCGCTTCAGCATGAAAATCCACAAATACTAACGGAGACGTTTTACGCGCTTCTTCAATCAATTCCTCCGCCATTGCAAAAGGGTCCTCATGTGGTGGCAAAAACACTCGACCATGTAAATTAATAACCGATAATGTGACACCATTTTTTGAAATTTGTACCATACCCTTACCTGGAGCATCACTTGAAAAATTCGCTGGACGAATTAAATAATCCGCATCATCAATAAAATCAAAAATATCCTTGTTGTCCCAAGTATGGTTGCCCATCGTAATGACATCTACACCCATTTGTAAAAGGTCATTATAAATAGAACGTGTAATTCCACGCCCTGCTGCTGCATTTTCACCATTCGCAATGACAACGTCTAGGTTATATTTTTTCTTTAAACGTGGCAAATATTTTTCCACTGCATCACGACCAATTGAGCCGACAATATCTCCAATAAATAGCACTTTCATTTTGCAAAACCACTCTTTCTATAAATAACAATCTTTAGTTTACCATTATTTCTTCGTCAATCGCAAAATAAAACGCAAACCATAAATCGTTCACGTTTTACACAAACTGCTGATACTTATCGTTTCCGTCAATCATCCCTTACCGGTCATCCAACAGTAGGTTTCATGACCGGTGATTGAGTACTTGTTTCGCATTGCTAGCACTTAATTTTTCATCTAAATGTACCTGCCCTACTAAGTAAGCACCGAATTTCCATTTGTTCAATAGATATGTCACGAAAATGGAACTAATCGTACTGAAAAAAAATGAAATAAAGACAACAGAAAAAGTACTTAATTTTTCTGCATAGTTCGATAAAAAACTTTTAACCAAGATATTAAATAATGGGTGTAACAAATAAATACCAAAGGAATAACGACTAATAAAAATTACAAAACTTGGCGTTCTCTGCATTTTACTTGCTATATAAAATAACAAGAAAGCGACACTCAAAGTATACAGAATGACATCTATTCTCTTTGAGTGAATCTCAGTGATAAAGCCCAAGAACTGAATAGCTAGTAAAAAACTTAGTGTGCATAGGTATACAACGAATAGTTGATAACGAAAACGCTGTAATAATTTTAGGAAAACTTCATAATTTCTTCCGCAATAGTAGGCTGTTACAAAATAAGCTAGCCATGCAGGAAACGGCATCTTATTTAAAACGCTCCACTCCAGTTCTGCATATGGAAAATAATAAAAATACTCGTATGGATCCAAAAAATTAAAAAAGGCTAAGTAACCAAAATTAATTAGAAAAGCAGTTATGATGACTTTATAGGTTGGATATTTCGATACAATATACTTGACAAACAATGGATGTAAAAAATAAAACTGAAAAATGATGACGATAAAATAACCATGAAAATCGCCTTCGAATAAATTTAAAATAACCTTTTTTTCAAATTCACCACTATTCGTTCCAATCGAATGAAGCGCTGCATCTAGAATGCCTATAAACAGAAATGGGACAAATATATACTTAAAACGTTTTTCGTAAAATTTTTTGGGTAAATGATCTGGATAGGAATAAGCAATGACGAACTCCGAGATAAAAATAAAGAGCGGTGTTCCGAACATGAATGCCAATTGAATAGACGTCAGTACTACTAATAATGGACTTTCCCCAATGTCATAGATATCTAGCGCTAACGTGACACCGTGCATGAACACAATCCCCAAACAGGCAACGAATCTTAGTAAAAATATTTCTTTTACAACTGGTTTCATTTTTCCCACCTGCCATTTCTAAGCAATCCATCTTGCCACGCAATTATGCTTTTTAGCTTACTTAAACACATAGGAAAAACTTTTTAATCGTTGGAAATTGCTCGCTTTACATGCACTAAAATATCACGCATCATTTTAGGTTCAAATATAAAATTCCCTAATAAAACAATCGCAATTGTCCACAAGGAAACACATATCGCCGCTACCAACCAAGAACCTACACCTGTAATAGGAAGCTCCATGAAAAAAATAAATGGCGTTGCAGCGCTGAATGCTAAAATGGTATTACGCGTAATTTTTTTTACCGTAACTAGCGCTGACTGTTTTAAAATTTCTTTTGACGTATACAAAATTAAATCCCAAGTACGATAGGCATACGAACAAAGAGCCCCTATTAGTACCCCCTCTATACCAAAAAACTGCACGAAAATAATGGAGGTCACAAGGTTAATAACTGCTTCAATAATGGCACGGTTTTTCGTCTCTCTAAAATGGCCCGCAGCGTTTACTAATGTATTTGAAGGAATTCGAATCGTGTTCGCAACACCTACCATAACAAATAGCGTCGCTAGCCATGGCCGAATATAATCGACATCCTCAACACCCATTGTATATATAGTGATAAACGGTAAAAATAAAATGGCTGTACACGTATAACAAAAAGCAACGACTGCAAAAAAAACGTACTCAAAATGTTGAAAATATTTTTGAAGACCGTCCCTATCCTCTTTTACTAGAATGTCACCAAATGCTGCTAACATTGCCCCCGAAAAAGCTGAAACGAACAAAGTGACGGCATTAAAGACCAAACTGTACACCGTAAATACACTAACCTCTGCTAAGCCTAGAAACAATGTAATCAATATAAACGGTGTATTAAATACTACTAACGAAGCGATTTGATGAATTAAAGCATCCCATTTAGCTTTTGTTGCTCGTGTATTTGGCTCTACTTTTATATTAAAATATGAATATTTTTTTTTGACATAGCGTCTTAAAAAAAGTATATCCAGTAATAATAGAACACTTGAACTAGCGATAACGACAATGATGGAAAAACCAAGCATGATAAGCATCAATGACAGTAGTGTACTGGCAATAAGTAAAATTGTTTGGATGCGGAAAATTACGTAATTTTTTTGATCCGCCGTCAGAAGAACTAGATATTTCCCTATAAAAAAATACTCCCACATACCGCTTATCCCTAGAATAAGTACCATGTAAAAGGCTGTACGTGGATTCACCTCGTCGCCCACTACGAAAGGATAGAAGATAGCTAAAATTGCTACTAACACTGTAAAGATAATACCTGAACGTCTATAAAAATGATTAGTAGCTGACAGTATTCCATTTATCTGGTCTTTATCACCCAGGGACAAGGGCTTATAAAGTGCAGCGATAGACGCACTACCTACGCCCGCTTCGACAATTTTCAAATAACTTAAAAATTGCTTAATGGATGATATAAGTCCGTTGGAAGCGGAGCCATATGTCGTCATAAATAATCGAGGCAAAATAAAATTAATGGCTGCCGAAACAATTTGAAGCAGTACATTTGACAGTAAATTCAATAACACTTTTTTTGTTCTCATGGTGACTAACCCCTTATCCGTTAGTAAAAGCGGGGTTTAAAACCTTCATGTCACTTCGATACCGACTCAACCAAGTCAATACATAGAGTAAAAGAATATGATGTTTCTTCAATAACCAAATATAAATCTTTGACTTGAGTGGCATTTTATTCATGTGGACCGCATGTAATGCCTTTTTCATATCCTTATGCGCTAACATTTTTTTGATAAAGATTCTTTTCTCACGGAAGCTCTTAACATTACGCCGGTTAAATTCATTATGAACGGTGGCAGTCGCTAAATACGTAAAATAATAGTGTAATTGTTCAGCGAAATTAGGGACCAACCCTTCCACTTCACGTTTAAGATCATTCAATCGTTCACACAAAATAAGTATTTTTTCAAAGAACTTCTCATCATAGCTCGCAGTCATTGAAGAAGAGTTTTGACGATAATGGTAGAGATACTTATCTTCTAATATATATATACTGTTCGCCTGAAGTAAGCTTGGATACGTACAAGCAACATCTTCCCCCAAGCGAATTTTTTCATCTACTTTAAATTGATATTTTTCTAGTAGCGCTCTTTTAAATAATTTATTGGAAACTGAAGGGAATAATCCAAATTTAAAATATTCGCCTGAAAACAACATAACCGGATACACCTCTTGTATCATCCTCTTCTTCCTGTACAGTCCAGGCGCTACACTTTGCGTTCGTTTCACTTCTAAATTCGAATAATTTTCAACAATATCACAAATGACGATGTCCACATCAAATTTACGTGCGGCATTACATAATGATTTGTACATATCCACTTCAATCCAATCATCACTATCCACATAGCCAATATATTGCCCACTGGCGATACTTAACCCCGCTTTACGTGCACTGACAAGCCCCCCATTTTCTTTATGAATAACAGTAATTCTTGCATCGTGCACGGCGTATTCATCGCAAATTATGGAGCAGTTATCCGTCGAACCATCATCTACTAAGATTAATTCAAAATCTACGAATTCCTGTTTCAAAATGCTCTCAATACACTTTCTTAAATAAGGCTCCACATTATAGATTGGTACAATAATACTTAAAAATGGCATCGCCTCATCTCCCATTCATCTGAATTCCCTGACTTTTATTCATGGTTAATGCAAACATGAGTAATAAAATATGATATGGAAAATAATCCATTACAAATGAATCAAGTCCAATATTCGCAATGAACATGATATAAAGGGGAATGGCATTGACCGAAAGTAATTGAAAGCTTGTATGTCCTACTATGCCAACATTATTGTTCAGCACCTTATATAAACTTAAAATATAAAGTAAAGCGAGTATTACGCCAAAAAAACCTAAATAATAAGGAGTCGATAAGTACATTGTATGGGCCATTTTCACTTTCGAAAAAGTTGTCCCAAAGCCCGCTCCAAAAACAAAAATCTTTGTACTTTGCAAGATTTCGCTTGCAAACATCCCCCAACTACTTACCCGCCCTGTCGTAATGGCATCGGTGGAGATTCCTGCTCCAAAAAAACGAATCCAATATATTTCGAATAACTTCTCGTAAAAAAAAAACAGTGCTGTTCCACATATCACCAATATGAAAGAAGAAAACTTTATAGCCGTTTTTACATTGTTTTTAAAGAACACAATAAACGTCATCAAAATTAATGCAATGAATGTGATAATAAACATTTTGGAATAAGTCAGTACGCCAAATGCCGCTAATATAATGATAAAAACAATCGACTTTTTCTCCTTTTTCCCATCGAGATTAAACAGTACTAATAAACAAGACATTGCTATTAAAATTTGCAAACTAAAATAATTCGGGTCTAAATCTAAACCAGTAAATCTAGTACTGATTGCACTCAATGTCCTTACCGTATTCACAACCGTCATAGACTGAATAAAACTATCAATTGTAGGAACAGAAAAGCTTATCAAACGAACTACGGCTGCTGCAAGTAAACCTAACACATAGATATATGTGTATCTTCTGAAGTATTCTTTATGATTGATGGCTTGGACAGCAAAAAAGATGACACTATAATTCAACACAAAACCTAACACTTCAATAACATTACCGCCGCTAAATAACGTTACACTGACAGCATAAAATACAAAGAGAAAATAGGTTATTACGAGTCTTGTAGACAACCCTTCGTTCTGTAAAATTATCGTCAAAATACTTAAAACAATATAGAAAAAACTCAGAACTACAAAAAGTGAATAGCTTGTTAAATCAAACTTAATCACATACACCCATGAAATAAAAAATAATAAATAGTCAATTCTATGTTGCTGCTTATCACACAACATGGCCGTACACGTTAACAGAAAAAAAATCCAAAGAAATATATTGCTACCTGTGTACATTTTTAACACAACAAATATACTGGAAATAAGACAGATGAAAATACTGAAATGCTTATTTTTCAATATCATTTAGCATCAAACTCCAATACTAGTTGTTCATGTGCTTTTTGATTTGTATATTGATTTTCTTCGATAAACTTTTTCATTCTTTGGAGCTTGTCAGTGTTTTTGATTACATTGGCAATAATCGGATAGAGGTCCTCTACATTTCCGCTCGTAATAAAGCCGTTTTGGCCATCACTAATTTGTTCGCCTGCTGCTGCAAAATTCGTGGTAATAACCGGTGTATCTAATATCAATGCCTCCCCTATAACCATTGGATAACCCTCATATGCCGATGTTAAAATAAGCACATCACTTTGTCTTATAAAAGGATATGGATTGTTACATTCACCGACAAATTCAACTACATCATCTACCCCTAATTCAAAAGCTAATCTTTTATTTTGCAGTAAATCTGGCCCGTTCCCTAAAATTCTCCAACGAAAATGACAAATGGAAGAATCCTTTAGTAACTTACAGAGTAGTGGAATGAGATGAAACCTTTTGGTGACATTTTCAATCCTTCCAATAGATATTAAATCTATAGTACCTTTTTCAAATGGTGTATACTGCCATGCTAGATCTTTTATTTCTTTAATTGGGAAGAAGTTATAGACAACCTGAATTTTGTCTTTATATTGTGGAAGAAAGTTTATCAAGTTTTGCTTACATGCTTCGGAAACACAAAGCAATCGATCAAAATTTTTATAGGTTTCGACACATCTATCATAATGAAAGTCAGCTTTAAGAGGATCCGTATGTATCCAAGCGAACTTCCTATTTGCCTGAACAAATTTATCTACAAATAAATTCGTGCCTTGGTTGAAATAATTATGTGACACATCATTAAAATAAGAAACGGCAATATCATAAACCCTATCGTTACGATGTGCTTTTAACAAGATTGAATATAAATGGTTAGACCCAATCAATCGCACAACAATCATACATAATAGTCGCAGCATTAAATGCCACACATTCTTTCTCATTTTCACTTCTGCAAAAGGAGTAGCGATTAGTTGTAACAGTAAATTTCCTGTATGCACATTAACATTTGGAGGGATGTCCTTCATTAATTCACCTTCACCAAATGTAAAAACATCTATTTCATAATGCTTGTAGAGACTGACTTCTTTGAGTGTATTAATTAATGCTTTTTGGATACCGCCCATCTGAAAATTTTGCGCAACAAATAATATCTTCATATAGTCCCCCTAGCAATCCAATATTATTGTAAATTTTCATTAGCTGTTACAAATAACGTTTCATAAATACCTATATAGATTCGTTAACCTCTTTTCCATTTGACACCAACTATAACTTTCTTCATAAAGTTCTTTCATTTTACGAGCTATTTCTGGCCACTCGTTTCTTCGCTTGACCAAACTGTCAATGGCTTTTTGTAGACTCTCTCTATTAAAATCAATGAGTTCGCCAAGATTATTTTCTGCTACAACTTCAGACATACCTGTATTTTTTGCCATTATTAAGGGTTTACCGAGCATTAGTGCCTCATAAAATTTATTTGGCGCTGCATAATAATGATTAGAAAGTTCAGGGTCGTAGATAGCTGTCATAATATCGCAGCTATTTTCTAATTCTAATGTCTTCTCATAGGGTAACTTACCGTAAAATAGTATGTTATCGTGCGCTTGTGAAATTTGCGCTAGTTCATCCGCAAACTCTCCAAACCCACCAATATGCAATTCGTAGTTTGGAGTATGCTTAACTATTTCCACCAATTCTTGAATAAGTCTCTCTCTAGCCAGAATGCCTACATAAACTATTTTTACTTTGTCTGGATTCAAATGTAAGTCACCATTTAGATTTACATAAATCGGGGTATTATAAATAACTTCTAATTTTTTGGGCGAGGATTTAGCAATCTGTTCTTTGCGTTTTTCTGTACAAATTATTACTGCGTCCACTCTGTTCATTAGCATAATATCTATAGTCCCCACGATTTTCCCAATACGCTCTGGTCCATTAAATGGTGCTGTAATCGAATCGAAAATATCGTAGATGACTTTTTTTCGAAGTATTTTCCCGCATATTGTCCCTACTAGTGCCGTATCAAAATCGCAAGCATGAATAATGTCATACGTATTTTTATTTCGAATTAGCCAATGAAGTAGTTTTACTTGAAACTTCAACAATGGAAAGAGATTTTTTTTAAAACCGCCTCCATACGTAGCGGGCAATCCGAATCTTATGATTTTAATTGCAGATGTCCGTTCTAATAATTGCTCTTTCGCCCTATACTTAGCGTCTCGATCCCACGCTAAAATTTGGACACGCCAATTATTTTTGACAAGGCTATGTGCTTCCTTTTCGACCCTTGGATCTGGAGAAACAGGATTACTTCTCATGAAAACCACTCTCACATATACTATCCCCTTACATGTTTAATCCCTTCTATAACAATTTCGTCTTTTTGTTTATGGTTTCTATTATGTTTTATGTCCTTACATACGGACGAGTCTTTCTTATTTCAAAAAAACTTCCACCATTTTTTTGTGAAAGTATCTTCTGGTTCATAAGAAAGTAAAGGCTGGTGATTGATAATGCGTTTGTTATTCTCAAGGAAACAATCCACTGCTTCTAATTCTTTTTGTTTTTCCAGAAATCTAAGTCCGTTTTCAAATAATAAGGGACGTGTTTTTAAGTTATGCACATCTGAACCATATGTATGAACAAGGTTCGAACGCACTAATCTTATAGATAGCTTTTGAACGGTCTTTCCGAACATACCCGCTAAGCTCCCTGCGGTTATTTGAGCAAGTGCACCTTCACGTATAAGTTGCGTTAAATGGCCCGGATTTTCGGCAATCACTCTATTTCTCTCTGGATGTGCAATGATGGGGGTGATGCCCGCTGTTAGTAAACCGTAAATGATTTCTTTTGTATACTTGGGTATGAAATGAGATGGAAGCTCTAAAAGTAAATAATTGGAGTGCGCTAATGTATGTAGCTGCTTTTTTTCACAAAGCTCTAAAATCTGCCCTGACAAACGTACCTCATGTCCTGGGTAAAGTTTTAATGGCAAGTTACGGCTTTCAATTTCGTGCTGTAGTTGCTTAATTTGTTCATTCACTATCTCAAAATGGACATTATATAATGGATGTAAAACATGTGAGGTTGAAATCATCCCTGTAATCCCTTGTGCAACAGCTTGGTCAAATATGCTGAGCGACTCTTCTAATTTTTCTGGACCATCATCGACATTAAATAAAATATGACTATGCATATCAATCACTGTGCTCCACTCCCCAATTACATCCTATAGCTATCTATAATATTCTTCATAGTATTGACTACGCGGTAATTTATAATTATTTAATACGACCCCTAAAATATTCGCTTTTGAGGATTCAAGGCTTGCCTTTGCTTTTATAACACTAGAATTTTCCACTGCACCACTATTAACAATCAACAGTGTGCCATCACATTTATTGGCTAAAATTTGTGCATCCGTCACGGATAAAATTGGTGGTGCATCGAAAATAATGATGTCAAACTCCTTCTTTAACTCTTCTATCACACTATCTAATGTTTTAGAAGCGAGTAACTCAGCTGGGTTCGGTGGAATTGGTCCACTCGTCAAGACAAAAAGATTAGGAACATCTGTAAGATTTACAACTTCTAATATAGCCGATTGCCTTGAGAGTAGATTTGAAAGACCTCTCGTATTTTGCAATAAAAACGTATAATGCATAGTTGGCTTACGTAAATCAGCATCCACAATAACTATCTTTTTTCCTTCCTGCGCAAACACCACGCCAATATTCGCGACATTTGTTGACTTTCCTTCACCTGGTGTTGCAGAGGTCACTAAAATTGTTTTTATATCTTTATCAGGCATTGAAAATGTAATATTTGTACGGATTGTCCGAAATTGTTCAGAGACAATAGAATGACTGTTTGCAACTGTCACAAGCTTTCGAGCCATTTTTATTAGCTTCGTCTTTTTCTTTTTTGCTTTTTTTTGTTGAAACAAGTTACTCCCTCCTCATTTTACGAGATGCAATCTTAGGGCTCCTATTGTTGGCATCACTAATTTGACTAATCAGTCCTATAATCGGTAACCCTAGCGTTTCTTCAATATCTTGCTCCGTCTTAATCGTCGTATCGAGGCTCGTTACTATGATTGCGAAACCTGCACTCAAGATGAAGCCTATGCATGAGGCTGCCACGATGTAGAGAGTCGTGTTCGGCGCTACTGGCTCAGGTTCTTCATCTAACTTTGCTACTGACAAAATATTAACATTATCAACAGTCATTAAGATTTGAATTTCCTCTTGAAACACGCCTGCTATCGTATTCGCAATATCAACAGCCAGGTCCGCTTGCTTATCTTCGACGTTAATATTAACGACTTGAGAGTTATTGGCACTTGTAACAGTGATTTGGTTCATTAATATTTCTGGTGTCAAATCCAAATCCAACTTATTGATGACCTTAGATAAGATAGCTGGACTTTTAATGATGATATTATACGTATTAATTAATCGTAAATCTGTCTCAACCTGTTGCACCCCTATATATGGTTGATCTATGTTTTTTTGATTGACTAATAGCTGTGTTTCGGCTTCATATATAGGCTGTAAAATAAAATAACTAATAAAGGCTGTAACTAAAGCTATGAATAGTGTAAAACTCATTATAAAAAGCATATGTTTTCGTACTATTTTCAATACATCTTGTAATGTAATTGTCTCTTTCAACGTTGTTCACCCCTTGTCAAAACGTATGCTAGTTATGATATGTGGCACTACTAAACTATTTGAACTTTCAAAAGCATTATTCAAAAATTTTAGGAGGTTCGTTCAATAAGCTTTTATTTGCCAGTATATTGTTACAGACTTTTATTTATTCAAAGAAAAGAACACATAGATGTAACATTAAAATAAAGTTTGATCATAAAAACCTCGCAAACCTTATTTTCTGATAAATAAAAAGAATCCATTTTGAAAAAAGATTGATGAACATAGATACTTATCCAGTAAATTTAAATTTGATTTTTATAGGTTGGATTATTTTCTATCTGCTATGTTCATGCTCAACAACACATCCTTTAATGGAAAATCGTCAAAGCCTAGTGATCTCAAGAAAATACGCTCTTAGTAACATGCTTTGAGATGATCTTCTTTTTTCTGCATCATCAGAATTTCAATTTATTTGTATCGAGACGTATTAATATGCTATCTGTAAGGTCCAATCATGATAAAATCAAACAAATAGAGCAATGAAATCTTATATAAAATGGCTAATAGCAGGTATCGTGAAAAAAGTCATTAGAATAAAGGGGAAAAATATGAATGGCAGAATTAAAGAATTGGAAAAATAGTGCTCGCGGGCATAAATTCATAGCTTCATTTAGCGGAGGAAAGGATAGTGTCTTAGCTTTATATAAAGCTAAGATGGTTGGAGAAGCAATTGGACTGATTGTCATGTTGGAGGAAGAAGGGAAATGTTCCAGATCTCATGGCATGCCTCCTGAACTCATACGTGCCCAAGCTAAATCTATAGGTTTACCTGTATATACTGCAGCTGCAAGCTGGACAGATTATGAAAAAGGATTTATGCGCCTTTTAGAAAAAGCCAAAAAACAAGGAGCAGAAGTGTTAGTAACTGGGGACTTAGATATGCCAGCTCATGGCTGTTGGCATGAAAAGGTTACGAAAAATGCTGGATTAAAGCTTGGGATGCCTTTATGGGAAATGAACCATCGCGAAGCTGTCGAAGAGTTCATAAATCTAGGATTTGTCACGACCATTGTCACTGTTAATTTATCATTAGGAATGAGAGAGCACGATTTAGGGAGAACATTAACCCATGAATACGTGAAGGAGCTTGAAGCTCGTGGTATTGACCCCTGCGGAGAAGGTGGAGAGTTCCATACCACAGTAATCGATGGGCCTATGTTTAAACATCCTATTGCAGTTCGTAAATGTGAGATTATTAAAAGCGGGGACTATGCTTTTTTGCCGTTGGAATTAGATCAGATGGCCAGCATGGACACCTAAACTAACCTTAGTACAAGCTTTCCCGAAATCCATAACCGTTAATATAGAAAATCCATTTCTATATTAAGTTATTTCATTCATCAACAAGAGAGAAAAATCCTGTTTAAATTAATACAGCATTTTAAACAAGTTTTATTTCAAATTCACAGTATACTTTTCACAATTTAATTGATTGATTCTGTTATCTATGATGTACTGTTTATACACAAAGAGGCTTCCCTTGACCTAAGTCAAAGGAAGCCTCTAATTTTTTTTACTATTTGGCATACTCCACAGCACGTGTTTCACGAATAACTGTTACTTTAATATGTCCTGGATAGTCAAGCTCGTCCTCTATTCGCTTACGAATATCGCGTGCTAGACGATGTGAAGCTAAATCGTCAATTTTTTCAGGTTGTACGATAATTCGAATTTCACGACCTGCTTGGATAGCAAATGATTTTTCGACACCATCATAGCTTTCAGAAATCTCTTCTAATTTTTCAAGTCTGCGGATATAGTTTTCAAGTGTCTCACTACGAGCCCCTGGACGCGCTGCTGATAATGCGTCAGCTGCAGCCACTAATACCGCAATAACAGAAGTTGCTTCTGTATCACCATGGTGAGAAGCGATACTGTTAATAACGACCGGATGTTCTTTGTATTTCGTTGCAAGTTCTACACCAATTTCGACGTGGCTACCTTCCACTTCATGGTCAATAGCCTTACCAATATCATGTAATAAGCCTGCACGACGAGCCAATGCTACATCTTCACCAAGTTCAGCTGCAAGTAAACCAGCTAAATGGGCAACCTCTACTGAATGTTTTAGTACGTTTTGACCATAACTTGTACGATACTTCATGCGCCCTAAAATCTTCATTAAATCTGGATGTAGATTGTGAATACCAATTTCAAATGTCGTTTGTTCCCCTGTTTCGCGGATTTGTTCATCCACCTCACGACGAGATTTTTCAACCATTTCCTCGATACGCGCAGGGTGAATACGCCCATCTTGTACCAATTTTTCAAGTGCCAATCGAGCCGTTTCACGACGAATTGGATCAAAACCAGATAAAATAACCGCTTCTGGTGTATCATCGATGATTAAATCAATACCTGTTAACGTTTCAAGCGTTCGGATATTACGGCCTTCACGACCGATAATTCGACCTTTCATTTCATCATTTGGCAAAGTCACGACAGAGACTGTTGTTTCTGCTACGTGGTCAGCTGCAAAACGTTGCAGTGCCAGTGATAATATCTCACGTGCTTTTTTATCAGATTCTTCTTTTGCACGTGTTTCAGATTCTTTCGTCATCACAGCAATATCAGTTGCGAGCTCTTTTTCTACCTCACCTAAGATAACAGCCTTGGCCTCATCTCTTGTTAATGCAGAAATACGCTCTAACTCTGTTTTTTGTGCGGCAACGAGCTCGTCCACTTTGCTTTCCATCTGTTCAATATGCTGTTGTCTTTCGGCAAGAGCTTGTTCCTTACGCTCTAAGCCAGCTTCTCTCTTATTCAGAGCATCATCCTTGCGATCAAGATTCTCTTCTCTTTGCAATAAACGGTTCTCTTGTTTTTGAAGTTCTAAACGACGATCACGAATGTCATTTTCGGCTTCAGTACGAAATTTGTGAGTTTCATCTTTGGCTTCAAGTAGTGCTTCTTTCTTTAATGCCTCCGCTTCTCGTTTTCCTTCTTCAACGATTGTTTCAGCAACATGTTTAGCACCAGTGATTTTTGAGTCATTCACTTTTTTCATGTAGATATAGCTAACAGCGGCACCAACGATGAGTCCAAGCAAAGCGGAGATGATAGTAATTCCATCCATATGAACACCTCCTCTTGCTATTTGGGTAATACAGTTTCAGTCGGCGCATACATCCATTTCGCCTTGGCGTAATTGCGTCCGGATTTTGAATTATGCTTAGGTCTGCACGATGCAGATCAGTTAGCCGTTTTCGCAGGATGCGAAAATTTTAGGCTAACATCCTTATATTCGTTCATTTCAAAATCCGTGACATCCGCTGGAGGCTTTGGGCCAACATAATGTTGGTCACTCAGTCGTTGCCACAGGACGTGGTGTTCTTAGACTGAGTTCCTCTATTTCAGTAGGTGTTTGAACATCCACTAAAAGGAACCACAACCGCATTCATCTCACCACCTTCAGAGGTGGGAGTCTTGCACTGAATGAAGATAAAATGTACTGCCTATTTCAAAGTCATAATTCAGAAATTATACATATTTAATTGTATATCTAGCTTTTAGCTCTGTCAAGGATAGACGGTCACCTGTTCGCCTCGAACAAGAAAAAAAGTAAGTGATATCCATAAGGAGAAGTTATTACCTGATACTTTTGTGCTAGTTATAAATCCTGTTATTGATTAATAATTTGGATTAGCAGTGCAAAGGTTTTAATTCTTTATTTTTAAATTGCGTGTGATGAACAGCATACCATTTTACGCTACCCATCAAAACATCTTTCTTTACTTACTAAAGGTCTAATGCAAAAAAAATATCGCACATTTCTACAGATAATGACACGTACAATAATAATGAAAGCAAAAAAATACATCGTTCTCACTCAGTAGCGCAAGAACGATGTATTTTTTATTTTTCTTCTTCAAGAAGAAGCATTAATTCTTCATCCACTTCCTCGTCTTCATCATGTGCTGCAATTGTATAAGCAGATGAAGCAATACCGTAGGAAGCACGGATTTTATTAGCAATATCATCTAGGACAGCAGAGTTTTCTTTTAAGTATTGTTTTGCATTTTCACGGCCTTGTCCTAGACGCTCATCACCATATGCATACCAAGAGCCGCTTTTTTGCACGATGTCTAGCTCAACACCTAAATCGACTGTCTCGCCCTCTTTTGAAATGCCTTCACCGTACATAATATCAACTTCAGCTGTACGGAATGGTGGTGCTACTTTGTTTTTCACAATTTTAATTTTCGTACGGTTACCCATAATGTCATTGCCTTGTTTAATAGCTTCTGCACGACGTACTTCTAAACGAACAGAGCTGTAGAATTTAAGCGCACGACCACCAGGAGTTGTTTCTGGGTTCCCGAACATGACACCAATTTTTTCACGAATTTGGTTAATGAAGATGGCAATAGTTTTTGATTTATTGATAGCGCCAGAAAGCTTTCGTAAAGCCTGAGACATTAATCGCGCTTGTAAACCAACGTGCGAATCACCCATATCACCTTCGATTTCCGCTTTTGGCACTAATGCTGCTACTGAGTCAATAACGATGATATCGATAGCACCACTGCGTACTAATGCTTCTGCAATTTCAAGCGCTTGTTCGCCAGTATCTGGTTGCGATAATAATAATTCGTCAATGTTAACACCTAATTTTTGAGCATAGATTGGGTCTAATGCGTGCTCAGCATCGATAAATGCTGCCTGCCCACCTGAAGCTTGTACTTCCGCAATTGCATGTAAGGCAACTGTTGTTTTACCTGATGATTCTGGGCCATATACTTCAATAATACGTCCACGAGGATAACCACCAACACCTAATGCTGCATCAAGTGCTAGCGAACCACTTGAAGATGTTGCTATTTCTAAATCTGTTTTTTCGCCAAGCTTCATGATAGAACCTTTCCCAAAATTCTTTTCAATTTGCTTTAACGCCTGTTCTAAGGCAGCTTTACGATCACTCATTGTTTTTCCTCCTTCGAAACTGTTCACTGTTTTTGTCTATCTCTACTATACTTGTTTTTGAGAAAACACGCAAGAAAAAAGCGAACATTTATTCGATTTTTCTCCAAAATAAAAATTTGGGTATGTTTTCTCTACCCAAATTTCTAATTTTGACTTCTATTTAGTAACGTTTCATATAGCCTCGTTCTTCCAATTGGTGCATTAAGTAATGACATGTAAACTTCACCGCACGCAAACGATTCGTATTGCGCATACCCGATAAATGTAATAAATACGTTATTGGATCTTCGTCACCAATAGCAATCCCAATCCAAACCGTTCCTACGGGTTGGTGGTCATGTGCTGTCGGGCCTGCAGCACCCGTAAGACCAATACCAATAGTTGTACCGAACTTCTCACGTACAGTGCTGGCCATCGCTGCAGCACATTCACTACTTACAATGCCATGCGTATCTAATAATTCCTGTGAGATACCAAGTTGCTTCACCTTTGCCTCTTCTGTATAAGTGACAAGGCCACCAATGAGCGCAGTACCTACCCCTGGAATCTCAGCCAGCTCTGACTGAAATAAACCTGCTGTTAAGCTCTCAGCCGCAGAAATTGTTAATTTATTATCTAACAGCATCTCCACCGTCTTAGAGGCAAGAGAATCATCATCAATGCCATATTGATAGTCTCCAACAATCGCCTGGATTTCAGCCACTTTCGATGCAATAAGCTGTCGGGCTTTACCTTCTGTTTCTGCCTTCGCTGTAACACGCAATGTGACTTCACCGTCAGATGCGAGTGGTGCAATGGTTGGATTTGTCTGTGTATCAAGAATGTCTTGCACGCTAACCTCTAGCTCAGCTTCGCCGATGCCATAAAAGCGCATCACGTGAGACACAATTACTCCACCATCATTGAGCATCGCACCAAGCTTAGGTTTTGCTTCAAATTGGAACATTGGTTCAAGTTCTTTGGGAGGACCAGGAAGTAGAATATAAGTACGTTCATCCTTCGTCAGTATCATACCAGGAGCCATACCATGATGGTTTGCCAGCACTTCACTACCTGCTAATACAAGCGCCTGTTTACGATTATTTTCCGTCATTGGTCGTCCTCGTTTTGCAAAGAACTGTTCGATATAGGAAAGGGCTACCTCATCAAATGCTAGATTGACACCAAGATGGCGTGCAATTGTTTCCTTTGTTAAGTCATCCTTTGTAGGACCAAGACCACCTGAGAAAATAATTAAATCTGCACGAGATTCTGCTACCGTGATTGCCTCTTCTAATCTTTTTGAATTGTCTCCAACAACCGTATGATAAAACACATTAATCCCTAGCTCAGACAGCTGACTTGAGATAAACTTCGCATTTGTATTTGTAATCTGTCCAAGCAATAATTCTGAACCAACTGCAAGAATTTCAGCATTCATGATTCACAAGACCTTTCTTATTTAGACTCCAGTAACACACGACGATTTAGATAGAAATAATCCCATCCTGACCATAGTGTAAAGAACAATGCAATATATAACATAATTGTATCGAACGGGATACCGAAAAGTGTAAAGATTGTATTGTGTAGAAGTGCAGCAGCAATCGCCACGATTTGCGCCCATGTTTTAATCTTACCAAGCTGGTTCGCCGCTACGACCTCTCCTCCACCTGCCAAAATTAAACGTAGACCAGTTACCGCAAACTCACGGCTTATAATTATTATGATTAACCAAGCCGACGCCATATCAAGCTCTACCATTAAAATAAATGCCGCAGATACAAGTAACTTGTCTGCCAACGGGTCTAAAAATTTCCCAAACGTTGTCACAAGATTGTACTTACGCGCGTAAAAACCATCTACCCAATCGGTCGTCGAAGCAAAAATAAAAATAAGCGCTCCCACAAAATGATGAACTGGCATCTCTGCACCAAATAACGTCATTGTTCCCCAACCAAAATCAAACATCATGACAATAACAAAGAACGGAATAAGTAAGATACGTGAGATGGTAATTTTATTTGGAATGTTCATTTTTCTAACACCTTTCATGAAGAAAGAAAGTAGTCATCACAAGACGACTACTGTTCTTTATTGAAATTGATGACGATGTTTTGCGTAACGATTTGCTGAGCGTACGTTAAAAGTTCGTCATTAATATATACCTTAGCTTGTGATGAATTACCAAGACGGACACGGGCATAAGTTTGCGCCGTTGCATCAAATTCCACTACTTCACCTGCGTTATAAACACGAGTATCTGCTAGTAATTCTTGTTGCTGTTGGTCACGAATCCCAATAAATGTAGGACCAGAAACCTCAATGCGTATTTTAAATGAATCTGTACCCGTCAATGTATAAGAAGTTGTCGCACCATCTGCTTCTATTGTCCCCGCTGAAATCGTTTGCTTAACCTCTTCAACGTTATTTTCATCTGATGTTACTTCTTTTGAATCATCTTTCGAATCTTCTTTTGAGTCATCTTTATTGGCATTCTCTTGTTCTTTTTTGTCTTTTTCCTCTTTATCTTTTTCACTATCAATCGGTTTTGGTTTTTTATCGTATTCCACTTCTGGTGGCGTATCGTCAACTACAGGTGTTCCTGCATTATTCTTTGATTGCATTAGAAACCAAATTACAACAAAAATGACGATAATAAATAACCCGACGATTATTTTCGGCATAGCTTCCATCATTTTATTAGATGGAACTTTTCTTCTACTTGGACTTTGTGTCATCGATTGACTTACTTGATCGTTTTTCGTTCCTGGTAATTCACTCTTATAAGTTTCTAAAATTTCCTCTGCATTTAAACCAACAGCCTCTGCATACTGCTTAATAAAAGCACGCACATAAAACGAACCAGGCATAATCGAATAATTGCCCTCTTCAATCCCTACTAAATAACGCTTTTGAATTTTTGTTATCTCTTGTAAATCGTCTAAGCTGTAGCCTTTAGACAGTCTCGCCTCTTTCAGTCGAGTCCCTAATTCTGCCACTCATAACACCTACTTTTATATCAAATTAAAAATTAAATCCTCCAAATGAATCGGATTCGGACATCATATGATTTTTTTCCATTATTTCATAAGTAATTTCTTCATCTGGGTGATGACGTAGTTCAATAATATAATCAAAATCCTCAATCTTATATTCTGAATGCTGCACAAACATATCTGGATGCTCTACTACCTTGATGGATGGCATATTCATCATCTCACGTACTAGTTGCAAATGGCGTTCATCTGTCGAGCGTCGTGTCACAATGCCGTCTAATATAAAAATATTATTGTCACTGAATTCATCGCCAGCGAGCTTATTACGAACGGTTTGCTTGATCATTGTAGAAGATAAAAAAATCCATTTTTTATTGGCACATACACTTGCCGCGACAATAGACTCTGTCTTACCAACACGAGGCATACCACGTATTCCAATGAGTTTATGACCATCCTTCTTAAATAACTCTGCCATAAAATCCACTAAAATACCAAGTTCATCTCGCACGAAGCGAAAGGTATTTTTTTCATCTGCATCTCGAGGAATATAATGACCGTGCCTGATGGCTAAGCGATCACGGAGTTTAGGTTGTCGAAATTTGGTAACGTGGATATGTTCCATTGTCGAAACAATTGTACGAAAACGTTCAATTGCCTCATCATTGTCTGTATGTACTAGCATACCACGACGCCCTTCATCGACACCATTTATTGAAATAATATTGACACGAAGCATCCCTAAAAGTGAAGCAATATCTCCTAATAATCCAGGGCGATTCACCTGAATCTCATATTCAAAGTACCAATCGCTCAAACTCACTCGTTCCCTTCCTATTAGTTAACGTAAAAAATCTTTTATAAGTTCCATCATAGCTGATTTTTTATGTAATGGAAAGTTAGAATACATGGAATTACAGCGTTATTTTAAAAAACTTACTATTTTTTTGGAGCGTACTCCAAATAGGCTTACATACGTTCCCTTTTCCTGACGGATATTACTTTTTGATATAGAAAAAAGAGGAGATTAACTCTCCTCTTTCTTATTGTACATGTTTATTTTGCACAAGTTTTACGACACAATTCGCTAATGCCTGTTTCTCATCTTCAGAGGCAACGCCCCATAAATCCGACAGCACTCGCTCTTGCTCGTTTTTAGGATCGACATTTGTCGCCAAATAATCGCCTATTTGCATAGCTGCTTGTTGTATCATTTTTTTCGGCATTCCACTTGATTCAGCCTGCATGACGTTCTGTCCTAAAAAAGATGTCCATTTTTGCCAGTTTTCTAAAATGGTCATAAGATCCTCCTCCTTTACACAGGTAGTATGCGCAAAAAAAAATCTTATATGTACCAGCCACCATTTAATCTTATTATTTGTCCTGTTACGTAATCTGCCTTACCTGATAAATAGAAACGAACCATTTCAGCTACATCAGTTGTTTTACCGACAGTACCGAGGGGAATTTCCTCTAAAATAGTATCGAGTTCCACATCATTTAAATGACTATTCATAGAAGTGTGGATAAAGCCAGGCGCTATAGCATTCACACGAATATGAGACAACGCTACTTCTTTCGCATAAGACTTCACAAAGGCATGTTGGGCGCCTTTTACCGTTGCATAAAGGGTTTCACCCGCTGATCCTGCCTCGCCCCAAATCGAGCCGATAAAGAGCACATAGCTAACATCGTGAGCACGTAACTTTGATGATAATAACGCTGTTAAACGCATTGGATTTTGCACATGAACACGCCATAATGCGTCCATGTCCTCCACAGTGGTATCTTCAAGAAGTGCATAATGTGCTTGCCCACTTGCAAAAATGATCGCCTGCACAGTAAAAATTTGCGAGGCCATCGTTTCTGCTGCTGTTATTTTTGAAAAATCCCCCTGCACAAGCATAAATTCCTGTGTAGGGAAATTTTCTGAAAGCGCATAAAGTAAAGTTTGTGCCGCTTCCTTATTATTTGAATAATGCACATAGAGTGACCAACCGTCCTGTGCCAGGCTCTGACAAATGGCACGACCAATCTCTCCTGAAGCACCTAAGACAAGCGCAAATTTCTTCACTGTTCGCCCTTCTCTGTTGGTAGAACTTTGAAGACCGTTTGTTGCGATTCACCCTGAATTGTTGCAAATGCAGAAGTTAAGTCTTCGATCGTTAACTCTTCCAGAACCGGGACAACGTCAAATAAATTCATCTCATTGAACGAGTAACGCGTGAATTGATTGGCAATGAATTCAATAGAGTTCAGTGCACGTAAGAAGAAACCGATTTTTTTATGTTTAATGCGTTCTAAATCGGCACTTGCAAATTGGGCATTTCCCTCATATTTTGCTAATTCTGTTTTAATTGCCTGTTCTAATGCCACTGGTTCTGTAGTATCAGATCCAATCATAGCAAAGCCAAAGCCATTTTCTAATGTAAAGTCAAATGCATACGACTCATCAATTAGACCTTCATCATAAACACGCTCATAAAAATTAGATGTACGTCCAAAGATAAGTTCTAAAGCAATTTGTACTGAAAGCTCATGCTTTAACATTTCGCGACCAGAAAGCCCCGTCTCTTTCGCCTTTAAGCCAATATATAATTTTGGTTTCTGAACATCCATATGCAATGTACGTTCTTTCATCGCAACTGCTGTCGGTTCTTCGTCAAAGAAACGCTGTATTGGCGCTGGTTCAGGGAATTCTTTTTTACCTTGATTTTCTCGAATGAATGCCATCATTTCTTCAGGGTCAACTGCACCTATGGCAAATAACAGCATGTTTGAAGGATGGTAAAAAGTATGATAGCACGTGTATAAATGTTCTGCCGTAATCCCATCAATCGATTCGATTGTACCTGCAATGTCAATTTTCACAGGATGATTGTGATACATATTTTCAATTGTGCCGAAATACAATCGCCAATCTGGTTGATCATCATACATCGTGATTTCCTGACCAATAATACCCTTTTCCTTATTGACCGTCGCTTCAGTAAAGTAGGGCTCTTGCACAAAATTTAATAATGTTTCAGTGCTTTTATAAATATGGTCTGTTGATGAAAATAAATAAGCTGTTCGTGTAAAGGATGTAAAGGCATTTGCAGAAGCGCCATACTCACTAAATTTTTGGAATACGTCACCGTCTTCTTTTTCAAACATTTTGTGCTCTAAAAAGTGTGCGATGCCATCTGGCACAGAAATGCTTTCCGTTTCACCTATTGGCATAAATGTACGGTCAACCGAACCGTATTTTGTCGTGAATGTCACGAATGTTTTTGAGAAGCCCTTTTTCGGTAAAATATATACATCTAATCCATTTTCTAACTTTTCATAGTAAAGTGTTTCATCTAATTGTTTAAATTCAATTGTTTTCATTGTGCGGCTTGCTCCTTTCCACATAAGAAATAGACCGCTTCTAGCTGCACTTGTTTTGCCATTTCGACAACATCTTGCTTCGTAACAGCCTTCCATTTATTCGCCCAGGTTTCAAAAGAAAATTCCTCGGGTAAATCCTTGTATTGGTCGTAAATTTCTATTTGTCCACGTGCAGAATCTAGGGATTCCTTTAGCTGGTTTGTCAGCATCGCCTTTGTTTGCTCCAGCTCTAAATCAGAAATATCACCTGCCTGCATGACAGCAAGTTGCTCTTTAATAAGTGAAAAGGCTTTTTCTTCATTTTTAGCTTCAATGCCCGACACAACAAATAGCAAGCCATAATGCGATGCGTATGAACTAGATGCATAGTAAGCTAAACTTTCTTTTTCACGAACATTCATAAATAATTTGGCATGTGGATAACCACCGAATACGCCATTAAAAATTTGCATTTTGGCAAAGTCTGCATCGCCAAATTTTACGGGTGTACTGAAACCAATATGCAATTTCCCTTGTTTCATGTCATGCTGCTCACGCACATAATCATTTTGTGGATGTTTTTGCGGCAATATAGCAGGAATTTCAACAGGTGTACGATCCTGAAATGGTAGGGCATGTTTCAGCTTCGCTACCATTTCGTCTTCATTAATATCGCCGGCTACATAGATGTCAATTTTATCGTTTGCTAGCATGGATTGGTAAGCTGCGAATAAAGATGCCGGCGTGATGCGCTCGATGTCTTCTACCGTACCATTGGCAGAAATTGAAGCAGGCTCATTCGGACGTAAAATTTGTTGTAAACGTAGTTGTGCAAAACGAGATTTGTCATCAAAGATGGATTCAATTCGCTGGATGACCATTTTCTTTTCGCGTGCCACAATGGATTCTTTAAATAGAGCGTTTTCTAAATTCGGCTCAAAAATTGCTGTGTGCAGTAATCCGAGCACTTCATTTAAAACACTCGTATTAGCCAAATATTGATCATTCACGGCTTCTACATTCATCAACACGGTATGCTCATTCCCACGCTTAGACGTGTCAAAATACAACACTGTCCCGTATAAGTCGTCTAAAGAGCTGCGAAATGCAGCTGTAGTTGTATATTTTGCATTACTGTGTTGCAATACATTTGTTAACACCGTGCGTTCTGACGCACTTTCGGCCGTTAAAGGTCTTCTCCATTTAATTGAAAAATTTACGGTTTTAAATTGGGTCGTTTGTCGGATATGCAAATTGACACCTTTTGCAAAAGGTATTGTTTTAAACATATGAAACCCTCCTATCTTTCTTAATATAACAATGTACTACAAATACTATACATGTCTATTGTCTATAATTGCAAAAAGAATCCAAAGTATGTATATAAAAAGTGTAAAAATAATTGTTCAATAGGAAATATATAAGGAAAAAGACTGAGCTTTTATCGCCCAGTCTTTTATTTTAACGTTTACCTTTAATATAAGGTTGTCCACTCGCCTTTGGTGCACTTGCTTTACCGATAAACCCAGCTAATGCAAGGATTGTTAACACATACGGTAAAATTTGTAGGTATACAGCTGGAATGTCTTGAACGTATGGAATTTGACCTCCTGCAATACTTAATGTTTGCGCTAGACCGAAGAATAACGCTGCACCAAGTGCTCCAATTGGATGCCATTTCCCGAAAATCATTGCCGCAAGTGCCATGAAACCTTGACCTGCAATTGTTGCATGAGAGAAATCATGTGTAATTGTTTGCGCATAAACCGCTCCACCAAGACCACCCAGTGCTCCAGAAATAACAACTGCGATATAGCGCATTTTATTGACTTTCACACCCATTGTATCCGCAGCCATTGGATGCTCCCCAACTGCACGAAGACGTAAACCAAATGGTGTTTTATAGATGATAAACCATGCACCGATTGCCACAGCAAAAGCTAAAATCGATGAACTATATACATCCCGGAACAATAATGGTCCAAAGAAAGGAATATCCTGTAGATAAGGAATACTAAAACGACTTATCGGTTGGCTAATCATGTCTGTTTGGCCTTTATCATAAATTAGTTTCACTAAAAATACCGATACGGCTAACCCCAATAAGTTAATGGCTACCCCTGATACCGTTTGGTCGGCACGGAATGAGATTGACGCTACGGCATGCAAAAGAGAGAAAATCCCACCTACGATTATAGCGGCAAGCATAGCTACCCAAATTGTCGCAGAACCTAATGTGGACGCAAATTCTAAATTGACAAAAATTCCGACGAATGCTCCGACAATCATTAAACCTTCTAGCCCGATGTTAACAACACCTGAACGTTCAGAGAATACTCCACCGATTGCTGTGAAAATTAACGGCGTTGCATAAAGAATCGCAGAAGGGATGATGAAGTATAACATTTCTAAAAAGCTCATGTTATTGTCCCTCCTTTTTCTTTTTTAACTTTTGTAAAACGACGCGAATAATATAACCTGATGCTACAAAGAAGATAATCAATGCAATAATTATAGAGACGATTTCCTCTGGAATACCTGCAGCATTTGGCATATTGAGTGCCCCATATTTAAGCGAGCCAAATAATGAAGCCCCAAACACAACCCCAAGCGGAGTGTTTGCACCAAGTAAGGCAACCGCGATACCGTCGAAACCAATACCTGTAAAGCCAGCTTTAATCGAAGCATTTTGGAATGTCCCTAATGCTTCCATTGCACCACCAAGACCTGCAAACATACCTGAAATTGTCATCGCTAAAATAATGTTTTTATTAACACTCATACCTGAGTATTCAGCAGCATGCTGATTAAGTCCCACTGCCTTAAGTTCATAACCTCGTGTTGTTTTTTCCAAGATGAACCACATAACAACTACCATTATTATTGCAACAATGATCCCATAGTGAAGACTTGAGTTGTCTGTAAGCTCTCTTAAAAACGGAGAACGTAAAGAAGCTGTTTCATGAATACGTTCTGTTTTAAAGCTACCATCGGACAATTTTTTAATAACAGCGTTGGCAATATAAAGTGCTGTGTAGTTTAACATAATTGTCGCAATTACTTCATGGACTTTAAATTTCGCTTTTAAGAAACCTGCAATAAAGGCCCAAAATGCTCCTGCTGCTGCTGCTGCAAGTAACGCTAAAGGTAAGTGAATAATTTTAGGTAGCTCAAATGCATAGCCTACCCAGGCAGCTGCTAGCCAACCTAGAATGAGCTGTCCTTCAACCCCGATATTGAATAAGCCTGTACGGAAGGCAAATGCTACTGCAAGACCTGCCAGTAAGTACGGTGTAATTTGACGGATTGTGTTCCCGATTGAATAAGAATCTCCAAATATACCTGTCCAAAGTGCAATATAACCTTGTATCGGATCATAACCGCTGACTAACATCACGATAGCCCCAACAATTAAACCGATAATGATAGAGATGATAGGAACGAGTATATTAATGACACGATTTGACATTAGTCGTTCCCCTCCTTACGCGTGCTTTTTTTACTACTTTGTCCTGCCATTAATAGACCAAGTTCTTGCTCTGTTGTTTCTTTTGGATTTAGCTCGTCCACAATTTGACCGTCGTAGATCACTGCAATACGGTCTGATACATTCATCACTTCATCTAATTCAAAGGAGATTAATAGAACTGCTTTTCCTTTATCGCGTTGCTCGATTAAACGTGAATGAATAAATTCAATTGCCCCAACATCAAGACCACGTGTTGGTAGTGCGGCAATTAGTAAATCTGGGTTACGGTCAATCTCACGACCAATAATCGCCTTTTGCTGGTTACCACCTGAAAGCGCGCGTGCTGGGGTCATTTCACCATTCCCTGTACGTACATCGTATTCTTTAATGACTTGACGTGCTTTCTCAGATACTTTCTTGTAATCCATTACTAATCCTTTAGCGATTGGTGACTGGTAATAAGTTTGGAGTGCAATATTATGACCGATAGGGAAATCTAGTACTAAACCATGTTTATGACGGTCTTGTGGAATATGACCCACACCCTCTTCGGTAATTTTACGAGGTTTCATGTTCGTCACATCTTTGCCATTCAGTTTAACAGTCCCTTTTTTCACCTTACGTAAGCCGGTAATTGCCTCGATTAACTCTGATTGTCCATTGCCATCGATACCTGCGATACCCACAATTTCACCTTTACGAACTGTTAAGTTTAAACCTTTTACTTTATCGATATTTCGATAGTCTGAAACGACTAAATCGTCAATCCATAGTACTTCCTCAGTTGGATGTGCCTGGGTTTTTTCCGTTTTAAACTCTACCTGGCGACCGACCATTAATTCTGCTAATTGATTTGGGTTTGTTTCAGCCGTAACAACAGTACCTATCCCTTCGCCTTTACGGATAATCGTCACACGGTCAGAAACTTCCATAATTTCTTTTAGCTTATGCGTAATTAAAATAATCGATTTTCCTTCTGCGATTAAGCGACGCATAATTTGAATAAGTTCAGTAATTTCTTGCGGCGTTAATGATGCCGTAGGTTCATCAAAAATTAAAATTTCCGCACCACGATATAATGTTTTTAAAATCTCAACACGTTGCTGCATCCCAACTGTAATGTCTTCGATTTTTGCATATGGATCTACATCAAGGCCATATTTCTCAGAAAGCGCTTGCACTTTCTTCGCAGCATCCTTAATATTGACAATCCCCATCTTTGTAGGTTCATTACCTAAAATAATATTTTCTGTTACTGTAAAATTTTCCACCAACATAAAGTGCTGATGCACCATGCCAATTCCTAAGTCATTGGCAACATTCGGGTTTGTAATTTTAACAGCATTCCCACGAACACGAATTTCGCCTCCCTCTGGTTGATACAAACCAAAAAGGACGTTCATTAAAGTCGATTTCCCGGCACCATTTTCACCTAGTAACGCGTGGATTTCGCCTTTTTCAAGTTGGAGGGTGATATTATTATTCGCTACGAAATCACCAAATTCTTTACGGATTCCAAGCATCTCAATCACGTATTCCAATATAGTCACTCCCTTATTAGGCACTTTTGTAATATCAAATTCGCCTTGACGTATTTGAGTCCAGATTTTGAATTGTGATTTGGCCTGCACAATGCAGGTCAGTTAACCATAATCGCATGGACGCGATGCTATTAGGCTAACTTCTTTTTTGCCATCCCTTCAAAATCTGTGACATCCGCCAAAGGCTTATCTTCGTTCAGCGGGGTTTTCAATACCCAAAGAACAAAAAATCCACTCGCATGCATCTCTCACCTACGTAGGCGCCTTTTATTAACTGACGCTACACTTTCGGTACATAAAATATCTGCTGAATGAAGATAAATTAATACAGGAAAGGTCATCGTTAGAAACCTTTCTTCTATTAACTTGGTACCATCATTATCTTAAGCTTACGATAATCTCATATAAAAATTCTACCTCTATATGGGAAACCATGTAGAAGTATAAATATATCCATATAGAATATTAAAAATAGTCGAAATATAACGATAGATTGAAAAATCATCATAAGGGCATTCAAAAAGCCCTTATGATGATTAAGAGATGAATTATTTTTCCACTTTTTCTGGAACTACGATTTCACCGCTAGCAATTTTTTCTTTATATTCGTCAATCACTGCTTGTACATCTTCTTTAATCGCGCCACGAGAGTCAGCAAGTTTCACACCGTCTTCAGCTAAGCCATAAGTAAGCGTTGTGCCACCTGGGAAGTCACCGTTTTTCGCTTTATTTGAAATATCTACCACTGCTGCATTAACACCTTTTAACATAGAAGTTAAAGTAACGTTTGTCTTTTCGTCAATTTTACCTTCTTCGTATTGGTCAGCATCTACACCGATTACCCATACGTTTGCATTAGGATCTTTGGCTTTACGCTCTTTTGCCTCTGAGAATACACCGTTACCAGTTGCACCAGCAGCGTGGAAAATAACATCGACACCTGAAGAGTACATGCTGTTGGCAGTAATTTTACCAAGGTCAGCTTTATCGAATGCACCAGTGTATTTTACTTGGATTTCGATATCTGGGTTTACAGCTTTTGCCCCTTCAACGAAACCAGCGTGGAAGCGATTAATAACTGGAATATCTACGCCACCTACGAAGCCGATTTTACCTGACTTAGACGTTTTCGCTGCTGCAACACCTGCTAGGAAAGCACCCTCTTGCTCTTTGAACATAACATTTACTACGTTGTCTGCTTCAACTTCAGCATCGATTAATGCAAAGTGATTGTCTGGGTTTTCTGAAGCAATGGCTTCAATTGCATCAGCCATCATATAGCCAATCCCGAATACTAAGTTAAAGTCACGACGTAATAATAGGTTTAAGTTTGTATCATAGTCCGCGTCTGTTTTTGATTGTAAGTAGTCGAAACCACCATTACCTTTAGATAGGCCGTGTTCTTTACCGTAAGCTTGAACACCTTCCCATGCAGATTGGTTGAATGATTTGTCATCAACGCCACCTACGTCAGTAACCATTGCTATTGAGAACGCTTCTTCTGTGTTTGTATCGCCTGTTGAAGCATTGTCATTTTCTTTGTCTTTATCTTCTTTCGCACCACATGCACCTAGAATCGCACTAGCAGCTAATACTGATGATAATACTAAACCAAATTTACGTTTTTTCATTTTGTTAACCCCCCAAAGGTATTGTAATTAGCAGGAAAATATTTAGAAATGTTCTACACCCGTTTTCGAACTACATGGAAGCTGAATTTATCAGCTCGGAAATAATTTTTTGAATACAGCACTACTTGATCATGGTCATCGTAATGCAGCTGCTTCAATACTAAAAGTGCCGTTTCACGACCACAATTTAAAATCGGCGATGCTTGTTCATGATACCCAACTGGATCAATGTAAGTCACAGCATAGGCAACGTGAATTTTACCCGATTGTTCAAGTGCAGAAAAAAGTGAAACTTCTTTTTTGTCTACAAAGTCAGTAGGCAGGAAGCTAGCTGGTAATTTATCTATACAATAAACTACTGGTTCACCATCCGCTGTTCTGACACGTTCAATCGTGAGTATTTTATCTTCGTCATCACATTGGAAGCGTTTTAAATCTTCATCAGAAGGTACGGTTTCAGTTGCTTTTAAAAAACGCGATCCTGGTTCCATCCCTGCCGTTTCAATCATAGAAGAAATACTGGATAAATGCTCGATGCCAGATGTAAACAACGGCTTGGGATTCACAAATGTACCAACCCCGTGTCGACGCACAATCACATTTTCCTCTTCCAACAGTCGAAGCGCTTCTCTAAGTGTTGCTCGACTCACTCCTAGTGATTTCGATAATTCAAATTCTGAAGGCAATTTTTCATTTTCTTTGAAAACGCCGGTTTCAATATCAGATTTTAAACGATCAATTACTTGAAGATAGAGATGACGATGATCTGCTTTAATAGTCACATATATCACCACCAAAATCAGAGATCAGACATCTGATGTACAACATTCCTACTAATCGTTCATAAATATAACATTTTTGCAGAATGAAATAAACTGTTTTGAGAAAAATCTGTAATAGAAATCATCCATTCTCCTCATTTACTGCAAACAATTGGACAAAAATGTATATATCGACTAAAAATCGGTCTATTGTAAATCATTAATTATCATACTGATGAATAAGCACCTGACGAGGTTTACTCCCCTCTGAAGGCCCGACAATACCACGTTGTTCCATCTGATCAACGATACGAGCTGCTCGAGAATAGCCGATACGGAAACGACGTTGTAGCATGGATACCGAAGCCGTTTGCATCCCCACCACTAATTGCACAGCTTCATCAAAGAGATCGTCCGTTTCTTCTAAAACTGTTTCCTCTTCTGTTGGAATCATCTCTTCTTGATACTGTGCTTTTTGCTGTTCTATAACAAATTCTACGACTTCTTCTACCTCTTGATCTGATAAAAATGCACCTTGCACACGTTTTGGCTTAGAAGCACCAGCTGGTAAAAATAGCATGTCCCCTCGACCAAGTAATCGTTCTGCACCACCCATATCTAAAATCGTTCTAGAATCAATCGATGATGACACTGCAAAGGCGATTCGAGAAGGGATATTGGCCTTTATAACCCCAGTCAGGACATCTACACTCGGTCTTTGTGTCGCAAGTATTAAATGAATACCTGCAGCTCGAGCCATTTGAGCTAACCGTGTAATAGAATCCTCTACATCATTAGATGCCACCATCATTAAATCTGCTAACTCGTCCACAATTACTACAATATATGGTAATTTAGGATGTTTTTCAGCAGTTTGTTCATTTACTTTTTGTACATGACCGTTATATCCTTCAATATTACGTGTACCCGTATGTGAAAATAAATCATAGCGACGTTCCATTTCGGATACCACTTTTTTTAATGCCTGCGATGCCTTACGTGCATCTGTTACAACAGGCGCTAATAAATGTGGAATTCCGTTATAGACATTTAACTCCACCATTTTCGGATCAATCATCATCAATTTTACTTCATGTGGCTTTGTTCGCATTAGTATGGATACGACAATGCCATTTATACACACACTTTTCCCACTACCAGTTGAACCAGCTACTAGTAAATGCGGCATTTTATTTAGCTCGGCTAACACTGCTTGTCCCGTGATATCCCGACCTAATGCCACTTGTAGTAATGCATCTGGCTTCGCACCATCTTTGGATTCTAATACCTCTCTCAGTGTAACAATCGCAACCTCACTATTTGGCACTTCAATGCCGATGGCAGATTTTCCAGGAATCGGCGCTTCCATACGAATATCTTTGGCTGCAAGTGCTAAGGCGAGATCATCCTGTAAATTAACAATTTTACTGACCTTCACCCCGATATCAGGTAAAATTTCATATTTTGTTACCGCTGGCCCTAAATGGACCTGTGTCACCTTTGCTTTTACGCCAAAGCTCTGCAAGGTTTGCTCAAGCTTTTTGGCATTCGCTTGGATTACTGAATATTCTCCGCTTTGGTCATGTTGTGGTGGCATTTTTAAAAGATTATACGAAGGTAGCTGATAATCTGCATTTTCAATAGCAGATGTGTCTTCAATATGAACATCATCTACCAGTTCCTCTTCCTCTATTTCCACGTTCTGAGGGGCAGCAAACGTCTCCTCTCGTTCATGCGAAACATTTTGTGTAAAGGCTGAGATAATCGGCTCATGTGAAGTTTCCTCATCTTCTTGAACTGGTTGAGTATAATCCACCGCTGCAATCTCATCCATACTTTCTGATCTTGTTCGACGATTCGTTTGTTTTTTCTTTGGTGCATTTTTCTTCTTTTCTTGCTGCTTTTTTTGCCACTTCCCAAAAAGATCTGGCGTCTTTTCTGCTAAATACGGGACAAGTGCTTTTCCTGTCACTAAAATTAATCCGATAAAGAAAATGACCCATGCAACAACCTTCGCACCGGTTGCCTCAAACAGTACATGAAGCCCGCTAAAAAGTAAGGCACCTACCATACCACCGCCGAGTGAATTACTACGATGTATAACACCTTCTGTATCAATTAATATTCGCCAAGACTCTCGTAATACTGAGTCTGATAATAAGCCACTTGATTTGGATAATTGCTCAAAAAGAATACTATGACTAAAAATTGTTAAACTCATAATAATAAGTAACATTCCGAAAATCAGTCGATCCTTCAAGCTTATTTTTTTGCGCCCTATCATTAATATTAAGGCAATAAATACAAGCATAAATGGTACAGCAAAATGTAAATTCCCTATAAAAAACATTGCAATTGTTTGGAGTATACGCCCAATCACGCCATATTCAAAAATCATAATGACCGCAAGTGCAATTAGAATGAGCCCTAAAATTTCATACATAAGCGGGTGCATTTCTTTATTTTCTGCTGATGATTTCCCTTTTGTCGCTTTTCTTCTTTTACTAGTAGCCATTTTCTCACCTTCTTTTGTAATCCATTCTATATATGTAGCGAATGATATCATGTAGAACTCAATTATTTCAAAAAAAAGGATTTTCCACCGTTACCTCGGCTAGAAAATCCTTTTTCATTCGCTACTTACCCACAGCATTCGCGATGAGTTTTAAACCCATAAATACGGGTCTGATTCATGCCAACATGATGTTGGTTACTTAGGCATTGCCACAGAAATGGGCGTTCTAAGCATAAGTTCTTAAATATCGATGGAAGAGTGAGACCCTTCAGAACATAGTTTGCTTTGTTTTAATACTCCATAATGATTGGGATAATCATTGGGCGGCGCTTTGTTTTTTGGAATAAATAAGTATTTAATGTGTCACGAATTTCTTGTTTAATGTTTGTCCATTCAAATGTTTCTTTGCCAACGTATTTTTCAATCACATTTTTGGCAATTTCAGATGCTTCCACCATCAATGCTTCCGATTCACGGACATAGACGAAACCACGGGATAAAATTTCTGGACCTGACGCGATTTTCTTTTGTGCGCGATTTAATGTCACAACGACAATGAAAATACCATCCTGTGATAGTAATTTACGATCACGAAGGACTATATTACCAACATCGCCAACCCCAATACCGTCAATTAGGACATTACCCGCTTGTACACGGCCGCTCATTCGCATTTTACCGTTTTTGTATTCTACGATATCCCCTTTATCTGCGATGAAAATTTGTGACTTTTGCATACCTAGTTGTTGTGCAAGCTTAGAGTGTGCAATAAGCATACGATATTCACCTTGTACAGGGATAAAATATTTCGGTTGCATTAAGTTGAGCATTAATTTTAAATCCTCTTGGCTACCATGACCTGAAACATGGACATTTTTACTAGACGTTAGAATTTCAGCCCCTGCTTTTGCAATCGAGTTCATGGCATTCGCCATTTGCACTTCCATGCCAGGAGATGGTGTGAACGTAATCAGCACTGTGTCATCTTTTTTAATCTTAATGTCTCTGTGATGCTTACGAACAATCTTTTCTAGTGCATCAAGCGGTTCGCCTCTATTGCCAGTTGCGATAATAATAATTTCATCATCTTGATATTTTTGCATATCAGAGATCGGAATAATTGTGTCTTCTTCGAGTGTCAAATAGCCTAATTGCACACCTAAATCCACAGCTTTTTCTAAAGGTTTACCAACAATCGCCACTTTACGGGACGATTTTTGAGCTTGTGCGAATACTTGTTGAATACGGATAAAGTTTGATGCATAAACAGCGACTAAAATACGTCCTGGTGCTGAATGGAATGTTTTTGATAATTGTTCTTCAATCACAATTTCTGATGTCGTATAACCTGGGCGTTCTGCTTCACATGATTCAGAAAGCAATATAAATACGCCTTCTTCCCCTAACTGAGCCATTTTCGCCAAATCTGGCTTGAATTTGCCAGTTGCAGATTGATCGAATTTAAACTCTCCTGTATGAACGATTGCTCCTTCAGAAGTATGGAATACTACCCCTAACGAATCGGGAATACTATGTGTTGTATGGAAAAATGTCACATACGTTGAGTTGAAATTCATACGGCTACGATTTGTTACTTCAAAGAATTTTACCTGATGTGGTGCAGGTAACTCTTTCAAATGTTCTTTCGCAAGTGCAATAGTTAGTTTAGACC
Source organism: Lysinibacillus fusiformis (assembly GCF_007362955.1). Taxonomy (GTDB): domain Bacteria; phylum Bacillota; class Bacilli; order Bacillales_A; family Planococcaceae; genus Lysinibacillus; species Lysinibacillus fusiformis_E. The sequence continues at coordinate 3,207,187 of NZ_CP041696.1, read as the reverse complement.
CGTACACAGGGGCTTTCACTTTTTGTAAGACATAAGCAATTGAACCAATTGCATCCTCATGTCCGTGCGTTAAGAAAATACCCTTCACACGCTCTTTGTTTTCTTCTAAATACGTAATATCCGGAATTACGATATCAATGCCCAGCATCTCGTCTTCTGGGAACATTAAACCGCTATCAACTACAAATAGCTCTTCGTCAATTTCTACTACGTACATTGCTTTTCCAATTTCGCCCACGCCACCTAGTGGAATGATGCGAATTAATTCATTTTTCTTTTTCGTCAATTTATTTCCTCCTAAAAGATATCCCGAACAGCAACCACTTAATTTTCATTATACGGTTTGCAAAGCTTTTGCACAAATTAAATATACATGTTTCGTGTTGGAAACATGTATTTTATTTCTACTAAATTATCATTCAGGCATGAAATTACCATTTTTAATAGGAAACAAGGGGCAAAGACTATCTCTGAGTTGTTAGCTTCCTAGTGGTAATTAGGGCTGATTGTGTATTTCTAATTTAACCGAGCAGCGGAGAGGTTAAATTTAGCGAAGCGGCTGACTGCCAGAGCGTTCTTTCTCTGTACCTGAGCATTAACGACTGCTAAATGAGCGCTCTTTCCTTATACCTAAGCGAAAATAAAATCCCTACGCACTTGCAAGTGAAACAATTCGAATTTCTCGTACTAAAAAAGGCGTTGCTGATTTTCATCAGCAACGCCACACTATTATCTAAAACTTTTCGCTTTTTCTTGATATGCCTCCCAAACTTGGTCAAAGTTCGCTTTTTCATCTTCTGTCATCTCTACCATTGGTAGACGAACATTTAATGTATCAAAGCCTAATTTTGTCATCGCATATTTTACAGGCGATGGATTCGGCTGTGCAAACAAAGCACGTACGAGTGGTAATAATGCTCGGTGAATTTTGGCAGCTAGCTTGTGATTTCCTTCTTCAAACGCTTTAATCATTTGTTGCATATCATTACCGACAACATGTGAAGCAACTGAGATAATACCAGCCCCACCAATTGCAAGTAACGGCAGTGTTAAACCATCATCACCACTATACACAAGGAAATCATCTGCAGCGTCAACATTCTCAATAATATCGCCCATTTGGTCTAAATTACCGCTCGCTTCTTTAATCCATGCGATATTTGGAATTTTACTTAAAGCAACAGAAGTTTCATATGCAACATTAATACCTGTGCGACCTGGTACATTATAGAGCATCACTGGCAGCTTTGTTTCTTTGGCAATCGTTTCAAAATGCGCAAAAATACCTCGTTGGTTTGGTTTATTGTAATACGGTGCAACTAACATAATACCGTCTGCACCATTTTCTTCAGCCTTGTGCGTCATTGCAATAGAATAAGCCGTTTCGTTGTCTCCTGTACCTGCAATAACTGGCACACGCTCCGCAACCTTCTCTACTGTAAATCGTACAACTTCAATTTTTTCTTCTGTGGTCATCGTTGGGTTTTCAGAGGTTGTGCCACAAGCAACAATACAATCAGTACCATTTTCTATTAAATGATTAATAATACGTTCAAGTTCTGGATAATTAATCGTGCCATCTTCCTTGAATGGCGTAATCATCGCCGTTCCAATTCGACCTATATTCATCCTTACACCCCTCTTATAGTAAGTTATCCTCAAGCATCGCTTCTGCAATTTGGATAGAGTTTAATGCAGCGCCTTTTAATAGATTATCTGATACGATCCATAGGTGGAATCCTTTTTTATTGTCTAAGTCTTGACGGATACGTCCTACAAAAGTAGCATCTTCCCCTTCTGCATAAATTGGCATTGGGTAAGTTTGTGTTGCAATATCGTCTTGTAGTTCGATACCTGGTGCATGACGTAATACTTCAAAGATTGCTTGAACCGTTGCCTCTTTTTCTACTTCAATATAAACAGATTCAGAGTGTCCTGAAACGACTGGCACACGTACGCAAGTTGCAGCTACTTTTAGCTCTGGTGCATGCATGATTTTCTTCGTTTCATTAATCATTTTCATTTCTTCGTATGTAAAGCCATTGTCTGTGAATTTATCGATTTGTGGAATGACATTACGAGCAATTGGGAAATGACGTTTGTCGCTGCCAGAAGGTAAAATATTTGCTGCTACTTCCTTACCTGCATCCCAGTTTGCGCTTTGTGCTTGTAATTCTTGAATCGCAGAAACACCTGCACCTGAAACTGCTTGATATGTCGATACTAATACCTTCGTTAAGCCAAATGCTGCACGAATTGGTTCAAGTGCTGCTACCATTTGAATCGTAGAGCAATTCGGATTTGCGATAATGCCTTTATGCTTAGCAAGGTCGCCGCGATTTACTTCAGGTACAACAAGCGGTACCTCTGGATCCATACGGAAATGGCTCGTATTGTCAATGACAACTGCACCACGTTTTGCCGCTTCTGGCGCAAGCACCGCTGATACCGAACCACCCGCTGAGAATAAAGCGACATTGACGCCTTCGAAAGCTTCTGGTGTCGCTTCTTCAATTGTATATGTCTTGCCATTAAATTCGATTGGTTTCCCTGCTGAACGTGCAGAAGCTAAAAACTTAATGTCACCAATAGGAAAATTCCGTTTAATTAGCTGCTCCATCATTTTAGATCCTACTGCACCTGTTGCACCTACAACCGCAACTGTTAACTGCTTTGTCATCTGTCATCTCTCCTTGAATACAAGTTCCATAATGTGTGCTATTGTATCATAAAAATACTGAAAATTGTGTGCAATTATAGATTTATTTGAAATATTGTATCAATAGCGGCTGTAATTGCGTTTTCTGCGTAATTGCTGCATGTACGGTGTCAACCATTTTATCAAAATCAGCTATTAATGAGTTTGGTTTTCCATGTGGTGAATCTTGACCAAATGGAATAAAGTATATATTTTTAGCATTGAGCAGCTTCATAATATTCATGCCATTCAAACCGAGGGCATCATTCGTCGAGATGCCAAGTACGACAGGTGAACCATTACGCAAAGTTGCCTTTGCTGCCATTAACACTGGGCTGTCTGTGGCTGCGTTCGCAAATTTACTAATACTATTTCCTGTCATCGGTGCTATGACCATAGCATCCAGTGGATTTGATGGTCCAAACGGTTCCGCCTCTCTAATAGAAGAAATGACCTCTTCTCCTGTCAAAGCCTCGATTTTTGCAATCCATTCCTCTCCTGTTCCGAAACGAGTAGCTGCATGTAATACTGAGTGGGTAATAATCGGAATAACCGTTGCTCCTACATCAATAAAATTTTGAATTTTAGGAACTACATCTTCATACGTACAATGTGAAGCTGTAATACCTAAACCAATTCGTTTCCCCGTTAGCAATTTTCCTCCTCCTCTATTGCCTTGCACAATATTTCTGCTGCATCATGTGCAAAGTATTTCCCAGGTAATGATGGCAATAGTACATACGTTTGCAACTGGTCAGCATCTATATCTAAACAGCCTGGCTCTGAAGCCAAATCATATAGCACTGCCGGTACATATTCTTGGAATGTCTCCGTAATCCACTTGGCTGGAATCGTATTAATGAAAATGCCATCATGGATTGACCATTTTCGATCATCTAAATTCGTCGCTTTGTACCCATATGCCCTTGCTTCACTTACTTGCACAACAGACCTTGCAACAATGTGCACGTTAGCACCCATCTTAACGAGTAAAGACGCGAGCATTTTGGCTATGCGCCCAAAACCTGCGATAGTAAAGTTTTGTCCGTAAATACATTTTTGCTCTAGACCGTAAAACGTGGCGATAAATCCCTCCGCAGTTAAACGAGCATTTTGCCAAATAAAAGACTCTTGCTGTAAATAGCAATTCGTTTCATTTTTTTCAAGCAAGTGCTTCCAATGCATCGTCAGTCGTCCCGTATAAAACTTAACTTGAGATGTTCCATATAATTGTTCCACTTCAATCTTTAATGGAAGAATCGGTAGAACAATCTTATTCGGCTGGAACTCTAAAACTAATTTATTTAACTCCTCATTCCAGACGGTTGTTCTTTTATAAAATACTGTACGTGATGGGCTCCTCAACATTGTCGCTAATTCCTTTAATCTTGAGTCTTCTCCAATCACGAGCCATTTTTCGTTTTCCAAAAGCTCACCTCACTGTAAAAATTCTGACTGTACCGTCGCTGTTTTGTTAAATAAAATCCGATCTTCGCCAATTAATATAATTTCATGCCATGGAATCATTTCACTAACTTTTACTTTCTTTTTTTGGAATGGCATCTTATCTTTAATAATCTCAAAGCCATGAATCTTGCCTGTTTGTACATCTATTAGGCATTCTGTGTGTGCGAGTATGCCAAAATGTACCCCACCTTCAACCTGAATTAACTCTTTATCCACCATTTCTGATAGTAGCATGCCTCATCTCCCTCCTTGAGCCGTTATCCCAATATATGCCGAGTTTCTGCAATTCGTGCCCATCATTAAGAGTTCTTCTGGGTTGCATTTTTCGCCCCTGCTGTATATAGTGTATATATACAGTTTATTATTTCCTGTAAATGTATTAACTAGCAAAAGTACAATGGCAACCATAATTACAACTTGCCATGAAATCTGTGAGGTGAAAAAAGTGCATATTCATTTAAGTAATGCGAGTGATAAGCCCATATACGAGCAAATTACAATGCAGTTAAAAGAGGCCATTTTGGCCAATAAATTGCAAGCTGGTGATGCATTGCCTTCTATTCGTATGCTGGCGAAGGAGTTAAAAATTAGCGTCATGACAACGAAGCGGGCTTATGCAGATTTAGAGCGAGACGGCTTTATTGAAACGGTTGCAGGAAAAGGTAGCTTTGTTACAGAGCGTAATCAGGATTTTCTTCGTGAAGAATTACTTCGTCAAATTGAAGAGCATTTGCAAAAAGCAGTAAAAACAGCAAAAACAGCCGGTCTTACAAAAGAGGAATTACAAGAGCTGTTATCGTTAATCTTAGAGGAGGACAACTAAATGAATGCCATTGAAATTCATGATTTACATAAAAGTTTTGTTGGCTTTTCACTAAAAGAAGTGAGTTTTTCCGTACCTCAAGGAACCGTCATGGGCTTTGTTGGAGAGAACGGTGCAGGCAAGTCAACAACCATTAAATGCCTATTAAATTTACTTAAAAAAGAACATGGCGAAATTTTGCTATTTGGCAAGGATGTTGTCGAACATGAAATTGCGATAAAAAACGACATCGGTGTAGTTTTTGACGATTTACATGTGCCTGAGACGCTAAATGCGACACAACTCGACAAATTTATGAAAAGGGTATTTAAAACGTGGGATTCGCCCTATTATTTTGAACGGCTAGCACAATTTAAAGTACCTGAACGAAAAAGGGTAAAAGAGCTATCACGAGGAATGAGGATGAAGCTGTCAATTGCGTTAGCCTTGTCGCATCATCCAAAACTGTTGATATTAGATGAACCAACAAGTGGACTCGATCCAATTATTCGCGACGAAATTCTCGATTTATTTTTAGCGTTTATGCAGGATGAAACTCATAGTATCTTATTTTCTTCACATATTACGAGTGATTTAGAAAAGATAGCAGATTATATTACCTTTATTCATAATGGAGAAATTTTATTGAGTGAAAGTAAGGATGTAATGCTTTATGAATATGGCATTTTTAAAGGGAGTAATGAGGAAGTAAGCGAATTACCTGAACATGCTATTATCGGGAAGCGCATTGGGGCTTTTGGTATTGAAGTACTCGTCCATAGAAACGAAGTAAGTGAAGCATTTACACTTGAAAAGCCGACGATAGAGGAAATTATGCTATTTTACGTGAAAGGGAGTGTTGTGCGATGACTGCGCTTATAGTGAAAGATTTAATGACCATACAGCGTCAGTTGAAAGCACAGGCTTTTTTTCTCATCCTCATTTTGATGATGTCAGTTTTCATGCAACAGGGAACAATACTTTTTTCCTTTATCGTATTTATCGTAACCATTCAAGCAATAACTGCGCTCACTTACGATGAATTATGCAACTGGGATAAATACGTGAATACCCTTCCGATTTCAATGAGCGATATAGTGCTCAGTAAATATCTACTAAGTATCATTTTGATGATCATTAGTCTTGTGATTGCGTTACCTTTTGTCTTACTTATTAATCGCTTCACAAATCACATAGCAACCACTGATTTTATTCTAACTTTCTGCCTAATTGTAACTACCGCCTTTTGTATGTTGGCTTTGTTACTACCCATTTATATTAAATTTGGTTCAATCAAAGGAAGAATCATTCTTCTAGCTTTATGCTTCATACCAGGCTTTTTTATAGGTCTATTAGACGAATATGTTACCGATTTTTTAGTGGCACTATCAAAATTAAATAATTTCGGCTACTTTGCACCTATTGTTGGACTTTTTATCTTATGGCTGTCTTCCCTAATATCAACTGGTATTTATAAACGTAAGGATTTTTAGGAGGTTATGCGGAATGAATGCTTTACTTTGGCATAGAATTTCAATGCAAAAATTCTCAATAGTTAGCGTATTAATTATTTGTATTGTTATTAATTTTATCAGTATACAGTATTTCGATAGTTTTTCAATGTTGTTTTTCATCGTTATATTTTCAGTTAATATTGTTAGTAGTTTTTATGAGCAAGACAAGAAGGCAAACTGGGAACTATTCGTAAACAGCCTGCCATTAACAAAGAACACACAATTAAAGGCTGATTTTCTATTTTGTTATACTCAAGCTTTCATTCTTTTTATTATTACTACACCTTTTTATTTTATGGGAAATGGTGAATACAGTAGTTTTTCAGAGCATTTCGCTTTGTATTTTGCAAATATTAGTTGTGTCATCTTACTTATCAGTATCCAATTTTATATCCAACACGTTAAAGATACGAAGAATATGAAAAATCTAAGGATGTTTACAGCTATTTTTCTTATTTTTCTTATTAACTATCCTATCCATTATTATCTATCATTAGTGGCGGGTAATTTATTTGTGATGCTGGTTCCAACCATTATCAGCACTTTCATTAGCATGTTCATTTTTCGTAAATGTCTCACTTTATTTACAGCAAAGGAGATTTTTTGAGGAAAATGACTAATTGACTATTTTTATGGATTCGATGAAAACACTCGTGACTTCAGTCGTGAGAGGTTCAATTGCGGATAATGACACAAGTTGGGTTGCTCTTTTGCATTTCAATTTTCAATAATAAATGGCATGATGATGATCATTTATATTTATAGACGTACACTAGTTGATTGCAGCGTAGGCGGCGAGTGTAGCTGACGGTATTCGCCTTTCGCTACAGAGCAAAGCTTCCTGCGGGAATAGCATGAGCAAAAAGGCCCGTAAGAGCGTAGCGACGAGGAGATTGAAGCCATGCCCGCGAAAAGCGTTTGCCGTAGCGGAAATCAACGGGTTCATATAAATACTTCTATTTTAAAAGAAAAAGACTGTCAACAAACTCGATTTTTTTTCCGAGTTGTCTACAGTCTGAGAGGTTGCCTAATGGCAACCTCTTTTGATTGAACAAATTCTAGCGTCCTAGCCTTACTTATCCACGACTACATGTATTAACGTATCGTTGGCCACATCGATATCAAAAGCTTTACCAAAACCTACAACATAACGGCCTTCTAATGGTGTTAGCTCAAATAATGAGAAATCAAGCGTACGTAGCAGTTTCATCATTTGTGCGCTATGTACCTCATCGAATATAGCAAACACTTCTTCGTGCCCTTCATTGCCCAAATGCTTAGGCGTACATTGCCAGCGCGCACGTTCAGCCGCAAAATTATTAGATGTTACTGCTTCATCTGCTACACATAATACATCGACAAATTGCGCTTGCTCTAGCAGCTGAAAATGCTCTGCAATACGACTAATATAAATATAAAATTTGCCGTTTACGCGAACAAATGGTGTCGTGCTACTAAAAGGCTTCCCTTCAGCGTTTACCAGACTTAACACGCAACTTTTTTTTGCTTGGATAAATACTTCATAGTCTTGTTTAATTTTTTCAATATCTATTGTTTTTTTCATAAATAGTACCTCCTAACATTTAATTGTACTTTTTAATTGAATACGTGGTGCTGAATCCCATTCAACATGCTGAATTTCTGCTTCCATTTTATAAATGGTCTGAATCATTTGTTCTGTCATGACATAGTCCGGTGTACCCACTTGTGCACGATAGCCGTCTTTCACAACAACAATTCGGTCACTATAGCTCGAAGCCTGATTTAAATCATGGAGTACCATGACAACAGTCATCCCCATATCGCGATTCAATTCACGAACTAGTTCAAGCACCTCATGCTGATGTGCAATATCTAAATAAGTTGTCGGCTCATCTAGTAATAATATTTGTGGTCTTTGTGCCAGTGCCATTGCAATCCAAGCCCGTTGTGATTCTCCGCCTGATAATGCGGCAATGGATTGATCTTTGTATTGAGTAAGCTGCGTTTTTTCAAGTGCCCAATCTACAATCGCATAATCTTCATCATCTAAACGTTCAAACCATTTTTTATGTGGGTATCGACCATAACAGACTAAATTACGTACTGTTATATCTGCGGGGGCTTGGTTACGTTGACTCAACACACACATTTTCTTTGCAATTTCCTTTGATGACAATTGGCGCATATTTTCTCCGTCAAACGTAATTGTCCCTGCACTATAAGGTAACATACGCGACACTGCTTTTAAAATCGTAGACTTTCCCGAGCCATTTGGTCCGATGATGGATAATACCTCTCCCTTTTTGACATCAAATGAAAAATCATGGACAACTTCTTTGTGCTCATAGCAAACTGAAAGCTGCTCAATTTTTAACATTAAAACGCCCTCTTTCGCATTAAGTATAAAAAGTACGGTCCACCGATAACCGCCATTAATATCCCTGCTGGAATATCCAATGGTGCAAATAAAGTTCGGCCTCCCGTATCAGCCAGCAGTAATACAATAGCACCCATAGCCATACTCATTGGCAACATATATTTATAGTCCGAGCCGACAAGTAATCGTGCCATATGTGGAACGATTAAGCCGACAAAACCAATCATGCCAATCGCAGCCACAGAAATGGCCGCTAAAAAAACAGCTAAAATGGATAACAGGATTCGAATACGTGTGACATTTTCACCTAAGTTTACTGCGACCTGATCGCCCAAACGAATAATGTTAGCCTTGCGGATTGCAAAAATCGATAATATCCAGCCGATAATGGCGTACACATAAATCATTTGCAATGATGCGTGACCTTTGGCAGCTAAGCTACCATTCAACCATTGCACTGCTGACGGTAAACGATCGCTATATAAAATCGAAAGGAAACCAATTACCCCTCCGCATAATGCATTGACTGCAACCCCCGATAAAATAATTGTTATCGGTGTAATGCCCGTCCGTCGCCAAGCAAGTGCATAGACTATAGTTGCCGCAAGTAATCCTCCGACAAATGCTGCAATTGGGATCAAATGTGTATATTCAGGGTTCGCTAACATAATGAGTAGGACAAATGCTGCTGCACCACTTGTTACACCCGTTAGTCCAGGATCAGCAAGTGGATTGCCCATAACTGCTTGAAGCAGAGCACCTGAAATGGCTATATTTGCACCAATAATAAGTGCCAACAACACGCGAGGCAGACGAATATCCCAAATAATCGTTGTATAGACTCCTTCTTCACGTCCATTAAAAATTGTCTTTAAAATATCTGGAACGGCAATATGCACACTGCCTATCCCTATTGCTACAATCGCAGCAATCAGTGTGAGCGCAAATGTTATGAGAACAATTGTGCGACTTCTTGTTGTACGAATCATGTGAAGCACCTCACGCTATTCAAGGAAATAATCAGCAATTGTTGTTAACGCTGTATCGATATTTGTAATAGATGTGACACCGAAAATACTGTAATCTAGTATATGAATTTTATCGTTTTTATAGGCCGATAATTGTTTCCATGCACTATTTTTTGCAACTTCTTGTTTGAACTTATCTTCATTTGCTCCATGATCCCCTGATGCTAATACAAAAATCATATCTGGATCAGCAACAACAATTTCTTCTAGGTTAATGGCTGAGTAAGTGGATTCTGTTTTTAATACTGATTTCGCAATATTATCCGCACCTAGTTTTTCTACTAAACTCCCTAAATATGATTTATCGTTCATGACCATAAAGTCATCCGATGTTCCAATCACCAACATCACTGATGGCAGTTCCTTGCCTTGCGCAAGCTTCGCTAATTCTTGTTCTTTCCCTACAATATTTTGTAGCACTTCATTCAGTTTGTCTTCTTTGCCAAAATATGTGCCTAACACTTTGAAGCTTAATTTTAAATCTTCAAACGAATCTGTCGGTAAATAAGCTGCTTGTAAATTCATTCCGTTTAACGCTTTATCTAGTGAATCTTGTAATGAGGATGCACCAATGATTAATTCTGTTTGTAAACTCGAAATGACCTCTAAATCTGGTGCCATCGGTGAGCCGATACGTGTAACCGCATCAAAATATGTTGGAATTGGATTCGAAGATGTCGGAACGCCTATAGGTGTAATATCCAATAAGTGAAGCATCTCTGTTAAAGGAACAGATGTCGTTGCAATTTTATCTGGTACCTTTGCTGGAAACGCAGCTAATAATTTTTGGAATTTCTCTTCATCGACACCATCTTCAAATACATCCGCTTCTGCTGTTGACCCATCTGCCTCTTGTTCCTGCGTCTCCACTTCAACTGAATCTTCACTCTTTACTTTCTCTTCTTGTTCAGCACATCCAAATAGTGCTAATGATAACGCTATCAAACCTACACAAGCAAATTTCTTCATATAAAAATGCCCCCAATAAATGATAATGATTTTCATTATCATTTATGCTATCAAAATTTATTGAGAATAGCAATGGTTAATTGAGAAAGTGTTGTTTTTAGGGAAATACGAAAAAAGAATCATTCACTTAAAACCTGTGAATGATTCTTTATTTTTTATAAATCAGGGCCTATTATCGAAATGGCTGGCTCTGCTTTTAATATTTTTGCTATTAAACGATCTACTGATTCCATTGATACCGCATCAATCGAAGCTAAAACTTCATCTACTGAACGATGTCTTCGATGTACTAGTTCACTTGTACCGTTGCGGTTCATTCGAGCCCCCGTTCCTTCTAGACCTAATACAAAACTACCCTTTAGCTGTTCTTTTGCATTATCTAGTTCTTCTTCTGTGACACCACCTGCTACGATATCAAGCATTGTGGCATCTATCGTATGTTGAAGCTGTGGCAATTGTTGACGACTTGTACTACCGTAAATCGTAAATGCTCCAGCATCTGCATAACAGGATTGATATGAGAAAATTGTATAGGCCAAGCCGCGTTCTTCACGCACCTCTTGAAACAGACGTGAGCTCATATTACCACCGATAATATTATTGAGTGCAATAAAGCTATACATATCCGCATCTTTCACACCAATTGCTGGATACGACAGCGCTAAATGTGCCTGCTCTGTATCACGTGCTTTTACAATTTCGCCTGCATGAAACTGAGGAGTTGTCAGGGTTGGCGCGACTGCAAGTGGTGATGCCTGATAATGCCCAAATAAGTTCTCAATAGTTGCCAAAAGTTCCGCTGAAATATTTCCTGCAAGTGAAATAACAACGGATTCAGGTCCATAATGCTTAGCCATATAGTTGTGAATCGTATCAGCAGTAAATGTTTGTAAAGTTGCTGCAGTCCCTAAAATTGGGCGACCCAATGCATCATTGGGATACATAACTTCCCATAGCTTTTCATGGACATCGTCATCAGGGGCATCTTCACTCATTAAAATTTCCTCTAGTACCACTTGACGTTCTTTCTCTAATTCTTCCTTTGCAAATGTAGAATTAAAGAACATATCTGCTAATATTGTCATCGCCAGTTCCGCATGGTGGTCTAGTACTTTTGCATAGTAACATGTATTTTCCTTGGATGTGAAGGCGTTTAATTCTCCACCGATACGATCAAATTCCTCAGCAATTTGGCGTGCTGAACGCGTCTTTGTCCCTTTAAATAACATATGCTCGATAAAATGTGTAATACCGTTCTCCTCCGGCAACTCATAGCGTGAACCAGCATCCACAAATATTCCAAGTGCTACTGAGCGCACATGGTCAATTTGCTCTGATACAATACGAACGCCATTTTGACATGTATGTACTTGTACCAAATAATCTCCTCCATTAGCAATATAGTATATGATAAATTGTTACTTTATCTAAAAAAGGCTGCGCATAACACGCAGCCTTTAACTTTTTTATTTATCTTGTTCAGCGCGTTCTTTTTCTTCTTGTACAACCACTTTACGAGATAAGTTCACACGACCTTGCTTGTCGATTTCAATCACTTTTACAAGTAATTGATCGCCAAGTTTGAGTACGTCCTCAACTTGTTTTGTGCGTTCTTCTTGAATCTCTGAGATGTGTAGTAAGCCATCTTTACCAGCGAAGATTTCACAGAATGCACCGAATTTTTCAATACGTTTTACTGTAGATAAGTAGTATTCGCCCACTTTTGCTTCACGTACGATGTCTTCAATAATTTGTTTTGCACGTGCATTCATTTCTTCATCTGCCGAAGAGATGTAAATTGTACCATCTTGCTCTGTATCAATTTTCACGCCAGTTTCTTCAATAATTTTATTAATTTGTTTACCACCAGGTCCGATTACATCACGGATTTTATCAGGATTGATTTTCACAATCACGATTTTTGGTGCATAAGTAGATAATTTTTCACGTGGCTCTGCAAGTGTTGCAAGCATTGATTCTAGAATATGCATACGACCAATTTTAGCTTGTGTTAACGCTTCTTCTAAAATATTACGTGATAAACCATCAATTTTAATATCCATTTGAAGGGCAGTTACACCTTTTGCAGTACCCGCTACTTTAAAGTCCATGTCTCCAAGATGATCTTCCATCCCTTGAATGTCTGTTAGGATTGAATAATGCTCACCTTTTTTAATAAGACCCATTGCGATACCAGCAACTGGTGCTTTTAATGGCACACCTGCATCCATCATTGCTAAAGTTGAAGCACAGATAGAAGCTTGAGATGTTGAACCGTTTGATTCCAGTACCTCAGATACACAACGAATTGTGTATGGGAATGCATTTTCATCTGGTAAAACTGCTAATAATGCACGTTCACCTAAAGCACCGTGACCAATTTCACGACGACCTGGTCCACGAATTGGGCCAGTTTCCCCTACTGAGAATTGAGGGAAGTTGTAGTGATGCATGAAGCGTTTAGATTCTTCTATACCTAAGCCATCGATAATTTGTACGTCGCCAAGCGCGCCTAATGTACAAATTGAAAGGGCTTGTGTTTGTCCACGTGTGAATAGTGCCGAACCATGTGTACGTTGTAGTAAACCAGTTTCAGAAGAAAGTGCACGAATTTCGTCTAATTTACGACCGTCTGGACGAATTTTATCTTCAGTAATTTGACGACGTACTTCGTCTTTCACCATTTTATCTAAAATCGTGTGTACTTGTTTCATCGTTGTATCATCAGCTTCTTGTTCTTCATAAGAAGCAACAATGCGTTCTTTTACAGTTCGAATCGCTTCTTCACGTGCGTGTTTTTCAACTGTTTGAATTGCATCATGCATTTCTGTTTCACATGCAGCTTTAATATCGGCTTGAATCGCTTCGTCGATTTCGAATAAAGTAATTTCTTTTTTCTCTTTACCAACCTCAGCTACGATTTGCTCTTGGAAAGCGATAATTTTTTTAATTTCATCATGACCAAACATAATTGCCTCAAGCATAATTTCTTCAGGCACTTCTAGAGCGCCTGCTTCAACCATGTTGATAGCGTCCTTGTTACCTGCCACTGTTAAGTGTACAGTTGAATATTTTGATTGTTCAACAGTTGGGTTCACAACGAATTCACCGTCGATATAACCAACTTGAACGCCTGCGATTGGTCCGTCAAACGGAATATCCGAAATCGCTAAAGCTAAAGATGAACCGATCATTGCAGCCATTTCTGCCGTACAATCTGAATCATTTGACATAACCATAGAAATAACTTGTACTTCATTACGGAAACCATCTGGGAACATTGGACGAATTGGACGGTCGATTAAACGGCTCGTTAAAATTGCATTCTCAGAAGGACGGCCTTCACGTTTGATAAAGCCACCAGGAATTTTACCCGCTGCATATAAACGTTCTTCATAATTTACTGTTAATGGGAAGAAATCAAGTGGTTTTGGTGATTTTGACATTGTTGCTGTTGCTAGTACAGAAGTATCTCCATAGCGCACTAATGCAGCTCCATTTGCTTGTTTAGCTAACTGTCCTACTTCAATAATAAGTGGACGGCCAGCCCATTCGTAGGAATAGACTTTCTTTTCGTTCATTCAATGAACCCCTCTCTATTATAAAAACACTTACTCGTCTGTATGTACTAATAGTAAGTGTACCAAAAATGCTTGTTCTATGCTAAATATTTCATTAATTAATCATACATTTAAATTCAGTTATTGCCAATTTATTTAGGATTTATTTCTTTTTGGTTTAAGAGCTTTATTTTAGGTCGCAATAAAGTTTTAAAACATAAAGAAAAAGCGGGAATAATCCCGCTTTTCGATTGTCAATTAGCGACGTAAGCCTAAACGATTGATTAGTTCACGGTAACGTTGAACGTCAGTTTCACGAAGATATTTAAGTAAGTGACGACGACGACCTACCATTTTAAGAAGACCACGTTCAGAGTGGAAATCTTTTTTGTGTGTACGTAAGTGAGTGTTTAAAGCGTTAATTTCCGCTGTTAAAACTGCAACTTGTACTTCTGGAGAACCAGTATCACTTTCGTGTGTACGGTACTCAGCGATAATTTCGTTTTTACGTTCTTGTGTAATAGCCATTTTATTGACCTCCTAAATAATTGTTAATCCCCATTAGCACAGTATACGTTGGAGTCATCGAAATACCGAGCTAAGGTTAAGCACTTTATGCACTTCTGAATGTTACCATAAAAAAATGGACCAAGCAAGCATTAACGCAGTGCCTCAAAATATTGAATCGTTTGCTGTTTGTCTTTTTCGATTTGTATTTTCAACGCTTCTATGCCATCGAATTTTCGCTCACTACGAATCCGTTTATACCAAGTAACGTGTACTTCTTCACCGTAAATATTTTTTTCGAAGTTTAAAATATGTACCTCGATAGATAATTGCTTGTTATTTGGATCTTTGAACGTCGGTTTATAGCCTACGTTGCACACACCATCATACCATTTATTTTGTACAAGCAAACGAACAGCATACACACCACTTGCTGGAATAAATGCTCCCTCTAATGCTTGAACATTCGCAGTAGGGAAGCCAATTGTACGTCCACGCTTATCGCCATGTACAACCATCCCCGTTATTTCGAATGGTCGCCCTAAAAGAAGACGTGCTGCTTCCATATCGCCCTCTTGCAATAGCTTACGAATACGAGTAGAGCTGATTTTTTCAAGCTCATCTGCCTTCTTCTCAACAACTGTCACGCCATAATCCCCATCGCTTATTGCGCGCATATCTTCCATAGTGCCCTTGCCAAATGCTCCAAATGAAAAATCAAAGCCTGCTGTCACATGCTGAATATTCAATGAACGAATAAAAGTTTCTACAAAATCAGCTGGTGAGAGCTTTGCAAAATCAGACGTAAAATGAACTACAAAAACTTTCTCAACACCTTGTTCTTCAAATAACTGTAATTTTTGTTGTAGTAATGTAATGTAAAATACCTTTTCATTACGACCACCTAGCACCAACGAAGGATGTGGATCAAATGTCATAACGGCAGTTGGAATGTGTCGCTTGTTGCCTTCTTCCTTTGCTGCTTCAATAACTGCCTGATGTCCAATATGCACACCATCAAAGAATCCAATGGCCAAAGAATACGGTTGCATACTTTCTCGTTGTTGTAATTGATGTGGGTATTTTAAATGAATGACCTCCATACAAAAAATCCTCCTACTCTATCGTTGGGAACATTTTATGTGGCTTCATAAACCCTTCCTTCGTCGGATGAGCCTGATATACCGCAAATGCTTTCCCATTAACTCCAAACACAATTTTATCATGTATCTTTAATAATGCATCTGCTGGAAGCACTTGTCCATTGAAAATTTCTTTTTCATTAGCTGACGTTATCTCAATGTACGGATAATCTGATAATGCATATTCAACAGGTAAAATACATGTGTTGACTTGCTCTGCTTCCATCAACTCCGCTACTTGCGCTAATGTATAACAATGCACTTGTGTAAATGTGCCTGACGCCGTACGGACAAGTTCTTTCATATGAGCTGGATAGCCAAGTGCCTCACCAATTTGAACCGCTAATGTACGTATATACGTGCCCTTACTGCATGATATGCGTACAGGAAAAGTAACTTCTTGTCCTTCGAAAACCTCGGCATCATCAAGTAGCTCTAATTCATAAATCGTCACCTGGCGGCTTGGTCTTTCGACAGTTTCTCCTTTACGTGCATATTCATATAAGCGCTTGCCATTCACTTTAACAGCTGAAAACATTGGTGGTGTTTGATTGATAAGCCCTGTCAAGGATGCTAATGCTTCAAGTACTTTAGCAGGTGTAAAAGACTTATTTGTATGATCTTCTTCAACTGTTTCCCCTTCTGCATCCTCTGTCGTGGTTGACCGTCCTATTGAAATAACCGCTTCATATGTCTTACCCGCATCAGTTAAATATTCTGCAATACGAGTGGCCTGTCCAATGCAAATAGGTAAGACACCTTCCACACCAGGGTCCAAAGTACCTGTATGGCCGACCTTTTTTGTACGTAATATTTTTCGTAATTTAAAAACGCAATCATGGCTCGTCATGCCGCGTTCCTTCCAAAGCGGTAAAATTCCGTTCATATATATCCCCCTAAAATTCACCTTGGCGTATTTGTACTGCCATAAAGAAAAAAGCCTGCCTGCATAGACATGCATGTGGCAGACTTCTTCATTTTTATTCTTATTAGACCTAAGCGCATCCCCTTAGGCTCGTTTCAAGCTCAGGCGAAAGTGTCTAGTACGCACTTTCACTTCGGGCTGTCCGACACACATGGATGTGTTAGTGCCGCAATCGCCACAGGATGTGGTGTTTTTTGCGGCCAACGCTTGTCAGGGATAGACATGCGCCTAAGCACTTTTCTTATTCTTTGTGTAAATCACGTAGTAATGAATCAATTCGATTCCCATATTCAATCGATGAATCAAATTCAAAGATTAACTCAGGTGTACGTCTTAGACGGATACGTGAACCGATTTCTGAACGAATGAAACCAGAAGCTTTTACTAATGCTTTTAGTGTTTCCTCTCGTTCATGATCATTACCTAGTGAAGTAATATAAATTGTTGCTTGTTGTAAATCACCTGTTACGTCAACACCTGTAACAGTTACGAAGCCAACACGTGGATCTTTAACTTTACGGCCAATAATCTCACCAAGTTCTTTTTTCATTTGCTCAGCAACACGATTTGAGCGTAGAGACATAGTTCGTCACCTCAATTTCGATGTCCAGATATTTGCACTACTTGCTTGTGTTTGACTCCTGCTGACACTTACCAACTGTAAAACATATTGGAAAATCGCACGGTTGAATCCTTCAAGCAAATGTTGTACACGGAAAGTGACAAAGCTGAAAACAGCAATATATTTACTCGCGTACAAGTAAACGCAAATACCCTTCCCTACTTATAAATAGTCTCGCCACACATTTAACTGCTCCCAAGACGGATTTGACTGCAAATAATGCAGTGCATGATTAATTTCACGTTCAGCTGCATCTTTCGAAGAAGACACAGCAACAAGCGCTAATTTTGTTCGCTGCCATACATTTTGATGGTCAATTTCCGCAATGGACACATTAAATTTCTGCTTTGTGCGGGTAATCATACGCTGCAAGACAGCGCGTTTTTCCTTTAACGAATGGGCAGTTTGAATGATGAATTCAACCTCTGCATAGACAATCATTATGAACGCTTAACTTCTTCCATAATGTAAGCTTCAATAATGTCGCCTTCTTTAATATCATTGAAGTTTGTAATTGTAATACCACATTCGTACCCTCTTGCAACTTCTTTCACTTCATCTTTGAAGCGTTTTAATGTATCTAGTTCACCTTCGAAAATCACGACATTTTCACGGATGACACGTACGCCAGAATCGCGAGTAACTTTACCTTCTGTTACGTATGAACCAGCAATTGTACCCACTTTTGACACTTTAATCGTTTGACGAACTTCAGCTTGACCAATAATTTTTTCTTCAAATTCTGGATCAAGCATACCTTTCATCGCTTGCTCGATTTCTTCGATTACTTTATAGATAACGCGGTGTAGACGAATATCTACGCCTTCTTCTTCAGCTGCACGTCTTGCATTTACATCAGGACGTACATTGAAGCCTATAACGATTGCATTTGATGCCGCTGCAAGAGAAATATCTGATTCTGTAATTGCCCCAGCACCAGTATGAATAATCTTCACGTTAACGCCTTCGACATCAATTTTCATTAGTGATGCAGCCATAGCTTCAACCGTACCCTGTACGTCAGCCTTAACGATTAAGTTAAGTTCTTTCATCTCGCCTTGGCTCATTTGTTCAAATAAGTTATCTAGCGTGACACGTTGTTTTTCAGAACGTTGTGCTTGAATCGCTGTCATCGCTCTTGTTTCACCAACTTGGCGCGCTGTTTTTTCGTCTTCAAATACAACGAAGCGGTCACCAGCTTGAGGTACATCGTTTAAACCTGTAATTTCTACTGGTGTTGATGGACCAGCTTCTTTAACACGACGACCTTTATCATTAACCATTGCACGTACACGACCATATGCATGACCAACTACGATAGGGTCTCCAACTTTTAATGTACCATCTTGTACTAAAAGCGTCGCTACTGAACCACGGCCTTTATCAAGCTGTGCTTCGATAACTGTACCAAGTGCTAAACGGTCAGGATTGGCTTTTAACTCTCCAACCTCTGCTACAAGTAATATCATTTCTAATAATGTATCGATACCTTCACCTTTTAATGCTGAGATTGGTACGAAAATTGTTTCGCCACCCCAAGCTTCAGGCACTAAACCATGTTCCGTTAATTCTTGCATAACACGATCCGGGTTTGCTGAAGGTTTATCCATCTTGTTAACCGCTACAATAATTGGCACTTCTGCCGCTTTTGCATGGTTAATAGCTTCAACTGTTTGAGGCATCACACCATCATCTGCAGCTACCACTAAAATTGTTAAGTCCGTTACTTTCGCACCACGTGCACGCATAGTTGTGAAAGCAGCGTGTCCTGGTGTATCTAGGAATGTAATTTTTTTGTCGCCTTCTGTTACTTGGTAAGCACCGATATGTTGCGTAATACCACCCGCTTCTCCGGCTGTAACTTTTGTATGACGGATCGAATCTAATAACGTTGTTTTACCATGGTCAACGTGTCCCATAATCGTTACTACAGGAGGTCGTTCTGATAATACCGCTTCATTTACTTCCTCTGTTTGTTCGAAGTGCGTTTCTAAATCCGTAATATCAACACGGATTTCTTCTTCTACTTCTACACCATAGTCTGTACAAATTAACTCGATTGCATCCTTATCTAATTCTTGGTTAATTGTCGCCATTACACCAAGCATGAATAATTTTTTGATTATTTCAGATGGCTCACGGTGTAGTTTTTTTGCTAATTCTGCGACAGAAAGCGATTCAACAAATGTAATTTTTTCTGGTAATTCCTTTTGTTTCACTGGTAATGTAGGTTGATGCGTTTTTGGATGACGGCGTTTACCACCGTGGATTCCTGGTTTTGGACGCTGGTTATAACCACCGCCTCTACGGTTATTATTATTATTATTGTTATTATTATTATTTTGTGTCATATTTCGATTTTGATTACCTTTTGTATTCTTAGATTTTTCGTTAGACGAATTTTGGTTTTGGTGCGATTGTTGCTGATTGTTCGTTCTCGGCTTAGAGGTAGCAGATTGCTGCTTTTGTCCCTCTTGTTTTTTCACCGATTGTTGTGGTTTTTGTTGCCCATTAGCTTGAGATCGTTGTGACGCATTTTGAGTAGTAGGTTGTTTCGCTTGTTTTTTCTCAGATGCTGGTTTAAATGATTGGTTTAACTTTGTCACAGTGTCATTTTCCAACATAGACATATGATTGGTTACACTCACATTTAATTTACTTAGCGCTTCAATAACCTCTTTACTCGATTTATTCACTTGTTTCGCATATTCATGAACTCTGATTTTGGTCATCTGCTCACCCCCGATTATTTTTCGTTGAGTAGACTAGACAATTTGCTTGCAAAACCTTTATCGGTAATAGCTAGAGCCACCCGGGCTTCCTTACCTGTAGCATGTCCTAGATCATAACGATCACCAATTACATGATACTCAACGTTGTAATACGTACATTTATCTTGAATTTTTTTGCTAGAGTTTTTAGAAGCATCGTTTGCAAGCAGTACTAGCTTAGCATTACCATTGCGGACTTCCTTCACTACTAACTCTTCTCCTGAAATGACTTTACGCGCTCTTGCCGCGATGCCAAGCAAATTAAACACTGCTTGATTTGTCATAGTATTGACTCCCTACGAATGATCGTTAGTAATTCTTCGTAAATTTCTTCAGGAATTTTCACATCAAGTTGGTGCCCTAAAACATTTTTCTTGCGTGCGATGTCAATCGCCTGTTCTGACTTTGAAACATAAGCGCCACGTCCAGGCTTTTTCCCCGAAACATCAACACTTACCTCGCCCTCTTTCGAACGAACAACCCGAATCATTTCTTTTTTGGGTAGCATTTCTCCAGTTGCTACACATTTTCGAAGAGGCACTTTTTTATTAACCGCCATAAGAATCACCTTTCCTCTCTGAAGCTTCGTAAGAGGTGGACTAATCATCATCATAACTGCTTCGGCGGAGTGGTTCTGATTTGGAGTTGTACGACTACATTTCCAAATCCATGACATCCGCCGGAGACTCTGACTTAATTCAGTCGGCGCCCAACCGCCCACTGAATTAAGTCAGTTGACTAGTCACACGGGATTTCTTACTTATTCTTCGTCGTCTTGATATAAGTCAACTGCTACATCTTCGTAGTCGCTTTCTTCATCGTCCGCTGGTACGAAAGTGCTTGTTGCAGATGGATAAATACCTAACTCACGTGCATCTGTTTCACTTTTAATATCAATTTTCCAACCAGTTAATTTCGCAGCTAATCGAGCATTTTGACCACGTTTACCGATGGCTAATGACAATTGATAGTCTGGCACAACAACCGTTGTTGATTTCTCTTCTTCATTGACTTGCACATCTAATACTTTTGAAGGGCTAAGTGCATTTGCTACGAATACAACAGGATCTTCAGACCATTCAACAATATCAATTTTCTCACCGTTTAATTCATTGACAATTGTTTGTACACGCGCACCTTTTGCACCAACACAAGAACCAACCGGATCAACTTCATCATTATGAGCATAGACAGAAATTTTAGAACGATCTCCAGCTTCACGCGCAATTGATTTGATTTCGACAATACCTTCATAAATTTCAGGTACTTCCATTTCAAATAATCGACGTAGTAAGCCAGGATGTGTACGCGATACAATTACTTGTGGTCCACGTGTGGTACGTTCAACTTTTGTAATGTATACTTTGATACGATCATGCGGATGATACGTTTCACCTTGAATTTGTTCGTTTTGTGGTAACGCTGCTTCGACTTTACCTAGGCCAACATAAATATTACGTGCATCTAGACGTTCCACAACGCCTGTTACGATATCATCCTCGCGGTCAACATATTGCTCATAAATTAAGCCGCGCTCAGCCTCACGTACACGTTGTGTAACAACCTGTTTCGCTGTTTGTGCTGCGATACGACCAAAATTACGAGGCGTTACTTCTTGCTCCACGATATCCTCTAATTGATAGGCTGGATTGATGATTTTGGCATCTTCTAATGAAATTTGTAGGCGATCGTCCTCTACTTCTTCAACAACATCTTTTCGTGAAAACACACGAATTGAGCCCTTATCTAAGTTTAAATCTACACGGACATTTTGAGCTTGGTTAAAGTTGCGCTTGTAAGCTGTTACTAATGCAGCTTCAATGGCTTCGATTAACACATCTCTTGAAATTCCTTTTTGTTCTTCTAGCGCAGTTAGCGCATCTAACAAATCACTACTCATTTTGTTTTCACTCCTAAATATGCGTTATGCTGAGAAATCGATGGCAAGTCGTGCCAAAGCGATTTTTTCCTGTTCAATTATAACTATAATTTTTCGCGTTTTTATACGTACTTCCATCACTAATGTATGATTATCGTATGACGTTAAGTAGCCTTGGAATTCCTTCATGTCCTTGATGGGCTCATAGGTTTTTACATAAATTAATTTACCAATCGCTTTTTCAAAATCAGCATCTTTTTTCAATGGACGTTCTGCACCTGGTGAAGATACTTCTAAATAATAGTTTTGTGTAATCGGATCTTTTTCATCCAACAGTAAACTAAGTCTTTCACTAACTTGAGCACATTGGTCAATGTCAATTCCACCCTCAGGTGTATCTACATAAACACGTAAAAACCAGTTACGTCCTTCTTTTACGAACTCGACATTCACTAACTCAAGATTTAACTCTTCAACAATTGGAATGGCAAGTTCTTCAATAACAGATGGTACTTTGCTCATTGTTTCCTCCTGCATTTTTCAATTTCTGGCGTAATAAAACAGAAATTCCACCATTTGCTTTGGTGAAATTTGACGGTCTTACCTGCTGTTAGTCTAAAAATTTGTTTTGCTACAATATAACAACAGAAAAGAGCGGGAAGGACCCACTCTTTTGCTGGAAAACTATCAACAAATTATTACCATAAGGATAGCACAGTTCACGTCACATTGCAAATTTCCTTATTTAGGACAATAAAGTATCGATCAATAATGCCTCGGCATTATTGCGTCCGGAATCGGCTTTGTACTTGCACAAAGAACTCCTTTCCGATTTCCGTGACATCCGCCGGAGGCTTTAACTTATTTCAGCGGATGTTTGTACACCCACTGAAAAGCAACTTAAATCCACATTCATCTCACCACCTATAGAGGTGGGAGACTTCACTGAAAGAAGTTAAAATAATGAAAGTTGATTTGCGTCGGGCATACCTTCTAAGCAACCTAATTGATCCATGTACTCAATGAGTGTTTTTGAAACTCGACCACGTTGCTGTAAATCTTCCTTCGATAAAAACTCACCGTCTTCACGAGCAGCTACAATTGTTTTTGCAACGTTTGTACCAAGTCCAGGAATCGCATCGAACGGTGGAATCAAGGAATTACCATCAATAATAAATTCACTGGCTTGTGAGCGATATAAGTCAACCTTCTTGAAACTCATACCACGTTCGCACATTTCAAGCGCGAGTTCCATAACCGTCAATAAGTTTTTCTCTTTAGTGGAAGCATCTAAGCCCTTCATATTGATTTCATCAATTTTTGCACGAATCATCTGTGAGCCCTGTGTCATCGCAATCAAATCAAAATCATCTGCACGCACTGTGAAGTACGCTGCATAATATAGAATTGGGAAATGAACCTTAAACCAAGCTATACGTACTGCCATTAAGACATAAGCAGCCGCATGGGCCTTCGGGAACATGTATTTAATCTTTTTACATGATTCGATATACCAGCCTGGCACTTTATTTGCGAGCATTTCCGCTTCGAATTCGTCGGATAAACCTTTCCCTTTACGAACAGACTCCATAATTTTAAAGGCCAACGAAGGTTCAAGTCCTTGGTAAATTAAATATACCATGATGTCATCACGACAGCCGATTACCTCTTTTAGGACACAAGTGCCATTTTGTATGAGCTCTTGTGCATTACCAAGCCATACATCCGTGCCGTGAGAAAGTCCTGAGATTTGCACAAGCTCCGAAAATGTCGATGGTTTTGTATCTTCTAACATTTGACGCACAAAACGTGTACCAAACTCAGGGATTCCTAGCGTTCCCGTTTTACAGCCAATTTGCTTTTCAGTTACACCCAATGATTCAGGTGAACTAAAAATTTTCATAACGACCGGATCATCTGTTGGAATGGTTTTTGGGTCAATACCCGATAAATCCTGCAACATTCGAATCACAGTCGGATCATCGTGTCCGAGAATATCGAGCTTTAGAATATTATCGTGAATGGAGTGGAAGTCAAAATGTGTTGTACGCCACTCTGAATCCTGTGCATCCGCGGGAAACTGTACGGGTGAGAAGTCAAAGATATCCATATAATCTGGTACTACGATGATGCCACCTGGATGTTGCCCTGTTGTACGTTTTACGCCGGTACAGCCTTGAACTAAACGATCTACCTCAGCACCACGGAAATGTAAATTATGGTCGTTTGCATAACCCTTCACATAACCATAAGCTGTTTTCTCTGCAACTGTACCGATTGTTCCTGCACGGAATACATAATCTTCACCAAACAGCACCTTAGTGTAGTTATGTGCCTGTGGTTGATATTCACCTGAGAAGTTCAAATCAATATCTGGCACTTTATCGCCTTTGAAGCCTAGGAACGTTTCGAATGGAATATCTTGACCATCTTTTTTATAGGGTGTGCCACATTCCGTACAGTCTTTATTTGGTAAGTCATAGCCTGAGCTTACCGAACCATCGTCAAAAAACTCCGCATGCTTACAATCAGGGCAAATATAATGAGGTGGTAGCGGGTTCACTTCGGTAATTTCCATAAAGGTAGCGACAAGGGAAGAACCAACCGAACCACGAGACCCTACTAAATAGCCATCTGCCAGTGATTTTTTCACAAGCTTTGCGGAAATTAAATAGATAACGCCAAAACCATGTCCTAAGATTGATTTTAATTCCTTCTCTATCCGTGCTTTAACGATTTCTGGCATTTCATCACCGTAAATACGATGGGCCATCTCATACGTTAAATTTGTCACTTCATCATCAGAGCCTTCAATTTTTGGTGTATAGAGATCATCCTTAATCGGTTTTACATCACCGATCATAGCTGCGATTTTTTGCGAATTTGTAACGACAACTTCTTTCGCAATATCTGGACCTAAAAAATCAAATTCTTCGAGCATTTCGTCCGTCGTTCTAAAATGCACCTCTGGCAACTTCGATCTATTTAAAATATTGGCACCACCTTGGGAACCAATCAATATTTGTCTAAACATGGCATCTGTCGGATCTAAGTAATGAACATTCCCGGTTGCAACGACTGGCTTATTAAGCTTCTTCCCTAGCTTTACAAGCTTACGAATAATATCCTCAATCGTCCATTCATCCCGTACAACATTACGTTCGATTAATGGTGCATAAACAGCTTTAGGTTGCACTTCTATATAATCATAAAATCTCGCAACTTTTTCCGCTTCCTCTGGTGATTTATTCATCATCGTTTCAAACACTTCTCCATTACTGCAGCCTGAACCGATTAATAGTCCTTCTCTATACTGTTCGAGCGTTGCACGTGTTATCCGTGGTACACGGTAAAAGGTTTTTGTATGGGCGTGGGTCACAATTTTAAACAGATTTTTCAGGCCATCATTATCTACTGCTAAAATGGTGCAGTGCATTGGTCGCGCCTTTTTATACGCATCACCACCGCCGATATGCTTATTGAAGTCATCATGATATTTGATATCCAGTTCATCCGCTTCTTTTAACAGATGCAATAATAAATAGCCAGTTGCTTCTGTATCATAAATGGCACGGTGATGCTGGGTCAATTCAATCCCAAATTTCTTACACAGTGTATTTAAGCGATGATTTTTCATCGTTGGATGTAGTAAACGTGCAAGCTCTAACGTATCAATTACTGGATGAACAGTGTCTTCTAGACCATATTTCTTATATCCGGTATATAAAAAGCCCATATCGAAGGATGCATTATGGGCCACGACGATAGCGTCCTCAATAAATGCATGAAACTCATGGATGACTTGCTCGACTTCCGGGGCATTACGTACCATATCATCTGTGATACCTGTCAGTTCAATGGTCGTTGCTGAAAGTGCATGATGTGGATTTGCAAAACTTTCATATTTGTCGATAACATTGCCGCCTTTTATTTTTACAGCTGCGAGCTCAATGATCGTATCGTAAGCTGTAGAGAGACCTGTTGTTTCTACGTCAAAGACGACATAGGTTGCATCTTCTAACGCTCGATGCTCAGCGGCGTAAGCAATCGGCACACCGTCATCTACTAAATTTGCTTCCAAACCGTAAATAATCTTAATGCCATGTTTTTTCCCCGCTCCATAAGCATCTGGGAAAGATTGCACAACAGCATGATCGGTAATAGCAATCGCTGGATGTCCCCACTTAGCAGCTTGTGCCACAAGTCTATCTACTGGTGTGACCGCATCCATTTGACTCATCGGCGTATGCAAATGTAATTCCACACGTTTCTCGCCTTCTGGTGCCTTGTCCTGGCGTGTTTCTTTTTTCACTTCATTAATATCATTGGCCATGACGATTAAATCACGAATAAACGTATCAGTTTGCACCGAGCCACGTACTTTTACCCACATTCCTTTTTTTAAATGTTGCATGAGTTCTGCATCATCATTATCACGTGAGAACATTTTCACAATGATGGAATCTGTATAGTCGGTAATTTTAATTTGCAACAGCGAGCGACCGCTTTTTAGCTCTTTAATTTCTGTATCGAACACAAAACCTTCTACGATGACGCGGCGTTCTTCCTCAACAATTCGCTTAATTTCCATGATTTCATCGTCTTTAATATGCATACCCAGTTGGAATGGTCGATCCCCAAGTGCCGCCAAGGCTGGATTATCCTTCTTCTCCTGCTCACGTTTTTGGAAGTCTTGCACGGCTTGTTGCGCCATTGCAGCTTCTTCTAAACGCTTCTGCTCTATAAAGGCTTCTTGTGCTACTCGCATTTCTTCCGTTGCATCTTGTAGCATGAAATCCATCGCAATCGGTGGGAATCCAAATTGACAGTAGCTTGCTGATAATTTCTCTGCATACTTCGTTTTCAGCATCATGAATTCCATTTCCTGCATGCAAGTTAAGGTAATCTTTTGACCATTCCACATAGGAATTTGTGAGACAAGGCAATTTTTCAAGGTTGGCGCCATATCATCGATTTGTTCTACAACCGTTAGCCAATATGCTTGAATTAGTTCCTCTGTTACATTTTTTTCAATCGTTTCAAAGGTTGTATTTATTTGAGCAATAGCAGCAAATTTCTCAGCTAAATGTGTGTGAAAAAGCTGATATAACGGAAACGGCAGAATTCCACGTAATTTAATAGTAAAATGCCAGAGCCTATTTTTTTTATGCACGGTTAAGCGTGATAACTCGCCTTCTTCAAAAAAGGACATATATACATCATCAGTTAACTCTAGTTGCTGCAAGAGCATTTGGAATTTCATTCTTGCCTCTTGTTGCTGTTCCAATCGGTTGACACCTTCCTTCACTTTTATGAAAAAAAAGAGGCAGTTTGAAAAGCCTCTTGTGCTATTTCTTATCTAGCGGATACTATATCAATTATGCCTCGGCATAATTGCGTCCGAATTCGGCTTTGTGCTTAGGCCTGCACGATGCAGATCAGTTAGCCGTTGTCGCATGGATGCGACGAACTTAGGCTAACATCCTAAATTCACTCCTTTCCGATTCCGTGACATCCGCCGGAGGCTTTAACCTCTTTCAGCAGTTGTTTTATGTGCGAAAGCGTAGCGCCAGTAACAGGTGTTCTATGTGCGAAAGCGTAGTGGTAGCAACAGGTGTTTGGACACCCACTGAAAAGTAATTTAAACCCGCATTTATCTCACTCATCTATAGAGGCGGGAGACTTCTGTACCTGTCGCTACGCTTTCGGTACAAAAGATATCTGCTGAAAGAAGTTAAATTTTGATGCAAAAAAATTCGCTCCCTTTCTACGGGCGATCCGCAAAGCCCCACAGATATTTTAGTATCTGTGGGGAATTGCTTGGCTCGCTTTCCCGCAGGATTGTCGCGAATTTTTTGCTTGATCCTATCATTTAAAAAACATGCTTCTAATCGAAACATCTATATCCTTTTGGAGTCACACGTTCAAAAGGGTATTAGTTCTTGCGGAAAAATTCGTTTAAGCGATCAATGACCTCTTCTTTTTGCCATTCAAACGTTTCGCCTGATTGACGGAATTTCACTTCAACTATACCTTCTGACGCCTTTTTACCAACTGTTACACGAACAGGTAGACCAATCAGATCAGCATCCGCAAATTTAACGCCTACTCGTTCAGCGCGATCATCTAAAAGCACATCATAGCGATATGATTTCAATAAGCCGTATAACTCATCCGCTAAAGCAACTTGTGCCTCATCCTTTGCATTCACAGGCACGACATGAATATCATATGGCGCTAATTGTATAGGCCATGTAAAACCATTGTCATCTTGAAAATGTTCGGCTACAGCTGCTAAAATACGTGAAACGCCAATGCCGTAGCAGCCCATAATAAATGGTTGTGCCTTCCCTTGCTCATCTAGGAATGTACCATTCATTTTTGCAGAGTATGTTGTGCCCAATTTGAAAATATGACCGACCTCGATACCTTCTGCAAATTTGATAAACCCTTGTCCATCAGGAGACGGATCTCCCTCTTGGATAAAACGAATATCTAAATATTCATTCACGGCGAAATCACGCTCTGGGTTAACATTCACTATGTGGAAGCCGTCTTCGTTCGCACCAGCTACACCGTTACGAATTGATTTAATAGCTTGATCAGCAACTACTTTCACATCAACCGGTAATTTAACTGGACCAATTGAGCCAACACCACAGCCAAGTAATTCACGAATTGCTTCTTCACTTGCAAGTTCAACGTTTCCAGCATCTAATGCATTTTTCAGTTTAATATCATTAATTTCGTGATCACCACGAGCAAGAACTACAACTAATTCACCGTCAACATCAAACACTAATGATTTGATAACTTTTGAAGCCTCGATATTTAAGAAAACCGATACTTCTTCGATTGTTTTTTGATCTGGTGTTGCTACTTTATCTAGGTCTTTTAATGCTTCTGATGAAGGTTGATAGTCAACAATGACTTCAGCCATCTCAATATTTGCCGCATAATCAGAAGTATCAGAGTAGGCAATCGTATCTTCCCCGATTTCAGAAAGACACATGAATTCATGCGTTCCTTTACCACCAATTGAACCTGCATCCGCAATTACTGCACGGTAGTTTAAGCCCAGTCGAGTGAAGATATTTGAATATGCACGGTACATATCATCATATGTTTCATCTAAGCTTTCACGAGATGCGTGGAAAGAATATGCATCTTTCATAATAAATTCGCGTCCACGTAATAAGCCGAAGCGAGGACGTTTTTCATCACGGAATTTTGTTTGAATTTGATAGAGTGTTAAAGGTAATTTTTTATATGATTTAATTTCATCGCGTACTAAAGTTGTAATCACTTCTTCATGCGTTGGTCCTAATGCAAAATCGCGATCATGACGGTCTTTTAAACGCATTAATTCTGGGCCGTATTTTTCCCAACGACCAGATTCCTGCCAAAGCTCTGCAGATTGTAGGGCTGGCATTAATAATTCGATAGAATTAACAGCTTCCATCTCTTCACGAATAATACTTTCAATTTTTGTTAACACACGTTTTGCAAGCGGTAAATACGAGTATACCCCACTTGTATTTTGACGAATAAACCCTGCACGTAGTAATTGCTTATGTGATTTAACATCTGCATCAGCAGGTACTTCACGTAGCGTAGGGATAAATGTTTTACTTTGCTTCATTCAGTGTTCCACCTTTTTATCAATTTGCCTCAGCTTATTTGTGTCTAGATTTAGAATTATGTAAAAACAATAAACTCGTTTATCCATGACATCCACCGCGGGCTTAGCTTTAATCAGCAGGGGTTCGTATCCAGCTGAAGTTAACTTCACTTCTCATTCTTACCACTTATAGTAGCGTGGGGAAAATGTTGAAGAAAGTTAAATAAATAAGTTCCTTCTCTAGCATAATCAAATTTAGCTTTGAACGCAATGTTTCCAAAATAATTGCGTTCAAAGCTAATATTTTCAGTCAATTTTACCTTGGCATCTTTGTATCTTCTAACATCTAACGCCAGAGGCTTAAAGTAAATTAAGTTGACATTTGAACGGTCACTCCATTTACTATCAATAATGCCTCGGCATTATTGCGTCCGGAATCGGCTTTGTGCTTGCACAAAGAACTCCTTTCCGATTTCCGTGACATCCGCCGGAGGCTTTAACTTATTTCAGCGGATGTTTGTACACCCGCTGAAAAGTAACTTAAATCCGCATTCTGCTCACCACCTGTAGAGGTGGGAGAATTTTGCTGAAAGAAGTTAAAAGAAAAATCGTTGGATATCATTCCATGTGACTACGACCATTAAAATCATTAACAATACAATGCCAACAAAATGAACGATCCCTTCTTTTTGACGATCGATTGGCTTGCCTCGAAGTGCCTCGAAACCAAAGAATAGTAACCGGCCACCATCTAGTGCTGGAAGAGGTAGTAAATTCATAATACCTAGGTTGATGCTTAACATTGCAGCCCAATTCATTAAATTCATGAAACCATACTGCGCTACCTGCTCTGTCGCTTTATATATACCTACTGGACCAGATAAAGCATCTATCGTAAATTTCCCAGTAATAAGCATGCCTAGAAGCTCAAAAATCTTCATCGTCATATTGTACGTTTCTTGTGCACCGAACACGACTGCCTTTAGCGGATTAAATTCTCGTGGACTGTCGTAAAGAACACCTATTTGACCATATTTCCGGCCATCCTGTTTGGTTTCCTTTACCACCATAGTCAAGTTTACTAACTGCCCACTGCGCTCAACCGTTACATCAATTGTTTCTCCTGGACGATCCTGCACAATTGCCGCTAAATCTTGCCATTTTTCAACGACTTGTCCGTCAATCGATGTCACCTTATCACCTGCAAGCATACCTGCCTGAGCGGCTGGATCATTTTCTACTACTTCTGTAATAATCGGCTCATATGTAGGTACGCCGTTAAATAAACCAATCAGCAAATAGATGAAAAATGCTAAAATAAAGTTAAACAAAGGTCCAGCAAAAATCGTCATAGCACGTTGACCAACTGTTTTTGCGTTAAATTGGCGATCATATGGTGCAATTAAGGTTTCTCTGCCATTCTCAACAAGTACACAATTTCGTGAGACACTGTATCGAACTAGCTTTTCTTCTTCATCATAGCCCTCTATAAATAAATCTTTTTCTAAATCCGCACGCTCAACTTCTAAAAATAATAAATCTGGTATTTGCCTATTATTTTGATTGAAGATTATCTTTTTAACTATGTTATCTTCATTGACAATGAGCCCTACACGGTAGCCTGGCTGTAATTCCGTTCCGTCCATATCCTCGCCTGCCATACGAACGTAACCACCAATCGGCAATAAACGTATTGTATAGATTGTTTCGCCATGTGTTTTGCCGTAAATTTTTGGACCCATCCCTATAGCAAATTCACGAACCATAATTCCTGCGCGTTTCGCAAATAGGAAGTGACCAAGTTCATGAAAGAACACAAGGGATCCAAAAATAAAAATAAATGCAATGGCTGTTTGCATAATACCCCACCTTTAAAAGCGAATAGTTAACGACGTCTTAACCTCGTTATTTTACCATGTCTAATACTATTTTTCTTGTCTCACTGTCCACATGTAAAATTGTTTGCAAATCTGGCACTAAAATATTGTGATGTGCTTGCATGACACGCTCAATGGTTTCATCAATTTCAAGGAATGTTATTTTCCCTTGTAAAAACGCCGCAACTGCCGCTTCATTCGCTGCATTCATCGCTGTTAAAATTGTACCACCTGTACGACCGGCCTCATATGCAAGTCGCAATGCTGGATAACGGTCAAAGTCCATGTCTTTAAAATGTAACTGACCGATTTGCGCTAAATTAAGTCGTTGACCATTATGCAACGGCATACGATCTGGGTAGCTTAGTGCATATTGAATGGGTACACGCATGTCCGGTGTACCTAGCTGTGCAATGACACTAGTATCATGATACTCAACTAAGGAGTGAATAATACTTTCTCTATGCAAAATTACATCAATTTTATCATATGGCATATCAAATAAGACATGTGCTTCGATGACTTCTAGCCCCTTATTCATCATTGTTGCCGAATCTATCGTAATTTTCGCACCCATTGACCAATTCGGGTGATTTAGTGCATCAGCTACTGTTACATGTTTTAATTCATCACGTGATTTGTCACGGAAACTACCACCAGATGCTGTAATAATTAAGCGCTCGATATTTTTTCGATTCTCGCCATTCATTGATTGGAAAATGGCTGAATGCTCACTATCGACTGGTAAAATTGGTGCGTTGTATTTCTTGGCCTCTGCCATCACCAAGTGCCCTGCTGTTACAAGCGTTTCCTTGTTAGCAATGGCAATCGTTTTACCCATCCGAATTGCAGCAAGCGTTGATTCTAATCCAACACTACCAAGCACTGCATTGACTAGAACGGTTGAATCAGGATGTGTAGCAACCTCTACAAGTCCTTTTGCACCAAATGTAAAGTGCACATTTGGATAAGCCTTTGTGAGCGCAAGTGCATCCTCCTCAAGCTGAACCGATACAAGCTCAGGCTGCAATGTCTCAATCATCTCACGTGTTTTTTCCATGTTTCTCCCTGAAGAAAACGCCACAAGGTGAAATACATCACGTTGTTCTTTTAAAATATCATAGGTCTGCCAACCGATAGAACCAGTTGCACCCAATAAACTAATTTTTTTCACGACAAAACGTCCCCTTTTTATATCTAAGCAAATGAAGATACTACAATCGGTTTTCGCCTACCACTTTTAGAGGAGGTGAATTCTTTAGAATAGCGTTCACAATTCCCTAGTTACCGAAAAGATGTAAAAAATGTAGCAAAGGCACGACGAATAACAGACTATCGAAGCGGTCTAGAATGCCGCCATGCCCTGGTAGAATATTGCCTGAATCTTTTACGTCGAAATGACGTTTGATAGCGGACTCTACTAAATCACCCATTTGCCCAATAATTGAAGCAAAAATTGTAATGAAGATCAGTGAAACATAACCATTTGCAAATGGATAAATCGCTTGCATGCCAATAGCGAAGATGACAGCAATGACAATCCCACCTACAAAGCCTTCCACTGTTTTCTTTGGTGAAATTTCAGGCCAAAGCTTATTTTTGCCTAATTTTCTTCCTACAAAATAAGCTCCTGAGTCTGTCGTCCAAACAACAAGTAGGCAGTATACAACAAACTCTAGACCGTAATTACGTGTCTCAATTAAATAATGGAATCCTAGACCAACATAAAATGCACCTAATAAAATAAAGCCAATTTCATCAAATGTAATTTTATTTTTCACAAGCACCACATATATAAGCAGTAACATCATTAGTCCATAAACAACCATTAATACGGATGAATAACCAATTGCTTGTTCTACCTCGCTTGCCCAGTCCTTTGGTATAACCAGCATAATAAGTGTTAGTAGTCCTATAAATCCAGGTACTGAAAAAATTGAAATACCTTTCATCTTTAGTATTTCATAAAAGCCGACAACAGCCATTGCAAGCACTAGTAGTGTAAATGGCACCTCTCCATAAATGACAAATGGAATGAAAAGTGCTGCTGCAATTATTGCTGTGATGATTCTTTGTTTCAAGTTGTTTCTTCTCCCTTCAACCCACCGTAACGGCGATTACGTTTCTGATAGTTTTCCACCGCTTCGAGTAAGTTTTCCTCACTAAAATCTGGCCACAATGTATCTGTAAACCAAAATTCCGTATAGGCGAGTTGCCATAACATAAAGTTACTTAATCGTACTTCACCACTAGTACGAATTAATAAGTCTGGCTCTGGTAAATGGGCTGTCATTAAATGAGATGTCATACATTCCTCATTAATGTCTTGCATCGTTAATTGACCATCCTGCACCTTTTGAAGCATCGTTTTCATAGCGCTGACCATTTCTGAACGACTCCCATAATTCAAGGCAAAGTTTAAAATTAGTCCCGTATTATGCTTTGTCTCCTCCATTGCCTCATACAGTGCTTTTTGCGTATGGGCTGGCAATAAAGAAGGGTCACCAATCATTTCAACTCGTACATTGCGTTCCATCATTTCCGGTAAAAAAGATCCTAAAAATTCCACAGGTAGACGCATAAGAAAATCGACCTCTGGTTTTGGTCGTTTCCAATTCTCTGTAGAAAACGCATAGACCGTTAATACTTGAATACCAAGATCTGACGCAAATCTCGTTATTTTTCGTACCGTCTTCATACCTTCATGGTGCCCAGCAACACGTGGCATTGCACGTTTCTTTGCCCAACGTCCATTTCCGTCCATAATAATCGCTACATGGGCAGGAATTGGCTCGCTTTTAGAAAGGGCAACTCGTTCCTCCAATGATAGTGTATTAATATTTACTTGTTTACCTAATAGCTTCTTAAACATGCTAACTCCCCCACTACAACTAATCGGACGTATACTCACCTATCATAACAAACAAAAGTACTTTTTGTCTTTTTTTTCCCTCTAAATTGACTATGTATGAACTAGCTTATTTTAGAACAAATACAGCTTAAACATTATTCAGTACATGACCGTATGTCCGCTGACAAGGAAATACAAATCAGTTCTCATCGAATTGATGGGAGCACTGAATTAAGTTAAAAAGAGAAAAGACGTCCTGTTATGTATAGGACGCCTTCATCTCATCAAAAAGTTCCATCAAAGAGTGTAAAGCGTCTGCTTACACATCTAGAATTTCTTTTTCTTTTTCTTTCGTTACCTGATCTACTTTTACGATGTAATCATCCGTTAATTTTTGAATATCCTCACCGTAGCCACGTAGATCATCTTCTGTGATTTCGCCAGCTTTTTCAAGTTTTTTTAAATCGTCATTAGCATCCCGACGTACGTTACGGACAGCAATTTTCGCATCCTCTGCTTCTTTTTTCACTTGCTTTACAAGGTCTTTACGGCGTTCTTCCGTTAAAGCAGGAATCATTAAACGAATAACTGTTCCATCGTTTGTTGGTGTAATCCCAATATCAGATTTCATAATCGCTTTTTCAATCTCACCTAATACGGTTTTATCGTAAGGTGTAATGACTAATAGTCGTGCTTCTGGCACAGCTACACCTGCAAGTTGATTAATCGGTGTTGGCGCTCCATAGTATTCTACAGTAATACGATCTAGTAGTGATGCGTTTGCACGACCTGCACGAATTGAAGCCAATTCACGTGAAAAAGCAGCGATTGTTTTGTTCATTTTTTCTTTAGCTTGTTCTAAAACTTGTTTAGCCATTATGCATTCCTCCTAACAACTGTTCCAATTTTCTCGCCTTGCACGGCACGCTTAATGTTACCGGACTCCGTAATTGAGAAGACAATTAACGGAATATCGTTATCCATACATAAAGTAGAAGCTGTTGAGTCCATTACTTGTAAACCTTGTTGAATAACGTCTAAGTATGTGAGTGTATCATATTTAACGGCAGTAGCGTCTACCTTTGGATCTGCCGAGTAGACACCATCTACATTATTTTTTGCCATTAAAATCGCATCTGCGTCAATTTCTGCTGCTCGTAAAGCTGCAGTTGTATCTGTAGAGAAGAATGGGTTACCCGTACCTGCAGCGAAAATAACTACTCGTTTTTTCTCTAAATGACGAACTGCTTTACGACGAATATATGGCTCTGCTACTTGTGTCATCACGATAGAAGATTGCACACGTGTTTCAATGCCTAATTTTTCAAGAGCATCTTGTAATGCTAATGAGTTCATAACCGTTGCCAGCATGCCCATATAGTCAGCTGCCGCACGATCCATTCCCATCTCGCTACCGATTTTTCCACGCCATATGTTACCGCCACCTACAACAACAGCAACTTCTACATCAAGATCTACTACTTCTTTTACTTCTTCTGCAACAGACTTGATAATTTTTGGTGATAAACCGAAGCCAGCTTCACCCGCTAACGCTTCACCACTTAATTTAATGACTACTCGTTTATATTGTGGCACACTCATTGTAAACCTCCGTCAGACATTTATTTAAAACATTTCTATTCCTTTTCCATTATATTATATCTAACAATAATTGCTAGTTGTGAATAAGGAGAATAGAAAATTATATGGCTCATCACCATAACGTGGGGTTGATATTCGTTCCGACTGGGTGCGTCCGACGAGCCACTTGGGGCAATAGAATGTTGGTCACGAAAGCGTTATCACAGGACGTGATGCATTTAGCTTTCGTTCCTCTACTGGCTCGCGCATAGGTCTCATCTGTGACGCTAATCCCAAAAGTCACCCAACCTCAACTCCAATTAACTCATATAAAGTGAAACTTCAATCAGTGGGAGTTTTCTTCATCCCCACATTAAATAGAGGAACACAAGCTAAAACCTTCACATCCTGTGAAAAAGCTTGTGTGACCAACATCCTGTTGCCCCGAACCAATCGGGCTTTTATGGTCAGTTGATTAGCCACCTCGTTAACTCATTCTCATCTTTCAACTTGAGGTGGGCGTCTTACTGACTGTTAATGCGGGATATACGCCATACGTTATAACCAATGTCATCCCCTACTTTTGGTGATGAGCCAATTATATCGTTTTTTCCTCATTTCGGAAAAATAGGGAACACGTTATGTTGTGTTCCCCATTTTTGTCTAGAAAGTTCTAGATATTATTTGGTTAGGATCAAATGTAAGCCAGTCCATTAATGAACTAGTGTTACAAAATTAGTTACCTTTAACTTGGTTCATTACTTCTTCAGCAAAGTTATCTTCACGTTTCTCGATACCTTCACCTACAGAGTAACGAACGAAACCTGTTACATTACCACCAGTTGAAGCAACGAAATCACGTACTTTTTGGTCAGAGTTTTTAACGAATGATTGGTCAAGTAAGCAAACGTCTTCGAAGTATTTACCAAGACGACCTTCAACCATTTTCGCTACGATGTTTTCTGGTTTACCTTCGTTAAGTGCTTGTTCAGTTAACACTTTACGCTCACGTTCAACTTCTTCAGCAGAAACTTCTTCACGAGAAACGTACGTTGGGTTAATTGCAGCGATGTGCATAGCTACATCTTTTGCAGCAGCTTCATCAGTAGAGCCTTCTAAAGTTACTAATACACCGATACGTCCACCCATGTGTAGGTAAGAACCGAATGCATCTGCATCAGTTTTTGTTTTAATTTCAAAACGACGTAGGCTAATTTTTTCACCGATTGTTGCAACAGCAGTCGAAATTTGGTCAGCGATTTTTACGCCTTCAGCGTTTTCAAGCTCAAGAGCAGCTTCAACAGATTCTGGTTTAGCAGCTAATAATTGTGCAGCAAGTTGTTCAACTAATACTACGAATTTATCGTTTTTAGCTACGAAGTCAGTTTCAGCGTTTACTTCAATTAAGATCGCTTCATTACCTTGAGCTAAGATGTAAGTTGTACCTTCAGCAGCGATACGATCAGATTTTTTAGCAGCTGATGAAAGACCTTTCTCACGTAAGAAGTCGATTGCAGCTTCTAAGTCACCTTCAGTTTGTACTAACGCTTTTTTACAGTCCATCATACCAGCGCCAGTTTTTTCGCGTAATTCTTTTACTAATTGTGCAGTAATGTTTGCCATTTAGTGTTTCCTCCTCGAATTGGTAGAGATTATAGTGATTAGGTTCTAAAAAAGGTGATAAGGGGGTCTGAGCCACTTATCACCTTTTTGTAAACGTGAATTACTCAGCAGCAGCTTCTACAACTGGAGCTTCTTCTTCACCTTGTTTTGACTCGATTAAAGCGTCTGCCATTTTAGCAGTTAAAAGTTTAACAGCACGAATAGCATCATCATTAGCAGGGATTACGTAGTCGATTTCATCTGGATCACAGTTAGTATCAACAATACCTACTAGAGGGATGTTTAATTTACGAGCTTCAGCAACAGCGATACGCTCTTTACGTGGGTCAACCACGAACATAACGTCTGGAAGATTGTGCATATCACGGATACCGCCTAAGAATTTAACTAGACGTTCGTGTTCTTTTTTAAGTTGGATTACTTCTTTTTTAGGAAGAACTTCAAAAGTTCCTTCTTCTTCCATTTTTTCGATAGCTTTCATACGTGCAACACGTTTTTGAATTGTACCGAAGTTAGTAAGAGTACCACCTAACCAACGTTGGTTAATGTAGTAGTTGCCAGAACGTTCAGCTTCGTCTTTGATCGCTTCTTGTGCTTGTTTTTTCGTACCAACGAAAAGAACTTTACCACCGTCTTGACCAACTTGACGCATGAAGTCATAAGCTTCCTCTAATTTTTTAACAGTTTTTTGTAAGTCGATGATGTAGATCCCGTTACGTTCAACGAAGATATATTTCTTCATTTTTGGGTTCCAACGACGAGTTTGGTGACCGAAATGTACACCAGCTTCAAGTAATTGTTTCATAGAAATTACTGACATGTGAATTTCCTCCTAGAATGTTTGGTTTTTTTCCTCCGCATTTATCACCTGCAACAAGCTACCCTAATCTAAGAGCACCACTTACTACATCAAAATGCGTGTGTAATAATAACACCATTTGCTACTATATCACAGCTTATCCACATTAGCAACTATTTTAGCTATGAAACTTCAATAAAAGCTCGATTTCTGTCTTACCTTTTTGTAGCTGTTTGGCAATTTCCTCCGCAGTTTTTCCTTGCTTCGCTAGTTGCACGACTTGTTGTTCCACGGTTATTGGCTTCAGCTCTTCTTTTATCGTTACATCCTTTGCTTGAGAAGTAGTTTGTACTGTCACTCCTGCCTGCTGTTGACGTGAATAAGCATTGGCTACTATATTTTTAGAGACTAAAATACGCGGTTCACTAGCGCGATTAGTAGCGGCTAATTCCGTTTCTTCTACCTTCGTCTGTGATTTCTTGTAACCTTGCTCTTTGTGCTGAACAATTTCCTCTGCCTGTTGTACAGCATGTGTTTTAATTTCAGCTTTAGGTACGGCCTGCAACTCTTGAATCAAGCGATTATTTTCATCCTTCATATCTGCTAAATAGAGACTAATGGTATCATCCATTTCTCGCATTAAGCGCTCCTGCTTATTTTCTAAATCCTTGAATTTTGCTAGTTTCGTATTCAGTATAATAATGAAGTAAAATGAAAGTAGCTGTAAAACAAATAGAACAGCTATTAGTATGGTTGTCATAGTAAACTCCTATCCACTAAAGTCCACGAAATTCCCTTTAAACGGGTGTTGGGCCTGTTTTTCTGGTATTTCGGTACTATTCTTTTTCTTTTTACGAGTACCTTTTATGTACTCTCCTCCCGCTTCTTCCTCTTCACTAATCTCAACCATACCCTCTGAAGTATTCACAACTTTCTGCTTACGCTCTAATTCTTTTTTTAGCGCCTCATTTGCATGTGCTTGCTGAGCCAAAGTTTGTTGTTGTGCCTGATCTGCCATTTTACCCGCTTCAAATGTTTTCGGAATAGCTATTTGTAATTCGACACCTTTTAAACTCATGAGACTCCCTCCTTCAAAGTTATGTGCTTATTCGCTTATTACACATTTAACATCTCATTCGACAGCAACTTTCGTAGCTTTAATAATGCCTTCGAGTGAATCTGTGAAATACGTGATGTTGACAATTCCAACATTTCACCAATCTCTGTCAACGTTAGTTCCTCAGTATAAAATAAACTAAGCACAAGCTGTTCTTTATCATTTAGCTTTTGTATATTGGTGGTTAAGTCACCCAATAATTCTGATTTTATAATAACCTGCTCCGGGGTCTTCGTCGTATCATCACGGATGATAAACGCCTTTCCCTCTGTTTCTTCCTGATCTTGTTGCTCATTAATAGATAATACATTTGAAAAGAAATGCTCTTGTACAGTTTGGTAAACTTCCTCTACTGGTAATTCCATATGATTGGCGAGCTCCTCAGGTGTTACATGACGCATATACCTCTGTTCTAACTGTTCTATCTGAGTATCCAATTTTTTAGCCTTTTCTCGTGCAGAACGCGGCAACCAATCTTCCTTACGTAAGCCATCGATAATCGCCCCTCTTACTCTAAATGAAGCATATGTATCAAATTTCAAGTCTCGATTAATATCAAATTTATTTAATGCATCAAAAAGACCTAACATGCCTAAACTTGTTAAATCGTCTCTTGATACACTCTTCGGTAAACCTGCACCAATTCGTTGTACATGGTAAGAAACAAGAGATATATATTTTTTTATAAGTAAATCACCCGCATCTGGATCACGGTCGTTGATCCAGCGACTCCACAGCTTTTTTTCTTCGTTCAGATTTGGTTGTGTCATGAAATCCACCTCTCTTTAAGAAAAGCGCATTCGAGCTCGTTCACACGAGAAAGCTACTACGAGCCCGAAGCAAAAGTATATGTTCTACCACTTTCGCACGAAAAATTAAAGAATCTCGTGCGTATGACGCGAATGAGTAGACATTGATAAAACCGATGCCATTCTTTCCTATATTATAACAAGATTCGCCATCATTTCATATGTTTCTCTAACACTATTATATGATTCCTCCCTATTCCCTCTTTTGGCATAAGAAAAACTGCAAACAATTGTTAGTTGGACACTAACATTGGATGCAGTCGAGATTGCCTGGTTTTATGCATTTACTTGTTGTTCCTCTTCACGACTCATCATCGTACGTACAACTTGTGCTATATCTTCTGTACTTTCATCTTCAAACTCAACAGTTGAGCTTTTGTTCAGTTTTATCTGGTTCTCGTCATTTTGTTCATCAGACATATTTTCTTCAAGCTCACCCTCTGTATGCGCTTGGTTTACATCCGGCGTAAATAAAATATATGTGATTAACAATCTTACAAGGTACATAACGAAAAAGACAATTAGCGCGACTACAAATGAACCGATAATAATACGTAATGGCGTAAAAGGCTTTTGAAATGTCATAAAGAAATAAATAGAAAAGGCAATTAATGCTCCCCAGAGATTATAAAAAATAGAACCAAACATTATATTTCGCTCACTCCTTGGTTAACCGTTCGGATATGTAATGTCGAAGTCGCAGGATTAAATTCAATCGTTCTACCGCTATTACCACCAGTATCTTCAGCAATTAAAGGAATTCCTTGACGCTTCAATTCACTCTTCACAGCTTCTACATTACGTGGACCGATGCGCATTGAATCCTTGTCCGAAGAGAATTGAAACATCTGCGCACCACCCGCGATTTTAGCCTTTAACTTGAACTTTTGAACACCCTCTAGCTTCAATAAGTCAATCATGCCCAAAATTCCAGTATCAGCAAATTTCGCCACATTAATCGTCTCTGATCTACCCAAGCTAGAATCTGGTAGCATCACATGTATTAAACCAGCAATTTTTTTTGACTCATCGTATAAAATAACACCCACACAAGAACCAAGTCCTGAAGTTCTTATCGTATTTGGTAGTTTTGCTACATCCATTTGTGCAATTCCAACTTTTATTACTTGTCCACTACTATTTATCATAATTTATGATACTCCTAATGCTTTAAAAATAGCATCAAATGAATCTGGATCTGGTAGTAAGAAGAAATGTCCTCTTACAGTTTCATGATCCTCTACCCCGTCTTCAAAAATGGATGTATTTATTACGATAACATTATCACTGACATGCGATAATTCAATTAAGCCAATACTGATGATTGCACCAAACATGTCGACACTTAGCCCTGGCACAGTTGGATAAATTTTTAAATTTGTAAAGTCTGACAATGCCGATAAATATGAACCCGATAAAATATTACCCATTTCCTGCATGGCCGATAAACCTAATTCTGAAACAGGTGGTTTTTTAAAGTCGAACGATTCATCATATATTAGCCGTCGGATAAAGCGATTAGCCTGCTCGATAGGAAGGATAAAAAACATACTTCCTTCAGCATCACCCTCGATGCGTAAAAAAATCCCAACAACGACGTTTTCAGACCCTCCAGCGAGTTCCATCATGTCATTAAACGATACCATCTCAACTTTTGGCACACGCATGTCGATTTTTTTACCAAGTAAGTTGGAAAGTGCTGTCGCAGCATGCGCAGCACCAATATTTCCAATTTCCTTTAATACATCTAAATGTAGTGATGTAATCTTTTGATTAAATGTCATAATCGATCCCTACTTTAGTGGATTTAATACTTTCTCTAAATGCAATAAAATCAATAATCGTTTGTCTATTTTTGCCACACCTGAAATAAACTCTTCTTCAAGTGAACCAACTACTTCTGGTTGTGGTTCAATTGAATTTGCTGGAATGTCTATCACATCGTTTGCCGAATCTACTACGAAACCGACTTCCATATCCTCTAATGAAATAATAATAATACGAGTTGTTTCTTCATGTTCAGAGATTGGTAACTCAAAGCGTTCACGTAAATCCACAATTGGTGTTACAACACCACGTAGGTTAATAACACCTTTCACATAATTCGCCGTTTTAGGCACGCGTGTAATATGCATTAACTTCTCTATTCCTTGAACGTGTGATACTGGAATGGCATATTCCTTATCTGCTAATTGGAAGACGATCACTTTAATATTTTCTTGTTCAACTGCGTTTGTCATTGTTAACACCTCTCTTATTCATTCACCTTATTTAATAAGTGCGTTGCAGTCCACAATTAAGGCCACTTTACCATTTCCTAAAATTGTGGCACCCGAAATTGCAAAGATATTTGTTAAGTAATTTCCTAATGATTTCAGTACAATTTCTTGTTGGCCAATGAATGAATCTACAACTAAACCAGCAAGTTTTTCACCTTTACGAACTATGACTACTGAATGGAACTCATCATCTTGTAGCTCTTTACGAGGTACCTCAAAGATTTCCTCCAAGAATACAAGTGGGACAACTTTGCCACGGAAATCGATTACTTTTTGGTTATGCGCATTCATAATATCTGATGAACGGATAATAGATGTTTCAATAATCGATGATAACGGAATTGCATAAATCTCTTTTTCGATTTCTACTAGCATGACGGAGATAATTGATAATGTTAAAGGTAATTGAATAGAGAAAATAGAGCCTACATCTTGCGTAGATTCAATCGAAATATTTCCGCCTAATGATTCAATGGTCGTTTTAACAACATCTAAACCAACACCACGACCTGATACGTCAGAAATGACATCTGCTGTCGAGAAGCCCGAAGCTAGAATTAGTTCATTGATTTGTTTATCCGACATTAAGAACGATTGTTCTTGTGTGACAACACCTTTTGCAATCGCTTTTGCTAGTACTTTTTCACGATTAATGCCTGCTCCATCATCCTCAATCTCGATGAAGACATAGTTACCACTATGATAAGCACGTAATTCAACTGTTCCTTCCTCTGGCTTACCCTTAGCACGGCGAGCTGTTGGATTTTCAATACCGTGATCGACAGAATTACGGATTAAGTGAACAAGTGGATCCCCGATTTCATCAATTACAGTACGGTCCAGTTCAGTTTCAGCACCAATAATTTCAAGATTAATTTTTTTGTTTAAGTCACGCGATAGCTGACGAATCATTTTTGGGAAACGATTGAACACTGTTTCAACAGGAACCATCCGCATCGTTAAAATAATCGTCTGTAAATCACCCATTACACGGCTCATACGCTCTACCGTTTCATTTAGCTCTGTATGATTTACTTCAGTCGCA
Organism: Lysinibacillus fusiformis; assembly: GCF_007362955.1. GTDB lineage: Bacteria > Bacillota > Bacilli > Bacillales_A > Planococcaceae > Lysinibacillus > Lysinibacillus fusiformis_E. The sequence continues at coordinate 3,163,342 of NZ_CP041696.1, read as the reverse complement.
ATTGATTGTAGACGTCCACGATCAATGACAAGTTCCTCGAATAAGTTCATTAATATATCTAGACGTTCGATATTAACACGAATTGTTTTATTCCCAACAGGTGCATGACTTTTTTCTGCTTTAGCAGGAGTAGCTGATTTTGCTGGTACAGGTGTAGGTGCTGGAGTTGCTACCTCTTCTAGCATTGCTGTCGCTGCTACTTCATTGTGTACCTCATACTCTTTTTCGCTGAATTTCCCATGATCGATTGTTGCGACATTTACTTCTTCCACCTCGGAAACTTTCATTAACTTTTTCTGCATATCTTCAGCAGATTCTTTTGTTACGAAGGCCACATAAAATTGTTGATCGAACTGTTCGTCTTCAAGCCTCTCTACTGTTGGAGAAGATTTAATGACATCTCCGTCTTTTTCTAAAATCTCAAACACCATAAATACTCGTGCCGCCTTTAATAGACAGTCTTCACGAAGGCGTACCGAAATTTCAAAAGCATTAAATCCTTGTTCAGTAGATTGAGTAATAACCGTTTGTTCAAAACCATCATATTCTAATACAGATGCTTCAGATGGCGTCTCACTTGTTGTTGCAACAATTTCCGGTATCGCTTCCTCTCCAGATTCAATACGCTTTAATTGGGCTACGGTTGAAGAAACATCTCGTTTTCCATCTCCACCGTTTGCAATATCCATGACCATTTCCTCTAAATGGTCTACAGATTCAAATACAACATCTAAAATTTCTGGTGTTACATGAATTTTTTCATTTCGGATTGCATCTAATACATTTTCCATTTTATGCGTTAAATCTGCTAAATCTTCGAAACCCATTGTCGCTGACATACCTTTTAATGTATGAGCAGAACGGAAAATTTCCCCAACAATAGCCAAATCATCTGGGTTTTTTTCTAATTCTAATAAATGTTCACTACAAGCTTGTAAATGCTCTTTACTTTCTTCGATAAACATCTCTAAATATTGATTGACTTCCATAAGAGGACACCCCTTTTAAGGCAAATATTTCATAATTGTTTGTGCAATATCATCCACATCAGCAACTTCATCGACAAGCTGCGTTTCCACCGCAGCTTTCGGCATACCATACACTATGCAAGTATCAGCTGACTCTGAGATAGCAATCACATTCCCGGTATTTTTTAATGCTTTTAATCCGTTAGAACCATCATGGCCCATACCTGTCATAATGACTGCTACCTTATCAAAATCTTTAATTTGGCTCACGTCTTCGAACAGCACATCTACAGATGGGCGATGTCCAGATCGTGGTGGTTCATTATTATCAAGGACGACGCCAAAGGAGGTACCTACTTTTCTTATTTTCAAATGATACCCACCGGGTGCGATATACGCTACTCCATTTTGTAAAATATCGCCTTGCTCTGCTTCCTTTACAGTAATCTCACTCAATTGATCAAGACGGGAAGCAAGTGATTTTGTAAACCCAGCCGGCATATGTTGGACAATTAAAATTGGCGCTTGTATCTTTTTAGGAATTTTCGTAATCACTTCCTGTAGAGCACGCGGTCCACCTGTAGATGTACCAATAAGCACAATTTTCTTACTAACTCTACTCCATTCCATATGTGGCTTTTTTACCTCAGATACTATTGACGAAACGTTGACTGAAGTAGCCACTTTTCGTTCAATTAGTATTTCTTTTCTTATGGTACTCGCTGTTAACGTTGGTCCTTGTTGTTTTTTGCTACCAGAAGGCTTTTTCAGTTTGGAAATAGGTACCAACGATGCTTGTTCAACCTTGTGGACAAGTTCAGTTTGGATTTTATGTAAATCAAGAGAAATTGTTCCGCTAGGCTTTGCGACAAAATCAACTGCTCCATATTCAATGGCCGTTAATGCATTTTCAGCCCCTTTTGAAGTTGTACTTGAAAGCATGACCACAGGTACTGGACATATTGCCATAATTTCATTTAAAGCATCAAGTCCATTCATTTCAGGCATTTCAATGTCCATTGTCACGACAGTCGGCTTTAATGTTTGGATTTTTTTAATCGCATCTTTGCCATTTCGTGCTGTTCCAACTACTTCTACCTTCGAGTTTCCAACAAAAAAGTCACTAATTAGCTTTCGCATAAAAGCAGAATCATCTACTACTAATAACTTGCTTTTATGTAAAAAGTCCAATTAATCACGCCCTTTCGAAAAAATACTTCTAAGTTTAGATAAGAATTTACTCCCAGACTGTTCATGTCCATGTACTTCCTCCACACGGTGTTCTACAAAACGAGCCACTATCAGTTGAAGTGTCTTTGAAATAGGTGCATCTGGGTAAGCAATCGAAAAAGGCACTTGTTCGCGCACAGCCTTACGCACAACGTCATCCTCAGGTAAAGAACCTAACACAGTGACCTCTTTGTCTAAAAACTTTTTCATGGTGAGCTTTAAACGTTCATTTGTTTCAATTCCTTCTTCTTTAGAAAAAGCACGATTACAAAGAATATAAATTTGTTTATCCACATCTCGTCCATGAATATATTTCATCATCGAATAGGCATCTGTAATAGCGGTTGGTTCGGCTGTCGAAATAACAATAATTTCATCTATCGATGTTAGTAAATCGAGTGACCAATTTGTTGCACCTGCTCCCATATCAAACAAAATATAGTCGAAGTGTTTTTGTAGTTGTTCAAAAGCATAAATCAATTGTTCAAACATTACATCTGACCAATCTAGTACACTCGTCATACCTGATCCCCCAGAAATATACTGTAAACCGTAAGGACCTTCAAATATTACCTCATCTAGTAGTTTATTTCCTTCTAAGTAATCTTTCAAACTATAAGAAACATTTTTTCCAATTAGTATATTGATATTGCCCATTCCAATATCCATATCTACGATTACAACTCTTCTCCCTTTACTCGCTAATGTAGTTGCAAAATTCATTGAAAAGTTACTTTTACCAACTCCACCTTTTCCGCTTACAACAGCGATAGCTCTACCTAAGTCTCCTTGCCGTCTCAGCATTTTCAAGCGCAATGTTTCTGCTTGGTCTCTCATTTTTCTTCACCTTGGAAAAACAAATTAAGAACTGCTTCTAATTCAGCTTCTTCAATATCTTCTGGTACTTCTTGACCATTCGTATAGTAAGCAAGTCCTTTATTATATTTAATCATTAAATTAATCATTGTGCCAATAGAATTTGTTTCATCAATCTTTGTAAAAATTATTTTTTCAATTGGTACTTGCTTAAACTGGTCAATAATATTCGTCATATCTTTTTCTTTAGCTGTCATAGCAAGCACTAAGAAGGATTCAGCTTGATCGTCAAACTTAATAAGGCGCTGTAAATCATCCACATACTTTACTTCTTTATAATTTCGACCAGCTGTATCAATAAAAACTAAATCCAAGTGGGACAATCGTTGGATAGCATGTTCAAAATCCGTTGCATTATAAGCAATTTCAACAGGTGCCTGCAGAAGACCAGCATACGTTTTTAACTGCTCAATCGCAGCAATTCTGTATGTATCAGTAGTAATAAAGCCTATTTTTTTCTTTTTTTCTAAAACCGCTCTTGCTGCCATCTTAGCGATTGTTGTTGTCTTTCCTACACCAGTTGGACCAAGAACATTAATATACTTTCTTTCGTAAGATAAACCACCTATTGGAAGGCCTTCAAGTTTTTTACGTAATAAATTTTTCGTGATTAGCTTGCATTGTGAGAAATTGATTTCGGATGCTTCTTTAAAATGCATAAAAAGCTCATCACCAATCGTTGTGATGAGCTCCTCATTTAGCTCTTGCTGTCTTAAGTATTCAATGAAGGGTAAGAGTTCATCGGGATATTGAGCTTGGGTCGTCTTCTTATGCATCGATTGCATTAAAGATTTTAAATCTGCAATTTCCTTCCTCAATTCTTCTGGAATGCCTGTATCCTCATGCAAGGTCGTTTCATACTTTGGTTGTGATAGGTGAATCTTTGCTTGTACAGCATTTGTAATCTCCTGTAAACTTGCATTTTCTTTACTAGATGGTGCTACAGGTGTGATAGCAGTTTTTGGAGCCGCATTGCTTGGCTCCATTGTATCAATACCTGCTACAACCTCAAAACTCTTCTTTTTTACTAGTCCAAAAAATTTCTTTGTCACTACTACTTTTGAATTCAAAACGACAGCATCTTCGCCTAAATCAGCACGTACAAGCTTCATTGCTTCTGGTATGGACGATGCATAATATTTTTTCATCTTCACTGAACATTCACCACCCCAACACTTTGAATTTCAACCGTAGCATCAAGTTCATTATAAGATAGAACTGGAATTTGCGGGAAATAACGTTCAGTCAGCTGACGTAAATACAAACGAACTGCTGGTGAACATAAGATAATAGCAGATTGTTCCATAAATGAGACACGTTCTACCTCAGCTGCAATGGATTCTAACACAATTTGAGAATCTTGTGGATCCATCGCTAAATAATTTCCATGATCCGTTTGCTGAATGCTATCAGCAATCATTTTCTCTACTTTACCCGAAACAGTAATGACTTTCAATGACGTGCTGTCCCCTACATATTGCGATGTAATTTGGCGCGCTAATGACTGACGTACGTACTCAGTTAATATATCGGTATCACTCGTTAATTTTGCATAGTCTGCTAGCGTTTCAAAAATAATTGGTAAGTTACGCACAGATACATTTTCTCGAAGAAGTTTGCCCAGAACCTTTTGGATTTCTCCTGTCGATAACGGAGCAGGTGTTAACTCTTCGACTAAAATTGGATGTGTTTCGCGTAAATGATCTATTAATTGCTTCGTTTCTTGGCGTCCTAATAATTCATGCGCATTTGCTCGAATCATTTCAGTTAAATGTGTTGACACAACGCTCGGTGGATCCACAACTGTATAGCCAAACATTTCAGCATCCTCTTTTACTTGTTCTGTAATCCATTTTGCAGGTAGACCAAAGGACGGCTCAACTGTATCAATACCTTCAATTGAATCATCGTCTCCTGGGCTCATAGCTAAATAGTGATCAAGTAACAGTTCGCCTTTTGCCATTTCATTTCCTTTTATTTTAATGCGGTATTCATTTGGCTGTAACTGAATATTATCACGAATACGAACAACTGGAATAACAATCCCTAATTCTAATGCTAGCTGACGGCGAATCATAATGACACGGTCTAATAAGTCTCCACCTTGCGCAGCATCTACCAGAGGTATTAAGCCATAACCAAATTCAAATTCAATTGGGTCCACATTTAATAAATTCACAACATTTTCAGGGCTCTTCATGCCGTCTGTTGCCACTTCTTCCTCAATTTCAAGTAATTCTTCTTCATCCTCAGGCTTCTTACGTTCCATCATGTACGCACCCGCAATTAACGAAATACCAATAGGTAGCGTTACCCAGTTAGGAATTGGCGTAAATAAGCCTAGTAATACAATTGTACCACCTGCAACATAGAGTAACTTTGCTTGTGCAAATAGCTGACCTGTGATATCTTCGCCGAGACTACCTTTAGAAGATGCACGTGTTACAACAATCCCTGTTGCTGTAGAGATGAGTAATGCTGGAATTTGCGAAACGATACCATCTCCTACTGTCAGCTTGGAGAAATGAGTTGCAGCTTCCGCAAACGGTAAACCCATTTGCACAACTCCGATAATGATACCAAATAATAAGTTGATAATAACCATGACCATGGAGGCAATGGCATCTCCTTTTACGAATTTCGTGGCACCGTCCATCGCCCCATAGAAATCCGCTTCTCCCGCTACTTTATCGCGACGTTCACGTGCCTCGCGCTCTGAAATAACCCCTGCGTTTAAGTCTGCGTCAATACTCATTTGTTTACCAGGCATCGCATCTAAAGTAAAACGTGCTGCTACCTCTGCTACACGCTCAGCCCCTTTTGTAATAACGATAAACTGAATTAAGACAAGAATTAAGAATACGACAAGACCAACGAGAACATTCCCGCCCACTACGAAATCCCCAAAGGTTTCAACAACAGAACCGGCATCCCCAGTTGCTAAAATTGCACGCGTTGTGGATACACTTAGTCCTAGTCGGAACAAGGTTAGCAGTAATATAACTGAAGGGAAGATAGAAAAGTCTAACGCTTCCTTCATACTCATTGCTGTTAATAGTACTATTAATCCTAAAGTAATATTCATGACGATTAAGAAACTTAACATCCAAGGAGGAAGAGGGATGATGAGCATCGCTACGATTAAAATAACCGCACCTAAAACCCCTATATCGCGAACCTTCATTTGTGTCCCTCCTACATAAAGCTTTAAATTTTCCGCTTAATACGATAAACATAAGCGAGTACTTCTGCTACTGCTTTGAAAAATTCATCTGGTACCTGGTCGCCAATTTCCACCTGATCATACATCGCACGTGCTAATGGTCTATTCTCAACCATAATGACATCATGTTCTTTTGCAATCAGTTTAATTTTTTGGGCAATAAAGTCTGTACCCTTTGCGACTACTCGTGGGGCATCCATACTTTCCTCATCATATTTGAGAGCAATCGCATAGTGAGTTGGGTTTGTTATGACCACATCTGCACTTGGAACCTCTGACATCATTCGACGCATCGCCATCTCGCGCTGACGTTGTTTGATTTTAGATTTGATAAGTGGGTCACCCTCACTATTTTTATATTCATCTTTAATGTCCTGTTTGGACATTTTAAGATTTTTTTCATAATCATGTTTTTGATACATCCAGTCCAATAAGGATACACAAAGTAAGACAAGCGAAGCTGCAATTCCCATAATACCGACGAGTTTCCCAACTGTAATAAGGGTCACCCACGGGCTTTTAAAGGATAAAGCTAGCACCTCAGGTAAATTTGTCCAAATAATAATTGTTGTAACCCCACCAATAAAGGAAATTTTCAATACTGATTTTAAAAGCTCAACAATTGCTTTAACAGAAAATATTTTTTTTAGCCCTTTAATGGGGTCCATTTTTTTTAAATCAAATTTCATCGGTTCTAAAGTGAATAAGAAACCAAATTGTAGATAGTTACCTGCCAATGCGCCTACAAAGGCAATCGCCATTATTGGCACGATAATAAATGCCATTTCCGTTAATGTTTCTGTAAATAAGCGCATAACACTGTCAATTGTTAGTGTTTCTACTCGTATGTTATGAATGAAAGTTTGTCTGAAAAAAGCTAAAAGATCGTCTCTTAGTGAGCCTGCAAAAAAGAAGAGGAAGATAAATACCATGAGCATAACAATGGCACTTGATATATCCTGACTCTTGACGACTTGACCTTTTTTACGTGCATCTTGTCGTTTTTTAGGGGTCGCCTTTTCTGTTTTTTCACCTGCAAAAAACTGTAAGTCTAGTTCCAGTAGTAGCAACATTTTATCCACCACCTAAAATTGCCATTAAATCACGCATAGCGTAGATCATAATTGTAATAAGCTTTTGAATGACTTGTATCATAACCGCCATCATTGTGAATAGTACTAAAAAGCTGACACCGATTTTAATAGGAAAACCTACAACGAAAATGTTCAATTGTGGCACGGTTTTTGCAGTTATTCCTAGCGCCAAATCGACTAGAAATAATGTTGCTATAACAGGCGCAGCCATTTGAAAAGCGATGGCAAAGACGGCAGTAAATGTTGTCATAATAAACTGGATATAATTTTCATTCGCAAAATTAGGGAATCCTTGGTCCATCGGTAAGAATTGATAACTATAGTAAATTCCATCTAGAATCATATGATGTCCATCAATCGCTATTAATAATAATAACGCTAGCGTATTGAAAAATTGACCAATCAATGGACTCTGTGCCCCTGTCTGCGGATCAATAATATTAGCAATAGCAAACCCCATTTGGAAATCGATAAAGCTTCCGGCGATTTGAATTGCCGACATGACGATGTAGCCTACTAGACCAAGTAATAGTCCAATAAGTGCTTCCTTCATCACTAAAAGTATGTAATCACCATTAAAAAGAAATGGCTCTACGTCGATTGTATAATACATCATCCAAGCTAAAACGAACGCGAGAGTAATTCGTACTTGCTGTGGAATTGTTTTGTACGAAAAAAAAGGTACAGTGACAAAGAAAGCTGTAACACGTACAAGTACTAATAAGAAAATCGTTATTTGAGGGATTAATTCATTCATGTACTCACCCTATATAACGCGTTAAATTCTCAAAAATGTCTCTCGCATAGCTCGTAACTTGTGATAACATCCATGGCCCAAAGAATACAATAGCCACTAATACTGCGACGATTTTTGGAACGAATGCTAATGTTTGCTCTTGAATCGAAGTTGTTGCTTGAAAAATACTTACCGCTAAACCAGAGATTAAAGCAACTAATAATAGCGGTCCGCTTGTTAGAAGGATAATCATAATGGCACGTTCTGCAATTGAAATGACCATTTCACCTGTCATACTGTATCATCCCCTAAAAACTTTGTAGTAAGGATTTCATTACGAGGTACCAGCCATCGACAAGTACAAATAATAAAATCTTAAATGGCAATGAAATCATAACCGGTGGTAACATCATCATCCCCATCGACATTAACGTACTTGCAACAATCATATCGATTACCAGGAATGGAATGAAAATCATAAAACCAATTTGAAATGCTGTTTTTATTTCGCTCAGGGCGAAGGCAGGTACGAGCATTGTTAATGGAATTTCTTCCACAGATGCTGGTTTTTCGGCTTGATTATACTTTAAAAATAAATCTAAATCTTTTTGCCTTGTATGCTTACTCATAAATTCCTTAAAAGGCACACTTGCACGATCATAAGCTTCCTCTAGCCCTATTTCTTCGGCAAATAATGGCTGTAATGCATCCTTATTAACCTCTTGAAACGTTGGAGCCATGATGAAGAATGTTAAAAACAAAGCTAGACCGACAATGACCTGATTAGGAGGCATTTGCTGGGTCGCTAGTGCTGTACGTACAAACGACAACACAATCACGATTCTTGCAAACGACGTCATCAAAATTAAAATACTCGGTGCAAGTGATAATACCGTTAATAATAATAGTAGTTTAACAGAGGTGGAAACATTGGTCGGATCACTACCAGAAAGGATGTCGATTACATCATTCATTTATCATCATTCTCCTTTTGTTTCCATTTCTCTAGTTCTTCACTACGCTCCTGTTTAATTTCAGATATCTTTTTTTCAAATAGATCACCAAACGAGTCCTGATTATGCTGTGTTGTTGAACTTTGAGTATTTTTTTTCTTAAACTTAGAAAACAATTCAGCTATATAAGGTGATGTTGCTGCATATTCTTGTCGTTCGTTATAGAGTGCTAGTAGTGCTTCAACTTCCTGAGGGTCTTTAATTTCACGTAACAGTTGTACATCTTCACCGACACCAACTAAATATAGTGATTTTCCAACTTGTAGAAGTTGCACAGATTTTTGTGCACCTAATGATAAACCGCCTAAATTTTGTACCATTTGATTCCGTTGAAAGGTTAAATTTCTTTTATTTAAGAACTTCATCAATCCATAAAATAAAGCTACAACAAAAATAAGCGCCAAAACCATTTTTATGTATTCCCATGTAGACACGTCTCCAGCTGCTGAGACAACTGAATCTTCTTTAGCAGCTGGGTCTGAGTCATCATTACATGCTTCTGGATTCTTCATACAGTACTCAATACTATTCGTATCGGTGTTTGCATAAACTGAAGCTGATGTTGGGTACAAAAACAGGAAGGGTACAAGAAATGCAAAAATCATCGTTATTCGAAATGATTTTAACATTTGCATGCAGTCATCCTAGTGCTTTTTGAATCGCTTCAATTACACGATCTGCTTGGAAAGGTTTAACGATAAAGTCCTTCGCACCCGCTTGAATTGCATCGATTACCATTGCTTGTTGTCCCATTGCTGAACACATGATTACAGTAGCCCCTGGATCTGTTCCCTTAATTGCTTTAAGAGCTGCGATACCATCCATTTCAGGCATCGTAATATCCATTGTTACTAAATCTGGTTTTAACTCGTTGTATTTTTCAACAGCCTGTAAACCATCAGCAGCTTCCCCTACAACTTCGAATCCATTTTTCGATAAAATATCCTTGATCATCATGCGCATGAATGCAGCATCGTCTACAATCAAAATTCTTTTAGACATGGTTAACTCCTCCAATTAAAACTATCTTAAATTATTTAAACGCTCTGCTTGACTTAAAACATCTGTAATGCGGACACCGAAGTTTTCATCAATAACTACAACTTCGCCTTTAGCGATTAAACGGCTATTTACTAGAATATCGACTGGTTCTCCAGCTAATTTATCTAGTTCAATAATCGATCCACTAGCTAGTTCTAAAATCTCTTTAACAGAACGTTTCGTACGTCCTAACTCTACAGTAACTTGCAATGGAATATCAAGTAGCATATTTAAATTTCTAGCTTCAGATTGCGAGATTACATTTGGATCAAAGCTAGCAAACTGTGCTTGTTGAACATTGACAGGTTGTACAGGTCTTGGTGATGTAGGCATCTGTTGTTCTTGATATATTGGTTGTTGCACTGGTTGTTGATACATTGGTTGTTGTACAGGCGCTTCAGGTTGTTGATATACCGGCTGTTGCGGTGGCGGCGCTTGTTGTACAGGTGGTGGCGCGATAGGTGGCGCTTCAGGTGCAATCGTTGCGGCCACAGGCTCTTCACTCATCCCTGTTTCTCCTAATAAAGACTTTACAATGTTTTGACTAAATCTCAGTGGTAGTAATTGCATTAAATTCGAATCAATTAGATTACCTATTCGGAGTCTGAATGATACTTTCACAAGTAAGTCATCTTCCGGGATATTATCTCTGCCTTCATTTTGAGAAATATTCATTAAATCTATAGTTGGTGGTGAAATATCTACCTTTTTGTTAAATACTGTTGACATTGAAGTTGCAGCAGAACCCATCATTTGGTTCATTGCTTCTTGTACAGCACTTAGCTGAATTTCGCCTAAGTCAGGTTTTGGATTTAATCCATCCCCACCTAACATTAAATCTGCAATAATAGCTGCATCTGACTGTTTAATGACAAGTAAATTCATACCAGTTAAACCAATCGTGTATTCAACTTGTACAGCTACATAAGGATGAGGAAACTCCTCTTCTAATTTATTGCGATTAATCATTGAAATACTTGGAGTAGTAATATCTACTTTTTGACCTAATAACGCTGAAAGTGCTGTAGCAGAGCTACCAAAAGATATATTTCCTACTTCACCTAGTGCATCTTGAGCAAACGAATCAAGGTAATCCTCTACTCGTATTTCATTCATTTCATCATTTGCAGAAGCTTCGGAGTCGCTGTTTTTATCTTCCAACGTCTCGCCCCTTAATAACGCTTCAATTTCTTCTTGGGAGAGCATTTCATCACTCATCTTCGTCTCCTCCTTTCAAAGGGTCGATAATCTGGATTGCTAATTTTTTACCTTGTTTTCCGGGTTGTACTGTGAATTTAGGTAATGTTCCTATTTTAAGCAATAGTGGGTCTTCAATTTTTTGCTCTAATTGAATCACATCACCAATTTGCATCATAAGGAAATCTTCAATGGTAATGTCCGTAATACCTAACTCAACAGAAAGTGGTAATTGTGCTTGTTTCACACGTGTTTCAAGCATTTTCGTTTGCTCTGGAGACATCTCTTTTGTATTTGTCTGCATCCAGTAGCGGACCGAAAGATTTGGTACAATTGGTTCCAAAACAACATGCGGAATACAAATATTAATCATACCGCTTGTCTCACCGATAATCGTATTTAATGAAATAACGACGACCGTTTCATTGGGTGAAATCATTTGTAAAAATTGAGGATTTACTTCAAGTTCAACTAAAATCGGATCGATTTCAGCGACATTTTCCCATGCCTCACGTAAATTATCGAATGAACGTTCAAAAAGGTTTGTCATAATTTTTGTTTCGATTTCAGTTAGGTTGTCAACATTACTATGACTCGCCCCACTACCGCCCATTAGACGATCTAACATTGAGTAGGCAATATTCGGATTTATTTCCATCAATATATTACCATCAAGTGGTGGTACTTCAAACACATTAATGAGTGTCATATTCGGAATCGAACGTACAAACTCTTCAAATGGTATTTGGTCTACCGATGCTACTGTAATTTGTACATAGCTTCTTAGCTGTGCAGAAAAGAAAGTAGTCAATAGTCGTGCAAAGTTTTCATGTATTCGGGTCAAACTTCGGATTTGATCTTTTGAGAAACGTAGCGCTCGTTTAAAGTCATATACTTTAACCTTTCGCCCCTCGTCTTCTTTTTTAATATCATCCGCTGACATTTCACCGGTTGATATTGCGGAAAGAAGCGCATCTATCTCAGATTGGGATAACACATCTCCTGCCATTTGCCCACCTCCATTTCAAGCAGTTTCTGTTTTTTAAGTTGTGATGAAGGAGGTAATATACACTTGCTGAATTTCTCCCTCTTGCATCAGTTCGTTTAATCGTGTTTTTAGAGCCTTTTGGAACATTTGCTTACCTTGTTTACCTTCCAAACTTTCGAGCGTCATTTCAGAAAGTTCCTCAATAGCGATGTTATTCGTTTGGTACAGACGTTTTGTTAATTCAGCAGCAGCATCCTTACTTGTTGTTTGAATTTTTAGCGTCATGCGTACAACTCGTTTATCGGCAAGATTAGTTGTAATTTCTGGCACATCCACAAGTGTTTCTACAACTTCATCAATCGTTGGCTCAAGTGATGCTGCTGGCTTATTGAATTGGGTAAATAATACAAACGCGATAACCCCAATAAGTATAATGGCCACTAATACAATGATGAGCATCGTTAACATTTTATTATTCTTCATCTTTTTCACCTCGTAGATGCGGGTTTGATAGTATTTGTATATTTTTATAAAAGGCAGTTACCTTTTGTCGCACCTCATCTTCACTCTGTAAAACAATGACTTTTGTTCCAGTCGTCAAAGTAATGGTCGTATCTGGAAAAGATTCGACTGTTTCTATGTATAAAGCATTCAATGTAAATGCTTTGCCATTTAGACGTGATAGTTCAATCATTGAAATAGGGCCGGATCTAGCACGAGAGCCGGCCCGACCCTCCCTCATATTGAATTTATGTTTCTATAGCGTAGAACGCCGTTTACACCTGACAAGCACGTCCTGTGGCTGAAGCAATACTTTAGCACAATCATACACATCAGTATAGGAATGTAAAAGTATTTTTCTAGATTTCACTTTAGAGATTAACACGATCTCTAAGGTGACATTCAGATTTAAACTTAATCAATTACTCAAAACTATCGTTTTAAGTTCACAAGTTCTTGAAGAATTTCATCTGATGTTGTGATAATACGCGTATTTGCTTGGAAACCACGTTGTGCAACAATCATCTCTGTAAATTCCTCAGAAAGGTCGACGTTAGACATTTCTAAAGCACCTGGATTGATGGAACCGATTCCGGCCTGAGTTGCAATTTGTACAACAGGATCACCAGAGTTAGCTGTTGTTTGGAAATAGTTACTGCCTACCTTTTGAAGTCCTTCGGCATTCGGGAATTTTGCCATTATAATTTGTCCCGCATACTGGAGTTTTCCATTAACATCCACATAACTAATTGTTCCATCTTGTCCAATGTCCATAGATTGTGCTGTTGTTGGAATTTTGATTGGACGTACACCATCTAATTCAATAGCTCCATCTACGTATAAATTCTCAGTATTATCAGCTAAGCCATTCGCCTCTTTATCTTCATCAGCTGTACTTACACCATCTGGGTTAACTTCTGTAATAAGGTCACCAGGATCAATGGCATGGCCTACAAGATATTTACCTTCTGTATTTACAATGTAGCCATTCTCATCCATGTAAAAATTCCCTGCACGCGTATAAACAGTATTAGAGAAACCTTCCTCGTCAATGATACCGTCCACAGGAGCCGCATTTGCATCAGCTACCATGAAGAAACCTTCACCTTGTATTGCAAGATCAAGAACACGTCCAGTATTCTGACGAGAACCAGTCCCATGCACTGTATCAATTGCAGCCATAGTCGTTCCTAAGCCTACTTGCATAGCATTTGTCCCCCCACGTGTACCAGTAGGCCCTGAAGCGCCTGCTTGTGTTTGAGACATAAGGTCTTTAAAAATCACACGCCCCTTTTTGAAGCCATGTGTATTAACATTTGCGATGTTATTACCAATAACATCAAGCTTCGTTTGGAAGTTTTTTAAACCTGAAATACCTGAATACATAGAACGTAACATAATTGTCGTTCTCCCTTCTTTTTTCAAATTAGCCTTAGCTTATGTCGAGCTATTTTTCAAAATTGTGTGCTTCAATCAATCAGCTACACATAAGGCTTCCTTACATCAGAAGGTCCAGCCTTAAAGCACAATCGTGCCATCAATATTTGTAAACAGTTGTTGTTTTGCTTCCGTGCGATCCATTGCTGTAATGACAGTTGCATTTTTTGCGCTGACAATTAGAGCTGCTTGATCCATCAAGACTAATGGTTGTTTGACACCTTTTGAGTGCGCCTCAAATACTTTGTCAGAAACAACTTGCCATTCTTGCTCAGTAATCGCAATATTACGCTCGATTATGCGTTCATGCGCATGCTTGCTTACCTTTAGCTCCTGTTGCTCGGTAGCCTCCTGTAAATGAGCACTAAATGATTGCTGTGACCTAATAGGCGTATGTTGCGTTTGGCGAATAGTTGGATGCAATGGTACACGATGAATTGAAAACTTATCCATCCTAATCTCCACCTCTATTCGCTAATTACTGAAAATTCTTTTCCTGTTAGTTTTTTGTCATTGTCTAACACGTAGTAAATAACACCATCTTTACTTGTCACAGAGACAATCCGTCCTTGTAGCTCTTGTTCGCCATCATTATAAGTTACATTTTTACCAATCAGCTGACTTGCTTGTACAAGTGGTGATTCGGTCGATGAGTTGCTGCCATCTGTGCTTGTTTCAGCATTACTTAAAATCGCTGATATATTACCAGGGTTTATCTCCTTGCCATCCGCTAAAACAAACACTGCTTCACCATCAACAAACTTTAAGGATTGTATAATGCCTGTACCTTCTTTTACAATTGGCTTTTTATTTTCATCTAATTCTTCGGTAATTTCATGCCATTTCACTTCTTTTCCAACAAATGTTGTATAGTTCATAAGCTGTGTTTGTTGTTGAGAAAGCAGTAAGGATTGAATTGCCTTGGTCATATTTTGCATTTGCTCTAGAGAAGAGAACTGCGCCATTTGAGCAATAAAATCACGATCATCCATTGGATTCGTTGGATCCTGATGTTGTAATTGGGTAATTAATAATTGTAAAAATGCGTCTTTACCAAGCTCACTATTTCCTGTTTGTCTTGTAGGTGGCTTATAGCTTGAGTAGTAAAGGTCATTAGAAATTTTTGTTTCTTCTGCCATGCTTACACCTCCTCATTTACTAGATAATCACTGAAGGATTTGCTATCATCGTTATCGTCGTTTTTTTGCTCTTGCTCTTCTTCTTGCTGTTGCTTAAAGAAGTTATTAAAGAAACTTTGATCACGTTGTTGACGATCAGCATCCTGCAATGACTGAGCAATATCAAGCCTATCGACTTGAATGTTCTGCTGGACAAAGGCTTGCTTTAATTGATGTGCTTGGCTATCAAGTAGTTCACGTCCATGCGCAGTAGAAGCAAGAAGGCGTGCTGTCAAGACACCATCATTTTGTACAAGCTCGATACGAATTGTTCCCAGATTTTCTGGATATAATTTCAATGTTAAACGAGTAATACCTTGTGCATTCGAAATTTGGGCTTTGTTGATAATCGCTTGCATCTCTTTAAGTAATGCCTCAGACTGTGCTGGTTTTGCTGCTGGCAAAGTGACTTGATATGTGTCTGCCTTTGTTTGTACAGTATTTGATGTAACCATTTCGTTAGCACTTGTATCCGTTTGTTTTGTTACCTGCACCTGTTGAATAACTTGTTGGAAGCCCTGTAACGGAAGTGTAGTTGTTGTTTTTGTTGTTACTTGCAGTGCAGTTTGAATTGTTTCAACCTGCGTTTGCATCGTTGTTAAAAAGTTTTTGCTATTTGATAACAAGTTTTCTTGTGACGCCGTTAAATCGGTTTTTTGTCCAACTAATTCAGCTAGCTTTAATACCTGTAATAACTGCGTTACTTCTTTTGGTGTTACTTCTTCTTCACCTTGTAAAACAGATACTATCTGAGTTTGAAGCAACGGTGCTTGAGCATCTACTAATGAAAGCAGTTCCCATAAATCACTTGCTTGCTGTTCCTCGCCTAACAGCTGTTGTACCAATTTTTGCAATTGCTCTGCATCAATATTCAACGCAGCCATTAAATCATCAAGATTTAACATTTCATCGATAGCAACTGCTTTGCCATCTTCTCCAACTTGAAGCATCAACAAGCCGTCATCGTGTGGAATATCCAATAGATTTAATAGTTCCTCGATTGATTCCGCATTCAATACAGTCGCTAACTCTTCTAGCCCCGTCTCCCCTTTTGTCCCAGTGGATTGTGATGTCTGCTGAGATTGATTGGTAGAGGCAATAACTTGTCCGAACACTGATCCAAATTTAGATGAACTATCTTTGGATGTCACTTCATTTGTGTTAACGGCAGTACTACTTGTTGGTGCATTTTTAGGTGTAGCTACTTTAGAAGACATCATTTGCATCATTGCAATATTCATGTTTTTCACCCCCTTTCAAATCTTATTGTTTCGACATCATTTCTGTATATTTTGCAGCATCTTGTGGATCCATCTTCTCTAAGATTGCTGCTAATTTATCTGGTTTTAAGCTCGATAAAATACGAAGTGCTTCAGTATCACTCATTTTAATGAGGATTGGTGCCGCTGCTTTAGCAGACATTTTATCAAAGGTTGTTAAAATCTCATTAAAATCTCGTTTAACGTCGTCTTGCTCTCTTTTCAATTTTTCAATTTCAAAGAGTAATTGTTCTTTCTCCGTCGAAAGCTGTTCTTTTTCAGTCGTCGACGAATCCAATTTCTTTTGCAACTGTGTAATTTTAGCTTCTTTTTCTTGGATTTCAGCCTGTAAGCCAACTAGCTTTGAATCGTTACTAACAACAGCATCTTTCGCTAGTTGTTCTTCTGATTCAACAAAAGGCAAGCTTCCTAGTGCTTTTTTACTTAAATCAAAGACATTGGTATTCATCAGTGTAGCTACTATGAGTAGAACAGCTACAACAAACATAATCGGTAGCACTATCCACATGAAAAACTTTTGAAAACCGCCGGATTTCCGGGTTGGTTGTTGCTCTTCTAACTCTTTTACAATTCGATTGTTTTTTGCCATGAAATCACCTGATTTCTTTCTTGTTGTACGTGAGTGATGAAATTTCATCTAAAAAAATACCTTCAATACGATCCTGTTCTTTTTGGAACAATCTAAAATCCTTTTCGCGCATTTTTTCAAATTTACGTACTTCCAAGTTTTTTTCTAATAATTTTTCTTCGTGCCAGTTCATTTTCGCACGTGCTTGTACAACCTTTTGCTGCACTTCAGCTATTGTCTTTTCAAGGCTGTCTATAAAGCGGGCATAATGATGAATTTCCTCTATCGATGAACCTATAACTAAACGTTGTTGCTGATATTCTAGTAAATTTTCTTTCTTTTTCAGCAAATCATATAGCTTTGTTGCAATTTCTTCAAAAGAACGTACAGATTCTTTATAGGCGATTTCGGTTTCATTCTTTTCTTGCTCACGAATGGTTAACACTTTGTCAAAACGATATATATAACTGACCATCTATTTGCCCCCACCGTTCGATAATGTAATTAACTCATTCATACTCTCTTCAAGGGTCACCTTATCTAAATATCCTTGC
Organism: Lysinibacillus fusiformis; assembly: GCF_007362955.1. Lineage (GTDB taxonomy): Bacteria > Bacillota > Bacilli > Bacillales_A > Planococcaceae > Lysinibacillus > Lysinibacillus fusiformis_E. The sequence goes on along the minus strand of NZ_CP041696.1, from coordinate 3,145,458 downwards.
TTTAAATAAGCAGTTATGAGTGGTTCATAATAAATCGCTTCATCAATTTCTTGAGATGTCCCCCGCTTATAAGCACCGATATTGATGAGGTCCTCTGACTTGTCATATGTATAATAGAGTTCTCGCAAACGTTCCGCTGCTTTTTTATGCTCTGGCTCTGCCACATGATTCATCAAACGACTAACACTTTTCAACACATTAATAGCTGGATATTGTCCTTTGTTTGCAAGATTACGATCAAGTACAATGTGTCCATCTAAAATCCCTCGTACAGTATCAGCAATGGGCTCATTCATGTCATCCCCATCTACTAAAACTGTGTAAAAGGCCGTAATAGAACCCTTCTCATTTGTACCTGTACGCTCTAATAATTTAGGCAATATGGCGAATACAGATGGCGTATAACCTTTTTGAGCAGGAGGTTCACCAGTAGCAAGTCCGATTTCTCGCTGTGCCATTGCAACACGTGTCACAGAGTCCATCATTAACATGACATTTAAGCCGCGATTTCTAAAATATTCTGCAATAGCTGTCGCTGTGAAAGCACCCTTTATCCGCATAAGCGCTGGCTGATCTGAGGTTGCCGCTACAACTATCGAGCGACTCAAACCCTCTTGTCCTAAATCACGTTCAATAAATTCTCGAACCTCACGGCCACGTTCTCCAACTAATGCGATTACGTTTAAATCAGCTTGTGTGTTGCGCGCAATCATTCCGAGTAAGGTACTTTTTCCGACCCCCGAACCGGCGAAAATCCCTACACGTTGCCCATTCCCTACTGTTAGCATACCGTCAATGGCTTTTACACCGACCTCAAGCCTTTCATCAATTGGTGGACGTGTCAGTGGATTCGGCGGATCCTGCTCTGTTGGAACAGTCATTAAACCTTTCGGTAATAATGTACCATCAATAGGATTTCCCATAGAGTCAAGTACTTTACCAATCAGCTCTGGTCCCACCCTTACTTCAAGTGGTGCTCCTGTACCTTCAACTAAACAACCAATCGAAATTTCACGCAATGAGGTAAATGGCATAAGGACTACTATTTCATCTTTGAAGCCAACTACCTCTGCCAAAATTATTTGATGGCCATTTTTCGATGTATCAACATGTATTTTACATACATCACCGATGGAACTATCCGGACCTTGCGACTCAATCATCAAGCCGACAACTCTCGTCACTCTACCAAACTTTTTAAAAGTAGGTATATTAGGAATTTGTTCGATTAATTGAGCCGTTTTCATCTAGATCATTCCTTACTTTCTAATATTTCATTCAGTTTTAATCTTAGTTCATTTAACTGCTCGTCAATACTTACGACGATACGGCCATGATTTGTTTCGATAAAGCAATCTGTTTCGTTCTCTAAATCTTCATTTACAAAAATCATAAATGGTACATCATTTGGGAACATTTCGGCTAATTCATCTCGATTTAAAGTAATTAACCCGTAATAGGTTGGCGAAACGTAGATTTTTATTTCTTTCATCTCTCTCGCTTCTTTTAGTCCTCTTCTAACGATTGAGACATACAATTCATCGTCTCGTTCTAATGAAGCACCCATAATTCGTTCTGCCGCTGTCAGTCCTAGTTCCAAAATGACTGCCTCTTGATCTTGAATATATTTGCTAGCATTTTCCCCAGCTTGTACAATCACTTCATTGGCTGTTTGTAAGGATTGCGCCATTGCTTCATTGGCTCTGTTTGTTCCATCCTCATATCCTTGACCAAAGCCTTCATCATAAGCCTCTTGGACACGATTAGGTCGTTCTTCTTCCCAACTTTGTTTCACGTGCTCAATCTCTTGGAAGTGCAGTTGTTTTTCTTGTTCAAAAGCCTCACGCTCATTCTGAAGTGCAGCTCTTGCCTCAGCAAGGAAACGATCACGTTCTTCAAGTATGTCTTCCATCGTAATTTGACGATGGGATGTTTCATCTGTCTCGATTTCGGGTATTTCAAACATGTCACGAATTTGTATCTCTTTTACATTTTCGCCATTGGACTGTGTGTGAACAGAACGGATGATTCTAGACAATGACGTCATCTCCTCCACCACGTGCAATAATAATCTCACCAGCATCCTCTAAGCGACGAATTACCGCTACAATTCGTGATTGTGCTTCCTCTACGTCACGTAAACGTACAGGTCCCATAATCTCCATTTCTTCTTTAAACGTCTCAGCCATTCGTTGTGACATATTACGGAAAATAATATCTTTTACTTCTTCGCTTGAAACTTTCATTGAAAGCAGTAAATCTTCATTTTCGCAATCACGAATAACACGCTGGATAGAGCGATTGTCCAACGTCACGATGTCTTCGAATACAAACATACGCTTTTTGATTTCTTCTGCAAGCTCAGGATCTTGGATTTCGAGTGCATCGAGAATTGTTTTTTCTGTTTGTCTATCTACACCATTTAATACTTCAACGACTGCATCAATGCCACCCGTTTCTGTATAATCTTGTGTAACAGTAGAAGATAATTTTCGTTCTAAAACAGACTCAATTTCACTAATTACCTCTGGTGAAGTGGACTCCATCATTGCTATACGTTTAGCAATATCTGCTTGCACCTCTTGCGGAAGTGAAGATAAAATAACACCTGCTTGCCCCGCTTCTAAATAAGAAAGAATAAGGGCAATCGTTTGCGGATGTTCATTTTGAATAAAGTTAAAAATTTGCGATGGGTCAGCTCTACGTGCAAAGTCGAAAGGCCGCACTTGTAAAGAGGATGTTAAACGATTAATAATCGTTTGGGCTTGCTCCATACCAAGTGCTTTCTCTAGAACTGTTTTCGCGTAACCAATACCACCTTGTGTAATATAATCCTGCGCAAGGGCAATATTATGAAACTCTTCTATTATTTCTTCTTTCACGTTCGCTTCTACTTTTTTAACACTTGAAATTTCTAACGTTAAACGTTCAATTTCTTCTTCAGTTAAATGTTTATAGACAGAAGCTGAAACCTCAGGCCCTAGTGAAATTAACAAGAGTGCGGCCTTTTGTTTTCCGGTTAATTCCTTATCTTTCTTGGACACAGCCGAACCTCCTAGTTAGTCTTCCGCAATCCAACTACGCAGTAACTTCGCAAAATCGTCTGGCTTTTCTTTCGCCATTTTTTCAAGTTGCTTACGGCGCATTGTAGCTTCCGTTTCAATTTCTTCATTAATATCATCAATCATAAGTTCTTCTTGTTCTTCTAGGATACTAAGTTCTTCTTCTTCCTTCGCACGTTTACGAGAACGAATGATGAAGAATGCTAGTAATAGAATGACAGCTAGTAAAATACCTCCAATTACCCAAACCCACCATGGAATAACTGGCTCTTCACTACCTACGTCTGTTGCTTTACCATTTAAAGGTTGTATTGAAACAGCTACTTTTTCATCAATTTGCTCTTGTGTAAGTTCGGCTGCTACATCCTTTGAAATAGTCGTACGAACAATGGTACTTAAAATTTTCTCAATATCTTCTAGCACTCCATCTGGTAGCGAGGCTGCGTCTGTTGCTGTTGGTGGTTCAACAATTACTTGAATCCCGATATCTTGAATTTTATAAGGTGCCTCTTGAATATCTTTGCGGATACGGTTGACATCATTATTGATCGTTTCTTCCGTACGTTCGTAATCTCCGTCACCCGTTGCACCTTCATTATAGGTTGTGAAGTTATCTGTTGTTGTTTCAGCTTCTGGTGTACCTGTGGCTGCAGCGCCTGAACCCGAGTAGGATTCAGTAATACGTTGGGCACTAATCGCAATCCCTTCCATATTTTCTTCGTCAACAGGTGTCACTAAATTTTCTTCACGATTTTCTTTTTTAAAATCAATGTCTGTTGTCACAGATGCAATAACTTTATCTTGCCCCATTAAAGTACCCAGCATATTTTGTACTTGACGTTGCAAGTCTCGTTCTACCATTTTTTTCATCTGTAACTGACCTTCAGCTGTAGTTGTTGATGAAGCATCAGCTGTTGCAGCATTTAGATCAAAGTACTCTGAGAATTGATTGGAAATAACGATATTGTCTGTGCTTAAATTCGGTATACTTTTTGATACTAAATTGTACATTGTAGCAATTTGTTGTTCTGTAAATTTATAGCCTGGATCTGTATTTAAAACGATAGAAGCACTTGCCTCTTCTTTTACATCTGTTACGAAAACACCCTCTTCAGGTAGAGTAATCATAACTTTTGCATCTTTTACACCTTCCAGATTATTAATTAATTTCCCAATCTCTGTTTCAGTTGCTGCTTTCTTCAGTAAGTTAAACTCATTATCTGTCATCCCAAAGCCAGAACTGTTTGCAAATGAGTAATCAATCGTACCTGTTTGAGGATATCCTTCTGATGCTAGTTGCACTAATAGAGCATCTGCTTGTTGCTCGGGTACTAGTATGGATGTACCTCCTGGAGCAATTTCATATTTTACACCTTGGGCATCCAATGCCTCTTTTACTTGGCCAATCTCTCTCGTCGACAAGTCTTTATAGAGTGGTACATATGTAATTTTTGTAGCGAAAAATGTAATAACAGCTGCAAGTACTATAACACCTATTACTGAACCAATCATTACACCTTTTTGTTTTTTACTTCGACTAGTCCAAAATTGGCTGGTATCGTTTTTTATTTTCGTCAATCGTTCATTCATTATGAATCCTCCGGTTATAGTGAATAACCTAGCAATTAATAATTCGCGATAACAGTGGTATCCCATAGTTTTCAAAATTCTACTTACTATAAGCATAAAATCTATGACTATGGGAAACTTTTCTTTATTTATTGGTGCATATCATCACCTGTTCAATAAAGTTAGACACTCATTCGCATTATTTCTTGGTAAGCTTCAATCACCTTATTGCGAACTTCAATTGTTGCATTTAATGTAACGCTCGCTTTTTGTGATGCAATCATCACTTCATGCAACTCTACGTCTCCACCAGTTATTAGCTTTTGAGTAAGATTATCAGATGTAATTTGCTGATCATTTACTTTCGAAATAGCTTCTTTTAACGAATTCGCAAAGCTTTGCTGCGCTTCATAAGGTGTCGTATTTAATTTACTTGTTTCATTTACAACCTGAGTAGGTGTCATTAGTGAAACGGACGAAATTGTCATTATGTATCATCCTTTCTTTTTATTATTTGCCAATCTCTAATGCTTTTGTCAGCATAGATTTATTCGCATTTAAAACTGTTATGTTAGCCTCGTAAGAACGTGTGGCAGACATTAAATCCACCATTTCTTTTAACGGATCCACATTCGGCATATTGACATAGCCATCTGCATTCGCATCTGGATGCGTCGGATCATACACCAATTTGAAAGGTGTTTCTCTATCTTCTTTAATTTGTGTAACCTTTACGCCATTCCCTACACCACTTTTCGCATTTTTACCAAGTGCAACATTAAAGTATTTCGAAAATTGGTTTTCTTGAGCAGTAAGCGTGACAGATTTCCGACGATACGGTTCCCATTCGCCATTTACCTGTCTAGCACGTGTCGTATCAGCATTTGCCATATTCGAAGAGATAACATCCATTCGTAATCGTTGCGCCGTTAAAGCAGAGGCAGTGGTATTCATTCCATGAAAGATAGACATTTATCACTTACCTCCTTTAATAACAGTATTTAATGTATTCAACTTTCCGTTTACACGATCAATTAAGGCATTATAATAGATTTGATTTTCTGCTAATTTCGCTTGTTCAGCCTCCATATCTACACCATTACCGTTATTTCGATAGCGTAAGCCATCCATGTTATTTACACCAGGCGTAGATTGTCTAATCGAGAAATCATAATGTCTATTATCCGTACGATTTGCCGAAATGGATATTTCCTTCTCCGTTTCCAACATATTCTTAAAACTTACATTTTTCGCCTTGTAATTCGGCGTATCGACATTCGCAATGTTATTCGCGATTGTTTTATGATTCAAAGTCGCATAGGAAAGTCCATTTTCCAGGCTACTAATAGTTCCACCAAATAAGTTCAAAACCATTCACCTCTTCTATTACTTCTTTATTTATCCAATAATACAATTGTAATTAAGATGCATCGTAGTGTCTATTGTCTTTTGTCATTTTTTAATAGTAGATACGCCCTATTTTTTAAACTGACGACCCAGGACAAAACTATCTTAACCCTTAATAGGACTAGTTTTCACGCACTTTCGATATTTTTCTAGTTATTTAACACCATTTCGACAGTGTTTACTGTATTAGTAATAAAAATTTCCCTTTTTTTTACTTTACTAATTTCGACACCATTTCCTAATAAAAATAGCACTAATGAAATAACAACCAATTTTACCACTTATCATGTGCGATGACACGCAAAAAACATACTAACATTAGTAGTACAAACCAAGGCCATGGTTTGTGCTACTATTTTTTATAGTAGAAGTGAAGAAAAGCCGACTAGCCTCTGGGACCATTTGTGAGTCCGTATATAAAACCGGCTAACTTCATGCCCTTATATGAATCAGTTTAGTATGTTGGGTCCTAAGGTTACCCAGCGATTAAACCCACAGATATTCGTTGTGATCAAGCACGAGATTACGCAGCTCGCATTGCGGATTTACTAGAGAAGAAAGATGCGCTTGTGCAACAGATGGTGGAATTGTCGGAAGGACGAAAAGAATATCTAGTATTTCGTTCGATTCCTGGGATTGGCGATTCAACGGCGTGCCGATTAATCGGAGAGATTGGTGACATCCGCCGCTTTCAAAATGCAAAACAACTGAACGCTTACGCAGGCATTGATATTATGCGGTACCAGTCTGGGAATACGCAATATCGAGACAGGATTAATAAACGAGGAAACAAACATTTACGGAAGATTTTATATTTTATGGTGTGCGCCATGCTTATGGCTAAAGGAAAACCGAATCATTTTGTGGACTATTACTACAAATTAAAAAAGCAACCTCAGAGGAAGCCTCATAAGGTTGCGATCATCGCCTGCATCAATAAGTTTCTGAAAGTGACATTTCAGTTACTGACGCGTGGCATTCTTTACGATTATGAGTCCGCACTACCAGCTCAGAAATCGTAATCACCTACATAGAACTATATCATAATGACCTTTCGAAAAAAATAAAAAAATCGTCAGGTCTTTTTGGCGTATCTAAAAATGAGTGTGAAGTGGTGAGGGATATCCCTCACCACTTCACACTCATAAAATATAAATTCTTTAATTTAAATAAGGTTGACTAATCGTAAGAAAGAAGCTGGGACATAAATAGTTTCAGTTCACGTAAAAAAACGAGATTGCATGATGCAATCTCGTTTTTTGCGTTTGATTTTGACAATATGTAGTGGAGGATTATCCTCGTACCGCATATTTTCTTAAATTTACAGCCATTAATGCAAGGCCGATTTCGTTCTCAGCTTTCGATTTTCCACGGACAGAAAATCGCGTGAAACCTAAATTAGCTTTCAAGAATCCGAAAACCGGCTCCACGTCAACTTTGCATTGACGGTAAATCATAGCCGTTTCTTCTTCTGAAACTTCGCTCTTACATATTCTTTTTGCTCTTCCCATTTCTCATTGACCATGAGCTTTCGATTCGTACCTTCTTGTGCTTTTGTACAATTTGTTTCGGTGTTTTACGTTCGCTGCGTAATCTTTTGCGCTCAACTACATCGTCAGTACTTTCTATTTTATTTGTGTAGTCACCGACCACTTCATCGAGTTTCTGTGCGATTTGAATTAATTCGTCAATAGAGAGCTGTTCATCGTTTTCACGTTTGATTTCAGGGATGATTTTATCTTCTAGTAGTTTGTCGTATAATTGATTCGACTTTTCGATGAGATTTGTATGGTGTCTTTCAACAAATTTTTTCCAGACAAATGTGAATTTATTAGCGTTCGCTTCAATCTTTGTCCTGTCGACGAAAATAGCTTCTTGATCGATAAGCTTTTCTTCAACTAACTGGCAACGGAATTGCACAAAGCACTGACGAATCAGTTCTTTCATATCGGGATGAATATGAAAACGATTGATAGTCCGATAACTTAGCTCAAATCCTTGTGCGAGCCACATCATACGGATACTATCTCTCGTCAGGTCTTCGATTTTACGACCAGAAAAAGTAGATTGTGTGTAACCACATAAAATCAGTTTAAGCATCATACGTGGATGGTACGATGGACAACCAGTGTGATGGATGAATGGAGCGAAAGCGGCGATTCTGCAGGAACAGCACGAGCGGAAGCACCCGGACTGAGCGAAGCGAGAGAGAAGGCTGAAACCTTGCCGCGGAAAGCGTCCGTAGCGGAGTAAAATGGCTACGAAGCAGACTAAAAAAACAAAGCCTCGAAGATTTTACTAATCGTAAAATTTTCGAGGCTTTTCATTTTTGAGGTGAGTTGTTTTGTCCCAGCCTCCTATAGTTTTATCATTTATTTCATTTTAATTTCAGCAAGCGCGTTTAAGAATTTATCGTTTAACACTTTAATATACGTACCCTTCATTCCAAGAGAACGAGATTCGATTACACCCGCAGATTCTAGTTTACGTAATGCATTTACGATAACCGAACGTGTAATACCCACTCGGTCTGCAATTTTTGAAGCAACTAGTAAACCTTCATTACCATCAAGTTCTTCAAAAATATGCTCAATCGCTTCTAATTCACTGTAAGAAAGTGAGTTAATCGCCATTTGCACAACAGCTTTGCTTCGCGCTTCTTCTTCGATTTCCTCAGATTTCTCACGTAAAATTTCCATACCTACTACCGTTGCACCATATTCAGCAAGAATTAAATCATCATCCTCGAATTGGGCAGATAAACGAGCAAGAATTAAAGTCCCTAAGCGCTCACCACCACCAACGATTGGCACGATTGTTGTTAATGCATTTTGGAACAATTCTTTGTTTTCAACCGGGAATGCAGTATGTTCATTATTAATATCTAAATTCGATGACGTCTCTGAAATTGTAAATAAGTTATGTGTGTATTCTTCAGGGAATTGGCGCTCTTCGAACATCTTTTTCATACGTTCATTTTCGATTTGTTGGTGGATTGATATGCCTAAAAGTTTCCCTTTACGACTTACAATATATACATTGCTATCAATAATATCCCCTAATGTGTCTGCCATTTCCTTAAAGTTTACTGGCTTACCAGCAGATGCCTGGAGCATCGAGTTAATTTTACGCGTTTTTTCTAATAAATTCATTATATGTTCCTCCTATAAATAATCCGAAGAGTATTTACTTAATATTCTAAAGGTTTTTACAACTGAATGAAACTATTCAGCCTTAACTTACAATATAAACTGTGACAAATCTTTGTTTTTTACAATGCCCGCCAGTTTTTGATCCACATAAGCTGCTGTAATTGCAATATTCGCTGGAGCAATTTCAGACGCCTCAAATGATAATTCTTCAAGCAATCGTTCTAAAATGGTGTGTAATCGACGTGCTCCGATATTATCTGTTTCTTGATTAACCTCAGTTGCGATTTCTGCTATACGAATAATGGCATCTTCTGCAAAGTTTATTTCTACGCCCTCTGTTTCTAACAACGCTTTATATTGCAAAATAAGTGATTGATCCGGTTCTTGCAATATACGCACAAAATCCTGTTTCGTTAATTTTTCGAGTTCTACTCGAATAGGGAACCGTCCTTGTAGCTCCGGAATTAAATCGGAAGGCTTAGACATATGGAATGCTCCGGCCGCTATGAACAACATAAAGTCAGTTTTGACAGCACCGTATTTCGTCGTCACTGTAGAACCTTCCACGATTGGCAGAATATCACGTTGTACACCTTCACGTGAAACACTCGCAGAAGTGTTATTTTCTTTACTTGCGATTTTATCAATTTCATCGATAAATATAATTCCCAATTGTTCAGCTCTCATGACAGCCTCTTGTGCTACTTCATCCGCATCAATCAACTTATTTGCTTCCTCAATTGTTAAAATACGTCGAGCATCTTTTACTTGCAAACGGCGTTTCTTTTGTTTTTTAGGCATTAAACTGGATAACATATCTTGCATACCGCTATTTGCAGACATATCCATTCCTGTTCCCTGCAATGCATCAAAAATAGAAGGATTTTGCTCTGTTACTTCAACTGTAACCCATTCATTTTCTAATTTACCGTTGCGTAAATCGATAGCGATTTGCGCTCGCTTTGAACGCACTTCAGTTTCGTCAGAAGAAGTATCTTCTGGTGACTGTTGCTCTTTGCCACCAAATAACATTTCAAATGGATTTTGCATAGCCTGCTTTTTACGTAAGGAAGGAACAAGTAATTTAACAATTGCCTCATTCGCTAGTTCCTCTGCTTGCTCCTGTACGGATTCCATCATTTCTTCCTTCACAAGACGATGAGAAGCTTCCACTACATCACGTACCATCGACTCCACGTCACGTCCAACGTAGCCTACTTCTGTAAATTTAGTTGCTTCAACCTTCACAAACGGAGCGTTTGTTAACTTGGCAATTCTTCTGGCAATTTCTGTTTTACCAACGCCTGTAGGCCCAATCATCAAAATATTTTTTGGAATGACTTCAGCCTTCATGTCATCAGATAACAGAGAACGACGATAACGATTACGCAGTGCAATGGCTACTGCTCGTTTCGCTTCATTTTGTCCAACGATATAACGATCCAAATGCTCAGTAATCTGTCTTGGCGTTAAGTTGTGTTGTGTCATTAGTTAAGCGCCTCCACGATAATATTATGATTTGTAAATACACATATTTCAGCTGCTGTTTCTAACGCTGCCTCTGCAATCTCACGGGCAGACATCGTATCCCCTGCATATTTTTTAAGAGCACGACCTGCTGATAATGCATAGTTGCCACCTGAACCGATTGCCAAAATACCATCATCTGGTTCAATGACTTCTCCAGTACCCGAAACAAGTAATAACGTGGTTTTATCCATCACAAGCAACATTGCCTCTAATTGACGCAACATTTTATCACCACGCCATTGCTTTGCAACTTCTACCGCTGCACGTTGTAAATTACCATTGTACTCATTTAATTTGGCTTCAAACATTTCAAAAAGTGTAAAAGCATCGGCTACCGAGCCTGCAAAACCTGCAAGCACCTGCCCATTAAACAGACGTCTGACCTTCCTTGCTGTACCTTTCATCACAACTGCATTACCAAGCGTCACTTGACCGTCGCCGGCCATAGCGCACCCACCATTATGATGAACTGCAAATATCGTTGTCGCATGAATTTGACCCAATTGCCTTCCTCCTTAGCCTCTATTATGCCCGCGGATGAGCATTCATATATGTTTGACGAAGATGCTCATTTGTTACATGCGTATAAACTTGTGTAGAAGATAAATGTGAGTGCCCCAGCAACTCCTGTACCGTACGTAAATCTGCGCCATTATTCAGTAAATGTGTTGCAAAAGTATGACGAAGCATATGTGGGTATATTTTTGTATGAAGCGAGGCCTTGTCAATCATTTCATTTAAAATATGACGTACCCCTCGTGGTGTAAGTTCCCCACCGCGCATGTTGACAAACACTTGCTGATGCACCGTTTTTTTCATCAATCGCGGACGAGCCTGCTCTATGTAGTCTCGCAAAGCTACACTCGCAAATTGGCCGAAAGGAATAATGCGCTCTTTTCGTCCTTTACCCATTACCCGAACGATTGAATAATGGAAATCTATATCCCCTATCATAATGGATGTAAGCTCGCTCACACGAATGCCTGTTGCATATAATAACTCTAAAATAGCCATATTTCGCAACGATTTAAAATCTTCTCCTACATTTGCATCAAAAAGCTGCATCAATTCTTCTTCGTAGAAAAAGCTTGGTAAACGTGATTCTTTTTTCGGATGATAAAGTGAACGAAATGCACCATCATCCAATCCGTGCTGTCTATTTAAGAAGCGAAAAAAGGAGCGAATTGAAGAAATTTTTCTCGATACAGAAGATCTTGCTTTTTTTTCATCATACAACTTCGTAACATAAAGACGTGCATGTATATACTCAACACTCGCTAAATCATTAACGCCCTCTTCCTGTAAAAACGTTAAAAAATCTAAGAGGTCTGATCCATATTCTCGCACCGTATGAACAGAGAAGTTTTTTTCTACTTGGATGTAAAGCATGAACTGTTCAAGTGCTACTTGGGACGAAACTATCATTAAAGATTCACCACCAAAGAATTATTCGTAACCTTCCTCCATTACCATCATCAACAAATTTAAAGGAGAAATACATCGTCATCCCTTATTTGCTAATCAATTAAGTAATCTTCAAAAAACATACATATTGACACTATACCTATCTTCGTAATATAGCAAGTGAAAAAGGTTATATTTTGAGAAAATCTCAATACAAAATAAGAAAATGCGTGTAAATAAGCATTTTGTTTATAAAAAAGAAAAAGCCTCTAAAAGTATATCAACTTTCAGAGACCTTTAGCAATCAAATTGTTTGTGAATTCACAAAATTTTGAATCGTTTCCAAAGCGCGTGTTGCATGCATTTCTGCACGTTCAGGTTTTGAGCGACGACCTGGTGGTAATTCAGGGAATATACCAAAGTTGACGTTCATTGGTTGGAAGTTTTTCGATTGCGCTTCTGTTATATAACGCGCCATACTTCCCATCGCAGTTTCAAATGGGAAAATAAGTGGTTCTTGCCCTAATGCTAAACGTGCCGCATTTATCCCAGCAATTAGCCCACTTCCAGCAGATTCTACATATCCTTCTACACCTGTCATTTGCCCAGCGAAGAAAATATTTTTATGTTCGCGTAACTGATATGTTTTCTCTAATACTTTCGGCGAGTTAATGAACGTATTTCGATGCATCACACCATAACGAACAATTTCAACATTTTCTAATCCAGGAATTAGTTGTAGTACTTCTTTTTGTGGGCCCCATTTTAAATGCGTTTGGAAGCCCACGATATTGTAAAGTGTGCCTGCCGCATCATCTTGACGTAATTGTACAACAGCATATGGACGTTTACCTGTTTTCGGATCTTCTAGTCCTACTGGCTTCATCGGGCCAAAAAGCATTGTTTTTTCTCCACGTGCCGCCATTACTTCAATCGGCATGCACCCTTCAAAGTAAATTTCTTTTTCAAACTCTTTTAATGGCACCACTTCTGCATCGATTAATGCTTGACGGAAACGGTCAAATTCCTCTTTCGTCATTGGACAATTTAAATAAGCCGCTTCGCCCTTATCATAACGAGATTTTAAATAAACCTTATCCATATCAATGCTATCTTTTTCAATAATTGGTGCCGCAGCATCATAGAAGTACAAATAATCGAGACCTGTTAAACCTTGAATTTTTTCAGCTAATCCTTTAGAAGTTAGTGGGCCGGTTGCAATAACCGTAATACCTTCTGGAATTTCTGTCACTTCTTCGTGAATAACCTCCACTAGAGGATGATTTTTAACTGCTTCTGTGACATAACCAGCAAATTCGTGGCGGTCAACTGCAAGTGCTCCACCTGCTGGTACAGAGCACGCATCTGCCGCTTTTAGAATTACCGAATCTAACAGGCGCATTTCTTCTTTAATAACACCCACAGCATTTGTTAATGTATTTGCACGTAATGAGTTTGAGCATACAAGTTCTGCAAATTTATCAGTATGATGAGCCGGTGTTTGCTTTACCGGGCGCATTTCATAAAGTCGAACCTTTACGCCGCGTTTTGCAATTTGCCAAGCTGCCTCACTACCCGCAAGACCAGCACCTATTACATTTACTACTTGTTCCGTCATGTTCTTACCATCTTTCTATCATTGAGTAGGTGTTTCTTCGTAGTCACATTTCGTGCACTGAATTTGCACACCTTTTTTCAGTTTTTTCTCTACTAATAATGCACTACACTTCGGACATGGTCTACTAATTGGCTTGTCCCATGATACAAACTCGCACTCAGGGTACTGATTGCAACCAAAGAATAAACGTTTCGTTTTACTTTTACGCTCTACAATCTCGCCCGTTTCACATGATGGACATTTTACACCAATTGGCTTCATGATTGCTTTTGTATTACGACAATCCGGGAAGTTTGAGCACGCCATAAATTTCCCATATCTGCCTAATTTATAGACCATTGGCGAACCACATTTTTCACAATCTTCACCAGCTGGTTCATCTTTAATCACGACTTTTTCCATTTCAGCATCTGCATGCTTCACATGAACCTCGAAGTCTTTATAAAACTCATCAATAACTTCTACCCATTGACGACTACCTTCTTCAACATCATCAAGATCTTGCTCCATTTTCGCAGTGAATTCGATATTTATGATATCTGGGAAAAATTCTAGTACGAGTTGGTGTACGATCTCACCCAACTCAGTCGGCATGAAGCGTTTTGCATCTAACACCACATAGCCACGGCGCTGTAATGTATCGAGGGTCGGTGCATATGTGGACGGGCGCCCTATACCTATCTCTTCCATTGTTTTTACAAGACGCGCCTCTGAATAACGTGGTGGTGGCTGTGTAAAATGTTGCTTCGGTTCGATTTCAAGAGATTTCACTTGATCACCAATTTCCATTTCAGGTAGAAGTTTTGTTGTTTCTTCCGTTTGGTCATCAGTACCTTCTATATATAGTTTCATAAAGCCTGCAAATTTTACTTGAGAGCCGTTCGCACGGAATAATACGTTACCATTTTGAAGGTCAACAGCAACTGTATCTAGTACAGCTGGTGCCATTTGACTTGCGATAAAGCGCTCCCAAATCAATCGGTATAAGCGTAATTGGTCACGACTAAGTACTGTTTTTAATTCATCTGGTGTGCGTATTGTGCTTGTCGGACGAATTGCCTCATGGGCGTCCTGTGCATTTGATGCTTTTTTTGCCTGCTTGATGTCTGTTGCGATGAATTCTTTTCCATACTTTGATTCGATATATAAAACGGCTTCCGTTTTTGCTGTTTCGGAAATACGTGTTGAATCCGTACGCATATACGTAATCAAACCGACCGTTCCCTCTTTTTTACCGATATCGATACCTTCATACAATTGTTGTGCAAGCATCATGGTTTTCTTCGCACGGAAGTTTAACTTTCGAGCTGCCTCTTGTTGTAGAGAAGATGTCGTAAAAGCAGGTGCCGCATTTCTTTTACGTTCTTTTTTTGTTACATTCACAACGTCAAATGCTGTCCCCTTCACGCTTTTTAATACGGACTTTACTTGTTCTTCATTTGTTAATTTTATTTTGTCTTTGCCATCTCCAAAGTAAAGAGCATCAAAAGTTTTCTTTCCCTTTTCAAAGGAGCCTTCTATTGTCCAGTACTCTTCTGGCTGAAAGTTTTTAATTTCATTTTCACGATCAATAATCATGCGTAGTGCTACAGATTGTACACGTCCTGCCGATAATCCCTTTTTTACTTTCTTCCAAAGAATCGGACTAATGTTATAACCTACAAGTCGGTCTAACATACGTCTTGCTTGCTGTGCATCCACTAAATCCATGTTAATAGAACGAGGGTTCTTAAAAGATTCAAGAATTGCGTCTTTTGTAATTTCATTGAAAACAACACGACAATCCGAATGAATATCAATATTTAACGCAGTCGCAAGGTGCCAGGCAATTGCCTCCCCCTCGCGGTCTGGATCGGCTGCGAGATATACTTTCTTTACTTTTTTAGCCGCAGACTTTAGTTCCTGTAAAACAGGTCCTTTACCGCGAATTGTAATATATTTTGGTTCGTAGTTATTTTCAGTATCAATGCCCATTTGGCTACGTGGTAGGTCACGAACATGCCCGACCGACGCTTTAACTTTGTATTTTTTTCCTAAATAACGCTCAATTGTTTTTGCTTTTGCTGGTGATTCTACGATCACTAAATAATCCGCCATATATGTCTCCCCCTTAGCGAGGTCTAATGCTAAATTTTTTATGTTACCTGTTGCAAAATGTATAACAGATTTTAAGATAATGCAACTTTTTTTCAATTTTTGCTAGAAAAGAGCGTTAGTGTTTCAACGATTTGATAGCCGTTACACACAGGAATAGCTCCTTCTAAAATTAACTTATTTGTCCCCATTGACTGCTCAGCATCAATTGGCCCTGGCACAACAAAAACATCTTTTCCTTGCTCTAATGCGCATTCAGTTGTAATAAGAGTGCCACTTCTCAGTGCCGCTTCTGTCACTACTAATGCTTGTGACAGACCACTAATTATGCGATTACGCATTGGAAAGTGCCATTTTTCTGGTTTTATATAAGGTGGATATTCTGTGACAAGCAACTGATTCTCTGCCATTTTTTCAGCAAGGGCCTGGTTTTCTTTTGGATATATATGATGAAAACCGTGTCCAAGCACAGCAATTGTTTTGCCACCCACCTTAATTGTTGCCTCATGAGCCATTGTATCTGCTCCTCGCGCAAGCCCACTCACGACCGTGTATTCATGTTCAACAAGCGGCGGGACAATTAAGTCCATTGCAGTCTTTGTATAGGCTGTAGCCTTTCTAGAACCAATAATAGCTACCTGTTTATCACTTGTTAACAGCGAATACCGACCTTTCACATACAATACAGTAGGTGGACTTGGTATTTCAAATAATTGCGCCGGGTAATAATGGTGATGAAAGGGTATGGGGAAAATATTAGCCTGTGCATAAGCCTCTTCAAGCGACAAGCTAATGACGCGCTGAAAGCTTTGAGAAATTTGCTTAGCCTTTGACAATGGAATTTGTAATGCTTTCGCAATCTCATTTGGGTGCGCTTCTTCAAAATAACTTAATACATCCACTGGGGACAATAGTTGTTGAAGTTTTTGGAGTGGTAATGGATATATATAATGCAAAGCTAGCAGTCTCTGTAGATCTACTGAAAAAATCATCTAAAAACCTCCTTTTTAATAGAAGAAATTAAATGACCGCATTTTTCATTTCACCACAATAAAAGTAGAAAAGCGTATTTGCATTCGCCCGCTTACACGTCTGTGAAAAACGCTACGACCTTTGACATCACTGACATCATGTAAGCCTCCAATGATGGTAATTTCGAAACAAAAGTAAAAGTTCCATCACTTTAAATCGGGCGTCGAAGCGGACTTAAACATACAGTGCAAATACGTAGACAGAGAAAAAGATGTAGCCACAATGTGCTACATCTTCCATTTTAATGGGTTTTACACTTTTCGTATAGCCCTTTTTCTTTAATTACTTTAATAAGTGTCTCACCAATAACTGAAGGGGTTTCTGCTACTTCAATGCCAGCCGCATTCATAGCTTTAATTTTTTCAGCTGCTGTTCCTTTACCACCAGAAATAATGGCACCTGCGTGGCCCATTCGTTTTCCTGGAGGAGCTGTTTGTCCGCCGATAAAGCCAACGACAGGTTTTGTCATATTTGCTTTTATCCATTCAGCGGCTTCCTCCTCAGCTGTACCACCAATTTCACCAATCATGACAACTGCGTATGTCTCAGAGTCATTGTTGAATGCTTCAAGTGCATCGATAAAGTTTGTCCCATTAACAGGGTCTCCTCCAATACCAACAGCTGTTGTTTGACCAATACCAGCTTGTGTTAATTGGTGAACTGCCTCATATGTTAATGTCCCGGAACGAGAAACCACCCCTACATGGCCTTTAGTATGAATATATCCTGGCATAATACCAATCTTACATTCATCGGCTGTAATAACACCTGGACAGTTTGGACCAACTAGGCGTGTTTTTTTGCCTTCCATATAACGTTTAACTTTTACCATATCAAGGACAGGAATATGCTCTGTAATACAAATTGTTAGTTCTAGTTCAGCATCCACAGCTTCTAAAATCGCATCTGCTGCAAATGGCGCAGGCACGTAAATAACCGATGCTGTTGCACCAGTTGCTGCTACGGCTTCTGTTACTGTATTAAATACAGGTACACCTTCGATTTCAAGACCACCTTTACCAGGTGTTACGCCTGCTACGATTTTTGTACCATAGTCTAGCATTTGCTTCGTATGGAATAGCGCTGTTTCGCCTGTAATTCCTTGTACAATTACCTTTGTATCTTTATTAATAAATACAGCCATTGTTCTCCCTGCCTTCCTTAGCCTACTAGTCCCACAATTTTTTGAGCACCGTCAGCCATTGAATCTGCTGCCACGATGTTTAAACCAGATGCGTTTAAGATTTCTTTTCCAAGTTCTACATTCGTACCTTCTAAACGAACTACTAACGGTACAGCTAAACCAATTTCTTTCGCTGCTGTTACGACACCTTCAGCGATAATGTTACATTTCATAATTCCACCAAATATATTGACAAAAATTCCTTTTACATGTGAATCAGAAAGGATAATTTTGAATGCTTCGGTTACTTTTTCAGCCGTAGCGCCGCCCCCAACATCAAGGAAGTTAGCGGGACTGCCGCCGTAATAGCTTATTGTATCCATTGTCGCCATTGCAAGACCAGCTCCATTTACCATACAGCCAATGTTGCCGTCTAGTGAAATATAGCTTAGGTCATATTTTGAAGCCTCGATTTCTTTTGCATCTTCTTCATCAAAATCGCGTAACTCGACAATATCTTTATGACGGTACAATGCATTTGCATCAAAGTTGAATTTAGCATCTAACGCTAAGACTTCCCCTTGTCCAGTTACAACTAGTGGATTAATTTCTACAATAGATGCATCCTTGTCGATAAATGCTTGATATAAGCCTAACATTAATTTAACAGCTTTCCCTACTAGGTTTGCTGGAATATTCATATTAAACGCCATGCGACGTGCTTGGAAGCTTGTTAAACCGATTACTGGGTCAACAACTTCTTTGAAGATTTTTTCTGGGTGCTCTTCCGCTACTTCTTCAATATCCATACCGCCCTCTTCAGAACCCATCACCGTTACACGAGATGTAGCGCGGTCTAATACTAAACTCAAATAATATTCTTTTTGAATATCCGAACCCTCTTCAATGTATAAGCGTTTTACTTCTTTTCCTTCAGGACCTGTTTGATGTGTCACTAAAATTTTCCCTAGTAATCCCTTTGCGTAAGTTCGTACCTCATCCAGGTTTTTAGCGATTTTCACACCACCTGCTTTACCACGCCCACCCGCATGAATTTGCGCCTTGACTACCGTGACGTTTGAGCCAAGCTCTTTCGCTACCTTCACTGCTTCATCAGGGGAAAACGCAACTTTTCCGTTGGGTACAGCTACACCATATTTTCTAAGAATCTCTTTCCCTTGATATTCATGGATATTCATAATACATCCTCCCATCAAACATATGCAAAATTGTTTTACTAACATATCTATTCTAACTAAAGATTCTGATAAAGTCTACACTTTGTCTTTTTTTCGAATTTTATAGTTTATTATGTCGGTTTTTTCTACTTTGTGTACTAAAACAGAGAATTCTAAAAATCAGAATACTTTATTTTTTTCGTTATTTTGTCCATGCTGTTGATCTAAACGATAAATAAACGCAAAAACTTCAGCCACAGCCTGATATAATTCTTCAGGTATCGACTCATTTAAATCTAACTGTCCAAGTAATTGTACGAGGTTTGGATCTTCATAAATCGGCACATCATGCTCATTCGCACGTGCTAATATGTTTTCTGCAACTTTCCCTTTTCCTTTTGCAACTACCATCGGACTATCAAATTTACCTTGCTTATATGTAAGGGCAATTGCTTCTTTTCGAGTAATTTTTTCTTCACTCATATGCGGAAATCCACCCCACTATGTCCCTCTTGCTGTTCTACTACAGCGGTCATTTTTTCAGGTTTGGCTTTTTCAAATTGTTTAATAAAAACACCTGATAGTTGATATTCTTTTTCAGCTAAGCCAATTTTTAATGCTGCTTTTAACGGCTCCGCAAGTGGAATGATATCAAAGTTTTCATTAAATATCGTCACTGTAACTACACGATTTTGAACTTGCATATCAATAACAGTCTCTTGCATTGATTCCATTTGTAAATAGAATAAGATTCGCGCATAATTGGCATCAATTTTCCCATCATCCTTCATACGCCCATTCCACTGTAAGGTTGCATCCATTTTTTTGCCGAAAAACTCGAGTGGTACTTGCATAATAAGTTGATGCTGATGGCCACTTTCACCCGATGCAAGCTGCATACCATTCATTCGTGTCATTAACATCTCTGCTGCTTCTCTCAGCTGCGGAGTAACCTGTACTTCCTGCAACAATGTATGGAGCTGTGGCTTTAATTGATGAGCAATCGACTGTAAATCCGCAGACTTATTAGCTAGCGATGCTTCATAGCTTATTCCTAGACTTTTTAAAACCGTTTTAAGTGCATGTTCCATTGCTTTACTATCCATTGAGCTTTGTACATGTGCATCTGCTTGTGTAAGAATTTGTTGGATCATTGGCTGTGGCGATTCAATCCCTACCTTCACGAGATTACGCATCGATGCTTCATTTTGAGCAGGAGTGGCTATTTCATGCTTTAATAGCGACAATAATTGATCTTTTGTTGATAAGCCGTTGGAATCTTGCGTAAATAAGCGTTCTGGCGTATTTTGTGCAAATGCCTTGATGAGATGTTCTTGCATCTGCTTCGCAAAAACTTCTAACGCTTGCTTACTCGGAGGCAATTGACTAAATCTGTCTATTATTTGGTTTAGCTGTTGCTTTTGTTCATTCGTTAATAAGTTTTGACTGGTTGTCCATGATTTTAGCTGTTCAATGAGTTGTGCTGTATTTTCAGGCTTTGCTGTTAAAATCGTTTGAATGATCTGTCCTGCCTGATGCATCGAATTTGCTTGGGTAGTTTTTGTATTGTTCGCCATTAGCGTAGACCAATTTTGTAATGTCGCTTGCTGTGGGAGCACACCAGCATCCTTCAAAACATTCAAGGCTTGTAAGCGCTCGCTTATTGACCCGGCACTATTGCTTAATATTTCTATAGATTTTGCGAGCATTAAGCTGCCTGTTTCCACATCAAAAGGTTTCGCAATTGCTTGTACCTGTTGCAGTAAATTTTGCTTTAGGTTTTCTGTTAAGACTGTATCCTTCGCTAACAGCTGTGCAAAAGCATCCATTGTCGCAGACATACCTGCTGTTTTTTGCCCGTTGACAAGTGCCTGGAATACGTCATTTGTCATTGGCATTTTTAGCTCGACCATTCTTTGCAGAGCTAGCAATGCATCTGCCTTAGAGATACCTTCTGGCAATGCTTTCAGCCACATCTCTGCTTGGATGAGTTGCTCCTTAGAAATCGGTATTTGTGCCTTCATAAAATGTGCTAACACTTGCTGCATTTCCGTTGATTTTGGTAGATTCATCGATTCAAGTAGCTGATTCATCTGTTGTGTCGGTGAAGTTGTTTGTGCCATAGGGCCTGTGACAACCTTCAGCTCTGTTTGAGGGCTTGTACCTGTCACTTGAAAGAAGTGAGCATCTCCAGCTTTGAGTGGCACTTCAAGCTTTGCAATTAGTTTTTGGTTGCCAACCTGTATCTCTGCCATTTGATCTGGAAATAACTGTTTAATCGTACCATGAAATACTTGCCCTTGCTTTAAAGCAAGTGGCTGGTTAACCGGCGTTAAAGCCGTTTGTTGCAGTTGTATCGAATTAAATGATGTAGCTGTCATATAGATACTCCTTTCTTACATTGATTTTATAGGTTCAAACGACTTGCGATGATGTATCGTCGGTCCATACGTCTCAAGTGCCTCTAAATGTTGCTTCGTTCCATATCCTGCATGCTTTGCAAAGCCGTACATAGGAAATTCTTTATCCAATTGTTCCATGTACTCATCTCGCGCAGTTTTCGCTAAAATGGAGGCAGCCGCAATTGCCAAACTTTTGGCGTCGCCTTTAATGATGGCATCTTGTGGAATAGTTATCGGCAATGTCATTGCATCAACAAGTACATAATCAGGTTTTATAGGCAACGACTCCACACTCATCTTCATGGATTGTTTTGTTGCTTCATAAATATTTAGTGCATCAATCTCTTCTTCTGCCTGAAAGTGAATAAAATAACTGATAGCATGCTTTTTCACAAGCGCCGCAAAGGTATTGCGTTTATCCTTTGATAGCTGTTTTGAATCATTTAGACCAACAAGTGCTTCACATTCTTTTGGTAAAATAACTGCTGCAGTCACGACTGGCCCCGCTAGCGGCCCACGTCCCGCCTCATCAACACCAGCAATCAAAGCATTTGCCTCACCATAACTATGATCGAAGTCAATTTTTGCTTGGTGTTCCTGTAGTAACTGTTGTTTTTTATCCTGACGCTTTTTCCAACTGAGCCAAGCCTTTTGCACACCTGCTCGTTCATCGGTTGCTATCTCACTCATCCATTCGTGCCAGTCCTCGGCCATTTTCAATGCTGTTGTAATCTCTTTAATCGTTTTCATACGTTACTCCCTTTTATCACTCTATATCATTTATCGGCAACAAGTACCATTCCTAAAAGAAAAACTGTCATGCTCACAATTTATTGTGTGAGTATGACAGTTTTATGCCGGTACTATTGCTGCTCTGCTTCCTTTTCAAGCTGTTCATCAACAAAATCAAATGTTAGTTTCCCTAATTGTTGACCACGAATATCACGCACAATCAACTGCGCTACTTGGTCATAATCAATTTCGCCACCTGTGCTAAATACACGACGAAGCTTCCCGATATGATCGAAAGTTTCGACTAAATCTTCATGAATTAAATGGAATCCATATCGCTCTTCCATCCGTGTTGGATAATGAACTGACAAGAAATGTAAACCATATACTGCCAAATCCTCCATATTTGTAATGGTATCTTTAATGGCACCTGTTAACGCAAGCTTATAGCCAACCTCTTGGTCCTCGAATTTCGGCCATAAAATTCCCGGTGTATCGAGTAACTCTAACTCTTTACCTACTTTAATCCATTGCTGAGCTTTTGTAACACCTGGTGTGTTACCTGTTTTAGCAATGTTCTTCTTAGCCAAACGGTTAATCAGTGTCGATTTACCAACATTGGGTATACCAACAATCATCGCTCGAATCGCTCGTGGTTTCATTCCTCGTGCTTTCATGCGATCAAACTTTTCTTGTAACAATTCCTGTGCTGCCTTTGTTACCTGCTGCAAACCTTTACCTTCAAGCGAATTTATAGCAACCGCTTTATGCCCACGGTCTGCAAAATACTGCACCCATCTGCGCGTTTCTTGCTCATCTGCCATATCTGCCTTATTTAAAATAAGAAGACGTGTTTTTTGGTTTATAACCTCGTCTATCATCGGATTACGCGATGATAGCGGCAAACGTGCATCGATTAATTCAAAAATAATATCTACTAGCTTTAGATTTTCAGTTACTTGGCGGCGAGCTTTCGCCATATGCCCCGGAAACCATTGAATTGTCATACATGTACCTCCTAATCAAAAGAAAAAGGGAGAGTTGTCCGCTCCCCTTCAATAAGCTATTTTACAATTTTAATATCACTAAATGGCCAAAAAATCAGGCTTGTATTACCGATAATTTCTTTTTGATCGATAATACCGATATGTCGACTATCCTTACTATATCGACGATTATCTCCCATAACAAAAACATAACCTTCGGGAATTCCATCATTAAGCGAAACATCGATATCCTTTAACGTAAAATCTTCCGTTAACGTCCCCTCTGAAATTTCTGCTTTATAGGCATCTAAATAAGGTTCATCTATCGCTTCACCATTAATGTATAACTGATCATCTCTATATTCCAATGTATCACCTGGTAACCCAATTACACGTTTAATGTAATTTTTTTGCTCTGGCGCATGGAACACAACGATATCAAAGCGTTTAGGTTCACCAATTTTATAACCGATTTTGTTCACAATCATACGGTCGCCATCTTCAAGGGTTGGCATCATGGACTCACCATCTACTGCAATTGGTGTAAATAAAAAATAACGAATAACTGCTGCAATCGCAAATGCAATTAGAAGCGCCTTTGTCCATTCCCATAACTCATTCTTTTCTTTCACTTGTTTTTCCATTGAGAACTGCCCCCTTGTCTACCTTCATTTTAGATGATAGCTATTTAAGATGACAAGCAAAAAGAAAAGGGGCTTGCTACACAAGCCCCTCACTTTTAAGTCATAATTATCGAATTTCTTTAATACGAGCAGCTTTACCACGTAGGTTACGTAGGTAGTAAAGTTTAGCACGACGTACTTTACCACGACGTACAACTTCTAAGTTAGCGATTTTTGGTGTGTGTACAGGGAATGTACGTTCAACACCTACACCGTAAGAAATTTTACGAACTGTGAAAGTTTCGCTAATACCGCCACCACGACGTTTGATAACTACACCTTCGTATACTTGGATACGTTCACGAGTACCCTCTACTACTTTCACGTGTACCTTAACAGTATCACCAGGACGGAAAGTTGGTAGATCAGTGCGAAGCTGAGCCTTAGTAATTTCTGTAATAATGTTTGACATTGTTTTCTCTCCTTAGACAGATGCTCTTGCACGCAATCTATGCCACAGCGGAACACCGTGATTCAGCACTTCACATAGAAGCACAAAGTAGATGTTATCACAAAATGCGAATGCAAGCAAGCATCTTTATTGTTCGTTTTTTAATTTTTCAATATACGCTTTTTGCTTCTCTGTTAAAGGGTAATGCTCGAGTAAATCCGGACGACGCTCGAACGTTCTTTTCAGCGATTGCTCCTCACGCCACTCGTCAATCTTTGCATGATTGCCTGACATTAATACATCAGGTACTTTCATACCACGGAATTCTGCAGGCCGTGTATAATGAGGGTGCTCGAGTAAACCAGTCGAAAATGAATCTTGAATATGTGAGTCTTCTTGTCCTAATACGCCAGGTAAAAGACGTACAATGCTATCAATCACTGTCATTGCACCAAGTTCTCCACCTGTTAAGACGAAATCTCCAATAGAAATTTCATCGGTCACAAGATGCTCACGAATACGCTCATCATAGCCCTCGTAGTGACCACATAAAAAGACAAGTTCTTCCTCTTTCGCAAGCTCTTCTGCCTTCTTTTGTGTGAAGCGTTCACCCTGTGGGCACATTAAGATGATACGCGGCTTTTTACCTGCTGTAATCGCCTCAACAGCACTAAACATCGGCTCAGGTTTTAACACCATTCCTGCGCCTCCACCGTACGGATAATCATCTACCTGTTTGTGCTTATTACCCGAATACTCACGGATATCTGTGACAGAGAGCTGCACTGCGCCTTTTTCTTGCGCCTTCTTTAATATCGATGCTCCAAATACACCTGTAAACATATCCGGAAACAGGCTCAGCACTTGAATATTCATTATAATAAACCTTCCATCACATGAATTGTAATGACTTTTTCATCAATATTGATATCTTTAACGATATCTTCAATGTATGGGATGTAATGCTCTTTACCTTTTACGCCTTTTATTACCCATACATCATTTGCGCCAGTTTCTAAAATATCTTTAATCTCGCCGATTGTTTCTCCCTCTTCAGAGATAACAGAACAACCGATGATGTCATGGTAGAAATATTCGTTTTCTTCTAACAAATCATCTTCCATTTGATCTTTCGTTACTTTTAGCATGCCTTCTTTAAACGGCTCAACTAAATTAATATTGTGCATGCCTTCAAATGTTAATAAGATAAAGTTTTTATGACGACGCACCGATTCAATCGTTACCCATGTCGGCTTTTTATCGTCCTTTTTAAAGGCTGCGAGCTTATTGCCCACTGCGAAGCGTTGTTCTTCAAAATCTGTCGTCGATAAAATACGCACTTCTCCTCGGATACCATGCGTATTAACAATACGACCTACATTAAACCATTCCATCCTGATCACCTCATGTTAGAAAAGTGCTAAAATGCTCGTCTATCCCTGATCAGTGCTAGAGAGCCCCAGGCGAAAGTAAACACGCTTCCACTTTCGCCTGAGGGATTGAAGCAACATTTAAGGGATGGCATTTCAGCCTAGTCATTGGCTAGTATATCCAATGTTCTATTATATAAAAAAGAAGGAAGGAACTAGCAAGCTCCTCCCCTCCTTTTTCAATCCAATATATCGACGTAAGTCTTTTTTTGATGGTGACTACCTGCTGCTGAATAAACAATTGTACGAATCGCTTTGGCAACCCGCCCCTGTTTGCCTATGACTTTCCCTCGATCCTCTGGATGAACAAAAAGTTTATAAACAATTCGATTTGCATTTTCGTCCGTCTCAATACGGACTTCCTCTGGATAATCGACCAACGGTAAAACGATTGCTTCAATCAGCTGCTTCAAAGACGTCTCCCCCGATTATTTACTGAATTTTTGGTTATGGAATTTCTCCATGATACCTTGTTCTGAGAACAAGTTACGTACTGTATCTGATGGTTTTGCACCGTCAGTTAACCATTTAAGAGCTTTCTCTTCATCGATGTTTACAGTAGCTGGTTGAGTCAGCGGGTTGTAAGTACCAACTGTTTCGATTTGACGACCGTCACGTGGTGAACGAGCATCAGCAACTACGATACGATAGAAAGGAGATTTTTTAGCTCCCATACGTTTTAAGCGAATTTTAACTGCCATTTTAATAGCACCTCCGAATAAGTTTCACACAAGATAGTATATTATCAATGTTTGTGATGTTTGTAAAGTGTTTTTTCTTAACACCTAAAAAATATTATTTAAATAATGAATCAAAGCCTGGTAATTTCATTTTTTTCTTACCTTTACCTGTTGCCATACCTGTCATTTGCTTCATCATTTTTTTCATTTCATCGAACTGTTTCAACAGACGATTGACCTCCTGAATCGACGTACCAGACCCTTGAGCAATTCGTTTTTTACGACTACCATTAATGATCTCTGGATTCGTTTTTTCAGCAGGTGTCATCGAGTAAATAATTGCCTCAACGTGACCCATTTGCTTATCATCAACTTTAACATTATCCAAGCCTTTGATTTTGTTCGCACCCGGTAACATTTTTAAAATTTCATCGAGTGGTCCCATTTTCTTCACTTGTTGCAACTGCTCGACAAAATCATCTAAAGTGAAGCTTTGCGTTTTGAACTTTTCTTCTAGTTCTTTCGCTTTTGCTTCGTCAACGTTTGCTTGTGCTTTTTCAATAAGTGATAAAACGTCACCCATACCTAAAATACGGGACGCCATACGCTCTGGATGGAACGGCTCAAGTGCATCCATTTTCTCACCCATACCGACGAATTTAATCGGTTTCTGTGTCACTGAACGAATCGATAACGCTGCACCACCACGAGTATCACCATCAAGCTTTGTTAAGACAACGCCTGTAATGCCCACAGCCTCATTAAAGCTTTCTGCAACATTTACTGCATCTTGACCTGTCATAGCATCCACAACAAGGAACACTTCGTCTGGTTCTTTTAACGCACGAATATCCTTTAATTCTTGCATTAAATCTTCGTCGATATGCAAGCGTCCAGCTGTATCTATAATAACAACATCATGATGCTCTTCTTTTGCCAGTTCTAATGCTTGACGTGCGATTTCTACAGGAGATACATCTGTGCCTAGCGCAAAAACAGGGAGCGATAACTGCTTGCCTAATGTTTGTAATTGCTGCACCGCCGCAGGACGATAAACGTCAGCCGCAACTAATAATGGTTTACGATTATATTTCTTACGTAAAACATTCGCTAATTTCCCAGAAGTCGTCGTTTTACCTGCACCTTGTAGGCCGACCATCATAATAACAGTTGGTGGTTTAGTATTAAATTTAATCGGGCTTTGTTCGCCACCCATTAGTTGTGCTAATTCGTCTTGAACAATTTTGATAACTTGTTGACCTGGAGTTAAGCTTTGCATAACATCCACGCCGATAGCACGTTCACTTACTTTTTTAACAAATTCTTTTACTACTTTTAAGTTAACGTCCGCCTCGATTAAAGCAAATCGGACTTCACGCATCATTTCTTTGACATCTTGTTCCGATACTTTCCCTTTGCCTTTAATCTTTTGGATCGTCCCTTGGAGTCGTTCCGCTAATCCTTCAAAAGCCACTGCTTTCGCCTCCTAATCCCATTCTTTCAATTGCTCAATAAGCGTTAACTGTTCCTCAGCTGGCATGCTTTTTTCCGTAATTCCTGCTGTTAGCTGCGCTAGCATTTGTGTGCGTTGCTGAAATTTTTCAAGTAAACATAGTTTTTCTTCATATTCTTCAAGCATCGCTTCTGTTCGACGAATATTATCATAAACAGCTTGGCGTGAAACTCCGTATGATTCAGCGATTTCCCCAAGCGAGTTATCGTCTAAATAATAAAGTTCCATATAACTTCTTTGCTTATCTGTTAATAATGCTTGATAAAAGTCGAAGAGAAAGTTCATGCGTGTTGTTTTTTCAAGTAGCATCGAATATTTCTCCCCCCGTTGTTAGTCATCTGTATCATAACGAAAAGCGCCCATCTGTGTCAAGGTAATCTCCTTGTCTAAAAGCATTATATAGCCGATATTAGATGATGCCCACCTTTAGCTAGTATTTCCCTTTTAAACAATGTAATTCACCTTTTCACAGACGAGCGCCTCATCAATCAATTACGTCTATGCGTATTTCTTCTGATTCCAAATACAGCTCAGCTAGTTGGCAACTTGCCGCATTACACGCAAAAAACATTTAGCACTGTCGCAAATATTAATCTTCGTTATTTTGTAATTCCTTATCTAATCCATCTGCAAATAAACCATATACATAGCGTTCCGCATCAAATGGTTGTAAATCATCCATTTTTTCACCCAGTCCAACAAATTTTACTGGAATGTGTAATTTGTTACGAATGGCTAATACGATGCCACCCTTTGCAGTACCATCAAGTTTTGTTAATACAATGCCTGTCACATTTGTCGCTTCTTTAAACGTTTGTGCCTGAACGAGTGCATTTTGACCAGTTGTCGCATCAAGCGCTAATAATACTTCATGTGGTGCATTAGGTACTTCACGCGCAATAACGCGATGTACTTTTTCAAGTTCATTCATTAAATTTACTTTATTTTGCAAACGACCAGCTGTATCACAAATTAACACGTCTGCGTTACGATTTTTGGCAGCACGAATTGCATCGTACATAACGGCCGCTGGATCTGAGCCCTCAGATTGTTTAATAACTTCACAACCGACGCGATCTCCCCAAACTTGTAATTGATCAATTGCACCAGCACGGAAAGTATCTCCCGCAGCTAATACTACATTTTTACCTGCTGATTTTAAACGATGCGCAAGTTTACCAATCGTTGTCGTTTTCCCTACACCGTTCACGCCTACAAATAAAATAACTGTTAGGTCACCCTTAGGCTGCATATTTAGGTCAATTAAATCTTCTTCGCCTTGCTCATAAATTTCCACAAGCTTTTCAGAAATAAGTGTTTGAATGCCATTTGTATCTTTAATATTTTTTCGTTGTACTTCAAAGCGCAATTTATCCATTAGCTCCATGACAGTTTCGAAGCCGACATCAGCTTGTAATAATAGATCTTCTAATTCCTCGAAGAAATCCTCATCCACTTTTCTGTAGCGAGCAACTAAATCATTCACTTTTGAAGTAAATGAATTACGCGTTTTTTCAAGACCAGCTTTAAATTTCTGTGTAATTGACCAGGCTGATGGTTTTTTCTCTAAATCAGTTTCTTCAACAAGTTGCTCGTCTGCAATAGCAATTTCCTGCACTTCTTCTTGTTTTAGCTCTTCATTTACAGCCGGTGTCTCCATCACGATAGGGTTCTCACTTACTGGCGCATCCTCTAACTTCACTTCAACTACTTCAACTACTTCTTCTACAGTTGTTTCTAATTGTGCAGGTTCTGTTAGTTCAAGTTGCTGCTGTTCGGTAGAATCTTCCTCGTTAATATCTACTACCTTTTCTTCTTCAGCGGGATTTCCCATCAACTTATCTTTTATTCGTTTAAAAAAACTCATGCTTGTTCGCTCCTTTGCTCCGCAAGAACGGGTTCATCTTCTAATTTTACTGAAACGAGTTTTGATACGCCTGACTCTTGCATTGTAATACCATACAGTACATCAGCCCCCTCCATTGTACCTTTACGATGAGTAATAACAATGAATTGTGTATCTAGACTAAATTTCTTCAAATATTCGCTATATCGAACAACATTAGCCTCATCTAACGCAGCTTCTACTTCATCGAGAATACAGAAAGGCACTGGGCGAATATTTAAAATTGAGAACAATAGGGCAATTGCTGTAAGCGCGCGCTCACCGCCAGAAAGAAGGCTTAAATTTTGTAATTTTTTTCCTGGTGGTTGCGCTACAATTTCAATACCCGTTTCAAGCATATTGTCTGGCTCAAGCAACACTAAATCCGCCTGACCTCCACCAAATAGTTCACGGAATACCAGTTTGAATTGCTCCCGAATCGCATAAAATGTCTCACTAAAGCGCAGTGTCATTTCCTCATCCATTTCCTTAATGGCTTCATGCAAAGTTTCCTGTGCCGCTAGTAAATCCTCACGTTGCTCAGTTAAAAATGAATGACGTTCTAGTACACGGTCATATTCCTCAATAGAACTTAAGTTTACAGGCCCCAGTTCTTCAATTGATTTTTTCAACAGCTTGACACGACGACGCATATGCTCTTCATCCTCAATCGTAAGGGCTTCATTCACAGCTTCCTCAAACGTTAGCTGATAATTTTCTTCGAGCTGTTCATTGAAATTATTTGTTTCAAATTCTACGCGATTCCGCTTTAATTCATTCGCACGTATTGCTTCAAGGAAGCCTTTATGTATACGTTGCATTTCCTTCAGTTGTTCTTCTAATGTTGTCAGTTCTTGTTGTTGCGCTGCCTTTTCTTCTTTTTTCTGTGAAATCGTGATCTGTAACGAATCACGTCTAGTTTTCCATGTAGTGACCTGCTCATCCACTTCTTCATCACTTAGTAGTTTTGTCGATTCATCAGATTGAAGCCAGATTATTTCCTGAGAAATATTGTCGACTTTTTGACGAGCCTTGTTTAATTGTAAGGCTAGCTCTGCAGTTGCAATTTGGACTTGAGACATTTGCTCCTGTATAACGGCTAATTGCGAACGTTTCTCTGCAGATTGCTCACGAAGAACATCTTTTTCGGTTTCGCTTTGTAACTTCACTTTACCTAGCTGTTCAACAGTTTCATTAATCGCAATTAGCTCTGTAGCCAGTGCTGTTAAACGTGCTGTTGCTACATCTTTTTGTGTTAACAGTGCTTCTTCACGTGTTTTAACATCCTGCGTTTCATTAGATGCAAAGGAAACCCGTGCAGATAGGCTTTTTTCAACAACCTCTAACTCTCGAATACGACTCGCCTGTTGCATTTCATCTTTACGCAATTGCTCGCCTTCTAGTTTCATCTTCTCAACAGTGTCGCGCAATGTCGCAAGATTGTCTTTTTCAGCTGTTACAGCCTGTTCAGCACTATATATAGAAGTTACTAATGCTTCTAACTTTGCAATTAAGCCGTCTAATTCCGCCTTTCGAGTAAAGAGCGAAGATTGTTGCTTCGCTGCACCACCGGTTAACGAACCGCCCGCATTAACAATATCGCCTTCTAGAGTTACTACACGGTATCGAAAACCACATAAACGGGCAATTTGGCTAGCTCCTTCTAAATTCGCTGCAACAAGTACATTACCTAGCAGATTTTCGACAATTGAACGATTTTCTTCATCGAATGTAACGAGTGCATCAGCCATTTGTACAAAAGCCGGATGCTCAGTAGCGAGCTGTATAGCGGACAGATTTACTTTACGTGACTTCATAACTGTTTTGGGTAAAAATGTCGCACGTCCCGCTCTTTTTTGTTTTAACCAATGAATAGCCTGCTGAGCATGTTGCTCATTCGTTGTCACAATATGCTGAGAGGCTGCACCTAATGCCGTTTCAATCGCCTGTGTATACTTACTATTGACCTGAACTAATTCAGCGACAGCGCCTTCAATTCCTTGTAGCTCACCCTTATCTCGCGCTAACAATACTTCCTTTACTCCGTGGAAGAATCCTGAGAAATCAGATTCTAGCTCGGCTAGCGTATCTTTTCTAGCCTTCAATTGTTGCTGGTGTTGGTACGCTTTATAAAGCATGTCTTGTTTGTCATTAAAGGATGTATTTACTTTCTTGAGTTGTATCTGTAGCGTTTCAAATCCCTCTAGCTTGTGCTGTAACTCATTCGTTGTAGCAGTATGTGCAACAGTGAGTGCTTGTTTTTCAGCTAAAATTTGTGCAAGCTCCTGGCCAAATTCATCCGTTTGATCTGTCATACGGGCAGCCATTGCTTTTTGTTGCACTAGTTGTTGATCAATATTTTTCAATTCATTTTTGACAGTGGCTTCTTCGTTCAACGAATCAATATAACGATTTTTTTGTTCTTCTATTTCTTGCTCTATTTCTGTGACGGAACGATTTAACGATTGCTCCAATTGCTTAATGACTTGCTTAAGTGCTAATACTTCTTGCTGTTTTTCAGTAAATAATTCTTTCTTTTCAAGTTCTTGAACAATCAGAGCCTCTACTTCGTCTTCCGCTTCTTGTAAAGATGTATTTAACTGTAATAGCTGGTTAGAGGTGTTTTGACGCTTTTCTGCCATCAAGGCTTTACGACCATCCCAACGCTCTACTTCCATTGTCGCATCAACAAGATCAGATTGAGAGACGTCTAATAAGTCATCTAGTCCTTTCAAATGCTTACGAATGTCATTTGACTTTGTCTCTAAAGCTAAAATATTACTCGCTTGTATTTGTTCCGTTTCAGATAGTTGTATAAATTCTTCTTTTAGAGCATGCAAAGATTGTGCACAATTTTTTAAATCGTGCACAAGAATCGCAATATCAAAATCCTTTAACTCTGTTGACATTTGCACATAATCTTTTGCGCTTGAGGCCTGTATAGCTAAAGGCTCTAGACGACCATCTAACTCATGCAAAATGTCTAATACGCGGTATAAGTTCTCATCTGTTTCAACCAGTTTATGCTCCGCTTTTTTCTTGCGTAATTTATACTTTAATACACCCGCCGCCTCTTCAAAAATTGATCGACGGTCATCAGGTCTGCTATTTAATATTTCGTCGACACGGCCTTGTGAAATAATTGAAAAAGCTTCTTTACCAAGTCCCGAGTCCATAAACAAGTCCGTAATATCCTTCAGGCGACACTGCTGGTTATTTAGTAAATATTCACTATCTCCTGAACGGTATACGCGTCTTGTTACGCTTACTTCTGTATACGGAAAAGCAATTTGCTCATCAGTATTATCTAAAATCAACGTTACCTCTGCAAAGTTCAGTGGCTTTCGAGAGTCACTCCCAGCAAAAATAACATCTTCCATTTTTGCTCCACGTAACGACTTTGCCGATTGCTCTCCGAGTACCCAACGAATAGCATCGGTCACATTACTTTTTCCGCTGCCATTTGGTCCGACAACAGCAGTAACTCCTGGTACAAAATCAATACCAATGCGCTCCGCGAAAGATTTAAAGCCAATCACTTCCAGTCGTTTTAGGAACATCTATTAAGCCTCCTCTTTAGCAGTCTGCGCACGCATAGCATGCATAGCACATTGTGCAGCTTGCTGCTCGGCTTCTTTTTTTGATTTCCCTCGACCAATACCAAGCTCTTGTCCATTTAGTAACACGCTCGATACAAATGTCCGATTATGCGCAGGCCCCTTCTCATCGATAATTTCGTAATGAAGAAGGCCGTTATTCGTTTGTTGCACCATTTCTTGTAACTGACTCTTGAAATCCATCACATGCGAAAAAGCACCGATTTCTACTTTTGGGAACACGATTCGTTCTAAAAATGTCACGACCGTTTGTAAATCCTGATCTAAATAAAGAGCTCCTACAAATGATTCAAATACATCTGCAAGTAGCGCTGGGCGTTCCCGACCACCTGTTAATTCCTCACCTTTTCCAAGTAACACAAAGCGACCAAAGCCTAATTCATTTGCAAAAATAACAAGTGACGGCTCACAAACAATTGACGCACGGAGCTTCGTTAACTCGCCTTCGCTCATATGTGGGTATTTTTCAAAGAGGTATTTAGAAACAGATAGTTCAAGTACAGCGTCACCTAAAAATTCAAGACGCTCATTATCCGTAAACAACTTACGGCGATGCTCATTCACATAAGATGAATGCGTGAATGCTTGATACAATAAATTTTTATTTAAAAATGTGATGTTCAATTCATGCTGTAACAGCTCGAATTGATTGCGTACTTTCTCAGGAAGTACGCCTGATTTCTGCATAGTTCCTTTTCTTTTCATAGCCATTGAACAATCTGCCTTCCTAATAGTTTCTACCGTCTTAGTGTACCTTTTTCAAGGCGTTTATGCAAAAGTATTTCCGTAAAAATGCAATGTTTTGGCAATTTTTTTGCAAATCGTTTCACAAAATGAAAAAAGGCACGTCCTGAGTTCGATAAACGAACCATTACGTACCCTTTTAAATTCGCCTCAGAGGCTTAATTTTATTCAGCTAGCTTTGACAGTTTATCGATTAATAACTGGGTCTGCACTTATAGAAGTGAGTTCCTTACTGCCGAATAAAGTTAATACAAAATTAGCTAATTTTACTTTCGATGTATGAAATTGCAGTACCAACCGTTGAGATTTTTTCAGCATCTTCATCAGAAATTTCCATATCGAATTCATCTTCAAGCTCCATAACAAGCTCAACTACGTCTAATGAGTCAGCACCTAAATCATCACGGAAAGAAGCTTCAAGTGTTACTTCGCTTTCTTCTACACCTAAACGGTCCACGATTACTTTTGTTACTCGTTCTAATACAGTAGTCAAATCTTTCACCTCCCCTCACATGATTATACAAAAAATCAAATTCTATGCCCATTACATCTTATTACATCACCATGCCGCCGTCTATATGTAACGTCTGACCAGTCATATAGTTAGTATCGTCTGAAGCTAGAAAAATAACGGCTTTAGCAATATCTTCTGGCTGACCAAGCTTCGCTAAAGGAATTTGCGAAAGCATGCCTTGTTTTAAATCTTCTGGTAGCTGATCTGTCATTTCTGTTTCAATAAAACCTGGTGCAATCGCATTAACTAATATATTGCGAGTTGCCAATTCTTTAGCAGTTGTTTTTGTCAAACCAATAACACCTGCTTTGGCAGCTACATAATTGGCCTGCCCAGCATTGCCTGCGACACCAACAATGGATGAAATATTAATAATACGACCTGCACGTTGTTTCATCATTTGACGCGTCACCGCTTTTGTACAAAGGAAAACACCTTTTAAATTTGTGTCTAAAACATCGTCCCATTCGTTTTCTTTCATACGCATCAATAAATTATCACGTGTAATGCCCGCATTATTGACTAAAATATCGAGTGAACCAAATGTTTTCACGGCTGCATCCATTAACGCCGTCACTTCTTCGACTTTTGAGACACTTGCTTGTACAGCAATCGCCTCACCACCATTCGCTTGTATTGTTGCAACAACTTCCTCAGCTTTTGCCTGAGAGCCACTATAATTGACGACAATTTTAGCTCCTTCTTCAGCAAGCTTCAACGCAATCGCACGTCCAATCCCTCGCGAAGCACCAGTTACAACCGCTACCTTACCTTGTAATTTATGCATTGATTGTCCACTCCTTCGACGCCTCTAATAGTGCTTCCAATGATGATTCATCATACACACAATACGTTGCTACAGATCGATCTATTTTTTTTACCAATCCACTTAAAACTTTGCCCGGCCCACATTCGATAAATACATCAACGCCCTTAGCAATCATTTCACGAATAGATGCCTCCCACTGTACTGTGCTGTACACTTGCTCCACTAGTTCATGTTGAATTGCAGATACATCTTGTAATTCATCCGCCCTAACATTGCCGATTACCGGTATTTGTGGAGCTGATAAGACAATACCACCTAATGTCGCACGTAATTTTTCTGATGATGGTCGCATTAATTCTGAGTGGAACGGTCCACTCACTACTAGAGGTATCGCACGTTTAGCACCCGCTTCTTTCGCTGCTACAGATGCTTTTTCAACACCTTCCTTTGTACCAGAAATGACAATTTGACCGGGACAGTTAACATTCGCTACCTGTACTGCATCACCTGCCGCTGTTACTTTTTCAGTTACTTCATGTAATGCATTCAGTTCCATGCCAAGAATAGCCGCCATTGCGCCTTGCCCTGCCGGCACTGCTTCGTTCATATATAAACCACGTTTGTGAACAATTGTTACTGCGTCCTCAAATGATAGCACCCCTGCAATCACTAATGCACCATATTCGCCAAGTGAATGACCAGCTGCATAGTCTGGCGTAATGCCAGCTGCACGCAATTTCTCTGCCACCATCACACCTGTCGTTAATAGCGCAGGCTGTGCATGGTATGTCAACGTCAATTCTTCTACAGGTCCCGTTAGCATTAACTTTGAGAGTTCAAATCCTAGAGCTTTGTCTGCATTTTCATAAAACGCCTTACTCTCTGCCGTATTCTCTACAAATTCTTGACCCATGCCAACTGTTTGAGAGCCTTGGCCTGGAAAAATAAATGCAATTTTCGTCATTTGTTATTAATCCCCTTTGTTAGTCAATTTCTAAGCGACGCACTGTGTCCGTAATCGTTGTGATGACTGTATGCTCTACCATCGTATTTGCTTGGCGAATCGCACTAAAGATCGCTTTCCCGTTCGACGAGCCATGTGCCTTAATAACAGGTGCTTGCAAACCAAATAAACCTGCTCCACCATACTCTGTGTAATCCATTTTATTTTTTAAATCACGTAAATTATTTTTCATTAGGACTGCGGAAATTTTTGTTTTTGTAGAAGACATAAAAGCCTCTTTTAACATCGTAAATAAGGCACCAGCTGTTCCTTCAATCGATTTCAACACCATATTACCCGTAAAACCGTCTGTCACAACAACGTCTGCAACCCCTTCCAGTAAATCACGCGCTTCTACGTTCCCGATAAAGTTCAAATCTGCTTCTTTTAACAGGTCAAAAGTTGCCTTCGTTAAATCATTGCCCTTTTTATCTTCTGTACCGATATTTAAAAGCCCAATACGTGGCTTTTGTAGCCCGCCTACCTTTTTAGCATAAATATCGCCCATTATTGCATATTGCAATAAATGCTCAGGTCGCGCATCCGCATTTGCCCCTAAATCGAGCATCAAAAAACCTTTACCATCAAGCGTTGGTAATGTCGTTGCTAAAGCAGGTCGTGCAATTCCGTCTATACGTCCAACTTTAAATAAGCCACCTGCCATTAAAGCACCCGTATTGCCAGCCGATAGACAAGCATCTGCCTTTCCTTCCTCCACAGCATCCATCATTCGTGCCATTGATGAGTCCTTTTTACGTCGAACAGCACGTGCAGGGTCGTCTGTACCTTCTACTACCTCTTCACAATGGACAACCGTTAATCGATCATGCATTTTTAAAAACGGAGCAAGCTTTTCTTG
Source organism: Lysinibacillus fusiformis (assembly GCF_007362955.1). GTDB lineage: Bacteria > Bacillota > Bacilli > Bacillales_A > Planococcaceae > Lysinibacillus > Lysinibacillus fusiformis_E. The sequence goes on along the minus strand of NZ_CP041696.1, from coordinate 3,108,081 downwards.
CTGTCCATATAGTTGAATTTCCAAATTTGGAATTTGATCTAATGCTAATAAGGCACCTTCCACAACTGATTTTGGTGCGTTGTCGCCACCCATTCCATCAAGCGCTAATTTCATTGTTGTTCACCTTTACCTTTCGTGCGATACATATCAAATTCGCCAACAAAGACTGTTTCACCGTTAACAGTAGATATTACCTCCACTTTCGTACGATGATGTTCGTCATCTCGTCCGACAACTACAGCCTTCGTAATAACACGATCTCCAGCTTTCACAGGTTTCACAAATGTAATATTGGCGTGCACTGTCAAGGCCAGTTCATCATCAATAACCGCTACCGCTAATGAGTTTGCCTGTGCAAATAAATGATGCCCACGCGCGATGCCATTGCGCTGAAAAACATGTTCTTCTTTTACGTCAAAAATAGATAATGCACGACTATCTAATTCAATATCAATAATTTCACCGATTACTTCATCAATCGGCAAAGATTTCACTTCATTTTCATAGGTTTTTGAAGCCACATCTTTAATTCGCTCGCGTAATTCTGGAATCGCTAATTCCATTCGATCTAAACGAATCGTTTGAACACTTACCTGAAACTCCGATGCTAGCTGTTCATCTGTGACGAATGGATTTTCCGCAATCGTTTCAGATAGTAATCGTTGCCGCTCTTTTTTCGTTCGTCTCAACGTCATTCGCCACCTTTTTAGTTGTTATTAGCACTTGGTACTAATATCAGTATATAGAGTATAAAAAAAGAATGCAAGACCTGTTTTCAAAAACAAGTACATGCATCCCTCTCAATCAAATCGTTCACCTTGTAAAACACCTGACTCTTCTAACATTCGACGTAAATATTTATACATCTCATCATGCCAAAATGTCTCACTTTCAATCATTTCCGTTGCATCTTTTCGTGCGGTCTCTAGTGTTCTATAATCATGCACTAAATCTGCTACTTTAAAATCAGGCAAGCCACTTTGTTTACGGCCAAAGAAATCTCCAGGTCCACGTAGTTCCAGGTCTTTTTCAGCCAGTCGGAAACCATCATTTGTTTCTGTCATCGACTGCATTCGCTCTTTACCTTCATCGGATTTTGGATCGGCAATAAGGACACAATACGACTGATGTTCGCCACGACCAACACGACCACGTAGCTGATGCAATTGGGCTAAACCGAATCGCTCAGCGTCGTAAACGACCATAAATGTTGCATTCGGTACATTAACACCTACTTCAACGACCGTAGTAGAGACAAGCACCTGAATATCATTTTCACTAAAGGAGCGCATTACTGCATCTTTTTCATCCGCCGGCAAACGACCGTGCATTAAACCGACTTTATGACGCCCATTAAAATAAGATGCAAGCTGATCATATATGTCCACTGCATTTTGTACGTCGAGCTTATCGGATTCCTCAATAAGCGGACAAATGGCATATACTTGTCTCCCCGCCGCTAGTTCTAACTCTAATTTCGATAATACTGAACTTAGTTGTTCTTTTTTCATCCAATGTGTTTCGATTTGCTTACGCCCCGCAGGCATTTCATCAATCATCGACACATCCATTTCACCAAACGCTGTAATCGCAAGTGTTCGCGGAATAGGCGTAGCTGTCATAAAAAGCACATCAGGATTTTCCCCTTTATCACGTAAAATCCTACGTTGCTCAACTCCAAAACGATGCTGTTCATCCGTTATGACAAAGCCTAGTCTTTGAAAAGCAACATCTGGCTGAATAAGTGCATGCGTACCAATTAAAATATCTATTTCACCATTTTCCAGTGCTTCTAAAAGTATGCGGCGTGCTTTCGTTTTTGTCGAACCTGATAACAAAGCTACCCTTACACCAAAAGGCTCGAACCATTCAATTAAATTTTCAGCGTGTTGCTCAGCTAAAATTTCCGTTGGTGCCATTAAAGCACCTTGAAAGCCAGCTGTAACAGCTGCATATAAACATATAGCCGCAACAACTGTCTTCCCTGACCCAACGTCTCCTTGAAGCAAGCGGTTCATGCGATGAGGTTCTTTTAAATCTTTGCAAATTTCATTGACGACCCTTTTTTGTGCACCTGTTAATTCATACGGCAATGAATCAATAAATTCACGCACCTTTTGCAAATCAAATCGGATTACCGTACCACGCTCATTATCCTTACGTATTTTACGTAATGCCTGAATACGTAGCTGAAAATTTAATAATTCCTCGTAAGCAAAGCGTCTTCTAGCTTGTTTTGCACGTTGAGCATCCAGTGGAAAATGAATACCTTCTAGCCCCTCACGCATTGATACAAGCTTATACGACGCTTGTAAATGTTCTGGAATCGCATCTGGTAGTTCTGCACCAAATTCATCAAGCACCTGTCGCATATATTTACGAAAACGTTTTTGTGGTATCAAACCTTTCAGACTATACACCGGTTCAAAATCTACTTGATCCGTTTTCGGACCAAAAGTCACAGTCGTTCCATTAATAACTTGTCTACCCCGATCCCATTTTCCTGTTACCGTAATGATAGAACCTGGTACAAGTTTTTGTTTTAAATAGTTTTGGTTAAAAAATACAACTTTCACTAAATGACGCCCTGCTAGAACCGTCACTTGCAAACGGGATTTATTTCGTCCTAAGAACAGTACAGTCGGCTCACGTTCCACTTTACATTCAACAGTGACACGCTCATTATGTGGCGTCTGCGCCAAGTCTTTTAAACGGAAATCCTCATGTCGATGTGGGAATGTCCACAATAAATCTGATATTGTCTCGATGCCTAATGCTTCTAGATGCGCTGCTGTTTCTTTCCCGACTCCCTTTAAATCGGAGACGGGACTGATTAATTCAGTCACCTTGCACGACAGCTCCTCCGAATATCTTCGCTGCGAGTGCCTTCCCTGTTGGTGTTGCCGCTAGGCCACCACGCGCGGTTTCTTTTAAATTTGGACTCATCGACAAGCCGATACGATACATTGCTCCTATTACTTCATCACAAGGAATACGACTAGTGACACCCGCAAGTGCCATATCTGCAGCAACAAGTGAGTTAGCTGCGCCCATCGCGTTACGCTTTACACAGGGTACTTCTACTAATCCCGCTACTGGATCGCACACCAATCCAAGCATATTTTTGAGCGTAATAGCAAATCCTTCAGCACATTGTTGTGGTGTACCACCCGCCATCTCCACTATAGCTGCAGCGGCCATACCTGCCGCTGAACCAACTTCAGCCTGACAGCCGCCTTCCGCACCTGAAATAGAAGCATTATTGGCTACAACGAAACCAAAAGCTCCTGATGTAAATAAATAACGAATCATTTGCTCGCGTGTTGGATTTAGCTTATTTTTCACTGCAAATAATGTACCTGGTACTACCCCTGCTGAGCCAGCTGTCGGTGTTGCACAAATTGTCCCCATCGCCGCATTAACTTCATTGGTTGCAACCGCTTTACTAACTGCATCTAATAATAAATCACCAGACAGTGAGTTGCCCTGCGCAATATAATTTTGAAGCAATACTGCGTCTCCACCTGTCAAACCTGTCACAGACTGTACACCTTTTAAGCCACGCTCAACCGCTTCCTCCATAACTGTTAAATTACGGTCCATCTGCTGCATGATTTCTTCACGTGTCCGTCCACTTATTAACATTTCTTGCTCTATCATCAGTTCTGAAATTAATTTACCTTCTTGTTCTGCACGCGCAACAAGCTCGCGTACATTGTGAAACAATACGTCCATATTGCCACGCCTCCTTAGTTATTAATTTTCGACACTTTCGTAATATATGGAATTAACGAAATCTGCTGTAATATTTTATCTTCAATGTTTTGATCGACTTCAATCACCATTAGCGCCGTTAAGCCGCGTTCAATACGTGAAACCTCCATATGACCGATATTCACATCATGCATAGCTAAGCAGTTTGCAACATTTGCAATACAGCCAGCGCGATCGTCATGCACAACAAGGATGGCCGGCATTCCACCAGTTAAACGTAGTTTGAAGCCGTTAACCTCACTGACCTCAATTTTACCACCGCCAATTGAAATTCCAACTACCGACATCTCCCCCTCATCATCTCCTATGACGAGCCGAGCTGTATTCGGATGCTCTGTATTTGCTGTTTCTGGGATGAATTCAAATTCTAACCCCGCTCTTTCTGCATCTGCAAACGCTGTTTTAATACGCTCATCAAATGTATCATAATTTAATAAGCCTCCAATTAGCGCTACATCTGTCCCATGCCCTCTATATGTTTCAGCAAAAGAACCATACAAATGAATCTTCGCCCATTTTGGCTGTCGTCCAAATAAATCTCGTGCAACTCTTCCAATACGCGCTGCACCTGCCGTATGAGAGGAGGAAGGCCCAATCATTACTGGTCCAATAATATCAAAAACTGATGTAAATTTCATACAAGCACCCCTCTATTCTATTCATATAATAATATTTATTTTTACTTATATCATGCTTGATAGTTACTATAAAAGTAAAGCGATACTTTATCAACTTTCAGAAAATTAACACTACTATAATTTTCTCTTTAAAAACCATCCTCTATTTTTGTCTTTCATTGAAATACACTCTATTTCAAAAGCCCACAAACCATAACTTGCAAAAAACACGTCCTCTGTATACGTACATACAACCAACTATATCTTACTATTTCGGTGATTACTTTATATTTAATATCCCGTTACCATAAACAAAAGCAGTACACGATTTGTGCACTGCTTCGCCTGATAAATTTCAAGGTTACTGTTAACTATTCTACCGAAATAATATATGGATATAACCCTTGTTTACCATTAAATAGCTCAACTTCTACATCTGGATAGCTTTCTTCGATAAATTTAGCTAATGATGCTGCATTTTCTTCTGTCGTATCCTCACCATAAATGATTGTCACGATTTCAGCATCTTCATCAACTAAATCAGTGATAACTTTCTCAGCAGCATCTTTTAATGCTGGCGTTGATAGCACAATTTTTCCTTCTGCTAGTGCCATGAAATCGTCTTTATGAATTTCGACGCCATCGATTGACGTATCACGAACAGCATAAGTTACTTGTCCTGTTTTCACATTAGCTAAAGCATCTGTCATTGTCGCTTGATTCACAGCAACAGCCGCTTCTGGATTAAATGCTAAAATTGCAGCCATCCCTTGAGGAATAGTTTTTGTCGGTACAACCGCTGCTTCAATATCAAGAAGCTCTACAGCTTGTTCCGCTGCCATCACAATATTTTTGTTGTTCGGTAAAATCAGCACTTTTTCTGCACCAATTTCTTTTACAGCCTTTACAATATCCTCAGTTGAAGGGTTCATTGTTTGCCCGCCTTCAATGACATAAGAAGCTCCGATTGAACGAAGTAATTCGGCAACGCCTTCTCCCATTGCAATCGTCACGATTGCATATGGATGTTTTTCAGTTTTTGTTGTGGGGGCAGATGCTTTATGGTCTTCACCAACAATTGCTGAATGTTGCTCACGCATATTGTCGACTTTAATTTTAATTAGACTACCGTATTTTTGACCCATAGCTAAAACTGCACCTGGTTGTTCAGAGTGAATATGCACTTTCGCAATTTCCTCATCTGAAATGACAAGTAGTGAATCACCTAGTGGATTCAATTCATTACGGAATTGTTCCTCACTAAATGGCTCTTTCTCTTCTTCTAAACGCACCATAATTTCTGTACAGTAGCCGAACTCAATATCCGCAGTATTCATGAAGTCTTGTGCTCTGTGATGTTCTGCATTGATTAAATCATCCAGTGTAGCATCATTTTTCTTAGGTAATGGTTCACCTTTCAATGAAGCTAAGAAACCTTCGTAAACAAATAGTAAGCCTTGCCCACCACTATCTACAACGCCTACTTCCTTCAATACTGGAAGTAGATCCGGAGTGCGTTCCAGTGAAGCCTTCGCTTCTGCAGTGAAAGCCTCCATCACAGCAATGATATCGTTTTCAGTTTCCGCTACTTCAACACCTTTTTTTGCAGCTTCGCGTGCAACAGTCAAAATTGTACCTTCAACTGGCTTCATAACCGCTTTATAGGCTGTATCAACACCTGCTTGGAAGGCATTTGCAAAACCTTTAGCATTGATTGTAGCTTCTTTTTCAATAAATTTACCAAATCCACGGAAAAGCTGAGATAAGATAACCCCAGAATTCCCTCGTGCACCCATAAGTAAGCCTTTTGATAAAGCTTGTGCCGTTTTCCCGATATTTTCTGATGCTTGAAGTTCCGTTTCTTTTGCCCCAGATGTCATCGATAAGTTCATGTTTGTTCCTGTATCACCATCTGGTACTGGGAATACATTTAATGAATCTACATAATTTGCATTTTGGAATAGATGATGTGCTCCCATTTGCACCATCTCTGCAAATTTTAATCCGTCTAATGACTGCATTCGATTTTGTTCCTCCTCTTACACATTCGCTACACGAACGCCCTGCACAAAAATATTGACAGATTTCACGCTCATACCTAATGTTTTATCAACTGTATATTTCACTTTCGATTGTACTTGATAAGCAACTTCCGAAATCTTCGTCCCGTAACTAACAATAATGTACATATCAATATGTAAATCTTCGTCATGTTGTCGAATAACAACACCTTTAGCAAAGTTCTCTTTACGTAAAATATCAGTTAGACCATCACGAACTTGATGTTTAGATGCCATGCCAACAATACCGTAGCATTCTATAGCAGCGCCACCAGCAATTTGTGCAAGTACATCCGTCGAAATATCAATTTGGCCGAATTCGTTATTTAATTCAATTGACATAGAAATGCCCCCTTGGCTCTTTTTGACTAAACTATATTGTACCACTTTGGATATACATTAAGCAACCTACGAAGCCCCTAAAGCGCATCGTATCAACGTTTTCAGCTTTACAAAGGAAAAATTATACAGGTAAACATCGTTCTCCTTCGAAAACTACTGTTTTTACATGAAAATGGTTACGGTTGTTTTGCTTGACAGTATACAGTGCTTGGTCGGCTATTTCGCAACAGGTATGAATATGTTGTAAATTTAGAACCTTGGCATGGCACATCCCTATACTGACTGTTACGACATCAGCTACTGGTGAATGTTCATGACGAATTTTCAAGTTACGCACTTCCTCTAGAATCTCTTCACAGACATGTTCTGCAAAACGCTGTGCATGTTGGCTGACGATGACAAACTCTTCTCCTCCCCATCGTGCTGCAAATGCATTATACTTTATTGCAATTTCATCCAAAAGCCCAGCAACTTTAATCAATGCTGCATCCCCATGTAAGTGACCGTAATAATCGTTAAAATTTTTAAAAAAGTCAATATCAATAATCATAAATGTTAGTGCTTTCGGTTTATTATGTTGCTGCACAATCTGTTCCAATCTGTTATTAAAAGCACGACGGTTGGGTAAGTTTGTCAAGGAATCACGAAGTGCTTGTTCTGTAAGTTCACTATTTTTTTCTGCTAATAATTTCGAAAGCTGCTGTGACTTTGTCATTTCTTCAGCCAACAATATATGCTCCTTTATAAACTGCTTCTGCATTTTATTGATACGATATTGAATGATTAAGCCTATCGGTACTATTAGAGACATTGGTAGCATCACTTTAATACTTTCCCCCGTCATCCCTAAATTCAAAAAAGAACTTAATAATATAATTGGAACAGTTATTAAAACTGCCCAGATCATTTTACGCAATGATACTGCAAATACGGTACAAATAACTAGAAAAAACACTTCATATAGAGCTGCATGATTAAAGTAAAAAACATCCATTACCGTAATACCCGTTATCAATAAAATGGTCATATATAGATAGCCTAATAAGATATATTCATATTTACGTATATTTATAGAACTAACATGTATTCTTTTATCCTTTACAAATAGTAAGACAGCTAAATTTATATAAAACATTACTGTATGAATCGCAATGTAGGTTGGTACCATCACTCTTTCCTCTTTTGAGAAAAAGACCTCTCCAAAATGAATAAAAGTTATGATAGCCGAGATATACATCAAAGTCCAAGCCACTGTTCGCATTCGTTTCAAATTCAATTGGATCATTTCTTTTCGTAAAGATAGAGCTAGATTTTCTTGATTTTCCATAATATCCGCTCCTAAGGGCATTCTTTCAAATACATTTCACTATATTTATCGTCTAAGTAGTGAATAGCAACAGCCTTCTTCCCAATCTTTCTTTAAATATCCTAGATGACATGACAATAATAGATTATATTTTAAAACTATATTTAAAAGAACTAAAAATAGAATTGATTCTATTTGTTGATAGTGACAACCTAACTGTCTTATGGTTTCTGAAGAAAAAATATACTAATGGTTCTATCTATTCAAGTTGAGAAATTCACTCTTTAGGATACTCATTCTAATTCGATCAACAAAGATGCCTTTTCTGAAACGATCTTGTCTTAAAATACCCTCTTCAATATATCCTATTCGTTTATATGACTAAATAGCTTGTTCATTATCAATTTCTACTCTAAGCCATATCTTATTAAGCCCTAATTCACTAATTCCCGAAACAAGCATTTCATTCATCGCAGATAAGCCATAACCTCTGCCCCAATAGTTTTTATCTCCGATAGCAATCCCTAATTCTGCATGTTCATTTCATTTATCGATATTTTTTAAATCAACCCAGCCAATATGTTTACCTTGCTCCGTTACAATTGCTTTTTGTTCGTATCCATTTGAGCGATTGATGCACATTTCAATCCATTTCTTAGTTTCCTTACGGCTATATGGCGGATATTTTGCAGGCATATTCAAGTGTTTTGTTACTTCAGAATCTAAACACCATTGATAACGATCTTCAACATCCTCTAACATTACGTCCCGCAAATGAATTATAGGTAAATTTTCGATTTTCATTTTTCACTCCTTATTACTTAATACCATTAAATAAATTATCCTGTTAATTGAAATAAATGTAAAGATATGAAGCGGAATACAAAAAAAAGCCGGTACTTTTAGCACCAGCTTTCTCTCGATATGTGACATATTAAATTAGGCTCTTTATAAGTGTTTCAATCATGACAGGCATTTCCTTAAATGCACTGTCAACGTGTAGTCGCTCTGTTTTCTGATGTGCATCTTTTCCAAAAGGACCGACATTCAACACGGGACCTTTTAACGCTGTCATTGCTTCAAATGGGATACTGTACGTATCACCCCAAACAGGCGTATTTCGCTCAAACGCTACCCAACCATTTTCATCATCTGCATAGTTGACATAGCTCAAATCACAAATACCATTAAAATAATGAATTTGTTCTATCTCAATATCAAACGTTTTTGCTGTTTCTTTCATCAATTCAATAGATTTAATAACAAGAGCATTATCAGATGAATTGATAGCAGGATAGTAGGGTGGTGCATATAACAATACTGTTGCAGGCGTTAGTTCTTGGCAGCGAATCATGAGTTGATCTACAATGCGTATAGATTTCTCACGATCATCCCAAGCATCATTCTTAAGTACTTTTTGTTTTATGCACTGCACTTCATCAACACCTAATTTATTGACTGCATGCTCTAAAAGCGTCTCGTAACGAAGCACTTTTACTTCCCCAACACCCTTTACTCGCTCACGTTCACAAATTTCTTTGTAATACATATTACAAGCCGCCATCGCTTCCTTTGCTACATGTTCAAAGATTTCCATCACGTCAGACGCTGTACGTTTCATTATAAAAACATTGAATAGAGCCGCAGCTCGATAAGGTGTTTGTGTGGAATATTCCATTTTCAGATCCTTTAATTGTAAGGATACTGGCAATGGCGTACTTTCGCCAAGATCTGTTTCACGGAAAATAGGGTTCCACTCCATATACTGTGTCATATATGAAGCAATGTAATTCGCCGTCATTCCTTTTAAAGGTTCGCCTACATGTGTCTCTTTTCCATAGAACAAAGCAGCCGGCATTATTTTACCAATTGTTCCTGAATAGATATACTCATTTATATCCGATGGACCTTGTGAAAAAGAAGGTTCACTATTTAAAAATAATTTGTAGGTTAAGCCATGCTGCTCACGTAATCTTACAAGTTCGACAACTGCTGCACGCATACCAGCAGAGTTTACTTCCTCATCCGGCACAGCTGTTAATATTAGATTAATTGGCCACTGCTCAATACATGCCTTTTCAAGTAATTGCATATGTAGGGCAAGCCCCATTTTCATATCCATCGTCCCACGGCCAAATAAATAATTCCCCGACTCCAAGTCGATTCTCGCCGCTTCAGGTAAGTCTTTCTTATATTTTGGTTCCATTAGCTTTTTTGTCAACTCTTCAGGATAAAAAGCAAACAGCTCTAATTCACCATACTCTTCCGTATGAACAGTGTCGAAATGACTAATGAGTACAACTGTTTCAGTTGCCGTCGGATGTTTGTATAATGCTGTTACAGCATTTCGCCCAAGACCGGCATCATGTAACTCAATTTGATTTGGATTTTCTTTAAAGTAAGAAAGCGTTTGCAATATAGTTTTTAATTTGTAGGCAAATTCATGTTCCCCTGCTGTTAATGTTCTACTTTCCCAGCTCACAATTTCGCATAATAACGCACGAAGCTTTTCAGGTGTATTCCATAAATAGTTGTTCATCATAATTCTCCTTTATCCAATACATATATTTTTTATTCGGAGCAATACATTTTTATTGTAAATCAAGTGACTCCTCATTTTTTAAATCAAATTCAGAAGAAGCTGTATTCGTTTTACTCAATTTTAATTTATAGAAAAGCAGACAAGCTATAAAAAATCCAATGCCGTAAAGCAAACCAATTCGTTGCGTTGGATCGAATGCCAAAAATACAAGAATTAGTACACAAAAGCTAATACAAAATAAAGGAATCAGAGGATAAAAAGGTGTTTTAAATTTCAAGTCTGCCACCTTTCCTCCGGCTTTCACATAACGATAGCGGAACATTAATTGTGATGTGGCAATACCCATCCATGAAATCGTCACCGCAATTCCTGCAATCGACATGAGTAAAACAAATACCGCATCTGCTTCCATCACACTCGTTAATAAAGATAAAAGGGAGAACAGCATCGTGAAAATAAGCGCATTTAATGGCACTTTATTTTTAGTTAGACGCCCAAATAATTTCGGTGCCATCCCCTCTTTTGACATCGACCAAAGTAAACGTGTAGAGGCATAGAGACACGAATTACCAACTGATAAAATTGCTGTCAATATGACAAAGTTCATAATGCCACCTGCATAAGGTACACCTGCTATTTTCATCAAAGTTACGAAAGGACTTTCTAGTAGCCCAAGTTCCGATGCTGGAAAGATTGCAGATAATACGATTATGGAAGCGATATAGAATACGATAATTCTAAAAAGAATTGTACGTATTGCCCTTGGGATATTCTTTTCTGGATTTTCAGTTTCTCCAGCCGTAATTCCTACTAGCTCTGACCCTTGATAAGAGAAAATAACATTCATCATAGTCACAAATATAATAGCGATCCCTGCTGGGAATAACCCCGTTGGAGCTAAGTTCGTTAAATGAGGTGTTGGACGATCCGCCAACGGGATTAAGCCGAATATAGCTGCTGCACCGATAACAATAAAAGCTATAACCGCAACGACTTTGATACTTGCAAACCAAAACTCTGCTTCTGCAAAACCTTTAGTCGTAAGGGCATTTAATACAAACAAAAGCACCATGAAAACAGCACACCAAATCCAAATGGGGATATCGGGAAACCAATGTTGCATCAATATCCCCGCTGCGGTAAATTCCACCCCCGCTGTGGCTGCAGATCCAACAAAGTACATCCATCCTAAGGAAAAACCTGCCGCTGGATTTATAAAACGTGTTGCATATGTTTGGAACGAACCGGTTACTGGCATATACACAGCCAATTCTCCCAGACAATTCATAACCATGTATAATATGAAACCACCAAACAAATAACCAATTAATGCCCCGCCAGGACCTGCTTGGTTGATTGTATATCCGACATTTAAAAATAAACCAGTTCCAATAACTCCGCCAAGCGATAGCATTAATAAATGGCGACTTTTCATAGAACGGTTCAATAAATTATTTTGTTGTTGTTCCCCTTTACTCAACGTACATCCCCTCTTTCATATTTTTCATCCCATCAAAATATCAAATATTCAGATATCTAAAATAATAAGCACCCAATCAATTTCCCCCTACAAATTGATTGGGCTTTAGCTTTTTTAACATCTAGAGAAAATTAAAAACGTAATGATAAGCAACTTAATCCGCCATCGTGTTTTCTGAACTCAGACATTTCAAGTTCGATTGTTTTATAGCCTAATTCATTCAGTTTTCGATTCGTTTCTGGATAGCCAGATGGAAGAATAACATAATCATTAACTTGAATACAATTTGCTGAATACTCATCTTCTTTTGGAATCACAATTTTCTCATACGATTCAAATGCCGGATGATCGACAAATTCTCCAGCAAGCACCATACGATTTTCACCAACGTATGCGATACCGGTTTTTAAATGGAAGAATTCTTTTAATGGAATAATCGTTGCTTCATAGCCTTCTTTTTCAACGATTTCCTTGAATTGACGCGCCCCTTCTTCATTGGTACGGTCAGAAATACCAACATAAAACTTCTTTTCAGCTTGCAATACATCTCCACCATCGAGTGTGCCTGGTGCTTGGATATAGTATAATTTGTTATAGAATTTTTTCACTGCTGGTTCCATCTCTTCAATTTCACGATTACGTGCCTCTGCACCTGGATTAGAAATAATAGCAAATTCAGCCGTCAATACTGCTGTATCCTCTACAAAAGTAGAATCCGGAAATGCTTCATTTGCTGGAAGTAGTGTTACCTCTACCCCACAATTTTTTAAAGCTGCAATATATTTTTCATGCTGTTCAAATAATTGCTCAATGCTTGGTTTTCCAAGATCACTCGTTGTTAAACCGTTAATATAACTATTACCTGGTGTTTTTACAATGACATTATTAAACATAATAAATCGTCTCCTTTTTTATCCTCTAATTACGGGACAAGTTAGACATGTTGGTCCACCTGTTCCTTTTACAGAAATTTCTTCACCCTTATATTCATAAACTGTAACGCCAGCATCCAATAATTGTTTTTTTGTAGAAGGGTTGCCATTTGGAATGACGCATACTCTCGGAGCAAGTGCTAACACATTACAGCCTAAAGTGTCATATTCCTCTTTAGGCACTTCAATAAGTTGTATACCCTTTTCAATAATGAGCTGACGGAAAAATACTGGCATTAATCGTGAATGGACGACAGCCAAATCCTTGTCCACCATACTGATAAATGACATCAAATGTAGACATGCTGCTTCCCCTAAATCGTGTGGTAACTGCACGACAATAAATTCGTCAACAAAATCAGCTGTAATTTCTTTTAATTGACGAATTGCTTCATCATTCGTGCGATAGCCACGTCCAACAACAAGTGTACGATCATCAAGCCACACAATATCCCCACCATCTGAAACTGCTTGTCCCGTTAATTCCCCGACAACAGGGATACCCTGTTCTTCTAAGAAAGCTTTATAAGCAGCTGCTTCTGGTTGTCTTAATTTCTTTCCAGATTTTAAAATGATGGCACCATGTGGTGTGAATTTTACCGGGTCATGAGCGTACAGTGAATCCAACCCTACTTCATTTGAAACTGGTAAATAATCAATTTTTCCAACATATTTTTCGAGAATTGCCGTGAACTCAGCATATTCACTTAAAGCCTCACTAAAACTAGGCTCTGATATGTAGTTAAATGTTTGCCATTCACCGCTAAGATACTCTTGGCTTTTAAAAGCCTCTTTTGGATGTTTTACAATAACGTGTTTTAAAGGTGCATACATTGAAGAACAATAATGCATTCCTCTCACCCCTTTTCCGCATAGTGGAAAACGTTTCCGTTTAGAGGAAAGTTTATAAGAAAAATATATGTGTTTTATGTTATACTGTCAATATATTTAGAAAAATTTTTATTTTCCGTTTGTTTGAGTTCGAAGCTCAGCCATTATGTAGCTAGACGTAGATAGAGATTAAAAATAAAATAGGATTAGAGGAGGTGGTACAAAATATGCAATTATTAGAACGGGCAATGACAATCGCTAAGGCTTTAGCTTCTGAAACAACTGAAAATAGTCTGTCCATATCTGAGCTTGCAACTAAAGTCGATTTACCTCTCAGTACACTACATAGAATTTTAAAAGCGATGATTCAACAGGGAATGATTGAACAAGACGAACAAACGAAGCAATATCGGCTTGGCACAATATGGATGGAGTTCGGGTTACAAGTATATGATTCGATGGATTATATCAGCAAAATAAGACCAGAATTAGAACGCTTAGCACGAGAGGTAGAGGAGAGCGTTTATTTAAGTAAACCCGCAGGGACCGATACAATTATTATCGAACGAATTGACAGTGCAGCAAATCCAATTCGAATTTATGATCAGCTTGGTATCCGAATACCTATGCATATTGGTGCAGCAAATAAAGCGATATTGGCTTCTATGTCTGCTTCACAGGCAAGTGAAATAATTAGTCAACTAATTCCTAATGACAATATTGCTGAATTTTATACGCAGCTAGAACAAGTAAAGGAGCAAGGGTTTGCAATAAGCCATGGAGAGCGCACAGCAGGAACATCCTCAGTCGCAGTGGCGGTTTTAAATGGATTTGGAGAAGTTGTAGGAGCCGTAAGCATCGGCTATGTTAACTTCAACGTGACTGCGGAACATACGCAATTTCTGACTGAACGACTTTTAGAAACAGGTAAGCGTGTGTCGATGAAACTCGGTTACCGGGCGAGGTAACTAGTTGTAAAAAAATAAGTTGGATTCATATATCGCTATATACAACTAGCTACAAAAAATCGATTTCGTATTAAGCGAAATCGATTTTTTATATAGCAAGTACCTATCCCTAATTTGGAGTAATTAGGAGATGTAGTCTGCTTTCAATATGCTGTACATTTCTAAATCTACTATTCCCTTACCGGACCAAATAGAAGCTTGTCTCAATAACCCCTCTTTCAAAAAACCATTTTTTAAGAGCACTTTTTTGGAAACTTCATTTGCAGGCATGACCTCTGCTTGAATTCTGTTAATCTTAACTTCTTCAAACAAAAAATTGACTATTATCCGAACAGCTTCTGTGGCAAATCCCTTGCCCCAATAATCCTCAGCTAAAAAGTAACCAATCGTCACCATGTTCACCTTTTGGTTAAAATCCATAGTCTCTATGATTCCCACTAATGTATTGTCTTGATTCTTGTGAAAAATTCCCCACTTCACTCTACTTTTTTTCTGATAATCCCTCTCAAAATGACCAATCATTTTGCTAACTGTTTGGACGTTATGTTTAGGAATAATTCCACAATATTGAAACACATGTTCATTATCGTAAATCATATAAAGTTCCTGTAAGTGTAGTACCTCTATTTTTTTTAATACTAGCTGTTCTGATTGTAAAACTGGAAACTTCATAAAAATCTTTTCTAAATTCATCTTATCGTCTCCTTTACTATTCCATTATAGGTATATAAATCTTCAAGTTTAGTTCATTTGGAAAATGAGAACTTAACACATCCGTAATCTCAAAATCTGGTCCTTCTGTTCTTTCGTAATTTGAATTCGGTAGCCATGTTCCATAAATGTATCTTCTTGTATTTTGGACTAAATCCGTATTTCCCAGAACTTTAAATTCAGCATATTTTCCTTGTGGAATTTCAAAATTCACAAAGCCATTTTGCAATTCTATAGCAACTTCTGCAACTGCCTCACCAACTATAAATGAAAATTCACCATTCTCCTGAAAGTAAGTTGAGATACCATATGACATATTAGGCGTGATTTTCTTAGGAATTTGCAGATAACATTCATTTCTTCCAAAACTCCTGTAAAATTCCGGGATTTCTTCGAAGTATTGATTATTATGCAAATTTGTCGTATATGCTTGTCCAATAATATGTGTCTTTTTCAAGTAAACGATTTCGGGCCTGTTCATATTGATATCCTCCTTAATCTTCATTTTATAATCCAGGAAGTTAATTTTTGACTGGTCATTTATAATAGCTTTTTCTTTCCGATATTTTGCTGGCGGTACGCCAAAACAATTTACAAATGCCCTTGTAAACGCCTCTTGGGAGCCATATTGAAAAGTAATGGCAATTTCCAAAATATTTTTTCCCGTTTCTCTCAATAACCTCGCAGCTTCAGTAAGTCTTCTATTCCTAATATATTGTTGCACAGTAAATCCTGTAATAGCTTGGAATAGACGTTGAAAATGAAAGGCTGAAAAATAGGCTTTTGAAGAAATTACAACTATTTCTAATTGTTCTTGTAGGTTCGCTTCGATAAAGTCAATTGATTTTTGTACTCTTTCAAAGTAATCCATCTCTCAACACCTCTTCTATTTCATATTTTATCAGCTACTCTAAATATTTTTTGATAATTCGTGCTAATTCTTACTAATTATCCAATTCTTTGGACGCTAATATATTTATCTGTAGATAAACAACTTAGACGAGATTTTTCCCATCAAGTTTTAAAATGCCCTCATCTAGAAGATGATTGCTTGATCCTTTGAACAGTTCTATTTTTTAGAATCAAATATTCGCTTTCTCGGTAAAAAAATTGCCTGTAAAGGTTTTTTTCTTGAAAGGTTATGTGAAAACTGTTGCACTGTGCGCCTTCGTATGTTAAATTATTATGGTATGTGAAATACCGAACTGAAATAATAATCTTTCAGCATCATCTGTAAGGAGGGAATACAACATGCCAAAACAATGTGTAATCACTGGACGTAAAGCTCGTACTGGTAACAACCGTTCCCACGCTATGAACGCTAGCAAACGTACTTGGGGCGCTAACCTTCAAAAAGTTCGTATCCTAGTAGACGGTAAACCAAAACGTGTATGGGTTTCTGCTCGTGCATTAAAATCAGGTAAAATCGAGCGCGTATAATCGCCGCTTATAAAAAATCGATTCGCATTAAATGCAAATCGATTTTTTTCTTTCTTCTTTAATTTGGCAAACTACCAATCGTCTTTTTATAGCTTAAAACAGTAAAAATCCGACTAGCATTAGTCGGATTTTTTGACTTTCTTGTCTTTTTTAAAAAGGTTGATGCACGTACGCGTAATGCTACTCACAAATTTCGGTAGTTGGAACGTATATACTTTCAGAGCCATCTCCCCCTCGCACTAATCTATGCTTCTTATCATTAAACATATGCCTTGCGAGAAAGATATAGACCCTGAAGCGCCTATAATTTCATTACTTGTAAAACGGGATGAGCCGAGTGAAATTTGTTCATTCGTCGTTTCATATTTAACATGTCTTAATGTAACATCTTCAATTGGCTGCTCATGTGCGAAAAAAGACAAATAACGATACTGCTTATGTGCTAGAATTGTGTGCGTGCCTGGCACCAAGAACTGCAATAGATTTGCATGATTGATGATTTTCAATATGACATGAGGATGTTCTATCTGCAAACGATAAATTGAACGCACAGCCGCTTCATAATGATCGAGACGTCCACCTGTAACTCCTGTTAACACAATATCTGTTGGTCCATAAGTTAGTGCCTTTAACAGGGCTAAATCAGTATCTGTTTCATTTTTTTCCTCATGGAAGCGCTGTGCATCATTTGTATGCTCCCTGACATAGTCATATTCTACTTGAGATAATGAATCAAAATCCCCAACGATTGCATGTGGCTTAATCCCTTGCTCGATTAAGTACAGTGCACCTCGGTCTGCCCCAATAAATAATACATCTTTTCGCTCTTTAAATGGTTCAAAGGAACAGAGCTCCTCCCTTGGGCCACCTGCACAAACGACAACAGTTGTCATTCCTTCATCGCAGCCTCACCAGCAGCTAATATTTCCTGTAGAGCCGCCGTACGATCCTCTTTGCTATAAATAGCTGAACCTGCTACAAAAATTGTTGCACCTGCTTTTGCACAAGGGACAATTGTTTCCGCATTAATGCCACCATCTATTTCAATAGCAATGTTTAGGTTTCGCTCTTTAATAATTTTGGCTAATGCTTCTACTTTTGGCACAACGGAGTGAATGAATTTTTGACCACCAAAACCAGGATTCACTGTCATAAATAACACCATATCAATATCTTCTAAAATGTGCTGAATAGATTCAATTGGTGTATGCGGATTTAGCACTACACCAGGCTTTACACCATATGAACGAATTAATTGAATCGTCCGGTGTAAATGGCGACAAGCTTCTACATGCACCGTAATATAGTCCGCTCCAGCTTTCGCAAACTGTTCAATATATTGATCTGGATTTTCAATCATTAAATGCACATCGAGTGGTAAATCTGTTAAAGGACGAATTGCATCTAACACAATGGAACCAAATGAAATATTCGGCACAAAATGACCGTCCATAACGTCAATATGAATAAGCTTCGCACCTGCTTGTTCTACTGCCTTTACTTCATCTCCTAATTTAGCAAAGTTTGCTGCTAAAATTGATGGTGCTATTTGTATCATCATTAATACCTCGGCTTTCGATCCATAATTTCTTGTATAAATTGTTCATAATGCTTGTAGCGGTAGTCACGGATTTGTCCTGCATCTACCGCTGCCTTCACCGCACACTTCGGTTCCTTCAAATGGAGACAGCCTCTAAATTTACAGTCCTCTGCAATTCGAGCCATTTCCGGAAAACATGTACCTAACTCTTCTTTTTCAATATCATCAAAGTCAAAGGAACTAAAACCAGGTGTATCCGCTAATAAACCGTCACACACCTCTATTAGTTCAACATGACGCGTTGTATGCTTCCCACGCCCTAAGCTTTGCGATATTATACCCGTTTTTAAATTCAAATCAGGAATCAGTGTATTGAGTAGGGTAGATTTCCCCACACCCGATTGCCCTGCTAATACAGATGTTTTTCCCTTTAAAATAGGTTGTAAACGTGCCACTAATTCTTCCTCATCTTTGTAGGTCTGTAACACTGTATAGCCCATACGTTCATAATCTTCTATATACCCCTGTAATTCCGCACGTTCGTCATCTGCTAGCAAATCCATCTTTGTTAGACAAATAATTGGATAAACATGGAATGATTCTAAAACAACTAAAAATCGATCCAATAATATTGTATTAAAATTCGGTTCTTTTACAGAAAACACTAAAATTCCTTGGTCAATATTTGCAATTGGTGGACGAACAAGTTCATTTTGTCTATCCATAATTTTTTGAATAGTACCATCTGATCCTGCTGTCTCTACCGAATATTCTACAATGTCACCAACAAGCGGGGATTCTCCACGGTTTCGAAACACCCCACGCCCACGACATTGAATAAGCTGTTTTCCATCAAATACATAATAATAACCACTTAATGCTTTACGAATTTGGCCTTGCGCCATCCAATTCCCCCTTAGTTTACATCATCATAGTCTTTTTTTTCTTCAGCAATGATTTTCGAATCACGAAGAATTTTATACGCTGCTTCTTCGCCTTCCTCAATCACAAGCTGTATCTTGTATTCCCTGTCACTGTTAATAAAAAATTCCTCCAAAGGCTTTGCCATTGAATGATTTTTATCTTGTATTTCGATTCTTATTAACTGCTCCATACCTTCTTCTGTTGGCTCATAAGGAATTAACACTGTTGTCACAAAAGTTTTTACAGGCTTCTCTTCAGGTCCCTTACTTAACACAACAGCAATCGTATCACCTTCTACAAGGTTGCTACCTGCTACTGGTTTTTGCGAAATCACAAGTCCTTTCGCTATTGTTGGTGAATACTCTTCACGCTCTATTCGCCATTTTAAGCCTACAGAATTTACATAGTTATCTAAATCTGTTCTCGAGTATCCCACTACACTCCGAACTGAAATTGGTTTTTTACCCTGGCTCACAGTAAAAACGACGTTTGTTTCATTTGGAACAATTTCAGAATTTGCTACCGGATCCTGGTCTATAATACGGCCTGGTTCTTCAGCTGAATGCACATAATCTATTCGAACATCCATAAATTTGTCTTTTACCACAGCTTGAACTTGATCAATTTTTTGACCTATATAATTTTCCATTGGTGATTTTGCCACACCTATACTAACGATTAGATCAATTTCAGTATCTTTCACACGCAGCGTGCCCTCTGCAGGATCCGTTTCAATTACTTTGTCTTTTTCGATTTCTTCTGAGTTTCGTTCCTGTTGCTCGCCAATAACAAAGCCATACTTTTCTAATTCTTTTTTAGCTTCTTCAACAGTCATATTGGCCACATCAGGTACAGCTATTTTTTTCGGACTAAATAAATCTGTAGCGAATAATACGTACAGGAATATAACAACTGCTGTCAATAGAAGTCCGCCCACAATAACTGGCCACTTTTTCTTTGTCTTTGGCTTAACAGGCTTTACTTTATCCACTGGCTTTTTTGCTACTGGTATCGTTTGAGTGATGGGTTCCATCGCCCTTGTTTTTGTTAAATCCTCGTCCTTCCGAATAAATTGTTCTTTTATAATCGGAATAGCCTTTGTTACATCATTATCGAAAGGTGCCATAAACTTTGGCTCATTGATTCTTGTTGGGGCCAAAACAGTCTCTAAGTCTTCCTGCATTTCTTCTACAGTTGCATAGCGATGCGATGCATCTTTCGCAGTAGCTTTCAATACAACATTTTCTAAACTTTGTGGAATCGTAGCATCAAAAGCGCGGACTGATGGTGTCTCTGTCTGCAAATGCTTAAGTGCAATGGAAACAGCAGATTCCCCTGAAAATGGCAATTCTCCAGTTAATAATTCATATAAAACAATGCCAAGCGCATAAATATCAGATTTATTCGTTGCTGTGCCGCCACGTGCCTGCTCTGGAGATAAATAATGCACCGTTCCAAGCACAGAATTTGTTTGTGTAAAGGATGTAGCACTTAGCGTCATAGCAATTCCAAAATCCGTAATTTTCACATTACCTTCCGCATCCATTAAGATGTTTTGTGGCTTAATATCACGATGAATAATGTGATTCTCATGGGCATTGGCAATGGCTGATGTCAGTTCCTTCATAATATGCACACATCTAGCTGGAGAAATCGGTGCAAATTCCTGTATGTACTGCTTTAATGTCTTCCCTTGGACATACTCCATGACAATATAATGTAGATCTCCGTCATCACCTACATCATAAATACTCACAATATTCGGATGTGTAAGACTTGTAACTGAAAGCGCCTCACGCTGAAAACGTCGATGTAATTCATCCTCATTGGTAAAATCATAGCGTAATACCTTAATCGCTACATCACGATTTAAAATCACATCATGGGCCAAATACACATTGGACATGCCTCCGCCACCAATGAGTTCCAAAATTTTATAGCGATCACTAATTCGTTTTCCTACAAGCATACTTACACCTCCTCATCTTGCCTTGTGAGTAATACGAGGGAGATATTGTCTTCCCCCCCGCTAGCATTTGCTAGTTCCACAAGTTTTCGTCCTTTTTCTTCCATTACATCTGGATAAGTAATAATAGATGCCATTTCATACACTGAAAGTTTATTACTTAAACCGTCAGAGCAAACCAGTAAATACGATTCTGGTGCTAAATCAACTTCATAAAAGTCTGGCTCAATAGTTTCCTCAGTCCCAATAGCTTTCAAGATGAAATTTTTCTTCGGATGCGTCATCGCTTCCTCTTCACTTATTTCACCATTTTCTACCAATACATTAACATATGAGTGATCTCTTGTTATTTGTTGTGCGCCATCATCAAAGAAATAATACACACGACTATCACCAACGTGTGCAATGAAGCAATGATAGCCTTCAATTAACACAGCAATAAACGTTGTACCCATTCCTTTACAGTCTTCATGTGATAGAGAATAGTCATAGATATTTGTATTTAACAGCTTTACTGCCTGTAATAACCATTCTCTTTTTGTTGTTGTTGATGCAAAATGATGTGACTCTGCCTGTAAAAAAACGGTTTCCATCTGTTTCATTGCCATATCACTCGCTACATCGCCAGCATTATGACCACCCATGCCATCCGCTACAAGTGCTAGTGCTAGCCCATCTGGACGTTTAAAAAATGCAGCACGGTCTTCATTAATTGATCGTTTTAACCCAATATCACTTTCGACTGTGTATTTCATCACTGGTCACCTCGTCTCTTCAGATCTCTCTTGCGCACGTAATTGGCCA
This sequence comes from Lysinibacillus fusiformis, assembly GCF_007362955.1. Classification (GTDB taxonomy): domain Bacteria; phylum Bacillota; class Bacilli; order Bacillales_A; family Planococcaceae; genus Lysinibacillus; species Lysinibacillus fusiformis_E. Next base: position 3,085,844 of record NZ_CP041696.1, on the reverse strand, counting down.
CACGCAGCTGCTATATCAGAACCTTGCTCTCGGCGGATTGTTACGTTAATACCATTCTTCTTCAATGTTTTTTCAAAAGCAAAAATTTGACTACGAGACGTGCGAACATAATCACGTTCTGGTACATAGTTTACAGGAATTAAGTTCACATGGCATTTAATTCCTTTTATTAGTGCGGATAATTCTTCTGCAATTTCAACTGAATCATTTTCACCAGACATTAAACCGTACTCAAAACTAACACGTCGGCCTGTTTTCTTTGTATAGTAGCGAACAGCTTCCATTAATTCTTCTAATTTATAAGCACGTGCTATCGGCATTAACTTTTGACGTGCCTCTTGGTTTGGTGCGTGTAGCGATACAGCAAAGTTAATTTGTAATTGCTCATCCGCAAATTGATAAATTTTCGGCACGATACCTGATGTCGATACGGTAATGTGTCGAGCTCCAATATTTAAGCTTTTTTCATGGTTGATGACTTTTAAGAAGTTCATCATAGCATCATAATTATCGAATGGTTCACCAATACCCATAATAACGATATGACTTACACGTTCGCCTATTTCATCCAACGTTTGTTGTACTTTAACTACCTGTTCAACTATTTCACCTGCTAATAAATGACGCTTTAGTCCACCTAACGTAGAAGCACAGAACGTACAACCAATACGACAACCTACTTGTGTTGTGACACACACTGAATTGCCATATTCATGACGCATCAATACAGTTTCGATTGAGTAGCCATCTTGTAATTGAAATAAAAACTTAATGGTACCATCTTTTGATTCTTGCTGAATAATTGTTGACAATGTAGTTAAGGAAAAACTTGCCTCTAACTTTTCACGTAATCCCTTTGATAGGTTAGACATTTCTTCAAAAGTTTTAACACGTTTATTATATAACCAATCGAAAATTTGTGTTGCACGGAATGGCTTTTCTTCATTGTCCTTAAGCCATTCTTCAAGCTGCATCAGTTGTAATGAATAGACAGATTCTTTTAAATTTGGCTTTTCCTTTTTCGTGCGTCGAACGGGCTTATCTTCTACTTCTTCAACTAAGTCGTTAATACGATCATTAAATTTCTCTTGATCCAGCATTACTGGGATTCTCCTTTTTTACGAAATGCGGCGACGAAGAAACCGTCACTACCAAAGTCTTGCGGGAAGACTTGAAGCATGCCATTAGCCTGCTTTTCCGCTAATTTTGTTGGTAAAGATTCTAGTTGTATAGCTTCCATTTCTGGATGCTCTGTCAAAAAGGCTTGTACTGTGCCTTCGTTTTCTTGTTTGTCGACTGTGCATGTACTGTATACAAGTTTCCCGTCTTGCTTCAATACTTTAGTCGCTGCATCCAATAGCGCTAATTGGATTTTTTGCAGATTTTCTAAATCTTCTTCACGCTTCGTATATTTAATATCTGGCTTACGACGCATAACACCTAAACCACTACAAGGTGCATCGACTAAAATTGCGTCAAATGATGCCAGTTGTAAAAAATCTGGCGCTTTACGCCCATCAATCGGTGCAGTCTCCACAATATCAAGGCCTAGACGTTCTGTATTATGGTCAACTAAATCTAATTTATGTGGATGAAGGTCAGTTGCTAAAATTGAACCTTCATTATTCATTTTTTCGGCCAAATGTGTCGTTTTTCCACCAGGTGCTGCACACATATCTAAAACGCGCATTCCTGCAGTTGGGTTCAAAACATTCGCTGGTATCATTGAGCTTTCATCTTGTATTGTGATAAACCCATCTTTGAACGCTTGCGTGCGAGCAGGCTGGCCATTTGTCACATGTAAGCATTCAGGCATAATGTCACTTTGCTTTGCCGTTAATCCTTCCGCATCTAAGCTGGCAATCGCTTGGTTGATCGTCACCTTTGTAGTATTGACACGCACCGTTTGAACAGGTGGCACATTATTTTCATGGAGCATTTCTGTAGCTACTTCCATACCATAATTATCGACAAAACGCTCTACTAGCCAATGTGGATGGCTTGTCTCAATTGCAAGACGCTCAATAGGGTCCTTAATTTCCGCTGTAGACCGGACACCTTGACGTAATATAGAACGTAAAATACCATTGACCGTCGAAGCGATTCCTTGGTGCCCACGACGTTTTGCAATTTCTACCGCTTCGTTGACTGCTGCATGTGGTGGAATACGTGTTAAATAATGCATTTGGTATAAAGATAAGCGTAATAGCCATCGTACCCAGTGATCTAATTTACCACGAATAAATGGCTCTAAATAGAAGTCGAGCGTCATTTTATATTGAAGCGTCCCATACGTAAGTTCTGTTAAGAGTGCACGGTCCTTTGCTTCAATTTTATGTCGCTTAATCGTTTCATGTAAAAGTAAGTTACTATATGCTTGGTTTTTATCAACTGCTAGTAGAATAGACAATGCGGCATCTCGCACATTACCATCCCAAATTACTACGCTTTTTTTACTCATTCAAACTGGTCCCCGATCTGTAATTTTGAACCGGTACCACGCAAATAATCCTCTGCTGTCATGCGTTTTTTACCAGCTGGTTGTATATCATATAGTGCAAGTGTTGTCCCGTTTCCAGCTGCAACTTCGAAGTTGTCCTTTGAAATGGCAACGACTGAACCAGGAGTCTCATTGTGCTTTGTTTTGCCTACCTGTGCCCACCAAATTTTAAAGCTTCCTTCTTCAAATGTTGTATAGGCAACTGGCCACGGATGAAGTCCTCGTACTTGATTGTATAAAGTTGTTGCATCCTTTGTCCAATCAATTCTTTCCTGTTCACGCGAGATATTACTTGCGAATGTTACCAGTTTTTCATCTTGCACTGTACGAGTATTTGTACCATTTATAATAGAAGGAAGTGTAGTCTTTAATAGATCTCGTCCTACAATGCTTAACTTGTCAAAAAATCCACCTGTATGGTCAGCCTCTTCGATTGGAATGGCCTTTTGTGAAATTATATCACCTGCATCAAGTTTTTCTACCATATACATAATTGTGACACCTGTTTCTTTTTCACCATCGATAATTGCTTGATGGATTGGTGCACCACCACGATATTTCGGCAAAAGTGAGGCATGTACGTTTATGCAACCTAGTGAAGGTGCTTCTAGTAGGCTCTTCGGCAATATTTGTCCAAAAGCTGCAGTTACAACTAAATCTGGTCGTAAATCAAGTATTTGCTGTAATTCTTCCGAACCACGGAGTTTTTCAGGTTGAATAACGGGTAAACCTAACTCTACTGCTGTTACTTTCACTGGCGGTGGCGTTAGCACACGCTTACGCCCAACTGGTCTGTCAGGTTGTGTAACGACAGCCTTGATGTCATAGCCTTCTTCATGAAGCATACGTAATATTGGCGCGGAGAATTCAGGCGTGCCCATAAAAATAATTGACGTCATATTATTCCTCCTCTTCAGCATACATTGCTTCTAATTCTTCCTCTGTCAAAACGCGTTGAATTTTTGAATCGAAAAGTACGCCATCTAGATGATCGATTTCATGTAAAATTGCTCGTGCATCGAAACCACCGGCTTCTAGCTCATAAACACGTCCCTCTCGGTCACATGCTTCAATCTTCACATATTCTGGACGCTCAACTTCACCATACAATCCAGGAAAGCTTAAACAACCCTCAACATCTACTTCGGCACCATCTGTTTCAATCACAGTTGGATTAATCATTTCTAATACATCACGTTCCTCACCAAGCTCTACAATTGCTACGCGTAACGCTACATCAATTTGTGGCGCAGCAATACCAACACCATCATATTCCACCATTGTGTCATATAAATCATCTAGTAATGTAATGATGTCTTCATTAATTTCCGTCACTTCCGCACATGGTGTTGACAATACATTTGCTGGATGCTCTATAACTTTTTTAATCGCCATTTTCGTTCCTCATTTCTGCAGTTAAGGCGCTCTTTCGCCTTTTCTATATAGTAGACGGGTCTAAATCTACCGTCATTAAGATACCTTGTTTAACCCATTCCGCACGATACATCGCAAGCAAGCGTTGCAGTACCGGAATTAGATTTGGTTCAATTTTATATTTTATCAAACATTGATAGCGATATCTATTTTGGAGACGGCTAATACTTGCAGCCGTCGGGCCTATAATCGCTACTTGATTCGACAAATTGCCACGAAGCCAATCACCTGCTCGTCCAGCATATTCAGCCGCCATCATCACATCCTCGTGTGATACTTGTACAAGTGCCACAAAATAATACGGTGGGTAGCCTGAACGACGTCGCAAGAACATTTCTCGTTCATAAAAAGGCTCGTAATCTTGGGTTTTCGCTAGTTCAATCGCATAGTGCTCAGGTGTATACGTCTGAATAATGACTTCTCCGGGCTTTTCATGACGTCCAGCCCTTCCACTTACTTGAGTTAATAGCTGGAATGTGCGTTCAGCTGCACGATAATCTGGTATATGCAGCGATGTATCGGCACTTAGTACACCAACAAGCGTAATATTAGGAAAATCAAGCCCTTTGGCAATCATTTGCGTGCCAAGCAAGATATCTGCCTGTCCCTCCCCAAATGCTTGCAAAATCTCTTCATGTGCACCTTTATGCTTTGTCGTATCGACATCCATCCGTAATAATCTCGCCTCTGGAAAAAGCTTATATATTTCTTCCTCTACTTTTTGTGTCCCCGTGCCAAAATAACGAATATGCTCACTTTGACATTGTGGACATATTTGGGGCACATGTTCTTCATAGCCACAATAATGACATTTCAGCTTTTCCGTTGTTCGATGATAGGTCAGTGAAATATCACAGTTCGGACACTGTACAACCGTACCACAATCACGACAAAGCACAAATGACGAGTAACCTCGACGATTTAGAAACAGCACCATCTGCTCTTTTCGCTCAAGTCTCATACGTATGCCTTCTACAAGCTGTTCAGAAAACATTGAACGATTTCCTTTTTGAAGTTCCTCTCGCATATCTGCTACAAAAACAGTCGGTAACGCTTGCTTCATAGCCCGCTGCTTCAATGTTAATAGTGTATAAACACCTTTTTTAGCCCGAGCAAAAGATTCAAGTGCGGGTGTTGCGCTACCTAAAATAACCGGGCACTTGTAATACTCACTACGCCAAATCGCTACGTCCCTCGCATGATAACGTGGGGAATCCTCTTGCTTGTAAGTCGATTCATGCTCCTCATCTAGAATAATGAGTCCTATATTAGTAAAAGGTGCAAATATGGCTGAACGAGCGCCAACGACTACACTCACTTTACCTTGCTGAATTTTACGCCACTCATCGTACTTCTCCCCAACAGATAATCCACTATGCATCACAGCGACCATTTCACCAAAGCGACTACGGAAACGCTCCGTCATTTGTGGCGTTAAAGAAATTTCAGGCACTAGCATAATCGCTTCTTTGCCTTCATCTAATACTTTTTGTATCGCCTGCAAATAGATTTCTGTTTTTCCACTACCGGTTACTCCCTGTAGTAAAAAGGTTGTGGCACTTGGTGCCTCCATAGACTTTTTAATCGCCTTTAATGCGATAGCTTGTTCCTCAGTAAGTCTTAAGGAATGAGTGCGCGTGACATCCTTCGTGAAAGGGTCACGGTAAACTTCTTCTTGGATAAAGCGAGCAGCACCCTTGTCAACTACAGACTGTAATACCGCAGGGGATACACCTGTTTCTTCATAAATTTGCTGTGGCTTTAGCACCTCACCAAGATGTCCACGCATCCAATCTATAAGGGAACGTTGCTTTACCGCTCTTGTCGCTTCCTGCATCGCTACATCTAGGATTTGTATATCATCCGTAATTTTCACCATACGAACTTCTTTCACATTCCCTTGCTGCTTAACGACATTTTCGATTTTCACAAGACGACCTTCAATAAGTTGCTTTAACAGCGGTAGTAATCCAACCTTTTCAAACTCCTTAAAATTGACCTGTCGACGTTTACCAAAAATCACTTGTACTTGTTCTGGCAAAATAGCTTGGTCGTCCTGTAAGTTGACGACTTTTTCATATTTTGCACGGAGCGCGGACGGTAGCATTACTTGTAAAGCATCAATTTCATAACATATTGTTTCGTTTTTCAGCCACTTTGCTAAAGAAAGCATCTCAGCCGTTAACACAGGCTCCATATCTAAAATATTAGAGATTGGCTTTATCTTATTTATTGGCACATCCGTGTCATTTTTTAGCCCCACTACAAAACCTAGAACATTTCTTGGTCCAAACGGTACCTTCACACGACTACCCACTTCAATCACTTTCACCCATTCTGTAGGTACCTCATAGTCAAATGGTCGATCAACATGATAAGTTGGAACATCGACTATGACCTCTGCAACAGAAAAACTCATTTGTCCTCACCCAGTAATACGTATGTCCACAAAGCCTTTGCAAATTGCACTGCATTTGTCAATTCTAATACGTGTCCTTTTACTTCAGCTACATCACTAAAATCAATCCACTCATGTGATACGACAGTCAGCATCGGTTCACCAATAACCTCTTGTCCAAAGATCACTGCGCTTGTCCCTTCAACAGACAATTTAGGCGTACCTTCAATAGTAGGTGTATTGGCCGCATGAATGAAATAAGCATGTGGATATTGTTTTTTGTATTGTTCTATCTCTTCAATAAGATCGTACACAGTTGCCCCATTCTCACCTACAAGGAAAGCAGTTGCCCCAAGTGTTCTTGCCTCTTCAAGTATTGCCAGTCCAATTTTACCGTTTGCTTTTGTACGAATAACATGTTGAGCATCCATTGAAACAGAGACAGCACCAGCAGTCACGAGCACTGTTTTATTTAGAAGTGGCTTTGACTTAGGAGAAAAAAAATCTTTGACAATCGCTGTTATTTTTTCTGGCTCCTCTAAACGTCCTTTACCGACATAACCACATGCTAAAAACCCTTCCGACGGTTCAATAAATTGATAGCCATCTGCCGCAAGTTGTGCCAAATTTCGTTTGACAGCCGGATGATCGTACATATGTACATTCATAGCTGGTGCAATCCACACAGGGGCAGTTGTTGCCAGTAAGGTCGTAGTTACCATGTCATCAGCGATACCATTCGCTAATTTACCAATGACATTTGCTGTTGCAGGTGCCACTAAAATTAAATCTGCCCAATCAGCTAAATCGATATGGGCAATCACATGTGAGTCCTTTTCATCAAACGTATCGAAAAAGACATCATTTTTTGACATGACCTGAAAGCTCAATGGATTCACAAATTGACGTGCCGACGCTGTCATGATCACCTTCACATTTGCACCTGCCTGAGATAACTTACTAACAAGTGCTACAGCTTTATAGACAGCAATCCCTCCTGAAACACAAAGTAAAATGTTTTTATTCATATACGATGTCGTCCTTTCAAACGATAAGCTCCCAAAGGAGGATTCCTCGGGAGCTCTCGGCATTCTGTATAAAGTAAAAATTTAATCAGAGGACGATGCAGACGTTACGACTTAACACCGCAATTTCACAGTACTTCATCTCCACCGATTATTTGTTGAGGTCCACCGGATACAAATCACACATTCGTTACAACATTGAACTTAGGTAAGTTATGTGTTCATTATTCGGGCATAAATGGGGCTTAGTCTCACATTTACGCGCCCACTTATTCTTTGTTTTGGAGCGGTTATCTTAGCTTCCGTTTGTGTAGCATTGAAAAACCGTTGAATCAAAGTTAGATTTCGTCTTCGTACACAGCCGACTCGTCTTGTGATACTTTCGTAAGTACACCTGCCGCCACTTCTTCAAGTGCTTTTCCGACATATTTATAGGACACGTATTTGTGTAAACGCTCTGTACCATCTTCCTCTTGCATTTGGCGAGCGCGTTTAGAAGCTAAGCTCACTAAAGAATACTTTGAATCAATTTCTTTTTTTAAGGCATCTACTGATGGGTATAACATAGGTTTATTCTCCTCTCAACATTGACAAATATCTTTTTTCAACACGTTCTCTACGACAATGTTCTGCTTTAATAATAGCATTAATGCGGTCACAGGCATTTGTTACTTCATCATTTTCAACAACATAATCATATAAACTCATCATTTCAAGTTCTTCGCTTGCGGTTGCAATTCGTTTCGCAATTACATCTGCTGTTTCTGTCCCACGACCTACTAAACGATCTTTTAATTCCGTTAAACTTGGTGGTGCTAAGAAAATAAATAAGGCATCTGGTGCTTTTTCACGAATTTGCGCAGCACCCTGCACTTCGATTTCTAAAAACACATCACGCCCTGCATCAAGTGTTTCATTTACATAGGTTAACGGTGTACCATAGTAGTTACCTACAAATTCGGCATGTTCTAATAAGCCGCCTTGTTCAATTAACGTTTCAAATTCAACACGTGTCTTGAAAAAATAGTCTACACCATCTACTTCACCTTCGCGAGGATTTCGTGTTGTCATCGAGATGGAATACTCATAATTCGTATTCGGCTGAGAAAATAATTCTTTTCGCACTGTCCCTTTACCTACACCAGATGGGCCAGACAGAACAATTAATAATCCACGTTCTTTTATCATTTATTCTCTATGTCTCCCTTAATTTATAACAGATGCAAGCGTACTATTCGATATTTTGAACTTGCTCACGCATCTTTTCTAAAATTGTTTTTGCCTGAACAACCGCCGCAGATGCTTCTGTCGATTGGTTTTTTGAACCAATCGTATTTATCTCGCGGTGTATTTCCTGCATTAAAAAGTCTAACTTTCGTCCAACCGAAATCGTTTCTAGTAACGTTTCTTCCAGCTGTCCAAAGTGGCTATCTAATCGGTCTAATTCTTCGCTAATGTCCACACGTTCTGCAAATATCGCTACTTCTGCAAACAAACGATCTTCTAACAATGCTCCATTCGCTACTTCTGCAATTCGTTCCAATAAACGTGTACGATATTTTTCAACAGCAAGTGGGGCGTATGAACGTATCTGGTTCACCTGTTCCATTAACTGTTCTTTATATTGTAAAACGACTTCTTGCAACTCTTGCCCTTCGCGTTCGCGCATTTGTATTAGTTGATTAATGGCTTCAGTTACTGCCTCTTCAACAGCGCTAAGTAGATCCTCTGGTGTTAGCTGCGGTTTTTCCTGTACTAGTGCTTGCTCAAGCGATAATAGCTCTTGCATCGTCCATTTCTCTTCAAGTGGTACTTTACTTGCTAATTGTTCTTTTGCCTTACGATACGCTTCAATTAATGACCAATTAATTTCAATAGATTGCTCGACGTTTTCCAAGTCCTTCACATACACCATCACGTCAATTTTGCCGCGTGACAAAGCTTGTGTAATCAATTTTTTTGCAAAAATCTCTGCTTCAAGCCATTCTTTTGGAAATTTCGCATGAGTTTCTAAAAAACGATGGTTGACCGAGCGCATTTCTACGGTTAATTGAAAGTCTCTTGTTGTTGTGACACCTCTGCCAAAACCAGTCATACTACGCACCAAGGTTCGTCACACCTTTCTTTGCATACTGGGATTATTATAACATAAGCTCTGTCATTTATGACGTCTCACCATAAAAAATTAGATCAATTTCGCCTTGGCGTAATTGTTGCTGTCGCTTCGCTTTCGCACAGATAAACAATGCGTCTAGATTTTGAATTGTGCGGGCACAATTCATTCCTTTCAAAATCCGTGACATCCGCAGGAGGCTCTGGGCCAACACGGTTGGTGGTCACTCAGTCGTTGCCACAGGACGTGGCGTTCTTAGACTGAGTTCCTCTATTTCAGCAGGCGTTTGGACACCCACTGAAAAGGAACCACATCCGCATTCATCTCACCACCTTTAGAGGTGAGAGTCTTCTGTAGCTGACGCTTTGCTTTCGCTACAAAAAAAATTTGCTGAATGAAGATAGAGCAAAAGGTAATTCTATCACATTTGAAGCTATAATTTAATATTCACCTAAAAAATGCTATGATAAACATACGAAAAGAGCATTTGTGCCCTGTTTTCCCGGGCACGTCGCCTTTTGCGCTGGAAAGGTTGCACGCGACGGTTACTTGCGAACACGATAGGACAGCACTAGCTTGCCCAAGGAAGCAAACAGCTATCGTAGTGTGCCATGCGCCAATAACAAATTACAAAAGAAATACAATGATGCCTTGCATTGTTGGAAAGAGGAATTCATATGGCATTTGATGGTTTATTTACTTATTCGATGACAGACGACCTACAGCAATTAGTGACGGGGCGCATAACTAAAATACATCAACCGAACGCTCAAGAGGTTGTCTTACAAATCCGTGCGAATGGAGGAAATCATAAATTATTGTTTTCTATTCATCCATCCTATGCACGTATCCACCTTACAGAGCAGACGATAGAAAATCCTGCGGAACCTCCTATGTTTTGCATGCTTTTGCGTAAGCATCTTGAAGGCGGTTTTATTTCTTCTATTAAACAGCATGGTTTTGATCGCATTATTATAGTAGAAATTGAAAGTAAAAATGAAATTGGGGACCCTATTGTACGTGAACTACATGCAGAAATTATGGGCCGTCATAGTAATCTGTTATTAATTGATAAAGAACAGAAGAAAATTATCGATAGTTTAAAACATTTATCTCCTGCAGTGAATAGTTTCCGAACAGTATTACCTGGGCAGCCATATATCGCACCACCCGCACAAGACAAATGGAATCCTTTAACCGTAACGGACGAACAATTAATCGAATTTTTCTCTGAACAGATCGTAGCAAAGGATGTCGTTTCACAATTTGTAGGCTTCTCTCCGTTGCATGCAGAGGAATTATTATTCCGAATGCCAACATCACCAAATATCGTAACGTGCTTCAAGGAGTTTATGTCATCATTTAATGATGGTGGGAATGAGCCAATGTATGTACTTGCAAATAATAAAACTTTTTACTCCCCTATTGCATTAACACATTTGCAGGGCGAGGTGACGACTTACCCTAATCTACACGAACTATTAGACCGTGTTTTCTTTGCACGTGCAGAACGTGATCGCGTTAAACAACAAGCAGGAGATTTAGAACGTTGGCTACAAAATGAAATTGATAAGTTAACGTTAAAAACGAAGAAATTAAATAAAGATTATGACCGTGCTTCAAAACTAGATCAATTCCAATTGTACGGTGAACTACTAATGGCTAATATATATGCCTTTGAAAAAGGCGTAAAGGAAGTAACAGTCACAAACTATTACAGTGAAACTGCTGAACAAATTACCATTCCCGTGAGTGAGCGTAGAACACCTATAGAAAATGCCCAAAGTTATTATACAAAATATACGAAAGCAAAAAATGCACTCATCATGGTAAAGGAACAATTGGAGAAAACCAAAGAAGAGATTGCGTATTTTGAAATGCTTGCACAGCAAGTTCAACAAGCTTCTCCTGGAGATATTGAAGAAATACGTGAGGAATTAGCAGAACAAGGTTATTTAAAATTGCGTCACGCTAAGAAAAAGAAAAAACAATCGAAGCCAGAACCCGAACGTTATATGTCATCTACAGGTGTTCCGATATCTGTAGGAAAAAATAATAAGCAAAATGATATGCTTACATTTAAAATTGCTAAACGTACAGAAATTTGGCTGCATACAAAAGATATACCAGGCTCTCATGTCGTCATACATGCTAGTGACCCAGATGATACGACTTTACGAGAAGCGGCAACACTAGCAGCCTACTTTTCAAAAGCTCGTGACTCCTCTTCTGTCCCAGTAGATTACACAGAAATCAAGCAAGTGAAAAAACCAAATGGTTCAAAACCTGGTTTTGTTATTTATTTTGAACAAAAGACACTATTCATAGATCCAGATGAAACTGTCATTTTACAGTTAAAAAAGCAGTCTTAAAGTGTTAGAATACGATGCATTTTGCATCGTATTTTTCTTTTTAACTAACACCTATGTAATCAGCACTACATGACTATAAAAAAAAAAGATTTCCTTAAGATTTCTTCAGTCGTTGTTCCCTATTTGTCATTAAGCGGAAAAAAACTTGTGAATAATCTGCACTGTTTATGCCTACCATTATTGACTTCACCTCTTCTCAAAAGCTAAATTTAAGTATATAAAAATTCTAAACAGCAATTCTGAAAGGGCGAACACACTATGACTGTAGGCAAAAAATTAAGCTTTGGTTTTTTCTCGATTATACTCACTTTATTTATTTCTTTACTTATAATGTTTTTTCTATTTTCCAATATTGAAAAAAAGGTAGAAAACGCATTAGATAACCGAGTGGCCTTGGTGGAGTTAGCCGATAATATTCAATTTGAGCTAGCCATGCAAGGCCTATTCATTCGTGCAATGTTAATTGAGGATACAGTTAACAATAAAGAAAGCTTTGAAAATTACTCAAGTATGCTGGATAAACATGTTGCTGAGATGATGGAAAAATCTGATTCTGCTAAGATGGATGCATTTGCAAAAGAACTAAATACATACAATGATACCTTTAACGAAGCGGCTGATCAGGCCATTAATCTACATGATGATGGTAAATTAGATGAAGCTTTACAGGTTGTAAATGGCGGTGCTCAACTAGCAAACAAAGGACTATTAGAAGTTTCAGATAAAATTGTAGAATACCAAAAAAATCAATTAACTAAGGTATCTGAAGAATCTAAACAGGCAGTAAAAAATTCTCAAATAATTTCTGTTGTCGCACTTATAATCGGTGTGGTGCTTGGCGTATTCCTTGTCTTTTATGTGCAACGTACGATTTCTCGTCCTTTAAAAACAGTTGTAGCAGCTGCCAACAATATCGCGAACGGTGAGTTAAATCAGCAAGACATTTCTTTTCAATCAAAAGACGAAATTGGGCAACTCGCTGTTGCTTTTAATGCCATGAAAGGTAATTTACGTAGCCTATTAACAAATATCCAGGATAATTCAGAGCATTTATCTGCTTCTGCCGAAGAATTAACTGCTTCTACAGAAGAAATCGCTGCTACAACCGATGAGGTTAATGTACGTATTAATGAAACAGCCGAAACCGCGAGCTTTGCTACAACAGCAGCCAATGAATGTGCACATGCAATGGATGAAACCGCAACAGGTGTACAACGTATCGCTGAGGCAACCCAACAACTTCACGCTAGTGCAGTTGAAACATCAGAAGTGGCAAATACTGGTAACAAAGCGATAGAAGAAGCTAAGCAACAAATGAACGTAATTTATGATTCTACGCAAATTATTAATAATCTCGTGCAAAAACTGAGTAAGCAATCGGAAGAAATAAGCAATATTACAGAAGTGATTACTGCTATTACCGATCAGACAAATTTACTGGCGCTTAATGCAGCAATCGAAGCAGCACGTGCCGGTGAACATGGTAAAGGCTTCGCTGTCGTAGCAGACGAAGTCCGTAAATTAGCTGAAGAGTCGAAGCAATCAGCTAATCAGATTGTAGCTTTGACACAAGATATTCAACATGATACGCAAAATGTAGAAAATGCAGTAATAGACGGTCTCCATTCTGTAACAGATGGCGTGAGGATTATTGGCAATGCTGGTCAAGCTTTTGTTTCAATTGTTACGGCGATTGGCACAATGACAGATCAAATCGAAGATATCTCGGCCACGTCGGAAGAAATTTCCGCAAGTGCCGAACAAGTGGCTGCGTCAGTTGCTGAAATCGCACATGGAGCTTCTACAAGTGCCGCACATACCCAAATTGTTGCTGATGCAATGAAAGAACAAGTCGATACAATGCAACAAGTGAACTTTGTTGCTACAGATTTAAGTGAAAAGTCTTTAGATTTACAAAGTCAAATAAATCAATTTAAGATGTAACCATTTAAGCAGTGCATTTCTTTAATCGAAATGCACTGCTTTATTAATGGATTTTTAAAATTTAGTTAGTTTATATTAGTATACCTGATGATGGATGATGATGATTATAAAAACCTTCAAAATCAATGAATTTGTTTTATCATCCGAGGAAATTTTATTACACCTAGATCAGGGAATTTTAGATTCTGGTGAATAATTTAGGTTCATAATATTGATTTGTTTATCTTTAAAATATTCCCTATAAAAGTAATCGTATTTACTGTTTCTTTTTCATTTATTAGCTCTACAGTTTCACATTTAATCGATGTTTTAGCAGATCAATACATGTTTACCAATAGTTCAGGGAAACAACGGTAAGTAATAAAAAATCTAGTTTTAAAAAATATATGAATGATAGAAGTAATTCTGCTACCCTTTGCTAAATCATAAATAAATGCCTCAAGACCAATTACAACGGGTAGTCACCCAATTTGGTGTATCATGCAGTAACTGGAGTTGGGGACGAAGGATATTACGATACTTTTTCATTATCTTGGAAACGACAAATAATGTTCATGATACTTGAGATAATACGGTAAAAGATTATTGGGTAACATGGAGTTTTTATTTTGACCACGTATTATTTTTAAGAAGCGATGTCCTTTTTTAATAAGCCCATAATTACAGCTAGATTATTGTTTGTAAGTTAAGTTTATTTTCATTATACTTTTCTATTTCCCCATCGTTTACAAACATTACATTGTTCACCAATTTTATAATATTTGGATCATGTGAAATAAGAATAGTAATTTTATCTTTTCTCATTCCTTTTATATAAGTTATAATTTTAATAGCCATTTCGCTATCTAATCCACTTGTAACTTCATCTAATAATAAAACAGATGGATTACACAATAATGCTCGTATCACACTAAGCCTTTGTTTTTGACCACCTGAAAGATTTGTTCCACCATTTTCTATCAAATAATTTAAATTATTTGATAAAAATTCAAGATCAAAGATTATTAATAATTCTTTTAATAAACTTATTTTATCTACTTCTGTTTCATCTATAAAAATATTCTCAATTAATGTTCCTTGAATAAAATTACTATCTTGGAAAACAAATTTTAAATTATTGTAATAATCCGAGTGACTTAGCAATTCAATGTTAGTATTATTAATTAAAATTTCCCCACTAGTTGATCTAGCTAATTTTGCTAATAAATTTAGAATACTAGTCTTTCCACTCCCACTCACTCCAGTTATTCCTAAAAATTCTCCTTTTTTCACAACAAAAGATATACCTTTTAATATCTGGTAATTACCCACAGTTAAATATACATTATTAAATTCTATTTGGTTATATTCTGGATTTGAAGTAGATAAACTATTATCTAGCATTGTTGAACTTTCTAGAACTTCTTTTATTCTCTTTTCTGAGACATCTATAGTTTTAAGTTGTGCAAAATTTTGAACTATAGATTGAATTGGCCTAGCAACATACCCAATATATGTTGTTAATGCGAAAAGAGTACCTATTGTAATTTTATTTTCTTGTACTAAAATAGCACCAAAATAAAATATTAGACATAAGAATGCAGAATATAATATATTGCCTATAACATATAGATTATAAAATAAATCTAATTTAACTATAGGTCTAATAATTTCTCGAAGTGAGGCTTCTGTTTTATCGTAATCCCAACTTTCTTTTTGATATATTCTTATTTCTTTTGAAATACTATAACTGTTAGTAAGTCTGTCAGTTATTTTGGCTAAACGTTCTTGAACTAATATTGACTGTGATGTAATTTTACCACCAAGTATTTTTGGCAAAATTGCATATATCGGTATTATTAATAAGACAATAATTAAAAACTTTAAGTTAATTAATGATACAATTAAGCAAATAATTATAATTTCTATAGAACTAATAATATTATCGAGTTTTCTTCTAATTTTTTGCTTGGCAATATTCACATCATTAATATGATGTGAAATGAGTTGTGAACTACTGAATTGATCAATATCTTTTAAGTTCCTTACTTTCATATGTATGTTAATTCTAATAAACAAACTATATAAATTCTCTATATATGTCAAAATCACTTGTTTTAATGCTAATAATAATTCTGAAAAAACAAAGCTAAAAAATAAAACAATTACTGTTACTAATAGTTTATTTTGATTTCCACTATAGATTCCCTCATCAATAATATTTTTATTAGCAGTAGGGATATACAAATAAATACCTAATGATAATAAACCAAAAATCAAAATTATAAAAATAATAAATAGTTTATTTTTTATAAATTCATTGATATGCATAATTATTTTTCTCCTATAATGGCCCTTTATTAAAGAACTATCCAATTCTATTAGAATTCATTATTTATCGAGTTTATCGATTCATTTTTTATTTTACCTTCTTGATAAATTTTAATTTAACTTTATCTAACTTTATTTAAGCATCACTAATTCAATAAATGAAATTAAAAAATCACTCTTTGGAAATAGATATAAAACTTATCCATATCAAAAGAGCGAATAATTCAATATACACATTACATAAAATGTAAATGATAATTTTTTCATAAAGGTAAATCATAGATACAGAGCTTTATGCAAACGGTATAGATTTATATTTATTATAAAAATTCTTCCCGATTAAGTGTTTAGAAATTTCAAATTCTTCCGGATCGAATAATTCTGTATCAATATGAGGAAAACCCTCTGGCGAAAATATTTTTACGACTTTTGAATTTATTTGTTTTATTGGATGTGGTAAATAACAAGCAAATATATTTAATCCATATTTTTTATTTAAATTTAAAATCCAGTTCTCCATATTATTTTTTTTTGAAGAATAAGATAGTTCTGATAGTCTATCTTCCCCTTCTAATAGATATTTAAAGGATTCCAAAAACTCTTTACCTGTTAGAGAGTAGAAATTCACAGCATATTTGTCAGTACTTCCCTTGAGATTTATTTGTTCTTTAATAAGACTTGATTCTAAAATCATTAAATATTCATTCAAACTATTTTCAATTGCTTTTTCTAAAAGACTATCTGTCCCGACTCCTGATGAAAAAGCAATACCCTTAGTACCAATAGTTAAAATAACATATATGCCTTCTATTAAAGAGATATTAAAAGAAAAAATCGCATCTGACATATTTTCGGCAAGTTTTATCATGTTTAGCAATTTTATATTTTGTGAACTTTTTTCCTTCAGTAGTGGAAAAGAAACTTTTTCACCAGGACTTCTAGTCAACCAATTTGTAACTAATGATTGACGTTCTATAAACTCTTTTAAACCACCTTCTATAGCTTCCATACTTGTTATATGGGAAGCAAGTCCACAAGAGTCATTGAAATGATTATTTGTATCTACATCCTTAAACATTGGTAAATCAAAGTTTAGAAATATTTTATCTGCTTGTACTTTTGCACATTCACCCGTAAGTAAGTTAAAACAATCTATTACTGGATATGAATTGATAACTTCTTGTTTTGTGAAATTGGAAACAGCACAAACCCTCTCAATGTGTTCACCAAGTCCCGCCTTAATTGCAGAAATTTTATTATATCTAAGTCCAAATCCCTTGGCAGCATCTGTAATAGTATACATTTGAGCATATACATAAGAATCTAAGAATAATTTGCTTTTTACAGAAAAATTTCTTAATAAAAAGGGGGATTCATTTAATTTCATATAGTACACTCCTTAGACTATAGGACAATCTGGTATAATTTCAAATTCATCCAGAGTAAGATTAATAGTTTTCTTATTTATTAGTTTATTTAAATTTATATATTCCTTTTTAGGAATATGGTTATACAATTGGTTCGAAACGGCTTTAACGACTATGAATTTATCACTAATTTTTTGAGGTAAAATACAAATTAATAATTGTTCTATCCAAAAAGGCAACATACTATATAATTCTTCATAATTTGTGATATCTTCTTTTATAAAAATATTTTTTTGTTTTATAGTTGGTACTTTTATTAAGTTTAAAATATGATGCAATGTATGTTCATCAGAAAATTTATACAGTTCTTCCGAATTACTATACCCCTTTAAAAAATTATATAATAATGTCTCGTAATAGTTCCCTAATAAATACGCCTCGGAGGTAGATTTCATAATTGCATCATTTAATAGTAAAGCTGAACCTAAACCAAATTTGTATTTCAATGGATTATCAGAAGAAACAGCTAATGTTATTACAATTTTAAGAGGCAAAAACTCCTTTATTAAAAAAAAATGAACTTCATATCCTTGCTTTTCAAGATAAGTCGTATAAACTGTTTTAAAACTACTTTCAAACTTTATTCCTCTTTCACCGTACCAAAACAAAAAAACAGCATTTTTTTCTAAAAGTTCAGAAACTGCATTAGATATCGCTAAATTACTATTTACATGTGCTGCTGTCCCCGTTGTATCAACATACGGCTCTATTAAACTATATCTAATAGATGAATTCTTAACCTCTTCTACTCTTTTATTTATTAAATCGAATGCTTGAACAGTAGAACATTCTTCGTAATTATTTATTGCTAAAGCTCTTCTTTCTATTGATTCAGCTAAACCTTTTATTTGAGCTACTCTTTTATTTTCTGCAACACCACCACAATTTGTCGGGGATTTATAACCATTGTTAACAATTGCACCAATTTTAGAAACGGATTCATGCATTAGTTCATTGATAAACTTCTTTTTTGTTATCCCAAATCTTTTTCCGACCTCAGTTATAAATATCATCTGACTGCCCCAAACCACTGCATCATTATTATAGGGGCTAATCTCGGACTAAGACCTAGATTAAACGCTAGCCTATTGTCGTTAAAACCAGACCAACAGCATTCACCTAAATTATCGTATTTCCATAGTTCATTTCTAAAACTCTGTGCCATTAAGCCTACTTCTATTAAAGCATGTCTATACCCTCTATTTTTATATTTCGTAATAGATTTTCCTATATCAACCATATAAGCCATAGCTAATTTAGGTACTTCATCCTCATCGAACATGAGACAATCCTTATAAGCATTAATTTTTTCAGTAGTAAATTTCGTTAATAATAATAATTGGTGATCAGATGAATCATATATATATACTCCAGGCTCTTTTAAAAATGGTAGACTTTTTATATCAATTACTATTAATAAAGGAGTAATAGGATATAATCCTCCCGCTGAAGCATAATTTCTATGCCCATCTTCTCTTTTACCAAATGAATTAAATAATATATTACTAAATTGATTATATTCAAATGCGTAGTCATCATTAAAATGTTTATGACTTGTTTTATTTTTAGGTAGATCGGTGTAATGAGATGATAATTCAACAGTTTCTTCCACTACTAATGGGTATGAAGAAACATTTTCTGCTAAAGACAGCCAATGTAAAAGCTCATCAGAAAATATTTTGTTTTTAAATGGACGTTCCCACGTAGTAGTTTGGTGTAATTTGATTATTTCATTTAATTCTCTATTTGATATTATAAAATCTTGCAATCTTTCCATCCGTTTAAAATTATTTACTCTTTCAAAAATCTTTTCATTATATTCTTTATTCTTCATAGCAATCACACATTTCCCAAAAAATAGCTGTATCTTCATATTTTTTTAATGTTTTTAAATTCAACATTGTACTCTTATTTATATCTTGTGGATGAATAGATAATTCATTTAAGTCGCCAAGATATCCTATAACCTTATTTAAAATTAAACAAGCTATATTCATTTCTTGTATAGAAGTTAATGGAATTCCTCTTATGAAGGCGTCATCCGACTCTTGGTAAAGCAGTTCAACCATCATTTGATAACTCATTTCATTTTCTTCTTCTGAGTAAAAATTAGATTGAATATGCCCTACATGACAATTATGACAAGGTAGTTTCCATTTAGGATCATATAAGCAATCTAAATAAAAATTAGTTGAATATGTATATCCCATCAAAGTTACTGAATTATTTAATTCCCTTTGGATTCCCATAAACTCTTTAACTCTTTTTTTATCATATCTTGTTTGAATATAAATAATAAATTGATCTTCAAACAATTCTCTACTAAAATCATTTTGCGATACAGTCTTTATAGAAAGTCTATTTTGATATTGATTAGTTAATCTTTCTAATAATATTTCACCAACAAAATCTTCTTCTGATATTATCGTTATGCCCTTAATATTAACTTCATTTTTCCTTTCTTTTTCAATTATCTGATAACTTTCCAAAAAACTTAAAGCATCTTCAGTTTCTTCTTCAAATAAATACTTAAATTCACTTTTTGTGTATTTTTGTACTGAATTTATATCCCAATCTTTTATTATTTCTATCATTCTAGTGTCAGAAACTTTTATTATTCCTGTAGGTGTCTGTATTATCAAAGATTCTTTAAATGGATACATTATAAATTTGTTAATAATAAACATTTCTTCTTTTTCCAATAAATGCGATTCTCTCATTTTAATACTCCTCATATGTTTTTAATAAGAAATTAGATAAGATAAACAAAGTTGTTAAATAACTGCATAAAAACATTAACAACCCTTTTAAGGTTGATTGCTATAACGGCACGCTAACATCGAACGTAGACAACATTATAATAAATATTGATGTTTTACGTTATACGAATTAATGGTCTCTGCACTATATTGCTAAGTTAATATCACTAGGCAACAAGTTGAAGATCCAATTTATGCCTATATATACTCTTTTCTAAATTAATAGAGAGATAAGCATTTACAAATGCTCATCTCTTAAGGAAAGATTATCGGTAGACTTTGATTTTGTTTGATGAACCACAACCACCTGTTTGCCCACAAGTTTTTGTAGCTGCACACATACCGCCTGGACCAGGGCTTCCAATGCATGCACATCCAGTTCCGCACTGACAACCACCACCAGCAGAACTCTCATTTGCAGTTCTAATCGGTTCAAGGATTACTCCTTCTCCAAATTTAGAATTCATGAAATTTGAACTCACTAACTTACCATGTTTCGCATTAGTCATTTTAACTCCTCCTTTCTAAGTATAATTTCACTTTACATTATTATTGTATTTCTGTAAATATTTATATATTTATTGTTTTAGAGGATTTATAGATTTAGAAAATAAATTTGAAAACTTTTAATTCCTGTGGAAAAATACATTAAATTACTAAAACTTCTGACGACCAATTTAGAATTTATATATTAATTAATTTCTCTTCTTAATTTCTCTTCTAAATCAAATTAGAGATAAGCATTACAAATGCTCATCACTTATTCCTAGACTATCGATTGACTTGGATTTTATTTGATGAACCACAACCGCCAGAACCTGGACCTCCACAGATACAAATAAAACAATTAGTTAGATTTACACCACCACCCTGGTCATTTGCAGTTCTAATTGGGTCAAGGATTACTCCTTCTCCAAATTTAGAACTCATGTAATTTGTACTTACTACCTTACCATGTTTTGCATTAGTCAATTTAACCCCCTCCTTCCTGGGTATTATTTTACATTATTTCTCTTATTCGGCAAATATATATAAATATATATTATATTAATTCTGCAAATTAGGTTTAATATCAGATGCAAAATTTGAAAACTTTTATATTTCTCTAAAAAAATATACTTTTGTAAATATTTAGTTTTTTTATAATTTAATTAGTTTCATTAGGGGATAATTAAGAGGAGTGATCAATTTGAAAACTTTATTAATTATTGATCAATTTCATAAATCAAAATTTTCAAGAGCTAAGACAGCTCCTATCAAGAAAATTTATGTTTTTTTAAAATTATGCTCCTAGAGTTTGCGCATGTAATAAAATATTTGACGATCTACCGCTAACATACAGACATTATAAATAATCGTCACCACGTTGAAATGAAGTTTCACTTTTCTTCCTGTTTTTTAAAGAATATTGTTTATTTAATTAAAAAAATTACTTTAGGTATACATTGACACACTCTAAAAGGTTGTACGTTCTTTATTCAGCTGTTTCCAAAGTTCAGAGCCACGTACTGGATACGTGAGTTTTCGTAAATCGTATCACATTTGATTTTGAAAAACTTTAAGGAAACTATCACGTAACGGACAGGTTATACATTCCTTTGGCCTTGTGAATTTTAATGATTGGTACTTTTCATCGAAGCTATCATAACAGTATCTGTGTTCACGTACATATATAGGGCTGAAATGCTCATCAAATACAAGATACTCACCTTCATTGCGGACATTATAAGGAATGACTGCACGCATTTGATATTTGTGTAGTTAACGGTAAATGGGTTCATAAACATACCAAGTATCCAAAATAGGGGGCGCAAATTGTTTTGGAAATAAGTCTTCTACTTCCTTTAAAAGAGAATCACTGCTTTACTTTCCGACAAATTAGCAAAGCAGATGTCTTGAGGCGTCCAACGATATATTGACTCTTAGTTGTCACCGCGAGATGCCCTTTAAAGCTAAATCAAAACGTATTTTTGCCATCACTATTCTTTTTGATGCTACAATGTCTCCAGTGCTGTATCGAGTTGATGCCTGATTTCTTTTTCATAAGTCGACAGATTGGCTTCGATTTCCACTTGTTTCGTAAGCCAAGCCTCGCGTTATTCGAAATATGTGCTCTATGTCGAGATGCTCACCAATTAGAAGAATTCTGTCATGGCTACTTATATTAATCAATTATTGTTCGTATTGTCGAACGGATTCCAACGATTAATGACCCTTTATTCTGCTTGGATTGTGGTTTTCTTGTTTAAGATGTTATGCTCTGAAGCTTCTTATTTTATTGATAAAATACAATGATTTTTCTGTTGTATATTCAAGTAATGTGTATATTATTTCAAAAAAATATATTTCGACTAAAACATAATGCAATTATTCCTTAATAAAGGTACATTTTTTCATACATTTACTCTACTTCTTCTTTTTTTGCTCTTCTACTGGATAATCCTAGATAAATACAAAACAAGATTCTTATATATCATTAATAGATAATATTATTCATGTTTTTCGATAAGATATTACAAGAAATTTTGTTAAAATAAAACCAAAAAACTTAGTTTTACAAAGATTTTCTACAAAACTATATAAATTCCTAAAGGTATTACAACCGTGACTTTTGATTCATTTTTAAAATAGCGATAATATTATCAAAAAAATAGGAATTTTCCGTATAGTAAGTCATTTTTTCGTTTTTATTTTATTTTTGATATATAAAGTTAGAATATATCAAATTTCCATCATTTAACCACTTTCGTCTATTAAAGTGGTAAATCGAAGAAAATTATTATTCTATTCAATGTCAGATAATACTATATAAATTTGAATCTTTTTTATTTTGTACACAATGACTTTTTTGGTATATTAAATAGGAGCTTCACAAAAGGCTTAAAAATTGTATAAGGGGGATTCACATGAATAAAAACAAAAAGTTTTTATTATTAACAGTCCTTGCAGTCTTTTCATTAGTACTAGCTGCATGTGGCTTCGGTGGTGATTCGTCTGATAATTCTTCATCTTCAGACGGCAAAAAAGATTCTGGTTCAAAAGCTAAAGAAATTAACTTAGCAATTACTTCAGAACCACCAAATTTACACCCAGGACTTGCATCGGATACTACATCTAGTGCAATCTTAACTAACGTTTTTGAAGGTCTAGTTGTTGTAGACACTGAAGGTAACCCTACTAAAGGTATGGCTGAGGATTGGTCTATAAGTGATGATAAAAAGACTTATACTTTCAAATTACGTGATGCAAAATGGTCAAATGGCGATGCAGTTGTAGCAGGTGACTTCGAATATGCTTGGAAATGGGCGTTAAATCCAGAAAATCTTTCACAGTATGCTTCTATTTTCTATCCAATTAAAGGGGCTCAAGCATACAACGAAGGAGGCGGTTCTGCTGATGCTGTTGGTATCAAAGCTGAAGATGACAAAACTTTAGTCGTAACTTTAGAAAACCCAACTCCTTATTTCCTAGAATTAACAGGATTCAAAACTTATTTACCAGTTAACCAAAAAGTGGCTGAAGCTAATACAGAATGGTACGCGGAAGCAGATGAAAATTTCGTAACAAATGGCGCTTATAAATTTAGCGATTGGAAGCATAGCGCTTCTATCGTTCTTACAAAGAATGAAGATTATTGGGATGCATCAAATGTTGATGTTGATACTGTAAATATTTCTATGGTTGAAAAAGAAGCAACTGTTGCTACTAAGTTTAAAGGCGGTGAGCTTGACTTTATCGGTGCACCATTCCAAACAGTAGATCTTAATGCAATTGATGGCTTCAAAAAAGATGGTTCTTTAAAAATCAAGGACGAAGCAAGTATCTATTGGTATAAATTCAATACAAAAGATAAAATTATGTCTAATGCAAATATCCGTAAAGCTCTTACTCTAGCAATCGATCGTCAAAAATTAATTGACAACGTAACTAAAGGTGAGCAAAAACCGGCTCTAGGTATGGTTCCGTTAACAGTTCCTGGATTTGAAGAAGACCGTGGTTTCTTCAAAGATAATGATGTTGATGGAGCAAAAGCTGCTCTTGAAGCTGGGATGAAAGAACTTAATATTAAGGATCCTAAAGATATTAAAGTTAACATTTCATATAACACTTCTGAAGGCCATGCAGCAATCGCTCAATTTATTCAAGAAGAATGGAGCAAAAAACTTGGTATTTCATCTCAGTTAGACAATTCTGAATGGCAAGTTTATTTAGAAAAATTAAAAACTGGTGACTATCAAGTAGGTCGTATGGGCTGGGTAGCTGACTATATAGACGCATATACATTCCTTGAAATGTACGATACTGCTAAAAACGGTAACAACCAAACAGGCTGGGAAAATGCTCAATACAAAGATTTATTAAACAAATCAGTTGCTGAGGTAGACGAAGCTAAACGCCTTGATTATTTAAAACAAGCTGAAGCAATTGCTATGACAGAATTACCAGTTGCACCTATTTACTACTACACTCACTTATCTGTAGTTAAAGAAGGTATAGAAAACTTAGATCGAAATCCAACAGGTGATATTCACCTTAAATATGTAAAGATTAAATAATCTGTTAACAATTTCTTTTTAAGCTCTAAGCGTAGAGCTGCCTCGTAGCCATTGCGGCACGAGTCAGCTCTTTTTAAAATACGAAGGCACTTATTTGTCAGATAATTGACAAATAGAAGGAGGAGTTTTATGTGATTAAATATATTTTGAAAAGGCTGATGTATATACTTCTCGCGCTTTTCGTCATCGTAACGGCTACGTTTTTCTTATTGCGTCTTGCTCCCGGTAATCCATTTGCATCTGAACGTAATTTCCCTCCTCAAATAGAGGAAAAGTTAAACGAAACGTATGGATTAAATAACCCTTGGTATATTCAGTACAAAGATTATTTAATCGATGCGGCCACTTTTGATTTCGGTGAATCTATGAAATATAAAGCACGTTCTACTAATGATATGATTGCAGAAGGCTTCCCGGTATCTTTAACTTTAGGGATTGAAGCTATGCTGCTAGCTATTGGATTTGGTGTATTAATCGGTGTAGTTGCAGCGCTTTATCATAATAGGTTTCCAGATTATTTGGCAACGACCTTTGCGGTGCTCGGAATTTCCGTTCCATCTTTCATTTTAGCTGGACTCATGCAGTATTTCCTTGCATACAAACTTCAGTTATTCCCGATTAGTGGATGGCAAGGCTTTAGTTATAGTATATTGCCAGCCTTAGCTATTGCACTTTCGCATATGGGCTTTATCGCTAAACTGACACGTTCAAGTATGCTTGAACAAAACAATAGCGATTATGTAAAAATGGCTCGTGCAAAAGGTATAGGCAAATGGACAGTCGTCTTCCGCCATACTTTACGGAACGCCCTTTTACCAGTTGTTACATATTTAGGTCCATTAACGGCTGGTGTTGTTACAGGTAGCTTCATTGTAGAGCAAATTTTTGCGGTTCCTGGTTTAGGAAAACACTTTGTACAAAGTATTACGAACCGTGATTATACAGTTGTTATGGGGACAACCGTATTCTACTCAATCATTCTTTTATTTGCGGTATTCATTGTAGATATCTTATATAGCGTAATCGATCCGCGAATTAAACTGAAAGGAGCGAAAAAGTAATGACACAGCAACAAATCGAAAAGGATAAGTTTAAAATTGTTGGTGGAAATCACGAAGCAACTGAAAAATTAGCCGATAAATCTGTCTCCTTTTGGAAGGAAGTATTTATTCGTTTTTCCCATAATAAAATGGCGATTTTTGGTTTAATCGCTTTAATAGTTATTGTTTTAATGGCTACATTTGTGCCGATGTTTTCGCAATATCACTATAGTGATCAATTAGGTGCTTTTAATGCCCCACCATCATCAGAATTTTGGTTTGGTACAGATGATTTAGGTCGAGACATTTTCGTTCGAGTGTGGGCTGGTGCTCGTATTTCTTTATTCATCGGGTTTGCTGCTGCAATTATTGACTTAATCATTGGCGTACTTTGGGGAAGTATATCTGGTTTAGCAGGCGGTCGTGTTGATAATATTATGATGCGTATTGCCGATGTTTTAACAGCGGTTCCTTACCTTTTAATTGTAATCGTACTTTTAGTAGTATTACAACCAGGTATTGTGCCAATGATTATCGCATTATCCATTACAGGTTGGATCAGTATGGCCCGTATTGTACGTGGTGAAGTATTATCTATTAAAAATCAAGAATATGTTTTAGCCGCTCGAACTCTGGGCGCACGAACAGGACATTTAATTTTAAAACATTTAGTGCCAAATGCACTTGGTGCGATTTTAGTAACAATGACATTAACAGTGCCATCTGCTATTTTTACAGAGTCTTTCCTAAGTTATCTCGGACTTGGAGTTCCTGCTCCACAAGCCTCTTGGGGAACAATGGCTTCTGAAGGAAATGGAGCCATTGCCAATGCTCCTTGGCGTTTAATATTCCCTGCATTGTTCATTTCACTAACAATCTTTGCATTTAACGCAGTTGGTGACGGCTTACGAGATGCATTAGATCCAAAACTACGTAAATAAGGAGGTGGCCGAAAATGAGTAAAACAATTTTAGAAGTAAAAGATTTAAAAATAAACTTTAAAACGTATGCAGGACTTGTTCATGCCGTTCGTGGTGTAAACTTTGACTTAAAAGAGGGTGAAACACTCGCAATTGTTGGTGAATCTGGTTCTGGTAAGAGTGTTACAAGTAACGCTTTAATGAAATTAATTCCACAGCCACCTGGTATTTATGAGTCAGGACAAATTTTATTTAACGGTCGCGATTTAGTTCCTTTAAGCGATAAAGAAATGTCAAAAGTACGCGGAAATGAAATTGCAATGATATTCCAAGATCCTATGACAAGTTTAAACCCAACTATGAAGGTCGGACGTCAAATAACTGAAGTTATTTTACAACATAAAAAAGTATCAAAAGATGATGCTAAAAAACGTGCAATCGAACTGTTAACGCAGGTAGGTATCCCCTTCCCTGAAAAACGTTATAACCAATACCCGCATGAATTTTCAGGCGGTATGCGTCAACGTGTTGTGATTGCCATCGCACTTGCAGCTGATCCAAAGCTTCTAATTGCCGACGAACCAACGACAGCATTAGACGTAACAATTCAAGCACAAATTTTAGAGTTAATGAAAGAAATCCAAAAAAATTCGAAAACATCTATCATTTTCATTACTCACGATTTAGGTGTTGTTGCCAATGTTGCTGACCGGGTAGCAGTTATGTATGCAGGCCAAATCGTCGAATACGGTACTGTTAATGATATTTTCTATAATCCTAAGCATCCATATACATGGGGTCTACTTGGTTCAATGCCAGACTTAGATAACGATACTGATGAGCTATTACGCACGATTCCTGGTTCACCACCAGATCTTCTCAACCCTCCAAAGGGCGATGCGTTTGCTGCTCGTAATGAATTCGCAATGGCCATTGACTATGAACAAGAACCTCCTATGTTCCAAGTGAGTGAAACACATTTTGCTAAGACTTGGTTATTGCATCCTGATGCACCAAAAATTCCACTTCCAGATGCTGTTGCTAAACGTATCGAGGGCTTTTTAGCGAAGGAGGGACAATTCAATGACTAAATCGGGTGCAAAGAAAATACTTGAAATTAAAAACTTAAAGCAACACTTTGGATCTCCAAGTAACCCTATTAAAGCAGTTGATGGCATAAGCTTCGATGTATATGAAGGCGAAACACTTGGACTTGTTGGTGAATCTGGTTGCGGTAAATCGACGACTGGTCGCTCTATTATTCGTCTATATGATATTACAGATGGCGAAATTATCTTTGACGGTCAAAACGTTCATGGTAAAAAATCTAAAAACGATTTAAAGAATTTCAATCGTCAAATGCAAATGATTTTCCAAGATCCATACGCGTCATTAAATCCACGTATGACAGCCGGTGAAATCATTAGTGAAGGTTTTGATATTCATGGCCTTTACAAAAACAAAGCAGAACGTCGTGAAAAAATTACCCAGCTGCTTGAAGCTGTTGGTTTAAACAAAGAGCACGCTAACCGTTATGCTCACGAATTCTCAGGTGGTCAGCGCCAACGTATTGGAATCGCGCGTGCTCTAAGCTTAGACCCTAAGTTTATCATCGCCGATGAACCAATCTCAGCGCTTGACGTATCCATTCAAGCACAAGTTGTTAACTTATTAAAACAACTACAAAAAGAACGTGGCTTAACTTATCTTTTCATTGCCCATGACTTATCTATGGTAAAATACATCAGCGATCGTATCGCTGTTATGTACCGCGGAAAAATCATGGAAATCGGTAAAGCGGATGATATTTATAATCGTCCCGTGCACCCATATACAAAATCATTATTATCAGCTATTCCACTGCCAGACCCAATGTCTGAAAAACGTCGTCAACGTATTCCTTATCAGCATACAGAAGTAGACGATAGTGCAACGTATCATGAAGTTGGCGAACAACATTACGTTTATGGTACTTCTGACATTGTAAAGACTTGGATTGCCGAAAGATAGTAACCTTATCCATCCTACATTTATTGTTGGATGGATTTTTTCATGTCCTTGCTAGGAGATTATCCATTATTGCGCATTCTTCTGTGTTTTCAAAATCAATAATAAACAAATATGACACCTAAAAAAGTAGTTATTCATTACTTTTTTAGGTGTCTATACCTTTAGTGATTACAAAGATCACAACGTTAGCGAGTGATTTAACGTAATCAACTAGATCGCTTACCTTCTCGATTTAGGGTTCATAGCATCTTTTAGGCCTTCACCAATAAAGTTTATTGATAAAATCACTAATGTAATAGCGATTGCAGGTGGCATCCATATCCAAATTTTATCTCTTAGGACATCAGAGTTCCTAGCTTCAGCTAACATATTCCCCCAGCTTGGCGTATCTGCGGGGACACCAAACCCTAAAAAACTTAAAGCAGATTCTGCTACAATCGTTACTGCCATTAATAAGGTAGCCTGTACAATAATAGTTGAAGCAACGTTTGGTAATAAATGTTTCATAATAATGTTCGATGATTTACAGCCAATAGATTTTGCAGCTAAAATATATTCATTTTCTTTTTCAGCAAGAATTCGACTCCGTACAATCCGGGCAACACCCCCCCAGCTTAAAATCGAAATGACAAAAATTAACGTCCATAAACCTGAAACTTTCCCTACAAGAATCGTATTTAAAACGATAACAAATACTAAAAATGGGAACATTAAGACAAAATCAGTAAAACGCATTAAAATTCGATCTAATTTGCCCCCAAAATATCCTGATATTGAGCCCATAGTTGTCCCAATCAATACAATAAAAAACATACATCCCAAGCCCACTGTTAATGAGGACCTTCCGGCATAGAGCATCCGTGTAAAGACATCACGTCCATTTGTATCTGTACCAAGCCAATGCTCACTAGAAGGCGGCTGGCTAATTTTCATGAAATCTATTCGGACAATATCTTTTGTCGTTATATAGGGTGCTAAAAAAGACAGAATGATAACGATTATTAAAAAAATAAGACTAATCATCGCTAATTTATTTTTCACGAACTTTCTTCTTGCAATCACCCATGGAGAGGGGCTTTTATTTGGCGTTTTTGATGCTGAAACTTCTTGATTTGTTACGATCTCCACATATTTCCCCTCCTTAATCTAGTCTAATTCGCGGATCTACTACACCATATAATAAATCTGCTATTAAATTCCCAAAAAGTGTTAAGAATGAAAGTAACATAGTTATCGACATCATTACTGCATAATCTCTACTACCCACGGAGGATAAGAAAAGTGCACCTATTCCCGGATAAGTAAAAATCGTTTCTGTAATCACCGCACCACTGATTAAAGTGGCGATATCAAAACCAAGAAATGTAACGATTGGAATAATCGAATTCCTTAAAATATGCTTATTATAAATTTTAGATTCTTTCGTTCCTTTTGCTCTTGCTGTCCTTACAAAATCTTTTCTACTATTTTCAATAATATCGTTACGTAAAAATTGCGTATAGGAAGCTGTTCCCATTAATCCTAAAACGAGGGCAGGTAATAACACGTGATGAAGCCTGCTTTGGTAATACGCCCATGTTCCCTCCTCTAACCCAACACCTACTGAGCCGCTGAATGGGAACCAGCCTAATTTAAACGAGAAAAAATAAATGGCAACAATTCCTGCTACAAATGAAGGGATTGCTAATGCTAAATAATTATAGGAAGCAATTACATTATCACCGAGTGTATAAGGTTTTCTCCCCGCATACATGCCCATGATAAAAGCAAAAATATACGTGAAAATTAATGACGTTATGGCCAGAAATATTGTATTAGGAATTCGTTGTGTAATAACTTCCATTACAGGTTTTTTATAGACCGTTGATTTTCCAAAGTCCCCTTGAACAAAATCAGTAACCCATCTTCCATATTGCACGATAATTGGATCATTATAGCCTAATTTTTCTCTCATTTCTTCGATGTATTGTGGGTTTGTATTTGATGGATCAATTTCTCCCCCAAACGGATCTCCTGGCATCATTTTTGCTAAGAAGAACACAACTACTGAAATAAGGAGTAACAATGGAATCATGCCGAGTAGTCTTCGAAGTGTGTATTGAAGCATGTGACGTCCCCTTATCAAATAAAATTTTACTAATCGCAGCCCCCTTATAATCTAGGGGGCTTAGTATTAGTAAGTTTTTAATTCTTTTGAACATAGCTAGCTTACAAGGTACTAATAGACCCTAAAAAATTTAACTGTGTCTTATTCTGCAACGTGCCATTTGTGAACATCTGTTTGGAAACCAACAGCGTTGATATGCACACCCTGTAGGCGATTATTGATACCATATAAATCTAAGTTTTCCCATAACGGAAGAGCTGGCATTTCTTCGTTGAAATATTTTTGCCATTCAACATAAACATTTTTACGGTATTCTTTCTCGAATGCTTTTTCACTTAAGCCTTCTTTTAATAGTCTTTTGTTTTCAGCGTCTACCCAACGACCATAATTCCACTCTGCATCATTAGCCCATAAACCTGATGGATCAGGGTCAGCACCTGTACTCCAAGAACCGAAGAATGCCTCTAATGCCGCATCATCATTATTTTTCATTTCATTATATAAGTTGAACTCAATTAAAGTACCTGTTGCTAATTCTGTTTTCACACCAATATCATTCCATGCTTGAATAATCGCTTGTGAACGACCTTCGAAAGCAGCAGGCCCTGCATAGTGACCAAATGAAATTTTGAATGGCTGCCCTTGTGGATCTTCTACAAATCCATCTCCATCTTTATCTACATAACCTGCAGATTTTAGAAGCTCTTTAGCCTTATCTTGATTAAATTCGTATTGGTTTAATTCAGATTCTTCAGCAGCAATCCAGAAAGTACGTGGAATAACAGTATTCGCAACTTCAGCTTTTCCTTCTAAGAAAGCATCGATCATTGCTGGACGGTTAATTGCATACAATAATGCTTGACGTAATTCTTTTGATTTGAATTTATCAAAGTCTGCTACATTTGTAAGTGCAGCTTTATCTCGGTGACCAAATCGAAGCCCAATATAAGAGTAGCTTACTCCTGGCGTTTCTTCGATACGAACATTATCTAATGCTGAAAGCTCTTTTACCGATTGCGGTCTAATATCCATGATATCAATTTCGCCGTTTTGGAACGCACCAGCAGCTAACGACGGATCAATTACCTTTACAATTACTCCATCAAGCTGTGGTTTACCTTTCCAGTAATCATCAAAACGCTCTAATTCAGAATACTCTCCATCAACAACCTTCTTCACTTTAAATGGCCCTAAGCCAACAGGATTTTCACGAACTTGCTTGGATTCACCTAAATCCTTAATAGCAATGCCTTCATAGTGTTTCTTTGGCATTGGATATTGCCAAATATTTTCTAAATTGTTAATTTTAACTTCTTCAAAAGTGATTTTAACCGTGTATGGGTCAACTACTTCAATTCCTTCAATTGAATCAGCCTTCCCCTCTTTTTTTGCCTTTGCCCCTTTAATGTTTTCAGCATAATTATAACGCTCACCATCATAAGCTGGGTCTGCTAAGGTTTCCAAGGCAAATACCCAGTCATCTACTGTTAACTCCTCACCATTATGCCACTTTACACCTTTTTCGAAAGTGAACGTATACGTTAGTTTATCTTCACTAATATCCCATTTTGCTATATTTGGCACATATTCTAAATCATCATTTACATCATAGATGCCGTCCATTGAAAAGTTCTGGATATAACTATCAACAATACTTCCTGCATAGGCAGGATCAAATACACCTTCAGGCGCTTGGTCAGTACCAAATGTAACGACGCCACCCTCTTTTGCCTCAGTAGTTGTTGATGCTGGTTCTTCCTTATCTTTCTCTCCCGCTTTTTTAGTTGTAGTTGTGTCGCTATTACATGCTGCTAGGAATAATGCCATAACTAGCATAAGCATGAAAGCCCATAATGCTGATTTTTTCATTCGTTTCCCCCCGTGATTTTTTTATTTTGACATTCATATACATACTCTTTCTTCTCACCTACTTTTAATATAAGTGGCAAGCAACCTTATGCCCAGGCTTCACCTCCTTTAAAGATGGTTTAGTCAATGAACATTCCGCCATTGCCTGTGGACATCTTGGATGGAACGGACACCCTTGAGGAGGATTAGCAGGACTCGGCACATCACCTTGTAAAACTATACGCGTGCTTTTCTTTCTAGGGTCAGGTATTGGGATTGCTGATATTAAGGCCTGTGTATAAGGATGCATTGGTTCATCATAAATATGTTCTTTGTCTGCGATTTCAACAATATTTCCCAGATACATAACGCCGATGCGATCACTCATATGTTTCACAACACTTAAGTCATGCGCAATAAATAAAAATGTTAAGTCAAATTCATCTTGCAACTCTTTTAATAGATTAAGAACTTGAGATTGGACAGAAACATCCAAAGCTGATACTGGTTCATCTGCAATAATTAGCTTTGGCCTAAGTGCTAGTGCTCTCGCAATACCAATCCTTTGACGCTGACCTCCTGAAAATTCATGTGCGTATTTGTAATAGGCATCTTCAGGTAAACCTACTTTCCTTAATAACTCCACGACTTCTTTTTTTAATGATTTTAATGATTTATTATGAAAATTCATAATAGGCTCAGAGACAACGCTGCCAACCATCTGCATTGGATTCAGGGATGCATACGGATCCTGAAATACCATTTGTATGTCTTTTCTTATCTCTCTTAAAGATTTTCCTCTTAACTTTGTGATATCCTGACCGTTAAAGATTATTTGTCCATCCGTTGCGTCTAATAATCTTAAAATTGTTCGTCCTGTCGTGGACTTTCCACAGCCTGATTCACCAACTAAACCTAATGTTTCGCCGTTTTTTATTGAAAAAGAAACATTATCTACAGCTTTTACATTGCCTATTGTTTTTCTCAGGAATCCACCTTTTATAGGGTAGTATGTTTTTAACTCTTTTACTTCTAATAAATCTTCTTTGTCGAGTTTGATCGTTGTATCAGTCATGTTGTTACCTCACACCTTCTCTAGGATAGCAACCCTCATATAGTAAGCAGGAGACCTCATGTTCATGGCCTATATTAGCGAGCTGAGGTGTTACCGTACTACATTCTGCTTTTGCAGACGGGCATCTTTCAACAAATCGGCAACCTGATTTGGGCATATTTTTTAGGGATGGCACAATGCCTTGAATCGTAGTCAATTCCGCTACTTCCTCATCTATTCTAGGAATGGATGCCATTAATAGTTTTGTATACGGGTGCTGTGGATTGTAAAACAAATTATCAACACTGGTTTTTTCTACAATTTTACCTGCATACATTATGATTACTTCATCGCACATTTCTGCAACTACACCTAAATCATGCGTAATCAATATGATGGACATATCATTTTTTTCTTGAATGCTCTTAAGCAATTCTAGAATTTGGGCTTGAACAGTCACATCTAGTGCTGTAGTAGGCTCATCGGCAATTAAAAGCTGTGGATGACAAGCTATAGCAATGGCAATCATCACTCTTTGTCTCATTCCCCCTGATAATTGATGAGGATATTCATCCACAATTTTTTCAGGTCTTGGAATGCCAACATCTTTTAATAATTCTATCGCTTTCCTTCTAGCCTCTGTCTTTGTGATATTACTATGATTCTGCAAAATCTCTTCAATCTGAAATCCAATTGTAAAAACTGGATTTAAGGAGGTCATAGGCTCTTGGAATATCATACTGATATCTTTGCCTCTAATTTTATTCATGTCATTGTTAGAATGACTTTCTATATTTTTCCCTTGAAATTTTATTTCTCCCCCTGTAATTTGCCCAATCCCATTGGGCAGTAATTGCATAATCGACAGTGACATCACACTTTTTCCACAACCTGATTCGCCCACCACACCAACAATTTGCCGTTTTTTTACTGAAAAAGAAACATCGTCTACGGCATGATATATTTCTCCCTCTATATCAAAGCCTGTTTTAAGGTTTTTCACTTCTAACATTAAGCTCATTTAACATCACACCTTTTAATTTTTTACTGAAACAACCTATGGAATGAATCAAACATTCCGTGTTAAGTAATATCTTTTTTACAAAAAAATCACTTTTAATCATACGATTCATTAATTTAATATTCTGAAAAAATTTTCGATATTGATAAACTTATTTTAAAATCATTTCAAAACAAAAAAGTATCAATTTATAAATATACAAAATTTGTAAATAGAATATTGTTTTTGTCCTCCAAAGAAAATTAACGCAATGCACTAACTGATATAATATTCTGATAATTAAGCGTACTATCATTTTATCTAGAAATAACACATTTAATCAAGCAAATTTTTACATTCCCTATAAACTTATATACAAAATAAACCATACAACTATTCCAATTTTATTTAATATATTTTTATTTTCCCTAAATGAATATTTGTTCAATTTCCACTTTATTGGCTTAAAGTGTCATTTTTTTATTATTACAATATAGTAAAACATTAAATTGTTTCTTATTTCTTTTCCTCATGAAATCTACATTTATTCGGTGTTCTTGGCTATTAAAGGTTTTTTGATGATTTTTTATATTTCCCCATATTTATACTTCTTATCTAATCACTATTAATATATAATTTTTTCTATTAGCACATTGGTTTCCTGAAGTGAATAATATTACAGTAGAAAAATAATTTAATTTAACTTTTTATAGTGATTTGTTACGGACCTCTTTTTATTTTTTCTGCCAAAACATTTAATTCCTTGACCTAAAAATAATGGTGATTCTGTTTTAATTTAAAGAATGTAAAGGTATCTGTTGAAGGGTAACCTTTTATTCAATCTTTTTGGACTAACTTATTTGTGATTCTTTGAATGCCTCCTTGTTGTGTAGCATCGAGTAAATGACCGAAGCATTAATGTGATATCACAACGAGCGCTTTTTCTTGCCCCTTTAGTTAATGCACGGTCCGAAATCTTGAAACAGCCCAGAGAGCCTCACACACGGCTAATTTAACTTCTTTCAGCAAATGTTTTTTGTATCGAAAGCGTAGCGGCAGATACAGAAGTCTCCCAACTCTATAGGTGGTGAGACGAATGCGGGTTTAAGTTACTTTTCAGCGGGTGTACAAACATCCGCTGAAATAAGTTAAAGCCTCCGGCGGATGTCACGGAAATCGGAAAGGAGTTCTTTGTGCAAGCACAAAGCCGATTCCGGACGCAATAATGCCGAGGCATTATTGATTATGTAGATTTCCTTTGGGCGTGCATTTACTTTTATTCAAACAAAATCAGCTGTATTTTCCAGTCTGCAAAGAGCATGTAGCTTTCAAAACACACGTAAAAAAACTGCAGGAAATTCCTTTTAAGGAATTTGCCTACAGCTTTACATTCTCACACTTAAATATGTGCTATTTAGTTTTTTAATGGAGCATCAGCAGTTAACTCGATGTCTTGATATTGAGTTTCATTTGCATAGTCAACATTATAGTTCTTAACACGTTTATTAACTGGAATTATCTCAGTAATTGCTACAGTTGGAATTGTTGTAGCCTGTTCAAACATATACTCTTCAAACTTTCTGAATGCATCTTTTCGATGATTTAAATCTATAGATTCTTTAGAATCGATATCATCTAAAATTGCAGATAATTCAGGTGATACAAAACGTGAGTAGTTGAATAATGTACCCTCACCATATAAACCTTTTGGAGATGGATTTGTTCCTGTACCCCATGAACCAAAGAACATTTCAATCTCTGGGTCATCTTTTTTAAGTTTATCGCTAAATGAGTTAAACTCCATTAGACGGCCAGAAGCTAATTCAACATTGATACCGACTTCTTTCCAGTTTTGGCGGTAGTATTCAATAGTAGATTCTAGAACCTCAGTACCTCCTTGTGCACCTAATTTAATTGTAAATGGTTTACCATCTTTGTCTTCACGAATGCCGTCGCCATCAACATCTTTATAGCCTGTTTCATCTAATAATTGTTTCGCCTTTGTAGCATCATGAGTGAAGCCTTGCATATCTTTTGTATGGAATGATGCGAATGCTGGAGGAATTAACGTTGTCGCACGTGTATGAATACCATTACTTAATTTTTCGTTAACACCTTCTACATCGATTGCATAAGCTAATGCTTGACGTAATTTTGGATCACTTAATTTTGCATTTTCATCTGTTATGTTAATTCCTTTTGATTTATCAAATTTACCTAGCTTGAAGCTCAAATAGCTATAAGCTAATTGTGGGCGCGATAGAATTGCTAAGTTCTTTGAATTTTCAATTTGTGTAATCTTAGAACCTGGGAAACTACCAACAGTTATGTCGTAGGTTCCTGAATTTAATGCTTTCGGTAATGTTTCTGGTGAAACTACTTTTACTACAACACCGTCGAGTTTAGGTTCACCCTTCCAATAGTGTTCATTTTTAACGAATTTTACTGACTCACCATTAACAATTTTATCGAACTTGAAAGCCCCTAAAGTTACCGGGTTTACACGCACCGCATCAGAGCTTACCATTTCTTTCACTGGAATATCTTTTAATTGATGTTTTGGTGCAGCTGAACTCCATAATCCATCACCACCGCTGTAAATTGCTGGTGAAATTGATTTAAACGAAATTTCTAATGTATGATCATCTACTCGTTTTAAACCCGAAATTGTATCTGCTTTCTTATCATGGTACTCTTCAGCACCAACAATATTTTGGAAATCATCATCATAACGTACACCATCATAATCAGGATGACCGATAATTTCATAAGAGAAGATAACATCGTCGATTGTAAATGGCTCTCCATCAGACCATTTTACATTTTCACGTATTTTTACAATTGCTTTATTTGCATCTGCGTCGACCTTTAGAGTTGCAAGACCTTCATCCGTTACTAAAAAGTCACCGTCATTTTCAAAAATAATGTTACTTGCAAATTTCATAATCGATGAGTCATTACTATCTGTGTAGAGTTCTTGTAAGAAAATACCCTTGAACGGTGATGTGCTTGGTAAAGCTGCTTGTAAAACACCACCTTTAATCGGTTCTCCTTCATTCTCTACTTCCATTGGGAAACTACGAGATTCTGTTTTCTTACCAGAATCTTTGCCATCTTTTGAAGATTCTTTGCTTCCACCACTACATGCTGCTAGTGCTAAAACTAGTGTCAATAGTAAAGTCAGCAGAAAAAAACTTTTTTTCTTCATTTACCTTTCCTCCTTAACCTAATCGTTGTCTTGAGTCAGCCGAACGTCGTAACGCTTGACCAACATAATTTATACCAAGCATCATTACTAAAATAAATAATGCTGCAGGTAACCAAATCCACCATTTATCTACTAAAATCTCAGGATCTCTTGCATAGCTTACTAGAGTACCTAAACTTGGTGTTGAAGGTGGTAAGCCATACCCTAAAAATGAAAGACCCGTTTCAGCACCCATATTACCAGCTAGACTTAATGTCAAGTTAACGATAATAATAGAGCTTAAGTTTGGTAGAACTTCTCTAAACATAATTTTAAAATCACTTGTACCCATCGTTTTTGAAGCACTTACATAATCTCGATGAGCCTCAGTTAACGTTTTACTACGAATGAGCCTTGCTTTCCCAATCCAAGCAAATATACTTAATAATATTACGATGTGTATAGGTGAATATTTATCGAGCGTTGAAACAATTGCAATCGTAATCATAAAAGTAGGTAAAATCATAATGAAATCCATAATTCGCATAATAACAAGGTCAACTTTACCTGCGTAATAGCCAGTGATTAAACCCATAGCTATACCGATAACTGCTGCAATAATCGTAATACATATAGCAATAATTAAAGAGTTTTTCGCTCCGATAATTAGTTGTCCAAAAATATCGCGCCCTGCATCATCAGCTCCTAAAATGTATCCATCTACCCCCGGCTCCGCAAAACGACCTAGTAATTTAACTTTCATTACTTCTTCAACATCAATAATAAAGCTAGTAATAAATACTGCTGCTATTAATAATGTTATAAATATTAATGAAAACATCGCTACTTTATCTTTTTTGAACTCGCGCCAAACGACTTGTAAACCTACAGCTGGGCGATGTTGTTCTTCTAATTTTTTCTCTTCTGTTTTATCCATGTAAAGTCACCTCTATTCTTTGCAAGTTAGTCGATACGAATTCGTGGGTCTACGATGCTTAAAATAATATCTGATAACATACTTCCAAGTAATCCCAAGAAACCATACAACACGATAAGTGCTGTGATTACGCTATAGTCACGACTCGCAATTGAAGACATGAATAGTTCTCCCATACCTGGATAACTAAAGATTGTTTCAATAAAGATTGTTCCGCCTAATAACCCTGTAACAGTGAATCCAAGGCCTGCTGCAATCGGAATTAATGAATTACGGAAAATATGCCGTGTATATACTTTATTCATTGGTAAACCTTTACTACGCGCTGTTTTTACATAGTCTTGGTTTTTAGCATCAATAATTTCTGAACGTAAATATTGAATGATTGTATACGTCCCCAGAATCGCCATTGTAATAGCAGGTGTAATAATATGATACAATTTATCCCAAAAATAAGCAAAAGAACCTTTTTCTGTTAATATATTTACTGAACCCGATGTTGGTACCCAACCTAATTTATATCCAAACACATAAATTAAAATTAAACCGAGTACGAACGAAGGTACTGCCATACTTAAAAAGTTATAAAATACGATTCCACGGTCTAAACGAGAATCTTGGTGACGACCTGCCAAAAGCCCTAATGGAATAGCAATTAAATAGGTTAGAATCATTGCAACTAATGATAAGTAGAACGTATTAAGTGCACGTTCACCAATCAGTGATGATACACTACGCTGATAAGTATAGCTTTTTCCAAAGTCACCTTGTATTGCATTTGTCACCCATCTAGCATATTGCTGATACCACGGGTCATTTAAGCCAGCTGCTTCCCGTAACTCCTCAATACGATTAGTATCTGTCTCTGGTCCCATTAAACCTGTAAATGGATCACCCGGCATTAGCTTAGCGATGATAAACACCAGCATACTTAAGATAATAATTTGTGGAACCATGATGATGACTCTTCGAAGAACCGTTTTCCACATAATCACATTCCTCCTTCAATCGAAGCTAATGCTACAGCATGTGTATCTGAAATTGATTGTAAAGGATAGACTTTTCCGTCCTTATCAAAAAATTTATGCTGATTTTCTTTATAATACTGACTTACTTTCAAACGCTCTTGCTTACGCTCTACACGAGTTTCAGGCTCGATATCTGGGATTGCAGATAGTAAACGGTGTGTATAAATATGACGTGGGTCATTATAAATATCTTCTCTTTTTCCTTTTTCTACGAAACGTCCACGATACATAATATTAATTTCATCACACATATGCTTTACAACACCTAAGTCATGTGAAATGAATAAGTAAGTTACTCCAAATTCCTCTTGTATATCTTGCATAAAGTTTAAAACCTGTGCTTGTACGGATAAATCAAGTGCAGAAACAGGTTCATCTGCAATAATTAATTTGGGACGACACGCCATAGCACGCGCAATACCCAAACGTTGCTTTTGACCACCAGAAAATTCATGAGGATATTTATATTGGGCATCCTCATTCATGCCAACAATCGCCAAAAGCTCATTGACTCGTTTTCGTTCTTCCTGCTCACTTAAACGAAGGAAATTTCGAATAGGCTCTGCAATAACATCACGTATACGTTTTCTTGGATTCATACTTGAATGAGAATCTTGGAAAATCATTTGTACGTCACGATTAAATCCTGATTTACCGCTACGACGCATTTTCGTTACATCTTGTCCTTCATAGATGATTTGGCCCGATGTAACATTTTCTAAACCAATTATTGCCTTCCCTGTTGTTGACTTACCACATCCTGATTCTCCGACAAGACCATAAGTTTTTCCTCTTTCAAACTCCATACTAATGCCATCTACCGCGTAAACATGATCTACAATAGTATTGAAGAAACCGCCACGGATAGGATAATGCACACATAAATCTTTAATTTGCATAAAACTCATAATCTATTTTCCCCCATCCGTCTTAAAGTGAAAGTCTTTCCAACACGTACAACGAACGAAATGTTCTGGCCCAACCTCATGTAATATTGGATTTTTCTCATGAACGCTTTCGTCAATCCATGGAATACGTGCTGCAAATCGACAACCTTCACGTGGCAAATTAAATAATGAAGGAACCATACCATGAATAACCTCTAACTTTTCATTTACCTTATGTGTTTGAGGAATAGAGTTCAGTAACGAACGTGTATATGGGTGTTTAGGATTTCTAAATAACTCAATGACCGGTGCTTCTTCAACAATTTGCCCAGCATACATTACTGCAACACGGTCTGCTACTTCAGCTACTACACCTAAGTCATGGGTAATTAACATAATGCCTGACTCTGTTTCTATTTGTAATTCTTTTAATAAATCAAGGATTTGAGCTTGAATCGTTACGTCTAGTGCTGTTGTTGGTTCATCCGCAATAATAAGGGGTGGCTTACATGCAATCGCTGTCGCTATCATTACACGCTGTCGCATACCGCCTGATAATTCATGTGGATATTGCTTATAAATACGTTCCGGGTTATGTATGCCTACTTGTTGTAATAACTCCATAACACGTTCACGGCGTTGTGTTTCATTTAAATCCGTATGGTAGATA
Source organism: Lysinibacillus fusiformis (assembly GCF_007362955.1). Taxonomy (GTDB): domain Bacteria; phylum Bacillota; class Bacilli; order Bacillales_A; family Planococcaceae; genus Lysinibacillus; species Lysinibacillus fusiformis_E. The sequence goes on along the minus strand of NZ_CP041696.1, from coordinate 3,044,318 downwards.
AGCGGTTCTTCAATTTGGAAACCGATTCTCTTTAACGGATTTAGTGCTGCAAGAGGATCCTGAAAAATAAAACCAACGTCACTTCCGCGTAACTGGGTAAATTGCTGCTCTGTTAACTCTACTAAATTTTTACCTTTATATAATATTTCACCCTCAATTTTTGTGTTGATAGGATTATGTAACCCAACAATTGATGTGGCTAAAGTACTTTTCCCACAACCTGACTCACCTACAATTGCAAGCACCTCATTTTTCCTAACGCGCAAATTAACACCATCTACTGCAGCGAAATACTCATCTGCTCGCCGAAAACTTGCACGCAAATTATTAATCTCAATAATCATTTCATGATTATTTGTCACTCGATTACCTCCCTATCAAATCATACAAAATAATACATTTTTTATAGTAACTACACTTTTTTAAAAATATAGACCCCAAATTGTATGCGTTTTAAAATTGAATTGCTTATGTTTATATTTTAGTTTGCTTAATGTATTCAACCCTACACATTTCAATTTTCTGAAAAATCAAGACAAATTTATTTTATATAAGTTGCTATTTTTTATGCTCACTCCCTTTTTTAAATTATTTTTCCAACTAAAGAATTATCTGACAATTAACATAACATCATTTTATCTGGAAATAATATATTAAATCAAGGGATTTTTTAAATTATTGTAAAAATAAATAAAATTTTGATTATACATTATCGTCGTAATTGTAAAAAAGTAGTGTCATAGTTATTTTTCATTTATAAATCAAAAAAATTTATATCCTGCAATTTAATTATTTTAATAAAATATTTAAAATACATAACCATCCATTAAAACTATTTATATAATAGTGTAATCTTGATTGTTATTATGTACTTAAGTTATAATAATTATTTAAATATAATTTATCTCATTAAAGTATTGCTAGAATGATGTAAAAATTATTACATTCAAAAAATATTTCTCCCTTTTTTCTTTACTTTAAATATACATATCTCTTACAACTTAATTACGATTATTTTCTGTCACTAGCAACTCGCTGAAATTATTTCAATATTCAAAATATTACATATATAACTACGTTTTAGTGGTAAAAATTAGGATGAAAAACTTCACTATGGGATGGGAGCTTGAGAGCCTAAATTAAATATAAAATTACAATAAGTTTTTTTCAGAAATCCCTCATTATACTAAAGAGGAATTGCGGAATCATTATTCCTAAAATTTTGAAAATTCAACGATAAGGGGGGGAAGAATGGTCCATATTAAAGTCCATGGTTTACAGTAGAAGAAATTAATGTAGAAATGTTTGCAATCAGCGAATATGGGATCGGGAAAAAGTCCATTCATTTTTACTTATTGGGAAAGATAGATCTACCCTAATTAATACTGGCTTAGGAATGGATAACATCAAAAGGATATGTGATCAATTAACATCTTCATCTATTATAGGAAAACTTGATCTTCAGGTTTTAAACGTTTAACTGCTTGTTCTAACATATCACCTACAAGTTGATAAACTGGTCGTTTCATTACTTTATAGGCAATGATTTCGCCATTGCAAAAATCAAGGATTGGTGATAAATAGCGCTTCTCACCAAATAAATGAAATTCTGTTACATCGGTTACATTTTTGATGCATCTTCTTTGCTTTAAAATCTCGCTGGATTACATTTGGGGCAATGCGTCCAACATTTCCTTTGCAACAATCGAACGAGGCACTTTAAGCCTATTTCATTCATTATAATTTGATAAGAAACTTTATATAAATCTTGAAGTTCCAAGTAACTATGTTTTCCCTCAATGTAAAGACGAGTCATAAATATTTTCTCTTCGGCAGTAAAGTAAGCCATAAAAAACACCCCTAAATCGTTAGATTTGGTGTCTAACAATTTAGGGGCAGTTCAACTCGATATTTTTCGAGTTTGTCTACAGTCTGGAATGGTGGTAAAAAACATTTATACCACCCTTTTTTAATTAAAGCTCCCCTGCTTTCAATTTAGCGTGCCACTCTTTTAAGAATGGAATATCCTCTTCTTTAATCGCGCCTGATTCATTTGCTGCTTCAATTAAGTAATCGAAGTTTGTTAATGATACATATTGAATGCCCGCTTCATCAAAGGCTTGTTCAGCACGTGGTAGATTGTAAGTGTAGACGCAAACAACCCCTAGTACTTCACATCCTGCTGCACGTAAAGCTTCTACAGCAGTAATCGAGGAACCACCTGTCGAAACAATATCCTCTACGACTACGACTTTTTGACCTGCTGCATATTTACCTTCAATTTGGTTGCCACGGCCATGCTCTTTTGCTTTTGAGCGCACGTAGACCATTGGTAAGTCTAAAATATCACTTACCCAAGCTGCATGTGGAATACCAGCTGTTGCTGTCCCAGCTACAACTTCTGTTCCTGCAAAATTTTCCTTGATTAATGATGCTAGGCCATGTGCTAATTGCTTACGAATGACAGGATCTGAGATTGTAAGACGTGTATCACAGTATATTGGTGATTTAATGCCTGATGCCCATGTGAATAACTCTGTCGGATTTAATTCGACCGCGCCTACCCTTAACATAGCGTGTGCGATTTCGTTTTGTAATGTCATTATTTATGCCTCCCATAATTGGCTTACGATTTTATATGCTGCTACTGGATCTTGTGCCCCTGTTACGGCACGACCAACCACTATTAATGAAGATCCATCATGTTTTGCGCCATCTGGTGTGGCAATGCGTTTCTGATCATGAGCGTCACCGCCTGCTAATCGAATACCAGGTGTAACACGTAAGAAATCCTCACCACAGGCTTCTGCAATCGCTTTTGCTTCGTGGACCGAGCAGACAACCCCATTTAAACCAGCTTGTTTCGTTAAACTTGCATAATGTAACACGGATTCCTGTAGTGATAGGGTAATTTTTTGTTCTGCTTGCATTTGCACTTCAGTTGTCGATGTAAGTTGTGTCACTGCAATTAATGCCGCACGTTCACGACCTACTGGTGTACCTGCTTCTAAGCCTTCTAGAGCTGCCTCCATCATGGGACGCCCGCCAGCAGCATGGACATTTACTAAATCTACACCTAGTTTCGCTAAGCCCTTCATTGCAGAGCCAACTGTGTTTGGAATATCATGTAGCTTTAAATCAAGGAAAATATCATGGCCTAAATTCTTCACCTTCCGCACAATATCTGGACCTTCCTGCATATATAATTCCATGCCAATTTTTACGAAAAGCGGTTCATTAAAATATTTTAAAAACTTGAAAACTTCCGCTTCACCCGGGAAATCAAGTGCAAGTATTGGTTTTGTATTCATTAACGGTGGCTCCTTCCGATAATTTCTGAAATATGCTCGACACCCAATGCGTCAAGCTTTGCAGGTAACTCCTCAATAATGTTTGGGCAAACGAAATGGTCAACAAAGTTAGCAGTACCGACTGCAACTGCAGATGCCCCTGCTGACATAAAATCAATGACATCCTGTGCTTCTGTCACGCCACCCATTCCAATTATCGGAATATTGACCGCTTTATACACTTCATAAACCATACGAATCGCAACTGGCTTCACTGCTGGGCCCGATAAACCACCTGTGCCATTTGCAATCACTGGCTTACCTGTATGCTCATGTAGTCTCATACCAATTAACGTATTAATCATGGTAATACCGTCTGCACCGCCTGCTTCAACTGCTTTCGCGATGTCTACAATATTCGTGACGTTCGGGGATAATTTTACGTAGACAGGTACTTCAGAAACAGCTTTCACTGCAGCCACAAGCTCACGTGCTGTCTCTGGATCTGTACCGAATTGAATACCTCCGCATTTCACGTTAGGACAAGAAATATTAAGTTCTAGCGCTTTTACATTTGGAGCCGCTGAAATTCGGCGCGCTACTTCTACATAATCTGCTGTTTCAGTACCAGCTACATTCGCAATAATGGGTACATCATAGCTCTCTAAAAACTTTAATTCCTCATTCATTACTTTTTCAATACCTGGGTTTTGTAAGCCAATTGCATTGAGCATACCAGCTGCTGTTTCTGCCACGCGAGGTGTCGGATTCCCTGGACGTGTTTCGACTGTTGTTGCTTTAATCATAATAGCGCCGAGCTTTGATAAATCATAGAGCTGGGCATATTCACGCCCGAAGCCGAAGCACCCTGACGCTGGCATAATTGGATTTTTTAAATCTAAGCCTGGTATTTGGATTTTTAAACGACTCATAATGCCACCGTACCTTTCGGGAATACTGGACCGTCAGAGCATACTTTGACATAGTCTTTTTCAATTTGATCAGTTGTTTTACATACGCATGCGAAGCAAGCACCAATGCCACATCCCATACGTTCTTCAAATGATAGATAGCCTTCTTTATCAGGGTAGAAGCCTTCTAATGCTTTTAACATAGGCAGAGGACCACAAGAATAGAACGCATCGAATTCTGGTGCACGTAACTCTAATACGTTTGTGACAAAGCCTTTTGTGCCTTTAGAGCCGTCAACTGTCACGTAGTGTGTTTCCCCAAGTGCATTGAATTCCTCCTCATAGAAACAAACATCCTCCGTTTGGAAGCCTAGCACATGAATTGTTTTGACACCGCGCGTATTTAATTGTTTTGACAGCTCATGTAATGGAGGTACTCCGATACCGCCACCCACTAAAAGTGCTGTGCCACCTTCTTTCACTGCTTCTACAGGAAAACCATTACCGATAGGACCAAGTACATTTACTAGCTGTCCTTCACGGTTTGTCGCTAAAACTTTTGTGCCGCGACCTTCCGCACGATAAATCATTGTAAATTCGTTGTTATCTTTGTCTATGTTAGCAATACTAATTGGTCGACGTAAAAGCGGCTCCAATGAATCAGACACCTTTACATGGACAAACTGGCCAGGAGTCATATCCTGCACCAGTTCCCCATGAAGTGTCAATTCGAAAATGTTTGTCGCAATTTGCCTTTGAGAGACGACCGTCATTTTCTCTTGACGAATCATATTAGTGTACTACCTCCGCTTTTGGCATTTGTTCTGCTGTGAATGTCATCGACTCGATAACACGTAGCATTGCTTCTGCTGTATCTAGTGAAGTTAGGCAAGGTACGCCGTTTTCTACAGACTCACGACGGATACGGAAGCCATCACTTGCCGGCTGCTTACCTTTTGTTAATGTGTTTACGACTAACTGTGCTTCACCATTCTGAATTAAATCTAGTAAAGTTTGTCCTTTTGCACCAATTTTACCAACAACATCCGTACGCACGCCTGCCGCTTCAAAGCTACGCGCTGTTCCTTCTGTCGCTACAATACGGTAACCTACTGTTGAGAAGCGTTTTGCCAGTGCAATTGCTTCCTCTTTATCTTTATCAGACACTGTGAATAATACAGTGCCTTCTGTGCGAATCTCCATACCCGCTGCAACTAAGCCTTTATATAGAGCTTTTTCTAGCGTTGCATCTTTCCCCATTACTTCCCCTGTAGATTTCATTTCAGGGCCTAACGTTATGTCTACTCGGCGTAATTTTGCGAATGAGAATACTGGTACTTTTACAAAAACACCTTTTTGCTCAGACGCTAAGCCTGTTGGATAGCCTTGTTCCACGATTGATTTACCAAGAATCGCTTTCGTTGCAATGTTGGCCATTGGGATGTTCGTAATTTTACTTAAGAACGGTACTGTACGAGATGAACGTGGGTTAACCTCGATTACGTACACTTCACCTTGAGATATTACATATTGAATATTCATTAAACCGATGATACCAAGACCTTTAGCTAGACGCGTTGTATAATCCACTAATGTATCTTTTTGTGCTTGTGTTAATTTTTGTGGTGGGTAGACAGAAATTGAGTCACCAGAGTGAACCCCTGCGCGTTCAATATGTTCCATGATACCTGGTATTAATACGTTTTCACCGTCGCAAATTGCATCTACTTCGATTTCATTCCCCGTTAAGTAACGGTCTACAAGTACTGGATGATCCGGAGATGCTTCTACTGCATGTTCCATATAGTGTTGTAGTTCTTCTTCGTTATAAACGATTTCCATCGCACGTCCACCAAGTACGTAAGAAGGACGAACAAGTACCGGGAAGCCAATTTCTTTACCGATGACAATCGCTTCTTCAGCAGAAGTAGCTGTTTTACCAAGTGGCTGTGGAATGCCGATTTCGTGCAAAGCTTGCTCGAATTTATCACGGTTTTCCGCACGGTCGATATCTTCTAGCGTTGTCCCAAGAATTTTCACACCGTTTGCTTCTAATTTATCGGCAAGGTTGATCGCTGTTTGACCACCGAACTGTACAACAACACCGATTGGTTGTTCAAGATCAACAATATGCATTACATCTTCGATTGTTAATGGCTCGAAGTATAATTTATCGGAAATTGAGAAGTCCGTTGAAACTGTTTCCGGGTTTGAGTTGATGATGATTGCTTCGTAACCTGCTTCTTGGATTGCCCATACAGAGTGTACTGTTGCATAGTCGAACTCTACCCCTTGACCGATACGGATTGGACCTGAACCTAGAACAATTACTGATGGCTTATCAGATTTGATAGATTCATTTTCTTCTTCGTATGTGCCGTAGAAGTATGGCGTTTCTGATTCGAATTCTGCTGCACATGTATCTACCATTTTGTACACTGGAATAATGCCGTTTTCTTTACGGTAAGCGTAAATTGCTGATTCCGTTGTATCCCAAAGCTCTGCTATTTTTTTATCTGCGAAGCCTAGACGTTTTGCTGCACGTAAAATGTCTTTATCGTTTTTATTGTCTGTAAGTGTTTGCTCCATGTCCACGATGTTTTTAAGTTTATTTAGGAAGAATAAATCGATTGCCGACCATTCATGGATTTGCTCGATTGTCACACCACGACGTAGTGCTTCTCCGATGAAGAATAAACGCTCGTCCCCTGCTTTACGGATACGTTTTTCAATCCAAGAATCAGAGTTGTCTTCTGCGTGTTTAAGTTCAATGTGTACTTGCCCCGTTTCAAGTGAACGAACTGCTTTCAGCATCGCTTCCTCAAATGTACGACCAAGTGCCATCACTTCACCAGTTGCTTTCATTTGTGTACCAAGGTTACGTTTTGCTGATTCGAATTTATCGAAAGGCCAGCGTGGGATTTTCGCTACGATATAGTCAAGTGCTGGTTCGAAACAAGCGTATGTTGAACCTGTTACTGGGTTTTTGATCTCATCTAGTGTAAGACCTACAGCAATTTTAGCCGCAAGCTTCGCGATTGGATAACCAGTTGCTTTTGATGCTAGTGCTGATGAACGTGATACACGTGGGTTTACTTCGATTACATAGTAGTTAAAGCTATATGGATCTAAAGCTAACTGTACGTTACAACCACCTTCTATTTTAAGGGCGCGAATAATATCTAATGAGATATTACGAAGCATTTGGTTTTCACGGTCTGAAAGTGTTTGTGTCGGTGCAACCACGATCGAGTCACCTGTATGAATACCTACTGGGTCAAAGTTTTCCATATTACATACGACGATGGCATTATCCGCAGCATCACGCATTACTTCATATTCAATCTCTTTATAGCCAGCGATTGATTTTTCAAGTAAACATTGTGTCACTGGAGAATATTTTAAACCTGATGTTACGATTTCTTCTAAATCTTGATCATTGTAACAAATACCACCGCCTGTACCGCCAAGTGTGAATGCCGGACGTACGATAACTGGGTAGCCAATGCGTGCTACTAATGCATGTGCCTCTGTCATGTTATGGATAATGTCTGATTCAGGTACTGGAGCACCTAACTCATACATTAAGTTACGGAATAAATCGCGGTCTTCCGCTTTATGAATAGCATCTAATTTTGTTCCTAAAATTTCAATGTTCAGTTCGTTTAAAATACCTGATTCGTCTAATTCAATCGCCATGTTTAGACCTGTTTGACCACCAAGTGTTGGTAGGATGGCATCTGGACGCTCTTTACGTAAAATACGTGATACGAATTCAAGCGTAATTGGCTCGATGTATACTTTATCGGCGATTTCTGTATCTGTCATAATTGTCGCAGGGTTTGAGTTGATTAAAATAACGCGGTAGCCTTCTTCTTTTAATGAAAGACAAGCTTGTGTTCCTGCGTAGTCAAATTCTGCTGCTTGTCCGATTACGATTGGGCCTGACCCGATTACTAAAATAGTTTCTATATCTGTACGTTTAGGCATGTTGTTTCCCCTTCCCTGCTTCTACTTCCATCATTTCGATAAATTCATCAAATAAGTGGTTTGAATCTTCTGGACCTGGTGATGCTTCTGGATGATATTGCACTGTGAAGATTGGGTATTGCTTATGACGAACCCCTTCACAAGTACCGTCGTTTAATGCGATATGTGTTAATTCTAAATCTGTGTCTTTAAGTGAATCGATGTCGATTGCATAGCCATGGTTTTGAGATGTTAAATCCGTACGACCTGTGCGTAAATCTTTTACTGGGTGATTCCCTCCGCGGTGACCGAATGGTAGTTTGAAAGCTTTAGCACCACTTGCTAGTGAGAAGATTTGGTGACCTAGGCAAATCCCGAACATTGGAACTTTTCCGATTAAATTGCGCACTGTTTCAATGCCTTCTTCTACATCCTCCGGGTTCCCTGGACCGTTTGACAGCATAATACCATCTGGATGCCATGCTAAAATTTCTTCTGCAGGTGTATTGTAAGGCACAACAAGTACATCACAGTCACGTTTATTTAACTCACGTAGAATACCGTGCTTCATACCGTAGTCAATCACAACTACACGCTTACCACGTCCTGGTGATGGGTATGCTGCTTTTGGTGATACTTCGCGTACATGGTGTGTAATCGCTGGCGTTACTTGTAATTTTGCAACGATTTCCCCTACATTCACTTCTTCATCCGCTGCTGTCAGAATTGCTTTTACTGAGCCTTTGTTACGGATGATACGTGTTAATTTACGTGTATCGATACCTTCAATTCCAGGGATGTCTTTTGATGTTAAATATGCATCCAACGTTAAATCACAACGGAAATTTGAAGGTGTCTTTGCTAACTCACGTACGACGAAACCACGGATCTCTGGTGTGATTGATTCAAAGTCATCTCGGTTAATGCCATAGTTACCAACTAATGGATATGTTAACGTTACGATTTGTCCATAAAATGAAGGATCTGATATTGTTTCTTGGTAGCCTGTCATACCTGTCGTGAATACGACTTCACCTTGTGAAGCTCGCTCACTACCGAACGCTGTACCTGTGAATACTGTGCCATCTTCTAAAATAAGTAAACGTTTTTTCATTACTCTGCCTCCTGGTATACGATATTACCTTCAAATATTGTTACAACTGGCCAACCCTTAGCAGCCCAGCCGTTGAATGGTGTGTTACGACCTTTTGATACAAAGCCTTCTGCATCAATTGTTTGTTCTTTCGTTAAATCAATTAAAATCATGTCTGCTGATGCACCAACTTCTAATGTTCCGTATGGTAAGTCAAAAATTTGTGCTGCTTTGATAGACATCCAATCGATCAATTGCTTTAAAGTCCACTTGCCTGTTTCTACAAATTGTGTGTAAAGCAGTGGGAATGCTGTTTCGAATCCTACAATACCGAATGGGGCTCCAACCATACCACAGCATTTTTCTTCTACTGTATGTGGCGCATGGTCTGTCGCGATACAGTCAATCGTACCGTCTAATAAAGCTGCATGTAAGGAGTCTTTATCGTCTGCTCCACGTAATGGTGGGTTCATTTTCCAGTTGGCATCATCTGATGGAATATCCATTTCTTCAAGTAATAAGTGATGCGGGCAAACTTCTGCAGTTACGCGGATACCTGCTGCTTTTGCATCACGTACTGCACGCACAGATTCCTTCGTTGATACGTGACAAACGTGATAGCGTGCGCCTGCTGCTTCTGCAAGAAGAACATCACGAGCAATTTGCACAGATTCACAAATGGATGGAATCCCTGGTAAACCAAGCTCAACGTTACGCTTACCTTCATGCATAACACCATCGTAAATTAGTGAGTTATCTTCACAGTGTGCCACTACGACCATATCGTGTTTTGCAGCATCTTTCATTTGTTCATACATTGTCGAAGCGAGTTGGATACCAACACCATCATCAGAAAAAGCTACAGCGCCTTGAGCTTTTAATTCCTCAATGCTTGTACGAACTTCACCTGAAATATCCTTTGTTAATGAACCATATGGTAATACGCGAATTACTGCACTTTCCTTAATCAAGCCGTTAATAAGTTGCATATTTTCAACTGAGTCAGGTACAGGCTTTGTATTTGGCATGGCACAGATTGTTGTGAACCCCCCCTTGGCTGCTGAAGCCGAGCCTGTTGCAATGGTTTCTTTATGTTCAAAACCTGGCTCACGTAAATGCGTGTGCACATCGACAAAGCCTGGTGCCACAACCAATCCATTTCCTTCAATGATTTCAGCACCCTCTACATTTACATCTTGTCCAATTGCCGTAATTTTCCCTTCGGCCATGGCGATATTTACTGTATTTAGTTCGCCCTGTTCGTTTAACATTTGTACATTTTGAAGTACCTTAGCCATGTTATTCTCTCCCCTTTAAAATTGTTTCAACAATTGCCATACGTGTGAATACACCATTGCGTACTTGATCAAAAATTCTTGAACGCTCGCACTCTACTAGCCCAGAGGCAATTTCTACATCGCGATTAACTGGTGCAGGATGCATAATAATCGCGCTATCCTTCATTTGTTTTTCTCGTTCAGTGGTTAAGCCATATTTTTCATGATACTCTTCTTTTGAAAAGCTTTTGTTAACCTTATGACGTTCATGTTGTACACGAAGTAACATGATGACATCGCTTATTTCGATTAAGTCGTCCCAAGAGTGATGTGCTTCAAAGCCACCTGTCCATTCTTCTGGGCATAGGAAGTGAACATTTGCTCCTAAACGCTGTAATGCAGTGGCATTTGATTTAGCTACGCGGCTATGTGATATATCGCCAGCAATCGTAATATTCAACCCTTCAAAAGAACCAAACTCTTTTTTAATTGTGTAAAGATCCAGTAATGATTGTGAAGGATGCTGACCAGCACCATCGCCTGCATTAATGACCGCGACGTTAATGCCTTCAAGTAATTCATTATAATATTCATCCTCTTTTGCTCGAATGATCACTGCATCTATACCAATCATTTCCAAAGTCTTTACTGTATCATACATTGTTTCACCCTTTGTTACGCTGGAAAAGCTAGCATCAAACGGGATAACCGTACAACCAACTTTGCGCTCTGCCATTTCAAAGCTCGTTTTCGTACGTGTACTTGGTTCAAAAAATAAGTTTGCTACGTTGTAAACGCGAGATAACGATGATGCTTCACCATTTTCAAAAGCCTGCGCACGATTTAGGATGCTGTTTATTTCTTCAGTTGTTAAATGTTCCATCGATAATAAGTTCTTCACCATGTACCTCCATCAGGTTGTGTGTCATGAACGCCTATGTATGACGTTCCTACTTAAATCAAATTCGCCCTGGCGCATTGCCCGCCCAAGTTTTGAATCGCGCTTACTCGATTCAAAATTTGGGGCATCCGCCGGAGGCTTACTTTATTCAGCAAGCTGAATAAAGTAAAAGCCCCGCTGATGTCATCAACGAGGCATAAGGAGACGTGACAAGTTAAAGTAAGAACGCATTCAAACTTTTACCTTGTCCACAACTTCCCCTTTTTTGCCTCTCTGGACAATTCATTAAAAGGTACTACTTATTTAATTAATCATAGTTTGCAACTTCTTTATCTCGTCCCGGTAATGCTAAGTTTAAAATTACACCTATGATGGCGGCTAATGCCATACCTTCAATGGCAAACGAATCAGTAAATTTAAGCGCCGCACCACCTATACCGACTACTAAGATAACAGATGCAATAACCATGTTACGATTATTTCCAAAGTCTACGTTGTTTTCAACGAGCATTCGTAAACCACTAGACGCGATAATACCAAACAATAAGATTGAAATCCCACCAAGAACGGCTGTCGGTATTGTCGAAATTAATGCCATTGCTTGTCCAAAAAATGATACGACAATCGCAATGACTGCTGCTCCCATGATAACATACACGGAGTAAACACGTGTGATTGCTAACACACCTATATTTTCACCGTATGTCGTTTTTGGCGGTCCGCCGATTAAGGAACTCACTAATGTCCCTAAACCATCCCCTAAAATTGAGCGATGAAGGCCTGGATCTTTTATATAATTTCGATTGACTACTTTCCCCAAAACTAATTGGTGACCAATATGTTCTGAAATCGTTACGATAACAATCGGTACCATTGCAAGTAAGATTTTAGCAGTAATATTAAATTCGTAGTCTACTCCTGGAATTATGAAATCCGGTAAAGCGAAAAATGATGCTTCTTTTACTGCTGTGAAATCAACTATTCCGATGATAACGGAATAAATATATCCCACAATGAGCCCCATCAGGATTGGCATCGCACTTAAAATATTTTTGAAGTAAACTGTGAAAATAATCGCTGCAAATAATGTTACAAGTGCTGCCGTGAAATGAAGGAAGTTATATTCTCCATTAACGTTCATCGCCATATTTACGGCTGTTCCTGACAGTCCTAAACCAATCACGATAATAACTGGTGCTACTACGATTGGAGGTAGTAAGCGCATTAACCACTTATACCCTGTTTTCCATATTAATAAAGATACAATACCGTATACTAAGCCGACCGCCATTGCGCCTATCATCGCATTTCCTGGGCTAACACTTGCTCCATCTTCAGTTAACCCATTTGAAGCAATTAAAATTGGCGATATGAAGGCGAATGATGAACCTAAGTAAGCTGGTACTTTAAACTGAGTGACTAATAAGAAAATAAGTGTTGCAATCCCACTTGTTAAAAGAGCAATTGCCGGGCTAAGTCCCACAAGTTGTGGTACTAAAATAGTTGACCCGAACATGGCAAACATATGTTGGAAACTCAATGTCACCAATTGTATTGGGGTTGGTTTATCATGAATATCTAATACTGCCTTTGACATAGGGTTTCCTCACTTTATAATTAATCTTCTTTATAAATTGTGACGCAATCTTCTCCATCTACCTCTTGTAAATGCACAACGATACGTTCAGTACCTGAAGTTGGCACATTTTTTCCTACGTAGTCTGCTCGGATCGGTAGTTCTCGATGTCCTCTATCGATGAGTACTGCTAGTTGGATTTGTGCAGGTCGTCCTAAATCCATTATCGCATCTAATGCAGCGCGTACTGTACGTCCTGTATATAAGACATCATCGACTAAAATTATTTTTTGATTCGCTACAACGTATTCAATATCTACTTGTTCAACATGCGCCTGTTCGTTTTCATGCTTTGTCGATAAATCATCACGGTATAAGGTAATATCTAGCTCCCCTGTTCGAATAGCTTTACCTTCAATTTTTTCAATGCGTTCTGCTAAACGTTTTGCTAGGAAAGCACCACGTGTTTTAATGCCCACTAAAATACATTCATCAATACCTTTATTACGTTCAATAATTTCATGTGCAATACGTGTTAATGCTCTTGTCATAGATGGGCCATCTAATAACTCATTTTTTGTCACGCTTTTTTCCTCCCCTCTTCTATTTATTATTGGTCATGTGTTCACTAGCGAAACTTACATCATTAGAAATTCTCTTTAGTCCTACTGATCATAACTGAGCAATTCGGGGTTTCGCATCCGTTGCAAGGCATAAAAAAACCTCTCGAGGCGAATAGCCTGAGAGGGTTATATACGTGTTCAAATAGCATGTCGAAAAATTTGCAGCACAAATTTTCTCAACACTATCACATGTACCTTCTCAGCCTCTCTGGACTGTCATTAAAGGTGAATATTTAGTTAAGTTGTTCATTCACTTTCGTTAGTATAGACCTTCTTGAAATATCCGTCAATGGTTATTTCTTAATTCATCTAATAATTGCACATAATCAGCAGGAAGTGGTGCTTCAAACTCCATATACTCACCCGACGTAGGATGGTCAAACCCTAGTATACCCGCATGCAATACTTGTCCACCAAAATCAATAGTCTTTTTCGGTCCATATTTTGGATCGCCTACAAGGGGATATCCTATATATTTCATATGCACACGAATTTGATGTGTTCGGCCCGTTTCTAAGCGACATTCTACAAGCGTGTAATCGCCAAAGCGTTCAGTTACTTGGAAATGAGTCACTGCATGCTTGCCATTATCAACAACTGCTTGTTTCTGTCTGTCTTTTTGGTCACGTCCGATTGGCGCATCAATCGTTCCTTTATCATGAGGGATATGCCCATGTACAAGGGCTGTATATTTACGAGTTACTGTTTTTTTCACGAGCTGATCGACTAACGATGTATGAGCCGTGTCATTTTTTGCAACCATCAGTAAGCCCGATGTGTCCTTATCAATTCGGTGCACTATGCCTGGACGCATTACACCATTAATGCCGGATAAATCTTTGCAATGAGACATCAAACCGTTTACGAGTGTCCCTGTCAAATGACCTGGCGCTGGATGAACTACCATCCCCTTTGGCTTGTTGACAACGAGTACATCCGCATCCTCATAGACAATATCAAGGTCTAAGCTTTCAGCTATAACATCTAAAGGCTCTGCCTCTGGCACTGTAATTTCTACAACATCGCCTGTTTTTACCTTATACTTCGCTTTTACTGTCTCACCATTCACTTTGACAATACCTTCTGAAACCCAATTGCCAATTTGTGTACGTGACCATTCTGTTTGCATAGTTGAAATCGCCTTATCAATGCGTTCTCCCTGTTGCTGTTCTTCAATTGTATATGTTACTTGCGTCATTGTTTCACCTGTTTCTTTTCTTTTTTATCTTCGATGATTAAACCAATCATTAGGACGACTACCGCAATTGATAATGCCGCATCTGCAATATTAAAGATAGGGAAATCATAATTAATCACTGGAATTAACACATCAACAAAATCGACCACTTCTCCTCTAAATAAACGGTCGATAAAATTGCCTATAGCTCCGCCCAATAATAGCATTAAGCCCACTTGAAAAATCGGTTTTCCCTTCGCTTCTTTATGATAAAAGTAAATGATGGCACAAATAACGCCTACTGTCACAATTGTAAACAACCACATTTGCCCTTCTAACATCCCCCATGCTGCCCCTCTATTTCGATGAGACAAAATACCAAACCATGGGTCCCACACAGAAATACGCTCACCATACTCCATATTTTTCACAATTAGCCATTTTGTCCATTGATCTAAAAGAATCACAAAAGCGGCCAATCCATAATATTTATACACAGCCATTCCTCCGTTCGCTCAACATCTTACCTATTCTACCATAAGAGCATATAGAGGAATAACTAATATATCATGAAAATATTGCTGAAAAACTAATAGGGTCAAGGACAGGATCGCTCAGGTAGTCACAAGTATCGCTTTGGTTTGTAGAGTCCCGTTTCAAGACAACCTTTGTTGACGCACTGCTTGTGCTAAATTATATAACTGTGAAATATAGGAGGTAATATTATTCGCATTGTAAAACTTATCCTGCGAGAAGGCATATAGTTCATTAATTTCTTTAATGGAGGTCTGTGTCGCCTCCACAATTTCCATAAGTTGTAGTTGGAAAGCAGTCACTTCTGACATCGTTTGATTCGTTGCCTGTTGAATGGCAGACATATTGGTAAATAACAATTGTTCTGATTGCTCGATTTTTTCAAAAAAGGCCATTGTATAACTCGCCATATTCTGTGTTTCACTAACAACTTGTGCTTCATGCAGCATCGTTGTAGATAGTAGCTCCATTCGACCTACGATATCAGTCACCTTTGTACGAATGTGCAGCAATGCATCTTTACTTTGTTCAGCCAATTTACGCACCTCTTGAGCCACAACCGCAAAGCCTTTACCATGTTCGCCCGCACGTGCAGCTTCAATCGAAGCATTTAGTGCAAGGAGGTTCGTTTGATCAGCGATATCACTAATCATTTTTGTGAACGCCATAATATTATTTGTTACGATTTGAACATCTTTCATTGACTGTTCTAAACGATTGAATACGTCCATTACTTTTTCCATTTGTCCAAAAAGCTTAGTCATATTGTTATTGCCCTCTGCTACTAAACGGATGTTCTCCATGCCCTGACCCTCTACACCTTTTGTGATTTCATGGACATGCTCTGTCTCGCGGACCATTCGCTCAGCACCTCTATGGGAATCATTTAAGGCTTGCTGTTGTATTGCAAGTGATTTCTTAATGCCTGTTATCTGTTCGATAAATAAACTATCAGCTTTTGCATTTTTTTCGTTTGCTGTACTCAGTAATCCAATTAAATCAAACATACCGTTTAAAATCATATCACGCTCTTCCTTTGTTAATCCATTAATTTCTAGTTTAAGCGCTTCTTCATGGCGTTCGTCTTTTGGACGTATGAAAAGTTGTTTTAACATCTTTTTTCTCCTGTCATCATTTTCCGAAACCTATTAATAATAAGGTTTGGTTGATTAATGATTTATTTAACTGTTCACCGTAGCTACAAAACCCCGCTAAGTTAGGTAGTTGACTTAATTCACTATTAAGTGCTGGAAATAACCGTTCCTCTTGAAACTGTAATTTTCGCAAAATACAATTACATGCTAGAACACCTTCTAGTCGATTAAATTTCCCAGTAAATGTAGCTAATGTCGATTGTAATGTTTCAACTGGATCCCTAGGTTCTAACAGTTCCACCACAGCATCTTGATACACTTGACAATAAAATGCAATAGCTCCATTGGCTTCAACTCGGAATGGAGAAGCAATTAATAATTCTTCATTAAAGTAACGTCCAAGTGGATTTTTCATAAAATAATTAGTCAATTGTTGTTCACTCACACCCAATGCTCTTGCATAAGCGCGTACCGCTGTCTCATTATTAATTTCATAGACAATACGTTTTTCTGGATCAGCCTTTGTAATTTTCAATTCGATACCTGTACTTTTAAAAATATTCTCTTTTTGGATATAGAAATCAAGGTATGGTTTGATAAAAACAACGACTCCTCCTTTATCAGTTTGTTGACCGTTCAAGCTTACGATTGTTTTTTCAAATTTTTCATCGTCTCCGGCTGTGCCACCAAAAATCGGAAAACCGTCGTGATGAAAAATAGAATTCACAATAGATAGCATTTTTTCTTCTCCTGCAACTAAGCCTGTTGGGAAAATAAAAGCCAGACCTTCCTTGTAAATATGTGGACTCTCTAGATGAATGCCTATTTTTTTTGCACTTTGCAACACATTATTACGATCAAAAATTGGATATTTTTCAATATTGTTCATCAGTACAGCTTGTACCTTGCCAAAGTCCTTGCCGTAACTTTGTGCGCTTAAGCTTTGCTCAGAAAATCCTTGTGGACCAATTTCACCAGTCGTTGTTACACCTACCACCTCACTATTCGGATACTTGTCGTTGAAATGGGCTGTTAATTGTTCAAAAGAATGGATGGTGCTCGTAAAAAACAAAACGAGTGAAGGTTCATTATGTAATTTTGCACTGACTTCTCTAAATGCCTGTGCAGTATTTCCTGTTGTAGATAAAGCTGAAAGTATATCTGACATTGGACATGTCTCCTCCTAGCATAATTTGTAAATATTATAGCATGAAATAATACTACTATAATAAATAAAAAGCTATCTCTATCCTTAACAAGCGATAGAAATAGCTTACAAATCTCTTATACCGTTTCAGATTCTTTAGAGTGTACACGTTTCATGAAATCATTTACATCAGCTGGCACTTTTCTATCTAATAAGGACACAATAATAACTGATAGGAAACCAACTGGTACTGTCACAATACCAGGGATTTTAAATTGTAAAAAGCTTGGTAGTGTTCCAGGTAGGAAGATCATCCACATCGATACACCTAGACCGATTATTAATCCTGCTATTGCTCCTTTTTCCGTCATACCTCTCCACCAAATACCTAAAATAAAGATTGGTGTAAATGTACTCGCAGCAACCGTAAACGCTAAAGCTACTAAATGACCTATCGATGCATCTTTCACCAGTAAACCAAGGGCTCCGTATAGAACTCCTAAAATCACAATGGCTACCTTCCCTGCAATCACTCGTTGTTTTTGTGTAATATCTTTCTTCATAAAAGTTGCATATAAATCGTGCGCCAATGCACCCGAACTTGTGATAAATAACCCCGATAAATTCGAGAAAATGGCCGCGAACGCCCCCGCAATTACAAGACCAAGTAACCAATCTCCTCCAAGTGCAAGCGCAGTCGTTGGGATAACCATATTATTCCCACCAAGCACTAAATCACGCATTACCTCTTCACTTGCCGAACCAGAAATGAAGATTGCTCGACCTACAACACCTAAGTATACCGCTAGTAAGAAGAACGCACTTGCAATACCAATTGCCATTAATGCCGATTTACGAGCCGCCTTCGCACTAGGGTTTGTATAGAAGCGCAATAAAATATGTGGAAGACCTATAGTACCTAACGCTAAACCTATTGTCATACTAATTGTTTGCCAGAAAGTAGGGAAATAAAAGCCTGTCCCTGTCCATGCAGCGCCGTCAAAATTAATATCACTTCCATCCAGAGCATATGGTGACGTCCCCGTAATAGGACCACTGAAAGAATGAATGGCCGTTAAAATTTTATCGTAATGTAAACCACCATACATCGCAGCGATTAACATTACTATAAATGCACCCAGACGAATCCAGAGCTCTAACGCTTGGTTAATAGTTGTTCCTTTCATACCACCTATCCCTACATAGAAAATCATAACAATACATGTAAAAATAATACCAAATTCATAGGAAGTTCCAAAGAACATACTTAATATTTGTGCTGCCCCTAAAAGCTGGGGTGCTGCATAGAATCCTGAAATGGCTAATACTACTAAAACTGCCGCTAGCCGTGCTCTTTTACTATGAAAACGATACGCTAAAAAGTCTGCTACAGTAAATGCCCCAAAACGTCTTAATGGACCCGCAACAAAAATAGCTAAAAGTGTTAAACCAATAGAGAAACAAAATGCATAATATGCACCATCATATCCTAGTTGAAAAGTTAAACCAGCAATCCCAAGGAATGTAGCTGCGCTTAAATAATCTCCCCCAATTGCTGAACCATTCGTAAACCATCCGAAGCTCCGTCCCCCAACGAAGAAATCAGACGCAGTTGTATTTCTTTTTGTTAAATAAGTAATGTACACAATTGTCCCCATTAGCGCAATTGTTAACATCATTTTCGGTTCTACTAAAGCTTCAATCATTCAACATACCCCCTTTGGTCAAACTACTTATTTGTCATTTCGTACTTCTTTAAACGCTTTTCATACAATGTCGTATGCACGAATGCAATTACGAAAGCCATTGCCATCATAACAACTGTTGTTACAAACCAAGTGACTGTCATACCACCCCAAATTTTCTTAAAAGCGAACGCAGGAGCAAACCAGTTCATAACCGGAATACTAAAAATAAAAATGAAATAAAGTACGGTTAAACCAAAACCAGTAGTAAACTCATCTTTCATAATTTTATTTGTTGTCGGATCTAATGGTGGTAAATCTTTTACATCGACCGTTCCAGCTTCAACATAGTCGTAATCATGACTCCCTGCCATATTTCTAACCCCCTTTTTGTATGTGGATAATTATCTGAAATTTCAAATTATTATTCACTACAACTATTCTATTCTATTTTAAAAATAATATAGTTACAAAATATTGCTGTATTAGTACAAAAAAGTGCTATATTAAGTTAGAATATTTTTAATATTCTTTTTTATTTTTGCAATTAGGAAGGGGCTGTTGATCATTTTAAACGTTGTATGGTACGTTGAGAATTCAGTTGAAAAACAGCACATGATGGGTTGGCTTGAGGAATTTCTCCCGAATACGTTTGTTGTTTGCGAAGAACCAGCTACTAACGAAGTGGCTATTTTCGTCCATGAAATTAACCATTTATTTGATTGGGTAAAGGTAAATCGTTTAAGGAGAAATTATCCTAACAGTATTATTGTCCCAATTGTTGCAGAACACTTAACCTATTCAACCGGCATCGCCATAGAATTAAACTTACAAGCGCTTCTCATAAAACCTTTGCAGAAGCAAAAATTTTTACGGATCGTAAAAAAGCTTTATACTTCATCTAAAGAAAAGCAGGCACATACACTCACCATGCTTGAGCTGTCACAGCAAATTTCACAAGACCATGCGTCTCCATTTCGAGAAGCTTTTTTGAGGCGACTTATTCGTGGTGAAATCGAAAATGAAGAAGAGATTATACAAGCTTCCTCTTTTTTATCAACGAGCTGTATTCCAAATCTCGTTTTTTTGATTCAAGGCTATATTGATGTTAATCAGAATCGCCCTGTACCATATGATGCAAGTAGTGTGATTACGAATGTGTTTCGTCAATACTTTGCTGATAAAGCGCCTCTGTCTTTTTTAAACTTTGAACGTTACCTATTACTATTGATGCGTATTCCCAATGACTATACGTCCTTTAAGCATTGGTCTGAGGGTGTAGTTTGTTTGCATGAGGTTATAGAAGTTTTGAAAAAAGACTATTCTATTCATCTATTTATAGGGGTTGGCGGGGTTTTTCGGCAATCGCTACAAGTAAAGGAATCCTATAGTCAAGCAAGAAAAGCACGAAGAAAACCACCCGTTGATGATATTCATATCAGATTTTATGAGGATTTAACGAAGCATGAACAGCTTCAAAAAGCTATTCAATATATAGAGGAGCATTATGATGAACAAATCACCATAAGTGTTGTTGCTAAATACATTAACTTTAGTTCCACTCATTTTAGCAGATTGTTTAAAAAAGAAACAGGTCGCAATTTTGTGGATTACGTTGCCTTTACACGTATTATAAAAACACTTCCATTTTTGCGAAAATACGATTATACCGTTGAAAAGATTTCTGCAAGCTCTGGTTTTAATACACCTAATTATTATAGCCTTACTTTTAAAAAATACGTTGGACTTTCACCAACCGACTACCGCAATACAAAGGAAATTTTGTTTAAATAAAAAACATTTGTCCCCGACATTATTCGCGTCATAGTTCCGTTCCTCTAACAAAAATAAACCACTTCTTTCGCTCGAGAAATCACACCTTGAGTGAAAGAAGCAAATTATTACACTGATTGTTCATCCACAAAAAAAATGAGCAGCCGATAGTAATATCGGGCTGCTCATTTCTACCTTTCCACAAGTAAAGCATTCCACCTTTTCAAGAGACTGTTCACTTATGAATGACTTTATGATTCTAATTTATTTATACGTAATACTTTTCAACTACTTCTGCACAGCGCGCACAAACTGTTGGATGTGCTGCGTTCGTACCTACAGTTTGCGAAATTGACCAACAACGCTCACATTTCTCACCTGTTGCTTTTTCAACAACGATGGATGCATGTTCAAGCGCCAATGCTTCAGCTGGAGCTGCTTCAAATGGTGCTACTTCAAAGTCGGATACGATTGATAGCTGTGCAAAATCAATATTCGCATCGTTCAATAATGCTAAAACATCTTCTTTTGCATAAACTGTTACTTTAGCTTCTAGAGATTTACCAATTGTTTTAGCATTACGTGCTTCCTCTAATGCTTTCAGAATATCATCGCGTACATCAATAATTGTTTCCCATTTTGTACGTAGACTTTCGAAGTTTGCTTGCTCATCAACTTCTGGGAAATCAGTTAATTGAACAGATACTTCATCCACTAAGCCTTGCTCGTGTAAATAAGACCAAACCTCATCTGTAGTATGCGGAATAATCGGTGTCATTACTTTTACTAAGGTCATTAATGTATCATAAATGACTGATTGCATTGCACGGCGATCATGATTGTCATGACCTTCGATGTACACGACATCTTTTGCGATGTCTAAATAGAATGAAGATAACTCCACAGCAACAAAGTTATTGATTGCATGGTAGACAGCTGCAAAATCATAGCGGACATAAGCAGCACGCACAGTTTTTAAGATGTCTTGCAAGCGCATGTATACATATTGGTCCATTTCACGTAAATCTGCATATGCTACGCGGTCAGTCTCTGGTTTGAAATCGGCAATATTTCCGTGTAAGAAACGGAATGTATTACGAATCTTACGATATACTTCAGAAACTTGCTTTAACATATCCATTGAAATACGCACATCGGCTGTGTAGTCAACAGATGCTACCCACAAACGTAAAATATCGGCACCATATTGATCCATTACCTTTTGCGGAATAATGGTATTTCCGAGTGATTTACTCATTTTACGCCCTTCACCATCAAGCACGAAACCATGTGTTAGTAAACCTTTATAGGGTGCATAGCCATTAATTGCTACTGATGTAATTAATGAAGAGTTAAACCAACCACGATGTTGGTCAGAACCTTCTAAATAAAGATCAGCAGGATATTTCATTCCACGTTCTACTAGCACACTTTGGTGAGAAGAACCTGAGTCAAACCATACATCCATAATATCGTTTTCTTTTGTGAACTCGCCGTTCGGGCTTCCTGGATGCGTGAAACCTTCTGGTAGTAATTCTTTTGCCGACTTTTGGAACCAAATATTTGAACCATGCTCACGGAACAATGCTGAAATGCGTGCAATTGTTTCTGGTGTAATAATTGGCTCACCATTTTCTGCATAAAAAATAGGAATTGGCACACCCCATGCACGTTGACGAGAAATAACCCAATCTCCTCGATCGCGAATCATGTTATAAAGACGTGTTTCGCCCCAAGATGGTGTAAATGTTGTAGATTTAACAGCTTCTAGTAACTCATCGCGGAATGCATTAATAGATGCAAACCATTGTGGTGTCGCACGATAAATAACTGGTTTTTTCGTACGCCAATCATGTGGATAAGAGTGTGTAAAGAAATCTAATTTTTCTAATGCGCCTACTTCTGCTAATCGTGCTGTCACCATTTTGTTCGCATCATTATAGAAGACACCTTCAAAGCCTGGAGCTTCTTCTGTATAGCATCCACGGTTATCAACAGGACTAAGGATTGGCAAATCATATAATTTCCCGATATTGTAGTCGTCTTCCCCGTGCCCTGGTGCTGTATGAACACAACCAGTACCAGCTTCAGCTGTAACGTGCTCACCAACCATGACAAGTGATTCTCGATCATAGAATGGATGTTGTGCGACAAGGCGATCTAATGCTTCCCCTTTTACTTCTTGCAGAACTTCAAATGTTTCCCACTCAAGTTCTTTTGCGATTGTTTCCAATAATTCTTTGGCAATGATGAATTTTTTATCTGCTACTGCTACAACTACATAGATAAACTCTGGGTTTAAAGAAATCCCTAAGTTTGCTGGAATTGTCCAAGGTGTCGTTGTCCAGATGATGAATTTTGCATCTGCTGGTACAACACCTTTTGCATCTTTTATCGCAAAGCTTACATAAATAGATGCTGATTTAACATCCTTATACTCGATTTCAGCTTCTGCAAGTGCTGATTCAGACGAAGGTGACCAGTACACTGGTTTTAATCCTTTATAAATATATCCTTTTTCCGCCATTTTTCCGAATACTTCAATTTGGCGAGCTTCAAACGTTGGCTTTAATGTGATATACGGATTTTCCCAATCACCACGAACCCCTAAACGACGGAATTGTGCACGTTGGTTGTCGATTTGTTCATAAGCATATTCTTCACATAATTTACGGAAATCCGCGACAGACATTTCTTTACGCTTTACACCTTTATTTGTCAACGCTTGCTCGATTGGTAAACCATGTGTATCCCAGCCAGGAATATAGTTAACATGGTAGCCTGTCATAGAACGATGGCGTGTAATCATATCTTTTAACACTTTGTTTAAAGCATGACCGATATGAATATCACCGTTTGCATAAGGAGGCCCATCATGCAACACAAATTCTGGGCGTCCTGTAGTACGCTCCATTTGCAGTTTATTGATGTCCATTCCATTCCATTTGTCTTGCATCTTCGGTTCATTGGCCGGTAAGTTTCCGCGCATTGGGAAATCCGTTTTCGGCATTAATAAGGTTTCTTTATATTCAACCATTTGTAATTCCTCCTCTGTTTTTTTGCAAACAAACAAAAAAGCCCCTCAATCCCTAAAAAGGGACGAGAAGCTTTGACTCGCGGTACCACCCTAGTTGCAGTACATAAAAGCACTGCCTCTTGTAAGCATGTTAACGTCATGCGCCCCGAAATAACTTACTAAAAGTTCAGTTATTTAGCTCTGGAGTGATGTTCTTTGTTATTTGCTTGTTTGGGCTCCCACTATCCCCAAATCGCTTCACTACGCCTAACAAATACTGTCTCCATCTTCGCCTGTATGCATATCTGTTCAAAATAATTACTATTACAATAGTATATGAAAATCCACCATTGACGTCAAGTCAAATGTCAAGCCAAACTAATTAGTTAAGTAGATGATTGCCAACGCTAATAGTCGGTTAAACATGATTAGCGATGGAATGTCTTACACTTCGTCTGATTCTTGTGCTTCTTCTACAGATGATTGAATTTCTGTTAAATCAATATCATATTGTAATAAATGATCCCAATCATCGGCATTTAGTAAATCAAGCTGTGCCTCTACAAGCATTTTAAAACGATTTCGGAAAACCTTTGATTGCTTTTTCAGCTCATCAATTTCAATTGTCACTTTACGGGCTTTTGTCAAAGCCTCATTTATAATGCGATCAGCATTTTTTTCTGCTTCTTTCACAATTAGCTTTGCTTCTTTTTGTGAATTTCTTCGCACTTCATCAGCCGCTTCTTGAGCCACAACAATTGATTTTTGTAATGTTTCCTCTAATGAACTGAAATATCTTGCTTGTTCTAAAGACATTTCTAGCTGCTTGTCGACTTCCTTTTTTTCTCGCAACAATATTTCATAATCTTTAATGATCTGATCTAAAAATTCATTAACTTCATCTTCTGCATAACCTCTAAAGGATTTTGTAAACTCCTTATTATGTATATCAATAGGTGATAATGGCATACAATCCTTCTCTCCTTTACATGTACATTCGTTCTTCCTATTATACAATTGTTCCAACAACTTAGCAGTAAAAATAAATGAACTTTACTTGATTTTTAGCTTTTTTGGGCCAATCGACCGATTTGCAAGCGAATTTTATCTTTTTTTGTACGACCTTCTGTCATAAGTATTTTCAAGCGACCACTTCCTCGTACTGACAAAATATCGCCTTCTTGTAATTCGAAAGCAACTGCCTCTCGCTCTGTCCAATTTACGCGTACTTTCTTACCTGTTATAAGTGCCTGTGCCCTTTGACGAGAAACGTTTAACACACTTGCCATTATGACATCTAAACGCATCGAAGAAACCGTATAAGACTCTTCCACCCATTCATCCTCATTTTGAATAAGAGACTCGGTCTCTTTAATCGACTCTACATACACCTTGACTTTACCAATGCCCGTTAAATGTAGACGGACATAATCTGCAACCTCATCAGCGACTACAAATTGTACTTGTTGCTCATTAACGCGTATATCACCAAATTTAGCGCGATTTAAACCTAATGACAACAGTGCACCTAGTACGTCTGGATGACGTAATTGTATGAACTTAGCAGGATAATGAATGGTAAACACAGTTAGTTGATAATTTTCCATTTGCGGTTCAAAATAGGATGGAAAGATAAGCATACGTTGACGTTCTGCCTCATGAAAAAGACCTGCACTCATGGTTTTTATAGCGTCATCCTGCCCAATAATGGAAGCCACAATAAAACGTTGACGTGGATCTAAAAAATCAGTCAGTTTTGGCGCATAGCGATCCTCGACCTCACGTTGCCAACTCACTACCTGTTCGATGAAAGGCTGCTCGTCCTTCCTAAAATGTTGTATTAAATGTTCCATCTCCACACCTCTTATATCCTTCTTCCACTGTTTCTAAACTTAGTATTCCCTGTTAAACAAAAAATCCCCACCAACTGTGAGGATTTTCATCTAAAACATAAAGTATATTTTTTGAATCACAATCAGAAGCCCATTTTGAATAAAATTCAACAGGAAAATTGCCACGATCGGAGAAATATCAATCATACCAATAGGAGGAATAAATTTCCTAAAAATCCCCAAGTATGGCTCACATACTTTTGCAAGCATACGGCCAATTGCTGAGTTTTGTGCAGCAGGTATCCAAGACATTAAAATGTATGCTATTAGCATAAAAGAATACACTTGAAATGCTAATGGCACATAATACATAATTATATAAAAAGTCATATAAACTACAATCCTCGCTCTTTAATTATCGTCTAAAATAAAATTTGAAATTTCGCCAGACACTTCTACATTATCTGGTGTACATAGGAATATATCTTTACCGATGCGTTGAATATCACCGCCAAGTGCGTAAACGGTGCCACTTAAAAAATCGATAATTCGTACACCTTGCTCACGATCAATACGTTGTAAATTGACAATCGTAGCACGTTTGTTTTTTAAGTTTTCCGCAATATCCTGAGCTTCTGCATAAACTCTCGGTTCTACTAAAACTACTTTTGCACCTTTAGAATTCATAGCTGCTTGTAAACTTACGATATTATTATTGGCAGATGCACTTTGTGGTACAATTTCATGAATCGGTGCCCTACGTTCTTTTATGGTCTTTTTAGGTTTAGCTGCATGAATCGGTTGTTGCACGGGTTGTTGCTTTTGAATAGGAGCTTGCGTGATTTCTTCTTCTATTTCTTCTTCAAGATAAAAGAAGTTTTTAATTTTATTTTTCATGCTCATCCTGTTCCCCTCTTTCATTTCCAACAAGAGCCGTTCCGACTCGAACGAATGTAGCTCCTTCCTCTACCGCTATTTCAAAGTCATTAGACATGCCCATTGATAACTCGGTACAAGGTGCGTGTGCGAATCCCATCTCGGCTATTTGCTGTTGACATTGTTTTAATTGCTGAAAAACAGAGCGAATGATCGGTTCATTCTCTGTATTTGGCGCCATTGTCATCAAACCAACAACTTGAATTTTCGTAAAGTTTTGTAAAGATTCGATAAAAGCTATTGCCTCTTCGGCTGTTAAACCATGTTTTGATTCTTCACCTGATACATTAACTTGTACAAAGCATTTTACAGGCTTGTTTGCTCTTTTTTCAATTTCTTCAGCTAAGCTCAATCGATCCAATGAATGTAAATAATCAATATCATTAACGACCTGTTTTACTTTACGAGTTTGAAGTGAGCCAATATAATGCCAGTGTACACCGGCTTGAATCGCTTCAATTTTATGTTTTAAACCTTCAGGGCGATTTTCTCCTAAATGCACTAGCCCTGCTTCAATAGCTTCTTGTGTTCTTGCTACAGAGACTTCTTTAGTCACCGCAATAATTTGAACATGATCTTGTTCGCGATTTGCACGTTTTTGTGCTGCTTGTATTTGTCCATTAATTTTGTATAAATTTGTTAAGATTTTCGTCACTTTTTTCCCAACTTTGCAACATTAGTTTCTTTTATTGTAACAAGCAACGCTTTATTTATCAATGAATAGCCTGACCTATTCGTGAAAGTACATTTGCGCTGTTCACACGCAACTGAGGCAAATATAGTCTCAGATGGGCTATTTAAACGAACTAGAAGCGCAAATGCATTCGCTCTACGATAGTGCCTTCACAAGTATGACATCCTTGCCAACAACAAGAACATCTTTCATATAAACTTTTCTAACTGAATCTTCTCCTCTAAAAAACCCTAGATACTTCCGAGGCTCTGCTATCATAAAAGCAGTTACATAGCCTGTTTCCTTCGAAACCTCTGCATCTACAACAAATCCTAAAAAACGTCCATTTCCAGCTTCTATCACTTCTTTTTGCTGTAAATTTGAGAAACGCATCTGTACCCCTCCTAAATCAATTACATCAGACATAATTACCTTTTGCTGTCGTTTGGTAAGTATTTTTTTAACTGAATGAAGATAAAATGCGCACCGAAATCTCGGGTGCGCATTGTCTACTTACTTATAATCTTTCTGCATCGTTTCTATCGCATTTTTTTCTAGTCGTGAAATTTGCGCTTGAGAAATCCCCAGTTCCTTTGCAATTTCAGTTTGTGTCTCACCAAAATAAAAACGCTTTGCTACAATCATTTGCTGACGTACATCTAACTTTTGCAAACTTTCTTTCACCGACACGTAGGCAACCCATTGATCTTCTGATACATCATCATCACGTAATTGGTCCATCATATAAACAGCGTCCCCACCGTCTGAATAAATGGGCTCTTGTAATGAAACTGGGTCTTGAATGGCATCTAAGGCAAAGAGAACATCTTCCTTTTTCATGTCAATCATTTCAGCAATTTCTTCAATCGTTGGTTCTCGCAAATTATCAGTTATCCATTGCTCTTTTGCCTGCATCGCCTTATACGCAATATCTCTAAGTGAGCGAGAAACGCGTAGTGCATGATGATCACGCAGATGGCGACGAATTTCACCAATGATCATTGGTACAGCATATGTTGAAAATCGTACATTATGCTTTAAATCAAAATGATCAATGGCTTTCATGAGGCCAATACAGCCTACCTGAAATAAATCATCTGCCTGTTCACCCCTATAGGCAAATCGCCCGACAATACTGAGCACTAACCTTAAATTGCACATGACAAGATCTTCCCGAATCTCGGTTTCTCCTGCTTGTAAACGAATGAAGAGTTCCTTCATTTCCTCGTGCTTTAAAATTGGCAAAGTCGATGTATCTAAGCCGCAAAGATCTACTTTTGTTCGCATATTCGATTCCTCCGGATGTTATTCTCTGACTAAACCGTTACATCAGTTTGTCCGAGAGAATCGAGAATATGCAGAAAAATTACGACCAATTTTAGGCAGGATAAATTTCCCTAACTATGATATAGGTTGATTCAAATTTTCTCGTAAATCTTGAATAATTTTCTTTTCTAGACGAGAAATATATGATTGCGAAATACCTAAGTGATCAGCTACCTCTTTTTGTGTCATTTCAATTTTTCCATTTAGGCCGAAACGACACTCCATAATATATCTTTCACGCGCGCCTAGTAAGTTAATGGCATGGAACATATGTTGACGCTCAATTTTCTTTTCTACATTATCTAAAATAATATGCTCCTCTGTCCCTAAAATATCAGACAATAATAATTCATTACCATCTGCATCTGAGTTTAGTGGTTCATCAAGTGAAACTTCACCCTTCATGCGACTTGTCTTACGTAAATGCATCAAGATTTCATTTTCAATACAACGTGATGCGTACGTTGCAAGCTTAATATTCTTATCTGTATTGAACGTTTCAATCGCCTTAATCAAGCCAATTGATCCAATACTAATTAAATCCTCAATCGGCGTACCCGTATTATCAAAACGTCTAGCAATATAAACAACAAGACGTAAATTACGTTCAATAAGTGTGTCTCTTGCTCGTAAATCTCCGTTCATAAAGGATGCAATGACTGTGACTTCTTCTTCTCGACTTAGTGGCACTGGCAATGAATCATTTCCCCCTATATAGTACGTTTCACGACTTCGAAACTTACCCCATAATTTTTTCAAGCTAGCAAGTAGCCTAAGAAGCAATAGTTCTCCCCCTCTATGAGTTATTTGAAAGCGCTGAAAAATGTAAAATTGCTGCTGTGCTATGTGGAAAATTTTTAGCTATTTTCGTTAATACGATATATTCATTAGTCTTCACTTGTGACGGCTCCCCCTTAATAAGCAACTCATCAAAGCGAAAACCTAATACAACTGCTTGTTGCTGCACCGTATTTACATGAATAAATCGAATAAGACGTTGATAATCTGCTGAAAACATTGATACATCGTACGGATCGGTTTCTTGCCATTCAGATAATGCCTTTCGAATCGCTACTGGTAAATGTGGTCGTAAAGCTGTATACGAGACAAAATGGACAGGTTTTCCGGATAAAGGCTCGATGCATTGATTACCCGTATCAACAAAAGCCGAAAGAGGTATCATGGCATCAAAAATCTTTAACGTCGTATCAAAAACAAACTGACCACTTACACGCTCCAACTTCACAAATCCCCATTGTTTATAAAAAACAGCAAGATAACCAAATGCCACCAATAAACAAATTAAAATAAAATGAATGACAGAAAGATTCTTTAAATACGGTTGTAACGCTGTTAATAGCCCGCCAATAACAATAGTTGCTACCAGTACAATTGGTCCTTGCTTCTGAAAGCTTCGAATCTTGAACTGAAATGCAATACCAATTAATATGATAAAACTTAGCATTATCGTTATCAGCATTTGACCACCGATTACAGCTATCAAACTACTACAAATAGAACTCATTAATAATCTCGTATTCTTTACATGAACCCTTGTTACCTTTGCCGTAAACGTGAGTATCGCCAGATTATAAAGTGTATTAATGAGCACCAGCCATTCTCCATACATAACAGCCGCCTCCTACTTACAAAGTTAGCACGCCACGGTCACAAATATTGTCAAACAATCGCATCAATTCTTTAAAATGTTTTGACAAAATACATGCTTTCCTTACACATTTGAACATAATCAAGGAAAGCATTTTCTTTACAGTCCCGCACTAGTAATTTCAAATTATAGACATCATCTATCCATAGGAATAAGCTACACCTGCGAAGATGCTACAAAATTCCCTAACAATCTGTTTTCTTTTAAAATAGAAGTATCTATATGAACCCATTGATTTCCGCTTCGGCGGTCGCATTTCGCGGACATAGCTCCAGTCTCCTCGTCGCTATGCTCCTGCGGGGCCTTCCGCTCATGCTATTTCCGCAGAAGTAACCTCCTGCGCTCCAATCAACTAATGTACGTCTATAAATTCAAAGTGACATTGAACAAAAAAAGAAACGATTGAACGTGTAATTGCGGATGCGAGAGAAAAGCATGATGGCGTTGGGCAACCTTATAGGGGATTAAAAGATTGTCCATGTAGGCGATGCTTACTTTTGCTGCCATGAATTTGAAGAAGCTGGCAAATTGGACATAGCAAAGTCCAAAAATAGTAGAATATAGTTGATTGTAGCGTTCTACTCTCGTTAATAGGGGCTATTTGTAACTAATATTTCTGAGAAAATTAAAAGGTATTCGGGATGTGATCATTCCGAATACCTTTTGTCGTCAATCTGAAAGCTCGTATTTTACCTAAGTAAAATACGAGCTTTAAAGAAGTCTAATGCTTTACCTTTATCCACGATTTTTACGGTTACGTAGGAATGCAGGTACCTCAAGCATATCATCCTGTGCATAATTCTGTTGGTTTTGACGTGGTTGTTCTTGTTGAATATGAACTTCTTGACGTTGCTCACGAATTGGTGCTTGTTGTTGAGGAGCAGCTTGTCGATTAGTATTTAACGTTGGACGTGCAGACCCGCGTTGTTGTTGTAAAGCTTCTTCAGAAAAACCAGTCGCAATGACTGTGACGATAATTTCATCTTTTAAATTCTCGTTAATAACAGATCCAAAAATCATATTTACTTCTTCATCAGACGCTGAAGCTACAATATCTGCTGCTTCTTGTACTTCAAACAAGCTAAGGTTTGAGCCGCCTGTAATATTCATAAGAACACCTTTAGCACCATCAATTGATGATTCAAGTAAAGGACTCGAAATAGCTTTTTTCGCTGCTTCTGCAGCACGGTTTTCACCTGTTGCAATACCGATTCCCATTAATGCAGAACCTTTATTAGACATAATTGTTTTAACGTCTGCAAAGTCTAGGTTAATAAGACCTGGTGTTGCGATTAAATCTGAAATACCTTGTACACCTTGACGTAAAACGTTATCTGCTTCACGGAAGGCTTCAAGCATCGGCGTAGATTTATCGACAATTTGTAGTAGCTTGTCGTTCGGAATGACGATTAATGTATCTACCGCTTCTTTCATACCGCCAATACCACCGATTGCTTGTGTTTGACGTTTGCGACCTTCAAATGTGAATGGTCGTGTTACTACACCAACTGTTAACGCTCCTAAATCACGTGCGATTTGCGCAATAACTGGCGCAGCACCAGTACCTGTGCCACCGCCCATTCCAGCCGTTACAAAGACCATATCCGCACCGCGTAGAACTTCTTCTAATTGTTCACGACTTTCTTCAGCCGCCTTCTTCCCTACCTCGGGATTTGCTCCAGCGCCTAAGCCACGAGTAAGCTTTGTACCAATTTGTAACTTTATTTCAGCCTTCGATAAATTTAAAGCCTGAGCATCTGTATTTACTGCGATAAAGTCAACACCTTGTACACCATGTTCTATCATGCGGTTGACAGCGTTGTTACCACCGCCACCGACACCAATGACCTTTATTACTGCAAGTTGATCAACACTTGTATCAAATTCTAACATACTTTTTTCCTCCCACGGTAACTCGACTCTGTATCATTCATTACGCATTCAAGTTAATCAAAAAATTTATCAAATAATTTTTTTGCTCTCCCGATTACGCTTCCCTTAGACTCTGATGGTGCAACATAATCTTGCTTCTTAGGTGTCGCTGATTGAGCTCCTACAACCGCATATTCACTAGGTTGCGTATTCGTACTTTTTCCGTAAAAATCATCTTCTAAATAGGCGTAACGAATTAGTCCAACTGCCGTCGTAAATGAAGGCTCTCTAACGCCAATATAATCAGGTATATATATTCTAACACGCGTTTGCAGTATCTGGCGCGCCAGTTGAGCAATACCTTCAAGCTTTGCAACACCACCTGTTAAAACAACACCACCTGGTAAATCTCGAACACCTAGTCGCGCTAATTCATCAATCACTAGCTCGAATAATTCTTCCAATCGAGCACCAATAATTTCTGAAATAAAGCGCTGGCTGTACTGATCTCTTGAATCTGTACCTCCAATTGGCACTTCAAAGAGTTCTTCGTCTGATGCATCATCATAAAAGGCATGTCCAAATTGGTGCTTGATTTGTTCTGCTTGCTCTGTCGGAGTTTTTAAGACAATTGAAATGTCTTTTGTAATATGATCTCCACCAACTGGTATCACACCTGTATGAGTTAAAAGACCTTCTTCAAATACTGCTATAGTTGTTGAGCCGCCTCCTAATTCGATGAAGGCAGTACCTTGATTTTTTTCATCTTCCGTTAAAGCAAAATAACCAGCTGCCAATGGTTGCAGATAAATCTCTCTAATGCTTAAACCTGCACGCTCCACACAACGAAGTACATTGTGTAATAGAGTTTTAGAGGTCGTAATCATCGTTGCATCCATTTCCAGTCGAATACCAATCATACCGCGCGGATCTTTAATTTCATCTAAATTATCCACAATAAATTGTTTTGGAATGATGTTAACTAATTCACGTTCAGGAGGTATTGACATGACTTGTGCAGATTCTACCACTCTATCTAAATCATCATCTGTAATTTCTCTATTTTCACTATTTACAGCGACAACACCTTTAACTAGTTGTAACATCGTCTGGTTTGCTGGAACTCCTAAAACGACTTCATCGATTTGATATCCGGTCATTCGTTCAGCTTGTTCCACTGCCTTTCGAATAGATTGAACTGTTGCATCTATATCAACAATCGCACCTTTTCGAACTCCATTCGATTTTACATTTCCGACCCCAATTACATGTAATTGTCCGTCGCTCATTTCACCTATTAATACTTTGATAGAGGATGACCCAATATCAAGTGATATATATAATTCTTGCTGATTCAATTCGCTGCACCTCCTTGAAAAATGCTCTTAATTTCATTCTATTGTAAATCTAGCATAATGTCTAAGTAAATCGAGTATTTTGGACAATTTTTCTCTTATTCTATGGAAGTTTTGTTCTTCTTGTGACATTTTTCATCTAGCTTAGTTAGTAAAATACGCCTAATTATTGCTATATTTTGGAACAAACGTACTCCAAAAGCAAAAATGGCTGCTAAATACAAGTCTACACCTAAATTCACACCTAAGAAGGCAAGTCCTGCTGCCAGAACTATATTAAAAAAGAAACCTGACACAAAAACTTTGTCATCATAGACTTGCTGCAATTGAGCACGTATGCCGCCAAATAACGTATCTAACGCTGCCAAAACAGCTATTGAAAGATAATTTTCATAAATAGAGGGTATCTGGATATTTGTTAATAAGCCCAAGGCAAGTCCTAACACTAAGCCTAAAAATGGTAGCCACATATATTAATCTCCTTTTTTGCCCTCTGTTAAATAATCGTTTGTCAATGGATGATTGAATGCTGGGATTGTTAAATATTCAGTCGGCTCCTCTATTACTAAATTGAAATTATCTAGATAAAAGGAGTCAATAAATGTTGAAGCTTGAATCGAGCTATACATTTTCTGGGCTTCCTTAAATGAAGTTGTCCCAACATAAATTTCGAAAGGTGGTGAGGATAGTGGAACACTATTCACCGTTGTTTTTCCATTTATGTCTCGAATGGCTGTTGTATGTACAATGCGGTTCCCATCAATGGCAACATTTGCAGCATCGTATTTAAACAAAGCATTCAGTAATTGAGTAAGTAAATCAGGTGAAATTTCTTCGATGTCATAGCCCATTGCTATTAATTCCGGCGCTGGTGCAACACGGAGTATAACTCCTGGCCCTATTACATCTGTAAGTCCTGCCTGCTGTTTTAACCGATCCAATGTTTCATTTAAAATAGATTGTAAATTTGTTTTTTCAGATTGCTCATAGCGACCCACTACATCATTAAGTGAACGAATATCTGCTAATAATGTGGAATGCCTTTTTTTCTCTTCTGCTAATTCTTCGCGTATGGCCCAAATATCTCGTGTATCTCGCTCAGCTGGTTTTTGAATGGTATTGTATTGTACCGCTATCATCAAACCGATAATAAATAGCACGATCGTTATTCGGGTGTACATATTTTTTTTCAAAATAGCCCCTCCTAGACGTATCGTTATGAACACCTCGGCGTCATTGCGTCCAAACTTGTGCAAGGAGCCGTCACAACCACCGAAGGCTTGTCCTAAAATATTTTACAACTATTAAATATCGTTAACTTTCTATTTTTACATTTGGCATTGTTAGTTTTTGATTTCCTTCCAAAGACACTACAATATTGTCATTTACTAACTGGTCTACAACGCCTCCACTTAAGTTTAAGGAAGCACTGAGTGTTGCCGAATCTCCTACAGCTTCAATCACAAAAGGCGCCGGGTGTTGTTTGCCATCAATCGTAATAACAGGTCCATTACAGCGTATATAAGAATTTGCCATAATCCGTTGTCCGTTAATAGCAATTGCTTGTGCACCAGAAATTTTTAGTTCATTTAGTAGCTTAAAAATATGACTTTCATGCACAATATAATCATTAGGATTTACAGATTTAGGATCATAATCACCATCTTGAAGTGTTATGCGTAATCCTTTTCCTTCTGCATTTAAATCTCCTAACAATAAACGTAAATCTTCTGCTTGTTCAACAAGTTGCTGATAATCTTTTTCACTAGATGCAAATTGTTTTTCATATTTGCGAATCTTCTCTTGTAAAGCACTAGCCTCTTCTGTCAGTTCTTTATTGCGTTCTTGCTGTTCAATTAACTCCTCACGATATGAATCTTCTTGCTCAAAAAGCTGTGAATCAATCGCACCTGATTCTCGATTATCCTTCGCCTGGTTGTAGGAATAGCCGATGATAAAGCCTGTTGTCACGCAAACGATGAGCAGCTCAAATTGTTTTCTTGAAAAGAAATTCCCTTTGCTATTCGGTTTCTTGTTGTTCATCTTCTGTCACTTCCTGGTCGGTCGTTTCTCCATCTGGATTTTCTACCATGTCAATACTAACTTGGTTGTACTCATCATTAAAAGGACGATAATACGAGCCTACCTCTAAATCGATAACACCTTTTTCTAAATTTGCAATTTGCGCTACAATTGAAGGGTAATAATTCAGCTTTTCTGCTAATGTCTGAATAATTGCTCGCACCTCATAGCCATCATTCATATAAAGCTTGACCGCATTTGGATTGGTCTCATTACCATTCGTATTTACTTGAGAAATTAAGGCTAGTACTTCTGGTTTTAAGCGTGCTAACTGTTCTACAAGCTTATTGATTGTTTTTTCTCCAGTTATGCCTATAAAGACAGGTGCATCAATTGGAATGTTGTCTTCAGCCTGCTCAAAACGCTTCCCATTCTCAAGTAATGGATAATAGGTACCATCACCAGCTAAGTACGCAACTTTTTTCCATTCCTTTATATCAATCGTTACGCCTCTTAACCAATTACGCTTAACTAGTGCATCTTGTACCCATTTATCCTTCTGTAAAGCCTCTTCTACATCGTCCACCTTAAAGCTCCACATCGACTTTCCAGGTGCAAGATTACTAGCCTTTAAATAATATTGTTCATCTGCTAGTTGTGCACCATTAACCGTTATTTTCCGGATATCACTGTAAGGAGATTGAAAATAAAGGAGTACTGCTAGTACCAAAAAGAAAAGTAATATTAGCACTATAAATTTGCGATTCGTACGCTTTTTTCGTCGCTTTTTAAGCGTAGGTATGCGATCTTCTATATCAATTACTTTCTCCAAAAAAGTACTCCTCCTTTATATTTATTTCGCTAATTGATAAATAATACCTATTATTAACCACATTGTTACTAAAGATGTCCCGCCGTAGCTAATAAAGGGTAATGTGACACCTGTTACAGGTACCAAACCAATGACTACAGCTATGTTTAAAAATGCTTGCACAGTTAACATCGTCACAAGTCCAATAATAGCGTAATAAGAAGTTCTGCTCTTAGCCTGTACAGCGAATTTATAGCCCGCGTATATCGCCAACACAAATAAGGCTAAAATAACGAGCCCGCCAAGTAATCCAACTTCTTCAAGAATAATCGCATAAATAAAGTCATTTTGCGGTTCAGGTAAATATAAAAATTTTTGTCTACTTTGACCAAAACCATGTCCAAAAATACCCGCTGGTCCAATCGCCATTAACGATTGCACCGCCTGAAAGCCACTCCCTAATGGATCTACCCAAGGGTCAATAAATGCTTCAATGCGCTTTAGCCGATACGGCGCGGTTACAATTAATATAGCTAATCCCGCAATCCCTGCTACCATAAACATCCCATATAGCTTTAGCGGATACCCTGCTACAAAAAACAATAAGAACACTGATACAACAAGAATAAATACGGAACCAAAATCCGGTTGCAACATTATTAGTACAACGGGTAATAGCAAGATGAATCCATGCCGCCAATTGACAATCGGTGTCCCTGTTTTATGTTGTGCTAATATATGACTCATGTATACGATGACTGTTATTTTCGTCAGCTCTGCTGGTTGTATCGTTAACGGACCTACCCCAATCCAACTTTGAGAACCATTTCTAACAAGTCCAATACCAGGTATGAGTACAAGGACTAGTAAAACCAATGAAAAGATATAAGCCAATTTCCAGAAGGATTGCTCCTTCAGAATATTTAATCGAATGGTAATTAGAAACACTACAATGGCTACAACAAAGTACATACTTTGCTTCATATAAAAGGGCATTTTTCCACTATAATGAATGGCACTCCAATAGGTACCTGCAGAATAGACGAAAATAATGCCGATTATTGATAACATCAAAGTTGTGACGAGCAATAAATAGCTTTCTTTCCCTCTCAGTAATGCCATCCTTCCAGGTCAAGTATATTCTAAAATAGTTACAGGCTCATTACAGCTTCATTACAGCATCAATAAAAACGTCTCCTCGAATTTCAAAGCTGTCATATTGATCCCAACTTGCACATGCTGGCGATAGTAGAATAACATCACCCTCCGCAGACATAGGTGCAGCATAATGCACAGCATCCTCCACGTTTTGAGCAATAATAGTTTGCTGCACACCACATGATTTCGCAAATTCTACAAAGCGTAAGCCTGTTTCACCAAATGCTACAACACCTTTTACATGATTCATGCAAGGGCGTAACTCTTCAAATGAATGTCCACGGTCTAAGCCACCTGCAAGTAAAATGACAGGTGCCTGGAATGCATCCAAGGCACTTTTCGTTGCTAAGCAATTTGTCGCCTTG
This sequence comes from Lysinibacillus fusiformis, assembly GCF_007362955.1. GTDB lineage: Bacteria > Bacillota > Bacilli > Bacillales_A > Planococcaceae > Lysinibacillus > Lysinibacillus fusiformis_E. The sequence goes on along the minus strand of NZ_CP041696.1, from coordinate 3,006,233 downwards.
GAGTCATTGTAAATCTTCCGACCATTCCATTCACGGACAAATTGGGTACGGTGACGAACGCCCCCAAACTTTGCTAAAACTTCTTCCATTTTCACTTTTTCACAACCGACTAATATACAAGCTGCGACTGCTGCTAAAATATTTTCTAAGTTATGCTTACCAGGAAGAGCAATATTCGCTCGTTCCATGTAGGGCTCGCCTTGCCAGTAGATGATTGTATCATCTGCACTAATACCTTCAGCTGCACGTCCACTTGAGGTAAATGGCACTTTTTTTGCTTTTGATTTTGTCGCATAACCAACTACAATTGGTTGATCGGCATTATAGATGAAATAATCACTTTCATCCTGATTACGCGTTACCCCAAACTTTGCCTCTGCATAGTTATCAAAAGTGCCATGATAATCAAGGTGTGCATCATAAAGATTTGTTAAAATAGCGATTTTCGGCTTGTATGTTTTTATCCCCATTAGTTGGAAAGAAGAAAGTTCAGTGACAATCACATTATCTTTTTCTGCTTCTCTTGCTACACCACATGCAACTGTGCCAATATTCCCTGCAATTAACGGCTTTTTTGCCCCATTATCCAGCATTTCAAAAATCAGTGTAGTTGTCGTAGTCTTACCATTAGAGCCTGTAATACCAATAAATGGTGCATCGCTAATTAAATACGCCAGTTCTATTTCTGTCCATACTGGGATATCGCGGCTTAAAGCATCTGCAACAATTTTATTGCTATAAGGGATTCCAGGATTTTTTACGACCAACTCAAAACCTTCATCTAGCAAATCTTCTGGATGGCGTCCACAAATAACTGTAATCCCTTTTTGTAATAAGCCCTGCGCGTCCAGGCTTTCATCAAACGGCTTTGAATCATTGACCGTCACAAAGGCTCCTAGCTCATGTAATATTTCAGCTGCTGCTACTCCACTCTTGGCTAGACCTAAAACAAGAATTTTTTTATGTTGTAAATCTGTATAATTTCTCATAAGAACGCCTCCGATAAGACTGCAATCAATGCTACTGCTAAAGCAGTTGACCAAAAGACAAGTACTACCTTCCATTCTGACCAACCAGATAATTCAAAATGATGGTGGATAGGACTCATTTTGAAAATACGTTTCTTGCGAATTTTAAAGCTCCCCACCTGTAAAATAACAGATAATGTCTCTATCACAAATACTAATCCAACTAATACAAGTAAAAACTCTTCTTTTACTAAAACAGATACCATTGCAAGCGCTCCGCCAAGGGCAAGTGAACCTGTGTCCCCCATAAACACCTTCGCTGGATTTGCGTTGAACAGTAAAAATCCAAGTAGAGCACCAGTCACTGCAAATGCGAATAAGGCGATGTCTGCTTGATTCTGGAATAACGCGATAACACCAAATGCAGCAAATGCAATAGATGCTGTTCCTGCCACAAGGCCGTCTAAACCATCCGTTAAGTTGACTGCATTTGAGAAGCCAACTAACCAGAAAATTAAAAAGGCTACATAGAAGAAACCAAGATCAATCGTCCAATCCGTAAATGGAATAGCCAGTGTTGTGTCAAATGAACCAACATGCAATAAGAAATAAGCAAGAATGGCAATAACAATTTGACCTATTAGCTTTTGAATCGACGTTAATCCTAAATTACGTTTGAAAATCACCTTTAAACCATCGTCAAGAAAGCCTATCAATCCAAATCCTGCTAAAACGAGTAATAGGACTACGGTTTGTGTCGTGAATAAATCTAAAAAGTTACCAATTGCCACAGTTGCGAGGATAATGGCAGTTAAAAAGATAAGGCCACCCATTGTCGGCGTACCCGCTTTTTTCATATGGGATTTTGGCCCTTCTTCACGAATACTTTGCCCAAACTTCAGTCGACGAAGAAGCGGAATAAAAATTGGTGCCAGGATAACTGTTACTATAAAAGCAATAGCTAAAATGGTAAGCGTTGTTGCGAGTTTCATTGAAAAATCTCCTTTAAATCTTGTTTCCCTTTCTTCATTAAGAAAAAAGTACAAACTTTCATATATTTATTACTACCCTTCATAATAATAGTGGTTCTTTCCCTTTTTTTAAAGGTAAAGTTACATTAGCTCTCTAAATATAAATGTATGGTGCCATCTTGTTCGATAACACTATCCACTTCAGGTAATTGACTACCAATTTTAGCCCCTTCCCCATGCCATTCAATACGGAATGGGTAATGTTGCTTGGCAATATCATCCTTTGTTTGACCAATAAAACTTGGTACCTTCACAGTAACCGGATCACCCCAACGATAATCTTTTTCAAGCTGTTCCTTTGATTTTTCAATACCAATAAAAGGTGCAACATCTTCAATAATTTGACCAACAATTGGCGCTGCCACAACTCCACCAAATTGCGTCGTTTTCTTCGGGTTATCTACTGCTACATAGACCACAATCTGTGGATTATCCGCTGGTGCAAAACCTATGAAAGATACGATATATTCGCCATCCTTATAACGACCATTTTCCACTTTTTGTGCTGTACCAGTCTTACCCCCAATACGTAAACCATCTCGATAGGCTTGGCGTCCTGAACCCTTTGCAACAACAGATTCCAACGCCCCGCGTACCTTTGCAGATGTTTCTTCACGAATAACCTGTCTTTTCACGACTGGTTCAGTTTCTTTTATAACTTCCCCTGTATTCGGATTAAAAACCTTTTTCACAACGTATGGCGTATAAAGCTTGCCCCCATTCACTGCAGCGGCAACTGCTTGCACCTGTTGAATTGGTGTTACGGCTACGCCTTGCCCAAATGAAGTCGTTGCCTGCTCTACTGGTCCAAACGCTTCTTTTGAAAATAAAATGCCTGATGCTTCACCAGCAATATTGGAACCTGTTTTTTCACCGAAACCAAAGTCCTTAATATACTGAAGTAGTTTTTCGTTACCAATACGCTGGCCTAATTCAATAAAACCTGGGTTACAAGAGTTTTCTACAACTTCTAGAAAAGTTTCATGTCCATGTCCTGAACGTTTCCAACAGCGCAGTTTAGCTCCTGCAACCATGGAATAACCTTGATCGTAAAAAGTGTCACGTTCTAAATCCACTACATTTTCTTCTAGTGCTGCACTAAGCGTAATAATTTTGAACGTAGAACCTGGTTCATAGGTCATCCAAACCGGTAAATTTCGATTATAGATGGCTGGCTCTACTAATTGATATTCTGCTGGATGAAAGGTTGGATAGGAAGATAACGCTAATATTTCCCCAGTGTTGGGGTCCATCGCAATCGCCATCGCTTGGTCAGCTTCATAACGTTCCATTGCCTGTGACAATTCACGCTCAACCACCTGTTGTACATCCACATCAATCGTTAGTTCTACCGTTGCCCCATCTTCTCCAGACTTCCATGCACTCGCTACATTAGGCAAGTTAGCGCCTCTAGCATCTGTAAAAAGCCGAATAGCAGAGGAGTTTGCCTTTAATAGTTTATCGTATTCATATTCAATGCCTGCTAGCCCTTGCGCATCATAACCTGTAAAACCAATGAAACGTGATAATAACGTACCATAGGGATAGTCCCTTGAATAATCGACACCACTATATAATCCTTCAATTTGCATACCTTGTAATGTAACGGCTTTCTCATAGGAAATATTCTTGCCTTCAGGTGCCAGTTTTACTAAGGATATTTTTTTCTTCATTTTTTCTAAAAGTTTTTGTTCATCTACTTCAAGCACTTGTGCAATTTTTGCCGCCGCACCTTCAATATCATTACTTTGCGAAGGCATAAAATATAAAGTAGGTGCTAACTTATTTGTCACAATACTTTTACCGTCTCTGTCTGTAATATGTCCTCGCTCATTCGCAAAAGGAATTTCACGATCCCAGTTTTCTTCTGCCTTTTTCGTCAGTTCCTTTTGATCAAATATCTGCAAAAAGAACAGACGAATAACAATTGCCACCGCTACAAACATAAACAATACATATAAAATACGTAAACGCTTTTTTGAATGGATAGAAATCCACTTCATTCGACATCACACCTTGTTTTTTACAACGTATGAAATAAAGTGGACTTCTATTCAGTATCTATTCATCCTCTGTTTGTTCAATTTCACCTTCGGATGAAGCTTCTACGTCTTTCACAAAGCTTTCAGCAGGTGTTTTCAACTTAACTACAATCGGTGCATGATCTGATATCACAGTACCTGCAGATACACTTTGACTTACAGCAAAGCCCTCTCCGACTACTTCGATTTGTAGACCTGACATCGATTTGAACACTAGTACATTACGCAATGACCAATCCGTAAAGTCTGGCAGCGTCGTATCACCTGCTGTTTTTAAGAATACCGTGCTACCTTTTACAAGCTTTTGTTTGCCCTTAGGATATTGTTCGATAATTTCACCACCAGCACCTACAATTACTGGTTGCAAGCCATCATTCGCTAACTCCACCTGCACTGCTTGTGCGTTTTTTTCAGTAAAATCTTGAATATTTACATGATTAACATGCTGAACATCCTCAGGATTAATGTTTAAATGTTTTAAACTGTTTTGCATAACTGGATTAAATATTTTTGACACTGGTACAGAGCCAAGTTCATTTTTAAGTTTTGGCTTTGTTACCGATACATACATAATTAATTGTGGATCATCTACTGGTGCCATACCTAAAAATGAATACAGGAACTGATTTGCACCCCAAGAATATTCACCATTTGCCTTAGGGATTTGGGCAGTACCCGTTTTCCCTGCAACTTCATATTCATCGAGCACAAAATCTTTAGCTGTCCCGTATTTTGACGTTAATGTAGAAGCGAGAATTTCGCGTACTTGCTTTGCTGTGTCGGCTGAAATCGGTTGTCCCTTTTCAACCGGCTCATGATTTTGAATCGTTTTTCCTGTTGAGGAATCCACGATACGGTCAATCACATAGGGTTGCATCATCGTTCCGTCATTCGCAATCGCTGTCATTGCTTGAATAAGTTGAATAGGTGTTACTGTTGAACCTTGACCATAAGTTGTTGTAACACGTTGTATTGGATACTGAGATAATATAGTTCCTGTTGCTTCATTCGGTAAATCAATGCCTGTTTTTTTACCAAAACCAAATCTGTCTAGATACTCAAGGAAATTATCGTCACCAATAACTTTTAATAGGTGTGCCATTGCGGTATTGGAAGAGCGTTGGAAGCCCTCTAAATAGGTAATCTCGCCCCAACCGTATTTATTATGATCTCGAATTGTACGATCCAGCAATGTATATTGGCCTGACATATATCTTGCATTTGGTGGCCATGTGTCTGTATCAATAGCTGATGCCAGTGTGAACGTTTTCATCGTCGAACCTGGTTCTATCGTCTCTTCAATAACCTCATTTAACCATTTCATGTCCTTACCCTCACGTGTATCGGGATTAAATGTAGGTCGCTGTGACATCGCCAAGATCTTACCTGTTTTTGGATCCGTAATAACAGCCGTCATTGATTCAGGATTATATTCCTGTGCCACTTTAGTCATTGCTTCCTCTAAAAAACTTTGAATCGTTTTATCAATCGTTAAATAGATATCGTCACCATTTTCCGCTGGTGTTACCATCTTCTCACTGGTAGGCAATAAATAACTAAAAGCATCTGTTTGGTACTTCACTTTGCCGTTTTCCCCAGTTAGCTCCTTGTCATACGTGTATTCAAGCCCCATTTTGCCTTTAGTTGTTACTGAGCCGTCTTCTTTATCCTCTTTTATTGCAAAGCCGATTAAATGTGAGGCAAAAACCCCATTTGGATAATAGCGTTTTAAATCACTGACAAATAAAATCCCCGGTAAACCTTCCGCTTTAATTTTGCTCATGACTTCATGGTTAATCCCACGACCAGCACTACCAAATTCAACTTGGTAGGGCTTTGTACCATCAGACCTCAATTTTGTCAGCTGTTTGTATATTGCTTCTTCATCCATCGTTTTGCTGCCAATGTACTTTGCTAAAACTTCGGCAGTCTTTTCCGCATCAACGACATGACGAGGTCTCTCTTTATTCACAGTTGCACTCTCATTGACAACTGCTATTAAGCGATAACTTAGCGTGTCTTCGGCAATTGTTTGTCCGTTTCTATCGTAAATTTTCCCACGGCTTGCAGTAATCGCACTCTCTTTGCCATACTTAGCTGCAGCCTTTGCCGCAAGTGCTTGTCCCTCTGCTTCACCTGTCGCTTGTAATGTAATCATTCTGGTGAATAATAGGAAAAAGAGCCCTCCATAAAAAATTAATAATAGAAAGGCTCCCCATTGGAATCGAAATCTCTTTTTTTTCATTTTCCCGGCACTACCTTTACATTTTTCTCATTTTGAGTTAAACCGAGTTCTTCTGCTTTTTTCCATATGTTTTCGTATGTAGAAAGTTCACTTACACGTACTGTCAAGTCAACATTCTGTCTCGCAATCTCATCTGCCTCTGCTTCGATTTTTTGAATGTCCATGCTTGTCGTTTGTATAGCTGCTTGGTTATTTATTACTAGTACGGCTAGTACAGCAATAATGCTAACTAGGACAATTAGCATCGTCTTTTCAAATTTTTGTTTTGTTTTTTTACGACGTATGATAGTGGGTTGTGGACTAGGTGGTGTTATCGGTTGTTGCACATGTTGCTGTTGGTGCTGCCTTACACGAACTGCTGCCATTTACTCACGCCCTTTGTCGTTAATTTTCTCCACCACTCTAAGTTTCGCTGAACGTGCACGGTTGTTTACTTCTAATTCTTCATCAGAAGGAACAATCGGCTTTCTCGTTACAAGCTTTAAAGTTGGCTTCATGTCATCAGGAATTACAGGTAAATTCGGTGGTAATTCCGGTAATGATGACGCTTCCTTAAAAATGGTCTTGCATAGGCGGTCCTCCAATGAATGGAACGTAATGACACTAATGCGTCCACCTACGTTAATCATATCAATCGCATCGACTAGTGAGTCCTCTGCTGCGCCTAGCTCATCATTGACAGCAATTCTAATTGCTTGAAATATACGCTTTGCAGGATGTCCACCCTTACGGCGAGCCGCTGCTGGAATACCCTCTTTAATAAGTTCTACAAGCTGTCCTGTAGTTTCAATCGGTGCAGTTTTACGTGCCTCTTCGATTTTACGAGCAACTTGTTTCGAAAACTTTTCTTCCCCATAGCGGAAGAATATTCGAATTAGATCACCATAAGCCCATTCATTTACAACATGGAATGCTGAAAGCGTAGCCGTTTGATCCATGCGCATATCAAGCGGTGCATCATGGTGGTAGCTAAAACCTCTATCTGGAGTATCTAATTGAGGAGAAGATACGCCAAGATCATATAAAATGCCATCTACTTCTTCAATGCCAAGTGCTAATAGTTCTTCTTTTAAATAACGGAAGTTCGAATGTACAAATGTCACGCGCTCTAGATAAGGTGCTAAACGAACTTTCGCGTTGTCAATAGCGATCGTATCTTGATCAAAGCAAATGAGACGACCTTTATTAGATAATTGTTTTACTAAATATTCACTATGCCCTGCTCCGCCAAGCGTACAGTCCACATATACACCATCAGGATCGATGTTCAACCCATCAACAGTTTCTTTTAATAACACGGTTGTATGATCAAACATACCACTCGCTCCCTTCAGGCCTTAACTTCATTCAATTGACGTAAAAACGTCCAATACAAAAGTTAAAAATCAAAGCCAATCATATTTTCTGCAATTTCATTAAAAGATTGTTCTGATTCATTAAAGTAAGTTTCCCAAGCGTCTTTAGCCCATATTTCAATTCGATTTGAAACGCCCAACACTACACATTCTTTTACAAGGTGTGCATGCTGTACGAGGGTTGAAGGAATGTTAATACGTCCCTGCTTGTCTATCTCAACTTCTGTCGCACCAGAAAAGAAGAACCTTGCAAATGCACGGGTATCCTTCTTTGTCATCGGTAAACCTTTTAATTTTTCTTCGAGTTTTCGCCATTCATCCATAGGATAGCCAAACAAACAATTATCGAGACCGCGTGTCACTACAAACGTTTCGCCCAAGGCTTCACGAAATTTTGCGGGCACGATTAATCGTCCTTTCGCATCAACAGAGTGTTGATATTCTCCCATGAACATGCTATTCACCCCACTTTATTAAATAATGTACCACATCCCCCCACTTTCCTCCACTTTTTTTAAAAAAAACTTGACAATTTAACTTCTAATGTGAAATTAGACCTTTAGCGAATTATTTGATATGAGCTAAATGACATAAACAAAGAGCTACCCTTAGGTGGGTAGCTCTTTGTTTTACCTGTTATTCAACAAAGTTCATCAAATCAATATAGGTTACATACGGTTTTATAGGGAATAAGACTCATTTTTATTAATTACAGATAAAGCACATAGTGGTGATTTCCGATACTGTATGTTTTTCCAAGCATTTCATCAATTAGTTTAGGTCCAAACTCATTGATATATTGATAAGGATTATATGATCGTTCTTGGAATCCGTCATTTGGGTATAGCTCATTTTGTAGCTTCGTAAATTTGCGAATTGTCGTCTCATGTTTACCAAGTACCGTTTGCTCAACTTTTTGTTGCATGTACTCAAATTGTTTGACATGATTTTCTTTATTTTTCGCAAGAATTTTTTCAAGCGACATTTGTTGTTCAGTTAAGTATGTCTCAAATGCCTCATATTGCTCTAACAGTAATCGCTGCATTGTTTGAATTTGACGTTTCGCTTCATCATCTTGTACATCAGCAATAAATTGATTTTTCAGCTGCATCGCTTTACCATTCCACACATCCTCAACAGTTAAACTATATTCACGCAATAGTTGTTCTACTTGACGTGTGATAATCGTAATATTAAGTCGTGGTGCAAAAATAGGCATTTGTAAGTCTAACACCGAAAAGGCATCCTTTAACGTTGCCCAGTAAGCTAGCTCCCCAGGTCCTCCCACGAATGCTAATACCGGTAATGCCATTTCCTGCATTAACGGACGCGTGACTACATTATTACTTAATTGTTCAGGATGTTTTTCTGCAATTGCTAATAGCTCCTCACAAGAAAGTTTAATATTTGCTGGTAAATTAACAAATTGATGATGTCGCCTTTCTAATAAATGGCGTTCTCCATCTTTCACATAGAATAGATTCGCCGCTTCATTCGTTGCGAATATCGGTTTATCATAGCCAACACGTTCAAACTCAGCTTCTTTCGCTGTTACTAATCTTGCAATTGCTTCACTATGATGAATGATTTGCGCAAAATACTTACTTTCGTATTGTCGGAAACTCACGTCAGCCGCATCAATCATTAGTAAGCCTTCTTCTTTAAACAATTGATTCATCAATCGTGCAAAGAAGTCGGTAAATGTTTCACTTTTGTTTAGTGCATCTACCAGCTGTTTGATGAGTCCCTCAGTGTGTACTGTTTCACCAAAATCTTTCACGATAGTATTGATTAATTGTGTCATAGATTCTTTGTTTAAACTTGTGGTAGACGCCATTGTTTTACGCCTTGAACGTTCACTATAGGCGCGTTTTTTGAGCTCCACACCGTGCATTGTATATGTGTGGTTTATCTCTTCTAAGTCATGATCTTCACCAGCTATCCAAAAAACAGGCACGACTGTTCTTTGAAGTTTTTCACTTTGCTCTTTCGCTAATGTTATGACTGAAATTGCCTTATGAATGGAGTAAAGAGGACCTGTTAAGACACCCGCTTGTTGCCCACCGACAACCGCAACAGCTCCTTGTTCTAATTGCTGTAAATGTTCCTTCACTTTTTCTGATAAACCAAGCGGTTCCATAAATTGACGGATTATTGCTGTTAATTCTTTTTGATCACGCGCTTGTTGTTCTAAATATTTCACTCGCTGTTTAAACGATTCATCACTATATTCGTATTCAAAAAACGTATGAATGGCAGTATTTGGTGACCAATAGTCTGCTAGCACACGATTTTTAACCGGTACTTGGATTGACTCCAGTTTCATTTAACATAAACTCCTCTACTCACTAAATCATCAATTTCGTTATAAACTTTTTAATGCTATTTATTTTAACGCTTATGGCTTCAACATGAAAAGAAAATGCTTATACAGATCGTAAATATTCTACAACAGATTGAATCAAACCTACTAGACAAATAAGAAAATAAGCTGAACTTAGAACTAAAAATAAAAAACGCCAAATTTTGCGTAATAGTGGTTTTACTTCAAGTTCCTTTTTTGTACGCCATTCAATATATGTAAAAACCATCGCTAGCATTATTGCTAGCATCACAAGCAGAGCACCAATATTAACTCCCCATAGCACACCTATTGCCAGTGGCACTGAAAAAAATAACCAAAACGTAGTAACATCTGAAGCTGCACCAAAAGCATGTGTACCTCGAATGTTAACCTTTCGACTAATTAAATAGACAATGATAAATAACAGTAAGGGACAAAAAATAATGATACTAATAATTATATGTAAAAAATCTTTCACTACCGTTCACCGCTCTCTTCTATCGCTAGCATTTGGTTATACAACGTACGCAGAGTAGGTAAAGTATGGCCGTTTGTCAACGCTTTTCGCAAGATTGGGCCAACAATCGTGTCAATCTCACTTTTTTTCCCAAGTATACGATCTGCTAACATGGACGACGTATTCGCCGCGGTTTTTTCACACAAGGCAGTCACCGCAGAAAAAGGTATAGTATATTCTAAATCCACAAAAGCTTCCTTTAGCTCTTGATAGATTGTTTGCATTAATATAAATGCATGCTTATTCGTTAAAAGCTCCCCATTCTTCACATGTAAAATAGCTGTCAATGGATTAATCATGCAGTTAAAGACCGCTTTCTCAAACAACATCTGCTCAGGATTTTGAACAAATTCCAGCGGAAACAAAGGATTTTCCATTTGCAAGAGCTTATTAAATACAGCATTATTTCCACGCGCAACAGCAATTTTACAGGTACCAATCCCTCTATGATGAACAGTTGTATTATTTATTACTTGGGCGCCAAAAGAAATAGAGCTAAAGGCAATATTTTGTTGTGGTAAACGCAGCGCCTCATCGAAATGCGCTAAGCCATTTTGCATAAATAATAATGGTACTTCACTTGGTAGAACAGATATTTGGCCATAGAGCTCCTGTAGTTGACCATATTTAACTGCAACTATAATTAAATCCTGCTGCATCAACTCAGCCAACTTTGTTGTTGAAACAATTCGATGAACCGTTGTCGTTCCATCAACATTCATTCGCTTTAACTGTTCGACATTTAGTTGGTCTGCCTGCTCTCGTCGCCTCACAACTAACGTTACGTGCATAGCAGCCTCGGCTAAATAGCTTGCCGTTAGCTGACCGACTGCCCCCGCTCCAATAACTACTACATTCATAACGTACCCCCACCTTGTACATAATATAAAAGCTATTATCTTAAAAGGAGAAAACAAACCTTTTAAACAGCACTTTCTTTAAAGTATCAAGAACTTCGTGTTCCTCCATGTGCTCCCGCTATATTAAATGCCTCATAACAGCGACTTCCCTAACGCTCAGAAGGAGGTGCCTCAGAAACATCTCTGAGACACCTCCTTTGCAGGTGCTTCTATTATACAGGATTGTCTAGTTGTTTACGATACGTAATGAGGAATTGATTCAAGCAATGTTGTCCATATACATTATTAGTTGTAACTATTTCATCCATACTTCGAAAGCATCCACTCTCATTCAAGGTTAAAAATCCATTATTTCTAAAATAAAATATAAATAAATTCTAATTACCATCTTTGTGTTTTGAAATTTTCAATCTTTCATCAGAGAGTAGCCTTGCTGTAACCATTTCACTAGCTTTTCATGTTCATTTTGCAATTCACGGTGCTTAATCTCCAGCGTTTGATAGGCCTCCGTTAATTCATCAAAACTTGTCAATGCCAATTTTAAATGGCTTCGCATAGATTGCTGTGGTTGATTTCGTACAGCTAATAGTGACTGACTATATTGACCACGTAACGTTTTATTCCATCGGAAACCACATGCTTGTTTTGTACGGCCTAGTTCCTGAGCCGCCATTTCAAAAGCCTCTAGCTGTGTTTTGCCATTTTGCACATTATGCAACACAATTTCCGCTAATCTTTCATCATCTTCCTTTGTCCATTGGTCTTTTCTTTTTTTCAGTTCCATAATCTATCACCCTCACATTTTTTACTACTATATGCTTTAGCGGGCAAAATAGAATCACGGGATAAAAAAAGACAGTGATTATGTTTTTTAATAATCACCGCCGTTATACGCTACTTATTATTCTTTTTTGTCAGGAAATTATTAACTGCCTCGTGATGTGCCTCGCTTTCCCACAGTTTCGCACACGTGCGCACTTCTTCCATAACACGCTCATACATATTACGTTCTCGCCACTTACGAAGCTCAATTTCCTTGTATGCTTTGTGCACTGAAGGATGAATTTTTCGCATATGCTCAATAAAATCATTCAGCGCATCCTCTTTTGACCCTTCAAAGACACGCATCGCCCAGCCAATCTCATATAGTAATTCCGCAGGATATGGCTTCGCATCCACTAGCATCTTCATCGCACGATCGTGGCGCAAACCTCGTTCAAATAAGTATGTACCGCCACCCCAGCCACTTGTAATCGCTAATGTTCCTTGTATGAAACCACACTTCGCATGACTTGCTACTAGGCGGAAATCACAAGCAGTTGCAATCTCACAGCCACCACCTACGGCTGCTCCATTAATTAACGCAATCGTCGGTACCGGCAAAGTTGCAAGATCATATAATATCTTCCCCATCTTACTTAACATCCCAAATGCCTCATCCTCTGTTTCAAGTGAATGAAACTCTGACAAATCACCGCCAGAGCAGAAAGATTTCTCTCCCACACCTGTAACAACTAGAAAACGAACATCCTCATGGTTGTGAATATATGTAATTACTTTCTGAAGTCCATCCATAACCTCATCATTTACTGCATTACGTTTTTCTTCCCGATTAATCGTAAACGTCACGATGCCTTCTTTATTGTCAATTGTATAGGCCATTTCCATTTCCCCCTTTGTCCCATTGGATAGATTGTATCACAAAATTATTATAGCACTATATATCGTTTCATTATTAACTAAAAATTCCGTCTCTTTTAACCAACAAAAAGGCTAGTAAAGAGCCATGGTCTCTCTACTAGCCTTTTAAGTGAGCAAACACTGAATTATTTGCTTACTACTTCTTTACCTTTGTATTGTCCGCAAGCTTTGCAAACACGGTGTGATAATTTAGCTTCACCACAGTTTGGGCAAGCTACCATACCAGGTACAGATAGTTTGAAATGCGTACGACGCTTTCTTTTTGCAGTTTTAGAAGTTCTTCTAAATGGTACAGCCATTGATGGCACCTCCTTACAGATCGTCTATTCGTCTGTTTGATCAAAATACTTAGCTAAAGCAGCTAGTCTTGGATCCACTTTTGGTACGTCAGTTTTTTTGTGTAGTTCAACGTCTTCATCCGTTGCGTAAGTCCAGTCTTTACCACCATGCACTTGTCCTTCGGTATTCTCTTTGAATACTTGCATTGGTACCTCAAGAAGCACTAGCTCCTCAAGAACTGGCTTCATGTCGATTACTTCACCATCAATATAGTGAATGTCTCCGCCATCTTCCCCTCTTTTTTCATCATCAATCCAGCTGAAGATTTCAACCGTCTCAATTTCGATAGGAAACTCAACATCTTCCCACGTGCGTGCACATGGAAGTGTTAACGTTGCCGCCACAGTTAACTGACATGTCATTTGCGATGCACCGAAAGTACATAGCCCTTTTACATGAACGGGCGAAATTGCTCGAATATCCTGGTTTCGCTCCATCACCTCGTCCAACTGTACATAGGCATCAATTGGCATTCCGTCTTGGCGGTATTTAGATAATTGATGAATTGACCATTTCATTCGTTTAATCACCTCGAGACAACACTGTTGATTATATAATGTGTAAAAATAGATGTCAAGATAATTTCTTGTCACCACTCTAAAACCCACCTATAATTATACTTAATAATAGCACATTCGTACCCGTCCGCACACGCATCGTCAAAACTGCGCCAATGCGTGACATAAATGAAGGGGGTTTTAAGTTATGCAAGCAGTCGGCATTGTTGTTGAATACAATCCATTTCACAATGGGCATGCTTACCATTTGGAACAGGCGAAAAAAATAGCACAAGCAGATATCGCCATCGCTGTAATGAGCGGATCATTTTTACAGCGCGGTGAACCAGCCATGGTCGATAAATGGACACGCACAAAAATGGCTCTCGCAAGCGGTGTCGATATTGTTATTGAGCTACCTTATGTCTATAGTACCGCACCAGCAACTGATTTCGCAAAGGGAGCGATTTCGTTATTATCCGCAATTTGCTGCGATTCTTTTGCCTTTGGAAGCGAGAATGGCTCTATTCAACCCTTTATGGACACGTATCGATTGATAGATGACCATCGTATCGAATATAACGCACTTATCAAAGAGAACCTACAAACAGGTGTTAGCTATCCCAAAAGTCTACATTACGCCTATGAACAGCTTACTCAAAAATTTCCTGCAACATACATTGATTTGGGACAACCGAACAATATTCTCGGCTTTCACTATGTAGAATCTGTCAACATGCTCGGCAGTAGCATTAAACCACTCACGATCCCACGCATTGCTGCAGGGTATCATGATGCATTACAAGAAGGGGCATCCATTGCAAGTGCTACAGGTATTCGTAAAGCACTTGCAACGACAGGCACTCTGCAAAATGTGCGAGAAGCTCTTCCTAATGCAACCTATGAATATTTACACGACTGGTATAGTCAATTTAGTAAGTTTGCTAGTTGGGAGACTTTTTGGCCATTATTACAATTTACGATTGTGCGGCACACTCCTAGCGAACTAACACGTTATGCCGAAGTAACAGAAGGCATCGAGTACGCACTTGTGAAGGCTGCAAAAACAAGTGATTCTTTCGCAAGCTTTATGGAGAAAATTAAATCAAAACGCTATACTTGGACACGACTTCAACGCATGCTTACACATATTTATACTGGTTTTACAAAGGTGCAACTAAAAAGCTTTAAAAGTCCCTCTGCCATTCGCCTACTTGGTATGAGCTCACAAGGTCAGGCATACTTAGGACAGCATAAAAAGGATTTTACGTTGCCACTAATAAGTCGTGTTGCCGCTACGAAAGACACCATGCTAGCCGTCGATATCCATGCTACAGAAATATATAATTTAAGTATTGAACATGGTACACAACAGGGTAAGCTTCCAAAAGATTATCAAACCCCTCCCATTCGTTTTTAATTTGGTGTTACAAGACTGTAAGTAATAATGCCCGTAGTGAAAATTAACGGTCTTACTCATCTATATTTATTGTGAAAATAAAATGTAGACAAACTCGAAAATCCCGAGTTTGTCTACACCTAAAATGCCGCACAAGGCGGCATTTTTTATTTTGGTTGTAATTGCTTTAAATAATCAATTGCATCATCAACAGTTTTGACAGGTACAATTTTCATTTTCGTACCTATATCTTTAGCAGTCTTCACAGCAGTAGCATAATTAGATTCTAATTCAGGATACTTTGCTTTCATTTCTGCTGAAATTTCATCATCCGGCGCAAAGAATATCTCCATACCATCTCGATCCGCTGCGATGACTTTGTAGTCAATTCCACCAATTCTTCCAACTGATCCATCTATCAACATTTCACCAGTTCCTGCAATCGCATAGCCTTTTGTTAAATCTTCATCCAATAGCTGATTTAATATTTCAAGGGTGAACATTAGGCCAGCTGAAGGCCCGCCGATATCCTCCGTTTTCATCGCTACATTTGGACTTGTAATAATTGATTTACTCTCTGCATACGTAATACCTAAGCCAGCTCGTCTTTCTTCCGATCTAGGGATTTCCTTCAAGATAATCGTTTCTTGTTGTTCTTTTTTATCACGAACAAACCGAATCGTCACTTGCTCACCTATTTGCTTATCTTTCAAAAGTTCAACAAGCATTTGTTGGTTACTAATTTCTTGACCATCGACTTGGATAATTTCATCACCCGCTTTTAATAGACCATCCGAAGCACCGCCGTCTAACACATTTAATACAAAAACACCTTCGAAGTGAATCTTCGCCTCTAGCCCGGCCCTTTGAAAGGCTACATATTTTGCATTAAATTGTGAATCTGACATTAATTTAAGTTGCCGAATATTGTATTCCTCATCATCTTCTAATGGGTTTCTTACCTGATTAATATCCATTAACTTTTGATATTTTTGAGTTTTTGCCCATAGATACGTAAACGGTGTTGCTTGCTGCATGGCAACTGTCATTAAGCTCATTGTTCCTGCATCATCTGTATCACCATCTGAGACAGTGACAAACTCACTAACATCGTATGCACTTCCAGGCTTCATAATATACGCGTCTAGTCGGTATAACATTAAAAAACAAATCACGACTAAAAACACTGCATAAATACTTATTTTTTTCTTCATTCGGATGGACACCTCCTAAGACGCACATAAAACCATCTGTTCATGTTTTTGCCTTTCTGACATATATTGATTTTAGCATTTGCCTATGTGAATGACAAAAAGTTGAAACGAGATGATAACATGTTTGCGACAATTCAAATAGCGCTCTGCATACTTCTTATTCTATTACTCTTGTTATTCCCACAAACTGCTCATACTGGCACTGATTTAGGACTAAGCCTTTTCATGGAGGCACTTTTCCCATATTTACTGCCTTATCTGATTTTAACGCAATGGCTACTCCGTTTAACCGCTCCCATGCGTACGAAAACGAAAAGGGCTTCCTTGTACGTACAAGCCTATCTTATTAGCGCACTCGGCGGTTATCCAACCGGTGCAACAACGATTGTCTATTTAAAAAATAGCGGACAACTACATCCTAAAGAAGCAAATTTTTTATTGGCCGTTTGTCATGCACCAAGTCCACTTTTTGTGCTTGGCTTTGTAAGTCTTGATTTATTACACAGTAATACGTTCGGCTGGCTGTTTTTATGTTTACTACATAGTTTTAATATTTGTTGCTTAGTAGTTGGTTATTTTTTATTTCGAAAAACCGACCCACCTACCATTTCTTTACACAACTCTACCTTGTATGCAGCCCCGTTTTCAGAGAGCATTAAAGAAACAGCACCAACTATTCTACTAGTCGGAACAACCATTATTTTTTTCACTACTATCCAAACAATTGTGCAACAAGGTTTAGACAAAATGCTACCTAAGCTTCCACAGACAGCGGAACTTTCTGTAGCTGCCATTCTCGAAGTAACAAATGGATTGAAGATGACGGTCACAGCCTTACCTAACTTTACCTATTTACCATTACTAGTTGTAATTTTGTTGACCATGCAAAGTATAAGTATCCATTTACAAATTTTCGTAATAGCCAAATCTGCCAAACTTTCCGTTCGTCCGTATATTAAATTCCGCCTTCTTAGCATAATCATTGTTCCAACTATTTATGCTATTTTCTTCTTGAAATAAATAGAATATCGACTTCGCTTGGTTGGGGACTTACGCCTTTTACATCGTGTCTATGTTGGGCGCACCACAAAGAAGAGGATGTCTCAAAAGTAAGACATCCTCTTCTCGTTAGTTGGCAAAGCCGTATTTTTCTTTTAGCGCCTGTTCTACGCAAATCGGGACAAGCTCATGGACATCACTACCATACTTCGCTACTTCTTTTACAATGCTAGAACTTAAGAATGAATATTGGTTTTTTGTCATGATGAAAAATGTTTCAATCGTTTCATCAAGAAAACGGTTCATCGAAGTTATGCGCATTTCGTATTCAAAATCTGAGACTGCTCGTAAACCGCGGACAATAGCTATTGCATTCTTTTCTTTTGCATAATCGATCAGAAGACCAGAAGAACTTTCAATTCGAACATTTGGCAATGTTTTAGTAACCTCAGCCATTAACGTCATTCGCTCTTCGACTGAAAATAATGCTTGCTTCGATGAATTATTTAAAACCGCAACATAGACAACATCAAATACGTCTGCTGCTCGTTTAATAATATCTAAGTGACCAAATGTCACAGGATCAAAACTTCCAGGAACTACAGCAATTTTCTCTGACAACTTACTCTCCCTCTTCCTCTGCACAACGATAAACTGAAATAATCGTTCCGCCATATGTTTCTTGTCTCTGTAATAGAAAGGCTCCAAAGCTATGTGGTAATTCGACCTCTTTTGCATGTTCACATAAAATAATGCCATCATGTTGTACTTTATCATTGTCGACAAGCACTTGCACTAAATCATAGTACTCTTTGTGATGATAAGGTGGATCTAGGAATACAAGTTTAAACGAAAGATCTCGTTTTAAGAGCGCTTTCACTGCACGTTTAGCATCAATACGAAAAAGCTCAGAGTGATCCTCGTAGCGACATTTTTTTATGTTTTCTTGTAATACCTGAAATGCTTTCGCATCCTTTTCAATGAAAACAGCTTGATCGATTCCACGGCTTAAAGATTCAATACCTAGTCCTCCACTTCCCGCAAATAAATCAAGTGCTAGTCCTCCATCAAAAAATGGACCAATCATATTAAAGATAGATTCCTTTACTTTGTCTGTTGTAGGCCTCGTCGTATTCCCTGCAATTGCCTTTAACGGCATCCCTTTTCGTTCACCTGCTACTACTCTCATAAGATGCATGTCACCATACTTTCTTTTACATTTGAACCTCTCACAACTGAGGTCACGAGATTCCTAAGAACACCCTTCTTGTAAGTGCTGATTTTTCATCAGATACAGAGGAAACGGTTATATTATTAGGCTATTACCGTAGTTCCTACGGCTTGTTGGCTTAAAATACATAAACCTTCGATTTCAATATTAATAACTGGTATTCATGTCTCGATCGTGAGAAATACCACATACAGGACATATCCACTTACGAATAGTAATTGACTTTATCCCATCCTGAGTTTGACAGGTCAGAAAGGGCTGGTCGTCGATTCATCTCACGAGTGTTCCCTTCTAATCAATAAAAAGCATTTTGCAGCGAAAGGACACCTCCGCTGCAAAAAAATCATTTTTGTTCTTGTGTTAACACTTGGATACGCCCATCACTTTTTTGTAATTCTACTAAAAATAACCGTTGTAACCAAGCTTCTTCTACATAATAATGATCCGCAATTTTAATAATTGGTTCTGAAATTGTGGAGTACCTACGTTGATTGAACACGTAGAATCCAGGCTCTTTCGGGAAACGGAACGTACGTTTATCGCTATTTACATAATATCCATTTTGTCCTTCACCAGCTGTATAGCCAAGGTGTGGTAGCAATGTATCAGCTGTGTATAAAGTTTGCCCCTCATAAAAAATAACACCAACGTCTTTCTTGATTAAGCCGTCTACATAAACACTACGAACATCTTCAAATAATAACGGATACGTACCATTTTCCTGTGCTGCGTTTAACTGAAAATAAGAAGTTTTGGCGTCTAGAACGTCCGATAATAGGTTATCCATTGTCGTAGGAGAAATTGGTTCCTCTCCAAGAGTTTTGATAGCATCTTGCCATGCTAACTCTTGGTTTGCTGTCATAAACTCTTTTAAGGTCTTAACGATTTCCTTTGTCTTGTCCGAGCCAATCGTTTCTTTCACTAGATAGGATGCCACAACTTCTTGCAACCATGCTGGTGAATCTTCAAACGTAAATTGCGATTTAATTT
Source organism: Lysinibacillus fusiformis (assembly GCF_007362955.1). Lineage (GTDB taxonomy): Bacteria > Bacillota > Bacilli > Bacillales_A > Planococcaceae > Lysinibacillus > Lysinibacillus fusiformis_E. The sequence goes on along the minus strand of NZ_CP041696.1, from coordinate 2,986,501 downwards.
GTGAAAGAATAACTTCCTGTTCAACTGCTTGAGCAGTTAGAGTTGGTAAAAATAAAAGTCGTTCATCGTGTTCCGCGGCAGGACTTGTTTCTTGAATAATGGAAATATGCTCGTTATTTAAAAACTTCAGTGTTTCCAGTGATTTCAAGAAATCTTTTGATATAGCCTGCTGTGCATAAATTGATAAAACCGGAGTCTTTTCCTGAACCTTTAGATTTCCAGCCTGCCAATAAATATCACGTACCGCTCCGTTACCACTAAACATTGTATAGTTGACGAGTGATAATTGCTGCTGTCCTACTAATGGTAAACCTGTTATCCATTGACCGACCGTTTTACTATCTGTCGAAATATGCATAACAGTATAAGATGCTTCTCCGTTTGTTAACGTTGCGAAAACGTTCTGAATAAGCATTTTATCTTTTAAGCCGCCCTCGATAGGGATTATGTACGAAACAGATTGTGATTTAGTGTCGCCTATTTCAAAATAGGATACTTCTTCTGATAAACGATTACAGCTTTTCTCGTTTTCGATAAAGCAGCTTGGATTTATAGCATTTTTCGGCCATTTAATCTTCACTTTTTGATTTGGCAAATTTTTAAAATGCTGTCGGATATCTAAACTGTTTTCACGATAGACAATTTCAATTTCCTGTGAATAATGAAATTCTCCTTTTCCTGTTTCTAAATTAGATGAATACGCTTGATACTGGAAAAAAATTGTGCCTGTAATAATTAGTGCTAGAATGGAAAAAAAACTCATTGCAAATTTCATGTGCTTGACCTCCCGCAGCATGATACTATGTGTATTGGAAAGGATGTGCTTAAATGCCACAACAATTTATTGAATTAGGTGAAGGCTATGGTGATGTATACGAGCTACTCGAAATTATTAAAACCAATCAAGAGCGTTTCCATCAAGCCTTTATCCTAACGTCCACAAAAGAAGAAAAAAAGGTAGCCTCTTTAGCAGTCGCTTTAAAACCAGTTGGTGAAAGTAAATTCATGCCGATTTATATTTGTCGCGAAGGCATTCCTTTTAATGAAGAAGAGCCATCGAAGCGTCAAATCATGTTCGAAGAAAATATTGAACAACTAGGTCGAAAAGCGGTTGTTGTAGAAATAAAGCACTCATCTATATTTTCGGAGCCAAAACTATTTTATCAATACTTAATTGGAATAATGCGACTACATCACTATATTCCAGCATTAAACTAATATTATAGCCCCGCTTTATAGTCATATTCCTTCGCTTTATCTGGTTTAGCGTTTTCGAACTCAGTTTTAACGAATGGACGGTAAGATTCCACAACGTCTTTTACAAAAGGAAGGCGTTGTAGCTTTGTTGTCATCATTTCAATGTCCTCTCGATCGCAATAAAGCACTACATATTTTTGCTTACGAGAAATATAATGAACATGACCATATTTTCGAAGTGACTTTGCATGTTTTAATTGATGGACGTAAACGATTAGCCCTTGTCGTTCGCTCATATAGTATTCCCTCATTTCTTACATAAAAGAATACCATAGACCGGAAAATGATAGCAACAGAGTTTAGCTGACAGAACGCTCGTTTTTCCGTTATAATGGAAAAGCATAGCACGTTTATAGACAGATTCCATTCTCTTATGTTAGATAAAATTACTTTAGTCTAGCTATTCAGTTCTGTCTCATCGTAATTGAATCTCGATTTTGAAATGTGTTTAGACAAGCGTGGCACGGGTAAGTTATCCTTATTCTTCATGAATGGGATGTGTTTTAGGCTAACAAATTTTCACTCCCTTCAAAATTTGAGACATCAACAGGAACTTATAACCAACTGGATTTTTTATTCACAAGACCCTTACCACACAGATAATTGCCTTAGGGAAAAAGGTGACCTTTGTCAGAGTTCCTCAGATTCATCCGGTGTTTGACCATCCATTGAATCAAGTTAAAAAACAGTGAATTCGCCAGTACCTTTTATATTAATTTAATTGTTAAGGAGGACGAATATGGGTAAAAAAACGAAGATAGCACTTGCAATCGCTGCAGCTAGTGCAGCGGCTTGGGCAGGTAGTAAAGCTATTTCTAAACCTCAACAACGTGAAGGAAAACATGCATTACAATCCGAACGACCAATTATTATCGCACACCGCGGAGGAGCCCATTTAGCACCTGAGCATACAATGCTTGCTTTTGAAAAATCCGCACAGCTCGGTGTAGACGGCTTTGAAATAGACATTCGCTTAACAAAAGACGAGGAAATTATTGTCTTTCATGATGTAACCGTGGAACGTACGACTGATGGTTATGGCCTAGTGGCAGACATGACGTTAGCAGAAATTAACGCATTGAATCACGGCTATCATTTCGAGGATTTAGAGGGAAAAACCCCTTACCGAGATGAGAAAACAGATGTAGTCACATTACGTGAACTACTAGAAAGCTACCCAAATATGTTGATAAATATTGATATTAAAGATGCACCTGATACGTATGAAGGTAGCTTAATGCCTTCTAAACTTTGGCGTTTAATTGAAGAAGTAGGCGCGGAAAATCGTGTGATTGTTACCAGCTTTTATGGGGAGCAAATAGACCGTTTTAATTTATATGCACAAAACCAAGTTGCATTAGGAGCAGGTGAATCTGATGTACGAAAAGCATTCACTGCGTTTTCTAGCCAATTCGGTCATTTATATCATCCAAAAGTAGATGTTTTTCAAATTCCTCCAAAATCAGGTGTTGTCACGCTAGATTCACCAAAATTTATTCAGTTTTTAACCAATCTAAACATCCCTGTTCATTATTGGACAATTAATGATTTAGTGACGATGAATAAATTAATCCACAACGGTGCAAAAGGTATTATTACTGATCGTCCTGATATTGCTAGCGAGTTATTACAAAACCACGAATAAGAGTAAGGCGAAGGCCAAGCTTATCAATTTAAAGGTAAGAGCTATTTTAGTGGAATGCTCTTACCTTTATGTATGTTTTAGGCTTAACTCAATAAGAAATGTTAAGCGATTATCACAGCTGTCCATTTTTCAAAATAAAAACTTTCAATAAAAATACCACATAAAAAAGCCGTTATTGTAACTGCTGTAATATGGCGTCAGTTACCTGACGTAACGTTGCCTCTCCACCTAAATCTCCTGTTTTTACACCTTGCGCTAATGTTGCTTCCATTGCATCCAAAATCTTTGCACCAAGTTCTGGATAACCTAAAAAATCAAGCATCATTTTCCCTGTCCATATTTGCCCAAGTGGATTAGCAATACCTTTTCCTGCAATATCAGGAGCAGAGCCATGTACTGGTTCAAACATTGATGGATATTCCCGTTCAATATTTAAGTTTGCCGCTGGTGCAATACCGATACTTCCCATAATGGCGCCGCCTAAATCGGTTAAAATATCACCAAATAAATTCGAAGCGACAATAACATCGAAGTTTTCAGGCTTCATCACTAGGAATGCAGCTAATGCATCGATATGATTTGATACTTGTCCAATATCCTCGTAGTCTCTACCAACCTCAGCAAAAACTTCATCCCAAAAAGGCATACTATATGTTAGTCCATTTGATTTTGTAGCACTCGTCACATGCTGACGTCGAGTTTTTGCCATATCAAAAGCATAACGCATTGCACGTTCTGTACCTTTTCTTGTGAAAATTGCATTTTGAATTGCCACTTCGTCCTGTCCACTATGAATACGACCACCACTCTCAGCGTATTCGCCTTCTGAGTTTTCGCGAACGACCACAAAATCAAAACCATTAGGATTGCGCAATGGTGAAGGTAATCCTTGCAGTAATTTCGCTGGACGTACATTAATTGATTGCTTCATATCACGACGAATTTTAATGAGTAGCCCCCATAGTGAAACGTGATCAGGTACCAAACTTGGCATACCAACTGCACCTAAAAAAATTTGGTCGTAACCTTTTAATATTTCGATTCCATCATCAGGCATCATTTTCCCTGTCTCTAAATAATAATCACAGCCCCACAGGAAAGTTGTCCATTCGAACTGAAAACGCCCATCTAACTGTGCAGCTTTATCAAGTACTTCCATTGCCGCTGGGACAACCTCTTTTCCAATACCATCTCCGGGTATAACGGCAATTCGATATGTCTTCATTTGTAAACCCCCTATATTTCTTACTTTACTCACACAGTTACTATACAATTTTTCAAATAAAAAAAATAGAAGAAGTGTCCAAACGACACTTCTTCTATTTTTAGGCTGAGCAGGAGCAAGAGCCCCCTGAGCCACAGCCGCTTCCACATGACGAACCAGATGCAAAGAAGGGGTTACTTACTGGAACCTTTACCGCTTCTGATACTGTTTTCCCGATAAGCAAGCTAATTTCATCAAGTAAATCTTGAAAATCGTTTTCAGCAAGCTTTAATGCTGAAACTTTTTCATTTAAATCGAGTTCGCGCTTTTGCTGACGAATCGATTTCATTATTGTATGATAGTCCGGATGATATTTTCCGAATCGTTGTACGTCTTCGTATTGCTCCTTCATACGGCTAAATGCGTGAATAGCTTCCACTAAATGAGCATCGCTATATACGGCTTTATACGCCTCTTGTAGCGTATTTGCAGGTTCAGAGGACAGAATCATCTCACAAAGCTCGTCGGCCTCATCCAAAATGATTGCCCATTCAGAGGTCATCATCATTTTTAATTCCCCCAATCTCTTACCCATCATAACAGATTTTATGTTAATTTTACATTATTGATATTTCTATAATAAAGGAGTTTTTTTACTTGGTACCATCATCTAAAGAACAAATAGAAGGTTTACTAACAGATATTTTACAAAATAGTACAATGGAGGATGAGGAAGTTTTACTACATTTGCTAAGTGGCATTCGCCACAAGCAACAAGGCATTCATCGCCGTTACATCAACGCTGCCCTACATATGGTGGGCAAATTTGAGCCTGAGGTCAGTGAGGTACGTATACCAATTACACCGGTTATTCATAATACCATTAAAGTGCCACATGGAGGAATCATTGCAACCGTTGCTGATGCAGCAATGGGAGGACTAGCTTCACGTTCTGTACCAGTGGGCTTTAATGTTGTGACAACTAATATCAACATTTCTTATATTGCAACAACCACAAATAAAGAACTCATTGCGCGAGGACGTTTCGTACATAAAGGCCGACAAACGCTCGTGATGGCATGTGATATCGAGGATGAAACAGGCCGCAAACTTGCTATTGCCACAGCTTCTTTCTTTGTCATTCAACGTCGCCAGTCGTAAGACTTGAAAAATAATCTTGAATACATTGTTGATCGGAAAAAGGGATCTTAAGATTTTTTATTTGTTGAGTCTGTTCATGCCCTTTTCCGGCAACAAGGACAATATCTCCTTTTTTTGCCTTAACCAATGCCTGATGAATCGCAACCTTTCGATCTAAAAAAATTTCATAATATTGCTGTTCGGAAAAACCTGCAATTATACTTTCATTAATTAAGATGGGATCCTCATCGCGTGGGTTATCGGTCGTTAAAAAAATTACATCCGCATACTTACTGGCCACAGCCCCCATCGCAAAGCGTTTTGCCTTATCTCGATTGCCACCACAGCTAAAAACAAGATATAGAGTCTTCTGGCTATCAAAAGTTTGTAAAACAGCCTGTAGTGCCTCTGCCGTATGAGCATAATCTACATAGACATCTATACCAAGTGAATTCTCAATTTTTTCAAGTCTCCCTTCAGGTAATTTCAATGCCCACATATGCTCCGTTATCTCTTCAATAGAATAGCCTATACGCCATACCGCCATTAATGCGGCTACCAAATTTTGCACATGATACTTACCAACAAAAGGAATAGCCACAATATGCTCGCTCTTAGTTGTTTGCAAACAAAGTACTGTTTTACCCCTTGATTCACTCACAATTTGAATATGTAAATCATTGTGATTGTCAAAGCCAAATGAACACGATTTTTTCTTATCGTAAATTCCTACTGAACGGCAAAAATTGTCGTCTCCATTTAATACAAGTTTTTTCGACAAATCTGCCAATCTTTTTTTCGCACGTTTATATGCCTCTAATCCCCCATGATCTTCTAGGTGATCCTCTGATAAGTTTAAAAATACGCCACAGTCAATATCACAATGATCAAGTCTATGTTGTTGTAAACCCATCGAAGAAGCTTCTAAAACAACATGTGTCACCCCCTGATGTACACATTGTTTTAGTATTGGCTGAAGTTCTTTTGCCTGTAATGTTGTTAGCTGCTCATATGATGTTTGTTGCCTTTGCCCATTAATGAAATAACCAACTGTTCCAATAACTGCTACATTATTATGTAAAGCTCTTAGTAATTGACTAACAAAATGGCTCACAGTTGTTTTACCATTTGTTCCTGTAATGGCAATAACTTTTAAAGCCTCTGCTGGAAAGGCTGCGAGTTTTGCACTCGCATATGATAAAAACAACGCGGTATTTGGTACCCACACGAAAGGAATATTTTGATCTGTGACTGGAAGTGAAATACTTTCCTCAGATACAATGGCAGCAGCACCTTTAGCTATTGCGTCTTTTACAAATCGGCTCCCAGATGTTTTCTTGCCTTTGCGCACAACAAAAATATCCCCTGGTTTCACCGCCTGTGCGTAATCCTCTACACCAGTAATAATTGTTCGAATCGATCCACCTGTCACACTGCACGGCCAGTCTTTTAATAACTCAGCTAATTGCATTGTCTCATTCCTCCTTTCAGTTCTCTATCATATGACGGTGTTTGTAACGTTGTGACGAAAAATATAGATGACTTAAGAGCAGCTTGCTACGCACTAATTAAATGAAACACGATAGTCTGCAATGTGAAAAATTTCTAGATAGAAAATATGACATAAAAAAAGAGGTTGTCTTATATGCAAGACAACCTCTTCTTCATTATTGAATATTTTGATTAGGATCTGTGTCTGAAATATCTTGTGGTTCTTCGATATCCTTTATCTCACCGTTTACATTCCGCTCAGTCGGTTCAATAAAAATTTGCGTGTAGTAATTTAAAAAAACACCTGAGCCAACTAGCGAATATTTATCGTTTAAAATTACTTTACGGTGCTCTGGTGAATTGAGCCAACCATGCATCGCCTCAATAGCATCGAAATACGCAGTTGCTAGATTTTCATTTGCTTCATTATAGGCAATTTCATATACCTCTAATCGCTTTTTCAAATCACCATTTGTTGGAGATTCATGTGAGAGAAAACTTTGCACCTTCATATCTTCACTATGCAGTCTTGCTACTTCATCTAATGCATCATCCATTTCTAATGGTGCTAAATCATGATGAACTCTTGTTACATTAATTAAATCATCAAGCTGTGCTCCACTCGCCAAGTTAATATCTTGCTGTAAAAACGAGGACGGTGGTGTAGGTATGACTAACTCACCTTGATAAATCATTTCGTACGGTTGATGTAGTACAAGTGTCTCGCTATCTGTAAAGCGGATACCTTGTAATTCACTTGTTTCTCCATCTATATAGAGCTGTGCATAGAGTCCATCAAACTTCACAAGCAATCGTGTCTGCATATCTTCCTCACTCATCGAGAAAACGAAAATATTTTCCCCCACATTAGCAGCCACTTCATAATCAATAATTGTCATTCGATAAATTTCATCACGCTTCTGACCAATTTTAAATGGTGCTGCATCCAAACCATCACCAGCTATGTACACTTGTGTCACAATATTATTTTGCATACCAACCATAAAAAATGAAGAAACACTTGTCTTATAAACCCACCATTCATAGCCAAATGAAGATGGCTCTTTCCTTGCTGGTTCACCATATTGTTCCAGTACTATTTGTGCTCCCTGTCCGACAAGTGTCGACATACCACTTTGTGGACGAGTCATTGCCCCCTCTTCAGGTTGCTTGAGCTCTGTCTTCGGGATAACATTAGAATTAGTATTTGGGCCTTCGAGTGGTTCATTTTCTCGTGCAGTATTAAAGAACATAAAGCCGATAAACGCAATTGCTGCACATACAATTAAAATGCGAAATAAAGCTTTCATACTTGACCCCTTTTCCTCACCATTAATGTAATTTATTATATCAATTCTAAGCGTGTTGACACAATGTTGTCATTGCAACAATGTCGAATATGCTCTATTATAAAAATGAGCGTATACTATGTACGAAAAGCTAAAGGAGGATTATTAGATGTATTTTGAAAATACTAACCTTGAAAATTTAACAGCTGACCAAGAACTAATCGAAAGCGTTATGAATAAGAACGGTCTTGAATGTGACGGTGGCTGGGATTACGAACGTATGACTTTCGATCGTCGTTTCGATACTCGTGAAGGCCGTTACTACCTACGCGTATTCGCATATGCTAAATCTGGAGATGTTGGTGCACACGATGCTGTTTTAACTTTAATGAAACCAGCAATCGGTAAATACTACTATCCACATGGGGTTGAGTATGGGGATGATGAAGTTTACCCAGCACACCTTGTTAAAAAATGTGAAGAAATCTTAAAAAAAGTAAAATTAGATTTAGAAGCTTATGAAGTTCGCGTCTAGTTTATTGTAGGATAGACAAAACATTTCATACGTATGTCGGCAAAAATGGTTATCATCAACTATTTTTTATAAAAATTCAGTAGATGGTATTCCAACATTAGGTTGGCCATATGCGTGTAATACCTAGAAGCTTTGAAAAGACTGGTGGTCCAGTCTTTTTTATTTTGAGTAAAATATTTTTTTCTCCTCATACTAACTATATCTTTTAAATCGATGTAGGTGAATTTAATGATAGAATTTTTCAAAAGGCCCTTTTTTCGACATCCGATAGTCGTCATCGCTATTGGAATCATTATACTGTGGTTCATGTCCTTATCTTTACCAGTCATACTTGCCTACGTTACGGCACTACTATTAGAACCTGTAATCTTCCGTATCAGCAAGCGTTTTCGAAAAAAGCGAAAAATTGTCGTTTCCATTTTCTTTTTATTCTTTTTTTTCCTAACTCTTATCCTATGTATTCTTGCAGCATTTATCAGTTGGAAACAATTTTCATCTTTTTTACTCCATATACCAGACTACCTCAATCAATTATCAGCACTTTGGATTCAAGTTCAATCAAAACTAGCCAATTACACATATCATCTACCTTTAGAACTCGTTGCACAAATTCAGCTCATCATTGCACGTGCACTTTCATCCATTGAAAAATTCGCTTTTTCTATAACAAATGTAAATGTTTGGTCATCGTTAATTACACATCTATCTTCACGTTTGTTTGATATATTCGTTTATTGGATTGTTCTCTATATGCTTCTTTTAGAATTACCTTTTATTAATCAAAAGATTTTAGCTCCAATTCCCTTTCATCATCAACAAAAAATAATATTTATCGGTCAGCGAGTGAAGATAGCTTTATTCGGATTTATGAAGGCTCAATTCTTTGTCGGTATTTGTATTTTCACAATCGCTTTAGCTGCCTTTTTTTTATTAAAAACGCCATTTCCTTTTATTTTAGCACTGTTACTCGTTATCTTAGATATAATTCCTTTTTTAGATTCATTTATATTACTTATACCTTGGGCAATTTACAAAGCATTTACAGGAGAATATATTTATGCCATTTCCTTGCTTGTACTGACGATTGTACTTTTTTTAGTACGCCGAATGATCGAACCAAAAATTATCGGTGATAAGATTGGGCTATCTTCCCTTTCAACATTTATAGCGATGTTTATCGGTTTTAAGATATTTGGGTTTCTCGGTATTTTAATAGGACCTTTACTCGTTGTCGTTGTACTTTCGCTATTTAATCAATCAGACTTAAAAAATCTCCCTCCTTCTCAAAAGTAAGGAGGGAGATTTATTAAAATCCTAAAATTGCTTTAATAACTGACGTTGTTTCACCTGGTTCAAACAAGATATACAATAACATATACACCATAACACCTGTAATGGCTACGAAGAACCAAATAATACTCGTAATAGGTCCAATTCGACGGTGAAGTTTAATCTTTGTTTTCAAACCAGAAATAATACTTACAATACCGAATACAGCTCCCACTGTCGCTAGCGTAATATGGAATATTAAAAAGAATGTGTAATACGGTTTTAAATCCTCACCGCCACCAAACGCAGTATTCCCAATAAAGATTGTACGAGAAGCATAAATAATAAAGAATATAAGAGCAGCAGCACCAGCAGCTAACATTACTTTTTTATGCGCTTCTACTTTCCCCTTCATGATTAAGCCCCAACCGATTGCTACTAGTACCGCACTAATGACGATAAATGACGTACTAATAGTAGGCAAAATTTGTAATTCCATGCACAAAACTCCTTATACAATGTAAATTTCTCTTTTTACAGCTGATGTTGATGTTCGCTTTCCCATTTCTTTTGGTGTGCCTTTAATGCATCTGCCGTAATTTTATCAGGATCTTTTTGTTCTGAGCGATACCATTTTGTGAAAATAGAGGCAATTAAAACACCAAAGATAAGCTCTTGCAATATTTTCATAAGAACGCCGCCAAGTTGTTGATCCGCAACAGGTTTCATATCTGTAAATAACTCTGGTCCCGACAAAGACAAACCAGACAATGTAGAAGCTGGTACACAAAGCTCCATCGCTTTTAACCAAGCGTCACCATTTGTATACGTTTCATACATCGCGTTTGGAGCAAAAATAATTAAAGCACATGCAGGAGTAATTAATACCGCGTTCGCAATAATATAGGCTAACTTATACAAAGGCTTCATTTGAGAACTTTCTGGCATCTTTTGAATTAATGGCCAGTACATTAAAACAGAAGAAACAAATAATACAAAAGTGTATGTACTATGTAATGTCTCATTTAATTTAATGTAGTCTAAGACTGATGGCAAGTGATAAAAAGAAAATAGTCCGATAAATACAAATATCGCAACAACCGGTAATGTTAAAACTCTAAATAAAGGTTTTACAACTGGTGCCTCAATAGCAACCTTCCATACCCACCATGGAATTCCTTTAATAATGAAAATCGGCACAAGTAATAGTAATATAGCCATTTGCACCATATGCATTGTAAACATAATATGTGCCATTAAATCTATAGGAGATCCTTTAATAATATAAATCGTTACCATTGCCAATACGAAGTATATTGCCTCTCCTCTTTTCAATGGCTCACTTACTTTAAAATCTTTGCGCCATTTCGTAGTTACTAAAAAATAGATAATTGTTATGAAAACGAGAACCCCTATTAAATACGGGCTCCATAAAGCTTGGAAACCAAATATACTAAGTGGCATACAGTACGCACTCCTTTAAACTTCAGTACTCCTATTATAAAACGCTTACAGCTGAACTGCAATGAACGAAAGGTGAACAATTTACTCTTCCCTAGTCTTCTCTAGTATCCAATGAAAAAAAGCACGTCTCTACTAAAAGTAGAGAACGTGCATTTTTGGTTTACCACCAAATGATTGTTAAGAATGCTAAGAAGAATGTAAATGCGATTAATATACCCATCCACATGAAGAATCCAATTACTCCACCGAAGTGAGTTTTTTTGTCTTCTAAGTGCATGAAAGCGTAAAGTTGAAGAACAACTTGAACACCAGCAAGCAATAAAACGAACGGGAATATTAAGTATTTAGAAAAATCAGCTGCAACTACTGCGAATGCGATGAATGTTAAGAAAATCATGATCGCAAAGTTGATTACTTGTTTACGCATATGAACGGCATTATGATGACGATCATACTCGTATTGCGCTTGAGACTTAGCAACTACAGGTGTATCGTGTGATGACATATTATCCGATCACTCCCATCAAGTATACTACTGTAAAGATAAATACCCAAACTACGTCGATAAAGTGCCAGTAAAGGGCAGCAACGAAGAATTTAGGCGCATTATAAAGGTTAAGACCACGTTTAGAGTTACGGATAAGTAATGTTGTAATCCAAACTAACCCTAAAGTTACGTGGAAACCATGTGTACCAACTAGCGAATAGAACGCAGTGGCAAATGCAGATTGGTTAAAAGTAAAACCAAGGTGCACATAGTGATAGAACTCGTAAATTTCAAGGGCCAAGAAGCCAAGGCCTAGAAGTAAAGTTATAGCTAACCAAGTTTGCATACCTTTGTAGTTAAAGTTACGCATATGGTAAATTGCATAAACTGATGTAAGTGAAGATGTTAAAAGTAACATCGTCATTGCAAAAGCTAATGGTAATTCAAATAAATCTTGTGTTGTGAACTCCATGCCAGCTGGCCCTTTGTTCTTAAGCGCTAGGTAAGTAGCAAATAAACTTGCGAAAAGTACAACTTCACATGCAAGGAAAATCCAGAAACCAACGACCTTATTTTTACCTTCCAACGTTGCTTGTTCAGGATGATCTGGCCAAGTATGAGGAGTAAATTTAGTATTGAAATCCATTATTTATTTCCTCCTTTGCCATAAAGTTGTTCTTCGATTTCAAGAATTTCTTCTTTGTGTAAGTGGAAGCCGTGATCATCTTTAACAGAACGAACGATCATAGCACCAAATGTAATTGCAAGACCAATGATTAGTACATAGATTGACCATGGCTTATCTGCATCTGGATTATAAAGTGCACCGAATGCTGCGATAAACATACCTAAAGAAATAACGAATGGAATTGCAGAGTTGTTTGGCATATGAATATCGCCAAGTGGCTCAGCATATGTCATACCTTCTTTGTTACCTTCTTGTTTTTCAATCCAATAAGGGTCTAATCCACGCACAAGTGGAGTTTGACGGAAGTTATAGAACGGAATTGGCTGTGGAATAGCCCATTCTAATGTACGGCCATCGCCCCATGGATCGCGACCTGCTGGTTTACCTTTGATAGACATTAAGCAGTTGATTACCATCATGATAACCCCAACACCCATCATTAATGCACCAATTGTAGAAATATAGTTGAACTGATCCCAACCTTGACCTTCCATGTAAGTGAATACGCGACGTGGCATACCCATTAAACCTAAGAAGTGTTGAACGAAGAACGTTAAATGGAATCCGATGAAGAATACCCAGAAAGTCCATTTCCCTAATGTTTCGTTTAACATACGGTTGAAGAAAATTGGCCAGTAGAAGTGCGCTGAACCGAATAAAGCTGTTACGATACCACCTACGATTACGTAGTGGAAGTGAGCAACGATAAAGTAAGAATCGTGTAATTGGTAATCAAGAGGTGCAGATGCTTGCATTACCCCTGTAACACCACCCGCAACGAATGACGGGATGAAACCAAGTGCATAAAGCATTGGTGTAGTAACTTTAATAGATCCGCCCCAAATAGTTAAGATCCAGTTGAATACTTTCATACCTGTTGGAACGGCAATAGCCATTGTTGCAACAGCGAAGATTGCGTTAGCTGTTGGCCCAAGACCAACTGTGAACATGTGATGGGCCCATACCATGAACCCTAAGAAACCAATTAAGATTGTTGCGAATACCATTGAAGAGTATCCGAATAAACGTTTACGAGAAAACGCTGGAATAATCTCAGAGAATAAACCAAATGCTGGTAATACTAAGATATAAACCTCTGGGTGTCCGAAGATCCAGAATAAGTGTTCCCAAATAATTGTGTTACCACCCATTGTATGGTCAAAGAAGTTACCACCGAACATACGGTCAAATAACATCATTAATAAACCAATTGTAAGTGGAGGGAATGCGAATAAGATTAATGCACTTGATACAAGTGCTGTCCATGTGAATAATGGCATACGCATGAACGTCATACCTGGAGCACGCATTGTAATGATCGTAACGATGAAGTTAAGACCCGAAATTAATGTACCTGCCCCTGAAATTTGTAAACCAAGTACATAGAAGTCAATACCATGTCCTGGAGAATATAAAGATAATGATGCATAAGAAGTCCAGCCCGCATCAGGAGCGCCACCCATGAAGAATGACAGGTGAAGGAATACTGCACCTAGGAAGAATAACCAGAACCCTAAAGAGTTAAGGAATGGGAATGCAACGTCACGCGCACCAATTTGTAATGGTACAAGCATATTCATAAATGCGAATAATAATGGAGTCGCAGCTAGGAATAACATCGTCGTTCCGTGCATTGTTAATAATTCATTGAAAAAACCAGCTGAAACGAAATCGTTATTCGGTTTCATTAACTGAATACGCATTAATAACGCTTCAAAACCAGCGATAGCGAAGAACAATGTACCGGCTAATAAATACATTACTGCTAACTTTTTATGGTCAACAGTTGTAATATAGTCCCAGACAGCTGCTCCAAAGCCCTTTTTCTGTGTGTATGAGCTCACAACTTTTACCTCCCTCAAAGTTTGTTACATAAAACTTAAAATTATTTCTCTACTGATAAGCCCATGATGTAAGTTGCAAGAGCTTGAATTTCTTCGTCAGATAAGTCGCCATAGATTGGTGCAGTACCATCTGGATTCAACATTAAGTTTCCTGGTTTGTATTGTCCAGGATCCTTAATCCATGCTTGTAAGTTTTCTTCAGTGTGCTCTAAGAAACCTGCAACACGGTTACGATCACCAAATGTAGTTAAGTTAGGACCTACTCCACCTGTTCCGCCTACGCCTGATACAGCATGACAAGCTAAACAACTGTTAGCAAATGTTGCTTCACCAAGATCTGTAGATGCTTTGTCGGCAGTTTGTCCTTCTGTAGCTTTCATTGAAACCACCCAAGCATCAAACGCTTCTGGGCTTAATGATTTTACTTTAAAGTCCATTAATGCATGTGAAGGACCACATAACTCAGCACATTTACCATAAAATACGCCGTCTTTAAGGTCTTTCGATTCTTTATCGAATACGAGGTAGAATTTGTTTAAGTTTTCTACGTTTGTATCCATTTTACCGCCTACAGCAGGAATCCAGAATGAGTGCTTAACATCGGCAGCTTTTAAGTTAAAGTAAACTTTTTGGCCTGTTGGTACAACTAATTCTTGTGCAGTTACGATACCTTGGTTAGGGTATTCAAACTCCCACCAATATAGTTTTGCAGTTACATTTACTGTAAGAGCAGTTTTATTACCGTTTTCGTCTACTTCGTCCATTGCAGCAACATCTGCAAATTTATAAGTAGCCGTAACAACTGGTACAGCAATAATTAATAATAAGATAATTGGAATAACTGTCCAAATCACTTCAAGAGTGTGACTTCCTTCTACTTGCTTAGGAATAACGTTCTCGCCGACTTTAGCACGACGGAACTTAACGAATGCAAGTAAATAGATAACTGATACTATTACTACTACTAGCGTCATAATTCCTGTAGTTAACAGTAATAAATTCAATTGTTCTTTACCTACTTCACCAGATGGTTTCAGTGCAGAAATGTATTCTTCACCACATCCAGAAAGGAAGACCATCATCACTGCTAGAAGTGAAAAAAGACGCCATTTTTTAAGCCCTTTCATCATAGCTTAATTAAACCCCTCTTTCTTTGTTGTATTTTCATGTGTACCTAGGACATTGGTTCTGTCTATATGAATTCTTTAGGGAAAAGAAAGAATTCCTAACATTAGCTAAATACCGCAAATATAATGATGGATACAAATAGAATGGTCATATGATTCAACGAATAAATAAACATTTTATTTGCCCATTTTATATCATCTTTTGTGGTAAAGCCCTTAAGAGCTAGTATTACCCAACCCAAGTTCAATGCAGTCGCAAGTATTAAGAAGCCATTTCCTAGCTCTGTTAAAAGGAACGGTAACGGAAATAATAAAAGAATCCAGAAAACCATTGAGTACTTTGTTCGTTTAAATCCTTTTACAACAGGTAGCATGGGAATATTAGCCGCACGATATTCTTCGGTACGTTTCATAGCAAGTGCATAAAAATGCGGTGGTTGCCATGCAAACATGATGAGAAATAAAGCAAGTGCCCCTGGACCAAGTGCAGGTTCAACTGCTGCGAAACCGATTATTGGTGGAATCGCGCCAGAAATACTTCCTACAACCGTGTTACTAACATGCTTCCTTTTTGACCACATTGAGTACAGAACGACATAAGCAAATATTCCTACTAGTCCCCACATGCCGGCCGCAAATGATGCCGCAAATAACAAAATTTCACCTACAATTAAAAATGAGAGGGCAATGGTCAATACAAAATTCGGCTTGAATCTACCTGTTACTGTCGGTCTTGCTTTCGTTCTTTTCATGATCGGGTCAATATCTTGATCAATGAAGTTATTCATCGCACCCGAACCACCGATAATTAATGCCGCACCCAGCATGGTGCAAAATATGACATCAAGCTCTTGCAAGAAATGTCTACCAGTAAACTGAAATGCCAGCCACATCCCTGTAAACGTTGTGACAAGATTCGAGTTAACGATTCCAATTTTAATCAGTGCTAAGAAATCTTTTACAACAGATGTTGTTTCTGGTTCAGTATTTCTAGTAGCCGTCAGTGTACGACCGTTTGACATGTTACCTCTCCTTTCATTTTTGTAAGCATATTCCGCTAACAATAACTATAGCGAAATTTGCGATTGATTTCTAGACGTTTAGTGAAATTTAGATGAAGTTGTAAAAATTAGCTTAGTCTAGAAATATAATTAAAAACAACATATCTATAGTAAAACATTTTCTAAAATGAATTGTGAAGGTTAAAGCACGAAATTATGAACAATTTGTGAAATGGAATCGACATCTAATACTCCCTCCTCATTACAAGTTGTTTTTTAAACGTATTTTCGATATTATCTAGTAGCAGAAACATTACGTTCATGTAATGTTGATAGATAAAGTAGGTGACTCATTTTATGCAACACAACAGGTATATGAAGTGGTTTGCTGTTGCTGCTACTGTGGGGATGCTCCTTATTTTACTTGGAGGAGCGCTCGTTACAAAAACAGATAGTGGCTTAGGCTGTGGCCGAAACTGGCCCGATTGCAATGGTTCTCTAATTCCCAAAGAAATAACACCAGAAGTATTAATTGAATTCTCGCATCGTCTTGTTACAGGAGTCGTTTCAATTTCAATTCTTGCATTAACAATTTGGACGTGGCGTAAACTCGGTCATATTCGAGAAGTTAAATTTTTAGGTTTCTTAGCAATGTTCTTTTTAATCGCACAGGCCTTTATCGGTGCAGCTCAAGTGCTTTGGGGACAAGGAGATTTCATACTTGCTCTGCATTTTGGGATTTCACTTATTTCCTTTGCAGCGGTTCTCCTTCTTTCTATGATTGTATTTGAAGTAGATCGAAAATTTGATGCTGATAACGTATTTATTGGCAAAAAGTTACGTTGGCATACGATTGCTGTCACAATTTATTCTTATTTAGTCGTTTATACAGGGGCTCTGGTACGCCATACAGATTCGAGCCTGATATGTCCTGATTGGCCATTTTGTTACAATGAAACACCGTTTGCACTACCAAACAATATGTACGAATGGGTGCAAATGGGACATCGGCTTGCAGTACTCATTATTTTCATTTGGGTTACATACATAACTTGGCACGCTATAAAAGAATACAAAAATCAACGCGTTATTTACTATGGTTGGATAATTGCCTTCATTATTGTTATTCTACAAGTTTTAGCTGGTATGTTAGTAGTCCTTACTAAATTAAATCTAACGGTCGCTTTAATGCATTCTTTGTTTATTTCACTATTATTCGGTCTGCTGTGCTATATGATTATGCTAGTAGCACGTAGTAATTTTAATGAGAAAAGTAAATGATTATAGAAAAAGATTCGACACAATAACGTGTCGAATCTTTTTTATACTTAAGCCTCGATTTGCCCTTTCGTTACTTCTGAACCCATCGCACCTACAATTAAAATTCCAAATGATACAAGAGCAAAATCTGTAAAAAATGTAGTAAATGGTATGTCGAAAAATCGACAAATTGCTGTAATAATACACCCTGCTAATGATAATAAACCTATAATAAGTATCCAGTTAAATACACTTTTAAGCATCCTTCGTCCCCTCTACTTTCATTGCTGTCTTATAATGACGCTTCAATAATTTGCGGTTTTCTCGCCTCTTGAATAAAAGACTTCTTATCATTTAGCATAAAGTCCACCTTTTTTGATTATCTGATTATTTTTTTGATTACCTAATCCAAAAATAAGATTTATGAAAATATCAATTTAAAATAGAAAAAAGGTTATTAGTACACTAAAATAGCCGTCTAATAACCTTCTTCACTTATTCATTATTCAATTTCAATTAAGAGATCTCCTGTTGAAATAGCGTCACCCGCAGTCGCGTACACCTCTTTGACCACGCCATCCTTTGGTGCTTGTACCGTCGTCTCCATTTTCATGGCTTCGGTAATGAGGAGGTGGTCCCCACGTTTGACTGGGCTGCCTTTTGATACGACCACCTTCAGCACAGTCCCTGGCATCGTCGCACCAATTTGGTTCGGGTTGCTTGGATCTGCTTTTAACGAGATACTGCCGTCTACTTCGACAGTCATATCTTGAATCACGAGTTCACGTGATTGGCCATTTAACTCAAAATACATCACACGTGTACCATCATGCTGGGGTTCACCAATCGATACGAGCTTCACAATGAGCGTCTTGCCTTTTTCAATTTCTACTTCGATTTCTTCGCCTAGTTTTAAGCCGTATAAGAACGTCGGCGTGTCTAATACCGAAACATTACCGAAAGACTCTACGGTTTTCGCGTACTCCTCAAATACTTTCGGATAGAGGGCATACGCGAGGATATCTTGTTGTGTGACAGGTCGATGTAATTTATCCTCCAGTACGGCGCCTAATTGGGCAAAGTCTACAGGCGCTAATAGCTCACCTGGACGCACTGTAATCGCTTCACGATCCTTTAAGACAACCTGTTGTAGCGCTTGTGGGAAACCGCCATGGGGCTGCCCTAAGTAGCCTTGGAAGAACTCGATCACGGAATCTGGGAAGTCAATTTGTTGCCCCTTTGTCAGGACATTGTTTTCGTCCAAATCATTTTGCACCATGAATAACGCCATATCGCCGACCACTTTGGAGGACGGTGTGACTTTCACGATATCGCCAAACAATAGATTGACACGTGAATACATGCGTTTCACTTCATCCCAGCGGTCGCCGAGTCCTACTGCTTTCGCCTGTTGCTGTAAGTTACTATACTGACCGCCTGGCATCTCATGCACATAAATTTCAGAATGCGGACTCATCATGCCACTTTCGAAATCTTTGTAGTATTTACGCACATCTTCCCAGTAGTACGATAGCTTTTCTAGTGATTCGATATCAGCACGAACCGCTCGCTTGCCGCCCTTCATCGCGTAGTACAAGGAGTTTGCACTCGGCTGTGACGTCAAACCGGCCATTGAGCCGAGGGCTGTATCAATAATATCCACCCCTGCTTCAATCGCTTTTGCGTATAAATAAATGCCGTTGCCACTTGTATCATGCGTATGCAGATGAATTGGCAAGTTCGTTGCCTCTTTCAACTCAGATATTAAACGATAGGCAGCTTCTGGCTTTAATAAACCGGCCATATCTTTTATCGCTAAAATATGCGCACCAGCCGCCTCGAGCTCCTTCGCCATATCTTTGTAGTATCGCACCGAGTATTTCGCACGCGCATCGTCAAAAATATCGCCTGTATAGCAGATGGCGGCTTCGGCCACTTTGCCGGAAGTACGCGCTGCATCTATCGCCACTTCCATACCTTTTATCCAGTTCAAGCTATCGAAAATACGGAAGACATCAATACCTGATGCAGCCGATTCCGCAATGAACGCTCGGATGAGATTGTCTGGGTAGTTTGTGTAGCCAACGGCATTGGCCCCACGCAGTAACATTTGGAATAACACATTCGGTACTTGGGCACGTAGTTTAGCTAAACGCTCCCACGGGTCTTCTTTTAAGAAACGGTAGGCTACGTCGAACGTTGCTCCGCCCCACATTTCAAGTGAGAAGAAGTTGTGCATCATACGCGCCGTTTCATCCGCAATTTGGAACATATCATGTGAACGCACACGTGTAGCCAGTAATGATTGATGCGCATCGCGGAACGTTGTATCTGTAAGAAGGACATCGTCCTGTGCAAGAATCCATCTTACGAGCCCCTCTGCCCCTTGCGACTCCAAAATCTGTTTTGTGCCCGATAAAGGTTGTCCATGCAAGTCTACTAATGGTTTAATAGGCTGCGTGAAAATAGGTTTGGCCTTTTTCTCTACCCCTGGGAAGCCATTTAATGTGACATTTCCGATATAGCTTAGTAATTTTGTTCCACGGTCCTGACGCACAGGGAAGTTAAATAATTCAGGCGTTGTATCAATAAAGCTTGTATCAAACGCCCCTGAGATAAATTTTTCATGTGTCACGACATTATTTAAAAACGGAATATTCGTTTTCACACCACGAATACGGAATTCTTTTAAATTGCGGTCCATCTTCGCCGCAGCTTCTTTAAACGTCATGCCCGATGTTGAAATTTTCACGAGTAATGAATCGTAATACGGTGTGACAACGGCCCCTTGGAAGCCATTGCCGGCATCTAAGCGTACGCCAAAGCCGCCGCTTGAACGATACACCATCAGCTTGCCTGTATCGGGCATAAAACCATTTGCAGGATCTTCTGTTGTGACACGCGCTTGAATCGCATAGCCAAACAACGGAATAGCTGCTTGCTCGGGCATATGAATTTCCTCGCTATGCAAGCCATAACCCGCTGCTACCTTGATTTGTGCATGAACAATATCGATACCTGTAATCATTTCCGTAATCGTATGCTCGACTTGAATACGAGGATTGACCTCGATAAAATAAAAATCTTCTCCCGCGACTAAAAATTCCACTGTCCCTGCATTTATGTACGAGACATTTTTCATTAGTTTCACAGCCGCATCGCAAATTCGATTTCTTAGATGTTCTGAAATCGAATGCGATGGGGCGATTTCAACTACCTTTTGATGGCGACGCTGGATCGAACAATCTCGTTCATATAAATGGACGATATTGCCTTCCTTGTCTCCGATAATTTGTACTTCAATATGTTTAGGATGTAAAATGCATTTTTCTACGTAAACTTCATCTGAACCAAAGGCTGCCTTGGCTTCTGATTTGGCGCGTTCATAGGCTGACGTTGCCTCATCCTTCGTCTGAACAACGCGCATACCACGTCCGCCGCCGCCTAAGGACGCTTTAATCATGAGTGGATACCCAAATTGCTCACCAAATGCCAGTACTTCTTCAACAGACGCCACTGGACCATCCGTCCCAGGAATCACAGGAATATCTGCACGCACAGCCTGTTCGCGTGCCTTCACTTTATCGCCAAACATATCAAGGTGCTGTGAGGTTGGCCCAATAAAAACAATGCCTTCTTCTTCACAACGACGTGCAAAATCCACGTTTTCAGATAAAAAACCATACCCCGGATGAATCGCATCAACGCCTGCATCTTTGGCAATGGACATAATGCCTTCGATATCTAAATAAGCATCGATTGGTTTCTTACCAGCACCGACTAAATATGCCTCGTCTGCTTTATAGCGATGGAATGCTCCGCTATCTTCACGCGAATAAATAGCGACAGTACTAATATTGAGCTCCGTACATGCACGGAAAATACGAATTGCAATTTCTCCCCTGTTTGCTACAAGTATTTTGTTGATTGATTCCATTGGTATCCCCCTTATGATTGTGAATTTTTCCTTGCTACCTTTTCAAACATGGAAACATTCACTAATATTCCCATAGCTAAAGATAGCAAAATTATAGATGTCCCGCCATAACTAATAAAAGGTAGCGTTACACCGGTTAACGGGATTATCCCTGTTACACCCCCAAGATTAATAAACGATTGCCATGCAATCCAGCTCGCTATTCCAGCCGCAATCATGCGTGCTAGCGGATCTTTCGTACGTAAAGCAATTGAAAATCCTTTATAAACAATAAATCCTAAACCACCTAAAACGATTAGTACTCCCCAAATACCGAGTTCCTCCATGATAATTGCCATAATAAAATCTGTTTGTGGTTCAGGTAAATAACCTAGTTTTTGAATCGATTGACCGAGACCTCTACCTTCTAAACCACCACCACCAATGGCATAATAGCTATTCACAACCTGATGACCAAAACCATCTTCATAATCGAACGGATTTATATAAGATTGAATACGTCCTTTACGGTTTCCTGATAGCAAATTCCCTTTAAATAGCCAGAGCATCCCCAAAATGGCTGTGCCGAATGCTCCCAACACACCAAAAAACTTCCAGAACGTTTTAAATGGAATACCACTTGCTGCTACCACTGACATAGCAATCCCGCAAAGTATGATAACAGCCCCTAAATCAGTTTCAAAGGCTACACCTGCTACAACAAGTATCCAAAGAAATATTGGATAAAAAATTTCCGTAGGCTGTAATTTTTCTAACGTATACTTTTGCCCCTTTCGATAAAAAGCCGCGGCAAAATATAAAATTATAAATAGTTTTGAATATTCGGAAGGTTGGAAATTCCCCAATCCTGGCACCTTAATCCAACTTTGAGACCCTACATCCTCTGCACCATGACCAGCTACTTTCACCCATGTAAATAACACCACTAACACAATCGTAAGTAACAGCATAATATTCTTATTCGCATAATGCTTGTATGGGAAAAAAGCTGCTGCCAGGAATCCTAAAAATGCTACAGTTAAGTTCGTTACCTGTTTTTGATAAAAGTAATCTGGTGCTTGTTCTTCTCGTACAATGGCCACCATTATACTTGAACTATAAATCATCACTAAGCCAAATAAACTTAACAATAGGACCGTAAAAAATAATGGATAATCAAAATTTTGTGCATACCTTTTTAAGTATTGTTTCATTGTGAAAACCTCGTTCTAGAAAAAAAACTCAAATCGCAAGGAGCGTTTGAGTTTTTTCTTTTTATTTGTCTGTATACGCGTCATGTAGTACAGAAAGTTCTTTCTCGAGCGAGTCGAGAATTTCTTTGCCTTTTTCGCGTTCAATGAGTCCAAGCTTCACAGCAAAGTCTATTTCACGTGAAAGGCCGAACATTTGTGTATCTAATACTTCTTCATATAAAGGGCATTGTGGCATGGTTAAATGATCCATTTGTACTCGAATGAGGCGAGCAATTTTATCTGCATCAGCAACTAAAAGCTCCAAAGCCTTCTCTTGAAAAGAAGTTTGTGATTTCGTATCCATGAGGACGCCCCCATTATCTGATATTTCTTCGATTCTATCTTAATAAAGTTTATCTTTTAGTCGTTAAAAATGCAAGTGTCTTCGTTGTAAAAAGAGAATTCGAATTATATTTCTTTATTATCCCCTGTCATTAGCGGTATACTATTTCATGGATATACAAGATTTGAGGAGGATTTCTATTATGGAAACAATTATTCCTATCAAGGGTGCAGTATCATTTCAACTTACATTAGATCCAACTGTTTGGATTTTCGATGACCGTAAACTAGACTTAAACACATACTTCCACACAAAAAAAGACGAGGAAGATGCGGATACAAAATATATGCGTGAGGTTGGTGCCCACTGGTCACGTGAAATTATGGAAGGTGCTACTTTCCCACCAACATTAAAATCCGAGCGAAAATTCGACCGTAAAGGGATGGAAACGGGCACTTTTGGCATCGAATTAAGTCATTTTTTGAAAAATGCTGAAATTAAACCAGAAGCGACAAAAATCGTCATCGAATGTCAAGAAGATAAAGAACATACATTTACGATTGAAGAAGCAAATACGCTTATTTTTAAATATAGCCAAGACGGTAAGCCATTAAATGATGATGGACCTGTTCATGTGTTGTTCGGAGACGGAACAAATGTAGACAATCCTATTAAAAATGTGTTAGCCATTCGTGCAGAATAGGGAGGGTATGCTATGCGCGTAAAATGTGTCATTTGCGATACAATTAACCAGTTAGATGATGATTTACCGTTAGCAAAAAAATTACGCAATCGACCGATTCATACGTATATGTGCGACACATGCCATGATCGTATTAAACAAAATACAATGTCACGAATAGAAACGGGTAACTTCCGCTTCTATCGTACGTCTCCACATATGGATAAAGAGTTTTAAGGTTCATTGGGAATAAAAAAAGGAGATGTCTCAAAAATCATTTGAGACATCTCCTTCGTTGATTAATCATTATTTTTTATAATTGCCCTCTCAATCAATTCGACAACTTGATACATAATAGTCGCAAAAAAAGCGATAATAAGCAACGACATTAACACAAGGTTAAAGTTAAACACTTGGAAGCCATAAATGATTAAATAGCCGAGTCCTTTCGATGCCACTAAAAACTCTCCTACGATAACTCCGACCCATGATAACCCA
Organism: Lysinibacillus fusiformis; assembly: GCF_007362955.1. Classification (GTDB taxonomy): domain Bacteria; phylum Bacillota; class Bacilli; order Bacillales_A; family Planococcaceae; genus Lysinibacillus; species Lysinibacillus fusiformis_E. Next base: position 2,962,168 of record NZ_CP041696.1, on the reverse strand, counting down.
ACATTGACTTTCAATGTTGAAATAATTGTTGGAAATGATGCAGGTAAAATGACCTCTTTAAATGTTTGCCATCTAGTCGCTCCGAATGTTTGTAAAACTTTGCTATAGTTCGGGTCAACTCCCTTAAAGGCGGTATAAACAACAATAGTTGTAATGATAATCGAAATCAGTGCACCCATGGCGATGATTGAAAAGTATCCTGGACCGAGTGCGACAATCAGTATCGGTCCGAGAGCAACTTTTGGCATCGCGTTTAAAATTACTAAATATGGATCTAGTACCTTTGAAAGCATAGGTGACCACCAAAGTACCGTTGCGATTAGAGTACCTAGTAAAGTCCCCGCTATAAAGCCAATAATCGTCTCCATAAGCGTCACACCGACATGTAATGTTAACGAACCATCACTCACTTTTTCTATAAATGTGTGCCACACGCGAGTCGGCGAACTAAAAATTAAACGATCAATCCATTCAAGTCTTGAAAATAACTCCCATCCGCCAAAAAATACGAGTAAGATGATAAGTTGATATAAACGAACAAAACGCTTTTCCTTTTTAAGCAATTGCAGATATTGTTTAAATAGTGTGTTATCCAAGACTCTCCAGCTCCTTCCAAATTGTTTGGAATACTTCTGAATATGCCGGATGTTGTCTTACATCAAATGGTGATAACTCTTGTAATTCTGTCGGTATTTCAAACACTCTATGCAAAGTACCCGGGTTTGCTGAAAAGAGAAACACTCGTTCACTCATTGCAATTGCCTCACCAATATCATGTGTCACGAGAATCGCTGTTTTATGATACGCCTTTAATGTTTCAACGACTAAGTCCTCAAGCTTTAATTTTGATTGATAATCAAGTGCAGAAAACGGTTCATCTAGCAATAAGATTTTTGGATTAACTGCCAGTGTCCTTGCTAGGGCTACACGTTGACGCATCCCACCCGATAACTCTCTCGGATAATAGCTGCCCACATGCGGCAAACCAATCTCTTGTAAAAGTGCATTCGCTGTCACCTTATGTGATTTTTTGTTACGTTCGATTATTTTTAAACCAATTGTGACATTCTCTTCAATGGTCTTCCATGGAAATAAATAATCTTGTTGCAACATATAGCCAATGAGTGACTGATTATGAGGAGAAATTTCCTCCTTATCAATAAATACCTTACCTTCCGTGGATGGGAATAATCCAGCTATTATTGACAATAGGGTCGTTTTACCACAGCCACTTGGCCCTATAAAAGATACAAACTCACCCTCTTGAATAGTTAAGTTAATATCACGTAAAACTTCTTTCGCCTGCGTACTTGAATAATAACTATGGTGAATATGCTCGAGCTCTAAAAATCCCATTACTCTGCGGCCTTTTTAGCAAAAGTTGTATTAACAAGCTCTTCATAATCTACACGTTGGGGAAGTTCACCTGCTTCCTCCATGATCGTTTGTAGGTTATCCCATTCATCTTCATCTAAAATTGGATCAGTGGCATATGAGCCCTGAGATTTATAGCGCTCAACAACTGTTTCAATTAAAGCTACATCGACATTTTCAAAATAGGATTGAATAATTTTCGCCACTTCTGCTGAACTTTTTTCCTGCACAAAATCTTGCGCTCGCTTCAGCGCATTTGTAAAGCTTTGGACTGTTTTTGCATCATCCTCTAAATAACTGCTTTTCGCCATAAAAGAAGTATACGGTAAAAGGCCTGATTCAGTGCCGAATGAAGCAACAATATAACCCTTACCTTCTTTTTCAAATACACTAGCAGTTGGTTCAAATAACTGAACAAAATCGCCAGTACCAGAAGCAAATGCTGTAGAAATATTAGCAAAATCAATATTTTGAATGAGTGTTAAATCACTTGAAGGATCAATGCCATGTTTTTTCAACACAAACTCACCCGCCATTTGTGGCATTCCACCTTTACGTTGCCCTAAGAAGGTTGACCCTTTTAAGTCTTCCCACGAAAAGTTCTCCATCTTCTCACGTGCAACTAAAAATGTGCCATCTGTTTGCGTTAATTGCGCAAAGTTTTGAATCGGGTCATTTGAGCCTTGTGCTGTTACATATATAGATGTTTCTGAGCCAACTAAGGCAATATCAATGCCATCCGAAAGTAACGCTGTCATCGTCTTATCACCGCCTGCTATTGTTTGAAGCTCTACCGAAAGACCTTCATCTTCAAAAAAACCTTTTTCAAGAGCTACATATTGCGGTGCATAGAAAATCGAGCGCGTCACTTCTCCAACTTTGACTTTTTCGAGCTCAGCTTTATTACACGCCGCCAATGAAAGGAGCAACAAAGCAATTCCACTAAATAAAAAACCTTTTTTAAGCCAACGCATTCCATTTCCTCCTTGATTGATGAAATTACCTATCGACATTAACTTATTCACACATAGCGTTTTGAGTGCAGAAATAAAAATAAATGTTAATGTACAACTCCAATTAATAATTAAAGTCTCATGAGAAACACTAGAAAAACAAACAAAAAGGAATTATTTTTATATATAAATACATTTGCCTAATATGTTTATATATGGTAATTTAAGTATGCAAGGGTTATATTTTTACTTAAATATACAGTAAATTCATATATTGTATTTATCCTAAAAAAATATCTTTAAAGGAGAGAAATTAATTGAAAAAAATATTAAAATTTGTAATGCCATTAGTACTTATTATGTCTTTCTATACTTATAATGCAGATAATGCCTTTGCTTCTACATCGGAGGGTGTTAGTGTAAGTTCTTCTACTACTTATAATTCTTCGAACTCAGTCAATGCATCCTCTAAAGTTTTTATTCTTCTTAAAAATTATGGATCTGTAGATATCATTTGGCAAATTCATAATGCAAATGGTGCCTTAGACAGTGATACTTACACTATTAGACCTGGAGAAGCTGTTGGCAAATGGGTTAACACAAATAGTAATACAAAGCACAAGTTAGCTTTGTATTGTACTGGTGATACAAATAAATGTAGTGGAACTGGTAATATTTCTTTGAACTAACGCTCACTTCACCTGGAATCTTAATTAATTAGGATTTATAGTAAATAATATATCTCTTGCATTAGTATAATTTGGAGTCATTCAATTAGGCCTCCTAGCTTAAAACCACCATGTAAAAGTAATATTTTTGTATGGTGGTTTTAGTGTTTAATTCAATATTTTCAGAAGATCGCAGCATTTCAGCTGTAGAAAACTAACAAATCAACCTTCTATATACGTATAAAGTTGTAAGTTCAAAAAGTAAAGTTGGTATAAATCAAGGAGTGTTATCTTATGAGAGAAATTAAAATTGTCATTTAAAACAGTTCGTAAAACGTGGCATATAGTTAGTTAAAATCTATAAATATAGAGGTAATCTTGAGTAATAGAAGAGTATATAATGAACTATAGATAGGAGAAAAATTCAAACAGAAAAAACAAACCAGTTGGAATGATGACACATCATCATCCAACTGGTTTGTTTAATCTTTAACCTTTAGGCTTCTTTATTTTCCCTAGCTAAGCGAATTTTATAAATACCCAAAAATAATGCTGCAACAATTAACCCCTCCATCATTGGTAATGATAGAGCGAAGAAAGTAAGAAAAATACATCCAATAAATAAACAGAGGTACACAACAATATTTTGCTTTAAATTTAATTTTCGTGCAAAGCCTAATTGATAAACAATTGCACATAAAATAAATACGGAGAAGAAAGCTATATACCCTGCTACTGTATAATTCGGTGCATTTTCATAAATGAAACGGCTAATACCTGTTAAATCTTCTAATACTTCAGCCTCTGTTCCTTCTCTCATTTCAGATGCTTGAATAGAGTTGAGTAACAACCAATTCAACATCGTTCATCCTCTTCCTTTCATGCCAGCGGAAAATTATTGTTCTGCGTTACGTAATTTTTTCGCTGCTTTCTCACGTTCGTTTTTATCTAGAATTTGTTTACGAAGGCGAATAGATTCTGGTGTGATTTCTAAGTACTCATCATCACCTAGATATTCAAGTGCTTCTTCTAGAGATAAGATACGTGGTTTTTTAATTACATTCGTTTGGTCTTTATTTGCAGAACGGATGTTAGTTTTTTGTTTCATTTTTGTGATGTTTACAGTGATATCAGCGTCACGTGTATTTTCACCAACAATCATACCTTCGTAAATATCTGTACCTGGCTCTAAGAATAGTGTACCACGGTCTTCAATTTGCATCATACCATAAGTAGTTGATTTACCAGTTTCCATTGAAACTAGCACACCTTGGTGACGACCACCGATTTTACCTGGTAATAGCGGTTGGTAGCAATCAAACGTGTGGTTGATAATACCGAAACCTTTTGTCATCGACATGAATTCAGTTGTATAACCAATTAATCCACGTGCCGGTACTAAGAATGTTAAACGAACTTGGCCACTGCCATTGTTCACCATATCAAGCATTTCACCTTTACGTGTACCAATCGATTCGATAATTGAACCAACATTTTCTTCAGGAACATCGATTTGAACGCGTTCGAATGGTTCACATTTTACACCGTCGATTTCACGCACGATTACTTGTGGTTTAGATACTTGTAATTCGAAGCCTTCACGACGCATATTTTCGATCAAGATAGATAAGTGAAGTTCCCCACGACCTGAAACTGTCCATGCGTCTGGAGAATCAGTATCTTCAACACGTAAAGATACGTCCGTTTGTAATTGAGCACGTAAACGCTCTTCCACTTTACGAGAAGTAACCCATTTCCCTTCACGGCCTGCGAATGGAGAATTGTTTACTAAGAAAGTCATTTGTAACGTTGGCTCATCGATACGTAATGGTGTAAGCGCTTCTTGATGTTCAACAGGACAAACTGTTTCACCTACGTTGATGTCTTCCATACCTGAAACGGCAATTAAGTCACCAGCTTTTGCTGTCTCTACTTCTTCACGTTTTAAGCCGAAGAAACCAAAGATTTTCGTTACACGGAAGTTTTTCACTGTACCGTCTAATTTCATCAATGCAACTTGTTGACCTACAGAAATTGTTCCGCGGAATACGCGACCAATTCCGATACGTCCAACGAAGTCATTATAGTCAAGTAGAGCTACTTGGAATTGTAATGGGTCTTCTGAGTTATCAACTGGTGCCGGAATAGATTCGATAACTTTTTCGAATAGACATTTCATATTTTCTTCTTGTTTAGATGGATCAGCGTCTAAAGAAGCTGTACCATTTACACCTGAAGCATAAACAACAGGGAAGTCTAATTGGTCTTCATCTGCACCTAGCTCGATGAATAATTCAAGTACTTCATCTACTACTTCTAGTGGACGAGCTGAATCTTTGTCTACTTTGTTCACAACAACGATTGGTGTTAAGCGTTGTTCTAATGCTTTTTTCAGTACGAAACGTGTTTGAGGCATACAACCTTCATACGCATCGACAACTAGTAAAACGCCGTCTACCATTTTTAAAATACGTTCTACCTCACCACCGAAGTCAGCGTGTCCAGGCGTATCAAGGATGTTGATACGAGTTCCTTCATAGTTTACTGCTGTATTTTTAGCTAAAATCGTAATACCACGTTCGCGTTCAATATCATTAGAGTCCATTGCACGTTCTTCAACACGTTCGTTTGAACGGAATGTACCTGATTGTTTTAGTAATTGGTCGACTAAAGTAGTTTTACCATGGTCAACGTGGGCGATTATTGCGATATTGCGAAGATCTTGACGTAAGTTTGTCATTATTCCACTCCATATTCTTTTTTCGTATGTTTAACTGTGATATTATAGCACATGAAGGACGTAATTGTCCTTATTAGAATTTCTATCATTCTAAAAAAATATTTTTATTTCAAAAATTTATATAGGAGGCTCGGCTATGAATCGTGCAAAATTCGTAATGGCCATTTATGCATTGGCAGCTATATTAGCAATGTGCGCTATCGGTTATTCCGTAGCAGCTGGTAGTGGATTTGGCATATTAGCAGGCATTGTGGCTACTTGTGTCATTTTCATGACAGCCTTTAAAATGAAACGTAAACTACGTGAACAAGGTTTACTTTAATGTAACAACAAATGTCGATATAGCTCACAGCGTATATAAGTCGTTTGTTTGCTAAATTACTTTTAGTTTCGCCATATAGGAAAGGAGCTGTCCACTATTTGGACAGCTCCTTTCTTAGCGATAAGGCACAATATATTTTTCTAATAACTCTTTATGGATGGAAGGGTTAGCTATGATGAAAGTATCTTGATGTAGGAAATCAAAACCTTCTCCATGTAAATTCGTCGCAATTGCCCCCACCTCCGTAGCGATAATCGTACCAGCGCCAATATCCCATGGAGAGAGGCGCATGGATACATACGCATCAAGCTTACCACTCACAACAAAAGCTATTTCCATAGCTGCCGAGCCATATGAACGCGTACCACGAACTTTCCGAATCAATTCAATTACCTTTTCATGATGGATATGTCGATTTGGCGCTACCCAACTTGCATTAATTCCAATCACTGATTCTTCAATTGTGACTGACTGCAATTTACGTAGCGGTGAATCATTGTACCAAGCTCCCTCGCCAGCTACTGCATAGAATAAGTCTTCACGCATAACATCGAATATGTAACCAAGCTTACCAATACCGTCAATAAATATCCCTATTGAAATCATAAAGTGACGATGTTGCTTAACAAAATTCATGGTGCCGTCGATCGGATCAATAATCCAAACAACACCTTCTAACGATTCGACTTCCTCCCCCATCCCCTCTTCACCTAAGATTTTATGGGTCGGGTCGAACATTTTGATTTTTTCTATAAAAAATAATTCTGTTTCACGGTCAATATTTGTAACAAGATCATTTGCATTAGATTTTGTTTCGATAACTAAATTGTACGAAAAAGCATTTCTAATGCGTTTACCCGCTTCAAAAATAATACTTTTCGCAAATTCATCGATACGTTGTAAACTCATAATAACCCACCCTTCGAATATAAGAAAAGCGCATTCACGCCCATCAATAAAACCTTAATTTCCTTACATCATCATGTTACTGCCTTGTCTTACACACAAAATGTAGACCTGTCTTCATCGCTAAGTCTCCAATGCTAATCACAAAGTATAGCACTGCCTCTTACATATAAGATACAATCGCTACCTTGTGTGTCGTAGAACTAAACGCAAGTGTTAGCCAATAGAATAAACAACGTCTCAAACATGCGACATCAATCTTTAAACAACGCTAAACAGTAACTTCTTGAAAATAGAGCTTTACCAAATACAGTTTCTATTATGATATATTGTCTATTTTACCCTTTATAACAACAAAAATCACCTGCTGTCGGAATATTCAGCAAGTGATTCTAAATAGGTATGAATTTTTTTTTACGCATAGGCGTGTAAACTTTCAAGCTCCATCTGAATTTCAGCCAGACGTTTTTTACTTTTTTTAATTTCAAGCTCATTTTTCTCATTCATAGCAGCGAACAAGGAGGCTAATTCATAATCTAATTCTAATTGTAAAATGTGTTCATATTGCTTTTCAATGTCAACTTTTCGTATAATTTTTACGATCTGTTTCATAAAAATCACGTCCTTTTTTATTTTGTTACAAAACCTTATCAGATTTCGTTAAAGTACTTGTTATAAGATTTTTTCCCATTTTCTTATTAAAATAAACCTTATAATCGAAAGGAGTTACTAAAAATGCCGAAACTAAAATGGACTACCAAAGATTTCAATGTTTTTCAAATAAATGGTTTAGAACAAAGAATGGATGCTTTAAATTCCTGTGTACGACCAAAATTCAATAAACTAGGTGAAGATTTTTCCTCTTTCTTTTCTAGTCAGCTTGGAGAAGAATTTTTCCCTCATGTTGCTAAACATGCTCGACGAACAGTCAATCCGCCAAAAGATAGCTGGGTTGCCTTCGCTCCATACAAAAGAGGTTATAAAGCATTGCCTCACTTTCAGATTGGTCTTTGGAGCTCACATTTATTCATCGTATTAGCCATTATTTATGAAGCACCGCAAAAAAGTGTGATGGCAGAAAGACTACTTACAAAAAAATCATTGTTACAACAGCTTCCAAATGATTTCATTGTTTCCGGTGATCACATGTCCCCGTTGGCTTTTTCCATTCAAGAGGCTAAAGAAGAGAAGCTGGAGGAGTTACTTATTCGACTACGCGATGTTAAAAAAGGTGAGTTTTTAGTAGGCCGACATATTCCTCGCGATGAAGCTATAAAATTGTCTTCCGGTCAATTCCATCAATTAGCAGAAGATACTTTCAGCAGCTTACTGCCGATCTATAACATCATCATAGGAAAATAAAAATTACAATGCTTCATACGAAAACGATTAATTTCATATGATTTCTTGGTTTAATTTCAAAATAAATTTTCAGATACAAAAAACACCATCATCTCAAATGATGGTAGGATATACGACACAGCCAAAAATTTATCGAGGGTGATTCATTACCGAACATTTGGTATATCTGAAGGATCAAAGCTCATACTTCAAAGGTGCTTGTAGGAAGCTGCAAAATTAAAAGCCTTCCAAGCAACTAATTCATTAGAGAATTGAACATGACAACTACAGAGGTATAGTGTGAGAACTTATGTGACATTATAAGTTCATCATTTTCAAATTGACAATTCGATGGCTTTCATACTTGAGGTAAGCTTACTTCATAAAAGTCTTTGTTGATGTATTTTATGCAAAATTTTGATATTTAACACTGATTATTATCCGTTAATGCACACCAAATAATTGCTAAACGAAACTTTCTTTAGGTCATTATTGACTCTTTGTAAAAAAGCAAGACAAAAAAGTGTGGACGTGAGTATTTCTCACATCCACACTTTTTTAACGTCGTTGCTTCGGAATAACCTTTATGATTGTACCATCAGCTGTCTCTTTTGTTTGCTTTACTACCGGATAACTCACGTAGCCACTCGCTTCTTCAAATTCACGAAAAATTGTTTTTTCCTCGGCTTGCGAAGGTACAATCTCTTTAAAGCGACGATATTTCGCCATCATCACTTCACGTTTAATGCCCTTTTCATAGGCCTGCTCGATGCCTTCAAAGAATTTAATAACATCAACTATTTCTTCAGTCGACCAATCAATTGAAAACGGATAAGAATATTCCATTTGGACATTACCACCTTTACGTTACTGTCCCCATTTTACCCGGATACTTTCCGCTTCTGCAACCATTCGTGTTATCAGCTCATCCACAGTTGGAATATCGTGAATCATCCCCGTAACTTGTCCTGCCCAACCAATACCAGCATTCTTGTCACCATCATAGATAAAACGTTTATTCGCTGTACCGCTTATATAATCTTTCAATGCATCATAAGTAGGTGTTGTTCGCTCAATCTCTAAAATTTTCTCTGTAAATTCACTACGTATCGCTCTAGCTGGTGCACCAATGGAGCGTTTAATGACCGTTGTATCTGCTTCAGAGCTTGCGATTAGTGCCTCTTTATAAGCTTCTGATGCATCAATACATTCCTTTGTTGCAATAAAGCGTGTGCCCATTTCAATTCCTTCAGCACCAAGTGAATGTGCGGCCATCCAACCACGTCCATCACCAATACCACCAGAGGCAATGACAGGAATTTTTACGCTATCTACAACTTGCGGTACGAGCACCATTGTACCAATGTCATCACGTCCAAGATGACCACCACCTTCTTGTCCTACTACCATGACTGCATCTGCTCCAAGCTCTTCAGCCTTTTGAGCTTGTCTACGTGCTGCAACTAGTACTAATTTCTTGATGTCCGTGCCTGCAAGCAACTCAAATATTGGTGCAGGATTACCGCCCGTCATTGTTACAACAGGCACCTGTTCTTCGACTGCTACACGTACCATATCCTCATAACCTGTACCATACATGCCAATTGCAAAATTTACACCAAATGGCTTGTCCGTTAATGTACGTACCTTATGAATTTCTGCCCGTAATAAGTCAGCATCACGCAAGCTCATTGCAGTTATTTGTCCAAGTCCCCCAGCATTCGACACTGCCGCTGCTAAATCGGCATATGCTAAATAAGCTAATCCCCCCTGAACAATTGGGTATTTAACCTTCAAAAGTTCTGTGATACGTGTATCCCAATTCATCAAATCTCCCCTTTCATACGATACTATCTTCTCGAAATCATCAAAAAATCCCTTTATTTTTTAATTAAAGTCTATTTTTTCATGTCGTTAGGTGCTATAATTCATTTGTTTTCTTAGATATTATAAAAGTGAGGTGGTACCTGCGTTGTCACAATTAGAGACTCCATTGTTCGACGTATTACTAAAACATCGGAATAGACATCCAATTCAGTTCCATATTCCAGGTCATAAGAAAGGGCACGGTATGGATCCGGCTTTCCGAGAATTCGTCGGCGACAACGTTTTATCAATTGATTTAATTAACATTGCTCCACTAGACGATTTACATTCACCAAAGGGTGCGATCAAAGAGGCACAAGCACTTGCTGCTGAAGCCTTTGGTGCTGATCATACATTCTTTTCCGTTCAAGGTACTAGTGGCGCCATTATGACGATGATTCTGACCGTCGTCGGTCCAGGTGATAAGATTCTAATACCACGGAATGTTCATAAATCCATTATGTCAGCGATTGTTTTCGCTGGTGCTATTCCAATTTTTATTCACCCTGAGGTGGATAGCGAGTATGGTATTTCTCACGGTATTTCGGCAGAAGCAGTAGAAAAAGCATTAAATGCTTACCCGGATGCAAAAGCTGTCCTTGTTATTAACCCAACTTACTATGGCTTTTCAGCCGATTTAAAACGTATTGTTGAAATTGTCCATAGTCGTAATATTCCAGTTGTTGTTGACGAAGCTCATGGTGTTCACATTAAATTCCATGACGAGCTACCTTATTCCGCTATGGAAGCAGGTGCCGATATGGCTGCGACAAGTGTACATAAGCTTGGTGGCTCCATGACGCAAACATCGATTTTAAATGTGCGTGAGGGGCTAGTCTCTGCAAAGCGTGTACAAGCCGTATTCTCGATGCTAACAACAACTTCGACGTCCTATCCATTACTTGCTTCGCTGGACACAGCACGTCGTCAGCTAGCAATTCATGGCTATGATTTAATTGGCGATGCGCTTCGTTTGGCAAAAGATGCCCGTAAACGCATTAACCAAATTCCACATTTAAAATGTGCAGGAAAAGAAAAATTACACTCATCTGCAACTTTTGATATGGATCCATTAAAACTGTTAATTAGTGTAAAAGATTTAGGTATATCCGGTCACCAGGCCGAAGAATGGCTTCGTCACAATGCTAATATTGAGGTTGAATTATCCGATTTATACAATATTTTATGTCTTGTGACACTGGCTGATACGAAAAAGGAAATTAACCTCCTGATAAATGCATTAAGTCGTATGTCTAAAGCTTTTGATTCAGAAGCAGCTTTTACTGAAACAGTCGTCAATGTGCCAGAAATTCCGGCACTTGCAATGTCACCTCGAGATGCCTTTTATGCAGATACAGAAGTTGTGCCACTCGCAGAAGCAGATAATTGTATTTGTGCGGAATTCATAATGGTATATCCACCTGGTATTCCAATTTTTATTCCCGGGGAAATAATTACTGAGGAAAATATTCGTTATATCCAAATGAATGTTGAAGCTGGTTTACCTGTTCAAGGTCCAGAAGATACAACTTTAAAAACAATCCGCGTTATTAAAGAACGCAGAGCTATCATTTAAACACAAATAAGCTGTCTCAAATGATGAGACAGCTTATTTTCATACTTCAACTACTATTACTAGGATCGGAAAAATAGCATACCTAATACAGGGAAAATAAGCCACCAATAGTTCCATAAAAAATCCCCAATTGATTTCCGATTGGCATTATTAGGAAGATTGATAACCTCTTTTTTTTGGTATTTTTCTTCTCCTCGAATAAGCTTATCTAATGAAACCTCATACAAATCACTTAGTCTAATCAGGTTCTCGATGTCAGGATAACCTTTTCCTAATTCCCACTTAGAAACAGATTGTCTGGAAATATTTAAGAATTCCGCAACATCATCTTGAGTATATTGTCGTTGTTCTCTCAATTCTTTTAAACGATTTTCTAAATTCATAGAACTTCCCCCCATATTTTATGATCCTGAATAAATCATAAAATTTCCACACATATTTCACTAGAAGTTATTGTTTGCCATTTCGCAACTAGTGGTTGCATACCTTACTAACTAAGTTGCATCCAACCTTTTAAATAAAATATTCCAACTTACTTGATCTGGCATTGAACAAAAAACTCGATTTCAATGGACACTTTACCTACAATAAAGATAAAGGAGTGATTGGATGAATTCATGGGATAAACGATTTCAAAATTTAGAATATGTATACGGTGAACAGCCAAATACCTTTATAAAAGATTATGCTGATTACCTTAAAAACTGTCCAAACTTAGCTGCTTATGCAGAGGGCGAAGGACGCAATGCCGTTTTTTTAGCGGCTGAGGGGCATACTGTTACAGCCTTTGATTATGCACAAAGTGGTCTCGAGAAAACACAACAACTTGCAAAAAGGCATGACGTTATTGTGGAAACACAACTCACTGACTTACTCCAAGATGAAATACCTGTGGAAATCTTCGATGCTGCCATTATGGTTTTTGGTCATTTTCATGTAGAACATCAGCATGACATTTTTAAACGTATCATTGATTCCGTGAAACCTGGTGGGCTAATTATGATGGAATTATATTCTATATATCAACTTCCTTATGCATCAGGTGGACCCAATCAGCTAGAATTTTTATATGACCCAATTGATGTACTTTCTTGGTGTCAATCGCATAAAATTTTGCACTTTTTCACAGGAGAGCAGGTGAGAAATGAAGGTATTTTGCATACAGGGCTTGCTCATACCATTCAATTTATTATAGAAAAAAGTTAAAAAAAGGCTATATACAGATTCCCTTCTGTATATAGCCTTTTTCACATAAATAAATAAACAAAGAGTGGGCACAAAAATGCCCCTATAATCGCCGTTAAGCCCATTGACAAGGATCCGACAGATAATTCCTGCTCGCCGTAATCTTTCAATTTGACAAGTCCTACACCGTGTGAGGCACTTCCTACTGCTACGCCTCGACTGACAGATGATTCAATTTTGCCATATTTAATAACTAATGGTCCGATAATAGCTCCTACAAATCCCGCTATCATTACGAACACAGCAGTTAGTGGTGGAATACCACCTATCGTCTCACTAACTTGCATCCCAACAGGTGTTGTCAAAGATTTAGGCAATGTCGTTAACAACCAACTTTCACTAACCCCAATCCATTTTAACATCATAAAGATTGTTACTAAACCTGTTACCATCGCAATGGCAATTCCCGACAAAATTGAAATCTTGTACTTCATAATAATAGCACGCTGATTGTATAGTGGATAAGCAAGTGCTACTACAGCAGGTCCTAACATTTTCTGAAGCCATTCTCCCCCCTCCATATACGTAGCATATGGAATATCAAATACCAATAAAATCACTATACTGAGTAATGTTGTCGTTACTAATGGAATCATGTAAGGATATGGGAAACGCTGATAAAGTTTTGTCAACAAATAGAATAAAGCAATTGTGCCCAATACGACAATTATCTCAGTCAACGGTTAATTCCCCCTCTCCCTCTTCTACAATGGCTTCTTTTTTAGCCGCCTCTTTTTTCTCGATGAATTGGCAAAGCAAACCAGTAATATAAATAGAAACTAATGTACTAGCGATAACAGCTAAAATAATAAGTAGACCAGTCTTTGACCAAAGTTCTGGATAGTCAATCACCCCTACTGTTGCGGGAATGAAAAATAATGTTAATATACCAATTAAAAAACCAGCGCCATCTTGAATGTATTCTACTTTAATGATTTTGAAATTGAGCGAAAGGGCTAATAGCAGTAACCCAATTACACTTCCAGGAAGAGGCAGATGCAATAAAGACACAATACCAACGCCCATATAATAAAAAATATTTAGTATCCCTATCTGGACAATAATTCGAACAACCCTCATTAACACAGCAGTAAAATTTTCGTTCAACATTTACCACTTTTCACCCCCCACGTCCATTCTACATGTGCGGGAATTTTCTGTCTATTATAATTTTAGAAAAACAATAGAAAAAAACCTACACAAAGAAGAATATTGTCTCTTTATGTAGGTTATGATTTTTATAATGCGTGTCCCGAACCACCATCGATATTAACAGACGTTCCTGTCACATAGCTCGCAGCATCTGATACTAAAAAAGTAATAACATTTGCTGCTTCCTGTGTATCGCCGACACGCCCCAGTGGAATCGATTGGCCAATCTTCCGAGAATAATCGTCCCATGATAGATTAGACGCTTCGCTTTTCCATCGATTCTCGATTTGATCACTGCGAATTAAGCCAATACAAACCGAATTTACACGAATATTATCTTTTCCTAAGTCTTTGCTCATAGCCTTCGTTAGCGCAAGTCCTGCTGCACGACTGACAGTGGTCGGAAGCGAACTAGCTGGTGGCGTTTTTGCCATAACAGCTGTTACGTTAACAATTGCCCCCCCACCGACTTTACGCATATGGGGCACGGCATATTTCGAACAATTGATGGCACCAAACACCTTTAAGTCTAAATCAGACTGCCATACTTCACTGCTAACATCTTCAAATGGATTTGCTGATGCTGTACCAGCGTTATTAATGACAATATCAATACGCCCATAATGCTCAATCGTACGATCAATCAGATTTTTACAATCTTTTTCTTTTGTAATATCAGTCGGCACGAATAAAACATCCTCGCCCGTTTCGTTTTTAATACAACCTGCTGCTACTTGTAATTGCTTCTCGCCTCTTGCACAAAGGACAACCTTCGCTCCTTCTTTAACAAGCTGCATCGCAGTATAATAGCCAATTCCTTTACTAGAGCCAGTAATAATAGCAACCTTATCATTTAAATTAAGTTCCATACTCTACCTCCAAATATACGATTCATTTCTATTATATAGTATCTGTTACATAATTTCCTGAATTTTATGTCTTATCCAACATAAAAAGGAGGTGTCTCAAAAATCATTTGAAAGGCACCCCCTATGTGACAACAGTCACGAAACTTATGTTAAATGTAATCCATTTTCGGCAACTATCACTAACTTTTGACTTCTCAACTAACCTCTTTTTTGTGCCTCCTGATTTTTCTTGTTCATCATGTAATAGAGTATGATAGCAAGTATTAAAATGACTGCCCTCACCACGTACCATATATTACCATTATTTTGTTGCGGAAGCTCATCTTGCGCTAGCACGATATATGTATTAAATTTATCTAACATGTAGGTATCTCCATATACCGATAATGGTTTTTAACTTAGAAAACATTATTAAATAATTTTTTACATACAAAACCCTCTTATTTGATCGAATGCTCGATAAAATAAGAGGGTTTTAGTTAGTTATTATTTTTTAGTTAAAATATGGATTGGGTTGCCTAGTAAAACTTCAGCAGTTTCCATTGTGATTTCACCTAATGTTGGGTGAGCGTGAATCGTTAATGAAATATCTTCAGCAGTCATGCCGCCTTCAATTGCTAAGCCCATTTCAGCGATCATATCTGATGCACCAGCACCAACAATTTGAGCACCAATTAATAAGCCGTCTTCTTTACGAGCTACTAGTTTTACGAATCCTTCTGATTGGTTCAATGCAAGAGCACGACCATTTGCTGCAAATGGGAATTTCGCTGCAGTATATTCAATACCTTCTGCTTTAGCTTGATCTTCATTGTAACCAACAGTAGCCATTTCTGGATCTGTGAAGCATACAGCAGGAACAGCTAAATAATCAACGATTGATTTTTCACCAGCGATTGCTTCAGCAGCAACTTTACCTTCATAAGAAGCTTTATGTGCAAGCTGAGGACCAGCTACGATATCACCAATTGCATAGATGTTTGAGATATTTGTACGGCATTGTTTGTCGACATTAATAAGACCGCGTTCACCGAATTCAACACCGATTTCAGCAAGACCCATTTCATCTGTATTTGGACGACGACCAACGGTAACTAATACATAATCAGCTTCAACTTTTTTCTCTTCTCCGCCTACTTCATATGTTACCACTACGCCGTTTTCTGTTTCTTCAACGCCTTTTGCAGATGCGTTTACTTCAATTTCAACGCCTTTCTTTTTCAGGCCTTTTTTCACGATTTGTGTCATTTGTTTTTCGAAGCCAGCTAAAATATCTTTGCCACCTTCAATAATTGTTACTTGTGAACCAAGGTTAGCGAAAGCTGAGCCTAGCTCTGTACCAATATAACCTCCACCGATAACGACTAATTTACCAGGTACTTCTTGTAAAGAAAGTGCGCCAGTAGAGTTTAGTACACGATCTGTGAATTTAAATGTTGGAATTTCAACTGGGCGAGAACCTGTTGCTAAAATCACATTGTTAAATGTGTAAGTTTGAGCAGATTCACCATTGATGATACGCACTGAATGAGCGTCTACGAAATAAGCTTCACCTTGTACAATTTCAACTTTATTGCCTTTAAGTAAGCCTTCAACACCGCCAGTTAATTTTTTAACAACGCTGTCTTTAAATGCTTGTGCTTTTGCGAAGTCTAATTTCACGTCAGAAGCGACGATACCCATGTCATCTGAATGCTTAGCTTGTTCAAAACGGTGACCTACTGAAATTAATGCTTTTGATGGGATACAACCTACGTTTAAGCACACACCACCAATTACATTTTTTTCAACGATTGTTACTTTTTGGCCAGTTTGTGCCGCGCGAATTGCTGCAACATATCCTCCAGGACCTGAACCAATGACAAGAGTATCTGTTTCGATTGGGAAATCTCCTACTACCATTTTTGTTACGCCTCCATTAATAATAATTCTGGCTCACTTAACAAACGCTTTAAGTGATTTAAAGCATTTTGCGCAGTGGCTCCATCGATCATGCGATGATCAAAGCTCAATGATAATGCTAACACAGGTGCAGCTACAATTTCACCATTTTTTATTACAGGTTTCTCTGAAATTCGACCAATACCTAAAATTGCGACTTCAGGATGATTAATAACTGGTGTGAACCATTGTCCTCCTGCCGAGCCGATATTCGTGATAGACATGGATGCACCTTTCATTTCATGTTGAGCAAGCTTGCCATCGCGGGCTTTTGTCGCTAGTTCATTAATTTCATTTGATACTGCAAATACTGATTTACGATCAGCATGTTTAATAACTGGTACAAGTAAACCTTTTTCTGTATCTGCCGCAATACCAATATTGTAGTAATGCTTTTGAATAATTTCTTGTGTTGCATCATCTAATGAGCGGTTAAATTCTGGGAATTCGCGTAACGTTGAAATAAGCGCTTTTACTACGTATGGTAAGTACGTTAATTTCACACCTTTTTCAGCAGCGATATCTTTGAATTTTTTGCGATGTGCTACAAGTGCTGTCACATCGACTTCATCCATTAGTGTAACATGAGGAGCCGTTTGTTTCGAGTGTACCATCGCTTTTGCAATCGCTTTTCGAATACCAGACATTTTTTCACGTGTCTCTGGGAATTCACCTTCAAGAACCACAGGAGCTGCTTGCGCTATCTCTTGTTTCGCAGTAGCTTCTTCTGCCACAGCTGGTGCTTCCTCAGCTTGAATTGCTCCACCGCCATTTAAGAAATTCTCGATATCTTCTTTTAGAATACGACCATTTTTGCCAGTACCTGCAACTTCACGAATATTTACATCATTGTCTCGAGCAAATTTTCGTACTGAAGGCATAGCGATGATACGTTTTGTACTATCAGGAGTTTGTTCTTTTACTGTCGCCTCTTCTGTTACCGTAGTTTCTTCCTTAGCAGGTGCTTTAGCTACATCCTGACCAGCTTCTGCAGTCGCCTGTACTTGAGCTTCAGTTTTTGCTTCTGCATGGTCGTCACCTTTTAATTTTAAATCTTCGTAACCAGGAGCATCTAAACGAATTAATACATCGCCAACAACAGCAACCGTACCTTCATTTACCAATACTTCCTCTACTTTTCCTTCTACTGGTGACGGAATCTCTACAACCGCTTTATCATTTTGTACTTCACAAAGAATATCGTCTTCTTTCACTGTATCCCCAGCTTTAACGAACCATTTTACGATTTCTCCTTCGTGAATACCCTCTCCAATATCAGGTAATCTGAATTCAAATGCCATGTGTACCCATCCTTTCTCTTTGCTATTCATCAAATTTGCAAGCTACATTAGAATGTTAAAACTTTTTTCGCCGTTTCCATTACATCTTTGTAGTTCGGTAACCAAACACCTTCAGCTTGCGGGAATGGGTACACTGTATCTGGTGCTGCTACACGAAGAACAGGTGCTTCTAAGCTTAAAATTGCACGCTCTGTAATTTCAGCTACAACATTCGCAGCAATACCTGCTTGTTTTTGTGCTTCTTGAACAACAATTGCACGACCTGTTTTTTCAACTGAAGCAATGATTGTTTCAATATCAATTGGTTGAATTGTACGTAAATCAATCACTTCAACAGAGTGACCTTCTTTTTCTAGTTCTTCTGCTGCCTTCAAGCTTTCATGTACCATTAGACCATATGCAATGATTGTTAAATCTTTACCTTCACGTTTTACATCCGCTTTTCCTAATGGGATTGTGTATGCTTCCTCCGGTACCTCTTCACGGAACGAACGATATAATTTTAAATGCTCTAAGAAAATTACTGGATTATCATTACGAATAGACGAAATCAGTAAGCCTTTTGCATCGTATGGTGTAGATGGTACGACAACAGTTAATCCTGGTTGCGCTGTCATAAGACTTTCTAAGCTATCTGAGTGCATTTCTGGCGTATGTACGCCACCACCAAATGGTGAACGGATTGTTACAGGAGCGTTGTATACACCACCACTACGGTAGCTCATACGTGCTAATTGACCACTGATTGAATCCATAACTTCATAGACGAAACCGAAAAATTGAATTTCAGGAACTGGTCGGAAACCTTCTAGAGAAAGACCAATCGCTAGGCCACCAATACCAGACTCTGCTAATGGTGTATCGAATACGCGGTCAACACCGAATTCTTTTTGTAGGCCTTCAGTTGCGCGGAATACCCCACCGTTGACACCCA
Source organism: Lysinibacillus fusiformis (assembly GCF_007362955.1). GTDB lineage: Bacteria > Bacillota > Bacilli > Bacillales_A > Planococcaceae > Lysinibacillus > Lysinibacillus fusiformis_E. The sequence goes on along the minus strand of NZ_CP041696.1, from coordinate 2,942,980 downwards.
CATCTTCTCCGAATACAAGAACGTTTTCATCGTTCTTTAATTCTGTGCGAAGTGCATCTGTAATTGCTTGAATCATCGTCATTTGTGCCATAGGTTATTTCGACTCCTTCTCTTTGTAGATTTCATACTGTTCTTTTAAATTCGATGGCATTTCGCCTTTATACATGTTTTCCATTAACTGTGTAACTTTTTGTTTTGGAGCAGCATCAGCTTTTTTGATAGCTTCTTTAATCTCTTCTTTTGCACGCTCTATGACAGCTTCTTCTTTTTTCTCATCCCACAGCCCTTTAGCTTCTAGGTATTTACGGAAACGTACAAGAGGATCCTTTAGTGCCCATTCGCTATCTGTATCAGATGTACGGTAACGAGTCGGATCATCCCCTGCCATTGTATGTGGACCATAGCGGTAACACATTGTTTCAATAAATGTTGGACCCTCGCCATTGACTGCGCGCTCACGTGCATCACGTGTAGCTACATACACTGCAAGAGCATCCATACCGTCTACTAAAATACTTGGCACTCCTGCCGCTACACCTTTCTGTGCAATCGTTTTTGCCGCAGTTTGTAATTCACGAGGTGTAGAAATTGCGTATTGGTTGTTTTGTACAATGAAAATTGCTGGAGATTTAAATGCGCCAGCGAAGTTAATGCCTTCATAGAAATCACCTTGTGATGATCCACCATCACCTGTATATGTTACAGCAACGGCTTTTTTACCGCGTTTTTTAAGACCAAGTGCTACCCCAGCAGCTTGAATATATTGTGCACCAATAATGATTTGTGGTGCTAAAACGTTTACACCTTCAGGAACCTGATTCCCTGCAAAGTGTCCACGTGAGAATAAAAATGCTTTATCTAAAGGCAAACCATGCCAAACAATTTGTGGTACATCACGGTAACCTGGTAAAATCCAGTCTTCTTTTTCTAAGGCAAAATGAGAAGCAAGTTGTGACGCTTCTTGACCAGCAGTCGGCGCGTAGAAGCCTAATCGCCCTTGACGGTTAAGTGAGATAGAGCGTTGGTCTAAAATACGTGTATATACCATACGCGTCATTAACTCTACTAGCTCCTCTTCTGCTAATTTTGGATCCGCCTCTTCATTAACAATTTCGCCTTCTTCATTCAGAATTTGGAACATTTCAAACTTGTCTTCGATTTCAGTTAGCGTTTGTTTTGGATCAAAAATATTATTGTTTTTATTACCCATTTGTCACATCTCCCTTTCAACTGTATTAAAATAAATCACTTTCCAACTAATACAACTTATCCTCAGGACTCAGTATACTGAATAAAATATCGTCGGTCAATCATATATTACGGCTATAAACAAAGATTTTTCCTAACATAAAGAGATATCCAATCTGTGCTATACTGTATCTATTGTAAATCACTTCTGTATTACAACAACTTGAATTAAGTGCACTAATATAACGTTTTCCTACATAATTATCAATAGTAGAATACCCTAGTTCATAACAATCTAATAACAACAAAAAATAATTTTAAGTTTAATCAAATGATGGTTTTTTCATGTGAATGTACTGAAACGTGATGTATACTTGTAAATAAAGCTATACAAAGTGATTGAAAGGAAGATTCACACATGATTTTAATGGATGATATTATTCGCGAAGGCCATCCCACTTTACGCACAAAAGCTGAGGAAGTTAAATTCCCTTTATCTGATGAAACAAGAAAGCTTGCCGAAGACATGCTTCAATACCTAAAAAACAGCCAAGATCCAGAAATTGCAGAAAAATATAATTTACGTGGTGGCATTGGACTTGCTGCCAATCAAGTAAATAGTTTACATCGCATGTTTGCCCTTCATGTGAAAGATGATAATGGCGAACAATTGAGCTTCACTGCGATTAACCCGAAAATTGTCAGCCACTCTGTAGAAAATACTTACATGGCTGCTGGTGAAGGATGCCTTTCGGTTGATCGTAATGTACCTGGTTATGTGCCACGTTATGCCCGTATTACGGTAAAGTTCAAAACAATTGACGGCGAAGAAAAAAAATTGCGCCTTAAAGGCCTGGCCGCTATTGCATTCCAACATGAATTAGATCATTTAAACGGCGTTATGTTTTACGACCGTATTAACGAAAAAGATCCATTTGCTGATATTCCAAATTCTGTACCATATGAGCGTGACTAAAAGCGCCGTGCAGCCTACTTTTGTAGGCTGCATTTTTTATTTCTATCCGTCACTTTCTGACTTCTATCCATCACTTTTTAACTTCTATCCGTCTAATATCTATATACCCCAAATCACAAGAAGTATTTGCCGACAATAAAAAAAGCCTTCAAGTAAGTACTGACTCATAAGTACGTACTAAAAAAAGCAACTAGCTCGAAGAATCTCTTCGACTAGTTGCTTTTCCATTTTAGAAAACGGCACCCATATCTACGCATCATTAAATTATTTTTAACAGTTGCATCATTTTTGCAAGTCCATCTTCATCTACGTGCTCAGCAATATGCGTTGCAACAGCCTTTGCTCTTTCATGTCCATTCCCCATCGCTACACTCGTACCGACAGCCTGTAACATTTCTATATCATTTATGCCATCTCCAAAAGCAATGGCATCATCTAATGTTAGCCCCATTTTCGAAAGTAACTTTTCAATGCCCGCAGCCTTTGACCCACCTTTTGGCAAGATATCACAAGAATATGGATGCCAGCGTACAAACTGTACGTTTGGGAATGTCTCACAATACAAAGGTTCATCTTTTTCTTCCATAAAGATCAGTGTTTGATAAACATTGTGCTGCATATAATAAGATGAGTCTAATTCTGGGTATGGATACTTTAATGTATTTAAGCTCGCCGCTACCATATCATTATTTCCGACCGAAGCAATCATTTGCTTGTCATCTAAAAAAACAACTGGTTCATTGCGCGCTTCACCAAAGGCAATAATACTCTCTAATTCTTCTTGCGCAATACCATTTGCATAGACAACCTCATCTTGATAGACAACATATTGTCCGTTAAATGTCACATACGTATGAATATCAAGCTCTTCTAGCAAAGATTGAATCATAAATGGTGCACGTCCAGTCGCAATTGCAATCTCATATCCTTTACGCCGAGCTTCTAATAACGCTTCTTTCGCAGAAGCAGGTAACAATTTCTCACTGTTGTAAAGCGTACCATCTACGTCAAAAAATAATATTTTTTTCATTATATAATTCCTTTCACTATGTATAGTCCTGCAAAGGTTAAGTACTTTACACAAGCATCGTTTTTAATTATAATGATCCTAAGGAGTGATGTGCCATGCTGAAGAAACTAAAGCAAAAATTGTTGAAGCAACTTCGCGGCCTACTCGGAAAAAAATCAATTGCCTAACATTTGCCCTTCATTATTTGAAGGGCTTTTCTTTATTTTAAAGTAGCTGCGTGATAATATAAAGGAAATGCATTTATTTGGCTATGCGCAACCACTGTCTCACTGCTTTTCATGAATAGTGCAAGATTGAAGTTTTGAGATACAAGAAGGTCAAACGCCCATTTCTTCTTTAGTATACTAGAAATTTGCGATTTTTTCTTGTAGTACGTGTGTGGTAATAGACAAAGGTGCAATAATAATGTACGCAATCAAAGGAGAGCAAACTATGATTTACAAAGTTTATTATCAAGAAAATGCAAATGAGATTCCAGTTCGCGAAAACACAAAAAGTCTATACCTTGAAGCTACTTCAGAACGTGAAGTACGTCAAAAGTTGCAAGACCGATATTACAACATTGAGTTCGTTCAACTGCTTGAAGGTAATTATTTAGCCTATGAACAAGCAAGTCCGAACTTCATCTTGGAGGAAATTTAACAAACATGAAGTTTGTTAAAAATGACCAAGCAGCTGTTTTCGCGCTCGGCGGACTGGGCGAAATCGGCAAAAACACTTACGGCGTTCAATTTCAGGATGAAATAATCTTAATTGATGCTGGTATTAAATTTCCAGAAGATGATCTACTCGGCATCGACTATGTTATTCCAGATTATACGTATTTAGTACGTAACGTCGATAAGATCAAAGGGTTATTTATTACGCACGGACACGAAGATCACATTGGCGGTATTCCCTACTTACTACGTCAAGTAAATGTTCCTGTTTACGGTGGTAAGCTTGCACTCGGCTTATTACGCAACAAACTTGAAGAACACGGCTTACTACGTACGACAAAACTGATTGAAATAAAAGAAGAAGATGTTATTAAATTCCGAAAAACATCTGTTAGCTTCTTTAGAACAACGCATAGTATTCCAGATGCCTACGGTATTGTCGTAAAAACACCACCTGGCAACATCGTGCATACAGGTGACTTTAAATTCGACTTTACACCTGTAGGTGAACCTGCAAACTTAACAAAAATGGCTGAAATCGGACGTGATGGTGTACTTTGCCTACTCTCTGACAGCACAAATGCTGAAAAGCCGAACTTTACAATGTCTGAACGTACAGTTGGAAAAAGTATCGATGAAATCTTCCGTAAGGTTGATAGTCGAATAATTTTTGCAACATTTGCATCCAATATACATCGTTTACAACAAGCAACTGATGCTGCAATAAAATACGGAAGAAAAATCGCTGTCTTTGGTCGTTCCATGGATAATGCCATTACAATAGGTCGTGAATTAGGCTATATTAATGCACCAAAAGACACATTTATCGATGCCCAAAGCATTAACCGCTTACCGGCAAATGAAGTAATGATTTTATGTACAGGCTCTCAGGGTGAACCAATGGCTGCCCTTTCGCGTATTGCAAATGGTACGCATCGCCAAATTCAGATTCAACCAGGTGATACAGTGATATTCTCTTCTTCACCAGTACCAGGTAATACGGTGAGTGTAAATAAAATCATCAATTTACTTTTCCGTGCAGGTGCTGAAGTTATTCATGGTGCACTTAATAATATTCATACATCTGGTCATGGTTCTCAAGAAGAACAAAAACTGATGTTACGTTTAATGAAACCTAAGTTCTTCATGCCGATTCACGGTGAATTCCGTATGTTAAAAATGCATACGCATTTAGCTGAAAATTGTGATGTACCACTTGAAAATACTTTCGTTATGGAAAATGGTGATGTTCTAGCGCTAAGTGCAAATGAAGCACATGTAGCTGGCCGTATCCCTTCTGGCGATGTCTATATTGACGGCAATGGTATTGGAGACATCGGCAATATCGTACTACGCGATCGACGAATTCTTTCAGAAGAAGGTTTAGTAATCGTTGTTGTAAGTGTGGATATGGAGCATCAAAAAATTGTTTCTGGTCCTGATATTATTTCACGAGGTTTTGTTTACATGCGTGAATCAGGTACGATGATTAATGAAGCACAAAAAATGCTAAATCGTCATCTTAATGAAACAATCCAAGGTAAAACGCCACAATGGACAGAGCTAAAAAATAATATTACAGACGTTTTAGGCCCTTATCTATTCGAAAAAACAAAACGTCGTCCAATGATTTTACCAATCATTATGGAAGTATAATCTATCATGTTAAAAAGCTATGATAAATAAGCGTAGCTTCAGCCTGTAGACAAACTCGAAATATTTCGAGTTTGTCTACAGGCTTTTTTTCTACACTGAATATAGTTGAATAGTTGAATACAACCGTAGACTTTCACTGTATATGGACGCTTAAGTGGTATTAAAGAAAAAATTTATTTTTTCCAAAATTTCGAAACCTCTTTATTTATTTTACGTATATAGAAATACCACAACAGTGTTAAGACTTTTTTGTTAAATGTATGCCGAATCACCAAATACTTCAAAAAGCGATTATCAAAAAAAATAGAATTGTTCACCATCTCCAGTGAGCAATTCTATCCCAAAGTTTAAAATTCGAAGTATTTATTTATTACATAAGCAACCCATTGACAATCTTGCCTTAAACGAATATTTTCAATCAACCCTTTAATGATTGGTCTACTATATGTTGTGTGCTCTACTTGTTGCATTAATAGCTCAAGTGATTCACGTTCAATGGACTCTTCTAACATATCTATACTCTGTTCAATTAATTGGTACAATGATTCTTTGGTAATTAATTCCTGTTCGCGAGGTTTAGTTACCAATTGAATGAGTTCTTCTGTAATAAAAGGGATCGTTGTATGGCGTGCTATAATATCCGTCTTTTCCGCTAGAGATTTAGCTAATTGATCCAAGTCTAGCGGAATAGTAGAAAAAATAAAAAGTTGAGCATAGCTTTTCATAAACCCTTTTATACAATACATCACATCATATTTATTTTTTTGTAGTGAGTCACCATATAGCTGTTCAAGCATATAGACAATTGACTTCGACATGTCTAATTCGTAGGTATTCACTTTATGAAACAATTCTTTCTTTTTGACAAAAATTTTTTCATTAAAAAAAACGCGAGCAGATGCAGAATGCTTTTTGAACGCTTGAAAAATACTCTTATAGAATTCCACTAGTAAAATTTCTTTAGTAAACGAACTTCTGACTACATGGTCAATATCGGTAATAAATTGCTGTAAAAAGTAGTCCACCATCGAGAAAACAAGTTCATCTTTAGTTTTGAAGGATAAATAAAAAGCTCCTTTAGAAATCCCACAACGTTCCGTTATTTGTTGAACAGATGTAGCTTCAAAGCCTTGTTCAGAAAACAATTCTAATGCCTTCTCCATAATAAGTTGCTTTTTTAACATATTTTTAACTCTCTCCTAGCGTATTTCATTGACAAATGACCGAGTAGTCATTATTATAAATAATTGAATCAAGTAAGTCAATAAAGGGTAGGTGTAAAGGTGAAAGGTTTAGTTAATTTCGTATTAAAAAACAAACTCGCAGTATGGTTATTAACAATTATCATCACTGTCTCAGGTATTTATTCAGGTACACGTATGAAAATGGAGTCCATTCCTGATATTTCGATTCCTTACTTAATTGTTATGGGCGTTTATCCTGGCGCAACTCCTGAACAAGTCATGAACGAACTGTCCATACCATTTGAAAAATCTATTGAAAGTTTAGAAGATGTAAAGGCAGTTTATTCAACTTCCTCATCAAATGTTGCACAAGTACAAGTTGAATATGACTACGGCATCGATATGGATGAGAAAAAACGTCAGCTAGAATCTGCTTTAGATAATGTGAAACTTCCTGAAGGTGCACAAGAACCTACAATCATGGCAATTAGTATGAACATGATGCCAGTTATCGCATTATCAGCAAGTAGCTCTGATGAAGATATTGTTGAACTAACATCAACAGTAGAAGATATATTACTTCCTAAAATCGAAAAAATTGATGGTGTTGCTTCAGCGACCATTACAGGTCAGCACATTGAGCAAGTATCATTTAAATACGATGAAGAAAAAATGGCTGCACTTGGCCTTACAGAGGAATCTGTAAAACAAATGATTCAAGCGAGTGATATGGCGCTATCACTTGGTCTATATGAGTTTACTGTCGGTGAACAAGCGGTTTCCGTAGATGGTAAAGTTAAATCTATAGAAGAATTAAAAGAGTTATTAATCCCAGTGACTCCTTCAGCAACACAACCTTCCCCATTTGTTCGTTTAGGTGATATTGCAACGATTGAAGTCGAAGGTAAAGTACAATCTGTTTCTCGTACAAACGGTAAAGATGCGATAGCAATTCAAATCGTGAAAGGTCAAGATGCCAATACCGTAACAGTTGTCAATGCAGTAAAAGATCTTATTAAAGATGAAGAAAAAACAATTGATGGTTTAAAAATTGACATCTCACTGGACCAAGGTGCTCCAATTGAAGATTCAGTGTTTACAATGATTGAAAAAGCGGTGTTCGGTGGTGCCATTGCCGTATTAATCATTTTACTATTCTTACGTGATTTTAAATCAACAATCATTTCTATTATTTCAATCCCAGTTTCTGTATTTATGGCACTACTTTTACTGAACTGGATGGATATTACGCTAAATATTATGACACTCGGGGCGATTACAGTTGCCATTGGCCGTGTAATCGATGACTCCATTGTTGTTGTAGAAAATATTTATCGACGTATCCATTTAAAAGAAGAAAAAATGACTGGTCGCGCACTTATTCGTGAAGCGACAATTGAAATGTTCAAACCAATCCTTTCTTCTACATTAGTAACAGTTGCAGTATTTGCACCACTTATTTTTGTAGGTGGTATGGTTGGTGAATTATTCATGCCATTCGCATTAACAATGTCATTCGCTCTAGGCGCATCATTATTAGTCGCGATTACGATTGTACCAGCGCTATCTCACTTCTTATTCCGTAAGAAATTATACGGTGAGAAAAAAGAGAGCCAGCATAAAGAAGTTGGTAAACTAGCTACTTGGTATAGAGGGGTATTAGAAAAAGCATTAAATCATAAGTTCATTACTTCTGTTATTGCGATTTTAATGCTCGTTGGATCTCTTGCTTTAACGCCATTAATCGGCTTTAGTTTCATGGGTTCTCAGGAAGAAAAAGTTATGTATTTAACATATACACCTGCTACTGGTGAGCTAATGAATGAAACAGAAGCAAATGTTGCAGCAGTTGAAAAAGAATTAATGAAACGTAAAGACATTGATATTTTACAGGTATCAATTACCGATGCTTCAAACGTAGATCCAGCCGCAATGATGATGGGTGGCGGTGCTGGTGGTGCTTTAATGTACCTGATCTTCGACCCAGATATGAAGGATTTCCCTGGCGCACGTGAAGACGTAGAAAAGTATGTATTTAACATTGGTCAATCAGGTGAATGGAAAACTCAAAACTTCTCATCTATGTCTATGTCTTCAAACGAAGTGAGCTACACATTATATAGTGAAAATCTAGATAATCTTCGTAAAGCAGTACTCGAAGTTGAAGGCGCACTAAAAGAAGTTGACGGTTTAGAAGATATTAAATCTGATAACGAAGATCCATATGTAGAGCACATTTTAAAAGTAGATCAAAAAAATGTCTTACAATATGGTTTAACAACTGCACAAATTGTAATGGCTTTAAATACTACGTCATCACAAGAAGTTTTAACAACGGTTGAGCACGATGGCGAGGACATTAATGTAATCGTGCAACGTGAAGCAAAAGCAGCAGCATTATCACTAGATGATGTCTTAGCAACTGAAATAAAAACAGCTTTAGGCACTACAATGACAATCGGTGAATTAGTGCAAGTTGAAGAAGGTACGACACTAAATTCATTATCTCGCTCAAAAGGTGAATACTTTGCAACGGTTTCCGGTACAATTATCGGCGACGACATTTCAAAAGCTTCATCTGCTGCAGATAAAAAAATCGATGAATTAGACTTACCTAAAGGTGTAACAACTGGCGTAGCTGGTGTTGCTGCTGATATGGCAGAAACATTTACGCAACTTGGTATAGCAATGCTAGCAGCAATCGCCATTGTTTACTTCATTCTTGTTGTAACATTTGGTGAAGGCTTAGCACCATTCGCAATCCTATTCTCATTACCATTTGCTGTGATTGGGGCATTTGTTGGCCTATATGTGACAGGTCAAACAATTTCTGTTTCAGTTATGATGGGTCTCTTAATGTTAATTGGTATTGTTGTCACAAATGCTATTGTCCTCGTAGACCGCATCATCCACATGGAACGTAACGGCCTACAAATGCGTGAAGCGATTTTAGAAGCGGGCGCAACTCGTTTACGTCCAATCTTAATGACTGCCATTGCTACAATTGGCGCTATGCTTCCAATGGCATTCGGAAGCGGCGGTAGTGGTCTGATTTCAAAAGACCTTGCCATCACTGTAATCGGTGGATTATTATCTTCAACATTATTAACATTGGTAGTTGTACCAATCGTATATGAAATGCTATCAAAAATGTTAAAGAAAAATCGTAAAGATATGGAAGAAAATTAATAAAATCTAGACTACAACATACAAATGAGGTCATTCCGTAAATGGAACGACCTCATTTGTAGTTATTACCAAATATGCAACAAACGAATGGCTACTAAATCGTTAAATTGGTGTTTCTTTAAAATGATTCGTGCTTTTATTAGCATATACCACAAACAATAATACAAGTGTACAGGCTATACTGATACAACCAAAAACAATCGCACTGTATTGTAATGTGAACAGTTCTGCACTTACGCCTAACAAAAACGTAAACATAATTTGAAGAATGCTTTGGAACATGGAAGCTAGACTGCCGAACCGTCCCATTATATCGGTAGGCACATTTTTTTGATAAAAAGTCTCGTATCCTGCATTGCTAAATGCCGCAAAGAATCCTAAACAAATAAATGCTAATAGCGCAGACCAAAAGTTAAATGATGCGTAGAAAGCCGTGTAGCCTACCATTGTTAACAATAAGCCAAGCGTAACATAAGATTTTAATGACAATCGTTTCGTCAAGTTTGCTGCCACAGTAGCCCCAATCAGCGAACCCACTCCAGCCACACTAACCATAAATCCATATGTCTGATCTGACAATGCTAGATTTTGTTTTAAAAATGTTACTTCCTGTGAATCAAGGGCAAAGGCAATCATTAATGCCACTTGAAAAGCTACATATATTTTAAAAAAAATACGATCTGTTAAAATAAAACGTTTAACTACTTGGAAATCTTCCGAAATCGTACGAAGAGTAATTTTTTCACGTACCGCCTTAACCTTCCTTGCATTAGCATCAATATCCGGTAATAAATAGATTGCAAATACACAAATGAAAAACGTCAAACCATTAATGATAATTGTCCAATGTGTCCCAATCATCAAAATTAACACGCCCGCAAGAGCAGGTCCCACTAAAAAGGAGCCTGAATTCATCATTCCTAGCCAAGCATTAAATTTTCTTCTATCTTCGTCATCTACATATTTTGTAATATAGTATGTAGAACTAGGCCCAAAGAAAGCTCCTGCCATATTTGATATAAATAAGATAAGATAAATAATCCAAATGGAATGCATGAAAGGTACAAGACAAACTAATAAACCACGTAGTATATCTGCAGTCATCATTAATTTCCGCTTATTTGCACGATCAATAATAGAACCAGCAAAGATATTTGTAAAAATACGTGCCACTGGCCCAACTATAAAAATACCCGCAACAGCTGCAGCAGACCCTGTTAAATCTAAAACGAGCAAGTTCAACGCAATTAAATAAATCCAATTTCCAAAATAAGAAAAACCAAAACCACCAAGTAACAGCCCATATTTTTTTAACATATATTATTCTCCTTTGAAGAATGAATAATCTACTTAATACTTAAGCTAATTATACGAATTTTGAAAACACTATAACAACGTTAAATATGACAAATTCAGTAAAATATATATATTATACCCAGACAGTCACTCGCAAAAGTGATATTACAAAACGATTCTCTACATTTGCTTGAACATTCTTTTGTTTTTATTTGCCAACAATTATAGACCATGCTACTATTATTATGATTTTAAAGAAATGGAGGTTTTCCTAATGATGCCAAGTAGATTTCGATTCCGTAATTTGAACCGTTAATTGAATACGTTCAAAGCTTTGCCTACTGTGCAGAGTAAATGGGATTGGTCTACCTATTTTTAGGAAAATTTTCGTTTTACGTTTATGTAAAAAGAGGGCTAATATCACCCTCTTTTTTGTTGTCTTTAAATCTAAAATGAATGTTAAAAAATTAAACTGGCTATTTTTTGATTGAACAACAAAAGTTCGATCAAATTTATTTCAGATGAAATTTTTTGTTTGAATGACCGATTATTTTGAATTTATAAGCATATTTAGGTAATTTCATGCGCCCTCCCCCACTTACTCTTAGCACAGGCAGATACCCTGTGTTTTTTTATTGAACTGAAAGGAATGATTTTTGATGACACAAACAAATGCAATGGAAAATTGGAAAAGGAACATTACCCTTTTTTTAGGAAGCCAAACCATCTCACTTTTTGGTTCTTCCCTCGTACAATATGCCATCACGTGGTACATCACGTTAAGTACACAATCAGGTGTCATGATGACAATTTCTATCATTTGCGGTTTCTTACCTACTTTCTTCCTGTCACCAATTGCTGGTGTTTGGGCGGATCGTTATAATCGCAAATGGTTAATCATTTTGGCTGATGGTATGATTGCCCTGTCCACACTTCTGTTAGCTATATTATTTTTATTGGGCTATGATTCACTTTGGTTGCTATTTACCATATCTGCCATTCGCGCAATAGGTGCTGGCATTCAAACACCTGCAGTCGGTGCAATTCTTCCACAAATTGTACCTGAAGATAAACTAATGAAAGTAAACGGCACAAATGGTAGTATTCAAGCGTTTGTGATGATTATCTCTCCGATGGCTAGTGGCGCATTATTGACGCAAGCTTCGCTCGAATCGATTTTCTTTATCGATGTCATTACAGCTGCAATTGCAATTAGTACATTGCTGTTCTTTTTGCATATTCCAGTCCATGCCAAAGCAGCACAAAAGCAAACTACAGGTTATTTTAGTGATATGAAACAAGGATTTACGTATATTAAAGAACATAATTTCTTAAAAAAATTCTTTATATTTTTTGCATTCTTCATGATACTTGCAGCACCAGCCGCATTCTTGACTCCATTACAGGTGACACGTAGCTTTGGTAATGATGTTTGGCGTTTAACAGCTATCGAAATTACATTTGCCTTGGGTATGCTGATCGGTGGCATATTAATGGCTTCATGGGGTGGCTTTAAAAACAAAGTGCATACAATGACATTTGCAACATTATTATTTGGTGCCTGCACGGTTGTTCTTGGTATCATTCCAGTTTTTTCATTGTACCTTGTCTTTATGGCGATTACAGGAATCTCAATGCCTATCTTCAATACACCTGCCACAGTTTTGCTACAAGAAAAGATTGAGGGTGATTATTTAGGCAGAGTTTTTGGTGTGCTTGGTATGATTTCAACATCTATGATGCCTTTAGGGATGCTGATTTTTGGACCAATCGCTGATATGATTGCTATTGAATGGTTACTTATAGGTACAGGCGCACTATTATTTATACTAGGATTTTTCTTACTTGGTAGTAAGGTATTACTCGCAGCTGGTAAACCGACTTCAAATAATACAAGCGACTAAAAGATTGTTCTTTTATTGCTATTTACTTAATCTAGCATGTTTAAACTCTATGAAATGAGTGAATGTGATAGGTAAGAGGTGATTGAAGATAGCTAAGAAGAATTAAATGACAAGGTGAAGGATGAGAAAAACAAAGCAAAAACAACAAAAGATACATCCGCCACAGATAAGCGTTATTCACTTTTTAATAGAAAAAATTTGCCCCATAAAATCTGTATTTACAGAGCTTGATGGGGCGATTTCTTAAACTACAACTTACAGGTTTTGTTATAGCATTACGCTTAATTTTACAGTAACTTTGACATATAATATTCATCAACATAGCTACCATCGACATGTAAAGAATGCCGCTTTGTCCCTTCTATCTCGAAGCCCATTTTTTTATATAATGCAATGCCTGCTGTATTTTCTACCATAACCGTAAGTTCTAGACGTTGCATGGCCTTGTCTTTTGCCCAGTCATCTAATTTGCTAAATAATGCTGTACCCATTCCTCTACCTCTAAAATCACTGTGGATACCAATCACAATATAAGCTCGATGGGCGATTCTAGACGGAGTATCTCCTTGAACAATTAAATAACCTACAATTTTATTTTCTACTTCAGCAATGAATAATGCCGAATTGAACTTTTTACTAATTTTTTCTATGAATACAACAAGTTGTTCGGGTTTTAGCTTTCGTTCGCCAGGACTGAATAACATGAAATTAGATTCTTCCGCATTTTTCATCACAGTAATGATTCCTTCAGCGTCTTCTAGTCTCGCTTCTCTAATTAGCATATTTCGGTCTCCTTTCGTTCTAAATCTTTATAAAAGAGATTTCCCCTTAATTCATAAACGGCTTGAGTTTGACCGAACCTTTCTAATTCCTTTATTTTTTGCATCCCCAATTTTTCAAGTAAACGACAGGACGCGATATTTGCCGTCTGCGTTTCTGCCACCAAGTGCGTTAATTTCAAACGATAAATCCCATAGTCCCTTACTTCGGAAAGAACTTCAAAAGCATACCCCTTGCCCCAATACTGTGGTAAAAATTGATAAGATAGCTCATATATTTCTTTCTCATGATATTCATCAATAGACACTAGCCCAATAAATTCTTTCGTTGCCTTTAACGTAATATAGAAGAATGTATTAGGAATTGGAGAAGATAACATTCTTTTAAATGAAGCGTCTATCTCGTTTTTTTCTGGAACACCACCAAGGTAAGTTCTGACACTCTTATTAGAATAAAGCGAGTAAATGTCGTCATAATGCTCATGCTCCAATAGCTCAATCCTGCAGTTCTTAGAAAATATCATTGTTAACCTCACATTTTTAATTTTCTTTATTATCACAAAGCCATTATGGAAAATCAAATCTATATTTACAAATTTTATGTCATATGTTCTAAAATTAACTTAAGGTCACTTTATATTTCGTCGGTATTTCATCAAAAAAAAGAAGAAGCCGTCATGGAAAAGATGACGCTTCTTCTTAAGAAACTATTGTTGAGCATGCATAAAATACATATCATAATACTTGTCCACTTTGATTTTTAAAACATTTTATTCATAACTTATTTTCTTTTACTGCCAATCAATAGCGTGATTTGCGCCATTGTAAATGTCAACGATGATTTTTTTTGATATGCTACATACTTTGGTTCCCAAATATCTGCGTATTTTAATTTGAAGTTTTTTAATCCTTTGAAATGATAGAAGTGCTGACCATGTAAAAATATTTGTGCGGCAATTTTTTCACTTAAAAAGGAATATCTAGATTGGCCAACATTTGATAATGGAGACATCCCCAAATTGAAGACACGATATCCTTCTTCTTTTGCCCATTCGAATAGTGATAGTAAAAGGAAATCCATTGTTCCAGACGGTGCTCCTGGATTGTAACGCATAAGATCCGCGGAAATTTTTTCACCATTATCATACATTGGCATTAGACTAGCAAAGCCAATGATTCCTTGTGTACCCTTTAACACAGCAATTTTTGACGTATTCAAGTAGTTTGCATCAAAAAAACCAAGAGAGTATCCTTTCTCTGCCCGTCCTTGCAGCCATTTCGTTGAAACTGCTCCTAGTTCATTCATTACTTTCGATGAGTGTGGAGGGCTCAATACATCCACCGTATAGTTTTCTCGTTCAAATTTATTTTTGATTGCTCGAAATCCCTTCATCACTTTTCCTGAAAATGTGAATTTTTCTAAATCTACAAAGGCTTCCTCACCGAGCTTAAAAAAACTATAACCATGTTCATGTAACGAGGGAAAAATTTTATTGTTTATTTCATAAAAAACTGGTGTATAACCATGACAATCTGCTAATTCCAAAAACTCCTGTATGGCTGAAGAAAAATCAGACTCTTTTCCTACTGGATCTCCAAGCACAACGATTTTATCTGCATATATTTGATAAGAAAACAGTACTGTCTCATTTTTATTCCAGTGAACGAATTTATCATGTAAAAAAATTAAATGTGAAAATTCTGTCCCTTTATAGGCCATCAGGTGCTTTTGGATTTTTTCTTCTTGCTCTATTGATAATAGTTTTACCATCTTCTTAGGTGTACGGATAAAATAGCCGATATAAAAAATTACAATCGCTATCACTATGCCGATAATTGCACTAAAAAATAAATCATGGTAGTCAGTAATCATATAATCCTGTACGACAGTTGGAAAATGTATTTTTGCAGTGGGCAAGTTCACATACCCAATAAGTAAATACATTGAAGTAATGAATGCTACAGCAGCAAGGTCAAACAACACGATTCCCCATGTTAAAACATAACTCTCACGGTAAAATTGTTTTTTTGACGCTATAAGTAACCCTGTTACAATGAGTAAAAAGATGGCTTCTTCATAATCAAAGCCTTTACTAATAGAAAACAGAGCTGCACTTATTAGGACAATGATTGCAAGCTGATAGGCTC
Source organism: Lysinibacillus fusiformis (assembly GCF_007362955.1). GTDB lineage: Bacteria > Bacillota > Bacilli > Bacillales_A > Planococcaceae > Lysinibacillus > Lysinibacillus fusiformis_E. Next base: position 2,926,971 of record NZ_CP041696.1, on the reverse strand, counting down.
TTTTTACTTCGTATTTAATTCCCCTGCATAATCCCAAAAGGATAAAACCTGCAGCAACAGTCAACTGATGAGAAACATTCATAATGGGTAATGATAAAAAATCCTGTACAATTTTTAGTCGACTTAATACACCTGGAACCGATGCCGATAGCAATAACACAATACCAGACACAAATACTAAAATTGTTAATAGTGTATGACTAAGCTTTTGAAAAATAACATTTGGCAAGTCATCCCAAGATTGATTCCAACGTTCCCAATATTCTTTTATAAATAAAAGAGAGGAAATCAAAAAAGGCAGAACAAAATAGCCAACCCGATACAAAATTAATAGAAAAAGTACTTTTCCATCAGCAATACCTACACTTTGAGTCCCCCACAGAAAAACAAGGTCAAATGACCCCACTCCTCCAGGTATCATACTGACTATTCCAGCACAGGAGGCTATTAAAAAAATAGGGAACAATTCAGAAAATCCAATCGGTATCTCCAATATAAAAGTTAATAACCCTATAACTAAAAAGACGGCTAGCCATTCAGCTACTGAGGTAGCAATCAATTGAATAGAATACTTTGCATTTACCGACAATAAATTCCTTTTTTTAAAACGAATAGTGTGCATACCAACAAAAACAGGAAAATATAAACTAACAATAATTACTGCAATCGATAACCAACGTATTTCTTGTAGAATCGGAAAATCCCAATAGAACATAAACATTGTCCATGTTAATAAAGAGATGCCGCTTAAATAAAAGAGTGTAACGGAAGCTATACTTTTTAGCAAACCTTCCTTATCTGCATTAGACTTTGAATAGAAGTATTTACGAAGAAAAATTCCGACAAGTCCACCGAATCCAATAAGATTTGAAAAGGTATTTACAATAAACGAATTCTTTAGCAGAACTCTTTTTCTTATTTTGATGCCCATAATCTTTACTAAAATAATATCATAGAAAAACATCGGAGTGATTGCACAGATTGTAATGAAAAAGATCAGTAAGAGTTCCCATATTTTCAATTGACTCACTTCATAGCGAAGTAAATTAACATCTACACCACTAATCGTTTTTTGAATTTCATAGACAGCTATCGTTAAAAGTACTATTGGAAATAGGATTTTTAATAATTTAAAAATTGGCTCTTTTCGAAAACTGAACATTTGCTAAACCTACTCCCCGTCTGCTTTCTTGAAAATAAAGCATAAATGTCACCAATTTTTTTATGATAACAACTTTAACTATATGAAAGCCTTGATAAGATGGCGTATTGTATGAAAAACCACAAAACACCACCTTCTTTTTACTCTCTCATCGCCTTTTTCACAAAACGATTAATATCAACGTCCGCACCTATAAGAAGCATAATATCGCCTAACAAAATTTTATCGCTCGCTTGTGGTGAAACAATGATATCTGAACCACGCTTAATACCAACAATGTTAATGCCATACTTTGCACGAATATCAAGATCCATAATGGAATAGCCTGCAATTGCATCATTCGCTTTTAACTCCATGATGGAATGCTCATCAGAAAGCTCTAGATAATCGAGTACTGTATTTGATAACATGTTATTAGCAATACGAATACCCATGTCGCGCTCAGGGTGGACCACAAAATCTGCCCCAATTTTTCGCAACACTTTTTCATGATAGTCATTTTGAGCTTTTACTGTAATCTGTTCTACACCTAGCTCTTTTAATATAATGGTCGTCAATATACTTGCTTGGATATTCTCGCCAATAGCCACTATGACATGTTCAAAATTACGAATGCCTAATGAATTTAATACGGACTCATCCGTTGAATCTGCAATGACAGCTTGAGTGGCAATCGAAGCAAATTCGTCCACACGCTCTGAGGAGTTGTCAATCGCCATTACTTGTGCACCCTGGCTCATTAATTCACGAACAATGCTACCACCGAAACGGCCCAATCCAATGACAGCAAACTCTTTTTTCATCATTAAAAATCCCTCCGAAAACTACAATTATTTATAGTTTAACGTATTCTTTATCATATGTATCGTCAAAACAAGAGACTATTCGTCAATCTAAGTTTCCTAACTGGTCTTTTCGACATTCTAGTTAGAAAACCTCCATTCAAAATATAGAAATGGTCAGACGTTTATCGTATGTGAGGACGTCTTCAAAGTTCCATTAATAGTTAATTGCATCATTTTATCTTACTAAAAAAGACGAGGATTTTAATATCCCCGCCTTCGTAAATATTATGCTTAAGCGTTACGCATTTCATCTAGAACACGATTTACGCGTTTTTCTAGCATTTTCATACCGCTTCCACCAGCCTGCATATGACGAAGCTGACCGTCTTTATCGAATACAAAATACGCTGGTACGTATTGGTTTTCGAATGCATCTGTAAGCTTCATTTCGTTATCGACAAAGATTGGTTGCACGATGTCATGTTCCGCAGCTACTGCTTTGATTGATTCTAAATCAGTGTCTGCCTCAGAACGTGGCATATGCACCGCGACAACGTTTAGTTCATCTTTGTACTGATCACGGAAATTGTTCACGTCTGGCATTGCTTCTTTACATAAATGGCAACTAACTGACCAGAAGTGAATTAACGTTGGTTTTTCGCCAACTAAATCTGCTTTTGTCACTTCTCCATTTAACCAAGTTGTTGCACCTGCAAGTTCAGGCATTTGTTCACGAAGTTTCATCAAAAATCCTCCCTTTTGTATCAATTACGGTCTCGGCGTAATTGCATCCGGATTTTTATAGATTTTACTCGATAAATTCTAAAAAAATTCGCAACATCCGCCGGAGGCTTAGCTTTATTCCTTAGGGATACGTTAGATTCCCTCTGTATAATAGAAAACCTCGACTCTTCCAAAGAGACGGGATTTCGGCTAAAAAAGAATAAATATCCCCACAAACTTGTCGTGGGGACCTACTATTAACTTTAAGATTAAAGAGTAGCTTGACCTGGGCGCCAGTTTGCTGGGCAAAGACCACCAGTTTGTAAAGCTTGAAGTACACGTAAAGTTTCATCTACGTCACGGCCGATGTTATTATCGAATACTGTTTGGTATTTTAATTCGCCTTCTGGACTGATAATAAATAAACCGCGTAGTGCGATACCTTCTTCTTCAATTAACACACCATATTCTTTTGAAATTTCGTGGTTTGTATCTGCAGCTAATGGATATTTTAAATCGCCAAGACCATTTTGAGTGCGGTCAGTGTTAATCCATGCTAAGTGTGTGTGAATTGTATCAGTAGAAACACCGATAACTTCTGCATCTAAGTCTTCGAACTCATCATAACGATCGCTCATTGCCGTAATTTCTGTCGGACATACAAATGTGAAGTCCATTGGATAGAAGAAAAGTACAGTCCATTTGTCTTGTGCTTTAATTTCTTCTAAAGATACTTTACCAAAAGATTTGTCTGGAAGTACTGCTTCCATTGTGAAGTTAGGTGCTTGTTTGCCTACCATACGTTCTGCCATTGTTAAATCCCTCCGAATAAATATGTAGTTAACTATTCCATTCGCACATGCGAACTCGTCTTCTACGATAGCAAAGAAATCGTAGTTTTTCAACGAAGTGCACTTCGCCATACTAATCGTTTCAAGGATGTAGACAAATATTTGTCAAATCCCCAAACAAAATCATCCCACATCTTATTTATTCTCTACTTTTTACAAATTTATACTGGAATACACGAAAATCTTAGGCAGAAATCTTATGCCTTTTTTTTATGAAAATTATCCTATTTTTTTCACCAAAAATGATTGCAAATTTTTTATTATTATGTATAATAGTAATGTTTTTAGTAAACTAAAAGTTTCGTTAAAGTAAACTTCATTTTCTGAAAGTTTATGATTGCTAAACTTCTTCTAGGAGGGAAAAGATGCAAATTGGAGGAAAAATTAAAGCACTTCGTTTGAAAAAAGGTCTCACCCAAGAAGAACTTGGAGAACGTACAGATTTGAGTAAAGGCTACATTTCACAATTGGAGCGTGATTTAAACTCACCTTCTATAGAAACGCTATTTTCATTATTAGAAGTTTTAGGTTCAACACCTAAGGAATTTTTCGATGATGAATCGCCTGAGCAAAAGGTTGTATATACCGAAGAAGATCAATCCATATACACTGACGAAAAATATGAAATTCAATGGCTTATTCCAACATCCAACGAAAAAGAAATGGAGCCTATTTTCCTAACACTAGTAGCCGGCGGTGAATTCAAACAATTCGAACCCTCGTTATCGGAAACATTTATTTATATTGTCAAGGGGCGTATTCGTCTCGTTTTAGGGAAAGAACAATATATAGCTAGTGAAGGTAATGCTCTGTATTTTGACGCATCAGACCATCATCAAATTTTTAACGCACATGACGATGAAACGAAAATTTTACTCGTCGCAACGGATTCATACTTATAGCTTAAGGAGGCGCATCAATGACAACGAATTCAATTATCCGCTTTGAAAATGTTTCTAAATCCTATAATGACGGCACTGTCGTCTTAAAAAATATTAACCTAGAGCTTGAAAAAGGAAAGTTCTATACATTACTTGGTCCATCTGGTTGTGGTAAAACAACAATTTTACGTATCATTGCTGGATTCACAGAACCAACAACAGGTGATGTGTTCTTTCACGATAAAAAAATCAATGCTGTACCAGCAAACGAACGCCAAGTTAATACAGTATTTCAAGATTATGCATTATTCCCACATTTGAATGTTTTTGAAAATGTAGCTTTTGGTTTACGTATAAAAAAGCTACATGAAAATGACATTAAGGAACGTGTCGCAGAAGCCCTAAAGTTCGTCAACTTAGCGGGCTATGGGAACCGTGAGATTTCTGAGATGTCGGGTGGTCAACGCCAACGTGTTGCAATTGCCCGTGCCATTGTCAATGATCCAGAGGTTATTTTACTCGACGAGCCACTGTCTGCTTTAGATTTAAAACTACGTACAGAAATGCAATATGAGCTACGTGAGTTACAGCAACGTCTTGGTAAAACTTTTGTGTTCGTCACACACGACCAAGAGGAAGCTTTAGCAATGAGTGATGAAATTTTCGTGCTAAGTGAAGGTCAGATTCAACAATCGGGTACACCTGTAGACATTTATGACGAGCCAATTAACCGCTTTGTTGCTGACTTTATCGGAGAATCAAACATCGTGCCTGGTGTAATGATTGAAGATTTTAAAGTTGCGTTTACTGGGAAGGTTTTTGAATGTGTTGACCAAGGTATGAGACCAAATGAAAAAATCGATATCGTCATCCGTCCAGAGGATTTGGAAATGACAACAGTCGATAAAGGGAAATTAATCGTTAAAGTAGATACTCAATTATTCCGCGGGGTACATTATGAGTTGTCTACTTACGATAAAGATGGAAATGAGTGGCTTGTACATTCATTGAAAAAAGCTGAAGTAGGGACAGAAATCGGTTTGGACTTTGATCCGGAAGCAATCCATGTCATGCGCTTAAATGAAACAGAGGAAGAATTCGATAAACGTTTAGAAGCTTATGGAGACGACGAAGATGCAAACTAAGACATCAAAATCTGCGTTATTTCCATATGTCTTATGGATCGCATTATTCGTTATTGCGCCGATTGCCCTCGTCGTTTACTATTCCCTACTCGATTTACATGGCAATTTCACACTGGATAACTATAAAGCATTCTTTACTTCTGTCTATTTAAAAATGACACTTAGCTCGTTTTGGTATGCGTTTTTAATTACATTCTTTACATTATTAATTTCATATCCGACTGCTTATTTTTTAACGAAAACAAAGCATAAGCAACTTTGGCTATTACTCATCATCATTCCATCTTGGATTAATCTTTTGCTTAAAACTTATGCATTTATCGGGATTTTCGGTTTATATGGTCCCCTTAATGCATTTATAGAGGTTTTTGGGTTTGATCCACAACAGATGCTTTTCACAGATATTAGCTTTGTGTTCGTATCCGTTTATATTTTCATTCCTTTTATGATATTACCGATTTTCAATTCATTGGATCGTTTAAATCCAACATTGATTTATGCAGCACGTGATTTAGGGGCTTCTGCCTTTACAACTTTCCGTCGTGTCGTGTTACCCCTTACATTGGATGGCGTTAAATCGGGTATTCAAGTTGTCTTTATCCCAGCATTATCGCTTTTCATGATTACACGCTTAATCGCAGGGAACCGCGTGATTACACTTGGTACAGCGATTGAACAGCAATTCCTTGTGACACAAAACTGGGGTATGGGCTCAACAATTGCTGTATTCTTAATTTTATTTATGGTCATCATTATGTTAATTACAGGTCAAAAGGATAAAGGAGGTCGCGTACGATGACAAAACTATCTACATCAGCAAAGGTCTATTTAGCAATGGTTTTTATTGTCTTGTATGCACCTATTTTTTACTTGGTCTTTTACTCGTTCAACAGTGGTGGCTCGATGAATAGCTTTGAATCCTTTACTTTAGAGCATTATAAAGCAGTCTTTGAGGATTCAAGACTTCTTGTCATCTTAATTAATACAGTTATTGTGGCTCTGCTTTCTGCGTTGATCTCTACAATCATCGGCACATTAGGTGCAATTGGGATTGTTACAGTAAAAGATGCAAAAATGCGCAATACATTACTTTCTTTAAATAATGTATTGATCGTCAGCCCAGACGTTATTATCGGTGCAAGTTTTTTAATATTATTTACAATGGTTGGCATTAAATTAGGCTTTGCTTCTGTGTTATTGGCACATGTAGCATTTAGTGTACCAATCGTTGTACTGATGGTCCTGCCAAAATTGTTAGAGATGAATAAATCGTTAATCGATGCTGCCTTAGATCTTGGCGCGACGAAAAAAGATATCATGATGCGCGTTATTTTACCGTATATTCAACCTGGTATTTTTGCAGGATTCTTCCTCGCTTTAACGTATTCACTGGACGACTTTGCGGTGACATTTTTCGTGACAGGTAACGGCTTCAGTACATTATCTGTTGAAATTTACTCGATGGCACGTGCTGGCATCTCCTTAACAGTAAACGCTATTTCAGGATTAGTGTTCTTCGTCACTGTTTTCGTCGTTATCGGCTATTATTTCATCACAAGCCGTGCTAGTAAAAGAACGGAGGGACAACAATGAAGCAGTTAATTCAAGCTACTATCGCGATCCTTGTCGTTTCCGCCCTGTTAATGTATGCTGCTGATGCAATGAGTGCTGGTGGTGGGAAAAGTGGGAAAGATACATTAACCATTTTTAACTGGGGAGAATATATTGACCCTGATTTATTGAAGCAATTTGAAAAAGAAACAGGCATCCATGTCATTTATGAAACTTTTGACTCGAATGAAGCCATGATGACAAAAATTCAGCAAGGTGGAACAGCTTACGATATTGCAGTACCTTCCGAATACATGATTGAAAAAATGAAAGAAGAAGATTTACTCATACCTTTAGATAAAACGAAAATCCCTAATATTAAAAATATCGACCCCTATTTTTTAGATTTACCATTTGATGATAACAATAAATATTCTGTTCCATATTTCTGGGGAACAGTCGGTATTGTCTATAATCCAAGTCTTGTCGGTGATTTAGACTTTTCTTCTTGGGAAGATCTATGGGATTCTTCATTAAAGCGTAAAGTCTTTTTAGTAGATGGTGCACGCGAGGTAATTGGTATGGGCTTAAACAGCCTCGGCTACTCTTTAAACTCTTTGGAAGATAGCGAACTCCGTCAGGCTACTGATAAACTGATAACACTTGCGCCAAATGTGAAAGCAATTATTGGAGATGAAATCACGCCACTAATGATTAATAATGAAGCGGCTGTTGCCCTTACTTGGTCTGGTCAAGCAGCGGATATGATGTACGAAAATGAAGAGTTAGACTTTGCTGTACCTGAAGAAGGCTCTAACTTATGGTTTGATAATATGGTTATCCCAAAAACGTCAAAAAATATTGATGGCGCTCATGCTTTTATTAACTTTATGTTGGATGCTGACTCCTCAGCTGCCAATGCCGATTATGTAGGTTATTCGACGCCTAATACTGCGGCTATGGATTTAATGGATGAAGAAGTGGTAACGGATGAACGCTACTACCCTTCCGAAGAACAGCGTGACACGTTAGAAGTATATAAAAACCTAGGACCTGATTATTTAGGCAAATACAATGAATTATTTTTAGAATTCAAAATGAGTATTCGATAATTGGAAAACCGTTTGCTATATGCGAACGGTTTTTTTCAGTCATTAGGTTGATAGAATCTTACTAACCTTTATGTTAGACTGTAGTATATTTGAATTGAAAAAGGGGGGCTAATGGATGACCCAGCAGAAGTCGAATAAGGCGGCTTTGTATATTTTAATGTTTAATATGTTTATCGCAATGGGGAGTATTGGTATTATTATTCCTGTTATGCCTGAGTATTTAAAAATATTTGGTGCTGCAGGACAAGTTCTTGGCATGCTTATTGCAACGTTCGCCTTGGCACAGTTTGTATTTTCTCCAATTGCTGGGAATCTTTCTGATCAGTATGGGCGAAAAAATCTAATTATTTTTGGTCTTATCGTAACTGGTCTTGCACAAATTTCGTTTGGGCTTTCAACGGATATTTGGATGCTCTTTCTCGCGCGTTTTTTCGGAGGTTTAGGTTCTGCCTTCATCGCACCTCCTATTATGGCTTTTGTAGCTGATGTTACAACATACGAAGAACGAGGCAAGGGGATGGGTATGTTAGGAGCGGCTATGTCTCTTGGCTTTATGATTGGACCGGGTATAGGGGGCTTTTTAGCGAAGGTTAGTCTGCACTTCCCATTCTATACGGCTGGTGCTGCAGCTATTATAGCAGCTATTCTCTCATTCTTTCTTTTACCTTCAACAAAACCAAGTACATCTCAAAAGGCGCAAAAACAAGATAATCTTGCGAAACAAATGGTACGTTCCGTCAAAATGCCTTACTTTGTAATGCTTATTATTATGCTTGTGTTCTCGTTCGGAATCGCTAATTTCCAAACGACATTATCACTGTTTGTTACGGAAAAATTTAATTACACTCCTGGAGATATTGCCATACTATTAGTGGTAGGCGGTGCTTTCGGTGTTGTTGTACAAATGTTCATTATTACACCTCTCTTTAATCGCTACGGTGAAATGAAGGTTGTATTAGTCAATTTATTTATTGCATCCGTTTCAATCTATTTAATTTTATTTGCATCTGGCTTTGCACTTATTTTACTTGTAGCAACAATTTTCTCAACGGCGACAACTTTGATTCGACCAGCTGTCAACACGCTAATTTCTAAGCTTGCGGAAACTGAACAAGGCTTTGCCGCTGGTCTTAATAATGCATATATGAGTCTGGGTAATATGATTGGACCTGCACTAGCAGGTGTATTATTCGATTGGAATATGAACAGCCCTTATATTTTTGGGGCAATTATTTTATTGGCATGCTTCTTCCTTGCCCTTATCTGGACATTGAAAAAAGCACCACATCTTATGCAACCTGATTTGAAATAGTCGGCATAGTTATTGACTATTTTTAGTAGTATGGTACATTATTAGGTGAAAAGCGCATTCGCATGTGAATGAATGACTAGATTTAGATGAAATATTTATACTTTAAAAATTAAATCGTTTCCAAACCACTAGGGGAGTCTTTCTAAGACTGAGATGTGTATGTATACACGGACCCTTCGAACCTGATCTAGTTCACACTAGCGTAGGGAAGTGACGACACTTGCTTTTTTTAATATAAATGCAATGCCGCTTCCTTATGTTTTGAGGAAGCGGTTTTTTTGATTATTTGCGATGGAGAGTGCTATCAGTTATATTCCGTGGTCTATCAGCGATTTCTGCTGTCTATCAGCGATGTTCTACAGTCCATCAGCGATTTCTATAAAAGGAGTGAAAAATATGTCAATTCGAAAATTAACCATCATGGCTTTATTCGTCGCAATTGCTGTAGCAGGCTCTGCCTTTGTCTCGATTCCAACAGGGATTGCGCGAGCCTATCCTGTACAACATGCCATTAATGTTATCGGTGCCATTTTACTAGGTCCAGTACCTACCATCATGGTTGCCTTTGTCACAGCTATTATTCGTATTCTTACAGGAACAGGCTCTCTTTTAGCTATTCCAGGTAGTGTCATCGGCGCATTGTGCGCAACACTTTTCTATAAATACAGTGGTAAGGCCTGGTTAGCAGGTGTTGGTGAAATACTTGGGACAGGTATCCTTGCATCTCTCGTAGCAGTTCCCTACGCACATTTTTTAATGGGTACATCTGTTGCGGCATTATTTTTCATGCCAGCTTTTTTAACGTCAAGTATTATTGGAGCAATCCTTGGAATTATCGTTGCCAGCAGTCTACGTAAAACCGTACTTATCAAAAGCTTTAACATGACACTTTATTAGCTGACAGTACTTGTCTATTGTTAAACACAAAAACGCAGTGCAAAATGATTTTAAATTTTGCACTGCGTTTTAAATTTTGCATATTAAATTGTTAATGTCGTTTCTTCATGCCTTTTAACAGCTGTGCTACGTTTGTATCCTCTACTTGCTTTGGTATATCCTCTGCCATCTTCTCTTGTTGTTTCGCTTTTGTTAAGAAACTCCAGCCAAAACGACGGATTGTAATATCGATGAAGAATAGTAACATCCCTGCTAAAAGGAGCCAGGTTGCAATATTTTGGCGCTCTGCTCCTTTTTGTGTGAAATCGCGGAAGACTTCCTGCGGTTCCTCTAACACATTGCCACCAGTTTGCTTTGTAAGTTCTTCCACTAGTTTTTCATTGACAGGTCGTAATTCATACTCAGCACTATACGGTACACTTAGACCTGCCTGATAAATCGCCTGTTCTTCATCGGCAATACGGAAGAAGATAAGACCTGGTTCTGCTTGAACCGTTGCACGAACTTGCGAGGCAGATACTGTTTCTAATTGCATCTCCAGCTCTTCACCCGCTTCATTGACAGCGACGATATCTAAAAATGCAGCTTCATTTGTCGGGTCGGTAATCACAAAAGAACCATCCGTATCTAGACGTACGTCATAGGCAACATCGTTATAGCTTGGTAGCATTTGCGAAATGATCGTTTGCCAAAACGAGCCCCATTCCTGCCATCTTGCCCAGTCTCCTGTCCATTTTCCTGTGGAGTCCGATGTGAATGCGAAAGTTTTCCCAAGACCATATTGCCACTGTGCTATCACTGGATCTTCCTTCTCGCTTTGCGCGATTACAGAAGCGCCCTGCTTCGCGGTTGTACCTATATAAGCATTCATTTGTGGCACACCATTTGCAAATAACGAATTCCAGCCCGATGCATGATAAATTGTTGGATAGAAAGGATTGTCTTCAATATACGTACGTGAAATCATCGCTGTCTCACGTGATAAAATAGAAGGTATCATCTGTTCATCAATAACATCGTAGTAACGTCCACTACCCATCTCACTTAATGATTCCAGTAAATGGCCATCTGCATCTTGCCCAATTGCAACCGTAGATAGTGTAACCCCGTTGTCTTTACCAGTTGCTATTAAATCCTCATAATTCCCTGCTTGTGACTGTCCGTCAGTTAATAAAATAATATGCTTACGTTGCAGTTTTAGATCGGCTAAATTTTCATAAGCCTTTTCAAGTGAACTATATATCTCCGTACCTCCACCAGGAGTCACCGATAAAATCGTATCGACTGCTTCTTCCTTATTGCCAAGCGGTCCGGTTTCAATAATTTCCCAAGGACGATCGTCAAAGGCGATAAATCCAAGCGTATCCTCATCACGCAGCATTTCAACGGAACGTGCTGCCGCTTCCTTCGCAAGTTCTAACTTTGTGCCATGCATACTTCCTGAACGGTCAAGCACGATAACAAGACCTAAAGAAGGCAATTGTTCTTTGCCTTTGATCTCCATTTCAACAGGTAACAATGTTTCGATTGGTGTTTTAAAATAGCCGCCCAAGCCGAAGCTATTTTCACCGCCAACCATTGTAAAACCGACACCAAAATTTTTCACTGCCTGCTCGATAACGCTCATTTTTGCCTCACCAACTAAATGCCCTGGTACATTATCAAAAATTATCGCATTATATTGTAAATAACTCGATAGCTCATTCGGCAAGCTTTTTGCATCTATTACATCATAGGAAATTGACTTCGTACCCAGTGCCGCGGCAATTGGTGATGTTGTGTCATAACCGTTCACTATCAGTAAGTGTGGCTCACTTTGTACCATCGTGACACTCGTTAATTTATTATTTTCAATTATTGCATCTTGTCCAACTTGTACAAGTGCCTCGTATTTGACTAGTCCCTCTGCTGTTGCCGTATGCTTATACGTAAACACATTCGATCCTTCTACAAGTTCCACTGCCTCTCGATGAATAAGCTCATCATTTTCGTACAGCAATAATTCTCCCTGCCCTGCTGCTGTCGCATTCACCTCAGTAACAAGTTGCTGTTGTTCCCCTACATAAGCAACCTGTGGTGTCACAAAGCTTTTAAGCGATACATCATTGGCAACGGACTGACTGAATGGCACAACATCTACGCTAATATTGGCGCCTTTTAATTTGGTAGCAAACGCCAATGCATCACCTTTTGTTTCATTCCCGTCCGTTAATAAGACCAGCCTTGTAGCTTTTTTCGGATTGACAATACCAGTAGCTAATTGAAGGCTTTGCTCAATATTTGTTTGATCCATTTCCTTCATAGCTGTAAATTTCGGTACTTCCTTCAATGAATTAGATAAAATCGTTTCAGTTTGTAGCGTCGAAGAAAAAGAATAAATCCCTGCAAGTTGTTCAGCCTTTTTCGCCTGTAAACTTTCCTCAATAAAACTAGCCATTTCCACTTCTGTACCCTTCATTGAAGCAGAGCGATCGACTAAATACAATACCTGTTCTTCTTTAATTGGTAATAAAATATAGGGTGCTGCAAGTGCAAAGACTAAACAACATATTGCTATCATTCGAATACTAAGTACAGTGAGATGGCTCTTTTTCAGACGTTGACGTTCACGCCAATAGGTCCATACAAAATACGCAACCAATGGTAGTAATAACAATAAGGCTAATGGCGTATCAATTCGTAAATCCACGACGTCGCTGCACCTCCCACTCTAACACCAGTAATACTAAAATAATGAGTATAAGCCAAGGTACAAATGAAGTTTTTGATACTTCTTCCTTGCCATTTTCTTGTAATTCTCCAAGCGTATAACTCGTACCCTTTTCAAGCACACGCTCCTGTGCCTGGAGTTGCACAACGAGGCGTTTTTCCTCACTATTTGAACGTGCTGTGTAGACGCCTGGTTTCATGGGCGCTGTTAATAACCCATTGGTGATTGTTGATAAAAACTCATCATCCTGCGAATAAACATTCCACTCGCCTTGTGCTAATGCAACTGAGCGCTGCTCATTGGGTGAGAAAATTCCAAGTGAATCTTTTGATTGCGATAATTGTTGTTGGACACTCCATAAAAATAGTGGAAATGAGGGATGTAAAGGCCAATCTGTATCGGCTATATCTGCTAGCACGACGATATCCCCTTCTGTTGAACGTTGAATAAATGGTTTATCTCCAACAGTGGCAATTGTTTTATAGCCATCAAACGCAGGATAAATTGCACTTACATAAATATCATTTAAATCACTAAATGCAAATAAAGCGTCATTCGTTGTTTTCACAACCCCATTCATATCCACCTTTTCAATATCATCACGTCCAAATAAGACAATCGGCTTGGTCATTTCTTTCAACAGAGTTGTTTGATTTGTTACCACGGTAGAATCTGGATTATCTACCACTTGTAAGGACGGAACAATTTTCACGCCACTGTTAATTGTTTGAAATCCCTTTTGAATAAGTTGATGTATATTTTTATCAACAACTACTTTTGATGTGGCCGTATGTAACAATACAGATTGCGTATTATCAATGGCATAATCATCCTGCACATCAATGGTAGCAGTTATCGTATCTACTAACGGTAAGTCTTTAAACGTTTTAGTCACTGCTTCGTTTGCTGGCAATGTTACCTTCTCAGCTATAACGTCCTCACCCTTAGCATTTTGTAGCGTAAGTGTCAGACTGTGCTCTTTGACCGTATCATTTTGCAACTGAACAAGTGCCATCGTTGCCTTACCGTCTGTTGTTGCAGCAAATCGTGTGATGGCTATATTCGTTAAATCCATCGTTGAACCTTGTACAATCCACTTCACCGATTCCTTTTCCATGGGTAATTGCTTTTTATCGAGTGAATCTGTAAAGACATAAATCGATGTTGGCGTATCACCGACAAAAGCTTGCGCCACATCAAGTGCTTTGTTCATTTGTGCGGTTTCATATGTCACTTGCAAATCCTGGACAGCTTTCTCAATATCTTTTGGATTCGTTTCTTGCTGTAAAACGGCCTGAGGGGTATTACCAGTTGTAATCAGTGTCACGGGTCTTCCTTCAAGCTGATTGACTAACGACAACATTTTCTTTTTGTGCGTATCAAATGTTGACTGCTCTTTTCCTGCCAACATCGTAGCAGACGTATCAACAATGAAAATCGTTTGCGCACCAGCAATCGTTGACTTTTTAAAATATGGATTCATTAGCGCGAGTACAAGTAACAGAAGCGCCAACAATTGCAAATAGAGCAACGCATTTTTTTGTAAATGCTTTAAGTACGGAGATACGCGTGTCTCCTGCATAATTTCTGACCAAAAGAGTGTGGATGACACGGTTTGATCTGTATATTTTTTTCGAAAGAAATAATATAGAAGGACAATGACCGGGATGATGGCCGTCCAGCTAAAAAGTATTTGACTAAAGCCCAATACGGCTCACCTCACCTAATCCAATGTGCTTTTAATAATTGTTGAAAGACAGCATGCTGAAGTCCATCTTCCACCTTAAGTTGTAATTTTCGAACACCGAATCGTCGACAAATTGCCTCAAACTCTTCTTCATGTAAACGTCTTCTTGCCTCATACGTATCAAGTACTTTTGCTGACATCGTAACATTCACATCACGACTCGTTTCACGGTCAAGTAGACGAACATCACCACTATAATTCGGAGAAAGTTCTTCCTGCGTGACAATTTGTATAATGCGCACATCCCCTGCAAAACGTGGCAATCTTTTCAATAGCTGTTCCCATTCTTCGATTGTTTCTAGGCCGTCTGTCACTATAAATAGCACTGTACTATCTTTAGGCATTGCTTTTAATGCGCCTTGTGCAAAGCTACTTGTATAGGTCGCATTGTCAATGTCAGTCACTACTTGTAAGAAGGCACGACGATACATAGCACCTTTGCGACGAAATGGTGGCAACATGTCATCTTGAACAAACGAAAATGATAATCGGTCATCACGACCAAGTACCATTAAGCCAAGTGAAGCAACAATTTGCCGTGCAAAAGTCCATTTTGCTTGCTCCCCCATTGATTTTGTAGTGTCTAATAAAATGTGCACACGCATCTCTTGCTCATCTAAAAAACGTTTAATGAAATATTTATCGGTTCGCGCAAAGACATTCCAATCCACCTGTCTTACATCATCGCCTAGGTGGTATTCGCGAAAATCCGAAAAATCGAGCGATGCCCCGAAACGTTGCGAACGGTGCGAGCCTTTATGTTGCCCACGCAATTTGGAGGCCGTCGCCACTTGGAAGCGACTAATTTTCGCTAGCCAATCTTCGGGCAATAATATTTTCTGCGTCACCTGCTAACACCTTGCTGTACTTTTTCTAAAATTACGTCAATCACATCATCTGCTGTTTTCCCTGAAGCCTCCCCTTCATAGTTCAGTAGCATACGATGACGTAGTACAGGCTTCGCTACGGATTTAATATCCGCAACTGATACATGGAAACGTCCATTCATTAGTGCTCTAGCTTTTGCTAGCCTTATTAAACTTTGTAAGCCACGAGGACCACTACCATACATGGCATATTGTTTTACCTCATCTATTGCTTCCGCTCTTTCAGGATGCGTTGCCACAACGAGGTCCGCTGCAAATTCAAGCATTTCATCTGCTACAAGTACTTCCTTCACCATTTGTTGTGCTAGCAGGAGACCTTCTGTGTCCATTATTTTTTGTAAGGTGATTTCCTGTGCGCCAGTTGTTCGCTTCATAATCTCCATTAGTTCACTCTTCTCTGGATATGGAACGAGGATTTTGCAAAGAAAACGGTCCATCTGCGCCTCTGGTAATGGATATGTACCCTCCATTTCAATGGGGTTTTGGGTAGCTAGGACGAAGAATGGTTTAGCCATTTTTTTCGTATCTCCTAAAATTGTAACTGTTTTTTCGCCCATTGCCTCAAGCAGTGCACTTTGGGTTTTTGGAGTTGCTCGGTTAATCTCATCTGCTAAGACCATTTGGCTGAAAATTGGCCCTGGCTGGAAAGTGAATTGTTGCTTGCCATCTGTTGTTCGCTCAATCATGCTCGTCCCCGTAATATCTGCAGGCATTAAATCTGGTGTAAATTGAATACGTGAGAAGGATAAATCCAACACCTCAGAAATGGTGCGAATTAGCATTGTTTTCCCTAAGCCTGGTAGTCCCTCTAACAGCGCATGACCATCTGCCAGAACTGCATATAATGTATAATCTATCGCTTCCTCTTGACCAACTATAAAACGATGGATTTCTTCTTTTACTTGTTGTAAATTCGTACTCATTTCAACATACTGTTGTTCTGTAAATGCCATTTCTTTTCCTCCTACTGCGACTCAATTGACGTGAAATAAGATTGCACGACATTTTGTAAATCTTTCGGTAATTGTAAACGCTCTGAGCTTTCTAAATAGCTATCTTTATATGCGCCTATCACTTCATCATATGGACGTATCGAACCTTTTGTAATGGGGCCATTTCCTTGCTGCTCCGAAACATGTGAGCCGTCTCCTAATGCTCCTCCATCTACAGAGGTTTCACTTGAACCCCCTAGCCGATCAGGCATCGTTAATAGATTTCGTCCGCCCTGTCCGGACCCAGCACCAGTTCCTAAACCTGGACCACCCTGACCACTCCCTTGACCTTGTCCTTGTCCTTGTCCTTTTCCTTGGCCCTGACCTTGTCCTTGGCCCTGTCCTTGTTGATTACTTTGACTAGACCCTTGCGCCTGCTGATTGCCACTTTGCGAATTATTTTGTCCCTGTTGACCTGGTTGATTATTAGACTGCGCATTTCCAGCAGGTTTTTGGCCCGTATTCGAACTGGAACTGTTTTGCTGATTGTTATTTGCATTATTAGCACTCGCAATGGCGTTTTGTAATGAATTACTTGCTGGCTTCCCGAGCTTACTCATTGCCGTTTGAGTAGTATTCGCATTTTGCGTTAAACCCTGTTGCATGTGAGCAAGTTCCTTCAATTGCTCAATTTCTTCTTCGGATAGACCTTGACCCTCAGTTGCACTATCTTCATTAGCCGTTTGTTTATCCTTTAATTGTTGTTCCTTTAACGCAAGTTCTTTCTGTTTCTTCACGACATCACGTAGCGCCTCTTCAGCTGTATCTGCATCTTTTAATTTGTTTTGCAATTCTTTTAACTGCTCTTTCACTTCTTTTGTTTCTGCTTTTTTTTCTAACTTCGCAACTTCTTTTTTTATGTCCTCGATGACTGCCTTTTCTTTTTCTACCTCTATAGCTTCAATCTGCGTGGTAGCTGGGAACATATAGAGCATCGCTAAAACAACACCTGTTACAAATAATCCAATGCATGCTTTAGGTCGAAACAAAGCTTTCTTTCTTACTTTAAATTCAGAGAACGCCTTTTCTGCCTTTTGAACTGCTTTTGCAAGTAGTGATTGCACCAATGGATCTTCATCTTCTTTAAATGACAAAGCTGTCACCAGTTCATTATGCGAGAAATAATGATCAAGAGTGTGTAATGCCTCTTTCGCTCTCGCACGCTTCCACCACATCAAGACGATTGCCGCAATTATCCCAACTAGAAAGACAGCTAGTGCCGTTTGACGGTAATACGGCCAGACAAATAGCCTTGAAACGAGCATGAGTGAAGCACTCGAGAGCAATGCCAAAAACAAGCCGTACTGTGCAATAGGAATGCTTCTTTCGAGTGTTAAACTCGTTTTTGCACGTTGTATATATTTTTGTAATTGCTTACGACGCTCCATAAAGTTTCCTCCTCATCGATTACTTTTCATGTTGGCACGTAATTTTTTAATGGCAATTGTTAAACTAAGTACAATTATGACAATATAAACTAGTAAATAGGTAATCCACACTGGTAATTCAACACCTGAAAGCTCTGCTAAAGCATCCCCCATCTCTGGGGAAATAAGTGTCAACATTAATGCTCCTGGGTTTATAGAAGCCCAGAAATAAGTCATAAAGGAAGTCCCCGTCCCTATGGCATTCCCCATTTGATGGAAGGCCATTGTTAAAAAGAAGAAAAATGCTGTGATCCCACCTAAAAAGATAATCGATCCGTACGTAGCAATCATCGCAACTATTGTTTTTTTCGTAATTGTTGAGAACATAACCCCGATACTACCTATAGCAATGACCGTCACTAAATAAAATAAAAAGATAGAGACTAATTGGGAAGGTGATACCCCACCAAACAAAAACACTAAACTATACAATGGTAGCCCGGCGATAAGCATTAATACTAAAAATGCCACCGACGAAAATAATTTTCCAATCACAATTTGTGTGGAACTTTGTGTTGTTGTCAGTAAAATATTTAATGTTTGTTTTTCACGTTCACTACTGATTGCGCCAGCTGTCAAACTCGGTGTAATAAAGAGAACCAATGCCATTTGTAAAATTGTTAATACAGCAAACATCATAAAACTTGTTTCTGGTCTAAAGAAACCCTTGCCTGTAAATTCTGTTGTCAGTAGTAGAAAACCTGCGATAAAAATACAAATAACCGCTAAATAAAACATCAAACCTGAAAAGCTTTTAAAAGAACGGAAGCGTAACTTCAATTCTTTTACGAGTACCGGATTATAAAATCGCTCCATCATTGATTGTCCGCTCCCTTCGTAATCGCCATAAAGACATCCTCTAAATCCTTTTCTACTTCACTTAATGCGTAAATTGGTAAATCTGCAAGTATTGCTTTTTTCAGTAGTGACACTTGTTCCGTATCTGTTCCTCGATAATTAAAGGCTATTTCTAAGCGATTGCCCATAACATCAATGGATGAAATAAGAGGATCTTCCTCTAAAAATGCACGTACCTCGCTTAAACGTTCCGCGATCTTTATGACAATGCGCTTTTCTCCCTGTAATTGCGCTTGAATCGTTGCAACATTCCCATGGGCGATGAGTTTACCATTATCAATAACCCCGATTTCATCACACATTTCTGCAAGTTCAGGCAAAATATGTGAGGAGATTAGAATGGTTTTCCCCATTGATTTTAAATTTCTTAAAATATCACGCATTTCTACGCGGGCCCTTGGATCAAGACCTGATGCTGGCTCATCTAATATCAATACTTTAGGATCGTGGATTAAGGCACGTGCCAGACATAAACGTTGCTTCATTCCTCGTGATAGTAAATCTACATAGTCATAACGTTTATTCGTTAAATTCACAAGCTCTAACAGCTGTGGAATTAAGACTTTTCGTTGTGTTGCGTCAATGCCATAACTTGCACCATAGAAATCTAAATATTCATCGACTTTTAGTTGATCATATACACCAAAGAAATCTGGCATATAGCCAATTTGCTTACGTACTTCCTTTGGTTCCTTGATAACGCTTTTTCCATTGATGAGGGCATCGCCAGAAGTTGGGGATAGTAATGTTGCTAAAATCGAGAATGTTGTCGATTTACCAGCACCATTGGCACCAACAAAGCCAAACACAACCCCTTCTTCAAGTGATAAGTTTAGATGGTCTAACGCTGTAAAGGAGCCATATCTTTTTGTTAAATCACGGATTTCAATCATTCCTTCGCCACTCCTTTCAGCTCTATTTCTGGCAATCTTGTCTGCTCTCCAGTTTGGTCTGGACCGAACTTGATTTGTACACGCAGTTCACCATTTCCATTTAAGTATTGCGCAATATTCTCTGAAAACACTTGCTTTGTGTCAACCAACGGCTCAAAAATGCTTGTTTCATTATTCCAAATGGCGAGTTGCATGCGCTTCACGTCCTTATTTGAAATAACAAGCTCATTTAATGATTGAACAGATGCCATAAAATTATCTGGCATGGCCATTGTAACTTCATATAAACCATCTGATAGATACCAGTTATTTAGTTGTTCGTCTATTTTGTCAAAATAGGCATTCGCTGATTGTGGCTTCACTGTATACGTGAAGTTGGTACGCTTCATGGTAAATGGTCCTGATAGTTCTACTTTTCCTTCAAATGGCTGTATGAAATAAGAAATTGGTGACATTTTAACACTTGTTTCAAGCTCTACCCCGACAATTGCTTGTTCTGCCCAAGCCGTAACTACTGGTTGCTTGTCACTTTCTACAAGAGGTAGTGCAAGTGATTTCATACGCTCGATTCGAAGAGGGTCTACATCTTCTTTCTTCGCTGGATAATTATAATTGTAACTATTAAACGAAGATGGCTTTTGCAGAACCGTTGACTTCAGTTCTTTGTCCACCTTAAGTGTTCCGTTCGGCTCGATATCGCCAAGCTTTACTTCTTTAATACCTGAGATTAACGTTACATCCTTTAATGTAAACGGGAAATTATTCTTAATTGTCCCAGAGAGCTTTTCATTTTTTAGTGTAATATCGACATCCATCTTACCGATGTTTTTTGCGGTTGTTTTCCCTGCAAATGATTGAACAGACCAATAGCTTAAGTTTCGTAATGTTAATGTCGAGCCATTAGCGTGTTCCTTAATATACGATGTTTCATGTAAATCGCCCATCGTACCTGTGAAATTATTATTACCACGTAATGCCAGTGCAGTAGTATCTTTATCTGCCTCTACAACAAAATCACCACTACGATTCGTTAAAAGCGATTCAACATAGTAGCCGTTTACACTACTATCCTCATTTACTTTATAGAAGGCTGATTGTTGTACTTGTGGTTGTACAATACGATCTTTAGCGCCAAAAATAAAGAGCGCAATTGATAGTGCAATTGAAATGGCTGGTATTAGCCACCACGCATGTTCACGCTTATCCATTTTTTTCAGGACAAAATAAAGAATAGGTCCGATAATTAAAATATACAGAATGATGACGATTAACATGTAGCTGACAGACACTTCGAATGATGGGAATAATTCATTAACTGTACGTAGTTCATATGAAATTTGATCCATTGTTGATTGTCCTTGCCTCATCCCTTGTTGAGATAAGGATTGGATATTGAACATTTTTGCAGTTAATGCTGCATATCCATCCATTGATGCCAGAGGCTGATCTCCTAATGAAAACGTTGTTTGCACAATTTCCCCACTACCTAGCTTTTTCTTTGCTGCTAGCGTTGTATCGTTTTCTTTTAAAACAGCAACGCTTCCTTCATTATCTGTTGATGCATAGACGGAAATATCCTTTGAAAAAATACCCCCACCTGATAATTTTGTTAAGCTAGCTGCTGAAACGGTCTTCATTTGTTGTGATAATGTAAGTGGTAAATAATCTTTAAAAATGCCCGCAGTTGTATCTACTTGATCAGACGCTCCAAGCAGTAAAGTACCGCCGTCCTGTACCCATTTCAATAAAGCTTCTTGTTGATTTTGAGATAAATCGGCAATAGAAATTTCATCGACAGCAATAATATTCGCCATCGCATAACCTTGTGCATCCTCAGGCAAAGTAAACTCTTTTATTTGATTTAAATTAAAAATTTCAACATCACTTGAAGAAATAAATTGTGATAAACGCAAATAAGCAGATAAGCGATCGCTTTTATCCGTTAAAGTATAGATAAATGTAGCTGATGGATCTAAAAAGTTTGCTTGTAAACGTTTTGTTCCTTTATAAGCAACCTTCTTCCCTTTTTCAATGCTCCCCTCATAAAAGGCAAACAAATCTGCATCTGAATAGCTATAGTCTGCTAGTCCATCCAAATATAGCTCAAATGTTTTTTCTTCACCTGCTGCTATATCGAGTGGCAGTACAAGTGCTGATGCAGCCTCGTAGGAACTCAAGGCATTAATTGCCATGTCCCCTGAAAAATCAGCACCATTATTTTTCACTGTTACTTGTAGCGGCACAACAGATTCATATTTTGCTTTTCCTACCATTCCTGCTTTCGCCTGCACTTCTAAAGTTGGTGCGGCGCTAGCCTGTGAAGCTGGTAGCATAAAGCTCATAACAAGCATAAATAGTAAAATAAGTGCCGTTATATTCGTTTTTTTCAAAAAGCTCAACCCCTTTTACTTAACATATCGATGATTACATAATTATACGATTTAAATTGCATTTTGTTCCATTTCTTATGATATCTTCATGAATATTCATAAACTCTTAAGATTTAAATAAGTCAACAAGAAAAAGGGCAATCCCAAAAGTGATGCATAAATCACTTGGGGCTGCCCCGCTCAGCTATGTCCTATTTTGTATAATCAAATAAGCAACGCGCATGGTCTTGTACGACTTCTACAAAAGCCTCTACCTGACGCAGCTCAAAAGAAGATTCGTAGCCTATTAACCATGTATCACGTGTTAAACCAAATTCTTTTTCATTGTTAGTGAGCGCAATTTTATTGATGCCATCATGCTCATTTAATGTAATGGAAGGAAGAATTGCATAGCCAATTCCATTTAACGCCATCTGTTTACATGTCTCAATTTGATCCACCAAAATTTGTCGTCTCGGATTAGATGCAAAATGTCGTTGCCACCATTGTTGAATTTCCTGATAATAATTCGAGTCACTTTTGAATTGAATAAATGGTCGATTTGTCGTAAGCACATCTTCAATGGTTTTCAATTCTTGATCTACTAAGTAAAGGGTGTCACGGAAAAGATGTATCTTTTCCCCCTTCCAATCGACCTGCCCGCGTACAATGCCAATATGCGCCTCACCCTCATACAATGCTTTCACAATTTCCGAGCTCCAGCCGGTCATAAGCGAAATTTTTGCTTCAGGATATTTGGTCACAAAATCCTTTAATATTTTAGGCAGCCAATTTTGCCCAACAATTGAAGCACAAGCAATTTTGAGTGTCCCGTTTACTTTTGTTGTTAATGATTGAATCGTTTCAAAAATTTCTTCTTTTTTAGCGAGCATATCAATCGCATAAGCGATAACTAGTTCTCCTGCTGGTGTCGCAGTAAGTCCCTTCTGCGAACGAATAAAAAGCTGTGCACCCCATTCTTTTTCAATCGATTGCAACCGTTGAGAAAGCGCTGGCTGCGATAAAAACAACCGCTCGGCTGCTTTTCGCATATTGCGTTCCTCCGCTAAAATTTTCAATATTTCTGCTTCCGTTGCCATCAATTACCTAAACCTCCAATATACAAGCAAAGGGGGCCTCACGATTTGCACCTGAGTCCCCTCTTAAACTACTTTTCTGTTTTATAAATATATTTTTTTAACTGTTTTAATATAACACGTCTCGTTAAAATTCCTGCGAAAGTACCTTCTTCGTCCACTACACATAAAAAGGCATGATTTATGACTAAATCTAATGCACGTTGAAATGTATCTTTCAGCTTGATAACAGCTATGTTTTTATCCATTATCGTATCAACTTTTATATCAGGTAATTTTTCATATTCAATATGTTCGAGCCCTAAAATTGCTTCTGTAATCATTTTCATACTGAGTAACCCTTGAAGTCGATATTTCAAATCTAATACAGGTATTGAAGAATACCCTGTACGTGTCAGTACAAGGAGTGCATGTTCGGCACTATTCCCAATTTGTACATGTGCAACCTTTTCGGATGAAATAACAAATTCACTAATTGGCATTGCTAATAAGTCTTTGCTGTTAGTTGAAATCATGAACTTCTTCTCCTTTTCTGTCCTTGCTTTGCAGAACAGGATGCTTCCCTTTTATCATATCATAAATTTTCCTGATATGACCACGACAAGGTCGAGAAGAGTTTTTGAAGAACGATGAATTTTTTTAGCATTTTGAACAAAACTAAGTATCAAATTCGCTCACGCAAATTTGATACTGTCGCTTTAAATCATACTTTTAATACCCTGCCTGACTCCAATAGTAAAAGATAACAATGCCTAAAAAAAGTAAGAAGATAGCATACACCCAAACAATTGGATTCAGCATTGTTGCATATTCTTCAACAGTTTCTGAAATTGGTGTATCTTTTTCTGATTTTCGTTCCGTTGTCATTTTGGCAATACGTAAAGTGGAAACGAAGGAAATGACAGAAATGATGGTTATCGCAATAAGAGCTGGTATTAACCACATACCCATAAGGCAAGACTCCTTTCTTTATCCTTAGTATGCGTCAACCCAGCTCTTCATTATGCAAAAAATTTATTGATTAAAATGGGTATTGATTTAGCCATTGTCCACCATCAAGTGTAACGCATTCACCATTCATATAACGGGACTTATCAGACATCATAAATGTTGCGAGATCAGCCACTTCCTCAGGTGTCCCAATTCTTCCCAATGGTACAGAATCAATTGTACGAGCAGCTGCCGCTTCCGACTCCCATAATTTGCCCGCACCACCTGTGCGCTCTATTGGACCTGGAGCGATTGCATTAACACGAATTCCATATTGTTTGCCCCATTCAACCGCTAACGTTCTTGTCAATGATAATACCCCGGCTTTCGCTGCTGCTGAATGGATAACGCCAGCGCCTGCATTCCACGCATAGGTTGCAACCATATTAAGAATAGAACCATTTATTTTATTCTGAATCCAATACTTACCAACTGCTGATGAACAATAGAAGGTCCCATTTAATACGATATCAACTACTGCCTTCCAACCGTTAGGCGTCAAATCCTCTGCTCGCACTATAAAATTGCCAGCTGCATTATTCACAAGCCCATCAATTTGTCCAAATTTTTCGACTGCAAATGCGACCATTGCTTCTGCATGTTCTGGCACTCGTACATCCATTTGGAATGTTTCGATTGTTGTGCCTGCCGTTAATATATATTCTTTAGCTTCTATCAAACGCTCTTCATTGCGGCCTGTAATAACGACATTTGCCCCTTCTGTAACGAATTGCTTCGCCATATAAAGCCCCATCCCATTTGAGCCACCAGTAATAAGTATTGTTTTCCCCTGCAACATACTATTCCCCCTTTGTAAAAATGAATACCCATTCATAAATTCTACTATATTTTCTCGAAAATGTCATATTAATTCTACAAAATCCCATTTTTGTTTTTTTAAAAACAGGCGCGCTTCACCATAACTTGTGATTGACTTCTGCTCTGCCATTGTGCTTTCCTGGGGGAGCCCGATGAGCCGTTTGGGGCAATAGGATGTTGGTCACGAAGGCTTTATCACAGGACGTGATGCTTTTAGCCTTCATTCCTCTATGTTGCTCGCTCCAGGAGCATAATCCCCTAGGAGTCACACTGGCCCGCTCCAGCCAACTTATATGACATTTTAAAATATCAACCACATCTTTTGGTGATGAACCAAAAAACAATAAGAAAAAACGAGATATTCAATGATTCAATCATCGAATATCTCGTCATGTAAAACGCTCTAAAATTCATAATGGTAAGCAATTTTATAGAGCTCTATTAATTCCTCATGCGTTGGCACTTTCGGATTATTAGCAGGGCTACCACTTGCAATTGCATCTGCAGCCATTTTTGGAATGGCCTCATAAAAGGCATCTTTTTCAATACCCCATTGTTGTAAATTACCAATATTCATTATTTTACACATTTCCTTTATCGAAACAATCGCTAAATCCGCAAGTTCTTCTGGCGTGAAATACTGTCCTTCTTTATTAAAAAATTTTCCAAGGTCTGCTAATCGATCTACACAGGCATCTTTTGAGTATTCTAAGACTGCTGGTAGTAACATCGCATTAGATATACCGTGAGGAACGTGGAATAGCGCCCCTATCGGACGAGACATGCCGTGAACTAAGGCAACAGAAGCATTTGAGAACGATAGGCCTGCTTGCATGGAACCAAGTGACATGGCCTCACGGGCATCAATATCGTCCCCATGCTCATAAACTTTCAGTATGTTATTGACGATTAACTCCATCGCTGATAGCGCAAGTACATTAGAATATGGATGTGCTAAGCGAGATAAATAACTTTCAATTGCATGACTCAATGCATCAACGCCAGTTGCCGCTGTTATTGCTTGTGGTGAAGTGATTGTTAAAATAGGATCGACAATTGCAATAGTTGGCATAAATGCTGGTTGCTTAATCATCATTTTTACTTCATTCGACGTGTTTGTAATGACCGTTACATCCGTTGCCTCAGATCCTGTACCGGCAGTTGTTGGTATGGCGATATGTGGAATCGGTGTTTTATCAGCAAGCTTTTGCATTTTCATATAGTCGCCAATATAGCCACCATTTGTCGCAACCACTGCAATGGCTTTCGCTGTATCAATGCAGCTTCCACCACCTAGAGAAATGATGACATCACATTCCTGTGCTTGCAAAAGCTCAAGCCCTTCTGTTACAAACGAATCAATTGGCTCAGATGATACCCCTATATACGAAACCGCTTCCAATCCTTGCGTTTTTAATAAAGAGTTGCACTGATTGACAAATCCTAAGCTATCCATAATTGGATCGCTGACAATCAATGCTCTCGTCCCTAATTTTTTTGCATTTACCCCTACTTTTTCAAAAGCATCTCGCCCATAAATCATCGTTCCTGGAGAATTTACTGTGAAAATTGTTTTAGTTTGAATCATAACGTCTCCCCCTTACCTATTGTGCAGTGTAACCGCCATCCAATACAATTGCCTGACCCGTTAAACCTTGTGCCACATCACTCGCTAAATAGAGCGCTAGTCCCGTAATTTCAGAAACATCTAACAAGCGCTTTTGTGGAACTAGTGGATAAAGTACTTGCTCAAGTACGTCTTCTACCTTGATCCCTCTTGTCTTAGCTAAATCAGTAAACTGATTACGGACCAATTCTGTATCAACATACCCCGGACAAATGGCATTTACAGTAATGCCTTCATTTGCTACCTCAAGCGCGGCCACTTTCGTTAAACCTATTACCCCATGTTTGGCTGCATTGTACCCTGCCTTCCCTGCAAAACCAATAACTCCGTTAATGGACGCCATATTAATAATGCGGCCAAATTTATTTTTCTTCATATATGGCAGGGCATATTTCATCGTGACAAATGGGGCAGTAAGCATTACTTTTTGCATTAATTCAAATGTATCTGTCGAGAAATCCTCGATGTAAGAAACATGTTGGAATCCTGCATTATTCACTAAAATATCTATGGTCGCGAATTTTTGTATGGTAAAGTCTATAGCTTCACGTATCTTCTGTTCATCAGTTACATCACATGTATATGCAGTTAATCGAGGATTTTGTCCAACTGCCTCGGTCAAGCGTTCTTCATTTATATCCGTCATCACAACATTAGCTCCTTGCTCAGCAAAAGCTTGTGCTAACGATAACCCTATTCCACGTGCTGCGCCGGTAATAAACACTGTTTTTCCATTCACATTTTGTCCCTCCTACATACCAAGTGAAAATAGTAGTATTGCAATAATCGTACCAACGATAGGAATAATGATGGAACATCCAAGCTTAAAATAGCCTTTGAAAAAAAGCTGTACTCATTGATTTAAGAGTTACAGCTTCTTCTATTAGTTAGTCGTTATTACTTGGGAATGCAAATGTTGATGAAGTGGATGCATTACTTGTCATCCAGCGTTCGGAAACGGTTTTCGTTTTTGTAAAGAATCGTGCTTGGTCTGGACCAAACATATGACCTTCGCCAAAACGAGACCCTTTAAATCCAGCAAAGTTGTGATAACCCACTGGAATCGGAATTGGTACATTTACGCCAACCATTCCAACATCAATTTCAGTAGTGAATTTACGAGCCGCAAAGCCATCGTTTGTGAAGATTGTCACACCATTTCCAAGTTCATGCTGATTGATTAGTTCAATCGCTTCATCCAATGAATCGACACGTACAATATTACGAGCTGGACCAAACACTTCTTGTTCATAAATCTCCATACCTGGTTTCACATTATCCAGTAATGTTGGACCGACAAAAAATCCTTTTGATTCTTTGACAATATCTAAGTCACGACCGTCACATACAACAGTTGCACCTTCTGACTCTCCGCGATCAATTGCCGCTAAAATCGCATCTTTGGATTGTTGGGAAATCACTGGTCCAAAATCAGTATCAGGCTCCGTATATGAACCCACTTTTAATGCAGAAATTTTATCCTTTAGAATACCAACAAGACGGTCTGCAGTGCCTTGCCCAACAGGCATAATTGTAGATATTGCCATACAACGTTGAGAAGCTGCACCGTAAGCAGCACCAATAAATGCGTTGGCTACTTGTTCAAGATCTGCATCGGGCATTACGACCATATTGTTTTTACCACCACCAAGCGCAGTAACACGTTTACCGTATTTTGAACCTGTTTCATAAATGTACTTAGCCACCGGTGTCGATCCTACAAAAGAAATTGCTTGTACGGATGGGTTTTCTAAAATTTCATTTACTGCATCTTTATCACCGTTTACAACTGTCCAAATGCCAGCTGGTAAGCCTGCCTTTTTCCATAATTCGCTCACATATAATGAGGTCATTGGTACACGTTCAGAAGCTTTTAAAACAACAGCATTCCCTACAGCAATTGCCATACTTGTTTGCGCTAATGGCACCATAATCGGGAAGTTAAATGGTGAAATAGCTGCTACAACCCCTAGTGGATATTTAGCTGAATAGGCGTTTATTTGACCACCAACATCTACAGAGTACTCACCCTTTACTAAATGAGGTGCCCCGATTGCTAAGTCCACAGATTCAAGTCCTCGTGTAATCTCACCTTTCGCATCTTCTACTGTTTTACCGCTTTCTCTACAAATAATTTGTAATAATTCATCCATATTTTCAGTGATCAAATTTCGGAATTTTAATACGATTTCCGTACGTTTAGAAACTGATGTATCCCGCCATTTTGGGAATACTGTCTGTGCTTTTGCAATGGCCCCACGTGTCTCTTCTACGCTTGCTAGTGGTACTTTTGCGATAATCTCACCTGTTGTTGGATTATATACCGAACCGTAACGACCACTTTTCCCCTCAGTCATTTCACCACCGATGAAATGACTTAATGTTTTAACTTCTTGTGCTGTTGTCATATTATTGTCCCCCTTTAAAGTTGTTTGATTTTACATTTTTCTTTTAAACTTAAATAAGCAGCTGACATATCGTTTTCTCCATAGCCCTCTGTTGATAGATCACTGTAAAGATTCACTAATTGTTCACCAATACGAAGCGGAACGCCTGCTTCATCTGCCATGGTTTTGACTAACTTCAAATCTTTTAATAAAAGATTTGTTGAGAAACCAGGTTGATAGTTTTCATTTTTCATATATTCCAAGTAATTGCGTTCATAAATACGACTTTGACCATAGCTATTACTTAACACTTCATAGAGCATATCGGACTTGATACCCATAGCTTCCTCTAAAACGATTGTTTCTGCTACTGCCTCAGTATAGAATCCGATCATTAAATTATTCAGCAATTTAATGCGGGTACCGATGCTCGGAGAAGTACCAAGGTGATAAATATTCTTTCCAACTATTCCGAAAATTCCAGACCCACTTTGATAAGCTTCTTGTTCTCCACCTACCATTATTGTTAACGTTGCATGAATAGCACCAATGACGCCCCCACTTACAGGTGCCCCAAGGTAGCGTAACCCTAATGATTGCGCTTCTTTATGTAGCGAATCATTTAATTGTGGATTTACAGTACTGAAGTCTATCAGTAAACTTCCTTGCTTTGCATGTTGTAAAATCCCATCTTCTGCTTTGTATACACGCTCGACTACTTGCGGTGTCGGCAGGCTAGTCATAATAACACCACTTTGTTTAACGACATCCTGTGAAGTTGCTAGACCGACTCCACCTTCTGCAATGAATTGCTCCATTGCTTTAGTATTTGTGTCGTAACCATACACCTCATAACCTGCACGTAGTAAATTTATCGACATTGGTAAACCCATATTCCCTAGGCCGATAAACCCTAATCTTTCTTTCATTAGACTTCCCCCGTTTCTTAAAAATTCGCAAATTAAGCTGGATGATACACTAGCCAACTTTATTTTTTTGTCGTAACATTAATAACGAGATACATTGGATGACCGCAGTCATTGACTGCGGTCAACTGTCATTTAAATCATAATCAAACTCAATCTATCTCGTCAATTAAAAATTTTCTATTTTCAGAAAAAATAACATGAAAATTATTATAGTATATCTATATTTGGAGGAAAAGGAGTATGAATTCATTAACAGCTCGCCAAAGAAAAGCATTGGAAACGCGGGAAAAATTACTAAAAACATCGCTCGATTTATTTAATAAACATGGATTTGAGCATGTATCAGTTGAACAGATTACAAAGGCATGTAATGTATCAAAAGGGACATTCTATACACACTTTCCTTCTAAATACGATGTTATTTTAGAAAAATTTAAAGAGCTTGATAGTTTTTATAGCACCGTGGAGAAAAATATTGAAGGCCATTTGCCTGCAAGCGAAAAAATACTTTTGCTTTACAGAGAACAAATGCTATATTTATCAAATGTTGTTGGAAAAGATTTATTGCGGACAGTATATACTGCTGCAATGACCAACCAAGTGGAAAAAGACCATTATTTAATTAGTCATCAGCGTAAAATTTTCCAAATCCTTAATATTTATATTGAAGAAGGCATTAAACTTGGGGAGTTTCGTCAAGACTTCCAAGCGACACAAATGCAAACCATTATACAGCGTTGTATGCGCGCAAATGTGTATGATTGGTTAATTCATAATGAAGATTTTGATTTAGTAGCGGAGATGGCACAATTTACAGCAGTTGTATTAAATGGAATGAAAGTTGAAGCTTCAAAATAACTCCTAGAAACATCATTTTTCCTTAAACGAAGTGAAATAAAATAAAAAAGTAGCACTCACTCAAAATGCCTAGTGAAGTGCTACTGTTTTTATTTATGTGTGTTAACTTACAAAATATTTTTTCACTATAGATTCTACGGGCAATGGCTTATTATAAAAATAGCCCTGTCCTTTTTGACATTGATGTCGTTTTAAAAAGGCAACTTGTGATGGCTCTTCAATACCCTCTGCGATAACCTCTAACCCTAGATTATGGGACATGGAAATAATCGCCTTAATTATTGCTTCATTTTTATCGTCTTTTTCAATGTCGGCAATAAATGACTGATCTATTTTAATAATATCAATTGGATAACGTTTTAAATAGCTAAGTGACGAATAGCCAGTCCCAAAATCATCCACTGAAACAAAAACGCCTAACTGCTTCAATTCCGTTAATATTGAAAACGTTTCATGGACATTTGTCATAGAGCTTTCCGTAATCTCCACTTCTAATAATTCAGGTGACACATTATATTTCTTTAAAGTTGCTTTAATTTTTCGCGCAAAGTTTTCTTTTCTAAATTGCTTAGGCGAAATATTAATGGCAATTCGCACAGGTCGATAGCCTTTCTTATGCCACTCTTTTTGATAGCGACACACTTCATCAATAATCCAATCTCCAATCTCTATTATTAAGCCTGATGCTTCG
Organism: Lysinibacillus fusiformis; assembly: GCF_007362955.1. Taxonomy (GTDB): domain Bacteria; phylum Bacillota; class Bacilli; order Bacillales_A; family Planococcaceae; genus Lysinibacillus; species Lysinibacillus fusiformis_E. The sequence goes on along the minus strand of NZ_CP041696.1, from coordinate 2,895,271 downwards.
GCAATAGGGATAAACTGTGCAGGTGATACAAAGCCGAATTTACGATTATTCCACCGTAATAACGCCTCGAAGCTATTTATACTATTATTGTTTAAATCCATTTGAGGCTGTAAATGAATACTTAATTCATTAAATTCGATAGCACGGCGTAAGTGCGCCTCCATCAATGCCTCATTCGGGAAAACATTTGTCATATCTTCTCGATAATAACGGAAATGTGAACGTCCATGCTCTTTCACTGAAAATAGGGCTTGATCGGCTTTACGGACAAGCGTTTCTATATCTTTTCCATCCGCTGGGCTTAGTGAAATACCAATTGAGACGCTAATAAAGTATTCCTGACCATCAATCATGAATGGTTGTTTTAAGACCTCTAGAATTGAATTCGCGATATGCTCAATTTTGTTTATCGACGCATCTTTTAGTATGAAAATAAATTCATCACTATTATATCGATAAAGCGAACATCTTGAGTGGCAAAGCTCATTTAGTCTTTGGCTAAACTTTCGCATCAGCTCATCGCCTTTACCTTCACCAAGCGATTCATTGAACTTTTTAAAACGATCTATATCCACTAAAATAAGCGCTACCTGCTTATTTTCATTGTTCTTGTCGTTCAGATGATGTAGCCAGTGTTCTTTAAACGCCTTGCGATTCCATATACCCGTTAATTCATCCATCAATGCTAGATAATACAAAGCCTCTTGTTCATTCAAAAACGAATTCGCATCTTTCACAAATAAATGCACACCAACAAGTTCACCATTATAATACGTTGGATGCGTACGTAAATAAAATGGTTCATCACTAAACAATTGACCTTGAAATAAACATTTTGGCATACCAAATACTGAACCCTCAATAGTTTTCGAAAATAATAATTTAAATTCGCTTACATACTGGCTCTCTAATAATGAAAAAACATCTAAGCCTATCAAGCAGTTTTGTTTATCTGGCAAGAGGGAAGTAGCAGCAATATTTTGATGAATAATACGACCTTGTAAATCAGTCGTTATCACAGGATTTATATGTTGTTCAACAAATTGCAAATACGGCTTAGAATCGTTCTGTTCTTCACGTAATATAATCGCGACAATTTTTTCCTCTAGTTGTTGTACACTAACTGCAAATGTTCTTAATTTGTATCCCATATGGAGTTCTACCATTCGCACAACATTAAATTCCTGGTGTAATATATTCAATAATTGCTGCCAGCTTTGCTCTCCAAAAAAACAATTTGCTTTTGTAGCTTTTGCATCCTGTAGCTCAATAAAAGATGCTAGTTTGGCATTATAATCGACGATTTCATACGCTTTTGTATTAATTTTCCTCAAGCATACGACCGCATCAAATGGATTGAGCTGTATCACTTGATGATAGCTTGCAAATTGCGCTACATTCTCGTTATTTTTTTTCATTATATCCCTCACTAAGTAGCGTGTTTGCTAAATTCAATATCCAAAATGTAAGTTATTCTTCATCTAGCGTTGGCTTGAGTGCATCCTTCAAAAAAATCTCCTGACTATTAATGGGGTCCTCGCTTCGGTCAAACTCTTTATAATGATATTTTCCATTCGAGTCTTGGATACGTGCTTTAGCCGTATCTTCCAATTGCTTGTTCATACTGTCAATAATACGAGCTTTTGCTTCACTTGCATATACAGGGAATAAAATTTCAACACGCTTAATCATATTACGTGTCATCATATCCGCTGAAGATAGATAAACTTTGTTCTCCCCATTGTGGTGGAACCAATAAATACGTGAATGTTCGAGGAAACGACCAACAATACTTGTTACGGTAATATTATCACTAATCCCTGGAATGCCAGGACGAATACAGCAAATACCACGAATAATGAGCTCTACCTTCACTCCAGCAATAGATGCTTCATATAGCTTCATCATTAAATCCTTATCCGTTAATGAATTCATTTTCGCTCGGATAAAACCATTACCGTATTTTTTATGGCAAGCAATCTCCTCATCCATTAGTCGAATAAATTCATCTCGAATATCAAATGGCGCTACAACTAAATGATTAAAGATCGGCTTCTCAGTATACCCGCTTAAATAGTTAAAGAAATTCGTTGCATCAATGCCAAATTCCTTATCCGAAGTTATTATGCCCATATCTGTATAAATTTTTGCAGTTGCATCGTTATAGTTCCCTGTACCAAGATGTACAAAGCGTTCTATTTTTCCGTTTCTACGGCTGACAACAAGTGTTATTTTGGAGTGAGTCTTTAAATTATTCATACCATAAATGACCAGGCACCCGGCTTGTTCAAGTTGCTTCGCCCAATGTACATTATTTTCTTCATCGAAACGTGCTTTTAGCTCTACTAAAACAGTCACTTGCTTACCATTTTCTGCAGCTAACTTTAAGGCTTGGATAATCGGAGAATTGCCACTTACACGGTATAATGTTTGTTTTATCGCCAATACATTTGGATTGACTGCCGCCTCCGTGATGAAATCTACAATCGGTACGAATGACTCGTATGGATGATGGAAAAAAATATCCTGCTGTAATGCTTTTTCAAAAATGTTTTCATCGGATTGTAAATCTAATGGTGGTTGTGGGATAAAACTTTCGTATTCTAAATGCTCACGCCCTACAGAAATACCTTTTACAAACGAGAACATAAAAGTTAAATCTAACGGTCCATCAATATGAAAAACATCCGTTTCTTCAATTTCAAATTCCTCTAGTAAGTAAGCGAGTACCTCATCATTCATTTCCCCTACACGCACTTCGAGACGACTTCCTACACCCCATTTGCGTTTCTTCAGCTCTTTTTCTATTTCCACCAGTAAATCCCGTGCGCCTTCTTCGTGTATCGTTAAATCTGCATTACGTGTTAAACGAAAGGCCTGTGCTGACTTAACACTAAAGCCATAGAATAGTTTTTCAATATGCGCTACAATGACATCCTCAAGCAATACAACGACAGTTTCTCCATCCGATGAAGGAACTTTAATATAACGATCTAAGACAGACGGTACTTGAACAATCGCTACTCTTTCATGGTTTTCTGAATTTGACTCATCTTGCTCCAATAATACAAGTAAATTTAATGTCTTACCTAGAAGAGTCGGAAAAGGACGATAAGCATCTACAGCTACCGGTGTTAAAACTGGGAAGATTGTTTCAGCAAACATTTCATTGATGAACGTTTTTTGTGTACTTGTTAAATCCTTCATATCTGCAATATGTACATTATGTTGTGGTAGCAAGTCATAAATTAAATGACGGTATACTTCAGTTTGTCGACGTACTAAAGCTTGCGTACGCTCTGCTATCTTTGCTAGTTGCTCTTTCGGTGTTAAACCTGATTTATTTTCGGGCTTATGAAAACCAGCACGTACCTGATCCTGAAGACCTGCCACACGCACCATGAAAAATTCATCTAAATTCGAACTAAAAATTGCTAGAAATTTCAAACGCTCTAGCAGAGGATTATTTTCATCCTCCGCTTCTTCTAAAACACGTTCATTAAAAGCGAGCCAGCTTAATTCCCGATTATTATAATATTGGGGCTTTGCAATTTCCTCTAGTAATCGGCTATGTGTTTCTGAATGTTGTTCTTCGTATATGCGGTCGTTCGTTATTTCAGTTGTCATTATTTTTCCACCCTTCTTCAATAAAATTTACTTGGATAGGTATCTTTAATGTGCGCTCTAGATGCTTTTTATGTCGATCTGCTTGATATTTTTCAGCAGCAGCATTATTTTTCACATAGACGTCAAGTTGTGCAAAGCCTTCTCTTTTATGCATCTCAATTGCATGTACAATATTGCGTTTTGATACGTTTAATGAATAGACAAATTTTAAAAGTGCACCAAGATCACGTATTTTTCGATATTCTTCACGACTTATCCATTCCGTAAATGGTGCGGCGAATCGCTGATAATAATCTTTATTTTTATACGAAGCTAAAAGTGCTAATTTTACACGTTCTTTATGATTCAAGCCATCAATAGACTGATTGGCAATTAAATAAAAAGTATGTTGGCTAGCAGAGCTTAATTCAATATATTCTCCAATATTAAATACCTTTGCTGCTTTCCTTACTAATTGCAAATCAGCAACGTCAAATGGCAAATAACTTAAATGGCAGCACTCACGGTATAATTGATCTGCCAAATGCATTAAATAATCAACTTCAGCCTCGGTACGCCCATATTGCCTTGCTAGCCGTCTGGCGTTTCCCTCAAATACATTGTACTTATCAAAAGCACTTTCATCAGTTTGTAAAATACGGTGAATAATAAGTCCTTCACGTAGTCCCTTTTTCGTTAGCTGGAACACTTCACTACCTACAACCTCCATTAGTACACGGAAAACTTCTAATGCTGGCACAATAATATCGGCACGGTCAGAGGATAGTCCATCTAACTGTTTCAATTCATTAAAGCTTAAATTTCCTAGAAACATACTTAGCTTCTCTAAATCCTGCTTTGGCATTTCGTAGCCATGCACACTTGCGATAGGATATTCACGCTGTTGTTGGTGAATTTGAGCAATGTTTCGCGCGCTACCGCCAATAGCAATTATCGGCAAACCCACCTGTTGAATCCAAGGAAGTGATGTGAACTGCTCCTTCACAAACGCAATGAGTTCTTTTTTTTCACTGCTGTTCAAAATGTCACCTTTCACAAAACGCTGCTTTAAAGAAACAGTGCCAAATGGAAAACTATGTGTTTTTTTTAGCTGCTTATTTTCAAAGAGTGTTATTTCTGTACTGCCACCACCAATATCAATGGTCACTGCCGATCGCGTACCTATGGAATGTGCTACAGCAACATAGCCGTAATATGCCTCTTCTTCCTCAGACAACAGCTCAATTTGAATGCCTGTCCGTTCCTTCATTAAAGTAATAATTTTCACTCTATTCGAAGCCTGGCGAATTGCTGCAGTGGCGGCAGCCTTTACATCGACAACTTCAAAATCATCGAGCATCGCTTTAAAGGTTAATAAGGTTTCAGTTAGTACCTGGATGCCCTCTTCAGACATTTCACCTGATGGTTGCAAATAAGTACGCAAACGAGCAACCGTTTTAATATTCCCAAGCTCACGAAGTCCCTCTTCTTTATCATACTGATAAAGAACTAAACGAATGGTATTCGAGCCTATATCAATAATAGCCGTTTTCAAATCATCCAAATAATACACTTCCTTTACGCGGAAAATCTTCTATGTTTTATTATCATGTGTTAGAAATACCTTAATCTATACAAAAAAGTCGGAACCTAAAAGGTATCCGACTTTCTTTTGTTTATTAATATTCTTTCAGGATACCAATTATTAAAATTGTGAAGTATCTTTTTCTCCAACTTTATAAGATAAGTTGATCTACGCGTAAAATAAGCTCTGCAATTTCCGGTTTACTAATTTGGTCCTCTGCCCCTACTTGGTCACCTTTATGACGAAGGTCATCCGTAATTAAACTTGAAAAGATGATAACAGGTAGCTTTTGTAAGTCTGGATGTTCTTTAATTTTTCGTGTTAAATGATGCCCATCCATTTGTGGCATTTCAATATCCGTTACAACTAATTGAATATGCTCCGTTACATCATTACCACTTTTCGCTAGGGATTCTAAGTAATCATAAGCATCACGACCATTTTCGAAGAATTCAACATTCACATAGCCTGCTTCATTCATCGTATCGAATAATAATTTACGTAGTAAAGGAGAATCTTCAGCGATTAAAATACGCTTTTCTGAGCGATCGCGTTTCCCAAGTTTTTTTACGGAATCGACACTAATCCCTGAATCAGGATTAATATCCACCATAATTTTCTCAAAATCAAGTAATAAAATCATTTGTTCATTTTGCTTAATGACACCGATAACCTGTGAAGTACCACCTTGATACATATCTGAAGGTTTCTCGATTTGATCCCATGAAATACGGTGAATTTGCGTTACGTTGTCTACATGGAATACAACGCGTTGTTTATTAAATTCTGCAACAATATATTTTTGTTGCGGATTACGTACTGCATTTTGAATACCCAACACTCTTAGCATATCAACTACAGGCAATACCTCACCCCGTAATTGAATAATTCCTTCTACATGCGGGTGCGCGTGTGGAATAAATGTTACTTGAATTGGTTGAATGATTTCTTTAACTTTAATAACATTAATTCCGAATTTATTGTTAGCTACTTCAAATTCAACGATTTCTAGCTCATTTGTGCCACTTTCTAATAAGATTCCTTTATGTTCCAAAGCAACCCCGCTCCTTTCTGTTCAACTTCTATTAATAATTCAATTGTATCATAGGCGCTACATTTCTCCTACTTGCTATTTCCATTTTTATCATTAACTTTTAGATGAACCAATAAACCAATTATGGTCATCAAAATTAATGTAGACAATGCAACACGGCTTGCTAAAGTACCGTAATCCTTCATCCATAATGTGACCGTTCCATAGACAGCTGGTCCTATTATTGATGATACTTTCCCCGAAAAAGCAAACAAACCAAAAAATTGTCCTCGCTTCTCATTCGGTGATAGTTCAATTATATAGGTTCTAGATGTTACCCACATGGAACCTAACGAAATGCCAAACATACTACCAGCAATCCAGAACATCCATTGTTCCGTAGCAAAGACGGCAAAGACTAAAGCGATAATCATAAATAGTGCTACCATAGTAATTGCTCGTTTAGCTCCTATGGCTTTCGTAATGTAGCCAAATGCTAGCGAGCCAATAATTGTAGACACCGTAGATACTAGATAGAGAATGATAAATTGACCAGAAGTAAAGCCAACAATCGTAGTAGCATAAATAGCCATCATGGCAATAGTCGTAGCAATGGCATCATTTATAAAGAAGTAAGCAATCATAAAAGTAAAAATCGCTTTATATTGTTTCATATCCTTAAAAGTTTGGATGATCTCTTTATAGCCATCAATAAACTTAATGGTCTTGCGCTGCGCTTTAGGAATCGGTGTATCTTTATTAATAAAAAATAATGGCAAAGAAAATAATAAGTATAAAATTGCTGTTGGAATAAATGCACGATGGAAATCACTACTGCCAACATATAAATAAACGAGTAACCCAAATATTGTACCTAAATAACCTATTGCCACTCCATAGCCAGAAATAAGTGGCATTTCTGCTTTTGTTCCTAAATCTCCCATCATTGAATCATAGAATACGAGACTTGAGTTAAAAAAGAATTTCGCAATGACAAAACTGGCTACTACTAAAAATAAACTAAGCGGTACACCGGAAAAATTCGTTGCCCACTCTAAATTAGCAAAAATACCCATCATAAAGGTAAAGAAAATAGAAATAGATGCAAACCACACGATAAATCTTTTTTTATAGCCTGTATTATCTATCCATACCCCAAATAATGGTGAAAATACTACAAGGAAAAAGCTTGCTATAGCATTTGCATAAGAAATAAATGTACTAGCTACTTGTTGCATCACTTCATTCGTCCCTAAGACTTCATCCATATAAAATGGGAAAAAAATTGTATTAATATTTGAAGAAAATATTGTATTAGCAAAATCATAAAATGCCCAAGACAGTATTGGCAGTGATAAATAGAGTGCTAGCTGACTTCGGTGCTGTGCTTCTCCTATTGGCCGCCGCTTCATTAAACCCCTCCTTTTCTTTTCTTATAATATTAAATTAATTCCATCCTGGATTAAAAAATACCTTTTGTTTAAATAAAATTAATATTATTTACAATTAATAAGAATTTGAATTTAATTAAATTTTCAATCTTTTTATACAATAAAACTTTTCTGCTGATGCCTTCTTAACAAAAAAGATACCCAAGACCCTCTTGCTTGGATATCCATTGCGCTATTCTTCCGTGTCCACCCACAAAGAAGACCATTGTTCAACTGCTTTAAGAACTGGTGCAAGTGCATGTCCTTTTTCTGTAAGCCCATACTCTATCACTACTGGAGTTGATGGAATAACTGTTCGTGTCACAATTTGTTCAATCTCCAATTCTTTCAATCGCTCCGTTAGCACACGACTGCTAATATTCAATTGATTTTTAATGATTGAGAATCGTTGAGGACCTTCTAGTAGCTGATAAATAAGCAAGGTGTTCCAACGATGATTTAACATTTTTAGTGCCTTTTCAAATCGTGGACAAATATTTTTTTGCTCCAATTTACCTGCCTCCATTATATTTTGTTCCTATATAACAGTATAGCATTTTTTTTATAATCATTTTCAAAAACAAAATTTAGTTACTTGACAAAAGTTGTTTTTAAAAATAAACTAAGTTACGAAATGTAAGTTTAAAAAAAGGAGTTATTAAACAATGCAAAATATCGGTTCAACTATTCTACGTGTCGTACTTGGCATTATATTTGCAGTTCATGGTTTTCAAAAATTTCAAGGTGGTATCGGATTCACAGCTGATTATTTTGATGTAATTGGTATTCCAGGCTTTATGGCTTATATTGTTGCCATTATAGAACTTGTCGGAGGGATAGCAATTATTTTAGGTTTAGGTACAAGAATTTTTGGTGCTCTACTGACAGTGACAATGATTGTTGCTATTTTTACAGCAAAACTTAGCGTTGGCTTTATCGGTGCTGACGGCTTAGCTGGTTATGAATTAGATTTAGCTTTAGGCGCAATGGCTTTATACTTTGCACTTGCAGGTGCTTCTAGTTATTCATTAGACGCTAAACTTTTTGATAAAGAGTAATACTTCTGTAACTCGTTATTTTCTGTGTGGTAATGAGTTGCTTTAAAGATGAAAACCCGAAGTATCCATCCTCCCTTGAGATGATACTTCGGGTTTTCTAATGCCATAAATATTATTTACCTTTTCTGTGAAGGAAGTGTACAAGAAATTATCATACATTCCTAACTTTCAAATATTTATTTATAAGACTTTATTAGTGTCTGTGTACCATTGTCACCATAACCCGCATCCATTAACTTTTCGTACATGTCATAAGCAAGTGCTAAACCTGGTAACATAATACCCATTTTTTTCGCTTCATCTAAAGCGATTTTCATATCCTTTACGAAATGCTTGATGTAAAAGCCTGGCGCATAATCTTCTTTAATCATACGTGGTGCCAGGTTACTTAAAGACCATGATCCAGCAGCGCCTGAAGAAATCGATGCTAATACTGTTGGTAAATCAAGCCCAGCCTTTAAACCGTAAGCTAGCGACTCACACACACCAATCATGCCAGAAGAAATAACGATTTGATTGCACATTTTTGCATGCTGTCCGGCACCAGCTTCACCTTGATACACAATATTTGCACCAAAATGGCTCATTACTGGTAAAACATTCTCGAATGTAGTCTTATTCCCGCCGACCATAATCGACAATGTACCATTCTGTGCACCAATATCTCCACCAGAAACAGGCGCATCTAAAGCCTCAACTGTCAACGTCCGTGCGTGTGCATAAATTTTCTTTGCAAGAGTCGGCTCCGAAGTTGTCATATCAATGACAATATTGCCAGCTTCTGCCGTTTGAAATAAACCGTTGTCTCCAAAATAAACTTCTTCCACATCTGCCGGATAACCAACCATTGTAAGGGCAATATCTTTATCTTTAAATGCTTCGGCAGGTGAGCTTGCCCAGCTAGCTCCTAATGCCATAAGTGGTTGTGCTTTTTCTTTTGTGCGTGTATAGACTGCTACTTCATGCCCATTTTGTAGTAAATGTTTGATGATACTAGCACCCATAACACCAGTGCCAATAAATGCAATACGTTCTTTTCCCATATGTAATTACTCCTTTGTTTATAAATGCTTTTCGATAAATTTCCATCTCCGAGTCTATTATTCTCTCTCGTAGTTCTTAGAAACAATCAGATAGCAATTTTTATGTGTTTCCAGTGTAGTTGAATTAGTGCAATAATTCAAACTCTTCCTATTAACTTGTACTAAAATTTTCATGTATTGCATATATACCGAATAAGCAAAAAAAAAGAGAGCAAGTGATGGGTTATCACTGCTCTAAAGGGGGAAATGAGAATGTTGCTGTGTTCACTATAAGTATTCCCCAATAAATGCTTCTTAAACATCCTATTTAAAAAGTTTTTTACTCCGAATACTGAAACAAATCATCATGATCTTCTTTTTCTTCAAATGCTGTCTGTCTATAATAAGTATTCATTAACTGATCTAATCTGCGGCTCAGTTGAATGGTTTTTGCATTTTGTAACCCGTTTTCTACACCGGAGCGAATCATCATCTCACGAGTTTGTTCCATTTTTTTCAAGAGTAGATTGACCATTCATACAACCCTCCAACATACAAATAATCATACCATTATTATACATTTATATTTCATTTCTTACAGCATTAACTTCCGACAATGTTCGACAAATTAACTTCTAGGTATTTCCAAGTACGTATATATTATTCGCCCATTCTGTTTCGCATCACCTCTAAAATGTTTAAAGAAAGGGTGTTTAACAAGTACTTCTCGAAATTCATAAAACTCATCTTTATCAATTTCTATACTGTCTATTTCCCCATTTTGTAATTGTTTAAGCACATTTTCATATTTATCCATTTTTACTATTCCCTTCTTATTTCTTATTTTGTGTAATTAATTATGAATTATTCAAAAAAAGCTTTACGTTTCCCTTTTTTTCATGCAAACTGTATATTATTAGTCGATGAAGGAGCTGACTGTCTGTGAAAATAGCTGAAGTTGGAAATATTATCGAGTTTAAAAATGGTTTACAAGGTGTTGTTGAAAAAGTAAATGAAAATTCGGTGATCGTTGATCTAACATATATGGAGAATTTTGATTCCCTTGAGATTGAAGAGAAAACGGTCGTCAACCATAAACGCTACAAAATCTTAAATGCAAGTGAAGCCCAATAGTCTGAATAGTCCCTTTTTGTCTTAATAGATGATAAGGGACTTTTTTTTTGATAATATTAAAGTATGGAGGTCGAATTATGCTTACAAATTCGAAACAAACAATAATATTTCTCCTTTCTTTATTATTCGTTTATGGGCTGCTTGCTTTTACATTTGCTAACCCAGCTGTATTTTGGTACTTATATGCATTTACCTTGCTCGTATGCATTGCCATCGCCATTCTTGCTGGTAAAATTGAGGATCAGTTACCTACGTGGAAATTTTTACTTTTCGGTATCGGATACGGCACAATCACATATGGCATTATACGATTTGGTTATTGGCTCGCACCATTCATTAATGACCAGTTCGTAAGGTCTGTACAAAAATTTTTAACGGTTTATGGTCCACAAAATATTTGGCATTACATTTTACTTGTATTCATTGTAGCCATCGGTGAAGAACTATTTTGGCGTGGTTATGTACAGCAACAAATAAAACGCTTTATGCGTCCTAGTTTCGCTGTGCTAGGAACAGCATTGCTATGCGCCATGTCCTTCGCTTTAAGCGGCTTTATGCTTGGGATACTTGCTTCATTTGTAGCAAGTCTAATCTGGGGCTTTTTATATGAATGGCGTAAAAGTATGCCGCTAGTTATTGTCGCTCATGTCGTTTTTGTACTATTATTGTTTTTGGTGTTGCCTTTAACATCATAACAAAAATTTTGAGAAACATTTTATCTTCTACCAACGTTTAATATAGAAAAGGAGGGCTTTTCATGCAAAAAAAATTATTTTCAATGATTGCATTATTACTAACAGCCGTTTTATTTGTAGGGTGTAATACTTCAGATAAAACAGAGGAATCAGATGCTGAACAAAATGAACCCGCTAACACAGCGTCTGAACAAAAACCTACTGAGAGTGGAACTGCAGACGAAGAGCAAGAAACGCCTACAACAGATGAATCTAAAACAAATGCAGAGGCTAAACCACAACAAGAAATTAATTATGTACAAAATGGTGAAGACAAATCTGCAACTGCAACTGAATCAAAAAGCGTGGATCAAGGCTATAAAGTACAACAGTTACCAGGATTTACACTTTCACAAGAAGAACCAGGTAAAGATATGTTAGTATCAAACGAGAATGATGAAGTATTTATGCGTATCGAAACCACTACTGCTTCTGAAACAAGTTATGACGCTGTGAAAACATCTATGCAAGATCACATGAATGCGGTTGGAGATACGGCAGCATTATCTACTGAAGAACTGGCAGTTTTCAAAGATGTTAAAAACATTGACAGTTATGTTGTAGACTTCGATACAGAAAAAGTAATCGGTGTTGTTTTTGAGAAAGATGGTCTTATTTCAAAAATTACGATTCATGATAATGATGAACAAGATTTAACAGCTGCAATGCTTGCAATGGCAGCTACTATCTCTAAAAAATAATATGCAGTCTTTGTGGGGTCTTAGAAGTCTTTCTAAGACCTCTTTTTTTTGCCTAGTATAAAATATCGGAATGATCTATTACAGTCATTTTAAGCCCTTCTACCGTGTCAAAAATGAATGTACAAGTACGTTCCTAGCGAAATAAAATATTTTCACTACTAATTCGAGCGTTTGCTTTACGCATACTAAAAGAGTTGCCTCAAAAATCCATTTGAGACAACTCTTTTTAATAAGACAAATCTTTAATCGACAAACCTAATTTTTTTAATAATGCAATGGCCTGTTCTTTTTCCTCTTCTGACAGTGCACTCATCAATTTATGAAGATGCTGTTCATGCTCTGGAAATAATTCGCCCATAAACGCTTCTCCCTCGGCAGTAATTTCTGCATAGGTAACTCTGCGATCTGCTGGACAAGAAACACGCAATAAATAACCTCTTTTTTCAAGCTTATCAATTACATAAGTAATCGATCCACTAGCAAGTAGTATTTTATTCCCTATTTGCTGTAATGGTTGTCGCCCTTTATGATAAAGAAGCTCTAAAACTGCAAATTCAGTCGGATTTAATCCGTTCGCTTGAAAAAAGTGATTGGTTGTTTCATTAATTGCCTTATGTGCACGTGATAATACAATATATAGTTTTAAAGATTGCTTTAAATCTTCTGACGTCATAACCTTTTCCTCTCAATTCGCTCGTTATAATTGCCATTATAGCGACTTTAGAAAAGCATTGTCAAAAGCATTAATCATTTTGTATCTAGTTATTGCCTATACAAACATTTTTACTTTCTCTATGTTACTAAATAAGCCGAATCTTTGGTAGAAACTTCTAACGAGTCAATTTGATTAAAGGTGTAAATTGGAAATTGCATATGGAAGCATGTCCCCTTCTGAATTTCACTGTTAACCCCTATTACACCTTCATGTTCTTCAATGACTTTTTTCACGAAAGCAAGGCCCAGTCCTGTCCCTGTTGATTTTGTCGTGTAAAAAGGTTGAAATAAATTTTGAATCGTCTTACTATCCATACCACTACCTTCGTCTTTAACCTTCAATTCAACTATCGCACAGTCTATAATATTCATTTCAACTGTTATCGTCCCGCCGTTATGCATTGATTCCATCGCATTTTTAATAAGGTTCATAAATACTTGCTTTAAGCGATTTTCATTGCCACCAATATATACTTGAGTAGAGGAAGAAATATATTGAATCATTATTTTTTTCATAAGTGCATCAGGTAACATAAACTCGATAACTTGTTTCACAATAAGATCTAATTCGATTAACTCCACTTTCATACTAGTTGGCTTGGACAATACTAAAAGCTCAGATAAAATTTGTTCCATCCGTTGTAGCTCACTATCAATTACAGATAAATACATGCGTGATTCCTCATCTGCTTTCAGCTTTAACAGTTCAGTAAAGCCTTTTAAAGAAGTTAACGGATTACGAATCTCATGGGCAATACTAGCTGCCATTTGACCAACAACATTTAAGGCTTGTTGATGTTCAATTTTATGCTGTAATTGCTTCTTTTCAGTTTCATCATTAATAACAGTGACAATAATATTGTTATACTCATCAAAAATGCTTGAAATCTCATAGTAGCAAGTACTGCTCACTTGTGTTTCGTCAACAACATGGATATTGGCATGCTTGTCACCCATAAGCTTTGAAAGATATGTTGTAATCTGTCCATCTTTCATCGAAAATGAATCAAATATATGTTGATGAGCTTTATGCAGGAGCTGAGATTTTTCAATTTTCAAATACATTTCTGCATACTTGTTTAGCCCAAGAATAATACCGCTAGCATCACTCACAATTACAGCATAAGGTAAGTGATCATAAGCATTAAAAGATTGCGACTTTTCCTGCTCTTGACTAACATACAATTCATGGGCCATATCATAATTTAATGCAGAAATTTGTGCGACAATTTCTTCTGTATTCGGATCATAAAAACAGTTAAAGGACATCATTTCAAAATCATTACCAGCCGTTCGAATATTAAATATTTCTTCTGACCTTAAATCACTTTGTAATTGATTGACGAATTTTGCCCATTTCAAATTAGATGGCTCGTCCATTGATAAATAGCCAATATACGTTAGATTAAGATTAAAAAGTTTAATAGCAGCCTCATTCACATTTAAAATTTTCCCTGCTTTATTAAGAATAAGTGTTGGTGACGAAGTACTTTTCATAAGATTTCCAAAACATTGATTCATATCATTTTGCTTCAACTTTCTCACCGAACCTTTCACAAGAGTAAAAAACCTCTAATTCCAAATTTGAGCCTTTACTATACTTTATGACTGTACAATTCTATTATTACAAAATTTAGTAAATTTAAGTATTTAAAATTATTTCACGAACTGTTCACAAAATAAATAGGTAAAAAGGATTATATTGTTTGTCAGCTATTTGACTGTTACAATTAGAAGTTGAAAAGGAGATAAGTGCATGAATACTATTTTAACTACATTGAACGCAAAATATATCCACACAAATTTAGCCTTGCGTTATTTAAAAGGTGCTGCTTTACCAGAATTTGATCCAATCATTGCAGAATATACAATTAAAGACCCTGCTTTTAATATTGTATCAGATTTGTTTCAAAAAAAACCTGATATTGTCGGATTTAGTTGCTATATTTGGAATATTGAAGAAACAATTCACGTAATCAAAATGTTAAAAACGGTTTGTCCTGATGTTAAAATTTTGCTTGGCGGTCCCGAAGTTTCTTACGATTCCCATCATTGGTTGCGCCGAATTGAAGAAGTTGATTTCATTGTGATGGGTGAAGGAGAAACTTCATTTAAACAATTATTACGTCATTTAAATGGAGAAATCGCTTTAGAGGATGTACCTGGGATATGTTATTTAGAGGATGGCAAGGTACGAATTCACGCACAGGCACCGAAAATAGATTTACGTGAACTACCAAGTCCGTTCCGCTTTGATGAGGATCTTCCGCATCTTAGCAAACGTATTCAATACATCGAAACTAGTCGTGGCTGTCCATTTAGTTGCCAATTTTGTTTATCTTCTATTGAAGTAGGTGTTCGCTACTTTAACCGTGAAAAAATAAAAGAAGATATTCGATTCCTTATGGATAACGGTGCACGTACCATTAAATTTGTTGACCGTACCTTCAATATCAGCCGAAGCTATGCGATGGAAATGTTCCAATTTTTAATTGATGAACATCAGCCAGGCGTTGTATTTCAATTTGAGATTACCGCCGATATTATGCGACCTGAAGTCATCCAGTTTTTAAATGACAACGCACCTGTAGGCTTGTTCCGCTTTGAGATTGGTGTACAATCGACAAACGATTTAACGAATACGCTCGTACAACGTCGCCAAAACTTTGAAAAGCTAAAGCGTACGGTGACGATGGTCAAAGACGGAGGAAAAATTGATCAGCATTTAGATTTGATCGCTGGTCTACCAGAGGAAGATTATGCAAGCTTCCGCCAAACTTTTAATGATGTCTTTGCGATGCGACCTGAAGAATTACAACTTGGATTCTTAAAATTATTACGTGGTACTGGGCTTCGTTTAGAGGCCGAAAAATTTGGCTACACATATGTGGATTTATCACCTTATGAGATTTTCTCAAATAATGTATTAACCTTCGAAGATATTGTTCGTATTAAGCATGCTGAGGATGTCCTTGAGAAATATTGGAACGATCATCGCATGGATTATACGATTGAATACTTAGTAACAGAGGTATTTGAAACACCATTTGATTTCTTCCAAAACTTTGGTACGTATTGGGAATCGAAAGGATGGTCACGCATTGGACATCAACTAGAAGATTTGTTCAGGCGTTTACTTGAGTTTTTAGATACGGTTGAAGATGCTGATTTACAAGTTATTCAAAGCTTAATGCAACTCGATTTTTTAAAGGCTCAACAATTCCAGCCACGAAAATTATGGTGGAAGGAACGACCATCAGAGGAACAGCAAAAAGCCATTTATATTGCTTTACGTGAAAATCCTGAAATTGCAGGTGAAGAATTTGCCAACTTCAAACTTTCCGAGAAAGAATTGTTCAAGCATACACTTGTTATTCCCCATTACTTAGATTACCAAAATTTCACAAAAGGCAAAATAATACAAAAAAATGGCTACCTATTAACCTACTTCCGTCACGGTCAGGCTCCATACTTTGCAACAATCCATTCACTTTAATAAGAAACGCTATTCCCATAATAAATAAAGGGAATAGCGTTTTTTTTTGTAAAAATATTGTGCTTTTATTATTTGTTTTTATATTTCTTGTAAATGGATATACCTAAATAATAATATATACATTGAAAATATTAACATTGCTATGTCACCTGATGTTAGTAGAGGTTTCACAACTATGTTAAAAAAGTTTAGTGCGAAATCCTTATCTCCATAGGGTTCATAACCTGTTAATATTACCCACTTGATAATTACTATAATCGGGAAGTCTGTTGAAAATATTTTAAATTTTTAGACAAATCTCTGTCAAAATTCATTATCTAGTGATCTCACTTTTATTGCTTCCGCTAATTTTTTGAATGAACCATTTCACTTTCATGAGAAAATTCATCAAAAAATGCTTTACATTTAATCATTAAAGAAACACAAATATCTAGGAAATCATCCATGTTTTTTTGTGTATTTGCGTAATAAATCAATATATTATTTTTTTGTAAATAGTTTGATAGCTTTAGTTAATTTTACTATAGGGGGCGAATTAGAATTGTCTATACACTTGTAATGACAATGTTCGACAAATTAACTGTGTTTCTAAATTAGAACAATAGAAGAAAGTCATTTACTGAATTTACAAAAAATACCATTGCCGACGCGATTTTAGTATTACGAATATATACATTAAAGGAGACAGCTATATAATGAAGAAACTAATTTTCAGTGCAGCACTAGTACTATCTCTCGGATTAAGCGGAGCGTCTAACAATAACCTTGATTGGATTGTCTTGGTGAAGACTTGAAAGTTGAAATACCGGCAGATAAATAAATGAAGAAAGTCACTCATTAATTTTCGAATGAGTGACTTTTTAATGCTCCGTTATTTTTCTTTAACTAATTGTCTTAAAACGACGTTTGCATATAATAACTCATGAGAAGCTTCAAGCCTAGTTTCGCTGTGCCTGAATTAATGTATACCAATTTGAGTCCCCATTAAATATTCCACTCACTCTATATACAGGCTGATAGAATTCCTTTGTGTCATACATGAATGTAAGCTCCATCCCGGTTACTTCTAGCTTATCTCCCTTTTTTATAACCAGCATATCAGGGGTTAAAATTGCATTCCTTTTTATTAGCGGAAATTCCCCTTTCTTTATACGTTCATACACATCTTTAGGAGATAAGATATCCATTTCCCGTATAAAGTGATGTTCCTGAAGCTCATATGACACCGAGTAAATACTGCCATCTTTTTTTAAACCAAGTGATAGATCCCCAGACCAATAATCTTTATTTATATGGGGTGTATCTGAGAGTGACCACTGAAACTGGTCTCCTTCTTCTGTTATCAGATCAGCCTTTTGAGGAAGTATGTCTAGATTATCCATTATAACCATTGCCTTTTGACGCAATGGCCCTTGTTTCGTCAATGCAGCTTGCTGATGTGTATAATTGTTCTCGGTTAAGTTCCAATTTCCATGTGTCGATAGAAATAAAGTATATTGAGACCCTGATTTATCTTCCAATAGAATCTCACGGTCTCCTTCCTTAGCTGTGGTATTCAACGCAGATAACCCTAACTTCCGATGCAATAATCCCTCCACTTCATCCGAATGGTTTACTTTCTTGTATACTGGCGCCATTGTGGGTACTGAATTTAGCTGCATGGATGTTGTCATATGTACGTCTTTCATATCCCATTTATAATATGAATTGATCGACAGATTTCCGAACTCCTGCTTAGAATAAGCAATAGTTATACCTACAAAAAGGAAAACCATGAGCAGAGGTATGGATAAGCTTCCTATCAGACTTTTCATGCGAACTTTTTTGTGCTGAATAATAGATGTGTATAGTCTATAGAATTGGTATCCAATTACTCCCCCCACCGTATTATTAAATAAATCATCAAGCTCAAAAATGCCTGCGCCAGTAAATAACTGGCAGGTTTCGATAAATAGTGTAAAACTTAAAATAACAATTATAAGCCATTTAAATGTTGTAAGCTTCCGACTAAGAATAGGAAGTAAAATTCCCATTGGGATAAGCATAAGTATATTATAAATGCTGGGCTGAAGTTTTCTATAAGAATAGCTATTCCACGCTTCAACATAGCCACTAAACAAATGAAGATTCATCTCCATATGATGTGAGCTACCCCGACTGATAATTGTTAGATTAAGGACTAAAGCAAGATATCCGATGAATAGAGCGATCCAAATAAGTTTCTTAATATGAATTAGAGGTTTTTCCTCTAATTTTTGCTTTCTATAATAGCAAAAATAATAAAGAGCAATGCATATGAATTCGAATCCAACAAATGCCATTATTGGAATGATAGAGAATTCAATTAGATAATAATATATGTTCATAACTCTTAAGTTTAGATCCTCCTCACAATAATGAAAGTTACCCTCCATTTTATTAAACTACAATCATTACATTGAACATAAAGATTAAATGATATCCTCTCTTCAAATTTCAGAATAAGAAATTTCAACAAATTTACATAAAAGGATAAGTTGATCCATTTTTTTGTTACATTCTAAGTTATTTCAGTTTAAATGACAAATCTTAATAAATAGTGAATAAAATTCTTAATTTTTCTTAATAAAGACATTAGGTGAAAAATTACAATCACTTCTAATAAATGTTTTCTCGAAAACTATGAGATGATTTAGAAAGGTAGATTATTTTTTAAGAGGATATTTTAATGCGCGTAAAACGCACATTCTTATTTAGAGGTGATATTATGGCTTACTTCCATAAAAGAGGAAACCATTGGGAGTATCGAGTTAAATACAATGACGCTGGTAAGCAAAAGGATTACTCATGCTGTTATGATGTTAGAAGCTGGTGTATATATAAAAACGGTTAGTACAAGATTAGGTCATAAAAGTATAGATATTACAGCAAATACTTATTTACACATGACAGCAGAACATGAAAGAAATGCCCTCAAAAAATTTGAAGAATATCTCAAAAAATGACCTTTAATGTGCAAAAAGGGGGCAATTCATTAAATCACCCCCATAAAACCCTTATATATCAATAGTTCAAGTAACTTACCCTATTATTACTCTTTCCTTTGGATAGTGATAACTTGATTTTTTTCCTCTTCCACCACCACCGAGTGTATAAAGGAAGGATATTAAACCAACTCGACCAATAAACATTAATATAATAATAATAAATTTACCGATCACCGATAAATCTGAGGTGATCCCTAAGGACATCCCACATGTTCCGAACGCCGATGTAATTTCAAAGATAATTTGAATGAGTGTTGCATGTGGCTCCGTAATCAATAAAACAATTGTGGCAGTCAACACCATAAAACACGCCAATAAAATAACGACAAACGAGCGGAATACATCAATTAGATGGATTTCACGTCCAAATACTTGAATATCCTCTCTTCCTCTTGCAAACGTGATTAAGAATAAAATAGCGATGGCAAAAGTCGTCGTTCGTATCCCGCCTCCTACTGAGCTTGGAGAAGAACCAATGAACATCAAAAAACTCATAAATATATCCGTGGCCTCACTAAAGGTTGTTACATCATACGTTGTAAGTCCTGCCGAACGAGTCGAAACAGAATGATACATTGCTGAAAAAATAGCCTCATGCCAAGGCATTCCCTTAAAGGAGTGGAATGACTCAAGCAATAAAATAACAAGTGCACCTACAACAAATAAAATCGCATATGTGGATGTTGTAATTTTTGTAAATAGGCTAAATCTGAAATTTGGGTGTCTATTGAGTAAAAATGTTTTCACTTCAATTAACACTGGAAATCCGATTGCTCCACAAACTATCAGCACCATCGTTACCAATTGAACAAAATAATCATTATGAAATGGCTGTAGGCTCATCCCCGTAATATCAAATCCACCGTTCGTAGTAGCTGAAATGGAGGCAAAGACACCGTGAATTAGTGCCTCCTCAAATGTATCGAAATAATTCATAAAATGAGCAGTTAAGATAATAGCCCCTGCTAATTCAATACCAATCAAGATCTTCAAAATTTCCCGAATAAGCTGGACAACACCTGATAAATTGTATTGATTATGGTCAATCATAATCAGTTGACGCTCACGCATACCAATTTTTTTTCCTACAAGCAACCAAACAAAGGTGCCAAGTGACATAATACCGATTGCTCCTAGCTGCAAAATAACTAGAACCATGACAAGGCCAAACGTTGTGTAGGTCGCTGAAATATTAAATGTCGTCAAGCCTGTCACACTAACAGCACTCACAGCTGTAAATAAGCTATCTATTAGTGAAACGTCCACACCCGCTTTATGAACGCCAGGAAGACGTAATAACAGGAAGGAAATCGCTATTGCTATAAAGTAATATGAAACAAGTGCCTGAAATGGTGTTACGAGTTTATTCGATGATTTTTTCCACGGCACCTCACCAACCCCTTCCACCTCTTGATGCCAAACTTGATATTAGTATAGAAAAAATAGGGATAAAAAGAAAGGGGCTGTCCTAAAAGTATAAATCAAGTGCTAGGACCACTCCCAAAAGGAAGACGATCCTTATTGTTTAAAGAACTCTAGGGACAGCCTCAAAAATTATTTTAGTTAGTTTTTTTTATTTCGTACTCCTATTAAATATCCACCTAATGCTATTGCAATTAAAACAATCCAGAAAGTTAATTCCCATGCTGTTGAGTGTGGGAAATCTGCTGGTAAAACACCCACATTTTTATGTGCTAATGTTAAAACAACAAGCTTCACACCTACCCAGCCAACAATTAAAAATGCTGCCGTTTCAAGTGAAGGATAGTCATTTAATACTTTAACAAACCATTGAGCTGCAAAACGCATCATAATAACCCCAATAAAACCTCCAAGTAACATGACCGTAAATTGCCCGCCATTGATGCCTCCTATATCAAAATCACCCAAATGCGGCAATGTCACAGCTATAGCAACCGCTGCTAACATAGAATCAATGGCAAAAGCGATATCTGCAACTTCTACTTTAATAACGGTCATCCAAAAACCAGAGCCCTTTTTCTTAGGTTGTCCCTCATGTTCTTCCTCAGGTTCATCTTTGTGTTTTTTCAAGTCATAGATATTTTTTGCGGACATAAACAGCAAATAGGCTGCCCCAATCGCTTGAATTTGCCAATAATTCACTAGCACTGTAATCACAAATAGGGCAGAGAATCGGAAAATTAATGCGCCAAATAATCCATAAAATAATGCTTTCTTTTGTTGTTCATGTGGTAAGTGTTTAACCATTACAGCCATCACAACCGCGTTGTCTGCTGCTAATAATCCTTCTAATACTACTAGTACAATAAGTACCCAGCCATATTGTAATAATATTGCTTCCATTCACTGTGCCCCCTTTAAGCTTTTTATACCCAAATAACTAACAATTACTAGACGTTCAAAAGAAAAGGAAGCTATCTAATAAGCCATATGCGATAAAGTGAAACTTCAATCAGTGGGGTTTACTTCCCCTCTGATTGGTAGTTGAACCAATCGGGTTTTTACGGTCAGTTGAAGCCCACCTAGCGGCTTCCTTCTCATCTTTCCACTTGAGGTAGCGTCTTGCTGACCGTTTTGCTGATAATAATAGCTAAAAAAAGCAATTTCAACATATCTACCGCTTCGCTTCCGCGCAGAAGGAGGCGCCTCAAATGACTTTGAGACACCTCCTTGCTAAGCAAATTTATAACTGTTACTTCGCTCTCAGTGCATAAATCCCCACTGTGGATTTTCTATCATTTCACTCAAGTCATTCCCTCTCGCAACAGATGGTTTACACCTTATCTTGACGAATGAGAAACCAGATACATCGCTCTCATCTGTTAGCTACTCCCTTTGACAAATGTCGAAGGATTTTTCTTCTGTAGAGTTATTATAGCACTATCATTTATTACTGACAAAAATATCTAGCATCATTTAATCTGTATTTGATAGTTTTCATCCTCTTTATGCGCTAAATAAAAATTAACCATCATTGGCATAGTCTGTATAAAGTCGGGGCATGTTATACCGCCTTTTTGTAAAATAGTAACCGCCTCCGTTGTATCAAATATCGCATTCCAGGTTAAATAATCTAAAGTTTCTTGCTCAACGCCTAACTTTTTTCGAACAAATGGTACTTGCAACGATTTTTTTGCAAAAACTAGTGGTAAGCGCCCTTTTGGATAGTGATTCGTCAATAGTTTTACCATCGTACGATATACTTCCTGCACAGGATGAGGATTAGGATCTGTCAAATGAAGTGTTTTCCCTTCAGCACTTTTCTCATCCATTATAAATATAGATGCCTTTAGAATATAATCTATTGGTACGACATTTATAGTTGAATTTGAATCTCCGATATATGGAATGAACGGCAAACATTTTAATTTATCTACCATATTTAAAAAGAAATATGGCCCATCAAATTTAATCGTTTCTCCTGTTTCAGAATGTCCTCGGACAATCCCAGGGCGAATAATTGTAAGTGGAACCTCCGATTTTAAATCTTCCACACGATGTTCAGCCTCATATTTTGTTTCCTCATAATAATTTTTAAAAGCACGGGGTCGAATAAGCTCATTCTCACGTAAAATCCCTTCCCGAGAACCAGCTACATATGCCGTACTAAAGTACATATAACGCTTTAAATTCGGTAGTGTACGTACAAAATCATTGACCATCGCGGTTCCATGTACATTTACCTTCCATGCTATATCACGTGGCACAGCTAAATCGTAAATTGCCGCTAAATGCCAAATCACTTCAATTTGAGGTAAAATTTCCTGCATGATTTGATTTCCAAGTCCAATATTTGGGAGCGTAATGTCCCCTTCTACAATCTGAATCGAGCAATTTGGAAACTCCGCCAGTATGTTATTTTTTTCTATATCCGCCTTTCGTAACTCTCCTGTTAAGACAATAGCAATGACTTCCTGTGCTTTGTTTTTTTCAAATAACTCACGAATTAATTGACTCGAGATGAACCCTGGAAATCCTGTAAAAAAATGAACACCCATCTCCCATTTCCCCCTTGTCTTTACTGCATTTTCCTTGTTTCTTTATCGATTAAGCTATAAACAATCGGCACAATGTATAATGTCAGTAAAGTGGATGTCACAAGGCCACCAATAACGGCAATCCCCATTGGCTGATTCATCTCTGCTCCTTCACCAATGCCAAAAGCAAGTGGTAGTAACCCTAGAATCGTTGTAAGTGCAGTCATTAAAATTGGACGAAGGCGATCCACTGTGGCATGTAAAATCGCCTCATAAGGTGCCATTCCCTTGTCCTTTTGCTGGTTGATATAGTCTACAAGTACAATACCGTTATTCACGACGATGCCTACAAGTACTAAGATACCTATAACAGATGTCACACCGATTAACGTGTTCGTAGCAAACATCGCAATTGCAACACCAATAATCATCAGTGGCACAGTAAACATGATAACGAACGGATATTTAAAAGATTCAAACTGCGCAGCCATAACAATATATACAAGCACTACAGCAAGTGCAACAGCTAACAGCATATCATCGATGGCACTGTCATAAAGCTCTCGATCACCACTAAAGATAATTTGAGTTTCAGAAGGTAAACTAGCTTTTTCAAGAGCTGCATCAACCTTATTTGAAATGCTTCCAAGTGACTCCTTCGTTTCATAGTCAACAAAAAATGCTACCGCTGCCGCTTGGTCGGAGCGCCGGATGGATACTGGTCCTTCCTGCACAGAAACAGTTGCAATATCCTCTAGTTTGACAAATAGCCCCGCAGGTGAACGAAGTTGCATCGCCTTTAATGATTCGACACTGTCATTAAAAGCCTGTCCAAAGCCTGTATAGATTGCTAATACTGCTCCATCCTCTGCAATCATTTGTGACGTAAATTGACCTTTTGTCATGTGATTAACTGTTTGGGCAATTTGTGCAGGTAAGAAGCCATAATCCTTTGCCTTCTCACGATCAACTTCAATCTGAATTTCTTGTATCGTATCATCTAAATCAGTCATAACATTCGTGACTGACTCAATTTTCAATAACTCCTGCTGTACTTTTTCAACCGATGCATGAAGACGCTGCTCATTTGAATCCGTTAAACGGAATGTTAATGTATTCGGTGATGAGCCTGAAGTTGTTGATACATTGAAGGTGATATCAGCTTGTGCGCCTAGTTCTGTTTTTAAATCTTGTTCGACCTCTTCAACAAATTCAAAAATTGACCGTTGTCGATTTGCAAGTGGCACCAGCTTCACATACATTTCTGCTTGATTGGCACTTGTCTGTCCTCGGGATTGCGATTGTTGCGTACCACCAATTAAGCTAACGTAGACATCAACATCTTGCTCTTCTTTCAAGCGTTTCTCGATTTTAGCAACAACCTTTTCTGTTTCGGACACTGCGGCCCCCTTTTTAAGATTCACATTCACAGATGCGAAACCTTCATCTGTTGCTGGTAAAAACTCGGTACCGATTTTCATTAAACCAAACAAGGAAATCGCGAAAAGAAAAATTGTCGTCACGAGTACCAGTATTCGATGATGCAATACCCATACAACGGATGCCTTGTAACGCTTATAAAATCGTGATTCTTTACGACTCTCATTGATATTTTCGATTTTCGTTTTTAAAAAACGACTTGCCAGCATCGGTACGACCGTTAGTGCAACCGTCAATGAGGCAATTAAGCTAAAGGAAATTGTCAATGCAAATTCCGTAAAAATCTGCCCAATTAAGCCTTCAATGAACATAACTGGAATGAAGACAGCTACTGTTGTTAATGTAGACGCAGTTATAGCTAAAGCCACTTCCTTCGTTCCTTGTCTAGCTGCCTCTATTGGCCCTTTGCCAAGACCTAAATGACGTTCAATATTTTCAATCACGACGATGGCATTATCAACCAACATCCCAATTCCGAGTGCTAATGCTCCTAACGTCATAATATTAAGAGAGAAATTGGCAAAAAACATTAAAACAAATGTGACGATTACCGAATAGGGAATCGCAATCCCAATAATAATTGGACTTTTCAAACCACGTAAAAAGACAAACAAAACAAGCATTGCAAATAAGCCACCCACAAGTAGTGAAGTACTAATATTACTAATTGCTGCATCCACGTAATTACCTTGGTCCACTAACACATCCGCTACTACACCACTATATTGCTCTCTCTCGAGTAGGTCTTCTAAGGCCTGTTGAAAGGCTTTTGACACTTCAGCAGTGTTGGCTCCTGATTCTTGTAGAACAGACATTAATACAGCTGGATGATTATTAGCGCGTGTTTCTGTTATAGATTTTTGTTCCGTACGTTTAACGGTAGCGACATCCCCTACTGTTAATGATTGACCATCTAGTGGATTCACCGAGACGATTAAATCAGCGATAGTTTCTGGTGATGTTAACGTACTAATAATTCGTGTCGTCAGCATCTTTCCATCAGCAGTTGACACCGGTTCACCTGGAAGTGAAATATTATTCATTTGAATGATTTGTATAATATCTGCTTGAGTTAAGCCTCTTTCCTTCAATTTAGCTTCATCCAATGTCACTTGGACTTCTTCTACTAGCTTACCTGACACATTAACACTGGCAACACCTTCCGTACGACGAAGTTCCTTTTCCAAAGCATCCGCTAATACACGTACGTCTATCTTGTCATTTTCAGCACGTAAAGAAAGCTGGATTATTGGAAATTGCGATGGATCAAATTTTAGAAAGCTCGGTTTCTCCGCATCATGCGGTAGTGGTGTCATATCGATACGTTGCAGAATATCTAGCTGAACCTCCTCGATATTTGTTGACCAATTAAACTCAAGAACAATTAAATTTGATCCTTCCTGTGAGGTAGACTGAATTTTTTTTATTCCTGGTAAGGTAGCCAATGTTGTTTCTAATGGCTTCGTTATTTTCTCGTTCACCTCTGCTGGACTTGCGCCTGGATAACTTGTGACAACGACGCCAATAGGTGGGTTTAACTCAGGAATTAGTGTTATAGGTATTTTAAGTAAAGATACGCCACCCAAAATAATGACGAGCAACATCGTAACGATGGTGAAAACTGGCCTTTTAATCGAAAAATCACTAATATTCATATTGTATAAACTCCTTTTTCTTCTCTTCCTTAGTATGATTGCCGAAAAGGAGAATTTTTTATAAAGTGAAATTTAAATTGACGAAAACTTTATTTTCCTTCTACTTACCAATAAATAGTCCGGAACCCAAGTGGTGTCTCACATGCCACTGACGTTAAGCGAAGATTTTATTATGTATGCTTTAGCGAACACTTACTGAGGATTAAATCTTCATTATCATTCACGCTTGCTGGGTTGAAGATTGGTACCCATTAGTTTTTCCTAATACTGTATATATTCAACACCTATCACCGTTTTTCCTTGTAAAAAAACACGAATCGCGTAAATGTCGATTCGTGTTTTTATTTTACAATAGACTATACAATTTTATGTGTTCGTTTTTATCAGCGAACCAGCGCATAGCAAATTCATTTTCAAATAAGAATACATAATTGTCAAAGCGATCTTTTACTAGCATAGAACGACCTGAAGACATTGATTCTTTGACATCGTCCTCGTTTTCAATCCAGCGTGCAATTTTAGAACCAATCGGCTCCATTTTTACTTCAACATTATATTCGTTTTTCATGCGGTGCTCAAATACCTCAAATTGTAATTGACCGACTGCACCAAGAATAACTTCTTCTGTATGCAACGTTTTATAGTATTGAATCGCACCTTCTTGCACTAATTGTAGAATTCCTTTATGGAACTGTTTCGATTTCATGACATTTTTCGCCGTCACACGGACAAATAACTCTGGTGTGAACTGTGGTAATTTTTCAAATTGGAATGTTTTCTTACCACCTACGACTGTATCACCAATTTGATACGTACCTGTATCATACAAACCAATGATATCTCCCGCTACTGCTTCGTCAACTGTTTCACGATCATCCGCTAAGAATTGTGTAGACTGCGTCACTTTGAAAGATTTACCAGTACGCGACAAGGTCATATTCATACCACGCTCAAACTTACCAGATACGATACGTACGAAGGCAATGCGGTCACGGTGTGCAGGATTCATATTGGCTTGAATTTTGAAAATGAAGCCCGAAAAATCCCCATACTCCACTGGATCAATAAATTGCTCATCCTCAGTGATACGCGGTTGTGGTGTTGGTGCAAACTGCAAATACGTTTCAAGGAAAGTTTGTACCCCGAAGTTTGTTAAGGCTGAACCAAAGAATACAGGTGTTAATTCTCCACGTCGAATTTTTTCTTCTGAATATTCATTACCCGCTTCATCAAGTAGCATGATATCATCCATCGCTTGAGCGTAATATGAAGTGACTTTCATCGGGTGATCCACAGCTAGAGCGCCTTCCTCATCGATTGGTAGGAATCGTTCTCCCTCTTCTGTACGGAACTGCTCGATACGCTTATTATAACGGTCATATATACCGAGAAATTCTTTCCCCATACCAATTGGCCAGTTCATAGGGTAAGCGTGAATGCCAAGTACCTCTTCAAGCTCCTCAATCAGCTCAAGTGGCTCCTTACCTTGACGGTCTAACTTATTGATAAAGGTAAAAATAGGGATACCTCGCATTTTACAAACTTTGAATAGTTTTAATGTTTGAGCCTCAATCCCTTTTGCTGCATCCACAACCATGACAGCACTGTCCACTGCCATTAAAGTACGATACGTATCCTCAGAGAAATCTTGGTGCCCTGGTGTGTCTAAAATATTCACACGTGAACCATTATAATCGAATTGCATGACTGAAGATGTTACTGAAATCCCACGTTGCTTTTCGATTTCCATCCAGTCAGATGTTGCGAACTTTCCTGATTTTTTCCCTTTTACTGTCCCAGCGTCACGAATCGCACCACCAAATAGTAAAAGCTTTTCTGTAATCGTCGTTTTCCCAGCATCAGGGTGACTGATGATGGCGAATGTACGTCGTGCTAATATATCTTTTTCTAAATTTGAAGTCATCTCGTCATTCTCCTTTTTTCATACCTACTAATAATAAAAGAAGACTTGCCTTTCGTACAACCTTTTTACATGAATTCTCCAAAAAGAAAACCTCTTAGTCACTCACTAAAAGGTTTCTCTATAAACTCAAGGCTTTAACAAATTGCTGTTCTTCTGGATCACTTCATTTAAAATCTCTCTCCAACTATAGGAGTAAGAAGCTTCGATAAAATAAAGTTAGACAAATTTTAATCGTCCCGCTTCTACAGCGATTTCTGCATCGCTATGCGGATATTTCGTGTTTTCAATAATTTGATAATCTTCATGACCTTTACCCGCAAAAATAATCATATCACCTGGTTCAGCTACAGCAATTGCATGTCGGACTGCTTCAGCACGGTCACCAATACGTGCATAATTGTTATGTAGCATTCCTTTTGCAAGATCTCCCGTAATACTATCGTAATCTTCATAGCGAGGATCATCGGTCGTTAAAATAACATAATCTGCTGATGATGCCTTTTCTGCCATCGCTGGACGCTTTGTTTTATCGCGATTTCCGCCTGTACCTACTAAGAAAATCAGTTTACCTTTTTTATACGGCTTAGCCGCAGCAATCGCTTTTTCGATAGCATCGGGTGTATGCGCATAATCGACAAAAATTTGTACGGGTAAATCTGAACAGACCTTCTCCATTCGTCCTTTAACTGGCGGTAGTTGTTCAATTTGCTCAATAATTGTTTCCATTGAGTAGCCGCGACCGTAAAAAGCAACCATCGCTGCAAGTACATTATAAATATTGAACTCCCCAAGCAATTGCATTTTGACAGCGTATGTACCTTCTGGCATAACCACGTCAAAAGAGGTCATATAGTCATGGTACTCACAGTTAATGGCGCGGAAATCGGCCGTTTCATTTTTTAAACCATACGTCCATACAGGGAATGGTGTCATCGCTGCATAGCGCTCAGACCAAGCATCATCTGCATTCAACACCACGTATTTATTCTTTTCTAAATCTTGTCCAAGTTGGGAGAATAATAAGCCTTTGGCATGGCCGTATTCTTCCATCGTACCATGGAAATCAAGATGATCATGTGTTAGATTCGTAAAAATAGCTACGTCATAATCAACACCAGCTAAACGCCCAAGGGCTAAACCATGTGAAGAGACTTCCATTGTCATTAATCGACAGCCTTCCATCTTTGCACGAAAAATCATTTGTTGGGTCGATAACGCATCGCTCGTAGTGTTTGCAGATTCATATAAAATACCATTCAAATTAAAGCCAATTGTTCCAGATAGTGCAGACTTCTCGCCCATACCATGCATAATATTTTGAATGATACCCGTTACTGATGTTTTACCATTTGTTCCTGTCACACCAATCATTGTAATATCCTTCGATGGATAATCAAAAAACTTAGCCGCTATTAAGCCAACTGCGCGTTCCGTATCTTTTACAATAACTTGTGCAATCGTATTCGCTAACGGTAATTCACGTTCAGTCAACACAATTGTTGCGCCACCTTCTACAGCCTTCTCCGCATAGTCATGACCGTCTACTGTGTAACCTTTAATGCAAACAAACATACTATTTGGTTGCACACTACGAGAATCGATCACAATATCACTGACCTGGTCTGGTAGCTCTCCAATAATTTTTTTCAAAGGTAATGCACTTAACAATTCCTCTGCATACATTTCATAGTCCTCCAATCAATCTCAACACTCATTTCATCACCTTTGTTTTTTCGACAAAAAATGACAAATCGAATACCCCCACATTCTAATGAATTCATTTTACTACTTATTCGCCCATAAATGAAATGCTTCAAGATACGTTTTTTTGATGAAAACGCTACCATTTTAATAATATATTGAATTTTGCCTTTCTTATCAAAAATCGTCATTTATCGACAACACCAAATCATGTATGGATGGTGAATATCGTTGTAGAATTTGAGGTGCAGACCTTGCATCAAATTGTCCTATTACCTATGCGTAATAAAATTGTTTTTGGTGACTGCTATTTTTGCTTATGATGTGCTCGTCATGTTTAAGTTATTTACAACCTCGAGGTTCTAATCGGTGTAATGTTCGTGTTCTTTAGGTAAAGCTTTAAAGGCCACTACCAGTAATACAATGGCTCATTATTTTCGCAGGTTGTGTATATCGATTTCATTTCATTAGCTTTTCCATGATTAATTTAGTATGTTTTATTTTTACTTATTATTAATAACGATTTATCAATCCCTTAAAATTAATACGATCCTTGGTATTGTTTCTTTGTTTTAAATTATTATCACCGTATTTCAGCAGAAAACATACTTCATACCCAGTATTTTGAGACCTTTGTCTTTGTAACTTACTAGTATCGCCTGGATTTATAACGTATTTTAACACAGTTTATGTATTGATCTTAATGAAATGGTACAGGTCTTGGAATGATTATTACAGATAAGATAATTCAGGATCACGGTGAAACCATCGCCATTGAAAGTAAAATAAATGCGGTACAACCATAAAAATAAAATTACCTACTATTGTAAATTAACAGATGGAGGTGTCCCAAAATAGTGACCAGACACCTCCACTAACATTATTTCATAATAGTACGGACAAGCTTAACCTTTTGTTTATATGGTGGGAAAAGAACATTCGTTTCGAGCTTCGATGATTTTTTTAAGATTGATTTTGGGTGTGTAAAATTTTCAAAACTTGCCTTACCATGATAGGCTTTTACGCCTGAAGGACCTACGCCTCCAAACGGCAAATGGAGATTTCCAACATGTGTGATCGTATCGTTTATACAGCCACCACCAAAAGGTAGCTCTTCTAAAAAATATTGGATAGCTTTCTCATGTTCAGAGAAAAAATATGCCGCTAATGGCTTTGGTAATTGACGAATTTGATGAATAGCAAGACGCAAATCATCATACATCATAACCGGTAAAATCGGTCCAAATAGTTCATCCTGCATTGAAGGGCTTGACCATTTTACCTGTTCAATAATCGTAGGCTCCATATATAAATCATCTCGATCTGATCGACCGCCGTACGTAATCACATCACGCTCTTCCACTAAAATCTGTTGCAAGCGATCAAATTGTCTAGTACTCACAATACGACCGTAATCAGGACTTTTCAGGGCATTTTTCCCGTAATAAGAACGAATCGTATCTTTTAACAATTTTATAAATTGTTCATAGACATCTTTATGAACGAGCACATAATCTGGTGCTACACATGTTTGACCCGTATTTGTAAATTTACCCCATGCTAGTCTTTTTGCAGCTACTTCTAAATTGGCTGTTTGATCGACTATCGCTGGGCTTTTACCACCAAGTTCAAGTGCAATCGGTGTTAAACGTTCAGCCGCTGCTCTTGCTACTACTTTCCCAACCGCCACGCTTCCTGTAAAAAAGATATAATCAAATGAGGCATGAATAAGCGCTGTAACCTCTTCCTTTTCGCCTTCCACAACACGAACATAGGAGGAATCAAACGTTTCCTCTATTATTTTTTTGATAATTGCTGCTGTATGCACCGATGTTTCAGATGGCTTTACTATGGCAGTATTCCCGCCAATGATTGCACCAATTAATGGCTCCATGACAAGTTGAAATGGATAATTAAAAGGTCCAATGATCAATGTAACTCCATATGGCTCTCGAACAATGAAACTTTTCCCCATCTGATACTGTATTGGGGTTTTTACAGCTTCTGGCTTCATCCATTCTTCCACATGCTTCACCATATAAGAAATGCTATCGAGAACAATGCCAACCTCTGTTGCATATGCCTCAAATTCACTTTTTCGCAAATCTAAATATAATGCATTTAGGACATCTTTTTCATGTTTTAAAATGGTTTTCTTTAATTTCAATAATTGCGCTTTTCGAAACTTCGCATCTTTTGTCGCGCGTGAGAAGTAAAATGTGCGTTGTTCTGCAATCATATTTTCAACATCTTGTGTCGTAAAATTCATAAAAAAACACCCCTCTTTTTTATAATGGCATACATAGTTTTGTCTTTTTGAAACAAACTATCATTGTCTATACGATACAACATCGAAGACCAAAAATCCTCTTTCTGAAATAGGTGATGTGGCTGAAAAAATCAAAAGTTGAAGTTATGTAGAGTATGTTTTACTTTTTTTGATCTCGGGAAATATACAATTACATATGGATGAATTGAAACGGGGGCGTAGATAATGACAACGACAACAGGAACTTGGTGGGAATCCATTTTTTCAGGACCATTAGCGCATGGTATTTGTGAAGAGAAAATTTTGTTATTGCAAGATGAAGCTTTCTTATTCCTTTCTACAGCAACATTAGAGAAGGAAACTTCACTGGACGAACCTGAAGCAAATTAATAGATAGCGCATCATGGGATATTCTTCTATGATGCGCTGTTATTTTTATTTAACACATTAAAACAAAACGATGCCTAATAATGCAATGTTGGAAATCACTTTTTTAATTAACGGTAGCAATCTGCTGTAACTTGTTTAATTCTCCATCTAGACGTTTAATAGCTTCTTCCTCAACTGCAAAGCCACCATCTTCTAATCGAATAATTTGCTTGTCAATGATATATACCGAATGTGCAATATCTGTGGCTCCTAAAACGGCCAAAACTGGCTTTAGGGCGTATTCTAATGCAAGCAAATGTCCGATTGAACCACCCACTGCTATTGGTAAGATCGTTTTACCCTCCAATGCTTTTTGAGGCAATAAATCTAAATAGGTTTTTAAAATCCCCGTGTAGGAGGCTTTATAAATCGGCGTTATGATTACGACAATATCGGCTTCCTCTACTAATTTATTTTCAGCTATAATTGCCTCACTGGCAAAATTGGCCTTGATTAAATCTGCTGGCGGTAATTCGTGCACATAGTTGGTATGAACCGCTACTCTTTGTGCCTTGAAAAAGAGCTCTACCTTTTCATGCACCCCCGTAACACGTGAATCTCTTGTATTACTGCCATTAATAATCACTACTTTTGTCACCTTAACCACTCCTTTTAAGCCTATATTTATTGTTTCTCCTTTGCACATGCCTATTCGAAAACGGCCTTAAAGCATTTGTAATGCATTTTCATATTGACGTAATGTTGCACCTAAGTATTTCGCAACTGCTAACATACCGTATTGATTGGCTTTCTTTTCGGCATCGAGATTATAATTTGTGTTTGTATTCACGTCATACGTAAAAACATTGCCACCCTCATCAATAATCGATTCAATGCCTGCCACACGCACTTTATTACGTGCCAAAAATGCTTCATAGCGCTCTATTAGTTCTCTCGGGAAATCATCCACAATATAGAACTTCGGTTTCTGCGTGACAGGATCTCCTACCGGGCAATATAAATCACCTATTTGACAAGCTTCGGCAGGGCAAAGTTCAAAGCCCTCTGATGTATCAACACGAACAGCATATAAAAATTTGCCACCGACAAATTCACAGCGTGTAATGTAGGGCACAGGCGCCTTGATATATTGTTGTACTAACGTGATACCATCTACAGGTGATTCAAACTTGGAACTATGTGCATAAGCTTCCAGTGCCTCTATTGAGTGAAATAATTGTACCCCCAGACCTTTACCTGCACGATTATGCTTTGTAATGAACGATGCCGTACCAATTTTTTTAGCTGCTTCTACTAGCTGATTTTTACCGGCAGTTGCAATCGTTTTTGGTGTTTGAATACCCGCTGCTTCAAGTGCTGTATATTGATTGACCTTACTTATTTCTAATTGTAACGCTTGACTACCGTTAATAACGGTTCTACCATGAAATTCTAGCCATGCAAGCACAGCTGCTGTTAATTCAGGTGCATATGCGTGCCCACGAGTATGGGATGAGGCACTCATACGACTATAAAATATTCCTTCTGGCGGTTCTGCTGATAAATCCACTAAGCCTTCTGCTAGATGCCATGTCTCATAAGGAAGGTTTTGCTCCTGTAATCGCTTAATCAAATGAATTGTCCATTCGTCATTTTCATGAAGTATATAAATTTTAGCTGACATATGGTTGCTCCTTACTGCAAAATGGCTGTTTTGGTTTTAACTAAAGGCATGACATCTCTTGCAAATCGTTCCATTTCTTCTAACTGTGGTGAAAATTGTAGTAATAATAAGTTCACGCCTATTGCCTCGTACGCTAAAATCCGCTCAGCGACCTGCTGTGGTGTACCTACTAAATTTGGTCGTAAGCCACGGTTGGATACTGAGTAATCCTGCAGTGTAATTTCCTGCTCTAGCTTTGATTTACTGGTAAAATCGTCAAAACCTACATAACCTGCTGTATCCTGTACATTGGTAATTCGTGCTAGCTCAGCCTGTGCTTCTTCCTCTGTATCACGAACAATAACATAGGCCGCCATTCCAAATGTTTCGAATGATGTTTTCCCGGCAGAATCTCGGCGAGTTATCATGTCTTTTATTTTTTCAGCCACTTCCCCTACGGTACCACCATGCATAACATAGGCATCACATTGGTTAGTAATCGCTTGCTTGCCGCGTTCACTTTCGCCACCTGCATATAGCGTTGGATATGGTTTTTGAACTGGTTTTGGTGATAAATGTGCATTTTCCAGTTTGTAATAATTACCATTATAACTAAATGATTCTTCTGTCCATAAACCTTTTAAAATATCGACAAACTCCTCTGTACGGTCATAACGCTCACCATGCTCTGTAAAATGACCACCATATTGCTTCGCCTCTTGTTCCCACCAAGCTGACACGATATTCAATGTAAACCGACCTTTGGCAATCTGATCGATGTTTGCAGCCATTTTTGCGGTTACAGCTGGGTTATGATAACCTGGTCGAACTGCTGCTAATATTTCTATCTTTTCAGTCACTGCTGCCAGTGCAGCCGCTGTTGACCATGCCTCAAGTGCATCCGCATCAATCCCTTTAATATCATTTAGATATAGCTCTGCGATTAAAGTTGCATCAAAGCCAAGCTTTTCACCTGTTTGAATAACCTGTTTCGCATAATCAAAAGTTGCTGGCATATTTTCATTTTCTACATTCCGTAACCATCCACCGAAAATTGGTAACCAAAATCCTAATTTCATTGTTCTTTTTTCCCCCTATATCTAAAAAAAAGAGGCTTCTATTTTATACATAGGGGTCAATTCCCTGTATAAAATAGAAGCCTCTAGATGTCTAGTCAGCTTTCTTTCTTTAAATACCAAGTATTCTTATTAACTTAATTTATCATAATACCTTATAAAGTCAATAGGTATTATGATAAATTTAACGATTAATAGTGAGTTGAACCTCTCACGATTGAAGTCACGAGTGTTCTTTGTCGAATCAATAAAACGCCACATAATAAGTGAAAAAAAGGCTGTCACAAAGTCAATCACAACTGACTTTGGTGACAACCTCTTGTCATTTATTGATGAATCGCCTTCCTAAATACAGCCTTTGCTGCATCACCAATATGCTCAGATACGGTTGGATGTGGGAAAATCATTTCAGCTAGATTTTGCGCCGTACCACCTGCATTTTTCGTAGCTAAAATGGCATTCAGCATTTCTGTAGCTCCATCTGCAACTACACATGCCCCTAATATTTGCCCATCCTGTTGTGCTGCAATTAGTTTTACAAAACCTTCAATATTGCCTTCCATCAACGCTTTAGGATTTGTGTGAATGGGCATTTTTG
The DNA here is from genome assembly GCF_007362955.1 of Lysinibacillus fusiformis. Taxonomy (GTDB): domain Bacteria; phylum Bacillota; class Bacilli; order Bacillales_A; family Planococcaceae; genus Lysinibacillus; species Lysinibacillus fusiformis_E. The sequence continues at coordinate 2,859,078 of NZ_CP041696.1, read as the reverse complement.
TTACAGTATATTCTACCTCAACTTGCTCTTCTAACAGACCGAATGTAGCAATCTCAGGATGTGTATAGACACAACGAGGGATTAATGCTTGGTCAATCACAGCAGGTGCGTTTCCCAAGATATGCTCTATAACATGAATGCCTTCCGCACTTGCAGCATGTGCAAGCTGGTATCCTCCAACTAAATCACCAATAGCGTAAATATGTGGCTGACTCGTCTCAAGATGCCCATTCACGGCAATTAAACGACCATCAAAATCAAGTCCTAACTGCTGTGCAATTTCTGTATTTGGACGACGTCCTGTTGCAAATAATAAGTTTTCGTATGTATGGATTCCTTTCGATGTGTGAATTTCATTGCCATTAAAATGCTCAAATTGGAAATCTTTCACTAGCTCAATATTAAGCTTTTTCATCTTTTCACGAATAAATGGCCTTGCATCCGACTCTTCCGTCTGTAAAATATCTTCACTATGATTAAGCATTGTTACCTTCGTACCAAGTGGAGCCAAGCTAAATGCTATTTCTACTGCGATTACACCACCGCCGATAATCGTTAATTGCTCTGGTAACTCCTTCATATCAAAAAAGGTATCAGTTGTATAGTATGTAGACTTTTCTAAACCTTTGAACGGTGGTACAAAAGGTTTACTGCCTGTTGCTAAAATAATATCTTTAGCTGCAAAGCTATCTGCACCAACGGTTACCGTTAAATCCTTCGCAACAGTTGCTTCGCCACGATAAAATGTAATATGATTGCTCGCAATATAACGCTCAATATTCGCTAATAGCTCACCAATAACAATATCTTTGCGTTGCATCAAGCGCTCAAAATTCACATTCACAGTAGTTGTTTCAATGCCCCACTCATTGCCACGTTTAATTTCTTGTACAAGCTTGCTATGCTCTAATAAAATTTTGGACGGAATACAGCCAACATTATAGCACGCTCCTCCTACTTTTCCACGTTCTACCAAAGCGACCTTCATGCCACTTTTAGCTGCGTGGATGGCTGACACATATCCCCCTGGACCTGCGCCTATAATTGCTACATCAAACTTTTCCACTAAATTCACCTCATCTCTCACCTTAACATTTACAAAATTTGAATGCAACGAGATACCATTTGTAGGAAATTTAGAAACATTTTATCTCCCCTTCGCATGCTGCCGTAAATCTAAATCTCTACAATCCAGCAACAGCAACAGCATTTAAGGTGCAATAGGCACAATAAAAGTCTCCCATCAGCCTTGAAAAGATAAATGAGAGACTTGCACTTTCTATGTTATCGATTAAAATTAATCCAAAAAACCTCTTTACTTCCGTTTTGCTTTATAATAATCGATTTGACAGAGTAGCCACCAGCTTCGTAATTTGTGACATTCTCTTCTGTCGACATAACCTTTGTATTGGCGCTTGCTGCAACAAGATAATTTCCAAAATTACGTTGAAGTTGGCGTTCACCATTCACCATTTTATAGAGCTCAAATCGAGTCTCTTTTGCCTGAAGCGCACCATTCTTCATATCACTCTTCAGCCATGCTTTAAGTGCAACCTTGTTCGATGAAACTTGTGCTTCGACCTGAATATCTCGATTATTATAACGCTGCTCTGCTAGATTCTGATGTTTTTCTATAATCTTTTTTAAGTCGTGCGCGCTTACACGATTACTGGAATCAATTCGTTTAATATGAACGGTTCCATCCCCGAACATATTGAAACCACCCTGTGTTGAATAGTCGATTCGATAGCCAGCTTCTTTTATTGCTCGTTCTGCAACTCGATCATAAACACCATATGGATAGGCAAAAGATGTAGGTGCCTTCCCTGTATGTTTCTCTATTAATTGATGTGCTTTTGTTACGTCCTCAAGAATATAACGTTGACGTTCCTCATTTGTAAGCACCTTTCCATCTTTCGTTTGATTTAGTATCATTGCCTCGTGCTTTGGCGCATCATTGTTGGCACGCCAATGTAAATCATATGTATGATTACCTACATGAATACTATGTGAGTCTGACATTTCCTTTATTTGCTGCCAGTTCAACATGGGCACACCTTTTCTATAACCCGTTTCCACATCGTTGACAATAACAAATAGTGTTGCTTGCATACCCATCTCCTTTAAAATAGGGTAAGCAATCGTATACACACTTTCGAAGCCATCATCGATCGTTAAAAATACAGATTTCTCTGGGATGCGCCCATGCCCCTGTAAATAAGCAATTAACTGCTCCTCGGTAATGGTTGTATAACCATTATCCTTAAGCATCTTTAACTGCTCACGAAATAGCTTTGCTGTTATATTAATGTTGGCAATTTCTTTGTAATCTCCAAATGAATGATAGTTAATGACCGTAACACCCTTCGCATTACTATATTCATAAAAATTCGTAGACTTGGCAGCAAATGCCTGATCTGAAATGGCTACAAAGAAGAAGAGAGCTGCCAGATAAAATAATACTTTCTTAAAACATTGCATAATATTGGTCCCTTTCTCAAAATATAGTCCATTTAAGTATATACGAAATGGGTAGTGACTTATAGGGAAGATTTACTATCATACGATTTGGTGAAATCATTAAAATTATAAAAAGGACTGTTCGACGTCGAATAGTCCCTGTTTACATGATCGCTATTAGATTGGCGAGTTGCGCTGATAGAATCGCATTTTCCGATGATAGAACAGCCTGTGTCGCTGATAAAATCATTATTTCACTAATAACTCTTTCTAAATGAAAATATGATAGCTCCATAGTGCGTTAATAAATATTTCTTTGCCAAAAACGTTGTTGTGCAATAGCTTCTACAAATTTTTTAGCAAATTGTGCGTTGCCCGTCGCCATGACAATGCCTGGTCCTACATTAGCATTTGACATATTAAAAAATGTCATACCAGATATGGCAATGCCAATCGGTTTATAATGTCGATATGCTTCATTTATATAGTTCACAATATGTGTATTAAATTTTGCCTGATTGTCCGCTCGTACGCCTACAACATATAACGAGTCAAATAACACCGCATCCGTTGTGATAAATGTTTCGCTGGCCATTAACTGAACGCCGTTACTGGCTGTAACTACACCCAGTCTATCAGAAATTATGCTATATCGAACACCCTGCCTGGTTAAATATTTCAGTACCTCTCCCACTTCATTCGCATCAAATCCATCACCAATTAGTACACCAACTTTCAGTGTTTGCGGTAATTTTATTGTATTTGCCTGACTAAGTGCAGGTGATGAGGCTGAGACCTTCGATTGTTCGCCAGTTGGTCGATTGACACCAATATTCTCAGCTACAGTCGTCGCCATCGCTTTATCAACATGGACGAACATATCAACAACCTGTTGCCGAACAGATTTACTTTTCACTTTGCCTACCTCGAAGCTAAAGGCATCAATAATATGCTGCTTTTCAGGAGGGGACATACTATTCCAAAATAGCCTTGCTTGTGAGAAGTGGTCATCAAAAGACTTACTGCGGGCTCGTGTAATACGTCCCTCGACCTTTTCTTCATAATGGACAAAGCCACCCTCTTTCTCGGTAGATGTTGAAGGCGTATTATTTGCCAGTGAATTTTTATGATAACTCACTTTTCCTAGATTGATGGTTTGTCGGCTAAAGCCATTGCGCTGATTGTTATGAATTGGGCAAATCGATCTGTTTATCGGGATTTCTGCAAAGTTTGGACCGCCTAGACGAATGAGCTGTGTATCTATATAAGAAAATAATCGTCCTTGTAAAAGTGGATCGTTCGTAAAGTCAATGCCTGGCACAACATTTCCTGGATGGAAGGCTACTTGTTCTGTTTCTGCAAAAACATTATCCACATTGCGATTCAATGTCATTTTCCCAATTTTTTTTACAGGCACCAACTCTTCTGGCCAAAGCTTTGTTGCATCTAAAATATCAAAATCAAACTTAAATTCTTCTTCTTTCTCAATCATCTGTACACCAAGTTCATATTCTGGATAATCCCCAATTTCAATTGATTCCCATAAATCACGTCGTTGAAAATCAGCATCTTTGCCGCCAATGATTTGTGCTTCATCCCAAACGAGTGAATGCACACCCAAAACCGGTTTCCAATGGAATTTCACAAATCTTGACTTTCCTCTATCATTCACGAAACGGAAAGTATGAACGCCAAAGCCCTCCATCATACGGAAACTTCTAGGAATCGTTCGATCGGACATATGCCACATAATCATATGGGCTATTTCTTGATTATTGGCAACAAAATCCCAAAACGTATCATGAGCGGAGGCTGCTTGTGGCATTTCATTGTGTGGTTCGGGTTTTACTGCATGAATTAAATCTGGAAATTTAATGGCGTCCTGAATAAAGAATACAGGTATATTATTGCCGACTAAATCATAATTGCCCTCTTCTGTATAAAATTTCGTTGCAAATCCTCGAACATCTCTAGCGGTATCCATAGAACCTAAGCTTCCAACCACAGTAGAGAATCTTACAAATACAGGTGTTTTCTTACCTGGATCTTGCAAAAAGTTTGCCCTTGTATACTCTTTCATTGGCTCATACAGTTCAAATTCTCCATGTGCCGCAAAGCCTCTTGCATGCACAACTCGTTCTGGTATGCGCTCGTGATCGAAATGTGTCATTTTTTCCCTAAAGTGAAAATCCTCCATGATTGTTGGACCACGTACACCAGCTTTTAATGAATCTTCATCATTTGAAACTTTAATTCCTTGATTGGTGTTCATCTTTTTTCCTTCATTATTGATACGAAACTGTTCTAACTGCTTATCCTTTGCATCGCCATCTGCATTTTTGCCCTGATTTGACCAAGATTTATCCACGCAATCCCCTTTCCTACCAGTACTAATTACGCTCTATACACACTATATGTTTCTCTGGAATAAACATTCTTCCTTTTGTTCATTCGAAACGAAGCAAAAAACCTTGGACAGCTATTAGCTTTTGAACTGCGCCCCAATTGTTAGACACCATCTAACAATTGGAGGTGCAGTTCATTCCCAAGGTCTTTCTATATCTATTCAGCTATCATTAAATTCTGTGTCATTTTCTCAAGCTGTCTTACTGTTGGCGTTAAGTTGGCAAAAAAGTATGCCTCACGAAGTTTACGAGATGGGACACTTCCAACAATATAGCCCGCCGAGCCATTATGAAGCATATTCGCTTGTACTGCTGCCAATGTATCATAAACTGCTTGTAAACGAATTTGGCAAATAGCTTGTAAACTGACCTCATCCGATTGCACGAGAGCTTTTAAGGTTCCTTGTAAATATTGTTGCTTCTCTGCAATTTTATCTGCCTGTACCTGTAAATATCCATTGCAGCCATTTTGTTTTGCCGAGACTTTTTCAATGCCTTCAATGGAAGCCTCAACAACGCCAAAGCCAAGTGGGATTTGATACAGTACAAATGTTGGACGAATTGTATCAACAAAAGAGCTCGCGTCATGTGTAACGACATAGTCATCCGCAACGAACACGTTGTCAAACTTACATGTATAGGTCGCACTACCATTCACGCCTAAGAAGTGTATTTTTGCTTTTAGCGTAATATCCGCATTGTCAGCATTTACGAACACCATTACTTCCTGTTCCCCATTATGTGCAATGGCACCGAACCAGTGATTATTCCCTAAATTCGACACCGCTGGTAGGACGCCATTGATAATATAGCCATCCTCTACACGCTCCGCTGATAAATGTAACTTCTCTAAGCCAGCATAATATTTCATTGGATTTGATAATCCTGTCGCGCCAAGTACTTCGCCATTTTCAAGTAATGGCAAAATAGTAGCACGTAATTGTTCATTCTCCGTTGTACGTATATACGTTAAGGCAGCAAGGTGACACCATAGGCAAAATGCAGTCGTCATACAAACTTTCGCCGTCTCTTGTACAATCGTTAGCTCATCTAGTAGCGTTGTCTGCTCATCCTTTTGTGTTGAAGCAAAAAATCCAGCCTTACCTAGCGCATATAAAAAATCCTCCGCATAATAAGCTTCCTCATCAATCTTTTTTACCAACGGTTTTAATTTTTCATCAATTAAAGCTTGTAACGCTACTGCATCTACTGCCATGGTTTTTCACTCCTATCCTATATTTTCCATACACTAACAGACGCTAAGTTTCCTACTTCGCAACGGGAAGACTTGCACCCACACTTGTACGATTAGTTCAACTAGATATCGGTTAAGATCCACCGATTACAGAATCTATTTATCGGCTAATTCTGTTAACGACGAAATTGGTGTTTGTACTGCCTCACGTGCACGCTTAACCGCTGCTTCGTCTGGTGCATCATAGAAGCACAAGCATTTTGTCATATCTTCACAGACATATGTGCGAGAGAAATGCACTTCAGGTACTTCTTCGTAATGCACTGAGTTTTTCTTTTTACGAGCAAGGTACTGATCCATTGTAATTTCCGCTGGAATCTCCCATTCCACTAAGTAGTTTACGACCTCTTGATTTTGTTTCACATCTTCAAGCTCTTTCCCAACAAGACGAACTTCTTTTACTAAATCTGCCTGAATTTTTTGTTCCGATAGGGCAGCTGTTGCTTGCGCCTCTTCATTAGCCTCCACGATGAAGTATGCACGGCTAAAATCCTTTGCAACTTGTACTTCAATAACAGAAACATCTTGCGTTTGCCCAACACGTTCTACTAATGCTGCAAATTGCTCTTTGTTCGTTACTTCACTTACTGTTGATTCCACTAAAAATAAACTCATAGTAAATACCTCCGAATAGTTTGTTTTTTTCTTTATGTGAGTTATTTTATTATACTTACTTAATAAAAACAACTGAATTTACTAAAAATTATATTTTGTGCTACACTACTGCATGGAGGGAAGTACTATGAAAACACGTTATGACTTACCATGCAATATTGCACAAACTTTGAATATTATCGGTGATCGCTGGACTTTGCTCATTTTGCATGAGCTATTAATCGGACAAACAAATTTTAATGATATTAAATTAAATTTGCCAGGACTCTCAGCAAATTTATTGTCTGCTCGTTTAAAATCTTTAGAAGATGCAGAGCTTGTAGCATCCACGCTCTATTCAGCTCATCCTCCTCGCTATGCCTATTCCTTAACCGAGGCTGGAAAGGCATTAGAGCCCGTGTTTAACGCAATGATTTTATGGGGCAGTGAACACCTAGATCCTTGCTATAAAGAAATCGTCGATGCCAAGTCTGGGGAAAAAGTAGAACTTGGTTACTATTCAAAAAATACAGGCGAGCGCATCGAAACAATTCAAATACGTGCCATACAAAATGGAGCTGCCCAATAAATCATTGGAGCAGTTCTTTTCTGTGAGACCGGCACTTACAACAGCGCTGTGAAAATCCCTATTTCCGCTAAACGCCCAGCACAAATCGCCGATACCTCTGAAAAAAGTGTAAAACTAAGCTCCTTGACCACCCCAAATTTTTGCAACCCAGCTCTCGAAATAGCGTATCGCTTTATCTAGTAGCAAACCGAGTACACCAATGACAATAATGGCTGCCATTACTAAATCTAGGCTTAGTGAGTTTCTTGCATCTACAATTAGGAAACCAAGCCCTGACTGCGCACCAACCATCTCTCCAGCCACAAGAAAAATCCATGCACTCCCTAATGCCATGTGTAATCCGTTTGCAATCATCGGAAACGCTGCAGGAAAGACAATTTTTCGCAATAAATCAAACTGTGACATTTCAAAATTAGCTGCTACGCGTAAATATACACCGTCGACTTTTTTCACGGCTGATACTGTCGATAATAGTACTGGAAAAAATGCTGCAATAAAGATAATGACTATAGCTGGCATGTTTCCAATTCCAAACCATAAAACAATAAATGGTGACCAAGCTATTGGCGATACAGGGCGCAATACTTGCACAATTGGATCTAGAACAGCCCAAACCTTTGTCCATCTCCCCAAAAACAATCCAAGCACAACAGCCACAATAACCGCTAGCAAATAACCACTAAAAAAGCGAAAAAGACTTATTTGTATATGTTCAAAAATGGAGCCATCTTTAATCGTATCCAGTAATGCAGAAAATACCGCTAACGGTGGTGGGAATAATGCTGCATCATGTCCTCCGATGACCGTTGCCAGTTGCCAGACTCCAACTAATAACACAAATCCAAGCAATATGGGACCAATTTTGTTCAATTTATTCATACCTAAGCCACCCTACTATTGTTCAATTAACGTTGAATCTACAAACTCCTCATACGCTGGAGGCTCCTCAGATAAGCCCATTTCCATTAACGAATCTCTTAAAATAGCATACGCATCCTCTTCAATTTTTAAGTTATTGTAAGAAATCCAATTTAACGATAAATCCAATACTTCCTCGTCAACTTTAATGTACTTTGCAACTACATCATGCGCATGCTCATCCCCTGCATTCATCTGCTCACCAGCGGTTGCATAATCCTTTACAAACTGTTTGGCTGTTTCTTTATTTTCCTCAATAAATGCACTACGAAGGACTAATCCACAGTCAATTGAATTCGGCCAAATTTCCTCAGATTGGAATAATACCTTCCCCTTTTCAAGTGCCACAGATAGAGCGCCGAATGGTTCAGCAACTACATATCCTGCGATACGACCTTCCGCTAACGCAGCTGGCATTTCTGCTGGTGGTAATTCTACAACGTCCACATCATCATAATTTAAGCCTGCGTCTTGTAACATACGATATAATAAAATATTGTGGGTAGAGTATTTATTTGGTATGGCAAAACTTTTCCCCTTTAAGTCTTCTACTTTCTCAATATCCGGTGCCCCAACTAAAACATTGCCATCTCGGTGTCCGAGAGCAACCGCCTTTAAGTCAATTCCTTGCTCCTTCGCTTTCATCGCTAATTGAATAAGCACAGATGCTCCATCAATTTTGCCTGTATTTAAAGCATCCATCAGCTCAGGCCATGACCCAAACTTCACAAGCTCAATGGCATAACCTTCGTACTCCTTGTCAGTTTGCATATAAAGGGGTGCTGCATGTGTAATCGGTAAGTAGCCGATTTTCACTACTTTTTTATCCCCTGCAACCTGCGCTCCTGTACTTTCTTCATTCTTTCCACACGCGACTAATGTGAGTAGTAATGTTAATACAAGTAAGAATAAGCCTAATTTCTTTTTCATGTCTTTTCCTCCATTTTAAATGTTGTATTCGATTGTATCCTGTGGATGAGTAAACTGGAATTCATTGAAAATGACTTCACGGAAATATTGAAATTCCGAATCTGATCGATCCCTTGGTTTCGTACTTCGAATTTGTAATTCACGGTGTATACGTCCAGGATTTGGACTCATAATAAAAATGCGATCCGCCAAATAAATAGCTTCGTCAATATCATGTGTCACTAATAAAATTGTCGTTTGCTCTTCTTTTTGAATGGCAAGTAGCTCATCTTGTAAGTAATAGCGTGTAAAAGTATCGAGTGCCGCAAATGGTTCATCCATCAAAATTACTTCTGGTCGAATCGCTAATGCACGGGCAATTGCTACACGCTGTTGCATCCCACCCGATAACTCACTTGGTAATGCTGTTAAACGATTCTCTAATCCAACAAGTTTTAAGTAATATTGTGCACGTTGTTGACGTTCTATCTTCGTCATTGTTGTCCCCTCTAGTGCTAATTCAACGTTTTTTTGAACTGAACGCCAAGGAAGTAAGCCATAATTTTGCATCAGCATAATACAGCGTTTACTCGCCTTTGTTACCATTTGGTTGTCCAATAAAATCTGTCCTGCTGTAGGCTCTTCAAAGCCACCTACTAAATTCAATAGGGTACTTTTACCACAACCACTCTTTCCTAAAATGGCAATCACTTCGCCCTTTTGTATATCCAATGATATTTGATTGAGCACAGCCTGCTCAGCAAATGTTTTGCTTACTTGTTGTATAGAAATTAACGGTGCTGTCATATATATCCTGTCACCTCTTTTAATCTTTATAATTTTACTAGGTTTAATATGTTTTAAGTTATTTTATTATACTCAGTTTAAAATTACAACCTAAATTCTATAAAAAAAAAATTAATTCGGAAAATTCAATGTAAATATTTTTTAATCTTTCTAAGTGCAAGACAGAAATTTTCAAACAGATAACATAGATGAAAAAAGCAAGCTTTCCGTCTATGGACAGAAAACCTGCTGTGTTTTTTAGAATATGTATTGGATCATTTCATGTATGTTGCAATAAGGATTGTCACGACTTTCATTGTTTTGAAGTGCCATCATATCAGTACAATTTTTAATAGCTACCTCATGTCGTAGTGCTATCGGTGCAATGATAGACTCGTCGGCCTTATGTCGGAAATAGCGCGTCACGCCAAGATGCTGTTGCATCTTGGTATTTAACACGGCACGAGGATATTTTTCTTTTACATCGACTTCTTCAAAATGTAGCAGGAGCCACAGTTCGAAGGCTTCGTTTGTATAGGCGATATGAATATTTTTTTCCTCACAGAACACATTAACTTCCTCTAACTGCTTTTCTGTTAAATCATCCTTATCAAAAACAACCCATACCTCATCAAAATATTGGTAGCTAGAATCTCGAAAAGCATGCTGTGCTAACTTGATGGCAGAGCGTTTAACATTTTTAATTTTGACACTCACCATTTTTGATCGCTTTAAAATACGCAATTGCTCAAAATAAATGCGCTCAGTTTCACCCTCGCAATAAATTAATATCGTTTTACGCAGCGTGCGATTTCCTTGGTGACGTACTCTCACTGCTCAGATACCTCCAATTCATTTAAATATTGATTTGATAAGTATTCATTAATAACTGGTGTTGCCCCAAATTCTCCCTTTAAATAACGCTTTGCGTACGACATATCTCCTCGTTTTTTCTGCAAATCAGCAAAATCAAATAAAGAATATAGCTCTGATTCATTTTTAAAATTTTTATTGACGAACCAAATTTGATCGGAGCGTAGTGGCTGATCCAATAAATCAATTTCATGACTGGTCACAACAAATTGATTGTTTTCATTGCGCTTACTATTCATAATAGCCATTAAAAATTCGCAAATCGACACATGAAAAGCCGTATCAAACTCATCTATAAAAATTGTCTTCCCTTTATTGTATGCATCCACCATGACACATGCCAAATGAAGCATACGCACTGTTCCCTTTGAATCCATGGTCCAATTAATTGTTTCTGTGCCAAGCGGTGTACCCACTTCATCAAACGAGAAATAATGTAAATCAATATCTATCTCTTGTATAATTTCTGGTGTATCAAAATCATAACTAATTGTATTTTTTTCTCTACGTTCTACACGTCTCGCTGTCAAATCCTGAATCGAAAAGTCTGCAATTTTTAGTAACTTAATAACCTCTCTTTTAAATGGCTCCTCCTCAAGCTTACGAATGAGCGGATGACTTGATAAACGATGTGCCTCATCTAAAAATAAGATTTTATGTAAAAACCAATCAAAAATTTTCGTTGCATCAGCATCATTAAAAACATTTAATACTGATAAGAAAGCAGTATTATTGCGTGTATATTTTGTCAGCTCAAGTGATGTACTTTGTGAAGTATCATATGTGTAGTCCGTGCCATCCCATCGTCTAACAAATAACTCCTCTTTTTTCGTTTTCGTTGCTTTTGTTAGGCGCTCAAAAAGTACCTGCTCTGCATTATATTGTACTTCGTAATCATAAAGAGAACCGTCTAGTAATAACGAGATCATAAATTCTGTTGGTATCCCTTGATAACCACCTAGTTTAAAAGGCTGATAGGGCAAACGAAGCTGTTTGACATTATTTAAATTTTCAAAGTTAAACAACAACGAACGTAGAACCTTAATGGCTGCGAATAAATTCGATTTTCCACTCCCATTTGGCCCAAATATAAAGGCGCTTTTCACCAGACGTAATGATTCGATCTTCATCGTGTGTGTATCCTTCAATTTTCGAATTCGATTGCCTGCCACCATTGAAAATATTGTTTCATCTTTATAACTTAAACAATTTTTCACTCTAAAATCTACTAGCATGAAATAGCCTCCGTTCAATTCCACAACATTCCTTAATTAATTATACAATATACCTAAAAAAAGACATATTACTCATCGTATAATTAATACCATGCATAGCATATAAAGATAATAACGTTCAAATAGTTTTAATGCTTTACAAATGTTTAGGACAATTATATTATCAGTTTGATTAGAAATAGCTTTAAATATACTGTTTGAAGTAAAGTTTTACGGGATATTATGATGATAAAGAATCAATTAATATTATAGAAACACGAGGTGTTTTTCGATGAAAGCATGGACAAAAAGTATTGAAATAAATGCCCCAATAGAAGATATTTGGAAATTTCTTGATGGATCTTTGGCTGAAATGCAAAAGATTATGCCACAAGTCATTGAAAATAAGCCTGTTAAGATAACGGAAGAAGTAGTTGGTAGTGTATATCGCCAGAAATATAAAGAAGGAAAGCGCATAGAAGAGTATGATGTAGAAACTTTAGAATATACGAATACACCTGATAAAAAAAAGCTAAAAGTGGGTTTTACACTTGCTAAAATGTTTGAAATCACGGCTTTTTATGAATTAAATAAAATAAATGAAAAAGAGACTTCTTTTACATATACTGTAACGAATCGCCCTTTAAAATGGTTTGTAAAATTATTTTTAATGTTTGCTACTGACAAAGTAGTAGTAGATTTTATAGAGCGTGTCAAAAAAGTAGCTGAAACCGAAATTAGTAGCTAATGAATAACAACAAAAAAAGCATCCACACCAAAAAGTAGATGCTTTAGACTGTAGACAAACTTCAAAGAAATTTGAGGGTTGCCTACAGTCTTTCTCTTTTTAGAATAAATAGTAAGAAACCGTTGATTTCCGTTCCAGACGCTCCCTTTTCGCAGGCACGTCTCCAACTAATTTTCGCGGCGAATCGCCTCAAAAATGGGTTTTCCGCACGTGCTGTTCCTGCAGGAGCGTCGCGCCTTCCACTCCAATCAACTTGTATCGTCTACTGATAGACTTTTCTGCTCCTAACCTGAAATCCACTAGAAGCTCTATAAAGTGAAGAAATTCTACTCAAAAAAGTTAAATTTCAACTATTTTTTCATTCTGTAATGCCTGTAATGTTCGTTCTATACCTTCAGCAAAGGAAATTTTCGGCCTCCAGCCAATTGCTTTCGTCAGTTTTTCATTATTTAAAAAAGAGTGCTCAATATCACCTTCTCTTGAAGGGGCATACTGAATTTCTAAAGGATGATTTAAATGCTGTAATAATAAAATAACCTGATGAATCGACCATGCTTCATTTGTCGACACATTGTAAATTCCTTTAAGACCAACTTCTACACCTGCATAAATGGCATCTGCAATATCATCAACGTAGATGAAATCACGAGACTGTTCACCATCGCCATAAATGGTAAAAGGCTTTCCTTCTATAATACTTTTTAACATACTTGGAATGACTGCCGCTTCTCCCTGCATGGATTGACTAGGACCAAACACATTGGCAAAGCGATAAATTAATGTCGGTAAATGATAATCTCGTTGCCACTTCTCACAATATGTTTCGCCGATACTTTTGTTTAAACCATACATAGAAACAGGTTCGCTAATATCATTTTCGTCAAGTGGTGGATAGTGACTATCACCATACACAGCAGCCGACGAGGCAAAAACAAAATGCTTTACCTTATATTTTGACGATAAAAAGAGCATCTGACTAAGCCCCACTATATTCGTTAAAATATCCTTTACTGGCTCATGCATTGATTTTTGGACACTCGTCTGTGCTGCACAGTGGATCACTACATCAAATGCCACTTCCTTAAAGACATGCTCACAAACCTCATCCTCCACATTTAATAGATAAGATTTGTGCTCAAAGTCTATATTGCGTAAATGCCCTGTACTTAAATTATCAATAATATAAATATTTGCACCTTGCTCAAAGAAGCGCCTCGCTACAGCACTACCAATAAACCCATAACCACCTGTCACTAATACATTCATCCCATCGCCCCCAAAAACAATATGATGTTTTATATGCAGTAATTACTAAAAATATGCAGACAACTTATTTTATGGATTTTTTTACAAACTATAAGCAAAAAAAATGTGCCCGAGAATTTATTTCTCGAGCACAGCTAAATCGTTAAGTCTGTATTATTAAGCAGGGTTAACTTCAAGTTCTACTGTTACTTTAATGTCTTTCCCAACAAGTACGCCACCTGTTTCTAGAGCTGCGTTCCAAGTTAAACCAAATTCTTCACGATTAATTGTCGTTTCTGCCTCAAAACCGTAGACTTCTTGGCCCCATGGGTTTGTACCTTTACCATTAAACTCTGTAGCAAATGTTACCGATTTTGTTACATCTTTAATCGTTAAATCACCAGTAAGGTTATACGTATCCTCTGATTTTTTTGTGATGCTAGTAGAAATGAATGTAATTTTTGGATATTTTTCCGCATCAAAGAAATCTTCTGCTTTTAAGTGATTATCACGGTCTTCGCTACGTGTGTTGATGCTTGCTGCATCAATACTAATGCTAATATTTGCAGTAGTTAAATCTGTTAAATCTGCTGCCTCAATATCTGCTGAGTAAGTATCAAATACTCCTTTTACTTTTGATACCATCATGTGTTTTACTTGAAAGTTAATTGCTGAATGCCCTAAATCGATGTTCCATTTTGCCATTTGTAAATTCCTCCAATTGAATTGTTTTTTATCTCGATTTCGAGATATATGATAAAATATGAAGTAACTACTATTTTTATGTTACCCCGTTACTAAAAAGGTTAAACATTTGCAGTTACTTTAGCTGAATTTCTATGATGACTGATTGTAGATACTAAAAGCATTTGATTACTTTATGTAACTTACTATATATTAATAAATAAATTACGTCAAGTAATTGTTTTTTATTTAATAGTTTTTTTATTTTTCTTTCTACACCTCAGTCTTTCTTTGACTTGTCTTAAGGAAATTACGAATATAACAGGAGTTGTCTCATAAAATTCATTTGAGACAACTCCTTTCTGCTAGAGAATCTTTTATCGCTTTACTAACCTTCCTTGTACAACAAAGCGATGATCATCACTCATTACGGAATCTTTACAAGTGGACAACGTAAGGATTTTATCGTCTGGTCCTATATCTATATTCATATCAATAGTAGAACGTGTTTGAACTTTCTTAATAAATTGTAGGAAGTCATCATTGCTGTTAAATTCTGTTTCAATGTAATAAAAATCAATTGTTGTTTCATATGCTGCAAAAACTTCAATATCATAACCTTCATAAAGCGTGTCCAAGTAAATCGTACGATGTGCATCTGCATAATCCTGGTTCAAATAATTTTTCAGACTCCCAAACATCGTCCCATTTTTCATAGCATGTCCGTATAAAATAGTATTTCGGTTCATATCAAGCGCATCATTACGATAATCCATAAAGACACTTCCTGCACGACTTTCACGATCTTTGAAATTACGATTCAAATAAAAATCATTATTGTCCGCTTGCAAAATTGGATTATTAAGTTTCGTGTTATCCACAGAAATCCAACCAACAATTCTATCGTTTACAGCTAATAGCTCATTAAATTGTGGGCGTATCGTATATTTCGCTAGTAAATCGTCTGTCGAAGTTAACGAAACATCAGCTTCTTTTTCAATAGTTACCAATGTTTCTTCATAAATGCTCTGTACTTCCTTAAGGGCTTTCGACGTCTCATAATACGTATAAAAATACTTTACAAGTGCATAGCCTGAATATAAAAATATCGCTAAATATACACAGGTTAAAAGTTTAGATGTCCATTTTTTCATCATTCCACCAACTTATATCCCCAAGGGCACCATATAAAGACCAAGTTGTTCATCCTCATTGAAGATGGTTTCAACTCCATATACTTCTTTTATGACTGCTTTCGTAATAACGTCTCGCGGCACTCCTTCAGTGACAATCTGCCCCGCGTTCATCAGTATAATATGGTCACTATAGCGAATCGCTTGGTTAATATCATGAAGTACCATGACAATCGTTAAGCCATGCTCTTCATTTAATGTTTTGACAAGCTCCAATAGCTCAATTTGATAATAAATATCTAAATACGTCGTTGGTTCATCTAAACATAAAATTTCAGATTGCTGTGCTAACGCCATCGCAATCCACACACGCTGACGTTCTCCACCCGAAAGCGCCTCTAAATCAGTGCCACGCTTTCCTAGTAAATTTGTACAAGCAAGCGCCCAGTCAATAGCCTTGGCATCTTCCTCCTGATTGCGCTTTAACATTGTATTGTGTGGTAGTCGTCCAAAGCTCACTAATTTTTCAACGGTTAAATCCTTCGGTATCTCATTCTGCTGGTAGACAATCGCCAACTTTTTAGCAAATTCTTTTGACTTATAATGCACTAAATCTTTACTTTCTAATGAGACATGACCTGATTTTGGCATGTTATTGCGCGACATTACACTTAACAATGTGGATTTCCCACAACCATTTGGACCAATAATTGTCGTTATTTTGCCTTTTTGAATGGCCGTCGTCACACCGTCTAAATGATTTCGCGTATTATCATGAGATACGATAATATCTTGTATTTCCATTTTTCGTCACTCTTTTCGCAGTAGGAATATTAAGAACGGTCCACCGATAATTGCCATTATAGTGGAAGCAGGAATTTCAAGTGGTGCAACAATTGTCCGACCAATTGTATCTGCCACCAGAATTAGTAATGCCCCTGCCAAGGCGGTAAACGGGATAAGCACCTTATGATCGTGGCCTACTACACGCCTTGCAATATGTGGCACTAACAAGCCGACAAACGAAATAACTCCTGCTACGACAACAGAAACAGCTGATAACAGTACGGCAACTGCTGCTATCAATAATCGAGCACGTGCAACGTTGAAGCCTAAGCTTTTTGCTGTCTTATCCTGTAGCACAAGAAGATTACACCAACTATATAACGCCAATGCGGTAACTAACCCCACTGAACCGTATGTTACAATTGTCGAGACATCTTTCCAAGTGCGCATTGTTAAATTCGAACCAATGACACTAGAAGCTGATGTATTTAATGAGCCCCCTAAGCTAATAAACGCCTCCGTTAAGCCAGTAAACATGGCATTAATAGCAATCCCAACTAATATCAATTTCAGAGGACTTAAACCCGATTTCCATGACAAGGCAAAAACGAGCGCACAGGCCAAAGCCCCGCCCATAAACGCTAGAACGGGTGTCATGAAAAATAAGGCAGGGAAAAATGAAATAATAAATAACTGTACAAATGCTGCCCCAGAAGATATACCAATAACCCCAGCGTCCGCTAAAGGATTCCGCATGACAGATTGTAAAAGTACACCTGAAACAGAAAGGGCCGCCCCGGCAAATAGCGCAACAATAATGCGCGGGAAGCGTAAATCACGTATTGCCTCCATTTGGCTATTTTCTTTGTCAAATAGTGCATCTATAAATTCAAAAAAGCCCATTTTAATACTACCTGTTGTTGCCGAATATACCACTGTGACAAGCAACAACACTATTACGATCGAAAAACTTATTATTTTTTTTGTCATATCGATTTCCTTTTTTCTTGTCTAATTCACTCTTACCTTAAATATAAGAAAAGCGCTCTATAACAAGGCTGGCTTGTGATACGAGCGTCAATTTCTACTTGCTATTAACGATAGAAGATTTCCATCAGCTGTCCTAAAGCTTGTGGCACTTGTAATGAAGCAGTTGTACCGAATAATTCTTCTTCTAAATCATATACTTTGCCATTTTTCACTGCGTCAAAATGCTTCCAAATATCATTGGTTTTAAATTCTTCATCGAACATTTTTACCACCTCGTCGGGCATACCGTGCGAAAGGCGTAAAATAATATCTGGGTTACTATTATGCAGGTATTCTGTATTTGAAGATAAATACTCTGCATCCTGCCCCTCCATTACATTAATACCACCCGCACGTTTCACAAGGTCACCTGCGTAAGAATTTTCAGTTGCCACTAAATAACTACCTGGAATACCAAGTAAAATTAGCACACGTGGGCCCTCTTTATTGGCCGCAACCGTTTGGACAGCATCAATATTTTTTTGTAAGCCCATGACTAATTCTTCAGCCTGTGCAGTACGGTCATATTGTTCGCCTAGAGATTTAATTTCATTAAGCATCGCATCGACACTTTGAAAATTTAAAAAGTTTACGGGAATTTTTAATTGTTTGAACTTATCTTGTAAATCATATTCTAATGTTGAAACTGATAATACATCTGTTGGATTTAAAGATTTCACAATTTCCATATCAGGTTCCATTGCATTGCCGATAGTTGGTAAACCGTCAAAGCGTGGAGCCAATACTTTTTCTGTTTCTGGTACAGCAATCACGTCCAACTCTAGCTTATCTAAAATTTCCGCAACGACAACTGTACCTGCAATAATACGATGTTCACTTTGTTCAGTTGATGCTGCTGTTGTTTTAATTTTTTCAGCAGGTGCTTCAGTCTTGTCTTCTCCACCACTACACCCAGCAATTACGAATAAAGTCATAAGTGCCATGAAGAGCATCAACGCTTTCAAATATTTGTTCATAATGTCATCTCCTACTTATTTCTGTTCCGTTGCTTTATTTTTAGCATTTTTGATGCGGCGAACAAGCAACCAACCCGATAAAATACAAATAATGATGAGCAATGCAATTTTCACCTTATCTAAAAGAGCAAGCTGCTGGGTTGTCATTGTATCCATCACTACCTTTTCAGTAACCGGTTCCTTGTTGACTTCAGCTTTATTGGCTTCATCTTCAATATCCTCTTTAGTATTTGCATCTAGTGTACGGTCAAAAGCTAACAGTTCTTCCTTTGGTATAGAAGGTGTAGCTTGAACTATCGGAGGTGCTAGCATAGTTGTTTTTTTCACAGGCTCGACTGTCGATTTCTCCGTTGCTTTCTTAACTTCTTCTTTAGTAATGATGGGAGGTTCCACTTTGACTACCTGTCCAGGGGATTCCGCGTCTGACAGTTTATTTAAAAACTTGGCCACCTGTTGTTGATCAAAATTTAGATGAACGAAATATTGATGATGATAAGAAAGCTCCAGAATATCAACTTTTACCCACATTCGTAGTGGTTGTTGTAAATCTTCAATTTCAAATTCAATAATTCGCACATTATCTTTAAGGGATATAAGCTTTGGTTCCACTTGCTGCCCCTGTTGTTCCACCGTAAGCCCTGTTATCCAAGCCGATTTTAAGAGCGTCAGCTGCGCATAAAATACGCCTTCTTTTTCTATCATCTTTGCCACTGGATTGACATATGTATTCATAATTGAGGGCTCTTTTTTTCCATCAGCTAGTAGTACATAGTCCATTGTCCACTCTTTTTCAGGAATATCTATTGTAGAGTTTTCTTCTACCTCATTCCCTAATAGAGACTCTTCACTTTGAGTCTCTAGCGGTTTAATAGTCTCTAATTTAATTAGAAGCTCTTGTGTAAAAGGAAGGTTATCCATAGTCATTAAACCCATTACAAATATCGGCTGCGTTAAATCTATTACATCAAACTGAACTAAATTTTCAGTACTATCTTTTTTAAAGGGAAGCATTTTTTCGCCTTGTTCAATATGTATATTTGTTAGTCTATTTTTACTTTCTATCGTCAAAGCCAATGTATAGTGTCCATTCTTGACGATAAGTTTTGATTCTTTATTGAATAAAGGACTTTGTTCCACTCCATCAAGTGATGGAAAACTTAGTTCAACTTGATACGATCCATTTTCTATGGATCTATGTTCTTCAGCCTGTGCATGCATCCATACAAATGGAGGGAGGAATGCAAAAAAAATAGGAATAAACGCTAACAAAAGATAGTTTTTTCTATTTATTTTCACAATGAATCCCCTCCATTTTCTATAGAAGCAACAGTAACTTCCTTCCTCATCTAAGTGAGAAAGGAAGTTGCTGTTTTAGTGTCTATTCTTATTCTTCAATTTCATAGAAGAAATCTAAAGAATTATTTAGTATTTTCGCCATTTGTCCACGTGTTAATGGTTTGTTTGCATTGATGTAAGTTTTACCATCTTTTGCAACAGCCCCAGTCATAATGCCTTCTTTGTTTAGTAACGAGAATGCTTCTTTCGCTTCATCATTAGCAATAGTAGATACGTCAGCATAAGGTAATGAAATTTCAACTTTTAACTCGCCTTCAGTAACAGCCTGAATTGCGCGGTAAATCATTAAAGCACCTTGTTGGCGTGTTAACGTGCCATTTGGATTGAATTTATCACGTGATTCAACAATGCCATATTCAGCAAGAGCGTTAATAGCATTTTCTGCTTCAATACCTTTAATATCTTGGAAGCCAGCAACTTCAGTAGCTTCTAGCTCTAATGTACGTGCAATCATTAATGCAAATTGTGCACGAGTTAGGCTGTTGTTCGGATTGAATTTATCTTGCGCTACGATAATGTCATAAGCAAGTAAATTTAAGATTGCATCTTTGTTTTCATTATTATCAATATCTTTAAATGGATTTACAATTGTTGGTTCTTCTGTCTCTGTTACTGGTTGATCGAGCTTTACATCAAAGCCAAATTGAACAGTATGAACTGAGTCATATTTCACTCCTGCAGCAGGCTCATCTACAATAATATGAATCTGTGCAGTTGTTAGTGCTTTCAAATCTTTTACTTTAAATGTATAAATACGTTCGTTTGTTTCTTTATTTTCCTCTGTTAATACAGCGTCCTTGCCATCCACTTTGAATGATTGAACATATTGACCTTTCGGGAAGTGCATTCCTACAACGTATGTGCCGTCTGCTTTAGCAACTGCTACTGTAGAGTCAATGTAATTTTTCATCATAGACTCTTCTTTAGTACCGTCTTTATAAACAGTTACTGTTCCTTCATATACATCCGCATCTTCTTCTTCATCCGTTACTACTACTTCTTCTTCAGTAACTGGTTTTTCTTCAGTAACAGTTTCTTCTGTAGCAGCTACTGGTTGGAAATCAAAGTCGTACCATTTGTCCATGCTAGCTTCAGCCACAACAACATGTACTTTTGCTGCTGTTTTCGCTTTTGGATCTACCAGGAATGACACGATGCTTGAACCATCTGTTTGTTTTTCAATTGTTGCATCAACATATTTATCGCCCTGTTTCACTTGGAAACCAGGAATCATAGCCGCAAATTGAGCTGGCACTGTTAATTTCACAGTGTATGTACCATCTTTTTCAACTAGTAAACCAGTTCCAGCGAAATACTTGTCCATGTAACCAGCTTCATCTGTACCTGGTTTGAATGTTTGGAATTTTACAGTTGTTCCTTCTTGTGTAACGACTGATTCCTTTGTAGTTTCTGCTTTCACTTCAGTATTTACTGTTGTGACTTCAGCTGCTTTCGCAGATGCAAAAGATGGTACTGAAAGTGACGCAGCTAATAGTGAAGCTAGTACGATTTTTGTTGCGCGTGATTGACGTTTTTTAGTCATTATTGAGCCTCCGATTTTGTTTGTAGTTTTTTTCTATAAAGTAAAAATGCTGACCCTGCTAAAGCAACGATTAATAAATACGGCATAGCATCGCTTGTCTGAGGATTAGACACTTGACTTTCGGAAGTAGTCGGCGTAGGCGATTTAGTATCGTTTGCTGTCGTTGCTGTTGAACTTCCTACTGATGATGCTTCGAATACTAATGACACGCTATACTCATGGTGATAATTAATATCATCAATATCAATTTTCATCGATGTAACTACCGGTTTTGTTAAATCTTTTACTGTAAATTGTACAACTCGAGTGTCAGCTGATTTATCTTCGCTTACAACAGAAGCACCACCAGGTGGTTGGAATTTAGTTATCCATGCGCTATTCTTCAAGGTGATTTGTACAGTAGCTGTCCCATTTTTCACAGTCACCTTTGCAGGCTTTACGAAATAATCATTCGCAATGGATGCAGAACTACTATCCGGTTTATTCACCTGATATTTTACAGAATGTGTGCCATCAGCTAGTTGAGCAGATGCTTGAGGTAAAGCTACATTAAATACAAACATACTGACTAGCATGACCAACATCATTATTTTCTTCATGTGTTGCATGCCTCCTCTATAATAATGGAAAATTTTTATCCATTTTCCACAAATCATTATAATTGAAATAATTTATATGCACAATGTTTTCCATGAAAGCATTTCCTTGCAAACGAAAACAATTCTCAATTACAATCTTATTTCCAAGAATAATCGTTAATACCAGTGTATGTCAACTATTAAACCAAATTCGTCCTTAATATGTCAAAATTACCTTCCATAAAAAGGGGAGCACTACAGAAGACCTCTGTTTTGCTCCCTTTTTATGTAAATATGACTATGTACAAAAATCACTTTTAATCTGATTTTGAATGGATTTTTAATCCAAATCCACAATGTACATTTACAAAATTAAATTTAATACAATTTCTAAGTAATATCTTTATTATTTAGATAAAGCTATTCTCATTTAGTAAACTATAACAAGGCTATTTAGCAAATATCTCAAATACACCAATCATAATTAATAGCCAACCAGAAATGGCTGTCGAATACTTTCCTATGAACGTTTTTGTTAGTAAGGATCCACAATGACTACCAACCGCGACAGTTAAAAATGAAAATGTACCAATCGATATAACAGTCCATATGGCTGAAATACCATTCGCTCCAATTGCAATTCCGCCTGCTAAACAATTTGCTGATAAGACGAATCCAAGTGTAATGGCTTCCCTGACTGAGATAACATGATTTTTATCCTCATCAAATAATTCAGGACTGCTCATGATCCCCTTTTTAGAAAAGCGATTGGACAATAACGTCCACATTCCAATAACACATAACAAAAGACTTCCCAAAAGATTTGCCGTATGCGCTGAGATATACTCGATAACTGTGCTCCCTGCAGTTACTGCAACAAATGTGACAATCATTGACATAATGGCAATAACTACGTTTGATAGGACTGGAATTCTCATCTTTTTAACGCCATAGGCAAGACCAATTCCTAAATTATCTAGATTAGCAGCGATACCTATAAAAATGATGGTAATCCAATGCATTTTTAACCTCCTCAAATTTGATTATCAATGTTTCTATATAATATGAGTAAAAAAATATTTTGTTCAGTTATGGCTTTTTGCGTAACTTCTGTTTGGAGAAATTCAAATCATTTTCCTGCTCTTTATGTACAACAATACCCGTGAATTGTATAAAATTATCTTCTCAAAAAATCTGTATTCTCGCGCTTCAACCTCACATACCTGTGAAGTACCAAGTTGTTCGTACCATCAAGGTTGTAGTAAAAAAATCGCACATAAAAAGAGCTTGGGACAAAACTATAAATTTTAAGAAAGAGGAGCAAAGGCGTTATTAAATTTTTGCTATCTAAAATGAAGGGGAATTTAGAAGAGAGCACTAGTTGATAATAGCGAAGGCAGCGATTCCTGGGGAATTAGCGTGACGCCTGAGACTACAGGCTCAGGCCCCGCCCCCCAGAAAGCGTCAGCCGTAGCGGACATCAACGCTTACAGCAAAAAAGTGTTAGATCGACAGCAGTCAATCTAACACTTTTTCTCTTTTGTCCTAGCCTCTTCAATATTAAATAATTCTTATATTGTTCGTCTGTGGCACTTAGAGACATACAAACCATTGTGACATTTCTAAAAGATGCACTCATTGTAGTTAGTTACTCGATAATAGCAGAGAATTCGCTACTATTCATCATTTTGATAAATCAATAACTCTCTCTATGAAAGCATCAACTAAGAAAGGATCAAATTGGATTCCTTTTTGTTCTTTCAAATAGGACAAAGCATCTTTTTTTGACCAAGGCTTCTTATAAGATCTTTTACTAACTAAAGCTTCAAATACATCTACTATGGCTATTACCCTCGCCTCAAAAGGAATATCTTCTCCTTTTAGTCCTTCAGGATATCCCGTACCATCCCATTTCTCATGATGATATTTAATAATATTACTTGCTATTTCTATATCATTAAAAATATTATAATTCATTCCATCAGAAATTTTATGTAAGACTTCAACTCCGATTAACGGATGCATTTCGATTATTTTCCTCTCATAAAATGTAAGTGGACCAGGTTTATAAAGTATTGATTCAGGAATACCTGATTTTCCAATGTCATGCAATATACTATATTGAATAATTTTATCTATATACTTCACAGATAAGCTATATATTTTCTCTTCAGTAAGAGTTAACAAGAATTTTTCTGTTAATTTTTGCACGTTTAAAAGATGATCTACTATACCTGTATCACGAATTTCACTTGATATAGCTAACACTTTAAATAATTCTTTTTGTTCCTCCTTTCTTCGATAGTTGTCTTCTACTACAAGTTGTTCGGCACTTCGTGTGATTCCTACATAGTAAATCTGTTCATTTATTTTAATAGGCGTAATCGTTATAAAGGAATACCAAAATCCTGGTGAATTCTTTATATCGACCATTACACCAGACCATGATTTACCATTACTTAATACACTTCTTAACGATTTATACAGAATAGGCTTCATATTTGAGTTTAAAAATTTGGCTGGTGATCCGATAATAGTTTCTTTCTTATAACCTGTGATATTTTTGTATTGATTATTGACATCTAAGATTATTAGATTTTCATCCGTAATTACGACTGCGTCTCCCAATTTCAAATAATAGGTTAGTTCAACTGGTATTAGTCTTTCATACATATTAGTGCCCCTCATCCCTTCCATGATTTGATTCCCATCTTGAACAAAGGTATTAATCGTTTCAAGAGAAGTGTTGACTTTGCATTATTAGTTTCTACGAGAGTTTCTACGAGTTCCATCAGTTACATTA
Source organism: Lysinibacillus fusiformis (assembly GCF_007362955.1). Lineage (GTDB taxonomy): Bacteria > Bacillota > Bacilli > Bacillales_A > Planococcaceae > Lysinibacillus > Lysinibacillus fusiformis_E. The sequence goes on along the minus strand of NZ_CP041696.1, from coordinate 2,834,193 downwards.
GAAGTTAACGTTTAACCACCTCTACGACAATATCATAGCCTCTTCCAGGTTCTTCAACTCTTACTGCTTCAATTGTGGTATTTAATAACAATAATTTTTTTCATCCTAAATTTTGGTTACAATATCTAAGATGGCTTGCATTTCATATGTAATTTCTTATAATTTTTTCTTTAATATTGATTGTCTATTAGATTTGACATATTAAAGCTTTAATTAAAAGATTATTTGTTTCTTGGCTTTTATTTAAATAGATTTCTTGTAATCTTTTTCCCACCCTTTCATAGTCACTTTTTTTAGGCATCGTATTCCATACAAACAATTCTCCTGCTTCTTTTTTAAGGTTTAAGTATAGACTATCTGTAATGATTAACTCCGCATCTTCACCCTCTGAACATAATTCAACATGTATAAAGACACGTTTAATTTGCTCAAATATATGTGGAATATCATTTATCATCGAAACAATTTTAATTTTAATTGCTTCTCTATTAATAATATCAATCGTTTGTTTCAATAATTTGTGATACCGCCCTATCAGAGTATCTCTCCGTTTAAAAACAATTGAAAAATCTTCATTTTCCATAAGACGATCATAAAATTGATTCATTATTTCTATTTGAGTAGTTTCATGCATTTCAAATCTCTTCTGATAAGGATCTTCTTTGAATAAAAAAGATGGACCAGAAAAAATCATAATAAAATAATGGAGATGAAATAAATTCACAAATAATCCTCCATATTCTTCTACATTTAGTGTAATGGAGAAATAATCCATAAATGTTTCTATCCAATACAAAGTCGCTTGCACGAATAAGTCTTGATTATGGTGCTGAGCAAAGTTCATCATTAAACTTATTGCTTTATCTTTTTTGTCATAATGTCGTAAACAACAAGTGAATGTAAATGAAAACATTATTTCTAATTCAATCTCTTCGTCCGACAATGTGGTTAATTTCTTAAATATACGCTTAACTACCTCGGAAAAATCCCCATAATGATAATGATGTTTTGTAAAAGTGGAATACACTGGATCCTGCCCAATAGGAAAGCCTAATTTCACACGTGTTAAGCAAATGGCGAGCCAATATATCGCCGAATGTGGAAGCTCTATATTCACTTCCTCCATTACTTCCAGAATTGCCTCTCTTGTAACTAATGAAAAAGGCCATACTTCTCCCCAACATGAATTCCAATAGAACAAATAGTAAAAATAACGAAATTGTTTCTCTGTACCTTCAAGAGTTACCGTTTGTAGAGATTTATATTTCAAATGAAATTGATTTAACAAGGGCTTAATTTTATTTATACGTCGATACATAGAGGCCAAACTTGTGAAATTCTCTAATGAAAACGTAGTAATATCATCAAATGTATTATGAAAAATCTCATCACAAGCTTTATATGTTAATGAATTTTGTAAATAATGCCTTTCTACGGTTTTAATTGAAAAATGATCTTGGTAATCCAATTTAAAATACTTTGGCTTTTCTTCCTTTATATAAGCAGATTCTGTTATTATTTGTAAATCTAAAGAAATTTCCGATAGTATCTTCAAAATGGTTCTCTCCGACAACTCCGTAACTTGAGCTAACTCAAAACTCGAAAAAAATCGATTTTCATTATAAATAAGATGTAGTACTTGTACTTTATGTAAAGTAGATCGATCTAAAAAATTATGCATAGTCTCACCCCAAAGTCTTCAACCAACATTCCTATCAGCGTCATGTTTACACATAGTTTCCCATAAACGAGTTTATTCAACTTCTTTATAGAATATCGTGCCGCTTTTTCACAGTCTGAATCCCACAAAACATTGAAACTAATAACATAATCAAAGTTAAAAGCAGGAGCCAGAGATCCATTAGGTTAATTCGTTTTATGTAAAAACTTTAGAATTTTCATTTAATGCTAGATAAATAGGTATATAGTCACCATTATCAAGAATATTCAAATCATAACAACTATTTCTCAATAATCAAAATCACTCTTTGCTTCTTTTAGAACATATTTTGACAATTAATTTTCCTTGATATAATTTTTAATAAACGAATTTAATGAATCTAAAGCATCATTCGTTAACTTAGCCTATAGTTTAGAGGTTAGTTTCCATTAGGAGTTCTTTCTCAACGACACGATTGCTTAAATGCTGTGAACAGATTCCAAAGAGAAGTTTTCTATATCATTCGTTGAAGATCTGTTTATCCATTTTCGTTCCACCTATTCCTAAAGTTTGTAAATCTTATAAAGATAGGTTAATGATTGCGAAAAATTGCGAGGATAATGCTCTTCAAAAATCATTGTTTGGGCATTATCAAGAAAAAATAGATTTGTAAAGTTGTGAAATGTTAGAAGTGGTTAAGTGAGAAGTAAAGAACTATATGTTTTATATAATTGAATTCATTTCATAAAGCTTGTCCGTGGAAAGCATCCACCTGTAGCGGAATAGTACGATGTGATAGGAACAATTACTTTATCTCTTTAATAATATTCGCATTTATTGATATGAAAATGAATGATGAAATTGATTCAATTATTATCTAGGACAGTAGAATAAAATGGATTTTTCTTTATTCCTTAATCGTTCCACCACTGATATATTAGAGCTAGAATTTAAAAGCGACTACTGTAAAAAACAGACAAAGTCGCCCAAGAAGTTAATAGGGCGACTTGTGTTTTTTCTTTTCTTACATAATAATCTAAATCCCTCTTGCGAGAGGGAGACCCAAAAAAGCTGCCGCCTGTAAAATACAGACAGCAACTTCAACTAGAGTAGCTGTTATGATCTGTGCAAGCTACAGAATATAATTTTCTATTAGTCTTTTGGGCATACTCATTTTTTGAGATGCTTCTTTTTTTAAATTTTGTAACTAATAAACAGCCATTGGCCCATAAGGACCTTCGATAATTTCTATTTTTGTTTCAAAAATATCTGTCAAAATTTTTGAGTCCATAACCTCTTCTACTGTTCCAAAAGTGGCAATTTGTCCATCTTTCATCGCACAAATTCTATCAGAATATTTGGCTGCAAAATTTATATCATGCATAACCGTCAGAATGGTTCTTCCAAATTCATTAGCCGCGCGTCTCAAATGCTCCATCATTTGAACAGAACGAGCAACATCAAGATTGTTCAATGGTTCATCCAAAAGTACATATTCAGTCTCTTGGCACAAAACCATCGCTACATATGCCCTTTGTCTTTGACCACCAGAAAGCTCATCTAAATATCTATTTTCTAAATCAGTCAATTCTAGAAAGTCGATATATTTAGAAATAATAGCTTCATCTTCTTTGGTTAATCTTCCCTTTGAATAAGGAAAACGTCCAAATCCAACTAGTTGTCTAATCGTCAGCCTCGTTACAAAATGATTTTCTTGGCGCAATATCGTCACAATTTTGGCTAAGTCTTTTGATTTGGATTCAGAAATATCCATATTTGCCACTTGGATTTGACCTTCTTCCATATCCAAAAGTCTTCCAATCATCAAAAGTGTTGTAGACTTACCAGCGCCATTTGGTCCAATTAAAGAAGTAAAACCTGCTTTTGGTATTTCAATATTCAAAGGTCCTATTTCTACCTTATCCGTATACGACTTTTTAACATTATCGATTTTTATCATAAAGCCCTCTTCCTTAAAATTACAATTAAAAATATAATTCCACCAAATAGTTCAATAATAACTGAAACCACACCTTGCGCGTTAAACACATGATACATCAAAAAGTATGCACTCGTTATTATTAAAAATCCTATAGCGAGAGCCATTGGAAAAATATATCTATGATCATAAGTTGGCGCTGCTTGATAACTCAAAGTTGCTACTAAAAATCCATAGAAAGTAAGTGGTCCAATCAAAGCTGTGGAAATGGACATTAAAATAGCAACTAATATCAGCGTATAAATTACACTAGATTGATGTCTAACGCCAAAAGAGGTAGAGACATCCTTTCCGAGTGACAATACATTTAAATTTTTAGAATGAGCAATAATTAATAATGCTACAATTATCACCATCGGAATGACAATAGGGAAATATGCAGAATCAGCATTATTGACAGAACCAAACAACCTTGCCTGTAAAATATCAAATTCAGAAGGTGCAAGGAGTCTTCTCATGAAAGTTGACACAGAATTCAGCCCAGTGCCAATAATGATTCCGACCAAAAGCATAAGTTGCAAATTTCCATATTTCCCCGAAAGTAGCCATCCATAAAGGATCAAACTCATCAAGACCATCAGGATAACTTGAAAAACAAATGAGCCAATACCACTAAAATTGATCAATGCACTAACACCAAAGAAAAATATTGTACTCGTATGTATTGTTGAGTAAAGCGATTCAAAACCTAAAAGTGAAGGCGTTATAATTCTATTATTTGTAATCGATTGGAAAGCAACGGTTGACAAGCTATGACAAACCGCAGCAATAATCATTGCAACAAGTGCTACAATCCTTCTCATCACAACTGGGATAAAAGAAGGTGAATCGATTGGAACTGGATTGTTATAAACTAAAAGTCCATATGAAGCAAGGAGACCGAAAGCAATCAATGTTATTAGCAAAATCCAATAACGTTTTTCTTCTTTCTTTGAACGAAAAGCCCTAGCTGACCTATTTTTATGATGGAGGCTAGAATCGATTTCGACATTTTCTTTATTTCTATATTCTAATGTGGTCATCGTAGCCTCCTTGGTTTTCTTTGTCTCAATAAAATAGTAATAAATATGACTGCCCCTACTGTTCCAAGTATTAAAGAAACAGGTACTTCAAAAGGCATGATAATTGTCCTAGAAATGATATCACAAGCAGTTATAGTACCCATTCCTATCAGACATACCCAAGGCAAATTGCTCCTAAGATCATCACCTCTAAACATTGAAACAATGTTTGGGACAATTAAACCTAAGAAAGGTAAGTTTCCAATAACTGCTGCAACAATTCCAACTGCAACAGAAATAAGAGCGGTACCTACAAACACAACTCTATTGTAATTAACACCAAGACTTGTTGCGACATCTTCTCCTAGTCCAGCTAAAGTCAATCTATTGGCATAAATAAAAATAAGCAACGTCACGAGAATAATTAGCCATAAATATTCATATCTCCCTACCTGAACGGGCGCAAAAGAACCTACAAACCAATTTTCAATACTTTGCGTCATTTGAAAAAGGAGTCCAACAAAAGTAGAAATTGCAGAAATGACTGCGCCAAGCATTAGTCCAATAATCGGGACAATTAAAGACGAACGAAGTTTCACTCTTCTTAAAAATAAAAAGAAAATCATCGTGCCAATAAAAGAAAAAAGGATGGCACCCGTCATTCTCATAACTAAAGTTGGGGCGGGAAATAATAAATAAACAAGAAGCAATCCTAAACCTGACCATTCCATCGTTCCTGTTGTAGTAGGTTCAACAAAGCGATTCTGTGTAAGCAGTTGCATGACGAGCCCTGCCATTGCCATTGCAGCTCCAGTAAGCATTAATGCAACTGTTCTCGGAACACGAGTGATGAAAAACATCTCTAATCCATCCTCTTGTCCACGTATATCGTAAACTCCAGTAAACAGTGATATAATGCCTAAAATAACAACAACTATAATCGCTACTATAAAAGATTTTGTCCATATTTTATTGTGGTTATAAAACTGGGGTTGAGAAAAATTCTCAACCCTAGAAGTGATATTTTTTGGCACTATTTTAAACTCCTTTACACTATTTAGCTAAAGTATTTGCAAGGTTTTCAAATAACTCTATATAAGTCTGAATGGATTCATTTGTGTAAGTATCCGCCGGTGCATAAATAGTCTGTCCTTTAGAAACAGCAGTTGTGTTTTGAAGAGCAGGTGAGTTATCAATAACATCCTGAGCAGGAGCTGAAGTGGCTGCATCAGATGTTGCAGCATCACGATCTAGTACGAAAAGCCAATCAGGGTTGCTTTGTGCAATCGCCTCAACAGAAACTTCATCACCTTGATGATCTGACGAAGAACCATCAACTTCTAATGCTGAAACCCATCCGAAAATTTCATACATTGGTCCCCAAACACGTCCAGAATGAGGAGCTGAAAAACCAATATTTCCACCAGAAACAATCACACTCATCACTGTATCTGTTCCATTATATGCAGACTTAGCATCTTCGATAGATTTATCAAAATCAGCTACCAATTGTTTAGCTTCTTCATTTTTATCAAAAATTTGACCCAAAGCAATTGTAGTATCCTTAAATCCATTTACAAAGCTTTCTCCAGGTGCACCAGCTTCCCCAGAAACATCAAAACTAAGATCAATCACAGTGGCATTTGGCACTAATTTTTTTATATCTTCGTAATAGTCAGCAAATCTTTGACCGACAATTACAAGTTCAGGGTCTGCTGCTGCTATAATTTCAAGGTTTGGTTCACGGTGATTTCCAATATTTTGAACTGATTCATCCTTTACATATGATGAATCAGCAGGCATTACATCCTTTGGCACAGCTACTAATTCAATTTCCCAATCTTCTAAAGTTTCAAAAGTTCTATTATCCAAAGCAACTACATTCTTTGGGTTTACAGGAACAGTAACAGTTCCATGGATATCAGTGATTTCTACTGTCGTAGGCACAGCAACCTCTTCACTTCCATTATTCTCATTAGGCTTTGACTCTTGATTAGTTTTATTACTTGAATCTGAGCAAGCTACTAACATCAAAGTCAAAACTGCCATAATACCAACTAATTTTAAAAACATAGATTTTTTCATACATATACTCCTTATAATGAATTTGTTTTGAAAATGATGAAGTCTATAGATTGAATTGGATAGTAATTGCTATCCACCCCAATTGCTATTGATAATCATTTTCATTTGAACGTCCTGTGGAATAGTATAATCATTAATTATGTGAAAATCTTGTGAAGGATGTAAATTGATAAATAAAGTTGCTTTTTGCATTAAGTATAGATTGGATACAAAAAAGCAATACGTGAAGTGTTCTTTTGATAGTTTCCGTATCTTCAATATCTTCCAGAAACTTTTGAGTTTTCAGATTTTATAGAACAAAAAAACGAGCAAAACTGGAAGAAACTGTTTATACTCGTGTTTTTTCAATTATGTTTGATATTGATTACTGTGACAAACTGTACTTTACCTATTATCTATTTTTACTATTCAATCATTGAATAGCCCCTGCCATGAATTGTTTGAATATATCGGTCTTTCTTCTCGCACTTTAGCTTTTTTCTTAAATACCCAATATATAAATCCACTACATTTGGATTGACTGCTACGTCATATCCCCAAACCTGATTCATAAGCATTTCACGGCTCAATATTGTATTTTTATTCTTGATTAAAAATACAAGTAGGTCATACTCTCGCTTAGTAAGCAGGAAATTTTCTCCACCTTTTGTCACAATATTGCGGGATGCATCAACGAAGAGATCTTTAAACCGAAAGAAGTTAGTCTCGTTTGGCAGGATACCATCCCCTCTTCTTAAAATGACTTCTATCCTTGCTACTAATTCTTCTTTCACAAATGGTTTTCTTATATAATCATCTGCTCCTGCTTGTAATCCTGCTATGCAATCCTTGCTGGACACATTGTCAGTCACAATGATTATCGGTGTCGTTTTAACAGCCCGTATTTGTCTGCAAATTTCCGGTCCAGATATACTTAACGAATCCCAATCCAATATGATAATATGCCAATCTTGCTCATATACTATATTTAAACCTTTGTTTTCATTGTGAAGTGTTAAAATGAAATAGCCTTCTTGTTTTAGACCGCTTACGATTTTCTTTGCTAAAGACCGTTCATTCTTAATTACCAGCACCTGCTTCACCTACGGTTCACCTCTACTTCATTACATAAGATAATTTATCACACAAAAGAATATCGGATTTATAAATCTTAAATTTCTAAAAAACTATTATAACAACTTATCAGGATAGATTTGTACAAATTTACAATAAATATGTATAATATACTAAATTTCGGAATTAAATAGAAGGATATTTAAGTTATTTAACCAAAATATTGGTTAAACTGTTGACAGAAGCTTATTAGACTTTCAACTACAAGAATTGCTACATTATGCTTATGAAAGTTTAGAAAGAATTGATGTTACCGCAACAAGCAATGGCATTGAACAAAGCATAGAATACGTGAAGAATCACTTTAATGAGAAAATTAGCAGAAATACTTTAGCTCAGATAGTTCAAGATAATCTAGTAGCATAAGGAATACATCCAGTAGAAGTTTTTGAATGTTATAAACACCAGGAGATGGAACATGATGATTATGAGAGAAGATTGGCATTACAATTAAAGTTATTACTAGAAGCAAAACTAGATTTTTATTGGTGATTTTTCACATTCATTTTTGTACGAAACCTTTAAACAAATTACTTATTACAGTAATTCTTGATCATTGTTTGGATTGGCGTACATCTTTTCAGCGTTTTGCCGAACTTGTTGAGAGAGAAAAAGAAGCTAAGGAAACCATTAAACAGGTGAGTATAAACTAGTACAGATTACTTAAAGAGCTCATATATGATGATTTGGGACTCCCCCAAGCTACTGCTATCCCTACGAATAAAATGCGTCTGATCAATTAAGAAACTAAGAAACTTATAATTCATACAAGCTCATTAAGTTTTAAATGCAAAGATACACTTTTATAATTTAAAAACCCGCCGTTTTGAGTATCGCCTAACCAAAATGAGTGGGTTTGTTTTAGTATAAATATATTTTAATTTTAATCACTTTAAATATCGTACTTCAAACATATATCGATCGTATAGTTTACCACTCTCAAACTGGATTATTGACTCAAGAGTTGACTCTAATATTCCAATTTTCAATGAGGTCTCTATTACCGATGTTTTCCCTCCTGCTTGAATTGTACGTTTATATTTTTCTAACTCTAAACTTCTTTCAATATGTTCTTTAAACGCTTTTAGTGAGTTTCCTTCATGCTCAAATGGTCGTTCTAAATTAATATCATTTAATTCGTCTTTATACTTTTTAATTGTTTCTTTTCTCATTTTGTCAGCTCTATCTGCTTGAATTTGCAATGGTCCGAAACGAAATTTTAAACGCCAAGCTGTAAATGTTTTCACTGGAACACCTAGTAATTTAGCACCTTCCCACTTCTCCAATCCTTTTCCTACACAAACATCATACATAATTTCCTTTAAAGGTTTCCCGAATTTCTCTTCTACCATGGTTTTGTAATTCAAAACTATTCACTCCTAAATCATCCGTCATTTCAATACTTTTTTGATTCAAAGTACAATATAATAGTTTATTTTCCATTACTTTTTCTTAATTTATTAGCTTCCTTAATTATATTTATTTTTTCTTAATGTATTTTTTTAGTGATCTTATTTCATTTTCAACGATTGCTGGAGCATCTTTTCCTAAGTTAGGAAATTTCTTATTTAAATATTCATATAAAGCTATTTTTTCGTTATTAGGTGGAATGCTAGGTGCTAGAGGCAATTCAAATGGTGATTTGTTATTTGCCAATTCTTGAGGCCTATTATAAATAAACTGAAATGCATTTTGTAGCACCTTACTTTGCCTCTCTTCAGTCAACTCATATTCACCTTCTGAGTCAAGGGTAATCCGATCAAATTTAAGCATTACTAGTTTATCTGGTCTTCTATTTTTTGTTTTGTAATACAACAAGTATGCTGCGAGCATTTATATTAAAATAGAAAAAACTTCACTCGTAGACATACACTTGAGTTAAAAAAAATAAAATTGAGCCTTCATAAAATCAATGTTTTTGGAAAAAAATCCACGAGGATTAATACCTCATGGATTTTCTACTTAAATGAAGAATTTATTTGCGATTTTCATCTTCTCAGATTGGGTATCCCCTGCTTGATACCAATCATCTGGATCTAAGTAATAGATTTTTCCATTATTAGTTGCATTATTTTTAAAGACATCATTTTCAATAAGTGTCTTTGTACCAGTTTAAGTATCAGAGGCTATTTCATTTGAATGCTCTATGAAGAAGTATAGCCATATCTTCTGTGAAAATCCTGTGATTAGTGTTTTTGAGAATATAATGAAGTAGCTTTGAATAAATTTGATTAAGAGCATGCTGCTAACGTTGATTTACATTATAAAAACCCCACCGTTTTGAAAAAAAAGATTGATCTAAACGGTGGGATTTTATTGATTTAATAGCGTCTTTTTTATAAAAAAGACAACTAAACTGTTCCGTTAATTGAATATAAACATCGATTATTTAATTTTTAATCCATTACTTTTTCTAATATCTTATTTATAAATTCTGTTTTACCTAATGTATAGGATTTTCGGTCTTTATTGTATCAGCTAAATGCCTTTTTATATTTTCATATTCAATTACAACTTGTGGGTTATTTCGTAAATAATCTCTAAGTGCTAAATGCTTTGCAAGTTCTTTACTATTTTTGTTACAAACATAAAGGTGGTGCTCCACCCATTGCGTCCCTTTTCCATCCCACGGTGTAGATATACCCTTTCTGCCAAATGCTTCTCTACCTTAAAAACTCCATTCTTCTTGGTAAAAATATCCTATTTGTTCAAGTCCCGTGATTACCTTAGGAAAATCATCATAACTTTCTATTACAATGTCTATATCTAAAATTTGTTTCGCTCCAAGACCTTGGATTGAAGTGCTTCCAACGTGTTCAATCCCAATAATTAAATCATTTAAAGACTTACTAATAACTTGGTTTATTGCTTGAAATGTTTCTGCCCATTGTTCATTGAATTTAACAATTTCTATACCAGAATGTGTCACCTTACTCCTTTATTTATTTTTTCACTTATATATGTATCGAACTATCCTCGACACTAGTGAAACGCGGCTGCTCTATTGAAAAAACACACCCATTAGTTGCACAACATTTACGTTTAAGTCTTCTTTATATTAACTTTTCCCTCTTTATTTTCTGCATGATTCCATTCAACTTGTATTTCAAATGTCCCTTCTTCAAAGAATAAAGGGAATCTTCTTCGAATAGATTCCTGCATCGGAAGGTTATATGCTTCCCTTATATTTACCCAAACTGCCTTTCCTTCTGGTACATCTTCAAGTAAATCTCCTTTGAAATCTTTTGTGATGTAGTTAAAAATCATGTATCTATCCATAGCAACTGGATTTACATATTCATAGAGACCTTTAAAAATAAGGTTGCTTACTTCTAATCCAGTTTCTTCTTTTACTTCTCTAATTGCACTTTCTACTATACTTTCAGGAAATTCAACTTTGCCACCAGGTGGAATAAACCCTTTGAAATTATCGTGTTGTCTATCAAGTAGTAAAACCTTGTCTTCTTTTTGAATCATGCAAACAGTCCACATTTTATAATTTACTGAATTACTCATTGTTTCCCCCATATTTTTTATTTCAATTTCACCATATATTTCTTAGTTCCTTTTGCACTAAACTGCCCGTTAGCCATCCATGAAGCGCAAAAATCAGCACTTCACCACAGAAGATGAAAGATAATTAAGTTCTTTCATGGGAGTTTAAGTATAATTCTTCACAAGATAAATATCATTTTTAACATAAATATCCAACAAAAAAATCATCTCAAAGAATAGCTAAAGAGATGATTTTTATCAAACTTTATTACAAATAATCAATCTTTTTTACAAAGCTACATTCCGTCATTTGACCTTAAAATGGCCCCTTAATGGAATAACTTTATTATCACTTAATAGGTTCTTAATCCACAAGAAAAACCGAAACCCCTTCTTTATAGAGATAGAAAATTGGAATTATTTTATTGTTTTGCTGGAAGAAATCCACCATCCTCTGCCTCTTTTTCAGTGCAGAACATTTCTTCAGCTATTGTATTGTCATAATCACGTTGACCAGGCATATGATAAATTTTATTTCCTTTTGAATTGATATTACCTTTAATTACACAACTGCTATTATTAGTAATAGATTTATCATTTTCTGTTTTCTTATCATCTTTATTTTTTTCTGTAATAGCATAATACGCCTCTTTATCATAACCACGATTCGTTACATAGTCTTCAACTGACCAAATACCAATAGCTGACTGTTGTGCAGTTTTTTGAATCGATTTAAACCAATCTACGTGCTTCGTATTCGGATCATATATATAAGCCACACGTGCTAATCCGTTTTTCAATAACTGCTCTTGAACACTTATACCCTCTTTGGTATAAATATAGGCAAGTAGTCTTTTATATTTATCACGATAAGAAACATCAAATTCTAAATATACTGTATCTTGACCAGCTAATAGTTGCTTAGTAAATTCTTTAGCTTCTGGTCCGTACGGTTGCTCTCCTAATGTCTCATGATTAGTTTCAGGGGTATCAACAAGTAAAAAACGAACTTTTTCAGAGCTGCCGTTATATTTTATTCTTATTGTATCACCGTCAATTACACTTTCTAGCTCATATTCTTCAAACTTACTTACATCGTGTTTCTCAGCATTTTCTATCGTTGATGATATAAGAGCTTCTATATCTTCATTCTCAATAATATTCGTACTAGTTTCTTCTGTGCATGCACTCAGAACCAATGTAGAAATGAATAAAGCAAAAATAATATTCTTCAAATTGTACACCCTACTTTCTAATTTATATCCCTTTATAAAACAAAAAATCCTCAGTTAAATTAAAACTGAAGATCTTAAATTTATTTGAATATCAAATATAATACAAAAGCTAAAATAATTGTTCCACTTGTAATTAGCGTCTTAATATCTTTGTCACTCATTTTCCGTACCTCTCTTCTAGCATTCATTAATATCTTATTTAAGTCTATTATCAATACATTAATATCACAATGAATTTGATTTATTCTCTACTAAGAATTTTCAATAATAATTCAATTATTACCTTACACATAAAAAAATCTCCAGTCTCAAAAACCGAAGATCATAATGCCTTTATTATTAAGCAATATTTATACATCACAGCTTGATATATCATTATTTTATATCAACTAAATATGTACACTTTTATACAATCATAGTTAATCAAGATATGACTATAATCTATAATTAACTAAATTTTATTGTGTACACCTATATTTTGACGAACTACATGAAATTACAGTAATATCAACACTTTACAATTTTAATGTGTACAATAATTTAATGTACAGTTTTATAGTGATAAGCCATCATAAGCTTTTATATACTCTACATTAAAGCGATCATTCCCGGTCTTTTCTTCAACCGCTTCAATCGAAATAATGCCTTGTTGTTCAGAAGTAGTTGAATCCTTATCTTCTGCTGGCGTTCTGCCAAAGATCATATATAATACAACAGCAAGAATGATTGTACCACTCATTATTAACGTTTTGATGTCTTGCATTTTCATGTAGTAGTTTCCTCACAACTATTAGTCATTATCACACCGTAATAAGTAATCCCTGCTCCATTACTTAACTATTTACTGAAGTTAAGAAAGAGACCCTTATAAAAGTATGATTGGTTCTACTAATCATCGGCGAGGATGAGTAAAAGTCCCGGCCGAATGAAAAAAGTTTCACGTTGTTTCTATTGTAAAATATCAAGCTACTACATTCAAGTTATGTAGATGTTATTGCAACCCAATGATTAGGTAAAACTTCAACGAGTTCACTATTTTCTACATCATATTGTACTTGTGGTTCCTCATTTTTTGAATCAGCGTATTTTCGTTTTTCTATGACTGGATCTGGAATTGGAATAGATTGCAACAATGCACGTGTATAAGGATGCTGTGGATTCGTATATAGTTCTTCACTTTCCGCAAGCTCAACAATTTTCCCACCATACATGACAGCCACACGATCACTGATATGCTTTACCATAGATAAATCATGCGCAATGAATAAATATGTCAAGCCAAGCCGTTGCTGTAAATCCTTTAATAAATCAACAATTTGTTTTTGAATCGATACATCTAGTGCAGATAGTGGTTCATCGCAGACAATAAAATTCGGTTCAACAGCCAATGCTCGTGCAATACCAATACGTTGGCGTTGACCACCTGAAAACTCATGTGGATAACGCATTGCATGTTCTTTGTTTAAGCCTACAAGTTCAAGTAATTGTTCAACTCGCTGTTGGCGTTCCTCATTTGTTTTCACAAGTTTATGAATATCAAGAGCCTCTCCCACAATATCCAATATTTTTTTCCGAGGGTTTAAAGAAGAATACGGATCTTGGAAAATTATTTGCATATGACGGCGCATCGCTTTTAATTGCTTAGCTGTTAGTCTCGTAATTGGTACCCCTTGATACAAAACTTCACCATTTGTCGGTTGATGAAGTTGCAAAATAGTCCGTCCTGTAGTGGATTTACCTGAGCCAGATTCCCCTACAAGTCCTAACGTTTCTCCAGGATAAATATGGAATGATAAATCATTAACCGCCTTTACTGTTTGACCACGTCCCAATCCAAATTCTTTTGAAAGATGCTCTACTTCAATTAATGGTTTCGTCGCATCTATTCCTGTCAATAAATTCGCTAATGGCTTTGGCTGTTTCTTCTCATGTAACTTAGGTAAAGCACTTAGCAGTTTTTTTGTGTATGGATGCTGAGCATTCGCAAAAATTTCCTCTGTCGTACCTTGCTCAACAATCTCGCCTTCTTTCATGACAATGATTCGATCACACATACCAGCAACAACGCCTAAATCATGCGTAATTAAAATAATTGAAGTACCCATTTTCTTTTGCATATCACGCATTAATTTTAATATTTGCGCTTGAATTGTCACATCCAGTGCTGTCGTGGGTTCATCGGCAATCAGTAATGACGGATTACATGCTAACGCCATAGCAATCATAACCCGTTGACGCATGCCACCTGAAAATTCATGCGGGTATTGTTTATAGCGTTGTTCTGCATCTCGAATTCCTACAAGTTCTAGTAATTCAATCGTTTGCTTGTAAGCATCCGTTTTGGATAACGATTGGTGCTTTCTTAAACTTTCAGCTACTTGTTCTCCTACTCGGATGGTAGGATTTATAGATGTCATAGGGTCTTGAAAAATCATACTTATGTCTTGCCCACGAATTGCTTCCATCTGCTTTTCGTCTAACGCAGTAATCTCTTGTTCTTTAAATAGAATCTCTCCTGATTTCAGAAAAGAAGGTGGTGATGGTAATAACCGCATAATTGAACGAGCTGTTACACTTTTCCCACTACCTGACTCTCCTACTATTCCGAGTGTTTCGCCTTTCTTTATATGAAAGCTGACACCTTTTACTGCTTCAAATTCTGTCTCCCCAGTAATAAAGGACACGCGAAGATTGTTGATTTCTAAAAGCTTTTCACTCATTCAATCCATCCTTTTTAAATTTTATGATTGACTTAATACCATGTATAATCCATACTTTACAATACTGATAGGAATTATACAATATAATGCTGTTATTTCATTTACGTTTGGAGGAAATGCATGGTTATTTCAAAAAATCATTCAACAACAAAGGAGCATGATTTCTTTTTTACGGTTTATCAAAAGCTTATGCATCACCGATCCTATACGTTGTTACTCTTTCTTTTTAGTATCTTGGTACATCCATTTACATATTTCTTTTATCGGAAAAGAAAAGATCCGCATATATACAAGCAAAGGTTTGAGCAACAATGTCAGTACTACAAAGTAAATGGGTCCTATAGACAGTGGCAAGTTGCATTTGCACAACAAGAACAGGCCAAGGCACAGTTTTTCAATGAAACTATGTCTAAACAGCAGTTACAATCATCCGCTACTTCTTTAGCAGACGCAAAACTCAAGCGAATAGTAGAGAAAGATTTAGCCAATGAAGGCCACGTTGATCAATCCTATCTACAGTTTTTTGGACAGCAACTGAAAAAACAAAAATTTATAGCCATCACGTTTATACCAGCAATTTTATTTTATGTATTGCTACTATTGTTTGCGAATCCATTTCTACAATTTGTTATTGAACGGATTTTACAAAGCTTCATCGTAATTGTTGGTGTTGCCACACTCGTTTTTACAATTTTATATTTGTCACCATTTGACCCAGCGAGAAACTTGCTAGGAGTTGAGGCAACGCCTGATCAAGTTGCAAATTTTAATCGTATTTATGGCTTAGATCAATCCTATTTATCACAACTATGGCATGCACTTTCTGGGTTATTCACATTTGATTTGGGCACATCATTTGCTGGGAAAGAAGATATTACACATAGCATCGCAAATAAATTTCCTATCACGCTTGAAATTGCCCTATTATCGCTGTTAATGGCTATTGCCATTGCAATTCCAGTCGGAATTATTTCAGCAGTCCGTCCAAATTCGTACTTAGATTACACATTCATGTTTATTGCTCTAATTGGATTATCGATTCCAAGCTTTTGGCAAGGTTTGATATTCATTTTAACTTTCGCGTTAAAGCTACAATGGTTACCAGCCACGTATAATCCACAAAACTGGCTATCACTATTGATGCCTGTCGTTGTCTTGGGTACTTCTATTACGGCATCCATCGCCAGGATGACAAGGTCAAGTATGCTCGAGGTTATTCATGAAGACTATATTATTACTGCTAAAGCAAAGGGTCTAAATGAATATAAAGTGATTACAAAACATGCAATACGCAATGCCATGATTCCTATTATCACGGTGATTGGATTACTCTTCGGAGGAATGTTAGGAGGGGCTTCAGTTACAGAGAAAGTCTTCAATATTAATGGAATTGGCAGCTATATCGTTGATAAGCAATTTATACCTGATATTCCAGCTATTCTTGGTGGCGTCGTCTATATTGCCATTACTATTTCTATTGTCAATTTGTTGATCGATATTCTGTATGCCTTTTTCGATCCACGTATTCGTTCGAAAATGAAGAAGTCTTAAAGGGGGAGCATCTGTGAAAACGATCATGCATGTCAAACTACTTTTGAAAATTACACAGGAATATGTCAATGCACATTTTACATTTGTCTTTTCCTTACTGTTTTCTTTATTATTTCTAGCTTATAGCTACAATTTTTCTAGCCAGAGTTGGCGACCTATCATTTTACTATTTTTCTTTACTTATTTAATAACGACCGTTTATGTTGGTTACCTGACATTACGTATAAAGAAAGATTTAGCCAAGTTTGGTGATATACAAAAAGGAACTCGTTTGCTTGGTTATCCGTTATTGTTGACTATTGCTTCAGGCAATATTTTCGCAGTCTCTTTTGCTTTTATGCTCGTGTCAAAAACAAAGACAGTTGAATATACTTTTGCAGCCTATGCGTTTATGACTCAGCTATTTATAATCGGTATTTCAGCTTTGAATTTATTTAAATCCTATGTAACAGATACATTTCTCCTTGCAATGGGGTTATTTTTAATACTTGCTTTGTTTTATATTGTGATGCTATTCCTATGTACAAAATTCGTTACTGCAAAGGAGGCCCCTAAATGGATGCTCGTGCCTGGTATCTTGCTGCTCATTGCCTCCTTTACAGGTAATCTATTTGCAACTTTGCTAGGATTTAGCCTTATTCAAAAAGCTAGAAAATTGAATCCATCCGCCATTGAAAAATGGCAAAAAATGTGGCAAAAGATTTTACGCAACACGATGGCCGTATTTGGCTTATTTTTCATCGTCTTTATCTTTTCATTATCTGTGACAAGTTCTTGGACTTTCGATTACGACTTTGCAACTAAAAATAATTATGAGGCATTGTTGCAAACACCTTCATTGGAGTACCCTCTTGGAACTGATAATTATGGCCGTGATTTATTTTCTCGTATCGTTTTCGGTGCTCAAATTTCGTTAATCGTTGGATTTTTCTCAACGGTTATTCCAGCACTAGTTGGGGGAGCTCTCGGTGCGTTTTCTGGCTATTATGGCAAAGCGACAGATAACATCATCATGCGCAGTCTAGATATTTTGTATGCGATTCCTGGAATATTACTTGCCATTGCCATAATTGCCGCTTTTGGTGCAAATACCGTTAATTTAATCATCGCACTAAGTGTTGGGGCAATCCCTACCTATGCGCGCACGATGCGTGCAAATGTGATGCAGCTTTCGAATTATGAATTTGTTGAATCAGCTAGGGCTCTTGGAGCTTCTGATGCAGCGATTATCTTTAAACATATTGTTCCTAACGCTTTAGCACCGATGATTGTCAAAGCAACATTAACAATTGGTGGTGCAGTGATTTCAACAAGTAGTTTAAGTTTTTTAGGGCTTGGCATTGAGCCGCATATTCCAGAATGGGGTAACATTTTAAAGGTTGGTAGTACGTACCTGGAAACACATTCCTATGTCGCTATTTTCCCAGGTCTTTGTATTATGCTTCTCGTCCTGTCCTTTAACTTCTTTGGCGATGGTTTACGAGATGCTTTAGATCCAAAAACAAATTAGAAAAATCGGAGGTTCTTATATGAAAAAATTACTATTATTTTTAGCCATCGTAGTTTTAGCATTAGCAGGTTGCGTACAAACAAAAACAGATGTAGAGGGCGGTAAAGACGATAAAAGCGATGATAAATCGACAATTGAACTATTAGGTACGGCCGCTTCAGAGGAAGATATGAATATTGTGCGTGATCAACTAGTAAAAAATGGCTTTGATGTGAAGCTAAACATTCAACCTGATTATGGATCATTTTCAGCGCAAAAAGAAGCTGGCAACTACGATATTGCTCTTTCTAGCTGGACAACAGTAACTGGAAATCCAGACTATGCTGTACGTGGTTTATTCAAAACGGGCGGTGACTATAGTGTTGTTGCCGACTCAAATTTAGATGCTTTGATTGATGAGGCAAGTACTTTAACGGGCGATGAAGCAGTAGCCAAATATAAAGAATTAGAAGAACTATTAGTATTCGATCAAGCATATATTGCACCACTATACATTTCCAATAAATATCAAGGAATTTATTCTGAATTAGTCAATCCAAAATCTGTACTTTTGCCAAAATCACGTGCCCAAGTATGGGAGAACATAGAATTTAATGATGCATCCTTAAATTCAACAGAAACATTAAGTTTACATCAAACACTTGATTCATTAACATCTCTTGACCCTATTAAAGGCAATGATGGTTCCATTAACACACTTAATACAAATATGTATGTTCGACTTGTCAACTTAACGGATACGGATGAAGTTGTTTCAGATGGCTCTTTATCATATAACCATGCTATTGCGGAAGGAAACCAAGAATACTACTTTATTTTACGTGATGATATTCATTTTGCAGCCGTAAAGGACGGAGCTGCAGTTGATACTGGTGAATTAGTTTCGGCTGAAGATGTTGTGTTCTCCTTAAATCGTGCAAAAGATGCTAATTCAGTACCAGACCATCGTACTTATAGTATTCATGAAAACATTGAAACTGTAGAGGCCGTTACAGACTTAACAGAACTACAAAATAAAAAAGTGGCAGGCTCTGACAAATCTATTTTGGATGTATTATCTCAAAATTTACCTTCTTCTGTAGCACAATTAGTGAAAGATAAAGGTGCAGTAAAAAATGCTTCTGGTGCTTATCAAGTGGTGAAAATTACAACACCAACACCATTCCCGCAAGTATTAAACTACTTAGCACATCAATCTGGTGGTATCGTTTCTGAAAAACAAGTAAAAAGCATTAACACATATGACGTAGCAAACTATAACCCTGATAAAGATATCGCATATGGCGATCAAGCAACAATCACTGAAGGTACTGCAACATACAATAACCAGCTATTTGCAAGTGGCCCTTACATTCTTATCCAAAAAAATGATTATGAAGCGCAATTTGTGAAAAACCCTGCCTATCGTGTAGGCAGTGAGTATGAACCAAAAATTGCTAAAATCAACGTTCGATTTATTGCAGATAATGATAGTGCTCTATCAGCTTTACGGAATGGTGAAATTCATGTTCTTCAAACAGTACCAGAAACAAAGCTGGATATTGTAAAGTCCGATGCAAAATTAACTTTAAATACTGCTGATAGTAATGCAGTAGCATATTTGCAAATGAATACATCTGGCCGTGCTGTATCTGATTCAGCAGATTTACGTAAAGCGATTCTTTACTCCATTAACCAAGATGAATTCATCAGCTACTACCAAGGCAATAAGAAGCCTGCGGTTTCAACCGTTTCTCCTTTAGTAAATACAGGATTAAAACTTGAAGCAGACAGTGAAAAAGTAAAAGAATTATTAAAAACAGCTAACAAATCAAAATAAAAAACGAGGCTGGGACATAACTTTAAATTTTAAGAAAGAGGAGCAACGTCGTTATTAAATTTTTGCTATCTAAAATGAAGAAAAATTTAGACGTCCTTCCTTTTGGAATAAATAAAATTCAGAAGAGAGCACTAGTTGATGGTAGCGAAGGCCACGCCCCCGGAAAGCGTCCGCCGTAGCGGACATCAACGCTTACAGCAAAAAAGTGTTAGATCGACAGCAGTCAATCTAACACTTTTTCTCTTTTGTCCCAGCCTCTATTTTATATAGAAGAAACTCTATTAATTACAGTTTTAAGCAACTTTCATCGCTTCGGAGACTTCTTCTAACTAAATTATATTTCATTATGTGATTTTGGTTTTGGTCCGAGCTCTTCAGGCTCAATATCTGCAAATGTTTCGCCTTCTTCTTCTAAGTCACGCATGCGGTGTGCAATGCGCGAAGCTGCAGAAGCTGCAATACTTGCCACTAAATCATCTAAAAATGTATTGACATGTTGCCCAGGTTCTGTATCAAGCTTTTTAATGATACCAATTTTTTGTTTGTCTAAGTGACCGAAAGTTGTTACAGCTATGCTGCCATATGTAAATACAGATCCAAGTGCAATTGTTTCATCAACGCCGAATAATCCTTCATCCGATTCAATAATTTGTTGTAGTGGTGATGATAGTAACTTTTTCTCTGCAAGTTCATCTAATTCTATACCTACTAATACCGCATGCTGGACTTCACGTTTACGCAGTACACGCTCAACAGAATGAATACAATGCTCTAATGTCAAGCCATCATTATACGCTTTTTGCATTTCATAAACAATTTTAGCAATGTCTTCTAGCGTTACACCACGACGAATTAGCGCACCTAAAGCTGCTTTAGCTACTTCGTCGGAATGCACACGAATACTTTTATCATGCATATTCTTACCCTCATTTCCTTTTTTATTGCTAGTACAAGGCTAGCCCAATCTATTATACCTTTACTTACGTAATATGGTACAATTTTGTTACTAACTACATGAAGGAGTGTCATCGTTGGATAAGGGAACAGTTCAGGATTTAAAGTTTTATAGTGAGGCGTTGCATGAGGAATTACAGCTGTATATTTATGTCCCTGCAAATTATTCTCCACTATATAAATATAATATATTAATTGCATCAGACGGCAAAGATTACTTTCAACTTGGGGGTATTACAAAACTAGCTGATGAACTTATTGATGACTATGAAATCGAAAATTTAATTATTGTATTCGTTCCATACAAAGATATTAAAGATCGACGTCACAAATATATGCCAAGCGGTGCACAACATGAAGCTTATCTACGTTTTTTAGCTCATGAGCTTGTGCCTTATTTAGATGAAGAATATGCAACCTACCAAATGGGGATGAGCCGCGCAGTAATCGGTGACTCTATGGCTGCAACTGCTTCTTTAATGGCAGCTTTAAAGTACCCAAGCATTTTCGGTAAAGTCATTTTACAATCACCACTTGTCGACGAAGATGTCTTGAAAGCTGTTGAAAATTTCAAAGATCCAGGTGCGATTTCCATTTATCATATCGTTGGCAAAAAAGAAGATAAAGTTATCACAATGGATAAAACGATAAAGGACTTTTTAACCCCAAATCGCCAATTGCATAATCTTATGTTAAGTAAAGGCTTTTCTACATTTTATGATGAGTTTGATGGCAATCATACATGGAAATATTGGAAACCTGATCTTCGCCGAGCATTAATTGAAAATTTCAATTAATATTAGGTGATTCAAATTACGAAATACGAAATTTCTGTTATACTTAGATAGAAAAATTGTTTATTTTCGGGAGGTAATGGACTATGAAGTACGGAATTGTGGCTTTTCCATCAAAAAAATTACAAGACTTAGCGAACACGTACCGCAAGCGTTACGATCCGCATTATGCGAAAATCACACCGCATATGACGTTAAAGGACAGCTTTGATGCAACGGATGAGGATATTCAATCCATCGTTAGGCAATTAGATGAAATCGCTGCGAAATATGCGCCTTTAAACATTCATGCATCACGCATAAGTTCGTTTTTCCCAACAACCAATGCAATTTATTTCCGCATTGAACCAACAGAACAATTAGTAGCGTTCCATAATGTACTAGAAGAAAAAATTTCTTTTGGCAATACTAAACATGTCTTCGTACCGCATATTACGATTGCACAAAAAATGACCGACTCTGAGCACGACGACATCTTTGGCCAATTACGTATGACAGGTGTTGACGAGAAAGATACGATTGATCGCATTCATCTTTTATACCAATTGGAGGATGGCTCCTGGACAACTTACGAAACATTCCGACTGACTGGAGCTGAATGACCTTTGTATAATGTAAAAATTGTTGAATCAAAGAAAGAACATGATGATGCGTTCGCTGTCCGTAAACAAGTATTTGTAGAGGAACAAGGTGTGCCTCTTCACCTAGAATGTGATGCTGAGGATGCAACTGCAACGCATTTCATTATGTATGATGACTATGAGCCTGTTGGTGCCGCACGTCTCCGTGGTATAGAAAATGATACAGCAAAAATTGAACGTGTCTGTATTCTACAATCACAGCGTGGCAAAAAACTAGGTGCTCTAATTATGAAAGAAATGGAGAAACACGCCATTTCTGTGAAAAAGAAAAAGTTAAAACTTCATGCACAAAGTTATGCTATTCCTTTTTATGAAAAGCTTGGATACACAGTAACATCTCCAGAATTTATGGATGCTGGTATCCCACATCGTGCTATGGAAAAAACGATTTAATCAGTTGCTCCTTGGCGTAATTACGTCCGGATTTTGAATTGCGTTAGCACAATTCAAAATCCATGGATGGCATCTACCCGAGGAAGTCTTCTCTGAATGAAGATGAATAGGTGTTACGAAAATGCTATTGCATAGTCGTAACACCTTTTTATTTGTCTGCTTACATACTTGGAATTTCGATTATTGTATAAATAAGCACTTAAGCAGGCATTCCCCATACTTAACGGGATGACTCCCTCTAATGGAAATGCCATTTTATTTCATCATTTTTGTAATCTTATCAAAGTCTAAAGAAGCGCCATCTTGAATAATAGAATTCACTAATTTATCTTCAAGTTCTTGTGTGATTCTTCTATTGGACACTTTGGCTACACGACGTACGATTTTTCTAACTTGTTTTTCGTTTGTAAAATCAGCATGTTGAATTGCATTTGCTAATGCGAAGATTTCATCCATCGATACACCTGTTTTTTGTTCAATAGAATTAAAAAACGAGCGATGCATGTTCCCCCTCCTATCAATTCCACCTCAACATAATTGCCACAAATACTTGCTGTCACTTTCGTGCACGAAGCATTTTTGACAATTGTTGGAGGCTTTAACCTTATTCAGACTTGTTTTAGTCACTCACTGAATAAAAGCTAAAGCATATAAATTTTTTCAACACTTAGAATTCGGTACGTAAACAGAGTCAAATTAATGAACGAAAGTAGCGCCAACAATAATTAGTAGAATGAAAAGGACAACAATTAGCACAAATGTTGAGCCATAGCCATAGTTGTTACTGCCTCCGCAATAATTATTGTTCCAGCTATTTGCACCTGCAACATTATTACCATACGGTTGTGCGCACCAGCCTTGATATCCCATAAAAGCACCCCTCCCTTCTACAACCTATAATATGTATGGTTGTAAATAAGAGAGGGGTATTCGTCTAGTCAACATTTCCTTTTGGTTTAAAAATTAATGCGCCAATAAAACCAAAGACAATGGCTGCACTTATACCTGAGCTTGTCACTTCAAACATCCCAGTTAATACACCTACAAGGCCGTGCTTTTCTGCCTCAGCCATTGCACCGTGTGTTAAGGAATTACCAAAGGATGTGATTGGCACGGTTGCACCTGCACCTGCAAAATGAATGAGCGGCTCATACAAACCCATCCCATCTAAAATTGCACCGAATACGACTAGTGTACTTAATGTATGCGCCGGCGTTAAATTGCCAACATCCATTAATAACTGTCCGATGACACAAATAATGCCGCCAACGATAAAAGCAAATACAAATGTCATAACCATAGATTTGGCCTCATTTCATTGTAATTTCAATTGCATGTGCAGTACATGGAATTGTCTCTCCCTGTTGATAAGAAAGTGGAGACAACAAAGCGCCTGTTGCCACAAGAAGCACTCTTTTATAGCTCCCTGCTCGCAATTGTTGCATTATATAACTAAAAAAAACAGCCGCTGAACAGCCTGCTCCACTTGCCCCTGATTGGAATGCCTCATCCTGTCCATAAAACTCTGCTCCAGCATCGCGTAGTAGTGTTAATTCTTCTTTTTTTACACCATTTTCTACGAGCATTCCTTTCAAAAGCTTTAATCCGAGCTGTCCTAAATCACCCGTTAAAATTAAATCATAATTATAGAACTTTTGATTCCGTTGCTCTAAATGGGATTGAATCGTTTGAAAGGCAGCCGGTGCCATTGCTGCACCCATATGAAGAGGATCATCCATGCCATAATCAATTACCTTACCGATTGTCGCTGCCTCAATACAAGGGAATTCTTCACGGTGCTTGCCTACTAAAGCAA
Source organism: Lysinibacillus fusiformis (assembly GCF_007362955.1). GTDB lineage: Bacteria > Bacillota > Bacilli > Bacillales_A > Planococcaceae > Lysinibacillus > Lysinibacillus fusiformis_E. Next base: position 2,809,407 of record NZ_CP041696.1, on the reverse strand, counting down.
AACCAGCAGCCGTTACAGTCCATTGTGCAGTTTGAGGCTTCTGTGCCCCATAATTGACTGGATATCGAAACTGTCGCTCAATCGCATTATGCTGACTAGATGCTCCAGCAATCGATAAACTTGACGCACCTAACTCAGTTAAAAGACTAGCAACGATTACGGATGAAACCGAAGTGGCACATGCGGAGAATAATCCAATAAATGAGATGGCTAGTTCCCTTGCAGCGAAATTGGTAGGCGTCATTTGATTGACTAAATCGCCACCCAAAAAGAAATCAATTTCTAAATTTTTCACGCCTGACTTTTTCATCAAAATTTCACAAGCTTCTTGGATCATCTTTCGATGGCCTTGTTCATTTGTTTCCATTTGCCAACGTTCATCATCGTAAATGGTATCAAAATACTGACTGAAAATACTACGATTCTCCAATGGTCCTGCTACCACACCACCAGCTAATAGAGACGGTTTCGATTGAAAGACAATTACCATGACACCACCCCTAACGTCACAAGAATATATTTAATGAGTGCAACGAAAAATGCTGACACAACACCGAATAATACAACTGAACCCGCTAATTTAAAGAGATTTCCGCCTACGCCTAGTACTAAGCCTTCAGATCTATGTTCAATTGCTGCAGAGATAACAGCGTTACCAAACCCAGTAACAGGCACTGCCGATCCTGCTCCTCCAAATTGACCAATTTTTTTATATAAGCCAAAGCCAGTTAAAATCATCGCGAAAAATACCATCGTGGAAACCGTTGGGTTACCTGCTGTTGCTTCTGTAAAATTAAAGAAAATAATATAAAAAAGAGAAACAGCTTGTCCGACTGTACAAATAATACCTCCTACAAAAAATGCCTTTGCAACATTTTTGAAGTAAGGTGGCTTTGGTGTTACACTTTGTTCTAATTGTTGGTATTGCTCTTTCTCCATTATGTCTCCTCCTGTGCTAGCTTTTTCAGTTCTGTGATTTTATCGCTTAGCTTATTATCTTCAAGTTGATCCTTTTTTATTTTATTGGCTTCATAAAATATTTTGTAATCTGCCGAAACAAATACTTCATTATTAGGATATTTTTCATCAAATTTCTTTTGTAACTTCTTCTCTAATTTGGTTTTTTTCCACTTATCCCACGGTTTAAATTGCACCGCGACAAGCATTTTATCGTCATACTGTATAACCGTTGTTTTTTCAACAAATTTTTCCTCTTTTAAAACCGCCTCAACTTCTTCTTCATTTTGAGGCGAACCATAAACAATAAATTTTTCTTTTTCTGTGCAACCATTAAGTAGTGCCATACAGAAAACTATCGGCAGCATCATCCCTAATAACCTCAAGTATTTACCCTCCTTTTCTTTACAGTTTCACCACACATAAAAAAAACTATTCATTCGTGATATATACAAAAGCCCGAGTCCATTTTTCAAAAGCACATATTGTAAGAGTAGTAACCAGGAAAGGAGGTGACAATATGGGTTGTGGTAAACCAACAAATCCTATTAGCCCTATCCATTCAGCAGGCTGCGTTTGTGACGTAGTACGCGCAATTTTAGATATTCAAAATCAAGCGGTGCAAGATGAATGTTCACCATGTACGTCAAACTGTTTCTTAGAACCACTTGGCGGCATCGTTAGTCCTGCTCGCTCAGCAGCAGATACTCGTGTATTTATGTTAATTACTAAAGACGGTACTCCATTCAAAGCATTCTTTAGCTCACCTTCAGCAGATCCATGTATATGTACATCTGTATTTTTCCGTGTAGAAGATATGTTTGATGAGTGCTGTGCTACTTTACGCGTTTTAGAACCTTTATGCACATTCGATTCTAGTGAAAGCACTGTAGACTTATTAAGTCGTGACGGCTGTTGCATTAATATGAAGAAAATTTGTAAAGTAGATGATTGGAACTCTACTGACAGCTGTATCACTGTAGACTTAGCTTGTTTCTGCGCAGTACAATGTATTGCTGATGTTGACTTAGGGATTTGTAATTAATTCTTTCCTCCTTTGACACACTACACAAAAAAAAGTGTACAGCATCCTCTGCTGTACACTTTTTTATAATGTTGGTAAGTTTTTGCCTCGCCAAAGTATTTGTTGAATTTCCTCAAAATATATAATCTCTTGTGTTTGCAATTCTAAAGAAGTAAGCATCAATGAATCAACCTGTAAATCAGATGCAGTTCCACTGAGTTTTCTACCATCATTTAACACTATTAATAAAGGTTGATATACTTTTTGACGAAATGGCTTTTCTAAAAATTGTAGCTGTTTCAGTACGTATTCATCGATTTGCAAATCTTTTCGCACATCTTTTTCTGAAATGTTCGTTTCATTGCCATAATGGTCTTTTATAAACACCGACGTACTTTCATCCAAATCATCTTCTAAATCTTCTTCCAAATCAAGTTCATGAAGCATTTTGGAAATATTTAAAAAATAAGTGGGTGATTTAATAAACAAACGTGGCTCTCGATCCACAATTATCACTTCCCTTTTTTCCATACAATATGCGAAAGGAAAGGAATAGGTTCTTAGCCTATTTGACTTAAAAACATTGTCGCTAATCCTAAATAAATTAAAATACTCGTAATATCATTCAACGTTGTAATAAACGGCCCTGATGCAACAGCAGGGTCAATTTTCAAGCGATGCATCAGCAAAGGGATAAATGATCCTGCAAGGGTTGCCACTAAAATCGAACCGCAAATCGCTGCACCTACAAGCATCCCAAGGATAAGCTCATGCTTCCATATATAAACTACACCAATTACAATTATTCCACAAACAACGCCTGTCATTAGACCTGTGCCTGCCTCACGAAGTAACAACTTCATCTTGCTATGTTCTTCGACATCCCCTGTCGCAATTCCTCGTATGGCTACGGCTAATGCCTGAGTCCCACTATTTCCTGAAGTGCCTGAAATGAGCGGAATAAAGACAGCAAGTAACGCAACTTTATCTAGTGTGTCTTCAAATTGCCCCATTAAGTTTGCAGTCAACATGCCTAAAAACAACAAGATTACAAGCCATGGTAACCGTTTTTTCGCAGCTTGCCAAGAGCTCGTATCAAATTTATCCATATCGGAGATACCGGCTAATTTAGAATAGTCCTCTGACGCTTCCTCATCGATGACGTCGATAATATCATCGACCGTAATAATCCCCTGTAGCTCGCCCTTATCATCAATAACCGGTGTAGCTAGGAAATTATAATCCTTCATAATTTGGGCAACTTCTTCCTGGTCATCTCCAACATGTACCATCACAACTCGTTCATTCATAATGGTACGAATAAGTGTATCCTCATCCGCAATAATTAAATCACGCAGTGAAATGACGCCTGTGAGTCGATGAGCTTCATCAACAACAAAAATATAATAAATGGTTTCAGCATTCGGGGCCTCTTTACGTAAAATAGCCATGGCTGAACGTACTGTTGAGTTTTCCGGTATAGCTACATATTCAGTCGTCATGATAGAGCCGGCTGTATATTCATCATAGCTTAATAGCTCATTTATCTCTTCAGCCGTCTCCTCATCCATCATTCCTAAATAGCTTTCACGTTGTTTGGTATCTAGCTCATTTAAAACGTCCGCTGCATCATCTGCATACATATGTGAAAGCATCTCTGCCCCATAGGCCGGATCCATTTCAGCTAAATACGCTTTATATTCATCATCATCTATTTCAATTGCCTCAAAAATATCAGCCATTTCCGTCGGAGACAAGAACGAATAGATGATCTTCCTTATATCAGGTTCCACCTTTTCATAAAACGTTGCCTGATCATATGGATGAAGTTCTAAAAACTCATCACGGAATGCGTCAATATCATGCCCCACGAGCATTTCTCGTAAACGTGCTTCGTCAAATTGCACATCATCCTTTTCATTTCTTTCCTCTATCATGCTTGTCCCCTCCTTCCGAGCATTGAATTCATTTGTACGTACAAGAACGTAAATCTACCTTTTATATAATAGTGTGTAATGTACTAATTCTGCAAACTCTTTTTTACTTTTACCTAAACTTTCTACTCTACTATACCCTACAATCGCGCTATTTTCTGTATTTATGCTGTTAAGAACCGTTCTTACTACGAAAAAATGATAGGGAGATGCCCGTTTTTGCGAACATCTCCCTAATTATTAAACTTTATCCACTAGAAATCTTCTACATCTGTAAGTGGTGAAATTAAAAAATAAATTTTAGTCTAGCTATTCGTGATTAATTGTTGCATGTCTTCATTTAAAGGACTCGTAAAATGCAAAACCTCACTAGTTAATGGGTGTTTCATAGACAATGAAACACAATGCAATGCCTGACGATCTATCAGTTTTCGTGTTCCGCCATATAATTCATCCCCCACAAGTGGATGACCAAGATGAGCCATATGTACACGAATTTGATGCGTTCGTCCGGTATGAAGCTTTAAGCATATATGTGTCATTGGCTCCTCTTGTCTATAAAAACGGCGTTTCACGGAAACGTCCGTATGCGCAAACTGACCATCTTCACGTACCTCACGCTCTATAATACTTGTATCTTTACGACCAATTGGGGCAACAATGGACTGACAATCCTCTATTACATGTCCATGGACAATGGCTTCGTATTCGCGCGACACTTCTCCACCGCGTTGTGCAAGTCCTGTTAAATGATGAATATGTGCGTGCTTGGCAACGCATAGCAGGCCTGACGTATCACGATCAAGCCTCGTCACAATATGAACTGTCGATGCTAGTCCTTGTTGCGCAAAGTAACCACAAACATTATTTGCGATGCTTTTTGTTGGATGCTCACGTGAAGGAATCGTACTTTGATGTGCTGGCTTATCGAGCACTAAAATCGCTTCATCTTCATAAACAATTGTAAGCTCACCATACTCAACAACAAGACCTTCACTTTTTTCTTCAAGTGGGAATTTCACTTCTACTCGATCTCCGATTTGAAGAGGGTGTCGCACATTACGTTCGACACTATTCACTGTCAGTAAGCCCCCTTCAAACTTAATCGCTGTCAATGCTCGTTTAGAAATACGCCATTCGCTTAATGCTTCACGTAAAAGCTGGCCATCCTTCTCTGCTGTAAAACTCAATGTATACCGTGCATCTATATTATTCATTTGCAACGAACGATTCATGTACTCGCTCCCAAAATGGGAATGGGCGGAAACGTGCAAACCGTACTTTTTCATTTGCTACGTTAAAAGCAATGGACTTCACATCACCTTGTGTGACTTGCAGATGGTCTACCGTCATATTAAAGTTTTGTTCATTGACTGGACGTAATATACAGTGGTGGTGCGCTGGTAAAATCAGTGGTGAACCCACTGTACGAAAGACACGATTATTAATCGAAGCAATTTCAGTAATTTGAAGTGCTGCCAACGTCGGATGAATAATTGCTCCACCAAGGGCTTTGTTATAGGCTGTACTACCAGATGGCGTTGAAACACAAAGACCATCACCACGGAAACGTTCAAACTGATTGCCGTTTAACTCCACATCCATAACAAGCGTCACATCTGGTGATTTCACGGTTGCTTCATTTAAGGCCAAATACGTATTTGACTCTGTATTATGATGTTCTACTTTCACTTCCAATAATGGGTACTCAACAACATTAAAATCCTTTTTAGCAATGGATAAAACCAGTTTTTCCAATTCTGATGGCTTCCAGTCTGCATAAAAGCCTAAATGTCCTGTATGGATACCCACAAAAGCAACTTGATCTAATAAGTGCGAATAGCGATGGAAGGCATGTAGTAGCGTACCATCTCCTCCAATAGATACGACAATTTCAGGCATTTCTTCATCATATGTTAATCCAAAATCCTGCAAATATGTTTTTGCTAACTCCATTAATTCGTTCGATTGTGCATCTCTACGTGATTGAATGGAAAACTTCATTGCGCGTCACGCTCCTTCTCTGTTAGTAAATTAGGATTCGATGCTTCTTTGTATTCACTAAAGTAGGCCTGTGCTTCTTGGATTTCACTGCGAATCGATGACATTTCTTCATCTAATCGGAAAGCTGCCTCCGCTGCACTCTGTAGGCGATTTTTAATTTCCTCTGGGAACATGCCTTTATATTTATAGTTTAAGGAATGCTCAATCGAAGCCCAGAAATTCATGGCGAGTGTACGTATTTGAATTTCTGCTAGTACAACTTTTTTTCCCTGTATCGTCTCAACTGGATATTCTACAATCATATGATGCGAACGATAGCCACTTGGTTTGCTATGTGTAATATAGTCTCGCTCTTCCACTACTCGCATGTCCTTACGCTGTCGGATCAGCTCAGTCACGGTAGAGATATCGTCTACAAATTGACACATAATACGTACACCTGCAATATCCCCAAGTTCATCGCCTAGTTGCTTCGAAGGTTCAAAGGCTAGTCCCTTTTCTAAAGTTTTATCATATATACTTGCTAACGGTTTTACACGTCCTGTTACAAATTCTATTGGTGAGTTTGCATTAACAATGCCAAACTGAGAACGCATACCCTTTAATTTTATTTTTAATTCATCTACTGCTTGTTTATAAGGACTTAAAAAAATCTCCCATTGTCCCATCGCTAAAACCTCCCGACATACGGCATTGAACAAAACTAACACCGTCTGTTCGTTTTGTCTTTTTATTCAGCGAGAACTGCCTTGAAGTGTTGTTCCACTGCTTGAACAAATTCTGCTCCATAATTGTAATTTCCTTCAATATTATACACGAGCATTTCCAATTCTTCGTAGAAGTTAGTAAGCTCCATCGCTTCTTCTCCTACTTGTAACATTGGATTTTGCTTTGTTTGTAAAATATGTACAAGATTTACCCAACTACTCGTAGGAAAACGCAAGTAATGATAGTCCTCTCCTGCATCGAGTAAATAAATAAATGCAAAATCATCTGAATCTGCAATCAATTGTGCCGCAGGCTTTAACTGTAAATTTATTTCATTGTCGTTTAAACTAAAATGAAGTTGCTGATTTTCAAAATTAAATAATTCTATCGTATAAATTTTACGCACTTGATGGTCCCCTTTTCGTCTTACTCTTCCTCTTATTTTAGCATATGGGGTAAATAGTTGCAGTGTGTAATTGTTAAAACCCTTAACAAACTTCAATCGAAAAAAGTGCATTTGCAAGTGTTAATATGTGACTCGCTTTGGCCGAAAGGATGCGCATTCAATTCCTTTTTAATACTAAAAAACAAACAGAAAGGTGAAAAAAAATGTCACAACAACTTGAAATTGAATTTAAAAATCTCTTAACAAAACAACAATACGAGCAATTATTAAAAGATTTCCATATTCACGACAATGCTATTCATCGTCAAACAAATCATTATTACGACACACCACTTCATGCTCTTCGAAATTTAAAAAGTGGGCTACGTATTCGACAAATCGACAACTATTATGAATGTACCTTAAAAGAAAGAACAGCAGCACATGAACACCTTGAAACGACGAATGAATTAAGTGCCGAGCAGGCAAAGAAAATGCTGAATGGTGAGGGCTTTTTTGCCCCTGAAGTAGCTAAAAGACTGGCTAAATATGATATCCCTTTAGATGAATTAGAAGTATTTGGTTCTCTTACTACGGACCGTGTCGAAATTCCTTACAAAGAAGGACTTCTTGTATTTGATCATTCTTTCTATTTGCAGTGTGACGATTATGAGGTAGAATATGAATCAAATGATGTAATAAAAGGTAATGTAATCTTCGACGAATTTCTACAACAATATGAGATTAAAAAACAAGTTACAGATAAAAAAATTGCACGCTTTATGAAAGCATTGCAAGCAAATAAAAAACAAGAATGATTGCTTAACAGCAGAAAGAAGAGGTGACCAGCTACTTGGATATCCAATCACTTAAGACTTTACTTGAAATACAAGCACTGCAAACACTAGGTTCTACTGAAAGTTCGGCATCGAATGCTCTAACAGACAATAACTCTATCTTTTCTGATATGATTGGCGAATTGCTTGGCGATGCCACAACAGCTAGCAGTGCAAAAATGTCGAGTTTACTCGGGATGAGTTCTTCTTCCAGTACTTCAGATATCATGAGTCAGCTTGGTAATTTAACAAATGCATTTGGCAATACGTCAAATATGACCATTCAATCGTTACTTTATAAAGGTGCTAATTCAGTTTATATACCTGCATCTGTTTATACAGCCTTAGCAAATGCACCATCTAGCACAAAGTTGGATTCCTATGTTTCAGATGATGTTATCGGCTCAACAGCTTATGCAAATTCGCTTGCAGGGGCAAGCAGTTATGCCTCAATCATTGAAAAGGCTGCAGCTACGTATAATGTACCCGATAAACTAATCGCTGCTGTTATAAAACAAGAATCTAATTTTAATGCTACTGCTGTAAGTCGTGCAGGGGCACAGGGTTTAATGCAATTAATGCCAAAAACAGCTCAATATTTAGGTGTTACAAATGCCTTTGATCCAGAGCAAAATATAATGGCAGGAGCAAAATACTTACGTCAAATGCTCGATAAATTCGATAACGATCCATCCCTAGCATTAGCAGCCTATAATGCCGGTGCTTCGCGGGTGACAAAATATGGCGGCATCCCACCTTTTAAGGAAACGCAGAATTATGTCAAAAAAGTGATGAATTACTTCACAGCTTAATCGCATAAAACCTATATTTTCAGTCTTTATCAGCAAATTTCACCCTTGATGGTGAAATTTGTGCTTTTCTAGCGAAAACCTTATCGAGAGCTCTTTGTTTGTGTAAACGAAAAGACGTTGATAGAATGAAGGTAGTCACAAGATATTCACATTTTCCAGACGAACAAATTCAAAATCTATAAAAAAGACAATTTGTCATACCAACAAATTGATTCGTACTTTACGATATACTTCATATAAAGAATTAAAGGAGCATTTACCTATGAGTCGAAAATACACTGTTCCTTATGAGGAGCTGGGAGCTGAAAAACTTTCAGAACTCATACATGCGTTCTATAAAAGAGTCGCTCAGCATCCTGAACTAATTCCAATCTTTCCGAAAGATTTAACAGAAACTGCCCGCAAGCAAATTCAATTTCAAACACAGTATTTAGGTGGACCAAATCTTTTTACTGAAGAACACGGACATCCAATGATGCGTGCACGACACATGAATTTTGCCATTACACCTGATCGAGCACAAGCTTGGCTTGAATGTATGGCCGAAGCGATGGATGAAGTTGGTTTGGAAGGAAAGTTCCGTGAAACCTATTATCAGCGTTTAGTATTAACAGCTCATCACATGATTAATAAACCTAATGACGATGAGGGGGAATTATTACGTGAATAATATTCAAATGCTACAAGAGCCAACTCCTACGATTTCTACTGCCAATAAGCCAATTGAATTGTATATTTTCGTAGATCCACTTTGCCCTGAAGCTTTCAGTATGCAAGCTATTATTCGCAAATTACAACTAGAGTATAATCATTATTTCACATGGCGCTTTGTACTAAGCACAGAGCTTTCTTCTCTTAATTGTCTGAGCAAACGTACGAAAGGCTGTGAATCTGGTATTGAGCTCGACATCAACCACCCTGTTTTACCTTCTATTGCCATCAAGGCAGCAGAGTTACAAGGGAAACGTGCAGGAGCACGCTATTTGTCCAAATTACAAGAATATGTAGTACTGAATCATGAAGATGTAAATTCCTATGCGACTCTCTTAAAAATTGCAGAGGATGTCCTATTAGATATGAATGAATTCACTGTAGATTTCGGTTCTAAGGAAGCTGCACGCGCCTTCCAATGCGATTTATATATTAAACGCGAAATGGAAGTAGATGAAGTACCAAGTATCGTATTTTTCAATGAGTGCATTGAAGATGAGGGACTAAAAGTAAGTGGTAGCTACGCTTATGAAGTTTACGAGCAAATATTACAAGAAATGATGGATGAACAACTCATCCGTCAACCATTACCAACAATTGAAGAATTATTTCTGAAATATCATACACTATCTACAAATGAAATAGCCTTCATCTATTCATTAACCGAACAATCAGCTGAACGCGAATTAAAAAAACGAATGCTGCAACAAAAAATTGAACGTATTCAAACAGACCACGCTACTTTATGGCGTACAAAATAATGCAATTATTCTATTTTCAAAGGATAGGGACTCAAACAATATTGACGAGTCCCTATCCTTTTTATATTTATATTATTTTGAATTAAATAGTAAAAAAAAATGTTCATCACCGTAACGTGGGGTTGATTTCCGTTCCGACTGGGCGTTTTCCTGGGAGCGTCCGATGAGCCGCTTGGGGCAATAGGATATTGGTCATGAAGGCGTTATCACAGGACGTGATGCTTTTAGCTTTCGTTCCTTTACTGTGAGGTGGGCGGCTTACTGACCGTTAATGCGGGATAAAGTGAAGCTTCAATCAGTAGGGGGTTTTCTTCTTCCCCACTGATTGTAGTTGAACCAATCGGGCTTTTACGGTCAGTTATTCGACCACCTAGCTAACTGGTTCTCATCTTTCTCATCTTTCTCATCTTTCTCATCTTTCTCATCTTTCAACTTGAGGTGGGCGGCTTACTGACCGTTAATGCGGGATAAAGTGAAACTTCAATCAGTGGGGGTTTTCTTCTTCCCCACTGATTGTTAGTTGAACCAATCGGGCTTTTACGGTCAGTTATTCGACCACCTAGCTAACTGGTTCTCATCTTTCTCATCTTTCAACTTGAGGTGGGCGGCTTACTGACCGTTAATGCGGGATAAAGTGAAACTTCAATCAGTGGGGTTTTCTTCTTCCCCACTGATTGTAGTTGAACCAATCGGGCTTTTACGGTCAGTTATTCGACCACCTAGCTAACTGGTTCTCATCTTTCTCATCTTTCTCATCTTTCAACTTGAGGTGGGCGGCTTACTGACCGTTAATGCGGGATAAAGTGAAACTTCAATCAGTGGGGGTTTTCTTCTCCCCCTCTGATTGTTAGTTGAACCAATCGGGCTTTTACGGTCAGTTATTCGACCACCTAGCTAACTGGTTCTCATCTTTCTCATCTTTCTCATCTTTCAACTTGAGGTGGGCGGCTTACTGACCGTTAATGCGGGATAAAGTGAAACTTCAATCAGTGGGGTTTTCTTCTTCCCCATGATTGTTAGTTGAACCAATCGGGCTTTTACGGTCAGTTATTCGACCACCTAGCTAACTGGTTCTCATCTTTCTCATCTTTCAACTTGAGGTGGGCGGCTTACTGACCGTTAATGCGGGATAAAGTGAAACTTCAATCAGTGGGGATTTTCTTCTTCTCCACTGATTGTTAGTTGAACCAATCGGGCTTTTACGGTCAGTTGATTGCCCACCTAATTGACTCGTTTTCATCTTTCAACTTGAGGTGGGCGGCTACTGACCGTTCATCGGGATAAAATAAAAGAGACGCCACTATCCTCGACAGATAGAGACGCCTCTTTTTCACAAAGGGGATGGGAGAAATGTTCACGTTCAAACAAAGGGGTGTATGTTTGTTTTGTGATTTATTTCACAAGAATCACTTTATCATGGAATAATAAATTTAGCAATGAAACATGCTCTAGATTCACAAATTTGTCAAATAGAAAGCGATTACAGTACGGTATTTTTTTAAGATGGATAGTTTTATTCATTTAGAAATCTAAGAAAATCATTATTGTTTTAATTTATTCCTGACCATATTTTCTACTGCACAAAGAAAACGGCTGTAGTAAGTTCACTACAGCCATACAATTAATTATTTAACAATAATTTTTCCAGTTCATTTAAACGCTCTTCAAATACTTTACAAGCATCATCAATTGGTTTCGCCACATTCATATCAACACCTGCTGCTTTTAATACTTCAATTGGGAAATCTGAGCAACCTGCTTTTAGGAAGTTATTAATATAACGTTCCACAGCCGGTGCACCCTCTTCTAGAATTTGTTTACTTAATGCAGTTGCCGCTGATTTTCCTGTTGCATATTGATAGACATAGTAATTGTAGTAGAAATGTGGAATTCGTGCCCATTCTAAACCAATTTCCTTATCTACCACCATATCTTCGCCGAAGTATTGCTTATTTAAATCATAATAAACTTCGGTTAAACGTTCTGATGTTAAGGACTCTCCATTTTGATCCATTTGATGAATCAAATGTTCAAACTCAGCAAACATTGTTTGTCGGAAGACTGTACTGCGGAAGCCATCAAGCCAATGGTTTAATAAATAAATCTTTTGTTGAGGGTCTTCGATTGTTTTAAGTAGATAATCGTTTAATAACTCTTCGTTACATGTGGACGCCACTTCTGCCACAAAAATTGAATAGTCTCCATAGACAAACGGCTGATTATTGCGCGTGTAATAACTGTGAACACTATGACCAAACTCATGTGCTAATGTAAATAGATTATCCACATTATCCTGCCAGTTCATTAAAATATAAGGATTCGTTCCATATGCACCTGATGAGTATGCACCACTACGCTTTCCTTTATTTTCTTTCACATCTACCCATCGATGATCCAGACCACTTTGTACAATATCCTGATACTCCTCACCAAGTGGGGCTAAAGACTTCACTAAAATGGCCTTGGCTTCATCGTAAGGCATTTTCATGTCTACCTCTTTTACAAGCGGGGTGAATAGATCCCACATATGCAATTCTTCCACACCTAACAGTTTCTTACGTAATGCAATGTAACGCTGCATAACTGGTAAATGCTTGTGAATTGTCTCCACTAATTGATCGTACACATTTTCTGGAATAAAATTATTCGACATTGCTGCATGACGAGCCGAATCATAATGACGAATTCGTGCACTCACATTATGTTTTTTCACATTGCCTGTTAGTGTAGCAGCAAATGTATTTTTAAAATGACCATATGTTTCGTACATTGCTTTAAATGCCGCTTCCCGCACAGTTCGATCTTTACTTTCTAAAAACTTAATATAGTTACCATGTGTGAGCTGAACCTCTTCCCCATCTTCATTTTTCACTTTTGGGAAGACCATATCAGCATTGTTCAACATACTAAATGTATTCGATGCTGTACCGGTTACCTCAGACATTTGTGCAAGTATCGCTTCCTGTTCAGCAGGTAATACATGTGGGCGTGCCATGGTAATCTCTTTCAAAGATTGCTTATATAATTGTAAATCTTTATTTTCCGCTAAGTAACTTTCGATTGTATCTTCACTTAAAGATAAAATTTCTGGCGTTAAAAACGATAGGGCGGCTGAAATATTTGTCGCTAACGTTTGGATACGGCTATTCATATCTTGATAAAAGCTATTCGTTGTATCTTGGTCGTAACGCATATGAGCATACGTGTAGAGCTTCATCGTGCGTTCGTAAATTTGATCGTAATACGTTAGGACTGCTAATAAGGCGTCTGCACCATTTTTTAAAGTACCTGCATAGCTTGGTGCCTCTTTTGCAAATGCTGCGACTTCTTTTAATTCCTCTTCCCACTGCGCATCTGTTGCAAAAATGTCCTCCAAGCGCCAAGTTAACTCTTCTGGTATTTCATTTCTCATTAAAACCTGATTGCTGTTACTAGCCATATGCCAGCCCCCTCTATATGTTAGTTTTTCCTTTACTCTCATATTTTCTCAATATATTGTGACAATTGCAAATAAAGTGACCCTATAATCGATAGGGTCTTTTATCTCTTAACGATGAATAATTGAACCAACCAGATACTTACTGAGACCTGGCTTCCCACTTTAACATTCTGCTCATCTTTCGTGATAAGGTGAAACTTCAATCAGTGGGGTTTTCTTCATCCCCCAATGATTGCTAGTTGAACCAATCGGGCTTTACGGTCAGTTGTTCGACCACCTCGTGTACTTTTTTCATCTACCATCTTGAGGTGGACGTCCTACTGACCGTTTATGCGGGGTAAAGTGAAACTTCAATCAGTGGGGATTTTCTTCTTCCTCCCACTGATTGTTAGTTGAACCAATCGGGCTTTTACGGTCAGTTGTTCGACCACCTCGTGTACTTTTTTCATCTACCATCTTGAGGCGTCCTACTGACCGTTTATGCGGGGTAAAGTGAAACTTCAATCAGTGGGGATTTTCTTCTTCCTCCCACTGATTGTTAGTTGAACCAATCGGGCTTTTACGGTCAGTTGTTCGACCACCTCGTTTACTTTTTTCATCTACCATCTTGAGGTGGACGTCCTACTGACCGTTTATGCGGGGTAAAGGACTTATCCATTCACACTGTACAAATGAATATAAACTTGCTCAGAAATATCTGGAAAACCATCTTTGCTTTGAGACCACTTTTCAAACACGGTACAATAATTTTCCACAGCCTGTACGGCCTCTTGTGTCGCCTCCAAATCAAGTTGATGAAGAAAAAGCTGCATTTCTTCCTTGCATAACTTATGAAGCTGCAATTGGTATTGGGTACAAAAATGATGTAAAATCGTTTGCCATTCAATTGAAAAAATTGGAATTGATTCAGCATATTTAACGGGTAATCCAACGTAATGAGGCATTGACTCGATTGAAAAACGCAACTCATAACAACTTCGTAGAAAAGAATCTTGCACCCCTTTTTTACTACGTAGTAATCTTTGAAACATATACTGCGCACAAAACCTTTTATAGAGTTGCCAATAATAATGAAACTCTTCTCTTGTAATTGGCATAGGAACATAAAACGGAAATTGCTGTTTATTAATCGGCACGTATTGTACTTTTGCTATAAAAGTATACCCATGAACATAAAGAAGATTCGTCCAATAATTAAATTTTGCTGAATGTGCATCATATGTCAATAAATAGGGCAAACCCTTTGATGAATATTTAAATGCATTTTGCATAATAGGAGGAACAGTCATTTTTAGTATGTCCTGTGAAGCAAGATTTTTCTGGGGTGTTTGAAAAAGCCATAATGCTTGGATATGGATATTTTCATAACCTGCTGTGCGCAACTGCCACTTTTCATAAGAGAGTGTGCTACATTGGAACTCAATTGCTATTTGTTGATGTTCTTTTGTCACAAGTATATCCGGTCGTTGAGATAGCCTTTTTATAAATGGTTCCAACTCTACTGTATGACCAAGCCTCTTCAGCCATTCGAACAATTGAATCTTCCCCTGTAGATGGAGCATGGATTCACCCTCAGCAAATAATTGTTCACAAACTTGATTCGCAATATGGGAGAAATGCGGGATATTGACAGTACCAATTTTCAACTGGACAGGTTGCTGACATTGCGGGCAATAAAATTTGGAATGCCGACGATAGTGTTGTAGTTCTTCTCTTGTATGTTGATATGTGATAAAAGGCTTTAAATGCTCTGTATAGGCAAAAAGCATAAAATTTTCTCCTTTTTGTCCAATTGTAAAATGTAACTTCACTATCTACAATGAAATATCGGTTATTTTTGCAAATTCGATTTTTGAATTGATAATCCTTTCTCCTCTCATCATCATTCACTCTTAAACCCTGAAAACTAGCCATACAAAAAAGCCTCTGAAAAATCTCAGAGGCTTGAATCATCTAAATAAAATACTTTCGAATAGTTTCAAAGCAATCATATTCCATAATCATATCGCCGTATTCTTCTAGGCGATGAATCGTGAAATTCGATGGGCTTAGAAATTCTTTAATAACCGCATTTTTGTCATGGCGATTTAAATCGTCATCTGCATTTGTGAAGTCTACAACTAGATAGTACCAATTTTCATATTTGAATAATGAGGAATCCACTAATTCATCTGTCATACGTTTTGCAACAGGGATTAACTCATCAATATCTTTAAATTTATAAACATAAATATCTGTATCCATAAATAATTCTGACTCATCAATGTCACCGAATTGAGTTAGTTGACTGAGAAGATCCTCTCCAACTTCGTCAAATGAGGCAAACATTTCCTTGTGTTCATCAAAATGCGAATGACCATCTAATGTTTCACCGTCTTTTAATATATGTGCACGTGTGACAATGATTTCCAAGCCAACTTCAGACGCATTGATATGAATCCAAATCGGACCTTCTACATCAAAATAATCCTCAGTATTTACTTCATCAATCATATCCCAAAAAAGTTGTTCACCCTTTGCTCGGTTGTACCAAATTTCTTCACGACTGTAGCCGCGATCCTCTATATCATTGTACGTAATAAAGAGCTTGAGTGTATTTTCATTTACACGTTCGATGTCCACTAGACTTCATCTCCCTTCACTGTCATTTGTCGAAAAACAGTATTATTTCATTAGTATGCTTTGATTCATTGTTTTTAACCTTCATACTCCTTTGTTTTTCAACCTTTGACCACACCACAATTAAAGCATCGAGCAACTGAGATCGTTGTATTTACAGTTCACAGTTGTCTCTAATTCTATTGTATGCTGTTCTTTCATAAAATGAAAAGGATATACACCGTTTCACAAAAGATATTTGAATTATTGAAATTGTAGTAAACAATTGGGCTAAAATCAAGTTTAACATACTTTTACGGAAATATATGACTTTCCACTATTAAATATTATATCTTGTACAAAAGGTTTTTACATAAGAAAAGCATAAAAAAATAGATGTCACAACATGCTCTTTGCATTTGTAACACCTAATACATTATATGCAGTTTAGGGAGATATTAGTTCACCATACGCTGTGCTTCTTGTAATTGATAAGCTCGAACTTTACGTGGTAAGAATCGACGAATTTCATCTTCGTTATATCCTACCTGTAAACGTTTTTCATCTAATATTATCGGACGACGTAATAATCCAGGATATTCTTGAATTAACTCATATAAGCGTTGTAATGGTAAGCTTTCAACATCTACATTTAGTTTTTGGAAAATTTTAGAACGAGTTGAAATAATTTCATCCGTCCCATCCTCCGTCATGCGTAAAATTTCCTTTATTTCACTAATGCTTAATGGTTCAGAAAAAATATTTCGCTCTGTATATGGAATTTCGTGCTCCTCCAACCATGCTTTCGCTTTTCGGCAAGACGTACAACTTGGTGACGTAAATAAAGTTACTATCATACTGACACATCCTTTCTGTTTGTAATCGATATCTATAAACCAGATTTTTAAATTAGAATTAATGTAATGTAAATCTACATCTCCATTATACAGCACTCTGCTGTATTTGAATATAGTTCCATTGAAAAAAAGAATGACCTTATCGCGAAATATTCTGTCTATTTATATAGCTTTCAAAGAAGCTAATTATTGAAAGGTGTCCAATGAACTAATAGTAATATTCCCACTTATCAGCGTTTTTAAACATTCATTTATTCAAACTTTTTATTCTCATTTAAAAAATTTAAACGAGAATACTGTCAATTTCACGTGTACAATTGAGACGTATCGGTAATAATAAAGGTTGCTTTTTTAACAAAAAAACACAGCATAATTAGCATATAGTTTTTTTCATAAAAAAAACACCGCTAAAAGTCTGATTTTATAAGCTTGCAATTAGCTCACTCTTTATAATATAATTTTTGCAATAATTAAAAACGCTGACGAAGAGTAGTACAAATGCAATGTGCACGTTTAGAGAGTCTGTGGTTGCTGTAAACAGATCGTGTGCGCATTTGGAATGGACTTCCGAGTTAGTTTTGCGAACGTTCAAGTAAGTCACGATTGACTACTAGCAAAGCTCGTCCCTTCACGTTACGAAGTAGAGTGGCCTTTTTTTTGGCAAGCTGGGTGGTACCGCGGATACTAACATCATTCGTCCCTTCATTAGAAAAACTAATGAGGACGCATGGTGTTTTTTTATGTTATTTAGTATTCATTCGGACGCTCTACTTGATAGTATAGTGGCTTTCCGTCCGTCATTGAAGGTTTGATTAGAAATTTAGATTATGCCGAGGCAAAATTTATTTGCTAACTCGAAGGAGGAAATTATTATGACAACTATTTTTTCAGGCGTACAGCCAACAGGTATTGTAACATTAGGGAACTACCTTGGAGCATTCAAGCAATTCCCTGCTTTACAAGATGAAGGGAATGCAATTTATTGTATCGTTGACCAACATGCCATTACAGTCGCACAAGATCCAAAAGAGTTACGTCAAAACATTCGTAATTTAGCTGCAACGTATATAGCAACGGGGGTTGACCCACAGAAATCTACCTTATTCATCCAATCAGAAGTTTCTGCTCATGCACAAGCGGGTTGGATTTTACAATGCGTTGCCTCTATTGGCGAGTTAGAGCGTATGACTCAATTCAAAGATAAATCACATGGCAAGGAAACTGTTTCAGCAGCTCTTTTAACATACCCACCATTAATGGCCGCAGATATTCTATTATACAATACAAACATCGTCCCAGTTGGCGATGATCAAAAGCAACATATTGAACTAACACGAGATCTTGCAGAGCGCTTTAACAAACGTTATGCTGAGGTATTAACAATTCCTGAAATACAATTACCAAAAGCAGGTGCGCGCATTAAATCTTTACAAGAGCCTACGAAAAAAATGAGTAAATCTGATCCAAATACAAAAGCAACAATCAAGCTTTTAGATACTGCAAAAGATATTGAGAAAAAAATTAAATCTGCCGTAACTGACTCTGATGGTATTGTGGCATTTGATGTAGAAAATAAACCTGGTGTATCAAATTTACTGACGATTGAATCAGCAATTTCCGGAGTATCTATTGATGATTTAGTGAAAAAATACGAAGGCATTGGCTATGGTGGCTTCAAACAAGGCGTGGCAACAGCAGTTATCGACCACCTTACACCAATACAAGAGAAATTCTACAATCTCGTAGAATCATCTGAATTGGACATCATTCTAGATGAAGGTGCAGAGAAAGCAAATACCATTGCCAGCGCTACCTTAAAACGTATGGAAGAAGCGATGGGCTTAGGCCGCACTCGTCGCTAAGAGGTTTGTCTATGCCTATGCTCTGCGAGCAGTGTAAAAAGCCAATACAAACACTTATTTTAGAAGCTGACTTTGGTGCTGATCCTCTATGGTGTGGTCAGTGTCTTGCCAATTTAGACTTAGAAAACCTTCCATTAAATGAAGCTTTGCTAACTGAGCTGACGTCATGGATGTGTAACTTTGGTGAATGGATTAATCTTGAAACGGATTCATTCATCGAAGGTATGGAACATTTAGCAAAAATACATGATGACCAAGGTATAATCTTGGCCGAAGCGGTAGCAACTGAACTAGGAATTAAAGTGACGTTCTCTCCTTATCTTTTAGATTAGGAGTCCGGTCAAAACCAAAGTCAAGCACAACGCCACATAAAACAATGCAGGCGCCAATTGCCAAATAAAATTCGGTTGTATGGACCATGAACTTAAAAACAACGGACCATGAATAACCGAGTGTTCGGTAATTTAAGTACAAAATCAGATTTCCTACTGAAAGTATCATTAAGCCATAGCTCATTAAAAATATAAAGAGACGGAACAAGTAGACGGCATCCTTTCTATTTCTTCTTATTTATCATCTATTCGCAAAGATAAAAAAAAATGCGTCAGCCTGTAGACAAACTTGAAGAATTTCAGATTTGCTACAGGTTTTTTTACAATACATAAAGAATGAATAAGACTGTTAATTTCCACTACCTGTGCGACTGCCGCTATGCTTTCGTTGCAAAACACAGCTTCACTACGCTCAGTCCAGGGTCTCGACTGTCTCGCTTTTCCTGCATGAAATGCCGCCGCCCTTCATCCCAATCAATCAACTAAATAAATACACAAACACTACAATCTAAGATAACTATAGGTAAGCAGTACTAGCGAAGTGTTGACAGATTATAATGTTGGGTTAAATCAATGATCGTAAACAGTTAGATAAAAAAGAAAAAGCTGTGACACACCTGCTTAAGAACAAGCCAGCTAGACTCCATATGAGCGTCAACGCAGGAGAATTCTGATAGTTCGTGCCATGGAAAGCGAGTCACTTTTTGCGGACTTGAAAATTTTTACTTGCAATTAAAAAGAAAAAAGCCTAAAGACACACTCGATTTTATCGAGTTTGTCTTCAGGCTGACATTTTTGATTATTCTTCACATTTTTTTAATAATAAGCTAGCGTTGTGACCGCCAAATCCAAGAGAGTTACTCATCGCATATTCGATATTTGCTTCTCGCGCTTCATTTGGCACATAATCTAGATCACATTCTGGATCTGGATCTGTTAAATTGATTGTCGGTGGTAAAATACCCTCTTTTAACACAAGCGCTGTGAAAATCGCTTCGACACCACCAGCTGCGCCTAATAAGTGACCTGTCATTGATTTTGTAGAACTCATTGCCAGTTTGTAAGCATGTTCACCAAAAGCTGATTTTACAGCCTGTGTTTCAAATAAATCATTGTAAGGAGTACTTGTTCCATGTGCATTAATATAGCCAACCTGTGAAGGTTCTACACCCCCATCAGCTAATGCCTGCTTCATCGCACGTGCTGCACCCTCACCTTCTGGCGCTGGAGCCGTAATATGGTGAGCATCACCAGTTGATCCGTAGCCAAGTACTTCGGCATAAATTTTTGCACCACGAGCTTTCGCATGCTCATACTCTTCTAAAATTACAATCCCTGCACCTTCACCAATAATAAAGCCATCGCGGTTTTTATCAAATGGACGTGAAGCTGTTGCTGCGTCTGTATTTAAAGACAAGGCTGTATTTGCACAGAAGCCTGCAACTGCCATTGTTACGATTGGTGACTCTGCACCACCTGAAATCATCACATCTGCATCGCCTCGTTCAATTACTTTAAATGCATCACCAATTGAATTTGTTCCAGATGCACAAGCAGTTACAGAACAAGAATTAATGCCCTTTGCTCCGAAATGAATAGACACTTGACCTGAAGCCATATCTGGAATCATCATTGGAATAAAGAACGGGCTTACACGTCTTGCCCCACGCTCTTGGAACGTTAAAAATTGCTGTTCATACGTTTCCATACCACCGATACCAGAGCCAATCCATACGCCTGCGCGTGGTGCTAATTCTTCATCAATTGTAAGCTGTGCATCTTCCATAGCCATGATAGAAGCTGCTAATGCATAATGTGTAAAGCGATCCATTTTACGGGCTTCTTTACGTTCAATATACTTTTCAATATCAAAATCTTTTACTTCAGCGGCAATTTTAGCAGCGAATAAATCTTTATTTAAACGTGTTAACTCGCCAACACCAGATTTCCCAGCTTTAATATTTGCCCATGTTTCTTCAATGCTATTCCCTAGTGGTGTAACTGCGCCAATTCCTGTAATTACTACTCGTCGTTTACTCATTGTCTTACTCCCCTCAAGCATTTAATGTTATTATTTTCCCCATCTCATTGCAACGGCACCCCAAGTTAAGCCACCGCCAAAACCAACGAGTACTAGTAAGTCATCATCTTTTATTTTACCTGCTTCAAGCTCTTCTACCAATGATATACCAATAGATGCCGCCGATGTATTACCATATTTGTGAATCGTTTTCGACATTTTTTCAATTGGTAAATCGAGACGTTCACGTGCAGACTCCATAATACGAATATTCGCTTGATGTGGCACTAAAAAATCCACATCTTCTTTTGTTAAACCTGCTTTATCTAAAACATTCAAAGCAGATTCGCCCATTTGACGTACTGCAAATTTGAATACTTCACGACCATTCATGGCAAGCGTCTGTTGCTGTGTTAAATATAGATTTTTACCACCAGTGCCGTCAGCGCCAAGCTCAAAAGATAAGATACCTCTACCTTCTGAAACTGTTCCAATAACTGCAGCACTCGCACCGTCTCCAAATAAGACAGCAGTATTACGATCTTCCCAATCAAGTACTTTCGACAGTTTTTCAACACCTACTACTAAGACATATTTATAAGCATTTGATTCTACAAATTGCTTGGCTGTCACTAAACTATATATAAATCCTGCACAAGCCGCCGCCTGATCCATCGCCGCTGCATTTACTGCACCAATTTGCTCTTGAACCATACATGCTACACTTGGGAAATTTTGATCTTGTGTTACAGTTGCTACAAGTATTAGTCCTATTTCTTCAGGCGAAATACCTGCTTTCGCAATAGCATCTTTAGCTGCGGCTACTGCTAAGTCTGATGTTTCCTGATTCTCTGCAGCAAAATGACGTTCTTCAATTCCTGTACGAGTTCGAATCCATTCATCCGAAGTGTCCATAATTTTCTCTAAGTCAAAATTCGTAACGACCTTTTCTGGAACGTATCTGCCTAACCCAATAATACCTGCGTTCATATAGCAACCCCTCTGCTTTCTTACTATCAATTATTAGTAACTGGTCATAATTATAACTCATAATGAAGGAAGGGTGCAAGATGTATTAAATTAACACTGTAAGGCTAGTGGTATCAAGTGTTTAGAAGTTATGCTTATTTTCTTTAACAATGCAATTCATGCAAAACGAAGCGTTCTTTGGGGCATATGAGACCTAGCAGGGAGCGTAGGCGATGATGCGGCACATGCCTTGCCCGCAAAAAAGGTTCGCCCCCAGGAAAGCGTCCGCCGAAACGGAAATCAACGGCTTCGAAGAAAAAGCCATGGCAGAAACGATTAATCGTTTCCACCATAGCTAAAATTCATTTTATGGACTTTTTAAGTACCCTTACAATACTACATGGTGGATAGTGTCACATTGTTGTGACAAATTCGCCATGTTTTTTTCTACTCACTGATGTTAAGTCTTCTCCTTCAAAACGCAGCACAATCAAGAGTTCCAATGGTCAATCAAGCACTCGTAAAAATCTGATTGTATCAGGCAATCGTCGGTGGAAAGCGTATACCACCGATTAAAGTTCACTTTATCATAAAAGGTTCTTTTTTTTTCGTCTTATGTTATGATATGATAATGTATATGTAGTAAAACTTATGATTTTAAAAAGTTCGGTTGAGGTGAAATTAATGCAATATATCGTTACATTCGTATGGTCATTCCTACTAGTTTCAATGTTAAACTATGTAGTAAGTTCTGTACTTGGTGTACCATTTGATTTCCAAACAGGTGCTATCATTTCAGTTGTGTTCTCAGTACTAATTTTTGTAATTGGTGCTATCATTCCAAACGAGCCAACTCCAGACGCTGCAGACCATCATTAATCAAAACCAAAAAACCTGTCTCGCCTCAAGCGAAACAGGTTTTTTCTATTATTTTTCAACGACACAATGCCCATCACGCATTTTCACATGCAATGTATCATCAGGTAATACTTCACCACGCAATAATTCTTTCGCAACCGCTGTTTCAATATAACGTTGCACGAAACGTTTTAATGGTCGTGCACCAAATTGTGCATCTGCGCCTTGTTCCACAACCCAATCAATAACGTCTTTTTCTACTTCTAAAGTTATTTCTTGCTCTGCTACACGTTTTACTAGTTGTTCAACGTATTTCCAAGCAATGGCTGTGAAATGCTCATCTGATAAAGCATGGAACAGTATAATATCATCCATTCGATTTAATAGTTCTGGTTTAAAATGTTGACGTAGTGCTGCCATAACTAAATCTTCAACTGCGGTATCGTCTTTTTTTGCTTCCATTAAATAACTAGAACCAATATTAGATGTCAAAATCACAACTGTATTTGTAAAGTTTACCATACGACCTTGACTATCTGTAATGCGGCCATCATCTAAAATTTGCAGTAATATATTGGCCACATCGGGATGAGCTTTCTCAATTTCATCAAGCAATACAACTGAATACGGATTACGGCGGACAGCTTCTGTTAATTGTCCTCCCTCTTCATAGCCAACATAACCTGGCGGTGCACCAACAAGGCGTGATACGCTATGTTTCTCCATGTATTCACTCATATCTATACGGATAAAATGATCCTCTGAATCAAATAACTGTGCGGCGAGTGCCTTTGCTAGCTCAGTTTTGCCCACACCAGTTGGTCCTAGGAACAAAAAGCTACCAATCGGACGATGTGGGTCTTTAATGCCTGCGCGAGCACGCCATACCGCTTCAGTTACAAGCTGAACAGCTGTCTCTTGCCCAACAACCCGTTCATGTAGCGTATCTTTCAAACGTAGTAATTTTTCACGTTCACCTTCAACTAATTTCGTCACTGGTATACCTGTCCAACGAGATACGATAGATGCTATTTCATCTGCAGTTACTTCTTCGCGTAAAATACGTACTTCTGTCCCATCTTCTAATTGTTTTTCCATCTCTTGAATTTCTTTTTCAAGTGTAGGGATTTTACCGTGACGTAATTCTGCAGCTTTATTTAAATCATATTTACTTTCAGCTTCCTCTAAATCACGGCGGTATTTATCGAGTGTTTCACGTTTTTTCTGAATGCCATGAAGAGCCTCTTTTTCTGCTTCCCATTGCGTGCGCATACCTTCCGAGGATTCTTTTAGTTTGGCTAGCTCATCACGTAATTGTTCTAGTCTTTTTTTACTTGCCTCATCTTTTTCTTTTCGTAATGCTTGCTCTTCAATTTCTAGTTGCATAATACGACGTGTCACCGCATCTAATTCCTGTGGCATGGAATCAATTTCCGTACGAATCATCGCACAAGCCTCGTCTATTAAATCAATTGCTTTGTCAGGCAAGAAGCGCTCTGTTATATAGCGATTCGAAAGCTGCGCTGCCGCTACAATGGCACGGTCATGGATTCTTACTGCATGATGTAACTCAAAGCGTTCTTTTAAGCCACGTAAAATGGATACAGTATCTTCAATAGATGGTTCACGCACAAGCACCTGTTGAAAACGACGTTCTAAAGCTGGATCTTTTTCAATATACATACGGTATTCGTCTAAAGTAGTAGCACCGATACAATGTAATTCTCCTCGAGCGAGCATCGGCTTTAACATATTTCCAGCATCCATTGCACCGTCTGTTTTCCCTGCACCAACAATCGTATGAAGCTCATCGATAAATAGAATGATACGACCTTCTGATTCTTTTACTTCTTTCAATACACCTTTTAATCGTTCTTCAAATTGTCCACGATAACTGGCTCCTGCTATTAACGCACTCATATCAAGCTCATACAATACACATTCTTTTAAACCCTCCGGTACATCACCTTTCACAATGCGTTGAGCCAGTCCTTCTACAATCGCTGTTTTACCAACACCTGGTTCACCAATTAATACAGGATTATTTTTAGTTTTTCGGGTTAAAATACGAATAACATTACGAATTTCTTCATCACGGCCAATAACTGGATCCATCTTGCCGTTCTTTACTTCTTCGATTAAATTACGACCAAATTGCTCTAATGGTTTTTTATCATCTGTTTGTTGAAATTGCATCGTAAGCACTCCTTTTATATTGTTGGCGTAATTACATACACATTCTAGAGAATAATGTTTGACCTTTTTTGACTAACTTTATTTTACAACAATCGACAAAACCAAGCAAAAAATAAGCTCTAAAATTTTTTTCCCCTTACTTACGGTAGATTACGTTATAATAATGATATGTTTCTTTGTTTTAATATATCGGAATGATTAATCACCATTCTTTTGTAATACGGTCACTATTACAAATAGAAAGAGATGTGTTGATTTATGGTACTAATGGATGATAATCAAGAGAAAATTCATGCTCTTTTTCAAAAGCACGGTGTTTTTATAAAAGTGAATAAGGAAAGTAAAATTTTTTTAGAAGGCGAACGTGCGAAAGAAATATATTATATAAAAACTGGTGCCATTTCGATTAGTCAGGAAACTGAAAGTGGAAAGGAATTAACAACACGAATCTGTGGTCCTGATAGTATTATCGGGGAGGGTTCATTATTTTGTAACCTTACTTACCACTCTATGACTGCAAAAGTATTGGAGCCATCTACGTTATACGTCCTTAGCCGTAAATCGTTAGAGCAGTTATTATTAGAGCAACCATATTTAATGATTGAGTATTTAAAATGGCTACAAACTGAAAATTTAAAACATCAAAGCCGCTTGCGTGATTTAGTATTACACGGTAAAAAAGGTGCTTTATTTTCAACGTTAATCCGCCTATCTAATACCTATGGCAAGGTTTTAGAGAACGGCACTATTTTCATCGACTTTCCACTAACAAATTCTGAAATCGCTAATTTGTGTGCAACAAGTAGAGAAATGATAAATCGTATGCTAAATGATTTAAAAAATCATAATATTTTATCCTTTGAAAAAGGATATATAACGATTCATGATCTACAATTTCTAAAAGACGAAATCGCCTGTGAAAATTGTCCATTACAAATATGCCGTATCGATTGATCCGTTATATAACAAATTCCCACCTGCATATTGTGCAAGTGGGAATTTGTTTATTTACGTACGCTATTTTGTACCTTACCTAGCTACAAACGCCTTATGCTAAAGTCTTATTAACGTACGCCCAATGCCAATTTTGCATATCGAGACATCTTGTCTTTTGACCATGGTGGATTCCATACAATGTTAACATTTGTACTTTTCACTTCTGGTAGTTCACTTAATGCAGTATTTACTTGATCAACAATAACAGGACCCATTGGGCATCCCATTGAAGTTAGCGTCATAGTGACAGTTGCTAAGCCCTCATCATCTAATTCAACATCATATACTAATCCTAAGTTGACAATATCAATACCCAGCTCAGGGTCAATTACATTTTCTAATGCACTAAACATGCTGTCTTTCATATCTTGATCCATCTGTATTTCTCCTTCCATCACAGTGTTAACTTCATCATAGCAGATGCAACTTATTATGCCAAATGCTGCGCAAGCCATCCAGTTGCTGCTAGCATTCCTTCACGTGTCACAGCATGACCGGCTTGATTATCAACGAAGAAATTCAGATCTTCTGGATTTGTTTCATAATAAGCACGTAATTTTAAATAGAAAGTATACGTATCTT
This sequence comes from Lysinibacillus fusiformis, assembly GCF_007362955.1. Classification (GTDB taxonomy): domain Bacteria; phylum Bacillota; class Bacilli; order Bacillales_A; family Planococcaceae; genus Lysinibacillus; species Lysinibacillus fusiformis_E. The sequence continues at coordinate 2,782,566 of NZ_CP041696.1, read as the reverse complement.
TAAATGGCACAGTTTTATCTTTTTTACCATGCCAGAAAAATATCGGGCGTTGTGCAAATTTTTCTGGTGTTAAGCTTATATCATACTTGGCTAAAAGCTCATTCGTTTTTCGTATTTCTTCTTCTGACATCGGCCAATTTAAGCCACTTTCAGCAAACTGCTGTAATTGATATGCGCCTAATTCTATAAAGCTAGGTGCACCCATGCATATCGCCGCTGTTTGTATCCAATCATAAAACTTTAAACAACCAGATGTGACAATTCCCCCCATCGAAGTACCAGCCACACCGATTTTATCATTCACTAACAGTTGTTTATTCTTTAACTCATTATATAATCGCTCTACTTCATGAATAGAATTTAAGACAATATCCCAAAAGCGTGAATTCATTTGCATCTCTGTTAAGCCTTCACTCCGATCACCATGTAATTTTGCATCTGGTAATAGGACACGCACCCCTTTATGGACTAGCTGATATGCATAATGTAAATTATGTTCTTTGGCACTCATAAAGCCGTGTAAGAAAATCACGACGGGGGTTTCTTCATTCATATCTTCTGTATATATATGTAATAAAGGAATATTTCCCCACACTTCTCTCTCTGTGAACATCTTTGTCACTCCCAACTTTTGTCTCTTCTTTTTATGTTAGCAAACTTTTTTCTACATGACAAAATTTTGACGCGAAGGTGACAAAGAGATACTATTCAAACATATAGGAAAGGGGCAACATGCTATGAAACCGCATTTAATTGTTTTAGATTTAGATGGGACGTTATTGACGGACCAACAACAAATTTCAAAGAAAACTAAAAAAACATTATTGCAGGCGAAAGAACAAGGACATCAGGTGATGATTGCCACAGGTCGTCCTTATCGTGCTAGCGATATTTATTACCATGAACTTGGACTTACAACGCCTATTGTTAATTTTAATGGTGCTTACGTTCACCATCCTAAAAATATAGCTTGGAACGCGATGCATACACCGATTGATTTAAGCGTTGTACGAGATGTCGTCGATTCGGTAAATAGTTATGAATATGAAAATATTATCGCCGAGGTGATGGATGACATTTATGTCCATACAGAGGATGAACGGATTTTAAATATTTTTAATATGGGGAACCCCAAAATTACACTCGGTGATTTATCAACACATTTGCAAGAAAATCCGACAAGTCTACTTATTCAAGCAAACGAAGCTAACTCTATGATTATTCGCGATCATTTACATGCAGTGCATGCAGAGGTAATCGAACATCGTCGTTGGGGTGCACCACTACACATTATTGAGATTGTCCGTCGTGGCTTAAATAAAGCCGTAGGCATCTCACATGTTGCTAAAGATTTAGGTATCCCACGTGAGCGTATTATTGCCTTTGGTGATGAAGATAATGATTTGGAAATGATTGATTTTGCAGGCATTGGTGTAGCTATGGGTAATGGCATCCCATCCTTAAAAAATATTGCCAATGAAATTACTACGACTAATAACGAAGATGGTATTGCTAAAATACTCATTGAACGCTTGAAATTATCATAGTTAAGTAGTAAGTTCAAATTGACTTTCCATTTTTCACAGTTTAAATTTGGGAGAAGACAGTTTATTTAGGGGGACAAAATAATGAAAATTTTTACTGATAGTGGATGTGATTTACCGAAGTCTTACTATGAAGAGAATGATGTCGTACTACTTCCATTACGCGTGCATTTAAACGACAGCGAATATGATGATGTCATTGCGGTTGATTCTAAGGAAATTTACGATGCCATTCGACAAGGTGCCCACCCAAAAACGTCACAAGTGTCACCAGAGCTCTTCCTTAAACATTTTGAAGAACTAGCACAAAGCGGCGAGGAAGGCGTTTATATCGCATTTTCTTCGGAATTATCAGGTACATATGGTACTGCTATGATGATTCGCAATCAAGTACTTGAACAATATCCATCGTTAAAGCTAACGATCATTGATTCTAAATGTGCTTCCTTCGGCCACGGTTTAGTGATTGAAGAAGCGGTTCAACTTCGCAATACGGGTGCCTCATTGGAGGAACTTGAAACAAAATTAACTTCGCTTGCTTCACAGATGGAGCATCTTTTTACAGTAGAAGATTTAGACTACCTAGCAAAGGGTGGTCGCGTATCTAAAGCTAGTGCATTTCTTGGCGGACTCCTTAGTATTAAGCCGATATTAAATGTTGAGGATGGCAAGCTTGTGCCAATTGAAAAATCACGTGGACGGAAAAAGGCCATTGCACGAATGTTAGATTTGATGCAAGAACGCGGTGGTAATTTTTCTGACAAAATTGTCGGCATTAGCCATAGTGACGACTCTGTCTTTGCAAACGAAGTAAAAGCAGCCATCCAGGATAGATTCGCGCCAAAAGCGATTCAAATGACAATGATTGGTTCAGTTATTGGCTCCCATGTAGGACCAGGCACAATTGCTATTTTCTTTACAAATAAAAGTTATCAAGCTTAATGTAAAAAATCCCTCCATGCCCGCCCAAAAGGCAAACTGGAGGGATTTTTATTTGTTATTTTATAGCGTCTTGTTCCTGACGACGTGTTTTACCACGTTTAATAATCACAACTACAAATCCTATAAATAGTAACCATACTAAGCCAAGTGCTATCATGTATGGAAGATTTAATCCTTTATCTTCTCTAACTTGATAAATTTCGACCATTTCTCGGTCTAAAATCACTGGATACACGTCTTTGTCATTAATACGAACTTTTTCTTGATGCAAAATACCATTGAGCATTTTACCTTCACCAAGCTGAGCCGGCGTAAAATCAACGCGTTGTGTTTTACCAGTATTGTTTATCATGATGACCCATTGTTCTTCATCAGATGTTCTTGTAAATACAAGTAGACCATTTTCATTTGTAATGACCTCAAAATCACCATTGCGTATTGTGGCAGATTTATTGCGTAAGGATTGTACATTTTTTACGTAATCAATTAATTCTTCATCCGTTTTAAAATTATAAAACTGATGCGTATCGGGTTTCGCTTCCCCGTTCATTGCAATTTCTGAGCCATACTGTACAACTGGTATGCCTGGCAACATAAATAAAGCACCCAACGCCATTTTTAGTCGAGTTGGTGGGAACATATTTTCAGACGCAGAGTCAAATGTAAAACGATGTGTTTGAAGTGAATCAATCATAATTTGCGTCGGTTTGTCGCTTGAAAAGGGTTCCATTAGCTTTGAAGAATCCATATCAACATTTTTAAAAATATTACGGTAAATATCTGCCGTTACAGGTGAGAAGCTTGCGTCAAAATCCGCATCACTTTCTTCATTTGCAATCACATATAATGAATCTTTCGTGCCTTTTAACGCATCAATTAGCGCATTGATAAATGCTGTATCAGCATCAGCAATATTTGTTAAACGAATACCACCAATATTATATGTAGAGGCGAATTCTGTTGCCGTCTCAATCAGGGCATTTTGTACATCTTTGTTTGTTAAATCCCATTGTACTTGACCATTGTTTGTAGTGGCGATCCAGTCCTGTTTTGCTGCGTCCTTTGCCCACTCATGGTTTGGACTTACATTGTTTAGAGGAAAATCAACCATGATCGACATATTATTCGCTTTATAGGCCTCAATAACACTTTGGAATTCTTCTGCTGTCCCAAAATGCTCTTCTATTGTCGTATAGCTTGTTGGCATCGAGCCATCATACACGTCTGTAGAGAAAATTGTCCCAATGGAGACGATCGTATACCCCATCTCTCCGATAAATTTTAGTTTATCTTGGAGCCCAGTAAAGTCACCACCAGCAAATTTCGAAGGGTCTTGCGTATTTGTATCAAAATCGTTAGTGCCCGAACCATTAAAGAAACGGTCAACGAGTAAATCATAAATGCTTTCTTGTGCAATCGTTCTTGCTTGTACTTCGTCTGCATGTGCCACTGCTGTTGTTCCTAGCAATGAAGTCGCCAGTAAAAGCGATGCAGCTGTCGCACTTATCCACTTCTTAAATTTCACTTTTATTCCCTCTCTTTCAAACCAATCCATCGTCATTTTACCAAATAAAACAGTAACGTCGCTATCATTTCAAAATATTTTCCCAAATTGAAAAATGAATTACGGCAAAAAGGTGTCAACTTGAGCCATCTTCGCATGCAAACGTGAGCATAAACAACAAAGGACGGTTAACTGCGCTCTATTGGGTTACTCAACGCTTCCCCCACCTGTAACCTACGTTTAAGCTTGTCACCTGACCGTATAGTTTCTTTTACACACTAAAAAGCCGTGAAGCGAAAACTTCACGACCTTTACGAGCAATTATGCTAGGAAATCAATGTTCATTGGTAGTTTGAATCCTAAGAACAGTGTAATGAATAAGAATACTGCAAATAAAATCCAGAACATGCCTGTTGGTTTGTTTTTCTTTTGGCGCACTAATACCATTTCCATCATACCGATGACTAAAATACCAGCGATGAATTTAAAGCCATAAAGCATACCTTGACCGTAATCCATTGTATGGATAAATAGTGCACCACCCGTAATGATGATTAAAATGTAAAATAATCGTAATGCCATATGTAAGCCTTTAGATTGCTTGCCACTAAGCGCTGCAATGAAAAAGATTACGATACCGACTACCCATGTCGTAATGTGTAGATGTGTTGTATTTGTTAAAAAATCCATTCGTGTCCCCACCTCATTCTTTTTCTATCAAACTCTATCCTATCATGTGGTGGAAATCGTTTCAAATATTACAATTGCGTTCACTAAAATTACTAAAAAAATCCGCGGAGCATATACTCACGCGGATTTGAACAGTTATTCGAAATGATTCACTAATGTTCCAATTCCTTGGATTGATACCTTCACAGTATCACCAGCTTTTAAAAATTGGGGTGGGTTCATGCCTTTTCCTACACCCGCTGGCGTACCTGTTAAAATAACATCTCCTGGCTCTAATGTTACATGCTGAGATAGGATGGATACTAATGTTTCTACAGAGAACATCATATCTTTTGTCGTACCGTTTTGGCGTACTTCATCATTAACCTTTGTTACCACAGTTAACTCTTGTGGATTTGGAATTTCATCTTTTGTCACAAGGTATGGACCAAGTGGACAAGTTCCATCCAAGCTTTTGCCCAAGAAGAATTGCTTATGTTTATCTTGCAAATCACGAGCTGTTATGTCATTGGCGATTGTGTAGCCAAACACGTAATCGTATGCTAAGTTTTTAGGAATATTTTTACCACGTTTACCAATCACGATTGCAAGCTCTCCTTCATAGTCCATTTTTGATGAGAGATCTGCATGAATTGATATCGTTTGACCGTCAGCAGCGATAGCAGTCGGTGATTTTGTAAATACCATTAAATCTGTTGGAGCTGCTTCTGCGCCCATTTCTTTTGCATGCTCATTATAATTTTTACCGATACACATAATATTTTTTGGTGTACGAGGAATTGGCGATAACCATTCAATCACTGTAAATTCACGTTTGAAGCTATCCGCACGTTCTGATTTTTCAGCTGCTTCTACTAATTTACGAATCTGTTCTACAAAATCATAGCCTAAAGCAATGCCATCAACGATAGAATTTGAAAAAGAAGGGAGAACTTGAAGTTCATTTTGAATAGCCAGTACATCCCATACTGCTTCTTCTTTTTTTACTTTCGGTCCAAAACTTACATGTCCACCTAATTTAAATGATAAAATTTTCATGATTTAAGAGCTCCTTCTTTTTTCTACATGATACAACAATATGATCTAAATTACCTCAATTTTGCGATAACATTTTTTCACTGCATATAAACACTACGTATATAGCAACTAATTGGTATCGCCTGGTTTCACTTTATACGTTAATTTACGCCAAATTGCTTCCAACGGTCCCTGCTTCCATTTAGATAGCCAAACTTCAGCGAACACCATTTGTACAACAATAATGCCAATAGCGATTAATATACCTGTTGCGACGCTGACTTTTCCATACCATCCAAACCCATATTGATAAAATAAGCATGTCCCAATAATGGATTGTAATATGTACATAGTTAATGACATGCGACCAATTTTGGCAAATGGACTAAGCAACTTTGGTACGAACGGAATCATGCAAAGTAATATAATCAGTCCAATATAACCAACTGATAAAATTGGCCCCCCCACATACACCTTTATGTATTCAAGTAAATACGTACGTGTATTTAGAATTGGCATGCTCTTCACAAAAATACCTAAAGCCAGTCCTACTATCGTTAACGTCAGCCACAGCCATTTTAGTTCCTTTGCTCGCTCCACTAAATGCCATTTAGAAGCGGCCGCTCCAATAAGCATATACGGTAAAATAGTAAATAATGAAGCAATCCACATACCAACCCCAGCCTGTACTGATAGATCTGATAAACGTTGCATAAAGGCATCTAGCCAGTTACCTGCACCATAAGCCGTTATCGCTTTTTCTACCGCAGTAATGTTTAAATACGAATCAATCGACGTATTAAAGTTTATATAGCCTACTATAAACAACATAAAAACATGCATGAAACCATTAATTATTATTCCTATAGACAATAGCCAAACTGGATGCAGACGAAGTAGAAGCAGTAAAAAGACGCCACAAAATGCATAAGTCATTAATATATCGCCCCACCAAATCAGTACCGCGTGCACAAGTCCAAACATAAATAATACAACTAGTCGGCGTACGCCAGTAGCATAAAAGTTTTGCTCACGACTTTGAGCTTTTTGCCATTGCATGGCTAGGCCATAGCCAAACAACATAGCAAATAATGGGTAAAAGCTACTTTGAACGTAAATATCTAAGTTTTGTTGCCAAACCATATCCGATGGTGTCGTAAACCAAGACGCCAAATCAATATGTGGCATTGGCAAATAAAAGGCATACATATTAACGAGTAAAATACCTAGTAAGCTAATCCCACGTAAAATATCTAATGTTGCGATACGTTCTTGCAACATTGTTGGTTTTAAATCCACGAAATTGCCTCCTCTTTCAAAAACACTTCCCTTAATATTACGCTATAGTGAAAAGACAGCCCATTACTTTTTTATAATGGACTGTTTTCATCATGATAAGGTTGCCTTATACGTATAATGCTCTTTCAATGTCGAATAAGTACAGCACTTTGACACCCACTTTTATATGCAAAATAGATTCAATAGCTTCACTATAAACTCGTAATTGTACACCATAGCGCCCTAATAGTTCCTTCGATAATGCTGGCTCCTCCGCGAAATGTGATTGAATACGGTCTGTCTTATAATCCAGTAATACCCATTCACCATTTGCATCCTCAAACAAACAATCGATAATTCCTTGGACGATTTGCGCGTCACCATCCTCATCCATACGACTAATCGTGAACGGCATTTCTCTACGAATACGCTTCGCATTTTTTATACGTTGGCCAATGTCTGTTGTGAAGAAATGCAATATTTTCGCCGATGGGACGACCTTAGCCTCTGCCTCAGTTAATAGCTGTCTTGTCACTAAATCAGCCACAAAGTTCTCAACCTCTTGCAAATTCGTAAAACCACACTGTGGTACATGTTGCATGATTGTATGGACAGCTGTTCCAATTTCTGCGCCAGTCATCTGTTTTTCCTGTAAGAAGGTTGGCCTTGGTGTAATCGCAGACTTTTGCTTATTTGGTACCGTAAAAAAGTACTCTGGTTCTTCTTGACGCTGTAAATTTTCTATGCGTTTTATTTCACTAACTGATGTTTTCGAGTGTTTTTGTGTAGACCGTTGGAATGGGTACTGCGCTTGGAAACGACTGGAAATTTCTTCAAGTAATGCTGTATCCTCTACGGTTTCAAATATTTGCTGTGCTTCATCCTCGAAAGCTACTGTATCATACATATAACAACTTGTTTCGATAGCTCGTACCCACCAATGTGATGCATCCTCTCGTTCTTTATATATCATTGTGGAGAGAGGGCCAAAATCTGCATGTCTTGCCACTGCAGGTCCTATCCAGTCAAAATAACTATTTGCACGAGCACGTAAATATTCCTGTAATGGTGCATCTACAGGCAAACTTTGTGCATCTTGCCACTTGTCGAGCGTTTTTTCCCAATTTTTTACGGAGCCAACTAAAATCAGTCGTTCCTTCGCACGTGTCATTGCTACATAGAGCACTCGCATTTCTTCAGCACGCATTTCAAGCTCTTTTTTCTCTTTCATCGCTAAAAACGGGAGAGAGGTATAAGTAATACGGTCCTCTGGATCAATCGCTTTCACAGCAAGTCCAAAATCTTGGTCAAATAAATAGGGATTGTGAAAATCCATTTTATTAAATGGACGGCCCATACCTGCGACAAAAACAACTGGGAACTCTAGTCCTTTGGATGAGTGGATTGTCACAAGACGCACGACATCATCCTTTTCACCAATAGATTTTGCTGTTCCTAAATCATCGCCACGTGTGCGCATGCGGTCAATAAAACGTAGGAAGCGGAATAGTCCTCGAAATGCCGTTTTCTCATACATTAACGCACGATCATGTAACACACGTAAATTTGCTTGACGCTGTTTGCCATTGGGCATGGCTCCGACTATTTCATAATAATGCGTATCTAAGTAAATCTTCCAAATTAAATCTGACAGTGAACCACGACGTGCTAAGTCACGCCAATTTTCAAATGCCAACATAAAACGTTGAAGCTTTTCAAATGTAGTAGTCTGTACGCCATAACCTTCGCTGCGTATGAACTGTCTCAATGCATCATAAAAAGGTGCTTTGGGCTCGGCTAAACGAATTTTTGCCAGCTCATTTTCTGTTAAGCCCACGAATGGTGCTCGTAATACTGAGGCTAATGGTATATCTTGATAGGGATTATCTACGATTTTCAATGTATTGAGTATAATCATGACCTCAAGCGCATCGAAATAACCCTTTGATGATTCTGCGTAGAGGGGAATTCCTGCGAGCTTAAATTCCTCTACTAAATCCGTCGACCATGTCATCGAGCGCATTAAAATAACAATATCACTATATTTTAACGGACGTTCTGTCTTCATTTTAGTATCGTATACCGTTGTGCTATCTTCCATCATTTGCTGTATGCGTTCAATTATAAAACGAGCTTCATACTGCGATTTTTTTAGTTCTTCTAGTTCAGATGCTTCGGTGATGATATCCTCTGCTTCGTCATCAATTTCCTCTTCTTGCGGAGGATGTAAAACGACCAACTCCACCGGAACTTCCTTTGCATCATAAGGTGCAGCAGGCTTTAATGAAGCATTTTCATCATAATGTATTTCACCAACACGGATTCCCATTATTTGTGCAAACACATAGTTTGTTGCATTCAGCACTTCCTTACGACTACGGAAATTCGCATTCAAATCAATGCGCATACCTGTCCCATCAGGTTGCTCGATAAACTCACCATATTTCTTCATAAAGAGCTTTGGCTCTGCTAGGCGGAAGCGGTAAATACTCTGCTTCACGTCACCCACCATAAAAAGATTACCGTCCAACTCATCGCCGGTTTTCACTAGCTGTAAAATCGTTTCTTGTAACATATTTGTATCTTGATATTCATCGACAAGTACTTCTTTAAAACGCTTTTTCAAATCTAATGCAACTGGAGATGGCTGTAGTTTTCCATTTACATTTTCAGTTAGTATTTGTAATGCAAAATGCTCTAAGTCAGAGAAATCAATAATTCCTCGCTCTACCTTCGCCCTACGGAAGTGCTCACTAAACACGTTTGTCAACTCAACCAATGTGGCAATCGTCGGTGCCATGAGACGAATTTCTTCAAGCAACCGTGCTGGGGTGCGTACAAAGTAAGTTTCTTTAAGCTTATTAATAATTTTTTTGGCTGCATCACGCTTTTTCTTGGCAAGTTCTTGTAAATCCACATCGACTAAAGCATCCTTCGCCACCCGCTTTAATGTCGACCACTTCACCGTCGAAAAGAAATCAAATAACTCCTGCCACGTTCCTTCACGACTAATACGAATCCCCTCTTGAATCATTGCAAAGTCAATTTCTGCGGTTTCAGCATAAGGTGCAGGCCCTTCTGGCTGTAACGTAATCGCACGCATTTCAGAAATTAAAACAAAAGCTTCTTCAAGGCTATGTTTCACTGTGAGTTTCACATATTTTGATAACTCTAAATCATCAATCGTGACATCCTCAGCTAACTCATATGCTTTCGGTAGACTACGTAGCCATTTTTGCGGCTCCGCATGAACACGAGATGTATCATAAAGCTTGCTCATCAGTGTTTCAATAGCCTGATCATCACGATCTGATGTAAAACTATCAACAAGGCGATAGACTGCATGGACCTGAACTTCGTCTTCAACATCGTATGCAGCTTCTAACACGTCCGCTAAGATATCATCTCGTAGCAATGCTACCTCTGCCTCATTCGCAATACGGAAACCCGGATCAATATCTAGCATATACGCATATTGTTTGACAATGGCTAAACAAAAGGAATGTAGGGTCGAAATTTGCGCCTTATTGACAAGACTTAACTGTCTGCGCAAATGTTGAGAAGTTGGATTTTCTGCAATAGCCTTTTCTAACGCCTCAGCCATACGATGACGCATTTCAGCAGCAGAGGCATTTGTAAATGTCACGACTAGTAGCTCATCAACATTGATAGGATTATCGTTCGCTACGACCTTTTCAATCATGCGATTAATAAGTACCGCTGTTTTCCCAGAACCAGCTGCCGCCGACACAAGTGTATCCTGTCCACTTGCATAAATCGCCTTCCATTGATCGTCTGTCCAAGTAACATTTTCTGGCTTCACAGGTATTTGCTGCACCATCTTAATTCAACTCCTTACGAATTTTCTCTACGACCTCTACCGGCTTCGCTTGCGGTAACTGCCGATAACTTTGCTTACCATCAGATGGGTCAAATTGACAGACAGCTGCAAATTGACAATAATCACATGCCGTTTTCGATTTTAATTTAAATGGGCTAATCGCAGTATCACCTGCTAAAATACCATTTCCTGCCTCTTGGTGCTTCCGGCGTACAAAATGCTGAATATTTTTCATATCATTTACAGGCACAATGCGCGATTGAGATTCCGATGGGGTACCATCTTTTTTCATATAGACAGGGATAATTTGTGAATGTCCACTTGCTTCTTCAAGCTGTTCGTCCATTGATAATATAGCTTGTGGATTTTCTGTGAGAAGGCCCTTCATTTTGTATTGCTTTAAACGATCTTCCTCAATTTCACTATGGCTCAAATCCTTATCGAGCTTTAACATCGGATTGTGAACATGAACATATAATACCCCTGCTGGCTCAGCATCTCCAGGTAGCCAGTATGAGGCATTTTCCATCGCCACATCTAGATATGTCAAAACTTGCAATGACAACCCATGGTACACCTCGTTTAAATCTAAATCACGGCTCGATGACTTATAATCGACAATCCGTAAATAGGAGCGATCATCAAATGACGCACTATCAACCCTATCAATGCGTCCACGCATAAACATTTTCTTTCCACCTGCTAAATCAATTTCCAGCGCAGGTAGCTGCTCATGTTGCCCTGGTCCAAATGATGCTTCAATGGCGATCGGTTTAAAGTGGGAGACATTCGCATGTTGGGTGAGCGCAGTCATTGTGCGTTCTACAATGCGGATAAGCTTACGCTGGATGTAACGGTAACGCGCACTGGATAATAAAATTTGATGCGAGAATACAGGTACAATTTGCTCAACAGCCTGTCGTGCTAGCTGCTGAATTTGCTGCCTTGTCAAACGAATCCATGAAAGCTGTTGGCTATGTGTCTCCTCTGTTATCCATTTTAGTGCTTCATGGAATAAATCGCCCATTGCAAATGTTTCTAAGCGGTATTCAGCACGTTCTTCTAAACGCAAACCATACGTTGTGAAATGGGAAAACGGACAGCGAAAATATTTTTCCACACGCGACACACTCGATGTTAATCGTTTGCCATATAACTCTTGTGTAATATAGTTTTCTAAAGGTTCTGCTTCATTTTTCTGTGTGATTGGTTGCATTACACGGTCTAATACTAATGACCAGTATGGATCCTGCTCATAAAACTTCTGTAAAGCCAGCCATTCTGGTGCAAGCTCACGGCTATGTTGCGCCTGACGTAACTGAACCATCAAATGTGCTAATGCTGTTCTTGGATGACGTAAATAAGGCAGCACATTATCATCTAATAATTCAATTGGATCAATGACAACACGTTGAATTGTTACGCCACTTAATAGCCCCTCCGTTTTGTCATTGCCAATGATTCGTTTTATATATAAAGATGATAATAATGCCTTGCCCTCTTCATCTGCTGTTGGATATGTCATATATAACTTGTCAGTAGGAGTTGTCAATGCTCGATATAATAGAAAATTCTCCTGCAGTAATCGGTTTTTTGAGGTTGGCGCAAGTTCATAGCCAATCTGGGAAAACCATTCACGTTCGGTATCTGACAGTAATCCTTCATAATCCATTCGTGTTGGATAAATGCCATCATTCATGCCTAGAACAAAAGCAATCTTTATGTCTGATAATCGTGCTAAATCGACTGTTGCCACCATCACTTCATCAAGTGTAGGTGGGATACGAGAGAATTCTAATGTATCAAAGCCCTCATCTAAAATTTTCGCCGCTTCTTCGACTGACATCTCTTGCTCGCCAAACATGTACACAAACTGATCCAACACGGCAACCCATTCGCTCCATGCTTGATTATGCTCACTTGCTGCAAGTGCATCTCCTCTGTCTAGTTCTCTGTCCTTCATAGACTGAAGCTTGTCATATACTTGTACATCTTCAATCAGCTCAAATAATGCAGTCGCTACAGCTCTTCCTGTTTTCGCTTGTATAAGCTTGTCCTGAAAATCTTTTAATGGTTGTCGTATCTCATCTCGAATTGCCTCGATTTCTGCCTGCATCGCACGCTCTTCGTCGGTTTGTATACGTGAATGGAATTCAAGGCCTCGATATTTTTTATAAAACCAGCGTGATTCTTCAAACCAGCGTTCACCATAAATCCCTTGTGCCAAACAGTAATTTTCTAAACGATCCGCCCGTTCGCGCCAAACACTTCGCTCAGCATGTAAAGGGAAAAATAAATCTGTTTTTACACTACGAAAAACAGGTTCATATTTCCAATTTGTGTTAACAACCTCTAAAGCAGAGCGACTAAATTCAATCAAAGGATGATGTAACATTGTCTTTTTCGTATTCGTAAATATAGGAATATCATACTGTTGGAAAATTGTTGAAATCAGTGGATCATAGACATCTGCCTGTCGATAGAGCAGTACAATATCCTGATAACGATAGTCTTCTTGCCTTGTCAGTTTTGTTATTTCCCGGGCAATGGCATGGATTTCAGCCCGACGATTTGAAGCCTCTAAGACCATTACATCGCCATCTGTTTTTTTCGTATGTGGCACCATTTCTGTAAATTCTGCTTCCACATGACGCAAATCTTCGGATAGAAAACGATGTGTTTTGATAAAATGCAATGGTGCTTCAACCTCAATCCCTTCCTCTTGTGCAATATCAAGGAGACGCTGATTGGTTGTCGCTGCTTCATTGAAGAGTGCCTGCTCATCTTTAGCTTCATCTTCATGGTCAAAAGGTAACACTACTGTTACGTGCTTCGTCACCTTCAGCAGTTCTTGCACAAGCTCTAACTCTCTTACCGTAAATGCTGTAAAGCCATCTATATAAATCGTTGCTTGATTCATGGTCTCTGAATGTTTCAGTTGTTCCGTTAAAATCGGATAATAGCCCTCACTATCGACATAAGTCGTGCCAAGTCGAGCCTCTAAAGCTTGTAAGACAATCTGTAGGTCATTGGCTTTTGCCTGCAATGTATTCGGTGCATCAACGGCCTTCAAAGATGCAGCCACCTCCGACAACACCGTACTATTCACACTATAACGGCTAAATTCACGTAGTAATGTTTCAATTTCCTCCGTAAAACCCCTCTTGCCTGCAGCTTGTCGAAATAACGAGAATTCGCTTTTTTGCTCCTCCAGCAGCTTGCGAATGAGCATCCGATAGCCGTAGCCGTTAACTTCTTTACGAGCAATACCACCTGTTTCCTGTAGTACGAGCCATGCCAAACGTTTAAATGTCATAACCTGCGCCCGAATTAAACCCTGCAAGCCATGTTTATTTGTGAGCTCATACTCCGTTGAATAAGACATTTGGTCAGGCACGATAATAAAAATCGGATACCCTAACGGATCTGAATTTAACTGCTCAACAATCTCCTTATGAATAAACGCTGATTTTCCTGTACCAGCACGTCCTGAAACAATACGTAATGTCATTCACTTTTCCCCCTACTTTATTCTATAAATCAAGATGCCTTAGCGTTAGGTTGCTCTCGCTTCAATCTTTGTAAATCCGCCTAAGGCAATATTATTTAAATTTTAAAAGCCCCTTCTACCATTTTACATGATACAAGGAGCTGGATGTGTATATTCAACTTGTTTGATTATTCATTTTTCGGCAATTTTCGCATTTGCTTCAAATCTCTTTCCACCCGAGCATTCAATCGCTTCTCTATCAGCTTGCCAATCCACCATAGTACGACAATCGCAAGACCAGCAATTATTAATCGGACAGGACTTGTTAGTAACGATTTTAAATCATAGCCAAGCACACTCATACCTAAAATCATGACGAATTTACCTGCTAACAGCACTATTAAATAAAACTTTTTATGAATGTGAGATAATCCGGCTACTATATTGACAATGACGGAAGGTGTAAAGGGAAAACATAGCAATACAAACAACGGGCTAATCCCATTCATATCAACCCATTGAATAAGTTTTTTCACCTTCTTACTGCCGGTTATAAAACGGAACTTTGGATGTTTGCCAAAATGACGAACGAGCAAAAAAATGACATACGAGCCCGCCACTGAGCCAAGCCATGACAATAAAAAACCAAACCATAAACCAAACGCACTTGCATTCGCTACAACGAATACGACCAATGGTAAAAATGGCAAAAATGCCTCGATAAAAGGTAATAATAAACCAATCAGCGGACCAAATGTTCGATATTGTGCAGCAACTTGCTCAATATTTTCTACAGTAAACCATTCACTCAATATAGACACCTCTATTTGTATTGCAAAATTAAATGTAAAATCGTCAGTTCTTGCGATGTATTTTTATATTCGTGTACTTGATGCCCCGAGAATACCAGTGTTTCCCCTTCTACTAATTGTTCATGCATTTCTCCAGCAGAAATAATTGCTTGTCCTTGAATAACTGTTACTGTTTCCTCTACCCCTTCTGTGTGCGCATCACTCCTGCTACACGCTCCCGGTTCCATTTCAACCTTGTAGAACTCCCAGCCTCGCTCTGGATCGTAAGGTATAATGGAGTACACGCGATAGCGTCCCTCGTCCTCATCGACGTGTGGCGCATCCTTACTACTAAATTTCATAAAATGGGCAGTTGGAGGTTGCAATAGTGATGAAAATGATATCCGTAAGCCAGCAGCTATTTTCCAGATAGTTGATACAGTCGGATTGGATTCACCTTTTTCAATTTGGGCTAGCTGTGCCTTACTAACCCCCGTTGCTTTAGCAACATCATCTAGGCTCAAACTTCTTTGTTGCCGTATTTTTTTTAATTGAAATGCTAAATTTCGACTCATTTGTTCCAACTTAACTCACCATTTCCTATTGTTTATTTTATAAGACATATGTATACTTTAATAGACATATCCGAACTATCAAACTATTCCAACATTACATTATTAGTATACATGAAATTTTTTTTCGAAAGGATGATCTATTTATGACAAGTACAACCGAACTTCACGCTAAGTCTACAACCTCATCAGACAACAGCTTTTTACAAGGCGTTAAGGACTGTGTTCCTACCTTACTCGGTTATATTAGTATAGGACTTGCATTCGGTGTCGTAGGTTCCGCTTCAGGTATGTCTGTACTTGAAATTGCACTATTAACAATACTCGTTTATGCAGGTTCAGCACAATTTATTTTTTGTGCACTGCTCTTAACTAGTAGTCCTGCTTCTGCCATCATTGTAACCATATTTGTAGTAAATTTACGCCATTTATTAATGAGTTTAACTTTAGCACCTCAATTTACTCGTTATTCTATGTTACGAAATGTTGGATTCGGTACATTATTAACGGATGAAACATTTGGTGTGGCAGTCACGAAACAAATGCAAAACGGCAAATTATATGGCAAATGGATGGATGGACTAAATATTACCGCATACTCATTTTGGATTTTGTCCTGTGTTGCCGGTGCTTTTTTAGGGCAATGGGTAGCAAATCCTGAGAAATGGGGCTTAGACTTTGCATTGATTGCCATGTTTGTCGCGTTACTAGTTCTGCAGCTTAGTAGCGTCAGTAAAAATAAAATTGTGCACTACTTGATGTTAATCGGATATATGGCGGTTAGTATGTATGGCTTATCCTATATAGTACCTTCTCACGTAGCAGTACTTCTAGCAACAATAATTGTAGCAACAATTGGGGTGGTGACAGATAAATGACAACAACAGCTTCAATGGTGTGGCTTATCATCGGTTGTGCACTTGTGACCTGGTTACCCCGTATTATTCCCTTTATGTTTGTACGCAGTGTGAAGTTGCCGGATGTCGTATTAAAATGGCTTAGCTTCATTCCTGTCTGTATTTTAAGTGCGCTAGTCTTCGAAAATTTATTGGACACAGAAAGTAAAAACTTTGTAACACTCGACTGGCCTGTATTTATAACATTTGTGCCAACACTGATTATTGCAATTGTCACAAAAAGTTTGTCCATTACGGTTGTTGCCGGGGTTGTTATTATGGCAGCGGTACGGTTCTTCATGTAAAGAGGCTGGGACAAAAGAGAAAAAGTGTTAGATTGACTGAAGTCGATCTAACACTTTTTTGCTGTAAGCGTTGATGTTCGCTACGGCGGACGCTTTCCGGGGGCGTGGCCTGAGCCTGTAGTCTCAGGCGTCACGCTAATCCCCCAGGAGTCGCCGCCTTCGCTACCATCAACTAGTGCTCTCTTCTAAATTTCCCTTCATTTTAGATAGCAAAAATTTAATAACGCCTTTGCTCCTCTTTCTTAAAATTTAAAGTTTTGTCCCAGCCTTATTTTTTTTGCATGAGACTTGCGAGCCAAAAGCCTACCGTTAACGAAAAAGCATCTACAACAAAAATAATTGGTGGCGAAGTATAACCTGCATAAACAGATGCTGCAATGAGTGCAATTGCTAATAAAAGAGCCACATAACGGTTATACGTAATGCGTGTAAACAATAACACTAATAATGCAGGTAAAAATAACGCCAACATCATTTTTCCAAAAACATCTATCATACATCTCTTTGCTCCGCTAACAATAGACCAATACGGTAGTGGTCATTGCTATAAATTACATGCTGCGTTAGGCGTATTTCATTGTTACGATCAAGTACCTCTAAACGACAATGGGCCGCATTTAATTGTAAAGCCTCATATAATTCGTTTTCTGTATAGATCGGATGCCCATTTACTTTACGAATACATTCACCTGCAAGTAAACCCATTTTCTCTGCTGGTGAATCCGGTAGGACTGCCGCAATGACTGCCCCCTTCGTGCTTGGTGCAACCGCATAAATCTCCGTCTTGTCCTGCATCGCATAATAGATTGCAATAATAAGCCGAATGATGACGCCTACTGCAAGGGTGATAAAGCCAACGACAGGCTCAAAGAAGGAAGCAAGTCCGCCTATTAAGATAAGCTGCCCTAACAATAAAACAGAACGCCCAATTCTCGGTAATTGTAAAACTGGCAATTCTTTTCTTGAAAGCTTTGAAAACCCAATAACTACTGGAAATAAAACAAATGCAAATGTACTTTCTCCCAATGTAAATTGTGGCCAATATGGCAGGATTGGCGAAATGATATCACCAGGCATTATAAAGAGTATCGGTAGCACCCATAGGTTTCTCGTGCGATACACAATGGCCTGCATACCGCGCTTCGTTTTTTCAACACGTGGCGTTGTCACCATTGTTGAAGTTCGACGAATCAGCATACCTTCAGCAATCACACATAATCCAGCTATAATCGTGATTGTTACAATTGCACCTTCAAATAAATTTGTACCCTTTAGCGAAACTTTCCACCATGTAAACGACCAATTGTATTGATACATAGCCCAAGTTGCCAGAGTTGCAAGCCCCATTGTATAAATGGGTGACAGTGAATGGATGAAAAACAGCAACAGTGCTAGTACAGAAAATACTACCAAGACAAGTAAAAATGTTTTTGGTACGGTCAAGCCCACCCCAACACTAATAATTGAAATGATTAGCGCGTAAGACCATCCACGTTTCCATTGCCCTACTAACTCTGTCCAGCCCCAAATAATACGTCTATTAAAAAATTTACGCTCTTGTTTCACGCGACTATATCCTAATAAGATAGCTACTAAAATTGCTATATATATTACTGGGTTCAGTAAAAAGCGGCCAATCGCTGTTACAAATTCTATCAAAATATTACTAGCCATACAGACACCCGCCATTTCTATCTCGATTACTATGCATTCATTGTATCAAAGGACCACACTCTTGCGTAGTACAAACTAGTAGAAAGCTGCGTATTCCCATCATATTTACTAGATATACAATATCTATTGTTCAATGTTATGCAATAAAAAGCTTATTGCCATCTGGAATTGCACATCATTTGTGCGATTTTCTTTATAGTTTTTTAAAGTTTCATTTAAGCTATTAAAAAAGGCTGTATCCATAGAAACATCATTTTCTGATTTCTGCAACTTCTTTTGCTTACGATAAAGTGTTACAGCTTCGTCTGTGGCTTCATCTAAATAACCGTCCAATCGAACAATCTGATAACCTAATTTTTGTAAAGCTTTTTGAGTATAAGCAATTTCTTCACTCATATCTCCTACTTTAAATTGCCCCGTTAATGGATGCAATTGCAGTGCAAATAATTCATTTTGTTCAATGACTAAACCAGCTTCAATCCCTTGCCCATGAATCCATTCACGTTTTGGTGTCAGCCATTTATTTGTTGATAGTTTAAGTTCTCCTCCATTTGAAAGTGCCCATGATTCCTGCACTGTACCTTTACCAAAACTTTTCACACCAACAATAGAAGCACGATCCCAGCTTTTTAACGCACCACTCAGTACCTCACTTGCCGATGCACTGCCTTGATTTTGTAAAATAACAATCGGTATTTTACTCATTGTTTGCAAATATTTTTCATCGAAACTTTTCGATTCTGTCTTTAATGGTTCCATAGCACCTTCAGCATTTTGCATATATGCAAACACCTTGCCTTTTTCCAACACCGTGCTCAGTAGCGCTGCGACGCTATGTAAATAACCACCTGGATTATCACGGACATCCACAACTAGCCCCTCTACATCTTTACGTAGTAACTTACTTGTTTCTGCAACCCACTCATTAGCAGTTTTTTCACCGAATAGTGAGATTTCTACATAACCAATCGCAGTATCTTCTACCATTACTACTTCACTTGCTACAGTTTTATTGGAAATTGCGGCACGCTCCATGGTCATTTTAATATGCTTATCTTCACTTGGACGATAGACCACTATCGTAAGCTTTGTACCTTTTTCACCTTGAATTAATTGCATTAATTCACTCATCGTCTTACCGTCTACCCGTACGCCATCAACTTGTACAATTTCATCGAGAGAACGCATTCCTGCTTTTTCTGCAGGGGACGAACGAACAGGAGACACAACGATAAATTTGCCCTTATTTTCGGATAGTTCAATACCAATGCCAACTCTTTCCTCAGCTAGCATTTGCCGATGTTGCTCGGCCTCTTCCTTCGAATAATAAGTACTATAAGGGTCCTTTATCGCATCCGCCATGCCTCGAAGAGCCCCTTCCACTAATGCATCCTTTTTTGTACTATATACGGATTGTTCCTCAATTAAATGAATTGCTTCATTTATCGATTCGACCTCTGTCACTTGCTCCTTTTTCTCCGCACCATTAAACCAGTCAAAGTAAAATCCACTACCTACCAATAAACTACTGATAAGTACGCCGACACCTGCCGTAATTTTGCGCAAACCTTCCCTCCTCCGTCTCTTTACTGTATGAATGTTCTTTTTCAAACATACAAAATAAAGTTGCCCCAACATCATTTGTGGCAACTTTTATTTTCTAGAGCGAAAGCAAAACTGCCTCCACACACTAGGTTCTATGACGTCGATGGTTATTCTACTTAAAACAAAAGATGTCCCAAAAGTATTCTTTCTTTTGAGACATCTTCTAGTGCTTATTAGTCTAGTGCTTCTACATAGTTCGTTAGCATATCCACATCCATTGGCCCTTGAATGGTACGCTGAATATGTCCATTTGAATCAATAAAATAAGTCGTTGGAATCGTTAAAATTTGATAATCAAAACCCGCTTTATTTTCCTTATCAAGTAAAATTGGAAATGTTAATTCATAGCTATCCTTAAAGGTCTTAATTGTCTCGATTTTAGCATCTTCGGTAACATCTCGCTCAGCCGATGTTAAATTAACAGCCAAAATTTCTACATTTTCCTTTTTGGCATATTGGTCATAATAATTTTGCATATGTGGCATTTCTGCCTTACATGGCGGACACCATGTTGCCCAAAAATTAAGGACAACTTTTTTTCCTCGTAGGTCGCTTAAAGTGACCTCCTCACCATCCAAAGTTGTTAATGTGAAATCAGGGGGTGTGTCCCCTTTTTTCAAGCCAATTTCTCGTTGCTCTGTTTCTTTTCCTAAGGAAGCGGCATCAATCTCACGGTCCTTATCTATTTGCTGTTTGACGTATGTACCAATCATTGCGGCCACTAACAGCACGACAACAAGCAATCCAATATTTTTTTTCATTTTTTTCCCCCTACCTGTTGAATTCCGAGGCCTAACATAAGTAATATGACGCTCACGACAACAGCCGGTTGCCATAACCCCTGTGGCTGAAGAGTAGCAACAATTAGATACCCAACTGTATAAATTATCAATACTCTTTTATGAGCTGTTATTTTCCATAGTATGAAAAGCGTTAGTATACTTAGCACTAATAACGTAATAACTTCGCTATTAATGGGATTGTCATTTAATAATACCACGAACCATTGGTAAATAGATTGTGTTAAAATGATTGCCCAAACGCTCGCCGATACTCCTTCTGCATCAAATTGTAACTTTTGTCGCTTCCATAAAAGCTGAATTAACACAGTAGTAGCACCTAAGTAGACGCCCAATGTTCCTCCATTAAAATAAACAAGCGCAAATGGCTGTGCAAGCACGGCTTTAAAGTCCGTAATAATTAAGCTGAATTTCCAGACAATAAGAAAGGTAAAGATTGCATCAGCATATACCCCCGACCATTTCTTTGAAAACTGCATACGTAAAACAAGCCATACAATGCAAAATGCGGCCAATAAAGCGATAGCTGTTGCTGGTAATGTTAATGTACGAATCGAAAACCACTCTGTATTGACCACCCAATAAACCCTCCATGAAAAATAGATAGCATTAGCATAGCATACAATGTTTTTTCAGCACTATAATTTCACAGTGTGTTCAAAAAACCGTCTTAAAAAATCGGATACTGCTTATTTTTTGAGCAAACTACTTGATAAATACCCTACCACGTATATATATATCTTTATAATAACTTGACGAACAATGCATCTGTCTTGTTATCGCTCAAATACAGCTTTTTATCGAAGATATTTCAGCATTTATCGGTAACTTTTTTGAATTTATCCACCAACTCTTATTATTTATCGAGCTTACTCAAAAAACGAAAAAAGCTATACATTAGAAAATTCTAATGTATAGCTTTCGTTAAATTTTACAAAGGAATATATTTTAGCGGGTTTACACTACCAGCTGCTTGTCCCTGCCAAGAACCAATATGCACTTCAAAGTGTAAGTGTGGACCAGTTGAACGTCCAGTACTACCCATAGCGGCAATTTGCTGCCCTTGTGTCACTTCTGTTCCCACACTAACATTGAACGCACTTAAGTGTGCATAAACTGTTGTATAAATTTGACCATCAATAGAATGCGTAAGAATCACTACATTGCCATATGAGCTAAGTGGTGCTGCATAAGAAACGACACCCTCAGCAGCTGCCCAAATAGGCGTCCCAGTTTTGTTGGCAAGGTCCACTCCGTAGTGGAACTCTGGGCCAGCCCCAATATTACGCCAACCATATGGTGATGTTAAACGGCCGTTTGTTGGTTTAATCCATGTCCCATTAGATTGTGGTACATTGACTGTTGAAGAGCCAGATGAACCGCCAGAATTTGCAGCTGCAGCCGCCGCCGCTGCAGCTGCTGCTTTACGTTTTGCTTCTTGTTGACGTGCAACTTCAGCTAAACGATTTTGTTCTGCAATGATTTGTTGTTGTAATTCTGCACTAACTTCAAGTGCCTCTGAATATTCTTTTTCAAGTAATACTTTTTCAGATTTCAGCTTTGCTTGCTCTTTTTCTAATTGATCGACTAATGTATTTTTCTGTGCTTTTTGTCCATCTAATGAAGATTTTAAACGCTCAAGCTCGGCTTTGTTCTCTTCAAGCTTTTGTCGTTTGTTTTCAAGTACTTGTTTTTGTTCTTCTAATGTTTCTTTATCTTCTTTTTGGTCACGTATAATTTGACGATCTGCTTCAAGCAAAGCATTCACTGCTGAGAAGCGGTCGATAAAATCTACAAAGCTATTTGAACCAAGTAAGACATCTAAATAGCTGACAGAACCACCCGCTTGAATCGCACGAGCACGATCCTGTAATAATACATCGCGCTCTTCAATTTTACGCATAAGCTCCTTGATAGATTCTTCTAATGCTTTAATCTCTTCGTTTGTAGTTTGAATATCGGCTAATACATTTTTTATATTACTATTTGTTTTGTCGATTTCAGCGTTTAGCGTTTGAATTTGGTCTAATAGTTTTTGTTGCTTTTCTTCATTCACACTAATTGCACTTGTTTTATTACTGATTGAAGAATTTAATTCATTTTTCTTTGTTTCGACTTGTTTTTTCTCATCTTTTAAATCCGATAAACTAGTTGCATACGCTGATGGAGTTTGGATAAAAAGGAATAGTGCAGTCACTGCTGCAAATGTTTTTAAAGAGTTTTTTGCCATACTTTTCACCGATTGAACTCCCCTTCGACTATTAATTTCTATATTTCACTTAAGGCGTTATGGGTAGTGGCTGACGATTCAACAAACCACCAAACACGCCTTAAACTTTATTCATCGTTATTAAACACTTTGAATCAAGTTAGACTTTTAAAAACTTCCGTACTGACATGAAACTTCCCCATATACCGATAAGTACACCAATGAGTAGTAGTAGACCGCTTACTTGGTACACCAGTGGTGAGAAATCGAGTAATTGAACAAGTTCCCCTTTTAAACGTGGTGCAATAATCTTATATACATTGTGGTAAAGGGTTGCGACAACCGCAATCGGAATAATAGAACCTAAAATTCCGAGCCACATACCTTCTAATAAAAATGGAATGCGCACAAATGAATTCGTTGCCCCAACAAGTTTCATAATTTCAATTTCATCGCGACGTGCAATAATTGTAATTCGTATGGTATTGGAAATTAGGAAAATTGCCGTGAATAGTAACCCTAAAATCAACACAAGCCCTACATTACGACTAATATTTAAGAAGTTGAAAAGTTTCTCTACCTTACCTTCACCATACATAACGTCATATGTATACTCATATTTGTCAATTGCCTTTGCGACAGTTGCTGTCTGCTGTGGATCAGTTGCCTTCACATAAATTACATTACGTAATGGGTTACTTTGCTCAAATAACTTAAAGTCATCGCCAAAGTCTTTTACTAATTTCGTTAACTCATTTTCCTTTGTCGAATAAGTCATCTCTTCGACATCCGGCAACTTCTCAATTTTCTTGAGTAGCTCTTTTTCAGTAGCCTCATCCGCCGTTTCATCAATTAAAACTTTGATTTCAACGTCATTTTCTAAATCTGACGCTACTTTATTTAAGTTCATCATAATAAGCGCAAAAACGCCTACAAGTATCAATGTAACTGTAACTGCACTCACCGAGGCAATCGTCATCCAACTATTACGACCAAGCGATTTAAAACTTTCTCGGAAGTGACGTTTTATCGTATTAAATTTCATAGCCGTAATCACCTCCGTGTTCATCACGGACAATCATTCCGCCTTCAATTGCAATTACCCGGCGGCGAATCGTATTCACGATTTCACGGTTATGGGTTGCCATCACAATTGTTGTACCCCGTGCATTAATTTCTTCAAACAAGTTCATAATTTCCCAAGATGTCTCAGGGTCTAGATTCCCAGTTGGCTCATCTGCAATGACCACTTTTGGTACATTAACAATGGAGCGCGCAATGGAAACACGTTGCTGTTCCCCACCTGAAAGTTCATTCGGGAACATTCTCGCCTTATGTTTGAGCCCTACTAGATCAAGAACTTCCATTACACGACGGCGGATTTCTGCTGGTTCCTCTTCAATTACCTCTAAAGCGAATGCCACATTTTCATAGACATTCAAACGCGGAAGTAATTTGAAATCTTGGAAAACAACACCGAGTTGTCGGCGCAAGAAAGGTACCTTTTTACTTTTCAATGACGCCAAGTCAATACCATTTACAGTAATTTCGCCTGAAGTCGCTTTTTCCTCACGATACATCAATTTGATAAATGTCGATTTACCTGCTCCACTTGGACCAACAACATAGACAAACTCACCTTGCTTTATATTAACCGAAATGCCATTTGTCGCAACGACACCATTCGGATACTTCTTTGTCACATTTTTCATTTCTATCATATTTAAACCACCTAAACCTCTTACAAATGTAAGATGTATTTCTTTTTCTATTATAGCACTCAATCTATGTTTTTTTATTACAGTTTCATTTCATTCCTTGGAAGTTGCTGCTATTTAAATATTTTATTGTCAAAAATTATACAAGAGTATTTTAAAAACGACAGCAACATTAAACAGGAATCGCTTCAATGTGTATAAGTCGATTCCTGTTTTATGTGATGCAGCATGGGATAATCTAACTCAAAAAATTGAGTTTGTTTACAGTCTTCTTTCTTTTAAAATAGAAGTATCTATGTGAACCCGTTGATTTCCGCTATGCCGGACGCTTTTCGCGGGTATGGCTTCAGACTCCTCGTCGCTATGCTCCTGCGGGGCCTTCAGCTCAAGCTATTCCCGCAGAAGTTGCCGCCTGCGCTCCAATCAACTAGTATGCGCAAGTTGTCCGTTATTGGCTCAATGTACAACAAGTAAGGATCATCGGAAAATCATTCAACGTCCTATTTGGGCGCATCATGTGGAAGAAGCCGATCATTTACGTCATCAAAGTGACATTAAACAAATCTATACACGTCAAAAAGAAACGATTAAACATGTATTTGCGGATGCGAAAGAAAAGTATGGTATGGTTGGATAACCTTACGAGGAATTAAAAAATTGTTCATGCAGGCGATGCTTACTTTTGCTGCCATGAATTTGGAGAAGCTAGCTAATTGGACAAAAATGGAATAAAACAGTAGAAATCAGAGTACTACTCTCGTTAATAGGGGCTATTTGTAAGGAAATATTTCTGATAAAAAAGGTATTCGAAATGTGATCATTCCGAATACCTTTTGTCGTCAATCTGAAGCTATGTTATTTAATAGCCTGAATGCTTTCTCTTTTTAAACTTACTGCTCGTCAGTAGTAGTATAACGGACTAAAACTGCACCCGTTTTAGATTCGCCTTCGATAAATAGACGGTTTGCATTCTCTACTTCTTTATCAAAACGTACTACTTTTGATAAAAATTGATCCTGCGATTCAATTTTTGACACATCTTGAATACCGACATCTACCTTACCAAAATTCGTTACTATTTTACCACTTAATGACATTGTGCGAGGCACATATAATTCAACGGCCCCTGCAACAGTTTGCGCTTTGATTTTTGATGAATTGCTTGAGCAAGTCGTTACTACAACATGTCCATTCACCGATTTTGCTTCTACTTCATCCAATGCGCCATCTAAATAGACGCGACCATTCAATGTTTCGGCTTCTAAATCTTTACCGCGAACATCTGTTAATTCAATCGAACCGTTAGAAGAATCAACCTCTGCTTTAGTAAAACTTAGCTTAGTGCCTTTGATAGCTCCATTTAGTGTCTTTACTTTTAATCGCTCTAGCTCGATATCTTGTAAGGTTACACTACCATTCATCAAACGCACTGACAATTTTTCTAACTTTTCCTTAGGTACAAGTACTTTTACATTAACCTGTACAAGTTTTAATTGGCTTAAAATTCGGAGTGAATCTAAATCACCTTTTACAACAAATTGCTCTAGAAAATGAGCACGTGTTTCTTCTTCACTCTCATTAATAAGAGGTGCCTTCACCTTACAAATAACTTGGAAACTATCACCTTCACCAGGCTCTAATGTAAAGCTACCATTTGGTAATTCCACGATCACATTTTGTACATTTTCAGCTGCAAACTCTTCGGTATGTGTAAATTCAAACTTATCGCCGAATGGAGAGGCAACATCAAATTCCTTCACCTTTTTTACTGCGGTATTCATCATGTCCATAAAGACTGAACCGATTTGCGATAAATCTTTACGGAAATCTTGCATTTCATCTTGGAAATATTTCATAAAATCTGTATCTTTCTTTTGCTCCTCTTTTGGTGCTTCATTAAAGATAGACTCTTTTTCTGTAGAAGATTGTTGTTCTTGATTCAACACATCATTCATAACATTTTGAGTGGACTTGCTAGGTTGCTCTAATGCCTCTAATAATGTAATCGCCTCTTGCGCTGAAATAATTCCTTTTTCCACAAGTTCTAAAATTCGTTGACGTTCATTTTGCATAAATCTAATAGCCTCCCTCAGTTCGTTATACTATTTATACGTATCATTTTATGAAAGGTTTCATTTCAAAAATGAAAAAAGTATGACATGATATTGAAAAAATTCGCTCCTATTCCATGGGTGATCCACAAGCCTCATAGATACTCAATATCTGTGTGGACTTAAGTGGTTCACGATCTCGCTGGAATGTCGCGAATTTTATTGTAGATGGCTTAATACGAATAAAAATTAAATTCCATCAAGTACGTATATGCCCATTCCAATAGCATTATTTTGAAGCCTCGGCTAAAATGGCTTCCATACGCATTCGATCACGTACTAAAATTGGCTTTAAGTACTTCCCTGTATAAGAGCCCTTAACTTCCACTACTTCTTCTGGTGTACCTGTAGCGACAATCATACCACCTTTATCGCCACCTTCTGGACCTAAATCGATAATGTAATCGGCAGTTTTAATAACATCTAGATTGTGCTCAATTACTAGAACTGAGTCTCCATTTTCAACGAGTCGTTGCAAGACAATCAGTAAACGTGCAATATCGTCGGCATGTAGGCCAGTAGTCGGCTCATCTAAAATATAGAATGATTTACCTGTGGAACGACGATGTAGCTCTGAAGCCAGTTTCACCCGTTGTGCCTCACCACCAGATAATGTCGTCGCAGGTTGTCCTAGTTTCATATAACCTAACCCAACATCCACAATTGTCTGTAATTTACGCTGGATTTTAGGAATATTTTCGAAGAACACTACTGCATTTTCAATGGTCATATCTAAAATATCAGCAATACTTTTATCTTTATATTTCACTTCAAGCGTTTCACGGTTATAACGCTTACCATGACAAACCTCACATGGTACATATACATCTGGTAGGAAATGCATTTCAATTTTAATAATGCCGTCTCCTCGACACGCCTCACAACGCCCACCTTTAACATTAAAGCTAAAACGACCTTTTTTATAGCCGCGTACTTTGGCTTCATTCGTTGTCGCAAAGACATCTCTTACATCATCAAACACACCTGTATAAGTGGCAGGGTTTGAACGTGGTGTTCGACCAATTGGAGACTGGTCAATATCGATCACTTTTTCAAGTTCCTCCATACCCGCTACTTCTTTATGTTCACCCGGCTTTACCTTTGAACGGTTAAGCTTTTGAGCCAAAGATTTATATAAAATTTCATTAATAAGTGTCGATTTACCAGAGCCTGAAACACCTGTCACTGCAACAAATAGACCTAATGGTATATCTACTTTAACGTTTTGTAGGTTATTTTCTTTTGCTCCCTTAATCGATAACTTACGACCATCTGGTTTACGGCGCTCAATTGGTAATGGAATAAACTTCTTACCACTTAAATATTGCCCCGTCAACGATTTAGGATTGTCCATTACTTCCTGTGGTGTTCCCGCCGCAACAATTTCACCACCATGTACACCAGCCCCAGGTCCTACATCAATCAGATAATCGGCCGCCATCATAGTATCCTCATCATGCTCAACAACAATTAGCGTATTACCAATATCACGCATATTTTGTAGCGTACTGATGAGGCGGTCATTGTCTCGCTGATGTAATCCTATCGACGGCTCATCCAAAATATAAAGTACCCCAGTTAAACGAGAGCCTATCTGCGTAGCTAAGCGAATTCGTTGTGCTTCCCCACCTGAAAGTGTTCCTGCCGCACGACTTAGCGTTAAATAATCTAAACCTACATTAACTAAGAAACCCAGACGTTCTTCAATTTCACGCAATACCAGTCGAGCAATTTGCATATCCTTTTCAGATAAATCCAACTCTTTGAAAAATGTATCTGCATCTTGAATTGAATACTTTGTCACTTCTCCAATATGCTTATCTGCAATTTTGACAGCTAATGTTTCCGGTTTTAAGCGATAGCCTTTACAGGATGGACAGTCTTGCTGTGCCATGTATTTTTCCATTTGTTCACGTACATAATCAGAAGTTGTCTCTTTAAAACGACGCTCTACATTATGTACAACACCTTCAAACTCAATCATCTGATCTCGCACATTTCCAAACTCATTTTCATAATGGAAATGAACTTTATCCTTTCCCGAGCCAAATAAAATCTTGTCCATTTTCTCTTTCGGTAGTTCTTTCACAGGTACGTCCATCGGAATATCATAATGGTCACATACCGCCTTTAATAACTGAGGATAATATTGCGAACTTGTCGGTTCCCAGGGGGCAATGGCATGCTCGATTAATGAGCGGTCCCAATCTGGTACAACTAGGTCCAGGTCTACCTCTTGCGTTGTACCTAAACCATCACAACTTGTACACGCCCCGAATGGACTGTTAAATGAAAACATACGTGGTTCAAGCTCACCGATTGAAAAGCCACATAATGGACATGCATGATGCTCACTAAATAGTAATTCTTCATGCTCCATCACATCGACTAATACGCGCCCTTCCGCTAATCGCAGTGCCGTCTCAAGCGAATCACTAAGTCGTGCTGCAATCCCTTCTTTTACAACGACACGGTCCACGACAACCTCTATAGAATGCTTTTTGTTTTTATCAAGATCTATTGCATCATCTAAATCACGTAATTCACCATCAATACGTACTCGTACAAAGCCTTGCTTTTTCAAGTCTTCTAGCAGCTTTACATGAGTTCCTTTGCGCCCTGAAATCATTGGCGCAAGTAACTGCATTTTTGTGCGTTCTGGGTATACCAAGAGGCGATCCACCATCTGCTCAATTGTTTGGGAGGTAATTTCAATGCCATGATTCGGACAAATTGGCTTGCCAATACGCGCATAAAGTAGCCGTAAATAATCATATATTTCCGTTACTGTTCCAACAGTTGAACGTGGATTTCGACTCGTCGTTTTTTGATCAATCGATATGGCAGGTGACAGCCCTTCAATCGCATCCACATCTGGTTTATCCATCTGTCCAAGAAACTGGCGAGCATAAGCAGACAATGACTCTACATAACGACGTTGTCCCTCTGCATAAATCGTGTCAAATGCTAACGAAGATTTTCCAGAACCGGATAAACCCGTTAGCACAACTAATTGATCACGTGGAATTGTGACGTTAATATTTTTCAAATTATGTGCACGTGCGCCCTGCACGACGATTTCTGTATTTTTCACAAGCCCGATCACCCTTCTGTCTTCAATTCAAAGATAGTATCTCGCAGCTCAGCTGCACGTTCGAAATCAAGTGCTTTAGCCGCTTCCTTCATTTCTATTTCAAGTGTAGCAAGTAATTTCTCTTTCTCCTGCTTCGTCAACTTTTTACCTTTTGTTGCCTTCGTTACATATGATTCCTCTTCTTCTGCTACCTGTGTCGCACGAATGATATCAGGAATCTTCTTGACTATCGTCTTCGGTGTAATACCATGTTCCTCGTTGTACGCCATCTGTATTGTACGACGACGCTTCGTTTCTTCAATGGCCTTCTTCATAGAATCTGTCATATTATCGGCGTACATAATAACATGCCCATTGGCATTACGAGCTGCACGCCCAATTGTTTGAATCAATGAGCGCTCTGAACGTAAGAACCCTTCCTTATCGGCATCTAATATTGCCACAAGTGAAACTTCAGGAATATCCAGCCCTTCACGCAATAAATTAATACCGATTAGGACGTCATATGTGCCCTTCCGTAGCTCACGGATAATTTCAATACGTTCAAGTGTCTTAATCTCTGAATGTAAGTATTCCACTTTTAAGCCCATTTCCTTCAAATAAGCTGATAAATCTTCCGACATTTTTTTCGTTAATGTTGTTACGAGTACACGTTCATTACGGGTAATACGCTCTTGAATTCCATCGATTAAATCATCTATTTGCCCTTCTATCGGCCGTACCTCTATCAATGGATCTAGTAAGCCTGTTGGACGAATAATTTGCTCAGCCATTACTGGCGTATGCTCGATTTCATATGGACCAGGCGTTGCCGAAACAAATATCGCTTGCTGTACTTTGGCATCAAATTCTTCAAAACGCAGAGGTCTGTTATCGAGTGCTGACGGCAAGCGGAAACCATGCTCTACAAGTACACCTTTTCGCGCTTGGTCCCCATTATACATACCACGCACTTGCGGTAGCGTGACATGGCTTTCATCGACAACCAGCAAAAAATCCTCTGGAAAGTAGTCCATTAATGTGTACGGTGTTGCTCCAGCTTCACGTAGTGTTAAATGACGGGAATAGTTTTCGATACCTGAGCAAAAGCCCATTTCCTTCATCATCTCTAAGTCGTAGCGTGTTCGCTGCTCCAAGCGTTGTGCCTCTAGTAGCTTATCCTCTGCACGTAATAGAGTAAGTCGTTGCTCTAGCTCTTTTTCAATATTTTCAATGGCTTTTATCATTTTCTCTTCACGTGTAACGAAGTGGGACGCAGGGAAAATAGCTACATGATCACGGTCAGATAAAATTTCACCAGTCAACGCATTAACTTCACGGATTCGGTCGATCTCATCACCGAAAAACTCAACACGTATACAATGTTCATCGCGCGATGCTGGGAAAATTTCAACAACATCACCGCGAACACGGAAAGTACCACGTGTAAAGCTCACATCGTTACGCTCATACTGCACATCGACAAGTTTTCGTAGCAACTGATTACGCTCAATCTCCATACCTGTGCGAATCGACACGACCATTTCTCGATATTCTTGAGGAGAACCTAATCCGTAAATACAGGACACGGATGCAATAATAATGACATCCTCACGCTCAAAAAGAGCAGATGTCGCAGAGTGACGTAATTTATCGATTTCATCATTTATGCTGGAATCTTTCTCGATATACGTATCTGTTTGTGGTACATAGGCCTCTGGCTGAAAGTAATCATAATAACTGACAAAATACTCAACTGCATTATTTGGAAAAAACTCTTTAAACTCACTATATAATTGACCCGCAAGCGTTTTATTATGAGCCATAATAAGCGTCGGTTTCTTCACCTGCTGAATCACATTCGATATCGTAAACGTTTTACCTGTCCCTGTTGCGCCAAGCAATGTTTGATGACGTTTACCTGCGTGAACGCCCTCCACTAATTCTACGATCGCCTGTGGCTGATCCCCACTAGGCTGATATGGCGCTTGTAAATCAAATTCTTGCACACGTGTCCCCGTCCTTTCCTTCCAATTTGTACATTTATTTTAGCATAGCACTATGAAAATATCGAACATTTAACGAACGAATGTTTGTTATTTTTTCATTTACTGGATTCTTCACTTTCGTACCATTCTTCTATCATTGACGTTTCGAATGGAAATTACTCCCTGGATTTATCATAATACCCGGGAAAGCGGTGATCCGCAGTATGTATACTTACACGCATCGAGATTGTTGGCCTGCACGCGAAGTTTCCTTGTTTCCCCGCGAGGAGCACTCCGATATCCTCGGACATTATTTAATACCCATGATTTAACCAGATTAGTTCTCTCGAATTAAAAAACTTTCATTTCGTCAAAAAAAATCCGCCCTCCAATAATTGGAGAGCGGGCTCGTCATATTATTCACTTGCTACTTGGTGTAATACTTCTAGTTCAGTTGCGTATAGATGAAAGGCTTTTTCATCTTTTTCATCGAGTGCTCTATCTATCAGAACCATAAGCTGTTCCTCACGATGCATACGCTGGATACGATTTAAAAATAAATCTAAATAAATCTCGTTCAATAATTTCTCTGCCTCATCAACTTTTGACTGACCAACGGCTTTTAGAAAATCTGTATACGAATAATATTTATCCAACGATCTCACCTCGATCCTTTTCTAAATTATAAGAAAATTGAAACTAAAATGCAATGTTTAAGAAATGAAAATCAATTCGATCCGTTATATTTCTAGCGTTTTTTTACACGTTTCTTCTAAGAAATTGACTGTTTCATCTAAGGATTTTGACTATTAACTATATTTCCCTACACTTATTTTATGTTATAAACTACAGCTAATAAATAGAAAAAGGAGGCACTACATATATGTCAACGAACTATGTTAATGGTTATTTAATGTCATTTAATACGTATTTGTTACAGCCTATTCAGCATGAGTCTAAAATTTTCACACGAGTAATCGACAAGCATAACGAACTTATTGTCACACGCAAGCCAATGCATGTCTTGCGTAAATCTTGCCTATCACTGGGAACAACTTATGAAGCAGCAAAGTATTCTGCAAAACGTTTCTTTGGCAATCAACATAAGCTGCCGATAGTCGTGGCCTATGATTATGGTTTCCCTTGTATTTTCCTACCAACTTATTCACCAAATTCTATACACAATACATGGATTGGCCTACATGCAATATCCAATATTATACCTAGTGAAATCGGTTGTATCGTCACACTAAAAAATGATAGGCCCATTGAACTTCCTATTACATATGCATCGATTAGCAAACAATTTGTCAATGCCTCTATGCTCTATAAACATTATATGGGTGAGCGAAAACAGCTTAGCCAGGACGCTCCATACCACCCACCATTTTAATAGATGTTAAAGTGAAGCAACAGCCCTCGAGTACTACTAAGTCGAATCCAAATCAATCCAAAAAAAACACCTCAGAAGCACTGTGCATCTGAGGTGTTTCCATTATCCTATTCTTGAACGTAAATATGCATTAATAAATGGATCTAAATCACCATCCATCACCGCGCCAACATTACCTGTTTCTTCGCTTGTACGATGATCCTTAACCATTGAATAAGGATGGAATACATATGAACGAATTTGAGAGCCCCAGCCAATTTCCTTTTGCTCACCACGAATTTCATCAAGTTGAGCTTGTTGCTTGTCAATTTCCAATTGATATAATTTCCCTTTTAACATCGTCATTGCTTTTTCACGGTTTTTAATCTGCGAACGTTCTGCCTGACATTGCACGACTGTACCCGTAGGAACGTGTGTAATACGAACAGCTGAATCTGTCGTATTAATATGCTGACCACCAGCACCTGTTGCACGGTACGTATCGATCTTTAAATCCTCTGTGCGAATATCAACTTCAATATTATCATCAAATTCTGGCATCACATCACATGATACGAATGATGTATGACGACGACCCGAAGAATCGAACGGTGAAATACGTACTAAACGGTGCACGCCCTTTTCAGCCTGTAAATAACCGTAAGCATTATGCCCTTTAATGGATAATGTCACTGATTTAATCCCTGCTTCATCACCTGGCAAATAATCTACTGTTTCGACCTTAAAGCCACGTTTTTCAGCCCACCGTGTATACATACGAAGCAACATGGAGCCCCAATCTTGTGATTCAGTTCCACCAGCGCCTGGATGAAGCTCTAGAATTGCATTGTTTTGATCATAGGGACCACTCAATAATAATTGCAACTCAAAATCTGCTATCTTTTGTTGGAATTCCACAAGCTCTTTGCCTAGCTCCTCTTGTAATTCCTCATCCGGTTCTTCGCGCAATAATTCTAATGTCATATCTAAGTTTTCATGTGTATCCACTAATTCTTTATATTCATTCACGATAGCTTTTAAGCCGTTCCCTTCATTAATGACCACTTGTGCTCCTTGTTGATCATCCCAAAAGCCTGGCTCTAGCATCATTTCATCTAACTCCTGAATACGTGCCTCTTTGTTTTCTAAGTCAAAGAGACCCCCTGAAGTCCGCCAATTTTTTGGCTGTATTGTCTAACGCGTTACGTACATCTGCTAATTCTATCATCGTTAAATCCCCCGAACATTTTTAATGGACTTCTACATGCAGAAATCCGTATCTTTCTATTATAGCGTTTTTATTTCGGAAAACATACTTTTTTCAACACTTCAGAATTTTGAACAAAAGAAAATACACATACTATTTCATATTCTCTGTGCTAGTATGTGTAATAAATATCTTCTAATTTTCATCTTTTTTCGCTTCATCTTCTAACAATGAGCGCATCGTCATGCGTTGAAATACTTTAACACGGTCATATTGAACAAGTAGATGCTTCGTTCGTTTCTCTAATTTATACTTCAATAAAAAAGCTCTCTGGATCCGATATTCAAACGACTTAGTGCTTACAGCAACAATAATTTCCTTGCCATTCATAAACGTCACTTTTGTCTGCTTTTTATCAACTGCTGTATAGTCATCAATATGATGTACCGCGAACCAAATACAGTCTGGATGTAAGGGAGACTTACTTGGAAACCATAAAATATTAAATCGTTCATGCACAACAATTGGATTCTTATTGAGCTTACCTAGAATCATCTTTGACCCATCAAAAGCCCCACGCAAACTTGATCCATAATAACGGAGATTAAAGTCCATTAATTGCGTAGGCGTTAATTTCGATAGATATTGATAATCTCGTTCAATGACACGCGTACACAAATTTCCAAAGGTATCATACTCAGGTATATACAACATTGTTTCACTACTCATTATATCTTCACTATTATAATGCATTGTTACTCCTCCTTTAAATATTATGTTTATATTTGCAATTAACAAACATATATCGGTATACTCCAAAATATTTCCTCAAGTGGTCTTGGCACGGCTTCATTACTCAAGTATTTTATATAACTCCCCATAAATCACCCTATTCAACGAGGTAAGTTATATATAATGAACAACTTAATACTTACAACGTACCAATTTTACCGGTTAACTTCACATAAAAATGGATTATTTGGAGGTAAAAACTATTACTGATTAATTGAACTAAATACCTATTGTTACAGTTATTGTATACTGCGAACATTTAATTGTCTACCAATTCTGACTATTCGCTCTTTTTTTACACCTAAAATACGGTCAATTGTTTCATCGAGTGAAGAGACGAAAAAAGATCAATTCAACGAATCGTTGAAATTGATCTTTTTTTGTAGATATTAACTTATTGTCCTGCACCATGGCAATTTTTAAACTTCTTGCCGCTTCCACATGGACATAAATCGTTACGCCCGACATTTTCAGCCTTGCGTACCGGTTGCTTTTTAGGTGCTGGCGAACCATCCTCTTTCGGATTAACAGCCTGACCTTTAGCAACCTCTTCACGTTCTAGGTTACTGCGAATTTCTGCCTTCATCGCGTATTTAGCTACGTCTTCACGAATCGAAGCGACCATATCTTCAAACATAGCAAAGCCTTCTTGTTGATATTCACGTAGTGGATCATTTTGACCATACGCGCGTAAATGAATACCTTGACGTAGCTGATCCATTGCATCAATATGATCAATCCATTTCGTATCAATCGAGCGCAGTAAAATAACCTTCTCAAACTCACGCATACGTTCTGGAGTAAGCTCAACTTCTTTTTCATCATAGCGAATATGCACAGCGTCCGAGATAAATGCAATTATTTCTTCGGCAGACTTACCTTGTAAATCCGCAGCCTTTAAATTGCCTTCTTCTAATAGGTTAGCAGCAACAAAGTCCTCAATTGCTTTTAAGTTCCAGTCCTTTTGCTCATCTTGCGTATACAGTCCGACAATATTGTCGATGGTTTCTTGAATCATTGACTCTACAAGTACACGCATATTTTCTGTTTCTAAGACATCGTAACGCTCTTTATAAATAATCTCACGTTGCTGACGTAATACATCGTCATATTGTAATAAACGTTTACGTGCATCGAAGTTATTGCCCTCAACACGTTTTTGTGCAGATTCTACAGCCTTCGAAACAACTTTTGATTGAAGCGGCTGTGAATCGTCCATACCTAACTTCATCATCATCGACTTCATGTTATCAGAGCCAAAACGACGCATTAAATCATCTTCAAGTGACAAGTAGAATTGCGTAACCCCTGGATTCCCTTGACGACCAGAACGTCCACGTAACTGATTATCGATACGGCGAGATTCATGACGCTCTGTACCGATTACCGCTAATCCACCGATTTCCATTACGCCTTCACCTGGTTTAATATCTGTACCACGACCAGCCATATTCGTAGCAATGGTTACCGCACCTTTTTCACCAGCATTCGCAATAATTTCTGCCTCACGCTCGTGGTTTTTCGCATTTAATACGTTATGTGGGATTTTATGTTTATTTAATAAGTTGGAAATAATTTCAGATGTTTCGATTGCCACAGTACCAACAAGAACGGGTTGTCCAGCTTTATGACGCTCTGCAATATCTGCTGCGACCGCTTTATATTTTCCTTCCATCGAAGCAAAAATTAAATCCGCACGGTCATCACGTGCAATCGGCTTATTCGTTGGAATCGCAATAACACTCATATTGTAAATATTACGGAATTCCTCTTCCTCTGTTTTTGCCGTACCAGTCATACCAGCAAGCTTTTGATACATACGGAAGTAGTTTTGGAACGTAATTGTGGCCATTGTCATCGATTCGTTTTGAATCTCAACGCCCTCTTTAGCCTCAATTGCCTGGTGCAGACCATCAGAATAGCGGCGTCCTTTCATAAGACGACCCGTAAAGCCATCAACAATGACGATTTCGCCCTCTTGAACCACATAGTCTACATCATTATGCATACTGACATGCGCCTTTAACGATTGATTAATAGCATGGTTTAAACGCACATGTGTTAAATCAAACAGATTGTCGATACCAAAAGCCTTTTCCGCTTTTTCTACACCTGCATCCGTTAACGTAACGCCTTTTGTTGACTCTTCATATGTGTAATCAGTATCTGCACTTAACATACGTACAAATGCATTGGACTGCTTGTACAATTGCGCTGATTTGCCAGCCTGACCCGAAATAATTAATGGTGTACGTGCCTCATCGATTAAAATTGAGTCAACCTCATCGATAACAGCATAATGAAGCGGACGTTGTACACGTTCTTCTTTATAAAGCACCATATTATCACGTAAATAGTCAAAGCCCAGTTCATTATTCGTGCTATACGTGATATCTGCCTCATAAGCCGCACGTTTTTCTTCTTTGGATAAGCTATTCAAGTTTAAACCAACCGACAAACCTAAGAAGTTGTACAACTCGCCCATTTCCGCAGCATCACGACTAGCCAAGTATTCGTTGACTGTTACAACATGTACACCCTTACCAGTAAGCGCATTGAGATAAACGGCCATCGTAGCTGTTAAAGTTTTACCTTCACCGGTTTTCATCTCCGAAATATTACCTTCATCCAGTGAAGCCGCCCCCATAATTTGTACGCGGAATGGATACATCCCTAATACACGTTTCGATGCTTCACGACTAACAGCAAAAGCTTCGGCACGAAGCGACTCTAAACTTTCGCCATCTGTATAACGTTGTTTAAATTCTTCTGTTTTCGCTTGTAATTGATCATCTGAAAGCTGTTCCATTTGAGAAGCGAATCCCTCTACTTGGTCAGCGATTTTTTCTAATTTTTTTAACTCACGTTTATTGAAATCAAATAATTTATTTAATAGGTTTGCCATGAATTTTTTCACTTCCTATATAGTCTCAACTTTCATTTTACCATTGTCTAACATCTTCATGCAAACAGTCTCTCTATTACGTATGAAAAGCGCATAAAAAAGGTTCTACATCAAGTGTTGGATGAGGCACAATGTGAAGCTTCTCCAAAGGTTTCGGCGACTGCCCCTCCCTTTCCGCCGACTGCCTCCAAGCCTCCTCGATTTGTTGACACAAACACTGCGGGGTCTTGACTAGCCAGTTTTTCGGCAGGAGTGTCGGGGACATCCACCTCCATCTTAAATTGTATGGTTACCCCAACAAATATTATAGAACCAAAAAAAGCCCTCGCAATCGCGAGAGCCTTAAGTATCTTAAGTTGTTTCAATCAAGCCGTATTTGCCATCTTTACGTTTGTAGACAATATTTGTGCCATTTGATTCTGCATCCGTAAAGATATAGAAATCATGACCTAGCATATTCATCTGTAAAACCGCTTCTTCTTGATCCATCGGTTTTAAATCAAATTGTTTTGTACGAACAATTGAGTATTCTTCTTCCTCAGTTGTTGCATCCACTGTGGCCTGTGAAGTAGCGAAATAAATACCTGTACCTTCACGCTCACGGAATTTACGGTTTACCTTTGTTTTATGTTTACGAATTTGACGTTCTAATTTATCAACAATTAAGTCAACCGCTGCGTACATATCATTATGGCGCTCTTCTGCACGAAGCGTTAAGTTTTTCATGGGAATTGTCACTTCCACTTTTGTTTGCTTGTCATTATAAACCTTTAAATTTACGTTGGCGTTGGCATTAATATCTTCGTTAAAATAACGCTCAACTTTTTCGACTTTATTCTCAACATACTCTCGAATAGCTGGAGTTACCTCAATATTTTCACCGCGAATGTTAAAGTTTAACATGTAAACTCCTCCTTTATAACTGCTATACTATCTATTTCTACACAAGTGTGTGAAATTCCTCTAAATTAATTCTTTTTTTAACAAAAATTTTACGAATTATTTTTTATTTTTGCCTCAGCAGCTTCTTTTTTACGGCGAGACTTCAACTCTTCAACAATAAAATCTTCAAGTGGCCCTTGATTATTGAAATACACACCATAATACTTACCGCTAGCAAACGGGCGACTCCAGATCACCTCGCCATAAGCACGTATTTCTCTTGTATCAAGCATAAAATGTAAATCCAGAGGTGGCGGGTTCACCCCTAAATCTACCTCAGTAAACATCTTTAAACCTCTTGGACTCACATCAAGTAAGTCTGCCATCGCAGTTTGTGAATTATTGACTCTGCCATCTTCATATATCGCAAAAGTCATTTTAACAGGCTCCTCGAACTTAAATCGAAAACCTTCTTGACGTTTAAATATCATTTTCCCACCCCAATACTTTTCCAAACATTTATTTAGCTTGATTATGACATGAATGCACGATTTACATCTAGAGGGAATAAGTAACATATTTTACCGTATTACGAACTAAATTATGACTATATAGGCTTATGCCTCTGTTAATCTTTTAAAAGACTTTAGGAATTATATAGTTTTTTCATGAACATGTTCTAAGTTCAAGTCTTTCTTCATATAATAAAAGAGACCATCACCAATTGATGGTCTCTTTTTTTTTTAAATTTGTCCGTTATTGCCACTTCCGAATTGTTGTTGTCGATTAATGCGTATAACTTCTTTCCACGTATCGCGGAATTCCGTCACTAACCCTTCAACTTCTTCAATTATACTAATATCATTTTGGATATTAGCTTGCAAAAGACGATGATTCATATATTCATATAAAGGTAGCATTTGTTTGGAAATCTCAATATCCATATTTAATGTGGACATTAATTCGGCAACTATTGCTTGTGATTTCTGAAGATTCACGTTCTTTTCTTGTATATTTTTTTCTTGGATAGCTACTTTAGCTTTATTTAAAAACTTCAAGCAACCATTATAAAGCATGAGTGTTAATTCCCCAGGTGAAGCAGTTGTTACACTATTTTGTTTATACGCATTGTAAGCGGATGTTTGTGCTGTCAATACAAGACACTCCCTTTTAAGGATTACTTATTTACTACTAGTTTAATTGATTTTACTCACAAAGGCGAATAAGGAAATATAAATTAGTTCTTTTTATCGTAATACATACCATCCATAGTACGCACATTGGAATACGGATTCATATATTGTTGTTCATTTTTCTTTTGGTTTTGCAAATCCTTCATATCATGTTTAATTTCTGCCATAACTAAATTTAAGCGTTCGTGAATACCTTTGTCTAGATCGATTAATGTTGCGTGAGATTTATCTAAAGGGTTTGCAATAAAGTCTTCTTCACGAAGCATTTCAATAATGACACCACGCTCATCAAGCTGTTCATTAATTTTTTCAATATATTCATCCCGGTTTTCACCTTTTGGGATTTCCGCTAAATGTTGATATAGCTTTGCAGAAACTTGAAGAAGCTTTTGTATTTTTTCCATTTTTATTAACCCCATTTATTATTGAGCTGGAGCAAAAATACTAGACTGCTGGTTCGCTTTATTAATCGCTGATTCCATCGCACCAAATTGCTTCCAATAGCGTTGTTCAATATTTGATAACTTCGTTTTCCATAAGTTGATACGATCTTCAAGGCTTTCTAAATTTCGACCGATATTAAAAGTTTGGTTCGTTGAATCCGCTCTACCCGCTTTATTCTCAATGTCGATCTTTGTAAGGTTAATACTTTTACGCAGTTTTTGTACTATCCCATTATCATCAGCTGCATTACTAAATGTACTAACTACAGCATCTGGATCTTCCTCAATTTTTTCACGAAGTTTCTTCTCATTGATAACTAATTTACCGTTATCAGATGTTTTATCAGATGTAGTAATTCCCATCTCATATAATGTGTCGATCAATGGGTTGCTACTACCGCCTTTTTCATACATAATTGTTCGCATTTTTGATAATGCACTTGCTACTAATGAGTCACTGCGAAGTATACCGCTCTTCGCCTTTTCTTCCCATACTTTAATTTCGTCTTCTTTCATATCCTTCTTTTGCTCTTCTGTTAAAGGAGGGAAGTCACGATAACGTTTTTCTTTCGTCATTGCAGTGAATGACTCAACTAAGCCATTATACGTTTCTACAAATTGTTTAATTTTGTCCATCATATTGTCAGTATCTGTTTTTGTAGTTAACGTGATTGGCTGATCACCCATGTACGTAGCATTAAGCGTTACTTCCATTCCATCAATATCAAATGTATTTGATTGACGCTCAATTTCTGCACCATTAATAGTTAATTTTGCATTTTGGCCATTTGCTACTAATGCTTGCGTATCATTAAAGCCTAATTTCCCGAAGAAGTCCCCGCCACTTTCTACAAATACACTTGCATTTACAGTAGTAGTTGAAGTTACTGGGTTACCATTTTCGTAAATTGTATCTTCAATTGTATAAGAATCTCCTTTACCTGTCGCAGCAGTGGAAATTGCAATTTGTCCTGTAGCTTTATCATAAAATGCATTTAACCCTGTATCTTTTTTGAGTTTTGAAATAACATCATCAATCTTATCTTTACTACTAAATGTTAAGGAAACATCTTTTGTCGTACCATCATTTTGCAAAACCTTCATTGTAACAGCTTCATCACTTCCTGCTGCCACAATACCGAGTTCACCTAATGTTTTCGTTCCTTCTGTTCCTTTTACTATAGAGCCAACAGCATTCCCACTTTTAGCAATTTGTGACACACTATCAATTGTTAATGATTGACCGTTAGTTGCAGTTGTTGGAATCGCACTAATCGCTGCATTTGAACTGGAGATTGTTTTTTTATTAAAATCCTTATGATATAACATATTTCCACTTAAAAAATCATCGAATGCTTTTAACTTCTTATTTACATCGCGATATGCATCACGTTGCCATTCATATTTTTGTTTTTGTTGAAACAATTTGTTTAACGGTGCCTTTTCCGCCTGCATTAATTTTTCTACCATACTATCAATATCCATACCAGAAGCTAAACCGCCAATACGCATTACCATAATAAAATCCTCCTTATAATTATATTAAATTCTTTCGTCTACAATAACGCCTGCTAATTTTTGCATTTCATAAAATGAGTCAAGTAAATTTTTTGGTGGAATCTCTTTAATAACCTCTTCTGTTTGAGGATCAACTAACTGCACAAAATATTCATCTAATCCTTCATGTAATACAAATTTAGATGAATAGTTATTAATTTTTAAAAAATCATTTAATGTTCTTACAGCTTCTTGGACTTTTTCTATTTCTGTTTTACTTTCTTCACCCTCTGATTTCACTTTGCTTTCAGTCTTTACAGCATCTACTTCCTGTACTTTTCTTTTTTTTACTCCTGCAGTCCCGGTATCGGTTATCGTTGCTTGTATCGGTGTTGATACTTGAGCTTTTATTGAGCTTTCTATCGGTTGTGTACTAATACGCATACTTTAAACCTCCTCGACTCTTTAAATATCTTGTATATTACTAGTATCGGTAAAAAAGTTTCTTCTTCCATACCTATATTAAAATTTCAGTCAATAAGCCCGAATCCCTTCAAATAGATATACAAAATTTAAATGTAACTCTTTTGTACCGATATAGTATTTGAATATATATTTCAGGAGGCTTTCTATGCGAAAAAAAACCAAAAAAAGTCGTTTTTTAAAGGCTTCGGTATCTTCTGCTTTAATAGCAAGTAGCTTTAGTACAGTCGTATCCCCTACTTCTGCTCAAGGCTTTACCGACTTAGACAAGAACAACCCCCATTATGAAAGTATTTCGAATTTACTTAAAAGGGGTATTGTTAAAGGCTACTCAGACGGTACTTATAAAGCTGGTACTCCAGTAACACGAGGTCAAGCAGCAAAGATCATTTCCTCTATTTTGCAATTAGATACGAACAACGTAAAAAATCCCGGTTTTACAGATGTAAATGAATCAGATGAGTTTTATAAATACATTGCAACTCTTGCAAAATCAAACGTTATTAATGGTTATGGAGATGGAAAATTCAAACAATCAGAAACCATTACACGCGGACAAATGGCAAAAATGATTGCCCGTGCATTTGAGCTAACTCATAATACGGAAAGTACGCTCCCATTCACAGATATACCAGCAAATCATGAATATCATAATTACATATCAGCACTATATGATGCGCAAATTACAACAGGTAAAACGAGTACGACTTTTGATATGACTAGCCCTGTAACACGTGGACAAATTGCTTCTTTTGTTGTACGTGCAGAAAATGCGAAGAATAGTACAACACAAAACGTTACAGGTGCAATTGAAAAAATCACGGTTAACGGAATCATAGTTAATGGAAAACAATATTCTGTTTCAAAACGAGATGCATTTCTAACAAATAAAGCAAATAAAGAAGCTTTACTAAATGCAACTGTCACTTTTTCAACTAGTAATGATGAAATCATAGCTATTGATGCTCTTACAATTCATAGCACTACTACTAGTTTTGATGGTCAAAATGCTTCGATGAATGCTTTAACTTTACCTGCATCTATAAAAACAGTAAATAATATTGCCGCAAAAGAAATTACATATCTTTCAGAAAGTAACCCTTTAACTGTTAATAATGTAAAAGCAACAACTTTTCATATAAAAGATCAATCAAAAAATGTAGCTTCTTTAAAACCTGTTGTAAATAAGACAAATAAAGCAAATATTACTTTTAACAACTCAATCATTGACTCGTTTCATGCAGAAGCAAATGAAGTTACTATTTCTAAAACAGCTTCTTCTATCTCTTCCATGCATGTGCAACACGCAAAGAATTTAACGCTAAACGGAGATTATAAAAGGGTTTATGTATCTTCAGATGCAGTAATAACAGGTACAGCAAAAATAGAAGTATTATATATTAATGGTGATGGAACTAATTCTTTAGTTGTCTCAAACTCTATAACAGTTTCGACGGTGAATATTAACAACGTAATTTACACTTGGGAAGACGCAGTCAAAACTTTTAATATTCAATATGGTCTAACTCCCCCAAGTGAGAGCGATAGAGATAACAGCTCTACTTCTCCAGGTAACGGTGGCGGTGGCGATAACGGCTCTACCCCTCCAGGCAACGGCGGTGGCGATAACAATAACGGCTCTACCCCTCCAGGCAACGGCGGTGGCGATAACAATAACGGCTCTACCCCTCCAGGTGACGGCGATGGCGATAACAAT
The DNA here is from genome assembly GCF_007362955.1 of Lysinibacillus fusiformis. GTDB lineage: Bacteria > Bacillota > Bacilli > Bacillales_A > Planococcaceae > Lysinibacillus > Lysinibacillus fusiformis_E. The sequence continues at coordinate 2,738,027 of NZ_CP041696.1, read as the reverse complement.
AACGGCTCTACCCCTCCAGGTGACGGCGATGGCGATAACAATAACGGCTCTACCCCTCCAGGCAACGGCGGTGGCGATAACAATAACGGCTCTACCCCTCCAGGTGACGGCGATGGCGATAACAATAACGGCTCTACCCCTCCAGGTGACGGCGATGGGGATAACAATAATGGCTCTACTCCAGGTGACGGCGATGGGGATAACAATAATGGCTCTACTCCAGGTGACGGCGATGGCGATAACAATAATGGCTCTACTCCAGGTGACGGCGATGACGATAACAATAATGGCTCTACTCCAGGTGACGGCGATGGCGATAACAATAATGGCTCTACTCCAGGTGACGGCGATGGCGATAACAATAATGGCTCTACTCCAGGTGACGGCGATGACGATAACAATAGTGGCTCTACTCCAGGTGACGGCGATGGGGATAACAATAACGGCTCTACCCCTCCAGGTGACGGCGATGGGGATAACAATAACGGCTCTACCCCTCCAGGTGACGGCGATGGCGATAACAATAACGGCTCTACCCCTCCAGGTGACGGTGATGGCGATAACAATAATGGCTCTACTCCAGGTGACGGCGGTGAAACAATCGTTGCTACTACTGTCAGTATTAAAGATGACAAAATCATTGTGGGTACCACTTCACAAGATGGAGCCACGATTGAATATACACTAGCAGATTCTCAATTAACACAGTTTTTATCTGTATACGCAACAGAAATTTCTCATCTTGAATTTGAAGTAGCTGGTAATACCGTTACAAAAATTAAATCGATGGCCATCGAGCAAGCTACATTTGATGGGCAAACTCTAGTAGGCTTGACAACCAATATTGACGAGCTAATTATTTCCGGTGGTGTTTTAACAGTAACAAATGTTTCAAATGTCACAAATTTAATTGTTAAAGCTACTAGTCTAGAGGCTGTTACTATTGATGGAATTAACGTTACAAATATGGAGTTAAGCGGAAATATTAGTTCGATAGCAAATGTTACCACTGACAAACTCAGCGTTTTTACTACTGCCGAATCATTAGTTTTCACCAATACTACTGCTTCAATAAATGCACAAGGTAATTTTACGACTATTTCAGGCGCCTCTGGGAGCAATTTAACAATCGCATCCACACAAAATAACGTCCTTGTATCGGATGTAACTAGCAGCGAAGTGAATATTGTAGAACCTTATTCAATATTCGGTCATTTATTACAAGGTCAACGTTTTGCCACACTTGACGTACGCTCATTTTTAGCAAGCAATGATTTAGGAAGAACATCAATGACAGTAACATTTGCTGATGGGGATTATGCAGGTCAAGTCTTAACTGTCGAACGTAAAGATACAAAGGTAGATGTACAGGGTAAGCCATTCTCGAGTATTACGATTAAAAACAATGGAATTGATGTTACAGCTGCCACATCACTAACCAATCTTTCAATTGCGGATAATGTATCACTACTAACATTAAATGCAAACGTCAGTACATTAGATGTTACATTAAAACACCCATTATCAATTAACAGTACTAGTGCCAAAACAATTGGTTTATTAAATATTACAGCGCCTGCAATAGGGATCGATGGCTGGTTAGACTTCATTAATGTTACGGCTTCTACTGTTAACTTAAATGCGGTATCTATCCCTAATGATCACGTCATTTTCAAAAAGCAGGAGCAAAACTCAGGAAATAATGAATCGTTTAGTTCGGCTATAGTACAAGATCGATTTGGCTACTACACAATTACTGCCGATATTCCTACTAATAATCAATTAATGTACGTAACACTAGATTCAACAAAAGATATAAATAGCTATAAAAATGCAACTACAATTCCCTCAGATGCAGTACTACACTCAGCGAATAAACCATTCATTTTATACGCTGATATGAAAACTATTGTTGCCTATAGCGTAAATGGCACTTCTGTTGAAGGTTATTCTTTAATCGATACTAGCAATATTTCAAATATTTCTTTAAGTGGTCGAGACCTTGCGACCAATACATTCACTTATAAAACACGTTATCGTGATTTGGATACACCAAGTAACACATTAAAGCATTTCTTACTATTTAAAAATGGTGAGCTAGCGTATCAAAGTTTCAATGTTAATAATAGCTGGACAAAAAATGACGGGTTAAACTCATATGTCTTTACTATACCTGGCATATCATTAAGCGGAAGCAGACAAATTTATGTTACAAATGAATTAGTTTCGAGCAGTTTCCAAATCACTACTAACCCTACAGACTTTATTAAAGCTCTAAAAAAAGTGGCCGAATTATCTGTAGCTAATGGTCGCAATGATCCTGAAATGATTAAGCCTTTATTAAAGCTTGTTATTTCAACATCAAATGTAACTTTCGATAGCTTCTTCCTATCTAAATATATTGAAGCATTAAATGCCAACCCGAACGGCTATACAACAATCGAAAGTTTAGAGTCTTTAGTAAATCAAATTAATGCTGATAATGCCTATGACACTGAGGCAACTATGACCGCTACACAGCTATTATTACCTGGGGCAATTACGAATTCATTCACATACTCAAAGCAAAATGTTATTTCAAACTCTATAACAGATGATGGGAAACTGTTATTTACAGCTCTTGCAGCAGGTTCAACAACAGTGCGCGTTACAGATTCAAACGGACTTGCAACATTAGTATCTGTTACAGTCGATAGTAGTAAAAAAATCACAACCCAAACGATATTAGCGAAAGAAGCAACTCCAGGTGAGTTACTCGATGGGGCCGATTCCTTCCGTTTCTTTACAGCTAACGATAACAAAACATATATTATACCAACACAACTAACGCCAGCATTTGCACTTATTAAAACGGCTGACGCTGATACAAATCCTATTGGCAAAAAGGTAAACGGTATTACTGTATCCTTAAGCGGAACCCATTACGATATTTCAGATGTATTTACTATTACACCTACGGAAATTACATTCAATGATTTAGGGTTATCGTCAGTAACAGAGATCTCATCAAAAAATTTAGGTGCCTTAACTTCGGATAATAGTATCATATTATACCCTCGCGTAGCAGGTAGTGAGTTAATTTTATTAGGCAACGGACCTTATGTAACGGCTGTAAATATTAATGCAACAAATGAATCATTAACATATAAAATTGCAAAATCAGCAAATACGCTGTCAATTGCAACTGATTTAAATATCGATTCATCGCATACGGTCACTAAACATCCAACAAATGGTGGGTTCCATTTAGTCGATAACGGTACCGGATTACAAATATTTGCAAACTCAGTTGCAACAGGCTCTTACGTTATCGCAGATGCTTCAGAAAAGAAGGCAATTTTTAATGTTACCGTAAGCAATAGTACAGGTAAGCTATTAGTAGCAGATTTAAAAGTATTGAAAAGTTCTTTAACTGACCCTACTGTCGGAGGAGATACATCTAATAGCAGCGCAACAATTAGCGACATTAGTGGACAAAGTGTTCGTGCTAATGGATTAGATATTTATGCCGTAAAAACAGGTTCTTCTATAATTACATTATCAAACGGCAAACAATATGAGGTTGTTGTTTCTCAAGCAAACAATCAATATACATTAGCTAATTTTGAAGAAGTAAGTAATTTCCAATTGTCACCATCAGATGTACATATGACAACAATTACATCTGCCACTTCTTCAAATGCTGCAGATAAGATTCAAGTGATCGGTGGTCAATTAGTCGCTATTTTAGCTGCTAATGGTACATCTGAAATTACACTTTCATCGAACACAGAGCCAACTGAACGTACAGTAATTTATGTAACGAAAAATGGTGGCTCCTATGAATTTGATTTAGCAACAGATGTAGCGCGTGCTGAAGTACAAGCTAGTGCCTTAGGTTTAACTTCAATTAGCGATGTTGTCGGAGCTATTTCTCCAGCTGCTCGAGCTATAGTAGATAATGGCAAGCTATATATATATGGCTTCCAAGAAGGTAACCGTACATTCCGCGTTAGCGATGGAACGAAGAGATCTGTTATTAATGTGACGATTACACGTTCAAATAATCGCTATGTTGCTAATGTTGCTCCTGTCACACATATTATTCCAGAAACAGTTGGAGCAAATGCAACGATTAATTCAGCGGCGGCACATTTACAAGGACAAACAATTTACGCCACTGGTATAGGTATGACAGATGGACAAGCGACGATTGAAGTACCATTAGCAAGTAATGACGCTTACTATACTATCAATTTAACTCAAAACGCGATTACTGGACTATATAGTTTCGATACAGCTAGTACAACAACTTACAAAAAGACATTTAATAAAACTGCTCTTGGCCTAGATACGCTAGTTTCTGCAACAAGTAGCGATCCAAATGTTAAAGCGACTTTGAATGGAAATCAAATTAGTATATCTGTTCCTGTAAATACAGAAGCACGTATTCAAGTAAATGGTACGAGCGGTGCTTCTACCACGGCCACTACTTATATTTATGTAAAACGTGATGGAAGTACATTTACAGCAGAAATTGAAGATACAAATACAACATTAAATTTAGCAGACTATGGTTTATCGAATAGTTCTTCTACTAGTTGGACAACAGAAAATGTGATTCGCGCTAAAACAACAGGTACTAATGTTCAGTTCTTTGCTTTAGCTACGGGTACTACCGCATATGAAGTAGCAGATATTAATGATAAAAAATTATTAGTAAATATTACTTCAGCAGTAGATAGTGGCTCACCTACACCTGATTTACGACAATTAACGGTAGACGCAGTTCAAAAGGTAAATACATTAGACGGTACAATTATTGAAGGCGATGCAGTTCGTCTATCAGCAGATAAAAAAACTGTTTATGCAGTAAAAAATAATGCTATTGCAAAAGTTCGTTTATCTGATGGTACGATTATTGCATATGAAGTAACAAGCACTAATGGACAGTTCGTGATGACTGAAACAATATTAACAGCAGCTACAACTATTACAGCCGCTGATCTCGGATTGACTGGAAACATTTCTGCTTTAGGTCATAATGCAGCTATTATTAATAAGACTGAATACGCAGATACAATTAGTATTTATGGGGTAACTGAGGGTAAAACTTCATTACTCATTACAGACGAAAACAGTAAATCTGTTACCGTGAATGTCGATGTAGCAAATGATTTAACAGTAACGACAACAACACCAATCGTAACAGAGGCTACTGGAACACCTACATTAATTCACCAAGAAGATGCGAGCAAAATTCGCATTGATGGTACAAAAGTTTATGCACTTAAGGAAGGTACTGTACAATTCCTAAACGGTAACAGCGTTCAACAAGTCATTGTGTCCAAATCAAACGGCCAATTCACAATTTCAGCACCTGTAGAAATTAGTACAGCCGTTTATTCAGCAGCTGATTTAGGCTTTAATTCGACAACTGCAACAACGATCGAGACAGGCTATGATACGAACATTGCTTACGTTAGTAAGATGGACGATAAAATTATTGCCTATAGTAAGCTAACAGGCTCTACAACTGGCTCTACTGAATTTACTGTAAAAGCAACTGATAGCAACCTTCGCACAGTAGTAAAACTTGTTGATAAAGGGGCTGCATTATTAGAGCACAAAATCGCCCGTCAAGATGAGACATTTAACAACGCAACAAATATTAACGTTCAAAATACAGCTATCACACGCTTTGATAATGCCAAGACACAACTATACTACTTCACTGAAGGCTTTACGTATGCAACAGTAGATGGTGATTTACAGCGCATTGAGGTAACACGCGATACGGATGGCTATTTAACAGCAACTATCGTTCCATTAACAATAGCAGGAACAGGTGCAGTTTCTACTATTCCGAACGTAACGGACTCATCTATAGTCCGTATTGATGGACTAACAAATACGATTTATGCTGTCGGAATTGGCGAAACAAAAGTTCGAGATGGTCAAAATATTGTTGTAGTGAAAGTGACAGAGGCTACAAATGGTAAACTACAAATTTCATCTACACCGACTACTAGCAAAGTAATTGCAACGACTGACGCTGGTTTAGATCAGTTCACAAATGCAACGATTGTTGGTGGCAATACAAATGCAATCGCTCTTGTCCGTGAAGCAGATAACTTAACGATTTATAGTAATGGTGCGACTGTTGCGCAAACAGTAAGTGTACTCGTTACGAATGGGTCAGATAAAGCAATTGTCAATGTAGAGCTAGACGAAACAGGTGTAGTCATTTCTGCTGAAGTTGCCAAAACTGAAATCGAGAATGTTGCATTTAGCACAGCAGCAGTTGAACAAGTTCAAACGGAAAAAGCTCGTGGTGTATGGGATGGACATAAAATCACAATTTATACATTAGCTGCTGGCAATACTTCACTGGCCTTTACAAACGGTTTAGTGAATGTAACAACAAAGACGGAGCCAACAAATAAGTTACAGCCAAGTGCAAGCATATTAACGCACACAATTGGTTCAGAAATTGAGGTTATTACGAGTAGCTCCATGCTGAAAACTTTCGGGGCAAGTAACGATTCCTTCTATCCAATTGGCGAAGGGACAGCATTAGTTAATACTGCAACAGATGTCTATATCGTAAATGTGACAAAAACTGACGATCAATATAAATTAACAGTATCGGATGCTAAACCATTCGTATCGCTTGATTTAACAGGCAGTCATACTGTAGCAGCAACGACTTTAAACGGTGTAGAAACAGTTGTGGATACAGCCGATAATGAATTAATTATTTATGCGACAGGAACCTCTGGCGTGTCTGATATCACAATTACAAATGGCTCAGATGCAACTGTCTATCATACAACAGTAACGAATGGTAAACCTTCTGCATTAGAGGCAGCAAAAATCGAATTAATTGGAGATTTCGCAGATGCGTCTATGCTCTCAGGCAATACAGTTCGTTTAAATAATAATGATGTATTCCTTTTAGCTACAGGGACTTCCGCATTAAAAGCGAAAAATGACCGTTTAGTAAATGTTGATGTTGTACGTGGTAGTAACGGATACTTTACTGCAACACCAAGCTTTGTCCAAGCAAACTTAACAGAAGCACCTACAACCCTATCAACGACAAATTTAGAATTAAACAATACAACTCTTTACGCTTTAAACGGCGCGGCAGATGAAACTTTCTTAACAGCAAATTATCGTGTAACGGCGAAAACTACTGTCGAAAACAATAAATATGCCTTAGCAGTAGATGAGCGCAAAATGGTTACCATTAATTACGCTGATTACGGTTTGTCAGCAACAATTACTACAAAGTCAAATACATTAAGTACAATTGCAGCAGCAGAAGTACGTGATAATAAATTAATAATCTTTGCGGGTACAGGTGTCGGAACAACGACATTAACTGTTATGGATGATACTAATAAAGAATTAGCCTTTACAGTAACACGTAGTGAAGATGGCTTATTTACGGTGACACCACAAGCTGCAATTGAAAGCTTGAAATTTGCAGACATTGACCTTGACACTGCTACACATGCAATTACAGCTAGTGACTTTGATAAAACAATGATTGATGTAACTGCTACAGCTAGCGGTTTAAATATGACTGCGAAAAAAGCAGGAACAACATCATTAGCATTAACACAAAATGGCGTGATTGTCGGCTTAGTCAATATAAAAGTAGAGACAGTATCGGGCAATCTAGTCATTACGAGCACGCCTGTAATGTTTAATCTCACTGCTACAAATGCATTGCACAGTACATCAACAACGAGTACCCGTCCAGCAGCAAACGGTAGCATGTATTACCCTACTGCTATAGGCAATACATTATATGAAACGTCTGCCACTACGGCTTCAATGATCCGTGTAACAAAAAATGCTGAGTTAGGCTTGTATAGTGTTACCCAAACTAACCATACATTAGCGACCTTATCTGCAGCTGATTTAGGGCTTACTGAAATTAGCACAGCCTCTTCAGCAAGTGCAATTGTCAATACGCTCGTTAACGTCGATAAATCTACACTCTATATTTATGGATTGAACGATGGCATTACTGATATTACTATATCTGATGGAACACATTTCTCTACAGTTGTCGCAAATAACGGTGCCAATTTAACAACGGCGATTGCAAAACAAGCAATAGCTGAAAAAATTAGTACGAGCTGGTCAGTCAGTCAATTTGCAGAGGTACGAGACCACGTTATTTACGCGTTGGAATCTGGTAAGACGGTTTTAGAAACAACAATTGGCACGGATGCTACTGCTTATAAAGCATTTATGAACGTCACAATTACGCGCAATCCGAACCGAACATTTGCAATCAATTATGACATTGTCGATGCAGAATTTACCGAATCCGTAGAAGTGATTGCTGGAACAAGTATTAAAGCTGCCGGCAGTAAAATATATGCTCAACAACCTGGTATCTCAACGATTAAAGTTGGCGATACAATCCGTACTGTAGCTGTTTCACTAGCGGCAGATGGCTTATACAATATCGAAGTAAGCGAGCCTGTTCAGCAAAAAATCTTTACAGCTAGCGAGCTAGGCGTTGACTCTATTAACAGTTATACTATTAACTCTATAACTGGCACAGGTGTCGTAACAGCACAGATTTTAAATAATGAATTAATCATCTATGCAAAAAACAGTGGTCAAGCAGAAATTACAATCAATGATACCAAAACAATTATCCATATGCTCGTAACGGACGCGACTGGCGGCTTCGTCATGACACCAACAATTGCAAAAACAACTGTTACTGGCGCAACGTCCATAACAATTGTAGAAGGAGATTCTACAATATTCCGCTTTAATGCACCAGATGTGTATGCATTAAAAGAAGGTAAAATTGTTGCTAATATTGATGGCCAATTATATAACTTAATCGCAACAAAAACGAATAACGTACTTCAAACTACTGCACAGCGTATTGAATATGCAGTAACAAGCTCTACGATTAAAATACCACCAGCTAGCACGGTTGTAACAGCTGAAGGCAATATGTTAGTTGCAATAGGTATAGGTACGGAAGATATACTAATAGATAATAAAACATACCGTATAACTGTGACAGTAGACGGAACAATGCAAAAAGATTTAATAGAGTCAACAGTTGTCGATGTTTCACAAGCTTTATCTACTATTACTGCAGTAGATTCGACATTAACAAACGCAACATTTACTGGTACAAACGTTTCTTTTGAGCCACATACAGTTGGTACAGAAATTGTTACGGTTAAGAACAATAACGAAACGATTCAAATTGCAATTGAAGTAACAAAAGATACAAATAGCACTTGGTCAGTCACTTCACAAATGGTAAAACAAACATTGAATACTGCTAATTTCGGTTTCTATCCAACCGATGTTACGACTGCAAATGATAGTGTATTCACATCACATCAAGGTGTCATTAAAGTAAGCAATGGAAATGTGACTGTTTTTCCAGGTACAATTGGAACTGAACATGTCATCATTAAAGGCAATGAAGGAAAGCAAGCTCTTTATGTTTTACAAGTTAACGATGATTTAAGCTATCCATTTAAACCACTTACTCAAACGATAGAATTTGATGTATTCAAGTTTGCACCAACTATATTAAGCAAATCAGGCAGTGCTACAGCTACAGTTGGCACAACAGGCTTAGATGTCGTATTTTACGATACAGCTGAGTCGATCTTTATTGTCCAAGGTGAAAAAGCCACTTACAAAACACTGCTCGTAAAAGCTGATTTAGTTGGCAATAGCTTTGTCCCAGCGAGTCCAATTTTACATGATGCACTCGTAGTAGATGGTGAAGTGTCGAATATTAAAGGAAACTTACGTACAGTTTCGCAGAATGGAAAAACAATTATTTACGCAGATCAAAATAGTATATCTACCGCTTCATACACAGTAAATGATGAAATTTATAATGTTACTGTAGGAGCAGACTATGTATTAACTTCTGAGCTTGTTACTGAAGCAACAAGTTATAGCTCTGCAACACATATACAAGGTACTGATGTCGTTACTTTAAGTACAGGAAAGTGGACAGCTAATGCTGAAGGGACAGGTATTTACCGTACAAGTACAGGTGATTATGTTGAAGTTTCAGTTACATTAAATGGTACTAATTATGAAATAAATGAAGGGACACCTTTATTTAGATTCGATTTAGCAACTTTAGGTGCAAAATCATTAATTTCAACACCATTGGCACCTACAAGCGGCATTTATGTTGATGGGACATTTGTATACGGTGATACGACCGAAAGCATCGTAATTGCAGGTGAAACAACAGACGGCAAAGTTCTTTATAAACGGGATGGAGCAGACTTTACTCTATTACAATCAGCTATTAAAACAACACTGAATTGGACTGATTATACTAATCATAATTTAAACGCCCAATCTGCCGTTGTACGTATAGATGATGCAACAAAACAATTTATTCCAATTGGTGTTGGCTCTGAAGTCGTTAGCTTCACTTCTCCAAATGGTTTAACAAAAACAGTTCAATTTACAGTAAATGCAGATTATACAATGACTATAACTGCAGAGAATGATGTCGTAACCTATACGTATAAATTAACTTATGAACCTGAATCTAAAGTTAATTTAACATTCTCCATGAATTTAGACGGTTCAACTATTAATTTAACAAAAGTCACAGGAACTAATACTGCTGTTAGCGACGGTACTGATATATCCATTACAGTAGATGAAAATTCAGCACATGAAAGTAAATTTACAATGCAGCTATCGGAATTAGCGACTTCAACTCAAGCATTTACAATTAAGAATTATCCAAATGCTACTGTAGAAGTCGTTCCAACAACTGCTGGTTCAACTTTACAATTTAACGGTATTCGTCTCGAATAATTTAAGAGGGGCTGTCTAATCAATCCCTAAAATAAAACAAGTGTAGAAAAACGAGTCGTTTTTCTACACCTGTTTTTGTATTCTTATCCAGTTCCCCCGAAAGTAGTGTAAGCCCGTATTCAAACAACCCATAGGCACCTCCGGTACGATAGACGTATCGTAAGCCCGAATTATAAAAAAATAGGCGCACCTTTTCGGTACGCATCACGAATAGCCGTATATCATTGGTTTTTTATCAGATATACGGCTATTCTATTTTCCACATGCAACTTAGATGTTTTTTGACCAAGGCATGTACTCGTTTAAAATTTCTGGGGTTTGGTGAATCTCTAAATTTCGAAGATCCATCAGTAGCTTCACCAGGTATTGATAGAAATCTACACCATTGGCTTTGGCAGTTTCTGCGAGGCTCAAACAGATGGCGTTTGCTTTTGCACCTGCTTCACTAACAGAAAAGAGCCAGTTTTTTCTCCCTATGATGTTGGGGCGAATGGCGTTTTCTGCTGCTTTCGCGAGCTCACTTTTGCCGAAGAATGGCGATTCATCCACCCATTTAAACGACTAAAGTCGTTATTCAAGGCTAAAGCACTTCTCAAAGCTCTTATACTTAAGCACACTGAATTTTGACTAAACTCATTCCTCAATATTGAAGATATCATTCTTTTTTTCATTGAATTGATTGGCAATATAGTTTCTTATAATTTCCTCCGTTACTGTACTAACTGTTGCACAAAAGTATCCTCTCGCCCATAAATGTTGATCCCAATATCTCTTTTTCAGTTGAGAAAATTCGTCTTGCAACAGCCTGGATGATCTCCCTTTTAGGTATTGCATGATTTTACTTGGTGCCAAACTGGGTGGACATGATAATAACAAATGAATGTGGTCTTTTCCGACACTCCCTTGCAAAATAATGATCCCTCGCGCTTCACAACCCTGCCTTATCAATTCTCTTACTCTTATTGCGATTGGACCACTCAATATTTTATATCTATATTTCGTTATCCATATCACATGGTACTTTATATCATGTATTGCATGGCTGTTTTTTCTATAACTGTCCATACTTTCACCTCATCCTTTAAGGATGAACCGATGAGGGAAAGGCTAAAAGCTGATACCGTTTAAAGACGGTGGAGTTAGACCACGCATTTGGAAATTAAATTGGAGTGATACTTTCACTGTGGCAGAATAAAATGGTTAGAAAAACAATCTTCACTCTATGTCATCGCTCGTGATGGCCCTGTATCATATAAAGCAGCGATTACTTAATTTTTTTGTGCACCCCCCGGTACACAAAATCCGATAAGAAATAGGCTTATTATCTATGAAAATACTTTATAAATTTTGTTAATCAACACGTCTGCATCATTAAATAAGTAGTAAATCCCTAATCTCTTGATTTCTAATATTTACTTTACAAAATGTTTTTACAATTTCCAACTCTTCATTTTGACCGAATTCCATGAGCATTTGAACAAAATTAAATATATTATCTTCAAAATATGGATACTCTATAAAAGCATTTTTAAAATCGGAATATGCTTCTTCTAAATTTGTTTTTTCATAATTAATGCAACCCTTTTTACAGTAAAAAATGGAACGAATAATTTTTAAAAGTTCTTGAGCGACCAGTTTATTTCCATCAATATTCAAATGTTGATCATCTGGTAATAAATATTTATATGCAAACTTAGGATCAACAAAACTTTCAATATCGATATAAAAAACTTTATTATTATCAACATGAGCTTTATAACTATCATTATATTTTTTTATTTCTTGATTTTGTCCTACATATCGATTATCCATCTTTTCTGATGTTGGACTAATTCCGACAATAATTAATTTACAATTTGGTCTTAATTTAAGCATTTCAATTATTTTATTAAATGTTTGCTCAAATTCTTTTAAATTAACAATTTGTGCTCTTTTCTCTCTAAACCAACAATCAACTATTCCTATTTGAAGAATTATTACATCAGGTTGGTAAAAAAATAGGAAATCCCCAAATTCCCTTAAAATATCTTTTATATTGCAAAATCTCCTCGATCTATTTATTACTTCGAAATAATTCTCATCATAAAATTCCTCCATTAACATTTTTTGTATAATAGAGGGATATGTCTGATTATACGAAACTGCTAATTCGGTTTCTGAAGGAGAATAATTATTAATTCTATGAGGTCTTGGTAAACCTAACGAATCACCTAACACTAAAATTCTCATAAGAATCTCCTATCCTTTTTGTATTTTTTCATACCATTCAAAACTTTCTACAATCATTGTTATATCTTATAAATTTTCTGCATCTTTTTCAAACAAGAATGCATTCATTTGTTAATATAACCCTGGTTTAAAACTGCTAACTAAACTGTTACCCAGTTCTACTTTTTAATTTGAATTCAATTTCATTTTTATTAGTTATTATGTGAATTTAATATTTGCTTATACCAATAATGAAGCCTTAATGTCTCATCTATATTTATTAATTCACTATATTTTGTTCCAAATAAAAACTGCTCCATCTGTCTATATAATCCAGCTTTAAATTGTATATCTATTTGATCATCCAATTCTACCTTATCTACAACTACACTTCCTATTTTTTGAACATGTAATTGCTCAAAAGGTCGGAAAATGTATCTATTTTTACTAGTTAACAACTCTAATTTCCAACTGCCAGGCGCTCCCCAATTGGCATGATATGAAAATGGTATATCATTAACTGTCATACCCGAACCGACAAAAATACTTCCTTTAGGATGCCAATCTAATTTATTTTGCGAGAAACCTTGTAGCACTCTTGGCTCTCCACCTAAATAAAATGCTGCGTCTACTACATGTGTTGAGTTCCCGATAAACCAATTTTCTAGTTGGAATGGGGTTTTATTAAATTTCACAATTTGATGTGCCCACTCAGTAAATTCAAATAAGAATGAAGTTAGCCCACCGTCTTCTAAAATTCGCTTCTTTGCTTCAATAATTGAAGAATAGAATCTCCTATTGTATGCAATATAAACATTAGCCTTATTAGCTGTAGCCATATTTTGAATTTGCTCTATCCCCTCTTTTGTAACTGCTCCAGGTTTTTCCAATAAAATATTCTTCATTCCATTTTTAAGTAAAAATAATGTATTTTCTTCTAAATTTTCTAATGGCGTTGCGATAATAGCATGCGTGTAATTATCTTCGAGACTTTCAAATACATTTTCTAAGCCACCTATAAGTACTTTTTCCCCATACATTTGTTCAAATTTTTTGGCACTACCTTCACTACGTCCCACCACAGTATAATTTATTTTGAGAGCATCTAATACTTTAATATGTTCTCCAGCCATTAAACCTGCTCCGACTACTAATATACGCATTACGTTACAATCCCCTTTCGATCCTCTAAAAAGTAATTAAATATATCAATTAAAAGTAAATGTGGTGAAATAGCTTCATCAATAGGTGTCAAATTACATATTCCTTCATTTTTTAACTGCTCATATACTCTATTTGTAAGTTGACTTTGGTAATTAACAGGGAAATCTTTAATCGTACTTTTATATTGGATGCTTCCTTTTCCTTCATTGATATAATAAATTCCCTCATCTGTTATGAGTTCAATTGTAAACTGTATATTTTCATCTTCCGTACAATGCATCTCTAAAACATTTCCTGAATTCGTTTTTCCTATAAGTGTTCCTGTAAATTCAATATATTCTTTATGTTTACTCTCTTTTGCTATTAATTTTGACTGTTGTTTATCAAAGGTCATTTCTTCATTATTATTTAAGTAGTTAAACAAATCTAGGAAGTGAATCGCATTACTTCCTAGATTCCATTTATCACCTTTAATAGTTAAAATCTTTTTAGTCGAGCCTTTAAGTATATTTTTTAAATCTCTGTAGCCTTTAAATTGTCTTCGAGGACAATTGACATATGTAATTGTATCTTTCACTAAATCTTTCGCTTCCTCATATTCTGTAGCATAAGGAAAAAGAAATTTTTCTAATAATAAATACTTTACTTTAGATTGATTTAAGAGTGATTTTAATGCACTCAATCTATACAAAGATGTTGTTGAAATAATTGCAAATTCAATTTCTTTGGGTATATCTTCCACTGTATTTAATAAAATAATATTTTTATTGTAATAAGTATCCACTTCATCAAATCTATTTTTACTCGTTTCTAGAGAACTATCAAAAGGGTCTACTAAATAAATATCCATCGGTTCTTTTAAAAGAGCCAAACCTTGTAAATGCCTGCTGCCTAATTGCCCTGCTCCTATTATCACAAAATTCATTCGTTACCCACTCCTACTTAAATCAATTCAACTAATCATAACCCTTCACATCTATTGATTAGTTAATTTTCACCATTATAATCCAAAGAGAGAGTCCATATAAAATGTAAGCTATCATACCAACATTTACGAGGGCGAATCTCTCACAAGTCAAGATAGTCACTTAATATCCCATGTTTACATTTGATTCGGTCAGACATCTATCCTAACAATAGGGGACCTTATAAATTTTCTTTACTTATCAATAATTTTAATCACTTTCGCTTGCACACCACCAACAACTGTATATGGCGATACATCTTTAGTTACTATAGAACCCGCCGCAACTACCGAATTCTTTCCAATCATTACACCTGGCAAAATAATAGAATTAGCTCCTACCCAACAACCTTTTTCTAAAACAATAGATTTTGCTTCCTCATGTCCTTGATAATAACCTCTCTATCACTAAAAGAATGATTTATTACATACATATGTACGCCTGGTCCAACCAAAACATCATCTTCAATTTTAATAGTTGCATTATCAGTAGCCATCAAAATACTATTAGGTCTTAAAATAACATTCTTCCCCAAAAAAACTTGGGAGCAATTGTTTACAATCACTCCAGGACGTATTTCAGCTCCTTCACTAAATCCATCCAATTTATTTTTACAGTACTTTTTAAATAAAATGGGGGCATATGATAAAACATGAGTATATAGGATATCCGGTCCAATCCTATCTACTTTTTTTGACCATTCTCAACGACTTGTCAATTCATTAATCAAATTTCTCACCAAGCACTCAACCCTCCATCAATTATGATATTTTGACCTGTAACGTAACTAGATGCATCCGAAGCAAGATAAACTAACGCTCCAGTCATTTCTTCTGGTTGTGCCATTCTTCCTAATGGAATACGGTTACTGTAATTTTGTTTGAATGTATCATTTTGACCACTTTCAACCCCACCAGGAGTGATCGTATTTACTCTAATACCATCTTTTGCCCAATATGTAGCCAAATATTTTGTGAGACCTACAACGCCAGCTTTAGAAGCTGCGTAAATAGCAGGTGTATTAATTTGACTATCCAAATAATACGAACCTTCATAAATGCGATTATCTGGACCCATTACACCATAAATCGATGATGTTTGGATAATAGATCCACCTTTGCCTTGTTCCTTCATTACTTTTCCTACATATTTTGCGACAAGGAACATACTATCTAAATTCGTACTCATTATTTCTTTCCATTGATTTAAATCATAGTCTTCAAAAGGTGCGAAAAACGCCGTTAAATCACTTGATTTCCCGGCAGCATTATTATGTAAAATATTAATCTCACCAAACTCTTGTACAACAGTTTGTACCATTTTTTTCACAGATTCTTCAGATGTTAAATTACAATAAAATGCTTTTGCAATCGTATTATACTCAGCTGAAATTTGCTCTGCTACTTTAGTTGCTTCTTCAATATTTATATCAACAACAGCTACTTGAGCACCTGCATCAGCTAACCCACTACAAAAATTGCTCCCTAAAATCCCTGCGCCACCTGTAACAACTGCTGTTTTACCTTTTAATGAAAATTTATCGAAATATGTCATATTAAATTACCTCTTTTCTCCGCTAAAAATGATACAAATTCAAA
Organism: Lysinibacillus fusiformis; assembly: GCF_007362955.1. GTDB lineage: Bacteria > Bacillota > Bacilli > Bacillales_A > Planococcaceae > Lysinibacillus > Lysinibacillus fusiformis_E. The sequence goes on along the minus strand of NZ_CP041696.1, from coordinate 2,721,256 downwards.
ATCCAGCTCAGAATCTATATCTATTGAACGCTCTTCAGGCATCTCATATAAAATTGTAGTCGGAGTAAAGATCGATGTATTATTGAAAAATGCATCACGCTTCCAAACATAAATAGAAGCATTCATATCAAAGCTTTTTGGAGCATCTTGTCTTCTTACAATCGCTGATGGCAATTCTTTAGATAACTGAACAAATCCTTTTGAATTCTCTTCTACTAAGTTGAAGTATGGGCTTCTTCTAGAAGGTGCACCCGTAATTAAATTAGTTGCATGTTCATGAGTTTCTAATAATCTAACACTATTCTCCAAATCTTCAATAGTGCGTAATGGTGACGTAGCATCTAAATCGGTTATCACACCAAAAGAAAATCCGGTTATTTTTTCAACCTCTGAAACACAATGCTGAATAACTGGTAGCTTTGCTGCTGTGTCTGTTGCTAACTCCGCTGGTCGCTCAATTACAATATCAGCTCCATATTCCTTAGCAGCTTGTAAGATTGCTGGACTATCACTGCTTACTGCAATTAAATCAAATAAGCCACTAACTTTTGCTTGTAGAATACTATGAGCAATTAATGGTTTTCCTAACATTACTTTTAAATTTTTATTCTTCACACCTTTTGACCCGCCACGAGCACAAATTGTACAAATTCTACTCATTTTTCATCCACACCTTTTCTTTCGAGCATTTTTCAGCTATTTCAATCATTCGAACGATATTTAGTCCATCTTGTAAATTGCAAAGCATATCAGTTTGATTATTTAATAGTGCAATATGCTGTTTTAAATAGGTCTCATCTCGGTCTACTTTAAATTGTATAACTTCATTATCAATCTGTATTGTTTGCCCGATTAAATCAGCTTTATAAGTATGGTTATTCGTCTGTATAATTATCTGTCTTTGAATAATACGATCTAAATAATTCACTTCTACCGAAACATTAATTCCAATCTGTGTTTGATACATAATTGAGAAGTAGTCATCTGATTGAATAGATAAATTACTAATTTGCCCACCATTTGCTGTCATTTCAACCCAATTTCCAAATAAAAAATTTAAATAGTCTAATTCATGACTTAAATCTCGAATGACCCCTCCACCTTTTGTAATATCCGCAGAATAGCTTTTCGTATAATCTGTATTCGGTCTCCAAGTAGGTAAATATTGACCAACATATGTATTGACTGATATAACTTGCTCATTCTTTAATAACTCATATACTTTTTGGACAATTGGATGGAATCTTAAATTATAACCTACATATAATGAAGAAAATTGGTAATTTTGAGACGTTTCTTTCGCAAATAGCGGTTTTTCCACTAAAATTTTGTGATTGTATCCTGTATTTTGTATTCTAGTAAGTGTTTCCTCATGCAAATGAGTCTCATTTGCAATAACAATATATTCTGGTTGCTCACTTTTAATAGCCTCTTCAATTGTTAAATAGCTTTTTTCAGCACCGACATGACGTTTTGAAACGATTGCTGTCATAATGCCTAAGCTATTTAACAATCTTGTATGTCTTTGCCCAATAGACCCATAACCTATTACAACCGCTTTTTTCACATGTATCATTTACAATCCACCTTATTGAAATGACTACCGTACTCATCATCGGCACGTTCAAAATCAGCCATGCGTCCAATATCTAGCCAATATTCACGTATTGGGAATGCTGAAACATGTTTTTGTTCATCCATTAGTTGCTTAAATAAATCTGGCATATCATAAAATTCATCTGGTGGGATATAGTCAAACACTTCTGGACTTAGCACATAAATCCCTGCATTTACGAAGCTACGCTGCTTGGGCTTTTCTTTAATTGAAACCAGCTGCTGCCCATCTGTTTCAATTACACCGTATGGAATTTGATATTCATATTCACGTACACACATCGTTGCTAAAGCATCCGTATCTTCATGAAAGTGTAATAACTGTTCAAAATTGACTTGTGTTAACAAATCACCATTCATAACAAAAATAGGACTTGTAGGTTTTTTCTTCAACAAAGATAAGGCTCCTGCTGTTCCCATTCTTTTATCTTCCTCTATATAAGAGATAGATACTCCGAAAGCTGATCCATCCTGAAAATAATCTTGGATGACTTCTTTTTTATAATTCACCGATAGTATAAAATTAGTAAAGCCGTATTGTTTAAAACCTTCAATAATCGTTTCTAAGATTGGTTTATTTCCCACATTTAGCATTGGTTTCGGAATATTTTCTGTTAATGGACGTAAGCGTGTACCTAGACCACCTGCCATTAAAATAACGGTATTTTCATTATTTTTAGTAGTTGAGTCCTCATCTGCAAAAATTATATCAATAATCCGATTATCCATATCAACAATCGGTAGTTGCTTCAATTTATATTTTCTTAGTACGTTTAAACAATCACTGTAAGTGTTTGCGATGCACGCCGTGATTGGCGAAGGGTTCATGACCTTTTTTATAGGTACATCTAACCCTTCACCTCTTAAAATACCTCTTCGAATATCTCCATCGGTTACAGTACCTAGTAAATAATTCACTTCATCTACAACTACTGCAAATTGCAGGGAAGATTCATCGATGATTTTCATTGTTTCCAAAAGTGTGGTATTTTCATTGACTAAAATACTTCTCCAATTTTTCATCTATTACACTTCCTTTGCAGGTACTCCAAATGCTTTTTTATGTGTACCTATATTTGAAATAACAACAGCACCTGCACCTATAAGAGTATTTCCTCCGATTTTGATACCTTGAATTATCGAAGTCCCCGTACCAATATGAGAATAAACACCTATATGGACGTTACCTGACAAAGTTACGCCTGGTGCAACATGTACATGAGATCCTATTACACAATCATGTTCAATAATTGACCCTGTATTAATAATCGTATTTCCTCCAATTTGTGCATGTGGCTGTACAATTGCACCAGCCATTATTTGAACACCTTCAGCTAATATCGCTGTCGTGGAGATGATTGCTGTAGGGTGAACACATGTTGCAAATATATATCCTTGATTTTTAAATTCCTCAAAAAGGCTTTGACGAACAGTTGAAATACGTACAGTACCTAACCCTAAAACAAGCTCTACTTCTTCTGGATTATAAGTTTCTACTATTTCATCCGTTCCAAGATACTCCAAACCATAGAAGCTTATTTGTTCTTCTGGTGCTGTAAAACCTAAAATTTCACGATCCTGAAGTAACATTATTTCCGTTAGTACCGATGCATGACCGCCATTCCCTAATATTATTATCGGCTTATTCATCAATCTGTTCATCCCTACGATAAAATTTAGTAGCCTTTTTACCCAATAAAGACCAATACTTCGATGGAGATATACCATTACCAGGTCTTTTAATAGCGATATTAGATATTTTTAACATTTCGCCTTGTTTAATATCTATACTTGCCACAATACTCTTTCTTGCTGCTACCCGATTTTTCATTTCATTTTTTGTCGGCTGTTTTAAACCAGTCCCTAAAGCTCGCTCAACTTGGCGTATACTTTCTACCATCATCGTTAATTCTGATGGCTCCAGTGACGCGACATGATCTGGGCCTGGTAATGCTCGGTCTAAAGTAAAATGTTTCTCTATGACAGTTGCCCCCATGCTAGTCGCTGCAATAGGAATTGAAATACCTTGTGAATGATCAGAAAAACCTATGGATAACGATAGTTCTTCAGATAACTGATTCATAGATTCTAAATTAATCGTTTCAAAAGGAGCTGGATATTCTGTTGTACAATGAAGAACGGTTACGAACTTTTGCAAAATAGCCTTAGCCTCTTTTGTTTTGTAAAATGAATGTACACTATCAATGAAAACATCAGCTACTGGTTTTGCTAAGCCATAAGCTACAAAGGACAAGGCTTCATGTATTTCATCAATGGTTGCCATGCCTGTCGAAATAATCATTTTCTTTTGCTTCGTCGCAATATAATGAATAAATGGAGAATTAGTTAGCTCACCAGAAGGTATTTTTACAGTTTGCATTTGTAATTCATCAACTAAAAAATCCACGCTATCGTAATCAAACGGCGTAGATAAAAATTCAATCCCTATATCATTACAATAGTCTTTTAATGATGCGAATTCGCCAAATGAAAGTTCAAGTTTTTTTAACATGTCAAATTGAGATGTTGCTTTTCCCAGATTTTCCACTTGATATTCCGCTTGCTCTGCCTCTTTTGTTACTAAATTTTCTGCCTTAAATGTTTGAAATTTAACAGCGTCTGCTCCCGCTTCTTTTGCAACTCTTATTAACTCTTTGGCCATTTCGAAGGAGCCATTATGATTGACTCCCGCTTCGGCAATAATATACGTATTTGTCATTCTACTCGCTCCTTCAGTAACATAAATGCCTCAGCTTCTTCATAGCCACTAGCTACACCTCTTAAATATGCCAATGATCTAATTGCTTTCTCACTTCTTGGAAAAGGAAATGCACTAATTTCAGAAGCATAAATATTCATAATCCGTATCTTCTCCTCTAAAAACCCATCAATATTAATGTAAACATTTGGCCTAAACCCATTAACATCTGGATTTATGGAAAAATCCGTTTCCGATAACGTTTCATATGCTAGGACTCTTTCAACTGAAGGATAACGGAACCACTTCGTACAAGACATAGTGGCATCGAATACAACCTTATGGTCACTATGAATATCTCCAGGATAAGGGGTAAAAACTATATGAGGCGTTATTTTTGAAAAAACCTGACTAATACGCCCGATGATATCTCCCATTGGAATATGATCTAATTCTGCCGTTGGAAAATCCAATTGGAATACTTCTTTGAAATCATAAGCATTTGTTACAATGTCGATTTCATTTTGGCGTTGTTGTTTTCGCTCCTTTGTAAAAGTTTCCCCCATACCTGTAACGATAAGCCAGTAAAGATTATAACCTTTTTCTTTATATTTTAGTAAAGTGCCACCACACCCTAGAGTTTCATCGTCTGGATGGGGTGTTACTACAACAATATTTTTGCTCATAAATATTCTCCTACTTTTGGGATAGTTTCTAATTCACAATCTGTTATTTCAATTAATCCATCCGCTGTTTTGACAATAAATGAATTAGGAGTTGTAGTTACTATTTTCCCTGGTTCAATGTTAGCATACAAAGTATCACCATATTGTATTTGCTTTGCAGACCACACTTTATATTCTTGATTTTCATAAGTAAAATGAGCCCCTACATACGGCTTTGTTAAAGCTTTAATCAATTGCAAAATAGCTTTACTTCCCATTCTCCAATCAATTTCTCCATCTTTCTTCGTTCGTTTTCTCCAATAATTCACTTTATGCACATCTTGTCGGTTTGGTTTGACTCTTTTATTTATTATATCTTCCGTCATTTTGACAACTTGTTCTTCCCCCACTTGTAAGAGTTTGTTATAAAGGGTATTTGCATCGTCACTTTCATTAATTTCAACAACTTCTTGACTTAGTATATCTCCTGCATCTGCCTCTTTAGTTAAGTAAAAAAAGGTTGATCCAGTTTCTTTTAAGCCTAGCGCCAAAGCCCAAATAATAGGATGTCTCCCCCTGTTTTGAGGCAATAATGCCGGATGATAACCAACAGCACCTAATTTAGCAGCACTAAATATCTCTTCTGGTAATAAATGTGACCAGCCAAAACAATAAATAATATCCGGACTCTTTCCACTAATCCAATTCAGTAAATTGTCATTATCTTTATAATCTAACCAATCTATATTTCTTTGTTCTGCAATAGTGGTTAAGGAAACATGATCTGCATTAAAACAAGAATCTATTTTCGTAACAATACCTACTACTTCGGCACTTGTATTATTTATTATAGCCTTTAGAAAGCGTTCACTTGATTGTACGCATCCAATAAATAACATTTTCATCGTTTAGCTCCTATCTTATATCATAAAATTTCTTTTTAAGAATAGAATCTAATGATATTGTTTTTAATATATTTACCATTTGTTCAGATGTATTGCCTTCACCATACACTTGGTCCATTGTTTGGATTTCTTTCAGGAATACTTCATCAATACTTTTATTAATCGCTTCTATAATATCCTGGTTTTCAAAATTACAATCAATGACAGAATCAGCTTTAAGTCTTCCTCTTTGACGGTCTCCTATATTAACAGTGGGTTTCAAAAACGCTGGTACCTCTACTAAACCGCTTGAAGAATTCCCTATTACTGCAGCACAATGAGATATAGCACTCAAATATCGTAGCTGGCCTAGAGAATCAAAAACGATACAACGTTCTTGATTTTGTTGTACATAATTTTCAATATATTCATTTATAATACGACCATCTGTATCAGCATTCGTCTTAGTAAACACGATTTTATAATCCTCAAATGTCTCTAAAGCTGAAAGTAAAGTTTGTATTTGTTGTTCAGCCGTACCATTTTCCAAAGTGGTTGGATGTAATGTAACTAAAAAGAATTTATCTACATCAAATTGGATGGCTTCCTTAAATTCTTCTTTCGATAATAATTCTATTTTTCTTATGCCTTCAATTCCTAATGTTCCTACATTAAATACACGATTAGGTTGTTCCCCCATCTGTATAATTCTTCTTTTGTAATCATCAGAAGCAGCAAAGTGAATGTGGGACATTTTAGTAATGGAGTGTCGGATAGGGTCATCTATTAAACCTTCTGTTAGTTCTCCCCCATGTATATGAGCAATAGGAATTCTTGATACCATTGCAGCTTGCGTGGCTGCTAAAACTTCAAAGCGATCTCCCAATACTACTAAAATATCTGGCTTTAACTCTTGAAATGCATCTGCAAAGCTTATTACACCTAATCCTATAGACTTAGTAATAGCTGCTGGTGTATCACCAGACAATAACATATCGATTTTTTTAACAATTATAAAACCGTCTTTTTCAATTTGCCGAAAAGTCAATCCAAATTCCGGAGACAAATGCATTCCAGTAGCAATTACTTGAAGTTCTAGTTCTGTATTTTTTTGTATTCTTTCCATCAGCCAGTATAATAGCCCATACTCAGCACGCGTCCCTGTAACAACACATATTTTTCGTTTCACTAGTTATCCCTCTTTTATCGGTGTGCTTGGAATGTTAATAATTTTCTTATCCAGTCTTTCAGTTGTAGATAAATCGGCTCTCGGACATTCTCGATATGGCTTTAATTTGTGCATCGGTGTCCAAATTGGTCGACTCATTACACCGTTATCATTCAAAAATTCCAAAACTGCATCTCGCTCTAGTGAATCATTTAAAATTAAGGTTTGCAGCCAATAGTTGCTCGTTGAATTTACTGGCTCTTTGAAAAGTGTTACACCTTCTAATGGTGCAACTGATTCTTCATAAAAAGCTGTTAATGATCGTTTTTGTTCAATAAATTCTGGCATTTTTTCTAGTTGTGCGCAGCCTAATGCCGCGTTTATATTAGGTAAACGATAATTAAATGCTACTTCATCATGTTCATATTCCCAACGATGTGGCACTTTTGCAGTTGTTGTAATGTGCTTTGCATAATTTGCCAACTCTTCATCATTCGTTAAAATGGCGCCACCACCACCTGTTGTGATGATTTTATTGCCATTAAAACTAATTGCACTCACTTTACTAAAGCTACCTGTATGCTTCCCTTTATAATAAGTACCTAATGACTCCGCAGCATCTTCTACTAGTACTAGGTGATATTTTTCGCAAATTAGTTGTAATTCATCTAATTTCATAGCATGTCCGAATGTATGCATCGGAATAACTGCGCGTATGACACGACCTGTTTCTTTATTAATTAGTTGGTCATTTTTCACTTCGCCAATTGCTAAAATATGTGCTTCTAGCTTTTGCGGGTCAAGGCCTAATGTTTTTTCAGATACATCTACAAAATGTGGCACAGCACCGATATAAGAAGCTGCATTCGCCGTTGCAACAAATGTTAGTGCAGGCATGAACACTTCTTCATTTGCTTGTACACCTGCCACCTTCAACGCGATATGTAATGCAGCAGTACCATTCATAACGGCAACAGCACGTTTCACCCCTGTAAAACGTGCTAAATCTTCCTCAAAACGAGTTACATAAGCACCTACCGAGGATACCCATCCCGTTTGAATACAATCTGTTACATACTCTAACTCTTTACCATTGAAAGTTGGTTCATGCAATGGTACAAAATCCTTTTGATAATGCGCTTTAACTTGTTCTGTAAACGCTAACCATTGTGTATTCATATATTATAAACATCTGCCTTATATTGAGATAAGTTTTTAGGGTTTGTAAACCACTCAATTGTTTCCTCTAAACCACGACGGAATCCATCTTTACCGCCATACTGTGGCTCCCACCCTAGCAATTCTTTTGCTTTTTTATTTTCAGCCCAAAGACGCTCTACTTCACTTTTATCAGGTCGTAATCGCTGCTCATCCGTTTCAATTGTTAAGTTGACATCCATAATCTTTGCAATCATTTCAGCTGTTTCACCAATAGATACTTCATAGTTTGAACCGATATTAATCACTTCACCTATTGATTTTTCTGAATTCATGACAGAAATAAAGCCATTCACTGTATCTTTTACATAGTTAAAATCACGTGTCGGACTAATCGCTCCTAGCTTGATTGTATCTTTACCACTGGCTAGCTGGCTAATGATCGTTGGAATAACTGCACGTGCTGACTGGCGTGGTCCATATGTATTGAATGGACGAATAATCGACACTGGTGTATCAAATGAACGATAAAATGACAACGCCATCTGATCCGCCCCAATTTTAGATGCTGAGTAAGGGGATTGTCCCTGTAATGGATGCTCCTCGTCAATTGGTACATACAATGCCGTTCCATATACTTCACTTGTAGATGTGTGTACAACCTTTTCTACACCTAATTCACGTGCTGCTTGTACAACATTTAACGTACCATTTATATTTGTATCGACATACGTAGCTGGTGAATGATACGAATAAGGAATGGCAATAAGTGCTGCCAAATTCAATACATGCGTACAGCCCTTCATCGCTTCCTTCACACCAAATGGATCACGAATATCCCCTGTAAATACATCTAGCTGTGAGTTAATTTCTTGAGGTGAATTATCAAGCCATCCCCATGAATTAAATGAATTATAATAGCAAAAAGCACGAACATCATGCCCTTCACGTACTAGTTGCTCTGTTAAATGAGAGCCAATGAAACCATCCGCTCCTGTTACTAAAATTTTCATTTTGTATCTTCCTTATAAATAATTTCATCAAAACTATTGCTTTGTTTTAATTGATAAAATGCCGGTTGCATATATATTACTGAAGCATAAATTGTTTTTAAATAACTTCCAAAGACTTCATTAAACTTATTAACTTTCACCCTTGGAGCCTTTATTGATATTACTTCTGTTGATTTAATAACAAAGTTTTCATATTGTACACGTGAAATAGGTCGAATAAATAAAGTGAAAAATAAATTTTCTTGGATTAACTCTAATAACTTATCAAATGCCGAATAGTATATTTCTACCTTAGAATAATTTCCTGTTTCATTACATTTTAAAATTTCTGCTAAATATTCTGCATTCTTATTACATAATTTCATTAATTCATCAAAACTATACTCTAATTCTTTAAAATTTTTATTAATAATTTTATGATCAATTGTTTTTTTACCAATTAACCAATCTTCATTTACAATATTTTTTCTCACTAAAATTGTTTCAATAACATCTTCTATTGGCATAAACTTTGTACCTTCTATATGGGCACCGTTTTTTGTTGTATTAATGAATGTAACATCGGAAGTAACTTTCACATATGATTCTAGGGATTCCTTCATTTTCAATAAACCTTCGCTAGTTGCCAATTCTTCACCGAAAACACTTGTTGTATATATTTGCTTAAGCCGTTCTTGGTCTGTAATGTCTATTGGACGATGAGAATATTCAATACCTTTAGAATAAATTTGATCATTTAAATAAGCTAAATTTTGACCAGCCAAAATAATTGGATTCATATTTAATTTTACTAATGCTTGTATTGTCATGTTAGCCACAGTAACGGCATCATATACAATCAAGGTCTCGTCATAGTCAATTAAATATTTCGAAAATTTATCTTCATTTAAATAGAAGTGTACCAACTCACCTGGATAATTTTCTATTGTTTCAAAATAAATAGTACTTCCGAATACTAAAGGTATTTTTAATTTCTTTTCTTTGATTTTCTCAAATACCTTTGTATTTATAGGGTTAGGATCTACACTGAAAAAGGCATCTGGCATTATATCATTTTTTATTAATGCATGTACTCCTGACCCAACTGCAAATATATATGCGCTTCCCTCTGATTTAATTTTCCTTATAAATTCTATATCCTGTTCTAGAGAAGGTCCTGCGGCTACAATTATCGCTGGCTTGTCTTTAAAATTAGATCCATTTAAATCCGTCAATAAATTTGGTGTACTTAATAATTTTGGCAAGTTCATAATTGCATTAATAGGCCAGCGCTTTTGCAAAAATGCATTAACACCCATTTCATATCTGCGTGCATCCATTGCTGTTGAAAGTTCCTTATAAAAACTATTTATTTCTTCTTTTTCTAATTGCTTTGTAATTGGTAAAACAATGTCAACAGCCTTTTCTGAGAAATTTTTAAAAAATACTTGCCTATTATTAATGGTTTCAATATTAATAAATATTTCAATTAATCTTTTTTTATATTTCGTAAAATTAAAGCCTTCTATAAATATCTTTAAAATACTCTTATTCGGTTCAAAAATCGAAAACTTCACATTTGGATATCGTTCTAAAATATATAGAATATGATAGCCTAATCCTACTCCTACGAATAAAATATGATTAGCATCTTCATTTATTTCAAATTGTTCACATAAACGCTCAGCTTCTAATTTTGGGTTATATTTACTATGAATATAAACTTTTTTATTTTCTTTTATTAAGTATAATGTGTTTTCACCATTCTTTGCTTCCTCTATAAAGGCGTCTTGTTCTTTAAATTTATCTAAAACTTCACCTAGCTTCGGATTTAAATCCTTTACAATTTTTAATTCATCCTTCATTTAATTTGCCCCTTCAAAAGTCCATTCTGATGCACTAGTAAAAATTTCAGCAATTTCATATTCAAATAAATCCGCAAGTAAAATATAGTCTTTATTTTCAAGTGCCTCATTAATCTCTATGAAAAATGGGATTGCGTCTTTAGTTTTACTCTTAATATTATATTGATTTTGTAACATCAATTGTTCTATTTGTATGAGCCACTCTAAGCCTTCCGCTAAATTCGTAATCGATTCAAAAGCATTAGAAAATTGTTCTGTACGCAGTTGCTGCGCAATTTCTAGACATCCCTTTTTTATGTTGGCTACATATTCGTAATATGTTAATTTAGTTTCTTCTAATAATTGTTCCACTAATATCCCACCTTTAACTTCCTCTCTATTATATCGGCATCGTTAACGTTAAATAAATAGTTTAAAATAAAAAAGCTAGTTTCCGAAGAAACTAGCTTTTGAAAGACTTTATTAAATTAACCTAATAATTGTAATACGCCTTGTGGTTGTTGATTAGCTTGAGCTAACATAGATTGGGCAGCTTGCATTAAGATGTTGTTTTTCGTGAACTCCATCATTTCAGCAGCCATATCTGTATCACGGATACGAGATTCTGCAGCTGTTAAGTTTTCTGAAGTTGCACCTAAGTTGTTAATAGTATGCTCTAAACGGTTTTGAACAGCACCTAAGTTAGAACGTGTGTCAGAAACTGATTTAATTGCCGCATCTAATGTAGTAATAGCCTTGTCAGCTGATTCTTGAGAAGCAATATCAAGACCACCAACAGTTACTACTTGGCCAGTAGCCGCTGCTTTTGCTAATGTACCATCTGTATTATAGAAACCATCAGTTGTTGCTTTAACATCTTCTGTAGCTGCAACAACTTGTGCTCCTGAAGCGAAGTGAGTGAACCCTGCACCAGCATTACCAGCAGTAGTACCAGCTGAAGCCTTAACACCTGAAGCGTTATAGAAACCTCCACCAGTTGCAGCATTAATTGCAGCTTTACCTGTTGCTACTACGGTACCTTTAGCAGCCCAATCAGCAACATTACCACTTGCATCAGTTACTGATTTACCAGCACCACCTGTAGCTTGTACTGCTCCTTCTTCAAGACCTAATGCTTTAGAAGACATATCACCAATTGATAATTTAATGTTTTGACCTTCGTTAGCACCGATGTGGAATACTTTATCATTGAATTTACCATTTAATAAGTTTTGCGTGTTGAATTCAGTATCAGTAGAAATACGAGTAAGTTCTTCACGTAATTGTTCTACTTCTTTTTGTAACGCGTCACGGTCTTCAGTAACGTTTGTATCGTTTGCAGATTGTACTGCTAATTCACGCATACGTTGTAGGATTGCGTGAGACTCGTTTAATGCACCCTCAGCTGTTTGGATAAGAGAGATAGAGTCGTTTGCGTTTTTCGTAGCCATATCAAGACCACGGATTTGTCCGCGCATTTTTTCAGAGATTGCTAAACCAGCAGCGTCATCGCCAGCACGGTTGATTTTGTAACCTGAAGATAATTTCTCAAGGTTTTTAGAAGCTTGAGCGTTGTTGAAGCCAAGGTTACGGTGTGTGTTTAAAGCTGAAATGTTATGTTGAATTCTCATTTGGAATTCCTCCTTGAATGTTATAGTTTTTCACTCCACATCCGTGTGGAATGTTGTTGGCTTAGGTCGTATTTTAGTACTTCCTGTGCCTTACATTATCTATATCGTAACTTTTGGAAATTGTTTAATAGTTTTTTAAAATTTTTTTTATTTTTTCTTCAAACATTTATTATTACTAAAAAGACTAACTATGAATAGTTTTCTAATTGTTCTAACTCTCCACCAAAAGAAATAAATTGCTATACACCCGAAAAAACATTCATTCTCTTCTTAATACTAAATTATTCTCAAAACCATACAAAACCCCACTAAAGAAAGGATTCTTTTCCCGAAACCTCTTACCTCGTTCGTGGGGATAGTGGCCTTGCGATGCTGCTTATACGATTTATGTGAGGCAGAATCGGTGTTTTACATCATTCAGGTTAATAGATGTTTTATTGTTATTTCCCCTTCAATTGTTCTAAGAAGTTTGGCGATACGAACAGAGCTTCCTTATTTTGCTCTTGTATGGCTTTAAATACTTCCGAGCGGTGTACCTTGACTGTTTTTGGTGCAACGATACCAAGTTTGACCTGATCACCTTCGACAGCAAGAATTTTAATTTCGATTTGGTCACCAATCATAATCGATTCGTCTCTTTTACGTGAAAGGACTAGCACTATTTAGCACTTCCTTCCGATATACCTATTTGGTAGCGTAATGGGTAAGATTTGTTATCCTGCAACACAATTTGTTTTCCCCGCTTTTTATTGACATTGACAATAATCGGTGCTAGCAAGTTGAGTGTAGAATCTTGGAAAGTCTCCTTCATTGTGACAATCGAATACGTAAGCACATCCTCTTCTCTTTCAATATGTAATTGCTCACGCTCTTCATCACTAATGTCAAAACTATAATCTTTTTTAAACGCAAATGGATACGCTAACACAAAACCAATTTCCACGTGCTCTATAGACTGTAATAAGGCTAGTGGTAGATTTGCATCAATCGGTAGCAACACGAATTTTTTTTCGTCCTTTAATCCTAGTAAACCATATTCAAATGTAAGAATATCTTGTTCAACAATTTCAACTTCACCTAAAAATTTAGTAGCTATTTTCATAGATTCTGTACGCTCCTTTAAATGTTGACATCGATGTCAACATCTGGTCTTTGTACCATTGTACCAGTTACTTTACCTGGTGTGTATTCATGAATAGGTTTGTTCACCTTTGCGTCAATTATTGGTTCTCTACGTTGAATATTGACATCAGTTGTACCTGGCGTATAGTCGATTTTGACTGATCCTACTGATGGCACAAATTTAATGTTAAATTGCACACGGTGAGGACCATGGTTTTGTTTCGCGATATTTTGGATAGTCGCACGCCCTTGCTCTTTACCGGCGCCCTCCATCATTTGCCGTCCCTCTTTTGCTCTGCGTGCCATCCCTTTCAGAGCCTCTTGTTTACCTTTTTCTGCATAATTTGCGTTTGATTCAAGGGGGCCTATTAAACCTAAATCACGTCTTGCCTGTGACGAATCAATGCGTAGCACTCCACGTTTTGTATTGATTTCAAGAATTGCCGCAGGTTGTTCAATATGCTGTGTTGCTCTAGGCTGTTTTATGTACTGTTGCGGCTTAGCGATATTAAGGTCTATTTGTGCGTCCGTTGTACGAATTTGGATTTGTGGGAGTCTCATTTACACCTCTCCTTTCAAAAAAGCGTCTGAACAAAATGTTCAAACGCTTTGATTCATTAGCGGGAAAATCACTAATATTTACTTCTGATATTTAAGCTATATCAACGTAAACAAAATTATTATTATTTTTGTAAATAGTAAATACATTTTATCTAATAAAATCTACTAAGGTTTGTTGAATAATTTTAGCACCTACTGATAATGCAGCTTGGTGAATGGATTCATGTGTAACCATTTCAGTAATTGCCTTTGAATAATCAACATCTTCATTAATCGATAATTGTTTCGTCACACTGATTTCACGAATAGACAAACGATTTTCCATTAATTCGACACGATTTTGACGTGAACCCACATCTGCCTGCATCTCAAGTACTTTGTTATGAATATTTGTTATATCGTCTGATTTACTATCCGTAGTGAAACCACCTAATGCTTCACTGATTTCTGCACCTGTTGCAGGTCTAGGTACGGTTTCTGGTGGGACAATTCGCTGAGGATCTAACAGGTCTGAAATTTTCCCCATAAGTGAATCAATATTTCCAAATAAATCTGCACCGGATGTATTTACTTTCAACTCTATACCATCATATACCTCAATTTTCACTTCACCCTGTGAAGCATTTAAAGGATCTGTAGTGGTTGTAGGAACAGCAGTACCATCATATAGCGTATAATCTGCATTAATGATTTTGTTACCATTTGTATTTGGTGGTGTAGCTTCTACAAATAATGGCTTACCAGTGTTCGTTCCACTAAAAATATAACGGTCAGCAATTTTTGTGTTAGCTACATCCTGAATTTGTTGACGTATTTGATCAATCTCAGATTTAATTTTCGCACGCTCATCTGCGGTATTCGTATCATTTGCTGCTTGAATAACGAGTTCACGAACTCTCTTCATCTGTTCCCCTACTTGGTTCATTGACTCGTCGGTTGTATCTAACCAGTTATTCACTTCATTCATATTACGTGTATACTGTTCAACCTTACCTAGATCACGGCGATAGCCCATTCCTTTAACTGCTATAACAGGGTCATCAGAAGGTCTAGTAATCTTTGAACCGGAGTTAATTTGATTTTGTAACTTCGACATTTTTCCAAAGCTATTATTTAAGTTAAGAAGCATGTTATTTGAAAGCATAGATTGTGTTATGCGCATTTTTGTAAGAGCCCCTTTCTTTTGTGAAACTTGATTAAGTTATTTTTATAAACCTACACGGCCCATACCGTTAATGATTTTGTCTAATGTTTCATCAACAACTGTGATCATTCGTGCATTTGCATTATAAGCTTGTTGGAATGTAATCATATTTGTCATCTCTTCATCGAGAGAAACTGAACTCATTGAGGCACGATTGTTTGAAATCGTAACTAGTAATGTTTCGGACGTCATATTTAAACGATATGCTTCTTCACCATCTACACCGAGTTTCCCTATGATTCCTTGATAGAAGGAGTTAAATGTTGCGCCATCTAAATTGCCTTGAACCTTTGATTGGATATTAGATAGCTCAAGTGCCCATTTACCATTACCTTCTTCATTCGGTTGTGACGAAGCTGCTAATTTAGAAGAATCCTCTTTAAGATCGGCATTTATACTAATATTTCCCGCATTAATAGTTGTCGAACCATCGGATGTTTCAAAGAAATCTAGGGTGCTTTGAGCTCCTGTTAAATCATATCCCTGCTTATGCATTGAATTAAATACAGTAGCAAATTCAGTTGCAAGTTTGTTGATGCTTGCTAACGTTTCTGGATAATAGCCTTTAGGACCGGTTGCACTTTGATAACCATACGAATTAATAAGTGATAATAGTTTCCCTTTTCCCGGATCAAGCTCGTCATATGATATTGAACCTGAATCTGTTGTACCCGAGCCATTTACTACAATGTCCGTGAACAAATTAGCTAAATCTTTACCGTCAATTTGTGTTGCACCACTATTCACTTCAATACTGGCAGCATCTTTGCCATTAACTAATTTAATTTCTGTGCCTGCTGGATATGGTTTAAATGAAATGGTTACACTTCCTTCAGCCACCTCGCTTGCATTTCCACCAGATGGAACACGTTCTACCGATACTGGTATGTAACTGTTTAATTCATCAATTAACGTATCACGAACATCATATAAATCATTGGGCACATAGCCATTTGGCTCAATCTCTTGCACTTGCTTATTAATCGCGGCAATTTGTTTGAGAAGCGAATTGATTCGATCTGTCGCTACTCTAATTTCGTTTCCTAAGTTTCCTTGGATAGTTTTTAACTGTGTATCGATGTAATTAAAGGAGGTAGCTAGATGTTCGGCACGCCCAATCGCCACTTTACGAGATGCAGCATTTTCTGGATTTGTACTTACGTCTTGAAGCCCCTTCCAGAACTGTTCTAACGCAGCATTTAGACCGTATTGAGAAGGTTCATCCATTATATCTTCCATTTGAGAAATCGCGTTTGAGCGAGATTCCCAATAGCCAAGCTTGTTTGTTTCTTGACGGAATTGTCGATCGATAAATTCGTCGCGAATACGTTGAATTGAGCCCGCTTCTACCCCTGTTCCCATATGCCCAGGATAATAAGGCGTGTTTAAACCTGCTGTTGGAAATCCTGGTGTTGCTTGCATGTTCACGCGTTGACGTGAGTAGCCAAGTGTATTGGCATTTGAAATATTGTGTCCAGTTGTATACAAAGCCGATTGTTGTGTAAATAAACCACTTCTACTTGTTTCTAAGCCCATAAATGTAGAGCGCATCCTTTTTCCTCCCTATAGTAACTTCCAAAAAAATCAAGTATTCAATTTCGCAGGCGCAAAAACCTATGCTTGTGAATCGAAATATGATTTTTTGGCAACTGTATTTGTGCCGCGTACCTCACTGCCCGAGTAGTTCATTTGCTCGGGACGTGGACGTAGCGTATCTAGTGTCAGATTGACAAATTGTAATGATTGAAACACTAACTTTTGATTTAAATCATTTTGTTTACGTAAGTCCTCTATGATTAGCATTAATCGATTGCGCACTGTTGACAGTGTGTCTTGTTGAGCTGGTTGTTCAGCAGCTTCGATGACATCAGCAACAGTCATTTTGTCAGTAGAAGCAAATCCTTTTGCTTCAAGGTAGTCCGTTACCTGTTTTTGACGCTGTTGCTCGAGCTTATCGATGGCCGCTACATGCGCCTGCTCATCCTTGAGCATTTGGTCCAGCGATTCGATATTGCCAGCTTTAATGATTTCCGTTTTTTTAAAGGCTAGTTCAAGTAAGCTTTTATGCATTCTTTCTAGCTTTGTTAATGTAGAACAAATCGCCTCTACAGACATATTGCTAAACACCCTTTCTGTGATTCTCTAGAAACGATAATATTTCAGCATATCTTCTGCAACTTGTCGTGCATTTACCTTGTAGTCACCAGAAGCGATGTCTGCCTTTAGCTGTTGCACGCGCTCAGTACGTTCAGCACTATATGTTGATACGCCTTGCATTTCCTGTGCTGTTTTTGAAATTTCAATTTTATCGGCAAAAGATGCTTTGTTGTCACCTGATTTCACATTGCGCACTTGATTTTTATAGGCGTTAACGGCATTGATACCATATGATGTGATTTTCATTTCATAACCCCCTATCTAAAAAGCTTATCTTACTATTATTTCGGACTGTCTCACACAATGTTAAGTTTTCAAACATAAAAAAAGATGGCTCAAAAATGTTTGAGTCATCTTTTTCTACACGTGACAACTTTAAACAGAAAAGTGTGCGTATTATATATCAATTACGCCTCGGCGTAATTGCCGTCCGGAGGCTAACATTATTCAGTCGTCTTTTCTTGCATTCGAAATAGAAACTAAAACTAGTATTTCCAAGAACTATAGTGATGGAAGGTCTCTACTGAATAAAGTAAAATTAACACACTCACTACTTTATTTTTTGCGATCAGAATGATATGTTACATGATCACGTTGTGCAACGCTATCTCGGAATTCCTTTGCCGCATCAAATGTGCGAAGATCTGACTTTAATTCGTTTTGGCATTTTGTACAAAGTTTGCCTGTTGTTGTTAAATGACCACAGTTATCACATGGATAACCTAAGTTCGGGAACATCGCTGGTTGTAAACGACCTTTGCGAACCCATCTATATAATAGTTCTTCTTCTGCTCCTGTTGCTTCAACAATACGCTCAACAGTTGCTGCACGGTTTTCACGTTTACGTAAAAAGCGATAAACAATTTGATAAAGTTCCTCTTCTGATTGAGCACATTTATGACAAACTTCTCTTACCCCTATATAATTAAAAAATTCATTACATTTTGGACAATTGCGAACCTCTGCCATCTAAATTTCCTCCTCTTACATGATAATTATTATATAAAGTGAAACTTCAATCAGTGGGGGGTTCTTCATCCCCACTGATTGTTAGTTGAACCAATCGGGCTTTTACGGTCAGTTAATCGACCGCCTAATCTTTCCACTGAAGGTGGGCGCCTTACTGACCGTTACTGCGGGATAAAGTGAAACTTCAATCAGTGGGGGTTCTTCATCCCCACTGATTGTTAGTTGAACCAATCGGGCTTTTACGGTCAGTTAATCGACCGCCTAATCTTTCCACTGAAGGTGGGCGCCTTACTGACCGTTACTGCGGGATAAAGTGAAACTTCAATCAGTGGGGGGTTCTTCATCCCCACTGATTGTTAGTTGAACCAATCGGGCTTTTACGGTCAGTTAATCGCCCCTCTAATCTTTCCACTGAAATTAGGCGTCTTATTGACCGTTACTGCGGGATAAAGCGAAACTTCAATCAGTGGGGTGTGTTCTTCATCCCCACTGATTGTTAGTTGAACCAATCCGGCTTTTACGGTCAGTTGATCGACCGCCTAATCTTTCAACTGAAGGTGGGCGTCTTACTGACCGTTATTGCGGGATAAATTGGCTAAATTATACTATACAATTTGCTCTATCTATTATACATGATGCTTTTTTATTTTCATCCATTAATTAAAGTGAAACTACGAACATTTTTGGCACCAGCTTGTAGTAGAATTTCTGTGGCATGTCGTAATGTCGTTCCTGTAGTTTGTATATCGTCAAATAGGACATATTCTTTATACTCTGTACTTACGCCAGGTAATAATTGGAAGATCGGTGCCGTTTGTAATCGTTCCTCTCTATTTTTCGAGCTTTGTGTTTCTGTCGTCGTTTTTTCTAATAGTTGTGTATAGGGGATTTTCGCCGCTTTTAGTAGCTCCTCCATATGGGAAAAGGTGCGTTCTTTTTGTTTTAAGGGATGCATGGGGATTGGTATAATAGGCGACTTTTCATGTTTGAATTGCCGATGTAGCTCCTGACGAAATACTTTGGCAAGTGCCACATCTTGAAGGAATTTATAGTGATGCAAATAATCCTTCATGGCGTCATTATATTGATACAATGCTGTTGTGGTAGGAGAATGTTCGAATCGTGAAGCGCATTTTTCACAAATGCACGGTGGGAATTGTTTGGTTAAAAGTATTTTCCATGAAGGTACTGATTGCAGAGGCTGTGCGCATAGTAAGCAATGCGTTTCTGTTTTATTCATAGTGAGAATCCTATCTTATTGTTATATTGTATCTTTGCTCGCGCCTCATCCATTTCTGTTGTAATGCCATGATGAAAAAATACAATATCGCCATCTGCAAAAGCTTTATTCCGTCCAACACGACCTGCAATTTGAATCAGCGCGCTTGATGTAAAAATAGAAGATTCCGCCCCGACGACAGCAACCTGTACATTTTTTATGGTGATACCTCTTTCTAAAATAGTTGTCGTTAATAATCCCGGAATTTCTTCATTGCGTAGCTTAAGTACTTTTTCTTTACGTTCGGGGTCCTCTGCATGAACCGACAATATATCCGAATGTAATACTTGAAAAATTGAGATGGCAATATCCAACAACTCAACTTTTGGTAAAAAAATAAGAAATGGCTCTTTTTGTGTAAGTCGATCTGCTGTCCATTTTTTTAGCTTCAACGGAATCATGCCTTTTCTCAACTTTTTTTCATAGCCCCATAACGAACTGAAACGCGGCACCGGCAACGGTTGATTATGATAACGCTTTGGAATAAAAGAATAGCCAGTGTTTTGATGCCGGTTCAGTAATTTTTGTGATGGGGTTGCTGTCACAAATAGAATGGGAGCCTCGGCAGTTTTTGCTTTTTGCACAGCTCTTTGTAAGGTTTCATCAAATATAAAGGGAAACGCATCGGCTTCATCGACTATCATGACATCAAAAGCTTGCTCAAAACGGTATAGCTGATGCGTCGTGGCCATGACAAGTTGGGCGTAACCTTGTTGCTGTGGAGCACCACCATATAATGCATGAATCGTCGTTTGTGGAAAAACTTTCAGAAAGCGTGGAAATAATTCTAACACCACATCTGTTCGCGGCGTGGCAATACATACTCGTAAGCCATTTTGCAATGCATAATGAACAGATTGAAAAAGCAACTCCGTCTTACCAGCTCCACACACTGCATGTATGAGATGCGATCGTTTTGCTTTCACACTTTCTAGCACTTCATCGGCCGCCTGCTGTTGAAGTTCTGTAAATTGCCCGGTCCAGTCTAATGAATGCCTTGTTTGTCTTATGGCTTGTGGACCTCTCCATTTCACTAATTGTGTACAACTGCTAACTCTCCCCATAGTAAGGCAATGTCTACAATAGACGCATAGCTGCTGACATTTTGAACAGTCAAACGTCGTAAATTGCTGGGGGTCATCGTTATGGCATCGATTGCATTTTAAATACGGTGTTTTTTGAATACCTTCTATTATAGTAAAGTAGTTTCGTTCGATTGTCCGTTTCATATTGTGTTCTGCGATTGGTGAATGTTCCCTTAGCCAAATTCGTCCCTCATGAAAATCTCTTAATGCAGGTGGTAATAACCATCCTCTGTATTTCATATTGTTTAGCTCCTTTCTACTTATGATTATTCATCTATCAGCGATTCTTGCTTTGCTATCAGCGATGTTCGACATGCTATCAGCGATTTCACCAATAAACAAATAAAAAAACAGTCTCTACAATAATCTGTAGAGACTGTCTTCACATCGAAATTATTTTTTCGTCCAGCCTAGCCCCATCGCACCTTCACCTAAGTGTGTGCCGATTACTGGGCCGAAATAGCTTAATTTAAAGTTTACATTCGGGTAGCTTGTAGCAAGCTGTGCCATCCATTCTTCAGCCTCTGCTTGGCAATTGCCGTGAATGACCACAGCATCCATTGCCTCGTATTTGCTAGCATCTTGCGCTAACAGTTCTTCCGCTCGCTTTAATGCCTTTTTACGTGTGCGAATTTTTTCAAATGGCACAATCACCTTGTCCACAAAATGTAGAACTGGCTTTACTTGTAATAAGCCACCAATTAATGCCGCTGCTGCAGACAGACGCCCTCCGCGTTGTAAGTGCGCTAAGTCATCTACAATGAAGTAAGCACGAATATACTGCTGCATTTCCGCTAATGCCGCAAGTATTTCTTTTGCCGAAAAGCCTTGTGCAGCCATTTCCGCTGCGCGTAATACGTAAAAACCTTGGACAGCACAAGAAATTTCGCTGTCAAATGTGTACACATCAAAGTCTTCCACCATTTCGCCTGCTTGGACCGCCCCTTGATATGTACCGCTTATACCACTTGATAAATGTATGGATACTACCTCGTCATAATCCTTTGCCAGTTCTTCAAAGAGCGACGCAAACTCTCCTACTGGTGGCTGCGTTGTCTTCGGAAATTCCTTTGTACTACGTACTTTATCATAAAATTCAGATGCCGTGATATCAATTTCTTCTGCAAATAATTCGCCTGCGAGGTTTACACTTAATGGAATCATACGAATGTTTAAGCGTGCACGTTCCTCAGGCGTAATATATGCAGTACTGTCTGTTACGATTGCCGTCCTCATCCATGTCCACTCTCCTATGCTCCATAGTTTACAGTAAAAAGAAATGAATGTGAAATCAATTTTACCTGTGCGGGTAATCTTGTTCAGACTTTGATTTGGCTTGTACAATCCACACCATCAAAATTTGTAACATCCGCGAGGTTTAGTCTTATTCCACAAGAAATTTTGTCGAATAAAGCTGAAATTTCACATTCATTAATTACCTATGTATGATAAAGGGAATTAAATTCCCCTTGTTCTACTTGCCCGTGCTTGATTTTGTGTCGTCTCCAATATAAAAGACGCTCGTTACTTTCCAATCTCCATCCTCTTTGACAAAAACCGTTACCTGACGCCCAGCACTTTCATGTTCAACATTCGTCTCAATTTGTAGAGAGTGCATTGTCATGTTTGCAAAAACCTGAGCTTCTTTTTCTTCATATTTCGCTATGGTTACATTGGCCACGTCACGCTTAATGTCAAACTGGTCGAAAACTTCAGTTGCATATGTTTTATCTTCATCATAATTAAAACCTTTTGGGTCCTTCGATATTGTTTGCATATAACGACCGATTTCTTCAGCATTTAGAGCTGCAATATATTCATCAAATGCCGCTAGAATTGCTTTTTCATCTCCGGCTGGCACATTTTTAGCTTTTTCTATGTCTCCACCCATCATTTCAAAGCCTACTGTACCATCCTCTATAACTTGGTCACGCTCTTCTGCACTTAACTCATCATTTTTATTACCACATGCAGTTAACACAAATAAGGTTAAAACTGCTAGAATACTTTTCTTTAACATCTTAAAACCTCCCGCGCAATATTGTAGCATATAAATGCTTTCGTAGGAATTTTGTTGCGCATTTTCAACTTTTAGTTGTTACATCTTTCTTATGACGCTATAAGCTATAAAATGTTGCACATCAATTGCGCCTCTGCGTAATTGCATCCGAAGACCTTATCAAAGAAATATTTGCTGCATAAAGAGAAAAAACTGCTTTAAAAACTACTTCATCTTTAAAGTAGCTTTTAAATACAGCTTTTATTCCTATACTATGCAATTAACGTACTTCAACCCAGCCGTTTTTAATAGCTGTTACAACAGCTTGCGTACGGTCGTTCACATTCATTTTTTGTAAAATGCTTGAAACGTGGTTTTTTACTGTTTTTTCAGAGATAAACAATGTTTCACCAATTGTACGGTTTGATTGACCATCTGTTAATAGTTGTAATACTTCACATTCACGTTTCGTCAATAGATGGAATGGACGGCGAATTTCTGTTTGATGGAAGTTACCTTTGTTTTCATGTTCAGAAAGACGTCGGAATTCTGCTACTAAATTTTTCGTTACTTTTGGATGTAGGTAAGAACCGCCGTTCGCCACTACTTTAATGGCTTCTACGATTTCGTCAGCATCCATCTCTTTTAACATATAACCAAGTGCACCTGATTTCAGTGCATGAGTAACGTAAGTTTCATCATCATGAATGGATAGCATGATTACTTTTGCATCTGGAAATTCTGCAATTAAATCTGCTGTTGCTTCTACACCATTTCTGCCTGGCATATTAATATCCATTAATACCACATTTGGTTGATTTTCTGCGTATAAGTTTACTACATCTGTACCATCGTCACCTTCAGCAACTACATCAAACGTATCTTCAAAATCTAAAATACGTTTTACCCCTTCACGGAATAGCTGGTGATCGTCTACAATAATAATCTTCGTCATAAGTCTTTACCCCCTAAATTTCTGCAACAAATTGCTTCACTCTACTTCTAACGGAATTTTAAATAGGACCGTTGTGCCTCGATTTATCTCACTATCAATTGAGATTGTACCATTTAAGATTTCAATTCGTTCTCGCATACCTAAAATACCAAAAGAATGGTCTTTGACGCCGCGAGGATCAAATCCTACGCCATCATCTTTTACGACGATATTTACCGCATTGGGCAACCACTCGAGCTTGACCCATATATCCTTACATTTCCCGTGCTTCATGGCATTGGTTACACATTCTTGCACTAAACGGAAAATGGATACTTCATAGTTTGAAGGAATACGTTGTTCGGTGCTTCTTGATTGGAAATGAACTTCGACACCAGGATTATATTCAGTCACTGTCGACAAATATTTCTTTAATGTCGGAATAATGCCCAAATCATCGAGCGCCATTGGTCGTAAATCGTAAATAATACGACGCACTTCAGATAATGCGTTACGCACCGTTTTCTTTAAATCAGCTATTTCCGCCAAAGCATTTTCAATGCCCTTTTCACGATACGTTCTTTCAATTAAATCAGTGCGCATTAATACATTGGCCAACATTTGAGCAGGTCCATCATGAATTTCTCTTGATAATCGTTTCCGCTCTTCTTCTTGTGCAGCGATTATACGGATACCAAAATCCTGCTTCATTTTTGCTTGTTCAAGCGCTAACCCAACATTTTTTAAATCCGATGTTAAATAATTTAAAACGACATTCACTTGATTGACAATATGATCAGCACGTTCAATCGTATCGAGTAATCCTCTTAATCTTCTCTCTAAGTCATCTCTTTTGTCGCGTAATTGCTTTTCTTGTGTTTTAATGACTGATAGTTTCACTTGAAAATCATGTGCCGTTTCATATGCATCTCTAACTTGTTCTTCGGTATAATTATCAAATGCTTTACTCACTAACACAAGTCTTTGCTTCGCAAGCTGCGTACTTTTTTCTAAAGCATCGCCTTCATCGATAACTATTGATATTTGTTTTCGTACAATTTCTAGCTCTTTTTGCATATCTTCAAAGCTTAAACGACTTTGTTCGCTTATAATGAAGATATCATCTTTGGAGCTCATTATTGTCTCTAACATTCGATTAAATACGCCATCAAGCGACTCTAAATCGAAGGTATCATTTGAAAACATAGTGTACTCCCCAGTCTAATGTCCTTATGATTACATACTATTTTGAAAGACCAATTTCATAAGTCTATTCCTATTATAGCATCACAATCATAAAATTTAATGCTTTTTCTTTATGAAAATTATAGAATACAACCCTATTTTTAAAGGAGAATGACATATATGAGAGAAAACTATTTAACTGTTAAAGGATATGGAGAAAGCGAAATCATTATTTCTAAATCACGCTTTCTCACTTATATAGAACGTGCAGAGACAGAAGAGGATGCAATTACTTTTATTGAAAGTATAAAAAAATCACACCATAATGCCACACATAATTGCTCAGCTTATATAATTGGGGCACATGATCATATTCAAAAGGCGAATGATGATGGGGAACCTAGTGGCACAGCTGGCGTCCCAATGTTAGAAGTATTGAAAAAACAAGGTCTAAAGGATACGGTCGTTGTCGTTACACGTTACTTCGGTGGCATAAAGCTAGGCGGCGGCGGTCTTATTCGTGCATATGGAAAAGCAACAACTGAAGGCTTACTCGCTGCACAAGTTGTCGAACGGAAGTTACATCATATTATAAAAATTGCCATCGACTACACATGGCTAGGAAAAGTAGAAAACGAGATTCGTAGTTCTTCCTATACATTAGAAGAAATCCGCTACCTAGAAGGTGTCGAAATCATTGTCTCTGTGCTAAAAGAGCAAGAAAATTTATTCCGAAATTGGGTAACCGAATTAACAAACGGACAAGCAAAAATCACTTTCGAGGATGTACAATTTATCGAATTTGTTGTGAAATAAATATTTTTAATTGTCGAATATGGAATGTCCATAGTATAATTTTAATGTTGAGCTATTTTATCAGTTACACGATAAGCGTAATTAGACCCAAGTTTTGAACTAAATCCATGTTGCGTAATGTAACACTTAGTAGTTATCACATTAATATAGTTTACTAACATTAGCTCTTATCACATTTTTCACCTACACACTAATAGCTTTACTGAATTAAATAATTTTATGCGTTCGTCCCCACGTATTGAAGAGGTAAGGTTAATTGCTTCATTATTCCCAAAAGTTAGAGGAGAATATATAAATTATGAAAAGAAACAATTTAAAAAAGAAAAAGAGGTCATCTAAAGCTTCCTTAATTATCAAAGTAGCTTTACTACTCGTTGCTAGTTTACTAATTTGTGTCACTGCTTACGGTGTCTACATCACGAAGCAGGCTAAACATGCAGCAGACTCAGCGCACGAGGTATTAGAAGGTCGAGAAGTTTCTACACTACGTGAAGAAAAAGTAGAACCTGTGCATGATAATGTTTCCATTTTATTTGTCGGTGTAGATGATAGTGAAAATCGAGGTCAAGGTTCTGAAAACTCGCGTTCAGATGCGCTCATTTTAGCAACGCTAAACAATAAAACGAAGACGATTAAAATGCTAAGCATCCCTCGCGATTCTTACGTTTATATTCCTTCCGTAGGATATAAAGATAAAATTGCCCATGCACATGCGTTTGGTGGTACACTTTCTACAATTGAAACCGTTGAAGGTTTATTAGATATTCCAATTGATTATTATGTACGTATGAACTTCAATGCTTTTATCGATGTTGTTGATGCATTAGGTGGTATCGAGGCAAAGGTACCATATGTCTTACATGAGAAGGATGAATTCGATCGCAATTCAATCAACTTACAACCTGGCTTACAACATTTAAACGGTAGTGAAGCACTCGCACTTGCTCGTACACGTAAGCAAGATAGTGATATTGAACGTGGTAAACGTCAACAAGAAATTTTAACAGCGATTATTAAACAAGTGGCTACAGTTGGCGCCATTTCAAAATATGATGATGTCATTAAAGCAATCGGTGATAATATGAAAACCGACATGACATTTAGTGAAATGAAATCTTTCCTATCTTATTTAACGCAAGGTATGCCACGTATAGACTCATTAACGCTAGATGGTACGGATGATATGTCAACAGGCATATACTTTTATCAATTAAATCAAGAATCAGTAGATGAAGTAACAAGTACACTCAAAAACCATCTCAACTTAAATAAATCTTCGTCTAGCCTAACTAGTGGTAATACGGGTAAAGATAACGCAGCTGGCGAAGACGATCCCTCCACAAATGAATCAGCACAATAAACATCAAAAGCCTTTCCAACATCAAACTTGATGGTGGAAAGGCTTTTTTATGTAACAATTTATGTTTGACTCTTTTTTCCAATGCCTTTTGCATTCTATCTGCGCTGTACTGTTGTTCTCCCGAGCGTATCTCTCATTTACCTGAGGTTTTATACACAACCAACCAGACATTACACTCGCCTCCTCCTAACCATAAAAAAAAACAATCATACACATAGCGCATGATTGTTTTCTCCGTGTTTATTTATTAAATATCCGCACAAAATTCAACAGCGGTTTATAGTTTTTACCTGCCAATCCTATCACTTCAACAAAAATTTCAATGGCCGTTAAAATAACAGCTACCAGTAAAATTGCACCCCATAATTTTGCCATCGAGAAGATGATAGCGGCTAATCCGAACATCATCGCAATACCATAAATAATGAGAACTGTTTGACGATGAGTGAAGCCCATATCCAATAAACGGTGATGTAAATGGGATTTATCTGGATCTGACCACTTTTTCTTCATACGTACTCGACGAATAATGGCAAAGAATGTATCAGAAATCGGTACACCTAGCATAATAACTGGGATAATGAACGAAATAACTGTTACGTTTTTAAAACCTAGTAATGCTAATACCGATATCATAAAACCAAGGAATAATGCGCCGGTATCGCCCATAAAAATTTTCGCTGGATGGAAATTATAAAATAGGAAACCAATTGTTGCTACTGCTAAAATGGCTGCAATCGCTAATACAAACATATTGTTCATGATTATCGCCATACCAGCCAGTGTAATGAGAGCAATCGATGATACACCTGCAGCTAGACCATCTAAGCCATCGATTAAATTAATGGCATTTGTAATACCAACAATCCACAGAATCGTTAAAGGAATACTTAAGAAGCCAAAATCTAACTCACCAAAAAATGGTAGATTGATAAATTCAATTTGAATACCACCAACAAAAATAACAATTAGTGCAGCAATCAGTTGGCCAAGCATTTTCGCCTTGGCCGATATTTCACGCATATCATCAACAACACCTGTAGCTACGATAATGGTAGCTCCGATAATAATTGCAATTAAACCATATTCACTAATCTTCAACCTAGGTAGTGCGTTTATTAAATACGGATATAGCATAGCCACTCCAATTAAAAACGCAAGGAAAATTGCCAATCCGCCAAGTCTCGGCATAATTTTCGCATGTACTTTTCGATAGTTCGGCGCGTCAACGGCACCTATTCTGAACGCTAAACGTTTAACTAGTGGAGTTAACAAAATGGAAGCAACGAATGCTGCTATTAAAGACACATAAAGCATGTCTCTCCTCCTCAAAAAAAATAATCTACATTTAAAACCATTTTGATTATAGCACGAACAAGCAATGAAATATACTTTTTCTATTTATTTTCCACCATTTCACAAATGACATATTTCCTTATTATTATGTCCGTGTGCTGTATGTCAAATGTAGTCACCATTCGTAAAATTTGATAGAATAATGAAGTGTCTAGCATTTAGACAACATTAAAGGAGCGTAAATTCATGTTCTCAATTTTTAAACGTAACAACGAGCTAACAAGTGCTCGTCAACTAAAACGCTACTATAAAATAGTAGCGCAGATTAATAATCTTGAAGAAAATTATGTCAACAAGTCAGATGATGAGTTAAAAGAAATGACTTTTATTTTCAAGGATCGTTTAGAACAAGGTGAGCCAATTACATCAATCATCCCTGACGCCTTTGCTGTCGTACGCGAAGCCTCAAAACGTGTATTAGGTATGCGTCATTTTGATGTACAACTTATTGGTGGTCTAGTACTAACTGAAGGAAATATTGCCGAAATGCCTACAGGTGAAGGGAAAACGCTTGTCGCGTCACTTCCATCTTATGTACGCGCATTAGAAGGCAAAGGTGTTCATGTCATTACGGTAAATGATTATCTTGCCAAGCGTGACTTTGAACTTGTAGGACAAATTCACCGTTTCCTTGGCCTAACAGTTGGCTTAAACGTGCCAATGATGGAGCCAGAGGCAAAAAAACAAGCCTATAATGCAGATATTACATACGGTGTCGGTACTGAATTTGGTTTCGACTACTTGCGTGATAACATGGCACATAGCTTGGCTGATAAAGTTCAACGTGCCTACCACTTCGCTATTATCGATGAAGTTGATAGTGTACTAATCGATGAAGCAAAAACACCACTTATTATTGCTGGTAAAATGCCTGCGAACGATGAACTACACCGCATTGCTTCAATGCTCGCTAAACGCTTCAAAGAAGAAGAAGACTATGATTTTGACGATGAGACAAAAGCTACGTCTTTAACAGATAAAGGTATTGAAAAGGTCGAGGCTGCATTCAATGTTGATAATCTCTATGACCTCGAACACCAAACTCTTTATCACTATGTTATTCAAGCTGTTCGTGCTCACGTTATGTTTAAACGCGATGTTGACTATATTGTTAAAGATGACAAAATTGAACTTGTAGATATGTTCACAGGTCGTATTTTAGAGGGTCGTTCACTTTCTGATGGCTTGCATCAAGCTATTGAAGCTAAAGAAGGTGTAACAATTACTGAAGAAAACAAAGCGCAAGCACAAATTACAATTCAAAACTATTTCCGTATGTATCCGAGGCTTTCTGGGATGACGGGTACAGCGAAAACACAGGAAAAGGAAATACGAGAAGTGTACGGAATGGAAGTTATTCAAATTCCAACAAATCGTCCACGTCAACGTGTCGATCAGCCTGACATGATCTTCAAATCACAAGAAGCTAAATATAAATATGTGGCAGCTGAGGCTAAACGTCGTCATGAAAAAGGCCAACCTATTTTAATCGGTACCACTTCTATTCTACAATCTGAAACTGTGGCAGATTATTTGAAAAAGGAAGGGTTAAAATTCCAATTATTAAACGCGAAAACAGTTGAACAAGAAGTCGAACTAATATCTGAAGCAGGTCAAAAAGGCCGTATTACAGTCGCAACAAATATGGCTGGTCGTGGTACAGATATCGTGCTAGGTGAAGACGTACATGCACTTGGTGGTCTATATGTTATCGGTACTGAAAAGCATGAAAGCCGCCGTGTTGATAATCAGCTTCGCGGTCGTTCAGGTCGTCAAGGTGACATTGGCGAAAGCCACTTTATTCTCTCTATTGAAGATGATATGTTCCGTCGTTACGCAAAAGAAGATGTTGAAAAATTCTCTGCCAAAATGATTGCAGATGAAAATGACGTAATCCAAAACAAAGATGTACAAGAACTTATCGACCGCACACAACGCATTGTTGAAGGTTCACAATACGGTATGCGCGAGTACAATTTAAAATTAGATGATGTTATCAATGATCAACGTACAGTGATTTACGGTCTACGCGACAAGATTTTAGCCGGTGAAGATTTAATAGAACAATTGAAACAAATGTTTTATGAAACAGTCGATTTTGCGGTACGTGATGCAGCGCCAGATGAATTACCTTCTGTAGAATGGGACTATGATGAGATGGAAAGGTCATTAAATAGTCTTTTCCTGTCACCGGTCACAATTGATAGAGAAGTAGGAAAAGTAATTCCTATTTTAGATTCACTGCAAGAGCCAGTTGATGAATTATCTGCAAAAATAGAAAAATTTGCTAAAAATGACCGTGTCATGGCTGTTATTCCCCAAGTAATGCTTAGCTATATTGATAGCGGCTGGGTGAAACATTTAGAATCAATGGCGCATCTAAAAGAAGGAATCGGCTTACGTCATTACCAACAAGAAGACCCTATGCGAGTTTATCAGCGTGAGGGACTTGAATTGTTCGGGAAGAATTTCCAAGAATTACGCCGTTCTATTATTATAGAAATAACAGGCTTCATGAAGATGATTGAAGCTGAACAGGGGGAACAACAATAATGGGCTTATTTTCATTCTTTAAAAAATCAGACAAAGTCGTTCAAGAAAACACAATTGACTCTAACGAAATATTAAGAAATGATTCTTCTAATAACGGTGATAATCGTGATGTCGTAACAAAATTATCGTTCCATCCAGAATGGGACGTTCCACAAGAACAAAAATATATTTTTAACTTCTTAGCCAATGAGTTAGAACCATTAAAGCCAAATCAATTATCGCTTTCTTCTATTAGTATTGATGAAGAGCCTCGTTCAGGAAATTGGCTCGTTCGTGCATTTTTCCGCTCGTCTTTACCGGAGACAATTGAACTTGGAGAAATTGAATTATTCATTATGGATAAAGATGA
Organism: Lysinibacillus fusiformis; assembly: GCF_007362955.1. GTDB lineage: Bacteria > Bacillota > Bacilli > Bacillales_A > Planococcaceae > Lysinibacillus > Lysinibacillus fusiformis_E. Next base: position 2,689,673 of record NZ_CP041696.1, on the reverse strand, counting down.
TGAGCTTATAGCATCGAAAAAATTCGATTTTAAAGCATTGGGAACCATTCCTGCTGAAAGTGCTCGCCCTTGGGTATTTGAATTTGAAAAATCAACAATAAAAGTAAATGAAGTTCCTGAAGACGGCTGGAAAATTGCCTTTAACCTAGTCTCTTTACGTGATCATCAATTAGAATTAGATCCTACTTGGGAAGAACAATTACCTGCTGAACAGAAAGAAGAACTTGCGAAAATCGTAAAAACTCTACCTAAATTAGGTGAAACAGAAGTTAATTTCACAGGCTTACAAGCTAAATTCGCGAATAACGGAAGTTTAAATGTTTCTATCTTTATTCGTAATGGTCATAGTAAAGCTATCAACCTAGAACTACTACCTATAGAAATTATTGATGCAAGAGGCATACAAATAGCTAAAGGCTCATTTAACATGGACCCTATCTTGACAGTCCAACCAAATTCAACGAAGCCTTGGACGTTTATTTTCCCATCACAATTAGTGAATCCCAAAGGTGCCGACCTTTCTCGCTGGACAGCACGTGTAACACAATAATTATTAAAACTCCCCCTTTCTTCTTACCTAAGGGGGAGTTTTTATGTGCCTAATTGGTCTTCTCAGCGAAATCTATAATTGGGTGGAGCTCAACCTTTTATCCGTGTTATTCACATTTCTATCATCGGTAATCAAAACTCTATCAGCGATTCCCACAATACTATCAGCGAACAGTGGTCTTTTTCCAATCAATAAAAAGGCGATCTCAACATGTAGCAGAGATCGTCTATTTATTATTTCACTATATCGAATCGTTTATATGCTACTAATCTACTGGACCAGTAAGAATACGTAACATCAGAAATTTCAACACCTTCAGTCCCTGCATGAATAAACTTATTATTACCAAGATAGATACCCATATGAGAAATACCTTCTTTATAAGTATTCTCGAAAAACACTAAATCTCCAGCTATTGGATTCTTCACTTGAGTGGTACTACTAGCATAATAACCTTCACTGCTGTCTCTGCCAATCTTTAAACCACCTTGGTTAAATGCATAGAAAATAAATCCACTGCAATCTAACCCTTCTGGTGTGTTACCCCCATATAGATAAGGTGTCCCAACTATTTTATTGGCAGTCTCGACTACTTTCTTATAAATAGCTTGTCCATTAGCAGTAGGATCTTTGGTCGTTTCTGTTGATGATGTACCCGTATCCGGAGTCACAGGATTATGTATTGTATCACCCTCAGGTATGACAGCTACTGGAGAAATCTTTAACACTTGTCCAATATAAATTATATCTTTCTCTAATCCATTCCATTTTTTAATATCATTGAGTGTTACATTATATTGTTTTGCAATTTTAGAAAGCGTATCACCTTTAATTACCGTATGTGCAACTATAGTTGGTTGTGCCGGTGTTGTTGGTTTCGAAGGCTTTACAGCTTCACCATTAGCCAGTTTAGTAATCTCTAGTTTTTGTGCAACATAAATCGTATCTTTCGATAGATTGTTCCATTTTTTTAGATCTTGAATGCTCACTTGATGGTTTTGGGCGATTTTGGATAAAGTATCACCTTTTTGTACTGTATATGTCGCTGCCTCTGCTGTTTGTAATGCGAAAAATGAAGTAGCAATAGTACTTAAAGCAAGAATTCTCCATTTTTTTGACTTTTGCATATCAAATTGCCTCCGTTCATGCTAGAATATTTCCTTGTGTGTCTATCATACTAAAGATTTGCGTATTCAGAAATCGGAAATACTGACTATTTTTCAAACAAATTATCAATCCTATAAAATACTACAGAATCCGACGTCTTAGCAATAGCTATCTCGTTGCACGATTATCGATCATATGATAACATACACTTCTGTATTTAAAATTTTTAGAAAGTTTAATCTTTTCAATAATAAAGGAGTTTTTAATTTTTATGAAATTCATCAAAGAGAATCTAGCTGTAGGTTTACTACTATTTGCACTATTCCTAGGTGCAGGAAATATTATCTTCCCTCCACTACTAGGTCAACAAGCCGGCGAACATATTACGACGGCAATGATTGGTTTCTTAATAACCGGTGTTGGTTTGCCACTACTTGCTATCGTCGCTGTTGCCAAAGCAGGAGGAGATTTACAACTTCTCGCTAATCGTGTTAACCCAATTTTCGGTATTATATTCACTTCGATTGTTTATCTTGCCATTGGACCATTTTTCGCAGTACCTCGTACAGGCTCTGTGTCCTATGAAATCGGAATTGCACCGTTTCTTTCAGAAGCAGCATCAGAGCACTGGGCTCCACTATTCATAACTTCTGTGTTATTTTTTGCGTTAATACTCTATTTATCTATTAATCCTTCCAAGCTTGTAGATCGTGTAGGAAAGATTTTAACGCCTGCACTCCTGTTAGTTATTTTATTACTAGCTGTAAAAAGCTTCGTAACACCATTAGGCGAACCAGGTACTGCGGTTGGGAACTATACCGTTTCACCTTTTGCTGAAGGCTTTGTTCAAGGTTATTTAACGATGGATGTACTGAGTGCTCTTGTTTTTGGGATTGTTATTTTACAAGCATTACGAGACATGGGTATGTCTGATACTAAAAAACAAGTCAAAACAACGATTTTTGCAGGTATCGTTGCTGCAATTGGTTTAGCTTTTGTGTACATTTCACTTGGCTATATAGGTAATACAAGTATAGATGCTATTGGTGTATCTAATAATGGTGGTACCATCATTGCAAAGTCAGCAGATGTACTTTTTGGTGATCTAGGAAGTATTGTTTTATCACTTACAATTTTGCTAGCTTGCGTCTCTACTGCAGTCGGTTTGCTTACTGCCAATGCACAGTTTTTCAACAAACTTTTCCCAAAAATTTCTTATAAAGTATTTTTAATAGTATTCACGATTGTCAGTTTAGCTATCACAAATGTTGGATTAACTACAATTATAAATACATCTCTACCTGTACTGTTAATTATCTATCCATTAGCAATGGTATTGATGGTATTATCACTTGTAGATAACTTCTTTAAAGGTGGACAAATTGTTTATATATTAGCATTAATCCCAACATTTATGGTTAGTCTTTACGATGGCTTAAAACTAATGGATATTAAACTAGTTCCCTATGAAAATCTCTTAAAATTATTACCATTGTATGAACAGAGCCTTGGCTGGCTCGTACCTGCAATAGTGGGCGCCATCATTGGCTTTATCCTCCATAAAATTTTTAAGAAAAAATAAATGCTTAAAAGACATGTCTTTCATTTACTGACGTGTCTTTTTTGTATTCGCTGATATGGCAATTCATGTATAATAAAGGGAATTAGAAATGAGGTGTCTTATGAAAAAAGCATTGTGGTCTTTGGTGTTTATTCTTAGTTTTTACATCTTTCCATCCACTACTGCTTCTGCGGGAAACAATGAACAGCTTGTAGGAGAAATAAAGGAAATTATCGCAGAAAACTATGTTGGTACTATGAGTGGCAATTTACAGAACGCGAAAACAATCCCAGAAATCATCGGCATGTTGGATCCATATTCAACCTATTTTACAAAGCAGGAATTTGAAGACTTCATGAATAGTATCAACCTATCCACAATTGGTATTGGTGTAGTCATCGAAGAACATGAAGACGGCATTCATATTTTACAGGTAATTGATGAAGGTGGTGCTTCAGCAGTTGGTGTTGTGGCTGGTGATACCATTATCGCTATCAACAATCAGTCTATCGTTGGACGTTCTACACAAGAAGTCTCTTCACTTCTTATTGGTGAAGAAGGTTCACAAGTTAATATAACACTCTTACATGATGACGGCACTACTTCAACAAAAACAATCACTCGTAAGAAGTTTACACTACCAAATGTAGAATCTGCGTTACTATTTGGAGATGTCGGTTATATTGTCATGTCATCTTTTTCAGAAGACGGTGCGAAATTAGTTAAGGATGCCCTCATCCAATTAAAGCAACGTGGCGCTACTTCCTTTATATTAGATTTACAAAACAATGGTGGTGGCTATGTTACGACTGCTGAACAACTTACTGGCTTATTTCCAAAAGCGAGAATCGCCTATTTATTACAAGAAGCTCATGCCTCTTATGAAGTGCGTGCTACTCATCAAAACGTAAAATTCCCAGCAGATACACGTATACTTGTGAATCGTTATAGCGCAAGTGCATCTGAAATGCTTGCAGCTTCCTTACAAGATCAACAAGCAGCTATATTATATGGTGAAACAACGTATGGCAAAGGTGCCATGCAAGGTTTTTACGAATTGCAAGATGGCAGCTACTTAAAGCTTACTGTCGGTAAATTTACAGGTCCTGCTGGCAATATCATAAATGAAATTGGCGTTAAACCAAATATACCAACAAACACTGCACCAATTTTTCAAGCGCATTATGATGCCATCAAAACACAATATATAGACTATCAAGAGTTAACAAACTTAAAAAATGTACCAACTACGAAAACATTTACAGTTAAATTCTCACAAGCCTTCTCAACACCAATTCCTGAAGGCAGCGTACAACTTATCGCTTTAGGTGGCAATGAAATTCCTATTACCACAAAAGCTGATAAAGGAAGCTCCTTACTCGTTACACCCGCTAAACCTTTAAACAAAGGGCAAGAATATATGCTTGTAGTACATCCAACTGTTCAAAAACCATCAGGTGACAAGCTTCAGAAGGGCATTTATCTTCGCATAGCTGTAGAAAACTAAAAACCCCTTTCTCCTTTAAAAAGCGTAAACTTTAAAGGAGAAGGGATTTTTTTAATGTACAAAATTATTTAAGGACTTTCAATTTTCAAGCTGAAATTATGCCTGTATGCTATCGTACTTATCTTTTCTAATAAAATACAAATGTACTAAATCTTTTGCTAGCTCACTTGGCTTTCTTTTTTGTTCCAGCAAATTCGTTACTATTAGACGCTCAAATGAGCCTACTAAGCAATCAGCCAATGTTTTTAAATCTACTCCGATTAGTTGAAAAAAACGTTCGCAATCATGACGGTAAATAAGATGAATAATCTGTTGTGAAAGTTGCGATTTAATGTCGCATGCCTGTTCAGATTCAAAAAGGCCAATTTTCGTTAACTTGGGATTCTCAATAATGTAAACGAATAACAAACATAACTTTTGCTCAATTATTTTAATAAAGCCGTCTATTCCCCTTTCTACTTCATCCACTGAATATTCAGAATGTTCATTCAATATTTCGTTAAAGTCTCGTTGAAATCTCTTATTCAGATCATTATAAAGAGATTGCTTGCTTTTAAAATACAAATAAAATGTAGGTTGTGTTAAATTAGCTAATTTTACAATATCACTAATTTTTGTATCATGATAACCTTTTTCAGAAAATAGTTCTACAGCTTTTTCAAGCAATAATTGTTTACTTCGTTCACCATTAGAATTAATCTTTCTGCCCCTTGCCATATTTCCCACCTTATTTCAGTCTATAGTAGAAATATTCATGATGCATTCAATTCAATGTATTCGTCATTTTTTTGCTACAAAAATTTTATATCTGTCGCAATGATAACAATATGGAATGCACCAAATACTATCTAATCCGCCATTCGTGTACATATTATCCTCCATTCAACACTAGGGGGACACAAAATCCATTATAATACAAGCCCTAATTTTTTACTATAAATTATTATTAATATGACAATTTTTTATAGTAGCACCTCCCATGGTTGTTAGGTTACAGATTTCCCTTATACTAGAAGCCTCACAAGGACTTATAAAAACGCTAATAATCGAAAAGGAGGTATCTCAGAATCGCTGCTAAGATACCTCCTTCTTTATTATTGCTTTAATAATTTCCTCTTCAGCTTACCAGCAAATTCTTTTACTTCCTTGACGCCAAATAATAAGTAAGAACCTACAAGTACTGCACTAAAAATAACAAGCCCAACTATGAAAGTACCCCACTTATATTCAAACACCAAATAATGGCTTGAAAAATACATGACAATTGTGATAATAATCATCGGTGGGATTGCTCTGAAAAATTGTAACTCTTTGCTGAAAATGCCCATTTTCAAATCGTACTTGAAACTTGCATATATAATCAGCATGAAAAAATTCACAATAGCACTGATTAACGTACCCCATGCAATAGAAACCACACCTGTAGAATCTACCAGTAAAAAGATCACAGCAATATTAACAGCAAAAACATTAAGTAGACTAAATACTACTGGTGCCATCGAATCGCCCTTGGCATAGTAAAAGCGTGTAATATACGTGTTTGCTGCAAGGAAATACATAGAAAGTACGAAGACAGCAAGTACTGGCGCTGTTTTAGCCGTTGACTGTGCATCGAATTTGTTGTATTCGAAAACAACCTGTATGAGATTTTCTGCATAGAAGTAAGAGTAAATTGTCACCGGAACCAGCAATAAGAGTAAATAATGCAATCCTTTAGAGTATAAGCTTTTTATAGAAGCATGATCATTATTGGCTTCTTTTAGACTTAAAATCGGATAAATAACTGTTGTTACGGCAGTTATTAAAATAGCCTGCGGAAATTGCATCAATTTTGAAGCAAAGTTAACAGATGATACAGCTCCTTCTAATGATAATAATCCAGCAACATAACGCTGTAGTAATGCATAGAGCTGAATAGTAGCGCCGCCAAGCATAATTGGTACTACCATAATCCATAACTCTTTCGAAGATACATTTCGTTCGAACGAAAAACCAACCTTATACGTATCTAATTTACGGTAGCCAATAATTAAGAAATATACCATTATTGCCGCACTTGCTAAGGCACTAATCCCATAGCCAATTGGCCCGATAAAATTCGATAAAACAACTGCAATCACTAAGAATATTGCATTGTAAATTAAAATCGCAAAACTTGATAAATGAAATTTTTGATTAACATTTAGTAAACCACTATACCATGAAGATAAAACAAGTAAAATAGATGACGGCATCATCCAGAAATAAAGATCTTTCGTTACTTTTATATCATTTTCACTAACAATTTTCCCCTGATTAAAACTTTCTAAAATCGGATTTGCAAATGCAATCCCTATCAAAGTCATGATAGAAGCCGTCAAAAGGACAATTGTAAATGATTGTTTGACGAATAATGCACGGTCTGTTGTTTCCCTGTTATAAATTGAAATGACAACAGTTGTAAATGCTCCACCAACCACTAAATATAAGAAGTTAGGAATCATATACGCAGTGAAAATACTGTCGGAAGTATGCCCACTACCATATTGGTAACCAACAATCATCTCACGTAGAAAGCCAAATACACGAGCCACAATATTAATAATCGCAACGGCTCCTATAATTTTTATAAATTTATTCATAAGTCATCCCTACCTTTGATGGCTGACTTATAAATCGCTAAACATCTTGCTGTTATATTTTTTTCATCGTGAATGGCTAATACCTTGTCAACTGCTACACGATTCATATATTGTTCTTTTGGCGTGTTCACTGCACGCAGCATCTCCTCGGACAAGTCCATAGCGTTTTCAGGCTCTATTAAATGCCCTGCGCCTTCACCAAGCAGTGATACTAGTCCACCTACCTTAGAAGCAATAACTGGTGTATCTGTTGCTAAAGCCTCTAAAGCCACTAATCCAAAACCTTCTAAATGAGATGGTAATACAAAGACATCACTTGCTTGGAACCACTTCACTAGTTCTTGTTGTTTTAGTGGATCTATAAATTTGACGTCTTCACTGACTAATGGTTGCAAAGAATGGAAAAAGCCTTCATCCCTTCTAGAACCAACAATTATTAGCTCGATTGGACGATTTACTTTTGTTTTTAACATTTGAAACGCCTGTAAAAGTTCTTCTACACCTTTTTGCTTAATGACATTCCCGACAAATAGGAATATAAATGGCTCTTCGGCTAATTGAAGTTCTTGACGTACTAAAGCTTGTTTACCTTTTGTGAATACTTCACGATTGACACCCATGCTAACAACAGAAATTTTGTCGGGTTCAATGTTAAAGTCTTGTTCAATTTGTTGCGCTAATACAGGACCAACCGCGATAACATGATTACTTTCTCGTAAAATGCTGGCTGTCCAATTGCGGATTCTAGTATTTTTCTTCGCCATGCGCTCGATGTCACCGCCATGAGCTGTAACAATGTACGGTATTCCAAACATTTTCTTTAATAGTAGTGACAGCATACCAGACGGAAAAACATAGTGAGCATGCGTGACATCGATTGACTTTCGATTTTTCAAGCCCTTCCACAACGTAGAAAAGCCCCATTTAGCATATTTCGTAATGGTATTTTTCTTGCCTGTTGCCGGGTTTGAATTAACTGCTATTTCAACGTCTAGTCCAGCTTTTTCAAGTGCTGTGACCTGGTTTTTCACAAAAATACCGAATGATAAATGATTAGATGTTGGATACATATTACTAATGACGAGTATTTTTTTCATAGACGTGTCACTGCCTTTTTCATTAATTCCTGACCATACATGGCCTCTTTATGAATTTGTGTAGCAATTTGTTTCGTCTCAGCAATTGTTTGATCCCAACTGCTACTTAGTTTGCCTACTAGTGTGGCTAGAGCTTTCTCATCATCCGCTATATCCTGCATCTGAACACAACGATCTGAAGCGCCTACAAAAGACATAAAATCCTGTACTTTTGTATGATAAGATATCGCAATAATCGGAGTTTCCGCATTCGTTGCCAAAATAAGCGAGTGTAGACGAGTCCCAATAACAATATCCTGCTCTCCAGTAACTTCGAGTAGTCGCTCTGGCACCAAATTTTCCTCAATAATTTCTGTATGCGCATGTTGTAGCATTTTTTTCTGAATATCCTTCGTCACCGTCACATCTTGCGGAAATTTCGTAGCAAAAAATGTAATACGAACATTGTGCTCAGAGATGACGTGATCTAAATTTTTCGCCATGCTTGTTACGTACGCATTGTATTTTTCAAGGTCTCCCTCTGGCCAGTAGTTCGCATTATAAAATGGCACTGCTGACACACCTATTTTCAATGGTTTTTCGGCGTAATTATCGCGAACCCCTTTTAATGTAAAGGCAGGATCACCGATAATTTCTATTGACTTTTTTACACCAATACTTTGTAAAAGCTCTTTAGACTGAGGATCACGTACAGAGATACTCGCCGCATAACGACACATCGCACGAATACTAATTTTTCCAGAAAACGTATCAAGTGGCCCTGCGCCACATCCGTAAATAATGTAGGGAATATTACTTTGTTTGGCCATCATTGCATACGCTCCATACAGGTGAGCCTCACGTTTATAAAAATCCATTAAAATACCCCCACCGCCAATAATGAGGAGGTCAAATGTTGAAACATATTGTTTATTGTTCTTATAAGTATGGATAAACGTTTTAACTAAATTGCTCTTTCTGTAATACAATGGATAGCTATGTACCCCATAACGCTCGGATGTTTGTTGTGTGTTATTACTAAAAACGGTAATGTCATCACTGGTTACCGAAAATGTTTGTTTTACTTGTTGAAGAATGCCGTATAATATTGATTCATCACCATTATTATCATTGCCGTAATTCCCCACAATGCCTATTTTCATTAAAAAACATCCTTTTACTTTTTAATACTGAGATTATACCACAATTGTACATTTTCTATCTTTTTAAAAATAGTAAAAAAAAGGGGGGAGTCTCGAAAGTATTCGAAACTCCCCTTTTCTACTGCAAAATCTCAGTAGTTTAGTGATGAAAAAGTACTAATATCATTATTTTTTATAGAGAATTATATAAATTACTAACTTTTAACCTTTTGAATTTCTATCTATTATTGATGTATTGCTCTATAAAGGAATAGACCGAAGTGCGCTCGACTAATCGCATCATTTGGCTTATAAATATTGCCATCATAACCTGTTGTAATTTTATTCGCTGCTAGTTGCTGGATATACGTGTAGGCCCAATGATTTTTTGCTACATCTTTAAATGTAATGCTACTTGTACCTTTTAAATCGTAAGCCAATGCTACAATTTTCGCCATTTGTGCACGTGTCAATGTCGCATTCGGGTCAAATGTATTATTTTCTCGACCACTCATAATGCCCGCCTCCACAACAGCTGCAATTTGCTTATAGTACATATGGTTAGCTGGAATATCTTTAAAGCTTGGATTTTTCACATTAGCTGTATTTAAGCCTAAGGCACGACTAATGATGACCGCCGCATGGGCACGTGTTAACTTATCATTTGGTCTAAATGTGCCATCCGCTTGTCCAGTGATGATATTATTAGCCGTTAAATACTCAATTTCTTTATAATACATATAATTATTTGGAATGTCTTTAAACAAAGCAGCCTTCGCTACAGACACTGTAGCAGTATGACTTTTCGTTCCTAACGTTGCAATTACTTTACCAGTAGTACCTGCATTTTGCGCAGTAAACTTCCCATTGCTAGTAATTGTACCGATATTGCCTTCCACCGACCATTTCACTTGAGATGGATCATACACAATAGCCTTGCCACTATCATCCTTCGCATCTACTGTAAAGCTTACAGTTTCTCCTGCGCTCACAGTTTTAGAGCTTGGGGCAACAGACATCGTTGTTGGTGCATCTACTACTTTGACTGGGAATGATTTCACAGCTGTACCGTCATAACCGATATAAATTCTTTCTTCACCAGCCTGAGTAGCCGTATAGTTTAAGCCATTAATTTTTAATGTTTCATTTTGTGATGCTAGTGATAAGTGGCCATCTAGTGGAAGCGTCGTATAATTATCATCTAATACATATTGAACTGATACGCTAGACGAAGCACCTACTAACATCGTTGCATAATTTGTGCTGTTTGAGAATTCCATATATGTTGCTTTGCCCGTCGGTGCTGTACTGACAGCTTGTAATGTAGCAGACACAAGACGTTGTGTATTACCTGAATTAGATGGGAGATTCGCTAATACAACATTATTGCTACCATAATTTCGAATACCCATTGTTGTTGAACCACCACCGTCTAAGTTAATGGCTCTGTCGACACCAAGTGCAACTAAATAATTTGCAAGCTGAACCATATTCATACCTTTACTATGGTTTTGACGGCCATCAACTGTTATGAAATGCACAGTTTGTCCATTATCACTTGTTGCTACAACTGTACGTGGTGCAACTTCTTTTGCACGAGAGCTTGACGTGCTCATCATAATATATGGTTTACCGTCTTTTACTAAGTATGGACCACTCGCCAATATAAATTGCGCATCTTGCCAAAGCTTATCAATAGAGAAGTTGACACTCATTTCATCTCCAACGGCTACTTGGCTTAGTTTACTGTGCCATTCGCCACCTTGTAAGGATACGACGAAGCCAGTTGAAGGAATTGCTAATTTTTCTTTCGATCCATATGCTTTAATTTGTGTTACCTTACCTGTTAATGTTTGACCGAATGTATTTTCAGTAATCGGTGAGCCTGTATCTACAACAATTTCAAAACCATATTCATTGGTATTTGTTGTTTTACTATAAAACTGTGGTGTGTAAATAATCGATTCATAAATATTACGTTCACGATTTAAACCTGACATTTCGTAATTCGTTCCCTTATGTGAAAGTGTCACATCAAAATCAAAATAATCGATAGCGCCACGACCATCTGATGTCATCCCAAAAGCAGTTGGAACATTCATGTATTGGTCCGAGCCATTTGAAACTGCACCACCATTTAAAATAATATTATTTTTAGCTAGTAAAAATAATGGGTAGCCTTCTGACATATTGTAAAAGCTTGCATTAATAGCACCAACTACACGATTTCCCTCGCTTGAATGACGATTAGCATTCGCGACAGTCGATTCTTTTCCATTGACTGTTGCGGGCATGCCTAATTGTACTTCTGTCTCTTGTTCTCCTACATTAATCGATAGATGATTAATAGAATTTGTATAGGTATTGCTGTATGTATATTGTTTATACTGCACACCCTTTGAAAGCCGATAATCCTTCTTTATTGTTTGAAATGCATAGGCATTTAATGGACTAACAACCATTGACATCATGACAACTAAAATCAGTAAATTTTTCACTATTTTTTTCATTTTTTTTGCGCTCCTCAAAAATGTAGAGCCCTCACCTTCCCTTCGTCTGTTTTACCTCTATAACATTAGCAAAAATATGCCAAAATAGCTATGGAACCTTTAAGCTATTTTCTAGTTTCATATCATAGTCATGAAAACTATTTAAATTGACACATTTTACGATATTTCTAACATTTGACCCTTATCTCTACTCTCTATCTTTGTTAAAATGGGGTTAAAGTTTAGGAGGGTAAAATATGAAAAAACTATCAATTATTGCATTGCTTTTAACATTAGTAGCTTCGCTATTATGGCAACCCCAAATGGCATCTGCTGATGAGCTTTCAGGGCATGCACATGAAAATGGTCTTCGTTATTTAATTTCGAAAAACGCTATAGTACAAGATGCAAACGGAAGCTATCGACCAAATGACAATGTTACACGCGGCGAATTTGCTTCTTATTTATCAAAGGTACTTAAACTGGAAGCGAACGATGGAAAAGTGTTTACGGATGTCCCAGATACATATATGTATTTGACAGATATTCAGCTTGCTGCGACAGCTGGAATTATCACTGGATACGCTGATGGTACATTTAAACCTGATGCTGCTATTTCAAGACAGCATATGGCGATTATGTTGGAAAGAGCCATCGACTATTTAAACATCCCTAAAGGTACTTCCTCTATTACGTTCAAGGATAATGCATCGATTATTAAAGACTACCGCCCAGCCGTAGCAGTTGGTGCTCATCTCGGTATTATTAACGGTTCTAATGGCTACTTTATGCCCGAAAAAAATGCCACAATTGGACAAGCTGCGACATTCATTCAACGTTTAATGCTTCTTTCTGGTGATTCAACTGCCGACTTCTCTACGTACGCTATTAAAGAGATTGCTAATGGTGCTCTTGTTGGTAATCAAAGCTTCTCTAGTTTCGATGCAGCTGATAAAGCAATCACAAAAAACACACAGGTCATCGTTCAAAAAGATAAAATTGTAAAAATGGCTTCAGGCTATGTTGTCACAAATAAATATGTAGCACTGAATTCAGAAACAATTAAAGATCAAATTTCTGTTGCGGGAAATACCGAAATGGAATATATCAGCAGTGACGCAACACAAGTAAAAGTACGACTAGCTGGTCAAGTTGGTTATTTGAAACAGGCCGATGTTACATTAATCCCATTTTCATTAAGTAAAGGACGCGCTTACTATACAAATGAAAATGGTGAAATCAAACATACATTATTTGATTACAATACAAATAAATATTCTTCCAGCTACGTATACGGTAAAGCGCCTGCCTTCATGAAGCAGGGTGAAAAATACTATAGCTGGAACGGTATTTATTTTACAAATGGCAATGGTTCATCTAAAGGTGAAGCCTATAACTATTATCAGTTTTTACCAGCCCGCGCAACAACACAATATACGGCTGAAGAACTTGATGCTTATATTATGAATAAACTAGCTGAGATTGAAAGCACGGGTATTACACTTTATAAAGATGCAACAAAGAAAAGTAAACTAATTGGTTTAGGGCAAACATTAAAAGATGTTGAAGCCAATTCTAAAATCAATGCGATGCTGATTTTAGCACTTGCACAACATGAAAGTGCTTATGGTATGAGTGATCATGCACAAAACTTAAATAACCTATTCGGTTTATATGTATATGACACAAACCCTCTTAACAAAGAATTTGAAAGTGTTGCTGTCAATATTAATGAACTGGTTGAGAAGTTCTTACAACCAAATTACATTACACCAGGTGGTTCGCCTGGCAGAAACTATGCGAATGGTGCAGTAGTAGGTTCAAAAGAACTCGGCTTTAACGTAAAATACGCTTCAGACCCATATTGGGGCGCTAAAATCGCCGGACACTACTACCGTGCTGAAAAAGTATTAGGCTTTAAGGATGCAAGCAATCCTTATACAATCGGTCTAACAACTTCAACTGGCTTAAATGTACGTACAGACGCATCGACAAGCAATAGCCCACTCTTCACTTATGCAAGAAGCGGCATGCCTGTCATTATCACAAACACTGGCACAAATGGCTGGTATGAAGTGCTTTCTGATAAGCTCCATTCAGGTACTGCATATATTAGCAAAGATTATTTACAAGTTATTAATACAGTGAAATAAAAAGAAGCCGTCTCTAAAAAATTTAGAGACGTTTTTTTTACTATTTATCCCCCACACTTTCCAGTTTATCGACTAACTTTTGAATTTTATCGATAACTTTTTTAAATTTACCGACTAAATTTTTTCATTTATCGAAAAAGGACCATCCTATTCAGGACAGTCCTTTACTATTAATATTGAACTCTACTTTTATCCGTTTTAATAATCGCAGACGCAATTATGACAAACCCGAGCATTAATATAAAGATTAAATCGAGTAAACCTGTATGCATTGATACAGTAAACAGTGTAATGACAAACGCATAGGCTACTGAATGGAAGCTACGAATACCACCTTGCTTCACTTTATTATAGATGAGAGAAATTAATACACCGTACAATAAGAAGCCAATCGCCACAAGCGCATAGCCACCATCTAGGAACAGCTGTCCAATAAAAGTAGGCGTCGTTGTTCTCGTTGGACGTGTAATATATTTACCTTCTTCTACACTTAAAGAGTTTACAACCTCAGTGACCTTCATACGCGGTGAAATTTGTTCACCAGGTAAAATAGTATTGAAGATACCTCCATGAATCTCACCGTTTAGGTAACCTTCCTCTTGTGTATACTCGATAATCTTACTTAAAACGATATGACCAGTCACACTCTCACCATTCAATGAACGCATCCACTTAGGTGTTAAATTTACCTTTTGCTCTACTGTCAAAAGTTTTTCTTTATCTGTTTCTGATAATTCAACATCTGGTTGATCGCGATTATTGAATTCCTTTGATGTATCCTCTGTCATAACTCGCAGGAAACCAAACATTGAAAACGCTACACCTATCACTAATAATGCTGTTAGGAACCAAGTTAATTTCACACGTTTCACAACATAGTGGAAAATAATAATACCTGTAAATAACATAATGATTAACGGTGTACGATAGCCCATTAATAAGAATAAGAACATGACAACCGCAAAAATTGAGCCATAAACCAATGCTTTTTTCCATGTCATATGCTTTTCTAATATCATTTTGTATGATAATAACAAGAGAATCCCATACCATAACAATTGGCTAAAGAAGTTCAGTTTTGGGTCAAGATTACGTCGATTGGATTCATCCGAAATTCCTAAACCTCCACCAAAAATCATCATTAAATAGGAAGCTAAGCCGATTAAAGTTAACAGCACAACAAAGTGAATCACATATTTCCCTAAGAAAGATAATCCAAATGATGGGATTGTCCATTGTAACTTATCAATAATATACACGCCGATATAGTAACACACAAGCGCTACTAGCACAGCTGGTAAAATGGATACTCGCACATTAAATAAATCAAATCGATGAAAATCGAACAGACTTGTGAAGAAATAAAGCACTAATATAAAAGGTAAAAAGAAATACGGTGAAAACGTATCAATCTTGTTAACCTTTGTAAAAACTTGTTTCAGTTTATTCATACGTGTAATACATCTAATATATCTAATTAGATGTTATTGCCCTCCTCTATGATGAATCAATAGTCACTAATCACTATTATATTCTTTAGTTTTCCCTACAAAACAAAGGTTATTATATCATAAATTTAAATAGACTTATAGAATGGATTTAATTGAATTTACATAAAAAAACTCAATATTTTCTTTTTTTACCTAAAACGCTACGAAACCTCCATTATTTAGTTGTAAAATAAGTAATAATACAAATTTTCTAAAACAATACTACACAAGGATGTGGATTTATTGAAAAAAATATTCGTTTCGCTATTAGTTACTGGTGCTTTCTTGCTTATAACAGCCTTATCATCTTCACAAGCAGAAGCAGCTTCACAGAAAATCGGTGTCGTTTTCTCTGAAAGTAGCGAGAAATATGCCAATACGACACACCCAGGTGGTACCTATCTAGGACAAACAGTAACACCAAAGGTCGACTATAGCTCAACATATAACAAAGAGCTAAAAGCATTTCTCCTTTATCAACAGCAAGGCTTCAATGTAGAAAAAATTTATGAAAAAGACTTAAACAGCTTAGAAGCTTTAAGCCAGTATGATGCAATCGTTTTTGCCTATACGGTGATGATGAACCATCAACAACGCGAAAATATCAAAATGTACGTACGGAATGGTGGTGGTGCTATTTTCGCATTTCAAACAGCTCGTAACGAGTCAACAAAATTCCCAAAAGCTGGCCAAATGGATTTATCCCCTTTAATCTATGATGTCGATTCTTGGGTAATGGAATGGGATAACCTAACCGAAGTATTCAATGCGCGCTTTATAGACGATATTGTACTGGGGAATTCGACTGTAAACAATACAAATACAGTACACCCTATCATTCAAAATGCGACAAAAGAGCTGGGCAAAAGCAAACTCAATCTAACAAAATCAGATCAAGAATGGGTTGAAATCATCAAGCCCTGGCAAGATAGCACAGCAACACCTATTTTATATTTTTCAAATTACGATTACGCGAGTAAGCCCCAAACCATGAAGAAAAATGAATTCGGGGCTGCTCACGCCATTGAATATGGTAAAGGTCGCGTCGTTCAGATCGGTTTTAAAATCTTTGATTATATTAATATCGATGTAAAAGCAGATTGGCAGGACAATGAAAATGGCGTTGCCTACACAACAACGGGTGGTGATAAAGACGCAAAAATATTTATGAAGCACGCTTTAAACTGGACAGCTGAAGATCACAAAGGCCATACACCTCGCCGCTATAATCTTTCCCTCTATTCTGACGGCGTGCAAAGCTATGTATCACCATCTGGTCAATTTGCTTCTATTCCACAGTAACCGTGAAAAACAACGGGAATGTACCTGCTCGTGGTACATTAAAAGTGGAGATTTTAGACACAAACGGTCAAGTGGTTGGTCAAGGACATGAACGCTATATCCCAGGTCTAGCGGCCGATGCTACAACGGATAACGCTGACCGAAAAGACGTTAGTACCCATACTGAAAAATATCAAATATTTATGCCTGGAAATTTAGCTGCTGGTATATATACGATTCGTACATCTTTTATCGAAGGCCGTGATGATCGTAAAAATGTTGACGAAAAATTCGCAACGATTGCAGAAATTAAAACGCTCACACGCTCAAAAGGTTCCAATAAGGCAACAATTGCTGCCGCTCCATTGTTCCAAGATGTCACAACTTCAACTAGTGGCTACTACGATATTAAAAATTTACACGCCCTTGGTGTGATTAAAGGAAATAATGGGAAATTCAATCCTCAAGGGACATTAACACGCATACAAGCCACTGAAATGGTATTACGGGCCCTAGGCATCACTGCTTCAAGCTCAGCATCAATGAATGCCAGTGACCTGAAACCTAGTGATTACGGCTACGCAGTATTAGCAACAGGCATACGCTACGGGATTATCTCATTAGAAAATGGCAAAATAAACGCTCATCAGCCAATGACACGCGCTGATATGGCCCATGCACTTGTCAATGGCTTTCAACTACAAGGTATTTCTAGCAATACTTTTTCAGACGTACCTACTAATCATGCTTATAATAAAGATATCCAAGCCCTATTTGCATTGGGTATAACAACAGGTTATGCAGATAAAACATTTAAGCCAAGCGGTACTGTTACACGTCAAAACTTTGCACAGTTCGTTAACCGCACATTATACGCGAATTCTAAATAACTTTAGCTAAGACTCTATATGAACCCGTTGATTTCTGCTACGGAGGTCGCTTTTCGCGGGATGGCCTCTGTCTCCTCGTTGCTACGCTCCTGCGGGGCCATCAGCTCATGCTTTTCCCACAGGAAGCTTTGCCCTGTAGCGAAAGGCGGACACCGTCAGCTACACTCGCCGCCTGCGCTGCAATCAACTAGTGGTCGTCTATAAATGATTGAGGTGAATAGGATGACGAAAAATAGTAACAATGAACGACATCAATTTGAAATGCTGCCCTCAGAAAATCATTGAACGTTATATTTTGGCGCATTATGAAGAAGCCGAACTTTTACGTCGTCAAAGTGACATGAAACAAATCTATGCACGTCGAATAGAAACGATTGAAGTGTATTTGCGGATGCTTAAGAAAAGCATGGTATGCGTTGGACTCCCTTACGAGGAATTAAAAAATTGCTACATAGTTCACATTGAACCATGTAGCTCTTGTTAATTATTGTTTTTCGTAATATTGAGTAATCCCTTTATAGATGGATTCTGCAAATAACTCAACATATTGATCATCTGTCAATTTACCGCGGTCTTCACTATTTGTTAGGAAGCCAAGTTCAACCAAGATGGCTGGAATATTCGTGTTAGCAATTACAATGTATTTGAATTCTTTGACCTTACGATCGTTCATATTTATGTTTTTAACAATTTGATTATTTACAAATGTCGCAAGATCAATGTCTTCTTCATACATATCACCTGCTGTTTTAGCGTAATATGTTTCGGTACCTTGTGCAGCAGTATTCGCTGCTGAGTTAACATGGATACTTACGAAGATTTCACCGTAATTAGCATGTGTAAAGTCAACACGATCTTGTGGTGTAGGAAATGTATCCCCTGTTCGAGGCATCAATACCTTTGCACCTGCAGCCTCCAATTTATTCTTGACAAGAGTACCAACCTTTAATGTAATGTTTTTTTCGTAAATAGAACCGAAAGAAGTTCCTGGATCCTTGCCACCATGACCTGGATCAATAATAATAATTCGATCTTTTAACGGATTACCACTTTGATTTAATAGCTTTAAGTAAGACTTATGCACGTAGCCCGTTTGATCTTCAAAAGTAACTTGTGCCCAGTAATCATAAATACTGTTCACTTGAACATATTCACCCTTACTAAGCTTACCTAAAACCGTAGACGTAGAGTTAGCCTCTTTACGGATATTTAAATTGTCAACTGTCACTCGACCAAGTAAGTCACCTGTAACTGGTGGCGTGATTGGATCTGGAGTTGGAGCTGGCTTTAGGGCTGGATCTGGCGTAGAAGGTTGCCCCACTTCAACATCCTCTGTACCATTCGCTACGATATAGCCTGGTAAACCATTTACTATTGTTAAATAGTAGCCATTAACCTTTTTATAAACAGGTAATTTCACATTACTATTTAGAGTAGAAATAGTCTTTGAAGTAGAGTTTGGTTTCACGTAAACAGGATGATCTTGTATTGTTGTTACTTGCTTTTGAACATTCCCTAAAGTATTACCATCTGCATCTAAAAACTGAGCATACGTTTTATAAATATAAGTATAGCCATCTTTTGACGAAACTTTTAACCAGTCTCCTTCAGCTGCATAGACTGATAGTTTATCACCTTTATTCACTGTGCCCACAATGTTAGAATTAGATGAAGAATCTTTAGTATTACGAATATTTAATCCATCAGTCGTTACTTGAACTGACCCAATAATCTGTGATGCATCAGGTACATCCACATCTTTTACAGGTAACTCTAAACGATACTTTTCACTTTTTGCACGCGCTACAAATAACGCAAACTGCGCACGTGTTACTTGGCTATTTGGATTATAATTTTGGCCGCTTCCCCTTGTAATACCATTATAGTAAATCGTATTTATATATTGAACGTAAGGGTGTTTAATACTAACGTCAACAAATGGGGAATTAACATTTTCGTATTTACTTACATCCAGTTTAAATGCCTTGGTTAACACATAACTCATTTCATCACGAGTTAACGGCTTGTTTGGTAAAAATTCACCTTTTGTATTTGTTGCAAAGAAACCAAGTTGTGCAACACGTTCTACGTAGCCTGAAAGCTCCGTACCTACTGCTACATCTGAAAAGTTTGATTTGTTAACTACTAATGGTTTGTTCCCAGAAGCAACTACAACCATTTTGGCTACTTGTCCACGTGTTACTTTGTTATATGGTTTATAGTACGTTTTCCCATTTTCCGTATAACCTTTAATAACACCTAAGCTAACTAAATAACTAATCTCTTCATAAGCTTCATATTTTGGAGAAATATCTTCAAAATCACCACTTGCATTTGCACTATGTATAGTAAACATAGAAACCGAAATGAATAAGACGCATAATATAAGACTCATCTTTTTGAAGTTCAATGCCTCAATTCCTCCTCCCTGTTCTTGTATTAATTTTAACAAAATTTAACATACAAAACCACCTTACGAACATATACTAATAATTTAGATATAATTTCTATGTAAAGATTGTATTTCGCAAAAAATATAGATTCTACAAATTTAAACTTTCCTCCATTTATACGATATTAGTAAACTAGTCTATAGATTATTTTTTTATCGCTGATAGCTTCTACGGGATCGCTGATAGAATTCTTTTTAATAGTACCAATCAAAAAAAGCTACATAGTTCGCATACGAACCACATAGCTTTTTTTATTATTGTTTTGCGTAATATTGAGAAATTCCTTTATAAATAGATTCTGCAAATAACTCGACATATTGATCGTCTGTCATTTTACCACGATCTTCACTATTTGTAAGGAAGCCTAGCTCTACTAAAATCGCTGGAATTAACGTGTTACGAATGACATAGTATTGTTGCTCTTTTACACCACGATTTTTCATATTTAAGTTTGTAACAATTTGATTGTTTACAAAAGTCGCTAAGTCAATATCTTCCTGATACATATCTCCTGTTGAAATAGCATAATATGTTTCAGTACCTTGTGCAGAGGTGCTTGATGCTGAGTTGACATGGATACTCACAAAGATTTCACCGAAGTTGGCATCCGTAAAATCAACGCGATCTTGTAATGATGGGTACGTATCACCTGTACGTGTCATCTTTACTTGTGCGCCTGCCGCTTCAAGCTTTTGCTTTACAAGTGTAGTAACTTTTAATGTAATGGACTTTTCTGAAATTGAACCCACTACAGCACCTGGATCCTTGCCACCATGTCCAGGGTCAAGAATGATAATACGATTTTTCAACGGATTACCTTGGTTTAACAGCTTTAAGTAAGATTTGTGCACATAACCTGTTTGGCCTTCAAAAGTAATTTGTGCCCAGTAGCCATTAATACTGTTGACATGCACGTAATCGCCTTTATTTAATTTGCCTAATACCGTAGAAGTAGAGTTTGCTTCTTTACGTACGTTTAAACTACCAACAGTTGCACGCCCTAGTAAGTCACCTGATACAGGTGGAGTTGGTGGATCTGGATTTGGCTTAGGTTGTTCCACTTCAACGTCCTCTGTACTATTTGCTACTATATATCCAGGCAGACCATTTACTACTGTTAAATAGTAGCCATTCACCGTCTTATAGACAGGCAATTTCACTTTACTATTAACGGTTGAAATAATTTTTGATGAAGATGTCGCTTTCACATACACATTCATACTTTGTGTCGTTGTTACTTGTTTTTGGATATTACCTAATGCATTACCATCCGCATCTAAGAACTGTGCATACGTTTTATAAATATAAGCATAAGCGCCTTTATAGGTTACTTTTAACCAGTCTCCTTCAACAGCATAGACTGATAGTTTACCACCATTATTGACTGTACCTACAACATTCGTACTAGAAGTAGAATCTTTTGATTTACGAATATTTAGCCCATCTGTTGTTACTTGAACTAAACCAATAACCTGTTTTGTATCTGGAACAGAATCACCCTTTACAGGTAACTCTAATCGATATTTTTCACTTTTGGCACGTGCTACAAATAATGCAAATTGCGCACGTGTTACTTGACTATTTGGATTATAATTCTGACCGCTACCTTTTGTAATACCATTATAGTAAATAGTATTAATATATTGAACGTAAGGATGCGTGATACCAACGTCCACAAATGGAGAATCTATATTTTCATAAGCACTAGCATCGAGCTTAAATGCCTTTGTTAGTACATAACTCATTTCATCACGTGTTAAAGGCTTGTTCGGTAAAAATTGCCCTTTTGTGTTTGTTGCAAAGAGACCTAACTGAACGGCACGTTCTACGTAGCCTGAGAGCTCAGTACCAACTGCTACATCTGAAAAGTTTGACTTGCTAACAACTAATGGTTTGTTCCCAGAGGCAACTACAACCATTTTTGCTACTTGTCCACGTGTCACATTATTATTTGGTTTATAGTACGTTTTCCCGTTTTCCTTATAACCTTTAATAACACCTAAACTAACTAAATAATTGATCTCTTCATAAGCTTCATGCTTTGGGGAAATATCATCAAAACCGCCACTTGCATTTGCACTATGTATAGTAAACATAGAAGCTGAAATGAATAAGACGCATAATATAAGACTGATTTTTTTGAGGTACATGTCTTATTTCCTCCCTTCCTGTTCTCGTGTTTCATTTTAACAAAATTGCACAGTCAAAACTATCATACGAATGTAACTTTTCTACTGTTTTTTCACTTATCTCCTCCTCTTTCTATTAAGTGGTAATCATTCATTACAATGACTACCTCCATTTACGAAGATTAGTCGTTGAACCAATTAGATGGGACAACTATTTCATAAAAAGAAGAGAGCCTGCAAGTGCAAACTCTCATCCATTTATATATTATTTAAAAGAACTTCCTTGCAAAACTTCATATTAAACGTAGCCCTTGTCTAATATGAAGTGGAAATATATTATTTCTTTAATTGTTTTGCGCGTTCAATAAATGTTGAAAGCTGAGAAATTTTTAACATTTCATTATAACCGAAGTTACCATTATCTTTACCAGCTGTGATTCCGTTTGTGGCAATAATTGAAATATACTCAGTGGCCCAGTAGTTTTCAGGAACATCAGCAAATGTCACAACATCACCTTGAGGTTCAAGACCAAAAGCAAGAACTAATACTTTTGCAATTTGTGCGCGTGTCATTGGTGAAGACGGATTAAACTTACCATTGTCATCCCCTTCAAAAATACCTAACTTCGCTACAGCAGCAATTGCACCAGCATGTGCATATGTTGGCTTTACGTCTGCGAATTTTGTGTTTTTATCCGATGTATCTAGGTTTAGTGCTTGTGCAAGTTGCACAGCTACTTCAGCACGTGAAGCATACACTGTAAAATCAATTGCCGCTTCCTTTACTTCAGCTGTCGCTACTTTTGTTACTTCTGCTTGTTGCTCAGTATCAAATGTTGCAACGCGTTTTGCACCAATGTAACGAGAAGACCAATAATATGGATCGTCTACACTTGAGTAGCTAACGCCTTTGCCTGTTTGAGAGTGAATCATTTTACCGTCACCTATGTATATAGCTACATGTGAGATACCACTACCACTCGTGTTAAAGAAAAGTAAATCTCCAACTTGAAGATCGCTTTTTGCAACCGCAGTACCTTGCTGATATTGTGAACCAGACGTGCGGTTAAGATTTATGCCTAAATCTGCAAAGACTTTAGAAGTAAAGCCTGAACAATCTAGTCCGCTTGTAGTTGTACCTCCATATGAGTATGGAATACCTAAATATTTAGTCGCTGTATTCGTGACTTCTGACGCCGTCGCCGCTTCAGCGTTATCTATTGGAGTTGCTGAAAATAACATAAAAGATGCAAAAATCGGTAATAACCATTTCTTATTCATACTTTTGTTATACCCCTCTCGAAGAACTTTTTTGCCTATACATAGACTATCACAAATGTTAGTATTTTAATTTTTCAATTGTGTAACGGTTTTAAAAACAGAAAAAAATGCTGATATACCAACGTTTCGGGGTTTATCAGCAGTAAAAAATGGGTATTAAATTATGGGTAAATCGGTCTTTTGTAACATTCCTGTAATATTAGAGATGGTTTGTTACAGGAAATTAAGCTTCTACGCCATTCGATTCAGGTGACATATTGGTTAACTCTATCAAGTTTAAACTTATTGGCTAGAAAATAATTGCACCCAATAGTAACTTCCTTTGCTATCTTCTGCAATAGCTACGCCCGTATTTGTGTAATGTTCGCGTAGTATATTTTCACGGTGTGTTGGTGATGCCATCCATGCTTTCACGGCCGCTTGAGGTGTCGGAATATTTCTGCCGATATTTTCTCCTAAACTTGTATATGGATAATCGAATAATGTCGCTAAATCCCATGGTGCACCATAGTAAGGAGATTCATGCTCGAAATAATGACGATTCACCATATCCTGTGCCTTGATAATTGCGACTTGTGTTAAAGCTGCATCATAGTTAAGTGGTTGCAGTTTCTTCTTTTGTCGTTCTATGTTAATTAAACGAATTACTTCATTAGACATCGTCGATGAAAAATTAACAGTCGGGATATAGGTCTTTGACAAATAATCATAAGCAACTTCCAGATTTTTTACCTTATCAGTAAAAGTAAGGCTACGTTCAATCAAAGTAGCAAATTGTGCCCGTGTAACCATGAGATTTGGCGCAAATTGCTGTGCATTTACCCCTTGAATGACACCAGCATCTGCTAATGATTCAATATAGTCCTTCGCCCAATGCGCTTCGTTAATATCATTAAATTTGCTTTTATTGGTTGCATCAACTTCGATATTATAGGCAAGCGTTAACATTTTAGCAATATGCATGCGCTTTAAGGGAGATTCAGGTTTGAAACAATCACCATTTTGTAAAATACCTAATTCAACTAATGCACAAATCTCCTTGTAATACTGATGATTGGCAGGTAAATCTTCAAAATTAGGTAAAAACGAACTATCCATTTTTAGCTGCATCGACCGCGCAATCGCAGCTGCTGCCTCCGCCCTTGTAATCGCCTGATTTGGCTTAAAAGATCCATCCTGATAAGTTGTCATATATTGCTTACCTAACATATGTTGAATCGAGTTACTTGCCCAATGTGTTGTTGGGACATCCTTAGCGACCTCCGCCGCCAACGCTACCTCGGTTGTCGATTCTCCGTATGGTGTGGCCAGCAATATAAGTGAACATACGACAATACTAGATACTTTTTTTAACATTGCTCCCCCCCTTATGTAATGAAATGGTTTTACTGTCTATTTGAAAGATGAATAGAGATTCATAGCTTATTCAGATGCTGAAAACATCAAATTTCCAAAATCTTCGTGGTGGTATATACCCTTTAAGGACATATATAAACATACCATTATTGCCTGTTTTTTCCTATAATGATTTTAAAAAACACTCTAAAGGTAAGTTTTTACCAAAGAGTGTTTTTTATCTTACTATTCTACACTAATAATATATAGCTCATTGTCGTTTTTTTGTAAGGTGCGATATAGAAATAAAGCCATTTGTCCCCGTCGAATATCCATGTATGGTGAAAATGTTGTCGAACTAGTTCCCTCAGTAATACCATAATCTAATAACGTTTGCATGTATCGATTGGTTTCAACATCTTCTGTAAAATCTGTAAAAGGCGCTGATAAAGTTGTTGCCTGCTGTAAATTAAAACCCAGTGTTAAAATTTTCGCCATTTGACTGCGCTTTATGAAATGATTCGGATTGTAATTTGTCCCTTTTTGGATAATACCCTCTGCGGCGAGTGCTGCGATATGTCCATAATATTTATGAGTAGTTGATACATCATTATACCCAGGATTTACTACATTCTTCATATCTAATTTTAGCGCTTCTGCTAAGAAATAGGCTGCTTCTCCACGTGTTAAATTTTCATAAGGGCTAAACGTAGTAGAAGTCGTACCAAATACAATTCCTTCACTATACAATTTGTGAACTGCCTTGTAAAGTTCGCCTTCGCCACCACTGTTTTGAATATCTGTAAATGGCATTGTAGCTGCTTCTGAAGGTATCACCGCAACACAAGGTGCCACTACTGCGGCAGCAGAGAGTGTCCAAGCTAGACGTGAGCGCTTTTTGTTCATTGTCCTCGCCCCTTCCTGTTTACTTTGTCAACGGCATACTAAACTCCGTCGATAACTGTGCAGATTGCTAGAAAAAATGAAAAGAGGGTCTTCCCCCTCTTCACAAATTAGTTTAATCCTAATGCATTTATATGATCTTGCAAAATACGGTAATTATATACTAAATCCTGTTGTTCAAGCGTAAGTGCGCTATACAGCTTCTGTGCAGCAATTACTTTCTTTTCAAACGTTTTTGTGTCCGGATCTAATTCAGCAATAGCATTGACTACTTTTAAAACAGCAGCGATATCTTTTTCTGCTTTCTTCAAGGCGTCATAGTTAAGAACTTGTCCCCTTACTTTCGAATCCAATGCCTTATACGCAGCAACCGCATTGGCTACATCTTGTATATAGGTGCTTGATGTTGGAGACAGACTAGCGATTAGCTCTACAACTTTCTTCACTTCGCTCATGTTTTTCTCAGCTTCTAGTAAGATTGAATAATTGGATACTCTTTGCTTATCTGTTGTATTTAAACTATCGTAATCTCTACGCACTGACTCAACCATGCCAAAGTACAATTTGTCACTTGGTTTTAAGGCAGCAATGCTCTTATAAACTTTAATCACGCTGTCTAATGAGAGGAGTAGTTGCTCGTTATAGACATATCTACGTTGAGTTGCAGAAAGCTTATCATAAGCATTTAAAATCTTTTGATATTGGCTGTCCATATTTTTAGATGTCATAAGTTTGTCAATTTCATTCACAACGCTAATAACAGGCTTAATAATTTTTTCTTGCTCTTGTAAAGTTTTATAGTTTTCGACAGCCATTTGCTGGTCTCTTGGTAGTGCATTATAGGCCGCACGAATTTCTTCAATACGTTTAACATATTGATGCGCTTCAACTGAAGGTAGTTCATCTATCATTCGTTGTACATTGCCTGCACCTAAAATACTTGTTTCAGCAGCTTGTAATAAATGATAGTTCGAGACATACTGTTGCATATCCTTGCTTAACGCATCGTATAGTGCACGTGCTTGCATCGTATCTGTATGGAAAGTTTTGCTAGACGATTTTAACTTACCAATCAACTCAATGACCTTGGCAGTTGGTTCATAGCTTTGTAATGTCGCGATATTATGAACGTAACTCTTTTGATCCTTTGTTAACTTATCGTACGCTTTACGTGCACCATTTACCTTACTGACGAAATTACTTGAACCTGGTTCTAAACCATCAATTTGCACCATAACAGTTAAAATTGGCTTCACTTGTTTTTCACGGTCCGTCAATGACTTTATATTCGTTACAAGCTTCTTTTGCCCTGAGGTTAATTTATCGTAAGCAACTCGGGCGTTCATCAACTTTGTTAAATAGTCAGCATCCTCAGGCAATGCCGCATCGATCAATGTGATAACCGTATGGGCAGATGTGAGTTCAGTTTCAGCCGTAACAAGCTTTTCATAATTAATGACAGCATTTTTCTTCTCTGGTGGCAACGCATCATAATTTGTGCGCGCTGTTTTTAAATCATTTAAAAACGTCTTACTCGTAGGTTTCAATGTTTCTATTAAACCAATTAACGTAGCAACATCTTCAACAGCTGTTAACTGTGTATAATTGGTCACACGTTTTTGAGATTCTACATCTAATGCGTTGTAAGCTTTACGAGCTGCTAGAACCTTTTTCGTATAGTCTTTATTTGTTGGATTTAAGGCTGCAATTAAATTAATGACCTTCACAACATTGGCATTATTTTTCTCGTAAGTCGTTAATGTTTTGTATTGCGTCACTAACTTTTTCGCATTTTTGTCCATCGTTTTATATTCTGCAGTGAGTGCCGCTACCTTCGCTACAAATGTAGTGTCCGGCTCATTTGCTAGTGCAAGTACACGATCATCAAACCCTTTTGCTATTGCAATATAGCCTTTTGCAGTTTCAAGATCCTGAGCGTTCGTTACTAGTTTTTTTGCTTCGTCAGATAACTTATCAAAACTCTGTGTCAAGGCTTCTACTGTTGCTTTATACGTTTTTTGTGAAGTGTTTAAGGCCATAATTTGCGCAACTATATTCATCGCTTCCACTTGGTCATTCAAGTTTTTATAGTTTTTCACATATTCCCGTTTTGTCACATCGAGCTTTAAGTAAGCTGTGTTTGCAGCCTTTGCTTTTTTTGTATAATCCTTAGTTGCTGGATCAAGCTTCTCGACAAGGGTAATTACATTTAATACTGCTTTATGTGCTTTTTCTAAGTCCGTCAGTATTTTAATGTTTGTGACACGTTTCTTAGCTGTTGCTGTAAGACCATCATATAATTTGCGTGCTTCTTGCATATCTTGAACTTGATTTTGCGAATTGCTTAATGCACCAATTTTACTAATCACATCTGCTAACGCCGTTTCTTCGTTCGCTAGTGTGGCTAATTTCTCACTTAGCTTATCCTTTATAGCATTAAGTACAGCTTCCTCCGCATTACCAGTTGCATCTAATGCCGTTACTGCTGTTTGTAATGTTGAGACTTGAGTGCTATAGTCTGGCATTGTTGTCTTTAATGCATTCACTTTATTCAATAAATTTGCATATTTAAAATACAGGGCCAGTTTGTCCTTATTCTGTACAAGCCCCTTTTCTATATCAGCTAGTTTATCAAATGTTGCCTGTGCCGTTAGTGTTTTACTCTCAAACGTAGTGGCCTTAGGATCAATCGCCGCTATTAGTTTATCGACATCGATAGAGGCGCTATATTTTTTCTCCCAATCAGTTAGCGTCGATAAATTATTGACGATTTTTTTGACATTCGTCATGTTCACAGTAGTGGACTGATTATTGTACGCTGCACGCGCAGCAGTAATTTTTGCAAATTGATCTGCTGGTGTTGCATTAGCGATTTCCTTAATAAGCGTTTCAATCGCTTCTGCCGCTTGAATCTCCTCTTGAGCAGCAGTTAAATCAGCTGCATTTTTTACAAATTCTTTCTTAACCAAAACGGGGTATTCCGTCATGAGATTTGCTACTGCTGTACGATAGGCTTCGCTATTTGAGATGCTAAGAGCCGTAATCTGCTTAGAGAAATCAGCAGCAGCTTGATACGATGCAAAATCAGGATAATTCGTTACAAAATTTTTAGCATCTGTACTTAATTTGTTATAAGCAGTTTCAATAGCCGTTACCGCACTAATATAAGTTGAGGCTTTATCAAAGTTAGCTGGAGTCTTTGCCTGTAGTTGCGTAATACTATCCTCAACTTTTTTAGCAGCATTTATATTTGCTAATGTTTCTGTATAAATCTTATATGGTGCAACCGTTTCGCCCTCAGGGATATAAGCGATGGCAATCTTTTTATTATCTGCTGACAGAGCGTTATAAGCGGTTGTCACATCAGCCGCATTTCCTTTAATGGCTGTATAGTCTGGTGTATTTTCTGCTAATTCAACCATCAAGTAATCTAATTGTTGAATAGTATTTTCTACAGCCTCCACAGCTGTCGACATCGTCGCAAGCTTATCAAGGTCTGCACCATTTGTTTTGAAATACGCCTTTCTTGCTGCTTCGTCATGGCCATATTGAACGGCTAGTCCCAACATAGATGCAACTGCCGTTGGTGGTGCAGCTTCTACAGCATCTTTAAATGTTTTTTGAACCTTTGCATATGAATTTTCTATCATAACGTTCATAAAATCTGTGTATTTTTTATTTGCTGTTTCCACATCTTGTATAAGGGAACTACTTGTATACGTTAACTTATTTATTTTACTACCTAGTTGGTTGATTTCTGTTAGCAATGTTTTTTGTGCTCTTACATAGGCAACCTTTGCTTTAATGAAAGTTATCTCATTGGCATCAAAACCAGCAGCCTCTAATCCCGTGAACCGACTCTCTGCGATTGTGATATCTTCCAATGAAGATTTATCTGTTAAGTTTTTATACATTGTTTGTAGCTGTTCTTTCGTTTCAACTGCAGCTACAGCATTGCTATAGGCAACTTGTGATGTTTGGGGTTGTGAAGCAACTTCTTGTGCATTAGCAATCGCAGTTGGCGCGAGTAATAGACTTGTTAATACACCTACTTTTAATGGTTTCTTCAAAATGTCCACCCTTTCTTATTTTCGTTATATAGGAATATAGATATGTATCATTTATTTGAATGTACTTACTTTAGTATCGGTACTATTTACTTGATTTCAAGCTATTCTCTTAAACTCACTCATATCCTTTACTAACTTACAGATAATTGCTATTTTTAGATTGAATAGGCTTTTTATAGGAAGTTATTGTTAGGATACTATATAATTGTTTTATATGCATGTATCCCGTTTTTCTGGTGACTAACACACCCAATGAAGCAGTGTAAGGAAAAGAAGTAACCTCTTAAGTGCCTCATTAAAGATTCACTTTATCGAGGGAATTACTTGAAAAAGTCAGCAATTATACTATGTTATTTACCAGTAACTAGGTGTATACTACATCTTTAATATGCAATTTACTAGAAAGGGAGCTATATATGTTTTATCACTATAAGTTTTGGCATAGCTTAACGCATCCCATTAACTTTACGCAAGCGCTTGAGAATGGGGAAATACGAGGATATAAAAAACGATCCTTAACCGTTTTTCTACTTTTCATCTTGTTATTTGCCGTAAGAGAGTTTTGGGGAATGGGTACGGAAAGCTTAACAACTTTATTTGCAATGAATAATCAGGATGAATATTATACAGCCCGACTTCTATCAATGGTGGGGGCCATTGCCTGGGGGATTGTTTATTATTGCTTCCAATATTTCGGCATTACATACATGTTATATCTATTAACGGATATCCCTTATAAATGGATTCAAAAAGTACAACTCTATGTAATGGTATTTTTACTAATTGAAAAGGCAATTTTATTTGCTGTGTTTTACGGGGTTGGCTACTCTACAACATTCTCCTTCTTTTCACTTGCGCCTATTGCACAGCAATTAATTGATACAGATGTGGTATTATTTGTCATTAATCAGTTGACGGTAGCTACGGTTCTAACGATTATTGTGCAATTCACATTCCTTTCTAAATGGGAAGAAGCTTCAGACCGTAAAGCATTATTAGCGAAAATTATCGTAATACAAGTGTTAATGGCTGTATTCGTCGGAATGATTAGCGTTTTACCACTACAGGAATGGATTACAAGGGGGTTAGGATGATGCGTTTTATTAAATCCAGACCTTGGACAAGCTTGAGTATCATTGTCATAGCGCTGTTAATTGGCGTAAATGCGTATTTTGTTTTCAAGGCTGATAGCAAAGTAGCACGTTCGTACTTTATCGATGAATTTCAAAGGGCCACTACTGACGACCGAGTAGAAACAGTCAAAAAGGATGCTATAGTAGCGCCAGCAGAAACCTATACAATTGCTGCAGAAGCGAAGAGCCTATCAGCGGTAAACGTAAAACGCGGTCAAGAAATACACGCAACGGATGTACTGGCTACCTATAAAACAGAGGAAGTCGATGATGAATTGACGAAGCTCGAGGCTGAGCGCTCTGCTTATGAGACGGAACTAAGCGATTTAGAGTCTGCATTAGCTCAAATAGAATCTGAGTTCGGTAGAGCTTCTGATCCAAAAAGCTCTATCAATACCGATCAGATTAGTGATAAATTGAATGTCAATGTCAAATTAGAATTAGCTCAGCAAAATTCTCCATCAACAGCTGTGGCAATTTTAAATCGTCATATTGCTGAGGCGACTCGTCAAGTAGCGCTAATGGATGCTCAAATTGCCCAAATTCAGGCACGACAAGGTGTGATTAGCCCTGTGGACGGTGTTATCTCCAAAATAACAGAAGAAGCTGGCACTGTGACTTTTGAAATTTATTCTACAGAAAAAGCCATGTTAGCCTATTTATCAGAGGACGAATGGCAACAGGTCATGGCTGGACAAACCGTTAATTTTGACTTACAGCATGTTGAAGCCAAGCTATCGGGTATCGTACTTGAAAAACAAATGATTGCAACAAACAATGAATCTACATGGGCAAATGAGTTAGCTAAAACTGCAAAGCTACCAAAGCCTTCAAGCTATCAAGTAACACTACAGCAGGATGATTTCCTAGTAGACATTCCCTTTTCAACCATCGGCAAAGCTTCCATTATTGTCAATGAAGCATTTGATGCATATAGGGTGAAATCCACTTGGGTAAAAACTACAAAAAAAGATGTACACAGTGTTTATATTATCGGTGAAGACGGTAAAATTCGTCTTGAGGACATTGATGTTGCATTCAAGACCGCAAATGCTACTATCTTTACTGGCTACATGGATGAAGGGACACCCATCCTAGCAAATGAACAACGCAATATATTAGCGCGCTCGTTCCGCTCCATGCCTCTTAAAAAAATTGAGTGGCAACATTTCAAAGAAATTGACTGGAAAGACTATGTAAAATACATCACCTTTTAAAATATGAAAACCTCCCCGCGCGCGGGGAGGTTTTCTATTATTCTAATTATCTAGGATTTTTAGTAGCGATATGTTATATGCTAGCGGCGATTATCCACGGGCTATCGGCGATATTCCACACCCTATCAGCGATAACCGGCAGTCTATCAGCTATATTCCACACTCTATCAGCGATAACCGACAGTCTATCAGTTTATTTCTATTAATAGTTAAATGATCCTTCCATTTCCTGCTGTGTTGACAGTTCATAGTACATCGACGTAACACCACTTAACTCATAGATCATGCCGTGCATGTATAGCTTTTCCCCGTTTGCTCCAATCAAACGAATGGCAAAAATTGCATCTCCTTTGCCCGCTCTGTTTACGGTTACACCCTCTGGTGACAATGTAACATCAATAATTTTATGATCATGAACAGCCCCCGTGTACTGTTCAATTTTAAAATCAGTGACAGCAAAGCCCACTTCACTCTTCGGTATGAATACACTACTTTTCTCTACAGCATGTGATGTATATAAATCATAGCCGTCTGTTTCGGCATGAATGCCTACGCGTACAGATTTGCCAGCATCATCAGAGAATGTAGCAATGTAATCACCAGCCTGCATTAACTTCAGTGCGTAGCTTGCCCCTTTTGGAATACTTTCCTCATCCCAACCGTCATAATTAAATGGCTGATAGGCATAAACTTTTTCACTCACTGCATGACCGGCTGCAGTTGTTAACTTGATATGCTTTGGATTAAAGCCTAAATCTTCTTCAAAAAACAGCGATGTACTTGGTGCTATCTCATCGGTTTGCTGGCAATTCATTTGTAACTTCCCATCTACTTCTGTAATCACAATCTTATATTTTTGAGATTCGACTACTTCATAGTTTTCTTCGTTATCGATTTTATAGCCTGTAAGCACAAAGTAGCCAGAGCCCTCGCGTAACGCCTCAATTTTCACACCTTCATTCGAATGAAGTATACGGAAAAATTCCTGTTCCTCATCCTCCGTCCAATTATTGTAAGAGAACGCTTCGAGATAATCCGCTCCAAAGTCTTTTGTTTTAAATTCTTGGAAGACACGATTAGCCTGCATAGCCTCCATACGCTTGATAAATAAGGCCAACTGAGAACGCTTCACGGTTTCTTTTAAACCGAATGTAGTCTCTGTGACACCATTCGTAATATTATGCTCGTATAAAGGACCCACTGCATAGTAAGTCTCTGAAAATTTAACCACATCCGTGAACGGTAATGTCTGTTCGTATCCGTAATTATCTAATTGATAAGCTTTCGTGAGCATGCTAGCCAGCTGTTCACGTGTAATAGGTTGATTGACACCAAAGCTGCCATCCGCAAAGCCTGACGCAATTCCTTCATTATATAAGGTTGCAATAGCTCCGTAATATTCATCATTCGGCTGCAAATCGGTGAATTTTGGATCTTCTACTTTTGTTGTATCAAGTTGCAATAAACCCGCTAAGATTTTTGCCGCTTGTCCACGGGTAACTTCAGCGAATGGCTTAAAAGTTCCGTCTGCGTAACCATTGATAATACCTCGTTCCGCTAAATCCTTCACAGCAGTACCGTATTCCTTAGAAAAATCAACATCACTAAATCCCTCTGCGGCCTGTGCAGTGGGTACTACTACAATGGCACTTGTCACTAGCGCTGCAATTAATGCACCCTGAAACTGTTTATGTTTCTTCATCCGCTCAACCCCTCAACCCTTTTTATCAATCATACTATAACAATACGCTTAAACAGTACCAAAATATTCAGAATCTTCCATAGAAAATATATTTCTTTGCAATCATTCTTGCACAGTATTATCCGTATCTAGTACCATTCCAAAAAAATTTGAAAACACTACAAAAAAAACAGTGGAGAGTTCGATTGAATCGAACTTTCCACTGTCTAAATCGCTTATAAAATCATGTTTAAATCAGAGATTAGAAGTCAACTTTTGCTGTAACTTTTACAGGAGTTGCGCTTTGACCACCGATATTTACACGAGCATTAAATACATCGTTTGCTTTACCTGTTGCAGATGCAGCAGTTGTACCGTTTGCACTGAACACAACATCACCAGAAACTTTAGATAATGTTAATGTTGTAGTAGCTGTTGCAACGCCGTTAAATTTCGCTTGACCTTTAACAATGCTATTTCCAGCATCATCAGCTTCAGCAACTGTTGCCATTACACCGTATTGGTCAGTGACAACTACATCAGCTAATTGGAAGAATGCATCTAGGTTGTAGTTAGATGCTACATTATATGAGCTTGTCGTTACAAAGTTAACTGTTTCGCCTGCAATGTATGCAGCAGCTTTATTGTTTTCAACAACAGCTACTTTTTCTACTGTTGGAGCAACGTTAGAGAATGTTACATCTTTAACGATTTCTTCACCAGTAGCATTGATTGTAATCGTTACTTTTGCAGTTGCAGTTTTTGCATCTTTATCGAAGTCAACAGTTGCTGCATCAGTTGTCGTAATATCGCCATCTGCTACGTTTGAAAGAACTGTAGATTTCACAGTGTAATCAGAACCTGCTTCAAGAGTAACCTCTCCGCCATTACCTGTTACTGCTTTAACAACAATGTCTTTACCATACCCAGCTGGGATTGCATAGCCAGTAGTATTATCACCAGTTACATAGATAGGTTTGATATCTTCTACTTTATAAGAAGCAAAAGAACTATCTTTCACTACTGAGAATTGTTTAGAATAAGAGCTTGCTTCTACAGCAGTGCTATCAGAGATTTTTACAAGTTTGAACGTAACATTAGCAGCTGTTTTTGTTGCTCCAGCTTTGTAAGTTACTGTGATTTTGTTAGTAGTAGCATCTTTGATTTCACCACTTACAGTAAATGGTGCATCAGCATCTGTGAATGGTTGGATTGTGTAATCAGCTGTAGCAAGTTTCGCAAGAAGTTCATCAGTAGAGATTACTTGACCGAATTGGTCTTCAACTACGATGTCTTTTGCTGTAATGTCAACTTTAGCGCCAGTTAATTCACGGATAGAAGTGCTTACTTTGCTATCTAAGCCAGTGATTACTTTTGGTGCAGTTGCTGCTTTAGGGATAACTGTTTGAGTAGCAACTTTACCAGTTGAAGAAGTAACAACCACTGTTACTGGTGTGCTTTCTACTACGCTACCAGCAGCTACTTTAGCAAAAAGTTCGCCGTCTTTTTCGAATAATGTACCACCTGTAATTGTGATACCTTTAGAACCGTTTAAAGCAACAGTTTCTTTAATCGCATTACCTTGTTTATCTAATACAGATAATGGGAATAAGATATCCGCTCCAGCAGTAACAACTTTTGTTGGTGCTGCTAATGTAACTGAATCAGCACGTACACCTTCAGCAACTTTAACTGCTGCTTGTGCATTTTTACCTGTTGCTTTAGCGATTACAATTACGTTTGTGTCACCTGAAGCTACAATGCTAGCAACAGGAAGAACGATTACATCTTTACCGTCGATTGTTTGTTTTTCAAACGCACCAAATGTTGCAACAGCTTGGTTTGTGTTTGTTACAAGAACCTCAGCGTTAGCACCATTTAAACGGTTTAAATCAGTAATTTCTTTACCGTACTGGTCTTTCACAGTTACCGGAAGATAGAATTTGTCTTTTGCTAAATCTGCATCTTCAGTTAAAGTTTTGCCATCTTTGTTGTAAAGCGTACCAATAGTTGCTTCAGAAACAACAGTTTTAGCTGAAACAGTTACTGTTTTTGTAGTTGTTGTTGCAGTTGAACCATGGATCACTGTAAGTACAACTTTGTCGCCTTCTTTAAGACCAGCAGCTTTAGTGATTGAGATTGAACCATCTGCGTTTGCAACTGCTGAATCAGCACCTGCTGCAGAAAGTGTTAACGAAGAAGAATTTAATTTCGTGATATCTTCACCGTATTGGTTTGTAACGTGGTAACCAATTGTTGCAGTTGTCGCACCAGTTGATGGCGCTACTTCGCCAAGAACTTCAATACCAGCTACTTTTTCGTCTTCTGTTTTCACAGAACCAGTTACTACTTGATCTGAAAGACCAGAAACGCTAACTGTAAATTCACCTTTAGTGATTTTGCTTGTTAATTCGATTGTTGCAACTGTTTTATCTTCGTTCCAAGTAATTGAAGAGAAGTTTGATTTAAAGCCATCTTTTTTAAGTTCAAATTTAGCTTTTTCAGTGTCAACAGCTTTGTTGAATGTTACTGCTAAAGTTTTTGCATTAACAGCATCAACAGATTTTACGTTTAACTCAGCTACTTCATATGTAACTACAGCTGAATAAGAATTTCCATCGATCACGAAGTCTACTTTAGTCTCTTTGTTTTCTGGAAGAGCAGTTTCTAATGTTACCGTATGTTTTGTATCATCCGATAAAGTTACTTCTAATGTTGTTGCATCTACAACTGTTACTGCTTTCACAGTTAAAGTTTCTTCAGCAAGGTTTGTAATTGTACGGTTTAAGAATGATGCAAATTGACCACGTGTTAAAGAATTTTTAGGATTGAACGCTTTTACGTTTGTAAGTCCTGCATACTCTAACGCGATGATTGCTTCACGGTTTTCTTCAGCTGTAGCATTATCTAAATCAGTGATTGTAGATTTGAAATCTGATTCTTTGTAATCAGCTACTAAATCTACGTTGTAAACAGTTTTAATGGCACGTACTAAAACCACTGCCATTTGTTCACGAGACATGTTATTTGTATGCATTAATTTGTTGTTAGAGCCTTTGAAAACGCCTGAATCTTTCACAAGTGCTGCATATTGTAATAACTCTTTGTCTGGTGCTGTAGTTGGTAAGTCAGTGAAACGAGCTTCTGTTGCATAGTCTGCAGGAATTTCGTAGTTTTCAGATACTAACCATTTCCCTAAGAATTTCGTTACATTGCCGCGAGTAACAACTGCGTTAGGTTTGAACGTACCGTCTGGATAGCCACCTACGATTTCAGCTTCTGCTAATGCTAAAATCGCATCCTTATGGTCATTGTCTTCAATATCAGAAAAGCTTGCTGCGCTTGCTACTGGTACGATTGCTGATGCTACTAGGGCCGCTGATGCTGCGCCGACAACCCATTTACTATATTTTTGTTTCATGTGCAAATACCTCCTAGATAAATTAGCCACTTCTGTGACTACGACTATATTATAAGAGAAGTAGAATGCACATTTCAAAGTGCAATATATGGAATGAAAGATGTGGTAATTCTAGATGTTTAAAGGGTTTATAACCTCTTATTGGATTTAAATTATGTGCATATGCACAACGGATTCTCGTTAGTTTTCCAACAAACAATACATATTTCACATATATTACAATGAAATATCCTCCTATATGACCAATATAGTTTTTTCCACTAGCTCAAAAAAAAATTCACTGGACAATCAATTAGTGAACAAATAGTGAATTTAAGTTACAATAAAGTAGGTAATTTATTCATGAATTACCTTTAGAAATCAACCAGTTATCGGCAATTCGCCTGTTTCTATCAGCTATTGTCGCGATCTTATCGGCGATTACAACGGTTCTAAGCATACTTGCGATCAACAATAACAACAACTAATTTTAGAATTAATAGGGATGGGGATTTGAAGGAATGGTTTTTAGTAGCCTTATTTTTTTATATGTCTTTTTGCCATTAGTACTCATTGTGTACTTCATCTCTCCAAAGATGTTACGCAACACGATATTACTGTTGGCCAGCTTGTTCTTTTATGCCTGGGGCGAACCGAAATATGTATTGTTAATGATGCTTTCGATTCTTCTAAACTATGTACTAGGGATTGTCATAGAAAATACAGTCTCACAGTCCAAACGGAAAACGCTACTTTGGTTAGTCATCGTTAGCAACTTAGCCATCTTGGGCTATTACAAATATGCTGGCTTTTTTGTGGACATCCTCAATAATTACTTGGAGCAACCAATCGAATGGCAGTCAGTGCCGCTACCAATCGGTATATCCTTTTACACATTCCAAGCACTGAGCTATGTCATCGATGTCTATCGTAAGGATGTCAAAGCACAACGCAATTTTCTAGACTTATCACTTTTTATTACACTATTTCCACAGCTTGTAGCCGGGCCCATCGTTCGTTATCAAACGGTAGCCGAGCAAATTAAAAAACGTCTTTCCACAGCAGAAGATTGGATGATTGGAACACGCCGTTTCGTGCAAGGTTTAGCAAAAAAGGTGTTGATTGCCAATCCAATGGGCGAAGTAGCCGACCACGTCTTTAGCTTATCGGGTGGCGACTTGACAACCGGTACTGCTTGGATAGGGATTTTAGCGTACTCCCTGCAAATTTATTTTGACTTCTCAGGTTATAGCGATATGGCTATTGGTTTAGCACGCATTTTCGGATTCAAGTTTGAAGAAAACTTCAACTATCCATATATTGCACAATCCGTGACAGACTTCTGGCGTCGCTGGCATATTTCACTCAGTAGCTGGTTTAGAGATTATGTCTATTTTCCACTGGGTGGTAGCCGCGTTAGTCATGAATGGAAGCTTTATCGAAACTTGCTAGTCGTCTGGACGTTAACAGGCTTTTGGCACGGGGCAAGCTGGACCTTTATGGCATGGGGCTTTTATTACGGTATATTAATCTGCCTTGAAAAATGGGTGCTGTTAAAGTGGCTGGAACGAATTCCACGTGTAGTGCGCCATATTTACATACTCATAATTGTCATGATTGGCTGGGTTTTCTTTAGAGCGAATGACTTTACATATGCTTTCACATTTATCAAAACGATGTTTGGGCTGTCAGATGTACCGCTTTATAATTATGAAACCATTTTACTGGCAAAAGATTATGCCATTTACTTTATTGTTGCGATTATTTTTGCGATACCAATTTATCGACTTTATCAACATTGGAGTGAGCAAAAGGCGTCTACTTCCCCTTCTTTCGACTGGGGATTACGCCTTACGCAAACGATTTATTATGGCGCACTTTTACTATTTATCACGATGTTTTTAGTGAACGCAACCCATAATCCATTCATTTACTTTAGATTCTAGGTGGGACATCATGCGAAAAATTCAAACATACCTTTTACCAATTACCTTTTTTTGCATCATTTTCGGTGGCTTCGTCGTGCATGTGTTAACGCTGGATCGTCCACAATCTGAAATGGAGAACCGTCCGTTAGAATCAGCAAATATTTCTCCGAGTCTACAAGAAATCTTTTCAGGGAAATGGTCAAAACAGGTAGAATCCTATATTTCCGATCAATTCCCCGCACGTGATACATGGATGCGCGACTACGTCTTCTTCCAACGTGCTATGGGCAAAACATATTTAAACGATAAGTACGCAGTCGATGATGAAAGCGGCTGGATTATTTCCAAGCCAGCCGCAGCAAAATCTGAAGAGGAGCTTGCCTCCTTCGCTACTGATTTACAGAAGTTAAGTAAAGGGTTAGCAGAAAAAAATATACCCTTTACCTTTTATTCATTACCTGCGAAAGCAACTTACTCACGCGAGCCAAGCCCGAGCTATATGCCAGACGATGCAGGTATAGCCAACAACACAAAACTACATGAGCTTGTCACAGCTGCCGGCGTAGACAATGTACGTCTCTATGATGAAATGAAAGAAGACTTATCTGCAGAACGAAACTTCTTTAAAACAGATCATCACTGGACAATGCGCGGTGCATACTCAGGCTACGAGGCATTGTTGAAAACAGTAAGTGCACGACTAGGTGAAACAATCACGCCAATTCCATTCGATGAAGCCAATACATTTTGCTTACCAAATCAGTTCGCTGGCTCTTGGAATAAAATCCTGTATATGACTGTCGATAACAATGAGCAGATTTGCTACAACGAGCCCGCATCGTTTGCAACACAGTTTACAATTTACGATGGTACAATGGAAGAAGGCATCACTGCTCCATACGAGGCTGTGTATGGTCGCGCCAAGCAAATGAACCCTGAGGCGTTAGTGAATTATGCGGATGCCTATAGCCGGGACTTTGCCGAGCTCACGATTGTAAACGAAAACTATGACAGCGACAAACACCTCGTAGTCATCAAGGATTCTTACTTTAACACCATCCAATTTCATGTAGCGAGTCACTTTAAAACAGTAACAATTTTAGACTTACGTTATCTTGAAAAAGATGTGATTTCCTATTTACAAAGCATGAAACCAGACTATGTCGTGCTTGCCTACAACGACCGAAATCTAAAGTTGATGCCGGAGTGATGGTTCTATCAGCGGTAATTGTTCTTCTATCAGCGATTCCGACCGTTCTATCAGCGATAACTGTTCTTCTATCGGCGATTACTGCATTTCTATCAGCGATTTTCATCTACACACAAAAAAGCAGTGATTTCTATCAACGGAGAAATCACTGCTTTTTCATTTTATGAAACACGCTTCCTTATTCTCCCGACAATCCATTGACTACATGGTAGCAGTGAAACTAGCTTCGTCAGCACGATGCAAACGGCCAATGTCCACAGCATTAATAGTGGTACGCGGACAAGTGTACTCTCAAAATGTGTCACAAACCAACCTGTCGATAAGCGCAGAACCTCCCAATGTATGAGATAAATCATAAACGCATATTGACTAATAATACGAACAACTGTCGTATGCGGTACCGACTGTCCCCAAGCAATCACAAACAGCACAATACTCACCACAAGTGGTACTAAATCGAGTCGTCTCGAATGTACTTCTGTGAAACCGAGTAACAAACGGATGTACAAAAATAAGGCTGATAACAACACCAATACAATTGTCGCACTACGATACTTTTTTGCCAACTCCGCAATTTGCGAATAATACATCCCTATTGCGTAGGCCAACGCAAAATAACCAAGCCAACCCGTAAAGAATAAACGAAGCACCATTGTATTTTCTTCAAAGATTGGATACGGCAACAAAATAACTGTATGATGAATAAGCGTAATCAGCACACATAATGGTAAAAACCACGTGAACGACCACTTAAAACGCTTCATCAGCGCG
Source organism: Lysinibacillus fusiformis (assembly GCF_007362955.1). Taxonomy (GTDB): domain Bacteria; phylum Bacillota; class Bacilli; order Bacillales_A; family Planococcaceae; genus Lysinibacillus; species Lysinibacillus fusiformis_E. The sequence continues at coordinate 2,648,295 of NZ_CP041696.1, read as the reverse complement.
AACACCACATACAGTTGCATAATCACAACCACAAACCAGCCAACAAACTCACCATAAAGCACATTATTCACATACTTTTCCCATAACAAGCCCTTACGATAAATCGACTCCACAAGATATGCATCTATAAATGCCCACACTAAAAAAGGCACAAAAATATACTGAATTCTACTCGACCAAAAGTTAGACGGTATTCGTTCACGATAACGGTTGGCCAATATTAAAATCGACAATACAATAAACGTAGGCGTTGCGTAGCATAAGGCAATGCGCAAAAACAGATAAAACGTCTGCTCCGGCTCTACACCAACCTCCATTATAATCCACGACGATGTGTGTAATAGTATAATGGACAGACACGCCACCACACGTAGGTAATCCCACTCTTTAATCACGACAACATTCTCCTAGTTCTTTTCTCTCTACATAAAGCATGTCATATATTGTCGATGATTGCAATGGCGATACTTGTAATCTAATTTTCTATGCTATAATAAAGATGTTTTTTAATGACAGATATGATTATAAAAATAGATGAAATGTGAGGTGGATGAGATGGAGAAAGCATTAACGCAGATTTTAGGAGAACTACAGCAAATTAATCAACATATCAGCAATATTGAGCAACGCCTTGATTCAGTTGAAAACCGACTTGTAACACTTGAAACTGAACAGCAACAAATTAAACAAGCTGTTTTGGAAACAAATGAAAAAGTGAATCGACTAGAAGCCATCCAAGAAAGCCAACATCGCATTATCGAATTACTATCAGCCCGCTCCATTCAGCATGAAGCAGAATTAAAAAGGATACAATAAGAAAACGCCCTCTTTTATGAGAGCGTTTATTAATTAATGCAAAGTTAATATTAGTATGTTAGTACTTACACAAAAGCAGCTTGAAGACGCTTCAATTTCTCTCTTGCCTCTTCTTCTGTTTCCCCAACAACTCCAAAATAGAACTTACATTTTGGTTCTGTACCCGATGGTCGAATAGCAACCCAAGAATCATCCTCTAGTACATATTTCAATACGTTTTCCTTAGGCAATACAATTGATTCACAGGTTGGTCAAATGGATTGACCTCCAGCTGAAAACAGTATTCCCTCTTGAAATCCATCCATTTTATGCATAAAATTTAGATTACCCTTGAAGTCTGTTATATTTGATGTATGAGAACTATCTAGGTACATCTAAAAACTCAGTCTGTAAAAGATGCTGTTCACCAAATAAAATATCATACTGCACCATTTTATAATCATCTTCAATTGTTTTGATTTCACTTGGCGTATCTTCAAATAATTTATTTTTATCATTTAATTTTACTTCATGTGTATATCCAGGTAATAAAACAGAAAATTCCTTTATCATAGTATAATATTTAGATTTATTAAGATTAGCCCAATCTAGTATATTTGAAGCTAAAAAGGTTGGACTGATAGAACCCACGTTAGAAATATCGAGTCCATAATTATTCCAAACAGCTAACGGAGTTTGTTTCATTTTTAACAGCTCTTCTAAATTTAATTCCTTATTTTTTCTATATATTCTGACTCTTCGTAAAGTTCCTTCAATGAAGGTAGATGATCACCAAAAAATACAACTAATGTAGGTTCATCAAAATCAGAAAGATATTTTATTAGTCTTTTCAACTCCAAATCTGCATCAACAACTCCGGTTGTATACGTATTTAAAATTCTTTGCCCCTCTTCACTATAATTTGTAGGTACTTTTATAGTCTCTTCACCATATCTATCATTATTATATCCACCATGATTTTGCATTGTCACTGCATAAATAAAAGTCGGTTTTAAACTACTATTTAATTCATCAATAATTGAGTTAGTTATCTCTAAATCTGCTACAAAATCACCTTTAACACTCGGTTGCTCAAAGCTTTCAAATGCTTTAAACTTTTGAAAACCTAACAACGGATAAACGAGATTTCTATTCCAAAAATCGCCTCCAAATGTATGAATACCAATTGTTTCATATCCATATTGAATTAAAAAGCTAGCCAGTGAAGGCGTGTCCTTTTTTATATATTGTGCATATGGTGTCGAACCTCTAGGTAATAAATTCATGGAAAGACTCGTAAGTGCCTCGAATTCCACATTAGCCGTTCCTCCACCAAATTGAGACGATACTATAAAACCTTTCTGATTCTCTCTTACTGTAGCTAAATAATTCTGTTGATCTATATCGCTATTGATATTCCCTACATCCCAAAATGATTCACTCATTATAACTACAATATTAGGTTTTATGCTGTTTTCTTTAATATCACTATTACTATATTTCTTGTTGATATCATTTATCAAAATTTCTTCTGAATATCCTTTAGGAGATTCAATAAACGAGACAGGTGTATTCAAGATAAAGCTTAAAACAATACCATTGATATTTTGGTTATTTATTTGATTTTCAGGAACTGAAAATATGCCACTTTTCGAAAAAATATTGTTGACATAATTATTAGGATAATTACAAAACGTAACTAATATAACGGAAGAAAGGAGGAAAATAATCACTCTTTTTTTCCAACTAAATACTTCGAAATTTGTATATTTAATTATTATTAGTATTATGATTAACATAATTACACACAATAAAATTATAAAATGATAGTTCAATTCATTATAAATAGATGGCATCAATTGATATATTTGATTTATAAATCTCAAATCCCATGGTAACAAAGGCTCTCCTAAAAATTTAATCTTATAATTGTTAATTGTAAAAACTAAAACCCAACTTGTAATGTTTAAAACAATAGCTAAATAAAAATTATTCACAATAACTAACAGCATACTTTGTAATATTAAACATATCATTACAGCAAAAAGATAGTTTCCTAAAGAATCTTTAAACCAAGTCATAGGTTCGATTATCCAAGGATATATCATACTTAATTGAATTCTATTTATTGTTTCCAAAATAAAAATTAACACAAATGGTGTTAACAAAAATATTATCTTTATTTAATTCTTCACTAAATTATTCCTCCTACACTATCACCATAAAATACTTCTCTGACAATGTGCACTTCGTTTGCTTCGTGGATAATACATAATTTAGTAAAATACACTTCTTTAATTACCTAATTACAAGCTCAAGTCTTTCATCGCCCCTCATCCTTACATAAAGTCGATAAACACCTAGTTTTGTTATTAATAAATATTCAACGTAGCTTACTGCTCCATATATATTTACTTAAAACTAGTCTGTATTAATAAACCAGGAAACACTAATTACTCCGTTAGGAAAGGCCTATAGACTATAAACCAATCTAGTTAAACACTAACATTGTATCTTTTAGTGTTAAAAGCTTTGCTCAATACACATGTTAAAAATCAAAAACAACCATTTTCTGCACCACCATTCTTTCAACATGCACTAGCATTTTACGTTTATATGTCTCCACACCGGGCTGGTCAAACGGATTGACCTCCCGCACAAGCACGTACGATTCGCTAAATAATTCAAGCCGTCCTCATTACGTGCGTCAAAACGGTTTCTCTAAATCCCCTTCTATATGTGCCTTCAAATCGTATAGCCTCTTTTCATACAGCAAATGAAGTGTGTAGCCGTGCTTCTCGCCTTGTACTCGTAATAACCCTTCCCCGCACAAAATGGCTGGCAAAACGATGGACAGCGCTGAGGTTTTGGCACTCTACAGGGGAGAGATAAATTTTACTTTTATCGAGGATCCCGTATATACGGATGAATTTTACTTGAAGAAACCAGAATGCGTCCTAGTGCTTGGTTATCTCTTCTTACTGGCACTGATGATTTATCACGTGTTCCAGCGACGCTTACGCCAAACGATTACTGAGAAGAGATTGCTCAAAGAAGCTAGCAGACGTATTAAGAAAATACCCACTGTCAAATACGTGCAGGTCATTATTTTCCATCTCCTAGATGGCAGTTATCATCGTCAATCTGGCAACCTCTGACCTATGAACAACAACGTATATTGATTTTGGTTTTAGTACATCGATTTGTCTGTACTTGTATTCGCAGAGCATCCGTAAAAAATGACTTTTTCCCACGGCTATTTAGCATGACGCTGATTTACTGGCTTTAAAAAGTCCAGAAAATTTGCGCAGTCCAATCTGGTCTTGCATCAATAAAATGGACATAAAAAATCGAGCGCTTCTTTACTACCGCCCTTTGGTTGGTCTGGTCTTTCTATCGTCACCCTCCAAAATGGAGCTTGACGATAGAAAGACCTCTAAGCGGATATTGAGCGAACCGATGGATCTTTTTGTTGGCGGATACGCTCATATTGATTAGGAGAAACATAGCCAAGCATTGAATGGCGTCTTTTCTCATTATAGAATTGGTTTATATAGAATTTAATCACTTGTTTTGCCTCGCATTTTATTTGGAATCGTTTACGATAAATACATTCTTTTTTTATCGTTGAATGGAAGGATTCGATGCACGCATTAGGAATCACCCTTTTTACTCACACTTATTATCATGTTGTTTTCTTTTAATAAAGCTATATAGGTATTCGAACGTATTGTACACCACGGTCTGTAATTCTATCATGACACATAGCAAAAAAGAAAACCAACTCGAAGCGTATCGAATTGGTTTTTAAAAAATTTAAATTGTATGCATACCTGCCACTGCTTGCAAAATCACGTCAATCACTCGCTGCTGTTCTTCCACTGTCATCTTAGAATCTGACGGCAAGCAAATTCCTTTTTCGAATAATTGCTCACTAACAATGTCATCCCCAGCATGCGAGTAGAATTGACACCCTTCAAACAATGGCTGTAAATGAAGTGGTTTCCATACTGGACGTGCCTCAATATTTGCCTCATTCAATTTGTCGATTAAATCATATGGGGAAATGGCGATTTTCTCTGAATTTATTGTCATTGTCGAAAGCCAACGATTCGAAAATGTCCCTTCCAGTTCTGGCATCATATCCAAGCCATCAATTTCAGAAAGGGCTTGTTCGTAGCGGTTAAAAATTGCACGTTTTTGTGCCACACGCTCATCTAACACTTCTAGTTGCCCTCGACCAATTCCAGCCACGACATTACTCATTCGATAATTGTAGCCAACAACACTGTGCTGATAATGCTTCGCTACATCACGTGCTTGTGTTGCAAGAAATGTCGCACGCTGTAAAGCTTCAACATCATCTGATACAAGCATCCCACCACCAGATGTTGTAACAATTTTATTACCATTAAATGAGAACACACCAAACTTACCAAATGTACCACTTTTCTTCTCTTTATAAGAAGAACCTAGTGATTCAGCCGCATCTTCCACAATCGGAACACCATAAGGTTCACAGATCGATAAAAGCTCATCCATTTTCGCACTTTGTCCATACAAATTAACAATAATAACAGCCTTTGGCAATTTACCAGCCTGTTCTGCATCCTTAAATGCACGTACCAAGGCCTGTGGGGACATATTCCAAGTATCCCATTCAGAATCGATAAACACAGGCTTCGCACCACGATACAAAATCGGATTCGCACTCGCCACAAACGTTAATGTTGAGCAAAAAACGAGATCCCCACGTTCAACACCTAGTAAATTTAGTGCTAAGTCAATCGCAGCTGTTCCTGCACTTACTGCCGCTGCCCCATTCAGCCCTACATAGTTAGCTAACTCTCGTTCAAAACCATCTACATTCGCTCCAAGTGGTGCAATCCAGTTCGTATCAAAAGCCTCTTGAATATATTTTTGCTCATGTCCACTCATATGAGGGGATGATAATAAAATTCGGTTAGTCATTTTAGACACTTCCTATATTTTAATATTGATAATATCTATTATTTCTATTAAAGAGTTTATTTTTAATTGAGCCTCAAATTCTGGTGATATATCTCCATTTTTATATTCACCAGAATCACGAATAATTTGAATAGTCGTCCACCCTAATTTATTTGCAGTAACAAAATCTTTCGAAGTATTATCGCCTACGTATACAAGCTCTTTATGTTGGACATTAAAATACTGACGCATTAGCTGATAAGACTCAGGTGAAGGTTTCCATTTGTCTCTTCCTAATTCATCAGTCAAGATAATTTTTTTAAAGAATTGATTTATTTTTAAAGCTTTAACTTTATTTCGTTGTGCGTCTAAATATCCATCTGAAATTAAACCTAATGGGATTTTTTTGTGTAACTGTTCCAACACTTCTTGAGCATCAGTGAATAGTTGAATAGCCGGATTATGATTTCTGTATATTTCTATCAACTGCTGAATATCCTCTTTACGATATGTCACTTTTAAAATATCCAATGTATCATTGAATATTTTCCCACGCTTACCTCGTTCAAAAAGTTGAATCGCCGTTTCATAAAAACCAAAAACGGATTTCTTTTCTAAATAATCATTAACGGCTTGGAATCCACTAAAAACATATTTCCATTCAGGATAGAGGGTATCATCCATATCAAATACAATTGCCTTAATCATAGTCATTCCTCTGTTACAAATACAGCTGCATCGTAACGAAGCATCAACAAGTTATTTTCCCAATCGTCTATATTAAAACTCACACCTTTATTTAATAAGGATTCGACTAAATATTTTGCATAGTCTGCACCAGCTGCTAAAGATAAAGGTGCTCCTCCACCAAAACGCGGATTAATTTCAATAAACTTCACTTCATTATTTTCAGTTAAGAAACATTGAACTGTAATACATCCAAATACACCTGGTAATGCATTAACTACTTCTGTTGCTTTCTGAATTAAAGTAGAATTGCGAATCGTTTTCCCCTTGCTTACTTCACCTGCACGTGTTTCAATTCTCAGCCTTGGTACTGCTGTTAGTACTTGTCCATCAAAATCGGTAAACACATCAATAGTATATTCTTCACCTTTGATTAATTCTTGTAAGATTGGATCTTGCACATGTTTAGCGTAAAACACAAGCTCCTCAAATTGGTCTAAGATATGTACACCAATACCGGAACTCCCTTTTGCAGGCTTAATCAATAATGGTTGTTCTAATTGCTCTTTATTTAATTCTGCATCAATTTCATAAACCTTCGGTGCATCGAATCCATTTGAAGCAAAAAACTCAGCTGTTAATTTTTTATCATTACAGATTTCATGCGTCTTTAAATCGCTAATTAATAACTTGACACCAATGTTTTCAAAATCTTTTTTATAGTTAGCCAATAATATAAGTTCTGTATCTATTAATGGAATTAAAAGTGAAATTCGATTCTCTTTACATATTTCTAACAAAGATATTACATAATCCTTGGAATCTACTCGTGGTACTAAAATGTGTTTATCTGAGATTTTACCAGCAGGGGAATTACTTTTTAAATCCACTGTTAAAATTTCACCTTCTACGTTTAACTCATGATAAATAGATTTAAAATGCTTTATTAATTCAACTCGTCTTCCTGAACTAGTAAATAAAATATTTAAGGGTTTATTTTCGCTCATCTTTTTCAACACTTCCTTTAAAAATAGGCATAGTTACGTGCCCATCTTGACTAATTCCTTCAGATACAAACACTTTTTTTACTGTTAGCAAAAGGATTTTTAAATCTAACCACAATGATTGATTTTTCACATACCATACATCATACTCAAACTTTTGCTCCCATGAAATCGCATTGCGCCCATTCACTTGTGCCCAACCAGTAATACCTGGACGTACATCATGTCTACAAGATTGTCGTTCATTATACAATGGCAAATATTCTACCAAGAGTGGACGTGGTCCGACAAAGCTCATATCACCTTTTAGAACATTCCATAGCTGTGGTAGCTCATCTAAACTTAACTTGCGTAACAGTTTACCGAATGAAGTTAAACGGATTGCATCTGGTAATAGTTCCCCATACTCATCCTTCTGATCTGTCATTGTACGGAATTTATAAACATAAAAAACTTTTTCATTTATACCTGGGCGAGGTTGGGTAAATAGTGCGGGTCCGCCTAATTTAAAGCGCACTAGCAACCATGTCACAATAAGTACTGGACTAAGGCAAACTATCATACTAAAACTAATAATAATATCAAGTAATCTTTTCAGCATACGTTAAGCCCCTTAATTGTTTGATACCATTTCCAAGCATCACAACACATATCCTTCAAATCATACTGAGAATGCCAATCTAGTAAAGAATTTGCTTTTGAGACATCCGCAACACTAATGACGATATCCCCTTCACGACGTTCAACAATATCATACGGAACTTTCACACTATTGACTTCTTGAAATGTGTGTATCAAATCTAACACGGAATAACCAACTCCCGTTCCAAGGTTAAACGCCTCGCAACCTTTATGAGTTTCTACATATTTCAATGCCTGTAAGTGTCCACTAGCAAGATCCATAATGTGGACGAAATCTCGAATGCAACTTCCGTCCGAAGTATCATAATCGCCACCAAATACTTGAAGTTTTCCAGTTTCACCATTTGCAGCTTTTAATACATGGGGCATTAAATTATTTGGAATGCCATGCAACATTTCTCCTAGCTTTCCACTTTCATGGGCACCAATAGGATTAAAATAACGCATGACGGCTATTCGCCAGCTCTCGTCTGCTGATGCCATATCGCTCAGCACCTGCTCAAGCATCAGTTTTGTATGCCCATAAGGATTCGGTGCACTAAGTGGCAACTCCTCTTTTAATGGTGGGGTATGTAGGTCCCCATAGACAGTTGCAGATGAACTGAACACCAGCTTTTTCACATTAAACTCTTGCATAACCTCTAGTAGGTTTAGTGTACTAATCAAGTTGTTTTGATAATATATTAGTGGTTTTCTTACAGATTCGCCGACAGATTTAAATCCTGCAAAATGAATTACCGCTGATATATCATGCTGACTAAAAACATTGCGTAGTGATTGTATATCTAGCAAATCCATTTGTAAGAATGGAATTTTTTTATGCGTAATGGATTCAATTCTATCCAATACATCAATTTGTGATGTTGATAAGTTATCAATTATTAGACAATCTTCACCTTGTTTAAATAACTCGACAACTGTATGGCTACCTATAAAACCAAGGCCACCTGTTATTAAAACTGTCATACTTTCACCTACTTCAGCATCTTTTTATAGATTGGAATATATTCTTGTAACACATTATCCAATAAAAATGGTTTTACCATTTGTTTTGCACATTTCCCCATCTCATCTCTTAACGCTTCAGATTGGCAAAGTTCCGTGAATGCGGCTATAAGTGCATGGTCATCCTCATGATTTACCACATATCCATTTTCATTTGATTTTATTAAATCCCTTAACCCTCTTGTATTCGTTACTACACAAGGAACACGTGCCACCATTGCTTCCATTATACTTTTAGGCAATCCTTCACGATGTGAGAGTAAAGTCACTATATCTGAAATTTGCAATAAATTTGGAACATCTTTTCTAAATCCTAAAAAATGAACTCCTGAAAGTTGCTCCTTGGACACATAATCTTTTAAATCATTTTCGCTTTCACCCGTTCCAATAATCAATAATTCTAATTGCGGACAATCTCTCTTCAGAAGTTGCCAGTTACGAAGAATAAATTGATGATTTTTATTAGCATTGAGCTCTGCTATACATGAAATTACAACTGACTTACTGGATAATCCTAATTGCTTTTTCAAGTTATCCTTTTCATCCTCAGTTAAAATTTCTGAAGTAATTTCTACCCCTACCCCATGTACGTAAGAGATTTTTTCTGCAGATAGTAGTTTATGTGCGTTTTTATAATCTTCTTCGTTAATGGTAATTAAATGATCTGTCCACTTTGCAGCTAGTTTTTCGGCTGTATAGTATACGAACCAATTTTGTCTCGGAGCCCCTTTAAAAAAATGAAAACCGTGTGTAGTATAGATAATTTCACCATATCCACTACTCTTGAATGCTCTTCTCGTCAATAGTGCTGCGACTGGTGTATGGACATGAACCAATTCAAATTTCTCTGTCTTAAATAACGCTTTTAAAGCTTTAAAAGCATTTAAATTTTGTATATTCAATGGGCTTCTTGAAAACGGGATATCTACGCATTTCACCTGCAGTTCCTCTAATCTCTCTCTATCTGCTGCTCCTGTTCCAGCAACCCATACCTCATATCCTTGTGACTGGAAGTACTTCATATAAGGGACGTGAAATGCCATAAGATGACTATAAACCGAAGCTACAAAAAGAACTTTCATTTTTTCATTCCTCTCATTTAAATGTATTAAGTTCGTGGAATATTCCTTACCTAATGTTCTTAGTACTATTCTTCAAATCGTATAATATTTTAAAAATTTTTGGTCCGGTTATTTTGCGTAATATTTTAACTATTTCATTTTTCCTTTTTTGCTTTGTTGTTAGCCATGAACCACTGTAATGATGAATCGTATACGTGGTATTTTGAATAATCACTTTTCCAGTAATAAAATCTTTTGCACAAAAATATTCGAATGGAAAAATTGTTAATTCGTCAGATGAGAAAATATCTGTTACATTGGTTTTTATTTCAAACATTTCATGTGTTATTTCAGTAATTATTTTTGTATTAGTATTCATTCCATCATCTGATAAAAAACTTCTGTCGTTATAATAATCTAATAAAGCTTTAATCCATAAATGTCCCTTAACAGACCCCATCGTACCTGTGACACATGTATTACCACCTTCTCTACCTGTAAAAGCCTGTAAGTGTAAAAAAGGAGTTAGTGGTTTAATGACTTCCACATCTGTATCCATATAAATACCACCTAGATTATACAAAGCAAATAATCTAACATAGTCTGAAACAAAAGCATATTTTTTTGCTTCAAAAGCTTCCTTTACAAATGCATTACTTTCTATATCAAATGTACTTTCATTCCATTCTACTAGTTCATAATCTGGCATGTTTTTTTTCCATGAATTTATACATTTTTCGACTAATGGGGGATACGGATTTCCTCCAAACCAACAATAGTGAATTTTCTTGGGTATCATAGCTTCCTCCATTTATGTTAATCATTTCACAAACATATTTACTTCAAAAATAATGGTGTTTATTAAGTAGCTTTTCACTTATTATTTTCTATACATCAAAAATAATTTATTAATCCCTACTTTAGGTAACAAGAATAACAAAATAAACGAAAATTGTTTTTTTGAATATTTCAATGATGCCTTAAAGTATTTCCATGCGACCCCATAATTATTTGCTAAAATTGAGTAGACAATTGCACCTCTATACTTCGTTATTAAATGTGAAACACATCCTGCTTCAATCAATTCCTGTTCAAATTCCTTTATAATATCGATTTGATATTGGGCAAATAATGGAGCTTGACTAATTTGTCGACTTGTGTTTGTTAGCCGATTTTGTGAGTCATCTAGTACTTTTACTATCCGTTCGTTAATAATAAAATAGCCATGATTTATTATAATTTTATACCAAAGTAATAACTCTGCCCCAATTCTAGAATCAGGGAAAGCATAGTTATACTTATTAAAGAATATTTCTTTATTAATGACATGAGTCGTATCACCGCTTACTATGCCTTGCAAATATTCTTGGAAACTATAATTTTTATAATGTATATTTTCTTTCAATATAGTCGTGGAACACAGAAAATGAAAAACCGGATCATTTAAATCTTTATTTTCCAGAAGGAATTTGTTTATTTTTTCAAATGCTCCTGGAATGAAAATATCATCATCATCCATTATTGCTACAAAATTGTACCGGGCTTCTTGAATCCCTCGATTTCTTGCTATTCCCGGACCTGAATTTACTTCTAGATATATATATTTCACATTTGGAAAAGTATTGATAATCTTATCTTTATAACAAGGGATTGAGTGGTCATCAACAACAAGAATTTCATAATCTTGATAATTTTGTTCTAAAATAGATTCAATGCATCGTTGCAATTCAATTTCTCGATTATAGGTTGTAATAACAATCGATATTGGGGTTATTTTATTATGTTTCTCTAGCATCTACTCGTTCACCTCTCCTAATATAGGAATCCCTCTAAAAATATAGCTCCTATATTCATAAAAAGCACCATTATCAAATAGTATAATAAATCTAAATACACCAGCCATACAAATTGTAAAAATTAATATCTTTATTACAATTTTATATTTTCCCCCGCCAACAAGGAGCATTCCTAAAATAATTCCATATGTTAATGTAAAATAATCTTTAAACCTCGTAAATATTTCATACCCGCTAAATAATGTAAAAATAGGTAATAAACACAAGAATAAACCTATAAATACATTACTATTTTTATATTCTTTTATCTTAGAAAAGTTAAATATTAAAATAAACATAATTATGAAATATTCAATAATATGCAATATACCAATTCGTGATGTCATACCCTTCAGAGCATAACTCTCAATTTTACCAATAACTGCGTCTGATGGAAACCACGAGAATAATATAGGAGCAATTGAAAGAGGAGAAAAACTTGAAAAACTTAATAATAACGTTGGTAAAAATACCAAATTAAGTGTTATAATTTTTTTCTTTGTAAAGTTTATTCTATTTATAAAATACAGTGGCAATAATATAATTGCTGCACTATGCATTGTTACTGCAATTAAAATAGTGAATATATATTTTCCTAATGATTTATTTTTTATATATTCTATAGCTAATAAAAATAATGCCAGTGTAATTGATTGTCTCATGCTAATAAATGTATTATAAAAAAATATTTTATATAAAAAAATACTAATCATTATTAAATAACTATATGAATTCTTTCTAATAAATTTATATAGACAGAAATAAAAGAATAATGCATGAATTAAGGTAAACCCATAAAAATTAAATCCAAAACTTTTAATTAATGAGCAAATAAATAAATATCCTTTTTCAAATCCAAATGTTGTATATAGGTTGTCTAATTCTCGAAAATTCAATAAAAAATCCTTTAACGTTGGTATCGAATCATATGCAGCTTTATAAACTATGAAATCGGATCCACCAAGTTGATATCTAGTACCTGATAGTAAAGCTAAAATAACTAAAATAACCGCCAAGAAAAATCTTTTATCTTTTTTCTTCAAAAAACTCTGAATAACCAGCAAGTACAAACAACACATGAAAATAAAAATGTACGTCAGCATGAATTACACTCTCCTTTAAATTTATTCCTATGGAAAAGCATTATAATTTATTTGACTTTATCCATTTTTTACTCACTGCAAAAGAGTGTAGGACTATCAGCGTGTAAACATTAATTAAATTTCCAAATTATACACAAAAATCTCACTATTATATAGGCTCTACACCAAAATCTGTACTTGATGGCACATTCCACTACAGACGGACGCATCGCTTACGCTCCTGCGGGGTCTCAAGCTGTTCGCTAATCCCCAAGGAGTAGCCGCCTCCGTTCCATGTGCTTACATTTTGTAGTTTTCTTTTAAGTCAAGTACATGTTTTGGCAAGGAGCCATTATATAGATACAATATTTTTACACTTCTTATATTTAAGCTTTTCTTATGGTCTTATGCATTCAAAGTTATACTATTATTTAAAGTGAGTCTTAACCGATCACCTGCTAAAGTAGGTTTGTTTTCACATATATATCCACCAATAAACCTATTCTTGAATTGATTTGATTTGATATATGATTTCTTCTATAACTATCTCAACGCAAAAAAGTATCCTCTTGCCCACAAATGCATCACTAATATCTTTTTTAGTTCTAGAAGTTCATCTTGCAATCATCTAGGCGATCTCCTTTTTAAGTAAATAAAGGTTTTACTGGATGCCATATTTAGTGGAGATAATAGTAATAAATGAATATGATCTTTTCCCACATTACCTAGCATAACCACTATTCCCCGAACTTCATAACCATATCTTATTAGTTCTCTCGCTCGAATCGCTATAGGGTCTCTCAATATTTTATATCTGTATTTTGTTACCCAAGTCACATGGGATTTTATATCAAGTATTACATGGCTATTTTTTTCTATAACCGTCCATACCTTTACCTCACGATTTAAGTATGCACCGATATTAGTAAGGCTAAAGCTTATACCATCTAACTCCACCGACTAAAGACGGTGGAGTTAGACGACGCATTTGGAAATTAAACATCACTAATATAAAGAATTTATACTTCTTTAAAGAAAGATAACTAAACTCACCATACATTTCTATCGAAAGAGCTAAAAAGTAATATTAATCCCTTCATACTTACTTGATTCCCCTACAAACCAAATACCGCAAAATAGATTATTATTGACAATACAGCATTCAAGCCTAGTGTAGAAATTACTTTAGATACGTTCAGATTTTTCAATATTAAATAGTCCATTACAAAACTATTAATAAATTGACTAACAATCCACGCAACACCAATTGCATAGAAACCGTAATCGTTTAAACATAAATAAAAAACAGTTACCATCAATAAAATTGCAGTACAACTCGTATAGATCACTTCTTTTAACCTTGAAGCTGCTTGTAAAAATTCATAACTCAAGTTGGCATGAGCATTTACGCAAACTCCATACAATAATATAAAGAATAAATTCATATCTTGTATCATTAAAAAATTAGGTAGGTACGGTAGTATATAAAAAACCCCCATAAAAAGGAAATTGTACATTAGCCAACTAACTTTATTGTAAAAAGGAATTTTATTTAATAAATATACTTTCTCTTTCTCGTTTTTAAGCATTGCCGAAAATCTTGGGAAAACCACCATACCCAAACTGTTAGAGAAAAACCATACCTTTGTAGCTAAATCAAATACAGATTTGTAAATCCCTACTTCTCTCATAGTGAAGTTCTTATTTACTAAAAATGTACCTAATGCTAGTATTGTCACTTGTGTTAACTGCGCTGCTGATAGCATCAATGATTCACTTAAAATATTCTTTAATTCACCTTTTGAATATTTCGGTTTCCAGCTCCCGGTCGGCAATTGTACTAATATTCTTCTAGCATACATAATATCGAATATCCGTCTTAGCAAAACAACACTAATTAATAAGAGTACCGATTGTGTAAAAATAACCGTTACAATCAAAAAGAGATGTTTAGATAGACCCGAAAACAAGTTGAATTTAGATACATTTTCAAATCTTTCTTTCCCAATACTATAAGTTAATAGGATTGTAGTCGGTATAGATAGCAAATAATCTACTGAAACTAAGATGACAATGATACTCACAAGTAAATTATTGTTTGTCGGAAATATAATATTTGGCACAGTAACAAATAAAATTGGTGTGATTACTACTAACAGCTGGGCAATTCGAATATAGATCCCCACTGCAGTCTGCATAGTAGCTTTTTGTTCTTCAATATCTACTGTTTGAGCTATTGTTCTTGTAAAATACTTCGCTACTCCCATCTCAACAAAGTAAATATAAGAAGACAGAATAACAAAAATTGAGTACAATCCATATCCCTCTGCACCCAATGATTTTATAGCTAATGGGATAAACGCTATACCAGCTAAACCATTAATTAAATTTACACCATATACATAAACTAGATTTTTCCTCATATCTGGTATTCTTTCGTAATCTTGTTATTAGCGATATCAATTAGCTTTTTCTTCGAGCTAACATCAATGGACACAGCAATTGTCTCCAACAGGCTATTCAATTCGTAGCTTGGAAGTGCTACAGCTTGCCCTATATGAATTCCTGGGAAGATATGCTCTTCTTGAATTTCTTCTTTATTCAATAATTCTTCAAACATCTTCTCACCTGGACGTAAGCCAGAGAATTCAATCTTTATTTCATCTTCTGAAAAGCCAGATAAGTGTATCAGATTACAAGCTAAATCTACAATCTTCACAGGTTCACCCATATCAAGGACGAAAATTTCTCCGTCTCCACCTAGTGTACCAGCTTGTAGCACCAACTTAGATGCCTCTGGAATAGTCATAAAATAACGTGTCATATCTGGATGCGTTACTGTAACTGGACCACCAGCTACAATTTGCTTTTTAAACAGAGGTATAACGGAGCCACGTGACCCAAGAACGTTCCCAAATCGAACAGCTGCAAAATTCGTATCACTTTCTTTCGCCAAGTTTTGTACAACCATCTCAGCTACTCTCTTTGTAGCTCCCATGACGTTCGGTGGATTTACTGCCTTATCCGTAGAAATCATAACAAAATTCCCAACACCAAATTCATGTGCAGCCTCCGCAACATTTTTCGTTCCGAATATATTATTTTTCACAGCCTCATGTGGATTATATTCCATCAATGGAACATGTTTATGTGCTGCTGCATGGTAAATTACATCTGGTTGATATTGTTTCACCACTTCAAAAATTCTATCTCTATCTTGAACATCTGCGATAATTGGTACCAAATCTATAGATCCTAAACTTCTTTGCTGTAAATCCATATGAATTGTATAGATCGAGTTTTCCCCGTGACCTAAAAGAATAAGTTGTTTCGGCTGAAAGCTCATCACTTGGCGACAAATTTCTGAGCCAATTGATCCTCCCGCCCCTGTTACTAGGATAACTTTATTTGTTAGCTTATTTGAAATAGCGACCATATCAAGCTTCACTTCATCACGTCCAAGTAAATCTTCAATCTGGACCTCTTTCATTTCATTTACTGCTACTTTACCAGTCATCACATCCTCAATGCTTGGCATTACTTTTACAGGTAATTTCGTTTCTGCACAATCCTCATAAATACTTTTTATACCTATACGTCCCAAAGACGGAATAGCAATAATAATCTCATCAATTCCATACTTGGCTACAAGTGCTGGAATAGCCTTCGTCGTGCCAGCTACTATCACATCCATTACCTTCAACTGTTGTTTATTAACATCATCATCTACAAATACAACAGGTATACGATCCGGATTCGGTGCATGCTTTAAATTCCGTGCAAGCATCAAACCACCTTGTCCTGCTCCCACAATCAGTACACGCTTCAAATTAGATGTATCCCGAAATGATTCTTTGTCATTAAGGACCCTCAATAAAAAGCGAGAGCCCCCAATCATAATGATATGCAGCATCCATGTCACAGCCATGACACGAAAATAGATATCGTTTTTAATGATAAATTGAATGCAACTAGCCGTTGCGACTGAAATCGTAACGGCATAGCTAATCGTTAGTAACTCTCGAACGGATGCAACACTCCACATCCGATCATAAAGATGAAAGAAGTATGCCGCAATATGATGACTAACAAGTAGCGTTACAGCACTAAATAGAATAACTTTATCAGAGTATCCATTTATAAATGGATGCAGTAGCCAATAACTCATAAATATTGCAGATAAGACAATACAGGAATCGATTATAAAAAATAGCGCGTATCGCAGTTTATAACTCATATGAAATGAACCTCTCTTATTTCTATTTCAATGATGTGGAGTTTTTCCAATAATAACGGAATAATACAACACCTAGACCTAACATCATACCTAATACCAAACCAATTACTAAGTTTAAAATTTTATTTGGTGATGATGGACCTTCAGCAAGTGTCGGTTCTGCAATTACACGAATAAACGGATCTGGTTTAAAGCTATCTAGCCCTGTTTTGACAGACTGATAATTAGCTAATGTTTTACGATATTCTTCGGATTTCGTTTGAATTTGTGCTTGCATTTGTAGCAATTGATTTTGTAAATTACCATTTACATGGGCAAGTGCTGCTGTTTGCTCCTCTGAAACATTCAATGTGATTTCCGTATTTAAAATTGTTTGTAAAATTAATAGCTCTGGTAAACTATTATTTCGAATCGTTTTGTTGTATTGCTCGATAATCGTATCAATTTCTTTAGATAGTGAAGCGGATTCAGAATTATATGTTGTTTCTAAATCTTGTAATGTCGCTTGAACCGATTCATTCATTTTTTGTTTTGTTGCATCCATAAATACTTGTAGCTGTTGCTGTGCATCCTTTGCAGACTTTGATGTGTATTTTAACTCAACAAAA
This sequence comes from Lysinibacillus fusiformis, assembly GCF_007362955.1. Lineage (GTDB taxonomy): Bacteria > Bacillota > Bacilli > Bacillales_A > Planococcaceae > Lysinibacillus > Lysinibacillus fusiformis_E. The sequence continues at coordinate 2,630,389 of NZ_CP041696.1, read as the reverse complement.
CTCTTATTTGGATCAGCATCTACAGTAGCTGTTAGACTTTTATCATTATATTTCACTTTTATGCCCGCATCTTGTAAAGCTTGTTGCATAATCGGTTTATTTTGAATACGCTGCGCGTAAATATTTGGTGTGAACTCAGCAGCAACATAGTTTTGCATAATGCCTGTATCCTGTACTCCACTTGCTACTTGAACAACTGCATTGGATTCATATGTCTCATCTAGTACAAACCAACTTAGAATGCCCACTAGTAACATACACAAAATGGTAATAACCGCAATAATAGACTTACCCTTCCAAATAATATTGATTAGCTCACGTAACTCAATTGTCTCTTCCATTTACTTGCTCCTTATCCTTAAAAGTCATTGCTAACAATATACCTGCGATGACCCACATTGGTGCCGAAGTTCCTGGTAAACTATCGTTAAATACAGACTGTATTAAATACGCCCCCCAAGCAATTCCCAATATCCAAAGTATTGCATTATTATTTTTAACAGCTACTGTTAATGGCTTAAATAATGACAAGACTAGTAGTATCATGACACTTAAAAAGCCAATAATACCTGTCCCATATAACCACCCTACATAAGTATTATGGGATTTATCAGTAATTATATTTTCATCCTGCATACCCGCTCGGGCATCAAGATTATAGTGTGGGAAATTATATATTAATGTATCTAAACCGTACCCAAATATAGGTCGTTCTTTTACTAGACTCAAAGTTTTATCCCAAATATAAACACGCCCTGAACCCGCAGCACTTGAGCGCTCTGGTAATACTGGTAATTCAAATTTTATAGCAGCAAAAGCTTTTGTAGTAAAAAGACCTTCACCATCGAATTTGTATGATGTAGATTTGGGCTCTACATAGACATCATAGGGATTATGTTTGAAAACCAAACCTATAGATTCATACCAAACTTTTGGTGTTTGAGTAGCTAAAGTGTGGAAAATGGGAACTACTAATATTAAGAATATTGATATAACTAAAATACCTTGTTTTTTTGTTTTAGTTCGGAATATATAGAAAAGCAGAACAGGAAATAACAATACTATTGTTAAAAAACCACTAGAAGAAAGAGACATCAAGACAATAGAAATTGATGCTAAACCTACCATCATATGGACAATACTTCTAGTTATATTTTCTTCAAAGATTGCTCCAGCTAAGAACATCACTGTCATAATCGCGAACATCCCACTCATATAGTTCCATTGATTCAAAGTACCTACAAGAATTGACCCTTCACCGATGTTTGCTCCTGCAGGTAAAAACAACATAACAACTTTTTTCACAACTACTTTCTGCAGTAAATCATTTCCATAAAAGTTCATAGTAATTATAAACAAGTTAATCACAATAAATGGATATAGAGCATACAGAATGTAATTCAGTACCTTTTTCGGATAATCAATATTCATTGCTATGAAGAACAATGCTAAATAGCATAACCAACTTATCGCACCATCTGCACGGTTGTATTGCCCTTGCAGTGCAATAGAAATGTTTGGTGAAAAGATTGTTGATAAAACAATCGCTACAGCAAATGCACCTATTGCATAATTCATCTTTGTTTTACGAATTTCACCATTCATAAATAAAATTTTGGTCATGAACATGATGACTGCTATTATAGTAATAACTAAAACAGCCAATGCTTTATAATGTGTAAAAAGATCACCCTTTGTCCCACCTGTTAGTGCACTTACATTAGTAATCAGCGGTGATTGTACCTCTACTACGCTCGCCATAACGATTAATGGAACAAAGCCAATAACGATGAGTAGCAATCCAAAAATCCATTTGTCTACGGATTTTTGAGATTGAATGTCCTCCTCTGCATCACGATAGGCGACTTTTTCGTAGAACTTACTCATTTTTAGTACCTTCCTTTAATTGCGAATTTTCGATTTGGGCTAGTAGTGTTGCCACATGCTCTTGATAATCGGGAATGTCTTCTGGTGCCCAAGCAGATTCTTGACAGCGAAGCAAAACAATTTTGGCATCCTCAAATCTCTCAGCACCTACAAAAATTTCTCCTAATTGAATCATAAATGCTGGATCCTCCACCTTATGTGGATTAATATCTAATGTTTTTTGCATATAAATTGCTGCTTGTTTCATATCGCCATTTTGCGCAGAGATTAAGCCTGCTGCATAATTTGCCATTTCTGAATTAGGCTCTTTCTTTAGAACCTTTTTTATTGCATCTGTTGAGCCCGCTAAATCCCCTGTCGATTGTAGTTGAATAGCTTGGCTATATAAGGTTTCATTTATCTTAAATTCGTCATTTTGCTTACTGGCCATCACATTCGCCACAATTAGACCAATTACAACAAATGCCACCAAGCCCGATAATATATACTTTCTAATTGGTTCAGTAAATGTCATTGTAACTCTACCCTTCTCAATCTTTGTCATTTTTCGCATATGGTTATTATACTATAAATTAGCATCCACATGTAGGGTAGACTACCAGTTAATAATAGATATTGTTACTTTTAAGAGAATTTAAAAGTAACAATTTTCTTAATAATAGATTTGTTTCTGTACTTTGGGCCAAACAATATGTGATACTTACATTTCCATGTTGTATGTGCCAACTCGTATTACCTATTTTCGGAAGCTCCTTTCAAACTAAGTCAGTTGACCAAACCTGACTTGATTGTATGATTGAAGTTTTTGTTGTCCATAGCTAAAAACTTTCTGGAACCCCTTGCATGGTAGGGGGTTTTCAAGTTATAGATCCATCGTTAATTATTGCTCAAAATCTAAACATAAATATTTTTTTACACAAAAAGACTCTATAGAGAAATTTCTCTATAGAGTCTTTTTTAATAAGATACTATATCCAAAATTGATATTTGAAAATTAGTATTTACGAGTAATAGTGCCTAGACTACCAATAGTTCCATTAACAACTACTGAGTATTCTTTAGTAACACCATTTTTTGTAACTGCTACATATAAAGTTTTACCAGCAACTGGAGATGTAAATGTAACAGTCGCAACATCACCAGAAGTAGTTACAGTACCTTGACCTGTAGTAGTACCATCAGTAACTGAAATGTTATTGTTTACTAAGTTAGAACCAGTTGCAAAAGTTAAAGTAACTGTGTCACCTGATGTTGTAACTACTGAAGATAATGTTTCAGTTGAAATAATTGGTGCAGCAACTAATGCATTAGCTGGAATTGATGGTGCAATAACAGAACCAACAGTTGTAATAAAGTCAATAGTACCAGTACCGTTACCAGCAACAATAGCACCATTTGCTTTAAGAATTAATTCTTTAATAGAAGAAGCAATAACACTTACTTTTTCATCTTTTTCTAAGATTACACGTTCAAATGCTGATCCACCAGTAAGGTTAAACGTATTTTTAGCATTTGTGTAAACATACGCAGTACCATTTAATTTCACATTATTAGCTGTAAATTGAGTAACTGTTTTTTGGTCTTGATATGATGAATTAGTACCTTGACCGCCAACAGTAATATTACCAGTAATTTCAGCATTTGTAAGTGTGATGTTATCTGCATTAATATAAACTTCTACTGGTGTAGCAGTACTTCCTACCACTTGATTATAGAAATCATAAGTTGCGTTAGGATTTGTAAAGTGAATTTTTGCCCCAGCTTTAAATTGAATAGCAGATGCTACACCAGAATTTTTCACTGTTGTTGGTGTTGAATCTTTAGCAAGAGTGAATGTTACTTCTTTACCAAGTAAGTTTGTAGCTGGAGTAGCTTCAAACGTTTGTTCAGAAATATTAACTAAAGATCCACCTTGGAAGAACTGCGTATTTGTACCGCTGTAGTCAACGTCACGCACAGTTACACCATCATTTAATAATAACACTAGACGATTGTTTACTAGGTCTGTTGCGATAACTTTACCAGTTACAGGTACACCTGGTTGTACGCCTTCATTGTTTGTTAAGTTAAATACAGCTGAAGCTGTTAAGTTTTGTGGTAAAGATGCAATGTTAGCAGAAGCTAAAGCAGTTACAGTTGTACCACGTGTTGCTTTTACATATACTGTAGCTTTACCATTTACTGCATCCACAGTTAATGAACCAGTATTAGCGCTACCCATGTTTACATAACCAATTGGTGTTGCACCAACTTTTAATTTACCATCAGCATCTACTGCATCTGCTCCGTATACTTCAGCACCAGCAAATGTAGATGTGAATTGGAATGTTACACGTAAAGCTTGATTATAAGTGTTGTAGTGTTTGTTATTTTGATCCACTGTTTGGTAAGTGAATGCAGCTAAATCACCAACACTTACAGTTTGAGCGTCTTTACCATCTACAGTTAATGTAGCAGATTTTACTGCTGCGTCACCGAAGTATGCTACGCCACCTTTTTGTTGTAAATCATTTTTATCTAAACCAGCTTTGTCGCCTGTTTCAGAGAATACAGTTGGTGTTGCGTAAGCATCTTTTGCACCGATTAAAGTGAATGCTACTTCACCTTTTGCATCTGTTGCAAGGTTTACAACGTAGCTATCAGATTTGCTAGCATCTGTTGTTAGACGGTGAATTGAGTTAGAGTTTTTATCAACTAAGTATACAGCTCCACCATTTGTTCTTAAAGCTGAACCTACTTCAACAGATACGCGAACTTGTGTACCAGTTGGAGCAAGAGTACCTTTTTCATCTTTTAATACAGCTTTGTAATCACGACCACCAGTATTTACTAATACGTCAGCTAATTGTGCTGAAGCTGATTTACCATTAGCAATGTTGTAGTAAGTGTGAACTGATTTTGTAGCTGTGAAGTTGTTGTCGAAAGCTGGAACTCCAGCAGTAAAGTTAACAGTCTTAAGTGTGAAACCACCAGGTACTACTTCACCAGCGCGTAATGGATTGCGTTCACTAATAACAACCGCACCTGTTGGAAGCGTTGCATTTGCTGCAATTGAAGTAAGATTTCCTGCTGCATCACGGATTAGTACGTCACCTGCTGCATTTGTATACGTATATGTTGAACCATTTGTATTTAAGCTACCAAGGTATGCTGCAGCGTATTCAGTACCAACAGAATCTAAAGTTAATTGTAGATTTTGGATTTTACCGAATGTTAATTTTGGTGCTTCTGTAAATAATTCAGTTGGGTTGAAGCGACCACGGTTACCTGTTGCATTTTGTGGATTTTCTTTGTTATCTACAAACGCAATCGGTGTTACTTCAGCGTTGCTACCTGTTAATGTAACAATTGCTTCACCGTTTCTATCTAATTGAACTTTAACAACTTTGATACCTTGAGATTGATCACCTAAAGATGTTGTGAATTGACCTGGGTAACCTAAGTTTTTACCGTTACCATCAATTACATCTACAGTTTTTACTGCTTTATCAGGTGCTACATCAATATTTTCTTTGAAAGCAATATTTACGTAGTTACCTGCTGGGTATACTTGACCATTTTCTGTGAATGCAGCAGTATAGCCTTCTGTATGGTATAGAGCAGCTTTAATTTTGTATTGCTTTTTAGCACCATTATTTACTGAGTTACCTGTAGTTAATTCAGTAATTGATAATGGTTTAATAGATGCCCAGTATACTTTTGCAAATGAACGTACTGATGCTTTACCAGTTGAGTATGCTTGTACTTCATCAGATGAAGCGATTTGTTGGCTAGTTTGTGCATAACGAGTGTAAGTATAAGTTGCTACACCATCTGCATTAGTTGTTGCTTCAGCAATGATTGGTTGGTTTAGTGTACCTGTGCTGTTATCACCATAGTTATTGATGATGTTAAATGTTACAGGAATACCTTCTTTAGATTGACCTTCAGCAACAGTTACTTTAGCTTTAACAGTTACTTGGTTACCTACAACCTCTTGTTGAGATTTGTCAACGATGTCGATAGCAGTTGGAATTACCGCTTCTACACCTTTGAATTTACCGATTTCTTCATCGTTTAAAGTTACAGTGTATTCTTTACCTACTTCTTGAGCAGCCGTAGTTAAAACAACAACTTTTTTGTTAGTTTGTTTTACAGCAGCATTTTTAACTTCTAAACCTTCAATTTTGAAGTCAAGATCTTTGATGTTTCCAACTTCTTCATCGAATGTTACTTCAACAGTTGTGTTGTTGATAGCTTTTACAGAAGCATCTACAACTTCAGCGATTTCAAGGTTGATTGTACGGTATAAGAATGAAGCGAATTGACCACGAGTAATAGAGTTTGCTGGGTTAAACGCTTTACCTGGTAGTGTAGCTGCGTTTGTAAGTTCAGCATATTCTAAAGCAGTGATTGCTTCACGTTGTTCAGCAGAGAAAGCTTTGTCTAAGTCAGCGATTTCGCTCTTGAAACCAGCTTCTTTATAATCTGCTACTAAATCTGCACCGTAGATTTCGTTAATCGCACGTACTAATACAACCGCCATTTGTTGACGTTGCATAGATTGTGTGAAGTTTAAGTTGCCGTTTGAACCAGCGAATACGCCTGCATCTTTAGCAAGTGCAGCATATTTAACTAACTCTTTTTCAGCTGTTAACGGAAGATCGTTGAAGCGTTGTTTTGTATCCCAGTCAGCTGGAACTTCTAAGCCTTCAGTTTCTAACCAACGACCTAATAATTTTACCACTTGACCGCGGTTAATAGTTTGGTTTGGTTTGAATGTACCGTCAGCGTATCCATTAATGATACCTGCTTCAGCAAGTGCATTAATTGCATCTTTGTGTGTGTTTTCTGCCACATCTGTGAATCCTGCTGCAGAAGCCACTGGTACGATAGCAGAAGCTACTAATGTAGCTGTTGCAGCCGTAGCTACGAATTTTTTGTATTTCTTTGGTTGGTTAGCCATAGAAAAATTTCCTCCTCTAAGTTCAAAAATTATGTTTATACCACATAGTAATGCAGTAAATAAACAACTACACATAAAAGTATAGTTGTATCCCTAAAAGTTGTCAATCATATTTTGGGAAAGTTTCTAATTCATTTCCGGAAAAAATAGGACGTCTAACTCTCTTTTACCATTGTCGGCTATCTAAGGTTATTTTTCAAGTGAAATCACATAATTTTCCCAACAAAATCTTTCATTCTATGGATAAATGTTCAAATTTACTATAGTGCTGTTGGGATCATGACATATTCGTATGTTAGTAAAGTAATGGTTTAACAAATCAAAGTAATAGTAGAATTCTCCATCCCTGATTCGGAATGACCCTTAATTTTTATTTTTTAAAAATCAAAAAAACGAAAAAAGCTCAAGCATATAATATGCTTGAGCTTTTTTCGCTTGGGCTACCAACCGTTGTTTCCTTGCAGGGAATTCTATTTATTTCATAGAGGAAATTCCTATACACCTACAGTCTAACACTTTCAAATTAAAACGACAATACCATTTTTTAAAAATTATTGGCGTTTTTGTCTAGCAACTTCCAGTAAAAATAATGGCAGTGCTATTTGACGCTTGATACGCTTAGGTTCTTTTAATAATCGGTAAAACCATTCAAGACCAAATTTTTGGAAAATTTTTGGTGCACGCTTCACTGTGCCTGCAAGAACGTCGAACGATCCACCAACACCTTGATAAATCGTCGGATGCAATCTGTCGCGATTTGCATTAATCCAGTTTTCTTGTTTTGGACTACCCATTGCTACAAATAGTAAATCCGGCTGTGCTTCGTTGATGCGGTCAATTACCTTCTGCTCATCTTTTTCATAGCCGTCCTGTATGCCGACTATTTTAATAGAAGGAAATAATAATTTTAGCTTTGCTTTTGCTGCATCTGCTACACCTGGTTTGCCACCATAAAGGAAGATGGGCTTGCCACGTTTTGCCGCTTCTTCGCAAAGTTTCATCATCATATCGACGCCCGTCACGCGTTCACGAATTTGCCCTTTTTGAATTTTTGACGCAAGGATGACGCCAATACCATCTGGAATTTGAAATTCCGCATCATTTAACAGTTTCTTTAAAGCAGGGTCTTCTTTAGCTTTGATAATTTTTTCTGGATTGATGGCAACAACGAGCGCCTTTTGTTTCTGCTCAATGCGTTCGAATGCCATATCCATTAATTCATCGTAGCCCTCCGTATTGACGTTTATGCCAAGAACTGTTTCTTTCATCGGTTTTTCGCATCCCCTAGTAAATGGAACTCAAAGCCCGCTTCTTGCCAATTTTCACGGTTTAAGCAGTTTTTCGTATCGAAGACAATTTTTCTTTTTACTGTAATGTCTGCCGCGTTTAACGCTTTGAATTCATTGTGATCTGTTAGCACAACAATAATGTCCGCATCTTTTGTCGCTTCCACTAAGCTTTGCGTTTGTGTAACATGTTTGTTCTCTTTAATGTGTGGATCATAAGAAATCACATCTAAACCTAAATTTTGCAGTTCATCAATGACAATCGTTGATGGACTTTCACGCATATCATCAACATTACCTTTGAAGGCTAGTCCAAGAACGGCTACTTTGCCACCCGCAATTTTGTTTTGATTTAAGATCGCTTGTGTTTTTTGCGCTGTATATCTTGGCATACTGTCATTCGTATTACGAGACATGTGAATGATTTGTGCTTGCTCGCCACCAAGCTCCACCAGGAACCATGGGTCAACTGCGATACAGTGACCACCTACACCAGGACCAGGGAAATGTACATTTACGCGTGGGTGATAGTTCGCAAATTTAATCGCTTCCCAAATGTTTACATCCAATTTTTCCGCCATTTTTGCTAACTCGTTGGCAAAGGCAATATTAACATCACGGTATGTGTTTTCCATAACCTTTACTAATTCAGCCGTTGTGGCATCAGTTAGGTGGATTGTGCCATTCACAAATGTTTGGTAAAGCTCTTTTGTCATTTGTGATGATTTCTCATCGATTCCACCAACGATACGGTCGTTGTTCACTAATTCTTCAAAAATACGACCAGGAATAACACGTTCTGGTGAATGTGCTACAAACAGGTCAATACCGAATTCTAGGTTTGCTTTGATCAGCTCTGGTAACATCACATGCTCCACTGTTTTCGGTGGTACTGTTGATTCAAGAATCACAAGATTTCCTTTTTTCACAAAAGGTACAATGGATGCCGTTGCTTGGCGCACATATTCTAGATTCGCTGTATTGTCAGGATTGATCGGTGATGGAACAGCCACGATAAACACATCCGCTTCCTGCGGTGTTGTTGACGCTGTTAGGAATCCTTCATCTACTGCTTTGTTCAGACGCTCCTGCAAGCCGTTCTCTTCTATATGAAGTTTTTTCTCTTGAATACTTTTTACTGCTGCTGGGTTTACGTCCACCCCATGTACTTTTATGCCGTGGTTGGCGAACATTACAGCCGTTGGTAAACCGATATAGCCAAGTCCAACGACACAAATTGATTTAGTCATTCTCTATTCTTCCTTCCGTTTCAAAAACGAGTAGTCATTAATTTATCTGTTTTGTGTAAATGCAATCGCATTTTTGTTCTGCATTATAGTATACATCTTTCAAGGGAAAGTGTGAATCAATTTGTCATTTTGTAGCTTTTTATGTGCTCTATTTACTTTGGTAGGCTGTTTGTTGGTAGTATGTGAGTTTTATCAGCGGTTTTTGCGCGGCTATCAGCGGTTTCGGCACTTCTATCAGCCATTTTTCGCGGTTATCAGCGGTTTCCGTTTAGACTCGACAAGTTGTATTTCGTATGTTTACCAATACCACTGCTTGTTAGGTATAATTTTTGCAATACGCGTTTTGTGACATGAGGGCTTTCAATTTTCAAAAAGTCGCGACATTCTCTGTTCGTCATCGAATCGCCCACAAGCATATAAAAATCCCTGAGTGCAGACATATGTGCCTCTTTACATTTATGTTCACACTTCTGACAAAACCATGTCGCTTTTAATTTCTGCATACGTAACTGACCACAATTTTCACAAGTAACGCCCCTTTGCAAAACAGACGGTTCAATTTTATAAAATTTGCAAAGGGGGAATGGATGCATTTGCCGCATTTGTGACAAAATGATATGTGCTAGATCATCTGTAGCGATATCCAGCTTCTGTGCTATTAGCTTATGGATATACATCGGCAGCTCTTTCCCCATTAGAATGGGCAATTCTCCGCCCTCTCGATAAATATCTACATTATTAAAAGGAAAAACAATCGCTCCGTATATTGGCATAGTAATGTCATGGGCATCTAAGAAATCCTTCATTGCCAGTATATACTGCTCTAGTTGAATTTCAGGATTTGTAAAAGCTCGAACCTCGCCCGTTTCCGTGATACGAATGAGCTGGCGAGGCTCCTTTTTGAAATGGACGGTTCCTCGAATATTTTTAATTTCTAAAATAATGATTCCACTTGGTGTAATGATCAATATATCAATTTGCATGGGGAGGACAGTGGGAAGTATTACATTGTGTAATATGTGGCAATCGCTGAGTTGTTGGTATTTTTGAAGCTCTTTCATGATGTATAGCTCGCCAAAATCTCCCGCTTCCTTATTTTTCAGTTCTTTTTGTAATTTTAGATACTGTGGATGCGTTGAGGGCAATCGAGATACAAGTGCTTGCAGTCCAAGGGTGAGCCGTGACGGTGCAAATGGTTTAACAATCAAAGACATTACTCCTTTTCTACAAACTATAACAAGAAAAAGCGTTAAAAAATATGGTTTGCATCAAATTAAAAATTTGACGCTTTTTCTAAGGGGAAGTGTGCAAAATTACAGGGTCTATCAGCGATGTTTGTACTGTTATCAGCGATTGCTGTGGGGCTATCAGCGATACCTGCTCTTTTATCAGCGATTGCTGTGGGGCTATCAGCTATATCTGCTCTTTTATCAGCGATTGCTGTTGGCTGCCAACGATACCTGCTCTTCTATCAACGTTGACTAGGTAACTTTTCGCATCAACAAAAAAAGGAACCTCCATTAGTATCTGGGATTCCTTATGTTTCCGCTATCTAACAATTTTAAGATTGATTGAGCCTGTTGCATATGAAGCGCCAATACATATTGACTCGCTTGCAATAAAATTTGTGACTTTACCATATTCATCATTTCTTTGGCAATATCTGCATCACGAATGCGCGACTCAGCTGCCGTTAAATTTTCAGCTGTGTTCATATTTGCATTATATGCATGTTCAAGGCGATTTTGATAAGCACCAAGCCTCGAACGCTCAGTGGATACTCGCTTTAAAGATTCGTCCAACGTAGAAATAGCCTTTTCAGCGTCCTCCCGAGTGGCGATAGAGGATGTATCATCTAGACCAAGCGCTGCTGCCCCCATACCATTGATGTACAATTCAATACTTTGACCAGCATTTGCACCCGCCTGAATTTTAATGCCATTCGTTTCGTAGTCACCATTTAGTAGTGTCTTTGTATTAAATTCGGTGTCTTTAGAGATCCGCTGAATTTCCTTCTTTAGTTCCTGAAACTCCAAATCCAGTTGCTGACGATCACTATCCGTCATTGTGTCACTGGCGGCCTGAACTGCTAGCTCACGCATTCGCTGGATCATGGCATGCGTTTCATTTAGTGCGCCCTCTGCTGTTTGAACAAGTGAAATACCATCCTGAATATTCTTCGACGCCATGTTCAATCCACGTATTTGCGCACGCATCTTTTCAGAAATTGCAAGTCCCGCTGGATCATCGGCTGCACTATTAATTCGATAACCTGAAGAAATCCGCAACATGGATTTGCTCATGGTATTGTAATGCCGGTTCATATTGTTAAGTATCGACATCCCCGTAGCTGACCAATTGCCAAGCATTGCTTCACCACCTTCATAAATTGTATTTGTATTAATATCGGTCTCTGCTAATTTCTGTGAAGCTACATAATTAAAATACTTGCCATAAATTGAGAATGTTCCAGCAATTCTTATTCTTCAAGTGAAATTTAAAAGCACCCATTTCTTTTCAATGAAAATGGGTGCTCATTTGATGTGCCATGTATTCAAGGTTCGAAAACTCCGAGTTGATTGCTTTTTTGTTGTAGTAGGTCAAAAAAGAGAGCTTCATTGTAATCTAACAGTGCCATATCGATTAAATAATCAAAGTTTTTTTGCTCTATTTCGATTATAAGTTGCTCCATCTCCCCCACAGTCACAGAGGAAACAAGCGGTATTTGCGGTTTCGGTGTAGCGCTTTCAAGAATTGGCGCTAGATGCTCGTGGACATTCGTAATAAGTAATAATTGATAAAGTGGTAAACGAATGAAACGATTTCCTTTTTGGAAAACGAATACCTCAGATAAGTTTTCGATTTGTTGTGTATGCAAGTTGATAATCATCTCTTTTCCTTCGATGGGTATGAAATGGAAAATCTCATTCTCTTTTAAAATAGAGAAATATTGATAAGCAAATACGAGACGCAATTTATCTCCAGTAATTTTTGTGTAAAATGGCTTCATGTATTGAACTTGCATCATCCTTCATCCCTCCTAATTTATCTGATTATTCAGATTTTAACATAAATAAATCCCCTTGTTAACTATCTTTACGTCAATTTTTTTCTTTATCATCATTCGGCTTATCATGTTCCCATTTTAATCGTATAATGGGAGGACAGTCTTTTTTACCTGATAAACAGTGACATTCAAAAATCATCTAAAATAAAACTTAAACTAGTAACAGTTATAATTGAGAGGAGTGGAGTTATGGCTTTGTCTATTTCGCAACTAGCTAAGGAACATCAGCAATTTGTACTTGCAACATTAAAAGAGGCTGAGCAAGACTTACATCCTTCATCAACTGAAGATGAGGAACTTGTGCGTCGTGCAGTTTTTTCAGTACGAAATAAATCTATTGCTTTTGAACGTTTTAATAGCGCAAGTTCTATATTATATGCAAGTGTACAGGATGTCAGACCCGCTTCTGTAGAAATTGATTTCGCACACGAGACCTTGTCTTGTAATTGCCCTCAGCTAAAATGGTGTCGCCATCAAGTTGGTGCATTGCTTGCACTTTATCAGTACTTTGATTCCGTACAAAATTGGTCAAGTGCATGGCGAGCACAAAGATCCGTGCAATTAAAAACGCTAGCTGATGAACGTAGTCCAGAAAGTTGGCATTTAATGGCGAATGAAGTAATGAAACGAATACTGCCACCTGGTCGTATACTGGAAGGCTATGCACTATCCGCTATTCGCTCGGATGCACTGGAGCGTCTTCGTAAACATATGCCCTTTGAACGTGAATGGCAGCCGCTCTATAAACTTTTTATGGAGCTGACAATCTTCCAGACAATATGGCGTCATTTAAATGAAACACCTGGGCATTCACTTGATTCACCCTATATGAAATACTTTATTGATCAAAGTATTCAATCTTTTGAAAGTACACTGACAGAACTTAATGGACGCTCACGCCTTTTTGCGACGGATCCTTTTTACGATGCGCTTCAAAAAATTGTACGGGACTTTTTATTAGAGCGTCGTGAACTATTTGCCAGTCGGCTACAAATCTACATGCTGCTATGGGCAGTGCTTTTTTATGAGAAGCCTCGACGTGAACAAGAACTAGAACTTCTTAACGAACTTGAAGATCTTTCATCTGAAATTTCATTGCAATCGTTGAAGCTATTGTTTTATGTCCTATTACAAAAAGAACAGTTATTAGAAGAAGGTATTGCACAAATAGATACGGCGCACATGAACGACTTATTTGAGCTCGCTACATTTGCAAAGCGTGCAGGAGAGCCAGACGCTCAGGCATCCATCTTACGTGCGATGCTGCCATTTGCAGAAGCTTTTTTACAGGAAACTGTGCCAGTCGTACAGCGCGCCCAATATGTACGTCAGTTTCAATTATTATACGAAGACGTAAAACTAACTGACGAAGAAGAGACCTCCCTATATAGCGCCTTTGGTGTTTATGGACTTCAACCATTCTCGTTTTTCCTTATTAAAAAAGAACGCTATCGCGAATGGGCAGCCTTGCATCAATTAAATCTTTCCTCCCTTTCTTATTTAGAAATGTGCGGATTAAAAGATGTGTTACAGGTAGCTCCCGCGACCGTATTGCCTTTGTATCATGTATATGCAATGGCTGAGATTACCCAGAAATCCCGTATGAACTATAAGCAAGCGGTTCGTATATGGAAAAGTATGCGAAGTGCTGCAAAACGAGCCGGCAAAGCTGGTTATTTTGAAACGTACATGCAAACAATACGTACAGAGTTTAAACGACTACGTGCTTTACAGGAAGAGATTGAGAAAGGAAACTTAGTATGATGACTTTAAATGCTACCTCTCCGTTTATGAAAAAAATACAGCTCCGAATTGAGACAGCTCAGAATGGTTATTTTGCGTTACAGGGCTTTACTGCTGGTGGTGTAGCAATGGAAGCAAGTTCACTGGTTTCGACATTGTTTTTTAATTATGAAACAAATGTCTATGGTGTACTGGCCAATCGTACAGATCTTTCCATCGAGGTTTCTACTGCTGAGCTGCTCGATATCTTTTCTTCTCGCTATCAGCATCCATTTATTGAATGGCATGGGATAAATGAAAAGAGTAGTTCATTATTAGAAGAAGTGTCGGCACTGCAAGTGTACTGGCAAGATCCTACACTTTGGAAACATGCCCATATAGCTGATGATTTTTCTTCACTAGCACTCCCAATAGACGGTATTGATACGAATTTACTTGAAACAGCGGTGCAGCAAAAGCTTATGTATGCAGGATTGGTATTATCAGATTTACCGAAGCTATTACCATTTTTTATGCGTGGTGGTTGGCCTTTAGAGCAAGATCGTCAGGCAGACACTGTTATGGTGTCACTACGTTTAAGCGAGCCTGAGGAAGACTCGGACGTATGGTTGTTAGAAACTGTCCTTAGCACGGCTACGACAAAAAATTATTGGACACCCGCTATTCGCAAGCAATCACTACCAATCGTTAATGCCTTACCGACAAAATGGCAGGAGTTCGCCAATGACATTGTGCATCAACAAACACAAATCGTGGAACTCCTTACAGTTGACGGTGTACGAAGCGATATTTTTATCCATGAGACCCTTGAGGATTTAGAGGTTCGTACATTTTTACGTGAAGATTTAGCTAGAATTCAAGCGCTTGGCTTTGATGTTGTGCTACCAGCTTGGTTAAAGGATTTAAAACAGTCGAAAATGCGTGTTCGTGTAAGTACTGGTAATGTCTCCACTAAAAAAGTTGCTGGATTAGATGATATATTAACTTTTAAATGGCAGTTTTCAATGAACGGAGAGTCGATTTCGCCTGAGCAATTCAAAAAACTCGTTGATGAAAAACGTGAATTTATACGCATTGGTACAGAATGGTTTCGTGTAGATGCAAACTGGATGCAGGAAATGCGCGAATTGATGCAACAGGCCGAAGATGAAAGCTGGACTGTGCGCGAGTTACTGTTCCGTGAATTACCAGAGGATTTATCCCTACCTCTAGAAGAGGAGGATGCTGATGATGCGTTACGAGATGACCCACTCTTTGCTTTTGAATTACAGCAATCTTTGAAATCCTATATGGAGCAGCTACACGAGAAAAAAGGACTGCCGTCTGTTCCACTACCTATATCACTTCAAGCTGAGTTGCGCCCTTATCAACAGGAAGGCTTTGAATGGCTCATTTTTATGCGAGAACAGGGCTTCGGTGCTTGTCTAGCTGACGATATGGGGCTAGGTAAAACCGTGCAGCTTATTTCATACCTGTTGCATGTTAATGAAACGCTAGAATCACCTAAGCCATCCATTATTATTTGTCCCACTTCGGTACTCGGCAACTGGCAAAAGGAACTAGCTCGTTTTGCTCCATCCTTAATCGTGCATACACATTATCAAGCAAATCGAGCTAAAGAAGATACTTTCGTTCATCTCATAGAGCGAGAGAAGCCGCACGTTATTTTATCTACCTATGGTACTGTGTCACAGGATGCCGAATTTCTACAAGAAATAGACTGGACAACAGTTGTACTGGATGAGGCACAGAACATTAAAAATATGCAAACGTTACAATCTCGCTCCATTCGGAAATTAAATGGGAAACATCATATTGCCCTAACAGGCACACCTGTGGAAAACCGCTTATCAGAGCTGTGGGCCATTTTTGATTTTATCCATAAAGGTTATTTAGGTAGCTTCGGTCGCTTTAATGAAGAATTTATTTTACCAATTGAACGTGATGACTCGGAGCCACATAAACAAAAGCTCCGTGCAAAAATTCAACCTTTTTTATTACGCCGAACAAAACGTGATCCTAATTTGCAACTTAATTTACCAGATAAACAGGAATCTCATGCATACTGCCCACTAACTACTGAGCAAGCATCCCTTTATGAAGGCTATATTTTAGAGACACTTGATCAGTTAGAGCAATTAACAGGCTTTCAGAAAAAAGGTCGTGTCTTAAAAATGCTCAGTAAATTGAAACAACTATGTAATCATCCTGCCCTCTATTTGAAGGAACCGTTCGAGGATGCCACAACGATGCTAACACGTTCTTCAAAATTAGAACGTATTGTCCAAATGGCAGCGGAAATCGTGGACAATGGCGAGCAATGTCTCATTTTCACACAGTATATTGGTATGGGACAATTGCTACAGCATTGCTTCAGTGAGTTGCATAATGTCGATGCTCCGTTTTTAACAGGCGCTATGCCAAAGCAACAACGTGACCGATTGGTGGAGGCATTTCAGGCAGGAGAATTCCCTATTTTCATCCTTTCCTTAAAAGCAGGAGGCACAGGGTTAAATTTAACAGCTGCCAATCATGTATTGCATGCCGATCGCTGGTGGAATCCTGCGGTTGAAAATCAAGCCACAGACCGCGCTTATCGTATTGGGCAAACACAATTTGTGCAAGTGCATAAGTTTGTCACAATCGGTACTATCGAGGAGAAAATTGATAAAATGCTGGCGCAGAAGTCTGCATTGTCGGAAGAACTCATTCAATCAAGCCAATGGTTAACGGAACTTGAAGATCATGAACTTCGTGATTTGATGACACTTGATTACGATATTTCAACGTAAATAGTACACGCCAAGAGCACAATGTTCTTGGCGCTCTTTTAGTTTGCAAATTTCAGTGAACAATGTCTTTACTACTTTCCTACTTACTTCAATTTCATATTTAGTTGTGGGTGAAATGCTCATTGTTGTGCGGTCTTCAACAATGATTAAATATTTAAGGGTATACATCCGTCCTTTCAAATAAATGATTACGGTGCAAGTACTATCATAGGAGAGAATGGCGGATCAGATAAACTTCAAACTTGCTCCGTATGTAAACAAGTCGGTTATACTACTGGTAATTGCAGTTCTTCCTCTGGTAGCACAAAGTCCTTTAAGCCATTCTGCTCTTTTGTAGACTGTGGGGATAAAATTGCCCCATCACTATCTCGCGGCTTCAGCTTATAAAATCGGACATCTTCTACGACTACTTCTGTAATATAAATCTTTGAGCTTTCTTCATTTACAAATGACCTTGACTGGATACGGCCATTTGCACCAATTAATTAACCTTTTCCGCAATATTTAACGATATGCTCTGCCAGTTTTCCCCATACTGTGCAAAGAATAAAGTCAGCCTCCACTTCCCCACGACTGTTTTTGTAATTGCGACTAATGGCAAGAGAAAAATGTGTTTGCACACGATTTCCAGATACTTGTCGTAACACAGGATCCTTTGTTAATCTTCCAACCAGTCCGACCTGATTCATCGATTCACCTCCTTTACTAATAATTGCTCTCATCATACAAAAACATCTCCAAAATTGGCAAAAGTCGATTTTTGTTATTTTTGCTGATTTTTAAGCATAAATTGTAAATATGAATAATTTTATTTTTCAATGTTTAGTTTTTTGTTAAATCGAATGCATATGTCTGTAGTATGTAGCGCCAATTTTTAAAATATTAAATTTCACATATTTTTCACATAATCAATTAGATGTGCGAAAGCCAGTGACGGCCTCCATTACACCCTGCCTATTTGATTATGTTATACTGAAAGGAATGACCGACTTAGGAGGATACATAATGAAAACATTTAAAATGCTTTCCTTTGATCTTGTTACCAAAGATGGCATGCAACCATTTCCTTTAGTCGATGGCATTATTATTAACCAGGAAGACAGCCATCAATCTTGGATACTTGAACTGTTTATGGATCGACAATTGCGCTCAATCTTTGATGAATTATTAGCGAATGATGCCGTTTTCAATGTACGTGCTGTTATTTCATCGCCCGATAATGAGCCAGCACCTTTCCGTGTTGCAGTACATGCAGTTCATGAAATTGGCGAACACATCTCCGTACTTTTAAAAGGGACATTAAAGATAAAACGTTCAAAATATGCTGAACAATTGCTTGCAGAACTCCTTGCTGAGGGAGTTTCATCAGAAGATTTACTGGAACGCTTCGCACACGGTATGAAAGAACGACCAAAACTTAAAAATGATTGATTCACCTCTATAACGATGCGTAGTTTTTACGTATCGTTATTTTTTATCATTTCTTTCTTAACCATACACTTCCCAATATAAAAAAGTGATTCCGTATAATGGGAATCACTCTTTTTTGTATTTATCGGTTATCTAAGTTGTCACGGTCTTTGATGTCTTTATTGTCTTCAATAATATCTTCATTATTGACGCCATTTGTGCCGTTCATGTTATTGTTATTTCTATCGACACCGTTCGCATTTGGCACATTGTCATAGCCATTTGTGCCATTGATATCGGCATTGGTACCCGGTGCCGTAGCTTCCGGAACTACATTATTATCGTTAACCGTACCACGGTCGACACCATTTACATTACGATCATAGACATTATCATTCCTGTCTGGATCTACGGCATCTTTGACATCATTGACGCCTTCACGAATGTCGTTTCTTGTATCCTCCATGGGAGTCTCATTAGCTGCATTGTTTCCCCAGTTACAACCTCCAAGGAATACTGTAGCAAGAATCATGGTGAAAAATGACATTTTCCACATAAAAAAACCTCCTTTCTCCGTTAGGTACTATGT
Source organism: Lysinibacillus fusiformis (assembly GCF_007362955.1). GTDB lineage: Bacteria > Bacillota > Bacilli > Bacillales_A > Planococcaceae > Lysinibacillus > Lysinibacillus fusiformis_E. Next base: position 2,611,420 of record NZ_CP041696.1, on the reverse strand, counting down.
CAGCAAATACAAGTTGTGCATTTGTGATCCTACATAGATTGCCCGGGAAAGAAGGTTACTATCCGATTTTTGTACAAACTATTTTTGTTTTTCTTTTAATAACTGTTCGATATAAGCCGCTTCTGCTTTACAGTTATATGTATAGCTTGTACCTAGTTCTTTTTGCAAAGCCTCAATTGTTTCAACCTGCTTAGCTGTTGGTTCTTCATTTAAAATTTTGGCAATTACATCATCGATTTTTTGAGCCATTTCTTCATGGAATTCAGTACTCATCAAAACTTCAGCTGGGATTTTGTCGATCCAAGCCGCATTTTCCTGAAAATAAGACTGCCAGCTAGCAATGAAGTCTTCCATAGAAAAGCGCTCTTCATCCCAACCAATACTTGCCAAGTATGATTCGAAAGATGTTGAAATCGAACGCGTAATGCTAATTTTAACACCTGAAGACAATTCCTTATACATCTATATAATCCTCCTACGTTTTAAAAAACCTCAAATTACATGTATTTCAATTCACAATCGCATATTTGCCATCGCGCACTCAGAACAAAAATTATTTAACTTCACTATTTTATAACTTTTAGCCTATAATTGCAAATTAAGCCTGTTTTGGTTGTTCTGGTCCAATCGCAAATAAAATATCTGCCTCACATACAAGCTCACCATCTACAGTTGCAATACCATGACCTTTGCCCATTGCACCGCGAAGCTTCACGAATTCTACTTCCAATCGAAGCTGATCTCCTGGTACTACTTGACGTTTAAAGCGGCAGTTGTCCACACCTGTTAAAAAGGCTAGACGACCTTTAAATTGCTCTGCATTTAATAATGCTACCCCACCAACTTGTGCTAAGGCTTCTACGATTAATACGCCTGGCATTACTGGGTAACCTGGAAAATGTCCATTAAAGAAGTCTTCATTAATGGATACATTTTTTAAGCCTACTGCTCGCTTACCTTCTTCTAATTCCACAATACGATCTACAAATAAAAAAGGATAGCGATGCGGTAAAATTGCTTGAATTTGCTCTGCTGTTAACATTTCTTTTCCCCCTCGAAATATGTACTTATGTATAACGCAAAGGATGGTAAAGAATATTATTATTCTTTACCATTCATTATGTCAAATATATGCTGCCATGTCTCTGATTTAAAAACATCCATTGCTTTACCTTCACCTATTACACTGTAGCCAACCATTGCACCTAGAATAATTGCAATGACAATTAAAACGAGAACAAGTACAACACGTAACCAAATCGGAATCAGTCGTATTTGCACCCATCGAACCTCTCGTTGCTCTCCATTTGAGCGTCGTTCCTTCTCTTCTGGTGGCGTTTCGGTTTCTTTTGTCGGCACAGAACGGCGACGTGAATCGTTTGTCATAGATTGTACTCCTTCATTTCTAACTAAACATTTAAAATAGGGTTAACCTATCGAATACCATTAATAAGTCCCAGCATTTGGTCTGCTAAGGTTACGGCTCTTGCATTGAATTGATACGAACGCTGTGTTTGGATTAAGTCAGTCATTTCTTTTGATAAATTCACATTCGACATTTCAAGCATACCATTTTGCATGCCAATTTGCTGACGATTTACTCCCTGTAATTCTGTCAATACTTCAGCCTGATTATACCCTAGCTCAGCTAAGTTATTTGGTAAACCAATATATGTGCCAGAAATATGTTCCATTAACTGCGGCTTTTGAAGTTCTGTAACTGCTAAATCTGTACGAATAATATTACCATTCGCATCAGTTGCCTCCAAAACGCCTCCATTGCTTATACCAAAACTTTTTACATTATCCGGTAGTGTAATCGCTTGTCCTGATGCATCTGCAAGCGGATAACCATCTGCATTTACAACCATCACCGTTCCATTATTTAATGGCGATAAATAAAAGTCACCCTGACGAGTATACACTGTTTTTGACCCATTTTCACCTTCTGGCATCAAAATATTAAAATATTGCTTTGATTTTGTAAAAGCGAAATCCAAATCACGATTTGTATTTTGTAATGAGCCCTGTTTATGATTTGTTTGAATTTGACCGAGCATTGCCCCAGCACCATAGCGGATACCGACTGGCGTTTGACGCTCAGCGCGGTCTTGCTTATCGTTATTGAATTGTTGATAGAGCAATTCATTAAAAGTAGATTCCTGCGTTTTATAGCCATGTGTATTACTGTTAGCAATATTATTACTAATCGTATCTAATTTATTTTGCAATTGTCCCATAGTATTAGTTGCGGTAATCATTGTACGTAACATTTGACAACACCTCCTGTTCGCTTCTTATATTTTCCCAATCTCGTTTACAGCTTTTTCCATACTACGATCATATGCCTGTAACACTTTTTGATTCGCTTCAAACGCGCGGTACGCTGTCATTAAATCTGTCATCGTGCGACTAGAATCAACGTTCGAACCCTCAAGGAAATTTTGGCGCAGTGTGAAGGACACGCCATTCGCCCCATAAGCAGTCGGTAAATTCCCACCATTTTGTGTACGAATTAAGCCGTTATCTTGTTTTTGTAGCATGTTCGGATTCGCTGCAAAAGATACGCCTACACGTGCTACCTGCTGATTATCTACATAAATAGCACCGTTTTCGTCTAAGCGAAAATCGTCATTTTGTAGCTGGATGCGCTGACCTGCATCAGATAGCACATACAGCCCCTGTGGATTTACTAGATAGCCTTGCCCATCTAATGTGAAGTTCCCGTTACGTGTATATGCCTCTCCGCCTTCAGGATGCGCTAAGCGAAAGAAAATTGAACCAGTAACACCATCTTCATTTTGCGGTAAGTATCCATCGATTAAGGCCATATCTGTCGATAAATCTGTACTATAGATTTGGCCTTGTATGTAATTTGGCAATGTTTCCTGCATATAAATCCCTGTGTTCAATGCGCCAACTTGACTCATATATTGCGAACCAGCTTGCTGATTAGCAGGTGCATTGGTTTTACCCACACTTGACATAAGCATATCCGGAAACGAACGAATGGTTGATTGGTCTGCCTTAAATCCGGGAGTATTAGCATTTGATAAGTTATTCGTTAATAATTCTGTTCGTCTTTGTTGTGTAATCATCCCTGTTGCTGCAGTATAAAATCCTTTAAACAAAGGAATCACCTCATTCTATTATTATAAGGAAGCAGGTACTCGATCAATATTTTCAAGCATAATGCCTGTACCAATTGCCACACAATCCATTGGGTGTTCTGCAATGAAAACAGGTACTTTTAGCTCTTCTATTAATAGTTGGTCCATGCCGTGTAACAAAGCACCGCCACCAGTAATTATAACACCTCGATCAATAATATCCGCCGATAATTCTGGTGGCGTTTTTTCTAATACATTTTTTGCCGATTGAACAATCATTGCGACCGATTCATGTAATGCACGTTCAATTTCTTCCGAATAGATAGTAATAGTACGAGGCAAGCCTGTTACCATGTCACGACCACGAATATCCATTGAATCGTTGCGACCACCTTTAAATACCGTACCAATAGTCATTTTAATCGACTCTGCAGTACGTTCACCGATTAACAATTTATATTCTTTCTTAATGTACTGCAAAATATCGTTATCAAAAACATCTCCAGCAATCTTGATAGATTCACTTGTTACAATATCCCCCATTGAAAGGACGGCAATATCTGTTGTCCCACCACCAATATCAACGACCATATTACCACTTGGTTGGAAGATATCCATACCAGCACCTATAGCTGCAACTTTTGGTTCTTCTTCTAAATACACTTTTTTACCGCCTGATTTTTCAGCAGCTTCACGAATAGCCTTTTGCTCAACACTAGTAATATTTGTTGGACAGCAGATTAGTATACGAGGCTTCGTTAAAAAGCCCTTTAAATTTAATTTATTGATGAAATGTCTTAGCATTGCTTCTGTAACATCAAAATCTGCAATGACGCCATCCCGTAATGGACGAATTGCAGTTATATTGCCTGGCGTGCGCCCTACCATTTGACGAGCTTCTTCCCCTACCGCTAATACCTTATTTGTCTTTCTATCAATCGCCACCACAGACGGTTCGTTCAGGACGATTCCCTTCCCTTTTACGTGAATTAATACGTTCGCAGTTCCTAAATCAATGCCAATATCTTTCGAAAACATTTTTTAATTTCTCCTTCCCGCCAGTTCCAACTACATAACGTTCATTTTTATCTGTTTATCTAGAATATTTTATCATACCCTATTGGTAATTTCACCTAAATTTAGTCAATATGTATGTTTTCCTTCAATTATATAAATTGTCGTAAAACGGTACAAAAAAAGAACGAATCATTCTTGACTCGCTCTTTCTTTCCACTTGTTTTTCGTTGCCTCTCCTCCACGAATATGACGTACGGCCTTATGGTAGGCGAGAATCTCTTTTACTTGCTCAGCTAATCCTTCATGAATTGTAGGTAATCGCTCTGTTAAATCTTTGTGCACCGTACTTTTTGAATAACCTGTCATTTTCGCGAGGACACGCACAGTTTCACGCGTCTCAATCAATAATTCACCGAGGCGAATGCAGCGCTTCCGAATGTGCTCGTGCACGTTCTTCGTCCTTTCCACACAATTTCACAAAATGGCTTTGGCATCAGATGCACGTCTGCGCATTTCTTCACCTTATGTAAGGACAAAGCTATTCAGAACACGATTTACACTTTCCGTTAATATGCTAACTTTTTAATAATAATTGATTGTTTACGCTGCATACTCTAGGGTTGAGGCCAATACGATATGGTGCACGAAACAGTTGTCCGCATACGTGTGAAAATTATAAGCTTCCTTCTCCACTGTGCGCGTTTCTTATTGCTCCATAAGGTTTATGATTACGCAAAAAAAGCCACAGTTCGTGGCTTTTTTAGGTCAGCACTTTTCGTATACGGATGTTTTGTCAGTGCGAAAGCGCTATGACAGAAACGAACTTTTGCGAATGTAGTTTTTAAAATGCTAGTAATTTTTTTGGATTAATATAATTCCCGTTTTCTAGCACTTCAAAATGCATATGAACGCCTGCTGCTTGATTCCACTCATTGTCAGTCGCTTTTCCTAGTGCCTGACCTTGTGTCACCTCGTCGCCTTCCTTCACTGCAATGTCCTTTACAGAACTATAATGCGTTTGCATACCATTCGCATGCTCTAGTACGATTTTATTGCCAGTGAATGCATCTAGTTTTACCTCTAGTACTTTACCACTCATAGCTGCAACAACTTCGAATTCTTCCCCATTCATAGAAAGCGAAATTCCTGAAGAAGTTGTGAATGTTTGATTGAATACCATTAAGGCATTCTCACGTGACTCTTCATTGGCCTCAAGCTCATAAAATTCCTGTGAAACTTGTACTTTACTAAGATTTGTTTCCTTGAATGGATACTTCATGTTTTCTGTACGTGCATTGGTTTCAACTACTGGACCTGGTTCCACTTGCGCTAAATCTGGTAACGGAGCCTCTTCTACTTTTGATACGAGACTATTGTAACCAAATAACATACCTGCTAGCATTAGAGCGCCACCCGCATACACTGCTGGCCAAAACCAAGGTTTCTTCTGTAACTGTCCTTTTTGAGAAGTTTTACTATTTTTATCCTCTCTCATTTTCATCACCTCTAGTTGCAGTGTGAACAACTAGAAGTTATTTTAAACATGCATCTATCGTTTTTATCTCAATTTGTTGATAATAGTAGTGTAAAATTTCTGCAGCGGTTTTTCCATCACTTGCCATCGCCTCCGCACCATACTGACTCATCCCTACGCCATGGCCATATCCTTGTGTTGTCACACCTACCTTACCAGTACTCTTATCAAATGAAATATTAAAGTCAGTAGATGGCAATTGCAAAAGTGATCGTACTTCGCGCCCTGTCCATACATTATTGCCTAATTGCATTCGTTCAACACGGCCGGAATCGTTTAGGAACAACTGTAAGCGACTAAAATCAACTGCTTGCCATTTAATTGGCCACAAAGCATTCCATTCGGCTAATGTCCATTCTTCCATTGAAGTAAATTTTGGGGATGATTGATCAGAAATACTTGCAACACTTTGTAAATACGGAATGTCATTGCCGCTGTAACCATAGGCACTCTCAGTTTTACCATTGCTTGTTGAATGAAACATTGCAGTAATTAATTCATTATTATAAAGAAGAACTTGTCCTTTCGTTTCTGTAATGGCCTCGACAATTTTCTTTTCATTTCCCGGGAAATTGCTAGTCCAATTGGCTTTTCTTTGATCCTTATCATAGAAAACTTGTCTAGCAACAGTTGGTGCGATTGCTTTTTTGCCGTAATTTGTCGTTTTCAACGCATAAGTTCTTGCCGCAATAGCTTGTGCTTTTAAAGCCTCTTTTTTAAATGAAACTGGCATTTCTGCTGCTACAACTCCTGTAATATACGTTTCTAAAGGGATTTTTTCCTTCTGCCCCTCCACTTCTATAAGTATTTCACAAGCTTGCTCCGTACTTGGCGGAGGACTATCGTCCATTTTTCTCTCACTAAATGCCACTGGCAGCATATATAATGCACCAATTAAACAAATAACCCCTATACTCATTATCCATTTTTTCATAAGGAATAATATGCTAGATTTCATCTAATTATGTGAGTAAAGAAATGGAAGCGCATCATGCTTCCCCCTTCATATTGCATGCATTTAAACCGTTTCCCCTCAACAACAACAAAAAACCCTTTGCTACACATGTTAGCAAAGGGTTATTTCGCTCTATTTAATTGGCTGGAATATGAATCGTTGATTTTTCGTTCGATACAACTTCCATTGTTGCCACACGCTCAATATCTGCGCCAAGTGAAGCTAGCTTGCCGTGAAAATCTACATAACCACGGTCTAAGTGATGAAGCTTTGTAACACGTGTAACTCCCTCTGATACAAGGCCAGCTAAAATAAGTGCAGCCGCTGCTCGTAAATCTGTAGCCATCACTTCAGCCCCCTGAAGGTCTACAGGCCCTTCGATAAACACAGAACGTCCTTCAATTTTAGCACCAGCATTCATACGACGGAATTCTTCAACATGCATGAAACGATTTTCGAATACCGTTTCTGTAATAATACTCGTACCTTCTGCCGTTAACATTAACGCCATCATTTGTGATTGCATGTCTGTAGGGAAGCCCGGATGTGGCATAGTTTTAATATCTACCGCTTTTAAAGCTTTCGGTACACGTACGCGTATCCCTTCATCTAGCTCTGTAATTTCTACACCCATTTCACGCATTTTTGCAATCAATGCCGTCATATGCTCTGGTTCAGCGTTTTCAATAGTTACATCACCTTTAGTAATTGCCGCTGCTACCATAAATGTACCTGCTTCAATACGGTCAGGAATAATATGATGTTCTGTCCCATATAATGTATCTACACCTTCAATACGAATCGTATTCGTACCTGCACCGATGACACGGCCACCCATACTATTTATGAAGTTTGCAAGATCTACAATTTCAGGCTCTTTTGCAGCATTTTCGATCACTGTCGTGCCTATTGCTAAAGATGCAGCAGTCATAATATTTTCTGTAGCTCCAACACTAGGGAAATCCAAATAGACATTTGCTCCCTTTAAACGCCCCTCAGTCTTTGCTTCTACATAACCATGTCCAAATGAGATTTTTGCCCCCATTGCTTCAAAACCTTTTAAATGTAATTCAATTGGACGAGATCCGATTGCACAGCCTCCCGGTAAAGCAACTCGTGCAAAACCATTTCGAGCTAGTAAAGAACCCATGACTAAAATTGAAGCACGCATTTTACTTACATATTCAAACTGAGCTTCGCTTGATAGTTCTTTCGTTGTATCGATATATACAGTATTATCTTCAGGTATATATGTAACATCAGCATTTAGGCTTTTTAATACTTCGTTAATTGTATAGACATCTGCTAAGTTAGGGACTTCTTTAATTACATTCTCTCCTTTAGAAGCAAGTAAAGCTGCTGCCAGGATTGGTAACACTGCATTTTTTGCGCCCTCTACACGAACTTTTCCCTGTAGTTTTTGGCCGCCAGTCACTATAATTTTTTCCACCCTACGTCCCTCCGAATTCAATCTCTTAACCTATCGAATATTTATTTTAAAAAAAGATGTATAATGTCATAATCAGTAAACAAACAACTCTATAGTACAACTTTTCGCACGCTCGTTCAAGCATCAAAATCACTATTTTAAGGCATTTGTTGATATTTTGTTATTTATTTATTGTACGCATTATTTTTTTTTTTGTGAATGACCAATAATACGGAACAACTGCCTCAATTTCTAATACATACCCATAGTTTTGTGAACAAAAAACAATATTTGTCTAAATTTATTGAAACACGCAGTACATATTTCAAAGGACCTCATAAAACATCTTATGGAGCCCTTTGAAATATGTACGTATAAAATTACCCCACAAAAATATAGTTGAGCACTTATACATCATAGAATTAAAATAAGTACGGCAGTTTTCCAGACCAGCTTGAAATTTGTAAAAAGAAATTAGATACGGCCGTGCCAATTGCAATACTCAACAATATATAAATTAACTGTATTTGAAATACTTTATTTTTCTTAAACAGCTTATCTAACATGAAGGCTTGCAAAGCGTAAAACGTGATAGCAATAAAAAATAGATGAGATACAATACCCATTAAAGCCTCTTGCCCTACTGCTTCATAAATTTCCACATTGATTCCTCCATTTAAAAAACGGGCAGAAATTGAATCTGCCCGTTAAAAATTGAATTAGCTATTACCCTCATGAACGTTGATACGATTGAACGCACGTTTTAATGCTAGGTCAGCACGTTTGAAATCAATGTTATCTTGTTTACCTTGAAGACGTCCTTCAGCACGTTTAACGGCTTCTTTAGCACGTTGAACATCGATACTTTCAGCAACTTCAGCAGAAGGAGCTAAAATTGAAATCTTTTCTGGACGAACTTCAATGAAACCACCGCTTACAGCTACAAGCTCAGTTGAGCCATTTTCTTTTTTAAGCTTCACCGCACCAATTGCAAGTGGAGCTACCATTGGAATATGGCCAGCAAGTACACCTATTTCACCTGAAGTTGTTTTCGCGATTACCATTGTGACTTCAGAATCGTATACTGGGCCGTCGGGAGTGACAATATTGACTGTAACTGTCTTCATATTTTTTCCTCCTCGTCCCTAGTATTAAACCTCTACGCCCATGCTCTTCGCTTTTTCAACTACTTCATCAATTGAACCAACTAAACGGAAAGCATCTTCTGGTAAGTGATCGTATTTACCTTCAAGGATTTCCTTGAAAGAACGAACAGTTTCTTTAACAGGTACATAAGAACCTTTTTGACCAGTGAATTGTTCCGCAACGTGGAAGTTTTGAGATAAGAAGAATTGAATACGACGAGCACGTTCTACTGTTTGTTTATCTTCATCAGATAACTCATCCATACCTAAGATTGCAATGATATCTTGTAATTCACGGTAACGTTGGATTGTACGTTGTACACTAGTAGCTACAGCATAGTGCTCAGCGCCTACGATTTCAGGTGATAATGCACGTGAAGTCGAAGCTAATGGGTCAACCGCAGGGTAGATACCCATTTCAGATAATTTACGCTCAAGGTTAGTAGTTGCATCTAAGTGGGCGAAAGTTGTAGCTGGTGCCGGGTCAGTATAGTCATCGGCTGGTACATAGATCGCTTGAATAGAAGTTACAGATCCTTTGTTAGTAGATGTGATACGTTCTTGTAGTTTACCCATTTCTGTAGCAAGTGTTGGTTGGTAACCTACCGCAGAAGGCATACGACCTAATAGGGCAGAAACCTCAGAACCTGCTTGTGTGAAACGGAAGATATTGTCGATGAATAAAAGTACGTCAGCACCTTGCTCATCACGGAAGTATTCTGCCATTGTAAGACCAGTTAAAGCTACACGCATACGTGCACCTGGTGGTTCGTTCATTTGACCGAATACCATCGCTGTTTGCTTGATAACGCCTGAATCGCTCATCTCGAAGAATAAGTCGTTCCCTTCACGAGTACGCTCACCTACACCAGCGAATACAGAGATACCTGAGTGCTCTTGTGCGATGTTATTGATTAATTCTTGGATTAATACTGTTTTACCTACACCGGCACCACCGAATAGACCGATCTTACCACCTTTGATATATGGTGCTAATAAGTCTACTACTTTGATACCTGTTTCAAGAATTTCAACTGTAGTTGAAAGTTCATCGAAAGATGGTGCTTCGCGGTGAATTGAATCACGACGCGCGTCAGCTGGAATCTCTTCACCTAAGTCGATTATTTCTCCTAGTACGTTGAATACACGACCAAGAGTAACTTCACCAACTGGTACTGAGATAGCTTTTCCTGAGTCTGTTACTTCTGCTCCACGTTGTAAGCCATCAGTAGATGACATTGCAATTGTACGAACAGAATCATCACCTAAATGAAGTGCAACTTCTAATGCAAGAATTGTTGGTTCTTCATTAGGACGTTCAATCTTAACTGTTAATGAGTTATAGATTGCTGGTAATTGGCCGTTTTCGAACTTTACGTCAACAACCGGACCCATTACTTGAATAACATGTCCTTTATTCATTACTGTGTACCCTCCTATCGTATTCTTATACGACATTGGTGAGCAGAGCCTATTCTAAGGCTGCAGCTCCACCAACGATTTCTGTAATTTCTTGTGTAATAGCTGCTTGACGTGCACGGTTATATTGCAACGACAGATCTGCAATAAGATCAGATGCATTATCAGTTGCATTTTTCATAGCAGTCATACGAGAAGCATGTTCACTTGCTTTTCCATCTAATAATGCGCCATAAACTAAGCTTTCCGCGTATTGTGGAAGTAATACTTCAAGAATTGCTTCACCAGATGGTTCAAATTCATAAGAAGCCTTACTGTTTACAGGTGCAATATCTGTTAATGGAAGAAGTTTTTTCTCTGTCACTTCGTTAGCAATTGCGCTGACAAAGTGATTGTAGTACATATAAAGTTCATCATACGTACCGTCAATGAACATACCAACAGCATTACGAGCGATTTCTTTAATATCAGCAAATGTCGGTTGGTCAGGAAGAGCAACAACACTGCTGATGACATTATGATCACGTTTCACAAAGTAATCACGAACAACACGACCTACTGCTAAAACAACGTATTCGTCTTTAGATTTATGACGCTCGTTGATTGTACGTTGCACTTGACGTAGAATGCTTGAGTTGTAAGCACCTGCAAGACCACGGTCAGAACCAATGACTAAGTAAGCTGTTTTCTTTACAGGACGAGCAGTTAACATTGGGTGTCCACTGTCTTTTGTACCTGCTGCAATCGCGCCTACTACGTCCTGGATTTTTTCCATGTAAGGAACGTAAGCTTTAGCATTCTGCTCCGCACGACGTAACTTCGAAGAAGAAACCATCTGCATCGCTTTCGTAATTTGTTTCGTACTCTTTGTAGAGTTAATACGACCTTTTATTTCGCGTAAGTTTACCACTGGTATTTCACCACCTTTTGTTTTTTAGTCAAGTGACTATCTCGAGCTTATTCAGATTTAGCGAAAGTTTTTTTGAATGCAGATAAAGCTGCTTCATACTCAGCGTCTGATGCAAGTTCTTTCGTAGTACGAACATGATCTAAAACGTTAGTGTGGTTTGAATCTAACCAGCTTAAGAATTCGTTTTCGAAACGAACGATATCTTGTACTGGAATATCATCTAAATGACCTTTAGTTAATGCATAAAGGATAGCAACTTGTTTTTCAACTTTAAGTGGTTTGTTTAGGTCTTGTTTAAGCACTTCAACCGTACGTTTACCACGCTCAAGTTTAGCAAGTGTAATTTTATCTAAATCTGAACCGAATTGAGCAAATGATTCAAGCTCACGGAATGCAGCTAAGTCAAGACGTAGTGTACCCGCAACTTTTTTCATTGCTTTAATTTGAGCTGATCCACCTACACGTGATACAGAAAGACCTGCGTTGATCGCCGGACGTACACCTGAGTTGAATAAGTCAGATTGTAAGAAGATTTGACCATCAGTAATTGAGATTACGTTAGTTGGGATGTATGCAGAGATATCCCCAGCTTGTGTCTCTACGAATGGAAGAGCTGTGATAGAACCACAGTTGTAAGTTTCATTTAACTTCGCAGCACGTTCAAGTAAGCGGCTGTGTAAGTAGAATACGTCACCAGGGTAAGCTTCACGACCTGGAGGACGGCGTAGAAGAAGTGAAAGTTCACGGTAAGCTGATGCTTGTTTAGAAAGGTCATCATACACGATTAATACGTGTTTACCTTGTAACATGAATTCTTCTGCCATAGAAACACCAGCAAATGGTGCTAAGTATAATAATGGAGCAGGTTGAGATGCTGCTGCAGTTACAACGATTGTGTAATCTAATGCGCCGTGTTTACGTAAAGTTTCAACTACACCACGTACAGTAGATTCTTTTTGACCGATTGCAACATAGATACAAATCATGTTTTCACCATTTTGGTTTAAGATTGTATCGATTGCTACAGATGTTTTACCTACTTGACGGTCACCAATGATTAACTCACGTTGTCCACGACCGATTGGTACTAAAGCATCAATCGCTTTGATACCAGTTTGTAATGGTTCATGCACTGATTTACGAGCCATTACACCGAAAGCTGGGCTTTCAATTGGACGAGATTTTGTAGTGTTGATAGGACCTTGTCCATCCACTGGTTGACCAAGTGGGTTTACAACACGGCCAATTAGTTCTTCACCAACTGGTACTTCCATAATACGACCTGTACGACGAACTTCATCGCCTTCTTTGATGTCTGTGTATGGACCTAAGATTACGATACCAACGTTACCTTCTTCTAGGTTTTGAGCCATACCCATAACACCGTTAGAGAACTCTAAAAGCTCTCCAGCCATGGCGTTGTCGAGGCCATGAGCAAGAGCGATACCGTCACCAATACGGATAACTGTACCAACTTCGCTTACTTTAAGTTCAGACTCATAATTCTCAATCTGTTGTTTAATCAGACTGCTGATTTCTTCAGCCTTGATGCCCATGTATGTCACCTCTCACATTTCTAAATTATTAACCGATTAATTCACGTTTTAGACGCTCAAGCTTGTTCACTACTGAGCTATCATAAATATGGTTACCGATTTGAACACGAATACCACCTAATAATGATGGATCGATTTCGTTTGTAATGTTTAATGATTGTTTTCCAACAAGTTTTGCAAACGTTGCAGAAATTTTAGCGCTTTCTTCTGCAGAAAGTGCACGAGTTGAGAATACAGTTGCGTCTGCAGAACCTTGTGCTTGTGCAGCAAGTTCAGCATATGCGTCTGCAATTAGTGTTACTTCGTTTACACGTTTTTTCTCAACAAGAAGTTGAATTGTGTGTAAAAATTCAGGTGTTGCACCTGCAAAGATAGTAGCTACCAATTGTTTCTTACGTTCGATAGAGAACTTAGGTGCGCTTAAAAGCGTTAAGAAATCTGGAGATTCTTTTACGACTTTTGTTAGCTCGCTTAAGTCTGAACCAACTTCTGCAAGAATATTCTTTTGCTGTGCTAATTCAAAAAGCGCTTGAGCATAACGTTTTGCTACAGTTGAATTACTCATTGAGCTTCCCCTGCCTTCGCAATCGTCTCTTCAATAAGAGCACGGTTGTCTGCCTCAGAAATCTCTTTGCTAAGGACTTTCGATGCTGCAAGTACAGATAATGAAACGACTTCATCACGTACAGCTGCGATAGCTTTTTCTTTTTCAGACTCAATTTCACGTAAAGCCGATTCTTTTAAGCGGTTAGCTTCATTGCGAGCTGCAGTAAGAATATCTTCTTTTTGCATTTCGCCTTGCTTCTTAGCGCCCTCAACAATCGATTGTGCTTCTGTGCGAGCTTCTTTAAGAAGGCTCTTTTGTTCTTCTAAAAATTTATGCGAATCTTTGCGCGCTTTTTCAGCTGCTTCAATCTCACTAGCTACTAATTCTTCACGTTGTTGCATGATGCCCATAAGTGGACCCCAAGCGAACTTTTTAAGTAGAAGCATTAATACTATGAAAATCACAAATGTTGCAATGATGTCACCGCCGTTAAAACCAGCGCCTGCACCTAGTACAAGATTATCTAAAAACACGATTGTTTCACTCCCTTCAAGAGCTTTGACTTCAACATAATAATTTGTTTCGAAAACTTACCTATTTTAAAAAGCTATATTTGCACATAGCTTTAATCAGTTCCAAAATGAAGGGCGAAGTTTCATCTGGTGAATCCTGCTTCGCCACTACTAAAATTCAGTAGACAACTGAATTATTTGTTCATTACGATGAATGCTACTACTACTGCGATGATCGGAAGGGCTTCAACTAATGCAACCCCGATGAACATTGTTGTTTGAAGAACGCCACGTGCTTCTGGTTGGCGAGCGATACCTTCTACTGTTTTTGAAACGATAAGACCGTTACCGATACCTGCACCAAGTGCACCTAAACCGATTGCGATTGCTGCTGCTAATAAACCCATTTGAAAATTTCCTCCTTGGAATTGTATGTTTTTTTGTTTTAAGCATAAAAATTATGCTTTATATTAATGGTCATCGCTCACTTTATGAGCCATGTAAACCATTGTTAACATTGTGAAGATAAAGGCTTGGATTAAGCCAATGAAAATAGAGAAACCTTGCCATGCCATCATTGGTACGATTGCACCAATTGCACCGATAAATCCAGATGTCGCTAAACCTGCGATTAATGTAAGTAAAATTTCACCCGCATAGATGTTACCGTAAAGACGAAGACCTAATGTTAAAGTGTTTGCAAACTCTTCAATGATTTTAAGTGGGAACATGAATGACATCGGTTTGAAGAATGTACCAACATAATGGCCTGTCCCCTTCATTTTGATACCATAGTATTGCGTTAATACTAAAATCATTGCTGCAAGTGTCATAGTAACAGTTGGGTCGGCTGTTGGTGATTTCCACCAAAGTGTGTGTCCATAAACGATAGAGAACGGAAGACCTAATAAGTTAGATACTGCGATAAACATAATAAGTGTGATACCTAAAATATGAAAACGTCCACCTGTTTTCCAGTCCATGTTGCTTTTAATGATATTCTTTACGAAATCCATAATCCATTCCATAAAGTTTTGCATACCAGTTGGTTTCAATTTTAAGCTTCTAGTTGAGATAACTGCGATTAAGAATACGACTGTTGCTGCAACTAGTAACATCATAACTGTAGATAAGTTAAAAGTTAAGAAACTGACTGGTGTCCATAACGGAGCTTCATGATTCATTGTTATTTTTCACCTCTCTTTCTAATAAAGCACATTAGTGGTTCCTTACATGAGATACAATTCTCTCGACAAAGAGAAAAACGTACGGAATCATTAGCCCTATGACCGTGCTAATTAAGTGAAAATAGTTTGGCAACGAAATGGCTATTGCGACTGCCGCCACACCTGACCCGAAGCGAAGTGCTGAACCAAGCGAGCCTATTTTCTTCCCTTCACTAATGGAACGATCAAACTTCTCCATACGGCGAACTAAAATCCAAAAATTATACGTACCAAAAAATGCACCGATTGCGATGCCCGCAAAAACAGATTGATAGGACGTCAAGCCCCAGCCTAATGCGCAAAGTGCGAGCAAAAAAAATAACGCTCTCTTCTGCACAGCAAAAATGTGATGCAAATCTAGCATTGGTTTGTAGTCTCCTGAATCATTTTTTCGAGTAAAGAAAGCGTTTGCTGACCACTTTGTGAAATCAGAAAAGAGCAGTGAAAAACACTACTCACAGCGGAATAGTAATGGGAGCGTTATCATGAAATTACAGGTGTAAATCCCTAATAATGCCTTACACCCCTTACTGACTCGGTGTTAAACCGAAACGCACAAAACGTTGCAAATCGACAGCGTTTATTTTAACTGTCAATTTAGTAGAAACTTGATATAACAAGTGTTTCAACGTCTATTAACGATTAGAAACCCTTATCATTCTTACCCTTTGTAAGCATACAATAGGTGATATTTGAAGTCAATTAGTAAAGGAGAAAAACTTCACAGCCTCTATACTCTTGTCAAATTGTTGACAAATTTGTGTATGAAATATCATATACTGTGAAATAATTTTCACATTTATGCATAAAAAAGCTAATTTACGACATAAATATGCTCGTAAATTAGCTTCATAGTCAAAATAGGTACATTTGACTTATTTTTTATTTTGAAAATAGTATATTATTTGCTTTTATGCAAAAATTCTAAGAGTGCCTTTACTATACGTTCTGAAGCATGTCCATCTCCATAAGGATTCGATGCTTTTGCCATTACTTCATATGCATTTGTATCTTCTAATAATTGTTTTGCTAGCGAATAAATTGTTTCCTCTTCAGTTCCTGCTAGCTTTAAAGTGCCTGCCGCAATGCCTTCTGGACGCTCCGTCGTATCACGTAGGACAAGCACCGGCTTCCCTAGTGAAGGTGCTTCCTCTTGAACGCCACCCGAATCAGTTAGAATCATGTACGAGTTTGCTGCAAAGTTATGGAAATCAAATACTTCGAGCGGTTCAATTAAATGCACGCGCTCATTATTTCCTAAAATTTCATTAGCAATTTCTCGAACAGCTGGATTCATATGCACAGGATAGACAACTTGTACATCCTCATGCTCTGATAAAATGCGCGTAATCGCTCGGAACATATGGCGCATTGGCTCACCTAAATTTTCGCGTCGATGAGCTGTCAGTAAAATCATTCGATCATTACCTATTTTGTCTAATACTGGATGCGTATAGTTCTCACTAACTGTCGTTGCTAATGCATCAATAGCAGTGTTACCTGTCACAAAAATAGTGTCTTGATTTTTGTTTTCATCTAAAAGATTTTTCTTCGATACTTCCGTTGGCGCGAAGTGAAGATCAGCCATAACGCCCGTTAACTGACGGTTCATCTCTTCGGGGTAAGGTGAATATTTATTCCATGTACGAAGACCCGCTTCCACATGTCCAATTGCAATTTGGTTATAAAACGCAGCTAAACTCGCAATAAAAGTTGTTGCGGTATCACCATGTACTAAAACAATATCTGGCTTTGCTTCCTTCATGACTTTGTCTAAGCCTTGCAAAGCGTTAGTTGTCACGTCAATTAACGTTTGACGATCCTTCATAATATTTAAATCATAGTCTGGTGTAATTTTAAATGTTTCCAATACTTGATCGAGCATTTGGCGATGTTGTGCCGTTACTGTCACAATCGATTCTACTTGCTCAGGATGTTTTTGTAATTCTAATACAAGAGGAGCCATTTTAATCGCCTCTGGTCTCGTACCGAATATTGTCATCACTTTCCATTTTTTCATCAAAACGATTTGCACCGTCCTTTGTTATATTGTATAAAAAGTTCAATTACGACTATTTCTCCGTTGGTGACGTAATTGCCTAGATATACTATGAAACGTCCTTCAATAAAGAAGGACGCTTTTAAGAGTTATAAAGTTGCTTTACAAGTCAAACATAGCTGTTCGTTTACGAATCACTTCTTACTTTGTACCGAATAGACGGTCTCCTGCATCACCTAAGCCAGGCACAATATAACCATGGTCATCCAACTTTTCATCAAGTGCAGCAATATAGATGTCTACATCCGGATGCTCTTCTTGAATTACTTTTACACCCTCTGGCGCAGCAATTAAACACATAAATTTAATGCTTTTCGCACCACGTTTTTTCAGTGAGTTGATCGCCTCTACTGCTGAACCACCTGTTGCAAGCATTGGGTCTACAATGATGAAATCACGTTCTTCTACGTCTGCTGGCAGTTTTGCATAATACTCAACAGGTTTTAATGTTGCTGGGTCACGATAAAGACCGATATGACCAACTTTTGCTGCTGGAATTAGCTTTAAAACGCCGTCTACCATACCGATACCTGCACGTAAAATCGGTACGATAGCAATTTTTTTACCAGAAAGAACTTTTGTTTTTGCAACTGTTACCGGTGTCTCAATTTCAATCTCTTCTATTGGCATATCACGTGTGATTTCAAATGCCATTAATGTTGCGACCTCGTCTACTAGTTCACGGAATTCTTTTGTTCCTGTTTTCTTATCACGAATATAAGTTAACTTATGTTGGATTAGTGGATGATCAAATACGTATACTTTGCTCAAAGTGGTTCTCTCCTAACCGTTCGGATTTCATTTTTATCTCGTACTAACAGGTGCTAAGACACCACCTCAAAATGAAGACAAATAAAGATTATTTCAGTGGGGATTAAGCATCCGGAAGTACCCGAATTATTCAACTGATAACCGCTGGAATACACCATCGATTAAAGTTTCATTTTATCTCAACTATTATAACAGAAAAAAGGAGGCGTCTCAAAATTAAATTCAAGACGTCCCCTTTTCTAGAGTGTTTGCTACATGTAAGAGCGATTTATACATCTAATATGGCATCAAGTTGTTCAATCGGCATTGGTTTATAATAGAAGTAACCTTGCCCCACCGTACAACCAAGTGCACGTAATATTTCTACCTGTTCCTCGTTTTCTATACCCTCAGCTACGGATGTCATTCCTAAATTTAAAGCAAGTTGAATAATCGAACGTACAATAGCGAGTGTAGCCGGATCATTAATATCATTAATAAAGCTTCGATCAATTTTTAATTCAGTAAATGGCAGTCTTTGCAGATAGCTCAGTGAAGAAAAACCTGTTCCAAAGTCATCTACGGACGTATTAAAACCATAACCCTTTAGTTCTTGAATAATAGCTAGCGCTGTTTGGAAGTCTACCAAACCAATATTTTCAGTTACTTCTAATATAATATAGCTTGGATCAATAGTATATTTTTGGACTAACTGCAATATATCCTGCACAAACTGAGGGTAGTAAAAATGGTCAGGTGAAATATTCACAGCAACCTTCACCATTTTTTTCCCCAATCGTTGCCGTTCTGCTAGCCACATAAGAACCTGTTCTAGTATTTGCGTATCAATTTCTCGCACTTTTCCCGCATTCTCTGCAACTGGTATAAATGCAGCAGGTGATACAAAGCCAAGCGTCGGTGAAATCCAACGAGCGAGTGCTTCAATACTCTGAATCTCCCCTGTTCGTAAATCTACTTTTGGTTGTAGATTCACAGAAATCTCTTTGTTCTTGAGCGCATGCGATAAATGATTCAAAACCTGCATTTGCTGCTCTAAAATATCATTTCGTTCCTTTGTAAATACTTCCATATGAGTTCCAGACTTATTGACCGCATAGGATAAAGCGTTATCTGCAAAGCGAATGGTGTCAGCAATTTTAATATCCTTATCGAATGGAGCAATTCCCGTTTTTAATGTAATGTATATTTGCTTACCACATATCGTAAATGGCTGACGTATTAATTCTTTTATACGTCGATCATAATTCGTCAAATCTTCATAGGGAGTCATATACGAAATAATGAGACTAGAGCTAGTAAATCGAGCGATATATTCATTATGCTCATTTTTATTTTCATTGAGTCGTTTGGCAATTTGTCTTAATAGCTCGTCCCCAGCTTCTCGTCCATATAATTCTACAACTTGATGAAATTCACTAGGCTTTAAGATTTTTATAAAGCCACGTTGTCCCTGCTCTTTCTCTTTTTCTACCCTATTTACAAAGCTATGGCGATTGGGCAATCCAGTCGTGATATCCATATAGGCTAAATCCCATATTTTTTTCTGCGTTTTTGCATAAGTATGTGCTAATGCTACAAGTGATCCGACTTTTCCAAACACATTCTCAAAGAATGCACAATCACTTGGATAGTGGTTATGGAATATCGCAAACAAGCCTATCACTTGTTGTTGTTGATTGCGAATTGGAACGAACCAGCCTGATCGCTTATTGAATGAATAGGCAAACTTCTTATGTGCTAGCGGAAGATCAATTTCTTCTAAATTTTCAGCTAAAATAAATGCTTCTTCCTGCATAGCCCTATGATAAAATTCATTGTACTCATTTATCTCAGATAATTCGCTACTGTTACAATTAGCTGTGAAGACCCGAAATTGATTTGCTTCCGTTCTTATAAGTATCATGCTGTTCACATATGGCATAAAAAATTCATTTATAGCCCTACAGACGATACCCATTTTTTTATCAAAGGGATTGTCCTTTTCAATTGCCTCATATATCGCTTTCTCAAGACAGATAAAAAAATCCTCAGTATGGTAATACGTAACATCCTTTACAAGTAATAATACAAATAATGTTTCATCCTCATTATCTTGAAAAGGAAGTGCCTGTATTTCCGCCCAAAAAGGTGGCTTTTCGAAGCAATTATGGTGAAGTTTCGCTTGTACCATTGCTCCGTTATGTACTTTTTCCTTAATCATTTCAATTGTTGTCATTTGCACTTCACTAGGAAACAATGAAAAATAATCTTTGTTTAGTATTTGTGCACTTGTAGCGTTCGTAAGTTTACAAAAACAATCATTCCAATCTATGATGCTATAATTCTTTTTCGCATCAAATATCACGTAACTCTCTCTAGAGTTATCACCTAATTTACGAATAGTATTTAATAAAATATTGTTTTGTAAGTCTCTCGCTTTAGCAATCATCCAACCCCTCCCGTCTATAACACATTAAGTACCATCTCAATTATATTGTACATAAAAATTCAATAATTTGTCACTTTTATAAAAAAATCTTCTCTATCTGGTCATTATCTGTCCTTCATCTACTTAAATATATCCTATCTTATTTATTTTATGTTAAAAAAAACAAAATTAGGATTATTTTACTTTAAAAATTTATATTCTTTATAGTTTTACCAGTTTTTCAAAAAAGAGAGGCTGTGCCCGAAGTGAAATAATACACTTTAGGCACAGCCTTATTGATATTGATAATTATACGTATAATGGATGTTTGTCAGTTAAAGCTTTTACGCGGTCTTTAGCTTCTGCTTGCACTGCTTCATCTTCTGGGTTTTTAAGTACTGTAGCGATAATCGCACCAACTTCTTTCATGTCTTCTTCTTTAAAGCCACGAGAAGTAACCGCAGGTGTGCCAATACGGATACCAGAAGTAACGAATGGAGATTCTGTATCGTAAGGGATTGTATTTTTATTTGTTGTGATACCTACTGCATCTAGCGCGTGCTCTGCTACCTTACCAGTTAAGCCAAGAGACTTTACGTTAAGAAGTAATAAGTGGTTATCTGTCCCACCAGAAACGATTTCAACACCTTCTGCAATTAACACTTCTGCTAAAGCTTTCGCATTTGCTTTAATCTGTTTAGCATAGTCTTTGAAATCTGGCTGTAATGCTTCACCGAATGCAACAGCTTTTGCTGCGATTACGTGCATTAATGGACCACCTTGGATACCAGGGAAAACAGATTTATTTAACTTTTGTTCCCATTCTTTAGAAGCAAGAATTAAACCACCACGTGGCCCACGTAATGTTTTATGTGTTGTAGAAGTAACAAAATCAGCATACGGTACTGGTGATTGATGCTCACCCGCAGCTACAAGCCCTGCAATATGTGCCATATCTACCATGAAATATGCGCCTACTTCATCAGCAATTTCACGGAATTTAGAGAAGTCAATTTCACGTGGGTAAGCAGATGCACCTGCAACGATTAGTTTTGGTTTGTGTTCTAATGCTTTTTGACGTACATCTTCATAGTCGATAACCTGTGTATCTTTTGTTACACCGTATTCCACGAAGTTATAAAGAATACCTGAGAAGTTTACTGGTGAACCATGAGTTAAGTGACCGCCATGAGATAGGTTCATACCAAGAACTGTATCACCTGGTTCTAAAATTGTATGGTATACTGCCATATTTGCTTGTGCACCAGAGTGAGGTTGTACGTTTGCATATTCTGCACCGAAAATTTCTTTTACACGGTCACGTGCAATATCTTCCACAACATCTACGTGTTCGCAGCCACCATAGTAACGTTTGCCAGGGTAACCTTCAGCATATTTATTTGTAAGAACAGAACCTTGTGCTTCCATTACTGCTTCAGATACAAAATTTTCTGATGCGATTAACTCAATATTCGCTTGTTGACGTTTTTTTTCTGCTAAAATCCCATCTAATACTGCTTTGTCTTGTACTGCTAAATTTTCGAATGCCATGTTTGAAAAAGCCTCCTAAGTATAATGGTTATTTAATGTACTTCTAAAAAAAGAAGTAGTCTTAATTATATATAGCACGCTCGCCGCCTATTAGCTTCGGACGTGTTGTTGCAATTGTGACAACAGCTTCTCCCACAGTTCGGACAGCTGTACGAACAGGAACAGCTACTGCCTTTAAATGCATGCCAATTAGTGTTTGACCAATGTCAATGCCTGCATTCGCAAGCACTGTCTCTACAACAACAGGCTTTACAAATTGTGTATACGCATAGGCTGACATCGATCCACCTGCTGTACGGACAGGGACAACAGCTACTGGTTCATAGCCAAATTGCTCTGCTATTGTTGCTTCCATAGTGATAGCGCGGTTAATATGCTCACAGCCTTGAAACGCTAAATGCAGCTGATGCTTCTTTGCAAATGCCAGTAATGGCTCAAAAATTGCCTCTGCGGTTTCAAGTGCGCCTGCTGTGCCAATTTTCTGACCAATCACTTCAGACGTAGAGCAACCTACGACAAAAATAGTATTCGGTCGTAAGGTTACCTGCTCTTCGAATTCACTGAGTAACTGAGTCAATTGCATTTGTATTTGCTGTACAACCACTAAGCCCAGCCCCTTATTTAGATGTCTTAGCATTTACGTCACACGCATGAAGACCACCTGACCATATTTAGCCAGCTATTGTCACATGTTAATGATCGTAAATGCTAGTTCTTATTGTTCTAATTCAGCGATTTTTTCTACGCGACGTGTATGACGGCCGCCTTCAAAATCTGTTTCAAGCCATGTTTTTGCGATTTCACGTGCAAGGCCGGGGCCAATAACGCGTTCACCCATCGCTAAAATATTGGAATCATTATGGCAACGCGTTGCCTTTGCACTAAATACATCATGTACTAAAGCACAACGAATTCCTTTTACTTTGTTAGCTGCGATGGACATGCCAATCCCTGTGCCACAAATTAAAATACCTTTATCAAATTCCCCGTTCGCAACACCTTCAGATACTGGCTTTGCATAATCAGGATAGTCTACTGAATCCGCAGATTGTGGACCAAAATCTTCGTAGCTAATATTTAGCTCATCTAACAGTTGCATAATCTCACGTCGTAAGTTATTGCCTCCGTGATCAGAAGAAATTGCTATTCTCACTGGGTTCCCTCATTTCGAATTATAGTCAACACTAGTTTACCACTTCTCTCTCAATAATAACACGATTTTTCTTGCATTTTTATGCTGATTTCTCCTAAAAGACGAACATTTCTTGTTATCAAGTAAAAAAACGTTCATTTTTAAGATGATTTATCTGTAGATAATGTGAATATCATGTTAGTAAATTCGGTTTATGGTCTTTTGTTGTAATATTCCATCTTCTGAAGTTTTTCTACTTTTCCAGCTACAATGGACATATTATTTCAATATTTTTTACAAAAAACTATAAATTATAGTGAACTCATAACGAGAACAATAAAAAAACGAACTCACTAGTTAATCTAATGAATTCGTTTTTCAAGCTAAGCTTGTCTATCAAATTGTTGAATCATTTTATGAAGTTCTTCGGATTGTTTTTTCAAGTCCTGTGCTAGTTGCTCAACCTGCTCTATTGCATATGCTTGTTCCTCTGCTGCACTGCGAACTTCCTGAGCACCAGCAGATGTTTCCTGAGCAATTGCTGCTACTTCCTGTGATTGTCTAGCCGTTGTTTCAATATTGTACATTTGTTGTTCTATTAATGAAGAAATTTCCACAATTGACGTCGCCATCTCGTGGACACTTGAGGACATACCCTCTACAGCGGACGTTGTTTCCGAGACACGCGCAGCTTCTTTTGTGGCAAAGGATACCTGTTGATTCATTTGTTTAACGACTACCCCAACATTTTGCTGCATTGCTTGGATAAGCGATGTTATTCCTTGTACGGCTTTTGCACTTTCATCCGCTAAGCCACGAACTTCTTCAGCGACAACTGCAAAGCCTTTTCCATGCTCCCCAGCTCGCGCTGCTTCAATAGAGGCATTTAACGCCAGTAAATTTGTTTGTGATGCGATATCGCCAACCAAGCTAATAATACGTTCTACCTGCACAGCATTATCTTCTAGGGCGCGAATACTTACTAATGCCTCATTGTTGCCAGCCGCAATTTGCTGAATACTATTGACCAATGTTTCAATAGCTTTCGTTGTTGTCGTTAAATTATGTAGAATTTCTTTTGATTGCGTTGCTGACTGTTCCGCTCTACTATTCACTTTAGTTGCAAGCGCTCGAACATCTTCAATTGCCTCAGCTGTTTCCTGTACTGCTGTAGCAGATGCCTCTGCTCCAGAGGAAATATGCTTCACTGTAGACGCTATTCCTTCTGCTTTTTTTGTTGCAACCCCAGCTTCGTCAGATAACTGGATAATCGATTGGTTCGTTTGTTGGAAGTTTTGATCGATACTTTCCACCATTTGTCGTAAATTTAGCACCATTTGTTGGAATGCCTCTGCAACCGAGTGAATTTCATCATTCGTTTTCGGCATCTTTACATCCTGTCCAATTTTCCCTTGTGCTACACTAGAAGCCGAATATTCAAGTTGTTGTAAAGGTTTGATTAATATAACACTGAATATTCCTGCTAGGATACTTGACCAAGCAATCCCTAATATATAAGTAAACACTTCAAACAGCTTACGATTGATTTCTGGGAAGAAAGTAGGTTGTACAAATTCAATGAATATAAAACTGATACTATATGTGATTAGTGCAAGAATGCCGACAAATAATATAAGTTTAAGTCGTAAGCCAAACTTTTTTTTCATAGAGCTCCTCAATTCTTTTCAAGTTTTTTTACTAATCGATCTACCAATTCCTTTAACTCTGTAAATGTTTCTTCATAGATTGCTTTACTGCCGCCATACGGATCGACAACATTTTCTAAACTACCTACACTTGTATATTCTTTAAATGTAAAGACTTTACCTTCTGCATAAGGAAAATTAGCGATGATTGTATCCCTATGAGCTGCTGTCATTGTTAAAATTAAATCTGCCCAGTTCATTTCAGTTCCCGATAACTGCGTTGCTAAATGCCGGTGTGTCATATTCACTTCATTAAGTATTTGTTGCGCATGTGCAGACATTTCAGCGTTAGACATAGCATAAATACCTGCCGAACGAACCTCAACATGCTCAATTTGTTTATGTTTCAAAATTACTTCTGCCATTGGACTGCGACAAGTATTTCCTGTACAAACAAATAGTATATTCACACTTATCACCCTCCTACTAATTAACTTTTTGCTGGATAGCTAGAATACTCATAATGATAAAAATAATGCCTGCAATAATTTGAATTTTTTTCCCAAAAAACACTTGACTCCTTCGGGCAATGACTAACGCCCCATAAGAACAAATAAGAGCACTCATTCCTGCACTAATGATAAAAATCGTTTTCTCTAAATTTAGCATACCAAAAGAAACACTTACTGAAAAGGTATCAAGGCTGGCAGTCACGGCTAAAAGGACAGGTGAAATCGTTACTTTTTCATCTTTATGTGAGAATAATAGTAAATGCAGGCCAATACAAAACAATAAAATACCTGAAATCCATTGCCCCCATTCTAACAAGAAGCGAACTAAATAGCTCCCTAACTCAAATCCTAACAATGGGAAAAGCATATGCAATGCCGCCGTCCACACTGACAATAATAATCGGTATCTAATATTTGGTATTAATACATATAAACCAATTACATCAACTGACGTTAAAATACCTGCAAGAATTCCCTGCAAGAACGCACTTCCTCGCTACCTAATATTTTATCATTTTATGCTAGAAAATACAGTATTATCATAACTATTGGCATACATTTATTAAATCTATTAGGAAATAAATGAAGCTGGGACAAAAGAGAAAAAGTGTTAGATTGACTGATGTCGATCTAACACTTTTTTGCTGTAAGCGTTGATGTCCGCTACGGCGGACGCTTTCCGGGGGCGTGGCCTGAGCCTGTAGTCTTAGGCGTCACGCTAATCCCCCAGGAGTCGCCGCATTCGCTACCATCAACTAGTACTCTCTTCCGAATTTTATTTATTCCAAAAGGAAGAACGTCTAAATTTTTCTTCATTTTTAGATGGCAAAAATTTAATAACGACTTTGCTCCTCTTTCTTAAAATTTAAAGTTATGCCCAAACCTCCTTTTTTATTTCGTATACCATTTTCCACCAGCTGCTTTTTCAAGTCTATTCATAATGGCTGCACCGACACCTTCAGTCGATGTTGTCGTCGCTAATATCAATGTGGCTTGCGTTTTATCACAAGCACGTAAAGCATGGTACAACGTCGCACCCATCTCTTCTTTAATACCAACTTCCCCAATCGAGAAATAATAATCCGCCTTGATAGTACTAAAACTTTCTGGTGCAAGTAGCGCAACTTTATGCCCTTCTAATTGAAAGTGCATTATGGCCTGTGCCACTTTTCCCTTATCACAATCAATTAAGTATACAGGTGCATTCGGAGCATAATGTGTATATTTCATGCCTGGGGCTTTCGGTGTAGACTCCATTTTCTGTTCTATTTTTGTTGGCTGAATAACTGGTCCAATTACTTCCTCAAGCATTTCCTTCGTAATACCACCAGGACGTAAAATTACTGGTGGCTCGTGCGTAACATCAAGCACAGTTGATTCAAGACCAATACCCGTAGATCCTCCGTCTAAGATATATGGTATATGGCCTTGTAAATCGTCCTTTACATGAATCGCTTCAGTTGGACTTGGCTTTCCACTACGATTTGCACTTGGCGCAGCGAGTGGTTTGTTAATCTGTTGAAGTAATGCTAATGCAACTGGATGATCTGGCATTCGAATTCCGACAGTGTTCAATCCTGCTGTCACACTTTTGGCCAGTACATTTGGCTTTACTGGCATAACTAGCGTAAGAGGACCCGGCCAAAATATATCCATGCATTTTATTGCAACCTCTGTAATATCTTCTATATAAAGCTTAACTTCTTCTTTTGTACCAATGTGGACAATGAGTGGGTTATCTGAAGGGCGACCTTTTGCCTCAAATATTTTTTTTACAGCACAATCATTTGTTGCAACAGCGCCTAAACCATAGACCGTTTCAGTGGGAAATGCCACAACCTCACCTGCATTTAAGATATCCACAGCCTGTGTATAATTTGTCTGACTATTCACATTACTGTCCACAATCTTACAAACGGTTTCCATGCCGAATACCTTCTTTCAATTGTTCGTATTTACTGAATTTATCCACACTTTGTTAATAACTTCCTTAAAATTGTGTATAAGTTATCTGAATTTGTGCACAATTCATTCGAATAAACCTTTAATCCATTCCCAAATAAAGAATGTCACCTGTTCTTGTTCTTCTTCCACTT
Source organism: Lysinibacillus fusiformis (assembly GCF_007362955.1). Classification (GTDB taxonomy): domain Bacteria; phylum Bacillota; class Bacilli; order Bacillales_A; family Planococcaceae; genus Lysinibacillus; species Lysinibacillus fusiformis_E. Next base: position 2,583,886 of record NZ_CP041696.1, on the reverse strand, counting down.
TATCCTCTTTTTCAGGTTCACAAACAGACGGAAATATGCTACACCACCAGTTGTCACCACGTGCATCACCTATTTTCACGACGATGGAATGGTACATATTTTGTGGATAAAACATAGCATCTTGTCTCTTAGGTGGAAATAAGTTATCCCCAAGTACAACCTGTGTATGCACTTGTGGATAATTTCCTTTTAATTCTTCTTCAATTTGCTGTTTTAATGTTACAAATTGCTCACTATCCACAGCATTAGTAGCAGCTACTAGATTAAAATAAGGCTTCAAATCTTTCACAAGTTGCTCTTTTTCTAATTGATCGCTAGCCGTATTACTATTTGCAATCACTCTTATACGAAAATCGTTCTCTTGCTCACTATTCGTCGTTTCCTGTGCAGCACCTATCAATGATGGAATATATAAAATACATAATTCTAAAACTATCGCCATTAATACTAGCCTCACAAAAGCTAATAAGATATTTTGTTTAGGTAATCTAATAATCTTGTATTCATTCAACATAAAAATCCCTCCTTGCTCCACATTGTTGTCAAGAAGGAGATTCTTTATACATGAATCTCACAAAAAATCATTCTAGGTTTTCCATTAATATCTTTTTCTACGGTAACAGTAGCCTGTGGAAAACTATCCTTAAAAAATTTCGCCACCTGTTCCCCTTGCATATAACCAATTTCAAGACCAATGAGAGATGGCTTGTTCATAAGTGCTGGCAATTGTTCCGCTAATTTACGATACAATATTAGTCCATCTTCTTCAGCAAAAAGCGCGCTATGCGGCTCATGCTCCAAAACTATATTAGACATTTCCTGCGCTTCACCAAATGCTATATATGGAGGATTTGATAGCACAACATCAAATTTCTCCCCTACAAGTGGCGCCGTTAAATCCCCAAGTCGAAAATCAATATGTGCTGCTAACAAACGTGCATTTTTTTGGGCTGTTGATAGGGCTTCCACCGATAGATCTGTTGCCACTACTGCTAATTCAGGACACTCTAGCTTCATAGAAATAGCTATTGCACCACTACCTGTACCGATATCTGCTAGTTTCAATGCTTTATCTTGAAACATTTTACCGATACGACTTACAGTCCCAAGTACTAACTCTTCTGTTTCCGGTCTAGGAATAAGCACCGATTCATCCACTAAAAACGTACGACCATAAAATTCTTCACTACCGACACAATATTGCACAGGACGGCCGTTGGCATGCTCCTCAATTAGTTCTACAAACTGTTCACTTTGCTCAATACTTAACACATCCCGCAAGTGTAGCATGACGCCTGAATATGTAGTGCCTAATATGTGCTGCATCACAATGCGTGCTGCTGTTTCTTCACGCCCATTATCCACTAAAAAAGAAGAAGCCCAATCAAGGGCCTCCATCACATTTTTATAGATCATCGTTTAATCGCTCAAGCTTTGATGCCTGCTCTTCTAAAATAAGTGCATCAATGATTTCGTCCAGTCTACCCTCGACGATTTGATCAAGCTTTTGAATCGTTAAACCAATACGGTGGTCTGTTACGCGGTTTTGTGGATAATTGTATGTGCGTATACGCTCGGAGCGGTCTCCCGAACCAACTGCTGATTTACGTGTTGCATCGACTTCCTTTTGTGCTTCTTGCAAATACTTATCAGCTACACGCGCTCGAAGAATTTTCATTGCTTTTTCACGGTTTTTAATTTGAGAACGCTCATCTTGCATGGATACAACAACACCTGTTGGTAAGTGAGTCATACGAACAGCTGACATCGTTGTATTTACGGACTGACCACCCGCACCAGAAGATGCAAATGTATCAACACGGATATCTTTTTCATGAATTTCAACGTCTACTTCTTCAACCTCAGGTAAGCACGCAACTGTTGCTGTTGATGTATGAATACGGCCTTGTGATTCTGTTGCTGGCACACGTTGTACGCGGTGTGCACCATTTTCAAATTTGAATTTTGAATACGCACCTTGCCCGTTAATCATAACAATAACTTCTTTATAGCCGCCCATTGGGTTTGGCGTTGCTTCCATAATGTCAATTTTCCAGCCCTGTGTTTCTGCATAACGTGAATACATGCGGAATAAATCACCTGCAAAAATATTCGCCTCGTCACCACCAGCTGCACCACGAATCTCCATAATTACGTTTTTATTATCATTTGGATCTTTCGGGATTAGTAACACACGTAAGCGTTCTTCTAATTCCTCTTGCTGTTCTTTTAAGGAATTGAACTCTTCCTTCACCATCTCGTGCATGTCAGGATCTTTTTCACTATCTAACATTTCACGTGCATCTGCTAATTGCACTTTTACTCCTTTATATTCACGATAGGCATCTACTGTTTCCTGAATATCAGACTGTTCTTTTGAATAATCACGTAATTTTTTATTGTCGTTCACGATATCAGGGTCACTTAAAAGCTCGTTCAGTCTTTCATAGCGATCCTCTACGGCTTGCAGTCGATCAAACATGGGTTTCACCTCTATTTAGTTATTTAACTTTACTCAGCGGACGACAATTACGCCCTAACGTAATTGAAGTATAGTAATTTTCATTAATTCCACTACTTAGTATAAGGAAAAATTCGCATGTATGCTACTTTTTCTTACATGGTTAAAGCGTTCCCTTCTTTTAAGTCGCTACGACCAATACATACAAAGTTGGGTTCACGTTTACCACAATACTTTCGGTTTGTAACTGTTGCTATAGCAATGCGACAACAAGGAATTGGCATCTTCACTCTTTCTTTATAGTGATGGATGTGCGTGACATTTGCGACATACAGGAAAGTAGGAATCATTGCCGCCAATTTGAATTTGGTCACCTGTGTAGACAGGATGCCCATTTTCATCAACCCGTAAATTCATTGTCGCCTTTTTATGACAAAACCAACAAATTGTTTTCATTTCTTCAATTTTATCTGCATATGTAAGCATATACTGACTGCCTTCAAACAGCTCATTTTGAAAATCATTTTTCAAACCAAAGCCCATTACTGGAATATCCAACTCGTCCACAATATTTGCTAATTGCAGCACATGCGCTTTTTTTAAAAACTGTACTTCATCGACAAGTACACAATATGGTTTCACTATATTATTTTTCACAAGTTCATAGATATTTGTATCTTCATAGACAGGGATGGCTTGTTGACGTAACCCCACTCGACTTGAGACATATCCTACCTCATCTCGCGTATCAAGCCCGGATGTAAAGATCATCACTGGCTTTTGTTGTTCCTCATAGTTATGCGCAACTTTTAATATCTCAATTGATTTACCACTATTCATCGCGCCATGCTTAAAGTATAACTGTGCCATTTTGTTTTCTCCCTTTCCTCTATCAATCATGGATTCTCACTTTAGGCAGTAGAATTTTTCCATGGTGGTTAGCGACTTTGCTTCATTGACCTGTATCGGTAAAAACGCCCTTTGGCAATTGCAACAAAACGACATCGTGTCGGCTCATATACATGCTTAAACACTATTCAAAATCCAGACGCCAAATGTTTTTGACGTGACAGCGAAGCGTCAGCAGGCGTAATTAAACAAAATGACCGTACACACTCACTATTTACTGAAAAAAATACCTGCCAAGCACATGCTTGGCAGGTATTAAACTAACATTAGTTTTTAAGACCGTATTTTTTGTTGAAACGATCCACGCGACCATCAGCAGACGCGAATTTTTGACGGCCAGTGTAGAATGGGTGACAGTCGTTGCAGAACTCGACAACGATGTTTTCTTTTACTGAACCAGTTTTGAAAGTGTTACCACAAGAGCAAGTTACTGTTGCTTCTTTGTAGTCTGGATGAATTCCTTGTTTCATATTCGTTTTCTCCTCTCGCCCTGAACCATCTGGAACAGAGTATTATCGAACTGTACCTTACATAGCCCGAATATGTCGGCTACATATGTACACGTTACATACTTTAGAAGTATAACATAAATAATTTCTTTTTTTCAAGAAAGAAAATCGATAAAAAGATTCTTTTCATGTCAATGTTATGCTTATCCGCGAACTTCGCGATAATCATGATCTTCTAAACCGATTTTTTTATTACGTTCCTTGAAACGAATGTTATGCGACGAAACATACGCTACTTTTGGTGCGTCAGGCTCTAGGTATAGTTTTGCACTATTTAATGCTAATACTCCATCCGTAAATGCCCCAGCTATTAACCTTACCTTACTAGGATGATCTACAAAGTCACCCGCTCCAAAGAGGCCATCAATATTTGTTTCTCGCTTTTCATTTACAATAGCAACACCGTCTTGTATGTTTATACCCCATTTTTCTAGTGCGCCATAGTCACATTTTAATCCATGATTAACGATGACTGCATCAACCATAATACGCTCCAATACGCCCGTTTCTTTATGTTGGATTGAGACATATTTAATCAAATCTTCATCACCATGTAACTGAACCACTTCATATGGTGTCCTTACACTTACTGTGGATTCACGCATTCTTAAAACATTCTTTTCATGACCACCGAACTCATCACGGCGATGGACAATTGTTACACTTGCCGCAATTTGCTCTAACTCATTTGCCCAATCAACAGCTGAATTGCCACCTCCGGAAATGAGAACGTGTTTGTTACGGAAGATTTCTAACTCTTGCACAGTGTAATGTAAATTGGTTACTTCAAAGCGATCCGCGCCTTCAATCTCTAGTTTTTGCATAGCCAGAACACCATAACCAACGGCTAGAATCACTGTCTTTGAATAATGTTTCTCTCCAGTCGATGACGTCAAAATAAATGTACCATCTGCTTGCTTTTCTAAGTTTTCAACTTTTTGGCTCAACACAATTGTTGGATCAAATGTTTTCGCCTGTTGAACTAATTGTTCGATTAATTGTCCGCCTAAAATAGGTGTTACACCACCTACATCCCAAATCATTTTTTCAGGGTAAATTAACATTCGACCACCTAATTGCGAGCTGTATTCAATAATTTTTGTTTTCAAATCTCGCATGCCACTATAAAAAGCAGTATAAAGCCCCGCTGGACCACCACCGACAATTGTTACATCATACAGTTCTTCCGACATTTACTTAATACCTCATTTCATGTTTTTCATATTGGAATTTTAATAGAAGACTTTGTTATTTTTCACTGCGTCGATTGATAACCATAAAGCATTACTCGTTTAACTCCTAGTAATAATGATGTTGGTAAATACACATCTACAACAAGACGCTCAACTTTAGTAGGAATTTAAATTTCTCCGTTAATTGTTGCTATCTTTATCGTTGTAGCATCAGTTTCTTCCCTCTTAGCATTGCTATCCACTTCGTTGTCATTAGTAGCGTCTTCTTTACTACCACAACCTACAAGCATAAGAAAAAACCTGCAAAAAATATATTTAGTTTTTTCATTATTAACCTCTCCTATAATTGATAATAATATTCATTCTCAATGATAGTCGCTAATAAATGCCTAATACCTTATTCTTTTATACGCGCTAATAAATATAAGAAATACGGTGCTCCTAATACAGCAACTACAATACCTGCTGGAATTTCCGAAGGCTCTAAAATAGAACGCCCAATTGTATCGGCCATTAAGACGAGTAGCCCTCCTACTAATGCTGATGCTGGCAGTAAAAATTGATGTTTTGCCCCAACGAGCTGACGTGCCAGATGGGGTCCAATTAAACCTACAAAGCCTATACCGCCACTTACTGAAACACTTGCGCCAGCTAGACCCACTGATGCTGCTAATAGCCAACGTCTTTCCTTTTCAATGGAAGCACCTAAGCCAACTGCTGTTAAATCACCTAAATTCAAAATGTTTAATACACGTGATTTTGCATAAACAAATGGGAATAATATCAATAACCATGGTAGCAATGAAAAAACAAATTTCCAATTCGAACCCCAAATACTACCTGCTAACCATGTGGCAACAAATTGATAGTTTTCAGGTGATAAACGGAGCGTCAACACAATCATTGCTGAACTTATACCTGCTGCTACAGCAATTCCTGTTAATAGTAAACGCATTGGTGTAATCCCTTCATGGCGTTTATAGGAAAGTGTATATATGACAATTGCTGTAAAACCTGCCCCTACAAAGGCTAACACTGGTAGCAAGTAAACCGGAGCCGCTGTTGTAGCTGGGAAGAATGAAATAAACAGCATTACCGCTAAACCAGCACCTGCGTTTATCCCTAAAATACCTGGATCCGCTAATGCATTTTTTGAAATCCCCTGTAAAATAGCACCTGAAACAGCTAAACCCATACCTACCAATACAGCGATAATAATACGTGGAAGTCTAAATTCATATAAAATTAGTTGCTGTTGTGCATCCCCCTGACCAAACAGAGTTCGTATGACCTCCATCGGTGTTAGCTTAATAACACCTGTATTCATACTAATCACAAACGTAATGACGATTAACACCACTAGTATGCTTAAAATAAAGAAATTTTTCTTCCTAGCCTTTTGTTGACTGGCTGTTAGAAAGCTATTATGACTCATAGTTCTTTTCCTCCTTTACGCGCGAGGTATAGGAAGAATGGAACACCGATAAAGGCAATAATTGCTCCGATTGGTGCTTCGTAAGGAGGATTGATGGTACGAGCAGCGAGATCCGCTAACACAACAAGTAAAGCTCCATACACTAACGAACAAGAAATAATCCAACGATAATCATGACCTACTATGTATCTCGTTAAATGAGGAATGATTAATCCAACAAAGCCAACTGCTCCTACTACAGAAACAGCTGCACCTGCTAAAATAAGAACCACAACCATACCCCAAACTTTAATAACTGCCGTGCGCTGTCCTAGCCCAATAGCAATTTCTTCGCCTAAGCTAAGGAGTGTAATGGAACGAGACAGTATGAGCGCCCCAATCATAGCGACAAGTATCCAAGGAGACAATATTTGAAGGTGATACCATTTCGTCCCGGACACACCACCTGCGTACCAAAAAGCTAAATCCTGTCCAATACGATAATACAGTGCAATCCCCTCACCCAGTGCTCCTAAAAGTGCACTAACTGCTGCTCCTGCAAGCACTAAACGCATTGGTGTTAAACCACCTTTTGCTAACGAACCTATACCATACACAATTAATACCCCTAATCCCGCGCCTACAAATGACCATAAAATCAAATACATATAGGGTAAACCAGGGAAAAAGGCGAAACATACAGCAAGCATAAATGCTGCTCCTGAGTTTAAGCCTAACAATCCTGAGTCTGCCAGCGGGTTGCGTGTCATTCCTTGCATAATAGCGCCCGCCACCGCAAAGCATCCACCTACTAATGCAGCTCCAAGTACACGTGGCAATCGAATATCACGAATAATTTGATGTGCGGTTAAATCTGGTGAAAAATGAAATACAGCTGCCCATACAGTACTTAATGAAATATCAGCCGCTCCAAATGAAATGGACAAACCAATAGCAAATATTAATCCAACAAAACCTATAATGAGTGCCACAACAGCACGTACTGGATGAGAACGTCTTTGTAGCTCTTCTAATGTTCCGAGCCCTTCTACTGCTTCTGCTGACGAAGTCATGCTTTTCCTCCTTAATATCTATCCGTTTAAAACTTTATCCCCTTTTAGCTGGCAATAAGAATACTCCACGGAACTCCTGTGTAAAACCAATCGATTCACTTACCATAATTCGGTTCAATGGGGCATGGCGGTCTTAATTTGAGTTCCTCTTTCATCATCGGGGAAGAAAGGACTCCCCCCATGATGAGAAAGGAACTTTAATTACTCAGCATCACTTGTTTTTTCATATAATTGGTAAGATAAGCAAATGGGGTTACTACTATATGGACAAAGAGCCATCGTCGCATCGATATTAAATACTTCTTGTAAATTTTCCTTTGTCATTACTTCATCAGGTTTACCATTTACCACTAATTGTCCACTTCTCATCGCAATCATAAATTGGGAAAAACGGGAAGCATGATTTAAATCGTGCAAGACCATAACAATCGTGCGTCCTTCTTCTTCATTTAATTTTTGTAATAATAATAGAATGTCTAGCTGATGCGCTAAATCCAAATAGGTCGTTGGTTCGTCAAGAATAAGAATATCTGTACCTTGAGCTAATGCCATTGCAATCCACACGCGCTGACGCTGACCTCCCGATAATGCCTCAATTGGACGATCACTAAATTCTCTTAGCCCTGTAACATCAATAGCCCAATGAATATATTCGAAATCCTCCTTACGCAACGAACCAAAGCCTGTTTGATGTGGAAATCGACCGTAGGATACTAATTCAAAAACTGTCAGACCACCTGGAGCCGTTGCTGTTTGTGGTAGAATCGCCATTCTCTTCGCAACCTCTTTTGTCTTCAGCTGGTGAATTGCTTTTCCATCCAAGTATACAGCGCCTTCTTGTGTTCTAAGGACACGTGCCACAGCCTTTAATAATGTAGATTTTCCACAGCCATTCGGTCCGATAATTGTAGATATTTGCCCTTTTGGAATCGCTACACTCAAGTCTTCTACAATTAATGTCGATGAGTAACCTATAGCGACATGCTCTATTTCAAGGACTGTCATAATAAACTCCCTTTCCCTTTTAGGATTAAATTGATTTGTAGATAAAGGTGTAGAAAGGTGAAAACATCACCACCATTTCTACACTATGGTTAAACACACTTTATTAGTAAAATTAAATTTGCAAACCAAATTGCGCTGTATATAGACCATAATAAGCATTTTGTATATTCATTAATTCATCATGTGTACCTTCCTCAATGATGCCCTTCTTCGACACAACAACTATACGATCAGCGTCTTTTATTGTTGCTAAACGGTGTGCAATAACTAATGTTGTACGCCCTATGGATAGTTCATGTAATGCCTGTTGAATTGCCTGCTCTGTTTCTGTATCTAGTGCAGAGGTTGCCTCATCCAAAATCAAGATTTTTGGGTTTTTCAGGAAGATACGTGCAATGGACAGTCGTTGCTTTTGACCTCCTGATAGCTTGACTCCACGTTCGCCAATTAAAGTGTCCATGCCCTCTGGTAAGGCATTAATAACTTCCTCTAGCTGTGCACGCCTTGCCGCATGCCAAATATCTTCTTCACTGGCCTCTAAATCACCGTAAGCAATATTTTCTCGAACCGTTCCATCAAACAAGAACACGTCTTGCTGTACAATCCCTATATGACCACGAAGAGATTGTAGCTTGAAATCTCGTATATCAATGCCATCAATCTTAATAGCCCCTTCACTTACCTCGTAAAAACGGGGTAACAGACTACAGATGGTTGATTTACCTGCTCCAGATGGCCCAACAAGTGCAACCGTTTCACCTGGGCGCACCTGAAGATTAATATTATTTAAGGTGCGTTCCTTATCGGTATAACCAAAAGATACATGATTAAATGCGATGTCTCCTTCAATGACCTCAATAGCCTTCGCCTCTGGGCGATCAGCAATTTCTGGTGCTGTTTCAAGGAAATCAATATAACGTTTAAAGCCAGCCATCCCTCTAGGGTAAGTTTCTATAAACATATTAATTTTATTAATAGGCCCTAAAAGGATACCTGATAATAGGATGAAAGCGATAAACTCACCATTTGTTAACTGGCCCTGTAAAACAAAGTACGCACCCACAAAAAGTGTGAATAATGATAAAACCTTTGTTAAAATGCCTGAAATGGCTTCATTCCATGCCATCACTTTATAAGAAAATAGTTTAGTCGCTCTAAATCGATTATTATTGACCTTGAAGCGCTTAATTTCATGTTCTTCATTTGTAAAAGCTTGTACAACACGGATACCACTTACATTGTTTTCTACACGTGCGTTAAAATCGGCAATATCCCCAAACATTTGACGGAATGCTTTAGACATAAGCTTGCCAAAAATTATTGTGAGTAACAGAATGATTGGTACTAAAATAAAAATAAGCAGTGTGAAAGTTGGATCAATGTAAAACATTACGCTGAAAGCGCCAATAATCGTCATTGCAGCAATAAACATATCCTCTGGACCATGATGAGCAAGCTCTCCAATATCCATTAAATCGTTTGTTAATCGTGAGACAAGATGACCTGTTTTGTTATTATCGAAATATCGAAACGAAAGTTTTTGTACATGACTAAACGATTCCTTCCGCATATCTGTTTCGATATTGATTCCTAACATATGTCCCCAATAAGACACAATAAAGTCTAAAATCGAATTGAATATGTATAACAAGAACAATAGCAAACTCGCCATTACAATCCACTTTAATTCACCGTCGGGAAGGATATCATCAATCACCTTATTTAATACCAATGGAAAGGCTAACTCGATGAGGGCTGCTACTATAGCACAGGAAAAATCCAGTATAAATAGCCCCTTATATGGCCTGTAATAAGAAAAGAAACGTTGTAATAACATTGATGCAACCTCCCATTTTTTAAATACTTATATCAATTAACTGATTATTGTATTCTTGCTAAAAAATTGATAACAATAAACGATAATGATTATCATTCTTATTTAGAATATACAATACTTCCTAATATTGCAATCTATTTGAATAACGACAACGAAATTTACTCTATTATTAAATAGTCTAGTAAATGAGCTACCCGACAATACATCAGGTAGCTCATCTCAGGAAATATTTGTTTATGACTTTGATTTCGCTTTTTCTACAATTTAGTCAGCCAATGCTTCTCAGAATCTATTGCGGATGATAGATAATAAAACTAATTAAAGAATATTCAATTTTGTTACCATTAATATTTTTCTAGACTATATGTAGATTGCTACTGTCATTGTTTGTTTATTTATTTTTTTGAGATTCTGTAAATTCTACTATTTTGTTAGCCATATCCTCTGCTTGGTGTAAACCCGAGAGTGGATCAGAGGCAAAATAATACTCTGGTGCTAAATCAATTATCTTATTATTTTTCACAATATCTAAATTTGTCCATGTTGATGGGAACTCTCCATCCTTATTAAAGAAATTGATCAGAAATACATAATCACCAATGTAGTCACCTACCACTTCATAGGAGATATCATAGCGCCCACCACCAGATTCTTGCGTATCAAAAAGTTCTTGTACTTTCTCTTGTGGCTTCATGTTAAGTATTTGGTATAATGCTCGACCACCTGAAACGCTATTATTCCCAACGATTGTGGCATTTTTTTCAAATGCATCAAAAATAGTAAAGGTTGCACCTTCAGGTATTGCAGCATTTATTTTGTTTTGTGCGTTAGCTATACGATTATCGAAATCTTTTACAAATGCATCTGCCTCTGCTTGTCTACCAAGATATTCACCCATTGCTTTGATTTCATCGGTTGCTGTTTGATGGGCTGATTCAGAAAATACAATAGTTGGTGCTATTTTTTCGTATTTTTCTACATCATCTTTATTCCAAGTAATGATTAAATCTGGTTTTAATTCTAAAATCTTCTCCAAAGAAGTATTACCGTCTGTTCCAATATTGTTAATTTCTCCATCTTTATAATATGGTTTTAAAAACGCAGCAAAGTCTAGATTAGCTGTAATTGCTCCTACTGGTACAACATCTAACGCTAGAATTTGACCAAGATACCAATCTGTAACTATTCTTTCTGCTTTAACTGGAATTTCAACTTCTCGCCCACTATCATCTGTTACTGTTCGAATTGTAGATTCCTCAGTCTTAGGCGTACCTTCTTTGTTATCAGCTGTTTGAGACGTATCATCACCACATGCTGCAAGAAATACCATTAGACCCAACAAAAAAGGCATCTTTATGTGTTTCATCATTTTCTTCATCATGAAATCATTTTCCCTACTCTCAAATCGTATTGCTTGCGCGAGCTGATTCTCATTGTATTGAAAACAATTCTCATTTGTAATAGCTAATTCGGACATACTAGATGTATATTTCCGCCTAAAAATACTAGGTGCCATATTTGTTTCCTTTTTAAAGGCTCTACTAAAATAATATTCATCCTCATACCCGAGTGATATTGCTATCTCTCTGATGCCATAATGTTTTGACAATAGATAGTGCTTTGCACGTTCAATTCGAAGTTGCTGCAAATAAATTTGCGGACCAATACCATAGCGCTCCTTGAAAGTACGCAAAAGATGTCGTGTACTAATTTTGAGCGAATCTGCAAGTGTCTGGATAGAAACAGGCTCATGAACATGTTGTTCTAAGTAAAGACGTGCCGCTTCTACTTTATCCATTTCATGTGGCTTACCCAGTCCTTCATGCAACTCTTGAAAAATACGATAGATGAGTTCATAAAAAGAAGCCTTTACTGATAAATGGTCCTGGATAGAGCTTGTTTTCCATTTATCGTACATGTCTTGAAGTAACATATGAATGCCTAAAGCATTCGCTGGTACACAGGTGAAATCCGTTTGAAAAGGTTGAAACTGCATGTATAAGTGCTGTAAAAATGCATCTGCGTAAATAACATCGCCTTTATAGTGAATCATGTAATAGCTAATGCTATCCTTTGCTTTTATATGGAGTGATTGCGACTTTCCAATATGAAAAATACTAAAGCGTTGTACTAGATAAAGCTGATCTCCAATTAAGACCTCTGCCTCACCCTCTGTGATGACTAGTAATGTGCTATGATTCACTGTCGTAATTATTCGTATGTCAGCATTATTTATATAATCAAATTGCTTCAGTTTGATATATGTGTTCTCCCAAAGAAGCATATACGCCTCATAATTCATATCTTTCTCCTTTTGAAATGTAATAGTATATCTTCATTATATTGATAACGATTATCAATTTCAATTAGGTTTGTAAAACAAAAAAATCACCATTAACTAAATCTAGTCAATGGTGATTCTTTATTGTTATAGTAAACCCTTACCTTTAGTAGCTTTCTTCATATCCTCATTTAACTTCTCGAAAAATTCTTCGTTTGATTTTGTTGTGCGTAACTTTTTCAAGAAACGCTCCGAAAAATCAGAAGAATCCGAGAATGTTTTACGAATTGCCCACAGTTTTTCAAGTTGTTCCGGTTCAAGAAGTAGTTCTTCCTTACGTGTACCTGAACGACGAATATCAAGCGCAGGGAAAATACGACGCTCTGCTAATTGACGATCTAGGTGAAGCTCTAGATTCCCTGTTCCTTTAAATTCTTCATAGATGACTTCGTCCATTCGAGAGCCAGTATCGACTAAAGCCGTAGCTAGAATTGTTAAGCTACCACCTTCTTCAATATTACGGGCAGAACCGAAGAAACGTTTAGGTCTATGGAAAGCAGCAGGGTCAATACCACCGGATAGTGTACGACCACTTGGTGGAATAACTAAGTTATAAGCACGTGCTAAACGAGTAATGGAATCCATTAAAATAATTACGTCACGTTTATGCTCAACTAAACGGCGCGCACGCTCTAAAACTATTTCTGCCACCTTTACGTGGTTTTCTGGTACCTCATCGAAAGTAGAACTAACTACATCTGCATTCACAGAACGTTCAATATCTGTTACTTCCTCAGGACGTTCATCAATAAGTAATACAATTAACTCTGCTTCTGGATAATTCGTCGTAATTGCGTTGGCAATTTCTTTTAATAACGATGTTTTCCCTGCTTTCGGAGGCGCAACGATTAAACCACGTTGTCCAAAACCTACTGGTGCCACTAAGTCCATAATACGAGTCGATAAATTTTGCTGCGTTGTTTCAAGCTTGATTTGTCGATCAGGATATAACGGCGTCAAAGCCGGGAAATGGACACGTTCTTTCGCTACTTCTGGATCTTCGCCATTTACAGCATCCACTTGTAACAGACCGTAATAACGTTCGTTTTCTTTAGGTGGACGCACCTTACCAGATACCTTGTCCCCGTTTCGTAGGTCAAAACGTCGAATTTGAGAGGCCGAAATATAAATATCCTCTTTACTTGGAGAGTAGTTAATTGGACGAAGGAAACCAAAGCCCTCCTGCGATACAATTTCAAGTACTCCCTCCATGAAGAAATAACCCTCTTGTTCTGAACGCGTTTTCAAAATAGCAAAAATTAATTCTTTTTTTGTTAATTTGCTATAATATGAAATTTTATATTGGCGCGCGAGGGCGTAAAGCTCTTTTAACGTCATGTTTTCTAATTGAGCGATTGTCAATGCAGACATATGCACAACTCCAGTCTTTTTCAAAATATATTGCTTTTGTGGGGTTATCATTGAAGTATTATTACGAAAGGCTTTGTAAAACGGTTGATATCCGTACCTGTAATACGCTCGATTTCCTGGGATAGTGTCTAAGCTACTTTGCGCTCCGTGCAAGATCTTAGCTTCACTGCTAACCCCTTAGGAATTGAGCTACAGTTACTCTTCAATCAACCCTAAAAACATTGAAGTCTAACATTGCCTTATAAAACTATGGGATGGTTTAAATTAAGAAGAAGTTACCTAGCGCAAAAAAGATGCGCTAGGTATATTTTAGAAGAAATTATTATTAATAGCTAGGTTTTTTCTCAAGAGCGTGACGACCTTCTACAAAACGAACAGTACCTGATTTTGCTCGCATTACTACTGAATGTGTTAATGCATAGGCACCTTTATACTGAACGCCTTTTAATAGCTCGCAATCTGTTACAGCTGTTGCTGCAAAAATTGCATCGTCCCCTTTTACTAGGTCATCTAAATAAAGGACTTTTTCAACATCTACGCCCATTTTTTTGCAACGCTCTAACTGTTCCTCGTCTTCTGGCACTAGTTTCGCTTGAAAGTCTCCGCCAAGGCATTTTAATGCAACCGCAGAAATAACACCCTCTGGTGCACCGCCCATTCCGAACATAATGTCAATGCCTGTCTCATCGAAAGCGGTGTTAATGGCTGCCCCAACATCGCCATCTTGGATAAATTTAATTCGAGCTCCAGCTTCACGAATCTCATCTACAATTGCTTGATGGCGTGGACGATCTAATAGAGTAGCAACCACGTCTGAAATATCTTTATTTTTTGCCTTTGCTACTTGTAATAAGTTATAAGTAACAGATGCATTAATATCAACTTTTCCTGCCGCTTCTGGTCCTACTGCAATTTTCTCCATGTACATATCAGGTGCATTTAATAGATTGCCTTTATCTGCAATAGCAAGTACTGTCATTGCACCATTCGTACCTTTAGCTACAATATTCGTACCTTCTAAAGGGTCAACTGCAATATCTACTTGTGGACCACCATTACGAAGGCCAAGCTCTTCTCCAATATAAAGCATTGGCGCTTCGTCCATTTCACCTTCACCAATTACTACTGTAGCATGCATTGGAATTGTATCGAACATTGAGCGCATTGCTGTCGTTGCTGCATCATCTGCCTCAATTTTCAAACCGCGACCCATCCATTTCCCGGATGCGATTGCTGCTGCCTCTGTTACTCGTACTACTTCCATCGATAAACTACGTTCCATTGTTGTTTTTCCTCCCGTTATCGGCATATTTCATTCGCCGAAACATTCAAATTACCTCTATTGTAACATAATTGGCTCAAAACTTTTACCACACATTATTCCTTTAGCTCTGCTACCCCGACCATTATTGTCTCACGTCGAATATCTGCGCCTAAATCACGTAATTTTTCAATAAGTGAGCTATAGCCTCGTTCAATGTGATAGATATCGTGAATTTCAGTTTCACCTTCGGCTAATAATCCAGCTAGTACTAAAGCTGCACCAGCGCGAAGATCTGTCGCTGTCACATTTGAGCCATGTAATTTATTGGGACCGGAAATAATCGCTGTATTCCCTTCAACACGTGCATTTGCATTCATACGACGAAGTTCATCTATATGCTTAAAACGGGCTGTATATATTGTATCCGTTACTTTTGAAGAACCGAATGCCTGTGACATCAAGACAGAAAGTGGCTGCTGAATATCTGTAGGGAACCCAGGATACACTAATGTCTTGACATCAACTGCTTGTAATGTTGTAAGTTCGGTCTTTGGCACATAAATACTTTCCTCGCCTATTTCAATCTTCACACCCATTTCACGAAGCTTTGCTGTAATTGCCTCTAAATGTAGTGGAATTACATTATCAATTGTCATGCCATCGCCAACTGCTGCCGCCATAATCATAAAAGTTGCCGCTTCGATACGATCAGGAATAATTGTATGCTCTGTGCCATGAAGCTCCTCAACTCCGTCAATACGAATAACACTCGTACCAGCGCCTTTAATATTGGCACCCATGTTTGTAAGAAGTGTTGCAACATCAATGATTTCAGGCTCTTTCGCCGCATTTTCAATAACTGTACGCCCTTTTGCACGTACAGCGGCCAACATAATATTAATGGTTGCCCCAACACTTGCAACGTCTAAATAAATTTTTGCGCCTATCAATTCATCCGCACGTAAATAGATCGCCCCATGCTCATTTGTAATTTTAGCTCCAAGTGCCTCAAAACCTTTAATATGCTGATCGATTGGACGTGGTCCTAGGAAACAGCCTCCAGGTAAACCAATCACAGCTTTCTTAAAACGACCAAGCATTGCCCCCATTAAATAATAGGAAGCACGAAGCTTTTTGACGTTACCATTCGGCAATGGCAGAGCAATCATATCGGACGGATCAATAATCATTTTACCGTCTTCAAAAGTCACTTCTCCGCCAATTTCCTCTAATAACGCCTTCAATGTCCAAGCATCTGAAATTTCTGGTATCCCTCCAATAGTCACTGGAGAGTTCGCCAAAATTGATGCTGGAATTAAGGCGACCGCACTATTTTTTGCACCACTAACTTTAATTGTACCTTTCAGACGATTTTCGCCTGTAATTTTGTATACATCCATTTTGCGTTCTCCCTCATGATTGGAAAGTAATTTTTGCGTCTGGCTCACTTTATAATCTTATTATTCGCCTTTTCTCTTATTCCAATCCGCTAAAAATCCTTCAATTCCTTTTTCCGTTAATGGATGATGGAAAAGCTGCTTTAATACTTTATATGGAGTTGTTGAAATATGCGCCCCAGCAAGTGCTGCCGCCGTTACGTGTTGCGGATGGCGAATAGAAGCTGCGATAATTTGCGTATCGATATTATGAATTGTGAAAATATCTGCAATAGTCTCAATAAGTTCTACACCGTTTTGACCAATATCATCTAAACGACCGATAAATGGTGATACATATGTAGCACCTGCACGAGCGGCCATTAATGCTTGGTTTGCACTAAAGATTAAAGTTACATTTGTTTTGATGCCTTTGTTTGCAAAGAAACGGCATGCTTCTAAGCCAGCTGGTGTCATCGGTAATTTAACTGTGATATTTGGTGCAATCTCAGCCAATTCTAGACCTTCTTTAATCATGCCTTCAGCATCTAATGCAATAACTTCCCCACTTACTGAACCATCTACAAGCTCTGCAATCTCGCGTAGACGATCGTGGAAAGATACATTTTCTTCTTTAGCAACCAATGAAGGATTTGTCGTAACACCCGATAAAATACCCCATGCATGTGCTTCTTTAATCTCGTCAAAGTTAGCTGTATCAATAAAAAATTTCATATTATTTCCTCCCAAACCCTATTTTCTTAAATTATTTAATATCTGTTAAAAAGTTACTATTTCAAAAACAAGAGAAGGTCGACTACAAGCATCAACACTTCTCTTATTATGTGTATTCATCTATGCTTTTGTATCATATTAGATGCAAAAATTATGCTTTTTGTGCACTGCCGAATTCGCGGATTTTACCAATAACTGTTGTTTTAATCGCCTCACGTGCTGGTGCTAAGAATTTACGAGGGTCATAAACAACTTTATCATTGTCAAGGACTTCACGGATAACTTTTGTTGCAGCGATTTGATTTTCAGTATTGACGTTAATTTTTGCTGTACCTAATGAAATCGAGCGTTGAATATCTTTTGTTGGGATACCTGTACCACCATGTAATACTAACGGAAGATCTGCTAAATTTGAGATTTCTTCCATTTCTTTGAAGCCTAGGTTAGGTTCACCTTTGTAAGGACCATGTACAGAACCAAGTGCTGGTGCTAGACAGTCGATATCAGTTAATTCAACCATTTTACGGCATTCTTCAGGATCAGCATAATTGATACCACCGATTACACCGTCTTCGTCTCCACCAACTGTTCCAAGTTCAGCTTCTACAGAAACTCCTTTGGCATGAGCGTATTCAACCACTTTTGAAGTAATTTCGATGTTTTCTTCGAATGAGTGATGTGAAGCATCAATCATAACAGAAGTGAAACCTGCATCAATTGCTTCTTTACACTTATCGAAACTTGAACCGTGATCAAGATGGATAGCTACAGGAACAGTTGTACCGTAAGATTCCATTAAACCTTTTACCATTTGAACTACGGCGATAAAACCGCCCATATATTTACCTGCGCCTTCAGATACGCCTAGGATTACCGGTGATTTCTCTTCTTCTGCTGCTTGTAAAATTGCTTGCGTCCATTCAAGGTTGTTGATGTTGAATTGACCAACTGCATAACCTTCTGCCTTCGCCTTAACTAACATCTCTTTCATCGATACTAATGCCATACTAAAAATCCTCCCTTATAGGACTATTCTTCATACATAAATATGCTATTCAATCATAGCAAAAATAGAGAACGCTGAAAAGTATTTTCAGCGTTCTCTATTTTCTGCGCGTAAGCGAAGTGTCAACGTAGCGACAGCGCACTTGTTTTTTATACCGAAAGCGGAGTGCAACGTAGCTGCTGGTACTTACTCAAAAGTATTTTCAGCGTTCTCTATTTTCTGCGCGTAAGCGAAGTGTCAACGTAGCGACAGCGCACTTATTTTCTGTACCGAAAGCGGAGTGCATCGTAGCGATTGGTACTTACTCAAAAGTATTTTCAGCGTTCTCTGTTTTCTGCGCGTAAGCGAAGTGTCAACGTAGCGACAGCGCACTTATTTTCTGTACCGAAAGCGGAGTGCAACGCAGCGGCTGGTACTTACTCAAAAGTATTTTCAGCGTTCTCTATTTTCTGCGCGTAAGCGAAGTGTCAACGTAGCGACAGCGCACTTATTTTCTGTACCGAAAGCGGAGTGCATCGTAGCGATTGGTACTTACTCAAAAGTATTTTCAGCGTTCTCTGTTTTCTGCGCGTAAGCGAAGTGTCAACGTAGCGACAGCGCACTTATTTTCTGTACCGAAAGCGGAGTGCAACGCAGCGGCTGGTACTTACTCAAAAGTATTTTCAGCGTTCTCTATTTTCTGCGCGTAAGCGAAGTGTCAACGTAGCGACAGCGCACTTATTTTCTGTACCGAAAGCGGAGTGCATCGTAGCGATTGGTACTTACTCAAAAGTATTTTCAACGTTCTCTATTTTCTGCGCGTAAGCGAAGTGTCAACGTAGCGACAGCGCACTTGTTTTCTATACCGAAAGCGGAGTGCAACGTAGCTGCTGGTACTTACTCAAAAGTATTTTCAGCGTTCTCTATTTTCTGCGCGTAAGCGAAGTGACATTTGAAGCGACAGCGTGTGAAATCTACTGTGTCCATAAGGCTATATATTGAAAAACAGGCGGTGTTAATCACTGCCTGTTAGTTTACCTTTTAATGTTTTATTGACCTCGTCACGCACTTCAAAAATATCAAAAGGTTTTGTAAAGTAACGAATTGCTCCTAATTCTAAGGCCTCCTGCACAACATTTAATTCACCGTAAGCAGTCATCATAAAGACCGGGATTTGGGGCCACTTTTCTTTTAAATGCTTTAAAATTTCAATGCCATCCATTCCAGGAATCTTCATGTCTAGTAATACACAATCAATTGCTTCCTCTTCTGCATAACGTAGTGCCTCCACGCCATTCGCTGCTAAATATGTAATGTAACCTTCCTTTTTTAACACTTCATTTAAAAGCAAACGAATGCCTTGCTGATCATCGACAATTAGTAATCGTTTCACATTTCATTCCGCCCTTTTTGAATTATTATTCTTGCACAAAAACATCCTATAATATGTATAATTCTCCTTTAAAATCTTAATACCTTCTAGTATTATAAATTATCTACTTTTGCTTTATACTTCTTTCAACCCTATAATATTGATTGAGGTGGAACCATGTCAAAAATTCTAACAACTCAACTAAGTGGACTTCTTCAAAGAATAACACAAAGTGAAGAGGAAGCTATTGAAGAAACAGCAAGATTACTTGCACAAGCTGGTATTGGGGAAGGCAACGTTTATTTTGCTTGCTTTGGTGAAATGCAAGTTGTCGAATTAAATGCACTTCAAGGTGTTGAACATTTTGCTAAGCTACAAGCGTGGACCAATAATACTGTAGTGAGTGAAGCTGATCGAGTGTGTATCTTTACACGTAGTGCTCAAGATAAGGATGCATTAGCATTAGCACAAAAATTGAACAATAGCTTTATTCCATTTTCAGCAGTCGCGAGTGAAGTCGCTACTACTGAAAATCTTTTAGCCGAATTAGCGTATACATATATATCCACTCGTATGCGCGGTGGCTTACTACCTAATGATTTAGGTGAACGCATTGTTGTACCACACGCAATGGCAGCGCTTTTTATCTATGAGGCTGTGAAAATCGCTTATGACGAAATGCTAGGACTCGATGAAGAAGAGCTTTAAGTGCCTAGTATATGGGGTTTGTGGATGAATATCCGTGAAATATAGTTTCTCCCGCAATGTAAGTACAACTACACGTTAACGTTCTAAAAACGAGGAGCTGTACCAAAAGTGAAAATAGTATGCTAAGGGTACACAGCACTCCTAGCATGCTATTTTTTTGTTAGGTGAAAAGTCTTCGTTGCGTTTCTCGTTACAAAAAGGAGTTGCCTCAAATAATTTTTGAGACAACTCCTTGTGTTTTTTATTTAAATGTTGCTCCAATAAAATCACGGAATAATGGTTGTGGTCTGTTTGGACGTGATACAAGTTCTGGGTGGAATTGACAAGCTACAAAGAAATTGTTATCTGGTAGTTCGATAATCTCCACTAGTTTGCCATCTGGGCTTGTACCTGAGAAGACAAGACCTGCCGCTTCCATCGCTTCACGGTATTCATTGTTAAATTCATAGCGGTGACGGTGACGTTCATACACAAGCTCTTTTCCATAGGCAGTGCTCGCCTTGGAGCCATTTTTTAATTTACAAGGATACAAGCCTAAACGTAATGTACCACCAATGTCTACGTTATCGTTTTGATCCGGTAAGAAGTCAATAATCGGATACTGAGTCGTTGCATCAAGCTCTGTTGAGTGAGCACCTTGCAAACCAAGTACGTTACGTGCAAATTCTACTGTTGCTAGTTGCATCCCCAAGCAAATTCCTAAGAATGGAACATTATTCTCACGTGCATATTGCGTTGCTAAAATTTTCCCTTCAACTCCGCGATCGCCGAAGCCACCAGGTACTAATATAGCATCAGCATCTTTTAATAGCGTCGCTACATTGTCAGTTTCTACATGTTCTGCATTGATCCAGTCAATATCGATATCTGAGTTAAATGCATAGCCTGCATGTTTTAAAGCTTCGACAACAGAAATATAAGCATCTTGTAGTTCTACATACTTACCAACTAATGCGATTCTTCTTTTATTTGGCAAGCTCTTCACTTTCGCTACAAGGTCACGCCATTCTTCCATATCCGCTTCAGGCGCTTCAATACCAAAATGATCAAGTACGATATCATCGATGTCTTGTGCATGAAGATTTAAAGGAACTTCATATAAATGTTCTGCATCACGAGATTCAATAATTTCATGTGGTTGTACGTCACAGAATAATGCTAATTTTTCTTTCATATCTTGAGGTACTTCTTGCTCTGTCCGCACAACAATAATGTTAGGTTGGATGCCTAAAGAACGCAATTCTTTTACAGAGTGCTGTGTCGGTTTAGTTTTTAATTCACCTGCTGCTTTAATGTAAGGAATAAGCGTACAGTGAACATACATGACATTATTATGGCCAAGATTCGTTTTCATTTGGCGAATTGCTTCAAGGAATGGTAGGGACTCGATATCACCAACTGTTCCCCCCACTTCAGTAATGACAACATCAGCATTTGTTTCACGGCCTGCACGTTGAATGCGGTCTTTAATTTCATTCGTAATATGAGGGATTACTTGTACTGTTCCACCATTGTAATCACCACGACGTTCTTTTTGTAAAACAGATTGATAGACACGACCTGAAGTTACTGTTGAGTGTTTCCCTAAATTAATGTCGATGAAACGTTCGTAGTGACCTAAGTCTAAGTCAGCTTCCGCACCATCATCTGTTACAAATACCTCACCATGTTGATAAGGACTCATCGTACCTGGGTCAATATTGATATATGGGTCAAACTTTTGTATTGTTACTTCTAATCCACGGTTTTTAAGTAAGCGTCCTAAAGATGCTGCAACAATCCCTTTACCAAGCGAAGACACAACCCCACCTGTTACAAAAATATACTTAGTCATGAAAAAATTCCTCCTTATATTGTTCTAGAAATTGCTAATAAGAAAAGTGCATTCGCGCTCTTTTGTACCTAACTATTATGGTACAGGGAGAGATGTGCCGCTAATGCTTCACTTTCGTCGGAGGGCTTTAAGCGACCTCCGTCGTGTAGCGCGAATGCCTTGACATCGATTAGAGAATCTATACTTGCCTATACCTTAAAATAAGAAAAGCCGAGAATTCCTACATAAAATAAAATGTAGTCGATTCGAAGCTGTAATCGTTTCTATCTCTTTTATACTTTCCTTTATCAAATCTGCCTAGGTGAATAGCCATCAAATTTCAAAGAGTACATGATACAATTCAAGATTTAAAGACATTCACCGGAGACTTTAGCTTTATTCAGTCACCGATTATTATACATAATGAATAGTTAACAACATTTATATTCATCTATCGCCTATAATCATTAAAGAAATAACTGAAAAAGGTAAAAACAAAAAAAACGCCCCTCCTGCATAGGTTTGCAGGGGGAGCGTATTGCATACACGGTCTTTCTCCTCTTTAAAGGAGCCCAAGTAAAAGATTAAACGGAACCGTGAAAGAAGTCAAGATTTTTTACTACTTGCACAAAAGTAAGAAAATTCAAAGAGTTAAACTACACTTCTTCCTCTTCTTCTTCCTCTATTTCGTCTTCGTCGATGAAATCTTCGTCGATTTCTTCATCGATTTCTTCAATTTCTTCTTCATCTTCGAATTCAATTTCTTCTTTTTCTTCATCGATTTCTTCTTCAACAAATTCTTCATAATCCTCATCGAAGTCGATTTCTTCTTCATCTAAATCCTCTTCAATTTCATCGTCATCATCAAGAGTAGCTTTAGATTTTTTCTTATGAGTTTTAACAGATGGCGCTGTTTCTTCTTCAATTTGTTCAACCTTAAACCATTCTCGTAAACCCCAACCAGATTCTTGGTTGTATAAGAAGCGACCATCTACATTCATGTCAGTGTAAAATTGTAGTAAGCGTGATTTAATATCAGCATCACTAAAAGCAGTAAGCTCTTTAATAATTGTTAGCAGGTCATTAAATGACACTGAGGCACGCTTTTCAGTTAAAATTGCATAAGTTAAGTTAATTAACGATTCTTCCGCTAATTGTTCCTTTGTCATTTCACGAAAATTCAATTCGTGCACGTCCTTTCCCTCATCACATACGGATGTATTAAAATTAAAAGGTGCTTTATCTACATTCAGCAAAAAACGCTCAACTCTATAACTAGTGAGATTAATGCAAGTGTAGTTTGTTTAAAACACCAGCTGAATGAAGATAAAGCCTCCAACGGATGTCACAGATGTTTTGTGCGCGAAAACGTAGCGCTAGCGCAGTGACGCAGCAGATTTTGAAAAGAGTTTATAGTAAGATGTTAACCTAACTTCGTTGCATCTTGCGATGACGGCTAACTGACTTGCATCGGTAAAAACGCAACGTCTGTGGCTTTACCGAAATGACTGACATCGTATCGATCTTCTTGCAGGCCTAAACACAATTCAAAATCCAGACGCAATTACGCCAAGGCGAAATTGCTTTTCCGAGCGCAGCTAAAAAAAGCCGCACAAAAGTAACTTTCCATACCATAAGCATAATACCCATTATATACAAAGTTTTAGTCTCTTTGCTAGCTTCAATTACTGTTTTTTATATCACGGATTATTTTGAACCCAAAGTAAAACATATAAACAGACAATAATAGTAAAGGAATAGCGCCAATTTGCTTATTATACAGGAAAATGACTCCTAACACTAAAGCTAAAATGATAATGTAGTGAATAACTGATTTCATCCTCTACTGCGCCTCCTTTATGATTTCTATTATAGCGAAAATAAAAAGAAGTGCCTAATCGAAAGACTAGACACTTAAAATTACAGGAGCATTCCGCATAAAATAGAATAATTTGTAAATAAAAAGCAATAATGCATATTTGCTTTTTACATATTGCGACGGAACTGTCCGCCTACTTCATATAATGCTTTTGTAATTTGTCCCAAGCTAGCTACTTGAACAGTTTCCATTAGCTCCTCAAAAATATTGCCGTTATTCACAGCTACTTCTTGTAAACGAGCAATAGCCGCTTCTGAGTCTCCTTCATGCTGCTGCCAGAAGGTTTGTAAATTACGGATTTGTGTTTCTTTTTCTTCCGTTGAAGCACGCGCAATTTCCATATTGTCAATGGCATCATCTGTTGGTGGATTTGGATTTAAGTAAGTGTTTACACCGATAATCGGTAGCTCACCTGAATGTTTTAGCATTTCATAATGCATGGATTCTTCTTGTATCTTGCCACGTTGATATTGTGTTTCCATTGCACCTAATACACCGCCGCGATCATTAATACGATCAAATTCCTCTAACACAGCTTCTTCTACTAAATCTGTTAATTCTTCAACGATAAATGCACCTTGTAATGGGTTTTCATTTTTCGCTAATCCATGCTCTTTCGTAATGATCATTTGAATCGCCATTGCACGACGTACCGATTCTTCTGTTGGTGTCGTAATCGCTTCATCGTACGCATTTGTATGGAGTGAATTACAGTTATCTTGTAATGCCATTAGTGCTTGCAATGTTGTTCGAATATCATTAAAGTCAATTTCCTGTGCGTGCAAACTTCGACCAGATGTTTGAACATGGTATTTCAGCTTTTGCGCACGCTCATTCGCACCATATTTATCACGCATAACAACTGCCCAAATACGACGAGCAACACGACCAATCACTGTGTATTCTGGATCTAGCCCGTTCGAGAAGAAGAATGATAGATTTGGAGCAAAATCATCTATATTCATACCACGACTTAAATAGTATTCAACATACGTAAAGCCATTAGCTAGTGTAAATGCTAGCTGTGAGATTGGATTCGCTCCAGCTTCTGCAATGTGATAACCCGAGATAGATACTGAATAGTAGTTTCGCACTTTTTGGTCGATAAAGTACTGCTGGATATCGCCCATCATACGCAGTGCAAATTCCGTTGAGAAAATACATGTATTTTGCCCTTGGTCTTCTTTTAAAATATCAGCTTGCACTGTCCCACGTACGACCTGCAATGTTTTTTCACGTGTCTCCGTGAATTCTTCAACTGTCAAAGTACGACCTAATTCTTCCTCACGCAGTTTCACCTGCTGATCAATTGCTGTATTCATAAACATCGCCAAAATAATTGGAGCAGGTCCATTAATGGTCATCGATACTGAAGTCGATGGCGCACAAAGATCAAAGCCTGCATAGAGCTTCTTCATATCTTCTAACGTACAAATTGACACTCCTGACTCTCCGACCTTACCGTAAATATCCGGACGATAATCAGGATCTTCGCCGTATAATGTCACTGAATCAAAGGCAGTAGATAAACGCTTTGCATCATCGTCTTTCGATAGATAGTGGAAACGTTTATTAGTACGTTCTGGCGTGCCCTCGCCAGCAAATTGTCGCTTCGGATCTTCACCTTCACGCTTAAACTGGAACACTCCCGCTGTATAAGGGAATTCACCAGGTACATTTTCTCTATACACCCAGCGTAAAATTTCACCATAATCAACGAACTTTGGCAGTACAACCTTCGGAATTTTTGTACCTGATAAACTTGTTGTTGTTAAAATCGTACGAATTTCCTTATCGCGAACTTTGGTCACAAATTCGTCTCCAGCATACGCATCTTTTAAAGTTTGCCAATTATCTAGAATACGCTTGGACTCAGCTGTTAATTCATCACGAATACCTTCCGCTAAAGAAGTAAGTGATGCGACTAGTGCGTCATCCGGCGCCTTTTCTTTGACTATAGCAATAGCACCCTCGAGTTGGAATAAACGACGTGCAAATGCTACCTGCTGCTCTGTTTTTTTATGATAACCTCGCACTGTGTCGGTAATCTCGCGTAAATAATAACGACGGTCATTTGGAATGATGACATCTTGCTTTTGCGTTTTAGCAAATTGTTCATAGCTCGTTTCCCAATTGCTACCTGTTTTATTATTAATAATGTTTACTAACGCCGCAAATAAGGCATTTGTCCCTTTATCATTAAATTGACTGGCAATTGTGCCGTATACAGGCATGCTAGCAATCGGTTCATCCCAAAGCTCACGAGAACGTTGAAGTTGCTTTTGTACTTGACGTAGCGCATCTTCTGAACCCTTGCGTTCAAATTTATTGATAGCAATAACATCCGCAAAATCAATCATGTCAATCTTTTCAAGCTGTGTTGGAGCTCCAAACTCGCTTGTCATCACATACATGGATAAATCAGTGTATTTTGTAATTTCCGCATCACCCTGACCAATCCCACTCGTTTCAACGATGATTAAATCATAGCCTGCAACACGCACAACATCTAAGACATCGCCTATGGAAGCAGTCAATTCTGTACGTGATCCTCGAG
Organism: Lysinibacillus fusiformis; assembly: GCF_007362955.1. Taxonomy (GTDB): domain Bacteria; phylum Bacillota; class Bacilli; order Bacillales_A; family Planococcaceae; genus Lysinibacillus; species Lysinibacillus fusiformis_E. Next base: position 2,557,084 of record NZ_CP041696.1, on the reverse strand, counting down.
TTGCCAGGCTTCGCATATAGACACGATTATTGAAAATGGCATTCATACGAATGCGATCCCCAAGTAAGGCCCCACCTGTTTTTTGCTTTGTCGGATCAACTGAAAGAATAGCTACACGTTTATCTGGGAATTCCTTCAGGAAGCGGCGGATAAGCTCATCCGTTAAGGATGATTTTCCAGCACCACCCGTTCCTGTAATCCCTAAAATTGGCGTACCTTTTGAATGTTTGCGTGCTTCTTCTAACATGTTTTTCGTTTCTTCATCGTCGTTCGATTCTGCCGCAGTAATTAAATTCGCCAGTAACTCTGGTGTTTCTGTTGTTAAGGCATCTAACTTTTCTTGATAGTCTCCAGTTGCAGTTGAGAAATCCGTGCCTTTAATTTGCTCGTTGATCATCCCTTGTAGGCCAAGTACTCGCCCATCTTCTGGCGAGAAAATCCCTGAAATACCGTATGAATGTAACTCTTTAATTTCACGTGGTAAAATAACACCACCACCGCCGCCATAAATTTTAATCTGTGGCGCTCCCTTTTCACGTAGTAAATCATACATATATTTAAAGTATTCCATATGGCCGCCTTGATATGAGGATACAGCAATGCCTTGCGCATCCTCTTGAATCGCAGCATTCACGACTTCCTCAACAGAGCGGTTATGTCCTAAATGGATTACTTCCACACCACTAGATTGCAAAATACGTCGCATAATATTAACTGAAGCATCATGTCCATCAAATAGACTGGATGCTGTTACAAAACGTACGTGATTTTTTGGACGGTATATTTCTACCTTTGTCATATGAAAACCCCACTTTCTCCCCTTAGTAAAACTTTCTTGAGTGTACGAGTCGCTAGAACCTATCTAGGAGAAGTTGCGTTTTTTTGTGAGTTACCCTCTCCTCTATACGCAACATATAAGCGCCCCCTCATACTACCTCAAGTAAAAATCGGTAATTGCAATGTACAGCTATGCAATTACCGATTACCCCTTAAACTTATTAGAACCCCTTAATGCCTGAAATGAATAGTGTAGTCTGCATCTCAATATACTCGTCAAGTGTATGCTGACGATGAAGTGCCCATTTACGGAACGCCCAGCTTTGACCTTGAACGACTAAGCTATTCGCAGCCAAATGAATCTGCTTTTCAGTCATTGAAATTTCACCTGATTCTACACAGCGTTTTAATAATCGCTCAAAAGTAGCCACCATTTCGAATTCCTTACTGAAGACATAGCGCTGCGCTTCCCTCGACAATGATTTCGTTTCTTGATACATAATCGTCAGTTCATCGACCATACTATCGATTTGCAAGAAATACTCACGAATCATTGCTCTTAACTCTTCTATCGTACCTGCCTTGATTTCGAAACTTGAAAGCCGCTCCATTGCATGATGATAAATACTGTCACATACAAGGTACAGTACATCTTCTTTCGTACGAATGTATTCATACAATGTACCGATACTAAAACCCGCCGCTTTTGCAATTTCTCTCGTCGTGGCACGATGAAAACCTTTTTCTTTAAATAATTTAATAGCACCTTGAATCATTTGCTCTCGACGAATGGCAATTAGATTTTCATCTTTCACAGTTGACTGAACTTGGGGCCTTGTACTTTTTTCTGTCATAAATTACTTTGTCAACATACGCGAGATAACCAGACGTTGAATCTCCTGCGTACCTTCGTAAATTTGTGTGATTTTCGCATCACGCATGAAACGTTCCACTGGATAATCCTTTGTATAACCATAGCCACCGAAAACCTGAACCGCCTCAGTCGTTACACTCATAGCTGTGTCACCAGCCATTAATTTTGCCATTGCCGATGCCTTACCATACGGTAGACTATTTGACTCTAACCAAGCAGCTTGGTATGTAAGTAGTCTTGATGCTTCAATTTGTGTTGCCATATCCGCTAGTTTGAAGGATACGCCTTGGTTTGCAGTAATTGGCTTGCCAAATTGTACACGCTCTTTTGCATAGTCTACCGCTGCATCTAATGCACCTTGGGCAATCCCTACAGCTTGAGCAGCAATACCGTTACGACCTCCATCAAGTGTAGTCATCGCAATTTTAAAGCCTTCCCCTTCTGCACCAAGTAAGTTTTCCTTCGGTACACGACAATTATCAAAAACAATTTCAGTCGTTGGTGATGAACGAATTCCTAATTTCTTCTCTTTTTTACCTACCGAGAAGCCCTTATAGCCTGCTTCAACAATAAACGCAGATGTGCCATTTTTCGCTTCTGGGTCCGTTACAGCAAATACGATGTATGTATCTGCTACTCCACCGTTTGTGATGAATATCTTAGAACCATTTAAAATATAATCATCACCATCACGTTTAGCATATGTTTTCATACCGCCTGCATCTGAACCTGAGCCTGGCTCCGTTAAGCCGTATGCACCAATATGTTTCCCTTCTGCCATTGGACGAAGATACTTTTGTTTTTGTTCTTCAGTTCCGAATTTATACAGCGGCCATCCTGCAAGTGAAGTGTGTGCCGATAATGTTACCCCTGTTGATGCACATACACGTGAAAGTTCTTCTACTGCAATTACATAGGCAAGATAGTCAAAGCCTGCGCCACCATATTCTTCTGGCCAAGGAATACCCGTTAATCCTAGTTCAGCCATTTTATCAAAAATTGTACGGTCAAACTCTTCATTTTCATCGCGCTCCGCTGCTGTTGGCGCTACTTCGTTAATAGCAAAATCGCGAATCATTTCACGTAATTGTTCGTGCTCTTCTGTTAATTGAAAGTTCATTGTCCATTTCCCCTTTTATATTAATGAATTTCGCTTTGACGTCATTTGATTCCGTGTATCTTTGAATGCGAATGGAACTAAAACTAATCGCTCCACTTATTGAGCTGAAAACTTCTACTGAATCAAATTAAATGTTTACTAATGACTAGCTTTTGAATCTCACTTGTACCTTCATAGATTTCCGTCACTTTGGCATCACGGAAATAACGCTCTACTGGGTAATCCTCTGTGTAGCCATAACCACCGAAAATTTGCACAGCTTCAATTGCTGTTTGCACTGCTGTACGAGAAGCAAAAAGTTTAGCCATCGAGGCTTCTGCTCCGCAAGGTAAGCCTTTGGCACGTAAATCAGCTGCACGATAGACAAGCAACTTTGAAGCTTCTACCGCAGTCGCCATGTCCGCAAGCTTGAAGCCAACCCCTTGCTGTGCTGAAATTGGTTTACCAAATTGAACACGTTCTTTCGCATAAGCTGTTGCAGCTTCAAGCGCTGCTTCAGCAATTCCTAAGGCTTGCGCTGCAATTCCAATACGACCAACATCCAAATTTGCCATCGCAATTTTAAAGCCTTCTCCTTCTTCACCAAGAAGATTTGTCGCTGGTATGCGACAGTTATCGAATGTAAGCTGCACTGTACGGGAGCCATGTAAACCCATTTTGTGCTCATCCTTACCTATTACTAAGCCAGGCGTTCCTTTTTCAACAATAAACGCTGAAATTCCACGTGTCTTCTCGGCTGGATTGGTAGATGCGAAAACGATATAGACATCTGCTTCTCCACCATTTGTAATAAATACTTTTGATCCGTTAATAACATATTCATCACCATCACGCAACGCTTTCGATTGCAATGAACCTGCATCTGAACCTGCGCTGGGCTCCGTCAAACAAAATGCTCCTAAATATTCTCCAGAAGCTAATTTCGGTACATAACGCTGCTTTTGAGCATCATCTCCAAAGTAAATTATTGGGTTTGTACCAACTGATGTATGCACTGATAAAATAACACCCATCACTGCACTAACCTTAGATAATTCATTTATGGCTAGTATGTACGATGTAAAATCCATCGCAGATCCACCTAGTTCTTCTGGTGTTGTAATGCCCATCAAACCAAGTTCACCCATTTGTACAAGTAACTCTCGCGGAAACTCCCCTGCTTCCATACGATCTACCCACGGTGCAATCTTTTCTTGCGCGAAATCTCGCACCATATCACACATCATTATCTGTTCATCTGTAAATTGTAAATGCATCTATAATGTCACCTCTCTATGTTGGCACGGAGCATTTCATTTTTGTTGAAGCATCCCATCCCCATAGGATTATTCGTAAACGTAAAAGCCTCTTCCAGATTTTTTACCTAACCATCCTGCTGCTACATATTTGCGTAACAATGGACACGGTCTGTATTTACTATCCCCTAATCCCTCATGTAAAATTTCCATGATTGACAAACATGTGTCCAAACCGATAAAGTCCGCTAATGTTAATGGCCCCATTGGATGATTCATCCCAAGCTTCATGACATCATCAATTGCTTCTTTCGATGCCACACCTTCATATAATGCATAGATAGCCTCATTAATCATTGGTAGTAAAATACGATTCGAAATAAAGCCTGGGAAGTCATTTACTTCCACGGGTGTTTTCGATAATTTTACAGTCATTTCTTCAACAGCTTTGTAAACCTCATTCGACGTTGCTAAGCCTCTAATAATTTCCACAAGCTTCATGACAGGTACTGGATTCATAAAGTGCATACCAATCACTTGCTCTGGACGATTCGTTACTGCTGCAATTTCAGTAATCGGTAAAGATGATGTATTTGTTGCTAAAATGGCATGTGCCGGTGCAATCTTGTCTAATTGCTGAAAGATGGATTGCTTCACTTCCATGTTTTCAACAGCCGCCTCGATAATAATGTCTACATCACTCGCATCCTGTAAATCTAGTGACATAGTAATACGAGCAAGAACTGCCGCTTTTTCATCCTCTGTCTTGCGACCTTTTTCCACATCACGTGTTAAATTTTTTGTAATAACACCGAAACCACGCTCAAAAAATTCCTGCTTCATGTCATTAAGTTTGACCTCATAGCCAGCTTGGGCACAGACCTGTGCAATACCTGAACCCATTTGACCAGCACCAATGACCATTACCTTGAGAATTCCCATCATTCATGTCCCCCTGTTTTTGGTACTTCAATCATGATGGCATCGCCTTGCCCTCCCCCAGAGCAAATGGCTGCAATGCCAATTCCGCCTCCTCGGCGTTTTAATTCATGTGCGAGTGTTAAAATAATGCGTGCTCCGGAAGCGCCAATTGGATGACCTAATGCAACTGCACCACCGTTGACATTGACCTTCTCCGCATCAAGTTCCGCTAGTTGATTGCTGACAAGCGCTACAGCAGCAAAGGCTTCATTAATTTCGATTAGATCAATGTCTGCTATTGTTTTTTCTGTTTTTTTAAGTAGTTTATTGATAACTAACCCCGGTGTTTGTGGGAAGTTTTCTGGCTCAATCGCGACCTCCTCATGGCCGATGATGATGGCAAGTGGCTGTCTACCTTCACGCGCTGCACGTTCCTCATTCATAACTATCAGTGCACATGCACCATCGTTTACTCCAGGTGCATTACCTGCTGTAATCGTACCATCCTTATCAAAGGCTGGCTTCAGCTTAGCAAGCGCTTCCATTGATGTACCAGCTCTTGGTGCCTCATCGGTATTCACTAAGAGTGGTTCTCCTTTACGCTGTGGTATTTCCACAGGTACGATTTCCTCTGCGAAGTAACCTTTTTCAATAGCCATTAGTGCACGTTCATGACTGCGTACAGACCAGGCATCTTGTTCCTCACGACTTAACGAGAACGTAGTCGCTGTCGCATTTCCATAGATACCCATATGCGGTCTTGCCTTATCGAAAGCACATGTTAAACCGTCATACAACATACCGTCTATCATTGTAGAATCACCCATGCGTAATCCTGTACGACCATTCATTAGATAGTACGGCGCATTTGACATAGACTCCATACCACCGGCAACAATGACTTCTTCGTCCCCTAAACGAATCAGCTGATCTGCTAATGTTACTGCGCGCATCCCCGACGCACAAACTTTATTAATAGTTTCTGTTTTCACCGCAGTTGGTACCTCTGCTTTTAATGCTGCCTGTTTTGATGGGATTTGACCCTGACCACCTTGTAAAACTGTACCCAAAATCACTTCATCCACTTCAGATGGCATAATATTCGCTTTTTCAAGTGCTCCTTTAACTGCGATTGCCCCCAGATCACTTGCATTGAGAGTGGATAGTGATCCACCAAATTTACCAAATGCCGTTCTAGCTCCTGCTAAAATTACCGCTCTATTCAAGTAAAACACCCCTTTTGTTTTACGTACTCGATGAAGGAATCGATAGTTCCCTTTCAAAAACACCACAGTTGACTGAACGCTCGCTCGACTCTTCTCGATGAAAAATGGGAGTTTGTTAAGGACTCCCATTTCCATTTAATCTTATTCTACAAAACAATTAATTATTGTGCAATTTATATTTTTCAGATAACTAAAATATTTCTACAATTATTATCTTTTTTCTTCGCTTAGTTGTTGTTTCTCATCTTTTTCGACAAAATCCACGGAAGCTACTACTTCTTCTAGCAACTCTTCCGTCACTTCTTCCATTGCCGCTTCAACAACTTTCACTTTTTCACCGAATACAGAACGCTCCAATAATTCTGCAACGTCGAATGTACTAATTGTATCTTCAACCTCTTTTGCCTTTGTACCATCTTCGAGCATCGTTAAGCAATATGGACAACCAGAAGAAATCACTGATGCGTTTGTTGCTAAAGCTTGCTCTGTTCTTGCCACGTTTATACGATTTCCAACATGCTCTTCCATCCACATTAAACCGCCACCTGCACCACAGCACATTGCTGTCTCGCGATTACGTTCCATTTCCACAAGCTTAACGCCTGGAATACCTCGAAGAATTTCACGCGGTGCGTCATACACATCATTATAACGACCTAAATAACAAGAATCATGGAAGACAATTGTCTCATCGACTTCGTAATTCATAGCGAGACGATTTTCTTCAATCAATTGATTTAGTAGCTCTGTATGGTGATAGACTTCACCCTTCCAGCCGAAATCTTGGTATTCATTTTTGAAGATATTGTATGCATGCGGGTCAATCGTAACAATTTTCTTCACATCATTTTTCTCAAATTCATCAATATTCGCTGTCGCAAGCTCTTGGAATAAAAACTCATTTCCTAGACGACGCGGTGTATCTCCTGAATTTTTCTCTTTATTTCCTAAGATCGCAAACTTCACGCCAGCCTCATTTAAGAGACGACAGAAGGCTAATGCAATTTTTTGTGAACGATTATCAAATGCACCCATAGAGCCTACCCAGAAAAGATACTCCATTTCCTCGCCTGATTTTTTCAATTCTTTTACTGTTGGAATATTGACCGTTGGATCAAGATCACGCCAGTTTTCTTTTTCTTTACGGTTTAGTCCCCAAGGATTGCCCTGACGTTCGATGTTTGTCATCGCGCGCTGTGCATCTGGATTTACTTTACCTTCAGTCATCGTTAGATAACGACGTAGGTCAATAATTTTATCGACATGCTCATTCATTACTGGACATTGGTCTTCACAGTTACGGCAAGTCGTACATGCCCAAATCTCTTCTTCCGTAATCACCTCGCCGATTAACGACGGGCTATAAATATCTTCGATGATTGCACCCTCAGCACCAGCTGCTAGTGCTAGCTGATTGCCCTTTGTCTTGGCAAAGAATTGATAAGGTACCCATGGTTTTTGTTTTGTGACAACCGCACCAGTAAATGTTAAATGATCACGAAGCTTGATGATTAAGTCCATCGGAGACAGCATCTTTCCTGTTCCTGTTGCCGGACACATATTTGTACAACGACCACACTCTACACAAGAATATAAATCGAGCATCTGCTTTTGCGTAAAGTCTTGAATACGTCCTACCCCTATTGCCGGAATATCATCTTCACTTTCCGCATTTTCCCCCGCTTCTTCAAGCGCCTCGAAGTCAATTGGTGTTAACGTTCCCGTACGATCTAAACGATTCATGTACACATTAAGTGGACTAACGATTAAGTGGAAGTGCTTCGATTGTGGTACATAAATTAGGAATGTTAAGAGAATTAATAAATGTGCCCACCACATGACATAGAAAATACCTGCTGCTACCGATGCTGGTAAGAAACCAAAAATCGCAGCGATTCCAGATGCTACAGGTTCAGTATAAGTTAAGCCTTCCCCATGCCAGATTAAGCCCATACCGTTTGCAAATAATGTTGATACCATTAATCCGCCAATGAAAATTAATACTAGACCATTTTTCCAACCGCGTTTTAGACGCACTAGCTTTTCAACGTATCTACGATAAAATGCCCACACTACCGCTACTAAAATCATTAACACTACTAACTCTTGGAAGAATGTAAATACACCATAGAATATCCCTAGTGGTAAATGAGAATTTGGTGCTAACCCCTTCCAAATTAAATCAATGGCACCTAACTGTACCATCAAGAAGCCATAAAAGAACATAACGTGAATGAGTCCACTTTTTGGATCCTTTAATAGCTTATTTTGACCAAATACATTGACCATTAAATAACGTACACGTTCTTGAACACTTTCATCAAACTCAACCTTTTTCCCCAGTTGTACAAACTTGTAGCGTGTTTTTAACAGATAGAAGAATAATCCTACTGCGTAAAGCACAACCACGACTGTTAAGACAATGTTTGCAATTAGTAATGGATTCATGGTTGGTCCCCCCCTTAGCTTGTCGTAATTTCTCTCTTCGTGTCAAATTTGCTAGCTCATGCGTAAAAGTACGCCATTTTGTTACTATATTCATATTCTAATAAATGAGTGAGCATTCAGTCAACACAAATCAAAAATATTTCTGATAATTTTATATTCTTACACTTTATAAGAAAAAAAGCCACCCTGAAATTTTCAAAGTGGCTCTTAAACTTTATTCAGCAAATATTAGTTGTACGGTTGTCACGAAATATCTATTTCTTAAAAACTTTGCCGCTACGAATATATTCTATGTCCGCTACGTTTAAACGTGCATTGACAACACGTGCAGCGGCAAATAAATAATCCGATAAGCGATTTAAATATTTTTGTACAATTGTTGGTACATCTTGAATTTCTTTCATTAATGTTACCGTTTGACGCTCTGCCCGACGTGCAACTGTCCGCGCAATGTGTAACGTTGCTGCTGCTGGTGCACCACCTGGCAGAATAAAGCGTTCTAACGGAGGCGCCTCATCGGACAATGCATCAATACGCGCTTCCAATACTTCAATCGGTTCTTCTGCAAGCTTATAATGACGTTCCTTCATGACATTTGCTAGATCACCGCCTGCATCAAAAAGTTCATGCTGAATCGTTTCTAAATCAACTAAAATGTCTTTGAATAATTCACGATCTAATTCACTGACAGCCTTACCGATAAATGAATTTAATTCATCAATTGCGCCATATGTTTCCACACGTAAGCTATCTTTGTCGACACGTCCACCTATAAGACTTGTTTTACCTGTATCGCCTGTTTTTGTGTAAAGTTTCATTCAACTCAGCTCCTATACCTAATTTTATAATTTTGAATTGCCTGCACTGTCGTTTCAAAAACACCTTTACCAATAATCTTTCCTACATCTGTAATCGGACCACCATATGACATTTCCTCACCCTTTTGAGTAGCCGCAATTAATAGGCTATCTGTTGCGGTACCTGTGGCAATCGTATCCGTTCGTTCATCACGAATATTTTCGGACTGTAATGCCTTTGTTTTCGCCTCATTCGCAGTCATCATCGCTTGGAAGAACGCCTCTTCCGATAAGCACCCATTAATCACAACCCATGTGTTAATAGTACCAATATATGGTTCATCATGTCTTTCATGCGTACGTGACACATCCACAGCTTTTCCAACACCTGCAGTTACGACGACGAACACGCCACCAAAGGAAGTTTTGTATTCATTCAGTGCAACAAGCTCTGTTGAAACAGCTGTTAACATTACCACTGTACTTGTCGATGAAAAGTCTTCTCTTTGTAAAAACTCAGCAACCTCGTGCTTCACATCTTTAATGATATAATCACCAGGAACAGAACGATTTAATAGACAGACATACCACCCGATACCCGGATTATGTACAGCGGAGGAGACTGTTTTTAAAGGAATGTTTGATTTCAGTTGAATATAATCTGTTGTTACCTTGAAATTTTCTTTGACGATCACCGCTCGTTGCTGACGCTCAATAGCTGCTGGCATCATTGTAATTTGGGGTTTTGGAATTTCTGGGTGTGCGTAAGTCGTAACTCTCGCTTGATACACTTCCTCAATTTGTGAGGCAATCAATACTTCATGCGGCGCACCAAATGCTCGCATACATCCATTTTCCATTAACAATAATTCATCACAATAGAGCGAGGCTAAATTCATGTCATGCAATACCATAATAACCGTTAAGCCACATTCTAGTGCTTCTTTTCGTACCATATCTAAAATTTGGCGTTGATGGGCAATATCTAAGTGATTCGTCGGCTCATCTAGGAGTAATATTTCCGCTGTTTGAGCTAAGGCCTGTGCTACAAATACACGCTGTTGCTCACCCCCCGATAATATTTCCATCGGTGTATGCTCATATCGTGTGACGCCTGTTTGCGCCATCGCATATTGAACAGCACGCTCATCTACCTCTGACCAGCTAGAAAAGAATCCCGTTTGATGGGGATAACGTCCAAGAGATACTGCCTCACGCACTGTATTTGAAAATGCATTGGCATGTAGTTGTGGTAGTACTGCCATCTTCTTCGCCAAAGCACGGGCATTATATGAGTTCATATCTTTCCCGTCTAACTGAATAGTGCCTGAAGTTGCTGGTAGAATCCCACTAATTACCTTCAGCAAGGTCGATTTGCCACTACCATTGGGTCCTAAAATGCCGAGTATTTTCCCTTTTTCAACAGTAAAGCTCACATCTTTAACAATCGGTATGTCTTCATAACCACCTGATAAATGTTCAACGATAATCATACGCGTACCCCCTTGCTTCTTCGTTGCTTATAGAAAATATACGAAAAAACAGGTGCGCCGATAAATGCTGTAATAACGCCAATCGGCAACTCACGCGGCATGATAATCGTCCGTGCCACCAAATCACATATAATTAGCAAGGTTGCTCCATTTAAAAAAGATAACGGCAGTAAATGACGGTGATCCGAGCCCCAAATCATTCGTGTCATATGCGGTATAACTAGACCAACAAATCCAATTGTTCCAGAAACTGCAACTGCCGCACCAGTTAGGATTGAACCACCTGTCAAAATCAAATATTTACTACGTTTAACATTGACACCTAAATGTTTTGCGCGCTCTTCTCCATATAAAAGAACATTTAGCTCTCTTCTTTGCGTCCATAACATCATTGAGCCAATCACAACAAACGGTGCAATCATTTGCACATATGGCCATCCACGCATTGATACCGAACCAAGCAGCCAACCGATAATTTGTCGTAACTCCTCACCAGTTAAAGCGATCATTAACGAAATAAGAGAGCCTAAAAATGAACTAAAAATAACTCCAGTTAAAATGAGTGTTTCCATTTTCAATGAACGGTCTACTAACCTTGCAAAGGTCATAACAGCTACCATCGTTAACACCGCACCAATCATACTATATACCGGCAATGCGTATAGACCCACAACTGGAATAGAAATACCAAAAAACAACGTCATAACTGCCCCTACAGATGCGCCAGACGAAACACCCAGTGTATATGGATCCGCTAGAGGATTTTTTAATAGCCCTTGGAATGCTGCCCCCGCAATCGCAAGGGATGCCCCGACGAGTCCTGCCAACATGACACGTGGCATGCGAATTTTCCACAAAATATTAGCAGCTGTTTCATCAGCCGCCTTATTCCATAATACTTCTAGTGGAATATGAACTGAACCTATTGATACGCCACACCAGATGCTAATGATTAGAATCGTAATCGCTGTTCCATATGCTAAAACTATTCTACTCACTCGAAAACCTCTGGATAGACTGCTTTCGCTAATTCTTCAAGACCATCCGCTAAGCGCGGACCCTGACGACTCGTCATATTTTCATCTACTTGCACAATTGCTTTATTTTTTACTGCATTAATGGTATCAAAGCCTGCACGTTGAGGAATTTTCGTTAAAATATTTGGTTCATAATTATATGTCACCACAATGACATCTGGATTTTTCGCTATGATCTGTTCCGCATCGATAATAAACCAGCCGCTCGTATCAGCCGCGATATTTTCTGCATGAATCAAGTCCAGCATTTCCTGCATAAATGTATTCTTACCAGGTGTATAAATTAATGGTTCATCCGACGTTTCTACAAAAACCTTTTTCGGTTCTACGTCTTCAAGTTTTGTCTCAACCTCTTTAACTTTTGCTTTCATGTTTACAATCATTTTTTCAGCTTCTGATAATTTCCCTGTTGCACGTCCTAGCTGCTCAATTGTTGTATATGTTTCATTAAAGTCATCTGCATTTGCTACAACATATACCTTCACACCAGCAGCTTCTAATTGCTCTAATGCTCCGTCCAAAGACGCAATACCAGATTCATGTGCAAAAACGATATCCGGTGTAAGCGCAATAATTTGTTCAATATTAAATTCCGTACTGCCTACTTTTTCTTTATTTGCCGCTTCTGTTGGATAATCATCATAATCATTCACACCAACGATTTCATCATTTAAGCCAAGTCCAAATAAAATTTCCGTATTACTTGGTATCAGTGAAATAATTCTCTCTGGTGGTGCTTCTAATGTAATATCCTTACCAGTAACATCTGTCATCGTAATCGGGAATGTTGCCTCATCTACTTGTGGAGTTGCCTGTTGCTCTGATGCAGGCTTGTCGTTTTTCGTTTCCTCTCCATTACATGCCGCGAGCAAACCAATTGCTAACAATGCTGACAATCCCATTTTCCAATACTTTTTCATTGTGAATCCTCCCTAATGTACCTACCTATGCGCATTTTATCGCTCTGTTTGCTTGATTTATCGATACTTTTTCGTATCTTATCGCCCAACTTTACGAATTTGTCGCCCACAATTTTTTATTTATCGAGAAACCTTCTAAAACTGAAAACACCCCTCATCACATAAGATGAGGGGCATGTTTGCACATAAATACATACGCAAAATCCACCATCCTATCCTCGTAGGCTGTAACGCGTTGCTCTATAAAGGCAGGTCTCCTGGCTCGTGTGCTATTTGTTTTTTCATGCCTTCCCAAAAAATTTTCAGTGGCGTAGAATGAAAAACTCACACTTACAGTGGCGGGACCGCGTCGGAATTACACCGACTTCCCTTTTCACTTTACTTTAGTAAAGAACCTTTATAATATTCAGTTGATTTCATTATACATGAAAATAAAATGATATAACGATAAAAATGAAGGTTGTCCAAAATGTAAAAATCCACGTAGACTCCAGCGAATCGTATTTGCGACGAAAGCGGGAGTGCAACGTAGCGACTGGAGTACACGCATTTGTGATCAACACCCTGTTGCTGCCGCTTCGCTTTCGCACATTAAACACTGTTGCTGGCGCTTCGCTTTCGCACTTAAAACACGGTTGTCCTGATGCGGTTCGAGCCTTGCCCGTGGAAGGCAAAGCGGTTCTTCACCATCTAGGAAATGATTATTATTATTTGAGGACTTTTAGGGTAGCATTACGTGTAATTGTACATAGAAAAAGCCATCTCAAAGTCATTGAGACGGCTCCCTATACTATATTATATCCTCAAAATACTGTACAGTTTTCATGGGTTCACCAATTGCGCGCAATGCCCATGTGTCCTCTAAATAGATATCTGCGAGCCTTTCATATTTGCCGCCAAATCTTTCAGCCCACTCTACTGCTACGACACTCTCATAGACATGAGCCATTTTCTGTGCAATCTTCTTAGCCTCAAATGTTTTAGTTGCCTCATCTAGATGGCTGAAAGTTTGCAAGATAACTGCTAATTTTTCTAGTTGCTCACCTACTATTTGTAACAATGGACTAGCAGATAACTTAGTCAATCGCTCCTGCATGACTTGAACAAACAAGTCATGTGCATGAAACTTATCCACTAAGCGAATTAGTTCTAATGCTAAAATATTGGCTGTGCCTTCCCAAACCGTGAGCACTTGTGCATCTCTCAGTAGACGCGGTGTTACAAAATCTTCAATATAGCCATTTCCGCCATGCAATTCAATCGCTTCACTTGCATAATGCACAGCTTGCTCAGCCGTTTCCTTTTTCATAATAGCAATATTCAAACGATTCATAATGATGTCCTGCTCATTGCCTTGACCACTCGTGACCTTATCGTACAATTGGATGAGATCAAAGACAGTTGCAACCTCTACATGTAGCTTCGCTGCAAATTTCCCTAATGTATCCTGAATCATTGGATACTGCGTTAAAGGTTGCCCGAATGCATGGCGATTTGTTACATAATGCTTCGCCTCTAAATAACCGCGGCGCATAATGCCGATTGAGGCAACTGCATTGCAAATTCTGGACAAATTAAGCGCCTCCAACATATAGTAAATCCCCTTATTTGGCTCACCAACGACATATGCAAGCGCCCCATCGAACTCGACTTCACCTGATGGTACTGCCTTGACACCTAACTTATCCTTCAAACGTCGAATTCGTAGATTATTGATGGTGCCATCCTCTTGACGCCATGGAACAGCAAATAACGTTAAGCCTTTTGATCCTTTTGGGGCATCCTCCAAACGTGCTAATACCATTGCAACGCCACACATCCCTGCATTCGATGCAAAATATTTCTCCCCGTATAATCGATAGTGACTTCCATCCTCTACTGCATTGACAACGTTTGCGCCAACATCAGAGCCCCCCTGTCGCTCAGTTAAAAATGTTGCTCCTTCAAAAAGCGTCGTATCCCCCGTAGCACAAACATGTGGTAAAAAACGCTCCTTCACTTCATCACTCGCATAATGGTCAAGTAAATACGCCGTTGCCATTGTTAAAGTTACAGGACAATAGAAACCAGGCTCTGCATGAGACAGCAAATAGCCTTGCGCAAAGCTATACACATAATTGCCTTTCCTACCTAGCTGTGGAATCTCCTTATGCACATAGCCAACTATACCTGTGTTATACGTTTCTTCGATTGTTCTTTTATAGCCGTCATTGACCCATATTTCCGATACTTCTTCACCATAAGCATTATATCTTTGGAGTCTTGGCTCACCTGTTTTGTCAGTATATTTTGCTCTTACATCAATCTCCCCTGCACAAAGCTCACCGAAATCCGTTAGTTCACGCTTTGCATACTCCCGAAACCCTTCATCTAGCATCATCTCTAATACTTTTTGTAATGTATCATTTTCTGTAAAAAAGTTAGAAGTCCGAGACTCCTCTTGTTGTAAAACCTTCATCATTATCTCACCTCTTGTCCCTTCAATGATTGCTTCAATATTTTTCCTGATGCATTCCGTGGGAGTGCCTCCACACGTTCGAAAATACGTGGAATTTTATATTTTGCTAGATGTTCTTCCAAAAAAGCAACTAGTGTTTCTTCATTAATTTCTACCTTTGAGGCATAAACGGCCTTTACCGTTTCACCCCACTGCGGATGTGGAACACCGATAACAGCAACCTCAACGATATCTTCGTAGCTTACTAAACAATCTTCAATTTCTTTCGGGTAGATATTCACACCACCTGATATAATGACGTCCTTTTTCCGATCAACTATCCATATATAGCCATCCTCGTCGAAGCGAGCTAAATCACCTGTTTTCAACCATCCATCTATGAATGCAGCCTGTGTGGCCACCTCGTCCTTGTAATAGCCCATCATATTCCCTTCACCAAATATCACAATTTCGCCTACTTCTCCAACAGCCACGTCCTCGCCATTGTCGTTAATAATGCGCAATTCTGTACCGAGTGGCGCACGTTGACCAATACTCCCTGCCTTTAACACATGCTCCTGTCCGAACAATAATGAGCCACTTGGTCCAGCCTCTGTTAAGCCGTACACACACGTTAAATTATCTGTTTGGAATGCTTTTTCTATGGCACTAACTTCATGTTGGGATAACGGAGCCCCCCCATAAACCCACCACTTCATAGAAGATAAATCAGCTGTTTGCAATCTTGGTGATTGTGTAGTTAATAAATAAGCCACTGGCGCTCCAAAAAAGTGTGTTGTTTTCTCCTGCTCAATCGCATCGATAAATAAGTCTGGCGTAAATATTGGTGTCAGTACATTTGTTGAACCTACAAAGACACCCGCCATTAAAAATAAATGCAGTGGTGCTGAATGTGTTAGTGGCATCATCAGTAGTATGCGGCTTTCCGGCTTTACTTCCATTTCAACAGCAATCATTTGAGCCACTGCTAAAATATTTCGATAGCTAAAAAGCACCCCTTTAGGCTTACCTGTAGTACCAGAAGTATATAAAATCGTAGATGCATCATCTTCGTTGAGCTGGCAATCAATTGTATGGGTACTTGCATTTTGAATAAGCACTTCATAGTTCAACCAGCCACCCATTACTTGACCTGTTTTAATTTTGATAGGTATCAATGTCATATTTTCGACGGATGTAAATATTGCTTCATGGGCAATTATCGCCTTTGCCTCCGCATGTTGCGCGACATATTCGACCTCAGGCAAGGTAAATTTCGCATTGACAGGAACAACAATTGCCCCAATACGTTGAATGGCGAAATAACTCACGACAAACTCCACTACATTCGGCATGAAGACAATTACCTTATCACTTTGTCTAACGCCTAGTTCCAATAATGCATGACCAAGTCGTGTCACTTGCTCGTCTAAATCACGATATGTCACTCTTCGTCCGTGACAAATAACCGCTTCATTTTTTGCATACTTTCGGGCATTTCGTGCTAACAAATTTGAACTATTCATCGTGCATCTCTCCCTTTAAAGTAGTTAATTTTTCACTAAACATGCCATGCAATTGTTGCAATTCATTTTTCATTTGTAAAAGCTCAGCTATTTTGTCATCAATCTCTTGCATTTTTTGTTCCCCATATGTGACTGTTCGTTGTAATTGCTGAATACCTGTCCGGTCAAAATCAAAGAGCAACACCATCTCCTTTATTTCTTCCAATGAAAAACCATATCGTTTGCCCCGGAAAATGAGCTTTAATTTGGCCATTTCTTTTTTTGAAAAGGTTCGCTGATTGGTATTGGAACGACTCGGATTAAGCAAACCGAGTTCTTCATAATAACGGATTGTCCGTGTTGAAACATGAAATTCTTTTGCCACCTCTTGTATCGTTTTCAAATCCAATCCCCCCTCCGCAATTACCAACAGTATATCATTGACGTTAACGTAAACTTCAACAAAATATTTGTAATAGTTAGAGAAAACATTACATATAGCAGATTAATGCTACGGTTTCCCAATACGAAATCAGTCATATGGGCTAAACTATCCGTCACTTTAGCTGTTCTATCCATCACTTTGACCGTTCTATCCGTCACTTCCCCTGTTCTACCGTCGTTTAAATACAAAAAGCCCCCGACACATTATTGTGCCGAGGGCTAAACGTTAAAGTTACATTTTTTCTGGTGCTGATACACCAATTAGACGTAGTGCATTTGCAATTGTCGTACGCACAGCTGTAATAAGTGCTAAACGAGCTTCTGTCAGCTCTTTATTTGAAGCATCTAGTACTTTTTCAGCATTGTAGAAGCTGTGGAATGCTGCTGCTGTTTCTTGAATATAGTTTGCGATGCGGTGTGGAGTACGGTGCTTAGCAGCATCTGCCACCACTTTCGGGAAATCGCCCACTTTTTTCAATAAATCAATTTCTTTGTCCGCAGTTAACAAGTTTAAATTATTAGCTGAAGTGGCAAAGCCTTGTTCGCTTGCTGAACGTAAAATTGAAGAAATACGTGCATGTGCATATTGCGCATAGTACACAGGATTTTCATTCGATTGTGATACAGCAAGGTCAAGGTCAAAGTCCATATGAGAATCGCCTGCTGTCTTCACAAAGAAGTAACGCACTGCATCCAAACCGACTTCTTCTACAAGCTCACGCATTGTAACTGCATTACCTGTACGTTTTGACATTTTAAATTTCTCACCGTTTTTATAAAGTTGCACCATTTGAATAATTTCCACTTCAAGTGTATCGCGATCATAGCCTAGAGCTTGGATGGCCGCTTTCATACGCGGAATATACCCATGATGGTCTGCACCCCAAATGTTAATGAGTTTATCGAAGCCACGCACAATCTTATCTTCGTGGTATGCGATATCAGGTGTCAGGTATGTGAAAGAGCCATCGTTTTTAATCAATACTCGATCTTTGTCGTCGCCAAACGTTGTCGAACGGAACCAAGTCGCACCATCTTCTTCAAACACGTGGCCATTCGCTTTTAATTTATCTAATGCTACTTCTATTTTGCCGTTTTCATATAATGAAGTTTCAGAATACCATACGTTAAAGTTTACGCGGAAGTTTGCAAGATCCGTTTTTAATTTATCTAACTCTAATGCTAAACCGTGCTGACGGAAGAAAGCAAAACGTTCTTCATCCGGATTCGCTAAAATCGAGTCACCGTGCTCCTTCGCCAGTTTACCAGCAATTCCGATGATATCCTGACCGTGGTAGCCATCCTCTGGCATATCAGCATCCATACCTAAAGCTTGTTTGTAACGTGCCTCTAATGAGTAAGCTAAGTTATTAATTTGATTACCCGCATCATTAATGTAATATTCACGAGATACCGCATAACCTGCCATATCTAATACATTACATAAAGAATCACCTACAGATGCTCCACGTGCATGTCCTAAGTGAAGATCCCCAGTTGGATTTGCTGATACGAATTCTACTTGAACTTTCTCGCCTGCACCAGCATTCGAACGACCATAGTCAGACCCTTGCTCAAGAACCGCTGTTACGACACCAGCCAAAAAATCTTTACGAACAGTAATATTCATAAAACCAGGACCTGCAATTTCGATCTTCTCAATATCAGTCTCTGCGATCTCAAGGTTTTCCAAAATTGCCTCTGCAATTGCACGAGGTGGTTTTTTTGCTAATTTTGTTAATTGCATCGCGATATTTGTTGCATAGTCACCATTTGCCTTATCCTTTGGTGTTTCTAGGTGAATATTTAATTCTGTGCCAGCTTCGACTAAGCCTGCTTTTTCAACAGCTTGTGCAATCGCCGCTTTAATGGCCTGTTGTACTTGTTCTACTGCGTTCATCATTGTACCTCCGTAAATGTAATGTCTAATGTATAATTGCCGACGGATTGTCCACCCATTAATAAATCGTACTGCACGTAAAAATCTCCGCTTACTGCCTGCCTTGTAAATGCCATATTTTTCGTTCTAGTCACGAGTGGCATCGAACCAAATTCACTTTCATAATGTCCAATTTGTTGTTCCACAGTATTGAGTGGTAAGCGCATTTTTACTGCTCCAGCACGCATAATGAGTGCCTGTTCCTTACCTAGCTTCATCGTCGTGCGGATTGTTTTATCTTCCTGCACCTCTTCATATTTCAAATACAGACTCTCTGCTTTTTCATATAAATGCCCGTTCAACCACATTTCATACGTTTCGGACTCACCATCAATCGGACGAATCGTAGATATGAGCTTTATGTTCACCTGCGATTTTGCTTCGTTCACCATCATGGACGCTCCCTTATATTCTTTTTACTATAACCTTTTTATTATATATTAGGAATGACGCAAAATACAACATGCAAGTGTTATGAAGTCTGTTAAATCAGCGTTTGTGATATTATTCATTGTTGTCACTTCTATGCAAGATACAGCATATAAAAGCAGGATTTTGGGACTGAGTGGGGCTAATATAAATTTAACAATGGTGGCGTGTGTCAAGGAATGTGTGAGTATTATTTAAACTAAAAAGCACCCTGTTAAGAGTGCTTCAACTTACTTATTTTTATTTAAGACCAGTTTCACACCGGCCTCACCTGATAATCCAATGAATAATTTAGTAACTCCATTTGTTTCAGCTACCCCTGTTACATGTAATTCAATTGTATCTAAACTGAAATCCGTAAAACCTTTTACAAGATCTTTTATTTGGTCAACTGAAATCGGAAATGAGTCACTAAGGATATTTCCTCCTGATGGGGATTAAAGCATCTCGTTGAATAAGGATTAGGACACGATATCTTTCAATTCAAAAAGCCTAACTGAATTAATCAGTAGGCTTAATTTTTTTCCATACATACCATGGTAATTTATAATCCATTTCATTACTTTGTTTACTATTTTTATCCGTTACTATCCAATTACCATCTTTCTTTTGTACTTTATAAATTACATTTGTGCCATCAGACTTTTTAAAGAGCATATAGCCTGTGTTGCCTTTTATAAAGGTTACAGGGTCAATAACATTTTTGTAGGGTATCTTTCTCTCAGGAAACAAAATGTTGGTTACTATTTCTTCTGCAATATTAAAAAGAGATTTAAATTCATTATTTATTTCTGTTTGGTATTGTAATTGATTGTATGTGTAACAAGAGTAAGACTCTAAATTCAAATTAAAAGACTGTTTTATATCTGAAAGTGTTTCTTTATAAAATTCATTTATATCCTTTTCTAATTTCTCTCCCTCATGTTTAAAGCTAATGGTTTTAACCCCAAAAGGACTTATATTAAAAGTCATTGTTTCCTTCCCATAAGGAGGGTTATGTGCATGTACAAATGTTGTGACTTGGACTTCTGCATTAAAATCAAAACTTCCCTCATGCTTTCTTGTAAGACTCAGAATTTTAGCATCCTCAAGTTGCTTGGGATAGCCATAATAATTAATAATTTCTTTCTCTATGGAGGGGAATAGTGTTGTAATCAAAGTATCATAAATAAGTTTATAATCAGGTTGCTCATTTTGGGAATCATGATTTCCTAAAATTAATGTTAACAAAGCATCTTTGTATAAGTCCTCATTCGGGGGTTTTTCCGCAACCACTTGATGGTTATTAATATGGATACTAAGAAGAAAAAAAGATAATATTATCAGGATTTTCTTCATCGAATACTCCTTTAATATAGATTTAATTAATGAGTATCTTTCCCTGAAATTTTTAAATTATTCTTAAACTAAACTCCGTTAGCCATCCATGAAGCGCAATAAACAGCACTTCACCACAGATAATGAAAGATAATTAAGCTCTTTCATGGGAGTTGAAGAAGAATCCAGTACACAACTCTTAAATTATAGCGCTTAAAAGCAAAAAAAGACCGTCTAATGGCAGTCCGTTCTTAGATTGAAACCCCTGTTAATTAAACAACCAAAGATCTTATTCCTAATTTACCTCTTATATTTCTTTTGTTGCCACAGCTACTTAATTAGAGGCTGTGGCAGAACTATAAGTACATTATAAAAGGGTATTCCATTTACTAAATATGGAATACCCTTTTATAGTATTTGTTTACGACCGTTGCCTAGCTTCATCGAACATTTAAGTTAGTAACTTATTGCTTTATTTCACCCAGCCTAGAATCATTTCTCTAAGCAATTTTGACGCTGTATTCGCTGTCATTTCAGATGAATCGTAGATTGGGGCAACTTCAACTAGGTCAAAGCCTACTACATTTACACCACTTGCTGCAATGGCATGTATCGACGCTAGTAATTCTTTTGAAGTAATACCTCCACAATCTACTGTACCTGTACCTGGTGCATGTGCTGGGTCTAGTACATCTATATCAATTGTAACGTATACATTACGACCTGCTAGTGTTGGCAATACTTCTTTTAACGGCTCTAGCACTTCAAATTTTGAAATATGCATACCGTTTTCTTTTGCCCAATCAAATTCTTCCTTCATGCCTGAACGGATACCAAAAGAATATACATTTTTCGGTCCGATATGTTCTGCAATTTTACGTATCGGCGTTGAGTGAGAAAGTGGCTCACCCTCATATTCAACGCGTAAATCTGTATGCGCATCAAAGTGAATAATTGCTAAATCTTCGTATTTTGCAGAAACTGCCTTCATTACCGGCCAAGATACTAAATGCTCGCCACCCATGCCGACCGGAATTTTACCATCTTCTAATAGTTTAACAATGAATTTTTCGATTTCATCTAGTGAACGTTGTGCATTTCCAAATGGTAGTGGAATGTCCCCTGCATCGAAATACTTTACTTCATCTAAATCTCTATCTAAATATGGACTGTATTCTTCAAGTCCAATGGATACTTCACGAATACGTTGTGGACCGAAGCGTGAACCCGGTCGATAACTAACTGTCCAATCCATCGGCATACCATAAATTACTGCCTGTGCATCCTCATATGTCGGATGACTTTTTATAAAAACATTTCCTGAATAAGCCTCATCAAATCTCATTTCTAGCCCTCCATTAATATCTGAACTTAATCCTTTGAAATTCAATACTATCGTAATTTCACTTTATGGGCTTACAGGTTTGTAATGAAACCTCCATACCCGCATCCTCGTATACATAATTGGAACGACTAGCAAAATTCGAGTAAAATCTACAAAGTAATATTCTTTTGTCGAATGCTATCATTTCAAACAGTACAAAAAAAGTATAGATGTTTTTGAATAAAGTGCAATAGTTTTTGCTTAGAATTTCGATTAAATAAGAATGTTCAGACACATACTATACGCAAGTTGTGAGAAAACGAGGTGAAGTCAGATGAAAAGAAAAAGCTATCAACGTAAGCAAAAGCGTGTGAAACGTACACGTAGAGCATTTACACTTTTTGTCACCTTTGCATCTGCAATTGTAGTAGCATTCATAGCGTTACGCGTCTATATTCAAGTGGCTGGTGCACCGCCATTAACTGTACCAAAAGCTTCTATCTTTTTAGACGAAAACGAAAACCAGATTGGGGATCACTTTACAAATGAGCGTCGTTATTGGGTCGATCTTGATGATATGTCACCCTATTTAGTAGAAGCAGCCGTAGCCGTTGAAGATAAAGATTTTTATAAGCATAGCGGCTTTGACTTTTCCCGTATTGCTGGTGCAATTTTAGTTGATATTAAAGCAGGAAGTAAAGTTCAGGGTGCTAGTACAATCACTCAACAATACGCTCGAAACCTGTACTTATCCCATGAAAAGTCATGGACACGGAAAGCAAACGAGGCACTATATGCTTATAGATTAGAAGTTTTTTATGACAAGGATGAAATACTAGAGGGTTATTTAAACACCGTGTACTATGGGCATGGCATGTATGGCGTAGAAGCAGCTAGTCGATATTACTATGGGAAATCTGCAAGTGATTTAACGCTTGCCGAAGCCTCAATGTTAGCAGGTGTACCGAAAGGTCCAAGTATTTACTCACCAATCGCCAACCTTGAAAAGGCGACCAATCGTCAACATGTAATTTTAAAACTTATGGCCGATCAGGGAGCTATTACCCAGGCCGAAAAGACACGTGCAGAAGATGAGCAACTTGTCTTAAAGAATGATATGTGGGTAGCTTCTAAGTCCGTTGCTCCCTATTTCCTGGACGTAGCTTGGCAAGAAGCTAGTGAAATATTGAAAACAAAAAATCTAGACATCAGTGAAGGTGGCTGGACAATACAAACAACGCTCAACCAAGGACACCAAACGGCAGCAGAAGAAGCAGTTGCTAGTAATATGCCTGCAAATGACCTACAGGCTGCATTCGTCAGCATGGAATCAAAAACAGGTGCTGTCACAGCGCTTGTCGGTGGTCGAGATTATGCAACAAGTTCCTTTAACCGAGTTACACAAGCAAAAAGGCAGCCTGGTTCAACCATTAAACCGATTTTATATGCGGCGGCTTTGGAAAATGGCTATACACCACTGACTTTTTTAGATGTTGGACAAACAACTTTCACCTACGATAATGGCCGCGCAACCTATGCACCTAAAAACGTGAATGGTGAATTTGCAGATCATGATATGACCCTAGCACAGGCCATAGCGATTTCCGATAATATCTATGCGGTAAAAACACTAGAAGATATCGGATTCAAGACCTTCCATGATATGGCGAATCGCTTTAGTGTAAATATTGGTGCGAAAGATAACTTATCGCTTGCTCTTGGAACCGTCGAAACAACGCTATATGAAATGTCAAATGCATATAATATACTAGCATCTCAAGGACAAAAAACGTTACCGACAACCATTATTTCCATTAAAAATGCGAATGGTGATATCATCTACGAAAATAAAGAAGTCGATAAAAAAGCAGAAACGGTGATTTCCAAAGAAGATGCCTATGTGCTAACAGAAATGATGACGGGTATTTTCGATCCAGTCTTTAGTGATTATTCTCCTGCTACAGGGATTGCTATTCGTTCTCGTATGACTCATACGTATGCAGCAAAATCTGGCTCTACTAATAGTGACCAATGGCTAATCGGGTATACACCGAATTTAACAGCTGGTGTTTGGAACGGCTATGATCAGGGGAAAAACCTATCTGCAAAAGAAGACATGGCTGCTACAAAGCAAATCTGGATTGACTTTATGGAGAATGTCAATAAAGGAACAAAAAATGTAGATTTTTCAAAACCGAAGGACGTTAAAGGAGTCGTAATCGATATTGAAACAGGTAAGCTGGCAACAGATGCCTGTCCAAAGCAACGTCTCGTTTATCTGAATACCCAAGATATTCCGTCAGAAAAATGCACGAACTTCGATATTCTTGATAGCAACACATGGGGAGAATTTTGGAATATTCTACCATTCTCTATTTTTAAAGGCGAAGGATAAAGTGAAACTTCATACCGTGGGGGGGTCCCTTTTCCCCACGGTTTGTTAGTTGAACCAATCGGGCGTTTACGGTCAGTTGTGGTAGTTGTTCTACTGACCGTTAATGCGGGATAAAGTGAAACTTCATACCGTGGGGGGGTCTCTTTTCCCCCACGGTTTGTTAGTTGAACCAATCGGGCGTTTACGGTCAGTTGTGGTAGTTGTTCTACTGACCGTTAATGCGGGATAAAGTGAAACTTCAAACCGTGGGGGTCCCTTTTCCCCACGGTTTGTTAGTTGAACCAATCGGGCGTTTACGGTCAGTTGTGGTAGTTGTTCTACTGACCGTTAATGCGGGATAAAGTGAAACTTCATACCGTAGGGGTCCCTTTTCCCCACGGTTTGTTAGTTGAACCAATCGGGCGTTTACGGTCAGTTGTGGTAGTTGTTCTACTGACCGTTAATGCGGGATAAAGTGAAACTTCATACCGTAGGGGTCCCTTTTCCCCACGGTTTGTTAGTTGAACCAATCGGGCGTTTACGGTCAGTTGTGGTAGTTGTTCTACTGACCGTTAATGCGGGATAAAGTGAAACTTCATACCGCGGGGGTCTCTTTTCCCCCACGGTTTGTTAGTTGAACCAATCGGGCGTTTACGGTCAGTTGTGGTAGTTGTTCTACTGACCGTTAATGCGGGATAAAGTGAAACTTCATACCGCGGGGGTCTCTTTTCCCCCACGGTTTGTTAGTTGAACCAATCGGGCGTTTACGGTCAGTTGTGGTAGTTGTTCTACTGTAATTGCCCTACTGACCGTTAATGCGGGATAAAAATCCCCAACATTGTGGAACTTTTACGAATAAGATGCGTTATAATCAGTGAAAGCTCTCGACAAAAGATACAAATATAAAAAACTGTAATCGGAGGAGCAATCTTCAGCCTCCACGGATTATTAATTGAACTAACCAGTACTAATGTTTAACATCCCTGCTGCTGCGAAGTGGGATAGATTAGTACGGGATAAAAAAAGCTTTCTCTTCCCCGGAGACGTGTCCGTGGGAACAGAAAGCTTTTCTTGTTTTATGGTCAGCGGAAAGGATGAGAATCATGGGGCATTCGGCTTGGGTTGTTCAAATGCCGCACAGCGCTCATCACAATTCGCGAGACCAAGTGTCCTAGCTTACTAAAATGTAAGCTCTGCATCAAGTGTACTTTTTTTCATAACCACTTTCAACCTTATATCGAAAGCGATTGCAAAATGTCACAGATTGTTCAATCATTGCAGGTTGTTTATACAAATAAGTCTTGACGTAATTGCTCTTCACTACGTGTCCAAAGCTCTGGATTGAGCTCTTCAAGGAAAGAAGCAAGTATTTTTTTGGAAGGAGCATCCATATGCTCTACAATTATATGACGTTTCATTGATTTATCCATTTTGTTTACGTGATCAGCTAGAATTTTATAACCACGACGTTTTTCTCGATTTACTACCATTTCACAGGCTGTTACCCCCGCATAGTAAGGTCCATCCGCTTTATGATCAATTGTCACCCATACTAACCAGTACGGCTTACCACCCTCAGAATCAGCACGATCTGTCGTAAATTTAATACCTCGTTCTACATCACTACGCGCATGCATAGCACCAATTTCGACCGATGCCCTACCCTCTTCTATATCAATAATGACCGGTGACACGTTTTCGAGTGAAAGCGATCCAACACCAAAGCCTTTATGCCCATCCGTTGGATCATTTTTTATAATAGTAAAACCCATTTTTTGTTTTGGTTTTTCTTCATTTGCCATACTTTAATTTCCTCCGTTCTGCTATTATAAAGTAAAGCATATTCGCGCGCTTTTGTGACTGTTGCCACGCCATCCGACAAATACCGGATCACTGTAACTATAGCGACTTTCCTTGTCACGCGAATGCCTAAATACTAAGTAAGAAGTTTATACTTTCTTATAAACTAACTATACAACATAATTCATTAAAGGAGGCAATATTATGCCATACGTAACAGTGAAAATGATTGAAGGCCGTACAGAAGAACAAAAGCGTGCCCTAGTAAAGGAAGTAACAGAAGCCGTTTCACGCACAGTAAACGCACCTGTTGAAAACGTAACAGTTTTCATCGAAGAAATGTCTAAAAACCATTACGGCGTTGCAGGCGTTCGCTTTAGCGATAAATAATAAGTATACGGGTAGAGCAACTTAACGCTCTATCCGTTTTTTCAAGTCCAATGATGGCTGTCAGCGTAAATTCAGGTTCAATCCGCGCTAGTTGTACTCTTATCAGTGCTTTTCTCTATCAAAGAGTCTGTTTTTCATTCAATAACATACTAGGAGGTGACCAATAATGAAGAAACTTAAACTCATTCTCCTCATTTGTATGCTAATCATCGGCCTGCTACTCATTTTTATTAACCCTATTCAAAATGCTATTATTGCTCATTTGAGCGACCAATTAAATACAACTGATTACAGCACCGAAGATATTGAAGAAAACAAAAATGCAGCTGCAGATTTTGAATTCGAAGCGGTGCAATCTCTATCCATTGGTGAGGTGTTAAAAGCTAAAGCATCCATTGATGACCTTCCAATTATCGGTAGCATTGTTATTCCAAATGTACAATTGCAATTACCTATTCTAAAAGGTGTTGGCAAATCTGTACTTGCTGTCGGTGCAGGCACAATGAAGCCCACTCAACAATTAGGTAAAGGTAATTATGCATTAGCTAGTCATTATTTTAAAGGCAAAGACATTCTGTTTGGCCCTCTCTATCATACAGAGATTGGTGATCTAATTTACTTAACAGATTTAACAAATATTTATGAATACAAGTTGTCTGTGAAAGAAATAATCGAAGCGACTGATGTTTTTGTTATTGAGGATACTGAAAACACGATATTAACACTTATTACATGTACAGAGGATGGTAAACAGCGACTCATGGTACAGGCTGATTTTGTCGCGCAATATCCACTAAACGAGGCACCAGGAGTGCTTACGAATGCATTGTCACTCAGCTAACAGGTACATGAAATTAGCCTATTCAAATATCCTCACTTATACTTTGAATAGCAAAAACGCTCCTAGAGATTATTTTCTCTAGGAGCGTTTTTTCATTATTTATTTTGTTTCTGTATGACGACGGCGTAAGAAGAATACGCTGATCGCTATTAACAATAAACCAATTGCAATCATAGCAGTTTGGTCTGCGCCACTCGTTTGTGGAAGTTTCCCTTTTGCAAGTTTAGTTTCCATTTGCTTCACAGCTTCTTTTATATTTTCAATATCCACAGCTTTGTTAACCGCTGATTGGTCTTCCTTAGAAAGTTGAGCATACTTGTTTAAGAAATCTTTGTACTTATCTAAAGTATTTTGACTCGGCTTTGTTGTTGCATTGTAGGGAGGTAAGTTTTTACCTTGATCAATTACTTCCTGTACAGATTTACCAGGATTATTTGGCGTTACTGAGCCACCATTTGAATCTCCAGGACTCCCTGGGTTTTGATTGCCTGGATCAGCTGGTTTTTCTGGGTTCGGATTTTCCGGATTAACTGGTTTCTCTGGATCTGGTTTCCCGGGGTTCGGATTTTCTGGATCAACCGGTTTCCCTGGATCTGGTTTTCCTGGGTTCGGATTTTCCGGATTAACTGGTTTTCCTGGATCTGGTTTTCCTGGGTTCAGATTTTCCGGATCAACTGGTTTTCCTGGATCTGGTTTTCCTGGGTTCGGATTTTCCGGATTAACTGGTTTTCCTGGATCTGGTTTTCCTGGGTTTGGATTTTCCGGATTAACTGGTTTCTCCGGATCTGGTTTTCCGGGATTTGGATTTGGATTTTCTGGATTAACAGATGGTTCTGTTGGTGGAATCCAACCACCACCTCCAGTTGATGGTTTCACTGTAGCAACACATGTATCTAACACCGTAATGGTTCCTAGGAACACATTATTGCTATCATAAACTCTATACGTACCTGGCTCAACTGTATATGGAATTGTAGCCATACCTTGCTGATTTGTTTTTCCAGTTGCAATATCGTTATTTTTTAAATCTTTGATTGTGAATAAAACGTCAGGACGTCCTATACCACTAGCATTTTGAATGGTTAATATGAAGATTGGGCAAGCTTTTGTAGGTGTTACCGGAATTTCTATTACATTAGAAGTATCACAAGCGTTATTTCCTTTATCCTTCACTGAAAATTCGATTGGTTCAACGGTTGGTAAAAAACCTGTAGGAACTTTCCCTTGAACAAGCTCATAATCTCCTACTGGTAATTTTGGTATAACGATTTTGCCATCTACATCTGATTTAACATTTTCAACAATTGTAACACCTTGCTTCGTTATTACTTTATATTCAGACGAGGCTGTAACATCATCACCGCCATTTTTATTAATAAATGTGACCTCACATGTATTTGGAATTGTCACTTGAGCAACACAATTTTCATCGATTGTGATTTCTCCAACGTAATTACCATCTACGAATACATTGTGTTTACCTCTTGGAATTTGACCATTTGAAATTACCTTACCAGTTGCATCAGTAGTACCTAAATTAATTTTATTTGTGCCACTTACGATTTCTACTATATGCCCTTCATCTACACCATCTACTGTTAGTGTAAAAATTGGACAATACGTACAATCATTGAAGAAAGTAAGATCCACTGGTTCTGTTTGATTTTCAGTAATAGTAAACGTTTTTGTTGCGTCTGCGTCAGCAGGAAGAACGTACTGATTAGGTGTCGTTTTTTGTACAATTTTGTATTCGCCTTCAGGAAGCAGTTCTGACTTACCCTCGGAATCAACTGAGAATTGAATCTTACCATCAATACCTGTTACTAATGTAGAGTTAGTTTCTGTTCCCTTATATGGCTTATACGTATTATCCGTTACATCCTTCTCATAAAGTACAAACGTAGCGCCCTCTACAATACCACCACATTTATTTTCAGTAGTAATTGTTACATGCTGATCACGTTTTTTATTTTTTACAGTTAGTGTAATCATTTGATTTTTACCACTTGTTGTAAAAGTGTATTGTGATCCATACGAGTGTGAGTCTACTTGGAAATCACTTGTATAACCTGGTTGTGGTGCTGTTTCTTTTAATGTATATGTGCCCCACTTCAGATCACCAAAGTCAAGTTTCCCATCCGCATCAGTAGTTGCAGACTTAACTAAAATTAAGTTAGGCTCTTTACCTATATATAAATCAAAGCTAACATTTGCTAATTTTTTCGTTGCGTCATCAGCATCTTGTTTTACTAAGTTTATTTTATAGTTTTTAAAATCACCAGTTGCACCTGACCATTGATAGGTTACTGCTTGTGAGATTGTTTCTGTTTTAGTTTTCACTTCATTACCACTAAAGTTATATTCATATGTGTTTGTTATTGTAGACTGTGAAGAAGCAGTGATGTTTGCAACATATGATATTTCATATTCGTGATTAATATCTTGCTTTAATTTAAAGTCGAAACTTTTATTATCTCCAGCAATGGTGATTTCAAATAGTTCCGCTACTTCTGCAGATGTTAATGTTACCCAGCTCTCAGAAAATGAATTGTTACTACGTGTATAAGCCTTTTGTTTCACTACAAAAGTTTCACGTCCTGCAGTAATTCCATTTAATGCGGGTAAACCTGTGAAGTCTGTTACAAGTACCTGTCCATCATTTAACGTATCTTTAATTGTTGAATCTTTCTTTATATAAGATTGACTCTTATTTAAAGCAAATTTCCATTCTAAATAATCTGTATTTACAATATCTCGACCATTTTTAGTGAAGTATTGACCAGCATTTGTTACTGGTGGTCCTACTACATCATAGTTTGTAAGTGGCTCTGTACTGCCTTGAACAGTTAATGTTGCCTTATTTTTAGCAGTATTATTAGCATCTGAAAACTCACCAATGAACTGTTCTTTATATTCTGTGGTATAAACAATACGATATGGCTGATTAATCGTTTCTTTAAATGCCAATTTAAAGCCAGTATGACCTTTTGTATTCATACCAGTACTTACAATATCAAAGTTATGAAATTCTGTAGACTGTTGTGGTTCTTGATTTTCGCTTTTCAATGTTAACAAGTACACTTTAACACTGCTTAAATCAGCTATTGTTTGCTTTTCACCAAACGTATCGACGATTGTAGGATTAGTTAAGCTATGTTTGTTATAGTTAATATCCAATTCCCACTCAACAGTTTTATCTATTGGATTATAAATCCCAATTTTTTTACCGTTATTTTGAGTAAAAGTATTAAAGTTGGCTGTAAACTCCGCCTTGTTATCTTGATAGTTTATATTATCTTTTGTCCAATCAACAGAGACTGAATTTTTCACGTTATTCCCAGCATAGGTTTTTGTTGAATCAAAGTAAGTTGGATAATTAAATGTTACTGTATTATCTACTTTTCCTACTAATGTTAACGTGAAACCTTGCGTCGTAAACGTTTTACCACTCTCTGTGTTGGAATCTGCGTCTATCAATTGTAAATTAAAGCAACCCGTAGTCAAAGTTCCCGAACAAATTGTCGTTGGATTTTGGGCTACAAATTCATCCTCATACATCTTTAGGTACTTTCCACTTTCAAAGGTATCTGTAATTGTTACATTCGATACTCCTGAATAACCACTACCATTAAATATAAGTTTCCAATTAATTTTTTTATTTAAATAGTCAATTGTCCCTAAGTTGCTACCACTTTTAGAGAGCATATTTGGTGTAACTGATTTTGTCACCGAATCTGCTTTATAGCTACTTGTGCTGCCAGTATAAGAGATTTCCGCACTGTTTTTTACTTGGTACGACTGATCAACTACTTCATCTTTAGTTTTATAAAGAATTGTATGTTTTTCCTTTTCATTACCTGTAGATGGCTTAAATTTTATTGTTAAAGTATTATCCGTAACATCAACTTCAGGAGGTGATGCGGGAGCAGGTGAAATCGAGATGGACCCTTGATCAAATTCCATGATTTTTCCATCTTTAGATACATCAATCGCTTCAGGTAATGTTAGTGTATCTTCAACTTTTACACCTGTTGAAATATCACGACCATCTGCATTTACTTCAATTTTCCAATCAATTGTGCCTGTTGTTGAATGATAATCTCCAGCACTTTTCGTAATTGGTTTATCAAAGCTCAGTGTTGCAAACTTCGGATCAGTTGTTATGCCATTCTTTGTAGCTGTATTGCTAATTTGTGTTGTCCCTGCATAAAATGCCTCTCTCTGTGCATCTGTAACAGTTGTTTCGTAGTAAATACGGTATGCCTTTTTATTTTCCGCCCCTGTAAATGTAATTGGGAAGCTATTTGATGTCAGGCCGTATCCTTCTGTTGCAGGAGAATTAGATTCTGTAAAAACAACTACTCCATTATTTAATGTAGGTATTAATTCATATACTACGATAGATGAAGGAACAATATCAGTTTCTAGGGAATCTGTTAATTGCTGCCCAGTAATGTCTTCAGTTTTTGTATTAACATCCACATGCCATTTCACAGTAGTTGCATTCTTATCGTGAGTACCATTAGACTTTTCAATTTCCTTCCCTCCTGAGTTAGGAATTGAAATAGTAAATGTCTTTTGCCCGTTAATATCAAATGGATAGTCTTTTGTTAAAGCTCCTGTTTTAACTGAATCTGCAAGAGCCCATGCTTGAAAGAATTTACCATCATTAATAGGGCGGGCCTCACCAGCTTCATTTCGAACTGCGTCTGTAAACTCGATTGTTACGTTTCCAGTAGCATCAATTGAATATTTCGCAAAAACTTCACCATTAGAAGATACGATATCAATATTCGATACTGTATCTAATTTAAATGCAGTTGGTACAGTGAATGCATAATAGTCACCTGGTTGAACACTATGATTTTCTGGCAAAGAAAAATCAAATTCGATAGAGTACATTTTAGACAACTCGCCAACTTCTGTGTCTAAAAGATATTGGTCTCCAATGATAGGGAGTTTTCCGTCTGATTGTGTGCCAATTTCTACATTCTGAACGTTGATATCAGTTGCAGACAAACTTTTTACTGCTAACACTGTTGGCTTTTCTACTAGTTGTTCTTGTAGTTTTTGTTCTGACGAAGCTTCTTCACTTTCTTCAGTTGATTCAGTTGAAGTTTCATCATCTTCTTCAGTTGATTCTGTTGTTGCTGAGTCACTATCTTCCCCATCAACTCCAGTAACCTCAGTAGGATCAGATGTATTCGAACCTTCTGATGAAGTAATTTGCTCGTTTGAATCCCCAGTTGTTGTTGGATTCGTTGGATCAACATTTTCTACCACTTCTGCACTGTTTGAATCTACGGGTAGCTGCTCAGGTTCTGCCGCAAACACAGAAATCGGTGAGAGCACCGTTTGGAACACGAGCAACATTATGATAATTGCTAAATTTAATTTCTTCATGTTTCTCTCCTTTTTAAGTTCAGAGAGCTACCTGTGGGCGTTTGTTGACGACGTTGCATCCTTCCTGAATCTAGGTAAGGTTGCTACAAACAATAGGTTAGTCCCTCTTCCCTTCAAATAACTTGTCGTCATTACGAATACACCAAACAGTACTACACGTGGTAGACTTTCGTGGTGACTTTTTGTAGTGTATGTACACAGTTGCATGTATCCATATTAATTGGTGTGACGCCTACTATAATTGGCCTCACCACCTTTTAGATTTTAGATACAGTATAGAAAACAGTACTGAACAAATTCTAAACAATTCCATTTTTTTCATTAGAAAATTCCTATAGTAATTTGTAATACTTCTAAACGATGTGTATTTATACAATACAAAAAGCACTAAACTAGTACTCAAATTGAGTATGTTTAGTGCTTTTTTATCACTTTTTTATGAAAGATAACTTTTATGCCCCTACATCCGATATACACTCTTTATACACAAAATCTTTTTTCTTATTACCACAAAAAAACTTCATCGACCTTGTAATAGTGTCAGGATTTGTTTCTTCACAATCGCATGTGTACTTCTATCTTCTAAAAAATCTAAAGGAAAGTATACTTTATGATCGCGTTTCATACGTCCTGAAATAGAATCAACAATTATAGATTCTCTTGATAGTTCACGTAGCTCTCCGTTTTTCATTTCAAGAAAAATTGGGACACGTACTTCTTCCTCTCCTGGTCGATAAAAGTCATAAGGAAGATCAGCGGTTGTATCATGCACAAGATAGTATTCTGGATTTAAGTCGGCTTGCTTAAATAACTCTTGTAGCTTTTGATATTTTTCCAGTTCGACACCTGGATCTAAATCGATGTATTGAAAAAGCTTTCGATTTACAAAACGACGACTTAAGTCACTTAAAATAGCATCTTCCTCTTGCATCCACAATTGAAAATAAGTAAAAAGAATACTTTCATCTAAAGCTAAATAGTCCTCCAACGTTATCGTGTTTCGGAAAAAAGCTAAAAAGTGAGTAGGTTCGTGCTTAAACTTGTAGCCTACCATACTTAATTGCTTTGCTCTTTTTAAAATATTATTTAAAATGACCTCCGCGCTGCGCGATACAGGATGGAAATAAATTTGTAAGTACATCTGATAACGGCTCATGATATAGTCCTCTACCGCGTGCATGCCGGTTGCCTTTATCA
Organism: Lysinibacillus fusiformis; assembly: GCF_007362955.1. Lineage (GTDB taxonomy): Bacteria > Bacillota > Bacilli > Bacillales_A > Planococcaceae > Lysinibacillus > Lysinibacillus fusiformis_E. The sequence goes on along the minus strand of NZ_CP041696.1, from coordinate 2,522,836 downwards.
CTACCTGATTTTTGCGGGGACGCATTACCCGTAAAATACGCTCCATATCGAAATGTCCGTAGCTCACACCTGTAAAATAAGCATCTCGTTGTAAGTAATCCATACGATCGGCATCAATTTGACTAGAAATCAAACTCACGACTTGCTTATTTGGATACGTTTTTTCAATTACTTGTGATACTTTCTCTGGGAAATCCAGTGCAACTTTTTTTAACACGGCATTGACTTCTGTACCACCAAGTAATATTTGTCTTGTAAAGAATTCATGATCTAGCTCAAAGACATTTTCAAAGGCATGTGAAAAAGGACCATGCCCTAAATCATGTAACAGGGCTGCACAAAGCACAAGCAACCGCTCGCTCTCATCCCAATCTGGGCGACCTGTAAAAATATCATCAACAATGCGGCGCACAATTTCATAAACACCTAGTGAGTGACTAAAACGGCTATGCTCTGCTCCGTGAAATACTAAAAACGTTGTACCGAGCTGACGAATTCTACGTAATCTTTGGAATTCTCTTGTACCAACTAGATCCCAAATCACTTGATCTCGTACGTGTACATATCGATGAACTGGATCTTTGAATACTTTCTCTTCTTGTAATTTTGTGTTTGCATAATGTGTCATTTGTACAGCACCCCCTATTTCGTATTTCTTCTATTATATGCAATACTTGTAGGACTAGCATATACATTACTCTGTAATTATAGCGACTATCAATCTAATTCTACGTATTATTTGCTTAACTTTGGTTTCTATCGGCCTAATAGAAAAGTGCATTGGTCACAGGTACGTCAAACGTGCGATGCAAATACCTCTGAACTTTATGAAGACAATTTACATTACTCAATCAATAAAAAAACTACCTTCAACATCGTGAAGATAGCCTTCTATTACTTACTTTTCAATTTCGCTAAAACTTTTTCCATAAGCTCTTCTTCAGTCAGTGCAGCAACAGGGCGACTATTTACAAAGGTAAATGTTTTTTTACGACCAGGGCCACAATAAGAGTGACAGCCAATTTCGATGGTTGCATCAGGATCGATTTCCTTTAATTTTGGAATTAACGTTTTTAAGTTAACGGCCTGACATTCATCGCAAACTTTAAATTCGTTTGCCATTTTGTCAACAACCCTTTCTATATAGTATTTTTTCAAAAATAACGTCTCTAATGAGCATATGACATTCACATATTTAAGTATGTAGCATACGCACAAACCTACATCGGGTATTGTATCGTACTTTTCACCTTGTATTCAAGCATAATTCCTCCCACATAGATGAATAAAAGGTTAAAAGATTGGTCATGCTAGTCATAAATAAGTAGTACCAAAATAAGGTGGGAGGTTTTAAAATGAGTAAAGTAAGACAAGATGCTTGGTTAGAAGAGAATGATGAATTGTTGGCAGAGGCGGTAATTCGTCATGTTACAGAAGGAAGTACACAGTTAAATGCTTTTGAAGAAGCTGGTGATGCTCTGAATCGTACTGCTGCTGCATGTGGTTTCCGTTGGAATGCAGTTGTTCGTAAAACTTATGAGGAACAATTAGCAGATGCGAAAAAAGAAAGAAAAGAGAGAATGCGAGTGTTAGGCGCTCCTGCAAGACGACGTTCTTCTAATATTTTTGCAGTAAGTGGTAGTGAGACAGAAAGTAAATCGATTCCACTATCAGCACTATCTCTTGATATTGTTATAGCGTACTTGCTACGTTTACAACATTCTGGTGAAATAGGTAATGAGTCTTCGAAATGGAGACAACTTGTGCACGTAACCTCTGAGAAAAATAAAAAACTAGAGAAGACAATTACACAGTTAGAAGAAGAGAACAGATCCATTCGTAGAGATTATGAACAGTTTGTGCAAATTATGAACCGTGCTAGACGACTTGTGACACTAGATGAAGAGGAAGAATATATTGCTCCTGTTTTTAAAATGGAGAAAAATGGAAATCTTGTTACAAGTAGTCCGTATCAAAAAGAAAATGGCGATGTGCTTAGTTAGCAGCATCGCCTTTTTTTCATGCTATGCTAGTTACCCTTTACTTTGGTTCTAACATTTTTGCATTTCGTTGTAAAACACGTTGTAAATAAAATGAATATAGCGCTAATTCTTCATCGTGAAAGGGTGCCATGTGAACTTCATGGGCTAAACCGTGAAGTACTTGCTGTAAACGAATAACAACAGTATCAACAGTTAGTGATGCATCCACTAATTCGCTTAATGAGGCCATAACTGTGGGCACAATTTGTGGATACGTAAATTTTGTTTCCTCTCCCTGTAAGCTTTCCTCATAAAAATCGCGAATAAGAGCCGCTCGTTCAGCACCGCTTCCTTCAATACATAAATAAACTTGCACGGCTACGCCCTGGCGTAAACGTCTCTGCGAAATGCCTGCAAATTTCTTTCCTTGAATACTTAAATCATAGGAACCTGGGCAATAGGAGCCCACAATTTCATAGGCTTCAATTTTATCGGCTGCTTCTGGAAATAATGCCTTCACAAGGGCTACCATTACATCATAACCGGCATCAATGCTCAGCGCTTCAGTTTGTTCGGATAAAACAATCGAAATATTAAGGACACCCACATCAAGAACAACTGCTAGACCGCCAGAATTACGGACAATTGGATGATAGCCACATGCTTCAAGCAACTTCATACCTTGTTGCACATATGGTAAACGATGATCCTGAATACCAAGCACCACTGCCGCATCATGTACCCATGTACGTATTGTTGGTGGAGACACAAGCTGCCCCACTAGTTGACATAAAGTATCATCTGTTGCAAAAGATTCAAGGGGCGAATTTTTTTTCATGCTAATGGATTGATCGTAGAAACGCCAAATCGGTTGTTGTAAAATACTGTTCATTCTCTAGAGCTCCTCTATTTACATCTCTTCTCTTTAGCATACATTATCTATTGAAGGTGTCAAATTCGTGAAATCACTCTCATGAACTTAGGGATTTAGCGCAAACTATGATAAACTAAATGTGAATGATTTTCATTTATAAAGGAGTGTTTTGAATAATGAATGAAGCAGCAATTACTTTAGATGGTTGGTACGCTTTACACGATTTCCGCTCAATTGACTGGGCTTCATGGAAACTAGTTTCTGCTGAAGAACGTCAAGCTGCAGTCGAAGAATTTATTGCTTATTTAGACAAATTGAATGAAGCGGATGTTGCTAAAACAGGCGCTCATGCATTTTACGCAATTGTAGGTCAAAAAGCTGACTTTATGGTTATGACATTACGTGAAACAATGGATGAGCTACAAGAGATTGAAGCTGAATTTAACAAATTGGCAATTGCTGATTTTACAATTCCTACATATTCTTATGTATCTGTTGTGGAGCTTTCAAACTATTTGGCTGGCGAATCAAATGAAGATCCATACCAAAATCCACATGTACGTGCACGTCTATATCCTGAACTTCCACGCTCTAAATATGTCTGCTTCTACCCAATGGACAAGCGTCGTCAGGGCGATGATAACTGGTATATGCTTTCAATGGACGATCGCAAATCGTTAATGCGTTCACACGGTATGATTGGCCGAGGCTATGCTGGTAAAGTAAAACAAATCATTACTGGTTCTGTTGGCTTCGACGATCATGAATGGGGCGTAACATTATTCGCAGACGATGTTTTACAGTTTAAAAAATTAGTATATGAAATGCGCTTTGACGAAGTATCTGCTCGCTATGGCGAATTTGGTGCATTCTTCGTTGGTAACTTACTTGATAACGAAAAATTAGTGAAATTCTTAACTGTCTAATTAGAAAAGTACTTGTCGATAAAAACGTCACGTCTTTACGCTACGGATAGTCTTTTGAAGTAAACATTACATTTACTTACGAGACCTCGAACGTGCTGCGCGACAACTTTGAAATGAAAATGCGAGTCCATTCATATGGACTCGCATTTTTAGATTTAGGCTTCGTTCTCCTCGCCATTCTCCGATTCTAAGAATAAAATAATTATATGGATAAAAAATCCTGTAAATACCATAAGAATAATTATATTCCAATCATATGGTTGTTGATAGTATTCTGCTATTCCAATGGCCAAGAATGCACTTATGATAATTGCTACGAACATACTAAAGAAACGCATTGTAACACTCCTTCATGAAAGCAATGATTATTTTCCACTTTAGTATGTCACAATCTATTTTCAATATACTTGCAATATTTAAGTATTTCCAATTTTTCATCACAAAAAATAACAAAAAGCAAAAAAAGCCATCCCTCTGCGATGACACTTTTCTGCTTTCTTTTTCATTGATTCACAAAGGACGTTTGCTCATAACCTTCTAAGATATCCGCTCCACTACATCCAATATTTCATGAGCTCTCGTCCTTTACTTTCAAAATTAAGATTATCGTATTAATGAAAAAACCTACGGCAATTATTAAAATGAATAGATACCAATGGAGCGGCTGACCGTAAAAATCGCCTAGCAAAAATGCTAGTACTGCACTAAAAAAAATACCAATCCATACACCAATCTCCATCTCTTGTCACCTCACATGTATTCAATACACATGCAAATTATCTATCTCAGGTTCCCCCAAAAATCTCCTTACTCTATATTTACCCATATTTAATAAAAAAAATTCCATACTATGGACATCCTTGGCCTGTAATGCAGACCACTCGTTATTACTAATATATGCTTAATATTTTCAAAACGTGCATTTCTTTCTCATCAAAATTGAACATGTCTACAATACCTTCATGCATATACTGTCTGCGAGGAGGTATGAAAATCGCTGTTATAAAGACGAATGATGCACAGACAGCTCTGCTCGCAAGGCTTATGCGTGCCGAAGCGGAAGGTGAAGGGGAATTAGGTATGCTCATGGTCGGCAATGTTGGCGTCAATCGTGTCCGAGCAGATTGTCTCGATTTTGGTGATATTCGAACGCTTGAGCAAATGGTTTTCCAGCGTCCTGGAGGCTTTGAAGCAACAACAAAGGGCTATTTTTATCAACGAGCTCGGTCCCAGGATATTAGATTAGCGAAAAGAGTTATTCAAGGGGAAAGATTTCATCCAGCTACCCGATCACTTTGGTTTTTCATGCCAACGGGTGACTGCCCTGCGCAATGGTATGGTCAATGGAATACAGGTCGTTTTAAATCGCATTGCTTTTTCTCGCCAACCGAAAGTGATTGTCCACAAATTTAATTGAAAGAAGGTTGTTACTTATGATGCCTTACTATTGGACACCGACAACACAGCAACAAATGACTCCTCCTGCAGTGACGCTTCCAAGCGGACGGCCACCCGGACGTGAGGAATCGTATATTGAAAACATTTTACGATTGAATCGCGGTAAACCAGGTACTTTTCACTTTTCTTTTGAGCATGCTATAGAACAAGGGAAGAATACGAAGACCGTAAGAGGTGTAGTAGAAGCTGCAGGACGGGATCATGTAATTTTACGTGAGCTGAAATCCAATCACCGTTTCTTATTCCCAATGATTTATTTTGATTTTGCCGAATACGATGAGGAAATGTCTTATTTTAACCAAAATCCATAACCAAAAATGAGCTGTCCAAAAAAATTGGACAGCATTTTTTTAATTATTATCTTGTAAATATTGCAAAGTTGCTTTTCCTAATGTTTTTGCCGCAATCAACATTGCACGTTCATCAAAATCAAAGCGTGCATGATGATGTGGATAAGCTGTTTCCCACTCAGGCTTTTTTGCGCCTGTGAAGAAAAATGTACCTGGTACTTTTTCGAGATAATATGCAAAGTCTTCACCAATCATAAATGGTGGACATGTAATGACATTTTCAACCCCTGGCACGTCAACCGCAAGCTGTGCAACAAATTCTGTTTCTTTCACATGGTTATAGACTGGTGGATACCCTCTAGTATAACGATATTCATAGCTGGCGCCAAAGGCCAGGCAAGTCGCCTTTAATACCGTCTCCAGCTCCTGTTCCATTTGCGTACGTACTTGCTCCTCAAATGTACGCACTGTCCCAGTTAATGCAACCCGTTCTGCAATAACATTGAACGGATTAATCGCTTCAAAATGACCAATAGTTAAAACAGCTGATTTCAATGGATCAATACGACGAGATACAAGTTGCTGAGCATTGATGACAAACTGTGAGGCAAGTACAACAGCATCAACTGAATGATGCGGCTCCGCACCATGACCACCTTTCCCTTGAATAAGGATCTCCGCCTTATCGGCAGCGGCCATGATAGCCCCATCACGCACCAAAATATCACCAAGTGGCGTTGGCGCCCATAAATGTGTACCGAAAATCACGTCCACTCCGTCTAAACAGCCATCTTCAATCATCGGCTTGGCCCCACCTGGCGCAATTTCCTCCGCGTGCTGATGAATAAACACTACATTACCAGCGAGTTGATCTTTCATGGCATTCAATGCCTTCGCCAACCCAAGCAAAGTAGCTGTATGTCCATCATGACCACATGCATGCATTTTGCCAGCTACCTTCGACTTATAAGGAACATCATTTTCCTCCTGAATCGCTAGCGCATCAAAATCAGCTCGTAACGCCACCGTTTTTCCTGGTTTCGCACCGTGCAATGTTGCAACAACACCGCGTTCTCCTACTCGCTCACGTACCTCATGCCCTAATGCTCTATGAAAAGCAGCTATATATGCTGGTGTTTCCACTTCTTCAAAAGATATCTCCGGATACTCATGTAGTTGACGCCGGATTGCTACTATTTCTTCAAAGTTTTCATCGAGTAATGTAAATAATCTTTCCATATAGCATATCCCAACTTTCTTTTTGTCTAATTATTCTGGTAAACATAGTGTACCTCATAAATCCTTACAAAAACAATAGGAATTGAGTTTGTAATGTATATGGCCAAAGTGGATAAATTGTGAGCAATGACCAATCACAACAAAAAAATCCCTCACATTTAATTGTGAAGGAGTGATTAAATATATCATTTTGCATGTTTGAGAGCAGTTAGTAGAATAAGTACCCATCCAGCTAAAAATAGCACACCACCAATTGGTGTAATAGCACCTAACACTTTAATGCCACTTAATGCTAACACATATAAGCTACCGGAAAAAAAGACTATACCTAAATTAAAGAAAATACCAGCTAAATTTAATTGTTTTACTTCACCTAGTATTTTTGTGCTCATTAATAGACCAATTACAAGTAGACCTGTCGCATGAAACATTTGGTATTGTACTGCTGTTTCCCAAATACCTTGTCCATAATCGTCTAATATTTCTTTTAATGCATGTGCACCAAATGCACCAAAAGCTACTGCTAAGAAACCGTGAAGTGCACCTGTGACAATAAATCTTTTCATCTCGTTGTCCCTACCTTTTATTTACTCGATCTTCTCGATATTTGAGTTTCCATGGCAACCCTAAAACAAGACTAATTCTTCATTACCCTCGCTTAAAAATCAAAAATCGAATCGCCGTTTGCGCCGTCATCCTCTTCAATTTTCGCTGTGTATAAACTTGTTGGTGTAGTTTCTGTCGCTAACAACTGTGGCAAATGTTTTGGTTGCGCCTTTGGAACCTCAACAGTAAAATCTAACACAACGTCACATAACGCTCGAATAGCTGTTAGTCTCTCACGTATTTGTTGTTCATTTGTTGTATTTCTTGCATCAGCTAATTGTTTTTCAAGTTGCAGTAATACGGCTTGATAAGAAATCATTGCGCTCTCCCACTTTCTTCTCTTGGCACAAGTTTTAAGCAGTTCGTTCCAGAGGATTGTTTGACGACAACGGATGGTATTTGCTTTGTCTTAAAGCCGTATGCTACACAGGCACGTGGAGATTGCGGGTCCCATGTTACTTTAAAATATTGACATTTGAAACAATTTACCTGCATCGTTGTCCCTCTCTTTCTTCTCTATTAACTGTACCATGATTTTTACAGTGTATAAAGTAAACGATTTGTGCCAATCTACGCTAAACACCAGTCGATAGGTTTCTCACCCCATGCCAATAGTTGTCCATTTACCTTTGAATAGGGCTTACTCCCAAAGAATCCACGATATGCACTTAGTGGACTCGGATGAGGTGCTTCTAAGATAACATGGGGAGTTGAATATTTTCGAATGAGTTGTTTTTTTCGTTGCGCTGGTTTACCCCATAGCACAAAAATAATCGGCTTTTGTCTTGAAGCAAGTTTCTCGATTACAGCGTCTGTAAATTGCTCCCATCCCTGTTCCTTATGAGAATGCGCTTGTCCTGCACGTACTGTCAAAACTGTATTCAAGAGCATAACGCCCTGGTGTGCCCATTTAGTTAACGTGCCATCCTGCGGAATTGGACAACCCATGTCATCCTGTAATTCTTGTAACATATTGCGTAAGCTTGGTGGATGAGGAATGCCTGGCTTCACAGAAAAACTTAAACCATGTGCCTGGTTGGGGCCATGATAGGGATCTTGTCCTAAAATCACGACCTTCACATCACTATAGGCTGTTGAATAAAATGCATTCATGACATCACTCATCGGTGGATAGATTGTTTCAGTCGAATATTCATTTGCTATAAATTGACGTAGTGTTTGATAGTATGGTTTTTTTATTTCATCAGCAAGTATTGTTTGCCAATCATTCGGGTAAACTTGTTTCATTGCAATTAAATGCCCCTTTCTTTACTACAACGGTACAAAAAAGTAGTGCCTAATTCAAGCTCAAGATTATACTGACCATATAAAAATATTGATTTCTGACTATTTTTATAGAATCAGAATCAGACTATACTAGACGGTAACTTTAAAACTTTTATTATAAAGGAGATCTTTCACATGGCTCTTAAAAAAACATTAACAATCGCTGGTTCAGATACATCAGGCGGCGCAGGTATGCAAGCCGATCTAAAAACATTCCAAGAACATGGCACATACGGCATGGTTGCACTAACAGTAGTCGTAACAATGGATCCAAACGGTTGGACACATAATGTAACGCCATTACCAACAGAGCTATTACAAAAACAAATTGATACAGCACTTTCAACAGGCATTGATGCTGTGAAAACAGGGATGCTTTCAACAGAAGAAATCATTCGTATTGCTGGCGAGGCAATCGCAAAATCTGGTACTACAAACGTTGTGATTGATCCCGTTATGGTATGTAAAGGTGATGATGAGGTACTAAACCCAGGTAACACAGATGCAATGATTCAACATCTATTACCACTTGCTGCTGTCACAACACCGAATCTTTTCGAAGCTGGTCAATTAGCGGGTACGGGTACACCAAAAACAATCGAGGACATGAAAGTAGCTGCTCGTAAAATTAATGAACTAGGTGCTAAAGCTGTCGTGATAAAAGGCGGTAAAGCATTAGCTACTGAAAAAGCTACAGACTTATTCTTTGATGGCACTTCATTCTATTTATTAGAATCGGAAAAAGTGGCTTCAACTTATAATCACGGGGCTGGTTGTACATTTGCAGCTTCTATTACTGCTAACCTTGCAAACGGCTTATCGGTAAAAGAAGCTGTTATTGAAGCAAAAGAATTCGTTTCAGCTGCAATTGCTCATGGTTGGGCGTTAAATGACTATGTTGGTCCGGTTATGCATGGGGCAAAATCACGCTTTGGTGCACCACAAGTAACAGTGACAGAAATCTAATTTAAGTTGTTGATATAAATATTGATTCCTCATGAGCTATCACAGTTGCGCAAGCTATTAAACATTGGCAGTCCCTTTAGGATCGACTATTTATAAACGACATTGAGTAAATCATCTTAATAGCCATACAGAAAGGCATCTGATTAGCAGATTTTTATACTAATCAGATGCCTTTTTAAATGTAGTTCTCCATCAGTTCGAGCCGATAATCCCAAGGATCGTTCATCGAAATAAAACTAGCCAACGCCTTACTTTCTTTTTTACGCTCAGTTCGTACTTTTGCACGTTCAGACCCAGTTTCATGTAATTTTGTCTCCTCAACAGTTTCTGGAATAACGCGTGGAACTGTTGCTGGCCGATTATTTTCATCTAATGCTACAAAGGTTAATAAAGCAGTTGCTGCCACTTTGCGCTCCCCTGTTTTCAAATTTTCCGAAATAATCTTTACAAATACCTCCATAGAAGACGTTCCTGTCCATGAAACATACGACTCAAAATACACCGAGTCTGTCGGGCGAATAGGATGCAGAAAATCCACAGAATCCGTCGAAGCTGTCACGCAATCTCTACGACTATGCTTTGCAGCAGAAATCGAAGCTACTTGGTCGATATCACTCATTAAGCGTCCACCAAAAAGTGTATTATGATTATTAACATCATTCGGAAAAACTCGACTAGTCCGCATCACTCTTGATTCCTTACAATATTTAAACCCCTTATTCACACAAATCCCCCTCAAAACCAATTTTCATTCCTATTATAATGCTATATTTTTCTCGAAAAATCAATAATTTTTATCGAAAATTTAGAATTTTATAAATAAACTAAAAAATAGGACAAGATACCTTAACGCACTATATGCCATATATTAGTTGTATATAGGAGGGATCAATATGAAAAAACACAAATTTGAAGATGCAAATGAAGAATCAGGATTCATTTCTGAGGAACTAACCGCTTCTAAAGTTGAAGTAATTTCCTCCATTATACTAACACTTGGCTATTCACTATCAACCCTCGCCACGATATTAGCTTTACAAGAGGAAGAAGAAGCGGCACAATTAAAAACTTCCTATTCACAAGATCAAAGTCAGCAATTTAAACAAATGTGTAAACAATTACAGTATGTTAACGATCGTTTAGATTCCATTGAACGAAAACTCGATCGGTATTAAAAGATACATACCTCTTATCAACAAATTCATCATAAAAAGCCACAATTCTCCGTCATAAAAGAGAATCGTGGCTTTCTTTACTATGTTAAAACAGTTTTTTTACTTCTTCATACTCATCTGCTGTGAACACTTTTGATTTCGTGATAAAGTGCATTTCCTCTACACTATCTAAAGAAAAGCTTGCACCTCTACCTACCATCGAATCAATAATTAATTGCGTATGTTTGAAATACTCATATTGTGCCCTGTGAATGTAAAAAGGAACGTCACCTATTGTACCAAGATAGATATCGTTATCTCCGAGCTTAAAATCTCCTTCTACATAACACATCGGTACAGAGCCTTCACAGCAGCCACCAGATTGATAAAACATGATAGCACCATGTCTACTCTTAATAAGCTCTATTAATTTTAAAGCCTCTTTAGTGGCAATCACTTGTTCTACCATGTACTTATCCATCCTCTAAACTTAGAAGAAACCTTGAGCCTCTTCTTTATAGTTAACTAGTATACATTTAGTTTGTTGATAGTGATCAAGCATCATCGCATGATTTTCACGGCCGATACCTGAAAGTTTGAAGCCACCAAATGCAGCACCAGCTGGGTATTGGTGATACGTATTAGTCCATACACGACCAGCTTGGATAGCGCGACCTGCGCGGTAAGCTGTGTCACCAGAACGTGACCAAACACCAGCACCTAAACCATATTCTGTATCATTTGCGATTTCCATTGCTTCATCGAAATCTTTGAATGTAGTTACACCAAGTACTGGACCAAAAATTTCTTCTTGGAAAATGCGCATTTTATTATGACCCTTGAACACTGTTGGTTTAATATAGTTACCACCTGCAAGGTCACCGTCTAGAACATTTTCTTCACCACCGATTAAACATTCAGCGCCTTCATCTTTACCTAGTTGTAAGTAAGAAAGGATTTTTTGTTTTTGTTGCTCTGAAGCTTGAGCACCCATCATCACTTCTGTATCTAGAGGGTTACCGATTTTAATTGCTTCTACGCGTTCGAGAGCACGTTCGATGAATTGATCGTAAATTGATTCGTGAATAAGGGCACGAGAAGGACAAGTGCAAATTTCACCTGAGTTTAAAGCGAACATTACGAAGCCTTCTATTGCTTTATTTAAATATTCATCATCAGCAGCCATCACATCTTCAAAAAAGACGTTTGGTGATTTACCACCAAGTTCTAATGTTACTGGAATAATGTTTTCAGTTGCGTATTGCATAATTTGACGACCAACAGCGGTTGAACCAGTGAAGGCAATTTTAGCGATACGCTTATTTGTTGCAAGTGGTTTACCCACTTCAATACCGAAACCGTTCACGATGTTCAGTACACCTTTTGGCAAAATATCTTGGATTGTTTCGATTAAAACTAATAACGATACTGGTGTTTGCTCAGCAGGCTTCATAACGATACAGTTACCTGCTGCAAGTGCTGGCGCGATTTTCCAAGCAGCCATTAATATTGGGAAGTTCCAAGGAATGATTTGACCAACAACGCCCAGTGGCTCTTGGAAGTGGTAAGCGACTGTGTCATTATCTAATTGAGTTGTATGTCCTTCTTGCGCACGGATGGCACTTGCGAAATAACGGAAGTGGTCAGCTGCAAGTGGAATATCAGCATTTAATGTTTCACGCACGGCTTTACCGTTGTCCCAAGTTTCAGCGACAGCGATCATTTCTAAATTCTCTTCAATGCGATCAGCGATTTTATTTAAAATAGCTGCACGTTCTGTTGCAGAAGTTTTCCCCCATGCATCTTTCGCTGCGTGTGCCGCATCAAGTGCTAATTCAATATCTTCAACAGTTGAACGAGCTGCTTTTGTGAATACTTGACCTGTTACAGGTGTTTTATTCTCAAAATATTGACCTTTGACTGGAGCGACCCATTCGCCACCGATAAAGTTATCATATTTCTCTTTGAAATTTACAACTGCTCCTGGAGTATTAGGATTTGCATAAATCATAGTTTAAATCTCCCAACATTATAAATTATGAAACCGCATACAAATCGTAGCGACAAGCGACTCGATTTGTATGACTCAACTTTCATGTGTCCTATATTGATACATTAATATAATTAATTCAAGTATTTGATCTTATAAATTCTAACTTTATTGGATTATAAAATTATCTCAATATATCGAAATATCCAAATTTATGCATAGAAAAAACTATCTTTTGACAGATAAAAGGGCATTCAATTTCCCTTTGTGACTTTTTTTGACTATACTTAAAAGGGAAACGATCGTGAAAGGAGTGTTAAGATGCAGGAAATACAGGTAGAGACGTTGCAAGAATTATTAAATTCTTTCGCCAACAAAGACGTTTACATTCATCTTGAGACGACAAACGGTTCTTATGCAGCACACTATGATGAGAAATTTTTTAATGCTGGTGCTTTTATTCGCAATGCAAAAATCAATTATGAACTAGCTAAAGTGGTGGATGATTCACCGCATCGTGTTGGTTTGAAAATGGCGCATGGATGGGTTTACGCCCAAGGCATTACACATTATGAATTAGATGATTTAGGCCGTTTATTAATGGCTGGACTAGACTACTCTGGCAAATTGGCGATTGCACTTGAAATTAGCGAAACGCCATTTACTTATTAAGGGGGACGACTATTTGAATTTACAACCACAGCGTCATATTTTAATTGTTTACCCTCACCCAGATGATGAGGCTTTCTCAATTGCTGGAACGATAGCTTATTATACAAAGAAAATGAATACACCTGTTACATATGCCTGTTTAACATTAGGTGAGATGGGTCGTAATTTAGGAAATCCACCATTTGCAACGCGCGAATCATTGCCAGAAATTCGTCGTAAGGAACTTGTTGCTGCTGCAGAAGCGATGGGCATTCAAGATTTGCGCATGCTTGGCTTAAGAGACAAAACAATTGAGTTTGAAGATGATGAAAAAATGGTGAAGCTTGTTGAGGGCTTAATTGAAGAATTAATGCCATCACTTATCTTCACTTTCCTCCCTGGCTTTGCAGTACATCCAGATCATGAAGCAACTGCGCGTGCTGTTGTCGAAGCCGTTCGTCGTATGCCCAAAGCAGCGCGTCCGCAGATTTTAGGCTGTGCTTTCGCCAATGATACAATTGAAAAAAATGGCGAGCCACATCTGCAATTAGATATCAGTGAAATGAAAATGGATAAAGTAAGAGCGTTACAAGCTCATGCCTCCCAAACAGGTTGGATGATGCAGGAAACAGAAAAACGTATTGATGACGGCGAGCCAATGAGCGAAAGCTGGCTCAATACTGAAAAGTTCTATATTGTTAACCCAGATCAATATGTAAGATAAACAAAAAAACCGCTCTGCCCTCCTAAGTATACGAGGACAGAGCCACTTTTCAATTAAGCTACTTTTAATTTATTTACCACATGCACAACCATTGTCGTAACAAACGCAAAGAGCAATACGGCAAAAAACATATAATGTGGAACGTGCACGCCAAATACGGTAACTAGCATTTTGAGGGCAATAACACCAATAATGATAAATGCTGTTGCCTCTAGTTCAGGTATTTTTTCAATAAGGATTAAAAATACCCCGGCAATTGTACGCATCATTAAAATCCCTAGCATTCCCCCAACTAATAACACCCAAACTTGGTCGGATATCGCAAAAGCAGCAAAAATAGAATCGATTGAAAAGGCAATATCCATGAGTTCTACTGAAATGACTGTGGCCCAGAATACCCCAAACAAACGAACCATTATCCCCGTCTTTTTTACTTCCTTGACGCTATCTTCTTCCCCTACCTTTAAGAAATGAGCAATACAAATCCATCCTAAATACATGGCCCCTAACACTTTGATAAACCAAAACTCCACAAGATAAACACCTATTCCAATAAATAAGAAACGGAAAAAATAAGCTCCTAGCATTCCATACATTAATGCTCTTTTTCGTTGCTTGTTTGGTAGATGTTTAACAAGCACCGCTAGTACGAGTGCATTATCAGCTGATAGCAACCCCTCAATGATGACTAGTGATGAGATTAATCCCCACGATACAGGATCAGCTAAAACTTTCCGCCACATCTCCCAATCGAAAAATTGCATATATGTAGATAGAATTCCATGAATAATTTCCAATACCTTACCCTCCTACTTGCCCTAAGCTAGTCTAATATATGCTGGCCGCTGTTCTTTATGATATTTCAATAAAACTCGGAGAATAAACAATTATTCTCGAATAAATCAAATTATTCTTTAGTTTGTGTTGACTGCGGTTTGCTTTGTCTTTGAAATAGACACCGAAAATTTAGAATTTACTAAAAATTAATAACAAAAACCCAATAAAATATGCTATCATAAATGAATGTTTTACACGTAAAACGGAGGATGAATGCCATGGAAGTTGCTGATACTAAAACTGTGCAAGTTGAGAACATCTTAATTGCACATCATTTTTTAAAAGATGTAGTTGTGCATACGCCACTACAAAAAAACGATTACTTATCCGAGAAATACGGAGCTAATATTTATTTTAAGCGTGAGGATTTACAGCATGTACGCTCATTTAAACTTCGCGGTGCCTACTATAAAATCAAAAAAATTGAGGAAGAAGCACGTATTGCGGGCGTTGTGTGCGCAAGTGCGGGTAATCACGCACAAGGTGTTGCCTATGCCTGTGCTCAACTGAAAATTCAGGCGAGCATCTTTATGCCTCAAACAACACCAAAGCAAAAAATCGACCAAGTGCGTATGTTTGGCCGTGAATTCGTAGAAATTATTCTAGCTGGTGATACATTTGATGATTCAGCAGAGAGCGCATTGGCTTACTGTGAGGAGCAAGAAAAAATCTTTATCCACCCATTTGATGATTTTGATGTCATTGCAGGACAAGGAACTGTCGCTGTTGAAATCATGAATGATATAGAAGAACCAATCGACTACATATTCGGTAGTATCGGTGGTGGAGGTTTAATGTCAGGTGTCTCTGCATATGTGAAAAATCTATCCCCAAATACTAAAATTATTGGAGTTGAACCTGCAGGTGCTGGTAGTATGAAAGCTGCCTTCGCAGAGGGTGGTACTGTGGCACTTGACTGGATTGACAAATTCGTGGATGGTGCTGCGGTAAAATGCGTCGGTAATTACACATACGATGTTTGTCGCCGTTATTTAGATGATATTATGCTAATCCCTGAGGGCAAAGTATGTACAACTATATTAGATTTATATAATAAACATGCCATTATCGCAGAGCCTGCGGGTGCTTTGTCAGTAGCTGCACTGGATAACTATAAAGAAGAAATTAAAGGTAAATCAGTCGTTGTCATCATCAGTGGTGGCAACAATGATATTGGTCGTATGCAAGAGATTAAAGAAAAATCTTTAATACATGAAGGCTTACTATATTACTTCATTGTTAGTTTCCCACAACGAGCTGGCGCACTTCGCCAATTCCTAACGAGTGTCCTAGGGCCAAATGATGATATTACCACTTTTGAATATACGAAGAAAAATAACAAGGAAAGTGGTCCTGCACTGGTAGGTATTGAGCTTGGCAATCGTGACGACTATGAAGGACTACTGGCACGCATGAAAGAGTTTGGCTTCAACTATAAAGAAGTAAATAATGACCTACAATTGTTTGGTTTGTTAGTATAAGATATTTCGTCACACTTGCATTGTATGTGAGTGTGATTTTTTTGTGGATTTCTTTATTTATCGAAACAAACTACGCATTTATCGATAACTTTTACTTGTTTATCACCCAACTTTTTGATTTTATCACCCAACTTTTTAAAAATATCGACATCTACCTTACATGCGACACTATCTGACCGCTCTGATAGCTCGTGTCGCCTAATCAATAATCTAACAATCTCTCTGGAATAATGTAACGCCTATTTTTATTTGCTCCTATCACCTCGAACTTTAAATGTTTAAGTAAATAATATGCTGCCTTATCTGAATGGATTCCAAAAAATCCTCTAAATTCTCCATTAGAAACAGTATTCCCTACAATTAACCTGTAATCGTTTAAAGCCAATAGTATTGATGCTCTATCACTCCATCGGCAGGTCTCACAATGCCATTTTCCAAAGTGATAGCGCATAATATGCTGATAGTCGCATCGTGGACATAATACTCCTTTTCTTAACTCATCCAACTCAATATCCGGTATCCATTGTGTTGGCCTGTGCCTTTCCAGAACTTGTTGTGCAACTTGCTTCAAACACTTTTCACTTATACAGAGTTGTTGATAGCGTTGAAACAATTGCCCTATTTTTTCAGCTAACCCACTAACGTGAATAATCGGTTTTGACAATAAATTTGATGTCATGATCATCTTAGGATTTGCTGAAATAATCAGACAAACGATAGGGATATCTAATTCATTTTCATGAAAAAGCTCCCGCAAAAATCTAGCATGACGCTTCACTTGATCAAATGGATTTTTAAAACCATCTACTCTTCCGTCCGAAGTTATTCTAATAAATTGATGATTATCTTCCATATATTTGACTTGCCCAACGATATTCTTAATCTCAATAACTAATACAAAATATTGACAAATAAATAATGTATCCATTTGATGTGAGAAACCTCTTTCATTTATAAGCTCTACATCATGTAAAATATAATGCTTATGCTTTATAAAAATATCACACCATTCTCGATCCACTCGCTGTTCACCTGCAAACCCTGCTTGTGTTCTATTCAATACCTCTTGAAAGTAGGCATACTTTGAGTGAGATTTAGGTAATCTTCTTTCAATCATCTCTAACATTAATTGCTTTGAAGAAATTTCTCGTTGCTTCAGTAACATTCTCTCACCTCCTTTCTTTCATTATAAAGTACCCTATGATAACACCACTGAATTATCAGATAATTTTACGCAAATTCGAAATTTTATATAGTTTATCGAAACAAACTCTGATTTTATCGATAACTTTTACTTGTTTATCACCCATCTTTTTAAAAATATCGACAAAAAACGCCCATACCGAGGTATGAGCGTTTAAAATCATCCTAGCAATGCGCGGTCGGAGTTCATTTTTTCGCCACGTATGCGTTCAAATTCTGCCATTAAATCTGGAATTGTTAGTTCATGCTTACGATCCTCGCCAACTTCTAAAATGATTTGACCTTTATCCATCATAATGAGGCGATTTCCTAAGTCTAACGCTTGTTGCATGTTGTGCGTGACCATTAGCGTAGTTAAGTGATCTTTTTCTACTAGATGTTTTGTAATACGTGTAATTAGCTCTGCACGTGACGGGTCAAGTGCAGCTGTATGTTCATCTAACAATAAAATCGATGGCTTCGTGAATGTTGCCATCAGAAGAGATAGTGCTTGACGCTCCCCACCGGAAAGTAAGCCAACCTTCGCTGATAAGCGACTTTCTAAATTTAAGCCGAGCATCGCTAATGATTCCTTGAAAAATTCACGGCGTTTTTTATCGACGCCGACACGTATGCCTCGTCTCTTATTTCGCGAATAAGCTAATGCCAGATTTTCTTCAATGGTCATTGTTGGTGCAGTACCAGCCATAGGGTCTTGGAATACACGACCAATATAGTGAGAACGTTTATATTCGGGTAAGCCTGTTACGTTGTTACCATCGATTAGTACTGTACCGAAGTCAGGTGTTAAAGCGCCTGAAATCATATTCATCATCGTTGATTTACCAGCGCCATTACTACCGATAATTGTCACGAAATCCCCTGGCTTTAAATGAAGATTGATATCAGCAAGTGCTATTTTTTCATCTGGAGTGCCTTCATTAAAAATTTTGTTAATACCATCCAATTTAAGCAAGACCTTTTCCCCCTTGACGCTTTGCTTTACGTTTTCGTTCTTTATTTTTATCCACAAACTGCGGTACGATAAGCGCTAAAATAACAATAATGGCAGTAATTAATTTCATATCCCCTGAATCAAGGAAATCTACACGTAATGCTAACGCTAAAATAATACGGTAAATAATAGCGCCCGCAATAACAGCCAAAGTCGTACGCATAATTGTTTTTGTTCCGAAAATCGCTTCCCCAATGATAACAGAGGCAAGACCGATAACAATCATCCCTATCCCCATACTAACATCAGAGAACTTTGAATACTGTGCGATTAAAGCTCCAGAAAATGCGACAAGCGCATTTGAAAGACCAAGCCCAAGAATAATAAGTGTGTCTGTATTCGCAGAGAAGCTACGAATCATACGCTTATTATCACCAGTTGCTCGGATAGCCAGCCCGACTTCTGTTTTTAAGAACCAGTCTGCAATTAATTTAATTAAAATCGTGATGAATAATACTACAATCAGCGTACTCCATGTTGACGGTACTTGCTGAATGCCGATGCCTTTTAATACGTTATTTAGTGCAGCATCGATACCTAAATTACTCCAAAACGCTTGAAACTTTGAAAACAATGTTTCAGAGTTCAGTAGTGGAATATTCGGACGACCTATCGTATTTTCTGCAGTTAACCCCATGATACGTAGGTTAATAGAATATAATGCTATCATCATTAAAATCCCTGATAGTAGCGGGTTAATCTTCCCTTTTGTGTGAAGAATTCCTGTCATACATCCAGCAATAAATCCAGCAACAATTGCCACTAAAGTCGCTAAGATTGGGTGATAGCCTAGCAGAATCATTGTCGCTGCTGTAGCCGCCCCTGTTACAAAGCTTCCATCAACCGTTAAATCCGGAAAATCTAACACACGGAATGTTAAATACACACCAAGTGCCATAATTGCATAGATGATTCCTTGCTCCACTGAGCCAAATATTGCTGTAAACATAATCGAATCATCTCCTAAAATTATCGTATAAAATGAAGATAAAGCGGGGATATCCCTCCCCCGCTTCACCTAAATATGATGCCTCTTTGGACATTATTTTTCTAAAAGCTCTGCACCCCAAGAATCTTTAATTTCGATACCTAAATCATCAGCAACTTTTTTGTTCACCAATAGTTTTAAGTTTTGTGGATATTGAGCCGGTGTTTCAGCAGGTGTTGCTTCGCCTTTTAGAATTTTCACTGCCATTTCGCCCGCTTCATAGCCGATATCAAAGTACTCAAAGCCGTATGCAGCCAAGCCGCCACGAGCCACAGAGTCAAGCTCACCCACGATAAGTGGTAATTTGTTAGCATTTGCTACATCAATCACTGACTCAAGAGCAGAAACAACTGTATTATCTGTAATGATATAGAAAGCATCTACTTTCCCAATTAATGATTCAGCTGCTTGTTTTACATCAGCGGAAGTTGCTGCTGAAGCATCTTTTACTGATAAGCCTTGCTCACCCATTACCTTTTTCACTTCAGTTACTTGTGCTACCGAGTTTTGCTCACCAGCGTTGTACACCATACCTACATTTTTGGCACCTAAATCTTTTAAGAAGGCTACCGTTTTAGTAATTGTATCAGGATGTAAATCAATCGTTCCTGTGACATTTTTACCTGGCGCCTCCATTGACGCAATTAATTGTGCACCAATAGCATCTGTTACGGAAGTAAAGATGATTGGAATATCACCTGTTGCCGTAGCTGCCGCCTGTGCAGATGGTGTAGAGTTCGCAAAAATTAAATCTACGTTTGCACTGACTAGGTTATTTGCGATTGTCGTATTTAAGCTGTTATCACCTTGTGCAATCTGCGGATCATATTCTACCTTTAAGCCAGAATCTTCAATTGCTTTTTTAAAGCCTTCAGTTGCGGCATTTAACGATGGATGCTCAACAATTTGAGTAATCCCAATTTTATATGTTTTTTCATCCGTAGAGTTACTTTCACTTGCATTGTTCTTTTCGTCACCTTTTGATTCTGTTGAACTAGAACCACCGCCACCACATGCAGCAAGCATTAATACTAATCCAAATAATAGGAACGAAAGCTTTTTCACATTACGCTTCACAAATAATCCCCCCGATTATTATCTCTTATCTATCACACTTCACTCTAGCAAAGTGTGAATGTATCGCTATATTATCGTTATTATTGATGTTCGTCAACAACATTATGAATGTTCTGACTTTTATATTTGACGAAATATTTTACTTTTTCATTTAATTTGTCGCTTTAAACCGCTAAATTACGCTATTTTAAAGAATGTAATTATTTTAGTAACCCAACAAATTATTTTATGACAATTTTGCGAAGTTAGATTCTGGACATATATTTTATAAAAGACTTTTATTTTTCTGATATTTGACTTCTTTCTGAGTTTTATACTAAAATATTTATTTGTGTAAAAGCACCGTGGTTCGTAACCATCCCACGAAAAAAAACTAAGGAGAAACGAATATGAAAGTAAAATTTTTAGCAGCAAGTGGCATTATTGCAGCGTTATATATTGCTGTTACAATGCTTGTTGCACCATTTGGATTTACTGAAGTGCAGTTCCGAGTATCGGAAATGTTTAATCATTTAGTTGCCTTTAATCCACGCTTTGCCGTTGGAATAATTATTGGCGTATTTATCTCAAATATATTTTCACCTCTTGGCGTCTACGATTTAGTATTTGGTGTTGGACATTCGATGATTACACTAGGGTTGTTTATCCTTATTTGTAAATTGATAAAAAATATTTGGGCACGTTTAGTCATCAACACATTGCTATTTACATGTACAATGTTCATTATCGCCTTTGAACTGAACTTAGCCTTAGAATTACCATTTTTCTGGACATGGCTAACTGTCGCTGCAGGTGAATTTGTTGTATTAGCAGTCGGTGCACCGATCATGTATATACTGAACAAACGTTTAAACTTCAAAGATTTGATTTAACTTTATTCAGTGGTTATAAATAGAGACGAGTCTTCTTCAAGATTCGTCTTTTTTCTATGCAGGAATTCATGCACGTGTAAGAAATCGATTTTACTGTTAATGACACGATTTATTTTTTCTTTTCTTGACACTATTCTGAAAATATTTTAAAATTCTCTTCAATAATAAATGCAAGGAAGAAGAAGAGTAGCGGGCGATTGTATTTAAAGAGAGCTGATGGTTGGTGCAAATCAGTAATACGTACTCGTGAATGGACTTCAGAGCAGCCTCATCAAATGTGTGGCCGAACTAACTCCCCGTTATAGGAGTACCAAAGCGCGCAATTTTTGCGAATAAAGGTGGCACCACGGTTACTCGTCCTTTTACTGAAGGATCGAAGTGACTTTTTTTATGGAAAAAATTAGAACAGAGGAGTCGAGATAAGATGAGTACAGTAGCAGAGAAAAAAGGATATTTTGGTGAATTTGGAGGCAGCTTCGTTCCAGAAGAGCTTCAAAATGTATTAAATATTTTAGATGAAAACTTCCAAAATTATAAAGAAGATGAAGACTTTAAAAATGAGTTAGATTATTATTCCCGTGAATATGTAGGGCGCAAATCTCCACTTTACTTTGCTGAAAACTTAACGAAGCAATTGGGTGGCGCAAAAATTTATTTGAAACGCGAGGACTTAAACCACACAGGATCACATAAAATCAATAACGTTTTAGGTCAAATTCTACTTGCAAAACGTATGGGGGCTAATCGTGTAATCGCAGAAACCGGTGCAGGTCAGCACGGTGTCGCAACAGCTACCGCTTGTGCAATGTTTGGTATGGATTGTACCGTTTATATGGGCTTAGAAGATACAAAACGCCAGGCATTAAATGTGTTTCGTATGGAGCTACTTGGTGCAAAAGTAGTTGCTGTTGATAAAGGGCAAGGTCGCCTAAAAGACGCTGTCGATGAAGCATTTGCTGATTTAGTAGAAAACTATGAAACAACTTTCTATTTACTAGGTTCAGCTGTGGGACCTCACCCATTTCCATCAATGGTGAAACACTTCCAGTCGGTCATTAGCCGTGAAAGTCGTGAACAAATTTTAGAAAAAGAAGGAAAACTTCCTACTGCTGTTCTAGCATGTGTTGGCGGTGGTAGTAACGCAATTGGCGCATTCGCTGAATATATCGCAGATGAAAATGTTCGATTGATCGGTATTGAGCCCGATAAAGCCGCAACATTGAATGAAGGAACACCAGGAGAATTACACGGATTCAAATGTTTAGTATTGCAAGATACAGAAGGGAATCCACTACCAACATACTCGATTGCTGCTGGTCTAGATTATCCAGGGGCTGGTCCTGAGCATAGCCATCTAAAAACAATTGGTCGCGCCGAATATGTAACCGTAACAAACGAAGAAGTACTAGAAGCATTCCAAGTACTTTCAAAGGTTGAAGGGATAATTCCTGCATTGGAAAGTTCGCATGCCGTTGCCCATGCACTAAAGCTTGCACCAACGCTATCACCTGAAGAAAGTATGATCATTAACATTTCAGGGCGCGGAGATAAGGACGTTGAACAAGTTTTTCAAATGCTCAACAAATAACTTAGAAAAGAAGGCTATCTCAAAAGTCCTTCAAACAATAACAATTGTCTTCGTATATGGTAAAAATCCGTTTACCGTTTCCTGCAGTAGTCGGCGCGAATTTTTACTTTTATATCCAAAAAATAGCATACCAAGAGTACTTATGGTATGCTATTTTTACTTTTTGGACAGCCCCTACTTTGGCATTACTATTCCTACACGAGTGTACGTAATTTGGGATAAATTTCTGCAATATTATCACGTAGTTTTGCCTTTAGGAATTTACCAACCGAAGTTTTTGGAATCTCATCTAAGAATACGATATCGTCGGGCACCCACCATTTCGCAAACTGACTTTCTAAAAATGCCAGTAACTCTTCACCTGTTGCTGACTTTCCTTCCTTCAATACAACGCAAGCTAATGGACGCTCTTGCCATTTCACGTGCGGAATCGCAATAACAGCTGCCTCAAAAACGGCTTCGTGTGTCATTAACGTATTTTCTAAATCTACGGAAGATATCCATTCTCCACCAGATTTAATTAAATCCTTAGTACGATCCGTAATTTTGATAAAGCCATCCTCTGTCCGTACAGCAATATCGCCGGTATATAACCAGCCATTACGGTATGCATCGTGTGTTCGTTCGTCACGATAATATTCGTGTGAAATCCACGGTCCACGAAGACGTAATTCTCCCATCGTCACGCCATCCCATGGAACCTCCCCATTCTCATTAACAATGCTCGATTCGATGCCAGCCATCGTCATACCTTGCATCGCACGTGACTCAATTTGTTTTTCAATCGGCCATTCATCCATCCAAGACATGTAATTCGATAACGCTACAATTGGTGTTGTCTCTGTCATCCCATACACAACAATATATGGAATACCGTATTTTTCTTCAAATGTGCGAATAAGGCGCGTTGGCGAAGCCGAGCCTCCACAACAAATTGCACGCAACGAACTAATATCTCGTTCACGCTTTTCTTGTTCCTGTAACGCGCCAAGCCAAATTGTCGGTACCCCTGCCGTTAGCGTTACTTTTTCCTGCTCTACTAAATCCAAAATTAAGTCCGAAGTGAACTGTGGGCCAGGCAGTACTTGCGTCGCTCCCACATTAACACTTGCAAACGGTAAACCCCATGCATTAGCGTGGAACATTGGTACGATTGGCATTACTACATCACGCTCAGCAATGCCCATTGAATCGGTCATACTTAGCATCATACTGTGTAATACCAAGCCACGATGCGAATAAACGACTCCTTTTGGATTGCCGGTAGTCGCACTTGTATAACACATCCCAGCAGGTGCTTCCTCCTCTATATCATCTGGAAACGCGAAATTTTCATCTGCCGATGCCAATATTTCCTCATACGATAAGGCATTTGGTAATGTCGTTTCAGGTAATGTATCTTCATCCGTCATAATAATATAATGTTTCACTGTTTTTAACGCTGATGCAATATTTTCAATGATTGGCACAAGATCTACATCAATCATCAATATCTCATCTTCTGCATGATTAATAATATAAATTAAATGCTCCTCGGATAATCGAATATTGACCATATGCAAAACAGCACCCGAGCATGGTACTGCAAAATACGCCTCTAAGTGGCGATGCTGATTCCAAGCAAAAGAACCCATCTTTTTTCCCTTTTCCATCCCCAGTTTTGTAAGCGCATCTGCTAATCGGCGCGTTCTTTGCGCCCATTCTCCGTACGTTAAACGGTGTATTTTATGTGGGCTTGTACGCGAAACAATTGTCTTTCTAGCAAAGTAACTTTCTGCTCGGTTAAAGAAATTTGTTAACACTAATGGCGCTTGCATCATCATTACATCCATCCCTTCATCTAGTGAAATCTTCCAAATCCCTTGTTGAAGTATTAATAGAATATTTATATCTGAATACTATTAATATTCTGAATACTATTATATTAGCAGATTAAAGTTTGCGCTATATATTCCACAAATTTTCTTTTTTATGTAGAATATTGAATTTTTCAATAAAAAAAGACTCTACAGCATCCACATGCAATAGAGTCGTCAATCATTTATTATGAAATTGCCTTTGTTTGAAGCTTAATTTTCAATTTTTCCAGCATATCTGCTGTCATTCTTGTTAAATCGTACTCCGTCTTAAAGCCCCACTCACTTTGAGCAGCTTCAATATTTATAGAGTTTGGCCAACTATCAGCAATGGCTTGACGCACTGGGTCCACTATATAATTCATACGGAAATGTGGCAGATGCTTTTTAATTTCAGCAGCAATTTGAGATGGCTCAAAACTCATCGCAGTTATATTAAAGGCATTACGATGAATTAATTTCTTACTATCAGCCTCCATTAAATCAACAATAGCCTGTAAAGCATCTGGCATATACATCATATCCATGTACGTACCCTCTTGAATGTAAGATGTGTACTTACCTTGCGCAATTGCTTCATAGAAAATCTCTACCGCATAGTCTGTTGTACCACCACCTGGAGGGGTCACATATGAAATCAGACCTGGGAAGCGCACTCCTCGTGTGTCTACGCCAAAACGATCAAAATAATAGTCACATAATAATTCACCCGCTACTTTGTTTACACCATACATAGTTGTTGGGCGCTGTAGTGTATCTTGTGGCGTATTATCCTTTGGCGTCGAAGGACCAAATGCACCAATTGAACTAGGCGTAAAAAATTGTAAGTTTAATTCACGTGATACTTCTAAGGCGTTCATTAAACCACCCATGTTTAAATTCCAAGCGAACAATGGATTTTTTTCAGCAGTTGCGGATAATAAAGCTGCTAAATGCATCATCGTATCTGCTCCAAAATCCTTTGCTAAATCGTGCATTCGTTGTCCATCCGTCACGTCCAGTACTTCGAACGGACCCTTTGTATGTTCAAGCTTCCGAATATCAGTAGCTAACACATTGTCCTCTCCATAAATACCACGAAGCTTTTCTACCAGTTCAGAACCTATTTGCCCAAGGGCTCCTGTAACCATAATCTTTTTCATATCTCAAGACCTCCACCTATGAACAATTGTACTTGTAGAAAGTACAATATTATACATATAAACATTGATTTAATAACACTTTCGCTGATTTTCATTATAAAGTGTTCATATTAAAAATACAACATCAATATTTATAACTTTCATATTCTTAACAAAAAAACCCTTATTATTAATATATGGACTCGGAGAAATTATGTTCCCTAATAAGTATAGAAATACATTTGTTCACCAGAGAAATACAAAAGCTGTTTTTTTACATAAAAAAGAAACCTTCTTTGCATTCTATAATGCAAAGAAAGTTCCCTTTCATCTCATGACATATATCGCTTTACTTTTTTTCATTCACAGCTTCAATTATATTAAAAAACGCTTTACAGCAATTTGTAATACCTTCGAAACTTTTCGTAATTCTTTTATATAGTTATGAAATTGCTGCTGTGCGGCTAATTGATCTGCCGTTAAATGCGCAACATGTTTGGTGGAGGCGGCATTGGTATTTGAAAACGTGGTTAGCATAACAGCATCTTCATTCACTTTTTTCGTATGATCCGCAATTTCTTGAACCGTAGCCGATACTTCTATTATATAAGGCTTAATGGTATGTACTTTTTCTAAAATATGATCGAAGCTTATTGCTGTTTGTCCCGTTACATTCACACCCTTTTCAGTCGCTGTTAAAACACCCTCCATCATTTGCACAGCATAGTTAGAGTCTACATGAATATTTTGTACAATCGCCGTAATCGTTTGGGTAGAATGAACCGTTTGTTCGGCAAGTTTGCGTACCTCATTAGCAACGATTGCAAAGCCCTTGCCATGCTCTCCCGCTCTAGCAGCTTCAATCGATGCATTCAGTGCTAGCAGATTCGTTTGTGCCGTGATTTTCTCAATTACTTCAACCATATGATCGATGCTCGCCGCACGTTCGACAAGGTTAAAAATAGCTGTATTTGATTTTTCTACCGCATGTTTAATGGCCTGTATTTGCGCTAAATTTGCTTGCACAATTTCCGTACCACTTTCTGCATCGCGTGCAGTCTTATGAGCAAAACTCTCAACAAGTTGAACTTTCTCTAAAATGACTTGTACACCATTTAGCACTTCTTCCAATGATGCTGTGTTGGAGGCTAATTTCAAAGTAGATGCACTAGTAGACTCAGATATGTTTTGCACATCCTTTGCGATTTTGAGTGTCGTCGTTGAAGATTGTTCCGACGATATTTGCAACATTTCTGTCATTCCCTCAACCTCTTGTGCACTATTCGTAACCGTATGAAGTAATCGCTTTACCTCCGTGACCATCTGATTGTAGGACAGCACAACCTCCCCGAGCTCATCATGGGCCACGTAACTTGCACTCGCTGTAAAGTCTCCTTGCTCAGCACGTTTTAATAAGGAC
The DNA here is from genome assembly GCF_007362955.1 of Lysinibacillus fusiformis. GTDB lineage: Bacteria > Bacillota > Bacilli > Bacillales_A > Planococcaceae > Lysinibacillus > Lysinibacillus fusiformis_E. The sequence continues at coordinate 2,495,252 of NZ_CP041696.1, read as the reverse complement.
TTTAACTGACGCGTCGGTACATGAATCGCCTTTGTAGCGATGAAACCTATGAAAATTACTAAAAGTACAACAAATAGGCAAACGCCACCGAGTAACCAATAACCAAATTTCATATCTTTTTGATAAGCTTGCTGTTGTTCCTCTGCCCTCTGCACTAAATAGCTTTGCGTTTCTTCTAATAGTGAGTGACTTTGTTGGCTAACTGACAAAAATGACTGCTCATAAAATTGGGTCCGCTCATTGTTATCCAATTGCTGATAGCTTTCTATCAGTTCTACTTGCTGCGCTAATAACGTTTTATACTTTTTCACCTGATGATTCATCTTTTTATCGATGTCTATTTTCTCCAATTGACCTATAGGCTGCTCAATTTTTTTAAAGATTGCAGCCAACTCTTGATTAGTACCATTAGTACTAACTAAAAAATCTAATTGTCTCTGCGTCTCCTCTAAGCCATTCAACCATCCAATAGGTACAAGTCCCTGGGTATAACTTTCACTCGCATGCCATGACATTTTCCGCAAATAATCGACACTAAATACCCCTAGTAGAACATTCGATAATACACAAACAATCATTAGAACCAGTAGCTTATCTTTAACTTTTATGTAACGAAAAAAATGCATGATCTTTGGCTCCTTCTCCAACTCTTACCAATAATCATAGTATGAAGATATAAAGCCAGTGTTATGTTTTTGTAAAAATTACTCGAAGAATTTCACTATTTCCTTAATAAGCAACCTTCCACACATTTCCAACGTTTTGTTGTATATACACATTTTCACATTTTAGGAGGTGTTTGAATGATGCAGCTTAAGAAATTGGATGGAAGTTTACTTGTTTGTCTATTTTTGCTCGGTGTAATTAGTTGTCTCTTTGTACATTCAGGTAGTGTAGTATTTGAGCAATATACAAGTTCTTTCATTATAAAACAATGTATTTTTTATCTTATCGGTTTTACAATGATGTTCGGCGTGGCTACACTTGATATTGGACAATTGAAGAAAATCGGTTGGCCATTTTACGGATTAATGGTTTTATTAACCCTTGGGTTAATTGTGGCACCCGAGAGTATTGCACGTACTGTGAACGAAGCAAAATCCTGGTATCAAGTTCCATTTCTAGGATCCCTACAGCCTTCGGAGTTTTTAAAATTTGCTTTTTTAATAGTTGTCGGGAAGGTCATTGTGGCTCATCAGGAAAAGCATGTACGACCTTCTTATTTAACCGATTTAGGTCTACTCCTTAAAATTGCACTTATTGTTATTCCACCGACACTTGTTGTTTACAAGCAACCGGATACGGGCATGGTTATGTTGTATATGGCTATGATTTTACCGATGATTTTCTTTTCAGGTATACAAACGAAATTACTTGTAGTCATTACTGCTATTCCAGCAGTTATTGTAACTACCATAGTTATTCTCTATGTGCAATTTAATGATTTTTTTACAGAGAAACTACTAGGAAAATTATCAGGACATCAGGTATCTCGTATTTACGGCTGGCTGCAACCTTATGAATATCCCGACTCTTCTTTTCAAGTAAGACAGGGCTTTTTAGCAATTGGCTCAGGAGAAATTACTGGAAAAGGTTACTTAAACAACAATGTCTACGTTCCAGAAAAGCATACAGATTTCATTTTTTCTGCTATTGCTGAGGAGTTTGGCTTTGCTGGTGGCGCCTTTGTGATTGCATTATTATTTTTGGTCATTTATCGCATTGTACTTATTACTGTCCAAGCAAGAGATCCATTTATGACATTAATGGGAGCCGGTATTTCCAGTTTATTAGCGTTCCAAATCACACAAAATATTGGTATGACGCTTGGACTTTTACCTGTAACAGGTGTAACGTTGCCATTTTTAAGTTATGGAGGTAGCTCACTTCTATCAAACTTCATGTTAATGGGCATTGTAATGGTCATACATAAATCCTATAACGGTTACATGTTTACTTATAAGCAGTAGGAGGAAGAAAATGAACAGCACCTTAAAAAAGCGCATATTATTATTACTGTTATTAACTGGAGTGGTTTTATTGATTCTTATACTTCGTCTAGCCTTTCTTATGCTTTAATTAAATGTACATTTTCCCTCTATTCAATAAAAGCTGCCAGAAACCTTTCATATGGTTTTAAGTGGCAGCTTTCTGTCACTGTTTTATACAGTTAATCCCTTGTGATGACTCAAATATTCGTAATGTTTCCGACTACTACTTCTATTATTTTATCCAGATCCTCTTGTACGATATTAAGCGGTGGCGATAGTGTAAGAACATTATTAAAGCCTGCAACAGTTGCTCCATTCTTGCCAATAATGACGCCTTGCTCCTTACAAGCAGCAATCACTGCATTTACTTTATCAACAGGTAACGGCTCTTTCGATTCCTTATCAGCAACCAATTCAATGCCAATTAATAAACCTTTGCCTCGCACATCTCCAACATTTGGATGATTCTTTAATGCTCGCTGCAGCGTTTGCATCGTATTTTCCCCAATCAACTTAGACCGTTCAAATAATGCTTCCTGTTCTAATATTTCTATATTTTTCAAAGCAACTGCACACGCTACTGGTGATCCTCCAAATGTATTCACATGTCGGAAATAGCCATATACATCGCTCCCAGTGAAGGCTTCATAAATTTCGCGCTTCACAGCTGTTGCTGATAAAGGTAAATAGGCACTTGTAATGCCTTTCGCTATTGTAATAATATCCGGTTTCACCCCATAATTCATAAAACCAAATGGCTGACCTGTACGCCCAAATCCACAAATGACTTCATCTACAATCATAAGTGCTCCATGTTTTTTACAGACTTCCTCAATACCCTTTAAATAATTTTCGGGGGGCATGATAACACCGCCACCTGTAATAATAGGTTCTAAGATCATCGCAGCAATTGTATCACTGTGCTCCCATGTGATGACCTTATCCACTGCTTTGACACTCGCTAAATTTCCTGGAGCTACTGAGTCACTCTCCGGTTCGCGATACTGATCAGGCGGCGTTACATGAATAAACCCTGGAGACAGTGGTTCGTATTTATACTTTCGTTCTGCTTGCCCTGTTGCAGCTAGAGCACCGAAGGAATTCCCATGATATGCACGATAGCGTGAGACAATTTTATAGCGAGAACTCTCACCTTTTTGTTGGTGATACTGACGAGCAATTTTAAATGCCGTTTCATTCGCTTCTGATCCACTATTTGAGAAGAAGATCACATAATCTCCACCGAGCATCTGATTTATCTTTTCGGCTAGTTCAACTGCTGGCAAATGCCCTTGTGATAAAAAATATCACTCTTTACATTTGTTTGAACCATATTCACACACCCCTTTATTTTATATAGACATATCAATCATCTATCTATTTTATTGTTGAATCTTGATTACTTGGAAAAGCGAACGAGATTGAGATTCGTCTGGCCAACGTTCTGAAATTGTTTTTGCCTTCATAAAGAATCGAGCTTGATCTGGACCAAACATGTGTATTGTGCTAGGTCCAGCCAACTTTATGACTGAGCCACTTCCCATAAATAGCCCAGCTCCGATAACCCCAGCAATGGCACTCATCGTCATATGCCTTTTCTTTAACCCTTTCTGTAAATGAGTTTGTTGCTCCATATCTATCACCTCTTTTTTAGATTAGATTGTCGCTTACCAAAAATCTTACAGCTTTCAAAGCGTTGAAGTAATAGACAAACCGTAAAATGCTATACTTTTGTTTTTAACGTAATGTAAAATAGAAAATAAATACATTAAAGATGATATTCAAACACATAACAGCTAAAAATAATCTTTTCGACATATTTAAAAACCCTCTTTGTTAAAAGCAGGCTTTAGGAAGGTGGCATATAATGAGTCAATATAAAATTCAAGTGAAGGATGTATTGGAAAGTAAACATTTTCAAAGCGCAGAAGTAATTGCTGGTGAAGCAGGGTTATTAGTATTGTTAAATGGGCACATGTTATCGAAATAGTACAAATTGATAACTTCTTAACAGGGGATGAGCTCGTTTTGACGACGGGGATTAGCCTTCAGCACAGCATTGAGGATTTTATATTTTTTGTTAAATCTTTAATTCATACAAAATGTGCTGCACTTTACATTGAGTACGGAACATATCTACAAACAATACCAGAAGCGATTATTTCACTTGCCAACCAACACAGCTTTCCAATAATCGTTTTTCATGAAACAGTACCTTTTGTTCGTATTACACAGGATTTACATAGCCGTATTATGAATCAACAGTATTTAATGATTTCCTCATTAGAGTCGTATTCACAAACGTTAAATAAAAATGCATTACTTGGACAAAACACCGAAGATATTTCACAAAATATGTATAACGAATTAAAGACACAAATTATCTTTTCTATTAAAGACCGAGAACCAATCTTCATTCTCGATCAACATTATGCACATTTAACCCTTTATAGAGAAGATAGATTATTTACAGAATTTGACCTCCTTATTTTAGATCGTACAGCCACTGCCTTAGCGCAACTGTTAATGCGTGAATTTTATATCGAAGAGAAAAGAGATATTGAGGATGCTACTATTTTAGCGGATTGGATAGATCAAAAGCTCTCGAAAGAAGAGATATATAAATTCATCGCGGCACATCATGCTAACTATCACTTCTATAGTGGTACCATTTTTATTTTATCGTCGCCCAGTACAATCATGAAAGTTCAAGAAGATATTGTGTATAGCAAGTTATATTATCGAAACTTATTTGAGCAAAATGGCTTTATCCCCTTTTTATTTGAAAGAAAAAGCTATGTTATTTTTATTTTACTCTATACCAAAGATAGTAAATCTAGTCGTGAGCAATTAAATACTATATTTTCTACACTTCAGAAAACTGAATTTTATAAAAAGCAAATGTTGCAGGGCTATCAAATAGCTATCGGTAAGGTTGTATCGGATGCAGAGGAAATCCCTAAGAGCTATCAAACTGCTTTGGAAACACTCTATATTTGCCGAAAGGTACAAACGACATCATTCTTTTATGATGATTTGCATCTATATCACCTTATTTATAAATTACAAATGCAAGTGAATTTACAAGAAGTCATACAAGATTATTTACAACCCGGTATTGACTACGATAAAAAACACAACAGCAAATTGTTAGAAACACTACAGGTGTATTTGCAAACAAATGGCTCCAAGCAACAAACAGCCAACCAGTTATTTATTGTTCGGCAAACACTCTATCATCGATTAAAAAAGCTTGAAAGTTTGCTAGGTGAAAATTTCATGAAAGGACATAACCGGATTACACTTGAGTTCATGCTACTTGCTAATTCTTTAATTGAAGATAAAAATTGAACTTTTTCATAGCAAAACCCCGCAGATGCTTTTGTATCTGCGAGGCTTGCGGATCGCCTACTTAAAGGGGCATCACAACCCTACCAGGATGCCCTAGAAGGACACGAGAAAAATGAGCTTTTTAGACAGACTTTTTATCATTTTATTGCTCAACAACGCCGCTATATAATCCAGGTCTACGGTCATCATAAACCGGAATTCTTCCTCGTACTTCATCAACAATTGAGAAGTCTACATCAATAACAGCTACTTCTTCGTCCTCTGCACCAATCCAAAGTACTTCTCCCCACGGCTGAATAATCATTGATTGACCGTTGAAGTTTTCCACCTTTTTAGCGATACGATTGACCGCAATGACGAAGCATTGATTTTCGATTGCACGTGCTTGTAGTAATGTTTTCCAGTGATCAATGCGTGGAGTTGGCCACTGCGCTGGTACGAACAAAACCTTTGCACCATCTAATGCATGAGCACGCAACCATTCTGGGAAGCGGATATCATAGCAAATTACACCTGCAGCCTCTATATCTCCAAGTGCAAAGCGATTCATTTCGTCACCCGCTTCTAAATATAAATGCTCGTCCATTAAGCGGAATAAATGAGCCTTATTGTACTCTCCTACCTGCACCCCACTGTTATCAAAAGTATACATTGTATTGTAAAATTTATCGCCCTTCTTCGTTGAGACGGAGCCACCAACAATATGTACTTCTAGCTCTTTTGCTAAACTTTGCAAAAATGATTTTGTTCGTTCGCCATCGACGTCTGCAAGCTCTGGTAATTTTTCAAGTGCATAGCCTGTATTCCACATTTCTGGTAGTACAATAATTTCTGCACCAAGATTTGCAGCCTCACGAATTTTTCCCTCTGCCCGAGCAAAATTATCTTCTACTTTGCCAAAACCAACATTTAATTGAATACAACCGATTTTCATTTTTCAGTCCCCCTCTAGACAATCCGTAAAAAAAGTAATAGTATTTGCAACATATCTACAATAATTATTATATTCTGAAAAAGGTGATAGTACATGGAATTCTCAAAAAAACTACAGCAACTCCCAACACAATTTTTCGCAGCACTTGTGCAAAAGGTCAACGCGGCCCTTGCAGAAGGACGAGATGTTATTAATCTTGGACAAGGTAATCCCGACCAGCCTACACCACCACACATTATCAAAGCCTTACAAGAAGCAGCCGAAAATCCGCAACATCATAAATACTCTCCATTTCGTGGTATAGCAGAATTGCGTCAAGCTGCTGCTGATTTTTACAAACGTGAATACAACGTCGACATTGATCCTAATACAGAAGTAGCCATTCTTGGCGGTACAAAAATCGGCCTTGTTGAACTACCTCTGGCTGTTTTAAATCCCGGTGATTATATGCTATTACCCGACCCAGGCTATCCTGACTACTTATCTGGCGTTGTACTAGGTGATGTAAACTTTGATGTCATGCCGCTTTTTGCGGAAAACGACTTCTTGCCTGATTATAAGGCTTTGTCAGACGAAGTAAAAGCCCGTGCTAAGTTACTTTACTTAAACTATCCGAATAACCCCACTGGTGGTACAGCGACACAAGAATTTTTTGAGGAAACGGTTCGTTTTGCAAAAGAACATAATATCATCGTATCACATGATTTTGCGTATGGAGCAATAGGCTTTGATGGCAATAAACCTGTCAGCTTCCTGCAAACAGAGGGCGCTAAAGATGTCGGCATTGAAATGTATACGTTATCTAAGACCTTTAATATGGCCGGCTGGCGCATTGGATTTGCCGTTGGGAACGCTAAAATAATTGAAGCGATCAATATCATTCAAGATCATTTATTTTGTAGCCAATTTCCTGCCGTACAACAGGCCGCCGCTATAGCACTGACCTCCTCGCAAGATTGTGCAGTTGTGCTACGAGCAACCTATGAGCGTCGTCGAAACGTTCTCATTGAAGAAGCCAAACGAATTGGTTGGCAAGTTACAGCACCAAAAGGTTCATTCTTTGCTTGGTTACCTGTTCCATTAGGTTATACAAGTGAGCAATTTGCTAATCTGTTACTCGACAACGCTGATATTGCCGTTGCCGCGGGTAATGGCTTTGGTGAATATGGAGAAGGCTATGTCCGCGTTGGCTTACTTGTCAGCGAAGAACGTTTACGTGAAGCTATCATTAGAATTGAGAAATTACATTTATTTAAGTAGAATGATGGACTGTCCAATCAGCGTATGTTACACCTATTGGACAGTTCTTATTTATTTATCCCGCATTAACGGTCAGTAAAACGCCCACCACAAGTCGAGAAGTGAACAAATCAACTAGGTGGGCAATCAACTGACCGTAAATGCCCGATTGGTTCAACTAACAATCAGTGGGGGATGAAGAAACCCTCCCACTGATTGAAGTTTCCCTTTATTTTTCGGGGACTCTCTAATCCCTCTTCTAAGGGATAAAATTGAACATGTCCCGTTTCTTCATCGAAACGTCGGATATGCTGTACACCCCGTACTTCTGCTAAAACAACATCTGCTGTAATAACAGGATTCCCGCCTTTAATAAAATGCCCGCCAGACACACCTCCCCATTGATCACTCATCGATCCATGAAAATGGGTTTCATATACGCCATCCCGCTTACAGATAACGCCAGAACCTTGAATAAATTCAAGAGGCCCTTCTTTTTCAATTATTTCACTAAATCGAACTTTTATATTCGATGTCTCATCCGGGACTAAATAAACAAAATTACTTTTTTGAAAACTACCGATACAGCTAACAATTGTTGCTGATTCAATTCCGTTCTCTTCACATACAGCCTCAATTCCCTCAATAATATCTGTCCCCATTAAAATGCGCGCACTAATAACCTTTCCAAATGACCCTACCCCATAATTAACTCTTACAGACATAGATTTACCTCTTTCCCTGAATAAATTATATTCACATATTACTAACAGGGACTTTCATAGCCCAACACTCACGACTTTACAGGCAATTTCTATCCCTCAAAACCACATCTAATATAGTTTGATTTAATAAAATATTTAAAATATTTATTGACTTAATATAACCTATAAATTATATTAGTTCTATCGGATTTACAAAAATACTATAAATCTCTTATCAAGAGTAGCTGAGGGACTGGCCCTATGAAGCTCGGCAACCCCCCATTTTGGGAAGGTGCTAAATCCTGCAAACGATTATTCGTTTGAAAGATAAGAGAGGACTTCTTTTCATGAGCCTCTCTTAAGTTTGTAAGAGAGTTTTTTTTATTTTCAAAAACCGATAAAACAACTTTGGAGGTCATTTTTCATGAAGAAGAAAAGCAAATTTTTAGTAGGTTTAGCAAGTCTCACATTGGTGGCAGCATTAGTCGGCTGTGGTAGTAAGGAAGACAGCAAAGGTAATGGTGAGGCTATTAACGAAAATAAAATCATTGTTGGCGTAACATCTGGCCCACATGAACAAATTGCAGAGATTGCTGCGAAAGTAGCAAAAGAAAATGGCTTAGAGGTTGAACTAAAACCTTTCTCTGATTATGTTTTACCGAATACTGCATTAGCAGAGGGGGATTTAGATGCAAACAGCTATCAACACGAACCATTTCTAAATACTTTTAACGAAGATCACGATACAGATTTAGTGCCTGTTGGAAAAACAATTTTAAATCCAATGGGTGTATACTCTGAAAAATATAAATCATTAGATGAAATCCCAGACGGTGCAACGTTTGGCTTACCAAATGACCCAACGAACGGTGCCCGTGCCCTATTCGTCCTGCAAGAGGCAGGCTATATCAAATTGAAAGAAGGCACTGGCCTAACAGCCTCTATTCATGATGTGGAAGAAAACAAAAAGAACTTCAAATTTATTGAACTAGAAGCTGCACAAATTCCAAAGCAATTAAGTGAAGTAGATGTCGCGGCTATTAACACAAACTTTGCATTAGATGCTGGTATCAATCCTAAAAAAGATTCCATTCTTTTAGAATCTACTGACTCGCCATATGTAAACTACATTGTTGTGCGTGCTGAAAACAAAGAAGACCCAACGATTAAAAAGTTCGTTGATGCCTATCAATCGGACGAAGTACGTAAATTTATTGAGGAAGAATTTGATGGTTCTGTAATCGCAAGCTGGTAATACAACACGACAAAAGTTACCGTCTACACGGTAACTTTTTCCTTTAGGAAGGAGAAATCACACTATGATTCAACTACAAAATATATCAAAAGAATTCAAATCGCAAAAAGGTACTGTCAAAGCGGTTGATGGCATAAATCTTCATGTGAAAAAAGGTGAAATCCATGGGGTTATCGGCTACAGTGGTGCCGGTAAAAGTACACTCATTCGATGCGTGAACTTATTAGAACGTCCAACAGCTGGGAAAGTATTTATTGATAACGTGGATATTACAACGCTTTCATTAAATGACCTTCGCCAAACACGGCAAAAAATCGGCATGATTTTCCAACATTTTAATCTCTTAAAAACGGCAACCGTCTACAACAACATTGCCGTACCATTAAAGCTACTTGGGTATAACGACAGTGAAGTGAAAAATCGTGTTGCAAAGTACGCTGAAATCGTTGGCCTGACAGAGAAGTTAGATAGCTATCCAAGTCAATTATCTGGTGGCCAAAAACAACGTGTCGCCATTGCTCGCGCGCTTGCACAAGAGCCAGAAATTTTACTAAGTGACGAAGCAACGAGTGCACTTGACCCTGAAACAACTGATGCTATTTTGGAGCTATTACTTAAAATCAACCGTGAACTTGGCATTACGATATTGCTAATTACACATGAAATGAATGTTATACAAAAAATTTGCGATGATGTATCGGTTCTTGAAGACGGTAAGGTCGTTGAGTTCGGCTCTGCTATTGAGCTCTTTGCAAGACCCCAACATCCAACGACTCGAAAATTTTTAAATACTATTTCACAACGTAATTTATCTCCTACGCTAATCGAGCAGTTAAATGTTTCAGGCAGTGTCATTCGTTTAACTTTTCTAGGCGAAAGTACTGGGAAACCTTTACTTGCCGAAGTAAGTAAAATTTACGATGTACAGCCAAACATTTTAACAGCCAATATTATTGAATTAAAAAATGGCATTGTCGGTAATATCGTAGTTCATTTAAACGGTGAAGTACATATCGTACAAAAAGCACTTACGTTTTTCACAGAAAACGGCGTAGCCATTGAGGAATTGGGAGGCGAACTACATGGGTAACATTCAAAACTTCTTTACAGATTGGTCACATATTATTGGGAAATCTATGATTGAAACCTTCCAAATGGTCGGTATTTCTTTATTCTTCTCCATTTTAATTGGGATTCCTTTAGGGCTTTTAATCGTGTTAACACGCCCTGGTCAATCCTTTGAAAATAAATTTTTGTATCAACTTTTCAATTTACTCATTAATATCGTTCGTTCTGTACCATTCATTATTTTACTGTTCTTCATCCTACCGTTTACGAAGTTAATCGTTGGGACAACTATTGGCGTAAAAGGTGTCATTGTACCACTTGTCATCTATACAGCTCCCTATATAGCACGTTTAATGGAAACAGCACTTCTAGAAGTGGATGCTGGAGTCGTGGAAGCCTATACAGCAATGGGCATTAAACGTCGCCATATTATTTGGCATGTATTACTACGAGAAGCACGTCCATCCATTATTTTAGGCTTAACTATTGCAACAGTCGGTCTGATTGGGGCAACTGCAATGGCAGGAATGGTTGGTGCTGGTGGTCTCGGTGACTTAGCATATCGTTACGGCCACTTACGCTATGAAGTTGATGTGATGTATGTAACTGTCTTTATTTTAATTATTCTTGTCCAAAGTATTCAATCACTTGGTAACCGCTTTGCTGCAAAACTAAAGAAAGATTAGTTGGAGGATTCGCATGACAAATGAAATATATGTAGAGAAAAATGGCTATATTGCTACGCTAGTGTTAAATCGTCCTGATAAACGTAATTCCTTATCGAGAGAAATGTTCCAAGCCATTTTAGATAACCTTGAAAGTTTACGTGAAGATTCTTCTATTAAAGTACTGATTGTGCGCGGAGTAAATGACATTGCTTTTTGTTCAGGAGCTGATATTAGTGAATTTTTAGATATTCGTTATGCAGCTGAAAACGCTAAAGCTTACAACGATTTAGCATTGCAAGCTATTGATGCACTCTATAAATTCCCACAGCCTACTATTGCCATGATTCAAGGCTTAGCTATAGGTGGCGGTTTAGAACTAGCCAATGCTTGTGATTTCAGGCTAGCGACGCCAAAAAGTAAGCTTGGTATTACGGCTGCCAACATTGGTATTGTCTATAACCTTGAAAGTACAAAAAGACTAATCAATATTGTTGGCGTTGCGAAGGCAAAAGAGATTTTATATACAGCCAATATCTTCACAGCTGAAGAAGGCAAAAATATTGGCTTAATTACAGCATTATATGAGTCAGAACAAATTGAAGAAGCAACATTACAGTTTGCCAGTCATTTAATAAGCAAATCTTCTGTTGCCAATGCTGGCATTAAAAAAATTATTCAAGCAATTGTAGATGGCGAGACCGAAGAAAACGAAGAGCTAGCACAAATGATTCTTGATTCATTTAGCTCTGAAGATTACAACGAAGGCATTCAAGCATTTTTAAATAAAAGAAAGCCCATTTTCAATAAATAAGCGAGGTAGTAAAGATGACAAACACAACAAATGGCGATTTACTATTAAAAAATATTAATGCACAAGCCCCCTTTCCTATTTCCTTTGCCGATTTAGAGAAGGCTGTTGCTGAAAAAATGGATGCGGGTCCCTACGGTTATGTACGTTCTGGTGCAGGTGGAGAACAAACTTTACGTAATAACCGAGCCGCTTTCGAAAAATATTCTATTATTCCACGCTTTTTAAACAATGTATCAAACATTGATACATCTATTGAATTATTTGGAAAAACATACCCAACACCATTGTTATTTGCGCCGGTTGGCATGAATAAAATGGCACACGAAGATGGCGAACTGGCTGTCGTACGAGCAGCTGATGATTTAGAAATTCCCTATATTCAAAGTACGGTTTCTAGTTACGCACTTGAAGATGTCGCTCAAGCAGCGCCACATGCGACGAAATGGTTCCAATTATATTGGTCGACAAATGAAGAAATTGCTTATAGCATGGCTAGTCGGGCAGAAGCTGCCGGCTTTGAAGCAATTGTCTTAACTGTTGATACAGTTATGCTCGGTTGGCGTGAAGAAGATGTACGTAATCAGTTTTCCCCTTTAAAACTTGGTTACGCACGCGGAAATTATGTCAATGATCCTGTTTTTATGGCCTCTTTGCCTGATGATTCTTTTGAATCTTATGTGCAAGGTGTGTTGCAAAATGTGTTCCACCCTACATTGAATTGGGAAAATGTGCGTGAATTAAAACGCCGTACAACATTACCTATTTTGCTAAAAGGTATTTTACATCCTGAAGATTCAAAATTAGCTGTAGGAAATGGCATAGATGGTATTATCGTTTCAAATCACGGTGGTCGCCAATTAGACGGTGTCGTTGGTTCGCTTGATGCACTTCCTGCAATTGTTGACGTGGTGAATGGACAAATTCCTGTAATTTTAGATAGCGGTGTTTACCGTGGCATGGATGCGCTAAAAGCACTGGCTTTAGGGGCTGATGCAGTAGCAATTGGTCGTCCTTTCGTTTATGGACTAGCACTCGCTGGACAACAAGGCGTCGAAAAAGTAATGACGAATTTATATGATGAATTAAAAGTTTCTATGGCATTAGCAGGTGCTACTTCTGTGAAGGCTTTGCGCAATGTCACTTTGGTGAAAAATAATGGGGTTGATGGCATATGAAACAAGCATTAGAAGGCTTAAAAGTAGTTGACTTATCACAAGTACTTGCCGGTCCTTATTGCACAATGGTATTGGCGGATATGGGTGCCGAAGTCATCAAGATTGAAAAATATCCACATGGAGACGATACTCGGTCAATGGGCCCCTTCATTAATGAAGAAAGTCATATGTATATGATGGTCAACCGTAATAAGAAAGGTGTTTGTATCAATTTAAAAACGCCTGAAGGATTAGAACTATTCAAAGAGTTGATTCAGTCCGTAGATGTTCTTGTAGAAAATTATCGTCCCGGTGTGACAAAAAAACTGGGTATTGATTATGATGCATTAAAAGCAATCAATCCAGGACTCATCTACTGCTCCATTTCTGGCTACGGTCAAACAGGACCATATAGCCAAAAAGGCGGCTACGATATTATGGCACAGGGTCTTAGTGGCTTAATGCATATGACGGGTGAACCTGATGGTAGACCTGTCAAAGTTGGTTTTGCTGTTAATGATATTGCTGCAGCTCAAACAGCTCTACAATCTATTTTAATGGCCTATATTTATAAGCTTCGAACAGGGGAAGGACAATATGTGGATGTATCACTTGTAGAATCTGGACTTGCTTGGACTGTGTGGGAAGCTGCTGCTTATTTCGGTAAAGGTCAATTGCCTGAACGTACGGGCACCGCACATCGTGTATCCGCACCCTATCAAGGCTTTAAAACGAAGGATGACTATATTTTAATCGGTGCTGGTAATCAAAAGTTGTGGGAAATTTTCGCGACCAACGTCGTGAATCGCACAGATTGGTTAGACAATCCGTTATTTGCAACAAATTACTTGCGTGCTCAAAATGTGAAAATATTAGAAGCAGACATCGAAAGGGAACTTTTGAAACACAGCGCAACGCATTGGTTACAGCTATTAGACGAATATGGCGTCCCTTCAAGTCCTATCTATTCATACGATCAAGCATTAAATGACCCGCATATTTTAGAACGTGGTATGGTCCTTTCATATGAGCATCCAACCGCTGGCAAAATGCGTACTCTGGGCTTTCCTGCAAAATTCTCTAAAACGCCAGGTCAGTTGACAAGTGCCGCACCTACTTTAGGGCAACATAATGTTGAGATTTTACAAACATTGAATGTGACAGATGAACGCATTCAACTGCTAGAATCAGCGAATGCAATCCACTCAAAATCTTAAAAAACAGTCTCATTTGAGTGGCTATTGACAATTAAAGTGCTATCCGCCACTTTCGCGATTCTATCCGTCATTTCAAAAATCAAATTAAAATGGGGCCACCTCACAACTGAGGAGCCCCGTTTTTTTATTGAATAACCCCTAATTCACGACCTACTTTTTCGTAAATCGCTAGTGCATCGTCTAACATTTCTTTTGTATGTGCCGCTGTTGGCATATTACGAACACGGCCTGTGCCCTTTGGAACTGTTGGAAAAACGATTGATTTTGCATAAACGCCTTCCTCAAATAGGCGACGAGAAAATGCCTGTGTAAGCTTTTCATCACCAATAATACATGGCGTAATCGGTGTTTCAGAATCTCCGATATTAAAGCCTAACTTTGCAAGACCCGCTTTTAAATAATGGCCATTTTCCCATAGCTTATCGTGTAGTTCTGTAGAGTCAATCAGCATTTGAACAGCTGCTGTAATTGCCGCTACATCACCTGGTGGTAACGCTGTCGAGAATAAGAATGGGCGAGATCGTACTTTCAACCAATCAATTAGGTTTTTCTTACCTGCGACATAACCACCAACTACGCCAATGGCTTTTGATAGCGTTCCAATTTGGAAATCAATTTCTTTTTCTAAGCCGAAATGCTTTACTGTTCCCTTCCCTTTACCCGTTACACCAGAACCATGCGCATCATCTACATAAGTAATCAAATCAAACTCTTTAGCAATTTCAACGATTTCAGGTAGCTTGGCAATATCGCCATCCATCGAGAAGACACCATCTGTAATGACCATCACTTTATTGTACAAACCTGACACTGTGGCTTCTTTTGCTTTCGCACGTAAATCATCCATATCAGAGTGATTATAAGCAATGATTTTGGCACGCGATAAGCGACACCCATCAATAATAGAAGCATGGTTTAATTGATCTGAAAGAATGGCATCGTTCTTATCCATCACAGCTGAAATCGCCGCCATATTGCAATTGAAACCGGATTGATAGGAAATCGCCGCTTCCGTTCCTTTAAATTCAGCTAGCTTTTTCTCTAATTTCACATGAAGGTCGAGTGTACCATTAATCGTTCGAACTGCCCCTGCGCCTACACCATATTTATCTGTCGCTGCTTTTGCAATGCGCTTTAATTCTTCATTCGTTGCTAAGCCTAGATAGTTATTTGATGATAGGTTAATAAGATACTGACCACGCACCTGAATAACTGGTCCGTTTGCACTCTCTACTGCGTCGATTTCATTATATAAGCCTTGATCATGTAAGGCTTGTAGGTTTTCATCTAAAAATGCGTTTAATATTTTAGACAAACATATCATCCTTTCCTATAAAAACTATTCTTGCTCCTAGTGTAGCATAAGCGCACAATTAGAATAAATCACTTTGTTAATCTTTCGAATAAAGGTGCCGTTTTTTCACGCCACAACGCAGTCGATAAACAACGATCCATTAACAGGCGTATCGTGTTCTCTGCCTCCTCGTAACGTGTTGCATACCCCATCGCATCTTGTAGTGCAGCTTTATATTTCACACGAATTTCTTCAATTTTCACTTCTGCTTCCTCTGAAAGTAAGCAATGTTGACCCATATCAAAAATTTCATCGCCTAGTCTTCCATCCTGTGGATCAAATACATGTGGCTCTGTACTATCAAAAATGCAGAAATTCAGTTCTGGAATAATGACCATATCGACTGAGCCAGCATCCAAACCACACCACACAATTTGTGCGTCTAGCCCTCTTGCATTTGCTTCGTCGGCTAATCCTTTCATAAGCGAAGACTTCCCTGTGCCAGGCTTGCCCTTAATCATCAACCTTCTAGTCAAATTCTTCGTTATGCTCTCTACTGTATTTTGTGCACCTTGAGGCGTTAATGTTCCTAGTAATCGGTGTGTGCGCTTGCCTGTTTTATTGAGTATGATTGATTGAAAAACAGCCGATTTCAAATTTTCAACTTGATTATTTAAAGCTTGCCAATCCATACAGCTTTGTGTAACAACCTCCCAATCGTCATGTAGCTTTTTAGCGATTTCTAGCATTGTAATACACTTTTCACGAAATAGCTCTCGCTCCTTCATCGCATTGGCAAGTTTTTCTCCAACCCCCTCAAGCTGTTCTTCTTCTAAACAATCATAAAAAGACAGCACACGATGCTTCGTGCCGAATAAAGTTGGTTCAATGCCCCACTCCGATGACCATACAAATAATCGATTACACCCTCTAACATAGACCGCCTCTACGGTATCTTCTAACAATGCATGTTTAAACCACTCCACTTCAAAACCTTGCTTTACATAAAAATACCCGAGTTCCTTCAGTAGCTCCGATCCTTTAAAGGTTGGTGCGCCTTGTAGAACATAAACTAGCTCTGCCTCTTCCATCATTTCTTTATATAAATGTTTTCTCCCTTGCCCTGTCAATGCGTGTCCAAAATAATAGGTCACATTTCCGTTCAGTGTCGTTCCCCCTTTGCCTTATGCCCTGCATTATATGAATTATCTCTTTAAAAAATGAAAAAACTACTTTTATCTTTATCTCGATAAAAGTAGCTTTTTTTCAATAAAAAGGCTTCATGCCCTCCATGATGGAATCGATTTCGTGTACCTTTTCATGCCTTTATTAAGACATTTTTTTGTTACTCTATTTTTAAAATAAGGAGATTTAGTTCGCGTAACTTCGCTGTGTTATTTTTTTTCGTTACTTTTTTGTTAGTTATTAAAAAAATAACAAGCAATTATTTAATTATTCCTTAACTGTTTAAGTTAAATTTATTTACAACATTACGTCCATGCTTTCCTTTGAAACATCAATACCATAAGTATTAAGTTCCTTATGTATCATCTGGCTATCCTGTAAACCTTGTCTGTATGCGTATTCTTGCATTACTCTGTCTACAAATTCCCAAACTGATTCTAAATCATCCAAAAGATTTTTTTGTTTACCATTTTTAAGTGAATCTCTTAATAAATCTATTGCTATTTCTTTTTCCTTAATAGCTTTAACATATAATTCATCTGCTTTAGCTTTCTCCCAAGCTACTTGGAAAACTCGTTCTTCCATGATTTTAATAAATGCTTTTTGGACAATAGTTTGATTTTGCATAATTTATCTCCCTCTACATGAGGACATCCACTTCTAATTGGACCGATGAAATGGTACAATACATTTAGTTTATGGGTGGATGTCACTCGAATTATTACCGCATTTCAAGTTGCACCTTGAGATGTGGTTTTTTTATTTTCATCTTTATTAATACTGATTATTTAGTAGCACCACCTTTACATTTTATTAAGAACAAGAGTTCTTTATATTTGTTACTTTAATGGTAGCATTGGAAGCATTATTTTTAAATGGGTTACAAGCCCAAATGAAAAATTTTGTCGAAGTATCTACAATTTACGACAAAGTTCTACAAATTACAGCGAGATAAAGTCCACAAAATCGCCGTCAGGAGTTAAAATAACTTTCTTTAACCCAATCCCTCGCACGCACTTATAAAATCCATAAAATGAATAATTACCCTTCTCTCCTTTATACTGGATGATTTTTACGAAGTCACAATTAGTTTTAACTGTTTCAAAGTAGTAAGTTGCTTTACTGCTTAATGTCTCGATGTCCATACTTTAGTATTTGTGGATTTTACAAATTCTAATCGAGGGACTATAAATATATGTTGTTCACTATACTCAGGCGCCGAAAACAATGCTGACAACAACTAGAATGATTGATATATTAGTAATATACGGAAATGGAGGAAATAATTTTGAAGAAATTAACTTTTAGCGCTGCACTAGTATTAAGTTTAGGATTGGCTGGATGTGGTGAAGAAGAAGTAGGTACAGTAACACCTGATGAATTTAAACAAATTGAAAAGGGTATGAGTTATGATGAAGTAAAAGGAATTTTCGGTGGTAAAGCTAAAAATGACAAAGAAAATCAATTTGACGAGAAATTAGTTTCGTTAAATTTCGACGGAGAAGATGGTATTGATACCAAATCTTCAGTAACTATTATTTTTAATGATGAAAAAGCAGATATTATTATGGAACATGGCTTAATTACAAAAAGAGAAGAATTATCAAAAGAACAAAAAGAAAAAATTCAACAAAACATCTCAGATATAAGGAACAAAGTTTCAACAGATGAAGTAGAAAAAATTATCACTGAAAAGCTAGGTAAAAATAATAACTCAAAGAAAAAAGTAATTGAAAAAATAGAAGCAACAGACAGCAGTTTAAATCTAACATTAAACGCTTCAGACAATTTCACATTAGATATGATGAAACGCGGTATGTGGATGGATTCTATTAAAATTTTAGAACCACTTTCAAAAGTTAATAATATTAAACGAATTAATGTTGATTGGCAGTTACCTCTGGTTGATACATACGGGAATGAAAAAGATAGTGAAGTTATGAAATTTAGTATTGATAAAGCGACATTAGATAAAATTAAATGGGATAACTTCTTAACAGAAAATTTCCCGGATGTAGTTAATAGTTACGATGAGCATCCATCATTAAATAAAAAAAATTAGTCACTCACCGAGTGGCTTTTTACTTGCACAAAAAACAGGCCTCTCATAAATAATGAGTCCTGGTCATTTATTCATGTTACTGACTAATAGTTGCTCTACTTGTGTTTTAAGAGCTTGTTTAGCATATTGAAGTACAACATCTTCTCCATTTGTAGCGATTGTAACCTCACTTAAATACTCACTTATTTTTACCCATTTAACTACTCTAATTTTCTTCTGACCTAACAATCGCTTTTTATTATAAAAATCATTACGTAGATTTTTGAGCAAATCATCGACAAACGGAAAAAAAACTTTAGATATTTTCAAGTTTTCAAGAGCAGAATAGTCCTGTTGCAGTGACCTAATAGCCATATCTAATAGAATATATTGATGTAAAAGTTCACGTTCATCAGCTTTAATCATCAGCGTCAACTAATTCTGCATTTTGGATTTTATCGAATATTCTTTTAATGGCCGTTTCGGTTTCTAACAGCAATTCTTTCTTATACGTATCCGTTGCAGTAATTAAACCTGTCTCATCATGCAACGTGTTATTATCCCATAACGTGAGTGTTACAAGTTTTTTCATCGTAGTGACTTGTTGGATTTTTCGCTGTAATTCCTCTAGTTCCCATTCCACCAGTTCACGCGGCGCCTCAGCAAATTGCTCTTCTCTCCACGCCTTTATCATTGTTAAATGTTCTGGCAGCATCATTGCTGTCCATTTCATATTCCCTCGATCACGTAACATCAAACCACTCCAAACAAGAACGTTCGTTCTTTTTTTATTCAATTATAGAACGTATATTCTTATTTTGGCAATAAAAAAGACCAGGGTCACTGATTAATGTGAGTACCTGGTTATTTTTCACGTCTGTTTATCTGAATTTATCAATCAATTACAACACTGAAGTAGTAATATTAACTTGAGAAATATTTATAATATACCTCTTCTCCAACCAAATTTAACATTTCACTTAATGTTGCTGAAGGAATTGTCTTCTTTTTAACATCCATTTCCGATAAAATACATGGAATAAATGTAAGTGAAATCTCGTCATATACACTATATAATTTATTTAAATGTTTTTCGCTATTTTCTTCTCTAATAGAAACCAGATACTCTTTTTCAGATAGTTTAACAAGGTTTTGACCGTGGACATCTTTCGAATAATTACCAAAATAATTACTTAGTTTTTTATGTAAATCTGGATACCTTTGCGAAAAACCTTTTTTAGCAAGACTATCCATTATAGAACTGTATGACATGGAAATAATATCTGTACATTTTTCATCAATAAATGATAGAACAATACGCAAAATGTTTTCAGTAGTCGCTCTAACTATTACATTATTTATAAATTCATCATTCGAAGGTAAATGATAGAGCATTCTTAAACTTAATAAATGAAAATCATCATATAATCTTTGTCTTTCTTGGTGTAAATCTGAATCGATTTTTTTTATTAATTTCATAAAGCGGATATTCCTATTTACTATTTCATAAATCTTTACTAGATATGGGCTTCCACTAACACCTGAATTAGGAAAATATTCATTTATAAACGTATTATATTTAGAAAAATCAACATCGTTCATTTAGATGATTCCTCCTCTCTTTTGAATCTCTGAAATAAAGCATCTGTGTAGTTGTTGTTATTCTTTCCCTTGTTATTTTTTACACTTATTTGATTTACATTCGAAGGAGTATCTTCATTATTTTCTTTATCAATACATCTGATTAATTCTTCTTTAATATCTAATGCAAAATGATATAAAAACTTTTTATCTTGTTCTTTCATCTCCCTAAGAATCTTTCCTAATAAGAGTGTCCTATTATCAAATAAGTAATCTCCATATGTTTTAAAAATAGGGTGACATTCATCCAAAAATTCTTTTATATTTATATTTCTATTAAATACTTCTTTGGATAATATCAAACTTGTTACTATGCTGTACATTTCAAATCTTATTTTTTCTTCGCTATCAGCCTTTTTAATAGTCGAGACTCTTTCTTTTAGTGCTAATTCGGGTCTTAATTCCATATTTATCACCCCTTATATTTGAGAAACAACATTAGCATTTGTGATGACAGAATCAAATTCTATAATTATCTTTCTCAAATTACTGTACGAGTAATCACTGTTTGAATCAGCTATAAAGTAATCAATTCTTTTATTAAATTCTCTATTGGTTTGAAATACTTCTTTAAAAAAATTAACTTCCAATTCATCTAAAGTTTGACTACCCCTTATATCACCCATCATCTTTCTCATTCCTATTGAAATACTAGCATCTCTGGGTATATTAGTGAAGATTACACCAAGATGGTCTAATGGTGTTGTTTTAAATCTATCACGATATACTTTTTTTAGCCTTTCTACTACTTGGAATAATAAATCAATCCCGAGAACTGAATAAGAGTCAGGATGAATTGGGGAGAGATAAAAATCACTAGCTAGCAAAGCAGCAGTTGTATAAAAGGAGAATGTCGGTGGACAATCCATTAATATATAATCGTACGACTCTCTAATTTTAAAATCTTCTATAAAATTCTTGATAGCATTCTCACTTTCTGACCCACCTCCAGATCGTTCAAAAAATACCGCATTCAAATCACCAGGTATAATTGATAAATAGTCATCTAACTTTAATATAAAATCGGACTCTTTAACACCTTCAACAACAGAAGTATAGTCAAAAACATTGCTAATTGTTGCTGTGCAAACTTGAAATTTTCTATTTCTTTCAGTCTCAGTTTCATAGTGATGTTTATAATTATACTTTTCGAAAATTGACTGTGTTAAGTTACCTTGAGGATCTACATCAATTAACAATACTTTTTTACCGTTCCTAGATAAATAATAACCGATTTCTTTACATAAGGTAGTTTTTCCTACCCCACCTTTCATATTTAGAAATGAAATAACGTTTCTCATTTTGTCTACCCCTTTACAATATTAATGTTACAATTATAACTTACCTCTCGAAAAAATGTTATAAATTTTAACATAATAATGCATAAATGGTTCTATTACCAATGTCCTTATAAAGACCAAGCCATGGATTATCTTGGTCTTCTTCACTTACAATTACAATGCCCGTTTAACCACTGAAATCAGCAACCCTAACGCTTCTCCGTCCGTCATAAAATCCACTTTCTCGCTATGATCCACCTTTAAAATTCCTTGTTTATACATTTCTTTTAATAATCCTCTAAAATCCTCTTTTGCTGTTGATGTTAGTGAGTTTGTCACTTTTGCTTCCTCCTTTGGTTGCATTGATGTTGTTGGTGTTGTGGGTACTCCATTTTTAATATCCTGTTTAAATTGAGCTTCTGAAATTCCCATGCTTTGTAAATACGAATACGGATCAACATGAGTAGTGCCACCAAGATTATTAGTAATCCATCGGTGTGACTTGATGCCGTTACCACTACTGTCTAAAACTATTGGTATCCCTGCATCTTTAGCAAGTTTGCGCAATAACCAAATATAAGCAGCATAATCCTTTTTGAACTGATCCTTGTCAGATGTACGCGCTAATTCCACTTGTGCGTAGCTGAGTGGGTTACCTTTAGGACCACAACCGTATTGCACTTTATTAATAGGTGCTATTTGTACAATACGCCCTCCGCCACCTACCCAGTGAGAAGTAAAAGCATTGGCTTTATTACGATTCATAAAGGTAATTTCATTTTCTAGCGCATTTGGACCGTTATTTTTAGCGTTACCTGATTCATGAGCGATGACATACTTTGCTACAGGTAATGCTTTATTTGGCAAACTTGACATTAAGCGTTGTTCGATAACATAACTCATAGCTTTTCACCATCCTTTTTAGCTGCTTTCAATAAATCGAATGTACCTGATGCTGTAAGCCCTGCAATAAACCCTGCCATCAACATTACATACACTGGATATTCTGATAACGGCCAGAACACAAGACCAATAAAAATACCAATCACAACTGACGTAATTGGCATGTACTGAGTGTTAATTTTAAATGTGTTTTTAAGCACCTCCGAAACTGCTAAAACGATAGCAACGATTGTCATTGCAATGATAAAAATGTTTGTTAAATCCATATTAAGCACTCTCCTTTTTAAATGTATATTTTTCGATTGTATCCATGCGTGTTTCTAACGATTGCATTCCACCGTTCAAACTTTGTACTGCGGTAACAATTTCTTTTTGCGCGTCTGCCATTTCTTTTTGACTTTCTGCAAGACTACGAAAAGCATTATTTGATTTATCTACTTGTTCTAACAGTGTTTTCTCACGCTCTTTTGAATCATTACGATGTTCCTCGTCTAATGCCTTTAATTCTTTTTGCGTATCTACCATGTAGACAAAAATCTTTCGTGCAATAATACCTAACCCGATTAATAAAAGTCCTGCTAAATAAATCCACGGATTCGGGCTATTTGTCATTTGTTCTGCCAACTTTGCCCCTACGATTGCTGTTAATATCACATGTCCTCACCTCTGCCCTATTAAGTTAAAATAAATAGCCGTGAGAGGCTTCGAGAATCAGTAACTCGTACTGTTGCCCATCTCGATTGCTCTCACAACTCTAGAAAAACATAAAAAATAACGCTAAGCTTCTGCCTGCGTTTCAAAATCTTGCTTTGTAATTTCTTTGTACTGCTCAGGAGTAATCTCTCCAAATGGATTAGCTTGAGTTTTCACTGCAATTCGTAATTGTACGGCTGTTACCCATTTCGAGATAAAAGCAATTTGCCAAAAATCCATCACTCTCCACCGCCTTTCATTGAGATAACATCTAATTTTAATTGTGTTAACTGTGAACCAAGATTGTTAATAAGGAGGTCTTTTTGAATATTTTTAACTTTTTCTTGAGCTAATTGTTCACCTAATGACATAACTTGTTCTGCTGTTGTAGGAATAGACCCTATTTTTTCAAGCTCCCCCAATGTACCATCTGGCAATCTCTTACGTCTTTGCATTATTCAAGCACCCCCATGATTAAGTAAATTTTATTATCAGTTATTACGTCATCCCTTGATGTAGTTAATTTAAGGATAATATTGTCCTTTGGTTCCAACGTTTCGTAATAAAACTCATCTTCCACTACACCCTCATATACCGGAACGGTATACATTGGAGTGAGAATTTCATACAATTCTTGTTCACCTTTTAATCTCATGGAAAGCTCTATGTTTAAATTAAGTCCTTCATCCCTTTGAATCCACAATAAAACGCCCTTTGCAGATCCCTTTGGTGGCTCGATTTTGTAGCGAGCAATGGATTGCAAAATAGGCGTGTTAACTTCATTTTTATTTAATTTGATGGTTTTAGAAACCTTAAAATCGTAACTGTCCATTAGTTCTACAACGAATGTATTTGATCCAACTTGTAACTGCGCTAGAGCAATATCAAATTCCCATTTGCCCTCAACAATTTCTAAAGCAACGCTGTTGCCTCCGTTTAATCTATAAGTGGCTTTAACAGGATTGCCGTCTGGATCACTTGCTGTACCACTGATTTTAAATTTATCAGTATTAATTATGCCACTTGGTTGTACGGTATCTACTGTCAAAGATGGCGGACGGTTTGGTACAACGTAAAATGCACGATCTGTGCTTGGAGACTGGCCACCATCACCGTCTTGCGCCCAAATTTTAAGCGTATGAGGTACACCATCGGTTAAACTACCTGTGATAGCTGTTTCGCCATCAAATAACTTCCCAGCTTTAAATTTAAGCTGTTTGTTAAACGGAATAGCTGCGTTACTTAGTCCTATTCCTAAAACAATCCTTTGCTCAAAATTCACCTGGGCGTAAATTGTAACTGATTGATTGGCATTCACATCAGCTGCTGATCCAGTAATGTTAAATAAATCATTTTCATACAGGGTCATATTTGCAGAAGGTGATGACACTGAAACCGTTGGCGCTGTATTGGTTACAGTTATAGTAAACCATTGATCCGTAGCGCCCTTACCATCACTTGCAGTTATTGAAATCGTTGCACTGCCTATAGCATGTCCAGTAATTGTTAATACATTGCCTGATACGGTAACTGTTGCAATATTAGCATTACCTGATGCGGCTGTATAAGATAAGACGTCATTATCAATATCTGTAAAGTAATTATTTAAATTGAGTGTGATGGGTACGTCTTTTTTTGTTACCTGGGCTGGTATTTGTGTATAGGTTGGTGCTGAATTGGCGACTGTCACATTAAATGTTTGAGATGTAGATAAACTTCCATCATTAGCTGTGACAATAATCGATGTTGAGCCAATCGCTTTCCCTGTTACCGTCAATGTACTCCCTGATACAGAAACCGTAGCAATATTGGTATTGTTAGATGATCTTTACCCGACCAATTGTAGGTAAGTACATTTTTCATAATTCCATCTGTTAGCTTAGTGACAGGTTGATAAACTGCTGTAAATGTAGCAATATCGTACAGCGTCTTGTAGTAGGAATTTTCATAAACCTCTGTCAATCCTGTGTAAGCATAGGCTTGTATACCATTTGTGTTACCGTATAACTCAAGCATCTGCATTTGAATCTGCAAGTGTAGCATTTCTAAACGAGAGATACGGGCACGATAACCGATAGCATCTAATATTCGGTCGTATTCTGAGTTGCCTGTTAACGAAAGAGCTTTGTATTGCTGTAACGTGATATTGCGAAAATCCTTTAATTCTTTAGCTGTTAAGTACTTTTTCGCTTCTGCATATGAGATTTTATTATCTATCGCATAACGAGAATAAAACACCTCAATTTGCTGTATGATGTTTGACTGTGCAATACGTAGTTGCTCATCCATACGGGCAAGGTATTTACTGGCAATAAGCTGTGATTCTAGCTCATGTTGTGCCGCACGACTCTCCCAATACTTACTCATCGCTATTCATTCCAGTTTGAGCTTGTCGTTGTTTCTCAAGAGCCTCCTGGTATTCATCTATATCTTTCTGTTCTTCAGCTTTCTGTTTGGCCAACCTATCCTCAACTTCAGGTGTATACCATGGATGGTTTTCACGAACAGTTTGGTCATCAAGTACACCAGTAGACTTCTCACACATCTCAACAGCTTCCATCTCATTTGTAATGATGTCACGGTTAAAAACAAACTTTACTTTTTCTTCAGTAAAATCACCCTCACCAATCATCTGCAAATAGTGAGTGATGAACCACATCATATGTTCAATGCTCGACTGCATCTCACTCTCCAAAATATTGCAATCCAGATCTAAATCACTGTAACGGAATTTAAGAGCTACACCTGATGCATTGCCTAGATTTTCGTTGAGAGTATCAACACCACGGCCTAATTCATATATAGCTTTGCGCGTTCGGTCAAGCTCCTTCTCGTTAGCCTCTGTTTGGATATCTGCAGTAAGCTTATCAACGTCGCCATTTTCATCAGTTTTAACAGTTCGATATATATTCAATTCTCTTATAAATTCTTCTAAATCCACACCGCCGTAATTAATCAACTTGTAGATGAAATTCGGAATGTCAGCAAGAACATCAGCATTAGTCGATGCTTGTGTGTTGTAGTTATCGATAAGTGATTTAATTTGCTCAATCAACGGCTGCTCTTCTTCGTTATACCTGAAATGGACAAGTGGTATCTTCTCCCACAGCACCGGTTGCTTACCTAATAAAAAGTGATAACCCTGTTTTCCGCCAGCTGGGATATCAAGGATCAGTGTTGAACCTTCTAGTACATATCGGTCAATGCCTTCACTGTGATAGTGTTCAATCTTTTTCAAAGTCTTTTTCGTTGTACCTTCATAATGTTCAGTTTCGTAAACTCGTAAAAACGACTCTATTTTCATCCCTTCACTATCTACATAAAACGGTATGATTTGCTCAGCTGGGAAGCGCATGAAACTAAACTTTCCATCCTCATTGAAGTACGGATGCAGGTAAGCTACACCTTTGTTAACAGCCTCTTTTCCTACCTTACGTAAACGATTAATCATTCCAGCATCAAAGATTTCATCTAGCTTTTTCTGATATCCTTCACTTTCACTTGTTACAGAAGGTTGCTTTGAAAGAACATATCCAACCTTTTGGTCAACAAGCTTCTTTACGTAGCCATGTACCAGCTTTAAGTTAGACTTCCAAGCAGCATCACGTTTCTTTTCCTCAATGATGTCCATTTTGCCTCTATAATACTTCTCACCGACCAGCATCAACTTACGTTTGTCTGACTCTTCCCAGTCTTTAATCTCATTAATTATGACTTGCTCATTCTTAATCACACTAGCAACCATGTTTTTTATCACCTCTTCCATCTGTTCATGCCAACGCGGTCGAAATAAATCCTCAATTAGCATTTAATCACCTCACTTTAAAACTGACATTGAAGGTCGTTTCATATCTCGCTCAAAGGCATAGCGTGTAGCATCGATTGTATGGTTATCCTTATCTTCTAAACGCGGTAATGGATTGCCATCCTTATCTGTTTGATAGTCAATATTTTCAAACTCTCGTGCGATGTTCGGAGTACGTTTAGAATCAATGCAAATGAAATCTAAATCATCCAACCATTCTTCACCGTACTGAACGCTATCGGGTCCTTTTTTAGCACCTTTCACACGTCTAATGTCATGTTCAGTTTTTAATTCTGCAATTGACTTAGGTTCAGCACTATCAGCATATATTTCATCTGATTGATACTTTTTGGTATGTAACCACCTTGCAAGTTCGCGATTACTAATCTTTTGACCATACAATTCATCAACTGCATAAATACCATTTTTCTTTTTGTCATAATGCCAACGGACAAATGCTAAAGGATCAGTCGCATAACCAAAATCGACAGCATTTCGTATGTTATCGAAACCTGCTGCCATTTCATCTGTTATTGAACCTTTTTCAATCTGTAAGTTATCAAACGGCACAACACCACTACCTATCGCTTCTCCAATATATTCCCATCGATAACGTAATTCATTACGCTGTTTAGCTGCCTCTGCTTCCTCGATAAACTGTTTTGAAATGAATGGGTTATCAAGATAAGTAGACTTATGAACAAACGTGTTATCGGGTTGAAATGAGCTCTCATACTTCTTATTCACCCACGATTGTTTTCTTTTCGGTGGGTTATACGTATAAAAAAACTTATAAAAAAGACCATCACCAAGCTCACCACGTAATAGTGAGTTGGTAATGGTAGTTACTTCTTCTTCTGTTTTAAACTCTGCTAATTCCTCAAGCCATGCCAGGGCAAATGGAAAGTTGGCGCTCTTTAATGATTTGATACACGTAGGATCTTGTGCACCACGGAAAATCATGTAGTTACCACGCGGAATATAAGTTATCCGCATAGGCGACTTATTGATTTTGAATAGGTGCGACACCCCTTGTTCGTTTATGGCCCATTTCATTTGCTCGAATATGGATGTTTCAATAGTGTTGTCTACTTTACGTATGCCAACAGCATTTACAGCGTATCTCATAAGCAATTGGACAATGATATGTGCTACGTCAGATGATTTACCTGAACCACGGCCACCTTTGCAGACAACGTTAAGTATTTCTGGATTGATTGATGCTCGCCACACCGAATGAAATGCTGGTGGTATTAACTCAGACAGTTTCTTAACTGCCATTTCCTTCACCACCAATGTCGTCAACAAAGACTGGAGTAATGTTGGCGTTGATTTCTTGCTTGTCTGTCCACATTGCAAAACGCTTACCAAGCATCTCAGCAGCCTTTATACGATCCTTTGCTGAAACATCAATATCATCGATTGTTTGAGCACCTTCACCAATTCCTC
This sequence comes from Lysinibacillus fusiformis, assembly GCF_007362955.1. Taxonomy (GTDB): domain Bacteria; phylum Bacillota; class Bacilli; order Bacillales_A; family Planococcaceae; genus Lysinibacillus; species Lysinibacillus fusiformis_E. Next base: position 2,466,569 of record NZ_CP041696.1, on the reverse strand, counting down.
GAAGTGTTTCTTCTGTCTGTTCACCACGCATGATAGAAGTTAGATACTCCATAATCTCTTGCTGATCTGCTACACGCTCAGACTTTAACTCTTCCATCCGTTTTTCTATATATTTTTTTATGCTCACATTTGCAACCAATTTATGAGCATTACCTCTTGCGTAGGCTTTGCTATATCCAGCCTTTATTGCAGCTTGTTCTACATTCCCTAACTCAATATAGTAGTCTGCAAATGCTTGTTGTTTAGGATTTAATTTACGTTCAATCAATGGCATCACCCCATTATGCTAGTTGCTTATTTTAGTCAAAAGAAAAAGACGTCACTCGGACGTCCTTAATGTTTTATCAATATCCTCAATCAACCTGTCGATTTGCTCTTTTGTAATTTCCACAATGTAGTCTTTTTTTCTATCAATGAGTAGGTCATGCTGTCGTTTGTGGTTCATGGGATATTTATCAGTTGCTGCAATATCTTTTTCCATAAAATCACCTCGATTAAGTATTCTAAAAATAGCATAAAATACCCTCTTGAGCTACTGGTGATTTTAGGTATTATTTCACTCTCAAAAGCAAGTACCGTTTGTTTAGCAGCAAGGGGAGGTCTGCACGATACTGGCTTTTCAGGGCAAAATAAAAACAACTGCAAAAAACAGTTGTTTAACTACCATTCAATATTTTATTTATAACATCTAATGGTAATTTATAACCGAACTTAGATTCAAAAACTCTATTAATTTGTCTATGAGAATATCCACCATTCTCATTTATAAGATCTTGTCTAATTTCTTGTATTAGTCTTATAAAAACCGGATTACTAACTAAAGCATCGTTATTAACTGAATTATTATTGGTCATTTCCTTAAATTTTGAGCTGAATTCATCAACAGCTTTTTTTACAATCTCATTCACTTCTTCTTGAGTATAGCTTTCCTTTTCGATGTCCTTCTTTACATCTGCCATTGTATCTTCCTTAATGTCTGCTATATCTTTATCCGAAATTTTGTTTACTTGATGTTTTACAACGCCCATCTCAGAGACAATATTATTTAATATTCGTGAAACATTATCATTCACTCTTTGATTATCACTATCTTGTTTTAAAGCAAAAAATATCGCCACTAAAGCTAATGCTATAGATACAGCGCTAGAAATGATGCTGAAATTCGTTTCTATCTTTAAGCTTTTTGCGAAAATTGAGGCAATCAATAATATTATGATGCCGATTAAAATACCTAATAACCAAAACCAATCTCTATTAGTCCAGTTATTTTCTTTTTCTTTTTCTTTTTCTGTTTTTTTATTAGTCATTACTTTAACCTCCCACCCGATCATAAACCAAGGGATGGGATATTGTAACAACTTTCTGCTCTCAAAACCACACCAAACTCCGCCCTATCGGTTACTAGTACATGTCAGCGCTCCTCGGTATCTAATGTTCCTGATAATCCTGGTCACCCGTAAACCAATCCGTATTATTTGTATGGCTGTTTGATGCAGTTTTCAAAGCATAATAAAAACCCTCATCCCCGCTCAGGATGAAGGCTCGTCTATTGTGTTAAACCTATTTAATTGTCGATAGCTCACTTTTGAAACCGTGGTAGAGCTGCACCACGTTACTATCGTAAAGCGAATTGTGTTTTTGTTTATAGTGCGTATCCGCGCACTTTGTTACTGTAGTAAGTTTGACTGAAAAATATTTGGAAAGTGGACGAAGTTCACATATTAGTCAGCTCCTTTAAGCCCTTTATATTATTTAGATACCTAATCTCTTAAAAAAATATGGGCCGGCCATGTATGTCATGCTCCGAACTAGTCTTCCAAGCGCGGGTCGGTCGTCGGTCTGTCTTTCCCTAATAATTAGTATTTTATAAATACCAAGGGAAGAAAGATTTACCTGTCCGACCTCCCCTTTAGTTTACATCTCTTGCTTCTTTATCACCTAATGTTGAAAGTATTGAAACTTTTGAAAGTATTGAAACTATGTTCAAAATGCTATTGCTACGTTTTTAATCAAACTGATTAATCCATATACTAATAATGTGCCTGTACTAATTAGTGCCGCACCATTCATTTCAAACTTGTACATATCTTTGACTAGTAACTTCCACATAAATCTTCACCCCACCATTTGTTTAATGATGTTTTCTTTGATGTTTTTAATATGGGTATGGCTTACCCCCATGTTTTTAGAAATCCAATTCTTACTTTTTCCGTCCAGCATCCAGTTCAGCGAGAGGTGAGAAGGATGGCTTTGGGAGAAAGATTGAAAGAAGCTAGAAACAAAAAAGGTTTAACACAAATAGAAGTTGCAAAAAAACTAGGAGTTACAAATGGTGCTCTGTCTGGCTATGAACGTAATTACCGAGATCCTGATACTAAAATGTTAAAAGAGATGGCTGAGTTATATGAAGTTTCTATTGATTATTTAGTAGGAAATACAAATAAAGAAAACCTCACTCCTGTTTTAACAGAAAAAGATGAACGTGATATCGGAAAGCGAATGGCGAAAATCAAAAAAGATTTAATAGAAGGAAGCAGTGACGATAACGGTGACGCCTTAAGTTTTATGGGTGAACCTATGAGCGAAGAAGCAATCGAGTCGCTTTTAGAAGCCTTGGAGCATGCTGAAAGGTTAGCCACACTTGCCAATAAAAAATATATCCCTAAAAAATATAGAGAAGAATAGCCATTAAGGGGTGACAAGTATGTGGATAAAAGAAATCGTCCAAGACTTGATTAATAAACATCAAACAAATGATTTTTCTGTAATTGCTCAACAAATGAATATTCAAATAGTAGAGCATAATTTACATGAAGAAATATACGGCTTCTATCGTTATGTTAGAAGAAATAAGTATATTTTTATAAATTCAAATCTTGCTGAACACAAAAAGAAGTTTGTTCGTGTCCACGAACTTGGACATGTGGTATTACATCCTGATGTAGACACCCCATTCATGAGAAGCAATACTTATTTTTCGGTAGATAAAATAGAACATCAAGCCAATCGATTTGCAGTTGAATTATTAATATCAGATGAGCTTGTACAAGAATATATTTCGGAACAACTGACAATATACGATATAGCTGCCTTACATCATATCCCGGTTGACCTGGTGAAATTGAAATTTAAGGGGCTATTTTAATATCTAAAAAAGAACATACATTCTAAAAATATTATTGATTGGAGGAATACAAATGTTTTGTGAGGAAATAAAATTAAAATCTGGTCAAAAGCGTTGGGTATGTGTAGCAGATGGACCACCTGACCCAGCGACGGGAAAAAGAAATCAGATTTCACGTAGAGGAAAAACAAAAAAAGAAGCAACGAATCGTGTAAATGATGCAATTCTGTCTTTAGAAAAAGACGGGATCAATCAAAGAGTTAGTAAAAACATTGTATTTGATGAACTTGCTGAGGAATGGCTTGCCACGTACTCGTTGTCTGGTGTTAAACGAGCGACAATACGTATTCGTGAAACAGAAATAAAGATACTAAATCGTTTTATTGCCAAAACTTCGATTGTTGCTATAACTCATTCAACTTATCAGAAATTGTTAAATGAAATAGCACCAAACTACGCTAGGACAACGGTTTTAGGTGTTAACATTACTGCTGGTATGATTTTTAAGTACGCAATTCGAGATAAATTGATTAAAGACGATCCTACTATTGGGGCAGTTATCCCTAAAAAAAGAAAAACTGTTGAAGAAATCGAATCAGAACCGCTCGAAAGAAAATACCTAGATAATCTAGAATTAAGTGATTTTCTAAATGCTGTGACAAAACATGGTTTAAACTTAGATATAGAACGCTTCTACCTATTAGCCTTCTCAGGAATGCGATCTGGTGAATTATGTGCTTTAAAATGGTCAGATGTTGATTTCAGAAATAATACGATTCGTATCACAAAGACACTTTATAATGAATCTAATAATATGAAGAAATACGAATTAACTCCCCCTAAGACGGAAGGTTCTGTTAGAACTATACAAATCGAAAAAAAGATAATGGATTTATTGAAGTTTTATAGAAAAAACCAGATGAAAGTAATTGCACAATACTGCCATGTACATCCAGACGAGTATCATGATGGGAATTTTGTATTTTGTAGAGCAAACGGTTACCCATACGTTCAGAAAAATATTAATGAAAGGATGGATCGTTTGTTAACTTATACAAGTATCAAGAAATCTGCAACTCCACATATATTTAGACACACTCATATTAGTATGTTGACTGAGGCTGGCGTGGACTTATCAACCATTATGGAAAGGGTTGGTCATGATGATGCACAAACAACATTGAAGATTTATACTCACGTTACTAAAAATATGAAAAATGATGCTTCCGAAAAGATGTCAGTTACTTTCGAAAACATCATGCAAAACATTAATAGTAATGTTTTTTAGAAAAAATGTTTGTTTTATGTTAGTTTTTTTCATTTTCATGTGTACCAAACGCTCTGAAACGTTGATATATCAACGTTTTTTAGCATTATATTACATCATGCCCTCCATATTACCGATACATTTCATTAAAACTTTTCGACAATATGGCAATGAATATTGCACAATATAACCAGAAGTTAAGGCAATTAATACTGTCCCAACACCAACAGGGCCACCCAGTAACCCTCCTAGAATTGTAACAAGTACCTCTATACCCATTCGCGCTGTTTTAATAGTTCCACCAAACTTTTCAACAAGAATCATCATTAAGGTGTCCCTTGGACCAGCACCCATATTTGGCGCTATATACATACCACAGCCAAAGCTTAAAACAAATAAGCCCAGCACAAAATAAGTGATCTGTAATCCATAGATTTCCGTTGACGGCAATAGCCAGTTAAAGACATCGATAAATGAACCAATCAGCAACATATTTAACCACGTACCAATTTTGGGCCATTCTCGTAACACTAGCGAAGTTGAAACAACTATCAAAAATCCCGTTAAAATAGACCAAGTCCCAATTGTCAAACCAAAATTTTGAAACAAACCTACATGTAAAACATCCCACGGACTCGTTCCAACAATTTTCCCCTTAATGGACATCGTAATGCCAAGTGCCATAATCATCATGCCACCGATAAAAAAAGTCCAGCGCCATCCCGTAATTTTTCGCATTCGTAATCCTTCCTCTATGTAAGATATTGCTCTAACTGTATCATATTTTCTAGATAATGAAAGAATACAGTTCGGATTCCTTAAGTATCTCTAATGGTTGAAGTCTCCTGAGCGTTGTTAGTTACACCAGCGCGAAAATATGCTTGACCAAAGCATTTCTATTCATCAAAAAACTATCCATAATATTAATAATGGATAGTTGTAATGGGTGCAAGCTGTGCCTTTGTCACTGCCATTAAATCATCGAGCTGTACATGAATTTGCATGCCGATTTTACCTGCACTGACAATAATGCTCCCTTGCTCACGCGCAGATGCATCAATGACTGTTGGATAAAGCTTCTTCATACCTACCGGTGAGCACCCGCCGCGTATATAACCTGTATAGCCAAGTAACTCTTTCACAGCAAGCATTTCGATTTTTTTCTCACCAACGACTTTTGCAGCTGCTTTTAAGTCCAATTCCTCTGCCACTGGAATAACAAAAACAAAGAGATTTTGAGTTCCGGCCTTTGCCACTAAAGTTTTAAAAACGCGTGAAGCAGGATGACCAATTTTTCCAGCTACTGACACTCCGTCCACTTGACCGTCCTCAGTTTCATATTCCATGACATCAAATTGTATTTTTTGCTGCTCTAATAATCTTACAGCATTTGTTTTCGTATGCTTTGCCTTTGCCACAATTAAAATCCCCCATCTATAGCGTTAGGCAGTCATTGAAAACATTGAATTGTTCCCAGGTTGATAGCCATTTTTCGCCATTTGAATATGAGTAGCATACTTTGCCGATGCACTTTTGAATGTCCGTGCCTTGAATGCTTCCTCATAGCTCTTACCGAAAATTGTATCTGCAAATGGATCCAATTTCAATTCCTTCGCAAACCGTTCTGGTACCTTTACTTCAATAATTTCTCGCCCAAAAGTAGGTTCTTCCTTGAATCGCTCACTCACATCTGCATCCAAGCCATTTACTTTCGCTTGTATTTGCTGTATTTGAGCATCTACACTTACAGCCACACGTAAATCTTGCGTTGATGGGGCTACCGGTGCCAGTGCAGCACGCTTAACTTGTTCTAAAATCAGTAGAGTATCATAGGGTACAACGCCAGCATCTGCAGTTAGAGCAACCTCTTCATCTGAACTATTAAGCTCATTCTCTGATTCTATTGATTGCGTATAAGAAAATGCTCCAGCTTTATCACCACTTACAGCTTTATACACTTGCTCATGAGCACGCACGTTTTTTTCAGTTTGCTGTAAGTCACTAATCATTGCTCGCTGTTGTAGCGTTACTTCCTTTTCCTCTTCTTTATGTTGCTCATATAAATCTTGATCTTTACGTCCTAATAAGAGATTTTCAAGCTCTAGTAATAAAGGATTTTTCTTCGGTTGGAAATACTGTGCATTTTTTCGATACGCATTTCCTGCCTCTTTTCGCTGTAAAATCTTTTTACGAATGTGGTTATTTGAAATACTTTCTTGTTGTATTAAATTTGATAGTTTCATATGATTCACCTCGGCTTTCTATCTTAATATGCAAGTTGAATAGTAGATATGACGAAATCTTCTATTATTATAAAAATACCAACTGAACAGTTTCTGTACACTAATTATCGGAATTTTCTTATTTAAATTCAAGAGTAAAATACGACTAACATCCTAAAGAAATAAATTAATTTCAGAAAAATATATCTAAAGACCTTCTTTTTCTTGAATTATTTTCTAATTTTCTAAATCATCTAGTACATTATTGTGTATTATCATCGATATTTACTACGCTAAACACTTGTAAATTAGTGTTAACTTCCCCTTTTAAAAAAGAAAGAGGCTGGGACATAACTTTAAATTTTAAGAAAGAGGAGCAAAGGGCGTTATTAAATTTTTTTGCATCTAAAAATGAAGTAAAATTTAGACGTTCTTCCTTTTGGAATCAATAAAATTCAGAAGAGAGTACTAGTTGATGGTAGCGAAGGCGACAACTCCTGGGGGGATTAGCATGACGCCTGAGACTACAGGGTCAGGCCACGCCCCCGGAAGGCGTCCGCCGTAGCGGACATCAACGCTTACAGCAAAAAAGTGTTAGATCGACAGCAGTCAATCTAACACTTTTTCTCTTTTGTCCCAGCCTCATTATCATCTTTTAGTTAGCTTCATCTTCTGTGACAAAAGCAGTTAAATTACTAGTTTAATTTAAATTTTGGGCGAAGTTCGCTAATTTGTCGGCAGAATTAGTGACTTCATTAAAAGAAAGTCCAAGCTCACTTAAAATCTCTGCAACAGCCTGTACTTCCTTTTCCATAAGGTCATTTTGACATTTTGATTCTGTCATAGCATCCAATATTTTATTGAATTGACCTTCAGTCTGTACCATATTTTCTTCACCAGACGCTACTTCTTCCTGAATATTACTAAGTGAATGAACGAGCTTATCTGTCCGCTCATTCGTTTTCTGCAATAATCTCGCAACCGCTGTGACCGATTCCTTCGTTTGATCGGATAATTTTCGTACTTCATCTGCCACAACACTAAAACCTTTTCCTGCATCCCCAGCTCGAGCTGCTTCAATCGCAGCATTTAATGCTAGTAGGTTTGTTTGGTTCGCAATATTTGTTACAACATTCATGATCGATTCCATTTCCTTTGACATATCTGACAATTGCTCAACGTTATCTGTAATATCATCGAGTGAATGAATAATATTATTCATATTCATGGATTGATTTTGTAATCGTTCCCGACCTTCTAGCGCCTGGCTTTCCGCTAAAGTGGACACTTGAAGAGATTTTTTCGCCAGTTGCTTAATTTCATCAGATTGCCTATTCAAAAGATGGAAGGAAGCATTTGTTTCCTGAGAGATCGTAGCAAGCCCTTCTGAAGACTCTACAATTTTTTTCTCGACCTCTTCTTTTTCTCGTTCTACATTTTCCTTCAGCTGGACAACTGTATTCTCAAATGATTCTAAGACAAGTTGTTGTTCAAAATTTGAAATCTTAGATATAGCACGCATCGTATTGAATTGGTCCATCGGATGTTCTACATGTTTTTCTACTAAGTCCATAAATGACATGGTTAAATCTTGGAAAGCACAAATATACCATTGTGTTCTAAGTCCAATGTGTACATGTACTTTCGCAATATTGATGCGTCTTGTATAAAATTCTTCATCTATACTGCCATTAAACATTTCAATAATATGACGACGGAGTGTGACTTTCAGCTTTTCCACAGAACTATGTCTATTCATGATATCTACTAAACTGCGCTCAGTTACAATCATGTCATAAAATCGGTCAACAATGTGATTAATATTGTCTTCAACAAATGGTTGGAAAGCCTTTAAATATTGTAAATCTTGTTTCGTTAAATTAAGCATTTCAATCTGCTTTACCATGGGCTGTCGGTTAGAAATATCCATTTTAACTGTGTATAGTTGCAAATCTAATGCCGTTGCCTTTTTCTGTTTTTGAAAAATCACACATTTTCCCTCTTTCATTAACATTTACTTTAAAAAGCTGAGCCAAATACTATATCCGTTTACCAATATATATTTATAAATATTTGAAAAGATTCCATTAGCATAGTTATTATTATAATAAAATAACATAATATAATTTCACAAAAATAATCAAAAATACACTAATTCATAATTTCAAAACACCTCATATACATTATAGATTTTATCCCTGATTGTCAATTTTATATTAAACACATTTTTCCATTTTACGCCTTGATTTGGTTTACTAAATATTCTATACTTACCAAAATAATACATAAATACTAAAAAGGCTACTCCTGATTTTTGGAGTAGCCTTAATCATTACACTCTACTTTTTCACGTTTTACGGCTTTAATTGTTTCCTTGTTACCTCTAACATAAAACTAGCCATCATTTTTTTTTTACCAATAAACTAATATCCACATACTATGTGTACTATCCTAGAAAAAATTCACAGGAAGTCTTTTAAGACTATATAAACCAATGTCTATAATAGTTTTAAATACCTATATGTTATTTAAATTAAATTTACAATTTATCTAATTCTTCAAGTAAAATAGTGGCTTCTTCGATACCAGCTTCAACTGCAAGCCCATACCATTTTTTAGCTTCTTTAATGTTTCGCGGAATACCTTCTCCCTTGTTATATATATGTCCAAGTTGTAATTTCGCTTCTGGGTCTCCTTGAAGTGCTGCTTGTTTGAACCAATGAATGCCTTTTTCTATATTACGAATACCTGTTAAGCCTTTACTCCAAATAAAACCTAAGTCATAAAAGGCATCTACATGATATTGTACTGCAGCCTTTTCATACCAATACAAACCACGATTTACATCTCGTATTTGTCCTAACTGTCCCTCTAAATATATTCCACCAAGTCTATATTGTGCCTCTACATAACCTGATTCGGCCGATTTCTTATAGGAAAGAAATGCTTGTTCTTCGTCAATTGTCACACCTAAGCCTTGCTCATACATAATACCTAATGTAAATATAGATTCTGCTACACCTTGTGCTGCGGCGAAGTCGAACCACTGCTTCGCAAGTACCATATTTTCTGGTACACCCTCACCATTAAAATACATATCAGCTAAGTTATTCGCAGCATCTGCATGCCCTTGTTTTGCTGCAGCCTTATAGAATGAGAACGCACGATCAATATTTTCTGGCACACCGATACCCTCAAAATAATAGTTACCAAGTACATATTGGGCATCAGCATTGCCCTGCAATGCTGCTAATTCGAACCACTTGATCGATTTTTCAGGCTGAAAAGATGCATCGTCATCTGCACTATAATATTCTCCAAGCTCAAATTGCGCTTCTGCATCTTTTTCTTCGATCGCTTCTTTATATAAGTCAATTATTTCTTCATGATCTAGATCTTCCTCTTCAAATACTTCAACTTCTCCATCTTGATGAGTAAAATACCATTCCACCACATCCAGTACATCGTCAACAACCTCAGTTGTATAAGCTAATTTCTCGAGTGAAGTAATTTGCCAAATTAAAATATACATCGGGAGAGGGATTGCTTCACGTAACAAATCATCATATTCAGCTAAAAGAGTTAATACATTCTCCTTTACCGTCTGTGTCTGCTCTGGGTGCACAATTTGTAGATGGCGTTGCTGATTTTTCCTTAAAAGACCTTGAACAACTTGATACATCATTTTTTGCAAGGTCGTTAGTTGCACTTCCTCAAAAGTCAGTAATGCGATGTTTTGTGCAAACCATGTATTTTGTGTTGTTGTTAGCTGTTGTAAGGACTTAATTCGTTCCTTATTTTGCTTTGCTAAAAATTGACCATACATTGTTTTCCCTCCCTTGCGCGCTATGTAAAAAAAACTGCCTTATCATCATTATATGGAAGGCAGTTCAAGAATGGTTACACATACGCTCTCAGTATTATTCCTACAAATAATGTAATGAATAAAAAGACAGTGACATGAACCCATTTATACATTTCTAATAAACCAATAAATTCGCGAGTAAAAGCATTAGGTATATAATAAAAAGCTGTTTTTGAGCCAACACCTTCGGCATCGATTTTCGCCCTTTTTGCATAAATACTTGCACGAAACACATGAAAATTATTTGTGACAAACAAAGAACGATATTTTCTTCCCTGTGCATGTTTATCCATTATTACTTTGGAGAAGGCCATATTTTGTGCAGTATTCGTCGATTTATCTTCCATTAGTACTTTTTGATCTGGTAATTGGTGCACATCAACTATATATTTTTTCATGGCACATGCCTCAGATACTTTTTCGTCATTACCTTGCCCACCTGAGACGATAATAACAGGACGTTCACCGTACTTTTTATATTGCTTCACCGCTTCATCTAAACGACTAGCTAAAAGAGGTGGCACTTTGTCACCAATTAGCCCTGAACCAAGCGCAATAATATAGTTAGGTTCATAGGTAATAGGTGTAAAATGGTAAACGGTTGCGTAGGCCATCACGCTCGTATATAAAAACATTGTATATCCAAAAATCAAAAATGCATAGAAGAAAAGGATATGCCAAACTTCATTTTCAATATGATTAAAAATAATAAATACATACCAAATCATCATGATAAAAAAGCACAAACCAATAATAGCTAGTAATAAATTCCGAAATTTCCGTCCTTCTTTTTCAAGTAAAACTTTACTATTAAAAAACATAGCAATCGACAAGACAAACATTACACTAGGGAAACTTCCTAGTAGAATTACTATCCCCATCTCCGAAATGATTCCCTGCTCATTCGGGATCAATACAGGGTAATACACGATTATTTCTCTCAACACAAACAACCCTAGTAGGCCAAGTACTACTACATTGATAAATCGTCTTTTCTCTGTTAAATACAATATTAAAAATAATGCTATTAATACTACTAATGATTGAATCATTATGTTCACCCCATTCTGTGTGTATTCCTATCTTTTATAGAGACACATTTTGTTATTTCATAATTTACTGAAGCGATTATTTTGTTTTTCCCATAAGTTCATGTAAACTTACTATTAAGAACTATTTTATGACAAAATAAAAGATTATGTTGGAGGAATGTAAGTAATGAAAAAAATTCTTGCTGCTCTTTTTGCAGCGACACTCATGTTTGCGTCTGTTGGTGCGACACTATTAGTTTCAGACACACCTACTGCAGAAGCAAAATCGTACAAATCAGGTAAGAAGGGCTTCTCAAACAATAACAATAGCTCGAATATCCAAAAATCTCAGGATACATCTAAAGATCAAAATAATGCAACAACAAATAAAAACACGACTTCTACAAATAAAACGGATTCAGCTACCGCTAAAAAGGGCGGCTTCTTCTCTGGTGGCCTCATGAAGGGTTTAATGCTAGGTGGTTTAGCCGGTTTACTATTCGGTAGTTTATTCGGCGGAATGGGTATACTTGGTAATATTTTAGGTTTATTGATTAACTTTGCAGCGATCGCAGTTATCGTGATGCTAGTTGTTAAAATCTTCAATATGTTCAAAGATAAAAAACGTAAAGAACAGGAAGCTACACAATGGCACAAATAATTAATGAGCAAGATATCATTAATGCAATTTGCTTATCACAAGCATATCACAAAAAAATTCAACCCGATGAAATCATAGTCGAGCTTATGTATGATGATGAAACAGGCTTTGGTGCAGAAGTAGAAATTGCTGGACAAGCAGAAATTTTAGATACGCCTGCAATGATCGGTGCATTACGTGTATGGATCAAAGATGTCTTACATGGCGATCCGTTCTCAACGGGCATCGAGCTTGTGTTAGACGATGAAGAAGGCATTATTGCTAAACTTTCATAATCATCAAATAATAGCAGTTCAATAAATCTATAAAATAGATTTATTGAACTGCTTTTTAATTTTTATTAATTTTTTTCGATTTTTCTTGTTTCCCTTCTTCACTTGAAAAATCAACCATCGATCGACCGAGCATTAAAAGCATAATAAACATAACCCCTGTACCAATCACTAAATAAATCATCGTGAATACCTTTGAAAAATCACTTGTTGGATAAAGCCCTGTCTCAACGCCTGTTGGAATTAAACTTACTACTGCAAAATACAAGGCATCAAGCCAGTCCCAACCTTCTATCCCCTTATAAAACATGGTACCCGAAAGAATGATTAAAGACAGTGTTGTAAACAATGATATAAATTGTGGTCGTTTAAATGCCTTCCATAATCCCCCTAACAATCTTTTTGTAGATAAAATAAAAGATAGCATTTCATTCTCCTTTACAAATAACAGCTTATTAAAAATATACTTGTTTTCTAAGTTGAACGTCAAAAGGTAGGGGTCTCATTTCGAAACCACTACCTTTTGTTATGCCCATACTAGATAATGTAACAAAGATATAATAAGTATTGAATAATTTTATTTCAACAACTCACCAAAATTCACGAGTATTTTCGCTGCATGACTTCGTTTTGTTGGAGCAGCCGGTAAAAATTCACCATTACTGCCCGTAACAATTCCAAACTCATATAGCATACTGATTGCACGCTTTGTCTCCTCGTTATAAGTGGCGATATCCGTAAATGGCACTCCATCTTTCGTGACATAGGCTTGCTTCGTTTGCTGTTCATATGCCCGACTAATCATTAACGCTAACTGTGCACGAGTAACGGGCTGACCAGGGTTAAACTGTCCATCATTTCCCTTTATCAGACCATATGCATATGCAGCTGAAATTTCTTGTTGCATCTCTGCATCATAGTTTGCGATGTCTTTAAATGGTGCTTTTTCTGTTGTTGTTAAACCTAAGCTTCGGACTAGCATCGCCGCTACTTGTGCACGTGTTACATTTTGCTCTGGTTTAAACGTACCATCAGAATAGCCCTTCATAATACCTGCTTTTGCTGCTTTTTGAATAAAATCCTTTGCCCAATGATTTTCGGTATCTGTAAAACTTAGTGTACCCGCTGTTGTAAACATTACCGATGGACTTTGTATACTTTCATTGCCCGCTGCATCTACTGCTTTTACAGCAACTGTATAAGCAGTATTTTCTGCTAGATTTTCAAGAATAATAGCCGTTTTATCAGCACTTTGTGAAGAAGTTAGCTTTCCATTCACGTAGATATTGTATTTTGTCACACCTACATTATCAGTCGCTTCCAGCCAATTCACCTGTACCGTTGTACTATTTTCAACGTTTACTCGTATTGCAGTAGATGCATCCCATAATGTACTTGCTTTAATAATTGGTAAAAATGCTTCATTCGCTACAGCTAAGTACCCCGCTTCACTTAAATGAATATTTTCTGGGTTTGGTAAATAGTTCGCCACATCTTTGGCCACAACCTCTATAGTAGGAACAAATACTGCACCCGCTTTTTCTGCAGTTGTTTTAATTGACGTATTCATGACTGCTAGTAGCATTTTAAATTGCGACTGTAAATCTTCATTGAAATATGGGAAAGAATTATAGTAACCCATTACGTAAACTTGCGCCTGAGGATTTAGACGGTTAATTTCTACTAAAATAGCTGCAATATTCTTCATTGCTTCCTGAGAAGCTTTTAATATTTCTACTGCGTTCACACCTGTTGCAAGTGACTCTTTTAAAATTGGCAATAAATCATTGGCGCCAGCTGTTAACGTTATTAGTTCCGCTTCTTTAATAGAATCACGAAGTTTTGCCTGCTCACTTGTGTAACCAAAGCCGGTCACTGGTTTTTCCACATCACTTTGTAAGTCTGCCAACACATTTTTTGTTGTATAACCTGAATAGGCAAATCCTTTGTTATAGGATGTTATAAACCCCTCTTGTTGCAAAACTTGCGCTACAAAATCTGTATACCCCAATCCAATAGCACCTATCTCATTCATACCATGTGCCAAGGAATCACCAAGCGCAACGTAATCTGTCTGTTTCATCCAGCTTGGTGCTATCGTATCGCTCGTTTCCGCTGCACTTGCAACTGCCGGAATTGTTAATTGCACTGCTAGTACACCAGCAGCTAAAAAACGGAATTTCTTTGAAAATTGCATATCCCTATTCCTCCTAACAATCTAATAGTAACTAGTTTACTAGATAATGGATTAAAATAGGTTAAATGATTGCAAGATTTTGCAATTTATCTGTGCGCCTCTACTATTTTCTATCGTGTGCCAAGTTATTTGTTTTTCTATTCAGACTGAACCTTTCCATAAACACCACCGCCACCAACAGCAATACCTAATTGGCCTGTTCGGGCTAAATCAATCATTTTTGCAATTTTATGGTGCACGATTTGTTCAAGCTGTTCTACTGTAACCCGATGCAAGATAGTCATCTCCGTACCAAAAGCTTCAATTAAATGTTCCATCGTTTTCGGTCCTAAACCTGGAATAAATTCAAGAGGTACTTGATGAATATAAGGAGGTCTTTCACGAACATTCTCTATAGGCTCAGATAGTTCTTTTATACGCGTCGCAACACCTTTTATAATTTGCACACTGCCACAAACTGTACAGCAAGTCGCTGCTGTTTTTAACTGTTCCCCACATTTTGCACACACTGTTTGATGGTATTTACCGAGCAAGGGATTTAATCCATAATTGGCTACAATCGCTCGACCTTGCCATTCATGAAGCGCTTTTTTTAGTTCTGAAAAGTTTGCCTGCTTTAACCGTAGCTTTTGGTATTCACGTGCAATTTTTCCGAGTGAATGTGCATCGGAATTCGTCACGAATGTATATTGTTGAAGTTCTCTTATATCACTCACCATATTTGTATCTGAGCTTAGTCCTAGTTCGACCGCATCAATTAACTGTGGATCAAATACTTCCGTCAAACTACGATATACGCCTTTACCAAACAGGCTTTTAAAAGGTGTAAAGACATGTGCAGGAATAAAAAGTCCCCCTATATCACGTACCTTTTCTTGTAATGTTTGACCATCACAATAAATACGCTGCGAGCTCAAATGGATATTTTTCATATATTTACGCATCCATTCCGAAAACTCCTTCATTTTCAAAAGCGTAGGAAAATAAACTAGCACATGAATGGGTCCTTGACAGTTACTATCATATATTTCAATTTCCGAGCCGGGGATTAGAATCGTCTCTTGAAAACGAAGCCCCCCTTCAGCTAATTCCTGCAGTTCACCCCGATTAATCATTTTCGTCATTTCTTCTATTACTTCAGGCGATTGACAATCAATAATTCCAATTATGTCTAGCCCTTTTCTAGCACTTGCTGTCTCTAAAATCCTTGTTAATGTTAAAGTTTTACTACCTGTAATCTTTACTGCACGTCCACTTAACGTGCGCCCAATATGAATATGTAAATCTGCATAGTACTCTTTAAACATTGGAGACCTCTCCTTTAGGCATTACTTTTCAATAAAATGAAAAAACCTTACATATCTGCAAGGTGTTTCCACAATTATGATGGATGATTATTATTGGCCTGATAAACACCCGAGCCTTGTGATGGCGTTGTTGCAGAATCATACGCAACTAAAGTAACACCAATTTTCTCCTCTAGCTCATTTATTTTATCGAGCTGCTGTTGATCTAATTGAGCAATTTTAACTTCTTCCATTTGTCATCACGTATCCTTTCAAAAGTAAAGTTCCCGGAAAAGCACCTATATATACAAAAAAATATTGACTGATTATCAGTCATTTCTTTTGACTTCAATTCATCTATTCGGTAACATACGAATTAAGCACTCCAAAAGCGAGGGATTTTCAAATGTCAAAAGAAGAAAAAATTATTCAAGCCGCTATTGAAGTATTTCGTGAAAAAGGGATTGAAAAAGCGAAAGTGTCCGATATTGTAAAAGTTGCTGGGATTGCACAAGGGACATTTTATCTTTACTTTCCATCACGTTTGTCCGTCATGCCAGCTATTGCAAAAGTCATGGTCGAAAAAATTATAGCAGCTATTGAACAAGGCATACATGGGCAGGAATTATTTGAACAACAGCTTGAAAAAGTAATAGATATTGTCTTTTCTTTAACGGAAGAATATCGAGATGTCTTTGCTCTTATTTATGCTGGTATCACCCAAACAGAGCATATGAAAGAATGGGAAAATATCTATGCACCATACTATGAATGGATGAACAATTTCTTATCAGTGGCACAAAAGAAGGGTATTATACGCAGTTCTTTAAATACCACACGCTCTACGAAGCTTATTATCGGTTTAATAGAGTCTGCAGCTGAGCAGATTTACTTGTATGATGACAGTGAGGATGAAACAATTAAACTCCAAAAACTTGAGCTTCTTGATTTTTTACATCATGCACTCGGCCTACGTCACAAATAGTGACGTTCTCTTTTGTTGTCCGATTGACTGATTGTCAGTCAAAAATTATTTAAGAAAGGAATTTTACGATGCAAAAAGATTGGATTTATGTTGGTTTAACGAGTTTATTTGAATTGTTTTGGATTTTCGGCTTTAATGTAGCAAGCACTTGGTGGCATTGGATTATTATTGTATCACTGATTGCTCTTGATTTTCATTTTCTATCAAAGGCTTGTGAAAACCTACCTACTGGAACTGTGTATGCAATTTTTGCTGGAATAGGGACAATTGGAACAACTTTAATGGACATTTTTATTTTTGATGGTGAATTTAACGCTATTAAGGCCATCTTTATGTTTATTTTAGTTCTTGGCGTTATTGGGCTTAAGCTGGCCGATAATTCACCAACAGATAAAGATACAAAGAAAGGGGCAGAAGCATAATGGGTTGGTTACTCGTCTTATTAGCATCTATTGCAGAAATTGTCGGTGTGGTTGGTTTACGTTTCTACAGTCAGAAGAAAACTGTACGTGATTTCTTATTATATGTTGGCGGTTTTGGTCTGTCATTTGCTCTTTTATATGCATCCTTTAACTATTTACAGTTAAGTATTGCCTATGTAGTATGGATTGGCATTGGTACTGTTGGTGCCGTAGTCGTTAATATTATTTTCTTTGGAGAATCTAAAAACTTTACCCGAATTATTAGTATCATTGCTATTATCATTGGTGTAGCCGGATTAAAAGCAGTAGCTTAATGTGAAAAAAGAAATAATATTTTTTAGATGTCAAGGGCGTCAACTTCAGTCCATTGTTAAATATACCGTATAAACGTTTTTTCATGAGCAAGCTAGTAGCGATCTTTATTTTGTAATTGTTAAGATAAATACGATAGACTTGCTTGAAGCGTTTGGCCAACAAGATGTTAGTTACTCACTTGTTTTAGTGCGAATTTAAAGGAAGACTTTTAAAGGAGTTAAAGAAAATGACTTATTTGTTACAGGTTGACTTTACAATGGACGGACCTTTTGGTGTAGAAATGTCTGAAGGTTTTCAAGACTTAGCAAGAAGTATTAACGATGAAGAAAGTTTCATCTGGAAGATTTGGACTGAAAACGCAGTTGCTAAAGAAGCTGGTGGCGTGTACTTATTTGATAGTAAAGAAAGTGCTGAAAAATATTTAGCTATGCATTCTGCTCGTTTAACAAGCTTCGGTGTCACTACTATTCGTAGCAAAATTTTTGAAGTGAATGAAGCACTATCTAAGATTAACCATGGCCCAATTCAAAAATAACAAATAAAAATGGACCTTTCTCAAATGTATTGAGAGATGTCCATTTTTTCATCTGTAGACTTTATGGTCCGGTTTTCTATTGCGTTATCCTATGTACTTTCCTTCATAATATTCCTTCAAGTTATTTGGATAGTCGATGTTTCTTTCGGAGCTATTTTTGTGAATTGTTCAGATACATATGTTAAGTAAGGCCTGCCCGTCAGATGATGCATTTGAATATCTGCATGTACACCAAATACTTCCCATAGTACAGCTGGTGTCAGTACTTCTTCTGGCGTTCCATAATGAACGATTCTGCCCTGCTGTAAAACATAAATTGTATCACAATACATAGCAGCGATATTCAAATCATGTAGCGCAGCGACTACAGTCAAATGTAAAGTTTGAATTAAATCCATCAGTTGTAGTTGGTGCTGAATATCTAAATGATTCGTTGGCTCATCTAGGATAATCACCTGGGCTTGCTGAGCAAGAGCACGAGCAACCATAACTCGTTTTTTTTCCCCTCCTGAAAGGGAGCTGAAGCTACGCGTTTCTAAATGAGCAATGCCCGTTTGGGATAATGCTTCTTTAACAATGCGAAAGTCATCTTCATGGTCAAGTTCAAATAATTTTTTATGAGGGGTTCTGCCCATACTAACCAAATCTATTACTTGAAAATCGAATAATAAAGGTGTTTCCTGACTAACAACAGCTAAATTTTTAGCAATGGATTTGCTCGATTGTTGCAAAATGTCTTTCTCGTTCAGTAAAATCGTTCCACTTTCTGGCTTTAATAGACGATACATATTTTTTAAAAGTGTTGATTTCCCACTACCATTAGGACCAATTAAGCCAACAAATTGCTTTTCTTTTATTTGGATACTCACTTCATGTAAAATACGCTGATCATGAATGGAGTATGATACATGTTGCGCTTCTAATGTCATATTTTTTAATCTCCTTCACCGAAAGAATAATTGTTACGACGCAGTAACCAAATGAAAAATGGTCCTCCGCAAAATGCAGTAATAATACCAATTGGCATTTCCTCTGGTGCAATTAGTATTCGTGCAAGTGCATCTGCCCAAACTAAGAAAATTGCTCCTAATAAAGCACTAATCGGGATAACGTATTTATAATTTGAGCCTATTATTAATCGTACGATATGCGGAATAATCAAACCAACAAACCCAATTGAACCACTTACTGCCACAAGTACACCTGTAAGTAAGGACACTAGAATAACAAGCTGTATCCGGAATTGTTGTAGATTAACACCTAAAGTGACTGCTGCCTCTTCTCCAAGTAGTAACAAATTTAAATTTCGATAATGGAGCCACAGCAATACAAATACAATAATGAAAACAACTGTTGGAATGAGTAGATTACTCCATTTTGCACCTGCAAGACTGCCTAGCATCCAGTACATTACTGCCTTCATGCCACCCTCTTGCTTCGACATCATTAATATAAAATTCGAAGTGGCAGATAAAATAAACGATACCGCCATTCCTGCTAGTAACAAGCGAAAGATAGAAATTCGCCCACCGACACGTGATAAGAAAAACACTAATACAATCGCAATTAATGAGCCGAGAAAAGCTGAGATGGAAAGAGCGTATATGCCAAAAAATGAAAAAGCCCCTAAAATTATGACGGCCGTCGCACCAACAGTTGCACCTGATGAAACCCCCAAAATATACGGATCTGCAATTGAATTACGAACAAGTGCCTGAATGGCAGCACCAGCAATGGCTAATCCTCCCCCAACGATTGCGGCAAGAAAAACACGTGGCACACGAATTTGCCAAATAATAATTTCTTGTGAGCGACTCCAATCTTGCACTACCCAATTTTGGGCGAGTGGTATTTTGGAAAAGATAACTTTCCAAACATACAACGGTGTAATAGAAACGGAACCTATCATGATAGCGAATGTAATTGAAATGATTAGCAATAGAAGGAGCAGCATAGAAAGTATGATAAATTTTTTATTTGGGCGTTGTGTCTGTTTATTCATCTGTTTATTAACTCCTAGTCAAAAATGATAGATGTGAAGCAATAAAAAAGGGTATTCTACGCAAAAAAATTTGCATAGAAATACCCTGGAATAAACAAAAGTAAGAAATGTATCCTTCAATTGTCCGTAATTGCTTGCATCCTCGTGGGCATTACAGGAAAAAACTAATTGGCAGGTCTCCTGGCTTCGATTCATCATTGCTATGACAGCCTTCCCATTTTGAACAGTGGCTTATATATCATAGAACTCCTCGTTACAGTTGCGGGACAGCGTCGGATTTACACCGACTTCCCTTTTAAGTGATGCTTTAAGAGCATCACACCAATAGTATCTGAAATATTAAAATTATGACGATTCTAACATACATAATTATTGTAGTCTATACCTATTTTTTCTATTTGTCATATCTAACCTATGTATCTCATTACTATGAACAGGCATTTGTGTTAACTTATACAGAAAATAAGTTGACACAAAGTTTTTAATTTCTTAAAATATCACTATTAACTTTATTAAATGGGGGTGAAATGATGACAACCGTAGCTGAACAGTCACATCATAAATTAAGAACAGTCGATCTTGCATACATTGGCTTATTTTCTACATTGATGATGATTGGTGCCAATATTACTTCCTTTGCACCTTTCATGGTAGTTGGCAGCGTACCTATCACATTACAAACGTTTTTTGCTATTTTAGCAGGACTTATTCTTGGTAGCAAAAAAGGTGCACTTGCCTGTACCGTCTATATGTGTATAGGTTTAGCCGGAGCACCCGTATTTGCTCGTTTCGGTGGTGGCTTCGGACAAATTTTAAGCCCGACATTTGGCTTTATCGTAACCTTTATTTTAGCAGCCTTTATAGCAGGACTTATTATAGAAAGAAGTGCCACGAAAAAAAGCTACGTCTTAGCTGCACTAATTGCCACCGCCATTAATTATTTACTCGGTACAAACTGGATGTACTTTGCTTACAAACTATGGGCTAATGCACCTGAAGGTTTCACTTACAAAATGGCTTGGCTGTGGATGATGCCTCCATTACCAAAGGATATTTTCTTAGCAGTATTCGCTGGTATTTTCGGCTATCGTGTGCAAAAGGTGCTGAAAATTATTCCTGTAAAATAAGAAGAAACTTTTTAAAAACTCCGCTTCTACAGCTAGATGCTTGAAAGCGGAGTTTTCATGGTTATCCTTATTTCTGTAAGGTAATACTGATTTCATCCATATTTTCTGCACATTTATTTGCTACATTAATTGCAAATGAATTAGGAGGAATTGGATATGGAACTACAAAGAAAATGGCATGTAGGCTTACTAATGGTTGTTGCCTTTTTGGCATTATCCGCATGCGCAGAAGATACAGCCGATACAAAAAAACAGAACACTGCTGAACAGCAGACTGAAATGGAGCATTCTTCGATGAATCATGCCAGTTCTGGTGAAGTACCAACAACTTTGAAGAATGCAGATAATCCAATGTATCCCGTCGGTAGTACTGCTGTGATTATAAATGGACATATGGAAGGTATGAAAGGTGCAGAAGCAACGATTGTTGGAGCTTATGATACAACTGCTTACATGATTTCCTATGAACCTACTACAGGTGGCAAACGTGTGGAGAATCACAAATGGGTCATTCATGAGGAATTATTAAATCCAGGTAGCGAACCATTAACATCTGGAACAGAAGTAAAAACGGATGCATCCCATATGGAAGGCATGGTAAATGCAACGGTGCGCATTGATGAGGCACTACAAACAACCGTTTATATGATTGATTATGTTTCCACAACAAATGGTGATGTTGTAACAAATCACAAATGGGTAACTGAAGATGAACTAACAAAAAATGAATAGCTGAAGGGGCTGCTGAATAAGCCCCTCTACCTTTAACTAATACAAGCATATTTTTATTGGCGTACTTACACGCCTTCAAAGCAGCCACTCATTTTGTCATCAACAATCGGCCTCAATCGATTTATACCATTTGTAGCCGATTCCCCACACGGTTTGTAAATAATGATCGGCTGGAAAACCGCTTTTTCTCAATTTCTCTCGTAAATTACGCACATGTGAATCAATTGTCCGGTCTTCAATCGAAACATTAAATCCCCACACGCTATCTATTAATTGCTCTCTTGAAAAAACTTTATTTTGATATTCAAGAAATAACGCCATCATTGAAAATTCTTTCGGTGTTAAAGCAATCTCTTCCTGCTGAAAATGCAATTCAAAAGACTCCTTATTTAAACGCAATCCTTCAAATATTATTTCATTTTCAATAGGTTTAGTTCTCCTTAAAACTGCATGTATCCGTGCGAGTAATTCTTCTTCATCAAAAGGTTTTAGAATGTAGTCATCTGCCCCAAGATTTAGACCTTTCACAATATCAGTCTGTTCCCCTTTAGCTGTTAGCATAATAATGGGTACATCCCAATACTTCCTAATTTCCTGACATACTTGCCAGCCATCCATTTCTGGCATCATGATATCCAACAATACTAAATCCACATGTTGTTCTTCTAAATAAGCTAACGCATTTTGAATAGCTGACATTGTAATGCAATGAAATCTAGGCTCTAGATAGAGAGATAATAAGTCCAGCATCCTCGGTTCATCATCAATTAATAATATTGTTGTCATTCGTTCCTACTCCCTTAAACATTAATTCAAAAGTAGTTCCTTTGGTTTCTTCACTACGAACTGTGACTTCTCCACCGTGTGCATGTACAAGCTCTTTAACAATCGCAAGGCCAATTCCTGAACCACCTAGCGCACGAGTACGTGATTTTTCTACCCTGTAAAAACGATCAAAAATAAATGGAAGGTCCTTCTTTGGAATACCTTTTCCCGTATCTTCAATCGTTATTAGTAATGTTTCGTTGAATTGTTTGACATGTACTATAGTTGTATCTCCAGCAGCACTATATGCTAATGCATTGTGCAGTAGATTAATAATAATTTGTTCAAACCTTGATGGATCAGCCATTAAAGATAACTTATCTTCACATTGCACTGTGAAATGTATCTGTTTTTCCTGAAAAGCTGGACTAAGTCTCTCCTCAATATTTGCAAAAAACTCGGTCATATTAAGACGTTCTTTTGCTACGACAAAAGAGTTTTCATCCATCTTTGCTAAATCAAATAAATCACTTATTAAACGCGCAAGTCGATTTGTTTCTTCTATAATGATTGCTAAGTACTTCTGTCGAGCTTCATCGCTTAAATCACGTTTATAGAGAATGTCGGTATAGCCTTTAATGAATGTTAAAGGCGTTCTTAGTTCATGCGCTATACTCGATAAAAATTCTTTTCTTTCTTGTCTCAAATGTTTTAATTCATCCGATAATTTCTGTATCGCATTGGATAAATCACTCAGCTCGTCTTGGCCGTTTGTAGTAAGAGCTACTGTAAAATCACCTTTACTCAGTTTCAAGGTAGCTTCTTTCATTTGAATTAATGGATGCGCAAGCTTTCTAGATAAAATAATAATGATAGCGATAGTCACCAATCCAGAGACTATCCCAACAATTAGGAAATGTTTATTTAATCGCTCCATTAAGGCGTGTATTGACGCTGTATTCTGAAACATGTAGACATAACCAATCGTCGTTCGGTCCTTTTGAATTGGGCTTATTGTTGCTATAAACGCTTCTTTTTTCCAATTATCTTCTAAAATGCTGCCTGTATGGGGGATAGGTTCCTTTAAGTTTCTCATATATTTTTCAGTTTCGGGGTAGATTTTGGAGTTCTCTAATATTCCCCCATCCTTATCAGTAATGACCACATCCGTCTTTGCTTCTGATTCCATTAATGCTACATGAGAGAGGGTTTCTAAATTGAAATTTTGTTCTAATATTGCTCTATGTGAATTCCCCCTCGCTTGTAAACTAGCTAATTCTTCCTCAACCCTTGAATTGGTTAAAGAAACATGTAAAAAAAACATCATGAACGTCTCAATGCAAAATAATGTAACAAAAAAAATAATACCAAGCTTTAGTGAAAGTTTACTCATCCGCTTACCGCCATTGTTTGAATTTCATAAAATTATATCGTTAAAGTTTGAAGATTTCATGCAGATGCAATTAGATAGTCTTATTTGAAAATAAAAGGATGATTCTCATAAAAGAGGAATCATCCTTTTATTTTAAGCGTATTTTGGCATCCAGTGTAAGAAGTTCTCAATAACTTGGTCAAGGAATTGTACAGTACCTTCATCTGTTAATTTACCTTCAGCATCGAATTTAGTGTGTACAGCACCTATATACACATCATTCCCTCCAAGTAATGGGGAATTAATGCCTGGTGAGAATAGAATATCACGTAAATGTAATTGTGCCTTAACGGTACCTAAGTTACCCATTGATGCACCCATTATGAAAGAAGGCTTACCCACCATTACTTTGTCTACTCGAGATAACCAGTCAATTGCATTCACCATAACCCCTGGTACTGTACCGTTATATTCTGGTGTTACCCAAAGTACTGCATCTGCTGCTTTTACTTTTGCTTTAAAATCTAAAACAGCTTGTGGGGCTTCATTTTCGATATCTTGGTCATACATTGGTAAATCACGTAAGTTTAATACTTCAAGCTCAAATTTTTCTGTATAGCGTTTTTGAATGAAATTTGCTAATTGTTTATTATAAGATTCTTTACGGATACTACCCACGATTGCTACTACTTTCATGATGTTCCTCCTAAATGTTCATTGCATTTATTATTTGTTGTGCAATTTTATTTTATACTGCACTAATAATAGGTTGCAAATTCTTCAACTGGTTTACGATATCCACGTAGGCGACGACTACTTTCTTTTTCCTTGCCGATTGTAATCATCAGTGCAATTTCTTGCGTGTCTGGCACATTGAACAGAGCTCTCATTCTTTCTTGATCAAAACCAATCATTGGACATGTATCCCAGCCACGATTTTTTGCAGCCAACATGAATAACATAGCTGAAAGAGATGCATTACGAATTGCATCTTCCCTCTTAAATTCCTCGCCTCGTTCTTCGTAAAAGTTCGTATTTTCATCAATAAGATGCTGAAGCTCATAGTCAGTAATAATACCTAAATCAACCATTCCCTGGTTAATATGGACCGTTTGTTTATAAGCTTCTTTATCTCCTAACACTAAAATCACACCCGAAGCTGCATGCACCTTATATTGACCAAATGCCGCTTCGCGTACTCTTTCTTTCATTTCCTCATCGAGGACAATAATGTATTCTGCATGTTGTAAATTAAATGCAGATGGCGCAAGCTTTACATCCTCTAAAATTGGACGAATATCCTCCTCGGTCATTTGGACTTCTTTGATAAAATTGTTTGCAGACCGACGTTTGTCTATTAGTTTTGTAAATTCCACTTATACGACCCCCATATAATAAATTATTACTCATATTCTTTATCGAAAGAAATCGTACTTCTTACAGTATCAATAGGGCGTACTAGCTCTTCAATTTGGTCACGTTTAGCTTCTAAGAAAGGTGGCAATGATAATTTTTCACCTAGCGTTTCATAAGGTTCATCGCCCATAAAACCTGGACCATCTGTTGCCCATTCAAATAATATTTGAGGTGCCACACGCGCATACAGTGATTCAAAGAAGTGACGGTTTACGTATCCAGATGTATGGAAGCCAAAACCTTCTAAACGCTCTGTCCATTCATCTAAAACAGCACGATCTGCAACACGGAATGCAGCATGATGCACAGTACCAAAACCTTGACGAGCTACTGGTAAAACAGTGTTATATTCTACCACTATTTGTGCACCATTACCGCCCTCGCCTACCTCGAATAAGTGATAGTCACCTTCATTTGCAATTTCTGTGAAGAGCATTACTTTTTCTAGCATGTCTTTAAAATATTTTAAATCAGCAACACGCACAAATACTGGACCTAATCCTGTAATTGCATATTCGAGAGGGATTGGTCCGTCTTGCCATGGTGTGCCTGATACAACACCTGTGTTGTTTTCATCAGAAATAAGTTGATAGTGTTGATCATCAAAATCAGCAAAAGATAAAGTTTGCTTTCCGAATTGCTCTTTAATGCCCGTATGTTTAATATTTAGACGATCAAATCGTTTTACCCAATAGTCTAAGGCTACATCAGTTGGCACACGGAAAGATGTTTTTGAAATTTCATTTGTGCCATGAACTCCCTTTGGAATATTCGGGAAGTCAAAGAATGTCATATCTGTTCCTGCACTACCTTTATCATCTGCAAAGAATAAGTGATACGTTTGAATGTCATCTTGATTGACCGTTTTTTTCACTAAACGCATGCCTAACACATACGTAAAAAATTTGTAGTTTTCTTCAGCGCTACTTGTAATAGCTGTAACGTGGTGGATTCCTTTTAAGTGATTCATAGTATTAGCTCCTCCTATTTATCTCGATTTCGAGATATATGGTTAAAAAATTTTATTTTTTAGCGGCATTATGGCCGACCTTTTTAAGTAACAGGATCATTGTTTCCACTTCATGTATATCTAATACTTCAAAAATTTCATTTATAATGTGCTCATGCTGTGGAAAAATTCTTGCCATTAATACTTGTCCTTCATCTGTTAACAATGCATAGGTAACACGACGATCTCTTGGACATGCACGACGACAAACAAGGCCCTTCTGCTCAAGCTTATCAATAACATACGTAATACTACTGCTAGCAATTAATATTTTCTTACCAATGACTTGAATCGGCTGTTCGCCATAGTGGTACAAAAATTCAAGTACCCCAAATTCTGTTTGATTTAAATCATAATGAAGTAAATCCTTCTTTGTCGCATCTTGAATTGCTTGATAGGCTCGGAACATGACCGTAAATGCTTTTAAATTACGATTGTCTTCCTTCATACGACTCCCTCATTTCATTTACCTCGAAATTAAATATCTTTAATTCGAGATAATAATAACACATAGCCTATCAAACATCAATCACTTTTCCTTATCTTTCTTACTAGCTTTAACCCGCCCACGGCTGAAGTCACATGTTTCTCGTCGCATCAATAATAAGTTCCCTACACAAATTAATGCATAGGAAACTATATTTACTTCATTTGTTTAAATTCCTTTTCTGTGCCATCAGCAAACTCCACTTCAACTTCAATGGATTGGAAGTCGTCTGCAATATGAAACACTGAAATTACCTGTTCAATCACTTTATCATTTGGCGTTGTCGAATCGAATGTCAACTGTTTAAATAACGGCTCTAGCTTCGTATAAGCCTCATCACCTTGCAACCTTTCATTATTACGATCATCTGTTAACTTTGCCTCGATACCAGATTTTTTATTTTCAAATTCTACATCATATGACTCTGTTGCTGAATAATCAACATCTAATGAAAATTCTAGAAAGTTAAACTCCGTTACCTCAGTCGCATTTTCGTTCACTTGTTGCGTAGTATTTTGCTCAGTAGGAGCATTAGCGGGTACATTTTTTACCTCATCCTTATTACAACCATAAAGCACTCCTGCTAGTAAAAGCGCTGCTAATAAAAACTTAAAACTTCCCATCACTTACACTCCTTTCTAACATTATCATTCCCAAATGGAGTGTAAACTAACCGAAAAAGGACATCTCCCAACATTAGGAGATGCCCTTTCAGCTAAACAGTATTCATCTACTGAATAAAATTAAATTAATAATAGTAATTACGGTTACTGTCGTTCTCGTGAATTGCACGTGCTAAACGAATTGTCGAAACTGCTAGATCAGCATATGTCACTTTTTCAGTCGCATTAAAGTTATTTTGCTGCGCATCGATTAATCCCATTGCACTTGCTAAAGCTACGTACCCTGCGTACTTTGGATCAATAGTGCCTGCATCAGCGAAGTTTAACTTGTAAATGTCGCTATGCTTTGCAGCATTTTCTAAACGTAGTACACGGACATACCATTCTGCAAGCTCTTGACGAGTCAATGTTGTATCTACTGCAAATTGATCAGCTGGTTGTAAAATGCCCATAGTTACAGCTTGTTCAACGATAGCATACAATGGATGGTTTTTATCTATATTATTGAAGGATTGCTTATCACCTTCGCTATACGAACCAAAATAGCCATAGGTCATAGATTTTAGCATAATTTTCAACGCTTCTCCCTTTGTCACAGCTGTATCCGCATTAAAACTTGCTGGGTCTTTAACTTCTAACACATTTTGGCTTAATAAGTAATTCAACTCATCCGCAGCTGTCGGGTGAGAAATTACTGGTGTCTCTTTTGAACTTTCTATACTATTTAGCCATTCACCAGTAATGGCATCGATTTGATTGTATAAATTACCACCGAAAGTTGGAGAATACACTAAATCAAAGTGCTGTTTGTCCTCACTATTTTGCTTAGCATACTGGAGCTGTAACTTCAGTGCCTTGCTATATGATTCTTTTGCTTTATCAGCTGAAATAGCCTTGCTTGTAGTTGGCCAATTATCAATCTTTTGGTTGTTAATCCATAAAGAACCTAGTGAACCATCTGCATTAATACTTACACTCATTTCATCGCCGACAACCGCAATGCCATTTACAACGCGCGGGAAGGAGAAGTAATATTGCTTACTATATTCCTCAAATACAACTTCATCGATTGGCTTCGCATAGTCATGCATATAGGATGGAGCCCATTCCTTTAAGTATTCGATTGCCTTCGTCAGTGCAGCATCCTTAGAGATAGTAGTTGCTGCATCATCTGTCTTTGTGAATTCTCTACGTAAGTCATGGTACTGTATAATTTCACCTGTTGCTTTATTAATTTCAAATGATGAACCTGAGCCACCATTATCATACATGTACGTATAACCTACTGAGTAAATTGTCTCGCCGTTTTCATTTTCTCTTTCGTCAACCATTTCAATCTGTAGCTTTGCTTTGTCAGCATCGACTTTCAAGAATGATTTTGCAAATTCTTCAACTTCTGCTATCGTCATGCCACTCTTTCTCGGTGCAAGCGGTTGTGCTGAAAGCTTTTCTACACTTTTCGTCTTTGGCACCTGTGAAGAGAAGCCGTTCGCTGTTTGCCACTGTCCTGTTAAAGCATGTACACCATTGAAACCACTAGTTGGCATATAGACAAGCTTTACATTACGGTCACCTGTTTGATAGTTGTAGTCAATAAAATAACGTAGCTCTACTGCTAAGTTATCACGAACCTGCGCAAGAATATCTACCTCATTCTTTTTCTGTTCTAAATTATCGAACGTTGCCTTACTAATGGACTCTGTATTACGATACATACCTGTAATTTCTCCATTGGCAAGAACGTCAATAGAAATTTGCTGATCACTAATTGGCACACCATTATGTGTTGGTGAATAAACAAACGTATAATTAATCGGCTGTGATAACGGTCTACTCATATTAAAATCATAACCAAATCCAAAGCCATCTTCTCTAAGTTTGTAGCTTTCCGTATTCGGGAATTTTTTCAGGAAATCCTGTGCTATTTTTTGTGCCTCAGTCTCTGAATACTTCGCTGGATAGACAGCATCTGCTATATTAGCAGGTTGATAATGGAAATTTTCTAGTTCTAAATCGTCTCCCTTAAAGGTAAAACTACCATAAACATCTTTGCCATTGATTGTTTTATGGAAGCTTAATTCGTAACGGATTGTCGTATCATCTCTAAAGAAATGCCCACGTCCCGTTTGGAAATCATTATCTGTTACGAAATTGAATTTGTCTGGGAATAGTGTACGCAATTGCTTAATAAGCGTGCTTTTTGTGACTTTTGTCTCCGTTGAAGCTACTTGAATCTCAATTCTCTCTGATGATTCCTTTCCATTTGCAGAAGCTTGAGAAATTGGCGAAAGTACACCAACAGTGAATGCAGTAGATGTTAAAATAATACCTAACTTTTTAAATTTACCCAAAATATCCCTCCTAAAATACTATTTACCATAATTATATACTACATTACCAAAATTGGGAATGATATTTACAGACTATTTCCACTTCGAAGAAAATAGATTGGGTATTGAGTAAAAGAAATATCTATAATTCCTCATTTTTTCACCACATCGAAGTTTGAACTAATCAATAACCAATTTTGCGGGAATGGTAGGCCTAGCTTCCAATAACCAACTCCACGAAGCTTGTACTGTTTAATTAAGTTGAACTTTGCTTGTATTGATCTGGCGTCTTCAAACCAAACAATATGTGCTCTCCCCTGCTCGTCGTAATATTCAAAGAAAGGCGCTTGCGCCCTCCAATCAAATTGAATGGCTGCATTGTATTTCTTAGCTATCTCAATAGCTCTTTGTGGGCTAACTGCTTCAGCAATGGGACCTCCTTGTACAAAGGGCAATGTCCAGTCATAACCATATAGATTTTGCCCGAGCAATATTTTGTTTGCCGGTATCTCGCTTACCGCATATTTTACTACTGCTTCTACCTCTGGAAGTGGGGACACTGCCATAGGTGGTCCCGCAGAATAGCCCCATTCATAAGTCATTAGCAATACAAAGTCCACAATTTCTCCATGGGCTTTGTAGTCATGCGCAACAACCCACGGACCTTGCTGGTTAGCACTTGTTTTTGGAGCAAGCGCTGTAGAGACCGTATAACCCGCTGCATGGAAACGTTCCACTGCTCTTTTTAAAAAATTGTTGTAGGCTTCTTTTTGATCACCTGGTAAATTTTCAAAATCAAAATGAATATCTTTGATGCTACTTATCCGCTTTGCTTCTTTAAGAATGTTTTCAAATAGCAAATCTTGTACAGCCGTGCTTTGGAAAATATCCCTTGCTAACTCACCACTAAATCGGAAATCTTCTAAATTGGTGATGACCATCGCCAGAGATGCCCCTGTATCATTCGCAATCTCTGGCACACCTTGGCTTGGTGGCACCTTTAGTGTGCCATCTCTCCTTGCCTCATAGCTAAATAATGCAAGATACGTTAGATAAGGTCCCGCTTCTCTAGCTTGACTCAGTAGTGCTTCACTTACAGATGTACCCCTCGGCTCTAAATAAGCCAATGTTTCAGCCCTTGTTTTCGGAGCTGGTGGAATATAAAGTCGCATACCAATTGATAAAGGCTGATTAGGACTAATACCGTTTACCTGTGCTAGCGTTAAATAATTGATGCCAAAGCGGTGGCCAATTGACCATAGACTATCTCCAGGCTGCACATAATAAAAACTCCCCACAATTGGAATCACAAGTGCTTGCCCAATGACTAATCGATTGGGATCAGGAATTTGATTGGCGTCAACAATGCTCTGAACCGTTGTCCCATAAGCTTGCGCAATACTCCATATGGACTCTCCTGCCCGTACAACATGTATTTGAATGTGATTGCCTCCTTCTTAGCGTGATGAAATCATACCTATAAAGCTTATGAAATCGTACAAGGAAACATGTCATTGTAAAACATACATAGTTAGGTAGTAATTTTCTCGAGTTCGTACAAGAAAAATTACAGAAATATAGCCATGTAAAAAATTCAGAACCACCAGTATAACTGGTGGTTTGCTCTGCGCGTGAAACGCTGGGGTACTGGCCCATGTCTAAAGACATCCTGAAGGTCCGCCAACCGCACTCTGTTTCCACACCAACCGCTAAAGCGGCTTACTTATTTTTTCTTTCTCTTGATTTCTTCTCCTGTGAACGGGTCAATGAATTCTTTCATTGTCATTTGGTCATGTAGGATATCTTCTTGTAATTGGTTCTTGATATACTCTTGAATCACTTTTCGATTTCGACCGACTGTATCCACATAGTATCCTCGACACCAAAATTGTCGATTTCCATATCGATATTTTAAATTGGCATGTCGATCGAAAATCATTAAGCTACTCTTCCCTTTTATATAGCCCATGAACGAAGATACACTTAGTTTCGGCGGTATACTCACCAACATATGTATATGATCCGGACATGCTGTTGCCTCAATAATTTCTACACCTTTTCTTTCACACAACTGACGTAGTATTCTTCCTACATCCGCCTTGATTTGACCATAAATAACTTGTCTTCTGTATTTCGGTGCGAAGACGATATGATACTTACAATTCCATGTTGTATGTGCTAAACTTTTATTATCCATTTTGGAGACTCCTTTCGTACGAAGTCGGTTGACCAGACCTGACCTTATTGTACGATTGGGGTTTTTTTTTTGTCCATAGCTAAAAGCTTTCCGGAACCCCCCGCATAGCAGGGGGTTTTCAAAGAATACAAAATAAAGGTCCAGCGCTTATTGTAGCGAATGGACCTTCTTCATTTCTTTAAAGTATTTAGAGCCAGCGCGACAATAGTTACTAAATAGTATATATGCTATTATCTGAAGTATGGCTCCTAGAAAGTAAAGGTTTTCCCGCAAGCTAGCCTCAACATTCATAGAAAAAGCATCAATCACAAATCCGCAAAGCATCAATGCCATAAACTTTTGATACGTTTTAAACGTTTTAACTTCTAATTGTTTATTCTCATGAATATGTAGCAATAATTGAAAAACATAATACATAAAGACAATCAGTAAAAACTGCATGAACTGTTCGCCGACTTGCCCAAGTAGCAGTGACCCAAACCATTGATTTAACTCCACTAAAAATGACATCACCATTAAAATAATGGCAAAATTTTTCGACCAACGCTTTAAATTATGAAATACCGGTAATAGATAGATACCATAGACCAAAAATGCATACCCAATAAAATCTGGTGCTATATCAGGCATTTCACCGTATAACCTCAAATCAATAAAAATAAAACTAAATCCACCAATTAGATAATCATAAGGATTTTTCATTACCCTGCGCCTCCCCCATTAGGTCATATCTTCCTCTGAAAGTGGATGGCATCATACGTAGCACCTCATAGTTCTCACTTCGATCATTACGTATTGTGAGCAATGCATCATAAACTTTCTTATTGTAGGAAGGTGTTTTTACTACAAAAGTAAATGCAAACTTTTCATCCTTTAACACAGTAAAAAGTAAGCCATTCTCATCTATCTTCCAAAACGAATTATTTTCTTGTTGCATCGTATACGGACCAGTTATCACAGTTTGTAGGGTTTCTTCACTACTCATAATTGTCTCGGACGTGCATAATAATTGATTATTATCGAAGTTAAAAGAATCACTGTACGTAGGTAATACGATAGGCTCTACTAATCGTTGATTCTCGGCGTACACTAAGTTTCCCACCCATGTCACTAAAGACAGTGAAAACGTCATATAGACAAGTCTTCCTTTCGTATACCCCTTGCTATAAACAAAAATAATAAACACTAAGAGGGCTATCAATAAACATAGGCCTCCTGTAAAAATGAGATTTTTCTCCTGGATGATCGTAAGCTGTGCTGCACTTTTTATTTCTAAAGTTTGCCCTGTACTAATCATTGTTAAAAATGCTAGAACAGCAATTGTTACTGGAATCGTTAGTATTGTTGCAAAGGAAAAACGTTTTCCTTTCACGCTTTGACCTTTTTGCAAATGTTGACGCAACTGGTTAGAAAAGATCTTGTCTGGCTCTTTATCAGGTCGTTTTTTTAGCGCATCGAATAGCTTATGGTCTTGATTCTCCATCAATCATCCCTCCCTACTTTTTTACGCAACCTTGCCATAGCCCGATGAAAATCGACACGTACCTTCACTTCCGAAATGCCAAGAATGGCTGAAGTTTCTTGAATGGTGTAGTCTTTTAACATACGGCAAATAATGATTGTGCGATCATGTGATTTCAAGGTCATTAAAGCTTCTTGTACTGTTTGCCACTGCTCGTTTTTTGCTACTATTTCTGGAGGTTCCTGAATGTCCTTTAGTATTGGCTGCCGATTAAGCTTCTCTGTTAATAGGCGTTTCATCTTTTGTTTTCTATGTATATCTACCGCTGTATTTCGAGCAATCGATAAAATCCACGTTTTTACTTTATCCGTATTTTTTAAATGCTTCAGCTGTTTAAGTACTTTTAAAAATGTCTCTTGTGTAATATCTTCTGCCTCGTGCTTACTATTCGTATAGTAAAGCGCAAAATGATACACATCACGATGATAGGCATCATACAATTGTGCAATTTGTATTTTCTCCTCCAGCAAAACTTCACCCCACTTTCTCCATTCTCGAATAAGTCGCTAGAACACTTATATTGTTACACTTTTTCCAAAATTTCTTTATGCACATAAAAAAACTCCCACTCATGGGAGTTTCTCATACATTACTTTTGCACACTGGACTTAATCATTTCAAACAATAATGGCACATTTGTTCCACGTTGAAGAGAATTACGGCCGTCCATTAAAAACGTCCAGCTCTCTTTCATTTTTTTCCTATAAGAAAGTGCAGCATTTACAGGAAGAAATTCTCCAAGAAATTCTTCAATAGAGCCTGACAAATTGTCAATAAAGGTATCCGCTTTATGAATTTTTTCAGTCGCAACTTCATTGCGCTCATTCCACAAAACATGCTCTAAGTTAGTTGAAAAATAAAAAAGCTGATAGGGTACTTTTAACCGGTTAATACTAAAATGATCATTGGCGATTAGAATTTTAGCATTATTTGCCTTCATCTCATTACGCTGTTCAATCTGCTCCTTACGCTTCTCTGTTTTTACAAATATTGCATCCTCAGTGTAGTATAAATTTTGTTCAATATCTGACTTCACCTGTACAAATTCTGGTGCTATAAAGCATCCATCCGCATCTGTAATATGAACAACAGCAGTTAAATCTTTCGCTAAAAACTTATACTTTTCTAAATAGTTGTGAATAACTCGTCCCACACTATTTTTAATATTAGGTATATTCTTTTTAGAATCCCACTTCGTTAGGATATCCTCTCGTTGCACATCAAAACGAATCGTTGAATTAACAAAATGTTCATCTAGATAATTTTCTAACACAATTTGTTCTGTTTGTCCTTCAACAATAATCAATAGTACCTTTTTAGTCATGTTGCACACCTGCTTTTCTAAAAGCACGTTTGATTTTAAATGTTTTTGTTTCCCTATAAACCTCTTCGTCCTGTCCACCTAACTGAATGGCACGTAAATAGACATCTCTCGCATTATTCACTTCTTTAATGCCCTTGAGTTGCATATATCGGTAATTTTCATTTGTCGTCGTAAACCATAAGTTTTTAATGGCAAGCACCTCTAACACACGTAAATTATGGGATGTAAAAATAAGCTGTCCTTTCCCACCCTCATCAATCACTGTTAACAACTCGCCTAATAAATATTCAAATATACCGGAATCTAATTCATCAATGATCACGCAAGCATTCGGATTATTATAGACAGCGATTAGTACACTAAGCACTGAAATAATTTTTAAAATCCCCTCTGATTCAGTTCGAAGAGGTAATTCACGGTCACCTCGTTGCGATAAAAACTCGAATCGTATCCCCTTTTCACCACTATCTAAAGTCTGCTCGGTAATAACATTAATTTTAATTGTAAGCCCTGGTATAATCGTAGCTAATACGCGATTACTTTGTTCAATCACTTCGCATAATACATAAAAAGCATCTTCTGGTAATAATGCTGGTCCATTCAAATCATAAGAAATTGAACCACGCGTTCTTTCTAAATGGACGCTAAATGGTATAAACCGCTCTTCAAATAAAGGGGCGATGTTTTGATTGTTTACAATATGCAAATCTTGATTAAAGTCGATTGCCAAATTATGCAGCAGTTGCATTTCTAGTTCAGTCAACTTCTCTCGTAACAATAACTTTAAATCTTTGTGAAAGATAAAAGACATGTATTGCTTTCTTGCTAATTGATGGATGACAAGCATTTGGACACGCTGTTTCTCAGTCATATCTAGAAGGGATGCATTACGTATTTGCACATCCTCTTCTGTCACATAAACAAGAACCTTTGCGCGTTTGCCTTTTTCGTTTTCTCTGTAAGTCAATCGCTCGGCCGTTGTGTACAATCTTTTTCCGTCTTCTTGTAACTCCACAAAATAATGGACATAAAAAGTACCAAATTGATTTTCCACAAGAAATTCTATATCGATACTTGCTTTGTCCGTCCCTGCCATAATCATTCGTTTTTCTCGAGTAGGCAGTTTAACGTCAGCAAGCCAACCAGAAATAAGTGTCTTCAGTAACCCAAATGCATCAACAATTGTCGTTTTCCCTGAACCATTTTGGCCGTAAATACCAACAACATTCGCCTTAAAAAATGACTCAAAATCCACCGATAATGCAATCTCACCATTACGTACATTTCTTAAATTTTGCACCTTAATTTTCTTGATTTTTATAATGGCCATTATTTTTAAACATCCTTAAAAGTATTTTCTTCTATTATAATTAACTTTGTTATATTTTATAACAATTTCGATTTTAATATATTTTCTTCAAGATCTTATGAACCCAACATACTGCAACTCATAATATTGCCGAAATGTTCGTCACAATTATTTTCGAAAATAAATATATTAAGAATTCAATGCATTACTGTATGAAAAACTATGGCACAGTTATTCATTTATTGGCGTACATATATGCTTAAGATTTAGCGTCCACGGAAATAGACATTACTCACCATTTTAGATTCATACTAATTAATTATAATTTTTAAATAAAAATATGCACAAAAACCTAAAATAAATGGTAATAAAATACTAATAATATTATTGTGTTATCAAAGTTTTACTGTGTAAATAGTTAGTTCTTTGGGTTGTGAATCAGATTTTTAGGCAGTATAGTTGATTAAGATTAGGTAATGAATGGATTACTTTACTATTTTCTGAAAGAAATACTGACAAAAAGTAAAATGAATACCTTATATGATTACATCAACCTAGTTACTGCAGCATAGCATTTATTTCATTTACATTTTGCCGTTACATCATCGGTTGTCCATTTTTCACTAGAAATATGTCTTATATGTAATTTTAGGAGGAAGAGAGAGAGTATGAAAAAAAGCCAGAAAAAGCAATTGTCAATCAGTAAGAAATTGACAGTTATTATGGTAAGTATCTTACTATTATTCGGATTAGTCACTATGGGACTTTCGTATTACATCGTAAAAAATAGCAATTTAAAAGATATGGATCAATCCCTCTTTGATAAAGGGATGATTTTATCTCAAACAATAGATCTTGATACAATAAATTCTATATTGGAGCAACCTAGCGCTGATAATGCAGATGCCCGTCTTTTGACAAAAGAAATGGATAAAATCAATGATGCTTCTGACATTATCACAAACTTATTTCTCATTACAGTAGATGGTAAAAATATAAATGCTCCTGTTCTTTCATCTAGTATTTTAGATTCGGGTGCAGAATATAATCAAGACATGATTGAAATGGGTCTATCCACAGATTTTCTTGCAAGAATCAAAGAGGTTTTTGAAACAGAAAAGGCAACTGCAACCGATATATATAGCGATAAGTTTGGAAGCTATAAAACAGGATTAACACCTATATTAGATGAGAATGGCTCTATCCTAGCCGCTTATGCCATTGACTATGATGTATCTATGGTAACCGCTAAAGCGATGTCAGAAGCATTATGGACACTATTAGTTACCGTTATTTTCTTAATAGGTTCTTCAATCGTCGTTTATTCGCTGTTAAAAAGGAAGCTAACACCCATTCAACAACTTTCACTGCAATCGAAAAAAGTGGCTGAAGGAAATTTGGAACTTGAAGCTTTGCCTGTTAATTCAAATGATGAAATCGGCTTGCTGACAAATAATTTTAATCTGATGATAGAAAATTTGAGAACAGTCATTCAGAGTGCAACGAATGTTTCGTCACGTGTCTCAAATTCAGCACATGTTTTATCTACACATATGCAAGTAGCAACAGATTCTTATAATAATGTTGCTTCATCCATGCAGGAAATTGCTGGCGGCGCGGATTTACAAGTTCAAAAAGCGCAAGAAAGTTCAATAACGATTGAGGAAATGAGTATTGGTATTCAACGTATTGCAATGACATCAAATCAGATAGCTGAATCCTCTATTCTTGCTTCAGAGGAAGCTGAAAAAGGAAATGATTCAACCAACAATTCTGTGGCACAGATGAATGCAATCAGTAACGCGGTAAATCAATCAGCAGCATCAGTAAAAATGTTAGGTGCCCATTCAGGTAAAATCGAGGAAATCGTCGGTATCATTACAGGCATTGCATCTCAAACGAATTTACTGGCTTTGAATGCTGCCATTGAAGCAGCACGGGCGGGAGAAGCTGGAAGTGGTTTTGCGGTGGTGGCAGATGAAGTGCGCAAACTTGCTGAGCAATCAGAGGCATCGGCGAGAGAAATCTCCACGCTTATATCTCATATCCAAAATGATACAAATGAATCTGTCAATGTGATGATGCATGCTGTGAAGGAAGTAGATAATGGTTTGTTGATGATTAACGATTCTGAAAAGTCTTTTGGTCAAATTTTAACTTCGATTCATCAGGTTTCAGGTCAAATTCAAGAACTATCAGCAACAATTGAAGAAATGGCTGCAGGTATGGAAGAAGTAACTTCATCTGTTCAGGATATGGAGAAGTTTTCGGGACATTCTAGAGATAATACACGGGCGGTAGCTGAAGCTTCTGTTTCTCAGCTAAATACTGTGCACAAAGTTTCAGACGAGGCACAAGTATTAACAGAGCTATCTACTGAATTACTGAGTGTTGTTAATACATTTATAGTGAAATCATAATGAAAAGGTATTCAATGGGAATGACTTTTCCATTGAATACTTTTTTTACAAAATAGGAGTTGTCAGGATTGAATTTAAAACGAGGACTTGATTTAGTTACACCCCATCTTAAAACAAAAATTTATGACCAACAGTTGCTACCTGCCAATCTTACGCAACTGTTAACGAATGAGGAAAAGAACTTATATCTTGCGTTAAACCACACGGAAGCCTCTTATGAAAAAGATAAAACAATACCAGAAATTTTTTATCAATCAGCTGCACTGTTTGCAAATAGAATTGCATTGTCGTTTGATGGTGGTACGATGACTTATCGTCAGCTAAATGAGCGCTCCAATCAAATTGCACATATGCTGGTAGCTAATGGGCTACAAAAAGGCGATTATGTAGCGATTGTGATGGAGCGATGCAAGGAAACTGTGATTAGCCTGCTAGGTATTTTGAAGGCTGGTGGCGTATATGTGCCCATTGATCCGAGCTATCCGCAAGAACGTTGTCATTATCTATTGAACGATACAGGTGCTCCATTTATATTAACCAAAGTTGAACATACTCAATTACTTGATGATTTACTACATAGCGATTTTCACTCTCGCACAGTTTTTACACTGAATCAAATGGAAGAAACATTTTCAACAGAGAATATCAACATCGATTTAGATCCTGTTGATTTAGCCTATATCATTTATACCTCAGGATCTACGGGCAAGCCTAAAGGTACGATGCTCAGACATTACTCTGTTATCAATTTAATAACGGATAATCAAAGAATTTATCACGCTACCGAGCAGG
Source organism: Lysinibacillus fusiformis (assembly GCF_007362955.1). Classification (GTDB taxonomy): domain Bacteria; phylum Bacillota; class Bacilli; order Bacillales_A; family Planococcaceae; genus Lysinibacillus; species Lysinibacillus fusiformis_E. The sequence continues at coordinate 2,426,960 of NZ_CP041696.1, read as the reverse complement.
ATGTCTTTTCTCAATTTATCTCCTATAGTTTTGATCCATCTATAACGGAAACGTTTACGGCTTTCTTCTCTGGTGCTAGATTACATATGTTAACAAGTATAGAACGGGTATCGATTGAGGCATTTGCTGATATGATTGAGCGGGAAAGAGTTACGGCGGCCACTATACCAAATGCTTTCTTTACTCAACTTGCTACGTATTTGCCTATAGAGCAAAAAGATGCATTGTCATCACTTAAATATTTGTCAGTCGGTGGAGAAGCACTGATGTCTGCCGTTTTGCAAAAATGGCAAGAAAAATTTGGGACAAGTACAGAAATTATAAATGTATATGGCCCAACAGAATGTACAGTCTTGTCTTCTTATTTCAGAGTGAAAGATAAAGTGACAGACAGCCAATCAAGTATACCTATTGGCAAACCGATTGCAAATTATGAAATGTATATTGTCAATAAGGAAAGTCAACTTTGTCCTATCAATGAGCCTGGAGAATTATATATCGCAGGTACCGGTTTAGCCGCTGGTTATTTAAATCAGCCTGAAAAAACTGCCGAAGCATTTGTTCCCCATTTATTTTCAGTTGAGCCAGGGAAGTTAATGTATCGAACAGGTGATTTAGTACGCTTATTGCCAAGCGGTGTCATTGAATTTGTAGGTCGCAAAGATTCGCAAATCAAAGTAAGAGGATTTCGAATTGAAATTGGGGAAATTGAAGCTGTGTTGGCCAATCAGCCTAGCATTCAAGAAGCAGTAATTCTTGCGAAGAAAATGGCAGATGGTAATAATAGCTTATTCGCTTACTACACTGTATTCGGTGGTATATCTGTAGAACAGGCCGAAATCCGGGAGTATTTGGCAAGTAATCTACCTGAATATATGTTACCTGAGCGCTTAATTGAAGTCCTAGAAATGCCATTATCCCCTACTGGTAAAATCGATCGTAAACTATTAGCTGAGATGGATGTTGCTACACCTTTAGCAAGTCACTATGATGCGCCTGAAAATGCCATACAACGAATGTTAACGCATGCTTGGGAGCAAGTACTTGGTATTGAGCGTGTCGGGATTCATGATAATTTCTTTCATATTGGTGGACATTCACTAAAAATACTTGAAATTCTTGTTCAAGTAAAAAAACATGCGCCATTTTTAAAAATACAAGATTTCTTCCAGTATCAAACCATTGCAGAATTAGATAACTATATGAGTAACTATCAACCTGAAGAAAATAATACAACTGATCGGTCCGCTGATTTGGTTCTGAAGGATTTGATGGAGCCAGGTGCTCTGCCAGTCACTGGGACCAAGAAACCATTGCCTATGCGTACTGTTTTATTGACAGGTGCCACAGGCTACTTAGGAAGCCATGTATTATACGAGCTATTGGTTAAATCAAACGCCCATATATATTGTCTGATTAGAGAAAGTTCTCATGTAACACTAGATGAAAAATTAAAAGAGAGTATGCGATTTTATTTCGATGAAGCAATCGTTGCTAAGCTTAATAAGCGCGTAACAGTTATTCAAGGTGATTTAGGGAAACTGGCACTCAATTTATCAACTGAAGATGAACGTACACTTACTGAAAAAATCGATGCAATTATACATTGTGGTGCAGATGTAAGACATTTTGGCGCGGCTGCACATTTTCACGATGTCAATATTGAGGGAACTAGGTACTTACTTGAGCTTGCGAAACGCAAAGCTGGTGTTCATTTCCATCATGTCTCAACAATTGGGATTCCAGAGGAGCTCGCTGCAAGCCAATGGGAACACAATCAAGTTCATGGAGATTTTGACTATGATGTATTCCTTGAGAATGTCTATAACCAAAGTAAGTTAGAGGCAGAGAAACTTGTTAGAAATGCTGTGGAAGATGGGATTCCAGTTTCCATTTACCGTGTAGGAAATTTAACTTGTCACTCTGAAACAGGTAAGTTCCAACGCAATATGGATGATAATGCTTTTTATCGAATGATTAAATCTATGCTTTGTTTAGGGAAAACGCCGGAAGCAAACTGGCATGTTGATTTTACACCGATAAATTATGCCAGCCAAGCGCTTGTTGCACTTGCTTGCCAGCCCAAATCGAATGGACATACATTCCACCTGTGTAACCCTGTCCCCCTAACATACCTCAATTTTATTGAAGGTCTGAAGGGACTTGGTTATGAGTTAGAAATGATAGCCGCAGATGAGTATGAACATTGGTTATTAAACGGGGATCATTCACAAACATTGCAGGAGTATTTATCACTAGCTATTGCTCAGCTTGATGGTGATGGAGCAAGCGACTCACCATTTATATTTAATACCAATAAAACACAGGAATTTCTCATGAATACGGGTGTCACTTGTGCAGAGCCAAATCCAACCTTTATCCGAACAATGATTAATTATGGCATCCAAATGGGCTATTTTCCGGAGCCACTACCTGTAGGAGTCAGATGATGTCGAGATTAGGTACGATGAAAAGTGGCGTACACTTATTCATGCTCCCTATTGGCCCGCAATTATTACAATGGGAATCTGAAGCATTCTTATTTAAGCTTCCCCATGAAGATCGACTTAGAATATTAAGGTACAAGCATTGGCAGGATAGGCAACGGGCATTACTAGGAACTGTTCTAGTTAGATGGATGATTCGCGAATTTGCGGATATACAACATGCAATAATTGCTCGCAATGCGATGGGTCGCCCCTATCTTGCCAACCAAGATAGTTGGCAAGGCGATTTTAATCTTTCACACTCTGGCGAATGGATTGTCGCCGCGCTAACCCACCAAGGTCATATTGGGGTGGATGTTGAAAAGATAGAATGTTTAAATGAAGATGTAATGGCCTATGCCATGTCAGAGGGAGAAATAAATAGGATTAATCAATATTCTAAAATTGATCGATCTAAGTTATTTTACGAACTCTGGACAATGAAGGAAGCCATCTATAAAACTGGACTATTTCCAAACGCAACGCCAAAGTCATTGGATACAGTTGAATTAAAAAGCAAGCGTAAGGACATTTTTACACAATCGTTATATGTTGACCAACAACATCCTATTACAATTTGTTGGGATCGAGAACAGTCCTCTGTTAAACAAACAATATTAAACAGGAATGAGCTTGTTTAATACGATAATAAAGCCCCTTTGCATCTGATAAACTGCAAAGGGGCATCTTTTCATGTCCAACTGATGTAGCCGACTCTCATGTTCTAATTACTGTTGTAGAAGCTCCTTCAACATGATTTCATACAGTAGAAACAGTATAATTTAAATCTCTAGAGCCTTAAATAAAAATTGGACTTGCCAATAAGTTTTAGCACCCTTTTGGCAAGTCCTTTTTATTATCTACCATTTCAGTAATTGTAGTAAATTTCCATTCATTTTCACTAGATCTATTTAAACAATTCTGGATACATTTCTTTAGCTAAAAGTTCCATCCCATCGACCGTGTTATAACCATAACCAAACAAATAATTGTAATCTACTATATAAATTTGTTTATTTTTGATTGCCTTCATGCTTGATAACTTTGGATTCGCATAAATCGCTTCACGCACTTTTTCAAGGTCAGAGCCATCCCAGTTTGGTATGATCAAAACATCTGGATCAGACTCAATAAGCGTTTCAACACTTACATCACCTAACTCATCCTTAAATATATTATCTAACTTTACCATTTTAAAGGCATCATTGAAGAATGTTTCATCGTGTGCAGGATATACAAAAAGCTCTTTTGGATCATTTGTATGCAGATAAGCAAAAGTTTTGTGGTCTTTAATGCTTTCTAATTTTGAAGTAATGGCTGTTTGTCTGTCTTTTAGTTCTTTTATAAAGCTATCTGCTTTATCTTGAACATTAAAGATTTCACCGATGTTTTCAATGTCTTTATAAATAGAATCATACGTTCCGCCTGTAACAGATGACTCTAGTACATACGTTTTAATGTTCATATCATTGAGTGTATCTACTGTACCTACACCCCAGTCTGCATTATCAAATAAACCGCCTCGTCCAAAGACTAAGTCTGGGTTAGTTCCTAAAGTTACTTCTTTACCAACATACTCGTCACTTAGTATATTTAATTTCGAATATGCTTCTTCTACTGATTTATCGGGTTCTCCGAAGTTTGCCCCTACCCCTACAATTTTATCGCCTAAGCCTAAATGCAATAACAGTTCTGCCGCTGGACGAGTATTAGCCATTATTCTTTCAGGTGCTTTTTCAAACACTTGATCTTTCTTATCCCATGTTGTTCCACCTTCAGCTTTCGTAAAGTTTTGAATCGTCAATGGGTAATGATCTTGCGTTTCTGTTACCTTTGAGGTACTTTTAGTTGTCCCTCCACAAGCTGTTAATGTTAACATGGCCGCTAAACCAATTCCAAGTAATAATTTCTTTTTCACAGTGATCCTCCTATATTCCATAAGCAAAACTTAATCCATTTGTAACAGGATTCGTATATGTTTGGCATTTTATTTGATACAATGCTTGAATTGTATCTGATGTTAAAACTTCTTCAGGTGTACCGTGAGCATAGACCTCTCCATCTTTTATCGCATACAGATAGTCGCAGTAATGCGCTGCCATTTCTAAATCATGAAGGGCGGCTAGTACGCCAATGTTCAAACCTTTTACACACGATAAAATTTCAATCTGATAGCGAATATCTAGGTGGTTCGTCGGTTCATCTAAAATCATGAATTTCGGTTGTTGCGCAATAGTTCTCGCAAGAATAACCCTTTGCTTTTCTCCACCAGACAACGATAAGAAACCACGATTTTTGTAATCAAGTAAATTTGTTGTTGTTAAAGCTTCCTCCACTATCTCAAAATCTTCTTGTTTATCCGACTCTAGCATTTTTTTATGGGGTGTCCTGCCCAACATAACCATTTGCTGTACGGTCAAATCGAAGTTCATTTCATTAAACTGTCCTACTACACCCAAGCGCTGAGAAATTTTTTTCTCTGAAGTTTTTAAGACATCCAAATCATCTAAAAAAACCATCCCCTTTTGAGGAACCAAGCTTTTATAAATACTTTTTAATAACGTTGATTTGCCACATCCATTTGGTCCAATAAGGCCAACAAATTGTTGTTTTTTTACGAGGATTGAAACATTTTTAACAATATCCTTCTTCCCAATCCTTATTTCCATGTCCTTTGCAGTCAATTCCATTTTCTACCCTCCGAAGTTGTAGCCTTTTTTGACAATCATGTAGATAAATAATGGCGATCCAATAACTGAAGTAATGATTCCAATAGGCAATTCCACATTATGTATTAATGTTCTTGACAGGATGTCTGCCCAAATCATGAAAAGACCACCTAAAAGTAAAGTACCCAGCATTAATCGTTTATGATCCGCCCCAAAAATTCCCCTTGTGATATGAGGGATAATCAAACCTACAAAACCAATCATTCCTGCGTATGCAACCATTGTTCCTGTAATAAGCGCAGTGACAATCATATAAAATTTACGATAGACACTTAAATTAATACCAAGGGTAATAGCTGACTCATCACCTAGTAGCATCGTATTTAATACGCGATGTTGGAACAGGAACAGTCCACAACCAAGTAAAATTACTACTGCCATAATAGGCGTTTTCTCCCAACTTGCGGAGGCCAAGCTTCCCATAGACCAAAATGTAACGGTTTTAATCCCTTCGGCATCATTAGCAAAAAAGATAATTAGACTTGAGAAAGAACTACATAGTGCACCAATGACAACCCCTGAAAGAACGAGTTTTACCGATGTCGCTTTACCGCCTATACTCGATAAAATCAGTACTGCCATTGACGTAAACATTGCACCAACAAAGGCGCCGAACGCTACACCAAATTGAGCTAAAAGCGCACTACTACCAAATCCAACTAGAATGGCAAATGTTGCACCTAATGAAGCACCTGACGAAATGCCAAGTATATAGGGGTCAGCAAGCGGATTTTGCACGACTGCTTGCATGACGGTTCCACACAATGAAAGACCTATACCTATCAACAATGCCAAAATAACGCGAGGCATCCTCACCTGTAAAATAATATTCAAGTAAGATTCACTTTGGACATTATCTAGAGATCCAAGCCGTCCATTGGTGATAGCATGCAATAATATGTCCATAGATTGCTTGAACGGTATATTCACTTGTCCTATCGATATAGAAAAAACAGCGGATAACAATATTAAGGCTATTAAAAGAACAATAATCACATAATAAATGTTGCCCATCCCTATTCTGTTTATATCTTGTTTATTCAAGATTCCACCTCTATCTACAATACTAATTACAAATGATAACGATTATCATTATCATTAGTATTGTAATTTATTATTATATGAAATACAACAAGAAATTTTATTTAAGAAAAATTCGCGAAATTGTTGCTTCTCAACCTCAATAACGAAAAATAAAAGCCCCAATGAATTCAGGAGAATTCATTGGGGCTTTTACATACTAGTTCATTTTCGCCTAACCTCCCTCGCTCGTATAATAAGCTCCATAAAAAGAGCGTTAATCCCTCTTGGATTAACGCTTCTTCCTACTTTATTATCCTTGCGTGTCTTCATCACTTTTGTACTCCAAAATATCACCTGGCTGACAATCCAAAGCCTTACATATCGCTTCTAATGTTGAAAAACGAACCGCTTTTGCTTTCCCGTTTTTCAGAATAGAAAGGTTCGCCATCGTAATCCCAACCCTCTCTGAAAGCTCCGTTACGCTCATTTTTCGTTTTGCTAACATCACATCAATATTAATAATAATCGTCATATCCCCACCTCAGACTGTTAAATCGTTTTCTGATTTTATATCGATCGCCTCTTTTAAAAGCTTTTGAAGAACCCAAGCAAACACTCCAATTGCCATAGAAGCAAAAATAAAGACCATTCCAATTAATATGAGGCCCGGGGCGTCGTCCATTTCCGCTATGAGATAGAAGAGTGGCATGGCTACCACATACAACCCACTAATGATAAATGCACAATATTTAATAATCTTTAAAGCTTTAACAGATAATTCCGAGAACGCTTTACTCTTATCGATATAGCTTAAAAGTTTAATAGCCTGATACAAAGCGTAGTAAAAAGGGATAGCCGTTGCATACAGGTCGATGAAAACAAGATATTTGATATATTCATGATCTGGATACAGTTCTGCTGCAAAATTTGCTATTTCAGGTACGAAAAATATGCACAAAGCAAGTACAGGAATTCCACTAAAAATAACAGCGATCTTTAAAAAGAGTGTTGAACCTCTTTTCATAAAAAAGCACCTCACTTATTTATTGTTAATTCGATTTTAATATAAATTTTATCGATTTACAATAAATCTTTATTGATTTAAACGAATGCCTCTTTATAGTAAACGCATTGAAAATAATTTATGTAGTCCTAATCATAAAAGAGCTGTTGACGAGAACAATGATTTATTAATACAAACTGAACGTCTACCTCCACGTAACAAAGGAAATGAAAAAAGAAGCTTCCCAAAAGTTTACACAACTGATGAGAAGCCTCGATTATAATCCACTCTGTTAGCAAAATGTTAGCATTTCACTTCCATCTTACATACAAACCCTTATATATCAAGGGTTCAAGCGGCTTATTACATCATGCCGCCCATACCACCCATACCACCCATGTCAGGCATACCCATGCCTGCACCAGCTGGTTCTGGAATGTCTGCAACTACCGCTTCCGTTGTTAGGAATAGAGCTGCGACAGATGCTGCGTTTTGTAGTGCTGAGCGAGTTACTTTCGCTGGGTCTACTACGCCTGCTTCCATCATGTTTACCCATTCGCCTGTTGCAGCATTGAAGCCTACACCGATTTCTTCGCGTTTTAGGCGATCCACGATGATCGAACCTTCAAGACCTGCATTGTTGGCAATTTGGCGAACTGGTTCTTCTAATGCGCGAAGGACGATTTTAACGCCTGTCGCTACGTCTCCATCTACTACGTCAGCCGCTTTTTCAACTGCTGCATATACGTTAAGTAGTGCCGTACCACCACCTGAAACGATACCTTCTTCAACTGCTGCACGAGTAGAGTTAAGAGCATCTTCAATGCGGAGTTTACGTTCTTTTAATTCTGTTTCTGTTGCAGCACCCACTTTAATGACTGCTACCCCGCCAGCAAGTTTTGCAAGACGTTCTTGTAATTTTTCTTTATCAAATTCTGAAGTTGTGTCAGCAAGTTGCGCACGAATTTGACCAATACGACCTTCAACTGCATCTGCACCGCCAACGCCTTCTACGATTGTTGTATTGTCTTTTGTGACAACAACTTTTGCTGCGCGACCAAGTGAAGTAATATCGGCAGATTTTAGATCTAATCCTAATTCTTCAGTGATTACTTGACCACCTGTAAGAATTGCGATGTCCTCAAGCATTGCTTTACGACGATCACCGAATCCAGGCGCTTTAACCGCTACAGCGTTGAATGTACCACGTAGTTTGTTGACAACAAGTGTGGCAAGAGCTTCACCTTCAACATCTTCAGCGATAATTAACAGTGGACGACCTTGTTGTACCACTTGCTCTAATAATGGTAGAACTTCTTGAATGTTCGTAATCTTTTTATCTGTAATTAAAATATAAGGGTTTTCTAGTACCGCTTCCATTTTATCTGTGTCTGTTACCATATAGTGAGATGCATAACCACGGTCGAATTGCATACCTTCTACAACATCAAGCTCAGTTGTGAAGCCTTTTGACTCTTCGATTGTGATAACGCCGTCGTTACCAACGCGCTCCATAGCTTCTGCGATTAATTCACCAACTTCTTCGTCAGCAGCAGAAATAGCCGCGACTTGTGCGATTTCTTCTTTGTTACTTACTGGACGAGAAATGGCATGTAATTCAGTTAGAGCTGCTGCTACCGCCTTGTCGATTCCTTTACGAATACCTACTGGGTTTGCACCAGCCGTTACGTTTTTCAAACCTTCACGGATGATTGCTTGTGCAAGAACTGTTGCAGTTGTTGTACCGTCCCCTGCGATTTCATTTGTTTTAGAAGCAACTTCTGCTACTAATTTTGCACCCATGTTTTCATATGCATTTTCAAGCTCTATTTCTTTTGCGATAGTTACACCATCATTTGTAATAAGTGGTGAACCGAATTTTTTTTCTAAAACAACGTTACGACCTTTTGGCCCTAATGTCACTTTCACTGTGTTAGCTAATTTATCTACACCTTGAAGCATTAATGAACGAGCTTCTTCTGAGAATTTAATATCTTTTGCCATTTGAATTTACCCTCCTGAAATGGAATATTCGTTAAGCTTAATTAATATATTTTAATATTATTGAATAATTGCAAGAACATCGCTTTCACGTAAAATTAAATATTCATTACCTTCAAATTTAACTTCTGTACCTGAATATTTAGAGAATAAAATGTGGTCGTCAACTTTAACGTCAAGCTCTACACGTTGTCCGTTTTCTAAAACACGACCTGTCCCAACTGCTACTACTTTACCTTCTTGCGGCTTTTCTTTTGCAGAATCTGGTAGTACAATCCCGAATGCAGATTTTTCTTCTACCTCGATTAGCTCGATTACAATACGATCTCCTAGTGGTCTTAACAAGTGAAACAACCTCCTATTAATAAAATATTTGTTGTTAGTTTATTAGCACTCTATCTCAATGAGTGCTAACACATTTATTATGATAATCAATCACTTCTTTTTTTGCAAGCCAGAACTTCGAAAAATTTTGTTTTCTTTCCATATTCCTCTACAATAGAAAAGAAGCATATGAATGGAAAGGATTTTGTCTGTGAATAATTCTCTAAAAGGTATTAACCATAAAAAAACAGCTCTCTACGTTTTGATCATTTACATTATCATGCAGTTGTCAGGTAGATGGCTCATTTTGCCGTTCCACAAAGTTGTGATGAGTACAACGGGTTTACCTGCTGAACAAGCAGCCCCTATAACACAAGGTTGGTATATCGCGCTTAGCTTTGCCATTGCTTTGATTCTAAGTTTAATCTTAACATCACGTGACAAATCATTTTGGGATGTCTATCAAGGTCAAAAGGAAACAATACCACTAACAATTATGTGGGGTATTTTCGGTTTCTTCCTTGTATTTTTCGGACAAATGATTGGTGCAGCTATTGAAATGGCCATATTCGGCATCGAAGGTGGCTCACAAAACACAGCTGATATTGTTGCTATCGCCAAAGGTGCCCCAATTGCTATTCTAGCCATTGTTGTATTTGGGCCTATTTTGGAAGAATTCGTCTTCCGTCGTGTTATTTTTGGCTCGCTTGTCCAAACAACGAATTTCTGGGTAGCGGCCATCGTGAGTGCCATTTTCTTTGCGCTCATTCACTTCGATTTTTCACATATCTTACTCTATACAATTTGCGGTTTAATCTTTGCTTTTTTATATCACAAAACAAAACGAATATGGACATCGATCATCGCACATATAATGTTAAATGGATTTGTGACACTCGTACAATTCTATGCAGAACCTTTGCAAAAGTTTCTTGAAGAACTAGAAAAAATGCAATAATTTTTTGACCGCTCTGGGTATAGTGACACCAGAGCGGTTTTTTATAGCAGAACATTTATAGTTTCTAAAATAACAAAAAGCCCGTGCATTTTATAATGCATCGAGCTTCCTATAATTAAATATTATTTTAATTCTTCAATTTGACGGCGCTGTTGCTCAAGAGCCTCTTCAACCTGACGCTTTTGCTCAGCCTCTTGTTCTTCCTTCAAACGAATTTCTTCTGATTTTAAGTATTTCTTATAGCCAACTCGGGAAATCATGATACTAATTTCATAAAGCATAAACAACGGTACCGAAACCATTAAATGCGACCCTAATTCAGGCGGTGCTATCAAAGCAGCACAAACAAATAATGCAAAATATGAATACTTTCGAATACGTATTAGTAAATTTGGACTTAATATCCCAATACGTGAAAAGAACAATACCACAATGGGTAGTTGGAACAGAAAACCAAAAGGTATTGTGAGTTTAAATAAAAACGAGAAGTATTCATGTACGCCTATTATCTGAGTAATTTCAAGTTCCCCAGATAAATTCATCATAAACTTCATGACATAAGGGAATAGTAAAAAATACGAAAAAGATAATCCGGCAATAAACAAAATAAACGAATACGGTATATAACTAAGTGTTGCTTTTCTCTCTACCTCACGAAGACCTGGGCTAATAAATGCCCATAATTGATACATTAACACTGGTGAAGAGAGAATAAACGCAAGTAAAAAAATCACTTGAAAATAAATCGCAAGTGGTGTCGTCACATCAAATGCATGGAGTTCTAAATTATAAGACTTACCTGTATCCTGAATATACTTTACAAGTGGTTTTGCAACAAAGAAGCTTCCAATCATCGCTAGCACAAAGAAAACGGCAACAATGAAAAGCCGTTTTCTTAATTCTTCTATATGTTGAATGACAGTTAGATCTTTTGGATTCATTCCTCAAACATCCTAACTTACTTATCTAATTCTTTCTTTTTCTTGTCATCATCTTCATCGTCTGCTAATCCTTTAGTTGCATTTTTGAATTCGCGAAGAGTCGAACCGAATGCTTTACCTAGCTCCGGTAACTTCTTAGGACCAAAAATTAATAAAGCAACAACACCGATAATAATGAGGCTCATTGGACCAATACCACCCACTCAAGCCACCTCCTCTTTATATCCATCATTTTAACGCATATTTCGTCATTTTGCTAACTAATTATATGTGAAAGTTTTTCGTCTAGATATCTTTAAACCGTTAAATATCTAGCACCGTGATTTGACAAAAATTCCAACCCTCTATGTAATCCCTAATCTTCCTGATTACGTATTAAATAAATTAATGCTTGCAATTCTACAGACAAATCAATTGTTAAGAGTTGCATCTTTTCCGGTACTGTAATACGCTCTGGCGTAAAATTTAATATGCCCTTTGCATTCATTGCTGCCAATCGGTCTGCCATTTTCTGCGCAGAGCGAGGAGATACCGTTAAAATAGCCAGTTCCGCACCATATTCCGCATACTTTTCCTCTAATAAATCAGGATGATAAACAGGAATATTGCTCGTCATTTTGCCTTCTTTAGGTGCCTTTGAATCAAATGCAACCACAATATGTGTATTATGATTTTTCTGGAAATTATACTTTAATAACGCACTACCTAAATTCCCCACACCAATTAACGCTACTTTTGTTGTTTCATGCTGATCGAGTGTTTGGCTAAAAAACGTTAATAGATGTTGCACATCATAGCCATATCCTTTTTTGCCCAGCGCTCCGAAATAAGAAAAGTCACGGCGAATAGTTGCAGAGTCTATTTTCATTGCTTCACTCAGTTCCTTCGACGAGATACGTTCCATACCCTCTTGTGCAAAGTTTTGGATAAATCGATAGTAAAGAGGAAGTCTTTTGGTTGTGGCTTGTGGAATTTTCACATCTTGTTTCAAACTTTTTCCTCCTTATAAACACATCAAATTCGCCTCAGCGTATTTGAATACTAATTTTGAAACATGCTTATACGATTAAAATTTTTGACATCCACTGGAGGATTTCCCTTTAGTTAGTGGCGTATTAGACGCCACTAACTAAAGGGAAATCGTTTCAATCTTACATGACAGCTCGGAATAAGTAAAGCACTGACATTGCAAGCAAATCTCCCATCCATTACACTAAGAAGGAATTGAGGTGTCAAGAATGATTGTATTACAAGTCAATCAACTATATAAATCCTTCATTGCAGATGAAATTTTAAGTGGCGTAAAACTAGAAGTTCAACACCGTGATCGCGTAGCATTAGTAGGACGCAACGGCGCTGGTAAATCCACTTTACTAAAAATAATTGCTGGTCAAATGTCGTATGACTCTGGTGATATTATTATTCCGAAGGGTGTACAAATTGGATATTTAGAACAGCATGCTGGTCTAAATTCTACATTATCGATTTGGGACGAAATGATGACAATTTTCGAAGCGCTTCATGCGCAAGAAAAGACTTTACGTTCCCTTGAACAACAAATGGCTGATCCAACTGTATATGAAAATGCCGATATGTATGCAAAAGTAATGTCTGAATATGACCAATTACAGCACGATTTTAAGGATGCAGGCGGCTATCAATATGAATCGGATACTCGTTCTGTACTTCACGGTATGCAGTTTTATCCTGAAGACTATGACAAAGCTATTAGCTCTCTATCAGGGGGACAACGTACACGTCTAGCACTTGCTAAGCTCCTTCTAAGCAAGCCTGACTTATTAATTCTTGATGAGCCAACTAACCATTTGGATATCGAAACACTCTCATGGTTAGAAACATATTTAAAAGGCTATGAAGGTGCAATTTTAATTGTTTCTCATGACCGTTATTTCTTAGACCAAGTTGTTTCCATTGTCTATGAAGTGTCTCGTCACCGTGTGACTAAATATCCTGGAAACTATAGTGCCTATTTAGACGAAAAAGCGAAGAACTATGATCGTGACATGAAGATGTTTGAACGCCAACAAGATGAGAAGACTAAGCTTGAGGACTTTATCCAAAAAAATATAGCCCGTGCCTCTACCACAAAAATGGCACAAAGTCGTCGTAAAATGCTTGAGCGCACCGAATGGATGGACTCCCCCGATGGCGATGAAAAATCTGCTAGCTTCGGCTTTACGATTGAACGCCAAAGCGGAAATGATGTGTTGTCTATTGATGCGTTAGCTGTTGGTTACGGTGATAAGCAAATTTCAAGTGGTATTACACTGCGTACTTTCCGTGAGGATCGTATTGCACTCGTAGGTCCAAATGGCGTAGGCAAATCAACCTTATTAAAAACCATAGTGAAGGATTTGCCAGCACTTGCAGGGGAAATTCGGTACGGTACAAATGTACAGATTAGCTATTATGATCAAGAACAAGCGAAACTTTCGAGTAATAAAAGTGTATTAAAAGAATTGTGGGATGAATGGCCATTAATGAACGAAAAGGAGATTCGTACAGTACTTGGTCGCTTCCTCTTTAGTGGAGAAGATGTTGATAAAGCCGTTACTTCGCTATCTGGTGGCGAGAAGGCTCGACTTGCATTAGCGAAATTGATGATGCAAAAAGCAAACTTTCTTATTCTTGATGAGCCGACCAACCACTTAGACTTAGACAGTAAAGAAGTACTGGAAAATGCGCTGATTGATTATCCTGGAACACTATTATTCGTATCTCATGACCGCTACTTCATCAATCGAATTGCTACAAAAGTAGTCGAGCTGTCAGGTGATGGCTCATTTGAGTATTTAGGTGACTATGATTATTACCTTGAGAAAAAACAAGAACTTTTGGAAATTGCACAAATGAAAGCAGCTGCTCAACCTCAAATCCATGCAGAAGCTTCAGAAAAAGTATCTACCTCTAAAATAGACAAAGAAGTAAAAAAACGCGAGCGCCAAATTCGACGTGCCATCGAAGAATTAGAGGAGAAAATGCCAGAAATTGATACAGACATTACTCGTTTAGAAGAAGCGCTTTGTAATCCTGAGATTTTCACAGATCATGAAAAAATTACGCAATTGCAAAGTGAATTAGCTACCGCTAAAGAGCAACATGAGCTATTCGAAATGGAGTGGCTAGAGCTAAATGAAGAGCTAGAAAATATTATTGCATAACACTTCGTAAAACCATGTGCCTTGTCACATGGTTTTTTTCTTTACTTGCCCTATTTTTTCATATATATTGGTCAAGTGCTATTTTTCGACAAAAACTGCCCACAGTTTTATACACACTCTAAATCTAGTAATATCAACATATCAACAGACTTTTCCACATTGTCCACAATTCCAAATTATTTAATCCACATGTTTTTGTGAAAAACACGCTACTATATATAGAATAATCACAAGTTATACACAAGTTATCAACAAATTGTGCATAAGTACGAATGTTCGCAGTTTTTTAAACGATTTTTTCACAATACCTGTGGATAATTTTCTGAAAAATTTGTCAATTAACATCTTGCTATTATTAGAACGTATTTGCTCTCTTTTCTTTCATTATTTTAACTCAATTATTTTTTCGAAAAAGCAAAAAAGGTATCCCAGAATGTTTCTGAGATACCTTTTTAGAATATAAATCATCTATAGGTCACTAACTGTACTATTCTGCCCAAGATTTCAACTCCATTCCTGGGCGACCGTTCATCGTCAAATTATCACGTTTACCAGCTTCAAACATCGGTGTTGCTGCAGCTCCAATCATTGCAGCGTTGTCTGTGCATAATTTCAATGGTGGCACATAGAATGGAATGCCTTCGTCAGCAAAAGTCACCGCGAGTGATGTACGTAAGCCTTTATTCGCTGCTACACCACCAGCTGCAATGACTTGTTTAACATTATACTGACGAGCCGCGCGCAATGTTTTTGCGGTTAACACTTCGACTACGCTTTCCTGAAAGCCTTTTGCAACAGCTGTTGAGGAAATCTCTTCTCCTCGCTGATCCATATTATGCTTATAGTTAATAACTGCCGATTTTAAGCCACTAAAGCTGAAATCATATGAATCTTCCTCCAACCATACACGAGGGAAAGCAACTGCTTCCTCTCCTTCATGGGCTAACTGATCAATACGTGGGCCTCCAGGGTATGGTAAGCCTAATACGCGCGCCACTTTATCGTAAGCTTCACCTGCTGCATCATCACGTGTTTCTCCAATAACTTCAAATGAGCCATGCTCCTTCATATAGACAAGTTCCGTATGTCCTCCTGATACCACAAGAGCTAGAAGTGGAAACTCCATTGGTTGTACCAGTGCATTTGCATAAATATGCCCTGCAATATGATGTACGCCTAAGATAGGCAAATTGTTTGCAAACGCAAAAGCCTTCGCCGCATTTATACCGATTAACAGTGCTCCTACAAGTCCCGGCCCCTCTGTTACCGCAACTGCATCTAAATCAGTTGGTTTCATATTCGCCTTCGCTAATGCCTCTTCAATTACAACGGTAATTTGCTCTACATGGTGACGGGATGCAATTTCTGGTACAACCCCACCAAATCGTTTATGACTGTCGATTTGTGACGCGACAACATTCGAAATAATCTCTGAACCATTACGAATAATGGCTGCTGCTGTCTCATCACAACTTGATTCAATTGCTAAAATAACTTGATTATCCATTATAAATTCACCCACATGACAAGGGCATCCTCCCCGTTATCTGTATAATAGCCTTTACGTATGCCGCCATCTTGAAACGCAAGCTTACGATAAAGATTTTGTGCCACAGTATTGCTCTCACGTACCTCTAGACTCATTACATCCATTCCATGTTCACGTGCAATGCGTATCGCCTCTCGCATTAAACCTTCACCAATTCCTCGACCACGAACATTCTCTGTAACTGCCACATTCGTAATTTGCGCAGCGTCTATGACCATCCACATACCACAAAAACCTATAATATTATTGCTTTCATCCACTGCCAACACATAATAGGCATATTGATTTTCATGCATTTCATAGTAAAAAGAATCAAGCGTCCAGGGTACTGGAAACGATGCAAGCTCAATAGCAAATACTACTGGTACATCTTCAGATACCATTTTACGATATATTATATCACTGCTCATGAGCCTTCTCCTTTTGTTCCTTTAACCAATTTGCCTCAGCCTCAGCAATACGTTTGTATTGCGGTATAAAATGATGTGTTTCCTCCACACTCGGCAAGTCCTTCATACTTGCTAAACGTATAACCTCACTAGCACGAGGTAATTCATTACTAAAAGGGACACGAAGCGCATAATCACCCAATACCTCTATGATCTTATCCCAAAAAGCATGAACATCTGCTCCAATAAATAATATTGGCGACTCAAAAGCCTTCAAACGGTTTAACAGTCCATCAATATGATCATGATAATCCTCTACAACCACATCAAGTTCAGCTCCTTTATAAACAGCTGTGTAGACATTGTCACGACGCGCATCAAAGATAGGACAAATTAGTCCATCATAGAGTGTAGCATTTGCTGCTAATACCTTTAAGCTAGATATACCTACTAATGGTTTATGTAGCGTCCATGCCAATGTTTTAGCAAGCGTTACACCGATGCGTACACCCGTATAAGAACCAGGTCCCTCTGATACAGCAATGGCATCTAATTCATTGGGTTTTATCCCTGCATTCTCAAGAATATTTTCAATTGCAGGCATCGCACCTGCAGAATGTGTTAATTTAATATTTTGAATAATCTCTGCCACCACCTTACCATCCTTTACAACAGCAACAGAAAGTGGCGCATTCGCCGTTTCAATTCCTAACCAAATCATTTTATTAGCTCCTCACATAATGCCTCATATCGCTCTCCTCGAGGCGTTAAAACGAATCGACGTTCATTTTCTTCAATTCGGTAAATCTCAATTCCTAATCGTTCCCGCGGTAAATCCTGCTCAATTAAATGGGCCCACTCGACTACTGACACGGCATCTCCATAAAATAACTCGTCCCATCCAAGGTCTTCATCACTTTCTGCCAGACGATACACATCTAAATGATTGAAAGGTAGACGCCCCTCATACTGTTTAATAATAGTAAATGTTGGGCTATTAACTGTTCTCGTCACACCCAGCCCTTTTGCCAGTGACTTTGTAAACGTAGTCTTACCAGCACCAAGATCACCCTCTAACGTAATCGTATCCTGTGCTTCTAGTAAATCCGCGAGCTTTAGTGCAAAATTTTCCGTATCCTCAAGTGAATTCATTATTATTTCAAACATCATCTTTTTGTCCTCTCCTAGCTACATTACTTCTAGTTTACCGAAACAAACGCAAATGTTCAAAGCATCCAGTAATTTTCAAAAAAATAAACACGCCATCTTTTCGAAGACGTGTCTACTCTCTTGTTGAATGCCCCTTCACTATAATAACCTCTTTACTTATCAATTGTTCATCCTTAAACTGAACAATATAGGCTTGCGTCAGGAGAATTTCATCATTCCAACGGTAATGATTATTCTTTGTCCTTTCACCAGCACCTCCTGCAATTTCAGCAACTTCTAAATAGGTCATACCCTCTTTTAATTGTTCAAATTCTGCTTGATTCATATTTTTTTGCCAGTGATACGTATTAGACTCTTCTATTTCAATAATTCGATCTACACAGCCTCCTACAATAACTAATAACCATATGAATATGCCTGCGTATATTATTCTCCAGAAATAGCAATAACGCATACTATCACCTCCGTACACATTACCTATCACTAAATCAGTACCCATCACTATCGCTTGAGAAACTTCTTAAACTTTCCTCTGCTCATCATGGATAAATTCTATTTGTCTCACTATACATATGTAATCATATACCATTTCGTTCATATAAAATTCGTGTGCCCGTTCTCCCTTACATTGTATATCCATTGAAGTTAACTCTTATTATTCCAATATAAATAAAAAAGCCCTTATGATATTTTCATATCATAAGAGCTGTATATTCAATAAATGGCGGTCCCGACCGGGATCGAACCGGCGATCTCCTGCGTGACAGGCAGGCATGTTAACCGCTACACCACGGGACCTCTTTAAGACATTAATAAATATAACATAAATGTATTCACTACACAATGATTTTTTTTATATTTTCATATAAAATCAATATTTTATTTTTAATAGATGAGTACTACTTTAAAAAAATCCAACTATTGAAAAATATAAAAAAAAAGCCAGCAATCAGCTGACTGTTTTAGATGCCTAGCGACGTCCTACTCTCACAGGGGGAAGCCCCCAACTACCATCGGCGCTAAAGAGCTTAACTTCCGTGTTCGGTATGGGAACGGGTGTGACCTCTTTGCCATCATCACTAGACTTGCACATGGATGTGCTGACTTCTGCGTTGCAACATGGATGTTGCGCTTTTAGCAGAAGTTCCTATTTACGGCTTTCCATATACAGCGTATTTCTTTGTCAGCTCCATTCGTTCAGTCAGTCACGTACTTGAGTACGTTCCTTCCTTCTCTCAATCGCTTCCTCGAACTACTTGTATCTTGAAACCCTATATAGAAAGATGTTATTCTTTCAAAACTGGATAAACGGTGCATTGAATGTTTCAAACATTTTGGTTAAGTCCTCGATCGATTAGTATTCGTCAGCTCCATGTGTCACCACACTTCCACCTCGAACCTATCTACCTCATCGTCTTTGAGGGATCTTACTTACTTGCGTAATGGGAAATCTCATCTTGAGGGGGGCTTCATGCTTAGATGCTTTCAGCACTTATCCCGTCCACACATAGCTACCCAGCGATGCCTTTGGCAAGACAACTGGTACACCAGCGGTGTGTCCATCCCGGTCCTCTCGTACTAAGGACAGCTCCTCTCAAATTTCCTACGCCCACGACGGATAGGGACCGAACTGTCTCACGACGTTCTGAACCCAGCTCGCGTACCGCTTTAATGGGCGAACAGCCCAACCCTTGGGACCGACTACAGCCCCAGGATGCGATGAGCCGACATCGAGGTGCCAAACCTCCCCGTCGATGTGGACTCTTGGGGGAGATAAGCCTGTTATCCCCGGGGTAGCTTTTATCCGTTGAGCGATGGCCCTTCCATGCGGAACCACCGGATCACTAAGCCCGTCTTTCGACCCTGCTCGACTTGTAGGTCTCGCAGTCAAGCTCCCTTGTGCCTTTACACTCTACGAATGATTTCCAACCATTCTGAGGGAACCTTTGGGCGCCTCCGTTACCTTTTAGGAGGCGACCGCCCCAGTCAAACTGTCCGCCTGACACTGTCTCCTGCCCCGCTAAGGGGCATGGGTTAGAATTTCAATACAACCAGGGTAGTATCCCACCGACGCCTCCTTCGAAGCTGGCGCTCCGAGATCTCTGGCTCCTACCTATCCTGTACAAGTTGTACCAAAATTCAATATCAGGCTACAGTAAAGCTCCACGGGGTCTTTCCGTCCTGTCGCGGGTAACCTGCATCTTCACAGGTACTATAATTTCACCGAGTCTCTCGTTGAGACAGTGCCCAGATCGTTACGCCTTTCGTGCGGGTCGGAACTTACCCGACAAGGAATTTCGCTACCTTAGGACCGTTATAGTTACGGCCGCCGTTTACTGGGGCTTCAATTCGCAGCTTCGCTTGCGCTAACCACTCCTCTTAACCTTCCAGCACCGGGCAGGCGTCAGCCCCTATACGTCACCTTACGGTTTTGCAGAGACCTGTGTTTTTGCTAAACAGTCGCCTGGGCCTATTCACTGCGGCTCTCATGCGCTTGCACGCTCAAGAGCACCCCTTCTCCCGAAGTTACGGGGTCATTTTGCCGAGTTCCTTAACGAGAGTTCTCTCGCACACCTTAGGATTCTCTCCTCGACTACCTGTGTCGGTTTGCGGTACGGGCACCTCTCACCTCGATAGAGGCTTTTCTTGGCAGTGTGAAATCAGGAACTTCGTCCTTAAAGGACTCGCCATCACAGCTCAACGTTACAGTGTGCGGATTTGCCTACACACACGCCTTACTGCTTGGACGCGCACAACCAACGGCGCGCTTACCCTATCCTACTGCGTCCCCCCATTTCTCAAACGGTGAGGAGGTGGTACAGGAATATCAACCTGTTGTCCATCGCCTACGCCTATCGGCCTCGGCTTAGGTCCCGACTAACCCTGAGCGGACGAGCCTTCCTCAGGAAACCTTAGTCATACGGTGGACGGGATTCTCACCCGTCTTTCGCTACTCATACCGGCATTCTCACTTCTAAGCGCTCCACCAGTCCTTCCGGTCTGACTTCAACGCACTTAGAACGCTCTCCTACCACTGACATCGTAGATGTCAATCCACAGCTTCGGTGAATCGTTTAGCCCCGATACATTTTCGGCGCAGCGTCACTCGACCAGTGAGCTATTACGCACTCTTTAAATGATGGCTGCTTCTAAGCCAACATCCTGGTTGTCTATGCAACGCCACATCCTTTTCCACTTAACGATTACTTTGGGACCTTAGCTGGTGGTCTGGGCTGTTTCCCTTTTGACTACGGATCTTATCACTCGCAGTCTGACTCCCGTGTATAAATATCTGGCATTCGGAGTTTGTCTGAATTCGGTAAACCGGGATGGCCCCCTAGTCCAAACAGTGCTCTACCTCCAGTATTCTCATCACGAGGCTAGCCCTAAAGCTATTTCGGAGAGAACCAGCTATCTCCAGGTTCGATTGGAATTTCTCCGCTACCCACACCTCATCCCCGCACTTTTCAACGTGCGTGGGTTCGGGCCTCCAGTAAGTGTTACCTCACCTTCACCCTGGACATGGGTAGATCACCTGGTTTCGGGTCTACGACCACGTACTAATTCGCCCTATTCAGACTCGCTTTCGCTGCGGCTCCGTCTTCTAAAACTTAACCTCGCACGTAATCGTAACTCGCCGGTTCATTCTACAAAAGGCACGCTATCACCCATTAACGGGCTCTAACTACTTGTAGGCACACGGTTTCAGGATCTATTTCACTCCCCTTCCGGGGTGCTTTTCACCTTTCCCTCACGGTACTGGTTCACTATCGGTCACTAGGTAGTATTTAGCCTTGGGAGATGGTCCTCCCAGATTCCGACGGAATTTCACGTGTTCCGCCGTACTCAGGATCCACTCAGGAGGGAATGAACTTTCGACTACAGGGCTATTACCTGCTCTGGCGGACCTTTCCAAGTCGCTTCATCTAACTCATTCTTTTGTAACTCCGTATAGAGTGTCCTACAACCCCAAGAGGCAAGCCTCTTGGTTTGGGCTCTTCCCGTTTCGCTCGCCGCTACTCAGGGAATCGATTTTTCTTTCTCTTCCTCCAGGTACTTAGATGTTTCAGTTCCCTGGGTCTGCCTTCAAGACGCTATGTATTCACGTCAAGATACTACGCGATTAAACGTAGTGGGTTCCCCCATTCGGAAATCTCCGGATCAAAGCTCACTTACAGCTCCCCGAAGCATATCGGTGTTAGTGCCGTCCTTCTTCGGCTCCTAGTGCCAAGGCATTCGCCGTGCGCCCTTAATAACTTAACCGTCAGCTTTCAATATACATCGTAATACATCGTCAGCTTCAATCGTTCGCTCAGTCACGTACTAAGGTACGCTACTTCACTTACTCAATCGCTTCCTTGCCTTACTCGTATCTTGAAACCTTCATCTGTTATTAAGCCTAAAAAACTTAAAAAAATAAATGTGTTTGTTACTATTTCAATGTCGTTTTATCCAGTTTTCAAAGAACAAGTTTTGAAGTGTTTCATTCAGAAGAATGAACCTTCAAAACTGAACGCAAAACGTAATCTTACAAACCCAAGGTTTGTATTCCGAAAATATCCTTAGAAAGGAGGTGATCCAGCCGCACCTTCCGATACGGCTACCTTGTTACGACTTCACCCCAATCATCTATCCCACCTTCGGCGGCTGGCTCCAAAAAGGTTACCTCACCGACTTCGGGTGTTACAAACTCTCGTGGTGTGACGGGCGGTGTGTACAAGGCCCGGGAACGTATTCACCGCGGCATGCTGATCCGCGATTACTAGCGATTCCGGCTTCATGTAGGCGAGTTGCAGCCTACAATCCGAACTGAGAACGACTTTATCGGATTAGCTCCCCCTCGCGGGTTGGCAACCGTTTGTATCGTCCATTGTAGCACGTGTGTAGCCCAGGTCATAAGGGGCATGATGATTTGACGTCATCCCCACCTTCCTCCGGTTTGTCACCGGCAGTCACCTTAGAGTGCCCAACTAAATGATGGCAACTAAGATCAAGGGTTGCGCTCGTTGCGGGACTTAACCCAACATCTCACGACACGAGCTGACGACAACCATGCACCACCTGTCACCGTTGTCCCCGAAGGGAAAACTGTATCTCTACAGTGGTCAATGGGATGTCAAGACCTGGTAAGGTTCTTCGCGTTGCTTCGAATTAAACCACATGCTCCACCGCTTGTGCGGGCCCCCGTCAATTCCTTTGAGTTTCAGTCTTGCGACCGTACTCCCCAGGCGGAGTGCTTAATGCGTTAGCTGCAGCACTAAGGGGCGGAAACCCCCTAACACTTAGCACTCATCGTTTACGGCGTGGACTACCAGGGTATCTAATCCTGTTTGCTCCCCACGCTTTCGCGCCTCAGTGTCAGTTACAGACCAGATAGTCGCCTTCGCCACTGGTGTTCCTCCAAATCTCTACGCATTTCACCGCTACACTTGGAATTCCACTATCCTCTTCTGCACTCAAGTTCCCCAGTTTCCAATGACCCTCCACGGTTGAGCCGTGGGCTTTCACATCAGACTTAAGAAACCACCTGCGCGCGCTTTACGCCCAATAATTCCGGACAACGCTTGCCACCTACGTATTACCGCGGCTGCTGGCACGTAGTTAGCCGTGGCTTTCTAATAAGGTACCGTCAAGGTACAGCCAGTTACTACTGTACTTATTCTTCCCTTACAACAGAGTTTTACGAACCGAAATCCTTCTTCACTCACGCGGCGTTGCTCCATCAGGCTTTCGCCCATTGTGGAAGATTCCCTACTGCTGCCTCCCGTAGGAGTCTGGGCCGTGTCTCAGTCCCAGTGTGGCCGATCACCCTCTCAGGTCGGCTACGCATCGTCGCCTTGGTGAGCCGTTACCTCACCAACTAGCTAATGCGCCGCGGGCCCATCCTATAGCGACAGCCGAAACCGTCTTTCAGTCTTTCACCATGAAGTGAAAGAGATTATTTGGTATTAGCCCCGGTTTCCCGGAGTTATCCCAAACTATAAGGTAGGTTGCCCACGTGTTACTCACCCGTCCGCCGCTAAATCAGAGGAAGCAAGCTTCCTCATCATTCGCTCGACTTGCATGTATTAGGCACGCCGCCAGCGTTCGTCCTGAGCCAGGATCAAACTCTCCATAAAAGAAATTTGATAAGCTCAAATTGTTTTGCTGGCATCAATTTTGATGTCCAAAATTTTGTTTCGTTCACTTACCGAAGTTAGCTACTAAAAACTTTATTGATTACGTTTTGCTTGTTCAGTTTTCAAGGTTCATGTAATTCATATTTCTATCTACAAGAGACAACTTATACATCATAACTCTTGCAAGGATAAATGTCAATATGTTTTTAAAAGTATTTTTGGAGCGGGTGATGAGAATCGAACTCACGACATCAGCTTGGAAGGCTGAGGTTTTACCATTAAACTACACCCGCAATATAATATTCTTTATGGCGCGCCCGGCAGGAGTCGAACCCACAACCTTCTGATCCGTAGTCAGACGCTCTATCCAATTGAGCTACGGGCGCATATGTTAGTTAAGATGACTTGGTGCGGCCGAGAGGACTTGAACCTCCACGGGGTTGCCCCCACTAGGCCCTCAACCTAGCGCGTCTGCCGTTCCGCCACGACCGCATTCAATTAGTAACTTTCTTATCATACTATGAAAATTTAAAATGTCAAGTATTTTTAAAAAGAGATGAGCCATGAAGGACTCGAACCTTCGACCCTCTGATTAAAAGTCAGATGCTCTACCAACTGAGCTAATGGCTCAAAACAAAAAATGGCTGGGGTACCTGGATTCGAACCAGGGCGTGACGGAATCAAAATCCGTTGCCTTACCGCTTGGCTATACCCCAACAAATGGCGGTCCCGACCGGGATCGAACCGGCGATCTCCTGCGTGACAGGCAGGCATGTTAACCGCTACACCACGGGACCTTGTTTTTTATTATTTTTTCAAAAATGACCCCTACGGGATTCGAACCCGTGTTACCGCCGTGAAAGGGCGGTGTCTTAACCGCTTGACCAAGGGGCCATGGCTCCGAAGGCAGGACTCGAACCTGCGACAACCTGATTAACAGTCAGGTGCTACTACCAACTGAGCTACTTCGGAATAATTAATGTTGATTTGCCACCGTTATCTTGTGGACTTTTACTATTATAGGTATTTTTTATGAAAACGTCAACTTTTTTCTTAAATATTTTTCATCCTTTCAGTTTTAATAGACCTGAGCACTTGCTACAGCAGTGCTTCTTCACATTTAATGTGATCTTTCTAATATAAATCTGCTGACATTTTACACATGTATATGTATAAAGAGTGCGCTGTTTTTTTACTCGTAGTTGTTGATGTTTACAGTGTCTTTCAAAGGGTTTAAACATAATATTAAAGAGAATGGCCCTTATAGAAAACCATTAATTCCAAACATTTCGGTCGTAATAGACACCAATATGGATTTTAAAGATGTCCAAAATAATTATCATCAGTTTTATGAATACCTTAATGGCGGATTCAGAAATTAAGAAAGAGTACTAGTGAGGAAACAAAAAATTTGATACAAACAAGAAGAACGAGAAGTTGCTCCTATATTTAAGTACTTATATGGGAAGAAAAAAGGTAGTAACGATTCCATATTTAATTTTGTCTTAATAGGATGCTCTTGTTTTTAATAATTATTTAATGCATTACCCTAAAGTAAAATTTATCTAACTACCTTGACAGTAATCCTGAATTATACGAAAAATTAATAGAAGAATAAAACCAAATAGAAAATTATCAATTTAATTTAACAGACTATGAATATACAGGCGGACTTAAAAAATGGAACCAAAAGAATTATTAAATTTGCCAATAATTAACCTGTTAAATATCTAAGTATAAAATAGGATGAAAAATATCACTTGCGCATTTTTTTCTTTTACAAAACAATATACAATCCCAAAAAGAAAAATCTGCATTACTTCTACTTTTTTCCTCAATATTATACAAGGTAAATTATCTTTAATAACTTATTCCTAAATAGAAGAATTAAGCTTTCTATATTCGATATACAAATAGAGCTACTCTAACTATACCTAACTAAATTTAAAAGTAGCTTAACTATCAAACTCCTATGACTGATTAAGCTGCTTTTACTGTACATACTGCGTCGCCATGGACAAACTTGCACTTGGCTAGCCACTATTTCTGTCTTCGCAATTTGGGACTTGCACCTATAAAGTACGTATATGCTGAACCCATAAAAAAACAGCCAACTTATAGTTGACTGTTTCTCATATGCCTAGCGATGTCCTACTCTCACAGGGGGAAGCCCCCAACTACCATCGGCGCTAAAGAGCTTAACTTCCGTGTTCGGTATGGGAACGGGTGTGACCTCTTTGCCATCATCACTAGACTATTGTCGGCTTTTAATATACAGCGTATTTCTTTGTCAGCTTCATTCGTTCAGCCAGTCACGTACTTGGGTACGTTCCTTCCTTCTCTCAATCGCTTCCTCGAACTACTTGTATCTTGAAACCCTATGTAGAAAGATGTTGTTCTTTCAAAACTGGATAAACGGTACATTGAATGTTTCAAACATTTTGGTTAAGTCCTCGATCGATTAGTATTCGTCAGCTCCATGTGTCACCACACTTCCACCTCGAACCTATCTACCTCATCGTCTTTGAGGGATCTTACTTACTTGCGTAATGGGAAATCTCATCTTGAGGGGGGCTTCATGCTTAGATGCTTTCAGCACTTATCCCGTCCACACATAGCTACCCAGCGATGCCTTTGGCAAGACAACTGGTACACCAGCGGTGTGTCCATCCCGGTCCTCTCGTACTAAGGACAGCTCCTCTCAAATTTCCTACGCCCACGACGGATAGGGACCGAACTGTCTCACGACGTTCTGAACCCAGCTCGCGTACCGCTTTAATGGGCGAACAGCCCAACCCTTGGGACCGACTACAGCCCCAGGATGCGATGAGCCGACATCGAGGTGCCAAACCTCCCCGTCGATGTGGACTCTTGGGGGAGATAAGCCTGTTATCCCCGGGGTAGCTTTTATCCGTTGAGCGATGGCCCTTCCATGCGGAACCACCGGATCACTAAGCCCGTCTTTCGACCCTGCTCGACTTGTAGGTCTCGCAGTCAAGCTCCCTTGTGCCTTTACACTCTACGAATGATTTCCAACCATTCTGAGGGAACCTTTGGGCGCCTCCGTTACCTTTTAGGAGGCGACCGCCCCAGTCAAACTGTCCGCCTGACACTGTCTCCTGCCCCGCTAAGGGGCATGGGTTAGAATTTCAATACAACCAGGGTAGTATCCCACCGACGCCTCCTTCGAAGCTGGCGCTCCGAGATCTCTGGCTCCTACCTATCCTGTACAAGTTGTACCAAAATTCAATATCAGGCTACAGTAAAGCTCCACGGGGTCTTTCCGTCCTGTCGCGGGTAACCTGCATCTTCACAGGTACTATAATTTCACCGAGTCTCTCGTTGAGACAGTGCCCAGATCGTTACGCCTTTCGTGCGGGTCGGAACTTACCCGACAAGGAATTTCGCTACCTTAGGACCGTTATAGTTACGGCCGCCGTTTACTGGGGCTTCAATTCGCAGCTTCGCTTGCGCTAACCACTCCTCTTAACCTTCCAGCACCGGGCAGGCGTCAGCCCCTATACGTCACCTTACGGTTTTGCAGAGACCTGTGTTTTTGCTAAACAGTCGCCTGGGCCTATTCACTGCGGCTCTCATGCGCTTGCACGCTCAAGAGCACCCCTTCTCCCGAAGTTACGGGGTCATTTTGCCGAGTTCCTTAACGAGAGTTCTCTCGCACACCTTAGGATTCTCTCCTCGACTACCTGTGTCGGTTTGCGGTACGGGCACCTCTCACCTCGATAGAGGCTTTTCTTGGCAGTGTGAAATCAGGAACTTCGTCCTTAAAGGACTCGCCATCACAGCTCAACGTTACAGTGTGCGGATTTGCCTACACACACGCCTTACTGCTTGGACGCGCACAACCAACGGCGCGCTTACCCTATCCTACTGCGTCCCCCCATTTCTCAAACGGTGAGGAGGTGGTACAGGAATATCAACCTGTTGTCCATCGCCTACGCCTATCGGCCTCGGCTTAGGTCCCGACTAACCCTGAGCGGACGAGCCTTCCTCAGGAAACCTTAGTCATACGGTGGACGGGATTCTCACCCGTCTTTCGCTACTCATACCGGCATTCTCACTTCTAAGCGCTCCACCAGTCCTTCCGGTCTGACTTCAACGCACTTAGAACGCTCTCCTACCACTGACATCGTAGATGTCAATCCACAGCTTCGGTGAATCGTTTAGCCCCGATACATTTTCGGCGCAGCGTCACTCGACCAGTGAGCTATTACGCACTCTTTAAATGATGGCTGCTTCTAAGCCAACATCCTGGTTGTCTATGCAACGCCACATCCTTTTCCACTTAACGATTACTTTGGGACCTTAGCTGGTGGTCTGGGCTGTTTCCCTTTTGACTACGGATCTTATCACTCGCAGTCTGACTCCCGTGTATAAATATCTGGCATTCGGAGTTTGTCTGAATTCGGTAAACCGGGATGGCCCCCTAGTCCAAACAGTGCTCTACCTCCAGTATTCTCATCACGAGGCTAGCCCTAAAGCTATTTCGGAGAGAACCAGCTATCTCCAGGTTCGATTGGAATTTCTCCGCTACCCACACCTCATCCCCGCACTTTTCAACGTGCGTGGGTTCGGGCCTCCAGTAAGTGTTACCTCACCTTCACCCTGGACATGGGTAGATCACCTGGTTTCGGGTCTACGACCACGTACTAATTCGCCCTATTCAGACTCGCTTTCGCTGCGGCTCCGTCTTCTAAAACTTAACCTCGCACGTAATCGTAACTCGCCGGTTCATTCTACAAAAGGCACGCTATCACCCATTAACGGGCTCTAACTACTTGTAGGCACACGGTTTCAGGATCTATTTCACTCCCCTTCCGGGGTGCTTTTCACCTTTCCCTCACGGTACTGGTTCACTATCGGTCACTAGGTAGTATTTAGCCTTGGGAGATGGTCCTCCCAGATTCCGACGGAATTTCACGTGTTCCGCCGTACTCAGGATCCACTCAGGAGGGAATGAACTTTCGACTACAGGGCTATTACCTGCTCTGGCGGACTTTTCCAAGTCGCTTCATCTAACTCATTCTTTTGTAACTCCATATAGAGTGTCCTACAACCCCAAGAGGCAAGCCTCTTGGTTTGGGCTCTTCCCGTTTCGCTCGCCGCTACTCAGGGAATCGATTTTTCTTTCTCTTCCTCCAGGTACTTAGATGTTTCAGTTCCCTGGGTCTGCCTTCAAGACGCTATGTATTCACGTCAAGATACTACGCGATTAAACGTAGTGGGTTCCCCCATTCGGAAATCTCCGGATCAAAGCTCACTTACAGCTCCCCGAAGCATATCGGTGTTAGTGCCGTCCTTCTTCGGCTCCTAGTGCCAAGGCATTCGCCGTGCGCCCTTAATAACTTAACCGTCAGCTTTCAATATACATCGTAATACATCGTCAGCTTCAATCGTTCGCTCAGTCACGTACTCAATCGCTTCCTTGCCTTACTCGTACCTTGAAACCTTCATCTGTTATTAAGCCTAAAAAACTTAAAAAATTAATGTGTTTGTTACTATTTCAATGTCGTTTTATCCAGTTTTCAAAGAACAAGTTTTGAAGTGTTTCATTCAGAAGAATGAACCTTCAAAACTGAACGCAAAACGTAATCTTACAAACCCAGGTTTGTATTCCGAAAATATCCTTAGAAAGGAGGTGATCCAGCCGCACCTTCCGATACGGCTACCTTGTTACGACTTCACCCCAATCATCTATCCCACCTTCGGCGGCTGGCTCCAAAAAGGTTACCTCACCGACTTCGGGTGTTACAAACTCTCGTGGTGTGACGGGCGGTGTGTACAAGGCCCGGGAACGTATTCACCGCGGCATGCTGATCCGCGATTACTAGCGATTCCGGCTTCATGTAGGCGAGTTGCAGCCTACAATCCGAACTGAGAACGACTTTATCGGATTAGCTCCCCCTCGCGGGTTGGCAACCGTTTGTATCGTCCATTGTAGCACGTGTGTAGCCCAGGTCATAAGGGGCATGATGATTTGACGTCATCCCCACCTTCCTCCGGTTTGTCACCGGCAGTCACCTTAGAGTGCCCAACTAAATGATGGCAACTAAGATCAAGGGTTGCGCTCGTTGCGGGACTTAACCCAACATCTCACGACACGAGCTGACGACAACCATGCACCACCTGTCACCGTTGTCCCCGAAGGGAAAACTGTATCTCTACAGTGGTCAATGGGATGTCAAGACCTGGTAAGGTTCTTCGCGTTGCTTCGAATTAAACCACATGCTCCACCGCTTGTGCGGGCCCCCGTCAATTCCTTTGAGTTTCAGTCTTGCGACCGTACTCCCCAGGCGGAGTGCTTAATGCGTTAGCTGCAGCACTAAGGGGCGGAAACCCCCTAACACTTAGCACTCATCGTTTACGGCGTGGACTACCAGGGTATCTAATCCTGTTTGCTCCCCACGCTTTCGCGCCTCAGTGTCAGTTACAGACCAGATAGTCGCCTTCGCCACTGGTGTTCCTCCAAATCTCTACGCATTTCACCGCTACACTTGGAATTCCACTATCCTCTTCTGCACTCAAGTTCCCCAGTTTCCAATGACCCTCCACGGTTGAGCCGTGGGCTTTCACATCAGACTTAAGAAACCACCTGCGCGCGCTTTACGCCCAATAATTCCGGACAACGCTTGCCACCTACGTATTACCGCGGCTGCTGGCACGTAGTTAGCCGTGGCTTTCTAATAAGGTACCGTCAAGGTACAGCCAGTTACTACTGTACTTGTTCTTCCCTTACAACAGAGTTTTACGAACCGAAATCCTTCTTCACTCACGCGGCGTTGCTCCATCAGGCTTTCGCCCATTGTGGAAGATTCCCTACTGCTGCCTCCCGTAGGAGTCTGGGCCGTGTCTCAGTCCCAGTGTGGCCGATCACCCTCTCAGGTCGGCTACGCATCGTCGCCTTGGTGAGCCGTTACCTCACCAACTAGCTAATGCGCCGCGGGCCCATCCTATAGCGACAGCCGAAACCGTCTTTCAGTCTTTCACCATGAAGTGAAAGAGATTATTTGGTATTAGCCCCGGTTTCCCGGAGTTATCCCAAACTATAAGGTAGGTTGCCCACGTGTTACTCACCCGTCCGCCGCTAAATCAGAGGAAGCAAGCTTCCTCATCATTCGCTCGACTTGCATGTATTAGGCACGCCGCCAGCGTTCGTCCTGAGCCAGGATCAAACTCTCCATAAAAGAAATTTGATAAGCTCAAATTGTTTTGCTGGCATCAATTTTGATGTCCAAAATTTTGTTTTGTTCACTAACTGAAGTTAGCTACTAAAAACTTTATTGATTACGTTTTGCTTGTTCAGTTTTCAAGGTTCATGTAATTCATATCGTCATCTACAAGAGACAACTTATACATCATAACTCTTGCAAGGATAAATGTCAATATGTTTTTAAAAGTATTTTTGGAGCGGGTGATGAGAATCGAACTCACGACATCAGCTTGGAAGGCTGAGGTTTTACCATTAAACTACACCCGCAATATAATATTCTTTATGGCGCGCCCGGCAGGAGTCGAACCCACAACCTTCTGATCCGTAGTCAGACGCTCTATCCAATTGAGCTACGGGCGCATATGTTAGTTAAAATGACTGGCGCAGCCCTAGGCCTGACCTTGAACCACTAAGAGTCTCTTTGTGATTCTGCTACTATCGCATTCAACTCAGAAATTCCATACCATACTACTTAAATTAAAAATACCAACAGTTTTTCTCATTATAAAGAGATGAGCCATGAAGGACTCGAACCTTCGACCCTCTGATTAAAAGTCAGATGCTCTACCAACTGAGCTAATGGCTCAAAACAAAAAATGGCTGGGGTACCTGGATTCGAACCAGGGCGTGACGGAATCAAAATCCGTTGCCTTACCGCTTGGCTATACCCCAACAAATGGCGGTCCCGACCGGGATCGAACCGGCGATCTCCTGCGTGACAGGCAGGCATGTTAACCGCTACACCACGGGACCTTGTTTTTTATTATTTTTTCAAAAATGACCCCTACGGGATTCGAACCCGTGTTACCGCCGTGAAAGGGCGGTGTCTTAACCGCTTGACCAAGGGGCCATGGCTCCGAAGGCAGGACTCGAACCTGCGACAACCTGATTAACAGTCAGGTGCTACTACCAACTGAGCTACTTCGGAATAATTAATATTGATTTGTCATTATTATCTTGTGGACTTTTACTATTATAGGGACATCTTATGAAAACGTCAACTTTTTTCTTAAATATTTTTTATTCCTTCAGTTTTAATGGACCTGTGCACTTGCCACAGCAGTACTTCTTCACATTTAATTTAATCTTTCTAATATAAATCTGCTGACATTTTACACATGTATATGTATAAAGAGTGCGCTGTTTTTTACTCGTAGTTGTAGATGTTTGCAATGTCGAACAAAAGCGAGGTGCGTTCACCTTTTTTAATAAATCTCGGAAATCTTTGTCACGATGTTGATAGCCTTTCCCTCCTAAGTGGAGATGATAGTGACATAGCTCATGACGAACTATTCCTTCTACTTCCCTTACACCATATATTTCAAACGCCTTAGGATTTATTTCAATATGGTGTGATTGTAATAGATAGCGTCCACCTGTTGAACGTAATCTACCATTAAAATAAGCTTGATGCAGAAATGGTTTATGAAAGCTTTCTAATGAAATTCGATTAACAAGCTGTTGCAGTTCCTTATTGTTCATAACATTCACCTCTAACAACAAGAATACCACACTGCGTAGTATAGACAGTGTGGCCAAAAATTATTACTTCTCAATAATTTGATCTTTTGGTGGTAGCATCGTTAATGCGATACGCCCTTTATTTACTTCTATTTGCTCTACCCATACTGTAACAATATCACCTAATGCCACCACTTCTAATGGGTGCTTAATTCGCTTCTTCTGTAACTTAGATATATGAACGAGACCATCCTGTTTTACGCCAATATCAACAAATGCGCCAAAATCGACTACATTTCTAACTGTACCTTGCAACTCCATACCAACTTGTAAATCCTCCATTTTCAAAACATCCGTTTTGAGTAGCGGCTGAGGAAAGGCATCACGTGGATCACGACTTGGCTTCATTAATGTATCAACTAAGTCTTGAATTGTAACAACTCCAATTCCTAAATCTTCACTTAGCACTTGCACATTAAGGGTTGCAATCGCTTCTTCTGCTTTCTGAGAACCAATTTCATTTTTATTTAGATATGCCGCTTCTAAAATCCGCTCTGCTAAATTGTAGCTTTCCGGATGAATACCTGTCCCATCAAAAGGATTTTTCGCTTCCGGTACACGTAAAAAACCAATTGCCTGCTCGTACGTTTTAGCGCCTAGTCGTGGGATTTTCTTTAGCTGTGTTCGTGT
Source organism: Lysinibacillus fusiformis (assembly GCF_007362955.1). Classification (GTDB taxonomy): domain Bacteria; phylum Bacillota; class Bacilli; order Bacillales_A; family Planococcaceae; genus Lysinibacillus; species Lysinibacillus fusiformis_E. Next base: position 2,393,707 of record NZ_CP041696.1, on the reverse strand, counting down.
AGTAAATTGACCATTTTCTTCGCGTACTTTTACAATATTCTCTGCAACTGTTTTTGACAGACCTGAAACGTATTGAAGTAGTGATGCCGAGGCAGTATTAACATCTACCCCAACCTGATTTACAGCTGTTTCTACTATAAAAGTTAACGACTCTGATAATTTCTTTTGCGAAACATCATGTTGATACTGACCAACACCGACTGCTTTCGGTTCAATTTTCACTAATTCCGATAGCGGATCTTGCAGACGACGCGCAATCGATACAGCACTTCGTTGCTCTACCTGTAAATCTGGAAATTCTGCGCGTGCCACGTCCGATGCAGAATAAACCGAAGCACCTGCTTCATTGACAATGACATATGCCACATCATTATTTACCTCATTCAGTACATCTGCAATAAACTGCTCCGATTCTCGAGAAGCTGTACCGTTACCGATAGCAATAATACTGATTGGATACTTTGCTAAAATAGACTTCACAACTGATTTTGATTTTGCTACATCTGGTTTCGGTGGATGAGGGTAAATGGCCGTTACTTCAAGCATTTTACCTGTTTCATCAACCACAGCTAATTTACAGCCAGTTCGGTAAGCGGGGTCTACCCCTAAGACATACTTGCCCTTCATCGGTGGTTGCAATAATAGATTGCGAAGATTTTCTGAGAAAATATGAATGGCCTGAGCTTCCGCCTTTTCCGTTAACTCATTTCGTAATTCACGCTCAATGGATGGTTGGATTAATCGCTTATAAGAGTCTTCGATGGCTAATTTCACTTCCGAAATAGCAGGTGATGAGCCTGTCGCTGGAATCCATTCCTTCCACATAATCATTAGCACACGATCTATTGGAACATGAATCGCAACTTTTAGAATTCCCTCTTTCTCCCCACGATTCACAGCTAGAATACGGTGTGGGACAATACGGTTAACAGGCTCTTCGTATTCGTAATACATTTCAAAAACATTTTTTTCGTCTGCCTCTGCATTCTTCACACTTGCTGCCAGTAGGCCTTCTTTCCAAGAAAACAAACGAATTTTTTCACGGATACCTGCATCATCCGCAAAACGCTCTGCTAAAATATCACGTGCGCCTGTTAATGCTTCTTCTGCTGTTGCAACATTCTCCTCGTCTATAAAATCCTTTGCCAAAAGTATTACATCGTCATTACGGAACTCTAATAGAAGATCCGCTAACGGTTCCAGTCCTTTTTCCTTCGCAATTGTCGCTTTAGTACGTCGCTTTTGCTTATAAGGGCGATATAGATCCTCTACACGCTGTAATACAGTCGCTATTTGAATTGCATTTTCGAGTTCAGGTGTCAACTTGTCCTGCTCTTGAATTAAACGAATAACCTCTTCTTTACGTTGTTCCAGCTGCTGTATGTAGTGATAGCGATCCTCTACAGATTTAATTTGTACCTCATCAAGAGAGCCAGTAGCCTCTTTTCGATAACGTGCGATGAATGGAACGGTATTTCCATCATCCAATAATTTAATTACTGCCTCTGCTTGGCCGGGTTTAATAGCTACATCTTTTGCAATGAGCTGTAACATTTGCTTTTGTTCCACATCATCACTACCTTTTTCTTTTCATTTTACCATTACATACTAGTAAAAATGCAAAAAAAGCCTACTCCTAAGTAGAGTAGACAGCATCTTTCAAATAATAGAAGGCGTTTATCGCTACCGGATAGTGAAATCCCATAGTAATAAACGCCTCATTCTGATGTTTAGAGTGATACACTGCCACTAGACAGGATGACCTCCTGTAATTTCTTAATTGCCTTCCTTTGTATTCTGGATACATGCATTTGAGAAATCCCTAATCGTTCTCCAGCTTCTTTTTGACTTAATTGGTCTAAATAGGTAAGCTGAATGATTTGTTTTTCTCGTTCACTTAAAACTTCCATTGCATCGGATACAATCATTCTTCGATTGGTCATTTCATAACCAACATCTTCTTTACCCATAATATCAAATAGCGTTACAGTACTTCCATCAGAATCGGATTCGATTGAATGGTCCATAGAAAGCGCCTGGTAACTGCGACTCATCTCCATCGCCTCTAGAACTTCCTCTTCTTGTACTTCTAATCGATCTGCGATTTCTTTAATAGAAGGTGACCGTTGCAATTCTATTGTCAATGCTTCTACAGTTGCTTTAATACGTGGTCCTATTTCTTTAATTCGTCTGGGCACATGAACAGCCCATGTTTTATCGCGTAAAAAGCGCTTGATTTCACCTACAATAGTCGGCACAGCGAACGCCTCAAAACTTCGTCCGAAATCTGGATCAAAACGTCTAATAGCACCTAATAAACCAAGCATCCCTACTTGCACGATATCATCAAAATAAGGTTTACCATGTGAATACTTTCGAGCAATGGACTCTACTAAATACCGGTAATGAATCACTAAATTTGTTTGTGCTTCATCGTCCTCAGTTGCCTGGTACAACGCAATCCACCTTGATACATCTTCCTTTGACGAAGATTTATGTAGTGATTCTTTCGACATTTTTTTCCACCTGCTCTCTAGCGACATACTTTGTCATGAAAACAGTTACGCCACCATCGTTATTAATCATCACCTCATCCATCAAAGTTTCCATTAAGTAAAGTCCTAAACCGCCTTCTCGTAGTCCTGCAATACTCTCCCCCGGAAGATATGGTCCGATTTTTGACTTTACTTCCTCAAAATTGAAACTATTGCCGTAATCTGCAATCATCATTTCCATCTTATTGTTATATAAGGCACAACCAATCACAATTTCGCCTTCTTCATCTTCTTTATAAGCATGATGTACAACATTCGTCACCGCTTCACTTGCTGCGATTTTTAAATCTTCAATATCATCATAATTAAATCCTATCCGACTAGCCAAGCCAGAAACTGTTAGACGAATCACACTGACATATTGCGGCTTTGCAGGAACCCTTATTTCTATATAATCAAATTCCTTCATCAGCTTAATTCCACCTTTTTATCAGTTTCAATATCCATCAACTCACTTAAGCCTGTTATTTCAAATAATCTTTGTAATCTATTTGATAAGCCGACTAGTTTAACTTTACCATCTTCACGCGTGGCTCTTTTATAAAAGGCAACGAAAACGCCAAGCCCTGTACTATCCATATAATTTACTTTCGATAAATCCAGTTCGATTTCCATTCCTTTAGTTATCTTCACAGCCTCTAGTTCTTCACGTAGACCTGAAGCTGTAAATGTATCGATTTCACCTTCAACAAATCCACATAATTTTGTACCGTCTTCTTTAAAATGGATCATCACGTCCATACAGCTCACCTCCACCTTATTTGTTAGACTCTTTTTCAATTCCCCTTATGATAAAATACTAAACCTATTTTTCTTCTTTTTTTATAATCACCACTGAAAAATCATCCGATAGTTTAAAATCTTGTATTCTTTCTATTTCTTTATAAAGAAGATTACAAAGTTCCTGTGCAGCTAGATGTTTATGCTTCACGATCAGGGACGTAATGATATCTCGTGAATTTAATTCATCATGCGCTCTAAATTCTGTAACACCATCAGTCATAATTATTACGATGTCCTGCTCCTCTAAAAGAATTTCATTATATGAATACTTAAATTCAGGTAATACGCCAAGTAGTAAACCTTTCGCCTCTAAAGCATAAAATCTATTCTCTTTAGCATTAAAGTGCAGCGCCGGCTCATGACCTGCAGATGCGTAAGAAAAAATACTGTTTTGAATATCCAAGCAACCGTAAAACATGGAAACGAACATACTATCGTCCACACCCTTTTCAATTACTCGATTGATGACCTCCAATACATAAGATGGATCTTTAGAAGCATACTCTAACGTTTCAAGTCCGTATTTCACCATAGACATACACAATGCAGCAGGAACACCCTTGCCCACAACATCGGTCACAGCAACACTAAGATAATCCTCTCGGTCATGTAAAAAATGCACATAATCGCCGTTCATCTTACGAATCGGGATCGAAATCATACCGATATCAACACGCGACAGTTGCGGAACGACAGTTTTGAGTAATGTTTTTTGAATATTAGTTGCGATATTCATTTCTATTTCAAATTCAGCCTGCTTTTGCAATAAGCTTTGATGCTCTCTATGTGCCATCCCATAATGCACCATAACTTCAATGAGAAAATCATATGCAGACTGCACATCGTTTATTCTATCTGGAAAAATCTGTTCTATTGCGTTTTTATGAATGCTTACAACATCCTCTGGTGAAACATTTTTTTGAATCAATTGACGGGTGAAATTTTGAGCAATATATAAATTTTTTTCAGTTTGATCAATCATATAATCTGATAATATTGTTTTATATTGCTTTTCTAATTCTTTCAATTTTCTCACCCCCTAATGTAGCCTTTTCTCAGTTCTGATAATCGTACCTTCCCCTATAACAGATTGTATATCCATGCTATCCATTAACCTTCTAACACCAGGTAAGCCAGCACCTAGTCCACCAGAAGTAGAATAGCCATCTTCCATTACTTTTCGAACATCCTTAATACCTGGGCCTTTGTCTGATGCAATAATAACAATTTTCTTTTCATCATCTGTCTCAATTCTCTCAACTTCTATAACACCAATACTTGCATATAAATATATATTTCTAGCTAATTCACTAATTGCTGTCGTTATCCGAGCCTGATCAACAGTTCCAAATCCAAGTGCCTTCGCCTCATTGCGTCCTAGTTGTCTTGCTGCAACTATATCCCACTCAGTAATAATTTCAACCGAAGACTTTATCGTCACTGTTGTCCCTCCAATTCCTTTCGGAGTTATATTCTCTCACATTTTGTCAAATTACCTTGTTGTACTTTAAACGAGATGTTAATTTTATCGAAAGTGAAAATATTAAGGGTATATTCTATGTACATCTCAATAAACCTCTTCGGCATTTTTTCACAAAAATCACTTATATTATAGTGCTTGTGTCTATTTTAAATCTATTAATACCATTTTTGAATAGTAAATTTAATTTATGGTAATGTAGATTTTGAGAATGGCCATATAAAAAAGCATCCAGATGAAGAAATCATCCAGATGCTCTATACATATGTATATCAAAATTTAACAAGCCCCAAACTAATCATCAATGCACCATCTACCTTTTCCATCACTGCATGATCAAGTTGCGTAATACGATCAGTCAGCCTAGACTTATCGATTGTACGTACTTGTTCGAGCAAAATGACCGAATCACGTTCAAAACCATACTTTTCAGCATTAATTTCAACGTGTGTCGGTAACTTTGCCTTTTGTATCTGCGCAGTAATTGCTGCGATGATGACAGTCGGACTAAATCGATTGCCAATATCATTTTGAATAATTAACACCGGCCTCGTACCACCTTGCTCGGAACCGACTACCGGCGATAAATCTGCAAAAAAAACGTCACCACGTTTTACATTCAAAGTGTCATCCCCCGCTAACGAGACGCTCCACTGTATGTTGTGCTTCATATTCTGCATGCAAGCATTCACTTGCAATCATCAGATTAATATGAGACATCTCAACATATCCTTTCATCATAGCTTCCCGTATTTGATTTGGTTGCTCCTGCATTAAATTTTTGCGCGACAAAATATGCACAAAAGATTCACCTTCAATTACTTCCTTTGTTTGTAGAAATAATCTGTCTCGAACAGCAATTGTAGCTTCTCTAAACTTTTTCTCGTACACAGCAAGCACCTCCAACGGAACCATCACTTTTCATTACTACTCATTCTACCATTGAAAGATATTGTTGAAAAGACACGAAATGACAAAATATCTGACAATTTGAAGTATAAGTTGTAAAATCCATGTTGGTTGTCGAAGGAATATGTCGTTAAATATATATTTTAGGGACTCTTGCTGTAATAATACATGGTACTTCATAATTAATGGTTTCAAGTTTTGTTGCCCATTCATTCATTGAAATAACTTCTTGCCCTTGACGACCAATGAGCGTTACCTTCTCTCCTATAGCATATGCTTTTGGTAGGGCAACCATACATTGGTCCATGCAAATTCGTCCAACTATCGGTGTTCTTTGTCCACTAATTAACACTTCTTGTCCGGCTAGTTTACGAATTACTCCGTCCGCATAACCTATTGGGATAGTACCTATCCACATATCTTTAGGAGCAACAAATGTTGCACCGTAGCCTACTGACTCGCCTGCCTTTAATTGCTTGACATGCACGAGCTCGCTCTCAAGTGAAAAGGCTGGGTTTAAAGGAAACGGTAAGATTCCATCAACGTAAGATGATGGGGACAATCCATACATTGAAATGCCATACCGTACTGCATCAAATTGTAAATGTGCGTCCTTTACTAATGACGTCGCTGTATTTGAAGCATGTACAAGTCTTGGCTTTTCAGGTAATACGGAAATAAGTTTCTCAAAAGACCACACTTGACTATCGAAATATTTCGTATCCTCCTCATCAGCCGTTGCGAAGTGAGTAAAGATTCCGTCAAGCTCCACATTCTTTGTTAGTTGAATCGTATGATATAAATCCAATAACGCTTCCTCTGTACGCACGCCGATTCTTCCCATTCCACTATCTACTTTTATATGTAGGCGTAAAGGATTTACTACGTTAGCAATGAGTGTCGAAACTTGTTGTACCCATTCTCTTGCAAATGTAGTAAGAATAATACGTTGTTGAGCTGCATAAGGTGCAAACGAAACTGGCGAAGCTCCTAATACTAGTATGTCTGGTTCTTCAAAATGTGCTCGTATATGTAATGCTTCGTCCGGTGTAGCTACGGCCAGCATTGTTGCGCCCGCTTCCAGTGCTGCTTTTGCAACGGCTACATCACCATGTCCATATGCATTCGCCTTCACTACTGCGATAACTTGTACATTTGGTTGAAGTAGCTCTTTTAAGTTTCTCACGTTCTGTTGAATTGCTTGTAAGTCTACAATTGCTTTGGTTGGTCTAAAATATTGCTGTGTCTCCATTAGAATACCCTCTTTATTTTTTATTAAACCATTATGTAATACCCAAATACCTTTTATTTATTATACCTTAAAATAATTTTTGCTTGAATTCGAATCCACTAGGCATTAAGAACCTGAATAGTATTAATATACAACTCTTTTCGTTTTGATTGTACCATTTTACTTAGTTAGCTACAGCTTTCTTTACCTAGAAAACTGTAGCTAGTAAAAAATTACTTCATACTACTTATCGTCATAGAAGTAGCAACTTCAATCATTTCTTCACGCGTTAATTTACTCGATGCTACAAAGAAGGCAACGCCGTCTTTTTCCCAGCTGATAGAAGTATCCGTGATAGCACCAATTGTAAAGCCTAAGTCAACAGGATCCCCAGGGGACGTTACTGGCAACATAGAAGTTTCTTTCATAACTGGTTGTTGCATCACAGTATACGCCTTATCACCTTCGAATGTTAAGATAACACGTTCCATACTACCATCACGAATAGCTTGCTCATCCACCATCGTTGTGTTTTCAAAATTCACAACCGGGTAATGTGTTTGGAATTCTTCATACTCTACTTCTGCCCCAACTGCTTCTTTATCATCTTTTTCTGTTGGTGCAGCTTGCTCGCCTTTAGTTTCATCTGTTTCAGTAAATTGCTCTACGGCATATTCTTTCGCTGCATGTTGCACACCTAATTTAATATTCTTAAATGTGATACGAATTTGCTCTTCTTTCACATCATTCATAATTACTACTGAGGTTGGAAGCATTGATTTTTTATCAACTGTTATGACCTGGTGAGGCATACTATTTTTATAGCTATTTCTAGTAGCTGCTTCAAATATATATGCTTTGTCTTCTTCTTTCATGACTAAATTCTTATCTTCCGCTAAATCTTCTGCAAGTGCTCCAATTAAATAAGCCTGACTATTTTTCTTTGGCCAATCACTTTGGAACTTATACATTTTGTTCAATGTTGGTGTAACCACAAAGACGCCATCTGCATTGCGCACTATCATTTGCGAAACATCTTTTCCGCTTTCTACTACTTCTACTCGGTAAAAATCAGGCTTTGTATGCCAAACAGTTACATCATACTTTCTCGGTTCTCCACCCGATTTAATCTCCATCGTTGCGTCTAACTCATAACCATTTGTCTCTGACCACTTACCATTAACTTTCTTCAACACTTTTTCCTGTGAGGCTGTACCACATGCCGACAGAAGTAATATCGCACAAATTAAAACGAGCCAAGTAACTAAACGGTTGCCCACGCTTTCACCCTTTCTTCTTTCAAATCCACTACGACAATATATGAACTGTATTTGTCAGTTATGTCTTTTGAAGAATAGGCAATATATTTATCTTCATTCATCATATGTTTCTGTGGCAAAAACATAGTAAACTCCCATCTCTATAGGTGGTGGGATGAATGCCACTGTAGCTTTATGATGGTCGGAAGCCGCCAAAATGAAGATAAAGCCCCAAACGGATGTCACGGATTTTGAAGAGATGACAACAAGGAAATTAGCCTATTTGCGATGCAACAAGGCGACACCGCTGCATCAAGCTGGCTTAAAAACCATTCAAGATGCAGATGCTGAGGCATAATGGGCTACAATAGTAGTATTACTTGAGCAGCTGCATATTGCTTAGTATGTGTAATACTGACGAATCCGTTCACTAGTTCTCCTTTGAAATATAGAATGGGATTACCAGCTTCTCCTCTTAATATTTCAATATCCTGTAGCCCACATCCTTTACCAATACCCGTACCTAACGCTTTTGAAAAAGCTTCTTTTGCCGCAAATCGCCCTGCCAAAAATTCTATTTTACGAGTATCTGAATGTGTTGCAAATAATGTCTGTTCCCTTTCTGATAAAATACGATTTTTAAATTTACTTGAACGTGTCATCACCTTAGTAATGCGCTCAATTTCCACAATGTCGAGACCAATTCCTTTAATCATATGAACTTCTCCTTTTCTTATTTCCAAAAAGCCATGTATAATAATTGTAAATTGAGGTGGAGCAATGTTTAGTAGAACGGAAAATTTTAAGCAATATACAAAGTATTATCCTGTTGTTTCAATATTAATAGCTGTCAATCTTATCCTTTATGTATTAACTCTTTTACCTGGCATACGTACACTCATGTGGAACTATGGTGTCCAAGCAAATTTCCTCGTACAAAACGGTGAGTGGTGGCGTGTTTTCACAGCAATGTTTTTACATGCTGGCTTTATGCATGTACTTTTCAATATGTTTTCACTATATTTATTTGGGCCAGAGCTTGAAAAGATTGCAGGCAAGGCACGTTTCATAACGATCTACTTAGTATCTGGTGTTGTCGGTAACATGGCAACCTTCATGCTAAATGATAGTAACTATACGAGTCTTGGCGCTAGCGGGGCTATCTTTGGCATTTTCGGTGCTTTTGGAGCACTTGTGTACTATACTCGCCGTACAATGCCTATGCTACGCAAGGTTATTTTACCGATTATCGTCATTAGTGTTATTATGACGTTTTTACAGCCCAATGTGAATGTCTATGCCCATTTAGGTGGTTTAGTAACAGGATTCATTCTCGGACTTGTCTACTTACATCCAAAAAGAATCTTAAGCTGGCGAAAGCAAAAGATGGCAGGCAAATAACGCGAAAAAAGAGAGTGAGGTCACAATAACCTTCACTCTTTTTATTTATCCACAACTATGCCAAACTGTATTCGACGTTTCTTTTAGCCATTTCTTGATACAATTATAATGCAATCGTTTTCTCTTTAGCTGCTTTAATTTTTTTCCATTCGGTTGCCGTTAAACCATATACAACCTGGTCTACATGGTGATCATATAACCATTCTGCATCTCTTAGACGACCTTCTTCATTAAAGCCTAACACTTTAGGAATTGTACGACTTCGGATATTCCCTACTGCTACACGCACCTCAATGCGATTCAACTTCAAATAACTAAAAGCATAATCGATAAAAGCTTTCATCGAATTAGTCACTAATCCTTTGCCGACAAAATCATTACCTAACCAATAACCTATACTCGTCCACTTATGCTGCCAATTCACCTGATGATAGCCAATTACTCCTGCAAGTTTACCTTCATAGTAAATCCCAGCCTGTATCCCATTATTATTTGCATATTGTTGCATTGCTTTTCGTACAAACTGTTCAGTATCTTTTACTGATTTCACATCATCTACAAATGGTAACCACTCACGTAATGTATCCCTTGAACGGTCAGTCAGCGCAAACAGTTCATTCACATCACTTAAATCCAACAATTTCAAATATGTTTTTTCACTAATATCATATTTAAACATGATTACCACCCCTTATATTCAGTTTATTCTATTATAAACATGATTTTTGTAAATTTATAGATAAAAAAGCTAATCTTCACATTTTACTGTAAGATTAGCTTTTTTTCTCCCGTTAATACTCATACCAGGATAATATTGTTTCAGCATCTCGTTGTTCCAAACTCGGAACATTACCTGTCATACCCGTCATGCCTGACATGACCGTAGCTTTAACAGACATGACCTTTTTTCTCTTTTGGAAATATGATTGTGTACACTCCACCGATTGTATACGTTTTTTCTCCATATAAATCGTTATACGACTAAACAGACGATATTGCATCGTAAATTGTTTACCATCAATCATATAGCCTGCCGTTTTATGTTGCCATATACCAAGTAGTATTGTTAATGGAATCAGTAACAACGACAATAAACCATAAGGATATAAGAAATAACTACTTGCACCAATTATCGGTACAAGCCATATAAAATCAATTCGGTAAAAAAACGGACGAGCCCGTTTTGGTGAACGTGTATATTCAGGATGCCAGTTCATATCCGGAAAAAGTTCAGCTAATGTTTGTAGACAATCATGCTTTTTAATAAGTGGGAACAGTGCAATTTTTTTATCTCCACCTTTTTCACCATTTCCTCCAGCACTTTCTACAACAACAGTTGCAAAGCCTGTTAACTGACGCAAAGGATTTTCGACAATACGAATGGCTTGAATTCGATTTAAAGGCAAGGTAATACGTTTCTTTTCTAGCAAACCCTTTGTAATAATAAGCTTTTCATCTTCAATGCGAACTGTATAATCGTAATAATTTACAAGCGTGATGATAACGGACACAAACCAGGCGACTAGAAGAATTAGCATCACAGTCAATGCTATTAAAAATGCGCCTACTTTCACAAAATCTGAAAGCTCATGGAATACCGCTTCATATGGAATAATATCTGAAAACTGCGAAACTACCGCCACAATACCCGAAAGCACCACACCAATTCCACCAGAGGTCGTTGCCAACACTAGTAAATCACGGATTGACATATGATAAATCGTCGGAACGATCACTTCTTCCATAGGGGTAGGCTCAAGCGTCTGTTCTACGTCAATCTGTTGTTCGATCCGATTTTTCGCCTGGCGCATTTCAAGTTCAATAACATCTGCAGCCACCTTGCGTATTGCTGTCAATTCAACCTCAGGCTTACCGCCCTTACTTCCAGCAGTTTCAACTTGTACTTTTACTAGACCAAATAAACGGTGAAAAATGCCCTCATTATAATTTAAACTTTGAATCCGCTCAAATGGAATATAGCGCTTCTTCTTCACGAACAAACCGTACTTTACACGTAGTTCGCCATCCTCAAACCAATAGACAAAGGTACGCCATTTTACAATACCACCTACAAGTGCAAGTACTGCCGCTCCACCCCACACACCAAACAATAAAACCGTTTCAAAAAAATGCTCACTGTGGAAGTTGAATGAAAAATTAAAACCATTACTAATGATAATAATTGCGACTGGTAAAATCATACTTTTCAATGCTTTTACCGTCGTTATAATAGCCGATACGGGGTGCAAACGATAAATTTCATTAGACATCATCTTCCGCCACCCTCGCTAATTCCGAAATACGTGCACGAAGTCCATCTGCTTCATCCATAATAAGTGCTGGAATTGTATGTACAGTAGCTGCCGTCGAAATAGAAATATTGCCGAGATTATATCTTTTTAGTATCGGCCCTTGTGTAGTATCAACATGTTGCACACGCACCATTGGAATAAGTGTACGTTTTACTACAAATAAGCCATGCTGCACTTCGATTTCATGCTCACGAACTTCGTAACGCCAACGTTCCCAACGTATTTTCGGAAATAAATATACAGACAGAATGGCACTCAGTAAAACTACTACACCGGCAATGGAATAAATAAATGGTGGCCATTCAAAATAATACGTGCCATAGCATACAAATGCTGCCACAATTACGAGCAACACGGTTTGAATTACTCCGTAAAGTCTCCATACCGTTAACCCTTTACGGGAAATTTGATGAATTGGTTCTGCTCTCAAAGTCGTTCCCCCTCTTTTATTCAATTATGTATACGTACCCAAATGCCATTTTGTTTCAATTAAAAACGAAAAAAACCTTACAGTCAAATTAGACTGTAAGGTTCATAATTAATATTAGTCTTCATGACGACGAGGTGCTCTAGAACGGCCTTGACCTTGTCCTTGACCTTGTCCACCTTCACGGCGACCACCTTCACGACGGCCTCCGCCATCTCGGCGACCTCCACGATCTCCACCGCGACGCTCTCCGCTTCGTCCGCCATCTCGACGGCCACCGCTGAAGTTACGACCTCCACGGCTTCCACGATCTCCACCGCGGCCACCGCCACCAGAACGTTCACGACGCATTGGTAATGGACGTTCTTCTGAGATTGTTACTGGTGTATCATCTGGCTCTCTTGTTAATGAACGCAGTGCAGCAGCTACTACATCTGTTGCATCATGGTTTTCAAGTACTTCTGCAGCAAGTGTACGATAATCACCTAAATTATTGTTAGCAATAAGACCTTCTAGTGTGTCAACAGCTAAACGTTGTTGGCCAACTAATGCTTCGTCAGATGTTGGTGGACGAAGTGGCGTCATGCGTTTTTTCGTAGTTTCTTCAACAATGCGTAGGTAACCCATTTCACGTGGTGTTACAAATGTTACTGCAAGACCTGATTTACCCGCACGGCCTGTACGACCAATACGGTGAACGTATGACTCAGGGTCTTGTGGAATATCGAAATTGTAAACATGTGTTACGCCTGAAATATCGAGACCACGTGCAGCTACGTCTGTTGCAACTAAGATGTCAATTTTGTTTTCTTTAAATTGACGTAAAACAGATATACGTTTTGCTTGGCTTAAATCACCATGAATCCCCTCTGCAAGGTAACCACGGATTGATAAAGCTTGTGCTAATTCATCTACACGACGTTTTGTACGACCAAAGATGATTGCAAGCTCTGGTTGGTGAACATTTAACAAACGAGATAAAACATCAAATTTCTCACGCTCAGCAGCTTTTACAAAATATTGATCAATATTATCAACAGTTAGTTCTTTTGCTTTGATTTTTACGATTTCTGGATCACGCATAAATGTTTCAGCAATTTTACGAATTGCTGGTGGCATAGTCGCTGAGAATAATAATGTTTGACGTTCAGCCGGTACATTTTCTAAAATCGAATTGATATCATCGATGAAGCCCATGTTTAACATTTCATCTGCTTCGTCAAGTACAAGTGTTTGCACATCTTCTAATTTTAAAGTACGACGATTGATATGGTCTAAAATACGACCTGGTGTACCAACGATAATTTGTGGTCTATTTTTCAGTGCACGAATTTGACGGCCGATTTCTTGACCACCGTAAACTGATAATAATTTCACGCGTTTGTCGTAACCAATTTTATAAAGTTCTTCTGAAACCTGAATCGCTAATTCACGAGTTGGAGCAATAACTAAAGCTTGGATATTAGGATTTTTTGGATCGATTTTCTCGATAAGTGGAATCCCAAAAGCGGCAGTTTTACCAGTACCTGTTTGCGCTTGACCTAATACATCGCGACCTTCAATGGCAAAACGGATCGTACCCTCTTGGATTGGTGTTGCTTCTTCAAATCCCATACGTTTTACTGAACGTAATGTAGATTCGCTAATATTTAATTCTGAAAAATTTGTCAAACTTCTCAATCTCCTTTTTTCCTTATAAGTTGACAAATGGTTACATTTTCAGATGAAGTTGTCGGCAAATTCGAGCCTGTGTTGTGGAACGTTTCCGTTACTTAAAAATTCTCTCTACGTAGTTGTCATGTAGAGCTCTCTAATATGAAAAGGAAAGCCCGGTCTTTACCGAGCGGTTCAATTCTGTCGTAATTATTAACTTAGAATAAAACCGTTATGTTCAAAAAAAAGCACTCTTCAACCAAATTATGAAGAGTCTTCGCACAAAATGTATCCATTGCTTACACTAGTCTATCACGTGAATCAGTCGTATGCAACGATAACGCATGAGTCGTAATAATCTGACTACTTATTGCCCCTTTAAAAACTCGAGAACCCTTGAAAACCAAGCAGAGCAATCCTCGTCATAACAAATATGATGCTTACCATTATCAGAAAAATACAAATGTTTATCTTTCGAGGCCAGTTGGTCATATAAAAATTGCGCGGTATGATACGGCACAATACCATCTAATTTTCCCTGTACGATATATACCGGATTTTTTATATCTTTATAATACGGCGCTACTGCTTGAACAAGTCTCATAAATTCCATTGTTGCAGATAAGGGCACGTTGTTAAACTTATTGCGATAGCGTAAAAACAATTCATTATTAGAAAGATTGCGATGATATGCCTCAGTCGCCAGCATCTTAAAATCATTAACAAGCTGCTTTGGACTCACATACTTCGCTGCTGCACTAAGTAACACAAGCTTTTTCACTTTATAGCGTTTCGCCAAGTACAAAGCGATAATGCCTCCCATTGAAAAACCAACGATCATAACTTCATCCACTTTTTTCGCAAGTGCGCGAAAAGCAAGTTCAGTATCCATTAGCCAATGTTTTGCGGTAAAGCCTCGCATATGCAATTCTTCACCATGTCCAGATAAGGTTGGCGTCTCAACCAACCAGTCTGTCTGCGCCCGTAAATAAGCTGTAAAAGGCTCTACTTCATAAGGTCCACCTGAAAATCCATGTATACATAGCACCCCTACTGTCATTACCTCACCTCGAGAATAAAACACTAGTTTGACAACTAGCACTTATTGATTTAATCCCATATTAACAACTATTAGGAAATCTACTTCAAAAGATGGGAATTCGAGATGGTTCCAAAATGGTTCAATCATCATTATGTGCCCAAATAGAATTTATATACTCAATTCACAACACCCTTTGAAGTCATAATGCAACGATAATATGCGTAACTTTACCCTACTTACTTTAACTACTACAGCGCTTCAGTGGATCGCCTGTATCCGCCAAGCTGGGGACCCCTTCAATTTAAAAATCGATGGGGTGCATCCCCATCGATAAAACTTTACTGCGCAAATGCATTTAAAATGTTTTCTAACTTCATGCCCCGTGAACCTTTTATTAAAACGATGGATTGCTCATTAGCTTGCTGTAATTTTGTAATAATCGGTGCATAATCATCTTGCGTGTATAATAAATGTTCTGCGTCAAAACGCTCTTTTAACACCTCGTACAAATAAGCCATGCGTGGTCCATATAAGCAAATGTAAGAGATTTCTTCTACATGAATATCTAGTGATAAGTCTTCATGGAAGCTCTGTTCATTTGAGCCTAGCTCGAGCATATCACCTAACACAAGCCACTTTTCTGGGCGAATCGTTGTCGTAGCTATAAACTGAATAGCAGCCTTTACAGAAGTTGGTGCCGCATTGTAAGCATCATTAATGAACAATGCACCATTTGTACCGCGTACTTGTTGCATGCGCATATCAGTTAAGGCAACTTGTTTTAACGATTCCCGTATTTGGTCATTATTTAAACCTAACTTTTGTGCAATTAGCATAGCAATCAATGTATTTTTCACCTGATGCTTTCCTAGTACGGAAATAAAGAAATCCCCTTCGATCATACCATGCGTCGTGAAGCTGCTTCCATTAGCAGTCGCTTCTATATTTTCTGCGTACAATAAATCTCCAGGTTCTAAACCAAATGCCTGTGCATTTAAATTCCCCTGCCGTACAACCAACTCCTGCAATAACGGCTCATCACCGTCATAGAAAAGTACGCCGTCATCTTGCATACCTTGAATAATTTCAAACTTTGCTTTGGCAATTCCAGCACGAGAACCTAAATCTTGCATATGTGCCTCACCAATATTTGTAATAACCGTCATATGCGGGTGCGCCAGCTTCGTTAAAAATTCAATCTCACCAAAACCACTCATGCCCATCTCAAGCACAGCGACTTCGGTATCTTCATCAAGCTGCAATATCGTTATTGGCAAACCTAGCTGATTATTAAAGTTCCCAATGGTTTTTTGTACCTTGAAAAATGGTGCCAGTGTCCCTGCTAAAATGTCCTTCGTTGATGTTTTACCATTCGACCCTGTAATCCCTATAAATTTTGCCTTGTGCTCACTACGATAGGCACGCGCCATCTGCTGTAATGCCTCTTCGGGATCATCGACAAATAATAACGGAACTCCTGCTGGCGGATTCGGTTCATCCCTTTGCCACAGTGAAGCTCCTGCACCTTTTTCAAAAGCTTGCACAACAAATTTATGGCCATTTGCTTGCTCACCACGAAAAGGCACAAATAAATCACCTTGCTGAATTGTTCTTGTATCAATAGAAATCCCTGATACTACCGTGTCACTAAAAGCTGGCACTTCATCATTTAACCATGCTGCTAATTGCTTTAATGTCTTTTTCACAATAATCCCACTCAGTCTTTTTTATAGTGAAGCTGTTGTTTTCCCTCGTATCGCTCAATCGCTAGCTCAATTAATCGATTAATAAGCTCTGGGTAATTAACATTTGTATGCTGCCAAAGAAGTGGATACATACTTACAGGTGTAAACCCAGGCATTGTATTTACTTCATTTATATAAACCTCGTTATTTGCTGTAACAAAGAAATCTGCACGTACTAAACCGCTTCCATCTAGGATTTTAAAAGCACGTTTCGCATAATCCGTTAAGTCGGCTACAACTTCTGTAGACAATTCTGCTGGAATAATAAGCACCGTTGAACCATCCTTATATTTAGAGTCATAATCATAAAAATCAGTCATCGGTTTAATTTCACCTGGCACTGAGACTTCCGGGAAATCATTGCCCAATACACCAAGTTCGATTTCACGTGCCACGATTCCTTGCTCCACTACGATTTTACGGTCAAATTGTAAAGCTACTTCAATCGCCTTCGTAAGTTCTTCACGATTTGATGCCTTGCTAATCCCAACACTTGAGCCTAAGTTAGCTGGTTTCACAAACATTGGCCAAGTTAATGTTTTTTCGCAGCGTGCTAAAATGGCTTCCTGTTCGTTTGCCCACTCACTGCGAATGAAGTACATATATGGCACTTGTGGTAAGCCTGCGATTTCAAATAATTGCTTCATGATTACTTTATCCATACCTGCTGATGATGCTAGCACGCCATTTCCTACATACGGAAGATTTAAAACTTCAAGTAAGCCCTGAACAGTACCATCCTCACCATTTGTACCATGTAACAACGGGAAAATCACATCGAACTGTACAGCTTTACCATTGTCGTCGATTAAAAAATTTGTAATATTGTTTTCTAAAATAATAGCATCATCACCAAATTGTAATTCTTCAATTGTACTTGCAGGTTTTACTAGGCGCTTACCTCGACGCCACTCCCCATCAAGTGTAATGAAAATCGGATATACTTCATATTCCTCGAAATTTAAAGCCCCAGTGACTGCACATGCCGTCGACAATGACACCTCATGCTCCGCAGACTTTCCGCCGTATAATAAGCCGATTCTTTTTTTCATTTTTGTGCCCTCCACATACTTCTTGAGTACTATTAGTTTATCATGAAACAGCTTGACAAATGACATAAAAATCTCACCGTAATTTTGACGGTGAGATTTATGTATCCTATTCAATTCACGTTTAAAAAGTGAATGTGAATTCAGTTAAATAATCTGAATCAATTCATCGTGTTCGTTTTTCAAAATCGCATTTAACTCATCCCATACTTCATCTGGGAAAGAATAATCTGATAGGTTGCGAATTTCAATGCCATACGCTGCTTTAGGTTTTTCAATTCGATAGAGTGACAATAGTGCTCCGTCTTTTGCGAAAGAGCGATATGCTCTCAAAAATTCTGGCGTGAGTGAAGGCGTACTGGATTTCACTTTTCGACGCCAAAACCCTGTGCTACGTTCTTTTTCACGTATTAAACTATTAAAAACATTCGCAACTAGCAAATCTGAATCACTTAAATGGCGAAAATAAACTTTCGTCATCTTTTCCACATCGGAAGAATAATAGACAAACCGATTTTGCAATTTATTAAAAAATGGAGAAGTAATTGGTTCTTTTTTATGACTTAGATAAAGTAACTCCCCTTGCTCCATAGGTGTCAGCTGATTTAATTTTTTTTCATCCATAAAGTCTATCCAACACAATTCTTTTGACTCAGTCGCTTTTTTTACAAAATGGGGAACTTCCTCATCTGGTACATAATCAAATTGTGTATGCATATTAAACGAGCCGTCTTCATAAGAATGTTTCAATAACAGTAAGTGATGCAGTGGATCTAAAGAAGCTACGAATTGCGAGAGCTTAAGGCCACTAAAAATGACGAATTTATCGACATCATTCATATGAACATATATATGGTACATAAAATCTTCAGCTGACTTCAATTTCTTAGCCACACCCATCACCCCATTCTTCATATCATTATAAAACTAAACCGAATTTTTTTGAAACATTTTATGCTAATTGTCGTCACAACAATATACGTAGGCGGAAAAACGTTTTTTGCGTTATAATGTTAATGTTCTACATGCGTTAGCGCACAGATTTTTAAACTATTTTATTTTAGGTGGCTTTTATGGAAAATAAACGAAATTTCGCGAATCGTTTCGACTGGACACTCGCTTTTATACTTATCACTTTCCTTGTCATTAGCATATTAGCTATTGCATCAGCTCAAACTTCAGGACAATATGGCATTAACTATGTACCGAAGCAATTTCAATGGTACGTGATTGGTGCAGTTATTATTGGTATTGTCATGTTTTTCGAACCAGATCAATATAAAAAAATGGCTTGGTATATGTATGGAGCTGGTATTGCTCTCTTAGTACTACTTATTTTTATGCCTGAAGGAAAAGGACAAATTGGTGCACCTGTAAACGGTGCTAAAAGCTGGTTTCATACACCTGTAGGGAATATTCAGCCCTCTGAATTTATGAAAACATTTTACATTTTAGCACTTGCACGACTAATTAGTAAGCACCATGAGGTCTATTCTTTAAAATCATTAAAAACTGATTTCATTTTACTAGCTAAAATCGGTGTGACTTTGATTATACCACTAGGCATTATCATGAAGCAGCCAGACCTTGGTTCAGCACTCGTGTTCTTTGCTATTACCGCTGCACTTGTTATTGTTGCAGGCATCTCTTGGAAAATAATTTTGCCGACTTTCGTTGGTGGTGCAGTAATTGGTGGCGCTCTTCTATGGATGGCACTGTATATGCAGGATTTCTTAGAGAACACTTTTGGCTTTAAGACTTATCAGTTCGCCCGTATTTATTCTTGGCTCGATCCCTATTCATATTCATCAAGCGATGGCTACCATTTAATTACTTCATTGAATGCCATTGGTTCAGGTGAAATTTTTGGTAAAGGTTTCCGTGGCCGTGAAGTTTACGTCGCCGAAAACCATACCGATTTCATATTTACTGTTATCGGTGAGGAATGGGGCTTTATTGGTGCAAGTATCGTTATTTGTATTTTCTTCTTGTTGATTTATCATTTAACGAAAACAACACTTTTATTGAAAGATCCGTTTTCAACTTACGTATGCGCTGGGATCATTGCCATGATTACGTTCCATGTCTTCGAAAATATCGGTATGACAATTCAGTTACTACCGATTACAGGTATCCCTCTACCATTCATTAGTTATGGGGGGAGTTCATTGATGGGAAATGCACTTGCAATAGGACTTGTCTTTAGTATGCGGTTCCATTATCGTACGTATATGTTTACAACTCACGATGAAGATGATTAAATACTAGACATTACAGATGCCAAAGATATAGGAAATGGGTAGTCTCAATTTTAGGAGACTACCCATTTTCATTTTAGACGAGTTAAGCTTGAACTTGCGGTGTTTGCGTTGGCGGTGTGAGTACTTTTAAAAGCTCAAGTCGAGACTTTGTAACAGTAGCTTTCACACCCAACTTCGATAAATTCGAAACAATCTTTTTCAAATCTACTTCCTTCGTCATACGTTCCACCTCAATCTTTCCTCGAAATTTATAACGTTTAAATTACAAAAAAGTTTCAATTTTATATGTGTAAGATGTCTGACAAGTATCTATCTCTATCATACCATTTAACTTGACTTTATAGTTTTTCAATTTTGTTACAATGTAAATTTTATTTACCTACCAACTCTATCCACACTCAACATACCCCACATCGGTATATAGACATTATACTGTAGATCTAATCATGGACGCTATATGACAAATGATACAAATCAAAACGCTCGGAAAAGTCATCGTTTGCTCTCTATCCCGAATCGCTATAGCTAAATTATTTACATATCTCGTCATATCTATTCGTACATCGAAAAATTCTTCTCTCCTAAATAAATTACTTTTAAAGTATACGTATTGAAATAAAATCCTTAACCAAAGATGCTTTCTCGAGTGCTCGCAGATGGGCTAACTAATGATTCCTTGTAATAGCAAGAACAAGAGAGGTAGAATATACATACTGAAATATCGTAAGAAAGCAGGGAACTGTATTATGAAAAAGGCTATTCTATTGTTAATGTCTGTTCAATTTCTCGTCTACCTAGGTTTCGGAATTATTATTCCTGTTTTACCAGAGGTTATTGTCCAACAAGGCTGGGATGATATACACGTGGGTGGTTTACTGACTGTGTATTCACTTGCAAGCTTTTTTACTGCACCTCTTTGGGGAATGCTATCTGATAAAGTTGGGCGCAAACAGCTTATTTTAATGGGACTAGTAGGCTTTAGCCTAAGCTTCGTTATTTTCTCTTTGTTTATAGATAATTTAGCCATTCTATACGTATCGCGTGTTGTAGGGGGTTTATTCTCTGGCGCACTATACACAGCCGTAACAGGCTTTATAGGTGATATGTCTAGCGAAGAGGATCGTAATAAATACATGGGTCTAATGGGCATGTCCATCGGTCTTGGATTTATTTTCGGTCCAGCTATTGGCGGCATGCTTGGCCATTATAGCTTACAATTACCTTTTATCACTTCTGCAGCTTTAATCGCACTATTATTTATTTATGCAAGTATCGTCTTAAAAGAACCTGACAAACGAAAAGATTCAAAAAAACGTGCAATTGTACCAAAAGGTGCTGGCAAGATGCTTCAATACCGAGTGCGTTATTTATTTATGTTCTCTTTTTTAGTGACATTTATGCTAGCAGGCGTAGAAGCGACATTCCAACTATTCCAAATTGACCGTATCAACATTACACCATTACAAATCGGTTATTTATTTATGTTTAGTGGCTTTGTGGATGCGGCAATTCAAGGAGGTGTCGTTCGACGAATTAAAAATGGAGCTGAGACATCTTGGTTGATTGGCGCTCAAATTGTAACAGCGCTAGGCATGATGTTATTTACTTTAACTGCTAATTTAGTCATAGCTGGGCTAGCGCTTTGTGTCTTTACAGCTGGAAACGCCATTGCAAGAACATGCGTTGTCTCTCTTTCATCCAAAGAGTCGGGTGGTCAATATGGTACTGCTGCAGGTCTTTCTTATTCAATGGATAATTTAGGCCGTATACTTGGTCCACTCTTCTTCACATGGTTGTTCACCATGGAATCTAATCTTGGATATTACATATCAACTGGAATAGCCATCGTATCCATTACTTTAATTTTTGTTTATAAATCGTCAAATAAATCTTTACGTCTTGAATAATTTAGCTGTTAAAAGCCGTAACCTATAATAATTCACAACTTCATATCTGGGATTAATTGTGGAAAAAGGCATATCGAATATATGTAAAGAACATTGAATGCTTTTATGTGTAAAATCGGAGGGCTTTACATGAACAAAACAACAAACCTTTTACTTCCTAAAGAGCTAGAAACGTTTCGTTCTGAAATTGAGGATACACTTCTTTCAGCGGTGATTATCTCGCCATCCAAACGTTCAACTTCGATAACGGAAAGTAAATTTGCTGGTGAACCTTACTTACCTTATTACCAAATATACCCGAAAGATATTACAGGTGAGCCAATGCGTCTATTAGCTCAAATAAATTTTGCAGAGATGCCTACATTACAGGATTTTCCTACACAGGGCATTCTTCAATTTTTTATTTCATCTAATATATTTGCCAACGCTGCACATTACCAGGAGGATATTTTCCAACAGTTTTATAAAATACGATTTTACCCTACAATAAATACTGACATCGTTGCTCCTTCACATGAAACAATTGTGGAAGCATCAAATGATTGGTTTCCTATTAGCCAGGAACTAGCATTACAATTCCACCCTGAACAAGAGCCTGTTTCTGCTTTAGATTATCGCGCAGCGCAATATTTACCAAATCTAAAACTAAATCAGGATGATGCCAATTTGCAGGAAACATATTTACAGCATTTTTTAGGTGCTGGTGCAAAAATAGGTGGTTACGCATATTTTTTGGAGGAAGATATCCGTTACGAATCAAAATTACTTCAGCGTTATGATGTTCTTTTACTACAAATTGATTCGAATGATGAATTTGGTATTATGTGGGCTGATAGCGGTGTCGGGAAATTCTTCATCAACCGTGAAAGACTACTTCAAGAAGATTTTTCTGATATATTATTCCAATGGGAACATTATTAATGATATTACTGAATTACCCCGAACCAACTTTCGAGGTAATTCTTTTTTTCATGATTACAATCTATTAACGTATCTTCTTTCATTCCACCTGTGAAGTAAGCTATACTAAATATATTGGAAATATAGTAAAGGCAGGTGCAGGAATGAGCATTTTTACAGATGTAGAGTATCTAGTACCTATAATATTATTCATTAATATTTTATCAGCAATGACTATTATTTTTTTAGAGCGTAAAGATGCTACTTCTACTTGGGCATGGATTTTAGTATTATTTTTCTTGCCATTAGCTGGGTTCATTTTATATTTATTGTTGGGACGACAATTGCGAAAAAAGCATTTGTTCCGTTGGGAAGGTCGCAAGGATATTGGAATAGATACCCTTATTAATTATCAGAAGGAAACAATTCACGACGATACGTTTGAGTTCCGTATCGAAAATGCTGAAAATTATAAAGAAATGATTTATATGCATTTAAAAACAAATAATGCCGTACTGACACAGGATAACCACATTACGATTTTGGATGACGGTGCCGATAAATTCGAGCAACTCCTTAAGGATATTGATGCAGCAAAAGATCATATCCACATTCAATATTATATCTTTCGTCTAGATGATTTAGGAACTCGTATTGTCAATGCACTTATAAAGAAGGCAAAACAGGGTGTGAAGGTTCGACTCTTATATGATGAAATGGGCTCACGAAATGTGAAAAAGCGCCACTTTAAAAATCTCCTTAGTGCAGGCGGAGAAGTAGAAGTATTTTTCCCATCTATTCTACCACTTCTTAATCCGCGGCTAAATTTCCGAAATCACCGTAAAATCGTTGTGATTGATGGGCGTATTGGTTATATAGGTGGTTTTAATGTCGGAGATGAATATCTTGGACTACAAAAGAAATTTGGTTACTGGCGAGATACGCATTTACGGATTGAAGGTAGCGCCGTACATCCTTTACAAACACGTTTCTTACTAGACTGGAACCAGGCATGTGCACAACAAAAAATGGGGTATTCAGACCGCTACTTCCCCGCTATTCCTAAAAAAGGTAATGTAGGCTTACAGATTGTATCAAGTGGACCAGATTCCGATTGGGAACAAATCAAAATTGGTTATTTAAAACTTATTAACATGGCAAAAAAATACATTTATATTCAAACGCCATATTTCATACCGGATGTTAGTTTTTTAGATGCCATTAAAATCGCCACCCTTTCAGGCATTGATGTTCGGATTATGATTCCGAATAAGCCTGACCACATGTTTGTTTATTGGGCTACATACTCTTACGTAGGACAATTGCTTCGTGCAGGTGCAAAAGTTTATATTTATGAAAAAGGATTTATTCATGCCAAAGCCATTATTATTGATGATGAAGCGTCGACAGTAGGAACGGCAAATCTTGATGTTCGAAGCTTCAGTTTAAACTTTGAAGTAAATGCCTTTATTTACGATTCTACAATTTCCCACCAATTAGCAGAGATATTTGAGAAAGATATTTTCGATTGCACTGAATTAACATGGGAAATGTACAAAAATCGATCAAGTTTGATTAAATTTAAAGAATCCATTTCACGTTTACTAACACCCATACTTTAAGTGAAATGGTATCTGTAATCCTTCCATACCAAAAAGAGATTATCTCGATTTCTATCGAGATAACCTCTTTCTTTTATTTAACTCCTAAATATTCTTCTAACGTTATTTGTTGTTTCTTAATTTCTTTGGCAATGTCGGTGCCAACATAACGGAAATGCCACGATTCATACATGTAGCCCGTAATATCTTCTTTATTTTGTGGGAATCGTAAAATAAAGCCGTATTCCTGAGCGTTCTCCACTAACCATTTCCCCGCTGGTGTTTCACCGAATTCTTCAGTAAGCCATAAATTATCTTTACCCCGTTCGCCAATATCAAAAGCTAAGCCCGTTTGATGCTCTGAATAGCCTGGGCGCGCACTATAACGGTCTGCAGCAGCCTGTCCATCACGATTGACATAGTTATTGTATAAGGTTGTTTGATATTCAAATGAGCGATAACCACTAAACGCTACTAAATCGAAGCCTTTTTGTTGCTTCGCAGCAACTAGCATTTTATCTAGTGCTTGACTCGCCTCTGGGTTTACATCAGGTGCAAAAGTCGATGGAAGCGGATAGATTTTATTTGCTAATAGGATACCGTTAATATATGTAGGCTCTGTTGGTAAGGTTTGGTTCGGTAAATAACCATTTGCATCAGGTTGTTGCTCTGGTTGTTCAATTGGTTTTGTTGGGTCATCTGTTTCTGGTTTATCCGTTGCTGGTGTATCTTTTTTATTTGCCTCTGTTACTGGTTGCTGCTCATCTGACGCTACATTTACTTGATTATTTTTGTAGTAAACGACTACGAAAATAGATATTATTAACGCCGCTGAAATTAAAGCACCAATGATGAGAGGTAGACGATTTTTTTTCACTGTATTTGCCCCTTTTACGTTTATCCCTTACTAGCGGTTATTAGGGCTCCCTACTTTAAAACGGATATTTAAAGTGAGAGCTCCAGCACCGTAACTCGATTAAAGCATCACTTTATCTATATAGTTTTATTTTAACATTTTTCACATTTTTTGGCGTGCCTTTTCGCCATCATTCTTTTGTTAGTCTGTAAGATTGATGTAAAGTACAATAATTGAAGCGATCGTAAAAAAGATAGCCATATACTTCATCCATTTCGCTTCTTTCACGTAACCTTGCTCCTTAAAACTCTTAGCTCGAAAACCATTTGATAATGCAAACATTATCGTCATTGCAAGTACTGCAAAATTAAAATAACCCATAATTATACAAACAATAGCCGCAATACTGAAAATAGCGACGAGAATAGATGATAACCACTTTGTGTTCATCCTGTTGTCCCCCTAAAAAAATCGAGGCTACATAAGCGCCTCGACATACATTTTTTATGATTTTGCTTTTTCGGGATGCTCCGAATAATATTTTCGTCCGATATAAGTTTGAATAATCAGTAACGCACCACTTACAGACCAGTAAAGCGGTAAAGCTGCCATTGAAGACATTGAGATAAAGACAATCATAATTGGTGAAATATAAATAAACAATTTCATCTGTGCTTTTTGCTGCTCTGGTACAGTCCATAGTGACACACGCGCTTGCACTAAATAAACAATACCCGCAATAATGGTCATAATGATATCTGGCGAACCTAGGCTAAACCATAAAAACATATGTGATTTCACATCGGCTGAATATAAAATCGAAAAGTAAAGACCCATGATGATTGGCATTTGGATTAACATCGGTAAGCAACCCATATTTAATGGATTAACACCATGCTTTGAATACAAGGCCATCATTTCTTGTTGGTACTTCATTTGTTCTTCTTTTGTCTTAGCTTCCTTCATCTTTTTCTGAACTTCTTCCATTTCAGGCTTGAAGGCATCCATTTTAGATTTCATTATTTGTTGCTGACGATAGTTTTTCAACATAATCGGCATTAAGACTAAACGAATTAGCACTGTAATAGCGATAATCGCTAAACCATAGTTTCCTGAAAATATATTATTTCCGAAAAACTCAAGTAAAAATTCCATAGGCTTCACAAAAATACTATAGAAAAAGCCTTCTTTGTTCTGAACTGCTTGACAGCCACTAAGTACAAAAACCACAAGACCAAGCATTGAAAATAGCTTAAAATTTTTCATTTGTCCACCTACTATTATTTTTCAACTAATGTGAAGTATACCTTATAAAGACTATCTTTATCAAATAGCAAGCGCTACTAATTCAATTACTTCTAGGCTTCATCGTAAAAGCGTTTGATTCGTACAAAAAAGATGCGAGCTTAGCATCGCTAACATGTCCGCATCTTAGTGTATGTTTGAAAATTGCTTATAAGGTCCTTCTACGTTTAAGACAATCACAATAACAATTATATATTTTGAAGCTCAGACTCCGCCATTTCAAAACGATAAAAATCATGATGTAACTCGTCACGGAAATGCTTAGGCGTTACTCCTGTATATTTCTTGAAAATACGAGTAAAGTAGCTTTGGTTACAGAAATGGAATTGATCTGAAATAGAAGTAATACTTTTATTTGTATGGCGTAAATAGTACTGAGATTCCTCTACTCGGCGAACATTTAAATATTCGACAAGTGTAATTCCCACATGTTCTCTAAATATACGCGATAAGTGACTTGTACTAATATGGAAGTTATTTGCGATACTCTCTACTGTTAGGTCATTTTCTAATTCATCGTTTATATACATAATCACCTTATTGACAGTCTGGTGACGGAAAGTCGGTTGCTTGCGATCTGCAATAAAATAGACAAAGAAATCAATTAAATCGTCAGCAAATTGTAAAAACTCTGCGTCCTTCATTTGATTTTCTATCATATCATTACAGGCAATATTAAAGGCAAAAGCTTTCTTCGAAGGTACCTGATTGTCAAGTAATTTACGAGCAACAATCGACGACAAAACGGAAAAATAACCTCGAACAATTTTAATGACTTGCTTGCCAAAACGTATTGAAAGAATATCAATTATCTCATGCAAAGATTTCTTAGCCTTTGCAGATTCTAAGTGATAAATCTCAAATATTAATTTCGACTCAATATTAAAAAATTCTTCTACACCGATGTATTGATTAATATTATCAATTTCTTGGAAGTATCTTTTTGATATCGTTTCTGACATTGAATGTTGATGTAGTTGCATAATCTTCCCCATCTTTCCTCAGAGTGCACGAATTACCTTACAATATTTGACACCGTTCTACATAATTTTTAAAAATAAGAAAATAGTATTTACTTATTCTGGTATGAACTGAGTCCTATTCCACCAGTATAAATTGACTATAACTTAAAAAAAATCCAACTAGAACACCAATTGTAATAAAAATAGACTATACAGAGGATTTTATCATATTCTGCGAATTCCTTTCAACCACATTTTGACTTCCTCCCTAGTTCTTATTTATCACATAGGCATAGTAGAAACCTAGTAAAGTTACTTAGGCCCAATTAAATTTTACCATATATATAACAAAAAAATTAGTAATTATTTAAAATTTGTTACATATTCTGTAATGCATTATACACCTTTTTATTTCATATTCGACATTTCTCTATTTTATTCCTAAATCTTCTCTATATAATTTATACGAATATGTAGTAAAATAGATGATAATACTATTTTTAAAAGTTTAAACGAGGTGTTAATAGTGGATCCAAAACAAATAGAAGAAATCATGGAGATTATTAAGGAGTTCTTCCCAGAGAATACTTCCATCGCAATTTCCGACACAAACGAATACTTGTATTACCAACCAAGCAAAAAAGTTGATTTAAAAATCAAGCCAGGTGACCCAATTAAAGAAGGCTCAGCTGCACATAAAGCTTTAAGCTATGGGCAAAAAATCAGCACGTATATCGAACCTGATGTATTTGGCGTTGCTTATTTCGGCATGAGTATCCCTTTAATGGAAGAAGGCGAGACAAAAGGTGCCATTACTGCTATCTTCCCACAAAAGCCATCAGCGTTTTTAACAAATTACATCACAATCAAAATTGATGATTGCTGGTACCCTATCAAGCATGACCAAGTCATTTATCTTGAAACTCAGCTTCGAAAGACATTTGTTAAAACAATGGGGCGCGAAGGATATCATCGACTAAATTTAAGCGATCTTGAGCTATTTTTAGCACCTGATTCATTTATTCGATGCCACCGCTCTTATATTGTAAACATTGACTACATTGATGAAATTCAACCAGACTCACATTCCACTTTCTTATTAATCATGAAAGACGGCACACGTATCCCTGTTAGCCAACGCTATGCAAGTTACTTCCGTCGTTCTTTAGGATTCTAATTTTTTAAAGTACAGCGAGCATTTTATTTTTTAAAGTGCTTGCTGTATTTTTTATCTCTTTAATAAGAATTTTATGTCAGTTCAGAATACGTGACGCTATAATAAAACGTTTTCTCTGTCGAAAAAGCGTTCTTATGCTCGAATTTCCTTTTTTTAAATAGTTTAATGCTGTTTATAAAGTATTTGTGACAGATTGGTGATAGTATTATTCAAATGGTTGGTGTTATACTACAACTAAATAAACAGAAAATTCTTATAAGTTTTTTCTAGTTTTGTAATCGGTTTCCATCAAAACTTTTAGGGGAGGATTTTTTTAATGGATGCAATTATTAAAAAACGTTTAGGTTTACAAGAGCTTGAAAGCAAAATCGTTACAGCTGATGTAGCTGCAGCACTTATTTCTGATGGTGATGTAGTAGGTATGAGTGGTTTCACTCGTGCTGGGGACGCTAAAGTTGTTCCAATGGCATTAGTAGAACGAGCTAAAAATGAAAAATTCAAAATTGATGTATATACAGGCGCTTCTTTAGGCCCTGAAGTAGATAAATATTTAGCTGAGGCTGGCGTTATTCGCAAACGCGGACCTTTCCAAGGCGATGCAGGTATCCGCAATCTTATCAACTCTGGTGATATCCAGTATGTAGATGCACACCTTTCTCATAACGCTGAATTAGTTCGTCAAGGAATTATGGGCCCAATTAAATATTTAATTCTTGAAGCTGTGGCTATTACAGAAGACGGATTAATTATCCCTACAAACTCTGTAGGTAACTCACCTATCTTCGCTGAGTATGCAGAAAATATTATTGTCGAGTTAAATATCTCTCACCCAGAAGCTCTAATCGGTATTCATGATATTTATGTACCTGCTGAGCAAGGTGAACGTGAAGCAATTCCAATGACTGATGCTACACAACGTATTGGCGAAATCGGGATTAAAGTAGATCCAGCTAAAATTAAAGCAATCGTTATTTCTGAAGAGCCAGATGCTCCTTCATTAATCGTTCCTCCAGATGAAGAAACACAAACAATGGCGAATATTTTATTAGACTTCTTCCGCGATGAAATTAAAGCTGGTCGTCTAACTAACAAATTAATGCCATTACAATCAGGTGTTGGTTCTGTAGCAAACGCTGTACTTGATGGCTTCGCTAACTCAGAGTTTGAAGAATTAGTTGTTGCTTCTGAAGTATTACAAGATGCTGTATTCAACTTAATCGATGCTGGTAAAGTTAAATTTGCTGCAGCTACTTCAATTACACTTACTGAAGAATTACAGAAAAAAGTTTATGGCAATTTAGAAAAGTATGCTGATAAAATTTGCTTACGTCCACAAGAAATTTCTAATCACCCAGAGCTTATCCGTCGTTTAGGCTTAATCTCAATCAACACAGCTCTTGAATTAGATATTTACGGTAACGTAAACTCTACACATGTATCAGGTACAAAAATGATGAACGGTATCGGTGGTTCTGGTGACTTCGCACGTAATGCGCGTCTTGGAATCTTCGTAACAAAATCATACGCTAAAGGCGGAGCGATTTCGTCTATCGTACCAATGGTTTCTCACGTAGACCACACTGAGCATGATGTAGACGTAATCGTTACTGAACAAGGTATCGCTGATTTACGCGGCCTTGCTCCAAAAGAACGTGTACAACTAATCATCAAAAACTGTGCTCACCCAGATTACAAAGAGCAATTATGGGATTACTACAACCGTGCTGCCGAAGCAACTGGTAACCAACAAACACCTCATATTTTAGAAGAGGCACTTTCTTGGCACGTTAATCTTGCTAAAAACAAAACAATGAAAAAAGAAGTTGTAAAAGCTTAATATACAATACTAACGCCTGATAAGTTCATTTTGACTTATTAGGCGTTCTTTTTTTGTCGAAAATGGTATAATGAAGTGAAAACTTTGCTCGGTGGGGACTTATTCTTCCCCACCGATTTTATTGAGTTCTATGAGATATAATGAACTTTCAAGTGTACTTTTGTCCAGTACTTATCGTGAACATGATTTCCATCAACCGCGTTTTGTACTGATTAACCCACTAAGTCGTAATTTGAAACAGGAGGAGCTATGAAGAAATTTATCTATGTGATTATATTCTTTTCATTTTTTGACTTATTTACTCAGCTTCCTGTCATGAGTACATATGCAGAATCTTTAGGGGCATCTGCCTTTTTAACTGGGCTAGCTGTTGGCATGTATTCCCTTTCTAATACGTTTGGGAATATCATTTCAGGTTTTTTAACCGATCGTAAAGGACCTTTTGTGATTTTAGTAATTGGTCTTTTAACTACGGGTCTCTCATTAACACTTTATAATTTAGTAGCAGAACCAATTACTCTACTGACTGTACGATTTGTACATGGCTTAGTAGCCGGTTTTATCGTCCCAGCTGCGTTTACATTCCTAGCAAATGCCACCGAACAAGAAAAACGTGGTAAGGGTAGTGCTATTTCGGGTGCATTCGTAGGCATAGCGGCAATCATTGGACCTGCATTTAGCGGTATTTTAGCAAGTCGTACAAGCGTACCTTTTGTTTTTAATATTACAGCAAGTTTTATGTTATTTTTAGGTATTCTAGCTACTTTTGTGCTTAGATCGAGTAAAGTAACTAAGGAAAACACTGCACCGAGTACATATATACCCATTCGTGTATTTTTTAAGAACGCCGGTACGTTAAAAGCTTTTTCAGGTGCATTCTTTTTAATGTTTTCACAAGGTGTTATTGCCTACCTACTTCCTTTAAAGGTACAGTCTTTAGGCTTTGATTCTCGCTTAAGTGGTACACTAATGAGCGCATTTGGCATTATTGCTGTACTAGTGTTTATTCTGCCTAGTAATCGCATTTTTGACAAAGTTGCCCCCATTAAAACGTTGTCACTTGGTATTAGCTTAATGGGAATAAGCCAAATACTTATCAGTCAGGCTGATTCCAGTACACTGCTTTATATTGCGATGATTTGCTATGGTGTCGGCTTTGGCTTCTTGTTTCCTTCAGTAAATTCACTATTAATAGACTCGACGACAGTTGAAGTTCGAGGAAAAGCATACGGTTATTTTTATGCCTTTTTCTCATTAGGTGTTGTACTAGGCTCCTCATTGCTAGGTTGGCTATCACTCGGCATTGTCAGTGGATTTATTTTCACTGGATTAGTATTAATAGGCTTTGCAGTCATTACACTCATTCCTAAAAGAAAACCTTCTCATCGTTAAATGAGAAGGTTTTCTTATTACTTTTCTTTTTCCTGAATCTCTTCGTTGTAAAAATGGACACCTGTATGTCCGCCACCTTCAGCAACCATTTCATTTGATGCTAACTTCGTTGGAGATGTCCCTGCTTCTGTTGCTACCTCAGCAGTTACACGTTCAGCGATTCTTTCATCCATATTAACATTTGATGTATTCAAATAAGATTCAAATTTGGATTTAGCACTACTAAACATATTCAATGCTTTTTCACGGTTTTCTTTTTTACTTAAATAAGATGCTGCTAATCCTGCTAACCCTGCAAGTACAACACCTGTCCCTTTGCGTTTTGCCATTTTAAATCCCTCCTAGAAATATAGAAACTGGCCTTATAATATAGCTTTTCCCTATTCTTAGAGGTCTAAACATTATTTTTTCGCTTTATATAACATATCAAGGTGTGGCAAGCTATCATAGATATACGCTTCTGAAACTTGTTTGAAGCCAAAAGAACCATAAAAATCTTCTAAATATGCTTGCGCCTGAATGAAAATCTCTGAACCTGGCCATTCTTTTTCGATTGTTTTTATAGCTAATTGCACCATTTCCTTACCCATTCCAGTGCCACGTACTTCTTGATTGGTTATCACACGACCTATGGATGCCATATCAAACTTTTCTCCCGGAGGTAATAAACGTGCATATGCGAATATTTTTCCATCTTTAACATATGATAAATGTATAGAGTTTTGATCATGATTATCTAAATCCTCATAGCATGTTTGTTGTTCAACAATAAAAACATTTACTCGTAGCTGAATAATTTTATACAGTTCTTCCGTCGTTAATTCATTATACGTCTGTATTTTCCAAGACATTATCTATCACTCTCCCACTCGATATTATCGCACAATTCTAACTCTTTTTCGTTATCCAACTTTATTTTGTAATTATTTATGATTATAACTAATAAACTAAGGGAATTAATTAATTATTACAATTAACAGGAGGGTGATTTGTGTGAAAGATTTAGACTTACTATACGATTGGGTTGATATGGCTTCATTATTGGGAGGAGCAGGTTTCTTAACTTTTCTTATCTACAGTGTAATTCTACTATAAGGAGCGTAATTAATGATTTGCAGTAAAAGCTGAAAAGGCAGTCCGCTTACTAGCACATGGCTATTAGCAGATTGCCTTATTTTTTTCATCTACCAACTATCCCGATTCATTTCAGTCGACATAATGTCAAAGTTCCTCAACAGAACTCTACTCGTGATGTTTTTTTATTGTTTTACATCGTCATAGGCATCGGATTTTTCAAATGTTGCAACTACATATGAACAAACTGCTTCCATTTTATAATCATTGTCACGTGCATAATCTGCTGCACGATCTAACAATTTTTTCGCCACCCCTTGACCACGGAGCTTGTCTGATACATATGTGTGATCCATTACCATCACTTGTCCCTGTTGCTGCCAAGTTATCTCTGCTAATCTTTCCCCTTGCTGTTCATACACAAATGCAAGCTTGTTTGATGTTACACTTTGTAATTGGAATTCCATTTCTCACCACTCCTTTTTTTCATAGTAACATAGCCTTTTATTTTTTTACAAAGAAAGTGAACGCAGTTTTGATTCGATTTGCACGCGTTTGCCTTCTAAAAATGGCGGCAAGGCTGGTTCCTTACTGAGTGTTTCTATCGGCTCCTCTGACGTAAAGTCCGGCTCGTCTGTCGCAAGTTCATATAAAATTCCAATAGGCTTTCTACAGCACTTGCTGTAATGGCTGAGACGTGATGAAACCTGCTAAATCCATAGTTGAAGCCCCCTTAAATAATTACCTTGAATTCGAGACATTTATCATTCTCCTCGCATGTTTACTTGTCACAAAAAAAGCTCAACTGTCATTGTGACAGCGAGCTTTACTATTTTTATTTAAACCAAGATGAAATCGATTCTTTTAAATTGACGAAGAAATTTTTCACACCCGTCCAGAAACCTTCATCTTCCATTAGTGCACCAAACTTTTCTTGTAACGTATTACTAATATCATTTAATTGATCAGACCATTTACTAAAGTCAATATCTAGTTTACTAATTTTGTCCATTAAATCTATTAACAGTTGTCGATCCTTCTCGCTTAAATTTATTTCTAGTTTATTTAACTGCTCTTGCACGATTTTTTCAACATCTTCACGTGTTGCAGGTTTTAATTCTGCTATTTGTTTTTTTATTTCTGTTAGTAGTTCTGCAACCTTTGCGTCATCTACTCCCGAGGACTCGGCAAGAGAAGTTGCTACTGACAGTTCTTCATTGGCAACGTCTGTACGCTCAATATCAAGCGTTTCACCCGTCTTCACTTCGTAAGCTTTATAAATCCCTACAAGCGCAGAATGCCCTGTTACAGCTTTTGGCGCAGCTACCTGCACTGTAGCATCTTCGATACCTGCTGTTAGCATCGCATTCGCATACATTTCAGATGTTACTTGTGTAATGTTTGAGGGTGTGACAATTTCAATCACTAAGCCCTTCCCTGCATCCTTGCGAGTAATTTTTGCAGAGGAATACATGCGTGAACTTGAATTACTGTCTTTAATGTATTTGGCTAAGTCTTCTCCTGATACTGTAATTTCTTCAATTTCAGGTTCTTCGTTTACTTTTAATGACTTTTTAACAGATTCCTTTTCCGTCTCTGATAAGTTTGCACCATATACCACGATTGGCACACCAAGTTTTTCATCAATTGCTTTTGTTGTCGAATTATCGGCCGCAAATCCTGTTGCTGGTGCCATCACACCAAATACTAACATAGTAGCAGTTAGCACTTTCATCCATGTTTTTTTCAAATTGTGTGACCCCTTTCGCTAGAAAAATCATTTAGCCTGTATAATGTATGTCACTATACAACTATTAGTACGAAAAAATGACGAGAAGGTTTCAAGCAGTCTCTCGTCATTCGTTTGATATCCATTGAAGGTTTATAAAATCCATTGCGCGTCAACAAGATGATTTCACTTTCCCTACACAAAACAAATCACTGAAAGAAGTTAAAGTTCTTCTGTCCAGCCATTTTGTTGTTTTATCTTGCCAGCTTTCATAAGTGTACCTAGTGCACGTTTAAATGCAGCTTTACTCATATGGAACATTTCTTGAATTTCTTCTGGTGAAGACTTATCACCAAATGGCATTTTGCCACCAACATCCTGTAAATAACTTAGAATTTGTTGTGCATCACCAGTAATACGCTCATGTTTACGTGGTAAAAGTGAACCGTTCATAGAGCCGTCCTCTTTTACATCAATAATACGTACATCTATATCTTGTCCAAGACGAGGTTCTGCAGAACGCTCTGATTCATGGACGAAAATGCGATATGGTACTTCTACACCTAGTAAAAACGATCCTACTGGCAATAAACGATATGGTCGGGCTTTAATATTTTTATTGTGCAAATCTTCAAATGCACCTTCATATAGCTCCAATATTTTTTCTTCCGTTGCTAGACGCCCAAATAAATCTCCATTACGATCTGTGCGCAATGTCATAAATAAATGGTCGCCCACTGCTGGCCAAACCTCTTTTATGGCAGGTAGATCTTCAGCTTTTACAAGCACTTCACGTGATGTCCCAATGTCAACAAAAGCTCCTTCATGTTCCACTACTCGTAGTACACGTGCCCAGCCATATTCACCTTGTGCAAACGTTGGTATAGCAGTTGTAGCTGCTAAATCTCCACGACGATCTGTGAATAAAAATACTTGAAGACGATCACCTACAGCAAGTGGTTCTGTGACCTCTGAAGCATTTAATGGTAATTCAGCTACCCCATTTGTTAAGATCCATTTCGATGCTTGTTGCTCTAATACAGTTAACGTTACAACTTCACCTGATTTTAATTCGTTCATAATGTCTTCCTTTCCTTCACACCATCAATTTCGCAAAATATTTTACTCCGTACTACTATGGGTACTAAGGCGTCCACTTCTATACAACAAGATCGTGGCAGATCTAGCAACCATAAGTAACCGATTAAAGTTTCACTTTTATAGGTTGTGCTGTGATCTAGATGCCTCTAATTTTTTTGCGATGTCTGGATTTTCTTCCATTACCTGCACAAGATCAGCAATTCGATCGATTGAATTCCAACTAAGATGGTGCTCAATTCCTTCTACATCATTGTAAATACGTTCTTCGTCTACACCAATGATTCGTAAAAATTGCTCTAGCAGTTCATGGCGTTGTACAAGACGCTTTCCAAGTTTTTCTCCTTTTGGCGTCAATGTAAGGCCACGATATTTTTCATAAACTAAATAACCATCTTTATCTAATTTTTGAACCATTTTCGTAACAGAAGAAGGAAGAACAGATAATGCTTCCGCTATGTCAGACACACGAGCATACCCTTTATTAGCGATTAATAAATATATTTGTTCGATATGGTCCTCCATACTTGGTGTTGGCATATCTTATTCCCTCTCTTTCATTTTCTTACTCTCTAGTTTACTACAAGCTTGCCTTAAAAGTTAACTGAAAATACATAACCACAGGAATCATTGTCATTACACGTAAAAAGAGCCAACCTCATATAGAAGTGGGCTCTACTTATGCCGAGGATATTTATTCACTACATGTAATGCACGGATAATCTCTCTGTTGACCAGCTCGATATTTTCAGGAGTATTCATTGTTTTAAATGCTTCATCGCGCGCGTCCATAGATGTAACATACTTACTAGGTAACGCATTTAAAGCAATTGCAACCGTATCAAACTCACAGATTTCACATTTACAAAATGTTTGATATTCCGGTCCTCGTAAAAGAAAACTTACTAAGCCACGTACAATTTCCTCTGTAACATTTACTAAAATAGGTTCTGACATATAAAACTTTCGCCTCATTTATAATTAATTGTTACATTGTCCTCAACATATCTTAGCACTTAATAAGGGCTTTTTCAAGAATTACTAGTAGCATCTACATCAACAATAATTACTAATTTAAAGCGGTAATATTCTCCCGGATTTTATCAAATTCAATCTTTTTACTTGTATTTTTTTGTTTTAATTAGTCTTAAAGAGTTAAAAACAACTAGCAATGTAGCACCCATATCTGCAAAAATGGCAATCCATAATGTTAGCCATCCTGGGATAACGAGTAATAAAGCGATTAATTTTAACGCCAGTGCGAAAATAATATTTTCTTTAATAATGCGTAATGTTTTTCTACTTAAACCAATTGTATATGGCAATTTCGTTAAATCATCACCCATTAGAGCAATATCTGCGGTTTCCAAAGCTGCATCTGTGCCCGCACCACCCATTGCGATACCTACATTGGCAGATGCTAAGGCTGGCGCATCATTCACACCATCCCCTACCATAGCTACAGCTCCGTACTTTGTGCGTAATTCTTTAATTGCCATTAATTTTTCCGCTGGCAGTAAACCTGCCCTTACATCACTCATATTAAGGGAAGTAGCAATAGCTTCTGCTGTCAGTTTAGCATCACCTGTTAACATCACGGTATGTTTAACTTTTAATGCCGTTAGGCTATGCAGAACACTTTTACTTTCCACACGTAATTGGTCAGCAATTCCGATAATGCCGATTAATTGATTATCACTAACAGCTGCAACAACTGTTTTACCTTGTGCTTGCAATTGATTGGTTTGTTCTTTTGTCACTTCATCCACAGACGTTAAAGTGGCAATCCATTTCAAACTTCCGACAGAAACCTTTTTGCCTTCTATTGTTGCAAAAGCCCCTTTCCCTGTCACTGATTGGAAATCAGTCGGCACCAGCTCATCTAACCCCTTTTCATGTAAAGCAGTTAGAATTGCTTTTGCTAGCGGATGTTGTGATTGCTTTTCAACGGCCGCAACAAGTTGTAATACTGTATCCTCTGCCATGTCACTCTGCGTAATTATATCTGTTACTTCTGGTTTACCTTTTGTTAAGGTACCTGTTTTATCGAAGGCCACCGCTTCAATATGACCTAATTGTTCTAAATGGATGCCGCCCTTAATGAGCACACCCTGTCTTGCTGCATTCCCAATAGCAGTCACGATGGCTACTGGTGTCGAGACAACAAGTGCACAAGGGCAGCCAACAACTAGCACAGCTAAACCTTGATATATCCAATGCTGCCAATCACCTATAAACAATGGTGGAATAACAGCAACAAGTATGGCAACCAGCATAATCGCAGGTGTGTAGTATTTAGCAAAGCGATCAACAAATTGCTGTGATGGTGCTTTCTCCGCTTGTGCTTCTTCTACTAAATGAATAATTTTAGCAATTGTTGTATCCTCTACACGCTTCGTAACACGGACTTCTAGTGCACCTTCCTCATTCAATGTTCCCGCAAATACCTCGTCATCTATTGTTTTATTAACAGGTATTGACTCCCCTGTAATAGCTGCTTGATTGACTGCCGAAAGTCCACTTACTACAATCCCGTCCATGGCAATTTTTTGACCAGGTTTAACAATTAGAATATCACCAATTTCAATTTCTTCAGTCGGCACTTCCATTTCATGAAAATGCTCACCGTGAGCACGTTTAATAGTTGCTGTTGAAGGTGCAATATCCATAAGTTGTCGAATCGATTGGCGTGCTTTATCCATCGAATATGCCTCAAGTGCTTCACTCACTGCGAATAAAAAGACAACGACTGCCGCTTCTTCCCATTCACCAATAATTGCAGCACCTATTACAGCAATCGTCATCAGTGTTTTCATATCAAATTCGAAACGTGCTAAATTACGGAAGCCTGTTTTAAAAATCCCTACTCCACCTACTAAGATTGCTATGATAAACATGCCAATTGCCAAAGGATCTGTTTCTCCACGCATTGATACCAATACATAACCAAGTACCACAAATAACAATGCAATCCCAGCTAAAACGTTTTCCACTTTTTTGTAAAATGGTATGGATTTTTCAATTGTACTTTTTGGCGATTGTGATACTTTAATGCCATCAAATGCACCGGCTTCTTCAATTTGATCGACGTTAATGTTACCGATTACCATAATTTTTGAGGCTCCAAAATTAACTTGTGCGTCTTGCACCTCGGGAATAGCTTTCACATTTTTCTCAAATTTTGCTGCACAGCTGGCGCAGGATAAATTTTGCAAACGGTATTCCTGCTTAGTTGGTGTCGCTGCCATCGTCAATCCCCTCTTTCGCATGTTCATAAGCAATCGTTACAATTTGGTATACATGTTCATCGGCTAAAGAGTAGTACATTTGCTTTCCCTTTCGATGCGATTTCGCTAAACTGTTATCTTTCAAGTAGCGTAAATGATGTGACGCTGTTGCAACAGATGAACCGATAATTGTGGCAACATCACAGACACATAATGCATCTTCCACCGTTAGAGCATACGCAATTTTGAGTCTTGTTTCGTCAGATAAAGCCTTTAAAAATTTTGCTACACCCGATAAATCCGGCATTTTTTGCTGTACCTTCGTGACAGCCTTATCATTTACATGCGTTACTTCACATACTTCTTTCGGCATTTTCTCACCTCATTCAAATGTTCGTTTGATTGTTTTCAATATATCATAGTACTCCATCTTATTCAAACAGGCGTTTGAATGTATATGATTACTATCACGTAATTATAGTTAAATTTATACTCTGACTCTCACAACAAAAAACAGCGCACAAAATAGTGCGCTGTTCTTCAATATTATTGTGCCTTTAATAATAATGTCTTACCCTTAATAGCATCTTTTTTGACAAAAGTTTCATGATAATTCCCGTTAGCCCAGTCCTTCACTTGATCTTGATACCACTGCGATTTCACATGACCACTCTGTCCAGGACCAACAATATGGTAAGCAGAGCTCAAATCCCCTACATCCGCTACAAATCGCCAGGAAGCACCATGATCCACATTGCCATCCATATCATCGTCAGCTGCCTGTACAGTTACTTTCGAACCGCCAATAGGTACCTTTTTAGCATTAAAGTATGCTGCTAATAGCGGTGATGCACTTCCTAGCGTATGATCAAATGTAAGTTGATGGTAACCCCCCCATTGCCACTTCGAAGCATTCGTTCCAAAACGATTCTCAATTAGTGCTATCGATTGTTCGAATGCTTCATATACCGCTGCATCTACACCACCCTGTTGTTCTATCCAAGCGCTGTTCTCACCTGCATACGCTTTTCGTAGTAGCTGATCCGTAATATTGTATTTGCCAGCCATTAGATCATACATATCTAGCGGCATTTCATCTTTAAAAAGAACTTCCTGCAATTGTTCCATTAGCGTATGGAAGACAAGTGGTGCACCTGATTCTTTTGCATCCACCATATCCCAATTTTCTAGTAGCGTAATGACTTCTGCATACTGCCCATCCTTATCTTGTGCTTTCAACGAAGTTAGTAAATCTGGTAAAAACTCACGTGCATATAAATTATGCTGATCCATTTGCAAATTCATCATGTCTTCTACTGTTAGCGAATCATTAGCTTTTAACACTTCTTTAATACGCTCATAGCGATACGGCTGTGCCCAGAAATCCGTTATATGATAAGGATATTCCTCGCCAATCACTTCGTTATTCGCAGTCGCAATAAATCCTTCCTTAGGATTTACTACTGTCGGTAATTCATCCCAAGGGATAAAGCCTTCCCAGCCATAGTCACTTGAATCACCAGGCACTGGTAACTGTCCTTCTCCCTGCTTGCGAATCGGAATTTCACCGTTTGCTTTATAGGCAATTGTGCCATCCTTGGATGCAAAGACAAAGTTTTGTGCCGGCGCTTTAAAGTCTTCTAACGCCTTTTCAAAGTCATCCCATGAATTTGCTTTATTAAAACCAAGTATTGCCCGCAGTTCTGCTGTAGATTGTAGCGCTGTCCACTGCATCGAAAACTGTGCTGATGGTTCAGTATCTTTAAACGCTAAATCAGTCATAATTGGCCCGTGTCGTGTTACGACAACATCAAAATCTACTGTTTTTCCATCCTTCACCTTGATAGCTTCCTCACGTACCTCAGCCTGCTCCCACTCACCATCATATCTGAATTGTGTCGGATTATCCGGATTTGGAATTTCAATATACAAATCCTGTACATCTGGACCTACATTTGTTACTCCCCAAGCAATATCATCGTTATGACCTAGAATAATGCCGGGGATACCTGCAAATATGACACCACTAACATTCTGTTCAGGTGACTGTAGATGCATTTGATACCAAATAGACGGAGTGCTTAAACCTAAATGTGGATCATCCGCTAAAATCGGAAAGCCTGACTTTGTTTTATCGCCTGATACAACCCAGTTATTACTGCCATTAAATTCATTTGGCAATAAGTCTGCGTTAAATTGACCTGCTACCACCACCGGATTTTCTATGTTTGCCTCGATAATGGATGATGCATTGTCAGGATACTTTATAAATAATTCCTTTGCCTTCTCTTCATCGAAATTTTGCAAAGCCCAATGGCGGAAAGCAAGCATATTCCAATTGCCCCCTAAATCGTATGCCATATATTTACCAATTGTCAGAGAATCTACAACAGACCACTCTTCCGGCTCGTAACCTAGTAATGCGAATTCATAGCTTAATGTATTATTTTCCTTTGCCTGCGCGATGAAAACGTTCACCCCTTCTGCAAACCATTCGAGCACCTGCTTACTTTCCATATCATAAGCAGATAGTGATTTTTCAGCTGCATCACGTAAACTAAACGTAAGAAAATGTTTATCTGTATTAATTGTCGCCTCACCAATAACTTCCGATAATCGACCACTTGCCTGTCTACGTGCTAAATCCATTTGAAACAACCGATCCTGCGCCTGAACGTAACCTTGTGCGCGGTATAAATCCGCATCTGACTCTGCTAATATATGGGGAATCCCCTTATCATCCCTCGTAACAGTTACATCCTGATCAAGCACACTTACTGAAAGATCCCCCTCAATGATGGGCTTTGATTTATTCATAAACCACGTAAAGCCGATAAAGACAACTATTAGTGCAATTACTAATAAGCCAACAACACCAACGAGCCACTTTTTCCATGCCTTTTTTTTCATAACGATAAACCCCCTTTAAGCAATATATTCTTTATCTAGCTTGTTCAAATCCTTTCCTACGAGATAAAAGCTAATATTTTTAGCGTAACAATTGTTTTGTCAGCGAAAAAATCCGTATTTATAAACTTCAAATAAGAAATCTATCAAAACCTCCTTCCATACACCGGAAGAATAAAATCTTGTTGTGCACAAAACAATAGGATAAAAAACTTTTCTGTCCGACAGATGTAAAAAAATCGCACTTCCCTCCGGAAATACGATTTCTTCTTAGATTTTAATAGTCAAGTTGTAATTCAATTGGACAATGATCACTACCCAAAATATGTGAATGAATTGTCGCTACATTAATTTGCGCTTTCAATTGCTCTGATACAATAAAATAATCAATACGCCAACCAATATTTCGCTCACGTACTTTATTCATATAAGACCACCATGTGTAATGATCCGTCTCATTCGGATGCTTGTAGCGGAAAGAATCTATAAATCCGCTTGCTAAAAGTTCTGTCATTTTAGCCCGTTCTTCATATGTAAAACCTGAATTACCAATGTTTGATTTTGCATTTTTTAAATCTATTTCCGTATGCGCGACGTTCAAATCCCCACAGTACACGATAGGTTTTTTCGTATCAAGTTCTTTTAAATACAGCGCCAAGCGGTTCTCCCAATCCAGGCGAATCGGTAATCTCGCTAAATCACGCTGGGAATTTGGTGTATAGACGTTCACTAAATAAAAATTGTCATATTCTAACGTAATTATTCGGCCCTCATCCTGTGACTTATCCTCACCAACACCATAATGTACTGAAAGTGGTGTATGTTTTGTAAAAATAGCTGTACCTGAATAGCCCTTTTTCACCGCGTAATTCCAATATTGCTCATAACCTTCTAGCGAAAGTTCAACTTGTCCAGCTTGACATTTCGATTCCTGAATACAAAAAAAGTCTGCATCTACCTCATTGAAAAAATCTAAAAAGCCTTTGCTCACGCAAGCTCGGATACCATTAACATTCCATGATATAAACTTCATAGTGATTCACACCCCTAAAAAACGCCCCTCGCCATTAGCGAAGAGCGCCATCTGTTATTTTTTTATAAATCATCACCGACTATTTTTACTTCAGTTTCTAAGTCGATGCCAAACTTTTCTTTGACTACTCGTTGCACCATTTGGATGGTCGCAATGTAATCAGTAGCCGTCGCATTTCCTTTATTAACAATAAAGCCTGCATGCTTGGTTGATACCTCTGCACCGCCTACGCCTTTCCCTTGCAGACCACTATCCTGAATAAGCTTGCCTGCAAAATGTCCTGGTGGACGCTTAAAGACACTCCCTGCAGATGGGTATTCTAACGGCTGTTTAGACGCACGTTGGTATGTTAAATCAGCAATTTTCACGTCAATTTCTTCCTGTATACCCTGCGTTAACTGAAACTCCGATGACAGTACATAATAACCCTTTTTGGCAATAATACTTTGGCGGTAGCCGAGTTCCAGCTCTTCTTTTGATAATATCAAAATCTCCCCTTCTTTTGTTAAAACTTTAGAAGAAATAATAATATCCTTTATCTCACCACCATATGCCCCTGCATTCATCGCCATAGCTCCCCCAATGGAGCCTGGAATACCACATGCAAATTCAAAGCCTGTTAAAGATGCGGTTGCTGCCATCTTCGACACATCCTTAATAAGTGCCCCACTTTGTGCATATACATAATCACCGTTAATACGAATTTCATCTAAATGTGCAAATGTAACAACTATTCCTCGTAAGCCGCCATCACGCACGACCATATTGGAGCCATTACCGAGCATTAATAATGGAATATTATTTGTATGTGCATAGCGAATTACAGCTGCCGCTTCATCCTCCGTTTCAGGTAGAACATAAACATCCGCCTTGCCACCTAATTTTGTCATTGTATATTGTTGTAACGATTCGTCTAACTTAATATTGGCTGGATTAATATTTTGCGCTAAATCCTTCGCCCATTGTTCTTTAGTCATG
This sequence comes from Lysinibacillus fusiformis, assembly GCF_007362955.1. Taxonomy (GTDB): domain Bacteria; phylum Bacillota; class Bacilli; order Bacillales_A; family Planococcaceae; genus Lysinibacillus; species Lysinibacillus fusiformis_E. The sequence continues at coordinate 2,349,617 of NZ_CP041696.1, read as the reverse complement.
AGAGCTAATTCCTTTCTAACGTCCTTCTTACTCTACACTAGTATGGATTTAGAACCTCGATTTGACAAGTAAAATGAAGGGTATTTTTCCCGCATTAACGGGCAGTAAGGCTTTTTCAAAAATGCTTTATGCTATAAAAAAATTCACAGTCATTCAAACTGTGCGTAAATGTCCAATTAAAGGGACACTTCTTAAATTCACCACTTCTTGTGGTAACGTATGGGTGACCTGCATCCTGTAGGTCTCAACTAACCAACAGTGAAGTGACATAGACATCACTGTTGGAAGTTTTATTTTATAACCAGCCAGTTGCCCAAGTTTCAATATTACGGATAGCACCCTCTAATGCTTGACCTTTATCCGTTAAAGAATATTCTACACGCACCGGCACCTCTGAATATACTTTTCGTTCTACGAGCCCTTCTTTTTCAAGCTCCTTTAAACGTTCTGATAGTAAACGACCACTTACAGGTAAAGCTGACTCAATTTCATTGAAGCGCTGTGGTCCGTCTAATAATTGATATAAGATTAGCCCTGTCCAGCGTTTCCCAATTAAATCCATTGCCTTAGCTAAACGAGGACATAAAGTTGTCTCATTCATATTTTTCACCTCTTATGTATTCTATTGTAACGATTTTTTAAGTAAAAGTAAATTTTAAGTAACTTATTTACTTGACGTAATTTATTTACTATTTTATATTTAATTACAAAAAGTAACTTAAAATCTGGAGGTTATTTATTATATGTCATTTAAAATTGATACAAAATTAGAGCTTGAGCATTTACACTTACTTGTACAGTCATTAGAGGAAATGACTGATTTTTATAAAACACTTGGTTTACAAATACTCAATAAAACGGCCAACCAAGTAGAATTTACTATTCCTGGAAATACAAAGCCCATTTTAGTATTGTCGTCTAATGAAGAAGTGACGATTCGTCCCCCACGTACCACAGGCCTATTCCATTTTGCCATTTTAGTTCCCTCACGTGAAGATTTAGCCTATGTGATTGGTAATTTATTAAATGTAGGCGTACCAGTAACTGGTGCTGGTGATCATATCTATTCAGAAGCTTTTTATTTGAATGATCCGGAAGGTAACGGCATAGAAATTTACCGTGACCGCCCACGTTCTGAATGGATAAGTGATGGCAGGGGTGGACTTGTTACAGGAACCGAGGCAGTTGATATAGAAGGTGTGATGGCTCTCTATGACCGTAATCGTTCATGGACTGGTTTACCAAAAGGAACTGTACTCGGTCATATACACCTAAATGTGCGCGTTATTAATAATGCAACAACTTACTTCTATATAGATGCACTCGGTTTAGATATTATGACTAACTTCCATGATAGCGCGCTATTCATTTCAGCTGGTGGTTATCATCACCATATTGCCGTAAATACATGGCAAGGAGTCGGGGCACCAGTGCCACCAGAACAAACATCAGGATTACTTAGCTACACGCTTTCCCTTTCTTCACAAGAAGCATTACAAAAGCTTGTAGAAAATCTGCACACACATCAAATTCCACATACATTAGAAAATGGACGCTTGCGTGTTTTAGATTTTAATAATGATGCCATGATTTTTTACGTACGTTAGTATTTATAATGATTACAAATATTCACAAAGCCCACTATATTCCGTATCATATTTTCTCTTTTTTCCTAAAAACTCATTGAACTCACAAATTATTTAATTTATCATTCGTGTAAGATACTGCTATAAGGAGGGCCTTCCAATGAAAAAATATACGATTGATTATAGTCACTCAACAATCGGTTTTTCCGTAAGACATATGATGATATCACAAATTCATGGAACATTTGAATCTTATAATGCCGAACTTACCGTATTAGATATTGAACAAGTACAAGATGCCAAGGTCTCGTTCTCGATAATTGTTGCCAGTGTTTCAACCAAAAATTTTGATCGTGATGTTCATCTTGTATCACCTGATTTCTTTGATGCTGATGTTTATCCAAAAATATACTTTGAATCTACATCTATCGAAAAGCTAGAAGATAAACAATTTGCTATTCATGGAGATTTAACAATTAAAAACATTACAAAACCCGTCATATTTACAACAATCTATACTGGAAGTGGCATGAACCCGTGGGCACAAGAAGTTTATGGATTTCAAGCAAAGTCAAAAATTGACCGTAGAGATTTTAACTTAGTGTATAATGCACTCCTCGAAACAGGTGGTGTATTAATCAGTGATGAAATTGATATAGTAGTAGACCTTGAAGTAAATCCAGTTTAATAGATTGTGGCATCTTAGAATGGGGGAATATTAATGTTTTGGGTGGATGGCTTTAATTTTGCAACTATTTTTATCTCGGTGATTTTTATCATTGTCTTTGGTACATTTGCATTTGTCATTATTAATGGTCTCATACAATGGTCTAAGAATAATGCAGCACCGGTTTTAACCGTTCCAGCTAAAATCGTAACTAAACGCACCAATACAAGAGGCGGTAGCGGCAACTCCGGTGCCCATACATCTTACTATGTAACGTTTGAAGAACCAAGTGGTGACCGTATAGAATTAAAGTTAAATGGACGCGAATATGGACAGTTGGCGGATGGCGACTTTGGTTTACTAACATTTCAAAGAACGCGTTTTCAAACATTTGAGCGACACAAAAAGGAGAGCAGCGATTGATACCGCGCTCTCCTTTTACATATTTATTTAATTAAATATTTTCCAAATCCAACATCTTCTGTATCACCGAGATACTCTATCTTACTACCAGCTGGAATGACTTTTTGCGCATCCTTTGCAGAAAGGTAAATAACCTTTGTACTTGCTGGGAATGGTACGAATGACCAGTTGTTATCCGCTGCAGGATTAATTGTTTTATTTGCTATGATGTAGTCAATCACTGCTTGACGATTTTCATATGCATAGTTTGTTACATTGGAGCCGTCCGTATTTTTAAATGTCGCTCCGTAAGAACCACCTACACGATAGTTGTTTGTAATGATGATGAACTCTTGGTTTACATCGATCGGTTTACCGTTGTATTGTACATCCTTAATACGATTCGCTTTTTCATTCACTAACTGACCGCGGCGATCGTATTTTGCAGGCGATGTCACATCAATTTGATATGTTAAACCGTCTAATACGTCAAAATTGTAAGAACGTGCTTCTGCGTCAATAATATTTTGCTCTTCTGTTTTATTTGGATCAATTGTTGAGAAAATACCTGCAGCCATTTCTAACCATTCAATCGCTTGTGCACCCGTCACTTTAATAGTTGCAACGGTATTGTCGTAATGGTAAATGTCTGCCATGTTTTTAATAGCAAGTGGACCTACAGGAATGTTTGTGTAGTCGGCTGGATTATTTCGTGAACCTGCTTTGAAAGGTGCACCCGCAGAAAGGATTGGTGTATTTTCATCTGCCGTACCCTTTAATTCTTTTTCAATATACCATTTTTGTGCTTGTGTTACGATTTGAATGGAAGGATCATCTTGAACCATAGAGAAATAGCTGTGAATTGGTGCAGTTGTCTCACCAACGGCTTGGCGAATGTACGTTAATGTACCTTCGTGCGCTTCTTTAATAGCCTTTAACACGGTTTGAGATGGTTGTAACCCTTCTTGTTTGATGGAACGAAGTGCTCCCTGTCCATCTACTACCACCCATTCAGCGCCTTGTTGCTCCAATTTTAGGTCAATAACGCCAAGATGGCTACCATAGCTTCCTGCCATTACTGTAGGAACACCGTTAATCGTTCCTTTTTCTTGATCAACATTTTTAAGATCTTTATAATCACCAGGGAATGTTAGATGAGAGTGACCTGTTATTAAAGCATCGATGCCTTCAATAGCAGCAATTTGGTACCCGACATTTTCAGCTCCTGCTACATATGAATCTTCACCAATACCTGAGTGTGAAAGCACAATAATCACATCTGCTCCTGCTTTTTGCATTTCTGGTACTACTTCTTTTATAGCTTCCACAGGTTCTTGCATCTCTACCTTACCTGCAAGATGAATGGCATCCCACTCAACAATTTTCGTAGGTACGATCCCTGTTACACCTACTTTAATTGTATGTTTTTTACCTGCGCTATCTAACACTTCTTTATCCATAATGATATAAGGTGTGTACATATGCTCTTTTGTTTTTGCGTCGTATGCATTTGCATTAACGACGGGATATTTCGCATCATTTAATACTTCGCTTAAGAAATCTAAACCATAATTGAATTCATGATTTCCTAAAGTTCCACCATCATAATTCAGTGCATTGAGCGCTGCAATCGCTGGGTGAACCTCACCTGGTTTTAAGACGTTTTCTAACGCTTTATATGAACCAAGTGGTGTTCCTTGAATTAAATCACCATTATCAAATAATAATGTATTTGGATTTTTTGCTCGCGCCTGCTCTATTAAAGCTGCCGTGTTTGCTAAACCAACATCAGCAGATTCAGCATCTAAAAAATAGTTATAGTTGGCTAAGTTTGTATGAATATCAGTGGTACCTAAAATTTGAAGGTCAACTGTCGTTCCTTTTACAGGTACTTTGTATTCTGCTACAAAGCGTTCTACAATACTTTCCATTTGATCTGTTGTCACATAGTCACGTGGGCGAATTGTATTGTCTTCGAAACCTTGTAATATATTTGCCGCCAAGGCATTTGCTAGATCTTGCTTATGTGTCTCAGCAATTTTATCTGCATCCTTGAATTTATTTAACGCTGTCAACGGGGCATTTTCAGTGACTAATCCACGTGCAGATATAACAAATGCTTGTTGACGCGTTAATTTATCGTTTGGAGCAAAAAATGTTGTTGATTTCCCTTTGATAAGCTTCAGTTCTAATGCTTTTTCAACATAAGGCGCTAAATCCTTAGGCACATCAGTAAAAGCAAGTGTAGCACCATCACCAAGTTCAACATTCAAGCTTTTTACTAATTCTTTCACATAGTCTCCACGTGTCACATCATTCGATGCAGCATTTGCAGATAGTCCCACAGGGAAGACTGTGAAAAGAATTAATAACATTGCTAAAAAATTAGTAATAAATTTCTTATTCATGTAACGACCCCCTTATAAATCTAATATTTTCCTGCATTTTCTATTATATTATACAAACGCGTCATTTAACTGAATATTTAGACCTAATTGTATGTACTTTTAAACTAATAGCTCAACACTTTACTAATATATAATATATAATTATCATCTATGAACGATTAACAGTTATATGATGTTATTTTATGTAAAACTCTATCAAGTGCATAGCATCCATACATCAGACCTTCATACCACTACCAGACCTCTACTTAACTAATAAAAAAAGTCCCCTCAAAATCGAGAGAACTTTTAATAAAAAAATAAATGATTATGCGTTTACAGTTTGAAGAGATTGTGCAACTTTTTTCACTGCTTCTAAGCCATTTGCAATGATTTCTTCTGCTTTGTCTTGTGATGCATTATGTCCTTCAATAATTACTTCTTCAATAATTTCCATACCGAATACGCCACCTACTACATTTTTAATATAGTTAACAGCCATTTCCATCGGTTGTGCTTCCAAAGCTGAATAGTAGCCACCGCGAGCATTAAGAATGACAGCTTTTTTGTCAGTCATTAAGCTAACTAATTGACCATTTTCGCCATATTTGAAAGTGAAACCAGCTTGGTATACATAATCAATGAAAGTTTGTAAAGTAGCTGGGATTGTTAAGTTCCAAAGCGGGAAAGCAAGTACTACAACATCAGCTGCAGTTAATGCGTCCATTGCTTTTTGTTTTGCAGCTAAAATGCGTACTTCAATGTCAGTTAATTCTTCGCCGTTTTGTACTTTACCGAAAGCGTTGAATAGATCTTGACCAAAATATGGCATATCTTCTGCGAATACGTCGAAAGTCGTTACGTCTACGCCTTGTACGTTTTCCATGAAAGTGTCATACATTTTTGTTGAAATACCGTCTGGGCGGTTATTTGCTTTTACTACTAATACGTTCATTATATAAATTCTCCCTTAGTTTTCCTAAATTATTATCTCGAATTCAAGATATATTAGTATTCTAAAAAATTTTTTCACAAAAGTCAACGCTAGTAGTCTCATACTTTTGACTGAAATGCAAAATTAGTGATGCTTTCTTAAACTGTGAACCACATGCAAAAATACTCAGGCTCCTGTTACTTGAGTCTGAGTATTTTTGCATCAGTATAGGTTTACATCCTACGCTTATTGAGTAAAATCAAAATTCGCAGCTTTCGTCAGTACATACGCCAGCATTTGTAGAACCTTCCATCTGCAATCCTGGTTGTAAGCCTTCTTCTTCCGCTACTTTACGTAAAGTATCTTCAAAAACTTCCTGCGGTTGTGCACCAGAAATGCCGTACTTACGATTTACAACGAAAAATGGAACTCCTCTTACACCCAGTTGAAGACCTTCTTGAATATCATCCTCAACCTCACTTGAAAATACATCACTAGAAAGAACGTTCTCCACTTCCTCACGTTTTAGACCTAATTGTTCAGCAATGTCAATCAATACGTCATCATGGCCAATACGTTTCGCCTCAATAAAGTAACCGTGTAACAAGGCCTCAACAAGTCCTGAAGCTTTCCCTTGTTGTTCAGCCCATTTCACAAGTCGATGTGCCTTAAACGTATTTTCTTCCATTAGGTTGTCAAAATTATAGTCCAGCCCTACTTCTTTAGCACGAGCTGCTACACTTTGCGTCATTTCTATCGCTTTTTCTAATGTCATACCATATTTTTTGGCTAAGTATTCATAAGTAGAGACATTCGCATCCACAGGCGTTGTTGGATCAAGTTGATAACTTTTATAAACCAACTCCACCTGTCCCGCAAATCCTGTATCCTGAAGTGCCTTTTCTAATTGTTTTTTACCAATATAACAAAATGGACAAACATAATCGGACCAAATTTCAATTTTCATAAATGTACACACTCCCTTTGCTATATTGTATAGACACTGTACACTTCTAAGCAATTTTTCTGCTTCATTGCATAAATTTTCAAATCAATCTCCATACTGAGCATAAAAACAATGTGAGGGTTATGTATGACACAATCTCTTTGGCTTGCAACGAGCGAGTCTATTTCCTTACCATCACTTACTGATTCTACAACGTGTGATGTTTGTATTATCGGTGGAGGTTTGACAGGACTATATACTGCCTATGTTTTAGCAAAGGCAGGCGTGGATGTAGTACTGCTCGAAGCAAATTCCCATATCAGTCACGGTACGACCGGTCATTCAACAGGCAAATTAACAGCACAGCATGGCATAGTATATGCCAATATTATGGAAAAGCTTTCAGTAGAAGATGCGCGGCTTTATTATCAACTGAATCAACTCGCTGTTGAAAAAGCATTACAGTTACTACCTAAAGAATCCATTCAACAAGTAGATTCATTGCTGTATTGTCAAACGAAAGAAGGCTATAAACAATTATTAGATGAGTGGAATGCCTATAAAGTATTAAATATCAAGGGAAAAATTACCTCAGAAACGGAGCTGCCCTTCTCTATTACAAAAGCACTTAGCATGTCGCAGCAGGCACAAATAAATCCTGTGACCGTTTGTAACTTTTTAGTGAAAAAGGCATTATCGATGGGTGCAAGATTGTATGCCAACACGCGTGTCCAACAATTACGCCTACCACAAAATGACTTACATACCGAAAATAATATGTCGGTTCACTATAAAAAGCTTATTTTAGGTACGCACTATCCAATTGAGGCCTTCAAAGGGCTACAATTATTTAAGCTCTCCAATAGTCGCTCTTACATGGTCGCTAGCAAAATTTCAGATACTTTCCAAGGGCAATATTTGTCGGTCGATTTTCCATCACGTTCTATTCGAACGGTAACTATTAACGATGAACACTATCTACTACTTGGAGGTGCTAATCATACCGCTGGGCAAACAACCAATACCGAACCTTTTTATGACGCTATACAAAATGAAATGAAAGAGCATTTCGAACAGGAACCACTTTATAGATGGTCCGCACAGGATATTGAAACACCTGATATGGTACCCTATGTCGGCAAGATTACGCAATCCCTACCAAATGTCTTCATAGCGACCGGTTATAGAAAATGGGGGATTTCTAATTCTTTCGTGGCGGGCGATTTACTATCATCCCTTATAACAGGAACACATGCTAACGATGAGGCTACTGCACTTTATGCACCTACGCGTACAAAATTTGGTGCTCGGTTTATGCAAATGCTAAAGGTTGGAGGCTTCGTAGCAAAGGAATTTGTAACAGGGTATGTCAAGCATGCTAATACACCAACCTGTACACATTTAGGCTGCAAAACAAAATGGAATGAAGCGGATGAAACATGGGATTGTCCATGTCACGGCTCCCGCTTTAATGCCCAAGGGGAAGTTCTTGAAGGTCCTGCCGTCTTTCCATTGAAGCTAGAATAGCAAAAAGGGTGTCTCAAAAGTCATTTGAGACACCCTTTTTTTATTACTTCAATGCGTCAGTTAATACTGGCACGATTTGTTTTTTACGAGATACAACACCTGGCAATACAACACGATTATTCACAAGCTCTGCGCCAAAACCTTTTGCTGTAGCTTCTGCCACTTGCCCGATTGCTACCGCTATTGAATCATTGTTTAAAATATCCGTCACTACAAAAAAGAATAAGTCTAAACCATTCTCAGCAACATTTTTGTTTAACAAGATCTCTAATTCCTCTTGACGCCCAAGTACGTCATTAATATCGACAGCGTTTACTTGAGCAACTACTGATTTATATTCACCAAATTGGAACTCTTTTGCGTCTAGCGATAAAAGATCTTCTAATGATTTATCTGAAAGGTCTGCGCCAGCTTTAAGCATTGCTAAACCATATTCTGCTATATCAACACCTGCAATTTTCGCTAGCTCTTCACCAGCTTTTACGTCATGCTCTGTGCAAGTCGGTGATTTGAATAATAATGTATCCGAAACGATTGCTGAAAGCATTAAGCCCGCAATGTTTGCTGGTACCTCTACACCGTTTTCTTTGAAAATTTTATTTAAAATTGTTGCTGTACAACCAACTGGCTCTGCACGATAGTATAGTGGATCTGCTGTTTGAAAGTTTGCGATACGATGGTGATCAATCACCTCTGTAATTTGTACTTCTTCAATACCATCTGCCGATTGTTGGAACTCGTTGTGGTCTACAAGAATTACCTTTTCCGCTTCTCCTACTACTGATGTGATTAAACGAGGTGCAGCAAATTCGAATTTGTCTAACGCAAATTGTGTCTCGTTGTTTAATTCGCCAAGACGCACCGCTTCAGCATTCTCACCGATTTGTTGTTTTAAATATGCGTAGACAATAGCAGATGTAATTGTGTCTGTATCTGGATTTTTATGTCCAAAAACTAAAACTTTACTCATTGAAAATATTCCTCCTAAATGGCGATTACAATTTTATTTTTATTCTATCATACCTTTTAAAATATAATGATATAAAGTAAAACTTTAATTGGGTTTTTAACAGGAATTTTCGCTCATCTTGGCCCTTTATTAAGAGCTACTAAACAATAGTATTTCTCTCTTTTTAATTTTATAGCTATTTTTTACCATCCTTTAATTAACATTTATTATGAATAACAGGTTTTATATTAAAATTCCTTCACTCTAATAGATATATAGTTGCGTTTTATTATTCAAGAAACCATAATTTTATGCTATTATCATGTAGTCTATATGTTATTAGGATATACAGGAAATGGGGATTACGATGATGAAGAAGATGGAAAAAAAGTATATTCCTTTAGCAAGCTACTTTGAAGTAGCTTCGCAACAAGATATTACTTTATCCTTTAGCGCACTAGAAAACATTATGGGGCAAGCCTTACCAAATGCTGCTTATTTGAATAGGAGCTGGTGGAAAAAAACAAAGCCTCCTCTCACTCATTATTTATCATGGACAAATGCAGGATATTATGTCATTGATGTCAAGCTCGGTACAAGTGTCACTTTCTCTCGCAATCAAGTGAAAGCCTCATCAAGCAATATTTCAGAAAATAATGAAAATCCTTCTGCATACATAATCAGAGCGATTGAGGCATCCGACGCTAGAGCATTTATTCTTTTACAGGAAGAAATTTTCCAGCAAACCGATTTTATGTATAATGGGCACAATGAGTTAGATTTAACTGTACAGCAACTTCGCAAAAATTTAGCCTATTGGAAACAACTAAAAAACCGCACTATTTTATTGTGCGTATTAAATGGTCAATTTGCTGGTTATGCTGTTATTCATGGTAGTAAGCATTCTAAAACCAAACATGTTGCTTCTATTCGTCTTGCAGTCAAAGACGAGCATCAACAAAAAGGCATCGGCTCATCTCTTATGAAAGCAGTCGAAAACTGGTCCACACAAAGAGATATTTCACGCTTAGAACTATCTGTTATGGAGCACAATGACGTGGCCCTCAATCTTTTTAAGAAACTAAATTTTCAAAACGAAGGCACTCGCCAAAATGCTATTAAACTAAACAACACTTTTATCGATGAATATATCATGAGTAAAATTTTATAATTCTTTTTTGTCGCAAGCCTCCAAAGGTGTTTAAGCACTGGCGGGGTCTTGCCTTACTTTCTTTATTGCCGTCGCTTATGTAAATGCTCCCATCTCCACTTAAAGGTAAGCCCCAACTACTCTTATTGATCCACATATTTACACATATACTCTAAGGCAGTTTTACGCTGCTTATAGGTTATACATAGAAAAAAGCATAGAAAAGCAACTGCTACTTTATCTATGCGAAATATGTTATCAAAACACTTGCTTTTCTCTTGCAGTATCTAAGAATAATAAATTATTCTCCACCTGCTCATATGATTGTTGATATTGCTTGTATAGCGCTTTATCGTGACTGACCATTTCCTCTATCAATGCATGCATAAATGAAAAAAGAACTGGCACCATATCGAGTGAAGTTTGGTTCTTCATGCCGAGTGCAAATAATGCACTTGCATAATCTCTTATTGGTGACAATGCTGAACCAGTAATCGCAATAATTTTCACCTTTTTCATTTTAGCAATTTCTACAATTGTTTTTACATCTTTCATATGCTTATCACATGAAAAGACGATTAACGTCGTGCGTTCACCCATACTGTTAATTTGTTGCACAATATCTTCTGAATCTGTACGAAGTTGCTTAACATTTGGTCGTAAGGTTTTCAACGTATAAGATAACCAATTTGCAATGGAGGCAGATTGACGAGCACCAAGTATGTAAATAGAATCTGCTTCATGCATCCATTTTGAACTTTTCTGAAGCATGTTATCGTTAATAAGATGAATGGTATCTTGAATATTTTGTATATCACGCTGCATGACTTTACTAAAGCTTGCGTTTTTCTGCTTATTAGATGTATATGGAGCGTTAAGATGAGCTCCATCATTTTGAGACATTAAGTAACTTCTGATTTCCTCTTGAAGCTCAACATAACCTGACAAATCCATTGCATAACAAAAACGAATGACCGTCGATTCACTAACATTAGCCTGTCTACCAACTTCTGCCGCACCATTGGCAATAACAACTGTCGGATTGTCAATTACAAACTGTGCAACTTTACGTTGTCCCTTCGACAGTCTTACAAATTTTCTTTTTATATTTTCATTTATACTCATTCCTAACAACCTTTCTTTCAAAGAAATTATCACGAATGGAGATTGTTTGCTACTGACTCTAAATTCGATTAAAAATACAGTATCACGATTGCAATTTGAATACAATGACTTTTCAGAAAAATCTTTAATGCTTTAAATCACTAATATAGTAGTTCGTAATAAAATGACATAAATTCGTTATATTTTCATTATCCATAGTATCTTTATCAGCTTAGTTCACAGGTTGAAAGCTTAAAATGATTTTTAATCTGAACAGATTTCCGAAAGATATGTATATTAATTAAAAAAAACTTATTTTCATGTATTCTGTAAGCAGCTCATGAATAAAAAATGTCTTGAACTCTTAGTGAATTCAAGACACTTTCTATCTTTTATTATTGTAATTCTGTTTGTTTTGTTTCAGTACCTAACAAGACCACTCCAACGACACCAATAATAATCGCTCCACAAAATATGGCGAAGATAAAGCCAATATCATAACCAGCAGTTAACAATGAACCGACTAATAGTGGACCAAAAATACCGCCAATTCGTCCGACTGCCGCTGCCATACCTGCACCTGTACCACGGATAATTGCTGGGTACTGCTCTGGTGTGTAAGCATAAAGTGCACCCCATGCACCTAAATTAAAGAATGATAAAAACATTCCTGACGTTAAAAGCACCGCCATTGTTTCTGCATTACCAAAAATGAAAGCACTTACAGCTGTGCCAATTAAATAGGAAACAAGTACAAACTTTCGACCGAATTTTTCTATGAACCATGCGGCTGTAAAATAGCCGGGCAGTTGAGCTACTGTCATAATGAGTACATACTTAAAGCTTGTAATCATGTCAAAGCCTTTCCCAACCATTACGCTAGGTAGCCATAAGAACATTCCATAATATGAAAATACAACCGTAAACCATAACACCCATAACATCAATGTGGCACGTGCATATTTTTTTGACCATACCTCGCGAATATTTTGAAGAATGCTACGTTTCTTAGACTCAGCCTTCACTGTAAACTGCGGTGAGTCAGGCAAATGCCAACGAAGATAAATTGCATATACAGCAGGAATTGCGGTTAACAATAGTGCTACACGCCAGCCCCATGTAGGAATGACAAAATAAGAAATGAGTGCAGCGATTAACCAACCCGCAGCCCAGAAACTTTCGAGTAATACAACCACTCTACCACGCTCTTTCGCTTCTACACTTTCTGACACAAGTGTTGACGCGACTGGTAATTCTCCACCAAGCCCCATACCTACTAAAAAGCGTAATGCCATAAAAGCAACTAATGTTGTTGTCAATGCAGATAAGCCACTGGCAATTGAAAATAACACAAGCGTCCACATAAATATTTGCTTGCGCCCAACTTTATCGGCAAAAACACCGAAAACGAGTGCACCAACAGCCATCCCAATAGAGTTTATACTACCAATCCAACCCATTTGACTAGAATTTAAATTCCAATCTACTGCTAAGGCTGCAATGACGAATGATAATATTCCGACGTCCATCGCATCGAAAAGCCAACCAACACCCGCTACTCCCAAAAGCTTATTTCGAGAAATAGATTGTTGTGGCTCTTTAGTATTTGTTGTCATTCTAACCACCTGTCTTTACAATTGACTTTACATCATAAGTTTACTATACAGTTGTTTCAATTAAGTGACAAGTACAATTCAAATGACCGAATTGTTTCGACAATTTATCAATTGCTATTGAAAACATAGGGCAATTTGCGTTAAAATGTCTTTTATACAAAAACAAATGTTCTTTCTATAAGAACAAAAGGAGATCGTAACGTTATGTGGAAAGGCCTTATTGAAGAATATAAACAATTTTTACCCGTAACAGAAAATACACCCGCTCTAACTTTAAACGAAGGCAATACGCCTCTTATACATTTAGTCAATCTATCTAAAAAGCTTGGTATCGAGCTATATGGTAAAATTGAAGGTGCAAATCCAACCGGCTCTTTTAAAGACCGTGGTATGGTGTTTGCTGTTGCAAAAGCTATTGAAGACGGTAGCAAATGTGTCATTTGTGCATCTACTGGTAACACTTCTGCTGCTGCAGCTGCTTATGCAACTCGCGCTGGCATCCAATCGATTGTTGTTATCCCAAAAGGGAAAGTTGCACTTGGTAAATTAGCACAAGCAACAATGTACGGTGCAAAGATTATTGAAATCGATGGTAACTTTGACGACGCATTAAATATTGTGCGCCAAGTGAGCGAAACAACACCAGTTGCGCTTGTAAATTCAGTAAATCCCTACCGTATCGAAGGTCAAAAAACGGCTTCCTTTGAAATTGTAGACGCTTTAGGATCAGCTCCAGACTATCTTTGCATACCAGTAGGAAATGCAGGTAATATTACTGCTTACTGGAAAGGCTTTAAAGAGTATAACGATGTGAAAGGCTCTGGCCTACCAAAAATGTATGGATTCGAAGCTGAAGGGGCTGCAGCTATTGTAAAAGGCGAGCCTATTGCGAATCCTGAAACAGTAGCAACAGCCATCCGTATTGGTAATCCAGCAAGTTGGCAATATGCTGAAGCAGCACGTGATGAGTCTGGTGGTATCATTGACTCTGTAACAGACGAAGAAATCTTAGCTGCTTACAAACTTATCGCTGGTACTGAAGGGATTTTTGTTGAACCTGGATCAGCAGCATCATTAGCTGGTGTCATTAAATCGGTCGAAAATGGCAAAATTGCCAAAGGTTCTAAAGTTGTCACAGTATTTACTGGCAATGGCTTAAAAGATCCTGATACTGCAATGAACGTGTCAACAGTGGACGTTGTATCTCTTAAGAATGAAGACGAGGTAATTCGCAAATACATCGAGGGCGTACTATGAGTAAAAAGTGGCAAATCTCAGTTCCTGGGAGCACAGCCAATCTAGGCCCTGGCTTTGACTCAATCGGACTTGGCTTGTCTCTTTATTTAAAGCTAGATGTTTTCCTACAGGATATCTGGGAAATCATACACCTCGATGATAATGGTCCTAGTGAGTTTGAGCTTGAAGAACATTTACTATACGTTATTACGAAAAAAATCGCTGATCAATACGGTAAGGAACTTCCTCCTTGCCGTGTTGAGATGACAAGCGAGCTTCCATTAGCACGTGGTTTGGGAAGTAGTGCTGCAGTCATCGTTGCGGGTATTGAGCTAGCCAACCAAATATGCGAGCTAGGGTTAACTGTTCAAGATAAACTGAATTTATCTTCTCAAATTGAAGGACATCCAGATAATGCAACTGCCTCTGTTTTGGGCGGTTTAACTATCTCTTCTATGGATGAAAGTGGCACCGTCGATACATTCCATGTGAACAAAATCGATGCTTCTTTCGTCGTATTTGTGCCCGATGTTGAACTAAAAACAAGTGAATCTCGCTCAATATTACCAGAGCAATTTGATCGGGCATATGCAGTACGTGCATCAGCAAGTGCCAATATGCTTGCTGCTTCCTTAATGGCACGCGACTTTGAACGTGCAGGTCGATATATGGAAACAGATTTATTCCATGAGCCTTTCCGCTCAATATTAATACCTCAATATGCAGAAATCCGTGCAGTTGCTAAGACGAACGGTGCATATGGTACAGCATTAAGTGGAGCAGGTCCAACCCTGATCTCCATCATTCCTACGGCTATTGCTGAAGACTTTGTTACAGCAATGACAGTGCAATTTCCAGAACACCATATTATCCTAACCAAAGCGGATGAGTATGGTGTACAAGTAATATGATTGAAATGCCTACTCCCTAGTAGGCATTTTTTCTTGAAGGAGGAAATATCTTGAAACCAATTATTTTTTGCGATTTTGATGGTACAATTACGGCAACTGATAATATCGTCTCCCTAATGACACATTTCGTTCCAGAGCAATCAGAAAAAATTGCTAAAGCAATGATGGCACAGACGATTACCTTTAAAGAGGGCGTCACAGCTATGTTTGAGCTACTATCCACTACCCAAAAAGATGATGTCATCCAATATTTATTGGACACAGCTATCATTCGTGAAGGCTTTAGTGAATTCGTTCGCTATGCACACGAACAATCTATTCCATTTTATGTTGTTAGTGGCGGAGTAGATTTTTTCATAGAGCCCATGCTGGAAAATTTCGGTCCATTTTCAGGCGTTTATTGTAACAGTGCTGACTTTTCTGAGAAGCAAATCACGCTTGTCTATCCAAACAGTTGCGATGAAGATTGTAGCAAATATGAAACACAAGGCTGTGGTTGTTGTAAGCCAACAGTCATGCGTAAAGTTGCACAAAGTGATCATTTCAAAATCGTCATTGGTGATTCCATTTCTGATTTTGAAGCAGCTAAACAAGCAGATTTGGTCCTTGCCCGAGATCATCTAATTGTACGTTGTGAGGATTTACATATCCCCCACAAGCCCTTTGAGACCTTCTATGACTGCTTGGAAGCCGTTAAAGAGCTTGTAGAAGCTTAAAAAAAGGAATCTAGCTGATTTGTTTGCTAGATTCCTTTTACTATATCGTTAATCGAGAAACATACCAAATTCCGAAGTAATCATTTATGCTAGTAACACTAAACTTACAGCCATTACAGCCATTCCAGCTACTAAGCCATACATCGATAAATGTGTTTCGTCGTATCTTTGTGCAGCTGGCAGTAATTCATCTAATGAAATGAATACCATTATCCCCGCAACTCCCGCAAATACAATACCAAACATGACATCGGTTAAAAAAGGCATTAATAATAAGAACGCAACTAGAGCACCTACAGGCTCTGCCAACCCTGATAAAAAAGATAACTTAAAAGCTTTTCTACGATTTCCTGTTGCAAAAAAAATCGGGACCGATACCGCAATGCCCTCTGGAATATTATGAATCGCTACAGCGATCGCAATAGCAATTCCGACATTTGGATCATTTATGGCAGACATAAATGTGGCAATACCCTCTGGGAAATTATGAATCCCTATCGCTAGTGCCGTAAACAGCCCCATCTTCATTAAATGATCCTGATCGACCTGAGGCTTTACAGCATTTACATCCTCAACTAATTTTACTTCATGTGGATTTGTAGCTTTTGGAATAAACTTATCAATCAACGCAATAAATAGCATGCCACCAAAAAAGCCTGCAATTGTCATCCAATAACCATTGGTTGTACCTAATGCATTCGTTAAAGCATCTTTGGCCTTCACAAAAATTTCAACAAGTGATACGTAAATCATAACGCCTGCTGAAAAGCCAAGTGCTACTGATAAGAATTTTGTATTTGTTCTTGATGTGAAAAACGCTATTAAACTACCTACTCCTGTTGCAAGTCCGGCAAAGAGCGTTAACCCTAATGCCAATAATACATTTCCTTCCATTCCCTTCTTCCTTTACCCTTTATGTTATTGTACTCATCTTAACTTAGAAGTTTCCTATGTGCAATTCTTTTTTACTAGGCTAATATTATTCCACAATGAATTCCTTGAATTTCCAGATAAAAAAAAGCAGCACTCTATTCTAAAGAATAAAAGTGCCACTTCCTAAATATTGACTACATATTCGCTTTTTGAATTGCTCGCTTACGTCGCTCATACCATATGACACAAATGATGAACCACGTAAAACCGACGCTCCATCCTGCTAGTACATCCGATGCAAAATGACGAGCCCCTGCTACACGTGACATACCAATGAGTATTGTTAGCACAATCGCCCCAACCCACAATTGTATTTTACGTACCTTCTTATTATTCTCCGATAAAATATAAGCCGTAGCAAATAGATATAGGATACCTGACATGGAATGTCCTGATGGAAAACTAAAGGATGTTAACTGATCTTCAATTTCAGGTCGTGGTCGCTGCACCCACTTTTTCAATAATTGGTTTAGTATATTCCCTGCTGCAAATGTTAATAGAACAAATACTAACCCACGGTAATTTTTCATCTTCCAAGCTAAATACACCATTAACACAATCGCTACAGATACTACAAATAGGGGCTCTCCGATATAATGAAAAACTTCAATTAAACGATTGCCGAATAAGATATCTGCCATTTTGGTATCAAAGTTTTGTATAGTCTCACTCTGATAAGTTGCACGTAATACAAAAAAGGCAACAAGCGTTAAAATCGCCAATGGATATGCCCAATTTTTCATATTTTCTTTCCCCTCTAAGCACATTCACGCTATGTTTTTTCACATCATATCATATATACATGCAATTAGAGGAGCAAAAGCAATAACTCTTCATAACCTTTCAACATAAATTTGCACTCTTTACCTTGTGCAATTACAATCGTTTCTTCATTCGGTTTATAGAAATAATTTGAAAGAGCCAATGCCACAATGAATAAAATTACAATTATAGGTAGTATTTTTCTAAACAAAATAAACACTTCCTCATCTTAAAGAATGTCATTACCCAACGAAAGTTACTTAAATAAAACAGGATCAAATAACCAATCTTTTGGCCCGAAATTACGATCCTTTTCTCCCTTAACTTCTCGAGAAATATTATTTTTTATAATTAATTCTCTAAACTTTCTACTGAATAATGTTTTTCTGTAAAGATATCTTCCATCATGACTCCATTCAGCTGAAAAGAAAACATCTCCCTTTAAGTTCGTTATAGCATTTCGATTATAAATATCAGGACCATTGATAACTCCACTTAGCCCACATCGACATGGCGGTTGCTCTGTCGCAAAATACAATTTAACTCTTTCAGAGCTACATGTCGGAAGTATCTGTTTTGGTATTATTTGATAAGCAGGTTGCCTTCCTCTTTCTGGACCCTGATGGATTACTTCTAGAAGATCATAGCCTTCTATGCTCTCTTGTTTCATTAATGTTACTAATCTCTCTGAAGCTACCCAAAAACCGCTAACATGTACGAGATGGCGATCCTCTATTTTTGATGTGTCAATTACTAATGGAGAAAGTTGTTCTTTCTCCATTAGACCACAATGATGACAATATGTGCTTATAGAAAATAAGGTTCCTCTATCATCTAAAAACATTTCTGGGGAGTTTCCTGTAGAATTTAACGTAAATAATGATGCTTGTTCATATTCGCTATCTGAAAAGTCGAAATAAAATCGTTCACCAATTGAAACAATGCCTAATTCATGTTCTAAAGATTTATATAAGTCTGCCACGTGTTCATATGTTACATCTTCATTTAATGTAAAAATTGGATTGAAGGATGCTTTTAAGTTTCGTTTTCTTATTTCAGGCGCATCTATAAAAATACCATAGCGATTATAAACTTTAATGACTTGATCTTGACTAGATTCATCTATAGAAAATAAATTTTCAAGTTCTACTTTCAAAATATACGCCTACCTTTATATAAAGTTTTATCGTGAAGTATGTTGTCTAGCTAGTAACATTTTTTAGGAAATCTAACATAGTCTACTTTATTCATAGATAGCCAGGCAGCTTACTTTAAACGAAATCATATTTTGTATTATTACTCACTACAGCAAATTTACTTAACCACGATTATCTTAAGCGTAACAGCACTTACACCGATATTTCAATGTCGGGTTTACGCCATTTTTTTGGCGGACAATAGAGGGTTTTTTGGCGTGAATTGGCGGACTTAAGAAAAACACCGCCAAAAATTGGCGGTGTTTTTAAAAATATATAGGTATTTTATAACGTAAATATGTTTCATTTAACCAAAGGAAAATATAGTAATTAATTTGGTGGTAAATTGGCATTTATTCTAGTTTGAAATATATTACATTTTTGAATATCATAGCATATTATAGTTTTACAGTAAATTCATTCTTTCCGCAAGATCCACAGCTTCCGTTCGAGAATCTACATTTAATAAAGTAAACAATTGTGTTAAATATCTCTCAGTTGTACGCTGCGGAATATTTAATTCAATAGCAATAGCTCTATTCGTATGCCCCTCTGCAATAAGTCTTAATATTTTCTTTTCTTTTTCATTTAAATGAATATCAAGCTTTGCATCCTGTAATTTAAATCGATTGTCTAGAAAATCCAAGAAATTAATAGGAAGAACGATTTCACCGCTGCCGATTGCACGCACTGTTCGCAAAATTTGTTCCTTAGATGCTGTTTTAGCTAATATCCCTTCTATTTTCCGCTCTAAAATAAGTGAATAATAATCGGTAATATCGTCACCTGTGTAAAGAATAATCGCAGCATTGGATTGTATTGCCTTGATATTGCGAGCTAAGGTAATACCGTTTTCTAGTGGCATATTTATATCAATTAAATAAATATGATAAGGTCTTTCTTTAATTCTCTTCAGTACACATGTAGCATCGCTTTCCGTATCAACTACGATATCGTCATCTTCTTTAAATAAATTCTTTGTTCCCTCTAAAACTATAGGGTGATCATCCACTATGAGCATTGTAATCAAGTGTGTCACTTCCTTCTTTTACTGATATCCGAATAGACATCCCTTCATTGATAGCTGAGGTTATATAAAAATGCCCATTAAAGGCTTTTACTCGTTCCTGCATACCCTTTATCCCCATGGAATCGGTTTGTCTAATGTCTTCTACATTACAACCTACACCATCGTCCGTATAGGTTATTTCGAATCCATCCGTCATTTCTTTGAGATGTATTTCAACAATTGTAGCATAGGAGTGCTTTAACGCATTGTTGAGCAATTCCTGAAAAAGTCGATATATCATTAAATTCATTCGCTCATCCTCTAGATAGAGGCGATCAATTGTATAAATTAAATCATAATTAGATCTTTCTGCCACCTTACGAATTAGCTTCTCCAGTGCAGCATTCAATCCTAAAGTGTCTAATAAAGGAGGCTTTAAATTTTCACAATATGCTCTTAAATCATGCAAGGATGCTATCATTTGTTCATGAATTTTTCCAAGCTTTTGTTGAATTTCGATGGTATCCTTCGCATGAATAAGTACATTAACTTCTCGGGCAATATGAAGCTGTTCTTGTAAATTTGTATCATGTAGTTCTTGAGCCAATTGATATTTTTCTTCTTCAAATCTTAACCATAATAGCTTGTTTAGCCAAGGAAGTTGACCATCATCTGCTTGCTTCATATGCTTTAGTTCCTCTAACAATTCTTCTACCATCTTTGTATTCTCAATAAAGTTATTTACGTATAATAATAGCAATTCAAGCCATAATAGTTCTTCGTCTTTTAAATGAATTGAATTGTTATGCCCTAATACTAGGACCCTTTTGCAATGAGTATCTTGGTGGAGGAAGGCTAGATAAACTGTGTCAACCTTTCGTATTTCACCTAACCTTAAATCTTCCATTAGGTCTGGATTAATAGGAATTTTCCCCTCACCCGTTGAAGTGAATTGATTTGAATCATATTTATAGGTTAATACATATACTTGCTCAAGCTCAAGGTGAAGTGAAACCTCCTGAGCGAATTTCCCTAAAAGTTCTTCTATTCTAATTGTTTTTCCTATCTTATCTACTGCTGTGTATAGCTGATGAATATAATCTCCCTTTGTTGAAAACAATATTTTACGCTTTCGATAATCTACTTTTTCTTTTATGTAAAAAAGAATAATCAACGATACGAAAGTGAAGAAGAAAATTCCTGACAAAACAGTAAAAGATAATAACTTACCAGCAATCCAATAGAGACCAAAAATAAACCAAACAGTAAATATTAGCGAAAAGATAAGATAATAGCGAAGACGTGAAATATGATATTCTATATCAAAAAGACGTTCCGTAAGCTGCGAAAAAATAAAGCTAAAAGGAATTAGTAATAAAAACAAAGCACTTACCTCAGCTGAAAGTATATATTGACGGAATAAGATATTAGGCAACGCGTACAAAAATAGAAATGGTAAGAAAGGGATCATTATACTAATTAATAATATTTTTAATTGTGGTGTTTTATATTTTATATAGCTTAGTAATAAAATACTAAGAATTAATAAGAGTAAGACGAAGAAACTTGCTAATACGATATTAGAAAGAAAATTATTGGTAGATGGATAGATAATACTGATTATGCTAAATAATATAGCAATGACCGGTACAATATAAAATAGTTTAATATTATTAGCAAACAACCAATTGGTCTTTAAAAAAGAATAGTAACTTTTCATAAAATTAAGTAGTACTACTAAGCAAAGTATCATACTACTACGATTAACTATAATCCCTATTTTATTCAAACTACCCGACGCGCCAATACTAACATATGCGAAAGAAACTAGGAGCATAAATAAGATGAGCCAACTTAAAAGTGGTGTGTTTTTTTGTTTATAGTACAAATAAAAAGCAATAATTAAGGTTAAAAGAAAATAACAAAGAGGAATTATCAATAAGTAATAAAATTGCTCAGGTATATCAAAATTACTTATTTGTACATCTATTATTTGACCATTAGGCTTCTGTATCGTTAATGCTTTTGCGGTACGGACAATATTATCATATTTTACATTAGGTACATTATCTATTAGAACACCATTTACTTTTAAAACAACATCCCCTGATGATATATCGTTTCCATTGGCCCATTCTTTATAGTATGGGTCTGATATAATCCAACGTTCAGTTTCTTCTTTTACCACTAAACCCAAATAAGGCTTGCTATAAGTAACATAAAGTAGATAACAACCCAATACTAAATAAATACTTATAACAAGCCAAAAATATTTCTTTTTAATATCTATTAATTCCAAAGACCGTTTTCTACACATACTTCTTCTTCAAAAGACTCTAATATTGCCTTTTGTTCAATTGCGGAAATTCCAATTAATGAAGCTTTTTGTTCTTTTAATAGCTCAACTAGGGATGGGTTTTTTTCTAAATACTGAATTACATTCATCATACAATTTCTCCTCATTTCATTAGTTTTTTTAAATACTCTTTACTGGTATTACTCAAAGCCACATATTCGAGATCATCTAACGCTTTATACTTATAGATATTTTTGATTGACATTGCATAGCGTATAGCCCCACCAGCAGTCAACTCTTTTTCTAAAGCATTATTATCTAAATGTGTAACTATATCACCATTATAATAGTTCATAACCAATTTCGAAACATTATTTTCCTTTGATAAAAGATAAATAATTGGCAATGAATATTTTTTGTTTAAAAGGTCATTTTTTCGTCCCCATGTCTTCAAGCCTTGAATATCGTTTTTAATTTGCTGAATAATGCCTATGTATTTCCCATATCCCTCAACCCGAGTAGACACTATACCTTTTGCAAGCGCTTCACCAATTAAACAACACATTGCCGTCAATGAACCTGATTTTTGCTCAATCATCTGTAAATACGATTGCTCTTCACGGCAACCATTGAGTAAATCTAGCTGCTGACCATTTATACTGAGCAAAGCATATTTCTCAAGGATTTCTACAGCTAAATCTCGGTGCCTAAAGGAAGTCTCACGGATACTTTTGGATGCCATAACAAGCATAGCTATTGCAATATTTAACGATAACTCAGGTGTATTACTCCAACTATTG
This sequence comes from Lysinibacillus fusiformis, assembly GCF_007362955.1. Taxonomy (GTDB): domain Bacteria; phylum Bacillota; class Bacilli; order Bacillales_A; family Planococcaceae; genus Lysinibacillus; species Lysinibacillus fusiformis_E. The sequence continues at coordinate 2,326,490 of NZ_CP041696.1, read as the reverse complement.
TCTGTATCCTTATCCTGCAAATCATCAATAATATCAAAAGAAAGAATAAGTAGTTCAATAGCTGCTGCAACTTTGTAAATGTCTTCATTCAAACAGTCCGTAAATGCTTCATAATGAAAGATACATAATTTACCGAAAGAATAACCAACTGCTTTTTTCTCATTTTTAAAGCTATTTAGCATTTCCCGTAGTTCCATACCTATCAATGTCTCTGATTCAATAAGAATGTCCAATGATTCATTAATTCGATTATCTAACCACTCCAATAGTCCTCTCCTCCGTTTAATATATTAATAAATATTATATATATTAATACCAATTAATACTAGCAAACTTTAGATATTTTATGTATTCCCTTTTTAAAACGGTCGTTTTGAACTGTAACTTTTCAAAATTATTTTATCGTCTCGAGACACTTCGCTTAAAAATGGCGGCATTCGCTTCAAGCCCGCCAATTCGCGCCACTAATACGCCCATGCCCGCCAGAAAAATGGCGGAAACTCACCATTGAAATGACGATATCGGTAATGATAGGATTAAATTAACTGTTATGGTAAATAATATTATTATAACAACAATTAAAGGATATAAATACCTTTTATTTTAATATTCGGATATTAAAAGCATCAAGAGTAACGGATGGAATTTGTAAGGAATTCTTCTATATTATTATTTAAAACTGACAGATACATATACCTTTTGCCTTTATCAAGTTTTACAGTTTAGTTCAGTCATCAATAATAAGTCAACTTAAAGGAGGTTTTGTATGATAGTGAATTTTCTTTATACACAGGTAAAAGTAAAGATAGACAGACCTTTAGGTTCAAAACATCCTAAATATAATTTTGTTTATCTCGTCAATTATGGATTTATCCCAAACACTATTACTGGAGACGGTGGAGAAATAGATGCATATATTCTTGGTGAGTTTGAACCGTTGGAAACCTATGAAGGAAAAGTAATAGCCGTTATTAAAAGAAATGATGATATAGAAGACAGACTTGTTGTTTCAAACCAACCTTATACGACAGAACAAATTTATGCTTTAATTGAATTTCAAGAAAGGTTTTTTACAACTCAAATAATTACGGAAATCAATATAGGTACTAGTACTTCTCAACCTCCTATCAAATTCCATCATTAAACATTCACACAACCTAAATCAAACGGAGGAGGACTTGAATGATTGTAAACCTAAAGAAGAGCTTTTTAATTATAAGTTTATTAGCCGTTCTCGCAGGTATAATTTGCTTATATATTAACTCCTACTTTGTTCATAAAGAGATTATACTTATAACGGATACATGTTTTGAAAACAAGGGCTTTCCTCAAGTAAGTAAAGAGTTTTTATCAATTTCTTGGTCATTTACTTGTGAATAAAAAAAATTATACTTGTGAAATAATAGAACACTAAAAAAAGCCCTGACAAATTGTCAGGGCCTTTTTTTTAACCTTTTACATAATATACTTCTTGTCCACTTTCAACGAAATAATCGGGTTTTGGCTTCCCTGCATTTGCTTTATGACCAGCGATATGCTCAGGGCTCTTTTCCCAGTTCTTCCATGCCTCTTCCGATTCCCAACGAACCATAATTAGCACTTCTTCGTCTCCACGGCGAACTTTCTTTACTAATACTTGCTTGTCAATATAACCTGGTTGTTGTTCCAATAATGATGGACTGTCCTTTTTTGCACCAAAGCGCTCAACGATTTTCTCCGCATTACCTTCTGTTACGACCATACGTTTAATTTGTACAAACATATTAGTTAAACGCCTTTAAAACATCGTCAGCTTTTGCAGTTTCAGATGTAACACCGCCACCTGATAGGTACCAGTATTGTGGATCTAGATAGAAAATTTTACCGTTTTTCGCTGCATTAGTAGCACCAACGATTTCGTTTTCGATTGCAGCTTTTGTACCTGATTCACCTTCAGGATTTACTGCAGCATCACGGTCAACCACGAATAAAACATCAGGATTTGTATCACGTACATATTCGAATGATGCGTTTGAACCATGTGTAGATACTTCAATTTTTTCATCAGCAGGTTTTACACCAAATACATCATGAATTACACCAAAACGTGATCCAGGACCATATGCAGATAATGAACCTTCAGAACCTAAAACGATTAAAGCTTTTTCTTCAGAAGAAGCAGTTTTAGCTTTGATTTCTTCTACTTTTGCTTCATATGCAGCAAATGCATCAGCAGCTTCTTGTTCTTTACCAAAGATTTTACCAGCTAATTCAGTATTTGTTTTGAAAGAGTTTACGAAATCAGCGTCATCTACACCAATGAATACAGTTGGCGCAATTTTAGATAATTCTTCATAAGCAGATGCTTGACGACCAGAAATGAAAATAATATCTGGATTCATAGAAGATAATGCTTCAAAATCAGGCTCTTTTAAAGAACCAACATTTACATAAGTTGTATCTGTGTATTTACTTAAATATTCAGGAACTGATTTTTGTGCAACACCTGCAACTTCAACGCCTAAAGCATCTAAAGTATCAAGGAAACCATAATCAAAAACAACAACATTTTCTGGTTGTTTATCAAGTGTGATTTCAGCAAAAGTGCTTTCACCAGATGTGCTACCTGGGATTGTCAGTGGGTAAGCAGTTGCTTCGTCCTTTTGTTCCTCAGCAGGTTTATTATCTGTTGTTGAACCTTTATCTTCTTTTGCGTCGTCTTTTGAACCACACGCAGCTAATACTAATAGCATCATAGCCATTAATACTGTAAGTAATTTCCAATTCTTCATTGTAAAATTGCTCCTTTTATTGTTTTATATTTTTCAGATGACCTAGATCATCTTTGTTACTAAGAGTTGAAATACACGCAAATACGACAACCGTTCTGTTCTTGAACAGGGATATCCATATCATAGATTTCCTTAAGCGCATCCGAATTAATGATGTCATGCGTTGGACCATCTTTGACAACGCGTCCATTTTTTAATGCTACGATATGGTCAGAGTACACCGAGGCAAAGTTAATATCGTGTAATACAATGACAACCGTTTTTCCTAACTCGTCAACCAATTTGCGCAAAATTTTCATAATTTGCACCGAGTGCTTCATGTCCAAGTTGTTCAGTGGCTCATCGAGTAAGATATAGTCTGTGTCTTGTGCAATCACCATTGCGATAAAGGCACGTTGACGCTGACCACCTGATAATTCATCCAAATAATTATGTTGGAGATCATCTAAATTCATATATTGAAGTGCCTCATCTACTTTTACTTCATCCTCTGGTTTTAAATTTCCTTTTGAATAGGGGAAACGGCCAAAAGATACAAGTTCACGAATTGTTAGGCGCACATTCATATAGTTTGACTGCTTTAAAATCGATACGCGCTTTGCAAAATCATCTGATTTCCAACGACGTACATCCGATTTATCGAGTAATACTTCCCCAGTGTCTGCATTAAGTAAACGGCTTACCATTGAAAGCAGCGTTGATTTACCAGCACCATTTGGACCAATAAAGGATGTAATTTTTCCTGTTGCAACCTCTACGCTGACATCTTGAATGACCGGTTTTTTTCCAAAATACTTTGAAATTTCTTTTACTTGGATCATCCTGCTGACCTACTTTCCTTCAGTAATAGATAGATGAAGTATACGCCACCTACAAAGTTTATAATAACGCTAAGTGTTGTATCGAAGTTGAAAATACGCTCGACAATCCACTGACCACCGACTAAAGCAACAATACTCATAATACAAGAGCCTGCAATTATTACAGAATGCTTGTAAGTCTTAAAAAACTGATACGATAAATTCGCTACAATTAAGCCGAAGAACGTAATTGGCCCAACTAACGCTGTAGAAACGGCAATTAATATTGAGGAAAGTATAAGCATACGTTGTACAAGTTTGTCATATGGTACCCCTAAGTTAATTGCTGTATCACGACCAAGAGACATAACATCAAGTTGGCTCATGTGACGCCAGCCAAAAATAAAGGCAATTAAAATAACAATACCTGCTAGCCATACTAAATCAGAATTAACATTGTTGAAGCTTGCAAACATTTTACTTTGTAAGCTTAAGAACTCATTGGGATCAATTAACACTTGGAAGAACGTTGTAACGCTTCCTAAAAACGTTCCAACAATCATGCCGACAAGCAGCAAGAAGTAAATTGGACGCTTTCCTTCTTTGAATAACACACGATAGAAAATTAATGCAAAAATAATCATTGCTGAAACAGCTAGTAAAAAATTATATTGTGCATTAATAACGAACACCGACATTGAGCCAAAGAAGTAGTAGATAATTGTTTGAACCATCATATATAATGCATCGAGACCCATTACACTTGGCGTTAAAATACGATTATGTGTAATCGTTTGAAAAACAACTGTCGAATATGCGATTGCTATACCTGTTAACGTCATTGCCACCACTTTAATTAAGCGACGTGGGAATGCGTAATGATAGTTGCCATTTAGTTCATAAAACACATAGAGCAATATAAAAACTATAGCTAGTCCAACTAAAATTAATAGCTTCTTACTATTACGCATATGCTTTCCCCCTAAACAACATAAATAGGAAGATTGCACTTCCGATAACACCGACTGTCATGCTAATCGGAATTTCATAAGGAAAAATTAATATCCTGCCTAAAATATCGCAGAATAATAGGAATGACATACCTAACAATGCTGTATGGGGTAATGTCTTCGCTAAATTATCTCCTTTGAACAGCGAAACAATATTTGGAACGATTAAACCAAGGAATGGAATAACCCCAACCGTCAACACCACAGTTGTTGAGATAAGTGCTACTAACACTAAACCAAAATTTAAAACAAACTTATAAGAAAGACCAAGATTTTTGGCAAAATCCTCACCCATGCCAGCAACAGTGAAGCGGTTTGCATAAATGTAAGCTAAAATCAGTACAGGTACACTTATGTATAAAAGCTCATAACGACCTTTCATCATTAATGAAAAATCCCCTTGTAACCATGCAGAAATGTTTTGGATAATATCCGCCTTGTACGCAAAGAATGTCGTGATCGACGAAAGAATATTTCCGAACATTAGGCCAATAAGCGGTATAAATATCGCATCTTTAAATTTGATTCGATTTAATATTTGCATAAATAATAACGTGCCGGCTAAAGCAAATATGAAAGCGAAGGAAATTTTTTGAAAGTACGTGACATTTGAGAAAAACATCATTGAAATTAGTACACCTAATTTCGTTGCGTCTAAAGTTCCTGCTGTCGTCGGCGACACGAACTTATTCCTACTTAAGCTTTGCATAATTAAACCAGCAATACTCATACCTGCCCCTGCAAGCAATATTGCCGCAAGTCTCGGTATACGACTAATTAAAAAAAGTCTAGTTTCCTCTGATTCGAAGTCTAATAGGTCACTCGGCTTAATATCCACTACACCGATAAACAACGACACGATAGACAACACAACAGTTGCTGTTAAAAGATATCTTATTTTCATTGTAATCCCCGGTAGATTCATTTTTGTAAGTTAACCTTTTTCTAGTGAAAATGATTATCATTACTCACGATTCTCATTATAAGCGTGTTTGGAATATCAGTCAACCTTCAAATGAGAATTATTCTCGTTTTATTTTGCATTGATTAAAAATCAAGTGTAAATGATGATTTATCGACATTTATAACTTTTTTCAAGACAAAAACAATTCGAACTTCCACAAGTTATTTATTCAAATAAAAAAGGTAATTGAGAATAAAGTATTTTACTTTTCTCAATCACCTTATGAATCAAGCTAATCGACGTATTCCTCTTAACCAGGCAAAAACAATTGCCGCAACTAAGATAAAACCTAGATAACCCATCACAGCATATAATTTCGATACGAGTGTTGTGAAACCTGCAAGACTTGCTAAAAAACCTAATGCACCTAAGAAGATTACAGCAACCTTAAAGCTAGGCTTTTTCGGTTTAAAGAAGCGTACCATGAACGAGTAAAACATCCCAACTGCTGTATTATAAATCATGCCTAGCAATGATAGTGACATTACTAGACCAATTATCGGATGTATTTCATTCGCTAAGGCGAGCATCGGGATATCTAATCCAGCTACGATATTCATCTTGGCAAGTAGTGAGAGATTAATGAGTAAGATTAATGCTCCTAGTAGAATTCCTCCGATAATGCCTCCCATTCCAGCAACTCTTTCATTTCGTATAGATCCACACATCACGGTAAGAAGTGAGAAACATACACCAATATTAAAGGACATGTATAATAAAGCAGTGACCCACCAGCTTTTAGATTCTACTCGTAATTGTTGTTCAGCAATCACAACTTGTTCTGCAAAGGATAATTCCATCGTGGCTAATGAATAAACTGCTATAACTGTTACGACTGCTAGCAAATAGGGTGTAGCAATGGCGATAATGTTAATGACACTTTGCACATTCATCATCACTGTGACAATGGTTAGGGTTATCATAAAAATACTCCCCATCCAGATAGGTAAACCAAACATTTGCTCAAATGTAGCACCCGCTCCAGCAAACATAATAACAGCCACGCCAAATAAGAAGAGCGACAGTAAATAATCCATCACAAAGCCCACAGCATTACCTGAAATTTGATAAATTAGATCCTTATGCGATGTTGTACGCAGTCTTGAGCTAATTTGCGCAATACACATTCCTACAAAGGCAAATCCTAATGTGGCAATAAGTGCTCCAAAAATCCCCTTATAGCCATAGCTCGTAAAGTACTGCACGATTTCCTGCCCTGATGCAAACCCCGCACCGACGATAATTCCTACATAGGCACCACCGATTTGCAAACTCTTTTTCAATCAATTCTCTCCCCGTTTATTGATCCCTTGCTAGCAGATACTACGACTCCTGCTAATGAATGATTCTATTTGTAGATTTTCTTGCTGATTGTCAATTTTTCAATGACGTTCATATTCGGCGTATACCCCATGCCAATAGTCTGTGGAACACGAATATAGCCACCTTCTACGATCACTTCAGGCGTAATAATATCTTCATACCAATAATGGCTTGAACCCGCTGTATCTCCGGGCAATACAAAATTAGCGAGTGATGTTAAGGCAATATTATGCGCTCGTCCTATACCAGCCTCTAACATACCGCCACACCATACAGGAATATCTTTTTCTTGACACAAGTCATGAATTCTCTTGGCTTCAGTTAAGCCACCGACCCGTCCAATTTTAATATTTATGACACCACAGCTGCCAAGTTCTATGGCCTTTCGAACATCTTCCATAGACGTTATACTTTCATCTAAACAAATTGGCGTTTTCAACTGCTCTTGTAGCTTAGCATGATCGATGATATCGTCAGCTGCAAGTGGCTGCTCTATCATTAGTAAATTGTATGCATCAAGTTGCTGCAACACCTCAATGTCATGTAAAGTATAGGCAGAATTTGCATCCGCCATTAAAGGCAAGTCTGGGAATTCAGCACGAATAGCACGAATCACTTCAACATCTTGACCTGGTTTTATTTTTATTTTTACACGTTTATAACCCATTTCCACATAGCCTTTTATCAAATCTATTAACTTCTCGGTGGACGATTGAATCCCTACACTAATTCCCACCTCAATCATTTCCTTACTTCCGCCTAATGCGTGGGCAAGAGACTGCTTCGTTTGCTGTGCATATATATCCCAAACCGCTCCTTCAATCGAAGCCTTTGCCATGCAATTTCGCCGGATAGAGGCAAACATAGCACCGACCTCATCCGGATGCACAATATCTTTATGTAGCAAGGTAGGCATTAAAAAGTCCTCTAGCATATGCCATATCGTTTTTAAAGTCTCCTCTGTATACCACGGTGCTACAAAGGCTACCGCTTCTCCCCATCCAATCGTTCCTGATACATCCTTCACTTCTAGAAGTAATAATTCTTTTTCATGAATCGTACCAAAACTTGTTTTAAATGGGGCTTTCATCGCCATTTTCAAATGTCTAATTGTAATTTCTTCTATTCTCATAAGCATTCACTCCTTATCCTTATTATAAGGCTAATAAAGAGCGTCTAACTAACAGATAAAAATTCACATATTCCTTGTGTTTTTTCACTCGAACGATAGCATACTCCTGTTCGAATAAGGTCGTTAAAATTGTACGAACCTTATATCGCCAATCCTCCGCAAGCTTCGGACTCTCTACTTTCATTTTTTGTAAATATTGAGGAATTGCTAATAAGTAAGCATCCCTAATAAATACTCGGTCATGCTGAAATTCACCATCTTTATCAAGTACTGGGAGTCCATCCACCGTCATTGACCAAGGAACAATTTCTTCTGCACTTTCTTCTAATTCATCTAAGCAATCGTCTACATGGTTGCGCTCAACCCACCATTCAACAATAAGTCGATCTGAAGGTAGCCCATCATTAAAATCATCTTGTAATGGACCATAATAATCCGTTTTATATTGATAGCTAATGGCATTTAATTTCAAGAAAGATAAATTAGCCAACCGTGCTTCCAAAGGATCAAATAACCAGCGCACAAGCTGAAACTCATTCTCTTTTGCATAATCTTGTTGTGCATGCTTTAATAATTCCCCTACACCTTGTTCACGATATGTTTTCTTCACGCCAATCATGTGCGAGTGGAGATACATTTTTCCTTCTTGATAGCCAACAAAGCAATAATTAAAACCAATCAGTTGATCTTCTAAATATGCACCAAGCAATAATCCCCCATTTTGCACAACAGCGAGCAACTGGTGAGAGGGAATTGCCTGACTCCCCCATATTTCTGCATTTAAGTGTTGCACTTTTGCAATTTCTACAGGTGTTATTACTTTCTTTATACATACTTTTTCTAACATTATACTGACGCCTCCTCTATATTCCCTGTTTTTAAAGCCATCAATACAGCCTTTGTAAGAATTTCAACCCCAGTGACAAGTCTTGCCTGCTTAAATTTCATCTTCGGGTGGTGTAGTCCTGGTGTTAAACCACAGCCTAGACCTAGCATTGTAGACTTTAAATGTGGTCGTTGAACAGCATAATGGTGGAAATCCTCACCCCCTGGTGTTCGAATAGGCTTTCTTAAATTCGATAAACCTGTCGCTTGCACAATCGCCTGCTCCATAATATCTTGCGCACTTGCATCTACCTCTGCCGCCACAATATTTGCAACAGTACGTAATTCAATTTGAACTTTATGCAAGATTTTTGAAGAATCTACTACTCTCTTTACACCTTGAGCGAGTGTATCCATGACATCATTTTGTTGTGCTCGTATATCAATGGTGAAAGATGCTCTTCCAGGAATTATATTGCCCGACCCTCCCCCTGCTTGAAACTTCGTCATTTTTATCGAAACAGGAATCATAGGGTCGGTATGAATCGTACGCAAATCTTCAATAATCTTTGCCCCTACCTCGATTGCATTGACACCAAGATGAGGTCTTGCAGCATGAGCATCCTCACCAATAATTTCTCCTTCAAGCAGCCTTGAAGCGCCATGATACAACGCAGCACAATATGCACCATCCTCTAGTTCATGCACAGGTCTTACATGAACACCAAATAAATAGTCTAGATCATCAATTATTCCTTCTTGTAGAATAGCTAACGCACCAGTTCCTTTTTCTTCTGCTGGTTGGAAAATTACACGAATCGTGCCTTTGAATGATTGAGGTTGTTCTTTCAACAGTAATAGAGCACCAATGGCCATCGTCATATGTCCATCATGCCCACATGAGTGATTGGCGCGGAACTCACCATCTATCTCCTGCCACAACGCATCAATATCCGTACGCAAACCAACCTTTGGCTTACCTTCTCCTACGTCCACATAAAGTCCTGTACAATTTTTAAAGCGTTTTGGAGAAAATCCTTCACGCGTTAGTAGATCAATAATATAATTAGTTGTTTCTATCTCATACCAGCTTTTCTCTGGATGTGCATGTAAATACGTAAAAATCTCCATTAACCTTGGCCTCAAGCGATCCAACTCTTCTTTCATATCAACCACCCCTTTAATTTTCATACTATTAAGATTATTATAACGGAAAAAATTTCTTTTCTACACAGAAACTTATGCCCTTACTTAGCAAATCAACCACCCGAAACACAAAAAAAGATGCCCGGAGCAGTCCATCACTAGACTACCCTGACATCCTTTTATTAATTAATACCACGCATTGCCTTAGATATAATTGGTGAAAGCAATAATAAGATCACACCAATAACGATCGACAATAAACCTAAAAAGCCAAAGTATGTGAATTCACTTACGACTTCATATACCTTTACAAGCTGTGCGTTAATGGCTTGCGCTGCGGCGCTTGTTAAGAACCATAGTGACATTGTCTGTGCCGCAAAAGCCTGTGGTGCTAATTTCGTTGTAGCTGAAAGACCTACCGGTGATAGCAATAATTCTCCTACCACGACTAAGAAGAATGACAGCACTAACCACCAAGGACTCACCAATGCTTGTCCATCAGATAGATGCGCTGGAATCATCATCACTAGGAATGATAATCCCGCAAAGAATAATGAGTAAGAAAACTTACGTGGTGTCGTCGGTTGCTTATCGCCCCATTTTAGCCATAGCATGGCGAATAACGGAGCCATGGTAATAACGAATAATGGGTTTAAAGATTGAAACCAAGACGATTGAAGATGAAAACCTCCAATGTTTAAACGAGTACGCTCATCTGCATACGTTGCTAAAATAGTTGCCCCTTGTTCTTGGATTGCCCAGAACATAACAGCAGATATAAATAGCGGAATATAAGCAAGCAGACGAGATTTTTCATCCTTCGTTGTTTTCTCGCTGCGATACATGTAGATAAAGAACACTGTTGGAATGATAATACCCAATGCAGTAATGATTAGACTAAAGACATTCATTGTTAGTACGCCCGTTTTTATGCCAATCGCACCTGCAATTATTATAAGTAAGGCAATAATGCCGAATTGCGTAAATACTTTTTTACGTTCTTCCGGCTTTAATGGATTATTTACCTGTAAGCCTGCTAAACCTAAATATTTTTTCTCCGTTGCCTTATAAACGATTAAACCAATTAGCATACCAATACCTGCTAAACCGAATCCTAAATGGAAGCTATACTTTTGTCCAATTGTTCCGACAATAAACGGCGCAATAAACGCACCCATATTAATACCCATATAGAAAATTGAGAAACCTGCATCGCGACGACTATCTGTCTCAGCATAAATATCTCCAACAACACTTGAAACATTTGGTTTTAATAGTCCTGTACCAATAACAATAAAGGCCATTGAAGCAAACAACATGCTTACGCCTCCAGGCAATGCTAACAGTAAATGACCAATCATTATTAATACGCCACCATAAAATATTGTTCTACGCGTACCTAAAAGTCGGTCGGCAATCCAACCACCGATTATACCTGACATATAGACAAGTGATCCATAGATGGCCATAATGGAGTTTGCTGTACCACGATCTAAACCTAAACCGCCTTCATTCAACTCATAATACATAAAGAAAATTAGAATCGCTCGCATACCATAGTATGAAAAACGTTCCCAGAATTCAGTGAAAAATAAAGTAAAGAGCCCTTTAGGGTGTCCCACAAAGCCATTTTGAGGGACGGATTTTACAATTTCATCTTTAGTAGACATACAATACCCTCTCCCATTTTCATTATTCCTTAAAAATATTATTACCCATTAATAAGGATAAAAAACTATATTTCATCATAGTAAAGCGTTTTCATCACTTTATCAACAGTTTTTATAAATGTTGAAAATTTGTCATTTTTCATTAAATTCTGATTGATTTTAGTTATTTTCGCTAAAATCATTGATATATCTAAGTTTTCTTACTCTTTTATCGCAACCTCATATTAAATTATTCTAAAATAATATTAAATCTGAATTTTCTATATATATATATTATTTATATCCATAAAAAAACAACGACGATATTCGTCGTTGTTTCCACCATTGTTATTTAACGACATATTGCTGATACTTTGCATAATCAGCTTCTTTTGCTTCAAGCTTCAATAAGGTACCCTCTTCTTCATATGCCGTTTCATGAATGGTTGCTTTTTCATTTAGATAAGAAACCACATTTCCTTGTTCATAAGGAATGAGCATTTTACATGTTATATAATCAGAGAAAATATGCTGACGTATCATTTGCAATAATTCGTCTAAACCAACACCCTGTTTTGCAGAAATCCAAATATTATCGCCACTGATTATCGGGTGAGGAACATTTGCTAAATCCGCTTTATTATATACATAAATAGTTGGGATTCCTTCAACGCCAACTGCCTTTAACGTCTCATTCGTGACATCCATCATAAAACCATGTTCCTCATTGGATACATCTACAACATGAAGTAGTAAATCTGCATCACGTGCCTCTTCTAGTGTCGAGCGAAAGGCCTTAACCAAATGATGAGGTAATTTGCTAACAAAGCCCACTGTATCTGTTAATAAAAATGATTTGTTATCAGTCAACTCTATCTGACGCACAGACGTTTCGAGTGTTGCAAATAGCATATCCTTCTCAAATACTTGTTTATGACCCTCTTGTCCAATTTTCGTAAGAAGCTGATTCATAATAGTTGATTTCCCAGCATTCGTATAGCCAACAATGGATACGACAGGTATAGCATTTTTGCGTCTTTGCTTACGCTGTGTCTCCCGCTGTTCCTTCACTTGCTCTAGGTCTTTTTTAATTTTTGAAATCTGATCCTCAATTTTACGACGATCCAGCTCAAGTTTTGTCTCACCGGCACCACGGTTTTTAAAGCCGCCACCTGTGCCGCCACCTTGACGGCTAAGTGAAGCATGTAATCCGACTAAACGTGGCAACATATATTGTAGTTGTGCCAATTCTACTTGCATTTGGGCTTCACGTGTTTTAGCACGACGACCGAAAATATCTAAAATAAGCATCGTCCGATCAATAACCTTCGTTTCTAAATCGCGTTCTAGATTGCGGATTTGCGAAGGAGACAATTCATCATTAAAAATGACGAGATTGGCTTGCGCTTCATCATAAAAACTTTTAATTTCTTCGATTTTACCAGTTCCCACATAATGTGAAGGCGTAACACGCTCTAAGTTTTGCGTCACGGTGCCTAATACTTCCACATTCAAAGCTTCTGCTAAATTTGTAAGCTCTTCAATGGAATAAGCAAAATGCGCATCATTACGTAAATTCACGCCAACTAAAATTGCCTTTTCCTGCAGTACATCGACTTCCTTTATTCTATCCATTCACAAACCTCCCACCAACGCCTTGGTGACGCTACGACAAATTTTCTCCATCTTACCATATAATGCCCCAATCTGTGACTTTTACTCGGCATCATTCGAAAAGCATCTACTCTTATTCCGCACATGATCACAATCCAAACAGTTAGAAATTGATTTTAACGTGGCACTTTAAAAATTGTGTTACACTATTGCCATCTATCACACAATGAAGAAGGCGAAAAAATGACATTTGAAGAAATGAAGGCTCAACTGCATGAGCAAATTTTTCAACAACAACTCATAGCGGCCACAATTAGTCAGCCACGAATGAAATCCAATGAAGTAAAGCGTATTAAACTAAAACCATTAATGTTAAAAGACGTTTATCATATACAAATTGAATACCAATATGAACGTATCTTGAAACATGAAAACGTTCAACTGGCGGAATTCCCGACTAAGCTTGAAGCTTTTTTCGAAGATTTTCGTCAAGCACATATAGATTTTATGGATGAAACAGTACAAGTACAACTTTCGAAAAAAAACAAAGTATTATGGAAATCCAATAATACAGCGACACCAAAACCAGTAAACCTCTCGCATAATCGAAAGAAAAACTACTTACTCGATGATGCGACACCTTACCCATTTTTAATTCGACTTGGTGTACAAACAGAGGAAGGTAAGGTTAAAAAGCAAAAGTACGATAAATTTAAGCAAATTAACCGTTTCATTGAATTTATCGACGATGCTTTAGCCTATTTACCTAAAGATCGTCCAGTTCGTATTCTTGACTTTGGTTCGGGAAAATCATATTTAACGTTTGCTTTATACCATTATTTGAAAATTGAAAAGGGCTTGGACATTCGCGTAACTGGCTTAGATTTAAAAAAGGAAGTGATTGAGGAGTGCTCCCGTATCGCACAGGATTTAGGCTATGAACAGCTTGAATTTTTAGTCGGGGATATTAACGACTATAATGATGAGTCCACAGTGGACATGGTGGTGACATTACATGCCTGTGATGTAGCAACGGATATGGCATTATCGCGTGCTGTCAAATGGGGGGCAAGTGTTATATTAAGTGTACCTTGTTGTCAGCATGAGTTAAACCGCCAACTTCATACGCCGGCTCTCGACATTATGCTACAGCATGGACTTGTCCGTGAACGCTTTGCTGCTCTAGCAACTGATGCCATTCGCGCTGAAATACTATCTCTGGTTGGCTATGAAGCACAATTGTTGGAGTTTATAGACATGGAAAATACGCCTAAAAATATTTTAATACGAGCGTATCGTACTGGCAAAAAACCTAGTCTAGAACAACGTGCCAAATATGATGCCTTTGTAACACTGTTGAATGCAAAGCCCTTTTTGGCCAATGAACTAAAATCATACTTATAACTATGAAAACCCGAGACAAAATATGTGTCTCGGGTTTTTACTTAGGTTGCCTAGAAAAGAAACTGACCGAAATAGTTAGCTAACAAAAATTTTGTTATATTCCTGTCCTATTGCTAGTAGCTTCGTATTTTATTGAAGTGTCATGTATGAAGTCATAACTCTTGTCGTAATGCTTGAATAACATCTATTTTCGTTGCCTTCCGTGCTGGTCTGTAGCCCGAAATCATTGCTACACCAACACTTATAGCTGATGCAATAACCACAAGCTGCCACGGAATTAGCGAGAACGTAATGTCATTTGTACTAAAAGCTTCTTCACCCGTTGCTGCTTTAAGAATTAATGGTAATACTGCATTTGCCGCGAAGCTAATGACATATGAAATCACTACGGCAATCAACGTACCCAAAATTCCTATAAACGTGCTCTCCATTAAAAACAAGCGTTGAATTAGTTTTGGACTAGCTCCGATAGCCTTTAACACACCAATTTCACGTGTACGCTCTGTAACAGCCATCGTCATCGTATTAAAAATTCCAATCGAAGCAATCAATACCGCGATCGTCCCAACAAATATTAAGCCAATCTTCAATACAAGGAAGAACACGTCCATCTGCTCTAATTGTTCAGTTACAGAGAAAACGCTGTACCCTTTGCTCTTTAGCTTCTCTAAAATAGGTTTTACATTCTCCATACTGTCTGCAAAAATATTAAATTCAGAATAGAACATTTCATCTTCTTGTAAATTGCCTGTTGTTGACATGTTCGCAGCTAATACAGCTTGCTGTTCAGTATCCATATAAACAGAGTTCTCAATCTTCCAATCATAAGAAGGCTTTTTAGTCACGCCGACAATGGTATATGTCATTTTTTCAGACTCAGTCGCTTCAGCAATAGTAGGTACTAAAGACATTTCAATTTCTTTACCAATTAGAGAATCTTTATAACCTTCCTCATTGCCATCATAATAGGTGCCTTCCGCTTCAGCTTTCTTATTTTTATCTTGAATTACATCACGTTCTGCATCATTTAATAATGTTTGACCAAAGTGATACCCCACAATGATTTCCTTAGGTTTTGTCGGATATCTCCCTTCCGCAAGTTTCCCCGTAACTTTCTCGAAATCCTTCATATTTGTTACATATAAGTTGGAGTTTGTATCACGATCCTCAAAAAAGGAATGCGCACTAGCATTGACGGATACAGTTTCAAGTACAGTTTCAACATGCTCTATCGCCTTAATTTCATCTATTTGTTCGTCTGTAAATTGCCCGTCTCCATATACTTGGATTTTCGTAACCTTTTCATCTGATAATATTTCATTACGAATTGAATCTTGTAAGCCAAAGCCTACGGATGCAAGTACAATCAAAAATGCACAGCCCATTGTTGCAGCTAACACTGTCATGAAAACGCGTAATTTATTTTTCTTAATATGTTGTGTGACAAAGTCTAATTGATCCTTAAATAACATGTTATGCATCCTCCTTTACAAGCTCGCCATCATACATCCGAAAACGTCGATGCGCAATCGTCGCTACTTCTTCATCATGCGTAATAATGACAAAGGTTAAGCCATATTCGCGGTTCAAGCTTTGTATGAGCAGTAAAATATCCTGCTCTGTTTCAGAGTCAAGACTTCCCGTCGGCTCATCTGCTAGCAAAATAGGTGGATTCGTAATCAAAGCTCTTGCAATACTAACACGTTGTTGCTGACCGCCTGATAATTCATTCGGATAATGGTCTGCTACCTCAGCTAGTCCCACCTTTTCCATTATTTTTTTTACTTTTTCTTTTCGAACCGCCTTGCTAGTACCTTGTAATTTTAAAGGTAACTCGATATTTTCAAACGCCGTCAAGCCTGGCATCAATTGAAAGTTTTGAAAGATAAACCCGAACTGTCGCAAGCGAAAAGCTGCACTCTCCGTTTCTGTAAGCTTTGCCGTTTCCTGTCCGTTTACCTTTATGGAGCCTTGTTCAGACTTCATAAACCCTGCTAAAGTTTGTAGCAAAGTTGATTTACCAGAGCCACTTTTGCCAACAATTGCGACAATCTCTCCTTGCTTCACTTCAAAGTTTACGCCCTTTAATACAGGCACACGCTTTTCCTTACCCTTTTTCCCTATTAAAAATGTATGTTGTAAATTTTCGACTTGGATCATTATCGTTTAAACGCTCCCTTCACATTCTTTCTCCATTGTAGAAAAGAATTCTTAATAATATCGAAGGATAAAAGTGAAGATATTCTTAAGAAAACAGGGAACACTAATAACAACCAATCATCTTTACAATACCTTTACAATTGAATCTAAAACAGTGGTGAAAAAACAATGATTCGCAAAGCTATTTTCTGTACTAAACAGCTTTTTATTTTTTTAGAAATGTTGTTTTACAGGCTTTTTTCTGTACCTATAAAAACGAGTACAATAAATACCATTCATATTTGTGAACAAATTAAATATTACGGGAATGTAAAGTTTTATGGAGATTAGATGAATTTTATGTAGATAAACTAAAGATTTTGTTATGATAGTAAAGTTTAAAGGTCGATTATTTTATATACATCCAGGAGGATTCGATTTACATGCTTAACTCAAAAAAACAAGACCCTTTCTTTGTAGCATTGCATAAAATTGCTGAGAATATGAGAGAGGCCGTACATTACGCAAATGATTTTCGGATTAACAGTGTAGCTGACTTGAAAGAGATTAGCATTACAATGAAGAATTACGAAACAGCTGGCGATAAACTTATTCATGAGCTAATCGTGATGCTAAATAAATCATTTATGACACCTATCGAGCGCGAGGATATTTTAGAATTAGCGATTCGTATGGACGATGTGTTAGATGGTACGGAGCATTGTATCGCTCACTTTGAAATGTTCTCATTGACAGAAGTTGACGAATCTATGCGTATTTTCCTAGGCTATATTTCTAAAAGTGCCGACGAAATTGTTAAAGCAACTGAAGAGTTAAAGAAAAAGAATCTTATCGGCATGCGCCCACATGCAATTTTAATTAAAGACTATGAGCGCGAATGTGATGAAGTGCAACGTACTTCGATTAAGCAATTGTTTTTAAATGAAAAAGATCCAATCCGAATTATAAAGTTTAAAGATATTTATGAACAATTAGAAGATATCGCTGATTATTGTCAAAACGTTGCCAACACAATGGAAACAATTATCATGCGTAACGCGTAATTAGGAGCTGGGCACTTACAATGGACACAATTATTATACTAACCGTACTGGTCGTCATCTTTGCCCTAACATTTGACTTTATTAATGGTTTCCATGATACAGCAAATGCTATCGCTACTTCGGTTTCCACTAGAGCATTGCCACCACGTGTGGCAATTATTATGGCAGCTACGATGAATTTCATCGGTGCTATTACCTTCGTAGGTGTAGCAAAGGCACTTACAAAAGACATTGTAGATCCGTTTGCTTTAAATGCCTTTCAAGGTGACACAACAGGTTCTGTCGTTATATTAGCGGCGTTAATCTCAGCTATTATTTGGAATTTACTTACTTGGTATTTTGGTATACCATCAAGCTCATCCCATACGTTAATCGGTTCAATTGCTGGCGCAGCCATAGCCTCTGCAGGTTTCGATGTACTTAACTATGGAGGTTTTACGAAAATCTTAACGGCATTAGTACTTTCGCCAATCATTGCAATTTGTGCCGGTTTTCTTATGATGACATTATTTAAATTACTGTTTAAAAACTTAAATTTGTACCGTACAAATAAAGGCTTCCGTACAATGCAAATTTTTACTGCCGCTATTCAATCGTTTACACACGGTACAAACGATGCACAAAAAGCGATGGGGATTATGACGATGGCGTTAATTGCAGCTGGCTTGCACTCAGGGGACGAAATTCCTTTCTGGATTCGAGCTGCTGCAGCAACTGCTATGGGTCTTGGTACTTCTATTGGTGGTTATAAAATTATTAAAACTGTTGGCGGTAAAATCATGAAAATCCGTCCAGTTAATGGCGTGGCTGCAGACTTAGCTTCCGCAACAGTTATTTTTGGTGCTACTTTAGTTCACTTACCAGTATCCACAACACACGTTATTTCTTCATCTATTATGGGTGTTGGTTCAGCACAACGTGTACGTGGTGTAAACTGGGGCATGGCACGTAAAATTGTAACTACTTGGATCATCACGATGCCAATTTCGGCTGTAATGGCATCTATTATATACTTCTGCTTATCACTATTCTTTTAATGTTAGTGACTATGCGTTTAAACGCCTGCTCCAAAAAATTAAAATCTCCAACGGATGTTTTTTTGACTCCTGCCCTTTTATGGGCAGGAGTCTTTACTTTGTCACACGACAAAATGTGACACATCCTTTACACTAGTTTAAAAAGGGGGGCTACATAATCAATATGAAAACTTTCTCAAAATTCATCACTGCTCATGCAAAGGCCATCGTTGCTATATGGCTTGTTCTTTTTATTGCTATGGTAGTGTTTGCAATACAGCTTCCAAGTAAACTCCAAGGGGATGGTTTTTTTGTCGAAGCTGATCATTCCTATGTAATAAATGAGTTAGCAAAAACATTTGATTTACCTGCTGATACAGTTTTAGTGGTCTTTGATCCCGCAGAGGATAAAAAAATACAAGAGACATTGCAAAAATTGGGCGATATCAAAGACATTCATTCTATTCAGTCACCGCTAGAAGATGCCTCTTTGCAAAAGAATGGTATTGCCTATGCGATGGTTCATTTTAATAATAATGTTGAAAACCTTCCTGAAGTCGTAAAAGAAGTTCGTTCACTAATAGAGGATGACGGTGTCAGCATAACTGGTGGACCAGTTATTTCAGAGGATATTAATACTGCAAGTCAAAAAGATTTAGCATCCGCAGAAGCAATAGGTCTACCAATTGCCATTGTCGTGCTATTACTTGCTTTTGGGACTGTTATAGCTGCCATATTACCGATTATCATTGGTGTCGTTACAGTTGTCACAGCATTTGGGATTCTGACTTTATTAAGTGGTGGTGTTAATTTATCCATTTTCGTGTTAAATATCGTACCAATGTTAGGGCTCGCGTTAAGCATTGATTTTGCGCTACTATTTATCAATCGTTATCGCGAAGAACGTGCACACACAACGATTGCACAAGCTATCCAAACAGCTATTCAAACAGCTGGACGTTCAATTATATTTTCCGCCGTTTGTGTAATGATTGGGCTTGGTGCAATGATTGTAATTGACGTAGAAATTTTTCACAATATCGCACTAGGTGGCACAATCGTTGTGTTACTTGCAGTGGTTTCTGGTCTAACATTATTACCAGCCACAATGATATTAGTAGGGGATCGTTTAAATAAGTGGCGTATACTACGAGTAAAGCCGGGGGGCGCAAATCGTTGGCGAGGCTTTGCAGGCTTCGTGATGAAACGACCAGTAACTATTGTCATTGTGGCTTTACTTTTACTTGGTATTGGCATGATTCCACTAAAAGATATTCGACTGACGATTCCTCAGGTGGATTCTTTACCAACAAAATACGATGCACGTGCAGCATACGATAAGTTAGATGAAACATTTGGGCTTGGCGAAACTTCCACTTTATACTTACTTGCAGAGCGCAAGAAAGGTTGGGAGGATGAAGAGGCGAGAAACATTATTTACACGATTCAAGAACAGCTACTGGATGATCCACTTGTAGATAAAGTATCGACTATTTATACTACCGCTAATATTAAAACTCCTGAGGAATTATCAGCTTCATTGGAAATTCCGCAAGCAGCACAACAATTAAAATCAGTTCTCAATGCATTTTCTAAGGATACACAATTGTTTATCCCTATTACATTAAATGTTGCTGGTTCATCAACTGCTGCTCAAGAATTTGCTAGATTGTGGATGGACAAAGATTTAGGGGTCGATTTTGCGCTTGGTGGACAGGCGAAATTTAACCAAGAAATTTTCGATGAAATTGCGAGTAAAATATTCTTAGCAGTATTGATTATTATCGTGTCAACTTTCTTTATATTAATGCTCGCTTTCCGTTCTGTTTTAATTCCCATTAAAGCCATTATTATGAATATCATTGGATTATCTTCGGCATTTGGGATTCTCGTGTATATTTTCCAATATGGTCATTTCGGAATCGAAGCTGGTTCGATCGTTCTTATTATTCCAGTCATCGTATTCTGTCTTGTGTTTGGCCTGAGTATGGACTATGAAGTCTTCTTAATATCACGTATTCAAGAGGAATACCTAAAAGGTTCAGATAATACACGTGCAACAATAGATGGGCTGACATCTACTAGCCGTATTATTACTTCTGCTGCACTCATCATGATTGTTATTACAGGAGCATTTGCTTTCACAGATGTAATGCCGGTGAAGCAAATCGGGGTCGGCATTGCGGTCGCAGTTGCCCTTGATGCAACAATCATTCGCCTTATGCTTGTCCCAAGTCTCATGAAACTGTTTGGCGATTGGAACTGGTGGCTACCCTTTGCTAAAAAAAATAAATAATACCCGAAATTAGAAACACAAAAAACCGAGAACGTCTATTACAGATGTCCTCGGTTTTTTAATAACCTCTAGCATTATTCGGTAGAACCATCGAATCTAGGCTTCAGTATAATTAATTTTATACCATTCTCTTGCAGCCTCTACCTCAGGCATTGTTAGTTGATGGCCGTAATTAAACCACTTGGTCATTACGTCGGCTCCGGCAGCAGACAAAAGCGCATCCAAGTCTTGTGATTCTTGAGCTGTACACATAGGATCATTCGTACCAGCAGCAATTAACACTGGAGTCGAAGGTAATACTGGCAATTCGATATTTCGTCTAGGTACCATAGGATGATGTAAGATCGCACCTGCTAATGCATCCTCATAATGGAATAGCAAGCTCGCTGCAATATTCGCACCATTTGAATAACCAATAGCTACAATACGTTTACGATCAAAGCCGTATTGCTCTGCAGCCCCAGTCAAAAAATCATGTAACTCTTGTGTACGGAAGATTAAATCCTCTATATCGAAGACGCCTTCTGCAAGACGGCGGAAAAAGCGCGGCATGCCGTTTTCCAAAACATTCCCACGAACACTTAATATATTCGCTGTCTCATCAATTTCCTTTGCAAGGCCGATTAAGCTATGCTCGTCACCACCTGTACCATGTAAAAGTAATAGGGTTGGTTTTGTGTCATCGGTTCCTTTATGAAAAACGTGCTGCATAAACAGACCACCTCTCGATTATCTTGAATTCGAGATAATTGTAGCTTGTGGTAAGATTAAATTCAAGCTCTTTGACTTATTAATTTCACGATTTTCGCTATTTGGCTGCTCTTGATTGTTTTTATAAAAATTAGTAATCGTAAATACTGAAAATAAGCATGCAACTATTACAACGACAATAACAATGCCCACTAATTTTTTCCCATTCATAGAAAGTTTCCCCCGTCTAACTCAGTTCTTTTTACGAAAGCCCTCTTCCAGTAAATATTCCTTTGCTGATTCATATGTGCCAAAGGCTTCCTCTAAATTTTCTCCATGATAAATATTCCAAGAACGTTGCTCAAAGGCCAGCTCTAATTTATCGCCCTCACGATTGCGCCATATTTCAACGATAGGTTCTTCCGCTTCTTGCTCCTCCGCTAAATATTGAATGGCATCTTCAATAATTTCTCGAAGCTGTTGCTCATCGTAATCGCGAATATTCACTAGTCCCTTGTCATTTGCCTCGTTTTCATAACGCAGTAAATCCCCTACAAAGACAAAGCCGTTGCCATTTGGATGAAGTTTCTCCACGACAATCGTCTTTTCGTAAAGGCTATCCTTGAAATGATAATTTACGCGTTTCATTGAAATTTCCTTCTTCGTTAGTTCTGGAAACGATTCTATTACCGCTTGTTTCTGTTCAAATGTTAGCATATAAAAATGCTCCTTTTCTTTCAATCTACCTTACAGTATAACTTATTTTGCCTGTTATATCGCATTTTAAAGTGAAACTTCATTCAGTGGGGAATTCTGCATACCCCACTGATTGTTAGTTGAACCAATCGGGCTTTTACGGTCAGTTGTTCGACCACCTCGTGCACTCGTTCTCATCTCTTCACTTGTGGTCGGCGTCTTACTGACCGTTTATGCGGGATAAAGTGAAACTTCATTCAGTGGGGTATTCTGCATACCCCACTGATTGTTAGTTGAACCAATCGGGCTTTTACGGTCAGTTGTTCGACCACCTCGTGCACTCGTTCTCATCTCTTCACTTGTGGTCGGCGTCTTACTGACCGTTTATGCGGGATAAAGTGAAACTTCATTCAGTGGGGTATTCTGCATACCCCACTGATTGTTAGTTGAACCAATCGGGCTTTTACGGTCAGTTGTTCGACCACCTCGTGCACTCGTTCTCATCTCTTCACTTGTGGTCGGCGTCTTACTGACCGTTTATGCGGGATAAAGTGAAACTTCATTCAGTGGGGTACTTTTCATACCCCATTTTAAATGCGAGGAGCTGAACAAACTACCTACCACTTCTACGTTTAAAAATAGTAGGACAAACCTTGTTATGGGCTTGTCCTACTGTTAAGTATTTTACTATATAGTGCTATTTAAACATCTCATCTTTTACAAATTCAATAACTTGTGCAACATAAAGCTCTCTGTACGGTACGAATTGCGCTGTACTCACAGGTCGTACAACTCTACCTCGTTTACCATCTGGGAAGTATTCATAACCCTCAATATTAAGCGTCACGGTTTCTCCCAAAAAGAATGATTGTGCTTCATCCAGTCTCGCCCTTACAACACCTGATACTTCCTCGTATTGCAACTCAAAAGAATCCCAATCATGTTCAAATGGATACAAGTATACATGACAAAATTCATTGTCAATCATCTTTTCAGATACAATGCTACAAGACGTCATGCCCATCCGCACAACTTCTTGAATATTGATACTAAGACCTAGCTCTTCCTTTACTTCTCGAATACCTGCTTCAACTGTCTCGAGCGCTAATAGATGTCCTGCCGCAGTAATATCAAGTAAACCAGGATAATCCTTCTTCTGAGAGCTACGAATTTGGAAATAAATATAGTCCTTATTTACAAGCCAGCAATGAAACGTTTCATGCCATAAGCCCTTTTCATGCACTTCGGCTCGTGTAGCTGTGCCAATTTGTTCGTACTGTTCATTAAAAACTTTTACGATTTCTTGCTCCATTTTATTTCGACCCCTATACCGACTTCGTAGCCTTTTTCTTTATCGCATTGCGTTGATCATAAATATTGGACACAATTACCTTCAATACCGCATAAAACGGTACGGCAATAATAATACCAATGAATCCAGCAATATTTCCTGCCGCTAAAATGATTGTAATGACCGTTAATGGGTGAATATCAAGTGATTTTCCCATCACATTTGGCGTAATAAAATTGCTATCAATTTGCTGTGCGACAAGCGTAACTACACATACCCAAATAACAAGCATCGGATCTTGCATTACAGCCACAACAACAGCTGGCGCCAATGCAATCCAAGGTCCGATAAATGGTATCATATTCATAAAGAAAGCAAAAATTACGAGTAGCAACGAATATTCTAAACCAATAATTAAAAAGCCAACATACATAATTAGAGCCAATAAGAAACTAATTTGCAATTGCCCCTGAATATAACTACGTAAAACATCGTCAATTTCACTTAACGTTTTTTTCACCCATTCACGACGTTCACCACTAAAATATTTATAAATGGAAGGCGCAAATTTTTCATGATCCTTCAACATAAAAATGAAGAAGAAAGGAATTAAAATTGCCAATAACGAAGCAGATACAATAGATTGTAAGAACGAAACAAGCCCTTTACTTGCCACTACAGCAATATCTTGTACTGAATTTGCTATATGATTAATAAAGGACGTTAATTGCGGTGGGAAATTTTCCTTGTTTCGTAATACATATTCCGATGCATCTTGAATGCTTGCTCCTATCATCGGTGCACTTTTCACAAGATTATTTACTTGTGTCGCGATCGGACTCCCAATAATCATGCCTAAACCACCAACAAGGGCAATGAGCCCAACGATAATCGTCAGTATACTTGCCCACCTAGGCCATCTGCGTTTCTCTAAAAACCGCTGTATTGGCTCTGTCACATAATACAAAACGCCACCTAATAACAATGGCACAAAAATAGTTTTTAGAATAATAGCGAGTGGTGAAAAAATCCAATGTATTTCTATAAAATATTTAGTAATTACTAGAGCTAGTAAAATTCCTACTCCAACCTGAAACCAGACTTTCCTCGTCACTCTCGTCACTTCCTTTTATCACAGTTACTGAAAATACTACTTATATATTAACCATTTCGCAAGTATCCTAGTATTTATTCAGCAAATTATTCATATCATCAAAGAGTAACATCAGATACAGAAGGTTGCCAATCCTATAGATGATGATAGCACTTATTTGTTCATTGTAACTATTACTTACAAGAGTCTCGCAAATTTTTTACTCTTATGAACATCAAAAAATCAAGATAGGAAATGAAGAATAGCACATATTGGACAACTTCTTGTTCAAGTTAACACCATAGCTTTTGATACAAAAAAAATTCCGCTCTCTTTCCGCAGGGGTCTGCAAGGCCTCGAAGATGCAAAAGCATCTCCGAGGTCTCGCTTGACTCGTTGTCCCGCAGGAGTAGTGCGAAATTTTTCAGATAGAATATTTAATAATTTTCCAGGAGTACTACATCCATTAGGGAGCGACTCTTGGACATTCTATAATTTTGTATCGTCAACTGAATTTAAGTAGTCCTCAATATCACCAATTACCGATTCAACACAACCTTCCTCAAATGGTGAAATCAATCCTGCTTCCTTCACAAGCTTAGTAAATGACATTGAACCTCCTAAGCCACATAAATGTATATAGTCCTTCCAAGCCGCAGCAAATTCTTCTCGCGAGCGCTTCCAGAATTGGAATGCACAAATTTGCGCTAATGTATAGTCAATATAATAGAATGGGCTCGCATAAATATGCGCTTGACGCTGCCAGATACCACCTACTTCTAAATAGCTATTGCCGTCATAATCACGATGTGGTAAATATGTTTCCTCAATTTTTTTCCATGCTGCTTTACGCTCTGCTGGTGTCATCTCAGGATTTTCATAAATAACATGCTGGAACTCATCAACGGCAACCCCATAAGGAAGGAATAATAGACCACTGCTTAGATGTGTGAATTTGTATTTCTCTGTGTCTTCCTTGAAGAATAATTCCATCCATGGCCAAGTAAAGAATTCCATACTCATAGAGTGAATTTCACATGATTCATATGTTGGCCATAAATATTCCGGAATGCCAATATTACGGCTCGAATATACTTGGAATGCGTGTCCAGCCTCATGTGTTAATACATCGATATCACCAGATGTTCCGTTGAAATTCGAAAAGATAAACGGTGCATGATAATTTTCAATAAATGTACAATAACCGCCACTTTCTTTCCCCTTCTTCGCCACTAGATCCATTAGATCATTATCGATCATAAAGTTAAAGAATTCACCTGTTTCAGTTGATAATTCCTCATACATGCTCTTGCCATTCGCAACAATCCACTCAGGGTCACCCTTTGGTGTAGCATTTCCTGTTAAGAAGTTTAAATTTTCATCATAGAACTTAAAATCAGAGATGCCGATACGTTTCGCCTGGCGTTCAAAAAGCTTTGTTGCCACAGGTACGATTAAATCACGCACTTGGTCTCGGAATTTTTTCACCATATTAGCGTCATAATCAATACGGTTCATGCGTATATAGCCAAGTTCAACATAATTTTTATAGCCCAGCTTCACAGCGATTTCGTGACGGACCTTTACTAGTTCATCATAAAATCGGTCAAACTCCTCTTCATGCTCTGCGAAAAAGCCAAATCGTACCTCTGTTGCAGCTTTACGCATGGCGCGATCAGTCGATTCAGCATATGGGCCAAGCTGCGCAAGTGTTAATGTTTCACCATTAAATTCGATTTGTGCTGAAGCAACTAGCTTATTATACTCAGAAACCAGTTTATTTTCTTTTTGCATTAAATCGATAACAATTGGTGAAAAGCCTTTAATTTGGTAGGAAGCTAAATCGAATAGCTGTTGTCCCCACTTTTCTTCTAATTGTCCGCGAAACGGCGAAGCAACTAGCGCTTTATAGTATTCCGTAGTAACTTCTTCTAGCTCTGGGCCAACTTCGTCGAAATAATCGCGTTCAACCTGATAAAACGCATCATTCGTATCAATGGACGCACGAATATAAACTAAGTTTGCCATGGTAGCATAGTCATTACTTAGCTTATTCAATTGCTTAATAAGATTACTTTGTTCCTCAACAGTTTGTGCAAGCTTAAATTGCTCGATTAAAGCTAATTGTTGCTCTTTCAATGCCTCCACGTTTGGACGTTGGTATTGATAATCTTTAAACGTTGTCATAGAAGTCCCCTCTTTCTGTCGTATACACGGTGATATTTCTATTATATGCCAAATGCAAGATATTAAGAAATAAAATATACCTTTAATAACCTAAAATATATGTTTTTAATAACGCAGCTCTTTCACGTATTCTTAACTTTGTTTCAACAGATTTAGGTGTTTTCGCGGCAACAACATCCACCTCAAAGCCTAAAGACTTCGCTAAATACTTCGCCCGTTGTAAGTGAAAATCATTCGAAACAATGGTAATTTGTTTTGTACCTTCTGGTAATACATCCCTTGAAAATAATAAATTTTCGTATGTCGATGTTGATTGATCTTCTACTAAAATACGTTCAGCTGGAATACCCCTTTTCACCAAATAATCTAGCATAACGGAAGCCTCTGTTCTGTCCTCATCAGATCCTTGTCCACCTGACACAATTACCTTTACATGTGGATACGTATTTAAATACTCGATCGACTCCTCTAATCTATTTTTTAAAGATAGTGAAGGAACGCCACCCGGTTTTACCTTGGCTCCAAGTACAATCATGTATGTAGCTGTCCCATTCGCGGCAGGTTGAACACCACGCTTCATTTCCTCACCTAACCATATATAAATCACACCGCCCATGCAGACTAGTAGAATCACCACCCTCGTCATCCACTTTTTCAAATGCATCACCCCTTTACTGCTATCAACGTCCGACAATGAAAAAGGATGCTTGTACAAAGTCTTACTACTGTACAAACATCCGATCAGTTATCGTAATATAAAGCGCTTAATAGACTCTTGTAATGCAAAGATTTCATCCGTTAAATCATTTGAGGATTCACTAATAAGTTGAATTGCACGCTGTTGCTCGTCAACAGATGCAGTTACTTCCTCTGATGCACCAGCGTTCTTCTCACTAACATGCGCAACACTTTCAATAGAATGCATGATTTCATCCTTCGATTGATTTAAATACTCTACGCCAGTTGCCATTTCCTCAATTGCAGAAATAATTTTTTCGACTGCTAACTCAATTTCTTTAAATGATGTTTCTGTTATGGCTACCGAATCATTTTGCTCTTGAACAATGGAATTTGTTTTTTGCATTTCGCCAGTAACTAAATTTGTTTCACTTTCAATACCACGTAACGTTGTACGCACTAATTCCGTCGCCACCGATGTTTGATCTGCAAGTTTGCGTACTTCCTCTGCAACTACAGCAAAGCCCTTCCCATGTTCACCGGCACGAGCCGCTTCAATCGATGCATTTAACGCCAGAAGGTTTGTCTGATCAGAAATTTCATTAATCGTTCCAACAATACCTTCAATTTCTCTTACCTTCACAATAAGACTATCAAAAACAGTTTGTACATTACTTATAAGTGTTGATGATTCCAATGACTTTTCCTTCAAACGATTTAAATTTGCTAAACCTTCCTCATTGGATTGTTTCATCAATTGTGATGAGTCCAACATGGATGTGTTTTTATCATGTAAAACGATGATTTGCTGTGCAAATTCAAGAGCTGTACGATTCGTATCCTCAGCATCTGATGCCTGTTGCACTGCTCCTCTTGATACTTCATTAATTGCTTTTACTATTTCATCACCATATGCATTTGTTTCTTCTGCCACCGCTGTAAGGTTAGAAGAAGTTGCTTGTATTTCTACAATCGATTCTTCAACATCTGTAATTAATGTTTTTAATTGATTAACCATTTCATTAAAACCTACATTTAGTTGCCCAATTTCGTCAGCGCGTTGTAGATCTTCGATTTCAACGGTTAAATTTCCTTTTGCTACTTCACGTACACGTTTCGACAAGCGACCAATAGGTAAAGCCAAGTGTCTAGAAACTAAGATGACAATGATACTTCCAATAATAACTGCCACAAATAGTGTAAGCCCAATTACTAATAACAATGAGTTCGCTTCTTTATTAAAATCTTGCATATATGTACCCGATGCTATAATCCATCCCCAATGAGGATCTTTTTCTGAGTAGATTATTTTATCAGCCAATGTTTTTTGTCCCGGTAATTCAAACTCGTATTCTGTGAAACCCCCACCCTCCAGTGCTCGATTAGTTACTTCACGAATAAAATAATTGCCACTGCTATCCTTATCCTCCCAAAGGTTGTCCCCTTCACGAGTAGGATGGGTTGTTAAAGTTCCCTCTTCGTCTAAAACATAGATATAACCGTTCTCACCCAAATTTCCAGGATAATTAATTGGCCGCTTTCCTTCACTGTCCTTTGGTCCAAGAAACGCTTCTCGCATTCTTTCTTGCGCAACTCCCAAAGGGATGTCGCCATTCTCCACTCTTTCATTCGCAAGTTCAATTAATTGCAATGCGGATTTAACGCTATTTTGAATAACTTGTTCTCCAATACTATCCATGCCATCTTTTGCTTTCTCATAACTAACTATACCGATAATTAAGCTCGGCACTATTAGTAATGCTAATGAAATGATAATTAGTTTCCCCTGTATTGAACGTAAAATTTTCATGCTTTACACCCCTTTTTCTCTTCGTTCACAACCTGTATTAATCTATATTATGGAATGGTTTCAAAGTTTACACAATGGGTAAATCACAAATAATATGTAATTAGCTGCTTTATTGTCTGAAAATTCTATCATAAGTATTTTTAAGTAAAAGAAAAAACTACCTTTCTACAGCATAATGGTCAGTAGAAAAATAGTTTTTTGATTTTTATCATCGTTTAAATGTATGGACGGCTCCAATTACTTCTTTTGAAGTTTGCTCTACAATATCAGCAATTCATAATGATAAAACTATAACACTTGAAAAAAGCTTGTCCCAAAATGGTGATTTCATCTTTCCCTTTTAAAGTTTTATTTTCCTCTTTTAATTTACTAGATGTTACTCCTTATTACTGGCCATTATTCATTCAGAATTCTCTACTACGCTATGATCACTAACCAAACAATCAATGCTAGTAACGTAGCGAAAAGTGTCGGTACAGTTAGAATAATACCTATCTTTAAATACTGACCCCAGCTTATTTTCATGCCCTTTTGCGCTAATATATGAAGCCACAATAATGTGGCAAGTGATCCAATCGGAGTCATTTTCGGTCCTAGATTAGTGCCAATCACATTTGCATAAATAAGCCCTTCTTTAATCGTGCCTGTTGCGCTTGTCTCAGAAATGGCTAATGCATCTATCATAACAGTAGGTAAATTGTTCATAACAGCTGATAGAATCGCTGCTACAAAGCCCATCGTTATCGTTGCTACAAATAATCCCTCCTGCACGGCACGCTCTAATAATTCTGCTAATAAGCCTGTCATGCCTACATTTTTCAAGCCATATACGACCACATACATGCCAATAGAGAAAAATACGATATTCCACGGTGCGCCTTTTACAACTCGCTTCGTATCTATCTGTTGACTGCATCGTGCTAGCCATAAAAAGATAGCCGCAACGCCACATAAAATAAAAGATACTGGAATTTTTAAAAACTCACTCGAAAAGAAGCCAATTAATAAAACTGCTATTATATACCAAGATAAATTAAATAGCTTTCTATCACGGATGGCAGCTACTGGTTGTTCTACCGTTTCCATTGAATAATGCTTTGGTATCGATTTCCGAAAAAAAACATAGAGTACGATTACACTTGCTAGTAAAGAAAAAATATTTGGCACAATCATATGTACAGCATATTCCACAAAGCCAATACCAAAATAATCAGCAGAAACTATATTTGTTAAATTGCTAATCACAAGGGGTAGCGATGTTGTGTCCGCAATAAAACCACTTGCTATGATAAATGGAAAAACCATCTTCTCTGTCAAATCCAGCTTACGCACCATAGCTAAAACAATCGGCGTTAAAATGAGTGCCGCACCGTCATTTGCAAATAATGCTGAAACGATAGCGCCTAGGCAAGCAATATAAATAAATAAGCGAACCCCACTACCTTTTGCAAGTTGTGCCATATGAAGTGCAGCCCATTCAAAAAATCCTATTTCATCTAGAATAAGCGAAATTAAAATAATTCCTATAAACGATAACGTTGCATTCCATACAATATCTGTTACCTCCACGACATCATGCCATGTAACTACACCCAGTGTAAGAGCTGTCGCTGCTCCAAAACATGCCGACCAACCAATTGACATTTTACGTGGCTGTACAATCACTAAAAATAATGTCCCCAAAAATATCACGACTGCTAAAAAAATCTGCACAATTCTCCTCCCTAATTAAAAACCAGTAGCAATATCGCTACTGGTTTAACTTAATTTAATTTTATTCGTCTAAATCTGCATTATGGTAAACATTTTGTACATCATCTAGATCTTCTAATGCATCAATTAATTTTTCGAATTTTGCAACATCATCACCAGTTAATGTAACTTCTGTTTGTGGTAACATGGTAAGCTCAGCTACTGTGAATTCTAATACGCCTGCTTCTTTTAGTGCTTCTTGAGCAGCAAAGAATTGATCTGGTTCTGCATAAATAATTACTGTTTCTTCTTCTTCCAGAATGTCACGTGCATCAATATCAGCTTCCATTAAAATCTCAAGTACCTCGTCTGCTGATTTACCTTCTAGACCAATTACAGCTGTTGAATCGAACATATAAGCGACCGAACCGCTTACTCCCATGTTGCCATTGTTTTTACCGAATGCTGCACGCACATCAGATGCCGTACGATTTACGTTGTTTGTTAAAGCATCTACGATTAGCATTGTGCCAGCTGGACCAAAACCTTCATAACGTAACTCATCGAAGTTTTCATCGCCGCCACCTTTTGCTTTTTCAATTGCTTTTTCAATAATATGTTTTGGGACACTATATGTTTTTGCACGTTCAAGGACAACTTTAAGGGCGCGGTTTGATTCAGGGTCTGGTTCGCCTGATTTTGCTGCTACATAAATTTCGCGACCAAATTTTGCATTTACACGGCTTGTGCTTTGATCTTTAGACGCCTTCTTTTCTTTAATATTGTTCCACTTACGACCCATTGTTTCCACTCTCTTTCGAAAATAAAGTTTATAAAAATCATAGATGTGCAACTACACATCTGTAAATGGTATTTAAATACTTATCGTATCTTTACTCTGCAAATAATAACACAATGATGCTTACAAAGCTAGATATACCAATGTTTAAGGTGATGTTTTATGAAAGACAAATTACAAAAAATTTCATCATTTCGAGTCTTTTTATACACTGTTTTACTATAAATAGTAGTATTTTCACAATTTCATATCTTGTTTTATCTTTACTAATAATGCCTGGCACCCTTCTACAGCTAAGTCATAGGTTTCTTGAAAGTTCTCTGTATAGTAAGGGTCAGGTACATCTTTGCGATGACTTGTTAAATCTAAAAAGCGGAAAATCTTAGTTGAATCTAGATTGCCCAACATGGTGTGGATATTGTGAATATTACTATGATCCATCCCAACAATATAATCGAATTGTTCGAAATCAATCTTTTGTAATTGTCGTCCTTTCATCCCTTTCGTCGAGATTCTATACTCTCGAAGCTTATCTAGCGTACCACGATGTGGTGGTTCTCCAATATGCCATGCACTCGTCGCAGCAGAATCCACTTCAATGGCGTCACTTAAATGCTCTTTTCCTACTAAATCACGCATCACTGCTTCAGTCATGGGTGAACGACATATATTACCTAAACAAACAAAAAGTACTCGAATCATATCAATGCCCTCCTACGACAAAGCACTCAAAATCAAATGATTTTGAGTGCTTACTTTTCACTTTTTCTCTACTGCAATCCGCTCATGTAACTCTTCTGTTAACGCGATTAGTTCGTGCTCTAAATGATGCATAAATTCCTCGCGTCCATCTTTACCCTTACCTGTTACATAAAACGGTTCGCCATAGATTAGATAACCCTTGCCACGCTTCAAAACATCGCCCGCATTACGTGCACCAACGTAAGCAGCGGGTACGATTTGCGACTTTGACAGCTGTGCAATCGTAATCGCACCTTGCTTTAAATCAGCACCTTCTGAGTTACGAGTACCAGAAGGGAAAATCCCAACAATTTTTCCCTCCTTCAATAACTGTGAAGGAATTTTAATGACACTTGGCCCTGGATTATCGCGGTCAACCGGGAAGGCATTTAAATGCCCGATGAGCCAGCCAAGTCCTTTTATATCAAATAATTGCTTCTTCGCCATAAAATGAATTTCGCGGGGATACATGGAAACACCTAAGTTTAAAATATCAACATAGCCTGTATGGGTACATGCTATAATAAACCCACCATCCTTCGGTAAGTTCTGCTCCTCATATACACGAGCTTTCGAGCCCATTAACTTTAATATTATCTTGACGATGCTTGCTACGAATTTATACACTGTCTCATTCCTATCTTATTAAATAGTTATCACTATTGTAATCGAAAAGACTAGTATGCTGCAATTACCTATACAAAAATTAGACCTTTCCCACTAACACATCAACATCAATTGTTATTTCATGTAGAGAAATTTTCGCTTCATCTGACTTATGCCAGCCCATCGGTGTCATTTCAAGGAGTGCAGGAACTAGCTCTGAAGCAAGTGGCACTGTATAGGTAACACGTTCTACTATCACATCGGCAAAACTTTCTCTAAAACGTTCTACGGTTTGTTCATTGGAATACGTTTCTTTAGCTGAATCAGCATATAGCTGTGTGCGAAGTTCTTGTAAATAGCCACTTTGCGGTACAACCTTTATCACACAGCCGCCGGGTACTAATAGTCGCTTGAATTCCTCATAATTCGCTGGCGATAAAATATTTAAAATTGCATCAAAGCTAGTCTTTGCAAATGGACTCTTCGCTAAGTCACCCACACACCAAATTTGCTGTGGATAATGTCGAGCTGCAGCAAGAATTCCTTCCTTTGCAATATCAATGCCAATGCCAATGCCTTCTCTATGCGCCATAATGCGAGCTAAATGTGAACCCTCGCCACAGCCTGTGTCCAGCACTATTTTGGCAGCAGCAATTCGTTCTAGTATTTTTTCTTCAAGCAAATCGTATATACCACTATCGATAATAGCCTTGCGAGATTCAAAAAGATCCTTACTATATTTTGAAGTAGCACCCTGTGTCAACATATTCACATAGCCTTGCTTAGCAATATCAAAAGAGTGATGCATTGAACATTCAAGTCGCCCTTGTTCATGCACAAGCATAGGCTTTTTACAAATTGGACAAGCAAATACAGTAATATTTTTTTCCATCAATGCCGCTCCCGCAGCTCGTTTAGATAATGCCCCCATTTAATTCGCCTCCTTTTGCTCTGTTGGTGAAACGAGTGCAAAACGCTCCCATTTTCGACTTTTCCATCTAAAGTATACGATAATTGCACGCAACCATTCATCTGCTGATATAGCTAGCCAAATTCCTATTAGGCCCCAATCTAAAACGAATACAAGCAAATAACCAAGTGGTACACTCAGACATACCATTGATAGAAAACCAATTTTCACAGGGAATCTTGCATCCCCTGAAGCACGTAATGAATTAATCACAACAATATTCATTGTACGCCCCGTTTCAAGTAGAATGCTCAGCACTAAGACAGACGCTCCAATGGCAATTACCTCTGGATTATCCGTAAAAACACTCATAAGCTGTGTACGGAAAAGCGTCACAACTACCACCATTATTATCGTGAAAATAAAAGCTGCGCGCACACTCGACCACAGTTGATGGTACGCTTCCTCCTTTTTGCCGGCGCCGACATTACGACCTATGATTATTGCTGTCCCTGTGCCTATAGCAATCGCAAATAAGTACGTAAACATAGAAATATTCATAGCATATTGTCTAGCCGCTAGCGTTTCGGCCCCCAAATAGGTTGCATAGTAAAGGAATATAATTTGACAGAACTGATATAACACCTGCTCAAAAGCTGACGGTAAGCCGATATTTAATATTTTCCGAACATATTCCTTTGAATAGGTAAAGTAATATTCTAGCTTTACACGAACTTCCATCACTTGATACAACAACCATAAAAACACGATTACTGCAAGTCCACGGCTAATAACGGAGGAAACCGCTGCCCCTTTTACACCTAACTCTGGCATGCCTAAATTACCAAAAATCAAGCCATAATTTAATACAACGTGGAGCACGTTCATGCCTAAGGAAACATACATCGTTTGCTTTGTCCAACCATGTACACGAATCACCGCTGCTAACGCATTGATAATCGCTTGTAAAAAAATAAAACTACCGATAATAACTAAATAGCTCTGTGCATATATCAATACTTCACCCTTTAAATTCATCATGGTCATTAAGCGACTTGCGCCAAAGAAGAATACGACACTCATAATCAGTCCCACGCATAAATTCATGGTAACTGCCAATGCCGAAATCTTCGCCGCCTCAAAGTAACGCCTTGAACCTAGATACTGCGAAACAACAATCGAGGCACCATTTCCGACAACTTCCAATATTAAAATTGCAATATGAATATATTGATTGGCCGCTCCAACCCCCGATACAGCATTATCAGACAAGGCACTCAGCATAAACGTATCGGCTAACCCCATTAACATAAATAAAAAAACTTCTAAAAAAATCGGCCACGTTAAATGAAATAAACTTAAATGGTCAGCCGCATTTTTCTCGCTAATCGTCTCCGCCAATCCCTTTCACTTCTCTCTCTAAATTACATAAAAATCTATTGTATCTTATCATAGATTTGTCTGCTGTAAAGACTTATACGGTGAGAAATGATGGCTAAATCCTTCCGATCATCCGATGAAAGGTAAACGTAAAAAAACCCTTCTCACAGGGCTTGTGTGAAAGGGTGTCTTTTTAACTTAAGCAATGAGCTTGTAGTTGTTCACGTTTGTCTTGCGTAAGACCAAACTCTTGCTCTAAAAATGCGGTCTTTGAGCCATAGCGAACATCCATTGCATTGAATGCCGCTTGTAAATAATCTTCTCGAGCAGACATTAATGCATAAAATTGCTGTAATTCGCGATCATTAAAATCCTTTTGTATCGCCTGTGCCATACGATTTACCATCGGGCGTAAAAGTTCATTCGTATCTAAATAATCTTGCATAATAATGTCCTCAGGTACATCTAATGCTAATAAAATCAGTGCACCACCTATACCCGTTCGGTCCTTGCCCACTGCACAATGATGAACAAGCCCTAAATTTCCAGGGTTTTGAATCGTGGCAATCAATTCTTTAAATGAAGCATTATTAAAGGGCATCTGTGCATAAAAATCGCAGAACATTTCTGGACTCACAACTTTATAGAAATTGTGCCCCCCAGTATTCGTAGGCATTTCAAAAGCATGGTTCCCCTTGGCCGGAATTTGTATATACTTGGCATTTGGAAATGTCGGATTAGGGTTATTTTGTGCTTCATGTTTGTCCCGATAATCAAAAATCGTTTTCACACCTAATGTCTCAAAGCGTTCTTTATCCGCCATCGTCATTTTCCCTAGTGCTGCCGAACGATAGATTAAGCCTTTTTTTACAATCCGCCCATCTCTCGACTTATAGCCACCCATATCACGGAAATTATAGACTGCTTCAAACGGAATAACCTTCATGTCAAACTGTGTCATCCACTACGTCCCCCCTTATATTAGCAATCACCTTACCCTCTATTCTATAGAACAACTAAGGATAATACCAATTTTCACACTAGGGTATTTCTTTACACAGTACGCTCCTCAAATAAACCTATTGTATACGATAAACACCACATAAATAGCATTCACCAACGTTGCTAAACTGCCACTTTTCTAAAAAACATCATTGCCTTCTTTTCCGCACACTCCACGTAAAATGCGCGTAGTGGTAAGTAATACTTGAGCAGTGCGCTAATTAACCTGTGCGGCAGCCAATGGTAACCGAACGGTGTACTTTGCTACTTAGTGTGTTCTGCAGTTACCAACGCGTTCACCATCATAGCTGGCTTACTGAGGCGGTACACTCTCATATATTTCAAAAAGCCGCCCAATATAGGACTGCTCTTAAAGGTCTTCAATTATTGAAATAACTCAGGATATACCGCTTTGGCTACTAGCTCAACCGCTTCCCCGATACGTGGACCAGGTCGAGTGGATATATCAGCATCTACATAAAATACAGCTTTGTTTTGAATCGCTGTCATCGTATTCCAACCATTGCGAGCAAGAATTTCTACCGTAGAATCTTCCTTAGAATTCACCGTTGTTAGAATGACTTCCGGGTTTTTAGCAATGACTTCTTCCTCAGAAACCTTTACCCAATCCACTTGGTCACCAAATACATTGTTCACATTAGCAGCATTTAAAATTTCTTGTTGGAATGTACCCGCCGCTGTTGTATAAATGTCTGGCTTTGGACTAATCTCCAAGTAAACATTTTTTTGCTTTTCTACATCTTTTACTTTTGTTTGAACATCAGCTATTTTAGCCTTGATGTCTTCGTTAAGTTGTTCACCTTTATCCTCAACACCCATGACAGTAGCAATTTGTTCAATATCACCATAGACATCTTCAAATGAGGCTGCTGATTTGATAACAAATACTTTTACACCCGCATCTTCAAGTCCTTTTAACGCATCATCCTGGCCAGTAGTATAAGCAATCACCACATCCGGTTTTAATGCTAAAATGCGCTCGCTATTAAACATCGTAGAATTTGACACTCGTTCAATGTTT
This sequence comes from Lysinibacillus fusiformis, assembly GCF_007362955.1. Classification (GTDB taxonomy): domain Bacteria; phylum Bacillota; class Bacilli; order Bacillales_A; family Planococcaceae; genus Lysinibacillus; species Lysinibacillus fusiformis_E. The sequence goes on along the minus strand of NZ_CP041696.1, from coordinate 2,288,720 downwards.
TGTGCTTCTGCTGGATATGTATCATATTCTGTAGCACCTACGATTCTATCACCCACACCTAATGCAAATAAAATTTCTGTATTGCTTGGCTGTAAAGACACAATAGTTTTTGGTACAGCATCAAATGTCACTTCTACACCACGATCATCTGTCACTTTATAGCCTGTTTCTTCAGCTGTATTTACTTTCTTCGATGTGTCCTCATTTTTCGCTTCATCAGTTGTACCGCAGCCTACTAGGACAAGCGCTAACATTAAAATCGAAAGCCATTGGAAATTAACTAATTTCTTCACTTCACTCATTCTCCTTTTTTCTTTTTCATTGGGTATGATTTACTTATAAATGGAATTTCAGCAAATCCAGCCTGTTGATTCATGTATACGGCCATAACGAAAAATACATTGGCCAGTAATCCTAAATAATCGAAAAGAATGGCTGGTACTTCTCGTTCCTCAGACACTTTGTGCAAGGCACGGTAAGATTTCTTTGCTTCACTTCGACATAAATGAAGTGCAGCAGCAGCCTCCGTCCCTTGAGGTAAAACAAAGTTTTGAATCTGTTCCCTAACGTGCTCAACGTAAAAATCATAACGATCGCTAAGCCATGCTAAATCTTCGTCGGTTACAGCTAACTTGCCACGCACCGAACCATTCACATGATAAGCCATTGGCAAAATTGTCATCAAATCAGCTGCCACAACTTCAACTGTTTCTTTCTTTATAGCCGCCAATGCAACACCCACATGCGTTGTTAAACTATCTGTACGAATCTCATAATCTACCGTTGATATTTTTTCACGCATAAACGGATAACATGAATAACGCGCATCTTTTTTCAAACCTGAGACCCCACTTTCTTTCGCGAAACTATTCTTACTTACTGGATGAAGGTAAAAGTGCATAAAAAAAGCCGCTCCCGATTAACAGAGAAACGACGAAAATGCATAAATAGCATCGCTTTGACACGACATTGCCTATGTATTTGCCGTATATCCCCCTAACTTCCGAAGAGTATTTATACGCTCAAATAAAGGTCGGTCTCCTGGCTCGTACAGTTCGCTACCTTTATGTAGCGATGTCATAAAAACCTTCCCATCTACTTAAATAATGATTCTTCGACAGTGGCTTCATTTTATGATATCTGTACTTACAGTTGCGGAAACAGCTTCGGTTTTACACCGAATTCCCGATTATGCTATGGCCTAGCACCCTTATTCTGCAAGAATTATTCACTTGTAAAGCAGTTTATCATATATTGCAATGAAAAAGTAGTTGCGAAATTGCGGAAAACTCAATCAAAAACATACAAAACTTAGCACTATTTCTACATAACGATTAGCTATTTGTAGTTCTCTCCTAAAAATTCTAATTACAATAATATTTTTTCAATAGCTTGCTCAATATCAAGTTGTGAATCAGTTGGTTCAAAGCGTGCCATCGTTTTACCGTGCCTTTCCACTAAAAATTTTGTAAAGTTCCAGTGAATATTACGACCATCTAAAAAGCTAAGTGCAATTTGGACAATCCTTTGAGCTACATTTTTCCCTGCATAGTTGCCTTTCCGAATTCTCGAAAATCCACTTCATGCTTCAATTGGCTGTATTAACGATTAACATTGGCTTTCCACGATATGTTCCCATTGAACCTCTCACGATTGAAGTCACGAATGTTCTCCCCGAATCAATAATCTAAATTTTCTCCAACAAACGAGTTTCTACATAAAAAAACAGCCATTACGCTTATTTAACGAATGGCCGTCTTATATTTCTTTTTATATTTTGCATCTTGTTCTTCTTCAATTAATCTCTGTGCAATTTCCAATAGTTTCGTGTCATTCGTGGCATCAAACAATTTTTTAAAGGATACAATAATATCATATCGCATGAGTGTCGGGTGTTTTTCGTCAATACATGTTTGGAATCTTTTTGCTAAATATGAAACAATTAAATCTCTTTGCACCTGACCTGCAAGACCAATTTGCCAAATTGCCTGTAGACTATGTCTTGCTGTTACGGTTTCATCATCATACGTTACAGCCCAGATTTTCAAAAAATCCTCTAGTACGCGTTCTTCTGGGTCACTTTTTGCCGCCAATGCGCATAAAAACTGTACTGCTCGCGCACGCACATGTCCATTTTTATATGTAAGGGCTTGAATGAGATGCTCCCACACTGCGTATGTCCAATCAACTGGTTCTTGCATAATTTTCATCAATTTTTCGTAAGACTCGTATTGAATCTCAAGGTCACGCTCTGTTAAATTACTAAAAAGTTTCAAAACCTCTTTTTCCATGATTCATCCCTACCTTTATTCTGTCAGAACGTTATAAAATTTTAATTTTTTTATGTTACACTTAACTTAATTTATACCAAGAAGGAGAGTTTATGAATAAATCTATTACCCGAAAGTTGATTTTACGAACGCTTGTGATTATATGCCTAATAATTGGGGCATATTTTATCATACCAGTCTCCGTGCCTATTATACTAGCTGGATTTACCGCTTTTTTCTTAGAACCAATTGTTATGTTTTTTAAACGCAAATGGAAAATGTCACGTAAAATTGCAGTCGCCTTCATTTACATAATGAGCGTTATCTTTATTTCTATTATTTGTTACTTTACTATTACACAGCTCATGTCGCAAATAATAGTAGTTTCTAAGCAAGCCCCCTATTATATTTCTAAGATATCGGAAATGTGGCTTCACATGCAAGATAACATTTCTAAATATACCGAAGACTTCCCCGCTGAAATGAGTGCCTCACTTCAAAATACGACTTTGGATTTCATCAAGAAAATTGAAGAATCTTTTCTAAACTTCTTTAATTATACCAAAGTTACCGCATTCTTTTCGGAAATTCCAAGCCTCTTTATTAGTCTTCTTGTATATATGATTGCTTTATTTTTATTTATGCTAGATTTGCCAAAATTAAAACAGGTCACTTACAAATATTTGAAGCCATCTACTGCGAAAAAGATGAAAATAATCTCCAAACGCTTAAAAGATGCATTCTTTGGTTTTATGAAGGCTCATTTACTCGTTAGCTTTATTATTGGCGGTGTCACACTTGTTGGACTTTTCCTTATCCAACCAAAATATGCCGTCACTATGACCTTAATCATTTGGCTTATCGACATTATTCCATTTCTGGGATCAATTATTATCTTGGCACCTTGGGGGCTTTATCATTTATTAATGGGAAACACATCCATTTCTGTTCAATTATTCATCTTAGCAGTAATTTTACTCATTATTCGCCGAGTAGTCGAGCCCAAAATGATGGGAGATCATATTGGATTATCTACTTTACCAACATTAATAGCAATGTTTATCGGACTTCAGCTATTTGGTATTATCGGTTTACTCACAGGACCATTCTTTATTATTTTATTCTTCGCTTTAAAAGAAACAGGCATTATCAAGTTGAACTTCAAAATTTAACTTATAAAAAAAGCGCATTCGTGGCCGTTAAGCTGCGACATGCGCTAGAACATGAATTTTAATGTGTTTGCCAATATAGCAACTTTCCAGCGACTTCGATTAACAAATGGGAACGCCTAAAATTTATACTTTCTTAACCTTTAAAAAAGGCCATCTCTGTAATTTGCTCTACAAAGATGACCTTTTTGCTATTTAAATCGTCTATATAATAGTAGGATTATTGAATGCGACCGAAACCTACTAAATATTGATTCCACCAATCAAGTGATTCGATAACAACACCTTTGTTTTGAGCATCAATCATCGTGTTGTTGCCTAGATAAATACCGACATGTGCAACGCCAGATCCATAGCTGAAGAATACTAAGTCACCAACACGTGCTTCACTTGCTGAAATGCGTTGTGTTGCTAAATATTGCTGTGATGCTGTACGTGGTAATGAAACTCCTGCTTGCTTGTATGACCATTGTACAAGACCTGAACAGTCAAAACCTGTTGATGGATTGCTGCCGCCCCATACGTAACCACGACCTAAAAATTGCTTAGCTGTTGAAATAGCATCCCCAGAAGATGCTGTACCTGAACCTGAACCAACAACGAATGATTGTGTTTTACCACCATTATTAGTTGTTTGCATTACAGGTGTAGCAGATTGAAGAGCACGTAAACGAGCCGCTTCTTCTTCAGCTGCTTTACGTTCCGCCTCTAAGCGTTCCTCTTCTTGTTTCGATGCAATTTGAGCCTTTAACGCAAGTGATTTTGCTTCGTTTTCAGCTTTTTTAACTTCCATTTCACTTTCTTTTTGTTGAAGCGCTTGGAATTGTTTTTGTAATTCTTTTTGTTTTTCATCTAAAGTTGCTTTTTGTTCTTCTAATTTAGCTTTATCTGCTTCTTGTTGATTGACTAATTCTTGGTCAGCATCCATTAATGTTTTAACCGCTACGACACGGTCCATTAAGTCTGCAAAGCTTTTTGCTTCAAGAACTACGCTTAAATAAACACCCACTGTGTTATCCTGCGCTTGGTATGCAGCCATACGTTCACTCAAAATAGCGGAACGTTGCTCAATACGCTTTTCTGTTTCCACAATACTCGCATCAACTTCTTTAATATCTGCTTGCACTTGGTTAAATACTTTAACTTTTTCGTCAATATCGTTTTGGAGAGTTGTTAATTCTGCTTCTAATTTCTTAACTTCTGCATCAATCTGAGCTTTTTTCTCAATCATTTGTTGAGAAGTTTCTTCTGCGTGCACTTCGGTTGGTTGGACTGTATTAAATAATAAGCCGCCAGCAAGTGCTAATGTTAGCACCATCGACTTACGCCATTTATTGCGCTTACCCACTAATCTTCATTTCCCTTCATCCATCAATTTCGCTCTTGGTGTTCTATGTAATCACTTGAACGATTTTTATTTATCATCAAATTTACGTTTATACTTTTATTAGCCTTTTAAAGTTTAGCATTAATGGCACAACTTTTATACTATTTCTCGTCGTTTTAATAGTTTAGTAAAACTCGAAACATTTTTGTAATATTATTGATATCACTTAATTATTCTACAATATACAACAATACGCTGCATTATCACACAATTAACTCCCGTTACACAAATGACGAATGATTATTTGTAATGGTTTTGTAATATACCGCTATATATTTCTCAGGCAGTAAAAAAAGGCAGAGGAATTTTCCCCTACCTATTGTTTCATGGAACGTAAAGCTTGAATAGATAGCCGTACTAATAAGATTGCACATAAGAACAAACCTAAGTACGCTACTGTATTTAAGTAAACTGCATAGGAATCATGTATAAATTGCGAGATAGCTAATAGCGCTACAGATATAATGCCAAATGTAATCCCAACGAGTAATAAGACGAAACGTGAAAACAACTGCGTTATAAAACGAGCATTATGTTCATCTGAAAAAATATCATGATGTAAAATAATTTTCCCACTTTCAACTCGTTGTATGAGTTGGTCAACTCTTCTTGGCATTTTTCGTAATGTTGGAATTAACATCGATAGCTCTTCTTGCAAACGTTCCTTTGTAGCCATTGGTTCTTTAAAAGGCTTTAGAAATGCTGCCCGCATATAGGCGGAAGAAAAATCCTTTGCCTCTGTGAAAATATCAAATTGTCGATCAATAATTCGCAAAGTACCATCCAATGTCACTAATGAGCGAAGCGCCAGACCGACAGAGGGATAAAACGCAAGGCCAAAATCACGGACAACGGTAAATAGCGAATGAATCAACTCCTCAGTTGGAATACGATCTACATAAGTGATTTTCAGCAATATTTGATCTATTGCTTGCTCCATTCTAGCACGTTCTGCATGAGCAGCATTTTCTACTAATAGCATTAAACCATCATATAAGATGCTTGAATCATTCTGCTGAATACCCATCAAAAATAACTTTAAACCTTCTTGTTGAGTCGCTCCTAAGCGTCCGACCGCTCCGAAGTCGAGTAGAATTGGCATACCATCTGTCTCATCAATATATATATTGCCCGGATGCGGATCTGCATGAAATATTCCTGAAAAAAGCATTTGTTCAAAGAATGAATACAATACAGTCTGCGCAAACTGCCTACGATCTATTGATAGCCGTCTAAATTCCGATGCGCCTTCTGCCACACTTTTTCCACGTACATATTCCATGACAATAATGTCTTCATCACTGTATTGTGTATAAATTTTAGGAATGCGAACCTTATAATCACTTTTCGCAAGTGCATTCGTTACCTGCAATGTATTACGTACCTCGATGTCTAAATGAATTTCCTCACGCAAACCATCCGCAAATCCACCAGCCAACTCTCGAAAACCCAGCGACTCTGCCCACGTTGACTTGCTTGTAAACCAGTTCGCGAATTCCTCTAGTATATCCAAATCATCACGCATGATGCCTTTCACTTCTGGACGGAGTAATTTCACCACAACTTCATCGTAATTTTTCAGCCGCGCCTTATGTACTTGTCCAATCGACGCCGCCGCTAAAGGCTCCGTATGAAAGGTAGTGAATACCTCATCTACAGGTTTGGGAAGGGAATGTTCTAAAATCTTTGTGACTTGCTCAGGTTGCAACGGCCTCACACTTTGTTGCAGTCGTTCTAATTCATCTATGAATATGGGCGAAAACAACTCTTTACGTGTAGATAATACTTGACCAAATTTGATAAATATTCCACCACATTGCTCCAATGTCGTTCTGAGTGCAATTGCAAGCTCCTTTTCATTTTCACGCTGTCTTGCATATTTAATTGTTTGTACAACACCATTTGTGACTGCTATTTTTAATACTTGGCGCAATCTCTTTTGCTGTCGCCAGTAGCTTCGTAACCTTAATAGTATGGACCTCTGTCCGTGTCTTCGATCTCCACCGGCAATACCACTCGAATCAAAGAGTTCGAATACGAGGTAGAGCAGCATGGAGATAAGAAGCATACTGCCTATCCAAATTAGCGTACTCACCTCTGTCACAGTTTGCATCATAGATTCCGATAAAAAATCTGTATGACGCAAGTATGAATACCAGTAGACAAAGGAAGTGAGTGTCACACTTATAACAACAGAAAGCACTCTTCGTACAAAATTAATACTCGAACCTATTAAGCGACCACTGACAAAGTAAATGATTCCCGAAACGACTATAATTTGAATAAGAAATTTCACAAAAATCAACAGTACCACCCCCGTTGTTTTTTCCTAATACTGCTAGTATAACAAATTCATGCATCCACTTTCTTTTACTAGCCCAATGTTGATAAACAATAAGTGAAGTCAATAGCTATTTTTATCATCCTATCAAATGTTTCGTACAATCTTTGCCCATATTAGATAGTCAAAATTCATTCTATTCATTATTTTTTCTATATAAAACTCCAAGTATACTGAAAAATAACAAATAATTATCATTGATAACATACCTAATAGGGTATATTATTTAATTATATCAATCTTTTATAAGATTACACGGCTGATAATTTACTATCAAATCAACGTTTAATATTCACTATACCCTTATAAGTATATAATATAAAAAGGATGTGTATGTACATGAGTAAAAAGTTTTTAGTAGTTGGTGGCGTCGCAGGTGGTGCATCAACAGCTGCAAGAATTCGTCGCTTAGATGAGCAGGCTGAGATTATTATGTTCGAAAAAGGGCCCAATGTATCATTTTCAAATTGCTCATTACCATTTCATTTAAGTGGAATCGTTGAAAACAGTAGCAAATTGATTTTAATGACACCACAGGCTTTTCAATCAAAATACAATATCGAAGCACGAGTTAGTCAAGAAGTAGTTTCTATTAACCGTGATGCAAAAACAGTAACTGTAAAGAATTTAATAAACGGCACTATTTATAAAGAAAGCTACGATACGTTAGTGCTATCTCCCGGTGCAAGTCCAATTGTACCCAACATAGAAGGAGTCGATTCGCCCCATGTATTTACCGTTCGTAATGTAGTAGATATTGAACGATTAAACAATTATATTAAAAGTGATGATATAGAAGATATTGCCGTAATCGGTGGTGGCTTTATCGGTGTAGAAGTAGCTGAAAATTTACGTCTTGCAGGTTTCAACGTCTCACTCGTTGAATTTAGTAATCAAATTATGATGCCATTCGATTATGATATGGTACAAATTTTACACAAAGAAATGATGGATAAAGGCGTCCATGTCATTGTGAATGATGGTCTTGCCAAAGTAACTGAAGACTATGTAGAACTGAACTCTGGTAAACAAGTGAAAGCGCAGGCTGTCGTACTAGCGATTGGCGTTCGCCCAGAAACTTCTCTAGCCAAAGAGGCAGGGCTTACAATCGGTGAACTGGGTGGCATTCAGGTAGATGGTAACTACGTTACTTCTGATTCATCTATTTACGCTGTTGGTGATGCAATCGAAGTATTTCATCAACAAATTCATAAGCCAACTCGCCTTGCTCTAGCAGGCCCCGCACAACGGCAAGCACGCGCAGCAGCCAATCATATGTATAATATGCCTCAACAGAACAAAGGAGTAATCGGGTCTTCAAGCGTACAAATTTTTGATTTGACTTGCGCTGTCACAGGATTAAATAAAAAAACAGCGCTTGCGAATGGCTTTCAAGCAAAAAGTGTATATATTATAGCACCCGACAAAGTAGGCTTAATGCCAAATAGTAATCCTCTACATTTTAAACTTGTCTACGAAGTGCCAACAGGAAAAATTCTCGGTGCTCAGGCTATCGGCAAGGGCAATGCCGATAAACGAATTGACGTCATTGCGACAATGATTACAATGGGCGGTACATTAGATGACTTAAAAGAGCTTGAATTATCATACTCTCCGATGTTTAGTACAGCGCGGGATGTGGTTAATCTAGCGGCACTAGTAGCACAAAATCAGTTATTCGGTCATTACCAACAAGTTGAAGTAGATGCGGTTCGAGATTTAGTCGAAAATAACGCGTATATCTTGGATGTCCGTGAGAAAAATGAATATGAGGTTGGACATTTAATTAACGCCATTAATATTCCACTAAGTGAGCTTCGTGAGCGTATGAACGAAATTCCAAAGGAAGTACCAATTTATGTGCACTGCCGCTCTGGCCAGCGTAGTTATAATGCTGTTATGGCTCTGCAAAATAACGGTTACCCTAACGTCTATAATGTAGCAGGATCGTTCCTTGGTATTTGCTTATACGAATACTTTAATGATGTGTCAACAAATCGAGACAAAATTGTTACAGCCTATAACTTCAAATAAGACGAAAGGGATGCCGCTAAATCGCAGCATCCCTTTTGTTTTAATTTGTAGAAAGTACTTGCTCCCAATCAATCGTGTTGTTTTTTACTTGGTCTCGTTTCTCTTTGTCCATTATATCGTTCGGACGGCCACCTTTTGGCCAATCTTTATCATGATTTGCCCATTCAGGTCGATCCTGCGCTAAAATATATGCAGCTAAATCAGAAGCATCTTGATCTGTTAAGGTCCCACCAGCGCCAATAGGCATGTTATTTTGAATGTAACCAGCCATTTTTGACAGACGTGCCATACCCGCTCCATCATTAAAGGAATTTTCACCCCATAATGCCGGTCCTGTATTCGCACCAGTACCAGAACCATCTGCAGCATGACAAGCGATACAAGACTGTGCATAAAGTTCCTCACCATGTGCTACATCAGGTATGGGAACGCTCTTCATATTACTCGTACCAGCCCATTCACGTTCTGCCCCTATTGGAACGCCTTGTGAAATATAGGCAAAGTACGCTACCATCGCTTCCATCTCATCACTATTCATTTCAAATTTTTTACCATTCATACTTCGTATCATACAGCCATTAATACGTTCTTCAATTGTTACAATACTTCCCGAACGCCCAATGTATTGCGGATAATTCGCCATAACACCTACTAATGACGAGGCTTGTTCATCATAACCTGCTCCTGCATGACAACTTGTGCAAGATAATTGATTACCAACGTATTCATCCGCGGCAACATGTGTATTATTCACAAGCTCATAGCCATATAAAATCGCTTCTTTCATAGGCCCATCCGGTACTTCTTCGATACTTGGTGGTGCGTAGACAACTTTCTGAGAAGCTGCCGTTGTCGGTATTTGTGTTTGTACCGTTGCATCTTCTGTTTCCCCATTCGCATCACCTAAGATTTTATCGCTGATGACCGCTCCCACAAAAAGTGAACCAGCTAATAATACCGTTCCGGCTACCCCCGTTACTATCGCTTTCATCTTTCATACCCCCCTCTGTATCGTTAACTTTATTTTAGCAAAATAATGTATTTCTGGATGTGATTTTTCTCACAAGTCTTTATTTTTGAACCTTATATACAACAAAATTGGATAAATGTAGAAATGATAATTGTGCTACAACAGAAAAAACTAGACTTAATACCCCTTTATGTATACCCTACTTTATGCTAAAAAACCGAGCACATCGCTGTACTCGGTCACTTCCGTTCTATAAAAGTTTACATTCTCCATCTGCACATGCAAATTCACCATTGCCAACCATTTTCAACGAAGACTTCACACCTACCATTTCAGCAGTTTGATGTAATGTACGTACGAAAACTTCATTTGGCTCTGCCCCTTTAATCCCAAAACGATTTTCAAATACAAAGAACGGTACACTTTGCACACCCATCTGCTGTGCATCGTAACGATCCTTATTCAATTCTTCTATAAAAGCATCACTCGACGAAAGCACGTCTCTTGCTTCAACGACGTTTAAGCCTAGATCTTCGATAACCGTTAGTAAAACAGCCTCATCATTTAAATCTTTACCATCTATAAAATAGGCAGCCATTAAAGCCTCATTATAAGCTACTTCTTTACTAAATTGTTTTGTCCATTTTGCTAAGCGATGAGCCTTCTCTGTATGCACCGTTTTCATGTCATCATAATGATAGGCAAGTCCTACTTCCTTTGCCCGCCCTACAATACCAAGCGTCATTTGCTTTGCTTCTTCTAATGTCACCTTATGATAAGCCATTAAATATTCATAATAATTTTGGACCTTTTCTTTCGGTGCCTCCGGATCGATTTGGAACGCTTTAAATTCTATTTCTATTTGTCCAGTATACCCAGCCTCTTCAATCGCTCGCTCTAATTCCTTTTTCCCTATATAACAAAAAGGGCAGGAGAAATCAGAAAATATTTCGACTTTCATAATAACCCTCCTACAAAATATCCATCCAAATCTTTATGGTAGTTGCCAATATCAGTACAGCTAAAATACTTTGCAATGCCTTCGTATTCATATTTTTCCCCGCTTTTGCTCCTAGTGGTGCAGCGATTAAACTAGCTACAATCATTATCGCTGCCGGATAATATTCAACTTGGCCTGTCAGTAATTTTCCTATTGTACCACCGATGGATGAAATAAAGGTAATTGCTAAACTTGATGCAATCGTCATGCGCGTTGGAATCCCTAATACAACAAGCATAATCGGTACGAGGAGGAAGCCACCTGCAGCTCCAACAATCCCTGAACCTACCCCCACGATGAAAGCCAGAATTGTTGCTAATCCTTTATTAAAGCTAACCTCATTCATTGGCTTATCATCAATTTGCTTTTTCGGGATAAACATCATTACCGCCGCAATCAACGCTAATATACCATATACGACATTAACACCCGTCTCCGATAAAAATTGGGAGCCATAACTACCGACAAAGCTACCGGCTAAAATAGCTGCTCCCATATAAATAATGAGTGACTTATTCAAATAGCCACCTTTACGGTAAGCCCACACCCCTGCAATCGAAGCAAAGAATACTTGTACAGCACTAATACCCGATACTTCATGTGCTGTAAACGCTGTAAAACCAAGTAAAGGTGGAATATATAATAACATTGGATATTTAATAATCGAGCCACCAATACCCAGCATTCCCGACACATATGAACCTACAAAACCGATTAAAAATATTGTAATTATCCATGTTAAATCCATTTATTTTTCCTTCTTTCTTATCAATTACACCTCAGCGTAATGAACATCGCCGGAAACTTCATTTGAATGAAGACGAAAGGTGAGTGCCCAAGCTTGAACACTCACCAACCACGTTACGCTTTTTGAATAAAGAATGTAATGACACCAGCATCTTCGGATTGATCCAGAATTGTGTGACCTCCTACTTTTGACCAAGCTGGGATATCCGCTAAAGCACCTTTATCTGTTACTTGTACTTCTAAAATTTCACCAGAAGTCAAAGTGTCCATTGCCTTTTTCGTTTTCACGATGGGCATAGGGCAAGCTAAACCTTTTGCATCTAACTGTAAATTCGAATTCATGTCAATCTCCTTTTGTTTGCGAATTGTGTGCGTGCCAGGCACTACCTCAAATTGTGTGTGAATTGTGTGCGTGCCAGGCACTACCTCACTGCACAGCGATTCGGCCCGATTTCCATTTCGGTTTGCTCATCTTGAGCCGGTGTAATTTTACCCATGTTCACTTGACGAATTTCTTGATAGGCATTCGGTTGTGGCGGTAAATTATTTGTTACAATGCTACGGAACTTTGCCTCATCTTCAATATTTAAACCATGGTTTTCAGCAAATAATTCCCCTAGACGTTTAGCCACAGTGCCATCTTCATTTAACTCATCAATAATCATAAAGTGAGCAGGTAGCACAACTAACTCATCCGAAAGTTCACGGTAACGTTTATAAAGCGTTTCACGTAAATCCCCAACCCAGTCTTCTGCAAGTCCAGCTAAATCTGGGCGTCCAATTGAATCTATAAATAAAATGTCCCCAGTCAACAAATATTTGCCGTCAACAACAAACGATGTTGAACCGATTGTATGACCCGGCGAATAAACGGCTCCTACATCAATTTTCGATGCACCAATTTGTACCGAGGTACCATCTACTAACGGCTCATAATCATATACAACCTCTTCTGCATCTTTCGGTGGTAAATAATACATTGCACCAGTTGCAGCTGCAATATGACGTCCCCCTGAAATATGGTCAGCGTGTAAATGTGTATCAAAAACATGCTTGATTTTTACGTTTTTCTCACTTGCAAAGTTTATAAATACCTCTGTGAAACGAACCGCGTCAATAATTGCTGCCTCACCCTCAGAGATTACCATATAAGAAAGGCAGCCTTTACCTAAACGTACGAACTGGTAAAGCTCGCCTCCGCCTGTTAAATCTCCTACTTTAATCGGCTCTAAATATTCACTCCACGTTTTCATACCACCTGCTAAATAACCAACTGTAAACCCAGCTTCCGCTAACATTTCAGCCACCATCACCGACGAGCCCTCTTTTGCACAAACGACTAATACATCTTTGTCAGTCGGGATCTTCTGCAAAATTCCTTCTACGCCATCCAATAGCTCGAAATACGGAATATTAAGGTACTCAAACTTATGTCCGTCAATTTTCCAATCCTCAAATGCATCCGCATTACGTACATCTAAAATAAATAATTCATCTTTATGAATAACTTTTTTTGCTACATCTGCAGCGCTCCATCGTTGTACCGACACTATAATTACCCCCCGAGGTATTGTTTTATTGATTTTTTTAGCGGAAAGGACATGCCTCTCCGCTTATTGTTATTACCAAAAAATTAAAACGTTAATGACGGCGCTGCATCTTTAGCAAATTCTAGGAACGTTACAGCGCCACCCACCTCAATTCCATCTACGAAATCGTTTGTTGTTAAACCCATTACATCCATTGTCATTTGACATGCGATAAACTTCACACCTAATTCCTGCGCCATCTCTACTAATTGTGGTATAGCAGGAACATTCGCTTTCGCAAAGCCTTCAGCTAAATGTTCTGTTCCGGCAGGCATAGGTAGTGCGTGCATACCTTGCTTGTGAATTAAATTTAACCCTTCGAATGTGAAGAAGATTGCTACTTCTTTGTCAGAAGCCGCAGCTGCTGTTGCGATATTGAATACCTTATACGCGTCAAAAAGACCACCATTACTTGCAATAATTGCTACTTTGTTTGACATATTAAATTCCTCCAATTAGATAGTTTTTATTAGTTCGCCCGTCCAAGCTGTCATACCTGGAAGTACGTTATATACCTTAGTAAAGCCATTTTCAACAAGCTTTTGCGCTGCAAAATCGCTACGCTTTCCTGTACGACAAATTACATATATCTCTTGTTCCTTATCAAGCTCCGAGATACGTGCCGCAAGATCGCCCATTGGAATAGATATTGCTCCATCAAGATGACCGAAGGCAAACTCTACCTCTTCACGCACATCTAATATAAGCCCACTTTTTCCAACCATTTCAGCCAACTCAATAGTCGGTTCAAACGCTTTTTCCGTTACAGTATCGTTAGCACATTTACGAATATAATGCTTTAACACAGCACCCTCTTCTGTCGTACCAATGTATTGATGACCTACAGTTTCTGCCCAAGCGGCAATATCCGCCTTAGAGCCCTTATCCGTTGCTAAGACTTCTAAAATTTGACCATCTACTAAATCAGCCATCGCCTTTTTCGTTTTTACGATAGGCATAGGACACGATAGCCCTTTTGCATCTAATTGAAAATCTGCCTCACTAGCCATAACTTCCTCCTCATACCTATTAGGGTATTGTTTTAGATAAAAAAATATAGAGAGGTGCTAAGAATATCTACCATACAACCCCTTACTGTACTTCGCCTTCCCAAGCAAGCATACCGCCAATCATATTTGTAACATCAAATCCTCGATCTTCTAAATATTGTGTAGCTCGGCCACTGCGGGCACTTGAACGACATACCATAATATATGGTTCATTTTTATTTAACTCATGCATACGGAATTCCAATATGCCCAGCGGAATATGAAGGATGCCTGGGATATGCCCAGATTTCACTTCATCTACTTCACGTACGTCAATCAGTTTTAAAACTTGCCCTTGTTCTAATGCTTGTTGTACTTGTTTTGCTGAAATTTCTTTCATGATATTGTCCTCCTAATAAGCGCCCATGCCACCACGGACATTTGTTACACGCTCAAATCCGTGTTTCTTTAGTTGCTTACATGCTTGACTACTACGCATGCCACTTTGACAAATGACAACAATTTCTTTGTCCTTTGGTAATTTGGTAAAGCTAGAACCAAGTGGGATATTTTTAAATTGCGGAATATTACGTCCCTTGAATTCAGCTGGTGTTCGCACATCCACAAACACTTTGTCCTTATCATTCAGCATAGTTTTTAATTGTGCCGTCGATATGGATTGAACACCTTTCGTCGGCTTCATCCTCCAAACTAAAAAGGCAATAACGATTGCAATGATAATCCATGTTTCCAAGAGCTATATCCTCCTAACCATATACTGCAAAGGGTATATACATTTTATCTACTTTTCACGACTAAATCCATCGCTTCTTGAATAGCCGTATTCATTTTTTCTGAATCTCCTTCGGCAGTCGTTACACAATTCAGCAAATTCTCACTGACAATAACGCCAATAGTCCGATCAACTGCTGAACGCACGGCAGATAGCTGCGTAATAACGTCTTTGCAGTTTTTTTCTTCTTCCATCATACGTAAGATTCCACGCAATTGACCTTCCATTCGCTTCACTCGATTTGCTGCTTTTGCATCGTATGCCATTCTTGTGCACGTCTCCTTCCGAGTCAAATTTTCAACTTGCTTACGAGTTTTATATTATACCCCATTAGGTATAATGTCAACATGAAAGCACCAACATATTTTATTGCATGTCTCGTTAAGTCATATCTATCAGTCCGTACGTTCTATCCATCACTTTGAGAACTCTATCCATCACTTCGAAAGTTCTAAAATAAAAAAACCTGCCACAAGCGTAGGAAAACGCTCATAACAGGAAATTTTATTCTTATTTTGCTAATTGCATCGCTGGACCAAAGAATTCATAATGAATTTTTTCGTCTGCTACGCCAATTTCATGTAAGTTTTTAATAACCGCTTCCATAAAGCCAGAAGGGCCACATACATATACATCCGTATTATTCGCTACGCTTTCAGCCAATAATTCTTTCGTAATGAGCTTGTCCTCATCAGAGTATAACGCGGTATATGTTGCATTTGGAAGGGTATTTACTTTTTCCTTAATGTCATCACTAAATGCTACAACTTTCTCATTGCGAGCACACTGAATGAAGTTTACTTCATTTGCCGCATCGTCTTTTAAAGATTGAAGCATACTATTTAATGGTGTTACGCCAATACCACCACTTACAAATGTGATTGGTGCAGATGTTTCTTCTAAAACAAATAGACCTGCTGGAACACTTACGTCTACCAAATCACCAACTTGTAAAACGTCATGAATGAAGTTTGATACTTTACCGTTTGGTGTATGATCGCTTTCACGTTTTACAGAAATACGATACCCATCTTCTGCTGTTGCTTGTGAAAGTGTGTATTGACGATTCATTAAATATTCTTCCCCAGGCACTTTCACGCGAAGGCTAATATATTGTCCTGGCTCATACGCTGGTAACAGAGAACCATCCTCGTTCACAAAATAAATAGAAGTTACAAGGTCACTTTCAACTTCTTTTTTTGCTACTTTTAATGGTTTGAATAAACGCCACCCACCATTTACCGCTGCTTTTTGATATAACTCTTCTTCTACTTGAATGAAGATATCTGCAATCACACCATACGCCTCAGCCCATGCATTAATAATATCGTCTGTTGCTGCATCTCCAAGAACTTCTTTAATCGCTTTTAATAAGTATTCTCCTACAATTGGATAATGCTCTGGTAAAATACCTAAACTACGGTGTTTATGAGCGATTAACATAACTGCCGGTAATATAGCCTCTAAATTTTCAATATGAACAGCTGCCGCGTAAACAGTGTTTGCTAACGCTGTCTGTTGGCGCCCTTGTTCTTGATTCGTGTGATTAAAAATATTTAATAATTCCGGATGAGCCTGAAACATATTTTTGTAAAACGTCTTTGTAATTGCTACACCATGAACTTCTAATACTGGAACTGTCGCTTTAATAATTTGTACCGTTTCTTGTTTTAACATATCGCATACCATCCTTTCGTGATTACAATATAACGCTTTCAATCCCCTAAAGCAATATATAAAATACATCTTTAACAAAATAGACATAATTAATGTATTTTAAATACATCTTTTCAAAAGGCATTCATATTACTATGAAATAGAGGATAATGCTATAATTATTTAAGAACTTTAGAAAGTAGGGTGTTCTAATGCGATTAACTTTATACACAGATTACTCCCTTCGGACACTCATTTATTTAGGAGCGAAGGAAGACGGTCAACTATCAACTATCCAAGAAATTTCTGATGCCTATAATATATCAAAAAACCATTTAATGAAGGTGACACACCAACTTGGGCAGCTAGGTTATATTGAAACGATCCGCGGACGTGGTGGCGGTATTCGTCTGGCAATTGATCCAAAGACTGTTACAATCGGAGAAATTGTGCGCCATACCGAAGAAGACTTTCACTTGGTGGAGTGCTTTGATAAAGAAAATAACCTCTGTAAAATCGCCCCTGAATGCCAGTTAAAAGGCGTACTATATGAAGCACTACAAGCTTATTTAGCTGTGCTAGATCGCTATTCACTCGATGATTTTTTACATTCCAAGGAAAAATTGATGGCTTTGCTGCTCGGCAAATAGAAATACCCGTCACAACTTTTGGTTGAGCGGGTATTTCTTTTTTACTTAATGACAAAACCTCTCCAAGGATAGGACTGCCGCTTCTTCTAATGTAGATTTTTCACAGCTCGGTTTCACGACAAAATAAAAATCGAGGAGTATTTTGCCTCGATTTATAATGCCTTTGAAAATAAAATCATATCTAAGGCACGTATACCATTTTCATAGATTGGTTCTGGATAACTACCAAAAAAATCCTTTTCAATTGCTTCCATGCGGAAACCAGACTTTTGATAGAAAGCAATATTATCAATACTGGAATTTGCCGTGCCTACAATAATGTTTTTATAACCTTGCGATGCACTAATTGCTGTAATTTTTTGCAAAGCTACTTTACCAATACCTCTACCTTGAAACGCTGATACGATGGCGATATTTTTTAATTCAACGGTTGTTGTAGAATGTGCAATGAGCAAGGCAATACCCGCTAATTTTTCACCGCACTTAATTTCATATAAATCACCGTCATTCATGTATTGACGAACGGCTACTTCACTTTCATCCGCAATCAATAACTGTGGCAAATAGCTTTCCCGTGACTCTTCTACCTTCTCTAGAGAGGTGCAGTGACGAACAAAATCCTCACGTTCAAAGACATTTAAAACACACGGTTGTTTTTCCTTTACCTCTAACCAAGAATGTTCTTGGGGAAAATTCCGCTCTACCCCTAGACGGATAAATGGTATTTTCTCTTGCGCCTTTTGGGAGCGAATATTAACCTTTCTTGCTCCTGCAAAGACTCGCTCTAGCCCTAACTCAAAAAACGCAATTTCTAGTATTGCATTTTTTGCCTCTAGATTATAGCCCTTACCCCAAAATTCATGACCAAGCCATGAACCAATATGACAGCTTTTTTTGTTATGATCTATAAACATCAGTGCCGTCACACCGATGACTTGTCCTTCCTCGTTCAAGACAACACGAGGAACAGTCTTGCCTGCTTCTTCATCTATACATTCTCGTTTAATAAAATTTATCGTATCTTCTACTTTGCCGGCTGGTAACCCAAGTGCATCTCTCACCTGTGGCATTGAAGATAACGCATGCATCGCTTCTGCATATTTAATGTTGTGCTTCACTAAAGTTACTGCCATACCTTATTCTCCTCTTAATCGTTATTATGCTTTTTATACCAAACATGCATCGGATTTTTTTCTTCATCCTCTACTGGTAACTGTATCATTTGAAAAACTCGATCAGTATCAGTCTTCTGTAAGTCAGCGTATACCTCACTTGAGCGACCTAAACCTACCGCTATGGCATCTGCTAGTGAATTGGCAAAATAGGCCTTATCTATACCAGCCATCGCCATCGCACCAAAGCACATTGGGCAAGGTGCACCGCTTGCATACATCACCGTACCACGTAAATCGATAGAATTTAGTTTTTCCTGGGCACGTCGTAAGGCTAATAGCTCAGCATGCCCCGTACTGTCTGGACGGAGATGTAGTTCATTGACGCCCTCGCCAATGATTTCGCCATCTTTCACTAATATAGCTCCAAATGGCTGGCCTCTCTGCGCAACGTTTTCAAGCGCTAGCTCTACAGCTCGTTCCATCCATTTATTCATATATACTCCTCCTTATACTTAATTATACGTAAGTTGCCAGGAAACACCGAAACGATCCGCAATCCAGGTAAATTGCTTAGAAAAGCCATAATTGTCAAGTGGCATTAATGCTTGTCCACCCTCTAATATTTGTGCTGCAAGATTTCCGATTTCTTCTAGTGTCTCACATTCTACAAAAATAGATGTGGCAGGTGTAAACGTAAAATCATGCTTAATGACACTATCATTCACCATAATTTTCAGACCTTTTAAATTGAGCACAGCCATTGCAACTTGCTGAGAATCTTCCATATAGGTCAAGTTTTCCACTGTTAAATCCGTAAACCATTGTTTATATTGTTCGATTGCATCGTGTGCTTGTCCCTGAAACATTAAAAATGTTGTAGCACTTTTCATTTGTTCAACTCCCCTTCATATTTGAGAATCCATTCAGCTGGTGTCATTTTTGATACAAGGTCGCCAATCAAATCATAAGGGATATTTTTAGTACTCGTAAAACGAATGCAACTTTTCCCCATATTTAGCTTTGTGGGTACACACTTGGCATACTCTTCTTGAAACCAAGAAAGCAAAGCCTTATCTGCATATATGCCCATATGATAGACAGCTATATGCCGCTTTTGAGCTGCAAGACTAATAAACGGCAGCGGAGTATTTGCCGTTACGTGATAACCTTTCGGATAAATCGATAACGGCACAACATAGCTTAACATGTCATAATTCATTGTTCGTTCAAATCCATCTGGTAAGTTAGATTCTACTACCTCCACTAGCTTAGCCAAACTATCGCGCCATTTTTCATCTACTTGTTCAATATAAGTACTCATATTTTGCCCTCACTTTTTAAAGTAGTGTCGTTTGCCCCTAGGCAATATATCTCCCTTTGTAGACAACTTCAAAGTAGCTATGAAGCCCACGCTACACGTAATAATAAGTGGTATGCGTGTAATCGCTATTGTCTCATAGATTCTTCCTCCGCTGCATTTATACTAAGAAAGCTATTCTTTAATAAATTATGCTTTTTCTTCACTCTTTGCTTTTCGGTATAACTCCTTCGTCTTAAAGCCTTGTCTTGTAATTTCCCGCATTTCATCTAAACGCGCTCGCTGGGTTTCTTCCTTTTTCGCACTATAAATATAGCGGGCCCAGTCCTTCTGATACCCTGGTGTTAGTCCATCATAAAAGGCTAAATCATTTGCATTTTCTGCAAGCTGTTCTCGCAATTGCGGAACCATGCTTTCATAATCGCTAACACATTGACTATTTGCGGTCTTTTTCTTACCACGCGCCTTACTATCTCTCTTAATGCTCAAAATGGAAAACGTCTCATCAAGAGACATAAGACTTGCAAATTTATAATTACTACCGACAATATATTTTTCTTCATCTACCTGAATGGCTGGGAAAATTTCATCACGATGAATAAACTGTTCATACTTTTTATTACCCTTTTTCGGATAAACGAAAAATAAATAGCCCTGCTCAGCTAAAACATTAGCCTTGAGCGTACTGTTTAAATAAGTTACCATGTCATCAACTGAAAACACAAAGGAAATGATACGATCATACGGAGCATCGCCTGAATGTGAAATCCCATCTAATATCATCTCCTGTGGCTGGTTTAGAATTGTAAGCGAGAGCCCATCCTTTAATTTAAATTTATTTTGCATGTCTTTCGCACCTCTTTCAATTTCAAGTATCCTAAATTTATCATAAAAAAAAGGGAGACGTCTCAAAGTTAGAGACGTCTCCTTGCTGCAACTAAAGTATATCGGACACAAAATTAAACATCCGCAATGGAAACATTACTATTTAATTTTTGAAGAAGTTACTAAACCTTTTATGATCTGAATAGCTGTTCCAATCAGTAGACATGGTAGGAACCACCAGCCCAATGTATCTACTTTTTCTAAAGCGATACGAACCGTTTGAAATGAGATGAATGCAAATAAAATTAAGCAAAGATTTTTCACTTCATTTAATATTTTTCGGCTATTTAAGTAAAATGCTTCAACGTTACTCTCATTTAGACGTGCAGGATAGTTATGCATATGTGGCGCCTTTTCAAGTAGCCCCAAAAACACCCACAAAAATATCCCTATAAACGGAAGGATTAATAATTCGATTTTAGAACCCCATCGATTGACCTCTCCTGCACCATTAAAATGTGCTGGAATTTCAGCAGGTATTTTTCCCCACATCATAACAATATATAAGATAGACACAACAAATAACCCACCACCAATATAGTCCCACATCTTTTCATATTTCGTCTTTGGTAATTTTAAAATCGGTCTGTACATCGTCCCACATCCTCGTTTCATCCTTATTTGTTTCTACGTACCACATCTGATTTAGTTTCACATTCAATTCCCCTAAAATTCTATTTTTCTACAACTTACTTCACTTATTTTTATAATATTCAACATGAAAATACTCATAATACTTTGTAAATTTCATATAATCTGATATAAATGGTATATATACATATTTCATTTTTTTGTAACATTTCTACTAATCTACTAAGAAAGGATTTTTCAAACATGCGATTTACTATCTATAAGAAATTATTACTCGGTTTTTTAATTGTCATTTTCGTTTTAATTGGCACGATAGGTTTAAACTTCAAACAACTGAATTCAGTAAATAGTACGTACCGTGATTTACTTGAAGAACAGACGACTAAATCTATTAGTATTCAAGAGCTCAGCGCTATCGCAAAGCAAGAGATCGTTAGTATGCGAGGCTATCTACTATTAGGGGATAAGCAAAGTCTACAAAGTAATAAAGACTCCCGCAATGAATTCAAACAAAAGTCCGATGACTTAATAGCATCACTCGAGACCGAAAAATCTATTGAATTATTAGAGGCCATTATTAAAAGTGAGGAAAACGTTCAACAGTTTGCAGATCGTATGTTTTCATTAAAAAATGATGGACAAACTGAACAATATGAAAAATTGGATAGCACTCAGGGTCGCCTCATTATTAAACAATTCGATGAGCGGGTTGAAAACCTTGCAAATTATCAAAAAGAATTTGTAGAATCAAAAATTACTGCTACATCAAATGAAATTCAATCTATTAAGTTCCAGATGATTTTACTTGGGGCATTTGCCGTTGTCATTAGTCTGATAATTGCTATGGTAATGGGTAGCATTATTTCCCGACCAATCAATGGTATGGCAAAAGCCGCAAAAAAAATTGCAGAAGGCGATTTAACAGCTGAACAAATTCGCATCAAGAATCGTGATGAGGTTGGCGATTTAGCCCTTGCCTTTAATCAAATGGCTCAAAATTTAAAGGACTTAATTACCAACGTACGTCATAACACTGTGCAAGTTAGTGCTTCTGCAGCAGAATTAACTGCGAGTGCTGACCAAACGATTCAAGCAACAGAGCAAATCACATCTTCGATTCAAGAAGTAGCAAGTGGCTCTGAAGCGCAGGGGAAAAATGCTACCGAGAGCTCTGAGGCCATGAAAATAATGACCAAGGGTATCCAGCAATTAGCAGCAACAACTGCTGCTGTTTCTGAACTCACAATTGAGACAAATACAGAGGCAAACAAAGGGAATGACTCACTACAACGCGTCATTACACAGATGGATACCATTAATAATGCCGTATTAGAATCAGCAATAGTTGTCAAAAGTCTAGGAAACCATTCTGTAGAGATTGGTAATATCATTAGCATTATCACTGACATCGCAGAGCAGACCAACTTATTAGCACTGAACGCAGCAATCGAAGCAGCACGCGCAGGTGATCATGGTCGTGGGTTTGCAGTCGTGGCTGACGAGGTTAAAAAATTAGCTGAACAGTCTAAAAAGTCTGCTGAACAAATTGCAGGTTTAATCTCAGAAATCCAACAAGATACAAATCGTGCAGTAACGGTGATGGATACAGGAACTCAAGAGGTTCAGATAGGTATAAAGGTTGTAAAGGTGGCTGAGGAAGGCTTTTCAAAAATCGTCGAACTCATTGAACGTGTATCAATGCAAATTCAAGAAGCGACAACTGTTTCCGAGGAGATGTCATCAAGTGCTGAACAAATATATGCATCTTTCGATGAAATTGCCACAATCGCACAAATGTCGTCCGCGAACTTGCAAAATGTGGCTTCAGCCTCTGAAGAGCAATTAGCAACAATTGAAGAAGTGGCCGCTTCTTCAGCTACACTGTCCACAATGGCTGAGGAATTACAAACACAAGTTTCTCGCTTCAAGGTGCAAAAAGAAGAGGCTATTTAATAAACCCTCCATACTCTGGATAAATAGCTTGATTTGCTCACCCTCCGTAAATAAGCAGCAAGCCTCGATAGGCGCATATACGTCTACCAAGGCTTGACTGATTAACTTTTTTTCTTCGCAGATTCTTTATTTATGGAAACACAGTGAAAAATCATGTATAACGAGGCTAGATTTACCTCCCATAAGCATTTTACTTTAATACTTTTCACTTAATTCTTGTAGCATGGCAATAACTGCTGCTTCTTCGCTAGGCACCTGTAAAGTAGCATACTTCTGTACTTCATGCACACCCACACATACACTTTCCTTGGCCTTTACAAACATCGCTTTATCATTTGCATCATTACCAAATGCGATAAAATCCCCTTCCAAAACACCTAATTTTTTTAAACCATTCCATTTATCAATGCCACTAGGACTTATATCGACAATATTTTCTGACGTATGCTCATATAACGAGATTGGTAACTTTCCTAGCTCCGCGAGTATCTCTTTATGTTGTTCACCGGGAAATAATACAATTTTCACAATGTCCCTCAGTTCATCCAATACTACTTTTTTTGCAAGCTTCAGCGGGTCTAAATTTCGGTAAATCGGATGATCTTCACTACCTGTGTACGCGTAATCCCAGTCACCGTCGATTAAATATGGGAGTTTAAATGCTGATATTATCTTAGAGATTGCTTCCACCATCTCTACTGGAAAAGCGCAAACTTCAATCGTCTCCCCATCTTTCGCCACAAAAGCCCCATTGCCGCCAACCATTGGAAGTTTTCTCATCGGCTCTGGTAATACAGGCAATAAATCACGAATTGGACGTGCTGACGCAAAGATTAACTCATGACCCTTTGCCATACAACTCTCCAACGCAGTCATTATATCTTGGCTCAATGGCTGTCCTTTAAAACAGATTGTGCCATCTAAATCAAATACAAATTTCATTGTCATGCCTACTTTCTATGTATAAAATTACCCTTATTATCTCATAAAATTTGGTTTAACTGGCAGCATTCAATTCATCTCAAATTATTATTATTCTATATCGCTCGATATTGATGCAGCCAACCTACATTAAGACAGAAAACAAAAAATTTTTAGAATATTGTTGACAGAATAACAATATCAAAGTATTATTGCTTTCAACAACACATTGTAGGCCTAGATTGGAAATAGTAAAAATGCCTGTGTACTTGTAGAGAGCCGGTGGTTGGTGCAAATCGGTAGACACACATTTTGAACTCGTCCATGAGCTACTCCCTGAACTATAACTTCGCTAAAGCGCTGTAAAAGTAAGGGATGTCGGACTCCCCCGTTATAAGGATAGACAGTGATAGCTGTTGATAAGTGGACTTTTCTGTAAAGATAAAGTCAATTAGAGTGGTACCGCGAGCAAAAACTCGTCTCTATATTTTTATATAGAGACGGGTTTTTTTTATTTTAAGGTAGCGCGTGCACGTTAATATCCGTCTACCACTGGTCATAAATAGAAACTTCAAACAGTGGGGGTGACCATACGGAATGGCGTCATGCACAGCTTGAAAGTATTTTAATTAAAAAAAGGAGTGTTTGAAAATGGGAAGAAAAATTTGGGTGTTTGATACAACTTTACGTGATGGCGAGCAAGTACCTGGAGCAAAACTGAACTTATACGAGAAAGTAGAGATTGCACAGCAACTCAAAAAATTAGGCGTCGATATTATCGAAGCTGGTTTCCCTGCTTCATCACAAGGTGACTTTGATGCGGTGAAAGCTGTTGCACAAAAAGTCGGTAACACAAATGATATTATGATTACAGCTTTAGCACGTGCGGTACAGGCAGATATTGATGCTGTTTATCATGCTGTAAAATACGCTGAAAATCCAATGATTCATATGGTGCTTGGTACTTCTGACATTCATGTTGAAAAGAAATTTAGTAAATCTAAAGAGCAGATTCTTCAAATAGGTGTGGACGCTGTAAAATATGCTAAAACACTTCTACCGCAAGTCCAATATTCTACAGAGGATGCATCTCGCTCTGAATTCGAATACCTTTGGAAAACGATTGAGGCGGTAATGAAAGCTGGCGCAACGATGATAAATGTGCCTGACACAGTTGGTTTCGCAGAGCCCGAGGAATTCGGAGCGATGATCTATAAACTAAATGACCGCATGAAAAATCTAAACGATAGCGTTCTGCTAAGTGTTCATTGTCACAATGACCTTGGAATGGCAACGGCTAACACACTTGCAGCCATTAAAAATGGAGCTGATAAAGTTGAATGTACTATTAATGGTATTGGTGAACGCGCTGGTAACGCGGCACTAGAAGAAGTAGTGATGGCATTAAAAACACGCAGTTCTGTCTACAATGCTGAAACTCGAATCAATACAAAAGAGATCATGAATACATCACGTCTTGTATCAAGCTTTATGGGCTTAGATGTACAAGTAAACAAGGCGATTACTGGAGACAATGCATTTGCCCATTCATCAGGCATTCACCAAGATGGCCTGTTAAAATCACGTGATGCCTACGAAATTGTGCATCCTGAAGACGTTGGATTAGATGACATGGAGCTAGTGCTAACTGCACGTTCAGGCCGACATGCCGTGAAAAATGCCCTTGAAAAACTTGGATTCTCGAATCTTTCATCTGAAGAATTTGAAGGCATCTTTGAAGGCTTCTTAAAGCTAGCCGATGCGAAGAAAGAAGTATACGACCATGATTTATATGTAATTGTAGAAAGCTATTATGAAAAGCACGATGCAAACCATGCCAATGCTACACATTATAGTGATCAATTCTTTGATTTCACTGATCTACAAGTCGTCAGTAATGCGAGCTTCCCATCTGCGAGCGTGAAAATTCGGAAAGGTGACGAAGTTTTTAAAGCTAGTGCAGTTGGTTCAGGTCCAATTGATGCGTTGTATTCTGCGATTGCAGAAATCACCAAAATTGATGTGAAGTTAGTGGAGTACAATATTAATAGTGTATCTCGTGGAAAAGAAGCACTTGGTAAGGTAAAAATCACGATCGAACATGAAGGTGAAAAGTATATCGCAAAAGCTGCGGATACAGATATTTTAAAAGCAAGTGCCCTTGCCTATATTAATGCTATTAACAGCATCGTTGTGGCGAAATTAACCCCTGTTATGAACTAGGTTATATTTAAGAGAACCTCAGTTCATAAAGCTGGAAAACGTTTTTGATAAACATGGAAAGGCAGTATGACGAGAAAGAAAGTCATACTGCTTTTGTTATTTATTTACTGTCATTAACTAATTTTTGATATTCTTCTTCGATCAGTCCAACATCAAGACGGTCAAACAGCGGCGTCACCTCTCCAATGACTGATGGCAGTTCCACTTGCTCATACCACATCACTTCCTTTACACCTAACATCTCTCGAATTTTCTCAGAGCAAAACGGTAGAAATGGTTGCAGTAGCTGACTAAGATTGGCAATAATATAAACGCATGTTGCGAGTGTTTGATTCCCTGCCGCAACGTCTTCCTTGACTTGCAACCAAGGCTGTTGCTCATCAAAATAGCG
The DNA here is from genome assembly GCF_007362955.1 of Lysinibacillus fusiformis. GTDB lineage: Bacteria > Bacillota > Bacilli > Bacillales_A > Planococcaceae > Lysinibacillus > Lysinibacillus fusiformis_E. Next base: position 2,261,728 of record NZ_CP041696.1, on the reverse strand, counting down.
GTTGGCAGCACGAATGTATTCAAAAATCGCCTCTAAGGCCTGCTTAAAATGTCCCGCTTCAATCTCAATACCAGCTTCACTAAACAACCGAATAGTCTGCTTCCTTACATCTCCATCTATCACAGCCTGAGGTACTTGACTGTCAAATGACTTTTCTAAAAACTTCAATGTACGATTCACAAAATTACCGTAAGCGCCAAGTAGTTCTCCATTATGACTATAGATAAATTCACGCCAAGAAAAATCAGTATCACGATTTTCCGGTGCATTTATTGTTAAAAAATAGCGTATTGAATCTGCATCATAGCGGCTTAATATATAAGGAACCCATACGGCCCAATTTTGGCTGGTCGATAGCTTCCGTTTCTCTAATGTCAAATATTCATTCGAAACAATATGTGTGGGTAATGCCTTCGCCCCGATACCCATTAAAATAGCAGGCCAAATAACTGTATGGAACGGGATATTATCCTTGCCATGTATATAATACGAAATTGTTTCTTCATTCCATAGATCCTCGATGGCTACATTGTGCTGTTTAGCCCATTCGATACTTGCAGTTAAATAGCCAGCCACGGCTTCGATCCACACATAAATCTTCTTTCCTTCAAAGCCAGGTACTGGCACCTCTACACCGTTTGGTAAATCCCTTGTTACTGCACGATCTGGCACACCTTCGGACAAATAACGCTCTGTTAAACCTAGCGCATTATCGCGCCAACGTTTCTCCACCTTTGCTTCAGCTAAATAAGTCTCAAGCCTTCCCTGAAACTGACTGAATGCAAAATAAAAATGTTCAGTCTCTCGAATCACTGGCTCATTTCCGCAAATTTTACAACGTTTATCGATTAAATCAAGTGGATCTAATATTTCCGAACAATTATCACACTGGTCCCCGCGTGCCTTCGCACCACAGTTCGGACAAATCCCTTCCACAAAACGATCCGGCAAAAACTGCTTATCATTTTCACAATACGCCTGCTCAATTTTCTTTTTATATAAATAATTATTTGCTAACAGCTGTAAAAAAATAGTTTGTACTGATTCATGGTGGTGCTCAGCATCTGTTCTTGTATACATATCATACGTAAACCCTAAATCCTGAAAACAATGTGTAAACTCTTCATGATATCTATTAGCAATGGCCTCTGTCGTAGTATTTTCCTGCGTAGCTCGAATGGAAATTGGTGTGCCATTACAGTCACTACCAGAAACATATAAAACTTCCTCGCCTTTTTGTCGGTAATATCTAGCCAAAATATCACCAGGTAATAATGCAGCGATATGACCTAAATGCAATGAACCATTTGCATATGGCCAAGCGCCTCCAATAATAATTGTCATCCTAAATTGCTCCCCTCGAAAAAAGAATAAAAAAAACGCCCTAATCATTACTGATTAGGACGAGTATACCCGTGTTACCACCTATATTTACAAATAGCTCAAACTATTTGCCTCAATCAGTACGTCCACATATAAGAGATACTGCTGCTGTTGTAACGAGTGCCTGTCTCGTCGTAGCCTACTTGCGAAAGCTTTCGGTACGAAGCTCAAAGGTCATTTTCAAAAGGGTTCATTTACCTCATTTCCACCAGCAGAGGCTCTCTATTAAATGCTTGTCCAATTTACTTTTCCTTCTCAACGCTTTTCTATAGATTGGCACCATTTTACTCTTTTCCCTTATGAATTGCAATGCAAACTTAGGGGATGTAATTGATACATGTCGATAAGTGAGTAAAAGTTGGCGATAAACCGACGAATCTTCTCGATAAATATAAAAAGTTGGGGGATAAATTTTAATATGTTAGAGATAAATGTTGAAAGTTTTTTAAAATCAAAATCAAATCAAAGAACAGTGAGCAGTTCCTTTAGATTGTCTATGACTACATTCGCCTTTTGTAATTCCGATTCCTGTGCAAAATCAAAGCGTACACCAATTGATTGCAGGTGATTATCTTGAGCCGCCTGAATATCAGAGGCACGATCTCCAACCACCGCTCCATGATGTATGTTATTTTCTTCGATTACTTTACGAACCAAATCTGACTTATGACCACTTGTAATGGACTGAATGCTATATGTACCTTTAATAAAACGTTCTAGCTGATAAGTCTCAACAATTGCCTGTAAATACGCTATCTGCCCATTACTCGCAATGTACAAATGATAGTTTTCTGCCAGAGTCGTAAGTGTTTGCTCCGCGTTTGGATATAATGCGCCCTTACAATTCTCTATCTGTTCGATTAGCTTTGTATGAAATATGGTGTTGCTCTCTTCACGAATCTCCAACGAGTGCTTAGGACATAACGTTTCCCACACAACAGGTAAAGGAACACCCATAATTTCACGATACTTTTCAATTGGTGTATCACCTTGCCATAATCCCTTTGCACGAAGTATATCAAAAGTCGATGTAAGAGCTGGTTCTAAAATTAGATTTGTTTGAAATAAAGTACCATCCATATCAAAAATAATTGCCTTGTTCATAAAATCACCTCTTCACACTTTGATTTCAATAAATAATGAAAGAAGTTAGGTGCAATGCCTACTCCTTCCATTATCGCATTCCAAGATTACCATTATTAATCAAAAAATTCCATATGCTCTTTTTCTTTTTTATAATAATCTAATCTATCTTGCAAAGTACCTGTATGAAATTCAAACTTATGACCATCTGGATCAGTAAAGTAAATCGAGTTTTTATCTCGCACATCCCGCTGTCTACCTTCCAAAATATTGACGTTATATTCAACCAGCTTGTCATACATTTTATCGAAATCATTTTCATGGATAGAAAATGCTATATGCGTATAAGACTGATGAATTTCATTGCGAGGTATTTCAATTTCTTCATTTAGAGCAAGCCACAGTCCATTCAGATCGAAATAAGCCGTATTTCTACCCTTTACTAATAATTTTGCATCAAAGATATTTTGATAAAATGCTATGGAATTATCTAAATTAGAAACTGAAAATAGAAAATGGTTGATGTTTTGTATTGTCACACGCTTCACTCCTAAAAATCAGACCCGGATTTTTTCATTTATAACCATGCTCCGTCGTAATCACTTCTTTTTACCTTTCTTTAAGCCCTTCGCAATTTTCTTCCATTTACGCTGCTCATTTAATCTTGCCTGGGTATTTGTTTTACGTTCCATAAATGCGAGTTCTCTCTGCAATTTGAAGTAACTTTGTAAACGTGAGCTTTCGAGTGCTCCATCTATAATCGCTTGCCGAACTGCACAATCCGGCTCCTCTTGGTGCGTACAATCTCGATAGCGACATGCAACTGATAGTTTTTCAATATCTTTAAAACTGGAAGATAGACTATCTCCTTGATCCCATAATTGCAGTTCACGCATTCCTGGCGTATCAATTAAACAACCACCGTTTGGAAGTACAATTAACTCACGATGTGTCGTCGTATGGCGTCCTTTAGCATCGTCCTCGCGAATATCCGAAACTTTCATGAGCGTCTCGCCACTGAGTGCATTTGTCAAAGTAGATTTCCCGGCCCCTGAAGAGCCAAGTAATGCACCTGTTATCCCCTCAGTAAAAAGTACACGAATATCTGATAAGCCTTCTCCAGATAAAGCACTTGTCACAAAAATATCTACACCAAATGCGATTGCTTGGACCTCACGTAACATGCTCTCGACGTCTTCACATAAGTCTGCCTTTGTCAGTACAATAATTGGCTTGGCGCCTGAATCCCAGGCCGCTATTAAATAACGTTCTAAACGACGTAGATTAAAATCGGCATTTAAACTCATAACAAGGAGTACAATATCGACATTGGAAGCTACAATTTGCTCCGTTATTTCTCGACCTGCAACCTTGCGTGAAAAAACTGACTTTCGTTCAAATAGTTTATGAATAATCGCTTTTTCCTCGCCTACCATTTTCTCGACCAACACCCAATCTCCAACAGCTGGGAAGTCCTCTCGTGCTAGTGAAGTATATGCGAAATGCCCAGCAATCGTTGCTAGCCACTCTCCCTCTTCTGCCAATACACGATAGGAGTGTTTATGCTCCAAAGTCACTCGTGCCGGGATACAGTTCGCTAATTTTGACTCCTCTTTAAACGTCATTAATTGCTCTTCAAAATATGTTGAAAATCCTAAAGTTGTTAAATTCAAATTGTTTTCCTCCTGATATATGCATGTTATTTACGCTTCAGCATATTTGTGCACAATACATCTATGCATTAACCGAAGTCTTATCTTTTTGCAGCAATTGAATTGCTGAAAAAATAAAAAAACCTTGTATCTGCAATTTCGGCAGTTACAAGGTTTCACATGCACGTTCAAGAGAATGTACAAGTAGCCATATTTTTGTAGAAGTCTAACCAGCTACAAATCAAGGTCTAACATGTATATTTTAGGCGTGTGAAATTGAACAAACCGAATTGCAGTTCACTAAAAACAGATCTATTCATCATGTCACATCACCTACTTCCATTTATTTGTTTCCAATATATCTAAATTTTTCAAAATTGTCAAATACAAATTATCAAGCATGTAACTACTACCCCCATGCATACAATGACTAAGACCACTTTGCAAAGGAGCTGTTGAATTGTCGAAAATCGTTTCTATCAGTACATATCAACCACCTTACACTTTACATCAAGCAAATGCTGAGGAGCTAACGAAGGAGCTTTTTTATAAAAAAGTCGCACGTTTAGAACGCTACTTAAAAGTTTTTGAAAGCGGTGGTATTGAGACTCGCCATTTCTGTGTACCAGCTGAATGGCATCGTACTGAGCATACTTTTGAAGAACGTAATAACTTATATATTGAACTAGCAACAAAATACAGTGTCGACGTCATACAAGCATGTCTACAAAACGAAGCCTTCTTAGAAACGCCGATTTCTCCAGAGGATATTGATGCCATTATTTTTGTTAGTAGTACGGGCATTTCAACACCAAGTATTGATGCTCGGATTATGAACCAACTGTCCTTTTCAGACAGGTTAAAGCGGATTCCACTATGGGGACTTGGTTGCGCTGGAGGAGCAGCTGGTGTCAGTCGTGCCTACGATTTTTGCAAGGCACATCCGCAAGCAAAAGTACTTGTTGTTTGTGTCGAACTTTGCAGCTTAACCTTTCAGCCAAATGATTTTTCAAAAAGTAATTTAATAGGCGCCTCTCTATTTGCCGATGGTGCCGCATGTATTCTCGTTTGTGGAGATGACGTGACAATACCTACAAGAAAGTCGACACCTACCATAGTCACTACTGGGTCTAAATGGATGGCGGATTCCGAAAATGTAATGGGCTGGAATATTAAAAATAATGGCCTTCATGTCATTTTCCAGAAAAGTATTCCTTCTATTATTACGAATTGGCTTGGCCCATTCATCGAACAATTTTTAGTCGAACAACAGCTATACAGTGAACAACTTGATCATTTCATTGCTCATCCCGGAGGTAAAAAAGTGTTGAAAGCCTATGAGGACACGCTGTATCTTGCGGCACGAAAAACCGACATTTCTCGGGAAATATTACGACACCATGGCAATATGTCATCTCCTACTGTGTTGTACGTATTAGAACAATTTATGTTAAACGAAGGTCAAGTAGATGATGTTGGTTTGCTCGTCGCTCTCGGTCCCGGCTTCTGTGCGGAAGCTGTATTACTTAAATGGAGGGAGTAGCATGTTTTTTTACATTATCCTGATTCTTGTCATCCTACAAAGATTGACAGAAGTCTCTATAGCGAGACGCAATGAAAAGTGGATGCTTTCGCAAGGCGCGTATGAAGTGGGGACTTCGCATTATCCATATATGGTGGCCATGCATGTCAGCTTTTTTCTATTTTTAATTATTGAGGTAAGTACGGATAACAGTGGTCTCCCGCCCTTATTTCCCTTATTTTTTTTACTATTTATTACCGTGCAAGCGCTGCGTATTTGGTGTATCCATTCATTAGGTCCTTTTTGGAATACAAAAATTATTATCTTGCCTGGCGCAGAAGTTGTCCGTAAGGGGCCATATACATTTATGCGCCATCCTAATTATGCAGTTGTTTGCCTGGAAATTCTTTTGCTACCTCTGATGTTTCATGCCTACTTCACAGCTTTTTGCTTTACGCTTTTAAATATTACAATGCTCTCTGTACGCATTCCAATAGAGGAAAAGGCATTGCGTGAAGCAACAAACTATAACAATGTATTTAAAAGGGAACTACCTCAAAAGTAATTTGAGGTAGTTTCGTTTTCTTATTAAAGAAAAAGCATTTGCTAGTAGCACATGATTCAATCATTTCACACAGAAATAGGGCGAATTTAAAATGTACCGATAGTACCCCTTAACCCATTAGAATAGCCACGTTCTAGTTGCTTCCATTAACAAATTCCCAATTGAATGGATCTTTTAAATTCTCCCATGGTTCATTAAATTCCTCATCAGACAATAGACATGCGTCGAGCTCTTGTATAATGGTCTCTTTATCTAATTCAATGCATATCATTGACGATAACTGCCACACGCAAATTTTGCTTATTTTGTAGCACATGATTCATCATTGTCGTCTTACCTGAACCTAAATAGCTACTTAAAACTGTAACTGGTATTTTCTTTGTCATTTCTCTAACCTCTCTTAAATCGTAATGATTACTATTTATAATTTGTAATTAAAGCACAAAGAATATTAAAGTGCAACATTTATATATTCTAAATGAAGAAGTTATTGACGAATATAAGTAAAAATCCAGTCTTATAAAGCGTAATAATTACCCTTTAAAAGGAGGCGTTTTTATGCGTGTACAAATCATTTTAGTCTGTACAGAAATAGGGGATAAAAACTATATCCCTACAAAAAACAAGCGCCTTAACTCCGAGAGACTAGAACTCAAAAAGTTCCACCCCGTGTAAAAAGATTTACCTTACACAGAGAAACAAATTAAAGTAAAATAAGTACCTTAAATCAGTTGAACCAATATTACGAGTGCTTAATTTGCAATACAAACGGCTTCAAAAAGAAGAATGTTTCGTTAAACCTATAAAAAATGGCTGATTCAAAAGTGTAATTTAACAACTTTTGAATCAGCCTAATCGTGGTGCAAAACTTATCGTAATAAAATTTCCTCCTTAGGATAATCCATTTAACAGTTACTTGCTTCTATTAACTTCTATTTCAATAGCAAGTTGATTCAACTTCTGTTCTAGGTCATCAAGAATTCGTAATTTAGCCTCTAACTGCTCTTCGAAACCTACAGATTGGTCCACTATCTTTTTTACTTGGGCGTCTAAGTCTGATAGAACTTGAGAATTTACAATGGTCTTTCCACTTGAAAGGAAAGCATCGCTCTTTACAAGATGTTCTCTTTGCTCTTTTAAATCAGCTACTTCGTTCAAAAGTTTTTCATTTTCGCTTCTTTTTTCTTCTATTTCTTTTACTAAATATTTAATGATGTTTTCGGAACCACTCAATTCTCTACGAGTTATTCCCAGCTCATCAATAAGATATCCCATTTGTTTGCTTGTTTCTTTCGTAAAATCAATGAGCTTATTTTCGAGATTTTCAATAGCAGATTTATAATCTGCCACCACTAGTTCCTGCCTCTCTCCACTAGTTGATTTCAATTCTTCTTTTGTAGCTTTTAATGCTTCCATTAATTGTTCATTTTCCGCACGCAAATCATTTTTATCTTTCAATAAAGCCTCAATTGAAGAAATAAGTTTCTTTCTTTGAATTTCCCTTACTTGCATATCTTCTTGATAATCCTTTGATTCCTTTTCTAATTCTCTCTTCAACTTGATAAGCTCTAGCGAAAGTTCTTTTTCTCGATTTGTTAATTGTACATTTTCCCGTTCGAGTCTAAGTACTAGTGAATAATAATCGCTATCTCTCAGTCTTTCCACTTCACCTTTATATTTGGTTAATTCTGCTCTTAAAAAAATAATCGTTTGTTGTAGCTGAATAGGGTCGTTATTTTTAACGCTCTCATTATCCACATTGGTACCCCCTATCACGAAATTTCATTAAGAAGATCCATTATTTCTTCAAGTTGCTTTTTGTTAGCATCCATGATTTCGTCTAGCTGCTTTAATATCCATAATTCAAATTCTTCATCTACTATTTCACTCTTTCCACGGCTTTCTCCCGATAATAGATAGGCTATCAGTAAATTCAGTGTACTTTTTTCTAGAAAGGCAAAACTATTATCTTTCTCCTTGCTATTCTCTGGTAATTTATTAAGCTGTGCCTTCATAAATTGGCGGATGTGTTCCATTCCAACATCTTGCTCATCTAGCTCACTCATTTTCATCCTCCTGTATAAGCGTTATGCCATTAAGGTTGATAGGGTTTAATACAGCAACCCCCTCTTTCAGCTGGTCACAATATGTAAATCCCATGATTGTTCCTGAATAAGATAAATTATGTGCCCATTTAATCTGAAAGTTTGTAAATGAAATGGTTTCATCAGGTTCAATCGATGTTTTTCCTAATGGTTTAAGCCAAAATTCCTCATTGCTCGATCTATCATTTATTCGTTCCCAACTTGTCGGCCCCTTTAAACTCTGTTTGAAATGCTCATAAACATAGCGCCCAGAGAAAGAAAAAGGAGAATCTTCAGGTAGCTTTATACATAGATATGGATTTGTCAGAGGTTGATTGCCAATGTTGCGAACATGAAAGGAACCCAAACATAAGCTTTCCTGTTCAGGATCATAGGAAATATTGAGTGAGGAAGTGAAATATCCGATCATGCTTACACTGTCAGGAATAATGAGTTCCTCAAGCCTCTTTTTAATTTCACTGACGTATGATTCCGTCTGTCCTTTAAGCTCAATAACCTTTTGTTCTGCATCATTTCTGCCAGTCCTCATTTTACTGCCCCCCATTTAGAGTTTGTAACAAAAAAACAATTGCGCTAAAGCACTTCGTTAGGAAGGTGACCCAAAAACAGCCTCTAGCTTTGCGCCTAAGCAATCGACATTACTTTCCCAAACAATAAAAAAAGAGAGGATTACCCTCTCTTCAAGATATGACTTTTAGTTATGCGTTAGCACCATTAAACGCCAGTTGGGAAAATAATGGGGCATTGCTGTGGACGAACTGCAGTTGGACATGAGAATGGTAAATCTGCTCTTGGTTCGCAGAAAGTTGCTAAGAATTCAACAGTAACCGGGAATGTTGACTGAATACTTTGACAAACAGCTACAGTAATTGTTAACGCAGAAAACGTAATTGTTCCTGCTCCAGCTGTAAGTGTTCCAGTTGTACATACGAAGCAATCTAAATCTGTAAATAAAATTTCTACATCCGTTCCTTTTGGTGCACATAATGTAACTTGTTCACAACGTGAGACAGGGATTTCTGTGCTTGTTAACATAGTCCCATTTGGAAGAGTAACAATAATCGTCAGAATAAAGTTCTTTTGAATATTTAAATGTTGTAGACATACTGTCGATCCATCAATAGAAAATTGACGATTCTCACGATTAAGAATAACGATTGGGTTAGTAGCTGCTGGAATTACTCTACATGTAACTGTTGCACCTGTCAAAACTGTCGTTGGTGTTACGCCTGGGAAAGTAATTGGTCCAGTAGGAGAAATATCAAATGACATTTCTTTTACAATCCAGTCATAAACCTTATCGACATTTATACAAATTAGCTCCTGCGCCTGGGATGGCATATTTTCTTGCATCCTTTTGACACCTCCATAAAATTTTTATCTTTCGTTTGTAGCATATGTATTCTAGCTATAAGTGTATGGGCTAATAAATAGTTCAGCATGATATTTATAAAAAGTCACGAATATCAGCGTGTATCATTTTTACTTATAAAATCCTCCTCTTAAAGAGGAACTAAAATGTTGAAGAGGACCGGTATATTTGTAACAGAATAACAATATTTTTAATAAAATATTAAAGGACTGAAAGAGGTGAAATGCAATGGAATATTCTAAATTGTACTCCACTCAAGAAATTGAAAAATTAAAACAGAAAATCGACAGTTATAGGGAAACATTAACTTCATTAAAAATGGGGACGTCAATTGAAGATTTCCTATTTATGAAAAACGAGTTTGATGGATTAAAAACGCAAATCGCACATTTAGAAGGACTAACAGAAACATTAGATGATAAGCAAAATTCACATATCAAGGGCTATGAGGACCGAATAAACATACTTTCGACACAAATTGAGTCTCTGAATCAAACCATTGAAGAAATGAATCAAGAAATTTTTATGGTTATAAACAGATTACTAACGATTGAAGTTAATGAGGCGCCCACCACTTTACCTGACATTGAAGAAACGCCCAATACTATAGCTAACACTTCACAAGGGCATCCTAGAATCATACAGACCACAGAACAATCCACCATCACTTCAAAACAACCATCTTATAAATTGCTCCAGAGTTTGGCCGGAAAAGCGACAAATATGCAATTAAATTCAAACAATGGAATACCTTCTGCTCACAATGACATACAGGAAAATAAACCCGAAGAACGTCATTTTAATCAACAATATTTTCAATCGATAAATACCCATCCAAGCCAAATATATAATGGCCTTTATAGAAATACCACCGTAGAATCCACCTTCCATTTTAAAAAAGCTACTGACGCACAAGAGATCCCAGTTAGTGTTTACGACCCTAATACGGTGTCACCTGCTCCAAACAATGAATCCGTCGATCATATTGCCTTAAACTCTTCTATTGTTAATGAACCAGTCAATGATATTGATGTAGAAAGTGAAACAATAAATGACCCTGTCGATTATGTGGATTCTAAAAAAGTAGTTGAGCCTGATAATCATGGAATTTCTCAAAAGGTTAATGAACCCGTCGACCATAATCATGTAAATGCTGAAAATATGAATGAACCTGGCAATCCTGTGAATGCTGAAAAGCTTAATAATTCCGTCAATCCTGTGAATGCTGAAAGAGTGCATGAACCTGGAAAAGATATACACACTGAAATGCTTAATGAACCTGTCTATTCTTTTAATTCTTCTATTACAGCAACAGATGAACTTGAAATTTTTGAAACTAAATCAGAAGAAGTCGATGAACCTCATATACCACTTGAAGAGATAAACAAGCAACCTGAACTTATAAAAGAGTCGACTGTAGAGGAAAATAAAAAAGAAAAGAATTCATTTTTCAATTTCTTTAAAAAATGGAGTTAACTAAAAGTTGTGGTGTATAAGCCATAATTACAAATATAGAAGCCATTATGTAGATAATTGCCCTTAACCCCCTGCTTTACATGAATAGAATAATGAAGAAAGGGGGTGTAAAAAAATGTGTATGAATAATTCTATGAATCATTGCGGATGTGGTTGCTCATCCAAGCATAATAACGAATGTAATGCGCTTGGACCGTTTATAGCTGTCGATGCTGCTTGTATACAACCACCGCCACCTAATACTGCTAGAGGTTCAATCATTGCATTCTCATCTGGTATTACGACTGTTGAATTAGCTACAGTCTTAAATGGTGCGATAAGTGTTCCTAGCCTTATCGGATTCGGTAGTGCTACTCCAGGTGTAGTTATTGCTGGTACTACGATAGATTTATCAGCAATTGTTACAGAAGCATTTGCTGTGCCACGTGCTGGTAATATTACAGCTATTTCTGCGTCCTTTAATGCTTTTGTAACTGCAGGTATTGTTGGATCAACAACAATAAGAGCTCAGATTTACCGCGCGCCTGCAGGAAGTAATATGTATACGGCTACAAATGCATTTGTTGATTTAGCTCCAGCTATAACAGGCCCTATATCTCTCGGTGAAACTGCATTTAATTCAGCTGATGTATCTCCTGTCCCAGTAGCAGTGGGTGATAAGTTATTAATGGTGTACTCCATTGTTGCAACATCAGGGATTACTGTGGCTCAAACAATTACAGGAACAGCAAGCGCAGGTATTACAATCGATTAAAAGCATGGTTCATGTTGCTGTCGAAGAAATTAAATGTTTCAGCGCTATAAAAATACAACCGAAAAAATGTACGATAATTACTAAACAGATAAAATGAAACATCCTCAGGAATTTATTTGACATAAACAATGTGATTAAGTAAAAATAGGCGACTTCTTTCTTCAATGCTGAGGAAGAAGTTGCCTATTTTTATTTGTAATGAACTTTTTCTGAGTCAATTTTAGTTTGCTAAAGCATGTTGAATATGTGCAAGATGGTGTTTTCCATGCCATGCATACAGAGCTAGCGCTTTTTCAAGTGTCATCAATCCTGAATCTGGATGGTTAAATGCTCGTTGTAATTGTACTTCTGTTAAACTTGTCAGTAAATAAACCCAACGCTCATGCAAGCTTTCAATCATTCTATAGGAAGTCGCTACCGGCATTTCAGAATCTGGTAGTTGTGCCCAATCTTCTTCATTGTAGGGCTTAATCGTCGGTGTATCTTCAGTTAAAGCTAGCTTAAAGCGAATATAGCTATTCATATGGCTATCCGCAATATGGTGGACCAGCTGCGATACAGTCCATCCATTGTCACGGTAGGATTTTGCTAATGATTGTTCACTTGCACCACTCAATGTTTCAGCTAGTTGCCTCGGCAAAAGGCGGATGTCCTCCATCCATCCCCTTACTTGTTGTGTTGTAGTGACTTCTGGAAATCGAAATTGTCCAATTGGATATCGTAAATCAGTCATTTAGCTCTCCTCCGTTTCTATTTTCTTATTCAATATACTACCAATTTAAAAATTTTCTTGCCACAGACTTTCATTGTCTTGACGAATATTATTAAATCTAATGTGCCCCGTTTACTCATTGATTTCATAAATCAACGTATCGAATAATTTTTCATTCATGTAAAGCAATATTGCCCATTCACCTGGCTCAGGGATTATTACTCCAGAAGGCGTATGCGCATCTGCTCCATTATTTGGACCGCCTAGCCCTATTGTCCAACCATCCACTAAAATTGGGTGTACAGTTGAGGACTCTTTATGAAATCCGACGATCGTTAACTTCGTGTCACGGATATTTTCAATGCCCCATAGATGCCACATCCATTTATAGGTCGTTAATCCAACACCAATGACACCAGATTTATTTTCATTACCGATGATGCCCCTATCTCCAAATTCCACAGCCTTATTATTCCAATTGACAGTTTCAATATCACTTAGTTGCACAAAATCAGGGATATCCTCTGGTAAAACGATCGACCCTTCATTTTTCACACAACCTACAACGAATAACAAGATACCGCATAAAATAAGGAATCGCCTCATTGCATCACTCCCCATCCCTAGTCATGATTATTTCTTTATGAAACGATTTATTTAAGGATATTGTTACAAAGTATTTTTATTTTAGCGTGTGTGATGTCATCACACAATTAGCCGAATTATAGAGTTCTACCCTCGTTAATTGCTACCCTATCATAGTAAAAACTATCGAATATAATTTTTTCCTACATCTGCATTTATTTAAGCTTTTGTTTTTTAAAATTGTTTTAAAACTGTACGAATTAAAGCTTGTAAGGGATGTGAAATTACTGTTGCCGTTTCTTTTTCGAATTGCTGGGCAGCTTCTACCATCGATAGTTGTGCCACAGATATTGGGTGCTGCTCACCCACACTTTCATGGAGAAATTGCAAGATTGCCTTATTATATGCATCCTTCTTCCCCTGCATAATCAACTCAAACGTATCATCGATTACTTTTGCTTCAACATTTATTGCCTTTTCATGCTGCTTGGCAAACTGCTGAAGCCGTTTCATCGTGCCCTCTACAGTCGCGGGATTTGTAAAAAGTATCGTTTGACGATGCTCGTCCTCACAAATGGTTTCAAAATAAGGCTCATCAATTTTAATAATTGGGATTGATAATGATAACTGTTCATCCTTCATTAGCGCAATGTAATTCGTACATGTTATTAAAATGCCATCAACATCGCAACCCGCTATCCACTCCAATTGCTCTTTGACCTTAAGAGACAATCCTTCAGCACCTTGGTTCACACATTGCATAAGCCCTGGGTCAACAAAATGTACAAGTTCCACCTCTTCAAACCTACTAAAGGCCTGCTCTATGTAGTCTATATTCGAATGATGCGCATGCAAACAGCCTAATTTTTTCTTCAAATTATATCCCCCTCCTCGGTAAGAACTTTTGCCATTGTCACGACCGAAATGGCGATGCCGTTACGATTCTTCACAACTTCTTCTTTTGTAATAACATAGCCTAGTGAATGATATAGCTCAATATTTCGTCGTACACTCATCCGAACCTTACACTCACTTATCCTTTTTCTTTGTGTACGCCCATACTTTTCCAGTTCGATGATTAATGCCCTTGCTAATCCTAGTCCCTGTTTTTCTGGTATAACAGACAGTCTAAAGAAATAAATCCCTGTATTATTCACTGTAAATCGCACCATCGCAACTGCCTGGTCCTTTATATAGCCGATAAATGCTCTCTCTCCACAATTTAGCGCCTGTTCAATAGAAGCCACCGTTTCACTTAACGCACTTGAAGGCGGTGTTGCATGTTCATACTCTTTAAACGCCTGTAACATAACCTCATGAATGATCGGAGCATCCTTTACTTCTGCTAGTACTATCTCCATTATATTCACACACCTCATTTATGACTGAATATTCATTTTAACGTATATTTAAACACAAACAAACCGCATTATCAATAGATAATGCGGTTACTCTTTTTAATTTTTATTCACAGAGCGTAATGCTCTACTCATGACAGTGGGAACAACCGATGCATGATTTTCACCTAATGCTTCGTAAAAATCAATATCCACCCTATTCTTTAAATCACTGACGATTTGTTGAGCATCATCTACCATAAAGGTTTCCAGTTCACCTACGCCGATAAATATTTTTTCATTTACAACCGATTGCTCTTTCATAAACAATGGCGCGTTCGCTAATAATTCATGATTATTCCACCAAATCGATGGGCTAATCGCTATGTAACGCTGGAAGCTGGAATGCTCATAAAATAATTGCCACAGTACATAATAGCCCGCTAATGAATGGCCGAACAGTGTTTGTTGTTGTCCATCTACATGGAATTTTGCCTGAATACTCGGCTTTAATTCCTCTTCAAAAAATCTAGTAAAATCCTGTGCTCCACCATGCTTGTCATAGCCCTTCCCTTTAAATCTTGCAGGGTAGACATATGCTGCAGCAGGTGCAGTAAAGTCAAAAAAACGTCGTTCATGCATATCTTCGCGATGCCCAATTCCAACAACAATCGCTGGTGTCACACCCGTCTTTGCTGCATTGCGACTTTGCAAGCGTACTGCTTCTTTTACTAACTGAAAATAGGATGAGCCATCTAATACATAATAGATAGGGAAGCCCTCTTCTGGTACCGGCCCCTGAGGCACAAAAACATTCACCGTATACGTATAATCTGTGAACTTCGAGCTAATTTGATGGCTCGAATAATCAGGTGTTACCTCTAATTTTTCAATACTCATTTGTTTGCTCCTTCAAAATATCGTAACCATAGCACACAGGAGTTTTCGTTGCTGGATCTTCCATGATACGCGCGTTAATATGAAAGACCTTACGCATTACATCTGCACATAAAATTTCATTAGGCGTACCCATCTCGATAACAACACCCTGACGCATGGCTATTAAATGATCTGAGTATCGTGCGGCATGATTGATGTCATGCAAAACCATTATAATTGTACAATCATGCTGTTCGTTCAAGCTTTTTACAATGTCTAGCACCTCTAATTGATGGGCCATATCTAAATAGGTCGTTGGCTCGTCTAGTAACAAAATACTTGTTTCTTGTGCTAATGCCATAGCTAACCACACACGCTGGCGTTGGCCGCCTGAAAGCTGGGCAAGCTCACGATTACGAAAATCAAGTGTATTTGTGACAGATAGTGACCATTCAATCATTTCTTCATCTTTCTTCGTTAAGCGATTGACATTGTTTCGATGTGGGTAACGGCCATAGGCAACAAGTTCCTCAACTTTCAACTGTCCAGGCGCAACAGGTGTTTGCGATAAAATAGCAAGTTTTTTGGCTATATCCTTTGACGATAAATTTTGCATATTTTGCTCCTGTAAATAGACAGTCCCTTGCTGTTTCTTTAAAATCCGTCCAATTGTTTTCAATAGCGTTGATTTACCACAACCATTCGGCCCAATGATGGTTGTTACTTTGCCCTCTTCAATCGATAAATTTAAGCCTTCAAACACACGAACCTGCTCATAGCCAGACGATAAATTTTCCATACGAAATGCAGTTTGCATGTTATTTCCTCCTATGCCTTTGATTTCACTAATAAATATAAGAAATACGGAATACCAATAATGGATACGACAATACCAACCGCTAATTCAGATGGTGCAAATACCGTTTTTCCGATAAAGTCTGCGATAACAAGCAAACATGCGCCAATCAGTGCACTTGCTGGCATTACATAACGATGCTGAATACCGACCAGCTGTTTCGCTATGTGAGGAGCCATTAAACCGATAAAACCAATACTACCTGATACGGACACACACGCACTTACTAAGCCGACACTCGCTAATAACAGTTTGATTTTCTCTTTCTCTACCGCTATCCCTAAGCTAGTAATACTATCTTCTTCTAGCTGGAAATAATCGAGTAAATACGATTTCCGGTAAACATAAAAGCCTAGTATTATCAGCCACGGTAGCATAGCGGCAACAAAAATCCAGTTAGCATTATAAATGGAGCCAGCCATCCAAACAGCGGCAGATTCATAATCCTGTGCATTCATTTTCAATGATAAAAACAACGTCAATGCACCAAAGCCACTATTAATGGCAATACCTGTTAAAATTAGTCGTTGCATATCTAAGTGACCATTTTTAAGTGCAAAGGAAAAAATAAGTGCAGCTGCCATCGCACCTCCTACAAAGCCGAACATAGGCATCATTAAAATCGATAACCAGCTATTCAAATCCGCAGTAACAATATTCAGTTGGAAGAAAAACATGAAAATGACAACGGCTGCACCCGCACCAGCATTAATCCCTAAAATCCCTGGGTCCGCTAAACCATTACGAGTAATGCCTTGTAACACTACCCCTGCCATCCCTAGTCCAATACCAACTAGTGCTGCAATAACAATACGAGGTAAGCGGAATTCAAAGATAACTAAATCAAATTTAGGGTTCGGTTCAATACGTAGCAATGTTTTCACTACATCGATGACAGACATATCAAAGACACCATTTGTAATATGTAGATAACTAGCACCTAATATAAATAAAATTAGAATAGAGATTGTTAATACAAATACACGTGAGGTATTTTTATGCACGTTTTTCACCTCCGTGCTTACGAATTAAATATAAGAAGAATGGGACACCCACTATTGCTGTTAATACCCCGATTGGCGTTTCCATTGGGTAATTAACATAACGACTGAGTACATCACAGAGCGCCAAGAAAAATGCACCTATTGCTGCTGCACAAGGAATTATAAAGCGGTAATCTACACCGACAAGGAAACGTGTAATATGGGGTATTACTAGCCCTACAAAGGCTATTTTTCCGACAAGCGCCACCGCCGTCCCTGTTAAGCACACAACAGCTAACATACTAATAATTTTTACTGCTTTCGTTTTTTGTCCGAGACCTAAGGCAATATCTTCACCTAATGAAGTTATGGTGATAGCTCTTGCTGATAATAAAGCTAGAACTAAACCAACTAGTCCAAATGGAATGGCTAGCAGAAGCATATCAATATCTACGGTATGTACCTTTGTGTTATACCAAACGCTTACCGTTTGCGACACTTGGAAATACATTGCAATTGCTGTAGCAATACTGCTCAAGAATGTACCAATTACCGTTCCTATAATGGCAAGCCTTACTGGAGATAACCCATTTCGAATGAGGGAGCCAAAACCAAACACTATACCTGCACCTAATGCAGAACCAAGCATAGAAAGTAAAATCATTTGATAATTTGGGAGACCTGGAAAAAATACGATTGCTAACGTGATCACAAATGCAGAACCATCATTAACGCCCATCAGTGAGGGGGATGCAAGATAATTTCGTGTAATACCTTGCATAACTGCGCCAGCTACTGCCAAAAATGCGCCCACTAGTAATACCGCGGCAATTCGAGGAATACGTCCTGTACGAATAATCTGGTGATCAACATTCGAAGGGTCAAAAGCTATAATCGCCTGCCACACCGTTAATGCACTAATATCTTTTGTACCGTACATAACCGAAATTAATGCCACAACCGTTATCAGGAATGGGGTAGCTGCTAATATAGCAAATGACACAATATTTGTTTTTTTCAACTTCCACACCTTTTTCTATTTGAACTCTATCTTACAAAAGGCTGATAATAGCCCGGTGACACCACCAAATCTACTACCAGCCTGTTTAAACTATTTAAGTAATTTTTCCGCTGCAACATCTAAGAATTTAACGTTAGACCAGGTAGTACCACCTTGAGCTAATGGCTCAATCGCATTAACAAAAATCTCATCGTTTTGAGATGCCTTTAAGCTTGCAAAAATCGGGTTCTTTTGTAACTCCTCTAACGCTTTTGGTGCATCTGTATTTTCAGATTGCTCAAATTGTAAGAAGATAGCATCTGGATTTACCTCCGCTAATGTTTCAAGCGAAAGTTCAGCCTGGGCTTTTACCGTGTTCACAATCTCTGGTACTGGCGCCCCTAAATCTCCATATAGTATTGGGTTTAAGTACACTCCTGCAGGGTAGATATACATCACACCGCCACGTACACGAATGATTAACACTGATTTGTCTGCTAATTGCTCTTTTGATTTCACTTGTGAATCAGCCACTTTTGCCTCATAGTCTGCAATAATTTTTTCTGCCTCAGTCTCTTTACCAGCAAGCTGTGCAAGTACTGTTAAGTTTTCCTTCCAGTTTATTGAAATATGTGAATAAGGAATCATTGTTTGGATTTTTTTCAGCTTTTCAGCCGTTTCTTCAGGGAATTTTGATGTTCCAATAATTACGTCTGGATCAAGTGCTAAAATTGCCTCTGCATTCGGCTCCATTTTGTTACCTATAAGTTTAGCATCTGCAAAATCCGCAGCAAGGTATGAAGGAACTTTCCCAGCAATTTCAAGCACACCGACAGGTTTAATGCCAAGCATTGCTGCGTCCTCCATTGACTCTAAGCTCGCTGCTACAATGTTATTGACCTTAGCTGGTAATTCATATGTCTCACCGAGATATGTAATTTTCTGAGTTGTAGCCTGTTCCTGAGCTTCTGTAGTACTAGATTCTACCGCTGAGCTCGTTGCAGGTGTCGTCTCTTCTGCTTTTTCTGAACCACACGCTGCAAGTGATAAAGCTAAAAGTGCAGGTGCACACATTTTGAAATATTTATTCATGTTTATTCTCTCCTAATCATTTTCAGTATCCATATTGATAATGATAATCATTTTCAATTATAAGTCAATAGTATTTATAGATTTAATTGATATTCATTATCATTTATGGATGCTATTTTAACAAAGAGAAAAACAGCTGTGAATGGACATATTTATTTATCACATGGACTTTTGCCGAATTTCAATATAAAAAGGAGTTGTTTCTCTTATACAAGAAACAACTCTTTTATACATATTTAGCTTCCTCATTCACCATCTTTCGATACATTGTCGGGGACATACCCGTACATTTTTTAAATACCCGACTAAAGTAAAAACAATCTACATAGCCTACACATTCTGCTATTTCCGCTACTGTACTATCGCATGATCGCAATAATTCCTTTGCTCTTCTTATACGATATTCCGTTAAATAGCTACTTGGATTCATACCTGTATGCTGTTCAAATAAATCAGCAAATCGACGACGCTCCACACCAAATTCCTCCGCAATCTTCGTTATCGAAAGTTGTTTAGCATGGTTTTTGTGTATGTATTGTAAAACCTGTTCCATTTTTTCACTGGTTGTATCTAAAACCTTCATTTTTGCCGAAACAAGAATAGCTTCCACTAGATTCATAAATAACGTCTTTGTTTTGAATGTTGCCATACTACCTAGCATTGAATAGCTTTCTATAAGTTGCTGTACGAAACTAATAATCTTTGTATTATCCCCAGTATTTATTAAGAAATGCTGTTGAGTAAGTGGGAAAAGTGCTCTTACCTCTGGCGTAACATGATAATGGATGACCGCATACTCCCATATTTTTTCACCAATCACGTTAATTTCTATTGGCATTTGAGGTCCAGCATGTACCACCATTCCAGGCTCCATCGTATAAGTTGTGCCATTGAAACTAAAATTAGCACATCCGGCGAGGGGGACGACTAATCCACACTTTCCAGGAGCTGTGGTTCGACCAACATCCTGTCTCCCAGGTTCCATTTTATTTGTAAAAACATCTAAAAAAGTTACAGATGCATGCGCATAGTAATCAATTATCTGGTTAACCGTAATTTCCATTCCATTTACTTTCACTTCAGCACCTTCTCAATTTGTAAAAAATGATGCCAATCATGTTCCACCAAGCCTGAAAAATAACGATAAAGTGTAAGTTCAGATTCACCAATATGAAAGCTATGCTGCCATTGTTCATCTGTTAGATGATGAAGCGCATCTATAAGTTGATGTCTACCATTCAAAAACTTCCCTATCGTTTCTTCCTTACTTTGTAAGCGACTACTATTTGCAGCATTTGCGTTCATTTCCTGTACATTCGGTGCCTTTGGCAGACTGTCCTCCGTAAATAGCAACGGAATACGTTTACTTACCACAAATTCATCCCATGGGATAAGATGCCCAATAACCTCTGCAACCGACCACTTTCCAACTTCTATTGGTGTTCGCCACTGTTCTTCTGTTACATCCGCCAAGCTCTCCACCCATGTCATAGATTTTTCGTATTGTGCGAGTATTTGCCTTTTATCTTGGTTCAAACGCTTCCGCACCTCCACTTCAGTCAAAGATCTTTAACTGCGGCCAGATTGATTTCCACTGTTTTGTACGTATCCTTTGTTTATAGATCTCATACATTCGCTCTTCTTTTTGAAAGTATGGAGTAGGAGAAACAATTCCAGCCACTAAACGATTGATGCCATAAGGCGCAGTAATTTCGAGTAAACCATTATTTAGCCTAACGCCAATAGCTGTTGGTGTTTCTGGAAAATGCGCGATGCCATCTGTAGAAGATTGATATGGTTTACTATTATTTATCAAATGCATCCTTGCTTGGTTTTTCACAGACCAAGGTTCATTAGGTAAATGTTTTCGCAATTGTTGTTCATATTGCTTTTCAATCGTCTCAGAGACTGTCCATGGATCAAAATAAATAACATCAATATCGGCTATTGGTGTTCTACTGCTATATTCATGAAGAATATCCCACACTTTAGAACGAATAAACCCTGCACATACCCAACAGTCAGGTAATTGTAGCTTCTCCACAGTTTTTAAAATATCCATCATCCAGATGTCTGCCTTAATTAATCTTTCTAAGTCACCTTCTGTTTTTAAGCGTGCCATACCATCAATCCCTTTCAGCTAGCAACGTAAGTGAAAATATTGTAATCTTAAGCACACGTTAATTGCTTAAATGTTCATGAATTAACTTCCACTCATTATTCACATTTGTAAAGACGTTTGTTGCTCTTCCGCTACCTGATACGAATTCCCCATTATATAAACCTTCATAGTGGTATGTATAAATACAGGTAGCAGATGATTCATCGACTGTAAGCCATTGAACATTCGTAGCACTATAAACCTCTTCCTTTATAAGATCCCATGCATGATTGAAATATGCACCGATTTCTTCAATAGTTGTGCATGTTTTATCAGTAAACCAATAAACAGCTTCAGGATGTAATATTTCTTTTATGTTATTGAAATCATGTGAGTTCGTCGCCTCAATGTAACGTTCTAAAGCTTTTTTAAATGACATGGTAATCTCTCCTTTATTAAATCTAATATTAGCTGATTTTATATTTCATAGGAACACCTAATCACCATAGCTGTCCTATGAACTATTTTATTTGAGGTGTTCAGGTCAATACAATAATGAAAATGAAACACAAAAACCAAATTATTTTAGGTTATAAACAGCTACAGAAGTAAACATTAAAGAAGGCGTGAACTGACTTTTTTCAAACAAACAATCATGAGGTAATAAGTTATAATCAATATAAAAACAAGAGGTGGAACCTAATGCTAGCTACTATTCAGAAACAGCAAAACAATTATGTCGTTAAATTCACACGTCCGCTTTCCCATTCAGTCGATGCAGTTTGGGCAGTACTAACGGAAAATGGGAAGCTTCAGCAGTGGATGAGCAATTTAGAAATGATTGATCTTCAGAAAAACGGCAAAATGCATTTTAATATGAATGATGGCACGGATGCTTTTGAGGAAATAACTATTACAGATTATGTTTATCGAGAAGTGTTGGAATTTGATTGGGGAAAAGATTCTGTACGTTTTGAGCTTACCACGACTAGTGATGGCTCATTACTGGTGTTACAGGAGACTATTAGTGAACTTACGAATCATACGCCTAAAGATTTGGCAGGCTGGCATATCTGCTTAGAACTTCTGTGTGATTTACTAAATGGCATTGTTCACGATGAATTTCCAATGGAGCAATGGCGTAAATGGTTTGTGGAGTATGAACTACTTGTCGAAGATGTAAAAAACGATTAAAACATTCTATTAAAAAATCCCCGAGTAAAAAATAGTCTCGGGGATTTACTATTAACGGCCAAAAGCTGTAGCAATGGCAAGTGCCTTCATTGGCTCTTTGATTGAATCAAGCGTATATACAAGCTTTTCGTTCTGCCAGACAATTAAATTACCGGATTTATAAACGTCTAAATGTGCAAAGCCATTTTGCTTCGGAATAGGAAGCGTATGCATTTCTAAATATTTTACTGCCTGTTTTGCTAACTCTAAGCCTGCTTGTGGATTATCCGTTCGAGTATGCGCCGCTAATGCCCATCTCCCCTCATTCCAGCCGGTCCATAACGAGCCAGCACCTGCATCCTGATAGCCTTTTATAGTAAATCCAAGATCAACTTGCTGCCCACCGTTTTGGCTATAGTCCTCAAAGGCAATTTGCTCACTTGCTTGTGCTACACTGTCATATTGCGTTACAAGCAGTTTTGCAATAACAGTCGCATTGCTTGAATTTTTGAGTTTTATATCATTTATTGGCATATACTTTTCGCTTTCGAAAAATATTATTTCCACCTGCTTATCTTCAACCTTTGTTGTGGCCGTTAAAAAGGTACCTTCTGTTACAGGAAGCTCTTTTGGCAAGACAACTGCTAAATCAGTCTCTAGCTGTTCCTTTACATTTTTGAGAGCCTCTGCCTGCGTTATAGAGGATACCGTTTCATCAGGTTTTGTTTCAACTGTGTCATTTACATTTTCAATTGGCTGATTTACTTCTTGTTGGTTATTCGGTGTTTTTGTATCGTCATCATTGTCTGTACATGCGCTTACTATGCTTGCACTAAGTAATAATAGCGTAAAAAATAATCTCTTTGTCATGTTGGACACCCCCTCTTAACAAGCGTTTAGCTTATATACTTTTCCCCTAACTGCTGATTTCCTAAACCTTATTTTGTAAGCTCATTTATTCGCTTGGTAAGCGCGTTAAACTTTTGATCCAGCATTGCATAGTCTTTGTCCGTTACTGTTAGGAAACTAAGCTTGCCGAGTATTTCTTGTCGTTCATTTTCAAGCTTTAACCGCAGGCTAGCTACATCATCCACTGGCGTAGGCGGACTATCTCTCCATTTTTTGTGGACGTGATTATTTTCAATTGCCCATACACTATCCGTCGTTTTTTCTAGAAAATAACGGTCATGTGACACAACAAGTAATGTTCCCTTATATTGTGCCAATGTTTGCTCAAGCTGTTCTCGTGAAGGTAAATCTAGATGGTTTGTCGGTTCATCTAAAATAAGAACGTTCTTTTCCTCTAAAATATAGGCCATTAGTTTACACTTTACTCGTTCCCCCATACTCATACTATTAATCGGTGCCGTCCAATGCGCAGGTGTAAACCCTAAGTGCTTCATTAGATTTTGGACTTTGCCTCGCTCTTTAAATGTCTCTCTATAAAAGAATTTCTCAGGCGTTTGATCGAGTGGTAAATCAAATACCTCTTGTGTTAAATAGCCAATATTGGCGGCTGGCGACATCCAAATTTCTCCTTCGGCCATTTCTTGCCCCAATAGTACCCTTAATAAGGTTGTTTTCCCACTACCATTTGGTCCAATAATCGCAATCTTTTCACCATATTGAATGGTCAAGTTCACGTCTTTAAACAATAGACGATTTTCAAAACACTTTGTTACATGTTTCAATTCTAAAAAACGCTTGCCCACACGTTGACTATTCTCAAATGCAAATTGTATTTCGGCATCCGGTTCAACGCGATCCACCTTTGCCTTTGCCAACTCTTTTTCCAGACGCTTCTTCTTGGATTTCACCTGGGCATCCATACGCTTTGCTTTGACACGATAGTGTTCCTTAAAGCCCTCCTGCTTTGTTGATTGTGCATGTGCCTTCTGCGACCAAGTCGTTAGCTCCTTCATTTGCGCCTCTATGCGGTCAATATTTTTTTGCTGTTTATCATAGGCACATTGCTGTGCTAATCTTTGCTGTTCTCGCGCTGCCATATAGCTCGAGTAATGACCATTGTGTTCAATCAGTTTTCCATCTTCAATGGACCAGATTTTTGTTGCCACCTCGTCTAAAAAATAGCGGTCATGTGACACGACAACAATTGTGCCATCATAATTTTTCACTCTATCGATAAGCACAGTATTGCTTTTTTCGTCTAAATGATTCGTTGGTTCATCCAATAATAACAGTTGCGCTTCCTGTGAAAAGCCCTTCGCAAGTCGCATTTTAAGCTTCTCTCCACCACTTAACGCTGAAAATGCTATGTCAGGCACATGCCATTTAGCAAGTAAATCTGCTTCAAGAGGTTTTACTTCCTGTGTGTCAAAATCTGCACGCTCCTGTTCTACATAGGCGATTATCACGGAATGCAACCACTGTAACTGTCCTGCTGTTGGTACTAGCGAACCTTGAATCAATTGTAATAACGTAGATTTCCCCGCGCCATTTCTGCCAATAAGGCCAATCACGTCACCTTGTTTCACTGAGGCAGTCACATTTTCGAAAATCTGTGTATCCATCACTTCATAACGTACATCTTGTAATTTTAAAAGTTCTTTCAATCTATCCATTCCTCTCTAGTTGGAGGCACAAAAAAATCCCTCCAATTTTTTTGGAAGGATTAGTCGCAAAAAACCGTACACAAATAAGCTATTTTCCATAGCTATTTGATGTATTACCCTGTACTACAGCATGCACAGACTCTCACTTCAAAATGGCAAATATACATAGCCTTAAAGTGACAGGGTGAATATACTTCAGTACCTGATAAAAGTTTATTTTATGGAAAACGGGCAGACTAATCCTATTTTTTAATTCAATGAAATTTTAAATTTCATGCATAAAAATAAGATTAGTTAATCATCGGCCACCCATCTTCCCTTCATTCATAGTTACAATAATTGTAACATCCATTTCTTAAAAACGAAACACTATTTAATCGGCAACCAAATTTCAGAGTGATAGTGGTCACTTGATGCATCACCATCGCTATACACTTCTAACTCCGGACCGCCCGTTAACTCAAAAGCGTTCGAAGGCAGCCATTCTTGGTAAATTTTCGCCCACATTGTTGTAATAGCTGTTGGCATTGCACCCCTCACTTCAAAAACAACCCATTTGGCTGCTGGCACCGTAAACGTTGCAAATCCGTGTGAATCCGTTCCTGCATGATTTGTCGCAATCCAATAGTTCATGCTATCGTGGTCTATCATATCGCACACACCCATGACACCATTAATATCTCCTGTATTTAATGGGAATAATCGTGCATTTGTACCGTCCTCGTACACATCTTGCCAAAATTTCGTGATTTCCTTTGTCTGTTCTCCATTCTTACAAGAGAATGTTCGTTTAACACCTATCAATTGGAAACTTTCTTTTTCAATAATTTTATAGTGCATTGGTTCTGCTCCCTTCAATTGTACATGGATGACTAGTTTATTGTAGGAGTGAATCATCCCCGCTGCTTTGCGAACATCAGACGGCTTCATGCCATGTTGCTTGCGAAAGGCTTTGGCAAATGCTTCAGGTGTTTCATAGCCATATTTATAGGCAACATCAATAATTTTACGATCACTACTGGCAATTTCTTGCGCTGCTAGCGTCAGCCGTCGCCCTCGAATATATTCACCAACGGTCATACCTGTAAGAATTGAAAAACCCCGTTGAAAATGAAATGAAGATGAATGTGCTACTTTTGCAATTTGTTCAATCTGAATATCCTCAGTTAAATGTTTTTCTATATACTCGATAGCCTGTTGAATTGACTGTAACCACACAAAACCTCACTCCCTATATGTATTGTATCCAACCCCTAGAAATAAACTGGTCATTTTCTGCTAAGATTGGACAGTTAAACATTTTACATCTATCATAATGTCAACCCAGTATTATTTTACATATTTTGTCGCTACTACTTGTATACTTTTTAATTATTTCTTCGTACTCTTTGATCTTTGATACATATAAAAAGGCCGT
This sequence comes from Lysinibacillus fusiformis, assembly GCF_007362955.1. GTDB lineage: Bacteria > Bacillota > Bacilli > Bacillales_A > Planococcaceae > Lysinibacillus > Lysinibacillus fusiformis_E. Next base: position 2,235,108 of record NZ_CP041696.1, on the reverse strand, counting down.
GTATTTTATCCATACACAGCTCTTGCAGATTTTATTTTATCTAAAACACTCAAATGATCGAATGTTATTTCTTATGATGGTACGGAATTGCCAGCCATATCTTCTACTCCAGCGAAATCCTGCAACAAATTCTCTACCTACAGCAGTTGGGAAAAACCAAAAGCTTCTTCCACTATTCATCCATATATACGTAAATGTAAATAAGCAGGAACGTATACCGCTAGAGCCTACCCGCCAAGCAGGAATTGGTGGTGAAAATCCAGGTGGTGAACCTATTGGCATTTGTCCCGCTGGCGGTGGTCCAAAATTTGGCGGTCCAAACTGTGATGATTCGAAATAATCAGTGCCATTCCAGCCCGGACGTCTGAAATTGTCACCAAATTGATTATTTGGATTGAAATACAATACAACCCCCTCCTTATACATAATCAATATATGTAAAGGGCGAAAGACTGTTTGAGCAATAGCCTATACATCCTAGTCTAGCGCTACTATATAATCAAAGTCAAACTTACTTATAAAGGAGATCGAATGCGTAAAATATACATAATTATCGTAGCTGTCCTCTCTATATGTATCTGGTTACTGTTGACCAATAACCCTAAACAAATACCAAGAGCATCTACATCTATTAAAGAAAAACTAGCAGCCGTTAAAGACTATAAATATTATTTGGACAAAGGAAATAATACAATTGGCAAAGAGATGCAGAAAATGGATTTGGTTATTGTTGAACCGATTGAAATGCAACAGCAATATATTGAAGCTGCTCAAGAACAGGGAGCATTAATTTATGGTTATATTAATGCAATGGAAGCAGACAAATGGAACGAGACACTTTATAACCAATTACAAGAAGACGACTTTTACAAAGATGAATATGGCAAAAAGATGTATTTTGATGAGTGGGATTCTTATTTAATGGATATGACTTCCGCGCACTATCAAGACCTTTTACTAGAAGAAATTCAAAAGCAAATTGTTGATAAAGGCTTAGATGGCGTATTTTTAGATACTGTCGGCAATATAGATTCCTTTTTACCTCCCGAAGAACAAGTAAAACAAAATCAAGCGATGCTTACCTTCATTAAAAAAATTAAACAGCACTATAACGGCTTGTCCGTTGCCCAAAACTGGGGCTTTCAAACACTAGCAAATTACACAGCACCCTATATCGACTTTATCATGTGGGAAAATTTTTCATACGATGTAGTTGGAGAAGATGACTGGTCGTTGGAAAAGATTGCGCAGTTGGAACATATACGAGAAAAATTCGGCACACAGGTAATGACTATCGGATTTAGCAATGAAACGCAGAGTCGTGCCTTAGCAGAAAAGCATCACTTTAAATTCTTTTATAACCCCGCAGGCTCTTATTACAATAGTTGGCACTAGCAATTACATTAAAAAACGAACCTCTGACAATCCTACGTTTGCGTATCGTTTTCAGAGGTAATTTGAGCTGAATAACTTGATCATGTCTGAAGAGAAAAATGTAAACATGAACATCATTTTGATAATGGGCAATGTAATTTGCGGACAGTCTTATTTTTATTTTGGTCTTGGAGTAGTGGTATTATAGATGAAGTATCTTTCATCGATCATTACATCCCTTTATGAAGTCAGATAAGATTGTATGACGCGCCAATCCTTTAATTTATCCTCAAATGATTTAATATTTTTGCCTGGTATGGGACTGGTAGATGGCATTTTCTGATATTGACGATTAGATAATATTTCGAACCCAATATGCTTTTTAAATACCTGGAAAGCCTTTGAACCATTAAAAAGAACTAGTTGAATATCAGGGTAGCGCTCAAAAAGTGTCTTAAAGTCATTTGGTTTTTCATTTCTTATTGCGGCATCTAAGCTTCCTTCGCGCTCGCAAGATTCGATTGTATCCCAAAGACCAATATGGTTTTCCAGTAACAATTGTAGTCTCTTGGAATAGTTCTCTGGTATCTCTACTCCTAAAATTCCCGTAATAATTGGCCAAAAGTGATTACGTGCGTTGCCATAGTATTGTTGTTTCTCTAGTGATTGCTTTCCAGGCATCGATCCGACAATTAACACTTTCGTTGACAGATCAATTACTGGTGGTAATATATTTTTAAGTTCAGTCATCATGACAATCACTCCTTTCTTCTATTGTAACGGAAAATCAGAGCCTGCCACTAATTCCACCGCTGACTTCAAATAGGGCTCACTCGTGGGGAAATTCTTTTTATACGTTCGGACAATTTCATATCCGATGCAATAACCTATCCATTTAGGTAGCTTGCCTCCATATAAGAAGTCAAAATGATTATGCACGCCCTGTACATCTAATACTGGAACAAAATCACTCTCCCATATCTTCAATAGGTCTTCCATTGAGTAGCTTTTGAGCCATGGGGCTAGCCTTTTGTTACCATACAGTTCTTCCACTGCACATTCTGCCAGTCCCTCTAAAATAAGAGAGTCGCTCAAAGTCATTTCATCTAAAGACTTATTAATATACTGAAGGCGACAAACATGATTATATTCATGGGCAAATAAAGCTTTGAGCTCCTCCTTTTCAAGACCACTAGCAATAAATAAAAATAAACCATTTGGGTAAGAAACACCATTTTTCCTGGTAAATGTTTGTTCTTGATTTATAGGAAAAATATAGATAGGGACATTTGGTCCATTCCATTGTTTCTTTAAACGTTCAAATTCCTCCTGCACAATCTTCCATGTATCCTGTTTTTCTAACGCTTCCATAGCGATTTCTTCATGTGCCTGAAATAGACCATTTTGCAATAAAACATATTGTATCTCTTCAGGTGAAAAGTCTATAAAAACGTCTACTAAAGGATTACAAAGAATGGAGCAATGTATCTCCTCCAAACTTTTATCATGATTTCTCTTTCGTACAATAATGAAGTTATTAAGCCACTCATCTGTAGGTCTTACTGACATCTTCCCATCCTTTTTTCATAGCTTATGCCTCGAATAGACAATCGGCTAATGCTGATTGTGTACAGTCGCATATATTAACTTGTAATGAAGATGGAAAGGAGGGAAATTTGTGAATCCAGCTGATGCTTATAATCTTTGCTGTAAATATCATGGTAAACGCGTAAAAATTACTGATACATCTGGCAGAGTACATGTGGGGCAAATAACAAGGGTAGACAGAAAACAGGTATGGATTCTGCCTGATAGACGATATAGTGGCTACGGTTTAGGTTTTTGGGGTTTTAGAGGTTCAGGATTTGGTGTTGGTATCGCAATAGGTACTATTTTTGGCATTGCACTAGCACCACTTTTATTTTTCTAAAAAAGGAAACACTGTTTTTACTGCTTCCATTCACGATAAAAATAAGCCATTTCAAACAGCATTTTGAAATGGCTCATTTTTTCTTTTATTTAACTGCCTCTTGTTGTTGTTTACTTTCAATTAACTCCGATACGGTAACAAATGTATATCCTTGCTTCTTTAGTGTTGGCAAAATTTCTTCAAGTGCTTTAAGTGTTTGCGTACGGTTGCCACCACCGTCATGAAAAAGAATGACATCTCCAGGCTTTGTACCGTTCAGTACTTTTTTAACAATTTTACTCACACCTGGTTGTTTCCAATCCTGTGTATCCTGATGCCAAGACCACATAACCACTTTGTATCCATCTTTCACCGCAGCATTAATCATCTTATCATTGTAATTTCCACCTACAGGGCGAAACAGAACAGGATAGAAACCAGTAATACTATAAATCATTTCATTCGTCTGCAGCAATTCCTCCTGCAATTCAGTTACTGAAACCTTAAACGGATGCGTATACGTATGATTGGCCAATTCATGTCCTTCCGTATAAGTGCGCAAAACAAGCTCTGGATATTTTTCGGCGTTCCCTCCAACAACAAAGAAAGTAGCTTTTGCCTCATATTTGGCTAATAAATCTAAAACTTCTGCTGTATATTTTGGATGCGGACCATCGTCAAAAGTCAGGGCAACTACCTTATCTTCTGTGTTAATATCCCACACAACTTCCCCTGTCTCTTCATAATAACTTCGCCCTTTATCAGCAAAGGTTTTCAACCCTGCATAAGATATCGAGATGATTAAAAAACAAGCCGTTAAAATCAATACGTGTTTACGCATTATAGCATCACCTCCCATGCTCAATTTTACATAACTCCGATAACTTACTATTTGCGAAATAAGGTGAATTATACTTCTGTATGACTGCCTGTTTTCACCTTCATCCCCTAAAAAACTATGCTTCCAAAATTATTTGAAAATGGTTTTACTTTCAACACATCATTTCAGTATTAATTTCTGTTCATATACTTATCTTCATATAATATTCACAAATTGACGCTTATTTTTGAACGAATTGTGAAAACATTCACATTGCACTTTCTTTTTATAGAAATAGGTGTAAAATAGGAACTATAACTGATATATAACAACTACAGAAAAACATCGTAATTTATCCGGTTGTTATAGTACAAATTACAGACACAAAGGGGACTTTATCATGTGGGTTATTACAGTTTTTGAAAGAGATACTTTCCGTATGTTCGAGTACAGCACTAAAAATGAGGCAACAATTGCATTAGAAAAAATCAAGCAAACAGCAATGCTTTCCTATACAAAATAATTTATTGAAAAAGCTACTCTAAGGAGTAGCTTTTTTTATTTTCATCATTTTTCGTAAACTCCTCAAATTCTTCTACTGCTTTATTTATATAGACACTGTTATAAGAAAAGATGGGACGCAGCAATGGTTGCCTTTATGCAGATTTTGGATATCGGACTACGATACCTTGCTTTTTAAAATTGAAATATCTTGAACACCTTTTTGTCTATTGCCATATGTATATAGAGAAAAGGAGTGATTTAAATGGTGACAATTGAACCTATTATGATTAAAGGTCATTTTTTCACAGCTGTGATTGTTCATTTACCAAAAACAACACTACTGACAATTTCAAATGATACAGGCTACATCATGTGTGGTGCATTAGATGTTGGTCTTTTAAATAGTCGTTTAGTGGATCGTAAAATTGTTGCTGGTCGAGCTGTTGGTGTTAAAACAATTGATGAATTATTAACAGCTCCGCTAGAATCCGTTACCTATGAAGCGGAACAACTTGGCATATTTGCAGGAATGACCGGGGTAGAAGCTTTATTAAAAATGATTTAATGTAGTCAATAATTGATAAGACTAGAATCGTCAATTATGCCAAAGCATAAAAATTGAACTTTATTCAGCTGGTGTTTTAACATCGGCTGAATAAGCTAATCACTCTTTCCTTATACTGTAGAGCAAAGGAGTGATTATTATGCATACAGATAAATACTTGAAGATACATTTAACTTTATTATTACTTGTTACTGTAGTTTTTATATGGTCTATTATCAAACCCGTTTCTTATTTGGATTGGTTAGCAGAAGTTAGCCCTGGTGTGATTGCTGTAATTACGGTCACAGCCATTTATAACAAGTTCCGCTTCACAACACTTTCTTATTTTATTATCGCTCTTCTATCTATTCTGACATTCATTGGTGGGCACTATACATATTCAGAAGTCCCACTTTTTAACTGGATAAAGGAAGAATTCCATTTACAACGCAATCACTATGATCGCTTCGGACATTTTCTTAAGGGGTTAATGGCAATTGTGGTAAGAGAGATATTGTTACATAAAACGCCGTTAACCAGGGGAGCTTGGTTGTCAGGCATTACAATTAGTATCATGCTTGCCATAGCCGCTTTCTATGAAATTATAGAATGGCTTAGTACAAAAATTTCAAAGGGAGGGAAAGTTTCTAAGGACTTTTTAGGCATGCAGGGTGATAAATGGGACGCTCAATGGGATATGTTTTTAGCCCTTATTGGGACAATTTTAGCACTACTCCTTTTCACCAAATTACATGATAAATTAATAAGAAAACAGGCCAAGTGAACCTGAATTATCAACCACAAGTTATTTCCTGTAACGAGTATAGTATGAACTATTTGGAAGGTGGTATTCAGATGTATTATGCAAATATCAATCAGCCTTCACCCGCTACATCTCGTATTATAACTGTGACTGGAAATGGAAAGGTACTTGCTAGTGCAAGTTATGTCCAGCTTCAAATAGAAGTGAGCACACAAGGGAAAAATGTACAGGAAGCACAACAAGAAAATGCTAGTATCATGAATCGAGTGCTTCAATCCATCTTGGCACTTAATATCCCAAGAGAAAATGTGCAAACCGCGGCCTATAATATTGCACCTATTTATGATTTTGTAGACGGCAAACAGGTATTTAAAGGCTACGAAGTGACAAATGCCATTACGGTTAAAATACCGGATACGCATCAGGTTGGAGCAGTCATTGATACAGCCGTGCAAAATGGTGCAAATCGTATCTCGTCCATTCAATTTAAAATTGACAATGCTGATGTATATTATCAACAGGCGCTCAGTTTAGCTCTTTATAATGCGCAAATGAAGGCCAAAACAATTGCGGACACTATGCAATTGTCTTTGCATCCTCAGCCAATCGAAATTGTCGAGGAGCATGAAAGCGGCCCTGTACTGTATAAATCCCTGGCAATGGCAGATTCGACGATTTCAACCCCCATTGAGCAAGGTCAAATGACCATTAGTGCAACTGTACGAGTCAAGTTTCAATATTAACTATCTTACAGAAATATAAAATTAAAAAAGGAGCATTACTACACCTCTTGTAGCAATGCTCCTTGTTGATGAATTACGCTTCTTCTTCATCCCAAATACGATTTACATGCACTTTATTATGAATATTGCTTAATTGAAAAACATCCGGATTACTAAGGTTTTCCCATACCTGAAAATCAATATCACGTTGATAATGTTTTAACAGTAAGGATATTAAATTACCGTGACTGACAATTATTGTGTTTTTGTTTTTAGACACACTCGCTAACACTTCTTTTACGACATTCACGATGCGATTCATCGCTTCTTTACTGGATTCTCCGCCATCATATTTTAACTCCATATCATTAAATGTTGCTTTTAGCTTTACATACCAGTCAGGTAAGAACCTCGTACTTAAAATACGTTCTGTAAGACGATCATCTATTTCAATTTTTATATTTTTTGCGTGACTCAACGGTTCTATGGATTGAATAGCACGCAATGAAGGACTGGAAATGATTCGATCTATTTTTTTATTATTGAAGAAGGAAGCTAAATACTTCGCCTGCTTTAACCCTATCTCTGTTAAATGCGCATTTGGGGATTGCCCCTGTGCTGCGCAATGTCTAACAATATAAACTCTCTTTATCATATTATTTCATTGACTCCTTCTCTTAGTTAATGGCGTATTAGAACTAATTTACATTTATTACACCTTCCCTGCTAACTAGTTCCAATCTATTCGAGGCGTCCCCAATTTTACCTTCATGTGATTTCTCGGTATTCTTTTCTTCCCGATATCCGCCTAAATCAATTGTTACATCTGCTGAATCACTGTTAGCAGTAAGTACTAATGATGACGGTGCTTCTTTATAAGATACCGTAATATCTCCTGAACCAGTTTCTACAAATAGTGATTCCCCTTCCTTCATCTCCTTCATTAGGACCTCACCGCTTGTTGAAGTAATTTCCAGCTTAGGACTAGTAACTCTTGTAATATAGCTATCACCATTGGTTGAAACGATTGATAAATCATTCAATGAACTGTCCATTATACTCAATTCTCCGTCGTTTGATGTAATTTTACCTTTATCTGAGGAAAGGCCTTTAATGTTTTTAGAGCCAGAATCATTCGTGATAATAATATCTTTTGTTACTATATTATTGATTTCTATATCCCCATAGCTATTATTCACTGTAATCATGTTCACTCCATTATTGGGTAAAGAAATGTGAATTGTACCCTTTTTGCCAAAGCTAAGGTTTCCCAAAATCCCACCTGTTGAATCTTGCTGTTGTACCTTAATTTTATTTCCTACCTTGTTAATGGAGACTGGATTATTCTCGCTATTTTGTTGTTTACCATCAACCGTAATTGTCATTTTTTCAGATTCTGAACTTTCTAATTCTATATTCCAAGACTCACTATTTAATTCTACTTCTTCAATTTGATCACCATCAAAGGACTGTTCTTTTTTATAGCTTTTTTCATCAACTGCTTTGAGGCTGAATACGACTCCCCCAATTACACCCATTAATAAAAAAGCAATTATAGCTTTTTTCAACTTTACTCCTCATTTCCCATAGATATTTTAAATTACATCAATTTTGTCGACTTTGTAATAAGAAAGGTAGCCTACTATAAGACCCAATAGGCAAAATACGATTGGCACAGCTATAAATTGAAATAAGCTTGTAGGGCTTCCCCCATTAGAAACGGTTGCGTTAATCAAAAATCCAATGAATACAGCAGAAGTAATTGTCGTTGCCGTTGATTTTTTTCTCATGCCAAAATACAAGGGAATTAAACTCACTCCAGCAATCATAAATGCACCGATAAAAATGGATGGTACAGTAGCGATCATTTCATGTATTTCAACAGGTTTTTCGAATAAGCCCATCATTGGATTTAACAAATAAATGAACAAATTAATTATCAAACTAGCACTAATAATACTCAAGAAACAGAATCCAAAAACAATGGTTAATTTGGCTTGAATTATTTTTTTCCTTTTTACTGGATAGGTAAATAGTGTTTGAATGGTATTCCCCTTATATTCATCGATGACTAAACGGGATAAAATCACACTCGAAAAAATGATAAATACGATTCGAATTAAAATATTCGTTAACGACATAAATTCTGTGTAATCCGGAAACATTGGCTCAGCTTCACTTTTAGAACCTAATGCCATAAGTGCAACAGCAGCAAAAATTCCTATAGTACACATTGCTAACCCTTTAAAATAACTTGATAGGCAATTCTTTTTCCATTCCAGTCTCAGCAGCTTAAGCATCTCGATTACCTCCATTAATAAGCTTTAAAAAGTACTCTTCTAAATTATGTTGTTGTTTCTCAATTCCGTTCACCACAATGCCATTTAGAACTAATTCTTGATTAATTTGCGATTGGGAAATGTCTGTTGCAAAAATTCGAATGCAATGCTGATCCACGACTTCATATTTTTGAATCCCTAGTTTCTTCTCCAGTACTTGTGTCGTTTTTTTCAAATTGTCTACCTTAATTTCAAGGTACTCCATATTTTCAGCTCTGACCTCCTCCATTCTCACTTCTTTTAACAATTTCCCATGATCGATAATGCCAATAGTGTCAGCAATCGATTCAATTTCTGAGACGATATGACTTGATATTAAAATCGTGATGCCATGCTGTTCTTTTAAAAGCAAAAGAAGTTCGCGAATATCTTTAATGCCAATAGGATCCAGCCCGTTAATTGGCTCATCCAATATAAGAATTTCCGGTTTAGTCACAATTGCACGCGCTATGCCTAATCTTTGCTTCATGCCTAAAGAAAACTCATGTATTTTTTTATTTCTTACATCCTTAAGGCCAACAATTTCTAATACCTCTTTAACAGCCTCTTTCTCATAAATACCAATATAGTCGCAGTGAAGTTGTAAATTTTCCTTTGCTGTCAGTCTTTGATAAAACTCCGGATACTCGATAATGCTACCTATATTCTTTAAATATTGATACGAAGTCGGAAGAACCTGTTGATCAAATACTTTAATTTCACCCGAAGAAGGTTTTACTAAGTTTAATATCATCTTCATAATTGTTGTTTTCCCTGCACCATTCGGGCCCAAAAATCCATAAATTTCTCCTCTGTTAATGTTCATATTGACACTTGAAACCGTTTCAACCCCCTTGAATTCCTTAGTTAATTGATGAATGTGGATAACTGTTTCCATTTGACTTTACACCCCATCTTTATTTTTTGGTTGCGATACACTAAGCTTAATAAACGAAAGTAAAATCAAAGTAAACACAATGGAAAATGACCGTAATATTTTCATTAAAGTAAAGAAATACAGAAAAGAACTTGATATGATGAGGTTGAAATGAGGGATAATGAACATGGAGTCTGCAAAAATCTTAGTAGTAGATGATGAAATCGGTATTTTAAAATTACTCGAAATTACACTCCGAAAAGAAAACTTTATAAATATTGAAACTGCTTCAACGGGCAAAGACACTCTACAGCTTGTAAAAAACAATACATACGATATTATTTTGCTCGATATTATGCTGCCAGATATCAGTGGCTTTGAACTCTGTACGGAAATACGAAAATATACGAATACACCTATTATTTTTGTGAGTGCGCGCTCTACGGATTTCGATAAACTAACAGGATTAGGTATTGGTGGAGATGATTATATTACAAAGCCTTTTAATCCTTTAGAAGTTGTTGCAAGAATTAAAGTCATCCTTCGACGTCAAAAAATGTATGAGGATAATAAGCTGAAGAATAACACTGGATTCGATTATAGCTATTTCACTTTTAACCCTGAGTCTGCTACATTAACAGTTAACAATCAACACATCGAATGTACTGCAAAAGAGCTTGAGTTACTGCATTTCTTTTGTAAAAACCCTAATCGTATTTACACTACTACGCAGCTCTATGAATTTGTATGGGGAAATGATGTATTTGGAGAGGAAAAAACGGTGACGATCCATATATCAAAGTTGCGAAAAAAGCTCGGCGATGATACACGTAAACCGCAAATTATTGTCAATTTACGAGGAATCGGTTATAAATTTATTCCACCTAAAGAGGAATTTATATGCGAATAAATACTCGATTTACGTTGCATCTAGCACTGGGGATAATTTTGTGGATATTGGTGACTGGTTTAGGCATTCTCATTATTCTTGAAGGTATTCTTCCAATCATCGCCATCACTGCTAATGAGGATTTTGAAGGTTTACTTGTAGGGTGGATTTTTGTTATTAGTACCATTATCTGTATCGTTTTATTTGGATGGTATTTTGGAGGGCCCCTTGGTTTCATCATGGCTTGGATTTATCAGCTCTCGCTAGAGAACTTTAAGCAGCCTGAAGGTTTACCTAAAATCTATACGAGAAAAGGAAAACTCCGTAAGCGCTATCTTTTGTATCAAGAGGTCCTTCAACACCTTCAATCCTTATCTATGAAATTACAGGCTGCTGAAACAGAACGAGGACAAGTAGAACAAGCGAAACAAGAATGGATTGCAGGCATTTCTCATGATTTAAAAACACCTTTAACCTATATAACAGGCTATTCCACATTGCTATTGAATGAGCAGTATGAATGGTCAAAGGAGGAGACTCACTCCTTTATTCAAGAAATAGCAGATAAGGGCCAGCATATGGAAGATCTTATTCAAGATTTAAGTCTCGTGATTCAGCTCAATAGCGCCGATGGTACGTTCCTTTTGGATAAGAAGAAACAAGACTTAGTTGAATTTATAAAAAGAATTGTTGCAAATATTAGTAATAACCCACAGGCAACTGACTATATGTTGCACTTTCAATCGGATATACCTGTACTAGATGTCGATTTTGATGCAAAATACTTGCAACGGATTTTACAAAACATTCTTATGAATTCCATTATCCACAATCCTCAACACACAGACATTTATACACAGCTTTCCGATAGAGGCGAGAATGTAGAAATCCACATTGTTGATAATGGTGTGGGTATGTCCACGCACATGGTAGAAAATATTTTTCAGCAGTATTATCGTGGAACAACAACAGACTCCTCTTCTGAAGGCACTGGGTTAGGCATGGCCATAGTCCATAAGCTAGTTAAAACACATAATGGGACAATCTCCGTTCACAGTGAGCCCACTAAAGGAACGACTTTCAAAATTACATTACCGAAAAAATAGAATAGTCATTGCTCCAACTAGCTGTCTGCGTATCCTAAAAAAATTCCACATGAGGCTGGGACATAACTTTAAAATTTTAAGAAAGAGGAGCAAAGTCGTTATTAAATTTTCACTATCTAAAAAGAAGAAAAATTTAGACGTTCTTCCTTTTGAATAAAATTCAAAAGAGAGTACTAGTTGATGGTAGCGAAGGCGGCGACTCCTGGAGGATTAGCGTGACGCCTGAGACTACAGGCTCAGGCCACGCCCCCGGAAAGCGTCCGCCGTAGCGGACATCAACACTTTTTCTCTTTTGTCCCAGCCTCATGCGAATCAACTGAAGAATGAGAACTATATTTTTATATTAGACTTTTTAAAAATGCGTTCGTTCGAAAATAGCAGCGCAAATAAAATCATACATATGCCCACCAAATGTCTCATCGATAACAATTCATTTAATAGAAAATAGCCTAATAGTACACCAACTACCGGAACAATATAATTACTAAAGGATGCAAATAGCGCACCTTCTTCTTTAATTAAAAGATTATAGAGCAAGTAGACAATTCCTGAATGGAAAACGCCTAATACAACAATCGATACTATTTGTGTCCTAATAATATTCACGTGTAAAGGTTGTTCAAAAATGAATGACAATGGAAGTAACAGTATCGTAGCAATCCATAGAACGTTTCTCATATGGATTACAGGAGAGCCTCCCTCTAATTTTTCCATTAAAATCAATGACAATGCAAAGCTTATCGCAGCCATTAGCAGTAGTACATTCCCAAGAATATTTCCCGAAACATTCAGTGCTGTTTGATCAGGCCATGATAAAACAACGATGCCTAAAAAACCTAAAAAGATACTAAGGACTTCTGTCTTTTTTGCTTTCTTTTTAAAGAATAACGTCAATAAGGCGAGTGTAAAGATGGGTACCATCGCAATCAGCATTGAAGCAATACTGCTCGAAACGTATTTTTGACCTTGTGCAATTAGGATAAACGGCAATACAACTTCAAACAGAGCAAGGAAAAAATATAATCTTATCGTTGTTTTATTGTTTTCTTTTATTAAAAACAGACTAATAATGCTTAAGCAAATAGCTCCAATAATAGCTTTTAACACCGATAAAGTAATGGCTCCTATATTATTCGTTACCAAAGCTACGAAGAAAAATTGTGAGCCCCAAATACAGCTTATAATAAGCAAAAAGCTATATTTTCTCATTGCGTTTTCTCCCACTTCCCAAAAGATTAGTTCCTACAACTCCAATAATAATGGCAATAGCGCCAAGTAAATGATATAGATGAAATGTCTCTTGCAAAAAGATAACGCCAGCAACTATCGTAATGAGTGTGGCAAAATTACTAAAAACACTCATTTTTGATGCTTCCATTTTTGATAAAGCATAATTCGAAAGATAAGATGTAACGAGTGACGATAAAATACTTAAATATAAAATAGCTATTACAAAGTCAACATGCGTAAAGGGTAGAAAGAATTGATCGATCGTACCGTTTACTACATGATTACCGACTGCTATGCCGTTAAACACAAGAAATCCACATAATGTCATGACATATGTTAATGTCACTAATGAGTATTGTTGTGTCAACTTTCTAGCAAAAACGTTATATAACGATGTAGCTATCGCGGACAGTAATATGAAGCAGCTACCGATAATATTCGCTGTATTAGCGCTCACTCCATTCATAAAGAGCATGAAGATAACACCAAGTACCGATAAACTTATAAAGACAAACTGTCCACGTGTAGTTTTTTCCTTCAATAAAATACTGGCAAGGACTAATGTAAAAATAGGAACAGTTGCATGAATAACGCCCGCTTCTGAGGAGGATATACGAGCCAACCCAAACACTTGGAAAGTGAAAAAAGCGATTGGGTATAATAACGCTAAGGGTAAAATTTGCAATAAATCATAGATATTGATTTTTAATTTTTCTCGTTTAACAAGTACTAAAACGGTCACACCCATCATTGCAATCGTAAACCGATGTGCAAGTGTATCCATTGGACTTGCGACAGTTAATGTCATTTTGACGAACATAAACGAAAGTCCAATAATAAATGAATAAATAATTGCTGCCATATAGGCCATTCTTTTTTCTGCCATATGATTGACTCCTTCTCTATTCTTTCTGGCCGGTAAAGCTATCATAGTTAAAAATATAGAATTACACGATATCAAAAAAACGCATCTGTACCGATACAGATGCGTAAGGAGGCTGAACATGCTCAAATATGACTTTATCTACAATCAATTAATGCAACAAATACAAATGGGTAACTTTCATGCTGGTGCAAAATTGCCCTCTATCCGAAATCTATCCCTTCAATTTTCTTGTAGTAAAAGTACCGTTCTAACAGCTTTAAATAAACTCGAAACTCAACATTTAATCTATGCAATCCCTAAAAGTGGTTATTTTGTTGTGGATCATCAACTACCACATGCACCAGCAGCAAATGATTTTATAGATTTTGCGACCTCATCACCAACTTGGCATGTATTTCCTTACAAAGATTTTCAGCACTGTATAAACAAAGCCATTGATACCTATCAAACGGACTTATTTCGGTATGGAACGCCGCAAGGCTTACCATCATTAATTGTCGAGGCTAAAAAATTGTTAGAAACGTATCAAATATTCACACATGAAGATAATATCTTCATTACTTCTGGTGTCCAACAATCGTTATCCTTGCTCAGTATTATGCCATTTCCAAATCAACGCACAACCATCTTAGTAGAACAACCGAGTTATCATCTATATATGGATTATTTGAAAACCTATAGATTACCAGTTGTAGGTATTAAACGAACAGCTGAGGGCATTAACTTAGACGAATTGGAACAACTCTTTAGTACCAATACGATTAAATTTTTTTATACCATGCCACGACTGCATAATCCATTAGGTTCTTCTTATAGTAAAAAGGGGAAATATGGTATTCACAAACTAGCTAATAAATATGATGTTTATATCGTTGAAGACGATTATTTGGCAGATTTTGAACAAAATTCGAAAATGGATCCCTTATTTACTGAGGACCTAGAGGAACGTGTGATTTATTTAAAAAGCTTTTCTAAAATTATGTTTCCTGGCCTACGCATTGGGCTAGCCGTGTTGCCTCGTGCATTAATTAGCACTTTTCAACAATATAAAAATACTACAGATATTGATAGCTCTATGATTTCACAGGCGGCCTTAGAGCTTTATTTGAAAAGTGGCATGTTTGATCGCTATCAATTAAAAGTATCTGAGGATTACACAAAGCGTGGCAATGCGCTTCAGCATTCGCTAAAAAAACATTTACCTATGTACAAAACTGCTACAGATATTTGCATGCACAGTCATATCATCTTACCTAAGGAAGTTAACATGTCAAACCTAATGCAACAATTGACACAGCAGCACGTATTATTAGATAGCATTGATCGCAATTATTTAGATGGATTTTTCCGAGAACGAATTTTAAAACTAAATATTTCGAATGTGGAAGAACAAAAAATTGACATGGGTATTAAAGAGATTGCTATCGCTCTTACTAACATGAATAACTATTATAGTTAATAGCGATTTTCTCTCCATTTTTTCTATAAATCAGGTAAGAATTGCGTAAAATTATTGATTCATGAACTCCTATTGTTGGGCATATGTTTAGACAGTATAACGTGAAACTTCAATCCGTGGGGGTTTTCTTCATCCGCCACTGTTTGCTGTTGAACCAATCGGGCCTTTACGGTCAGTTGTTCGCCGACCTTGTTAACTCATTCTCAGTTTTCAGCTTGAGGCGGAAGTCTTGTACCTGACGCTTCGCTTTCGGAACAGATAAATTACTGACCTTTGAGGTGGGATAAAATGGTGTAAAAGGAGGATATCATGCAAAAAGAAAAAATACGCCTTCGAAGAATTCAACATCTTGCTTATGAAATCATGGATGAAATGAATGCAGGGAAAGAATCGACACGGATTGATACGTTAATTCCTGTGGTCGATAATTTATCCCGTGCAATTGGTGATTTAACAGATTCAGTTGGCCACTA
Organism: Lysinibacillus fusiformis; assembly: GCF_007362955.1. GTDB lineage: Bacteria > Bacillota > Bacilli > Bacillales_A > Planococcaceae > Lysinibacillus > Lysinibacillus fusiformis_E. The sequence continues at coordinate 2,219,234 of NZ_CP041696.1, read as the reverse complement.
TTCGTTAGATTATGTAGAAGAAAAAGTGAAAAATGCTCATTACTTATTATTCAAGAAGGACAAAGTGGATTTGCATCATTAATCATGGGAAAAGGGTAATCATACTAAATGATTACCCCATGCATTTAATGCTCTTCAGGTGTAAATGTTTTACAATCCGTATCCTCACTATTGGAAGCCTGTTGACCTTTTTGACTAACAACATAAATAGCTTCTGCAGTACATTTGTTTCCAGAGTCCCAATACGTGCAGTTATTGACTTCACATAAAATCTCTTGTGCCATCGATCCCACCTCCTCTGTTGTTATCTTTAACAAATTAGAGGCAATCAATACTTCATCACAAACGAAATCCCAGAGATAACCTTTTCCCACCTTATTCGCTAAAATCTAGATTAAAAGGCTGTTTTGGCAGTTGCTCTTGAGCGAGCATATTTGTTGTTGGCACTTTTTTATCTACTTCCTCGAAACGAAAGCCATCTCCCCATACTTATCCCGCACCAATTAACAAGACATCGAAATAAATGGAAGCACTGTCTTCCGGTACATCTAACACGACTGAATAATGATTCACTCTGTCGTGCCTTGAATGGACCGATTATCCATATTATAAAATTGAATTGTATCTCCAGTGCCGTTATCAATGCGAAGCCATGCGCCACATTTCGTTGCTTCTATAGTTTTTAAATAACAAGACATTTTTAGTCGCTTTCCTTTATACGCATGCGCTTGAAAGCCTTGCATCATCGTCGCAAATTGCTCTCTATTATTCACAACTTCCTTAGCATAAAATACACCGGATTTAGTTCCTGAGTGAAACACCGCTTCATCCACTTGAAATTCATATAGCTCAGGATTCGCTCCGCTTAATAACCAACCTTTAATTGGTTGTTGTAAGCAGCCGTAGCTAATCGGCTTAATCGAATATAATCTCCAATTGTTAAGCCAGTTTCTAGCTTAAAGATACGGCTTAAATGAAACTTCGAATAACCAACAACCATTGGAAGTTTCACTAACTGAATTTCCTCATATAAATGCTCCTCGATATAGGTAATGGCCCTTTGCGTTGCTTGACTATACTTCATTTTACTCACCTCATAAATTATCATAATAGATGATGTGAAAGATTTTTTGATAGTGCTTGCTAAATCAGTGCTAATGCTGTGTTACTCCATAACTGTCGTTGCTGTTGCTTCTTTCACAATTATAATGCCATCGTATGCTTCAGCTGGTGTCATTTTAATTGTATAAAGCATCTTCGATAACTTATACCAAGGGCGGAAATCATCACCTATATTGCCCATTCTTTGCTCTTTCGTAAAAATATCCGATAACGCAGCCGAGTCACTAGCTTTTTCAAAGTCTACGTAGAAAATATTGTCCTTTACCTCACTAAATGCGTCCACTAATTCATTATGATGCTCTAGTGTATAGTTTTTTCGCTTACCTGACCCTGCGTTTTGTGCCTGAAACGTATTGCTACCAAAGTCCGTTCCAATAGCAAAATACGCCTCTCCGTATAATTCATTTAAGTACTGCCCCATTGATTTATAGCCTGCCATTGATGCAGATGTTTTCTCGATGTGTCCGTTATGTGCTGACATAAGGACCTTATCATGGCCTCGCCCCGCTTCATATTCAACAATCCACTGCAAGTTGTTTGCTAAATATTCATCCCGCAGATCCATATAATCACTATCATTTAAAAACAATTGCGTACGTTGTTTCATGATTTGTGCGTATTGTAAGGCAAAAGTAAAGTCATCATTAGATGATTGCTTGATATAGGATGCCTTATTTAACTGTAAATCTATCATAATAGAATCAATGATTTCATTTAGTTCCTTCAGTTCACTGTTAGTTAACTCTCGCATTGTCTCATTAGTAACGTGTGCCAGCTGTGTTACATATTGCTTTGCCATATCGTTGTTAACCACTTCATAATAATGTAAAACGCCTTGCTTACTGTAGTCATAACGTTGCATATCATTACCGTAAAAATATACTTTATCTTTTTCATCCGTCGTCTTGTTATAGTCATGCATCCACTGAACAAATTCAATCATTTGTTCAGTTCGATATATGCCATAATCAAGAGCTCTCACAGCCTCTTCCGCTGTTCCAGCACCATTCAAAATAAACTGATTGATTTGCTGTGCACCACCAAAATCGCCTTCTAACACAAAGACACGGACATTTTCATTGTCAATTAGTGCTTGAAATACATCTTTCTTCAACATCTGAAATTCAATGTTTCCATGCGTTGCTTCACCAAATCCAATTACTTTTACACCATCCGGTATATCAATATCTTCAATTGCCGTAGCATATTGTGAAGCACCCTTAATGGCTTCACCATCCCCGCATCCTACTAATAAAAACGATAGAATGATTGCTGTAACGAATAAAACACTCTTTTTAGAAAATACCATGTTAATCTCCTCTACAATATGAAAAAGTTATACTGCTTTTCGTTGGAAATACAAATAACCTCCAAGAAAAAATACAATGAATCCTCCCCCTACTACTGTTAATAATTGATCCCAAGGTACAAAGAATACATCCTCTGTATTCCCACCTATATACATCATTGAAAAGGGTTGCGCCCATGGATAGTAAGGTCCAAATCGTTCAGAATTTATTGCAAATATGGAAGGCAACGTAAAAATAACGTTTACAGCAAATGGTGCGGCAAAACTCTTAAACAGTATAGACATCCACAACTGCAATGCAACTAAAGGTAATGTAGCCACCCATCCGCCAAGGATACTCTTCCAAACGATCTCCATTGGGAATGGATCTGTGTAGCCTTTAATGATGCCCACACCATATATAGAGCATAAATATAACAATTGCATTGCCATGACCAGCATCATAATTAATAAGTATTTTGCTACGAATACTTTCCCTCTTGTTACAGGCAATGCTAAAAGCTGTTTCCAACCGCCGGATTGATGTTCATATCTACAAATAACACTGGCGAAAACACCTGTAATCAACGGTAAAAATAATAATGCATACGTTAAATTCATTGAAAATAACGTGAGATACCACTCATTTATATGACTATCAACTTCAAGGTTTGACGTTAATCCTATAAAAAGACCTATTATCGGCCCCGCCAAAATAATTGGCACCATTTTTGATTTTCGTAATTTATACCATTCAGCTTGCAGTAAAGCGCGCATTATTTCACGTCCCTTCTTGCAAAATCAATCATCCCAATAATGTACAAAATAATTCCTACAGCAAGACCGAACAGTACATTGATGATGGGTTCATCCCATTCATTCATTAATGACGGCCACTTCCAAATCATCCAATCTGGCAAAACGTACGCAGAATATGCAAAAATCACGCCAAAAATCCCTACTGTTATGGGAATTCCCTGGTTATGACTAACACTCGCAATCCAGAGCTGTAATGCCAATATCGGTAATGCTGCAAAGTATGGATAATAACTAAACTTAGCTAGCTCCATATAGGGTACACTTTCACCCAAATCTAAAAACATGCCATAAGCACATGTAAATACCATTAATAGCGTGGAAGACAGCAGTAACAATGTTGCCAATACCGTAAATTTTGATAAATACACAGTTAATTTAGAGACAGGTAAGGCTATTAATTGCTTCCAGGCATTTGTCTCATTTTCGATGCTTGCTATAAAAGATGTTAAAATTGCGATACCTAGTACAAGGGCAAGCGGTGTAAAAGAATGGACATTTAATAAATAGTAGCCCCAATCATCCTCGCTTTGCTGTAACAAATAGTCTTTCCTGATTCCGTAATTGACCATTTGAAGTGCAACAACACCAATAGGACCTAAAGCTGTTAAAAACCATAATCCTTTTCGTTTAATTTTCAAAAAATCAGCCGTCAACAGTTTTCCAATCATATCGCTTGTTCTCCTGTTGTCATTTGAAGAAAAATATCCTCCAATGATTGTTTTTCTTCTTCCAAGCGATAAACCGAAAAACCCTCTTGCACGAGGATATGAACGATTTGCGCTACTTTTTCATCGGAACATTCATCCAGTACAATTTGCCCTTCTTTGCATTCTGCCTTTATGCCGTTTGCCACTAACGAACGCCACGCTTGCTCACTCTTATTCACTTTAAACAAAACTTTTGGCTGTGCATGCATACGCATTGCTTCAATTGAATCCTGAAAAATCATTTTTCCTTTCGAAACGATACCAACTGTCGTCGCCATTTGATCAATCTCTGATAGCAAATGACTCGAAATAACAACCGTCATCCCATATTCAGAAGGTAGTCGTTTAATTAAATTTCGAATTTCGATAATCCCTGATGGATCAAGTCCATTTGTTGGTTCATCTAAAATTAATAACTCTGGATTATGTAGAATAGAAGCGGCAATGCCTAGACGCTGCTTCATGCCAAGCGAAAATCCTTTTACTTTTTTATTGGCTGCCTCTGTTAAACGAACAATTGCTAACACTTCATCGATGCGCAATTTTGGCACACCTAAAATTTTTCTTAATGCTTCTAAATTTTCATATGCTGTTAAATGTGGATAATAGGATGGGTTTTCAACCAACGAGCCAATTTTCGATAATATTTCGATTCGTTCCTTTGTTACATCCTTTTGAAATATTTTAATGGTACCTGATGTCGGTTTCATCAATCCTAAAAGCATACGAATTGTCGTTGTTTTCCCTGCGCCATTTGGTCCTAGAAATCCGTATATTTCCCCTTTACGGATTTTCAAATCTAATCCTGCTACAGCCTGCTCTTTACCAAAGCATTTTGATAAGTTTTCTGTTTGTACGATATATTCCATTTCCCTCACCTCTTTATTAAGCATAGGAGATGAAGTTTAAAAGCAGGTAAGGGCAAAGTTTAAATTTTGTTTAAAAAAGGATTTGCCCAGTTATTATTTGGACAAACCCTTTTGTTTTTTTATTTTAATGATGGTGCCAGATGCACTTGACGTAATCTCCCACTCTAGGTCCATGCCCTTCACCATTATGTCAACAATGGATAAACCAATGCCTGCACCTTTTGCATTGGATTCATTGTTCATTCCTTTTCCGCAATCCGAAATGACGAATGCATCATGGTGCTCTGTCGACTCTGTTTTTACGCCAATATATTGCCCACTGCTTGCATGGCGCAACACATTTTGGAAGAAATTATCGAATATACGCCCTAACCAAAGCGGATCCACTAGCCATTTATTCTCCTCAAATGAGTTTAGCTCTACATCTATTTCAAAGCCTTCCTTTTCAAAAACAAGATACCACGTAGTCATATGCTCTCGTACAAATCGTATAATATTGGTTTCTTTTGGTTCGAATTTATATTTACTAGCCATTAGTAACGTATACGACATTAAATTTTCGATCAATCCATCAATATTAACAATCGATGTTTCTAGAGCTTTAACAGCATGTTTTCCTTCATCTGATAATTCCTCTTTACTAATGGAATATGTTTGCGCCCGTACTTTCGTTAAAGGGGTGCGTAAATCATGAGATAGATTAGCAATTAATTCCCTCCGCAATTGTTCTTCCTTTTGCTCACGATTTTTACTTTCCCTAAGCTCACACACCATGCGATTAAAACTTAGCTCGAGCTGCCCAATCTCATCCTTCTTTTTTACATGCATCTCAATAGGTATTCCATCTACATCACGTATTTCCATCGCGTCCTGTAGCTTTAATAAACGTTTTCGAATCCCCCTAAAAAATAAAAAAGAGATACTAACAAAAAATATGATGATACAAATAACACCTAAAAATACAAAGGTGCCATATTGCTGATAAACATTCTTCAGTGGTGGATTCAATACTAATCTAGGAATTTCTAAAACAATAAAGCCATTCGTTTCATCTTCTCCAAGAAATGCAATGACTGTAAAGGGATCTCCGTCATATCGTTCCTTTATAAACTTAGTCGTATATGCTGGTGTCCATTCTGAGGGTAGTTGCTCTTTAACATTAACCTCTTTTAATAATGTCCCATCTTCGCCGATCCAAAACATGGAGGCTTCAGGATACTTTCCCCTCCAGTTTTCGAAAAGTTGTTCGACTACTTCAAGTTCAATAGCTTTTATTTTATTTGCTTCAGCATGCCATTTCTCCTCAATTACATTTTTATTGGAGTCTTCGCCGTATCGAGTTTTATTAATACCTTCCTCTGTTTTAGCAACCCCCATTATAAATAAAGCAAGGACAAAGTACGCTATTTGAACAATAGACAATGCTAATAAAATAATAAGCATATATTTCGCTAATAATGATCGGAAAAATTTCATAGTTTTACCCTATAACCAATACCACGAATCGTTTCAATAATCATCGGCTTAGCTGGATTCAGCTCTATTTTTTCTCGTAAATATCGGACATGCACCATCAAAGTTTTATCACCTTCTATGTAAGCTTCTCCCCAAACCCCTTCATAAAGCTGTTCCTTTGTTAGTATTTGATTTAAATGGCGAATAAAATATTGAAATAAATAAAATTGCTTGCCTGTTAATTGGATTTCCTCATTGTCATTACTATTTATAACTCGCATCTCTTTGGTATGTATTTTTAGGTGCTGAAGCTCTAATACATCATCATTCTTTTGATATCGCCTTAGTAAAACCTCCACACGCGCTACTAGTTCATCCGGATGGAATGGTTTTGTTAAATAATCATCTGCGAAGTTTAGTCCCTCGATTTTGTCCTCTACCGCAGTGCGTGCGGAAAGCATTAAAATGGGTAATTCACTATTTTCCCTCTTGATTCTTTTCCCGATAGAAAACCCATCTAATCCAGGTAGCATCACATCCAAAATAACAACATCTGCAAATCCTATGTACTGCTCAACCCCTTCGCCAGACTCTAGCCATCTTACCTCAAACCCTCTTTCTGTTAACTCCTTTGTCACCCATTGCCCAATTTCTTTCTCATCTTCTATGTACAATATACGAAACAATTTTTATCCTCCAAAATATATGACTTAGGTTAATTAGGAATAAATGCATCTTTTAAAATCCATAATTTGTATTATACATTTACAAAAATACTAACTCAAATCATAATCCTACATTTCCATACATTAAAGCTTCTCTTCGAAAAATTGTCAGCCTTCCAGTTTAACTGGAAATAAAAAAAGACATGTTTTGAAAAAATTTTTCAAAACACGCCCGAAATATTTTAATTCTCACTAATAATCAACATATCATTTTCATCAAATTCCCAGCTATCTCCATACGCAATCTCCCAATAAAAACCGTTAGGATCTTGGAAATAGCCACTATATCCACCCCAAAATACTACTTCTGGCTTCTTGACGATTTTCGCACCTGCTTTTTCAGCTGATACAAATACTTCATCGACTTCTTCTCTGGATTTACCGTTATAAGCAAGGGTAATTCCTGCAAAGCTATCACCAATTTGTGGTGGATTTTCTTCGTTAATATCTTTTACCAAGCGATCAATTTGAAACAGTGAAATCTTTGTTCCTGCATTATTAAAGAAAATTACATCTGGACTTGATTCATCTCCATATACAAACACTTCAAACCCAAGTCCATCCCGATAAAACGTTAGTGACTCTACCATATCTTTAACACCTAAAGTTATTAAATTTAAACGGTTCATCTCGTAATCCCCTTTTCTACAGTCTCCTTACTTAATTCTACTTCTACGTCAAAATCCCCTTTATCTTTACAGCTCCATCTAAATTATTTATTTAATTTGCTTCTATCCATATACTTTTGGTGTAAGCCATCTTTAATCCACAACGCTCCATATTATTTTGACTTATAGAAGCAAATTTTGCATGACCAATCATTAAGTCACAATTTTGCTTGATAGCTGCATGGATACGAAATTTGATTAATGCTTGATGAACACCTTGATTCCGGGCACTTGGTTTTATAGCAGACGCAGCTAAAATAGCCGTCCCATTCTTTATAAATAAAGAACCAATGCCAACGTCCTCATTATTCAGCGAAGCAATATAAAACGACCAACCTGGCTTATCATGTAATACTTTGTTATTTCGAGCGACATTTTCTGCTAAAAAGGCTGGCATATCAAAGCCTTCCACATAAATCTTCCCATAATTATTAAATTCACTTTCAGTTATTTGTCTTATCTTTATGGAAGAATGATCTGCCATTTCTCTTACTTCACTATCTAGATTACAGTATAACGTTGCATGAAAATCACTCTGATAGAGTCCTGCTTCATGGTATTTTTTTAACGACGTAGCGTTAACAAATTGAGGCGCGAGATCAATGCGAACGGCTATATCTCTTCCTCTATAAAAATTTAATATTTCCCCCAACTTATTTTCTGAGCAAACGCCATTGCCCTTCACTACATTATAAGAAGGGCCCGGTATATGTTTGATAGAAAAAGCATACGCCTCATCAAATTGAGCCATTTTCACGTCCATGACATTATTTTCAATTTCTTTGATGGCCTGCAATCTTGATTTGAACATCTTTATTTCTGCCATTTCTAAATGATTTGCTAAGTCCTTTGTCATTACCATTCCTCTAACACCCACCCCATTTTGTTATGAAAACCAATTAAACTTACATTAATTGTATATTAAAAGTGATAGAACGACATTTATTTTTGTGTCACCTTCTTTATTTTATCTGCCATTGTCGGGTTAAAAGCACATGCTATTAATTATTATTTGAGCATGAACCATTGATAGAGCTCAATAGGAACCTTCACGTTTCTATGAAACTAAAAAGTGCGTACTTTTTTTTATACATCGACAAAAGCATAATAAAAAAGCAACAAAGAACAAACCACAATGGAGGACTGAACATGATAAATAATTTACAAGATACAATCACATTACAAAACGGCTTAGCAATGCCAGGTATGGGATTAGGTGTATTTCAAGTTGAAAACGACGCTACCGCGGAAATCGTAAAAAATGCAATTGAGGTTGGTTACCGCAGCATTGATACGGCAGCTATTTATGGCAATGAAGTAGGAGTTGGTGAGGGTATTAAACAAGCATTAGCATCTACTAGTTTAAAACGTGAGGATTTATTTATTACATCAAAAGTATGGAATAATGGCCTAGGCTATGATGAGACAATCGCAGCATACGAAGAGAGCTTACGAAAATTAGGATTAGATTACTTAGATCTCTATCTCATTCACTGGCCAGGTAAAAATAAATATACGGAAGCTTGGAAAGCACTAGAGAATTTATACGAAGAAGGAAAAATTAAAGCAATCGGTGTATGTAATTTCAATGTATCACATTTACAAGATTTATTAAAAACAGCTCGCATCACACCTGTCATAAATCAAGTAGAATTCCATCCACGATTACAACAAACAGAGCTACGTTCATTTTGCATGGAGCACAGAATTCAACTGGAAGCTTGGGCTCCATTGATGCAGGGCGGACTTCTTGAGGATGAGACGATCTCAAAAATAGCAGAAAAATATGGGAAATCAAATACACAAGTTATTTTACGTTGGGATATCCAAAATGGTATCGTAACCATTCCAAAATCAGTACGTAAAGAGCGTATGATTCAAAATGCTGACATCTTCGACTTCAGCTTAACCGATGAAGAAGTAGCGTTAATTCAAGCAATGAATTTAGACAAACGTGTTGGACCAGACCCCGATGAATTTGATTTCGTCATGTAATAAAAGGATCAATATGGCTGTAACGGTAGGGCAACCAGAGTGACTGCTACCATAAGTTAAAAAAGAATCTGCGAGACTTTTGCATTTTACCTGTACAAAGCAAGCAGATTCTATTATCTTTGGCAGTCCTTTTGCACTTGTTAAGAAGTTTGCTTAACTGCAATATCTTCATCGCGTTGCATTAACAGAACGTCATCACCGTTATCAATTAATATCTCGATGTGTTTTTCGCCCCAAGTGCACAGTAAGTTCAGCACAGGCTCCATCTCTCTTCCATAGGGTGTCAATGAATATTCAACCTTTGGCGGTACTTGATTGAACACCTTACGATTAATTAATCCCGATTGCTCTAATTCGCGTAATTGACTCGTCAACATTTTTTGAGAAATTCCTGGAATCAACCGACGAAATTCATTCGTACGAATGTTGCCATGGTGAATGAGATGACACAGAATGACCGGTTTCCATTTTCCACCGATTACTTCAAGTGTTGCTTCAACACCAATATTATAAACTTTTTTCATTGTAACCCCCTGTAATATACAAAAGTAACTAAAAGGACCCTACATAACTTTTTGATATCTTTGAATAATACTACACACTATAAAAAAAATCAAAGGAGTTAGCAATATTATGATAAAAACACCAGCTCTAAATGCTAAACTTACGCTACTTGCACTCGCAATCAGTGCGTTTGGTATAGGTTCAACAGAATTTATCAGCGTGGGGCTTCTTCCCCTCATTACAAATGATTTTGGTATATCGTTAAGTACTGCTGGCTTAACGGTTTCAATATATGCATTAGGTGTAACAATTGGTGCACCTCTTTTAACTGCTTTAACTTCTCGCCTCAGTCGAAAAAATGTTCTATTGCTTGTAATGCTACTTTTTATTGCCGGTAACTTACTGGCCGCTCTAGCACCTACGTTCTCAACATTACTAATTGGGCGTATTATTTCTGCTTTGGCACATGGTGTATTTATGTCAATTGCCTCGGTCATAGCGGCTGAAGTTGTAGAACCCAATAAACGTGCAAGCGCAATTGCGTTTATGTTTACAGGATTAACATTAGCAACTGTGACAGGTGTTCCATTAGGGACTTTCATAGGACAAGTAACTGACTGGCGAATGTCTTTCATTTTCATTGTAGTAATCGGGTTAATTGGCTTAATTAGTAATGCTTTACTAGTACCAAGTAATTTATCAAAAGGTGAACCTGTCTCAATACGTGATATTGGCGAAGTACTAAGCAACTTACGTATGCTCTTAATTCTATTCATTACAGCAATTGGTTACGGTGGTGTTTTTGTAGTATACACGTATGTATCGCCTATTTTAGAACAATACATGGGCTATTCACCTCGCGCTATTGTAATTATTTTAGTCGTCTACGGTATCTGCGTGGCCATTGGTAATACATTGGGTGGACATTTTGCAAATAACAACCCATTGCGAGCGATTTTCTTCATCTTTATCGGTCTTGCTTTATCCCTACTGGGTATCAATTTCTTCTTACAATCTCATATTGTCGGCTTAATCATGATCCTTATAATGGGGCTCTTTATGTTTATGAATGTACCTGGTTTACAACTATATGCCGTACAACTATCAGAAGAATATGTGCCATCTGCCATTACAATGGCTTCAGCGTTAAATATCTCTGCGTTTAATATTGGCATCTTTCTTGGCTCTTACCTAGGTGGGTTAATTATTCATCATCACTCTTTAGTGCAAACACCAATTTACGGATTCTTAATGGTCCTGTTAGCTGCTTTCGTTACATTAATTTGGCAATTCTTAGACAAAAATAAAAAATAATATTTGCAGTTGCTCCTACCTCTTCACGATAACTCTCAAGTTTGTATAAGAAACATCTAGAGAATGTGTATTGTTTGTTTTAATAATGTGTCCTATAATTTATTTGAATCAACCGAGAATGATTATCATTCTAAATTACAAATGTTTTCACAGTGTATCTGTACTAAAACTATAGGAGTGAATAGCTATGCGTAGAGGGCCATTTTTTTCGTTAGCACTTTTATTGGTGCTGACGTTCATTTTAGGAGCATGTAGTTCTAACGAACAAAAAGTTGAATCGAAAGAAAACACATCAGCAGCAGAGACTAGAATTGTAGAAGATGAGTTTGGTAAAGTCGAAATCCCTGCCCATCCACAGAGAGTCGCAGCCGTCTACTTAGAAGATTATTTAAGCGCTCTTGATATAAAGCCAGTCATCCAGTGGTATCATCCAATATGGGGTATACAAGAGTATTTAAATTTAGATGTACCTAAGTTCGATGTGACAGGAAGTATAGAGGCTCTATTGGAAGCAAAGCCAGATTTAATCATTGTGGACGGAGCAGTCGATTCAGCGAAATATGAAAAGTACTCAAAAATTGCACCAACTTATCGTTTAAAAGAAGAAATTCTCCAAAATCCTCAAGAAATTGTAAAAACAATTGCAGATGTTTTAAACGTATCAGAAAAAGCGGATGAGGTTGTTAAACAGTATGAAGAGCGAGTGACTTTATTAAAAACTGAATTAGATGCAGCTGTCGGTGACGATACAGTAGCCGTTTTACGTTTAAACGTTGCAGATAAAACTTTAGCTTTATTTGGTATTGGAAATCGATTCATAGGGAATCTTTACAAAGAAGTAGGTTTAACACCACATCCTTTAGTGCGTGATATGAAGGAGTTCCAAGAAGTTTTATCTGAAGAGGCTATTCCCAATTTGGATGCGGACCATATTATCATCTTCCCTTCTGATGGAACATGGGAATCGAAGGAAAATCAAGAGGCTGTTCAATGGCTTGATAGCACGCTATGGAAATCGGTACCCGCAGTAAAAAATGGTCATGTGTATATCGCAAGTAGAACATATTGGCAAACAGGAGCTATTACAGCAAACTTATTAAAATATGATGATCTTGAAAAATGGTTTGTTAAATAACTGAATCGTCTTGAAAAATGGAAAGCTCTCTAAGGGCTTTCTTTCTGTTGTTTTCAAAAAAATATGGAAAGGATGAAGGATGCAATGGGGAACCAACCGTTTATGTACGTATTACAAGAAATATTGTATTTTGCATCCTCAGAAAGGCAATGGCAGATACATAAAAACGATGATTATAGGCTATTCATTATTATGAATGGTATGGGAAAAATAGTTGCTGCAGGGGAAACTATAAAACTTGCTGAAGGTAAGTGTGTCATTATCTCTCCAAATAACATGATTGAAATTAGCGCTGAAAGTGAGTGTTTTAGTTTTTATCAATTGTCGTTTACAGCTATAGGTTTGGGTGATTCAAAGCAACCTAAAGTGCATGAAATCTTTTCAATTATAGGTGAACTACGTTGCCTTCCCGTTTCACAATGTAACAATCAACTAGAGATTATTTATCGTAACCGCTTAATGATTGATGAACTTTCGATATTTGAGCAGCATGTTCGATTTCAAGAATTTATGTTATTCATTCTTCAACAGAATCTACCTAAATTGCACAAAAAAAATGATCGCCAATCTGTTGAATATTCAATTGACTATATCCATGAACACTATGAAAAGGATTGGACTGTCGAACAATTATCACATATTGCAGACGTTCCTCGGTGGAACTATTCTCGTCTCTTTAAAGAAATCACTGGCCACATTCCACTTCACTATTTAAACAATATTCGTATTGACCGTGCAAAACAATTACTTAGCACAACTAATGATCGGATATTTGAAATCAGTCAAACTGTTGGATTTAATAATGAATATTATTTTAACCGTCGATTTAAAGAACATGTCGGTGTCTCTCCGGGACAATATCGTAAAAGTCACAGCAACAATATCCGCGTTTTCGCTCCTTTTTTAGAAGATTTTTTAGTTGCGTTAGGCATTACACCCATTGCCCAATTTAGCCATGCAAAATGGGGAAAACAAGAATACCTGGGCTTACAAGAAGTACCGGATTTTGATGTAGCAGACGGTCACATGGAGCAACTTATAAAATATAAGCCAAATTTAATTATGTTAAATGCTGGTGTAGAGCGTTGGGACACTTGCCACCAATTAAATCAGTTAGCTCCAATTTGTCATCTCTCGCACCCTGGTGAGGACTGGCGTTCAACACTATATAAAATTGCAGATCTAACAGGCCGAACCGCCATCATGAAAGATGTCATTATGCAATATGAGCACAAGGTCCATGATGCCAGAACAATCTTGAGCAAATCTGTTTATGGCCAAACCGTTGCATTTCTTCGTATCTCTGCACAAGGCATTAGCCTTTATGCAGGCCCAGAATGCGGCTACACAGGGCCCATTTTATATCGAGATTTAGGTTTGATGCCACATCCTCTTGTTTGGAATGTGCCTCACTACACAAGAAGATGTATATTGACGAACGAGCAACTTAGTAAACTAGATGCCCAACATCTGTTCATAACATTCGATAAACAACACTCTACTTTCGAAGGAGAGGAACGAAATATTTTATCCTCACCAATATGGCTTGCCCTTTCAGCTGTGAAAAGCCATCGTGTCTATGAAGTAGATTTTTTAACGTGGATGAATTACGGAATCATTTCTCATAACAAAAAAATAGAAGATGTTTTACATGTACTCGGATAAGACATCCGAAAGGAAGCTAGTAACGTCGATTTAGAGCTTCCTTTTATTCATACATTTTATGTTCAATTACAAGGATTCCATGCGAATTAATCATCATGGCAATGCCATTTTAGAAGAACTACTATCTTTAACACCTAACGCCTTGCTCTTTCATAAGATAGGGTATCAGCTATTGGATAGGAGGAATTCCGTTGTATTACAACCCTTATCCGTATTTTGTCTACTCAAATCATTATCCAACATGGGTGATGTCCAATCATTCTCCAGCTAGTCCATTCCCTGGATACCTGGCAATGCCGACGAACCCAACCACCACCAGCCCCTTCCCACCTGTAGACACACATAAGTTGAAGTCATCAGCAAAACGGATTCAGACTATAATGCAGCAAGCTCAATTACTTACGGATAAAATCGATGGATCAGAGCAATTTGCACACGATCTCATGAACGCCGCGCAACTATCAAATAAAACGGAAGTCGATAAATTAATTGCGTCCACAGGCATCAGCCTTAAGTTCGACACTAAATATACACCTGACAATCTTCGAGTACTTTTTACTGAAAGTGGTTGTTGCGCACTAACTTTGATTTTAAATTGGTGATTAGAAGACACATAGAAAACCACTTTACGTCACTACTCTTGTATTCCTATCGAACTTGTAAACTATAATTGAATGTGGTAAAGTATTTACAATAATTATTTCTGAAAATTCAATACTTATTATTTCTTATCTCGAGAGACGGAGGGATTGGCCCTATGAAGTCTCAGCAACCAGCCTTAGCATGGTGCTAATTCCAATTGGCGAATATCGCCTTGAAGATGAGAAGATTGACTTCAAATGTTGTACACGAGGGCCCTCTTCCACAAGTAGGGCTCTCTTTTTATTTTACTAAAGGAGCTGGTTATATTGACAAACGAACTTTTACAGGCACTTCAATTATTAAAATCAAAGGAATGGGTCGATTTAACCCATACATTTGGTCCCGATTCGCCACATTTTTTTATGTTTGCAGATGCCAAGTTTGACACGTTATTCTCGCATGACGATGGTTTTTTTGCACAACAATTTACTTTCCCTGGGCAATATGGGACACATATTGATCCGCCGATTCACTTCGTACGAGACACTCGCTACTTGGATGAATTAGAATTAAAAGAACTTGTCCTACCACTTATTGTTATTAATAAGTCTAAGGAATCTTCATTAAATCATGACTTCTCGTTAGGTGTGCAGGATATTCTTGACTTTGAAGCGGAATATGGAGAAATAGACGCGGGGACATTTGTGGCACTTCGAACAGATTGGAGTAAACGCTGGCCAGATAAAGAATCCTTCAATAACAAAGACGAAGATGGTCATAATCATATTCCTGGCTGGGGATTAGAAGCATTACAGTTCTTATTTAAAGAACGGAAAGTGAGCGCCGTGGGTCACGAAACATTTGACACCGATTCAGCTGCAGATTTTCGTAAAAATGGCGGTAAGTTAGATGGAGAATATTATGTACTCGACCAAGATACATACCAAATCGAACTCATGACAAATTTGGATAAGCTACCCCCTAAAGGAGCAGTTATATTCAATATCGTGCCAAAACCTGAGAAAGCATCCGGATTCCCAGTGCGTTCATTTGCGATTTTGCCTTAATTCTTTGAAAATCACAATAAGAGGTCTGTTCCAAGGTCACGTATTGTAACCTCGGAACAGACCTGCTTTATACATTCACGTACACGACATTCATCTCATTGTACTTCTTATTTCAGGAATATGCGCAAGACTTTCTCGATGGGAACGATACCTACATATGTTAAAAAATCTCATCTGGAAGTGGCAGCCCCACAATCCCACCAATTAAGATTATCATGATGCCAAAATATCCGTAATGTTCAATAAGAGATTGCAAGTGATGTATCTATCCCACCTAAAGCATAATTCTCTTATGAATCTTAGCTTTTAGTAACTCAACATAAGCATTTTCATTAGTTTTTATGCTTAAAAATAAAACCTATCCTGGATATCGGTTCATGTTAATTAGATTAGTTGCAGTTTTCGCAGTGCATAATCGATTCCTTCCTCACTTGATTTCTTCGTTACAAAGTCAGCACTACTTTTTAATGCATTACTGCCATTGGCCATCGCAATCCCATATCCAACTTGCTCTAACATATCAATGTCATTGTCTCCATCACCAAAAGCAATAGCTTCATGAGCGTCTAACTGGAAGTACCTTAACACAGCTTTAACAGCAATTGATTTTGAAACATCCCCTTGCAAGACATTCACGATATTTGGATGCCAGCGTTCAAATTTTAAATTTGGAAATTGTATCGTGTACTTTTTCTCCATTTGTTCATCCACATATAAACACATTAAGTAGACCTCTTGGTTTAAAATCTCTTCATTGATCATTGGATAGTCATATAAAGATAAAGTTTCATTCATGGCTTTTAAAGTTGCGGGATTATGTACGCCGTTCATCGATAATTGTTCTGTAAAAAAAGTAAGACTTTCATTATTCGCATCCGCATACTCTTTTACTGTTTGCACAATATTTTGTGCAAGAGGCATTTTATGAATTACTTGATTTTGGTGTTTAACATACGCGCCATTTGCTGTGATAAAGGTATCTATACCTAAAGCTATTAATTCCTGACACATAGATAGTGGTCTACCAGTGGCGGCCACTAATCGAATTCCTTTGCTCTTCAATATCTCTAAAGCGCTTATAGTACTTTTCACAATACTTCCATCCTCATAATTAATGAGCGTTCCATCAACATCAAAGAATACAATTTTACAATCCATTATAAGCCCCCTTCCACATGTCATAGAAATTATTACTATATTGTACTTTTAGATTACGTAGAAAAACAACTCGTGAATTTTAGCCTAATCTGCAATAGTAGTAATAATTTGTATAAAAATAAGTTTAATTTTTCATAAAATCTACACATAGTTAATTTAACCTACATCTAGCAATAATAGAACTCGAAAACATTTAGCTACAAAGCGCAAAAAAATGCTTTCCGACTAAATGATTACGTACGATTTTACAAACTATCATAAACAATTTAACTTTATGTCAAATCCACCGATAAATGCTATTACAAGTACACTTCAGAAAAATTCTAACTTACATAAAAACAACATAGATATTAACCAATATAATTTAAATAATTCTAAAGGAGTATACCAATAAACATAGAATTGTTAAAATAAGAGTTAGCTAATTAAATATATTGAACGAGCATATGCATTTTATAAATAGAACAAAAGAAATAATAATAAATTTGTCGTAAAGGAGTTGAATCATATGGCTTTTAACATTTACTACTATGAAAGTAATGTAGATTGCAAATTTTGCAAAAAACATTTTACTACATATAAGGTACGTCCAAATCGCTATAAAGTACTTGAGGAACAAACAGACTTCATGCCCATTTATGAAGGTTTGAATCCGCTGTTTTATGAAGTAGCGGTTTGTCCACATTGTGGATATGCCTACCACAAATCTATGACGAGAACTTACGGTCCGTTCATGTTGTTAATCGATGAATTGTACATTAAAGAGCTGCAAAAACCGATGAACATTTGTCAGGAACGTACAATTGATGACGCGATTGTCAGCTACAAATTAGCATACCTCGTATCGAGGGCATCGATGGAAGAGCCCCTTTTAATGGCAAATTTCGCGCTAAAAATAGCATGGCTTTACCGATTAAAAAATGGACATGAGTCTGAAATGCGCTATCTCTTTGCAGCTAGAGACTTTTATAGTAAGTCCTTTGCTTCCAACCAAGAGGGCGAAGAACGTATTCAATTCTTACATGCAGAACTGAGCCTACGACTCGGTGATATGGCAGAAGCAAAAAAAGGGTTCTCTCGCTTAATTTCTGACCGTAGTGTATCAAACAAATATCGAAAGCTAGCCCGTAATCGCTGGGAAAGTTATAAATATGACGAGCACACCATCAACGCAAATGAAAGTATAGGAGAAATCCTCAAATGAAGTAATGGAGGAGTGAAGTAACATGCAGCTGTTTGGCAAAAAAATAGATGCGAGAGAAGAAGATATTTTTTCCGAATTACATCATTTTTTACTACGAAAAAATAATCGCATTTTATCAAATGATGAAGTCGTTGCATTAACAGGCGTTTCATCTGATTTGATTTATAAATGGGTAAAAGCAGGTAAGTTAAAAAATTCAATATTCCCCAATCTCGGCGCACCATGTGAGCGATGTGGGAAAATAACACAAGCAAAAATCTGTGTTAGTTGTTCATCATCCATCGTTAGTACTTTAAATCAAGAGAAAAAAGATCAAGCATGGTTTAATCAAATTCAACGTAAAAATCCACGAGCAGGCACATACCATTACAAGTAAGACGAACAAACACACCTTCTAAAATGTGTACTAATTTTTCATGTACCCATCTAAAGGTGTTTTTTTGTCCGCTCTATTAAGAAATATCAGGAATTTAAACTAAATTTAAACAAGTTCTACCAAGGTTTTAAACTCCATTCATTATAATTGGACTCATCAAGAGAGGGGCCGATGAATTTTGATTAAGTCGTATAAGCAAAAAAGGAAAAAACAAATGGTGTTGCTTTCATTAAGTATAGCCTTTACTAGTTTACTAAGCTTCAGCAATGTAGCCAACGCTTCAGCAGCTGTCCCTGCTATTACAGAGCAAACGACAGTGGAAAATAAGTATTTAGATGTTAAGCAAGCTCGTACATCAAATGAAACACTACAAGACTGGAAAAGTTGGGTGAATGACCACGCCTATAGTTTAATGTCCATTCAACCTGAAAAACTAGAAAAACAACAGATTCCTTCTAGTCACTTTGATGATTTAGATATGTTAAAGCCATTATTACATGATAAACGCATTGTCTTTTTAGGTGAGAGCTCGCATGGAGTGGCTGAATTTAACCTTGCCAAAACGCGCATCATCCAATTTTTACATCAAGAAAGGGGTTACAACGTTCTTGCATTTGAAAGTGGTATGGGTAATGTAATGAATGCCCAAGGACAGATTGACAAGCAAGCCGCACAGCAAACGATGAAGGATGCTATTTTTGGCGTTTGGTGGACAAAGGAAACACTACCATTGTTTGAATATGCTAAGACAACTCAGCAGACTGATCAGCCATTAGCTCTAGCAGGATTTGATATTCAGCAACAAGGTCCATTCACAAACGGTGACTGGTTAAAAAATAGTGAGTTAGCTAAACAGTTCAGTGACGTAGAAGAGCAGTTAGCTGAATGGAGCTCTAGCAAGGATTTACAAGGTTATAGAAAGGCAAAGCCAAGTATCACCGATGTATATACGCAGGTAAAATCACAAGTGAAGCTCAAGGAAGCAGAATTAAAATTAGCTTATCCGAATGAACCTCATATTGTAAAACTTATGGAGAGAACTTTAGCTGATCGAATCCGTTTAGCGGGCGAATATGTAGAGCTAACTATTCAATCAAATATCGAAATCGAGCAAAATAACCCTGCGTCATTTTTGAAAACGATGGAATGGCGAGATCAAGCAATGCTAGAAAACTTGCTTTGGTTATCCACAGAAATTTACCCGACAGAAAAATTTATTGTTTGGGCTCATAATGACCATATTCGTAAAGCCCAATCCGAAGTTATGGGTTCTCCTTATCCGGTAAAATTAATGGGTGAACGCCTACCTGATATCTACAAGAAATATAGCTATGTGCTTGGTCTTTATATGGCTGGTGGAGAAACGGCAAACAATATGCGTGAACCTATGAAAGTCTTGCCGCCAGCAAAAGGATCAGTTGAAGATATTCTTTCATCAACAAATAAACCTTACACCTTTATAGACTTACGAAACCGTCAAAATGAACGAGGAAATTCGTGGATGTTTGAACCACGTTTTTTATATAGTTGGGGAATTATGCAGGAAAGTCTTGTGCCACGCGATCAATATGATGGACTTCTTCTGATTTACAAGGTAAGTACGCCGAATTATGTAAAATAGAAGGATTTGAGAATAGTATCGGTTAGTTTCGCTATTCTATCCATCAGTTCGACTATTCTATCCGTCTATCTATTGAAAAAAGAAGGCTAAGGATTAAATCCTTAGCCTGACTTTAAATTATAAAAATTGCTCGTTTTCATTTCTAAGTATCCATCGAGATATTATCCCATTCTTCATCACGATTCCCCATCAACCAGAATAATCCCCTGCGCCTTTCCATGACAATATTTTCATTCATATCAGCAGGAGCTTCTTGCCCTTGTATTCGACCATTTACGCATGCCCAGTGCAGTCTATACATTTTGTCTGCCTCGTCTAGGATTTCTTCGTGGCTTCGCATCGTAGTATTGAGGTAAAACTGTTCAAATGTTTCGTTGTTAGCAACAATTTTAATTGCATAATCACAGTCGCATACATCATCCGGGAAATCTAACGTATTTACAAGACCGAGAGCCCAAATAAGTACCCAGTAAGATTCATATTGCCAAGAAATAGTAACCGCTTGTTGTCTACTTGGTTCTTCAGCTTGTAAAAAGTCTCTTTCATTATCCGTTAAGTATTCTTCCACTCCATATTTCTGCAACATATTAATGAAAAAGTCTTTAGATTCTTGAATGTTTTCACCTTGCGCCACATCACATGCATGTTGAATGACCATTAACAAGGCGATAGCTCTTCTGGCTATGTCTTCCTGCGCCTTAAACTGACATTGCTCTACAGGTGGGAGCTGAGGTAGCGAATGAATAAAGGGAATGGCATTTTCGTTTAAATAGGCCACTGTCTTGTTCTTTCTTAGTTCACCCTCCTCAGATGTAACTTCCTGCCCTATTACCTTGCATGTACAACTATGTGGTCTGAAGTTAGAAGTTCCCGATTCCCCATTCGGATATACAATAACGAGCCCTTCTTGATCTAGTAAAGTACCATTCGGTAAAAAGCCGATCCCTCCTATTTGCGATAGCAGTCTCGTAAATAACTGCATCTGTTCCTCATTCATATCTTTCTCCAATTCGATAGCAACCACCGTATTTAAAACAGATATTTGTGTTAAAACCAGCCCTTTGAGATTTTCATCTTCAAAAGGTAAGTCATTATAATATCCCATCATTCCAGGTATGTTTTTATTGAAGTAGTCCGGATCCGTATCTTCAGAAATGACACTTATCGTAAAGTTATGTTTTTTAAACAGCTTTTTAGTTTTGATAAAATATGCATTTTCATCTCTCTTAATTTCGAAGCCTTTAGCAAAAACGTCTGATATTTTATTTTCAATATCATCAATGTCGTTCTTGGAAGCAAATATTGTAAAATGTCTCAATCTCATCTCTCCTTAGCAATACTTTTATAAAGCTATTAAGTATTTCGGATTTCTATGACTATCCTTTCACCTAAATTTCACTCACTACCGATAATCTGGATATTATGTTCTTTGTAATAGTTATAGTATTCACACACTCCATTATGACCTATCAGAAAGTTAAAATAGAAAAAGAGACGCTAACTAAATCGCCTCCTTTATCTCATCTTATGTGTTAAATCTTAGGTTCTTGTTTGGCAAGCTCTTGAAGCATCATTTTTAATTGTTCTACCATTGGAGCAGGTGCTTTCTTTGGTGAACCAGCATCAAATGGAGGCATAGGATCGTATTCTAACAGCAGTTGGACTGATTTGCTGATATCCTCTCCCCATTCCCACGCTACTAGCTGAAGAGCCATGTCAATACCAGCCGAGACACCAGCCGCCGTAACAATTTTACCTTGGCGAACTACCCTTTCTTCAGTTGGAATGGTACCAAGAGAGCGTAGCAGGTCGAAGGAACCCCAATGACTAGTAGCCTCTGCTCCATTCAGCAAACCTGCTGTACTAAGGATTAGAGAACCATTGCACACGGAAGTGGTCCACTTAGTCGTTTCGTGAATTTGTTGAATCCAATGCAATGTGTCTTCGTCATTCATTGGAGATTTAAAATTAGGAGGACGACAACCTGGAACGACAAGAATATCGGCAGATGGTACTTCAGAAAAACTTAAATCTGCATGTAAATAGCCCATTTTAGAATCTAATTTTATTAAACCCTTATTTTTAGCGACAAACTCCACTTGCATGCCCTCTACTGTTGCGAATACTTCATACGGTCCAATTGCATCTAACGCTGTAATCCCATCGTAAAGCATAATTGCGACTTTCATAGTAAACTCTCCTTTTGACATTATAATTTATAAAGAACGAAAGCTTCACTCTTTATAGAGAATCAGACCGGACGGTCCGGTCCTTAATTTGTATTATATATAATAATCCAACATATTCCTATAGCGAAAATTAATATAATACAAAAAAGAACCTAGGTTAAGGTTTAACTCTGGTTCTTTTCTGTATAATGCTGTAAAAGTATTTTTACTTGTTCAACACTATGGTCCATATGTTCATTTTTTAAAGATAGACGGCTTGCCATCACTGCACCTTCTATAGTAGAAAATAAAAAGGATGCTAAAGAATACGAATCCATCTCTTGCCTAAATTCCTTAGTCTGAATTCCTTCATCAATTATGCCTTGTATAAAAAACACAGTTCGATTGTAGGCCTCTGAAGCTTTCTCACGAAGCTCTGGAAAACCAAAATCTGATTCGATAGCTGTATTTAGTAAGGGGCAGCCGCCTTCAATTGGTGGGTTATTAACAGCATCTTGGTAGATATGAAACATTGCTATTAATTTATCGGTCGCAGTAATCAGAAATTTCGTTGCCTCAAAATAATACTGCCAAATAATACTGCCCGCATATTCGAATGAAGCAATTGCAATATCGTTCTTGTTCTCAAATCTTCTATATATAGCACCTTTAGGAAGTCCCGTTGCAGTCATAATATCTTGGATAGAAGTTTGACTATAACCCTTTTTATTAAATAAAGCTAAGGAAGTTTGAATAATAAGATCGCGTGTTTCATCTACCTTATTCATGTATATTCTCCTCCCCATGTGATGTAACAACTATTATAGCTAATAATGCAATAACTTTAAATTAGTAACAATCTTTTTCTAGCGCTTTTACCGTTTAGTCTTCCTATGGTAGTTGAAAAATAATAAAGTAATATGTTGTTTGACAGATAAAATGGTTTCAACTATCATATTACATACATTCGAATGTATGTATAAGGAGCTGTAGTATGGCCAGAAATAAATATCCGGAAATTACTAAAAAGAGAATAATTGAGTCTGCCATTAAATTGTTCACCTTGCATGGTTGGGACAATGTAACAATACAAGAAATTGTAGATGATGTTGGGGACATTACCCGTGGTGCTTTCTATCATCATTTCAAAACACGTGCAGATATTGTTAATGCCATCACGAAAGAAATGCTAATAGAACAAAATTATTTTAATGAAATTCCTGATTTAGAGAATTTAAATGCTTTAGATCGTTTAAGACAAGGCATTTCCTTTTCAATTTTGCAAAGTTTAAAAGAAGAAAACCTATCTACTTTACCTTTAAAAATGGATTCTGCTGAGTTTGTTTATAGTCGTATTACAGAAGGACTTCAAGTTGTTGCCCCTGGTATTCAAAAAATTATTGAAGAAGGTAATCAAGATGGTTCAATACAAGCTGCTTATCCAAAACAGGCTGCCGAAACCTTCACGATGCTTTTTGATATTTGGATGAATCCAGAAATATTTCGTGTGAGTCGGGAAGAATTCATGCAAAAAATTGAACATATTCGTTTGATGTTTGAAGGAATTGGCATGGCAATTGTAAATGAAGAATTGAAAAAGGTATTTTTGGATCTATTTGATAAAGTTCAAGAATAATAGACTACTGCAAGTAGTTTATTATTTCGTTCATTTACATACATTCGTATGTATGTAAGTGGGATAATTTCTTGCATCTACGAAAAAATAAAAAAATTTGCAATGATACATACATTCGTATGTATGCAGAATGGAGATTCCCTATGAAGAATTTAGAATTAATTTTTGTAATTGTCCTATTACTGTCTAGTACTGTATTAGTTTTCAGACGACGTGGTCTAACAAGAAATAATTTAATGATTTTAGCGGTCAATTATGGTTTATTATTTGTGACTGTCTTTGCAATTGGTGCAAATTGGCGCATGATACCTGCGTATATCGTAACGCTAGTTTTAACTTTACAAGTTTTTGTGAAGCCCCAAAATACAAATGTGTCGAAAAGATTAAGTATGAAAATTTTCAAGAATATTGGCATTGTAATAGCCGCTATTGCAATGTTTGTATTACCTAACCTTTTTCCAATCATGTCGTTCCCAGAGCCTACAGGCGAATATACAATTGGAACTCAGGCATTTCATCTAATTGATAAAACCCGCTACGAAGTTGTAGTGCCGAATAATCAAGTGAATCGTGAGTTGTTGGTACAGGTTTATTATCCTGCTGAAAAAGGGACAGGACATCCTTCTCCTTACTTTGATAATATCGATGCATTAACTGAACAATTATCTACCACACAGGGTTTTCCTTATATTGCTACAACACACTTAGGAATGACTAATACTCATTCTTATAAAGATGCTACACCGCTTATGGCACAAGAAAAATTTCCCTTGCTGTTATTTGCACATGGCATGAGTTTATATAGTCGCCAGAACACATTCCAGTTAGAAGAATTAGCGAGTCATGGCTATGTTGTAGTAGCACTTAACTTTACAGGAGATGCGGCAACAACTGTTTTCCCGGACGGAGATCGAGTTGATTTTACACCGATTGAAAATACGATTACATTCTTGAATAGTCGTATCAAACTGTGGGAGCAGGATGCTTCTTTTGTTTTAGATGAAGTAATTAAAGGAGATTTTGATGATAATTTTAAACCAATTGCAGCTTTAATTGATGATGACAACATTGGTATGCTAGGCCACTCTTTTGGCGGTGCCACGTCTGCACAAATGTTAGTAAAAGATAATCGAATTAAAGCAGCCATAGATATGGATGGGGGATTGTATGGAGATCCTATGCCGAAAAATGGTCCTGGCAAGCCTTTCTTGTTGATGAATGCAGAGGCTTCCATTAACTTCATGAAGAAATCGCATGGTCAAGAACCGGGAAATCGTGATGAATTGTTTGAAGAATCCTATTTAAGAAATAAAACAATTGAAAAGCCCCGTGTTTACACAACGATTATACCAAAAACAAATCATGGTAGCTTTACAGATTTAGCGGCTGTTTCGCCCATTATTAATGAATCAGGCGCAGACGTGAAAGCAATTCATAAATTGATTAACGAAATGGCTCTAGGCTTCTTTAATAAAAACTTAAAGGGCTCAAATGAAAATATATTAGAAGAAATTCAGAACAACTATCCTGAAATTAACTTAATCAAACATTAAAAAAAGGTTGTTGATGAGCTTAAGCACTTGTCAGCAACCTTTCTCTTAGGGATTCCACAAAATTCTCTGGATGTTAATTCAATAATTACTTCTACCTACAGTCCCTCTACTTTTATCTTTTACAAGTTCCATCATAATTTTCGTCACATACTCCTCCTCACGATTCTTAATTACCGCGTCGTAAATATATTCCTCATAAACGTACTGCCCTAACTCGTAATCCTTTTCATGCATGACGTTAAATAAACGTTCGTATGTTTGACCAAGTGTAGTAGATGGCCCCACATGGTAGCCAATAATAAAATCTCCTTCAATCGCTTTAAAGTATGGATGACCCTCACGCGGATGGGGCTGCTCCATATATAGATAACAATAATTATCATAGTTACCGGCTAATACTTGCTCTCTTTTCGTAATACCGCCAATTGGATAGCCTGTATCCAACTGTGAGCGATCTAATTCATCGATAAAGTCAGAGACTGCCTTCACAAACTGTTCTTCTGTGGAGTCCTCAATATTTTTACTTAAATACAATGTATCTTCAGGGAAATGTTCAATTGTAATGCTATCAAAATCAAGATGTAGTGCTTCTTCTGTTGCATCAATTTTCACATCAATAATATTTTCAATCATTTCAAGTTCTCGGCGCTTTTTCGCAACAATTCCCTTTTGCTGACGCATTAATTCTAAAAAATTCTCAGGAGATTTATCTGCCATATATGCCTGAATTTCCTTTAGTGACATGCCGACCGCCTTTAATATTTCAATAACACTAAAAAAATCATATTGTGCAATCGAATAATAGCGATAATCCTTATTATCTTTCATGATTGGTGATAATAATCCTATTTGATCGTAGTAGATCAGCGTTTGTTTATTTACCTTACATAGCTTAGCGAATTCCCCTGTTGTAAAAAATTTTACATTTTTATTAAGCATTTTAAGTTTCCTCCCTTGACTATATAGTTACTATATACCTTAAATTGTAGCTAATCACAATAAATATAGAAAGGTTTTGACATTATGTTCACGGAAATACGTGACATCACTACTTTAAACAAAGAAGAAATTTTAGCATTACGCATTGCCGACTATCAACAGGATTTTATTGAAACGACATTGCAATGTTTAACTGAGGCTGAAAACGATCGACGTTTTATCCCTGTCGGACTGTATAAGGATGACATTGCTGTTGGATTTGCTATGTATGGCGTTTTTCCACATGGGGATGATACGCAACGGGTTTGGTTGGACCGATATTTTATTGATGAACGTTACCAACAAAAAGGATTGGGAAAGCATTTTTTACAGCAACTTATACATTTTTTAGTAAGAGATTACCATTGTCGAAAATTATATTTAAGTGTCTACGACCATAATAATGTTGCCATTCAACTTTATAAAAAATTCGGATTCGGATTCAATGGTGAATTAGATGAGCAAGGTGAAAAGGTGATGGTAAAGGAGGTTCATAATCATGACCACAGTTAATTCTATTGAAACAAGGCCTCTAAAGCCATTGTTTTTATCATACTTATTTCCAGCTATGATCGGTATGTTACTGATGTCCGTCAATATTCTAGTGGACGGTATTTTTGTTAGTCATGGTGTTGGACCAACAGCGCTTGCAGGAGTCAATATCGCAGTGCCGATTTTCTCTATTCTGTTATCGATTTCTTTGTGGATTGGTATGGGTGGTGCCACCATGTACTCCATCTCTCTTGGTGAGGGTAATAAAAAACGTGCACATCAGCTTTTCACATTATCTTTTTTGACGATGTTGACTGTAGTCGTAACATTGATTACATTACTTTTATTCAACTTAAAAGATATTGCCTATATATTTGGCGCAAGCGATGTTACCTATCCTTATGTACAAGATTACTTGCATGTTATTTTGTTATTTGGTGTCTTTTATACAATTGAAAACTTATTAAGTATTTTTATTCGAAATGATGGCAATCCAAAGCTTGCAATGATGGGCTTAATTACAACATCGATTTTAAATATACTCTTAAACTACCTCTTTATTTTCGTATTAGGCTACGGTGTAACTGGCTGTGCATTAGCTACTGCTATCTCCACAATTATAGGCATGTCTGTGCTATGCCTACATTTCTTCCGGAATGAGTCTGAACTAAGATTTGTGTCCAAATTTTTTAACTGGTCAGATTTACAGAAAATATTTGCCATTGGCCTACCAAGCTTTATAGTGGAAGCCTCAATGGCTGTCATGATTATTCTATACAACGTAACATTTTTACACTATTTAGGTGCGAATGGCGTTACTGCCTATGCAATGGTCAACTATATTCATACCGTACTTTTAACCGTATTTCTTGGCATTGGCATGGCTCTACAACCGCTCGTCAGTTATCATCATGGCGCCAGATTAATGAAGAGATTAACGGTACTTTTAAAAATTGGTATAGGGACCGCTCTTATTTTAGGATTAAGCACTACCATTATTGCTACGTTATTCCCTTCACAGCTAATGGCTTTATTCGGTGACAGTACGATAGACATTCGCATTATGGCCGCGCAAGGATTCGCCCATTTCGCAATAGGGTATATATTTCTTGGCATAAATATGGTATTTGCAGAATTCTTCCAATCCATTGAAAAAATTCGTCTTGCGACAAGCATTATGTTATTGCGCAGTATTATATTATTTATCCCTGCCCTCGTATTATTGCCAAAATTACTTGGAGCACAGGCAATTTGGTGGACATTCCCCGTCGCTGAAGGCATTACAGCACTACTTATTTTCTTGTATATAAAGAAAAATCCAAAAGCAATTCCTTCTATATTAAATTCATGAAAACAAGCAAAAAAAAGTTATCTCCCTTTCGAAGACATTGTCGAAAGAGGGATAACTTCATGTCTTTATCTGATCCGTCCACGACCAGCAGTCCTTATTTTATAAAAGAATTTGCCCAAAGCTAAAGGGGTACAAACGTTCTATTTTGTGATATGATGAACGTATAAAATATGTAAAGGGCGGGATGTACATGAATAATATCAATTCGGTTCAATTAGAGCACTTTGATGAAAAATTTCTACATGATTTAGAGAGCTTTGATCTTCCTCAACAGCAAATTCAATTTTCAGCACTCCCAAAAGAAATTATCAATACAACAGACGGGCAATATCGTATCGTCATTACTCATCAAGAACAAGCAGTCGGATTCTTTCTTTTACATACCACAGAGAGAGTAAAAGACTACTCAAGCAATCCAAATGCACTCCTTTTAACAGCATTAACTGTTGATCACAAGCATCAAGGTATGGGATTTGCGAAGGAAGGCATGCTAGCCTTACCACATTTTATTAGAGATTTTTTCCCTAATTATAATGAGGTCGTTCTAGTTGTAAATGAAAAGAATATTCCCGCTCAACATTTATATAAAAAAGTTGGGTTTATTGATACCGGCATACGAAAAACAGGGTCTATTGGTGAGCAAATTCTAATGAGCCTGCTCATTAATTAAACTGAATCTCATAGAAAAGAATCTGCGAGACGCCTGCGACTCACCTGTAGAAATCGAGCAGATTCCTGTTATTTACTTTAGCATTGCAAGCATCACTTCCACTGAATTATCCACAAATGATCGCTCAGGTCTAGATTTCATTATTACCGTTAGACCAATTAATGATACGAGCAATGCCTGAGATAAAGCTTTCGCATTTATCCCTTTGTCAAATTCCCCCGATTGTATACCTCTTTCGATGGTCTCTTGAAATATGACTGATAAGTACATTTGATGTTCTCTTGTAAGAATTTCGAATTTCTCATCATGAGGCGCAAGTTCGACCATTGTATTGATGGAAAAGCATCCTCGGCTGAAACCTCCTGAGTATTCCTCTGCAATCAAATCTTCAAAAAAAGTACGGAATGCTTGTTCGGCAGATGGATTGTTTTGGAGTTTCATTCGAATTTCAGATGCACGAGCCATTGTGTATTTACGTAGCGCTGCTTCAAACAATTCTTTTTTGCCCCCAAAAGCTGAGTAAACACTTGGGCGTTGAATGCCCATTTTGGAGGTTAAATCGCTTAATGAGGTTGCCTCATATCCCTTCTCCCAAAATAATTGCATAGCTGCATCTAATGCTTTTTCTTCGTCAAATTCGCGGTTTCTTCCCATCATCAGTACCTCGCATTACTCTTGATTATTTCTCATTCAATCGTTTCAAATACATATAACTAATACATTTTCATACCAAGCAGTATAATATAATATTACATTTAATCATTGGTATTGTCAATTTCGTGTTACTTCGATCCAACAAAACGTTACTGTTTTAGAGGCGTCAATTACTTCTCCTAAAATTTAATTGACAGAAATAGTATCTATAAGTTATATTTACTTGGCACAATTTCATACCAAACGGTACGTTATTATGCTTTGTTTTTTAAATTTAGAGAGAGGTGTATACAAAATGAAGGAGGTTAAAGAACAAGTAACAAGCAAAACCGAGATAAAAACACATTCGCCAACAAGGACGTTTTTCACAACTAATTCAGATCATGGTTCTTCTATGCCTCGCTATGTGACAATATTGTTTGCAGTTGCATGTGGTATGTCAGTCGCGAATATTTACTTCGCACAGCCGCTACTCGATCAGCTTTCAAGTGAGTTTGGTATTGACCATTCCATCATTGGTATTGTTATAACCATTACACAGATTTTTTATGGTCTGGGATTACTACTACTGGTTCCACTTGGTGATTTACTGAATCAGCGACGTTTAATCATCAGTCAGATGTTATTATCCATTATTGTTTTGGTTATAGTTGGAACTTCATCTACCATTTCTATTCTTTTGGCAGGTATGGCTTTAGTGGGATTGCTTGCGGTTGTAACTCAGACTCTTGTGGCGTTCGCAGCAACGGTGGCTGCCCCTGCAGAACGAGGACGTGTCGTGGGCATTGTAACTAGCGGAATAGTAATTGGCATACTTCTTGCACGATCTATTGCGGGGATATTAACAGACCTTGCGGGGTGGCGTTCCGTATATCTAGTTTCTGCTGTGCTGCTGCTTTTTATAGTATGTGTGTTTTTTAGGGTGTTACCTAATGTTGAACGCGAGGTAAAATCACTTTCGTATTCTCAGTTACTTAAATCTGTCTATACGTTGTTTATCCAAGAACGTGTGTTACGCATCCGCGCTGTTTTGGCCCTGCTGATTTTCGCTGATTTCAACATATTGTGGACTTCACTTGTACTGCCCCTTAGCACGCCACCAATATCTCTTTCGCACAGTGCAATTGGATCGTTTGGTCTTGCAGGAGTAGCGGGCGCTTTAGCTGCTGCACGTGCAGGAAGGCTAGCCGATCGAGGTTACGGGCAGAGAACGACAGGCATTGCTTTGTTGCTATTGTTGATTTCATGGTTGTTCATTAGCTTTACAGAGCATTCGCTATTGGCATTAGTTATAGGAATTGTTCTGCTTGACTTAGCAGTGCAAGCCGTACACGTCACTAATCAAACGATGATCCTTCCATTGCGTACGGAAGCGCGTAGTCGTCTTACCGCTGGGTACATGGTGTTCTACTCTATCGGCAGTGCCAGCGGTTCAATTGCTTCGACCCAAATGTTTGCACACTTTGGCTGGCAAGGCGTATGCGTACTCGGGGCCTCTGTTAGTGCTTTAGCTCTTCTATTTTGGGCAATGACCCGTCGTGCTACTGCTCTCGCATTAAAATAAGCCTGTGTCCTTTCATTGTCAGGTTTTACATAATGAATCCGCACGACACAGGCACTTGTTATAGAAAGAATAAAAATAATGGGAAATAAAAATATATACTATTCAAATCTTTTGCTTTCAAAACTACTTACAGAGAAAGCTAATGGAAAAAGGAGAGATAATTCGTGGAGATAGGTATTACTTCGTTTGTAGAAACAAAGCCAGATGTTAAGACTGGTGAAGTGCTCAGTCACGCACAACGATTGCGTGAAGTTGTGGAAGAAATTGTTCTTGCCGATCAGGTGGGACTTGATGTGTTTGGTGTAGGTGAGCATCACAGGGAGGATTATGCAGCATCTTCTCCAGCAATTGTGCTAGCCGCTGCTGCACCCATGACAAAACATATTCGGCTGACCAGTGCGGTGACAGTGCTTTCTTCAGCTGACCCAGTACGAGTTTTCCAGGATTTCGCTATGCTCGATGGCATTTCAAATGGACGTGCCGAGATTATGGCTGGCCGAGGTTCTTTTATCGAATCGTTCCCATTATTTGGTTATGATTTACATGACTATGATGAGTTGTTTGAGGAACATTTAGAATTACTGCTTAAGATTCGCGCATCCGAAAGAGTAACCTGGGAAGGTCGACATCGACCAGCGATTAATAATTTAGGCATATATCCACGGCCCGTTCAGAACCCTTTACCAATATGGGTTGGCAGTGGAGGCAACCAGCAATCGGCGATTCGAGCTGGTTTGTTAGGATTACCACTGATGCTGGCGATTATCGGTGGGAATCCAATGCAGTTTGAACCACTAGTTAAGCTTTATAAGCAAGCGGCAACGCACGCTGGTCACGACGTATCAAAACTAAAGATTGGGTCACATTCGATCGGATTTGTCGCCGATAATACCGAACTTGCAGCAGAAACTTTTTTCCCTTCTACTCAAGCAGGCATGAATAAGCTTGGCAAGGAGCGAGGCTGGAGACATTATGACCGCTCTAGTTACGATGCCGCGCGAAGCTTCGACGGTGCTTTATATGTTGGCGATCCGGAGACTGTTGCCCAGAAAATTATTCACCTTCGTAAAAATGTTGGCATTACACGCTTTATGATGTATGTACCGTTAAGCTCTATGCCACATGCTGAAGTGATGAGAGCCATTGAGTTGTTAGGAACAGAGGTAGCACCCCGAGTAAGGAAGGAAATAGCCAAATGGGAGGCTGAAACAGGGGGCGATCAATAAAGAGTGCACTCTTCAAGAAAAAAAGCTATTAACTAAATGTTAATTTAATAAAGTTAATCATGCATGAAATAAAAGTGGTTGTTTGGCAACATAGTGTAGATACCATTTCACTGGACATTTAATCTTAAAAAAAGAGGAGGAGCAAAGGCGTTATTAAATTTTTGCTATCTAAAACGAAGGAAGATTTAGAAGAGAGTACTAGTTGATGGTAGCGAAGGCCACGCCCCCGGAAAGCGTCCGCCGTAGCGGCCATCAACGCTTACAGCAAAAAAGTGTTAGATCGACAGCAGTCAATCTAACACTTTTTCTCTTTTATCCCAGCCTCTTTTCGTCAATATACTTTACTTAAAATAAACATCTTACTTTTTTACTTTTAAGCCCAACATTGTTGCAAATCCGATAGCTTGTTCAGAAGAAACTTCGCAACCATCTAAATCCTCCAAGTTTACACTCAGTCTTTCGAATGTTGAACTACTAATATCAATCCCTTTAAGAGATGTTCCTGAAAAATTCACTTCATTTATATCACATTGCTGAAATCCTACTTTTTTAAAATTGCATTCATAGTAATCCGCATTTCGCAATGAACAATTAGTATACTGCACTTGTTTTAAACGACTATAACCGTACGAACTTAGATTCAAAATACAGTTTTCAAAAAGTACATTTCCTAAAGTTGCATCAGACAGATTAATTCCTAACATCTTTGATTCTTTAAATTCGACTCTATGTATAATCCCTCCCATAAAATCGACATTGGACAAATCACAGTTTTCAAAAGTCACATCCGTTAACTCAATATTTCTAAATGATACATCATTAAAAACCACATTTTTAAAAATAACTTGCGAGAATTCTATCTTCTCTACTTTTTCTCTTTCAATTGTGCAATTTGATATTAGACAATTATTGAGATAGGGCTCCTCCATATCATATATTTCTTGAAAGTTCGTAGTAGGTAAATCATGAGGGAGTTTTGCTTTTTCAACTTTTATTTTTGACATATTATCACCTCATCTAATATTTTACGGAACACTAGTTCTTCTACGATGATAACATATTTATCCCCGATAAGAATATTTCAATATGCTTATCAATAGAAAAAGGACCTAAACAGGGCCCCTTTCTCCTAACTATTTCTTGAGATACTTTTTACGCATTTATATATTTGATGACAGCCATTTCTTTACCGAATCTATCCCCATTATCAATAAATCCTAAACTAGCATATAAATGATGGGCACCCTTATTTTCTGGGTGATAACCAACAACAATTTTTTTCGCATTTGGTAACTTAGCTACTTCAGAGATCATTAACTCAGTAGCTGCTTTACCAATACCTTTACCTTGGAAATGCTTATCAAGCATAATTCTATACACCCAGTAGCCATCAAGCTCTTCTTTTATAGAATTAAACATTAAAAAACCTACAATGTCTTCTTCCAAATAAATTGCATACGGTTTTAATGTTGGTTCAAATTTTGACTGTGCTATTGAAATCGCATTTGGCTCTATAAAATCTGTTTGTTCTTTTGATAATTCTAGTACACAACATGCATACCAATTTTCCGCATTTAATTCTACAATTTTAACATTATTGTTATTCACAAATTTTCCCCTTCCGAATTCGGGGAAACGCTAATGCCCTTATTAATTAGACGTTATCCCCCAGTATTTAAAATTGATAAAAACAAAATTGTTTGTCATAATGACCGCCCCCTTTAACAAAGTTCGCCTACATTGCCGAATGAATTTACAGACTATAAAATCTTATCATATTTCTCCCATAATAAACCAATGTTCTTCCATAAAGATATCTCTTGAAAGCATTTAAAAGGTTGGTTAATCTCTCATAACTAAAACAACCCATGGAAACAATATGTTCCCATGGATTGGATGAAGTTCATTCTTACCTATGCTTTTGCTGCCCAAATTTCTATTTCTATTTTTATTTCTGGTAAACCTAACTCAGAAATATAACCAATCGTCATTGCTGGATAATCATTTCCGAATAACTTTTCCCATTCAGCATATAGGTATTCCCAATCAATTTTGTCAATTGCCCATATGTTTACTTTAATAATGTTATCAGCTGTTAAACCTTCAGAGTCCAATACTACCTTAATATTATTAAAAGTATTTGTGATTTGATCATTCATATTTTGTGGCATTAGACCATTTTGATCTAATCCGATTTGACCCGATGTCACATATAGTTCTGAATTTCTAGGGATTTTTGTAATATGTGTGTAATTCCCTACTGGAGTAGGCATTCCCTTTGGGTTTTTTCTAATAATTTTAGTGTTTTTCATATTGTTTACCTCGCTTTTTAATAGTTTCTACTGTACTTCCTTTTTATCATTTTTGGGCGCACTTCTCCCCTGAAAAATGATTCTAGAAAAAAACAGCAGTAGAGTACCCATATCCAAACGATAAAAGCTTCAAAGATTTTTTCTTCATGAATTGAATACCCCTTTCTATTAATAGGACAAGATAGTAATTTCTATTCTATTATACATTGAATTCTCAATGTTTACATTATATTCTATCATTTACGTCATTTCATACAAACCATTTTAAGCAAATTAAAATGGAAGCATATGCATAAGAGCATAGCTTCCATTTTTTGGGTTGATAAGATTATTCAATTTGCTTATCCTTATTATCTGGTACCGCAATTTTTTTCTGTAATTCTTCCTCTGGTACAGATGTAACACCAAGAATATCGAGCAGGAACATGAACAGCGGAATCCCGATGATTAGTCCCCATACACCTAGGAAATGTTCTGAGAAAAGGATTACGATAAATGTATAGAAAATTGGAAGATTCGTCTTTGCCGACATTAGTTTCGGATTTAAGAAATACGCCTCAAGCGCATGTAGCACTACCACAATAATGAGAATATAGACAATATGCATCAATCCACCAATACTATAGGCAATAATACTGAGCGGAATCAATGAAATGATAACGCCTGCGACAGGAATCAATCCAAGTATGAAGAGCATGATTCCTAATGCAATCAAATGTGGGAAGCCCATGAAGTACAACGCAATAACAGATACAACACAGTTCACAGCTGCAATAACAAATTGTGCTTCGATGACCTTACCGAACGAACGAACGAATATTTTGCAGAAATACGTTAGTTCATCGTAAAGTGGACCAATCTTGCTATCCTTGAATTTCGCTGTAAACTCCGTAATTCGCTTTTTCTCAAGTAGAATAAACAAGCTTAAAATCAGTGCGATGAACACATGCATGATTACTTTACCAATATTCGTGAGATTTGTAAGCGTGAGGTCCACACCTTGCTCCAAATATTTACCTAGCTCAATCTTCTCGAAAGTTGGAGCCAAATACCTCGCAATCTCATTATCATTCGGATTGAGGTTAAATGCTGCAATAAGATTAAACAATTGTGTAATTTGCTGACTTACGACTGGTAAATACTTATAGATAACAGCAACAATACCCGCTACAAGTAGAAGGTAAAGTGTAACAATCACAGCTTTCTCATTTATCGGTGCGATTCGTCTAAGCCTTTTAGTCACACCAGTAGAGAGTTCATTCATCAGATAGGTGATAATGAATGTAAGCAGAATAAGATTGATCATACTCCACATCAGATATAGTGCAACTGCGACCCCTATTAGAATAATAAAACGTTTAAATCCATTACTTCGAAAAAAATCAACCATGCATTCACACCCTTCAAAAAACGGCTTTTCTGCCTTTACGGTTAGATTTGTTCATTTATCTTGAGATACATTAACCTATAGATAAGCAAGTAGAAAATATATTTTGATAGCTAAACAAACATTTTTTATGTTATATATTTTCAAATTTAATAAACATTTGAGCATAACAGCTTAAAAATCCATAATTAGAAGAATATTCACATAATCCAAAAGAATAAGTAAAAACAGACCTTATTTTAACTATATAGATAAAAACTCTGTTTGACAAAGAATTAATCATAATGGAATTGTATATCTTTGAATAAGTATAATATTTTTATAAAACAGTTTAATCAGTAAAGGATGATTATATGAAAATCTCAAGAAATCCAAAGGAAATTCACCCACCAGTAGCACCTTATGTCCACCAAATTGAAGTAACCGGAGCAAATAGATGGCTAACATTATCTGGACAATTGGTATGAGCGTAGATGGTACTGTACCTGAAGATTCTTTAGAACAAATGCAGATAGCATTAGGCAATATCCTACAAAATCTTACATCGGCTAACATGAGGATTCACGATTTGACCAAACTAGTTTTTTATTTTGTCGGAGAAAATGACGCTAATCGGAGAAGACAGATCATAAAGGATTTTCTCGGTAATCACCTACCGTGTACGACAATGATTTATGTTGTCGCATTAGCTGCACCAACCTTCAAAGTTGAAATCGATGCGTGGGCATGTAAAGAAATCGAATAACGGTATAGGCAATATATGCTTGAAGGATTAGGGACATTAACGACTTTTTTTCGTGTTATTAACCAGCCTATCCAGTTGGGAACTTTTTTATAGCTTTAACATGAAAGAATACGATGAGTTTTCGTTACGATTAAAACAGCCAATTCAAAGTAAGGAGAGGACATAATGGAGTCTTATGAAGTGTCAACATTAAAAAAGGGCCTTTTAATTTTGGATTTACTACGTGAAAAACATGCGCTTACATTAACTGAAATTATGGAAGAATTATCAATGAATAAGACTTCTGTTTTTCGTATGCTTTATACACTGAAAAAAATGAATTATGTCATTAAATATAATAAGCATTATCACTTAAATCCTCATATTTTT
This sequence comes from Lysinibacillus fusiformis, assembly GCF_007362955.1. Lineage (GTDB taxonomy): Bacteria > Bacillota > Bacilli > Bacillales_A > Planococcaceae > Lysinibacillus > Lysinibacillus fusiformis_E. The sequence goes on along the minus strand of NZ_CP041696.1, from coordinate 2,181,855 downwards.
AGAAATGAGCATTTTTATTGGCATAATGATATTCAATGGACTTTTCTCGTAGCCCCCTATCAATTAGCAAGGCAAGAACAAATAACTACTTATATTGGTATTTTAGAAGATTGTGAGATGGTCATAAAAAATGTAATTAGGGAGCCTTTTGAACAACCTACTTTTCATGCCCTCGATTCTCGAACACCTATGCATTCCAGTGCACTCGGAAAAGTAGTTTTAGCTCATTTATCACCTGAAAAACAACAAAAAATGTTAAGTAGTATGGAGCTACATACATATACAACGGAAACTTTTTATGATTATGGTCTATTGATTCCTCATTTACAGGTCATTAAAGCACAAGGTTATGCCGTTGATAATGAGGAAACAAATCTAGGTAGATGCTGCATTGCAGTTCCGATTTATCTTAATAAAGAAGTAATCGGAGCAATTGCTTTCCATGGTTCAACCGAACAAATTAAAAAAAACGCCATTCGTTCGTATGTAAAAAAATTAGTGGAGACAAGTCAACAACTGACAGTAGAAATTAATTATCTGTTAACCTAATTCATTTACAATCCCCCCTCTTTTTACAATTAAAATGCTTTTGTTTCTATATTCGAAACAACATGTAGGTGTGTTGGTAAAAATATTTTATTGCTCTATGCTGATTATAGAAAATACGAGGAGGTAGGACGATGAAATTTCATACGTTAAAGAAAACAACGATCAATATTTCAGAAATTGGTCTTGGTACAAATGCTGTAGGTGGCCATAACTTATTTGAAAACTTAAATGAACAAGATGGTAAGGAACTAGTCTCCACTGCACTTGACTTAGGGATAACTTTTATTGATACAGCAGACATATATGGTAAAGGGCGTTCCGAGGAAATTGTCGGGGAAGTACTGAAAAATTATCGTAGAGACGATTTTGTTTTAGCGACAAAGGGCGCTAAACATTGGTTTGACGATGGTTCTGTCACAGTAGATAATAATCCACAATATTTACGCCATGCACTCGAAAATAGCTTGCAGCGACTTCAAATGGATTATGTAGATCTTTATTACTTACACTTTCCAGATAACGATACACCGTTAGCTGAGTCAATCGGTGAATTATCTCGTCTAAAAGAAGAAGGAAAAATTCGAGCAATAGGTATTTCAAATGTGACATTAGATCAACTAAAAGAAGCCAATGTACATCATGATATTTCAGTTTTACAATCTCCTTACAATATGTTAAACCGTTCAGCCGAGCAAGATCTATTGCCTTACTGTATTCAACATGATATTTCATTTATTCCATACGGTCCGCTTGCATATGGACTACTTGGTGGTAAATATAAAAAAGACTTTAGATTAGATGCAGGCGACTGGCGAGTATCAAATCCGTTATTCCACGGTGAACTTTTTGAACAAACATTAGCAAAAGTAGAGGCATTGAAGGGTATTGCACAGAAACACCAAACAACATTACCAAATTTAGCACTTGCTTGGTTATTAGCACAAGAGGGTATTGACGCTGTTATTCCAGGAGGAAAACATAAGAACCAAGTGGCTGCCAATGTAGAGGCAACTGATGTCCTTTTAACAAGCGAAGACTTAGTGAATATAGATAAAATTTTATAACAATAAAAAAGCGGGAATGCTGTTCAATCAACATTTCCGCTTTTTCTTTTTTATAACATTGTTAAAAATATCCTTTAGAATGGCCACATTGATATGGTATTATTGTGGTCGCTCTAACTCGAAAATATCGCCAATTTTTGCGTAATTTGAACCCGCTAGTCTACTAACCGCTTGTAGCTTCCTCGGATCAATGCGTCCTTCTTGATAGATAGCCTCATCAATATGAAATTGAACTACTTCTCCAATAAACAAATCACCAGTCTGTTCCTCACCATGCATCAAAGGAATCGTTTGTACTAAACGACACTCCATACGGACCTTTGCTTCTTGAATACCTGGTACCTTAATATGCTGACTGTCAATAAGGGTAAATTGTGCCCTGTCAATTTCGCTCTCAGTTACAGGTAAGGATGCCGCAGTTTCATTCACCTGCTTTACATTATCCTCATCTACGATATGCACAACAAATTGTTGTTGATGATGGATATGTCGAGCTGTATCTTTTAAGCGTCCATTTGGTCTTTGAATGGCTAGAGAAATCATTGGTGGATTCGACGACACAATATTAAAATAACTGAAAGGTGCACCATTGATAACCCCTTGCTCTGACTTCGTTGTTACAAAAGCAATAGGCCGCGGAACAATACTACCAATTAATAATTTATAGTTTTCACGCTCTGTATTTTTCTTAGGATCAATTGATATCAAAACTTTCATCCTCCCTGTTAATCAACTGAGCGAACTTTGATTGGAATTAATGTTCTTTCTAATTGTTCTCGATGCTCTTCATACTGAGAAGGTAACATTAATTGACTACCCATTGTCTCAGGTGTTTCATCGTGTGCGAATCCTGGTGGGTCTGTCGCAATTTCAAATAGAATTTCCCCTGGTTCACGGAAATAAATAGCATTAAAGTAATTACGGTCTTTTACTTCTGTTACATGTTGCCCATGATTCATTACATGCTTTTGCCAATCTAAGTGATCCGCATTATCTTGTGCTCTCCACGCAATATGATGTACTGTCCCTACACCCATCTGACCGCGTTGGCCAGAAACAACTTTTAAATCCACGATATTCCCTATATCAGCACCGGATTTATAGCGTGTATACTCGCCTTCTGTCGCAACTTTTTCAAACCCCATAACATCTGTTAGTACCTTTGCCGTTTCTTCAGGGTGACTTGAATAAAGTGTTGCACCACCAAATCCTTTAATCGCAACAGCAGGTGTTACTTCACCAAAAGTCCATTCATTCAATTCACCTTCCGCACGTGCAACGATTTCAATATGAAGTCCGTGTGGATCATCCAGCTGTATCACTTGTTCATTAAAACGTTCTGCTTTTTCGAATGGAATAGCAAATTTCGCAAGACGATTAACCCAAAATGGTAGCGTTCCTTCTGGTACAACATAAGTAGTTACACCAACTTGACCATCACCAATTCGTCCTTGATAAGCATTTGTCCATGGGAAGAACGTAATGATTGTACCGGGTTTACCACCTTTGTTACCAAAGTAAAGATGATAGGTACCTGGATCATCAAAGTTTACCGTTTGTTTTACTAAACGTAAACCTAGTACTCCAGCATAAAAATCGATATTTCCTTGTGGATGCCCTACAATAGCTGTGATATGGTGAATACCCGCTGTATGTTTTTTCATGTTAACAAGCCCCTTCATGACTAAATGTATTTTCTCACCCATACTTTGCCCAGTTATGTTATCCCTCAATCTTCATTATTAACGGATTGTATATAAAGCTTTTGACCATGGAATTAATTGGTCTAGCATTTGGTTAACAGATTCAGCTTGAACTGCTTTTGGTTTAAAGTCTGTACCATTTTCGAAATCTGTGAATAATGATAGTGCTGGGTGTACACGAACATCCGCAATTAACAATTCACCCATAATGCCACGTAAATGCTCTGCTGCTCGTGCACCGCCAACAGATCCATATGATACAATCCCCGCAGCTTTGTTATTCCATTCCTCACGTAAATAATCTAGTGCATTTTTTAAAGCACCTGTAATGGAATGATTGTACTCTTGCACGATGAATACAAAACCATCTTGTTTTGCAATAGCTTCTGCCCAAGCTTGGGCACCAGAAGCATCTTGCCCCGCTTCACCAAGTAAAGGTAATTTGTAATCTGCAATATCAATAATTGTATAATTTGCATCTCCTCGTTGATTTGCAATTTCTTTTACCCATTGCGCTACCTGTGGACTGACACGACCTTCACGAGTTGATCCTAAAATAATTCCGATGTTTAATTCTGCCATTGCATGTTCCTCCTCTTTTTTTGAAGTAAAGATTTTATTGAAAAAATTCATTTTTTTATCTCCTTCTTTATAAGGTAAGCTTTCTACACAAGTTAAAAGCCTCGAATTTATTTATCTTGAATTAGAATATCTTGAATTCGAGATAATAATAACATGGTGTTCAGATTTACGTCAACATATTTGTTTTTTGTTCTAATAAACAAGCAGAGATGACATGATTTCACCATCTCCGCTTTCAGCAACATTCCAAAAAGTATAAAAAATATATAAAACTTGATATAGTATGTACTTAAGAAAAAATCAAATTTATGGTGGTGTTATGTGTGAAGAAATACGTTATGGATATTTTAATAATTATGATTGGGTCTCTGCTTTTTGCGCTGGCAGTTAACTTATTTGTTATTCCAAATGATTTAGGTGAAGGCGGCGTAACTGGTATAACAATTATCGCCTATTATCTATTTGGATGGTCACCAAGTATTGTAAGCTTTGTGTTAAACGTAGCTTTATTAGTGGTTGGATATAAATTTTTAAATAGGCAAACGACCATTTATACAATTATTGCAGTAACGTTCCATTCACTTTTTTTACATTTGACAGAAACATGGTCCATTTCTTCGAATGAAATTATTGTGAATGCCATTTTCGGCGGGGTATTTGCTGGTGTAGGCATTGGCTTAATAATAAGAGTTGGTGGAACAACAGCGGGTTCTACGATCTTAGCTAGAATCACGAACAAATATCTTGGCTGGAGTATTAGTTATGGTTTATTATTTTTTGATTTAATTGTTGCTTTCTCATCTTATTTTATTATTGGGACAGAGGCATTGTTGCTTACTATTATTATGCTATATGTCGGAACAAAGGTGATGGAGTTTGTGATTGAAGGTGTGAATCCTAAAAAGGCAGTTACGATTATTTCAAAAAAACCGGAAGACATTGCCGGTCATGTGAGTGCGTTTATGAATCGAGGCGTGACAGTTCTATCAGGCCATGGCTATTATACGAAGGAGCAAAAAGAAATTCTTTATATTGTCATTAGTAAACAGGAAGTTGTAAAGCTAAAGAAAATAGTCAAAGAAATAGACAAGGATGCCTTCATTGCGATTCACGATGTAAGGGATGTCTTTGGACATGGATTTATAGAATTATCTAAATCTTAGTTCGTACATTTAGATTTAAGTTGATCTAAAATCTAAGAAAACACCTTTTGTTGGAAATGGGATGATCCCTAAACGAAGAGGTGTTTTTCTATGGAGACAAACGTTAGTTTTTCAGTCAATACACTACCGTCAACATACGTATCTCAAAACGATACTCAGTACAATAAGAAATTGGATAGTAAAGTCTCATATTAAATTATTCATTTCTTTTAACCTGCAAGGAGCTTTCTATAATCTTATCCAATAGCTTGGTATAGGTGATGCCCGCCGCATGAGCACTTTTTGGCAGTAAGCTATTTTTTGTCATACCGGGCAATGTGTTGACTTCCATGACATATGGAAGTCCATCTTTTATAAGCATATCAATTCTGGCATAAATAGTGCATTTTAAAGCGCTATAGCAAGTCATTGCAGCCTCATCGACACGTTCATGTATTGCTGCTGGAAGCTCTACAATCTCTTCAATCGTAGCAGCATCTTCATATTTTGCATTATAGTCAAAAAACACGGCTGTATGACGAATTGAAATGATCGGCAACAGCTTTCCATCAATAATAGAACATGTAATTTCTTCGCCATTTATATACTTTTCAATAATAATTTCAGAGTCCCATTTAAATACTTCTGCAACCGCGGATAGTAAAGAGTCTTTATCGTTTACGATTGTTACTCCTACACTGGAGCCACCTGAATTCGGTTTTATCACTAGTGGATATCCCATTTTATCTAATTCATCTAACTGAAGTTCTTCCATATTCGAAAAATGAAGCCAATCTGGTGTTTCAATGCCCTCATACCGAATAATTTTTTTTGATATATTTTTATCCATACAAATACTGCTTGAGAGCATACCACTTCCGGTATAGGGAACGCCCATCGTTTCTAAAACGCCTTGAATGGTGCCGTCCTCTCCAAATTTGCCGTGAAGTGCTAACAAGGCAATATCAATATCTCTTACCTTTTCAATCAGTTCTATGTTGTCATGTAGTTTAATTGGTACAACTTCGTATTTATTGTTATCCAAATGAGCAATCATTTCTTCACCTGTCATAAGAGACACTTGCTTTTCCGAGGAAACTCCTCCCATAATAACGCCAACTTTCATTTTCTCAACTCCCCATTTCATTTTTTAAGGTATTACCAATTATCTTAACTCCTTGCACAATATCCTCTTCATTTAACCGGGAAAACCCTAATCGAAGTGTGTTACTTCCTCCTCCATCGGTGTAAAAAACATCCCCAGGATAAAAAACAACACCCTTTTGATAGCACTTTTTTAAAAGCGTACGAGCATTTATTCCTTCTTCTAGCTCTATAAAGAGATGGAGCCCGCCATCTCCTGTCATTCTTTTAAAAGGAATGTATTGATTACAGGCTTGTCGGACTAACTCATATTTCTTCTTATATACCGATTTAGCTTTTTTCAAATATCTTTCGAAATAGCCATCATGCAAATATTGATAAAGCACAGCCTGATCCAGTGTCGAAGTATGAATAGTACGTGCCCGCTTCATACTTTCCAAGCTATGGATTAGTTCCTTATCTGCTAAAATCCACCCCACACGTAAACCTGGAAACAGAATTTTTGAAAAGCTGCTAATATAGATAACGTTATTACCCGCACCGATATAAGTCATTAATGGCGCTAAATGGGAACCTGAATAACGCAATTCTTCATTAAAACCATCCTCCACAATAGGAATTTGATATTTTGAAAATAGTTTAATGATTTCACTCCTCTTATCAGAGGAGGTAACAATTCCCGTTGGATTATGATAAGACGGGATGAGGTAGGCAAAATCAAAAGCCGCTTCAGACAAGCTTTTCTCAACCTTACTGATGTCAATGCCATCATCCTTCATGTCGATTCCATGAATGTCGAGCCCATGTAAGCGAAAAAGCTTTAATGCGGCATGATGGGTAGGATTTTCGCAAAGAACACGGCCTGATTTTTTAGCTAAGGAAGACAATAATATATCCAAACCCTCTGTGAAGCCATTCGTAATAAGAATATCCTTATTGGTAATATCTACACCCTTCATTTCCATATAGTGAAGAAGGTAATCAATGAGAGGTTTATAACCTTTTGCATAGCCGTAATTCAACACAATATCCCCTTCAATAGACATCCGAGTCAGAAAGGCCCTTTTAAAATTTTCGACATCAAAAAGCTTTTCTTCTGGTGCAATACTATTGAATGAAATCATGCCTTTCTCCCAGAAGATACCTTGCTTCATTACGTCTAATTCGTCAGCTAATAAAGCAACATTATTAAGCCTCTCATTCCAATTAAGTTCAATGGATGACGTTTTAAACGTTTCGACTTTCCCTATAAAATTTCCTTTTCCTTTAATTGCGTAAATTAGGCCATCTTGTTCTAAATCTGCGTAAGCCGTAAGAACAGTATTTCTGCTGACCGATAATAATTTACTTAGTTCACGGGTTGATGGAAGTTTCTGATGCTCCAGCAGGTGTCCTTTCAAAATCGTCTCTTTTAAATAATCCCTTAATTGCCTATAAACCGGACGATCATCCACAATCTTAAAATCATTAAACACGCCTTAACCCCCTTGCTAACATTTTCACATAATTATCTTTCGCTCTAAAGGTCCACACCATATGTATTTTTCCTTAGCGGCGGTTGCACCAAAAAGCAACCCAGTACAGTTTATTTCAAATATATATTTAAAAACAAAGTATAAGTAGCATTTTTAATCTTCCTCTTAATGTTATTGTTCCTATAAATAGTTAATTTTACCGAAACCATTCAAGCGTTTATCCGTATATAAGACAGATAGAAAAATAGAAAGGAGCGGTAAAATGGATCAGCAAGAAATTTTGACAATTATGAATTTGACGAAAAGCTACGGTAGCAAGGAAATATTAAAGGGAATCGACTTGCACGTCTCAAGAGGAGAAATTATTGGTTATATCGGTCCAAACGGTGCTGGTAAAAGTACAACTGTAAAAATTATCTTAGGGATTGAAGGCGAATATGGTGGAAAAATCAAGCTTTTCGGACAAGATATTGAACAAGATCGCATAGAATACAAACGAAGAATTGGCTATGTACCTGAAATAGCAGATGTGTATGATAATTTAACTGGTTATGAATATTTGACCTTCATCGGTCAGCTATACGGCTTAAAGTTAGAAGTTGCTGCTGATAAATCAAAATCCTTAATGGCATTGTTTGGTGTTGGCGAAGCCTATCATGCAAGGATATCTTCCTATTCAAAGGGTATGCGACAAAAGCTGTTAATTATCGCTAGTCTTTTACATAATCCAGATTTACTGTTTTTAGATGAACCCATTAATGGCTTAGACGCAAATAGTGTGATGATCTTCAAAGAGATATTAACGCAATTGGCTGCTCAAGGGAAAACCATCTTCTATTCATCGCATATCATGGATGTCGTCGAAAAAATCAGTAGTCGTATTATATTACTGAATGATGGGAAAATTGCTGCCGACGGAACGTTTGCCCAGCTACAAGCAGACAATACTACGGGTACTTTGGAAGGGATATTCAATCAATTGACAGGTTTCCATAATCATAAAGATATTGGCGAACAATTTGTGTCCGTTGTACAAGGGGTAATGTAATGAAAGATTTCAAAACCCTACAACTACTTGATAAATTCCATTTTATATTTGTGAAAATGGGCATCGATTATGACATTATGCGAAAAATTCTCCATATTAAACTAACAATGGACGAACGCAAAGTACCGACAATATTTAACCAGTCAACCAATAAAAAGAAACAAGAACAAAAGAATGGTTATATCAAATCATTATGGATTTATATTTTATTCGGACTTGTACTAATTCCTTTTATGGGCTTTGGTCATAACTATCTTTTTCAGATGAGTATCGCTTATGCAATGATTATCTTCTTAATTATGACATCGTTGATATCTGACTTTTCTTCTGTGCTTTTGGATGTACGAGATAGAAATATTCTCTCAACCAAGCCCATCTCATCTAAAACAATCAATGCGGCAAAATTTATGCATATATCCATCTATTTGGCGTATTTAACTATTGCATTAACGACCATACCACTGTTAGTCGGCTTGTTTAAACAAGGGATTATATTCTTCATTTTAACTGTGCTCGAATTAGTTTTAATCAATATTTTTATTGTTGTGTTAACAGCAATTTTATATATTGTTATATTGAGATTTTTTGATGGGGAAAAACTGAAAGATATCATCAATTATGTGCAAATCGGTTTGTCGTTGGTGCTGATGATTGGCTATCAAGTCCTCATCCGATCCTTTGAATTTGTCAATCTTGATGTTGTCGTAGCGTTTCATTGGTGGAGCATATTTCTAATTCCCATGTGGTTTGCCGCTCCCTATGAGTTACTGTTAAATGGTGACACATCATTATTTACAATGGTCTACTGTAGTTTCGCTCTCATTATACCAATCGTGTCGATATGGCTTTATGTAAAACTGGTTCCAACCTTCGAGCGCAATCTACAAAAATTATTAAATACAAGTAAATCGAAAAAAGAAAAGAAAAATTATCTGAAGGAATTTTTATTAAAGATTATTTGCCGAACAAGTGAGGAAAGAGCTTTCTACCGCTTCGCCTCTCTAATGATGAAACAAGAGCGAGAGTTTAAACTGAAAGTGTATCCATCTTTAGGCTTTTCTTTTGTCATTCCATTTATTTTTATGTTTACTATGAGGTCCGAGAATGTTAATTATTCCGTTAGCATGGGCTATTTGCATATTTATTTTAGTATGCTTATTATTCCGACTGCTGTGCTTATGCTCAGTCATTCTGGAAAGTACAAGGCAGCTTGGATCTATAAAACATTTCCAACCAAAGACTATATGGATTTAAAAAAAGGCAGTTTAAAGGCGTTTTTAATTAAGCTCTATATTCCCTTATATATTGTCCTAAGCATAATTTTCTGTTTTATTTATGGTACAAGAATCATTCCAGATTTACTGGCTGTCTTCGTAGCAAGTTGTATGTACACAGTGTTTTGTCACATCTTTATGGGAGACAAGATTCCTTTCACAAAGCCCTATGATGAAATTGGTGATGCCCAGGGCTGGAAATCTGTATTATTATTTATTCCATTAGGCATGATAGCGGGACTACACTATTTCATAGCAACTCGTATTTCCTATGGCACCATGATTTACTTAATTGTGCTTATCACCATTAATTTTGCACTATGGAAAATCGTCTTTAAACGGTCGAAGTAACATTTTATCCCCTTCTCCTTGTAAAATAAATAAAACGGCTTGAGCCCTTTACTCACTGGGCTTAAGCCGTTTTTTAATCAAACTATTTCAACATTTTATAATGATTTTTAAATTATTTTGCAACTTTTTTTAGCGCTTAAACGAGGATAGGATGAAAGGTGGGAAGAGATGGAACTTGAAACAATATATATCACCTATATGAATGATATATATCGCTATTTATATTCACTTACTAAAAATCATACTGCAGCGGAAGATTTGCTTCAGGACACATTTACAAAAGCGCATATTACCCTTCTTGGTCAAGAGATTCAAGATATCAAACCTTGGCTTTTTAAAGTAGCATACTATACATATATCGACAGTACACGGAAAGAGCAATGGTATATTACTTCCGACACCGTTGATCAAATCCTCTCCACTACACCGGAACAAATCATTGTCGAACAAGATGCTTATTTAAAATTATTAAACCTACTAGAACAAATTAAACCAATTGAAAAACAAATTATCTTGTTATGTGATGTCATGACTGTACAAATGAACAGGCTGCAAACATTTTAAATTTAAATTTGAATACAGTGAAAAGTCATTTAGCACGAGGACGCAAAAAAATGCGAGCACTGATTACGAAGGAGGAATAGAGTTGGATTCTTATAAACAATTATTACAACAAGCAAAGGATAGTGAAAAAAGAGATGCACCTTCCACAAACGTTATAAAGAAAGCCATTGCATCATCTAAGTGGAAACTTATTTTAACCACACTGACGATTGCCCTTTTAATTGCCCCTACATGTTATATGCTAACATTTTTGTACTATGCTTTTGGTACAAAATCTACAACATTAATGGATGTTACAAGCCAGACTCTTTACGTAACAGAACCGAATACGACATTAGAAGAACTTGAATTTGATATGGATTTTTCGCTCTTTTCAATGGGATTATCATTTGAGCAATTTAAGCAAATAGGTGATGAGGTCTATCCCGTTAAACATTATGACACACGTTTTATGTTGAATGATTTAGTAGAAAAAAAGATTACTTCTAAACTGGAAAAGACGTATCCGAAATACCCAACTGAAACAAACCAGTGGCTAGTGCATCCAAATAATCGAGCAGAATTTAATACAACAGAGGAACGACAAGTGTTAAAAGGATTACCAAATGAAACAGTTGTCGAAGCATATATTTCTTTAAACGATTTATATACAGTTGAAGAAGTCATCCAGCAAATGCCGAAAGTGGATGTCACATGGGCAGCCATTTATACCGGTGTAGAAGATAAAATGCTAAGTGCTAATGGGAATGTCGTATCACCAATTGGCTATCCTGTACAACGAGATCAGACAAATTGGTCGCCATTCAAAGATTCTACTTCTCGTGAAAAAACTTTTTTATCCATCTTACATTTTTTAGCTAATTATGAGGATACTGCTACTGCTGTTTCCTCACATAAAAATTTGGAACTAAAAGAAAGAATAAAATATTTAGAGCAACAAGACATGAAAACTTACGCGGTTGTCATTACAGGCCCTAAAGCTGAGATTGAACAGTTACAAAATCAGGAAATGATTAAACATTTAAAACTTGGGGAGGTTAAATTATGGAATTGGGTGCGTTAAAACAATCAATTTTTAAATTGTTTGGCTGGGCTAGTGTTAGCTTAGGCTTATGGATACTTATTATGATTAATAGTTGGATAATCATTGGTTATGATGCTCCATTGACTAGTAATTCTACAACAGTCATTATCTTGGCATTCGTTTTTGGAATACTTGCTATTATTCCAAAATCTAGCCGTTCTCTTGGGAAGTGGGGCATCTTTCTTGGTTGCTACCTCGTGTTATTTATAATTGTCATATTTTTGGTTGGCTGGTCTATTACTCCGTTTCCTTAAAAAAGTGTTAGATTGACTGCCGTCGATCTAACACTTTTTTGCTGTAACCATTGATGTCTGCTACGGCGGACGCTTCTTTAGGTTTCATCTAATTTTATTAATAAGCTCAATATATTGCGAATCACCATACCCTATTGTTGGGAAAAGTTCAAATAATCGATTTATTAATTCTGATGTTGGTAAATTTTTATTTTTGGAAATATATTTTACTACTGCATTATTTTCTTTTAGCATATCCAAATAGATGGCAATTGCCTGATACATTACTGGCAGTAGTTCTTTAGATGGTTTTTCATGTTTCACCAATACTTCTTCATATATAGAATAATAGTGACCTAATTGAAGTTCAATTTGACTTACTTTAAATTCATCCTCTCGAAAGCTATTTAAAAACACTTTGCCTTCATACCCAGACTGTTCAAGATAGGCAAGTAGTGTAAGTAGGTTCATTTGACAAAACATATCTTCCCCAAACCATAAAACAATACATCTATACTCTTTATTAAAAAGATTATCTAATGGATCCATAACCTTTTTGATATAATTTTCTACTGACTCGTGATGCCCAGATGCTCGTGTTTTTATAAACGCTAAATCAAAAACTTGTTTGCTAGCCGTATTTACACACATCGCTTCATTAAATGGAGCGTAATCAGAATCACCCATTAATTTATTATCTTTAAACTCTTCATACATGACTTGCCCATTCAATATGTTGAGTACGTATTTGTCAAACAACTCACTGTTTTCACTTTGTAACTGTTCAACCTCAAATTCTCTAGAAATATTCATTCTACACCACTCCTCGTCTTTATTGATAATGAGTTTATCAAATGATTGAACAGGCATCTTGTTCTGTTGAAATTCCTTTGGATTTATCCCGAAAACAGTTTTAAAAGCTCTACTATATGCTTCCTGGGAAGAATAATCGTAATCAAAGGCAATGTCTATTATCTTCCTATCATTTTCTAAATCCTTCGTAGATAAATACAATCTTCTAAGCAGTATATAGCGTCGGATGCTTATACCTGTTACTTGGTGAAATTTAAAAGAACAATAATAAGGGGAATAGCCCATATAAGTAGATAGTTCATCTAATGAAAAATCATTTTTTAAATGTCCTTCAATCCAATCGATCATAAGCTGTATATGTTCATTCATTTTTCTCACTCCTAAATAAAATTGTACGAGGTATTCATTTCTTTTTTTTGATATTTCTTGTGATTTTTAATATTAATACACCACAAAAATGCCAAAACAATAACCTTCAATTCCATATTTTACCTTACTCGTTTACTTCCTTAGATGAACTTTACATTTCTAGTTCCATACTTTCTAACCACTTTTTCAACTATATTTACTCTTTTTTAAGCCAACCCAACTGATTCATCGCCTATTTGACAAAAGTAACAACCCTTTGCTAACATTAAGTTGTTACTTGCTAATTTTTGGTTAAATTTTGTTCCATAATATAACGTAGTCAAACCAATGAGAAAGGGAGATTTTATGAGATTGGGAAAATTATCAAAGATAGGATTGGCTTTAGGATTCATTTTACTATTAGCTGCCTGTAACTCAGTTAATGCAGACACAAAAAATAAAGAAGTCAACTTAACCTATGTAGAATGGGATACTGAGATTGCCTCTACAAATGTAGTAGGACAGGTTCTAGAGGATTTAGGATATGATGTAACACTAACACCGCTTGATAATGGCATTATGTGGGAGGCAATTGCAAACGGTGAGGTTGATGGTATGGTGTCAGCTTGGCTACCACAGACGCATGCCCCACAAGTTGAGAAGTATAAGGATGATCTAGACGATTTGGGTGAAAACTTAACGGGTGCCAAGATTGGCTTAGTTGTCCCTAGTTATATGGATGTAAATGCTATTGAAGATTTAACAAATGAAGCTGGTAAAACGATAACAGGTATTGAACCTGGAGCAAATATGACAGCAGCTACAGAAAATGCTTATAAGGAATATCCTAACCTAGAAGGCTGGACTGTAGTTACCTCATCTTCTGGTGCAATGACAGCAGCTCTTAGTCAAGCGATTGCAAAAAAAGAAGAAATTATCGTTACAGGTTGGTCTCCTCACTGGAAATTTAATGCTTTTGACTTAAAATATTTAGATGATCCTAAAGGAATATACGGTGCTGAAGAATATATTGGCACATTTGCGCGTAAAGGATTTAAAGAAGATAATCCGGGAGCATACAGTGTCCTCAATAACTTCCACTGGACTGCAGAAGATATAGAAAGTGTGATGCTTGATATTATGGAAGGCGCTGACCCTAAAGTTGCCGCCAAAAAATGGATTAAAAATAATGAAGATAAAGTTGCGGATTGGACAAAAGATGTAAAGTAATGAAAATCTCAAGTTTTATAATGTACTGGACTTTTCACATTTACTGTAGCTAGAGGTTATATAAAAAAATGCAAATTGAAGCGCTCCCCGATGTTAGACACTATTATTATTAAAGAGCTTGTAAGGATTGAGTTCGGTATTGTACCGGACTTAATCCTTTTAGCTTTGCCTTAATTCGTTTGTGATTGTCGTGTTCTATTTTTTTAATTGTTTGGTATTTATATAAAAGGTTGTGCCAATTAAAAATAAGCCTAAACAAACGAACATTGCTATACCTGAATATTCATCATCCAATATTGTTGCGCTAACCAGAATAACTAACATCATTAGTACAAGTGTTACATATAAGCCTTCCTGCTGCCATAGCACAGGAAGTGATGGCGCTAATTGAACACTCACTCCCTTTGTCTTTAACAATGAATACATATGTTTTAATGTAGCACTTTAGAGTAAATATTTTACAACCAAATGGGACTTGCTCCGTCTAATAGTTGAAAGGTTTCTCTTAGTCTTTATATGGTTTGCATTAAAGGTCTATTTATCTGTTTACTTTTTTTAAAAAAAGAAATCTCTCCTAAAACTAAAATAACCTCTTACCAAAATTTCTCGGCAAGAGATTATTTCTTATTGAAAAGTTTGATTAAAATAATTGAACTGAACTCTTAATACTACGATTTTTCATTGTCGCCAAAAAGTTGTGCAGTCCGCTTTATCCAAAATATTAAACTCGATTATTTTCTCAAGTAATGAGAAATCAACTGGACTCCCCCATGGGATACGTACCAACTGCTTGGTATGATCATAGCCAGCCTGCACAATCTCATCAGAAAAATGAATAATCCCTGCCCTTTCAGGGCCAACAGCCAAATGATGTTTGGCTATGCTAAAGCCAATAATAAATGTGCCATGCTCGCTAAACATAGGCTGATTCCACGCAATTTTCGGCATTAAATTTGGAAATTTGTCCGTTACCCACGCCAATACTTCTTCCGTACGATCCCTATGTTGCGGGTTATCAATATGCGCTAAATATTCTGCAAAAACTTCCATATCATTCTCTCCTAAAATAAAAAATAATTTGAGCGATGTAATTTTTCATGCCAAATAACATCAATTGCTCCATTCGCAACCTCACCCGTATCTTTGACAGGATACTTAGACACCTCAAAAATCACCTTTTGTTCAGTCATAGTTTTTTCTTTCTATACTGCTGTGGCGATACTACTCTCATTTCTCCAATTTCCTGTTTAAATCGCTTGATTATTTTTTGAGCTTTTTCTTTTTAAATCGTTTGGATATACATTCACCATCTAACTACTTAAAACATTTTAAACTTCTTAAATTCTATCATTTCCCACAAAAAAACCTCTCACAGGCATCATACCCAAAGAGGTTATCTTTAATCAAACTTTATTCAAATGATCATTTTTTTAACTAAAAAAACTATACATAACTGTTGGTTTAGAAAAATTTTTGATTCGTTTGGAAGCTATTTAACCCCTGCAAGGGTCTTTTTTATGCCATGTTCATACTTATTACTGTCCGTTCCAGAGCCACGGCCTTCTTTAATACATTTTTCATTATTTGATAATCCTGTACGTCTGAACATAAAAAATACCCCTTTAGATGACTATAATCTAAAGAGGTATTTCATCGCAACTTTTTTACAAACGATAGAACTTTATTTAAAACGGTATGACTTTATTCCAAATCTACAATAACTGAAGAGTTCCAATAAAGCTGTTTACTATAAAATGTTCAAACCCACATTCTAAAACACTCTATAAAATTCTGAAACTTCGGTCGAAACGTGCAGTCTGGATAGCTGATAACCTGTGATAATACCACGAGCTGCGATGTCTTCAATCATGTCCTTAGCCTAGTTTGTGGAGACATCGTTAAATGTAATAATAGGCTTTGAATCTACGTTTTTTTCTAGTTACTCTGCCTCTTCAGGTGTTGGTAACGTAGGTTTTCCATCTATTAGAACAAAAGCAGTTTTACTTTCCACACCTGTAGCAGATAGTGATTTTATACCATATGTGTACACTTTATTCTTGTTTGCAATAGTATCTACATAAACAGTATTACCTTTTGTGTTATAAACCACGTCTACTATATTTTTAACGTCTTCATATGATCCTTCTTTTGTTCCATCAAATCGGTATATTACATATTTCCTTGGTTGAGTACTATTTTCATCTGTAATAGTAAGCTTCATGCCGAAAGACTCTTTACTCAATTGAACATCAGTTGGACATAAAGGAATTGCAGAGCCTTTCCAATAAATTATAGGTGTCAAAGCTTTATAATTGTATAATTGCTGATTTAGATAAGAAGCATATCCAAGAGCGTTATTGTTAATGCTTTTTAGAGAAAAATGCATTTGTCCTTTGGCATTTTTATTTGCTCTGTTGGCGATTACTTGGTTGGTAAGCTCCATCTTATTTTTCCATGCAGTATCAGAATCATTTCCAACTTTATAATCGGCCATGCCAATATAGAGATTGACAGGGTGGGCTTTTGCGTACGTTTCAATTTCTTTTCCCCACCAATCTAATAAAACAGAGTAATTTGCGACTTTATGATTTCTAGACCAATAGATTTGAGGAGTAATGTAATCGATACTGCCATCTTTAATCCATTGTCTTGTATCAGCATAGATATCATCGTAGTTACTCATTCCATTTGTATTACTACCAGTGGAATCTTGCGCTTTGTTTCGCCAAATTCCAAACGGAGATATTCCATATTGAACATGAGGTTTAGTTGCTTTAATGCTTTCATAAACCTTTTTTACTAATTGATTAACATTATCTCGGCGCCAGTCTTCAATTTTTTTGAAAGAGCTACCATACTTTTTAAAAGTTTGTTGATCTGGAAAAGTCTCACCTTTAATTTTATACGGATAGAAATAATCATCCATATGTACAGCGTCGATATCATAGTTGCTGACTAATTCTTCTATAGTTGATATTAAGTAATTTTGAACTTCTGGTATACCAGGATTTAAGTAGTATTGTTTACCGTATTTCACTATCCAGCTAGGATTTTTACGAGCTACATTGTCTGCAGCTAGATCAGACAACGCGTGCGAAGGCATAGTGACTCTATATGGATTTACCCATGCATGAAGTTCTAATCCTCGCTTATGTGCTTCGTCCAGCATGATTTGCAAAGGATCAAAACCTGGGTTTGTGCCTTGTTTTTTGCCCGTTATGTACGATGACCATGGAGCAAGCTTAGACGGGTACAGTGCATCATTTAATGGCTTAACTTGGAAAATAACTGTATTAAAGTTAGCGGCTTTTAATTTGTCTAAAGTACTTTGAGCCCATTGAGTATATTGGGCTTGATTCATACCTGCCTTCATATCAATATTAGAGACTGATGAAATCCAGGCTGCACGCATTTCATTTTGAGGTAGTGAATTAGCTGTAGCCTTTTGATTTGCAAAAACAGGGATAAGTAAAAGTAAAATCAAAAAAGTTACTAAGCACTTACCAAAAAAATTTTTAAACATAAATAATAAAATCTCTCCTTTTTTAAATAATTATTTTTTATAATTATTTTTCAACAACTAATTCTCAGCTATTAAAATCTAGCTGTTACTATAACCTAAGTAAATACCAAATCAGCCAATTCTATAAAAGTAGGAACTGATTTATCCTTCCAAAAAGTGTCTCACAGTAATTAGGTCTGTAGCGTTTTGTCGGCGGGACTCTCTATTGGTAATTTCAATTGTTTGCGAAGCTCGTTGGATAATTTTATTCTTGTTTCTTCGCTCACTACATAATACCACAAATCCCCAATTATTCTCCATTCACCGATAATTTCCATTTGTTTAATATTCTTGACGCCACTTTTATGAGTGCGTTAAATAGCCATCATTTAATCAATTGTTAAGTTCGTTTGAATATTTTTTTCTAGTGCTTTTACTACTTTTTTATAGTTAGCTATTGAGTTTAATCGAGAGCCTTCATGAATGATTTGGTCAATAACAAGTGGGAAACCCGCCTGATATTAGAGAAAAGAATATTTATTTTACAGACCTTGAATTAGAAGACATACAAGAACAAAATTAACTCAAAAAATTCGATGCCATATTTTTGCTGTAACTACACATAAGTGATAGGCTAATATCTTCCCTGTTAGATAAACAAATCATCTATTTATATTTTATCAGTCTGTACGGGATCTTCTGGCGGTGCAATTGAACCGAACAATGAAAATATGATAATTAATATAAAAATAATGCTAATTTTGATATCTATGGAGTGGAAGTAAATATATTAGGACATTCACCAACAGGTGTTAACGCTGATGGCTCTAAAATTAAAAAAGGTGAATCACTTAAGTTTGAATTTCTCAAAGAAGGCTTCAAGTTAGAGGGCGTAATTACAATGGAAGTTTCATTCTTAAAAAATAACAACGAAGTAACCCCAATAGGTAAAAAAATTAAACTTGAATTGAGCAGTAATAAAGAACTTTTTAAGCCGATATTATGCAACTCTGTGTAAAAAGCTGCATAATATCGGCTCTAAGGATTTTATAAGTTATAGAAGATTAGCTTTTCGTTACATTAACAGAGCCTTTCTAATTAAAAATTATAGGAAAAGTAAATGTAACGAAAGCTGCCCAAAGTCCGTAGACCGGTAAATACTTAGTAACTGCATCTTGGATAGTTGAAGGTCCGGATTTATTTTGTAGAAAACGCATATAGGAGAGCATAATCCAAATTAGATTTGCCCAGATAAGTATGTTTACTCCTAAAACAGCAAGTCTATTAGGCGTAATCCCATAAGAAGAAAGTCTGAACACGATGGCTGACAAAGCCACACTGTCAATGATAAGCGCAAGAACAATTAAGGCAAAATTTATATAATCTGAAATGTTCTTTTTCTCGTCTGAATCGCTCTCGATAATGGAAAATATGGTAACGGCCAATACACCAAGTAGTATTCCGTTGAAGGCTATCAGGAAATTACGGTCCAAGAATGGATTTTTTCCGACCCATATAACCGTTATAAGATAGACCAACAATGTGACCAGAACAAGAGGACTAAAAATTTTAGCTATATATGGTGTAATATTCTTAGCAAGTTTAAGATTCATTGATACCAGGTATGCAGCCACAATAGCGAGAGCGGCAGCACCAAATAAAACAACATTACTAAAATAGAAGTCTTCTATATCCAGACCAACAAAGCTAAATAACTTCATGGTTAATGCTGCTAGTACCATTCCGCTAACTGCCATGCTGGCGTAGAGAATACAATATTCCAAATTAAATTTAATATAGGCTAATCTTGTACTGCCTTTTGAATATTCATTTCCTGCAAATGCAAGCCCTACCAATACCCATAAGAATAAGGGAAGGTGTAAATAAGCAAGGATAATACTGTCTTTATAATTTAATGGCAGCATATTAAGATAAATCCCGGAAATTAGGAACAACGCTGCAAGGGAAAAAATAATACTTTTTTTCGGAGTATTATTGTAAACAAAATAGGCAGCAATAAAGGGAATTATTCCAAAAGCCAGGTTAATTGGAGCAATTGCTTCCTGTTCGACAAAATGGAAAATGATCCTGGTGCTTATCCCGGCCAGAATGGATAAAATGCCCATGAATAAGAAACCTTTTTGAAGCAAGGAAGATTTTTCTGTATTTGCCGTCTCCTTGAAATGCAATCTTTCATACCAAATACCAAGAACCTGAGAATCAGGATTTTGTTCCCATGCGTGTGAGAATGACTTTTTAAAAGCTTTCGGGTCTTTTCTATACATTCTCTCCAGCTCATGAGGGTTAGCAATATTTTCAATAATCAAATTGTTAATGTCCATCGTTATACCTCCCCTAATAATTGTTTTATAACGTTTCCTCCACAATGTTTAACTGTCCTCGTCATTTTTATATTCTAAAATATCTCCAGGCTGACATTCTAAAGCCTTACAAATTGCCTCTAAAGTGGATAATCGAATCGCTTTTGCCTTTCCATTTTTCAATATAGAAAGGTTCGCCATTGTTATTCCAACCTTCTCCGAAAGTTCTGTTACGCTCATTTTCCTTTTTGCTAACATCACATCAATATTGATTATAATTGCCATTGTTATTCACCTCAGACCGTTAAATCATTTTCTGATTTGATATTAATTGCTTCTTGTAAAAGTTTTTGAAGAACAGCCGCAAAGACTGCAATAACCATTGAAGCAAAAGGAACAACTAATCCGACAAAGATAACTCCTGGTGCGTCGTCTACTTCCGCGAAGATAAAGAAGAGCGGCCAAACTAGCACATGCAAAATACTGATTGTGATGGCACAGTATTTGATTTTCTTTAAAGCTTTTACAGATAAATCGGAGAAAGCTTTATCTTTGTCAATATAGCGTAAGAGTTTGAAAGCCTGATACAAAGCAACGTAAAAAGGTATCGCCGATGCATCAAAAGCGATGAAAACAAGATATTTTATAAAAGCAAACTCTGGAAGCAATTTTGCTGCAAGATTCGCCATCTCAGGTACCAAAAAGATGCACAGAGCAAGTACTGGGACTCCTAAAAGAATAACAGCTATTTTTAAAAACAACGTAGTTACTTTTTCCAAAAAAAAGCACCTCACTTATTTATTATTATTTTTGATTTTAATATATAATTTATTGATTTTCAATAAATTTTTATTGCTTATTATACAATTTTTATTGTAGGCCTTTGTTTTTAGCAAAAACAAAAAGCATTCCTCATTCAAAGAAATGCTCTATAACTTTAAACCATTAAATTTATAACTTGTACAGCTAACCTGCCCCGTTAGTAAATAAAACAACAACTTCGTTACTTGTAATCTTCAAAATTTTCACCTGTTAGTATCTCAAATACAATTTCAGAAGAATCTTTAGAGATAATTCCATAATTTTACAGTCCTTGGAAGTGGGGTTAGTTTTGTTTGAACATAATTTTTATAAAAAAGATTGTTCAAAACTCTTCATTTTTGTAAAACTATTTTTTCAACAAGTAGGAATGATCCCAATAAAAAACTACACATGTTACGGCGTTACCCTCGCAAGCCGTACATGTGTAGTTTCTTTTTATTTTTTAACCATTCTTTCGTACAGCTGCCTCGATTTCCCCAATGGCCCAATGTGTAGAAGGGACATCGCTAAATGTAGACGTTGTGATTCCTTCTAGAGCTGGTCGTTCGAATAATTGGTTGATTACTTTCACGGCTTGTGCCCGTGTTAAGGAACCGTTTGGATTAAATGTCGTTTCACTATTACCGGTCATAATCCCCCATGCACTCACTTGTTCAATTGCACTTGCAGCCCAGTGAGTTGGCGAAACGTCTGTAAATGATTTACCTTTTCCAGAGGTATGGCAGATCGTTTTAGATGGATCCTGTGCACATACAGTTTCGACCCAATGAGCCACTACACTTGCCATTTGTGCGCGTGTAATCGTGCCGTTTGGATTAAATGTCGTTTCAGTTGTGCCATTAAATAAACCCACTTGCTTCACAACTTCAATCGCATCTTTTGAAGGGTGATTTGTTGTATCCTCAAAAGTACTATTAGTCGTTGTTGGGATGTTACCATTCGTTAAGAAACGCGCTAACATCATTGCCATTTGTGCACGTGTTACCGAAGCATTTGGCTTAAATGTGCCATCTGGGTATCCTTGAATGTAAGGTGCTAATCGATTCACTTCCATCTCTGCTTCCTCTTCTTGAACTTCTGAAGCATAGACTAAGTTAAATGTGGAGAAATGATCGACTTCAAACTGGAACCCTTTCACGCCTGGTTCAAATTCAACCATACGCCCTCGTTTTACTTCCGTTGTAGCGTCACTATGCTCTATATAAACGACTAATGAAGCCCTTTGTTCTTCTGTTAGCTCAGCTGAAATTGGTAACGTAATCGTTACGGGGCGATTTTGTAGATTCGTTTCAATCGTAACGGGGGTTCCCATTAGCGTAATAATCCCTTCCTTCGGCATTGTTTGTTGGATCTGTTCGTTTTTTAGTGCATTCGTATGAATCGTTTCCTGTTGTTGTGCCTTGACTGGCACAATGCGGAAGAATACATCTTCTGTCACGCCATCCAATGATGTTGACGGCATCGTCAATTGTGCTAACCCTGTTTGCATGAAGAAATCCATATGTTGATGGTTTAAAAATAATCCTGCATCTCTTGAAAGATTCAGATGAGCCTCTGCCGTCGCTGTTTCTGCTGGATATACAAGGCGAATTGTTCGCTCTTGACTTGACAGTTGTGGTACTAACGCTTGGACATGATCCAATAAAACGACCGCTCGATACTTCACGATTCCTTGTTCCACAGTACGTATCATGTTGATCTCACGTGATGGCGCCGGTTCCGTTGGATAGACTGGCTGTGGTACCGGTGTCGGCTCTGGTACTGATGTTGGTACATTCACCGTAATCGTTGCCGTATCTGACGTACTGCCATAGGTTCCTGTTACCGTTATAGTGCCCGGCGTAATCGCTGTTAATTTATTCCCTTGCATCGTGGCGATGTTTGGATTGCTTACCGAGAAGGTTGTATAGGCTGTTCGGTCCTGACTTATACCATCTGATAATTTTTCTACTAGTTGGAAGTCTTGTGTGCCTCCTATTGTTAATTGTCCTGTTTTTGGTGATAGAACAATACCAGTCGTTGTGACAGGTGGTGTACTCACTGTAATCGTCGCTGTATCAGTGGTACTACCATAGGTTCCTGTTACCGTTATAGTGCCCGGCGTAATCGCTGTTAATTTATTCCCTTGCATCGTAGCGATGGTTGGATTGCTTACCGAGAAGGTTGTATAGGCTGTTCGGTCTTGACTTGTACCATCTGATAGATTTTCTACTAGTTGGAAGTCTTGTGTGCCTCCTATTGTTAATTGTCCTGTTTTTGGTGATAGAACAATACCAGTCGTTGTGACAGGTGGTGTACTCACCGTAATCGTCGCCGTATCAGACGTACTACCATAGGTTGCCGTTACAGTCACTGTTCCTGGCGAGATCGCTGTTAATTCGTTGTTCTGAATCGAGGCGATGGAAGGATCACTTACCGTAAACGTTGTGTTTGCCGTTTGGTCTTGACTCGTTCCATTTGAGAAGTTCTCTGTCAGTTGGAAACTTTGCTTTCCTCCTACAATCAACTGCCCCGTTTTTGGTGAAAGAACAATACCTGTAGCGGTAATCGAGCCGGACCACCTGTTCAGGAAATGGCCATCGCTATCGAACTTTTGGACTTGATGATTATTGGCTTCCGTTACATAGACGCTACCGTTACTATCAATCGCTATACCGTTTGGGAAGTTGAATTGTCCATCTCCACTCCCCGCGCTCCCCCATTGACTCACATAGCTCCCATCTAGATTAAACTTTTGAATTCGATTGTTCTGAGCATCAGGGATGTAGATATGGCCGTTTGTGCTGTCTACCGTAATACTAAAAGGATACCGAAACTGACCATCACCAGTGCCTTGATTTCCCCATTGGCTTAAGAAAGTACCATCTGCATCAAATTTTTGGACCCGGTGCAATTCACTATCCGTTACATAGACGTGACCCCATTCATCAACTGCAATACCGTAGGGTCGATTAAACTGCCCGTCTCCAGTGCCCGCGCTCCCCCATTTGCCTAGAAAATTTCCGTTGATATCAAAATGTTGGATTCGACGATTATCACGATCGCCCACATACAGGATATCGTTATTAGTGATTGCGATTCCTGAAGGATTTAAAAACTGACCATCTGCATTGCCCCTTGTCCCCCATTGCGCGAGATAGTTCCCATTTACGTCAAACTTCTGGATTCGGTGGTTCTCTCTATCAACAATATATACATTGCCATGCGAATCGAAGGCGATTCCACTAGGATAGTTAAATTGTCCATTGCCGCTTCCCTGCCCGCCCCACTCTGCAACGTATCTCCCAACAGGATCTAACACAACGATTCGATTGTTACCGTAGTCTGCAACATAGATTATCCCTTGATCATTAATGGCTACCGCAACAGGTCTGTCAAACAAAGTAGAACCTTGGGCCATAACCGAGCTGACGTTTGCCCTAGATATGGAAGACGTATTGAAGAATAGCATCGTGACGACTAATGAAATTATCCATATTTTTTTGTTGAACATCCACTTTTGACGCATGTTACAATCTTCCTCCTTGCCTGATTTTAATAATATAATCTTGGATAACAGCCAGATTCATCATGCCACACAGGTACAAGCCTACCTGCAAGCACATCATTGACTGCAATTTGTTTTCTTGCCGAAGTACTCTCCGGAACTTAGTAGACTGACCATTGCCTTTGCTGAAAAGCTGCGCCACCTACTGATATAATTCCCCATTGTAAATGGAAGAGTAACAATATTCGGAATAGGCTAGATAGTTCTTTCATGTAGTTGCTCTCTTTCTCTTTTTTTCTTTGTAGTAGCAATCTCCACTAAGTGGGTAATTCAATTACATAGTACTCTAGGTAAAAAAAGGACGATACTGACAAATGTTAATGATATGACAATTAACATTCCAAATGAGGATCCAACATACTAGTTTAAGGTTAAAAGATAGGTTTTAGTGTTGTGCCTTTTACGGCACCTATTTACCTCTGATTCTCTTACATCACCATACATACGGATTCTTATACGGGGGGTATTTAAGCACATTCATTCAATCCTAACCTTCTATAAAGTTCATGTTCCTCATATTTCGATTTTTCCAACGGCAATAAAGGAAATTGTTCTCGAATACTAACGATAGAATCCGAATTCAGTTAAATAAAAGTAATTCCGTTCCAAATCTGATAGAAATTCATGCTGTCTATTTGTTTTAATACCTTTTAAACGTGTAGACCGACCTTTAGAAGACAATTCTTGAATGTTTAACCATGGTTTATAATCCTCTCCAATTCCAGAGCCACGACCTTCTTTAATTCACTTTTCAACTTTAGATGTTCTAGTTCATTTTGACATAAAAACACCCCTTTAGATTAAAATTATCCAAAGGGGTAAAACCGGTGCAACTTTTTTACAAACGGTATAACTTTATTAGAAATTGGTGTGGAAGTAAAATTATTGGTTGATATACAAAATGATTGGCTTGAGATAACGCATACCAAGGAAGTGTCTCAAGTAATGAATAAATCAACAGGTGAATATATCGTAGTAAATCGAAATACCTTGAAATCTGAGGTTGTTTCATAGTACGAACAAAATATGAAACAAATTAATTCCTAAAAAATGTAACTGATTATTTCAGTTGCTTTTTTTAGTTGGGCAAAAAGCCAAGTGTTAAATACAATCAGTTTTGATGTTAACAATCCAATGGCATCTGAAGAAATTTCTCTATGCCTTGGAATTGTAGGCGTTTTATCAGCAGTTAGTATGTTATTTTTACTATTCGGCTTAACAAATTTTTCATCTGCCCGAAAGAACACAGTTGAAACTCAATAAGAATTAAATGTTAAAAAGGTAACGGTTATTGATCGATGCTTTTTATAATGTTAAATATGGTTCAATTTTGATGCTAATTTCACTGCTATTTATGGTGTTTATCTAAATTTTTGTACTTCTGAACCGAACCCGTTACTATGCAACTCAATAATCTTCAATTAAAGCCCTTCGTTATCTTAAATGTTTTATTTCACAAACTCTAGATTTCCTTTCAGTTATTACAGCAATGCGAAATAACAAAAGAACTCCTATAATTAAGAAAATCCCATAAAAGACACTGACTAAACTGCACTTCAGAAGTTTACACAAAGTCCTCTAAATATCTATTTTTGTAATAATTAATGAGTAAATAAAGGGCTATAAACAAAAATAAACGCTGTTTCCAAGGGGAAACTAATAGTTTACACCCTTGCAACGATACGGTTCTTTAGTTTTTTAGTGCAAATAAATATACTGTGGATAGGAGTTGATCATATGTATTTTTCTTCAAAAATAAAAGAAGAACGTCAAAAGCATAATATGTCACAACAACAGCTTGGAGAAAAACTTAATATTTAGTAGACAATCTATTTCCAAATGGGAACGTGGAGAAAGTTACCCTAGTATTGAATTGTTAATTAAGTTAAGTGACATATTTGATATTACTCTTGATGAATTAGTAAAGGAGGATAATTCTTTGAAAGAGAAACTCATAAAAGATAGCCAAAAATTAGTCTATCCCAGGTGGAAATTGTTTTTCGATATTTTCCTAATAATTGGATTATTAATCATACTAGTTAAGATATTCATTGTAATAGGTAATAAGTTATTTGATTTAAATATTGTGTTCTTACAGGATTCTCTGTTATTTCAAATTGGACCGTTTTTTATGACTATCATTGGAGCAATTGGCAGCGAATCTCTAGCCAAAAAATATAAATAATCATTTTGGATTTAGGGTTATACACTAATTATTTAGGAATGTCCCTTCAAACTATCTGAAGGGACTTTTTTCAGTATGTATCTTCTTCAACAAAACTGCTCCGTTAGTGTAAGTACAATTCTTCACAAGATAAAAATCAAATTCAACATACGTGTCCAATAAATAAAACATCTCAAAGAATAACTAAAGAGGTGATTTTTATCAAACTATATTACAAATTATCAATCTTTATTACAAAGCCACACAACTTGTAGTTTTTTAATAAAGTTCGATTAAAAGTAAGTTGCGAACGCTGTTTTTATACAGAAAGAAACCAACTGTTTTGAAACAAAGTTTGATCAAAACAGTTGGTTCTTTATTTATCTAGTTTGGTTTTTTTATAAAAAAGTTTGGTTACTTCGGGATGCGAATATTCAATTAAAGCACCCCGTTACTTTAAGTACAATTCTTCACAATCTTTTAACAAAATGATATTCAAGGGGTTATTTATTTTTATTATTTTGAGTTAAAAATTCTTGAAAATAATGTTGAAATGGTCTATATAATTCCTGGGCTTCTGTAATATTATCTTGGAATATTTCCCTTACTTTTTTGATCTGGTTTTTCTCTAATCCTTTTGAAAACTCACTATCCTCATAAACATTAAGCAGTTCGAAAAACCATTCACAATCACACTTTACTGCCTGGGTACCATCAGCATATTCACCAGCTTCTTGTAAAAATGTTGCCCAGGAGATTTCTCTCCTGTTATATCTTAAATATAAACAAGCAATGAAAAAATCACATATTTCAGATGGTATTTCCTCAAAAGGTTCTGAATAAGCATATTCGTTAATAACTTTTGTAGCCTCTGGAATATATTTAGTTGTTGCAAGTTCTATTATCCAATATGGAGGATTCTCCATATGTTCAATTATCTCATCACAAAACTTAAAATAATGTTTGTACCATATTAAACGTGAATCCACCATCTCACCAAATTTTATTGCGAAATGTTTGTTTAATTCCCTCACTTTAATTTCTCCCTTAAAAAATCAGTATATAAATAAATTACGTATATTGACAGATACTTCTTCAATTACATCTATAAATCCTTCTTCAACTATCCTGCTCCGTTAGTTCAATAAAGAGCTGCCTATGCAACTCAATGATCTTCAAGTAAACACCATTAGTTTAAGAAGTTCTAAAGTAAAAAGGGAACAATTTCATTCCCTTTCACTTTAATTTATGCTTTCAGCTATTGTCATAAAGCTTTTAGTATTTTAAGACAAACACCATTAACAGATTATTACCATGATTGTTTATGGGGAAATGATAAGAGTTCAGTAAGCCCCTTCGTAAAGAGAATGCGTAAATACAAACAAAACCAGCAAAACACCTTTTCGGTGTCATACTGGTTTTGTTGAAGTACATCTTAAATTGTAGTTAGTTCAACTTGATTGCAAATTCCGAATTCGGCGCACCAGCAAATACAACCGTTCCGTTCTTCGGCAGTTTTACTTTGTTATTGCCGCTTACAACGGTAAAATTAATACATAATCCCTTCTCATCATACACCGCAAACGAACTATTCGATGGTAACTCAACGGTCATCATTTTCCCCGCTACCGATTGCGGGATCGTAAACCATCTCGCATGACCATTTGCTTGTAGTGTAACTTTGGATGATTGGCTTGTATCAAGCGGTTTTACGTTGGATTCACTTACGTATAAAGATCCGGACATCTCCAAATATTCATCGCCGCCTTCTGTATAGAAACGAGATTCCGTCGTATCACGGCCTGCCAACCCGGGGATCTGGAGCTGATGCGCAACCGTGTTTGGGCCGGTAATTTTTCTGCCGTTCCAATAGCCCTCTAGACCATCATTGCGATTAATTTGTGTTGTAAGTAACATTGGTACGAGATATTGAGCAGAACTATATTTCTCGTTAACAAGATAGAACTTGACGCCTTCCCGCTTTGCCCATGCGGCAGTGGTTTCCTTCGATAGTACGTTGTCTTCTAGTTTCTCTGCTCCATAGTGATTCATCGCTACTTGCCCTAAGCCAGGCATCGATATAAATGTGCTCTCCCTCAAATATGTTCGTCTATTCTTCTCTGTGACAAAGTTGAGTTTGGAGGTACCTGTCTCATTAATAAAGCTTCCATTCGCAGTATATACATATTTTTCTTCTGGATTAGATGATAAGAACAGTTCTCCATTCTTCGTAATTTCTATTTTGAACTGACTTGAACTATTACCGTAAAAACCCGCTTTCTTCGCTACGTCTCGAGGCATCTTGGCCTTGACCGGCTTGTCAAAGGATCTGTTCGGCTTGATATCCTTAATTGTGCCCTTCTCTTTGAGTGCGGCAAGTAGCAATTCAGTTGCCAGCAATTGATTTGTAGAGCTGCTGCCGCCAGATGACAAGACAGCCGCTGCCATCTTCTGTTCCGGAAGCACGACCAGTGAAGCATGTTGTAAAAACGTATCTCCGCCCTTAGCCAAGCCCTTTATTCCATATTCACTGAATGGATATAGTTTCACACTATCCCAACCAAGACCATATTTGAAAATGTTATCTTCATCCCCCGGCCACATTCCTTTTTTATATTCCTCTTGCTCCATCGCTTTGACTGCCTGATTAGAGAGGATCCCTTTTCCCTGTCCCATAAATAATTGTGAGAATCGCACCATATCCTCTACCGTGGAAGAGATCCCTCCCGCCCCGATAACATTCACCGATTCAGTGGGAAGCTGCCCTTGGTACATTGGAAAATAAAGTCCAGCCCGCTTATCATCTTCCCATTTATCCTGCGGCGTTTTCGTATGATTTAGCTTTAAGGGTTCTGTAAACTGTTTATGTAGAAATTCGGTAAAGCTTAGACCGCTGACTCTTTCCACCAAAATCTCAGCCAGCGTAAAGCCGTCGTTGCAGTATACCGAGAACGCGCCAGGATCCGCCTTCAAGTGCTGGTTGGACAATCGCTGCAACAAGTTATCATGGGCATAGGTATCATTATCTTTAAATAAAAATGCATTCCTATACTCAGTACCTTGCAAGCCGGAGGAGTGGTTCAACAGCATACGCGGCGTAATGCTTTTGTAACGCTCGTCTTTCATTTTGAAATCAGGAACATAGTGGACAACAGGAGCATCCAAATCAACTTTTCCTACGTCGACCAATTTCATCACAGCCGCCGTTGCATACATTTTACTGACTGAACCAATCCCGTATAGGGTATCTTTGGTCAGCGGCTGTTTCCCTTTCATATCGTTCTTACCTGCCTGACCCGACAAAATAATTTGGCCATTGTCAATTAGCGCATACTGCACGCTATTCGTCTCATACGACTTCGTGAGTAGCGCAGCCTTCTCTGCCGCAATCTTCTTCAGTTCCTGGCTAGCTACTTCTTGGCTAGCTACAACCGTAGTCTGACTGCTAGAAAACGCCATCGCCCCTGTTGATAAGCTCATCGTTAACGCTAATGTAGCGGCTAACACCCCAGATAGTTTATTTTTCATAAAAGAATTGCCTCCTTAGATAAGTGATTGATTTCATTGCTGTTATTTCGAACAAAGGTATCTCCTTGTTGTCTTTATTTAACAGATGGTAAAAATTTATAGAAGCTGCCTTCCATAAGATATTTATCAAGTAATTTCTCAAAATTGCTTACAAGAGATTCAATTTTTTCATTTCTAATACAACCAAACTAATGCGGTAATCATTGTAAGACAAGAATTTGCGCAATCCTTTCCCATAGGATTCCATTTACTAGTTCATTCATTTTTTTCTCCTCCAAATTGTTTATTTACCCTTAATACGATTACGTTCGTCTAATCGTTCACTCACGAAAAAATAAATAAAAAAAATCTCAGGAATTTGAACCTGAGACCTTTCTTTTAAATATTTTTCTTGCAAAAAAAAGATAGATAATAAGATACGTTGGAAATTGAATAAGGCCTAAAATGCCCCATAGCCAAGCATTATATCCCCTCTTCCGTGCATCCCAAAACATCCATGAGCTCTGGCAAATCAGAATGAATGCAATTACGACGCATAACCAAAACGGTGTGCTACTTAGTTCGTTTGAGATCATTCATTACTGACCTTCTTTCTAGTTTTGTTAAGCGCTAAGGGCAGTAAGATAATCCCCACAAGCTGAAAATAAAGAAAAAGAATTGGCTGACGATAAACGACAGCAATCCCAACCGAAAGCACAAATACTGCAACAGAGATAAACGTGAGGAGGTCTTTCCATTGTTTTTTTCGTATTCTTTTTTTCTCTAATTCAACATTCTGTTGAAACCATTGTAAGCTTGGAGTAGATACTGGATTCCATTGATCCAGTTTTTCTAAACCATCTATTAATTGCTTAACCGTTAATTCATTTTCATCATCCAACATAAAATTACTTTTTTTAGAATCATACTCTTTCAAGTTCAGCCAACTCCTTTCGTACACTTTTTAGACCATTTGAAACTCGAGATTTTACTGTTCCTTCTGCAATACCCATCATTTTTCCAATTTCCTTATATGAATATCCGTAATAATGCTTTAACACGATTGGCATACGTATTTCTTCATTAATTTGAGCAAGTACATCAAGTACATCATTCCATTCTTCGTTCATAATGGCTGCATTCCATTTCATTTTTCGGAGCGCTTGTTCCTGCTCTAGCCAGTTTTTCTCCCGCTTCTTTCTGCGCTGTTGATCGATAAAAAGGTTCGTTGCGATTGTGATGAGCCATGAGGAAAACTTGGATTCACCATTATACAGTTGGATTTTTTCAATACACTTCATCATCGTCTCTTGTGTTAAATCTTCTGCGATTTGTGGATGAAGGGTAACTTTCATTAAATACTTTACGAGGAACGAATAGTTCTGTTGTAGCAGTTTCGAAAGAGCCAATGTATCTCCTTTTTTCGCCTTTCGAATTAAATCCTTTTCATCCATGAGATCTACTCCATACAATAATGATTTATATGTAATACGATTAACTGGGAAAAATCGTTCATTTTCAAAATAAAGAATCACAACAAAACG
This sequence comes from Lysinibacillus fusiformis, assembly GCF_007362955.1. Classification (GTDB taxonomy): domain Bacteria; phylum Bacillota; class Bacilli; order Bacillales_A; family Planococcaceae; genus Lysinibacillus; species Lysinibacillus fusiformis_E. The sequence continues at coordinate 2,149,884 of NZ_CP041696.1, read as the reverse complement.
TTTAGCCACCTATTAGTATTTATTAAGTAGTTTACTTGAAAGTTATATATTTGACCAAAAACCAAAGTATTGTTGCTCATTCAACGAGTTCCGAATGCTTGTCTAATTATTATCGTATTATCAAACTACTCACATGTTTTGTTTAAGTATGTCTTCTTTAACTAACTGGCCCGATTGCTGAAAAAAAAAAATCCTGCATATAACAGGATTTTTGATCAAACTATTATAAATTATCATTCTAAGATCTTAAAAACAGTTCATCTTTTTTATAAACGGTATAACTTTTTTCAAAACGGTACAACTTTATTACAAACGGTTAAATTTTGTTTTAAAGATACACAACTTTTAATGTGAATTATATTTAATGTTGTCATAAAATTATAAGTTTTTTATAGCAATTTATAAGATCACGGTGTCACTTTTTATAATAACACCTGTCACAATTACACAATTTTATAATATACACTGTCATAAACTTGTACAGGTTTTAAGTTTGTTTATAGTTTGATTATGAGAAGTGTATTCTGTAGGCTATTCCACATTTTAAATTCATCTATATCATCAACACATTCAAGTACTTGTTCGTCTTCAACGTGTTCCATATTCTTATCATATGAAGATATGTCTGACGCACAAACAGGAGATTATGCTACTGGTGTTTACAATCAATCAAATGATGAAATGCTCTATTGGGGATACGGGCTTTACGATGATGTACGAAATGAAAAGAATATAAAAGATGCTTATACTAGAATATTTACAACCATTGATGAACTCCCCTTATATGTGCCTCATTAGAAACAGCCTCCCTTATCATAGGGAGGCTGTTTCATACATTTCAATGTTTTGTAATGATTTTTTATTTCCTTATGTTATTCATTTTGAACTTGTCGATTTTATGCCGTTTGCTGTGACATTCCGTAGTATACTTTTATCACAACAAAGTAAAGGAGTAAATAAATGCTTGATTCTAATCCTAATTGGCTGGCACATTGCACAGAAATAAAAGATTTAGCCAAATCATTATTTCAAAAATCAACGATACATCTTGATAGTGCGGCTCTCTTATTGATTACGGATGGCCAAACCACTCTATCCATTAATGGGCACAAAGAACATATTGTATTTGGGCATTTAACCGCCATTGAAAGTGGTGCGGTTATCCAACTTACAAATACAAACCGTCTTGATTTTTCAGGCTATTTAATTAGCTTTGTGTCGTATGATACCGAAATGAAATCAACCTGTAATTGGTCTATCGATACAACGAATGGTTACTACCTTCAACGAGTGCCTGAAACGGTCATCGCAGATATTCGCATATCGCTCGCTAAAAACACAGACCATCTCCATATCACCATTAAACAATTTATTTTATACAGCTTGTTGAAAGAATTACAACAAGAGCGGCCAACAGATGAATACACACTTGAACAAAGAATTGAACATACTGTTATTTATATGCAAAAAAAATATAATCAAATGATGACAAGAGATGAACTAGCAGCTATCGCTGGATATAGCCCATGGTATTATTCGAGAAAGTTCATTGAGTTATATGATAAAACACCGATAGCCTATTTAATTAGTTATCGTATTTTCCGCGCACAAGAAATGCTATTAACAACAGATGATTTATCACAAAATATCGCAAAAAAAGTTGGTTTTGATGATGTGCAAAACTTTAGTCGACAGTTTAAACGCATTGTTGATCGCCCTCCTAAGCAATTCAAAAAGGCTGTTGGTGAATATCGTATTTGCTTTCTCTCACCTGCACATGCAGAAATTGTGATTGCATTAGGTATTGTACCTAATTGTGTTACTGTGACTAGCTCCCTAACTCCGAAGTATCAAAAGATTCTTTTTCATGAAGTTGGTACAACCATTTTAGAAATGCCTCAATATGTGATTCAACAAGACATAATTGTACAACAACAACCCGATTTAATTATCGGTGTCGACTTAACGGAAGAGACAAAACAACACTTCCAAACTATCGCCCCTGTTATCACTGGGCTACCTTATGATTTAAATTCACTAATTCGTTATTTTGGTGAATTGTTTAATAAAGAGAATGAAGCTACACAAATCATTCACGAACTTACGACACATGTAGACGTTCTAAAAAATAAAATACAACATCATATTGCAAAGGATGCTACTGTACTTTACTTACGTGTGGAGGAGTTGGGTTATCGCTATGTCGGTGAATCTTCTAGTGACTCGGCTATCCTTTTATATCAGGAACTTGGCTTACAAATGCCTGAAATATTGCGCGCAAATGAAAATAGTTTCAACATATGTTCTTTACAACAATTAGTGGTAGCCAATCCTACTTATTTGTTTATTGAAAAACGCATAATGGATTATTTTACTGCCGACCTTAGCTTAGCTACTTTACAAAAAAGTGAGCCGTGGGCGAATTTAGATGCTGTAAAAAATAAGCGTGTTTTTTATGTGGATACGGGTTTATGGATTAACAATTGCAGTGTGTTTGGCAAAAGGAAAATTATGCAACAGATTGAACAATCGATTTTAGATGTTTGCCCTAAAACACAATAATCCAATTTTTAAGGCACTTTATGCTATATTAGGCGCCCTCATTACCTGTTATTATTTGATAGTGATAATCATTATCAAATAAAAAGGAGCTATAATCAATGAAAAAAACTATGCAATATATACTTTTACTGTTAGTTGCTTTAACATTAGTTGCTTGCTCAAGCACTAACAAAGAGAGCGGAAATAAGGCAAAGAATCAAAAAGAAAAAAGCGAGTCTACAACGCGTGTTGTAAAAGATGCCTACGGTGATGTCACTATCCCTACCGAACCTAAAAATATGTTAGTCCTTGGTTCTAACTATGCTGAAAACTTAATTGAAATCGGTGTAACGCCTCAAATGGTGACAGTCGTTGAAGAAATTGAACCTGAATATCGCTTCAAATTATTCAATGACAACAATGTTAAAATAATTCCGACTGTGCAATATGAGGATAATTTAGAAGTTATTCTTGAAGCAGCACCAGATGTCATTATTGCTCAAGGTGCAGCGATTGATGCTAAAAAATACGAGGCTTTAAGTAAAATTGCCCCTACTGTTGCTGTTGAGGCAGGCGTTGCAATAGATGAATTTGTTCCTGTGCTTGGTGAACTGTTCAATAAAGAGAAAGAAGCTGAACTTGCTCTCAAGAAGTTTAGGAAAAAAATAGAAGAAACCAAAGAAAAACTACACAATGCTATAGGTGACGAAAAAATTCTCGTATTACGTGTAGAACAAAATCAATATCGTGTGCTAGGCACTGAAAAGGGTAGTCCTGGAAGTGACATGCTATACACACAACTTGGATTAAATATTCCAACTATGTTGAAAGATAATAATGATTGGTTCACGCCCATTTCCTTAGAAGTTTTACCTGAAATTGACGCAGATCATATTTTTGTCGAACAACGTCAAATGCAAAATTATAGTAGTGAACAATCCTTGAAAGATTTAAAGAATAGCCCGATGTGGCAAGCAATGGATGCTGTGAAAGCAGGCAATGTTTACCCATTAAAAACAGCAGATTACGTTGTAGGTGAAGGTTTAATTGGCTCTCCACTATTCCTTGATTATTTAGTTGAAAGGTTGGTGCCTTAAATGGAACAAGAGATTTATGATGTAATTATAATCGGTGGTGGCCCAGCTGGCATGTATGCTGCCTTTTACAGTGGCATGCGTGAAATGAAAACAAAAATTATCGAAGTAAAACATGAATTAGGTGGGTTTATGCGCACCTATCCTGAGAAACTAGTTTGGGATGTCGGTGGCATTGAGCCTGTTCGCTGTGAAGATATTATTCACTCCTTAATCAAGCAAGCTATGACATTTAATCCAACAATCGTATTTGGTCAAGAAGTTGTTGGCATGGAAAAACGCGATGATGGCATATTCGTCTTAACAGCTAAAACAGGCGAGAAGCATTATACGAAAACGATTATTTTAGCTACAGGACGTGGTATTACACGCATTCAGAAATTAACGGTTGAAGGCGCTGACCGTTATGAACTAAACAACCTTCACTATACGGTAACGAACATAAATAAGTTTAAAGATAAACGTGTACTCATTTCTGGTGGAGGCGACTCAGCTGTAGATTGGGCTATTGAAATGGCTCCTATCGCCAAAGAAGTATACATCGTTCATAGACGAGATGACTTTAGTGCCTTTGAATCGTCTGTAACACGCATGAAGTCTATCGCAACAACCTATGTTCCTTATACGGTTTCCCGTTTACATGGCAATGGCAATAAAATCGAACATGTCACATTACAGCATGTTGATTCAAATGATACGACAAAAATTGAAGTAGACGAAGTGCTTGTCAATCACGGGTTTGACCGTCACTTTGGTGGCGCCATTATGGATTGGGGCTTAGCCTCTGAAGAATGGGGCATTTCCGTTACACCAAAAATGTGCACAAGCATGCCAGGCATCTTTGGCGCAGGCGATTTTGTAACGAATGAAGGAAAAATAAGACTGATTGCAGGCGCATTTAGCGATGCTGTTCTCGCTGTAAATAGCGCAAAATTATACATTGACCCTACAGAATCAAAAATGGCGGGCGTTTCTTCTCACAATGACCGCTTCGCTGAAAAAAATGAAGCGTTACAACAAAAGAATAAAGCTGTAACTACACATAAGTGATAGGCTAATATCTTCCCTGTTAGATAAACAAATCATCTATTTATATTTTATCAGTCTGTACGGGATCTTCTGGCGGTGCAATTGAACCGAACAATGAAAATATGATAATTAATATAAAAATAATGCTAATTTTGATATCTATGGAGTGGAAGTAAATATATTAGGACATTCACCAACAGGTGTTAACGCTGATGGCTCTAAAATTAAAAAAGGTGAATCACTTAAGTTTGAATTTCTCAAAGAAGACTTCAAGTTAGAGGGCGAAGCTACAATGGAAGTTTCATTCTTAAAAAATAACAAAGAATTAACCCCAATAGGTAAAAAAATTAAACTTGAATTGAGCAGTAATAAAGAACTTTTTAAGCCAAAACTATGCAACTCTGTGTAAAAAGCTGCATAATATCGGCTCTAAGGATTTTATAAGTTATAGAAGATTAGCTTTTCGTTACATTAACAGAGCCTTTCTAATCGTGCCGTTTGGATTAAATGTCGTTTCAGTTGTGCCATTAAATAAACCCACTTGCTTCACAACTTCAATCGCATCTTTTGAAGGGTGATTTGTTGTATCCTCAAAAGTACTATTAGTCGTTGTTGGGATGTTACCATTCGTTAAGAAACGCGCTAACATCATTGCCATTTGTGCACGTGTTACCGAAGCATTTGGCTTAAATGTGCCATCTGGGTATCCTTGAATGTAGGGTGCTAATCGATTCACTTCCATTTCTGCTTCCTCTTCTTGAACTTCTGAAGCATAGATTAAGTTAAATGTGGAGAAATGATCGACTTCAAACTGGAACCCTTTCACGCCTGGTTCAAATTCAACCATACGCCCTCGTTTTACTTCCGTTGTAGCGTCACTATGCTCTATATAAACGACTAATGAAGCCCTTTGTTCTTCTGTTAGCCCAGCCGAAATTGGTAACGTAATCGTTACGGGGCGATTTTGTAGATTCGTTTCAATCGTAATGGGGGTTCCCATTAGCGAAATAATCGCTTTCTTCGGCATTGTTTGTTGGATCTGTTCGTTTTTTAGTGCATTCGTATGAATCGTTTCCTGTTGTTGTGCCTTGACTGGCACAATGCGGAAGAATACATCTTCTGTCACGCCATCCAATGATGTTGACGGCATCGTCAATTGTGCTAACCCTGTTTGCATGAAGAAATCCGTATGTTGATGGTTTAAAAATAATCCTGCATCTCTTGAAAGATTCAAATGAGCCTCTGCCGTCGCTGTTTCTGCTGGATATACAAGGCGAATTGTTCGCTCTTGACTTGACAGTTGTGGTACTAACGCTTGGACATGATCCAATAAATCGTGGCGATGGTTGGATTGCTTACCGAAAAGGTTGTATAGGCTGTTCGGTCCTGACTTGTACCATCTGATAGTTTTTCTACTAGTTGGAAGTCTAGTGTGCCTCCTATTGTTAATTGTCCTGTTTTTGGTGATAGAACAATGCCAGTCGTTGTGACAGGTGGTGTACTCACCGTAATCGTCGCCCTATCTGACGTACTGCCATAGGTTGCCGTTACAGTCACTGTTCCTGGCGAGATCGCTGTTAATTCGTTGTTCTGAATCGAGGCGATGGAAGGATCACTTACCGTAAACGTTGTGTTTGCCGTTTGGTCTTGACTCGTTCCATTTGAGAAGTTCTCTGTCAGTTGGAAACTTTGCTTTCCTCCTACAATCAACTGCCCCGTTTTTGATGAAAGAACAATACCTGTAGCGGTAATCGAGCCGGACCACCTGTTCAGGAAATGGCCATCGCTATCGAACTTTTGGACTTGATGATTATTGGCTTCCGTTACATAGACGCTACCGTTACTGTCAATCGCTATACCGTTTGGGAAGTTGAATTGTCCATCTCCACTCCACGCGCTCCCCCATTGACTCACATAGCTCCCATCTAGATTAAACTTTTGAATTCGATTGTTCTGAGCATCAGGGATGTAGATATGGCCGTTTGTGCTGTCTACCGTAATACTAAAAGGATACCGAAACTGACCATCACCAGTGCCTTGATTTCCCCATTGGCTTAAGAAAGTACCATCTGCATCAAATTTTTGGACCCGGTGCAATTCACTATCCGTTACATAGACGTGACCCCATTCATCAACTGCAATACCGTAGGGCTGATTAAACTGCCCGTCTCCAGTGCCTGCGCTCCCCCATTTGCCTAGAAAGTTTCCGTTGATATCAAAATGTTGAATTCGACGATTATCACGATCGCCCACATACAGGATACCGTTATTAGTGATCGCGATTCCTGAAGGATTTAAAAACTGACCATCTGCATTGCCCCTTGTCCCCCATTGCGCGAGAGCTTTTATTCAGATAACACACTCTCATAATCTTAAAAAGTATTATCGTAGCCCTGTTTATGTATTTGCATAAAAAGCTGTATAAACAATATTTAAAGGAAAAAACAAAGAAATGTTGGTTTAACAACATTTCTTTGTTTTCGGTCTCTTCCCTAACTTTAATTTGGGAACATTATTTTGTATAGAAGTGTATGAAGATATATATTCTTTTTTGCTATTGTTGAGCTACCACAGCTCGTTCAATTAAAATTACAAGTAGTCTTTTTTTTCCATAAAATTCAAAGTTTTTCTCAATAAACTTGCTCATTATTCTCATTATAAAGTATTGGATTTTCAAGCATTTTTTCAGTAATACTTCTCGGAATAGTTTCGAGTGTAATATATAAATCACCGAATTCCCCAGCAATATTTTCGACTTTAAATAAATATTCACTATCCCCTTCTTTTACTAAAAAACTGCCTATTTTTTCATTATAATTTCCACTTAAAATGATATAATTCCCCTTATTTGTATAGATAATACCTATATATTCATCTAAAAGATTTTTATTTAAAGATACAAGCTTTAGCTTATTGTTAAAATGATTCTTTTTAAAAAGTGCATAGCCATTTTTTTTACTATACTCAAAAAAAATAATTTGTGTATTTGAATTTGAAATAATATATTTTTCAATCAATGAAATGTCTAGCTCTTCCCCTAGTCTATTTTGAATGCTATTTGTAATTTCATTTTCATTTAATTCGATATTGTAATTTTTCTCTGTAATATAAAATATAAGAACTATAAATAAAATAATGAATATTAATATAATTAGATACTTTTTCAAACTATTATAACTCTCCCCTCTATAAAACGCTTATTCTTTATTATAAAACATTTTATCTAATTCATAGGAATTAGATAAAATGAAAACCCCTCTCGTTTTCTATCGATTAACGAAGAGGAGTTTTCATTTTAAATATATGCTAAAATTCAGTATTTCTAATTAATGGTAAATGTAGTTGTACCGCATAATTTAACTATTATTACATCTTCAAACTATAAGGCTTTTTATATGTCATACTTTGAACAAAAAATACAGATTCATAATTCAATATATTATTAACTAGTATTCTCACAGTCCATTTTCCTTGTTCCATTGTACTGGAATCAATTCTAAGCCCATGCTTTATTTTAGATGAACCTCGAAGAAAATCTACAGTTAAAAATTTATCAGTAATATAATATGTCCCATTTGGTCCTATCCATTCAAAAGTCAAAATAATACTTTCCTTAATCGTATCAATAATAGTTTTATTCATATCTATTAAAAGACCAACTACTTCATCTGTTACAAAAAAATTTTTGGTAAACAAATGTGAATCTAAATTAGCATTTTGAATTTTAAAAGACTGGACAGAAAATATTAAATCCGAATAGATTTCTGTTCCATTTATATGTTGATTGTGAACAGAATATATCATGGAATTTTTAGCTGTATGTATATTTTGATTTAAAGGGTCTAAAAAATAGTTAGAATCATTTAAACAGAAAAAATACAAAGAATTTTGATTTAATATTAAATTATCAATCTCCCACTGACAAGAATTCATATTATAAGAAAAAGGAACAGAAAATAAATTATTATTTTCTAAATACCTCATTTCTAACTTTTTTGCATGAGGAGATAAATTGAGCTGAAAAAAATTTTTTACCATGCTCCTCGCTCTTGTCCTAAACGATAAGCGAAGTTTGTGCCAATACTAATTACAGCCCCTACTCCTGTTGACTTTGCAGCGGTAGACACAACAGCTTTAGCAACAGAATGTTTCGCTTGTGTAGCACCAGCACCAACTGCTGCTTTATGTGCGTTTGCTTTGTTATTATTATACGTATCAACACCTTTGTTATATCCATCTTTAGCCCCTGCTATAGCAGAACCCACAGTAACAACTGGCCAAATTTGATCCTTTGCTGTTTGTTTAGCAGCATTAACTATACTATTTCCCCAACTAGACATAAAAATCACTCCTTGGTTAATTTTTAAATACATTATACCTTATAAGATATTGAATTAAAAGCCAAAAAAGTAATTTTTATACATTTAATATATTATATATTTTAACATCATTATGGGGGCAGACACATCCCCATCAAGCTAAGCATATTTTTACCACTAGACACAGATACTTGTTCAACTGTAGTTGAATAGCAATAACCTCTAAGAAAACAAGCATTGTTTATAACTATAATGTTTAGTTACCGCCATTATTATTATGAATTTTATTTTAATCTAAAACGTATATTTATGTCTACTTGATAATAAGGTCGAGAGTTATCCACAGATTCCAACTTTTTTTGTACGATTCCAACTTTATTTGTTCTGTACAGTCAGTACCCGACTTTGTTGTCAATCAACAACTTTATTATAAATATTCAATCATATTTTAAATAGAACAATTCTATCCTTAATGGCGTTGCAAAAACCAATTAATTAAGTTAAAAATGTAATTTATATATCCTCTATTAAAACTGCTAAAGTGACAATATTAATTATAATTTTTGCTGTAATATTTAAATTTATTTGTTATGTATCATATTATAAAAAATAAACTGGAAAAAATACAAACCCTGATACAGCAACAACTATTCTGTACCAAGGTTTATTTTAGTGTCAAAATATCTTATATTCTTATGACAAATATAACTATAAATTATGACAGCATTAATTATAACTCACATTTTAAAATTTAACTATAATCTTATTCCACAGTCACCGATTTAGCTAAGTTACGTGGTTTATCAACGTCACAGCGACGGTGTAAAGCTGCGTAATAGCTAATTAATTGTAATGGCACTACAGATACAAGCGGTGTTAATAATTCATTTACTGGTGGAATTACTAAACGGTCACCATCTTCGTCTACCCCTGCCATTGCAATAATACATGGATATGCGCCACGTGCGGCTACCTCTTTGACATTCCCACGAATGTTTAGCGATACCGCTTCTTGCGTTACAAGAGCAAACACTGGCGTACCTTCTTCAATCAAAGCAATCGTACCGTGTTTTAGCTCGCCACCTGCAAAACCTTCCGCTTGGATATAGGAGATTTCTTTTAATTTCAATGCACCTTCAAGACTAACACAGAAGTCTATGTTACGGCCGATGAAGAAAGCATTACGTGCAATTTTTAAGTAATCTTCCGCAATATCCTCTAGTACATCTTTTGAATCAATAATTGTTTGGATACCGTTTGCAGCAATCGCCAGCTCTTGTTTTAAATCAAATTCTAATCCTTGGCCATTCGCCTTCGCAGTTACATATGCTGCTACTGCAAGTACAGCTACTTGTGCTACGTACGCTTTTGTTGAAGCTACTGCTATTTCTGGGCCTGCGTGTAGTAACAAAGTATGGTCGGCTTCACGTGACAATGTTGAGCCTGGTACGTTTGTAATTGTTAACGTCGGGTAGCCAAGCTCTTTAATTTTCACAAGCACTTGACGGCTGTCAGCTGTTTCACCTGATTGGGTAATGAAGATAAACAATGGTTTTTCAGAAAGTAATGGCATATTGTAGCCAAATTCACTTGAAATATGAACTTCTACTGGGATACCTGCCATTTTTTCGAAGTATTGTTTACCGATTAAACCTGCATGGTAACTGGTGCCGGCTGCAATAATATATAAGCGATCCGCGTCTTGTAATGCATGTAAAATAGCTGCATCAATTGTTAAGTCGCCAGCTTCACTTTCATATGCTTGAATAATTTTACGGATAACAGTTGGTTGCTCATCCATTTCTTTTAACATGTAGTGAGGGTACGTACCTTTTTCAATATCGCTCATATCAAGCTCTGCTGTATATGGCGCACGCTCTACTACAGTACCATCTAGTTTCGTAATTTGAACGCTTTCTTTGTGTACAATCACGACTTCTTTATCGTGTAATTCTACGTACTGATCCGTGACTTGTAGCATCGCCATTGCATCTGATGCAACCACATTGAAGTCCTCGCCCACACCTACAAGAAGTGGTGATTTGTTTTTCGCTACAAAAATTGTGTCAGCCGCCTCTGCATCTAGTAGCGCGAGTGCGTAAGAGCCATGTAATAGAGATAATGTTTTACGGAATGCTTCAGCTGTTTCCAGTCCATCTTTCACAAATAACTCGACTAATTGTACGATAACCTCTGTATCTGTATCAGATTTCATCGGAATACCTTTCAAATATGTCTTTTGTAATAAATGATAGTTTTCAATTACGCCGTTATGCACAAGCGTAAAGCGACCTGATGCACTTTGATGAGGGTGGGCATTTAAACGGTTAGGTACACCATGTGTTGCCCAACGAGTATGACCAATACCGATTTTCGCTGCTACATCCTCGTCCACTGCTTCACGTAATTCTGCAATCCGTCCTTTTTCCTTGAAGATTGTAACGCCCTCTTCATTGCGTACAGCAATACCTGCTGAGTCATAACCACGATATTCTAGTTTCTCTAAACCTTTTAATAAGATTTCCTTTGCATCTATTTCACCAATATATCCTACAATTCCACACATAATTTATAATCCTCCGCTATTGTCAATTTAGCGCAATGACAAACCAGACCTCAACCTATCGAATTTTTTAGTGGACGTAAATGTTTTACTTAATTTTTGACAAAATAAGCATACAAATACGCGCACGTTCTCGTACTATTCAGCCATCTGAATAGTGCTCCGCTTCGATATGTGAAGTTTTCCTATTTATCTATTGCTTTAACTATACCTTCTCCATTTTCTGTACATTCAATCACTCAAATGCTTTCAAAATGAAAAATGACAATCGGGTATGTCGATTGGGAGGCATCCGCCGAATTTTCGATAAACCTCCACCTCGTCTGCTGAAGATGTGACCGTCCAATTTCTTCAGCTCAGGCGCTATAATTGTTTTCCGTTTTTATGCTTCTCTCCTATCCTCCTTAGCATATTAAGCTATTATATGTAACGCAACAGCTGTTCCGTTCCAATAGCATTTCCATCATACTTAAAAGTAGTTCATTAGTCAAATAGATCCGCTGTTTCAAAAGACAATTACTTTATTTCCCATAAAAATAACGGCTCATTTGCAGTCATGAACCGTTATTTCCCGCGCAATATTAAGTGCTTTTTTGCCGATATGCAGCAACCTCTTCATCTTGACAATATACAAAATGACCTTCTACAATCTCATGCAGTGAAGTTGCATTTTTACGCATAAAAAAAGTTACTACCTAATTAGATAGTAACTTTCGAAATAATTATACGACTTCATGTAACAACTTTACAATCTCTCGATTAAAAGCTGGTAAATCCTCTGGTGTTCGACTTGTTACAAGTTGCTTTTGGCAGACAAATACTTCCTCATCATGCACCGTAGCACCGGCATTTTCAAGATCAACGAGAATAGATTTATAACCTGTCGCATCTCTACCTTTTAATGTTTTAGCTGTAATAAGTAACTGCGGACCATGACAAATCGCAAAGGTAGGCTTCATGGCATCCATAAAGTCCTTCACAAAAGCTACTACACGGTCATCTGCACGTAGTATATCTGGAGAAAATCCACCTGGAATAAATAACGCATCGAACTCAGAAGCCTTGACTTCATCGATTCCTTTTGCAATCGTTACGCTTTCACCGTGCTTTCCTTTCACTACTTTTCCTGCCTTCGTGTCAATCGTTGTAAGCTCATGACCAGCCTCTTCTAATGCCTTTTTGGGGCTTGTCCACTCACTATCTTCGAACATATCAGTAATTAATGTTGCAATCTTAGCCATTTCAATCAAACACTCCTTACATAATAGGTTACTTTATTTATTCCCCTAGCTATGCAAAGTAAACATGTTAATTATTCATTAGCTAGTTGCTGCAAAACTTTTATCGATAAATTACTAAAATATTTTGCCGCCACTAGTAAGGCTTCTTCGTTTAATGTAAAGGCTGGATGATGCCATTCTTCTGTACCCTCGTACCCATTCAAACAAAGAGGCCCGGTTTTAATGTCTGGTAATAAGCGAAATCTTCACCACCAGGACTTTGTTTAGCCTCTACTGCTAGATAGCCAATACTTTCAACAGCCTCCTTTGCAACATCTGCAAAAACACTTGCATTGTTCACGACAGGTAAATAATCAAACCATCGAAAATCCACTTCCGCTCCGAAGCTTACTGCAATCCCTTCTACTGTACGCTTCATTAAATCACGGATTAACTGGCGATCTGTGTTTTCAAATGTACACACAGTCCCCTCTTGAGCTGAGTACATACAATTGCAAACTAAAAACTCGGCTTTCTATCTTGTTAGAAGAAAACCGAGTTTACATGTGGTTTATTCAGTTAAACCCATTTCAGCTCGTACAACATCTGCAATGCGCTCTACATAACGCTGGCAATCTGCTTCTGTAGCAGCTTCCACCATCACACGAACAAGTGGTTCTGTACCAGAAGGACGTACTAAAATTCGACCATTACCAGCCATTTCAGCTTCGACTTCAGCAATAACGGTAGCAACCTTAGCATTTTCCGTTACAGCATGCTTGTCTGTTACACGTACATTTACTAAACGTTGTGGGAAAATTGTCATTTCGGATGCAAGCTCAGAAAGCTTTTTACCTGTAGCCTTCATAATATTCACGAGTTGAATACCCGTTAACAAGCCATCACCAGTTGTATTGAAGTCTAAGAAAACAATATGGCCAGATTGTTCGCCACCTAAGTTGTAATCATTAGCACGCATTTCTTCCACGACATAGCGATCACCAACAGCTGTTTGTACACTTTGCATACTATTTTCCCCAACTGCTTTATAGAAGCCCATATTACTCATAACCGTTGACACAATTGTTTGCTTTTTCAGGCGACCTACAGCATTCAAATGTTTACCGATGATGAACATAATTTGGTCACCATCCACGACTTTCCCGTTTTCATCGACTGCGATTAAACGGTCACCATCTCCATCAAAGGCTAATCCAACATCCGCACCCTTTTCCGCAACAAATGTAGCTAAGCCCTCTGGATGCGTTGAGCCAACGCCTTCATTAATATTTAAGCCCGTTGGTGAAGCACCCATTGTTGAAATGTCTGCTTCTAAATCCGCAAATAAATGGGTTGCAAGAGAAGATGTTGCACCATGCGCACAGTCTAATGCCACATGAATGCCATCGAATTCTTCATCTACTGTTTGTTTCAAGTATTGAATATATTTTTGCCCACCTTCGAAGTAGTCACTTACAGAGCCCAAATCTGCCCCGATTGGACGTGGCAATGTATCCACTTCTGCATCAAGAATTGCTTCGATTTCAGCTTCTTGCGCATCTGTTAGCTTAAAGCCATCAGGACCGAAGAATTTTATGCCATTGTCGGCAACTGGGTTATGTGAAGCTGAAATCATGACGCCTGCATCTGCACTCATAATTCGAGTAAGATAAGCGACACCTGGTGTTGAAATAACACCAAGACGCATCACCTCTACGCCAATCGAAAGAAGACCAGCGACAAGTGCACCTTCAAGCATTTCACCTGAAATACGTGTGTCACGACCAATTAATACCTTTGGACGTTCCGTTGCATCTTTCGTTAAAACATAGCCACCTACGCGACCTAGTTTAAATGCAAATTCCGGTGTTAATTCACTATTCGCGACGCCACGGACGCCATCTGTTCCAAAATATTTACCCATTCTAATTGTTCTCTCCTTCAATGCAAGACGACCTAAATCATGCTTGTCTCTTGTAGACAATTGGACGGCCCGTCTGCTTACTTTTGGAAAAGTCTATTTTCGTTCATTTGCTAGTAACTATTAATTACACCCCTACGATTGTACCTGACGCTCTTGTGCATAGAACCTTTGCTACTGTCGCTTCTTTATCATACTTAACACACTTTGTCGCATTTCGGACAAATAAACAATGTGTCTAGGCTTGTATCCACGACATCTCCTAGAGGTTTCAGCCAACAAGGTATTGTTTCTTAACCTTGCTACTGAGTCAAAATAAAATTATAGTCAGTTATTGTTTAAGAATCAATATCTTCTGTAATTGTATCAGGTTCAGTTTCTTCAGGATTAGGATTAGGATTAGGATTAGGATTAGGATTAGGATTTAGATTTGGAGTAGTAGTAGTTTCCTCTTCCACCTTCGTAATATCTGCTTTAACTTTTATTTTTGGTTCAGATACCTTTGTCACACCTTCTGGTAATTTCACATCAAATTCATATGTTTTTGATTCAGTAATTTTTGACAGATCGACATCTACCAATATTTCAGCCAAGACATCAATAATCGATTTTTTACCATATACTCTCAACGTTGTCGTATCCAGCAATAATTTATTGATTGTTATACCATCCTGTACTTTACCTGTTTCATTCATCGTAACAGGTAGTTCCTTGCTGTATTCTCCAATATCCACTTGTACCTTAACGCTGTCCGGTTCAATAGTCACGTCTAATTTATTTAAATCTCGATCCAATACTTTCACTGCCGCTTCTTGTGAGAAAGGTTGATTTAAGCCCTGCTCACCAGTTACTGTCGCTTTTACATAGCTGATGCTCTCAATGGCACTTTTTGCCCCTGTGACAAATACTGTTGCTGGGTTTGCTGTCATGCCCTTTAATATATAGCCTTCATCAATTAAACGGTTGTTCATCTCCGGATCCACACGGAATTCCTGCGTGACTTTTTCCTCTATATTCACATTGATTGTCGCCGGGTCTAATGTAACTTGCAGCTTATCAGAGATATTTTCGTATTGCAGCTCTACATTATGCTCACCTATTAGTAAGTGGTTTAAGTCTACAAAAATTGAGAAATCCTTTATTGCTTTTGTTTGTATGACAAGTGGCATTGGACCCTTAATTGTGACATTAACCGTTTTTGGTATACCCGTCACAATTAGGCTTTCATCATCATAATAAACATCTACAGGTACATCACGAATCACTTCCACCTGTTCATTCGTTATCGTTTTATTTGTTGAAGATAACTCAGTACGAACGGAGAAAAACAGTAAACAGGCTAGAAAAAGTGCGATGATCCGTAATACCCAAGGGCTATCCATCATTTTATCCATTCTTTTTCCCCCTCCAAGTCAACTTAGAGGCTGTATTCGATTCTTGTACTGATCCGAACCACATTCTACGTAATAGAGTTTCGAATTCCTCTAGAGAAAGATTGCGATGTAGGTTACCGTTTAATGTAATACTAATGGCTCCTGTTTCTTCCGATACGACAATCGTAATGGCATCTGTCACTTCACTTAAGCCAAGTGCCGCACGGTGTCGTGTTCCAAGTTCTTTTGAAATAAATGGGCTTTCAGAAAGAGGTAAATAACATGCCGCTGCCGTTACCTTATCCTTTTGCATAATTACCGCTCCATCGTGAAGTGGTGTATTCGGTATAAAAATATTGATGAGTAGTTCAGATGAAATTTCAGCATTTAAGCCTATTCCCGTTTCAATATATTCATTCAGACCTGTTTCTTTTTCAATAGAAATCAACGCCCCAATACGACGTTTTGCCATATAACTAACGGATTTCTTCATAGCCTCAATAAGTCTTGTCTGCTCTTCTTCTACTTGGCTCGTTGAACGTTGGAATAGCTTTCCTCGTCCAATCTGTTCAAGTCCACGTCGAATTTCAGGTTGGAAGATGATAATAATCGCCAAGAAACCGAACTCGATCACCTGTTTTAGCATCCAACCTAATGTTTCTAACCCTAAAAAGTCTGTTGCGATGCGCGCAATAATAATGACGAAAATTCCTTTTAATAATTGGACAGCCTTCGTACCTTTAATGAGGGTTAAGATTTTATAAACAACGTACCAAACGAGCAGTACATCTATGAAGTTAATAACAATGTTCACTGGCGTCAAATCCGTGAATTGTTCGATAATTTGCACGTGGCATCCCCCACTTTTCATTGCGAATCCATACACATTTAAGTATAGCACATTCTTATCAAATGTAACTTTTTTCAAATAAAAAGTCTACTCAAAAGAGTAGACTTCTCAGCCTCTCACGTGCACTATCATGTAGGACGTATAGAGTGTTATTTAGTTTCTTTATCTTCAAATGCCATGGCATCTTTGAATGAATTTTTAATAGTATACCACAGCCATTCAAATGCTTGGTCAATTTCTTCAATTTGACCTGTCACAACTGCCGAGGACGCCATGTACTGCCCATTAATAACAGTAACATTGCCATCTACTTGCCCCTCAACAATTAGATCACCATTTTTTACAACGATATCCCCTTTGACAACTTCACCTTTTGGTACGATGACCGTTTGCCCTTCAACAACTAGATTCGGCTGTTTTGTGACAGAAAAATGTTGGTCATCCATGAAACTTCCAAGTAAAGTAGCACTCATAAATAGGCAAAAAACCGCTGCCGCCACAAATAATGGGTGACGACGAATCCATTTTTGCATGCCCACACGACTTTTAGGTTTGGGTAAACGAGCCATCACTGCAGCTTCAAAATGCGGAGGTGCTGTAATATGGGAAGCACTCTTCACAAAGGCGATCGTTTCACTCAATTCCTGCATCAGCTGCTTGCAATCACCGCATGAATGCAAATGCTGCTTCAACTCTTGCTCATGCTCACGACTAATGTCACCGTCTAAATAATCATGCATATAGTCTATAATATGCTCTGGACAAATATTCATGACGCTCCCCCTCCTACAGATTGTTTAATTGCTTTCGTAATGCTTCACGTCCTCGGTGAATTCTCGTTTTCACCGTTCCAAGAGGCATATCCAAAATTTCACTAATTTCCTGTAACGATAATTCTTCAATATATTTCAATACTATAACTGAACGATATTTATCCGGTAAACGTCCAATCTCATATTGAATGCGATCTTGTAACTCCATCTGCTCTAGCTGTTCCTCTGGTAACTGGTCGTCTGCAGCAATTTGAGAATACATATCAAGCCCTTCAGTACCAGCCACTTCCGCATCTAAATAGTAATCCGGCTTCTTTTTTCGAATACGATCTATGCAGAGATTTGTTGCTATGCGATAAAGCCATGTCGAAAATTTTCTCTTTTGATCAAATGTATGCAGATTCATGTAGGCACGTACAAACGCTTCTTGTGCGATGTCCTCTGATTCTTGTTTATTGCCTAACATCCGGTAGCATACTTGGTACAGTTTGTGCTGATAGAGACTCACAATATCGGCAAATGCGTTTTGATCGCCTTTAAGCACTTGTTTTATTCTCTTATTTACTAACGCATCCATTGTGTTAACTTCTCCACCTTTACAACTGTCTTATACTATACGACCCATCGATAAGAAAAGTTTCATTTTAATTAATTATAACAAAAGATTTTTATTCGATGCGACAATAGACATTTTTTGATAATTTTATTATACGAGGGTCTCTCCAAATAATGAGCCCATTAATGCCACTGCAACATCTGCTGTTTTGTTCTTTTCATCTAATATCGGGTTAACCTCTACAAATTCAGCGGATGTAAGCATACCTGATTCCTGTAACATTTCCATCGCTAAATGACTTTCACGGTATGTCATTCCACCAGGTACTGGCGTTCCCACCCCAGGTGTATACAGCGGATCTAGGCCATCTAAATCAAGCGATAAGTGCAAACCATCCACCTTGCGTTCTTTTAAATAGGAAAGAGCATCTTCCATAACACGAGTCATACCTAGTCGATCTACCTCGTGCATTGAATAGACTTTTATACCTTGTTGACGAATCAGTTCACGTTCTCCAGGATCTACTGAACGAGCTCCGATAATAATGACATTTTCAGGTTTAATTTTCGGTGCATAATTACGAATTTGTACAAGTCGTTCATGCCCTAGTCCAATACTAACAGCTAGCGGCATCCCATGAATATTCCCCGATGGTGTTGTATCTGGCGTGTTTAAATCTGCATGTGCATCAAACCAGATAACACCTAAATTTTTATAATGTTCACCAAGTCCAGCTAGCGTGCCGATTGCAATGCTATGATCTCCACCAAATACAAGTGGAAATTTCTTCTGCTCAACCGCTTCATGCACTCTGCTTGCCAAAGTAGTACTTATATCGACAACTTCTTCTAAATTTAACAGTTGTTTATCAATAATTGAAATTTCTTGCTTATGATTAACACGGATATCTCCCTGATCCTGTACCTCATGACCAATCGCTTCTAAACGATCAACAATACCTGCATAACGAATGGCACTTGGCCCCATATCTACGCCTCTGCGTGTTTGTCCGTAATCTGTCGGCACTCCAATGATTGAAATACTATGTTTATTCAATATTTTATACCCCCTCTGTGTTGTATAACTATTGTAAAGCCAACAATACCTTTGGCTCAACTCAACACATTTGTGCATATTCATGCAAGCAAAAAAGGAAAATAAAAAAATCTCCTACTGTTTTCAGTAAGAGATTAGTATCTGTAGTTAATGTGACACTTTTGAATATATTTTATAGAAAAGTGAGCCATGAAGGACTCGAACCTTCGACCCTCTGATTAAAAGTCAGATGCTCTACCAACTGAGCTAATGGCTCAAAATAAAAAATGGCTGGGGTACCTGGATTCGAACCAGGGCATGACGGAATCAAAATCCGTTGCCTTACCGCTTGGCTATACCCCAATCATTGTATAAATAAAACTGGTGGAGGGGGACGGATTCGAACCGCCGAACCCTAAGGAGCGGATTTACAGTCCGCCGCGTTTAGCCACTTCGCTACCCCTCCGAAATTAACACTATATGGTGGAGGATGACGGGCTCGAACCGCCGACCCTCTGCTTGTAAGGCAGATGCTCTCCCAGCTGAGCTAATCCTCCATAAAAACAGGTGTAATTTCTTTACAGTTTATTTATTCTTTTTAAGCCTTTGCATTACTACAATGCTAAGGAAATGGTGACCCCTACGGGATTCGAACCCGTGTTACCGCCGTGAAAGGGCGGTGTCTTAACCGCTTGACCAAGGGGCCATTTTTTTTATGTCTCAAACAAGACAAGATTTATATTAACATCATTTCTTTCATGATGCAACCCTTTTTTAATAATTTATTTTTTCAAAATATATGTATGTTAAAAATGGGCAAAAAAATGGCTCCGAAGGCAGGACTCGAACCTGCGACAACCTGATTAACAGTCAGGTGCTACTACCAACTGAGCTACTTCGGAACAATACTATTCAATTTTAGCTGTTTTTCAACAACCTCATAAGTACATTTATTATTATAGCAAGGATTGTAAATTATGCAATCCCTTTTTATAAAAATTTTCATATTAATTATAGAGCTTCTATTTCCCCTTACAAAAACACCTGATAGTTCTCTATTAAATCTAATATTTCTATTTTATGCACCAAATATTCTTGCTGTATATTATTGTAATTGTTAAAATATAAATAGTTTAAAGAATTTTCAATTAAATTTGTTTTGGGGAGGACTGTTCATATGGTAACAAATGATTTAATCGCACCAGAACTTTATAACATCACAGAGGAATTAGAAAAATTTTCCTTAGATAGTGACCGCCAAGCAATACGCTGGCTAGATGCACAACAACAACGTCGGGGAATTTCTTATGCTGAGCTTATTCAGAAAATGAATCAATACGCAAATGCCTTCACAAATAAGGGGCTTCAAAAAGGCGACCGCGTATTAGTCATCATTCCACGCCTACCAGAAGCATACTTCGTGTTCCTAGGCTGTTTAAAGGCGGGAATCGTTCCTATCTCGTGTTCGGAGATGTTACGTGCAAGTGATCTAGAATATCGTATGGAGCACTCTTCTGCAAAGGCAGTTATTGCATATGAAGCATTTACTTGTGAGGTAGACCGTATTACTTCAACAGTTGATGCATTGAATACAAAGTTAGTCATTGGCAACGCGAATACTAATTGGACTTCTTTAGATGAACTTGCAAGTACACAACCTGTTACTTTTACAGCAGTTGCTACAAAACGTGACGACATGGCATTTCTTTCTTATACTTCGGGTACAACGGGTAAGCCTAAGGGTGTCGTTCACTCACACGGCTGGGGGTATGCACATATTCGAACAGCAGCTTCTAAATGGCTTTGTGTACGTGAAGGTGACTTAGTTTGGGCAACAGCGGCACCTGGCTGGCAGAAGTGGATTTGGAGCCCATTCTTATCAACAATTATGCTTGGAGCAACGGCATTCGTATATCACGGCGGTTTTGATCCAAAAACGTATCTTCAGCTCATTCAAGATGAGCAGGTAAATGTCCTTTGTTGCACACCAACCGAATATCGTATTATTGCGAAGATTGATAGTTTGAAAGATTATAATCTATCAGCTCTACGAAGTGCTGTTTCAGCTGGGGAACCTTTGAATCGCCCTGTAATTGAAACATTTATGCAAAACTTTGGCCTTAAAGTGCGTGATGGCTATGGACAAACAGAAAACACGCTACTAATAGGGACACTTGAAAATACCGAATTACGCCCTGGTTCTATGGGTGTTCCGACACCTGGTAATATCGTCCGCATTATTGACCAAGAAGGTAATGAGGCGCCAGTAGGAGAAGTTGGAGATATTGCTGTACACAAATCATCTCCTGCATTATTTAAAGAGTATTATCGTGAGCCTGAGCGCACACATGCTGCCTTCCGGGGTGATTGGTACATTACAGGTGACCAAGCTAAATGCGACGTGGACGGCTACTTCTGGTTTGAAGGTCGCGGTGATGATATTATTATTTCTTCAGGTTATACGATTGGGCCGTTTGAAGTAGAAGATGCTTTAAACAAACATGAAGCTGTACAAGAATGTGCTGTTGTTGCAGCACCAGATGAAATTAGGGGTCATATTGTTAAAGCGTTTGTAATCTTACGTGAAGGGTTCCGAAATCGTGATGAAGATGAGCTAACAAAAGAGTTACAGGAGCACGTTAAAACGCTAACAGCGCCTTATAAATATCCTCGTAGTATTGTCTTTTTAGATGAGCTTCCAAAAACAACATCCGGTAAAATTAGACGGGTTGAGCTACGAGCAACAACTGTTTAAAATAATTAAGGAGATATATCAACTAAGAACCTTGCTGATATATCTCCTTTTTATGTCACTGGCTAAAATTTCACATTATTGTATAGAAAAGCTCATAAAAAAAGCCACTACTGAGTGTATCAGCAGCGACTTTTTGCGCCTAGCGATGTCCTACTCTCACAGGGGGAAGCCCCCAACTACCATCGGCGCTAAAGAGCTTAACTTCCGTGTTCGGTATGGGAACGGGTGTGACCTCTTTGCCATCATCACTAGACTATTGTCGGCTTTCAATATACAGCGTATTTCTTTGTCAGCTTCATTCGTTCAGTCAGTCACGTACTTGGGTACGTTCCTTCCTTCTCTCAATCGCTTCCTCGAACTACTTGTATCTTGAAACCCTATGTAGAAAGATGTTATTCTTTCAAAACTGGATAAACGGTGCATTGAATGTTTCAAACATTTTGGTTAAGTCCTCGATCGATTAGTATTCGTCAGCTCCATGTGTCACCACACTTCCACCTCGAACCTATCTACCTCATCGTCTTTGAGGGATCTTACTTACTTGCGTAATGGGAAATCTCATCTTGAGGGGGGCTTCATGCTTAGATGCTTTCAGCACTTATCCCGTCCACACATAGCTACCCAGCGATGCCTTTGGCAAGACAACTGGTACACCAGCGGTGTGTCCATCCCGGTCCTCTCGTACTAAGGACAGCTCCTCTCAAATTTCCTACGCCCACGACGGATAGGGACCGAACTGTCTCACGACGTTCTGAACCCAGCTCGCGTACCGCTTTAATGGGCGAACAGCCCAACCCTTGGGACCGACTACAGCCCCAGGATGCGATGAGCCGACATCGAGGTGCCAAACCTCCCCGTCGATGTGGACTCTTGGGGGAGATAAGCCTGTTATCCCCGGGGTAGCTTTTATCCGTTGAGCGATGGCCCTTCCATGCGGAACCACCGGATCACTAAGCCCGTCTTTCGACCCTGCTCGACTTGTAGGTCTCGCAGTCAAGCTCCCTTGTGCCTTTACACTCTACGAATGATTTCCAACCATTCTGAGGGAACCTTTGGGCGCCTCCGTTACCTTTTAGGAGGCGACCGCCCCAGTCAAACTGTCCGCCTGACACTGTCTCCTGCCCCGCTAAGGGGCATGGGTTAGAATTTCAATACAACCAGGGTAGTATCCCACCGACGCCTCCTTCGAAGCTGGCGCTCCGAGATCTCTGGCTCCTACCTATCCTGTACAAGTTGTACCAAAATTCAATATCAGGCTACAGTAAAGCTCCACGGGGTCTTTCCGTCCTGTCGCGGGTAACCTGCATCTTCACAGGTACTATAATTTCACCGAGTCTCTCGTTGAGACAGTGCCCAGATCGTTACGCCTTTCGTGCGGGTCGGAACTTACCCGACAAGGAATTTCGCTACCTTAGGACCGTTATAGTTACGGCCGCCGTTTACTGGGGCTTCAATTCGCAGCTTCGCTTGCGCTAACCACTCCTCTTAACCTTCCAGCACCGGGCAGGCGTCAGCCCCTATACGTCACCTTACGGTTTTGCAGAGACCTGTGTTTTTGCTAAACAGTCGCCTGGGCCTATTCACTGCGGCTCTCATGCGCTTGCACGCTCAAGAGCACCCCTTCTCCCGAAGTTACGGGGTCATTTTGCCGAGTTCCTTAACGAGAGTTCTCTCGCACACCTTAGGATTCTCTCCTCGACTACCTGTGTCGGTTTGCGGTACGGGCACCTCTCACCTCGATAGAGGCTTTTCTTGGCAGTGTGAAATCAGGAACTTCGTCCTTAAAGGACTCGCCATCACAGCTCAACGTTACAGTGTGCGGATTTGCCTACACACACGCCTTACTGCTTGGACGCGCACAACCAACGGCGCGCTTACCCTATCCTACTGCGTCCCCCCATTTCTCAAACGGTGAGGAGGTGGTACAGGAATATCAACCTGTTGTCCATCGCCTACGCCTATCGGCCTCGGCTTAGGTCCCGACTAACCCTGAGCGGACGAGCCTTCCTCAGGAAACCTTAGTCATACGGTGGACGGGATTCTCACCCGTCTTTCGCTACTCATACCGGCATTCTCACTTCTAAGCGCTCCACCAGTCCTTCCGGTCTGACTTCAACGCACTTAGAACGCTCTCCTACCACTGACATCGTAGATGTCAATCCACAGCTTCGGTGAATCGTTTAGCCCCGATACATTTTCGGCGCAGCGTCACTCGACCAGTGAGCTATTACGCACTCTTTAAATGATGGCTGCTTCTAAGCCAACATCCTGGTTGTCTATGCAACGCCACATCCTTTTCCACT
Source organism: Lysinibacillus fusiformis (assembly GCF_007362955.1). Taxonomy (GTDB): domain Bacteria; phylum Bacillota; class Bacilli; order Bacillales_A; family Planococcaceae; genus Lysinibacillus; species Lysinibacillus fusiformis_E. Next base: position 2,125,552 of record NZ_CP041696.1, on the reverse strand, counting down.
TAACGATTACTTTGGGACCTTAGCTGGTGGTCTGGGCTGTTTCCCTTTTGACTACGGATCTTATCACTCGCAGTCTGACTCCCGTGTATAAATATCTGGCATTCGGAGTTTGTCTGAATTCGGTAAACCGGGATGGCCCCCTAGTCCAAACAGTGCTCTACCTCCAGTATTCTCATCACGAGGCTAGCCCTAAAGCTATTTCGGAGAGAACCAGCTATCTCCAGGTTCGATTGGAATTTCTCCGCTACCCACACCTCATCCCCGCACTTTTCAACGTGCGTGGGTTCGGGCCTCCAGTAAGTGTTACCTCACCTTCACCCTGGACATGGGTAGATCACCTGGTTTCGGGTCTACGACCACGTACTAATTCGCCCTATTCAGACTCGCTTTCGCTGCGGCTCCGTCTTCTAAAACTTAACCTCGCACGTAATCGTAACTCGCCGGTTCATTCTACAAAAGGCACGCTATCACCCATTAACGGGCTCTAACTACTTGTAGGCACACGGTTTCAGGATCTATTTCACTCCCCTTCCGGGGTGCTTTTCACCTTTCCCTCACGGTACTGGTTCACTATCGGTCACTAGGTAGTATTTAGCCTTGGGAGATGGTCCTCCCAGATTCCGACGGAATTTCACGTGTTCCGCCGTACTCAGGATCCACTCAGGAGGGAATGAACTTTCGACTACAGGGCTATTACCTGCTCTGGCGGACCTTTCCAAGTCGCTTCATCTAACTCATTCTTTTGTAACTCCATATAGAGTGTCCTACAACCCCAAGAGGCAAGCCTCTTGGTTTGGGCTCTTCCCGTTTCGCTCGCCGCTACTCAGGGAATCGATTTTTCTTTCTCTTCCTCCAGGTACTTAGATGTTTCAGTTCCCTGGGTCTGCCTTCAAGACGCTATGTATTCACGTCAAGATACTACGCGATTAAACGTAGTGGGTTCCCCCATTCGGAAATCTCCGGATCAAAGCTCACTTACAGCTCCCCGAAGCATATCGGTGTTAGTGCCGTCCTTCTTCGGCTCCTAGTGCCAAGGCATTCGCCGTGCGCCCTTAATAACTTAACCGTCAGCTTTCAATATACATCGTAATACATCGTCAGCTTCAATCGTTCGCTCAGTCACGTACTGAGGTACGCTCCTTCACTTACTCAATCGCTTCCTTGCCTTACTCGTATCTTGAAACCTTCATCTGTTATTAAGCCTAAAAAACTTAAAAAAATAAATGTGTTTGTTACTATTTCAATGTCGTTTTATCCAGTTTTCAAAGAACAAGTTTTGAAGTGTTTCATTCAGAAGAATGAACCTTCAAAACTGAACGCAAAACGTAATCTTACAAACCCAAGGTTTGTATTCCGAAAATATCCTTAGAAAGGAGGTGATCCAGCCGCACCTTCCGATACGGCTACCTTGTTACGACTTCACCCCAATCATCTATCCCACCTTCGGCGGCTGGCTCCAAAAAGGTTACCTCACCGACTTCGGGTGTTACAAACTCTCGTGGTGTGACGGGCGGTGTGTACAAGGCCCGGGAACGTATTCACCGCGGCATGCTGATCCGCGATTACTAGCGATTCCGGCTTCATGTAGGCGAGTTGCAGCCTACAATCCGAACTGAGAACGACTTTATCGGATTAGCTCCCCCTCGCGGGTTGGCAACCGTTTGTATCGTCCATTGTAGCACGTGTGTAGCCCAGGTCATAAGGGGCATGATGATTTGACGTCATCCCCACCTTCCTCCGGTTTGTCACCGGCAGTCACCTTAGAGTGCCCAACTAAATGATGGCAACTAAGATCAAGGGTTGCGCTCGTTGCGGGACTTAACCCAACATCTCACGACACGAGCTGACGACAACCATGCACCACCTGTCACCGTTGTCCCCGAAGGGAAAACTGTATCTCTACAGTGGTCAATGGGATGTCAAGACCTGGTAAGGTTCTTCGCGTTGCTTCGAATTAAACCACATGCTCCACCGCTTGTGCGGGCCCCCGTCAATTCCTTTGAGTTTCAGTCTTGCGACCGTACTCCCCAGGCGGAGTGCTTAATGCGTTAGCTGCAGCACTAAGGGGCGGAAACCCCCTAACACTTAGCACTCATCGTTTACGGCGTGGACTACCAGGGTATCTAATCCTGTTTGCTCCCCACGCTTTCGCGCCTCAGTGTCAGTTACAGACCAGATAGTCGCCTTCGCCACTGGTGTTCCTCCAAATCTCTACGCATTTCACCGCTACACTTGGAATTCCACTATCCTCTTCTGCACTCAAGTTCCCCAGTTTCCAATGACCCTCCACGGTTGAGCCGTGGGCTTTCACATCAGACTTAAGAAACCACCTGCGCGCGCTTTACGCCCAATAATTCCGGACAACGCTTGCCACCTACGTATTACCGCGGCTGCTGGCACGTAGTTAGCCGTGGCTTTCTAATAAGGTACCGTCAAGGTACAGCCAGTTACTACTGTACTTGTTCTTCCCTTACAACAGAGTTTTACGAACCGAAATCCTTCTTCACTCACGCGGCGTTGCTCCATCAGGCTTTCGCCCATTGTGGAAGATTCCCTACTGCTGCCTCCCGTAGGAGTCTGGGCCGTGTCTCAGTCCCAGTGTGGCCGATCACCCTCTCAGGTCGGCTACGCATCGTCGCCTTGGTGAGCCGTTACCTCACCAACTAGCTAATGCGCCGCGGGCCCATCCTATAGCGACAGCCGAAACCGTCTTTCAGTCTTTCACCATGAAGTGAAAGAGATTATTTGGTATTAGCCCCGGTTTCCCGGAGTTATCCCAAACTATAAGGTAGGTTGCCCACGTGTTACTCACCCGTCCGCCGCTAAATCAGAGAAAGCAAGCTTCCTCATCATTCGCTCGACTTGCATGTATTAGGCACGCCGCCAGCGTTCGTCCTGAGCCAGGATCAAACTCTCCATAAAAGAAATTTGATAAGCTCAAATTGTTTTGCTGGCATCAATTTTGATGTCCAAAATTTTGTTTTGTTCACTTACCGAAGTTAGCTACTGAAAACTATATTGATTACGTTTTGCTTGTTCAGTTTTCAAGGTTCATGTTGTTTCGTTTAGTGCGTCATCTCTTGGCGACTTATACATAATAACATCGATTATTCATGAAAGTCAACACTAAATCATAAGTTTTTTTAAGGAGTTAATTTTTTCACTTAAATTAAATAGAGACGAGGGTGTTAATATGTTTCGTAAAACGTTGATATCATTGTGTTTGATCGTAATATTGTTTGTATTTATAAAGCCTTTAAATTCTACTATGATTTCTGTATTTAATATCGCAAATGCCCCAGCTGTTGTAACTAAAGGACATTATGGCACATCACTTATTGTCGAAATTTCTTTTTCAGATGAATCACTTTTAGAATGGCTAAAGACTGTAAAAGAACCTTACCCGCTTCTTCTTTTAGATGCTGCTTGGATTGAACGTTCACCCGAACATATGAAAATCATTCTAGAAAGAAAACTACCAACAGGATTATTAGGTCCTGAAGATTCTGTAGACGAGCCCATTGATTTTGCTTTGGTACAAAAAGATATTAATATTTACGAAAAACACTTGAACACTACACCACTTTGGTTTGCCACACGAAATCATCAATATTCGCAGGATTTACAAAAGACTTTGTTCCAACAACAGGTAAATATCCTTTCTCCTTCTTTAATTTGGCAAGGAGATAAAACACCAAAATTACAAAAAGGAGATTTTTTGTTTATTTCTTTACATCAAAATAGCAACATTACATTTAATGAATTTAATACCTTAATACAACAAAATAAATTTATATCAATTGAAGAAAATATATTCGGTTATTCAGTTCAATCCAAAAAATCCCCATAAAAAGAGTTGCCTCAAGATATCTTGAGGCAACTCTTTTATGCTTTATCATGCATTTTTGGCTTGTTCACGTCTTGCTTTACGACGTGCTTCTAATTTTTGCCGATCTTCTTCGGATTTTGCATTGTATTTCGGTAATACTAACAATTGATAGGCATTGACAGCTAATAATGGAAATAGCAACAACGCGACGTACTCATTGATATTTTCATCTCGCCCCATTAAAGCAATTGTCCATTCTAATGTCGTAATGACTATCATAAAGAATAACGCGGAAACTAATACATGTTTTTTTCCAGTCATTTTCACTTTTTGCATAGCTGTTGCAATAGATCCAAAGATTAATACGACTAATAAACCAATATAAAATAACCAACTTTGCCCATCTTTTACACCCGGTATAAAACGGAAAAACACAATATCAAAGATGGTTACGGCAATTAGCAGTAGCTGTACCCAATTCCATAATGTTAGTGTTCTGAATATATTAACTCCGACTTGATGTAAAGTTAAATAGGCGAAAAATCCTGCTTGCGCAATAACGCTCATTGTGAACCCTAAAAATACCATCCATAATAGTCCGGCAAAAAATTCACCCCAGTGACCCTCTGTTACATAAGGTTGGAAGAAATCCCAACGAATAAATAAACTAAAAACTCCGTTGACTACACCACCAACGAGCATTGCAAAGAAGAAAAACTTTGCCCAATTTCGTATCGTCACAACAAAAAATCCCCCAATTTCTCAATATATCTGTACTCATTTTAACAATGCATTGTTAAAAAAGCTATTTCTCATCCCATCCAATACATAAAGTCATCATAAATGTGAACAATAAATGAAAGAGTCTATCTATAGAAAGGACTGATGTTGATGCGAAAATTCACCTTATTACTAATTCTAATGCTTTTCCTTACTGCCTGTGCACAAGATAAAACTTCTACCATGTCCTATGATGAAATAAAAAAAATTATGATTGACTCTCTTCAAACAGAGGATGGTAAAAAGGCATTGCGACAGCTTTTAGAGGAGCCAAGTTTCCGGGAATTATTGATATTGGAGCATGACGAAGTGAAGAAGGCGACAGAAGAAACTTTACTTTCAAAGGAAGCAGAGGATTTTTGGAAAAAAACTTTTGAAGATCCAAAGTTTAAGGAAACTGTAGCAAAGAGTATGCAAAAGCAACAGCAGGATATTATGAAGGAACTCATAAAAGATCCCACTTTCCAAAAGGATATGGAGGCATTCTTCGGTCAGCCTGATATGCAAAAGCAGTTAGAGACGATTTTAAAGTCCGCCAATCTTCGGAAACAAATGGAAGAAATCGTAAAGGAAACAATTGAAAGTCCTCTTATGCAATCAAAATGGCAGGAGCTCATTAAAAAAAGCGGTGAGGGCAGCGCCTCTGCTGATGGAGAGAAAAAAGCGACCAGTGGGGAAAGTGGCGAAAGTTCTGCAAGTGACCAAAAAAGTAAGCAATAATCCTCTACATTATAGTAAAACGGATTTCCTCCTTCTTGAGGAAATCCGTTTTTGCTTATTTATTTAATTTTTTTATTACTTCCGCCGCTATATCTAAATAGATTTGTCCCGTGCTGTGTTTCTCTGCATACACAGAAGGTGCAAAGTCCTCTTCTGTCCAATCTGGTTGGCCAAGTGGGATTTGCCCAAGTAGCTCTGTGCGTAACTCTTCTGCTAATTTTGGTCCTCCGCCTTGTCCGAATACAAATTCGCGTTCGCCTGATTTCGACTCGAACCATGCCATATTTTCAATAACACCTAAGATTTCATGATCTGTTTGTAAAGCCATTGCCCCCGCACGAGCCGCTACAAAAGCTGCTGTCGGATGCGGTGTTGTCACCACAATTTCTTTTGATGATGGTAACATTTGATGAATATCTAAAGCGACATCACCTGTACCTGGAGGTAGGTCTAATAATAAGTAATCTAACTCTCCCCACTCTACATCACGGAAGAATTGATCTAATACTTTTCCTAACATTGGTCCACGCCATACAATCGGCGCATTATTTTCAACGAAGAAGCCCATTGAAATAACCTTCACGCCTAAACGATCAACAGGATATATTCGATTGTCGACTACTTTCGGCATGTCTGTAACACCCATCATATCTGGTACACTGAAACCATATATATCGGCATCAATTAAACCAACTTTTTTGCCTAGACGTGCCAAAGCAACCGCTAAGTTAACTGATACTGTAGATTTCCCTACACCGCCCTTACCAGAGGCAATTGAAATCACTTGCACTGTGCTAAGTGGCGATAAAATATCTTGAGCTTCTGCCTCTGTTGCTGTTCCACGGAAGCTTTGTAACTTCTCTACTGGTAATTCTTCAAATCGAATACCAACTGTGTTAGCACCCGCTTCTTTTAATACATCAACAATTTTCATTTGCAGTTGCATCTGCTCAGGCGTATTTGTTTTGGCAATAGCTATTTTCACACTTACATGATTTTTTTCTTCTTTAATGGCTACATTTGTAATACCATCTGTTTCTGCTAATGATTTATGTAAAAATGGATCTTGTAGTTGTCCTAATATTTCTCGCACTTGTTGTTCTGTTATCACGACGAACACTCCCCTTATATTATCTCAATGTTAGTATATCATAATGATTTGAATTACGTGGTAGCAGTTGCTCTATTCAATTTTTGCTAATAGATAGTCTTCTATACCTTCTACGATGGCATCTGCCATCTTTTCTTGATATTTCTTATTAACTAATAATGCACGTTCCTCGTCATTACTGATAAATCCCGTCTCCACTAACGCCGCAGGAACCTCCACTTTCTTCAACAGATATATCTGTTTTATCGACAGGGCTTCACGGTCTGTATTCTGTAAGTTCGTACGAATCGATTGCTGAATACTCTTAGCTAGCAGTTCCCCATCAGCATGTCCGCCCTTATGATAAAACACCTGTGCTCCTCGCCATTTAGTTTCCGGGATTGCATTCGCGTGAATTGTAATAAAGACATTGGGTTGTTCTTTTTCAACGATATCCTTGCGTAAAAAGATATCCTGCTTTTTTCGCTCTCTTAATGTACTATAGCTTTCTGAAGATGCGTGCTCGTCAATGACATCACCATTTTTCGTTCGTGTCATCACGACTGTTGCGCCCTTATTCTTTAATCGCTTCTCTACTTGCTGCGCAATAGCAAGTGTGATCTCCTTTTCAATTACTTCGCCCTTTGAAGCACCTCCATCCTCACCACCATGCCCCGCATCAATGACAATTTTCATGCCACCAAGTGGGTCCGGTAAGAAGAAGTTACGGTCCGAAGCATTCGTCTCATATGCCACGACCACTATACTCATTAGCATAATTACTCCTAGTGCAAGCCAGCGCTTCACCCATATCCACCACCCTTTTACATATAGTGTACGAAAATAGTGATGGAACTATGCTAGAAAGTAAAAAAAACTCCCAAGCATAAGCTTGAGAGTTTGAAACGAATATTCCGTAGATTAACGTTTTGAGAACTGAGGTGCACGACGAGCGCCGCGTAGACCTGGTTTTTTACGTTCTTTCATGCGTGAATCACGAGTAAGTAATCCAGCAGATTTTAGTGCAGCACGGAAGTCTGGGTCTACTTGAAGTAGAGCACGAGCGATACCGTGACGTACAGCACCAGCTTGACCAGTGTATCCACCACCGTTAACGTTTACGTGGATATCATAGCTTCCTGTAGTTTCAGTAGCTACTAATGGTTGTTTAATTACTTCACGTAATGCAGCGAATGGTACGTATTCTTCGATTTCACGTTTGTTGATAACAATTTTACCTGTACCTGGTACTAAACGTACACGAGCTACAGAGCTTTTACGGCGACCAGTGCCGATGTATTGAACTTGTGCCAAAGTAATATCCTCCTCTTAATTTATATTATCCGCGAAGCTCATATGCTTCTGGTTTTTGTGCAGCATGTGGGTGCTCTGTTCCAGTGTAAACATTTAGTTTACCGAACATTTTGCGACCTAAAGAGTTTTTAGGAAGCATCCCTTTAATAGCTAATTCAATCATTTTTGTTGGGTACTTCTCTAACATTTCACCAGCAGTACGAGTTTTTAAACCACCCGCAAATTGAGTATGGTGACGGTAAAGTTTACCCTCTAATTTGTTACCAGTTAAATGGATTTTGTCAGCGTTGATGATGATTACGTGATCACCTGTGTCAACGTTTGGTGTGAATGTTGGTTTATGTTTACCACGTAAGATTGCAGCTACTTCAGAAGCTAAACGTCCAAGAGTTTGGCCTTCTGCATCAACTACTAACCATTTACGGTCTACTTCGTGACCTTTAGCCATGAATGTTGTACGCATGTATATATCCTCCTAATCAATTCGATTACCGTTATTTTTCATTAGACTACACTATAAGTTTCGGGGCTTATTTGTGGTGGTAATGAAAATACCATCTGTTATCATATAATGAATGCCTTTTAAAGTCAAGTAATTTCATTAAACACCTGGTGATGTTGTACAGGGTAAATGACCAGATTTACCTAGGCATATTTCCACCCTTTTTTGAATGGTAATTCTCCTATTTACAGCGCAATAAAATTCTTGTAAATGCACAGCTAATAGAATACTTTTTCAAGGTATAAACCTTGTGGTGGTGCGGTTTTACCAGCTTTATCGCGATTCATCGATGCTACGACCTTTTCTACATTGACAATCTCGCGTCGTCCGATGCCAACTTCCCATAAAGTACCTGCAATGATGCGCACCATGTTATATAGGAAACCACTACCTTCGATAATCATATGTAGCTCTTCTCCATGCCACTCAAACTCGAGAGTATATACTGTTCTCACCTTATCCTGCACACTTGTATTAGCCGCACAGAAGCATGAGAAATCGTGCGTACCTATTATCGCTTGGGCCGCCTCCCGCATCACTGCAACATCAGGCTTCTGGCCATTTGTCTCAACCGTGTAATGTCTGCGAAATGGACTTTGTATAGACTCACATGACCAAATATAACGATAGCGTTTTCCTGTCACACTATAACGCGCATGAAAATCAGTAGCGACGTCTTCCATTGTTAATACCCGAATGTCCCTTGGTAACTGAACATTTAGTGCCTTCATATACTTTTCTATCGGGATAGTAAGCCGCGTATCAAAATGCAGTGTTTGCCCAGTTGCATGTACTCTTGCATCCGTACGACCACTTGCAGTGACCTTCACCTTTTCCCCTTTATGCATGATGGCAAGTACACGCTCAAGTTCTGCTTGTACCGTACGCTCTCCAGGTTGTACTTGGTAGCCAGAAAATTGCGTTCCATCATAACTAATTATTGCTTTTAATCGTCGCATAAAGTTACTCCTTTTAACTTCTATAGAAGAATAGTAAAACAGCCATTGCTACTAATAATACAAGAGCAAATGTATCGCCCATATCCCACTTCAGCTGACGATAGCGGGTACGTCCTTCGCCCCCACGGTAGCCTCGTACTTCCATTGCCGTCGCCAAATCCTCCGCGCGTTTAAAAGCACTCACAAATAGAGGGACTAGTAGTGGGACAACCGCCTTAATACGATCTTTTATTGGTCCTGAGGACAAATCCGATCCACGTGCCATTTGTGCCTTCATAATTTTATCGGTCTCATCCATTAATGTTGGAATAAAGCGCAGGGAAATCGACATCATAAGGGCCAGCTCATGCACAGGTACTTTCACCTTTTTTAAAGGGTTTAGTAGTACTTCGATTCCATCCGTAATTGAAATCGGGGACGTAGTTAACGTTAAAATTGATGTCATAAATACTAATACAAGGAAACGTACTGAAATAAATATCCCTTGTCGAACGCCTTCTTCATAAACTGTTATAAACTTCCAATGCAATAATATGTCGCCTTCCTTCGTCATAAAAATATGAAGTAGGAATGTAAATGCCATTAAAAATAGTACGGGCTTCAAGCCGTTTATTAGAAAATACAAGCGAATACGTGATACTAAAACAATCAGTAACGTAAATGCGAGTAACATTGCATACGTAATCGTATTATTTCCCAAAAATACAATAATGATAAATGCAAATACGAATAGTAGCTTTGATCGTGGATCTAGTTTGTGCACAAAGGAGTTTCCTGGAAGGAAGCGCCCGAAAATCATTTTTTCCATCATGATTCCGCACGCTCCTTTCTTAGCAAGCAGGCTATTTCATTTGCTAGTTCTTCTTCTGTTAAACACACTTTTGATAGTGATGAATTCATCATCTTTTCAATTTTATGTTGGAAGCGTACAATACGAGGTGGTTCTAAACGAAATTCCTTCAATGTCTGAACATCCTTAAAAATTTCACGGGGCGTTCCTCTCAACACATTTTTCCCCTCATGCATAATGACAATATTGTCTGCATAACGCGCTGCATCTTCCATACTGTGCGTGACGAGAATTGTTGTTAAGCCCCGTTCCTGATGCAATGCATAAAACATATCCATAATCTCTTTTTGCCCACGTGGGTCTAGTCCAGCCGTTGGTTCGTCTAAAACAATGACTTCAGGTTCCATTGCCAGTACACCAGCAATTGCGACGCGACGCATTTGTCCACCTGATAAATCAAATGGTGACTTTTCAAGCACATTTTCCGGCAGACCAACTAAACGGACAAGCTCTCTAGCACGAATTTCAGCCTCTTTCTCCGAAACACCGAAATTCATTGGGCCAAACATAATATCCTTTAACACTGTTTCTTCAAAAAGCTGATGCTCGGGAAATTGAAAAACAATGCCAACCTTTTGACGCACAGCTTTTAAATCCTTCGCTTTTTTCCCAGCTACAACAATCCTGTCACCAATATGGACCTCACCGGAAGTTGGCTTTAAAAGCGCATTAAAATGTTGCAAGATTGTAGATTTACCAGAACCGGTATGTCCAATAATCGCTTGATACGTATGTGATGGAATGTCAAAATCCACATCAAATAATGCACGTTTTTCAAAAGGTGTGCCTTGTGCATAGGCATAGCTTACTTGTTGAAGTTTGATGTCCATAAATCATTCACCAACTCTTCTTCTGTCATATGTTGTCCCATCAGTGGAACACCTTCCTTTTGCAATAACTTTGATAACTTCATGGCAAATGGTAAATCAAGTCCTAACTCGACAAGCTTGTCCCCAAATGCAAAAATTTCCGCAGGTGTCCCCTCTGCAAACTTCTTACCATCGTTCATAAAAAGGACCCGATCTGCTAGCATAGCTTCTTCTAAATCATGCGTAATTGATAAGACCGTTAAACCTGTTTCTGCACGTAATGTTTGAACAGTTTGTAATACCTCCGCCCGTCCTTGTGGATCTAACATGGATGTAGCTTCGTCTAAGATGAGTAATTTGGGTTTTAATGCTAGTGCACCTGCAATGGCCACACGTTGCTTTTGCCCTCCCGATAAATGGTGTGGCTCATGATCTAAAAAACTCCCCATCTTTACTTGCTCAAGGGCTGCATGGACACGCTTTACCATCTCTTCAAACGGCACACCGTTATTTTCAAGCGCAAAGGCGACATCATCCTGTACCGTAGCTCCTACAAACTGATTATCAGGATTTTGAAACACCATTCCCATTTGCGAACGGCTGTCCCATAAATTTTCTTCATTTAGTATTTGACGCAATATACGAACATCCCCTTGTTGCGGGAATAATAAGCCATTCATTAGTTTTGCAATTGTTGATTTACCAGAGCCATTATGGCCGACAATGGCAATCCATTCACCTTCTTGAACAGCAAAGCTCACATTCTCTACAGCATTGCGACTTTCTGTATCATCTGGTGTATAGGAAAACGTTACACTATTTAACGATAAGATTTCGGGCATCTCTCGTACTCCTCTCTACATGCTCAGCTCTACTAACTAACTTACACTGTTTTATGTATGAATGCCACCACAATCAATATGTCGCCATCAAATCCGCCTTGGCGTATTTGCGTCCATATTTTGAATTGTGCTTGCACAATTAACTCCCTCCAAAAATCTCTGACATCCGCCGGAGGCATTATCTTCGTTCAAACGGCATTTACACCAACTGAAAAAGGGCCAAACCCACATTCATCTCCTTATCTATAGAGATGGGTCGGCTGAATGAAGATAAAAAAAAAGCACCATCAATTGGCGCTGTCCTATCTTACCTAAAATAATAAAAAAGCGCGCACCTCATTCGATAGAAATGCGCTAGACGTTACATTTACAAGAAACACGGGTGCTCAAGCCCTTGATCTTTTTGAATGAGGTGCGGAGAGCTAAACGAGACGCCACACAAAAGTGTCCGCTCATCATAACGCTCAGCTTAATTATTTGTCGTATAAATCATTTATAAAGAAAGAGGGTGGTGGTCCACCCTCTTCACCACTAGTTTTCTCTTATGATTAAACTAGTTCAATCACAACAACAGGTGCACCGTCACCACGACGAGGACCTACTTTAAGAATACGAGTGTAACCACCTTGACGTTCTGCATAACGTGGTGCAACATCATCAAATAGCTTTTGAAGCGCAAATGAAGTTGTTTCGTTACCTTCTTCGTCAGTAGTTGTTACTAGTTCACGACGGATGAATGCAGCAGCTTGACGGCGTGCATGTAAATCTCCGCGTTTACCTAAAGTAATCATTTTTTCAACAGCTTTACGTACTTCTTTAGCGCGAGCCTCAGTAGTTTCGATACGCTCGTTGATGATTAAATCAGTAGCTAAGTCACGTAACATCGCTTTACGTTGAGAACTTGTACGACCAAGTTTTCTGTAACCCATGGATGTTTCCCTCCTTTATAGAAAATATCTGATCTTGTTAATTAGTTTAAATCGCTTAGTCTTCTTTGCGTAATCCTAAACCAAGCTCTTCTAACTTCGCTTTTACTTCTTCTAGTGACTTACGTCCAAGGTTACGGACTTTCATCATATCGTCTTCTGACTTATTCGCTAGTTCTAATACTGTATTAATACCAGCGCGTTTTAAGCAGTTATAAGAACGAACAGAAAGATCAAGTTCTTCGATAGTCATCTCTAAAACTTTTTCTTTTTGATCCTCTTCTTTTTCGACCATGATTTCAGCAGTTTGTGCCTCATCTGTCATGCCAACGAAGATGTTAAGATGCTCGGTTAAAATTTTTGCTCCAAGCGAAATCGCCTCTTTCGGACCGATGCTACCATCTGTCCACACATCAAGAGAAAGTTTATCGTAGTCAGAAGACTGACCTACACGAGTATTTTCCACTTGGAAGTTGACGCGTGATACTGGAGTGTAAATAGAGTCGATCGGGATCACGCCGATAGGAAGATCCTCACGTTTGTTTTGATCAGCAGGAGTGTAACCACGGCCGCGTTGAGCGTACATACGCATACGTAAATGACCGTTTTTAGCGATTGTTGCAATATATAGATCTGGGTTTAAAATTTCTACGTCACTGTCATGTGTAATGTCAGCAGCCGTAACTGTACCATCGCCCTTTACATCAATCTCAATAACTTTTTCTTCGTCAGAGTAGATTTTAAGAGCAAGTTTTTTCACGTTCAAAATAATTGAAGCCACATCTTCTACTACGCCTTCCACAGTTGAGAATTCGTGAAGAACGCCATCAATTTGAATTGAAGTGACAGCAGCCCCTGGTAATGAAGACAGAAGGATACGACGTAAAGAATTACCCAAAGTGTTTCCATATCCGCGTTCAAGCGGTTCTACAACAAACTTTCCATATTTGGAATCTTCGCTGATCTCCACCGTTTCAATCTTTGGTTTTTCAATTTCGATCATTTCATTTACCCTCCCTCAAAACATCGAATGTATAGGTTCTTTCCATCATAGATTCGATCGTCATTGACGTATCGTTATTCATCTGCACAAGACAGTCTGTACAAAAAATGATGTTCTCATACAATATGAGACGCACCCATTACACGCGACGACGTTTTGGCGGACGGCAACCATTGTGAGGAACTGGAGTAACGTCTTTAATAGCAGTTACTTCTAAACCAGCAGCTTGAAGTGCACGAATTGCAGCTTCACGACCAGCACCAGGACCTTTAACAGTTACTTCCAACGTTTTCAGACCATGTTCAAGGGATGTTTTAGCAGCAGTCTCTGCAGCCATTTGAGCAGCGAATGGTGTAGATTTACGTGAACCACGGAAACCAAGAGCACCAGCACTTGACCAAGATACAGCGTTACCTTGCATATCTGTAATCGTTACGATTGTATTGTTAAATGTAGAACGAATGTGTGCAATACCAGATTCGATATTCTTTTTCACACGACGTTTACGAGTTTGTTGTTTACGAGCCATGTTAAGAAGGAACCTCCTTTACCGATTATTTTTTCTTGTTCGCAACTGTTTTACGAGGACCTTTACGCGTACGCGCATTGTTCTTCGTATTTTGACCACGAACAGGTAAACCACGACGGTGACGGATACCACGGTTACAACCGATTTCCATCAAGCGTTTGATATTTAATGAAGTTTCGCGACGTAAGTCACCTTCAAGTTTATAAGAGTCTAATTGTTCACGGATTTTGTTTAACTCATCTTCAGTTAAGTCGCGTACGCGAGTATCTTCAGAGATACCTGCATCAGCTAATACTTTCTGAGCTGAAGTTTTACCAATACCGTAAATGTAAGTTAATGAAATTACCACGCGTTTGTCGCGAGGAATGTCAACACCAGAAATACGTGCCATGTACGTTGTGCACCTCCTTTATAATCAACCTTGTTTTTGTTTGTGTTTAGGATTTTCACAGATTACCATTACTTTACCGCGTCGGCGAATTACTTTACATTTTTCGCAGATCGGTTTCACAGATGGTCTCACTTTCATCTAACCTAACCTCCTTAGTAGTCCGGAGCGCAAAAGATTATTTAAAACGGTATGTGATACGACCGCGAGTTAAATCATAAGGAGATAACTCAATAGTAACCTTATCTCCAGGTAGAATGCGGATAAAGTGCATACGAATCTTACCAGATACGTGTGCTAAAATCACATGTCCATTTTCTAATTCTACCTTAAACATCGCGTTTGGCAAAGTCTCAACAACTGTCCCTTCGACTTCAATTACATCATCTTTCGCCATCTACTCTGTCTCCTCTCTATATGCAAATTAAAGTTCTCATCGTTACATCAAACGGATATATCTGCTGCAACTATAGAAGCAACCTCGTTTCAACATATGTTTGGATTGTATGAGAGATGTTTGAAAGACGCTCGTCTGGTTTCGCTTCACACAATCCACGGAATAGACAGAACCAGTAAGGGAACTGAATCTTCCATGTTTACACGAATACCGGAATGTCTTGGATGAGATATTCATACCCGTTACACAGATGCTTCCACGAAACCCATTATACTCTCTCAAAAGTAATGTTGCACTTTTTAAAAGAAATATATACCGGGCACAATATGCTTTTGCAACTCTCAAAAAAATTATGTTTCGTTGTTGCTTCCGCATGCCTCCCGCGGAAGCAGTACTCTGCGCCCGGAGCCGGGTATCAGCTGCGGCTGCCCTGTAATAGAGCATCAAGATCAGCAAACACTTTATTAATATCTTGCTGTCCATCTATATTAGTTAACACACCTTTTGCTTCATAGAAGTCAAGTAAAGGTTGTGCTTGATTCATATTTACTTCCAGACGGTTTGTAACCGTTTCAGGATTATCATCCGCACGTGTATAAAGCTCGCCACCATCTTTATCACATTTCCCTTCCTCAGCTGGAGGATTGAAAATTAGGTGATAAGAAGTTCCGCAAGTTTTACAAATACGACGACCTGTTAAACGAGCAATTAGCTCTTCTTTTTCAACTTGGATGTTTAACGTATGCTCAATCGCTTTACCAAGATCAGCAAGAATGCCATCTAAAGCTTCAGCTTGAGGAACAGTACGTGGGAAACCATCTAATAAGAATCCCTTTTCACAATCAGGTTTAGCAAGTCGCTCACGAACAATACCAATCGTCACTTCATCTGGTACTAGCGCACCTTGATCCATAAACGATTTAGCCTGTAAGCCTAGTTCAGTACCATCTTTGATAGCGGCACGGAACATATCGCCTGTAGAAATATGAGGAATCGCGTACTTCTCAACAATTTTATCTGCCTGTGTACCTTTACCAGCACCTGGCAGACCCATTAAAATGATATTCATACGGAAATATTCCTCCCACAAAGTTTGCTGATTTCAGGAAACGAGCAAACGTTCCCTAAAAACCAACATTATTTCATAAAGCCTTTGTAGTGACGTTTAACAAGTTGAGACTCTAGCTGTTTCATCGTTTCTAGCGCTACGCCGACTACGATAATTATACTAGTACCACCGATTTGCACTGATGCAGGTAAATTCATAAAGTTTATGAATATAATCGGCATAATAGAAATAACAGTTAAGAAAATCGCTCCGACAAATGTCAAACGATATAACACGCTTGTTAAATACGTTTGAGTGTTTTCACCCGGACGAATACCTGGAATGTAAGCACCCTGTTTTTTCAAGTTATCTGCCACATTTTCTGGGTTCACTTGTACGAACGCATAGAAATATGTGAACGCGATGATCAATGCAACGTAAACAATCATCCCAACAGGTTTTGTATTATCAAACGTGCTTTCAATGAATGTTGTCACAGCATTTTCACCAAAGAACGGAACTAACGTACGAGGTGTCATAATAAACGCTGATGCAAAGATTACCGGAATAACCCCTGCAGCATTTACCTTTAACGGTAAGTGCGTTTGTTGACCACCTGTTTGTTGATTACGTCCAGTAACTCGTTTAGCATATTGAATTGGAATTTTACGTAGTGCTTGTTGCACATAGATAACACCAACTACAATAGCAAGTAAGATTAAAACAAGTAATGCAAGGACAATGATGTTAATAAACAGTTCATCACCCGCACCCTCGATTTGTTGTGCGTAAATTTGGTTTGCTGCTGTAGGTAATGCGGCAACGATACCTGCGAAGATAACAACGGAAATACCATTACCAACACCATGAGCAGTAATTTGTTCAGCAAGCCATACAAGGAATGCTGTACCCGCTGTCAATACGATCGAAATTGTAACATATGTTAAAATTCCTTCTTCTTTAATCAATGATCCACCATACATTTTATTGAAACCAAATGACATCGCGAATGATTGGATAAAAGCAAGAACAATAGTAAAGTAACGAGTAAATTGTGCAAGTTTACGTCTTCCGACTTCACCTTGCTTTGCCCATTCAGCAAATTTCGGTACTACGTCCATTTGCAATAACTGAACAATGATTGAAGCTGTGATGTAAGGCATAATCCCCATCGCAAAAATAGAGAAGTTGCTCAGAGCACCACCGCCGAAAGTATTCAGGAAACCAACGAGGTTAAACTCATCAGTTGCCTTTAATACATTAGCGTCAACGTTCGGTACTGGAACGAATGTCCCAATACGAAAAACGATTAACATTAAAAGTGTGAAAATGATTTTATTTCTTATATCTCGAACACGCATAAAGTTAGAGATTGTCTGAAACATTAAATCACCTCAGTAGTTCCGCCGGCATTTTCAATTGCTTCTTTAGCCGAAGCTGAGAATTTATGAGCTTTTACTGTAAGCTTTTTGTTAAGAGTTCCGTTTCCAAGAACTTTAATTCCAGCTTTTTCATTGCTCACTAAACCAGTTTCAAGTAATAATGCAGTTGTTACTTCTGCACCGTCTTCGAAACGGTTTAATGTGTCAAGATTAACGATCGCGTACTCTTTACGGTTAATGTTAGTAAAGCCGCGCTTCGGTAAACGACGGAATAAAGGGTTTTGACCACCTTCGAATCCTGGGCGTACACCGCCGCCAGAACGAGAGTTTTGACCTTTATGACCTCTACCTGCAGTTTTACCGTTACCAGAACCGATACCGCGACCTACGCGGTTACGTACTTTACGGGAACCTTCTGCTGGTTTTAACTCATGAAGTTTCATATTGGATGGCACCTCCTTGTTCGTTAATTAAAAATTAATTTTCTTTTACAGTAACTAAGTGAGCTACTTTATCAAGCATACCGCGAGTTGCTGCATTATCAGCTTTCTCTACAGTTTGGTTTAATTTACGTAAACCTAAAGCTTCAATAGTCTTGCGTTGTGCTGGTTTAGAACCAATCACAGATTTTGTAAGGGTGATTTCTAATTTGTTAGCCATTATTATTCCCCCCTTATCCTAATATTTCTTCCACTGATTTACCACGTAATTTCGCTACGTCCTCTACGCGTTTTAATTCAGTTAAACCTTGAACAGTTGCACGAACCATATTGATTGGTGTATTTGATCCAAGTGATTTTGAAAGAATATCAGTAATACCAGCTAGTTCTAGTACGGCACGTACCGGACCACCAGCGATAACTCCTGTACCAGGAGCTGCAGGTTTGATTAGGATTTCTCCTGCACCGAAGCGACCAAGCACTAAGTGTGGAGTTGTTCCACCAACACGTGGCACTTCTACTAAGTTTTTCTTCGCATCTTCAACAGCTTTACGGATAGCATCTGGCACCTCTTGAGCTTTACCAGTACCGAAACCTACATGACCGTTTCTATCGCCAACAACAACTAGTGCTGTGAAGCGGAAGCGACGTCCACCTTTAACAACTTTAGCAACACGGTTAATAGTAACTACGCGTTCTTCAAGTTCTCCAAGTTTGTTTGCGTCAATTCGACTCATGAAATGTGTCCCTCCTTCTTATTAAAATTCTAAACCGTTCTCACGTGCAGCTTCAGCTAAAGCTTTCACACGTCCATGATATAAGTAACCACCACGGTCAAAAACTATAGCAGTAATATTTTTTTCCGCAGCGCGTTTCGCGATTGTTTCACCGATTTTTGATGCAGCTTCAACGTTGCTACCAGCACCTTCAAAACCATTTTCTTGAGAAGATGCGCTAACAATCGTTACGCCTGCTACGTCATCGATAAGTTGAGCGTAGATGTTCTTGTTAGAACGGAATACGTTTAAGCGTGGACGCTCAGCAGTACCCGAAATTTTAGAACGTACTCGCGCATGACGTTTTTTACGAACTTGATTTTTATCCTGTTTCGTAATCACAAGGGTCACTCCTTTCTAATGCTTAGGCAGCATTATTTACCTGTTTTACCTTCTTTACGACGAACATATTCGCCTTCGTAACGGATACCTTTACCTTTGTAAGGCTCTGGTGGACGAACGTCACGGATGTTAGATGCAAGAGCGCCAACGCGTTCTTTGCTAATACCTTTAACGATGATTTTAGTATTAGAAGGAACTTCTACTTCTAGACCATCTTCAGGTGTGAACTCAACTGGGTGAGAGTAACCTACGTTAAGAACAAGTTTTTTCCCTTGTAATTGCGCACGGTAACCGACACCGATTAGTTCTAATGATTTTTCGAAACCTGCAGAAACACCAGTAACCATGTTCGCTAAAAGCGCACGAGTTGTACCGTGGTTTGTGCGGTGTTCTTTTGAGTCAGAAGGACGAGATACAGAGATCGCATTACCTTCTTGCTCAATTTTCATATCTTGGTGGAAAGAACGAACAAGTTCGCCTTTAGGACCTTTAACAGTAACAGTGTTGTCAGCTGCAACAGTAACAGTTACGTTAGCTGGTACCTCGATAATTTTTTTACCTACACGAGACATTTAGTTGCACCTCCATTCATTTATTGCTAATTACCAAACGTATGCTAGAACTTCGCCGCCAACTTGTTTAGCGCGAGCTTCTTTATCTGTTAATAAACCTTGTGAAGTTGACACTAAAGCGATACCAAGACCGTTCAGTACTTTAGGAACTTCATTTGTTTTAGCATATACACGTAGACCAGGTTTAGAAATACGTTTTAAGCCAGTGATAACGCGCTCGTTATCTTTACCGTATTTTAAGAAAATACGAATAATACCTTGCTTGTTGTCTTCCACGTATTCTACGTCACGTACGAAACCTTCACGCTTTAAAATTTCAGCGATTTCTTTTTTCACGTTGGAAGCTGGTACTTCTAACTTCTCGTGACGAACCATGTTCGCATTACGAATGCGAGTAAGCATATCTGCAATCGGATCAGTCATTGTCATTACATTTACCTCCTTCCCAAATTAGGGGATTACCAGCTGGCTTTTTTAACGCCAGGAATTTGTCCCTTATATGCAAGTTCTCGGAAACAAATACGGCAAAGTTTAAATTTGCGATATACAGAGTGTGGACGGCCACAGCGTTCACAACGTGTATATTCTTGCACTTTAAACTTTTGCTTACGTTGTTGTTTAACGATCATAGATTTTTTAGCCACGTTTTCGCCCTCCTTGTTTAAATTACTTTTGGAACGGCATACCGAATTGTGTCAATAACTCGCGAGCTTCTTCGTCAGAGTTCGCTGTCGTTACGATCACGATGTCCATACCGCGTACTTTTGAAACTTTATCGTAATCGATTTCTGGGAAAATTAGTTGCTCTTTAACACCTAGAGTGTAGTTACCGCGACCATCGAATGCTTTTTTAGAAACACCACGGAAGTCACGTACACGAGGAAGTGAAATTGAGATTAATTTGTCCAAGAATTCATACATACGCTCACCGCGTAATGTAACTTTAGCACCGATAGGCATACCTTCACGTAAACGGAAACCAGCGATCGATTTTTTCGCTTTAGTTACAACTGGTTTTTGACCAGTGATAATTGTTAATTCTTCTACAGCTGCATCTAATGCTTTTGAGTTTTGAACAGCGTCACCAACACCCATGTTGATAACGATTTTGTCAACTTTCGGCAATTGCATAACTGATTTATATCCAAACTTGCTCATAAGAGCAGGTGAAACTTCATTTAAATATTTTTCTTTTAGGCGGCTCATGTGTGTACCTCCCTTCTTTTATTTACTAATTAGTCGATTACTGCACCTGATTTTTTTGCAACACGAACTTTATTACCGTTTTCGATTTTATAACCTACACGAGTCGGCTCGCCAGATTTAGGATCGATTAGCATTACGTTCGAAACGTGAATTGCAGCCTCTTGGCTTACAATCCCACCTTGTGGATTCAATTGATTAGGTTTAACGTGTTTTTTCACGATATTTACACCTTCAACAAGAACGCGATCTTGTTTAGGGAAAGCAGCTAGGATTACTCCTTCTTTGCCTTTGTCCTTACCAGTGATAACCTTAACCTTGTCACCTTTTTTTACATGCATGCTGTCGCACCTCCTTGATTGGCACTATCATGAAATTAAAGAACTTCTGGAGCTAGAGAAACGATTTTCATGAAGTTGCTGTCACGTAATTCACGTGCAACAGGTCCGAAAATACGAGTTCCGCGTGGTGATTTATCATCACGAATAATTACACAAGCATTTTCATCAAATTTGATGTACGTACCGTCTTTACGACGAACGCCTGATTTAGTACGAACGATAACAGCTTTAACAACGTCACCCTTCTTGACAACGCCACCTGGTGTTGCTTTCTTAACTGTACAAACAACGATATCACCGATGTTAGCAGTTTTACGGCCAGAGCCACCAAGCACTTTAATTGTAAGAACTTCACGTGCACCTGAGTTGTCAGCAACTTTCATACGACTTTCTTGTTGGATCACTTAGGTTACCTCCCTTCGGAAATTGGTTGTTCCGAAATAGTTATTAAATAATAACCGCTTTTTCTACAACTTCAACTAGACGGAATCGTTTAGTAGCTGATAGCGGGCGAGTTTCCATGATACGTACGATATCACCGATTTTCGCTTGGTTTTGCTCATCATGAGCCTTAAACTTTTTAGAGTATTTTACACGTTTACCATAAAGCTTGTGCTTTTTGTGAGTTTCAACTAAAACAGAAATAGTTTTGTCCATTTTATCTGAAACCACGCGGCCCGTGTAAACTTTGCGTTGATTACGCTCAGTCATACTTGAAAACCTCCTTTATCAGTTATTTTCACTGATTTCTCTTTCACGAATAACAGTTTTCATACGCGCGATTGCTTTACGCACTTCGCGAATACGAGCTGTGTTTTCTAATTGACCAGTCGCCAATTGGAAGCGAAGGTTGAAAAGCTCTTCTTTCAGTGATTTCACTTTTAATTCAATTTCAGAAGTGGCAAGGTCACGGATTTCATTAGCTTTCATTAGATTCACCACCAGTTTCTTGACGTTTTACGATCTTACATTTCACAGGAAGCTTATGTGATGCTAAACGAAGTGCTTCACGTGCGATCTCTTCAGATACACCAGCAATTTCGAACATTACTTTTCCTGGTTTTACTACTGCTACCCAACCTTCAGGAGAACCTTTACCAGAACCCATGCGGACTTCTAGAGGTTTTTTCGTGTAAGGTTTATGTGGGAAGATTTTAATCCAAACTTTACCGCCACGTTTCATGTAACGAGTCATCGCAATACGAGCAGATTCGATTTGACGGTTAGTAATCCAGCTAGCAGTTTGAGCTTGTAAGCCCCACTCGCCGAATGATACTTCTTTACCGCCTTTCGCTTCGCCACGCATGTTTCCGCGGTGTTCACGACGGTATTTTACGCGTTTAGGCAATAACATATTATTTGCCTCCTTCCACAGATTTCTTCGTAGGAAGAACTTCACCACGGTAGATCCATACTTTAACGCCTAATTTACCGTAAGTAGTGTCAGCTTCTGCGTGTGCATAATCAATGTCAGCACGTAGAGTATGAAGTGGAACAGTTCCTTCGCTATAGTGTTCAGCACGCGCGATATCAGCGCCACCTAAACGACCAGATACTTGTGTTTTAATTCCTTTTGCACCAGCACGGATTGTGCGTTGGATCGCTTGCTTTTGCGCACGACGGAATGATACACGGTTTTCTAATTGACGAGCGATGTTTTCAGCTACTAGACGAGCGTCAAGATCAGCACGTTTAATTTCGATGATGTTGATGTGTACACGTTTACCAGTTAAATCACCAAGGTATTTACGAAGATTTTCAACTTCAGTACCACCTTTACCGATTACCATACCTGGTTTCGCAGTGTGAATTGTAATGTTTACACGGTTTGCAGCACGTTCAATTTCAACTTTAGAAACTGAAGCGTCTTTAAGAGCCGTTTCAATATATTTACGCACTTTGATGTCTTCGTGAAGTAGAGTTGCATAGTCTTTTTCAGCGTACCATTTTGACTCCCAGTCACGAATAATACCAACGCGCAGTCCTATTGGATGTACTTTTTGACCCACGGATTAACCCTCCTTCTTCTCAGATACCACTAGAGTAATGTGGCTTGTGCGTTTGTTAATTGCGCTTGCACGTCCTTGTGCACGTGGACGGAAACGTTTTAATGTTGGACCTTCATCAACGAATACTTCAGAAACTACTAAAGAGTTGATGTCAAGATCGTAGTTGTGCTCAGCGTTAGCAACTGCAGATTTTAATACTTTCTCAACGACTGGAGACGCCGCTTTTGGAGTATGACGTAAAATCGCAACTGCTTCACCAACTTGCTTACCTCGGATTAAGTCTACAACTAGACGTACTTTACGAGGAGCAATGCGTACTGTGCGAGCGATAGCTTTAGCTTGTGTCATTAGGATTTACCTCCTCTCAAAATTAGCGTCTTGTTTTCTTGTCGTCTGCACCGTGACCTTTGTAAGTACGTGTCGGTGCGAATTCACCAAGTTTGTGACCTACCATATCTTCTGTTACGTATACAGGAACATGTTTACGTCCATCATATACAGCAATCGTTAAACCGATAAAAGTCGGGAAAATTGTAGAACGGCGAGACCAAGTTTTGATAACTTGTTTTTTCTCAGAAGCCTCTTGTGCTTCCACTTTTTTCATTAAGTGGTCATCGACAAAAGGTCCTTTTTTCAAGCTGCGACCCATGTAGGAACCTCCCTCTGTGATTCCACCACGGCTCTCACATAGAACCGTAGTTTAACCACTTTATTTTTTACGACTACGGATGATGAATTTATCCGATTTGTTTTTCTTCTTGCGAGTTTTGTAACCAAGTGCTGGTTTACCCCAAGGAGTCATTGGTGATTTACGTCCGATTGGAGAACGTCCTTCACCACCACCGTGTGGGTGATCGTTAGGGTTCATTACAGAACCACGAACAGTTGGGCGTTTACCTAACCAACGAGAACGACCAGCTTTACCGATGTTTACAAGTTCGTGTTGTTCGTTACCAACTTGACCGATTGTAGCACGGCAAGTAGCAAGAATTAAACGTACTTCACCTGATTGAAGACGTACGATAACGTATTTATCTTCACGACCAAGTACTTGAGCTGAAGTACCAGCTGAACGTACTAATTGGCCACCTTTACCAGGTTTTAACTCGATGTTATGGATTGTAGTACCCATTGGAATGTTTGCTAATGGTAATGCATTACCTGCTTTAATATCAGCATCTGGACCAGATTCGATTGTTTGACCAACCTCTAGACCTTTTGGTGCTAAGATGTAAGCTTTCGCTCCATCAGCGTAGTTGATTAATGCGATATTCGCAGAACGGTTTGGATCATATTCGATAGTAGCAACTTTAGCCGGAATGCCATCTTTAATACGTTTGAAATCGATGACACGGTATTGCTTCTTATGACCACCACCATGATGACGAACAGTGATTTTACCTTGGTTGTTACGACCAGCTTTGCGTTTAGTTGGTTCAAGCAATGATTTCTCAGGCTTGTTAGTTGTAATTTCCGCAAAGTCTAATGACGTCATATTACGACGACCATTAGAGGTAGGTTTATACTTTTTAATCGCCATGTGTTTTCCCTCCTTCTTGATTGTTCAAATCATATATCCCTAAAGGATTACATTTCGAATAATTCGATGTCTTTGCTGTCCGCAGTTAATTTAACAATCGCTTTACGACGTTTGTTAGTGTAACCACCGTAACGGCCAACGCGTTTGAATTTACCTTTGTAGTTAAGAACGTTTACTTTCTCAACTTCAACACCAAAGATTTCTTCTACAGCGTCTTTTACTTGAGTTTTGTTAGCGCGAGTGTCTACTTCGAAAGTATACTTTTTCTCTGCCATAAGTTCTGAAGAACGCTCAGTAATGACCGGACGTTTTAAAATATCACGTGCTTCCATTATCCAAGCACCTCCTCAACTTTTTCTACTGCAGCTTTAGTGAATACAACTTTTTCATGACCTAAAAGATCAAGAACGTTGATTCCGTTTGCAGTTAAAACTGTTACACCAGGGATGTTACGAGCAGATAATGCTACGTTTTCATCTAGGTCAGCAGTTACGAATAAAGATTTTTTCTCTAAAGAAAGATCTTTAAGGATTTTTGTGAATTCTTTTGTTTTTGGTGCTGCTAGTGTAAGAGCATCAAGAACTAAGAAGTTTTGTTCTACAACTTTAGCTGATAAAGCTGATTTAAGAGCTAAACGACGAACTTTTTTAGGTAATTTATAAGAGTAGCTACGTGGAGTTGGACCGAATACGATACCACCGCCGCGCCATTGTGGAGAACGGATAGAACCTTGACGAGCACGACCAGTTCCTTTTTGACGCCATGGTTTACGACCACCACCAGCAACTTCAGAACGGTTTTTAACCTTATGATTACCTTGACGAAGAGAAGCGCGTTGTGCAACTACTGCGTCGAATAATACTGCTTCATTTGGCTCGATTCCGAAGATCGCTTCGTTTAACTCGATTTCACCAACTGAAGCACCTGTTTGACTAAGTACAGATACTTTTGTCATTCCTGTTTCCTCCTTTCTCGAAGTGATTAGTTAGCTTTAATTGCAGTTTTAACTGTAACTAGAGCTTTTTTAGAACCAGGAACATTACCTTTAACAAGTAGTAGGTTACGTTCCGCATCAACTTTGACGATTTCTAAGTTTTGGATTGTAACTACTGTGCCACCCATTTGACCAGGTAATTTCTTTTGTTTAAATACGCGGTTCGGAGCAACTGGACCCATTGAACCAGGACGACGGTGGTAACGAGAACCGTGGGCCATAGGACCACGAGATTGTCCGTGGCGTTTGATAACACCTTGGAAACCTTTACCTTTAGTAACGCCTGTTACATCAATTACATCGCCTTCTGCGAAAATTTCTACTTTGACTTCTTGACCAACTTCGTATTCTTCAACGTTCACGTTGCGGAATTCACGAATGAAGCGCTTAGGAGCAGTATTCGCTTTTGCTACGTGACCTTGTTCTGGTTTGTTAGAAAGCTTAACTCGCTTATCTTCAAAACCAACTTGGATAGCTTCGTAGCCATCTGTATCAACAGTTTTCTTTTGAAGAACTACGTTTGGAGCAGCTTCGATAACTGTTACCGGGATTAAATCGCCGTTTTCAGCGAAAACTTGAGTCATACCAATTTTTCTACCTAAGATTCCTTTAGCCATTTGTCACACCTCCTGTAAGTTTTAAAAAGTTATATTGTTTTTACCATTAAAGTTTGATTTCGATATCAACGCCAGATGGTAAATCAAGTTTCATTAACGCATCAACAGTTTGTGGTGTTGGGTTAACGATATCGATCAGACGTTTATGCGTACGCATTTCGAATTGCTCACGAGAATCTTTGTACTTGTGAACAGCACGAAGAATCGTGTACACAGACTTCTCAGTTGGAAGTGGAATCGGACCTGATACACTTGCACCTGAACGTTTTGCAGTTTCCACAATTTTCTCAGCAGACTGATCTAAAATACGGTGATCATACGCTTTTAAACGAATACGAATCTTTTGTTTTGCCATTATTTTCCCTCCTTCTCGCCTATTTTCTAGACATTCTCCACGAAAATTTTCCCACACACCGCCATGGCAAAGCGGCCGGGTGTGTCGGCAACCTCTCGTTTCATCGCAGTCAAAGACCAACATTCAACATTATATACAATAAAAAAAGAATAAGCAAGTCTTTTCGCTAAATTCTTTTAAATGTTGTAGATATTCTTAACTACTAATATTTCTCGCTTATTTAAGCCGTTTACTAGTATATAAAATTTCTACAGATATTGCAACACTTAAGGCTATAGTACAACGTTTTCGGATATTTCAAACAATAAACTCTACCAAATATATATGAGCGTTTTCTATAAAGACAAACGAAGTTACTTACACCATCTTATATGTAGTTGTGTTGCGCATCGTCCTTAATACCTTGCTGAATTAGCTTTACTGTCACCGATCATAATAAAACAGTATGGAGCACCATACTGTTTTTGAAGTTTCTTCATATATATCTATTTATAAAGACTCTCGGATAACTTTTTTATAATAGCCGACAGAAAGTACAGCAAAGATAGCATATAACGCTATATAGCAACTCATAGCAATCCACAATGGTGCTGTTAACTCTGAGCCGAATAAAAACCATCCTGACTTAACAGCAAAGTAACTATGCAGTAGCCCTATTATTAATGGAACACCAAAGTTAAAGGCTTGTTTCATATAAATTCCTTTCATGATATCTTTTTCAGCGAAACCAATCTTTCTTAGTATCGTATAAGAACCTCGCTCCTCTTCCGCCTCAGACATTTGCTTAAAGTACAAAATGCTACCCGTTGTCATTAAAAAGGCTAAGCCTAAAAATGCTGTTGTAAATATCGTTATTCCCAAGGTTTCGATATTCTCTTTACGCTCACTTTCATAAGACGCTTGTATATAACTTTTCGTCTCGCCTTCACTCTCTATAGAAGAAATAACACCTGCACCCGATTGTATATATAATTTTTCAGCTAAAGCTAAATCTGTTTTTGATTTTAACATAATGGAAGTTTGTTTATGCCATTGTGTATCATTCGATATTGTAGCTAACTTTTCAAACAATGTGTCTGTTACGACAAAAATTGGTCCTCCTCCACCAGCGGTCACAATACCACTGATAATACTTTCATTTTGTACATCTATGACATGGAGTGTCTCCTCGTGTTCGCCAACAGTTACTACGACATCTCGATCCTTTTCCATTGGGAACATTTCTGCCATATAACCACCGTAGTTCGTTAGAATAATATCATTTCCTGATATAGATGCATTGGCTATAATTTGTTGATAATCAGAAAGTGGGATTGTATAGATAGTACCTTTCATATTATAAAACGGACTATCTTGTTGATCCTCTGGTAATAATTGCGCCACTGAAGCTGTAACAGCCTGTAAACGGTAATCAATTCTTTTATAAGCAATATTATTTTGCTCTAACTTTTGTAAAAATTCCTGCCCTTTATCTTCAAGTAAAATATAATCCGCCGGTACTTGGCTGTATGACGATGCTTCAGTCGAGTAGTATGAAATATAAGATAAAGTTGTAATCCCAAGTGATACGCCGGTTAAAACAGTAATAAGAGTCAATGATTTTGCGTTACTTTTCATGCGATGCATAATCGGTGTTAATGCTAATACATCATGCACAGATAAATGCCCATTCTTCTTTAAACGGACTGAATTCATAATAAACGCAACGGAAAAGCGGAATACAAGGAATGTTCCACCGATTGTTGACGCTAAAATAATGATCATATTGACAAATAGATTGCCAGCAGAATCAATATCGAACAGTTTTGTTGATGCATAATATCCATATGCAATTAACACAAGGCCTAAAAAGCCAATCATCATTTGTAGTGGACTAAATCGTTTTACACGCTCGTCTGCCTGTTTAGATGCACTAAACAATGATAGCAATGATACACGATGAATCATCCACGCCATCTGCACTAACACAATGACTAAAAGAATAGCGAATACTGCAATAGATTGCTGTAAAGCCTCTGTACTGAACGTCATTGTCACAAGCGCCTCTTTCTCTAGTACACGTAGTAATACCATCGCGAAGAAACGTGAGCTGAAAAAGCCTGCCAGCATTCCTAAAACGATTGCTCCAACAAATAAAAGGATACTTTCTACCGCCAATAAACGCACTATAAGGCCCTTGGTCATGCCAATTAGCTGATATAAGCCGACTTCCTTACTGCGACGCTTCATAAATAAATGGTTAGCATATAACACGAAGAACAAAATTATAAAGTATAGAATATAAGTCGCAGCTTCAAAACCTGTTGTTGCTGTACCACTCTTCTGTACAGTAGCTAATACCTCAGCATTATTTTGCAATGTCACAAAAGAAAAATACAGTGTGACACTAAAAATAAGCGCGAAAAAATATAAGTAATAATGCTTCATGTTTTTCTTCATGCTACGGAACACGAGTTTACTAAGACTCATAACCGTCACCACCTAGCACACTTTGTGTATGCATGATTTCCTGGAAAAATGCTTGTCTTGTCTTATCACCTTTATATAGCTCACTATAAATGAGTCCATCCTTTAAAAATAAAACACGGGTACAAAAGCTTGCTGCTACCGCATCGTGTGTAACCATCATAATTGTTGCTTCTTTCGCTTCATTAATACTCTGTAAGTTTTTTAAGAGCGCTGTAGCTGATTTTGAATCGAGCGCACCTGTTGGTTCATCTGCAAACACAAGTGATGGATTTGTGATAAGTGCACGAGCAGCAGATGTACGTTGCTTTTGCCCACCTGAGATTTCATTCGGATATTTATTTAATATATCTGTAATACCCAGTAAGTGTGTCAGCTCTTTCACACGACTCTCGGCAACAGCCTTCGGTAACTTGCCAATCGCTAAAGGCAGTAATATATTTTCTTTCACTGTTAACGTATCAAGTAAATTATAATCTTGGAAGATGAAGCCCAACTGCTCACGGCGGAAATTGGCCAGCGCCTTTTCCTTCATACCACGTAAGCTTTGACCATTTATTTCAATCACACCCTCAGTAGCAAAGTCAATCGAACACAAAACATTTAACAGTGTTGTCTTGCCTGAACCGGAGGGACCCATAATACCTACAAATTCACCTTTATTAACTTCTAAATCAATGCCTTTCAATACTTCCTGAGCCGTTGATTTTTTACCGTATACTTTTTTTACTTTACGTCCAATTAAAACAGCCACTTAGTCGCGCCCCTTTCTATAGTCCAAGTGTACCCTCTCTCGTTAATCATTTCGTGCGTTTTACATGACAATATAAAAAGGTAGGTGACAATTTCGTCATCTACCTGTTAGTTTGACATATTCGTTTTGCAAGGGAAATCGTAATGTAAATATTGAACCTTCATCAATCTTCGACTGCACGCGTATACGAACGCCAATTTTCAGCGCAACATTATGCGCCAAGTATAAGCCCATACCTGTAGACTGTGCAGACTCTCTGCCAGCTGTCCCCGTATACGACTTTTGAAAGATACGCGGTAAATCCTCCTTACGGATACCAATACCTTCATCTTTTATATGTAACAATGTCGTGCCACTTGCATCTACTTCAGTAAATATCAAAATCTCAGTATTTATAGGACTATATTTAATGGCATTTGATAGGATTTGCCGTACTATAAATGCTAACCATTTACCGTCTGTCAATACCGTCTCCGATAATTCTGACACGTCAAAACCAATTCCCTTCTCCAAACACCATGGTTGCATGGCACGAATTTCTTTATAAACAACATTACGAAGCTCAATTTCCGTCATATAATTATCTTTTTCAATTGTAGCAAGGCGCGTTTGATGTAGCTGCTGATCGACTAATAAATGAAGTCTGAGCCACTCATGTTCTAGTTTTCGACGTAATACTAAATCATCTATCTGAGACAACATTAGATTAATTGATGTTAAAGGTGCCTTTACTTCATGTACCCATGCTAGAAGCTCATCTGAATACTCCTGTAATTGTACCTTTGTCTTGTTCAACTCCATATCTTTTTCATAGAACACATCTTCAAGCTTCTTAAAATAGGCACCTTGAAATGGTGATAGATCCATATTTTTGCTATGAATATCATCCAGTTGCCCATCCACATTTCCCAGGAAATTCTTCAGTTGCCCTACTTCTACACTATAACGCCACAGCAAAAAGATAAAAAAACTAATAAACATACATATATTAACATACGTAATCGAAACACTTACTAAACCAACATCTAAAGAAAATAATACGTTCAGACTAATTGAAATAAACACATAAAACCCAATCCATGCTAGTCGTTCTTTAAAAAATAATAGAAGCATCCACACTCACGTCCCCTACGTTACTGCTATATAGCCAAGCCCTTTTTTTGTTAAAATAACTTCTTGCAATCCAATATCTTCAAGCTTAGTGCGTAGACGATTTACATTCACAGACAATGTATTATCGTTAACAAAACGCTCATCATCCCATAGTTTTCTCATTAAGTCATCCCTCGAAACAATATGATTAGCTTTTTCCACTAAAATTCGTAATATAAAAAGTTCATTTTTGGTCAAGGACACCAATTGTCCTTCATACATAATTTCGCTTCTTGCATAGTCGATAACTGCACCATTAAAACGTGTGACTTCCAATTTCTCTTCTACATAATCATAAGTGCGTCGTAATATCGCCTGTACCTTTGCAAGTAATACTTCCATGTGAAATGGTTTTTGTATAAAATCATCAGCACCCATTTGCATTGCCATCACCATATCCATCGGGTGATCACGTGAAGATAGAAAGAGAATTGGTACCTTCGAAATATGTCTTATTTCACGACACCAATGAAAACCATCATAAGCAGGTAGTTGTATATCAATTAATATGAGTTGTGGCTTTTCCTCTATAAAATCATCCATCACCTTTTGAAAATCACTTGGACCTACAACTTGTAGCGACCATTGTGCAAAACGATCTTTAATCATTTCAAAAATTGATGGATCATCTTCTATCAATAAAACTTTCATCTCCATACATAAGCACTCCTTTCTCTTCTAATTTTAACATAAAAAACCAATCTGTAAGCGTCCCTACAGATTGGTTTAGAAAAATTAGCTTGCGCTAAAATTATTTTTGGATAGTAGCTACTACGCCAGCGCCTACAGTACGGCCACCCTCACGGATAGAGAATTTAGTACCTTCTTCAAGAGCGATTGGAGCGATAAGTTCTACAGTCATTTCAATGTTATCACCAGGCATTACCATTTCAACGCCTTCTGGTAAGTTACAGATACCTGTTACGTCAGTTGTACGGAAGTAGAACTGAGGACGGTAGTTAGAGAAGAATGGAGTATGACGGCCACCCTCTTCTTTAGATAAAACGTAAACTTCAGCTTTGAAGTTTGTGTGTGGAGTGATTGAGCCTGGTTTAGCTAATACTTGACCACGTTGGATATCTTCACGAGCTACACCACGAAGTAAAGCACCGATGTTGTCACCAGCTTCAGCGTAGTCTAATAATTTACGGAACATTTCTACACCTGTTACAGTTGTAGATTTAGCTTCTTCGTTAATACCAACGATTTCAATTACGTCGCCGACTTTAACTACACCACGTTCAACACGGCCAGTTGCTACTGTACCACGACCAGTGATAGAGAATACATCCTCTACTGGCATCATGAATGGTTTGTCAGTTTGACGTTCTGGAGTTGGGATATAAGAATCTACAGCGTCCATTAATTCAACGATTTTTTCTTCCCATTCTGCTTCGCCTTCAAGAGCTTTAAGAGCAGAACCTTTGATTACAGGAATATCGTCGCCTGGGAAGTCATATTCAGATAGTAGGTCACGGATTTCCATTTCTACTAATTCTAATAATTCTTCGTCATCAACCATATCACATTTGTTCATGAATACTACTAAGTATGGAACACCAACTTGACGAGATAAAAGGATGTGTTCACGAGTTTGTGGCATTGGGCCATCAGCAGCAGATACTACTAAGATACCGCCGTCCATTTGTGCAGCACCAGTGATCATGTTTTTAACATAGTCAGCATGTCCTGGGCAGTCAACGTGTGCATAGTGACGAGTTTCTGTTTCGTATTCTACGTGAGAAGTATTGATTGTGATACCACGTTCTTTTTCTTCTGGTGCGTTATCGATGTCAGCGTAAGATTTAGCTGTACCACCCATTTTTTTTGAAAGAACTGTAGCGATTGCAGCAGTTAGAGTAGTTTTACCATGGTCAACGTGTCCGATTGTACCAATGTTAGCATGCGTTTTTGAACGGTCAAATTTTTCTTTAGCCATTAGAGATTGCCTCCTCAAAATTATATGTTTTATTTTTGGAATTTATAGAATGAATGCTGATAGAGAACGGGCCCATCCCCTATCCTGCAATCATAGCTTACAAATTAGTTATACTTTATGCAAGATGAAAATTCAATTATTCACCTTTATTTTTTTTAATGATTTCTGCAGCAATTGATTTTGGTACTTCTTCATAATGATCAAACGTCATTGAGAATACACCACGACCTTGTGTAGCAGAACGTAAAGTTGTAGCATATCCGAACATTTCAGATAGTGGAACCATAGAACGTACTACTTGAGAATTACCGCGAGCATCCATACCCTCAACGCGTCCGCGTCGAGAAGTGATGTTACCCATGATATCGCCAAGATATTCTTCTGGAATTACAACTTCAACTTTCATCATTGGTTCTAAAATAACAGCGTCACATTGTTTCGCAGCTTCTTTAAGAGCCATAGATGCAGCAATTTTGAACGCCATCTCATTCGAGTCAACGTCATGGTAAGAACCGAATACTAATTTCGCTTTAATGTCGATTAGTGGGTATCCAGCAACTACACCGCGGTCAAGAGAGTCACGAAGACCCGCTTCTACTGCAGGAATGTATTCACGAGGTACTACACCACCAACGATAGCATTTTCGAATTCAAAGCCTTTACCTTCTTCATTTGGAGAAAACTCAATTGTAACGTCTCCGTATTGTCCACGACCACCAGATTGGCGAGTGAATTTACCTTGAACTTTTGCAGAGCCACGGAATGTTTCACGGTAAGATACCATTGGAGCACCCACGTTAGCTTCTACTTTGAATTCACGGCGCATACGGTCAACTAAGATATCAAGGTGAAGCTCACCCATACCAGAGATGATTGTTTGTCCTGTTTCAGTGTCAGTGTGAGCACGGAAAGTTGGATCTTCTTCTTGAAGTTTTTGTAAAGCTTGGCCCATTTTATCTTGGTCAGCTTTTGATTTTGGTTCTACAGAAAGAGAAATTACTGGCTCAGGGAATTCCATTGATTCAAGAATAACTAGGTTTTTCTCGTCACATAGAGTGTCACCAGTAGTAGTATCTTTAAGACCTACTGCTGCTGCAATGTCCCCAGCGAATACTTTAGAGATTTCTTCACGAGAGTTAGCGTGCATTTGTAGGATACGACCTACGCGTTCACGTTTACCTTTAGAAGAGTTTTGTACGTATGAACCTGAATCTAATGTTCCAGAATACACACGGAAGAAAGTTAATTTACCTACGAATGGGTCAGTCATAACTTTGAATGCAAGAGCTGAGAATGGCTCTTCATCAGAAGAATGACGTTCTAATTCCTCATCACCATCAATATCAGTACCTTTGATTGCTGGTACATCTAATGGAGATGGTAAGTAATCGATAACTGCATTTAACATTGGGCGTACGCCTTTGTGTTTGAATGCTGTACCACAGATTACTGGGTAAAATTCTACTGCGATCGTAGCACGACGGATAGCCGCTTTCAGTTCAGCAATAGTAATTTCTTCGCCTTCTAAATATTTTTCCATGATTTCTTCATCAACACTTGCAACAGCATCGATTAATTTTTCACGGTATTCTTCAGCTTGTGCGCGGTGTTCTTCAGGAATTTCACCTTCAGTTACTGCTGTACCTTTTTCGTCACCGTAGAAAGTAGCTTTCATTTCAACTAAGTCGATGATTGCAGAGAACTCATCTTCAGCGCCGATTGGTAATTGAACAGGGTGAGCGTTTGCTTGTAAACGATCATGAAGAGTTCCTACAGAATATAAGAAATCTGCTCCTGTTTTATCCATTTTGTTAATGAATACGATACGTGGAACACCGTATGTTGTAGCTTGACGCCATACAGTTTCAGTTTGAGGCTCAACACCAGATTGAGCATCTAGTACTGTTACAGCACCGTCAAGTACGCGTAAAGAACGTTCTACTTCTACAGTGAAGTCTACGTGTCCAGGAGTATCGATGATGTTTACACGGTGGCCTGCCCATTGGGCTGTTGTTGCAGCAGAAGTGATTGTAATACCACGTTCTTGCTCTTGCTCCATCCAGTCCATTTGAGAAGCGCCTTCATGAGTTTCACCGATTTTGTGAATCTTACCAGTGTAATAAAGGATACGCTCAGTTGTTGTTGTTTTACCAGCATCAATGTGAGCCATGATCCCAATATTACGAGTATTCTCAAGTGAGAATTCGCGTTTCATAGGAAATTTCTCCTTCCATATTGGGGTAAAGACTGTATAAAAGACCTTGTGTTAGCCATTTAGCTAACACATAGGTTAAATTACCAGCGGTAGTGAGCGAATGCTTTGTTCGCTTCTGCCATTTTGTGCATATCTTCACGTTTCTTAACTGATGCACCAGTGTTGTTTGAAGCATCTAGGATTTCGTTAGCTAAACGTTCTTCCATAGTTTTTTCACCACGAAGACGAGAATAGTTAACTAGGTAACGAAGACCTAAAGTTGTACGACGTTCTGGACGTACTTCAACCGGTACTTGGTAGTTAGAACCACCAACACGGCGAGCGCGTACTTCAAGAACTGGCATTACGTTATTTAGAGCAGCTTCGAATACTTCAATTGGATTTTCACCAGAACGTTCTTTAACAATTTCGAACGCACCGTATAAAATCTTTTGAGAAGTACCTCTTTTACCATCAACCATCATTTTATTGATTAAACGAGTTACTAGTTTTGAACTATAAATTGGATCTGGTAACACGTCACGTTTGGAAACAGGACCTTTACGAGGCATGTGTTTTCCTCCTTTCGAATAGTTATCGATTTATTTTATAAAGTTGGCCTTGTTGTATTTGTCGGTCAAATACCTAATCTGCTAGCAAGATTTGATATTTGTGACAACTAGTATGAGGCTCATTATTAAATAACGTTATCTAACGTTAAATTATTTTTTTTCTTTAGGGCGTTTTGTTCCGTATTTAGAACGTGATTGTAAACGACCGTTTACACCAGCTGTATCTAAAGCTCCACGTACGATATGGTAACGAACACCCGCTAAGTCTTTTACGCGTCCGCCACGGATAAGAACAACACTGTGCTCTTGTAAGTTGTGGCCTTCACCTGGGATATAAGCTGTAACCTCAATTTGGTTAGTTAAACGTACACGAGCGTATTTACGTAACGCTGAGTTTGGTTTACGAGGTGTCATTGTACCAACACGAGTACAAACACCGCGTTTTTGTGGAGATTTAACATCAGTTAAAGATTTTTTAAATGAGTTATATCCTTTGTTTAACGCTGGTGATTTTGATTTCGTGATTTTAGATTGACGAGGCTTACGTACTAATTGGTTAATTGTAGGCATCGGTATTTCCTCCCTTCATTTATTCCTTGTTAATACCACACATCCAGGTGGTTCATTTTTTGGGTAAAAACAAAGTCTTTGTGTTTTATACACAAAAACTACTCTACAGCAATAGCAACAACCGCTGCTCCAACGTGGATTCCACAGGCCTTGCCCAGTTCCCTTTTGGACTCAACAAGAATAACTGGCACACCGACTTCTCTCGCGAAAGTAATGGCCAAATCGGTTACCCAATTGTCTGCATCAAGTGCTACAAAAAGTTCTTTCACTGAACCATCGCGCATTGCTTTTACTGCTTGCTTTGTACCTATGATTGTTTTACTAGCCCTTACTTTATCATAAGACATTTGCATATCCTCCGAAGTATAGACAGTTAACTATCAACCTTCAATATATTATCATTACCAATTCCTACTGTCAACTAATATCTTTAAAAAGTCCGAAGAGATGGGTTTTTATCATCTCTTCGGAGCTCATTTTAATAGTTATTCAGCAGAAATAGTTTCTTCTAAATCAAGCTCATCTTTTTCAATGCGGATTTGACGGTAACGTTGCATACCAGTACCTGCTGGAACAAGTTTACCGATAATTACGTTCTCTTTTAATCCTAGAAGTTCGTCACGTTTACCTTTAATTGCAGCATCTGTTAATACACGAGTTGTTTCTTGGAATGATGCGGCAGATAAGAACGATTCTGTTTCAAGTGAAGCTTTTGTAATACCAAGAATTACAGGGCGGCAAGTTGCAGGGTTTTTGCCGTTCATAACAGCATCTGCATTTGCTTCTGAGAATTGGTGGATGTCTAGTAATGAGCCTGGTAGTAATTCTGTATCACCAGCTTCAATTACACGTACTTTACGAAGCATTTGACGTACCATCACTTCGATATGTTTGTCTCCAATTTCTACCCCTTGCATACGGTATACTTTTTGTACTTCTTTTAACAGATACTCTTGAACTGTTGAAACGTCTTTAACTTTTAATAATTGTTTTGGATCGATAGAACCTTCTGTCAATACCTGACCACGTTCTACAAAGTCGCCCTCTTGTACTTTCAGACGCGCATTGTAAGGTGCTGGGTATTTACGTGTTTCTACATCACCTTCAATTGTAATTTCTTTTAGACCTTCACGGATTTCAGTGATGTCTGAAACTGTACCTGCGATATCAGAAATAACTGATTGACCTTTAGGATTACGTGCTTCAAAAATCTCTTGGATACGTGGAAGACCTTGTGTAATATCATCTCCGGCAACCCCACCTGTATGGAATGTACGCATTGTTAACTGTGTACCTGGTTCACCGATTGATTGAGCCGCAATAATACCAACTGCTTCGCCAACTTCAACCTTTTCACCTGTTGCTAAGTTCATGCCGTAACATTTTTTACATACGCCATGTTTTGTATTACATGTAAATGCAGAGCGAATTGTTACTTCTTCAATACCTAACTCAGTAATGATACGAGCGATATCTTGGTCGATTAATCCGTCTTTTGCTAAAATCACTTCGCCTGTTTCTGGATGATAGATTGTTTTCTTCGTATGACGGCCAATAATACGTTCGTCTAACGCTTCAATTAACTCTGTACCTTCCATTAACGCACC
This sequence comes from Lysinibacillus fusiformis, assembly GCF_007362955.1. Taxonomy (GTDB): domain Bacteria; phylum Bacillota; class Bacilli; order Bacillales_A; family Planococcaceae; genus Lysinibacillus; species Lysinibacillus fusiformis_E. The sequence continues at coordinate 2,087,741 of NZ_CP041696.1, read as the reverse complement.
GATTGTTAAACCACGGTCAGTTCCACAATCATCTTCACGAACGATAACATCTTGTGCTACATCTACTAGACGACGAGTTAAGTAACCTGAATCGGCAGTTTTTAGGGCTGTATCGGCAAGACCTTTACGAGCACCATGCGTAGAGATGAAGTATTCCAATACTGTTAAACCTTCACGGAATGAAGATTTGATTGGAAGTTCGATGATACGACCAGCCGGGTTGGCCATCAGACCACGCATACCAGCTAACTGTGTAAAGTTAGATGCGTTACCACGGGCACCTGAGTCAGACATCATGAAGATTGGGTTTGTTTTCTCAAGTGATTTCATTAGTTTTGATTGAATTTCATCTTTCGCAGCACTCCAACTAGAGATAACGCGGTCATAACGCTCCTCCTCCGTGATGAAACCACGACGGAATTGTGCTTGAACTTTATCTACTTTGTCTTGTGCTATTGCTAAAATATCACCTTTATCCGGTAAAACCACGATGTCAGATACACCAACAGTAATACCAGCTTTAGTAGAATATTTGAAACCAAGGTTTTTCATACGGTCAAGCATTTTTGATGTTTCAGTAATGTGGAAACGTTTAAACACTTCAGCGATGATATTCCCTAAGAACTTCTTACGGAATGGGTTAACAACAGGAACTGATACAAAGTATTTGCGAAGTACAGCTGTACGTTGTGCATCTACTTTACCTTTTTCATCAAGTTCGTTGTAAGCAGCATCTGCTTCAAGTTCTTTTATTGTTTCTTCGTCAATTGTTAAATTAACAAAGTATTTTTCTGGCGTTTCTTGCTCTAAATTAGATTCAGTTGGTTCATTGATGAACGGGAATGATTCCGGCAAGATTTCGTTAAAGATTACTTTACCTACAGTTGTTATTAAGAACATATCATTTTGTTCTTCAGTAAATGTCGGGTTGTGTAGTGAACTTGCTTTTATCGCAATACGTGTATGCAAGTGAACATGACCTGTATCATACGCGATTAGCACTTCATTTGGTCCATAGAAAATAGACCCTTCACCACGAGCATCTTCACGCTCAAGCGTTAAATAATAGTTACCTAATACCATATCTTGAGACGGTGTTACAACTGGTTTACCGTCTTTCGGGTTTAGGATGTTTTGTGCCGCAAGCATTAGAAGACGTGCCTCTGCCTGTGCTTCTGCTGATAATGGAACGTGAACCGCCATTTGGTCACCATCGAAGTCAGCGTTATAAGCTGTACATACTAATGGGTGAAGACGAATGGCACGCCCTTCAACTAATGTTGGTTCGAATGCTTGGATACCAAGACGGTGAAGCGTAGGTGCACGGTTAAGTAATACCGGATGCTCACGAATTACGTCTTCTAAAACGTCCCATACATCGTTGTTTAAACGTTCAATTTTACGTTTCGCAGACTTAATATTATGCGCAAGACCACGTTCTACTAACTCTTTCATTACGAAAGGTTTAAATAGCTCAATTGCCATTTCTTTTGGTAGACCACATTGGTACATTTTTAAGTTTGGACCTACTACGATAACTGAACGACCAGAGTAGTCAACACGTTTACCAAGTAAGTTTTGACGGAAACGACCTTGTTTACCTTTCAGCATATGTGAAAGTGATTTTAAAGGACGGTTACCTGGACCAGTTACTGGGCGCCCACGACGACCGTTATCGATTAATGCATCAACAGCTTCTTGTAACATACGTTTTTCGTTTTGAACGATGATGCTTGGGGCACCAAGGTCTAGTAAACGTTTTAAACGGTTATTACGGTTGATAACACGACGATAAAGATCATTTAAGTCAGATGTAGCAAAACGACCACCGTCTAACTGCACCATTGGACGAAGCTCCGGTGGAATAACTGGTAGTACATCTAAAATCATCCACTCAGGGGAGTTACCTGAGTTACGGAAGGATTCTACAACCTCAAGACGTTTGATTGCACGTGTACGACGTTGACCTTGTGCAGATTTCAACTCTTCTTTTAAAGAATAAGTTTCATCTTCAAGATCAATTTTAGCAAGAAGCTTTTTGATTGCTTCTGCACCCATCGCTGCTTCAAATGTGCTTCCGAATTTTTCACGGTATGCACGATACTCTTTTTCAGAAAGTAATTGCTTGCTTTCTAAGTTTGTAGCACCTGGTTCGATTACAACATAAGATGCGAAGTAAATCACTTCTTCTAAAGCACGTGGGGACATATCTAAGATTAGACCCATGCGGCTTGGAATACCTTTGAAGTACCAAATGTGAGAAACTGGGGCTGCCAATTCGATGTGCCCCATACGTTCACGACGAACTTTTGCACGTGTTACTTCAACACCACAACGGTCACAAACTACGCCTTTATAGCGAACACGTTTGTATTTACCACAGTGACATTCCCAGTCTTTAGTTGGACCAAAAATACGTTCACAGAATAAACCATCTTTTTCTGGTTTTAATGTTCGGTAGTTGATTGTTTCAGGTTTTTTGACTTCACCGTATGACCAAGAACGAATCTTGTCAGGAGAAGCTAAACCAATTTTCATATATTCAAATTCATTAACGTCTATCAAGGAGCCTACCTCCCTTTAGTATAGGTCTTTATAAAGACTCTTTTACGCAGCTCGACAATCGTTTGCAAAAAATGTACTTCTTTGACAAAAGATTAAAAATAGATTGTTTTACAAGTAAATAAAAGCCGGACAGGGCATCAAATCCTGCCCGGCTCTGAATAGTGTTAATTATTCAAATGACTCCACTGGCTCTTCTTCTTTATCTGGCTGTGGTGCAATGTTAAGCGCATCAGCTGGTTGAAGATCTTCTTCTTCGTCTAAATCGCGAAGCTCTACTTCTTCATCATTGATTGTTAACATTTTCACATCCATACCAAGAGATTGAAGTTCTTTGATCAATACTTTGAATGATTCTGGAACACCTGGCTCTGGTACACTTTCACCTTTAACGATGGCTTCGTATGTTTTCACACGACCAACCACGTCATCGGATTTAACTGTTAAGATTTCTTGAAGTGTGTACGCGGCACCATATGCTTCAAGTGCCCATACTTCCATCTCACCAAAGCGTTGTCCACCGAACTGTGCTTTACCACCAAGTGGTTGTTGTGTAACAAGTGAGTAAGGACCAGTTGAACGTGCATGAAGTTTATCGTCAACCATGTGTGCAAGTTTGATCATGTACATGATACCTACAGATACACGGTTATCAAACGGCTCACCTGAACGTCCATCATACAGGATTGTTTTACCATCACGATTCATCCCTGCTTCTTCCATTGTTTCCCAAACATCTTCCTCGTTAGCACCATCGAATACCGGTGTTGCCATGTGAATACCTAAGTAACGAGAAGCCATACCTAAGTGTAGCTCTAAAACTTGTCCGATATTCATACGAGAAGGTACGCCTAGTGGGTTTAACATGATATCTACAGGAGTGCCGTCTGGCATAAACGGCATATCCTCTTCTGGTAAAATACGGGAGATAACCCCTTTGTTACCATGGCGTCCAGCCATTTTGTCCCCAACGCGAATCTTACGTTTTTGAACAATGTAAGCACGAACTAACTGGTTAACACCTGGTGGTAACTCATCGCCATCTTCACGGTTAAAGACTTTCACGTCAAGAATAATACCGCCGGCACCATGTGGTACGCGTAATGAAGTATCACGAACTTCACGTGCTTTTTCACCAAAGATTGCGTGTAATAAACGCTCTTCAGCAGTTAATTCTGTAACCCCTTTAGGCGTTACTTTACCAACAAGAATATCACCGTCACGAACTTCCGCACCAATACGGATGATTCCACGTTCGTCTAAGTTACGAAGTGCATCTTCCCCAACGTTTGGAATATCACGTGTGATTTCTTCAGGTCCTAATTTTGTATCGCGAGACTCTGATTCATATTCTTCAATATGAACTGAAGTATATACATCGTCTTTTACAAGGCGTTCACTCATGATAACAGCATCCTCATAGTTGAAGCCGTTCCAAGTCATGAATGCAACAAGAACGTTTCGACCAAGAGCTAGTTCACCTTTTTCCATAGATGGACCGTCTGCTAAAATGTCACGCGGTTTCACACGTTCGCCAACTTTTACAAGTGGACGTTGGTTATATGAAGTACCTTGATTTGAACGAATGAACTTTTGTAATTTATATTTCGTTAAATCGCCTTTAACCTCTTTACCGTCAATTGTTTCAATGCGGCGTACGTGGATTGAACGAGCTTCAACATGCTCTACAATACCATCAAACTTCGCTACAACTGCCGCACCTGAGTCACGCGCATCTACGTGTTCCATACCAGTACCAACGAATGGTGCTTCTGGATTTAAAAGAGGAACCGCTTGACGTTGCATGTTGGCACCCATAAGCGCACGGTTAGAGTCATCGTTTTCTAAGAACGGGATACATGCTGTCGCAGCAGAAACTACTTGTTTAGGAGATACGTCCATGTAGTCCATTTGTGACTTACTAAATACTGTGTTATCCCCACGGAAACGACCTACTATTTCGTCATTCGTAAATGTACCATCTGGATTTAATAACGAGTTTGCTTGTGCTACATAGTAGTTATCTTCTTCGTCGGCTGTTAAATAATCGATTTGGTCAGTTACTCTACCTGTTTCATGGTCAATACGACGATAAGGTGTTTCAATGAATCCAAATTTATTTACTTTGGCAAATGAAGATAATGAGTTGATTAACCCTATGTTTGGACCCTCTGGTGTCTCGATTGGACACATACGACCATAGTGAGAGTAGTGAACGTCACGTACTTCGAAGCCTGCACGCTCACGTGTTAAACCACCAGGTCCTAATGCAGATAGACGACGTTTGTGCGTTAACTCTGCTAATGGGTTTGTTTGGTCCATGAATTGAGATAATTGAGAGCTACCGAAGAACTCTTTAATAGACGCAATAACAGGACGAATATTGATTAATTGTTGTGGTACGATGGCAGCTGTGTCGTTAATCGACATACGCTCACGTACTACACGTTCCATACGAGATAAACCGATACGGAATTGATTTTGTAATAGTTCACCAACAGAACGTAGACGACGGTTACCTAAATGGTCAATATCATCTGTTGCCCCTACTTGATAAAGTAGGTTGAAGAAGTAACTTACTGAAGATAGCACGTCAGCAGGTGTAATATTTTTCACTTCTTCGTCAATGTACGCATTACTAATTATATTAATTTCTTTTTGCGCTTCATCTTTTGGTGCATAAATTTTAATAGATTGGATTGTTACGTCATCCTCAAGTACACCACCGACTTGTGATAATTTGCGGTAGCCGATACCTTTAGAAGAATCCTCTAGGTACGGTAAGATTTTATCTAACGTACGACGATCAAGCAGTGTTCCTTTTTCTACTAAAATTTCGCCTGTTTCTGGATCTACAAGCGTCTCTGCAATCGTTTGGTTGAATAAACGATTTTTTATGTGAAGCTTTTTATTCATTTTGTAACGACCAACATTCGCTAAATCATAGCGTTTTGCGTCGAAGAAACGAGAGTATAATAAGCTCTTTGCACTTTCGACTGTTGGTGGCTCGCCTGGACGTAAACGCTCATAGATTTCTAAAAGTGCTTTTTCTGTACTTTCAGAGTTATCTTTTTCAAGCGTGTTACGTAAATACTCGTTATCACCGATAATATCAATAATTTCTTGATCTGAACCGAAACCTAATGCGCGAAGCAACACTGTTACTGGTAGCTTACGTGTACGGTCAATACGCACATATACTACGTCTTTTGCGTCAGTTTCATATTCTAACCAGGCACCTCGGTTCGGAATAACCGTTGCACCGAAGCCTTTTTTACCGTTTTTATCAGTTTTATCATGAAAATACACACTTGGTGAACGAACTAATTGTGAAACAATAACGCGTTCAGCACCATTGATAATGAACGTACCTGTTTCTGTCATCAATGGGAAATCACCCATGAATACATCTTGTTCTTTCACTTCGTCTGTTTCTTTGTTGTAAAGACGTACTTTCACACGTAATGGAGCTGCGTAAGTAACATCTCGCTCTTTACACTCATCCACATCATACTTAGGATCACCTAATGTATAATCGATGAATTCTAATGAAAGATTACCTGTAAAGTCCTCGATCGGCGAAATGTCACGGAACATTTCACGTAAACCTTCTTCAAGGAACCACTCGTAAGACGCCGTTTGAATCTCAATCAGATTTGGAAGCTCAAGCACCTCTTTAATACGCGCAAAGCTTCTACGCTGGCGGTGTTGTCCGTACTGAACTAGTTGACCTGTCAACTCATTCACCCCTCAATAAAGCGATATTAGGTCTTTGCAAAATCATACAAATAGTGTATGATTTCGAAAGACAAAAAGAAAACGAGTCTTCAAAAAGATCTCATTTTCGGTTAACTAAACTTATCTTGGCAAGTATACCCATATAAAACCAATCATATACAAAAGGGCACACGACCTCAAAATAATATTTTTGCATTGTATCATATTATCATAGCCATTTTGTCAAGTCAATATTTTATACATATTTCATTTATTTTTTTGCACGTATAATCCAGTAGCCTTTTTTCTTCTCGACAACATCTACTTCTAAAAATTTCTCTTCTAAGTAACTTATCGTTGATGGAGCACCCTGCTTCTTCTGAATCACTATCCACAGTTCTCCAGATGTCACTAGCTTATCGTAAGCACCATCGTAAAAACGGAAAATTGTATCTTTTCCTGCACGAATTGGAGGGTTGGTTAAAATAGCCGCAGCTTTCGCATCATTATCCACCGTCGATAGTCCGTCACTTACAAATATTCGTACATTTTGAACTCCGTTTACTTGCGCATTTTTTTGCGAAAGCGCAACTGCACGTTCATTAATATCCATCATAAAAATAGTCCGTTCCGGATTTGCTTTGGCAATAGACAAACCAATTGGTCCATACCCACAACCCACATCAAAAACCGCACCGTCAATTTCAGGCATTTCAAATGTGTCAATTAATACACGGGATCCAAAATCTACTTCGTTTTTACTAAATACACCCGCATCCGTTTCAAAAGAAAACGTATGCCCCAGTAACTTAAATGTCCAGTGACGTGGTTTACTCTCAGTTTGAGGTTTATTTGTATAATAGTGATCCGACATTTACATGCCTCCTCAGAATGAAGAAAAAGCTCGCCACAAATGACGAGCTTTCTTTTTGTATGAAAGTAATACGAGATTACTTAACTTCTACAGATGCGCCAACTTCTTCAAGTTTAGCTTTGATTTGTTCAGCTTCATCTTTAGAAATGCCTTCTTTAAGAGCTTTAGGAGCGTTATCTACAACTTCTTTAGCTTCTTTAAGACCTAAACCAGTGATTTCACGAACCACTTTGATTACTTTAATTTTTTCTGCACCAGCAGATGCTAATACTACGTCGAATTCTGTTTTTTCTTCAGCTGCAGCAGCACCGCCAGCAACTACTGCTACTGGAGCAGCAGCTGTTACACCGAATTCTTCTTCGATAGCTTTTACTAAATCGTTTAATTCAAGAACTGTCATAGCTTTGATAGCTTCTAAGATTTGCTCTTTGTTCATTATAATTTCCTCCTAATTGGATAATGTTTTAGTTTTTTTGCGGTCAAGCCGCGGAAGTTATGCAACGTAAGAAATTACGCGCCTTGTTCTTCTTTTTGTTCTGCAACAGCTTTTGTTGCAAGTGCGAAGTTGCGCACTGGAGCTTGAAGTACAGATAAAAGCATTGAAAGAAGACCTTCGCGTGATGGAAGTTCTGCAAGTGCTTTAACATCTTCAACAGAAGAGATTGTACCTTCAATAATACCCGCTTTAATTTCTAAAGCTTCGTTTTTCTTAGCGAACTCGTTGATGATTTTAGCAGGAGCTACAACATCTTCAGTTGAGAACGCGATAGCGTTAGGACCAGTTAATACTTCGTTGATTCCTTCAACGCCAGCAGCTTCAGCAGCACGACGAGTTAAAGTGTTTTTGTAAACTTTGAACTCAACGCCAGCCTCACGAAGTTGTTTACGAAGTTCAGTTACTTGTGCAACGTTAAGACCACGATAATCCACTACTACTACAGAAGCAGCGCTTTGGAATCTTTCAGTGATTTCTTGCACTTGTGTTTGTTTGTTTTCGATTGCTTTGCTCATGATGACACCTCCTATTAGAATGGGTCATTTATACCGACAAAAGAAAAGCCTCTGAGTCATATAGACACAGAGGCTGAAAGTCATCATCTTTAAAATAAGAATCCGAATTCCGATGTCCTCGGTAGGATCATTAAGTGACAAGTCACTCCTACTGTCTACGGTACAAATGGATGATTCACAACAGCACCCATCTTACCAAAGATAAGGATTGCTGTCAACCGTTATATCAAATAATATTCAAACGTGCATTAGAAGCAACGGATGAATAAATATAGAAGATATTATTTTACTACTACGCTAGCAGCGTCGATTTTAACAGCTGGACCCATTGTAGTTGTAACGTTTACAGATTTCATGTAAGTACCTTTAGCTGCAGCAGGTTTTGCTTTTTGAACAACGTCAAATACAGTTAAGAAGTTTTCTACAAGTTTTTCTGTAGAGAAAGAAGCTTTCCCGATTGGAGCGTGGATGATACCAGCTTTATCAGCACGGTATTCAACTTTACCAGCTTTAATCTCAGCGATAGCTTTAGTTACATCGAAAGTAACTGTACCAGTTTTAGGGTTTGGCATTAAGCCTTTAGGTCCTAATACACGACCAAGTTTACCAACTTCACCCATCATGTCAGGAGTTGCAACGATTACATCGAAATCAAACCAACCTTGTTGGATTTTTTGGATGTATTCTGCATCGCCTACATAATCAGCACCAGCTGCTTCTGCTTCTTTAAGTTTTTCACCCTTAGCGAATACTAATACGCGTTGAGTTTTACCAGTACCGTTCGGAAGCACTACTGCGCCACGGATTTGTTGGTCATTTTTACGAGTATCGATTCCTAAACGGAAAGCAACTTCTACAGTAGCGTCGAAGTTTACTGTGCTAGTTTTTTGAGCAAGTTCAATTGCTTCTTGTGCGCCGTATACTGCGTTACGGTCGATTAATTTCGCTGCATCTTGCAGTTTTTTACCTTTTTTAGCCATTATATAATTCCTCCTTGATTGTGGTTATAGCGGATTTTACCTCCCACGAATAAAGGTTGCGCGTTCACAAAGAAACTCCGCAACCTTCCAAAAACAAATACATCATCAAGTAACTGGGATTAGTCTTCGATAACAATACCCATGCTTCGTGCAGTACCTTCAACCATTAACATAGCAGCTTCTACTGAAGCAGCGTTAAGGTCTGGCATTTTAGTTTCAGCGATTTCGCGAACTTTATCACGTTTAACCGTCGCTACTTTTTTACGATTTGGTTCACCTGATCCAGATTGGATACCAGCTGCTACTTTAAGTAAAACTGCTGCAGGTGGAGTTTTTGTAATGAAAGTAAATGAACGGTCCTCGAATACTGAAATTTCTACTGGAATAATAAGACCAGCTTGATCTGCAGTACGCGCATTGAATTCTTTACAGAATCCCATGATGTTCACACCCGCTTGACCTAATGCAGGACCAACCGGCGGAGCTGGGTTTGCTTTACCAGCAGGGATTTGAAGTTTAACAACTTTAATAACTTTTTTAGCCACGAGACACACCTCCTTAAGTCCGTGATGTGGTAATTGGGTTGCCCCTCCCACTCAATATCTGTCTGTCAGCTAATTGCCGATAACATTAAAATTATCATTGCAGACGTCAAACCAAAGTATGACAGTCTGACCTATGAAATGATACCACTTTTAATTTTTTTAAGCAAGTAGTAATTAACAAAAACTGCGACATATGCCACAGGTTCAGTTCATTTCCGTTATTAACTACCCAGTAGTTATAATTTTTGGATTTGCTCAAAATCCAGTTCCATTATTGTTTCGCGACCAAACATGTCGACAGATACTTTCAGTTTTCCTTTTTCAGTGTCAATTTCTTCAACACGTCCTTGGAAGTGCGCAAAAGGTCCCTCTAATACTTCAACTGCCTCACCTATAGAAATATCGATTTCTACAACTTTATCAGTCATACCCATTTGTTGTAGTAGACGATCTGCTTCCTCTGGTAATAAAGGTGTTGGTTTTGCACCGCCACCTGATGAACCGATAAACCCTGTTACACCCGGCGTATTACGCACCACATACCAAGAATCATCTGTCATAATGAGTTCTACTAGAACATAACCTGGGAAAACCTTGCGCATCATTGTACGCTTTTTCCCATCCTTCATTTCTGTTTCTTCATGTTCTGGAACAATGACACGGAAGATTTTGTCTTGCATGCCCATTGTTTCAACACGTTTCTCTAGGTTTGCTTTTACACGGTTCTCATACCCTGAATACGTATGAACAACATACCAATTTTTCTCCATAACTACTAGGACTACTCGTCCGTCCCTCCCTTACAAATAAAAGTGAAAATAATCGTGTTATGCTAATTGCACTCTTTACTCTTTTCACAATATCCTCATTAGAAAAACATAGCTTTCGCTACTAGCAAGCGAAAGCTCGATGATATATACCTTAATAAGCATAGTCATCTAACGCTACCCCCATTCTTAGCGAGTAGCACACTTATCATAATGAGAACATTTTACTGCTGTTCCCTTCATAAAACAAACGAAAAAACCCGTTATAGTAATGGACGGGCTATTTTCAAAAGTATTAACATGCTCTTTTACTAAATTATAACTCTAAGTACCAGCGGAATAATGATGAAATGCCTAAGTCTACTAACACAAAAAATAAAGCCATAATTACTACAGTCGAAATTACGACTACTGTATATTTCGTCAGTTCTTTACTTTTTGGCCAGCTTGTTTTTCTCATTTCCGACATTACATCGCTGAAAAATCCTTTAATCTTGCCCATTCTAGCCTAACCTCCGAATCAATCGTATCTGTCTATTTATAAATCATTTATAGCGTTTGTTTATGCACTGTATGTTCATTGCAATGCGAGCAAAACTTCTTTAATTCGAGGCGTACAGTCGATCCTTCCTTAGCAGGAAGCGTGTAATTTCTCGAGCCGCATTTATCACAATTAAGCACGACTTTCTTTTCCATTTAATCACCTTTTCGGCACTTTGTCTTTTAAAGACTAACACCTATATTTGTCAATGTCAACACGGGCAGGCACCCTCTATAATATTTCTTCAAGAACTAGATGTCGCTCTAATTTTCGCTTTACTCGTTGCAGTGCATTGTCTATAGACTTCACATGGCGATTCAATTTTGCAGAAATTTCATGGTAGGATTGTCCGTCTAAGTAAAGAGCTAACACTTGGAGCTCCAACTCACTTAAAATCTCACCCATCTTTTCTTCTAAATAACCAAACTCTTCTCTATGAATCATTAACTCTTCTGGATCATCCATAATAGCACCTGTTAACACATCCATCAGGGTGCGGTCTGATTCTTCGTCAAAAATTGGCTTGTCCAAAGAAACATAGGAATTGAGTGGAATATGCTTTTGTCTTGTTGCCGTTTTAATCGCTGTAATAATTTGTCTTGTAATACATAATTCTGCAAAAGCGCGAAAAGAGGCAAGTTTATCCCCTTTAAAATCACGAATCGCTTTATATAAGCCAATCATGCCTTCTTGCACAATGTCTTCCTTATCCGCACCAATCAAAAAATAAGATCTCGCCTTTGCCCTTACTAACAAACGGTATTTCGTAATTAAAAAATCCAACGCATCTGTATTACCTTGATGCACCATTTCAATAAGCTCTTCATCATTGAATCGTTCAAAATCTTGTGTCACTTGTACAATACTATTTTTAAACATGGTATCACCTCAGCTACAACAGATAATTAGGAACAGTATAACGGAATTGGAAAATACGCGTCAATCAATCACTTTAAACCACGACGCCATTTTTCGAAGGCCAATGCAACATCTGGCTTTAATTCTATACGAGAAGGCGGCTTGCTATCTTGCTTACGTTTTACATCATGAGAAATTTTATGTTGAATAATCCCCATATCAATCTCAAGCTCCCTTGCCGATTTACGAAGAGCACCGTTACCAAAAATCACATTTTGCTCTGCCATATCGGAGGTTGCTACATGCATCTGTACATGTCTTGCTTTTAATTCCTGTGTCATCTTTTCAATGCGCTCATCTGCTGTTTCATTTTTCCGTGTATAAATGATTTCGACATCGTTTTCTATATACGATTGCTCCACACCTGGTACAAGATGCGCGTCAAAAACGATAATTACTCGCCACCCCATAGCTGCCTTATATTCAGCCATAAGTTCAATCAATCGCTTACGTGCATCCTCAAAATTTGTGTCACGTAATGGACGTAGCTCTTTCCAGGCACCAATCATATTATAACCGTCGACAAGCAAAATGTTTTTCATCGTTAGTCATTCGCTTCTTGACGTTTACGGTACACTTCGTACATTAGAAGAGCAGCAGCTACAGAAGCATTTAACGATGTAACATGCCCAACCATTGGCAAATGATATAAAAAATCACATTTCTCTTTTAATAAGCGACCCATTCCTTTCCCCTCACTACCAATAATGATTGCAAGTGGTAATGTCGCATCCATTTTACGATAATCTACAGAGCCTTTTGCGTCTGTACCCGCAATCCATACGCCGCGACCTTTTAACTCATCAACGGTTTGCGCAAGGTTACTAACTCGCACAACAGGTACATGTTCAATAGCACCAGTTGAAGCTTTGGCAACAACAGCTGTCAAACTGACTGAGCGACGCTTAGGAATAATAATACCATGAACGCCTATTGCATCTGCAGTTCGCATAATAGAGCCTAGGTTATGCGGGTCTTCTAATTCATCTAAAATTAAGAAAAATGGATCCTCTTGTTTTTTTTCTGCCGCTGAGAATAAGTCGTCTAGTTCAGCATAACTATATGCTGCAACAGAAGCAACAATTCCTTGGTGATTTGCATCTGTTAATTGATCTACCTTTTTTTTCGGTACAAATTGAACAATGATTCCACGTTCACGCGCTAAATCTAGTAGTTCATCTACTCCCGATTTCTTTACACCTTCTGCAATCCATACCTTATTCATATCGCGGCCTGAACGAAGTGCTTCTAACACTGGGTTTTTACCGGCAATAATTTCACCATTTTGTTCTGCCATTATTTCGACACTCCTTTTGATTCCTCGATTATTTGAATAGCGTATGCAATGATTTCATCTACGCGTTCTGATTCGTGTAATAAATACAGACTACCCAGCACTGCCTCAAAGCCTGAGCTATTACGGTATGTTTGTACATCTGTATTTTTTGGCACAGAGCCGGATTTAGCATTGCGCCCTCGACGGAACACAGCCAATTCCTGCTCTGTTAAAAAGTTTTCGTCCATCATGCGATGTACAATCATAGACTGTGCCTTCGCTGATACATAATGCGTTGCTTCTTTGTGAAGTGTATTTGGTTTTACGCGACCCGCTCGCAGTAAATGCTCACGAATCTGCTGTTCTAAAACCGCATCTCCCATATATGCGAGTGCTAATGCATTTAATTGCTTCACATCTTCATTTCGGAGTTTATCCAAGTTCCTTACCCTCGTTTCCATCTAGTTCCTTGGCGAGTATCTTCTAAAATGATACCTTGCGCTTGCAAATGGTCACGGATTTCATCTGAACGAGCAAAATCGCGGTTTTTACGTGCATCTACGCGCTCTTGTAAAAGTGCTTCAATTTCTTCGTCTAAAAGTTCAGCTTCTTTTGCAAATTCAATACCTAAGACATCACCAACTACCTCAAAAGTTTCAATAAAACCAGTCAATACTTTCTCATCAGTATTCGTTTCATTCAAGTAAATATTGGCGATACGCGCTAGTTCAAATAAAACTGAAATCGCATTGGCTGTATTAAAATCATCGTCCATCGCTTCTTCAAATTGAATTTTTTGTTCAGCTATTTTTTCAAGCCATTCCTCTGAATTATCACCAAGACTGGCAGTTGCCGTTAAGCGGTGTTTGACATTGTTGTAAGCTGTACGAATACGCTCTAGACCAGTAGCCGCTGCATCTACTAAATCTTTCGCAAAGTTTATTGGATGGCGATAGTGTACAGATAGCATAAAGAAACGTAACACTTGTGGGTCAATCTGTTTACGAATATCGTTTACAAGTACAAAATTACCAAGGGATTTTGACATTTTTTCATTATCAATATTAATATACCCATTATGCATCCAGTAACGCGCAAACGTTTTGTCGTTATGTGCTTCTGATTGGGCAATTTCATTTTCATGATGTGGGAATGTTAAATCTTGACCCCCTGCATGAATATCAATTGTATCACCTAGATGCTCGCGGGCCATAACGGAGCACTCTATATGCCAACCTGGACGTCCTTTGCCCCAAGGACTTTCCCAGTAAATTTCATCAGGCTTAGCCGCTTTCCATAAAGCAAAATCTAACGCATCGTCTTTCTTCTCACCCGCTTCAATACGAGCACCAATCTTTAAATCGTCCACAGATTGATGTGATAACTTGCCATAACCGTCGAATTTACGTGTTCGATAATAAACATCTCCCGCCGACTCATAAGCATAGCCCTTATCAATTAAAACTTTTATGAAATCAATAATATCGTCCATATGTTCTGTAACACGAGGGTGCACATCTGCCTTTTTGCAACCTAATGCTGTAACGTCTTCAAAATACGCAGCAATAAAACGGTCTGTTAGCTCTTGAACTTCCTCACCAAGCTCGTTTGCGGCTTTAATAATTTTGTCGTCAACATCCGTGAAATTTGAAACAAATTTCACTTCATAGCCCTTGTATTGAAAATATCGACGTACAGTATCATAAACAATTACAGGGCGGGAATTCCCAATATGAATATAGTTATAAACTGTCGGACCGCACACGTACATTTTAACTTTGCCTTCTTCTAACGGTACGAAAGTTTCTTTTTGTCTTTTTAATGAGTTAAAAATTTGGATACTCATTGCGTTTCTCTCTCCTTTTGTAAGTGTCCGATCTCCTCTTGCAATGCTGCTATTTGCTTCTCGAAACCTTGACAACGTTCCTCTACAGGGTCAGGAATATTTTGATGGTCTAGTTTTTTCTCTAGACGAACACCATCTTTCATCACAATTTTACCAGGGATACCAACAACCGTAGCATTCGGCGGTACCTCTTTTAATACAACTGATCCTGCACCAATTTTACTATTCTCACCAATTGTAATCGAACCTAATACTTTTGCACCTGTTGCCACTAGTACATTATTCTGTAATGTCGGATGGCGTTTCCCTTTTTCTTTCCCTGTACCACCTAGTGTGACACCTTGATAAAGCGTAACATTATCACCAATCTCACAGGTTTCACCTATAACCACCCCCATACCATGGTCTATAAAGAAGCGACGACCAATTTTTGCACCGGGATGAATTTCAATTCCTGTAAAGAAGCGACTTATTTGTGATATCGAACGTGCAATAAAATAAAAACGTTTTTTAAAGAACCAGTGAGCAATACGATGCGCCCACGTAGCATGTAAACCTGAATATGTTAATACAACTTCCAGCACACTGCGTGCCGCTGGATCATTTTCGAAAATCGTTTCTACATCTTCCTTCATTCTTTTAAACATAAAAAACTCCCCCTTTTCAATTTTGATTTGTCTTGCTCCTTCAGCAATTTCAACAATCAATTGCCCCTAGGGATTGCACCAGCCACTACACTTTCATACAGATAAATTGCCGAAAGAAGCAACCACTAAGCTTGAGGGCCCCATTCAGTCATTTAACCATCTACTGAATAACAAAAAAACGTCCCTATCATTCCTATGAAGGAATGACAGAGACGCTAAATTTGCGCGGTTCCACTCTGATTGAAGGCAAAGGCCCTCCACTCTGGACGTTCTGTAACGGGAACGAATCGATAAAGCCTACTTAACGTTCAGCTCTACACTCAAAGGTGCATTTCGGTTTTGCCTTGGCTCAGACCACTTTCAGCCGGTGATGGTCTTCTCTTTAGAGCATGCGCTACGTACTTCTCCTTATCAACACTTTAAAATATGAGATTAAACTTAATATATGCGAATTTTTAAAAGTTAAATTCATTTTACATGGAAGAAACCAATTGTCAATAAAATTCTATTATTGCGCGTATTTTTCTACGCGAGCAATCGTTTTTTCTTTACCAATTAAACAAATAGCATTAGGCAATTCAGGGCCATGTGTTTCACCTGTAGTGACAACGCGGATTGGCATGAATAAGTTTTTGCCTTTATGACCTGTTTCTTTTTGTACAGCTTTAATAGCTGCCTTTACAGTTTCTGGCGTAAATTCTTCTAAGCCTTCAAGTTGTACTTTAAATGCTGCCATTACTTCTGGTACTTGCTCACCAGTTAAGACTTCATTTGCTTCTTCATTATATTCAATATGGTCGTTGAAGAATAGGCTAGACAGTTCCACAATTTCCGCACCAAAGCTCATTTGTTCATGATAAAGTGCAATTAAATCAGTTGCCCAAGCACGCTCTTCTGCTGATAACTCTTCAGGCAATAAGCCTGCTTTTTGTAAGTGTGGTAAAGATAAGGCCACGACTTTTTCTAATGATAATTTTTTGATGTACTGATTATTCATCCAAGTTAGCTTTTGCTTATCGAACATAGATGGTGATTTAGATAATCGTTTCTCATCAAACATTTCAATTAATTGATCTTTCGAGAAAATCTCTTCTTCCCCTTCTGGAGACCAGCCTAATAATGCAAAGAAGTTAAACATGGCTTCTGGAAGGTAACCAAGATCTTTATATTGCGTCACGAATTGAATAATTGATTCATCACGTTTTGATAATTTTTTGCGATTTTCGTTAATGATTAATGTCATATGACCGAAGCGTGGATATTCCCAACCGAACGCATCAAAAATCATCATTTGCTTTGGCGTGTTTGATAAATGCTCTTCACCACGGAAAACGTGTGAGATTTCCATAAAGTGATCATCTAATACTACTGCGTAATTATATGTCGGAATACCATTCGCTTTTACGAGTACCCAGTCACCGACATCTTTTGATTCGAATGTAACTTGGCCACGTACTAAATCTTCAAATTCATATGTTACATTTTCAGGTACACGCATACGAATTGTATATTGTTCACCAGCTGCTTCTTTAGCCGCTACTTCTTCAGCCGATAAATGACGGCAAGTCCCATCATAAGTTGGAGCTGCAACGCCACGAGCCTTTTGTTCTTCACGCGATGCTTCTAGCTTTTCTGATGAACAGAAACATTTATAAGCTAAGCCTTGATCTAATAGCTTTTGTGCATGCTCTTTATAAGTATCTAGACGCTCCATTTGACGATAAGGCGCATATGGACCACCAATATCGATAGATTCATCATATTCAATGCCTAACCACTTTAAGTTGTCTAGCTGAGATGCCTCCCCGCCTTCTACATTACGCTCGATATCTGTATCCTCAATACGTACGATAAATTTTCCGTTGTGATGTCTTGCATATAAATAGTTGAATAACGCTGTACGCGCCCCACCAATATGTAAGAAACCTGTTGGTGATGGTGCATAGCGAACGCGAACTTCTTTCGTCATAATTAAAAGCCTCCTAAATGTTCGTCTAAAAAAATTCCGACCTTTTAACTTTGTTCATTTTACCACTGTAGTATAGGAAATAAAAGTAGCGCGTGTTTAGGAATAATGCTCACGCCTTCATTTTATTTTTTCATTAATAAAATTGTTGCCATAGAGGCGATACCTTCTTCACGGCCCGTAAAACCTAATCGCTCAGTCGTAGTTGCCTTAACATTCACCTGCGAAGGTTCTGCATGAAGTAATTCGGCAATACGATTTTGCATTTGTTCAATATATGGTGCCATTTTCGGACGCTGCGCCATAATTGTGCAGTCTACATTCCCTAGCACATAACCTCTATCCTCAACAATTTTCCAAATATGCTCAAGTAATTTTGCTGAATCTGCATCCTTAAATGCTGGATCAGTATCAGGAAAATGACGGCCAATGTCCCCCTCGCCGATTGCACCAAGTGCCGCATCTGTTACTGTGTGTAATAATACGTCTGCATCTGAATGACCAACTAATCCCTTTTCATGTGGAATAGTTATACCACCTATAATTAATGGGCGCCCTTCTTCAAATGCATGTACATCAAATCCTTGTCCAATTCGAAACATACAATTCTGCTACTACAACACAGATGATTGTAGCAGCGCTCACCTTCTTCCATTGTTATATTTTATCTGAATAATCATACCCTCACATTTTAACATATTTCCTAGGAAATTGAGCTGTCAGCTAAACCATCAGCTCACTATTGAAATTGTTTATATTGCTAGATAGCAAACGAATTTAAAAGTTAAAGTATAGCAAGGTAGATTAAGTGTTCGTTTTATGAAAGATGCCTCCATTTATGTTTTATACGTCATTTAATTTTACGTTAAAAAATCTCATCAGCCAATCAGCCTGACGAGATTTTATATTTATTCTTTATAACGTTTCTAATGCACGTTTACGTAAAATGGCTTCACCAAAAACTAAATCTTCTTTCGTTGTCATCTTCACATTTTCATAACTGCTTTCCACGATGTGCACTGCATGACCGAGACGTTCGACTAACATTGCTTCATCCGTACCAAGGAAACCTATTTTTTCCGCGACATCTTCCGCTTCCACAATTAAATCAAATTGAAAGGCTTGGGGTGTTTGAATCATCCAGAGACTTTCACGGTCTACCGTCTCCTCAATGACTCCATTACGTACCTTTTTCATTGTATCCTTCGCACGTACCCCCGCAATGGCAGCACCAAAATCGTGTGCACTTTGTACAAGATTTGCAATAATATCATGGCTAATAAAAGGCCGTGCAGCATCATGTACAAGAACAATATCAACTTGCTCCATTTCCTTCATACAGGAATGGACCGAATGTTGACGCTCAGCCCCACCATCAGGTAAACCCTTAACCTTAGAGATGCCAAATGTCACGAGCAATTCTTGAATGATTGCTCGTTCTTCTGGCTTCACTGCAAGCCAAATGCCTGTACACTGTTCGTCTTGTTCAAATACTTCTAATGTGTGTATTAAAATAGGTTTCTCTAAGAGCTTTAAAAACAATTTATTTTGTCCTGCACCCATTCGCTTTCCGCTACCAGCAGCAGGTAATACTACTTCATATTGCAACTTTCCCACTTCCTAATCATCCTTTGGTTTGGCAAAGATCATACGACCTGCTGATGTTTGCAGAACACTCGTTACTGTTACTGTAATTGCCTGTCCTATATAGCTTCGACCACCTTCTACGACAATCATCGTACCATCATCTAAATAAGCGACGCCTTGGTTATGCTCTTTTCCGTCCTTAATAACAACTACTTGCATATCCTCACCTGGAATAACAACGGGCTTTACTGCATTCGCTAAATCATTAATATTTAAAACTTTCACTTGGTGTAACTCACATACTTTGTTAAGGTTGAAGTCATTTGTAACGATTTGTGTACCCTTACCCATTTTCTTTGCAAGTCGCACAAGCTTTAAGTCTACTTCCTGTACATCTTCAAAGTCTTCTTCCGTAATCTCGACCTTCGTCATGCGTTCATCTTGCAGCTTTTTTAAAATATCTAAACCACGGCGACCTCTTGTTCGTTTTAGCGTATCCGAAGAATCTGCTATATGTTGAAGCTCCGTTAACACAAACTGTGGCACAACTAATATCCCTTCAATAAAGCCTGTTTCAGAAATATCTGCAATGCGCCCATCAATAATAACACTTGTATCTAAAAGCTTATAGCTACCTCGTATTTCTTGTACATCAACACCCTCATTCGCTTTCTTTTTGGCGTTATTACCACGCAATGTAAATAACTGCAGCAGTTCGTCGCGTTTTTTAAAACCGACACGAAAGCCCAAATATCCAAGTACAAATGACAGGACTATCGGTACAACCTCCGTAATGACCGGTAATTTTACAAATTGTACACTATCAATCGCAAAGCCTAAAAAATAAGCGACAATGAGTCCGATAATCAGCCCGAGTGTACCAAATAATAAGTCACCAACGGGTACTTTAAACAGCACCTCTTCCATCCAGCTAATCAGCCGTACAAAATAATCAGAAAATGCAAACGATAATGTAAATAGTAAAAGTGCCCCTAAAGCTACAGATACGTAAGGATTATCAAGCCAAGGATTAGAAGATAAATGAAGCAATTCGTATAATGGCGGTAAGAAAACAAAGCCTAAAGCTCCTCCGATTAGTAAAAAGGCAATTTGAATAAACTTTTTCACAAGCTGTCACCTCCCATTCTTATATTTGATTATACATAGTTTACTGTAGAAAATCTTTCCTGAACCCATTAAATTATCTTTAATTTCACCTTCCATCACTGAAGATTTTGAAGTCTACCGAAAGATATAAAGTCTTCCGATAGTTTTTATTGGTTTTTGTAGGACATTTAACTGAAGTGATTGATGAATCGATGAAGTAAAAGTGCATGTCGGCGCATTGTCCAACATGCACAATTTCTTTATACCTCTCTGAAGCATGCATGCAATGCATCTTTTATCGTTTCAACACCGACAACTTCAATACCTTGTGGGAAATCCCATCCACCGATATTAGAAGTAGGGATGAATACACGTTTAAAACCGAGTTTTGCTGCTTCTATAACGCGCTGTTCGATACGAGATACACGGCGGACCTCCCCGGTTAGGCCTACTTCCCCAATAAAACAATCTGTACCTCTGACTGCTTGATCCTTAAAACTTGAAACAATACTCGTCAACACAGCAAGGTCAATCGCTGGCTCATCAAGCTTCACCCCGCCAGCAACTTTAATATATGCATCTTGCGCTTGCAGCATGAGCCCCATCCGCTTTTCAAGTACTGCCATGAGTAATTGTACGCGGTTCTGATCCACCCCAGTTGCCATGCGTTTTGGGTAATTAAAGCTTGTTGGTGTCACAAGTGATTGAATTTCTACTAAAATTGGGCGCGTTCCTTCCATTGATGCCACAATTGTTGAACCCGCCGCACCTTGCGAACGTTCCTGTAAAAATAGCTCCGACGGATTTAAGACTTCCTTTAAGCCACCTTGTAGCATTTCGAAAATAGCAATTTCATTAGTAGAGCCAAAGCGATTTTTCTGACTTCGTAAAATACGATGGTTATGATGACGTTCGCCCTCAAAATATAACACTGTATCAACCATATGCTCTAATATACGTGGACCAGCAATTTGCCCCTCCTTCGTCACATGACCTACTAAGAAAATTGCAATGCCTTTTGTTTTCGCAATACGCATCAACTCTGCTGTACATTCACGTACTTGTGACACGCTACCAGGCGCACTTGTCACTTCTGGATGAAAAACGGTTTGAATAGAATCCACAATAACAAACTTCGGCTGTACATCATCAATTGTTTGATTTAACAACTCTAAATTCGTCTCTGAATAAATATAAAGCTCCTGTGACATTACGCCTAAACGCTCAGCACGCAACTTCGTTTGACGAATCGATTCCTCACCAGAAATATAAAGCACGCGATGCCCTTTATTCGACAACAGCGCTGACACCTGTAAAAGTAGTGTTGACTTTCCAATCCCAGGATCCCCACCGATTAATACAAGTGATCCAGGCACGATACCACCACCCAAAACACGGTTCAACTCGCCCATTTCTGTTGCTACACGAGATTCCTCCGCCGCCTCTATCTGCATAATTGGTAGCGCTTTTTGCGTAACAGTTGCAGAATGCTGGAATGCTCCACGTGGCCCCTTCGCTACGACCTCAACCTCTTCCACCATCTTGTTCCATTCCCCACAACCCGGACATCTTCCCATCCATTTTGCAGATTCATAGCCACAACCCGAGCATACAAATTTTGTTTTTTTCTTTGCCATAATTACTATCACCTCGAATATTTGTTCTTATTTCTATTTTACATAAAAAAAGACAGCTTAGCACTATGGCCTCGCTGCCTTTTCATAAAGTAAATTTTTACTCGATTACTGACGCCCCAATTTCTTCTATAATTCACAACAATTATTTTGAAATTGAGACACTCTCTTTTTTCTTCACGACAAACTCATCGTTCACATAATCGATAATAACTTGATTTCCTTTTTCAACATTACCCTTAAGAAGTTCTTCCGACAAACGGTCTTCCACTTGTTTTTGCAGTGCACGACGAATTGGACGGGCACCGTATTGTGGATCGTAACCTTCATCCGCAATTTTCTCAAGTGCTGAATCTGTTAACTCAAGCGAAATGTCTTGTTCTTTTAAACGTTTTGTTAAAGCGTTTGCCATCATCGATACGATTTCTTTTAAGTGTCCTTTTTCTAATGAGTGGAAGACAATCATTTCGTCAATACGATTTAAGAATTCTGGGCGGAAAGCTTTTTTCAGCTCTTCTAACATCGTGCCCTTCATATCTTTATGCTTCGACTCCGAGCCACCTAAACTGAAACCTAGGTTTTTTTGATATTTTAATGCATCCGCGCCAACGTTTGATGTCATAATGACCACCGTATTTCGGAAATCAACCACACGGCCTTTAGAATCTGTTAAACGGCCATCTTCTAGCACTTGTAATAATATATTGAAAACATCTGGATGTGCCTTTTCAATTTCATCAAGTAACACAACAGAATATGGTTTACGGCGAACTTTTTCTGTAAGTTGACCACCATCGTCAAAGCCGACATAGCCCGGAGGTGAACCAACTAAACGTGATGTCGAATGTTTCTCCATGTACTCTGACATGTCAACACGAATCATCGCATCTTCATCGCCGAACATTACTTCGGCAAGCGCTCTAGCTAGCTCTGTTTTACCGACACCTGTAGGACCAAGGAAAATGAATGAGCCAATTGGACGTTTCGGATCCTTTAAGCCTGCTCTTGCACGACGAATTGCACGAGAGATTGCTTCTACTGCTTCGCTTTGACCAACAACGCGTTTGTGTAACTCCTCTTCAAGTTGTAAAAGCTTCGCTGATTCTTCGTGTGCGATTTTCGCTACTGGTATTCCCGTCCACATCGATACAACCGCTGCCACATCGTCCACAGTTACCTTGGATTCCGCTTTCCCCTGTTCTTCTTTCCATGTTTTGCGTGTTGTTTCAATTTCGTCTTTTAACTTCTGCTCTGTATCTCTTAAAGAAGCTGCTTTTTCAAATTCTTGACCAGAAACAGCTGCATTTTTTTCAGAACGAACATTTTCAAGCTTATCTTCCAGCGCCTTTAAATTTGGCGGTACTGCAAATGAACGCAAGCGTACTTTAGAACCTGCTTCATCAATTAAGTCAATTGCTTTATCTGGTAAGAAGCGATCCGAAATATAGCGATCACCCATTTTCGCTGCTGCCTCAATAGCTTCATCTGTAATTTTCACACGATGATGTGCCTCATAACGATCACGTAAACCATGGATGATTTGAATAGCCTCTTCAACAGTTGGCTCATCTACTTGAATTGGCTGGAAGCGACGCTCTAAAGCAGCATCCTTTTCAATGTATTTACGGTACTCATCTAAAGTTGTTGCACCGATACATTGCAGTTCACCACGTGCTAATGATGGTTTTAAAATATTTGATGCATCAATTGCACCTTCCGCACCTCCAGCACCGATTAATGTATGCAATTCATCAATGAATAAGATAACATTACCTGCTTGGCGAATCTCATCCATTACTTTTTTTAGACGATCCTCAAATTCACCACGGTATTTAGTACCTGCAACAACTGTCCCCATATCAAGGGTCATCACACGTTTATCACGAAGGATTTCCGGCACCTCATTATTAATAATTTGCTGCGCTAAACCTTCTGCAATCGCCGTTTTACCCACCCCTGGCTCACCAATTAAAACGGGGTTATTTTTTGTACGGCGCGATAGTACTTCAATAACGCGTGTGATTTCTTTACTGCGACCAATAACAGGGTCTAATGAACCTTCACGTGCGATTTGCGTTAAATCACGCGCTAGGCTATCCAATGTAGGTGTATTAGCAGCCTGTGCTGCTTGCTGACCAGATTGCGCATTATCGTTATTACCAAGTAACAGTAATACTTGCTGACGTGCTTTGTTTAAACCGACACCCGCATTATTTAAGACGCGAGCTGCCACACCTTCGCCTTCACGAATTAATGCTAATAGTAAATGCTCTGTACCGATATAAGAATGACCTAATTTACGTGATTCATCGACTGATAGTTCAATTACCTTTTTAGCACGAGGTGTATAGTGAACAATCGGGCCAACATCCTCTGTACCTTTGCCAACTAATTCTTCAATGCCAGCTTCTATCATTTGAGGGCTAATATCAATGGCTTCTAATGCCTTCGCTGCAATACCCCCGCCTTCACGAATAAGCCCTAAAAGAATATGCTCAGTCCCTATTGATTCGTGTTTCCAACGAATCGCCTCTTCCTGTGCAAGCTGTAATACTTTTTGTGCGCGTTGTGTAAAACGATTAAACATCATATGAATCCTCTCCTTTTCCCCCTATAGTAGGCTTACTCAAAGTTTCTTGAAATAATGCCTCACGAAGCATCTTCGCTCGTACTCGGTCACGTTCGGACGGAGGTAGTGCCTCGCCTGCATAATGCTGTAAAAATCCAGGTTGCATACAGACAATACATTCATTTAAAGTTGCGGCCTTTATGCCATCAATCAACTTTAAATCCACTCCTAAACGTACATTTGATAAACAGGTAGCCGCTTCCTCACTCGTTAAAATGCGAGCATGAGTCAGGGTGCCTAAAGCACGGTAAATACGATCTTCTAAAGCAAGTTCTGCCTTATCCATCAGCTTACCTCTTGCCTGCCGTTCTTTTTGAATAATTTTTTCGGCCACACTTTGGATGTCTGCTAAAATATCATCTTCTGTTTTTCCAAGGGTAATCTGATTCGACACTTGGTAAACATTTCCTAAATTTTCACTACCTTCTCCATATATTCCCCTAACCGTCATTCCTAATCGTGTCATGGCATTTATTATTTGATTCATCTGACCAGTTAATGTTAGTACTGGGAGATGCATCATGACAGAAGCCCGAAGTCCTGTACCAATATTCGTTGGGCAACTTGTTAAATAGCCAAAATTATCTCGAAATGCATAGGGTAGTGCCCCTTCTAAGGCACGATCAATTTTATTGGCCTGTTCGTATGCCTTTTGAAGTTGAAAACTTGCTGTCATACATTGAATGCGTAAGTGGTCTTCTTCGTTCACCATGATGCTAATGGATTCATCCTCAGATAGTAGCATTGAGCCAACTAACTCTTTTTTTGCTAACTGCGGACTAATTAAATGCTTTTCAACTAGGATTTGTCGTTGTAATGGTGTTAAATCTTTTATAGCAAAATAAGAGTACCTTTCAAGGAGTTTAGAACTGTCTTGTATAGCGTGTGTAACTGCTTGCTCCACCTGTAGTGCTTCATCCTCTGAGAAAACGAGTGGGAAACGGTACCCATCTAAATTCCGAGCAAGGCGAATGCGTGTACTTATGACAATATCTGAATAATCATCTTCTACATGCATCCATACAGGTGTAGCACTCTCTAAAAATGGCTCAATCATCACGACACATCACCACCTTCGAATTGTAGCTGATTTTCGAGTTCCTTTGCCTCATCCCGAAGCTTCGCAGCCTCTTCAAATTGTTCTTCGTCTACGGCATCTTTCATCCGTTTGCGAATATCTTCAATTTGTTTTTTTACGACATAGACATTGCTATGAGCACCTGGCATTTTGCCAATATGCTGAGGTCCAGCCTGAATACGGTTAAAGAGCTTTGGCAAATGCTCAGCAAAAGTGTCATAACAACTAGGGCAGCCAAATTTCCCCTCTTTTAAAAATCGCTTATACGTAAACCCACAGTATGTGCACGTCTGTTGCTGGGGTGGTGCTTGTTGCTTTTCGCCAA
Organism: Lysinibacillus fusiformis; assembly: GCF_007362955.1. Lineage (GTDB taxonomy): Bacteria > Bacillota > Bacilli > Bacillales_A > Planococcaceae > Lysinibacillus > Lysinibacillus fusiformis_E. The sequence goes on along the minus strand of NZ_CP041696.1, from coordinate 2,061,731 downwards.
CTTTTTGTTGCCACGTTGGTGAGCCGAACCAATTGGATAATAATTGTTGAATTGAAACTGGCTCTTGCTTAAACTCTGCATGAAATGGATGGAACTGCGAAGCGCAGACGTCACAATAATGATGTTCCATCTTCTGACTATTTTGAACTTGTGTTACAGTTACTGTCGCATTACGCTGCTTGCAATGTTCGCATATCATTTCCATCACCTCTTTACTTTTGCTTTTCGTATTTAATCGTTGTTAACATCGCACGTAAAATATTCGCACGAATGTTATCCCGTAAAGGTAATTGTAAATCTAATGTCGAGCGATCAACTGCCGCTAACATTAATTTCGCTTCTCGTTTCGAAATTACCTGCTCATCAATTAAACGATAAACTACATCTTCTGCCACTGTCTGAGATGCTCCACCTTCAATATGAAAGAGTACATCATCAATCAAATCAATTTGTGAGTTTGCACGGACACGTAAAATTCGAATGTATCCACCCCCGCCACGTTTACTTTCAACAAGGTAACCACGCTCAGCAGTAAATCTTGTATTAATTACATAATTTATTTGGGACGGTACACATTGAAATTTATCGGCAATTTCACTACGTTTAATTTCAATATGCCCTTCTCCACCTAATTCAAGTACTTGCTTTAAGTAGCCTTCTATGATGTCTGAAATATTACGCATTTTAGGAATACACCTCGCTAACTGCACTGACTTTGACTATCTTTGACTATCTTTGAGTATATTATACAGAACGCTTGAAAATAATTGCAATTAATAAGCACATTGAAAAGTTGCAAGTATCATTTCGCCCTCAATTAAGTACGATTTATCATCAGGCAATAGCGTCACTGGCCCATCTGGGGTTAGGAGATACGCTCTTTTCCAATGATCACCAAAGAAATTAAATCTCTTCGCTAAGTTTGTCACATGAAACAATAAAGAAAAAAGTTAAAGCGGAGTTCATAATTATAGCCTACCCTTTTCACCTATAGAAAAAACGCAAGCATATGCATCTAGCATATACTTGCGTCTATAGAAATTATACCCAGCGGCCAACAATCGGGTAGCGCCAAGGCTCATCAGATAAAGCCTTCACAATACCGATAATTGGTACGACGAATAACATAATGATAAAAATCAGTAAGAAAGGTAAACCGATTATCACAAAACTTAAAATACCTGCAATTGCAATTAATACCCACATCACGATTTGGAATAGCAAAGCTTGAATGGAAACTGCTTTTATTTCATCATCAGAACTAATTAAGAAAAAAATAATCGGTACTAACCATGGCGCAAAAAACGCACTTGCATGTATGATTACCTTAGACCATTTTGCCTCCATTTATATCAACCTTCCTTTTTTATTTGTCTTTTTTATTTGTACTACTATTTACGGAACTATACCCTAAATAGTTTCATGCATATTAAAATTTTTAAAAATTTTTTGAAAGGTATGTGATACATGATGGAATTTAATAACACACTCGCAAACGAATATGAAAAAGGTATTCGACGTACGTTACCAAGCTATGATGCAATGCTACGTTTAACACAAACCTTTTACCGATCCAACCTGTCTGAGGAAGCTACGTTTTTAGTACTTGGCTCGGGAAGCGGCAATGAAATTTTACAGCTTGCCGAACAAAGACCTCACTGGTCCTTTGTCGGTGTAGATCCTGCACAAGCAATGCTCCTAATTGCAGAAGAACGCTTAAAACTGTTACCAAATAATATTTCCTTATTTCAAGGCACTATACTAGAAACACCATTACCAATAACAAAGTTTGATGCTGCCAGTTGTATATTAGTTCTGCATTTTATCGAAACTTATGAAGAGAAACTTGCAACATTAAAAGAAATTGCGAAGCATTTAAAACCTGGAGCACCCTTTGTCCTTGTATCTAAATACGGGCAGCTAAACTCAACTGAAACGGAGTTACAGTTTGATTTATGGCGTGCCTATTGGCTACAACATACCAAGCTTTCAGCCTCAGAAGTGGCTAATATGGAGCAGTCCATACGCGCTCTATCATTTATGCAAGAAGAGGAAATTTTAACGCTGTTACAACAAGCTGGCTTTACACAACCGTCCAGATTTTTTGCAACAACATTATTTGCCGGTTGGGTATGCTATAAAGACATACTCTAATAGTTGGCGATACTGACACACAGGACGTCCTAGTGTTGACGTTCCGAGAAGATTTCATGTACTCATCCTGCCGTGATCTCCCATCAAATCTATGTGTACCTGGATCAACCGGTTACTAATGAGTGCTATCTCCCCCATAGATGTCTCGCATGCTATTAGTTTTAAAGTAGGAGGTAGCATCCGTTTATAAACAGAATTGAGGTGAATGCCGTGATTCGCACAATGGGCATTTCGAAAAATCAACAATTATTAAAGGGATTTTCGCTAGCAGATATTAAAAATAATCACTTTGAATGGTTCTGGGTTGATTTTAATTGCCCAACCATTGAGGAAGAGCTTTTACTCGATACTTTCTTTCATTTTCATCCATTAGCCATTGAAGATTGCTTAATGCGTTTGCAACGGCCAAAGCTCGATTTTTATGATGATTATCATTTTTTCGTTATTCATAGACTTAACGAGGAAACCCTAATAGCTGAGGAATTAAATATCTTTGTCTCTGATAAGTTTATCGTTACGTTCCACAAAAATGAGACACCAGAAATAGATAAGGTGCAAAAACTTTTAGAAGAGCAACCAAAGGATTGGGAGCGTGGAACTGTATTTCTAACCTACCAGACGATTGATAAAATTGTCGATAGCTATTTCCCACTTGTCTATAAGATTGAAGATCATCTAAATGCACTTGAAGATGAACTCACCTATCAAAACAGTGTAAATGCCATGCAGATTGTATTTGAGTTCCGTAGTGATTTACTGCATTTACGAAGAACTATTTTACCCATGCGAGACCTATTATATCGGGTACTTAGCTCTTATCGCTTTGCACTAAAAAAATCTGAACGAGCCTATTTCGGTGATATTCACGATCATTTAGTTAAACTAACAGAGATTGTTGAATCCAATCGTGAGCTTACAGCCGATATGCGCGATAGTTATATGGCGATGAGCTCCAGTCGCATGAATGGTATTATGATGACGTTAACAATTGTTTCCACCATTTTTATTCCGCTAACATTTATTGCTGGTGTTTACGGGATGAATTTTGATATTATGCCGGAGCTCCACGGTCGATACAGCTACTTTATCATTCTTGGTATTATGCTATTAATAGTCGTCTTTATGCTGTCATTTTTTAAATACAAAGGCTGGTTTAAGCTATTTAAACCCTAAAAAAGCGAGCATCCTAAAAATCCTTCGAATTGACGCTCTCTGTTGGGACTCGTGCTTCACTTTTCCACAGGAGTCTACTTGGTTTTTTACCTTTATATTTTTAAAAAAGTATGCCAGGAGTGGAGTACTCCTAGCATACTTTTTTATTGGATAGTCCCACTATGATTAATACGGCCCTCGATCATCCACTTTATTTTCCCCTTGTTGTGGAAATAAAAAATAGGCAAGTACCCCTGATACTAAAGTTGCACCAACGGTAATTAAAAGTTGTTCTATTTCTGGTACTTCCGCATAATAGTTATTTAACATAAAAACGGAGCCAATTGCGACAATCACCATGACAGGAATTACAAACTTAAAACGCTTCTTCTCCATGTAAAGTCTCCTTTTAACAAATCTTATTTTGATATTTTCACGTACAATTATTTATCAAACTAAACAGTTCGTATTTTACATGTTTGTCATATGAAATTCAAACTGCTTTTTCTTCTATAAAAAATCTATTTCATGACTTTTAAACGACAATCATTTGAAATTAATGCAAAAAATATAGAAATAAACTAAACTTTTAACCAAATTTGCTACTAAAAATAGTAGAATATATTAAATAGCATATATTTTGCAAATTTATATACCTAGCAATTGAAAGACATTTCACTTGATATATTTATTATGGATTTATTAAGAATGGAGCAGACAACCATGAGTTGGTTTACAAAAAAGAACAATTCTAGCTACTCAATTTTATTATCGCCCGAGGAATATAAACATAATGTACAATTAGATGTTTCTAACCACCCAAACCTTCACAAGCAGTTGCAGTTATTAGATTTAACAACTGAAGATTTAGCCATTATTAAACAACTTCAACCTTTAGCTAAAGATTTAATCCCTAAAATGGTTGATCAATTTTATGAAGCCATTAGTTTAAGTCAAGATTTATTGGATATTATTTATAAAACTTCACAAATCGACCGTTTAAAAATTACATTACATAAACATTTAAGTGATATTTTCGAAAGTCATATTAATGACGCATACATTAACGAGAGAAAGTCAATAGCAGAGACACATGTGCGTATTGGTTTACGATCTAAATGGTACATAGCCTCTTTCCAATCATTAACTTCGACGTTTGCAAAATTTGCGAATGAATTAGACATATCTAAGCATGATGCACTTCGTGCCATTAATGCTTTCTGTAAAATCATTAACTTTGAACAACAGCTTGTTATTGAGGCATACGAAAAAGAGGAAGAACGCATTCGTTCAGCGGCGGATGCAACAAAGCACTCACTTGTTACAACCATTCAAAGTACAGCAGAAGAGCTAAATGCTATTAGTGAGGAAACTGCTGCTTCTTTAATGGTTATTTCTGCACAGACAGATGATATTGCCGTAGCAACAAAACAAGGTTTGAGCTTCGTTGAAGATACAAAAGAAAAATCTAGTCGCGGTCAACAACAATTACAAGAGCAAAATGATTTAATACATGTCATTTTACAAAGTGTCAATAGCCTTGAAGTGACGATGAACCAATTACGTACATCTTCACAAAAGATCACTGAAATTGTAGGCCTAGTTACAGGTATTGCAGATCAAACCAATCTATTAGCGTTAAATGCTTCCATTGAGGCAGCTCGTGCAGGTGAGCATGGAAAAGGTTTCGCTGTCGTGGCTGAGGAAGTCCGTAAACTTGCTGAGGAAACAAAAAATGCCGTACAGAACGTTTCGCATCTTATTAAAGAAACGGAAAGCAATATCGCAACTATGGCAAGTTCCGTTATCAATGTAGACCAAAAGATTCAACATAGTGTAGATACACAAACAAATTTATCAAAATCATTTAATGATATTGCAGATGCTGTTTCAGGTATTCAGCAGCAATATGTAAATACTGCACGGGATATTTCTGCCATTTCAAATTTAATTACTGAGCTGTCACAAGGTGCTACACTTGTTTCCTCTTCTTCAGACTCGTTGATTAATGTAGTGAATGAATTAAATATATAATTACTTAATTCTTTATGCTCTAATACGAGCTATATAAAAGGGAAATTGACACATTCAAGTCAATTTCCCTTATTGTTTTAATGTGCCAAAGCACGTTTTTGCTTACGATGTTCTCGCCGCGCAGGACCTGTTTCAAATAGACGTTTCTCAGCATCTGTTTCAGGAATAATGGCTGGAATAGCCTTTGGTTTGCCCTTTTCATCGACCGCTACCATTGTTACGAAAGATTCCGTCGTTAACTTCTCTTCCCCTGTTTCAAAATTACGTGAAATCACCCGCACATAAACCTCCATTGAAGAACGTCCTGTAGAAGAAACAATGCTTTCAATTTCTAAAATATCCCCTACATGAGCTGAAGATAAAAAATCAACCGAATCAATTGAGGCTGTTACCACATGGCCCTTTGCATGTTTCATCGCTGTAATCGCAGCAATTTCATCAATATAAGCTAACACTCTCCCACCAAAAATGGAATTGTGATTATTTGTATCTGGCGGTAATACGAGACGCGTTTGAACCGTACGTGATTGGCCCATTGGTACAGCGTTATTTGTCATAGTTCTAATAACTTCCCTTCCTGTATGTTCTTCCGCCATAGTATCGTACAAAAAGATTTGATGCAAACCTAGAATGTTTTTTTCATCGCAATGAACTTCATATCTGTCATTTCCTCAATTGCCCATCTTATACCCTCACGACCGTATCCACTCATTTTCACGCCACCATATGGCATATTATCAACCCTGAAAGTTGGAATGTCATTAATAATAATAGCGCCTGCTTGTAATTCATCTGCCGCATGTAAAGCATCTGGCAGTACATTCGTATATATTCCTGCATTTAAGCCAAGTTCCGACTCATTCACTAGTCGAATAGCGTCGTCTAATGTTTCATATGAAACAATTGAGACGATTGGTGCGAATGTTTCCTGACAAATTATTTTCATATCAGCTGTCACATGCGTCATAACAGTTGGTGTTAATGTGCGTTCCGTGAACGTTCCACCTGTGGCTACGAAAGCTCCTTGTGCCTTGGCTTCTTCAATCCATACGCGAATACGTTCTACCTCACCAGGATTAATCATTGCACTAACATCTGTATTTTTATTGAGCGGATCACCTACGACTAATTTTTCAGTTTCTTGTACAAATGCATTTGTAAATTCTTCAATAATAGAGGCATGCACATATATACGTTGTAATGAAATACAAACTTGTCCAGCAAAACTAAATGCACCGCTGACACAACGCTTTATTATTTTATCAATAGGTGTTGATGGCTCGACAATTACTGCAGCATTAGAACCAAGCTCTAACGTTACTTTTCGCAATCCTAATTTTTCTTTTATGCCCAGTCCAACCTTACCACTACCAGTGAATGTCACCTTCTTCACAAAAGGATGTGTCACGAGTGTATCACTTAACTCTCCTCCACTACCTGTAACAATTTGTAACACACCATCTGGTAGGCCAGCTTTTTTAAAAATTTCGGCCATCACAATTGCACTTAATGGTGTTTGTGTCGCTGGCTTTAACACTACTGTATTGCCTGCTGCAAAAGCAGGACCTAATTTATGCGCTACTAAGTTAAATGGAAAATTAAAAGGTGTAATGGCAGAAATAACACCTAATGATTCGCGCTTAGTCCAGCCAATTCGATCGCCCGCTCCCGGTGCGGCATCCATTGGTACAGTTTCACCCATTGCTTGCTTTGCTCCCTCAGCGGCGAATTGATATGTCGCGATTGTACGATCAATTTCAGCTGAGCCTGCTGATAAAGGTTTTCCTGCCTCATGTGCCAATATCTCCGCTAATTCTTCTTTACGACGTCGCATAATGTCGACAACTTTATATAAAATTTCGGCACGTTCGTAAGCTGTTGTCTTTTTGAACGCTAGAAATGCCTCCTGTGCACCCTCTATTGCTCGTTCAACATCTTGAACGGATGCCTTTGCAACCTTTGCAATTATCTTACCGCTATAGGGTGATTTTAAGTCATACGATTCCTTCGTGTCTTGCCACTGGCCATTTACCCAAAGCATTGTTTTTTTCATCTTTCAAAAGCACCTCCGAAAAATAATCTCTTCATTAGTCTATCACGAAGAGCTCGTATTAGATGCCACAGCTGCTGCCGTTACTGCTGCCATCATCGCAGCCTGTTGTGCTTGTATTAAAAGCTCGATAGATGTCATTATGGACATAGATAATGACTGTTGCACCTTCGCCATATCATAAATAGCAATTTGTATTGCCATAAACAGCACAAATTCACGATGCCATTTTAATAATTTCATACCCTTTAATTCATAGTACAAATCAGTAATTTGCTGGATTTGCACATTATTCACTTGAAGAATTGCTAAAAATCCAAGTAATGGATAGTGCATCGTTTTTACTTTTACATCTTGCTTTTTTAATATGTCACGAATATTAACAACGCTTGGCACAAGGTTACTATCGTATTGTGGAGATATAAATGTTAGCACCTGAGATAGCCATTGTAATTCATTTCCTGCATTGAAATAATACGTACGTAGCTCCTTATAATAACAATTCATTGTTTCCGCACGTAGTACAACGTCATCTGTTGGGCTGCTTAGTAATACAGCATAAGGAATATCATCAAAAGAGGTTAAAAATCGATGATGTTTTCGAATCGCTTCATATAAAGCACGTGCCGTTTGTGCATGTGCTTGTTTCTCACTTTCAATTTTTGTTAAAAATTGAGCAGCTATAAAATTAAAATTCCCACTTTTAAATTTTACTTCCTTTAGTATCTTTTCATTTACAAGTATATTTTTTACTGCCTGCTTGACATCATCTTGTTCCACTATGTTTGCAGCAATACTATACCCAATGTTTGCTCTTAGTGGAGACATCCATGACGTTTGCTTCTTTATCTCTTGTAATACTTCATTATATTTTAAAGCGTCAAAGGTTCTGCCCGTTGCTACATACGTACTGGCAATGGCCAATATAATTTTACGATCGACCGACCATCCAGCCGCCTTCGCTATGTCCTCCACCGTTTGTGTAAATTGGTTTTCAATTATAACAAAATCCATCATAAACACGCTCCTTTTTACTATTTACGTAATATTTCGTCCGAAAGATTCAATCATTTTGTAACAATTAACATAAAAAGTAAACTTAAATTAATGTATGTGACTAGGTTTTATATGGTTTAATAAAATAAATCAGTAATTAATGGGGGATTATTATGATTGAAAGGACGACTAAAAAATCGTTATTCACTGAAACCTTACGAGATCGGTCGCAGCTTTTTTTACTATTACGTAGCTCTCAAAATAATATTAATTTACATAAACTTTTGCAGAAAAAATAGCATAGAAAAACAGCGACAAAAAACATTGAAGTTCTTTTGCCGCTGTTTTTTAATTTCTATGCTATTGCTTTTAAGGATCAAAAAAACTTTTGCGAAACACTACTGAATCAAGCCCAATTCTTTTAATTCTTCTGTTGAAAAGGCTCTTGATCTTGTTAAAAACCGCTTACCTTCTACGCCCTCGAGGGAGAACATACCGCCTCTACCGTCAACAACGTCTAAGATAATTTGTGTGTGCTTCCAATAATCATATTGATTTCTATGCATATAAAATGGAACCCCACCAATCTCACCGAGACATACATCCTGTTCACCCAATATTAGGTCACCCTCTGGATAACACATCGGAGAAGATCCATCACAACATCCGCCTGATTGATGAAACATAACCGGTCCATGTTTTTCTGTCAATAAATTGATTAGTGCCAGCGCTTCTTCCGTTGCTAATACACGTTCAACCACGCCTTTGCACCCCCTTACTGATTAGAAGAAACCTAGTTTGTTTTCGCTATAGCTTACTAATAAGTTTTTCGTTTGTTGGTAATGCGAAAGCATCATCTTATGCGTCTCACGACCGATACCTGACATTTTGTACCCACCGAATGCAGCATGTGCTGGGTAGGCATGGTAGCAGTTTGTCCAAACGCGACCAGCTTGAATACCTCGACCAAAACGATATGCTGTATTCATATCACGTGTCCAAATACCAGAACCTAAACCATATAGTGTATCGTTCGCAATTTCTAAAGCTTCTTCTTTCGTTTTGAATGTTGTTACTGCAACAACAGGCCCAAAGATTTCCTCTTGGAAAATACGCATTTTGTTATGTCCTTTGAAAACAGTTGGCTTAACGTAGTAGCCGTTTTCGAAGCCTGTGCCTACATTATTTTTCTCCCCACCAATCAGACACTCAGCGCCCTCTTGCTTACCAATATCTAAATAGGAAAGGATTTTTTCCATTTGCTCACTTGAAGCCTGTGCACCCATCATGGTATTCGGATCTAGTGGGTTTCCAACTTTAATGGCTTCTACGCGTTGCAGTACACGCTCCATAAACTTATCGTAAATGGATTCTTGAATTAATGCACGTGAAGGACATGTACATACTTCTCCTTGGTTAAGAGCAAATAAAACAAAGCCTTCTACTGCTTTATCTAAAAAGGCATCGTCTTCATCCATAATATCTTCGAAGAAAATATTTGGAGACTTTCCGCCCAATTCTAACGTTACGGGAATAAGGTTTTGCGAAGCATATTGCATGATTAAACGACCCGTTGTTGTTTCACCTGTAAAGGCAATTTTTCCAATACGTGGATTGGATGCAAGTGGTTTACCTGCTTCTAAACCAAAACCGTTAACAACATTTAGTACGCCTGGTGGCAATAAATCACCAATTAGTTCTACTAACACCATAATCGAAACTGGTGTTTGCTCTGCAGGCTTTAACACCACACAGTTTCCGGCAGCAAGTGCAGGCGCTAGCTTCCAAACAGCCATTAATAACGGGAAATTCCAAGGAATAATTTGACCGACTACCCCAATAGGTTCATGGAAGTGATAAGCAACTGTATCATTATCTATTTGGCTTAATGCACCTTCTTGTGCACGTAAAGCTCCCGCAAAATAACGGAAATGATCAATCGCTAGAGGGATATCTGCATTCAATGTTTCACGTACCGCTTTTCCGTTATCCCATGTTTCTGCAACGGCTAACTTTTCTAAGTTTTGTTCAATGCGGTCCGCTATTTTAAGTAAAATGTTTGCACGCTCTGTTGCAGATGTTTGGCCCCATGCATCTTTTGCGGCATGTGCTGCATCAAGTGCATGTTCAATATCCTCAGCAGTCGAGCGCGCTGCTTGTGTAAAAACTTGTCCAGTAACAGGAGTAACATTATCAAAGTATTGGCCTTTCACTGGGGGTGTCCATTCTCCACCAATGTAATTATCATATTTCTCTTTGAATTGAACTACCGATCCTTCAGTGTTTGGAAATGCATAAACCATTTCACTTCTCCCCTTTACACAAAATAATGAGAAAATACCTACAAAAATAGCTGTTTTATATCGAAATAACAATATTTTCATAGAAACCCTCTTACACAATATATTGTCAGAAACAAAAAATAATTTCAACTTTTTAGAATTTATTTTCCAGTGAAATTATTTTTGCTAGAAAAGCTTCTAGGATTCACGCCGCGTCCAACGATAATGTATACTTAAAATAATTATGAATGTATAGGAGAACGGTATGCGTATTAATAAATATTTGAGTGAGACTGGCATTGTATCACGTCGTGGTGCTGATAAGTGGATAGAAGAAGGTAAGGTAACCATCAATGGGGAGCTTGCAACTGTTGGAAGTCAAGTAGAAGCAGGTGATTTAGTTTACGTAGATGGAGAAGAGGTAAAAAAAGAACAACAACTTGTGTATATTGTGTTAAATAAACCAGTTGGCATAACAAGTACAACTGAACAGCATATAAAAGGTAATGTCGTTGATTTTATTAATCATCCCTTGCGAATTTTTCATATTGGTCGTCTCGACAAAGAATCTGAGGGATTATTATTACTTACAAATGATGGTGATATTGTAAACAAAATTTTACGTGCAGAAAACCATCACGAAAAGGAATATATCGTACAAGTCGATAAACCTATTACAGAGCAATTCATCAAAAAAATGGGGGCAGGGGTTGATATTTTAGATACAACCACTTTACCTTGCTATGTTGAAAAAATTTCAGATAAAGTATTTAAAATTATTTTAGAGCAAGGCTTAAATCGTCAAATTCGCCGTATGTGTTCCGCACTTGGCTATTCCGTTAAAAGGCTACAACGTATTCGTATTATGAATATTAAACTCGGCAATCTAAAAATTGGGCAGTGGCGTGATTTAACTGAAAAAGAGCGAACAGAACTATTCAAACTACTGGATTACACACCAAAATAATACTAATTAAGGGGGATAGAGCTATGCTTTCAATTCAAAGTACCGAACAGCTAACAGGCGCACGGATTAGTGGTGACTTTTGGGATTTAGATCAACTCATTAATGCAATTTATAAAGTTACTGGAGATGAAAACAAATATTACGACTACCAAGGTGCGCGGCAGCGAATCCTTGGTATTTGCTATAATCTTCGCCATGCGGCCCAAGGTGATCACCAGCTTGAATTTGTTAGTAATGGACTCACTAAAAGTGTACTCACACAACATGAAATCATTTTTCCAAACAAAAATGTCTATTATGCAACTGAAGTTCTTTGGCCAGAACTTATTTTTACGGCGATTGCATTGAATGACTTTATCCGCTTGCATCAGGAGCTCATCGATTCTTCAGAGTGGAATATTTATATTGCTACCATTCGAAAGTTCCAAGCGTCAGTTGCTGAATGCTTAGAGCAGGAGCTTGGGGATGATGAATATTTAGTATTTTTAAGAATGCTCCACACGAAAACTCCATTGACTTTCCGTTACGCTACACAATATGTAGACATACTAAATCTAGAATACATAGGTTTGAATTCCGAGGAACGCAAAGCTCATTTAGCAGCCTTCGCTCTCCGATTAATGCTTGAGGACGATGAATATGTAACACTTAAATCACAGTTGATGGAAGCTGCGATAACGACCAAAAAAGCGTTGCATGAGATCCAAATCAATGCTAACTACCCAGAAGAAATTTTGTGGTAAATCAAGAGGTTGTTCAATAAGTAAAGGGCGATTAATTATAGCGCCCTTTGACGTAAACACTTTACTTTCGCACAGAAAAGGTCGACTCTAAGTGCTTTGAGTCGGCTCTGTTATCGCTATTTAATTGTCTTATACGCCATTTTGCGGATGACAGCTTCATGCTGCGGATAATCTGCTAAGAGCTCATCTTGTGTAAACAATTCAAAGTCCGTAAAATCAAAGCCCGGAGCCACCATACAACCTACTAAACTAAATGTATTAGCATCCTCTACAGACGAGCCAAAAATCGTATTTTTTGGCACAGCTACTTGGGGTACCTCCCCTGCCTCCATATTTAACCCTAACTTCTTGGCCTCATATGTACCATCAGGGTAAACCATATGGACAGTCAATGGACTTCCTGCATGGTAATACCAAAGCTCATCTGATTTTAAACGATGTAAATGGGAAATATCCTGTGAACGTAGTAAAAAATAAATGCTCGTATAAATTGGTCTTGTTACATCCCTTACCGCCATTTCCTCAGCCGATCTAAACGAAGAAATATAGTAACCGCCTTCTGGATGCTCTACTAAATTTAATTTATCGATAAAATATTGTGCTGAATACTGCATAAACCTCACTCCTTTCTGCCACTTTACCAAAAAATAAAGGTCTGGCGCTACCTCTATCCTTCGCTTTAGCTATCCTATCCTTCATTTCATCGTTTCTATCCGTCACTTTCGATTTTATTCACCATTTTCGCAATTCTATCCGTCACGTAACAATTCAAAAAAAATAGAAAGGAGGTATCTCAAATAATTTTTGAGACACCTCCTCTCCTATTATAGACCACCTAGATATGCTGCTTTAACTTGTTCACTTTCTTGTAGTTCTTTTGCTGTACCGGATAATACGATACGGCCTGTTTCAAGTACATATGCACGATTCGCTACTGATAGCGCCATATTAGCATTCTGTTCTACAAGAAGTACTGTTGTACCTTCATTATTGACCTTTTCAATAATATTGAAGATATTTTTTACCATCAATGGTGCTAGACCCATTGATGGTTCATCCATTAATAGTAGCTTCGGTTTTGCCATTAACGCTCGACCCATTGCAAGCATCTGTTGCTCACCGCCGGACAATGTACCTGATTGCTGCTTACGACGCTCCTCAAGACGAGGGAATAACTCGAATACATGATCCATATCCTTTTTAATGCCCGCTTTATCATTACGAAGATATGCGCCAAGCTCTAGGTTTTCTTCTACTGACATATTGGCAAATACACGACGACCTTCTGGTACATGTGAAATACCTGATTTTACAATCGATTGAGCGGCCTTCCCAGCAATCGAGAAGCCCTCATATTCAATGATGCCACCCTTTGGTTTTAGTAAGCCTGACAATGTTTTTAATAATGTACTTTTACCAGCACCATTTGCACCGATTAACGTTACAATTTCACCCTCGTTTACTTCTAAAGAGAGGCCCTTTAATGCTTGGATGTTTCCGTAGAACACATCAATATTTTGTACTTTTAGCATTAGCTGATAACCTCCTCACCTAGGTAAGCTTCTATTACCTTCGGATTGTTGCGAATTTCCTCTGGTGTCCCGTCTGCAATTAATTGGCCGTGATCGAGTACATAAATACGTTCGCATATTCCCATTACTAAACTCATATCATGCTCGATCAGCAGAATAGTTAAACCAAACTCTTTTCGAATAAACGCAATTAATTCCATTAAGTCGTGTGTTTCTTGTGGATTCATCCCTGCCGCTGGCTCATCCAGTAATAATAATTTCGGATTTGCTGCTAACGCACGCGCAATTTCTAAGCGGCGTTGCATCCCATATGGCAAGTTTTTCGCAAGCTCATTTTTATAAATGTCTAAGCCAAAGATTTTTAAGAACTCAAAAGATTGCTGCTCCATTTCTGCTTCACCTTTAAAGTGATTCGGTAGACGAAAAATCGATGCCCACATAGAGTGTCTTGCAAGTGAATGGTTCGCTACTTTTACATTATCTAAAACAGATAGTTCTTTAAATAGACGGATATTTTGGAACGTACGGCTGATTCCTTTTTGTGTTACTTGGTAAGGTGCGAGGCCGTTTATCTTTTTACCATCGAAAGTAATTATACCTTCAGTTGGCGTATACACCCCTGTTAGCATGTTGAAGCTCGTTGTTTTCCCAGCACCATTGGGTCCTATAAGACCGACTAATTCACCGCGATTTAGGTACATATTAACACCCTGTACCGCCTTTAAACCACCGAATTGAATGCCCATGTTTTCAACGTTGATAAGAAGGTTGCCAGTCATTATTTTGTACCTCCTTTTTTACCAAACTTGAATAAGTGCGTTATTTCTTTTGTCCCCATTAATCCCGTTGGACGATAAAGCATTACGAATATGAGAACCAAACTGTAAATAATCATACGTGTTTCTGGGAAGTTCGCTAAATATGTTGATACAACCGTCAAGAAAATGGCAGCTATAACAGAACCAGAAAGACTCCCTAAACCACCAAGTACCACGTAAATTAAAATATCAAATGATTTTAAGAAACCAAAAGTTGTTGGTTGAATAATGTAGAAATTATGTGCGAAAATAGCCCCTGCAAGACCTGCAAAGAATGAACCAATCGCAAACGCCACCACTTTATAATATGTTGTATTAATACCCATTGCATCTGCTGCGATTTCGTCTTCACGAATGGAAATACACGCACGACCATGACGCGAATTTGTAAAGTTTGCGATCACTAAAATTGTTAGAACAACTCCTACGAATGCATAAGTCCAAGTTGATAAATACTTAACCTGCATGCCCGCTGCGCCACCAACATAGTCCGTATTTAAAAAGACTATACGAATAATTTCCGCAAACCCTAACGTTGCAATTGCTAAATAGTCACCTTTTAAACGCAGTGTTGGCATACCTACGATTAAACCAGCCACGGCTGCTGCAAGCGCCCCTAAGAATATGGCTAATGGGAACGGTAACATTAGCTTTGTTGTAATAATGGCTGAAATATACGCACCAACTGCTAAGAAACCGGCATGTCCAATCGAGAATTGGCCTGTAATACCAATGACAATGTGCAAACTAACTGCAAGCATGATGTTAATACACATCGTGATTAACATATTTTTGTAATACATATCAATTGTTCCTGTTGTAATAAGCGCCTGAACAACTGCATAGATGACTAGCGCTAATACGGCATAGCCCCAGAATATTTTAGACTTTTTCATAATTACCGCTCACCTACACTTTCTCGCGGGCGTTTTTACCAAAGATACCCGATGGTCTGAAGATTAAGATTAAAATTAAAATAACGAATGCCGCTGCATCGCGCCATAAAGAGTAACCAAGCGCACTTACCATGGATTCCACGACCCCTAGTAACATACCGCCAACCATCGCACCTGGAATAATACCAATACCACCAAGAACCGCTGCAATGAATGCCTTAACCCCTGGGATAACACCCATTAAAGGATCTATTTTTGTATAGTACACACCGAAGATAACCCCTGCAGCACCCGCCAATGCTGAACCAATTGCAAATGTTGCAGAAATTGTATTATCTACGTTAATACCCATTAGACGTGCTGCATCTGCATCATGTGAAACCGCACGCATCGCCTTCCCAATTTTTGTTTTATGTACGATGAATTGTAAAAGAATCATCAGTACGACAGCGACAGATAAAATTAAGATTGAGGTACTGCTTATTTGAACACCCAATATATCTAATGTTCTATTTTTAAATACTTCAGGATATGCCGCTGGCTGCGCGCCCCTGAAGAAAATAGTCGTATATTCAATCAATAGCGATACACCGATTGCTGTAATTAATGCTGCAATTCGCGTTGCGTTGCGCAAGCGCTTATATGCAATACGTTCTATTAACACACCAAAGATTGCGCAAACTACCATCGCCAATAATAATGCTGGGAAGAAGCCAAGCTCCCATTTAGCAATTGCATAAAAGCCAATAAATGCCCCAATCATGAAAACATCACCGTGGGCAAAGTTAATGAGCTTAATAATACCGTATACCATTGTATACCCTAACGCTATTAACGCGTAGATACTACCTAGTGAAATACCATTCACAAGTTGTTGTATCCATTCCATGAGCGTTCACTCCTTTTAGATTTTTTGAGGAATGCAAAAACGGGACGCATTTCTACATAATTCAGCGAATGCAGAAAAACTTGTGTCCCTCGTAAACAGTTATTTCCGATTCCTTATGCTAGAATCTATGCTTTTTTCTATGAGTCTAGTTGTCAATAATACGTAAAAAGGGAAGGCGAGTTTGCCCGCCTCCCCCTTGCCAAAAGTTAAGGATTTACTTTAGAGTTGAACACTTGTTTACCGTCTTTAAATTCAAGAACTGTTGCTGTTTTAATTGGGTTATGATTTTCGTCAACTGAGAATGTACCTGTTACTAAAGAAAGATCTTTTGTTCCAGCTAATTCATTTTTAATTGCTTCGCCGTCAGTAGAACCTGCGCGTTTGATAGCATCTGCAATGTAATAAATAGTGTCATAGCCAAGTGCATTAAATGCATCTGGTGCTTTGTCACTGTTAGCTGCTTTAAACGCCTTTACAAAATCTTGGATTTTTTGATCTGGGTCTTCCGCAGAGTAATGGTTTGTGATGAACGTATTATTCAGTGCTGTTTTTCCAGCTAACTCTACTAACGTTGGAGAATCCCAACCGTCTGCTCCCATAAGTGGTACTGTAATACCCATTTCACGTGCTTGTTTTACAATCAAGCCAACTTCTTCATAATATCCAGGGATAAAAATGAAATCAGGATTAGCTGCTTTAATGTTTGTTAATTGTGTACGGAAGTCAGCATCTTTAGCCACGTAAGCTTCTTCTTTTACAACTTTACCGCCATTCTTAGTGATTGTTTCTTTAAATGACTTCGCTAAACCTTTTGCATAGTCAGAAGCATTATCAGCAAAAATAGCGACATTTTTTGCATCAAGTTCACTAGCAGCAAAGTTTGCGGCTACAATCCCTTGGAATGGGTCAATGAAGCATGTACGGAATGCATACTCATTTACGCTACCATCATCATTCACAGTGATATTTGGTGCCGTACCTGATCCTGTAACGATAGGAATCTTGTTATCATTCGCAATTTGCACTGTTGCTACTGTGTTACCAGAAGTAGCTGGTGCAAGCATTGCTACTACTTTATCTTGTGTTGCTAGTTTAATAGCAGCAGCAGTTGCCTCAGAGTTCTCTGATTTGTTATCTACTTTAATAAGTTCAATTTTCTTACCATCAATACCGCCAGCATCGTTAATCTCTTTAACTGCAAGCTCCGCTCCTACACCAATTGAAGAACCGTAAGATGCTACGTTACCTGAAAGTTCTAAATTGGCACCAATTTTAATTGTATCGCCGTCAGATGAACCCCCACCTGATGATGACCCGCCTCCTGAGCTTGAATCGTCTCCTGCTCCACAACCAGCAAGTACGCCAGCAAGAAGTGAAGAAGCTACAAGAAGTGAACCGAACTTTTTAAGCTTTTTATTCTCTTTCATAATTAATTCCCCCTGAAAATTCTCAAATATTAGATATTTCAGATAATTATAAACAATTAAATGCATTTCCTCAATAGCAAAAATAATTATTTATAACTATCTATTTTCAAAACAAATATTATTCATTTAAGCCTTTTTCATTGTAAAACATTCTTTAAATTTAGTCTAGAGTGATTTTTCAGTATAATTAGTTTTTTAAGAATTATCTTTCAATTAGTGCGCGAAGCTAGTACAAAACAAACAATTACGCTTGTTAAATTTACCAAAAAAGATTCTCTGCTAAATAACAATCCACCCTTTTTTTGAAAATTGCTTGATCTACAATTAAAAGAACTTCTCAAATAATATAACTAACTTCCATTCTGGAAATACTAACAGCCAACTCATAATAGAAAATGGTCTTATGTAATTTTATTTCCGGGAAAATAAAATATGTTTGCTCAGTGACATGCTTGTATTTTTTTGTCTACTTTGTTAAAATATCAAAAATATATTTCGATGATGTGACCAAGTAAGTAAAAGAAGTGTTACAGAGAGTATAGTAATTGCTGAGAGCTATGCCCCCGATTCTTTACTGAAACCTACCACTGAGAAGTTATGAAAACATAACCGGTTCGTTTCCGTTACAAAACGCTAGAGAGTTTTATTTAATATAAAACTAAAAATAGGTGGTACCACGTTTGCTAAAGTACAAAGACGTCCTTGGTTAGAAGGATAGCTTTGTGCTTTTTTACATTTATCAATAACTAAGGAGGAGCAATTATGGCGATTCAGCAAAATGAGTTTACAAAATGGTATATAGAAACAATTCAAAATGCAGACTTAATGGACTATACACCGGTGAGAGGATGTATTGCATTTAAACCTGATGGCTATGAAATTTGGGAGCATATTCAATCCGAAATGGATTATCATTTTAAAGCAACCGGACATCGCAATGCGTATTTTCCAATGCTAATTCCAGAATCATTTTTTCAAAAAGAAAAGGATCATATAGAAGGTTTTTCACCTGAATTACCTTGGGTTACTGAGGCCGCTGGAGAACGATTAGAAGAACGCTTAGCATTACGTCCAACGTCTGAAACAATGGTAGGTTATTTGTATTCAAATTGGATTAAAAGTTATCGCGATTTACCACTATTACTTAATCAATGGGCGAACGTTTTTCGTTGGGAAAAGAAAACCTTACCTTTTATTCGTACTTCAGAATTCTTGTGGCAAGAAGGGCATACAGCTCATGCAGAGGAAGAAGAAGCGCGGCATGAAACGTTGCAAATGCTAGATATTTATAAAAAAGTAGTAGAAGATTTACTAGCAATCCCTGTATTTGACGGAACAAAAACAGAATCAGAGCGCTTTGCAGGCGCAATCGATACATTTTCAATTGAAGCGATGATGAAAGATGGAAAAGCTGTACAAGCAGGGACATCCCATTATCTTGGCACAAAATTTGCAGAGGCATTTGATATTAAATATTTAAATAAAAACAACCAACATGAATATGTTCACACTACTTCTTGGGGCACATCTACTCGCTTAATAGGCTCTGTTATTATGGTGCACGGGGATGAACGAGGGCTGGTATTACCACCTAAAATTGCACCAACCCAAGTCGTATTAATTCCAGTTGGGCCATTTAAAAAGCATCCTGAGATACTAGAGAAGTTAGATGACATATACAAGGTATTAAAAACTAAAGGGATTCGTGTGAAATTAGATGATTCTGATTTAACACCAGGATTCAAATTTAATAAATGGGAACAAAAAGGAGCATCACTTCGCATAGAATTTGGTCCTCGTGATTTCCAAAACCACCAAGTAGTATTAAAGCTTCGCGATGAAGAAGAAAAAATAACAGTTGAGCTTGATCGATTATTTGATGTCATTGAGGAAGAATTAAATTTGATGCAAAAGCGCCTACTTGAAAAAGCTCGACAATTTCGAGATGCTAATTCACATTTAACAATTGATTCACTACAACAGTTACAAAATCATATTACTAATAGCAAAGTTAATAAAAAAATTCCTGGTTGGATTTTGGCTGGATGGTGTGGTAGCAATATTTGTGAACAAAAAGTAAAAGATGAAACAAAATTTACGTCGCGAAATATTCCATTTAATCCACCAATAAACAAGTCGACTTGTATTTATTGCGGGAACGAGGCAAAACACACAGTTTGGTTTGCTCGCGCATACTAAACATCACGGAAACTGCACAATTACACTAATTTTTATCCCTCCGCTTCAATCTCAGCTAGAGGAATTTTTCAAATAAGAAGTAAGAGCTTCATTTGTACGCCACTCTCTTTCTTGCATACATTGCACATACCGCAGCAGATAAGTATTGTATAGAACTAAGGTGAAGCTTATTTACCTTCCTCTCATTGGCACACAACACTAAAAAGCTTAGAGATGGGATTGTTGGCACAGCTCTAAGCTTTTTTCAATGCAAAAACGCAAAGTCGTTCGTTGACATTTGTTTCATTTTCTAAATGTACCTCGTGTAGTAATTCAAAAGGGGTACCCTGATGCAAAAATTGTAAATAATCATAAGGTGGATAATATAAAATAATATGAATTTCACGCATATTCCGTTCATATGATTCCCAGATATTGTGAATCACTGTACGGAAAATATTGATGGAAAATGGATTGAAAAAGAAAAAAACATTGTCTTTTGCTTTAATCGTGTATGCTTCTGCGATTGAATGAATAAAGGAAATAGAAGCACGTGAACTCTTTTTTTGACGGTAGCAATCCTTATTTTGCTCCGCCTCTGCATAAAAACCTGCATCCATTTCGATACCTACTGTTGGAATATGGAACTTATCGTTTATATAAATAGGGACACGCCCTTTTCCACATCCTATATCGATAAATACTGGATTTTTAGGTAACTCATACTGCTGAAATAGTTGGTCAAGTCCTGTATATGGGGTAGGTTCATAGCGATGGTAATGGGCAAGTTTTGGAAAACCATATTGATCGCCTACCGTATTAATATGCAAATATTTATCAAATTGTTGATCATTCATAACTTTGTAGGACTCCCTCGAAAAATGAATGCTTTATTTTAGCATGTGAAGCGCTAAAAACCATACCCTAAAGTTTCGGATATGGTTTATTTTTTATATGCCTCTTCGATTGAAACGGAAAACAAATGTAAGTGCTAGAAGTAATACAATACATAAAACACCTGAGGTAATGGTTGTATTCTTATCAATCCCTGAAGGTTGTACTACTTGTTCATTACCTTTGTTGGGACCTATCTTGCCACCTACTTGCCCTTGCTTATGAATGTCTCCATCTTGATTACCCTCCACATTCACTTGCGGGGGTCCTTGGGGCATTTGTGATGGATCAAAGTCTTCTGGTAATTGAGAGTCAAATTTAAACGCAAAATCCTCTGGAAATGGTTCTTCCCCCTGCATATCGTTGCCTGGGTTGGCTTCTATGACTAATTCACCTGAGAGTTGCTTTAAAATAGACGATGACCGTTGTTTAGCAAATTCAGGTAGGCTATTCTCTCCTTGTACACCCTCTAGAAATTGTGCTGTGGTTGAAAACTTAGTTGGATCCGCCTCTACATACGTTGTCAACATAGCAGATAATCCATTCGTTATATTCTGGAAAAATTCCTCTGTTAAATAGTTTTTCGCTAGTTCTTCCAAATAGTTTTCATAGACCTTACGATATTCGTCATTTGAAAGAAGCACGTTTAATAAAGGACGCTCTTCTAACGTCACACCAAACACTGGATCCTTTATGCTAAAATTAATAGCACTATCAGACATTAAGTTGGATGACATATCCATGAGCATATCCATGTTCATAGTACCTTGTGGAAGACCTCCATTTTGTTGTGAACCATCCTGTGGCGTGCCATCATCTTGATTAAGATTATCTTGACCACTATTCCAACCGTCTTGATCATTTATCGGCGGCGGTGTATCGCTAGCTGGAAATTGTTGTTTTTGTTGAATAGTATCCTTGTTGACAATAGAATTAGCTGGATCCATATTCTGCATTTCAAATGTTTCACTACTATCAATTGATTCGTTTGAGATTTTTACCCCACCAGCCGTTTTTATATCTCCACCAAGGCCTCCAAATGACATATTATAATCCCATGGAATAATTGAGAATACACCCTTATCCTCATACAAATAGTAATTGTGCTTCAATCTCCCTTGATAGCTATCTAAATTTACAATAGCAGTGTTGACAGCAAAATATCGAAGCATTTCATCGACATCAATATATTTCTCAATATCACCGTCATTATTAATAGCATCTAGCATTTCAACTAATTTTGACTTATCAATATTTCCCTCATTTGTTTTTAAGTTTATTCCCTTATAATCTGAGATATTGTCACTAATGTATTGCAAATCACTGCCTACACCGTCTGGCTTGAAGAGGAAACCACTATTTGAACCGTAGTTATTTGCGAGAAAAGTTTCATCCACTGCTTCTACACCTAAATATAAACCACGTTCCTCACCATTAACTGTAATGTACATATACGAATGTGCCGGAGTTGGTAGCCCCATTTTTTCCATTAATTCATATGAAATGTATTCACGCATTAATGTTGAATCACTATAGTTATTGTTTAAATTCATTTTTTTTAGGCCAAATAGGCTCTTTGTATGATCATAGTAGTCAAAGTCAATTTTTAAACTATAACGATCTGAATCGCTATTAACTACTGAACTCAGTGAGATATTGCCTTTTGTACGAATAGCTACGTTTTCAACTCTTTTCCCATTCACAGTGATATTTGCTTGCTTAAATTCCTCTTCCTCAGCATTTTCAAGCATATCTTCCCAATCTTCTTCAGCGATTTCAATGTCTACTGTTGTAACTTTATTCTTATTAAAAACAAGTGTTTCATAGGAAAATTCATTGCTTTTTGTTTCTATTCCTATATTCGGGAGTATTGCTAACATCACGATAAAGAGCGCGAGTAGAATTGCCATACATGAATAAACAACTCGGTTTTTAATCATAATGTGTTACCCCTTTCTCTTTATTTAAACAAACTTTACTTACTAAGCTGTAAAGTTGCCATCATAGCTAAGCATTACTGCTGATTTAACACCAGGCACTTTAGTAATTAATGCCATCATTTGGGCATCGTTTTGTTTAACGCGAACCTCATATGTTGTTTCAATTTCATAATCTTGAATAATCGATTTTGATTTTAATGCATATTTTTTAGATTCCGTTGAAATAATACGTTCTACTTCTTCACAAGCTATGTCTTCTTCAAATTTCACAACTAATAAGTAGGGATTTTCAATAGTAATTTTGTTTACGAACACTAGTAATACTAGACCGATTAAAATAGCACCCACAATAACAAGTGGAATGAAGCCAGCACCGCATAAAATACCAGAAACTATTGCCCAGAAAATATACACTAAATCCATAGGATCTTTAATGGGTGTACGGAAACGCACAATGGATAATGCACCGACCATACCTAGAGATAATAGAACATTCGAGCTTATTCCCATAATGACCAATGAAGTTGCCATGGTCATAATTAACAGTGAGATATTAAAAGAATGAGAATATATAACCCCATTGAATGTTTTTTTGTATACAGCATAAATAAATAATCCTACAAAGAAAGCTACCACTAATCCAATAATAGAATCCGTTAAAGAGAACGACGTGGTCTTTTCTAAAAAGCTAGATTTAAATATGTCGCTAAAATTTACTTTGTCCATTGTCACTTGCTCCTTTTTCAGTAATTAGCCAAACATACGGCTAAGTTGATATTTTGAATATGCTTCAGCACGTGTATCAACGGCTTGCAGCATAAATTTAATAATGTCAGGCAAATATTCATCATACTTCACCTCTAAAATAACGAGGTTTGGTTCAAGTACATCTACCATAGGGAGGTTTTGATTAAACATATCTGTATTGCGCATGCTCGACTGTACTTTACTATCGAATGTCACTCGTACATTGCCATATGGGAATGTATATGCTTCACGCTCATAATCGACAACGGTCATGGGCTTTAATTGGTTATATTTTATTTCATGGAATAGGTCGCGGATTAAAACTCGATTATCTGTTTCCATCCATTCAACATCATTTACACGCATTTTTTCAAACTCATTTCTTGTCACCGAGCATTTCGACTTAAAAGTTAAATTATTGCGTTTACTTTTACGTTCTAGATTCACTATATCTAACGATTTGCCATAAATACGTACTCGGTATTTATCACGATTTAAAAAACCCTCCTTCTTTTCAATAAGGACTTTGTTCATGAAGTTATCAAAATACGTACTCCTAATAAAATATTTACCATTTAAATCCGCATTGACATCTAACTTCATGACATGTTTTAGTTTGCTTTTTAAAATTGCGTAATCTGTATAAGAAATGGCATGCTTAATTTCTTTACGGCCATTGGGGTTAAAGGAAGTTTGTTCCGACATGCTTAACACTCCTTACATTAATAATTTGTTTTCGATATCATACTGCTCTAATTTTTCTGCAATCCATGTTGAATATTCTTCATCAATACGTGATTCAAGTACTGTTGCAAATATTTCGTCCTTCACGTTTTCAAATATTGCTTCTTCAGCAGGCACCTTAGCTGTCACCTTTATCACGTGATAGCCCTCTGCAGATTGCACAATATCACTAACACTATTCACTTCAAGTACAAATGCCGCTTCTTCAAAAGCCTCATCCATTTGACCTTTGCTTATATAGCCTAAATTCCCACCATCTTCACTTGTTACAGTATCTATAGAATAGTTCTTAGCAAGTGTTGCGAAATCCTCGCCGGCTTGTACTTTTTTCAGTACCTCTTGAGCTGTGACCTCATCCTCCAGTAAAATATGACGCACCTCAACTTGCTCTTCCTGACCATAGCTATCCTTGTTGTCTTTGAAATATTGCTCTACCTCTTCATCAGTAATTTCTATACTTGCTGAAATAACCTTTTTTCCCAACTGATATGTGCGAATATTATCTTTTACAGCGGCTTCTGTTAAACCATTTGACTTTAATACTTCTTTAAATGTATCTTCATCACCATAGGATTGAATAAGCTCTTCATACTCACTTTGAATCACTTCATCTGGTACCGTTATATTTTGTTTTGCTGCTTCAAGTTCAATGATTTTATGAGATATTAAAGTTTCGAGTACTTCCACTCCATATTGAATACGTAGTTCCTGATCTAACTCCTTTTGTGAAATCTTGATTCCATCCACTTTTGCAACATAGTTACCACCGCCTTTACTATCTGAACAGCCTGTTGACAATATGGTTAATGCTACTAGAGTCAACATTAGGAATTTTCTTTTCATGGTTGAATTGTCCATGCCATCCTCCTTCACTTATATTGCTATTTCTTATATTTCCCACTATAGGGGGCGAATGTGTCAGCAAGATGTCAACACGATCTTTTCTTAAATTTTTTTACACGTTTTGATTTTTTATTTGGGTTTACAATAAAAAAAGTTATTTGCAGATTCACTTATCATGAATCCACAAATAACGTTTATCGTACTTTTATCAGTGTTATTTCAAAAGTTGTACCATTCTCGCTGCTCTCAATTAGACGCAGATCACCATTAACAGACTGCGCCATCATTTTACTTAGAGGCAGGCCCAGACCTAAACCTCGTACCGTATATTTTTTATTTTCCCCTCTGTAAAAACGCTCAAAAATGAAGGCCTGGTCCTCTTTCGGAATGCCTACACCCGTATCCTGTACTGTTACCTTCACTGATGAATCTGTTTCCTGCAGCCTAATCATAATGACCCCTTTTTGCATTGCCTGTATCGCATTTGTCAAAAGGTTCGTTAAAATTTGTTGAAAACGCACAATATCTACATGCACGTAAATGGGCTTATCCAGTAATATAGTGTCTACTTGTACAGTTTCTTCCTCCTGCATCACTTCCCATTGTGTTACAGCATCCTTCACTAAACGATTAATATCAGACTTCACCAACTTCACAGGAATTGCGTCAACCGCAAAAGTATTAAAGGCAAGTAAATCCCCTACCATGGTCTTCATCTTCGTCGTCTCTATGAGCGCCATTTTAATAAACTCATCTGCATCCTTCCCTGTGATAATGCCATCCTTAACAGCTTGCAGCAAGCCGCTAATAGACGTAACTGGTGTTTTTAGCTCATGCGTAACTCCCGCAAGGAGCTCTGTACGCGTTTTCTCTAATTGTTCAAGTTTTGTTGCCATCTCCTTAAAAGAAGAAACCAGTTCATATACTTCTTCTTCCTTAATATGAATTGGCAAATCAATTTCATAATTACCTTCTTGGACTTGCCTTGCTGCAACTGCGACTTGTTTAATTGGACGAGCCAATCTTTTTGATAAAAAATATATCGCTAGCCAGCCAAGCAGAGCCATAGCTCCAATCAAAATAGCTAATTGTCCATACGCTTGATTTACTCTCATCAGATTGTTCTTTTTCTCTAACACAAGTACCCAGCCGACAACACGCTCATTTTGTTCAATTCTCTTGCGCACTACATATTGAACGGTTGCACCTTTCCCTTCACCCGCTGTAAACTTTTTCACACCTTCTTGTCCATCTAGTACGTCCCCTATATTTTTACTACTTCCTGGAGGAATCAATCGATTGCTCGTTAAAATGTTTCCCTCTGTGTCTAAGACATACAGTATGGGATCAATATCACTCATGTTGAAACGCTCACGATCACCTATAAAATCCGGAATAGCTGGCCCTCCTGCCCAACCAAGTTGTCTAGATGTATCTGTCAATCTATACACTGTTTCATCTGCAAGGAACTCCATCATTTCCAATCGATTTTCAAGCGCTGTATGGCGAATCCAAACTGTTAAGATAAGTGAAATAATAGCCAAACCAACAAAGAGTGTTAGTAAATAGCGACTTGTCCAATAGTTAAGTAAAGAGATTCGTTTATTTTTTGTGAACACTTAATTGATACCCCAATCCACGCAATGTTTTAATTTCGCCCTCTGATTCATCCCAGTTTACAAGTGCTTTACGTAGTCGTTTTACTGCTAAATCAACAGCTCTATCGCTTCCTTCATATTCCCAGCCCCATACTTGTTCAATAAGCTGATCACGTGTGAATGTTTGATTCGGATGCTCTGCTAAAAATAGAAGCACCGATAAATCCCTCGGTGTTAACACAATTTCTTGCCCATTAAGAACAACCTGATGTGCCTGCATATCAATTTCAAGCTGTCCAAATTGCTTCTTAACAGTAGTTTCATTTTTACTTTCAGATCTCCTTAGTACAGCTTTAATTCGGGCCACTACTTCATCTGCTATAAAAGGTTTTGCAATATAATCGTCTGCCCCTTGATGAAAACCTTCTAGACGGTAATTCACATCACTTAATGCTGTTAACATAATCACTGGACAAGCGCTAACCGCTCTAATTTCCTTTAAAATAAGCCAGCCATTTTTCTCCGGTAACATAATGTCTAATAATACTAAATCGGGCTGATGGTCCTTAAATAATTCCATCGCTTGCCTACCATTAAAACACTGCTCAACATCATAGCCAACCTTCTTCAAATACGCCTTTAGTACTTGGCTAATTGCAAACTCATCTTCAATTACTAAAATTTTCGCCATTCATTCTCCACCTTGTTCATAGCTCGTTCTAGTTTTTGTTGATTATAGCATTCAATTATGTCAGGTCCACGTCAAGCGACATAATGGTTAACGCTGAACCCTTTCGCCCTATAAAGAATATCTCAAATTTATAGGCTATCTATTGACAATGACTTCCTGCGCCACTTATCATTGATTGCGAATGATAATCATTGATAATTCATTCAATAGTAGATTTTTTCTATGTTAAAGAAAATGATTAGGGGGGTAATAACATGATTATTGTTACAAATCGTATTCAAGTAAAACCCGGCTTTGCAGCGAAAATGGCGCCTAACTTCACAAAACCAGGTCCACTACAAAAGTTCGAAGGTTTTCATAAAGTAGAGGTATTAATTTCGACAGATGATCCTACATATGACGAAATGAGCGTCAATATGTATTGGGAAACGAAGGAACATTTCCAAGCTTGGAGAAATAGTGATGCCTTTGCAGCAGCACACCACCGTCCTGAACCAGGATCTGAAGGCGCAAAGCCTGAAAATAGTCCGCTCATCGGCAGTAAAATTGTTATTGCTGAGCTTGCTTCTTCAATTGAAGCATCACACTAATCACTTATTCGAATCCTATTAAATCATCTTCTGATTCTATCTAAAAAACCCTGCCTATTTGAATAAATAGGCAGGATTTTTTATTGAAATAGAATAACTAATACGTAACCAAGAACTGATAAACAAACAGAACCAATCAGTCCTGCAATAAATGCTTTTATGCCTAATTGTTTAAAGGTTTTTATTTCTACGTTTAACCCCAATCCGGCCATTGCCATAGCAATTAGAATATAGGCACAGTTCACAATAAATTGAGCAATAGCGGATGGTACAATACCAAGTGAATTAAAGGCACTCATCGCTAAAAACCCTAGAATAAACCATGGAATAATTGAAAGGGAAAATGGTTTTTTTTCTTGTCCTTTCTCACTTCTTTGATACATTATACCAATTATTATTGCTACTGGTACAAGCATTGCTACACGCGTAAGCTTTACAATGACCGCCATATCAACGGCTTCATTTCCACCTGCAGCTGCTGCTGCAATGACATGGGCTATTTCATGCAATGTGCCACCTGCAAAAATTCCGTATTGCGTCGATGTTAAATCAAATACTGAGTACAATACTGTGTAAACAAGTGTAAATACGGTACCAAGTAATGCTACAATCGCAGCTCCTACAGCTGTTTCTTTTTCATTTGCTTTAATTTGCGGTGCGATGGCAACAACTGCCGCAGCACCGCAAATAGCTGTTCCACATGCCGTTAAAATGCCGAGCTTTTTTTCTACATGAAAGATCTTTGTTAATCCATATACAACTACTAATGCAAATAATAAATTTATAATGGCAATAAGAAATACGCTTGCCCCAGCATGATAAATATCAGCTAAATTCAAGCGCATACCAAGCAAAATAATACCAAATCTCAACAACTTTTTACTCGAAAAGGAAATGCCTGTTTGCCACGAATCTTGTACATTAAAAGTGGCCCTCCAGGCCATCCCAATGATTATTGCAATGACAAGCTGTCCCAAAATAGAAAAGAAAGGGAAAGTCGAAATATATTTTGCGACTAAGGCAATTCCGAGTGTCAATATTACGCCCTTTATAAAAGGTGGTGCTAGAAATTTTTTAATCCCCTGTTGTCTATCCATGCTGTTCACTTCTTTCATCCTTTATGATTATTACTTTATTAAAAAGTTAATCATCAGTAAAATACATATATATAATCGCAATCATTAATATTTCTAATCATAAGGGGTGTAAGTACCGTGCAATATGATGCCTTAAAAACGTTCATCACGCTCGTCGAGGTAAATAATTTTACGAAAACCTCAGAAATTTTACACATATCTCAGCCAAGTGTCAGTTTGCATATAAAAAATCTAGAACAAGAATTCCAAACGACTTTATTTATTCGCTCACCAAAGTCTGTTCAAATTACACCTACTGGTGAGATTTTATATAAACGAGCAAAGCAAATTATGGCCATTGCTGAAGCAGCGAAGGAAGATATTTTAACCTTTCATCATGCGATTCAAGGTACGCTCATAATTGGTGCTAGCTTCACCATTGGCGAATATATCCTTCCACCCATTTTGGCCAGCATACAGCAGCAATTCCCTCAACTTGAACTACAAGTTATTATTGGCAATACCAACGAAATCATACAATTAGCGAAGTTATTACAAGTCCATATTGGGCTCATTGAAGGTCAAGCACTCGACAATGAACTCATTATCCAGCCATTTATGCAAGATGAGTTATTTATAGTCGGTGCACGAGATCACGAACTTGTTAAACAATCAAACATTTCCGTTACAACATTACAACAACAAAAATGGGTCGCACGTGAGGCTGGTTCCGGAACACGCAATTATTTAGATCATCTGTTTAGAACGAATGGCCTTCAAGTACGATCGCTACTAACAATCAGTAGCAATCAGGGTGTGAAAGAAAGTGTTATACAAGGGCTAGGTCTATCCCTACTATCTCGCTGTGTTATTGAGCGTGAACTAAAAAATGGCGACCTTGCAATTTTGCCATTTGAAGGGCAACATTTTATGCGAACATTTTCTTATCTGTACTCACCCACAATGAAAAATAATCGAAATGTTGAAACCCTCATTGAATTTATAACGAAGAAAAGCTAACAATTGAAAAAAGCTTAGCTGGCTATTTCTAGTCGCTAAGCTTTCTTTAGGTTCTTCGATTGATCCTTTTACGTTCTTCCTTATTTTCAATAATCTCTACAAATTTTGTAGCAGCACGAGATAATGGTACGCTTTTCAAGTAACACATGCCAATACTACGCTTTGGAATACTTTCTGTTAATGTCAGTTCATAAAGTAGTCCTCTCTGTAAGTAATCCTTTGAAAATTCTTTAGTTACACAAGCAATCCCTAAATTACTACGTGCAAATTCAAGGACAAGATCATGTGAACCAAGTTCAAATTCAGGTGCGATTTGAATACCTTTAGCCAATAAATAATTTTCCACGTATTTTCGTGAATTAGATTTCTTCTCAAGAAAAATAAGTGGAAACTTCAATAAATCCTCATAGCTTAAGCTCTTAGTCTCGAGCGTTCTATACTTCTCCCCACACACGAAAATATCCTGGACCTCCGTGCAAACTGTTAACTGTAATGTCGGATCTTCTATAGGAAAATTACAAAGCCCTACATCAGCCTCTCCCGACTTAATAAAATTACAAATTTCTGAAGTCGTACCATTAAACATTTGTAATTTTATATTCGGATACATGGTGTGGAATGCCTCGAGATAGGGCATTAAAAAGAAACGAGATATCGTATCTCCTACTCCTATCTTCAATTGCCCTGTTGTTAAGTTTTTGAATTCTAACAGCTTTTCTTCCCCAGCGTCTAAGAGACCTAATGCCGAATTCGTATATTCATAAAGAAGACTTCCTTCTGTGGTTAACGTTACCCCTTTAGGTGTGCGATTAAAAAGGCGTGTACCAAGCTCTTTCTCCAACTGCATCATTGCCTGGCTAACTGCCGGCTGTGACATATATAAATCCCTGGCAGCCCTAGAAAAGCTATTATTTTTAGCTACAACACTAAAAACACGATATAAATCCAATTTCCCTATCATATAAGCACTCCTTATAACTATTATATGAACTATTAATTTTACTTATATCATTAAACAGGCGTATAGTAAAATCATGTTGATTTTTATATATACCTATATATATTTAGAGGAGAGATTATTTTGGAACGTGTAGTAGGTACAGTCGTAAGAGGTCTTCGTGGTCCAATCATTAACGAAGGCGACAATATTGAACAAATCGTCGTTGATACTGTGTTAAATGCCGCAAAAATTGAAGGCTATTCAATTGAAGATCGTGATATCGTAACAGTAACAGAATCTGTTGTTGCTCGTGCACAGGGTAACTATGCATCGATTGATGACATTGCAGCGGACGTAGCTGCTAAATTCGGTGAAGATACTGTCGGTGTAATTTTCCCAATTCTTAGCCGTAACCGTTTTGCTAACTGCCTACGTGGTATCGCAAAAGGTGTTAAAAAAGTAGTGTTAATGTTAAGCTATCCATCTGATGAAGTTGGTAATCACTTAGTTGATATCGACGAACTAGATGTAAAAGGCATTAACCCTTGGACAGATACTTTAACAGAAGCTGAGTTCCGTGAGCACTTCGGTTATAAAAAACATACATTTACTGGTGTTGATTATATTGAATACTATAAAGAATTAATTGAAGCTGAAGGCGCTGCTTGTGAAGTCATCTTTTCAAACAACCCAAAAACGATTTTAGATTATACGAAGAGCGTATTGACATGTGATATTCACACACGCTTCCGTACAAAACGTATTTTAGCTGCAAACGGTGCTGAAAAAGTTTATAGTCTTGATAATATTTTATGTGAATCAAACAACGGTTCTGGCTTTAATGCGGAATACGGCTTACTTGGTTCAAACAAAGCGACAGAAGAAAGCGTAAAACTATTCCCACACACTTGCCAACCAATCGTTGATGGCATCCAAGCAAAAATCAAAGAAACTACTGGAAAAACAGTAGAAGTCATGGTTTATGGCGATGGCGCATTCAAAGATCCAGTAGGTAAAATTTGGGAACTAGCTGACCCTGTTGTATCACCTGCCTTCACAGTTGGCTTAGATGGTACACCAAATGAAGTAAAACTTAAATACTTAGCAGATAACGATTTTGCTGATCTTCGTGGAGAAGAATTAAAAGCGGCTATCTCTGCATATATCCAGAACAAAGATGAAGATTTAACTGGTCAAATGGCGGCTCAAGGTACAACACCTCGTAAACTAACAGACCTTATTGGTTCTTTATCTGACTTAACTTCCGGTTCAGGCGACAAAGGTACACCAATGATTTATATCCAAGGTTACTTTGATAACTATACAAAATAATACGATAAAAAAAGTGCGAGCTGGTTGCTTGCACTTTTTCATGTTGTTGAAAAACTATTGTTTCAATGAAATTAAGCTGTCATATTTAATAATGTATGGCTCATCGGCAAAACGAGTGGTTGATTCCGTTCCGACTGAGCGCTTTCCTGGGGGCGTCCGATGAGCCGCTTCACTTAGTATGTATCTTTTTGCATGTCACTCTAATTTATAATGATAAAACGAAACGTCAGCAACAATGGTTTGTCTGTGCGAAAGCGAAGCGTCAGCAACAAATGCTTTTAAATTCGAAAACATAGCTGCAGTAACAGCATATGTACATTCGCGTCACTGTTATAAGTCTATTCTGTCCGATTATGGCGAGTAGCCATGGCGTTCACTTTTGAAATGCATAAAGTTTATAAAAGTTCTACGCTATCGTTGATTGGAGTGGAAGGACTCGACGCCTGTTCGAAATATAGTTTGTCTTCAATCTGAAAGGGTCTTTCAATAGCCCCACCTTTTTATTAAATATAGAACGTATAATCCTCTGGAATAACACGCTTTAAAAACTTCTTCGTACGCTCCTCTTTTGGACTGACGAATATATCATGTGGACTTCCTTCTTCGACAACTACACCACCATCCATAAAGATAACGCGATTTGCCACATCTTTAGCAAAGCCCATTTCATGTGTTACCACAAGCATTGTCGTACCTTCTGTAGCGATGTTTTTCATGACAGTTAGCACTTCCCCTACTAACTCGGGATCAAGTGCAGATGTCGGTTCATCAAATAAAATAATATCTGGATTTAATGCCACAGCACGTGCAATACCTACACGTTGTTGCTGTCCACCTGATAGCTGACTTGGGTAAGCCTCATATTTTTCTGAAAGTCCCACTTTATCAAGCGCCTTTTTCCCAATTTCAATAGCTTCAGCCTTGGCTATCTTGCGACCGATAATAAGCCCTTCAGTAACGTTCTCTAACGCAGTTTTATTGGTGAAAAGATTATAATTTTGGAATACAAAAGCTACACGTTGTCGAATAGCATGAACATCCTTCTTTTTTACATTCTGAAAATCCACATCGATATCACCAAACGTCGCATGCCCTTGATCAGCTTTTTCTAAAAAGTTAATGCAACGAAGTAATGTTGTTTTACCTGAGCCACTTGGACCTAAAATAACAACCACATCACCCTTATCAATTGATAAATCGACACCCTTTAAAATTTCATTGTTGCCAAATGATTTGTGAATATTTTTTATCTCTAACATGCTGCTTCACCCCTTAGGCATTCGCCACTTTGAATTTACTTAAATGTTTTTCATATCGTTTAAAGATGTATTCGACTGTACTACATAAAATTAAATACACGATGAAAATATCAATGTATGCTTCTACGTAATTGTAGCCAACATTCGCTGCAACTTTAGCCTTTAATGTGATCTCTGGTAAAGACATTGCATACCCCAGAGAGGTTGCTTTGATGAGATTGACTGTTGCTGTACAAATATTCGGCATAGCGACTACTAGAGCTTGTGGAATAATAATACGGCGATATGCTTGGAATGTTGTTAATCCAACTGCATGGGCTGCCTCTAATTGACCTTTTTCAATAGTACCCAATGCCGAACGGAATACCTCTATTAAAATCGCTGTCGTACTGAAAGCAAATACGATAAATGCATACCAAATAGGATTGATTTTATAGATATCATAGGCAATATTATATTTTTCAAAAATAATTTTCAGTAATAATGGAAGGCTACTATAAATGATGAAAATCTGAATGATGATTGGCGTACCTCGAACAAAAGATACATAAATCTTCGCAAAATGATGAATGACAGGAATTTTATTAATACGTGTTAAGGCGAGTAAAAATCCTAATGGCAGGGCAACGAGTAAAGCAACAATCGTCACAAGAAGCGCAATAGGCACACCTGATAATGCTACAAAAAATGTTTCCAATAAAAATTGATAATTCACGATTACGCCTCCTTACGTTGTTTCTAATGTCCTTTTACCCTTGCTGAAAAACTTTTCTAACATAGTAAAGAATTTTTCAATAATAATAGACAGCACCCAATAAACGATTGCTAGTGCTATAAATATTTCGAGAGCATGTGCATTAATATTGCTCGCAATAATTAGATTTGCCTTCCCTACAATATCAATTAAACCAATTGTGTAAGCAAGTGCACCCTCCTGTAATAACGCAATCATGCCATTTCCAAAGTTCGGCAATGCGATGACAAGTGCCTGCGGAAAAATAATACGACGATATGCCTGGAATGGCGTTAATCCTACACTGACAGCCGCTTCAAATTGCCCCTTATTAACCGCCAAATAAGCAGAGCGAATGACTTCGGACATAATTGCTGCGAACTGCAATGTGAATGTAACAACGACAAAGAAGGCTGTTTCAATCGAATGGAGATTTAAGCCGAAGTTTTCAGCTAATGCTGGCACACCATAATACACGAGGAATAATAGGACGATGGATGGTGTACACCGCATTATAGTTGTATATAAATTCGCTAATCTTTGTAATATTTTTAGTGAACTTAACTTTGCTACTGCTAATAGCAAACCAAACAATGTGCCTAGTACTATGGAAGACCCTGCAACTAAAAAGGTTACTTTTAAAAACGGCAATAATACGGGGATAGCGTTCCAAATATACGAAGCATCAAAATACTTATCCATTTCCTCACCTACTTTTATAAATATTTAGCATAAAGGCAGCTATTTTCACGATTGCCTTCGTGCTCCATTTATTAAGAAAGACTGCTGAGTTTACCGACTCAACAGCCTTTCATTAACTATCGATTTACGTTTTCTAACACTTCAAATAAATCTCGGCCATAAAACGTTGTGCTTAATTCACTTGTTTTCTTTTGCTCTTTAACTTGTGCTACAGCTTTATCATAGGCATCTGCAAATTCTTGTTCTTTTTTATTGAACAAAGGCCATGTTTTAATCACCGCGAATTCGTTGTAAACTACTTCATCTTTTAAATTATTATATGGGCCATCCTCAGCCAAAACTTGTTGTTTGAACGGACCTTCAATCATTACACCACCGTCAACACGTCCTTCATTTACCCATTGCACGACATCGACAGTGAAAGCATCTCCAGCTTGTAATTTCACTTCATTATTCGGATTTGCTTTATTGTACTCATCAATAATTGTATACTGCGCATTGTTTGCAGCAATTGGTGCTAATGAATAGCCCTTTGTTGCAAAGTCTACCAATGTTTTTATGCCCTCGTCTTCTTTACGTAAAACTAAGCCTGCACTACTTAACCCTAAAAACTCTTTCGGGAAAATAAACTTTTCTGTGCGTTCCTGTGTAAAGAATGCATTTTTTACCCCTACTTGGTATTTCCCTTGCTCAACACCGATTAGTAAATCATCACTTGTTGTCCCTACATATTCAAACTCATATTCTGGTAATAATTCATCTACTAGCTTCATTACTTCCACATCATAGCCAGTTGGATTTCCCTTATCATCAATATAACTAATAGGCTTAGACGCTTGATCGTAAGCAACCTTTACTGTACGAACTTTATCGCCATCTTCTGCTTCTTTTTTTGAAGTTTCACCTGAATTGCAGCCAGCTAAAATAGCAATTGAAGCTAATCCGATAGCTGCAAATTGGCATACTTTTTTCTTGTGTATAAACATATTTCATTTCCCCTTGTTATCATTGATTTTCATTTAATTTTTGTTGCTCAATAGCAGCTGTTGCTAATTTGATAATTGTCATATCATCCATCGGTGGATTATGTAATCCCGCGCGCACATTTCGATAATAGCGTTGCAGTGGATTTGTAAGTTGTAAGCTTTTTGCCCCTACAACACGCATCGCCTTATCCACGATATCTATGGCAATATTCGTGACCGTGTGCTTTGCAACTGCCATTTCATTCATTAAAGTATTTCGTCTAGCAGGATCATCATAAGCCTCCGCTACGCCATAAAGGACAAAGCGAGCTTGATGAAGTTTTAACTCAATATCACCTAAAAGCTGTTGCACGTTTGGTAATGTACTAATAGGCGCATTTAAGCTATTTGGTTGATGATGATTTGCAAAATGCAGAGCATAGTCCCTTGCAGCCTGTGCAATGCCTAAGTATGTTGCTGGAATATGTAAAATCCAGCCGTTTATCTTGCCACCACTTGGATGATTCGGCAATTCAACTAAATAATCCTCAGGGACATTTACATCTTTTAACACTAAATCATGACTGCTTGTGCCACGCATCGCAGACATTTCCCAGTTTTCTTCAATAGAAACTCCTTGCACATCTTTATGGATGAGGAAGAAACCTATTTGTTCTTTCTCCTCAATCCAAGCGGACGTTAAGAAGTAATCCAGCACTGGTGATGCCGTCGTAAATATTTTACGTCCATTTAAAAGCCAACCACCTGTTGTCGCCACAGCGTTTGTTCCTGGACGACCACCCCGAGTTGGACTGCCAGTAGCTGCTTCACTTACCGCTCTATTCACGATAGCACCCTTTTTCACTTCCAGCGCAAATGCTTCCAGTAAGTTATCTGACCATAATTTTTTTTCATATATTTCACCAACAACACCTAATGTCCAGCCCAAAGAAAGTGATGCATTTTCGTCATAACTAGCTAATGTCTCTTGAATGAGTACCATATCGTAAACGGATAATCCTTCACCGCCATATTCTTTCGGCAATGTTAATTTTGGGTAACCAATTTGCAAAAGCAACTTATGTGCTTCAAAAGGAAAACGGGATTGTTCATCGACCTCTGCAGCTTCAGCTTTAATTGGCTCTGCAATCGATGCCAGCTGCTCTAACCAGTGATGCTGTTGTTTTGTTTTAATAAATAAATCCTTCAAAAAAATCTCCTTCTTCCTAAATTATATAAAACATATATATTTACTAAGAATTAATGGTGTAAAAAAAATCTCTACCTACCTTTAATAGTGAGATTATGTATGGTGCTGAATTTTCTGATTCATTGACATTATGATACTTTCAACATGTTAAATTGTCAACGATTAATTTCATGTTTTTTTATAAGTATTGTAGGTTTTAAATTTTATTCATGACAATACTCAAATTCCTTTAGGCGCTTAGTCGAATCCTCATTGTTGCACTTTACTTTGACGTCCATATACGAACTGGGCGTGAAGAAAAAGCGAGCGATGGAGAAAGATTTGCAAAGGGGCTTTTTTACAATTCAAAATCCTAATAAATTTCCCGCGGAATAATGGTTTTCCGATAATTGCTTGTTGTTTTATGCACCAAGCTGTATTCACAACATATGCTAAAACTAAAGAAAGAGGTGTATGTATGACCAATAATACAAATCCATCACCAGCTATTACTGCTAATCAGCCTATGGCCCCTCAAGTTATACAAACGAAATTTGGCGACATCAACGGGGATGGTTTATTTGAAACAGTTTTTTTAATGGGCACTAAAGCGCCGGACAGCCCCCTTTGGCGAAATCTAACACTCACAATTTTTTACGGACAAACACGGCAATTTGAACAAATAATGTTGAAAGAGAATTTGGGCTATAATCCGACTATTTTTCTAGGCGATTTTACTGGTAATCATATAGAAGATATTTTAGTTGTATCTGATACCGGTGGTAGTGGAGGTATTATCAATGGGGAAATCTTTTCATCGATTAATGGAAAAGTGCGCTCTATTTTTGATACAGAATCTTTTAATAATAAGCTAAAGTATACAGTAAACTATGAAAATAACTATAAAGCCTCTGTCCGAAGCATGAATCCCCAAAAACGATACATTCTCGATTTACAATATAAAGGTCAGGATTATTTAGCTGAAATTTATAATAAAGACGGGACATTGAAACAACCGATTGAAGGATGGGTCGATCCAATTAGCGGATTATACCCAATTGATTTTGACCGCGACGGAACGTATGAAATTTTAGCTTTTCAAGCGATAGCAGGCAGATACCACGCTGACGGTTTAGGTTATATTGAAAATGTTCTAAAATGGAATGGCAGAGAATTTGTCGTTGAAAGACAAACAGCGGCAATTTATGGGGAAGATTTAACATAAAAAAACGGCTTCTATTTGAGCCGTTTTTTTGTTATTGTTTTTCAACTAATGCAAAATAATTATTTTCGTGATCAGCAAAATTAAAAACTCTACCCATTGGCATCATTACTAAATCTCCAACTTTTATGCCCTTTGTCTGAAAATCCTGATACATCTCTGTTAGATTATCCGCGTAAAACATGATAGAGGGTGTCTCTAAATTTAATTCCGGCTGCATTTTTGCAATCACTTCTTTATTGTGAAGAACGAAGCTCGTTTGCGCCCCTTTAGATGGCGCAATTTCAATCCATTTCATCCCCGCTTCTTCCTGTTCAGCTACGACGATAAATCCGATTTTCTCTGTCCAAAACTTTACGGCTGCATCTTGATCATTTACATATAACATGACTTGTCCGATTTGTTGAATCATAATAAATCCCTCCTCCTTTGAGCATTAGTATACCGCAATCTGCTAGTTATCCTTCACACAAAAAGCTTAAATCATTCAGTTTTTTTCATCATTTATTCTTTTTATTACTACTTCGCGTTGGGGCTACCAAAATTTCTCTTTATAAAAATCATTGTTTTAGGACCATTTCAACTTATTTTCAGGGTAACTTCTGTCAATTTTGTAACTCTATCTTAAAATACTTATCTCCTTTTAATTTTATCTTTGTTAAAATGAACTAGTGGTATTATTTCCTTCTACGGAAAAATATAACACCATACATCATAATAATAGTGAGGAACAAACAAGTGAAATTACTAAGTTTAAGGAAAAAGCTCATTTTTTCATTTTTGGCCATGCTTATTATCCCTACACTACTTGTAGGAATCGTTTCTTATCATAGTGCTGGCAAGCAAATTTTGAAGGAACAGCAAGCAAGCACTGCTGAAAGTATCCGCATGCTCAATACTAATATTACAAACACCATTGAACCGAAAGTTGAAGACGTTCAATATTTTACAAAAAAGCTCAATCAATCCTATTTACAAGAAGCGAGAGTTTCTGAGCTTAAATCGCTATTACACGAATACGTCAATATGCATCCCGAGGTCGAGCTGATTTATGTAGGCACCGATGATGGCAAACTATTGGATGAACCGGCTCAGGAATACCCTAGTGATTTTGATCCTCGTTCAAGACCCTGGTATAAGCAAGCATTAGAGAACAAAGGTCAAGTAACCATTACAGCACCCTATATTACACAAACTTCAGGTGATATGGTTATTACTATTACACAGGCTTTACAAGACGGCTCTGGTGTAATCGGCTTGGATCTCAATATTTCCACATTAAGCACCATCACGAATGATATACGCATTGGTGAAACTGGCTTCGCTTCACTTTTAGATAGCAATAAAATTTATATTGCCCAGGCTGATAAAGAAAGTGGTTTAGAAGCTAGCGAAAACTATATAGCGAAGATCTATGAAAAAGAGAGCGGTACTGTTGTTGAAAATGATCGTCAGCTACAATTTATGACAAATAAGCTGACAGGTTGGAAGGTTGTTGGGACAATGTTTTCCGCAGAGGCAACTAAAGCTGCTGCCACAACCTTTAATATCAATTTAATCATCATTGTCGTTTCAATTGCTGTTGGTATTATTTTTATGCTTTATATGATACAAAGTATTGTCAAACCGATTAATCGACTAAAAGAAAGTGCCCTAAACATTAGTGAGGGCGATCTCACCGAGTTTATTGATGTTCATTCAAAAGATGAAATCGGACAGCTTAGTCAAGCGTTTATTTCGATGAAGGTTAGTCTAAAAAAACTCATTCGTAACGTTGATGAAAGCTCCAATCATGTTCAAATGTCAGCACAAGGATTATCTGCAAATGCTGAGCAAAATATCGCTTCTTCCGAACAAGTTACTCAAGCCATGCAACAGGTGGCTATTAGTGCAGAAAAACAAACAACGGGTATTGATCAAAACGCCATTTCTATTGAAGAAATTGCAAAAGGAATTGTTGAAGTGGCAGATAGCTCCATGCAGGTTTCTGATCTTTCTAATCATGCCATTTTGCAGGCAGAAGAAGGTGGTAAATCTGTAGAGCGCACCGTTAACCAAATGGTTTCTATTAATGAATCTGTTGCACAATCCGACTTCATGATCAAATCACTCTACGATAGAACAAAAGAAATCGGTTCGATTTTAGAGATTATTAGTGCCATTTCAGACCAAACTAATCTACTTGCACTTAATGCAGCCATTGAAGCCGCTCGAGCAGGAGAACATGGTAAGGGCTTTGCAGTTGTCGCCGATGAAGTACGGAAATTAGCTGAACAATCCCATCAATCTGCTGAACAAATTTCTTCATTGATTACAGGGATTCAGCAAGATACTGCGAAATCTGTTCAAACAATGATAAAGGCTTCTACAGATGT
The DNA here is from genome assembly GCF_007362955.1 of Lysinibacillus fusiformis. GTDB lineage: Bacteria > Bacillota > Bacilli > Bacillales_A > Planococcaceae > Lysinibacillus > Lysinibacillus fusiformis_E. The sequence goes on along the minus strand of NZ_CP041696.1, from coordinate 2,020,753 downwards.
TCAAGACGGTTTGCAACTCACTCAAGATACAAGTGAAAAATTCGCGAACATTTTAGAAAGTCTACGTAATATTGCACCGAAAATGGAGGATATATCTGCTTCTGCTCAAGAGATGTCAGCGGTAGTCGAAGAAGTAACTGCAACCGCTGTAGAGCTTACAGACCATGCTAAACTTAATGCTGCTGCTTCAGAGGAGGTCGCTGCTTCAACTGAGCAAACATTGTCCTCTATGCAAGAAATGGCTACGGCTGCGAAATCTCTTCTCGATATGTCCGATGAATTACAAACCTTTGTAAAACGCTTTAAATACTAATAACACATGCGCTGGAGCATTTTTGCTCAAGGAATCTAAGCAACCTCTAAAATATAGCGCTGTAGCCTAAATGGTAACTATACCTTACGTTATCAAATACAAAAAAATCATTTCCATAACAAAAAGAAAGCACGATGTGCAGGGTATTTCCCTCTTCATCGTGCTTTTCCTATTATGTTTAAATTCTTTCTTCGTGGCTAAGTTGCCATTCGATTCCAAACTTATCAGTTAAAGAGCCATAGCATTTGCTCCAAAAGGTCTCTTGCAGCTCCATCGTGACCTTGCCACCTTCTTTAAGTCCCTCGTAGGCTGATCGTAACTGAGCTTCATCATTTGTGACAAGGGCTAATGTTACATTGTTTCCAACTGTAAACGGCGAGCCTGGAAAAGTATCTGAAAACATTACATTGCTACCCAAAATCGAAAGTCGCGTATGCATAACAAGATCTTTAGCTTCCTCTGGCAATTGATAATCTGGATTCTGTGGTGAATCACCGAATGTCATGATTTCTGCTTTGTCCGTATTAAAAATTTTCTCATAAAACGAGACAGCTTCTCGACAATTTCCATTAAATATTAAATACACCTCTACTGCCATTTCCAACACTCCTTTGTCATTTTAGAAACAATTCTATTGTACATTGGCGATTAACCATATGCCAAATTCTAAGTTGAACTTTTAAACTCTTTTACAAAACAAGTAGTTAGTCCTCTTGAAACTCTCACGGATGAAATCATGAGTTTTCTTGTCTAATCCATAAAAATAAATTTCAATGCTGAATTAGAAAGACATCTTTTTAATAAACCGTAAATCGTTCCTTTCATGTCTCGAATGTTAAGTAACATTAAAGTTGTTTATTTTTTATTGAACTAACAATGCAGCTTGGTTGAATATGTAACTTTTGTAAGAAAATTCACGTCTATATAAAAGAGGTGAGTGGATTGAAAGTAAAAAGGTTATTCAATGGTTTGATTGCATTAGCTTTATTTATGATTGCAGGATGCAATATTCAAGGGGGAACTTCAACAGTATCAATTGATAGTATCGATGCCGAAGAAGTTTTAACATTAGATTCGGATGCTGATATTTTTCAGTATGATGGAGTTATCTACAAAACAAATATTGATTGGGTTGAAGAATTGTCTTTAACAAAAGATGTTCAAATCGGTGAAATAAAAACAAAAAATAATGCTAATACAAATTTTAAAGATGGGATGTCGAATAAACTTCCTGTTGGTACAAAGATTTTTTCCACCAAAGAACGAGGTGATATTTTAATTGTTGAATCTGAAGGAAAAGTAAATAAATATCTTGCAATTGTTGAAGGGTAAACAAAATATCTTATTCAACGGGATGCTTTAGTCCAAAAAAGTACCTATCCATTAAATAGGGATAGATACTCTTTTGGCTTTATTTCCTCTTGTGACGACCTTTCACCATTGTGATTCCATAGTTTATCCTAGATAAACTGTTAATTTTAACTTTTCTGGAGTTAGAATTAAATAACTTTATGATCTCTTCACATCTAAAGGAAATTTTTTAGTTGTTTTGTTAAAAACTTTGACATTTCCTTAAAAATGATGTAAATTACCAAATGACGAACGATTTAAAACAATTCTTTAAAAATATTCGTATTTTAGGAGTGTATATATTGGATAACGTATTTGACTATGAGGATATTCAACTAATTCCCGCAAAATGTATCGTAGAAAGCCGTTCAGAATGTGATACTTCTGTTATGTTAGGTGGACACACATTTAAGCTTCCCGTCGTACCTGCAAACATGCAAACAATCGTCGATGAAAGTATTGCTGTGAAACTTGCTGAAAACGGTTACTTTTACATTATGCATCGCTTCAACCCAGAAAAACGCGCTGATTTCATTAAAGATATGCAAGGCCGTGGTTTAATCGCTTCAATTAGTGTCGGTGTAAAAGAAGAAGAATATACATTTGTAGAAGAGCTAGCAACTGTTGGCTTAGTACCTGAATTTATTACAATCGACATTGCACATGGTCATTCAAATGCTGTGATTCGAATGATTCAGCACATTAAAAAGCTGTTACCAAATAGCTTTGTCATCGCTGGGAATGTTGGTACACCTGAAGCTGTACGTGAACTTGAAAACGCTGGCGCAGATGCTACTAAAGTAGGCATCGGACCTGGTAAAGTTTGTATTACAAAAATCAAGACTGGTTTCGGTACTGGTGGTTGGCAGTTAGCAGCACTTCGTTGGTGTGCAAAAGCAGCGACAAAACCAATCATCGCTGACGGTGGTATTCGTACTAATGGTGATATTGCAAAATCAGTGCGTTTCGGTGCTTCAATGGTAATGATCGGCTCCCTTTTTGCAGGTCATGAGGAATCACCAGGCGAAACAATTGAAATCGACGGTAAATTAGTGAAGGAATACTTTGGCTCTGCTTCTGAATTCCAAAAAGGTGAAAAGAAAAACGTTGAAGGTAAAAAAATGTACGTAGAACATAAAGGTAGTCTAAAAGATACTTTAATCGAAATGCAACAAGACCTTCAATCATCTATTTCTTATGCAGGTGGCAATAAACTGGATGCTATTCGAAATGTAGATTATGTCATCGTGAAAAACTCAATCTTTAACGGTGATAAAGTATATTAACATTAATATTGATAAGCCCAAACAAGAATTTTTTCTCGTTTGGGCTTTCTTTATTTTAAATGGCGAAAATACAATACGCCGATTTTTATTTTCGGAATTTTCTATAAATTATATTTTATTCGTATCTTTTATACTATAATTAAACATAAATACATATTTTGAAATTTTTATAAGAATGGAGGGTATGTCCATGATGAAATCAGTACGTAACAAGCTCGTCTGCTTAGCCATTATCGTCATCTTAATCCCTACAGTACTTGTAGGATCTATCAATTATTTTGTAGCGAAAAATGAAATTGATGAGATAGGACGGCTTAGTCTTAAAAATGGAACTTTAGGGATATTAGAACTAATTGCAGAATTGGATGAACAAGTTCAACAGGGCAGTTTAACATTACAACAGGCACAGGAACAGGCAAAAACTCGGATTGTCGGCAAAAAAACAGAAGATAATAAAAGATCCATTGATAACCCTGTTAAATACGGTGAAAACTTTTACTTTTATGTTTTTAAAGATGACGGGGTGGTAGAAGCTCACCCTTCACTTGACGGTCAGAATGTGAGTGACCTCCAAACAGAAGATGGACGTTATTTTATACGTGAATTGATTGCTGAGGCAAACAAGGGCGGTGGCTACGTACGTTATGACTGGGCATTACCCTCAAATCCGGATGTAGTGGCACCTAAGATTACATATGCAGCGAAAGACGAACATTGGGGATGGATTATTGCTGCTGGTACCTATGAAATGGATTTTAATGCAGGCGCTACACGTGTTTTATATTACACACTAGGAATGACATTACTTGCAACAATCATTGGTGTTGCTCTTTATTGGTTCTTCTCGGATAGAATGACTTCATTTATAAGACGGATTATGGTGATGACCTCAGATATTGCGAAAGGAAAATTGACTGGCGAAGATATTCCAATTATCACAAATGATGAATTAGCGATACTTGCTAATAACGTTAATGATATGAAACATAGTTTAAATGAAATGGTTCGCAATACGAAAGATAGCTCTACACAGATGAGGATGTCCTCTGAGATGCTCAGCGCTATTACAGAGGAAACGACTGCATCAGCCGACGAAATTCACCAAGCCATCACAGAAATCTCTAAAGGGGCTGTTATCCAAGCTGAAGAAGCTGATATGGCAATTAGTAAAGTTGAAAAATTGTCCTCTCTGATATCAAATGCGACTGAAGAATATGCTGAGATTACACAAAAAATGGATATCATTAATCAATCGCAAGAAAATGGACGACAAAAAGTAGAAGTGTTACAGCAAAACTCAAATGAATTTACACAAGTGATTGAAGGGCTAAGAGAAAATTTCTCTAGTTTAATGGGACAAATGAAGGAAATCCATAATGTCGTACAGACAATAACATCTATTTCTGAACAGACCAATCTTTTGGCATTGAATGCAAGCATCGAAGCTGCACGTGCAGGTGAACATGGTAAAGGGTTTGCAGTAGTAGCGGAAGAGGTACGCAATCTATCAGAAGATACAAACGAAGCGACCAACCGTGTAAAAAATTTATTGAGTCGAATTGAATTAGATACAGCAAATTCTGATTCGAAGATGATGCATACGCTCCAGCTTTCTCAAGGACAGGTTACGTCAATAAGCGAAGTACAAAATGCCTTTACATTTTTATCAGATTCTATTGAAGGCATTACTGCTCATCTCGTCTCCCTCGATCAGGGTATGAATGAAATGGCAGATAATCGACTTATTGTTGTTAATGCTATTAGTGAGATTGCTAGTGTAGCTACACAATCCGCAGCTGCTACTGAACAAATTAATGCTTCGATTGATGAACAAAAGTCAGCAATCACTTCGATTATGCACTCCTCCGTGGAGCTGCACACACAAGCAGAACGAATGCACGAGTTAGTAGATCGTTTTAGTTGATAACCTTTAATTTAATCTAAAAAATACACCCTATAAGATAGACACCTTGAAATGTCTCCCTTATAGGGTGCTATATTTTTAATTGAAAAAATCAAAAACTAGGCTTTTTACTTTATCTTATCCAAAGTACGAAGGGTACTTAAAATAAAGCGCATGGTTCTCATTAAATAACCTTGTTTATTAAAATTTCCGATGACGTATACATCCATAACAGGATTATAGAGCATGAAAGACCCTATAGATCCTAAATGTCCCCATACATTGTATTTTTCGGTCAATGGTAGCATGTGTACGTTCATCAATCCATAACCTTGAGACTCCCACGGCTAAAGCCGCAAGCCCTACACCTCACGGTGTGATGGGTGGGATTCTTGAATGACTAAGCGTTCTCAGTCCATTTCTGTTTTGAACAGCCTTCAAGATGAGGGTATCTCATTGCCCCTCCTAAAACAGACCATATAGGTTCTTAGGCTGATTGACTGTTACCGCCAACCACAGGTGCATAACGAATATTCATTGCACCGACTCTATCCCGATGTGTTTGAAACCCACACTTGCATTTGTACGTTCTATCCTTTGCTTTGTTCCTTTCGGAACAATTAGGACACGTTTGCGAAGTATAGGCAGGATTCACATATTCAACTTTAATACCAAGCAAATTCGCTTTATATTCAATGAATTGAGAAAGGCGATAAAATGACCAAGAATGCAAATTCTTTTCGTTTTTACGACTTGTTCTTGTCGTCTGTCTGATATTCGTCAGTTGTTCTAATCGAATGGCAGAAATATTGTGTTCAACCGCAAATTGAACGATAGCACGGCTTACTTTGTGATCTTGGTCTTTCATATATCGTTGTTCTTTATCATCAATGTTGCGAATGGCATTCAATTTTTTCAATGTGCCTAACTTCTTACGTTTGGACTTGAACGTTCGTTTGACATACTTGTTCTGTCTGCCGTTGCCAAAGAAGCAAGTTTTTCCATCATCTGTGACCGCAACCGCAGGAACTTTCAGACCTAAATCAACACCCAATATTTTCTTTCCTGTTTTTTCGCTTGTAGAGATTGTGACGGAGATTTGCGCAATCCATTTTTCGGCTTTCTTTGTGATACGAAGCGTTCCTAATTTGTGTTTCAACAAATCAAAATTGCGGTTGTGTTTATCAACTATCAAAGCACGAATAGGCATTTTCTTGGCTTTCCCATCAATCATCAAAGGCAGATGGATATGAGTAAAATCAAACGAGTAGTTTTGATTGTTCCACACGCAAACAGGTTTTTTGAGAACGGGGATATTGGTATATTTGCTTTTCTTCGCCTTTTGGAACACGCTTTTTGCGTCTTTGATGGCTTGATTTTTAACTGCACTCGGAAGAGTGACGGAAACATCTTTTGTCGTCTTTTTTGTGCTTTTCTTTTCCGCAACCATTTCAGCAATAAGCATGTTAATCGTAGAAATATACTCCTTCCCCATAGCGTTTAAGATGGAAGCCTGTTGGTTTGTCGGAAGCAATTTCACTTTGACAGTTATCGCTTGCGACATACGTTTCACCCTCTTGTTTTTTGTTGTTCGACATAGCGTTTAATCATTTCACTCGATACGTTTCCTGCGGTAGATACAAAATAGGAACGAGTCCATAAGCTTGGCAAATGTTGAAGATGAGGAAATTCCTCTCTCAACTTTTTAGAAGTCACTCCTTTGATTTTTGCCATAATATCAGCAGGACTTAGCGATGGCACAGCGTTTAAAAACATATGTGTATGGTCTTTGTCGCACTCTAAAGCAATAATGACAATTTCTAACCCTTCACATATTTCTTGTACCAATTCTTTAAATCGTTCCTCTACATCAGCACGAAGGAATATTTTCCTTCTATATCGAGGACAAAAAATGAAATGATAGTTGATTAAAGATACGGTTGTGTGTTTTCTTCTGTATTCATCCATACATTTATCGTATCAGTTTGTCATACGAACTACAACATCGAGATATAAAAAATAGCGAGGTTTATGTTTTGGATACTTGAAGTACCATAAACCTTTGTTTTTCAGTGGAACTCCGTATCCAACCTCACTTTCATCCCACCCCTAATGGGGGTGCTATCGCACCGTAGTGGGCTTTCTCGTTTGGGAAATCCGTAATCAACCCCTATCCACATTTTTTTCCATTGCATCATCTTCGTCAATGACTCTTTTGAAATTAATTTATTTCCTACTAGCTCCTTCATAAACTTCAATAAATCATCTGATGTGCTTATTGCATGTCCCCCTGCATATATGCTACTAAAACTACAGTATTGTTCTATTGCTAACTTTCTTTTTTGCAAATGAATCGCTGCTACAGCATCATTATTCTCTATAGAAGGTTGAGAATAATCGGTTAAGTACGTATGATGCATATTTAGCGGCAGAAAGATATATTCCTGAAGGACTTCATGATAGGGTCTGGCCGTAACACTTTCTATAATCAACCCTAGCAAATTAAATCCTGTATCCGTATAGTGTAGCTTCTTACCAGGTGGGAACTGAGGACTTAAATTTTCTTTTGTCCACTGAATGGTCTCTTGTGGCGTCCAAAAACGTAAGGGGTCATCCAATAAAATATCCAAAAAAGCTTTACTGTTGCGTGGTTTATCCTCATAAAAATCCGCGAGACCGGACGTATGACTAACTAAGTGTTCAATCTTTATATCTTTGGAATAGTCTTTTCCTTTATAGATATGCAAATCCTTTATTAAATCATTATCTAGATACTTTGAGATGGAGTCATGATAGTCGAGCTTCCCCTTCTCCACTAATAAAGCAATTATTAAAGCTGTAAATGTTTTAGCCACGCTTGCGGTATGATATGGTTGCTCAGCCGTTACTGGTTCGTAAATCTTTTGCCCATAGGCCATATTCCAATGAATATTCATTTTATCTGAACATATAAGTAAAAAAGTATTATATAAGGTGGTATCCCTCTCCACCATCTCTTTCATCTTTTTCTCAATCGTTATTTTTGCTTCTTCGGCCCTCATCGGTTATCCCCCTCAAATCGTACATCCAAATTTAATGTATGAGGTAAGAAACGTATTCAGAATGTCGATCATACGCAGATTATACGAAAAAAAAAATGCCCCGAAAGATTCGTAGCATTTTTCTTTACATATTGTATTTACGCAGTTTTTACAGCTTGTTAATAACAGCCGTTAAAGTTTCCTTCAGTTCCGCATCGTGATTAGAAAGATCTACAAGATTCCCTAAGCGTTCACGTAATACAGGACGTTCAATAACTAGCTTCTCATCAAGCACTTGTACTAGTAATTCAATAATCAGGCGATCACGAACGTTTAATGCTTCTTCTAGACGCTCTGGTGTAATTTTTCCATCTTTTTTTGCTTTTGCCATTTTTAAAACCCCTTTTTTATATATTCATGCACATCTATTTTAGCATACAGCCTAATTTTTTTGAAAACTTTCTTTTACGATTGGATATTGGAATTTACAGTACTGCGTATATAACATTTACAATAAAATGTTATATTCAATAAATCACAGTGTACATACACAAAATATTACTATTTTTTCACAAGTAGGTATTCTCTTTTTTCTAGATTTTTCATACTCTATAAAGATAATATTATTTTTAGATAAGGAAATTTGAAATGGGGGAATTAGATGAATCAAAAAAATCATACGTATCTTCAACTAATTAAAACCGTGCCTAAAACGCTACAATTATTTTTAAATATCTGTCTTGTGCTACTTGCGCTCATTTTATCCTTCCTACTTATAAAAGAACTAATTGAATTTCTAAAAATTTTAATAGCCGATGATGGTGGTGACTACAAGCTTTTTCTCGCAAATATTCTTATCTTCTTTTTGTATTTTGAATTTATAACAATGATTATTAAATATTTTAAAGAGGACTATCATTTTCCATTGAGATATTTCATTTATATAGGTATCACTGCCATGATTCGATTAATCATTGTGGAACATGACCATCCCCTAAACACATTTATTTATTCACTTGTTATTTTATTATTAATTATTAGTTATTTTATTATTAATATAACACCACTTGAGAGGCCTGTTGGTTCTTCCTCTCTCTTTGTGAAAAAAGAATAGCAATTCTTGAATTTGGGTGACCCCTAAAGAATAATGGTTTCCCCTAAAATGAGGTTACACAGATTGGCTTTTCATAGACGAAAAAGAACTGATTTAACACTTCTATAAATTGTTCATTACTCACTATTACTTTACCAAGCATGAATAGCTCTTTCATCGTTACAATCCCCATAACAAGTGATGAAAGTTCTGCAATATCTATAACCATTTCCACATCATAGTTTCCAGCATCCAAAATTTCTATATGACCATCTACTGCCTGTATCAAAATAGATAGGTTATTTTCTGTTAATAACGAATCCTTAACCGTGAGCTTAAACGTAAGACTACTACCATTAAAATTATGTGTCTTTAATTCATGAAAGAAACCAATGACGTTGATAATACGATACATTAAACCTATTCCCGCCACTGAACTTGCATGGTATACACTTGGAATTAAGTGACCCGAGCCATTTCGAGTATCACCGAGGAAAAAGTGAATATTGTCGTCTTGCGTGTTCCATTCAATTCGATTCACCTGATCAGCTTGACTGTTTAAAAACGTACTCAGCTCTAGTAAAACTTCCGGCGTTTCGTATAACAATTCTTTAATGATTAAATTATTTAGCATAAAATTTGTTTCACTTTGCTTTTTAAAAGAAAACACCATATAACCTTGTATCTCATTGTCCTTTTCAAAAGCAATAATATAGTGTTGTGGGTTTTTAAAAATTGCTAGAAGCTCTGATTCTGTTTTTAAAAACATGCCATGCTTTTTTGCAGCTATCCTGTTATAGCAATCCTTTATTTTGTATTGATCTTGTTCCTGTAAATACCTTAAATGCTCTTTCGTAGGCCCCTTAGGAAAACTAGAAGGTTCCACTAAATACTGATGCATTTTTGGTCCATAGCCAAAACCCATTTTCTTATAAAAATCTGGTCTGAATGGATATAAAGCAACAAAATGAACCCTTTTCTCTAAAAAAACCTTAAAGAAATGGTCGATTAACTCTTTTGCGCCCTTCTCTTTCTTATGTAGTAAATCAACTGCTACTAAACCCACTCCGCCAATTGGAATTATTTTTGAAAATATATTCATTTCAAAATCATGAAGTCGCATACCACCCATTAATTTGTCGTCTGTCCACAATCCATAATAATTAATGGCTGGATTATTGTTCTGGTTATGCAAAAAGAGCTTCGTCAATTGTTCCTTTGATTGCTGCGAAGCATCCGCTATTCCTGGATAAGCGCCCACCGCAATATCTACAAATTTTATAAACGCTTCTTCTTTCAGTTTCTCAACAGACCTCAATTTCATTCCTCCTTTTAAAAGTAATTTAATTTTCGCACTAATCTTCACATTAATTTCCGCTCCAATTAATAACATATATTACCACATAGCAAGTAGCTGGGACATAACAGAAAAATGACTTCGAAAATTTTTCTGGAATGCGTATATCTGTGCATTAAAATTTTAAAACTTCTCAAAGAATGGTCGGCATTGTTCGATGAGCCGAATGCATTATTGGAGGGAGACGACAAGGATGAATCTGATTGACGTTTATATTTATGAAGTGACAAGAAGGTTACCAAAGAAAACACGCGAAGTTAAAGAACTAGAACTAAAATCTAAAATTAAAGACATGTTACCTGATAATTATTCCGAATCTGAGGAAAAGGAAGTTCTCTTAAAACTCGGAAACCCCGCTGAACTTGCATCTAGTTATCAGGATGTTTCGACACATTTAATCGGTCCACATGTATATAGCACTTATATTACAACCATCAAATTAGTAATACCATGGGCAATTTTTATAACAATACTGGTGCAAATTATTGAAAATATTGTGTTATATACAGGAGAGGTAGCACTCCTGACTGCCATCATCAAGACCATTTCCATAACAATTGTCAATATTATATCCGTGTTATTTCATGTGCTGTTTTGGGTTACGATAGCCTTTATTGTTATTGAACGTACAGGCAACATGAACAATTTTAAGGAACATATGCCCTTTTTAAAAGCCCAACAAGAATGGACACCCGATGATTTAAAAAAGGTGAAAATAATTCCTACTGACAAATACATTCCGCTTAATGATATTGTATTTAGCTTTTTAGGAATAGCTATTTTTTCTATAGTTTATTTTAAAGCCAATCACCTAATTGGCATTTACACTTCTGATGTGAGAAATGGTTTGAAGTTCGTCATGCCAATATTCAATCAAGATATCTTACTTTCTTATAAGCCAATAATTATATTTTGCATAGCACTCAGTATTAGTTTGACTTTTTATAAATGGAAGGTTAGTCAATGGACCATTCGCCTTGCTGTGATAAATGCCTTCCTTCAAGTCGTAACCACTATTGTTTTTATTCTAATGGTTAGGCAACCCGACTTAATACACGGTCCTGCCATTCCTTATATAGCTACTATTATGGAAACTACCCCTTCAAAGGTTGCATTTTCGATTGATCGAATATTATTCGTGATTATTGCAATTTCCATTGTAGCAAATGGGATTGATATATTTTATCGCTTTAAAAAGGCTAGAATTAAACACTAAAAAAGTACACGCGGCTCCGTTATAAAAAAATCCCTTTTTTGTAATATTTTTGATATAGACTAATATTGCTCACCTATCCTGTTCATCGTTTCTTTACTCACACCTAAACTTAATGCCTAGTATAATATACCTTAGATTCGTTAAAATACCGTTACTCTCTAATGTTTTGTATAATAATGAGATTGAGAGTATTTTTAATTATTATGATAATCTGCACTTTCATCCATATTTAAATCAGAATAAGGGGAAATAACTATGACAATTCTTCTTGTAGATGACAATTCAGTCAATTTATTTGTAATTGAAAAAATATTAAAAACTGCGGGTTATGATAACTGTGTTTCTCTTTCATCAGCGTATGAACTTTTTGAATATTTACAGCTGGATGCTCAAAATCCAGCGGGTAATTCAGTAGATTTAATTTTATTAGATATTATGATGCCAGAAATAGACGGCATCGAAGCCTGCAAACGTATTAAGCAAAATGAAAGATTTAAAGACATTCAAATTATTTTTGTTACGGCTCTTGAAGATAAAAACAAACTTGCAGAGGCATTGGATATAGGTGGAGTAGATTACATTACTAAACCGATTAATAAGATAGAACTTCTTGCTCGAATCCGGGTCGCCCTACGCCTGAAAGCGGAATTAGACTGGCACACTTTACATGATAAGAAAATACAATACGAATTGGATTTAGCTACTCACGTTCAAAGGAGCTTATTAAGCTCTCCTTTAAATGAAGAGGACATTAAAATTGATGTGTCTTATCTGCCATCCTCTAATTTAGCAGGAGATATGTATTATTGGCATAAAATAAATGATCATCGCTATGCCATCATCTTGCTAGATATGATGGGGCATGGTATATCTGCTGCACTTGTTTGTATGTATATCTCCTCTGTACTTAGAGAAGCTGTTAAACAGCTAGTCGAACCTGAACTAGTCATTAAAGAATTAAATCGATATATGGCGATTTTACAGAATGGAAAAGACGAAAATTTATTTTATTTTACAGCCATTTACTTAGTCATTGATACTGACAATAAAACGATTGAATATGTAAACGCTGGTCATCCTTATGGGTATGCACTTGTTGATGAAAAAACGCTAGTTCCTTTAAGTAAAGGTAGTTGCGCGGTTGGTTTTTTTGATGAAATAGAAGTTCAGAAACAACTTATTCAATATAATAAGGATGTACAAATTATTTTGTATACTGATGGTGTTTTAGAAGCTATGGGTCCTTGTGAAATAGAATCCGAAAAGCATTTACGGACATTAACCTCTACAAAGTGGGATTTTTCTAAGTGCCTGATAGATAATCTTCTACCAAAGGAAAAACAAATGAATCAACCCGATGATATGTGTGTCTTAATGATTCAAGCACATTAACCAAAGAACATCAGTAAAAACGAAAGAGGCTGGGATAAAAAAGAAAAAGTGTTAGATTGACTGCTGTCGATCTAACACTTTTTTGCTGTAAGCGTTGATGTCCGCTACGGCGGACGTTTTCTGGGGGCGTGGCCTGAGCCTGTAGTCTCAGGAGTCGCCGCCTTCGCTACCATCAACTAGTACTCTCTTCTGAATTTTATTTATTCCAAAAGGAAGAACGTCTAAATTTTTCTTCATTTTTAGATAGCAAAAATTTAATAACGACTTTGCTCCTCTTTCTTAAAATTTAGTTATGCCCCAGCCTCTTGCTATTAATATAGCTTCTGATAAATTCTTTCATTTCCTACTATTTCATTATATTTTGAAATAATCCCTTCACAGCGAAGCGTTTCCTTATCCCCTAAGCACAAAAATCCATTCTGGCTTAAGCTATCGTAAAATAGCATATGAACCTGGCTTTGTAAGGCCGGTGAAAAGTAAATTAATACATTTCGGCACATAATAACATGAAACTCATTAAACGACTGATCTGTTACTAAATTATGCTGGGCGAAAATAATATTTTTTAGGTAAGAAGGATGAAAATAGGCATATTGATAATCGGTTTTATAGTATTCTGAAAAAGCATGAATCCCACCTGCCAGCATATAATTTTTTGTGTATGCTTGCATTTTTTGAATAGGAAAGGCGCCCTGTCTAGCTTTTTCTAAAACATGCTCATTCATGTCTGTTGCATAAATCACACTTTTTTCAAGTAGACCCTCTTCTTGTAACAAAATAGCCATGGAGTATACTTCTTCACCTGTTGCACATCCTGCATGCCATATCCGAATTTCAGGGTAATCCCGTAAATAAGGAATAACTTTTTTACGAAAAGCCTTAAAAAAGCTAGGGTTTCGAAACATTTCCGTTACATTAATGGAAAAATCATTTAGTAGTTGCTCTAAAAAAACTTCTTCATGAATTACTTTTTCAAGTAAACGAGAGATCGTTGGAATATTACTAACCCTCATCCTGTTATGAATTCGGCGTGATATAGAAGAACGATTGTATTCACGAAAATCAAAACCAGATAAACGGTAGATTGCTTCGAGTAATAAATCGATTTCCATATTAGTATGTTTACTCGTTAGCTCCAAGTTGTTGTGAAACTCTTTTTCCATAGCTATTAACTCCTTTTGGAAACTAGCCATACTCGTAATACAGATACTAATTGATCTAGATTCAATGGCTTACTAATATAGTCAGAAGCTCCAGCCTCTAAAGACTTATCCCGATCATTTTTCATAGCTTTCGCTGTTAATGCTATTATTGGTAAATCAGTAAGCCTCATTTGCTTGCGAATGATAGACATCGTTTCATATCCATCCATATTCGGCATCATAATGTCCATAAGAATCAAATCGATTTTGTCATTAGTTTGCATAACATCTAAGCATTCTACTCCATCTTTTGCGACGAGAATATTCATACCTCTTTTTTCAAGTGCCGTCTTTAATGCATAAATATTACGATAATCATCGTCTACAATCAAAATATTTTTATTTTGAAAAACATCTACCTCATTTTGAACGTCATGATGGCTTTCATCCATTGGCTCTTTTATGACTTCGATCTTTTCATTTTCTACGGTAGTTGCCATTACCTCTGCAAAAGCAAGGTTAGAACATTTCTCCTCGATGATACCATTCGGTAAACTTGGAATAGTAAGCGTGAAGCTACTGCCTTTCCCCTCTTCACTTTGTAAAGAAACCCAACCACCGAGTAACTTAGCAAATTCTTTACATATAGATAAACCAAGACCTGTTCCACCATACTTACGTACCGTAGCACCGTCCGCCTGTTGGAACGATTCAAAGATAAGTTGATGTTTGTCCTTTGGAATACCTATACCGGTATCTGAGACAGTTATTTCTAGCCATTCAGAGCTAACCTCTTGCATATTATTTGTTAACTGTTCATTTGCAAGTTGTTCAATACTTAAAATTACAGAGCCTTGTTCCGTAAATTTAAAGGCATTAGACAATAAATTCTTTAGGATTTGTTGGAATCTTTTTTCATCCGTAAAGAAAATATCAACTACATTTTTCCCCGTTGTAATATGGAATTCTAGCTTCTTTTTCTGAGCGACTGGTAAAAAAGTTTGTTCTAATTGTAGCGGCACTTCACTTACATTTACTTCTCCGAAAATAATATCTAATTTACCGGCCTCAACTTTCGATAAATCCAATATATCATTGATTAATGCGAGTAAGTCTTCTCCAGAAGAATGGATTACATTAGCAAATTCTTCTTCCTCTTCTGTTAGACTATCATTACTATTTTCAGCTAACATTTCAGATAAAATTAAAATGCTATTCAATGGTGTTCTCAATTCATGAGACATATTAGCCAAAAATTCGGACTTGTAATTAGAATTTAGTAATAGCTGCTCAGCACTTTCTTCCAAATCTCTTTTAGCTATTTCTAGTTCCCTTGATTTTGTTTCTGCATCTTTCGTTCTTTCTTCAAGCTGTTCATTAATCATTGTTAGTTCTTCTGTCTGCATCTGTAATTCTTCCGATTGCGTTTGCAGTTCTTCGGATTGTACCTGTAATTCTTCTGTCATCGCTCTAGAATCATTTAATAAACGAACAATTTCCATGCGACCTAAAATACTATTAACAGTCAGTCCAAAGGTTTCAATGATTTGTTTTACCAATTCTTGCTGTAACTCTGTATAACTAGTCATCGTTGCCAACTCAACAACAGCTATGACCTCATCTTCAAATATGACCGGAATCATAAAGATACTCTTAGGGGGGGCTTCCCCTAAACCTGTTCCAATAACTCGATAATCATGCGGAATATCGTTATAAATAGATAGCTGCTTTTCAAGAGCGCATTGTCCAATTAATCCCTGTCCTATTTTGAAACGTTCAATGCCAATATTATCGCTTGCGTCTGCAAAAGCAGCCTTTTTTACAAAATGTACTTCATTATTATTTACTTCACGAACATAAAATGCACCGAGTGACGACTGTGTCATTTGCGCAATTTCCGAAAGGAAGATTTCCGCTAATTGTGTAATTGCCGATATTCCTTGATATTTTGTGACAACTTCAGCGATATTGGACTGCAACCATTCTCGTCTCTCAAGCGAATCTAAAAGTTCATTGGTTGCATCGGCAAGAACATTAATCTCGTCGTTTGTTTTAACATGAATCCTTCCTTTATGGTTACCCTCTGAAGCTGCAATTTCTTTAATGGCCTTGGTTACTTCTGTTATTGTTTTTACTATGGCTCGAGAAATTCCACTAGCAATTACAATAGCGATAACGGAAACAAGTACCAATAATCCGAATAATCCACTTGTTAAATTACTATTTTTTTTATCTAATTGATTTGCGTTTGTTTGTGTTATAGCATTCTCTGCTGATCGGAAGGATGCAAATTGTTTCCGCATCGTCTCCATATCCTTACGACCAATATCTACTTTAAAAAATTCTTTTAGCTCCGTTGTATTATTATCTTTTTTCAATTTAATTGTTGGATCTCCAGACGTTGCAATCCAATGCTCTATCGTGCTCTTTATCTCTTCTAACTTCTCTTGTTGATTCGGTTTATTATCTATTAGTTGGTGAAGTTCATTAAAATCGACCTTCCAATTTTTCGAAGCATTGTCGTATGGTTCTAAATAACTCAATTCACCTGTAATAATAAAACCACGTTGACTGGATTCCATGTCCAATATATATTTTTCAATACTATTTGTGAGCGCCTGTACCTGGGAATCATACTTTTTAATAAAATTTCTTTCTTTTTGTAAAGATGTTATTTGATTATTTAATACGATAACCGATGCAAGTAAACAAAGAATGATAACTATATAGCCAATGGTGATTTTAGAACGAATACCTAATTTTAATTTACTGTACATTTGATTCCTTCCTTTTATCCGCATTAACGGTCAGTAAAACGTACTCCTTAAGTTGAAAGATGCGTACAAGTACATTATTTGGACCATCAACTGACCGTAAATGCCCGATTGGTTCAACTAACAATCAGTCTTGTAACTATATTATCAGTATAATAGGGGAAATAAAAATAACAAAGTGACCTCCTCCTGATCATTTCACGTATTGAATAATAAGTGATGTAGAAATTCATATACTTTTATGATGTATTATTTTGAAAATAAGGAGAGAACAGACGTGGACATATTTGTAAGACCAGGGGATTCACTTTGGCATTTTAGCGAAGTGTTCAAAATACCCCTTCAACTCATTGTTGATTCCAACCGACATATCAACCCGCAAATACTTCAGGTTGGGCAGCGCATCCAAATTCCAGGGTTTGTTACAACCAATTATCAAATCCAACAAGGGAACACTTTATGGCAAATCGCTCAAAGTCGAAACCTTCCTCTCCAAGCCATCCTACTAGTTAATCCTAACCTCAATCCTAATCGTCTACAAATCAGCCAGACAATACAAATCCCACAGAGGATTACCTGGAGGCTCGTAAATGGCAAACAGAATTATGACTATAACATCATGATGAGCGACCTAAAAAAGCTACAAGCAGCCTATCCCTTCATCCAAAGTTCATCAATTGGCAATTCTGTATTAGCACGAGAAATCCCAGAGGTATTAATCGGGAATGGCTCTAAACGCGTTCATTATAATGGCTCCTTTCATGCGAACGAGTGGATTACTACCCCTATTATTTTGACATTTTTAAATGACTATCTACTCTCTCTCACAAACCAAACTACAATTCGAGGACTCTCTACACCTCCTCTTTACCTGCAAACATTGCTCTCCATTGTTCCAATGGTCAATCCTGATGGCGTTAATTTAGTACTACATGGACCACCGGACGATGCATCATTAAGAAACAAGCTTATTAGTTGGAATTATGACAGTTCCGACTTTTCTGGCTGGAAGGCGAATATTAACGGCGTCGATTTAAACGACCAGTTTCCTGCCAAATGGGAACTAGAAAGTGCACGCAATCGGCAAACCCCAGGTCCCCGTGATTATGGCGGTAAAAGCCCCCTTTCCGAGCCTGAAGCCATTGCGATGGCCGATTTAACAAAGAAACGTGATTTAGCATGGGTCCTA
The DNA here is from genome assembly GCF_007362955.1 of Lysinibacillus fusiformis. Classification (GTDB taxonomy): domain Bacteria; phylum Bacillota; class Bacilli; order Bacillales_A; family Planococcaceae; genus Lysinibacillus; species Lysinibacillus fusiformis_E. Next base: position 2,002,718 of record NZ_CP041696.1, on the reverse strand, counting down.
GCTTTTCATACCCAAGGAAGAGTCATTTATTGGGGATTTGAAAATCTCGAACCGCCCGAGTCTGAAGTAATGGTGAATGAGTTTAGCCGAGTCAGCGGCTACGAGCCTGTCCAATCAGCTGGCAGCTACGCCGGCTATAAGGATTGGTTCATTCAAGATTGGCGAAGACCCGGTTTTACCGTTGAATTAGGTAGCGGTACAAATCCACTTCCACTAAGCCAGTTTGATGAAATTTATCAAGAAGCATTAGGGATTTTTCTTGCAGGGTTGTATTTATAATTGTAAATGAATAAATAAAAAGCCAATCACCCAAGGTCTACTAAACTTGAGATGATCGGCTTTTTATTTATTGGATATTGCGCATTATCAGGTAAACAGTTTCCAAATTTATTTCAAGTAAGTGGAAATAATTACTTTGACACGCAGAGTAATATTTGCTAATATTACTCTATCAGATAGAACAATAATATCTAAGTAGGTGACTTATGGTTCGAAGTGATATCATCCGCGGACACTTGGATTCAATTATTTTGCGGCTGATTTCAGAGAAAGATCGATATGGTTATGAAATATCTCAGGAAATTAGTCTCCGTACAAATAATCGTTTTCAAATCAAAGAAGCAACTTTATATGCAATATTTCAACGTTTAGAGAAAAGAGAAATTATTGAGGCCTATTACGGTGACATTACCCATGGCGGCAAAAGAAAGTATTACCGCATTACCCCACTGGGTAAAGCTTATTTAAATGAGCTAGTAAGAGAATGGACGGAAGTGAAGGAAATTATCGACTTATTTATGGAGGGCTTAGAATGAAAAAAATAAAAAATCATATTGATGAGTTGTTTAAAGACATTCCTCGTAATAACGAAACCGAAATGGTCAAACAAGAAATCATACAAAATCTTGAAGAGAAAGTATTCTATTTAATGGAGCACGGAAAAGAAGAAGATGATGCAATTAATAAAGCCATCGTTGAATTTGGAGATATTGAAGATTTAAAAAATGAATTAGGTGTAAAAGAACCAAAAAATAAAAACATGGCGAAATTAAATTTAGAATTTTCGGTTTGGGGAAGCTCTTTAATTATTGCGTTATTTCTTTTTATCAATCTTTACTATACGCCAAATACGATTTGGGCGATTTATCCAATTTTCGCTATATTATGGTGGCCTCTATCCATGTACTTCGTTTGGTCACGTAAGAAATGGAGTAAATAATGATGAGACAATATATTAGTTTTTCCGTAGCAGGTAGCTTGATGACCATGGTATTTTTAGGAATAGTGAATTATCTAACATCACCACAAACGATCTGGTTTATCTATCCTTGTTTACTTCTTTTCCTATGGCCAATTACTTTATATTTTATGTCTAAGAAATTATACAAACAATACTCTGTTTTCTGTAGTGTCATCATCATTACTTTTCTTGCAATTGAAAATTATTTATATTCACCCAATCATTTATGGATTATGTATGCCTTTTACCCAATACTATGGTGGCCCATCCTCATGTTTTTAGAGGAAAAAGCAAAATCTTTAAAAATCGCACTTATTGGCTGTTCGAGCACAATCATCTATTATTCAATATTAAATCTTGTTATGTCTCCTCAATATCCATGGGCCATCTATCCGGCATTTTTAGTATTGTGGTGGCCCTTAGCCCTATATCATGCTCAGAGAAAAACATTCGTTGCATTCTCTATGTACGCTAGCTTACTCATTAGTGTTTTTTTTATAACAGTAAATGCAGTTTCCTCACCAGGAGTAATATGGGCTATTTATCCAATTTTCTTAGTTATGTGGTGGCCACTAAGTATGTACTTCTACGTCTATAAAAGAAAGATGTATAAAGCTTTAACTTTTCCTAAAAGAATATAGGCTGTTATGGAAATGGAGTTAACCCAAAAGTCTTTAAACACTGACAATCGTTTGCAATATGGTAAAAATCCGCTTTACTTTCACCACCGGAGTCTATGCGGATTTTTACTTTTATATCAAAAAATATCACTTATGAGTGTTCAACCAATACCTGTTTATTAAGATGTTAGCAATAAAATGATTAACAATATAGGCACAACATTTCATGTCATTGACAATACGCTCCAACAATCATTCACAGTTAAAGGAACATAAAATTATGCACAAAAAACAATTTACAATCGGGAAAATTATTATATGCGCCATTCTAATTATTATGATTAGTGTTAACGGAATTGTATTTGCAAACGAAAATAAATCTACAAATGGAAAGCTAGATGTTTTTAATATTGATGAGTTTATGACTAATGAAATAGAGAGACTAAATATTCCTGGTGCTTCTTTGGCCATCGTAAAAGGAAATAAAGTAGAATATTTGCAAGGATATGGTGTTTCAAGCCCAGATGGAACAGCAATGACAGCGCAAACGCCAGTTGTTATCGGATCGGTAAGTAAATCATTTACAGCACTGGCTATCATGCAACTAGTGGAACAAGGGAAAATCACTCTAGAAGATCCAGTACAAACAGTGATACCATGGTTTCACCTTGCAGACAAAGAAGCATCTAAAAAAATCACTATTCAACACTTACTAAATCAAACGAGCGGTCTCTCTACAATTGATGGCCAAGTAGCTATATCACAAGGAGATAGAACCGTAAAAGAACATATACAAAGCTTGGCAAATATAGAATTAACATTCCCTGTTGGTGAGCAATATCAATATTCGAATTTAAATTATAGCATCCTAGGTGCAGTCATCGAAGAGGTCACACATAAATCGTATACAGCGTATATAAATGAATACCTATTTGAACCACTTGAAATGAACAATAGCTATGCGGATCCTAAAGATGATATAAACAAAACAATTGCGGTAGGTTATCAAACTGTATTGGGGTTAAAGATGCCAACAGAGCAATTAAACCATGAAGGAACAGTTGCTTCGGGTTACATTATTTCCAGTGTAGAAGATATGGCAAATTACATGATTGCACAATTGAATCAGGGACAATTCAACGGAAAAAGTATTTTATCAGCGAATGCCATGAATACAATGCACCAACCATCATCACTCATGGACAATGATACCTACTATGCTATGGGATGGGAAGTGAATGATGTAATCACCCATAATGGCTGGACAGAAAATACCTACTCAAAGGTCATGTTAGATGGTGAGTATGGCATCAGTCTACTTATCAATTCCATGGATTATTTCAATCTGAATGAATATGAAGCTATAACGAGTGGCATTAACAAGCTCATCCATCATGAAGAACCGGCTATATCTACTAACAATCCATTTATGAAATATATAATTTTGGATATGATTTTATTGGCCATCATTACTTACATTGTTTGGTCTGCTTACAGAATTTTTAAACCTAAAAATCGTAAAGTAACAACGTTAAAAGGTATTTTTATAGTAGTATTTGATGTTCTAATACCATTACTTATTTTAATTGGCTTCCGTCAATTATTTGGTCCGTTGTCCGTAGTAACATTATTTGCTCCAGGAATAGGCCATTTGTTTTTTTTAATACCTTTATTCTTGTTAATTATTGGCATCGTTAAGATAGGTACAGTAATAGTAAAACATAAGAAAAACACTATTGATACATCAGCTGAAAAAGTATGATTGTTGTGATGAAATTCTCTCTATAGCGTTAGGAAAGAAGTATCTCACAGTTGGAAAAAAGCCCATGCTAATCACTCAAACAAGAACTAGCCACGCGTTGTATTTTTAGCGTAAATTAGTGTGAAATGCTCAGAAAAAATGCACCTACAGTTATTTCTCACCATCCTGTCTGCAAATGAATGAGTTAACTTTTCCCAGGAAATGTTGCCAAAACGATAATAACAATGCTTACACTTCTTTTACTCTCCAGCGAAAATAGGTCATGAAAATAGTTTACTTCCCTAAAGAGTTAAAGTCGATTGCACATGATTCTATCCATGAAAAGGCTGCATCAAGAAAACGAAAGAATATTGGCAGTAAGAGAAATTAATATTATACTTACTATATAATTTAAATAATAAATATTTTAACGGGCTGTGATCAAATGTCAGAAAATAGTGAAATGCTTCATGTTGAAATCATTATGAAAGAAATGCTTGAAATACAACAAAAATCTATGATGTTTGTTCATCTACTCTCAGAAGGTGAGTCATTATCCCAAAACCAGTTGATTCTTCTGCTTCAACTAAAAATCAATGGTGGCATGAAAGCAACTGAAATAGCCGATTTTTTCAGTGTAACACCCGGAGCCGTAACATCGATGTGTGATAAATTGGAAAAATTAGATCTTGTACAAAGAGTTAGAGAAAACGAAGACAGACGTGTTGTGAAAATGATTTTAACAAATAATGGCGAGGTTAAAGTACAAGATATATTCTTAAAACTCCCACAAGAAAAATTAACAGATATAGCAAAAGTGCTAATCGCCGTTAATCAGTTAATGAAAAAGATTTTTTAGGATTTCATAAAATTGAAATCCTTTTTTTGTTGTCTTTTTTGTTCTTGACAAATTGGAGGTGCATATATTTTAATTAATATATATTTCAATAATTAAAATATATATTAATTAAATCAAAGGAGGTGATTCATCCATGAATGAAGAAATTCAGAAGCTTCGAAGTATAACCCTGACAAGTGGCACGATCAAAGACTTAGCGGCAGATTGTGAATTATTAAAAATCCGTGGTTCTGTTGCTTTACATCAGGAAGTACGTTTTAAAAAAATCTCTGCTCATGGACATAGTTCATTCCATGCTCGCGTTGTAGCGCAAGTTTTAAATAATACGGGATCATGTACTATAAATGATCTTTGTGAAATTAACGAAATTACGAATGCCGGGAATTTAAAGATAAGAAATGGGCAAGTAACGAAGATTAACAGTTCAGGAAAACTAACAATAGAACAAAAATTACAAACAGAGCATTTTAACGCAATTGGCTTTGTTAAAGCGCCAGAAATATATGCTAAACATTTTCAGTTAAAAATGTCTGGGCGAAGTGCAATCGCTCAGCTGATTGCAGATGAAATTTATGTAGAAAAAGATAAGACTTCCCTATCTTTCTTAAAGAAAAAGCTAGTTTGTAAAAAGATAAAAGGTAGAACATTGAAACTTTCTAACACAGTTGCGGAAGTGGTTGAAGGGGATGTTATACTAATCGGCGATAATTGTGATATACAAACACTTTATTACAAAGAACACTATACAGTCTCTCCAAATGCTCAAGTGCGCCATATCATAAGGAGTGAAAATGAATGAAAATGATTCGGGTATTTTTTTGCTCATTAGCAACTTTAGTCTTATCTGTGCTATACCTAGGGTTGATGTTAAGTGTACTACTATCCATACTGGCTGGTATTCTACGTACAGTGGGCTTTGAACAAATAAAAATGGGTATATGGCAAGACGTTGAGCTTCCAGTCATTTTAAGTATTCCTTTCTCACTCGTTGTTTCTTTCTTGCTCTTCCTTGCTTCACTTTATGTAAAACGCTCTCTTGTATTTTGCCTTTCACAGCTTAAGTTTTAAAAAGGAAAAAGTAGCAACGAGCATAGTTAAGTAGAGAAAAAACTGACCCTATAAAATTACGCAAAATTGATACTTTTAAATAGGCCAATCCTTTGTTAACTTTATCAATAAATAAAAACCGATAAAAAAGGTAAGAAAGGTCTATCACTATGAACATTACAAAAAGTACAAAAAGCTATACAAACTCAAGCGTCTTTGATTTGATTCAAACTGCCATGTTAATCGCTCTCGTATTTGTTGCAACTCTCTTTATCAATATAAAACTACCAATTACCGCAAATGGTGGTTTGGTTCATCTTGGAACAGCTATGCTCTTTATCATATCTATCTTATTTGGTCCTAAAAAAGGGGCAATGGCAGGTGCCTTTGGGATGGGCTTATTTGATTTAATATCCGGCTGGACATTATGGGCGCCTTTTACCTTCTTAACACGCGGTTTGCAAGGCTATATCGTAGGGAAAATCGCCTGGTCTCTGGGTCGCCAAGGTACTAGTATTACGTTTAATATATTAGCTACCATCATTTCAGTTCCCTTCATGTTAGGAGGTTATTATATTTGTGAACGTGTGCTATTTGGAAACTGGATCATACCAGCAGCCTCTATTCCTGGCAACCTCGTTCAAAATATTGTAGGTATCTGTGCAGCCATTCCTGTTTGTATTGTACTGAAAAAAATGAATGTTTTTAAATAATTTCTAGAAAACATAAAACTAAATTTTCTACACACTCAAAATAAACAAAGAACCTCTCATCTAAAAAGATAAAAGGTTCTTTGTTTTATTGATCGACTAGTTTTTGTTTAAACCAAGTACCTGCGCTGTAGAAGTATGAACTTCTTCAAGAAGCGCTGGGTTTTCTACTAATGCTATGCCATAAGAAGGAATCATTTCTTTTAGTTTTGGTTCCCACTCTTTTACCTGCTGAGGGAAGCATTTATTAATGACTTCAATCATAACAGGAACGGCAGTAGATGCACCTGGAGACGCACCTAGTAAGGCAGCGATAGAGCCATCTGCAGCACTAACAACTTCCGTACCAAATTGAAGCGTTCCTTTGCCACCAGCTTCCGTATCTTTGATAACTTGTACACGTTGGCCAGCCACGACAATATCCCAATCATCGCTCTTCGCGTTCGGGATAAAGTCACGTAACTCTTCCATACGTTGATCTTTTGATAACATCAGTTGTTGGATCAGGTATTTTGTTAAGCCCATTTCTTTCACGCCTGCAGCCAATAACGTTGTAATATTATGCGGTTTAACTGAAGCAAATAAATCCATATTCGAACCTGTTTTTAAGAACTTCGGTGAGAAGCCAGCGAACGGTCCAAATAGTAATGATTTTTTGTTATCGATAAATCTTGTGTCTAAATGCGGCACAGACATTGGTGGCGCACCAACCGCAGCTTTGCCGTATACTTTGGCATGATGTTGCTCAACAATATCCTGATTGTTACATACCATGAATAAGCCACTAATCGGGAATCCACCAATATGTTTGCCTTCAGGAATCCCTGATTTTTGTAATAGCTCTAAGCTTCCGCCACCAGCTCCAAGGAAGACGAATTTTGCTGTATGATATTCCATTTTACAGCCATCGATATCATGCACTTTTAATTCCCATGAGCCGTCTTTCGTACGCTTAATGCTTTCAACACTATGATTGTAATTAATATCGACGTTTTTAGTTTCTAAGTGGTCAAATAACATACGCGTTAAAGCTCCAAAGTTGACGTCTGTACCCGTGTCAATTTTTGTCGCCGCGATCGCTTCATCTGCTGGACGGTCTTCCATAATAAGCGGAATCCATTCCTTCAGTTTTTCAGGATTCTCGGAAAATTCCATCCCTTTGAACAATGGATTATTCGACATCGCTTCAAAACGTTTTTTCAAATACTCGACATTTTTTTCGCCTCTTACCATACTCATATGTGGTAATGGCATGATAAAGTCTTGCGGATTTTGGATTAGCTTGCGATTAACAAGATATGACCAAAACTGCATAGAAACCTGGAACTGTTCATTCACATTAATAGCTTTGCTAATATCGATAGAGCCATCTGGTTTTTCAGATGTGTAGTTAAGCTCGCACAACGCTGCATGCCCTGTTCCCGCATTATTCCATTCGTTAGAACTTTCTTCTCCGGCGTTTGCAAGTTTCTCAAACACTGTAATATTCCAGTCTGGTGCTAATTCTTTGAGCATTGTTCCCAAAGTCGCACTCATAATTCCGGCACCAATTAAGATGACGTCTGATTTAATTTGTTTGCTACTCATTTCTACCATCCTTATTCCTAATATTCACAAAAAAAGATGTCGGTACTCCTGCTTAGGCGTTACAACAAGTTAAGGAGTAACTAGTCACATACCTTTTCTGTCTCGATAATAACAATCTTATTGTGTAATGCAATTATTCATAGATTAGAAGCGCCTCTATTATATAACAGTTATAATTTATTTAAAAGATGATAAAAAGTAGGAAATCGTGCAAAAGGTTCTATGGATATTAAAGTTAAAGCCTTAACAATATAGGTTAAAGTCATCCAACTTTGGATTCTTACATCCCCTATTTTCGTACTTCTGGAGCAGGGTAGTCAAAGCCCTTCGTATCCACTTCGACCTTTTTCATTTGCTGATCTTCTAACGGCTTATCTGTACGATCTCGTTCAGCAGTAACGATAGCATCTACTGTTTCCATGCCCTCAATTACTTTCCCAAAAGCATCATATTCTCCATAAATTGCGACCCCGCAGAATTTGGATATAATCATGGTGCCAGGTACTGTCACAATTCATGCAATAAAATAATTTCTGCCTTTTTCATTTCGCTAAGAATCGAGTATTCTCTCAATCAATTATTTCACAAACTGAAACAGACGTTCTCTATAAGAGCCCATCAAGAGCAAACATTCATTTCCCACCTACGCTTTGCTTTGCGTTAGGGAAGGTGATTTCTGCCCTGATGTGTTAAATCAAATAGGCTATTGATTTGGGGCACATTCCACTTTTTTTTAATTAGGCAATTGACATAATAGTGAGAAAACGCTTAAAATCAGAATTAGATATCAGTAGTTAGAATTTTTTGAAAAGTAGGTTTTTGCTCATGAGTCAGGAAATACTTATTGGTAAATTAGCAGTCTTATTGGCGACGTTGGACGATAAGGAAGTACTACATTTCCAATCGCAGTTAAAGGATGTTGAATTTTGCACAGGCAAAGTCGGCGCAATGAATATGGAGAAAGTAATTGCTGCGGTTGAAACAGCAGCAAAACGCGAGAATATCATTGCTGAACATCTCTACCGTGAAAATCATGCCTTGTACCACACAATCTTGGAAGCTCTCGAAGGAATAACAAGAGGCCAATTTGCAATCGGCGATATGAAGCGTACTGTTGGTCTTCGTTTTGCCATCATAAAAGGGAAACCCTATACGAACAAAAATGAGGGCGAGTGGATAGCCGTTGCCTTCTACGGTACAATTGGGGCTCCCGTAAAGGGATTGGAACACGAGGTTGTTGGATTAGGTATTAACCACGTCTAGTATAAAAGCACATTAAATATTTTGTCATTGCCTATAGTGACTAGTTATCAGGAGGCGATGACGGCATTTTCGTATGCCGTCATCGCCTCTTTTTGCATGCCAACGTTACATTACATTAAAATCACAGGGGGCTTTTCATTATGATTGAACTAACAGGAAGCACGTTAACACTAGAGCAAATTAACAAGGTTTGTTACGAAGGGGCAACGGTTCGAATTGCCGCGAGTAGTATGGAAAAAGTAATTGCGAGCCGCGCAGCTGTTGAAAAAATTGTTGCAGACAAAAAGACGATTTATGGCATTAACACAGGCTTTGGGAAATTTAGCGATGTAATGATTGAAGAAGATGACGTTGCACGTTTACAACTCAATCTCATTCGTTCACACGCATGTGGTATTGGCGAAAACTTCCCAGAGGTCGTTTCAAGAACCATGATGCTCTTACGATTGAATGCTTTAATCAAAGGGTTCTCTGGCGTACGTCCTGTTTTAGTCGAAACACTCGTTGAACTATTGAACAAAAAAATTCACGCTGTCGTTCCACAACAAGGCTCACTCGGCGCTTCCGGCGACTTAGCACCTCTATCCCACCTCGCACTGGTCTTGATTGGTGAAGGTGATGTATTTGATAATGGTGTGGTTGTTCCAAGTAAAACTGTGTTAGATCGTGAAGGAATCGAACCGATTGTGCTTCAAGCGAAAGAAGGTCTCGCACTTATCAACGGGACACAGGCTATGACAGCCATGGGCGTTATCAACTACTTAGAAGCGGAAAAACTTGCCTACCAAAGTGAATGGATTTCCGCTATGACAATTGAAGGCCTTCAAGGCATTATCGATGCATTCCATCCGGCGATTCACGAAGCGCGTGGTTATCCACAGCAAATGGATGTTGCGAAAAGAATGAGAGACATCCTTCAAGATAGTAAACTGACGACACATCAAGGGGAAATCCGCGTACAGGATGCCTATTCCCTACGCTGTATTCCACAAGTGCATGGCGCTTCTTGGCAAGCACTTGATTATGTAAAAGAGAAGCTAGAAATCGAAGCAAATGCTGCAACAGATAATCCATTAATCTTTGATAACGGAGAGACCATCATTTCTGGTGGGAATTTCCATGGTCAGCCTATTGCTTTTGCAATGGACTTCATGAAAATTGCGGTTGCGGAGCTGGCTAATATTTCTGAACGTAGAATTGAACGACTTGTCAATCCACAACTGAATGATTTACCACCATTTTTAAGTCCGGAGCCTGGTCTTCAGTCAGGTGCAATGATTATGCAATATGCGGCGGCATCACTCGTTTCAGAAAACAAAACACTTGCTCACCCCGCAAGTGTCGATTCGATTCCGTCATCTGCCAATCAAGAGGACCATGTAAGCATGGGAACAATCGGCTCCCGTCATGCATCCATGATTATTCAAAACACTCGAAACGTACTTGCTATCGAATGTATCTGTAGCTTGCAAGCAGCTGAATACCGCGGAATAGATAAAATGGCTCCTCATACACGCGAAAAGCTACAAGCATTGCGTGAAGTTGTGCCATCCATTACACTGGACCGTATCTTCTCTACAGATATAAAACAAGTGGCTGAATGGTTAAAAGCAAACAACTGATTTTGTTTATGTTGAATGCATGTGCTAATTGCGCTTCGGCGCCATACAAAGGGGTGTAATGATATGTTAGGAAATGCAGTATTAATCAGTGTAATTGTTATGGTTGTACTCAGTTTAGTACGTGTTAATGTGTTGTTTGCAATATTACTCGCTGCTCTTACGGCTGGACTCGTTTCAGGGATGGGTCTTGTCGAAACCATTAATGTCCTTGTTTCAGGAATGACTGGGCAAGCAAATACCGCACTAAGTTATATTTTACTCGGGGCATTCGCTGTGATGATTGGGATGTCAGGGATTACAGGAATGTTGGTCAATCGCATGTTGGCTGTTTTTAACGGCAAACGGAAGTGGCTCGTATTGGCCATTGCAGGTATCGCGATGTTATCGCAAAATGCGATTCCTGTTCACATAGCCTTTATCCCTATCCTAATTCCACCGTTACTGGGTCTTTTTGATAAAATGAAACTGGACCGTCGTGCAGTTGCTACAGCCTTAACATTTGGTTTGAAAACACCGTATATGACGATTCCACTCGGTTTCGGTCTGATTTTCCAAGGGATTATCAAAGCTGAAATGGAGAAGAATGGCATGCCGATTGAATTGAAGGACGTGACATTATCTATGCTTCTTCCTGGAGCTGGTATGGTCATCGGTCTGTTCGTCGCTGTCTTTATTACTTACCGGAAAGATCGAGTTGCTAAAGAAGCAGATAAACTTGATATGCCTGATATTGATATTGCCGATAGCCTTTCGCCAAACAGCTCGGATACAAAATGGCGTATCCAGCACACGATGACAGTGCTTGCCATCGTTGCGGCACTAGGTACGCAACTTTGGACTGAGAGTCTTGTACTCGGGGCACTAGCTGGGATTATTATCTTATTTGGGACGAGAGTTGTTAAAATGTTCGAAGGTGACCGGGTTGTCAATGAAGGAATTGGCATGATGGGTATGATCGCATTTGTTATGCTGATTGCTTCCGGTTATGCCACTGTATTGAAAGAAACAGGTTCAATTAATGAGCTAGTTGAAGCGACAACAGGGATTGTTGGTACTTCTCCGTTGGTATTAGCCATTGTCATGCTATCTGTTGGGCTCGTTATTACAATGGGGATTGGCTCATCCTTTGGAACAGTTCCGATTCTTGCAGCCCTTTATGTACCAATTTGTATGGCTGCAGGATTATCACCGTTAGCAACAGCCGCTTTAATTGGCACAGCTGGCGCACTAGGAGACGCTGGTTCTCCTGCTTCTGACAGTACGCTCGGACCTACCGCTGGACTTAACGCGGATGGCAAGCATCATCATATTTGGGATACATGTGTCCCAACTTTCCTGCATTATAATATTCCGTTATTTATTTTCGGAGTTATTGCAGCGTTAGTTTTGTAAGAGATTACAGGATCATTGGTTGGATCGCTCTAAAACAAAGCTGCCCTTTACGTCGAAGTACAGTCGACAAAGGGCAGCTTTTTCCAACTCTTAGGATTAATTCACACAAAAATACCTACGCATAATGTACTCCTGTTAGGAGACAGCTGTGCGTAGGCATTTTTCTAATGAAGGAATCAGTTAAACAACCTGTTCCCCTTTTTTCCAAACTGATTTCACGTGATTGACACCGAAGAAGTACTGAATTTCTTGGTAGCTCTTCGCGTCCCACAACACGACATCCCCTTGTTTTCCTTGTTCAAGAGAACCAACTTTATCTTCGCATTTAATGGCACAAGCTGCATTATACGTTGCAGCTGTCAACGCTTCTGCCGGCGTCAGACGCATAGAAATACACGCTAAATTCATCACGAGTGGCATGGATGTCGTTGGCGATGAACCAGGGTTACAGTCCGTTGAAATCGCAACCGCAACACCTGCGTCAATCATTTTACGTCCTGCTGCAGCTTCTTCACGCAAGTACAGCGCAGTTGCTGGAAGGAGACAAGCGATTGTGCCTGATTTGGCCATTGCTTGAATCCCTTCATCCGATGCTTTTAATAAATGCTCTGCTGAAACTGCGCCTACTTTTGCCGCAAGCTCTGCACCACCGTAAGACTCAATTTCGTCTGCATGAATTTTAGGAATGAGACCATACCGCTTGCCAGCTTCCAACACACGTTCAGATTGCTCAGGTGTAAAGACGCCTTTTTCACAAAATACATCATTAAATACCGCAAGTTTTTCTTCTGCAATGGCAGGTAGCATATCATTGATTAACACATCAACAAATGCATCTTCCTGCCCTTTGTATTCAGCTGGAACAGCATGTGCTCCCATAAATGTTGGGACTAGATCAATGGCGTGCACTTCTTGCAGTTTTTTCATCACACGCAATTGTTTCAATTCTGTTTCCAAATTCATGCCGTAGCCACTTTTGCCTTCTACCGTCGTTACACCGTGGACAAGAAACAAATCTAGGCGACGTGTTGCTTGCTGGATAAGCTCCTCTTCCGATGCTTCACGCGTCATATGCATTGTTGCATGGATGCCTCCACCTGCAGTCATAATGTCCATATACGATGTACCTTCTAAGCGCATTTCAAATTCACGCTCTCTACTTCCACCGTAAACCACATGCGTATGTGGGTCCACTAACCCAGGAGTCACCAATCGCCCAGTTGCATCAACGATTTCCGCCTCATGTGCACGTTCAGCGTATTTTTTTTCAAGTGCAGTCGTGGTTCCTACAGCTTGAATGATGCCGTCCTCAATCCATAGACTCCCGTCTTCTACAATTCCGAGATCGGACATCGCTTGTTGAGAGCGAGGTCCTTGTGTATCGGAAGCTAATGTTGCCAGCTGTGCTGCATGTTTAATCCAAAGTGGCTTTGTCATTACTGATCATTTCCTTTGCCAAGCATTGGGATATTAATCCCTTGTTCACGTGCTGCCTTTTCGGCGATTTCATAGCCCGCATCTGCGTGACGAGCAATCCCCATACCCGGGTCTGTTGTCAATACACGTTCGATACGTGCTTCTGCTTCTTTCGTGCCGTCTGCCACAATGACCATACCTGAATGAATCGAATAACCCATGCCTACGCCACCACCATGGTGAAGTGATACCCATGTCGCACCGCCAACAGCGTTAATCATTGCATTCAAGATTGGCCAATCCGCCACAACATCTGATCCATCTTTCATCGCTTCTGTTTCACGGTTCGGTGAAGCAACAGAACCTGAGTCTAGGTGGTCACGCCCGATAACGATTGGCGCGCTTAACTCACCGCTTGCCACCATATCATTAATGATTTTCCCGAAGCGTGCGCGTTCTCCATAACCAAACCAACAAATACGGGCAGGAAGACCTTGGAATTCAATTTTCTCCTGTGCCATACGAATCCAGTTGCAAAGGTGTTCATTGTAGCTGAATTCACGTAAAATCACTTCATCTAATTTATAAATATCTTCTGGATCACCCGACAACGCTACCCAACGGAAAGGACCTTTTCCTTCGCAGAATTGTGGACGAATATAAGCAGGAACGAACCCTGGGAAATCGAATGCATTTTCAACGCCTTCATCTTTCGCAACTTGGCGAATGTTGTTCCCATAATCAAATGTAATTGCGCCTTTATCCATCATGTCAAGCATTGCCTGAACATGTTTAGCCATTGATGCTTTTGATAGTTTCACATATTCTTCTGGATCATTTGTACGAAGTACCTCAGCATCTTCTAGTGACATTTTAGAAGGAATATAGCCATTTAATGGATCATGAGCAGATGTTTGGTCTGTCAGTACATCTGGAATGAAGTTGCGCGCAATCATTTCTGGTAAAATATCAGCAGCATTTCCTAACAATCCGATTGATAATGCTTTGCCTCCTTGTTTTGCTTCTTCAGCTAGGCGAATTGCTTCATCCAATGAATCTGTTTTCACGTCTGTATAACGTGTTTCGATACGACGATCGATTCGTGTCTCATCCACTTCAATCCCGATACAAACACCGCCAGCCATTGTGACTGCAAGTGGCTGTGCGCCACCCATGCCGCCAAGTCCTGCTGTTACAGTAATTGTTCCTTGCAAATTACTATTGAAATGCTTTTTCCCAAGCTCTACAAATGTTTCATACGTCCCTTGCACAATTCCTTGTGAACCGATATAAATCCAGCTTCCCGCTGTCATTTGTCCGTACATCATTAACCCTTTTTTATCGAGTTCATGGAACGTTTCCCAATTTGCATAAGCCGGAACAATATTTGAATTCGCAATGAGGACACGTGGTGCATCCGTATGTGATTTAAAAATTGCAACCGGTTTACCCGATTGAACAAGTAGCGTTTCATCATTTTCAAGTTCTTTTAGAGATTTGACAATCGCGTCGAAGCTCTCCCAGTTGCGAGCTGCTTTCCCGATACCACCATAGACTACAAGCTTATCCGGATGCTCTGCCACTTCCGGATCTAAGTTATTCATTAGCATACGCAGTGCTGCCTCTTGTGCCCACCCTTTTGTATTCATTTCAGTCCCTCTATAACGAATTACCTTTTCTGTTGCAATCGCTTTCATAATTAACTCCTCCTATCTCTTAATACTTTCATTATATAGGTAATATTCAGTTATTATTTTTATAATATTACGTATTTTTTATGTTTTATTGATGAAAAAATATCTATAAATGTTTTTTTACGTTTTGTTGCACAAAAAACACCCTTTCTCACAATTATGAAAGAGGGCGCTCTTTATTCAAGCCTGTACGATAAGTATAAGGGGTACATTTTTCAAACTGCTTAAATTTCGCTGTGAAATAACTTTGATGTGCATAGCCGACCAACTGCGCAATTTCCTCCATCGATATATCGGTTTCTTGCAGCAAGCGCTTCGCTTCCCGTATGCGTACTTGGTGTAAGATGACACGGAAGGACTGATCTGATTCAACCGAAAATCGACGACTCAATGTGCTCTTGTTAATGCGCAGGGAATCAGCGCATTCGGCTAATCCCCATTGAGTATCCCAATAATTTGATTCAATTAACGCCTTCGTCCTTTCCGCAAGTGTTTGCTCCCCATTTCGTAAATGTAGATTAGTGGATTCGACCGCTATAAGCCGTGTTGTAAAGGCCAACAGTTCCTGCACAATTTCATAAATAATTGGACTTTGAAAAATTTGTTGAAACACAGCGTAGTAAGACGCTTCCCATTCATCTGTCTGAATGTGATATGACTTCATGTATCTGCGAATTTGGGCAAGTACACTCGTTAAGCGCACACGGACAATTTCGGGGTCCGGATACGGTCTTTTGTAAGTTAGAAATTCGTTCTCAACCCAAGCGCGAATCCCTTTTGCGTCCCTTTTCTCCAACATTTCAATCCATTCACGCTGTTCTAATGGTGTAAGAAATGGATCCATTGGCATCCAATGTACTTGCTGATCATTCGAAAGAATAATATCATAGCCTTCGAAAAAAATTTCTTCCGTTAAGTTTTTCGTTTGCTGATACAGTTCTTTCGTCGACAGTTGTAAAGCAGACGCATTGCTCACAATGGCAAGCGGTTTGGCCACTTTCTCCTTCCATTGCATAAGAAATGTACGGTACTCTTCGTGGAAAAAGGCTTCGTCCTGCGTGTCATGAACGCAAAGGACAAACTCCGAAAGCGCAAAAAGTTTATGTACTTTTGTAAATGGAAATTCTTGCAACGCATCATATACAAACGGCAGTGTATCCGTCTGCCTTGTCAAAAATGCAGACATCGTAATTGCCCTCACTGGCATGCGATCTAAGAAGAATAGATCTGGATAATCCAGTGAAAAACCCTCTGCTTCACCGCCCCGCCAGTTTGGTTGCTCACGTTGCTCATTTCTCACCTGATAGCGAACCTGTTGAATTTGCTTGATCAGATTCGTTGGAGAAAATGGGCGGAATAAGACATCCTCTGCATGAAATCGAAGACCACGATAGGCAGTTTGGAATATTCGTTCAGAGGATATGCCCAACCAACGAATACGCATTTTTTGCAGTAATTCACCAATGCCTTCATTTTCATACACCCAGGCATCCATATCCAGTAGCAATAAATCTGGGGATTCATGGGCAAACTGCTGGACATACGCTTCTAATGAAGTAAATGTCGTCATCGTCGCACCCTTCAAATGTGTTTCAACAATCCAGCGAATTCCTTCCGCTTCTAATGTATCCTTTGCAACCAAATGAATTTGCAACTTTATCACACCACTTTTTCGCTTAGTTTACTTAAACATGTCGCCTAGACCTGTCCGTTTATATGGGCGACACACCATCGACGTTGACTACAATCTAAAATGTTGAATCAATTCTGTAACTCTTCTGCCATATGCACGAGCGCTTCACTAGCTGCTGTAAGCTCCTCTGATGCCACACGGTATTTATAGTCTAAGTGATCAGTGCCTGTGCAAAAAATAACTCACTAGAATGAGTAAATATACATATATAATAGATATTTCCGTGTATATATGATTTTCATTTTATAATCATGTAATTGTTTCGTATTTACTGAGTAGTGTCTTGCACAGGCACCTGACCCTAATTATTGACCATGTATTTATCTTCATTTTTCATCGTTAGCATAAATTAATAAAAATCGATTTAATCATTGTGCTATTAGCCAATCATACCATTTTTCAGTTTGCATATTCACGCCATACCAACCTAGTGTAGCATTGTGAGTCCCCTTATATTCGTACACTTGGAAAATGTAATCCGGGCCTTCTGTTTGGTCATGCACCACACTTATAGTAGGTGATAGCGAAAGTGCTTCGCAGAGAATTTTTTTCTGCTTGCTCTACTGTCACATTTTAAGATTTCCTACTTTTACCGAGTTTTAACCTAGCACCAATTCGATTTTTTCCGGTGTTTGCAACTTCTGTAATTGAAAGAGAAGCTGATTGACTATAAACGTTTTTAACATCCGGATTAGTCGATAATTGGTATTTCCTCAAATGCCCTTGAATGAGTATAGGCTTCGATAATGTGTTTTTAATCGTTACTGCTAGTGTACTAGACACTTCGCCATCCCAGTCTGCATATTCAGACCATCTTTGTTCTACTGTCTCTTTTTCAGTCTTCAAGTTTTTCCAAATCGTTGTATAGTTGCCGTATCCATCTACAATGAAATGATAAATGGTAGGTATGTATACACTTTCACCAGGTTTCAGCGTTAGCTTTACTTCTCCTTTATCTAAATCAATCTTTCCGTCAAACTACTCAAACGCGTGTACATCTTTCAATGGCATCACGCTTAGTACAAGGAAACATAAAAACAGTGATAAACATAGCTTACCTTTTATGTTCAGTATAAACCCTCCAAAAACCTATTTTAGATATTTAGTGTGTGATAATGACAAACACGTGTAGAGAAAGTTAACAATCACTTTATCTACACGTGCTTTTCGACTAGTAGCCATTTCTTCACTACAATATTCAACATATTATATAGAAATACCTTCCGAATGAAAAAACCGCACTTACTTATGATACGGTTCACCCTTCATAATTCTAAAGCTTCTATAAATCTGCTCGATTAACACAAGCTTCATCAACTGATGTGGTAATGTCATTTTACCGAATGATTGCTTTTCATCGGCACGCTTCAACACATCGTCATGTAAACCGAGGGAGCCTCCGATCACAAAGGCAATTTTACTTTTACCATACGTCATTAATGATTCAATATCTGATGCCATTTCTTCAGAGGTTTTCATCTTGCCATTGATGGCAAGGGCAATAACGTATGTGTCTGGCGCGATTTTAGAAAGGATACGCTCTCCCTCTTTTTTCTTGACGATTTCCATCTCGGCATCGCTTAGCTGCTCGGGTGCTTTTTCATCTGGTACTTCAATTAAATCCATTTTTGCGTAGCTACCTAAACGTTTTATGTACTCATCGATTCCCATTTTTAAGTACTTTTCTTTTAGTTTCCCAACTGATACAATCGTTATATTCACACGTTATCCACCTTTACAATTCATTTACAAACAAATTATCCACAAAAGTTATCAACATATCCACAACCGACTTCTATATATTGTGTAAAGTTATTTCCTTGATACAATATATTCTGCTGGCTCTTCACAGTAGTTGCATTTTGTGGATAACTTTTTATCCTCTTCGATTTTATCCATAATTGGGAATACTTTTTCCTCTGCCACGAACATGTCTAAAGCTTGATCTATATGCTTTTCACAGCTGTATTTTTCCATTTTTACTTGTCTCCTTATTTTCCGAAATTTCCACAAACTTATTCACAAATCAGTCTATGTTATCCACAACCTATTGTAACAAAGGAAAAGCGAGTAGGAAAGGAAAGGCTTTCTTCCACTACTCGCTGTGTAAAGTTACTATTCACAATTTTCTAGTTATCCACACCACTTAAAGTTTTACTTTACAGTGTATCGCTATTCGTTAGCGTTAATGATAGCTCTACTAATTTTCCCTGGCGATATACTTTCATTGTTAATTCATCACCAGTCTTTTTCTCATTATACAAATGTTTGCGTAAATCTATTGCTGTTTCAATTTTTTCGCCATCCATTTCCACAATGACATCATATTGTTTTGCTCCCGCTTTTGCAGCTGGTGAGTTAGCCATAACTTCTGTAATTACAACACCTGTTGTTACTTCTTCTGGTAATTTCAATGTTTGTTGTTGATAGAATGCCGGTACATCTGTTAAATCAACTAGTGAGATACCCATTGTTGGACGTTTCATTTCACCGTTTTGTTCTAACTCCTCAATAATTGGGATCGCTGAGTTAATTGGGATGGAGAAACCTAGTCCTTCGACAGAGGATTCTGCAATTTTCATGGAGTTAATGCCGACCAATTCTCCTGCTAAGTTTACAAGTGCTCCACCACTATTACCTGGGTTGATAGCTGCGTCTGTTTGTAAAACTTCTTGTTGCCAATCTTCCGTACCATCCCCATTTAAGTCGACTGGAACGGAACGATCTTTACCTGAAACAACACCAGTCGTAACAGAGCCATAAAAGTCTAAACCAAGTGGATTCCCAATAGCAATTACAGTTTCCCCTTGTTTTAATACATCTGAGTTACCGAACGTTGCAACTGTTTTAACATTTTTAGAGCTAATCGAAACAATTGCTAGGTCTGTCCAAACATCACGCCCTACTAATTGAGCTTCTTCTTTCGAGCCATCTGGCATTGTTACTTCTAACTGCTTGGCACCTTCAATAACGTGATTATTTGTCACGATAAAGGCTTTGTCGCCCTCTACTTTATAAACGACACCTGAACCGCTTCCTGCCTCTTTTGTAGTTGTTGAAGGTTGACTCCAAAAGCCATTGCTTGTCACTTCTTGAATATTGGTGATTCCCACTACAGCCGCTGAGGCTTTTTCAACCGCTTCTGTGACATCCGTTGTTACTTCTGTTGCTACCTGATTAATGGTTGTCTCATCTTTGTCTGCTCCGTTTGTTGTGGTCCCTGGCATTTGATTGACAAGCCCAGGTAGCATTAGCCAAACGAGTAAAGCGCCAATAATAACACCGATAAGACCGCTAAAGAAGTAACCGCCTTTTCCTCCGCCATCTTTCTTTTTTAAACGCTTTGACTGCATTTCCCTCTCGTCACGTTCGAGTCGCTCCTGTAGAGGTGATTTCTGTATTTCATCATTATTTAGAAAATCACTGTTTTTATCGTTATCTTGAAAATTACTCATCGTCCTCATCCTTTCATTTATTGCTATTTGTTAATTGTTACCCTTATCTTACAATTCAAACATTAAAATCAGATGAAAAATAAATAAAATAGACATAAAAATAGCTGTTCAATGCATTCATTTAAAAATGCGCTTGAACAGCTTTTCTTTTATGAAGACTCTGTTAAATCAATAGTTAATTTTCATGCCTGTATCTGCCGGCTAACCCGCTAGGATCCGATCTACAGGCACTCCAATCAACCCTATATAAAGCATCCTCGGACTTTATATTAAACTGTTACTAACCTTGTCGGCTCGTCTGCCTCTGTATCAAATAAATGAACATATTCGCCTGCAATAATACCGCATGATTGTAAGGTTTGCGACACACTCATGCGCGCCAACTCTTTCATGTTATTGTCCTTACTTAAATGTGATAAATAAATATTGGTCTGCTTTTCAAAAACAACCTCACTCATGGCAATGGCTGCATCCTCATTTGACACATGTCCTACATCACTTAAAATACGGCGTTTTACCGACCACGGATAACGTCCCATTTGCAGCATATTCACATCATGATTACTTTCAAATACAAAGGAATCTGCACCACGGATTATCCCTTTCATACGATCACTCACATAGCCTGTATCGGTAATGATAACGAGCTTGCGCCCATCCTCATGGAATGTATAAAACATTGGCTCTGCGGCATCATGTGATACTGCAAAAGATTCAACTGCCAATGAGCCAAAATGTTTCACAGTATCCATTTCGAACTCGAATCGTTGCTCTACTGGGATATCACCCACGAGCCCATCCATTGCCTGCCATGTTTTGGCGTTTGCATAAATTGGGACATCATATTTTCGTGCTAACACACCAATTCCTTTAATATGATCACTGTGCTCATGTGTTACAAAAATACCATTTAGCTTTTTCATATTACGGTCGATTTTTGCAAAGAGCTGCTCCATTTTTTTACCACTAAAGCCAGCATCGACGATGAATGCGTAATCTTCGTTCTCCACATAAATCGAATTGCCTGTACTACCACTTGCTAAAACACTAAATCGCATACTTAAACTCCCCAGTCTTGTTCTTCGCCCTCTTGCTTGTCCCCTTGGATTTCAATAACATTACCTTCAACAGCATTGACAAAATACTCTTCAGTTTCTCCGTCCGATAATTTCACTCGTACTTCCCATGTTGGAACCAGTACCTGTGTTCGAATTAAATAAACAAGCGTCGAGTAGCCTAACTTCATTTGCGTAATACGCGAATCTGGCTTTAACAGCCCTTTGGCATACAATGTCTGTAGAATTTGAAGTGGTGGAATTACACTTTCCTGTTGCTCCATCTCTTCAATACTATCAATCATTGTTTGCTCATACATTGTTACTTCGTTGTTTGTGTTCCATTGTACTTTTATTAAACCACTCTTATTGTAATAGAGCATTCGATTATTTATTTTTTGGAAGAAGATTGCGACACGTTCCTCACGGTCGATCTTCCATAATGCATAGGAAGTACCTTCTTTGATATTCGCTTGAACAAACTCTGTAAAGCTCGTATCATCATTTACATTTCGTAATTTCACAGGACTCGCCAGAATAACGCGCGCTCGTGTTCCATCAGAGATATCCACTTGATGATTTGAATTAACAAATTCAGCAGTAAAATTATGGACTTTACCTGAAATATACGTAGCAGATTCTATACTATTTGGGAGTGCTCCATACGTAATATTATCATCTTCTAAACGGACACCAATCGTTTTCTCACCAGGGATCTCTACGCTCTGCGCCTCATTGTAACGTTTAAAATACACCGAGTATAAGAAAATATCTAAGATTAAAAAAACGATAATAAAAATGGATTTTGTTCTATTCCAATCCATTTTTGACACCTCCTAGCATGTCAGGCGTCAATAAAATCCATGAACCATTGCGTATAACAAACCACCTTGGCTCTAAATTAAATAAGCTTTTGTTTTCAACTTTTGTTAAATGGTAACCCACAACAATTTCATCTATATCCGATAATACAATATTATTAAGCGTATGGATTTTTTCAACTATTTCTGTTCCAGAAGGCAATTCTTTAATCTCTTTTTCCGAAGGTATATCCATATCTAACGAAAAGTATGGTCGTTTATAACGGAAAATGCGATTATCTCCCCAAACAGTTGTCATTCGGGTTGTTGCCTGATCACTATATACCGGGAATCCCTGTAAGTAGAGTTGATAATCCAATTGATTTTTGCTTGTACTAGTTGATACATACCGATAATCCCCCGTGAAGCCCCCATGTTCATTGATAAATTCAAAACTACTATTTAATAGCTTTGACGGCTCTATCCTTTCACTACTTTCTGCAGCTGGATACACATAGTTCAGTGATTTTAACCTCGTATCGACCGTCATTAGCGACATACCATCTGTATATTTTTCAGATGTCGCACTTTCAATATTACTCTGTACAATATTTGGATCTGTAAATAACACATGTTTAAATGATTCTAGTGGTAGATCAAATATATAATACGTATACTTTACAGATTCAATTTTATCGTTGACAACATAAAGTGAAGTATAGCCATCACGCTCTATCTCTTTAAAAACACCATACTGTTTTGAAGGCTCAATAATATCACTTACAAACTGGTTGGCGTTTGCAAGACTTACATGTGAACGTAACAGTGATTCGTTATTGCTACTAACGAAAAATATCTGTAATTCTTTATTGTTGTATTGGCTCCAATCTATAATCATACGATTGAAGGTTGTTTCCGGTAGTTCCTTATCAGCAAATTGAAAAATAGAGTTAAATGCTGAGAACGGAATCTCCCCTGTAAAAAAGACCGTCATGCGATTATTGGCACGAATTAGCTCATTTACGTAATCTGGCGAAACTTTATTATTAATTCGCACCAAATCAAGGATATTCCAGCCCTTAAAGGCATTCATAATATCTTTCATAGCGCTATTCGATACAGTTCCTGTAAATTCATCTTCAGCACGATAAATAGCTTTATAAGGTCTGATAACATCTTCCTCATTTTTTTGTGCATCGATTAAAATTTCCTTGCCCTCTGTTTGTTCAATAAATTTATAATCCGGTGTGTATGTCCAAATTATAAAGGTCAACACAACACTCAGCATTACGAGTAGAAATAAAACAGCCGATTTTACTGGTTCTATATATTTCATTCCCACTCACCTGCCTCGTCAAATTCGTCTAAATCATATGGTAATGTGAAGAATATCGTTGTGCCATGACCTTCATCACTTTCCGCCCAAATTTTCCCGCCGTGTGCCTCAATCATTTCCCGTGCAATTGCTAGTCCAAGACCCGTACCACCCATAGAGCGTGCACGTGCGCGGTCTACTCGATAGAAACGATCAAAAATACGTCCGACATTTTCTTTTGGGATCCCCATGCCATCATCGGAAATCATGACCTTTAGCATATTCCCCTGAACCGTAAAGCCAAAGCGTACATTACCACCGTCTGGTGAATACTTAATAGCGTTGGAAATGATATTATCAAAAACTTGTGTTACCTTATCCGTATCAAATTCTACATAATAAGATGCCTCTGGGAATAATCGTTCAAATACTACCTTATCCGACTTAGACATTTCAAAGCGATCGATGATGCGATTAAAGAATGAATTAAATAAGACAATATCCTTATTCAACTCATAATCTTCACTATCCATGCGAGATAACTGCAACAAGTCATTGACTAAGCGAATCATACGCTCGGTCTCTGTCTGTGTAACATTTAAAAATGTAGGTGCAATATTTTCATCTTTCCAAGCTCCATCAGCCAACGCCTCTAGATAACTGCGCATCGTTGTTAATGGTGTTCGTAATTCATGTGAAACGTTGGATACAAATTCTCTACGATCCATTTCAATCTTTTCCTGCTCCGTGTTATCATGTAGCACGGTAATTAGACCATTGATAAAGCCCGTCTCTTTTTGAATAACTGAGAAATTCGCACGTAAGATATATGGAGCCTCTGCCGTACTAAAATTTAAATTCACTGCATCGTTCATATAAATTAAATCTTCAAAGCTATATTCCTGATCGATACCTAAAACAGATGCAATGGGACGGCCTAATGTAATATCTCTTGAAATATGCAATAACTCAAGTGCCGGATCATTAATAAGAATAATACGCCCTTTGCGATCAGTGGCAATCACACCATCTGTCATATTACTTAGAA
The DNA here is from genome assembly GCF_007362955.1 of Lysinibacillus fusiformis. Lineage (GTDB taxonomy): Bacteria > Bacillota > Bacilli > Bacillales_A > Planococcaceae > Lysinibacillus > Lysinibacillus fusiformis_E. Next base: position 1,978,161 of record NZ_CP041696.1, on the reverse strand, counting down.
CCGAATTGAGCTTACGTCGCTCCGCCTCTGTTGTAGATTGTGCCTCCTGCAAGCGATTCGTCAAATGGTTAAAGGTAAGGGCGAGTTGCCCGATTTCATCCGTCCCATAAACTCGTACTTTACGTGAATAGTTCCCTTTTGCCATCGCCTGTGCCTGTTTTCGCATATCAGCAATCGGCTGTGTAATCGTACGAGCTACTAATATTCCTAAGAAGATAGTGATAACTAAAGACATCGCAGTTCCGCCCAGGAAAATACGGTTAATATCATTCAATTGTTCAAAAACTGATTCTATATTTGCTTCGATATAGAGTACCCCTATGATTTCATCATCAGGACCTGCTCCATCACGAATTGGGGTTGCTAACACCCATACTCGATTTCTTGTTTTATTGTCGAGTTTTATAATATCAAATAACGTTTCTGCTGAAATCGCGCGGCGAACAAGGTCCGTATTCGAACGTTGTCCAATCAAATTTTGGTTCCCTTCTTCTGATGTGGCGAGTATACGCTGTCGGCTATCTATAACGCGAATTTCTAAAATATCTCCATTCGAGAGATCCTTCAAGCCAGTAGAAAATTCCTTCACGATGGACTTTAAGCTTTCCTCGAGTTTTGGCATACTTTCATCGCGTTCTTTTAAAATTTCTTCACGAATACTATATTGCATCAAATCGACACGTTGAAAAATGGATTCTTGGAAATTACTCTTCAAATTCCGCTCTAATTCCCGTGCGAAATAGATGCCTATAATTTGCAAGGCTAGCATGATAAGTAAGATATAAATAAGCACTAGCTTGACATGAATTGATTTAAAGAAGCTCACTTTCTGCATTCCATTTACTCCTGTTCAGGATTTCGTAAATAATAACCTACGCCACGTCGTGTCACAATCCAAGCTGGATGACTCGGGTTGTCCTCTATTTTTTCACGTAAACGACGAATCGTTACATCCACTGTACGGACATCACCGAAATAATCGTAACCCCATACGGTTTGTAAAAGATGCTCACGTGTCATCACTTGTCCTATATGTTTACCTAAGTAATGCAATAGTTCGAACTCACGATGGGTAAGTTCAATCGATTCTTCACGCTTCATCACTAAATAAGCATCCGGCTGAATAACAAGAGAGCCTACAACAATTTCATTTGACTCTTCCTGTGCTTCTTCTGCAGCAGGGGCTACTACTTGTAAACGACGCATATTCGCTTTCACACGAGCAATCAGTTCACGTGTACTAAATGGCTTCGTCACATAATCGTCTGCGCCCATTTCTAAGCCTAATACCTTATCAATCTCAGAGCCTTTTGCTGTCAGCATAATAATAGGAAAATCATATTTTTTACGTACTTCTCTACAAACTTCCATACCATCACGCTTTGGTAACATTATATCTAATAGCATTAGATCCGGCTGTTCTTCCTCAACCTTTTCTAGCGCTTCATCTCCATCATATGCACAAATAACTTTGTAGCCTTCTTTAATTAGATTAAACTGTAAAATATCTGCGATTGGTTTTTCATCGTCAACAACTAATATCGTTTTGTTCATCCATTCTCTCCCTTTCGCTATTCATTTATTCTAAAACAATGTGTCATTATAAATTTCATTTTAGTGTATTGAAGCCTGTCTTGTCGTGTGGCTTTCGCATAGAAAAACATTGTGTCATCTCATCGAAAAAGTAGTCAACTTTACTATAAAGTTAAAAGTCACTACTCTTAACTCTAACATGCTTTTAGCTTCCATGCATTATTCACGATCAGTTTATCTTTTGACAATTCCCCTAATCTCTCCATGGTTAAGATTATTAAAATCTTAGCATACATTTCTTAATAATCATTGGGCGTTTCACCGATTAAAATAACTATATTTCTTGGGAAATAACATTATATTTTATGAGTTATATACAAAAAGACAGCCCAGCGTTTGGACTGCCTTTTAAACAAGTAAATTACCGACCTACATAAGATAAAGGATTCACAAGTGCACCATTTTTCTCAACTTCAAAATGTAGATGTGTGCCTGTTGAATTTCCAGTAGAACCCATAATTCCAATAACTGATCCCTTTTCGACAACTTGTCCAACCTTTACATCTATAGAAGATAAATGTCCATATAGAGTTGTATAGCCATTATTATGATTAACAACTATACGATTGCCATAGCTACCCGAAACCCCTGCTGCTACAATAACACCATTGTCTGCTGCAAGAATGTTGTAGTTACTAGGACGGGCAATGTCGATACCTCGATGTTGTGCACCCCAGCGTTGTCCCATTTGACTCGAGATATAGCCACCTACTGTCGGCCAAGTAAAATCACCTGTACCTCGAGAAGAGATAACCTTTGTACCTACAATTTCAATTTCATCAACAGGTTGCTGTACAATAGTTTCTTCTAAAGCTACTTTGGATGTACGTGTACCATTTTCAGATGTTAGTAAATAGGATGTCTCCTTTTTACCGTCAACACCTTGCTGTTTTATAACTGACTCACCTTTATACATCGTTGGGTCTTGTTCTATAACCTTCTTAAAGGGGATTGTATCCGTAACTTTCTTTTCTTGTTTTACCGCAATTGTTACAAACGGTTTAGCAACAGTCACATTTACAGCTTGACCTATTTGTAACACTGTATCCACCGTAATACCTGGATTTAAAGCTAATAACTCAGCTGTTGTTAAGCTATGTTTTTTAGCAACTGATCCTAAAACATCACCAGATTGGATTTTATATTTTTCTTGTTCGATAGAGCCTGTCATTAATAATTTCACTGCGTCCTCAGGAATTATAATCGCATTTGGTACTGTCTTTTGTGAAACACCGGAAACACTTTGTTTAAAAGAAATATCTAAAACTCGCGTTTCACCAGATTTTAAAGATGGTAAACCATTAATAGCCTGTTGGTCAGCATAAAAACTTGCTAATTCTTGCGATGAAACATACTGTAGCTTTAGCATACGAACAGTTTCTTCATAAGCATTCGCATCTTTTAAATTAGCAATTGGTTTGTTATCTACTAATAATGAAAAAGCTGGCGTTTGTGCTATTAGCGATTGCTCAACCTTTTCTAAGGTCTCTGCATCCTTTGTTTCATTACTAAACACTTGCTCTGGTATTATTTTCACAGCAGAGTCAGCATCTATAGAGAATTCTTTGTACTGATTACTTGCTTCTTTTTCTTTTGAAGCAATGATTTCCTTAACAGCTTTGTCATCAGATACAGTCCCCATATATTTATTGTCTACATAAACATGATAGATTTTATGTAACGCTTCTTTATGATTAATTTCTTTGGCATACCCCATATTAATAGTTAAGCTTGCCATCAATACTGCAATAATTGATACCTTTTTAAAAGAAGAAAAATTGTAGGTGAATCTATTGTTTTCTTCTTTTTTATTCCAAGACGAACTCATCAATAAAGCCCCTTCCAACTTTACCCTATCATAGGTTTATTTACCCACAAGGATTTTTTGCACCAATATAATGTACCATAAAGAAAATATTGATTGAATAATTTCTCCTTTTTGTAATGAAAATGTATTATTTCTCTACTAATTGTTACATAGCTCCTATTATTATTAATTGTTATTCTATTGTATTTATATTCAATTACTCTGTTTTTTAAACAATTTTATTCTTTTATCTTAAATTTTAGACAGTATTTAGACTTATTACTTTTTACTTGATTAATATTTCGATAAAATAGAGTAAAGTTAATTCACTAATTGATTGGAGCGATTTATTTGAGTGATTCACAGACCTCCGCGAGAGCATCTCTAGCGAGGAAACCACAAAAAAAGAATAAAACCCATAGCCGTAGACTTCTAACAAGGACCATTATGGTAATCCTCGGTTCTGTAATAATGACTGTTGGACTAGGGTTATTTTTAGTACCAAACCACATCATGGATGATGGAACCGTTGTTGTTTCTATTATCACTTCCCATTTATTAATTTTACCGCTTGGTATTTTCACCTTCGTTTTAAACTTACCTTTTATCTTTTTAGGCTATAAACAGATTGGCAAAACTTTTGCACTTTCTACAGGACTCGGAATGACTGTGTTTTCTTCCGCCGCAACAATTTTTCTACATAATTTCGAACCATTTAGCGATAAATTACTCGTAACATTATTTGGTGGCATCGTTGCAGTAATTGGAGTCGGTATCGTTAACCGCTATGCTGGTTCTTTAGATGGTACAAAAATTTTAGCTGTGAAGCAGAGGATAGAATCCAAGATTAATGGTGTAAGGACGTTTTTACGCCGTTTATATATAAATAACCAATCTTTAGTATTCATAAAGAAATTAGGTGTAAGTTATGGGGAATAAACGTAAAGGGGTAAAGTTCGCGACAAGGGTATTTATGATCGTTATTGGAGGATTGATAGCCGCGTATGGACTAGAAGCCGTATTGATCCCAAATAATGTATCAGATGGTGGTGTAACTGGTCTAAGTATCGTTGGTTCAAAATTGTTTGAATTACCACTAGGGCTTCTAATTGCTTTGCTTAATATCCCATTCATATTTTTAGGATATAAACAAATTGGTAAAACTTTCGCTATCTTTTCTGTCATCGGTATTCTCTCTCTTGCAGTAGGCACAAGCCTTATGCATCACGTACCAACAATTATCCAAGGAGATACATTGTTAGTGACAGTTGTCGGTGGTATTATAATTGGTTTTGGTATGGGGTTAGCCTTGCGTAATGGTGGCGCATTAGATGGTATTGATATGTTAGCTGTACTACTTTCCCGAAAATTACCATTTGGTACAAGTGATTTGATTCTTTTTTTAAATCTATTTGTTTTCATTATTGTTTCAACCGTATTCGGTCTACAAGGCGCAATATTGTCGGCAATTGCATACTTTATTGCTTCCAAAGTGATTCATATCGTGGAAGAAGGTTTAAGTGGTTCTAAAACTTTCAATATTATTACAAATGAACCAGAATTAATGGTAGAGACCATTCGTGACCGTTTAGGACGAACTGCGACGTTTAAAATTGTTCAAGGTGCTTATTCTAATCAACAATTTAAGGAAATCTCTTGTGTTATTAATCGTTTGGAGGATAGTAAAATAAAACAAATCATCCATGAAATTGATCCAACTGCTTTTGTTACAGTATATGAAGTGGTAGAAGTTAAGGGTGGAAATTTCAAAAAACGAGATATTCATTAATTAAAAATACAGGATATCGTTCACAAAGACGAGCTGTGATTGCAGCTCGTCTTTTCTATACCATTTTTTCATTCTCAAAATCCAAAAGTCATTACATTTTTTAAACAAGATGTTACTACATATGGATGGCTCATTTTTTAGAGACATATAGCTACTAAGAATTTCTTTTTTTCCTTACCGTCAACTATTCAGTTCTTAATGTTTGGCCTGTAATCTCATATCAATCAATGTCATTTCGTGTGATGCATGTACTAACCAGAAGAAAGGTATTCATAAAAGTCAAAATAAAAGAAGCTGGGACAAAAGAGAAAAAGTGTTAGATTGACTGCTGTCGATCTAACACTTTTTTGCTGTAAGCGTTGATGTCCGCTACGGCGGACGCTTTCCGGGGGCGTGGCCTGAGCCTGTAGTCTCAGGCGTCACGCTAATCCCCAGAAGTCGCCGCCTTCGCTACCATCAACTAGTACTCTCTTCTGAATTTTATTTATTCCAAAAGGAAGAACGTCTAAATTTTTCTTCATTTTTAGATAGCAAAAATTTAATAACGACGTTGCTCCTCTTTCTTAAAATTTAAAGTGATGTCCCAGTATCTTTTGTAGATTATGCTTCCCAAATATCTACTAAAACGTTCGTTTGCTCACGAGCAGGACCGACAGAGAAGGTAGCAATTTGAATGCCAGTTAATTCGCTCACACGCTCTACATAGCGTCGTGCATTCTCTGGTAACTCTTCTAATGTTCGGCAGCCTGTAACATCTTCTGACCAGCCTGGAAGTTCTTCATAAATAGGTTCACATTGTTCGATAATATGAAGATTCGCTGGATACTCTGTAATTGTTTCATCTTTGTATTTATAAGCCGTACAGATTTTCACTGTCTCTAGACCCGATAAAACATCGATTGAATTAAGCGCTAAATGTGTAATACCGCTTACACGACGTGAGTGACGTACGACAACCGTGTCAAACCAGCCTACACGTCGAGGACGTCCAGTTGTTGTACCATATTCACGACCAACTTCACGAATTTGCTGACCAACTTCATCAAATAATTCTGTTGGGAATGGGCCATCTCCTACACGTGAAGTATAAGCTTTACATACACCAATAACACTTGAAACTCGTGATGGGCCAATACCAGCACCAATAGCTACACCACCAGCAACCGGGTTTGAAGAAGTAACAAACGGGTAAGTACCTTGATCGACATCGAGTAAAATACCTTGTGCTCCTTCAAATAAAACTTTGCCACCCTCATCTAATACATCATTTAAAATTTTTGAAGTGTCAGTTACATATTTCGCAATTTCTTGCCCATAGCCGTAATATTCTTCAAATATTTCGTCGAATGTAATACCTTCAACTTCATAAAATTTCTCGAATAATTTATTTTTAATGGCCAAATTATGACGTAGTTTTTCTTCAAATATTTCTTTATCTAACAGATCAGCCATACGGATTCCGATACGTGCAACTTTATCTTGGTAGCAAGGACCGATACCTTTACAAGTTGTACCGATTTTATTATCGCCACGGCTTTCTTCATCTGCGATATCTTGTTTAATATGATACGGTAAAATAACATGAGCACGATTAGAAATACGAAGATTATCTGTATCAATGCCACGCTCCTGCAGCCCTTTCAGTTCTGTTACAAGCGACTTAGGATTGACAACCATACCATTTCCCATTACCGACGTTTTTTCTTTGTAGAAAATACCCGATGGAATTAAATGTAATTTATATGTTTCACCTTCAATTTTAATGGTATGTCCTGCATTATCGCCACCTGCAAAACGAGCGATTGCATCCGCCTTTTGTGAAAGAAAATCGGTAATTTTGCCTTTTCCTTCATCTCCCCACTGTGTTCCTACAACTACAACTGATGTCATAATCAGCACCTCCGTTAGATACTTACTGTATCTCATTTATCAAGCGTTAATTATTGTAACAATGATAGAAACCTCTAGTCAACAAAAATAGTGAAAAACACGAACATAAAATCAAATGGTATGATTTAACGTTCGTGTTTAATGACGGAATGGTATGAATATTATCTCATTTCCAGATTAATATTACTAATCACGTGGTGGTGGTGGCGGCATTTGTGACCAATCCACGTTAATAAATTTATTGAATTCCTTTTTGAATGCAAGAGTTACAGTACCGGTCGGGCCGTTACGTTGTTTAGCAATAATAATTTCAATCATATTTTTACTTTCAGATTCTTTATCGTAGTAATCGTCACGGTATAAGAATGCAACAATATCGGCATCCTGCTCAATACTTCCCGATTCACGTAAGTCACTCATCATTGGTCGCTTATCTTGACGTTGCTCAACGCCACGAGAAAGCTGTGATAAAGCGATAACAGGTACCTTTAATTCACGTGCCAATCCTTTTAATGATCGCGAAATTTCTGATACTTCCTGTTGACGGTTTTCACCTGGTTTACCACTACCTTGAATTAATTGTAAATAGTCGATTAAAATCATACCGAGGCCATTCTCTTGTGCTAAACGACGACACTTTGCTCGTATTTCATTGATACGTACACCTGGTGTATCGTCAATAAAAATACCTGAATTCGATAAACTTCCCATTGCCATTGTTAGTTTACCCCAATCCTCGTTTGTTAAAGCACCAGTACGCAAAACTTGTGCATCAATATTTCCTTCAGCACAAAGCATACGCATCACTAATTGCTCTGCACCCATCTCTAACGAGAATATGGCAACATTTTCTCGTGCCTGAACTGCCACACTCTGCGCAACATTCAGCGCAAAGGCCGTTTTCCCTACAGAAGGACGGGCCGCAACAATAATTAAGTCATTACGCTGGAAGCCAGCCGTAATATGGTCTAAATCACGGAATCCTGTGGGAATACCCGTAACATCCCCTTTACGCGATTGTAGTTGCTCGATATTGTCGAAAGTCTCTACTAATACGTCTTTTACATGCTTAAAGTCACCTGCATTTTTGCGATTGGCAACTTCCATCATCTTTTTCTCAGCTTCGCCAAGTAGTGCCTCTACTTCGTCCTCACGTGTATAGCCATCCTCCACAATTTTTGTGGCCACACGAATTAAACGACGTAATAAAGCCTTCTCTTCAACTATTTTAGCGTAGTGGGCAACGTTTGCTGCCGTAGGGACAGCATTGGCGAGCTCTAGTATATATGATAGCCCGCCAACGTCTTCAATCTCTTTTTTTGCTGATAATTCCTCTGTAACTGTTACAACATCTATCGCTTTTCCTTGATCACTTAAGCGCAGCATTGTTTCAAAAATTTTCTTATGTGCATTTTGATAAAAATCGTCTGCCAGAAGAATTTCTGATGCCGTAATTAAAGCCTGTGGTTCTAAGAAAATTGCACCGATAACCGATTGCTCCGCTTCCCGGTTATGCGGTGGAACGCGGTCTATCATCGGTTCGCTCATGGATAGTCGCCTCTTATTCTTCCGTTACATGTACTTTTAATGTAGCTGTTACTTCATGGTGCAGCTTCACAGGTACATTTGTAAAACCTAGTGCACGAATACCATCATTTAAAGTCATTTTACGTTTATCGATTTTAATGCCATGTACTTTTTGTAGTGCATCTGAAATTTGCTTTGTAGAAACTGAACCAAATAGACGGCCACCTTCTCCTGATTTTGCTTTTAGCGCTACAGTTAAAGTCTCTAGTTTTTCTTTCAATGCTTTTGCTTCAGCTAACTCTGCTGCTGCATTTTTTTCTTCTAATTTTTTTTGTCCTTCTAATTGACTCATAGCTTGTGCATTTGCTTCTGCAGCATAGCCGTTTTTTATAAGGAAATTTTGTGCATAGCCATCTGCCACATTTTTTATTTCCCCTTTTTTCCCTTTACCTTTAACATCTTTCAAAAATACTACTTTCATGATTCTGAACTCCCTTCGAGTACCTCAAATATGGCCTCTTCTAAATATTTTTTTACTTCATCAATAGTAATAGCTTCGATTTGACAGGCTGCATTCGTCAAATGTCCACCGCCGCCAAGCTTTTCCATAATAAGCTGTACATTTATTTCTCCAAGTGATCTTGCACTAATGCCAATTAAGCCATCTGAACGGTGTGCAATAACAAAAGAAGCACTAACATCTTTCATTGTTAGTAAAATATCTGCTGTTTGTGCGATTAAGACAGAATCATACACTTTAGAATTTTCACCTACGGCAATCGCAACACCTGGCTTCAAGAACTTCACAGTCTGCACAATTTTTGAACGTTCAATATACGTATCTACATCTTCTTTTAGTAAACGCTGTACTAAAACTGTATCAGCACCATTCGTTCTGAGATAAGAAGCTGCCTCAAAGGTACGAGCACCAGTACGAAGTGTGAAACTCTTTGTGTCGACGATAATCCCAGCTAGTAATGCGGTCGCCTCTAACATATTTATTTTTGCACGTTTAGGCTGATATTCTAGTAACTCAGTTACAAGCTCGGCCGTAGACGAAGCATATGGTTCCATATAAACAAGTGTTGGATTTTCTATAAAATCCTCACTACGACGGTGATGGTCAATCACAACAACCTTCTCTGCTAATTTTAATAAGTATGGATCTATCACTAAATTTGGTTTATGTGTATCGACAATAACGAGCAAGGATTTTTCTGTCATTTTTGAGGCAACCTCTTCTGGTGTCAAGAAGTTTTCATAGAAATCAGACTTTCTTTCAATTTCACTCATTAAACGTGTTACGCTTCCGTTTAATTCGTCAAAGTTTATGACAACATAACCCTTTACATCATTCATTTGTGCCATTTTACGTACGCCTACAGAAGCACCAATTGAGTCCATATCAGGATTCTTATGACCCATGACAAATACTTGATCACTATCCTGCATCAAATCACGCAGCGCATGTGAAATGACGCGAGCTCTAACACGCGTTCGTTTCTCTACAGGGTTCGTTTTCCCACCAAAGAATTTCAGCTTTCCAGTAGGTTGCTTGATGGCTACCTGATCACCACCGCGACCTAAAACGAGGTCAAGGCTTGATTGGGCCAACTCACCAAGTTCCACCAAAGATGAAGATCCTGCACCAACACCAATACTAAGCGTTAGTGAAAGATTTTTCTGTGCTGTTTTTTCACGAATTGTATCTAAAATAGTAAATTTTTTCTTTTCAAGTTCTGTTAAAATCGATTCATTTAATACCGCTAAAAAACGGTCTGAGGAAATACGTTTAACAAATATTCCATGCTCCGCAGCCCAATCATTCACAATCGATGTCACCATCGTATTTGTTAAACTACGAAGCTGATCATCCATTGCTTGTGCAATTTCGTCATAATTATCCACAAATAAAATCGCAATAACTGTACGATCTGCGAAATACTGTTTTTCAATCGCAATTTGCTCAGTAACATCGAAGAAGTATAACAAACGCTCTTCTTCTTTATAAAAAACTCGATATTTACGATCACGAAGGGTAATGGTCGCTTCCTTGGTTTCTTCGGTCTTCATCAACACATATATATCATCGGATATATTAACAATCCCTTCGCCTACTAATGTCTCCATATTTAGGACACCTTGCATATATGGATTCGACCATTCAATCTCAAATTGTTCATTCACAAGCAAAATGCCAATTGGCATTTCAAGTAATGCCTCTTCTCCAACCTTTTTCATACGAAAGGAAATGGATTCGATATGCTTTTCTGTCTCTTCAAAAGTTACTTGTTCAACCTTCCATGTATACACCATTATCAGAACAAAACCTACTCCATAGCCGATTCCTAAACCGATATTCCAAATACATAGAAGTACGAACGTCACGATGCCAAAAATGGAAAGAACAAATAGTGGATAGCGGATTGGTCGTTTTCTAAAAGTCCCCATTAGATCAGCCCCTTAGTCATTAGTCTTTCCTTTAACAAGTGAACGAACGTTGAAACCTAAATCCACAATACCTAGTAAAATGATGAATGACGACAATGGTATTGCTAATAAACTGGCGATCCATTTCACAGCATTTGGCATTCCTTTTTTGGAAATAAAATAATGGATAAAGGAAATCCCTTGCAGGATTAATAATAGCCATAAAATATAAGATACATTTAAAACAATTATATCTAACATAGTGCCAGACTCTGGATGTATAAATAAATTAATGGATAAAACGATCATGTAGTACCATAAAACAGAGCGTGGTAAATGCATATTTTGAAACGGTGCAAACTTTGGTACAGCTAGACCTAAGCGTTTTAAAATAGGTAAATTCAAAGTAATTATAATGAATGCTACCATAAATGCAAAAATCGTTATAGCTGCAGGGATTGTCAGCTCAATTGTTCTAAACATTACCTCTAATTGTTCTGGTTGAATCGCTACCTGACCAGTTACGCTTTTAGCGAGCTCGTTCGATTGTTCATAATTTTTACGAACAATGTCTAAACTCATATCAATCATGTTAATGCCTGCTAAACGTACATAAGCTATATAGACTAGCGCTGTCGATAACAGTACAGCAATACCTGATGACATGAGTAAATAAAGTTTGCTTTTTTTCAGGTGAATCGCATTACCTATTACTACTCCAAGCAAACCCATGGTAAAGGCGAACGGTAACATAGTAATGCCACTCATTAAAAAAGTTAAAATACAGCCTACAACTGCTACGAGTATTGATGAGGAACGCTTGTAATTTGCGCTATACCAAGCAATCGGTAATGGGGCAAATAATAAGGCTATCATAAACATAAATGGGATATACGCAGAGATAATCATTAAGATTGTAAAAATTGCGACCATCATTGAGCCTTGCACAAGCGCCTTGGTTTGATTATTCGGCATTGAAAACCTTCCTTTTTTTCAGTCAAACTTACTAAAGCTTATTGTACCATTTTTCACGTTATTGAACAAAAAACGCTAAGAACAACTATTTCCTTTAGGCATAATCTATGCAGCATAAATACACAAAAACACTTATACATGCAACAAGCGGCCTTGTACGAGTAAACGCTCTCTATGTTCGAATTGGTTAGGACCTTAAGCTACAACATTTCCTTCCTGGCGAAAATAATGCCTTATCGATTACACCCCTTAAAACATTCGTTCCGTAACAACAAAAAACCAGCATTCCGATACGAATATCGAAATATGCTGGTTTAGAAATTAATGCAGGGTGATAGTCCCTCGCAATAACAATCTTATTTGTCTTCTGATACGAATGGAAGTAATCCCATGATACGAGATACTTTAATAGCAGAAGTTAATTTACGTTGGTACTTAGCGCTAGTGCCAGTTACGCGACGTGGAAGAATTTTCCCGCGTTCAGAGATGAATTTTTTTAGTAAATCTACATCTTTATAGTCGATATGCGTGATGTTATTAGATGTAAAATAGCAAACTTTACGGCGTTTGCGGCCTCCGCGACGTGGTGCCATAGTGATGTCTCCTCCTTATTAGTTTATAGTTTTTGTAGATAGAAGATTAGAATGGAAGATCATCCTCTGATACTTCAATCGGCCCCTTACTGTTAGCAAAAGGATCTTCATCTACACGTGTATAGTTCGGCTGATTCATTGGTGGTTGATTTTGCTGATAAGAACCGCCGCCATATGAACCTTGCTGAGGCATCGCGCCGCCAAACTGTTGTTGTGGTTGACCACCACCGCCATATGACGGTTGGCTATTTGCGTAAGATTGTCCACCGTATTGATTAGATGCCGGGGCACCTCCACCACTACGAGGCTCTAAAAACTGTACGCTATCTGCCACAACATCAGTTGTATATACACGCTTACCATCTTGTCCTTCATAGCTACCTGTTTGGATACGACCTTCTACTCCAATCAAACTTCCTTTTTTCATGAAGTTCGCTAAGTTTTCGGCCTGTTTACGCCAAGCAACACAGCTAATGAAATCTGCTTCTTTTTCACCTTGTTGGTTTGAGAATGTACGATTTACAGCAACTGTAAATCGAGTAGACGCAACACCATTTGGTGTGTAGCGTAGCTCGGGATCTTTTGTTAGTCTTCCAACTAGTACGACACGGTTTATCATCAGAATACAACCTCCTTTTCAGCATTTTGTTTAAAATTATTTTGCTTCTTCGCGAACTGCAATGTGACGAATGATATCTTCGCTGATGTTAGCAAGACGTGTATATTCGTTGATTGCTTCTGAAGTAGCGTTTACTTTTACGATTTGGTAGTAACCTTCGCGGAAGTCTTTAATCTCGTAAGCTAAGCGGCGTTTGCCCCACTCTTTTGCTTCGATGACTTCAGCACCGTTAGAAGTTAAGATTTCGTTGAAACGTTCAACTAAAGCTTTCTTCGCTTCGTCTTCAATGTTCGGACGTACGATGTACATTAATTCGTATTTTCTCATCTGTTTACACCTCCTTATGGACTCAGGCTCTCCTGTTTACAGGGAGCAAGGAGCAAGTAATAAATATTACTCACATCAATGAATTGTAACACATAGCTATATGTCTTTCAAGTCGCAAACTAAGAATTCATTCGATATAATAAATGATAGTAAGTTCATAGAGGGGGCGTTTTTATGCAACCAGATACAGAACCTGTTGTGATTGAATTGGATATAAAAAAACTAATGATGGACAATATAGTTGTCACGACTGGTCTAGTCATATTATTTATTGCCATTCAATATATTTGCTTAAAAGATTTCCAATTTTCATTTTGGGGTACGTTTAGTGCGAGCATCCTGTTTGTCGTCCTCTATATCGTCCTCATTATACTACATGAAACCTTTCATCTAATTGGGTTTATGCTCTTTGGTGGCGTACCATTTAAATCATTAAAATACGGTGTGAATTTAGAACTTGGTGTAGCATATGCAACAACTGATCAGCCACTACCCAATCATGCAATGAAAAAAGCATTGTTACTACCATTTTGGACAACTGGTATCTTACCGACAATTGCTGGTTTTTATTTCAATAGTACTGTATTACTTCTAGTAGGGGCCTTTTTAATAGCAGGGGCCATTGGCGATTTTGCCATGTACAAAGAATTACGCAAATATCCAAAAGATGCTCTTGTACAAGACGATCCCCAATTTCCAAAGCTTTATGTTTATCCTAGACAGAAAAAAGAGTAATTCAAAAAGAAATAATAGACCACTTTATGGCGTTAAAAATCCGTGTTGTGCAGCCGTGCATAGATTTCGCCAAATACGATTAATCGTAGATGTCTCAAGTATTGCATCTATACCGAGACTACGAATTATACTATTGGCAATATCCACACATGCTGCTGCACCTTCTTTGCTGATCTGTGAAAATTGATGTAACTCTCCATCGGTCAGCTGTTGTCCTTTTTTATGTTGCAGCCAATACGCCGTCAACTTTTTATAAAATTGCTCTTCAATTTGTTTATAGCGCTTCAGTTGCTCATTTATTAGAGACAGCTGTACTTCATTGTTTTTTTGTTTCATTAAAATTGATGCCTCTTCTAAGAAATTATCTGTTATACCTAGGCAAACACTTAAAAAGGAAGCTTCAGCAAAGGCACCAAATGGAAAGCTATGTACCCAACCACCATAACTATTTTTATTTAAACCTATTCGAAAAGTTGCTTCTTTTGGTACCCATACATCCTTTATACGAATTGTATGACTAGCAGTAGCTTTCAACCCCATCGCTCGCCAATCATACAGAACTTCAACAAACTCTCGGCTGACTGCACAGCTTATAATGTCCTCAGTTTTTATGCCATCTCGCTCAATAAAGCAGTTCATGGTAAAGGTTGTAGCGTAGTCTGAGCCACTACAAAACTTCCATTGTCCCGTTACCCTGTAGCCACCGTCTATTTTTACTGCTATCCCTGTAGGGTAACCGCTTCCTGCTATAACGGCATCGCCTGATGAAAAGATTTTTTCACAAATTTCTTGATCCAATGTAGGGATAAATATATTGCCACCTGTTCCAATGGTCACAAGCCACCCAAAATTACCATCTAGAGAAGACATTTGTTGAAAAACCTTAATGCCCTCTAGTAAATCTAAATTTTTACCACCTAATTCAGTCGCTACAAATAGCTTAAAGAGTTGATGTTCATAAATAATCTCTAATACATCTTTTGGTAACTTACCATGTTGCTCTATTTCTAAACCACGTTCTTTAATTTGGGATATATTCATACATATGCCTCCTTAGAAAATGAAAATTCAGACAGCTATATAGCCAAAAAAGGACAATCTTTTGCGATTGCCCTTTCACTTATTTTTATACATTAAAACGGAATAACATAATATCGCCATCTTGTACAATGTATTCTTTACCTTCAAGACGTACTTTACCTGCTTCTTTAGCCGCAGCTTGAGAGCCAGCTTCTACTAAATCGTCAAAAGCAACTGTTTCCGCACGAATAAATCCACGTTCAAAGTCCGTATGAATAACACCCGCACATTGCGGCGCCTTCATGCCTTTACGGAATGTCCATGCACGCACCTCTTGTACACCCGCAGTGAAGTAAGTTGCCAGTCCTAGTAAATCATAAGAAGTACGGATTAATTGATCTAAGCCTGATTCCTTAATGCCTAACTCTTCTAAGAACATAGCTTTTTCTTCATCATCAAGCTCTGAAATCTCTTCTTCTATTTTTGCACAAATTGTAATTACTTGAGCACCTTCAGCTGATGCATATTCACGTACCTTTTGTACATATTCATTATTATCTGCATCTGCAACTTCTTCCTCTGAAACATTTGCAACATAAAGCATTGGTTTAATTGTTAATAGATGTAGACCTTTAATAATCTTTAACTCATCCTCTGAAAGCTCAGCAGCACGAGCTGGTCTACCGTTCTCAAGTTCTTCTTTAATTTTAAGAAGGATTGGTTCTTCCACCATTGCATCTTTATCTTTTTGTTTTGCCATTTTGCTTACGCGTTGTATACGTTTATCAACAGATTCTAAATCGGCAAGTGCAAGTTCTAAATTAATCACTTCAATATCATCAATCGGATCAACTGAACCTGATACATGCGTAATATTTTCATCTACAAAACAACGTACTACTTGGCAAATTGCATCTACTTCTCGGATATGCGCAAGGAATTTGTTCCCTAAACCTTCTCCTTTAGATGCACCTTTTACGATACCAGCAATATCCGTAAACTCAAATGCTGTTGGGACTGTTTTTTTCGGTATTACTAATTCTGTTAGTTTATCTAAACGTGCGTCTGGTACTTCAACAATACCTACGTTCGGATCAATCGTTGCAAATGGATAGTTAGCAGCTAATGCTCCTGCCTTTGTAATTGCGTTAAATAATGTCGATTTCCCAACATTCGGTAAACCAACGATTCCAGCTGTTAATGCCATGCATGGACACAACCTTTCTATGTTCTGTTCAAATTTGCTCTTTTATCCCGTACTAACCGATGCTAAAATCCTACTTCAAAATGAAGACCAAGCAAACCGTTTGAGTGGGCTTTAAAGAACCTAAAAGTACCTAATTTGTTTAGACCAACTTGATGTTGGTCACTTAAGCGTAGCCACAGGACGTGGCTTTTTTAACCTAAGTTTCTGAAATAATCGGCAGTTCACCGATTAAAGATTCACTTTATAACCTTATCTATTATATTGATTCGCTATTAAAAAGTCTAATACACCTGAAACTTAAGCTTCATTTGCGAATTTTAATACCTTTTTCATTTTTTTCTCAAATTCTCGACGTGGAATCATCACACTGTGCTGACACCCTTCACATTTAATGCGTACATCTGCACCCATACGAATAATTTTCCACTCATTTTTGCCACACGGATGTTGTTTCTTCATTTCAACAATATCATTTAAACCAAATTGTTTTGCTTCCATTTATTCGTTTCTCCCTTCTTCTTTCCCACTATTACCATACAGCATCATATTTGGATAGGCCATTGGAATATTATTTTCCTCAAATAATTTTGTAACATCACGACGAATAGTTCGTGCCACTCCATATTGTTGTTGTGGCAACGTTTCAGCAGCAATACGAATAGTTACCTCAGTACCTTTGACATTTTGTACACCCAAAAATGCAGGCGTTGTCACCAGCTCCTCATGCACTTTTGGAAGTGTGCTTAAATATTTAATGATAATGGCCTCAGCCTTTTCAAAATCTGCATCTGTCGTCATTTGTAAATCTACAAAAATTTTAGAGTTGTTCACAGAGTAATTGACAACTTCACCAATAGAACCATTTGGAATAATAAATTGCTCTCCAGTAGACCCATTAATCTTTGTTGTTCGTAAACCTATTTCTACAACAGTTCCTTCTGCTGCATTTATTTTTATATAATCGCCTACGCCAAACTGGTCTTCAAAAATGATAAAAAATCCAGTAATGATATCCTTCACTAAGCTCTGCGCACCAAAACCAATGGCTAAACCGACAATCCCTGCTCCAGCCAATAACCCAGCTATCTTAATATTTAAGATGGCGAGAATTGCAATGATTGCCGAAAAATAAACAACATAGGAAATGACACTTTGTAATAGTCTCTCAATTGTTTTTTGTCGACGTTCTGAGTGATTTAAAGGTGAACGCATACGCATTAAAAACACTTTTTTAATAAACTTTTTACCTAATTTTACAGCTAGCCACGATGCTAACAAGATAATCGTAATCTTAATTGAAGCATTTATTACATTTTCCCAAAACGCCTCTGACATCACCTTGTCCCAATAGTTCTTTAATACCTTTTCGTTAAAGTAATCCATAAATACCACCTCTTGAATAACTTGCTATAAATTTGCTTATACTGCATAAAAATTGAGTACTTCTTCCAAATAAAAATGAAAGTGAGTTTTTTTATGAATACTATACCAGATTTAGTACTACCTTATTCGCTTCACCATGAAAGTAAAAATGCTGTTTGGCAATTGAGTACATTATTTTTAGAATATATTCCTTTTCAACATGAACGCCTTATTTTTTGTTGTATCGGTAGTGATCGTTGTACAGGCGACACACTTGGGCCTTTAACAGGAAGCTTTTTAAAAAAATCCGTTAGTTTTCCCTATGAAGTTGTAGGATCTCTGGAAGACCCGTTACATGCCCTCAATTTAGACGCCACACTACAACAGCTACACCATCATACTACGAAACCTTTCATTATTGCGATTGATGCATGTCTCGGAAGCGAACATAATATTGGTCATATCGCTGTACAGAACGGACCTATTTTGCCTGGGAAGGCTGTAAAAAAACAATTGCCCCCAATCGGCGACATCTCCGTTAAAGGAATCGTCAATATTGGAGGCTTTATGGAAATGCTTGTTTTACAAAATACAAGACTGCATATTTCTTATGCGATGGCTGAAAAACTTTCAAGGGCGCTACTACTGGCTGCACATCGTTATTCATTGAAAAGGATAGATGATGCCGACCATAATACCGACAACGATGATACCCGGCAACAAGTTAGCAGCCTTGATCTTGGTTAAGCCTGCTATATTTAAGCCAATCGCCAAAATCATGACACCACCAACAGCGGTCATTTCTGTGATGAACATTTGTAGCGCTGCATCTGGAATATACGCACTGATGACACCTGCACTGAGGGCAATTACCCCCTGATAGACAAATACAGGTACTGCAGATAATAGTACGCCAATACCTAATGTGGATGCTAATATTATGGATGTAAAACCATCGATAATTCCTTTCGTTATTAGCACATTATGATCATTACGTAAACCGCTATCGAGAGCACCAATCACGGCCATTGATCCAACAACAAATATTAGCGAGGCAGTTACAAAGCCCTCAGCGATGCTAATTTGATTGTCACCAGTGCGATTTTTACTAAACAATGACTCTACCCACTGACCAAGTCGATTCATTTGCTTATCTAAATCTATCCACTCACCTATCACTGTACCTACTACTAAACTTACCACTAAAATAATAAAATTATCACTTTCAAAACCCATTTTTATCCCTAATAGTGCAACAGTTAAGCCAATAATCGATAATACGGTAGATTTCATCGACTCAGGTATATTTTTAAAAATCCGCCCCACTAATGCACCTGCTATAATGAGCAATGCATTAATTATTGCCCCTAGTAATACCACAATCTAGCCTTCCCTCTCTAGAAAAATAGAGAGCGCCTAGTATTTTGGCGCTCTGATTACGTTATAGAAACTGTTCGCTATTCTTCCTGTAAATTCAATATTTCTAAAATACGTTCCAAATCATCTTCAGAGTAAAATTCAATTTCGATTTTCCCTTTATTATTCGCTTTTTTAATTTGGACATTCGTTCCAAAATAATCTCTTAATTGAGATTCTTTAGCCGCTACAAAAATATCCTTTTTCTTCGGTTGCGCTGTTTCACGTGAAACTTCTTCGTTTAAAGTTTGCACAAGCATTTCCACTTGGCGAACATTTAAGCCTTGTTTTATTACCTTACTTGCAACTTCTGAAATTTTTCTTTTATTTTTCAAGCCGAGTAAGGCCCGACCCTGTCCCATTGATAATGTCCCCTCATTCATCAGTGTACGAACATCATCTGGCAGAGCTAATAAACGAACATGATTGGCAATGTGCGGTCTACTCTTACCTAATCGTTTGGATAGTTCTTCCTGTGTTAAATGTAAGTTCTCCATTAAACTTTGGTAAGCTTCCGCTTCTTCAATGACGGTTAAATCTTCACGTTGAAGATTCTCTAAAATAGCTAATTCCATCATTTGTGTATCTGTTAGCTCTTTAATAATTGCTGGAATAACGTCCATTCCAGCTAATAGTGATGCTCTAAAACGACGTTCTCCAGCAACGATTTCATATTTTCTAGCCTTTTTCCGTAATGCGATTGGCTGTAGAATTCCATGTTCCCGAATAGACTCTGCTAATTCTTGCAATGTTTCTTCATCAAATATTTTGCGTGGCTGAAAAGGATTTGCAACTATTAGCTCTAATTGTATTTCTTCTACTTGTCCACTATGTTCTAAGGACTCTCCGGGAAATAACGCTCCAATGCCTTTCCCTAAACCTTTAGCCATTTTTAATCACTTCCCTCGCCATCTCTAAATAAACTTCCGCACCTCTGGATTTTGCGTCATAAATAATAATAGGCTGACCATGGCTAGGCGCCTCACTTAAACGCACATTACGAGGAATAATTGTTTTATATACTTTATCTTGAAAATATTTTTTTACTTCATCAATAACTTGTAAACCTAAATTTGTCCGTGCATCAAGCATCGTCAATAATACCCCATCAATATATAGCTGTTGGTTCAAATGCTTCTGCACTAAACGTACTGTAGACAATAGTTGGCTTAATCCCTCTAATGCGTAATACTCACATTGCACGGGAATAATGAGTGCATCTGATGCCGTTAAAGCATTGATAGTTAGGAGTCCTAATGACGGTGGGCAATCTATAATAATATAATCAAAATCTTCTTTCACATCTTGCAATGCATGCTTTAGACGCACTTCCCGTGAAATGGTTGAGACTAATTCAATCTCAGCCCCTGCAAGCGAGATTGTTGCAGGAACAATTGATAAGTTTTCAACATTTGTTTCTTGAATGACATTTTCAACTTTTTCATCGTCAATTAACACATCATAGATACAACTTTGTATTTCTCCTTTATTAATGCCCAGTCCACTTGTTGTATTGCCTTGTGGATCTGTATCAATTAGAAGGACTTTCTTTCCTAAGTATGCTAGACAAGCGCTCAAATTGACCGATGTCGTTGTTTTACCTACGCCACCCTTTTGATTGGCGATTGCTATAATTCTACCCATTTAAAAGCACCTGCTTTCATCTATCAAAGTTTGCTTTGACAAATCCATTTGTAAAATCATTGTTTAATACCGCTATCTTACCTATCATTCTATCAAAAAAACACAACAGAGTTGTATAAAATATTAAGAATATATACAAAAAGGGAGGCAACTTAGAAATATGTCTAAGTTGTCTCCCCCTATAAATAACTTGTAGTTCTATAAAAATGTTTTTCTAAGATAATTTTAGACCACTACAATGTATTTAAGACTTTTTCTTTTTAGGTATCTTCACAGTGATTTGATAGTAATCCTCTGTATCTTCTTCTTCAGTATTTACAGTTATACCACTTTTCGTCACCATAGATAACGATTGCTTGATGGTATTTAAGGCAATACGAACATCTTTACTAATTGCCTTGCGCTTTGGCTTAGCTTTCTTCGGCGCTGTTTCTTCCTGCTCCACTGCCTCAGGATATAATATTCTATGAATCTGCTCTTCTAGCTGACGAACATTCCAATCATTGTCAAGCGTTTGCTGTAAAATTTCTAATTGCAACGGCTGATCTTTAATGGAAATTAATGCACGTGCATGTCTTTCAGAGATGCTGCGCTTTAAAATAGCTTGTTGCACTTCTTCAGGAAGCTTTAATAAACGCAATTTATTGGCTACCGTGGATTGTCCTTTTCCAAGTCGTTGGGCCAGCGCTTCTTGTGTTAGCTCATGAAGTTCTAATAATTTTTGATAGGCTACCGCTTCTTCAATTGCGGTTAACTCTTCACGTTGAAGATTTTCTATTAACGCAATAGAAGCTGTCTCCTTATCACTTAAGTTTCGTACAATCGCAGGAACTTCTGTCCATTGTAGCTTTTTCATCGCTCGATAACGACGCTCACCAGCAATGATTTCATATTGATTCTCTGCTGTACTACGTACAACAATTGGTTGAATCACACCATGTGTATGAATGGTTCTTGATAATTCTTCAATTTTTTCATCATCAAAAATAGTACGTGGCTGAAAACGGTTTGGCACAATTTGATCAATTGGAAGCTTTATGACCTCTTCTGCAGCATGAACCGCATCTGCTTGTTCTACTTCATTTTTCACAATAGGCTCTGCTTTATTTCCGCCTCCAAAAAAACGTGAAAAAGGACTTTTCATCCAAGTGGCACCACCTTTAAGTAACTATCTTGCTCTGTGTCATTCTATTATTATTTATTATATTTCCTAAAATGTATATAGTTCATAGATGTCATTTGCGTGAACCATCCCTAACTAGTATGTATGCTCAAAATAGAAAAAATATTTTCCACCTTGAGAAGTTTCACATGAAACACTAATTATTGAATTGGTGTTTTATTTGGTACACCTGGTTTACGCGGATATTTTTTCGGTGTTCCTTTTATTTTATCAAATATATATAAAGTTCGTTCACTTTCTTCAACAGGTAGCAAGAACGAAAATTCTTCTCTAAGTGTAACGCCAAATATAGCTAATGCTTTTTTGGCATCTTTCAATTCTTCAGCGCCTGCTGCGGCCTTTAAAGCAACAAAATAGCCACCTTGTTTTGCTAATGGCACACATAGCTCAGATAATACCGACAAACGTGCTACTGCACGAGCCGTCACAACATCAAATTGTTCACGATATGCTACGTTTTGACCAAATTCCTCTGCACGAGCATGTACAAAGTGCATGTGCTCTAATTGTAATTCATCGCTTAAATGGTTTAAAAACGTTATTCGTTTATTTAAAGAGTCTACAATCGTTACATGTAAATGTGGGAAGCAGATTTTAATTGGAATGCTTGGGAAACCAGCACCTGCTCCAACATCACATACTGTAGTTACTTGTGTAAAATCAAAATAAAATGAGGCACTAATCGAATCGTAGAAATGCTTTAAATAGACACCCTCTATATCCGTAATAGCCGTTAAGTTCATCTTCTCGTTCCACTCTACAAGTAACTCAAAGTATTTCTTAAATTGGGCTATTTGCTTTTCTGAAAGCTCGATGCCCTTGTCCTTTAATGCCTCAATAAATTGTTGTTCGTTCATGTAAAGTCTCCTTTTTAAAAATAGGAAGCGGGCACAAAGGTATGCCCGCCTCTTATTCACTTTACTGTTGCTCTATTATTCGCCACTTACACGCGCAATTTTACCTTGTTCGATATAAACAAGTAAAATTGAAATATCTGCTGGATTTACACCAGAAATACGTGATGCTTGTGCAATAGAAAGTGGCGTTACTTGTTTTAATTTTTGACGTGCTTCTGTAGCAAGACCTGAAATTGCATCATAGTCTATATTCTCAGGAATTTTTTTATTTTCCATTTTTTGAAGCTTTTCGACTTGTTGCAATGCCTTTTCAATATAACCTTCATATTTTAGCTGAATTTCAACTTGTTCCATCACTTCATCCGTAAATTCAATATCAGCAGGTATTAAAGAAGATATTAAATCATAATGCACTTCTGGACGTTTTAAAAGATCTGCTCCACGAATACCATCTTTTAGTTCACTACCACCTACAGAGCGGATAGCAGATTGCGTTGCTTCATTTGGTTTAATAATGATCTCACGAAGACGTGCAATTTCATTTTCAATAAGTTCTTTTTTCTTCATGAATTTTGAAAAACGTTCTTCAGCATGCATTCCCATCTTGTATGCCCGCTTCATTAAACGTAAATCAGCATTATCGTGACGAAGCAATAGACGATATTCTGCACGAGATGTCAGTAAGCGGTACGGCTCATTTGTCCCTTTTGTTACTAAATCATCGATTAGTACGCCAATATAAGCCTCTGAACGGCTTAAAATCAGTTCTTCTTTACCAAGTACATTCGCAGCGGCATTCATGCCTGCCATTAAACCTTGTGCAGCAGCTTCTTCATAACCTGATGTTCCGTTAATTTGACCAGCTGTATACAGGCCTTTAATGCGTTTTGTTTCTAATGTTGGCCATAGTTGTGTTGGCACTATTGCATCATACTCAATAGCATAGCCTGCACGCATCATTTCTGCTTTTTCTAAGCCAGGGATGGATTGTACTAATCGTTTTTGCACATGCTCAGGTAAGCTTGTGGATAATCCCTGTACATACACTTCACGAGTATTACGACCTTCTGGCTCTAAGAAAATTTGATGGCGCGGTTTATCATTAAAACGCACAACTTTATCTTCAATAGATGGGCAATAACGTGGACCCGTCCCTTTAATCATGCCTGAATACATTGGCGAAAGATGTAGATTGGCCTCAATAATTTCATGCGTTTGCGGACTTGTATAAGTTAGCCAGCAAGGTAATTGATCCATGATGAATTCAGTAGTTTCAAAACTAAACGCTCGTGGTACATCGTCTCCTGGTTGAATCTCTGTTTTAGCATAATCAATTGTACGATTGTTTACACGTGGTGGTGTGCCCGTTTTAAAGCGCACAAGATCAAACCCAAGATCTTTTAAGTTATCTGCTAAGCCAATTGATGGCTGTTGGTTATTTGGACCACTTGAATATTTCACATCTCCGATAATAATTTCACCACGTAGGAATGTACCGGTTGTTACAACAACTGTTTTGGCGCGATAGATGGCACCGATTTGTGTGATTACGCCTTTTACTTCGTCTTCTTCTACAATCAGTTCCTCCACCATTGCTTGGTGAATTGTTAAGTTTTCATTTTCTTCTAATACACGTTTCATTTCATGTTGATACAATACTTTGTCCGCTTGTGCACGTAATGCACGTACAGCCGGACCTTTTCCCGTATTTAACATACGCATTTGTATATGTGTTTTATCTATAACTTTCCCCATGACGCCGCCTAGTGCGTCAATTTCACGTACAACGATTCCTTTAGCAGGACCACCAATTGACGGATTACATGGCATAAAGGCAATCATATCTAAATTGATTGTTAGCATCAGTGTCTTAGCACCCATTTTGGCAGCAGCATAAGCAGCTTCTGAGCCTGCATGACCTGCGCCGATAACAATTACATCAAACGTGCCTGCCTCATATTGTGTTGGCATGCTCGTATCTTCCCTTCTCTAGTAGAATTATTTCCCTAAACAAAATTGTGAAAATAGCTGATTAATTAGGCTTTCCTGTACTGTATCGCCGATAATTTCACCAAGTATCTCCCACGTTCTCGTTACATCTATTTGCACCATATCAACTGGTACACCTGCTTGTGCTGCAGCTAATGCATCCTCTACCGTAGCTTGAGCTTGGTGAAGTAATGCAATATGACGTGCATTTGATACATATGTTAAATCGCCCGCTTCAATTTGCCCTTCAAAGAATAACGCAGCAATTGCTTCTTCAAGCTCTATGACTCCTTCTTCTTGTAGAAGAGAGGTCGTCACAATGCGATGCTTGCCTGCTAACTCTTTCACACGCGCTAAATCGATTTTTTGCGGTAAATCTGTTTTATTCACAACGACGATATAATCCATCGCTTCAATTGTCTCGAATAGACGCTCATCCTCTACCGTTAATTCATCTGAATAGTTTAATACCAATAAAATTAAATCTGCGCCACGCAACGCCTCTCGAGAACGTTCCACACCAATTCGCTCTACAATATCTTCCGTCTCTCGAATACCAGCAGTGTCCACTAAACGAAGCGGAACACCACGTACATTCACGTACTCTTCTATAATATCACGAGTTGTCCCTGCAATATCTGTCACAATCGCTTTATTTTCCTGTACTAAACTATTTAAAAGTGAAGATTTCCCGACATTTGGGCGACCTAAAATAACTGTAGATAAGCCTTCTCTTAAAATTTTTCCCTGAGACGATGTTTGTAAAAGCTGAATGATTTCGTTTCGTACCCATGTACATTTTTCAAGTAATACCGGCACCGTCATTTCTTCTACATCATCATACTCTGGATAATCTATATTAACTTCTACTTGTGCTAATGTCTCTAGCAATGCTTGGCGTAGATCACCGATAAGGCGAGATAGTTTCCCATCCATTTGGCCAAGGGCTACATTCATTGCTCGATCCGTCTTCGCACGGATTAAATCCATCACAGCTTCAGCCTGAGATAAATCGATACGCCCATTTAAAAACGCTCTTTTCGTAAATTCACCCGGCTCCGCAAGCCTTGCACCATTTGTTAATGCTAATTGCAATACTCGATTAACAGACACAAGTCCACCATGACAGTTGATTTCTACTACGTCCTCACGCGTAAATGTTTTCGGTCCGCGCATTAACGACAACATTACTTCCTCTACTACCTCATTTGTCTTCGGCTCCACTAAGTGCCCATAATGAATTGTATGTGAAGCCTTTGTTGTTAAACTTTGACCACCTGGTGATCTGAATATTTTATCTGCAATTACTACTGCTTCGTCCCCACTCAAGCGAACAATTGCAATAGCCCCTTCACCCATCGGTGTGGATATCGCAGCAATTGTATCGAACTCCATCTATAATGACCTCCTTAACGTTATCCACATGTGGATAAACATAACCGACCAACACTTTCTAACACCTTAGACTAACATATTTTTAAAAAAATCTAAAGTAAGGATATTTTCCAATTGTGGACAACAATTGCACTAAGGAATTTATGGCTTTATAAAAGGCGCTAAAACAAAATTCGACAAAATCACTCAAGAGCTACTGGCAAACATAAATAGATTGTTTTTGACAAAATTACTTACATGATTGAGGTTATCCACAGAAAAAAGGTCATTTTATCTTGACGATAAAATGACCTAGGTTATTATAATTTGTCTGTACGTTTTTTAGTGGGCCTAATCCTGACCGTTACTTAACAGGTTCTATGACTAAATAACGATTCGGCTCTGTTCCCTCTGAATATGTTTCAATATCAAGGCGATTTGCCAATTGATTATGAATAATCTTTCTTTCGTATGACTGCATCGGCTCAAATGCCACACGCTGATTTAAATGAAGTGCCTTATCAGCCATACGATCTGCCAACTGCTCTAGTGCTACTTGGCGACGTTCACGGTAGTTTTCTACGTCTAATTTCACCATTAAAAACTGCTTAGCACTTTTATTTAACACAAGTTGTGTTAATTGCTGCAAAGAATTTAAGGTTTGTCCTCGTTTTCCAATAAGCAGTGCTGCCTTTTCACTTTTTAGCTGAAATAATACATATTTACCTTCGCGTGTTGTTTCAATTTCAAGATCTTGAATATCCAATTGTTCAGCAATACTTACCAAATAAGCTTTTGCTTCTTCAATTGGGTTTACAGAGTTCTCTTCTTCCTCTGTACTTTCCTCTACTACAACTTGCTGGACAGCTTCGATTTCAATTGGTTGTTCAGAAACTTGTGAACTTACTGTTTCAACATCATCTACTACTGTTGCTTCGGCCGATAGTTCCTTAGCCGTATGCAGTTGCTCAGCTACATTTACTGTTTCAGTAGTTGGACGAACATGCTCTTCTTTTACTGTTACACGAACTTCTGCAGATCGTGCACCAAAACCTAAAAATCCTTTTTTGCCTTCTTGTAAAACTTCAACATCTACTTGTTCACGGGTTTTGCCAAGTTTCTGTAACGCCAATGAGATCGCTTCTTGTGTTGTTGCGCCTATTTGCGTAAGTTGTTTCACTTTTTAGCCCCTCCATTTTGAGCAGGTTGTGTTTTATCCTTTTGCCAAGGTTTGTAAATAAAAAGGTTTTGAAGAATCGAGATAATGTTCCCGATTACCCAGTACAATGATAATGCTGCTGGTAAAGCCATACCGAAACCAATAATCATGAATGGCATAATGTACATCATCATTTTCATTTGAGGGTTGTCCATTGCTGGGCCCGTACGTAACACGATAAACTGCATTAAACCAGCAATAATTGCTAGTACTGGTGCAGGATCTGCTAATGGGAACATAAAGAAATTCCCTAAATCGAAAGCAGATGTAGCATTCATACGACTAATTGCATGATAGAAACCAATTAAAATTGGCATTTGAATAAATGCAGGTAAACATCCAGCAATTGGATTGGCTCCCGATTCACTCATTAGCTTCATCATTTCTTGTTGGTATTGTTTCTGTGTTTGTGCATCCTTAGAAGCGTACTTTTTTTGCAATTCCTTCATTTTTGGCTGAAGTTCTTGCATTTTTTTAGAACTCTTTGTTTGTTTAATCATTAATGGAAGAATAGCTAAACGAATAATAATTGTTACTGCAATAATCCCCCACGCATACGTACCGAGTACATCAGCAAAGTACTTAATCGCTGATACTAACGGCCAAACGATGAATTCATTCCAGAAGCCCTCGCTATCTTTGGAGATTGGCTCATTAAATTCTGTACAACCAGATAGCAGCAGAGCTACTGATACTAGCGACAAAATTACCCAAAGTTGTTTTTTCAACCGTCTTCCCCCTACAAACCTATTCAATTTTCTTAAATCTATCTACGTTCTTCTTTCCTTCTTCTTTACTCAACAAATTCTCTCGCTTTTGAATAAAGTTAACAATTATTTTATCATGCAAATAAGCTTTCACTCTACTAAATGTTCCAACTTAATATGACCATTTAGTAAGGAAAGTTACTAAATTTACACTCGTTACAGTGGAACTTTAAAATAAAGTGCGCTTTGTCGCCACTTTATTTGCTGGAATGTACTATGCCTTTTTCAAAACTTTAGCGATTCGTAGTACATGCTGCAAACCTTGTTTCACTTCATGAAAGTCCATAGTGGCCGCCGGATGTCTGGCGATAATAACATAGTCCATATTCGGATTGAGCTCATCTTTTAATTCATGAATGCTTTGTCGAATATAACGCTTAATTTGGTTGCGTGTTACCGCATTACCAAGCTTTTTACTAACCGATAAGCCTATACGTAATTCCGTTTGTCCCTCTTTTGGTAAAAAATAAACAACAAACTGGCGATTAGCGAAAGACTTCCCCTTTTTAAACACCTTTTGAAAATCTTCATTCTTTTTCACTCTTTGGCGTTTTTTCATTCTTTCACCTGCTACTAAATAATATCCTTCGATCTTTATTTTTAGGTTTACCAAAAATAAAGAAAAAAAAGACCACTGATGTGGCTCAGTGGACTTATTTTATGCTGATAAAACTTTTCTGCCTTTACGACGGCGAGCAGCAAGAACTTTACGGCCGTTTTTCGTGCTCATGCGTGCGCGGAAACCGTGAACTTTGCTGTGCTTACGCTTTTTTGGTTGGTAAGTACGTTTCATGTATATAGACACCTCCTGAATGAAAGTTGAATTTTTCAACATACAGACCTGCATATTATATAAAGTAATCAGCTATTTTGTCAATGTATTTCATAAATTTCTTTCAACAATCGTTTCTTGAATCATAATTTTTATAATTGTAATTATCCACAGAATACTTGTCTTTTTCACACAGACCTGTGTATAGTATTTTTTGCATGTTTTTTTATCCACAAGTGTTATCTACAACTTTTTCACATAAGCAGTGCTTGTGGACAACTCAGAAGTGCATAAACAAAGGTTGTGTGGATAAGTTTCGCAAACTATTGAAATGGCTTTGTTTTTCTGATACGATAACTGTGCTTCACTTTGTTGAAAACTGAAACGAACTATTCTTTTATCCACAACTGTTGATATGCTGTGGATAATTTTTATCACAGCCTTTGGTTAAGTTTTATCCACAGCTTGTGATTTTGTGGATTAGTCGTAAAATGAACGTATTTACCTATCACATAAATGCACGATATTTTTATTGCTGTATATGTATTGAACTGTAAAGGAGAATAGCAGCTTGGAACATTTAGAAGAATTATGGAATAATGTCCTGGCTCAAGTTGAACAAAAAATTTCTAAACCAAGCTTCGAAACGTGGCTAAAGTCTACTAAACTACTTTCTTACAATGGTAGTGGGTCAACAGTGACAATTGCCGCGCCAAATTCGTTTGCTCGAGATTGGCTTGAAAATCATTATATTCATTTGATTACAGGTATATTAACGGAGCTTACAGGCGAAGACTTGCTTATTAAATTTGTTGTTCAAAAAAACCAGGATTCGGACGATTTTGACTTACCAGCGCCTATTATCCAAGCAAAGAATAACGATCATCACGATATTTCACCAGGTATGTTAAACCCGAAATATACATTTGATACGTTTGTCATCGGCTCTGGAAACCGCTTTGCACATGCTGCTTCGTTAGCTGTTGCGGAAGCACCCGCTAAGGCTTATAACCCTTTCTTTATATATGGGGGAGTAGGACTTGGGAAAACGCATTTAATGCACGCAATTGGCCATTATGTGTTAGAACATAATCCAAATGCAAAAGTCGTGTACTTATCATCAGAAAAATTTACAAATGAATTTATTAACTCTATTCGTGATAATAAGGCACTCGATTTTCGCAATAAATATCGCAATGTAGATGTGCTACTAATTGATGATATTCAATTCCTAGCAGGAAAAGAATCTACGCAAGAAGAATTTTTCCATACTTTTAACACACTGCATGAAGAATCAAAACAGATTGTTATTTCAAGTGACCGCCCACCAAAGGAGATTCCCACATTAGAGGATCGCTTGCGCTCACGATTTGAATGGGGATTAATTACGGACATTGCACCACCAGATTTAGAAACTCGTATTGCTATACTACGGAAAAAGGCTAAGGCAGATGGTCTAGATGTTCCAAATGAAGTAATGCTCTATATTGCGAACCAGATTGACTCCAATATTCGGGAGCTTGAAGGTGCGCTTATTCGTGTCGTGGCGTACTCATCACTTGTTAACAAGGATATCAACGCTACATTAGCAGCTGAAGCGTTGAAAGATATAATTCCTAATTCTAAACCACGAACAGTCTCCATTTTAGACATTCAAAATGCAGTAGGAGAGCACTTTAATATTCGTTTAGAAGATTTTGTCGCTAAAAAACGAACGAAATTAATTGCTTTTCCTCGTCAAATTGCGATGTTTTTATCACGCGAATTAACAGATTTTTCGCTGCCGAAAATTGGAGAAGAATTTGGAGGTCGTGATCATACAACAGTTATCCATGCTCACGAAAAAATATCTTCTATGTTGAAAAATGACACTCAGCTACAACAAGATATTAAACAAATACGAAGCATGCTAGGGAAATAATCCTGTGGATAATTCAATTATTTAAGCACAAACTTATGCACAGTCTATCTACATGTGGATAGACTGATTTTATTCATCTCAAAGCACTTATCCACAAATCCACAGGGCCTATTACTATATCTTTTATATTTAATAAATAAATAATATAAATATGTGAGGGAAAACAAATGAAATTTGATATTTTACGTGACCGTTTATTAGAGGGCTTAAATGATGTCATGAAAGCTGTAAGTTCTAAAACAACTATTCCAATTTTAACTGGGATTAAAATTGATGTGACAAATGAAGGTATTCGCTTAACTGGTAGTGATGCAGATATTACAATCCAAACATTTATTCCAGTAGAAGAAGATGGCCAACAAATTATCCAGATAGCAGAAACAGGTTCAATAGTTGTACAAGCTCGTATGTTCAATGAAATTGTGCGTAAGTTACCAACAAATGATGTTGAAATACAAGTAACAGCTGGCTTCCAAACACATATTCGTTCAGGTAAATCTGAATTTCATTTAATTGGCTCAGATGCAGCAGAGTATCCATTGCTACCTGAATTAACAGAAGATCAAAAATTTACTATACCTGCGGACTTATTAAAATCAATTATCCGTGAAACAGTATTTGCAGTTGCCACTTCAGAAAGCAGACCAGTGTTGACAGGTGTAAACTGGCAGATAAAAAATGAAACATTAATCTGTGTTGCAACAGATAGTCATCGTTTAGCAAGACGTAAAGTACAACTAGAAAATTTACCAGCAGTCGAACACAGTGTGGTGATTCCTGGGAAAAGCTTAAATGAATTAAATAAGGTTTTAGAAGATTCTACAAATCTTGTTCAAATTGTTATTACTAGCCAGCAAGTATTATTTAAAACTGGGGATGTATTATTCTTCTCTCGTTTACTAGAAGGCAATTACCCAGATACAACACGTTTAATTCCAGAAGAATATCAAACCAATGTAACGATTAACGGTAAGGCATTATTACAAGCAATCGATCGTGCATCACTTGTAGCTCGTGGTGATCGTAATAATGTTGTGCGCTTCGATATTTTAGATAATCAAGCTGTTGAAGTTTCATCCAATTCACCAGAAATCGGTAAAGTACAAGAAGAAATTCCTGTAGAAGCATTAGAAGGGGAGAGCCTAAAGATTTCCTTTAGTGCGAAATACATGATGGAAGCTTTAAAAGCAATCGATGGTCAAGATGTGGTTATACAATTTACAGGGGCTATGAGACCGTTTATTTTGCGTTCTGTACATGATGACGCAATACTACAGTTAATTTTACCAGTTCGTACTTACTAATTTTTATTACGTAGGTAACTAAACTAAGGAACAGATAGTAAGTTCACTTTATTTTGCTGGTTACCACTAATAATTTTGATATGCTTTAGGAGATAGTCGTTAACTACGGCTATCTTTTTTTACTTATGATGCATTTTTAGGTATGATAGAGAGATAGATATTATGTATTTGGAGGGTGACACAGCTATGAAAGACATTGAAATTGACGTTGAGTTTGTGACGTTAGGACAGCTTTTGAAAATGACCGATGCTATTAGCTCAGGTGGCATGGCTAAATGGTTTTTACACGAAAATGAAGTATACGTAAATGGCGAAGTAGATGATCGCCGTGGTCGCAAACTACGTAATGGAGACGTCGTAAATATACCTGGATGTGGTCGGTTTCGTATCATTGGACCCGCTGGACAATAAATTATGCATATTGAGCAGTTAAAACTTACAAATTACCGCAACTATGATGCTTTAGCGTTAAATTTTTCTCCCAAAATTAATGTGTTTATTGGTGAAAATGCTCAAGGGAAAACAAATGTTATGGAATCAATCTATGTATTGGCCATGGCTAAGTCTCATCGTACGACGAACGATAAAGAATTGATACGTTGGGATTCAGACTATGGTAAAATAGAAGGGGCCGTTCAAAAAAGGCACGGTATTTTACCAATTGAGCTTACGATTACGAAAAAAGGTAAAAAAGGTAAGATAAATCATATTGAGCAAAGCCGCCTTAGTCATTATATTGGCCAAATGAATGTGGTTATGTTTGCACCCGAAGATTTGAATGTTGTAAAAGGGAGTCCGCAAATACGACGACGTTTTATTGATATGGAGATTGGACAAATTTCTCCAGTCTACTTACATGATTTATTAACCTTTCAAAAGATTTTAAAACAACGTAATCATTATTTAAAAATGAACCAAGGCAAAGTAATGACAGATGACGTAATGTATGAAGTCTATAATGAGCAATATATTCATGCTGCTACCCAAATTATTCGTAAAAGATTTCAATTTATGGATTTATTACAGGAGTGGGCAGAACCTATTCATGCAGGAATTTCACAAGGCAAGGAAACTTTAGCTATTAAATACCGCACAGTTACTGGTATTGAAAAAGAACACACTCCTAGTGAGGTAGAAAATATTTTGCACAAAAAGCTATTAGAGGCAAAGAATCGTGAATTTGATCGTGGTGTAACTATGGTTGGTCCACATCGAGATGATTTGCAGTTTTTGGTAAACGACTATGATGTGCAGACATATGGTTCGCAAGGGCAACAACGTACAACTGCATTGTCATTAAAGCTCGCCGAGATTGAATTAATTAAACAAGAAACAAATGAAACACCCATTCTACTTTTAGACGATGTATTGTCGGAACTCGATGATTATCGCCAATCGCATTTATTAAATACCATTCAAGGTGAGGTCCAGACTTTTGTAACTACTACAAGTGTTGATGGAATTCATCATGAAACGATGGAACATGCTCAACTGTTCCACGTGAAACAAGGTGCGATTGAAGAAAGTTAGCCGGGGAGTTTTTTAGATTATAAAAGAATGGTAATAGTCAGCTCGGTTGACTGTTCATTCATTTACACACAATGATGTTATGAAGGAGTAGATGAAAGCCGTGGCTATAGAAAATGAAGGTTTACAAGATCAAGCTTATGAAGCCGATCAGATACAGGTATTAGAAGGTTTAGAAGCGGTTCGTAAAAGACCAGGGATGTATATCGGTTCAACAAGCTCCAAAGGGCTTCACCATTTAGTATGGGAAATCGTTGATAATAGTATTGATGAAGCTCTTGCAGGATTCTGTACAGACATTACAGTAACAATTGAAAAGGAAAACTGGATTCGCGTAGAAGATAATGGACGAGGAATTCCAGTTAGTATTCAAGAAAAAATGGGGAAACCTGCTGTTGAGGTAATTATGACAGTGCTACATGCCGGTGGTAAGTTCGGCGGTGGTGGATACAAAGTATCTGGAGGTCTTCATGGCGTTGGGGCGTCTGTAGTAAATGCTCTTTCAATTGAGACTATCGTTCAAGTTCATCGTGAGGGACATATTCACGAAATTAAATTTGAACGTGGGAAAACTATTCAAGCTTTAACTATTATTGGGGATACTGATCGTAACGGAACAACTACACGATTTAAAGCCGATCCTGAAATATTCAAAGAAACAACAGTCTACGAATTCGATATATTAGCACATCGTATTCGCGAATTAGCTTATTTGAACCGTGGTATCCGCATTACAATTGCAGATGAACGTGAAGAAGAACAACGTTCTACTACATATCATTATGAAGGTGGTATCCGTTCTTATGTAGAGCACTTGAATCAATCTAAAGAACCAATCCATGAACCGATTGACGTTCTTGGTGAAAAAGATGGCATTTCAGTAGAAATTGCGATGCAATATAATGCTGGATTCTCATCAAATATTTTTTCATTTGCTAATAACATTAATACGTATGAAGGCGGTACACATGAGTCCGGCTTTAAAACGGCTCTAACACGTGTTATCAATGATTACGCACGTAAAAATGGATTATTAAAAGAGGCAGATACAAATCTTACGGGTGAAGATGTTCGTGAAGGTTTAACTGCTATTGTTTCTGTTAAGCATCCTGACCCACAATTTGAAGGGCAAACGAAGACAAAGTTGGGTAACTCTGAAGTAAGTCAGATTACAAATGCTTTATTCTCAGATGGTTTCGAGCGATTCATGCTAGAAAATCCAACTGTAGCTCGTAAAGTGGTTGAAAAAGGTTTAATGGCTGCTCGTGCACGGGTTGCTGCGAAAAAAGCTCGTGAATTTACACGTCGTAAATCAGCTCTTGAGGTTTCGAGTTTACCAGGTAAATTAGCAGACTGTTCTTCTACGAATCCAGCTGAATGTGAAATTTATATTGTTGAGGGTGATTCTGCCGGTGGTTCCGCAAAATCTGGTCGTGACCGTCACTTCCAAGCAATTTTGCCATTGCGAGGTAAAATCTTAAATGTCGAAAAAGCACGTTTAGACAAAATTTTATCGAATGCAGAAATACGCGCGATGATTACCGCATTTGGTACTGGTATTGGTGAAGAATTTAATTTAGAAAAAGCACGTTATCATAAAATTATTATTATGACAGATGCAGATGTTGATGGTGCACATATTCGTACGTTGCTCTTAACATTCTTCTTCCGTTTCCTAAGACCACTAATCGAGGCGGGCTATGTTTATATCGCTCAGCCACCACTTTATCAAGTAAAACAAGGCAAGCATATTGAGTATTGCTATGACGACGAAACATTAAAAGCAATTATAGAACGTCTACCAAAAATGCCAAAACCAAATGTACAGCGCTATAAAGGTCTTGGAGAAATGAATGCGGAACAGCTTTGGGAAACAACGATGGATCCTGAATATCGCACATTACTACAAGTAGAATTAGATGACGCAATCAAGGCAAATCAAGCATTTGAACGTTTAATGGGCGATGAAGTTGAGCCTCGTCGTCAATTCATCGAAGAAAATGCCGTATATGTTAAGAATTTAGATATTTAATTTTTATTGAGGGGAGGTCTACACTTTGTCAGAACAAGAACGCTCGGGTGTTAAAGGAATTAATATAACCGAAGAAATTGAAACATCCTTTCTCGATTATGCAATGAGTGTAATCGTGTCACGTGCATTACCTGATGTACGTGATGGGTTAAAACCAGTACATCGTCGTATTCTATACGGCATGCAAGAGTTAGGAAATACAGCAGATAAAGCGTACAAAAAATCAGCACGTATTGTTGGGGATGTAATGGGTAAGTATCACCCACATGGTGACTCATCAATTTATGACGCAATGGTACGTATGGCACAAGATTTTAGTTACCGGTACATGCTTGTTGATGGTCATGGTAACTTTGGATCTGTCGATGGTGATGGTGCTGCAGCGATGCGTTACACAGAATCACGTATGTCACGTATTGCAATGGAAATGCTACGTGATATAAATAAAAATACAATCGATTATACAGACAACTACGATGGTTCTGAAAGGGAACCAGTTGTTCTACCAAGCCGTTATCCAAACTTATTAGTAAATGGAGCTGCGGGGATTGCTGTTGGTATGGCAACGAATATTCCACCACATCAACTTGGAGAAACAATTGATGCAGTACTTGCACTTTCTGAAAACCCTGCCATTACAACCGAAGAGCTTATGGAGATTATCCCTGGACCAGATTTCCCTACAGGCGGTTTAATTTTAGGGCGTAGTGGCATTCGTCGTGCCTATGAAACTGGTCGCGGTTCAATTATTATTCGTGCTAAGGTTGAAATTGAACAAAAAGCGAATGGTAAAGAAACGATTCTTATTCATGAATTACCTTATCAAGTAAACAAAGCAAAGCTCATTGAAAAGATTGCAGAGCTTGTACGTGATAAAAAAATAGATGGTATTACAAACTTACGGGATGAATCAGACCGCCGTGGTATGCGCGTGGTCATTGAAGTGCGTAAAGATGCTAATGCCAATGTCGTATTAAACAATTTATATAAGCAAACTGCAATGCAATCTAGCTTTGGTATTAATATGTTGTCTCTAGTGAATGGTCAACCAAAAGTAATGGGCTTAAAAGAGATGCTGTATCATTATCTTGAGCATCAAAAAGTCATTATTCGCCGTCGTACTGAGTTTGATTTAAAGAAAGCTGAGGACCGTGCACATATTTTAGAGGGCTTACGTATTGCACTTGATCATATCGATGAAATAATTGCAATTATTCGTGGTTCTCGTAGTGGTGATGAAGCGAAGCCACAATTAATGGAGCGATTTAATTTATCTGAACGTCAGGCACAAGCAATTTTAGATATGCGCTTAGTACGTTTAAGTGGTTTAGAGCGTGAAAAAATAGAAGCTGAATATCAAGAGCTGCAAGTGTTAATTGCTGAATTAAAAGCAATCTTAGCAGATGAAGCGAAAATTATTGAAATCATTCGTACTGAAATATTAGAAGTGAAAGAACGTTTCAATGATATACGTCGCACAGAAATTACATCTGGTGGCATGGAAATGATTGAGGACGAAGATTTAATTCCTGTTGAAAATTCAGTAGTTACTTTAACTCATAATGGTTATATTAAGCGTTTAGCTGCGAATACATATCGCAGTCAAAAACGTGGTGGTCGTGGAGTACAAGGTATGGGGACAAACGAAGATGATTTTGTAGAACACCTGATGAATACATCTACACATGATACAATTTTATTCTTCACATCAAAAGGGAAAGTATTCCGAGCAAAAGGTTACGAGATTCCTGAATATGGTCGTACAGCAAAGGGCTTACCAATAGTTAACTTACTCAATATTGAGAAAGATGAGAAAGTAACGGCAATGATTCGTGTTGATTCATTTGACGAAGATGCATACTTTATCTTTACGACGAAAACAGGTATTACAAAGCGTACACCAGTATCTCAATTCGCAAACATCCGTACAAATGGTTTAATAGCAATTAGTTTGCGTGAAGATGATGACTTAATAGCTGTTCGTTTAACGGATGGTTCGAAGCAAGTGATCATAGGTACGCGTGATGGAATGCTTGTACGTTTCCAAGAAGATGACATTCGCTCAATGGGTCGTACCGCTGGCGGTGTTCGTGGTATCAAACTACGTGACGGTGACGAAGTAGTTGGAATGGAAATCGTTGAGTCTGGGGAAGAAATTCTAGTTGTTACCGCAAAAGGTTACGGCAAACGTACTTCTGAGGAAGAATATCGTTTACAAAGTCGCGGTGGCGTAGGATTAAAAACAATCCAAATCACTGATAAAAACGGACCAATGGTTGCTGTGAAAACAGTTGATGGTTCCGAAGATTTAATGCTAATTACAATCAATGGTATGCTAATACGTATGGACGTAAATGATATCTCTTTAATTGGTCGTAGCACACAAGGCGTTCGTTTAATTCGTTTAGGAGATGACGAACTTGTCGCAACAGTTGCGAAAGTTGAAAAAGAAGAAGATGACGACACTACTGAAGATGATGAACAAGTAGAAGAATAATAAATAGCCGATGACGACAACTTTAGATTGCCGATCATCGGTTTTTATTATAAATCATGAAAAATAAGTAATTATTTTGAATTACATGATAAAATGTAATAAACCTTAATGTTAAGCAAGTGAAATAGTGAAGAGGTGTTAATTTCGTGGAAACTACACATGTCCCAATTTCAGAGTTACGCTTGGGTAAAGTAATATCTGAAGATATTTTTGCTAATAC
The DNA here is from genome assembly GCF_007362955.1 of Lysinibacillus fusiformis. Lineage (GTDB taxonomy): Bacteria > Bacillota > Bacilli > Bacillales_A > Planococcaceae > Lysinibacillus > Lysinibacillus fusiformis_E. The sequence continues at coordinate 1,939,565 of NZ_CP041696.1, read as the reverse complement.
ACAATATCCAATAATTTTTAAAGACACAATATTTTCCCATGAGCATCTACAAGTCTTAAGTGCATTTAACATTTCAAGAGTCCCTGTATATACAGATGGAACGAAAGATAGTCAGTTAAATGATGACAAAGAAATAGAAGTTGCTATTCCACCAGAAGCTATCCCAACTTTTAGAAGGGTATACAACAATTCTATAGAGCAATTTAAAAGGGAATTTAAAAATTGGGAAGCTGGTGCGAAAGTAGATATTGCGAAAGCACGTACAATTATTTTGCCATTATTAGAGATGGTATTAGAAGATCGTACAATTATTTTTGATTTAAACGAGTATTCTAATCCAAAGGACTATTTATATCATCATTGTGTAGGTACAGCGTTAATTTCTTCTGTTATTGCACAAAAATTAGGCTATGATAGAGGACTTACGATTCAAGTAGCAATCGGGGGCTTATTAGCAGATTGCGGTATGGCTAAAATTCACCCGCGTATTCGTGATAAAAAAACGACCTTAACAGAGCAAGAATTCGATGAGATTTATAAGCATCCTATCTATAGTTATAATATGGTGAAGGATTTGACGATTTTAAAGGATACGATGAAGGAAGCTATCTTTCAGCACCATGAACGTTTAAACGGAAGCGGTTATCCTAAGGGTGAAAAAATAGCCAATATATCGATTTTTGCACAGATAATTGCTGTTGCAGATGTATTTCATGCAATGACGTGTGAACGTGTATATCGATCTAAGCAATCCTCTTTTAAAGTGATAGAGATGGTTAATGAATCAGAATTTGGAAAGTTTGATATTAAAGTAGTACGAGCACTTATTGATCTAGTCGCAGATCTACCTATTGGTACAATTGTTGAGCTTTCTAATTTAGAACGTGGTGAAGTAATGTTCGTCAACAAATTCGCTCCAACACGACCTCTTATTAAACTAAGTAACACAGGAGAGATTTTTGATCTTGGAAAAAACCGCACTTTCTATATTTCACGTATTATTACAAATTAACAAAGTTGTAGTAAGGCAATCATCTATTTTGATTGCCCTATTATCTTTTAATCAATGACATTTCAAAACTATTTCATTTTTTTTAGAGAAAGTGTTGACATAGTTTCTAATACTTGATATTATAAGTGAGTCGCCAAGAGGTGACGCACTAAACGAAACAACATGAACCTTGAAAACTGAACAAGCAAAACGTAATCAATATAGTTTTAAGTAGCTAACTTCGGTTAGTGAACAAAACAAAATTTTGGACATCAAAATTGATGCCAGCAAAACAATTTGAGCTTATCAAATTTCTTTTATGGAGAGTTTGATCCTGGCTCAGGACGAACGCTGGCGGCGTGCCTAATACATGCAAGTCGAGCGAATGATGAGGAAGCTTGCTTCTTCTGATTTAGCGGCGGACGGGTGAGTAACACGTGGGCAACCTACCTTATAGTTTGGGATAACTCCGGGAAACCGGGGCTAATACCAAATAATCTCTTTCACTTCATGGTGAAAGACTGAAAGACGGTTTCGGCTGTCGCTATAGGATGGGCCCGCGGCGCATTAGCTAGTTGGTGAGGTAACGGCTCACCAAGGCGACGATGCGTAGCCGACCTGAGAGGGTGATCGGCCACACTGGGACTGAGACACGGCCCAGACTCCTACGGGAGGCAGCAGTAGGGAATCTTCCACAATGGGCGAAAGCCTGATGGAGCAACGCCGCGTGAGTGAAGAAGGATTTCGGTTCGTAAAACTCTGTTGTAAGGGAAGAACAAGTACAGTAGTAACTGGCTGTACCTTGACGGTACCTTATTAGAAAGCCACGGCTAACTACGTGCCAGCAGCCGCGGTAATACGTAGGTGGCAAGCGTTGTCCGGAATTATTGGGCGTAAAGCGCGCGCAGGTGGTTTCTTAAGTCTGATGTGAAAGCCCACGGCTCAACCGTGGAGGGTCATTGGAAACTGGGGAACTTGAGTGCAGAAGAGGATAGTGGAATTCCAAGTGTAGCGGTGAAATGCGTAGAGATTTGGAGGAACACCAGTGGCGAAGGCGACTATCTGGTCTGTAACTGACACTGAGGCGCGAAAGCGTGGGGAGCAAACAGGATTAGATACCCTGGTAGTCCACGCCGTAAACGATGAGTGCTAAGTGTTAGGGGGTTTCCGCCCCTTAGTGCTGCAGCTAACGCATTAAGCACTCCGCCTGGGGAGTACGGTCGCAAGACTGAAACTCAAAGGAATTGACGGGGGCCCGCACAAGCGGTGGAGCATGTGGTTTAATTCGAAGCAACGCGAAGAACCTTACCAGGTCTTGACATCCCATTGACCACTGTAGAGATACAGTTTTCCCTTCGGGGACAACGGTGACAGGTGGTGCATGGTTGTCGTCAGCTCGTGTCGTGAGATGTTGGGTTAAGTCCCGCAACGAGCGCAACCCTTGATCTTAGTTGCCATCATTTAGTTGGGCACTCTAAGGTGACTGCCGGTGACAAACCGGAGGAAGGTGGGGATGACGTCAAATCATCATGCCCCTTATGACCTGGGCTACACACGTGCTACAATGGACGATACAAACGGTTGCCAACCCGCGAGGGGGAGCTAATCCGATAAAGTCGTTCTCAGTTCGGATTGTAGGCTGCAACTCGCCTACATGAAGCCGGAATCGCTAGTAATCGCGGATCAGCATGCCGCGGTGAATACGTTCCCGGGCCTTGTACACACCGCCCGTCACACCACGAGAGTTTGTAACACCCGAAGTCGGTGAGGTAACCTTTTTGGAGCCAGCCGCCGAAGGTGGGATAGATGATTGGGGTGAAGTCGTAACAAGGTAGCCGTATCGGAAGGTGCGGCTGGATCACCTCCTTTCTAAGGATATTTTCGGAATACAAACCTTGGGTTTGTAAGATTACGTTTTGCGTTCAGTTTTGAAGGTTTATAAATAATATAAAACTTCCAAGAGGGCCTATAGCTCAGCTGGTTAGAGCGCACGCCTGATAAGCGTGAGGTCGATGGTTCGAGTCCATTTAGGCCCACCATATAACTACCTCTTGGGGCCTTAGCTCAGCTGGGAGAGCGCCTGCCTTGCACGCAGGAGGTCAGCGGTTCGATCCCGCTAGGCTCCACCAATTATTGTTCTTTGAAAACTGGATAAAACGACATTGAAATAGTAACAAACACATTTATTTTTTTAAGTTTTTTAGGCTTAATAACTTTGGTTAAGTTATTAAGGGCGCACGGCGAATGCCTTGGCACTAGGAGCCGAAGAAGGACGGCACTAACACCGATATGCTTCGGGGAGCTGTAAGTGAGCTTTGATCCGGAGATTTCCGAATGGGGGAACCCACTACGTTTAATCGCGTAGTATCTTGACGTGAATACATAGCGTCTTGAAGGCAGACCCAGGGAACTGAAACATCTAAGTACCTGGAGGAAGAGAAAGAAAAATCGATTCCCTGAGTAGCGGCGAGCGAAACGGGAAGAGCCCAAACCAAGAGGCTTGCCTCTTGGGGTTGTAGGACACTCTATACGGAGTTACAAAAGAATGAGTTAGATGAAGCGACTTGGAAAGGTCCGCCAGAGCAGGTAATAGCCCTGTAGTCGAAAGTTCATTCCCTCCTGAGTGGATCCTGAGTACGGCGGAACACGTGAAATTCCGTCGGAATCTGGGAGGACCATCTCCCAAGGCTAAATACTACCTAGTGACCGATAGTGAACCAGTACCGTGAGGGAAAGGTGAAAAGCACCCCGGAAGGGGAGTGAAATAGATCCTGAAACCGTGTGCCTACAAGTAGTTAGAGCCCGTTAATGGGTGATAGCGTGCCTTTTGTAGAATGAACCGGCGAGTTACGATTACGTGCGAGGTTAAGTTTTAGAAGACGGAGCCGCAGCGAAAGCGAGTCTGAATAGGGCGAATTAGTACGTGGTCGTAGACCCGAAACCAGGTGATCTACCCATGTCCAGGGTGAAGGTGAGGTAACACTTACTGGAGGCCCGAACCCACGCACGTTGAAAAGTGCGGGGATGAGGTGTGGGTAGCGGAGAAATTCCAATCGAACCTGGAGATAGCTGGTTCTCTCCGAAATAGCTTTAGGGCTAGCCTCGTGATGAGAATACTGGAGGTAGAGCACTGTTTGGACTAGGGGGCCATCCCGGTTTACCGAATTCAGACAAACTCCGAATGCCAGATATTTATACACGGGAGTCAGACTGCGAGTGATAAGATCCGTAGTCAAAAGGGAAACAGCCCAGACCACCAGCTAAGGTCCCAAAGTAATCGTTAAGTGGAAAAGGATGTGGCGTTGCATAGACAACCAGGATGTTGGCTTAGAAGCAGCCAACATTTAAAGAGTGCGTAATAGCTCACTGGTCGAGTGACGCTGCGCCGAAAATGTATCGGGGCTAAACGATTCACCGAAGCTGTGGATTGACATCTACGATGTCAGTGGTAGGAGAGCGTTCTAAGTGCGTTGAAGTCAGACCGGAAGGACTGGTGGAGCGCTTAGAAGTGAGAATGCCGGTATGAGTAGCGAAAGACGGGTGAGAATCCCGTCCACCGTATGACTAAGGTTTCCTGAGGAAGGCTCGTCCGCTCAGGGTTAGTCGGGACCTAAGCCGAGGCCGATAGGCGTAGGCGATGGACAACAGGTTGATATTCCTGTACCACCTCCTCACCGTTTGAGAAATGGGGGGACGCAGTAGGATAGGGTAAGCGCGCCGTTGGTTGTGCGCGTCCAAGCAGTAAGGCGTGTGTGTAGGCAAATCCGCACACTGTAACGTTGAGCTGTGATGGCGAGTCCTTTAAGGACGAAGTTCCTGATTTCACACTGCCAAGAAAAGCCTCTATCGAGGTGAGAGGTGCCCGTACCGCAAACCGACACAGGTAGTCGAGGAGAGAATCCTAAGGTGTGCGAGAGAACTCTCGTTAAGGAACTCGGCAAAATGACCCCGTAACTTCGGGAGAAGGGGTGCTCTTGAGCGTGCAAGCGCATGAGAGCCGCAGTGAATAGGCCCAGGCGACTGTTTAGCAAAAACACAGGTCTCTGCAAAACCGTAAGGTGACGTATAGGGGCTGACGCCTGCCCGGTGCTGGAAGGTTAAGAGGAGTGGTTAGCGCAAGCGAAGCTGCGAATTGAAGCCCCAGTAAACGGCGGCCGTAACTATAACGGTCCTAAGGTAGCGAAATTCCTTGTCGGGTAAGTTCCGACCCGCACGAAAGGCGTAACGATCTGGGCACTGTCTCAACGAGAGACTCGGTGAAATTATAGTACCTGTGAAGATGCAGGTTACCCGCGACAGGACGGAAAGACCCCGTGGAGCTTTACTGTAGCCTGATATTGAATTTTGGTACAACTTGTACAGGATAGGTAGGAGCCAGAGATCTCGGAGCGCCAGCTTCGAAGGAGGCGTCGGTGGGATACTACCCTGGTTGTATTGAAATTCTAACCCATGCCCCTTAGCGGGGCAGGAGACAGTGTCAGGCGGACAGTTTGACTGGGGCGGTCGCCTCCTAAAAGGTAACGGAGGCGCCCAAAGGTTCCCTCAGAATGGTTGGAAATCATTCGTAGAGTGTAAAGGCACAAGGGAGCTTGACTGCGAGACCTACAAGTCGAGCAGGGTCGAAAGACGGGCTTAGTGATCCGGTGGTTCCGCATGGAAGGGCCATCGCTCAACGGATAAAAGCTACCCCGGGGATAACAGGCTTATCTCCCCCAAGAGTCCACATCGACGGGGAGGTTTGGCACCTCGATGTCGGCTCATCGCATCCTGGGGCTGTAGTCGGTCCCAAGGGTTGGGCTGTTCGCCCATTAAAGCGGTACGCGAGCTGGGTTCAGAACGTCGTGAGACAGTTCGGTCCCTATCCGTCGTGGGCGTAGGAAATTTGAGAGGAGCTGTCCTTAGTACGAGAGGACCGGGATGGACACACCGCTGGTGTACCAGTTGTCTTGCCAAAGGCATCGCTGGGTAGCTATGTGTGGACGGGATAAGTGCTGAAAGCATCTAAGCATGAAGCCCCCCTCAAGATGAGATTTCCCATTACGCAAGTAAGTAAGATCCCTCAAAGACGATGAGGTAGATAGGTTCGAGGTGGAAGTGTGGTGACACATGGAGCTGACGAATACTAATCGATCGAGGACTTAACCAAAATGTTTGAAACATTCAATGCACCGTTTATCCAGTTTTGAAAGAACAACATCTTTCTATATAGGGTTTCAAGATACAAGTAGTTCGAGGAAGCGATTGAAAGAAGGAAGGAGCGTACTCAAGTACGTGACTGACTGAACGAATGAAGCTGACAAAGAAATACGCTGTATATTGAAAGCCGACAATAGTCTAGTGATGATGGCAAAGAGGTCACACCCGTTCCCATACCGAACACGGAAGTTAAGCTCTTTAGCGCCGATGGTAGTTGGGGGCTTCCCCCTGTGAGAGTAGGACGTCGCTAGGCATCCAAAACAGTCAGCTGATTGCTGGCTGTTTTTTTTATGTGCGCCCAGCATGGGCGTAGTCTATAGGGTGCAAGTCCCGAACTGTGAAGGCAGAAGTAATAGTTAGCTTAACGCAAGGGTGTTCGCGGTGACGCGGAATCTGAAGGAAGCGAGCGGCAAACCTCCGGTCTGAGGAACACGAACTTCATAGAAGGCTATGTACGACTGGGTGAGTTTGCATAACAAAACGAAGCCCTTTCTGCCGAAGGTCATATGTAGTAAATGAAGCAGATAGATGGAAGGAAAGACTACGTTCTTACCTGGGGAGGTCTGGTTGGTACGCCAAGTACACTTGGTAACCTATTCAGTGATGAATAGCTGAACAATCAGAAGTCAGCAGAAGCCATAGTACCATTCTGACTCGAGAAGGATGGGAAGGGCTGAACAATTAAGAGAGAACATCATCTTGGCATTCAGTAAACTGCGAAGAACACAGATAACCGATAAGGCATGCTTGAAGGAGGAAATGGTGAATCCCATGGGGACTTCAAGATGGTGGAGCAGAACTGGCATAAGAAGAACTGTTGTTCACGGAAAGAGGCGTAACCAATGTTAATGGAACGAATCCTGTCACGCGAAAATCTGCTCTCTGCCTTAAAACGGGTGGAGCGTAATAAAGGGAGCCACGGTGTCGACGAAATGCCCGTACAAAACCTACGAAAGCATATCCTACAACACTGGGAAACCATGAAAATGGTACTTCTTCAGGGAACTTATGAACCGCAGCCTGTCCGCAGAGTCGAAATCCCGAAACCTGCTGGTGGTGTGCGTTTATTAGGTATCCCTACCGTGACAGACCGTTTTATTCAACAAGCCATTGCCCAAGTGTTAACTTTTCTATATGACCCGACTTTTTCAGACCATAGTTACGGGTTTCGACCAAATCGAAGCGCTCATGATGCGATAAGGGAAGCAAAAGGATATATACGGGAAGGGAATCGCTGGGTAGTGGACATAGACTTGGAGAAATTCTTCGACAAGGTGAACCATGATAGGCTCATGGGTGTACTTGCGAAACGAATCGAAGATAAGCATCTGCTTAAGTTAATCCGTAAATACTTGAAATCGGGCATCATGATAAATGGTATCGTGACAATTAGTGAAGAAGGTACTCCGCAAGGAGGTCCCCTAAGTCCACTGCTTTCCAACATCGTACTTGATGAACTGGACAAGGAATTGGAGGAAAGAGGTCATAAATTTGTAAGATACGCCGATGACTGCAATATCTATGTGAAAACAAAGAAATCAGGCAATCGGGTCATGAACTCTGTTACTTGGTTTATTGAAGGGAAACTTAAGTTGAAAGTTAACCTGAATAAGTCAGCAGTAGACCGTCCTTGGAAAAGGAAGTTTCTTGGATTCAGTTTCACTAATGGTATAGAACCAAAGGTTCGCATCGCCAAAGAAAGCGTGAAACGGATGAAGAACAAAATTCGAGAGATAACCTCTAGGAAGAAACCTTATTCGATGGATTATCGTATCCAGGAACTCAATCAATACCTGATAGGGTGGTGCGGTCGTAAAAGTTACTGGAGAATATCCAAAAGCCCGATACTAGACAGAACCCTCGGAAACTCCTATTGGAGTTCCCGAGGGCTCAAAAGTCTATTAGCTCGTTATGAAACTTTACGTTATCCTCTTAATTGAACCGCCGTATACCGAACGGTACGTACGGTGGTGTGAGAGGTCGGGAGTTAATCACTCCCTCCTACTCGATTTAGAGACTCTCTTTAACTTGATTGTTAGTTTGTATGAAATTGATAAGCGTATTGGAGATTTTGAACTGCTCCAGGTCAAGTAGATAGCGAAAATTATAAGAAAAATTTAAGCGGCTTAAGTCCAGAATTCTATTGGGCTTAAGCCGTGTAATTGTTTCATTTCTAACTTCAGCTTTTTCATAAGGTGTTTATACGTTTGCCCCGTAAAGATTCTTGCTTCGATTTTTTTTGTGACAGATACTTCGAATTTTTTTGCTTATATCTTTCATAAGAATATGACCTTTACTTATTTAAATCTAAAACGGTCTATTTCAACTCATATATGTATTTACTGCGCCCCCCAAAAACCCTTAGATAAACAGATTTTATTTTTTAATCTATCTACCTAATGGGGAGCATATAATTTATTCTCAAATACGATTAATTTTCGAGTAGCAAATAGTCAAAAAATGCGCATGTTTTAAGTTTATTCGTTATTAAAGAAAGAAATGCTAGATTGTCCAGAGTTTCAAAGTCAATCAAATAATTTGATTTAAAATAAACTTAGCCATTTTAAACAAATTTCTAGGATTGAGCACTGTATTCAACAGAGCTCAATCCTTTTTAGTCTTTTATTCTATAGAAGTAGAAACTATCGTTCATTTGACATTAATCTCCTTGTTAAGTTCTAATTTCTTTATTTAATTCTTATAATGTAAAGATTACTTGAAAAAGGAGAGGGAATTTTGTGGATTGATGGCGTTTTTTCTGGTGGTGGTTTAAAGGGTTTTGCATTGGTTGGGGCGTATCAAGTTCTAGAAGATCAAAATTTCCGTTTTAAGAGAGTAGCTGGGACGAGTGCTGGGGCCATATTAGCTGCATTTATTGCTGCTGGATATAGTGGCAAAGAGATTGAATGTATGTTAGAAGAGTTAGATGTACCTTCTTTATTAGATCCTCGGAAAACATTTCTACCACTTCCGTTTATGAAATGGGTGAATGTATATAATCATTTAGGTTTATATAAAGGAAAAGCATTGGAAAAATGGTTCTTTCAAAAATTAGCGGCTAAAGGTGTTTATACTTTTGGCGATTTGCCTAAAGATTCATTGAAATTAGTAGCATCAGATTTAACCAACGGTAGAATGATTGTATTACCAGATGATTTGCAAAAGTATCATATCGATGCAGAGAATTTTTCCGTAGCATGTGCTTTACGTATGAGTTGTGGAATACCGTTTTTTTTTGAACCAGTTACATTAAAAACCGGAAAGGGTGAATCTGTTATTGTTGATGGTGGGGTATTAAGTAACTTTCCTTTATGGATATTTGATGATGGCAATGGACGTAAGGTGCGGCCGATAATAGGCCTTAAATTAAGCCGTCGTAGCGAAGAACAATGCCCGCACGAAATAAAAAACGGCTTAAATTTATTTGAAGCGTTATTTGCAACAATGAAGGGAGCACATGATGAAAGATATATATCAAGAAGACATGAAAGGGATATTATTTTTATTCCGGTAGATGATTATAGTGCTACACAATTTGATTTGAATGAAGAGACAAAGGAAACCTTATTAGAGATAGGAAGAAATCGGACTATACAATTTCTAAAGACCTGGCCAAAGTTTAGAATATGAAAACTATTATTATTTTAAATTAATAATAAAAACTATTGACGTTCTACAATGTAGATGATATTATAAGAAAGTTGCTGTTACGACATGTAACTTCAACAATATAAAAATAAAATAACAGGTTGACATAATATTAATAACATGTTATTATATAAAAGTTAGCTCTTAACGAAAAGAGTTAAGCTAAATGAACCTTGAAAACTGAACAAGCAAAACGTAATCAATAAAGTTTTTAGTAGCAAACTTCGGTTAGTGAACAAAACAAAATTTTGGACATCAAAATTGATGCCAGCAAAACAATTTGAGCTTATCAAATTTCTTTTATGGAGAGTTTGATCCTGGCTCAGGACGAACGCTGGCGGCGTGCCTAATACATGCAAGTCGAGCGAATGATGAGGAAGCTTGCTTCCTCTGATTTAGCGGCGGACGGGTGAGTAACACGTGGGCAACCTACCTTATAGTTTGGGATAACTCCGGGAAACCGGGGCTAATACCAAATAATCTCTTTCACTTCATGGTGAAAGACTGAAAGACGGTTTCGGCTGTCGCTATAGGATGGGCCCGCGGCGCATTAGCTAGTTGGTGAGGTAACGGCTCACCAAGGCGACGATGCGTAGCCGACCTGAGAGGGTGATCGGCCACACTGGGACTGAGACACGGCCCAGACTCCTACGGGAGGCAGCAGTAGGGAATCTTCCACAATGGGCGAAAGCCTGATGGAGCAACGCCGCGTGAGTGAAGAAGGATTTCGGTTCGTAAAACTCTGTTGTAAGGGAAGAACAAGTACAGTAGTAACTGGCTGTACCTTGACGGTACCTTATTAGAAAGCCACGGCTAACTACGTGCCAGCAGCCGCGGTAATACGTAGGTGGCAAGCGTTGTCCGGAATTATTGGGCGTAAAGCGCGCGCAGGTGGTTTCTTAAGTCTGATGTGAAAGCCCACGGCTCAACCGTGGAGGGTCATTGGAAACTGGGGAACTTGAGTGCAGAAGAGGATAGTGGAATTCCAAGTGTAGCGGTGAAATGCGTAGAGATTTGGAGGAACACCAGTGGCGAAGGCGACTATCTGGTCTGTAACTGACACTGAGGCGCGAAAGCGTGGGGAGCAAACAGGATTAGATACCCTGGTAGTCCACGCCGTAAACGATGAGTGCTAAGTGTTAGGGGGTTTCCGCCCCTTAGTGCTGCAGCTAACGCATTAAGCACTCCGCCTGGGGAGTACGGTCGCAAGACTGAAACTCAAAGGAATTGACGGGGGCCCGCACAAGCGGTGGAGCATGTGGTTTAATTCGAAGCAACGCGAAGAACCTTACCAGGTCTTGACATCCCATTGACCACTGTAGAGATACAGTTTTCCCTTCGGGGACAACGGTGACAGGTGGTGCATGGTTGTCGTCAGCTCGTGTCGTGAGATGTTGGGTTAAGTCCCGCAACGAGCGCAACCCTTGATCTTAGTTGCCATCATTTAGTTGGGCACTCTAAGGTGACTGCCGGTGACAAACCGGAGGAAGGTGGGGATGACGTCAAATCATCATGCCCCTTATGACCTGGGCTACACACGTGCTACAATGGACGATACAAACGGTTGCCAACCCGCGAGGGGGAGCTAATCCGATAAAGTCGTTCTCAGTTCGGATTGTAGGCTGCAACTCGCCTACATGAAGCCGGAATCGCTAGTAATCGCGGATCAGCATGCCGCGGTGAATACGTTCCCGGGCCTTGTACACACCGCCCGTCACACCACGAGAGTTTGTAACACCCGAAGTCGGTGAGGTAACCTTTTTGGAGCCAGCCGCCGAAGGTGGGATAGATGATTGGGGTGAAGTCGTAACAAGGTAGCCGTATCGGAAGGTGCGGCTGGATCACCTCCTTTCTAAGGATATTTTCGGAATACAAACCTTGGGTTTGTAAGATTACGTTTTGCGTTCAGTTTTGAAGGTTCATTCTTCTGAATGAAACACTTCAAAACTTGTTCTTTGAAAACTGGATAAAACGACATTGAAATAGTAACAAACACATTTATTTTTTTAAGTTTTTTAGGCTTAATAACTTTGGTTAAGTTATTAAGGGCGCACGGCGAATGCCTTGGCACTAGGAGCCGAAGAAGGACGGCACTAACACCGATATGCTTCGGGGAGCTGTAAGTGAGCTTTGATCCGGAGATTTCCGAATGGGGGAACCCACTACGTTTAATCGCGTAGTATCTTGACGTGAATACATAGCGTCTTGAAGGCAGACCCAGGGAACTGAAACATCTAAGTACCTGGAGGAAGAGAAAGAAAAATCGATTCCCTGAGTAGCGGCGAGCGAAACGGGAAGAGCCCAAACCAAGAGGCTTGCCTCTTGGGGTTGTAGGACACTCTATACGGAGTTACAAAAGAATGAGTTAGATGAAGCGACTTGGAAAGGTCCGCCAGAGCAGGTAATAGCCCTGTAGTCGAAAGTTCATTCCCTCCTGAGTGGATCCTGAGTACGGCGGAACACGTGAAATTCCGTCGGAATCTGGGAGGACCATCTCCCAAGGCTAAATACTACCTAGTGACCGATAGTGAACCAGTACCGTGAGGGAAAGGTGAAAAGCACCCCGGAAGGGGAGTGAAATAGATCCTGAAACCGTGTGCCTACAAGTAGTTAGAGCCCGTTAATGGGTGATAGCGTGCCTTTTGTAGAATGAACCGGCGAGTTACGATTACGTGCGAGGTTAAGTTTTAGAAGACGGAGCCGCAGCGAAAGCGAGTCTGAATAGGGCGAATTAGTACGTGGTCGTAGACCCGAAACCAGGTGATCTACCCATGTCCAGGGTGAAGGTGAGGTAACACTTACTGGAGGCCCGAACCCACGCACGTTGAAAAGTGCGGGGATGAGGTGTGGGTAGCGGAGAAATTCCAATCGAACCTGGAGATAGCTGGTTCTCTCCGAAATAGCTTTAGGGCTAGCCTCGTGATGAGAATACTGGAGGTAGAGCACTGTTTGGACTAGGGGGCCATCCCGGTTTACCGAATTCAGACAAACTCCGAATGCCAGATATTTATACACGGGAGTCAGACTGCGAGTGATAAGATCCGTAGTCAAAAGGGAAACAGCCCAGACCACCAGCTAAGGTCCCAAAGTAATCGTTAAGTGGAAAAGGATGTGGCGTTGCATAGACAACCAGGATGTTGGCTTAGAAGCAGCCAACATTTAAAGAGTGCGTAATAGCTCACTGGTCGAGTGACGCTGCGCCGAAAATGTATCGGGGCTAAACGATTCACCGAAGCTGTGGATTGACATCTACGATGTCAGTGGTAGGAGAGCGTTCTAAGTGCGTTGAAGTCAGACCGGAAGGACTGGTGGAGCGCTTAGAAGTGAGAATGCCGGTATGAGTAGCGAAAGACGGGTGAGAATCCCGTCCACCGTATGACTAAGGTTTCCTGAGGAAGGCTCGTCCGCTCAGGGTTAGTCGGGACCTAAGCCGAGGCCGATAGGCGTAGGCGATGGACAACAGGTTGATATTCCTGTACCACCTCCTCACCGTTTGAGAAATGGGGGGACGCAGTAGGATAGGGTAAGCGCGCCGTTGGTTGTGCGCGTCCAAGCAGTAAGGCGTGTGTGTAGGCAAATCCGCACACTGTAACGTTGAGCTGTGATGGCGAGTCCTTTAAGGACGAAGTTCCTGATTTCACACTGCCAAGAAAAGCCTCTATCGAGGTGAGAGGTGCCCGTACCGCAAACCGACACAGGTAGTCGAGGAGAGAATCCTAAGGTGTGCGAGAGAACTCTCGTTAAGGAACTCGGCAAAATGACCCCGTAACTTCGGGAGAAGGGGTGCTCTTGAGCGTGCAAGCGCATGAGAGCCGCAGTGAATAGGCCCAGGCGACTGTTTAGCAAAAACACAGGTCTCTGCAAAACCGTAAGGTGACGTATAGGGGCTGACGCCTGCCCGGTGCTGGAAGGTTAAGAGGAGTGGTTAGCGCAAGCGAAGCTGCGAATTGAAGCCCCAGTAAACGGCGGCCGTAACTATAACGGTCCTAAGGTAGCGAAATTCCTTGTCGGGTAAGTTCCGACCCGCACGAAAGGCGTAACGATCTGGGCACTGTCTCAACGAGAGACTCGGTGAAATTATAGTACCTGTGAAGATGCAGGTTACCCGCGACAGGACGGAAAGACCCCGTGGAGCTTTACTGTAGCCTGATATTGAATTTTGGTACAACTTGTACAGGATAGGTAGGAGCCAGAGATCTCGGAGCGCCAGCTTCGAAGGAGGCGTCGGTGGGATACTACCCTGGTTGTATTGAAATTCTAACCCATGCCCCTTAGCGGGGCAGGAGACAGTGTCAGGCGGACAGTTTGACTGGGGCGGTCGCCTCCTAAAAGGTAACGGAGGCGCCCAAAGGTTCCCTCAGAATGGTTGGAAATCATTCGTAGAGTGTAAAGGCACAAGGGAGCTTGACTGCGAGACCTACAAGTCGAGCAGGGTCGAAAGACGGGCTTAGTGATCCGGTGGTTCCGCATGGAAGGGCCATCGCTCAACGGATAAAAGCTACCCCGGGGATAACAGGCTTATCTCCCCCAAGAGTCCACATCGACGGGGAGGTTTGGCACCTCGATGTCGGCTCATCGCATCCTGGGGCTGTAGTCGGTCCCAAGGGTTGGGCTGTTCGCCCATTAAAGCGGTACGCGAGCTGGGTTCAGAACGTCGTGAGACAGTTCGGTCCCTATCCGTCGTGGGCGTAGGAAATTTGAGAGGAGCTGTCCTTAGTACGAGAGGACCGGGATGGACACACCGCTGGTGTACCAGTTGTCTTGCCAAAGGCATCGCTGGGTAGCTATGTGTGGACGGGATAAGTGCTGAAAGCATCTAAGCATGAAGCCCCCCTCAAGATGAGATTTCCCATTACGCAAGTAAGTAAGATCCCTCAAAGACGATGAGGTAGATAGGTTCGAGGTGGAAGTGTGGTGACACATGGAGCTGACGAATACTAATCGATCGAGGACTTAACCAAAATGTTTGAAACATTCAATGCACCGTTTATCCAGTTTTGAAAGAACAACATCTTTCTATATAGGGTTTCAAGATACAAGTAGTTCGAGGAAGCGATTGAAAGAAGGAAGGAGCGTACTCAAGTACGTGACTGACTGAACGAATGAAGCTGACAAAGAAATACGCTGTATATTGAAAGCCGACAATAGTCTAGTGATGATGGCAAAGAGGTCACACCCGTTCCCATACCGAACACGGAAGTTAAGCTCTTTAGCGCCGATGGTAGTTGGGGGCTTCCCCCTGTGAGAGTAGGACGTCGCTAGGCATCCAAAACAGTCAGCTGATTGCTGGCTGTTTTTTTATTTATAAAAAACACTAATGAGAAAGTCAAATAATTAAAAGAAAACAGTGCAAAACTGCTATAAAAAGATGGTATTTAATAATATTTACATACTTATTTTATTTAGTGATACTATAGGTAGAAAAAAAGAAGTATTATAAAAATAAATGTCTTGTTTTGAATTCTTGAATCTTCCAATAAAAAAATATTGCTTGCGCAATAAGTAGTACATTAAATTAAGAAATATTTTCTTTTGAAATGGAGATTAGGGAATGGAAATTGGCATAATTAAAAGTCTGAATTGTCTTTCTTTTATAAGTTTCTTGACAGTAGCATGACACGTTGTTAATCTTACAATTAATATTCTTTTAACCATAGGGGGAAGTTACGATAATGTGGGAAACTAAATTTGCCAAAGAAGGTTTAACTTTTGATGATGTATTATTAGTACCAGCTCATTCAGAAGTATTACCGAAAGATGTTGATTTATCAGTTCAACTAACACCAAAGATTAAATTAAATATTCCAATGGTCAGCGCAGGCATGGATACAGTTACAGAATCTAAAATGGCTATCGCCATGGCTCGTCAAGGTGGTATCGGTATTATCCATAAAAATATGGGTATTGATGAGCAAGCTGAACAAGTAGAAAAAGTAAAACGTTCTGAAAATGGTGTTATTACAAACCCATTCTTCTTAACTCCGACTCACCAAGTTTTCGATGCTGAGCACTTAATGGGTAAATACCGAATCTCTGGTGTACCAATTGTTGATAGTATGGAAAACCAAAAGTTAGTAGGGATTATTACAAACCGTGATCTACGTTTTATCTCAGACTACTCTTTAAAAATTGAAGATGTAATGACAAAAGAAGACTTGATTACAGCTCCTGTTGGTACGACATTAGAGGATGCTGAAAAGATTCTTCAACAATATAAAATCGAGAAACTCCCAATTGTTGATGAAGACGGTAAATTAACTGGTTTAATCACAATTAAGGATATTGAAAAAGTAATTGAATTCCCGAACGCTGCAAAAGACGTACATGGTCGTTTATTGGTTGGTGCAGCGGTAGGCGTTTCAAAAGACACTATGATACGTATTGAGAAGCTTGTGGAGGCGCAAGTGGATATCGTAGTCATTGATACAGCACATGGTCACTCAGAGGGTGTTCTGCAAACAATTCGTTCGATTCGTGAAACTTACCCTGAATTAGAAATCATTGCTGGTAATGTGGCAACAGGTGAAGGCGCTCGTGCATTATTTGATGCTGGTGCAGATGTTGTTAAAGTGGGTATCGGACCAGGTTCTATTTGTACAACTCGAGTTGTTGCGGGTGTTGGTGTTCCACAAATTACAGCTGTTTACGATTGTGCAACAGTTGCTCGTGAAGTTGGTAAAACAATTATCGCGGATGGCGGAATTAAGTACTCAGGTGACATCGTAAAAGCACTTGCAGCTGGCGGTAACATCGTTATGCTTGGATCACTTCTTGCTGGTACTTCAGAATCTCCTGGAGATACTGAAATTTTCCAAGGTCGTCGCTTCAAAGTATATCGCGGTATGGGATCAATTGGAGCAATGGAAAAAGGTTCAAAAGATCGTTACTTCCAAGAAGATGCGAAGAAACTAGTGCCAGAAGGTATTGAAGGCCGCCTTCCTTACAAAGGTCCATTAGCAGATACGATTTATCAACTTATTGGTGGTATTCGTGCTGGTATGGGTTACTGTGGAGCGCCTAGCCTTGAATATTTACGTGATAATGCTCAGTTCATACGTATGACAGGTGCTGGTCTTCGTGAATCACACCCACATGATGTTCAAATTACTAAAGAATCACCAAACTATTCGATGTAATATATTGTTAGCAACTTTTATGCTCTCGTATCGTCTACAAAGATGGCACGAGAGCATTTTTTTATGATAGAGATTGCGCACGTACGATAATATCTATGATAAAATTATCGAGGACAAGATTATTTATTGGAGGGCTTTGAAGGTGAAAAAGACAATGAACACCGTATTACGTTTGCTCCTAATTCCTGTTCTGTTAATTAGTATGTTTGCGGGAATTCCTGCGAAGGCAAATGCAGAATCAGGTTTAGGACTACACGTGGATGCTGCGATTTTAATTGACGCAGATTCAGGGAAAATTTTATATGAAGAAAATGCAGATACTTCACTAGGTATTGCAAGTATGACAAAAATGATGACTGAATACCTGTTATTGGAAGCAATTGATGCAGGTACAGTTAAGTGGGATCAGGAATATCACGTAACAGATTATACGTATCGTATGTCTCAAAACCGTGCGTTAAGTAATGTACCATTGCGTAGAGATGGAACTTATACAATTCGTGAGTTATATGAGGCGATGGCTATTTACTCTGCAAATGCTGCTACAGTAGCTATTGCAGAAACAATTGCAGGTACTGAAACTGAGTTTTTAAAACTCATGAATAAAAAAGCAGAAGAGCTTGGACTTGAAGGCTATAAATTCGTGAATTCTACTGGTCTAAACAATGCAGATTTATTTGGTATGCAGCCAGCTGGTACTGGACCAGAAGATGAAAACGTAATGCCTGCTAAATCTGTAGCCAAATTAGCATATCATTTACTAAAAGATCATCCAAATGTATTAGAAACGTCTAAAATTGCAAAAAAGACGTTCCGTGAAGGTACAGATGATGAAATTAAAATGTCTAACTGGAACTTTATGTTACCTGGACTAGTATTCCAATATGAGGGCGTAGACGGATTAAAAACAGGTACAACTAACTTCGCTGGACATTGTATTACAGGTACGGCAGAGCGCAATGGTACACGTTTAATTTCTGTTGTTATGAAGGCTGTAGATGAAAAAGGACAAGAATCTAAAAGAGCCCGTTTCGATGAAACAGCTAAATTATTTAACTATGGCTTTTCACAATTCTCGAAACAAGAAATTATTCCAGCAAACTATAAGTTTAAAGATCAAGAAACAGTAAAAGTTACGAAAGGGAAAGAAAACAAAGTAGCGATTGCTGTTAAAGAACCAGTTTCATTTATGATCAAGTCATCTGAGAAAGATTTATATAAACCTAAATTAGTATTAGATAAAAAGAGTCTGGAAGCTGGCGTGAAGAAAGATACTGTTGTGGGTAAGGTCGTTATTGAGCGCACAGAAGGCACAGATTACGGCTTTATTGATGGCAAGGACCTTTCAGCCGATGTTGTCACAACAGAAGCTGTGGAGCGCGCTAGTGGTATCTCACTATTCTTCCAAGGGATCGGAAGCTTCTTCGGTAATCTATGGGGCGGCATATCTGATTTCGTTGGCGGTTTATTTTAAAAATTAAAGTAGAAGGAACACGCAAATGTTTAGAAAACATGGCGTGTTCTTTTTTCACGTTTTAAGAGTTATTTGCATACGCTATTAGTCGAAAGGATGTGGCTAAATGTGTGGCATTACAGGGTGGGCTAGCTTTCGAAAGGATTTGCGTAATAGTGATCAAATATTGAAGTCAATGACGCAAACGTTAAATAAAAGAGGACCAGATGATGAAAATACTTGGTGTAGTGAACATATTGCATTTGGCCATCGACGGTTAGCAGTTATAGATTTAATCGGTGGGAAGCAACCGATGAAAAAAACACACGATGGTGTAAACTATGTCATTACATATAATGGCGAGCTATATAATACAGAAGAAATTCGCAAAGAGTTGCATAAGAGAGGGCATATTTTCACAACACATTCAGATACTGAAGTACTTTTAACTGCTTATATAGAGTGGAAAGAGCAATGCGTAGATTATTTAAATGGGATATTTGCGTTTGGTGTGTGGGATGAAGCAGCACAATCACTTTTACTATGCCGTGATCGTCTAGGTGTAAAACCGTTATATTATACGGAGCAGCAAGATGGGTTGCTTTTTGCTTCAGAGGTGAAGGCATTATTGGCACACCCAACGGTTCAACCAATTGTTAATACAGAGGGGCTAGCAAATATAATGGCCCTAGGACCATCCAGAACACCTGGAAAGTCACTTTTCCAAAATATTAATGAATTACGCCCAGGATATGCTATGCGCTTTTCTAGAGAAGGAGTACGCGTATGGCAGTATTGGCAACTTCAAAGTAAAAAACATGAGGAATCGCTAGAGGAAACGATTGACCAAGTACGTTTTTTACTAACAGATGCTATAGAACGTCAGCTTGTATCAGATGTACCTATTTGTACGTTTCTTTCAGGCGGTTTAGATTCAAGTATTATTACGGGTATTGCCGCGAATACGTTCCAGCAACAAAATAAAGGCAAACTTCATACGTACTCAATTGACTATGAGGACAATGAACGTTTCTTTAATCCACATTCTTTTCAAGTGTCAACAGACACATATTGGATTCAAAAAATGAAAGAAACGTTTGATACAACACACCATGCAGAGGAAATTTCACAGCAACAGTTAATTGATTTATTGATAGAAGCTGTAGTTGTAAGAGATTCACCAGGTATGGCTGATGTAGACTCGTCATTATTATGGTTTTGCCGTGAAATTAAAAGGGATTTTACTGTCGCCTTATCAGGCGAATGTGCCGATGAAATTTTTGGTGGCTATCCATGGTTTACAGAAACCTCTACAGGTTTTCCTTGGATCCGGTCATTGCCTGAAAGAACGGCCATGTTACGAGAGGAATGGCGTGAAAAGTTATCTGTGGAAGCATATGCACAGCAAGTATATGCACAAACAATTAGTGAGGTACCGCGTCTTGATGGGGAAAATAATGAGGAGTCGAAGCGCCGTGAGATGTTTTATTTAAATATGGTGTGGTTTATGCAAACTTTACTAGAACGGAAAGATCGTATGAGCATGGGGGCGAGTCTAGAGGTGCGCGTGCCATTTGCTGATCATCGTCTTGTGGAATATGCATGGAATATTCCTTGGGAAATGAAGAATCTAGGTGGCAAAGAAAAGGGATTACTTCGTAAAGCAATGGAACATTTATTGCCTGAGGAAGTATTATATCGGAAAAAGAATCCCTATCCGAAAACCTATCATCCTGTTTACACAACTGGCGTTCAAAAATGGCTGAGAGACATATTGAACGATAAAAATTCTATTCTTCATGAATTATTTGAACGGGAGAAATTATTGGAGCTTATTAAAACAGGAGGAAATGCCTTTAAAGCGCCTTGGTACGGACAATTAATGGCGGGTCCTCAGCTACTTGCCTATTTAGGGCAAATACATGTATGGTTTGAGCATTATAATATTCAACTGAAGGAATCATAAAAAAATAGCAACAACCATCTTTTTACCTTCATAGGGAGACGGATGGTTGTTTTTTCTAATGTTTTAAGGCATCTTTTGTGAGGGATTATCAGACATGAATATATCTTTCTGTATATGCCAGCAATCCATGAGTCTTTCA
Source organism: Lysinibacillus fusiformis (assembly GCF_007362955.1). Lineage (GTDB taxonomy): Bacteria > Bacillota > Bacilli > Bacillales_A > Planococcaceae > Lysinibacillus > Lysinibacillus fusiformis_E. The sequence goes on along the minus strand of NZ_CP041696.1, from coordinate 1,919,036 downwards.
ATAGAAGATTCAATTTGATGAACAGGAATACCACCAAAGCCTAGTAAAAATTGTGCTTGTGTAGACAGTAGTCCATCTAGGCGATAATCCGATAAAGGATAGATACCAATTCCTGCATTGTTGGCGTAATGCTGCAATTGTTTTTCTGATAAAGAATGTTGAACGTTGAGTAAGACATGCATCCCTGCCTGCTCACCTGTAATCTTAACTTGTGCAGAATAATTATCTAAAATAGTAGTTAGTTTATCATGCTTTTTTCGATACACTTTCCGCATCCGATTTAAATGCTTAGAGAAATGGCCATCACGCATAAAATTTGCTACGATATGCTGATCGAATCTTGGCACTGTTGATGAATAATAGTTAAAAACATCGTTATAAGTAGCAAGCAATTTAGGCGGTAGCACAAAATAAGCAACACGTAAGGAAGGCATTAAAGATTTTGTAAAGGTACTCATATAGATGACTTGTTCATTACGGTCTAATGCTTGAAGCGCTGGAATTGGTTTTCCCGTATAACGAAATTCAGAGTCATAATCATCCTCGATAATAAAACGTGAAGGGCTCTGTGCTGCCCAATTTAATGCTTGTGCTCGTCTTGTTGCAGATAATACAGCCCCGGTTGGGAATTGGTGAGATGGCGTTATATAAACAACATCAGCACTTGTTTTTTCGAGTGCATGAATAACTATTCCTTCATCATCGACCACAATTGGTAAAACCTTTCGCTTATGTTGTGAAAACATTCGATGCACGGTTGGATAACCTGGATTTTCAAGCGCAAAGCAAGTATCTTCACTGAAAAGACGTAATATCATTGGGAGAAGTTGCTCCGTACCAGAGCCAATAACAATTTGCTCAGGACTACAAACAACTCCGCGTGATTGGTATAAATAATTAGCAATCTCTGTACGCAAAGCCCGTTCTCCTTGAGGCTCCCCTGTTAATAACAATTCCTTTGAAGCATCATCAAAAAGATCTCTTGCGTATTTGCGCCATGTTTGGAATGGAAAGGCGTCAATATCAATAGAACCAGGGTTAAAATCAATAGTATAGGATTTTTTCTTGGGCTGTTCGTTTAAGTAAGCAGTTGTATCTTGTTGAATATACGGTAGTTCGTCAATTTCCTCTACAAAATAGCCAATCCGTGATTTTGACATAATATAGCCCTCTGCAAGTAATTGCGCATAAGCAATTTCAATAGTTGTTTGGGAAATATTTAGAAAATCGGCTAATTTCCTCTTCGATGGTAATTTTTCTCCAACGGCAATCTTCTTCGTAATAATGGCTTCTTTTATACCGCTATAAAGCTGATCGTAGAGCGGTTTACCGCCATGCTTCTCAAGTTCAAATAATAGCATGTCCATGTTAAATAGTTCACCTGACCTTATGATTATTTTATAAACTGAATATTTTTATATGGTCAATATCTATTATACTAAATTTCATCATGAAGGTGGAGGTTAGAGAATATGAAACAAACTGGGACAGAGTTAGTAAAACGAGGGATGGCAGAAATGCAAAAGGGTGGCGTCATTATGGACGTGATTAATGCTGAGCAGGCAAAAATCGCGGAGGCAGCAGGCGCTGTTGCTGTTATGGCATTAGAGCGAGTGCCTTCAGATATACGTAAGGCTGGTGGCGTTGCTCGTATGGCAGATCCACGCATCGTAGAAGAAGTGATGGGTGCTGTCTCAATACCTGTGATGGCAAAGGCACGTATTGGTCATATCGTAGAGGCACGTGTATTAGAAGCAATGGGCGTTGATTATATTGACGAAAGTGAAGTTTTAACACCAGCAGATGAAGAATATCATTTATTAAAAAGTGATTATACTGTACCTTTTGTTTGTGGTTGTCGTGATTTAGGGGAAGCGGCTCGTCGAATTGGAGAAGGAGCTTCAATGCTACGGACGAAGGGTGAACCTGGTACAGGTAATATTGTAGAAGCAGTGCGTCATATTCGTAAGGTGAATGCGCAAGTACGCAAAGTCGTAGGTATGACAGAAGATGAATTAATGACAGAAGCTAAATTACTTGGTGCGCCATTTGAGTTATTACGAGAAATTAAAAGAATTGGTCGCTTACCAGTTGTAAACTTTGCAGCAGGAGGTGTTGCTACACCAGCGGATGCAGCATTAATGATGGAGTTAGGCGCTGATGGTGTATTTGTTGGTTCGGGTATTTTTAAATCAGAAAATCCAGAGAAGTTTGCACGAGCTATTGTAGAAGCTACAACACATTACAAGGATTATAAGTTGATTGCGGCAATTTCTAAAGAACTTGGTGTCCCAATGAAAGGTATTGATATTGCACAGCTAAGTCACAATGAACGTATGCAAGAACGAGGTTGGTAAGATGAAAAAAATTGGTGTATTAGCATTGCAGGGTGCGGTAAGAGAGCATATACAAATGTTAGAGGCACTTAGTTGTGAAGTTGTAATAGTAAAGCATGTGAAGGATTTAGCAAAACTTGACGGTCTTGTGTTGCCAGGTGGTGAAAGTACAACGATGAGAAAATTGCTAAATCGTTATGATCTTCTAGAACCGATTCGTGTACTTGCGCAACAAGGTTTACCGATGTTTGGTACTTGTGCAGGACTAATTTTATTGGCAAAAGAGGTAATCGATTATGAGCCGCATTTAGGTGTGATGGATGTAGTAGTAGCTCGTAATTCTTATGGACGTCAGGTGGATAGCTTTGAGACTAAACTTGATATTCCGGCAATTGGTGACGCCATATCTGCGGTATTTATTCGTGCGCCGCATATTGTATCTGCTGGCGAGGGTGTTGAAATTCTAGCAGAGTATGATGGGAAAATTGTGCTAGCACGTGATGGCCATCTACTAGGATGCTCATTTCATCCTGAATTAACGATGGATTCCCGCACCCTCGAATATTTTGTGACGTCTATGGTGTGACTTGCAAAATCTTGTGTCATATAGTACAGTATGGATAAAATTTAAATAAGTGAACACGATGATGGGAAGTAGTAGCAAGCACGTTTTTTTTAGAGAGTCAGCGGGTGGTGGAAGCTGATAAAAGCACTTGTGAATCCGTCCTGGAGTTGCGCAGTCGAAGTGAGTAAAGTAGGCTGTCGCCGGTTGAAATGCCGTTATGAGATAAGTGGATTAGGCGAAAGTCTAATCAATTAGGGTGGTAACGCGGGTAGCTCTCGTCCCTTTCATGGGATGAGGGCTTTTTTGTGTTTATTTATAAAACCTACTCCCATCATTATCAATCTACTGGAGGTATGAACAATGTTAGATATTAAACGCGTCCGTGACAATTTCGCGGAAATTAAAGAAATGTTGTTAACACGTAATGAAGATTTAGGAAACTTAGACGACTTTGATGGCTTAGACGCAAAACGTCGTGAACTAATTGCTAAAACAGAAGAGCTTAAAGCTGAACGTAATAAAGTATCTGAACAAATTTCTGTGATGAAGCGTAACAAAGAAAATGCAGATGAAGTCATAGCGCGTATGCGTCAGGTTGGCGATGAAATTAAAGAGTTAGACACACAATTAAATGATGTAGAAGATCGCTTTAAAGATATGATGATGCGCTTACCAAATATTCCGCACCAATCTGTACCTGTAGGGACAACAGAAGATGACAATGTAGAAGTTTTGAAATGGGGCGAAGTGCCAAGTTTTGATTTTGAAATCAAAGCACACTGGGATATTGCTACAGATCTTCAAATTGTAGACTTTGAACGCGGCGCAAAAGTAACAGGTAGCCGTTTCTTATTCTATCGTGGGCTTGGAGCTCGTTTGGAACGTGCATTAATGAGCTTTATGATGGATTTACATGCTGAAGAGCATGGTTATGAAGAAATGCTACCACCTGTTATTGTAAATCGAGATAGCCTAACAGGGACGGGACAACTACCTAAATTTGAGGAGGATGTCTTCAAATTAGCTGACACAGATTATTTCATGATTCCAACTGCAGAGGTGCCAGTCACAAACTTCTACAGAGATGAAATTCTTCCTAATGAAGCTTTACCACAAGGTTTTGCAGCATATAGCGCTTGCTTCCGCTCTGAAGCGGGCTCTGCCGGTCGCGATACGCGTGGTCTAATTCGCCAGCACCAATTCAATAAAGTAGAATTAGTACGCTTTGTTAAACCAGAGGAATCTTATGAGCAACTAGAGCTATTGACAGGTCATGCTGAAAAAGTGTTGCAATTATTAGGCTTACCTTATCGTAAATTGAAAATGTGTACAGCTGATTTAGGCTTTACCGCTGCGAAAAAATACGATTTAGAGGTATGGATTCCAGCACAAAATATGTACCGTGAAATCTCTTCTTGCTCAAACTTTGAGGATTTCCAAGCGCGTCGTGCAAATATTCGTTTCCGTCGTGAACCAAATGCAAAACCAGAGTTCGTACACACATTAAACGGTTCAGGTCTGGCAATTGGTCGTACAGTAGCAGCAATCTTAGAAAACTATCAGCAAGCCGATGGAAGCGTAGTAATTCCAGAAGTCTTAAGACCATATATGGGCGGAAAAGATATTATTGCCCCTAAATAATGTGAGTTGAAGTGAAGCGACAGACGTAAGCTGACAGAAGCGAAGACAAATGAAATAATTTTATGTAAATTAAACTACTTTAGTGTGCTTATTTTGGAAGTTACCTAAAGTAGTTTTTTTATTATGCCTATCAACATATGAATGCCATGTGGTACAAACATTATTTCATAACATAAAAAAACAGCAAGACACACTTTTGTTTGGAGTACTGGCTCCTTTTTAGTATTCGCTATCTTTTTTAATCTTTCTCGTTAAGGAAGTACAAAGACGAAACCTTTAAAACAAGTTAGGAAAAGTGTAATCTGTATTGAAAGTATTTACGCTCTATGTCATTAAATATAGTGTAGCATGAGGGTCAAACTATTAATGTGTCATCTACTATCTAAACAACTCTAAAAAATTTAGTGCGGATTTTGCTAAGTAACGTTCTTTTGGCCAAATTATGGTTGATTTTGGTTTGATGTTACAATTAGCAAATTTAATGATTTTAATACCATCCGTAGAAAATTTATCCAGACTTGTTTTCGGCAAAATGGTTACACCTATTCCTTCTCCAATCAAAGAAGAGACCATCGCAATATCAATACACTCACAAATAATATTAGGCTCAAATCCATGACTTTTAAATTCATCTATAATAATACGAAGTGTACTACAATTATGATGACGATAAAAAGAAAGAAATGGTATATTTTTTAAATCTTCCATTCGAATTGGACTCTTTAAATTCCATTGCGATGGTGTAGCAAGTACAAATTCATCTACATCTAATCCTAACGAAAAAAAATTTTCATCTTCAATGGGCTGCTGTAAAATGGCTAAATCAATTTCTTTACTTAAAAGACTCTTCGTTAAGAATAATGTATCTCCTTCGATAATTTTAAAGCATAAATCAGGGTATCGTTCACGCATAATCGTGATTTTTTCAGGTAAATAGGATAAGCAAGTTTGATCTGCGCCTATGGATAGTACACCTTTTAAGCCTTCTCCTACTTCTTTTATTTCAGTAATAGTATCCTCGAAATTTGATAATAAAGTTTTTCCTTTTTCGTATAATACTTTTCCGGGACCTGTCATATCAAGTGTCCTACCATTTCTATCTAGTAGTTTACAATTCAATTCTTCTTCCATCATTTTTAACTGCTGGCTAAGTGGAGGTTGTGCCATGTGTAGCTTTTTTGCAGCTTTAGTAATTTGACCCTCTTCAACAATAGTTATAAAGTAGTTTAATTGCCGTAAATCCATAGAATTTCCCACCTTTATACTTAAAATGTAATATTTTATTGAATAAGTATATTTATTATGTATAATAACACCTTTTCAGACTTTTTAGAATATAACAATTTTTATGTTGATTATGTTTCTTCTCTTTATATTTCGAGGGAAAATGCATTTTTGCTAGAGGTGGTAAGGATTTTATACGTTAAATCAATTAACTTTTTTTTGCGAAAAAATATAACAGAAAAAAAACGAGTATATAAAAATCGTATATATAATGATTTGATGTGTATATTTTTAGTATTTATCATTTATAACAATACATGTTATTCTTTGGACTAACAAAATCGAATATTTTCTACTTTATAGTTATTAAAACCTAGATTTCGTTGTTTTTTTCTAAAAAAACTATATTCAATTGTAAACTTAGATTTTTTTGCATTACAACAAATGCTACAATTGGATAATTTATGTTATGTTTTTTATTCATGGGGGCTATACATACCGGCATTTTTAAAAGGGGATGCGGTTTATATAGGTATAAAAATTATTAAGGGGTGTAGTATTTATGAAAAAGACTTTACTGTCACTTTTCCTATTGATGAGTGCGTTATTTATGGTAGCGTGTGGTTCATCATCTGATTCGGGAAAAAACGATTCATCATCATCTGCGGGTTCTTCTAGCTCAGAATCCGGCACTGGAGCATCAGCTGATTCAATAAAAATTGCAGGTATTTTTTCAGCATCTGGTGGAGCAGCTGCTCTTGGGGAATCAGAAATGCAAACGCTTAAAATGTTAGTAGATCAAAAAAATGCGGACGGTGGAATTAACGGTCAACAAATTGAATTAGTCACTTATGATGATAAATCTGACCAAAATGAAGCAATTCTTGCGATGAAAAAGGCATTAACACAAGATAAGGTATCAATCGTTATCGGCGGAACAATAAGTGGTAACTCATTAGCAATGTTACCTTTAGCAGAACAAAATCAAGTTCCTTATATTTCAGTTGCTGCAAGTAAACAAATTTATATGGATGAAAATGGACAAGCACGAAAATGGGTATTCAAAATGCCACAAGACGATCAACAAGCTGTTGAACGTATTTTACAATACTTAAAAGACAATAACCTAACGAAAGTTGCATGGTTAAATGTAGCGAATTCTTATGGAACAGGTGGCCATGATGAGTTCGTTGAACATGCATCAAAATATGGTATTGAGTCAGTGATCGAAGACGAATTCGAAACAACAGTCACGGATGCAAAACCATTATTAACACGTGTAAAAAAGGCAAACCCAGATGCCATTATCGTTTGGGGAACTGTACAGGAGTCCGCAGTTGTTATTAAAAACATTCGTGAATTAGCACTAGATGCACCAGTGCTTGCAAGTCATGGAATCGCAACAAATCAATTTATTGAAGTCGCAGGCGATGCAGCGAATGATGTAATTTTACCAACAGGTAAATTATTAGTTGCTAATAGTTTAGAAGATTCAAATCCACAAAAAGAATTATTACTAGCTTACAACGAATCTTATACATCGAAATATAATAAATCGGCAAGTACGTTCGGTGCATATGCAGCAGATGCTTTCACGATTGCAACAAAAGCAATTGAAGCTAAAGGTACAGATAGCGCCGCTCTTCGGGATTTCATCGAACAAGAACTGGGAGAATTTGTAGGCCTTACTGGTACATTTAATATCAATGCAGAAAACCATATGGGATTAAGTCCAGATAGTTTTGCAATGGTACGTATTGTAAATGGAAAGTGGACTTTAGAAGACTGATAAAACTAATACAAATTCAATGAACAGTGGTGTCTTTCCATCACTGTTCATTCATTATCAATCAGTAACATCGAAATGAAATGGAGTGAATGACATCATGGAGACATTTTCACAAATGTTGCAATTATTATTTTCAGGTTTAACAATTGGGGCTATTTATGCACTGATAGCAGTTGGATTCGTTGTTATCTATAACGTGACAGGTATTCTTAATTTTGCACAAGGTGAATTTGCTATGTTTGGCGCTTTAATCAGTATTTCACTCGTAAAAGCAAATCTACCCTTATGGTTAGCCATTATTTTAAGTATCATAATTGTGGCGGCAATTGGCGGTATATTTGAACGAACAGCAATTCATACCGCTCGTAAATCGTCCATGACAACACTAATTATCATTACAATTGGCGTATCGATTGCCTTCCGCGGTATAGCGATTTTAATTTGGGGAACACAAGCACAAACATTACCACCATTTACGGATAATACACCGATTCAATTTTTAGATGCTGTATTACTTCCGCAAAATTTATGGGCAATCGGCCTTTCTATCGTAATTTTAATCGTCATGATGTACTTTTTTAACTACACATTTACAGGAAAATCATTAACAGCTTGTGTGGTAAATCCTTTTGCAGCTCGTCTAATGGGAATCAATCCAAATAAAATGTCATTATTTGCTGTTGTTGTAAGTGCTGCAGTTGGAGCTTTAGCAGGTACAGTAATTGCTCCTATATCCGGTGCATCCTATGATATGGGGATGATGCTCGGTATTAAAGCGTTTGTCGCAGCGGTCGTTGGCGGATTAACAAATGCTCCAGCAGCAATTGCAGGTGCCTTTTTAATCGGTATTATTGAAGCGTTTACAGAAGGATTATGGTCTTCAGGATTAAAAGATGTAGTGAGTTTTTCATTACTGCTGTTAATTTTATTTGTAAAACCAGAGGGTCTATTTGCTAAAGCTTCAGGAAAACGCGTCTAGGGGGGACAATAGCTATGACAAAAAAAAATTTAAAGCTTATTTATAATAACAGTCTAGTCGGGCCTGGCATTTTCTTTGCACTGCTATTTTGTATCCCGCTAGTGGGATCTACTTATACACTTGCCATTTTTACAATGATTGGATTTTATGCATTAGTATGCATTGGGTTAACATTGCTAACAGGATACGCGGGACAAATTTCTTTAGGTCACGCGGCCTTTTATGGAATTGGTGCCTACACATCTGCTTATATGACTGGTACACACGGTTTATCTCCTTGGTTAGCTATTATTGTAGGAGCACTGATTTCTGCACTTGTTGCTTTACTAATTGGTATTCCGACATTTAAGTTAAAAGGCTATTATTTAGCATTAGCAACATTAGGGTTTGGCATTATTGTCTATACAGCATTCAAGGAGTTAACACCGATTACTGGTGGCTCAAACGGTTTCTTCGGTATTCCTTCTATTAGCCTATTTGGCTTTGATTTCGTCACAGATCGCAGTTACTTCTATCTCATTTGGGTAGTCGTTTTTATCGCACTTATATTCGCACGTAATATTATTCACTCACGTATTGGACGTGGTTTACGTTCCATAGAGGGGAGTGAAATCGCCGCAGATGCTGTTGGTGTTAATTTAATGAAGTATAAACTACAGATTTTCGTGACGAGTGCTATTTTTACATCAATTTCTGGCTCTTTATTAGCGCACTACGTATCATTTATTAATCCAGATTTATTTACAGCAAATACGTCAATCTATTTATTGATTATGGTAATTATAGGCGGGTTGAGTAATATTTGGGGTGCTATAGTGGGCTCAGCAATGTATGTTTTGCTAGGGGAATTATTAAAGCATTATATACCATTGATGTTACCAAATGTCGGAGGGGAGTTTGAAATCGTATTCTTCGGTTTGTTACTTGTTTTAACATTAATTTATATGCCGAACGGTTTAGTACCACAATTCGACAAAATCCTCTCTAAATTTAGAAAGAAGGGTAACGCTACTCATATGTCCTTAACGATCAATACCCAAGCGACGGGAGGGAAAACGAATGACTAACAAAGAGCTCATCTTAAGCGTAGAAAACTTAACAAAAGTTTTCGGCGGCGTGGTTGCTGTAGACAATGTATCCTTCACAATTAATAAAGGTGAAATTTTCGCTGTTATCGGCCCTAATGGAGCTGGTAAAACAACACTTTTCAATATGATTACTGGGGTATTGCCCAGTTCATCAGGAAACGTGTACTTCCAAGGTAATCGATTAACACGTAAAAAACCATATCAAATTGCACAAGCTGGTGTGACAAGAACATTTCAAAACTTAGAAGTCTTTGATAATATGACCGTCATCGAGAATGTGATGACGGGCGCACATATTACGATGAAAACAAACATTTTAACGGCAGGTTTACGATTACCGACTGTAGTCAATGAAGAAGTTCAAACAATGGAAAGAGCATTGCAGTGTTTAGAGGACGTAGGAATTGCTGAATTCGCCTATGAAATGGCAGATAAATTGCCCTATGGTAATCAGCGACTGCTTGAAATTGCGCGTGCGGCAATTTCAAAACCACGACTAATTTTATTAGATGAGCCAATGGCAGGTCTGAACGCTGAAGAATCCAGACAATTAGTCGACGTAATTTTGAAGATGCGTGCGGATGGCATGACATTTTTATTTGTTGAACATGACATGGAAACAGTTATGTCCATTTCTGATCGTATAGTAGTTGTGGATAATGGTGTGAAAATCGGAGAAGGTACCCCTGAAGAGATTTATCAAAATCCACAAGTTGTGGCAGCATACTTAGGCGATGACGATGAGGAAGAAGGTGTAGCATATGCTTAAAGTCGAAAATCTACATACCTACCATGGGCATTTACATGTCCTTGAAGGCATAAATTTTGAGTTATTAGAAGGAGAATTACTGTCGATTGTTGGATCAAATGGTGCTGGGAAAAGTACGCTACTCGGTACTCTAGCTGGTGTTTATACGCCAACTGAAGGGAAGATTGAATACAAGGGATTTAATATCACTAGAGATGGTGTACAAAGGACAGTTGCTAAAGGAATTTGTTTAGTACCTGAACGAAGACAAATTTTTTCTTCGTTATCTGTAAAAGACAATCTCATGCTTGGTTCTTATCATCGCTATAAGAAAGATAAGAAAACGGTTCTCCGTGACTACGAGGAGATCGTAGAACTATTTCCACGCTTAAAGCAAATGCTCAACCGTCCTGGTGGTTTACTTTCAGGTGGTGAACAGCAAATGGTGGCAATTGGCAGGGGTTTGATGGCCAATCCCAAAGTATTAATGCTAGATGAGCCCTCATTAGGACTCGCGCCTTTAATTGTGAAAGATATCATGAATATTTTACGTAAACTGTGTGATGAACGTGGTGCAACGATTATTTTGGTAGAACAGAACGTAAAAGCCGCCTTAAAGGTAGCCGACCGTGCCTGTGTGTTAGCGCATGGTCAAATGACAATTTCAGGTACAGCTCAAGAGTTATTAAATGATTCAAAAGTACAAGAAGCGTACTTCGGTAAACCACAGAAAGAACCAACTGTTCTAGCAAAAGTATAAAAAATAACTTCAAGATCCCTCCTAGCAACGAAACTAGAGAGGGATTTTAGCATAAAAAAAGATGTGTATGAAACCTATTCACTATCCAGAAAGGTTTCATACACATCTTCAATAACAAGCAATCGGTGGGCGTTTGATAGATTGCTTCTTCATTCACATCAACATTACCATTTCACTTTTAATTACTTCATTACTCTAGTCCGATGAAATTTTCATTTTTACGATAAACCATGGCTTCCATTGTTGCACATAATTCATCGTTACTCAACACATCGATGCGATACCAAGCTAAGCGGCGTGTCTTTTTCACTTCTTGAGCGATAGCTGTAAGTTGGTGATCGGCAAAACTTGCGCTCATGTAGTTAATCGTATTTGTCACACCAACAGCCGTCTTACCATAAGAATTACTTGCCGCTGCAAAGGCATAATCAGCAAGTGAAAAAATTATGCCTCCATGTACAGTACCATGTGTGTTGAGCATATGAGTAGCTGGCAAAAGAGTCACTTTCGCAAATCCAGCTTTCAACTCTACTAATTCCGTCCCTAAATAATTAGCGTATGGTTCGTTTTTTAAAGCTTCGAAAATATCGTCATAATATTGTTCATGTTGCTGTGCTTCTGATAACGTCAATACAAACTCCCTCCTTATTTTTGTTAATATATACCAATTACATTCTGTTAATTGAACGAAACGTGCAAACAATTGTGTTGTGAATACAATAAAAATAGATACAAAATAATAACGAGTGTAATAAAAGTGAAATATAAAAACAATGTAACATCGATAATTTAAAAAGTAAATAAATAATTAGAAAATATATGTAATATATAGAACTACTTTGATTTTTCGCGTGTAATAATGAAAAAAATATATTTGCTTCTTTTGTGGAATTACTTAAGGATATTACTGGTGTTATTTGGTTTATAATAAATTCCATTAATTTAATTAATGATAAATGGTTTAAAAAATAGCGATAAATAACTTTAAAGAGAAAATATAAAATATATTGACAATTCGGACAAATTTGTTTATCTTATAATTAAATTACAAAATATTAACTATCGTTATCTATTTGTTATATAATGTGTTTGATTGTAATGAACTGTAAAAGCCTAAAGGGGGATTAGGGATGTATCATCCAGAAATTGAAACAGCATCAAGGGGAGAAATGGAAAAGATTCAACTGACACGTTTAAAAGAAACAGTTGAAAGAGTATACAATAATACACCTTTTTACAAGGAACAATTCGATCTACTAGGAATTACACCTGCTGATATTCAAAGTTTAGCAGATATTAAAAAATTGCCATTTACTAAAAAAGTAAATTTACGTGAGCATTATCCATTTGGGCTTTTCGCAGTACCGATGGATGAGGTAGTGCGTATTCACGGCTCATCAGGTACTAGTGGGAAACCGACAATTGTTGGCTATACAAAAAATGATATCGAAATGTGGTCGGGACTTTTAGCTCGCGCTATTGTTGCCGCAGGGGGACGCAAATCGGATATTTTCCATAACGCTTACGGATATGGTCTATTTACAGGTGGAATTGGTTTACACTACGGGGCTGAAACATTAGGCGCAGCAGTAGTACCGATTTCAGGAGGCAATACAGAACGACAAATTACATTACTAGAAGACTTTAAGCCACGTGGCATTGCAGGTACCCCATCCTATATATTAACGATTGCTGAAAAGATGGAAGAAATGGGGATTGATCCAGCAACGAATGGGATTGAGTACGGGATATTTGGTGCAGAACCTTGGTCAGAGGAAATACGCCATGCAATAGAGGATAAATTAAAAATTCGTGCTATGGATATTTACGGTTTAAGTGAAGTCATGGGACCTGGTGTATCCATAGAATGTTATGAAGCACAAAATGGTTTACATATCGCAGAAGATCATTTCTTCGTAGAAATTATTGATCCAGAGACATTAGAACCTGTAGCCGCTGGCAAAGATGGTGAACTGGTTATTACAAGCTTAACAAAGGAAGCGCTACCAATTATTCGTTATCGAACTGGTGATATTACATCGATTACACGTGAAAAGTGTAAATGTGGACGTACAACGATACGTATGGCACGTGTTAAAGGACGTACGGATGATATGTTGATTATTCGAGGAGTGAATGTTTTCCCGTCGGAAATTGAGCGTGAATTGTTACAAGTTGAAGGTTTAGCTCCACACTATCAAATTCATTTATTGAAGAAAGGGAATATGGATGAAATTGAACTACATGTCGAGCTGACACCAAAATTATATAAAGACATTGGTGGAAACTTAAACCATCCGCAGATTCAAATGTTATCAAGAAAAGTTAAACATGATTTAAAAAATGCGTGTTTAGTTTCTGTTAGTCTTGTGATTGAAAATATCGGCTCTATTCCACGATCAGAAGGAAAGGCAGTTCGTGTCATTGATCGGAGAAATGAGCGGAAGGAGGTTACTCAATGATTGAAACCGAACAAATAAAAGATGTGACGATTATTGGGGGAGGACCTATTGGCATGTTTGCCGCCTTTTATGGTGGTATGCGTGGCATGAGTGTGAAAATTATTGAAAGTCTCCCTCAATTGGGCGGTCAACTAGCGGCACTTTATCCAGAAAAGTATATTTATGATATTGCTGGTTTTCCTAAAATACGTGCTCAAGATCTTATCTACAATCTAAAAGAGCAGATGAATACATTTCCAGTAGATATTTGTACAAACGAATCTGTGTTAACAATCGAAAAAGATGCTGATGGTATTTTCACACTTGTTACGACAAGTGGAATTCATTACTCTCGTACAATTCTTATCACTGCTGGAAATGGTGCTTTCAAAGTTCGTACACTTGAGTTCGACGGAGAAGAGAAGTATGCAGAACATAATTTACATTACTTCATTAATGACCTGAATGCTTTCAAAGATCGTAACGTCATGGTCTTCGGAGGTGGCGATTCAGCAGTTGATTGGGCGATGATGCTAGAACCAATTGCTAAAAAAGTATCAATCGTACACAGACGCGATAAATTCCGCGCACATGAGCATAGCGTAGAAAATTTGATGCAATCTTCTGTAGAGGTGATTACACCTTATGTGCCTGAAGAGTTAATTGGTGAAGATAGCATTACTCACGTCAAGTTAAAACATGCGAAAGATGAAACAATCGAGCCAATCTATGGTGTAGATGATGTTATCGTAAATTTCGGCTTTGTCTCATCATTAGGTGCAATTAAAGACTGGGGCTTAGAAATTAGCAAAAACTCCATCGTAGTCAATTCTCGTATGGAAACGAACATCCCTGGTATTTATGCAGCCGGTGACATTTGTACGTATGATGGAAAAGTAAAGCTAATTGTCAGTGGTTTCGGGGAAGCACCAACAGCTATTAGTAACGCGAAAGTCTACATTGATCCAACTTCTAAAGTACAGCCGTTGCATAGCACGAGTGTGATGGAAGAAAAAAAGAAACAGCTTACCTGATGCAAAAGGTTTTTGAAAGGAATAAACAACTATGGCTAAATTCACAAGAGTAGATCAGAGTACATGTATTGCGTGCGGTGCATGCGGTGCATCAGCTCCAGAAATTTTTGATTATAACGACGAAGGTATCGCTTATGTTATTTTAGACGATAACGAAGGATGCCAAGAAGTACCTGAAGATTTATATGATGATTTAGAGGATGCAATGGAAGGCTGCCCTACAGAATCCATTAAAGTAGCAAGTAACGCTGAAAGCTTGATGGATGAATGATTCTTTTTGCCTTTCAACATAACAATATATAAACGAGTAATAAAAAAAAGTTATATAAGGAGGCTTTTACAATGAGTGTAGCAACAAAATTATCTGAACAAGAATTACAAGAGCAGTTTGAGGCACGTATTGCCGCTGGAGACAAAATTGAAGTAGATGATTGGATGCCAGAAGAATACCGTTTAGCATTAATCAAATTAATTTCTATGCACGGTATTAGTGAAATCATGGGTGCCCTCCCTGAAAAAGAGTGGGTTCCTAAAGCACCAACTTTGTACCGTAAGCTAGGCATTATGGCAAAAGTACAAGATGAAATGGGCCATGGCCAATTATTATTACGCGTAGCAGAAGATTTACTAAAACCTTATGGGAAAAACCGTGGCGATTTGATGATTGATTTATTCGAAGGTCGTCTTAAATTTCACAATGTATTCCATATGGAGACAAAATCATGGGGTGATGCAGGACTAATCGGATGGCTTGTTGATGGTTCAGCCATCATTTCACAAACAAATATGTTAGGTGCTTCTTACGGACCATATGCACGTGCTTTACAACGTATTTGTGCAGAAGAAGTATTCCACGCACAACACGGTGAAGCTATCATTATGGCTTTAGCAGAAGGAACACCCGAACAACGTGAACTAGTGCAAGATGCGTTAAATCGCTGGTGGGAATCACTGTTATTCTTCTTTGGCCCAGAAACAAAAGATACAACAGGTACAAGCAAACAAGATGTAACAATTAAATACAAAATTCGCGTGTTATCAAACGAAGGATTACGTCAAAGTTTCTTAACAAAGTACGTTCCACGTATTCAATCGTTAGGTTTAACAGTCCCTGATCAAACTTTACATTTTGATGAGGCACAACAAAAATGGATTTACGAACAACCAAACTGGGAATATTTCAAGAAAATTCAACGCAATGAAGGTCCATGTTCACAAGAACGTCTAACACTTCGTCGTTCATCTTACGAAAATAACGCTTGGGTACGTGAAGCATTAACGGCACTAGCAAATTAACTCTTAGAGGGGGGTATTATTGTGGAAAAAGAATCTTTCTATCAAGAATTTGAAGTATTTAGCAAACGAACACCAACATCCCATTTTCAACACCAATTCAGTCTCTTAGCTCCAAACGGAGAAATGGCCCTAATGATGGCTCAGGAAAACTTTATGCGTCGTGAACCTGTCGTAGATATTTGGGTAGTAAATCGTAAACATTTACATGGCTTAACACAAGAAAGCAAACAAGCGTTACAACGATTAGATAATAAAGACTATCGTACAACAAAAGGCTACGGCTATTTAAAGAAAAAATGGCGGCACTATGAGCAAGGCATGCTAGATGAAAAAGAAATTCTATCTTGGGCTGGGGGAGGCAAAAAAGATGAGTAAAGAAGTAACACCTGAATTTAAAAAATCCGTAATTACATTGCTTTATCAATTAGCCGATGATGATTATTTATTCTCTTATCGAGGTTCTGAATGGCTTGGATTAGCACCGCATATTGAAGAAGATGTGGCGTTCTCATCTATTACACAAGATACAATGGGGCACGCAAAACTATACTACACACTGTTAGAAGAACTTGGTGAAGGCAATTCAGATTCACTAGCGCAGCTTCGACCAAAAGAAGAGCGTGGCAATAGCCTACTTGTTGAACGTCCAAACGGTGAAGGTTACTACAAAGAAGCGCCAAATTACGACTGGGGTTACGCGGTTGCACGTAATTACATTTATTCAACAGCGAAAAAAGCAAAAATCGAAGCATTAAAAGTAAGCAGCTATGGTCCAATTCAAGAGATAGCTACTAAGATTAGTGCCGAACTATACTACCACCAAATGCACTGGACTACTTGGTTTACTCAATTATTTACAGCAACAGAAGAATCACGTTCACGTATGAGCTCAGCGCTCGAAGAAGTGATTAAAGATGCTGGTGATTTATTCTCATTTGGCGAATTAGCACCAAGTCTTTCAACAACATTTGAATTAATTGAGTCAGAAGAAGCAATAAAAGAACGCTGGTTCACGATTATAAAACCAACATTTGAAACAGTAAAAATCACTGTACCTGAACTGCCGACACCGACAATCAATGGTCGCAACGGTCAACATACAGACGATTTAACATCAGCAATTGAGACAATGTCAGAAGTGTATCGTTCTGATTTAGCAGCGAGTTGGTAATCACCATTTACTGAAGGAGGATACATTATGGCAACTACTGATTTGCACGAGGCGCACATCTATGAAGTACTTGATACAGTGAAAGACCCTGAAATCGATACGGTGAGCATTATCGATCTTGGCATGATTGAGCGTGTTCAAGTAAATGATGGTCATGTACGTATTGAAGTGCTACCAACATTTTCAGGTTGCCCTGCACTAACAATCATTCAACAAAATATTGAAAAAGCAGTGGCTCAACTAAAAAATGTTCTTGAAGTAGATGTCGCATTTATTAATAGTCCTATTTGGACTTCCGATCGTGTTACAGCAAAAGGTCGAGACGGGTTAAAGCAATTCGGCATAGCCCCTCCTCCTCAATTTTTAAAAAAAGATGGCTCTTGGCATGTAGATTGCCCTTACTGTGGGTCTACTTATGTCACGATTGAAAACATATTTGGTCCAACAGCATGCCGCAGTATTTTATATTGCAAGAGCTGTAAAAATCCGTTTGAGGCAATGAAATTAATTTCTACTTCAATGTAGATAAAGGAGGGAATTTTACTATGGCGAAATTAGTCGCATTATATAAACATCCTGCAGATAAGGCAGCATTTGACGAGCACTACGAAAAGGTACACACACCGATCACGGCAAAAATTCCAGGTTTACGTGAAATGAAAGTAACAAAGTTTAGTTCAACACCGATGGGCACAGAGTTACCTTACTATTTAATGTGTGAAATGACATATGATAGCGTAGAAGATTTAAAAAATGGGCTGCGTTCTCCAGAAGGTAAAGCATCGGGAAAAGATTTAATGAGCTTCGCGAGTGACATCGTTACACTCATTGTCGGTGAAGAAGCGTAATGACAGCCTTCACATTTATTGAAGTAACGATTGATAGTGGAATCGGAAATATCTATTTAAACCGTCCGCGCCAATACAACTCATTAAATCGTGCAATGGTACGTGAAATTATGCAGGCGATGGAACAGTTTGATCGTGATAATCACGTACAAGTCATTGTCATAGCAGGACACGGAAAAGCATTCTCATCAGGAGCAGATATTGACGAAATGGCTGCAGATAGTACCGTTCGTTTAGAGTTACTAAATCAATTTGCTGACTGGGATCGTATCGCGCAAATTAAAAAGCCTATTATCGGCAGTGTCAAAGGATTTGTTTTTGGCGGTGGCTTTGAATTAGCATTATGTTGCGATTTATTAGTTGCCGCAGAAGGCACTGAATTTAGTTTCCCTGAAATAAATCTCGGTGTGATGCCTGGTGCAGGTGGTACGCAACGCTTAACAAAATTAGTAGGACGTACAAAAGCATTGGAGTGGATTTGGAGCGCTGCCCGCATTACCGCCGATGAAGCACTCACACATGGCATCATCAACAAAATTGTACAGCCAGAATTGTTAATTGAGGAAACACATAAATTAGCGACAATGCTCGCACATAAACCTGCACTCGCTGTACGTCTTATTAAAGAAGCTGTCAACAAAGCCGTTGATTATACACTCTATGAAGGCATGCAGTTTGAACGTAAAAATTTCTATCTATTATTCTCTTCAGAAGATCAAAAAGAAGGCATGCAAGCATTCGCTGAAAAACGTCAACCGAACTTTAAGGGGAGATAATTATGTTTGAAACAATTCATTATGAACTAAAAGAAACTGTGGCGTATATTTCGTTAAATCGTCCTGACACATTAAATGCATTTACGGCACAAATGAATCATGAAATTCGCACTGCAGTTAAGCAAGCCTCTATAGATACTACCGTACGTTGCATTGTGTTACGTGGTGAGGGGCGCGCGTTTTGTTCAGGTCAAGACTTGTCAGTTATCGACGAAGATATGAAACTTGGTGATATTTTAACAGATCACTATGGCCCAATGGTGCAACAAATACATAGCTGTGAAAAGCCGATTATCGCAGCTGTGAAAGGCGCCGCTGCAGGTGCTGGCTTCAGTCTAGCACTTGCAGCAGATTTTCGTGTAATGGCGGAAAATTCCTTCTTTATGAATGCCTTCATCCATGTAGGCCTCATACCAGATTCAGGGAATTTATACTACTTAAAACGATTAGTAGGCGACGCCAAAGCACTTGAAATTTCTATACTCGGGCAACGAATTAAACCAGGTGAAGCCAAACAATTAGGAATAGCAACCGCTATCTACAGCAATGACACATTTGAAGATGAAGTCCATACATTTGCCCAACAGATTGGACAGTTACCGACTAAAGCAATTGGCTTAATTAAACGTAATATGAAGGCAGCAGAACACCTAAAGTTTGAAGACTTCCTTACGTACGAAGCACAAAGCCAAAGTATTGCTGGCGCTACAGATGATCATCAAGAAGGTATGAAAGCATTTACGGAAAAAAGACAGCCTCAATTTAGCGGACAATAAGAAGGAGCGAATGACAATGACACAACAAGTACAAGAGCAAGTATCAGTGAAGCGTGATTTTTACCATTTAATTATTAATGGTGAAAAGGTAGAGAGCAGTAACGGTGGGAAATTCCAAACAGTTAATCCTGCGACAGGTGAAGTTGTAGCAACTGTTGCCAAAGCATCTCAAGAAGATGCAGAACGCGCGGTTCAAGCAGCTCGCACAGCATTTGACCATGGGAAGTGGAAGCAATATCCTGTAAATCGTCGTGCACAAGTACTCAACAAAATTGCTACTATCATGCGTTCACGCTTCAATGAAATTGTAGAACTAGAAATGCTTGATACGGGTAAATCACTTGGTACTGCACAAGGCCAAGTAAACCAGGCGATTGAAGATTTTGAGTTTTATGCAGGAGCAATTGTTGGTCACCGCGGTACAGTGAACAATATGCCAGGTCAATTCCACAACTACACAGAAAAAGAGCCAGTTGGTGTATGCGCACAAATTGTTCCTTGGAACTATCCACTCATGATGACGGCTTGGAAAATTGCCCCGGCCATAGCCGTTGGTTGTTCCGTTATTGTCAAACCAGCTTCTTTAACACCATTAACTGCCATTATTCTAGGTGAGATTTGCTTAGAAGCAGGTGTGCCAGCTGGTGTTGTAAACATTGTGCCTGGTTCAGGTAAAGATGTAGGTAATTACTTGGTAGAACATAAACAAGTCGACAAAGTAGCATTCACAGGTTCTACACCAGTCGGCAAAGGCATTATGGAAAAAGCATCCCAAACATTAAAACGTGTCACTTTAGAGCTAGGCGGGAAATCACCAAACCTAGTGTTCGAAGATGCAGATATTGATGCTGCAGTAGACGGTTCGCTATATGGTATTTTCTATAACTCAGGTCAATCATGTGAAGCTCGTTCACGCTTATACGTCCACAAAGATATTTACGATGAGTTTTTAGAAAAGTTTGTTGCAAAAACAAAAGCAATTAAACTGGGTGATCCATTCGATAAGGGCACGCATATGGGCGCAATTATCGACTTAGATCAATTAAATGTCATTGATGGCTATGTAAAATCTGCGATTGAAGAAGGTGCGACAATTTTAGCAGGTGGAAAAATCGCAACAGTAGAAGGATTTGAAAATGGTTTTTGGTATGAACCAACTGTTATTGCAGACGTGAATCACTCTATGAAAGTTGTACGTGAAGAAATTTTCGGTCCAGTAGTAGTCGTAATGCCATTTAACGATGAAAAAGAAGCGATTCACTTTGCAAATGATTCGGAGTTTGGTTTAGGTTCCGCTGTCTGGTCAAAAGACGGTGCACGTGCTACTCGTGTTGCAAATCAAATCCAAGCGGGCATTGTTATGGTTAACTGTCCATTCTCTGCTATGCCAGGTACACCATTTGGTGGTTATAAGCAATCTGGTTTTGGTCGTGAGTTATGTATCGAAACATTAGATTTATATACAGAAACCAAAAGTATCATTTCATATTATGGTAGCCGCCCACTAAACCCAATGGGCGTCTAACCACCACAATAACCATATGCGATGAGATATCCCCACTCTTCGTATATGGTTTTCTCAACAAGGAGGAGTTTTCATGAAAAAAGTTATTGTCATCGGATCAGGCGTTATGGGTCGCGGAATTGCTTACGTAAGCGCTGTCGGTGGTTTTGAAACAGCTATTATCGACATTAACGAACAAGCGTTAGAAAATGCTCAAAGAGAAATTACATCTATTTTTGAAAAATCTGTTCTACGCGGAAAATTAACAACGCAACAAGCACAAGAAGCTACATTACGTCTTGCTTACGTGACAGACTTAGCGACGGTCGCAAAAAATGCAGATTTAATTATTGAAGCTGTACCAGAGAAGCAGGACATTAAAAGAGCTGTGTTTGAACAGATGGAACAGTTTGCATCCCCACACTGTTTATTTGCAACAAATACCTCAACAATGAGCCCCACAGAAATTGCTTCATATGCGAAACGACCCGAACAAACAATCGCGATGCACTTCTTCAATCCCGTACATAAAATGGAGCTAGTCGAGATTATTAGAGGTCTTGAAACAAGCGATGAGACGGCGCAAATAATTCGTGAAATCGCAGAGCAAATGGGCAAACAAACAGTTGTCATTAACGAGTTCCCAGGTTTCGTTACAAGTCGTATTAGTGCACTCGTTGGTAACGAGGCATTTTACATGTTACAAGAAGGTTTAGGTACACCCGAAGATATTGATAAAGCGATTAAACTTGGCTTAAATTATCCAATGGGTCCATTTGAATTGGTAGATTTAGTCGGTCTTGATGCACGCCTGAATAATTTGCGTTATTTACATGAAAAGCTCGGCGAAAAATACCGTCCAGCGCCACTACTTGAACAATATGTACAAGCAGGACGTTTAGGCCGTAAGAGTGGAAAAGGTGTTTATGTCTATACCGAGCAAAATGAGGTGATAAAAAATGATTGAAGTAGTTATCGTAGATGCTGTACGTACACCGATCGGACGTTATAAAGGCGCATTAAAATCGGTTCGTCCAGACGACCTAGCTGCCGTTGTGATTAAAGCACTCGTGGAACGAAATCCCAAAGTGCCAGTTGAACAAATTGAAGATGTTATTTTCGGAAATGCCAACCAAGCTGGTGAAGACAACCGAAATGTTGCACGTATGGCAGCGTTACTTGCAGAGCTACCAATTGAGGTAGGTGGAACAACGATTAACCGGTTATGTGGTTCAGGAATGGATGCTGTACACTTCGCTGCACGTGCCATCAAAAGTGGTGAAGGTGATATTTTCATTGCGGGTGGTACAGAAAGTATGACGCGAGCACCGTTTGTCATGGGGAAAACTGAAGTAGACTATCCGCGTGGCGACCAAAAGCTATTTGATACAACTATTGGCTGGCGTTTTACAAATCCTACATTACAAAAGATGTATGGTGCAGATACGATGCCCCAAACTGCAGAAAACGTAGCACAACGTTATAACATTAGTCGTGAGGAACAAGATGCGTTTGCCTTTGAAAGCCAACAACGTGCAAAAAAAGCGATGGCAGCAAATCGTTTCGCTGAAGAAATCGTACCTGTACGTATCAAAGATAAAAAAGGGAATGAAATCATCGTTGATACAGATGAACATCCCCGTCCAGATACAACTCTAGAGGCACTTGCTAAACTACGACCTATTTTTGATAACGGTACGGTCACTGCTGGGAATGCCTCTGGAGTAAACGACGGAGCATCGGCGCTATTACTAATGAGTGCTGAAAAAGCACAAGAACTTGGCGTAACACCATTAGCACGTTATGTAACAGGTGCTGTTGCAGGATTAGAGCCTGCTGTTATGGGTTTAGGGCCAATCTATTCGTCACAAAAAGCATTACAACGTGCAGGATTAACAACAAGTGATATCGGCTTATTTGAATTAAATGAAGCATTTGCATCTCAAGCATTGGAATCCATTAAACAATTGGACCTAGATTCAACAAAAGTAAATGTTAATGGTGGTGCGATTGCATTTGGGCATCCTCTTGGAGCAAGTGGTGCTCGTATTTTAACAACATTACTCTACGAAATGAAGAAACAAAACGTACAATATGGACTTGCTTCTATGTGTATCGGTGTTGGTCAAGGAATTGCAACAATTATAGAAAATATGGAATCATAGAAGAGGAGCCGGCACATTTAATGTGCCGGTTTTTACTGAAATCGAAATAATAAAAAAGAGGGGTTTGCATATGGATACAATTTCATTTAAAATAAACAATTATATTGCTTATATAACAATAAATCGACCAGAGACGTTAAATTGTTTCAACTATACAACGTTAGCTCAATTACAACAAGTTGTGGATGAATTACATATAGCTGACAACGTCCGTGCTGTCATTTTTACAGGTGCAGGCGAAAAGGCATTTAGTGCAGGTGCAGATTTAAAAGAACGGAAAACATTAACATCTCAAGAAGTACGTCGGAATGTACGAGCAATTCGAGACGTGTTCAATAGTATCGCAAATTTACCGCAACCTACTATTGCGGCGGTTAATGGACATGCCTTAGGTGGTGGCTTTGAGTGGCTATTAGCCTGTGATTTTGCAATTGCTGTTGATGAGGCATTACTAGGGTTAACTGAAACGAGCTGGGCTATTATTCCAGGAGCAGGCGGCACACAAAGGCTGCCACGTCTAGTTGGCGAAATGAAGGCAAAAGAAATGATTTTAACAGCGGCGAAAATTACAGCTACAGAAGCTGTGAGACTAGGTATCATTTTAAAAACGGTACCACGGGAAGTGTTAATAACTGAATGCGAGGCACTTGCAGCACGTATTATGCAAAATGGTCCTGTAGCCATTCGCCAAGCAAAGTACGCCATCTCGCAAGGGATGAACACCGATTTACAAACAGGTCTTGCCATCGAATCGAAGGCATATGAGTTAGTCATTCCGACAGAGGATCGCCTTGAGGCATTACAGGCATTCAGTGAAAAACGTCAACCTGTATTTCAAGGGAAATAAGTAAGAAAGTTGAGGGATAAAATGGGCCCCAATACACAATCAATGATTTTTACGCTCTATGGCGATTATATTATGCGCTACGGTTCAAAAATTTGGATTGGTAGTTTAATTCGTTTATTGAAGGAATTTGGCCATACGGAGCAAAATGTGCGTGTATCCGTATCTAGAATGGTCAAACAAGGGTGGTTACAATCTGAAAGACAAGGGAACCGTAGTTATTATTTTTTAACAAGCCGCGGTAAAAAACGCATGGAAGAAGCAGCCAATCGTATTTTCAAGCTGAAACCCAACAAATGGGATCAAAAATGGCGACTTCTGATGTATACCATCCCAGAAGACAAACGTCAGATTCGAGACGAATTACGTAAAGAACTCTTATGGAGCGGATTTGGTTCTTTTTCAAATGGCTGCTGGATATCGCCCAATAACTTAGAAGAAGAAGTTAAACTACTTATTCAAAAATATGACATTGCCGATTATGTAGATTTCTTTTCAGCCGAATATATAGGGCCGCATAATCACGAGGAACTTATTGAAAAAAGCTGGTCATTGACTGAAATTGAAGGGCGTTATGAGGAGTTTATGAATCAATATAGCAAGCAATATATTGTGCATCAAAGCGCCATCTCTAATGAAGAAATGTCAGATGCTGAGTGTTTTGTAGAGCGTACCAATCTTGTTCATGAATATCGCAAATTTTTATTTTTCGATCCAGGACTTCCGCAGGAATTATTACCGCCTATGTGGAGTGGAAACCACGCCGCCTTGCTGTTCCAACAGTACTATAAATTACTAGAAGCGCCATCATATCGTTTCTTTGAAGAAATTTTTCATGCTGATAATTAAAAAAATCAAAAGAGCTCATCCAATACAAGGAGAGCTCTTTTGGTTTTAAAGAACCAATATAGAAGACGTTACTTTAGCGACATACTGTTCATTTTGCGATATTGTCGCCTCCACATAACAAGTTTTCCGACCCTTTTTTACAATCGTTGACTCAACAACGGCATTACCTAAGCGAAGAGGTCGTAAAAATGTTGTTTGTATATTGATGGATGAAAAAATCTGATTTTCTTCTAGTACAGAAGCCATCGAATACGCCATGGTAATGTCAGCCGCAGAAGTAATATATCCACCCATTACGACTTGATGACCGTTTAAAAACCTCTCGTCAATCTTCCATGAACAAATCGCATCTCCGGCAGTAGCTGAGATTACTCTAATACATAGCGTCTGATCACATGCTGGTGGTTCAACCGTTCCGTTAATAACTTGTTTTAAGTCAATCATGGTCGTTTAGGTCCTTTCTTCTATTGAGACTGAAAATTATTGAGCAATGCATGATTTAAACATTGCTGTGCATCGGTCATCATATTGTTGATAAGTGTGGCAACAGTCGGTAGGTCTTGAATCACTCCTGCGATTTGGCCACTATTCATAAAACCACCCTGTTCATTTCCTTCAAGAGCGCCCTTAATATGATATGTTTCAGATGTACGTTCTTGATAATCAGCAAGTGTTATGCCTTTTGCTTCGTCTGCCAGAAGTACAGATGTGTAAGGCGATTTTAATACACGACGTACTTGTCCAACTGATCTGCCAAGAATAACCGTCTCCACATCAGTTGCATCGAGTAACCTTTGTTTATACGTCGTATGAACAGGCATTTCCTGCGTAGCAATAAAACGTGTTCCCATTTGTACACCCGCTGCGCCAAGCATGAATGCAGCAGCCAATCCTCGCGCATCACCGATACCACCCGCTGCCACAACGGGAATTGAAACCGCATCAACCACCTGTGGAACTAGCGTAAATGTTGTCAGTTCTAGATTCGAATTGATTCCTGCGGCCTCATATCCTTCTACAACAAGCACATCAGCGCCGCCTTGTTCTGCCTTAATAGCGTGTTTGACAGCAGCTACAACCACAATTACACAAATATTATGGGCATGTAACTTCTTGATAAACGGTTCCGGATTCCCTGCTGACAAAGAAACGACCGGTACTTCAAGTGTTATAGCCATTTGTAATAATTCTTTCGTATGAGGATTAACATTAATTGGGACATTAATAGCAAACGGTTTTTCCGTCAGTCTTTTTGTCGCTATTATACGCTCCTCTACTTCTGCTGGTGACATTGTCCCACAGCCAATTGTTCCTAATCCTCCTGCATTTGACACAGCAGCTACAAGTACAGGACTGCTGATATTTCCCATTCCTCCTTGGATAATTGGATATTGAATCTTTAAAACAGAACATAATTGATTCAATAATTACACCTCCCGTTTAAAATATGTTATATTAAATTTAACAAAATAATCAGACGAATGGAAGGGTGAATTTTATGGAGATTACATATGCTACTAAGAAACCGGTTGTACACGAATCTGTCTTTCAGGCTCCGGGCACATATATCATTGGGGATGTATCAATAGATGAAGAATCTTCTATTTGGTTTAATGCAGTATTACGTGGAGATGAAGATACTATCAGCATTGGAAAACGCTGTAGTATTCAGGATAATGCAACGATTCATTTATTCGAAGGGGCGCCTGTTATTGTAGAAGATGACGTAACGGTTGGCCACCAGGTAGTCTTACATGGCTGTAAAATAGGTCGTCGTACAATTGTTGGCATGGGGTCAGTTATTTTAGATTATGCTGAAATTGGAGAAGAATGTATTATTGGCGCAAATACACTTATTACACAAGGTACAAAAATTCCTCCACGTTCATTAGTTGTTGGCTCACCAGGTAAGATTATTCGCACTTTACAAGATAAAGACTTTGAGTTAATTCAATTATCAATTGACACATATGTCCAAAAAGGAAAAGAATTCAAACAGATTTTCGAGGGTTAATTAGTTACTGACATACTGTGAATACCACTGGGGTTAACATTATATATGGAAGTAATGAAAAAGATTTAGTTTGGATACAAAAAACAGCCAGACACTCTTTTTGCTCCTGTCTTTTCGTTTTCACGTAGGAACAGATTGCGACTTCGGAATGTCTGGCTATGTTATTTATTGTTCTCTAAGTGGTTCGACTAATTTCAGTGCCTTTTT
The DNA here is from genome assembly GCF_007362955.1 of Lysinibacillus fusiformis. Lineage (GTDB taxonomy): Bacteria > Bacillota > Bacilli > Bacillales_A > Planococcaceae > Lysinibacillus > Lysinibacillus fusiformis_E. Next base: position 1,891,981 of record NZ_CP041696.1, on the reverse strand, counting down.
CTCAGCTTTTTTACGTTCACGTAATGCTCGGAAAAAATCGGTTAAAATTTGTCCACATTCCTCAGCCAAAATACCTTCTGTCACGTCACATTCATGGTTAAAGCGCGCATCATTTAATAGATGGTAGAGTGAATCTACGCAACCTGCTTTCATATCTCTAGCACCATAAACAACACGAGGTACCCGGGACTGTAAAATAGCCCCTGCACACATAGGGCAAGGTTCAAGTGTAACGTAGAGTGTTGTTTCTTCTAGACGCCAGCTACCGATTTTTTCACATGCTTCTTGAATCACCATTAATTCGGCGTGAGTTGTCGCATTTTGTGTTGTTTCACGCAAATTATGGGCACGTGCAATAATCTCCCCATCGAATACAAGTACAGCTCCTATTGGAACTTCACCAAGTATAGCCGCTTTTTTTGCTTCTTCTAATGCACTATGCATAAAAGTACGATCTGTTTCAAAAATATCCACTAGTATCTCTCCTTAAGAGTAGTGTATCATGCGGTTAATTTTATTATCAAATGGAATAAAAAATAGGCAATCTAAAAAATGAAATAGTATGCTAGATACGCATAGCATACTGTTTTTCTGATATAAAGGCGGAGACTCTCTTACGGGAAAGCGAAGTGGATTTTTACCATATAGCAAGACGATATTTATTATTGATGTATATTATTTTGATATATTGTTATGATTATGGAGAAATACACTTAACGCAAAACTAACGCAAGATAATTTTTCATCTGTTTCAACACCCTTCGAACTTCCTTTTGCTGCGCTCACTTTCACCGGCTCAATGTATCTAGCCTCTAGTAAATCGTTAGCAGTTGTTTTGTCAGTAATTGAAATAATCTCGTTACGATGCCCACATAATTCGCCTGCAAAACTTTCTAATACCTTGTATTTGGCACCTTATAGAACCTAGGTTATGATATTGTTTCATTATTTTAACCTAAGGAAATTGACTGTTTTCAAAAAATCCCCATCGTACCGCATATGATAGCCATTATGAGCAGTAGACTACACTTGGGTTTTACTTTTTTGTAAGCCTCTCAATTACATTTTAAAAATTCAACGCCCTTCGACGTAATGATTTGAATATTAGTCTATCAAATTATCTACAATACAAAATCACTATCGTAGGAGGTGCGATTTATATGAAAAAATTAATGATTTTACTTTTAGTACTTGGAGTTGTTGCAGACGTTACAACAATCATCATGTTTTTAACTGCGATAGCTTAAAAAGTCGGTCTTTATAGACCTTCTTTTATTTACATATGTACACGCGAATATTACCGTCGGAACAATCGCGCCCACACAGACGGCTTTTCTTCGCCAGCCTTCCGGATACTTTCTAATTCTGTGCGGATAGCCCCAATCGTTTCAGACTGCTCCGCGATTATCCCCTAAGTTGTGTGCCAGTTATTTCTTTTACAATTGACAATCCTTATATAACCAATTATATTTATATATGAACACATGCTCATATATAACATTGGGGGTACATTATTAATGACTGATGAAATTAAAAAAAGAAATGCAGAAGTACAACTTGAGAAGGAACAACAGTTAGACGAAGAAACACTATTTGTTGTGTCTCAAACGTTTAAAGCCTTAAGTGATCCGACAAGAATACGTATCTTAAACTTATTATGCTCAGATGAACATTCAGTTAACGATATAGCTGAAATCTTAGATTTAAGCCAATCAACGGTGTCACACCAATTACGCTTCTTGAAAAATTTAAGATTAGTGAAATTTAGAAGAGAGGGTACTTCATTATATTACTCAAAAGACGATGATCACATTATGAATTTATTGAAACAAGCAATTGAGCATGCTACACACAACTAGATATTCCTTATTATCGGAGATGATTTATAGCTAAAAAGACGAAAGTAAATAATGGAGGGATAGACATGGGGCATAATCACGATCATGGCCATAATCATACACATGGCGCAAATAAAAAAGTGTTATTAATATCATTTATCATTATAACGAGTTATATGATTGTAGAAGCTATTGGTGGTTATTTAACAAATAGTTTGGCACTCTTATCGGATGCTGGACATATGTTGAGTGATTCTATCTCGTTAGCGATTGCTCTCCTTGCTTTTATGTTCGGTGAAAAAGCAGCAAGCTATAGTAAAACATACGGTTATAAACGCTTTGAGATTTTAGCTGCAGTGTTGAATGGCGTAACATTAATTTTGATTGCTTTATTTATTTTTTATGAAGCAATTCAACGTTTCGCGAATCCACCTGAAGTGGCGACTACAGGTATGCTTATTATAAGCGTTATTGGTTTAGCGATAAATATATTAGTCGCATGGATTATGATGCGCGGTGGTGATACAGAGGATAATTTAAATATGCGCGGAGCATATTTACATGTACTAAGTGATATGCTTGGTTCTGTAGGAGCAATTATAGCCGCATTATTGATTATGTTCTTTGGTTGGGGTTGGGCTGATCCACTGGCGAGTGTAATTGTAGCATTATTAGTACTAAGAAGCGGCTATTATGTAACAAAGGCTGCTATCCATGTTCTAATGGAAGGAACGCCTTCGAATGTTGATGTGCAGGATATTATTCAAACAATTAAGCATACTAGAGGAGTCCAAAGTATCCATGATTTACATATATGGACGATTACGAGTGGAACAAATGCTCTTTCCTGCCATGCAGTTGTTGATGAACAGCTAAAAATTGCTGACAGTGAGAATATATTACGTGAAATTGAACACAATCTTGAGCATAAGGGAATAAGACATGTAACTATTCAGTTAGAAACCGCAGCACATAAACACGATAATTCAGTTTTATGTAAGATAAAAAATGAAGAATCGCATCATCACCATTAACAGAGTGCTTAGTTCATGAAAACCTTTTACTTTACATACCCTTCTTGGGTATAGTATGATGATTACAGAATAGGAGGTGAATATGATGGAAGACACAGTGAAAGAAGATGCTTGTCATACAGAGGAAGGGGCGTCGTGTCGAAAAAGTCATCACCCTGAGCGTGTAAAAAAAGATTTAACTACTCGTTTGAATCGAATCGAGGGTCAAATACGAGGCATTAAGGGCATGATTGAAAAAGACGTTTACTGTGATGATATTATTACGCAACTATCTGCTACACAATCCGCTTTAAACAGCGTAGCGAAAATCTTATTAGAAGGTCATTTAAAAGGTTGTGTTGTAGATCGCCTGTCAGAAGGTGATGAAGCAGTCTTAGATGAATTACTAGTGACGATTCAAAAATTAATGAAAAAATAAAAGAATTTATAGATGATACAGCTTTGTAAACACAGAGGGAATGGAGACCTTTTTGATGAATAAATACCCCACTGTCGTATTCTAATTTAAAGGAGAGATGTTTTATGCAAAACGTAACATTAAATGTGCAAGGTATGTCATGTGGTCATTGTGTAAGTTCAGTGGAAAAAAGTGTTGGGGCACTAAATGGCGTAGAACAAGTAAATGTAAATTTAGCAGATGGTTTAGTTGTTGTAGCTTTTAACGAAGCGCAAGTAACGCTTGAACAAATAAAAGATACAATTGACGATCAAGGCTACGAAGTAGAATAAGATAAAAGGAGTGCTCACGTAGCACTCTCTTATTTTACATTTTATATACCCCCTATTGGTATAAAAGAGAGGCGGAAAGTAAAATGAGCTCAGAGTTGAAAGAAGCCAATCTACAAATTACAGGGATGACATGTGCAGCCTGTGCAACGCGTATAGAAAAAGGTTTAAACAAAATGGACGGTGTTGAGCATGCAACTGTAAACTTAGCACTTGAAAAATCATCAATTAAATATAATGCAACGAAACTAACAGAGACAGATTTTGAAAAGAAAATTGAAGCGCTTGGTTATGGTATCGTAAAACAAAAAACAGAATTAGATATAACAGGTATGACTTGTGCAGCCTGTGCAACACGTATAGAAAAAGGGTTAAATAAAATTGGAGGTGTATCATTTGCAACTGTTAATTTAGCACTTGAAAAAGCAACAGTTGAATTTAACCCATCTGAAGTTGCAATTTCTGATATTATCGCAAAAGTAGAGAAATTAGGATACGAAGCACATCAAAAAGCAGATGAGCAAGAAACAGTAAATCATCGAGAAAAAGCCATTAAGCAGCAACAAAACAAATTTATTTTATCGGCCATTCTATCTCTACCATTACTTTGGACGATGGTTGGGCATTTTTCGTTTACTTCATTCTTATATGTCCCGGAATTGCTAATGAATCCGTGGGTGCAACTGGTGCTAGCAACGCCTGTTCAATTTATTATAGGGAAGCAATTTTATGTTGGTGCATATAAAGCTTTACGTAATGGTAGCGCCAATATGGACGTACTTGTGGTAATGGGGACATCTGCAGCCTATTTCTACAGTGTCTATCAAGCAATTGTTACAGCAGGTTCGCATCATGGCCCACACTTATATTTTGAAACGAGCGCCGTACTCATTACATTAATTTTATTAGGTAAATTATTTGAGGCAAAAGCAAAAGGTCGTTCATCTGAAGCTATTAAAAAGTTAATGGGTCTTCAAGCAAAAACGGCCATAGTCGTACGTGACGGGATTGAAAAGGAAGTATCGTTAGAAGAAGTGGTAATTGGTGACATTATCTTAGTTAAACCAGGTGAAAAAATCCCAGTAGATGGTAAAGTATTAGAGGGGACAACGGCTGTTGATGAATCCATGTTAACAGGGGAAAGTTTACCTGTTGATAAAAAGCAAGGTGATCTATTATTCGGCTCAACAATTAATAAAAATGGCTTCATAAAAATGTCAGCAACAAAGGTTGGCCGTGATACAGCACTTGCACAAATTATTAAAGTTGTAGAAGATGCCCAGGGGTCAAAAGCGCCAATTCAACGTTTAGCAGACCAAATTTCAGGCGTATTTGTACCTATCGTCGTTGGGATCGCCATTATTACCTTTCTAGTTTGGATTATCTGGGTTCAGCCAGGTGAAGTTACACCTGCACTTGAAGTATTGATCGCAGTACTGGTTATCGCTTGTCCATGTGCGCTCGGTTTAGCTACACCTACATCTATTATGGCAGGATCAGGTCGTGCAGCTGAATTTGGCGTTTTATTTAAAGGTGGCGAGCACTTAGAGCAAACTCAAAGCATCGATACGGTTGTTGTCGATAAAACAGGCACAGTAACACATGGTAAACCAGTACTAACTGAAGTCTTAGTAGCTGCAAATCAAGACGAAGAGCAATTCTTATCATTGATTGGGGCAGCAGAGAAACAATCTGAGCATCCATTGGCAGAAGCGATTGTACAGGGAATTGTAGATCGGGGCATTACGCTTGGAGATGTACAATTTTTCGAAGCAATTCCTGGTTATGGCGTGCAAGCGACTGTATCAGGTCAAGGAGTTGTTATTGGAACACGTAAATTAATGAAACAATATGGCATAGATATAGAAGAAATACTCCCAGTAATGGAAACGTTGGAAGAGAACGGCAAAACAGCAATGCTAGCGGCCGTTAATGGACACTATGCAGGTCTAGTAGCAGTTGCAGATACTGTGAAAGATACGTCGAAAGAAGCCGTTCGTCGTTTACAAGACATGGGTATCACGGTCATTATGATGACGGGTGACAACGAGCGTACTGCAAAAGCAATCGGTACAGAAGTTGGCGTCGATGATGTCATTGCGGAAGTGCTTCCTGAAGGTAAGGCAGATGAAGTGAAAAAACTACAAGCCGCAGGTAAAAGAGTAGCGATGGTGGGTGACGGTATTAATGATGCACCAGCACTTGCAACAGCCAATATTGGGATGGCAATTGGTACAGGTACAGATGTAGCGATGGAAGCTGCAGATATTACACTCATTCGTGGTGACTTAAACAGTATCGCTGATGCAATCATTATGAGTCGTAAGACAATGCGCAATATTAAACAAAACTTATTCTGGGCATTTGCTTACAATACTCTAGGTATCCCAATTGCCGCAATGGGACTACTGGCACCTTGGGTTGCTGGTGCGGCAATGGCTTTTAGTTCAGTATCAGTCGTCTTAAATGCCTTGCGTTTACAACGAGTAAAATTATAGCTAATATTCGAGGCTGGGACATAACTTTAAATTTTAAGAAAGAGGAGCAAAGGCGTTATTAAATTTTTGCTATCTAAAAATGCAGGGAAATTTAGCCGTTCTTCCTTTTGGAATAAATAAAATTTAGAAAAGAGCACTAGTTGGTGGTAGCGAAGGCGGCGACTCCTGGGGGATTAGCGTGACGCCTGAGACTACAGGCTCAGGCCACGCCCCCAGAAAGCGTCCGCCGTAGCGGACATCAACGCTTACAGCAAAAAAGTGTTAGATCGACAGCAGTCAATCTAACACTTTTTCTCTTTTGTCACAGGCTCTTTTTTTCTGGGCATTTTTTTTAGAATGCATGTTGATTCTGTTTTTCACTTTCTCACTATGATACAATGAAAAGCACTGATTAATTTTAACTTTATTCATAGAATGTAAAGGAGGAGCTTCTAGTGACTGTACCATTTGTTACGGTAGAAGGTCCGATTGGTGTTGGTAAGACCTCTTTATCAAAAGAGATTGCGGCGACATTTAATTACCATCTATTAAAAGAAATAGTAGACGAAAATCCCTTTTTAAATAAGTTTTATGAGGACATTGAGGAATGGAGCTTCCAGACGGAAATGTTTTTCCTATGTAACCGTTATAAACAGTTAACAGATATAAAAAAATTTCGCTTGGCAGATGATACTCCCGTTGTGGCAGACTACCACATTTTTAAAAATCTAATTTTTGCTAAACGTACGCTGGCACCTACTGAGTATGATAAATACGAAGAAATCTATCAAATTTTGACGAAGGACATGCCTGTTCCGAACGTAGTTGTGTATTTATCTGCGAGTGTGGATACATTAATGAAGCGAATTGCCCAGCGTGGTCGCGAATTTGAAAAAATGATTTCGCGTGAATATATGGAGCAGCTCGTAGCAGATTATCATTCTTTTATTGAGCATTTTGAAAAGATGCATCCACAAATTCCTGTTATTCGCTTTAACGGTGATCATCTAGACTTCGTAAAAAACCCAAGTGATTTACAATATATTCTAAAAATAATAAAGGATACGTTACAACAAAGGAGCTTGCAACAATGAATTTGAGAGAAAAATACGATATTCCACCACATACGGTAATAACAATCGCCGGAACAGTTGGCGTTGGAAAATCAACAATGACGAAGACACTGGCGGAGGCATTAAATTTCCGTACGTCATTTGAAAAAGTGGATACAAATCCGTATTTAGATAAATTTTATGAGGACTTTGAAAAATGGAGCTTCCATCTTCAGGTGTACTTCCTTGCTGAACGTTTTAAGGAACAAAAACGTATTTTTGAATACGGTGGTGGTTTTATTCAAGATCGCTCTATCTATGAAGATACAGGAATTTTTGCAAAGATGCACTTCGATAAAGGAACGATGAACCCGACTGATTATGAGACGTATACAAATTTGTTCGACGCGATGGTGATGACTCCGTACTTCCCACATCCAGATTTACTTATCTATTTAGAAGGGCCGATTGATGATGTCATAGGCCGCATACAAGAGCGTGGTCGTGCAATGGAGCAACAAACACCGAATGATTATTGGGTTGAGATGCATGACCGTTATGAGAATTGGATAAATAATTTTAATTCATGCCCAGTGCTTCGTTTAGATATTAATGATTATGATTTATTGAAAAATCCTGCCGCAATTGAATCAATTGTGAGTCGCATCAGTCATATGCTAAAACAAACAAGCCATTTACGTAAATAGGAGTCTCTCATAGTTTATAACTAATAATAGCCTAGTAAGAATAAGTAGTTGATTTAAGAAAATAAATGCGCAAAAGACGTGGGACAATATGAAGCTTATTGTTATCACGTCTTTTGCAATAGGAGGACTTATTATGAGAATAGCAGTGTATTGCGGCTCTGGATTAGGTTTAAACCCAATTTATGCTGAGAAGGCAACAGAGCTTGGTGTGGTTTTGGCGGAAAATGGACATGGTGTTGTGTACGGTGGCTCAAAAACAGGATTAATGGGAAAAGTGGCAGATGCCGTGTTAACAGCAGGTGGGGAAGTGATTGGTGTAATGCCAACACATTTACAAAAGCGAGAATTAGCACATGCCTCGTTAACAGAAATTCATTTTGTTGAGTCGATGCATGTGCGAAAAGCCAAAATGGTAGAGTTAGCAGATGCCTTTGTAGCCCTACCAGGCGGAGGCGGTACGATGGACGAATATTTTGAAGTGTTTACATGGGCGCAAATAGGTTTACATGAAAAACCGGTTATTTTATATAATGTGAATGGTTTTTATGATGCACTTCTGCAACATTTTTCTAAAATGTTAGAGGAAGGCTTTATCCGTACAGAACAAAAATCATTAATTCGTGTAGCAACGACACCAGAGGAAGTTTTAGAAATCATTAAATAGACATGGGCAAATATCGCCCATGTTTTTTTGTGAAAAAAAAGTAAAAACGCTTATTATGTAGGGTGCACTTAATTAGATTATAATGGAAATAATAAACTTTGAAAAAATGGTAGTGGAAGAGCTATTCATTTTAAATTGGAATGATTGGGGTGGATTTTATGCAAAAGACAGACACACTCGTAACAGATGATTTAGTGGTTCAGGCAATTGAACGCAATGTAGCCATTATCCGCTTCGATATGAATCGCAAAGTTGCCTATGTGAACGAGCTTTTTGCGAAAACGATGGGCTACACAGTGAATGAAATGATTGGAAAGAATCATCAAGAATTTTGCTTTCCTGAATTTGTAATTAGTCCTGGTTATGAAAGTTTTTGGCGCAATTTAGCAGCGGGAAAAAGCTTTCAGGATAAAATTAAACGAATGGGTGCCCATGGAGATAGTATTTGGCTCGAGGCTACGTACATGCCGGTGTTTGGGAATGATTCAAGAAAAGTAATTGGCGTATCAAAAATTGCAACGAATATTACTGAGCGTCAAAATACAATTATCAATGTAGCAGACAACTTAAAGCAAATGTCTACCCAGCTCTATAGTCGTTCAGAGGCAGGCATAAAAAATAGTGAGGGTTTGCTAGTAACAATACAACAAGTTTCAAAAGAATCGGGAGAGAATGTGAGAAATCTTGCCCAGTTGCAAAATCAGGCTGAATCGATTAAAGGTATCGTCAAAACTATACAGGACATTGCTTCTCAAACAAATTTACTTGCATTGAATGCGGCTATTGAAGCGGCAAGAGCTGGTGAATATGGACGAGGTTTTGATGTTGTAGCAAAAGAGGTTAGAAAACTTTCAGTAAGGGTGGAACAGTCCATTTCAGAAGTGAAAGATAATGTAGAGGGAATAGTACATGAAATTGGGCAGGTCTCAGAAAGTATTACACGTATTGCTGAAAAAGTTGAGCAAACTAATGCACAAATTAATGTGACATCTAGTGACTTTGTTGAAATAGCTTCTGCTGCGGAGGCATTAGATGAACGTTCAAAACAATTTACAGCATTAATTTAAAAGAAGCATGTGGCAAGGGTGCCGCATGCCTCTTCTTATGTGCGCCCAGCATGGGCGTAGTCTATAGGGTGCAAGTCCCGAACTGTGAAGGCAGAAGTAATAGTTAGCTTAACGCAAGGGTGTTCGCGGTGACGCGGAATCTGAAGGAAGCGAGCGGCAAACCTCCGGTCTGAGGAACACGAACTTCATAGAAGGCTATGTACGACTGGGTGAGTTTGCATAACAAAACGAAGCCCTTTCTGCCGAAGGTCATAGGTAGTAAATGAAGCAGATAGATGGAGGGAAAGACTACGTTCTTACCTGGGGAGGTCTGGTTGGTACGCCAAGTACACTTGGTAACCTATTCAGTGATGAATAGCTGAACAATCAGAAGTCAGCAGAAGCCGTAGTACCATTCTGACTCGAGAAGGATGGGAAGGGCTGAACAATTAAGAGAGAACAACATCTTGGCATTCAGTAAACTGCGAAGAACACAGATAACCGATAAGGCATGCTTGAAGGAGGAAATGGTGAATCCCATGGGGGACTTCAAGATGGTGGAGCAGAACTGGCATAAGAAGAACTGTTGTTCACGGAAAGAGGCGTAACCAATGTTAATGGAACGAATCCTGTCACGCGAAAATCTGCTCTCTGCCTTAAAACGGGTGGAGCGTAATAAAGGGAGCCACGGTGTCGACGAAATGCCCGTACAAAACCTACGAAAGCATATCCTACAACACTGGGAAACCATGAAAATGGAACTTCTTCAGGGAACTTATGAACCGCAGCCTGTCCACAGAGTCGAAATCCCGAAACCTGCTGGTGGTGTGCGTTTATTAGGTATCCCTACCGTGACAGACCGTTTTATTCAACAAGCCATTGCCCAAGTGTTAACTTTTCTATATGACCCGACTTTTTCAGACCATAGTTACGGGTTTCGACCAAATCGAAGCGCTCATGATGCGATAAGGGAAGCAAAAGGATATATACGGGAAGGGAATCGCTGGGTAGTGGACATAGACTTGGAGAAATTCTTCGACAAGGTGAACCATGATAGGCTCATGGGTGTACTTGCGAAACGAATCGAAGATAAGCATCTGCTTAAGTTAATCCGTAAATACTTGAAATCGGGCATCATGATAAATGGTATCGTGACGACTAGTGAAGAAGGTACTCCGCAAGGAGGTCCCTAAGTCCACTGCTTTCCAACATCGTACTTGATGAACTGGACAAGGAATTGGAGGAAAGAGGTCATAAATTTGTAAGATACGCCGATGACTGCAATATCTATGTGAAAACAAAGAAATCAGGCAATCGGGTCAAGAACTCTGTTACTTGGTTTATTGAAGGGAAACTTAAGTTGAAAGTTAACCTGAATAAGTCAGCAGTAGACCGTCCTTGGAAAAGGAAGTTTCTTGGATTCAGTATCACTAATGGTATAGAACCAAAGGTTCGCATCGCCAAAGAAAGCGTGAAACGGATGAAGAACAAAATTCGAGAGATAACCTCTAGGAAGAAACCTTATTCGATGGATTATCGTATCCAGGAACTCAATCAATACCTGATAGGGTGGTGCGGTTACTTCGCATTGGCAGATACGCCAAGTGTTTTCAGGAACTTCGATTCGTGGATCAGAAGAAGACTTCGAATGTGTACGTGGAAGGATTGGAAGCTACCAAGAACCAAGGTGAGAAAACTCATAGGGTTAGGCGCCTCGAAAGGAAAGGCTTACGAATGGGGCAACTCACGTAAAAGTTACTGGAGAATATCTAAAAGCCCGATACTAGACAGAACCCTCGGAAACTCCTATTGGAGTTCCCGAGGGCTCAAAAGTCTATTAGCTCGTTATGGAACTTTGCGTTATCAACTTAATTGAACCGCCGTATACCGAACGGTACGTACGGTGGTGTGAGAGGTCGGGAGTTAATCACTCCCTCCTACTCGATTTTTCATCTTGTACATGTTTCATAAAGAATGATAAAACAAGTGCAATAATTGCCAGGACCAATGCAAAAGTTAGAGCATGTTGTACACCGATAATCGAACCAGCAAAAGAATTATCAGCGGTTTTTCCATTTACTCTAACAAAATTGGTTGTACTGATTGACATAATTGTAATGGATACTGCAGTACCAATTGCACCTGCAACCTGCTGTAATGTATTCATAAATGCAGTACCATCAGGATACAAATGACGTGGTAGTTGATTTAAGCCATTTGTTTGTGCAGGCATACTTGCAAGTGAAATACCGACAAACATTAGGATATGGAAAACTACGATAAAGTAGACAGATGTTTCTACATCAATTGTACGTAATGCGAAAAGTGCAACAATTTCCAGTAATAAACCGACTGGCACCATAATACGAGGACCAAAACGATCAAAAATATGACCTGAAGCGACAGCCATGAAGGCATTGATAACACCCCCAGGAAGTAGAGAAAGACCAGCAATCATTGGTGCTAGAAGTAAGATGTTTTGCAGATAAATAGGAAGTAATACCATTGTTGCTAAGATAGTCATATGTACGAGAATGACCATCAAAATGCCAATATTGTACATAGGGAATGAAAACACTTTTAAATTTAACATCGGTTGTTCCATTTTTAATTGACGTACACAGAAAAGTATAATTCCTATTACACCGATGCCGATAGCAATCATTACTTCAGCTGTTATAAATGTGCCGAGCTTACCAGAAATACTGAATCCGTAGACTACTCCTCCAAAGCCAATTGTTGAAAGGATGATTGACAATACATCAAATTTAACGGGATGTACTTCACTCACATTTTGCACAAATTTTAAGCCGAGCACCAATGAAATTATTAAGAATGGCAGGCTCATCCAGAAGATATAATGCCATGAGAAATGTTCCATGACGAAACCTGCAATGGTTGGGCCAATAGCAGGTGCAAAAATGATAACTAAGCCGATTTTTCCCATTGCAGCCCCACGTTGATTAATAGGATAAATCATGAGTACGACCTGCATCATGAGAGGCAAAATAATGGCGGCTCCGATAGCCTGAATAATTCGTCCAATAAGTAATAATATAAAGGTTGGCGAAATTGCTGAAACTACAGTACCGATAATCGTAAATAGTAATGACACAATAAATAAATGCCTCGTTGTAAAACGCTGCATAAGAAATCCTGATAAAGGTACTAATATACCGAGCGTTAATAAATACCCAGTTGTTAGCCACTGAATAGTAGAAGCGTCTGTTTTAAAATCTACAATTAGTTGGGCAAAAGCCATATTAAGGGCTGTCTCATTAAATAAACCGATAAAGGCAGCGACTAGAAAAGCAGCAATAATTTTATTGCGTTGTTCATATAACGTTTGACTATCCATATAACCCTCGTTTTCTTTAGTTTTTATTTACTCCTAACAGTAACATATACAAATGATTTATTTCCATCTGTTTCCGCCATATTTATCGAATATAAAGTAGTAGAGGATAAAAAAAACTAGTCAATGTAGTTGTGTTTTATTTACAATATTTGTGTAAGACTTTCATAAATCATAATAGGGGTGTTATGCATGACAAAAGTGGAAGTAAGTTTTAAGCATTTACCGACGACAGCGATTTCTGATGCAACAGGAGGACATACGAATTTACGTAGTGCTATTAAGCCATTAGCAGATCATTTTAAAATTGCTGGGCGCGCAATAACTGTTCGGTTACCAGATGGCGAAAATGGTGCTGTGCTAGAAGCCATCCGAGCTGCGAATGAGGGTGATATTTTAGTAATTGATGCAAAGGGTAATACGAATCGCGCTGTAGCAGGAGATTTTGTTGTTTCACTAGCAAAAGGTATAGGTGTACAGGGCTTCGTAGTAGATGGTGTCATTCGTGATATTGCCGCTATTCGTGAGCTGAATTTCCCTGTGTTTTCACTTGGGACAACAGTAGCAGCTGGCAATAAAAATGGTGGCGGCCAAGTAAATGTACCTATTGCTATTGGTGGGGTAACTGTTCAACCAGGCGATTATATTGTTGGGGATGTAGATGGGGTCCTTGTGGTACCACAGGAGGATGCAGCGCGTATTGTTGCCGCTGCTGAGGCAAAAGTTGAAAAGGACGAAGTGCGCGCACAAGATGCACATTCAAATGGAAAAGAGTCCATTATTGCCTATTTAGATAAAGTGTTAGCCAAATAAAAAAATCCTCACGATGCATTGATACATCGTGAGGATTTTTTTATTTAGACTACGCTAAATTTTCATTTTCTTTAAAGTAATTTTTCATTTTTTCTTTATCAAAACGGCCTTCCCATTTCGCCATTACTAATGATGCTAGTGAGTTACCGATTACGTTTACAACTGTACGTCCCATATCAAGAATACGGTCGATACCTGCGATAAATGCTAAGCCTTCAAGTGGAATACCAACAGTACCTAGTGTTGCAAGAAGTACAACGAATGATACGCCTGGTACACCTGCAATCCCTTTAGACGTAACCATTAATACAAGCATTAATGTAATTTGTTCACCAATACTTAAGTGTATTCCATACATTTGTGCGATGAATAACGCTGCAATCGCTTGGTATAGTGTTGATCCATCTAAGTTAAAGGAATAACCTGTTGGAATAACAAATGATACGATATCTTTCGGTGCGCCTAATTTCTCCATCTTCATCATAATTCGTGGTAATACAGCCTCCGAACTAGCTGTAGAGAATGCTAAAATTAACTCATCTTTTAATACTTTAATTAAGTAGAAAATACTGATACCTGCGATTTTTGCTACGATGCCAAGAACGACAAAGATGAAAAATAGCATTGTTCCATAAACAAGTATAGCAAGTTTGGCAAGTGGTACTAGGGAAGCAAATCCATATTTGGAAACGGTTACACCAATTAAACCAAATACCCCAATTGGAGCAAATTTCATCACAAGGTTTGTTACCCAGAACATAGCATCAGCTACACCTTGGAAGAATCCTAAAACTGGCTTTCCTCGTTCACCAACGGCAGCAACACCCAGACCGAAGATGACAGAGAAGAAGATAATAGCAAGCATATCGCCTTCAGCCATAGATTGGATAATATTAGTTGGTACAATACCTACAATAATATCGAAAGGTCCTTCATGTTGTACTTCCTCAGTCGTCGAAACGTATTTCGAAATATCCCCTTGAGAAAGTTCGTTCATATTTATACCAGCACCTGGTTGGAACAGATTTGCCGAAAGTAATCCGACAACAATTGCGACTGTTGTAATAACTTCAAAGTAAATAAGTGACTTCCCGCCTAATCGCCCAAGTTGTTTCATGTCGCCTGTTCCAGCAACACCAACGATTAATGTAGAAATAATAATTGGAACAACAATCATCTTAATCAGATGTAGAAAGATATCCCCTAGTGGTTGTAGATATTTTTCAATATTGGGGTTTCCATAAAAAATACCACCAACAATGATCCCTAAAGTCAAACCAATTAGAATTTGAGTGGCTAAACTGATCTTAAATTTCTTTTTCAAAATCTTCGTTCCTCCTAATATTAAAATTTTTAGGACACGCCTTACTTTAATAATACGGAGGACTTATAAAATCCGACAAAATCCGAGAAAATTAATTTAATTTTGTTAAAATGTCTGAATATAACACTTGAATAAACTTCTTTATATTCACCTTTGCTTTACGATTACCATGATCCTCAATTTGCTTCATGAGCTGCCGAATCTCTTTAAAATCAAAGTATCGCGGTGCATAATATTCAAATTCTGAGTTTGTGTAATCAACTACACCTAAATTGGCCAAATTTATCATCGCTGCTAAAATCGTACGACGTACACGCTGTTCTATGGCTTTACTTTCCTTCAATATTTCATCAGGAGTCGTTTTTGTGACAGCGGCTATTTCTTCATATAGCTCTTTTAATGGAGGAAGCGGTGCAATCTTATGCTGATGTGCTAGTAATGTCTCGATAATGGCAATTATATCTTCGCTACCAATTTCACCGACAATGCCCATATCATTAAGTATCGATTGAATATGATCACGGGATGTTGCCTTATGATTTTTTTGTTCACTTATTTCAATGCTAGTAAGCGATTGGCGAATAACCAAGAGTGAGTTTTTTAGTCGAAATTGTTCAGTTGTTTTACGTAACACGTTTTCGACCTCAATTCGGTTAATCGGCTTATGAATAAAGAAATCAATACCTTGTTCATACGCCTCACCGACCATTTCCTTATTCACTACCTGAGAAATCATGATAAATTGTCCCTCAAAGCGATTTTGAATTAGATGTTCTACTGTTGCAATACCATCTAGCTTTGGCATAAGTAAATCGATTAGTACAAACTCTGGCTGTGTCATTAATATCTGTGGTATGGCGTCTTCACCATTGCGCGCTTCACCAATGACGGTACCTAAACCACTATCTTCAATAATTTGCTTTAGCATGACCCGGCTTGCACGATCATCATCTACAATAAAATATCTCATTTAAGTCTCTCCCGTTTGAATAGTTTGCGTAGGAATGATAATTTTAAACATCGTTTTTTGGTCATTTGATTCTACGGTGATTGACCCGTTTAATTTTGCTATTAGTGCTGCTACATGTGAGAGTCCAATACCAGTTGCTGCTACACCTTCAACATTATACTTAGTAGTATAACCAGGCTCAAAAATAATAGAGAGCTCATTTTGTGGAATGCCCTTTCCGTTATCGCATACGGTTATTACAGTATCATCTTCTTGCTGCTGAATAGCAATAGCGATAACGCCGTATTCTTCTATTGCTTCAATGGCATTAGCTGTTAAATTATTTAATAGAGCAAGTAACGCAATATGTTCCTCTGTTGGAAAATCAATATCAAAATTGATTTTAAATTGTATATCTTTTCCGAGCATTTCACTATATTTACTATTACCGTCCTCTATATAATGTAATAATTCTGACAATCGAATGGAGCCAAAGCTCTTTTCACCTACAATTTTTGAAATACCCGCATAAATACGTTGTGAATCTTTCTTTACTTCATGAATTTCCTGGGCAATATGCAGAGCTTGTAAACTTTCCGTACGGAAGCCTTGAATTTTTAATTGTCGATATAAATCAAAACCACTAGCCGTAATAGTTTCTATATGATTCATAGATTTTTTTAGATATAAAGTTTCTACATATAAATCAGAACCAACATTAAGCATTTCTTGTACCCGCTTTTTTTGCTCAGCAATTAAAATTGAACTATAGATACCAACCACAAAAAAGCTTCGTAGCAAGGCAACAGCTAATAGTATAAGAAAGTCATGTACTAATACAAAATTATACGATTGTACAAGAAATCGCGCTAGCTGTTCACCAAGATTACTCGTGACTTCACTAAAGGCTACCAGGAGCCCAAGCTTTAACGGTTTTTCACGATATTGATGGATATTTAATTGATGCAGGCATATTGCAAATAATAAGTAAAATATAGCTGCAGGCAAATGGGTAAAAAAACCATCTATTACTGAAATATCTTGTGTGCTGTAATTAACAGTGACTCGGAAAATTGTAGTCACTGCACTTGTGATAATCCCTGCTAAGATAATTGGAGTAGGCTTCAGCAGAGTACATAAAAAGAAAATGATACTGCCTAATCCAAAGCGGAACGTTGTATCATTAAACGGCATAATTTTTATTTCACTACCGACTGCTGTAAATAAGGCAATCATAAAAACCCATGTGAGCGTAGCGCGGGATATCAAAACTTTCGTGAACATTTTCAAGCATCCTCCCTAATCTATATTAGTCGAGTGAGATATCTAATAAAAAAATACCACAACCTAAGTGGAAGTGGCATCTAGAAGTATGAGTTGCAAATTTTAGGCAAAAAAAAACGGCTACATCATGTAGTCGGATTTAAAAACTGGAGGAGGTAGAGGGATTCGAACCCCCGCGCGGTGTTACCCGCCTGTCGGTTTTCAAGACCGATCCCTTCAGCCAGACTTGGGTATACCTCCATAGTATATTGTTGCAGTGTCTTATCGACAAGAACTAATTTATCATGTATTGAATATCAAGTCAATACTTTTCTGGATTTTTTTCAAGTTTTCTAAAATTGTCTTTTTTACAATGCAGAAATAAAATTTAGAATATAAATAATTTGTGCATTTCGTTGCATTTTATGAAAACTGAAAGTATACTAGAAATTGCCGTGCTAGGTGGGAAGGTAGCGGTGTCCTGTAACTCGCAATCCGCTCTAGCGAGACTGAATTCCTTTTTCGAGGCTGTCCGTATTGTTTGGTCTGCCTTTTGCACGTAGTGTTGACGATTGGGTCCTGCGCAATGGATACCCATGAACTATGTCAGGTCCGGAAGGAAGCAGCATTAAGTGGTATTATTCATGTGCCGCGGGGTTGCCTAATCTGAGCTAACGACAAGAGTAACGCTTATGTGCGGCTGTCGAAGAAAGGTGCACGGCATTAAATTGCCAATTCAAACGCATTCGTCTATTGTAGGCGAATGCGTTTTTTTCTATGAGAAAAGTGACAACACGGTTTTATTAATAAAGCAGCCAGTGCTATAATAGAGCTATCATATTTAAAAAGAAGAGGAGAGGAAATCATTGACGTATCAAGCATTTTATCGTGTGTATAGACCACAATCATTTCGTGAGATGTCAGGTCAAGCGCATGTCAAAAGAACGCTACAAAATGCTCTCCTAGCGAATAAAACAACGCACGCGTATCTGTTTTCTGGTCCACGTGGTACTGGGAAAACGAGCGCGGCTAAAATTTTTGCAAAGGCATTAAACTGTGAGCGTGCTCCGTCAAATGAGCCATGTAATGAGTGTGCAACTTGTTTAAGCATTACAGATGGTTCTCATCCAGACGTAATTGAATTTGATGCTGCATCTAATTCGCGTGTTGAGGAAATACGCGACATTATTGAAAAGGTTCGTTTTGCACCTGCGAGTAGCAGATTTAAAGTGTATATCATTGACGAAGTGCATATGCTTTCTACAAGTGCCTTCAATGCACTATTAAAAACATTAGAAGAACCACCGTCACATGCCGTATTTATATTAGCAACGACAGAGCCGCATAAATTGCCAGCTACGATTATTTCTCGTTGTCAGCGTTTTGACTTTAAGCGACTTTCGACGAACGATATTATTGAACGGATGAAAATTGTATTAGAAGACATCGAGCTACCTTATGAAGAACAAGGTTTAAAGGTTATTGCACAATCTGCTGCTGGCGGTATGCGAGATGCTCTAAGTTTGTTAGACCAAGTCGTCTCCTTCAGTGGTGAACTCTTAAAGCTAGAAGATGCACTACTTGTTACAGGGTCGATTAGCCAGGAAGTTTTTTATGATTTAGCAGAAGCTTTAAAGGTGAAAGATGTCGCGCAAATGCTTGCGTTATTAGAACAACTTATTGCCGATGGGAAGGACCCACTTCGTCTGTCAGAAGATTTAATTACATTTTTCCGCGATTTACTGCTACTGCAAACAAGCGAGGGATTAGCGGATTTGTTAGAGCTAGTATCACCAGAGGAGCGAGTGTTTGCTTTAGCGCATGATTTTGCACCGGATATGCTTTACGGCTATATTGACATTTTAGCGAAAACACAGCAAGAAATGCGTTTCTCTCATCATACGAAAATTTATTTAGAAACAGCTTTGCTAAAAATGACG
This sequence comes from Lysinibacillus fusiformis, assembly GCF_007362955.1. Taxonomy (GTDB): domain Bacteria; phylum Bacillota; class Bacilli; order Bacillales_A; family Planococcaceae; genus Lysinibacillus; species Lysinibacillus fusiformis_E. The sequence continues at coordinate 1,872,793 of NZ_CP041696.1, read as the reverse complement.
CAGTTTTCAGGTGGAGTCATTAATCAAGTGAGCACTTCAGGAGAAACAACGGTGAGCCCTGAGCTCGCGCAAAAAATAGTGGCACTTGAGCAAATGGTTCAGCAATTATCAGCGCAATTGCAAAATGGAGTGCCTGCGCAAACCACGCAGACGTCTAAGGAACAACGTCCACGTGCAAAAAATCCAAATGGCTATAAGGCCCCGACCGGACGTATTCAAGAAATATTAAAGGATGCTACGAAACAGGAAGTACAACGTGTTAAAGCTGTGTGGGCACAAGCGTTGAACCAAATGCAAAAGTCACAATCCGCTCTATTAGCGGAAGCTGAACCTGTTGCGGCATCTTCAAGTGCTTTTGTGTTAAAATTCAAGTATGATATTCATTGTCAAATGGTTGCTGATAATCATGCGCTAAAAGCTCACTTCACACAATTAATTGCAGGGCAAACTGGCATCATGTACGAAATGTTATGTACGCCTGAAGAGACTTGGCTAAAGCTGCGTGAAGAATTTATTCGTGATCACGGCATGCATCAAAAGAAAGCGCACTCAACCATTGATCGTGATGTTGAGTTATTAGAACCACCACCGGCAGAAATGCCAGAAGAACCCTTTATCGACGATTCACAACCGCTTGCATCACAGGATCCACTGGTGACGGAAGCGGAAAAGTTGTTCGGTAAAGATTTTGTTGAAATAATTGAAGATTAATTACTTAGGAGGAATTTGTTTATGCGTGGAATGGGAAATATGCAAGGTATGATGAAAAAAATGCAAAAAATGCAAAAGGAAATGATGGAAGCTCAAGAGGCTTTAAATGTTGAACAGTTTGAAGGTACTGCTGGCGGCGGTATGGTTAAAGTGGCTGTAACAGGTCAACGTGAAGTAGTTGAAGTGAATCTTGATGCGTCAGTAGTAGACCCAGATGATATCGAAATGCTACAAGATTTAATCGTTGTTGCAACAAATGAAGCGCTTAAAAAAGTAGAAGAAAAAACAAATGCAACAATGGGTAAATTCACTCAAGGCATGAACCTTCCGTTCTAGGAGGTAAAATATATGTACTACCCAGAACCCATATCTAAACTAATCGATAGTTTTATGAAATTGCCAGGGATCGGGCCGAAAACTGCGGCTCGACTGGCGTTTTTTGTGTTAACGATGAAGGAAGAAGATGTACTTTCTTTCTCGAAGGCTTTAATTGATGCAAAGCGGAATTTAAGCTATTGTTCTGTCTGCGGCAACATTACCGATGTAGACCCATGCCATATTTGTACTGACAAACAACGTGATGCTTCTGTTATTTGCGTTGTACAAGATACAAAAGATGTTATTGCGATGGAAAAAATGCGTGATTACAATGGTAAGTACCACGTACTGCAGGGAGCTATTTCGCCGATGGATGGCGTTGGGCCGGAGGATATCAATGTGGCGTCACTATTAGTACGCTTGCAAGATGAAACTGTGCAGGAGCTGATTTTAGCAACAAATTCTACTATTGAAGGCGAAGCAACAGCGATGTATATATCGCGTCTAGTGAAACCATCTGGTATTCGCACAACGCGCATTGCACACGGTCTACCAGTAGGTGGAGATTTAGAATATGCTGATGAAGTAACGTTATCGAAGGCAATGGAAGGCCGTCGAGAGTTATGAGTGAGGGATTGAGATGTTCTTCCGCAATAAAGGAAAACTAAAAAAGGAATTTGATGAAAAACTTGTAGACCTTATTAAAGAAACAAAAGAGGATTTACAACAATCGAAAATAATTGAAGAACTAGTAGATGATTATGATTTAGAAATCATTGCCCGACGGAAAGCGGCGGAGAGTATTCATTATTATTTGTTCAAAGAAGCCAGAATTCGGCGAGTATTAATTAAATAATAATTTTTAGAGTTATAGAAGCGAAATGGAAATCATATATTTACATAATTATTATCGAAGGAGGCAAGCATATGCCGTGGATCGTAATAGTAAGTATTGGTGTTCCTGTAGCGCTTCTATTTCTTTATATAGTAGGAAAGCACATTAAGTTAGGGAAAGTATTAGAAGGATTCTCAGTTTTTTGGTTTCGATTCGCCTTTGCTTTTTTACTATTATTCATTATTCATCTAGCTGTTGGTTATAGTGGCTACAATGTACCGATTAATCTATTTTCAGTTACTACAATTGCAGTGTTAGGTATCCCAGGAGTACTAGGAATTACTTTTTTAATCTATTTCTTATAAATCACTTGCAAATTGAAAATATTGTGATATAGTAATAAGAGTCGTTAAGATAACTGTTGAAAAAAACTTCACAAAACAATTCATTCAAAAATAATTGTTGACATCATAAAACATAACGTGTTATGATATAAGAGTTGCTGAAACAAGCGACGACGAAATGAACCTTGAAAACTGAACAAGCAAAACGTAATCAATATAGTTTTTAGTAGCTAACTCCGGTTAGTGAACAAAACAAAATTTTGGACATCAAAATTGATGCCAGCAAAACAATTTGAGCTTATCAAATTTCTTTTATGGAGAGTTTGATCCTGGCTCAGGACGAACGCTGGCGGCGTGCCTAATACATGCAAGTCGAGCGAATGATGAGGAAGCTTGCTTCCTCTGATTTAGCGGCGGACGGGTGAGTAACACGTGGGCAACCTACCTTATAGTTTGGGATAACTCCGGGAAACCGGGGCTAATACCAAATAATCTCTTTCACTTCATGGTGAAAGACTGAAAGACGGTTTCGGCTGTCACTATAGGATGGGCCCGCGGCGCATTAGCTAGTTGGTGAGGTAACGGCTCACCAAGGCGACGATGCGTAGCCGACCTGAGAGGGTGATCGGCCACACTGGGACTGAGACACGGCCCAGACTCCTACGGGAGGCAGCAGTAGGGAATCTTCCACAATGGGCGAAAGCCTGATGGAGCAACGCCGCGTGAGTGAAGAAGGATTTCGGTTCGTAAAACTCTGTTGTAAGGGAAGAACAAGTACAGTAGTAACTGGCTGTGCCTTGACGGTACCTTATTAGAAAGCCACGGCTAACTACGTGCCAGCAGCCGCGGTAATACGTAGGTGGCAAGCGTTGTCCGGAATTATTGGGCGTAAAGCGCGCGCAGGTGGTTTCTTAAGTCTGATGTGAAAGCCCACGGCTCAACCGTGGAGGGTCATTGGAAACTGGGGAACTTGAGTGCAGAAGAGGATAGTGGAATTCCAAGTGTAGCGGTGAAATGCGTAGAGATTTGGAGGAACACCAGTGGCGAAGGCGACTATCTGGTCTGTAACTGACACTGAGGCGCGAAAGCGTGGGGAGCAAACAGGATTAGATACCCTGGTAGTCCACGCCGTAAACGATGAGTGCTAAGTGTTAGGGGGTTTCCGCCCCTTAGTGCTGCAGCTAACGCATTAAGCACTCCGCCTGGGGAGTACGGTCGCAAGACTGAAACTCAAAGGAATTGACGGGGGCCCGCACAAGCGGTGGAGCATGTGGTTTAATTCGAAGCAACGCGAAGAACCTTACCAGGTCTTGACATCCCATTGACCACTGTAGAGATACAGTTTTCCCTTCGGGGACAACGGTGACAGGTGGTGCATGGTTGTCGTCAGCTCGTGTCGTGAGATGTTGGGTTAAGTCCCGCAACGAGCGCAACCCTTGATCTTAGTTGCCATCATTTAGTTGGGCACTCTAAGGTGACTGCCGGTGACAAACCGGAGGAAGGTGGGGATGACGTCAAATCATCATGCCCCTTATGACCTGGGCTACACACGTGCTACAATGGACGATACAAACGGTTGCCAACCCGCGAGGGGGAGCTAATCCGATAAAGTCGTTCTCAGTTCGGATTGTAGGCTGCAACTCGCCTACATGAAGCCGGAATCGCTAGTAATCGCGGATCAGCATGCCGCGGTGAATACGTTCCCGGGCCTTGTACACACCGCCCGTCACACCACGAGAGTTTGTAACACCCGAAGTCGGTGAGGTAACCTTTTTGGAGCCAGCCGCCGAAGGTGGGATAGATGATTGGGGTGAAGTCGTAACAAGGTAGCCGTATCGGAAGGTGCGGCTGGATCACCTCCTTTCTAAGGATATTTTCGGAATACAAACCTTGGGTTTGTAAGATTACGTTTTGCGTTCAGTTTTGAAGGTTCATTCTTCTGAATGAAACACTTCAAAACTTGTTCTTTGAAAACTGGATAAAACGACATTGAAATAGTAACAAACACATTTATTTTTTTAAGTTTTTTAGGCTTAATAACAGATGAAGGTTTCAAGATACGAGTAAGGCAAGGAAGCGATTGAGTAAGTGAAGGAGCGTACCTTAGTACGTGACTGAGCGAACGATTAAAGCTGACGATGTATTACGATGTATATTGAAAGCTGACGGTTAAGTTATTAAGGGCGCACGGCGAATGCCTTGGCACTAGGAGCCGAAGAAGGACGGCACTAACACCGATATGCTTCGGGGAGCTGTAAGTGAGCTTTGATCCGGAGATTTCCGAATGGGGGAACCCACTACGTTTAATTGCGTAGTATCTTGACGTGAATACATAGCGTCTTGAAGGCAGACCCAGGGAACTGAAACATCTAAGTACCTGGAGGAAGAGAAAGAAAAATCGATTCCCTGAGTAGCGGCGAGCGAAACGGGAAGAGCCCAAACCAAGAGGCTTGCCTCTTGGGGTTGTAGGACACTCTATACGGAGTTACAAAAGAATGAGTTAGATGAAGCGACTTGGAAAGGTCCGCCAGAGCAGGTAATAGCCCTGTAGTCGAAAGTTCATTCCCTCCTGAGTGGATCCTGAGTACGGCGGAACACGTGAAATTCCGTCGGAATCTGGGAGGACCATCTCCCAAGGCTAAATACTACCTAGTGACCGATAGTGAACCAGTACCGTGAGGGAAAGGTGAAAAGCACCCCGGAAGGGGAGTGAAATAGATCCTGAAACCGTGTGCCTACAAGTAGTTAGAGCCCGTTAATGGGTGATAGCGTGCCTTTTGTAGAATGAACCGGCGAGTTACGATTACGTGCGAGGTTAAGTTTTAGAAGACGGAGCCGCAGCGAAAGCGAGTCTGAATAGGGCGAATTAGTACGTGGTCGTAGACCCGAAACCAGGTGATCTACCCATGTCCAGGGTGAAGGTGAGGTAACACTTACTGGAGGCCCGAACCCACGCACGTTGAAAAGTGCGGGGATGAGGTGTGGGTAGCGGAGAAATTCCAATCGAACCTGGAGATAGCTGGTTCTCTCCGAAATAGCTTTAGGGCTAGCCTCGTGATGAGAATACTGGAGGTAGAGCACTGTTTGGACTAGGGGGCCATCCCGGTTTACCGAATTCAGACAAACTCCGAATGCCAGATATTTATACACGGGAGTCAGACTGCGAGTGATAAGATCCGTAGTCAAAAGGGAAACAGCCCAGACCACCAGCTAAGGTCCCAAAGTAATCGTTAAGTGGAAAAGGATGTGGCGTTGCATAGACAACCAGGATGTTGGCTTAGAAGCAGCCATCATTTAAAGAGTGCGTAATAGCTCACTGGTCGAGTGACGCTGCGCCGAAAATGTATCGGGGCTAAACGATTCACCGAAGCTGTGGATTGACATCTACGATGTCAGTGGTAGGAGAGCGTTCTAAGTGCGTTGAAGTCAGACCGGAAGGACTGGTGGAGCGCTTAGAAGTGAGAATGCCGGTATGAGTAGCGAAAGACGGGTGAGAATCCCGTCCACCGTATGACTAAGGTTTCCTGAGGAAGGCTCGTCCGCTCAGGGTTAGTCGGGACCTAAGCCGAGGCCGATAGGCGTAGGCGATGGACAACAGGTTGATATTCCTGTACCACCTCCTCACCGTTTGAGAAATGGGGGGACGCAGTAGGATAGGGTAAGCGCGCCGTTGGTTGTGCGCGTCCAAGCAGTAAGGCGTGTGTGTAGGCAAATCCGCACACTGTAACGTTGAGCTGTGATGGCGAGTCCTTTAAGGACGAAGTTCCTGATTTCACACTGCCAAGAAAAGCCTCTATCGAGGTGAGAGGTGCCCGTACCGCAAACCGACACAGGTAGTCGAGGAGAGAATCCTAAGGTGTGCGAGAGAACTCTCGTTAAGGAACTCGGCAAAATGACCCCGTAACTTCGGGAGAAGGGGTGCTCTTGAGCGTGCAAGCGCATGAGAGCCGCAGTGAATAGGCCCAGGCGACTGTTTAGCAAAAACACAGGTCTCTGCAAAACCGTAAGGTGACGTATAGGGGCTGACGCCTGCCCGGTGCTGGAAGGTTAAGAGGAGTGGTTAGCGCAAGCGAAGCTGCGAATTGAAGCCCCAGTAAACGGCGGCCGTAACTATAACGGTCCTAAGGTAGCGAAATTCCTTGTCGGGTAAGTTCCGACCCGCACGAAAGGCGTAACGATCTGGGCACTGTCTCAACGAGAGACTCGGTGAAATTATAGTACCTGTGAAGATGCAGGTTACCCGCGACAGGACGGAAAGACCCCGTGGAGCTTTACTGTAGCCTGATATTGAATTTTGGTACAACTTGTACAGGATAGGTAGGAGCCAGAGATCTCGGAGCGCCAGCTTCGAAGGAGGCGTCGGTGGGATACTACCCTGGTTGTATTGAAATTCTAACCCATGCCCCTTAGCGGGGCAGGAGACAGTGTCAGGCGGACAGTTTGACTGGGGCGGTCGCCTCCTAAAAGGTAACGGAGGCGCCCAAAGGTTCCCTCAGAATGGTTGGAAATCATTCGTAGAGTGTAAAGGCACAAGGGAGCTTGACTGCGAGACCTACAAGTCGAGCAGGGTCGAAAGACGGGCTTAGTGATCCGGTGGTTCCGCATGGAAGGGCCATCGCTCAACGGATAAAAGCTACCCCGGGGATAACAGGCTTATCTCCCCCAAGAGTCCACATCGACGGGGAGGTTTGGCACCTCGATGTCGGCTCATCGCATCCTGGGGCTGTAGTCGGTCCCAAGGGTTGGGCTGTTCGCCCATTAAAGCGGTACGCGAGCTGGGTTCAGAACGTCGTGAGACAGTTCGGTCCCTATCCGTCGTGGGCGTAGGAAATTTGAGAGGAGCTGTCCTTAGTACGAGAGGACCGGGATGGACACACCGCTGGTGTACCAGTTGTCTTGCCAAAGGCATCGCTGGGTAGCTATGTGTGGACGGGATAAGTGCTGAAAGCATCTAAGCATGAAGCCCCCCTCAAGATGAGATTTCCCATTACGCAAGTAAGTAAGATCCCTCAAAGACGATGAGGTAGATAGGTTCGAGGTGGAAGTGTGGTGACACATGGAGCTGACGAATACTAATCGATCGAGGACTTAACCAAAATGTTTGAAACATTCAATGTACCGTTTATCCAGTTTTGAAAGAACAACATCTTTCTACATAGGGTTTCAAGATACAAGTAGTTCGAGGAAGCGATTGAGAGAAGGAAGGAACGTACCCAAGTACGTGACTGACTGAACGAATGAAGCTGACAAAGAAATACGCTGTATATAGAAAGCCGACAATAGTCTAGTGATGATGGCAAAGAGGTCACACCCGTTCCCATACCGAACACGGAAGTTAAGCTCTTTAGCGCCGATGGTAGTTGGGGGCTTCCCCCTGTGAGAGTAGGACGTCGCTAGGCACCTGTAAAAAGATCAAAGAGAAATCTTTGGTCTTTTTTTATTTGTGTTTTATATGAAATAATAATCTGGAAGGCAATTTTGCTTGGTTACTGGAATGGAAGAAGGTTATTTAAGAAATGCATCTTATATAATAGATGCTTGTCTAGATAGATGATAGGTGTACTAGAAAGTGGAGCGGCTTGGATGAAATAGAATCGGGACTCTTTTTATAATGAACGGTACTATGATGGAGCTATCTTATCTATTTCGTAGGATTGCTTTTTTATCCTACGGGAATCCCGTATAATTAAAGGACAATATAATGGAAATGGGTGTCTTGCTTTGCAAAAGAAAAAGCCAATTGTGGAAGGACTAGAGCGTTTTCGACAACAACAAAATATTTCTTTTCATGTGCCAGGTCATAAGCATGGAGAATTGTCACACTTACCCCAAGCTTTCAAGGATGTAATGCGTTATGATGTGACCGAATTATCGGGTCTGGATGATTTACATCATCCAGAGGAAATAATTTTTGAGGCAGAAGTTCTACTTGCGGATACATATGGAGCAATGAAAAGTTTCTTTTTAGTAGGAGGCACGACTGTAGGGAATTTAGCAATGATTTATGCCACATGCAAGAAAGGCGATCAAGTTATTGTGCAACGTAATGCCCACAAATCTATTTTTCATGCTATTGAGCTTGTTGGAGCAAAGCCTATATATGTTTCACCGCACTGGGATGATCGAACATTAACTGCCACTCATATTTCATTTACAAATCTTAAAGAAGCAGTAGATAATTATCCAAAGGCGAAGGCTGTTGTTCTAACGTATCCAACTTATTACGGTATGGTTTCTAAAGAAATACAGCAACAGATTGCCTATTGTCATGAAAAAAGTATACCGGTCTTGGTAGATGAAGCGCACGGAGCTCATTTCAGCGCTTGCGCATTATTTCAGCCGTCTGCTTTGACATACGGGGCAGATGTTGTTGTACAATCTGCGCATAAAACATTACCAGCCATGACGATGGCATCTTTTATGCATGTTAATTCAGAACTAGTTAATGTCGATAAAATTAATCACTATTTACGTATGCTCCAATCTAGCAGTCCATCTTATTTATTATTAGCATCATTAGACGATGCACGTTATTATATACAGACATATATGGAGAGTGATGGTGCATATATAATAGAGAAAAAAAATCAGTGGGTTGAAGCATTACGTGCCATTGGTTCACTTCATGTCATTGAGGTAGATGATCCTTTAAAGCTACTGCTTCGTGTGGATGGCTATAGTGGCTTTCAATTGCAAGAGGCATTAGAAGCCAAACAAATTTATGCGGAGCTAGCAGACGCTCATCAAGTATTACTTGTATTACCACTTTTGAAGCTTGGACATATTTACCCATTTGCCGAAATACGTGTTCGTATTAAGGATGCCGTGACAGCGTTATTATCCATGAAAAAAACAGAAAAACTTATTGCTACGCAAACAGCATATAATTTTATAGCGATTTCCGAACCTACCTGCACGTTCGAAGAAATAGCCAATTTAGATAAGGAATGGCTTCCATATATGCGTGCAATGGGACGAATTGCTGCAAGTATGATTATTCCTTACCCGCCCGGTATTCCATTACTAGTTCCGGGAGAAAAAATTACAGTGTCAAAGTTGAGTCAGCTTGAGGAGTTGTTAGCAACTGATGCAACTTTCCAAGGGAATCATCGTTTAGAAGAAAAAATGATTGAGGTCATTAAATAGTTGGAGGCAATAACAGCATGAATTGCAATTTATTTATAACATTTGAAGGTCCAGAAGGTGCTGGGAAAACAACAATCATTCAAAAGATTGCTGAGCGATTTGCACTAGAAAATATAGATGTATTAGCGACGAGAGAGCCAGGCGGTATTGAGATTGCTGAAAAAATTCGTACCATCATTTTAAACCCAGCACATACGGCGATGGATGAACGTACTGAGGCGTTATTATATGCAGCTGCGAGAAGTCAGCATTATTTTGAAAAGGTTCGACCAGCTTTAGATGCTGGGAGGATGGTTATTTGTGATCGCTTTATCGATTCATCTTTAGCTTATCAAGGATACGCTCGTGGTATTGGTGTAGATGAAGTACTATCTATTAATGAGTTTGCAATAGGCAAGAAGTTACCAGATATCACGATTTTATTTGATCTGGCACCAGAGGTTGGTTTAGCGCGTATTCATGCACATGGAGAGCGAGAAGTGAACCGCTTAGACGTTGAAAGCTTGGCCTTTCATGATAAGGTTCGTGAAGGGTATTTACAATTGGTAGAACGTTACCCTGAGCGTATATATGTGGTCAATGCAGACCAAAATATTGAGCGTGTGGTGGAAGATGTATGGTCATTATTGTCTGAGGTAATGCAGTAAAAATGTGAAGTTGTCTACCGTATTGTGATATAATGGTAACATCTAATTAATTTTTGTTTTACGGGTGATAAACCTTTAAAATAAGAATTAGAGTTTTCATTAGATGTTACAGAATCAATCTGAATTGTGGTTATACGATTTTAAAACCTATGAAGGTTAATTTTATAAAAGGGGTGAGTGCGAATGAAGTTAGTCGTAGCTGTGGTGCAAGATCAGGATAGTAGCCGCTTATCGAATGCTTTAACGAAAAATCAGTTTCGCGCAACAAAATTAGCGAGTACAGGAGGCTTTTTACGCTCTGGTAATACGACGTTTCTCATTGGAACGGAAGACTCCCTCATACCCAAAGTTTTAGATATAATCCGTGATAATTGTCGAGCGCGCGAACAAATGGTTGCCCCGGTTTCACCATTAGGCGGTAACGCAGATTCTTATATACCTTATCCTGTGGAAGTAGAGGTAGGAGGAGCTACTGTATTTGTTTTACCAATTGAACAATTTCACCATTTTTAATTTTTAACAGTAAAGTATTTAATATACCAAGAGTCTTCGCGTCAGATTTTGAATTAGTATTGTGTTTCGCGCAATGCTAATTCAAGACGCGAAGTTTTCTGTGGGAAATATTGAATAGATATAGATAAGGGGCAAGTTCGCTAAATAAGGCGAAGTTGTTAAGAAAGCAAGTGGGGGCGAATACAGCTTGAAAATCAATCAAGATTTACGTGTTGGATTAAATACTAATCGCAAAGAGCCACTGCTAAATAATAATCAGAATAACCGTTTCGGTGATATGATCGTCAAGCAAGGCTCTAAACTGCAGACTGAACAGCTAACACGATTATTAGGGGATATTTCTACTGCTGGAGATCGTGTTGCAAGATCGCGTAATTTACGTGAACTTGCTCGATTTAAAATGCTTGTGAAGCGTTTCTTACAGGAAACTGTAGAGCATGGTATGGAATTAAAACAATCACATACATGGAATCGCTTCGGTGAAGGAAGACGCTTAAAAATAATCGAAACAATCGATACTCGTCTCGTGGAGCTTGCACAAGATCTTTTAGATGAGGAAAAGGAAGCAATAGACCTTCTCGATAAAATCGGTGAGATTAAAGGCTTATTAATCAATTTATATATGTAAAACCCGTGTCTTTTCACTTGTAGGCGCGGGCTTTTTTCGAATTCATTCAGCAAGGGGCCCTTATATATGAGAGAATACAAATGGTTTAAGCTAATCAGTGAAATTAAGCTTCCTGCAGATGTAAATAATTTTGAAATAAGCTAGTTAAGGTAATTAGCTTATGCCTAATGGAAAGATGTTTTATTTAACAAGAGGAAAATCTCTTCTGCCTAAATATGAGTAGATGTACTAGCTACAGGCACAACAGCTAACAGAAAATTCTACATTTAGTGGTATTACTGAAATGCTCTACATTGTGTTCACCTAACACATTTCAGAATCCTGATATATTGTTTATCCTCGTAAAAGTGAAGTGATAACGATGCGTCAGTGAAAGATATATTTTGTACCGAAAGCGTAGCAGCAGATGTTTTTTGCGCGAAAGCGAAGCGGCAGCAGCAGGTACAATTACGCCAATGCGTAGTTGATAGAGGAAGGAATTTAATGAAAATGGCCAAGAATGTTGACGAGCTATTCACACTACAACCAGTCGTAATGAAACAGCTTCAAACGATTTTTGACAAAAATAGATTAGCACATGCATATATTTTTGATGGTGAAAAAGGGACAGGAAAATCGGCTATCATGCAATTTTTTGTCAAATTAATGCTTTGCGAGCAACCTCATCAAAATGTTCCATGTGAAACATGTCGAAATTGCAGACGTGTTGATTCGGGAAACCATCCTAATATTCATCAAATTTATCCAGAGGGGCAATTTATTAAAATTGATCAAATTAGAGAACTCATTGCAGAAATGAAGATGATGGGTGTTGAAGAAGGGCGTAAAGTTTATGTACTTCATCATGCAGACCGACTCAATATTGCATCTGCTAACATGATATTAAAATTTTTAGAGGAACCGAACGGAGAAGTGACAGCTATTTTATTAACTGAGCAAATGCAGTCTATTTTACCAACAATACGCTCGCGCTGTCAGCATATAAAATTTCAAAAAATGCCACGTCAAGTATTGTTAAAGCATTTGCAGGAAAACAATATTCCTCACTCGATGGCTTCTACGGTGAGCATGATGACGAACGAGCTCGAAACAGCTATTTTTTTAGCAAATGAAGAGCAGTTTGCACATGCTCGAAAAACAGTGTTAAAATTAGTAGAGGCAATTCGCCAAAATGTACATGAAGCAATGCTCGTTGTACATGAAGAATGGTTGCCACTGTTTAAGGAAAAAAGCGAGATGGAGCAAGCATTGGATTTACTACTATTTGCTTACCGTGATATAGTGTCAATAAAAGCTAATCCCGAAGCAGCTTGTACTTATCCAGACATGTTACAGTCATTTAAAGAAACTGCGTTACATTCGACTTACGAACGCCTGTCGAGTCAAATGGAGGCCATTTTACAGGCTCGCGCTTCTTTACAGCGTAACATGAATAGGACGTTAATGATGGAGCAGCTAATGCTAAATCTGCAGGAGGGATATACATTTGTATAATGTAGTGGGAGTCCGCTTCAAAAAAGCGGGTAAAATATATTATTTTGATCCAGCATCATTTCTACTAGAAGACAGCCAATATGTTATTGTAGAAACAGCTCGCGGTGTAGAATACGGGAAAGTGGTTGTTCCTCAAAAAGTTGTGGGGGAAAATGATGTTGTTTTACCACTTAAACAAGTACTACGGCCAGCAGATGAACGTGACCGTATACAAGTTGAGGAAAATACAATTGAGTCAAAGCGGGCATTTGAACTAGCAAGTACAAAAATCATCGAGCATAAATTAGAAATGAAGCTTGTTGATGTTGAATATACATTTGATCGTAATAAAATCATCTTTTATTTTACAGCAGAGGGGCGTGTTGATTTCAGGGATCTTGTAAAAGATTTGGCCTCTGTTTTTAGAACACGTATTGAGCTTCGCCAAATAGGTGTACGTGATGAAGCTAAGCTATTAGGTGGTATTGGTCCTTGTGGCCGTATGCTATGCTGTTCAACCTTTTTAGGTGATTTTGAGCCAGTTTCTATAAAAATGGCAAAAGATCAAAACTTATCTTTGAATCCTTCTAAAATATCTGGACTTTGTGGTCGTTTAATGTGCTGCTTGAAGTACGAAAATGATGAATACGAAGAAGCGAAAGAAGGCATGCCAGACATTGGTGAAATCACAATGACACCAGATGGTCGTGGTAAAGTAGTAGGTTTAAATGTGCTGGAAAGACTTATTCAAGTATATTTACAAGAGCAAGAGCGCACAGCTGAGTATACATTAGAGGAACTACTAGCAGGCGAAAAAAATCTTATATAAGTTAGAGAATTAACGAGGTGGCTTGGGTGAAGGACCGTAATTTCTTAGATACCGTTATGGAGTTCGAACAACAGCTCGAAGCAATGCAGGAGCAATTTAGTGCATTGAAGCAATTTGTAGCGTTAATGATGGAAGAACATAAGGCACTCGAAACAGAAAATCATCACCTTCGTACACGTCTAGAAGAACTTCTTTCAAAAGAAAACATCGTACAAGCTGCAGATGAGAAGAAAGAGAATCCATTAGATATTGGTGAGGGATATGATAACTTAGCACGTCTATACCAAGAGGGTTTCCATGTTTGTCATGTTCACTTTGGAAGTTCACGTAAAGGTGAAGATTGCCTGTTTTGTCTATCATTTTTAAATAAACAAAATGTGTAATAGAAGACTGATTCCCGCTTCGGTGGTATCAGTCTTTTGTTTTGTATAGTAGGAGGAAGGATTATGGAAAACTGGTTGAAGGATGATGAAAGGCTTGACTACTTGTTGGCAGAGGAATTACGTATTATCCAGAGTCCATCTGTCTTTTCTTTTTCACTGGATGCGGTACTACTTTCGAAATTTGTCAATGTGCCATATCATAAAGGGGAAATTGTTGATTTATGCTCTGGTAATGGTGTCATTCCACTATTTTTAAGCGCGCGAACAAAAGGACACATTACGGGGGTAGAACTACAACCTCGTTTGTTTGATATGGCAGAGCGCAGTATTCGATATAATAAATTGGAACATCAAATTCATATGGTGCTTGGTGATGTAAAGCATATTCCAGCACAACTCGGCATTGAAAAATATGATGTTGTGACGTGTAATCCTCCTTATTTCCTAGCGCATGAAGCGAGTGATAAGAATCTAAGTGAGCATTATGCGATTGCACGTCATGAACTTCATTTAACATTAGAAGAAGCGGTGCAATCTGCAAGTAAATTACTAAAGCAAGGTGGAAAAGCCGCATTTGTTCATCGGCCGGGTCGTTTACTTGATATAGTTACAGCCATGCGTGCAAATCGATTAGAGCCCAAGCGTATGCAGCTAATTTATCCGAAAGAGGGTAAGGAAGCAAATACACTATTAATAGAAGGAACTAAAGATGGTAAGCCGGATTTGAAAATTTTACCGCCTTTATATGTATACAATACAAACAATGAATATACAGCTGAAGTGAAAGAAATGCTTTATGGAAAAGAACAATAGACATTTTTTCTATGTATTAGAGTGTGCTGATCAGTCGTATTATGCAGGCTATACAAATAACGTAGACAAGCGTGTTGCAACACATAATGCAGGCAAGGGTGCAAAATATACAAGAGCAAGGGGTCCGGTGAAGTGTATTTATGTGGAAACCTTCGATACAAAGCAAGAGGCAATGCGTGCAGAATATGCTTTTAAGCAATTAACACGTGCACAAAAGACAGAGTATATAGGGAGGAATGAATCGTGAAATCTCAAAAAAGTACGATGCATGATTATAAAGGATGTTTATATCTGGTAGCTACACCCATTGGCAATTTGGAGGATATGAGTGTACGTGCACTACGTATTCTAAAGGAAGCAGATATTATTGCTGCCGAGGATACAAGAAATACGAAGAAGCTATGCAATTATTTTGAGATTGAAACAGCACTGGTGAGTTATCATGAACATAATATAAACGTGGGAGGAGAAAAACTATTAGGCTTCTTACGAGAGGGTAAAACGGTCGCGTTAGTAAGTGATGCAGGGTTACCTTGTATTTCGGATCCAGGTGCAGATATTGTCGTTAAGGCAATTGAAGAAGGCTTTGCAGTTGTACCAGTGCCAGGAGCGAATGCTGCAATAACTGCCTTAATAGCCTCCGGTTTAACACCGCAACCATTTTTCTTTTATGGCTTTTTAAACCGTGGTAAAAAAGATCGACGACAACAATTGGAGGGGCTAAAAAAGCGCCAAGAAACCATTCTATTTTACGAAGCACCTCATCGATTAAAGGAAACATTAAAGGATATGGAGCTAATTCTCGGCAATCGACGCATTGTACTAGCACGTGAGTTAACTAAGAAATTCGAGGAGTTTTTACGTGGTACTTTAACAGAAGCGGTAGAATGGTCGCAATCTGAGGAAATCCGTGGAGAATTTTGTATTGTCCTTGAAGGAAATAGCCATGCAGAAGAAGAAAATACAGAAGCTGCATATTGGGAAGCAATGACTGTTGTGGATCATGTCGATTATGTGATTGCTGAATCAGGTGTTACTTCGAAGGAAGCTATTAAAGAAGTAGCCAAATTACGTCAAGTAGCTAAACGTGATATCTATAACGAATACCATAGCGAGTAATTAAGGAAAGAGTTGTCTCTAAGGAGGCAACTCTTTTTTATGTATAAAAGCAATTCTCTTCAATCGCGCAATATATGAATGCACTTTATCTGAGAGTTATATTTTCTGAATTGATAATAAATGTAAAAAAGAGTAATCTTAAGTGATAGAAGTCTGACATGGACAATATATGTCATCATTAGGGAAATTTGCGTAGAAGTATAATTAAAATTAGACTTTTTCATATAAAAAAGAAGTTTTTTGCAAATAATAAAAGAACACCTAAATCCGGTTCTTGATTTAGGTGTAGAAAAGGAAACTATTTTTTTAAGTTATTTTGGATTTCTTTCATTAACGTTTCTGCGCCCTCGGGACTTAAAATTAATTTGCCTCCAACTAGACGGAAGTTATCATCAGAAACTTCACCAGTAACAGCGCAAGTCATATTAGGCATATATTTCTTTAAGATGATTTTGTCATCATCCACATAAATTTCTAAAGCGTCTTTTTCAGCAATTCCTAATGTACGGCGAAGTTCGATAGGAATTACAACACGACCTAATTCATCGACTTTACGAACGATTCCTGTTGATTTCATAATTTTTTTCCTCCTGAAAATAAAAGTTATATTGGTGTTTCGTCAAATTTCGACATTATTTCTTTGTCTGATAGTTATCATACCAAGTAATGCCATAAACGTCAATTAATTAATACAGCATTAATTTTCTAATTGTAAAAATTTCTGAGAAGAAAACAGATATTTGGGTTTTTTTAAAAGGTTTTTATTATAGATTTAAATTTATAGTAAAAAAGCTTCTTTTAAAATACATTTTATGGATTAATATATTATTCGACAATTTTCGCAATCGATAAACTTTCATTGAAACGAATTTCGTACTTCGATAGAATAGATATTATATTGTGAAACAATGGAGGCAGTTCTCGTGAACGAACAAAACAAAACATTCTATATAACAACCCCGATTTACTATCCAAGTGGGAAATTTCATATTGGTACCGCGTATACAACAGTAGCTTCTGATACTATTGCACGTTACAAACGATTACGCGGATATGATGTACGCTTTTTAACTGGGATGGATGAACATGGTCAAAAGATTCAAGAAAAAGCTGCAGAAGCGGGCAAGCATCCTCAAGAATATGTAAATGAGATTGCAGATACTGCGAAAAAGCTTTGGGCTTTGATGGACATCTCTTATGATGATTTCATCCAGACTACAGAGGAGCGTCATAAGGCAGCTGTCGAAAAGATTTTCCAAAAGTTTTTAGATAATGGCGATATTTATAAAGGTGAATACGAAGGGTGGTACTGTACACCTTGTGAATCATTCTTTACAGAAACACAATTAGTAGAGGGTGACTGCCCAGACTGTGGACGTCCTGTTCACAAAGTAAAAGAAGAATCGTATTTCTTTAATATGAAGAAATACGCAAATCGTCTATTAGCTTATTATGAAGAAAACCCTGAATTCATTGAACCGGAATCTCGTAAAAATGAAATGATCAACAATTTTATTAAACCGGGTCTTGAAGATTTATCTGTTTCAAGAACTTCATTTGATTGGGGCATTAAAGTACCTGGTGATCCAAAGCATGTTATTTACGTGTGGGTGGATGCGCTAACAAACTATATTACATCTTTAGGCTATCTTTCAGAAGATGAAACACTATTTAACAAATATTGGCCGGCGGATGTACATGTTGTAGGGAAAGACATCGTCCGCTTCCATACAATCTATTGGCCAATTTTCTTAATGGCCCTTGATTTACCTTTACCGAAAAAAGTGTTTGCACATGGTTTCATCATGATGAAGGATGGAAAAATGTCAAAATCAAAAGGTAATGTTGTTTATCCTGAGATGCTGATCGAGCGCTATGGTTTAGACGCTACACGTTACTTCTTATTACGCGAACTACCATTTGGCTCTGATGGTGTATTTTCGCCAGAGTCATTTGTTGAACGTACAAACTTCGACTTGGCTAATGATTTAGGAAATTTATTAAACCGAACAATATCAATGATTAACAAATATTTTGACGGTATTATTCCTGCTGAAAATCTACAACCGACAGAATTTGATACGGCATTAAAAGAGCAAGCACAATCTGTACGTATTAAATATGAAGAAAGTATGGAAAAAATGCAATTTAGTGTCGTATTAGCAGACTTATGGACGCTCGTTTCACGTACTAATAAGTATATTGATGAAACACAACCATGGGTATTAGCGAAAGAGGAATTAGATAAGCCCAAATTAGGGTCTGTTATGCGTAATTTGGCAGAAAGCTTACACCAAATTGCTGTCATGTTACAACCATTTATGACAGCAACTCCGTTACGTATTATTGACCAACTCGGTTTAGATGACAAATTCTTAGCATGGGACACAATTGAAACATTCGGCAATACTATTCCAGCAAACATTAAAGTGGCAGATAAAGGTATTCCTATTTTCCCTCGTTTAGATAGTGAAATCGAAATCGCCTATATACGTGAGGAAATGCGTGGTTCTGTGAAAACCTCTCAAGATGAAGAACCCAAAGCAGAGCAAGTAACTGAGGAGATTCCAAAAATTACTGAAATTACCATAGATGATTTTATGAAAGTAGATTTACGAGTAGCGACTGTCACTGCATGTGAATCCGTACCGAAAGCAGATAAATTATTAAAGCTCCAAGTAGACCTTGGATACGAGCAACGACAAGTAGTTTCGGGAATTGCTAAGTTCTATTCTGCAGAGGAGCTAATCGGTCAAAAAGTTATCGTGGTAACAAACTTGAAACCAGTTAAATTACGTGGTGAATTATCGCAAGGAATGATTTTAGCCGGTGAAAAAGATGGGATTTTAAAATTAGCAACAGTTGACTCGAAACTTGAAAATGGTGCAAAAGTAAAGTAAAAAAATCAAGAAAGGCCTGCTGAATGAGAAAACATTCTGCAGGCTTTTCCAATCTGTATTAAGATTAGTTGTTTTATTATTTTAAAATAATTTTACGGCATTATTTAATGGATGTTTATGGGTATATAGTAATATAAAGTTTAATGTCGAATATGCGAATTGTCACAATGACAAATTCTTTGTAACGAATTTGTAATGTTTACGAAAAATATGAAATAATATTTTTTAATAAAATCAATGATAGGAGAATGAAAATGTTCATCGATACACATGTACACTTAAATGCAGATCAGTATGAAGAAGATTTACAAGAAGTAATTAATAGAGCTCTTGAAGCAAAGGTTGAGACAATGGTTGTTGTTGGCTTCGACCGTAAGACAATCTTGAAAACAATGGAACTAATTGAACAACATGATTTTATTTATGGTGTCATAGGATGGCATCCAGTTGACGCGGTCGATTGTACCGATGAGGATTTGAAATGGATTGAAAACTTAGCAGCACATCCTAAGGTTGTTGGTATTGGTGAAACTGGATTGGACTATTATTGGGATAAATCCCCAAAAGATGTTCAGCAAGCACTATTCCGTAAGCAGATTCATTTGGCGCAAAAAGTAAAATTACCAATTATTATCCATAATAGAGATGCTACGGGTGATGTTGTACAAATTTTACGAGAAGAGAATGCCGCATCTGTTGGAGGAGTTATGCACTGTTATAGTGGCAGTGTGGAAACCGCACACGAATGTATTGCTATGAATTTTATGATTAGTTTAGGGGGACCCGTGACATTCAAAAATGCTCGTATGCCAAAGGAAGTCGCAACAGAGATACCTTTAGACCATTTGATGATTGAAACAGATGCCCCATATTTAGCTCCACATCCATATCGTGGGAAACGCAATGAGCCAGCATTAGTACCATTAGTTGCAGAAGAAATTGCCCGTTTAAAAGGGTTAACGATCGAAGATGTAGCGAAGGAAACTACAGCCAATGCGAAAAAATTTTTTGGGATTAACGTTTAACTAGCTGAGATGCCTCCAATACTGGATTCGTGGTGGGCTTAAAAAAGCACAGTCATTTTTTTTGAAATACATTTAGGTTGACAGTGTTAAATCTAGTCCGTATAATCCAACTTTGTATTAAGGAGGCGTTTTTTCATGTCAAATAATTCCATGAAAAACTTGTTCTTAGGATCATTGAGGAGTAAGCAAACAGTGATAAGAATAACTACACTTGTCCTGTTTGTAACTGTAATATCATTCGTACTTTATCAAGGTACCAAAAAAACCGTGACGCTTGACGCTGATGGAGAAGCAATTGAAGTAACAACACATGCCAAAACTGTAGAAGAATTTTTACAAAATCAAAATATAGATGTAGCAGCGCATGACAAAATATCACCCTCTCTGAACACCAAAATTGTTAACGGAATAGCAATTACATGGGAACAGGCAAAAGAAGTAACCATTTCAGTTGACGGAAATCAGTCAAAAGTTTGGAC
This sequence comes from Lysinibacillus fusiformis, assembly GCF_007362955.1. Lineage (GTDB taxonomy): Bacteria > Bacillota > Bacilli > Bacillales_A > Planococcaceae > Lysinibacillus > Lysinibacillus fusiformis_E. The sequence continues at coordinate 1,852,630 of NZ_CP041696.1, read as the reverse complement.
AACTGAAAAACTAGTGAAGAACATTTTGAAGGATGCCAATATCGAAGTATCAGAGCACGACGCATTAGTTCAAGGTTTGGATACAGAAGTAGGAGCAGATAACAAAATCGATATTCAAAAGGCGTTTCAGGTAGCGCTTGTCGATGGCTTAGAGAACAGACAAGTTTGGTCCACTTCGACTACGGTCGCTAACTTTTTAAAACAACAGGGAGTTCAGTTAAATGAATTCGATCGTGTCGAGAATAACCTGGAGGATGTTATCACTCCAGAGAGTAAAATCGCAATAGTTCGCGTAGAAAAGGTTATCGATGTAGTGGAAGACTCTTTAGATTTCGCAGTTGAAAAGAAGCAGGACGCTTCTTTGCAAAAAGGGAAAGAAAGGGTGGTAACAGCGGGCGAGAAAGGATCTATTTCTCGAACGTATGAAGTCGTGAAAGAAAACGGCAAGGTTGTGGCGAAAAATTTACAATCTGAAAAGGTAGTAAAAGAACCTACGAAGCGAGTGGTTTCAGTGGGCACTAAAAAGCTTGTAGCGAGTGCACCGACTGTATCACGTGGTTCAGCTGAGCCAGCTAGTGGGAAAGAATTCTATGTAACTGCAACAGCTTATACACCTTATTGTAAAGGTTGTTCAGGAACATCAGCTACAGGCATTAATTTACGCTCGGACTCTGGCTTGAAAGTAATTGCAGTAGATCCATCTGTTATTAAGCTTGGCTCAAAAGTATGGGTTGAAGGCTATGGAACAGCAATTGCTGGGGATACTGGCGGCTCAATTAAGGGTAATAAGATCGATATACTAGTACAATCAGATGCCCAGGCTCGTAACTGGGGGCGTAAGAAAGTACGTATTAAAGTATTAAAATAAAAAAAATGTAAAATATATCAAAATGTTATTCACTTAGCATTGCTTTCCTGTATTGACTGGCAGGGAAGCTTTTTTACGTATAAAACTAAAGAGCTGAGTATTTCTGTACAATCATACAGGGCAGTTGTAAAATGGTCTGAAGATAAGGTAGAAAAGAGGAGCCTTTTTGCAAATACAAGAAATTATTGTCGTTGAAGGAAAAGATGATACAACAGCAATAAAACGAGCTGTGCAAGCCGATACAATAGAAACAAATGGATCTGCTATTTCAGAAGAGACACTGAAACGTATTCAACATGCCCAGGATAAACGAGGTGTTATTGTTTTTACTGATCCAGATTTTCCAGGACGTCGAATTCGTGCTATTATCGAGCAACATGTAGAAGGAGTTAAACATGCGTTTTTGCCAAAAGCAAAAACCATCGCGAAGAATGGTAAAGGCTTGGGGATCGAACATGCAGCAGATGAAGATATTCGTTCGGCTTTATGTCTAGTCTATACCCCAAATAATGAAAATCCAATCGTGGATGATATTACATTAGAAGATTTAATGACAGCATGTTTAATCGGCCATCCACGGGCAAAAGCACGCCGTGACCGTCTAGGTGAGATTTTGAATATCGGCGCAACAAACGGTAAACAACTTCATAAAAGATTAAAAATGTTTCAAATAACGGAACAGCAATTTGGTGCGGCTGTCGCACAGTTAGATCAGGAGGAAAATAATGCATAAGGATATTGCAACGCCGATTCGAACACAGGAAATTTTAAAGAAATACGGATTTTCATTTAAAAAGAGCTTAGGTCAAAATTTTTTAATTGATCCAAACATTTTACGTAACATTGTTAGCCATGCAAACTTAACTGAAAACAGTGGTGCAATTGAAGTAGGCCCCGGTATTGGAGCTTTAACTGAACATTTAGCACGAGGCGCCAAAAAAGTCGTTTCTTTTGAAATCGATCAGCGTTTATTACCAGTGTTAGAAGATACATTAAGTCCATATAATAATGTGTCAATCATTCACTCAGATATTTTAAAAGCGGATGTGGCAAAGGTAATTGAAGAGGAAATGCCAGGTATTGATGATATTATGGTCGTAGCTAATTTACCTTACTACGTTACAACACCGATTCTACTGAAATTATTAAATGATCGTCTACCAATTCGAGGCTTTGTTGTGATGATGCAAAAGGAAGTAGCAGATCGTATAACAGCAAAGCCAGGTACAAAAGAATACGGCTCGTTATCGATTGCAATCCAATATTATGTGAAGGCTGAAATCGCAATGACGGTACCGAAAACGGTATTTATGCCACAACCCAACGTAGATTCTGCTGTTATCCGTCTTATTAAACATGAAGAACCACCAGTAAAAGTCATTAATGAGGATTTCCTGTTTGTTGTAACACGTGCATCATTCGTACAGCGTCGTAAAACAATCTTCAATAACCTTCAATCAGGTTTACCAAACGGCAAGGCGAATAAAGAAAAAATCTTAGAAGCTTTAGCAATTGCAGATATTGAACCAACACGTCGTGGAGAGACACTTTCTATTTTTGAGTTTGGAAAATTAGCGGATGCTCTTTATCCAACGTTTGCAAAGTAAAAGATTTTGTTAACATTTTCATGAAGTATGAAAAAAAATATGTTTTTTCTTTAAAAATAAGTTGACAACAATTATTGTTGACTGATAAAATATTATATTTTGTTGACATTTTTGGGCGTATCGCTTATACTATTTATTAGTGAGGTGTAAGCGAAAATGCCAAAAACTTTAGCGGACATTAAAAAGTCGTTGGATTGTCATTTGGGTAAACGTTTGCAGTTGAAAGCAAACGGCGGTCGCAAGAAAACGGTCGAGTGTGCAGGGATATTACGTGAAACATATCGTGCAATCTTCGTAGTAGAACTTGATCAAGAAGACAATACGTGCAAGCGCGTATCGTATAGCTACACAGATATTTTAACTGAAGCAGTAGAGATTACATTTTTAGACGAAGCACAGGCTGCTGTCGCAAAATAGTTTCTAGTACTTATTTCTATATTTTGAAGCACTCATGCATGTTAAAAACTGCATGAGTGTTTTTCATTTTATGGGACATACTAAATTCGTCAGTTGTAAAAGGAGGAGTTTATATGCCTAGAAAGGGTATCATGTCACCTCGATTAAAAGAAGAGATCGCCAAGGAACTTGGATTTTATGATGTTGTGGAAAGAGAAGGCTGGGGCGGCATAAAAGCTCGGGATGCTGGTAATATGGTGAAACGTGCCATCGAAATGGCAGAACGAGCAAGTAGTGAGCAAGAGCGTAATAAGTAGTTTATTTAAGATAGAATAGACTATTTATCAATTTTACTTCATTCAACGGCAAGGGGATTATAAACCTTTGCTAACACAACAAAACAACTGACGAAAGAGAACCGTTACGCCATAGAAGGTAAACGGTTCTTTTTTTCAGTTTTAGTTTTCTCATTATGGTAAAATAAAATGAAATAATCTTGCGCGAAAAGAGACGCGGGTGTCACGGATTTGAAAGGAGTGAATTGTGCATGCACAATTCAAAATCCGACCGTAATTACGCCAAGGCGAAATTGATACGTGCTGTTGTTATGAGGGAGGAAGTAAGATGCTTTATGTAAAGGCGCCTGCGAAAATTAATTTAACATTAGATGTGCTATATAAACGACCAGATAATTATCACGAAGTGGAGATGGTCATGACGACTGTCGATTTGGCTGATCGTATTAGCTTAGAGTCTCGAGAAGATGGTGTAATTGAAATTATCTCCACTGATAATTTTGTGCCCAATGACCATCGTAACTTTGCTTATCAGGCAGCGCGTCTTATTAAAGATACATACGGCATTGGACAAGGTGTATCCATTACAATTGAAAAAGAAATACCTATTGCAGCAGGACTTGCAGGCGGTAGTAGTGATGCAGCGGCTACATTAAAGGGCTTAAATGAGCTATGGAATTTAGATTTATCAATAGATGAGTTAGCTGAACTAGGAGCTAAAATTGGTTCTGATGTTTCTTTTTGTGTATACGGCGGTACAGCACTAGCAACAGGGCGTGGGGAAAAAATTCAAGAATTACCTGCACCTCCAAATTGTTGGGTTGTGTTAGCCAAGCCGAAAATAGGTGTGTCAACAGCAGAAGTCTACGGTGGGTTAAAGGTTGAAGGGTTAGCGCATCCAAATACTAAGCAAATGATTCAAGCAATTGAGACAGAAGATTATGAGCTACTTTGTGCATCGTTAGGAAATGTTTTGGAAACTGTAACATTTGAGTTACATCCGGAGGTTGTCATGTTAAAAGAGCAGATGAAGCGCTTTGGTGCAGATGCGACATTAATGAGCGGAAGCGGTCCTACGGTGTTTGGACTTGTGGATAGCGAAGCTCGTGTGAGCCGTATTTATAATGGCTTACGAGGTTTTTGCGAAGAAGTATATGCTGTGCGTATTTTAGGAGAGCGAAATACGCTTGCTTAAAAACGCATAATTGTGTTAATTTTACCTATAAATATTCGTGTTTAGGAGAGGGTCGCATGAAATGGAAACGAAGTGAACGACTAGTTGATATGACGTACTATTTACTAGAACATCCACATCAGCTGATCCCGCTAACTTATTTTTCAGAACTATATCAATCTGCAAAATCTTCTATTAGTGAAGATTTAACGATTGTAAAAGAAACTTTCGAAGAAAAAGGAATCGGGTTATTGATGACAGTGCCGGGCGCTGCAGGGGGAGTAAAGTATATCCCTAAAATGTCCGAAACAGAAGTTCGATTAGTCGTACAGGATTTAAAGGCAGAACTAGAACATTCAGATCGTTTATTGCCTGGTGGTTATTTATTTATGACAGATTTACTTGGCAATCCAGATTTAATTAATCGGGTAGGCAAGGTGTTTGCATCTGCATTTGCTAATCAACAAATCGACGTTATTATGACCGTAGCAACAAAAGGTATTTCAATTGCCCATGCTATAGCGAGACATTTGAATGTACCTGTTGTAGTTGTAAGAAGAGATAGTAAGGTAACAGAAGGTTCTACCGTTAGTATAAACTACGTATCTGGTTCTTCCAGAAGAATTCAGACAATGGTATTATCAAAAAGAAGCATGAAGAGTGGACAGCGTGTACTCATCACCGATGACTTTATGAAGGTCGGTGGTACGATGAATGGCATGAAAAATCTATTAGAGGAGTTTGACTGCCAGTTAGCAGGCATTGCGGTGCTTGTAGAAGCAGAGCATGCAGACGAAACGTTAGTAGATGATTATTACTCACTTGTGAAGCTTCATGAAGTTAATGAAAAAGACCGTACAATTGCATTAAGTGAAGGTAATTATTTTTCAAAAAAGGAGAAATGACAAATGAATGTTGTAGCAACAACGAATGCACCAGCAGCAATCGGACCATACGCGCAAGGAATTATCGTGAATGGTATGTTTTATAGTTCAGGTCAAATTCCACTAACTGCAGCAGGTGAATTAGTGGACGGTGATATTGTCGCTCAAACGCACCAGGTATTTGCTAACATCAAGGCGGTATTAGAAGCTGCAGGATCATCACTAGAAAATGTAGTGAAAACAACAGTCTTTATGAAAGATATGAATGATTTTGTTGCGATGAACGAAGTATACGCTAGTCATTTTGGAGAACATAAGCCAGCTCGCTCTGCAGTAGAGGTAGCACGACTACCGAAGGATGTAAAAGTAGAAATTGAAGTTATTGCCGTTGTAAAGTGAAAAATATCAAAAACCCTTTGAAAGAGTAGCAAGCTCTTTCAAAGGGTTTTTTTCGATAACGAGAAGGTAGTTGACAAACAATTGTCAAACTTTCTGTAAATTAGGGGAAATATTATAGAGAATTATAAATGAAGTATTCAAATTTTTTAGAAAATTTGGTAGACTATAAAAAGGGAAATATTCGGTAATTCAGAATATGATATTTTCATTTAGGCATCTAAGAAGAGAGGTGGTGAGAAAATGGAAGTTACTGATGTAAGATTACGTCGTGTACAAACAGATGGTCGCATGCGTGCGATTGCTTCCATTACACTCGACAATGAGTTTGTGGTACATGATATTCGTGTAATTGATGGAAATACAGGCTTGTTCGTTGCTATGCCTAGTAAACGTACACCAGATGGGGAATTTAGGGATATTGCACATCCTATCAATTCTACTACACGTAATAAAATTCAAGAGATTATTTTACACGCGTATCACAATTCTAGCGAAGCTGAAGAGGCGGAAGAATTAGAAGGAATTGGCGTCTAGTAAAAAGAGATTTAATGTTATGTTAGAAACTATTGTCAATTTAGAGTATTTTTGGGGATGGTTAATAAAAAGAACTCTTCAGAATGAGGAGTTCTTTTTATTTTTTGAAAAAAACGAAAACGTGCAAATTTAGGGCATACATAATAACATTCGAGCATAAGCCGTATTTGATTTGGAAATTCATCGATTTGTCAAGTCTACATACCTTGAAATGAGTTGAATTTTGCTATATAGTCAAAAGAGAAAATGAGCGTATTGGAGGACTTACAGATGAGCAACATTTTTGCTGTCATTTTGGCTGCAGGTCAAGGTACACGTATGAAGTCCAAATTATATAAAGTGCTCCATCCAGTTTGTGGGAAGCCCATGGTACAACATGTTGTAGATCACATTCAAACCTTAGGTGTTAATCGCATCGTAACGGTTGTTGGACATGGTGCAGAAAAAGTGCAACAACAACTTGGTGAAAGTAGTGAGTATGTTTTACAAGCAGAACAGTTAGGCACAGCACATGCTGTTCAACAAGCAGAGGCAATTCTAGGTAATGAAGAAGGTACAACATTAGTTGTATGTGGTGATACACCACTTATTCGTCCGGAAACGATGAAGGCTTTATATGAACATCACCAAGCAAAAAATGCAAAGGCGACAATTTTAACAGCGGTTGCTGAAAATCCAACAGGCTATGGTCGTATTTTACGTAGCGACAATGGACAAGTGGAGCAAATCGTTGAACAAAAGGATGCTACTGCAGAGCAACAACTTGTGACGGAAATTAATACGGGCACATATTGCTTCGATAACAAATTGTTATTTGAGACGCTAAAGCATGTGAAAAACGATAACGTACAGGGAGAGTATTACTTACCTGATGTGATTGAACTTTTACAAAGACAAGGTGACATCGTCGAAGCGTTTGTAACAGAGGATTTTGAAGAAACACTTGGTGTCAATGATCGTGTTGCGTTGTCACAAGCAGAGACTTTAATGCGCGCGCGTATTAATGAACGTCATATGCGAAACGGTGTAACAATCATTAATCCAGAGGCTACGTATATTAGTACTGAGGCAGTTATTGGTTGTGATACTGTGATTCAACCAGGTTCTATGATTGAAGGCGCCACTGTTATTGGCGAGGATTGTATAATTGGACCCAACACACAAATCATAGATAGTCGCGTCGGTGACCGAACTTCTGTGCACTCTTCTGTTGTGCGTGAAAGCGCTATAGCGGAAGATACAGCTATTGGACCGTTTGCAAATATCCGACCACTTTCTGATATTGGTAGCCATGTGAAAATAGGCAACTTTGTAGAAGTGAAGAAAAGCAAGCTAGGTAATGACACGAAAATATCGCACCTAAGCTATATTGGTGATGCTGAGATAGGAAATAACGTCAATATTGGCTGTGGTTCCATTACAGTGAATTATGATGGGAAAAATAAGTTCCAAACAATTATTGAAGATGATGTATTTGTAGGATGTAATACTAATCTAGTTGCACCAGTAAAGGTTGGTAAAGGTTCATTTATTGCAGCGGGATCTACAATTACAAAAGAAGTTCCTGAAGATGCATTGGCAATCGCCCGTGCAAGACAAGAAAACAAACCGAATTATGTAAGCAAATTAAATTCAAAATAATTATCAACTAAACAGGAGGCCATCATGCCGTATCAATATGCAAACTCACAATTAAAAATATTCTCACTTAACTCAAACAATCCACTTGCTCAAGAAATTGCGCAAGAAATGGGTGTTGAATTAGGTAAATCTTCTGTGAAACACTTCAGCGATGGAGAGATTCAAATTAGTATTGAAGAAAGTATTCGAGGTTGTGACGTGTTTATCGTGCAGTCTACTTCTGCACCTGTAAACGAACATTTAATGGAGCTTTTAATAATGGTGGATGCGGTAAAACGTGCATCTGCTCGTACAGTTAACGTTGTAATGCCTTACTATGGTTATGCTCGTCAAGACCGTAAAGCAAAAGCACGAGAGCCAATTACAGCTAAATTAGTGGCAAACTTACTTGAAACGGCTGGTGCAACGCGTGTTATCGTATTAGATTTACATGCACCACAAATCCAAGGATTCTTCGATATATTAATCGACCATTTAATGGCAGTACCTTTACTTTCTGACTACTTCAAATCAAAAGGTATTCCAGCAGAAGAAATCGTTATTGTTTCTCCTGACCATGGTGGTGTAACACGTGCTCGTAAAATGGCAGAACGCTTAAAAGCCCCAATCGCTATTATTGATAAGCGCCGTCCAAAACCAAATGTTGCAGAAGTGATGAACATCGTAGGTAATGTTGACGGTAAAGTGGCAATCTTGATTGATGATATTATCGATACTGCAGGAACAATCACAATCGGTGCAGATGCATTACGTGCTGCTGGTGCAAAAGAAGTTTATGCTTGCTGTTCTCACCCAGTACTATCAGGTCCAGCAATTGACCGTATCGAAAAATCAGCAATTAAGGAACTAGTGGTAACGAATACAATTCAGCTTTCTGATGAGAAAAAATCTCCAAAAATCACAGAGCTTTCAGTAGCTAAATTAATGGCAGATGCAATTTCTCGCGTATACGAAAATAAATCAGTAAGTACTTTATTTGATTAATCATGTTAACTGCATACAATAATGGTTCAGTGCGTTAACAGCGAGACAAATGCCTAAACGTGCTATGAACTTAGTATTATATGTGACAAATTAAGGACAAATCTACATTTTTTAGTAGATTTGTCCTTTTTGTATGCCTGTTGCGTGTTGAAATCTATATTAAAGGGTATACTAGTAATTGTTACTAAATATATTTATGTCACTAGTAATAAGATGTAAATATTGTTAGAGCCCTATGCAGATGTCTACTGTTTTAATAGAAGTTAAACCAGGTACATTTAGCTTAGGCGTAATTTTTCTTGGAAGGGGAAGGTATAGATATGAGTACAGTCTTAAGTGTAAGAAAACGCGAAGCTGGGCATCGTTCGACATTAACCCAACTTAGAAAAGGGGGAGCCATTCCAGCAGTAATTTACGGCTACAAATTAGTTTCAACCCCAATTTCTATTTCTGCGAAAGAATTTAAAAAGTTCATTCAGAAAAATGGACGCAATGGTGTTTTCCCAATGGAGTTAGATGGGACAAGAGTAAATGTTGTGGTATCTGAAGTGCAACAATGTAGTTTGAAGGATGAAGTAAATCACATTGATTTTTTAGCCATTAATATGTCTGAAGAATTAGAAGTTGATGCAGCCGTAACTCTTGTTGGTGAGTCTGTTGGTGTAAGAGAAGGTGGCATATTAATGCAACCGAACTTGGAAATAAAAATAAAAGTAAAACCAACTGAAATACCAGAAACAATTGAGATTGATATTACGAAACTTGCAATCGGGGATGCTATTATGGTAGCGGATATTCGCAAGCAAGTAGATTTTGATATTATAAGTGAAGATGATTTTACATTGGTAACCATCATGGCACCAGTTGCATCTGTAGAGGCAGAAGAAATAGACACTAGCGATGAATAAATAAGACTCAAAGTATGTTTTAAGGAAATGCTATCAAGAAGGTCGAGAATGACTGTCTTGGTAGCATTTTTGTCGTGAAAAAGTATAATTTTTGAACTTGGAAATAGTAAGACTTAAAATATATATAGAAATTAATTGGAATAGATAACATTGTTAATTATAGCTTTCCTTATTTTTCTTCGTGAGAAATGTATCGAAATGTTTTCTTAGAGCTCAATATGGTAAAATAATGACTATTAGATTGAGAAGAGAGGTACTTATGAAAATTATTGTTGGTTTAGGAAATCCAGGTAAACCTTATGAGCATACTAGACATAATATTGGCTTTGATGTGGTTGATGCATTAGCGAAAAAATGGGGTGCTCCTTTAACAAATTCAAAATTTAATGGTATGTATGTAACTGTACATCGTCCAGAGGGCAAGGTTCTACTTGTTAAGCCTTTAACATATATGAATTTATCGGGTGAATGTGTTGGTCCACTAATGGATTATTTTGATATTGATGTAGAAGATTTAATAGTTATTTACGATGATTTAGACTTAGAAACAGGAAAGTTACGTTTACGTCAAAAAGGTAGTGCTGGTGGGCATAATGGTATTAAGTCATTAATTCAGCATTTAGGAACACAAGAATTTAACCGTGTTCGTATTGGTGTTAATCGACCTCCGGCAGGCATGAAGGTAGCGGATTATGTGCTATCAAAGTTTTCTAAAGAAGACCAAGGTGTCATGGAGGATGCTGTTGATAAAAGTGTAAATGCAATAGAAGCAGCTCTGTCAAAGCCATTTCTTGATGTGATGAACCACTTTAACAGTTAGGCAGTGACTCTAAATCCCAACTAACATTATTTAAGCTCTATGCAGGTGTCACAAATGTTTTATGTGCGAAAACGATGTGATAGGTAGATTTATAAAATGTTAAATGATGCCTGCACAATGCAGATTTGAACGTTTTTACAACTTTAGCGTTATTGAATAGTGCATAATCTTTTTCGGTAATGTCTATACTTTAAGTAGTAAGTTGCTTAAAGGGAGGATGATTTGGAGATGTCAGTTCGCTATCGATGTCGGCATTGTGAAGTAGAAATAGGGACACTACCATTTGATGCAGATGATACAATTCGGAAGTTGCATATTTTCGAGATGGGTGAGGCGGATGATTATGTTGAAAAGGATCAGCATGGACAAACGACTGTGCACTGCATTTGTGAGCAATGTGAGGATTCGCTTAGACAATATCCAGATTATCATGCACTCAATAAATGGATTCAATAATAGGAAGGATGCTTTGGCGCACAATGTGTGCGTTCAAAGCTTTTTCCGTTTTAACTTTAAGTAAGAGTCTGCCTATTGAGACAATGCGAATTGTGCCAACTACAGTCCCCACGGTGTTATTCTAAACGATCGTGAATAGATTAGAAGTACGGCGGCAGATTTTTTTCTGAAGACAAGCAAGCTATAGCTACAATTACACCGAGGTGTGATTGATAAATAGACAATAAAAATTCGTATAATTATACTAGATTAATAGTATATGGCGATTAAGGATAAATAGAATATTGGCGCTGAAAGGAGCTTTTGACTGTGGAAGTTTTACGAAAGCTTGTGTCCCAGGACAAACACATCACATCATTTATACAGGAAATTCAGAGTGGTATTACTAAATCTCAGCTTATAACAGGATTAACAGGAAGCGCACGACCTGTATTGGTCGATGCGTTGTTTGAATATATACAAAAGCCCGTTTATATTGTGTCACCCAATTTATTGCAGGCACAAAAGATGGTTGATGAACTTGTTGGCCTATTAGGTGAAGAGCATGTGCATTATTATCCTGCAGATGAGTTTATTGCTGCAGACTTATCCGTAGCATCGCCAGAACTACGTGCTGAACGTATAGCAACGCTGGATTGTCTAGCGAGGGGTGAGAGAGCGGTTTATATCGTCCCTGTTGCGGGCTTACGTAAAATGATGCCACCCAAGGAGCATTGGCTACAATATTTTTTACAGACAGCTGTTGGTGAGGATATTCGAATTGAGGAATGGCTACAAACGCTAGTGGCGATGGGATATGTGCGTAATTCAATGGTGACCACACCAGGTGAATTTGCATTGCGCGGGGGAATCTTAGACATTTATCCACCCTATTTAGAAGCACCTATTCGTATTGAGCTATTTGATACGGAAGTAGATTCAATTCGTACATTCTCTGCGGATGATCAACGTTCCATCGATAAATTGCAAAAGGTTCGTATTCTACCAGCGTCAGAGGTGATTTTGACAAAGGAAGAGCGAATGACATTAGCAAATCGTTTAGAAGCAGCATTAGCAACCAGCTTAAAAAAGGTAAAAAAACAGGAGACAAAAGAACTTCTTTATCAACACATTCAATATGACATTGAATTGTTACAACAAGGAAATTTACCGGATTATGTGAACAAATATGGTTCCCTTTTATATGAAAAAACGGCTTATTTAGGTGATTATTTTGCGCAGGATGGCATCGTATTATTTGATGAACTTGGACGTATTCAGGAAGTTATGGATGCGTGGGAACGTGAAGAGGAAGAGTGGTTTTTATCGCTGATTGAAGAAGGAAAGATGGTACACGATGTAAAGCCAGCCTTTTCTTTAAAAGAAATTTTAGCAATGCTTTCACAGCAGAAACTATTTTTATCATTATTCTCACGGACATTTGCGGGCATTTCATTTAATAAAGCAACTAACTTCTCTTGTAAGCCGATGCAGCAATTCCATGGTCAGATGGCGTTGTTACAAAGTGAAATTGAACGATGGCTGATGGGCAAATTCACTGTGTTGATAGTCGCTAGAGATAAGGATCGTGTTAAACGTGTACAGCAGATGCTAGAAGAATATGATATCCATGCTACAATTGGGGAACCAAATGAGCCAGGGATTTATATTGCCGATGGCGTTTTGTCGAGTGGTTTTGAATTACCATTACAGCGCTTGGCGATTGTAACCGAGGATGAATTATTTAAACAACAGGCAAAGAAAAAAGCACGTGCTCAAAAAATGACGAACGCAGAACGTATTAAAAGCTATACAGAAATAAAGCCAGGCGATTATGTCGTGCATGTGCATCATGGTATAGGGAAATATATTGGTGTGGAAACGTTAGAGGTAAACGGTACACATAAGGATTACTTGCATATTCGTTACCGCGCTGATGATAAATTATATGTACCAGTAGAGCAGATAGATCTAATCCAAAAATATGTGGCATCTGAAGACCGTGAACCAAAGCTACATAAATTAGGTGGTGCGGAATGGAAAAAGGCTAAAGCAAAGGTGTCCTCAGCCGTCCAAGACATTGCCGATGATTTAATCAAGTTGTACGCTAAGCGAGAAGCGGAAAAGGGCCATGCATTTGAGCCAGATAATGACGATCAGCGTACTTTTGAAGCATCGTTCCCTTATGAAGAAACGGAGGATCAGCTACGTTCAATTGTTGAAGTGAAGCGCGATATGGAGCGTGAGCGACCGATGGATCGACTTGTATGTGGAGATGTTGGATACGGTAAAACAGAAGTAGCAATTCGTGCAGCATTTAAAGCCATCCAGGATGGCAAGCAGGTTGCCTTCCTTGTACCGACAACGATTCTAGCGCAACAACATTATGAAACGATCCGCGAACGGTTCCAAGACTTTGCCATCAATGTGGGATTATTATCTCGTTTCCGTACGAAAAAAGAGCAAACAGCGACGTTAAAGGGTTTAAAAGAAGGGCAAGTAGATATTGTTGTTGGGACACACCGTATTTTATCCAAGGATTTAACGTTCCAAGACTTGGGTCTGCTTATTGTGGATGAGGAGCAGCGCTTTGGTGTTACACATAAGGAAAAAATTAAGCAACTGAAAACGAATGTCGATGTTTTAACATTAACGGCCACACCAATTCCAAGAACACTCCATATGTCTATGGTTGGTGTACGTGATTTGTCGGTTATTGAAACGCCACCTGCAAATCGTTTTCCTGTACAAACATATGTCATGGAGCATAGTGGTGCATTAGTGCGTGAAGCCATTGAACGAGAAATGGCACGTGGTGGCCAAGTATTCTACTTATACAACCGAGTGGAAGATATGGCTCGTAAGGTCGATGAGATTCAAATGCTTGTCCCTGAGGCACGTATTGGACATGCAAATGGGAAAATGACTGAATCGGAATTAGAATCTGTGATTTTAGCCTTTTTAGAAGGTGACTACGATGTCCTTGTTACGACAACGATTATTGAAACTGGTGTTGATATCCCTAATGTGAATACGCTTATTGTACACGATGCTGATCGCATGGGTTTAGCACAGCTTTATCAATTGCGTGGCCGTGTTGGGCGTTCGAATCGTGTGGCGTATGCGTACTTTATGTATCAGCGTGATAAGGTACTAACAGATGTGGCTGAGCAACGACTGCAGGCCATTAAAGAGTTTACGGAGCTAGGGTCAGGCTTTAAGATCGCGATGCGCGATTTGTCAATTCGTGGTGCTGGAAACTTACTTGGCGCGCAGCAGCATGGCTTTATTGATTCAGTTGGCTTCGACCTGTACTCGCAAATGCTTGAAGAGGCCATTGCAGAACGCCAGACAGGTGTGAAAAAAGAGGATAAGCCTGAAATAGAAATTTTACTAAATATTGACGCATATATACCGGATGCATATATACCAGATGGTTATCAAAAAATTCAGATGTATAAGCGTATCAAGGCAATGGATCAAATTGAGGATTATGGAGAGATCATGGAGGAGTTAGAGGATCGCTTTGGAGATCTTCCGGTTGAAACAGAGCGTTTATTGCGTATTGCTCGTATGAAGGTCTGGGGCTTGGGCGCAGGCGTAATGTCAGTAAAGGAAAAACAAAAGGTTATCTCAATTTTGTTTTCTGAAGAAGGTACAGCGAAGGTTGATGGTAGCAAAATTGTTTCAGAGTCAATGAAGTTTGAGCGAGCTGTTGGATTTGGCATGGACGGCATGCAATTGAAATTAACAATTGATGAACGTAAAAGCGGAAAATATCAATCGTTTGATATTTTAGAAGAAATGATGCAAATTATTGACAAAGCAAAAAAAGAGCAGTGAAAAAAGGCTGGTTATTATCATAGGTGATAATAACCAGCCTTTTATTCCTTTTTATTATTCTTATTCCATTTTTAACTGGTTTGAAAAATATTGTTGGCTTTGAAATCCTTTTTCTTCAGTTTTTGCATAGATTGTTTATTTAAAATCCATACTATTGTTGAATACAAATTTGATTGTAGCGAAAGCGAGGCATTTAGATGAAAGCAACAGGGATTGTTCGTCGTATTGATGATTTAGGGCGTGTGGTTATTCCAAAAGAAATTCGTAGGACGCTACGTATTCGTGAAGGAGACCCGTTAGAAATTTACACGGACCGTGAAGGAGAAGTCATTTTAAAAAAATATTCTCCGATTAATGATTTAGGGGAATTTGCGAGAGAATATGTAGAAACGTTATATGAAACGTTGGGTACCCCAGCATTTGTAACGGACCGAGATGAAGTTATTGCGGTTTCCGGTATCGGCAAGAAAGAGTATATAAATCGTCGTATTACATCCTTTGCGGAAAGTTTTATGGACGAGCGCTCAACAAAGATTGAAAAAATGGAAACAACAATTGAAA
Source organism: Lysinibacillus fusiformis (assembly GCF_007362955.1). GTDB lineage: Bacteria > Bacillota > Bacilli > Bacillales_A > Planococcaceae > Lysinibacillus > Lysinibacillus fusiformis_E. The sequence goes on along the minus strand of NZ_CP041696.1, from coordinate 1,837,280 downwards.
TTGTTCCTGGACAATATGAGCAGGTAAAATCTTATTGTGCAACGCCAATTATGGTCAATGGCGATCCAATTGGCTGCATTATTGTTCTTTCCAAAGTGCATTTTGTCGGTGAAGTAGAAGTAAAAGTTGTGGAAACAGCTGCAAATTTCTTAGCTAAGCAAATGGAATAATTAATGAATATTTAAAGTTATTGTGATGACCTTCTAGGCGAAACAATAACTTTTTTTTTTGCGTACATAGTTGTAAGCTAACATATAGGAGAAGTAAACTGGCGCGTCAAACTTTTGAGTTATGCTATACTATTGGCATTGTTAAAGAAGGAAAGAGGATAGTTTATGTCGGAACGTTTTGGCATGAAAAGTTACATGAAAGGTGCAGCTTTATTAACAATTGCGGCTCTTATTGTAAAAGTACTAAGTGCAATTTATCGTGTACCTTTTCAAAATCTTGTTGGTGATGAAGGTTTCTATATTTACCAACAGGTGTATCCAGTAATATCTATTTTTGTTGTTTGGACATCGAGTGGTTTTGCAGTAGCCATTTCTAAGATGCTTGCTGATAATGATTGTATAGTAGACCCCGTAGAAAGAACACAGAAAAGAAGCGGCATTATGCGTATTATTTTTCGTTATTTAACGTTGCTGTCGTTCGTATTTTTTTCTGTACTATTTGTAGGTGCGGACTTGCTAGCTAATTTGATGGGTGATGGAAAGCTTGCACCATTGCTACGTACAGGTTCCTTTATAGTACTTGTTATGCCGGCTCTGGCCGTTTTAAAGGGTGGTTTTCAATCAAGAGGTATTATGGAACCGATTGCTTACGCACAAGTACTGGAGCAAACTGTAAGAGTATGTTTCATTTTGGTAGGTACATTTATTGTGATGACAACGACAAAGTCGCTTTATGGTGCTGGACAAATGGCAATTACAGGTACGGTCATCGGTGAATGTTTTGGGTTTTTACTACTTGCGTATATCTTTAAAAAACGCTTTGGGACATTTATAGGTAAGCAACAACAACAAATAGCAAGTCTACCCGTTTTGAAAGAAGTCACTTTACTAAGTTTAAGTGTTAGTATGAGTAGCCTGTTATTACTGGGCTATCAGCTAGTAGATTCTTTTACCATCTATTCACTACTAATTGACAGTGGGATGGATCAGACTATAGCAAAGGAAACGAAGGGTATATATGATCGTGGACAGCCATTAGTACAGTTAGGTATTGTCATTGCTTCCTCGCTATCGCTTGCCATTGTCCCACTTGTTGCCCATATGTCAAAAAAACGGGAAGGGCGGAGTGCTATCCCGTTTATTCAACTAACCTATAGATCATCTGTATTATTTGGTTGGGCGGCATCTCTAGGCTTAATTTTAGTTATGCCTTATATTAACGCGATGCTCTTTAAAACAGATGCGCTATCAGACGTACTGATGTTATACGTGCTACAAATTGTACCTTTGTCGATCATTTTAACATTTACTGCAATTTTACAAGGCTACGGAAAATTAAAAAAGCCAGCGCTCTTTTTATTTACAGGCTTTATCATGAAAATATTATTAAATGTGCTGACTATTGATTCGCTTGGGGTACTAGGTGCAGCCATAGCAAACAATGTCGGGCTGTTGTTCTCGGCGCTAGCCCTTGTTTTTTACTTAAAAAAAATTACAGGTATTCAATTAGCGCCTGTGAATTTTTATAAAAAGATCAGCGTGGCTTCGCTAAGTATGACAGTGGTAGTTGTCCTCTGGTTACAATTTGCCCCAACATTTTTAAGTAATTTTTTATCGGCGCGTTTTGTAGCTGTGGTAGCAGGCCTTAGTGCAGTCAGTATAGGTGCATTTGTAATGATTACAGTCATAGCAAAGCTACGCGTGCTTGCAGAAAAAGAGTGGTATTTACTACCGTTTGGTAGAAGAATGGCGGTATATCAACTATGGTTAAATCGAAAAAAGTAGGTGGATTTATTGAATACATTAACAGTAATTGGCCTTGGAGCTGGTGATTTCGATCAGTTACAAATGGGCGTTTATAAAAAACTGAAGGCAGCAAAACATTTATATGTTCGGACAGTCGATCATCCCGTACTAGAAACGCTATCAGCCGAGGGTTTGCAATTTGAGGGCTTTGACGCAGTATATGAAAAGCATGGTACATTCCAGCCTGTCTATGAGGAAATTGCAGAAAAGCTGATCGAAGCAGCTGTAATTGGAGACGTGATGTATGCTGTACCAGGACATCCACTTGTGGCAGAGCAAACGGTGCAGCTTTTAATTGCTGCGGCAGATGAGAGAAAAGTAAATTTAGTCATTGAAGGTGGACAAAGTTTTCTTGATCCAATTTTTGGCGCATTAAAAATTGATCCGATTGAGGGTTTTCAGTTACTTGATGGAACAAGTTTTTCCATGAACGATATCAATATGCGTCAGCATGTTTTAATAGCGCAAGTATATGATACATTCAGCGCATCGGAAGTGAAGTTGACGTTGATGGAGAAATATGATGATGAATATCCCGTAACTGTTGTTACTGCAGCTGGTTCTTCACAAGAAAAGTTAGTGACAGTCCCTCTTTATGAGTTAGACCAAAGTGTTGAGGTGAATAATTTAACAACTGTCTACGTGCCACCAGTAAAATCCCAAGAGGAAGCATTGCGAGATTGGACAACCTTCCGTGAAATTATTGCTACTTTACGCGGACCAGATGGCTGTCCATGGGATCAAAAACAGACACATGAATCATTAAAAAAATATTTACTGGAAGAAGCACATGAATATTTGGCTGCTGTAGATGCAGAGGATGACTTTGCGATGATTGAGGAGCTTGGGGATGTTCTATTACAAGTATTCTTACATGCACAAATTGGAGAAGACCAAGGATACTTCACACTAGAAGATGTTTTGGCTTCAGTTAGTGAAAAAATGATTCGTCGTCATCCACATGTCTTTGGAGATGTATCTATAGAGGATGCAGATGGTGTTGTTGCAAATTGGGAAGCTATTAAAGCTGAAGAAAAAGGAATTAGTGAAAAGCCATTGTTGAAAGAGGAATACCGTGCGTCATCCTCCCTGCAAACTGCTTATAATTATCAAAAACGGGCAGCTAAGGTTGGTTTTGATTGGCCTGATGTGAGCGGTGCTTGGGATAAGTTTGCAGAGGAATGGCAGGAATTCCGCAATGAGGTGACGAAAGGTTCTAATGCAACACGTCTCGATGAGTTTGGGGATGTATTGTTTACACTTGTTAACTTAGCACGATTTTATAAGTTGTCACCAGAGGAAGCCATGCTACATGCTAATGAGAAGTTTGCAAGACGCTTTGGCTTTGTAGAGAAAAAGGTGAAAGCAAGTGGTAAGCCATTTACAGCATATACTTTAGAACAATTAGATGCTTTCTGGGATGAAGCGAAGCAGTTAGAAAGGGAGTAAAAAAATGCGATTAGATAAATTTTTAAAAGTTTCACGATTGATTAAACGACGTACGCTAGCAAAAGAAGTAGCCGATCAAGGTCGTATTACGATGAATAGTAAGGTAGCAAAAGCGAGTAGTAGTGTTAAAGTAGGAGACGAGCTAGCCATTCGCTTCGGACAAAAAATTGTGACTGCGCGCGTGGAAGAATTACGTGATACTGTGAAAAAAGAAGATGCAACAAAGATGTTTACGATCTTAAAAGAAGAGCGACTTGAAAAAGTTGAACCTGAATTTATCGACGACGAGGATTGATTTTCACTTAACTTTAGTCACTTTAAATCTCTCAATAACGAGGACGAAAAATATTAAAAGTATGGCAACTTTTATAAAGTTGTCATGCTTTTTAGGTTGTCCGCATAAATTGAACAGAAGCTAGGACGACTAAAGGAGGAAAAAAATGACGCTACATCAAGAAAGTAATCGTTACACAATTCCATCTGGTGAGCATATTTTAACGATTCGTAATCGTAAAAGAATGGACATGACTTCTGTAAAATCAATTGAACGATTTGATCAGGAAGAGTTTTTCATCAAGACGTCCCAAGGGCATTTGTTAATTCGCGGAGAAGAACTGCATATCGTTCATTTAGATGTAGACAAAGGGTTATTAACACTTGAAGGAACTGTAAAAACCTTACAGTACGACGAGGAGGAAAGTGGCTTCTCGAAAGGTTTCCTTCATAAGTTATTTGGATGATTGTTAGCGAGCAACTTGTTCAGCTATTAGTCATGGTTATGAGCGGTATAGCAGTTGGTTTTATTATTGATAGCGTAAGGCTAATCGTTTTTTCAACTCCAAAAAGGTCAAGCCGCCGAAAGTGGATGATGTTATTCGAGTTACTAACGTGGATTCTACTTGGGGGGCTGACATATTATTTATTATTTTGGCTAAAGGATGGCGCTTGGCGGGCTTATGACCCGCTAGCGCAAATTGCAGGTATTTTTTTGTATCAAACATTTTTTCAAACATTTTTACGTTTCGTTGCACGCATTTTGGTGAATATAACATGGAGACCCTTCTGGTTCATTGTACGATTAATAATCGTTTTTATTCGACAAATTTTGCAACTACTCGTTAATATTGGTTCCTTTGCCATAAGACCTTTTGTCAAAATTTATTCGTATTTGTCCTACACTTTATTAAAAAAATTTCGATATATCAAGTATAATAAAAGACAACAATAACTTCGGAGGTGCGGGCATGACTAAACGTCATTCATCAAATGACGAGCAACAAAATTATACGAAGCTTGATAATGACTATGTCCGTAACACGGATAAAGCTATAAATCGCAAAGCACAATCACGGAAACGAAAATTGCGCCGTATTGTTTTTTTTGCGATTGTGCCAGTCGTCATTATTGCCTTTCTCTTTAATATACTTTCGAATCAATCAGAAACGCTAGAGGTTAAAGAGAAAAAAAAGGTAGAAGTAGAACAGCATTTAACAGAGGTAAAAGAAGAACAAGAGATTTTAAATCTTAAAATTAAACAATTAGAAGATGATGAATACATTGCAAAGATTTTACGCAAAGAATATTTCTTAACAAAGGACGGCGAAATTAATTTCGTTATTCCAGAAGAGGAAGATAAAAAAGACGACTGAAAAGCTATGTATTGTTGACACTCTTTTTTAGTCATATATAATGAAAAGAGAAACTTATTGCAGTAAAAAGTTTGATTAAATTGATTACATGGCTCAAAAGAGTCGCTTAATTTTTAAGGAGGAGCATTTTTTTTATGTCAATTGAAGTAGGCAGCAAGGTACAAGGTAAAGTAACAGGAATTACAAATTTTGGAGCATTCGTTGAGCTGCCAGATGGCAAAACAGGCTTAGTACACATCAGTGAAGTTGCTGATAATTATGTAAAAGATATCAATGAGCATCTAAAAGTTGGAGATGAAGTTGAAGTAAAAGTGATGAATGTTGAAGCGGATGGAAAGATTGGTCTTTCAATCCGTAAAGCAAAGCCTCAAGTTGAGAGACCTGAGCGTCCTCAACGCCCACGTCGTGACAATCGCTCTAACGATCGTAACGAACGCCACCAGCCAAAAGAAAACTTTGAGCAAAAAATGGCACGTTTCTTAAAAGATAGTGATGAGCGTTTAACAACACTAAAACGTGCAACAGAGTCAAAACGCGGTGGTCGCGGAGCTAGACGAGGGTAGTTTGCTGACTGTTTTAATCGTAGAAAAAGTGTATTAAATAATGTAGGGATTGGTTTTTGTTTAGAACAAAGGCTGATCCCTTTTTGTATTGGGTGGTAAATAGTTTCAAAATTTATATTGGATTCACTTGTGACAAGGAGATAAACTTGGGCGATAAGGAATTTTATTCGAAATAAAAAAAGCACGTAACTCAATTTTATTAAAAAAGAAATTACGTGTTATATAGTGCATATTATATTGTATCTATAATGTGGATGTGGGTCCTTTTCTCTTTTTAGGTGCTGGTACAGTTGGTTGCTCGATAGATTCTTTAGCAAATTTTTCAGTTGGATGGACAACCAATTTCACAAGTAAAAAAACACCATAGATGCTAATAACTAAACCTGCGAGTAATAATAATATTTGTACATAGAATGGCAAATTAATGAGTATCGATGCGAGAATAATCATCGAGCCACTTCCACAGATTAAAGCGGCTTTTGTTAATGAACTCAAAGAAAGTAACCCCCTCAATAACAAGTGCATTTTATTTTAAGTATGCCACAATTTTTGCAAGGTAGCATAATCAAAAGACGAACTGACCTAGATTACAGACGTTTATCTTTGTCAAAATATCTTAAGTACTGATGATCGTCTTACTTAGTTGACAACATACGCTGCATTATTTATAGAAAAAGCGTCTCAGAAGTACTTCTGAGACGCTTTTTGTGTATGATGACCCCTACGGGATTCGAACCCGTGTTACCGCCGTGAAAGGGCGGTGTCTTAACCGCTTGACCAAGGGGCCTACTATGGTGGCGGCCGAGGGGATCGAACCCCCGACCTTACGGGTATGAACCGTACGCTCTAGCCAGCTGAGCTAGGCCGCCAATATTCAAATGGAGCGGAAGACGAGGTTCGAACTCGCGACCCCCACCTTGGCAAGGTGGTGTTCTACCACTGAACTACTTCCGCATACCTCTTTATTAAAGGACAAATTAAATAATACAAGCGATTAGAATAAGTGTCAAGTAGATTTAAAAAAATAGTTAATAAAAATAAGCGATATATGAAAATTAAACATTTCCATTTAGAACTATACGATGATAAATCGTTATCAAGCTACAGGATAGAGAACAACGTTTGCTGCATCATATGAATTTCAGTATCTTGATCAATTTTTGTAGGTATTTGTTTTTGTCTAGTAATGATCGTGTATATTTTTTCCTACTTACAGGGAAGAAAACTACCGATTACATGTAACTAACAGTTTTTATAGTAGTTGCTGCCATTTCTCGTATTTATGCATACGTATTCGTCGAAAATTTTTTATTTTTTTCTGTCATCGTCAGACAATCTTTCCACACATAATTTCTTATAATAGCCAAAAGTGTAGAAAGGGGATAGTGAAATGACAAGTGTTGAATGGTATGAAACAGAGCATGTAGAAGACCAAAAATTAGGGGCGAAAAAAAGACTATTATTAATAGGCTCTCTATTTTTTTTAACATCCTTTTTTTTAGCTCAGTCTGTTGTGTTTGAAGCAGCTGTACCTTTCTCCGTTCCTTTTTGGGCAATAATTCGTAGCAAGTATAAAGAATATGCCAAGTTTGTGTTAGTTGGAAGCTTGATTGGTTGTTTTTTTCTTGGCTTTGGACAAGTGCTCATTTTGGCACTACAAATAGTTATGTATGAATGCATCATGCGTTTTCGCTACTGGCAGTTACCACAAAGTATTGCAGTATCACTAGCTGTAATACTCGTCCAAATTTTGTGGCAAGGAGTTATGTATCAGGGCTTACCACCGGTGCTTGTACAGTTTTATGTGGGTTGTGAAGCAGCCTTAGCCCTTATAATGACATTATTTATGCAGGTCCTGTTTGTAAACTCCTATGAGTGGTTTACTAGTCATTGGACATATGAAAAGTTAGGTTCAGGCTTAGTCGTATTTGCCGCCATGCTTACGGGCATGCAGGCAGTGGTTATTAGTTATTTTTCATTGCCAATTTTTTTATTACAATTACTTATTTGCTTTGGAGCTTTGGTCGGAAGTGTGCCGTTAGCGACGGTAATCGGGGCGGTACTTGGAACACTAATAGGTATTGCGAAGCTGTCGTTTACAGGTATGTTATCTGTTGCGACATTAACCGGACTATGTGCTGGTATGGGTGCTCGGGCAGGGAGATTTGGTGTGGCAATTGGAAGTATTATGCCAAGTGTGTTTTTTTTATTCTATGATGCAACATTGCCGTTAGATAGTGTATATTTTACGTCGATTGTTATCGGGAGTATTATTTTCTTAGTTATTCCAAAAAGTTATTCGGATAAGGTGAGGGACAAGCTGTTTCCACAACGTGAAGAAGTATTATTGGCACGTCAGCATTGGCTGACAGAGCATGTTACGTTGAAGTTAGAACACTTTCAACACTTTGTACAATTTATGAAGGAGCTTGTGTTTGAGCGTTTTATGACAGCTCCTGTAGCAACGAAGGAAGAGGTCGCCCCTATGAATACATGTTTAAGCTGTTTTCGCCATGATAGGTGTTGGGGGGCACAAAATAATGGTATGGACAAGCTAATGACAGATTGGTTTCATATGAAGGGTGTGGGAAAGGATTCTTCCATTCACCGTGTAGAAGACCAAATACGCTATAAATGTGTAAAATCGACGAAGATTTTTGAAGAGTTAGATACAGAGTTGTATAGAGAGCGCATTAATGGCCAGTATTTCCACGGGAAGAAAATGATTGCACTGCAATTACGTGATATGAGCAATCATCTAAATCAGTTAATTGCGGAGATGAAGGAGGAGACGATTTCTTTCGTCAGTGTGGAAAAGGATATTATTCAGCGTTTGAAGGATGCACATATCGAGTGTTTTCAGCTAGATGTGTTAAGCAATAAGGCAGGTGCGCGAAAAATTGTATGTGCTTTAGCGCCTGCACAAGTCAATTGGGAGGATGATACGACATTAGCAGAACGGATGATCCTGCCAATATTATATGAAATTTTCGATGAACCTTTTGAAATTGACAAGGTAGTTGCGTGTGATGTGCCATTTCGTCACATTCAAATCAGCTTTAGGTCTGCTATTAGCTTCGAAGTAGAGTATGATATATATAGTATGTCTAAAGATGCGACATTGTATTCTGGAGACTCACATGCCCTATTTCAATTGCATCCTGGGCTCTTTGCGATTTTATTGTCAGATGGTATGGGACAGAGTAAAGAAGCTCAACATGAGAGTAGGAAATTGATTCATCTGATGCGAGAATGTTTAAATTTCAATATGAACCCAGAGACAGCCATGCATACTTTGCATTATGTCATGTCACTGAAGCAGCAAAATGATATGTATGCAACACTTGATTTTGCACTCGTTGACTTGCAACATGGTGATTTATGGTCATGGAAGGCTGGCGGAATGTCTACGTATATCTTACGTGGTAAAGAGGTGTTGAAGGTTGAAAGTAATGCTGCACCAGTTGGATTCTTGTCTATTTCAGCGGTCGAGGCTGAAAAAAGAAAGTTGAAGGCGGGTGATGTAATTCTCATGCATTCAGATGGCTTGTTTTCGAGTGTAGCTGATTGGGATGAACAGGAAGAGGCCTTTTTAGCGCAAGCACAACAGGTTGCTGGCACAAATAAAACGATACAAGAAAAGTTAACAACTATTATGCAGTCTTTCCAAGCTTATTATGAAATAGAAGATGATTGTACAGTTTTGATGTTAGAAGTTACACATGTTGTCCCAACTTGGGCTGTCTTTAGACCGGTTCAATACTCCATGAGTAAGACATCATAAAAGAAAACGAAAAGGGGAGGAGAAGCGTTTGTCATTTGAATTAAAGGTCAAACAATTTATTGAAGAAGAGCAATTATTACAGCAAGACGACCATCTTCTCGTCGCCGTTTCGGGCGGTGTAGACTCTATGACTTTGCTCCATTATTTTGTAAAAACAAAAGAGCAATGGGGGATTAAGATAGAAGCGGTGCATGTCGATCATATGCTGAGAGGTGAGGCATCTGCGGAAGATAGGGCTTTCGTCCAACGATATTGCAACAAATACGGCATTATTTTGCATGCAACTGCAATCCCGATACCCGAAATTATGGCTTTGGAAAATGGAAACTCACAGCTTATTTGTCGTAGAGAGCGTTATCGTTATTTCGGAGAAGTCATGCAAAAAACGATGGCTACCAAGCTTGTAACTGCACATCATGCGGACGACCAACTGGAGTCAGTATTAATGGCCCTGACGAAAAATGCAACGATGAATAGTATGCAAGGAATTCGCCCACAGCGTTTTTTTGAAGGAAAATCATTAATTCGTCCGTTTTTAACGGTTACAAAAACTGAATTAAGGGAATATTTACAGAAGCAAGGTTTAGATTATCGAGAAGATGCTAGCAACAATAAAGACAATTATGTAAGAAATCGTTTTAGACACCACGTAGTACCCTTATTGGAAGTGGAAAATCCTCGAGTAGCAGAGCAGGTAAGCCATTTTACACAGCATTTGCAAGAGGATGAGGCATTCTTGATGACACTGGCACAAGAGTCATTTTCCAAGATAATGAAAAGAAACAACGAAAATATGTATAGTATGGAGATTGCGACATTTCAATTGGTACCAGTTGCTTTACAAAGGAGACTCATTTTAATACTATTAAACTATCTTTACAAAGATTCAAATACGATACAAAGTTATGCTTTATTGACTTCGCTTTTAAAGCTATGTGAAGCGACAGCAGGTTATGCTGAGGTTCATTTGCCAGAGGGGTTAATGGCAGTTCGCAGTTACGGAAAATTTACGATTCAGAAAAATGAATCATTCGCAGGTCAAACTGCTGCTGAGAAACAGATAATTTCGACTACAAATGGGTGGATAACACTGACAAATGGTATACGTCTTTGTTTAGTTAAATTGCCTGAATTATCAACTGAATTGCTGACGGATACTGCACAACTTTTTTATTTTAACGCTAGCAAACTTACACTTCCGCTCTATGTTAGGGCACGTAAGGAAGGAGACCGAATGCTGTTAAAAGGAATGGATCAGCCAAAACGCTTATCTCGCCTTTTTATAGATGAAAAGATTCCTTTAAATGAGCGAAATAGCTGGCCGTTACTGATTACTCAATCTGATGAGGTCGTAGCGGTAATTGGTGTGCGTATGGGGGTTTTCTTTTCAACCACTGCACAACCAAACGATGATACAGTGCTCATCGTAGACTAATGGTCTTTGTAAAATATTTCACCTTTATATTTATAGGCTGAAAATTTTTGATACACACGAGGAGGAATCGATATGTTACAAAATGACATCGAAAAAATTATGATTACAGAAGAACAATTGCAAGAAAGAATCGCTGAGTTAGGTGCTCAATTGACAGAGGAATACCAAGATTCATTCCCGTTAGCTGTTGGTGTACTAAAAGGTGCTATGCCATTTATGACGGACTTGATGAAACGTTTCGATTCTTTCATCGAGCTAGATTTTATGGATGTCTCTAGTTATGGTAATGCTACGGTTTCATCGGGTGAAGTAAAAATCTTAAAAGATCTAAATACAAGTGTTGAAGGACGTGACGTATTAATTATCGAAGACATTATCGATAGTGGTTTAACTTTAAGCTACCTAGTTGATCTATTTAAGTACCGTAAGGCAAAATCCATTAAAATCGTTACACTTTTAGACAAACCATCAGGGCGTAAAGTGAACCTGTCCGCTGATTATGTTGGTTTTAAGGTACCCGATGGATTTGTTGTTGGTTATGGTTTAGACTATGCAGAGAAGTACCGAAACTTACCTTATATCGGTATTTTAAAGCCGGCAGTCTACTCTTTTTAATTTTAAATAGTTAACCGAGAAACGCTAGCTGTATAAAATTAAAGCCTCCAGCGGATGCTATAGATTTTGAGCTGTTTGTACACTATTCAAAATCTTGACACATTGTTTAACTGTACCGAAAGCACAGCGCTAGGTACAACTAAGTTGGAACGTAATTTGCTACAAATAAATATGTTTAGATTTTGACAAAAATCGAACGAAACTTTTTTTAAGTAAGGCTTTTCGTTGTATGATGAAATCATGATATGTTAAGATTTTACTTATAATTTTTCTGTTTGTAATGAGGAGGCTGGAGATGAATCGAATATTTCGATATACCATATTTTATTTACTGATTTTCTTAGTGATTATCGGTATATTTGGTACTTTCAACGGTGGTAAGTCACCGACGAAAGAAATTACTTATCCAGAGTTTTTAGAGGCTCTTGATAAGAATGAAATTACAGAAGCAAAAATTCAACCTGATAAATCAGTTTATATCGTTGAAGGTTCAATGAAAGGCTATGAAAAAGGCGACAGTTTTACAGTGAACCTACCACGTGAAAATCAATCGTTAATGGATCGAATCGATGCGGCTGCGAAAGATAAAAATAGCAATATTGAATTTTTAAAAGCGCCAGAAACTAGCGGATGGGTACAGTTTTTCACAGGAATCATCCCATTCATCATCATCATCTTCTTATTCTTCTTCCTAATGAGTCAATCTCAAGGTGGAGGCAATAAAGTAATGAGCTTTGGTAAAAGTAAAGCTAAACTTTATGATGATCAAAAGAAAAAAGTTCGTTTTACAGATGTAGCGGGTGCAGATGAAGAGAAAGCGGAACTTGTAGAGGTGGTTGATTTCTTAAAAGATCACCGCAAATTCACTGAAATCGGCGCACGTATTCCAAAAGGTATCTTACTCGTAGGTCCTCCAGGTACAGGTAAAACATTACTTGCTCGTGCGGTAGCGGGCGAAGCGGGTGTTCCATTCTTCTCGATTTCAGGTTCTGACTTCGTAGAAATGTTTGTCGGTGTCGGTGCATCACGTGTTCGTGACTTATTTGAAAACGCGAAGAAAAATGCACCATGTATCATTTTCATCGATGAAATTGATGCAGTTGGTCGCCAACGTGGTGCAGGTCTTGGTGGCGGTCACGACGAGCGTGAACAAACACTGAACCAATTGTTAGTTGAAATGGATGGCTTCGGTGCAAATGAAGGTATTATTATCATTGCTGCAACAAACCGTCCAGATATTTTAGATAAAGCCTTATTACGTCCTGGTCGTTTTGACCGTCAAATTACAGTGGGACATCCTGATGTAAAAGGTCGTGAGGCAATTCTAAAAGTGCATGCACGCAATAAACCTTTAGCAGATTCAGTTGATTTAGGTGCTGTAGCACAACGTACACCTGGTTTCTCAGGTGCGGACTTAGAAAACTTATTAAACGAAGCTGCACTTGTAGCAGCGCGTAAAAGTAAACGTTCGATAAATATGGCAGATATCGATGAGGCATCTGACCGAGTAATTGCGGGTCCAGCAAAAGCTAGCCGTGTGTACTCAGCTAAAGAGAAAAAACTTGTCTCCTTCCATGAAGCAGGGCATGTTGTTGTTGGTCTAGAACTTGATGAGGCGGATACAGTACACAAAGTAACAATTGTCCCTCGTGGTCAAGCGGGTGGTTATGCGATTATGTTACCGAAGGAAGAACGATTCTTCACGACAAAACAAGAGCTATTAGATCGTATTGCTGGGCTTCTTGGTGGTCGCGTAGCTGAGGAAATTGTACTTGGCGAAGTATCTACGGGTGCTCATAATGACTTCCAAAAAGTAACAAGCATAGCACGTGCTATGGTTACTGAATATGGTATGAGTGAGAATCTTGGCGCAATGCAATTTGGTTCAAGTCAGGGTGGCAATGTATTCTTAGGTCGTGATTTTAATTCTGATCAAAACTATTCAGATTCGGTTGCCTATGAAATTGATAAAGAAATGCAAAAAATTATCGATACGCAGTATGAGCGTACGAAACGTATTTTAACGGAAAACCGTAATTTACTTGATTTAATTGCGACAACATTGATGGACAAAGAAACATTGAACGCGCAAGAAATTGAGCATTTACGTGACCACGGCGTTTTACCAGAACCAGAGGTTGTTGTTGAGAAACTTGACGCGCCAAAGGCTGAAGCTCAGCCGATGTTAGAGAAAGTTGGTCAACAACCAATTATTAAAAAAGAGCTGCTAAGTGATGAACCAAATCCAACAACAGCTGATTTACCTAAAGACGATGGTGAACGACAAGATACACCAAAAGGTTTCGATGAAAAACGTGATTAATGATGTAGTGGACTGTTTACGAATTTCGTAAACAGTCTTTTTCTTTGCCTTTTTTTAGTATAAAGCATTAGGATAGAGATAGTATATTATGCATTTGCATAATAAATGGATAGGAGTGTTGAACTTGGGAAACGTAACATTGAATAATGGCCTTGAAATGCCGTTAATTGGCTATGGGGTTTTTCGTGTGCCCGAAGGTGAGGACTTGGCAGAGGCCGTGAAAACGGCAATTGCTAAAGGCTATCGCAGTATTGATACAGCCCAAATATATCGCAACGAAGAAAGTGTTGGACGAGGAATTCGTGCAGCAATCGCTGAAGGATTAGTAACACGTGAAGAACTATTTGTGACATCAAAGGTGTGGAACGATGGACTTTCCTATGAAGAGACACTTACAGCCTATGATAGTAGTCTAGAAAAATTAGGGCTGGAATATCTAGACCTCTATTTAATTCATTGGCCTGGTATAGATAAAAATCATGTTGAAGCATTTAAAGCACTAGAAAAAATTTATCAAGATGGCCGTGTGCGTTCGATTGGTGTAAGTAACTTTCATGTGCATCATCTAGAAAATTTATTAAAAGAGACAACGGTTATCCCAGTTATCAATCAAATTGAATTCCATCCGCATTTAACGCAAGAGGAAGTGCGAGCGTATTGTAAGGAACATGGCATTCAAGTAGAAGCATGGTCACCTCTGATGAATGGTTCTTTGCTGGAGGAAGCGTTAATTCAAGAGTTAGCTGCTAAATATAGTAAAGCGCCTGCACAAATTGTATTACGATATGATGTTCAGCATGGCGTTGTGACTATTCCAAAAACAATGACGCCTGCACGTATGACAGAAAATTTAAAGGTCTTTGACTTCTCACTGACGGATGAAGAAATGGCGAAGTTAGATGCATTGAACGATGGCTTGCGCTGCGGTCCAGACCCAGAAAAATTTAATTTTAAATAATGTTCAAGGAGCAACCTTCATTACACGCTGGTTTGCTCCTTTTATCATGAGTATGAATGCTATTTCCTTCGTTTGAAATTATGGTATCATTTTCTAAAGTGTTCTAACTTTATTCGGTAGAAATCTCTCATCTCTATTGTACGGAGATAATTTCAACTATTTGTTTATTCAATGGACGTTAGAATACCTACTGATTAAAGTTATAGCCTCTGGCGGATGTTACAGATTTGGAATAGTGTTGAATATCTTAGCGCATAACAATATCCAAACAAACTGTTTATTTGACTGAATGCAGACAGGAAAACGCTCGCCGAGGTGCAATAGATATGGAGGCTTCAGGCATGATTTTAGTATTAGATGCAGGAAATTCAAATATAGTATTAGGTGTCTATGATGCTAATGAACAACTAGCGTTCCATTGGCGAATGGTGACCGATCTTCATAAAACGGAAGATGAGTATGCAATGCAAGTACAAGCATTTTTTAATCATGCAGGCATTTCATTTGAACAAATTACGGGCATTATTATATCCTCGGTTGTACCGCCTATTATGTTTTCATTAGAAGCGATGTGTCAAAAGTATTTTCACAAAAAACCACTTGTTGTTGGTCCAGGTGTGAAAACAGGTTTAAATATTAAATACGAAAATCCAAGAGAGGTTGGGTCAGATCGCATAGTGAATGCTATTGCAGCACTTGATGCTTACAAGACACCGCTCATTATTGTTGATTTTGGTACGGCGACTACTTTTTGTTATTTGAATGAAAAAGGTGACTACATGGGTGGTGCCATAGCACCGGGTATTACCATTTCTACGGAAGCGTTGTATACGCAAGCTGCTCGATTACCACGTATTGAAATAATGCGACCTACACATATTGTTGGGAAAACAACAGTTTCTGCCATGCAGGCCGGAATTTTTTATGGCTTTGTTGGACAAGTTGAGGGCATCGTTAATCGCATGAAGACACAAAGTAAGGAAGAACCACTTGTTATTGCGACAGGTGGGTTAGCAAATTTAATTGCTGGGGAGACGCAAGCTATTGATGTGATCGATCCATTTTTAACATTAAAAGGCTTATATAAGCTATATAAACGCAATCACTAAGAAATGAGGGACTATCATCTATGAAAGATTATCTAGTAAGAGGTTTAGGGTTTAATGGGCAGGTGCGTGTATTTGCAGCCTGTACAACAGCAACGGTAGGAGAGGCTCAACGTCGTCATAATACATGGCCGGTCGTGTCTGCGGCACTTGGACGTTCCATGACAGCGGGTGTAATGATGGGAGCCATGCTGAAAGGTGAAGAAAAAATCACCATTAAAATTGAAGGTGATGGTCCAATCGGTCCTATGGTAATTGATAGTAATGCTAAGGGTGAAGTTCGTGGCTTTGTGACGAATTCTCAAGTGCATTTTGATTTAAACGAGCATGGTAAGTTAGACGTGCGTGCAGGTGTTGGGACAGAAGGTGCATTAACGGTTGTAAAAGATCTTGGCTTACGCGATATGTTCTCTGGACAAACGCCAATCGTGTCAGGAGAAATTGCAGAAGACTTTACTTACTATTTTGCTACTTCTGAACAGGTGCCATCATCAGTAGGCTTAGGTGTATTAGTAAATCCAGATAACACAATTCTTGCAGCAGGTGGTTTTATTCTTCAACTAATGCCAGGCTGTGAAGAAGAAACAATAAATGAAATCGAACAGCATCTAGCGACCTTAGAACCGGTTTCAAAAATGATTGAAAAAGGCTATACACCAGAACAAATTTTAGAAGCAGTTTTAGGGAAAGATCATGTCCAAATTTTAGATTCAATGCCGGTTGAATTTAAGTGTCAATGTTCAAAAGAGCGATTTGGTGCAGCTATTATAGGATTAGGGTCAGCAGAAATTCAAGAAATGATTGAAGAAGATGGTGAAGCAGAAGCGCAATGTCATTTCTGTTTAGAAACATATCATTTTTCAAAAGAAGAGCTAGAAGGGTTTATCGATGAGCTCAACGCGTAATCGACGGCCTCTAGCATCTACCAACCAAACGCCCTTATCGCAACGACGCTTAAAGACGAAACCGGTTTTAGTAGTACTAGCTATTTTGTTATTAGGAAATCTATTATGGTTTATTGCTTGGTTAATTCCCAATAAAGCACAGGAAATTGGTAGCGACGAACAAGTCGCTGCCATTGATGGTGATGATATAACTCGCCAAGAGTGGATGATTGCTATGGAAGAACGTTATGGCAAAGAGACATTACAAAACTTAGTCAATGAATCTGTAATGGAAAAGGCGGCTAAAAAATACAAAATTAAAGTATCTGATAAAGAAATTGATTTAGAGCTTGCTTTAATGCGGTCAGCGCAAGATAAATTTGATACGGCAATGCAAAATCTCTCTGCAGATCAACTACGACAAAAAATACGTTCACAGCTAATATTAGATAAGGTACTTACAAAAGATATGGACATTAAAGAAGATGGTATAGAAAAATACTACGAGGAAAATAAGGCTCTTTACAATATTGAAACAAGCTATCGTACAAAGTTTATTGAAGTAGCATCCAAAAAAGCAGCTGAAGAAGCATCAAGTGAACTTAAAAATGGTTCTGATTTTTCAGTGTTAGCACGTGAAATTTCAGTTGATAGTGCGTCCGCTAGTTTGGGTGGAGATATTGGCTTCCTGACAGAAAAACAGGAAGATATCGATCCTTCAATACTGAAGACAGCTAAGGCGTTATCAGCAAAAGAGGTTAGTAAGGCTTTCAAGTTAGATAATGGTCATTATGCGATTGTGCAAGTTCAAGAAGTAATAGAAGGTCAATCCTTTACATATGACGATGTGAAAGAACATATTGAACGTGAGCTTGCACTGGAGCAATTGCCACAATCCGTGACACCAGAAGCATTTTGGTCAGAATTTAAAGCCACTTGGTATTACGGAGAAGAAAAGAAGTGATGAGGAGCCAGGAAGTCGCATACTTTCTGGCTTCTAATAAATTTTCTGAAAATATAAGTTTTTATTATTGACAATCGAATGAGAAAATTGATAAAATACAAAATAAGTAAAACCTATAAAAATAGTAGGGATTGGGAGTGGAGTGTATAATGAGTAAATTAGCAAATTCA
This sequence comes from Lysinibacillus fusiformis, assembly GCF_007362955.1. Classification (GTDB taxonomy): domain Bacteria; phylum Bacillota; class Bacilli; order Bacillales_A; family Planococcaceae; genus Lysinibacillus; species Lysinibacillus fusiformis_E. The sequence goes on along the minus strand of NZ_CP041696.1, from coordinate 1,819,404 downwards.
GTAGCTGAATTAGTTGGTAAAACGCCAATCGTAAAATTAAACCATGCAACAAGTGAAAATGAAGGTACAGTATACGTAAAATTAGAATATTTTAACCCAGGTAGTTCAGTAAAAGACCGTTTAGCATTAGCGATGATCGAAGCAGCTGAAAAAGATGGTACTTTAAAACCAGGTGGCACAATTATTGAACCAACTTCGGGTAATACAGGGATTGGTTTAGCGATGATTGCTGCGGCAAAAGGCTATAAAGCGATTCTTGTAATGCCAGAAACGATGAGCTTAGAGCGTCGTAATTTATTGCGTGCTTATGGTGCAGACCTTGTGTTAACACCAGGGCCAGCAGGTATGAAAGGTGCGATTGCAAAAGCAGAAGAACTATCTGCTGAGCATGGCTACTTCCTCCCTCAACAATTTACAAACCCAGCAAATGCAATTGTTCACCGTTTAACAACAGGTCCTGAAATCGTAGAAGCATTTGAAGGTTTAACATTGGATGCTTTTGTAGCAGGTGTCGGTACAGGTGGTACAATCACAGGTGCTGGTGGTGTATTAAAAGAGAACTACCCAGAAATCGAAATTATCGCCGTTGAGCCAAAAGATTCTCCAGTGTTATCAGGTGGTCAACCAGGTCCACATAAAATCCAAGGTATTGGTGCTGGTTTTGTACCAGCAGTATTAGATACAGATGTTTATTCATCTGTATTCCCTGTAGAAAACGAAATTGCATTTGATGTAGCTCGTAAAGTAGCTCGTGAAGAAGGTATCTTATGTGGCATTTCTTCAGGCGCAGCTATCTACGCTGCTATTGAAACAGCTAAACGTTTAGGAAAAGGCTCGAACGTTCTTGCAATCGTCCCTTCAAACGGTGAACGTTATCTATCAACTCCTTTATATCAATTCGAAGACTAATCTCACTTTTTATCACGAGACTCCATTAATTGGAGTCTCGTTTTTCGTTTAGCAAAAAAAATTAGCCTCTCTGCATTTTTCACGTTAAGATGGAATCACATCATATGATTTAAAGGGGAGTTGCAACTTGAGTACATTACATACGACAACTTTGAAAATGGATGCAGACGCATTTTTTTATAGTTATAAAAGGCAAACAGAAGAAGAACAGGCACATGTTTTTTTAGAAAGTGGGCGTGGGGGACATTTTAACATCGCTGCTTGGCAGCCATTAGCAACAGCGCAATCGGTTGAGGAGGGCTTACATGTAAGGTGGAGAAATGGGGATAGTGAAATCTTATACGGTGAACCACTTGCTTTACTGGAAGAATTAGTAGCAAGATATCAAATTCCTTATAATGCTGAGCTTCCTGTTTTTCAGGGTGGCGCGATTGGCTTTGTGTCTTATGATTATGCACGCAAAATTGAAGTGTTGCCCGAGATAGCGGCGGATGATTTGTCTGTGCCAGACATTTATTTTTATATTTTTGACTGCTGGGCAGTACATGATGTAAATACAGATATTGTTACGCTTATGAAGCTAGAAGGCTGTGAAGTGAATTTGGAGGAACGTGCACATGCATGGCAGGTAGCGGCACTGGAAGGTTTTACTACACGCAAATTCGAACAGGCAAGTGCAGTAGAGATTGTCAACGATGAAAGTGAATTACTCGTGTCTTTTGCAGGGACTGATTTTGAAGCGGCAGTAAGTAAAATCCAAACATACATCGCGCAAGGGGATGTATTTCAGGTGAATTTGTCTGTACGTCAATCCAAAAAATTAAATGCTTCAGCTATGGATGTATATGAGGCATTACGTGCATTTAATCCTTCCCCTTATATGGCTTACATTGAAGCGAAAGATTTTTCTATCGTATCTGGTTCGCCAGAGCTCTTAGTGAAACGCCACGGAAATGAATTATCAACGCGCCCAATAGCAGGGACGCGCCCAAGAGGAAAATCACAAGAAGAAGACTTAGCATTAGCACAGGAATTAATTGATAACGAGAAGGAACGAGCTGAGCATGTAATGCTTGTTGATTTGGAACGTAATGATTTAGGACGAGTGTCGGCGTACGGTACTGTTGAGGTAGATGAATTTATGGTTATTGAACGCTATTCGCATGTTATGCATATTGTTTCCAATGTACGGGGTGAAATTGCTGTTGGCAAGACCAATGCCGATGTGGTACGTGCAATGTTCCCAGGTGGTACTATCACTGGAGCACCTAAAATTCGGACGATGGAGATTATTGAGGAACTAGAGCCGGTGCGCCGAGGGTTATATACAGGCTCGATTGGCTGGTTAGGCTATACAGGTGACATGGAGTTTAATATTGTTATACGAACAGCATTTATCCAAGATGGAGTAGCCCATATTCAAGCAGGTGCAGGTATTGTTATTGATTCCATACCAGAAAGGGAGTACCAAGAGTCCTTAAATAAAGCGAAAGCGATGTGGCAGGCAAAGGCGATGGCAGAGGAGCGAGCAAAATGATTTTAATGATTGATAACTATGATTCTTTTACGTATAACCTTGTACAGTATTTTGGCGAGTTTGGACATGAACTGATTGTGAAGCGGAATGATATGTTAACGGTGGAAGATATCGAACAACTTGCACCTGATATGATCGTTATATCGCCGGGGCCGTGTAGTCCAAATGAGGCGGGAGAAAGTTTAAATATTATCAACTATTTCGCGGGAAATATTCCGATTTTAGGGGTTTGCCTTGGTCATCAAGCGATTGCACAGGTTTTTGGTGGCAATGTTATTCGTGCTGAGCGATTAATGCATGGCAAGACATCTCCTGTGTTGCATGCTGAAATTGGCCTACATACAGGTATGCCGAATCCGTTCCAAGCAACTCGTTATCACTCGCTTCTTGTAGAGAAAGAATCATTACCAGAATGCTTTGAAGTGACAGCGTGGACAACAGAAGGTGAGATTATGGGTATTCGTCATAAGGACTACCCAATTGAAGGGGTTCAATATCATCCCGAGTCTATTATGACCGAGCAAGGTAAAAAACTGCTGCGTCATTTTATAGAATTGTACGTAGAGGGAGTAAAATAAATGCAGTGCTGGATGAATGGAAATTATATAGCAGCGGAGGATTTACGAATTTCTCCATTTGATCACGGTTTTTTATATGGGCTTGGTTTTTTTGAAACGTTTCGAACATACAACGGGAAGGTGCTATGTTGGGAGGCGCATATAGAAAGGTTACAAGCGGCTCTTGCCCAATACCGTATATACATGTCCTACACAGAGGATGACTTACTCGCGGTGATTGAGCAATTGAATGTTCAGGCTGGCGGACAAGATGGATATTTTCGTATAAATGTATCAGCTGGAGATCATGGTATTGGTTTACAGCCGACAAAATATATGGAGCCGAATGTAATCGTTTTTCGCAAGGAGTTACTGGATACGCCTCGTGGAAAGGAAAAATCAGCGCAGTGGTTAGAAACACGTCGTAATACGCCTGAACGTGGTATTCGCGTCAAGTCACATCATTACGGCAATAATGTTTTAGGGCGCTTTGAAATGCCGTCATTGGCGGAACAAGAGGGTTTCTTTTTAACGGAGGCTGGCTATGTGGCTGAAGGTGTAACATCAAATGTTTTTTGGGTGAAAAATGATATACTATATACGCCCTCCTTAGAGACAGGCATTTTACCTGGGGTTACACGGGCATGGGTTATAGAGCGAGCACGATCTCTCGGTATTGAAGTGCAGCTAGGGCTTTTTACGAAAGAGGATACAGAGCAAAGTTCTGAATGCTTTATTACAAATTCCGTGCAAGAACTTGTTCCAATTCGTGCATTAGAGAATGTGCAGCTACTTGGCAACAAAGGACCTATTTATTTACGTTTACATGAAACGTTTGTGAAGGAAATGGAACAAGGATAAAAGGAGTATCAAGATGTTAGAAAAATATAAAACTCCGTTAACGATTAACGGAATTACTTTAGACTATACTAGCGAAACGTTTGTCATGGGAATTTTAAATGTCACGCCTGACTCTTTTTCAGATGGAGGTAAATACAATAACGTCGAAGCAGCCGTTGCGCAAGCGAAAAAGATGGTAGCTGATGGCGCTAAAATTATTGATGTTGGTGGTGAATCCACACGACCTGGCTATGAGCGTATTTCCGATGAAGATGAAATTAGACGCATTGTACCTGTTATTCAAGCGCTGCTTGCTGAAGTACCAGCAATTATTTCGGTGGATACGTATAAAGCAAATGTAGCACGTGCAGCGATTGAAGCAGGCGCCCATATCATTAACGATATTTGGGGTGCAAAGTCAGAGCCAGAGATTGCGCAAGTTGCAGCACAACTAAAAGTGCCTATCATTCTAATGCATAACCGTGAAAATCAGGACTATGGTACAGATTTTTGGGCAACGGCAAAGGCTGACTTAGAAGAAAGTATTGCGATTGCCAAGAAGGCAGGTGTACCCGATACTCACATTATTTTAGATCCAGGCATCGGCTTTGCAAAAACGACAGTTCAAAATATTGAAATGATGCAACATTTAGATGATTTAGTAGTAATGGGATATCCGGTGCTACTGGCAACATCACGTAAGTCAATGATTGGCAATGTGCTGAATCTGCCAGTTGAGCAGCGTTTGGAAGGTACCACTGCAACAGTTGTATATGGCATTGAAAAGGGTTGTCATATGATCCGCGTGCACGATGTGAAGGAAATGGTTCGTGCTACGTATATGACGGACGTGTTAGTTGGTAAACGATTATACGAGGAGGAAGCTTAATGGATTATATTCATTTAAAGGACATGCAGTTTTACGGCTATCACGGTGTGTTAGCGGCGGAAACTACCCTAGGTCAACGCTTCCGTGCCAATGTTTCCCTTGCGGTTGATATGACAAAAGCGGGTGAAACGGATGATTTGGTTTATACAGTGAATTATGCTGAGGTATATGCGATATGCCGTGACATTGCAGAAGGTGAACCCTTTAAACTAATTGAAGCGCTTGTATCAAAAATTGCCAACACTATACTACAAGCATATCCTGACAAAGTAAAAGGTGTTCGCGTGGAGCTTATTAAGCCAGATCCACCAATACAGGGCTATTACAAAGAGGTATCTGTTGAAGTGACGAGAGGTGAATACCGATGAATAATGTCTTTCTGTCAATTGGTACAAATATTGGCGAGCGTTATGATAATCTTCAGCAAGCTATTAAGCTTTTAATGGAGTTGGAAAAAATAGAGGTTGTCCGAATTTCATCAATTTATGAAACAGCGGCTGTGGGCTTTACAGATCAAGCAGATTTTTTAAATATTGCTATTTCTATTAAAACGAGTTATTCTCCTTCTGAAATGTTGGAAATTTGCCAGTCAGTTGAAAACGAACTAGGACGTGTTCGTGAATTTCGTTGGGGTCCTCGAATCATTGACCTTGATATTTTACTCTATAATCACGAAAATATTGAAACAGAGAGCTTAATTGTTCCACATCCAAGAATGTATGAACGGGCTTTTGTGTTAGTACCACTGATAGAAATTACATCTACACCAGTGGGCGAGCAATTACAGCTTGCTCATGATACGTTGAAACAGTTGAATTGTGAAAATGAAGGCGTAACTCTATGGAAAGAATCGCTAGAGCAAAATATCGTGCATTCCGTTAAATAAATCACACAACCTAAAGATAAAATTATTAAGAGTGTTGTGATGACAATGATGATTCTCTTAGGGAGTCTGATTGGATAAATGGAACCATCAGTGGATGTAATAACAACTATGGCATGGCCATTAATGATAGATACTTAGGGATTGAAGGGTGAGAACCCATTAGAAGGAGGAAATCAACGTTGAGTCAGACAACTGAGAAGCCGTTCCAAATTGGCGACATTGTCATGGACAACCGTGTCGTATTAGCACCAATGGCAGGAATATGTAACTCTGCTTTCCGTTTAACAGTTAAGGAATTTGGAGCAGGGCTTGTATATGCTGAGATGATTAGTGATAAAGGGATTGTCTATAAGAACGAAAAAACATTAGGTATGCTGTATATCGATGAACGTGAAAATCCGCTATCTTTGCAGATTTTTGGTGGAGATAAAGCGACATTAGTAGAAGCAGCAAAGTATGTAGACGAAAATACAACGGCGGATATTATTGATATTAATATGGGTTGCCCAGTTAATAAAATCATTAAATGTGAAGCGGGTGCCCGATTACTTTTAGATCCACATAAAATATACGAAATGGTAGCAGCTGTTGTTGATGCGGTGAAAAAGCCAGTCACTGTAAAAATGCGAATTGGTTGGGATGATCAGCATGTATTTGCGGTTGAAAATGCTCAAGCTGTAGAACGTGCTGGTGCTTCAGCGGTAGCAGTGCACGGTCGTACACGTGTTCAAATGTATGAAGGTAAAGCAAATTGGGATATTATTCGTCAAGTAAAAGAAAACGTATCTATTCCTGTGCTTGGAAATGGCGATGTCGAAACGCCGCAAGATGCGAAGCGTATGCTTGAAACAACTGGAGTAGATGCAGTGATGATTGGCCGTGCTGCATTAGGGAATCCATGGATGATTTATCGTACCGTGCAGTATTTGGAAACAGGTGAACTAAAAGAAGAGCCAGGTGTACGAGAAAAAATTGATGTGTGTTTATTACATTTCGAACGTCTTATTCAATTAAAAGGTGAAAACGTAGCCGTGCGTGAAATGCGCAAGCATGCATCATGGTACTTGAAAGGCATTCGTGGTAACGGTAAAGCACGTAATGCTATTAACCAAACAGAAACGGCTGTGGAGCTTCGTGCCCTATTAAATGAACTTGTCCAAGAATATGAGGAAAGCGAATCTAATCTTCTTATTCCAGAGCCAAAAGAAATGATTCTATAAAAGTAAAAGGAGATGTCTTATTAGGGACGTCTCCTTTTTACATGACAGCGGTAAAAGCATTGAAAAAATGGCTGTGTTTCAAAAATTTCTAATCTAGACTTTTTAGAGTTTAGCTTACTGGACATCTTTAAATTTATTAAGAACTTTAATTATTTGAATTATTAATCATTTTGACTCTTGTGGAAATTAAACCGAAACAGATGAATACAGCTTTAAAATTGTGTACAATAGAAATATTATGGACGTAAACGCGGACAATTTAATAAGGAGTGAAACAAGTGTCAAACATAGAAGAATTAAATGATCAGCTTTTGGTGAGACGCCAAAAAATGACGACTATTCGTGAAAATGGTCAAGATCCATTTGGTAGCCGTTTTGAACGAACACATTTATCAACCGAAGTACGTGAACAATTTGCGGATCAAACAAAAGAGCAGCTAGAAGAAAACCTTCAAGAGGTTATTATCGCGGGTCGTATTATGACAAAGCGTGGTAAAGGGAAAGCTGGCTTTGCACATATTCAAGATTTAGGTGGGCAAATTCAAATTTATGTTCGCCAAGACCACGTTGGTGAAGAGGCTTACGAATTATTCAAACAAGCTGACTTAGGTGATATCGTAGGTATTCGTGGTAACGTCTTCCGCACACAAGTAGGAGAGCTTTCAGTAAAAGCAGAAGGATTTACATTCCTAACGAAGGCATTACGTCCAATGCCAGAGAAATTCCACGGTTTACAGGATGTAGAGCAACGTTACCGTCAACGTTACTTAGATTTAATGACAAATGAAGATAGCAAAAACACATTTATTACACGTTCTAAAATCATTCGCGCTATTCGAAACTACTTAGATAATGAAGGTTATTTGGAAGTCGAAACGCCAATGCTTCATACAATTGCTGGTGGTGCAGCGGCTCGTCCGTTTATTACACACCATAATGCGCTGGATATGGAACTCTATATGCGTATCGCTATTGAATTGCACTTAAAACGTTTAATCGTTGGTGGACTTGAAAAAGTATATGAAATTGGCCGTGTTTTCCGTAACGAAGGTATTTCAACACGTCACAATCCTGAATTCACAATGATCGAGCTATACGAAGCTTACGCAGACTACAAAGATATTATGTCTCTAACGGAAAACCTAATTGCACATGTAGCGCAAGAAGTTCTTGGCTCGACAACAGTTCAATATGGAGAAGATGAAATTAACCTCGCTGCAGGTTGGAAACGTGTCCATATGGTAGATGCCGTTAAAGAAGCTACAGGTGTAGACTTCTGGCAAGTTATGACAAAGGAACAGGCGCAAGCGCTAGCTCAGGAACATGGAGTAGAAGTTAAACCTTCACATGAAGTGGGTCATATCATTAATGAGTTTTTCGAGCAAAAAATAGAAGAGACACTTGTACAGCCAACATTTGTATTTGGACACCCAGTAGAAATCTCACCTCTAGCTAAGAAAAATCCAGAGGACGAGCGTTTCACAGACCGTTTTGAACTGTTTATCGTTCGTCGCGAGCATGCAAATGCATTCACAGAACTTAATGATCCAATCGATCAACGAGAACGCTTTGAAGCGCAATTAGCTGAAAAAGAAGCTGGTAACGATGAAGCGCACGATATGGATAATGATTTCGTAGAAGCTTTGGAATATGGTATGCCGCCAACAGGTGGTTTAGGTATCGGTATCGACCGTTTAATCATGCTTCTAACAAACTCTCCATCAATCCGTGACGTACTATTATTCCCAACGATGCGCCACATTACAAAATAAGTTCTATATAAAAGGAGGCCCTAATTAAAAAGGGCCTTCTTATTTTATTGAGATTTACATGAAATCGATGTATAGTAAAAAAATTAATATCATAACTAACGCTAGAAATAACAATGCTCGAAAAGTCTATTAATAGCTTACTAATGAATGATTTATCAAAAAAGATATTTTTATAGTAAAAACACTTGCACTTGTTATAGATTCGTGATAAATTATTACTTGTCGTTAAGACGACGTGAGAAAAACATAACGAGCTTAAAATTACATCGCAAAAAAGATGTTGACAGTAACTTCTTAGAGTGATAGAATGTAAAAGTTGTCGCTTTTGACAGGATGAAAAAACTCTTAAAAAAGTCGTTGACAACGGAAGTGAGAAATGTTAAGATATAAAAGTTGCTGAAACAAAGCGGCGACAAAATGAACCTTGAAAACTGAACAAGCAAAACGTAATCAATAAAGTTTTTAGTAGCTAACTTCGGTAAGTGAACGAAACAAAATTTTGGACATCAAAATTGATGCCAGCAAAACAATTTGAGCTTATCAAATTTCTTTTATGGAGAGTTTGATCCTGGCTCAGGACGAACGCTGGCGGCGTGCCTAATACATGCAAGTCGAGCGAATGATGAGGAAGCTTGCTTCCTCTGATTTAGCGGCGGACGGGTGAGTAACACGTGGGCAACCTACCTTATAGTTTGGGATAACTCCGGGAAACCGGGGCTAATACCAAATAATCTCTTTCACTTCATGGTGAAAGACTGAAAGACGGTTTCGGCTGTCGCTATAGGATGGGCCCGCGGCGCATTAGCTAGTTGGTGAGGTAACGGCTCACCAAGGCAACGATGCGTAGCCGACCTGAGAGGGTGATCGGCCACACTGGGACTGAGACACGGCCCAGACTCCTACGGGAGGCAGCAGTAGGGAATCTTCCACAATGGGCGAAAGCCTGATGGAGCAACGCCGCGTGAGTGAAGAAGGATTTCGGTTCGTAAAACTCTGTTGTAAGGGAAGAACAAGTACAGTAGTAACTGGCTGTACCTTGACGGTACCTTATTAGAAAGCCACGGCTAACTACGTGCCAGCAGCCGCGGTAATACGTAGGTGGCAAGCGTTGTCCGGAATTATTGGGCGTAAAGCGCGCGCAGGTGGTTTCTTAAGTCTGATGTGAAAGCCCACGGCTCAACCGTGGAGGGTCATTGGAAACTGGGGAACTTGAGTGCAGAAGAGGATAGTGGAATTCCAAGTGTAGCGGTGAAATGCGTAGAGATTTGGAGGAACACCAGTGGCGAAGGCGACTATCTGGTCTGTAACTGACACTGAGGCGCGAAAGCGTGGGGAGCAAACAGGATTAGATACCCTGGTAGTCCACGCCGTAAACGATGAGTGCTAAGTGTTAGGGGGTTTCCGCCCCTTAGTGCTGCAGCTAACGCATTAAGCACTCCGCCTGGGGAGTACGGTCGCAAGACTGAAACTCAAAGGAATTGACGGGGGCCCGCACAAGCGGTGGAGCATGTGGTTTAATTCGAAGCAACGCGAAGAACCTTACCAGGTCTTGACATCCCATTGACCACTGTAGAGATACAGTTTTCCCTTCGGGGACAACGGTGACAGGTGGTGCATGGTTGTCGTCAGCTCGTGTCGTGAGATGTTGGGTTAAGTCCCGCAACGAGCGCAACCCTTGATCTTAGTTGCCATCATTTAGTTGGGCACTCTAAGGTGACTGCCGGTGACAAACCGGAGGAAGGTGGGGATGACGTCAAATCATCATGCCCCTTATGACCTGGGCTACACACGTGCTACAATGGACGATACAAACGGTTGCCAACCCGCGAGGGGGAGCTAATCCGATAAAGTCGTTCTCAGTTCGGATTGTAGGCTGCAACTCGCCTACATGAAGCCGGAATCGCTAGTAATCGCGGATCAGCATGCCGCGGTGAATACGTTCCCGGGCCTTGTACACACCGCCCGTCACACCACGAGAGTTTGTAACACCCGAAGTCGGTGAGGTAACCTTTTTGGAGCCAGCCGCCGAAGGTGGGATAGATGATTGGGGTGAAGTCGTAACAAGGTAGCCGTATCGGAAGGTGCGGCTGGATCACCTCCTTTCTAAGGATATTTTCGGAATACAAACCTTGGGTTTGTAAGATTACGTTTTGCGTTCAGTTTTGAAGGTTCATTCTTCTGAATGAAACACTTCAAAACTTGTTCTTTGAAAACTGGATAAAACGACATTGAAATAGTAACAAACACATTTATTTTTTTAAGTTTTTTAGGCTTAATAACAGATGAAGGTTTCAAGATACGAGTAAGGCAAGGAAGCGATTGAGTAAGTGAAGGAGCGTACCTTAGTACGTGACTGAGCGAACGATTGAAGCTGACGATGTATTACGATGTATATTGAAAGCTGACGGTTAAGTTATTAAGGGCGCACGGCGAATGCCTTGGCACTAGGAGCCGAAGAAGGACGGCACTAACACCGATATGCTTCGGGGAGCTGTAAGTGAGCTTTGATCCGGAGATTTCCGAATGGGGGAACCCACTACGTTTAATCGCGTAGTATCTTGACGTGAATACATAGCGTCTTGAAGGCAGACCCAGGGAACTGAAACATCTAAGTACCTGGAGGAAGAGAAAGAAAAATCGATTCCCTGAGTAGCGGCGAGCGAAACGGGAAGAGCCCAAACCAAGAGGCTTGCCTCTTGGGGTTGTAGGACACTCTATACGGAGTTACAAAAGAATGAGTTAGATGAAGCGACTTGGAAAGGTCCGCCAGAGCAGGTAATAGCCCTGTAGTCGAAAGTTCATTCCCTCCTGAGTGGATCCTGAGTACGGCGGAACACGTGAAATTCCGTCGGAATCTGGGAGGACCATCTCCCAAGGCTAAATACTACCTAGTGACCGATAGTGAACCAGTACCGTGAGGGAAAGGTGAAAAGCACCCCGGAAGGGGAGTGAAATAGATCCTGAAACCGTGTGCCTACAAGTAGTTAGAGCCCGTTAATGGGTGATAGCGTGCCTTTTGTAGAATGAACCGGCGAGTTACGATTACGTGCGAGGTTAAGTTTTAGAAGACGGAGCCGCAGCGAAAGCGAGTCTGAATAGGGCGAATTAGTACGTGGTCGTAGACCCGAAACCAGGTGATCTACCCATGTCCAGGGTGAAGGTGAGGTAACACTTACTGGAGGCCCGAACCCACGCACGTTGAAAAGTGCGGGGATGAGGTGTGGGTAGCGGAGAAATTCCAATCGAACCTGGAGATAGCTGGTTCTCTCCGAAATAGCTTTAGGGCTAGCCTCGTGATGAGAATACTGGAGGTAGAGCACTGTTTGGACTAGGGGGCCATCCCGGTTTACCGAATTCAGACAAACTCCGAATGCCAGATATTTATACACGGGAGTCAGACTGCGAGTGATAAGATCCGTAGTCAAAAGGGAAACAGCCCAGACCACCAGCTAAGGTCCCAAAGTAATCGTTAAGTGGAAAAGGATGTGGCGTTGCATAGACAACCAGGATGTTGGCTTAGAAGCAGCCATCATTTAAAGAGTGCGTAATAGCTCACTGGTCGAGTGACGCTGCGCCGAAAATGTATCGGGGCTAAACGATTCACCGAAGCTGTGGATTGACATCTACGATGTCAGTGGTAGGAGAGCGTTCTAAGTGCGTTGAAGTCAGACCGGAAGGACTGGTGGAGCGCTTAGAAGTGAGAATGCCGGTATGAGTAGCGAAAGACGGGTGAGAATCCCGTCCACCGTATGACTAAGGTTTCCTGAGGAAGGCTCGTCCGCTCAGGGTTAGTCGGGACCTAAGCCGAGGCCGATAGGCGTAGGCGATGGACAACAGGTTGATATTCCTGTACCACCTCCTCACCGTTTGAGAAATGGGGGGACGCAGTAGGATAGGGTAAGCGCGCCGTTGGTTGTGCGCGTCCAAGCAGTAAGGCGTGTGTGTAGGCAAATCCGCACACTGTAACGTTGAGCTGTGATGGCGAGTCCTTTAAGGACGAAGTTCCTGATTTCACACTGCCAAGAAAAGCCTCTATCGAGGTGAGAGGTGCCCGTACCGCAAACCGACACAGGTAGTCGAGGAGAGAATCCTAAGGTGTGCGAGAGAACTCTCGTTAAGGAACTCGGCAAAATGACCCCGTAACTTCGGGAGAAGGGGTGCTCTTGAGCGTGCAAGCGCATGAGAGCCGCAGTGAATAGGCCCAGGCGACTGTTTAGCAAAAACACAGGTCTCTGCAAAACCGTAAGGTGACGTATAGGGGCTGACGCCTGCCCGGTGCTGGAAGGTTAAGAGGAGTGGTTAGCGCAAGCGAAGCTGCGAATTGAAGCCCCAGTAAACGGCGGCCGTAACTATAACGGTCCTAAGGTAGCGAAATTCCTTGTCGGGTAAGTTCCGACCCGCACGAAAGGCGTAACGATCTGGGCACTGTCTCAACGAGAGACTCGGTGAAATTATAGTACCTGTGAAGATGCAGGTTACCCGCGACAGGACGGAAAGACCCCGTGGAGCTTTACTGTAGCCTGATATTGAATTTTGGTACAACTTGTACAGGATAGGTAGGAGCCAGAGATCTCGGAGCGCCAGCTTCGAAGGAGGCGTCGGTGGGATACTACCCTGGTTGTATTGAAATTCTAACCCATGCCCCTTAGCGGGGCAGGAGACAGTGTCAGGCGGACAGTTTGACTGGGGCGGTCGCCTCCTAAAAGGTAACGGAGGCGCCCAAAGGTTCCCTCAGAATGGTTGGAAATCATTCGTAGAGTGTAAAGGCACAAGGGAGCTTGACTGCGAGACCTACAAGTCGAGCAGGGTCGAAAGACGGGCTTAGTGATCCGGTGGTTCCGCATGGAAGGGCCATCGCTCAACGGATAAAAGCTACCCCGGGGATAACAGGCTTATCTCCCCCAAGAGTCCACATCGACGGGGAGGTTTGGCACCTCGATGTCGGCTCATCGCATCCTGGGGCTGTAGTCGGTCCCAAGGGTTGGGCTGTTCGCCCATTAAAGCGGTACGCGAGCTGGGTTCAGAACGTCGTGAGACAGTTCGGTCCCTATCCGTCGTGGGCGTAGGAAATTTGAGAGGAGCTGTCCTTAGTACGAGAGGACCGGGATGGACACACCGCTGGTGTACCAGTTGTCTTGCCAAAGGCATCGCTGGGTAGCTATGTGTGGACGGGATAAGTGCTGAAAGCATCTAAGCATGAAGCCCCCCTCAAGATGAGATTTCCCATTACGCAAGTAAGTAAGATCCCTCAAAGACGATGAGGTAGATAGGTTCGAGGTGGAAGTGTGGTGACACATGGAGCTGACGAATACTAATCGATCGAGGACTTAACCAAAATGTTTGAAACATTCAATGTACCGTTTATCCAGTTTTGAAAGAACAAAAAGTTTTTCAAAAAAACTTGTAATTATAGCGTAATATGTTATAATTAAACTTGTCTTTTACATAGTCTAGTGATGATGGCAAAGAGGTCACACCCGTTCCCATACCGAACACGGAAGTTAAGCTCTTTAGCGCCGATGGTAGTTGGGGGCTTCCCCCTGTGAGAGTAGGACATCGCTAGGCATAATACCCAGGAGGATTAGCTCAGCTGGGAGAGCATCTGCCTTACAAGCAGAGGGTCGGCGGTTCGAGCCCGTCATCCTCCACCAAATGCCGGTTTAGCTCAGCAGGTAGAGCAACTGACTTGTAATCAGTAGGTCGTGGGTTCGATTCCTATAGCCGGCACCATGTTTGGAGCCATTAGCTCAGTTGGTAGAGCATCTGACTTTTAATCAGAGGGTCGAAGGTTCGAGTCCTTCATGGCTCACCATTTAAATTGCCAATAAAATATGCGGGTGTGGCGGAATTGGCAGACGCACTAGACTTAGGATCTAGCGCCGCAAGGCGTGGGGGTTCGACTCCCTTCACCCGCACCATTTTAGAATTTCATAATTGCCAGGATAAATAAATCTTATGCACATGCGGAAGTAGTTCAGTGGTAGAACACCACCTTGCCAAGGTGGGGGTCGCGAGTTCGAACCTCGTCTTCCGCTCCAAAATGTGCCGGGGTGGCGGAACTGGCAGACGCACAGGACTTAAAATCCTGCGGTAGGTGACTACCGTGCCGGTTCGATTCCGGCCCTCGGCACCATTTTTATTTTAGTAAATAGCGCCCGTAGCTCAATTGGATAGAGCGTCTGACTACGGATCAGAAGGTTGTGGGTTCGACTCCTGCCGGGCGCGCCATATATATTTCGGAATGTAGCTCAGCTTGGTAGAGCACTTGGTTTGGGACCAAGGGGTCGTAGGTTCGAATCCTGTCATTCCGACCATTTTATTGGGGCCTTAGCTCAGCTGGGAGAGCGCCTGCCTTGCACGCAGGAGGTCAGCGGTTCGATCCCGCTAGGCTCCACCAAATTAATTCACATGAACCTTGAAAACTGAACAAGCAAAACGTAATCAATATAGTTTTTAGTAGCTAACTTCGGTTAGTGAACAAAACAAAATTTTGGACATCAAAATTGATGCCAGCAAAACAATTTGAGCTTATCAAATTTCTTTTATGGAGAGTTTGATCCTGGCTCAGGACGAACGCTGGCGGCGTGCCTAATACATGCAAGTCGAGCGAATGATGAGGAAGCTTGCTTCCTCTGATTTAGCGGCGGACGGGTGAGTAACACGTGGGCAACCTACCTTATAGTTTGGGATAACTCCGGGAAACCGGGGCTAATACCAAATAATCTCTTTCACTTCATGGTGAAAGACTGAAAGACGGTTTCGGCTGTCGCTATAGGATGGGCCCGCGGCGCATTAGCTAGTTGGTGAGGTAACGGCTCACCAAGGCAACGATGCGTAGCCGACCTGAGAGGGTGATCGGCCACACTGGGACTGAGACACGGCCCAGACTCCTACGGGAGGCAGCAGTAGGGAATCTTCCACAATGGGCGAAAGCCTGATGGAGCAACGCCGCGTGAGTGAAGAAGGATTTCGGTTCGTAAAACTCTGTTGTAAGGGAAGAACAAGTACAGTAGTAACTGGCTGTACCTTGACGGTACCTTATTAGAAAGCCACGGCTAACTACGTGCCAGCAGCCGCGGTAATACGTAGGTGGCAAGCGTTGTCCGGAATTATTGGGCGTAAAGCGCGCGCAGGTGGTTTCTTAAGTCTGATGTGAAAGCCCACGGCTCAACCGTGGAGGGTCATTGGAAACTGGGGAACTTGAGTGCAGAAGAGGATAGTGGAATTCCAAGTGTAGCGGTGAAATGCGTAGAGATTTGGAGGAACACCAGTGGCGAAGGCGACTATCTGGTCTGTAACTGACACTGAGGCGCGAAAGCGTGGGGAGCAAACAGGATTAGATACCCTGGTAGTCCACGCCGTAAACGATGAGTGCTAAGTGTTAGGGGGTTTCCGCCCCTTAGTGCTGCAGCTAACGCATTAAGCACTCCGCCTGGGGAGTACGGTCGCAAGACTGAAACTCAAAGGAATTGACGGGGGCCCGCACAAGCGGTGGAGCATGTGGTTTAATTCGAAGCAACGCGAAGAACCTTACCAGGTCTTGACATCCCATTGACCACTGTAGAGATACAGTTTTCCCTTCGGGGACAACGGTGACAGGTGGTGCATGGTTGTCGTCAGCTCGTGTCGTGAGATGTTGGGTTAAGTCCCGCAACGAGCGCAACCCTTGATCTTAGTTGCCATCATTTAGTTGGGCACTCTAAGGTGACTGCCGGTGACAAACCGGAGGAAGGTGGGGATGACGTCAAATCATCATGCCCCTTATGACCTGGGCTACACACGTGCTACAATGGACGATACAAACGGTTGCCAACCCGCGAGGGGGAGCTAATCCGATAAAGTCGTTCTCAGTTCGGATTGTAGGCTGCAACTCGCCTACATGAAGCCGGAATCGCTAGTAATCGCGGATCAGCATGCCGCGGTGAATACGTTCCCGGGCCTTGTACACACCGCCCGTCACACCACGAGAGTTTGTAACACCCGAAGTCGGTGAGGTAACCTTTTTGGAGCCAGCCGCCGAAGGTGGGATAGATGATTGGGGTGAAGTCGTAACAAGGTAGCCGTATCGGAAGGTGCGGCTGGATCACCTCCTTTCTAAGGATATTTTCGGAATACAAACCTTGGGTTTGTAAGATTACGTTTTGCGTTCAGTTTTGAAGGTTTATAAATAATATAAAACTTCCAAGAGGGCCTATAGCTCAGCTGGTTAGAGCGCACGCCTGATAAGCGTGAGGTCGATGGTTCGAGTCCATTTAGGCCCACCATATAACTACCTCTTGGGGCCTTAGCTCAGCTGGGAGAGCGCCTGCCTTGCACGCAGGAGGTCAGCGGTTCGATCCCGCTAGGCTCCACCAATTATTGTTCTTTGAAAACTGGATAAAACGACATTGAAATAGTAACAAACACATTTATTTTTTTAAGTTTTTTAGGCTTAATAACAGATGAAGGTTTCAAGATACGAGTGAGGCAAGGAAGCGATTGAGTAAGTGAAGGAGCGTACCTCAGTACGTGACTGAGCGAACGATTGAAGCTGACGATGTATTACGATGTATATTGAAAGCTGACGGTTAAGTTATTAAGGGCGCACGGCGAATGCCTTGGCACTAGGAGCCGAAGAAGGACGGCACTAACACCGATATGCTTCGGGGAGCTGTAAGTGAGCTTTGATCCGGAGATTTCCGAATGGGGGAACCCACTACGTTTAATCGCGTAGTATCTTGACGTGAATACATAGCGTCTTGAAGGCAGACCCAGGGAACTGAAACATCTAAGTACCTGGAGGAAGAGAAAGAAAAATCGATTCCCTGAGTAGCGGCGAGCGAAACGGGAAGAGCCCAAACCAAGAGGCTTGCCTCTTGGGGTTGTAGGACACTCTATACGGAGTTACAAAAGAATGAGTTAGATGAAGCGACTTGGAAAGGTCCGCCAGAGCAGGTAATAGCCCTGTAGTCGAAAGTTCATTCCCTCCTGAGTGGATCCTGAGTACGGCGGAACACGTGAAATTCCGTCGGAATCTGGGAGGACCATCTCCCAAGGCTAAATACTACCTAGTGACCGATAGTGAACCAGTACCGTGAGGGAAAGGTGAAAAGCACCCCGGAAGGGGAGTGAAATAGATCCTGAAACCGTGTGCCTACAAGTAGTTAGAGCCCGTTAATGGGTGATAGCGTGCCTTTTGTAGAATGAACCGGCGAGTTACGATTACGTGCGAGGTTAAGTTTTAGAAGACGGAGCCGCAGCGAAAGCGAGTCTGAATAGGGCGAATTAGTACGTGGTCGTAGACCCGAAACCAGGTGATCTACCCATGTCCAGGGTGAAGGTGAGGTAACACTTACTGGAGGCCCGAACCCACGCACGTTGAAAAGTGCGGGGATGAGGTGTGGGTAGCGGAGAAATTCCAATCGAACCTGGAGATAGCTGGTTCTCTCCGAAATAGCTTTAGGGCTAGCCTCGTGATGAGAATACTGGAGGTAGAGCACTGTTTGGACTAGGGGGCCATCCCGGTTTACCGAATTCAGACAAACTCCGAATGCCAGATATTTATACACGGGAGTCAGACTGCGAGTGATAAGATCCGTAGTCAAAAGGGAAACAGCCCAGACCACCAGCTAAGGTCCCAAAGTAATCGTTAAGTGGAAAAGGATGTGGCGTTGCATAGACAACCAGGATGTTGGCTTAGAAGCAGCCATCATTTAAAGAGTGCGTAATAGCTCACTGGTCGAGTGACGCTGCGCCGAAAATGTATCGGGGCTAAACGATTCACCGAAGCTGTGGATTGACATCTACGATGTCAGTGGTAGGAGAGCGTTCTAAGTGCGTTGAAGTCAGACCGGAAGGACTGGTGGAGCGCTTAGAAGTGAGAATGCCGGTATGAGTAGCGAAAGACGGGTGAGAATCCCGTCCACCGTATGACTAAGGTTTCCTGAGGAAGGCTCGTCCGCTCAGGGTTAGTCGGGACCTAAGCCGAGGCCGATAGGCGTAGGCGATGGACAACAGGTTGATATTCCTGTACCACCTCCTCACCGTTTGAGAAATGGGGGGACGCAGTAGGATAGGGTAAGCGCGCCGTTGGTTGTGCGCGTCCAAGCAGTAAGGCGTGTGTGTAGGCAAATCCGCACACTGTAACGTTGAGCTGTGATGGCGAGTCCTTTAAGGACGAAGTTCCTGATTTCACACTGCCAAGAAAAGCCTCTATCGAGGTGAGAGGTGCCCGTACCGCAAACCGACACAGGTAGTCGAGGAGAGAATCCTAAGGTGTGCGAGAGAACTCTCGTTAAGGAACTCGGCAAAATGACCCCGTAACTTCGGGAGAAGGGGTGCTCTTGAGCGTGCAAGCGCATGAGAGCCGCAGTGAATAGGCCCAGGCGACTGTTTAGCAAAAACACAGGTCTCTGCAAAACCGTAAGGTGACGTATAGGGGCTGACGCCTGCCCGGTGCTGGAAGGTTAAGAGGAGTGGTTAGCGCAAGCGAAGCTGCGAATTGAAGCCCCAGTAAACGGCGGCCGTAACTATAACGGTCCTAAGGTAGCGAAATTCCTTGTCGGGTAAGTTCCGACCCGCACGAAAGGCGTAACGATCTGGGCACTGTCTCAACGAGAGACTCGGTGAAATTATAGTACCTGTGAAGATGCAGGTTACCCGCGACAGGACGGAAAGACCCCGTGGAGCTTTACTGTAGCCTGATATTGAATTTTGGTACAACTTGTACAGGATAGGTAGGAGCCAGAGATCTCGGAGCGCCAGCTTCGAAGGAGGCGTCGGTGGGATACTACCCTGGTTGTATTGAAATTCTAACCCATGCCCCTTAGCGGGGCAGGAGACAGTGTCAGGCGGACAGTTTGACTGGGGCGGTCGCCTCCTAAAAGGTAACGGAGGCGCCCAAAGGTTCCCTCAGAATGGTTGGAAATCATTCGTAGAGTGTAAAGGCACAAGGGAGCTTGACTGCGAGACCTACAAGTCGAGCAGGGTCGAAAGACGGGCTTAGTGATCCGGTGGTTCCGCATGGAAGGGCCATCGCTCAACGGATAAAAGCTACCCCGGGGATAACAGGCTTATCTCCCCCAAGAGTCCACATCGACGGGGAGGTTTGGCACCTCGATGTCGGCTCATCGCATCCTGGGGCTGTAGTCGGTCCCAAGGGTTGGGCTGTTCGCCCATTAAAGCGGTACGCGAGCTGGGTTCAGAACGTCGTGAGACAGTTCGGTCCCTATCCGTCGTGGGCGTAGGAAATTTGAGAGGAGCTGTCCTTAGTACGAGAGGACCGGGATGGACACACCGCTGGTGTACCAGTTGTCTTGCCAAAGGCATCGCTGGGTAGCTATGTGTGGACGGGATAAGTGCTGAAAGCATCTAAGCATGAAGCCCCCCTCAAGATGAGATTTCCCATTACGCAAGTAAGTAAGATCCCTCAAAGACGATGAGGTAGATAGGTTCGAGGTGGAAGTGTGGTGACACATGGAGCTGACGAATACTAATCGATCGAGGACTTAACCAAAATGTTTGAAACATTCAATGTACCGTTTATCCAGTTTTGAAAGAACAACATCTTTCTATATAGGGTTTCAAGATACAAGTAGTTCGAGGAAGCGATTGAAAGAAGAAAGGAGCGTACTCAAGTACGTGACTGACTGAACGAATGAAGCTGACAAAGAAATACGCTGTATATTGAAAGCCGACAATAGTCTAGTGATGATGGCAAAGAGGTCACACCCGTTCCCATACCGAACACGGAAGTTAAGCTCTTTAGCGCCGATGGTAGTTGGGGGCTTCCCCCTGTGAGAGTAGGACGTCGCTAGGCACGCAAAAATCCTGAGATTTAATTCTCAGGATTTTATTATATTACAGAAAACAGCTGCTCTTATGAATGAAAATTCATGAAGCAGCTGTTTTTTGTATTATATCTTTAAAATTCAAGGGCATTGCGGAGCGTGTTGATATAGGATTGGCTGACCGGCAATTCACTTCCATCTTTTAAAGTGACAATAAAATTTGAAGTGAGATCACGTGACATTTTTTTTATAAAATGAATATTAACAATATAGGATCTGTGAATGCGAATAAAGAATGACGGTAGACGCATTTGTAATTCTTTCAGTGTAATGCTTGTTTTAAACTGTTCCCCTTCTACATAAAACCAAGTTTTTTTCTGAAGACTTTCGATGTGGGATATTTTTTCAATCGCAACAGGATTCCAATCTTCATCCTGTTTGCCAGTTAAAAATTGATAAGGATCTAACTTCTGAACAGAGAAGGTTGAAGGTAACACTACTACAAGTGCTGCTGGAACGTCTTGAATATGAATCGGATAACCTATCCCGTAATAAGGAATATCAAAAAGAGAATTATCTAAAATGGCATCTGTCCGTTTTTTAGAGTGTAATACCTTTCCTGCAATACTATCAGGTTGAACTGGCTGTCCTACCTCCAAATGAATACTTTGATGACCAGAATGAAAATAGATATAAGTGTTTTGAACAGCAATAGCGATTGATGAATTGGATGGAATCCAGTCTTTTAAGATCGTAATAAACTGTTGTGAAATATCTTTTGGTGATAAATTGTACTCATTATTCATTGCGAAAAACCCCCTTGTTTGTAAACAGTTTACCAAATTTCGTCGCAGAAAAAAGTGGTTTCATCATAAAAATCCGGTCTTTTATCTAAAAATAGTGAAAATTCAGATGTTCTGTTATATATTAATTTACAACAAATAAACCTGTTATGGAACAGAAGATTAAAAGTTTTTTAACAGAGTATATTGTACACAAAGGGGAAGGTGGAATTTCAATATGTCAACACGTCAAGAAAAAATCCAAAATTTAGAAAAACAATGGGCAGAAAACCCACGTTGGGCTGGTATTGAACGCTCATATACGGCTGAAGAAGTAGTAAAATTACAGGGTTCTGTTGTAGTTGAACAAACTCTAGCAGCTAAAGGTGCTACACGACTGTGGAACTCTTTACATGAAGAGCCATTCATCAATGCATTGGGTGCCTTAACTGGTAACCAAGCGGTTCAACAAGTAAAAGCAGGTTTAAAAGCAATCTACTTATCAGGTTGGCAAGTGGCCGCTGACGCTAACCTTTCTGGTCAAATGTACCCTGACCAATCATTATATCCAGCAAACTCTGTACCGGCTGTAGTAAAACGTATTAATCAAGCATTACAACGTGCTGATCAAATTGACCATGCTGAAGGTCGTGTAGATAATTTTGATTGGTTCGCACCAATCGTAGCAGATGCTGAAGCAGGTTTCGGTGGACCTCTAAATGTATTCGAGCTTGTAAAAGGGATGATTGAAGCAGGTGCTGCTGGTGTTCACTTAGAAGACCAATTAGCTTCTGAGAAAAAATGTGGACACCTAGGAGGTAAAGTATTACTACCGACACAAAATGCTGTTCGCAACTTAATCGCTGCTCGTCTTGCAACAGACGTAATGGGCGTTGATACAATATTAATCGCACGTACAGATGCTGATGCAGCTGATATGGTAACGTCTGATATTGATCCGCGTGATGCTGAATTTATCACTGGCGAACGTACACCAGAAGGATTCTTCCGTACAAAACCAGGTATTAAGCAAGCGATTGCTCGTGGTTTAGCTTATGCACCATATGCTGATTTAATCTGGTGTGAAACTTCTAAACCATCACTAGAAGAAGCGCGTGAATTTGCAACAGCAATCCACGCTGAATTCCCAGGTAAAATGCTTGCATACAACTGCTCACCTTCATTCAACTGGAAGGCTAATCTTTCGGAAGAAGAAATTGCTGAATACCAACGTGAACTTGGTAAATTGGGGTATAAATTCCAATTTGTAACATTAGCTGGTTTCCATGCTCTAAACCACTCTATGTTTGAGCTTGCACATGACTATAAAGATAACGGAATGGCTGCATATTCTAAGCTACAACAAGCTGAGTTTGCTTCTGAATCAAAAGGTTATACAGCTACTCGTCACCAACGCGAAGTGGGTACTGGTTACTTTGATGATGTATCACAAGTTATCTCAGGCGGTACTTCTTCAACAACTGCTATGGCGGGTTCTACAGAAACAGAACAGTTCGTATAAGTTACAAAAGTACATCAAATCCTAAATTCATAATCATAGCTCAGTCTCCTCCGCCCCTCCTAAGCGGGGGAGAACTGCACTTAAAATCGCAAGAGGTGGGGGAAACTACTGATGGAACAGGCAACTACAGGTAAGCTTAAAATTGTTGGGGAACAAAATGAACAAACGAAAGAAATCTTGACACCGGAAGCCCTTGAGTTTGTTCTTGCTCTGCATGAAAAATTTGATGCACGTCGTAAAGAACTTTTAGATATTCGCCAAGAACGACAAAAATGTCTTGATGCTGGTGAAAAACTCGACTTTTTATCAGAGACTAAGACAATTCGTGAGGGAGATTGGTCAATTGCACCACTTCCTGCAGATTTACAGGATCGTCGTGTAGAAATAACAGGGCCTGTTGACCGTAAAATGGTGATTAATGCGTTAAACTCTGGTGCAAAAATGTTCATGGCTTGCTTTGAAGATGCATCTTCGCCGACATGGGAAAACATGATTGGCGGTCAAATTAATATGCGCGATGCTATTAATAAGACAATTGAATTTACACAAGAGTCAAATGGTAAAACATATAAATTGAACGAAGAAACAGCTGTATTATTAGTACGTCCACGTGGACTTCATTTACTTGAAAAGAATGTGCAAGTAGATGGTGAACCGATAGCTGGTAGCTTCTTCGACTTTGGTCTATATCTATTCCATAATGCTAAAAACGCACTGGCAAAAGGTACAGGTCCTTACTTCTATCTTCCTAAGCTTGAAAGTCATTTAGAGGCTCGCTTATGGAATGATGTATTCATCTTTGCACAGGAATACATCGGCATTCCGCAAGGCACGATTAAGGCAACAGTTTTAATTGAAACAATTTTAGCTGCTTTTGAAATGGATGAAATTTTATATGAGCTACGTGAACATTCAGCTGGTCTGAACTGTGGACGATGGGATTATATCTTCAGCTATATCAAACGTCTGCGTAATCAACCTGATGTAATTTTACCTGATCGTGGCCAGGTAACGATGACAGTTCCTTTCATGAAAGCTTATACTTCTTTATGTATTCAAACATGCCACAAACGTAACGCACCTGCGATGGGTGGTATGGCAGCGCAAATACCGATTAAAGGTGATGATGAGGCGAATGCAGTAGCATTTGCGAAGGTTGCTGAAGATAAGCGTCGTGAAGCAACCGATGGTCATGATGGCACTTGGGTAGCACATCCTGGTATGGTTGCAACAGCAATGGAACAATTTGATGCAATTATGAAAACGCCGAACCAAATCGATAAAAAGCGTGAGGATGTAAGCGTGGCTGCAGAAGATTTAGTAGCTGTTCCAGAAGGTACAATTACAATTGAAGGTCTTCGTGTTAACTGTAGTGTAGGGGTGCAGTATATTGCTTCTTGGTTACGAGGCAATGGTGCCGCACCGATTAATAACTTGATGGAGGATGCTGCGACAGCAGAAATTTCTCGTACACAAGTTTGGCAATGGATTCGTCATCCAAAAGGTATTTTAGATGATGGACGTGGTATTACGCTAGCATTTGTGCTAGAAATCTTGGAAGAGGAGCTTGTGAAAATTAAAGAGGCTGTTGGGGAGCAGGCTTATAACAGTGGTCGCTATAATGAAGCTGCTGAACTGTTTAAATCTTTAATTGAGCAAGATGAATTCGTGGAATTCTTGACGCTTCCAGGCTATGAAAAACTAAATTAATTGATATGAATCTACTAACGAACATGTCCAACTTTAGTACAGTGGGCTGAACTCGAATGCAGTCCACTTTATTCCACTGTTGTAACGAGCGGGGTCTGTTCCCCTGTTCCTTACCGAAATAAAATGAGCATAGTATCAATAAAAGGGGTCTACTTATAAATTATAAGTAAAGAGATTTAAAAAAGGGATGAAAGATGTCTTGTGAGCTTAGATGGGGAGCTCGCAGGGCATTTTTTGCAGTGCGGGAGGCTTTTATCTACGTATGGGAGTAGCACTTGCAGAAGAAGCGGTAGCTGCACCCACGCTGAGTTGCTTGTTGTATCCAACGGGGGAGAGGACAGGGAATTCCGTGCAAAATTAGCAGAAAAAAGGCGTAATAACAGCAGGTTCATTAGCACATTTAGCTGGTAAGGCATTCCGCATTGGGCATATAGGAAATACCATGCCAGCGATGCTTGAAGAAGCAGTAAAGTTAATCAGTGAATCGCTAAATGAATTAGGAAAAGTAGTAGATATAGAAAAGGCTATTTTCCGATTGAAAGAGGAATGGGCAGTAACTACGAAATAGATATAAGAAAGCTGTGTCCAACTAATTGGGACACAGCTATTTTACTGGGAACATTCTATATTTGGATACTGTGACTCATCGAAAGAAAAGTGGATGTCTAGTCTATAACATGATTTTTACGATGTGAGCTAATTAACAATACTTATTACAAAGCCATCGTATCCTTTGTTCCCAACAGTTTGAATGGCCGTAGATTCGATACGAGGTTCTTTTTCTAATAAATCCATAAATTGACGTACACCTTGTACGCGCTCATCTTTACTTTTTTCGTCAATCACTTCCCCGTTACGAACGACATTATCACCGATTATAAGCGCCCCATGATTTGCTAGTTCCAATGCCCATTTCAAGTATTGTGGATTATTGGGCCTATCTGCATCAATAAAGATTAAATCAAACAAAGGGCCTTTATCTTTTAGGGTAGG
Organism: Lysinibacillus fusiformis; assembly: GCF_007362955.1. Lineage (GTDB taxonomy): Bacteria > Bacillota > Bacilli > Bacillales_A > Planococcaceae > Lysinibacillus > Lysinibacillus fusiformis_E. The sequence goes on along the minus strand of NZ_CP041696.1, from coordinate 1,794,019 downwards.
TAAAGTATCCAATGCACTTCCTACGATTACTTCAACTTTATTTGCGCAACCTGCATTTTGAATATTTTGTTCAGCTATCTTCGCATACTAGGGTTCAATTTCAAGCGTATATACTTTACCTGTTTCAGGGAGAGCACGGGCAAACCATATACTACTATAACCACCTAGGGTTCCAATTTCTAAAATATTTTTAGCTCCCTTGATTTTAGTCAGCAGATATAGAAGTTTACCTTGAGTTGGTGAGACATCAATTTCTGGAATGCCAGCCTCTCTATTCCTTTGTAATACTCCTTCAAGTGTTTCATCAGACGGTATTAACTTATCCATAAAGTATTCATCTACATCTTTCCAAACGTTGTTCAACATAACGATGCCCTCTTTTCTATTGAATTTTTATTCTTGCAAGAAAAGTGTATGATAGAATGAATCATAATAAAAATATATTATTATTATTCATTCATAACTTTTTGTTATGGGTAGAGGTGAAAACATGAATATACATGGCTTAAAATTATTTTATCAAGTAGCGATAACAGGGAGTTTTACAAAAGCAGCTGAATTAATGTGTATCAGTCAACCTGCAGTTTCTAGCCAAATTAAAAAATTTGAACATGAAATTGGAGTGCCATTATTTAAGCAACAGGGGAGAGGCGTTGTGTTGACTGAATTCGGTGCAGTATTAGCTGAAAAAGCACAAAATCTTGTTTCGCTTGAAAAGCATATTGAATCATTTATTGAGGATTATCGACATGCTAAGGCAGGAACAATCCATCTTGTTGCGACTTATTTACCGGCGAATTTTTTAATTCCTAAATGGGCAACCACATTTAAAGGTGCGAATGAGGATGTTAATTTAATTATTACAACTACTAATACGAAGGACGCGTTTGAACAACTAATGCATTATAAAGCCGATATTGCTATTTACGGAGGCGGAGTTTCAGAAAGACCCGAAGAAGTGACGTGGGAAGAACTATTTGAAGATGAACTTTGGTTTGTTGTATCTGCAGATCATCCTTATGCCAATCAGGTCATTTCATTAGCTGATATGGTGAAAGAACCATTTATTATGCGTGAAGAAGGAAGTTCGATGAGGGAACACCTTTTTTCTTTATGCCAAACATATCAAGTGAAACCGCCGAAAATTGCCCTGCAATTTAATGGAATTAATGAAACCATTCGTTCGGTAATGGCTGGTTATGGTGCAAATTTTATTTCATCGTTAGCCGTTCGCGAATATGTAGATAGTGGCCAATTGGCGAGAGTTTATGTCGAACATGTAAATATTAAACATAAAATCGCAATTTGTACAAGAAAGGATGAAAAACATAGCTTACTTGTACAAAAATTTATAGAAACAATAAAAAGTTCTTTATGAACCTTTTAAGGGAATTAGTGCCCAATAAATCGACGCCAAATCATATAGCTTGCCGTGTTCTAGTGTTATTGCTTTATTTTGGCGGATAGACCGTGTTTATCAGCCGTTTTTCAATGCAATTGTGACATCTATTTGTTATATTAATTGTATAACAAACATGGAGCTGATAAGAATGTTAATTCAAATAGAGCCACAGTTGGACGTGCCAATTTATGAGCAGGTAACACGGCAAATTATTGAGGGGATTGCGAGAGGAGAAATGAAGCCAGGTGACACGTTGCCATCGGTACGTAATTTAGCGGCTGACTTAGGTGTGAATATGCATACAGTGAATAAAAGTTATCATGAGCTAGAGGCGAAAGGTATTTTAACGATTCGTGCAAAATCGGGGGCAATTATTCGTTCAGCGGAGGAGCGCGCATTAACACCTGAGCAATTACAACAAATTGAGAAAAATCTAAAGCCTCTTGTGGCGGAGGGAATGGTGCTAGGTGCCACTGTAGACCAAATTGAGTGTATGATGAAAAAGGTCTTTGCTGATTTACAAATGTCGGCAGAAGGGGTGTAGCAAGATGCTACTAGCTGTTTTTACAATTTCGTATATTATGACATTGGCTTTGCAAGTATTTGTGCCATATATAGTGCGAGAGACAATTGTATTCGGTGTAACGGTACCTGAACAACATGTAAAACATCCAACATTAAGTATTGTGAAAAAGCGTTATGCACAAGTAGTGGGGATTACTGGTGTAGTATTCTTAGGCATATTGCTCGTTATCAATTGGATGTTTGCGCCTTCAGAAATCGCGCAAGGTACCCTCTTACTAGTAATTTTATTTGGGATGCTAGCAGTGAGTATGGTGTTATACTGGTTGAATCACCAGAAGATCACTAAATTAAAAAAGGATGAGCGCTGGGGAATGAATTTAAAGCAAGTACGTGCAGTGGATTTAACTGCTCGTAGTCGTGATGAAATGCTCCCTTGGTCATTTTATGTAGTGCCTATAGGGGTGACTATGTTTTTAATCATATTCACATGGCTACATTATGACCAAATACCAAATGACATTGCCGTGCACTGGGGTCCAACCGGAGAGGCTGATACTTGGAAAGTGAAAACGTATTTTAGTGCGATTTCTCTACCGCTTATTATGCTGATGATGCAGTGTATGATGTGGGGCATTGCGGATTCAGTTAAGCGTTCAGCGATAAAATTAGCTGTCAATCGCCAAGAGGAGTCTTTAGAAGATCAGTTAAAAACACGAAAATATATGAGCTGGTATATGATGCTATTAAGCTATGCACTAACTGTATTATTGACAGTATTGCAGCTAAGTAATATTTACCCTTCAATAGCTGAAGGGGGAAAATTATTACCAATGTTTATAGCATTTTTGGTGTTGGTGCTGGGTTCACTACTTCTTTACGTATGGAAGAAACGTCAGCTGAGATTGAGTTATACTGACAATGTAGTGTCAGAGGTAATGGATGTCGATGAGGATCGTTATTGGAAGGGTGGACTGGTTTATATGAATTCCCAGGACCCATCCGTTTTTGTAGAGAAACGCTTTGGTGTCGGATGGACAATGAATTTGGCGAATCCAAGGGGCTATATCGTAATTGTGTTACCATTAGTTATATTGCTGTTGATTTCTATATTTTCATTATAAAATGAAGGGGTTGCTACACTAGGTAGTGGCCCCTTTTTGAATGGAGGTAAGAGTGAATGAAGATTTTAGTGGTGGACGATGATGTGCATATTTTACATTTAATCAATATTTATTTAACACGTGAAGGCTATCAGGTATTACAAGCAGAAAATGGTGAACGGGCGTTACAATTGATTGAAGCAGATTTGCCTGATTTGGCTGTAGTTGATGTAATGATGCCAGGTATGGATGGTTTTACATTAACGGAAACTCTGAGTCAGGATTATGATATTCCAGTGTTGTTATTAACGGCAAAAGGCGAAATTGAAGACAAAGAACGAGGGTTTTTAGCGGGCTCAGATGACTATGTTGTCAAACCGTTCGAACCAAAAGAGCTACTATTTCGTATAGCAGCAATTTTCCGTAGACTTGATAAGAAGAATCAGGTGACTGTCCAGATTGGAAAGCTGATAATTGATCGCAGAAGCTTTGAGGTTGGTATTGGTGAAGACACACTTATTTTGCCATTAAAAGAGTTTGAATTATTAGCACTACTAGCGTCACGCCCAAATCAGGTATTTACACGTAGTATGATAATGGAACAGGTATGGGGCTATGATTATGATGGAGATGAACAGACGTTAAATACACATGTGAAAAGAGTTCGTGAGCGATTACATCGGTATGATACAGATGTAGAGATTACAACTGTACGTGGCGTAGGCTATAAACTAGAGGTCATAGCATGATTAAAACATTATATAGCAAGTTTGTTGTTACGACCATACTCATCATGATTAGCAGTTTGTGTATTGGTTTTTTAATGACAAATACTTATTATCATCAAGTGACTAAGGAACAAAATGATACTAAAAATGTTAACATTGCGACAGATATTGCAGCATATATCGAGTCAGCTAACCCAGGAGATTTAGATAATTATCTAACGACCCTCGGAGAAATTGGTTATCAAATTTATGTCACTACCGGCGAAGACGATCGTTATTACGGTGGTGAATATCGAGAAAAAACGTTGTCATCCAGTGTTATTCAGCATGTATTAGACGGAGGAATTTATCACGGTATGCGTGATTTTCCGAAGGAGACTTTTGTGACGGGCTTTTTTGCCAATGAATTGATTAACACAATAGGAGTGCCTTTTACGTATGAAAATGAGCAATATGCATTGTTTATTCGACCGGATATTCGCCTATTGTTTTCAGAGGTGCATACAATACTAGGTGGATTAATTCTTGTCATGGCAGTACTAAGCTTGCTAGCCATGCTCCTTTTTGCTAAGGCATTAATTCGCCCTATTACACAATTAACAGAGGCGACACATCAATTAGCACATGAAAAGTTTGATACGCTGCTAGAAATAGACCGTGCGGATGAAATTGGGCAACTGGCTGATAGCTTTAATGTGATGACGGAGAAATTACAGGAAAATGATAGAATCCGCAAGGAATTTATTAGTAATGTATCTCATGATTTTCAATCACCATTATTAAATATTCAAGGCTATGTGGATTTGCTGAAAAATCCACTGCTTTCAGAAAAGGAACGACAGGAATACGCTACGATTATTGAGTTAGAAACGAAGCGGCTATCGACATTGACGAAGCAATTACTATTGTTGACATCCCTTGACCAATCAACAAGGTTATTGAAACGTGAACCGTATCATGTGGACGAACAGTTGAAGGATACGGTACGTAAATACCGTTGGCAGCTAGAGGAAGCGAGTGTGCAGTTAACGTACCAGCTAGATGCTGTTATGTATGCTGGGGATGCTGGGTTATTGCAGAATGTATGGGATAATTTATTGACAAATGCCATTAAATATAATGTTGAGGGTGGAGAAATCCATATTCATTTGCAAGAACATGGGGCTTTTATCGAAGTTCAAATACAGGATAGTGGCATTGGTATGACAGCAGAGCAATTGGAGAAGGTCTATGACCGCTTTTATCGCGCCGACGAATCAAGAACAAAGCAGGGAACCGGCCTTGGTCTAGCAATTGTTAAACAAATTGCGGAGTTGCATGGGGGCGCGGTTCAGATGGAGAGTACTCTTACTTCGGGCACTAAGGTCAGCATCCGCTTACCGAAATTGTAATGAGGAGTTCATGTAAAGTTCATATTCACTCGGTAGACTTCTAAGTAAGTTGAAGAAAGCTTAGGAGGAATTATCGTATGGAACAAAAATGGAGTTTACGCCTTATACGACTGGCTGCTATTTTTGCATTATTGGGTACATACTTAGGTTCACATATGTCAGGATCAGGTAGCTATGAGTATCGACCAATACATGCGCACATTTTACTTGTAGGATGGTTAAGTATGTTTGCTTGGGGAATTTTCTACCGAGCCTTCACAGTGAAATCTAAAAAATTAGTAGTAGTACATGGTTGGACAGCAATTTTGGGAGTCTTTGGATTGACATTGGGAATGTGGTTCTACAATATTAATCCGTTTAATTTTAGCAATACATTTACAATGGTGTTCTTTATTGTTGGTGGGACAACTTTGTTAATTAGTTTTGCATTATTTATTGTTGTGACATTTATGATTAATCAAAAAGAAGAAATGAAAAATTAATTAAACACCCTTGCAGTTTTGGCGTGTACAAAACTCGAATAATGGAAACTGAACTGCCCTCTGTCTAGTTGACAGGGGGCAGTTCAAACTTTAAAAAGATGCCCTATATCAAAGATGATAATTAGAGGCGTGTTTAAGAGGGTGATGAATGTTAAAAAGATGACTTCGGCAGCATATTCAGCATACCCAAGTCATCTTATCGCCGCTTCATTATAGCAAACTCTTATACGGTCTCTTTTATTTTTTTGCAGTAAATCGTTCCTGTCACGCCAACTAGAATGATAAGGGTACCAAAAATATGATACAGCTCGATAGTTTCATTCAGGAAGAAGACACCTGCTATTATTGAAATTAAGGTGGCTAAATTATTGAAAACGCTCATCTTAGCCGCCTCTATATGCGATAGCGCATAGTTTGAAAAGAAAGACGTAGCTAGAGACGAAAGGGCACCTAAGTAAATAATGGCAACGATGAAAGTCTGGTTTGAAAATGGTGCTATGAATTCAGGCATTGTTCCTGTCATTGCATGATTACTAACAGCTGTAACATTGAAAAATATGAAACCAAAGAATGTCATGACATAGGTTACTGTGAAAAATGAATACTGTTTTACGAGTTTTCGCGCAAGAACGGTATTACACGCACCAGTTAAAGCTGAAAGAAGAATAAGGATAATTCCTTTCAGGTTTTGTGCGTTTATAGCTGCTCCATTCATCATGAAAATGTAGATGACCCCAGAAACCGATAATAGAACCGATACTTTTTGCATAGGGGTTGTATATTCTTTCAAAAACAGCGACGCTAAAAGCAATGTGAAAATCGGAACAGTCGCTTGAATGATGCCAGCTTCCGATGAAGATGTATAGACCAGACCGAAAGTTTGAAATATGAAAAATAAAATTGGATAAATCAAAGCTAGCGGAAGAATCCTCCATACAATCGTTTTTGATAAATTTAAGTGAACTTGTTTCAGGCCAATCAATGCGCTAGCAATGATGAAAGCAATGGTAAAACGGTGAGCCAACGTATCAAGCGGAGTGGCCACATTAAGGCTCAGTTTTGTAAACATGAACGAAAAGCCTACAATTAGTGCATATAAGATTGCTGCGAAATAAACTTTCGTAGTTGTTGTCATTATAGTAAGGCTCCAATTCTGGTATTAAGGAAATTAGTTGAACACTATAATGCGTTCCGAATCTGCCATGAATTCTTTTTCGCCAGGTGCTGCTTCGATACTTCCAAATGGCATTTGGGCAGTTAATTTCCATGTATCTGGAATTTGCCATTCATCTTTCACAGCCTGGTCGATGAGTGGATTATAGTGTTGCAGTGAAGCACCGATTCCTTCTTGAGCTAAAGCAGTCCACACAGAATGTTGCGCAATTCCAGTTGCTTGTTCAGACCAAATAGGAAATTGATCTGTATATAAAGAAAATTGATCTTGAAACTGCTTGATGATATCTTGATCCTCGAAGAATAAAATAGAAGCGAATCCAGCGCTAAAAGTTGCTAATTTTTCTTCTGTTGCTGTGAAACGATCTACGGGTACAATAGCGCGTAATTTCTCTTCGACAATGGCCCATAATTTATGATGGTGTTCATTAAATAAAATGACTGCTCTCGAAGTTTGTGAGTTGAAAGCACTTGGGCTATGCTTGATGGCATCTGTAATTGTATTTAGTAACGCTTCCTCACTCTGTTCAACATTTTTACCTATGACGTAAATTGAACGTCGTTTTTCCATCATTTCAATATAATTATTTTTCATATTTGAAAACCCCTTTTCGAATGAATGATTTGTCTTATAATTTTCTACTACTTTATCCAGCATGAACGATCAGTAAGACGCCCACCTAAAGTTGAAAGATGACAACGAGTAAACGGGGTGGGCGATCAACTGACCGTACAAGCCCGATTGGTTCAACTAACAATCAATAGGGGATGAAGAAAACCCCTGTTGATTGAAGTTTCACTTTATAAAACTCCTTTCTTTCACGTTAGATTCATTGTAGAATTTGATTAATAATAGTTCAATTCTATTTTTTCTATGATTATAATAGTGTGGGGCTATAGAAGAGGGGGGAGAAGAGATGGAAATTAGACAACTGCAATATTTTCTCATGCTCTGTAAAGAATTACACTTTTCTGAAGCGGCTTTTAAAATAGGGATTTCGCAACCGACTTTAAGCCAGCAAATACGTGTACTGGAGGATGAATTAGGTATACCGTTATTCGATCGAATGGGAAAAAAGATAGCGAAAACGGAGGCGGGAGAGTTACTTGAATGCTATGCGTTACAAGTGATCCAGCAACTGGATAATGCTAAAAAAGCAATCGCCGATCTGAATGATTTGCATACCGGACGTTTACGCATAGCTGTTTTGCCCTCCGATCTTGACTATCGTTTGACAGAAATCTTAATTGATTTTCGAAAGGAATTCCCCAATACGAAAGTGCAAGTGTTTCCGACTATTGAAAGTTTGCAGAGGGTGTTAAATAATGATGTTGATATTGGCATTAGCTTAAAAATGAATGCGGACAGTCGTTTAGAGCAGATACCGTTCTACACAGAAACATACAGCTTATTTGTAAATGAAAAACACGACTTTGCTCAAAAGAAAAGTATTACACCAGCAGAGTTGGTTAACATTCCACTTGTGTTGTACCCTCAGGGAAAGTGTGGTCGTGATTTAATTGATACATGGTGTGTTAAACAAGGGATCGCAATAGATAGTGTTATGGAAACTGGCTCTGCCACCTCTCTATTCCAACTCGTCCAAGAAGATATTGGTGCTACAATCCAACCGAGTCAGCTCATAGAGAATTTTCACTCAATTGGCATCGTTTCGATTCCAATTGAAAACGCGCCAATACGCGAACTTGATATCGTTTACCGTAAGGATAGATACTTAAGTAAAGCGGCAGAAGCTTTTATAAAAATGATGATAGAGAAGTTTTAGCTAAATTAAAATTCACCTACAAATAGCCCAGATTTTGAATTATGACAGCACAATTCAAAATCTGGGCACAATTATGCCTACATTAATTAATGTAATAATTCTAGCGATTTTTTTAGCCATCGTGTTGCCTCACTATAATCCTGTGCAACGCCTTGACCTTTTCTATAGAGCATACCAAGCTGAAATTGTGCTTTTTGGTGGCCCTGATTGGCAGCCAGTCTATACAGCTGAGCAGCCCTTGCAAAATCCTTCGGTACTCCCTGTCCATGACTATGCATTTGAGCCAGCTGGTATTGGGCTTTAGCATGTCCTTTGGCTGCAGCCTGTTCAATCCATTTTGCGGCTTCCGTGTAGTCTTGCTCGACACCTGTCCCCTTGTCATATAAATTACCAAGTTGATATTGTGCTCCTGCATGTCCTTGTATCGCAGCGAGTCGGTAACAACGTCGTGCCTCATCTAAATCCTGTGTGATGCCTAGTCCTTGTTCATATAACAACCCTAGCTGATATTCAGCACGTATATGTGATTGGTCGGTAGCAGCTCGCCACCATTTAACGGCTTCAGGATAGTTTAGGGTGATACCATCACCGGTTGCATATAACAATCCTAGCTGAAATTGTGCTTCTGGATAGCCTTTTTCTGCTGCTACTTTAAAATAGTGTAATGCTTTTTCAGGTTGCTGAAGTTGATCTACATAGAGGAGCCCAAGTTCATAGCCTGCACTAATATGACCATTATTAGCAGCGAGCTGTAGCCATTTTTCGGCGCGTGAGCTATTTTTTTCTTTTGCGTATAGTGCACCAAGACAATACTGTGCATTAATATGACCTTTATGTGCTGCAAGTTTAAACCATTTTAACGCTTCATCAGTATCCTGTTGTAATCCTTGCCCTGTATTGTATAGCATGGCCAATTGAAATTCTGCATTTGTATGATCTTGTAGTGCAGCTAAGTGGAACCATTTTGCGGCTTCTTGAAAATCTTGTGCAGTCCCACGTCCTTTGATATACATATAGCCAAAATTGTACTGTGCACTTGCATCACCAGCCAATGCCGCCACTTCAAAACAGGCTAGGGCTTCTTCAAAGCTTTGTACTACACCGGTTCCGTTATGATAGAGAAAGCCGAGATTGTTTTGGGCACTTGTATTCCCTTGGTTGGCAGCTAAAACGTACCACTTAGCAGCCTCGGAAAAATTAATAGGCATACCAAGTCCTTGATTGTAAAGTACTCCGAGATTGTACTGTGCATCGGCATTACCTAAATCGGCTGCTGTTTTATAATGATGTGCAGCTTCATCATAATTTTGGGCTACCCCTTGCCCTAAATGATATAGGACACCTAAGCTATAGAGAGCGTCTGCATCCTGTTGAGCCGCAGCTTTTTCATACCACATTCTTGCAATTTTATAGTCTCTCTTTACACCACGCCCGTGATTATAAAGGACGCCTAAATTGTATTGTGCACTGGCATTGCCTTCGTTTGCTGCTAATTCAAACCAATTAGCAGCATATTCGTAGTCATCTGTTGGTTGGTCTTCCTGAAAGAGGATATTAATGTCGAACGGGGGCATAATATCTTCAAATAGAGAGCCTTTTCGTGCGGATATTGTAGCTTTAAAACTACAATCATAACGATTGATAAACCATTCAACAATATCACTGATATAGTCGAGTACAATTTTTGCTGCCTTCGCTTCAACAATGCTATTACTACTAATAATTGTCATTTTTCGGACAAGATTTATTAATAAATAAATGCGTCGGGGGTGAATTTTCGCTATAAAGTTGCGATTATTCATGAATGCTCGAATACTTTTTTGCTTGGGTTCGGCTTGCATTTCTAGCTTATAAAGCTCGTATAAAATCTCCTCGAGTACAAGCCGCGACTTTTGCAAGGAAACGGCCGGTTTTGTTACTGCCGATGTACTAGCATCTTGTAAATCTTTAGCTAAATTTGTGAGGGACAATGCATGCATTTTTTTACATTGTTCACGTAGTATTTCATATTGTATGACGATAGTACTCACCCCTACTCCAATAAATGACGAAAACAGTCTCTTTTTTCATTTATCGGGAAAATAATGAAGTTATTAATATTTTTCAAAGGGATTCATCAGTTGAATTGTCCTCGTTACATGATACTATTTGATATAAGGGTTAGTTTATAGCCATTTGGGGGATTGAGTGATGAAAAATATTGCAGCTATTATTCCAGCATATAATCCGCAACAATCGTTTGTAACCTATGTACATCAACTATTAGCTACTACAATCACACAAATTATTATAGTAAATGATGGAAGTGATCAAAAATATACCGGTATTTTTGAAGAATTGAAAACTATTGATAATTGTCGAGTATTGCAACATGACCTGAATATTGGGAAAGGTGGCGCATTAAAAACAGCCTTTGCTTATGCCTGGGCGCAAAAAGGCCGTTTTCAAGGTGTTATAACTTTAGGTGCACATGGTCAGCATACCTTACACGATGTGAAACTAGTTTTAACGATGACCAAGGTTTTTTCTGAAGGCATTGTCCTAGGAGTACGTAATTTTCATTCGGCCGATAGTACGTTTGCCTCATATTGGGGTAATCGTGCGACAAGCCTGTTTTTTGAATTGCTTTTTCATAGGAAACTCATGGATACACAAACTGGTTTACGTTACATATCGATAAAAGAGTTGCCATGGCTAATGGAAGTGAAAGGCGATCGCTTTGAGTACGATACAAATATGTTGATAACTGCACTTAAAAGAAAATGCCCAATTTTTGAAGTAGAAATTGGTCAGCTACGCTTGAAGAAAAACTCAGTCATTCAGTATGATGAAGTTACCAATGCAAGAACAGTTATTGCAAAAATGCTTTTGAATTATTTAAAACCAAGGAGAAAGTAACGTTACAGGTGTATTTTCGACCAATTGGGCTAGGATATAAAAATGATAAATTACTCAATGGAACGTAACGAGTATAAAAAGAAGGGGTCATGATTGTGGAATATTCAGATCAAGTAAAAAATCGCGTAAAGCGGATGGAAGGTCAGTTACGCGGTATTTTGAAAATGATGGAAGAAGAAAAGGATTGTAAGGCGGTAATTACACAACTATCAGCGGTACGTTCAGCTGTCGATCGTACAGTTGGCGTCATTGTTAGTACGAATCTTCTAGAATGTGTACAAAACGCTGAAGGAGACGGCGAGAAAATGAATGAAGCAATTCAAGAAGCTGTAAATTTAGTTGTAAAAAGCCGTTAAAGATTAAACATGTATTGTTGTCCGGTATCGTAAGTATCATCAACTACTAACATTAATATAAAAGAGAGAACTCACTGCAAATAGTGGGTTTTTTATTTTGTGCAGAAAAATGTTGTACTTTAGTATCAATGCTGTAGAAATGAGCTAAAACACCTATGTTCGTAAATTTATATTTTTGGAAAAAAGTCATATGTAGTGAACTTGTACGATAGATTTATGGTTACTTTTTCCTTTATAATTATTATAAGAATAATTATAAATGGGAAGGAGAATTTATTATGAAAAAATGGTTGCTAAGCGGTGTCGCAGTATTGATGTTAAGCCCAACAACTGCTTATGCACAAAATGCAACAATCGATACAGTCGAGACTTCCCATAAAAGTGCTTACAATGTAATGTCCAGCTCAAAGGTAACTGCTTGGGATACCCTCATAGATGAAGTAGCACAACAAATGAATAACTTTTCTACGGAAATTAAAGTTACATATAGTGGGTCAATGGCTGATTTCAATAAAAATATTATGCTGGCATTAGAAAAAGCGCAGAAACAGGCAACCTACGCGAGTGGACATTTGGAAAATGTTGCTATTACCTCAGACTCCAAGGGTAACGTGACATTTGAAGTGAAATACCTCACGAATCAAACTCAAGAAGCCACGGTACAGAAGAAGGTTGATCAAGTATTAAAAACGATTATAAAGCCTTCTATGACATCATTTCAAAAAGTAAAAGCTGTTAATGATTACATTGTTTCGAATGCAACATATGGAGCTAATACAAAAGCAAGTCCTCACAGTGCATATGCATTATTAATGGAGGGGCAAGCGGTATGTCAAGGCTATGCATTACTAGCATATAAAATGTTAGAGCAAGCTGGTATTGAAACACAGTATGTAGTAGGCTATGTCAACGGTGGTGAAAGCCATGCTTGGAATATGGTGAAACTTGATGGCAAGTGGTATCACTTAGATACAACATGGAATGATCCATTACCAAACCGAATAGGCGCATCATCGTATGATTATTTTTTAGTTACGGATGCACAGTTAAAGAAAGACCACTCTTGGATTGCTTCGGACTATCCTGTTGCAACAAGTACAGCCTATAACTATATGCAAAATGTACATTTTGCATATCAGATCAATAACATGCTGTACTTTAGTAATACAGCGGACAATGACAAATTGTATAAACTGGACTTAGCGACTGCTAAAAAAACAAAGGTGATTGATAATCGAGCACTGTATATTACAGGTGTTGGTGACAACCTTTATTATAGCGACTATAGTAATGGTGGGTACTTAACAAAGCTGAATTTAAAAACATTAAAAACTGGTGTACTAGTGAAACAATCCGTATCGGATTTAATGATTAGAGATAATCATTTAATTTACAAAGTTAATGCAAAAGAACAAAAGCTGAAAATTGATTAATATAGATAAAAAGTTGCTGAGTAAAGATTTCTATACCTCATTTACAAATCATCCATAATTTCTAAGCACAAAAGAGCTTCCATGTGAGTTCTTTGTGCTTTTTTTGTATATAATGTAAGTAGGAATACGGTTGGAGGTGAGGATTTTGTGGAAAAAGCTAGCTATAATTGTAATTTTTATTATTTTTATTGATCCTATATATACGGCTGGTAAAGCAACAGTACAACAAATCAAGACATGGGCAAATAACGATGACATTCAAACAATGCTTCTAGCAACAAAAGACAAAATCGTGGATGTCACTGCAAAACTTTCAGAAGATGCCTCAATCGAAACAGCCACCCCAATAGAAGATAGAAATGATGCAGCTGAGTTAGTGGCCACGACTGCACCGGCGCTGAAACCTGAAGCTAAGCTTGTTGTAACGAATGCTAAAGAATTGGCAGATGCAATGTATGCTTATTACAGTAGTTTTTCACCAACTTTCGAAATTCAATATAAAGGCAGTACGCAACGCATAGAGCAGCTAGTAGAGGAAGCCTATGACAGTGCCATTAAACGAGATGATTATGTATATGGTCATATTAGTAAACACTCTATTCGATATGAATACGGAAAAAAACAGGCCACAATTTACGGCGAACAAAGTTATTTAATGACTCCCGAGCAAGCAGCTTATGTGGAGATGAATGTTCAAGAGATAGTGACTACTCTTAATAAGAGCACGAAGACTGATGTAGAGAAAGTGAAGGCGGTCAATGATTATATCGTATCAAACACCGCGTATACTGATAATACGAAAGCGAGTCCACATAGCGCGTACACAGTGTTAGCTGAGCGAGGTGGTGTTTGCCAGGGTTATGCGTTGTTAGCACATTCAATGCTACAAAAACTTGGTATCGAGACGCAGTATATTGTCGGCTATGTTGGGCAGGAAGGACATGCTTGGAACTTAGTGAAACTTGACGGTCAATGGTATCACCTTGATACAACGTGGAATGATCCAGTGCCAGATCGTAAGGGTATTATACGATACCAATACTTTTTAGTAGATGATCGAACAATGGCACGTGATCATACATGGATTGCAGCTGATTATCCGAAAGCAACAAGTACCATTTATAGCTACTACCATGAGATTGACTTTCCTGCACAAACAGGGCAACAATTATTTTATAGCAATGTCTCTGATGACAATAAATTGTATGTACTTGATATCACTACAGGTAAATCGAGGCGTATTACAAGCTCACGAGCACAGTATATTGTTTATGCAGATGGTTGGTTATACTACAGTAATTATTCACAAGGCGCATATTTATCGAAAATTCGTCCGGATGGTAGTGGTGAACAAATATTGAATCGTGAAGAAACAAAGGATTTATTCGTGAAGGATGGCTATCTTTACTTTATGACAGATGAACTGAAGAAAATGGCACTTTAGCTTAATTTAAAAATGATAAAGGGCATATGACATTATCTATTGTCATATGCCCTTTTAGTTCGTTCAATAATATAATGAATAGGCTGATGCTGACATAAAGAAATCTGGATTTGTGGATACATCGTCGTCATGTCCTGTGAAAATATCTTTAAAATCAATGGGTTATGCTTAATGGCACCGCCATTACAATAAAGGTTTATGGCTTCTCCTTGATAGCTTATTTTTTTTAACACTGCACAAGCCAGAAGTACTAGTTCATGTGCAGCCCTCGTGGAGATTTGAATTGCACAAGAATCTTTTTTTGCAACGGCATCGGCTAAAAATGCGCCCATTTTTGCAAGCTGGGCATTTGTATAAGCTGGGCGGAATAACCACGCTGCAAGCTCCGTAACATCCTGAACACGTAAAAAGTTATAGACTTCATTTTTTAATATTGTCGGCTCACCGCGCCCATCCTCCATACGAAAAATTGCGCGTACGACTTCTTGTCCTAACCAGTAACCACTACCCTCATCTCCAGCGCGATGACCCCAACCTCCAGCGCGTTCAATACGCCTGCCATCAAATGCATAGGCAATGGCGCCAGTTCCAGCAATAAGCAAGGCACCTGTTTGTCCAGCAGTAACACCTAATAATGTCGCTTCTGCATCATTTTCAATAATAAGCGTTTCTATACTTAACTGTGATGTTGTAATTGCTTCACGAACCATGGCTTTAACTACGGCATGGTCCTTCGAAGAGTCAATTCCTGCCATAGCAAAAGTGGCTACAGCAATTTCCGAGTTCGTTTGTCCCTGTAAAAATGCATGTACGAATGTTAATAATGCTTGTAAAATCTCTGTAGCAGAGTCAACACCAATTGCTTGATAGTTGGATCCGCCAGCTGTTTTCGTGTATTTAATGTCACCGGTTTCGGCATGCACAACTGCACATGCCGTTTTTGTTGCCCCGCCATCAATAATTAGTAACCAATCGTTCATTGATTCCATTCCTCTAAAAACACGACTAACTGTTTTTCTGCTTCATCAATAGTTGATTCTTTTAGTTGAATCCATTCATATAGTTTATGAGCAGAAGCCTTAGATCGTTCAAGTGATGCTTGCATTGTTTCGGGTGCGGGACCTCCTAGCAATGTTCGGACACCTACGAAAAACTCTGGTTTTAAAGTATGATAGAAATCTTCTTCAGAAATGACTAAAGGTTTGCCTGTTACCAGCTTGGATTGTGTATTTGCTAGCCCCCATGTAAGGCTTGCGAGTGATTCTTCATTATGAGCAAGTAATACTTTGATGCATTTACTTACAATACTATGTGCTTGGCGGAAAGAAATACCTTCAGAGCGTACTAATGTATCAGCAAGCTCTGTTACATTCGCAAAGCTATTTTCTGCACGATCTCGTAGTTTTTTCTTGTTTACATCCATCGTCACTACGAGGGAACCAAATAATTTGTAAATGCCTATTAAACGATCGATGGCACGCCATAAATAAGGTTGCATATCATCCTCAGTGTCAACGATATCACCAAACGGTGTATTATGTACCATTTGCAGTACCGTACTTGCATCACCAACGACCGCTGATAGCAGTGAACGTGTATGCTCAATCGACACAGGATTGCGTTTTTGAGGCATGATGGAGCTAATTTGCACGTACGGGCTGGCTAGTGTAAATGCATTGAATTCCTGAGTCGCCCACAATAAAAAGTCTTGTGATGTACGACCAAGATTGAGTGCAGCAAGCTGTACAATACTTGCTGCTTCAGCAATATAATCAGCTCCGGCAACTGCATCCCAAGCATTTTCGATTATGTCGTCAAATGCCAGTAAGTCTCGCATACGCTCACGACTAATATTAAAGCCAGTAGTCGTCAATGCTGCCGCCCCCATACTGCTACGATTAACTGTTTTGTAGACATTTTGCATGCGTTCAAAGTCACGATCGAGTTGGTCAATTACAGCTTTTAAATAATGAGCAAAGGTTGTTGGCTGTGCCTGCTGCGTATGTGTATACCCAATCATAATGGTGCTGATGTGCTCCTCGGCCGCAGCTATTAGGTCCTCTCGCAATATTAGTAGTTCACGCATAAGCTCTAGTAATTTCATACGCAAAGTCATGCGATATATGGCGATACCCATATCATTACGACTCCTACCAATGTGAAGATTCCCAGCAACATCGCCAGCAAATTCTATTAATTTATTTTCAATGCGAAAAAATAAATCTTCGTAGTTTGGGCTGTAATCCTCTATACGATAATAGTTCAGATCTAGTTTCTTTAGTGCGCTCCCGATTTGTTGTGCTTCATCTTTTTTTACGAGTCCTTGTTCTTCTAACATTTTTAAATGTGCAATATTAATCTGAAGCATAATTGTTAAAAAATTTTTCTTTGCTTCGTCATAAGCTGGTTGCAACACAATTTTACGATAAATATTAGAAGGGAAAATCATCCCATCCTCTTGCTGTGTTTTGTTACGGAAATCTTCAAACATATCCATTGCCTCCTAATAGATTGGCAGTTAAATGGCTGAACCAGCACTGCCTTTTGATAACTTTTCAGAAATAATAAGAACAATTAATATTAAGCAAATTTGTAAGACGCCATATGCACAGGCTGTTCCAAACTTAAATGCATATAATTTTTGAAATATAGCGACTGACAGTGGAATAGTGGAAGTACTGTAAATCAGAATAGATGCTACGAATTCACCTAAGCTTTGGACAAGTGCTAGCAATGTACCTGCCAATATACCAGTAAACGTTAGTGGTATAACGATGCGCCTAAATGTATATAACCAGGAGGCACCTAGACTCCTTGATGCCTCTTCGATAGACTGATCTAATTGTACAAGAGACGCTGAAGTTGACCTGAAAACTAGCGGTAAATGTCTAATAAAATAGGCTAACGGTAAAATCCAGAATGACCCAATTAGTACCTGGTTAAAGGCAAAAATATTTTCTGTGCTAAAGGCGGCGATTAAATTGACTGCGACAACTGTTCCTGGTAACGCCCAAGGAACCATAATCAAAATATCGAGTAACGTTTTTCCTTTGAAATTCAAACGCACCATTGCGTAAGCTGCCGCAACTCCAAATATTATATTGCCGAGGGTCGCAATAACCCCCATTTGAATAGAATTCCAAATCGGTCGCCATGTCCGTTCATCCGTAAAGAGCGCAATATAATGATCAACTGTATAGTCAGTCGGCAAGATTTGTGTTTTCCAAGCGCCATCGACCGAAAAAGAAATTAAAATAAGCACTAAAATTGGCAAAATTAATATTAGTGTACCGACAAAAGATGCAATCGTCGCTAAGATTTTCATGCCTTTTGAAGACATCTCAGATCGATGTACGCTAATGCCCTTGCTCAAGTTTTGATAATTGCGGCGGTTTTGATACCAACGCATAATTATTAAAAATGTAATAGAAACAAAAGATAAAATCATGGACTGAGTAGCTGCCATCTCTAAATTTCCGTTCGTACGTGATAAGTATATCTGCATCGTCATCGTGCGTTCTACGCCAAACATTAGCGGAGCTGTGTAGGATGCCATAGAGATCATAAATACAAGTAGCGCAGAGGCAACAATTGAAGGCGTCAACATAGGTAAAATAACCTTTGTCCATACACGAATACGTCCAGCACCTAAGCTAGTAGCCGCTTCTTCTAAAGAGGGATCTAATCCTTTAATGGCTGCGGAAGCGGTTAGGTAGAAGTATGTGTACATGGTGAATGTATGTACAACGATAACACCCCAGATTCCTTTCAACGAAAAAGGGACTTGATCCAGACCGAACAAATACTGAATAGCACGTGGGAAAATACCGCTTTCCCCGTACAAGAAGGTAAAAGAAAGTACACCTACAAGTGGGGGAAGAGCCATGGGCACCAGTACTAAAATAGCGAGCAAACGTCTACCCGGAAAATCATAACGTTCCAACAAAAAGGCCATGGTCACACCGACAATTGCACAGCAAATAACACTGATGATAGATATATATAAACTAGTCCACAGTGCCTCGAGGTTTGCAGGACTTGCAAGACTGAAAAATTTCTTATAATGAGAGAGCGCGTCATCGCCAGTAAAGCTTTGAAGAAAAGTTTGATAGAAGGGATACACCACATAGGCGAACAACACTAAAAATAATGGCGAAATTAAAATATATACAAACCATTTTGATTGGGTTAGCCTTGCCCATGCAGTATCTTGATTAGAATCGACAGGCGGTTTTTCCAAAGTGGTTTCCTCCTATTCCCCTAAGAAGTACAGTGAATCATGTGCAATGTGCAAGGTGATGTCTTCACCAATTTGCTTTAACTGACCGTTAGTATTAATAATCATGACTTTCAGAGCAAACTCTTTAAAATCGACAATGTAATTCACACTAATCCCAGTAAATTCGACAAATGAAATTTTCCCAATAAGTTCGTTCTCACCAGGACCTAGGTTAACGGATTCAGGACGAATGGAAATAAACACTTTGTCTCCAATCATATGCGTTAAAGCAGGGGAGCTGTGTTGCTTTCGCCCAGTAAAAATGAGTCCATTCACCGTTTTTGCCTGTATGTCATCGCCATTAATGTCTTCTACCGTAGCTTCGATTAGATTCGTTTCACCAATAAAATCAGCAACGAAGCGATTTAATGGACGATTATAGATCTCTTGCGGTGTACCGATTTGCTTAACGTCTCCATTGTCCATCACCATAATGCGATCAGACATGGACATCGCCTCCATTTGATCATGTGTTACATAAATTGTTGTGACACCGAGATCCGTCTGTATACGTTTTATTTCAATACGTGTTTCTTCACGTAATTTAGCATCTAAATTGGACAAAGGTTCATCGAGTAATAGAATGTCTGGTTCAATAACAAGTGCTCGTGCTAACGCAACTCGTTGCTGCTGGCCGCCAGATAACTCATTGATTTTGCGTCTACCATATTGTTCTAAGTGTACAAGTCCCCTAATTCGGTCAACTTTTTGCTGTATCTCAGCTTTCGAAAGCTTTCGTACTTGTAAACCAAAAGCAATATTTTCATCTACAGTCATATGCGGAAAGAGAGCATAGTTTTGAAATACCATACCGATATTGCGTTTATTTGGCTGAAGTAACGTCACGTCTCGATCATCGAAAAGGATTTTTCCTTCAGTAGGGTAATAAAAACCGGCAATCATACGTAATGTTGTCGTTTTTCCACAGCCACTAGGGCCAAGGAAAGTGAAAAACTCACCAGCTTTAATCGTGAGATTTAAATCCTTTACGCCATGCACTTGACCAAATTGCTTAGAGACATTTTCTATTTTGACACTTTTCATATGAAATGCTCCTCTCTCACTGACAACTAGTTGTACAGGAAACCTCGAGCAAAAAAATTACTCGAGGCTCTCCAAACGTTAATAGTAAAGTTACTATTTCCCACGGCCTTTAATATTCGTATCCCAATGCTCCATCCATTCAGCTTCCTTATCAGACATAAGCTGCCAATCAATATCAAATGTTTTTAAATCTAACTCCTGGTACCATTCTGGCATTGTTGCTTTATCAATATCAGAGCGAGTTGGAATTTGGTAGTAATCATTGGCTAATTTCGTTACCATTTCTTTTTCAAATAAGAACTCTACAAATAGTTGCGCATTTTCCACATTTTTCGCATTTTTTACGACAGCAACACCATCCACTAAAAGTGGGGCACCACTTTTTGGATAAATATAATCAAACGGATAGTCAGTCGTATATTTCTTTAGCAAAATGTCCTGCAAATTCCATAAAGAAATGCTGCCCTCTTGACGTGTTAGTTTTAAATAAAGTGCATTTGGGTCTTGTGTATATTCTTTCGTATTGCCATCCAATTTTAATAGCCAATCATAGCCTTTCTCGGGTGAATCTGCACCTTGTCGTACAATCATGGATGAATAGATTGTACGCATCGTACCAGAGGCTAACACACCCCGAATTAAGATTTGATCTTTCCATTTTGGATCCAATAAGTCATCCCAATCTTGTGGACCTGATTCCTTAGTTAGTAGATCACTGTTAATCATTATTACTTCTGGTAGTAACATTTCACCGATCCAGCGACCATCTGCGTCTTTATAATTGCTATCAATTGTATCGATAAAGCTAGGCTTCCATGCGTGTAGTAAGTCTTCATTTGCACCGACAATAAGCGCTGATTGCGTGCCTCCCCACCAAAAATCTGCCTGTGGGTTTGCCTTTTCGCCTCGTAGACGCTCTAAGATCTGCTGAGCGCCCATTGTTAAAAACTCCACTTCAATATCCGGGTACTTCTCATTAAACTGATCGATTACGCCTTGCACCATTTCCTCATCACGTCCTGTGTAAATGACAAGCTTACCTGATGGAGTTGCTTCTAAGTCCGTCTTGTCAGAATCAGACGCCTTGTCGCCATCAGTTGCATTGTTTGTAGTATCCTTTTTGTTTTCACTACTACAAGCCGCTAAAACAACGAGCATCAACACAAGTAAAAAACCGAAAATACGCATTTTCTTCATAATCATTTTCCCCTTCCTACTTAGTGTGTAGCTTACATAGTGCAGTATAATACTTACGACAAACATTAATGTTAGAATAATTAAAAAAATCTAA
This sequence comes from Lysinibacillus fusiformis, assembly GCF_007362955.1. Taxonomy (GTDB): domain Bacteria; phylum Bacillota; class Bacilli; order Bacillales_A; family Planococcaceae; genus Lysinibacillus; species Lysinibacillus fusiformis_E. Next base: position 1,772,686 of record NZ_CP041696.1, on the reverse strand, counting down.
TATTATAGTTATCATAAGCTATGTAAATAATGGTTATCAATGAAATTTAAAAAAATGTCAAAAAAACTCCTTAAGAAGGGGAATTCCCATTTTTAAGGAGTTGTTGTATTTTTTAAATGTAAGTGGTTGTGCCACACTCGAATTCATTTTGATCTTCGTAGGAAAATGATGGTCCAGTCTACAATCGTTTCGTAACGGTTAACGCTTGTCATGCACTTTTAGGTACAAAAGTGCTTTTCCTTTGTCGTAACTGAGCGAGTATTGTTGGAAGCATCATACCTAAAATGACAAGAATAATACCAAGTACTTGTAAAAAAGTGAGCGGCTCATGTAATACAATTACTGAAACCGTAACAGCAACAGGTAATTCGATTGCACTTAAAATAGAGGCCAGGGCCCCACCGACTTTAGGAACGGCAATAGAAAATAGATAAATCGGTAAAATAATACCGAAAAGTCCGAGTGCTAGGCCATACTTCCATAAACCTTCGGAGAATAATTTTCCATTCCACGCAATTTCAGGGCTTAAGAAAATACTAATCATAATAAGTGCCACGAAGGAAACAATCAATACACGTGCTGTGGTTGTAATACCTTCAACAGGGCGAGAGTTAAACTGGATAAAGCAAGCAAATGTAAATGCAGCAGCAAAACCAAATATCCAACCTTGTATAGCAATACCGCTTAAATCTACATTCAATATACCAGCCGCCAAAATTGTCCCAGCAAATAGAATAATGAGGGACAACACTTCAGGCCGACTTGGCCAACGTTTATGAAGTACACAATCCAACAATAAACCAATCCATGTAAATTGGAAGAGCATCACAACTGCAAGGGACGCTGGTAAATATTTTAATGATTCACCGTACACGATACCTGTAATGCCCGTAAACATTCCAGCACTAACCAAAATAAGTAGACCTTTTTTTGAAAGTTTCGGTAGCTGTCTTTGCGTAACAATAAAAATAGTCGCAACTAACATAAAGCCAATAATATATTGACTAGATACCGCCTCTGCTGAAGTAAAGCCGTGCAACATTGCTACTTTAACGATTGTCGATAGAATTCCGTAGCTACTTGATGCAATGACAATCAATAGAGGATAAAATAAATTTGTTTTCATGCTAGTGTATTTCACATCCTAAATCTGTTTCACCATATGATGAAAGGGTTCGTCGATTATAGACCATGGCTCTGTTATCACATATCCCATACGTTCATATAGGCGACGAGCGTCTTCTTTTTGCGTTTCAACATTTAATGATAATTTTTTAAAACCTAATTTTTTCGTCTGTTCTTCAGCAAATTTTAGTAACAATGTGCCGATTCCTTTACCACGAGCTTCAGGTGCCACACAAATTGTATCAATATAGTATTCATCTTCATGAGCCTCTTTATCGATGACAATATTTGGCGCATTTTTTGCTTCGAGCCATCTTACAAGATTAGCGTCCATTTTAATGGCTTGTTCCCCGTTATAGTAAACAAGAACACCTAAGACCTGTTCATCTTTGACAGCAACAAAAGTATTTAAATAGGAATGGCGGTTGTCTTCTCGTTTGAAAAGTACTATAAGTGCTTGTTCAACAGACGCAAAAGTCTGTTCACCTGTTAAACGGTTTGCAATATCACCAATAGCATCAATAATTAATGGTACAACGGCATGGGCATCCTGTAGTTGCGCTTGTCGAATTGTAATACTCATCTTCAAAATCCCTACCTTTCTATAGGCAAGTATAACAAAGATAGAGGATGTCACAAGCTTTTGAAATATTCACTACTTTATGGAAGGATTCGTTCAGTATTTTTCCGAAAGTTTAAAACTTTAAATGAAATCAAGTTTCGTGTTAATCTAAAATGAACAGACTTTCGGGAGGACAACAATGACAAAGGAAGATAAGGATTTTATTTTAGTTTACGGAGATGCTTTTATTGACTATATTGCAGATGATGTGACGAACACATCTTTTACTAAATATATGGGTGGTGCTACGGTAAACGTAGCTGCTGGTATTAGCCGTATCGGTGCGCCTTCTGCACTGATTACAATAACTGGGGATGACGAAGCTTCACAATTCGTTCGAGATGGTCTTGTAAAAGAAGGGGTAAGCCTGGATTATGCCGTATTTGACCAAGCGAAGCGTGTAAGTGGCGTCTATGTACATTTAACAGAAGCGTGTGAGCGTATATTCAAAGATTATGTCGATGAGACACCAGATTTACAAGTAGAGGCAACACAATTAAATGAGGCAGCCTTTAAGCATGCTTCGGCACTAATTGTGTGTTCAGGCACTATGTTTCACCCTACTGCACTGAAAACAACTCGTGCTGCCGTCGATATGGCGAAAGATAGAGGAGCAATAATTGCAATGGATGCCAATATACGCCCATTACGTTGGAGCAGTGAAGAAATTTGCCGTGAAACCATTACTTCATTTTTCGAAAATGTAGATATTTTAAAAGTAACGGATGATGAGCTGTTTTTCTTAACTGAAACCACTTCATTAGAAGAAGGAATTCAGCAATTAGACAGTTATTTAGTACCCATCATTTTAGTAACAGTAGGGGAAGAGGGTACATACGCAGTATTAAACGGCGAGGTTATACATGTACCAACAGAAAAGGTTGTACCAGTAGATACAACAGGCGCCGGAGATGCCTTTATGGCAGGTGTTTTAAGAGATGTACATTATAATGGTCTACCAACAACTGAGGAAGAGCTTGTTCGTTGTGTGAGTTTTGGCAATAAGCTGGGCGCCTTGGCAGCAACTAAAGCTGGAGCATTAACAGCTCTTCCATATTATAATGATATAAAGCATTTGCTAAAGTAGTAGTTTGGAGCGTGTATATGATGGAGAAAAACTATGATGTGTTAGTAAAAGACCGGCTTTATTTTGGTGGCGCAAAGGATGCAGGAGCGGCATTTTCAAATGAGTCTATAGATGTCGTAATTGACGTGCGTGTTAATGGATTATCTGCTGAGGAGCAGGCAAAAGCAAACTATACGTACATGCATTTACCGATAGCAGATGAAGAACAAGAAGCAGCATCATCCATTGAGCGGGTAGCGCAAGAAATCGTTAAGGTTTATGAAGCTGGTCAGAAGGTATTTTTCCATTGCGGTAGTGGTGGCGGCAGAGCGGGAGTGGCAGCGACTGCTGTGTTAATGGAACTTGGCTTGGCGAATACTTTAGAGGAAGCGGAGCTAACTGTGAAAAAAGCTCGTCCACAAGTAACGATTCGACCAAATATGTCGGAGGCTTTAACGAAATTGTATAAATAAAAGAAGGTGTATCAAAACTATGGTTTTGGTACATCTTTTTTTGTGTGGTTAGACGGTGGCTTATTGTATGATGTATAAAAACGTTTTACAGAAAGTTCTAACTGTTCATAGTTTTTAAAAAGAGGTTTTTTTGTTCTATGCACATTAGAACAATTTTTGTTATAGTTTAATTATAACAAAGAATGAGGTGGTTTGTATGTTGGAGGAGTTAGCCAAAGTGCCTTGGGCGGTTATTGCGCCATTGATTGTGGTTCAATTTATTTTAGTGGTTGTGGCACTTTTCGATTTGCGTAAAATTTATGCAACGAATGGTCCTAAGATTTTATGGGTATTTATTATTTTATTTGTCAATCTACTTGGACCTATTGCTTATTTTATAGTTGGGAGAAAACAATCATGACGACTCTACTACAGGTGACAGGGCTGACAAAGCGCTTTGCAGAAAAAACAGTTGTAGATACCATCAATTTTACGTTAGACGAACATACATCCACAGCATTGATTGGACCAAATGGGGCAGGAAAGACAACAACGTTATCAATGTTAACCGGTTTATTAAAGCCAACGAAAGGTAGCGTAGAAATGTCAGGTGAAGATTTGCGTGCAAATATTGGTTTTTTACCACAATATCCACAGTTTCACCCATGGTTAAGTGCGCTAGAGTTTACAGAAATGGCTGCGAGGCTAAGTGGTGTACCTACAAAAAAAGCGAAAGTTGAGGCTCAAAAAACATTAGAGTTTGTGGGTCTTGAAAATGCTTTAAATAAAAAAATTGCGACGTTTTCTGGTGGTATGAAGCAACGCCTTGGTATTTCCCAGGCAATTGTGCATAAGCCTAAATTACTGTTATTAGATGAACCTGTATCTGCATTAGATCCAGTTGGGCGTAGAGAAGTATTAGATTTGTTGAAAGGTTTACAACAAGAGACGACGATTTTATATTCGACGCATATTTTAAATGATGCTGAAGAAATGACAGATCAATTATTATTTTTGCGTGATGGAGAGCTTGTGGAGCAGGGGACATTGCGAGAGGTGAGGCAACGTTTTGATGAGCCTTGTTATATAGTAGAATTTAGCACGGAGGAAGAGGCGCGACTTTTTGCTAGTCAATCAGAGCTTATGAATAAAGCGCAGGGTTGCTATGTATATGTAGATATTCGTGAGGAAAGACCGAGTATGCAACAGTTATTACAACGTCTAAGTGCGTGTCCCTATACCGTGAGAAAAGTGGCACGACAATCGGCATCGCTTGAGGAAATTTTCATGAAGGTGGCGAAAAGAGTATGAATGGGTTCAGCGTACTTCTTCAAAAAGAATTTCGTGAGGCATGGCGTAGTTGGAAATTTTTATGGATACCACTTGTTTTTGCACTACTTGGTATGACAGATCCTTTGACGAACTACTACATGATGGATATTTTATCGGCCGTTGGTAATTTACCAGAGGGTTTTGAAATGTTGATGCCAGAATTAGGAACAGCTGATTTATTGCAGGCGTCCATTGGGCAGTTTCAGACGTTCGGGTTACTGGTACTAATGGCCTCATTTGTCGGGACTATTAGTAAGGAGCGGGCCAATGGAATGGCGACCTTAACGTATGTACGACCAATTTCTTTTAGAGCCTACTTTATGAGTAAATTTGTTGTGATGAGTACTATAGGTTTTATAAGCATTGTAGCTGGTTTTTCGGCAAGTGTTTACTATATAGCTGTGTTATATGGAACATTTGAAGTTGGGATTTTGCTTGCATGTATTTGCACGTACTTTGTATGGTTAGTATTTGTTTTCGCAGTGACCTTGATGATGAGTGCTGCGTTTACAACTGTTGTTGCAACAGCAAGTGCATTTGTCATTATTTTTGTCGGACAAATTATCGATGCTCTAGTTGGTGTATTTTGGACAGTAACACCATGGAAACTTCCGACATATGGTGTACAGCTGATTCGTGGCACGATGGAGATGTCGGATTACTGGTGGAGTTTAGCTATTACGCTAGTAATCACGATAATATGTATGAGTATTGGAGTTTTGACAATGAAGAAGAATGCATCAATGACAAAGATTTAACCTGCACTATTCAAACAAGAGAGCCATAGCGTGAAGAAATGAATAATACGATGCTATCATAACTGAAGATATTGAATTGTAGAATGTTCTAACAATAACAAAAACCGAGTGCGCTTGTAGCATTCGGTTTTTGTTATTGTTGATTTTTATCCCAATAATAGAATAATCGATTGGCAGGAGGATAGGAGAGGGATTCTCCTGGTAACGGCGAAGTCATCCATTGGGCCAGCTTCGATTGAGGGATGCTTCCACGTTGTACAATATAATAAATCTGTTTGATTTTTGCCCATTTTGCTGCTGTGTGGCACATGAGGCAAGGTTGAGCACTTGCATATAAGATACAACCTGATAAGTCTGGCGTCTTAAGAATGGTACAGGCTTTTTGAATGGCTAACAGCTCGGCATGCTGTGTCAGGTCAGGTATTTTATGCGAAAGATTGGCAGCTGCGGCAATCTGTACTCCATCTTTTATGATAATGGCGCTGTATGGTTTTCCACCATCCGCAACATTGTCAGCAGCAAGCTTTGTCAATGCTTCAAGGACAGGGAGATGTTCAGTCATAGCTTATATGTTTTATGCTTAGCCAAATAATTTACTAAGCCATTATTATTCAAAATATCCACCATTACTTGGGGCATTTTTGTCCCTGTATATGATTGTCCATTTACTGTAACAAGGCCTGAAATTAGATCTGCTTCAATGATGTCACCTGGCTGAATGTGATAATCTTTTAGTTCGATGATGGGCAAGCCAATATTTATAGCATTTCTAAAGAAAATACGAGCAAAGGATTTTGCAATGATTAATGAAACACCAGCTGTTTTTAGTGCAAGTGGCGCTTGCTCGCGTGATGAGCCACAACCGAAGTTCTCACCTGCGACAACGATATCACCCTTTTCTACTTTTTTACTGAATTCTGGATCTAAATCTTCCATTACATGGTCAGCCAATGATTGTAAATCTAATGTCTTAGTATATTTCCCTGGAATAATACGGTCTGTATCTATATTATCGCCATAAACATGTGATTTTCCTGTGATTTTCATATTGAATACCCCCTTATATCAGTTGTGGATTTTTAATTTTGCCATGCAAGGCAGCTGTTGCCACAAATGCAGGTGAGCCAAGATAAATATTTGACTCACGATTGCCCATACGTCCTTGAAAGTTACGGTTTGTTGATGAAACAATGACTTCATTATTTCCTGGTACACCTAAATGTGTACCTACACACGGACCACATCCTGATGGTAAGAATGTAGCACCAGCGTTTGTTAGAATTTCTACTGTGCCATCCTTTACTGCATCTAAAAATACTTTACGTGAGGCTGGTGCAATAATCAGGCGTACTTTTGGATGAACACGCTGGTCTTTTAAAATATTAGCAGCTGCATGTAAATCTTCTAAACGGCCATTGGTACAGCTTCCGATAAATGCCTGGTTAATTTCGATTTCGTCAATTTCCTCAATTGATTTAACATTATCAGGAGAATGTGGAATAGCAACTTGGCTTGTAATTTGGCTTGCATCAATGTCAATTACACGTTTGTATGTCGCACTCGCATCAGGTAAAACATGTTCAAAGGCATAAGCTAACTCTAAACCAGTTGTATGGATAAAGCCTGCCTTTGCACCCATTTCTATTGACATACTCGCAATTGTCATTCTGCTATCTAATGATAAATCAGACATGGTAGAGCCTGCATACTCAATGGCATCATATGTCGCACCCTGAATTCCCACAATTCCTACAACATACAGTACGATATCTTTGGCAGATACACCCGGCTGTAATGGACCATTGATGTTAATGAGAATGGTTTCCGGTACTTTAATCCAAGTTTGGCCTGTTAACATTGCGCCGGCTAAGTCTGTTGAACCAACCCCTGTAGAAAATGTTCCGATAGCCCCATATGTACAAGTATGAGAATCTGCACCAAGAATTAATTGACCAGGCTTGGCATGTTCATTTTCAATCATCAGTTGGTGGCAAATCCCGTCTCCAACATCGTAGAGTTTAATGTTTTGTTCATTGGCGAATTCACGCATCATGTCATGTAATGAAGCGATACGCTGATTTGGTGCAGGTGAAGCATGATCAATAACCAATGCCATTTTAGAGGCGTTGAAAATTTGTACGCCACCCATATTTTGAAATGCTTTAATGGCTAAAGGAGCAGTTGTATCGGATGCCATTAAAAAATCCACATTTACAACTGTGAGTTCACCTGCAAAGACCTCCTTATCTGCATGAATCGATACAATTTTCTCAATTATAGTTTGTCCCAAAAGAATACCCCTCTCATAACGTTCCACGATACGGAACGTATTTCTATTTTTTAATTATCCTAATTTGAATTTAAAAGCAACAATAGAAGTTTGTCAATTTAATTTTTTAAAATTTCTAATAAATATAAAAAGTTGTTTATCTGAGATAAAGCATGCATTAAGCAGAAAAAAATAAAAAAAGCTTGAAAAAAGTTTAAGGAGGAATTATTGTGGAATTAAGAAAAAGTAAACGCGTTCCATAATGTGGAACAAGGAGGCTAGCTATGTACGATTCAATTCTAAAATTTTACAAAACCTTTTCGTTAGAAACTTATCCGAAGCATCTTCAGGAAAAGGCAAAGTTAGTCATTTTAGATTCAGTCAGTATTATGCTAAATGATGGCTATAGTGAGCGAACAGCAGCATTATATCGGCAGTTCCGTGATGGACCTGCAGCATTTGCTAGTTTTGTTCAGGGGGTTACACTTGTATCCAATGAACTAGATGAAGGTAATATGCTAGCAAAAGGGCACCCATCCGCACATTTTTTACCAGCACTTTTACAAGTAGCTATTGAAAGGCAAGCAACGTCTAAAGCATTTTTAGAATCGTTTATTGTGGGGTATGAAATTAGTGCGCGTTTTGGTGAAATTATCGACTTAAAACCTGAAATTCATCCTCATGCTAATTGGGGCTTGATTGGAGGAGGTTTTGCCTTTGCGAAACTTCTAAATATACGAGAGGATGACTCAATACTTCGTGCAGCAGGTTTAGCAGCGCAATTTGCTTTTCCGACATTGTGGAAACCTATCTTCAAGGGAGATGAGGCGAGAAATATTGCAATTGGGTTGAATAATTTAACGCTAACATTATTACCACGCTTGCTAGAAGCGGATTATGGAAGTGACCTAGAGAATGTAGAAAGTCTGTATGAAGATATTATAGGCACAGGCTTTCATAAAGAGGCGTTCCAGACAGATTTCAGTAAGTATTATCTGGAGAAAACCTATTTTAAGTTTTATGATAGCTGTCGGTTCTGCCATGGGCCAATCGATGCTGTACTACAATTGATTCGTAAAATCCCTAATTTCTCAGTAAACGACTTAAAATCAGTGGTGATTGATACATATGCGAATGCAGCGAAACTACATCAACAAAATGATGCAAATCACTTTGCTGGCAAGTTTTCAATTCCATATGCTATTGCTACAGCCATCTACAATCAAGTTGAGGATCCATCAACTGAAGAGAATATACAAGCCTTGGCCAGTAAAATTATGGTGAAGGAGGATCCATCCATTAATGCGCTCCTCCCATCTATTCGGGCAACAAGGGCAAAGATTCAATATAGTAAGAAATTGCTTGAACATTATATTGAGGGTGCAACAGGGGATGAAAATACTGAATTTTTAGATAAAATGATTACTCAGAAAGCTGAAGGGTATTTACGTGCGGTCTTTGATGAAGAATGTGTGCAGACAATTAAGCATTTTATTTTTAATTTAGAGAAAGATCAAAAGATGGGGAGTGGGTTTCCATGGAATGGGATGCAGAAGTTGATGTAATCATTGCAGGTGCAGGTGGTGGCGGTTTAATCGCCGCACTAACAGCGGCACAAGCAGGGCTAGAGGTAGCATTATTTGAAAAAACAGAGCATTTACTTGGCAATACCGCGGCGAGTGCAGGCATGATTCCAGCTTGTAATACGAAGTTCCAACATCAATTAGATATTGATGATTCGGTTGAAAAAATGACGGCGGATATATTAATAAAAAACCATCATGAAAGTGATCCAGCGCTGGTGGAGGCATTAGCAACAGTGTCAGGGGAGCTAGTGGAATGGATGAATGATTCTTTGCAAATTAAAATGTCTGTCGTTTCGGAATTTAAATATCCTGGTCACAGTGCATTACGCATGCACGCACCACCAAGTCGTTCAGGATTAGAGTTAACGAAGAAACTAAAGCGTAATGTTAATGCACTTGATAATATTTACCTTCTACTTCAAACATCTCTGCAAAAACTCATTCAAGATGATGCAGGCCATGTCATCGGAATCCAAGTCGCATCATCAGAAGGTACGCAATATATTAAAGGGAGAAAAGTAGTCATTGCGACAAATGGCTTTGGTGGTAATAAAGAACTTGTGAAGCAGCATATCCCGGAAATCGCTGATGCAGCATATTTTGGCTATGAGGCGAACACAGGGGAAGGAATGGAAGCAGGGATTCAAGTAGGTGCTGCTACCAAGAGTTTAACCGCTTATCAAGGTCATGCAGCCATCAATGAAAATACAGGACTGCTTGTAACTTGGGGTACGGTTATGATGGGTGGATTCTATATAAATAGTTTAGGCGAACGATTTGCTAATGAAACACAAGGCTATTCAGAATTTGCGCGTGAAGTATTAAAGCAACCGGAACAATACGGTTATATTATTTATGATGAGCGTATTCATAGGAACCTTTTATCAATTGAGGATTACAAGCAAATTGCGGAGATGGAAGCATTTAAAACAGCGGAAACAATTGAAGTTTTAGCAGAGAAAATTCAAGTCGATGTCGAACGGCTGTCGTTTACATTCTTGGATTATCGACAACAACAAAATGGACAGGCAGATGCTTTTGGTCGCGAATTTTTTGATCAAAATCTTGAAGCGCCATTTTATGCAATTAAAGTTATTCCAGCATTATTCCATACACAAGGGGGATTACTCATTAACCCACATGCACAGGTGTTGGATACAAATGAAATAATAATTCCAAATGTTTATGCTGTTGGAGGTAGTGCAGTCGGTGTTTCGGGCAATCATGCGTATGGTTATATGTCGGGCAATGGCTTACTTGCAGCATTGGGCTTTGGGCGCATTGCTGGACTACATATTGTGGAGTCATTGATTGAAGAAAAAGGGGGAGCAATATGATGACAAGAATTTGGGAGTCAGCTTTAACAGAGATTGATAAGATAGTCATTGAAAAAGGAGGCTATGGTCAAAGTCGCGGATTAGGAAAAAAGCCAATTCTTATCATTATTGACGCACAACACAATTACATTGGTGCTGATGCACCGATTGAAGATCAATTAGATGAATGGCCAAGCGGAGGCGGTGACGTGGCTTGGAAAGGGATTCGTAAAATTGAGCAATTAAAGGCGCTAGCAGACGCTCTGGAAATTCCTGTGTTATATACACGCAATGTGCAGAAGAAAACGATTCAATTTGATTCATTCTCGACAAAAGCAAAGAGAGACCAAACAAAATATTTAGATGGCAATCCCGCATCGGATATCGTCGAATGCTTAAAGCCGACTGATCGCGATATCGTGGTTGATAAAAGTTATGCTAGTGCTTTCTTTGGTACACCATTCATTAGCTATTTAGTAAAATTGAAAGTTGATACATTAATTATTGTGGGTGGTTCTACAAGTGGCTGTGTTCGTGCAACCGCGGTAGATGCGGTGACGCATAACTTCAATGTTGTCATTGTAGAAGACGCTGTATTTGATCGCATTGAACTTTCACATAAAGCAGCGCTACTGGATTTATGGATGAAATATTGTGATGTTGTGCCATCGACAGATATCGAGTCCTATATGAGAAGCGTGGTAAAAGAGTCGGAAGAGGTGAAGTAAATGTTGGATTTATTCATTAAAAATGGTGAAGTTGTCATTCCACGTGTAGGCGTGAGAAAAGCAAATATCGGCGTGAAAAATGAAAAAATTGTTGCCATTCTAGATCATGAAGAAGTAGCAGAAGCTACAGAGGTAATTGATGCAACAGGGCTTCATATTTTACCAGGTGTTATCGATGCCCATCAGCACTTAGGAATTTACAATTCAATAGAACAAGATTTTTTAGATACGAAGCAGCATGCCATTTCTGGTATTACAACGGTCGTTAACTTTGACCGTCAGCCAGTAAGTTACTTAGAGTGGTTTCCAAAGGTGAAAAAAGATGTCGAGAAATGGACGTACATTGATTTCACATATAGCTTAGGTATTTTGAAAGAACAGCACTTAGATGAATTAGAAGAACTAGTTGACAAGGAAGGCATTACATCCTTTAAATTCTTCCGCAATTATGAGCGTCAGTTAAACGATAAGTTCAAAATTACAGACGGTATAGATTTATCAGCCTATGATTTAGGTCGCATTTTGGCGAAGTTCAAAGAAGTATCACCAAAGCTTTTACTGGCTGTACATTGCGAAAACATGGATATTAATCGTAAACTAACAGCCCAGTTACAAGCGGAAGACGAGAACAACGGGCTATCAACATGGAGCAAGACAAGCCCTGGGCATGCAGAAGCAGAATCTTTACTCAGCTCACTTTATATGAACAAAGTTTATGATGGCAATCTATATATTGTGCACTTAACATCAGGCGATAGTGTTGAGGTGCTGAAACAGTCGCAATGGCTAACCGAGGGCAATGTCAAGGTAGAGACTTGTCCACATTATTTATTACTACACGACGAGCATGAGGTAGGCATTAAAGCGAAAGTAGGACCACCTGTTCATAAACGAGAAGACGGTGAAAAACTATGGGATGGTATTCGAACAGGGTTTATTAATGCTATAGGGACAGACCATGTACCGAGTAGTTTAGAAAAAAAACTAGGTAAATCCGGTGATACATGGGAGACATTATTCGGTTTCCCAAGTGCAGGTGGTCTATTACCATTAATGCTGACGGAGGGTTATGTCAAACGTGATATTCCGTTAGAGCGTATTGCTGACATTATGTCGTTATCATTAGCAGAATCGTATAATCTTCCCTCGAAAGGGCGCATTGAAGTGGGGGCGGATGCAGACTTTGCGATTGTTGATCTTCAAACGAAAAAGGCATTAATGGCAAAAGAAATGTCGGAAAGTTGTGACTTCTCGTTGTATGACGGATGGGAGTTAGTTGGTTGGCCAGCTTTTACAGTAAGTCGTGGAGAAATTATTGTAGCTGATGGTAAGGCAATCAAAGAAAACGGCCGAGGGAAATTTGTGCATCGTACAATCTAGCATTCTTAAATAATAGATATTAAAAATGAGAGGGGTAGTATTATATGAAAAAATGGTCAGTTGTATTCATGTTATGTTTCTTAACTATTGTTTTAGCAGCTTGTAACAGCGGCGCTTCAACATCGGGTGACAGTGGTGATGGAGCAGGCAAAGGGGATTCAGTTAAAATTGGTTCACTTCATCCATTAAGTGGGGGCTTGGCATTAGAAGGTCAAGAAATGCGAGATGCAGTGAAATTAGCAATTAAGGAAAAAAATGATGCAGGCGGTATCCAATCATTAGGAAATAAATCTGTTGAATTGGTAGAGGCAGACCATGAGGGTTCACCAGAGAAAGGGGTTTCGGAAGTACAAAAACTTGATCGTGCAGGTGTAGTTGGCATTGTTGGTGCTTACTCAAGTGGTGTAGCGTTACCAGCAACTCAAGAAGCAGAGCGTTCACGTTTACCATTCATCGTTGATATTGGTTCAGCGGATGAAATTACGGAACGTGGTTTTAAGTATACTTTTCGTTTACAACCAGCAGCAAGTTCATTTTCTATCGATTTCTTAAAGTATTTCAAAGATTTAAATGAAAATGCAACGGAAAAACTATCTACTGCTGTAATCGTACATGAAGATAGTGTATTCGGTACAAGTATTGCAAAGGCCATCAAGGGCAATGCAAAAGACTATGGTTTAGACATTTTAGATGTTTTACCACACGCATCTTCGACAGCTGATTTATCATCAACAATCAATAAAATTTCTGCAAGTAAGCCAGATATCGTGTTGGTAACAACATATCTTCGTGATGGGGTAATGCTAGTGGAAGGTATTCAAAACTCTAACTATAAACCTCGCGCCCTTATAGGTGTAGCTAACGGTGCATTTAGTAATGCAAAATTTATTACGGATTATCAATCAATCAACAATTTATTGATGGATGTTAACTACACAATTAATCCACATAGTGATTTAGCAAATGATGTAAAAGCAAAGTATAAAGAAGCATATGGTCGTGAAATGGGACCAAACGCAGCGTACTCTTACATGGCGACAACGGTTTTACTTGATGCTATTGAACGTGCGGGATCAACAGATCGAGAAGCAATCCGTAAAGCATTAACAGAAACAAACTTAGAGGATCATATTTTGCCTCAAGAAGCTATTCAGTTTGATGAAAAGGGTCAAAACATAAATGCAAAAGCAGTATTAAACCAAATCACAGATGGCGCATCAAAGGTAGTTGGACCAGCAGAGTACTTAGAGGTTGAGCCAGTATATCCACGAAATTAATTACCGGTGTTCTAAATGGGGGGCGCTTATGATCCACAATTCGATAGAAGCGTTCTCCCATTTATCTTCATTCAGCAGATGTTTTTGTAGCGAAAGCAAAGCGTCAGCTACAATTCAAAATCCGGACGCAATTACGCCAAGGCGAAATTGATTTAGGGATGAAATGAACAAAGGGGGGAAGACAGCATGAGTGCAGAATTGTTTTTTCAATCATTGATTGATGGCATTTTAATGGGAGGAATTTACGGTCTTGTAGCAATTGGTTTAACGCTGATTTTCGGTGTTATGAAAATCATCAACTTCGCACAAGGAGCTCTGATGATGCTTGGAATGTACGTCACGTATTGGTGTTTTGATTTAATGGGATTAAATCCATATTTATCTTTACCATTAAGTGCGGTTGCACTATTCTTTATTGGCGCTGGATTACAACGTGGTGTACTTCAACGTATGGCAGATGCTCCAGATCACAATCAGTTATTAGTTACGCTCGGGATTACATTATTTGTTGAAAACTTAGCGTTAGTTTTATTTAAGCCAGATTTCCGAAGTGTAACAGTCGATGGATTACCTGCAACAATTTCTCTTTTTAATTTAAATATTCATACGACAAAATTAATTGCCTTTGTATTCGCGGTATTTTTAGCAATCGGTCTTTTCTTTTTCTTAAAAAAGACATTTATTGGACGCGCGATTCGTGCAACGTCTATTAACGGCCAGGGTGCATCACTTGTTGGCGTTAATATTAAACGTATTAATTATATTGCTTTTGGGATTGGTGCAGCATTAGCAGGTGTCGCGGGTACATTACTTACACCATTCTTCTACACATCCCCAACTGTAGGGGCAAGCTTTATTTTAAAAGCGTTCGTTGTTGTAGTATTAGGTGGATTAGGTAACTTCTTAGGCGCTTTAGTAGGAGGCATTTTAATAGGTGTCAGTGAGGCATTAGGAGGCGTATTATTACCGGGTAGCTTAAAGGATTTAATGACATATTTGATCTTTATTCTCATCCTATTACTGAAGCCGAATGGTTTGTTTGGAGGTAAAACACGATGAAAAAATCATATATTTTATACCTGATTGCCGTTGTGTTTATTGCTCTTTTTCCACTCTTTACCGATAACCAATATTACATTCATATGGGTATCTTGATTTTGTATTATGCTTTAGTAAGTCAGGCATGGAATATTTTAAGTGGCTATGCAGGGCAGTTCTCATTTGGTCATGCTATATTTTTTGGTACGGGTGCATATGCATCGGCAATTTTACTAGTAAAGTATAATATTTCACCTTGGATTGGCATGATTATAGGTGCAGTTGTGGCGATATTAATTGCTTTATTAATCGGTTTCCTCTCATTCCGTTACAAATTACGGGGCGCATATTTCTCGTTAGGGACACTTGCGTTTGCTGAGATTTTACGAATCATCGTACAAAATATGGATTACTTCAATAAAACATTAGGAATTTTATTACCGATTGGAAGTAATCCGCTTATGTTCCAATTTGAATCTCGTATAACTTATTTCTATGTGATTTTAGTATTAACGATTATCGTGACACTCATAACTTATTTCATCAGTAAATCACGTTTAGGCTTTAACTTGATTGCCATTCGTGAAAATGAAGATGCGGCCCAATCATTGGGAGTAAATACGTTTAAAAATAAAATGATGGCGATAGCAATTAGTGGTGCGCTGACGTCTGTGGGCGGTACATTCTATGCACAATACCTATTGTACATTGACCCACCAACAACATTCGGAAACGATGTGTCCGTATCTATTATTCTACCAGCCATTTTAGGAGGAATGGGAACCATTTTAGGGCCATTCATGGGTGCCTTAATTATTGTACCACTTGGTGAATTAACATCTCACTTTTTTGGTGGCTTTGCTGGGGTTCATTTAATGGTATACGGTTTAATTTTAGTATTAGTAATTTTATTCCTACCAGAAGGTTTAGTTGGTTGGTTCCAAGAAAAAATACGTTTGCGTAAATTGAAGAAGGAGGGGAAAGCAAATGACATTGCTAAAACTTGAAAATGTTGTGAAGAGATTCTCAGGTCTAGTAGCCGTCAATAATGTTAGTTTACAATTAAATGAAGGTGAAATCCTTGGTTTAATCGGTCCCAATGGTGCTGGTAAAACGACGCTTTTCCATTCAATTTGTGGCTACCATACACCCACGGAGGGAAAGATATCATTAAATGGTGAATCTATTCATGGCTTAAAACCCGAATATATGTGTGCGCGTGGTATTGCGCGGACGTTCCAAATTGTTCAACCATTCGGTAACTTAACGCTACTGGAAAATGTAATTGTAGGTGCCTTTAATAAGGTGAGCACATACAAAGAAGCCAGAGAAATCGCGATGCAGCAACTTGAATACATGGGCATGGCACATAAAGCGCATGATCGCATGAAGGATTTAACGTTCGCGGAGCAAAAGAAGGTTGAAGTTGCCCGCGCATTAGCAACAAAGCCAAAGATTTTGTTCCTGGATGAAGTTATGTCTGGGTTAAATCCAACGGAAGTAAATGAATTTATCGAACTAATCAAAGATATTCGCGATAGCGGTGTGACGATTTTCTTCATTGAGCATTTAATGTCAGCTGTTATGACATTATCGGACCGTGTAGTCGTTATGCATCTTGGTGAAAAAATTGCAGAGGGTGCACCAGAAGAAGTAACGAAAGATCCACGTGTTGTTGAAGCATACCTAGGTGGGGAGGTTGTTACACATGCTTAAAGTCGAAAATTTAAACGCAGGTTATGGCAATCTGAATATTTTACGTAACTTAAGTTTCGAGGTACATCAGGGTGAAGTTGTAAGTATTTTAGGAACTAATGGTGCGGGGAAGACTACGACATTACGTGCCATCTCAGGTTTGATCCCAGTGAAATCTGGAGTCATCCATTTTGATAATCAAATTCTTAATAAAAAATCAGCTGAATACATTGTCAAAGCTGGATTAGTACAAGTCCCGGAAGATCGAAAATTATTCTCAGATATGACAGTGCTGGAAAATTTAGAAATGGGAGCTTATACTAGGAAAGCACGTGCCAATTTAAAAAAGAATTTGGATTATTGTTATGATTTATTCCCAATTTTAAAGGAACGAACATCGCAATTTGCTGGTACAATGAGTGGTGGACAACAGCAAATGTTAGCGATTGGTCGCGCTTTAATGGCTGAACCTAAGTTATTGATTTTAGATGAGCCTTCTATTGGATTATCACCTTTATTGACAAAGCAAGTTTTTGATATTATTTCAGAAATTAAAAACAATGGTGTAACGATTTTATTAGTTGAACAAAATGTTAATCAGGCATTGCAGCTTGCTAATCGTGGCTATGTTATTGAAAATGGGGAAGTCGTAATGAGTGGAACTGCGCAAGAACTACTAAATGATGAAACGCTTAAGGCATCTTATTTAGGTATTACAAAATAAAACTCTCAAATACTAGTAGGTGACAGGTTGATAAAAGCAATTGAAAAAATGATGGAAATTTTATCTTTATTTTCATTAGACACACCAGAATTATCGATTAAAGAAATCCAACAAAAATTACAAATGCCAAAAAGTACGATTTTCCGTATTTTAAATACACTCGAGCTGGATGGTTATATCATCAAAAATGATGCGACTCACTTATATTCACTAGGTTATCAATTTTTTAGACTAGGGAGTATTTATCAAAACCATCTCGATTACCGACATATTGCTTTACCCGAAATGCGTAAGCTGATGTTGGAAACGCAAGAAACAGTCGAGTTAAATATACTCGATGGCATAAGCCGTGTATGTGTGGAAAAAATTGATTCGCCATTAGATGTTCGGAATTTTGTACGGGTAGGTGAACGAAAGCCCGCTCACTTAGGTGCTTCTGGAAAAGTATTGCTAGCATTTTTAAAAGAAGAGGAGCAAATTCGTATTTTGAAGGAAGTTCAGCTAGATGAAGAGATTAATATAAAAAAGATTTTAAATGAACTTCAGCAAATTCGTAGAGATGGCTATGCATTTACGCAAGGGGAGCGTATTGTCGGTACTTATGCGATTGCCGCACCGATTCTAGGAATCAATGGCACGATTATTGCAGGTCTCACAATTGCAGGACCCCTGCAAAGAATATCAGAAGAAAAATCAGCGTTTTTGAAAATGAAATGTATTGAAAGTGCAAAGATGATTTCTAAATATGTAGGCTATTTTGAATAGAAAGTAGGCTAAATTATGCGTTCCATTGCAGAGAAAATGATGAATCGTTCATTTCAATTAACAGAAGAAAATACGATAGCGGCAAAAAAAGTTTTATTAGATACAATTGGTACACTAATTATGGGGATGAATGAAAAAGAACAGCGACGGCTTGTACAACAATTTGCATCCATAAGTGTTGGGGATTTTGCACTTATTGCATCCGATAAAAAAGTCAATAAACTATCAGCAGCATTTTTAATGGGTGTCGCTTCTGTTGCGGTTGAATTAGATGAAGGCAACCAATGGAGTAAAGGACACCCAGCTGTCCACGTTGTACCGATGCTATTATTGCATGCACAAGAAGACCCACACTATGCGGGCAAAGATTTTTTAATGGACTTAGTAAAAAGCTATGAGTTTTGTACACACTTTGGAAAAATTACAACGTTAAAACCGAGTTTACATGCACATGGTACATGGGGTGTGTTAGGTGCTGCCGTTGCTTACGGCATTGCTAAAAGAGCGACGACAGAAGAACTGGGAAAGTTGATTGATATAGCTGCAACCTTTGCTACGCCAACAAAATGGGAAGCGGCACTGGAAGGCTCAAGTATTCGTAATGTTTACGTTGCTGAAGCTCTTGAAGGTGCAGTGAAAGCTTGGCACTTACTTCAAGCAGGCTTTGAAGCACCTAATGGCAATACAACGTATATTTTTTCTCAATTATTAGGGTCATCAATGGATGTCGAGAAACCACTTGAAACATCCTTTGATGCAATTGAGAAGAACTATTTTAAACAGCATGCATTTTGTCGTTATGTTCATGTACCACTTGAAAATTTTCAATCATTGATTGAAAAGTATCATATCTGCATTTCGGATATTGCACATGTAAACATTTCGACATATCAACGCGCATCGACTCTTAATAAACAAATAACGGAAAACATTCTTTCATCTAAATTTAGCATACCGTTTGCTTTAGCGTCATGGTATCATTTGCATCGCACTGACCATACAGTTTTTCAAGAACAGGCGTATTTAGATGAAACAATTCGTGCACTTGCTACGAAAATCAATGTTGTGCATGACCCGATATTTGATGTAAATTATCCAACAGAAATGGCAGCAAAGGTCTCAATCCTCATGACAAATGGCACAATCGTTGAGCAAACCTTGTTGAATGCAGTTGGTGGACCAAATAGTACGTTAAATATGCAAGAATTAGTCAACAAGTTCACTAAAAACAGTCAGAATATTCTGACTAAAGAAGGTGCGTCGAGAATTATCTCCTTTATCGAACAGATAGAAGAGCAACCATCAATGAAGCGCATCTATGACCTAATCAATGATAAATGATGCCATTAATCAGTAGTAGGAGGGATTTCAATGGGAATGGGACCATTAAAGGGAATACGGATTTTAGATTTATCGACGATGATTGCAGCGCCATTTGGAGCAACATTATTAGCGGATTTTGGCGCAGAAGTCATTAAAATTGAAATGCCTAATAGAGGGGATTCTCTACGTAGCATGGGGCCGTTTAAAGGGGATGAACCTCTTCGTTGGCCAGCGCTTGCACGTAATAAGAAATCTTTAACACTCGATTTACATGGTGAAGAAGGGCAAGCGATATTAAAAAAACTGATTGCTAAGTCAGATGTCATCATTGAAAATTTTAGACCCGGTACATTAGAAAAATGGGGACTTAGCTATGAAATATTAAAAGCAGCAAATCCTGACATTATTCTCGTGCGTGTAAGTGGCTATGGACAAACAGGCCCTTATGCACATAAAGCGGGTTTTGGTACACCAGCAACGGCTTTTAGTGGCTTTACCTATTTGCATGGCTATACAGATCGTCCACCGATTAGTCCGTCCTTTTCATTAGTAGACTACATTACAGGGGTGTATGTTGCGTTTGCAACGAGCACAGCACTATACTACCGTGATGCTAACGATGGAAAAGGACAAATGGTCGATATTGGTCTATATGAATCGGTGTTTCGCATGATGGAGTTCCTTGTAGCAGACTATGACCAAAATGGCGTTATTAAAGAGCGATCGCCAGGCTTAAGTGGGCACTCGAGTCCGGCGGGGACATTCCAAACGAAGGATGGACACTGGGTTGTACTAGTAACAAGTTCAGATCGTACATTTGAACGCCTTGCTGCTGCGATGAACCGCGAGGATATGCTAGAGGATGAGCGTTTCTATACAAATAAAGTTCGCCTTGAAAATTTTAATTTAACAAATGGCATTGTAGCGGACTGGGTGAAAGCCTATCAACGTGATGAGCTACAAAAGAAGCTCGATGAATTTGGTGTACCGATTAGCCCAATCATTAGTATAGAAGATATTTTTAACAACGAGCAGTACAAGGCTCGTGAAAATATTGTAGAAATCGATCACCCACGTCTAGGTAAAATCAAAATGCCAGGAGTTGTGCCAAAATTCTCTGAAACACCAGGAGCTATTATGAATGTGGGACCAGACTTAGGTGAACATAATGAACATATTTTAAAAGAACTGATTGGCTTAACAGATGAAGAAATCAAAAGTTTAAAAAATAAGGAAGTTATATAAAGGAGGATTATATGTTGGATTCAGTAACGATTACAGAAGTTTGTCCGCGCGACGGTTTTCAAATCATTAAAGAAAACATACCAACAGAAGAAAAAGTCAATGTCATCAATCGTTTAATTGACTGTGGCTTTACTCAGATTGAAGTTACTTCTTTTGTACATCCAAAAGCTGTACCACAACTTAGCGATGCGAGTGAAGTGTTAAAAAGTGTGCGTCGTGATGCAGATGTCATCTTTCGAGCGTTAATTCCGAACCTAAAGGGACTAGATCGTGCCATTGAGGCTGGCGTACACAAAGTAAAGTTAATGCTGTCATCCACAGATTCGCATAGCTTACACAATGCCAATGCGAAAACGCTTGATGCAATGAAAGATTTCCCTGAAATTGCACGACGTTGTAAGGAGGCGGGAATAAAAGTATCAGGTTCTATCTCGGTGGCATTTGGTTGTCCTTATGAAGGGCATGTGCCAATTGAACGACATATTATGCTATGCGGGAAATATGACGAAATGGGTATTACTGATATTTCATTGGCCGACACAACAGGTATGGCGAACCCTTATGCAATCAAGGAAATCGTGACAACATTACGTGAGAAATTCCCGCATTTCCACTTTTCTCTACACCTTCATAATACAAGAGGGATGGCTTTTGCCAATGCGGTTGCAGGCTACGAAGCAGGCATTCGAGATTTCGATAGCTCGATTGCAGGTCTTGGAGGCTGTCCATATGTACCGCTAGCAACTGGAAATATTGCGACAGAGGATATTATCCATGGCTTTGAGGAAATGGGCATTGCGACAAATATCGATTTAGATGCAGTATTAGCACTAGCACGTGAAGTACAGCAAAAGTTTCCTTCCTATGCAAGCAGCTTCCTTGTAAAAGCAGGGAAAAATTCCGAGTTGAGTATTTCGCCAGGCGGACAAGCAAAATAACATGAGAATAGAGTTATCTAGTAGACTATAAAAATAAGGTTTATATTGAATTCAAAGAGAATGCCACTTTCCATTAAAAGAAAGTGGCATTTTTAGTGTAGGACAAACTACTTGTGCATGGGGATATGGTAATCATTCGGTTTAAGGATTAAGAGACATTTTAACTTTAACTTTTCTTGGAATATCCATAACTTAGGAATATAATGAAGCTATAACTCGAAATTTGTCAAATAAATCGGAAAATATAAGATAATAATAGGAAGATAGGTGATAAGATTGGTTACGCAAAATTCCGATCGATTTCTCACAGCTTTTAACCGAATTGATCACCGGTTAAGGGATATCGTTGGTGTGAAGGATTTTATGCCTTTTTACCGTCTTATAGATCAAGCAAAGAAGAAGGATGTATTGGTACGTAAATATGAAGATGATTTACGCTCCTATGCGGATTTACGCAATGCAATTGTCCATCATCGTACATCGATGGAATATGTAATTGCTGAGCCTCATGTAGATGTGGTAGAACGAATTGAATACATGGATACTACGCTTGCAAAACCGACACTTGTCGGTCAAATGTTTCGTAAAAAAGTACATGTTTTTCAAGAAAGGGATTCATTAAAACATGTATTGAAAGTTATCCGTAATCGTAAATTTACACAGTTTCCTGTGTACCATAAAGATCAATTTAAAGGTCTTATTACAACAGTAGGTATTGCTAATTGGCTTGCGACGATGATGGGAGGTAACCAAATACCAAAACAGGTGCCTACATTACATGATATATTAATGCATGAAAAAAATAGAGTGAATTACAAATTTGTGAGTAGATACATAACGATATATGAGGCAGAGGAAATTTTTAAGCAGGGTGTCGAGCGGGGGCGCCGTTTTGAGGCACTATTGATTACGGAGCATGGGAAACCACAACAGAAATTAATTGGTATTGTGACACCGTTAGACATTATGAAAGTAGATTAAGCAAAACGGGACAAGCTTTTAAGGGCTTGAACGTCTTGCTTTGTCTTTAAGACTGATATATAAGGAGCCATTTGCTTGAACCTGAGCAAAAAAGACATCTTCAACTGAGTTAACGTTTTGCTTTTTCAGTTTTTTCGTGAGCCAATCTTCTGTCAACTCAAGCTCGACTAAATTTTCGTAAATAAGTTGCCCATCTGAAACGACTTCTGTTGGCATATAAGTAGGCGGCGTAATGTCTGCTTTGACATCTTGTTTCGTAGCAGCCTGTTCAGATGGTTTTGGTAAGACACTTAGCTTACCATTTGTTTCAAAAAGTGCGTATTGAACATCTTGTATAGAAAAAACCGATTGTTCACGTAGTAACATTGTTAATTCGTCCATATGAAGCCGGCTTTTTTTCAGCGCTGATTCAAGAATTAGACCATTGTTAATAACGATGGTAGGTTTATCATCTATAATCACTCGCGCTCTTGCAGATTTGATAGTCATAATAGTCATTAAATATGTCAAAACACTCCACCAAATAAGTGAGATGAGTCCGTCTAAAAAAGGTGTTTCATGCTGTGAGGCTATTTCTGATGCAATCGATCCGAATGTAATCCCTGTGATGTAATGGAAAAATGTCAATTGACCAAGTTGTTTTTTTCCAAGAATACGGGCCAAAATAAGTAATGCAAAAAATGAAAGTGTAGTACGAAGAATCATTTCCCAAAAATTAGCATGAAAAAAACTTTCCATACAATCATCAACTCCTTTTATAGCTGTCGTTGCATAGCTTGTGCAAAAAGAGTGATTGTATGCGACAATTACGAACAATAAGAAAGATTAGAAAGTGTGATGACAGTAATGAACAGACAAATAGGAAACATTAACAACCCTGTCTATCCGATAATGATTGCTATTGGTGTTGCCCATCTTATCAATGATACGATGCAGGCAGTTATTCCAGCGATGTTCCCAATTCTAAAGAGTGATTTGGGTTTAACCTTCACGCAAATAGGACTTATTTCGTTTGTATTAAATATATTTGCATCTGCCTTACAGCCAGTTGTCGGTTTTGTCAGTGATAAAAAGCCGATGCCATATGCATTACCAATTGGTATGATTAGCTCATTTATCGGCATTATCATTTTGGCATTTACAACTCAATACTGGGTAATTATTATAGCTGTATTATTTTTAGGCTTTGGTTCAGCGATATTTCACCCGGAAGGCTCACGTGTATCATTTATGGCGGCAGGTTCTAAAAGAGGATTATCACAATCTATTTATCAAGTGGGAGGAAACTCTGGTCAAGCACTTGCACCGCTAATAAGTGCTTATATTTTAGATATTTTTGGACAACGTGGAGCCGCGTTTATATTAGTATTAACAACTTTCGGCATATTCTTATTAAGTAAGATAGCCAAATGGTATAAGAAGCAACTTGAGCAAGAACGGACATCGAAGAAAAAAAGAACTTTGGTGTCATCTTTGCCACCACTTACAAAAAAACAGGTGGGCATTGCGTTAACATTATTATTTACTATTATTTTTGCACGATCATTTTATACAACCAATATTACGAGCTTCTATGTGTTTTATTTAATGGATCATTATGATGTGAATTTACGCCTTGGTCAAATTTTAATATTTACCTTTATGGCCTTTGGGGTCATTGGGACATTTTTTGGCGGCTCATTATCAGACCGTATTGGCAGAAAAAATGTGATCCTCTTATCAGTTGTTGTGCCAATGCCGTTTTGTTTAGCGTTGCCGTATGTACCTTTATGGGCTGCAATGATATTTTTAGTGATTATAGGTACACTAATTATGATTAGCTTTTCAGTAACGGTTGTCTATGCACAAGAGCTTGTGCCGTCAAAAATTGGGACAATGGCCGGTTTAACAACGGGCTTTGCATTTGGTATGGGTGCGATCGGTGCGATGGTAATTGGAGTGCTGATGGATCATAAGGGCATTGATTTTACAATGATGGTCGTTTCGATACTGCCGTTATTATTGCTTGTGGCGTTCTTCTTACCAAAGGATAAGCCTGCAACAGCTCCTGTATAAGGCTCAGACGGATAGAACATAAAAATCGATGGATAGAAAACGAAAGCATAGACGAAAAACACGCCCTCTATATAAAAGGCGTGTTTTATTTTATTCCGCATTAATAATCAGTAGGGGATGGAGAAAACCCCACTGATTGAAGTTTCACTTTATTGACGTAATGGTGATAAAAATTCTGCTGGGAGATTGCCTTTATCAATAACGAAGCCTTCTGAAATATGAACTTCATGCATTTTATCATTATACGTGAATTTGAAAATACCGTTGTCAAAGTCGGTGCCAATTTCTTTGAAGAAAATACCCTCGATCGAAACATATTTAGGGCATGTAAATGCCACCTTAAAGTCATCGTGCTCTTTAATTAAGTAAGCACGTACACCTTTTTCATATGTATCATTTGCATCATCTTCAGTAGGGCGTTGAACCGCTACGATGTGGAAATCTACAAAAGGAACTTCTTTTAAAAGAACGTTCAGGAATGAGCCCTTTGTAATTTCCTCCCAACGACTTTGTGCACTTTGACCTACGATGATTTGTGAAATACCGTAATTCTTTGCCACTTCAGCAATGACTTTTTGTATAGGACGTTTTTCATTATCTAACAAAATAAATTTTTCGACCTCAAGCTCTTCTGATAGGTCTTTCCACTGATCAATGTAACTGGATTTCTCCACGTCAAATGCATCAAGGGGTTCAGAATCGACTGAAAGAATATAGAGTGGGCAATCGAGCATCGCTGCCATTTTATGACCGCGACGAATTAAGCGCTCACCATTAAGACCGTAATAAACGCAAACTAAAATACTTTCATCTAATCTCCCTTTTACATGCTTCATAAAAAAATCACACCTCTTATCCTTTTGTTATTTTGTTCTTTCTATTGCTGTTTTGAAAAAAATATCCTAAAACAGCTAAAATTGATGCAGTTACAGTGCATTATGCACATTTATAATGTATACTTAATACTGTATAAAAGTTATTTACGATATATCGGAAAACCCTTGAAGAAATAGGCTTATCTCCATGCGCTACAGTTATTTGATTTATGCATTACGTGCATTTAAACCAATTGCCTCTATATGCCACATTATTATGCAGTGAGTTAAATAGATAGTCAAGTGTCTTGATAAATTGTAACTTTAATTGTTAGGGATTTTCATTATGCCCAGCTATTATTAGTTGTATCTATCGAGTACTTACGGGTGCTTAATCGCCCGCTACTCTTCGTTTTGAAGTAATAGTCATTAGTACGAGATATAAATCCAATTTTAAGAGAAATTCTGATATGTTAGTTCAGTTAGTAGGAGGTCTTCCTTTGGTTATAGTTCTCATTATGATACTTTTCCCATTTGTTTGTGCTGCACTTATTCCACTGCTCTACAGGCGACTAAGGCGTGTTGCCCACCTTGGCTGGTTTGTTTTATCCGTTCCAATCATATTGTTTCTTTTACTCGCAAGGTATATTCCTCAAATTGCCGAGGGTAAAACGTTTATCCATACATATGAGTGGATTCCCTCTTTTGATATAAATTTCACAACATACCTTGATGGACTCAGTATGATTTTTGCTTTGCTGATTACCGGTGTAGGTAGTTTAGTCATTTTATATTCTATTTTTTATTTATCAACGAAAGAATCACTTCATCATTTTTATTGCTACTTATTACTATTCATGGGCGCAATGCTTGGCGTCGTCTTTTCAGATAATTTAATGGTGCTGTATACCTTCTGGGAATTAACGAGTGTGTCGTCGTTCCTTCTAATTGCATTTTGGCATCATCGTAAAGCTTCACGTGCTGGTGCGCGAAAAGCTATGACCATTACTGTTTTTGGTGGACTTGCAATGTTAGCTGGTTTTCTTATGCTGTATGTCGCATCAGGAACGTTTAGTATTCGTGACATTGTGGCTAACGTAGAGGTAATACGTGAGCATACATTGTTTGTTCCCGCATTATTGCTTATTTTAATTGGGGCTTTTACAAAGTCTGCACAGTTTCCCTTCCATATTTGGTTGCCAGACGCGATGGAGGCACCAACACCTGTTAGTGCGTATCTACACTCTGCGACAATGGTAAAGGCCGGGATTTATATCGTTGCCCGTTTTTCTCCCGTGTTTGGTGGAGAGGCTGTTTGGTTCTGGTTAGTGAGTGGCATCGGTCTTGTGACATTATTCTGGGGCTCATTTAATGCGGTACGTCAAACAGATTTAAAGGCGTTACTAGCCTATTCAACGGTCAGTCAACTCGGATTAATTATGAGCTTATTTGGTCTTGGCTCAGTCGGACATTATTTCGGATATGCAGAAAGTTCAATTCTCTATACACAGGCAAGTTTTGCGGCGTTGTTCCATCTCATTAATCACTCCACGTTTAAGGGTGCGTTATTCATGATGGTCGGTATAGTCGATCATGAAGTAGGAACGCGCGATATTCGTCGTTTAGGTGGTTTGATGGCATTGATGCCAGTAACCTTTACAATTGCGGTCATTGGTGGCTTTTCCATGGCTGGACTACCTCCGTTTAATGGTTTCCTAAGTAAGGAAATGTTTTTTACTGCGGTTCTAGCCATCCGTGATGTCGAAGCATTTTCAATTGCTGATTTGGGGCTAGTGTTCCCAATCGTGGCATGGGTAGCAAGTATTTTCACCTTTGTCTACAGTATGATTTTAATTGGTCGTACATTTTTCGGAAAGCTAAAGCCCGATAAAATGGACAAGAAGCCGCATGAAGCGCCACTTGGTATGTTGATTTCACCAATAATACTATGTTTGTTTGTTGTTGGCATTTTCTTTTTTCCAAATGTGCTTGGACATTATATTTTAGAGCCTGCAATGGCAAGTATTTACCCAACATTCCCTAGTGCTAGCGAATTAACGCCACATATTCATGCATGGCATGGTATTAATGCAGAGTTACTAATGACATTTGGTGTAGTGTTTGTCGGTGTTATTTTATTTAAAACATTAGAAAAGTGGAAACCACTCTATCGTGTGTTTTCACAAAAATATACATTTAATACTTATTACAATCGTATGGTTGAGTTTGGTGAAAATAGCTCAACAAACTTCACAAAGAAATATATGACAGGCAATCTAACACATTATTTTGTTTATATTTATGTATTCTTTGTAGCGCTTATTGCGGGGTACTTTATTTGGTCTGAAGCATTTGCTTTTAACTTTGTACAAGATTCAGCGATTGAGTCGTATGAGCTTATTTTAGTATTCGTTATGATGTTTGCAGCAGTATGGATGCTTTTCGCTAAAGGTCGTGTAACTGCCATGCTGTTAAATGGTGTGCTTGGTTACTCCATAGCGTTCTTCTTTGTGATTTTCCGTGCACCTGACTTAGCACTGACACAATTAGTCGTTGAATCCGTGACAACAGCATTATTTCTCCTATGCTTTAAATATTTGCCTGATTTAATGCCTGAAATCACACGTAAGCGGGTAAAATGGTCGAATGCAGTTATTTCTATTTTTGTAGGGGCAACTGTGACACTAGTGGGCTTAGCAGTTGTGCATTATGACAAATTTGAACCCGTGTCGGTGTACTTTAATGATGCCTATAAATTAGCAGGCGGTTCGAATATCGTGAATACAATTTTGGGTGATTTCCGTGCATTTGATACGATGCTAGAGGTAGTGGTTCTTCTAATTGCAGGCTTAGGTGTGTATACACTGACAAAGCTCAAGCCGCGAAAGGAGGAGGCAGATCATGAAAATCAATGATGTTATTTTACGAACAGTCACAAAGGCTGTCGTATTCATTATTTTGACACTCGGTGTGTATCTCTTTTTTGCAGGGCATCATGCACCAGGTGGTGGCTTTATCGGTGGTCTTATACTTGCTTCAGGTATTGTGCTGCTTTACCTGGCGTATGACATTGAAACAGTACACAAAGGGATGCCGTTTGACTTTAAGAAGGTAGCAGCGCTTGGCGTATTGCTTGCCACGGGCACAGCAGTTGGTTCATTATTCTTCGATGTGCCATTTTTAACGCAGACACATACGTATATCAATGTGCCGGTATTCGGGAAGATGGGTTTTTCGACAGTAACTATATTTGAGGCTGGCGTGGCTTTAACTGTAGTTGGCGTTGTTGTAACAATAATTTTAAGTATAAGTGAGGATGAGTAGCCTATGGAGTCTTTAATACTAGTTTTAGTTGGTGTATTAGTAGCTGTGGCTACTTACTTAATCCTCTCGAAGCAGTTATTACGTGTGATTTTAGGAACGGCTGTATTATCTCATGCGGCGCACTTACTTATTTTAACGATGGGTGGTCTGAAAAAAGGCGGTGTGCCACTGATTGGAGAATCGGAGGGGCCTTATACAGATGCTCTTCCGCAAGCATTAATTTTAACAGCGATTGTAATTAGCTTTGCAGTGACGGCGTTCGTGCTCGTTCTAGGCTACCGTGCCTATAAAATGAATGGTACGGGGAACTTTGATGAATTGAGAGGTACACCGGATGAGTAATATTATTGTTTTACCATTAATTGTGCCAGTCATTACAGCTATTTTGCTCGTATTCATGCGTGAAAATGTTTTATTACAGCGCATCATTAGCTTATTAACGTTAGTTTTTGTCGCGATTATCAGTATTGTACTTTTGATGGAGATTCAGGTACAGGGTGTAATGCGTATTGATTTCAGTGGCTGGCTACCCCCATTTGGGATTTCGTTTGTTGCTGACTCATTTGCTGTATTACTGGTTTTTGTGGCCAATATTGTTGCAGCAATTTGTGTGTTATATGCAATTTTTACGATTGGTGAGCGTTATGAAAAAATGTATTTTTATTCATTTACCTTACTAATGATAGCAGGTGTGAATGGTTCATTTTTAACGGGCGACATTTTCAACCTGTTCGTTTGTTTTGAGGTGATGCTTCTTGCGTCTTATGCGCTCATTAGTTTAGGTGGCGAGAAAATTCAGCTACGTGAGGCGTTGAAGTATGTGCTCATCAATATCGTCGCATCATGGATATTCTTAGTAGCATTGGCGTTTTTATACGGTACGGTTGGAACATTGAATATGGCGCATATTGCGGTTCGTGTGATGGAGGCAGGCAATGATCCCCTGATTACGACAGTGGCACTTATTTTCTTGATTGTCTTTAGTTTGAAAGCGGGTCTATTATTATTCTTCTGGTTACCAGGTTCATATAGTGTACCGCCGACTGCTATAGCAGCTTTATTTGCGGCACTTTTAACAAAAGTAGGGATTTACGCACTCATACGTACGTTTACATTGTTATTCACAAATAATACAGAGGTAACACATACAGTCCTCGGTGTTATGGCAGGACTAACAATTATTGCAGGCTGTATGGGGGCACTTGCTGGTCGAGATGTGCGAACAATTGCTTCCTATAATGTCCTTATTGGCGTTGGTTTTATAGTAGCCGGTCTTGCAATTGGAACGGAGTCGGCATTACAGGGTGTAACATACTATTTAATGCACGATATGGTTGCAAAGGCGATGCTATTTTTAGCAGTTGGCATGATGATATATCTTACTGGTGAGACCGTTATAGATAAAATGAGTGGACTCATTCGAAATTATCCTGTCTTTGGTTGGATGTTCTTTATAGTGATGTGTTCGCTAGCAGGAATTCCGCCACTCAGTGGTTTTTTAGGAAAGGTATTAATTGGACAAGGGGCTATTGAAGGCGGTAACTTCGTCCTATTAGGTCTTGGTTTCTTATCGAGCCTAATCGTCTTATATTCATTACTACGTATCTTTCTTAGCTCATTCTTTGGTGAAACAATTATAAGTCTAGAGGATGAAAAACCATTGCCGAGGCGAGTTGAGTTGCCTGTGATATTGCTGGCACTTTGTACAATTGCTTTAGGTATTGGAGCAGAGTGGATGTCACCATATATTACAGATGCAGCTGAAACGCTACATACGCCTTCGATATATATAGATGCGGTGTTAGACGGTGCAAAATGGCAAGGCGAGGTGAATGAGTAATGGCAATGCAATTTATATTGAACTTATTCATTGCAACACTCTGGTTGCTGTTGCAGGATGAAATTACACCACAATTTACAACATTTTTAATGGGCTTTATCGTTGGGGTCGGTATTTTATATGCAATGCACCGCTTTTATGGGACGCAGTTTTATCTGCGTCGCGTGTTTTCAATCATTAAATTATTATGGCTCTTTAATTGGGAGCTATTATTATCGAGTTACAGTGTGTTAAGACAAATTACGACACCTAAGCTAAATATTACGCCAGGTATTTTTACGTATAAAACAGAACTTAAAGGAGATTGGGAAGTAACAGCACTTGCGTTATTACTAACCCTGACACCTGGCTCTGTTGTAATGGAGGTTTCTGAGGAGGGTGATTTGTTCTATATTCATGCAATGGATATGGAGCAATCTAAGGACGCAGTAATTCGTTCAATAGGAAAGTTTGAACAAGCCATAATGGAGGTGACACGCTAATGATTGAAAATATTTTACTATTAGCACTTGCATTATTTAGTGTTTCGATTGCGTTGTCGCTATACCGTGTTATTCGAGGACCATCGATGCCAGACCGTGCAATTGCACTTGATACGATTGGCATCAACCTACTTTCGTCGATCGCCATCGTGTCGATTGTCTTAAAAACGAAGGCATATTTGGAAGCAATTCTCATTTTAGGCATATTGGCCTTTATAGGCACAATCGCCTTTACGAAATATATAGAAAGAGGTGTGATTGTTGAACGTAAGTCAAATGATTGAATGGACAGCGGTCATCCTAATTCTAATAGGCTCCATTGTTAGTGTTATTAGCGCGTTTGGGATGATTCGCTTGCCTGATGTTTACACACGCTCACATGCTGCGACAAAAAGTTCGACATTATCGGTCTTAACATGTCTATTGGGCACATTTATATATTTTTGGGTGCACGATGGTTATGTTAGTGTACGTTTAATTTTAGGAATAACTTTTGTCTTTGTAACGGCTCCTGTAGCAGGACATTTAATATGTCGTGCAGCTTATCGTTCACGTGTACCTTTAGCAGAAGGCTCCGGTGAAGATGAGTTGAAGTCCAAATTGTTTTCAGATGAAAAATAAGTAAAAGATCTCCCTATCCGGGAGGTCTTTTTTTGTGTGTAGAATAATTTCAAAGCAAGGGAAGTATTGGAATTTACTTGAAGCAGGCATAAATGTTTAGTAGAAGGAAAATAGTATAGTAACGCTAATTATCTGTAGATGGAGGTTGTTTTTAATTATAAAAATTGATGGAAAACTAAAAATAAATTGATTTATTAGAAAATTTAGTTTAAAATATTTTGCAAAAATTTTTAACTTTTGGCTTGAAAATTATTTTGAAAGAGTATATCTTAATTAGCAGATAGATTTTTTATTCTTTGATATGAATAAATATCCAGTCTGCTATTTTCGAGAAATTGGATTTTAATACACAATATATACAAAGGAGTTTTTGAATATGAAGAACAAGTTATTCATACTTATGCTCGTTCTAGTCATTGGTGTCCTTGCTGCATGTGGTGCAAAAGATGATAAAGCAAGTGATGCAGGCTCAAACGCTGGTACAGGGACGGAAGAGAAACAAGTAATAAAAGTGGGTACATCTGCGGACTACGCACCATTTGAATTTGTTGACGTTGCAAAAGGTGAAGAAATTATTGGTTTTGATATCGATTTAATTAAATTAGTTGGTGAAAAAATCGGTGTAGAAATGCAAGTGCAAGATATGGATTTCAACAGCCTAGTACCAGCTTTACAAGCAGGTAAAATAGACGTTGTTATTTCTGGTATGACACCAAATGAAGACCGAGAAAAAGTTGTAGATTTCTCAGATAAATACAATGAAACAGAGCAAGTTATCGTTGTGAAAAAGGATAGCGGCATTAAAAAAGAAGCTGATTTAGCTGGCAAAAAAATCGGTGTGCAAACAGCTTCGATTCAAGAAACTTTAGGCAATGCAATTGCGGAAAAAGTAGATGTAGCAGTCGAAGGGCGTACACGTATTCCTGAAATTATCCAAGATATGATGTCTAAACGTTTAGACGGTGCAATTTTAGAAGGTGGCGTAGCGAAAGGTTATCTGAAGACAAATGATAAACTAGCGGCGTTTCCAGTAGAAGAACAACCTGAAGACTTTAAAGCAATTGCTGTTCCAAAGGGAAGCGATCTGAAAGATAAAATTAACAAAGCATTAAAAGAGCTAGCTGAAGAAGGAAAAATTCAAGAGCTTGAAGAAAAATGGTTAGAAAAAGCTGAATAATTCAATTGAAATGCGATAGCTCTATTTTGGGCTATCGCTTGTGCTTTTCATGTCAACTAAATTCAGACCATTCACTTTAAGGTTTAATCGATCAAAAGAAAGGAGGGAACGCTGTGAATTTAGATTTTACAGCTATAATTCCCTCTATTCCTTATATATTAAAAGGAATAGGTGTTACACTTCAAATTACCATTGGTGCAACCATTATAGGTTTTATAGTAGGTATTTTATTAGCATTATGCAAAATTGGTAAGATTACAGCACTTCGTTGGTTTGCCGATATTTATACGTCTATTTTTCGTGGGACACCGCTTGTCCTGCAATTAATGATTATTTACTATGCAGTACCGCAATTATTAGATATTCAAATTGACCCTGTACCCACAGCAATTATTGCCTTTGGTTTAAATTCTTCAGCATATATTTCTGAAATTATTCGTGCTGGTATTAATGCGGTCGATAAAGGACAGCAGGAAGCTGCAATGGCGCTGGGTGTACCTTATACAAAGATGATGAAGGACATTATTATTCCCCAAGCATTGAAAAATATATTACCTTCATTAATGAATGAATTTATAACTTTGAATAAAGAGTCAGCAGTTGTAACAGTTATTAGCGCTCTTGATATTATGCGTCGTGCCTATATTGTAGGTGGGGCAACGTATCGCTATCTTGAGCCATTATTAGTGGCTGGTTTAATCTACTATTTAATGACGCTTGTTTTAACGTTCCTTGGTAAACGAATCGAGAAAGGAATGAGAAAAAGTGATTAAAATTGGTGATTTACACAAATCATATGGACAAAATGAAGTACTAAAAGGTATTTCTACAGGCATAAAAGAAAAGGAAGTTATCGCGATTATTGGTCCTTCGGGATCCGGTAAATCTACATTTCTTCGTTGTTTGAACTTATTAGAAGAGCCAACAAGCGGAACAATAACCATTGCTGGTGATGTGTTAACTAATAAAGGAACAAATATTATGAAAGTGCGTGAAGAAGTCGGCATGGTATTTCAACATTTTCATCTATTCCCACATAAAACAGTGCTTGAAAATTTAACATACGCACCGATTAATGTTAAAGGTATGGATAAGGCTACTGCAACAAAAAAGGCAGAGGATTTACTGACGCAGGTTGGCCTTTTTGAAAAGCGTAACGAATATCCAAGCCGTCTATCTGGTGGTCAAAAGCAACGTGTTGCGATTGCTAGAGCACTGGCAATGGATCCAAAGGTAATGTTATTTGATGAGCCAACTTCAGCCCTTGATCCAGAGATGGTAAAAGAGGTGTTGGCTGTGATGAAAAACTTAGCAGATACGGGAATGACGATGCTAATCGTGACACATGAAATGGGCTTTGCACGCGAGGTAGCAGATCGTATTTTATTCCTTGATGGTGGTAAACTGATTGAGGATGCATCACCTGAAGAATTTTTCTCAGCACCATCGACACAGCGTGCAAAAGATTTCTTAGAAAAAGTACTTTAAATCAATTTCGCCGTTAATAAGGTTGAATGAAAATAAAACGCATTTAGACTTGCTTTATATGAGCAGCTAAATGCGTTTTTATATTTTAGGAATTATTTATATATTGTTCAATTTGTACAGTAGGAATATCAAATTGTTCCTTCAATGCTTCAAGAGTAAATAGCTCCTCTATATGGAATGTGCCAGACGAATGCTCCTTTTCAAGCAATTTCTGAGCGGCAGTTGCGGCTATTTTAGCCGTAATGAAGGATTCATCATTTTCAGCAAAGGTTAACGATGCAGCAGCTTTTTCATGCTGCTTTATTCCTGTAGCCTCAATTTTGATAGCACATATAGGAGAACCAATCTTCATCTTTTGAATGAGAGATGCCACTATATTTTTTAGCCATTTCCATTTTAAAAATATGGAGAGACGACTCTTTTGTAAAAAGAAGACAAGTAAATTGAGCCATTCAACATCAAAACCCATTCTAGTAGCGATAGTACTTGTAGGGAGATGTTTAGATAGTGTATGTTGATCAGAAAAATTAAATTGATATAAACTACGATTTCCTATACTTGCGAAATTTACTACACGCTTATTTGTAAAATTAGTGACTTCTTGCGTGTCGTTTTGATAAGCGATCGTGTAGCTGTTATTTAATTGATTTAAAATCCAATGAATAGCGGCTGTGCCATGAGAATCGCCTGCCCCGAGTAAAATAGAAATATGAAGTTCCTCTAGCGAGGAAAATTGTTGTGCCACATGCATCGCCATTAAATTCGTCAGCCCAGGAGCTAAACCGACACTAAGTATTGCAGTTGTGTTGTGTTTAACGGCGATAGGGTGTAGTAACTCTAACTTTTGTAAAAAGGAATAGCTTGCAGAAATATCAATATACTGAATCCCTTTTTCTAGGCAGAGTTCCGCGAATTGCGTATTTTCTTGCTCCAGACACATGATGACAAGGGCTACGTTGGCTAATTGTTGACCATTGATTGTATTCGTGATATCAAGTTGAATAGGCGTAGCCAAGTTATTTTGCTGTGCACAAAATTGTTTAGCTTTTTCTATGTTTCTGCCAGCAATCCATACTCGATTTGGATACTTTCGGAGTAGTAATTTTGCAATTTTACCACCGACCTCACCATAGCCACCTACAATTAATATATTTTCTTTTAGCATTTAACAACTTCTTTAGCCTCTTCTTTAGTAGCAATTAAAGCATCAATCATATGTGTTTTAAAGTAAGGTATAACTGTTGTAAATCCCACCTCTTGTAGTAAATCGATCAGTGTTTCAAGTTTAATGGGATGGGTCGTCATGCAAAATGATTGCTCAAAACGTTGCCAATCATTTTGAGAAATGCCATTTTGGAGCATTGAACTTTGCCAATGGCGTAGCTGGTGTTTAAAAGTAAGCGCTGTTAAATCAGCATTAATAGATGAAACGAATAAAACAGCACCATCCTTTAAACTGTCTGCGATTTTTTTTAGCAAAGCTTTCTTTTCATGAAGGTCTTCAATAAAATGTAACATTAAATGACAGGTAGCTATGTCGAATGGTTCATTCATCTTAAGTGAACTTAAGTCTGTTGCATGCCACACTACATCGAGTGGAACATGAAGTTGACCAATTTGTTGTTCGGCTAGTTGCAACATGGAGCTTGAAGTATCAACAGCAGTAAATTTAGTAGTAGGAAATGTTCTTCCTAGTGTTAAAAGCTCCTGCCCTCCCCCTGCACCGACAATGAGCATACGATCCGTACATGGATGATTATGCAGCATATTTGTCATTAAATCATAGATAAGGTCGTAGCCTATAATTTTTTGGCGAATGGTTTGTTGATACGTGTAAACAGTTGGATTATGCCAACTCTGTAATGGTTCTTTCATAAAAAGGACCTCCTAAAAATTTTTATTTCACAGCACTTGTGAACTGTATTTCTTCGTGCTGTACTCTTGTACAATATAATTAAGAACTATTCTCAATTATAATTTGTTATTCAAAATGTACTATCCCATAAATCTGGGGGGCATTGAAAATTTATTTTCATTAAAGGATTTAGCGTAGTGTCTCCTAGGGTAAGCTCAAGCGCAAGGCGACTCTGTACCAAGCCAATGGTTGAGTGCTAAATGTTGAATTTTTAATGGGGATCATAAGAGGTTTAATTTTTGGATGTATTGGAGAAGGGGTATAAGTTGATGAAAGATATACAGTATTGGCGTAGAAAATCGAAACAATGTTTACAGGAAAGTCAGAGTTCATTTATATACCGACAATCGATGATTAAAATACTTCAACAGCATGTAAGCTTTGATGCATATTGTTGTACATTAACAGATACCTCTACGCTTTTTTCAGTCGGTGCAGTAACAGAGCATTCAGTTGAGGCGATTCATCATAAAATAATGTCATTAGAGTATGAATCAACGGATGTAAATAAATATGAGTTTTTGGTAACGAGTGGTCAGCTAATAGGTAGATTGAGTGACGCCGACAATAATCATTTATCGCAAAGTTTACGATTTATAGAGGTACTTCAACCAAATGGTTTTAGTGATGAAATAAGAGCTGCACTGATGTTTCAAGGGCAATGCTACGGCTTTTTAACGCTCTTTAAAAAGGCTAATAATGTGATGCCATTGTTTCAAGATGCGGAGTTGGCACAAGTAAAAATACTGCTGCCAGTAATGGGGGAGGCCTTAAAGGAGTATCATCATTTTATTATTGAGGAGCGGATTCCTTCTGAAGAAGGAGAAAAAGGCATTCTTATTTTTGACAAGGGATTAACTGTTATTTCTATTAATGCCAAGGCTTCATATTTGCTGTCCCTCTTAAGAAATAATGAAGGATTATCACAATATCAAATACCTAAACCTATACAAGCGATTTGTGCCAAGCTCTTGGCTGACAAATTAAATGCTCATACATCGTTACTCGTACCAATTAAAGATACAGGTTATATTGCGATTCGTGCATCCTTTGTGATGACCAGTAGCAATGAACAGCAATTAGCTATATTTCTGAGTGAAGCATCTTCAAAAGAGATGTTAGCCTTTTTAATTACAGCCTATAATCTTACATTAAGAGAAAAAGAGGTTGTATTTGAAATTATTAAAGGTATTCCAACAAAAGAGATTGCACAGAACCTTGCGATTTCAAATTATACTGTACAAGATCATTTGAAAATGATTTTTCAAAAAGTAGATGTTTCAAACCGCAATGAATTAGTATGGAAAATATTTTCTAGATTTCATTTAGACGATTAACAGCAACTGAAAGAAACTATTCAACAATCCCATTAAGTGAAAGAGTTGCATCACAATGAATGTTAACTGTGATACAGCCCTCTATTATTTTATTTGCCAAGTTTTTATCAAATAGAAGTTGATAGCCAAAGCCTCTTACGGTTAAAATTTTGGCTGAATGACCGGAGATGGAGTCTAATTTTTTTCTAAGATTACTTATATGTACTTTTAAGGCTTGAGTTTGTCCAATACTCTCTTCTTCCCAGCAACGCGAGTGAAGCGGCTCATCGGGTGCCCCCAGGAAAGCACACTGGCAGAGCGGAAGTCAACCACAAGTTATGGTGAAAAGCCAGTTTTAGGGAAGTTATGAGGTGAAATTTGCTGTGCAATAGGTCCGTAGAAATGTTGAGGAGACTAACTAAAAGTTACTACCGGGGTTAGTCTTTTTTGCAATCTAGTAGATTTTCGGAGTATGTACTTACAATCAGGTTGTTTTTTGCTTATAATAGTAGATGCAGAAGATTTTCTGAATAAGTAGCCATGAAGTGAGCGATTGCGATTGAAAAAATTATTATACGTAGGTTTTTTTCTAGTCTTTATAGTCATTTTTTTGTACGTAAACAATCACTGGCTGGTTGTAAGTGAGCATGTATTCGAATCAGAGAAGGTCCCAGAAAGCTTTGATGGGCTACGTATTGTACAAGTATCAGATTTACATGATGCGCTCTTTGGCGACAATCAAGAGAGGCTGATAGCCAAGGTGAGAGCGACGCAGCCAGACATTATTTTTATTACGGGTGATGTCATAGATAGCAATCGCTTCGATTTGGAGCAGAGCTTGCAGGCAGTTCGAGGGCTAGTTGAATTGGCGGATGTTTATTATGTACTAGGGAACCATGAAGTGGCGACGAATAAGATTAGTGAAATTTACGAGGCGCTGTCATCGGTAGGTGTACATGTAATGGCCAATGAATCGACCGTATTAGAGCGCAACGGGGAGCGCTTGGCGATTGTTGGGATTGAAGATCCGTTAATGGGTAGATCGACAGAAGAAATGCTGGAGATTGCGACAACTTATGTACCACAAGAGATGCTAAAGCTATTACTTGCTCATCGACCTGAAGTGTTTAATGTGTATGTAGCAAGCGGTATTGACCTGGCATTTACAGGGCATGCACATGGTGGACAAATTCGTATCCCAGGACTTGGTGGACTTGTTGCGCCGGGTCAGGGCATGCTCCCAAAATATACAGCTGGTATTTACGAGGGACAGGAGACAAAAATGGTCGTGAGTCGAGGTTTAGGCAATAGCACCGTACCATATCGGGTATTTAATTTACCAGAGATTGTCGTCATGGAATTAAAGACAAAAAAGAGGTAGTCTCAAGAATGAGACTACCTCTTTTGCTTATTGGACAGCGCCCTCTATTTGCTTTCGTTCCAAGCGTTTGACTAGGAAAATACTTATTTCATAGAGAATAATCATTGGAATTAAAACGAGTAGCTGACTAATAAAATCTGGTGGTGTAATGACAGCAGAGCCGACGCCCATCGCGATATATGACCAGCCTCGAATTTTTTTCATGGAATCAGCAGTTAATAGGCCAATAGATGATAAAAAGATTGCGACAATAGGTAATTCAAATAATAGTCCAAGCGGCACTGTTGTCATAATTAAAAAATGCATATATTCACTCGCTGATACCATGACGTTGAAATTAGCTGCACCAATGCTTACTAAAAAAGTATAGCTGAGTGGGTTGACGACGAAATAGCCGAACGCCACGCCTAATACGAAAAGCAAAAACATAACAGGTGCATACAGACCAAGAAATCGACTTTCATCTTCTTTTAAACCTGGCTTAACAAAACTCCAAAGAAAGTGCACGAAAAATGGCATGGATAGTCCGAGTGCGAGTGTTGTGGAAATCGTCATATAAAATTTAACGACCTCAAGTGGACCTAAAATAA
Source organism: Lysinibacillus fusiformis (assembly GCF_007362955.1). Lineage (GTDB taxonomy): Bacteria > Bacillota > Bacilli > Bacillales_A > Planococcaceae > Lysinibacillus > Lysinibacillus fusiformis_E. Next base: position 1,733,062 of record NZ_CP041696.1, on the reverse strand, counting down.
TGAGTGAGTGTCCACGAGTTACGTATGGAAACCAAACATTAATTGTAGAAAATACGACAATAAAAAATAGTGTAAATACGACAAGAGCCTTAATGATTTGCTTACGGAGTTCGGTAATATGCGCAAGCAAAGATTCCACAGGAATAAGCGGTTCATTTGTAACGATTTCCTGTTCAATTGAAATTGTCGGAATTTCAATTGAAGCCTCCACAGATAGGGGAGGCTCGTCTAACTTTTTATCAAGCGGACTTAAATATTTTCTTTCTTCATATGGATCCATAGGAACACCTCCTACGAAACGTCAGATTTTTTTTCTACCTTTTTTGTTGGTTCATCGTCGTCATCCATTAAGCCTTTTGTCGATTTTTTAAATTCTGCAAAAGTTTTACCAACTGCACCACCAATTTCGGGTAGTTTTTTCGGGCCAAAAACGATTAACACAATAACCAAAATAATGATTAATCCGGGAACACCAATTGCACCAAGACCTCCCATATTTCAACCTCCTCTTAAATGTTAAAGTATTGAACTAACTGCGCGAAAACGCGGAGGATTTTCAACATAGCCCCCGTCTTATAGTAAGGAATATGTTTTTCTTAAACTAAAGACCCACCAGATTTGCTGTAATTAATAATTCCCTCTGCACAACGATAGGCTAGCGCACCTAAAGTGCCTGTAGGGTTATAGCCACTATTATGTGCGAAGTTTCCGGCACTCACAGCGAAAAGGTTTTCTACGTCCCAATGTTGTAGGTAGTTATTCACTACACCATTCTCCGGCGTTGAGCTCATAACTGTTCCACCCGTATTGTGTGTCGTTTGATATGGCACAATATTGTAATCTGTAATCTCTGCACTCGGGACAATTGTTTTGGCGCCCATTTCTTTCATAATGTCAGCCGCACGTGCTGAGATGAATTTATGAAGTGCACGGTCCTGATCAGTAAAGTTGTATGTTAATTGCATTAATGGCAAACCATAAGCATCCTTGTATACCGTATCAAGTGACATATAGTTTTCTTTATGTGGCATAGAAGCACCTTGCGCACCAATACCGAATGAACGTGTGTAGTAGTGAATCGATTGTTTTTTAAACTCAGGTCCCCATGTTGGTGTATCAGGAGGAGTTGGGTTCGAGCCAATAGGACGAGTACCGGTTTGTGTTAAGGCAATATTTCCACCATGTATGAAATCTAATTCACTATGATCGAAGTTATCACCGTTATAGTCGTCCACGGTCATACCAAGTGAGCCTGCACCCATAAATGTGTTGTATTGCTCATCAAAGAATCCGGCAGCACCCGGTAAAATTTGATAGCAATAGTTTCGACCAAGTGTTCCTTTTCCTGTTGTTGGATCATATGGTTGCCCTATGTTAGAGATCATTAATAGTTTGGCATTATTAAAGACATAGCTTGTTAAGACCACAACATTTGCAGGTTGAATAAATTCTTCGCCAGAAATTGTATCGATATATTTGACACCCGTAACCTTGTTGCCTTGCTTTAAAATTTCAACCACGTTGGAATTGAAGCGTAAGTCGAAATTCCCTGTTTTTAAAGCAGTCGGTACAACTGTAATTTCTGCTGAAGATTTTGCGCCATACTCACAACCGAAACGCTCACAGAATCCGCAATATTGACAGGCGTTAATCGTTTCACCATCAGGATTTTTATAGACTTCTGATACGTTAGCAGAAGGAACCATATAAGGTGATAATTTTAGATTTTTTGCTGCTTTTTCAAATTGTTCTAGCATCGGCGTCATTTTCATAGGAGGTGTTGGAAAAGGATTAGCTCGTTTTCCAGCAAAAGGATTCTTATCTTCCCCTGAAATGCCTGCTGTTTTTTCGAATTTATCGAAATAGGGCTCCAGCTGATCATAGGTTAATGCCCAATCTTGTAGTAAATAATCGGGATCTAATTTGTTTGGACCATAGCGTTCATCGGTCAGTGTTTTAATCTGGAAATCATACGGTAAAAAACGATAAGACATACCGTTCCAGTGCGTCCCAGACCCCCCTAGACCCTCTCCAAGTAAAAAGGAACCAAGCTGGCGCATTGGTAATGCTCTCATTTTACTGTTATTTCGGAAGGATACAGTCTCCTTCGAAAGATTTTGCATTATGTCATATCGAATTGCATAACGATATTCATCGTGGACATTTAGATAATCTTCAGTTCCACGTTTTTGACCGCGTTCTAAACCTACAACCTTTAAGCCGGCCTTTGAGCACTCCGCAGCGACAATGCCACCAGTCCAACCTACACCGACTGTTACCACGTCTACACTTGGTAATGTTGTTACCATCTAAAATAACCTCCTAGTGGTTGCCTAATGGGTTAGGCTCAATTTTTTGGAACTTGGCATCTTCAATTTGTGTAGCATAAGTCATCTGATGTCCTGGGAAGCCCTTCATACGCCAGCCATCCATATTTCGATTCCCACCATACATGGGATCAGCATAAGCCCCCTCTAAAGTAGCGGCACGAAGTAAAATGAAGAAGAATGCCGATGTGACACCACTCATCTGAATTTCACCCTTTTGAAAAGCTGTTAAAATTTCATCCATCTGCTTTCCTTCTAAATCGCTAAAACCTTTTTTGAATCGATTTTGTGCTTCCGCCTCTATTTTTTGAACACCTTGCTTGAAGATTTCTGCGCGCGTTAATCGACTTTGATAGCCTTGTGTCGGTGCACCTTCAGCAAATGGGCCATGCATATATTCCTTAGAATTACTGCCATATTGTCCTGCTAATTGATGATCTATAAAATAAGGTACATCTAAACCAATCGCACCTGGACCTAAATCATCCTCTGGGAAAATGCGTTCAGTAGCATTAGATAAAACACTAAAATCTCGTTCATTCATGAAAAACATTTTAGCTTTAGGCGATCCAGTGGCTTCATTTGTAGTCCCATTACCATGATCTAAAGTAGCAGTCCCTTTGCCATTCATGTTATAACCTACAAGCCCACCTATTAATCCACCACCGACTAATGTACCAGCAGCAATTCCAGTAGTTTTTAAAAAGTCACGACGTGAAACGTTATTTTCAGTACTCATATAAATCCTCCCCTCAAAAATAAATAGATTAAGTTCTATCATTTATAATCAGCAAAAAAAGCAAATTATAATCAATCACATGTGGGGAAATTTTTAATTTTATCCAGTAGAATAAAACCAATTTAAGCATAATTACTGAAAGTTGATAGGGAGGTAATAAATTATTTACATCAAGGACGTATTCGTGAAAAGAGAGGAAGGTAAATATGTGGATAAAGGTATTGGCGGTAAGTTAAGAACCTTGCAATAGCTGCACTTGGCATGGTGGCTTGTAGCATTTTGGGTTTATCAACTTAGACTACTAGTACATTGGCAGTCAACAATCAGGTTGAATTGAATTTAACGTTGTGGGCTGAGGATGTTCCAAAATACATAGAAGGGGCTGTTCAAAAAGTAAAATAGTGCTAGGGGTACTCAGGGCATGCTTTTTTGATATAAAGGAAAGGTCCGCGTAGACTCAATGAATCGTATTTGCGACGAAAGCGTAAGTAGAAATGTAGCGACAAGAGCACACGCCTTCGTGACCTAAATCCAGTTGTCTCAATGACACATGCCTTGCATGCGGAAAGTGAGTCGCGTTTTCGCATATTTTACCATATAGGAAACTATTGTTCGTGGAGGGAGAGGCATTTGCGATGAAAAGCATTTAAATGGTGCAATACCGAAATTTAAACTATAAAAAAATTCAGGAGCTGTCCAAATGACTTTGGTAGCTCCTTCTAAATTGGTGTTGGTCGTTTTAACGGTTATATTTTTAATTGTAGTCAACAAAGGGCTTCTTGCATGGCAGTGAGTAATTGTTCAGTAGCAATGATACATTCACCACCACCTTGGACCATTTGCTCACTACCGCCGCCTTTTCCATTAATAAGTGGAAGTACATGTGCGGCAATGTCCTTCATGCTTGTTTCTACGTGTGCGCCACGAGCTGCCACAAACTGTAGCTTGTCTTCATTTTGGGAGACAAGTAATGCAGTGGCATCTGAACGCTCAGCTACGATAAAACGTGCTAATTTTTGAAGTTCTTGTACAGTGCGTTGACTAAATGAGGCAGTAATAATGAGGTTGGTATTAGAAGCCAATGCTTTCGCTTCAAAGCGCAGTAATTCCTCTTTTGCCGCCACAAGTGCCTTTTCAGTAGTCTTTTGTGTTGCTAGTATTTTTGTGAGCGCGTTCGCTGCGTCAACTTCAGGAACGCTCAGTTGCCGCGCAACATCAGCCAGTACGGCTTTGCGCATTGCCAGCTCAGCTAATACACGTTGCCCGCAGACAAAGGAGACACGCACATTGCCCTTCATTTTTTCTGTGCCAAGAATTTTAATAGCGCTGACTTGACCGGTAGAGCGTGGATGCGTACCACCACAGCCGTTGTAATCATAATCAGGAATAATAACAAGGCGAATATCTCCTGTGACTGCTACCTCTTTTCGTAAGTTGTAATCTACAAGTTCATACTCCGTAATCCATTTCGTCTCAATTGGGCGATTTTCTAAAATAATTTCATTTGCTCTCACTTCAGCCGCAACAAGCTGTTCATCTGTCAGAATGTCGGCGACAATATCGATTGTTACTTGCTCACTTCCTAAGTGAAAGCTTACCGTTTGCGCATCAAATAATTCTACAAATGCTGCAGTTAAAATATGTTGACCAGCGTGCTGTTGCATATGGTCGAAGCGTCGTTGCCAATTCAATTTGCCATGAACTTCTCCAGTTAAAGTTGAAGCTTCATACTCGATATAATGTCGGATTTCATCGTTAATTTTTTCAACATCAACGACCGGAATATTATTTAAGGTGCCAGTATCATGTGGTTGACCACCACCTGTAGGATAAAAAGCAGTATTTGACAGCACAACGTATTGGCGGCCGTCTTCCTCCGTGCCTGTCCGTGCAATTGTTGCGTCAAAGTCGCGTAGCATCGCATCTTGATAATATAGTAGCTCTTTCACTGTAAAAAGCCTCCTTTATGTAAGTCATATAGTGTAAATTAATGAGCAGAAAAACCCCTCATTTCATGGCTTGAGCGCGCATGAAGCCCTTTGATTCAATGAGCCATCAGGGGCTAAGCTTAGCCTGCTAATGGGCGTTTCACCTTATTGTGGCATAATTGCTTTAGGGTGTATACGGGTTTTCTAGTTGACCCATGCTGAAATTGATTTATTATATAAAAGAACAGGTAAAGATAAAGGAGCTAGCGCAAATGAATATTACACAATTTTCAAGGGAAGAAATTTTAGATCCGACGAATATTATTGAAGGTAAACGCTTTGAGTTCATTTTGGATGTAGAGGTTGATGAAGAAGATGAACTGTACCATGAAGCAGGCATCGAGATTCGTGTACTAATTGGGGAAAAAGATAGTGAGCCGTTTATATTAAATTATTTCCTCATGGAAAAAGCCAAGGGCGAGTATTTAGACTTCGCACTGGAAGACGAAGAGTTAGAAGAAATTTTAGCGTTCTGTAAGGAAGAAATCACAAAAGCATAAGTACAATATGGCAGCAGGTAATGGGAAACGAAGGTTTATCATTATCTGCCTTTTAATTCTTCCTAAAGTAGTTGGTTGATTTCTTCGACTAAGCAAACGTGTTTAGTGTATGGCATAAGCTTGAACTTGCTGTATTCCTCTGAATTTAAAAGGGGGGCAGTTTGTTTTCAATTTAAGAATTTTTTAAGTTTGATGACATATTATCGTTGTAATTATAGGTTAAGCTTGATGTGGAGAAGTTAAACGGAGAGAACTGAAAGGTTATTGAGTTCTCTTTTAAACAAAAGAGGTGCTATTATGTCAACTTATACAAATTCCATTTTAGTGGCAATGTTGATAACCATACTATTGTCATTTGTATTATTTGTGCCATGGCTCATTTATACATATCGTAAATATAGTTTTTTGTCAGTATCGAAAACAATCATTATGTTCTCATTTATTTTTTATTTTTTAACGGCCTTATGCTTAGTGTTGTTACCATTTCCGGAAACACGTGATACATGCTCATTACAGCCAGCAGACACAGTACATTATAATTTGCGCCCATTTCAATTTATTGCAGATATTATGAAAGATAGTGGTATTGTGCTGACAAGTCCCGCAACATGGCTCTATTTGACTAAACAACCAGCATTTTTTCAGGCATTCTTTAACTTTTTATTGCTGATGCCATTTGGTGTATACTTGCGCTATTTTTTAAAAAATCGCAGGTACTGGAAACGTGCATTTATGTTCAGCTTTTTGTTAACATTGTTTTATGAGACAACACAAGTAACGGGTATTTATGGCATCTTTAATTGTGCATATCGAATTTTTGATGTGGATGATTTATTGCTTAATAGTATAGGTGCACTGATTGGCTTCTTGTTAGCGCCAATAGTGTGGGCTTTGTTTCCATCACAGGAGGCAGTTGAGGCAAAGGCTGCAGAAGTAGCAAAAAAAGATATCGTCAAGCCTCTGTCGATTCTATTAGCACTTGTTATAGATATGTTTATTGTAAACATGGTATGGCTCCTAGTAGGTGCTGTAACTGGTTATAGCGATATACTTGAATTTGTCGTAAAAATCGTTTTATATATTCTTCTATTTGGTGTTGTACCGAGCATCACGCGGGGGGCAACATTTGGAATGAGGGTTATGCGCTTTACGATGATAAGCGATAAAACGAAAGATATCATTGTGCAGTCATGGCGCCGCTGTGTGGCCATTCTAGCGACAATCACTATTTTTGAGGTTTTTCATATACTAGGCCAAATTAAGTTAGATATGGATTCACCATTTTATGTACTGCAAATTGTCTTAACAATCTTAGCTTCTACAGCAGCATTCTTATTATGGTTAGTTATCGCCATACATGTTGTGCGTGTGATTGTGAGTGGCGGTAAACGCCGACTGTATATTGATGAATATGCAAAATTAGTAGCGACGAGAAAAAAATAAGGGGGCTTGTACGATGAAATACGTAATTATCGGGGGAGATGCGGCTGGAATGTCAGCTGCAATGGAAATTTATCGAAATGTACCGGGGGCAGAGATTACCTCCTTAGAACGTGGATTTATATACTCATATGGACAGTGCGGATTGCCCTATGTTGTAGATGGTCGTATTTCATCGACAAAACGTCTTATTGCTAGAGATGTGGAGACTTTTCGTGATAAGTATGGCATTGATGCACGAGTTGGCCATGAGGTGGAACGAATTGACGTAGATAAGCAGCTTGTTTTAGGTACACAAGCATCCGGAGAGCCGTTCGAAATAGCATACGATAAGCTACTCATCGCAACGGGAGCGGATCCTACGATGCCTGTAAAAAAAGGAGCGGATTTAGCGGGTATACACACTGTTAAAACCATTCCACAATTAGAGGATTTACTGTCAGATTTAACATCTGATATTGAACAGGTGACAATCATGGGTGGTGGCTATATTGGACTTGAGATGGCAGAAACCATACATGCTTGTGGTAAAAAAGTAAGGCTTATTCAACGTGGCAGTCATGTTACGAAAATCTTAGATGCAGAGCTAGCGCAGCATATCCATGATGAAGCAAAAAAGCAGGACATTGAACTTTTGCTAAATACAACCGTGCAGGCATTTGAGGGGAATGGGCGAGTAGAGCGTGTTATTACAGAGACTGGGGCGCTAGATACTGATTTGGTGATTGTTGCGACTGGTATTAAACCCAATACGCAATTTTTAGAGGGGGCAGGAATTGTACTTGCTAAAAATGGTGCAGTTATCGTCAATCGTCATCTAGAAACTTCTGTTGAAAATATTTATGCAGCAGGTGACTGTGCGATGCATTTCAACATTGTTAAGGAACGCTTGGATTATATACCACTAGGAACGACCGCGAATAAGCAGGGGCGACTAGCAGGCTTGAATATGGCTGGGAAGTTTGCGCCATTCCGTGGCATTGTGGGTACGTCTATTATGAAGTTCTTCAATTTATCAGTAGGTACAACTGGTATTAATGAACATATGGCAAAAGAACTTGGCTTTGAATATGAAGCATTTAAATTATCAGCGCGTCATATCGCTGGCTATTATCCGGGAGCTCAACGGTTGTATATTAAAATTGTTGTACGGAAGCGAGACCAACAGCTACTGGGTGCACAAATTGTGGGACCAGCTGGAGTCGATAAACGTATCGATGTCTTTGCAACAGCGTTATACAACAAAATGACCTTACCTGATTTACTAGATTTAGATTTAGCGTATGCGCCACCATACAATGGGGTTTGGGATCCACTACAGCAGGCTGCAAGAATGAATGGGCGTTTGTAGTTAACTTGGCGCGTTATAAGGGTATAAGATATGACGGATTCATACACATTTTTGTGTATGGATCTTTTTTTAATGTTCTCGGAAAGTTAGGCGATAAACTTCTAAAATGTCTCGATAACTTGTGTTTGATTTAAGGTTGATGTAAGCTTACGACAATTTTGCTGTAAGTTTAGGGTTGTATACTGTAGTCAGAAGGAAGAGGTGAGCGTATATGACGCCATTATTAAAAGTAGAAAATGTAGGGAAAAGATATGGCAAGGGTGCGAATACATTTACAGCGCTATCGAATATAACGTTTCAAGTAGAAAAAGGTGAGTTTGTTGGGGTAATGGGGCCTTCGGGTGCCGGAAAATCCACATTGCTCAATGTGTTAGCGACAATTGATACGCCAACGACTGGTGAGATTGTCATTGGAAATGTAAGTTTAGCACACATGAAAGATACCGAGCTCGCAGATTTTCGTCGAGACAATTTGGGATTTATCTTCCAAGATTATAATTTGCTCGATTCTTTGACGGTTCGTGAAAATATAGTTTTACCACTAGCCATTGCGAAGGTATCAACCAAGGAAATAAACGAAAGAGTAGACCGTATAGCAGCGTTGTTTGGCATTCGCGATTTACTCGATAAATATCCGTACCAAATTTCCGGTGGACAAAAACAACGTACAGCATCATCACGTGCGTTAGTAACGGAGCCGAAGCTGATCTTTGCTGACGAGCCAACAGGGGCGTTGGATTCAAAATCGGCGACAGATTTATTAGAAAGTTTAAGTGATTTAAATCAATCTCAGGCTTCCACAATTATGATGGTTACGCATGATGCGTTTGCGGCAAGTTTTTGCCAGCGCATTCTATTCATCCAGGATGGGCAGCTTTCTAAGGAAATTCATCGTGGTACACAAACAAGAAAGCAGTTTTTCCAAGAGATTTTACAGGTGCTTTCTAGCATCGGGGGTGGAGTAAATGACGTTATTTAGCTTAGCTCGCAAAAATGTACAGCGCAATTTGTCAAATTACTTTTTATATATTGCCTCGATGGTATTTAGTATCATGATTTACTTCACATTTGTGACATTAAAATATAATGAAGATATTTCTTCCGTAACAGGAATGTCGCAGCAAATTAAAGGGTTGATGAGTGCATCATCGGTTGTACTACTCTTCTTTATTGTTATTTTTATTGCTTATTCGAATTCATTTTTTATGAAGAAGCGGAAAAAAGAGGTGGCACTGTATTCGCTGCTAGGTGTTCGTAAACAAAAAATTGGCTTAATGCTCTTTTTTGAGAATTTAGTCATTGGATTGGTGTCACTAGTACTAGGCATAGTCATCGGATTCTTTATGTCGAAGGTGCTACTCACAATCTTAGTACGCCTCATGGGCTATGAGGTTGTAGCGAATTTACCGTTTTCGTCAGAAGCAATTCTAAATACGGCAGGGATTTTTGCAGTGTTGTTCTTATTCACATCATTACAGGGTTACCGAGTGATTTATCAGTTTAAGCTGATTGATTTATTCCATGCAGAGAAGCAGGGAGAGAAAATTCCTCGTGCATCATTAGTGGCGGCTATACTTGGGACGGCGCTCATTGCATTTGGATATTATACAGCGGCTTCGGATATTTTTACGAGTCCTATTTGGCGTTTATTCACAATACTGGGTACACCACTTTTGGTCATTGGTGTGACAATCGCTGGGACATACTTACTGTTCCATAGTGTCAGTGTATTTGTACTTACAGCGCTGAAAAAGGCGACTTCCTGGTCTTGGAAAGGCTTGAATTTAATTGGTGTATCGCAATTGTTGTATCGCATTCGAGCAAATGCGAAATCGCTGTCTATCATTGCGATTTTAAGTGCAACAACCATTACAGCAGGTGGTGGCGTTTTTGGGATGTATTACAATACAGAGGCGTCAGTACGCCAAATGCTGCCTAATACATTCATGTGGAAGGGTGAGCCTGTAGAATTTTCTCAAAAGAATGTGTTGTACAATGAATCGCTTACTGCGAAAAGTTTACGGGTCGATAATGAATTTGCGTATTTTGAATATACATTATTGAAGGAATCTGATTACAATCGTTTGGCAAAATTGCAGGGAAAAGAACATGAGTTACACATTGTAGATGGTTCAACAATCTTACTAGATGCTAGTTATGATGAACGCTTTTCACATGATTTTACAGGTGAAAATTTTATGTTGAAAAACGGTGACTCATTCCATGTCGATGAAATGTATACAGATAGTGTGTTAAACTTTATTGCAGCTGGTACAGTTCTTGTTGTGAATGACAAGGAGTTTACAGCAGCAAATGCAGACGAGATTATGATGCAGGTAGTAGGTATGGATAATGACTTGAAGCAACAGAGCGTATCGCAGGAAATCTACGAACAGCTTTCGAGCGATCAACAAGAAGGATTTTCAAGCGTACCGCAAAGCTATAAAGACAGTATAGCTACAGTTGGATCACTACTATTTGTGGGAAGCTTTTTAGGGCTCGTATTCCTAGCGGCTACAGGTAGCATCATTTACTTTAAAATTTTAACGGAAGCGGAAGAAGATCAGGCGAAATATGCAATTTTAAATAAAATTGGTGTTAACAGCAAGCAAATATTGAAAACTGTTGCAGGGCAAGTTGCCGTGATATTTGGTGCTCCACTCGTTGTGGGCATCGTGCATAGTTCATTTGCGCTGATAGCCTTTTCGAAGTTATTTAATATGGATATGACAAAGCCAGTTATGCTATGGATGGTCGCATATTCAGCAATCTATGGTTTATATTATATCTTTACAGTACGATCATTTTATAAAATTGTGAGACAGGAGGCCAAATAAAATGAAAAAAGTTTTCTTTGGTATTGGAGCATTGTTTATATTATTTGTGGCAGGTCTAATAGTGCTCATGACAGTTGACTTTAACCGTTTAAATAAAGACACATATTATGTGCATATTACTTCTGATGGTGAAGTAGAGGAATATAAGGCGGGTGACGGACAGATTTTAGAGTCGTATTGGTACGAGCTTCCAGCCTTTAATGACAAGGGCGACGAAACGACACTGAAGTTTTCTGCACAAAAAAATTTACGTCATGATGCCTATTTAAAGCTTTATGTGAAAAAAGAAAACGTAGTTACATCATATGATGAAGTACAGTTTGAGGATATGCCTGCAAAGGTACAAAAACATTTGAAATAAAAACGAGCAAGGAGGTGTCTCAGCAAATATGCTGAGGCACCTCCTTTTGTGTGAATATTAAGCGTGTCAGCAATATCTAAGCTCTGTGCATAGGCAAAGCATCGACAAATACTTTTAATCTGTTTTGGCTTTTTGGAAAGTTTCTTTTAATTGAATGCTAACCGTTGTCCCTTGTCGTTCTTCAGAAGTAATGGTCACGGATCCCCCATGGGCTTCTATAATATCTCGAGCAATGGCAGTACCAAGTCCCGTGCCATGTGTTAGTTCGGTATTTGTACCACGGTAGTAGCGCTCAAAAATATGGGAAAGATCTTCAGCGGAAATACCATTGCCATCGTCAGAAATTGTAATTGAATGCTCTTCGACAAGGACATGTACATTTACATCTGGCGGATTATGGAGCAACGCATTGTGTAAAAAATTCATGACAGCACGGCGCATAAAGTGTATGTCAATACTATGCTGGATTAGGTTAGCATTGGCATCAAAATCAATATTAGCTTGCTCATATTGAGGCATATTGAGTGTATCGATAACAATTTCGCGTATAAACTGAACCATGTTGACCTCGGTAAATGACAGTGGTAACTGCTGATGTCTTAGTCGCATCGTTAAGTTCAAATCATCAAGTAAATCTTGCATATGCAATGACTGTTTTTCGATGATACGCGCGTATTTGGTCTGTTCGCTTGGCGTTAGGCTCTCATCATTCAGCAGCTCTGCATAACCTCGAATGGAAGCGAGTGGCGTTTTCATATCGTGTGAGACATTACTAATCCATTCCTCCCGCATTATTTCCAATCGTTTACGCTCCTGCTCATATGCAGCTAGCTCGCTCGACACCTCATTTAAATTTTCAAATACAGGCTGATAGACACCCTTTGGCGTTTTTATAGGTAAATGCTTGTGATTTTTTAAATGTTGAATGCGTTCAATCATTGCGTAAAGAGGCTTGGTTAAAGCACGGCCGAATAGCCAACCTACAAGAGTCGCCACAAGTAAATCAGCGAAGACAATCAGTAGACCGTATTTCCCGATAAGTTGTAAAGTCGATTCGCCAGACAGGTGGGCGACATACCTTGAAACGCCACTACCTTTAATACCGATTAGATAGTTGATATCATTTTCACTTTTACTTCCTACATAAACGGTTGTGTCAAAATCGAATTCCTTATATTTGTAAACTTGAATTAAATCGACAGGTGCATAATGAGAAAGGGCGTTCTCTGGGGCGAAATGTGAATCAATGACCTGCCCATTTGGATCAAGCAATTGAATCCATGCATTCCGTTGATGTAATTGCTGTAGCCCTTCATTACTGATAGTACCACTCTCATCAATGTACTGCTCAAATGCTCGGACAAAGGCCTCTTCTGTACTAGCGGTAGTACTATCAAAGTGGCTTACCTGCTGATAAATAAGGAGTCCTATAAGAATTGCAGTATTCACGAAAATAACGATGATGACAATAGATATCACAGAAAATAAAAAGCGAGCCGTAAGTCGCCACTTCATGTCTGTGCCTCTTTCGTCACAATGAATTTATAACCGAGTCCTTTGACAGTCGTAATGAAAACAGGTTTCGATGCATCGTTTTCAATCTTCTCGCGGAGACGTCGAATGTGTACCATGACCGTGTTGTCAGAGCCAAAGAAATCTTCACCCCATACACGTTCAAACAGCGTTTCCTTGCTTAAAATGCGATTTGGATTGTGCATAAAGCAGGCCAGTAAACCAATCTCTTTAGCAGTTAGTTCCAATAATGTGCCATCCTTATGTACTTCGGTTTCATCACCATTTAGTAGAAAAGGTCCAACCTGTAAGGCTTCCGATGTATTGGTTGGCGGTGCTTCTTGTGTTTGATAGCCTGCTCGGCGTAGCTGTGCCTTCACACGGTAGGCTACCTCCTTTGGGCTAAAGGGCTTTGTAATATAATCATCACCACCAATAGCGAGGCCTAAAATTTTATCTATTTCTTCTGTTTTAGCCGACATGAAAAGCACAGGTACATGTGATACTTCTCGAATACGTCTGCATAAATCGTATCCTTCACCGTCTGGTAGCATCACATCCAGTAGTACGATATTAGGGGAATGCTGTTGAAAGCTCGTCCAGGCATCGGTAATTGAGCCAGCTGTATGGATATGTTTGAAGCCCTCTTTTTGGAGACTAGCCTTTAGTAGATTTGCTAAGTCAGCCTCGTCATCCACAACTAAAATAATTGGTTCCTGCATGATTTCGCACGCCCTTTCAATTTTATAATTGATGTTCATAACCGATAGAACTTAAAGAATAGCGCATAGCTTGTATTTTGGGAAGTAGCATGGAGTGCAATTCTTCATTATGAAATTAATTATAAATGAAACCCGCTAAGAACACGAAATGTCGTACTAAAATAAATGAGAGTTTTAGCCTGCGTGCTTCGATATAGTTATTGAAAAAGAATTTGAACGAAACAAAGGAGGCGAGAAGATGGGTTGTAATGCTAAAAATTTTATAAATCGATTACAGAAACAAAAGGAAGATGCGCTTGAATACGTAATTGAATATTATTCGGGTTTTGTGCACGCTATCGCTTTTAAGGTGTTGTCTGGCATTAGTAAAGATGCTGTCGATGACTGTGTGAATGATGTGTTTTTAGCAGTTTGGCAAAATGCAAAACAATTTAAAGGGGAGCCTGAAGATTTTAAAAAGTGGATGGGAATGCTGACCAAATATAAAGCTATTGATGTATTTCGTAAGCTTGAAAAACAGCAAGCGCGTGAGCAAAGTGATGAGGGGCTTGCTCAGAAATCCGATTTAGGAGACGTACAGGAGGAGCTTGTGAAAAAAGAACAAAGAAACGAATTACTGTTGGCAATTAGTCAATTAGAAAGTATTGATCGGGATATTTTTATGATGAAATACTATCTACAATTATCCACTAGGGAAATTGCAGAGGCCTTGCATTTGACGAAGGCAGCTGTTGAAAATCGTCTTTACCGAGGGAAGAAAAAATTAGCGACGACAATTCAACTAAAGGAGGCATTAACATGACGAAAAGCCATAAAGATTGGTTAGATATAGATGTGGATGCAATTGAACCGATGGAATTATCTTCAACGCAGAAGGTGCAGCTAAAACAAACTATTTTAAACAAGACGAAGAAAAAGCGTCCAGCGAAATGGGTTCGTCATTTCACGGCGGCAGCAATAATAGGCGTGAGCGCGTTTACAACTATTAATTTTGCTTTTCCAACACTTGCCACGCAAATTCCATTTATGAACAATATCGCTAGCTATTTTGATAATAAAAATACAATGTTCGAAAATTTCCAGAGTCATGCGACGGAGATTGGACAAGTGCAAACGAGTAACGGTATATCGATGATGATTGAAAGCGCTGTATATGATGGGACGTCAGTTACGATTTCTTATGCGCTTGAAACAGAGATTGATTTAGGGACAAATCCATTTATCGAAGGTGATTTTATTCATATTAAGGACTCAGTAGCGATGGGAGGAGGTGCCCGCCTTGAAAAGATAAGTGAAACTAAATATATTGGGCTTGCCAATTTAACACCATATTTCGATAAGGAAGCACCAGATGAAATAGATATAACATGGAAACCCCAAGCATTTACCAACATAAATACCAATACAGGGTTTAAAGGGGATTGGGACTTTCATTTTACAGTGTCAAAGTTGGCAGCTGAGCTACAGCTAGTAAATGAAACAGTTAAAAACTATAATGTCACAACGAGATTCACAGCCATTGGAAAAAATGATATGTCAACAGTGATTCATTATGAATATGAAGTAGATCCAGAAGTGCTGAGTAAGTGGCAAGAAATTACTGTACAATTTGATGAACTTCAGGATAATCTAGGGCATTCGTATGTTGTGAATGGGAATGGTGCTCAAAGTAAAGACAGTGGCATCTCATACAAATCAAGTGCTACAGTGCTAGCCATCGATCCAGCAGCTACATCCATTACTGTTGTGCCTGTCATCTACTTCTCCCTAGGTTCAGGAAAAGGTACGGACATAAAAAAAATGGATCCTGTGACAATACCTTTACAATAATCTATCTAAGGTCTTTGTGTATAACCGTACACAAAGATCTTTTTATCTTCATTCAGCAGATATTTTTTGTACCGAAAGCGTAGCGACAGGTACAGAAGACTCCTACCCTAAAGGTGGTGAGATGAATGCCGATGTGGTTTCTTTTCAGTGGGTGTCCTAACACCTGCTGAAATAGAGGAACTCAGGCTAAGAACTTCACATCCTGTGAAAACGCCTGAGTGACCAACATCATGTTGGCCCAAAGCCTCCGGTGGATGTCACGGATTTTGAAAGGAGGCCTGCACGAGGGCCGACACGATGTCGGTCATTTCGGTAATGCCACAGGACGTGGTGTTTTTACCGATGCAGGTCAGTTAACCGTTGTCACAGGAAGTGACGGTTTTAGGTTAACTTCCTACAAATAGTACAATTCAAAATCCGGACGCAATTACGCCAAGGCGAAATAGATTTATATGAAACTTTCCAGGGAGCCTAAGCGTAGTAAGTAGTAATAACAATCCAGGAGGAATGAAGATGTTCAAAAAAATTGCAGCAGATGCACTAGGGCTTTCAGATATCGGCGTAGTCGTATCTCATGAAGATTTTGACAAAACGGATGCAGATGATTTTATCCTGCACGAAATTGACGAGAAAATCTATTTTCTAATTAAAACAAAAGCAGATGAATATTGTTTTACAAATCGAGCTCTCATTCATGTAGATGGTGAAAATGCGATGAGTAAAAAACGATTACTACGTCGATACGACTATTCAATGTTTAAAATTAGTGAGGTTTTACTCGAAACAGCAGGAACTATTGACCTCGATGTCGAAATTAAGTTTACAATCGGCAATAATAAGCTATCTATCGACATTCATAAGCGTTATATTGACGAAATTAAGGACTTATATAAGGCGTTACATGCCATTAGTTACGAACAAAAGCAGGATGCCTACAAGTTTAGTGTTGCGGAGCAGAGCCTGACTATTGCATCTGCATCAATGGGGCGCATTGGTAATGATAATATATCACCAGCTTCGTCATTTAAAGAAATTACAAGCTTCGCAAGTAAGTGGATGATAGACCATAAGGAGAAGTATGTAAAAGAAGATTTCTCACATATTTTTGATTTGTACATTAATAAATAATTGCCATAGCTCTCTGCTCGTTTAAGTGGAGAGCTCTCTTTTACCCTTGTTTAGGGAGTAAATTACTACATATTAAAAATTTAGGAACTGGAGTGGATAATCATGGTAACCGAATTGCATTTGCATGAGAAAGTTAAACAACCGGAAGATGAGGGTATTGTACAGCAAGCGCAATCTGTGGAAACATTATTCGTCAATGAGTTCATAGATGGTATTTTAGACCCGCAACAGAAAATGCTTGGCCCTGTAAAAGATGGGGGTACGATCATTGCTAACACAACACCAGGATGTTGGGGGCCAATGCTGACACCTAAGATTCGAGGTGGACACGAAGTAACAAAGCCAGTTTTTGTAGAAGGTGCTGAGGTGGGCGACGCCATTGTCATTACAATTAAGTCGATTCAGGTGACATCTCTTGCAACCGCATCGGGTCATGATGAAGCAATCATCGATCGATTTATTGGGGATCCATTCGTGTCAGTAAAATGCCCAGGCTGTGGTAAGCTTCACCCAAGTACTATAGTAAAAGGCATAGGTTCGCAGGCAATTCGTTGCTCAACCTGCGATACAGAAACTTCACCATTTAAAATGACAAATGGTTATACAATGGCACTAGATCAAAAGGGCAATATCGGTGTGACGGTTGGCCGTGAAGGTGCTCGTCGTGTTGCACTCGATGCTAAAAATTATATGCGAACTCCTGAAAATTCTGTGCAAAATCCAGTGGTAGCTTTGGCACCAAGCGATTTAGTAGGTATTATGGCTAGAATGCGTCCGTTTTTAGGACAGCTAGGGACAA
Source organism: Lysinibacillus fusiformis (assembly GCF_007362955.1). Lineage (GTDB taxonomy): Bacteria > Bacillota > Bacilli > Bacillales_A > Planococcaceae > Lysinibacillus > Lysinibacillus fusiformis_E. The sequence goes on along the minus strand of NZ_CP041696.1, from coordinate 1,715,528 downwards.
CACCTTCGAAGGCGATGCCAGATTCCCATAATGCTGGTGATTTTGGGTCATTTTTGATTGGCGCACCGCATGAATATGCCTTTACACAGGCTGAGCTCGATACACATCGAACAGATGGTCATATGGATATTAGCCGAGTACGCGAGGGAGCCACGATTATTTGTCCTGTTAAGGTACCAGGTGGCGGCGTGTATATTGGTGATATGCATGCGATGCAGGGTGATGGGGAAATCGCTGGGCATACAACAGATGTAGCAGGTATTGTTCAGCTTCAGGTGAATGTCTTGAAAAAAGTGGCAATAGAAGGTCCGATTATTTTACCAAATGAAGAGGATTTGCCATACACAGCGAAGCCATTTACGAAAGAAGAAAAGCGACGTGCACGTGAATTAGCTGAGGAATTCGGTGTCAAGCAGGTGGAGGAAGCTTTCCCGGTATCCGTTGTCGGGTCAGGTACAACATTAAATGGGGCAACAGATAATGCCATTCGTCGGGCTGCACGGTTGTTTGAGATGAGCGAGCCGGAAGTCATGAATCGTGCAACGATAACAGGTTCCATTGAAATCGGTCGTCATCCTGGCGTTGTAACAGCAACCTTCCAAGTGCCGAAAACGGTGCTGAAGAAAGCGCGAATTTTTAAACCAGTGAAAAAACAATATGATTAATGCATGAGCCTCCCCTTAGTGGTAGGCTCCAGATTGAAGACAAAAGTAAGCATCACCTGCATGGACAAATTTTTATCCCTCGTAAGGTTGTCCAACGCATACCATGCTTTTCTTTCGTATCTGCAAATAACGTTCAATCGTTTCTTTTCGACGTACATTGATTTGTTTAATGTCCTTGAATTTATAGACGTACACTAGTTGACTGAAGCTGTGCCCGTGAAAAGCGTCCGCCGTAGCGGAAAGCAACGGGTTCATATAGATACTTCTGTTTAAATGAAAAAATTCTGTAAACAAACTCAATTTTGTGAGTTTGTCTACAGCAAGCCTACCACTTAGGGTAGGCTTTTTTATATTGAAAACAGAAAGAAAACACAGACATGGCAAGATATCTCTTGGGTAATTAATAGAGTTGCTCATAAAGTTTAGTTTTGTCTAAAATATGACAAATAGAAATTGAATTCTAGTCACTAGCTGATATAATAGGAAATGCTCAGAAAAGGTAGAAAAAAGATTATGTTCGACTGAATTATTGTATATAAAGGATGGCGAGTAATGGCAGACTTCATTCGTGTGCAGGAAAAGGAAGAAAAAAATCATCGTATAAAAACATACATAGCCAAGATGAATGGAGGAGGACATGCTCCCTCAAGAACAAATTTTGCTGATGCTGCAACAGGCGCTTTTGGTGGACTAATATGTATTTTTGTCTTGCTTTGTTTAACGAACTATACAGGAGCACCGTGGCTTATGGCATCTCTTGGCGGCAGCTGTGTTCTTGTATTTGTTGTATGGAATGCACCATTATCGCAACCGCGAAACATTATTGGTGGGCATTTTATATCGGCAGTAATTGGGTTGTCTATGTATTCTCTGTTAGGATCGGGTATTGTATCTATTAGCCTTGGTGTAGGTTTAACAATCTTTTGTATGGCACTTTCAGGGGTGATACATCCCCCAGCTGGAGCCAATCCGATTATTATTATTTTAGGAGGCTATGGCTGGAGCTATTTAGTCATGCCTGTACTCATCGGTGCCCTCATTATCGTAGTTTTTGGTTTGCTGATAAATAATTTACGTGAAACTCGAAAATATCCAATGTTTTGGTGAAATTTCTAGCATGAAAGTCTGGTTTTCGTTGGAGAAAGTCATTGCGCTTGTGGATTTGCCTTCGGTCCAAAAAAGTGTCTCAGCTGAGACACTTTTTTTGTAACTATTTTTTTGACTGTACGTCTACTGCTATGAGAATGTAGAGTTTCTCGATTTACAATTGGGTATTGTGTATAACTTTCTTGAAGTTATACATATAACATAGGCAATGAGCTATTTGTGACAGTGCGATTGGGCTACCAACTTATGAGCGACTGTCCATTGCGCTCAATTGCCTTATTTTTGTCCTATTGGAACAAGTTAATTTTAAAATTTTACGAACCATCTATGGGGATGCATCTGCATGCTTTTAGATGGCTTTTTATGTTGTTAATAAGGCGTTATGTCGAATTGGAGCAAACACTTTTGCACTTTTGTTGGGCATATCCATAATTTTTTAGCATATGTTGGATAGGATTTGTTATATTGGAGAAAGAGTGTTCAAGTTTTAGAGGAACGAATTTTTACATGACGGGGGAAGATCTTTGTTGGGAGAATTTGATGGGGGGCTCCGGTTGTATGCTGTTGGATTGTGATGAGCAATTATGCATGACATATAGTCAAAGTGGCGAAAAAGGTGCGGAAAAATTACTTTCAAAATGGGCGGAAATCAGCACACATACGGATCCGAAAATACTAGGAACTACACTGTCACCAGACTTATTTTTGGTCAATGAGGAAGCTGCGATGAATATTGCATTTTCTACAGCTCGGAAATATTGGGGACGAGTATCCACAGAACTGCAACTTTTTTTTGAAAAGCATGGCCTTGATGAAAAATTTGTACATGACCGACTCAATGCCTTTTTTTATACGCAAAAAGGGAAAGAAACTTTTTTTGAGCAACTTTTCGCACAGCATACAATGGACTTAGAGCGATTAATCTGGCTTGTTTTCGGAAAACGTTGGCAGGTAACATTGCCTGTGGATGACTTACAAACAATATTCTTATATAAATTTAAAGATGAATATTTTGTGCATATGATTTATAAAGAAGAAGCTTTATTTTGGCACTGGCTCTTTACTAAAAAAGTGTATTCACTACTTATCCACAAACCATTAGAACAATTCACATTTATCCACGAAATGATGCGCCATTTTGAACGTTCAGCGCAAATAACTTATGCACATGTGAATAACTTTGTGTATAATTACAGAAAAAACCTGGATAAGTGCATAACTTATGTGGATAAGCACAATGCTAGTTGTTTGGCAAAAAAGCAACTGCGCCTTTATCAAATTGTGACGCACTACCGTTTGTCGGTAGGAGATTATCAAAGTGTGAAGGAATTGATAACTTCTTTTGAAGCAGACTGGCGTTATTCAATGTACGCATTAACAGAAAAAGAAAAAGTACTCATTTCGTACATATTATTGCATATGGGGCATGAGGAGCAGGATCATGAAACCGTTATTCATTACGGCGAATATTTATTAGAAGATGAACGACTGAATAATTATGCAATAGAGATTATGCTAGAGTATAAAGATTTACTGCCAAATCGAAAGCCAACACCACCAGCGATTATAAAAAATTATACGTTAAATTATCTAGAAAATTTATATGCAGTATTACTTGATAATTATGTGAAAATGGAACGTTATCAAGAGGCACTAACGCTGATCAGAGAGAATGTGCTGGCATCCAACAAAAAAATACATGCGGCTTTAGTCCAACAAAACTTTAGTAATGAGCAATTTATAGCGATTGAGGCGTCAGTTCAACAAGATATTGCGCTACAAGTTAACAATTCGTTGCAACATATTGGTCTATCTGTTGAAGAGTGGCGTCAAAATTACCGTGAGTCAGATGCACCTTATTATTTTGTAGCACAGAGCTCTTCTTTACACATGTTAAATATTTTGAAGGTTTTATTTGTGACTGAACAGTATGAGCTATTTGAAAAATTAATGGAAGTATATAAAAAATATTTACTCATTGATGATCATTTTGGTAAGCTACGACTGTTTATAAGAGCTTACGTATAATCATTTTATATACAAAAAAGAGTGCCTAATGCGTCATATAAAGACGTCATTGGACACTCTCTTTTTATTCTAAAACACCATTTTCTTGTAGAGCAGCAATTTTTTCAGCACTATAGCCAAGAGCGGAAAGAAGTTCTTCATTATGCTCGCCCAGTTTAGCGCCGACATGTTTATACACAGGCTTGTAACCATCGAACTTAAAAGCCGAAGCAATTTGTTTTTGTGTAGTGCCGTCATTCTTTGGAATCTCAACAATCATGTCACGAGCCTGTAGCTGTGGGTGCTTACATGCTTCTGGGAAGGTTAGCACTGGTTCCACACAACCTTCGAAATTTTCGTTAAAGACCTCAAGCCATTCTTCATAGGTTTTTGATAAAAATGCATCGTGAACAGCCTCTTTAAAACGAATTTGTGTGTAGTACGAGTCATTAAAGGTGTTATCAATCAATTCAGGAATATCAAGTGCCTCACACAGTAGTTTGCGAAATTGTGGTTCTAGGCTACCTACTGAGAAAAAGCGTCCATCCTTTGTTTTGTAGAAATCGTAATAGCTACCACCATTTAAAATTTCTTGCTCAGGTTGTGGTACACGATCGCCACCTATATAGGCCGAGCCGTACATAGCATTGAGTGAAAATACAGCATCAGTCATGCTAATATCGACATATTGCCCCTCCCCGGTTTTTTCACGATGTAATGCAGCAGCAAGTACCCCAATTGCCGCGTGCATCGTGCCACCTGCAATATCTGCGAGCTGAATACCCATTGAGACAGGTTTTTTGTCTTTATGACGTGAGTAATCGAGTACTCCTGCAAGTGAAAGATAGTTGTTGTCATGTCCAGGTCGATTGCTATAGGGACCTGTTTGACCATAGCCTGTAATAGCGCAATAAATTATCTTGGGATTCACTTCTTTTAACGCCTCATAACCGATACCGAGACGTTGCATTACCCCAGGTCGAAAACCTTCAAGAATCACGTCGTACTCTTGGACAAGCGACTTTACTATTTCCACAGCCTCCGGTGATTTTAAATTTAATGTGAGTGACTTTTTGGAACGGTTTAAATGTTGATGAATATACGCCTCATGATCCTCATCATATGGAGGCATAATGCGTGTTAAATCTACACGCTTAGAAGATTCAACGTGAATAACCTCAGCGCCTAAGTCAGCAAATATCATTGTCGCCATTGGCCCCGGTATTAATGCAGAAAAATCGAGAATTTTTAACCCCTTTAAAATACCCAAATCTCCCAACCCCTTTTTGTGTAGGCTACAAAAGCAAGCAGTCATTGTAGCACTTTTCTCATTATCCCCATATTGTGAAAAGCGTGTTTTACTTATTTCTGTATTAATACAGAATATTATGAATTTATCAGTATTATAACAGATGTGCAATTGGCTTGACTATGTTAAATTTCATTATAAAATAATTTTTCTGAAAATTATATGTCAGCATAACAATAAAAGTAAAAAAATTTAGAATATAGATTTCTTAGCAAAATTCAGATAATAATCAGCTATTTTTTGAAAATTCAGTCGCGAAATAGACACAAAAAACCTCTATGTACAAGGTTGTGCATAGAGATTTTTAGTATTACAGATAGGAGTGGGCATTGCTTTTAACTAGATAGGACCTCAACTCCTAATAGCTCGCTTGAATCTAAATTACTCGGAATAGAAGTTAATCGTGTAATATGGCGCACCATTTTCCTTAAAAGAAACACCAACAAAAACATGTGTAAATTCTTTTCTCAAAATATTTCTTCGATGTCCTGCTGAATTCATCAGTGCTTCATGGGCAAAGATACTGTTAAACTGACCATAGGCAATATTCTCGCCGTACCAGTAGAAATTTACCTTATCAGCCGCTAGGCGATTATTGGAATGATTGCCTAGGTGATCCTCATGACTAAAGAAATTATGTGTGATCATGTTACTGCTGTGTTGACGAGCAATACGTTTATATCTTTTTTCATAGATCAGGGGCTGTAATCCCTCTTCTACCCGATCATGGTTAATGAGTTCAACCATCAAATCCTCAAACCCTGCACGCAGTAATTCTGAAGGACTATTATAATAACCAGGCTTGGTCATTTCAGTTGCAACGGATACCCACGTAACTGAGCGGACAATATCATTTTTATGCAAATCATAGAAAAACGTGACATAGTGTTGATTAATTAGATAAGTCCCATGGGTAGGGCGACCTGTTTGGTCATTATAATTAAGCAAATAACGCGTACTGTGACCGTGAATAGCTGTGAGTGGCAAGCCGTACTTCTTTTCTACATCGGTGCGATTAGCGCCAATGTGAATACCAAAAACGTTATACCTAATACGTGTTTCATAGCCACCAATCTCTTTGCCAAGGTGCGTACCAATAAGATGAAATTGAGCGTAATCCTCATAGTAACGATGCCACACCATATCATATTCACTTTGGTAGCTTGCAAGCGGTAAAGACTTGAACAGCGAAGCTTGAAATTTATTTCTAGTCATTTTAGAAGACGAGGCCTTTTTTTGAACAAGAGAAGCGTTCGCCCAAAAAGCCATACTGAAGCTGAAAATCATTGGAGCAGCTCTACGCAACATATATATCAAACCCTCTTTAATAAAATCACAATTATAATAGAAATATATCAAAAATGTAGTAGCTTTATAGATGTATTCATTTCATAAATAGTTTTTCTATAAAGAAATACGAACATTTTGGTAGGAGCGTAAGGCGGCGACTCCAGCGGGATAAGCAAGCAAACCTAGACCCTGAACTGAGCTTTTATGGGAACGAAGGCTAAAAGCGTCACGTCCTGTGACAACGCCTTCATGACCAACATCCTATTGCCCCGAAGCCAGCGAAAAGCGTCCGCCTGTAGCGGAATATAACTATGTGATAGGAACAATTAATTTATTTTCTTTCATAATATTCGCCTTTATCGATATTAAAGTGAATTATGAAATTGATTCTGATATAAAATTACTATACTTTTGCCTGTTATACGATATAAAGAATTTGGTATTTCTCCTATTATATTACTTTGGTTATAGTCACACTTGAGAAATAACCCTATTTTGACATATTCTTATCTGCAAAAAACAAGGAATTATATTTAATTGGGAATATTTTGTGCTTTAATAGATGAATAGATAAAATATTTTGGATTTTTTATTGTGGAGAGACGGCCACGATTCAATGAAATACTATAAATAGGGGCAAAGAATAGAAATGAAATCAAGACAAATAAAATTGAAACATTTGATTATGGGTGTGGCGATGGCTGCATTCTTTTTTACGAGTATAGGTAGCATTTGGAGCGGCTATCGAATGAATGTCGATTCCATAAAGGAAAATTCTCTAGAAACGAACCGTGTATATGCGCAAAAGTTAGCGACAACTGCTAGTTTATATTTAGAAGAGTCGTTTCAGATTTTAGGCTATAGTGCTGATACCATTGCGTCTAAAATGAATGACGAAACTGCGTTAAATGAAGTAACGGAACGACTGAAAATGCAAAATAATATGTTTAATTCGGTGCTTGTAACCAATGCAGACGGTCTAGTGTTATCAGTTTCTCCTCCCTCTGAAGAAGTGAAGGGGGAAGTGTTAACCTCTGAAGGGGCACAAGAAGCATTAACCAAGAAAATCCCCCTTGTATCCAAGCCTTATGAGGGGATAACAGGACGACTTATAATTTTTATATCTTATCCTATTTTTTCGGAAACCGATGAATACCTTGGGATGGTAGCTGGAACAATCTATTTGAAGGAACAAAATGTCTTTTACTCGCTACTGGGAGAGCATTTTTATCATGATGGTTCTTATGTGTATGTAGTGGATGCGGATGGACGTATTATTTATCACCAAGATGCTAGTCGCATCAATGATATCGCGATTGAAAATAAAGTTGTTCAGGCGGTTGTTGCTGGAAAGAGCGGGTCACTGCAAATTGTTAATACTAAAGGTGTTGAAATGCTTGCAGGTTATAGTGCTGTTCCAGTGGCAGGATGGGGTGTCGTCTCACAGCGACCATTAAACGTTGCATTAGAACCGTCATTCGATCGTGTACAGGATGTAGGAATAAAAGCGTTACCTCTTATGTTGGTATCCATTATTATTGTACTTTGGGCGGCAGCACGTATTGCACATCCATTGCAGCAATTAGCGACCTTAACAGAGGAGAGCTTGGATAAGAAAAATGTAGAAGGGTTAAAATCCGTTCGCAGCTGGTATTTTGAAGCCTATTATTTGAAAAGTGCGCTTGTCCGAAGCTTGTCGTTTTTACAGGGTCAAGTGTCGTATTTTAAGGATCAATCCACGACTGATCCTTTAACAGGTGTCACGAATCGCCGGACAATGGATACAGTGTTAGCAAAATGGCAGGAAGAAAAATTACCGCATGCCATTATTTTGATGGATTTGGATCATTTTAAGAGTGTTAATGATACGTATGGCCATGCTGTGGGGGACAAGGTACTACAATATTTAGCCAATAATATGAAGACAGTTGCACGAGATGGAGACATTTGTTGTCGCTACGGTGGTGAAGAATTCATCATGCTATTGCCAAATACAACAGCCAGTGAAGCGGCACAAGTAGCTGAGCAACTACGTGAAACTTTAGCCAATTCCCTTAAGCCATGTGGTCGTCCAGTGACGTTATCAGCGGGGATTGCAGTGTATCCGCAGATGGCCGATACGACAGAAGGGCTTATAGAAGCAGCAGATGGTGCTCTATATCTCGCAAAACAGGCTGGACGAAATCGAGTCAAGGTAGTAGGACAAGAACAAATGCAAAATAATGAAAGAAAATAGGCTTACATGTCTAATTATTGGGGTACATGATTAATGCAACGATCATTTGGGCAAGCTATTTTTAGTCATTCGCCATATGACTTAAAAACCTCGTTCAAATAATACGTAATCTCGGGACACATCTCTCGATCGACTTGGCAAGACGTAAGGTTATCCCCCTTTCCCTTATGACAACACAAGGACGAATTGATGTATGCCTATATATCGTAAAGGCCAAGAGAGCACCGATGCTTCTTGGCTTTTTATAATTCACGTGAAGAGTAGTTCGATATAAGTGATTTCGCACAATCTATCGTGAATATATTTTTTGGTCCAATATTGTATTAGATTGACGAAATTAAAAAACGGGAAAAGATAAGTGGTTGGTTAGTTGAACGGTTTGGATTGCTGCAGCGTACAGTGTCCAAACTGTTTTTTTGTTGGCTACTCACGACAGTTTTATCCCGCAGTAACGGTCAGTAAGACGCCCACCTCAAGTGGAAAGATGAGAACGAGTCAACGAGGTGGGCAATCAACTGACCGTAAAAGCCCGATTGGTTCAACTACCAAACAGTGGGGTGAAGAAAACCCCACTGTTTGAAGTTTCACTTTATTGCCCTCATGCAGTGGGGTAGATGACGTACTTACACCTAGGAAATTATCAATGCTTTTCCTCTCATTATTTTAGAATTATCTATGAAGGTACGCTATCAACCTGTCGATATAAAAGATATGATGAAAATAATATTGCCCGCATCAATCTTTAATCGAAAGGAAGAGTGAGATGGATAAAACAAAAATCCAAAAAGTAAACAAGGCGCTTATTGCGACTGTTTTTGCTACAAGTGGAATTGCGGTTGTGATACCCCCACCGCAAAAGGTAGCCGCTGCTACTTCACCCTTTATAGATATTAACCAGTATTCTAGCCATTATGAAAATATATTAAAATTATACTCTCAGGGTGCTATTAGTGGGTTTGCAGATAAAACCTTCCGTCCAAATCAAAATGTAACACGAGGCCAAGCAGCTAAAATGCTGGCGACGGTGTTAAAATTGGATTTAAAAAATATCGAAGATCCCTACTTTAAAGACGTTCCAAAGGGGAATGAATATTATAAATATGTCGCTGCTCTTCAAAATGCAGGCATTATGTCTGGTTATTCAAATGGAACATTTATGCCAAATGAAGTTGTAACGCGTGGGCAATTAGCGAAAATTTTAGTACTTGGCTTTAAATTTGAAGTGGCTTCTAATTACAACCACATTTTCCAAGATGTGAATAGTCAAACAAGTAACGCAGCCTATATTCAAACATTAGTAGATTTAAAAGTTACGGAAGGGACAACACCTGTTACATTCTCTCCATTTAACGCCGTAACACGAGGACAAATTGCGTCTTTCATTGTGCGTTCTCAAGATAAAAAGAGTAATGCAACATCTTACAAGGTTACAGGTGTTGAAGATGACATTATCTACATAAATGCTGAACCATACACAGTACCAGAAAGTCTTGCTCATATTTTTAACGAGTATAATGCTGATGTGTTAAAGGGTGCACTGATTGAAGGGGACCTTTCAGGTAAAACGCTTTACTCTGTATCCAAGTTAACGTTGAATGCGAGTGGGACAAGCTCTAGATTTTTAGAGCTAAATGGTGAGTACGGATCTTTTGGCGCGACAATCGTTGTCAATGGCAACTATATTGAATTTTCGAATGTAACATTAACGGGTACAATGCTTGTCAACGAAACCGTACGTCCACCTTTACATTTAAATGCTTCTACCTATAAGCCATTATCCATTGGACGTGTAGCCAGCAATAATTTTTCATTTATCAACTGGTCTAACCCAGATAAACCAGAAGAGGATAATTCGACAAACAGTAATCCATCAACAGATCTTCAAAATTGGACGAAACCGAATCCTGATGAAAACAAGCCATTTGAGAACTGGTCTAAAGACAAAGTAACGATGAAAAATATTGAAAAGCACATTGAATTTTACAATAGCTCGGTGTCACGTCTAGTCGTGTCTCAAAGCGGTACGAAAATCGAGACAGATACGAAACTACCACGTGTAGACATTATTGGGAATGTCAGTGAATTTGAAATTCAAGGCAATATTGGAACGCTAAACCTTGATACAGAGACAAAGCTAACAATATACGGCGAGGGCAATATTGACTGGATCAATTACAATAGCTATACAGATTTAGAGCTGTATATAGATGGTCGAGTAGGCACGTTGTATGTCGACAATGCCTATGGCTGGTTTGACATCGGTGACTATACGTATATTGACAAAGTCATTATTCCGAAGGGCGAATCACCGAATAACATTTTCGATGACTTCCTAGAGGATAAAGATAATATAGGCAATATTACAGATCCAGACGGCAAACCGATTGATAAGGACGATATTGAGAATCAAAAGCCAGATGACAAAACCAAGCCAATTATTAGTATCACAGGCGTCAAGGTACTGAACGGCAGTGAAATTCAGGCAGACTTCCACTCCAATGAAGTCGGTACGTACTACTATATTGTCCGTGAAAAAGGCGCTGAAGTACCGACAAAACGAGAAATGGTGAACCGTCATTCTGTTGAGAATGTGGCGAGTGGTACAGGAGCAGCCGTAAATGGTACGAACTCTATTAAAGTTAGTAATTTAGGTGAGAAAAAAGAATACGTTATCTATGTGATGGTAGTCGACGGTGCGAAAAACGCTTCCGACATTGTATCGCAAGCATTCCAAATGAAAGATGCTTCGCCGCCGAAAGTGAGTAGCTTAACCGTGTTACCTCTTCATGGTGGTAAACGGGCTGAAATGAAATTCGCCGCAAGTGAGCCTGGAGACTACTATTACTATGTACGTAAGAAAACAACTGCTGCAGATCCGACAACCGCAGATATCATCGCCAACCCAACAGGAAAAGGTAAGGCAGTAGCGGGTGAACTAGCAATAACGGAAATACTAACAGGCTTAGAGGCTGAAACAGATTATCAACTTTATGTAGTAATGAAGGACAGTTCTGGTAATAACTCGGTAGATCCGATCCCAAAAGAGGCTATAAAAGAATTTAAGACAGGTGCATTGGATAACATTCACCCGTTTGTGGATAAGACGAAACTCGAACCAGCCGGTAAGGAAAACCAATTCTATGTGTATTTAAATGAAGCTTTGGACCCTGAAAGTGCACGAAATGTAAATAACTATGATTTATCAGGAACAGTAATTGTAAATACAACGGGACAAAGTAAAATTAAACCATCTGCGGTGGAATATAAAGAAGGCGATAAAAAGGTATTATTAACAATTCCATCTGAAACAGGTTTTGTTTATGGGGATACATTACGTGTAACGATATTACCTAACGTAAAAGATTTAGCAGGCAATGATTTTGAAAGTGCTAATACTATCGAGCCTGGTAAAAAAATTCGAAACTATGCTGAATATATACATGAAAAATTGGATATGCCGGTTATTTCAATTGAAAATGTTGTTAGCAAACCCGATCAATCTGATAATTTTAAACGTGTAGAAGTTGAATTTAAACCAAATAAAGCTGGTACGTACTTTTACATGGTGTTACCTGATACCATCGTAGATAATGGTGAAACGAAAACGTTTAAGCAATATTTAACAGATAAAGGAATTACGGAACGCGATTTCGTTAATGAATTTGCGTCTGATTCAGCAATCAAATCCGGCTATTTCCAAATTGGCGGGCAGGACATTTATATTGAACGCGGCTCTGGACCAGCTGATTTAGAGGAGAAAACAAAAAAGTTCCCAATCTCTATTTCAAAAGACGATCTTAATCCATTCTTAAGTTATTCTGTTTATATGGTGTTAAAGGATCGTGGTGGAGAAATCTCGAAAATAACATCGAAAGAAATAATTGGCGACACGAAAGCACCTTTAATTAATGATTTAGTAGTGAAACCAAAAGAAAACGATGATACTAAGGCTATGATTAGTTTCCATACCGATGAAACGACAAAACTACATTATTGGTTTGTACCGAAAAAAAATACAGATGGCACAACAAATGATTCAGCTAATTTAACAATTAATACGCCAGCAGAACGTAAATTCTTAGAGGAAAAACTTAAATCTAGTCCATCTGTTACAAAGAGTGGAAAAGGGGCATTCCCATTAACAGAGGCTTCAGGTTTCACCGCAACACCACATACAGACTACGTTGTTTATTTAGGTGCAGAGGATACTTACGGTAATATCACGGTCTACAAAGCCAATGCAGCAGGAGATAATCATGATGAAACGAATGCGGGTTGGATGAAGCAAGATTTCTACTCAGATGGAACGGCACCACGTTTCGAAATGACTGTTGATAAGGAAAAGAAACGTAATATCATTTACCGCAATCCAGATGATACGTTCACGATTACTTTTAGTGAAGCGATTATGCGTGATGAGAATGGCACTTCAAATATCAGCGATTTAAGTTTATTAACTATTTCTGACGAAGCTAATAATGATATTACATCACAATATCAATTTGTCTCTTATACAAATGGTACAAAAACAACTGATGAAAGTAAGCTAATTATCAAGCCGACTTCATCGGGTACGGCGGATAAAACATTTACTGTGAAGATGAAGGACGAAGCAGTAGACTATAAAATCACAGGCTACACTGGTAATAAATTTAACGTTGCAGACTTTGGTAAGTATATATATCCAGGGAAAACGGTTTATAATACAATGTCTTATGCTAATTTAACTGGCACGATAAATGGAGTACCAGCAGAATATAATTCAACAACCATGGATGTTTCTGTAAATATTTTAGCAGCTATCGAATTGAAGCAAGAATACTTCTATGCGGTTACAGCTGCAAATAAAACGACACTAGATCCACAATTAATTTTAGATAGTGTTAAAAATAATGAGCCAGCTGATAATGGAATATTATTATTTGGTAAAGGATCTATTATTAAAGCAGCAGATGGTAGTGCAATTTTACCTCTTGTAGCTAACCCTTCTACTGTACCTAGTGTTAAAAATGTATTTAAAACTGGTCAACGAGTATTCCTATTCACAAAAGATCAATATGGAAATATTGTATGGGCTTATCAAAAAGATACAAATGGCACAGGTCCTACTTCACAACAATATGTGGAAATAATAAAATCACCGTAATTAGAAAATAATCTAAAAAAAGCTAGAGAATTACATGTTGCACTGAACTAAAAATTTGAGACAATAAAAACACCTTTCGTTGAAAAACGGGTATTGTACCTTATCAAATCAACGTGGAGGTGTTTTTCTATGGGGACAAGAGTGAGTTATCCCATAGAAGTGAAAATGAAAGCAATTGAAATGAGATTAGCAGGGACTCCCATCAAACAAGTATTAGAAGAGTTGAATATTCGCAGGTGTCTAAACACCTGTTGCTGTCGCTATGCTTTCGCACATAAAACATCTGCTGAAATAGAGGAACTCAGTCTAAGAACGCCACGTCCTGTGGCAATTTATCTGTACGAAAGCGAAGCGACAGCAACACACGACTGAGTGACCAACATCATGTTGGCCTAAAGCCTCCGGAGGATGTCATGGAATCGGAAAGGAGTTCTTTTAGGCTAACTGATCTGCATCGTGTAGGCCTAAGCACAAAACCGAATCTGAACGCAATTATGCCGGGGCATAATTGATTGAACCTGTGTCATTGAAGAAGCAATTAGAGTTCATTGAAGATACTTTTGAAAATATAAAATAAACCCTCAGGCTATTTTGGATTGTAAAATAGTAAGTGCTCCGAAAAATAATAGGCCAAACTATTGTGGATATCTACCTTATTTTGGATTTTATTGAGAACTATTAACATTTATAATAGTTCCGATAACTAAAGTAGAGATACATGACACAACCTTGAGGTGATCGTAATATGTACATACTAAAGAACGCGGAAGTAATGAAATGGCGAGAGGGTAATGAACAACACATACTCCTTAGCAAATTTCCATCATTGTTAAGTAGCGATACCTCTATAAAAATTTATTTCGGTGACGAGAGGCTATTCCTTGCGAAGGGGGAAATGATTTTCCTTTGTGCAGATAAAAAAGTGAAGTTGGTGAAAGAGGCTCATCAATTTGTTCATTTAAATATCGTTTCCTATCAAAACTATAATCTTGTAGAAGAAAATGATGATGTATTACTTTATCAGGCGGGTAATGAACTGCCTGCTAACTGGGTAGTTGCGGGCTCCGAAACTTTACCGTATCGTGCAATTACTATTCTACAAGAGCTTACAGCAAACCAAATTTCAAGTGAACCCTACTTAGTAGCAAAACAAAATTATTTATTAGAGGAACTTTTACATTTGTTTACTCAAGCCCTGAAACCTTATGGGAAAAAGGTAGATTTTATTATGCGGGAAGCACTGGACTATATGAATCGACACTACGATCAAAATCTGACTCGCTCTCAATTGGCAGAGCTGATGGGATTTAATACGAGTTATTTTTCAAGATTGTTTCAAAAGCAGGTAGGGCGTAGCTTTTCCAATCATCTGACTAGGGTGAGGGTGGATAAAGCAAAGATGTATTTGCTTTCAAGTGATGCCACATTAAATGACATTGCAAGCAAGGTAGGCTATGCAGATGGTTTATATTTAAGCCGTAAGTTCAAACAAATTGTGGGTATAGCGCCAAGGGAATATCGCCGACAGCCTAAACCTACGCATATTGTTGCTCTACAATATAGTGGTGATTTACTTGCTCTTGGCATTCAGCCGATAGCTGCTCCCTTTACCCCTTGGGAAGTATCTCCTCTTTTACGAGAGGAGCTTTGCAGTACGATTGATTTAGAACAGGAAAATGGGATGCAACAATTAGAAAATACAAACATAGATTTAATTGTTGCCCCTGAATATTTATATTATTGGCCAGGAAAGCTAGAAAAGTTGGAACAGCTTGCACCAGTATTGGTGCTTCCATGGAATCAGTTAGATCGATTAGAAGCGGTTCAGCTTATGGGGCGAATTGTTGGACGTGAGGCTACGGCAGATGAGTGGGTACAGCATTATTTAGCAATTACTCATTGTGCTAGTTCTAAGCTTGAATCCGTTGTCCAGGTGGGCGAGACTGTAGGATTATATGAGGTTTGGGAAGATCAAACAATTTGTATCTGGAATACGACTGCTAGAGCAACTTATAATTTATACAATGGATTAAAATTGAAGCCACATCCGCGTATTCGGCAAGAGGTGCTAGATGTGAATAATCATCTATTTATCACTGAAGCATTATTGTCTGAATATGCTGCAGACCATATGTTTATTGTCCTCACAGAGGAATACTATGACCATTTCCCAGAAAAGCTACGAAAGCGGAAGGCGTGGAGGGAGCTATTAAATGATCCTTCAAAGAAAGTTTACCCTATTAAACTCAATGATTTCTGGTGTAATGATGGCGTTGCTTTAGAAAAACAATTAGATATTATGCTTGAAAAACTCCTTAATACGTAGTTTGATGAATTTACCGATGTAACGATTGTCCATGTAGAGATTGTCACATTTTGAAATAGACGGGTGTCCAATAAATCGATACGATAAAAGCAATAGTTGAGAAAGATTATCATTATCGATTGAGGAGAGATAAGATGTGCAAGGCTAAACGCGACATTTGTGCAGGTATTATTTTAACAGTCCTGCTAGTATTCACTTTAAGTGGATGCGGGAGTACAGGAGAGAGCGATTTAAACAGCTATTCATCTAAATCGGATAGTAATACGACTACGAATTTAGAAACGAAAATCATCAAAACAATTGATGGAGATGTTGAAATACCTGCAAATCCACAAAGGATTGTAACGCAGGGCTATTTAGCAAACTTCTTAGTTTTTGGAGTTAAGCCAGTAGGGGCTCCATATTGGGAGTTAGAAAGTCCTTATACGATAGAAATGAGCGATGGTATCACAGACATTGGACAAATTGATGGAGGCTCTGTGGAAAAAATCTTGTCTCTAAAACCGGACTTAATAGTAACTGTTGGTGGAGATGAAAAATTAAATGAACAATATCGAAAAATTGCCCCGACATTAGTCATACCCTATGGAACCTATCATGAAGTTCATGAAGAAATGAGAGCATTTGGAGAGATACTAGGTAAGGAAAGGGAAGCTGAAAAGTGGCTAAAAGGATTCGATTCAAAGGTAGAAAGCGCAAAAGCTTCGATACAAGGGTTAATTAAGGAAGGGACAACCTTTTCGCTTATGGGTCCTTTTGGTAAGGATTTTTATATTTACGGTGATGGTGTAAATAGAGGCGGGCAGGCGATTTATCAGCAGCTAGGTTTAACACCACCTGAGACAGTTCGTAAGGATTTAATTGATTCCAAAATAAATGCTTTGAATATCTCACAGGAGAAAATTGCTGATTATGCAGGCGACTATATCTTTTTGGATATATCTGGTGGCGCAGAATTTGATGAGGATTCATCGGTATGGTCAACATTGGATGCCGTAAAAAATAAACGCGTCTTTCAATTGAATCCAGAACGATTCTGGCCCTATGATCCAATCGCAGTAGAGGCACAGGTCGAAGAAATAGCTAGTATGCTCAAGGATTATTTAGATAAGGAAAAGTAAGGCCTCATAACGTTTTTGTAAACACATTATCTAGAATATACATTAAGAATCCACTTGATTTCCAAAGTATCCTTCGAAATCAAGTGGATTTTCTATTAGTATAAAGTAATTTTACCTCTACATACTTTAAGTATAATTGATAATAATTATCAATTATAATGATGATAGAAAGGAGGGGGACTATTAAAATGAACGGAAAAGACCATACTTTACTTTGGGATAATGCCTCAATAAAAGTGTTAGATGTACGCCGTAAGATTTTGAGGTGGGGAGAGGATTTACGCAATTACAAAATGCCCTCTAATGGTTTTATTTTTATCTCGCGTGGTCAAGCACAAGTTCAGCTTGATCATATTGAATATATCATTCAACAGTTTCAAGTCATACATAGTGGGAAAGGGACTATTTTAGATATAATTCTTACAGAGAATGAACTGGAATATTATTTAATTTTCTATAAAGCATCGATTCCAAGCTCTAGTCGTCAAGAGATATTGCGTCTGTTGGAAACGAATAATCCATTTCATTTACAATATAGTTTTGTACCAAGTTATCCAATTTCTCTATTTCATAGGGTTAAGTTAATGGAGCAGGAATGGAATCGGGCAGAAGCCTTGGATCGATTCTATGTTAAGTCATTGTTTTATCAATTTATTTACAGTGTATTAAAACAGCTTCAGAGGCAAGAAGTTGACGTCATAGAGCCTGACCTTGTAGCGCAAGTAGTCATGTATATACAAGAACATTATGCGCAATCGATTACATTGGAGTCTATTTCAGCAAATTTGAATTACAGTGTTCCTCATGTATCTTCATTGTTCAAAAAGAAAACAGGATACAGTGTAATTGATTATTTAATCAGAACTCGACTTGATATAGCAGCAAAGCTATTGGTAGAGACAGATGCAACATTAAAGGAAATTGCCTTAAGTATTGGTTATAAAGACCCGTATTATTTTAGTCGTCTTTTTAAAAAGTATAAAGGGGTTTCACCTTTACGCTTTAGAAAACGGGAAGTCAACCTTCTGCAAGAAGTAGATAGTCCTCAAAATGCCATTGGATTGTCCATTGTTTGGCGCCAAATTTGGCGATATATTGATAGTGATAATCATTATCAATATAGTGGAGAGGAAGATTTACATATGCATAGAGGGTCGAAAGCATCACTTGCGGCAACAGCATTGCTTTGCATTACATTATTACTAAGTGCTTGTACAGGGGGCGCTGCAAATTTGAATAATGAAACGACAGGACAAAATCAAACTGTTTTAGAAAATCAGGCGGCTAGCTCTTCTGAGACAAGAGTTTATAAAGATAGTCAAGGAACCGAAATAGACATTCCAACAAAGCCAGAACAAATTGTGCTTCAGGGGAATGCCATTGGTGATTTACTTGCATTAGGTATAGAGCCTGTAGGGGTGGATCACCGTTTTATTGATAGCGGTGTATTAGAGAATAAAGGGAAAATTAGTGCAACCGATATTGGCTTCCCAACAAATTTGGAGAAGGTGCTTTCGTTAAATCCAGATTTGATTATGTTGTCATACGTTATGGATAAGGAAGTTGAAGAAGCCTCTAAAATCGCACCAACTGTTGTTTTCGATGGTATGCTTCCATTAAAGGAACGATTCCCTATTATTGCTGATATTGTTGGTAAAAAAGCAGAAGGAGAGCAACAACTGAAAAAGTATGAAGAAGATGTAGAAGCTATGTGGCAAAAGCTTCGTGCAAATGGCACGGTAGCAGAAGGTGAAACAGCGGTGGTACTTCAATATTTTTGGAATAAAAATATGTATGTGATGAAAACAGGAGGGGTAGCTGATCTGCTGTATCAGCCTACAGGTTTTGCTATGGATGAAAAGGTACAAGCGTTACAGCCAAATAGTGGACCATACATTCAAATTTCTGAAGAATCCATGCACGATACGCTTGTTGGTGATTATTTATTTGTATTACTTTCTGCGGATAAAGAGGCTCAAAAAGCTTTTGAAGAATTACAACAAAAGCCTTTGTGGAACTCTTTGCCTGCCGTAAAAAACAATAAAATATATTATATTGAGGATAAATGGAATTATGATGATATGACAACGAGTGAAATGTTGTTGGAGGAATTTCCGAATATGTTAGTGAAATAGCGTTATCCTTCTAATGATTTAAATATTTTGATGCTTAAAAAAACCCAAGTGGCGTTAACGCCACTTGGGTTTTGCACTGTCATTTAGAATTTAAAAATCGAGGAAGTCTGCTAAGCATGCAGGGAAGGACACTAACATGTTCTTCCACAGCAAATTGCACATAAGCTTTCTTAAACACTTCGCCAAAATAGTTTGGGTTTAAGCCTGTTATCAACGCTAGATAATCAATAGATAGCTGCTCATCAAAATGGTTTGCCATATAATTTCGAACATCATTCCCGATTATCGTGCTAGGAGTTTTCCCCTTATTCAACATGAGAATCCACCTCACAGCCAAAAATCTAAAATTGCCGGAATTTATTGAGTAAACTTTAAATTGTCTGTCCAATCAATCGCGGTAAAGCTCTAAGTAACTTTTCCCTTGTGTAAGCATCGCTATAATTCCATTTCCTCGCGTCTACAAAATAAAAATTACCTTTCTTAACTGCGGGTAGGCTTTCCCATATGAAGCTGTTTATGAGTTCCTCTGTAGCGAGCCTTGATTCAAGATTATCTGAGAATAACATAAAAATCCGATCTCCTGCGTATTGAGGTAGTAACTCTATAGATATTTCTTTGTACCCTGCTTTTGACTGAATTAATTGCTCTATTAATTTATTTGGTTGAAATCCGTTTGGATGATAAAGAGCTGTTGATAAGCCTGTGCATCCCATCACAAAAAGGCGTTTACCCCGGTCGAAAATAAAAACAGAGGCTGTTTCACCTGGTTCAAGAGTGGTTTGCAACTGCTGCCACATCCTATCTTCTTTTTGCTTAAAACGCATTAGCCAATCCTCTGCCTCCGATTCCTTGCCAAGCCATTGTCCTAAGAGTGCGATACGCTCTTCAAGTGTTCCCCAAGAATTATGTGTGACTGTAGGGGCAATTGCTGATAAAACTTGATACTGCTGTTCGTCAGCATTCGTAAAGATAATTAAATCTGGTTTTAGCACAGAAGATTTTTCAAAATCAATTGGAAAGTTTACATCTTGAACAAGTGGCACACGATTTTTATAGAGCGTTTTATTAATAGCAGTTTTATCTCCACCAATCGGTTGTATATCAAAAATGAGTATATCCCCAAATGTCTCTCCATGATAAATGACACGGCTAGGGGCAGAAGGGATTACAACTTCATGACCCGTCCAGTCCTTTACAACAACTTTTTGCTTTTGCTTACGTGCAAACTGCTTTGGAGGCATACCGATCATTTGCTTAAAACGTCGATTAAAATAATATTCATCATTAAATCCCACTAACTGTGCAATGTCCTTTAACGGTTCATTTGTTTGTTGAAGCAGTACTTGTGCGTGTTCTAATCGTAATTCAGTTACATAATCAAGAGGTTTTTTGCCTGTTAATGTTTGGAAGATTGTACTGTACTGCCATTGGGCAACTTGAGCTAAACTTGCTAATTGTTTAACAGTTAGTGACTTTTGATAGTGCTTGTGGATATATTCGATTGTTTGCTCAACAGCTTGTGAAACATCATATTTATGATTTGTTTGCAGGTGATACTCAAACAAATCGCTAAGTAATTCGTATAAAAGACTTTGTTGTTTAATTGGATTTGACTGGCGCTGTGTTTTATAAAGCTCTTCCGCGAGTCGAATTATGCGAGCGTAAGGATAGATTGCATACGCTACCTGATCAGAAAATAAACTCTCTTTGTATGTAGAAGGTACTTGTTGTTGTAGTTGTATGGTTGTAAATGATATCTTATAAAAACTATAATTATGCTTATCTATATCTGATAAATCCATGACGGAATCAGGCGGAAGGAGAAAAATTTTGCCAGTTGCGACAATAAATTGAGCATCATCAATAGTAAGTGTTCCACTACCAGTAATAAAAATAATCAATGTATGCTGCTTAGCGAAGATTTGCTGGTAACTCGATTGTGTAGAGCGAGTAATATAGTCAATGTCGGATAGATGAAAAAGCAGGGCAGTTTGAAAGGAAATCGGCTTTTTATTCTCCATCTTTTTCACTCCTTTATGTAAATGAAAATGATTATCAATTATTAGTATTGTATAAAATATAAAGAGGCAATTCAACTATAGTTGAATTGCCTCTTAACAAATAATTTATTTTTTTAACATAGTAGGAATTTCGTCTAGTAACCATTCTCTTGTCGAAGCATCACTGTCACCTTTTTGAATATCAATCGTGTAGACATGTCCATTTTTGACAGCAGGTAAATTTATCCATATATTACTTTCCATCATATCACTAGTCGATTGTTTCGCTTCATCATCTACCGGAGTAAGTATGAAAATTCGATCTCCAGCATACTCCGGGAGAAGTTCTGTGGAAATTTCAACAAAGCCTTTCTCTTCATCAAGAATTTGTTGGATATTTGCACCTGGTTTGAAGCCACCTTCTGATTCATAAAGAACTTGTGAGAGACCAGCACGTGCCATGACAAACAAACGGTCCCCAGGATAATAAGTCAAAACAGAAGCTGTTTCATTGGGTTGGATAGTGCCGTCATCAACCAGTGATTTCCACATTTTTTCAGCTTTTTCATTATAGTTGTTTAACCATGCAGTGGCCTCTTGTTTCTTTCCTAGTATATCGCCAAGCTCTGATAAACGTTTTTCTAAAGGAGCGAATGTATCAAGTACTATAGTTGGTGCGATTTTGGAAAGTTGTGTATATATTTTTTCATCGGTAGTTGCAATGATAATAAGGTCAGGCTTTAAAGCTAGTGTTTTTTCTACATTAATAGGGAAGCCTACATCCTCTACATTTTGTACACGATCTTCCCATGCATAATTCGTAATCCATGCGAAGCCGGCACCAACTGTTTTTACATCTAAAGCAAGTAGATCACCATATCCTTCACCATGATAAATCACTCTTTCCGGTGAAACAGGAATTTCAACCTCATGGCCTACAGTATCCTTATAAACACGTACCTTTGCTTCCTCCACTGGATTTTCTTCTTTCTTATCTGTTGCTTCGTTCTTTGAGCTACAAGCCGATAGTAATACCCCAAAGATTAATAGTACGCTACAGATGAGCATATATCGATTTAGCTTTTTCATGTTAGTTCCTCCATATAAAAGTGAAATAGATAATGATTATCATTATCGATATAAGAAAGCATAATGTAGCCGGTTATTTTGCACAATGGAGAAACTAAAGTAGTCTAATTGATTTTTATACAAAATGCTCTAAAAGAGGTAGACGTATAGTAATGGAAAGGTTAGATAGATGATTGATAATAATTATCATTATCATTTATAATAGTTATGTTAGTAATTGCAAACAAAAGAAATGAGTGAATGCATTGGACATTAATCATCATATTTTTCTATGGAATCATGCTTCTATTAAAGTATTGGATGTACGTCATAATAGGTTGAAAAAGTATGAATCTTTGAATGCTTATAAGTTGCCTGCTAGTGTATTTCTTTTTGCAACACGCGGCAGTGCTGTGGTGCAACTGAATAATATTGAATATATTTTCCGAAAATTTCAAGTGATACATAGCGGCAAAGGAATTCACCTGAGCATATCCTTAACAGAAGCAGAATTTGAGTTTTATATGATATTTTATCGAGCAACAATGCCACTACCATGTGCAAAGAACATCATAGAGAAGATGGAGAAAAGTAATCCATTCCATATGCAATATAGTTTTTTGCCGAATTATCCAAGCACCCTTTTTTATCAGGTGAAATTGATGAATCAAACATGGCATCAACCACAGTTGATTGATCGATTCCATGTGAAAGCGCAATTCTATCAATTTGCTTATAATATTTTGGAACAGCTCCACGTACAGGGAGTTGAGGTGAAGCTGCCAGAGCTTGCCGACCAAGTCATTGTCTATATACAGGAGCATTATGCTGAAAACATCATGTTAGAATCCCTTGCAGAAAATTTGAACTACAGTGTACCTCATTTATCTTCCTTATTTAAAAAAAAGACGGGATTTAGCCCAATTGAATATTTAATTTTTACCAGAATTGAAAAGGCTGAAATGATGTTAATTGAAACCGATGCGACAGTCAGTGAGATTGCCGAAAGTGTTGGGTATAAAGACTCGTATTACTTTAGCCGCCTTTTTAAAAAATATAAGGATGTTTCACCTGCGAAATATAGAAAAGTAGCATTAATTCAGCGAAAAGCAGAAGATTCTCCAGATAACTTCATAGAATTCTCCATTGTTGGACAAGCCTCTCAACGATATATTGGTGATAATCATTATCAATATACTAAAAAAGGAGAATTATTAATGGTTAAACCTACAAAAATGCACATGCTTGCAACTTTATTTTTATGCTTCTCTTTGTTATTGAGTGCATGTTCTGAGCGGGCAATAGAAAATAGTTCAACAAACGGAAGCGCAAAAACAACAACTTCTCAGTCCGAAGAAGTCCAAACAAGAACTAAAATTATTACTACTGGTAATGGCGAAGTTGAAATCCCAGAAAATCCACAGAGGATTGTTGTCACTGCAGAAAGTTATGCTGGTTACTTACTAGCACTTGGCATAAAACCAGTTGGATTGTCTCAATTTGGTTTAAGAAATCGATACTTTGATGGATTAGTGGATGGTATCGAAAATATTGGGGATGATGAATCACTCGAAAAAATTCTCGAATTAAAGCCAGATTTAATCATTACAAAAACGTCTTCTGAAAATATTGAAAACCTACAAAAAATAGCCCCAACCATTGCTATTAAGCCTAAAGAAAAGGATTTTAAAGAGCAATTCCTTGAATTTGGAAAAATGTTTGGGAAAGAAGAAGTTGCAGAAGAATGGATTGCTAATTGGAATAGAAAAATTGCAGAGTACCAAACACTTATTCAAGAGAAGGTAGGCAATAAAACTATAGCAATTCTCGGTGTGGGTGAAAAAGAGATATATGCATATGGTGATAAATTTGGAAGAGGCGGAGAAATCATGTACGGGGAGTTTGGTTTAAAGGCGCCTGAGCTAATTCAAAGAGAAGCAATCGATTTAAAGGGTGGATGGGTTTCCTTTTCTTTAG
This sequence comes from Lysinibacillus fusiformis, assembly GCF_007362955.1. Taxonomy (GTDB): domain Bacteria; phylum Bacillota; class Bacilli; order Bacillales_A; family Planococcaceae; genus Lysinibacillus; species Lysinibacillus fusiformis_E. Next base: position 1,691,141 of record NZ_CP041696.1, on the reverse strand, counting down.
AACGACTTCCAGAGTTTGCAGGAGATTATATATTTGTTGAAGATAACGCCGATTTTGAAAAATCAACATCTGGGGTTTTGTGGAAGGATCTACCGGCTATAAAAAATAACCGTGTATTCATCATAGATGAATATGATTCTTTCTTCAGTGATCCTATTTCCTTAGATAAACAGCTTGAATTTATTGTGAATAGTTTACTGGAAAGGGAAAAATAATATGTTTACTTAAAAAGGATTAGCCTTTAAAAATCTCTCGTGCCTACATAAGGTATGGGAGCTTTTTTGTTGCTATGGAAATTGCTAAATCATAAAAATCCAGGAAACCACTATTTTATCCGCCAATTGGTAGAGAACAAATAAGCAAGGGGGTACGATAACAATGTTTATATTGTTAATCATTGTTATTTGTAGAAAGAGTATAGGAGGAATTTAGAAATGAATAGTCAGTTAAAGAAAGACAGGCAACACTTTTGGATGTTCATTTTGACAGGTATGTTTTTAATCATTACAACCACGGGTTTCGCCAGAATGGCCTATGGCATTATGTTACCTTTCATGCAGGAGGGTCTGTCACTCACTACGACAGAGTCTGGATTATTAGGAACAATGTTATTTTTAGGTTATTTGTTAACTGTAGGGATGGCAGGCATTTTGACGCTGCGTTTAGGGGCGAAAAAAGTGCTGCTGTTAGGTAGTGGACTTGTTGTTGCAGGATTGGCAGGTCTTGTATTTATCACGAACTTTTGGTGGGCAGCTATAAGTTTGTTTTTAGCAGGTGCTGGTAGTGCACTTGTTTATACACCTCTTCTATCAATAGCAATTGGCTCGTTCCCAAAGAAAAGAGGAACAGTGATGGGACTGTTAATGAGTGGGGCAGGTATTGGGATGCTATTATCTGGAATACTTGTGCCATTTATGTTACAGCATTTCCCACAGCTTGGATGGCGAGGCCCTTGGCTAATATTTGCAAGCATAACAATCATTGTAGTGCTACTTGCAGCGTTTGTTTTAAAAACGCCACATGCATCGCATGAAAATGTAAATGGTGACGAAAAAACAAATGGGTGGAGAAGTAAAGAACTGTATTTCATTGCAGTGCTCTATTTTATTGTTGGTATTGTCTATTTAATACCGAACTTATATCAAACGAGCTATATGAAAGAGCTTGGGCTTTCTAACGCAATGGCAGGAACTGTTTATGCGATAGCGGGTATTGTTTCAATTGGAGGAGCTCCGTTATGGGGAATGCTCGCTGATCGAATAAGTGTGAAAAAAGCGTTACTTGCAGCTTTAGTATTGTCTGCGGTTGGAGATATTCTTCCAATTGTATACGGAACTATAGCAGGATTTATTGTATCAGCAGTTATTTGGGGTTCTTCACTTGGCGGTGTTCTCGTGCTAATCCAAATGAAAGCCAGTCAACAAGTGCAACCAAAGTATGTTGCAACTGCCATTGGCTTTATATCTATTTTTTATGCAGTTGGCCAAATGATTGGCCCTGTGCTTGCTGGTGGACTAATTGAATACGCTGGTGGTTATATGTCTGCTTACAGTTTCGGTGCAGTTATGTTTTTCTTGTGTGTACTTATTGCAATGATGCTTCAATCGAAAGAAGTGCAGTAAAGGTATTGTTAGTAACAATAAAGTAATCTGACCAATCCCTTTTTTATTTTTCATTTAATAGCAAAAGAATTATGAATTTGCTATACTTTCGATAGATAATGAAAATCATTCTCAATAAAAGTTGTGAAGGATGGTGATGAAACATTGACAACTAACTTTCATCAGAACTTTAGCCATTTTTTCAATGCGTTGGACATATCAAAGAAACATGGCGTCCCACCAGAGTCTATGACATTCCAATCCAATATTAAAGAGGGAACGATACATCGCTTGATTCCGCGTTCAGATTTAGAAGTGGTCATCTCCGACTATGCTTTTTATCAAAATTATCAAATGCAAATGTCTACGAAACACCCAATGGTTGAACTTAGCTTTTGTATGCAAGGTGCTAGAGGAATTTTGATTTCAGGATTAGAGCACGAAATGGCTTCAGGGACATGCTCTCTTCAATTTATAGAGCAAGTAGTAGCAAATTTTTCTTTTCATAAAAACGAATGTTATAAAATGGTAGGCATTGGCATACCAGTTTCAACTTTCAATCATTTTATGCAAGAAACGGGTGGTGGTAGAGGTATTGTGAATGAATTTTCCCATGTTATTGGAAAGAAATCGTACCGAATTTTTCAAGAAAAAATGGAACCATCCGCATCTATTATTGTTAAGCAAATGTTGGATGCAGTAGACAGCAAACATATGACAAATTTAGAGTTAGAATGTTGTGCATTACAACTACTATCTATGACATTTCGTTCTTTCCTATTTGATAAATCTCCAAGACCATCAGAATTCTCAAAAAGTGATATATCAAAAATCAAACTAGCTCAGTCAATGATTATTGAGCATATGATAGATCCACCCACATTAATGGAATTATCACGTTCAATAGGACTTAACGATTTTAAATTAAAAAAGGGCTTTAAAGAGATGTTTGGCACAACGGTTTTTGGTTATTTACGAGAAAAACGCATGGAAAAGGCGTATTTATTATTACAGGAAGGAAAGATGAATGTGAATGAAGTATGTAGTCAAGTAGGTTACGCTAACCCTAGTTATTTTGCACAAACTTTCAAAGATAAATATGGAATCAATCCTAGCCAATTAGTTAGAGGTCAAAGGCTTGTAGGGGACATAGATGGCTAATCTGATTTCACAAGATGGAGCACTTTTATCGCAAACATTTTATTATCCGATACAAATTACTAGGTTAGAAAAGGTCCTTAATAAATCTGAGGAAATCTCTTCGTTACCATCTATTTTAGTTATTTATGATGGACATGGATTTCTAACTTTAAAGGGAGAGCAATACAAGCTATCACGTGGATGCGTGGTACTTTGGCAAAATGCAAAAGAATTAGACATCACAACCAAGTTACATGCTAGACTTCGAGGAATGCTAATCCAATACCGTGGTTTAACGAACGACCAATCAGAACCAAGCATACTGAAGCATTCCGAACCGCTTTCGGACTGCTCTTACGAGATAATTCGTATGGCTTCAGAGTTAGAAATAATATCCAACGAATCTATGAAAAGTAACCCATTTCATGTTCAAAAATTATTTTTAGAACTTCTTGAAGCACTTTACAAAGAATTGGAAGATAGAATTCGGCCTAGTGAATCCTGGCTAGAACAAACACTCAATTATATGGATACACATTTTCATAAGGATTTAACGCGGGAACAGATGGCCCAACTAGCACAAGTCAGTCCAGAGCACTTCTCACGTGCTTTTCGCAAACAGACAGGCCAAACTTTTAGTGCATATCTCTCCTTACTACGAATTCGTGAATCTCAGCAAAGGTTGCTCTATAATATGCCTAAATTAGATAATCTCGCGCAGGAAGTTGGCTACAAAGAAGGTACCTATTTAAGCCGCAAATTTAAGCAGTTGGTGGGGATGTCTCCTTCTGCTTTTTATAATAAGCAAAAGCGAGTGGTTTCGCTTAATACGAATCATACTGCGTGTCTACTTGCACTTGGTGTTACACCTGAGTTGGGGGTGTATTCTGAATGGCTAGATGCTGTTAAGCAAGTAAGCCCCGTATACAAGCTAAGTAATTATGAACATGATCCAACGTCCATCTATAAAAACATCGCAGCAGTGCGGCCTGATTTAATCATTAACTATAATACAGCGAAGGGAAATAAGTCATTGCTTTCATTGGCTCCAATACTTGAAGTTCCATTTATGCATAGTAGTTGGCGTGAGCAGTTTCGCCTTATTGCAGATATAGTAGATAGACAGCAACAAGCGGAGGAATGGTTTAGTCATTATGATAAATTGATTTTGCATTGTAACGAGCAACTTGATCACTTTCTAGGCATAAGAGGGACAGCCATTGTATGGGAAATCGGTGAAAATACCGCATATTGTATTAATAGCAGCTATGGCAGAGGAAGCCAAATTTTGTATGACGAAATGGGATTTCATTTACCCACCTCTATGCTTAATCATAATATAGAAAAATACGGCTATATTGAGAAAGATATTGAGGCTATCGCAAATTACCCAGCTGATCATATATTTATTACGGCACTTCCTACACATAGGGAGGGGAGAAGGCGGGTAAAGCAATTATTTCAATCAGAATCTTGGCTAAAGATGGAGGCAGTGCAACGGAAGCAAGTATATGTGATTAACCAATCAAACTTGTTTTATGGATATGACCCGTTGTCCACAAAGTCACAGCTACATGAAATAATGAAGGTGTTAACATCATAAAAATGAAGGACTATAGATCATTCTAGTGCATAGACAATATGAACTCTCCATCTTACAATTGCAAATGAGAAAGATTATCAATTATTATATTTGGAGGGTTTAAAATTGCGCTTAGCACAATATCAACATAGGAAGTTTATCATTCCATTATTTCTGATCTTACTGTTAATCTTAACTGCCTGTGGAGAAACAAAAAGTACGACGAACTCTGCGGCAAATGAAGAAACAGAACAAACTAGCATGACGAAAACGATGACCACAGTAAATGGAGAAATTACAATTCCTGTACAACCAAAACGCATAGTAGCGGAAGAATACATAGGTAGTCTAATCGCATTAGACATCGTTCCAGTAGGTGCGCCTGGATTAACGCTGAAAAACTATTATTTTAAAGACGCGCTAACTGGAATTACTGATATAGGTGATTACGGCGCACCATCTACTGAAAGTATTCTTGCGCTTAGCCCAGATTTAATCATTACTGGGAATGGAGATAACTATGAGGCATTAAGTAAAATAGCTCCTACAGTTGTTGTTCCATACGGTGAACTAAAAAATGCTCATGAAGAGCTGACTTATTTCGGTCAATTACTCGGAAAAGAAAAAGAGGCTGAAGCATGGTTAGATCATTACGATCAAAAGATTGCAGATGCTAAAGTAAAAGTTGATGCAGTTCTTGAGGAAGGGTTAAGCTTCTCTATTATGGAATATACGGACAAGGAGACTTATGTGTATGGTGATAATTTCGGTCGTGGTGGACAGCCCATTTATCAAGCACTTGGACGCAAGCCCCCTGCAAATATAGCAGATGAAATTATGGAGAAACAATGGGCTGAAATTTCAGAAGAAATGTTGGCAAGCTATGCGGGCGACTATATTATTATGACCTCAGACAGTCGTACGGTTGAAGATTTCAAGGCGGATCCACTATGGGGGACCTTGCCTGCTGTAAAGAACGATCGTCTGTATGTTTGGCCAGAAGAGCGTTCTTGGTACTATGATCCGACAGCTGTATTAGCTCAGGTTGAAGAATTAACTAATTGGCTTATCAATCAACAAAAATAAAGAAGCGGCTTCCTTGTTTACTAGTGAGCAAGGGAGCATTTTGTGTTTTAGCAGTAACAGAATTTCTACTTGGAATTACGGGATAACGAAAAAGAGAAGGGGATCAGCGGTCATATTTTCGTTGATACTTTGAGTAAATGAGCTCTTTAAAAGTAATGCTTAAAATAAAAATTCTCTCAGCGCTCTGATGAGACTTGAGAGAATTTTTAGGCTTATGGTAATTGTAGAGCTGTTGAAAATAATTTACTTAGAATAATAACACAAAATAGTATTGTGCTTCGTATGTTAATTTCTAATTATTTGGAATGTACCAGACGTTGTCGTTTGAATGATATGTTGATTGCCATTGACTGTGTAAGAAGCTGGTTCTTGTTCACCAAAATCATTGAATCGAACGATAGAAGCATCCTTTGGTAAATTCTCAATAATCACTTCCATATCAGCATCGAATTTGACAGTCTTTTTATTCAATGTTGCTTGGAAGGTGATACGGTTTAAATTTCTTGTGAGCTGGATATCCATTACGCCAGAGTCTTCATTAACTAGAGTACTTAGTGGTGGAATGATAACGGTCATGTTTGCTTTTGTTGTTAAAACAAAGCGCTCTGACTTGATTTCAGAGTCAGCAACATTGATCTTCGCTTTATAGGTATTTTTGCTTTTGGACATCTCCGTGTTTTTACCTGGTACGGCTGCTGTGTCTGATAAAATAGGCGTTTTTATCGTATTCCCCTTAGTCGGAAGCTTATATTTGCCATTGACATAGTCTACTAATGTCCATACATTCGGAACAAGTTGCTGTTGAACAGGTGTTAACGCTTCAAAGGCTGTTTTGACTGCTTGTACATCTTGAGCAGTGGATGTCTTTGGCGATAAAGCAGCAATGGAGTTTTCCACTTCTTTAGCGGCGGCTTTATCTTGCACTACAAGTTGTTCAGCATCTAGTAAAAGTTGTTCAGTACCAGTAGGTAAAGAGATGTTAGAAAATTTACGTAAGGCATTATATTCAGCTCTTGCTTCAGCGACATCTTTATGAAAGTTAATGCGAGATGAATTCAACAATTGAATTTTATTAACAACTTTATCAATTGAGGTATTCGGCGTGATATAAGATGACAGTATTTTTTGTGTTGCGGTGCTAACAAAAGATTTTTGCGCGGCATTCAATGTGTTGTACCAATCTCTTGTTTCAATCACGTTTTGATAGTAATTAATGGATGTGGATTCGACAGAAGCTAACTTTTCTTCAATTTGTGTCGCCAGTCGACGATAGGCCACCCTCGTTTGTTGGTGATATGATAGTGTCCCATAATTCGTTACGTATTGCTTCTCTGTTTCTGTTAAAGCATTGTAAGCTTTGATAGCTGCTTCTAAGGTAGTCTGGAAAGAGGAAGCTGTATCATTAATGTTTGAAATAAGCTGTACAACGTTCGAAACATTAGCGTTGTAGTAATAAGAATTATTGTATATGTACGCTGTCTTTGAATTTGCTGAGAAATCAGCAGCTGATGAAGTAGGTGTCGTAAAAATAAGCGAAGGAACCGCTACTAAAGCAAGTAAGGCAAGGCTTCTTTTGTGTTTCATCATATGGGAATACCTCCTATTTCTATAATTACTAATTTTATCATAGACTAGGGATTTTTTATGCATATTTTGGGGGAATAGGTAGATAGGTAGTGTGTTATTTATAGATTTGTGCATCTTATGTACCTATGAAAATAGTAGAACTTATAAAGGATTAGTGTTAAAACAGCTGAAGTGTTTCGATTGGATGCTACATGCTTGTTTTTTTATGTGTAGAAACAGTTCATTGCCATATAGATTGAGGACATTATCACAGAAGCAATTTATGCACTATGTCAAAATATTTCTGTAAAGTGTAACATTTAGTATTTTATTAGCCTATATAAAGGCAAAAAATATGAAAAATTCAGTAATGCGCATTAGTAAGGATTAACTTTTTGTTTAAATGTTCTTATGTCTAGAGTCTAAAGGACCCTGCATTTGCAGGGTCCTTAAATTTAGAGAATCTCACAAGTGGTCATTGCATTTTTGTTAATTACTTATTGCCGTATAGATTTGCTCCTGTGTAGCGTATGAAAAGTTCATAACGTCTATAGAAATACTTTACAGGATCTGAGAACGCTGGAAGTGATGATTTAACACCTCAGTGCCAATAAGGACCATATTTATAAGCATTTTTATATGTTGAGATGGCATTGTTTAAATAATTGTTTGCATTTGTAATGTCATACTGAGTTGCATTGTAATTATTTACGACTGATTGAGCGGAAGAAACAGCAGAAGCTAAAGTATCTTTTTCACTCTGTGTTGTCCAAGGCACATTGTATGCTACATCATAGCCGTTATTATAAGAAATAGTTACGTATTGAACAGAATTGATGAGCGATTGAAGTGAAGATTTATCGCCATTGTAACCATTCGTATCATATTTATAAGCATTTTTATAAGTTGAGATGGCATTGTTTAAATAATTGATAGCATTTGTAATGTCATACTGAGTCGTATTGTAATTGTCCACGACTGATTGAGCGGAAGAAACAGCTGAAACTAAAGTATTTTTTTCACTCTGTGTTGTCCAAGGCGTATTGTATGCTACATCATAGCCGTTACTATAAGAAACAGTTACGTATTGAACAGAATTGATGAGTGATTGAAGTGAAGATTTATTGCCATTGTAACCATTTGTATCATATTTATAAGCATTTTTATAAGTTGAGATGGCATTGTTTAAATAATTGATAGCATTTGTAATGTCATACTGAGTCGCATTGTAATTATTTACGACTGATTGAGCGGATGAAACAGCAGAAACTAAAGAATCTTTTTCACTCTGTGTTGTCCAAGGCGTATTGTATGCTACATCAGAGCCGTTACTATAAGAAACAGTTACGTATTGAACAGAATTGATGAGCGATTGAAGTGAAGATTTATCGCCGGTAGTATATTTTTTACCATATTTTTGAATAGCTTGATAGTTTGCTAAAGCGTTATTGTATTGTGTAATGGAATTGTTCACTTGTTCTTGTGATGCTTTTGTATCATTGACTACTGCTCTTGCACTATTTACAACAGTTTCGAATACATTTCGTTCAGCTTGTGTCGTCCATTTTTCAGACGTCGAAATTTCAGAACCATAAACGGACACAGCTACGTATGGAGGTGAAGCTACTAATTTACTAAGTGCAGTCTTGTTCACCGAAGGTAAGGTCACGGAAGCATTTTTATCGTCTACTTGTACATTGTTGATTTGATGCGCCGAATCTAATGCCACTTTCGATCCCTTTTTGACTACTACTTGTTCAATTTTACCTTCTCCATAAAGACTAAAATCTTGATCAACATCAATCGTTAACTTTTCAACATTTGCCAAAATCTCAAGTGATGTAACTTTTTCGACCACATCAATTTTGGAAATAGTTTGGTCAGATGTAAGATTTACTTTAGTACGGTGTAAGTTAATATTTGGTGATTTAATATCTCTTAGAGAAACATTTAGCCAATTTATTTTTCTTGCTACTAAGGGGTTAAAAGTGATGGTCTCACCAACTGCAACATTATCAATTGTAATGGCTTTCTTTACGCGATTAGTTACGATTAGTTCATCTTCGATATCTACATTTTGAACTTTCACATAATCTGCATTTACCGTTAAGCTTCCAGCAATCGTTGCGTCACCAGCATCAAAATTTACTACTTTTTTATTTGTGCCAGCTTTATTTAGCGTTAGTGATGTAATGCTTGTAATTTCGTTGTTTTTCACGACAATTGTTGCTTGGGCATTCAATAGTGCTGTGCTATTCGCTGTTTTAAAGAGTGGTTTAAGTGACTGACTAATATTAAATTGGCCAATGGATGTACGTACTTTGTCTTTTGTTATACTCGAAATGGTTACTGTTTCACCTGTTGAAACCTTTGTTTTTGTTGCAGCTACCTGTCCACCAATTAGAGTTTCATTAAAATTTGAGTGGTTTACAGATGACTCGCTTGAAACAGCACTTGCAATCGGCATTGGTAATACCATAGTTGCTGTAATAGCAGTTGCCATAAATGTAGTTAGCGCTTTATTTTTCAATTTATTCACTCCAATCATAGTATTTAATAGATAATATAACATATTTTTATATAATTTAGTAAAAATGGAGCAATATAAATAACCCTTTCCTCTAAAAACATGATATTCCTTTGAATCGCTTTAATTTTCAAGTGGCTTACCATTTTCCAAGATACTATTAACACTTGACCAACAGATTGCAACTAGTATATTTGTACCGTCTACAGATAGTATTTATGTGGGTTCAAAGCAGTTAGGAGATAAATCATATAATGCTTTTGCACCTAAGGCTCTAGATAAAATCGACGAAACTTGGACGGTTCAAATAGTTGTACCAAAATCTAAGGTTCTTGAAACCTATAATCAGATTCTTGTATTCACTATTGTAGCGGCGATTCCCATCATTATTTTAATAGTTGTTGTAAATCAGCTGAAATTGGCGCAGTAAAATGCACCAATAAGGTTGGTTGAGGTACATTGACCAAGATTACGGATAGCACTACTATAGAAAGAGATAAAAGGGGGACAGCTGTATGATGTATCTCGGCATGATTTTCTTTCAAATTGTTGCCCCGATTCTAGTGCTTCTTGTACTTGGGGCCGTTTTGCAGAAGAAATTTCGATTTAATTTAAAGGCCTTATCTCAACTGATTACATATTGCTTTATGCCAGCTGCGGTTTTTGTGAATTTATATGAAACAAGTGTGGAGCTCTCGGTACTAGGACAGGTGGCGGTGTTTATCGTCCTCTTTATCGGGAGTCAAATGGTGCTGAGTCACTTTTTAGCAAAGGGGCTTGGTTTGGTGAAAACAGAGACAGCGGTGTTTAAAAACAGTGTTGTACTCATTAACTCAGGTAATTATGGGATTCCAGTGGCACAAATGATATTCGCGACACAGCCTATTGGAGTGGCCATACAGGTCATACTAGTTATTTTTCAAAATATGACGACCTATACATATGGCTTGTACAATCTTATTTCCTCGACAAAATCGGGGCTGGCCATCATGAAGGACTTCCTGAAAATGCCTATTATTCATGCGCTTATTATTGGTGTGGCAATGAACTTCTTCGAAATAGGTATCCCGCAATTTATTCGTATTCCAATCGATCATGTAGTAGATGGCTTTATCGCTGTTGCATTAATTACACTCGGCGCGCAACTATCCCAGCTTGAATTCAAGTCGATGTTTAATAAAACTGTTTTTGTCAGTTGTTTTACACGACTGATAATTGGTCCAAGTGTGGCACTCCTCATAATTTTTGCACTTGGCTTAGACGGTGTTGTCGCTCAGTCACTCTTTATAGCTAGTGCCTTTCCAACGTCACGCAATAGCTCAAGCCTTGCTTTAGAATACGATGTTGAATCGGCGACTGCTGCACAAACAGTTTTATTTTCAACAATTGTTAGTTGCATCACAGTGACGATTGTCATTTACGTTGCAGAAATACTTTTTACGTAAAGTATCTGCGCTAGTCATGAAATTTCTCAGCCGAAATTCCATTGTTTACTAAATGTATATCAAACATTGTCATGATGGATTGTAAAATATGGCTTCCATCTATTAGTGATATCTGCTACACTAGCATCAAATTGAATAGCTTTAACTAGGGGAGTCTGATGAGTCAGGCTGAGAGGGAAACGCTTTGAGGTTTCTTGACCCTTTGGACCTGATCTGGCTCATACCAGCGTGGGAAAGTTAATGATTATTGCAGTACTTGTACTTTGCGATAAATGAAACCCTTACATGCCTAGCCGGATCCAATATTTTTTGGATTCGGCTTTTTTTATGTAGTAAATTGTTGGGTGAGTTAGATTCGGTCCTTCTTAAAATATGTAAAAGGGAGCGAAGTAGTTTATGACAACAGTTAGCGAAAAGAACATTAACATTATGACAAGTTTTGATGGGAGCAAAAAGGTGTATGTAGAAGGCTCACGGCCGGATATTTTAGTGCCAATGCGTGAAATTACGCTGAGTCCAACTACTGGGAGTTTTGGAGAAGAAGAAAATGCACCTGTGCGTGTTTACGATACAAGTGGCCCATATACGGACCCTACCCACAACGTAGAAATTACAAAAGGTTTGCCTAATTTAAGAGGTGCCTGGATAAGAGAGCGTGGGGATGTAGAAGCATACGAAGGTCGTAAGATTAAGCCTGAGGATAATGGCTTCCGACATGCAGATGATCCGCGTATGAAAGAAAATGTCTTTCCTGGGCTTTATCGCAAGCCTTTACGGGCGAAAAAAGGACGCAACGTGACGCAGCTTCATTACGCAAGAAAGGGCATCATTACACCAGAAATGGAGTTTGTAGCCATTCGTGAAAATTTAGATCCAGAATTCGTACGTGCTGAAATTGCTGCTGGTCGTGCAATTATGCCTTCGAACATTAATCATCCAGAGGCAGAGCCCATGATTATTGGGCGTAACTTCCATGTGAAAATTAATGCAAATATCGGTAATTCAGCTGTATCCTCATCCATTGCTGAGGAAGTAGAAAAAATGACATGGGCGACACGCTGGGGTGCGGATAATATTATGGATTTGTCTACAGGTAAGCATATTCATACGACACGTGAATGGATTATTCGCAATGCTGCAGTTCCCGTAGGAACAGTGCCGATTTATCAAGCACTAGAAAAGGTAAATGGTATTGCGGAAGATTTAACATGGGAGGTGTATCGTGATACATTGATCGAGCAGGCTGAGCAAGGTGTCGATTATTTCACGATTCACGCAGGGGTATTATTACGTTATGTGCCTCTAACGGCCAATCGTGTAACGGGTATTGTTTCGCGTGGTGGTTCAATCATGGCGCAATGGTGCTTATTTCATCACGAAGAGAGTTTCTTATATACGCATTTTGAAGAAATTTGCGAAATTATGAAGACGTACGATGTTGCTTTTTCTTTAGGGGATGGCTTACGTCCAGGCTCTATTGCTGATGCCAATGATGAGGCGCAGTTCGCGGAGCTTGAAACACTAGGGGAGTTGACGCAGATTGCTTGGAAGCATGATGTGCAAGTCATGGTAGAGGGGCCAGGTCACGTACCGATGCATTTGATTAAGGAAAATATGGACAAACAATTGGAAGTGTGTAAAGAAGCACCTTTTTATACATTAGGTCCACTGACTACAGATATTGCGCCAGGCTATGATCATATTACGTCTGCTATTGGTGCGGCAATGATTGGTTGGTTCGGTACTGCAATGCTTTGCTATGTTACACCAAAGGAACATCTAGGCTTGCCCAATCGTGAAGATGTTCGTGTAGGCGTCATTACGTATAAAATTGCAGCACATGCAGCTGATTTAGCAAAAGGTCATCCAGGGGCACAAGTACGAGATGATGCACTATCAAAAGCCCGTTTTGAGTTCCGTTGGCGAGATCAATTCAATTTATCATTAGATCCTGAGCGAGCAGTGGAATACCACGATGAAACATTGCCAGCAGAGGGCGCCAAAACAGCACATTTCTGCTCGATGTGTGGTCCTAAGTTTTGTAGTATGAGAATTTCTCAAGATATTCGGAACTATGCAAAAGAAAAAGATTTAAATACGACAGAAGCCATTCACCAAGGTATGCAGGAAAAAGCCGAGGAATTTAAAAAGACCGGCAGTCAAATTTATCGATAAAAATGATTTGATAAAAGACAAAGATAGTTATGCTCCTTAATCAATAAGACAGCAAGAGGGCAGCCTAGTGATAATCTCTAGGCTGCCTTTTGACTATAATGTAATGTTTTGCAAAATGGCATTCCAGCTATTAAAAAAACCCATGCGAAGTTTTCATTTCGCATGGGGTAAAAAGTTGGATTTGGATATCAATAAAAATGGATGTTTAAACGTTAGTAGCTTGTTTTACATATGGATTTGCAAGGTCCATACCCTCTAATGAAAGACCCATTGCTTTAGCTACACCTTCACCGTATGCCGGATCAGCTAAATAGCAGTGTAAGATGTGGCGGCGTTTAATGAATTCTTCAACAGTAGCCATATCATTTGCTGTATTTTCAAATAAACGTTGTTGTTCTTCCGCAGTCATTAAGCGGAATAATTTACCTGGCTGCTCGAAATAGTTGTTGTCATCTTCACGGAAGTCATGAATACCAGCATTGCCATCGATGCGTAATTCAGGTTCTTTATGGTCCAGATTATGTTCCCATTCACCATAGCTATTTGGCTCGTAACTCATTGTGGAGCCGAGATTGCCATCAAATCGCATAGCACCATCACGATGGAATGTACGGAATGGACATTTTGGTGCGTTTACAGGTAGCATATAGTGATTTACGCCTAGGCGGTAACGTTGTGCATCTGCATAAGCAAAGATACGACCTTGTAGCATTTTATCTGGAGAGAAGCTAACGCCAGGAACTATGTTAGAAGGTGCGAATGCCGCTTGCTCTACTTCTGCAAAGTAGTTGTCAGGATTTTTGTTTAACTCAAACTCACCAACTGGAATTAGTGGGAAGTCACCTTTGTACCAAACTTTTGTTAAATCAAATGGATTGTAAGGTAATTCACGCGCTTGTTCTTCTGTCATTACTTGAATGTACATTTTCCATTTCGGGAAATCACCTTTTTCAATTGCCCCGTAAAGGTCGCGTTGAGAAGATTCACGGTCATTACCGATTAACTCAGTAGCTTCAGCACCTGTTAAGTTCTTAATGCCTTGTTCTGTACGGAAGTGGAATTTCACCCATACACGCTCATTTTGAGCATTGATAAAGCTGTAAGTGTGAGAACCAAAACCATGCATATTGCGGAAACCATTTGGAATACCACGGTCGGACATAACGATTGTTACTTGGTGAAGCGCTTCTGGTAATGAAGTCCAGAAATCCCAATTTGAATTTGCATTTTTCATATTTGTACGTGGATCACGTTTTACTACATGGTTTAAATCTGTAAAGTGTAGTGGATCACGGAAGAAGAATACAGGTGTGTTGTTACCAACTAAATCCCAGTTGCCTTCTTCAGTATAAAATTTAAGTGCGAATCCACGAATATCACGCTCTGCATCAGCAGCACCACGTTCACCGGCCACTGTAGAGAAACGGGCGAACATTTCTGTTTTCTTGCCAATCTCAGAGAAGATATTTGCTTTTGTATATTGCGTAATATCATGCGTTACAGTAAAGGTACCAAATGCGCCCGAACCTTTTGCGTGCATGCGACGTTCAGGAATAACTTCACGGTTGAAATTTGCTAATTTTTCAACTAACCATACATCTTGAAGTAAAAGTGGCCCTCGAGGACCTGCAGACATTGAGTCATGGTTACTTACTACTGGGGCACCACCTGCTGTTGTAAAGCGACGGCTACGATCATTTGCGTTTGTCATAATAGTTTACCTCCTGGAAATATAGTGGGTCAAACTCTTCATTTATAACTATAACAAATCTAAAATAGAATTGCTAGTAGATTATAATAATTATCGTTAAAGAATTTTTATATTAAGATACAAACTATTAATATATGTTCAATCTAATAAGATTATGCATTAATGAAAAAAATTAAAAAAGATTTATCGAAATGACTTTAAATATTGTTAGTTGGCACTTTCTGTAGCGATTCTTATGAATACTAAAATGATTTTAAACAGATAGAAGGAAGTTTCTATTTTGTTTCTACTATACACGTGTTGAAAATAGAGTGTGCTAATTGAAAATGTGTTGACTTGTAGTGGCTGTATTTTTCAAGTTTTACGATAACGATTAGGAGTAGTACCGATTTGCCGCTTGAATATTTTAATGAAGTAATTTGGGTCATCGAAGCCATTTAGAAGCGCGATCTCACTAATAGCAAAATCTGTTTCGACAAGCATTTTCGTTGCATTTTGAATACGTATTTGTTGTAAAAAGCGTTTAAATGGTAAGCCCTGCTTTTTGGAGAAAATAGTGCTCAAATAATTGGGGCTAATCCCCATTTTATAGGCGACGAAGGGCAAGGTTAGTGAACTATCCTGGAACTGTTGCTCGATAATCTCTAGTGCCAATTCTACATAGTCTGCTTTTTTCTCCATTCGAGCCTCTCGCGCTAATGTCATAAGTGTTTGTGTGAATGAAATAATGCCATTCAGAATTGTATAAAGTAAGGGGTGTTCAATAATTAAATGAAAAAGCTGGCGATAGTTTTGTCCGATAGCGGCTTTCTCATGCAATTTATATTTCAGCATAAAACGCCGAATTTGAGCCAATACACTTGTCAAATGGATACGTAAGTCATCCTGTTCGTAATAAACCCCTTCTTTAGCTAATCGATATAAAAAGGCTTTGATTTCCTCGAGATTACCGTCCTCTAAACTTTTAATGAGTAACTGTTGCTCTTCGGGTGTTAGTAAAGGGTCAAATGGTTGTGTGGCTAACTGTCTGTTTGCATAAAAAATATGGCCAAAGCCTTCGTAAAAACTTTGATGAAGTGCTCGCTTTGTTAAGGCGTACATATTTTTTAGTGTTGTAGGTGCACAGTCGTACATACTGATATTAAGTGAACTATTATTCGTAAGTCGCCATTCCTTCATCAATGTACGCATATTTTTTTCAACTATTTTCATACCGTTTATTTGAAACAGGCAGACAATAATATCTGATAATGGATAGATTTTCATATGATGATAAATAGGTGTTTGCTGGAGCCAATTGTACAATGTATTCAACGTTTCTGTATGCTCAGGTTCAATCATCGTGAAGTGCATATCTGTATCTAAAGAGCTAGTCTCACTATCTAAAAATAATTTATCGTAAAATGTTTCATCTGTAGCTTGGGTATTGCCTTTCTTTACCTTCGCTGTATGAATCGAAATTGTAGCAAGCTTGTGCTTTAAAATTTCTAAATCAATGGGTTTTACAAAAAGGTGGTGCAACCTGCAAATCAATTGCTTTCATCGCATTTTTAAAGAATGGTTCTGTCGTTATTGCAAAAATAGTGCCTGAGTGTTTTTGTAATAGCTGATAAAGCTTCGTTAATCGGTTGTTAGGAATTAAATCGATATTCAGTAATATTACCTCAGGCTCAAACTGTTGAATGCTCTCAGTTGCTTCAGAAATAACCGTACACATCTCCACAATAATATCTCCAGGGAAATACGTTTGTAAAAACCATCGAATACCTGATAGTTCTGTAGGGTCTCTATCAATCAATAAAATTCGCATAACAATTAACCGCCTTAAAATAATCTAGTTTCGTAAAAAAGTCATATTATATTATTGAAAATAACATAAAAATCAAAGATAATTCCTGTTTTCTCTTTTAAAATTCTCTATTTTCAGAAAAAAGGAGTTTGTACAATATTAATAGAGGAATTCCTATCCATATAGATGATTTACCCAAGATATAGAACAAGGGGGATATTTAATGATTTCTATTATTGAGCTTGATGGCAATACTTTAACAAGACAGCAAGTAGAAGGAATCGTGAATGGGCATGCCAATGTTGCGTTATCCACTGAAAGTGAGAAGCGCATTCAATTAAGTAGGGAGCGCATTGAAAAGCGTTTAGCGGAAGGGCAAGCAATTTATGGTGTGAATACAGGATTTGGAAAACTAAGTCATATTCGTATTGATGAGGCGGATAATGAGTTATTACAGTTGAATTTACTACGCTCAGATGCAACAGGTGTTGGCGAACCGTTTCCTACAGAAGTTGTCCGTGCGATGATGATTTTACGTGCCAATGCATTAGCACGTGGTTTTTCAGGCATTCGACTGGAGACAGTGCAGCTATTACTGGATTGCATCAATAAAGGTGTGCATCCGATAGTACCGTCACAGGGGTCAGTTGGGGCAAGTGGTGATTTAGCGCCGCTATCACATTTGGCTTTAGTGCTTGTAGGAGAAGGTAAGGCTGAGTTTAAAGGTGAGATTGTAAGTGGCGGTATAGCGTTACAGCAAGCAGGATTAACGCCTGTACGACTACAAGCGAAAGAAGGTCTAGCGCTAGTTAACGGTACACAGGCCATGACAGGTATTGGTGTATTAACATTGAATGAGGCAGAGCGCATTGGGCTTGCCGCAGATATGGCAGCAAGTCTGTCGCTTGAAGCACTAAAAGGTATTACTTCAGCATTTGATCCAGCGCTTTTAGCTGTAAGACCACACCCGGAATTAGAGCTTGTTGGCGGGCGAATTCGCAAGTGGCTTGATGGAAGTAAACGAGTGACAAAGCAGGGTGAAATACGGATGCAGGATGCTTATTCACTTCGTTGTATTCCACAAGTACACGGCGCATCATGGCAGTCATTTTTTTATGCGGAGGAGTGCGTGCAAACTGAGATGAATGCAACGACAGATAATCCTATTGTTTTAGAGAACGGAGAAGTATTATCTGGTGGGCATTTCCACGGACAGCCAATTGCGTTAGCGATGGACTTTTTAAAGGTTGGTGTGTGTGAATGGGCCAACATCTCTGAACGTCGTACGGAACGCATGGTCAATCCGCAGCTCAATGAAGGCTTGCCGCCATTTTTAGCGACAAATCCAGGGATTGAGTGTGGACTAATGATTGCGCAATATACAGCAGCTTCAATCGTGTCAGAAAACAAAGTATTGGCACACCCTTCAAGCGTAGATTCTATTCCAACATCGGGTAATCAGGAGGATCATGTCAGTATGGGGACGACATCTGCTCGTCAAGTACGCCAAATCGTACACAATGCTGCTCGCGTCATTGCGATAGAAATGATTTGTGCATCGCAGGCCATTCATTTAGATAGGGCGGAGAAACAGTTAGCACCAGCTACAAGTCAATTTTTGCAAAAGGTACGTGCAATCTGTCCACCGCTTACAACGGATCAGCCGATTGGTGATGAAATTGAAGCGTTAGCAAAATATTTATTGGCGAGTGATGAGTTAGTGGCAATGTCGAAATAAAAGCAAAGGGGATGGCACTATGGAGACAAAAACAAATATTCGTGCACCAAGGGGAACAACACTTACTTGTAAAGGATGAACATAGGAAGCAGCTATGCGTATGTTGATGAATAATTTGGATCCTGAGGTAGCTGAAAACCCAGATGAACTGATTGTTTATGGTGGCATCGGGAAAGCAGCTCGCAATTGGGAAAGTTACGAGCAAATTATTACTTCGTTGAAAGAATTAGAGGATGATGAAACTTTACTCATTCAATCAGGAAAGCCGGTTGCTGTATTTCGTACGCATGAAAATGCACCGCAGATTCTCATTGCAAATTCCAATCTAGTACCAGCTTGGTCAAACTGGGAGCATTTTTATGAACTAGAGGACCGCGATTTAATGATGTACGGTCAAATGACGGCAGGTAGCTGGATTTATATCGGTGCACAGGGCATTTTACAAGGAACGTATCTGTCCTTTGTGGAGGCAGGTAAAAAAGTATTTGGTACAGCAGATTTGCGCGGTAAATTCATTTTAACTGGGGGAATGGGAGGCATGAGTGGCGCTCAGCCTTTAGCTGGCAAAATGGCTGGTGCCGTGATTTTAGTAGTCGAAGTAGATCGAGCGCGAATCGAACGCAAAATAAAAGAAGGCTACTGTGATTACATTGTTGAAACGGTAGATGAAGCCATTCAATTAGTAGATGCACTACGTGAAAAAAAGGAGCCTGCATCAATTGGACTCGTTGGCAACTGTGCAGATGTCAATCGTGAGCTACTTGATCGTGCTATAATTCCTGATTTTGTAACAGACCAAACATCTGCGCATGATCCAATAAATGGCTATGTTCCAAACGGGATGACATTTGAGGAAGCGCTTGATTTGCGTAAAAAGGATGTAAAAACCTATGAGCAAAGAGCAAAAGAAACGATGGCAGAGCATGTTCGTACAATGCTTGAATTTCAACAGGCGGGTGCAGAAGTATTTGATTATGGTAATAATATTCGGGCATATGCAAAAGAAATGGGTGTGGCCAATGCATTTGATTTCCCAGGCTTTGTGCCAGCGTATATCCGTCCATTATTCTGTGAAGGAAAGGGACCATTCCGTTGGGCAGCACTTTCCGGTGATCCAGAGGATATTTATAAAACAGATGCACTCGCAAAAGAGATGTTTGCACATGATAAAAGTTTAGTGAATTGGATTGATATGGCACAAAAAATGGTGAAATGGCAGGGGTTACCGGCTCGTATTTGCTGGTTAGGCTATGGTGATCGTCATCGATTTGCGCTGAA
Organism: Lysinibacillus fusiformis; assembly: GCF_007362955.1. Classification (GTDB taxonomy): domain Bacteria; phylum Bacillota; class Bacilli; order Bacillales_A; family Planococcaceae; genus Lysinibacillus; species Lysinibacillus fusiformis_E. Next base: position 1,671,503 of record NZ_CP041696.1, on the reverse strand, counting down.
GGTCAATGAAATGGTTGCGAATGGTGAGTTATCGGCGCCGATTGTCTTTGGGAGAGATCATTTAGATTCTGGCTCTGTTGCCTCACCAAATCGTGAAACAGAGGGCATGAAAGACGGCTCGGATGCAGTATCTGACTGGCCAATTTTAAATGCACTTGTTAATACAGCAAGTGGTGCAAGCTGGGTAAGTGTACATCATGGTGGCGGCGTAGGAATGGGATTCTCGCAGCATGCTGGTCAAGTATTAGTAGCGGATGGCTCACAGCTTGCTTCAGAGAAGATTGATCGGGTATTAATAGCTGATCCGGGGTTAGGAGTCGTACGTCATGCAGATGCTGGTTATGACATCGCCATCAATACGGCAAAGGAAAAAGGTGTGCATATGCCTATGTTAAAGCAAAGGGATGATGTGAAGTGACCATTTTAATAAAAAATGCCAATGAAGTCATTACCTTGAAAAGTGTAGCGCAAGGTCCTCGCATAAAAGAACAGATGCGAGATATTGCAATAGTCCCACATGGCAGTGTTTTAATAGAAAAAAATCGTATTGTTGCAATTGGAACCATCGCGCAGTTGGAAGTAGACTACCCTGATTTAATAAAAGAGGCAGAGGTTATAGATGCAACGGGAAAGGTCGTTATGCCTGGGCTCGTCGATTGTCATACGCATTTAGTTCATGGAGGTACGCGCGAGCAGGAGTTTAATATGCGCTTAAATGGCGCCACTTATATGGACATCATGAATGGAGGTGGTGGAATTCATGCAACGACAAAGCAAACAAGAGAAGCAAGCTTTGATGAATTGTATGTAAAGACGCTGCGTCATTTAGATGTATTTCTTAAGCATGGTATCACAACTATCGAGGCAAAATCGGGATATGGCTTGGATTGGGAAAATGAAAAGAAGCAGTTAGAGGTAGCCAAAAAGCTACAAGCTACGCATGCTATAGATATAGTGAGTACATTTATGGGCGCTCATGCAGTACCCCATGATTATAAAGGACGAGAAGATGAATTTGTCGATATGCTCGTTGGTGATATGCTACCGAAAGTGGCTGAACTAGGGCTTGCAGAGTTTAATGATGTATTCTGTGAAAAAGGTGTATTTACACCAGAGCAAGCCCGCCGTATTTTAGAGGCTGGGAAAGCGCTGGCATTAACACCTAAAATCCATGCTGATGAAATTGAACCCTATAAAGGAGCGGAGTTAGCCTCTGAAGTTGGTGCGATTTCCGCAGAGCATTTACTAGTTGCTTCAGATGAAGGTATTCAAAAAATGGCAGCTACAGGTACGATTGCTGTATTGCTCCCTGGAACGGCATTTTTCTTACGAGCGCCATATGCAAGAGGGCGTCTGATGATCGATGAAGGGGTACCTGTAGCCATTTCTACAGATTTTAATCCTGGCTCGTCCCCAACGATGAGCCTGCCATTTATCATGAATCTAGCCTGTATGCATATGAGCATGACGTTAGAGGAAGTATTAACAGCGACGACTATTAACGCTGCGTATGCTCTTAATCGAGGAGATCAAATTGGTTCACTGGAAGCAGGTAAGCAAGCAGATGTTATCATGCTCGATGTCGCTAACTATAAGCAACTACAATATTTTTACGGCATGAATCACACCCATACAGTCATCAAAAATGGGCAAGTTGTCGTAAAGGATGGCATGCTTCTATAAATAATCAATCAAAAAATATATAGCTACTGTTTATAGGATATCTAAAAAAATGTCTAGATTGCCATAATGATAATGGGTTTAAACTCCTTCAAAACGGCAACGTTTACCTGAAATTGTGTCTAGATTTATACATTTGTTTTTATTATAAGAGCGCAAATAGGTTGAAATTTACTTATTTGTGCTCTTTTTCGTATAGAATAGAACTGTCATCATTATGGAAAGGAAATTAATAGATTTGCAACTTACATTAACATTTATCATTTTAGGAATAACGATATTTGCATTTATGACGAATCGTGTACGAGCTGATTTGGTTGCGATAGTGTCGCTCCTCGCATTTATTATTACGGATATTTTAACGCCAGCGGAGGCGCTAGCTGGTTTTTCGAACTCTGTTGTTCTAATGATTGCAGGGCTTTTTGTCGTGGGTGCTGGGATATTGCGTACGGGACTTGCAGGGATGGCAGGGCAGCTATTGTTGAAATGGTCAGGCGATAGTGAGCTGAAACTATTTGTGTTACTACTGGTTATTGTTGGCTCTGTCGGGGCTTTTATGAGTAATACGGGTACAGTAGCTTTAATGATGCCGATTGTCGTTAGTATCGCAATCAGTATGAAAGAAAGTCCCTCCAAGTTTTTGCTGCCTCTTTCTTATGTAGCAAGTCTATCCGGGCTAATGACATTAATTGCTTCACCGCCTAATTTAATTGTTAGTCAGCTTTTGGTTGATCGCGGCTATAATAAACTAGGCTTTTTCGAAGTGACACCGATTGGTATGGTTGGGATGATTGTCGGCATTATCTATTTGGTGCTCGTGCGAAATGTATTATTGCCCAATGAGCAAAATCGTGCCCAAACAAATGCTGGCTATAAACTCTCACCAAAGAAAATTATTAAGCAATATGATTTAAACAATCGTCTGTTTAAAATATATGTGCCCGAAGATTCAACAATTATTGGCATGTCACTAGCAGAGTTGAAGCTACCTGCTAAATATGCGCTCTGTATGATGAAAATTCATCGTAAATCGCAAGAGGGTATAAATCTATTGCCAATGACTTATCAGGAAATGGCTGGTCCAACAAGCGTTATACATGCAACTGATGAGCTTTATGTGCAAGGTGAGGAAGAGGACATTCGTCGCTTGGCTACGGATTATGGTTTAGAAATGCAAGAGCTACTTGAGGGAGAGGCTGATGAATTGGTATCGAAGCATCTTGGAATTGCAGAGGTACTACTAACGCCAAACTCTAGTTTTACTAATGAGACAGTCAGCTCATTGGGCTTCCGTGAAAAATACAATCTTAATATTATTGGCATTAATCGTAGAGGCGGCTATAAGCTCCAGGATATGGTTTCACATAAGTTGAAATTCGGTGATGCCATTCTCGTCCAGGGGGCATGGGATGAAATCGTGCTGCTCGCAAGGGAAACGCAGGATGTCGTTGTAGTTGGTCAGCCTAAAGAGCATGCGAGTGTAGCGGCAGCCACTGGGAAAGCAGGTATTGCAGGTGCGATAATGCTTCTAATGATAATATTGATGGCTTTTGAAGTTTTTCCGGCTGTTATTTCTGTGATGATTGGTGCAGTGCTAATGATTCTAACAGGTTGTCTTCGTAATATGGAAGATGCATACAGCAATATGAATTTTGAAAGTATTGTCCTCGTTGCAGCGATGCTACCAATGGCCACGGCTTTAGAAAAAACAGGCGGTATGGTCATTTTATCAAATGGAATTATTGATATGTTGGGTAGCTATGGCGCTTATGGAGTGCTTATTGGAATTTATATCTTAACAGTTGTTTTTGGTCAGTTTATTAGTAATACAGCAACAGCTGTACTGTTTGCGCCGATTGCCATGAATGCAGCGATAGCCATGGATGCAAATCCTACAACATTTATGATTGGTGTAGCGGTAGCTGCTAGTATGGCTTTTGCTACACCGATTGCCTCGCCAACCAATGCACTTGTTATGACTGCAGGGGGTTATAAATTTATGGACTTCGTGAAGGTCGGTTTACCACTACAGGTTGTGATGTTTGTTGTCATGATGATAGCGGTTCCGTTTTTCTTCCCGTTTTAAAAACTCGGTTTTATACCGAGTTTTTTTATTTTGTCCCAATGTGGAAGAATAGTATAGAAATACTCAAATTCGATAAATATATTTGAATAAAAAAAGTAACCCAAAATTTCTGCTCGTTTTTTTATGGAGAGCTATGTTAAACTCATAACCTAAAGCGATAAGTGAAACGGTATGAAATGCTAACAAAGAGTTTGGCGTATCAAAAAAATATTCTCTTTAATATAGGAAGTTTTTCAAAGTTCAAAAAAAGTTTTAAAAAAGTGTTGACCATTTTGAAAAACGTGTGTAGTATTATATGAGTCGCCAAGGTGACACGCTAAAACAAGCAAAACATGAACCTTGAAAACTGAACAAGCAAAACGTAATCAATAAAGTTTTTAGTAGCTAACTTCGGTAAGTGAACGAAACAAAATTTTGGACATCAAAATTGATGCCAGCAAAACAATTTGAGCTTATCAAATTTCTTTTATGGAGAGTTTGATCCTGGCTCAGGACGAACGCTGGCGGCGTGCCTAATACATGCAAGTCGAGCGAATGATGAGGAAGCTTGCTTCCTCTGATTTAGCGGCGGACGGGTGAGTAACACGTGGGCAACCTACCTTATAGTTTGGGATAACTCCGGGAAACCGGGGCTAATACCAAATAATCTCTTTCACTTCATGGTGAAAGACTGAAAGACGGTTTCGGCTGTCGCTATAGGATGGGCCCGCGGCGCATTAGCTAGTTGGTGAGGTAACGGCTCACCAAGGCGACGATGCGTAGCCGACCTGAGAGGGTGATCGGCCACACTGGGACTGAGACACGGCCCAGACTCCTACGGGAGGCAGCAGTAGGGAATCTTCCACAATGGGCGAAAGCCTGATGGAGCAACGCCGCGTGAGTGAAGAAGGATTTCGGTTCGTAAAACTCTGTTGTAAGGGAAGAACAAGTACAGTAGTAACTGACTGTACCTTGACGGTACCTTATTAGAAAGCCACGGCTAACTACGTGCCAGCAGCCGCGGTAATACGTAGGTGGCAAGCGTTGTCCGGAATTATTGGGCGTAAAGCGCGCGCAGGTGGTTTCTTAAGTCTGATGTGAAAGCCCACGGCTCAACCGTGGAGGGTCATTGGAAACTGGGGAACTTGAGTGCAGAAGAGGATAGTGGAATTCCAAGTGTAGCGGTGAAATGCGTAGAGATTTGGAGGAACACCAGTGGCGAAGGCGACTATCTGGTCTGTAACTGACACTGAGGCGCGAAAGCGTGGGGAGCAAACAGGATTAGATACCCTGGTAGTCCACGCCGTAAACGATGAGTGCTAAGTGTTAGGGGGTTTCCGCCCCTTAGTGCTGCAGCTAACGCATTAAGCACTCCGCCTGGGGAGTACGGTCGCAAGACTGAAACTCAAAGGAATTGACGGGGGCCCGCACAAGCGGTGGAGCATGTGGTTTAATTCGAAGCAACGCGAAGAACCTTACCAGGTCTTGACATCCCATTGACCACTGTAGAGATACAGTTTTCCCTTCGGGGACAACGGTGACAGGTGGTGCATGGTTGTCGTCAGCTCGTGTCGTGAGATGTTGGGTTAAGTCCCGCAACGAGCGCAACCCTTGATCTTAGTTGCCATCATTTAGTTGGGCACTCTAAGGTGACTGCCGGTGACAAACCGGAGGAAGGTGGGGATGACGTCAAATCATCATGCCCCTTATGACCTGGGCTACACACGTGCTACAATGGACGATACAAACGGTTGCCAACCCGCGAGGGGGAGCTAATCCGATAAAGTCGTTCTCAGTTCGGATTGTAGGCTGCAACTCGCCTACATGAAGCCGGAATCGCTAGTAATCGCGGATCAGCATGCCGCGGTGAATACGTTCCCGGGCCTTGTACACACCGCCCGTCACACCACGAGAGTTTGTAACACCCGAAGTCGGTGAGGTAACCTTTTTGGAGCCAGCCGCCGAAGGTGGGATAGATGATTGGGGTGAAGTCGTAACAAGGTAGCCGTATCGGAAGGTGCGGCTGGATCACCTCCTTTCTAAGGATATTTTCGGAATACAAACCTGGGTTTGTAAGATTACGTTTTGCGTTCAGTTTTGAAGGTTCATTCTTCTGAATGAAACACTTCAAAACTTGTTCTTTGAAAACTGGATAAAACGACATTGAAATAGTAACAAACACATTAATTTTTTAAGTTTTTTAGGCTTAATAACAGATGAAGGTTTCAAGGTACGAGTAAGGCAAGGAAGCGATTGAGTAAGTGAAGGAGCGTACTTCAGTACGTGACTGAGCGAACGATTGAAGCTGACGATGTATTACGATGTATATTGAAAGCTGACGGTTAAGTTATTAAGGGCGCACGGCGAATGCCTTGGCACTAGGAGCCGAAGAAGGACGGCACTAACACCGATATGCTTCGGGGAGCTGTAAGTGAGCTTTGATCCGGAGATTTCCGAATGGGGGAACCCACTACGTTTAATTGCGTAGTATCTTGACGTGAATACATAGCGTCTTGAAGGCAGACCCAGGGAACTGAAACATCTAAGTACCTGGAGGAAGAGAAAGAAAAATCGATTCCCTGAGTAGCGGCGAGCGAAACGGGAAGAGCCCAAACCAAGAGGCTTGCCTCTTGGGGTTGTAGGACACTCTATACGGAGTTACAAAAGAATGAGTTAGATGAAGCGACTTGGAAAGGTCCGCCAGAGCAGGTAATAGCCCTGTAGTCGAAAGTTCATTCCCTCCTGAGTGGATCCTGAGTACGGCGGAACACGTGAAATTCCGTCGGAATCTGGGAGGACCATCTCCCAAGGCTAAATACTACCTAGTGACCGATAGTGAACCAGTACCGTGAGGGAAAGGTGAAAAGCACCCCGGAAGGGGAGTGAAATAGATCCTGAAACCGTGTGCCTACAAGTAGTTAGAGCCCGTTAATGGGTGATAGCGTGCCTTTTGTAGAATGAACCGGCGAGTTACGATTACGTGCGAGGTTAAGTTTTAGAAGACGGAGCCGCAGCGAAAGCGAGTCTGAATAGGGCGAATTAGTACGTGGTCGTAGACCCGAAACCAGGTGATCTACCCATGTCCAGGGTGAAGGTGAGGTAACACTTACTGGAGGCCCGAACCCACGCACGTTGAAAAGTGCGGGGATGAGGTGTGGGTAGCGGAGAAATTCCAATCGAACCTGGAGATAGCTGGTTCTCTCCGAAATAGCTTTAGGGCTAGCCTCGTGATGAGAATACTGGAGGTAGAGCACTGTTTGGACTAGGGGGCCATCCCGGTTTACCGAATTCAGACAAACTCCGAATGCCAGATATTTATACACGGGAGTCAGACTGCGAGTGATAAGATCCGTAGTCAAAAGGGAAACAGCCCAGACCACCAGCTAAGGTCCCAAAGTAATCGTTAAGTGGAAAAGGATGTGGCGTTGCATAGACAACCAGGATGTTGGCTTAGAAGCAGCCATCATTTAAAGAGTGCGTAATAGCTCACTGGTCGAGTGACGCTGCGCCGAAAATGTATCGGGGCTAAACGATTCACCGAAGCTGTGGATTGACATCTACGATGTCAGTGGTAGGAGAGCGTTCTAAGTGCGTTGAAGTCAGACCGGAAGGACTGGTGGAGCGCTTAGAAGTGAGAATGCCGGTATGAGTAGCGAAAGACGGGTGAGAATCCCGTCCACCGTATGACTAAGGTTTCCTGAGGAAGGCTCGTCCGCTCAGGGTTAGTCGGGACCTAAGCCGAGGCCGATAGGCGTAGGCGATGGACAACAGGTTGATATTCCTGTACCACCTCCTCACCGTTTGAGAAATGGGGGGACGCAGTAGGATAGGGTAAGCGCGCCGTTGGTTGTGCGCGTCCAAGCAGTAAGGCGTGTGTGTAGGCAAATCCGCACACTGTAACGTTGAGCTGTGATGGCGAGTCCTTTAAGGACGAAGTTCCTGATTTCACACTGCCAAGAAAAGCCTCTATCGAGGTGAGAGGTGCCCGTACCGCAAACCGACACAGGTAGTCGAGGAGAGAATCCTAAGGTGTGCGAGAGAACTCTCGTTAAGGAACTCGGCAAAATGACCCCGTAACTTCGGGAGAAGGGGTGCTCTTGAGCGTGCAAGCGCATGAGAGCCGCAGTGAATAGGCCCAGGCGACTGTTTAGCAAAAACACAGGTCTCTGCAAAACCGTAAGGTGACGTATAGGGGCTGACGCCTGCCCGGTGCTGGAAGGTTAAGAGGAGTGGTTAGCGCAAGCGAAGCTGCGAATTGAAGCCCCAGTAAACGGCGGCCGTAACTATAACGGTCCTAAGGTAGCGAAATTCCTTGTCGGGTAAGTTCCGACCCGCACGAAAGGCGTAACGATCTGGGCACTGTCTCAACGAGAGACTCGGTGAAATTATAGTACCTGTGAAGATGCAGGTTACCCGCGACAGGACGGAAAGACCCCGTGGAGCTTTACTGTAGCCTGATATTGAATTTTGGTACAACTTGTACAGGATAGGTAGGAGCCAGAGATCTCGGAGCGCCAGCTTCGAAGGAGGCGTCGGTGGGATACTACCCTGGTTGTATTGAAATTCTAACCCATGCCCCTTAGCGGGGCAGGAGACAGTGTCAGGCGGACAGTTTGACTGGGGCGGTCGCCTCCTAAAAGGTAACGGAGGCGCCCAAAGGTTCCCTCAGAATGGTTGGAAATCATTCGTAGAGTGTAAAGGCACAAGGGAGCTTGACTGCGAGACCTACAAGTCGAGCAGGGTCGAAAGACGGGCTTAGTGATCCGGTGGTTCCGCATGGAAGGGCCATCGCTCAACGGATAAAAGCTACCCCGGGGATAACAGGCTTATCTCCCCCAAGAGTCCACATCGACGGGGAGGTTTGGCACCTCGATGTCGGCTCATCGCATCCTGGGGCTGTAGTCGGTCCCAAGGGTTGGGCTGTTCGCCCATTAAAGCGGTACGCGAGCTGGGTTCAGAACGTCGTGAGACAGTTCGGTCCCTATCCGTCGTGGGCGTAGGAAATTTGAGAGGAGCTGTCCTTAGTACGAGAGGACCGGGATGGACACACCGCTGGTGTACCAGTTGTCTTGCCAAAGGCATCGCTGGGTAGCTATGTGTGGACGGGATAAGTGCTGAAAGCATCTAAGCATGAAGCCCCCCTCAAGATGAGATTTCCCATTACGCAAGTAAGTAAGATCCCTCAAAGACGATGAGGTAGATAGGTTCGAGGTGGAAGTGTGGTGACACATGGAGCTGACGAATACTAATCGATCGAGGACTTAACCAAAATGTTTGAAACATTCAATGCACCGTTTATCCAGTTTTGAAAGAATAAGTTCTTTTAACTAAATAAGTGAAGTGATGATGGCAAAGAGGTCACACCCGTTCCCATACCGAACACGGAAGTTAAGCTCTTTAGCGCCGATGGTAGTTGGGGGCTTCCCCCTGCGAGAGTAGGACGTCGCTTCGCTTATTTTTTATGTGGAGGATTAGCTCAGCTGGGAGAGCATCTGCCTTACAAGCAGAGGGTCGGCGGTTCGAGCCCGTCATCCTCCACCATTTTTGCCGGTGTAGCTCAGTTGGTAGAGCAACTGACTTGTAATCAGTAGGTCGTGGGTTCGACTCCTATCGCCGGCACCATGTATTCTCGGAGGGGTAGCGAAGTGGCTAAACGCGGCGGACTGTAAATCCGCTCCTTAGGGTTCGGCGGTTCGAATCCGTCCCCCTCCACCAGTTTTTGAATTTATAGGGGCATAGTTTAACGGTAGAATAGAGGTCTCCAAAACCTTTGATGTGGGTTCGATTCCTACTGCCCCTGCCAAATTATATTATGGCGGTTGTGGCGAAGTGGTTAACGCACCTGATTGTGGTTCAGGCATTCGTGGGTTCGATTCCCATCAGTCGCCCCATTTTCGAATAAAGCCGAGTAGTGAGGCAATAAATTTGGATTCATTATGCAAGGCTCAAGTCCTATAAAGTTCACCATTTCTATATTATTACGGAGGTATACCCAAGTCTGGCTGAAGGGATCGGTCTTGAAAACCGACAGGCGGGTAACACCGCGCGGGGGTTCGAATCCCTCTACCTCCTCCAGTTTATGTTTTATAAATGTTGTTCTAGGTACGTGATGGAGTAAATGCAATACGAGGGTTACGATTAGCGTCGATGTAAGAAAACGTGGAAGACGTCGATTTTCATGAAGTGTATGTAAATTATTTTAATATTGTCGCGGGGTGGAGCAGTGGTAGCTCGTCGGGCTCATAACCCGAAGGTCGTTGGTTCAAATCCGGCCCCCGCAACCAAATGGTCCCGTGGTGTAGCGGTTAACATGCCTGCCTGTCACGCAGGAGATCGCCGGTTCGATCCCGGTCGGGACCGCCATTTTAATTCTTTTAAAGAAGTCTTTATTTATGGGTCAGTAGCTCAGTTGGTAGAGCATTAGATTGAAGCTCTAAGTGTCGGCGGTTCGATTCCGTCCTGACCCACCTTAAATGCGGGTGTAGTTTAATGGTAAAACCTCAGCCTTCCAAGCTGATGTCGTGAGTTCGATTCTCATCACCCGCTCCAAAATTGGGGGCCTATAGCTCAGCTGGTTAGAGCGCACGCCTGATAAGCGTGAGGTCGATGGTTCGAGTCCATTTAGGCCCACCATTATTCCGAAGTAGCTCAGTTGGTAGTAGCACCTGACTGTTAATCAGGTTGTCGCAGGTTCGAGTCCTGCCTTCGGAGCCATGGCCTGTTGGTCAAGCGGTTAAGACACCGCCCTTTCACGGCGGTAACACGGGTTCGAATCCCGTACGGGTCATCTAGCATGTAGCACGTTGTTGCTACATGCTTTTTTTTGTATTCTTTGAAAACCCCCTGCTATGCGGGGGGTTCCGGAAAGCTTTTAGCTATGGACAAAAAAAACTCCAATCGTACAATAAGGTCAGGTCAACCGACTTCGTACGAAAGGAGTCTCCAAAATGGATAATAAAAGTTTAGCACATACAACATGGAATTGTAAGTATCATATCGTCTTCGCACCAAAATATAGAAGACAAGTTATTTATGGTCAAATTAAGGCGGATGTAGGAAGAATACTACGTCAGTTGTGTGAAAGAAAAAGGTGTAGAAATTATTGAGGCAACAGCATGTCCGGATCATATACATATGTTGGTGAGTATACCGCCGAAACTAAGTGTATCTTCGTTCATGGGCTATATAAAAGGGAAGAGTAGCTTAATGATTTTCGATCGACATGCCAATTTAAAATATCGATATGAAAATCGACAATTTTGGTGTCGAGGATACTATGTGGATACAGTCGGTCGAAATCGAAAAGTGATTCAAGAATATATAAAGAACCAATTACAAGAAGATATCCTACATGATCAAATGACAATGAATGAATTCATTGACCCGTTCACAGGAGAAGAAATCAAGAGAAAGAAAAAATAAGTAAGCCGCTTTAGCGGTTGGTGTGGAAACGGAGTGCGGTTGGCGGACATTCAGGATGTCTTTAGACATGGGCCAGTACCCCAGCGTTTCACGCGCAGAGCAAACCACCAGTTATACTGGTGGTTCTGATTTTTTGAAGTTTTTTGAGCATTACCTGTTCTGTACGCCAACAGGTTTAGGTGATAGAAGTGTAAAAAGATTTATTTCGAATCTATTTTTGCTGTAAGGTATAGATGCAAGGGTAAAATTGCAAAGAGTCAGAGTTTAAATTTGAACAAAGTATTTCATATATACAATATGTATGTTTTCTAGTAGATTTTTTCGTGGTGAATCTAGTTCCATTGCTCTAATATGAGGGTAGATGGAGGAAATCGACATGAAATTACAAGAGGTACAGCGGTTTTTAGCACTTTATCAATCGGAACAAAATGAGCCTGAAACATGGCTGGCAAATAGATTACAACAGGTTGAATCTGAGGGAGAATATAATCCAACAACAGAAGAACTAATCTTTGGAGCAAGGGTAGCCTGGCGCAACAGTAATAAATGCATCGGTCGCTTATTTTGGCAATCGCTACATGTTGTTGATGCGCGAGATATCTTAGATGAACAGTCAATTTTTGAAACATTACTTGCACATATTCAGTATGCAACAAATGATGGAAAAATCCGGCCTACTATTACGGTGTTTGCAGCACAACGTGTGCGTATTTGGAATCATCAGCTTATCCGTTATGCAGGCTATGAAACGGAGGAAGGGATCATTGGTGATCCACATTCCATCGCTTTTACAAAAATATGCAAATCGCTAGGCTGGCAAGGTGAGGGAACGGCGTTTGATGTACTGCCTCTTATTGTGCAGGTGGATAATCGTGCACCACAATTATTTACAATCCCACATAAATATATTTTAGAAGTGCCAATTCGTCATCCAGAATGTACTAAGGTCAAGGAGCTTGACTTAAAATGGTATGCTGTACCAATTATATCGAGCATGCGCTTCCAAATGGCGGGAATCGATTTTCAGGCGGCACCATTCAATGGTTGGTATATGGGCACAGAAATAGGTGCACGCAATTTAGCCGATCCTGACCGCTATAATATGCTACCAGCGATAGCAGAAATTTTTGAGCTTGATACGACAAAGCAGGCATCTCTTTGGCGAGATCGTGCACTAGTTGAATTGAATATTGCAGTGCTTCATTCCTTTAAAGAAGACTGTGTAAGCATTGTGGACCATCATACGGCAGCACAACAGTTTAAGCTGTTTGAAGAAGCAGAACAGAAGGCAGAAAGAGATCTAACAGGTAACTGGGCGTGGCTAATTCCGCCAATATCACCCGCTGCAACACATATCTTTCATAAGCCATTCGTTAATGTTTACAATACACCAAACTATTTCTATCAGAAGCCCCCTTACTAAATAGAAGGCAGCTCATCATAAGTACATGAGCTGCCTTTTTCAATTCACATAGTCATCCTTAGAAGCTCTCATAGAGCAGAAGAAAAGTAGCGTTGCCACCACGACGAAGAGCCAGCCAGCGATGTTCCAGCCCCTAAATAAATCATGCAGATAACCAAATAAGATTGGTCCAACTGCTGCTAGTAAATAGCCTATAGATTGTGCAAAGCCAGATAAATCAGCTGCTTCGTAGGCCGTCCGTGTACGCAGAGTGAAGAACATCATCGCTAACGCAAATGAAGCTCCTCCGGCTAAGCCAAGAAGCACCATCCAAAGAACTGCAAGACTTGTCCATTCCATTACCAAACCAATAAAGCCAATGACATAAAACACTGTAAAAATTATGACAAGTGGACGTTGGGATTTCATTTTGCTTGCAATAATAGGTACAACTAGGGCCATAGGTATCTGTGAAAACTGCATTGTTGAAAACATCCAGCCAGCACGGTCAGCAGCGAGCCCTTGGGCTATATAAATTTCAGGTATCCATGCCGCCGTTGTATAAAATATTAGTGATTGTAACCCCATTGCTCCCGTTACAGCCCAAGTTACAGGTGATTTCCATAAAGGTATACGCGCTTTCGTAGATGCGACAGCAGGTTCAGGTTTATTTGATTTTAATTGTGGTATCCAAACCAAAATTGTTAAGACAACTAGAATAAGAGCTATTGCGAGAGCCCCTTGCCAACCAAGAGGGGAATTGGCTACTGGATAACTAACACCAGCCCCTACGCCTGCTGAAAGATTCATAGACACGGTGAAGAATGCCATTAGTAAACCAACCTGGTAAGGAAATTTCAGTTTCAGTAAACCTGGTATAAGCACGTTACCAAAAGAAATTGCAACCCCAATTAGTATCGTTCCGAGAACGAGTAATGCAGTTGTACCAAGGGATCGAGTTACAATGCCAAATGCTAGTAAGATTGTTGATAAAAACAATGTTAATTCTAAACCTAATTTGCGTGCAACCATTGGGGCAAACGGTGATATAATCGCAAAAGCTAATAATGGAATTGTTGTCAAAAAGCCGGCGAGTACGTTGGAAATCCCAAGACCTTCACGAATGAAGGAAATAATTGGACCAACGACAGTTAGTGGCATTCGTAATGTAGAAGCTATAAAAATAACACCGATGACAAGTAACAGAGTTTTTCCCTTCCAGCTAATCTTTTTGCTAGGATGAGTAGAATATTCATTAGTTGTCAAAATAAGTCCTCCTTGAATTAAAACATTAATAATTCGAACAACTATACCACTTTATCACACTATTAAAAATAGTAGAAAATTCATAAAATATCGAACATTACTATTGCTGTTGAAATGTCAATCGTCATATGATAGACTGAATAACATCATAAATTTAATAATTATATGCCTCATGTTTGTATTGAGGTAGAGGTCGCGGTGTTTATAAGTACGCTAACGGAAATGACAAGCATTAAAGATGTTAGCTGAAAGGAAATACCGCCGAAGTGTGAGGGGACTTGAAAACCTCATGCTGGGGCTGTTTCCGAAAGGAACAGAACTGTCACGTTGGAATGACGTGTTGCGCTATCATTAGAAAGAACTGGGGATTAACTTAGCCATCACATCGTTCATGTGATGGCGTTTTTTATTTTTATTTAGTAGGGATTTTGTTACCTGCTTTCATAAGAATAGAATCTCCGATGACTGATTTGTACGCATTATTTGTCTGTATCGAAAGCACGAATGTTATGATGCGTGAAGGCAATGGGTACAATGACGTCGAGACGAAATTGAGTGCCTCTTATAAAAGGAAGGAAGCTTTAACGTGAGTGAAATAAAGGTTAATCAGCTTGGACATAAACCACCGAAGCTGAAAAAAGAATTAAAAAGTCGTCATATAACAATGATTTCGTTAGGCGGTACAATTGGTACTGGGCTATTTTTAGCTAGTGGTGGTGCCATTGCACAGGCAGGCCCTGGTGGAGCATTGCTTGCTTACGCCTTAATCGGCATTATGGTTTATTTTTTAATGACAAGCTTAGGAGAAATGGCTGCTTATATGCCTTCCTCGGGGTCGTTTAGTACGTATGCAAGTAAGTTTGTGGATCCAGCTCTTGGTTTTGCACTTGGTTGGAATTACTGGTATAACTGGGCAATTACGATTGCAGCAGAAATTGCAGCTGTCTCACTTATTATGAAATACTGGTTCCCAGATAGCTCGTCTGCACTTTGGACAGTATTGTTTATTGTCATCGTACTATCATTTAATCTTTTATCGGTAAAAAGCTACGGTGAAAGTGAATATTGGTTTGCAATGATAAAGGTTGCGACTGTTATTGTCTTCATTATTATCAGTATTCTGATGATTTTTGGTATTTTGGGCGGACAAGCACCAGTAGGCTTCACGAATTTCTTTATTAGTGATGGGCCATTCCATGGTGGCTTTCTTGCTACATTTGGTATTTTCTTAGCAGCAGGATTCTCGTTCCAAGGGACTGAGCTACTTGGTATTACAGCGGGGGAAACAGACGACCCTGGAAAAAATATTCCTAAGGCCGTAAAATCTGTTTTCTGGCGTATTATTTTGTTCTACATTTTAGCGATTGCCGCAATTGGTATGCTTATTCCATTTACCGATGCACGTTTACTATCTGAAGATATTGCGGTATCTCCATTTACATTAGTATTTGATCGATTAGGTATTGCCTTTGCGGCTTCACTGATGAATGCCATTATTTTAACAGCAATGCTTTCTGCGGGGAACTCAGGTCTATATGCATCATCTCGTATGCTATGGCAACTAGCAGTTGATGGACATGCACCAAAGGTCTTCATGAAGTTAAGTCGTCGAGGCATTCCAATTTATGCTTTAATGGCGACATTAGCAGTAGGCAGTCTAGCATTTCTTGCGTCATTTTTTGGTGATGGGGTTGTCTATATATGGTTACTAAATGCCTCAGGTATGTCAGGCTTCATAGCATGGCTTGGTATTGCCTTTAGCCATTACCGTTTCCGTAGAGCTTTCGAGGCTCAAGGCTTAGATTCTAAATTACTACCCTATAAAGCGAAGCTATATCCATTTGGTCCGATTTTTGCGTTTTCGGTTTGTATGATTGTTGTAGTTGGTCAAAACTACACAGCCTTTACAGGTGAAACGATTGACTGGTACGGCATGCTTGTATCATACATTGGAATACCACTATTTTTAGCATTATGGATTGGCTTTAAAGTGAAAAATAAAACAAAAATGATTCCACTCAAGGACTGTGATTTAGAAGTGGAAAAATAAGAGATAGACAATGGAGCTATCCTGTAAGTCATTGTAATATGACTTACGGGATAGCTTTTTTTAGTATGAAATAAAAAAAAAAATTTCTTATTTATGGTAAGGTATTATAGATATGGAAAGTTATATTAACATTTCGAATAGATTTTATGAGTGGTAACAGTTTGTGAAAAGTTTCTCTTAAGAAGAGGTGCACGTTATGCAAAAACATATATTACTAGTAGAAGACGATGAAGCCATTCGTGAAATGGTGGAGAATTTTTTATTGATGGAAGGATTTGCCGTTACATCTGTTTCAAATGGTGAAGAGGCTGTACAACAATGTGTAAGTACTTTGTTTGATTTAGTGATTTTGGATATTATGATACCGAAACTTGACGGATTAGAAGTATTAAAAATTATTCGTCAAAAAGAGGCACTCCCCATTATTATTATGTCCGCAAAAGATAGTGATGTAGATAAAGCACTAGGGTTAGGATTAGGAGCAGATGATTATATTGCAAAGCCTTTTTCAATGTTGGAGTTTTCAGCTAGGGTGAAAGCTGCCATTAGGCGAGCGACAAAGTATTCGAATCATATAGAAGAAAAGCAAGATGTATTGATAGTTGGTGATTTATCGATTGATATTATCAATTTTTCAGTAGAAAAAAATCATCAAAAAGTGAAACTTACCTCAAAGGAGTTTGGCATTTTAAAACTGTTTGCGACTAATTGTAATCGCGTATTTACAAAGCAACAAATCTATCAGCAGATTTGGAATGATGAATATTATGGTGATGAAAATATTATCAATGTGCATATAAGAAGGCTACGAGAAAAAATTGAAGATGATCCATCTAATCCCCAATATATTAAGACATTATGGGGCATTGGCTATAAGTTAGAAGGTTGATCGTATGGTTTTCTTGCTATCGATTATTATTGTATTACTCTTTGGGATTATTTGCTTTCAAATGAAAGAAAAGAAGGATCAACATGCTACTATTCATTACATGCATAAAAAGCTGCAAGCAATAATTACTGAACAAACAAATGAAAAGATTCTAGTTTCGACGACAAATCATGAAATAAAGCAGTTGCTTAATGCCATGAATACATTACTGGATCATAATCAACGGATTTTGGCTACGCATCGAAAAATGGAAGATTCAATGAAAAAGATGCTTGCTAATATTTCTCATGATCTTAAAACGCCACTAACAGTAGTCCTTGGATATATCGAAATGCTACAACTAGATAAGCCGATAAGCGATGAAGAGCGGCAACGATTGCTGTCGGGCGTTCATTCGAAAACAATGGAAGTATTGAGCATTATCCATACATTTTTCGATCTTGCTAAAATTGAAGCAGGCGATACAGATTATCCAATAACGAAAGTGAATGTAAGTGAAATTTGTAGAAAAAATATCCTCTCGTTTTACGATATAGTAACGTCTATGGGACTTGAAATTGATATTGCGGTACCAGAGACACCTATTTTTGCTCTTGGCAATGAAGAGGCGCTCGATAGAATATTGAATAATTTATTATCTAATGCACTTGCTTATGGTGCAGAAGGAAAAGTGATTGGATTAGCTGTAAGAAATGACGATGTAAATATTTATATTGATGTTTGGGATCGTGGAAAGGGTATCGATGAATACCATGTAGATAATGTTTTTGAAAGACTGTATACGCTGGAAGATTCAAGGAATAAAATATTCCAGGGGAGTGGGCTTGGCTTAACCATTACAAAGCGACTTGTTGAAATTTTGAATGGCTCCATTCATCTTTCGAGTATCCCTTATGAGAAAACGATTTTTACTGTTTCTTTAAAAAGAATCATGTATTAAAGAAGTCTGCTTGTAGAGCTGATCATGCTCTACAGGCTTTTCTTCTTCATTTAAGAAATATGTAAGAATCAAGTAATAAAATAGAGAGTTTTACTTTTTATAATAAAGAAAGACACATATTAGGGAGAGGTATATATGACATATATAGTGAAGACAAATCAGCTTACAAAAGTATATGAAGGAAAGGAAGTTGTTTCTGGCGTCAATATGCATGTAAAAAAGGGAGAGATATACGGCTTTTTAGGTCCTAATGGTGCAGGGAAAACGACTTTTATGAAAATGCTAACCAACCTTATAAAGCCAACAAGTGGGGACATCGAAATCTTTGGCGAAAAATTAACGGATCAATCCTACGAAGTCCTAAAAAGGATGGGAACTATTATTGAATATCCAATCTTCTATGAAAAGTTAACGGCTAGAGAAACTTTGGAACTACATTGCGAATATATGGGGTATTACGATAAAAATGAAATTAGTCATGTACTTGATTTAGTAAAGCTAACAAATACGGATAGAAAGCGTGTAAAAGACTTTTCTCTTGGTATGAAACAACGATTGGGCATTGCACGAGCAATTATCACAAAACCAGAATTACTTATCCTAGATGAGCCCATAAACGGACTTGATCCAATTGGAATCAAAGAGCTTCGTGAGTTATTCTTGATGCTTTGTAAAGAATATGGCATAACCATTATTGTTTCTAGTCATATTTTAGGAGAGATTGAACAATTGGCTGACACGATTGGTGTTATTAATAATGGTAGGTTAATAACAGAGGTCTCAATGGATAATATCAATAGAAGTCAATCGGAGTATATTGAAGTAATTGTGAGTGATGGCAAAAAAGCTACCTTTATTTTAGAAAATACATTAAACATTGCCAACTTTAAACTAATGGATGAGAACTGTATACGTATTTATGAAACGTCCATTTCACAAAAGGACATTTCAAAAGCATTCATTGAACATGATATTGATATAGAAGGAATCAGCAAGAAAACAAGCTCATTGGAAGAGTATTTTTTAAAATTAATTAATGGGGGTGTCGTAAGTGCTTAATTTAATGCGTTTAGAAATGAGGAAATATCAATTAGGCTCTTATGTAAAAGGAGCGGTTATCGCAAATTTCGTCATATTAGGTTTTATGTTTATGATCTTGTTTATCTCGAAAATTGAAGGGGATATTGCCCTCGAAAACTATCAGATAGCATTAAAAGTCATTGATTCGTTTGTAAGGGGAGTATTTATTGTCTTTGCGGCAACATTAATTGCCAAGCTGATTATCGGGGAATATAAAAATCGAACAATTACTACGGCGTTTATGTATCCCATTAAAAGAAAAAAATTAATTGCTGCAAAGCTTGCAATTGTCATCACTTTTACGTTTAGTGCCATTGTTATTTCGAATATGTTTATTACGGCTATATTTTGTTTCATTAGTGTAACCTATCAATTAATTCCAGATACATTAACTATTTCTGTAGTTGTGCAACATCTTCCTTCTATGCTGATGAATGCTATTGCAGCAACAGGAATGTCACTTATTCCTTTGTACTTTGGCATGAAAAAATACTCGATTCCAACAACTATACTTTCTTCCTTATTAATTGTCATGGTCGTATCCTCGAATACAGGTAATTTTTCATTAAATGACATTATAGTTATCCCGATAACATTAGCAATCATCGGTATTAGTGTTGCCTACTTATCCATTCGCAACATTGATAGTGTGGATGTTTAAGGGTGCCTGGCACCCAAACAATTCTGAATATTGAACGTTTCGGATACAAGATAAAGCCAGGAACTATAACAATTTTGAATTGTTAGAGCACCTGGCATTTTTTAAGCAAATATAGTTTCCCATAATAAATATATATTTAATGCAACAACTATTACCACAACAGTCCAACCTAGTCCTGTTGTTACACGATGATTGACAAGGCTGCCCATAATGTCTCGTTTACTTGTAAACATGACAAGGGGAACAAGAGCAAAAGCAATACCAAATGACAGAATGACTTGACTTAGAACAAGTGCGTAGGTTGCATTGACACCAGAGGCAATAATGGCGATCGGAGGAATCATAGTTATTGCACGGCGTAAGTACAATGGAATTTTTCTTCGAATAAAGCCCTGCATAACTACATCCCCTGCTAATGTCCCGACAGAAGAGCTTGCAAGACCTGCAATGAGAAGTCCGAGACCGAAGGAGACTGCTGCCATCGGACCAAGTGCATCACGTAACCCGTTATAGGCTATATCTAAATCTTCTACCACTAACCCTTGTGTATGGAACACAGCTGCTGCAATGATTAGCATACTCATATTAATCGCACCTGCAATTATCATTGCTATTACAATATCGATAAACTCGAAACGGAAAATACGTCGCTTTTCCCCTTCATTTCGACCAACAACGCGGCTTTGCGTTAAGGAAGAATGTAAATATATCGCGTGTGGCATAACTGTTGCTCCTAGAATACCTGTTGCAAGTAATAGTGAATCGACACCTTTAAATTGTGGTGTGAAAATCCCTGTTGCAACATCGCCCCATTGTGGCTGTGCTAAAAATGTTTGGAACGCGAATGCTAATACGACAATTAACACCATGCCAGAAATGCCTGCTTCGAACGCTCTAAAACCCCTACGTTGCAATTCTAAAATAGCGAATGAGCCAACTGCTGTAATCAATGCGGCAGGTAGCATCGGGATGTTAAACAATAAGTAAAGACCGAGTGCTGCGCCAATAAATTCTGCAAGATCAGTTGCGATTATGACTAATTCAGCTTGTATCCATAAAAAGATTGATGTTTTTTTAGAAAAGTGTTCACGTGAAACTTCCGGTAAATTCTTTCCTGTCGCTATGCCTAACTTCGCGGATAGAGATTGAATAAGTACGGCCATTAAATTCGAGAATGCTATAACCCACAGTAGTAAATAGCCGTACTGGGAGCCAGCTGTAATATTTGTTGCAAAGTTGCCAGGATCTATATAGGCAACAGCTGCGATGAAAGCTGGACCGAGGAAAGGCAGTATTCGTCTCCAGCCTTTAATGTCGCCAGCTAAAACCGCTTCAGCTGTCGGTCTTACACGGCGTTTATAAACCATAATGTTCCCTCGTTTCAAAAAATGTCATTAAAGAAATAAAGTTTCCTTGAGGAAAAATAATACACTACTATTTTATTACTAGAAGTGAAAAATGTGAAGTTGTTTGCTCATTTCTTAAAAAAAATTTATATTGGATAAAAATTCTATAAAAATCCCCTGCTAAGGCAGGTGTTAAAGTCGTTGATGGGAGTTTCTAAGTTTTACTCTAAGGCATTTAAAGGACGACACGATCTGACGTTAATTTTCTCATCATTTTCTAATTAGACTTTAACACCCTCTGTGGTTTACGATGAAAAGAAAACGGTGAGGAATGACACCACATGACGAATCGAATTTTAATAATAGAAGATGAAGAAAGCATTGCTCGAGTATTACAATTAGAGCTTCAATTTGAAGGCTACCAAGCAGAGATGGCTCATACGGGAGCGGATGGCCTACTGAAATATCGTGAACAACAATGGGACTTGATTCTTCTTGATGTGATGTTGCCTGAGATGAGTGGGATTGATGTGTTAAAGCGAATTCGTTCGACAGAGTTACAAACACCTGTCATACTGCTTACAGCCAAAAGTGATGTCGAGGATAAAGTGAAGGGGCTGGATCTAGGCGCAAATGATTATATAACCAAACCATTTGACATTGAGGAATTACTTGCACGCATTCGTACAGCATTAAGATTTTCACAAAAATCCAATAGCCAAGAAGTATCACAAATATATGGGTATTTATCCATCGATGAACAAACAAGAGAAGTTGTCTATTACGATAAAAATGTACAATTAACACCACGTGAGTATGACCTACTTTTATATTTACTGAAACATCCAAAACAAGTACTAACACGCGAACAAATTTTAGAGGCAGTTTGGGGCTACGATTATTATGGCGACACGAATGTTGTAGATGTTTATATCCGATATGTACGTCAAAAACTTGAAGTCGCTGCAGAAACACCAATTATCCATACAGTTCGTGGTGTTGGCTATGTGCTAAAGGAGCACAAGCATGAGACTTAAAACAAAAATTCATCTACTAACAACGTTATTGATGTTAGTTATATTAGTGGCGACGAATAGTGGCATTTACTTTTTATATGAAAAGTTTGCTTATAATACAGAAGAAAAACAACTTCAGCAGCGTGCAGATGAGCTTAGTATGACGCTCAGTCAACTAGATCAACAAACAAATTTGCAACAGGTTTTGCGAGCCTATATGCCAACTGATGGAGCGGTCTATATTTACGACGGAGAGCAGTTGAAGATGAAGGTACAAACAAAACTTAATATGCCAGACGTACCTTACATTACGTTTGATATGCCTGCCATTTGGACTGATGGTACGGTGGTACAGGTGGAGCTTAAGCAATCAATGGAAGACGTGGCAAAAATGATGGGCCTACTTAAAATTATATTAGTCGTCGTTACACTGGTAGCGTCGATACCCATTTTTTTAGCAAGTCTTGCACTTGGCCGTCTGATTTTACATCCGCTGGAACATTTAAGTCAAGCAATGCAGAAAAGCGCTGCGACCGGGAAATATGAAAAAATTGAAATCCACGAAAAGCATGGTGATGAGCTCACTGAAATTAGTCATACGTTTAACGGCATGATGGAAAAGCTCGAACAGCACTATCAAAAACAGCAGCAATTCGTGTCAAATGCTTCCCATGAGCTGAAAACACCTATTACGGTGATTGAAAGCTATGCAAAATTACTATTACGCAGAGGTGTTGAGAACAAAGAAGTGGCGCAAGAATCTTTACAAGCAATTGCAAATGAATCAGCACGTATGCATGAAATGGTGCTGAAATTATTAGATTTAGCGAAAAATAAGGAACATCTCGAGGTGCAGTGGGGACAATTAGAGCTTAATTCGTTACTTAAAAAAGTCGCGTCTCAAATGCAACAAGCATATCAGCGCCCATTTATTGTTGATGCAGAGATTCCAAAATATATTTATAGTGATGAAAAAATGCTTAAGCAACTGCTATTCATTTTGCTCGACAATGCACGCAAATATAGTGAAGGCGAAGTGCAGTTACATGCAACAGAAACCTCTAGCCATGTTCTTGTTTCGATTCAAGACTTTGGTGTAGGTATTCCTGCTGAACATATTCCACATTTATTTGATCGATTTTACCGAGTAGGGGAGGATCGCAATCGAAAAACAGGTGGAACAGGTTTAGGGCTAGCAATTGCGCAGGAGCTTGCACAACAGCTAAACGTGACAATTGAGGTCGAAAGTGAAGTTGGAGAAGGTTCTTGCTTTACACTACGTGTACCGAAGGAGGAACGGCGATGAAAAAGTGGATTATCCCTATTTTTGCGATAATCATTTTGAGCAGCTTCGCACTATGGTTTTTACAAAATCGTTTCTTTCATGAAGAACCGCTAAGTGAAACAGGGGCAGTACTGCGTATCGAGGAACTCTATAATGGGCATGTTGAGCACATAAAACAAAGAGGCGAGAATTACGAAATAGTATTTTCGCGTGGTGAAGCCACCTATGCTGTTGAGCTGAATCAACATACGCAACAGGTAAGTAATTTAATAATTAAGAAATCCGCCAGTAAAGTGCTAACAGAAGAGCAAATTCGGCAGCGAGCATTAGCTTATACCCCTGGCGTTATAGAAAGTGTGAGGTTAACGGATTCTACCTATATGGTGCAGGTTGAACAAGAGGAGATGAAGAAAGAACTGGCCCTTGATGCTTATACTGGAGAGGTGTTATCAGAGACAGATGTACAGCCAGTGACAGAGCCTGAAGAAGGAACCAGTGTAATTGCTAAGCAGCAGGCGATTCAAATTGCTTTGCAACAACTAAATGGTGAAGTGGATTCAGTTGATTTTGAGGAAACAGAGGATGGTGGCTATTACTTAGTAGAAATCGAAACAGATAAGGATGAAGCTGTTTTTCAAATACATGCCATTTCCGGTAAAGTCATGTCCGTTACATGGGACAAAGATAATTAAGAATTGATGAAAAGTTTTAAAATTTTTTTCTCATGAAATTCTAATGTTTCTCTTATGATCCTATCATCTTGGCTTGTTAAGCTAAGGATAGATAAAACAAAGGAGAGATGGACGTGAAGAAAATTATTGTAATTCCAGCTTTAGTAGCAACACTCGGCGTAGGTACTGTTATTGGCGCGACAACTTTGTTAACAGGTAATGCACAAGAGAAAAAGGTCTTAACGATGCAGGAAATCGAAAAAAAAGCATTGGCTGTAGTAGACGGTTCGGTGACAGATATTGAGTTTGATGAGAATCGTTACCGTTCTATATACGAGGTTGAGGTGTACACTGAAACAGAAGAATATGATTTAAAATTTGATGCCTATACAGGTAAACTTTTAAATCAAAAGAAAGAACTTCGAGATGATGACGAAGGTGATTTGATAGAAAATAACACATCTACTACTACCAAAATCACAAAAGCACAAGCTATGGAAAAAGCCTTAACAAAGGCAAAGGGCACCGTAACAAAAGTTAAGCTAGATAATGGCGTTTATGAAATTGAAATCATCGACGGACAGTTCGAATACGAAATTGACATCAATGCTTCTACAGGTGAAATTGTAAAGTTTGAACAAGATATCGAAGACTAATGTGAAAAGTTATCTTAAAAGTAGCAACTTACTTTTAAGATAGCTTTTTTCTTTGAAGGAAAGACGTATTAAAAACAAGTAAAATACGTATCATTGGAAAAATGATACCAAAAAATTTTTACTACCTATACTTTTCTCCTTTACTTTTTTAATTTACAAGCGTAATATGACATCATTATAAAAGTTTCAAATTTCTAAATCGCTGAAGCAAATAGACGCGGGGGACCCGATTTTGGTGGATTGTCTAGGCAATCCTAGGGGTGAATCTCTTTATTACTTACTGAAGAGTAGGGCTACTCATGGCCCGAATCCGACAGCTAACCTCGTAAGCGTTAAGAGCAGAAAAATTGAAGCTTGCAGACGAAAAAACGTCTACAAGTCGTATTTAGTGATGACTTGTAGACGTTTTTTATCTTCTTTCAGCTATCGTGTACCGGTAGTGAAGCGGCAGGTACTTGTCTAGGCGAATATTGATTTAGAAACGAGAAACACACTCTATGAAACTAGAAGGTGTTTAGTATGGGATCCTCATTCAAACGTTTTGTTATCGGAAAGCCTCTAAAATCCGATGCACTCGGGGAACAAAAGCTTAGTAAAACAAAGGCTCTTGCCATTTTATCATCTGATGCATTGTCATCAGTAGCATATGGGCCAGAACAAATTTTAATAGTGCTCATGACTGTGAGTACAGTTGCCTTTTGGTACTCTTTACCCATAGCAGCTGGAGTGGTAGTGTTGCTCCTAGCACTCATTTTATCGTATCGTCAGATTATTTATGCGTATCCACACGGTGGTGGGGCCTATGTAGTTTCTCGTGAAAATTTAGGTGTCAATGCAGGTCTTGTAGCGGGTGGTTCACTACTCGTCGATTATATATTAACAGTTGCTGTTAGCGTATCTGCGGGAACAGATGCCATTACTTCGGCATTTCCGAGCCTGCATGCATACAACGTAGCAATTGCTGTGTTCTTTGTTATTTGTTTAACGCTTTTAAATTTACGTGGTGTTACAGAGTCTGCATCAATCTTAGCTTACCCTGTATATCTATTTGTTGCAGTAATGCTTCTATTAATTGGAGTAGGAATTTATAATGTGGCAACAGGGCAAGTACCTGCTGACTTTCATCCCAAGATCGGTACCCCAGTTGCGGGAATTAGCTTGTTTTTATTATTAAAGGCATTTGCTTCGGGAAGTTCTGCTTTGACAGGTGTAGAAGCAATTTCTAATGCCATACCGAACTTTAAAAATCCTGCTCCGACAAATGCAGCAAAAACTTTGCTAGCAATGGGTGGCATTTTAGCGGTGCTATTTATTGGCATCGTAAGTCTAGCCTATTTCTATGGAGTGGCACCAAATGCAGAGGCAACAGTCGTGTCACAAATTGCCGAGGCGAGTGTTGGGCGCAATCTATTTTATTATATTGTGCAAGGAACAACAGCGATGATATTAGTGCTTGCTGCCAATACAGGTTATTCAGCTTTTCCGTTACTTGCAGTAAATTTATCGAAGGACGGTTTTATCCCAAGAATATTCCAAATTCGTGGGGATCGACTCGGTTACTCAAATGGGATCTTGATGTTAGGTGTAGCGGCGATTGTGCTAATTATTTTGTTTGACGGGACAACAGAGCATTTAATTCCACTCTATGCAGTGGGCGTTTTTATCCCGTTTACCTTAGCACAGACGGGGATGATGCGAAAATGGTGGCGCGAAAAGCCAAGTGGCTGGCTTGCGAAATTTACGGTCAATACGATCGGTGCAGCGATTTCTTTTATTGTAGCGATGATGTTTTTCGTGACAAAATTAGCCCAAGTATGGCCTGTATTTATATTCTTACCAATTATTATTTGGCTGTTTCATCGTATAAAGTTACATTATGATGCAGTGGGGGAACAGCTTAGATTAGATCATGTAGAATTACCAAATGTAGAGGGCAATGTCTTCATTGTACCGGTTGCTGGTATTACGAAAGTGGTGGAAAATTCATTACATTATGCGCAGTCTCTGAAGGTCGAAAAGATTATTGCTTTCTATGTGGCGTTCGATCAAGCAGACGCAAGAGCATTTGAAGAGAAATGGAAGGCTTGGCAACCAGATGTGCGGCTTGTAACGTACTATTCACAGTATCGAAGTATTACGCAACCGTTGAAAAAATTTATCGATAAGGTTGAACATCAATATGCGAAAACGGGCTACCAAGTAACGGTCGTCATTCCGCAATTTTTACCGAAAAAGGGCTGGCATCATATGTTACACAATCAATCGAGTCTATTAATTCGTACCTCGCTGTTATTTCACAGAAATGTCGTCATTATGACAGTACCTTTTCATTTATCGAAATAATGACTAGCATGGTCGAAAATAGTCTGATATAATCAGAATATTGATGTGAAACACGAACGTTCGCTATCAAAAATCGATGAAATACCAGTTAATTCCGAAAATTTACAATAATCCTATTATTAATATTCATGTTGAATTCAGAAAAATGGATGTTTATAATAAGGGCATTCTAACAGCTTAATACTATTTCACTCATATAATAGCGAGAATAGGGCTCGCGAGTTTCTACCGATTTACCGTAAATGAATCGACTATGGGTAGCAATATTTTAGAAAACCTCCTGCAAGATAGTGAGCCGTTTTTCTAATTGTTTCGACGTTTTCGCGCTGAACGCTTTGCTCCACTCATAGATGAATGGAACCAAAGTATTCAGCGTTTTTTTCTATTATTATAAGAAAGAAGGATTTAAGGAAATGAAGTTATTACATGACAAAATCATGCAAGAAGGTAAAGTGCTTTCTTCATCTGTATTAAAAGTAGATTCGTTTTTAAATCATCAAATCGACCCTCAACTTATGAAGGAAATTGGACATGAGTTTGCGAATCGCTTCTCGGACCAAATTATTACGAAAGTGCTAACAATCGAATCCTCGGGTATTGCACCATCTGTAATGTTGGGACTTGAAATTGGGGCACCAGTTGTATTTGCTCGTAAACGTAAATCTTTAACATTATCAGATAATCTTTTTTCTTCCAAAGTACATTCTTTCACAAAAAACGAAACAAACGATATTTCCGTATCACGTAGTTTCTTAAACGCAGACGATAATGTCTTAATCGTTGACGACTTCCTAGCAAATGGTGAAGCAGTGAAAGGATTATTAGACATCGCATCTCAAGCAGGTGCAAATGTTGTCGGAGTCGGCATTGTTATTGAAAAAGGCTTCCAAGATGGCGGAAAATTATTAAGAGAACAAGGTATTCGCGTTGAATCTTTAGCAATTGTCAATTCTCTAGAAGACGGCAAAGTAACATTTGCGGAGGATCGCGCGTAATGAATAACTTTAAAGCAACGACACTTTCTATTCAACACTTACTTGCGATGTATGCTGGTGCCATTTTAGTACCACTTATTATTGGTGGGAAGCTTGGCTTTGATGCTAAGCAAATGACGTATTTAGTGGCGATTGACATTATGATGTGTGGTGTCGCAACACTGTTACAAGTATATTCTGGTAAGTTTATCGGTATTGGTTTACCTGTAGTACTGGGTTGTACGTTCACAGCGGTTAGTCCAATTATTGCAATCGGTACAAATCCTGAGCAAGGGATTACAGATATTTATGGTTCGATTATTGCATCAGGTTTAATCGTGGTAGTGATTGCAGGTTTCTTTGGTAAGCTAGTGAAATTCTTCCCACCAGTTGTAACAGGTTCTGTTGTATCAATTATTGGTATCTCTTTATTACCAGTTGCATTGAACAATATGGCAGGTGGACAAGGCGCACCAGATTTTGCATCTGGTTCGAATGTTGCTTTAGCGTTTATTACATTAGTTATTATTTTAGTTGTTTATCGTTTCTCCACAGGCTTCGTCCGTGCGATTTCGATTTTAATCGGATTAGTGGCAGGTACAGTCTTAGGTATGTTCATGGGTAAAGTCGATTTTACGCCAGTTTCAGATGCAGGCGTCTTGCATATGGTACAACCATTCTATTTTGGTATGCCAACATTTGATGCGACTGCAATCCTTACAATGACGCTTGTAGCGATGGTTTCGCTAGTAGAATCATCTGGGGTTTATTTCGCACTTAGCGATATTTGCAATAAAAAATTAGATTCTAAAGATCTAGCACGCGGTTACCGTTCAGAAGGTCTTGCTTCTGTAATTGGTGGTATTTTCAATGCCTTCCCGTATACAACGTTCTCACAAAACGTAGGACTTACACGTATGTCTGGCGTAAAAAATCGCAAAGTCATTTACATTACAGGTGGTCTACTTGTAGCACTTGGTTTTCTACCAAAAATCGCAGCGTTAACAACAATCATTCCAACACCAGTACTTGGTGCGGCAATGCTTGCAATGTTCGGTATGGTCATTACACAAGGTATGGGCATGCTAGTACCTGTTATGAATGAATCAGCGGAAAACGCCATGATTGCAGCGATAGCAGTTGGTCTTGGTGTTGGTGTATCTGTCGTTCCAGATATCTTTGCATCACTTCCTCCTGGCGTAGCAATTTTAACTTCAAATGGTATCGTCTGCGGTTCTGTCACAGCGATTGTTCTGAACATTTTATTTAATATGATAGGTCCAAAACATAAAAATGACCCGATGCAGGGCTAGTTGCTTTCGGTGGCATTTTTATAATCTACTATGATTTACTGGCCTCACTTATTGAAAGTGTTTTAGTTTCTGAAGGCCATGCCCAAATGTTGTGCTACCAAGTGCTATGAAAATGACTTGCTATCTTTATATTAATTGCTATATTAGATCAGTTAGAAGAAACACTGGAATGAAAAGTGAATGATTTTCGCACAATATTTAAAATATCACGTACATGTTTATAGGATGCTCCTCCAATGACTTTTGGGCAAAATGTATACCTAACGTTTATGAAAAGGCAAAAGAGGGAAATGTTAAATTTACAACAACATTGCTTAAGTATAGTAATTGATGCTATTGCTGTTGGCGGAGGCATATAAAACTGATTCTACAATTAAAGAAATAGTTATCAGAAAGGTTTATTAAGCAAAGAATACGCATATAATCTATTAAACCCTAAGCCAATAAGAAATAAGAGTAGACCTGATAGTGTTTTCAAAAGAAAATATATGTTTTAAGGTGCAATCGCTATTGAATGTAACCTTTTCATCTAGAATTTTATTGATATAAAATATGTAGTTTCAAAAAAAAATCGAAAGGTTTTAAAAAATGCAGAATATATTGCTGATTTTATTACTACAATTAATCTATGTGCCTTTTTTAACTTTACGAACAATATTCTTAGTTAAAAATGTGACTTTACTTGCAGCGATGTTTGGAATGCTAGAAATGTTAATCTATGTGTTTGGGCTTTCGCTTGTATTTAATGGAGATCAAAGCATTTTAGCAATGATTGTTTATGCAATTGGATTTGGTTTGGGCATTTTTGTTGGAGCAAAAATTGAACGCAAACTTGCAATTGGCTATGTGTATACGACAATCAATACACAAAATAAAAACGAAGAATTAGTTAATTTGTTACGAAATGAAGGTTTTGCAGTAACGATTTATGTTGGGGAGGGCAGAGACAGTAATCGTTACAAATACGAAATTTTGACGAAGCGAAATCGTGAGGTAGAGCTGTTTCAATTAGTAGAACAACTTGAACCGAATGCATTTATTATTTCATACGAGCCGAAATCATTTAAAGGCGGTTTTCTGCTTGACAGAATTAGAGCAAAAATTAAATAAGTTTCGTTATTTGGGCGGGCTATAATTTATGATAACCATCACTTGGTCGTGTGGTTAGAGTTAAAAAATTTCAAGTGATCATGTAGACCTCTTTCCTAGAAGATAGTGCAGTTTGTCGAAGCGTTGCCCCTGTTATTAACGACATGATTTAAAGCCAATAAATAAACTAAAAGCTTATACTTTTGTGTTATATGTTACATGATAACGAATTTTCTCTCCTAGTTAAATCTAAATAATAGCATGCTAGTAGAACTAGCTTAGATTGAAGACAAAAGGTTTTAGAAATGCCTAGCATTTTAAAACCTTTTGCTTTTTTCTGTGGTTTTTTGTTCAAAATGTGTGTTACCTGAGACTTGAAAATTTCCAACGCATACAATACTGTTCCTTCTCGGTTTGTAAAAAATTTATACAATCTTCTCAAGTGTTGTATTGTACCCTACCACTCCTTGATTCGGAAAGCTACAAGAATCCTGCGGAGGAACGGGACAACTAGACCCTCGCAGGTAGCGTATTGAAGGGGAGGCTAGCTGGTTCGTCCGCGTATGATTAATTCTTATTGTAATGAGCTATTTATTTTCGTTCACTCAGAAACTGTTGCTAGATGTTTAAACTTTTGATCTACCCATGTTGTAAACAACTCATAGTCTGCATAAACAATTTCCTTGTAGCGCATTGCTTGTAAAATAGTACTTTCAATAAAGACGTTGCGCTCCTTACCGATAGCATTTAAAATTTCATTCTCACTATGGTAGGTAAAAACATCGGAATAATCAATATCGGCACGTGCATGAATTTTTGCAGCGATCTGTCCCATAGTGGCTGTTGTCACAAAATAATCGTCCAAGTCTTTGTAGTTTTTAGGCTTTACTTTTTTCTTATAAGGTGAGCGCTCACGAATATAATATTCTTGCCCATCCATCGTCACATGAGCTAGATGAGGGTCCTCTAAATGATGCATCGCCTTTTGGGTACCAACAACACGTGCACCTTGATGCTCATAGTTTGCCCAAAAAGCCTCATTATATGGAAGGAAGTAAGCGGGAATAGCCGTACGTACTTCCTTCATTTCAAGCACTAACTCTTCAACTCCTCGAGCGTCCGTCTCGCCATCTACTAAAATATAATAGCGTTTTAAACCAATGGATGCAGTGCCTGAGCCATGTTTAATGGCAATATCTTTAATCGCATAGTTGGACAACACGTTAGAAATCGCAGCATATTCATCTTCAGATACAGGTTGCACCTCTTCATTCCATAAGAAAACACGCTGTCCGTCATCGTTAATGTGCGTTATATCTTGTAAAAAATGACAGCGTTGACGGTTCTCAAGCTTTTTCAAGACTTTTTTGATTGGTCCCTTTGTGTTGTCCTTTGTAAATGTTATCGTTAGTGGATCATCTTGTTTACGTTGGAATCGTTTTAATTGATCCATATAGCCTTGTAAAAAACGCTGAATGGCCAATTTCTGAGCCGCATTATGTAAGCCTTGTTCCTCGAGGTATAGTGCAATACTAACGCTCATACGGATAACATCGTATAAATAAGAGCCAACATAGCCCTCATCAAAATCATTGACATCAAAAACGATAGCACCTGTTTCATTTTGGAACGCACCAAAGTTGTCCATATGCATATCGCCTTGAATCCAAGTAGGCCTCACATCGGCCGTATGGAAAATTGACGGCACTTTCGTAACATCAAAATAAAATAAATAGGCACTTCCTCGGAAGAAACGGAATGGACTGTCTAGCATTTTACGATATTTCTCTAAACGCTGAACCTCATTTAACGCCATTCGTTGGCCATCAAATTCTTCAAATATTGTTGCTAGTTGTTCTTTTCGTAAAAATATCCGCGTGTCCTTTACCTGTTCAAGTAGGGCATGCTCCATTAAAATTCCCCTTTTCGTAATATTGGTATTTTACAGTGTTATACGTGCAGTGAAAGAAGAAAGTTTCGTTGGATTTAAAGTAATTTTTGCTTGGAGTAAAGTCTGTTCAATTCCATTCTTTCATAATATAGTACATGCTTAGTGCTCGGAGGGAGGTTGGTATGCTTTTTCTAAAGAAAGGCTTAGTCATCATTATCGGCAGTATTTCTTTATCGTTAGGTATCAATTTATTCTTAACGCCCTATGAAATCTTAGATGGAGGAGTTGTGGGATTAGCTTTAATTTTGCACTATTTATATAAACTAAAAATTGGTTTGATGATTATCATTTTAAGTATTCCAATTTTTATTATTGCTTGGTTTAAATATAGGGCTTATTTCTATAATAGTGTGCATGGATTAATTGGTTCTTCTTTTATCATTGATTTGTTAAAGCCAGTGCGAAACCTGATTGAAATCGATGCTGTCTATAGTGCGATTTTAGGGGGGATTCTTGTTGGCTTTGGTATTGGATTGATGCTCCGGTTTCAGACAAGCACTGGTGGAACTGATCTTATAGCTCAGTTTCTATGCGATAAAACAGGCATCAATGTTGGGGTACTCATCTTTTTTATTGATTCAATCGTCATTGTATTTGGAGGGTTCCTTTTGTCCTCTAGTACATTATTACTTTCTATAATTACAGTATTAGTAGTTGGGATTACCACGAGTATTGTTACTAGCGGTAATCCTCATTAGAGATAAAAAAAATAGCTCCATCAAGCTGGCACTATTTTTATATTCGACTTTGTAAAAATATCTATATGGATTACCGAGAGCTATTTATCATCCGTTTTTTGGGATAAGCAGGTTTGATTTCGGCGATTAGGATAGCCAGTAAAATTAGCACTGCACCCATAATCATACGACCAGTTAACATTTCATGTAAAAATAGTACCGATAATATCATACCGAAAAAGGATTCGGTCGAAAGAATAATGGCTGCTTTTGTAGCTGTGGTATATTGATTTGCCACATTT
Organism: Lysinibacillus fusiformis; assembly: GCF_007362955.1. Taxonomy (GTDB): domain Bacteria; phylum Bacillota; class Bacilli; order Bacillales_A; family Planococcaceae; genus Lysinibacillus; species Lysinibacillus fusiformis_E. The sequence continues at coordinate 1,638,425 of NZ_CP041696.1, read as the reverse complement.
TGAAAAAGGTAAGCAATGGTAGTTGAAAAAATGGCTAAATAGACAATTGAATAAATGGCTTCTTTTTCAAGTGTAGCTGGCACTTCGCCTTTACTGATCACCACCATGATTCCTATGAACGATGCTGTTACGAATTGAATAATTGTGAGTGCGATAGCATCTTCTTTTTGAACGAAAAGATTCGTACAGAAAATATCAAAAGCGAAGGCGACTGCACATGCTAGTGATAAGATGTCGCCGATATTCATCGTCATAGACCCTTGCAAGGATAAACAGCCGATCCCTACAATAGCCATAATCGAACCTATTATTTCATAACCATCAATACGACGTTTATAAACGGCAAAGGCAATGATTGGTACAACGATGACATTGACAGCGGTTAAAAATGCATTTTTAGATGGTGTTGTATATTGTAAACCAACAGTTTGAAGGGCAAAGGCAATATATAATATGGTGCCTAATAGCACACCTTTCCATATAACTGATTTTCTAGCCTTTTTTAACCTAAATCCAAATAAAACTGTGAGAATAATTGAAGCTAATAAGAACCTTCCTGCCATCACTTGATACGCTGTTAAATATTCTAAGGCAATGGCAGTTACCACAAATCCACTACCCCAAACAATTGCAGTAACAAGTAACATACCATCAGCTATGTATTGTTTCATTTTTCTTCCTCCTGACTTAAATAAGGATAGCATGTGAAGGAAGAAATTAATTTGACTGTAATTCTAAATATTCAGGCGTTTTTTTGTACTTATTCCAAAGCTTCGTTCATTCTTCAACTTTGCTATGTAGTAAGTACAATTTAACGGCTGTCGATAAGCGTTCATAAAATACATAATCATTTTCTAAAGGAGCTATTAATTGGCGTATTTTTGTCATGCGATAGCGTATGGTATTTGGATGACAGAAGTGTGCTACAGCTACTTCCTTAATGTTCCCTTTTTTTATCACAAAGGTAACTGCTGTGTTCATTAAATCAGGGTCAACCTTGTTCTCGAGTAGGGGACCTAAGTAATTATTCACATAATTCATAGCAAATTGTACGTCCTTACGATGCAATTCAATGAGCAGACAATCAGATGCGAGATTTTGGTAATGACAAGTAGGGGACATTTCAATTTCTGCCATAATACGAGAGAAGTAGGCTTCTCGAATAGCAAGGTGAAGTTCTGCTTGTGTTAAGTGAACGTCACTATAACCTATGGAGAGGTTCTCTGTTGAAATATCATAAATTGTTAGCCATTCGTCAAGTATTTTTTCAAATTGAAGCTGTTGAGATTGGCTGGTCATTAGGATAAAAATGCTTTTTTTATAAGTACAGATAATGCCCGATTTTAAGAGGGGCTCTAAGTTAAAAAAGATTTGCACCCATTGCATATTTACGATTTGCTTCATTTGGATATTTGCTACGAACACATACTTTTCAAAGGCTTTATTCATTTGTTGTAGAAAGGTTTTTATTTGTTCGTCCGATACTTCTTCTTCAATCAGACGTCTCATGATGGTTTCTAAAAAGAATGTATAGTCTTGTGTTTTCGCATAAGCCATTGTTTCTAAAATGATTTTTTCAAAAAATTCATCTCCACCAAAGCGTAATATTGGGAAATTATGTTCATCTGCCAAAGCGAGGATTTCATCTGGCAAATCCTTATAAATGACAGGTTTATAAGCTAAAGCACTAGCTTCTAGTTGGATTAGATTTTTTACAGCATTCATTAAATAAGCTGGTTCTTGTTTAGCGAATAATAGACTGCTTAGGATAACGCTATTTGGTGTGAAAATAGTTTCCCTCACAGTTTGAATATCAGGCGAAAATTCAAAATCTAGAATTTCAACATTTTGGACAGGTTTATGCAAACCGTCTCTACCTGCAACAACTGAAAAATCTTTTGTAATAGGGAGTTGCAAAAAGTTTTTTACGTTCATTAGAGGATCTAGCAACCTTTCTGATAATTGTGATATTACTTATTATAAAAGTACTTGGCGATAAAATACTATTAGTATCGCTGATAGAACCCTTGAAATCGCCGATAAAATAATAAATGTTAAAAAATCTACTGACTTCTACGGCAAAAGTAAGCCGTGGAGAATTCTGGTGACAGCCTTTCTTTCTTTCTTTCTTTGTTAGGAGTACTAGCACTTCTTCTTTTTACATGTTATTCACAGTACATTTACAATGAAAGCGTACAATAGCTATTAATAACCAATTTAAGAGGTGCCAGTATGGAGTCTGTTGTGAGACAAAGTGTAAGATCAAGCAATTTATTTTCCTATATAAAATATATCTATGACCAACATCAAAACAATACTTTATTTATGAAACGATTAAAAGCATTGAAAAAAATCATTCAGGACAAGGATTTACATACGTATTTTCAACCTATTGTTGATTTACAAACGAAGCAAACAATGGGATTTGAGGCGTTAAACCGACCGGAGACCTCAGAGTTGTTTAGCAGTGTCGATTCTTTTTATGAATTTGTTGGGCAAACAGACTGTGTTTTTTTATTTGAATGCTTTTGTCGTAACCTATCATTGCAGCGTTTCAAGGAACGATTACATGGAGATTTGTTGAACAAAAATTTTATGCTTTTTCTTAATATTCATCCCAATGTATTGCTAGATAAAAAGTATCATAGCGGTGAAACATTACAATTGCTAAAGGAGCTTGGCATCAAACCTCAGCAGGTTGTTTTTGAGTTGACGGAGCGTAGCGCAGTCATAGATTTTGTGGAGTTTGAACGTGTATTATCAAATTATCGTTCACAGGGCTATCGTATTGCTGTGGATGATGTAGGTTCTGGCTATAATAGCTTAAAAACGCTTATCTATTTAAAGCCAGAATTCATCAAACTGGATCGTTCGTTAATTCAATATATCGATAAAAACAGTGAACAGCAGCAGCTTGTCACATTGTTAATGAAGTATGCTGTACAAGCTGAAACAAAAATCATTGCAGAGGGTATTGAACGTCAAGAGGAACTCGATTATTTACATCAAATCGGCATCCATTACGCACAAGGATATGCGTTAGGGAAGCCCGCAAAGGACATACATTTGGGGAAAATAAGGGTGGGTGACCATGAAAATAGGGGAAGTCATAGAGAACGTTCCTTGTATTGATGAATATGTGAAAAATAAAGAGGTAGATTTGCTTTTTACAAGTAATCCGTCATTGCGTAGTGTTGTGGTTGTACAAGAAGGTAGACCAATTGGACATATTACACGCACACATTTCTATCAAAAGATTGGTACACGTTATGGCTATAATTTATTTATGGGCCGACAAAATCAGCTTATTATTAAAGACAATCCACTAATTGTGGACTGTTTCACACCTATTACAGAAGTAAGTACAGAAGCGATGCAACGACGAGCAGAAGATTTATATGATGATGTGATTGTGACGAAAGATAATTGTTTCTTTGGTGTTGTCAGCATTCGAGAACTATTATTGAAGTTGGTAGAAACACAGGTAGCCATTGCAAGTTTTTTAAATCCCCTTAGTAGTTTACCGGGCAATAAATTAATAGATGACAAGTTAGAAGAGACCTTGAGTTTTCAGCAATATAGCCTCATTTATTTTGATTTAGATCATTTTAAATCCTATAATGACACCTATGGTTTTAATAAGGGTGATAAAATACTACGATATTTGACTGATATACTGAAAAAAAATATAGCAGGCGTAAACGATTTTCTCGGGCATATTGGCGGTGATGATTTTGTTGCCATTCTTCCGTATTATGAGGTCAAGACTATTTGTCAAAGGATAATTGACGACTTTGATTCGCAAATTTTAGAGTTTTACGAACTTGAAGATATCGTAAATTTACAAGTTTCAAATAGATTAGGTAAATTAGAGTCTTTCACTTGTACTTCACTTTCCATTGCGGTCATTACAAATGAACATCGGCGATTTGACTCCGTTGAACAATTATCAGATGCGGTCACACGCATAAAAAAACAATGTAAGAAAATATCAGGAAGCTGTTATCTTATCAATGAAAATGAAACCTACCTTGTCCATTAAACGAGGCAGGTTTCTTTTCGTAGACTAAGTATAAAAAAGTTTGAGAATCCTATGAAAATCTTCTTGAGCTAGTAAGCACTCCAGCCCGCATCAGCAGCTATTGCTACACCGTTGATTAGGCCAGAATCTTCAGAAGCAAGAAATAGCGCAATATTGGCGTTATCTGAAACCTGTCCTGCTTTTGGCATTAAGCTTATACTACGAACAGATTGCTCCATTCCGAATGAATCTATCTTGGTCATCGCTGCTGCAAAGCCTGTTTCTACATGACCGGGTGCAATAGCATTACAACGAATATTTTGTGTGCCGTAATGAGAGGCGATATTTTTTGTCATGCCAACAACAGCGTGTTTAGCAGTAGTATAAGCTAGATCACCACGTCCTCATGTTAAACCAGCAATCGATGCCATATTGACAATTGTTCCGCCACCATTTTCAATAAAAACTGGCAAGGCTCGGCGAATAGCCCGCATCATCCCCGTTACGTTAATGTCCATGACGCGTTGCCATACCGTATCTTCCACATTTGTAGCTGCCTGCATGTTGTCACCAACGCCTGCATTGTTGACTAAAATATCTATACGACCAAAATGAGCAACTGTCTCAGCAATCATGTTTTGAATATCTTTTTCAATACCTGTAATAATAGCTACTTAATCTTGTAATTTCGCCATCATAAATTCCCCCATCTTTCCCGAAAAAAAGGTTTATTATTAAACTAAATTCATTATATGCCGTTATAGGGGCATAATCAAAGAGAATGAACCGCTTACATTTAGGGAATTTATCAAACTGAATAAAACATACTTGATTAATAGGTATTGTCGGTATATAATTCGAATACATTATAATAAAACATCTTAGGGGGCTTTCAATTGTCAACTTTACAAGTCGTTCTCAACGTAGCCATATTGCTTGTGTTCGTTGGAATTTTATATGTTATGAATAAAAAACACGTAAAATTTTCAAATCGTGTTTTTGCTGGTCTAGGCTTGGGTATCGCACTCGGTCTTGGCTTACAATTATTTTACGGTATTGATTCGGAAGTTTTAGCCGAAACAACACCTTGGTACAACATTATTGGTAGCGGTTACGTCAAACTGCTTCAAATGGTCGCGATGCCGTTAATATTCATTTCAATATTAATTGCCTTTACAAAAATGACTATCGGCAAAAATTTTGGGAAAATGGCAGCACTTATTTTAGCAATTTTAATTGGTACAACAGCTGTCTCAGCTGGGGTTGGTATTCTTTCAGCAACAATTTTTGATCTTGATGCAGCACAAATAATGCACGGTGATGCAGAAACTGAACGTGGTGCATATCTCGAAGAAAAAACAAGTGGTATGACAGCACCAAATTTACCTACACAAATTATCGAATTGTTCCCAGCGAACCCATTCCTTGACTTAACTGGTGCTCGTTCAACATCAACAATTGCTGTTGTAATATTTGCAGCATTCTTAGGTTTCGCCTATTTACGTGTAGCACGTAAAGATGAAGCAACAGGCGCTACCATTAAAAAGGGACTAGATGCAATCTATGCACTTATAATGGGTGTCGTAACAATTGTCTTACGTTTAACACCATATGGTATTTTAGCGATCATGGCCCGTACAGTTGCAACTTCGGATTTCGGTGCAATCTATAATCTTGGTAAATTTGTAATTGCTTCTTATGTAGCTTTGATCATTATGTTACTTGTCCATTTACTAATCATTTCGTTAAGTGGCTTAAATCCATTTACGTATTTAAAAAAATCAGCAGAAACTTTATTATTCGCCTTCACTTCTCGTTCAAGTGCGGGTGCGTTACCGATGAATATTAAAACGCAAACAGGTCGACTTGGTGTACCAGAAGGGATTGCCAACTTCTCAGGTTCATTTGGCTTATCGATTGGTCAAAACGGCTGTGCAGGTGTTTATCCGGCTATGCTTGCGATCATGATTGCGCCAACAGTGGGCATTAATCCGCTAGACCCTGTGTTTATCATTACTGTTATTGCAGTAGTGGCAGTCAGTTCGTTTGGTGTAGCGGGTGTCGGCGGTGGGGCAACATTCGCAGCCATCCTAGTATTGTCAGCACTTGACTTACCAATTGCGCTTGCAGGTGTTTTAATCTCGGTTGAGCCATTAATTGACATGGGTCGTACAGCACTTAATGTAAGTGGTTCGATGACAGCAGGTGTCGCTACAGCACGTGTCACAAAAGAATTAGATACAGAAGTTTACAACAATAAAGCAGTTAGCGCACAGGTAGCTGATCTGTAAGACTGAAGAGTTACTTCTCCATTTTTTCTGGAGAGTAGCTCTTTTTATTTGTACATAATTACAATAAAATGGAAATTGAACCTTTTCTACTTTCGATGCATAGTGTCTATGAATAAAAAAAAGGGGGGATTCATAATGGAGAATATTTAAAATGTCGAAACGGAAGAAATTATTCACCTTGCAGAGTCATATGTTGAAAATTAGATAAGAGGACATCCACCGGAGGCTTTAGGCCAACATGATGTTGGTCACTCAGTCGTGTGTTGCTGTCGCTTCAGAGCAAGCAATCTTGGAATGAGTCCGTATGTTTTCTTATTTACAATCTGTATTGTGTATCTTGTGTCTTTATTATTCTTTTCAAGAAAGTATGTCTAATGAAAAATAATATTAGAGAAGTCCGAAAACAGTTAAAACTCTCCCAAGACGAGCTTGCAAAACATTGTGGTGTAACAAGACAAACTGTCAATGCTATTGAAAATGTGAAGTATGATCATACTTTACATTTAGCCTTCAAAATAGCATCAGTCTTACAGGTTACAGTCAACGAACTATTTATTTTTGAAGATAATTAAAAATTGCATCTGAAAAAATGTGTATTTTGAATTTTCCTTTTCGAAATACACATTTTTTATATTTATACGTAATTTATTAAAATAGGATGTTCCTTGAATTAAATATTCGAGATCTGAATTTTCCTAAAAAGCGCCCGGTTCATAAATACGTTACTTTACATAAAAACTTATTGTGTTTTCCGATTCACAAAAAATGAAATAGACTACTAAATAAAATGAGCGACATCACATTCGTAATGAATCTGATGAAGAACGTATCAAAAAAACCAATATTTATAAAAGTTAAGATGGAATTAATTTGAAGTTAAGATTGTTTTTTATTTCAATTTGTATACTGTCATTGGAGGTGCTTATGATGGGCGAAAACATAGTTGAAACTGTTGATTTATGTAAAAAATATAAAACGACATATGCTGTAAAGGATTTAAATTTGCAAGTGAAGAAAGGGGAGATTTATGGTTTTTTAGGACCTAATGGTTCAGGAAAATCCACTTCTATAAAAATGTTATTAGGGTTAATAAAGGCTACATCTGGATCTGTTACTTTATTTGGTAAACAACTAGAAAGTGATAGAAATCAAATATTAAAAAAAGTGGGGGCTTTGGTTGAATCTCCCTCTTATTATGGTCATCTAACGGGTTATGAAAATCTCAGAATTATACAACGTATGCTTAATGTATCAGAAAAGCGAATTGAAGAAGTATTAAATATTGTTAGATTAACAAAGGCTAAAAATAAATTAGTTAAACAATATTCTTTAGGAATGAAACAACGACTTGGAATTGCAATAGCACTCTTAGGAAAACCTGAATTACTTATTTTAGATGAACCTACAAATGGTTTAGATCCGGCAGGCATCCATGAAATTCGTGATTTAATTAAAAGTCTACCGGATTCTGATGGGATAACAATATTAATCTCTAGTCATTTACTTAGTGAAATTGATCAAATGGCTACACAGGTAGGAATTATTTCTGAAGGAAATCTAATTTTCCAAGATTCCATAGAAGTATTACGTAATAAAAGTGATTCACAGATTAGAGTACGTGTGAATAATGCTAGTAAAGCTAAAATTATTTTGGAAAATAAATTCGATTACAATATCCAATTGGATAATAACAGTAATCTAATTTTAAATAAAACTGATGATAAACATATTTCTTTGGTGAATAATATTTTGGTTGAGTCTGATCTTTCAGTATACAGAATTGAAGAAGTAAAGTCTTCTCTTGAAGATGTCTTTCTTAACATTATTAAGGGGGAATATTCATGAGAGAAATCATTATGGGAGATAGGTTAAAGTTTAAACGTTCGAAGTTATTGTTTGTTGCTACAATTTTTCCTTTATTTGTTTTTATTATGAATTTTTCGGATTTTTATTTTAGGTCTGACTTTAATAGGAAGATGGCGCAAGAGTTACATACTAGTGAATGGACTTTTCTTGTTCTTAGTAGTCATTGGGCTATGTTCCTAATGGTTCCTTTAAGTATCGCCATATTTGCTTCTAAAATAGTCAATATTGAGCATGAAGCGAATACTTGGAAAATTTTATTTGCCTTACCTATATCAAGATATTCTATATATTTATCAAAATTTATTTATTTACTTTTACTTTGTGTGTTTTCAGCTACTTTTATTGTAGGGTCTATTCTTTTTATTGGTCTTTCTTTGGACTTTAATGGCCCAATACCATGGGGATTAATTTTAAAGCAAGCCTTTTACCCCTATATTGTATCTTTTCCATTAATGGCTTTTCAGCTTTGGATATCAATGGTTTGTCAGAACCAAATGATTCCTATTTCTTTAGGGGTAATATTCGCGCTTTCTGGATTTTTCCTTCAGAATATAAAATGGTTATTTTGGGTATATCCAATTTGGGGGACTCCTATCTTAACATCTGATAAATTTAACGAAGTAATTATTAATACAGATTTATCATTTTTTTTCAATATGAGTTTTATTGTCGGAATATTCTTCTTAATAAGCGGTATGATTCACTTTAGTAAGAAAGAAATGAGATAGGGGGTGAATGGGATTGATAAAGACAATGGTTTTTATTGAATATATGAAGTTAAGAAGGCAATGGCTTGGGGCGGTATTAATAATAATCCCACTTGTTAGTTGTTTGTTAGGTTATAATAATTTTTTTACTTATCAAGATATCTTAATGCAAAAAGATGATAATGAATGGACAGAAGCATGGACACAAGCATCGCTTTTTTATGGAATGATAATGTTACCTATACTATCAGGATTCTACTGTTCTTTAAGTTGTAGAAATGAAAATTCAGAAGGGGGTTGGAAGCTAATGTTGGCATTACCTCCCTCAAGGGTAATAATCTATATAGCTAAAATGATTATTATTTTATTACTAGTGTTATTAACGCAACTGATTTTAATATCGGAGTTTGTTGTAACAGGATTATTACTTGGACTCCAAGATTCTATACCGTGGTCTTTCTTATTTAAAGTGCTTGGTCTAGGGTTCTTAGCAGTATGTGCTTTAGTAGCTATTCAACTTTGGATGGCATCGCAAATTAAGAGCTTTGTTACACCGATAGCAATAAATGTTGGGCTTACTTTAATAGCGTTTATAGCAGCAGGATCTGAATTGGGAAATTTTTATCCTTGGGCACAGCCCACTCTTGCTATGTCTTCAGCAGATGAAATAGGAATTAACTCTTTAATGTTCTTTTTATCAATAAATTTAGTGATATTTAGTCTAGCAACAATTTTAGGAGTAGTTACATTTGATAAAAAAGATATTAATTAAAACTATTTTCCTTTAACTTGAAAGGGGTATAAAAATGACAAAAAAAGCTTTAGTTACTAATATCATTTTAATGATTATTGCCGTACTATCTATGTTTTGGAATTATTTTCAGGCATCTGCGGTGTATAAAATGATTACAAACGGTATAGGGATAAAGACAATTGATTTTAAGTTGGTAACTATAGGGTTCACCGACATGGATGGTTCCATACAGAACATATATAATTATCCTGTATTTATTTTAGGTTTAATAATGATAGTAAATATCTATTTCTTTATTGAAAGTAAAAGTTCTGAGGAAAATACAATAGATATTTAACGTGGTGGTAGTAAAGAAGTATTAGAACTTATGGGAATGCTTTGTTAGAGAGCATTTCCATAAGTTTTGTAGATATGAATGTAAATAAAACTAGGGATATACTTGAAGAAATTAGTTAAAATCCAACTTAAAACTGATATGAATAGCAGTACCTTTATTTAAAGTGCTATCAACAGAAAGAGAACCTTGATGTGCTTCAATAAGTTGTTTAGCAATACTCATACCTAATCCTGTTCCTTCAGAAGGTACTTTGGTTGAAGTTCCTCTATAATATCGATTAAATAAATTTTTCATGGTTTCGCTATTCATTCCTACACCATTATCTGAAATCATAATCTCTAATTTATCACTTTTTTTAATTGATATCATAATTTTAGTATCATTAGGATTATGAATGATGGCATTCATTAAAAGGTTATTCATAGCCCGTTTCAGCATCTGTTCATCGAAAGTAAAGGGCACGGACTGAGTTGTATTTATCCCGATTGAAATATTTTTTTGCTTAACCATTGGACTTTCTGTCATCTCCATGACTATGCCATGAATAAATTGAGAAATGTCTTTTTTATTCAAATTTAAAGGGAATTGTCCATGATCAAAATGAAAAACTGTATTTAGATCTTCAATTATATTCTCCATATGAATGGCTTGTTTTTTTATTAGAGATGCGAACTCTTGCCTTTCTTGTTCACTCCATTTGTGTTCGGTAGAAGATAACATAAATGAGTAACCTTTTATGTAAGTAAGAGGTGTTTTTAAATCATGAGATATTCCTGCTGTCCACTCTTTTCTCATTTTTTCTAATTCTTTTCTTTCTAAATCATTTCTTTTTAATATCTCTGTTAATGCTCTAAGTTGAATAAATATATCGTGATAAACACTAAATCTTGGTTTTTTATATTGTCCAATATTTGTTTTTCTTCTCTTCCTATTAGGTTCTTGATAGGCATCCTTTGATAATAATAGTATCCATTCTAATATGTAAAAAAAATCAGAACCTATCCACCAGCCATAAAGCAAACAGAATACTATTATTGCTAGATAAGGTAGGATAGGCAATAATTTTTGATTTACAATATATGTAGCAATATTCTCATCAGAAGTACACCAAATAATTAAATAATTTAAAGAAGTTGAAAGTAGAACGATCATGAATAGAACAAAAATGAGCAAAATAATTATGCTACCAAGAAAATGTAGTGCTAATTTTATTCTTATTTTCATATATCCTCCATCTTTGGAGGAATAAATTTATAACCAATGCTCCTTATATTAACAATTATTTTTGGTTTTTTTACATCTTCCTCAATTTTTTTTCTAAGACGTAGGATATGAACCATGACTGTATTTCGATCATTTAAGCCTGTTGATTGCTGCCATATCTGTTCATACAGCTGTTCTGCTGAAAAAATTTGATTGGGGTTCGCGCAAAAAAAGGATAATAGTTCAAATTCCTTTGCAGGACAGATTATGTTCTTTCCTTTTACAAATAGTTCTCCCGTTTTTTTTGATAGACTAAGGTAGCCATAATCGTATTGATCTAACATTTTATTTTGTGATAGTAGCTGTAAATTGTGTCGACGCAAGTGAATTTTAATACGTGCTACTACTTCAAGTGGATTAAATGGTTTAGTAATATAATCATCCCCACCTATGTTTAAGCCAGTTAATTTATCAATATCTGACGTTCGTGCACTTATAAATAAAATTGGAACATCACTTATTTTTCTAATTTCTTGGCAAATTTGAAATCCGTCTATATCTGGAAGCATGATATCTAGGACGATTAAGGAATAACGAAAATTATTTAGTTTTTCAAGTGCTTGTTTGCCGGTTGTGGCAAAATCAATTTCCGTAATGCCTTCCTTTTGTAGCATTACACTTAACATATCTAGTAAACCCTCTTCATCATCAACTAATAATATTGGATACATGTTTTTTATCACCTAAGTTATTACCTTTTAATTTATTTTAGTATATTTCTTGTTTGTTAATATAGGGTATTTAAACAGTCTGAATAACTTTATATATTCTAGGATAGTTTCGATAATAGTTCATGCATATAGTTTTTACTTAGGTATACAAAATCAGGGTGATTTTTAAAAAATATTAAATTTGTTTGTCCAGAAGGCTCAATTTTATTAATATGAGATATATTCACTATGAAACTCCGATGAGTTCGAACGAATTTTTTTTGACAAATACGATTTTCTAGACTTTTTAGTGTCTCATTTATTAGAATTGTCTTCTCTTTACAATTAGCAAATGTTACTTTTGTCATTTTCTTTTCAGAAGTAAAATATAGAATTTGATCATCTTGTATCACTTGATACCCTGTGTTTATTTTTAATAGGGTTATATCTTTAGGATTTTCTTGACCTAATACTTTCTTGATTTTACATAAACATTTATACATTCGAGCAGGTTCAAAAGGTTTAACGATATAGTCGATAGCATCAATATCAAAAGCTTCAATAGCATAATTGGTATATCCTGTAATAAAAACAATCCCTAGAGAAGGATACTGCTCCTTTAATTGTTTAGCCGTAGAAACTCCATCTTGTATAGGCATATCAATATCTATAAAAACTACTTGAGGGTTCTTGATTTGAACCAAATGCATAACTTCTAATCCGTTTGAAGCTTCCCCAACAATACGAATGTTATTTTCCGTTAGAAAAGAAGAGAGTTGTTGACGAGAATATATATTGTCTTCCCCAATGATTGCTGAAAACATTTAAACACCTCATATTATTTGTACGGAAGAAAAATAGTGAATGTTGTACCAAATTCATTACTATTTACTTCTATATATCCATGATATTTTTTTAATAAACATTGGGAAATAAATAGCCCTAAGCCTCTATTATTTCCCTTTGATGAATAACCATTTTTAAATATAGATTCCTTCTTTGTATGCTGTACACGTGAATTTTTATTATTTAAAGAGATAACTAGGAAGGAATTAACTAGACTATCAATTGAAATATTAATTTCTTTTTGTTTATCAGTATGTTTTTCTTCTTCTTCAATTGCATTATCTATTATGTTTCCTACAACTTGAACTAACTCATAAGATTTAATTTCAACTGGTTTAATACAGGTATTTATTTCAATATTAAAGTTAATATCTGACTTTTTAGCTTTATCCATCTTTGTTTGTATTAATGCAGCTAAAGGAAGATGATTAATTTTAAGAATATTTTGGTTTTTTGAAATATCCCCGTATAACTCACTAAAATAATTTTCAATTTCAGTTGATTTTTTTTCGTCCAGTAATTTTCTGATTACCGAAAGATGGTTAAGGTGATCATGTTGTTGGATTTTAACAGAATCTATTAATCCTTGAATATTTTCTAAATAAACTAGTTCTGCTTTTTTTAAGTAATTTTCTTCCAATTTTTTTGAAAATTTAATAATAATAAACAGTATAATAATTAGAAACATTATGATTTTAAATAAATGAGTAATAACTAATAAAGGATTCGTTAGTGTACGTAAGTCATCAACTAAAATAATACTAATTAAGAGAAAAAACATAATAATTATGTAACTCAAATATTTATTATAAATACTATTCGTATTAACATAGATATAACGTAAAGAAATATTAGTTTTTCGTAAAAGCAAAGTAAAAAAAATAATAGATGTATTAAAAATAAGTGAAATGGAAATAATTAAAATATCTGTATCTAGGATATTGAGTTTACCTAAATAAAGTAAAATTGAAAAAATAATACTTTCTATTATAACTTGAACAATTGTTCTCATGGTTGTAAAGATAATTGCAAAGCTAATTGGGAAGTGAAAAATAAAAAAAACAAGAAAAAAATGCATAATTATATTAAAAGAAAATCGAAATTCGGTTTTATCGAAAAAATAGATGGAAGAAGTTGTTAATATTGAATAAAAAAATATAAATATTAAAATATTTTTTGTATATTGTTTAAACTGGAATTCAAATAGCTTTAATAAAAGTAGAATCATTGCTGCGTTTTCTGCTATAGAAAGAATTAAGTAGAACAATATATATTACTTGTTACTTGTTGATTTACGTAATTTCTCTGGTATCGTGGGCTCATGTACTAAGAAAAAACTAGCAGTAGAAACTTCTAATGTTGCCAGACTCTTTAAAATGGAAAATATTAATTTAACTAACATTATATTTTTTCCTCCTTATTAATGATAAAGATTGAGCTAAAACGCATAAATTAATAGTAATTGATAAACTGGGATTAGTTTTTTGTAAAAATAGAGCAAAAGATAATAGTAAGCTAACTACAGCGATAGATAATATAAGGTATAAATTCTGCTTGTTATGATATGGCCGATTCGAATTAATTAAAGGTTTAAAGATTACTAAAATACTAGTTACTATAAAAAAAAAGAAAGACTGAAATAACGGTAAGGTAAATAGATCTTGATCGGCTAAAACGTACTTTGATAGATAAGAAATGATTGAAATACCACCAATTGACGTTAAATAACATAGTAAAAAATGCTGAAAATGAAATCCACCAGAGACAACGCGTAAAAGAGAAAAAGCAATTAATCCTATAGATACTTCGCAAATGATTCCTAATAAAAAACCCAGCAAAACAATAGTGAAAATTTTCAATACAGCTCCCAAAACTATTTCTATTCCATATGCAATTACCTCTTTTTCTTCTTCCCTATTAACTTTTTTACATAGATAACTAGAATAGTAATGAGCAACTTTTGTGATTATTATAATTCCCTCCTTAATAGATATTATTAACATAGTTTATTATATTATTCCAATATTTTTACATATATTCAAATTTTTTAGCTTTTTTGGTCTTAATCGTGAATTATATCTTCTTATACCAGCAAACCGTCCGTTCATCCTAAAATATTGGAAATAAGTAATAAAAAAACATATTATATTGCTAGGAGGTGAGTTACATGGAAAACAAAAACGAAAAAGCATTAGAGGCTATCATCGATGTTTCAAACGAAGAACTATCTGAATTGTCAGGTGGTGGATCTTGTGGAGTAGTTTGTACTTTAACTGCAGAATGCTATTATGGAACGGTTCTAAAAAAATGTTGCCCTAAGAAGTAACAATTTATTAAATTCCTGTTACATAAAAAAAAACAGGTACAAAGCTAAGAGCGTATTTATATTATTAAATACGCTCTTTAAATTATAACTTAAAAGTATCATCGTCAGCATCAACCTTATTAATAGACTTACAAAAGATAATGGACAAATCGTTGATATATCAATGTTTAAAGAGAGAGGAGTATATTATGGATACAGTTGGAAAAACTTTGGGTAACCTTGAATGGCATAATGCACTTTTTTTAGATGAGAGAATAGGTGATTTTAACATACCCCGATTGGAGATTAAAGGGGACTTAATTAATGAATGGATAGTAAGTACCGGGTTACATAATAAGAATCTGCTTAGTCATCGATTAAAAGCAGATAAGTTATCTTATAAGGAATTTCAAAATATTCTTTCAACTACAAATAAAAATAATAACTATATTAATATGCCTTGGTTTAAGTATCTTAAGGAAGTTTTTGAGAAAAGTTATATAGAAATAACAGATAATGAATTGGATAATGATTACAAGTCTAAAGTTCCTTTTGTTGAATTTAATATACCGTTTCTCGAACATGTGAAAGAATTACTATTAAAAAAATTGAAAGTGTGGAAAAAAGAATATAATCTTAGAATTTCTTTAGAAACTACACTATCTTCTATATTAAAAGAAATATCTAATAAAATTCTTGATTTATCATATAAAGTTTTAATTTACGAACTTAATAAAGATAGAATTGAAAAAAATTTAATTGGAGATACACCAGAAGAACGATATCAATACTTTATAAAAACAAGATTAGGAAGCAAAGAAAAAATTTTGACCTTTCTTTTAGAATATCCTGTCTTAGCACGTTTGATTAGTACAACTACGGAACGCGTATCACTGTTTTTGTTAGCAGCAATAAAACATTTTATAGAAGATCGTACAGAAATCACCGGAAAAATTAAGGGTGACTTTTCTGATATAAGTAATATTTGCATGATGGGGGATACACATAATGATGGAAAATGTGTTTTAAAATTTGAATTTTCTTCGGGAGATAATTTAATTTATAAACCCCATTCTTTAAAGGTTGATTTTCATTTTCAAGAGTTACTGCTTTGGTTTAATAAGAAAATGATAAAAAATCCAATTACAGTAATAGGGATAATTGATAAAGGTGAATACGGTTGGATGGAATATATTCCCTATAAAGAATGTAATTCATTAAAAGAAGTAAAAAAATATTATGAAATTCAGGGACAATATCTTGCCATACTTTATATGTTAAATGCAACTGACTTTCATTTTGAAAACATAATTGCTAGTGGGGCAGATCCATTTTTTGTTGATTTAGAAGCTCTTTTCCATAATGAGGTAATAATTAGTGAAGAACAAACTGCTACTAGTAAAGCACAAAAGGAACTTAGTAATTCAGTGTTAAGAACTATGCTTCTCCCGATAGCTATAAAACACAAGGATGATTTAAACCTTGATGTTAGTGGCCTTGGTGGACATGGAAAACAAAAATATACTGGACATCAGATAATAAACCTTTCTACGGATGAAATGAAGATTAAAATGGCTACCTTATATACAGAAGAACAAAGTAATCAACCTAGACTTCAAGGAAATATAATGACTCCTGAAAATTACAATAATGAAATTAATTCTGGTTTTAGCAATGCTTATAAAATTATTTTGGATAATAAACAAGAATTACTTTCAGAAACGGGTCCTTTATACGCCTTTAAAGATGCAAGAGTCAGGAAAATATTAAGACAAACTGTTTCATATGCAGGTATGCTTGATGCTAGTACACATCCTAAATATTTAAAGAATGGTTTAAGTCGTGTTCAGCTTTTTGATTTCATGTGGAAGGCAGGGGAAAATTCTGAACTCTTTAATAAAGTAATACCTTCAGAATGTAGAGACTTATTAAATGGTGATATTCCATACTTCTCATCTAATTGTGATTCATCTATTCTTTTAGACCAGCGTGGTAAGGAAATAAAAGATTTATATAGACAGGATAGTTTTTCAAATGTAATTAAAAAGATTAAGTCAATGAGTCATAATGATTGTAAGATACAGATGCATTATATTAGTCAATCACTAAATACACTAAGGTACTTGGAAAACCCAACACCAATTCAAAGTACAAATGTAAAGTATGATGAAAGTATTGGACATTATTATGAACAAAATAAACGAATATTTTTACAAGAAGCAATTAGAATAGCTGAAATTATTGAAAAACAGGCGGTGTGGGGAGATAAAAAAGATGATATCACATGGATTAGTACAGGAATAAATATTAACGATCAGATTGAATATAAAGTTATGGATGTTGGTCTTTATGATGGTATTATGGGGGTTTGCCTATTTTATGGCTATTTAGGAAAAGTAACTGGTGATGAAAAATACAGTAATATAGCAAGAGCCTGTTTAAATACTGTACTAAGCCAATATATTAATAAAGAACAAAAACAGCCAATGATTTCAGCCTTTATAGGTCATGCATCTGTTATATATACCATCTCTCATCTAGCTGATATTTGGAAAGATACTTCATTATTATCATATTGCGAGCAATTAATACAAGATTTAGATCATTTAATTGCTAATGATAATGTATATGATTTTTTAGGCGGGAGTGCAGGAGCCATAATAGTATGTTTAGATTTTTATAAACAGACTGGATATAAAAAAGCATTGGAGGTTGCAATAAAATGCGGCGACCATTTATTAAAAAATTATAAAAAAACAGAAAAAGGGATATATTGGATCTCTAAATCGAGAGAAAATGCTAATCCTCTTGCTGGGCTTTCTCATGGAGTTACAGGTATTTCATGGGCTTTACTGCGTCTATACAGAATTACACAGAGAAATGAATATAAAGTAGCAGCACTAAAAGGTCTAGAATATGAACATACTCTTTATAATAATGAAATAAAAAATTGGGCTGATATGAGAGAAAAAGAATCGAGTTACTCAGTATTTTGGTGTCATGGTGCTTCTGGAGTCGGCTTAGGTCGGTTAATGATGTTAGATGAATATAACCATGAGAATATAAAAAGAGATCTAGATAATGCCATTTTTACAACAATTAACTATGGGTTTCAACAAAGTAGTCATTCCCTTTGTCATGGGGATTTAGGTAATTTAGATTTACTTTTATTGGCTTCAAGAAAACTAAACAATACTTTATTAAAAAAGGAAGCCTATTTAAAAGCTGGATTAATTTTCGAAGAATTCAAAACACATAATTTTCAATGGAAATGTGGAGTTCCTGGAGAAGATCCAACACCTAACTTAATGTTAGGATTGTCTGGGATAGGATATGAATTACTTAGATTATTTGACGAAGAAAATATACCCTCAGTATTAGTATTGGAACCTCCTGTAAATAATAGCTTATCTAAAAGTACTAAGAAAGAAAAGTTTGTATCTATTTAAACTGGATGAACCAGTTGTTGATACAAAAACTTTACTCAGTTGATTATATACAAGAAAGAAAATATACAAGGTATGATGAGGAGAATAAGTTTCTGTATGCTTAGATTCAGAAAAAAGACAAGATATAGAGTCCCCTTAATTGAACAAATGCATCAATCAGAGTGTGGTTTGTGCTGCTTGCAAATGATTTTATCTTACTATCATTGTGAAATAAGTTTGCCAGAAATTCGTGAGAAAGTAGGGGGAGGAAGAGATGGTTTTAATTTATTAACAATTAAAGAATTAGCCAATTCTTATTCTATGGATAGTCAAGGGAAAAAACTTGAATATGATATGTTACATCACCTACCTCTTCCAGCTATTCTCTTTTGGGAGGGTAGACATTATGTCGTTCTGGAAAAAGTTAAAAAAGATAAATATTTCATTGTAGATCCAGCGTTAGGTAGGTTAGAGTTAACTGGAGATCAAATTAGAGACAAGTACTCAGGATTTGCTTTGACTGTTACTCCTAATAAGGAGTTTAAAGCCTTTAAAAATAAAAAATCTAAACTTCGTTATTTTAAGGGAATAACAAGTAGTTTGAAAATTATTATGGTCTTATTAGTCGTTTCCCTATTGATCCAGTTAACTACTTTAGCAGTACCAATATTAATAAAAAACATCATTGATAATACCACAACTGTTGAAGAAATAGGAATCTCAAATACTATAGGACTCTCTATTATACTTTTAATAGGTCTACAGCTTTTATTTTCTTATATTCATGGTATTTTTCTAATTAAATTGCAAAATCGATTAGACACAACTTTTATGAGTAGCTTTATATCTCATTTGTTTTTACTACCATATAAATTTTTTGAAGTACGATCAAGTGGCGATTTAATTCTAAGAACAAATAGTAATATAGCAATTCGCGAGATTGTGTCTACCCAGCTAATTTCGTCTATTTTAAATATTTTTATGATCATAACTTTATTTATTTATATGATAGTTCAGTCAGTAGGAATGGCCTTAAGTATACTATCTATTGGCATTTTACAAATAACTATAATATTTTTATCTAAAAATAAACTGAAAATGTACTCAAAATCAGAAATTGTAACAGAATCCAGTACAAGTAGTTTTTTAACTGAATCTATTCATGGGGTATCTGTTATAAAATCTATGGGGATTGAAGAGGAAATCCATTCGAAATGGTCAGAATTATTTAATAATCAAATTAAAGCATCAACTAATCTAGCAAGATTTAAATTGAAAATAGATATTATTGTAAGTGCTCTGAACTTTGCATCCCCCTTGATAATTATATGGATTGGTGTACATCAGGTAGTCGCTGGGGCAATGACACTTGGAACTTTATTTGCATTTCAAACCATAGCAGTTTCTTTTTTAACGCCTTTAAACCAATTAGCTTTGTCTATTAGTGATATTGTGAAAATTGAAACCTTATTAGAACGAATATTTGATATTTTAGATACAAAAGCAGAAAGCGAAGTTAAATCTAAACAAATAAAGCAACTTAAAGGGGATATTTCTTTAGAAGATGTGAGTTTTAAGTATGATAAACACAGTTCTGAAGTATTAGACAGCATTTCTCTAGAAATTAAGAGTGGAATGAAAGTAGCTATTATTGGAAAAACAGGTTCGGGAAAAAGTACACTGGCTGCATTATTAGTAGGACTATATGAACAAAGTAATGGAAATATAATTTTTGATTATCAGAATTTAAAAACATTAAACAAATCTGATCTACGAAAAAAAATAGGTGTAGTTATGCAAGATGATTATTTATTTAATCAATCTATAAAAGCAAATATAACAATGTATAACCCACTAGTTACTTTTCAAGATGTAGAAGAAGCAGCAAAATCAGCCGAAATTTATGATGAAATCTTAAAAATGCCTATGGAGTTTGAAACAATTATTTCAGAAACGGGTTCAAATATTTCAGGAGGTCAGAGACAGCGTATTGCTTTAGCAAGGGCACTTGCTAAGAAACCTTCAATATTACTTTTAGATGAGGCTACAAGTGCATTAGATACTATAACAGAAAGTAAGATTGACCATAATCTCAATAATTTAAAATGTACTAGAATTGTTATTGCCCACAGGTTAAGTACAGTTATAAATTCGGATTTAATAATATTGTTAGACGAGGGGAAAATTATAGCAACTGGTTCACACTATGAACTTATTTCCAATAGCTCGGAATATAAGGATTTTTATAAAAAAAAATCAGTTAAAGGCAATAATTTTTTGAAGGATGACGAAATGCAATTGGAAGAAAATTGGATATTTAAATGACGAAGCTAACTCAGCGCCCAAGAGTTAGTTTTTTCTTCTAGCTTAATTACAAAAAATTATTGGATAAGAATTTAGTCTCTCAGCGTATTATTAGGAATAAAAATGAAAGAGAATAAGCGTTAGAAAAATTTCTCAATCACCTTAAAAACGGATCAAACCTATTGAAATATTAATGTTTATAGAGGGAGATATTATGAGTAAATCAAAAAAAAAATTAATTTGGACTTTAATTATAAGTATTAATATCATTGCATTATATATTATGTTGAATCAATACAATTCTCAAGAGAGTCTATATGATCAACAAATTACAGTAAATGAATTAGAAAAAATAGTTGAAAGTGAAGATGGATATTATGTTTATTATTTTCAGCCTAATTGCGCGAATTGTAAAGAAATTTCTCCTTATTTAATACCTTTAGGTGAAAAACAAAAAGAAGGATTTGCGACAGTTAACTTAGTTAAAAATAAGCAAGGATGGGAAAAGTTCGATATAACTAAAACGCCAACAGTTGTATTTTATAATAGTGGAGAGGAAATTAAGAGACTTGAAGGAGCATACTCAGAAAAAAAGTATAAAGAATTTTTTGAAAGTAAGTAGTGTACATTTATGTATAACAATTATATCATTTATAATGATCTACTCAGGTTTCTCAAAAGTTATTAATATTTATGAGTTTATTAATAATTTATATTATTATAAACATATACCTGAAAGTTTATTTTTAATTATTGGATACGGCATTCCAATAATTGAAATATTTATTGGAGTAGCTATTTGGGTTCCTAATGTACGAAGTAAAATTATTATCGGGTATCAGCTTCTAATTGGTAGTTTTATGGTTTTATTTATTGTTCATTTTGGCTCCTTTATGCCACAAGGGTGTGGTTGTTTTGGTAGTAGTCAAGGTGAAACAATCTCTTTCTTAACAATTTTGCGAGAAAGTCTATTTTTCCTTCCTGCTTGGATTTATTTTTTCTTGGTCCAATCAGAAAAATACAGAAAACATATGCTGAAAATATAACATTAAACGGTATAGTTACTTTAAATGAACTGCGCCTTTAATTATCTTCGGTCTTTTAAAGTTTCTGCTACTTAAAATGCAGCGAGTAAATGACCTCGGTATTCAGCGAGGGCATTGAAAAAGTCCAACATAATATTAAAACGATTGGAGAAACAGAATTTTTTTCTCCAATCGTTTTTTCTTTTCGTTCAATTTCCCCTCAATAGTATAATAAAGAAAAACCAACTCGAGGTGGTGCGACTATGATTTCTAAACATGAAACATTGAACTTAAGTCCGTATATGGCATTATATAATTTAATCATTCCAAAAGATAACGCAGCACCTCCCGGATGGTGGCTTCTCCTATTTTTTGCAAATTTTTTTAAGTCTTTTCTACGCTATTGCTCGTACTATTTTGCTTCTCTATTTATCTTTCTTCTATTTTTTGGGTTTTCTGCTAGTTTTCTTGAAAAAGTGCAGAAAAAAAGAGTTCTTAGACGAATAGAGACGAAAATCACCCGTCATCTTGATTTTAAATACGTCTGAGAGCTCTTCTATTTATAAAAGTTAAATTCAAAATACTTCTAATAAGAGAGTCTATTATTTTAGAACAACGAAAGAGTCTAATTTATTTTCTTCATTTCCAGTTTGCTGAACCAATGAACACTGTTGCAATTACTCTATTGTAAATTCGTTATCCATATAGCATTAAAGTGGCCGCTATTCGATTAGGTACTGTTGAACCAACTAGCTGATACTAGTCATTATGCGAACGCTATCTTTACTTGTTTACGGCATTAAAAACTAACTTACTTATATTTATTTTCTAATTCTGCAATCACGAAAATCCCACGACGACCAATTACATTGGCAACCCAACCAGAAAGTGTGGAAAATGCTCCCAGAGCAATCGAAATGAGGAAGTAGGTGATACTACCTCTTTACATTTCGTCTGAGAGCTGTGGAGTCTTCTGTTGAATAAAGATAAATTTAATATTTGCTAAAAAAATGAGGGTTATCTTTAAGTTCGTTGCGAACGACCTTTGAAGGTAACCCTTTCAACTTGTCTTTATAACAACATTGTGAGCGATATTTGATTTATGCATGCATTAATAAAAATATATTTTAAAAATTGTGTTGTTCTTTATCATTTTATTTTATATTATTAATTTACAGAAAATTAAGAATTGTATATATGGGGTGTTGATATGGTTCTATCATACATGGATAGTTTAGTTGTGGAGGGAAGAATTCCAGGTGGCGTCCTTATCATACAACAACAAAACAAACGCATCATGACGCAAAGCTTTGGTGCCTATAGTGCTGCAGATTTAAGTACACAAAAAGTAACAACCTATACATTATTTGATTTGGCATCATTGACGAAAATCGTGGCGACATTGCCCGCGACTTTGTTATTGCTTAGTAGGCGTGAAATAAAGCTCACAGATACAGTACAAACCTTTTTGCCAACGTTTAGATTTCCTACAGTAGAAATACAACATCTTTTACAACATAGTTCAGGACTTGCTGCTGATTTAGTTCCATCAGTAAGAAGACATCATCAAAGGGATGTGATGAAGGAAGTATTATCTTCAGACGTAATCGCTCAACCGGGCATGCAAGTACTTTATAGTGATCTAGGTATGATTTTATTAGGTAAAATAATCGAAAGGGTTTCTGGAGAATCTCTTGATTATTTCGTAGATAGAGAAATTGCTAAGCCCTGGGGAATGCATAATACACAGTATAAGCTGTTAAAAGAGCAACGAATGCAAGCAGCTTCAACAGAAATGGTTGACAGTAAATTTGTACAGGGCATTGTACATGATGAAAAGGCATTGCTACTTCAAGAAGTATCCGGTAGTGCAGGTTTATTTTCAAGTGCTGAAGATTTAGCAACATTTGCACAGTATTGGTTAGGCATTTCTCAGCAGTCGGTCATACCATTCGATTGGATGACTTTAGCCTATACAAAAATAATGGATAACAGAGGGCTTGGCTTTGAAGTTTGGAATGGCAATGATTCATCATCTTGTTTTGGTAGGAGGTGGACTAGGGGGTCTTTTGGACATACAGGATTTACGGGTACAAGTATTTGGATGAATCCGTTGAAAAAAGCCTTTGTCATTTTATTAACAAACGCTGTTCATTATGGTAGAGACAGAGGTTTTATGGAGATTAGAGAAAAAATTCATACGATGATATTTGAAGAACTAATTACATGAAGGGTGGATGATGGTTATGAAAAACAGATGGTTGTTTATGATGTTTTTGTTAATAGTAGCGGCTTTAGTAGGCTGTTCTTCAACTGAAGAACCAGCAAAAGAGACAGTACCTGTTACAAATACGGATGACAATACAAATGAAGAGGTTTCATTAACGATTGGTAGTTGGCGGACAGAGGACGTTGCCAAATACGAAAAAGTCATTGCCTTATTTAATGAGAAACATCCTGAAATAAAAGTTTCTTTTAATCCAACAAAAAATACAGAATATAACACAGTGCTTAACACAGCATTACAGGCGGGTGAAGGGCCAGATATTTTTCACTTACGTCCGTACGCAGCGGGTCTAAAGTTAGCTGAAGCGGGCTTCGTAGAAAAGATTAACGATTTACAAGGTTTAAGCACATATCCAGAAGAAGCATTAATTGCTTCAAAAGATGCGGAAGGCAACCAATATGGCGTCCCGATTAATTTAAGTTCCACACAGTTCTTCTACAACAAAAAGATTTTCGCAGATAATGGGCTTGAAGTACCGAAAACTTGGGATGACTTTATAAAATTGAATGATACATTACTAGAAAAAGGTATTACACCGATTGCGATGGGAACGAAGGAAAGCTGGCTATTATCGCTATTACACGGTATTGTCGGACCAGCTATTTATGAAGGAAATGATTTCTACAAGGCAGTGCTTGCAGGTGAAAAGGATTTTACGGATCCGGCATTCATAGAATCTATTCAAGTGATGAATGACTTGAAAAAGTACTTCCCTGCAAATTCAGAGGGATTAGGGATGGATGATATTCGCACACTCTTTGCGCTGGAAGAAGCAGCAATGTTTCCTTTAGGAAGCTGGGAGATTCCAGTCGTGTTAGAAATGAATCCAGATTTAGATTTCGGCTACTTCCCGATGCCATCCAAAACGGGTAATAAAACAGTGACAACATGGGTGGATGGTTCATTTGCGATTAATGCAAAGTCCAAAAATAAGGAAGCAGCTAAAGTATTTTTAGCGTTTTTAACTACAAAGGAATTTGGTGAGTTATTCGTCAGGGAATTCTCAATGATCAGTGCAATTCCTGGCATTTCATCTGACAACGCATTGTTAAATGATTTAAGTAAATCAACGGAGAATGAAGCAACACCATACATGTGGGTAACCAACTTTACTGGTGGGGATCCGACAACCAAGACCGTACTTGAAACTGAATTACAAGGAATGTATTTAGGTCAAGTGAAGCAAGAAGAGGTTGCGGCAAAAGTGCAGGACAATGCGAAAACTTGGTTCGTACCATTCCAAAAATAGAACAGGCTAAAGAGCGAATCTACATTTGATAAGTGTTAGTGAAGAACGCCATCATCTGTGATGGTTTAGGTACTAATCTGTCCTGTACGTAGGAGGGCATGAAGTAACGCTTTCTTCAAAATGACCATGAGATGAAATTTTAACCAAAATAAAAATAGAGGCATTTCATCCGGTTTTTTGATTTTTTATGATGACCCCACTAGCACTTCTGCAGAAGTGGGTGGGGTCTTACCGTCTAGGACAACAGGGGGGTGTTCAATATTGAAAACAGTGACAGTTGCGCCTTCAAAAAAGAAAAAATCTTGGGCGAAGTGGACGATACATTTGTTTCCAATCCCAGCATTAGTGATATACGGCATGTTTGTGTTATATCCGATTTTAGCGGCACTGTCCTATAGTTTTTTCGAGTGGAAAGGCATGTCGAGAGGAGATTTTGTAGGCTTTCAAAATTTCGTGACATTATTTACGACAGAGCCTTATGGATCCATGTTTTGGAATGCTTTCAAACATAATGTGTTGTATTTTGTAGTACAAATGGTCGTCATGAATGGTCTCGCTCTTTTTCTAGCATTTATTATTTATCAAAAAATAAAAGGTGCGGAGTTTTTTAAAGCGGCATTTTTTTTACCGCGATTATTATCAGTCATAGTTGTAGGATTTTTATGGAAGCTTATTTTAAATCCGAACTTTGGTACATTGAATATCATTTTAGAGAAAATCGGCTTGGAGAGCTTACAACGTGCATGGTTAGGTGATCCCGATACAGCCTTGATAGCCATTATTTTAGTGAATTGTTGGTTTGGACTTGGCTTTGGGGTACTTATTTTCTTAGCTGGATTTCAGAGTATTCCTGGTGAGTTAATAGAGGCAGCGAGGTTAGATGGGGCAAAGGGCTTCACGTTAATGCGTACAATATACCTGCCGTTAATGGTACCCTCCATTACGATTATGGGCGTGTTAACCTTCATTCAATCATTTGAAGCCTTTGAGCTTGTCTATGCTATGCAAGGGTCAATGGGAGAACCCTATTATTCAACAGATACACTGGCAGTATTCTTTTACCGTTTAGCATTTGGTAGTTCAACCGCATCAGGCACCACAGCGATTGGCTTAGGCTCGGCATTAGCCACGGTATTATTTTTATTCATTTTGATTTGTACGACGGTATTTTTACGATTTGCCAATAAAAAAGACGTGCAGATGTAGGGGGTGAATAGATGAAGCAGGGCACAATTTGGAGTCGACCGTTTTATTATATTGTGGTATTTGCCATGGCAACAATTAGTTTATATCCCATTATATTAATGATGTTATCATCTTTTAAGACAAGTGTTGAAATTTACAAAAATCCTTTAGGGTTACCGACCAGCTTTAGCTTAGATACCTACCGTACGTTGTTGTCTAAAATTCCATTTACAACGTATTTTATGAATAGCGTCTTTGTGAGCATCGTATCAGTGGTATTGATAGTCGTAATTTGTTCATTGGCATCCTTCTATATTGCACGTTTTAAATTCTCATGGAATAATGCATTATTTTTTATCTTCTTATTAGGAATGATGATTCCCATTAAGCTTGGGATTGTGCCTTTATTTATTTTAATGCGTGATTTAGGGCTTATTAATTCATTGTGGGCGCTCGTTTTTATGAATATCGCCACAGGCATTCCATTAACCATGCTCATTTTAACGGGATTTTTCAGGACAATGCCGTATGAGCTAGAAGAGGCTGCACGTATTGATGGTGCTGGTAATCTGCGCGTGCTCTGGCATGTAGTGCTACCGTTAATGAGACCAGCGCTTGGAACAGTAGTGATCATTAATTTTATTGCCGCTTGGAATGACTTTTTCTTCCCACTTATTTTCATTACTGATAAGTTAAAGCGCACGATTCCAGTTGGGATGATGTCTTTATTTGGAGAACATTCTGCGGATTGGGGTTCGCTATTTGCAGGATTAACACTTGCGTCGTTGCCTATGATTGTGTTGTTCTTCATTGCATCCAAACAGTTTATGGAAGGGTTAACAGCAGGAGCAGTTAAGTGATGTACAACGTAAGTTAAGTTAAGTTAAATAGAGAAAAGAACAAGGGTATGTTCAAACTTTAAATCGACATCCCTTCAATAACAGAAGAAGGTAGTATAAATCAGATAATGAATTTGAGGCAGGAGGGATCTGACTTCGATGGATCGATTGACAAAGTTGACAACAGAAGGCTATCATCCAAAAACGGCTAACCTAGATTTAATGTCTATCACGGAAATCGTACAGCTCATGAACGAAGATGATGTAAAGATTCCACAAGCCATTGCTAAAGTGTTACCTGACATTGAGCGGACGATTGAAGTAATTATCAAAGCGATAAAAAATGGGGGGCGGTTATTTTACGTAGGAGCAGGGACGAGTGGTCGTATAGGTTTATTAGACGCAGTCGAGTGTCCACCGACGTTCAGTACATCACCAGAGCTCGTACAGGCGGTGTTAGCAGGTGGCTTAGACGCAGTCGTAGTTGCTGTCGAAGGTGCAGAAGATAATGAGGCTTTAGGACAAGAAGCTCTAAAAAATCGTTTCTTGCAAGCGCAGGATATTGTTATAGGTATTGCCGCAAGTGGAAGAACCCCATTTGTAAAAGGTGCACTTGTTTATGCGCAGCAAATGGGTGCAACAACGGTAAGCTTAACGAGTAATCCACAATCAATGATTAGTAAATATGCAGATATAGCTATAGAGGTTACGACAGGTCCAGAAATTTTAACGGGATCTACAAGACTGAAGGCGGCAACTGCCCATAAACAAATTCTTAATATGATCACAACTACAACAATGATTAAACTGGGAAAAGTATATAAAAATTTAATGGTGGATGTTCATGCAAGTAATTTTAAATTACGTGAACGTGCAAAAAAGATTGTATGTGATGCAACGAGTGTTTCCTATAAAGAGGCTGAAAGCGTATTAGTGCAAAGTGATTATAAAGTGAAGCCAGCCATTATCATGCTATTAATGGAGACAACGTATGAGGAAGCGGAACGATTATTGGCACAATCAGAAGGACATGTACGGGCGGCAATGGGGTTAAAGAAGAGACTGTAATAAAGGAAGCAGCGCTAATTTAATTCACTGTGTATCTGGGCCTTTACTGGATGGAGCTAACTCAAATGGTTTTCGAGGTAGCTCCATTAACCATAAACTATTTGCTTGTGAGGAAATACATATTGATAAACGGAGTTGATTGTCATGGAGAAAATCAATGCAGGATTAATTATGCTTGCGGAAATGGAGGAAAGGCTTCCGCCATCCGAACGAAAGGTGGCTACTTATATTTTAGAGCATCCGACGAAAGCCATTAAAATGACGGCTGTTGAGTTGGGGGAAGCAAGCAACACAAGCGGTGCAGCGGTGATTCGTCTCTGTAAATCGTTAAATGTCAGTGGTATACAAGAGCTAAAGTTACGAATTGCAGGAGATTTACAGCGCGAAAAGGTCGATGATCGTGATATCGAGCCAAATGAAACGTTAAAATCTATCGTAGAAAAGGTGACGACCCAAAGCAGTCAAATTTTACGAGAAACGGCAGACTTAATAGATGAGAAAGAGTTATTGAAAGCGGTGACATCACTATCACAGGCTAAGCGGATTTTCTTTTTTGGCGTTGGTGCATCAGGTATTGCAGCAATGGATGCAGACCAAAAATTTTTGCGTATTAATAAAAACAGTATGGCACTGACGGACTTGCATTTAGGAGCTACAGCAGTTGTAAATGCAGGGGAAGGGGATGTGGTAGTTGGCATATCGTTTTCTGGTGAAACCCATGAAGTGGCGAAAATTTTAGAAATTGCTAGTGAAACACCAGCGACAACCATTAGTCTGACGCGTTATGGTAACTCGCTAGTGTCTAGCCTAGCAGATATTTGTTTGCATACATCACCAAATGTAGAAGCAACTTTTAGAAGTGGTGCTACATCATCACGACTTGCACAACTACACGTTATTGATATTTTATTTATGTGCGTGGCCACTAGCTCCTATGAACAAACAATCAATTATCTAGACAAGACACGCTCTGTGATTCAAAATCTTCACAAGAAGGTAGCAAAAAGAAAAAAATGAGCTTGTCCCAAAAGTTCTTCAAGCAATATCAATTGTTACCTCTATGGTAAAAATCCGCTGCGTTTTCCACGGCAAGGCACGAGCCGCATCAGGGCAACAGATGTTTTATGTGCGAAAGCGAAGCGTCAGCAACAGATGTTTTATGTGCGAAAGCGAAGCGTCAGCAACAGATGTTTTATGTGCGAAAGCAACAGGTTGTTGATCACGAAGGCGTGTGGTCCTGTTGTAACGTTTCACTCACGCTTTCGTCGCCATACGCTTCGCCGACGTCTACGCGGATTTTATCTTTTAGGATAACCTTAGATGATTAACAAATCCGTACTTCTGTTTGAGGGTCAAAAAAGTGAATTTTTTTTTCCTTTATCATTAAAGTTACCGGGTCATTTGGATGACATTGTGCGTCGGCATTTACACGGGCAATGAAAGATTGACCTGCTAATGAACCGTAGAGAAATACTTCGGCCCCTAGTAATTCTGCTACATCCACTGTGGTGTCAAAAGTATAAGCAGAGGTTGTGGATGTAAGTAGTAAATCCTCAGGACGTATTCCGAGCACGATATCTTTCCCTAGATAGCCTTGTTCTTTTAGAGTTAGTAAATAACTTTCAGGAATAGGTAAGTTGAAATCTCCTATCTTTACCTCATTTTCAGTGAGCTGTCCATGAAATAGATTCATAGAGGGTGATCCAATAAAACCTGCTACAAACATATTATTCGGATAGTCGTATACTTCCTTCGGTGCACCAATCTGTTGAATGAGCCCATCTTTCATCACAACGAGACGTGTGGCCATAGTCATTGCTTCTGTTTGGTCATGCGTTACATAAATCGTTGTTGTTTGAATACGTTGATGTAGTTTTTGAATTTCTGCACGCATTTGCACACGTAATTTCGCATCTAAATTAGAAAGGGGTTCATCCATTAAAAATACTTTAGCATCACGGACAATGGCGCGCCCTAGAGCGACACGCTGTCTTTGACCGCCTGACAATGCCTTGGGTTTACGTTTTAAGTAATCTTCTAAGCCTAAAATTTTTGCGGCTTCTAACACGCGTCGGTCGATTTCCTTTTTATCGACTTTTCGAAGCTTTAAGCTAAATGCCATATTATCGTAAACCGACATATGGGGGTATAAGGCGTAGCTTTGGAAAACCATGGCAATACCCCGATCCTTTGACTCCACATCATTCATAAGGACATCATCAATATAAAATTCACCTTTCGAAATATCTTCTAAGCCCGCAATCATACGAAGTGTTGTAGTTTTCCCACATCCTGAAGGACCGACAAAGACAATGAATTCTTTATCGTGTATATGCAAATTGAAATCTGTTACAGCTTGCACATTTTTATCGTAAATCTTATAGATATGCGCCAAGCGTAATTCTGTCATAAGCTACATCCTTTCTTATAGAAGTGATACTTATAGTGTAAAAAAATAATACGTTTGCGGATAGAGCAAACATGCACAGTTTTTTTACAATTAAATGTGCAATGTGACTTACATAAATTCAAAAAACGAAATGGCAAGAAACACTTCAAGTCTATGCTCAAATTGTCGAACATCTTTGTTTGTTAGCTGTTGAAATTTATCCATTCGGTTTTGTAAGGTATTACGATGCATAAATAATTTTTTAGCCGCAAGTGAAATATTCCCTTCACATTTAATGACTTGCTTGACGGTTTGTAGTAATTCCTGGTGTTCAGCGGCCTCTTTTAAAATCGAAGCAATGAAAATAACTTTTTCCTGTGAGTCTAGTTGCAGCGTTACATAGGGAATCAGTAATTCTTGTTGTGTAAGTACATGCTTTGGCGTATAGGCCCAAATTGTTGGTTGTAATGATGAAAGCCAGTTAAATCGTACTTTTGTTACAGTAATATTTGCTATTACGTCTGACACAAAAATTTTTAAATTCACTTCTAAATCTTCGCTTAAGAGATTGATATAGTAGGAGAAGTTTAGCAGTTCGTCGTCTGTTATTTGTTCGATGATTATATATAAATGCTCATTTAACGACATTAGTAATATTTCTTTTCCTAGCAACGCTTCAAATGTTGTACGTAGGAGATTAGGGTCAGTAAATTTCTTTTCAAAGTGTAAAAACAATAAGCGGTGATCCCCGATAGGAGCGGGCATTCTATCCGTTTGATTGGTTAAATAGTTAAGCCAAGCTGTGTCCTGCATGCTAGGAATCATGAGTGGACCTGAAAAAATTTGCAATAACTCAAGTTCATCTTGCGTAATAGCATGCTTCGGTATCTCAAAAAGCTGATTGTCAAAATTAAATAAGTATCCGTCACCGTGTAAGCCATAAAAAGGCTTTAATAAGGGGAAACGCTTTTGTAGCTTCAATGGGTCCATGTAAACACATCCTTTTCATATGGTTGGTTATAAGGGTTATATATTAAGGTTTTGAAAATATGGAAAAATATGAATATTAAATTAATTTGTCGTCAATTAGTTCAAAGATAATGAAAAATGTCGAAATATAGATTATGAACAGGAGAAATAGCCTTGTAAATAAAGTGGGAAAAAGGGACTAAATGGAAATTAATTATCAAATCAACATAATTCACATTATTTTGTAAGTATGTTTATTGGTATAGGAGTATACGAAGACAAGCTCCAATATAACTAAAGAGAAAGGATTAAAACAATAAAAGCCAGCAATTCGCCATGTTGTCATAAAGTAAATAAACTTCTAAAAGTATACACGCACCTTTGATAATGTCATTTCATAGTCTCTCATTAGAATGTGCACCAAATAACTGAATTCAAAAAGGGGAGTATTAACCATGCTACGCAATCTATCATTATTTAAAAAATTAGTCCTACTAATGTGTGTATCTATTTTAACAGTTGTTATTATCCTAGTGAATGGACTTATGACAATGAAATCTCTGGAGAATAATACAGAGCTTGTTTTTAAAGACCGTTTAGAACCATTTATCATTTTGGCTGACTATAGAACTAATAACCGAGATATTGTTTCAAATACGTATTATTCTATGATGGTTGAAAATGATGAGGCAGCCGCTTCAGAAATTCGAAATAAGATAACGTCTATTTTCAAAGAAAATGAAGAGCATCTTCAAACACTAAAAGCAGCTAATTTGAAATCCGATGAGGCTGCAATAATAAGTGATATTATTGAGCTATATCCAAGTTTTGAAGCAAGTGTAGAGGAAGTCTTACAATTAAGTCTTGTCAATAAGAATGAGGAAGCAGTAACGCTCTTTCATACAGATGCCAAGCCTGTGTTAGACGAAATTATTTCAAAAGGTAATATGTTGATAGAATTGAATCAAAAATATGCAAGTAATTTGAATATGGAAAGCAAAGCTAAAGCAAGCAAAGGAATTACAACCTCTTTAATCATTTCAATTGTATTAGGGTTACTGCTTGTTGCAATCGGATTTATAGGCGTGCGAAAATACCTGATTTCTCCAATTGAAAAATTAAAACTTGCTGTTCAGCGAGCAGAAACTGGCAAATTGAATTTTACTGTTGACTATGATTCAAAGGATGAACTAGGGGTCTTAACGTCTTCCTTTAACAATATGATTGCTCAATTACGAGATCTAATTGGTCAGGTGAAAGAGTCTTCCAATCAAATGGTAGTATTTTTGGGAGAACTTTCGGCAAGTGCGGAACAAACGAATGAGGCAAGTGAACATATTGCGTCTATTACGTTAGAAGTGGCAAGCGGCTCGGACGATCAAGCGAGAACAATTATAGAAACATCAGATGTTGTAAGTCATATGGTACAAGATGTCCAAACAATAGTTAGAAATTCTACCAATGTTTCAGAGGCTGCTACACAAGCAGAACAACTTTCAGTAGATGGAAATGATATTATTAAAACAGCTGTTCAACAAATGAACTCGATTCAAACATCTATTGGTAGTCTAGGTGAAGTAATTGGTGGTTTAGGTGAGCGTTCAGCTGAGATTGGACAAATCGTTGAAGTCATTACAGGTATTGCAGCGCAAACCAATTTACTGGCGTTAAATGCAGCGATTGAAGCGGCAAGAGCAGGGGAGCACGGAAAAGGATTTGCGGTCGTTTCGGAAGAAGTGCGAAAATTAGCCGAAGAATCATCTGTGTCGGCACAAAGGATATCAGGGCTAATTACAGGAATTCAAGCGGAAACGAATAGAGCTGTAGACTCCATGCAGTTCACAACGAAAGAAGTGGAGACGGGTATTAATAATGTGAATATCGCAGGTGCATCCTTTGAAAAGATTCAACATGCCATTAATGAAGTATCTGTTCAAATTCAAGAAGTGGCTTCTTCTGTACAACAGATGGTTGCTGGAGCGGATCAAATGTCCAAATCCATGGATCAAATCAATGGAATTGCTCAAAGCTCTGCACAAGGGACACAAAATATTTCATCGGCTACAGAAGAACAGTTAGCCTCAATGGAGGAAATTGCGGCATCTACTTCGGCACTTTCTGATATGGCGGAAGATCTGCAAGTAAAAACGAATAAGTTCATAGTATAAAAGATTAAAAGAGAAAAAAGAAACGCAGGTTAATGGGCACTGATTGTCTTTTTTGAGACAGTAAGAAACAACTTATTGTACAGCCAGTTCACAGTGTTGTATCAGGGACTGGCTGTTTAATTTTGTGTGAACACGGTTATTATTATTTGACCAAAGGGCAAGTGAGTAAAATCCGTGACAAGCCTCTCCAATGGTTTTATTGCCTTGACATCTCACGCCTGTAAATTTGGAGCTGCATATGCGGGTTGCCCTGTGTGCTTAAATGAATGAAGGATGGATTTAAGAAAGACATAGGATTTTAGCGGGGCAAACTCCATGTTGCTATGAAGTACATAATCATACATATATACACATCTTGGATAAAGTTTGATTCATTGTCTTTCATTAGAAAAGTATTACAAATAACTGAATTCAAAAAGGAGAATAAACCATGTTACGCAATCTATCTATATTTAAAAAGTTAGTCCTATTAATGTGTATAGCTATTTTAACAGTTGGTATTATCCAAGTGAATGGATATATCACAATGAAATCGCTGGAGAAAAATTCTGAGAATATTTTTGAAAATCGGCTAGAACCAAGTATCGTTTTGTCTGACTATAGACTTAATAACCGCATTATTGTTTCAAATATGTATCGTTCTTTTATGTTTATAGATGATGCAACTATTACACAAATTAATGATGAAGTGATGAATGCTTTTAAAGATAATGAAAAGAATCTTCAAATACTAAAAGCAGCTAATTTGAAATCGGATGAGGATGCATTAATACTTGAACTAGATCAGCTATATCCAGCTTTTAAAGCAAGCATGGAGCAAGTTTTTCAACTAAGTCTTGCCAATAAGAATGAGGAAGCGATAAACCTCTTTCATGCGAATGCCGAACCTGTGTTAGACCAAATTAATGAAAAAGGTGTAGCGTTGACGGATTTGAATAAAAAAAATGCAAGTGCTTTGAATATGGAAAGTAAAGCCGAAGCAAGCAAAGGAATCACAACCTCTTTAATCGTTTCAATTGTATTAGGAATTTTGTTTGTTGCTATCGGATTTATAGGTGTACGAAAATATCTAATTTCTCCAATTGAAAAATTAAAATTTGCCGTTCAACGAGCAGAAGCTGGGGAATTGAATTTTACTGTTGACTATGATTCAAAGGATGAGCTAGGGGTCTTAACGTCTTCCTTTAGCCATATGATTGCTCAATTACGAGATCTAATTGGTCAGGTGAAAGAAACTTCTGATCAGATGGCGGCATTCTCGGCTGAGCTTTCAGCAAGTGCGGAACAAACGAATGAGGCAAGTGAACATATTGCGTCTATTACGTTAGAAGTGGCAAGCGGTTCGGACGACCAAGTAAGAACAATTATAGAATCATCAGATGTTGTGAATCATATGGTACAAGATGTCCAAACAATAGCTAGAAACGCTACTAACGTTTCGGAAACTGCTACACATGCAGAACAACTTTCAGTGGATGGGAATAACATTATTAAAACCGCTGTTCAACAAATGAACTCGATTCAAGCATCTATAGGTAGTCTAGGTGATGTAATTAGTGGTTTAGGTCAGCGATCGGGTGAGATTGGACAAATCGTTGAAGTCATTACGGGTATTGCAGCACAAACCAACCTTTTGGCATTAAATGCAGCGATTGAAGCGGCAAGAGCAGGAGAACACGGAAAAGGCTTTGCAGTTGTTTCGGAAGAAGTACGAAAATTGGCCGAAGAGTCGTCTTCGTCGGCACAGAAAATTTCTGAGCTAATAACAGGAATTCAAGCGGAAACGAATAGAGCAGTAGACTCCATGCAGTTCACAACGAAAGAAGTGGAAACAGGTATTAACAATGTGAATATTGCCGGTGCATCCTTTGAAAAAATTCAACATGCCATTAACGAGGTATCTGTCCAAATTCAAGAAGTGTCTTCTTCAGTACAACAGATGGTTGCAGGAGCTGATCAAATGTCCAAATCAATGGAACAAATTGATGGAATTGCCCAAAGCTCCGCAGAAGGGACACAAACTATTTCAGCGGCTACAGAAGAACAGTTAGCCTCTATGCAGGAAATTACTGCATCTACAGCGGCACTTTCTAAAATGGCGGAAGATCTACAAGAAAAAACGAATATGTTCAAAGTATAAAAACGCATGTTCGAAGTTTTGCATTTGTCAACGACATATGTTTTCGCTTGCTAAGGTCTTGGGTTATTATTGGTTATGAGGTTACATTTTAAAAGCGACGTAGACATGATGAAATATCATCGAGTCTACGTCGCTTTTTAGATGATTTTCACATAAAAATCCTTGCCATTCATGAGCTCTACAATTTCAACGTCGTATGTTGTTTTATAGTAATCAAAAATATTGCGTGCTAGACCGGAGTGTCCATTTAAATATGTTCCTTGTTTAATCGCTTTTCGAGGATTATGGAAATCAAAATACAAGCGTGAATCGTGGCACATTGTAGCTAAAATGGCTTTGAACTCTTGTTCTTCAATATGAATCCCCCGCGTATACTGGCACTCTCGACGGTACGTATCATGTGAGACATTCACAGGTGAGGGCTCAAGAATCATTTCAATTTTTCTATTCAAATGTCAACAGCTCCTTTCAAGTTTAATGACGTCAAACACTATTTATTCCAGTATATAATTGTCAGAAAATTATATCAATATTTATTTACCAGTCCTGCTGTTGTATTTCTTCTGCGATTACTTGTAAGTCATACGCATTAATCATTAAAAGGGTGTACTCGTTAGTTTTCATATATTTTTCTGCTAGTCTCTTCATATATTTCGGCGAGCCTTCGTTTTCTTCATCATAGACAAGAAGTAGTCCATCTGTGTTTTGAATAATAAATTTATCCTTCTCAATAAATTGCCATGGCGCCTCATACGGCTTTTTAGTAACACTCGTTACAAAGTCTGCTTGACTTACTATTGACAAATATTTTTCTTTTTTAATATCCTGCCAATTTTTCTCCTGTTCTAAAAATGGTGTGATCACGGCAAGTTTTAATTCGGGGAATTCTTTCTTTAACGTGAGGACAACCTCTGCGCTCCACGTTTCTACACCCTGTTGGCCACTAATAATGATCCATTCCAATCCCCCATCGATTAGTAGGCGTAAACGGTTGTCCAATGCTTTTTTTATAATGGGGATACCGGGATGTTTATCATTGAAAATACCGAGTTCGTGTGGTTTATAGCCTGTGATTAAAATCCGTTGTATCAATGAAATGCCTCCTAATTGTGCATTGTTTACAATGATTATATAACAGGGAGTTGAAGTGAAGAAAGATTTAACGCCTGCGTGGATTGTAACAGTCTATTCACTACTAGAAATTAGGGGAGTCAGCTATGCATACGAAGGCAGGAGCTAGGCGAGGGAAGGGATTTTCTACAACTCATATTCAAGTATTTTTCTAATATATTTATGGGGAATCTTGTCGCTTTCTGACAGTATGATAACCTTACTGGAATATCAGGAGCTACAAAACAAGTAGTCAAATTGTGATTAGAAGTTGAATGATGCATTTACAATAAATCAGTTCCATTTTTAGATTCATTTAATTATATTGAAATAATAAAATAACAAGTAAAATAGATGCTATTATTTTAAATGGTGCTTCATAAATTTGTTTTTGTATTATTTATATTCAAAAAATAAATAACTATACATTATTGATTTTGTTGTTGTATATCAGATGTTTCACATATATTACAATATAAATTTCATAGTTTTATAATAATGAACATCATGTTCATAGAGTTGTTTTTTTATTATATTCTTTAAAATGTATAAAAAATCTTCGGAAATGCATGTATTTCTTTTTTCTGAAAATAACGTTGCAATTTGTAGATAATTGAGGTTATAGTTAAAAGGAAGTTGTTCTTAATTTTGATTATAACAGTTTTTATGAGTGAAATATGCATTTTGGAGTAAGGGGTTAGATAGTGTGATTCAATTTCAACGTGTAAACAAGCATTATGGTGATTTTCATGTGTTAAAGGATATTAATTTAACAATTCAAAAGGGCGAGGTAGTTGTAATTATTGGTCCTTCCGGTTCGGGAAAGAGTACTTTATTACGTTGTATCAACCGTTTAGAAACAATAACTGATGGGCTGTTAGAAGTAAATGGAATAGAGATTAATAGCAAAAATACGGATATTAATGATTTGCGCAAAAATATCGGTATGGTGTTCCAACATTTCTATTTGTATCCTCATAAAACGGTATTACAAAATATTATGCTGGCTCCTATGAAAGTTTTGGGAAAATCGGAGGAAGAGGCAAAGAAAACCGCATTATATTATTTGGAAAAGGTAGGGATTCCTGATAAGGCAAATTCATTCCCGTCACAATTATCGGGTGGACAACAGCAACGTGTAGCTATTGCGCGAGGCTTAGCAATGGGACCGGAAATTATGCTATTCGATGAACCGACATCTGCGCTTGATCCAGAAATGATAGGTGAGGTATTGGATGTTATGAAAGCGCTTGCGCGAGAGGGTATGTCGATGGTCGTTGTAACACATGAAATGGGGTTTGCGCGAGAAGTGGCCGATCGAGTGATTTTTATCGATAAAGGTCAAATTTTAGAGGATGCTGATCCGAATGAATTCTTTAGTGCGCCTAAAGAAGAACGCGCTAAGTTATTCTTGAGTAGGATTTTCAATCATTAATTTTCAAAGAAAGATAGGGGAGATTTTTATGTTTAAAAATAAAAAACTATTAATGTTCATGTTATTGTCTGCTTTATCAGTATTCGTACTAGCTGCCTGCGGTGGAGATGATAAGAAATCATCAGACAAAGAATCTGCGGGTTCGAAATCAGCGTTAGAAACAATAAAAGCAAATGACAAAATTGTATGGGGCGTTAAAAACGATACAAAGTTATTCGGTTTAAAAAATCCGGGCACGGGTGAAATTGAAGGTTTTGATGTAGATATCGCAAAAGAAATTACAAAAATTATCCTTGGTGATGAGACAAAAGCTGAATGGAAAGAAGTGACATCTAAAACACGTATACCTATGTTAAACAATGGCGAAATTGATGGCATTATCGCTACGATGACGATTACAGAAGATCGCCGTAAAGAAGTCGATTTCTCAGAGATTTATTTTGAAGCTGGACAATCTCTGTTGGTTAAAAAAGGAAGCAAAATTAAAAGTATTGAAGATTTAACAGACAAATCAAAGGTAATCGCAGTTAAAGGTTCAACTTCTGCAATTAATATTCGTGAACATGCTCCGAAAGCACAAGTTTTAGAATTTGAAAACTACGCAGAGGCATTTACAGCATTAAAAGCTGGTCAAGGTGATGCATTGACAACTGATAACTCAATTTTATATGGTATGGCATCGGAAGATAATAGCTTTGAATTAGTTGGTGGTAACTTCACTGATGAGCCTTACGGCATTGCAATGAAAAAGGGTAATGAAGACTTAGTGAAAGCTGTAAATGATGCGCTTGCAGAATTAAAATCTAATGGCAAGTATGATGAAATCTACAGCAAATGGATTAACTACTAATCTAGAAAAGTAAAAATAGTTTATTAAATGTAACGAGCAGTCATATGAATCCTCATGAATGTGATGTTCTTTAGAGGGTGGCTGCTCGTTTTAATGTGATTATTTAACTTTATTCAGTGGGTGTTCCTACGCCCTTTGAATAAAGTTAAAACCTCAGGACGACGTTATGAATTTTGAAGCAGAAACCATTCGAGGTGAAAACGTAAATACCGGGGCGTATTTGATTGGAGTGAAAATGAAATGCTGGATTTTACTATTCTTTCTGAAAATATGGAATTGTTTCTTGAGGGTTTTAAAAATACATTAATTGTAAGTTTGTTAGCGTTGATTGGTAGCTTTGTACTCGGAACACTGATTGCTGTATTTCGTATTGCACCTATTAAGCCTTTGAACTGGATAGGCGCCATTTATGTTGAATTTTTCCGTAATATTCCTTTGTTAATTATTTTGTTCTTTATTTTTGTAGGATTGCCTGTACTAGGTGTTCGTTTTAGTGGATTTCAAGCTGGAACAATTGCGTTGACAATCTATACAGCTGCCTTTATTGCTGAAGCTATTCGAGCGGGTGTTTTGTCTGTGCATAAGGGACAAACGGAGGCGGCGAGATCTTCGGGTTTAACGTATATCCAGACAATGCGCTATATTATTTTGCCACAAGCTATTAAAATTGTTATTCCACCATTGGGCAATCAATTTTTAAATTTGGTTAAAAACTCGTCAATCCTAACAATTGTTGCTGCAGGTGAATTGATGTATCAAGGGGATTTAATTTCTTCGAGAACGTTTGTGACATTTGATGTGTACATTTTTGTAGCACTATTCTATTTAATTATTACCCTTCCATTAAGCTTTGGTGTGAACCGTTTAGAAAAAAGCTTAGCGAAGAGTAATTAGTAGGGGGTTAGATGAATGGATTTTATCGGTGCATATAGCCCTGATCATATAATATTTTTGTTAAAAGGCTTTTGGGTAACACTTAAAATTGCAGGGATTTCTATTGTTTTTAGTTTTATTCTTGGAGCGGTTCTAGGTATTGCTCGTTATGCTAAAATACCCGTTTTAGCACAAATTTCAATATTTTTCGTTGAGCTCATACGAAATTTGCCGTTGTTATTAATCATTTTCTTCGTGTATTTCGCTTTACCTGAAATTGGAATTAAACTTGGGATTACATGGTCTGCGATAGTCGCATTGACTATTTTTGAGTCAGCGATGTTAGCAGAAGTTATTCGAAGTGGTTTGAACTCTGTTCATAAAGGGCAAATGGAGGCAGGGCGTTCATCTGGATTAACTTATACTCAAACGTTATGGCATGTTATATTGCCGCAAGGAATGCGTCGTATGGTGCCGCCAATTGTGAGTCAGTTCATCTCATTATTAAAAGATACATCATTGGCTGTTGTTATTGCACTGCCAGAATTAATGCATAATGCGCAAGTTATTAACGCGCAAAATATTAACTACATCATTCCTGTTTTCCTTTTAGTAGCAGTCATCTATTTTGTGGTGAACTATTTATTATCTTTAGTTGCACGTCGATTAGAATTAAACATGTAGAAAAAGGTATTCAACAAGTTTACTATACTTTGTTGAATACCTTTTGTTGAGTGTAAAAGCACTGGCTAAGCTACTATTTTCATAAAATCTCTTACTATTAGAATGCGCATATAGTACATACGACCCCTACAGCTGCGCAAATTCCTAGAAACCACCATGTATCTGTGAAATCCTCTTTCGACTCACGATTCATTTACAGTACTTCCTTTCTGTTTCGTTTGACCACTCCATGACCAATTCGTCCAAATTCTTAGTGCGGTTTCAAACGGGCCACGTTTAAATTTCTTTAAATAAGTAATACTAAAAATGCATTGCAAGCTATAGAGTGCAACCCCAAAAACGATGCCACCAAACACGCCTAATTTGCTGTATAAACCGAGCCCATATCCGTAAAATACGGTCGTGCAAATAATTGTTTGCATTAAATAATTGGTCATCGATAGCTTGCCAACACTTTCAAAAGCGGGTGAAAGAAGCTGAACAGGTCGAGTCTTGAAGAATAATGCGACTAAGCACACATAGCCTACTGCTAATAGCTGTGAACCTCCCATTAGTAACATGCTAGAAAAATTGTTTTCTAAAAAGCTTAATGCTTTGCAAGCGAGACCGAGTGGAACCAGAATTGCCCCGAAAATATACCATTTCTGTTCTTTTTGCATATTTTCAAACGCACGCATTTTAGCAAGTGCCATGCCGAATAAAAATAATGGTGCATAAAATAAAGGTGCGAAAATGAAAATAATGAATACAAAAATAGGATCGTCTAATCCAGGAGGCATAACATTTTTGCGGAAATCATAAATGTCTTGATAGCTTCCGTTTGCATAAGTTGCATCTGCCTTTTCAATATAGGTAGCTATTTCATTCTGCTCCTTCTTGGTTACCTCAGTAGGACCAAAAGTTAAAGCTGTAGTAAGTAAAAATAATACGCCACACCATATAAATAATGTTTTCGGCTTTCGATTAATGAACGGAATTAGAAATAATGTCATACAGCCGTAAGATAATAAAATATCACCATCCCATAAAAACGTTGAATGGAGCCAGCCGATAGCAATTAAACCAATTGCACGACGTAGAATTGACCATCGACTTTTATTTTTCTTCTTACGAACTGACTCAATAAATTTAATAAGAGAAAAGCCGAATAAAATGGTGAATATCGGCATAAATGAGCCTTCAATGAAGATTTTTACAAAATATAATGCACCACTATCCAATGTGGATAAACTTTTTAACTCATCTTTGCCGTACATGCCAAACTGGAAAATTAGCAGGTTAGCCATCAAAATGCCGAACAAACTTAATCCACGCATACTGTCAATGAAGGTAACTCGATTTGTTGTCATTTGCGTTTTATCTCCTTAATTGGTTAACTTATACATAGAGTAGTATAAAAATCTTATAGGGATATAATGACTACCTTAAAGTAATCTTAAAAGTTGGTGATAGTATGCAAAATGCAACAATTTTAGTACTAGAAGATGAACGTGCTATAGCTGAAATGATAGAAATCATTTTACGAAAAGAAGGAATCGATAACATAATACTTTGTAGTACTGTTCAAGATGCTATGAGGAAAATAGAAAGAGAAAAATTTGATTTTTATCTGTTAGATATCATGTTGCCAGATGGTAATGGTTTAGAAATAGCAAAGTATATACGCGAAAAAAGTGATGCACCTATCTTCTTTTTAACCGCAAAGAGTAGTGATGCAGATAAATTGCGTGGCTTTATGAATGGTGCAGACGACTATATAATAAAACCATTTAATCCGCTAGAGCTAGTAGCGAGGGTTAAGGTACAGCTTACGCGTTACATGAAGAAGAAGGCGGATGTGCAGGAGGGGCATATATATACTTGCGATCGTTTTGTGTTTAATGTGGATGCGGCAGAGATTGAAGTGGATGGTAAGAAGGACATTATTAGTGGAAGGTTATTTCATTTGCTGAAATACCTATGTGAAAATGTAGGGCAAGTATTATCGAAGGAACAAATATATGAACGTGTTTGGGGAGATTATATTTTCGATGATAACACGGTGATGGTTCATATTCGTAAACTCCGTGAAAAAGTTGAAAAAGATCCAGGTAAACCGACTTGTATCGTAACTGTCAGAGGTATTGGCTATAAACTCGTTGGTGATGTTCATTGATGAAACCGTCAGGGAGATTAACACTGCGTTTTGTATCTTATTTCACAGTGTTTTATTTACTAATTATTCTGGGATTTATTGTTAGTTTGTTATTTTTTGCGTTCTTTATCAATGCACGTGTTGGTGATAATATTCATACAATGAGTTCATACGAAATTGAAGATGACGCAGTGATTACAGAGGGGAAATCGATGCGTATTGCGGATTATTTAGTGGAACGCGCAGAGGAGAATTTAGGGCAGTTATATTTGTTTAATCAATCGATGGACATCTTAGATTACACTGGTGAAACATGTGAACTTTGCGGAATGACTGATAGTGAGATTTTGTTACTTGAACGTCCAGGTATGCATACCTGGAAACTGCCGA
Source organism: Lysinibacillus fusiformis (assembly GCF_007362955.1). Taxonomy (GTDB): domain Bacteria; phylum Bacillota; class Bacilli; order Bacillales_A; family Planococcaceae; genus Lysinibacillus; species Lysinibacillus fusiformis_E. The sequence goes on along the minus strand of NZ_CP041696.1, from coordinate 1,594,858 downwards.
AATATTATTTATTATTTTTACCTACGTCACTAGTTCAGCCTCTTTTTGATGAGGCCAATAGTGTTTGGCAGAAGAAGGAGGAGATACCTTCAGATTTGCTCCAGCGTTTAAATGACAATAAGGCGGCAGTAGAGATTTATAATGAACGATGGAAAAGAGTAAAAGTTATTGGTGAAAGCTATAAATTGCTATATAAGCCGGAATTAATAGAAGAGAATTATGATATTTTCGAGCAGGAAGAATTAATACAAAGTGCAACACTCGAAGATGGAACAACACTGGTCGTGCGTATGCCAAATCCATCGTATAAGCCGTTTGAAGAGCCGTTTAATAAAGCGATGCTTCTTTTTATTGCGATTTTCTTCGGTGGACACATTATCTTATTAATAGGCGTCATTTTCTTATCAATAGGAATTTCACGCCAATTTGTCCGACCACTTGTATACGTTATTTCACGTATCGAACATCTCGCGCAATTTGATTATCGGAAATTGAGCGATAAAAAAGTTCATCACCAGAAGACAGGGAAGTTAAAAAGGAAATTTAAATTATTCCAGCCTGTCGATGAGTCGCTCAATCATTTATCAGACCGACTTGCTTCAAACGAAAGGCAAATTAAGCAATCAGAGCAATTACGTGAAGAATGGATTACAGGACTATCACATGATTTAAAAACTCCTCTCAGCTCTATTTACGGTTATTCTACCATGCTAGCTTCTGGCGATTATGAGTGGACGAATGATGAAATGCGTGCCTTTGCTAAAACAATGCAAGAAAAGGCTACCTATATGGATGCGCTCATTCAAGATTTAACCTATACGTATCAGTTGAAAAATAAAGCTATAAAGCTTGAAAAGGTATCATTAGCATTGAGTTCTTGGTTACAACAGTTTGCAGACAATCAAGTCTGTGTACGTGTTTATGGAGATGTCTTACTGGATGCAGATGAACTTCTATTAAAGCGTATATTGGATAATTTAATTACGAATGCCAAGAAGTATACCCCGAATGACACCAAAGTAAGTGTGGAGGGGCAAAACACATCAGAAGGCGTCATGCTGACAATTGCTGACCAAGGTCCAGGGATTCCACAAAAGGAACTAGATAACTTATTCGAGCGCTACTACCGAGGGACAAATACGACTGATGATACAACAGGTACTGGTCTAGGGTTAGCGATTACAAAGCAACTGATTGATTTGCATAACGGGACAATCAGTGTGAATTCAGATGCAAGAGGTACAGTTTTTGTTGTGAAATTTTCACGCGAACAATAATGCATATGTTTTTGAAGCCATATAAAAGGGCGGTTCTACTGAAAAATAAAGTAAGATCGCTAATTTCCATAGTGGGCAGATAGCTTCCGCAGGCGGCACTAAGTTGCTTCTTTCACTATGCTCCATCCGGGCCCATGACGTCCCGTTGAATTATCCCATCGTTTGAACGAAAAATACAAAAGACAAAAGGCATCGAGATGAACTTCTTGATGCCTTTTTCAATAATCTGAGGGTCATTTTTGGTTTTTCGTAATATCCCTTAACAGATAAAATAATACATTTTTATTTTTTGTTACAGTGTTCAGAAGGGTGTTCGATTTTTACGTAACGCCATAAATTATTAGCGATGTCACGCGCCTCTGCTGCGTGTTCGGTTCCAACAAATGCTTTTCTGAAAGGAGTAAGTAGTGATTCGATAATAAAGAGCTTAGGTTTCTCTTGCTGTAATTCCTCCATTAGAAATGTAGCAAATTCCAATCCTTCAACAGTTTCGTCCTTCGATAATCCTTTCGTAAAGCCTTGTAGCTGTTCGATTACCATTTCTTTACTGACTGAACGATAATTCACGACATTTTGTATGGCATTAATCATCTCAACACTTATAATAATTTCTTTTGATTCCAGCATAGCAGGAATGATTACACTAATATTGCGTAATGCTACGCGTACAATTGCTTCACGGTTTATATATTTATAATCAGAAATCAAGACTGCACGTAAAGAGAGGTTAATCATACCCAATGTTTGCACAGCACACTCATAGCTCATCGGACTAATTTCTTCTCCAAAAACTTGTACAAGTCTATTGGCAAGCCATTCTAACTCTTGTAAATGATAGTTCAAAATAATTTTCTTTAGTTCATTATCTCGAGAATGAAAAATTGATTCGAAAATTTGTATAAGATTGTGCTCGCGGTTGACATACATAAGTACAGCCACTTGCTGTGTCAATACTTCCAAGTCAGTTGGATCTTTTCCGTAAAGAAGCTCATGTCGACGATTGCTTGCTTCCTCACGCCCGTCGTCTAGAATGGCGATTAAGCATTCATTTTTTGAGGCGAAGTGATTATAAAATGTGCCCTTAGAAATTTTAGCGTCACCGATTATATCGTTAATGGATGTATCCACGAAACCCTTTTCTATAAAAAGTTCACGAGCAGAAGTAAGTATTTGTCTTTTTCTTTTGTTCATAACCTCACCTTTTTTAAATTATTATACTATCATTCTATAATAAAAACACTTATATATCAACGTTTTAAAAATTTTTAATCTAAATTGTTGAAAAAAGTAGACTGCGAGTATAAAATAAGTTTTATCTTAAACAACAAGAAAGAATTGAGGGATATAAATGAATAATGACTTAACAATGAAAAAGCCCCCTTATGGCATGATTGCTATTTTATTTGTGGGTGCTTTTGTTGCTTTTCTTAACAACACATTGTTAAATGTTGCGTTGCCAACCATTATGAAAGATTTTGGTATTACGTACGCAAAAGTACAATGGTTAGCAACAGGTTATATGCTTGTAAGTGGTATCTTAGTACCTGCTTCGGCATTTTTCGTAACACGCTTTAAAAATAGACATCTATTTATTACGGCGATGATAATATTTACAATTGGTACAATTATGGCTGGTTTTGCGCCAAACTTTGGCGTGCTGTTAGCAGGTCGTATGGTGCAAGCAGCAGGGGCTTCAAGTATGTCACCGCTTTTAATGAATGTCATGCTGACTAGCTTCCCAAAAGAAAAACGCGGAGCAGCAATGGGGATTTTTGGTTTAGTGATGATTGCGGCACCTGCAATTGGTCCAACATTGTCAGGCTGGATTGTGGAACATCACGATTGGCGCATGCTATTCCAAATGATTATTCCATTTGCAATTATTAGTTTACTATTCGGTGTTTGGAAATTAGAAAACGTGATGGAGACACGTGAAGTTCATTTAGATTTCCCTTCCGTAATATTATCGACGGTTGCATTTGGTGGTATTCTTTATGGTTTCAGTACAGCAGGGGATAAAGGATGGTCTAGTCCTTGGGTGTACGGTACAATTTCTATTGGTTTTGTTTCATTAATTATTTTCATCTTTAAACAATTACGTATGGAGCAGCCTTTACTTGAACTACGTATTTACAAATATCCAATGTTTGCACTTGGCTCGGCTATCTCTGTTATCGTTTCTATGGCGATGTTCTCTGGGATGATTTTAACGCCAGCTTATGTACAATCCATTCGTGGAATTGAACCATTTGAAGCTGGATTAATGATGCTTCCAGGGGCACTTGTAATGGGGATAATGTCACCAATTACCGGGAAGCTTTTTGATAAATTCGGACCGCGTGTTTTAGCGATTATTGGTTTAACAATTACGACTCTCGCAACTTTTGGTTTAACAAAATTGGAATTGGATTCTAGCTATACATTTATTGTATCCATGTATTCCATTCGTATGTTCGGTATTTCAATGGTAATGATGCCTATTATGACAAATGGTTTAAATCAATTACCACAAATTATGAATCCACATGGTACGGCTATCAATAATACCTTGCAACAAGTAGCAGGAGCGATTGGTAGTGCAGTGTTAGTTACATTTATGAATAACCGTACAAAGGCAACAGCTGCAGACTTAATAGCAGAAGCACAAGCAAAAGCAGCTCAGTCTGGTGTTGTACCAACTGCTGAGCAAATGCAACAAATGCAAGATCAAATTATGCAAACAGCCTTATTAGATGGGATTACACATTCATTCTTAATCGCGGCTATTGTAACAATTCTTGCAATTGTACTAGCATTCTTCTTAAAACGCGTAAAAGTTGAAAGTGCGGCAGCTGCAATGGATTTGAAAAAACCAACAAATTAAGTAATGATGTATTCGAGATAAAGTTTAACCAATAAGAAACTCTGAAAAACGGTAAGACTAGTTGATTGGGGTTTAGGCGGCGACTTCTGGGAGAACTAGCAAACATTTTGAGACCCCACAGGAGCATTAGCGACAAGGAGGCTCAAGGTTCGCTCCCAGGAAAGCGTCCGCCGGAACGGAAATCAACGGCATCGAAGAAAAAGCCATGGCTGAAACGATTAATCGTTTCTGCCATGGCTAAAATACATTTTATGGACTTTTTTGCGCACTCCCTAAAAACGGGGTACTTTGACTTTTCGATTCACACCTACCTCTTTGTGCCCAAAGAGCATATACTTTTCATTGATTTTTCTTTTACTGTAGATACTTTCTTTAACTGCCGTAAAAGTTTTTAGAAAAGATGAAATTAATTTAATAAACCTAAACGAAAAGCAGAGGCGACGACTTGTGTCCGATTTTTCGCTTTTAGTTTTGTCATTAAACTACTGACATAATCCCGTACCGTATATTCGCTTAAGAACAATAATCCACCGATTTTTTTATTATCATACCCTTCCGCCAATAATCTAAGAATCATAAAGAGGGTATTCGGGTGAATGCGGTTTGCCCTGGCTATATTGACACGCCATTACTTGCTGGTGTTGATCCTCAAAAGAAAGATTATTTAGCTTCTTTGCATCCGCAGGGCAGACTTGGAAAACCAGAAGAAATAGCAAAAGCTGTATTATTTTTGGCTAGTGATGATGCTAGTTTTGTTAATGGTACAACCCTTCTTGTTGATGGGGGATATACAGCGCATTAATGAATAGAATTTGGGGGATAAATCGTTCATACGTTATCGATAAATTGGAGAAGTTGATCGATACATTTATCAATGTAGGTGAAAAGACGTTTTTTTAGAATCATAATATAACCCGTTTTTTGTCTGCCTAAGAGCATTAACAAATAACGGGTTGATATTTACTATGCATCTATTTTTCAAATGAGTTTATTTATTTGTTCAAAGCTAAGCGGACGTAAGGCATTTAAGCTCTGTTTTCCTTTTTAAACAGCGAACCTGGCCAAAAAGCATATTTTCCAAGAACAGTTGTAATCGCTGGGACGAGCAGTGGGCGTACGATAAATGTATCCAGTAGAACACCAATCGCAGTCACAACGCCAAATTGAACAAGCACTTGAATAGGTAGTGTTGCGAGAACAGCGAATGTACCTGCTAAAATAAGACCAGCAGATGTAATGACACTACCTGTATGAACAACACCTTCTTCTACCGCAGTTAAATGATCTGCATTTTTACGTTTCTTCCAAATTTCTGAAATCATGAAGATATTATAATCTTCACCGAGGGCCACTAAAAATACAAATGCATACAGAGGGATGGCCCCTGATATCGCCTCAGCCCCCATAACATGATGTAAAATAAGCCAACCAGCACCGAGTGCACCGAAATAAGAAATAATCACTGTAGCTAGTAAATATACGGTAGCTGTGACAGAACGTAAATAGATAAATAATAAAATGGCGATTAACGCAATCATGGTCGGCATTATGACTGATTCATCACGCTCAGTAATTTGCTGTGTGTCATATTGACTTGCCGTTTCTCCACCAATCCATACTTGTTTATCAGCATTCTTGATACCTGCATTTTTAAGTATATTTACGACTTCAGTCTTAAGTTCGGGTATATGCGCCAATGATTCTTTTGCATAAGGGTTTGCATTAAACGTAAGTTCATATAATTGAATGGAATCGTTTTTCTCCCCAATTTGAACATCTTCCACAATATCTATATAAGGAAGAGCAGTAAGCGACTGTTGAATGTTAATAGTTGTTTCATCCGTATCAATTACAAGTTGAACGGGAGCTAGTTCACCCGGTGAAAAATTTTCTTCTATTAAAGTAAAACCTTCTCGAGACGGCATATTCTCTGGGAAAGAAGATAATAAGTCAAAAGTATATTGAATTCGTGGCACAAATGCTGCTAAACCGCCAAGTAAAAGGACAGTTCCCACAATAACAACCCAAGGTTTATGCGTGACGAAATGTCCGACTTTACGGCTTGTTTTATGAGAAGACTTATGTTGTTTTTTCCCCTGCTTACGAGCCATTTCCTCTGTACGTGGTGTAAACGGGAAGAAGGCTAAACGTCCAATAATAACGAGGATAGCTGGAAGTATGACTAAGGCCGCTATGCCCATTATTAAAACGCCAAAACTAAATGGCACAGCAAAGCGTTGGAATGCACCGTAGTGGGCCAGACTAAGCGTGGCTAATCCGATGACGACTGTTAACGCACTCATCATGATGGCGCCACCAGATTCCTTTACAGCAAGTTTCATTGCAGTAGCTTTATCCTCAACGTCAAACAGTATTTCACGGTATTTTGAAATTAAAAATAAACAATAGTCTGTTCCTGCACCAAATAGCAATACGGTCATTATGGACACAGCCTGTGAATCCTTATCAATCCAGCCTTGCTCCGCAAAAAAACCAAGTGTGGGACTAATGACACCATAGGCAAGACTTACAACAATTAATGGAATAATGGCAAGCAAAGGTGAGCGATAAATTAATATTAGTAACACTAGTACGAGCATTACCGTTGCTATAAGTAATTTCACATCAGCTTGCGAGAATAAGCTGACAGCATCTGTCGCAATACCAACTGGACCAGAATAACGTACATGCAGTTCATCACTAGCTAAATCTTTATCTAGTTGGACGTTATACGTAGCCATTGTTGTTGTTAAAGAGTTTAAACTTTCTTGGAGTAAATCAGTCGCGACGCCTTTTTTAAAGAAAATAGGTGTGACAATTGTTGAGCCATTTTCAGATGTAGCTGCCAAAAAAGCCTGAGGCGGCATGACATCATAAGGTGGAATAAGAGATTGGTGAGCTAAAGGTTTTGCCTGAAGTTCCCCATATACCTTTTGAATAGCAACGAAATCGTCAGTAGTTAGGCCGCTTTCCCGATGCCAGACGAGTAATAAAGGTGTCCCTGCATCATTTGGAAATTCCTCTGCAATAATAGATGCAGCCTGCTCAGACATCTCTGTATCTGGCAAATTTTTCCCCGATTCACTTTCGATGCTATTTATTTGTGGCCAAGCGAAAGATAGGGCAACAACAAGTAAAACCCAAATGGTAATCGCTAGCAATCGACCTTTTTTACTTGCAACCATTGAGCCCCATTGCTCAAGTGGGTGTTTTTGCATGTCAAAACCTCCATTCTATTTATGTAGTATTAATTATATATACCAGTAGGTTAATTAATCAATTGATAATTACTGATATGTTATACTATGCCTAATAATAATACGTTATAAGGGAGGGCGAACTTGTTGAAACAATCACCGCGTGTTCTAGGAAGACCTCGCCATGATGACAAGGCTAAACCAACTAAAGAACTTGTACTCGATACGGCGACAAGACTTTTTATAAAAGATGGCTATAAAAATGTGTCGATGGATGATGTAGCGAAAGGATGTAATGTTACAAAAGCTACTATTTATTACTATTACCCGACTAAAGGGGAGTTATATACCTCTGCATTAATCGAAATGATGAAAAGAATCCGGCTTCATATTATAGGGATATTAGAACAGCCTACATCATTTAAAGAGCGATTAGAGCAACTAGTCGAGATACATTTATCTGCAACAATGGATATTGATATGAAAAATTTTATGCGTGAAGCATCCATTAATTTATCAGATTCACAATTAAAAGAAGTACATGCTTCTGAAAATGAAATGTACAGAACAATTGAGCAGGCAATGCAAACGGAAATGGACAAGGGAACAATTCGAACAGGAAATGCTCAATTTTTCGCTCATACGTTTATGGCGCTCATGTCAGTTGGTTATTTTAAAGATGGAGAAGGCAATCGTCTATTTCAAACAGAAGCCAATGCAGCGAAAGAGATTATTGATTTTTTCTGGTTGTCTGTTAAAAATTTTTCATAAGTATTACTAGTAGAATGCATTATTATTGCTTGTAAAATATTTATTACCGTAATAGCTAAAAAAATAGATTAAGGAATTGTATTTTTTAACAAAATGGACAAAGAAATATCTTTAATGACAACAAATAGTTGACAAAATCAATGAATTTTGAAAAGTTTGTCGAAATTGTGATTTAGCTCATTGAAATAATATACAAACAGCTTTATAATGGAGGTTGTAATGTCACCAAGATAAGGATGGAATTGTGATGTGCTTTTTGCATAATGAAGTTAACATTGTAATAACTAATCATAAGAATTGCTATCCAGCCCCAGCCCCTGTGACTGGTGATTGTGTAAGATATCCGCTGTAACGACTGTTAAGAGATTGCTTAATGGTCTTTTTTACATGGAAGTAATATAAAAATAGTAATAGTGATGGCAAAGGAGAGTTCAAAATGTCAGAAACGAATAACCAAGCACAATCTGAACAATTATCTGTGAGTCAAGAACAACTAGATGTACTAGACCAACTATTAAAGCCAGAGGTACAAGAATCCCTAACAACTTTAGTTGAGCAATTACCAAAGTTAACTGAAATGATGACGTTATTAACAAAATCATATGAGTTCGCGCAAGCAGTTGCAACTGATGAAGTACTAAAAAATGATACTGTCGGTGCTGTTACAGAAATGGCTGGTCCAGTTGTAGGTACAGCTAAAAACCTTGCAGCTACTGCAATTGAAGCAAAAGACCGCGCTTCTGAAAGCCAGGAAGTTATCGGTTTATTTGGTCTTATGAAAATGCTAAAAGACCCTCAAGTTCAAGGTGTTTTCCGTTTTGTAAATGCTTTTTTACAAGTAAACGCTGAACGTCAATCTAAATAAGACTCGAGATACATTTAATTCGTAAGGACGGAGGATTAATTAATAATGTCAAAAGAAATCGTCATCTTAGGTGCTGGTTACGCTGGTGTTTTAACTGCATTAACAGCACGTAAGTATTTATCAGCTGATGAAGCAAAAATCACAGTAGTTAACCAATTTCCAACACACCAAATCATTACAGAGCTTCACCGTTTAGCTGGGGGTACTATTGCAGAAGGTGCTGTAGCATTACCATTAAAAAAAATCTTCAAAGGTTTAGATATTAATTTAGAAATTGCAAAAGTAACAAAATTCAACGTAGACACTAAAAAAGTTGACTTAGATACCGGATACACTTTATCATATGATACTTTAATAGTATCACTAGGTAGCCAAACAGGTTTCTTCGGTATCCCAGGATTAGAAGAAAACTCTATGGTTCTTAAATCAGTAAACGATGCAAACAAAATTAATAGACACATCGAAGACCGTATTAAAGCTTACGCACAGTCTAAAGACGAAGCGGATGCAACAATCGTTATCGGTGGTGGCGGTTTAACAGGTGTTGAGCTTGTAGGCGAAATCGTGGACAACTTCCCTAAAATCGCAGCAAAACACGGTGTTAACTTTGCTGACCTTAAAATCAAACTTGTTGAAGCTGGTCCGAAAATCTTACCAGTCCTTCCAGACGTGCTGATCGAGCGTGCAACTGAAAGCTTAACAAAACGTGGTGTTGAATTCATTACAGGTACACCAGTTACTGGCGTTGACGGGAATGTAATCTCACTTAAAGATCGTGAACCAATCGTTGCAAACACACTTGTATGGACTGGTGGAGTTGCTCCACTTCCACTAGTAGGTGAGTCAGGACTTGCTGCTGACCGTGGTAAAGCAACGATCAACGAATTCTTACAATCTACATCACATGCTGATGTATTCGTAATCGGTGACGCATCTGTTGCATTACCAGCTGACGGTGGACGTCCACTTTACGCACCAACTGCACAAGTTGCATGGCAAATGGGCGAATGTGCTGGTTACAACTTATTCGCACAATACAAAAACCAAGAGCTGAAGCCATTCTCAGCAGTTAACTCTGGTACACTTGCAAGCCTAGGCCGCAAAGATGCTGTAGCAACTGTAGGTGCTAACAATACACAACTTAAAGGTCTTCCGGCAACACTTATGAAAGAAGCGTCTAACATTCGCTATCTTACACACATCAAAGCTTTATTCGGCTTAGCATACTAAGATTGAGTATGGAAAAACGCTCTCCCAAATTATTATAGGGAGAGCGTTTTTTTGCGGTGTTTAGATAAGTATAGAAAAGGCTGTCCAAGGATAAGAAAAGGGGGACTTCCATTTACGTAATAGAAAGATTTTTTGATTTCATAAAAAAGAACCTGCAAGGTTTCCACGAGAAAGGAAGCAGACAATAATCTTCAAAGACGCTGAGCGTTCAGGAGACTTGCTGCTTACGCGCAGAACACGAGCAGATTCTTGTTAGCAATTCAGATTGTAGCTGACATTATTAGCCACACATCATTATGTCATCTATTTTGAAGGCTCAACAATTACGCCATCGAAAGCAGCTTTATAAATTGTATAAATATCCTCTTTTAATAAAGGCATAGGGCTTCGTGCTAAAATGCGACGTTGTTCAATTCCAGCATTTGTTAGACTTTCTAAAGCATCTTCTGGGATGTCAAAGCCTTTTAATGAAGAAGGAATACCTACATCTTCAACTAAGCGTTTCAATTCTGCTACGCATTTATAGGATGCTTCTTCCTGAGAAAGATTTACTGAACTAAAGCCCATTGCATCATAAATGTCTTTCATTCGTTTCTCACAACTTTGGCGAATATAGCCCATTACATAAGGAAGTAATACTGCATTCGAATCACCATGTGCTATATGGAATTGACCACCTAGAGGGTAAGCAAGTGCATGAACCCCAGCTACGCCGGCGTTAAAGAAGGCAATACCTGCAAGATAACTGCCATAGCTCATATCAGTTCGTGCCTGTTTATCTTCGCCATTCGCAACGGCTGTACGAATCGAATTACTAATTAGACGAATAGCTTGTAATGCCAATGCATCTGATACGGGACTAGCATTCTTAGAAATATATGATTCGACTGCATGTGTTAAAGCATCAACACCAGTAGCGGCAGTGACTTTTGGTGGTAGAGAAATTGTCAGGGCAGGGTCGACAATGGCAACATCAGCTAGTAGATTGTCATGTGTCACCACATCCTTTGTTGTTTCAAGAGAAAGAACAGAGATATTTGTGATTTCTGAACCTGTACCTGAAGTAGTAGGAATTAATATAGTAGGAAGTCCTTTTTCTGTGATTTGTTTTGAACCTGTTAAATTTAAATAATCTGCCACATTGCCATCATGTGAAGCAAGAACGCCAGCTAATTTTGCTAAATCCAGCGCACTACCACCACCCACGCCAATCACTAAATCAAAAGCATTGTCACGTGTATGAGCGACTAATTTTTCACCAATTGCTAAAGGTGGTTCTGGAACAACTTCTGTATAAATTTCAATGGCGTAACCTTCAGCTTCTAAAGGATCGGTAACCTGATTTGTCAGACCGATATCTTTTAGAAATGGATCAGTCACTACTAATATTTTACTTGCTTTAAAACGTTTTACTTCATCTAATAGGTGAGATAACGAACCCCAGCCAGTATAGCTAATAGGGGCAAACGTAATTTTTTCAGACATCTTAACCACTCCTTATTGTTGATTCCAAACGACCAATTTCGTTTCTGTCATTTCATGAATTGCGTATTTTAAGCCTTCCTTACCTGTACCACTTTCCTTAACACCGCCATAGGGCATTTGATCGACACGGTATGTTGGAATATCGTTAATGATGACACCGCCCACTTCTAGCTGTTTGGAGGCAGTAAAGGCTGTTTGAATATTCTTTGTAAAAATGCCGGCCTGTAAACCATAATTTGAATCATTAATAGCTGAGATACCCTCCTCGATAGAAGAAATTCGATTGATGATTACGATAGGTGCGAATACTTCTTGGCATGAAACTTTTAGAGTAGAGGCTACATTTGTTAAGATAGTCGGTAAAAATACTCCATTTTCAACTGTTCCACCAGTTAGAATATCTGCGCCATATTGAGCCGCCTCATGTACCCAGTTCATCGCACGAACTTGTTCATCGGGATGAATCATGGCAGAAATATCTGTTGACTGCTCAAGGGGATTGCCAATTATTAAATGTTTTGTTGCAGCTGTGAATTTTTCAGTAAACGCCTCGAATAATTCATCCAGTACATAAATGCGCTGCAATGAAATACATACTTGCCCTTGATTTGAAAATGCCCCCATAACACATTTAGGCACGATTTCATCTAAGTCTACATTGCAATCGATGATTAGGCCTGCGTTAGAACCTAACTCTAGGGCAACCTTTTTCAAACCTGCTTTTTCACGAATGCCAATGCCAACTGCTGGACTACCCGTGAATGTAATCATTTTGACTTCGTTACTGTCTACTAGTGCATCCCCAACAGTTTTACCACTACCCGTTACGACATTAAAAGCACCTTTCGGTAGGGCGGTTTGATCAATTAGCTCTGCTAAAAATAGCGCAGAAAGAGGCGTTTGAGAAGCGGGTTTTAAGACAATCGTGTTACCTGCTGCAATGGCAGGACCCACCTTATGTGCCACTAAATTTTGTGGGAAATTAAATGGCGTGATAGCACCAATAACACCTAAAGGCTGTTCAATCGTATAGGCAAATCGCCCAGCACCTCCTTTTGCTGCATCCATTGGAATCATTTCACCAGTAAGACGCTTGGCCTCTTCAGCAGCAAATTTATAGGTTTCAATTGTGCGATCGATTTCCCCTAATGCATATTTCATCGGCTTGGCTGCTTCAAGGGCGATTATTTCAGCAGCCTTCACACGATTGTCGATAAATAGTTGTACGATATGTTCTAAAATTGATGCACGCTCGTAAGCAGTGAGTGCGGCCATTGCCGAATTTGCATGGTAGGCACACTGAATTGCTTCTTCAACATCTTCACGTGTAGCTTGAGAGATTTCGGCAATAACCTCTTTAGTATAAGGGGAGTTAAGCTCTGCAAAATGATTTGCAGTTTTCCATTCACCATTCACATAATATTGTTTTTTCATCTAATCATCCTTTCATCATTAAGCTTCATCTTGAGTTAACTGGTCTTTCGTAAATGTCTTGTCGACCTCACCTTTGAAGAAGTCCTTGCCATAAATTAATAAACATAAAATAATACCAACTGCGAATGCCCATGCTGCGCCTTTAATGCAAAGTACAGCTGCGATAATACCCGCAATCCCTAAATCTGTTTGGCTTCGAGCCTCTAAAATCCCAACTTTTACACTGACATAACCTTGAATTAAGAGTGTTAGTGCTAGTGCTACACCTAAAATTGGTTCAACCAGACTGACAATCGGCAATAGAAGCAAACCTGTATTTGTACCCCATCGGAAGGAACCGATTCCACCGAAGAAGGAATCCATTGCCTTACGTCCTTTTTTGTAGCGCTCAATCATAACAACTTGCATAGCAGACCAGGTTGGTCCACACATCGTTACGTCAGGACCTAAGACACTCATAAATGAATTACGTATACCAAAAATCAAATGTGCTCGACTTGGGCTATACTCAAGCTTTTCATCTGGTCGAGCTGCTGCACCATCTTCTACCAACACCTTATTTTGTAAGACATCACCAAATAGTACGATATATGTTGCTAATACAGTAGGTAGGCCTGTAACAAACATCATCAAAGGTGGTAAGCCTAAACCGAATACAGTGTATTCATTCCAAAGTGTTATAAAATCGGGCGCTGAGAACCCGAATTGAATAGTCGGCCAAGGTGCCTCTCCGAACAGGGGAGCAATGATTACTGCAATAAGAATAACAGGGAAAATTCCTAGCTTGGCAATAGTAGCCCACAATGCGTTTCGTTTATGGAAAATCGCGAAATGTTTTGAAAATAATAAGTAAAATCCAATTCCGATGGCAATAGAGATTGTCCATGGAAATGTTTCAAAACGACCACCAACTTGGAATACAGAAATAACAGCGGCAAGTCCAGCACCGAGAATAATGCCCGATTTCATGGCTGGTGGGATTAGTCGTACCACTCGTTGGGCTAATCCAGTAGCACCTAGGAAAATGGATAACAAACCGAGTGTCATCTGAAAGGCTATGAGTGCATGGACACGTTCAGAACCTTCGGGGAACTGCTGACAATACAATGTGATAAGTGGGATTGCTGGTGTAATCCACCCTGGCACTGCTGGATCACCTAATAAATGATGAGTTAAATAAAACAAACCATTTAATACAATAATGGCTAGAGCTACTTCAAACGGCATGCCAAGTAAAGTAGTTAACAGTGGAATCGCAGATAAATCAACCGCGCACATTAACAACCCTTGTACATAGTCTGGCCATTCAAAACGATAGTGAATAAAAGGTAAGCGGATTTTAAAAGGACCCGCTGGAATATGAGGCGATTCTTCGCCATATTCGCGTTCTTGCCATTTCATATAATATTTCTCCTCCTAATGTGAAAATAACCCCTTAAATAAATGAAAGCTAAAAAATGAAACAGGCCCCCTAACAAAATTAAATGAATACGTAACCATTTTGAGTAAAAAATAAGGAAGCGCTATCATCGATATATAAATATATGAATACGTAACCATTCAGTGTTAATAAAAAAATGAAATGGTTACGTATTCATTTGGTAATAAAATATAAAACAAACCTTATGAAAGTTTGTTTTTATATTTTTCGAGTAGTGCTTCTATCAAACACTTTAACAGATTCCGTAATTTTTACGCAACTATTTTTTTTATTTTCAATCATTTCAATTAATTTTTCAATTGCCATAAAACCTAAGTTTTGCTCTGATATACTCCCAACTGTTGTTAGTTGAATAGCTCCGTGCTGACTTAAGTCGACATTATCTATGCCAATAATGCTAAGGTCAGTAGGAACGTCAATATTCGCCCGCATAGCGTCGTCTAATAAATTTAGTGCTAGGGAATCAGCACCTGTACAAATAGCAGTAGGGGGATGTTGGTGTGCCATTAAAGTTTTAAAAGCACGAGAAACATCTAGCTTCGAGGTATCCGTATTGAAAATATATGCCTCTGCTATGTCCATAGAAGCATCCCGCAATGCTTGTAGGAAACCAAGATAGCGATTATTAAAAGTACTAACAGTTAATGGTCCACCAACCCAGGCAATTCGTTTATGCCCTTGATTGATGACATGTTGCGCTGCTAAATAGCCTGCTTCAAAGTTGTCAATTTCTACAAAGTATTCATTATTTTTATGTTTCCGGTTATAAGTGATAAATGGGATATTCATGCGTTTTAATTGCTCAAAAAAGGGATCGTCAATCAAAATGCAGGACAAAATTATACCATCTACTTTATGTTCAATTGCTGTAGCATAAGCTTCAGAAAGTTTTTTATCATTGACAAACTGAACATTCACACGGTAACCCATATCATTCGCAAAATTTACAATCGCAGTAGTTGTGTCGACGAAAAATGGATTATGCAATGGTCCAGATAGAAGGACAATGGTATCCGTTTTATTCTGAACAAGTGAACGCGCATGAGCATTTGGGAAATAATTCAGCTCTTGAATGGCTTTCATTACTTTATCGAGTGTTGGTTTTTTCACTAACTCAGGCGTATTCAACACACGAGAAACCGTTGTTTGGGACACGCCTGCATATTTTGCAACATCTTTCGATGATACCAAAAAAATTCCTCCTTCGTACAATGACTACGTATACATCTAATATACAGCTAATTTCGTGGGGTGACTACTTGATAGACGTCTTAGCTTAATGCAAAAATCTAAAATGATGAAAGGGCATCGTTTTCGATTTTGGCTTTTTTCATGCTTTGTGGATTGGTTTGTTAAGGTGATTGCTATATTTTAGCCCGCATGAAAGGTCAGTAAGAAGTCACCTCGGGTGGAAAGATGAGACAAGTCCACGAGGTGGTCGAACAGCGGACCGTAAAAGCCCGATTGGTTCAACTAACAATCAGTAGGGATAGAACACCCTCAATGATGGAAGTTTCACTTTATCATTTTTGAATAAATGACTGTAATTCCTTTAGAAGTGACTGACAAAGGTTAATGGATGTTGCCGTCTCATTTGCTATTTCAAGAGAATGGTTGGCGTTTTCTACAATTGCGAGATGATGACAATTCAGTTGGTCCAATTTTTCTTGTGAGAAATGTGGATCAGCTGTACCGATTGCCAAAAAGGCATGTTTGTCCTGCAAATTTTGTAGGATATGTTCGAATGACAGAAGTGGTGTAAATAGTACATAGCGAGAAGAACAAGATGGACCCTGTTGCATATAAAAATCAATAATTGGTAGAGTCCCTAGAGATTTCCCTATGTACACAGATTTTTGATATGGTTTGCTGTTTAACATATGAGTCACAATAGGATTTGTGGCACTATAAACCATTTCTGAAATAGCTTTTGGCTCTTGTTCAAATTGTTGCTGTTCAAAAGAATAACAGATTTGCACTACATCGTAGCCGAGTTCAAGCATTAATGCCGCGGAATAATATAGAAGAGGTTTATCATATGTGTAACCAGTACCAGAAAACATGAAGCAGATTTTATCATTCTTTGCTTCAAAATAGTTGTAAGCTAGGCCATTATATATTTCTTTTCTAGGTTTTATGTTCATTCGAATCCTCCATCACAAAAATTGTAAATGTATCCCTTTTTATGTCGCTTTTTCTATCTTATAATTTAACTATAACAGGGAGGAGTGGAATTATGAAGGCTATGATGATTAATGAATTTGGACCAGCGTCCGTTTTAACATATGTTGAGTGTCCAAAACCCGCAATTTCAGCAGGAGAAGTGTTAATTCGTACAGCATATACAAGTGTGAATTATGCCGATATCAAAAATCGAATAGGGAATAAGGCGAAGGCAAATTTCCCGATGATTCTTGGTCTAGATGTTGCGGGTGTGATAGAAGAAACTTTTGATAGTAGTAGTTTGTTTAAAAAGGGAGACCGGGTTATTGCATTTCCGAGAAACGGCTCGTATGCAGAATATGTAGTAGCAAATGAACAATTAGTCTTTAAAATCCCAAATGATGTCTCCTTTGAAAAGGTAGCGGCTGTACCTACTGTTTCTTTTTTATCCTATATTTTAACCCATCAAATCGTCAAAATAAGCTCGGAGGATATTGTTTTAATACATGCAGCATCTGGTGGGGTTGGAACAATGCTTGTGCAAATGGCAAAAAAGTTAGGTGCAAAAAAAATAATCGGTACAGTTAGCGATATGGAGAAAGCATCAATTGCTTATGAGCTCGGTGCTCATCATGTACTGACCTATGATAATTTCAGTGCTCAAATTAATGAGTACACGGATAATCGTGGTGTTAACATTGTGTTTGATTCGATAGCTTGGAATATTACAGAAGAGAGTTTTAACTGTTTAGCACCATATGGTACACTTGTACAATTTGGCAATAGTAGTGGCAAAGCGGGGCACATAAAAACTTCTGATTTACATAATAGCTGTCGCAATGTGAAAGGCTTTAGCCTAGGAACAACTCGTGCAGTAAAACCCGAAATGCTACAAGACGTTGCACAGGATGTTTTCGCTTTATTAAAAGATGAAAACTTCCTAGTACCTATTGCTAATGTATTCACATTAGAAGACATGCAGAAAGCACACGAGCTGATGGAGAGCCGTCAACATCAAGGGAAAATCTTAATTAAAGTATGAAAAAAGATAGAAGGTTCCGCTATAAACTGTAGAAAGCGATAAGATGACTTAGGTAAGTACTAGAGTCATCTTATCTTGTTTATACAGAGTTTATTTCCCATCTGTTACTGTTAGGATATCTCGTTGCAGCATACCGGCAAATCCAGCCATAGCTCTATGTGCCGCAGCTTCGCCTAAGCGCGAATAAGCTATGATTACTGAAGAGCCATCAGCCTCTTCGGTTTCTAAAAATACCGTTTCGCCAGCTGTTCGAACAGCCTTGTCTAGTGCTGTTAAAAATGCAGGGTCGCCATTCCAAGCGAGTGTATAAAGATAGCCCGTCGAACTATCGAGGTGGCCAGCAAGTAATTGATCTATTTCAGTTCTAGTATAGCCAAGTTCTACAACTGCAAGAATCGTATCTTCTGTTAATTTTTCTCCAGTAAAGTCTGCCGGTTCACTGATTTCATATGCTTTCATATTAGCTTGAGAACTAAAAACACTGCTATAAAAATTATTTATTTTTTTTGAGTCACAGATTAAGCGAGAATTAGGAATAATGCCAAGGTTGCCTGTATAAACAATACCGTGGGCTAGCCAAGCTAAACCCATTCCTACATAGGCATTATAGCCTGATGAAGGGAAAAACTTGCGTCCAGAATTGATTGAAAGTAAACCACCAATAGCCAATGAGGCCTTTGTTCCCGAAGAATCGAAAGTGGCCCACTTATCCATCACATAAGTCCCGTATTTATATAATGTTTGATATTTAGCGTACTGAGAAGCAGAACTATGAGTTGCTAATAAATCTAAATATAAGCCTAGACTTCCTACGTGAAGTATTGGACCATTCAAAGCAAAATTAGCGATTTTTTGATTTCGCCAAGTACTAACAGTATCCTCTAAAGCGTTATAGCTTGGGTTTGAAGAACTATCCATCCAAGAAGCAATTTGAGTTGCCAACGAATCTGTAGCTACTGCTATTCGATTTCTATTTGTTGTATCCAAATCATCATAAATACCTGTACGAGTTATGACTAGACCTGCTAAGACAATGCCACCGGAGGGAGAACCACCTAAGTTAGCATTGCTGAAAAGTAGTGATTGACCAGAACTGTTTTTTAAATCTTCCATCGCGGTTAAAGTAGCAAGAATCGCTGTTTTAACACTTTCTTTACTAGTGGACGAAGATGGTAATTTATTATATAGACTTGCTAGAAACTGTAATTGATTACCCAATCTTTGAAAGCGGAGATTCACATCTTGCCCGTTACCACCACAACGTATGGCAGAAACTTGAGAGTATCTTGAATTATAGGAACAGCCTTCGGGAAATTGTTCATTAAAAAATCGGGTAGCCTCAGTTAGGGTAGCTTTTGTTGCCATAAAATCACTCCTCGATCGTATTTTAATCATTGATAGATTGTATTATTATTACACTTTTTCTTAATGCAGCTATAAGCTATCTACTAGTTGTATGCGGATGAATATTCAAAGGACCTTTTTTAAAATTGGTTTAAAAATTATCGAGTTCATTTAATTTTTCATAGATTCGTCTTTTTCGATATAGCATAGTGCCAGCCTCGGCAACATCTTGAATCATTCCTTTATTTGCAAATGCACCAAATATCATACCAGCAATTGGAATCATTTGGAATAACTTTTTCCAGCCCATTTGATCACGATACGTAAAAAATACTTCCTGCCAACCTTGAAGCTGAGAAATCATATTTTCAGATATATTATTATCTTTATGCATAGAAGAAAGTTCTTCTAAGATAGCTTCTTTACCAACAATATCGGCAGAAGCGAATTGTAGACATTTAACAATGAAAATGCGCTCCATTTTATCGTTTGGGTCATAGCCATGAATAATTGCAATTTCTTGCAGCGTTTTTAATGACATGCCTAAAATCATGGGAATATCAATAGCCATCGTAAAGATACCGCCAATGCCAGTAGAGGCACCCTGTACTGTAGCAAGCTTGACTCGGTCGTTCTGAAGCTTGTCACTTAGAGTAATCATATCTTCCAAAGGTATGCTACCAACATCCGAAATGGTAAAAATATTTTTATAAGACGAGGCATTGCGTATTTTCTGTAGCATTGATTGCTCATTGATTAAATACTTTCCGCCAGATTGAATATAGCTTCCTAATTCATCTACCAATACAGCTATTTTATTTTGAATGAAAGCTGGTGTCATTTTATCTAATATTTTAAAAGGTATACGTCCTAGCTTCTCCCAAAACCATAAACCTTTTTGATCTTTCTCCCATGCTTGAATGGCTTGTAACTGGATTTCTAATTCTTCTTTATTCTCCATTTCGACGATTCCCCTTATCTGTGCATTAATCCTACATACCAAACTGATAGAAGTTCACTTTAAATAGAATACGATAAAAAATATAAAAGGTTTCGTTTTCTATATATGTGTTTATGGACTTTATAGACGAGTATGCAATAATACTGACAATAAAAAACGTGAATTATTGCCAAGCTTCAGCGAGTAAAGCAATACCTTCTTCAATTTGCTGTATGTTTAAACCACCATAGCCAATAATAATCATGTCATTTTCACAAGCGTGCAAAAAAGAGGTAGAACAAGGATACACGTTAATTCCAGCTAACTGAGCACGTTGAAGCCCTTCATATTCGGAGAGTCTTTTTGGTAATTTTAAAATAATATGTAATCCAGATTTTTCACCGATTACTTGGAACTCCTCGGAGAAATAGGTGCCAATGGCAGTTAATAATGCCTGTTGTTTTTTTCGATAAATGGTGCGCATTTTCGCAAGGTGCTTTTCAAACAATCCTTGTTCAATGAAATCAGCTAATATGAGCTGATCCACTTTAGAAACAGCCGACTTTTGCTCTAGGTTGAAAAGAGTGAATGCCTCGACAAGTGACGTCGGTAAAATCATATAACTAATGCGCAATGATGAAATAAGAATTTTGGAAAATGTGCCAAAATAAATGACTCGCTGTAACTGATCCATTTTTGCAAGAGATGGAATCGGAAGACCTTTATAGCGAAATTCTGAATCATAATCATCTTCAATGATAAATGCCTCATTTGATGTCGCCCACTGTAAGAGATCTGCGCGCCTTTCAATCGACATGACCATACCAAGTGGAAACTGATGAGCCGGCGTTGTGTATAACATGTGGACTGTTTCTGTCGGAACGGTGATACCTGAGTTATCAACAGGAATAGCATGAATCGGTAAACCACATTGATGCAAAGTGGAACGTACTCTCTTAAAACCAGGTTCCTCTAAGCCAACATGTGTTTGTTGACCAAAAAAATGACAAAGTGCCTGTAGCTGGGTTTGTGTACCGCTATAGACGAACACTTGCGATGCTTCACAAATAACACCTCTTGAACGTCCTACATACTGGGCAATTTCCTCCCGTAATGTTGCTTCACCTTGCCATGGACTTGTTGATAAATTGCTTGCATTGAAGTGTTTTTTTATTAACTTATGCCATGTTGAAAATGGAAAAGCATCTTTGTCCACATGTCCATTGTGAAAATCAAATTTAATGGTATTTGAATTTGTTTGAAGGGGGGAAGCCTTGTATTTTCTTGGTAATTGTAGCCACTCGAATTCAAAGGAAGCAATAAAGTAACCTGAGCGCTCTTTACTATAAATATAACCTTCTGCAAGTAGCTGCTCATAGGCTTCTTTAATGGTATGAATACTGACACCGAGCGTATTGGCAAGCATACGTTTTGAAGGTAATTGTTCATGTGCAGATAGTTTTTTCATGAGAATCGCTTGTTTAATTTCCTCGTAAATTTTCACATATTTAGGGGAATTCCCAGAGAATGATATAGACAGTTCCATCATATTAAACCTCCTGGTACGGTATTATTTTCTGAAATTGGTTATATTCATCATATCAAAATTGAAGTTAAATAATTGAAAAAGGAGTGGTAGGAAATGCATTTTATAGCATTGGAAAATGAAATTGTCGTATTAAAGCCAATAACAAAAGAAGATGTTTTAGAGTTGTTCACTGCTGGTAGTTATCCAGAGATCTGGGCTTATTTGTCCACAACGTTTGAACAGAAGAGTGATGTGCATAACTTTGTGGACAAAGCTTTAACGGCGAAGATGCAGAAAAAAGAATTTCCATTTGCGATTGTGGATAAAATCACGGGAAAAATTATTGGTTCAACGCGTTTTATGGATATTGACGAAAAACATAAACGGCTTGAAATAGGAAATACATGGATTACACCTACTTTTTGGCAAACAGCTGCCAATACAAATTGTAAGTATTTATTATTACAATATTGCTTCGACATACTGGGTTTACAACGTGTACAAATAAAGACCGACCAAGAAAATTTACGTTCTCAAAAGGCCATTGAACGTATTGGAGCGACGAAAGAGGGCGTCCTGCGAAATCACATGATTCGCAAGGATGGTACATCTCGTCATACAGTGATGTATAGCATCACATTAGAAGAATGGCCAGAAGTGAAAAGACATTTGGAAGAATTAATTAAGTAAATACTCGTTTAAACAACTAAATATATGGATGAAAACGGATAATATCTGATCAATTAAACTAGGTTTCTCCCATTAAAGTGTGAGTACTGTAATTTAGGGGTAGATTACTTGAAAACTATTCAAGCTTGAAAGTGAGGTAAACTACATGAAACCCAGATTAACGTTACGACAAATTTATGGTGAGAATGCTGTTTATACGCCACGTACACCGTATAGTGATAATCCATGGATGATGGATGACCCACATAGACTAGATGCATTGACTTCAAGGGAAGTGGCTATTGCGGATATTCCAGTATTAGTCCATCGAGCAACACAGCGTGACAAAGCACAGAAGCTTCATGATTTGGCAGGACTACCTTGGGTGGAGCAACCTTATACTTATGAAACACAAGAACAATACTTAGCTCAAATACAATCATGGTGTGAGGAAGGGAAGACAATTGTCTGTCAATATATACATGAGGCAGAGCTAATGAATCGAGATTGTTATTGGATGGATGCAGAGAAATTTAATCAGCTAAACACAAAGGCATACATTGATCATTTAATTGATAGCAAATTTGTGCCGAGTCGCTTGAATGTAGAGCTTTACAGACTTTCGGATGCCATCAAAAATTGGCAGCCTCCTGTTGTGCTAAAGCCGGGAGATGATTCGCCCACTTCTGGTGGTTATGGAGTCATCATTTGTCAGAATAAAGATGAGCTAACAGAGGGCTTACGGCAATTTCGTATGACCGGTACTGACAGTATTATTATTTAGGAGCTATTACAAACAAAGGATAATTATAGCTGTCAGTTTGCTTATTCGGAGAAACTGGGCATTCAATACTTAGGGGCTTCACAGCAAATGACAGATGACAATGGTATTTATGAAGGGAATGTCATTGCGGATGACGTACCAGAAAAAGTAATAGAGGTTGGCCGACATATTATGGAACGGGGAGTAGCAGAAGGCTTTGTCGGCGTAGCTGGTTTTGATTTGATTGTAACAGAGGTTGGGGATGTGCAGGCAATTGATTTGAATTTCAGGCAAAACGGCTCTACTTCCATGCTTATGTACCATGAGGCTCTTGGTAAGCCAGTCAATAAATTCACCTCTTATGCAGCAAAAGACATAACAGAAAATGAAGTTTTCTTTCAAAAAATAGAGGACTTTGTGAAACTGGGCGTTTTATTTCCATTATCCTTTTATGATGGAGATTATTTTGCGGAGCCAGTAGAGTCAAGGTTTGTTGGTATTTGGTACGCAGATACGCTAGAAGAAATTGAGAAACTTGAACAACAATTACTATTATCATAGAAAAAGAATGGTCATTCAATCGACCATTCTTTTTTTATAGATAAATCCTGTGACAACCCAAGTTAAAAGTGACCATATCACGATTGTAGCCAATGGAATTAGAACATCCATTGTTGCGTAGTTACTTTCCATAGCCTCTGCTAGAATTACCAGTTGAGAACTTGGTAGCCACTCGGCAACTTCTAAGATTGGATAAGTAGCGGATAACGCTAAAGCAAGTGGTCCGAATGAGAAAATAAACATAACAGGTAGCACGATAATGGATGCTTCCATAATTGTTTTCGCAAACAATCCACATAATGTTCCTAAAGCAATATAGAAAACTGTAGAAAGCACTAGAGCAATAGCTAAGATGACAAGGTTAGCTGGATTATAGCCGATAAAGAAAATTGTCATCGCTACAACAATAAGTGAAATAATAAAAACAAATAAGCTTTTGCCTATTAAAATATCTGCAAGTGAAGCAGGGGATAGCATCAAACTTCTTAGCGTATTTTTCTCTTTTTCTTCAGCAATCAGGCAGCATTGTACATAAGCTGTCACAACAGCAAATGCCATATTTATTGGTAAAAAATAGGTGGATATATCATTTGCTCCGATTTTATTGTAAACAATGGCCAAAATAAGTGGTAGCAATATCATAGTGGATACTGCATAATTACGTGAAAATTCCTTGTAATCCTTCATAAAAATAGCTTGTATACGTGTCAATGAAATATTCATACTAAATCACTCCCTGTTATTTGCATAAAAATATCACCTAATGTTGGTTCGTTTGTATAAATACGAGCAACTTCTTCTGATTTCATCCAATCGTACAGTTTTTGTGCATCTTGTGCACCGTTTTGAATCGTTGCATTTATGCCATTGTGTAATTCTACTGTAATGGATTCATCACCGAATTCTTTTTTTAATTGCTTTGGTGAGCCAATTGCACGAATTTTTCCTTGATGTAAAAAGGCGACCCGATCACAGAGTATCTCAGCTTCACTCATATCGTGCGTTGTTAAAAAGATGGTTGTCCCCATTTCATTTAACTTGCGTAAACCATTATAAATATGTTGTGTATTAACGGGATCTAATGCTGAAGTTGGCTCATCTAAAAATAATAACTCTGGTTTATGCATAATTGCACGGGCAAGCGTAACGCGCTGAATCATACCCTTAGATAGTTGGCTGATTTTCTTTTTTCGCTCTGGATACAAATTGACAAAATCTAATGCTTCTTTTACGGCAAAACTAGGCAGTTCATATAAATTACGATAGAGTATTAAATTCTCTTCAATTGAAAGTCTCGTATAAAGTCCACTATTATCTGTTAAAATACCAAATCGTTTTCTGTTATGACTTTGTTTCATTTCAATAGCAGGGCAACCAAATAAGGAAATATTACCTGCGCTACTTTCAGTTTGTGCTGTCAATATTTTAATGGTTGTTGTTTTTCCTGAGCCACTTGGACCAAGGAAACCGAAAATTTCCCCTTTTTGAATAGAGAATGAAACATCCTGTAAGGCTATTTCCTTATTAAATGTTTTTTTCAAATGCTGAACATCAATCACTGTCTCCATGTTCAAACCTCCTGTGTGTTGTTGATGTCTTCACTTTAAAGGATAACGCTGATGAAGACATTAAATCACAGGTGAAAGGCAGAAAAATGCCCTTCAGTGGAGAAATAGCTATCCGACAGGAGTCTTTTATTTCCTGGGAAATCTACTATATTCCGAGTATTTCCTTTAAATCTGCTAACTTATTTTTCGACAAAGGCACAACCGTTTTTTCATTACTGTTTAATGCGAGACTGTAGCTATTGCGGGTCCAGGTAATGATCTCCCGTACTTTTTGTAGGTTAACAATATAAGAACGATGACTTCTAAAAAATCCGAATGGTGTCAATTTTTGTTCTAAATCATTAAGGGATAATGTGCATGGATAGGCTTCGTTTGCCACATAAACGCAAACAACACCTTCTACACTCTCAATGTAATCAATCTCAGGCGGATTAAACAAAATGATTTTGTCATTTTTCTTTGTTGGGATTTTATCAAGCCTTATTGGTGCATTCTCGATAGGTGTGGAGACTGATTCAATTTCATCTTCTTTTACATCAAGTGCATGTAAACCTAATGTATCCAATCTATATATTTCGTTGCTCGAAATAATTAGTTCCTCCAAATTGTTCGAAAGTAAAACAACGGTCTTTTTTTGTTTTTGAAGAGCAATCAAAAGCTTGAGAACATTTTGCTTTGAAAATTCATCTAAGTTTTGAAAGGGCTCTTCAATTATTTGAATGGCTGCTGAACTTAGATATGTATGCAACAATTTTAAACGTTGTTTTTCGCCATTAGAAAGCCTATGAATCTTTTTATTTTTTTGTTCAGGCAAAGAAAACAGCTTTAATATATCCTCTTTATTTTGAATAGAAGCTGTAAAAAGTTTCATAGAAAACTGTATATATTCGCTTACAGTAAGTCGTTCATATAATGCACTCTCACGTACATGTGTATATGTATTGTCTCGATTTGTAAACCATTGCGTCAAAGTATTAATTTTCGTTACATCTGTATAGATGCCAACAATAGCTCCTGCTTGTAAAGGAAGTTGAAAGCTTGGATAAATGACATTCCCTGATTCAGTGTAAGGGTCGATTTCTAAAAGTTGTTGTTGATTCAAAGTGATAGCCTCCACCAGATAATAGATTTATATAAAATTTTTTATATACGTGTGTGCCTGAATAGCACTTTCGTAATGATATGCAGAGTTATAACAATCCATAAATCCATGTTCACCTGGAAATTGAATAGTTTGAACATATTGTATGTGATTTAGTGCCTGTTTCAGGTCTTGCACATTGAAATTTTTTTCATGATTAGGTAAAAGAATCAGTGTCGGACAGCTTGGTTGCAGATCAAGATATTGGCGAATCCGTGAGCCATATACGCATACAACACGATGCAACGGTAGTGTAGAAAGTCGCCAAGCAATTGTTGCGCCTACACTAAAGCCGATGACAAGCACTTTGTCATATTGTTGGATAGCAGTTTTAAGCTTTCTAGCAAGTATTTCTAAGGGAGCGTCAAAACCAATTTCATTTGTGAAATGTGCATAAGCCTCTTTTTCCTGAGCATATGAGAAAACTTTTTCATCAGAGTAAAAATGGATACATTCTACATCGGTATACGCATCATTATATGCAAGAGCCTGTTCCTGAATAAAATCATTCACGCCATAAATCTCGTGTAAAATAAATATTTTTCTATTTTTTTTATTCATTAAGACTCCTTATTTGCTTTTTCAAATAGTGTAACAAAAAGCAATAGTATAGTATATTTTATGGCTTTCACCATAACTTGTGGTTGACTTCCGCACTGCCAGTGTACTTTCCTGGGGGCGCCCGATGAGCCGCTTGGGGCAATAGGATGTTGGTCACGAAGGCGTTATCACAGGACGTGCTGCTTTTTAGCCTTCATTCCTCTATGTTGCTCGCTCTAGGATCTCATCTTGGGCGCTTAATCCCTTAGGAGTCACACTGGCGCAGCTCCAGCCAACTTATATGACATTTTAAAATGACAACCACATCTTTTGGTGATGAATCTATTTTATTCATTAAAAGTGAATTCATGGGTTATTGTTTTATCCTTTTAATATAATGCATAAAATAACTTTTAAGTACATTAAATTGGGAAAATATCAACTTTAGTTTAATTCATAAAGATTGCAATTATATAGATTGCAATTATTTTATGTATTAGTAGAAATATAATTGGAAATTAAATATATGATTTATTTATATTAAAATAATATTTTCGTCAAGGAAAGTAAGTGAACATCTTTTTAGAATTTTTTAAAAAGGGAGTAAAACATGAATTGCTTCGGGAAAAAATTTTTTGACTTTTTTGAAATAACAGTGTAAAAATAACTTTATATTTTACGAGGAGGATGATGGAAATGAAATACCAATCGATTAATGTGAATGGTAGTGCATTACATTTTGCGGATTATCCAGGTGAGAAAGGTACGATTATTGCGGTACATGGTTTAACAGGGAACCATATGCAAATGCATTATTATGCTGAACTTTTAAAAGGCGAGTATCGTTTTATTTCGGTTGATTTAAAAGGGCGTGGCAATAGTGCACCGGCACCTGCAAATACAGGTATTGATCTACATACACAAGATATATTGGCCTTGATTGATGCATTAAATATAGAACGACCGATTTTAATGGGTTATTCAATGGGCGCATTTATCATGGCGAATGTTGCTAGTAAACGACAAGATATAAAAGGCGTAATCTTACTTGATGGAGCTGCCACTTGTACAGATCATCAACGTCAAATTGTTGAGCCTTCATTGGGCAGAATTAGTAAGCCTTATGAAACAGCAGACGCATATGTCGAGGAAATTAAAGAAATATATGGTCGCCTAGGTGTTGAATGGACAGATCATTTAGCAAGCGTTGGCCGTTATGAGATTGAAGAAAAAGATGGCCATTGGGAAAATAAGTCTGATGAAGAAAAGATTCAATTAGATTTCCAAAGTTTCTATGCCTACAAGCCTGAAGATGTTTTTGAACATGTAGAATGCCCAGTACTTTTAATTCATTCCACTGGTAATATTGGAGCGATGCCCGCATTATTTTTAACCGAATCTTATATAGAAACACTAAAATATGCTAAAAATGTTTGGAAATTCACGTCGGATAGTAATCATTACACGTTGGTTTTTGAACAGAGAAAAGATGTTAACCCAGTAATACTGCGTTTTTTAGAGAGTTTCTAAAAAAAAAGTTGCAGTTTTTTAAATTTTATGCGAATAATTAAATAACAAATAGTAAATGCCTATCGAGCAGCTGTAGAAAAAAGACCTTTTTCTCCTTTCCCTGCTTGACTGTTGGCTACACTTTTCTTAACGTGCGGTAAATGCCGTGCTTTTGGGGAAGTGTGGCCTTTTTTTATTCAAATTTTCCAAAAAGGGGAGTTATTAGATGGCAACAGGCTTAGAGTATTTCAAAAAAGTTTATGATGTTGTACCAGGATGGGTGCAAAAAATGCACGATTATAATCCGGCAATGCTAGACCACTATACGGCACTTCGTGGAGCAGCAATGGCACCAGGTGTACTATCTGTGAAAGAAAAAGA
Organism: Lysinibacillus fusiformis; assembly: GCF_007362955.1. Classification (GTDB taxonomy): domain Bacteria; phylum Bacillota; class Bacilli; order Bacillales_A; family Planococcaceae; genus Lysinibacillus; species Lysinibacillus fusiformis_E. Next base: position 1,566,146 of record NZ_CP041696.1, on the reverse strand, counting down.
TATTTTGCTAGTCGGGATGAATGCTGCAAGGCATTATGCACGCAGTATGGTGTATCACACGAAAGGCGCCATTGATGGTGGTGCCACACTCGAAGAATTGATCGAGTACCTACTCGTAGCATTTAACTATGGTGGAGAAGAAGCGTTACAAATCGGCCTGCAGTCATTTGAATATGCGTTAGAGCTAACGAATATAAGTGCAGACAAAATTTCGCATGAAGCACCGGCGATTGATATTGTGCGCTACTATAGTACGTTTGCTTCGAAAGATAAAAGTAAGACCTATTTCGAGAAATTATTGAGTTGCTTTGAGGCGAAAGATGAAAACGCTTTAAAGCACGCATTACTTGATGGCAATGTTGTATCAACGCAAATGAAATATATCTTAATGACAGGCATTTACACAACTGTATTGAAAAATGCGGAAACAGACTATTGGGCGAAACAATCACGTGAAATAGGAGTAGAGGAAGCACAATTGGCAGAGCTGGGCTATATTTGCCTATTAACAGCAGGCATTCCATCTTGGTTTGAAATTAGTGATGCCCTTATCCAAAAATAACGGAGTGAATACAATGAAAATTTATGATTCAGTAGAACAAGCTTTATCTTGTGTAGAGAGTGGTCAAACGATAATGGTTGGTGGATTTGGTTTAGTAGGCGGTCCGCTTACTTTAATCGATGCACTAGTAGAGTTAGACGTAAATAATTTAACGATTATCAGTAATAATTTGGGGGAAAAAGGAAAGGGTCTTGGTAAATTACTAGAGCAAAAGAAAGTAAAAAAAGCTATTGGCTCTTACTTTACTGGGAATCGAGATGTTGGCGAGGCATTCCAACGAGGAGAAATAGAGATTGATTTATTACCTCAAGGTACATTGGCTGAATCGATTCGAGCTGGCGGTGCAGGGATTGGTGGTTATTATACGAAAACGTCAGTCGGAACAGATTTGGCGAAAGGCAAAGAAACCAAAGTCATCAATGGTGATGAATACGTATTTGAGGAAGCGTTAAAGGCGGATGTTGCAATTATTCGTGCACATAAGGCAGATCAGCTTGGTAACTTAGTGTATTACAAAACCGCACGTAATTTTAATCCGATTATGGCAACTGCCGCAAAGACAGTTATTGTTGAGGTCGATGAAATTGTAGAAGCGGGCGAACTAAGCAGTGACGATATCATTACGCCACATTTATTCATTGATCGCATAATTGTAGCGCAAAAGATCTTAACGAAAGAAGGTGTCGTGGAACATGGCTAATCCGATTCAGGAGCTAATAGCAAAAAGAGCTGCTAAGGAAGTAGAAGACGGACAAATTATTAATTTGGGGATTGGTATTCCCACGCTTGTGGCGAAGTACGTAGAAAATGACAATGTTCACTTTCATACAGAAAATGGCATGCTCGGAGTAGTAGGTGTTGATGAAGAGGATATCGATCCGAATGTAGTGAATGCCGGAAAGATGCCAGTTGGAGAAGCGATTGGATCATCCTTTTTTAATAGTGCAGAGTCATTTGGCATGATTCGAGGGGGTCATGTAGATGTAGCCATTTTGGGCGTACTACAAGTAGATGAACAAGCGCGTATCGCTAACTGGGCAGTACCAGGTAAAAATATTATTGGTGTTGGTGGCGCGATGGATTTACTAATCGGAGCACAAAAGGTGATTGTCACGATGACGCATACATCTAAAGACGGGAAAAGTAAGATCTTAAAGGATTGCACGTATCCGATTACGTCAACACGTAGCGTTGATACGATTATTACGGAGTTGGCTGTTTTCAACTATGTAGATGGACAGTTACATTTGGTTGAATTAATGCCTGACATTACATTAGAGCAAGTAGAGGCAAGTACGGAAGCAAGTTTTGTCAATGCACTGAAATAGGGGGGAAAAGCATGAAAGAAGTAGTTATAGTAGAAGGCGTTCGAACAGCTATTGGTAAGTTAGCTGGTTCATTAATCAATGAGACAGCGGATATTCTTGGTTCAAAAGTGATTCATGCACTCCTTGATCGTACGAAACTAGATCCAACGCTAATTGATGAAGTAATTTTGGGACAAGCAAAACAAAGTGCTGATCAATCCAATGTTGCACGCCTTGCATCTTTACGTGCTGAACTACCAATCACAGTTCCAGGTTATACAGTACACCGCCAATGCGGATCTGGCCTACAATCCATTAATAATGCGGCACAGCAAATCGCACTAGGCTACAGCGATATTATTATAGCAGGTGGAACTGAATCTATGAGTACAGCACCGTATTACTTACGAAATGCACGCTATGGTTATGGTGTTGGTAATGCGGCTATCTTAGATCCGAATATAGAAAGTCAACCAGGCTCTCAACCGTTTGAAGTTTACGGTATTTCAACGATGGGTGAAACAGCAGAAAATTTAGCAGAAAAATATTCGATCTCTCGTGAAGAGCAAGATGCATTTGCACATCGTAGTCAAGAACGTACAGCTCACGCAATACAAGAAGGTTATTTTGACAAACAAATAGTTCCTTACGAAGTGAAAAAACGAAAATCAGTAGAAATTTTTGACAAAGATGAGCATCCATTTTTAACGAGTCAAGAGAAGTTAAGTACGTTAAAACCAGTATTTCGTAAAGGTGGATCAGTAACAGCAGGCAATAGTAGTGGGCGTAATGACGGTGCCGCAGCATTATTAATGATGTCGAGAGAAAAAGCACTAGAACTAGGTTACAAGCCCAAGGTAAAAATACTGGCACAAGCAGCCGCTGGTGTAGATCCATCTATTATGGGAATCGGCCCAGTGCCAGCTACTTTAAAAGCATTAAAGCAGGCAAATTTATCGATTCAAGACATTGAGATTATTGAATTAAATGAAGCTTTTGCTGCACAATCTATCGCAGTGATCAATGAACTTGGTTTAGATATAGGTCGGGTGAATCCAAATGGTGGTGCCATTGCTATGGGACATCCTATCGGTGCAACAGGTGCTATTTTAATGACAAAGCTTATTCATGAGCTTGAACGAACAGGGAAACGTTATGGCTTAGTCACATTATGCATCGCAGGGGGACTTGGTGTTACAACAATCATTGAAAACTGCCAAGCATAAAATAACACCGAGTACAATTGACTCGGTGAAATGTTTAACTTTCTTTTTGAATTTTTTCAAGGTATCTCTTTTGTGCAGATTTTAGAGCAACTACGACTGAACCACTAGATGGGGCATAATAGTGTTCATCTACACGAGCTATTAATTCATCAATGTTGGCTGTAAGATCAAAGCCAACTAACATACGCTTAAAGAAATCTTGTGCAAGACCAGTAATGAAAGTAAATTCTGCATCAATAATTTTATTGGTTTCTTTATCAATTTCTAACACAATGCCGGCATGTTTGTACATCTCGTACATGGACGTGCCCTGGGGTGCTTTTGCATAAGCAGTCACTAAAATACTAGTTAATTTTTGCAAGGAAATGCCCTCCAAAATGTATAGATTGTGATTTTATTCTATCATGTTTTACACGTTAAAGAGCTATTTCCAAAAATTACTTAGTAGAACACATCAAGGGGGAATTAGTTTGGAAAAGTTAACGAATTTTTTCACAAATATAATGAAGAAATATTTACCGGATCCATTTGTATTTGCGATTGGGCTTACATTATTAACGTTTGTCCTGGCATTAATAATTGAGGATATTAGCTTTGTAGATTTAACAACTGCTTGGGGTGGTGGATTTTGGGATTTACTAGCATTTACTACGCAAATGGCTGTTATTCTTGCAATGGGGTATGTACTAGCTACAGCGCCCATAACAGATAAATTGTTAAACAAAATTGCGAGTAAGGTTCATACCCCGAAGACGGCCATTATTGTTGCAACTCTTGTTGGTGGTATTGGTAGTTATTTAAACTGGGGATTTGGTTTAGTAATTGGCGGGATTATTGCAAAAAAATTAGCATTAAAAGTTAAAGGGGTACATTACCCGCTAATTATTGCAGCTGCTTATTCTGGATTTACCTTTTATGGACTAGGTCTATCGGCTTCGATTCCAATTTTAATTTCAACACCTGGTCACTTCTTAGAAGATGCAATGGGCTTAGTGACATTATCAGAAACAATTTTTAGCTTACCAATGATTATCACAACAGTTGTGCTGTTAATTACATTACCTTTATTTAATGCGATGCTGCATCCAAAAGATCCTAAAAATGTTGTGGAGATTGATCCAGCATTATATGCAGACCAACCAAAAGCAAAATTAAACCTTTTGGAAGATAGTACATTAGCAAATAAATTAAATAACAGCCGCATTCTAGCTTACGCAATTGGTGCGTTAGGGCTGATTTATATAGTAATCTATTTCACAAATGGTAATTCATTAAACTTAAATATTTTAAACTTCATCATTTTATTCTTAGGAATTATTTTACTAGGGACGCCTGCACGTTATGCTGAGCATTTAGCAGATGGGATCAAAACCATTTCAGGGATTGTGCTTCAATTCCCATTCTACGCTGGTATTATGGCAATTATGGCTGCTTCTGGTTTAGTGGACACTATTGCGAAAGTATTCGTTGACTTATCAAACGAACATACTCTGCCGTTTTGGGGATTAATCAGTTCATTCTTTATTAATTTCTTTGCACCTTCCGCTGGGGGACACTGGGCAGTACAAGGGCCATTCATGATTGATGCCGCAAAAGAGTTAGGCGCATCTTTATCTGAAACATCAATGTCCGTTATGTTAGGGAATGCCTGGAACGATTTAGTGCAACCATTCTGGATTTTACCAGCGCTAGCACTTTCTCGTTTGAAGTTAAAAGATATTATGGGCTTCCTTGTGATGATTATGTTCTTTGTGGGGATTATTTACATTATAGCAACGCTAGCTTGGTCATATTTACTTTAGTTGCTAGCAGGAGACGGTTCCAAAAGGGGAAGTTACTCCAAATGGAACGTGATATTACTAATTATAGGATTTCAGCAAAAAATTCGCTAAACTTCTGTGGGAAGCGAGCCAAGCGAGCCTCCGCAGATGCATTAGCACTTGTAAGGCATTTTGGATCGTCCGCGGAAGGAGAGCGAATTTTTTTGTATCAAGAATTTAATTGCTCCGTTTAGTCAGCTTTTTTCTATTCGAGGGGGGAAACATAAATGTCTATGTTGTATCAAGCACTCCTAACAGAAGGCACTTTAACAAAAAGGGAAAAAACATTGTTACTTGTAGGTTTATTTGCTGCACGACGTGAGGAAAAACAAATGCTTTATTTCGTAAAGCAAGCAGTTGAAGCGGGCAATTCCGTCGCAGAAATTGCAGAGCTGATTGCATCAGCCATTATTTCTAGAGGTATTCCCACTTGGTTATCTGGGATAGAGGCGATTACCTATGCAATTGAGCTTCAAGGGGTCGTTCATATTGTTGAAGAAAGGGAAGAAGTAGCTATATTTTCCTCACAACAGGAATGTATTCACTACTATCAAGAAGAGTTTGATGTATTACCAACATGGATTCAATATTTAGTAGATTACGCACCAGATACTTTATTAAAATATAGCAATTTGCGTACGACTTCTTTACGAGATGGCGCAGTGTCCAGATTACTGAAAGAATTATTATTGTATGCCATTAACGTTTGTGAAGCCTATGAAAAAGGCATTATGATTCATAAAGCCAATGCCATTTCACTTGGTGCGAATGCCGACGTTTTAGTAGAGGTGCAAGCTCTATGTATTTATGCGGTAGGAATACAAGTGATTTGGAATGATGAGGATAGTAAAGCTTAAAGAAGGAGACCCAATAATGCAAAAAGTACTGATAATAGGCGGAGGCTTTATGGGCTCAGCTATAGCGAAATATTTAATCCATTATAACGTGAATGTCTATTTGTATGAGCCTAATATAGAAAGATTACAGCAATTGAAACAGCAACCAGATTTACAACAAATCACTTTTTTACAGCAATTGGAACAAATCGATGATTTAACATATGTTTTTGAAGCTATTATTGAAAACTTACAAGTAAAGCAAACTTTATTTGCACAGTTAGATTTATTTTAAGGACGAGAAGTGATGTTTTGTACCAATACTTCGAGTTATCTAATTAGTGATGTTGCAGAAAAAATGGTGTATAAAGAACGATTGATCGGGACGCATTTCTTTTCGCCCGCAGACATCACACCTTTAATTGAAGTGGTTCCTAGCGCTTATACGTCACAGGAACGGGCAACCGAGATCATGCAATTTTTACAAAGTGTTTGTAAAAAGCCTATTTTATTAAAACGAGAAATAGAAGGTTTTGTAGCAAACCGATTACAAAGTGCACTTGCGAGAGAAGCCATGTCTTTAGTCGAGAAGGGGATTGTAACAGCTGAGGAATTGGATTTCATTGCCAAAATGAGTCTGGGCGTCAGATTAGCTAATACAGGACCACTTGAACAACGAGATATAAATGGTCTCGATACCCATTATGCAATTGTCAATTATGTTTACCCAACATTAGAAAATAGCACGAAACCACTTACGATACATCATGCAAAAATAGGTGCAAATCAATTTGGTATGAAATCCAATCAGGGCTTTTACGATTGGTCATCGATCGATAAACAACAATATTTAGCACAGAAAGAAAAGACATTAATAGATATTATTAAAATAGTTCAGTAGAAGCACTCTCTATAGATGTCGAGGATTATGGAATCAGAACAGGAGTAGATATGGTGATGGAATATCAAGCATTAGTAAAGTGTTCAACAAAGAAAAAGGATGTTCAGTTTAAAACATATACTGTCCCAGAGTTAGATCATAATGAATGTTTACTAAAGGTGAGTGCTGTCGGTATTTGTGGTAGCGATTTGCATATGTATGATGGACATGGTGGCTATGATTGGGTCACGTATCCACTTGTGCTCGGGCATGAAGTAACAGGAACTGTAATAGCAATGGGAACTTCTGGCGACACATCATTCTTAAATAAAAGAGTAGTCATTAATCCATATAAAAGCTGTGGCGTGTGTGATTATTGTAAACGCGGTGAAACAAATTGCTGTGACTTCAATGAATATAAATATATAAAAACACCAACGGAAGCTCTTCGGTATGGTTTCCGTGAGGCTGGTGGTATGGCGGAGCATATGGTAGTAGATTTCAATAATATTATTGTAATTGACGACGCTGTAAGTGATGAAGTGGCAGCTATTTCAGAAGCCTTAGCAGTTAGTTATACCGCCGTATTAAAAGTAGCCGATTACAAGGGAAAGTCCATTTTAGTAATTGGACCGGGACCTATTGGATTGGGCGTAGCAGCTATATTAGTGGGAGCAGGTAATGAAGAAACACATATGTTAGGGGTCCCACAAGATAAGAGTCGTTTACAGTTAGCAAAAGAGATCGGTGTACAAGCAACGTTCGTTTCGACGGAGGAACTAATTGACGATAAGTTTTCAGGTTATGATGCAATCATTGACTGTTCTGGTCATCCATCAATTCCGAAAGAAGCCATTCGTTTACTCAAACGAGGTGGCCAGCTTGTATTAGTCGGCATTAACGCAGCTGAATTTTCTGTGCCAATGGATCAAATTGTACGTGGTGAAATAATGATTAAGGGTAGTTATGGCATTACACAATCGAATTATGAAGCGGTTTTACAAATGGCTGCGGATGCAAAGTATCCATTCAATAAGTTAGTTGCACATTCGGTTTCATTTAAAGACAGTCTTCATGGTTTTGAAAGTGCACTAAACAAGGTAAATGGAAAGGTCGTTATCCATTTTTAGGAGGAAATATAAATGAAAATTGTTGATTTAACACTAGAGATTTTTGATGGCTTAGTTTCTTATACATCACATCCACCCATCGCTATACAGGAAGAATCTACATTTGACAACTCAGGTCACCGTTACGTAGCGCCATGTGAAGGATTTGAATCTCGGTTTTTACGCATGTCTGATCATAGTGGGACACATATTGATGCACCTCTTCACTTTATCCGAGGTGGAGAATCTACGGCGGAAATGGATTTAACAAAAACTTACGGAGATGCTGTCTTACTCGATGTATCTTCATTCAAAGATCCATTTGAGCCTGTAACTGCAGGAATGCTTTCAAAGGCTGAGCAAAGACAAGGGATTACTGTACAGAAGGATGATATTGTGTTAGTACGAACACGCACAGCTAAGTGGGGAGAAGGAGACTTTTTCGCAGAGCTTGCTTTTGCTACTAGTGCAGGTGATTGGGTACTTGAAAAACAAGTAAAATGCATAGGTCTTGATTTAGCAAATATTGATGTGCATGACAATATGCAACGTGAAGTGCATTTAAAGCTTTTAAGTGTACCTATTTATATAGTAGAAAACCTAGTTAATCTAGAGCAGTTACCTTTAAATGAACGTTTTACTTTTATGGCGTTGCCTCTTAAATTGAAAAACTCAACTGCTTCGCCAGTAAGAGCGGTAGCATATGTCAAATAACTTGTTAATACAATGTGAAGTATGCTGTTAACCATGCCTCAATAATCATTCGGGATTCCTACGGTACGGCGAGCTAAGTGGAATTTTGAATCTGCGAGATTTGAGAATAATCCTCAAAAAATCTAATCTAAAAAGAATGCTAGGCGAAATCCTGACATTCTTTTTTTGTAAAGGTAAGAACCCGCTTAGACTTCTACGGGAAAGCAAAGCGAGTTTCTACTGTATAGCTTAACAATGTTTGCAGGGCTTTTAGGACAGCCCCTTAAACATTATTTTGAAGACTGAGTCAAAAAAGTTTTCATTTCAATACTGAGTGTGTTTAATTCTTTAATAATTTCGCTAAAATCATGGACAAGCTGAGTTTGTTCATTAGTGGCACTATTAATTTGACCCATATTTTGTTTTAAGTTTTCTAGATTATTGTTGATATTGCGTAATGATGATTCAATGCTGTCTGTTGCAGTAGTTGTTTCAAGAGAAAGTTTTCGGACTTCCTGTGCGACGATATTAAATCCAGCCCCGTGTTGTCCCGCACGCGCTGCCTCAATGGATGCATTTAACCCAAGTAAATTTGTTTGCCGTGAAATGCTCTTAATCAAATCTGTGACACCATTTGTTTTTTCTGCATCTTCTAAAGCAAATTGCGCTTGTTTATTAACTTCTTTACTTGTGGCAGCTAACTCTTCTGAATGGGATGCAATCGTATGTACTTTATCTTGGAGGTTGTGAATAATGTCATTCATCGATCGGATATAGTTATCTATCTTTAAGGAACGATCAATAGGTAATCCAAAAGCCAACGCGCCTACAACTTTCCCATTGTCACGGACAGGGAATGCAAAGGCGTTAAAATCCACTCCGTAAACTTCCTTTGGTACAATTAAATCTGAACTATGGCCCTTAAGTGGTAAATGAAGATTTGCATCATCAGGATGGATTTTATCACCATTTTTATAGCCTGCATCTATTCTTTTTCCTGGCAGATGAACAACAATGCTTTCCGTTTCTTTTTCAACCAATGCCATCATGGCTTCTTCTTTGAGTGCCAGATGAATGTAAGGCATTGCTGCTGTTAAAGCTTCAATAATATTCATAATATCCCCCTTATCTTAAATTGATTGTAGCTACTACATGTAATAATAAGTAAATATTGTTGAAATGTTTAATCAGAATACTCTTGTAATTGTATAAAATAAATAAGTTTATAAAAAGACTAAAATTTACCAATAACCTTTGGATATAGATAAAGTTTATGTCAAATTATAAAATTGTTTGATTGATAGCTAGTCCCTATAATGATTAATAATCAACGTTTTCCTGGTTGGTGTGAAATTTTGAACTGTCACACACAGGACGGGAAAAAGCCACTCGCTATTTGTAAGTGGACCTGTCCAGTATGTGGTATTTTTCAAGATCGAGACATTAATGCTAGTTGTAACATTGAAATCGACAAGGTTTACGTACTTTAAATCAATAAGCCGCAGGAACTACGGTAATAGCCTAATCATATAACCGTTTCCTTTGTATCTGTTGAAATCAGCACTTACAAAAAGGTGTCTCGTGACTTTGACTTCAGTCGTGAGAGGTTCAATAGTTGTTCTTCATCATAATCCACTTGTTTTTGCGAGTACGTAATAGCAAAATCAAGTGGATTATTATTATTCTTTAACAGCGTAAGCAAATCGTCTGAGCTGTTAATACTAACTTTAATATCAGGATATTTGGTTATAGCATTAAAATAGATTAGTTTGAGAATGCTTCGAAGCTATTAATAAAATCACTGCTCATTATAGGCTTTGTTTTTATTGGAGGTAGTAGATATAAGGTTTTATTTAGATTTTACTTCTAAAAAATTACCTGAATTTCACTTAACATATGTATATTTTTACAAGAGCAAAAACGAACATAGCTTTTACTTTTTTGGACAACCTAACGTAAGAAATAATAGTATGAGGTGATGATCATGATAGTAGAAAGGTCGTCCGAATGGGAAGAAGGCTTTATAAATAGATTAGAAAATCTTGAAAAATGGGATAGTTGGACATTGTACAAGATGAGCTATGATATTGTGAAAATGAATTTAATTCCCGAATTCACGGGTTTACAAGCGACTAAATATTTACCTAATTTAACGCCGCTCACCCATCAGTTAGAAGCGGCTGAAACCGTTATTGAACGAATGAATGGGAAAGCGATACTTGCTGATGAAGTAGGGCTTGGTAAAACGATTGAAGCGGGGCTGATCCTAAAGGAATACCTTATTCGGGGGCTTGTAAAAAGAGCATTGATTTTGGCACCGGCTTCACTTATTAATCAATGGATAGAAGAGCTAAATCAAAAATTTCATATTCCAGCTATAGCTTATAAAAAGAATTGTCCAATTGACCGTTATGATATTGTGATTATGAGCATGGATACGGCAAAAAAGAGCCCACATAAAGAACTTATTTATGAGCAAGATTATGACATGATTATTATTGATGAGGCCCATAAATTAAAAAACCATAAAACTCAGATTTACGAATTTGTGCAAAGCCTAAAGAAAAAGTTTTGCTTATTATTAACCGCCACACCCATTCAAAATGATGTGTTTGAATTATATTATTTGATTTCTTTACTAAAGCCAGGTCATCTAGGAAATTATGAAACATTCCAATCAGCATTTTCAGCCAGCAAGCATGATTTAGAACATGATGATTATTTGAAAGAGTTAGTTAATCAGGTGATGGTTAGAAATAGAAGAGAGGACACGGGCATCGAGTGGACAAAACGTCGTGTTCAAATCGTTCCAATTCAATTTACTAATGAGGAAAAGGCAGTTTATGATTTACTAGGAACGCTTACTACAGGCTCATTCTTATTAATTACTTTGCAAAAGGAAATGTGCAGCAGCAAAGAAGCGACGGCTTTAACTTTATCTAAAATGCTCGAAGATAGTAAGGAATCTAAAGTGATTGAAGAGATACTTGCCAAGTTAATGGCTTTAGAAGTAAATTCTAAAGCTGAAAAAATGCTGGAAATTATAGAGCAGGCCAATGATAAAGTCATTATCTTTACGGAGTATCGGGCAACTCAAATCTACTTGCAGTGGTACTTACATTCTAAAGGCATTACTAGCGTACTTTTTAATGGCAAGTACAATAAAAATAAGCGAGACTATATGAAGCATCTTTTTAAGGAAAAAGCGCAGGTGCTCATTGCTACTGAAGCAGGAGGGGAAGGAATTAACCTTCAATTCTGCCACCATGTCATTAACTACGATTTGCCTTGGAATCCCATGAAGCTTGAGCAACGTATTGGTCGTGTGCATAGGTTAGGGCAAGAACATGATGTTCATATTTATAATTTGGCAATAGAAAACACGATTGAAAAAGATATATTGGCATTGCTCCATACGAAAATCGATGTATTTGAGAAGGTAGTAGGAGACTTAGATGCTATCTTAACAAATTTCAAAAAATCTGTTTGACACGTGAGGAGGGAGCGCCATGTTTCCACAGCAAGTTCACAGTTATTTAAGACAATTTTTCACAGAAAACGATTGCCAAATTTTAGGGGAGGATGACCGTTATCTCACAGTACAATTAACCATTGATATAGATAAAAGAATTATGAATCGTCCCTTCTATTGGCAATACGTAGAAGCTACAGATGGTGAACCAAACCCTGCACAAGTAACATTTATTACCGAACATACGGCGCTAACGAATAACGTTCGTGGAGAAATAGTAAATTTCGGTTCTCCAAGACTTAATCAACTGTTTCAAGCAACGAGAGAGCTTGGGACATTTGTTCAAATGTTTGAAAAAGTTGATGCATCGAAAGAACAGACCATACTTACACCTTGGCTTGGTGTGAATTATAAAGTATCCTATTGTTGCGATCGAACAAAAGAAATGCTGTATTCTTTTGGCATGAACTTAATGACAGGGATGATTTTAGAGGACTTTCATGAGTCATTGAGTAAAATTGAATTGGATGCTATTCAGTCAGAGGATGTTTTTCATGTGCAATATATTATTAAGCCTAACCGTGCCCTGCAAAGATTAGACGCTGCTATCGAAGCGATTATTGGACAAGATAATCATGATTGGGCAGTGGAAGCAAAAAAAAGGTGGCAACGTGATCAGCGTGTATTAGATTATTTTTATGAAGATGTAGAGCAAAAGCCAGAATGCTATGAGATTGAAAAGAAAGCATTACAAGAACAATACGATGCGAAAATTAAAGTTGAAATTATTAATGGTGGATTATTTTATATGAGATAAATGAAGAGCTGTCTGAAATTCATTCGGACAGCTCTTTTATTATTTTGTATCTTTATCGAATCTATATTTATTCTTTTTCCACGAAGTTTTGTAGCTGTGCCAGCTTATTATCCCAGAATAAATCAAAATACTGTAACCAGTCCTCAATTTCTTTCAAGCGATCAGCATGTAATGTATAAATTTTCTCTCGACCCATCTTTTGGGCAGATACAAGCTCGGCTTGCTCTAAAATTTTTAAATGCTTGACGACAGCAGTGCGGCTAATGGCAAAATGCTCAGAGATAAGAGCGATTGGCTTATCACTCGCTGCAAGAAGCTGGAGAACATGACGTCTCGTTGGATCAGCAATTGCTTGGAAAACATCATACTTTACAGCAAGCTGTGTCATTTAGTTTCAACAGCCTCTTTTAATTTTTGACCGATAATCATTGTCCAGCCGCCGTCCATTTTTTCGCGGATAGTTTCTGCTGACATTTGAGCTTTCGGAATAATATGAGACGCCTCTTTCCAGCCACCATGTGTTAAGGTAAATGTTGTTTGTTCTCCAACTTGTTCCAGTTCAAATGTTACAAACCATCCATCCGTATCCCAAGCGAAACGCACGAAATGTGGTGCATCCACTTGTTCAACCTTACATGGAGAAGGTCCGAAAGGGGATTGTAACGTAAATTCATGTCCTTCAATTGGCTGAAAATTATTTGGCATAAACCAAGTACCAAGTTTTTCGGCATTAGTGACCGATTCCCACACCTTATCAATAGGTGCATTTAGCGTAATTGTTTTGATAATATTTTGTAATTGTTCCGTCATTCTAACATCTCCTCTTATTGACATGAAACCTTAAGGTGTTATGAGTTTATAACACCTTAAGGTTTCATGTCAATAGTATTGGTTCAAGATTATTTTTAACTATGATGTCTTTCTGAATTTCTGTACATATGGTAGAATAATTTTTATAATTTTCAGTTATCTAAAGGAGGTTCCAACATGGTAAACGTTTCAGTATTTTTACTGATGTGTGTGTTGCTGATTATCTTACCTGGTCCAGATACAGCCATTGCGACAAAGAATACGCTTACCGTTAGTCGAAAGGGAGGTATACAAACGATACTAGGCTCATGCTGTGGACTATTGATTCATACGTTAGCCGCAGTTATAGGACTTTCTGCAATTATTGTAAAGTCAGCATATGTATTTACAGCTTTAAAATACGTAGGTGCGGTATATTTATGTTATTTGGGTGTAAAAACATTATGGACATTAAAAACAATACGCACTCAGTCTCCTGTGTTACATGATGAGTCGCAAATTGATTATAAATATGCACATCAATCATGCTTCAAACAAGGATTTTTGACGAACATTACGAATCCAAAGGTTGCGGTATTTTTCTTAACGTTTTTACCACAATTCGTAGATGCAACGAACGCTACATTTGTGCCATTTCTGATCATGGGTCTCGTTTATACTGCTATAACAGCTCTATGGTTTGTGTTCTATGTATACTTATTGGATAAAATCAGTGTATTTATGAAAAGGCCTACAACAAAGGCGGTTATTGAGGGGCTGACGGGTACAATTTTAATTGGATTTGGCATTAAGCTTGCATTAGAAAAAGCCCATTAATCATGGGCTTTTTTCTTTGAAGAGTTTTAACTATGCTTTATTTTGGTGATGCACCAACCAAATATTTGTGTCTGCAATCATTTGGTTGGCGATATAATGACCGCCTTCAATTTGTAGTATTTGACCAGTCATGAACTTAGATTCATCAGAGGCTAGGAATACGACTGCATGGCCGATATCATCAGCTTCACCATGGTAGGGCCTTATAGTCCTAATAGGACGGGCTTTTCAATTGTTGTTGCGCCAACTTTTTATAGAAGCTGTGGGTTTCATTTAGTTCGGAATGTGTCCCTACTCCTGTAATCATACCATTTTCTAACACTACAATTTGATCAGCATCGAGTACAGTAGATAGCCGATGTGCAATGACAAGTGTTGTTCGATTAGTCATTAATTTTTGTAATGCTTTTTGGACGAGCAACTCGGAGGCACTATCGAGATTAGATGTGGCTTCAGCTAATAAAAGGATTTTAGGGTTACGTATTAAAGCTCTTGCAATGGCAACGCGTTGACACTGTCCCCCTGAAAGCTTCATGCCACCTTCGCCGACCTGTGTATCAATTCCTTCTGGTAATCGGCCGATAAACGCCAATGCATTTGCTTGTTGTATAGCTTGTTGAATTTCGGCCTCTAAAACTTCTCGCTCAAGTCCATATAATATATTTTACTTGATGGTTCCTGACATTAAAGGGCTCTCTTGAGATACATAGCCAAATTGGCTACGCCATGATTGAAGTTCAAATTCGTAAACATTTGATTGGCCGAGCATTATCTCTCCAGAACTGGGTTTGAAGGATTAAAAAAAATTGCAGAGAATTTATTACTAAATAAAACTTTTAAAGAATCTTTTATAACAAAATAGAATAAATAAGGAGTTTTTAGATGGAGTTAAGAGATTTAAAGGCACTCATGGCTGTTGTTGAGCATGGAAGCTTTACGAAAGCGGCAAGTGCAACTTTCATATCACAGCCAACTTTAAGCAAGAGTATAAAAAAATTAGAAGACTCACTTCATATAGAATTATTAAATCGATCAACGCGTCACGTGGAATTAACCGATGCAGGTAATATCGTTTATAAGCAAGGACAGAAAATTATGCGATCAGTACATGATTTACATATTTTACTGGATGATTTACTGAACATAAAAACAGGGTCTATTAAATTGGGAATACCGCCATTAATTGGTACGTTATTTTTCCCAGAAATTGCACGGGAATTTCATAAACAATATCCAGAAGTTCACTTAGAGTTGGTGGAACGAGGAGCTAAAATGATTGGCACCTTAGTGGACAACGGTGAAGTTGATATGGGTATTGTCGTTCTACCAACAGATGAAAGGAAATTCACGGTGCAATCATTTGTGGAGGATCAGTTTTTTGTTTTTATTAATGAGCAACATCCATTAGCAGTACAAGATTATATACTTCTCCAAGATTTAAAGAATGAATCATTCATTACTTTAACAGAAGAATTTGCTTTACATGATTATGTCATTAAATCATGTAAAAGTGCTGGTTTTAATCCGATTATTGGCTATAAGAGCTCTCAATGGGATTTGATAGTGGAACTTGTATCATCAAATTTAGGCGTAACACTTTTACCTTACTCGATTGCCGCTAAGCAAACCAACCAAAATGTAAAAATTATCCCATTGCTGGATTTTGATATGCCTTGGCGTTTAGGGGTCATTACAAAGAAAAATACATATCAATCCTATGCGTTAAAGCAATTGTTAAAGACGATCAGTTCGCAAGAAGAGTAGCAAAAATAGATTTATGCCCTTTTGGAATAAGTAGTATTCAAATTAATTCCTTTACTTATAAAATGGTAATGATGTAGAATTTTCCTTAATAAACGAGCAATTTTAGGGGGTTTCGATATGGGGATCGGGAAAGTGTGGAATTCGTTTGAGGAAGCCGTTGCTGATATTAAAGATGGAGACACATTAGTTGTAGGAGGTTTTGGCCTATGTGGTATTCCTGAAAAGGCAATTTCAGCATTAGAACAACAGGGCACAAAAGATTTAACAGTTGTTAGTAATAACTGTGGTGTAGATGATTGGGGATTAGGGTTATTATTAGCCAATAAGCAAATAAAAAAAATGATTGCATCCTATGTAGGTGAAAATAAAATTTTTGAGCAGCAATTTTTAAGTGGGGTGCTTGAAGTTGAATTAACGCCACAAGGCACGTTGGCAGAGCGTATACGTGCTGGGGGGGCCGGTATTCCTGGTTTTTATACGGCTACAGGTGTTGGAACGCCGATCGCTGAAGGAAAAGAAGTAAAAGTTTTTGAGGGTAAAGAATATATTTTAGAAAACGGCATCGTCGGTGACTTTGCACTTGTAAAGGCTTGGAAGGCAGACAAGCTTGGGAATCTCGTTTATCGTAAAACTTCACGTAATTTTAATCCATTAGCTGCAATGGCAGGGAAAATTACAATTGCAGAAGTAGAAGAGGTTGTTGAAGTTGGTGAACTCGATCCAGACCATATTCATACGCCAGGCGTTTTTGTACAACGAGTGTTGGTAGGCGAAAATTATAAAAAACGTATAGAGCGTCTAACTGTGAAAAAGGGGGAAGCGTGATGGTCGATACAAGACAAAGAATTGTAGACAGAGCTGTACATGAAATACAAAATGGCATGAATGTCAATTTAGGCATCGGTATCCCAACGCTTGTGGCGAATGCAATTCCGGCTGATTATGATGTTCTATTACAATCCGAGAATGGCTTACTTGGCATTGGTCCTTACCCGGAAGAGGGAGCGGTGGATGCTGATTTGATTAATGCAGGTAAGGAAACCGTTACAGTTGTGCCTGGTGCTTCTTTTTTTGACAGTGCTGATTCCTTTGCCATGATTCGTGGCGGTCATATTGATCTTGCTATTTTAGGTGGCATGGAAGTCTCAGAAACAGGAGATCTTGCTAACTGGATGATACCAGGGAAAATGGTGAAGGGCATGGGTGGTGCTATGGATCTTGTCGTTGGTGCAAAAAGAGTGATTGTCGTTATGGAGCATGTCAATAAAAACGGCGAATCAAAGATTAAAAAGGAATGTGAGCTACCTTTGACAGGAAAAGGCGTTGTTCATAGATTAATAACAGACTTAGCTGTCTTTGATTTTACAGATGAGGGCATGAAGCTTATTGAACTTGCGGAAGGTGTAACACTGGAGGAAGTGAAGGCGAAAACCTCTGCGACATTTATTGTCGCGCTAACAGCGTAATTTATTGAAA
Source organism: Lysinibacillus fusiformis (assembly GCF_007362955.1). Lineage (GTDB taxonomy): Bacteria > Bacillota > Bacilli > Bacillales_A > Planococcaceae > Lysinibacillus > Lysinibacillus fusiformis_E. The sequence continues at coordinate 1,548,558 of NZ_CP041696.1, read as the reverse complement.
CCAGTTCACTATTCAAAGTGAGCTGGTTTTTATAAGCTCAGCAAAAACAGAAGGCAAAGTCTCAATGGGAAGAGTATCAAAGGTTGTGACAAGGAACGGAGGTCAACCACCTTCATAGGAGTATGATGCAATTCATGAGCATACAAGAAGTGATAAATGAAATCATCCATAAATTTAATGGTCGCGCTAAAAACCGTGCTTTTATTGTGGCAATTGACGGATTAGGCGGAGCAGGAAAAACAACTTTTGTAAAACTGCTTGAAGATGGGTTGAAGCGTATATGTCCGGTCAATGTGATACATATAGATGACCATATAGTGGAAAGTAACAAACGCTACAATACAGGATTTGCTGAATGGTATGAATACTACTACTTGCAATGGGATATTGAGTTAATAAAAAATGATATCCTAAAAAAACTTCATTGTAACAATACAGAGATTTTACTGCCTTTTTATGATAGTTCCACTAATTTAATCACAAATAGAAAAGTGGCCATAGCGGCAGACAGTATTCTTCTGATTGAGGGGATATTTCTACAGAGAAACGAGTGGAGAAGCTTTTATGATTATACCTTGTTTTTAGAATGTTCGAGAACCACAAGGGAAGAAAGAGTTTTAAGTCGTGATTCGTATATTGGCGATTTGCAAGCGCGAATAGATAAGTACAAAAGAAGATACTGGCAAGCCGAGGCGCATTATATGAAAAAAGAAAACCCAACACAAAAGGCAGATAAAATATGTAAAGAAATTGAGTAATACGCCTATCTACAATAGCGATTGAATCGCAAGTATTTTGGTGATTTCCTCGTTATTTCAGTATGAACAGCGAGGATGAGACAAAGCTCTATTCAGACCTTTGACTGTTCTTCCTTCGTGCTTTTCGATTATATAATAACCGAAAAGGGGAAAAATATGAGTGGACAATGGACAACGGAGTTACAGGTGGCACAGGTGCGTGTTGCAAGACCGACTGATAAATTAAAGGAAGTTGAAAAATTTTATTGTGAAGGGGTAGGGTTAGAGAAGGTAGGATCTTTTATAGGACATCGAGGTTATAATGGTTTGATGATTGGTCTTCCGAGCGCTAGCTATCATTTGGAGTTTACTGAGCATAATGAGGGTAGTCCATGTCCAGCGCCATCAAGAGACAATCTCCTCGTGCTATATATTCCAAACCACGAAATGATTCAGCGTATCGCCAAGCGCTTGGCACAGATGGGTTATCCTGAAGTTGAACCGGAAAATCCCTATTGGGTAGAAAAAGGCATGACAATTGAAGATCCAGATGGTTGGCGTCTTGTGTTGATGAACACGGAGGGTATATAAATTAATTAAATTACAAGGTAGTAATGTAATATAAGCATGATACTGTCCCAATAGATTGTGGGAAGAATCGTGCTTTTAACTATTTTACGGACCAATTATATGTAAGCTAATACTAGCATCTTAAATACCAGTGGTGGTATATAATAGTGGTATCATTAAAGCTATCGTGTTGGAGGTAAAACATTATGCAACGCATTAAAACAACTGAAGACTGGGAAAATATATTAAAAAAGTCGAGAGAACAGCCTATACTTTTACTAAAGTTCAGTATGACTTGTATAAGTAGTATTGCGGCATTAAAAGAATTCAAGGCACTAGACACTCATTTGTCCAAACGCTTAGTTATTGTACAGATGGAAAGAGACGTATCGAACACCATTGAAAAAGATCTTGGGGTAAAGCATGAATCACCACAGTTTTTAATCTTGTTGAATGGGAACGGAATATGGCAAGCAACTCATTATAAAATAAAGCGTACGCTATTAACTGATGCAATCAATACATATGTTAAATAACACATTGTTTTACTTATGATCTATGTAAAATACCCATCTTTGTCAATCATACTAAGATGGGTATTATATCGAAAGATTAAAAAATGGAAGAGCGCAAGGTAGAGCTATTTACCAAAGAGAAATCTTGTCAATGCATATGTTTAATCTTCTAGGGCATCATTTTCTGTATACTGTGTGGCAATGGACTCAATATTTATTTGGTTATAATTGGCCCAATTAACTTCTTTAAAATCTTCTTCATTAAAATAAATACTTAAGATCTCAGTCATCTCTTCATTTCCATTAGGCTCAGCTAATGGGGCAGACCAGATAATGGTTGGTGTTTTTACACTTTTTAGTTTCGAAATTTCTGCGAATATTTTTGTGGAATCCTTTATCATCTGACTTTTTAAACCTTCACGTACATCGGTATCTTGTATTGAAATAGTGACGATACCTTTGTCTTCTTCTTTTACAGTGTATTTATTTTTTACGATAGCACCTACTATATCCTTCACTGAGGTGTCTTTATCGACCGCAACTTCCTTTGGTTCGGCATTTTTTCCACAAGCTGATAATAAAAGTGTGAATAGCAGCACGATATAAAATAGTTTTTTCATGTTAATAACCTCCCTTTACTCCATCTATGTTCAAATTGCGTATAAATTATACAAGGAGAGAGCTATAAATCCTCTGTACAAAATAGAAAAATGAGGCAATATAATAACGATTAAAAAACATCATTCCGTGCAGTACAATATTGAAAAAATGTGAAAAGGGTGTGGAGGGTCAGCTCTAAATCCTAAATGAAAAAATTGCGGATTAGCCGAAATATCTAGATAAAAAAAATCACCCTCCAATAAAGAAGGGTGGGTCGTTTTAAAGCCATATGGCTATAAGATTAAGGTAAAAAAGCCGCGTATGCCGTATGTCTTATAGAAAGTTTTAAACCACCACTCCTCAAAGTGGGTGTTCGCAGAAGTTATCCTGTTTATCCTCATGCACCTTGGTGTGAGGCCCGTCATTCCAACTCCAATAATAAAACTCCCTTTTACAGCTTAAAGGTTAAAACTTAATATTATACGAACAATGCAGCCTTTATGGATATAATACGGCATGATAAACGAACTTGCAAGTAAGATGGTTTTTGAAAAAAAGTCAATGGGCAAGCATTAGAAATCATAGATTTTTTGAAAAGTAAACGCAGTGATTACTTGACATGTTTCATATATTTTTCACAAATACGAACAAAAAATACGAACAACCTTTGCGTAATATTCCTAAGTGTGTAAAGATAGGAGCATATATAGGAATTACCTAGCAAAAAAGTAAAGGGAGGAAGCGGAAATGTCAGCTTATCCAAATTGTCCGAAATGTAATTCAGAATATACGTATGAGGATGGATCAAACTTTGTCTGCCCGGAATGTGCGCATGAGTGGAGTACTACTTTAACGGAGCAGGAACCAGATGCATTGATTGTGAAAGATGCAAATGGCAATCTGCTAGCAGATGGCGATTCAGTAACAGTCATAAAGGACTTAAAGGTAAAAGGTAGTTCTTCAACATTAAAGATTGGTACAAAGGTAAAGAGTATTCGCCTTGTTGATGGAGATCACAATATCGATTGCAAGATAGATGGTTTCGGTGCCATGAAATTAAAATCAGAATTCGTGAAAAAACTATAACAATAGCTAGAGCAGAGTCAGGAAACTGACTCTTTTTAATTTTTAATGCTTGTTGAGACACAATTTGTAAATGGGAGTTGAGCGGTCAATGCTCAGCTTTTTTATTTTTGTCTAAATAATTTTAGCATTTACTGTAACATTTACCAGAGACAGACGTTTTTCTATTGATTAAACGGAACGAGGGGAATGGCATGGACAGATGGCGGAAAAACGAGCTGGAAAAGCTTTATGAAAAATACGCGAGATCGTTATATTATTTTCTGCTGAAAATGTCTGGATCGGTACATATAGCGGAGGATTTAGTACAAGAAACATTTGTCCGGGCTACGGTATCACTATCGTTTTATGAAGAAGAGGATGTGAGAGCTTGGTTATTTAAAGTAGCGAGAAATACGTATTTAGATGAATGGCGAAAGCAAAAGAGGCGAAGGACTATCCCGTTTGCACACTTGTTTTGGAAGGATGAAATGCTTAGTCCTTATGGCTTGCCAGAAGAAGATTTTATAGTGCAGGAAAATGTAGGGGATGTACAAACGCTATTGAAATATCTGCCTGAAAATTATCGTACGATTTTATATTTACGAGAATATGAACAATTTACGTATCAGGAGTTACAAGAAGCACTTGATTTATCGGAAGGGCAAGTGAAGATAATGTTGCATCGTGCACGAAAACGCTTTGTGGAAATAGTAAAAAAGAATGGAGGCCTTTACAATGGATGATTGGTCGCAAGATAAAGAAAAAAAAGTTTTGCGTAAGTATCGCTTTACTTTAACAACACGAGTACTGCGTGTGTTGTTGGTGTGCATAGCTATTTATAGTTTATATATAGGGGGGGTATCGATTGTTTTTGATAAAACGCGCCCAGATCGTCAACATATTTATTATTCAATGCTAGCACTTGAATGGCAGCAGCCAAACATAAAAAGTCCATTTCCCTCGGGATCATCAGCAGATATTTCCCCACTTCTGACGCAAAAATATAGCTACCCACTTATTAAACAGGTAGGGAAAGAAGATGTTGTGGTGGGAGAAATGCATATGGAAAAGAAGTTATGGGATTCTTTTTCATCTATGACAATGGATTTAACACCGGACAAACCAGCTCAGAAATTAAACTTTCATTTACCCGAGGATCCTAAAACTGGGAAGGCAACAGTAGTATATTCTAATGACATAGTATGGAAGACGTTAGACAAACTACCTGAGGGTACAGTAGCGGAAGTTGCCTTTTCTACAACGGCATTTATGGAGCCAGTTGAGCTTATGAGAATGCTTGCTTCGTTTGATGTGCATATTGTCTGGATGCCGTTATATACAGGAGAATTTAAATCCTTTGAGCCGAAGGGTTACGGCAGTGGAGATGGGTCACTTACTGTTTATGATAGAATCGGTTTATCTGGGGGCATGAAAGTTAGCGATGATTTTTCCACGACAAGGGAAGCTCGTTACTTATCAACTAATATTCAAGATAGCCAGCGTTGGATGCTAGAGAATATGGAAAATCTTCTAAAGAATGAACGAAAGAGTTATTATGAAAAATTTCTTGGTTTGAGTCATTTACAGGAACGCTATGATTTTTTAAAAGATAACGGCTTCCAAGTATATGGAGCCGTAGTGACTGGGCCGACAAAGGAATTATTAAAACTCCGTGATGTAGAAGGTATTTCAAATGAAATACTTGGTGAAATAGATTTTTGGAATTGGGATGATTGATAACAGAATCTAACTTTAAAAGTATTAGATAATCTCAAAGAAGAATACCGTTAATCAAAACTGAATCGAATAAGAGCTCAAAATAGTATGCTAGAAGTTGCATACTATTTTTTGAGTTACAGGAAAAACCCGTGTAGACTCCAGCGGCTCGTACATTGCCTTTGGAAAGTTAAATAGAAATATTTACCTTATAAGAAACGATTATGATTGATTAAAGCCTTTTGGGACAGAGCCCTTAAAGTTCTTCTGTGGATTAGAAAAAGCAGTATTATTAGATCCTTTACTTTTTCACCTAAAAAATTTGCGCAAAATAATAGCAAGAGCAGAGCCTAGCAGGGCAAAAATCGTATGTAAAATAGCGATGAAAGTCGCTCCAAGTAGCAGTGTACCAATATCGGATAATGAAGTCTTTGCAATATAGAGCTGATTCATTACATTATCGACGATGGCCCATACAAAGACAGGAATAAAGCTTATGATGAAAACAATCCAGCTATTTTTATAGAACAAATAAGTAAGGCATCCAAAAAGTGCATAGGACACAACAAAGCCAAGATGATTTCCTAGAAGTGAAGAATTCAATGCAAACATAAAAGAAAGTACAATGAATATCACATGGAAGAAGGATAATGTCTGTTTAAAAGGGAGTATCGTAGGTTTTGGCAATGGCTGTGAATAAGTGAGCTGCTGACAATGCTCGCAGTAAGCAACATGTTGCTCAATAAAATTTACGGTATCCGCTTGTAGTGCTTGTTTTTTATATAAAGGTAATAAATCTTCTACAATTGAACATTCCTGTGACAAAAGCTTCCCTCCAATCGTTCACTTCTATTATACGACTTTTTTTAGAAAATAAAAAAAGCCTTCCGTGAGTCAATTCTTTCGGAAAACTTGTACATGCACATTATTCGTTTGTGTTTAATACTTCATTTGTTAATGCTTGGATATCGATATGTGTTTTTTCCTTCACTGCATCCTTTAAAATTTCAGTTCGAAAATATTGAACGGTTGCTTTTAGGGGAATAGCTAAAAGTTTGGAGAGTGCCGTTTGATACATATAGACAAACTCTAAATCAGTGTTACCACGTTTTAATTCAGCAAAGGCTTCATAAAATTGATCTAATTTGTCAGCAAATTCGAGCAACCGTCCTTCTATTGTTTCATCCTTACCTTCCTTCATTCGCTCAGAGAAGATCGCCTGAAACTCTTGAGGAATCTCATTGATAATAAATTTTTCCATCATTTTTTCTTCAACATGTGCAAGCATTTGCTTAAGTTCTGGGCTTGCATGCTTTACCGGTGTCTTAATATCGCCGATAAATACTTCTGCGAAATCATGATTGATGGTTTTTTCATATAATGATTTCCAATTTATAGTAGCTCCATTCATCTCTTCGAGAGTTGCAAAGAACATCGCATATTGAGAAACTTTCCACGAATGGGCTGCTACATTATGCTCTTCAAATTTGAAGCGTCCGGGGCAACGAATAATACGTTCTAGATCATTGAGACTTGTAAAAAATTGATGAATTCCTATAATAATCACTCCTTTTTGTTCTATATGTGCATGTTACTACAATCAATACCCTCTTTGCATACATTTCAAACAATTTAACAAAGATTCACTTTGCGTTTACAAATGATTCACAATTGTTATTAGAACGTGCTATACCTGATGCTATAATTAAGATGAGTCATAAAAGGGGGAGTATGCACCATGGTATCAATTTATTCACTTCTTCTCTATATACATATTTTAAGTGCCATACTTTCGATTGGGCCATTGTTTGTTGTTTTAGCAATTGTCAAAAGGATGCGTCAAGCACAGCATACAGAAATGCCACCGTATATTGAGACATTTCAAGCTGCCATTACTATTGTCAAACACGCGGGACATGTGCTAGTTGCATCTGGCATTTTGTTAATGTGGCGAGGCGGTTATCCGTGGACAACTTCATGGGTAGTGTTAACATTTCTTGTGATGCTGGGCTCCATTGTCTTTTTGGCGCGAGCATTCAAACCAACCATTAGAACATTTAATACACCAGCCTACAATCAGCAACAATTTGCCTCACTGTTACAGCGAAAGGCATGGATGTATATTGTATTATTACTTATTATGCTATGGTTAATGGTCGCGAAGCCAATACTTTGGTAAAGGCTATGACAGCATATCTTCACTATATTTTTGCAATCCATTATTATATTTATTTTTGTTAATAATAAACATTTTAACTTGAAATGATAAAAAAGAGCCATTACCAACTCATTTGAGAAGTTAATGGCTTTTCAAGTTGTAATAAGAAGTGCTGAAAACTTAATAAGCGCTCGTCTTCAATTAATTTTTAGGGATACGGAAAGAAATATTCGTTCCTTCATTCGGTATACTTTTAATATTCAATCTTTGACCATAAATCCTTTTGAGACGTAGGTCAGTATTACGAAGTCCCACGCCGGTACTTGTTGGATTGCTACCAGATCGTAACTCAGCTAATGTACTTGGATCTATACCAACCCCATTATCTATCACACTAATTGCTACATAATCCGGAAAGTCTTTAATACAAATACATACAGTTCCCCCTCCTTCTTGCTTTAATATACCGTGTCGAATTGCATTTTCTACTAAAGTTTGTAAAGAGATAGGGGGAATTTCAATGTTAATATTTTCGTCAATGTCCCATTCGATTTTTAAAAGTTCCTCAAAGCGCTGTTGTTGAATATAAAGATAGGAGCGGACCAGCTCAAGCTCATCTTGAAGTGGAACAACTCGCTGAAGATTCCTTACGTCGAAACTCGCACGTAGATATTCACCAAAGTGATGCATCAAGTCAATCATTCGATTTGTATCGATCGTACTAAGGGATGCAATCGTATTCAGTGTATTAAACAAAAAATGTGGCTGTATTTGGGCTTGAAGCCACGCTGTTTCTAAATGTAGGCGCTGATTAATACTACACTTTAAATCTATTAAAGCTCTTGCGCGTACTTTTAATTCTAGTGAATTGATGGGCTTTGTAACATAATCATTTGCCCCATGAGCAAGGCCTGTATAAACATCTTCAGGATAGTTACGCGCTGTTAATAATAATATTGGCAATTCCAATACCGAATAATGCTCTCGGATGAACTCAATTAAGGCATAGCCTGATATATAGGGTAGCATTGCATCGATAATAATCAAATCCCAATTATGCTGCTGTAGCGATTCCAATGCCTTTTCACTGCTTGTGACAGTAGTGACATCGTATTCTGTAGATACAAATAAACTTCGCATAATCCTTAAATTTACGGGATCATCATCGACCATTAAAATTTTAAATTGATTTACTGTAGAAGTACTATCTGGTTTCAAACTTTCCGATGGTAATGAATCATCTTCTTGATTAATACACAAAGCCTCGTTCACAACCGTACTTTCATCAGCAAGAGGTAAGGTAAAAATCACATCTGATCCCTTGTTTGGAATAGATTGAATTTGCAATGTACCACCATGCAAGTCAATTAGTTGCTTACAAACGAATAAGCCGATACCGATACCCTCATCATCCACGTGCCCTTGCTCATAAGGAGAGAATAGACGATTTTGAATATCATCATCCATACCTAAACCATTATCACTAATATGGATAACAGCCATATTTTTTTCTATGTGTGCATTAATTTCTATAAAGCCAGCACCAGTATATTTAATGGCGTTATGTAAAAGATTAAAAAGAATTTGAATCAGACGGTTTTCATCTGCTACTACATGAGGGAATGCTCTAGAAATAGTCGAAGTCATCTGTATATGTTTTCCTTCTGTAATAAATCGAAGCATATCAAAAACTCCAGAAACAGCCCCTTGGATACTCACATTTTTTTTATGGAGATATAAATTGCCTTCTTTTAACCGAGTAAAATCAAGGATGTCATTAAGTGTAAATGACATGCTTCTACCAATATCAATTAAATATTTTAAATTGTGTTTGTCTTCACTGATAAGCAAGTTATTTGGATTTTCATAAATTGATTGTCCAAGGGTAATCATTTTATTCATCGGATTCCATAATTTTTGTGTACTGCTAGCTAAAAATTCATCTTTTCGTTCATCATCTTTTTGTAAATCAGCTATAAGTTTATTGATTCGCTGCGTATTTTCATAAAAACGTTTAAACCAATATCCCGTAAATCCAAGAACTATAAATAAATAATCGAACGGATAAAAGGGAATATCTAAAACATAGGTTGTTCTTATAAATCCCCATATAATTCCATTTGTTGTACCAAGAGCTGTGAACGCAATAAAGGCGGAAGTCTTTTGGTTTTCAACGTACTCCCTTAAAGCAAGCACTAAAACATATAAAAAGGAAACAATATAAAGAATAAAGAATAGAAGATTGGCAGCGTGTAACCATTGAATAGGTAACAAAATGATTAGTAGTGTTCCTAGGGCATAGAAAGTAGAGAACCATCGGAAGCACTTAGCATGCTGATATTTAACAAGTAGAACACGCATAAATTGTACAAAGAAAAATGAAGCGCCTAGGTAAACGATATTAGACAGTTTTAAAGACCATATATAATCGAGATGTAACCAATCAAGGATAGAACGATTATAAGTTATTAACTCATCAGTTAATGGCAAAAGAAAGCCTACTGTGAACAGTAATACAATCTTTTTACGGTAAATAAATAGAAAAACAAGAATGCTAAAGAGTGCATACATAATGATTATCACCGAGATGGTAGCAAGGGATAGCTCAGTGATGGTTTGGTAATGTGTCATGGCAGATGCAGAAGTGAAGGAAAATCTTTTGTTAATAACAGCATTTGTTGGTGTATCGAAATTGGACACCTGTAGGAGTAGTTCGATTTCAGATTCCTTTTCCGTAAAGTAGACAGTATAAGGTGCAGCTTGTCCTTTATGACTGTTAAGGTTTGTGGCGACTTCTCCCGATTTTCCTATCAGTCTGCCATTGACGTATAGTGCCGAGGCAGTTGGAATTGCGGGTACACGGATGGCATATCGATTATTTGAAGAATCATTATCGTCTAGTAAAATTTTTAAACGGTATGTTCCAAATTGCTGTGTGACTGCTTTGCTATCACGCGATGGAATAGTTAGAGTGGTTCGATCTAACGGGATAGTTGCCTTGTTAGGGTTGTCTTTGGTCGTATTTAATAATAACCCAGGATAATAAAGCCACTCGCCGTTTAAATAGAAGACATTGTTGTCTGATAAAAATTGATTTCGCATATCGAAAATACCATCTTGAGCAGACGGCTGATCATTAGAAGGTAAGAAATATGCTAGCCAAAGTATACGGAGGGAAGAAAGGCCAATAAAAATCAGAACAATGATTAGTAGGTGTCGTTTTGTTGTTTTTGTAATTGCTAACATAAAGGCCTCCTAAATAAAAAAATAAACATTATAATAAGTGTTACTTTTACCATGCCATGAATAATAAAAAAAGGAAATAAGCATTTTCTTAAAAAATACTCTAATAATATTGTTTTGGCTGATTTAATGCGAGACAGTAGTTCCTTTTTATCTATTTATAATTTATTGAAATCGGTTAATCTATCACTTGTTAAGTTTTTTTTAAGAAGTATAGCGTATGATGTTGTAATGAATATATATATGAGTTGAAACAAATATATAGGGTTTCACAAAAAAATCATCTCAATGAGGAATTGATCGATTGTGTGTAAATTCAAATTATCTTTTTTGATTGTTAGTATTGTGATGGTAAGTATACTCGTTACAACTACTATAAGTATTTGGGGCAGTTATCAAAGTTTTAACGAAATACTTATAGAAAATAACCGTGACCTGCAAGAGGAGTATCAAAAGGAAATTTCTAAAATAAAAGAAGTGGCAATGCAAGATTCTGAGAATGTTATAGAATCAGAAGCGATGTTTGAACAAGCGGCTAATCATTTACTCGAAGTAAAAGTCGTTTCATTTAATGTCCTTATAGAAAGATTAGTATTTCCTTTAGTGCTATCTATAGTAATGATAGCTGCATTAATTGTATGGATCGCTATTAAAATTGTTCGACCTCTAAAAGGTCTTGCAACGGGTATAGAGGGAAGGGGTGCAATACAAAGTTTAGAGGAAATTGATGACTGGTATTTGGAAGCATATCACTTAAAAAAAGCAGCGTTGAATACGTTAACAAAGTCAAGGAAAAGGATAGCTGATTTAACTAATCAATTAAAGCTAGATTCATTAACAGGCATTCCGAATCGCAGGAGTATGGATCAAGTATTAAATGAATTATTTACAAATAAAGTACCGCATGCAATTGTTCTGATAGATTTAGATAATTTTAAAAATGTAAACGATACATATGGTCATACAGCGGGTGATGAAGTATTAAAAGCTTTTGCAAAGATTATGCAAGAGAGCGTCATTAAACATGGAATTTGTTTTCGCTATGGTGGAGAAGAGTTTATGATTATTTTACCAACTACTACGATAGAGGAAGCTGTGGAGGTAGCAGAGAATTTACGGGTTAAACAAGCTTTGGCAGAAAATCTTTTTGGGCAACCAGTTACCTTGTCAGCAGGAATTACTGCATTTTCAACAGCGATAAAAACCCCTAAACAGTTGATTGCTACAGCTGATCAGGCTTTATATGAGGCTAAACAATCTGGGAGGAATTGTATTTGTGTAGTTGAGGAATTTTCAGGTACAACTTTCTAATTGCAAACCGACAACATTAGAAATAGCTGTCTTTGGCTAACCTCTATTTAAAAGACAGCTACTTCATGTTTTTTATTCTTCCGAAATAGTATTGAATAGCTCGATGGTATCTTGGTTAGGGAGAATGCCAAGGTCCGTAAACAAGTTATCTCTAAATGTATTGTATATTCTTATTGCATTTGCGCGATTATCTACTTCTATATAATGCTGAAGAAGCTGTTGAATGATTTTATCTGAATAAGGACTATAATCTAAAGATAATAGTAGGATAAGTTCCCGTCTTTTTAGTGCATGTGTAGCAGTATAATGTTCTACTAAAAAATTTAGTAAGATTGTAAATTGGTTATTAAAAAAATTCCCTTTACCATTAGTCCATGGATAATCTAATGTCGCCATATAATCACCGTGATGATTTTGTATAAATATCTCCGCTTTTTCTACATCGAGCTCATCGTTCTCTTCTTTATGTTTCAATAATTGTTCCAAGTCAAGCACATCACATTGAAAATCCTCTAACTGTAAGGTATAACATCCATTTGCATAATGAAGCACGTTTACATAACCTAAAGCGGACAGGGTGGTCCGTAAATAGGAAATTGTTGTATGCAATTGTACCCTAGCCTTTTTGTAATCTGTCTCTGCCCATAGTGCATCGATAATTATATCCCGAGGTACATGACTATAGAGATTAGAAAAAAGAAAGGCAAATAACTCCTTTGTTTTCACAGTTCGCCAGTGAACAATTTTACCATTAAAGGAGACATTAAACCCTCCAAAGCATTGTATTCTAAGAGATGGTTCATTGTGTTTTTGTGAGGGAGGGAATTTTTTTTCGTGCTGGGAGAGTTCTTGAATTCTATTTATTGTTGTCTCTAATCTCGATTTTGAGATGGGCTTTAATAAATAGTCGAGGGATTGAATTTCAAATGCTTGAACAGCGTAATCACGGTATGCTGTAACAAAAATGATATGAATATTCCTATGCCATTGTTTTAATAATTGGGCTATTTCTAAGCCATTCATACCAGGCATTTCAACATCTAAAAATGCTACTTGAATATCCAATGTGGGTCCCTCAGTAAGTAAATCATTTAAGGTTGAAAAAGATTTAACGATTTCAATGGAATCAAATTCTTTTAACCTTTTCTCCATGTTAATAAGAGCTAATGGCTCATCGTCCATTATTATTACTCTAATCACAGACGGGCACCAACTTTCAAATAATATGCATGTTATTACTAATTTTTCTTTCAATAAATAGTATTGAAGAAATAGAATAATTTATTTAAAAAGACTGCATTCATATCTTTCACAACATAGTGTTAAATAGAAACGTCAATAACTGATCCTTTATAAGGATGCGCAGCAACTTGTGGCTGTGGCATATCTTTTAATAATTCGACAGCAACTGAAGTATTCAAATTTAGGGCATTTTGCATAACACTCATTTGTAAGGTTTGTTGTAGCTCTAAAACCTGTGACCCCATCATAGCGTTAATATCCATTCCACATTCCTCCTTTTCCCTATTATCGGTTAAAAACTAAGAATTTCCAACTGTTAGCATGATGAGATGAATAGGCATCTTTTCAAGATTTTTTCCAAAAAAATGTTTAAATTACTAATAATATGATTGAAATTGTATATTTTTCCGTTTTTATAGTAATAATTTGTAATATCAGGTCCATTGTCCTGTGTTGGTTAGTTGCAATCCAATTGGTTACTTGCATATATAAGCCTAACGCTAATGTGCTAGTAGGTGATTGCAGGAAATAAAAAAATGGAGGTATTACTTAATATGAAGAAACAAGCAATAGCTTTAGCTGTAGCCTTGACACTTAGCGTGAGTATGTTTGCAAGTTCCTCATCGGCAGAGGGAATATATAGCGTTAAGACGGGCGACACATTATGGGAAATCTCACGGGAATATAATTTGAGTATAGCTGAATTGCAACAGTTAGACGAAATGGATTCGATATGGATTAATCCGGATCAAGATTTAAACGTCCAGAAAGAAGAATCTACAAAAGACAACCATCTTATTAAATATGGTGATACATTATTTAGTCTTGCACTTACCTATGATGTAACAGTGGCCGAATTAAAAGAATGGAATAATCTTTCGTCAGATTGGATTTACACAGGTGAATTATTAGCCGTCAAAGCATCAGCGGCAAAGCCAAAAACCGCTGTGAGCACATATAAGAAACCTGCTGCAACTGCTGCGGCAACATCAGCCACTAAACCGACGAGTGCACCAGCAAATGCTTCAGGGCAAACTTATACAATGCGCGCGACTGCCTATACAGCTTATTGTGAAGGATGTTCAGGCATAACAGCAAATGGGACAGATATACGATCTAACCCTGGGTTAAAAGTAATCGCTGTCGATCCACGTGTTATTCCTCTCGGTACGAAGGTTTGGGTAGAAGGATATGGAGAGGCAATCGCAGCTGATACTGGTGGAGCAATCAAAGGCAATAAAATTGATGTTTTCATTCCTTCGGATGGACAAGCTCGAAATTGGGGTGTCCGTACAGTTACTGTGAAAATTTTAGATTAATGATTGTAAAGGAGGTATCTCAAACAACTTTTGAGATACCTCTTTTCTGCGACAAAAAAAATTTCGGCTTTGTATGAGCGGGTAAATCGCTATCTAAATTGCATAAGTATGTGTTGAGTTGGGTACCATCAGAAATAGAGGAGGTATTTTTATGAAAAAAATAACTATATTACTTATGTCGTTAACAGTATTTGTCGGTGGTTGTAATCTTTTTGATAAGAGCGAGAAACAAGTAACGGTAAATGCCAATTCAGAATCCAACGCTAACTCCAAATCACCATTAACGGCAACAGCAAAAGTCATCGGTTCAAATAATGAAAGTTATGGAAATGCATATTTTCAAGAAGAAGATAATGGTGTCATGATGACGTTAGCATTAACAGATTTACCGTCAGGAACGCACGGTATTCATATTCATTCAGTAGGAAAGTGTGAAGCACCAACTTTTGAATCAGCTGGTGGGCATTTTAATCCAACGAAAAAAGAGCACGGTAAATTGAATCCTAAGGGCTATCATTTAGGGGACTTACCAAATTTAGAAATTGGGGAAGATGGTATCGTGGATTTAACATTTTTAGCTGAAGGTATAACTTTACAAAAAAATATGGAAAATTCACTGCTTGATGATGATGGCAGTGCACTTGTCATTCATGAAGCAGCAGACGACTACAAAACAGATCCTGCTGGCAATTCAGGGGCAAGAATTGCTTGTGGTGTAATCCAATAATTAAAAATAGCTGTATCGAAGGTGTTCAACTCCTTCTGATATAGCTATTTTTAATTTGAGATAGATGAACTAAAAGTAATATCTATGAAAAAACAAGATTCTTTTTATACATTTTTTATACATATCAGAAGTGCGAATTTGGCTTTCTTAATAGTTGTTAGTTAATTATTACAGAAAAATAAAGGATTTAGTAGAATTTATCGAAATATGTTACATATCAGAATTTTATGGAAAGGTATAATTATAAAAGACTGAATTTACTATAAATAGATTTACAATATTATACTAGATTTGATAATTTTATATATATTACTAAAATATTTTTATTAGGGGGAAGTAATAATATGAAGAAAAAGCAATTTAGATTATTAATGCTATTAAGTGCATTAGCGCTATTGATTTTAGCTGCATGTGGTACTGAAAGTGGGTCAAAATCAAACGATACAGAAAAAGAAAATTCAAATGGTGAATCAGCTACTACTGACAAACAAAAATCTAATATTAAATTTTTAAGTTTATTAACAGGGGTACGCAAGGAACTTATTATGCACTCGGCGGTACATTTGCTGACCTGATTACAACTGACACTAGTATTAAAACAACAGCTGAGGTTTCTCAAGCATCTGCTGCTAACATGACTGCTTTACAAGATGGTAAAGGTGAAATTGCGTTTGTACAAACAGATATCGCTTATTACGCAACAGAAGGTAAGTTAATGTTTGATGGCAAAAAAATCGATACAATTTCTGCTTTAGGTGCACTTTACCCAGAAACAGTTCAGTTAGTAACAACTGAAGCTTCTGGTATCAAAACGTATGCAGATTTAAAAGGTAAAAAAGTTTCTGTAGGTGCTCCAGGTTCTGGTACTTACGCAAATGCTGAGCAATTACTTGAAATCCATGGTTTAACAATGGATGACAATAAAGCACAAAACTTAGATTTTGGGGAATCAACGGATGGTCTCCAATCAGGTCAAATTGATGCAGCCTTCATTACAGCAGGTACACCAACAGGTGCTGTTGAAGCATTAAATGCTACAACAAAAGTGAATATTATTGGTGTAGATGCTGGTAAGGCAGATGAGTTAATTGCGAAGTACCCGTACTATGCTAAAGATACTGTAGCATCTGGTACTTATGGTATCGGAAGTGATGTTGAAACAGTTTCTGTTCTTGCGATGCTTGCTGTGAGAAAGGATCTACCAGAGGATGTTGTTTACGCGATGACAAAAGCAATCTATGACAATACCGATAAAATTTCTCATGACAAAGGTCGTCTTATCAAAGCTGAAACTGGTTTAGATGGTATCAGTATTGATATCCACCCTGGTGCTCAAAAATACTTTGATGAGAAGGAATAATCAAACATAGGTAAACGCATCGCGCTCAAGTCCATGTAGGATGAGCATGGCAAGGGTTGCCTAGACGTTGATAAGATTTAAACTTCTTAAACATACAAAGGGGCTCGGATTGCGTAAAGCTTCGAGCCCCTTTTCTTGTCAGACGTAACGATTAAAAAGCGCACAAAGTGAGGGAATGGATGTAATGCGACAGAGGAAAATACTAATAGTAACAGTACTATTATGTATAGGCGTTATCACAATGATTTTTCTTCCTCTTCAAAAGGTATTTGCATTCACTGAAACACGCGTAGATTCGCCCCGAATGCACTACATACCGGTTGTTACGGACGATACTTTCCGTATTAGATATACGCATTCGATTCATAAATCTGACGTGCTTGAGTATTACAAATGTGTCGAAAGAAATCGTATACAAATGCTTGGGATGGAGTATGAGGATTTAGCGATAGGTATGCCAGGCTATGCAGAGGAAAATCAAACGTTAACCCAACGCGACGGTAAATATTATTTACAATTTGATAATGCAATAATTGAAAACTTCACCATTTACATTGGCGATTTAGATTTAGATCTAGTATTGGCGTATAAGGATTATGAATATGATTTAAAAAAAGGTTTACAAAGGGGAAAATCCTATTTATTTGAAGTGAAACACATATCTCTTTATGACCAATGGAAAGGGGTTAGGATGAAATGACTAAAAAACAAGAACCCAACAATGATGTAAAAGTAGAAGAGTTTGAACAAATTTCTGCTGAAGAGCAACAAGCAATTCTTGAAAAATATGATATCGAATCAAATGTGCGTACAATATCTGGAATCATGAAGTATGTAATCTTCTTTGGTTTGTTAGCATTTTCATTGTTTCAATTGTACACTGCCATATTTGTGCAATTTACAGCACCAATTCAACGTACTGTTCACTTAGGTTTTGGTTTATCACTAATTTTCTTGTTATTCCCAGCTCGGAGGAAGGCTCCGAAGCATAAAATTGCATGGTTTGATTATATTTTAGCATTATTATCAGTTGTAGTAGGCTCTTATTGGGCACTGAATTATACTGAGCTTGTCAATCGTAATGGGACTATTACGCAGTTGGATTTTTTTGTCGGCTTAATTGCTGTGGTATTAGTTCTTGAAGCGGCTCGACGGGCAGTAGGTTTACCCATCACAATTATTGCAGTATGTTTCCTCATATATGCATATTTTGGACCGTACTTCCCTGCATTTATGGCACACCGAGGACAGGATATAGAAAGCATTGTCAATCTTATGTACTTTACAACAGATGGGATTTTAGGTACACCAATAAGTGTATCAGCGACATTCATCTTTGTGTTCCTATTATTTGGGGCTTTTCTTGTAAAAACCGGCGTGGGGCAATACTTCAACGATTTGGCAGTAGCATTTGCGGGGAAATTGATTGGTGGTCCAGCAAAAGTTGCTGTATTCTCAAGTGCCCTACAGGGGATGATTTCTGGTAGTTCTGTCGCGAACGTAGTAACTTCGGGTTCGTACACAATACCGATGATGAAAAAACTAGGGTATCGAAAAGAGTTTGCTGGTGCTGTTGAGGCAGCAGCGTCCACGGGTGGACAGCCTTATGCCGCCTATTATGGGTGCTGCAGCATTCCTAATGGTAGAATTTATAGGACGTGGTATTACTTACTGGGATATTGCAAAAGCTGCGGCAATCCCTGCGTTGTTATATTTTACGGGAATTTGGATTATGACGCACTTCGAGGCCAAACGTGTTGGCTTACGAGGCTTACGTGATGACCAAATGCCAAATCGTAAAGAAGTATTTAAGAAAATTTACTTATTATCACCGATTATTGCGATTATTATTTTAATGTTAACGGGTACACCTGTCATGCACGCGGCGCTATACGGCATTATTATTTCGATTGGGGTGACGATGTTCAACAAGGATACACGTTTAAAACCGAAAGATATTATTGATGCATTAGTTGAAGGAGCACGTACAGCACTTGGTGTAGTAGCAGCTACAGCCTGTGCGGGTATTATCGTAGGGGTAGTTGTCAAAACGGGTTTAGGGTTAAGTTTAGCTAATAGCTTAGTTGCTTTAGCTGGCGGTAGTATTATTTTAACACTTGTATTCGTTATGATTGCTTCGCTTATCCTTGGAATGGGTGCACCGACAACGGCAAACTATGTTATTACATCAACAATAGCAGCACCAGCAATTGTGGCGTTGTTATCACCGAATACACCACAGGAATTGGTGCCGGTTGTTGTCCTATTGTCAGCACACTTCTTTGTATTTTATTTTGGTATTATTGCAGATATAACGCCTCCTGTAGCACTTGCAGCCTTTGCTGCATCAGGTATTTCTGGAGGGGATCCTATTAAAACGGGTGTTAATTCTGCAAAGCTTGCGATTGCGGCTTTTATCATTCCTTATATGATCGTGTTCTCTCCTGCATTACTGATGATCGATACTACTATTCCGCAAATTTTATGGGTAGTCTTTACGGCAGTTACGGGTATGGTATCTATCGGTGCAGGGGTAATAGGCTTCTGGTATCGGAAAATGCTATGGATTGAACGTATTATTGCTATTGCAGCTGGTTTATTGCTCATCTATCCAGAGAAATTCTCTGATTGGGCCGGTTTAGGAATCTTTATTGTTCTGGTAGTTATCCAATATGCAACACAGCATAAATTTGGTGGAAATGGTGATGTCAAGGAAGATGGATCATCAGAAAGTGTAACAGTTTAATAGTAAAAAATATGAGCGTCTCAGATATATCGCTGAGGCGCTTTTTTTATCTTAAAAAGAGATTGATTTTATATTTATTATGCATATATAGCATCAATTGTTGATTTCCTTTAAAAAACTATTGTATAATAAATTTATCAGAAAATTCAATTAATAACGGAGGTGAAAAAATGAAAAAGTTATTAAACTCAAAATTTGAAACGTATTTAATGGATCAGGAGCCTGTATTTCAAACAAATGACGAAAAAAATGAGGAGCAAATAACACTAGTACATCATGAAGAATATCCAGAAGGTTTTTTTACAAGTTTATAAAAGTCATTCGGGCTGCGATAAAAGTGGAAAAAACTTTTATCACAGCCCTTAATGCTGTGTTAAGTCACGTTTTCCTATTTTACTACATAAAATATTGTAAAGCATAAAATGAGTGGAATCTTTATGAAGATGGCTACTTTCCGCGTGTGCCATTTTAGTGAATTTTTGAATTTATACGGTACTTATATCATATTTACTTTTATAAAAAGCTATCATGTATAATGGTGAAGAAAAAAGCTATTTAGAGGTGTAGTTATGACAAGTGCAGCAACGCTGGAAGATACAATGTATCAATGGTTTGAACATTTCCATAGTAATCCAGAAGTGAGTTGGAAGGAATTTGAAACAACTAAAAAGATTGCGTCTATACTCGATGAATTAAAGGTAACTTATCGCTTTTTAGGTGATGTGCCAGGGTTACTTGCTGAAATAGGGACAGGAGATGAAGTAGTCGCAGTCCGTGCAGACATTGATGCGTTATGGCAAGAGGTAGATGGCAAATGGCAAGCCAATCATTCATGTGGTCATGATGCTAATATTAC
Source organism: Lysinibacillus fusiformis (assembly GCF_007362955.1). Lineage (GTDB taxonomy): Bacteria > Bacillota > Bacilli > Bacillales_A > Planococcaceae > Lysinibacillus > Lysinibacillus fusiformis_E. The sequence goes on along the minus strand of NZ_CP041696.1, from coordinate 1,528,393 downwards.
GATGGTACTAGGGGCTTTGTTACTACTGAAAGATCGTCCATTAAAGCATCGAGTGCGTTTTATTTTCCAGCCAGCAGAAGAGGTTGGAAATGGTGCTTGCGCAGCCTTTGAACGTGGAGCAGTTGATGGTGTGTCGCATTTGTTTGGTGTTCATTTACGACCTATAGAAGAGCTTCCGTTAGGTAAGGTTTCTCCTGCAATACATCATGGTGCAGCTTATTTCTTGGATGGAACAATTCGTGGTACTGATGCACATGGTGCAAGACCACATCAAGGAAAAAATGCAATAGATGTCATTATGGCTATCCAACAAATGTTAAACAGTATTCATTTATCACCATTCGAGCCGCACTCTGCAAAATTAACAAAGATTGTTGCGGATGGGGGGAGTACAAATATCATTCCTGGTTCTGCTAGTTTTGCCATGGATATTCGTGCTCAACGAAATAACCAACTTGAATTACTGCGGAACCGTATTGAGTTTGGTCTGAAATCGATACAACAGCAATATGAAATCGATTTGGATTGGAAGTGGATCGACTTTACACCGGGGGCAGAGGTTTCTTTAATTGCTGCCCGAATGGCGAAAGAGGCTATTCTTGAAACACTGGGTGAAGAACATCTAGCTGAAGAAATAACAACGCCTGGTAGTGATGATTTCCATTTCTATACTGTTAAAAAACCTGAATTAAAAGCAACAATGATTGGTATAGGTGCCAATTTGGGTCCAGGATTACATCATCCTAAAATGACCTTCGAACGCAGTGCATTAATAGATGCGTCAAAAGTGCTTGCTTGTGTGTTAGAAAAAAAGCCTGAAAAAAAAAGTAGTTAGAAAGTGGCTGTATCAAAAGTATTTCTTTTGATACAGCTTTTTTGTGACTAAATGCATAAATATACGGCGTTTTGAATTGCTTGTAAAAGCTATTTGGAAACGTTTTTTTTCGCTTTAACAGGCATAATTGCTAGGGAAGCATAATTTTTTTGCGTTGACTTTATATTTTTTGAATATTATGCTAAAAATCGTAAAAAAATATTTGCGTCTTTAAATTTCCGAACTGGTTATTGGTGCAAAAAAAGGGGATGGGATGATGATGAAAAAGGATATTAGTGCAGGATGGGCACTTTTGACTTTCGCTATAATGATTTTTGCAATGCTTCTAACAGTAGTTGTATTAGAGCAAAGTCCACATGTACCACTGATTGTGGGAACAACTGTAGCAGCAATTGTTGCCAAAAAACATGGTTTTAAATGGATAGAAATCGAGGAAATGATGTATAAAGGGATTCGCTTAGCATTGCCTGCCATTGTCATCATCATTTTAGTAGGTTTGACAATCGGTGCATGGATCGGTGGCGGAGTTGTTGCCACGATGATCTTTTATGGCTTAAAATTAATTTCTCCAGCATGGTTTTTAGTAACGATAATGCTGTTATGTGCGATTGTTTCACTAGCAATTGGTAGCTCTTGGTCGACTATGGCGACTATCGGTGTAGCCGGTATGGGTATTGGTTTAAGTATGGGAATCCCAGCAGCCATGATTGCAGGAGCAGTTATTTCTGGCTCATATTTTGGTGATAAGATGTCCCCATTATCTGACACAACAAATTTAGCAGCAGGTCTAACAAATACAGACTTGTTTGATCATATAAAACATATGCTTTATACAACGATACCAGCTTTAATCATTGCGCTTCTCGCTTTCGGGTTTTTGGGCAGAAGCTTTGCAGATATATCAATGAATTCTGAGAAAATAATGTCAACACTTGACATGATGGAAAAAAGTTTTGTTATTTCACCATGGTTATTGCTAGTACCTATTGGTGTAATTGTTATGGTTGCTAAAAAGGTACCTGCTATTCCAGCATTAGTTATAGGGATAATATCAGGCTTCTTATTACAAATTTTTGTACAAGGCGGAACGCCTGCAATGGCCGTTCATGCATTGCAAGAAGGATTTGTAATATCCACAGGTAATGAAATGGTGGACGAGCTATTTAATCGTGGCGGCTTAGACTCTATGATGTATACGGTTTCAATGACGATTGTTGCCATGACATTTGGTGGCGTGTTGGAATATTCAGGCATGTTGAAGTCGCTTATGGATGTTGTTATAAAATTCGCGAAATCTACAGGTAGCCTTATCGCTTCAACGATTGCTGCATGTATCACGACGAACGCAACTTGTTCTGAGCAATACATTTCCATTGTTGTTCCTTCACGAATGTTTGCTGGCGTTTATCAAAAGCGTGGCTTGCATTCCAAAAATTTATCTCGTGCATTGGAAGATGGTGGGACGCTGACATCTGTATTCTTCCCGTGGAACACGTGTGGAGTATTTATACTTGCAACATTAGGAGTTGGGGCAATGGAATACGCACCATATGCTATCATTAATTTCGTTGTTCCAATCATTTCAATTATTTATGGTTATGTAGGATTTGCGATTGTTAAGATGACCCCTGAAGAAATAGATGCAGCTGAGCAACGCAAGAAAGAATCACAAGAAAATGATGTTAATAATCTGGTAGTAGCAGACTGATTCGAAATGAACTTCTTAAATAGGGGAGAGACCTAATTAAAAATATTCTTTTATTATTGAGTTCTACTGGATTTTTAATCGTGTTGCGTGAAATCTAGCATATATTTTTGTGTTTGCGAGGTTTGAAGAATTATTTGAATAGAGAGTACAATAGTCAAAGGGGCTTGTTAAACAGCCCCTTGTCTTATATTTAAAAGCAAAGCATTTAATAAGTTGCGAAATTCAGTTCATAGATTGTACGAGGGCGACCTTGTTGGTGGGGCATCTCTTCCCCAACGGCTTTGGCGTAACCCCGGTCGACCAATTTTTTTATAATGCGTTCGGTTGTTCGGCGAGAAACTTGTAGATATTCAGAAAGATTATGGGATGTAAATTGAGAAGACTGTCTTTCTCGGCTGAAATTTATGATTTTGGAAATATTTGCTGGACTTAAATTTGTTTGCTTTGCCATTTCTAAAATGTAAGGATCATTTGTTTTTAAGGATATTTTAGCTTCAGAATTTGGAAATGGACCTAATAGATTTTTATGTTCATCAAGTATGTAAACTTCAAAGGGTTTGGCGAATTCTAATGCGTACTTGGCATTTTGAGCTGCTTCAAAAATCGAGTGACCATAACCAAATGCGAGCTTAAATGGTTGTTCTATTTGCTGTAGTAACTTTTGCATATTTTCCTTTTCGAACGCATTTTGTAAATGACCAGCAGTTGTATAAAGTTCGTAATAAAGAGGCGTAATTTGCTTATAGGTTGAATGGGTAGCAGCTGTTATATGATTTAAAATCAAAGAGTTGAAATCATTATTTTCAGGTATGTCTAATAGTCCGACTGCCGCTTTGACAGATTCAGATTTTGTAAGTAGGGATTGTGATTTAGTTTCTTCTAAGCATTGTATAATCGAGCCTGTGGCATCCAATACACGCATAGCTGGTATATTTAAAACCTGTAATTCATCAAACACAGTATGAATACTTGTTATAACAAAATCTATGTTTTTTGTTTGCCATAATTTTAGATGTTTTTGCAAAATATCATTGGGTGCTTCTGCAATGGAGATAGGGTAGACGTAAGGTTTTGGCCCACTATATTCAATATCAGCGAGAACGTTATCCACAAATACTGGATTCATCACATCAATAGAGACTTTTTCTAAAGAAATGGCATGGTTGGCTATAAGTGATAATAATGTTGTAGAAATAGCAGTCTCATCTTGCTTTATATAATTCCAAGGAATCGGGAATTTTTCAAGTAATGATTGAGCATGTAGATAAGGTAGCGTTCCTCCTATCAAAAGTGCATCGCAGGGTTTAATTTGTTTCAACATAGAAGGTGCATCGGTAGGTTGATTATAAAGATAAAATTCTAATTGAATATCATCTATGTTTTGTGCGATACTAAGTATACGTTTTTTAAATGCTTTAGAGCATAGTACGGCTATTTTTGTAGACATAAGCATCATTCCTTTTCTATAATTTTTTTGATTAATTAACGACGTATTAGCGACAACTATAAATTATACAGGAGTTTGATATAAAATGAAAATTCAACAAGTAGAAATTTTTGCAATTCAATTACCTTTAATCGATCCATTCATCATTAGTTATGCTACATATGATACAATGCCTTCAATTATTTTAAAAATGACGACTGATACTGGCATTGTAGGGTATGGGGAAGCAGTACCTGATGAACATGTTACGGGTGAGTCATGGAAAAGCACTTATGCTGTATTAAAGCATCAACTGGTACCTGCTATTATCGGAGAAAATCCAATGGCATTCGAAAAAATACACGATAAAATGGACCGCATTATTAAGGATGTGCCAGCTGCAAAAGCGGCTATTGACATTGCTTGCTTTGATATTGCTGGTAAAACATTACAAGTTCCGGTTTATCAACTTTTAGGTGGCCGCTATCATGAAAAATTCCCAATTACGCATGTATTAAGTATTGGAACACCTGAGGAAATGGCTAATGAGGCAGCTAAACGTGTTGAAATGGGCTATGAATCTTTTAAAATGAAAGTGGGTACAGAGGTAAAACGAGATGTTGCTCGCATAAAGGCAGTACGTGAACGTGTAGGTGAAGACATAGCTATCCGTGTAGATGTAAACCAAGGATGGGGAAATGCTTCTACAACGCTTCAAGGCTTACACGCTTTAAAGGATTTAAATCTAGATTGGTTAGAGCAACCTGTGGACAGTGAAGATATTGATGGCATGGTAGAAATTAAGTCAAAATCAGCTATTACGTTAATGATTGATGAAGGACTTCGAGGCGTACGCGAAATGCGTGAAATTATTGCGAAGCGTGCAGCAGATAAAGTGAATATCAAGTTAATGAAATGTGGTGGCATTTATCCAGCTATGAAGCTAGCAGTAATGGCTGAAATGGCAGGTATTGAATGTCAAATAGGTTCGATGGTTGAGTCATCTGTTGGCTCGGCAGCAGGTTTCCATGTAGCTTTTTCTAAAAAAATAATGACAAGTGTTGAATTAACGGGTCCTCTAAAATTCTCTAAAGACATCGGGAATTTACACTACGATGTCCCATTCATCTGTTTAACGGAGAAACCTGGGTTAGGTGTAGACGTAGATGATGAGATTATTAAAGAATTAAGTGAGTTCTCAACAATTGTAACAGCTTAAGGAGGTGGCGATATGGACAAAATTTATGAAGGAATGCTCGGGGATACGCCGTTTTTCGTGACACAATTAAAAATACAGCATTTACACGTTATTGAGCAATTACAGCATGAGGTTTATAAATCATTACACGATCAAAGTTTATTGCAGCCACTAAGTACTGAGGAATTCGAGTATATTTTGAACGGGCATGGTCTAATGATAGGTGCTTACGTGGAAGATGAATTAATTGCTTTTCGAGCGTTATTAAATCCACCTATTGATGAAGAACATCTAGGTTATGATTGTGACATTGCTGAGGAGCAATTTCTTCAAGTATTGTATCAAGAAATATCGAATGTCTCCCCGAAATATCAAGGCTATGGCTTACAAAAAACTTTAGCAAAAGTTGTAATGAATCATATCGATTTAGCGAGTTATCAATACATCTGTTCTACAGTTAAACCTTATAATATACCAAGCTTAAAAGATAAGTTTTCGCAAGGACTAGTGATAAAGGGATTAAAGATTAAGTATGTTGATAAATTACGATATATCTTTTATAAAGATTTACAACATGAACAACCGATTTTCTTAGCAAAAAAATCTCTATCGATGGGAGATATAGAGGGACAGCAAACTCTATTGAAGCAGGGTTACTTAGGTACGTCGATGTATGAAGAACAACATGATTGGTTCATTGTATATGAAAAGTAGCCACCGCCCAATAATACGCTAAGTGCCGAGTATCTTAGTCAGCATAAAGGTTGTGAGCTAAATAATTATAAAAGCCTTACCTTTCACAAACGTGAGGGTAGGGCTTTTAGTCATTTCTTAAGTGGACAAAAACCACAAGCCATTAAACCAGGCACGTCCTTTGAAAAACAACAAGATTTACGTACAGGTACATTTACCAAATTCGTCGGACTTTGACCACCAGTATATTCAGCCCACCATGATTTTTGAGAGAAACGAGACCAAGTATTAGGATTCTCTAATATTTCAATATCTTCCATTGCTTGATCGGCAAGGCCAGGATTAGACAATAATATATGATAATGCCATAGCAAATATCCGAAGAAGTTCTCCCAAATTGTAAGTGGGGATATGGATGTTACTTTTCGTAGCTGTTGAACGACGACATGCCCATCATACAGGATCTTTTCAATGACCGTCTGACGTTCATCCTCATCCACATAACGCCAATCATTTGCATTGACGAATATGGCGACGGTAAAACTATTGAATTCTTTTGCAGCATCAAAACGGATTTCAATTGGCTTACCATCCCAAACCTCATCATAGGCTGCAAGCATGTAAAGCTGCATGGCGAAAAACATACCATAGCGGCGAGAGAAGTGGGAGATAGCCGCTGTTTCTGTCGCTGCATCCGTAATACCCATCATTAGGTTTAAAAAATCAGGGTGGTAAAAGTCTTTATGTATATCAGCTAATGTAAATAATGTTCTTTGTGGCTCTGTTGTATAAATACTGTAGGAATTCAGTTGTCTTACCTGATCCATCGTTAAAGCTGGCATTGTCTTCACCTTTTCTTTTCACTTTATTCTGAAAAAGCCGTCATTCTCTAGGAGGCTTTTTTAGTGGCGATCAGAGGCTTGCTAAATAAAGTTAATGCCTCCGAATACAATCATACCGATCCATCGTTAATTATCATTTATTCTTATTATAAGTTATTCAATTTTGCTTCACAAATAGTATGAAGTGTAGTAAAATACATTAAACATATCTGAAAGGTGGGTTTTAGAATGCTACAGCCACATGCTATTCCAAGACCACTTGTTCGACTTAATCAGTGGACGATTCTTTTAAGTGTCATCCTGACTTGGATAACAGGGGTTGCTTGGATCTTAGCGGTTCCTTTAGTAGCAAATTTACTTGGTGTACTATGCAATTTTAATCCAATTATACGATTGGGAAGGCAGTTTTTGAAGAAGGCTCCAACTGCATATATACGCGAGGATGCACAGCAACAAAAATTCAATTCTAGTATTGCTAGCTTTTGTTTAGCAGGTGGGTTCATTGGATTCATTTTTCATTGGCAGATAGTAGGCTATACTTTTACAGTAATGGTCGCTATTGCTTCATCAGTGGCAATTGCAGGCTTTTGTATCGGTTGTTTTTTACATTTCCAACTGAACCAATGGAAGTATCGACGCTCACTTAAAAAAGTATTGTAATCAATTGAGAAAATACTTAAAAAAATTTTCAGATAGTTGTTGACTTTTTAATTGATAATGATTATCATTATCGTATAAAGATTATTCCTCTTCTACAAAACGAGTGTAGAGAGGATGAACTTTAGCTACTTTTCTCCAGAAGTTTGCTAGTTCATGATAACGCTCCTAAAACCCCCCTCATTTTTTGGGAACGTGAAAATCTCAGAGCGACTTATGCCTAAATGGCTAAGTCGCTCTTTTTTTGTATTCTTTGAAAACCCCCTGCTATGCGGGGGGTTCCGGAAAGCTTTTAGCTATGGACAAAAAAAAAACTCCAATCGTACAATAAGGTCAGGTCTGGTCAACCGACTTCGTACGAAAGGAGTCTCCAAAATGGATAATAAAAGTTTAGCACATACAACATGGAATTGTAAGTATCATATCGTCTTCGCACCGAAATACAGAAGACAAGTTATTTATGGTCAAATTAAGGCGGATGTAGGAAGAATACTACGTCAGTTGTGTGAAAGAAAAGGTGTAGAAATTATTGAGGCAACAGCATGTCCGGATCATATACATATGTTGGTGAGTATACCGCCGAAACTAAGTGTATCTTCGTTCATGGGCTATATAAAAGGGAAGAGTAGCTTAATGATTTTCGATCGACATGCCAATTTAAAATATCGATATGGAAATCGATAATTTTGGTGTCGAGGATACTATGTGGATACAGTCGGTCGAAATCGAAAAGTGATTCAAGAGTATATAAAGAACCAATTACAAGAAGATATCCTACATGATCAAATGACAATGAAAGAATTCATTGACCCGTTCACAGGAGAAGAAATCAAGAGAAAGAAAAAATAAGTAAGCCGCTTTAGCGGTTGGTGTGGAAACGGAGTGCGGTTGGCGGACCTTCAGGATGTCTTTAGACATGGGCCAGTACCCCAGCGTTTCACGCGCAGAGCAAACCACCAGTTATACTGGTGGTTCTGAATTTTGATCGCCTTTGGATAATCAGTAACAGGCTTGTTATAGTATAATAAAAAATGGGAATTTAATTAGAAATAAACGGAGGGGAATAAATGAAGAAATTTATTATCACTTTGCTTATCGTTTTAGCTTTTTTAACAAACCCATCATCATCTAAAGCGGAAGTGCAGTGGGACGGGGCACAAGTTGTAAAGGCGCAAACGGGAAAAATGACCTTTACGAAAGATGTAAAAGTATATAAGAAAAATACAAACGGTACGTATAGCTTGATGACAGTCAAGCACAACAATTATTTCCGAGTTTATAATATTGAAAAGTATGACAATAAAATATTCTATTGGATGAGCTCGGGTTATCGTGTACAAGCAACGGATTTAGTTGTTTTTAAGAAAGTACCTCTGAATATCCGCGCTTCTTTTTATGATAATCCAGGCTATATCAACATCAATCATGGTTATGACTATGACTATGGAAAACATTACTTCGATGGATCTGAGTATAGAGGCCCTGGTTATGATCTTTCTATTGGTGAAAATCTATACTATGAATATCATCGAACTGATGGACTTACTGAAGAGAGCTATATTGATGCTACAGATATTCGCATTGTCGAAACAACAAAAAGAGATGGACTCTATAAGCTAACAGCTGATGCCCATCATTTTAGAGGTCCAATGGATGGAACAAAATTGGGGGGAAAGTATTCAAAAGGAACTGTTTTTCAATCGTTAGGAATTGAAATAAATGGATATCTTAGAGTGCAATTGCTGGGAACGTGGGGAGAAGACTTTGTACTTGCATATATTCCTGCAACATTACTCCAACCTGTGCAAACTCAAGGGAAACGCTATATTCGATATGGTGTTATTGGTCAAGGTAAAGGAAATCAAAAAGAACTAAAGCGTTTTGATGAAGTATCGTTATTGACAGAAAAAAATGCGACAGCTTGGATTGAGATAGATGGGGAAACGTATTATGTACCGAAAAAGGCTCTAGCTACCATCAGACCGAACGAATCACCGATTATTACAACGTCTTTCTTGCCGAACGATACACTTCAGCAGTTAGTGTATACAAATGGTGTATATAAGAAAACGGTTAATAATCGTTTTGAAGCGCAGAACGACAATCGATCCATTGACTATCATGAAACAGAACAAAACTTTAATTATGAAAAGGATGGTATCAAATATATATTTGAAAAGCCAGTTACAGAAGGCTCAAAAGTGATTAGAATATGGAGCGGAGTGAAAGATGAAGGGTTTGTTCGTGCCATTCATTACACATTCACAACAGGAGCAGGTGGAGCAGGCACGTTTAACAATGTTGTGGAAACGTCTCTTAATGAATTTTTTGCACCAGGCTATGGTCATATCAGTGGTAATAGCAGCGAACTAAGGTCTTATGAATAACCAATCCTTTACTTTTTTGATTGAAGGGTGAAAATCATAATAATAGAAAAACAGGTGATGAAAAACGAATTGTTTTTCATCACCTGTTTGATTTTAGGGATTAATTGGACAGTTCTTTTAATCTATGAAGATAGCGATTGCTCGGTAGAATTCCTTTTACCGAGCAGCATTGTATAGTAGCTGTGCAATAGCATACCTACAATGATGACGCCGAGTCCAGCAAGTGCAATAGGATCTGGGAAGGCAATACCTAACAATACTACTTCACCGATAATCACAAAAATAATTTCTGTTGATTGTGTAGCTTCGACAGCGGCAAGTTTGCCTTGATGATGGCGTACACGGTCTGTTGCAATGAAAAATAGAATGGTCGCAATGACCCCAGAGCTAATACCGACTAACAAGCATTGTAGAACTTGAGTTATTGATGGAAGCCCAACTGTCGCCATTGCATAGATGGCCATCACAATCCATGCCGGCATCGATGCAATCGTCATGCCAAGTACACGTTGAAAAGTATCAATACGTCCGCCACAAACCTCCATCATTTTACGATTGCCAAGTGGATAAGCAAATGCTGCTATTACGACTGGTAAAATGCCGAGCATTAGGCTTTTTAAAGGAGCGGACTGAGCTTGAGGTACCTGAATCAACAAAATGCCGACTAGAATAACACACGAAATAAGTAATGATACAAGCGGTATTTTTTGGCGTACGGTTTTGTCTGCGATAACAGAAACGAAAAGGGGAGCGAGCAATACGCCTGCAACAATTGTAAACTGCCATGTACCCGAAACGAGCCAGCCTGGTCCAAATGCCGCAGCAAATGTTAGCGGTGCATAGAATAAAACGAAGCCAACAAAGCTCCACAATAACCAAGAAACAGGCTGAGCCTTCATTTCTCCTGAAAGCTGTGTATATCCTTTACGATAAAATACTATGGCAAGTAGAAATGGCAACATGAAGAAATAGCGTAATGAAGCACTCCATAACCAGCTACCACCTTGCATTTCCATTGCATGATTAAAAATAAATGTTACTGCAAAAAATAAAGAAGCTAAAATACCTAATGCAATTTCCTTCATATAACTTCACCTCTTCTGATTAAGTCACTCAAAAACCCCTTTATGTAATTTGAAAATTCAGTTATCGGAAGAGGGAAAGCTACAAAGAAAAGTGACCTTTTCTCCATAGCAATTCTTCCAATTACTTACCTTGCTGTTCAAATAGCTCAACAATCTCAATAATCACTTGTGTAGCTTTCTCCATCGTTTCTCCAGATACATATTCGAATTTACCGTGCATATTTTCGCCACCTGCAAAAATATTCGGCGTAGGTAAGCCCATATAAGAAAGTTGTGAGCCATCAGTACCCCCACGAATAGGTAATGTATTTGGTTCAATATCTAATTTTTCCATTGCCGTACGTGCGATGTCAACGATTTCTTTTACTGGTTCAATTTTTTCACCCATATTATAGTATTGATCTTCAATAGTTATACTTAGCGCATCTTCACCGTACAGTGCTTGAATTTTTGTAGCTGCATCAAGCATTAATTGTTTTTTTATTTCAAATTTTTGGCGGTCATGATCACGTACGATGTATGAAAGCTCCGTATGTTCAATTGCGCCTTTGAAGTTCATTAAGTGGATGAAGCCTTCGTAACCCTCAGTTTTTTCGGGTACTGCATCAAAAGGCATTTCGTTTTGGAAGGCGATAGCCATTGTGATGGAATTAACCATTTTATTTTTTGCTGAACCTGGATGTACACTTGTGCCTTTTGTAATAACCTTTACACCTGCTGCATTAAAGCTTTCATATTGAAGCTCGCCAAGTGGTCCGCCATCCATTGTATAAGCATAGTCTGCACCAAAAGCGGCAACATCAAATTTATGTGGTCCGCGGCCAATCTCCTCATCAGGAGTGAAGGCTACACGTAGTTTCCCGTGTTTAATTGTAGGGTTATTCACTAAGTACTCCATTGCAGTCATAATTTCGGCGATGCCAGCCTTATCATCAGCACCCAACAGCGTTGTTCCATCTGTTGTGATTAGTGTTTGCCCAACGTAGTTTTTTAGTTCAGGGAAATCCTTGGGAGACATGACTAGATTTTCATTTAAACGGATGTCACCACCATCATAGTTGTCGATACGCTGAGGGCTAACATTTGTACCCGTAAAATCAGTTGCTGTGTCCACATGTGCTAAGAAGCCGATTGTCGGTACTTCTTTATCCGTATTGGCTTCCAACGTTGCAAATAAATAGCCGTTATCGTCCAATGTAATATCCGTTAAACCGATTGTAGTAAGTTCGTCTTTAAGTACATGTAATAAGTCAAACTGCTTTTGTGTGGAAGGCGTTGTTTCACTTGTGAAGTCTGATTGTGTATCGATTTTTGCGTAGCGAATTAAACGTTCAATTACTTGTTCTTTCATTGCTATGGCCTCCTAAAGGTATATTATCGTGCCAGGCACTCAAACAATTCTGAATTGTTTGGGTGCCTGGCACCTTATTGTATCACTTTACTTCGGATTTCGGAATATTGAAGGATACTCAATGCAATTAGTAGTTGAGCACTATAATATGTCAGCATAATAATTTCGTGTGAAAATGGTAGGGGCAATACGAATTTATTAATAGCTAAATAGGAATCTGATGCAATAAATAGCATGGCACCGATAGTCGCAAAAGTTGAGCCAGTGCGTATTGCTGTCCAACCCATCGTTAAAATAACAGAAATATAGGCAAGGACCGCAATACTAAGTACTGTTTCACCTGATGTAAAGACTGTACCAGCAATCCACACTGCCATACATACGCCGTACACAAGAAGTAAAATTTTAGCCCATATTGGCACTTTTCGTTCGTTGGTGCTTGCAAACGCAAAAATATAAAAAATATGACCAATTAAAAAACTTGTTAAGCCAAATAAAAACCAACGTAGTGTATAGTCACCAATCATACAAAAAATAAGGCCAGTAATAACGAGCATTTGATATTTTTTAATATGCGGTACTTTTTGCATAGCAGCCAAAAAAATAATTAAAATCATGGGGATGACCTTAAATATGAGTTTCAAACTCTCTGTAATATGGGAAAAGAAAAAAATATAATAAAGACCTAGCGCAATAATACAAGCAATTAATATCTTTTTAGCCATGTTTTCCAACTCCTTCTACTTGAAATTCTCTTTTTGTGGTAGAATTCCTTTGTTTCTATAATATTTTTATGATTGAAACTTTTACGTTATGTAATCGTAAATAAGTAAGACAGTAAGTGAAGAGAGGGTGAATGGAATGACTAAGCTTTTAATAGCTTCAGCAGTCATTGCACTAATTGCGAGTGTTTTACTAACACCGCTTATAACAAAAAAGCGAGAAGATGGGCAGTCGAAAAAGGTTATAGGAACCTTTTTTATTGGCACTTTTATTCTAGGGTTTTTAGCGACTGGAATGACGCTGTATGTAACAAAAATTGATGTAAACTGGCTTGTCTTTTGGCCAGCAATTATTTTACTAACATTAGGTGGTGCTCTCCTAGCGAGTGGCATCGAAAGGAAAATTAAAGGCTTATTATTTTTAGCAAGCCTAGTTGTTGCGGCATATGTGTTATCAGCTCCATTATGGAATGCAAATGATAAGTTCAAGTCAGCGGAAATGAAGGAAAAAGTTGAAATTAAACCTTTCGATGAAACACAAACACCAGCAAGTGTACCACCAAAGTTTGTCCGTAATAAAATGAAAAAGGCATTTGGGCAAGTGCCAAATACAAGCTATTATGAGTTGGGACGCTTACAAATTCAAAAGGTAAACGGTGAGTATGTTTATATCGCTCCAGTTGAATTTTCTGGTTTCTTTAAATGGATGAATGGCGATACGACGCCTGGTTACTTTACAATGAGTGCTACTGATTCTGCAGATAATCCTAAATTTGTTGCACAGGAAATGAAATATATTCCTTCAGCTTATTTAAATGCTAATTTAGAACGACATATGCGTTTACAACATCCATTCCTAATTTTTTATGGAGATGTACAGCTTGAAGTTGATGATGATGGAAAACCTTACTATATTCGCTCTTACGGAGAATTTATTTCAGCACGTAATGGCTTTGATGTGCAGGGAATAGTGTTGGTCGATGCATTATCAGGAAAATCAGAGGTTGTGAAGTTAGCGGAAGTCCCAGAATTTATAGATGGGGCAGTATCACCTGAAACAGTAAGTCTACAAAATAGCTACTTTGGTAAATATGTTCATGGTTATTGGAATAGTATGTTCGGGAAAAAAGATGTAAAGCTACCTTCAGATGAAGGAACAGAATCGAATGTCAGCCCAATTTTCGATGAAGCTGGCGACATGTATTACTTCACTGACTTTACAAGTCCAAAAGAGGGCGTTGACTCGATGTTAGGTTACTCGTTAACGAACGCGAGAACGGGTGAAGCTACTTATTACACAGGTAATCAAGGTGCTTCTTACATGGATTCTCAAGGAGCATTGCAAATTATTGAAAAGAAATTTATTGAGAAGAAATGGACAGGCGAAATGCCAGTATTGTATAACTTCTACGGTGAGGCAAGCTGGCTAACAGCGGTACTTGATGCAAATGGTTTCCTACAAAACTATTTCATTGTATCAGCAGCAAACCCTGAAATTTCAGCCTTTGCAACAACGCCAAAAGAAGCGTTGAAATTATATAAAACGGCGCTTAGCCGCGGCGGTAGCACGGTCGAAGGTAGTTCAAATGCCGAAGAAAAAGATGCCAGTGGTAAAGTGCTGCGCGTATACAAAGAACGCTTAGGCGACTTTACTTTAGTATCGTTTTTACTGGATAATGGTGAAAACTATTTAGTGAGTGCAGAAACAGAACCACTTGCAATTTATTTACAAGTAGATGATGAAGTACTTCTGACATATGGAGATACAGGCGAGCAATTCTTACCAGTTCGCACACTAATTATTAAAGGGCTCCAATAATTAAAAAGACGATCAGCGCAATGAAATCAGTTGCAATGATCGTCTTTTTTATACAGTTTGAGAATGAATGTAATGAAGCATCTTTTCATTGTGGTTGGTAAAAAGTGTTGAGGCGTGATCATTCAATGCTAAAATTTCTTGAATATAGCCTTGAAGCAATTGTTTTTCGTAGTCAAAAGTATGAGCTGTTTCGTTTTGTAAAATATGTTCTAATAAGAGGGCGTGTAATACAACAACCTCTAGATTTTGTGTATTCGTGATGAATTTCAAATTGAGAATGGATGTATGAGACACGAATTGATCTACATAAGCAACGGCATCATTATAAGTAGAGATGTCAATATGGGGTTCAAGTCGTTTTCTTAATAGCGTACATTCATTATTTAAGTCTTGAATTTTTAAAAATAAACCTTTTACACTTCTCTTATGTTGTTGTTCTAAGGTACGAGCAAGGTGTTTATTGATATAGGACATTTGAACAAACTCCTTTCGATATAGAGCTCCTTCTATTAATAGTAATGGAATTGTTGGGAAAGAAAAGAGTCTTTTTGTTTAATCTGAACTATCATTAAACAAATCTAACAAGATAAATGTACTATTTTCGACAGTGACTTTTTTAATAATATAAAAAGGTAAGGTTAATATCATACAATAGTAACCCTACCTAGTTGAATTGTTATTTCCAGTTAAAACCTTTTTTTGCTAGAAAATCATTAATGAATGGGCGACGTTGTTCAATTAAGAAGTCAGCCATCTGTTTAGTCCAATTATCGATTTTACGATTTGAGGATCGACTAGTATAATAAGCTTCCAATGTTTCGTTATAAGCTGGTAAAAGTTCTGTATATTTTTCTGAATTATATTCGTTTTCATGAAGTATTGCTGTCACTGGTAAGCGAGGTTTTACTTCATTGCGGCGAGCAGGCACACCGATTGTTAAGCCAAATAGTGGGAAAACCAAATCAGGCAGATTAAATAGTTCGCTTATTTCCTCCGGCTTATTACGTACACCACCAATATAGCAAATGCCGTATCCCATAGATTCTGCTGCAATCACGAAATTTTGCGCGAATAATGATACATCTGCTACTCCAACAAGTACGTTTTCGGCTGAATCTGCGACGATATCAACATCTTCTAATTTACCTGCCATTTGTAGACGTTTGAAATCTACGCAAAAGACAAAGGCACCACCGGATGTTTCGTATTGGCGTGGATTACCGGACAGTAAACCTAATTTTTCCTTTTTCTCTTCATCTGTTACCCAAATAACACTATATGCTTGTACAAAATGTGATGTTGCAGCCATTTGAGCTGTAGCAATTAAATCTTCAACAATTTCTTTTGATATAGGATTGCCATCGTAAATGCGAACTGAAGAATGATTACGTAATAATTGTTTAACCATCATAATTTCTCCTTTTTTCCCTTGTCTATATACTAAAAGCATATCACGCTTTTCTTGTAAAATCGAATAAATTCCATATAGGCAATCACCTAAAATGCAGAAGAAACTATCCTTATATAATTTGTTTCTTGACTAAAAAATCTCGTAAAGTAAAATATTCCGTCAGTTATAGCTTAAATATTCTGCTTAGTGTAAAATTGTGTATGCGACAGATTATTCAATTTATGCTCGAGAAAATTGGTATAATGCACCAAAAGAATGGAGCAAATAATCTAGTTGAAGTAAATACAAGTGGGATGGAGGAATAGAGAATGGAAGAAAAGTTAGCGAAAAAGCTTCGTAATGAACAGTTGCGCAGTAAAGTTGTAACAGCAGAAGAAGCAGCCTCTTGGATTAAGGATGGTATGGTACTGGGGATGAGTGGATTTACACGTGCTGGTGACGTAAAAGTGGTACCGCTTGCACTAGTAGAGAAAGCAAAAACAGAGAGCTTCAAGGTAGATGTATACACAGGCGCATCACTTGGACCAGAAGTTGACCAATACTTAGCAGAAGCTGGCGTTATTCGCAAGCGTGGTCCTTTCCAAGCAGATTCTGGTATTCGTAACAAAATCAACAGCGGTGACATCACATATGTCGACGCACATTTGTCACACAATGCTGAACTAGTACGCCAAGGCATCATTGGTCCAATCGATTTTGCTATTATCGAAGCGGCTGCTATTACAGAAGACGGCTTACTAATTCCAACAACTTCAGTTGGCAACTCTCCAATTTTTGTGCAAGAGGCTGACCAAGTAATCATCGAGCTAAACGTAGCACAGCTTGATGCATTAGAAGGTATCCATGATATTTACGTACCAGGTCCACAAGGTAAACGTTCACCGATCTCTCTGCAAAATGCATCGGATCGCCTTGGTACTATTGGTATTCCACTAGATTTAGATAAAGTTAAAGGTATTGTTATTTCAGATATATTAGATGCACCATCGACAATTGTCCCGGCCGATGAGGAAACAGATATTATGGCAAATCATCTACTGAATTTCCTTCGCGAAGAAATTAAAGTAGGTCGTTTAACAACGAGTTTACGTCCATTACAATCTGGAGTAGGTTCAGTAGCGAATGCTGTATTACTAGGATTCAAAGATTCGGAATTTGAAAACTTAGAAGTTTATTCAGAAGTACTACAAGATGCAGTATTTGATTTAATTGATGCAGGTAAAGTAAGTTTTGCATCTGCTACTTCTATTACTCTATCCGAAGAAGTAGGAAACCGTGTATACGGTAATTTTGAAAGATATGCTGACAAATTAGTATTACGTCCGCAGGAAATTTCGAATCAGCCTGAAATTATTCGTCGACTCGGGTTGATATCTGTTAATACAGCACTCGAATTAGATATTTATGGAAATGTAAACTCTACACATGTATCCGGTACAAAAATGATGAACGGTATTGGTGGTTCAGGTGATTTTGCACGTAATGCACGTTTGGGTATTTTTGTGACGAAATCGTACGCTAAAGGCGGTAAAATATCAAGTATCGTGCCAATGGTGCCACATGTTGACCATACGGAGCACGATGTTGATGTTATCGTAACAGAACAAGGTGTAGCAGATTTACGTGGTCTAGCACCAAAAGAGCGCGTTGGGCGCATTATTGATAACTGTGCTCACCCTGAATACCGTGAACAATTATGGGCGTACTTTAACGCAGCGAATGAAGCAACAGGTGGTCACCATACACCACATGATTTAGAAAAAGCATTGTCTTGGCACGTGAACTTGGCGAAGAACGGCACGATGAAAGATCCATCATTTGCTAAATAAAATATAGGCAAAAAGCCTTGAGGAAGACGAAATTGTCTCTCAAGGCTTTTCTTTTTGTTATAACAATCCAATCCATTTCCAATATGTTGCTGTGAATAAAAGGACCAGGAGATACCCAATAATCGTTAAGGGAATACCCGATTTTAAGAAATCTTTAGTTGTAAAGGCTCCGGTACCATAGGCAAGCATATTTTGGGGTGCACTAATAGGTAATAAGAAACCGAAGCTAATGACAAACTGTTGGACTATTACGAAACCGACTTGATCAACATTTGCTGTTAATGTTGAAGCTAATACAATGAATACCGGAATCAGTGCGGAAGCTAGGCTTGTAGCACTCGCAAAGCCCAGATGAATAAGAATATTGAAAAGGGTAACGATTGCGATTGTTGCTAGAATAGGCATAGCATCAAGACCTAGTGATCCGAAGACAGTATCTGATAACCACGTCGCACCTTCTGTATTTAGTAGTACTGTCCCCAGCATAATCCCAACGGCAAAGACGATAATTGTCCCCCAAGGAATATGCGGTTCAACTTCTTTCCACGTATAAACACCTATTTTGGGCATTAATAGAACCGCTATAGCAACAATTGTGACTGTTGTCGTATCGAACGGGTGAAGTTTGTTTTCTGTTGCCCAGAAAAATAAAAGTACTATTGAAGTTACGATTAAACGGATTTCAGGTGCTTTTAATGGCCCCAAATCTGCAAGTTGCTTTTTAATTACATCTTTACCGCCCTCTATATTGCTTGTCTCAGGTTTAATTAAAGTAATCATAATGAAGAATAGAGCCACCGACATGATGATTGAAAATGGTGCGGCGTATAGTAACCAAGCTCCCCATGAAATATCTACACCAAACTGTTCTTTGATAAAGTTTAAAGCAACCATATTTTGTGCAGCTGCCGTTTTAATACCGATATTCCAAATCGAAACTGCTTGCACAGATGTGATAACGAGTAAAGCAGCTAGACGACTATCACGTGGTAAGCCAAATGCGGCAACCATGCCAAGTAGAATTGGTACAACTGCGCCAGCACGTGCTGTAGCAGAGGGTACGAAGAAAGCTAGTACTATGGATACTAAAATAGCGCCGAAGACAATCGCTTTCGTTTTTGTACCAACTAGCGATAAGATCCATAAAGCAAGTCGTTTATGTAAATTTGTAATTTGCATGGCTGCTGCTAAGAAAAGTGCTGCGGCTACTAGTGCAACCGCAGAGTTACTAAATCCACTTAATGCCATTTTTAGCGCACCTGAAGTGCCTAAATCTGTTGTAGGATCTTCCATTGAGGGGGCCAGACCTAGCATAACTGTCACAAGTGCAATAATCATGGCAGAACTGACAGGATACGATACGGCCTCTGTTACCCAAAGGATGACTGCGAAAGCTAAAATCGCTAATGCGCGTTGGCCAGCTACAGGAAGGTCTCCACTATTCGGTAAAAATGTAATAATAATCAGTGCCGCGAAAGCTAGGCCAATCCATAGTGGCTTTAAATTGCGTTTAGGTACTGTTTTTTCGAGAGCAGACATATTAATTCATCCTTTCTAACGATAAATATGACGATAGTTTCCTATAACATCGGTAAGTAAAATGTTTTTTTAAGAAAGTAATTTTGTCTATTTATTGTAAAAAGTAAAAGATTGTAAAAAAAGCTCTGTTTACAGCAATATTAAGTTATTACGAGAGAATGAATGGTCACAAAAAATACAATAATATCCAGTGTTATATTATTTCTTTTTCTTAAAAGCAGAAGTTACTTTAGGTTCGGTACCTTGGAGTAATCGTTTAATATTTTCAATATGTAAGACAAGTGCTATGCCAAAAAGTAGAAGTGCAATTATTGTTGGACCTATTCCTGGAATCCATAAGTAAGTAGCTGTACAAAATACTACATAAAATTCAAGGACACCGACGATTAAATAGTTAGTGGCAAATGATAAAATAACAAATAATATGAGTGCAAATAGTCCGATTTTCCAATCGACAGCAAGCAAAATTCCTATAATCGAAGCCGTTCCTTTACCTCCGTTGAAACCCATATGAAAGGGGAAATTATGCCCTATAATTACACCAGCAGCAATTGTATACGTTAAGAGCCAAATTTGTACGTCCGTTAAATGCGATGCATTAGCTAAAAATAGATGCACACCAATAATGGCGGCAACGCCTTTACCAATATCGATTAGTGCCACTAATATACCGTATTTCCAACCGAGCGAAAGAGTTGCGTTAGAGGCACCTGCATTGCCATGCCCAGCCTTTTTTAAATCAACCCCCGATAAAAATTGCGCTACTTTTGAGCCGTGAAAACAGCCGATTAGGTAGCCAACAATAAGACAAATTATCAAGGCTTTTACCATAAAAATACTCCTCTCAATAAATATATTTTAAAGTAGTGTATGTGTTCATATTACGTAAAGGAGCAGACAGAAGTTTCAGAAAAAATGAAATTTTAGTGTTGACAGAAAAAAAGTCTATGTTTATACTGTGTAACAACGATGGAAATTGAATCACATACTCTTATCAAGAGCGGCGGAGGGATAGGCCCTATGATGCCCGGCAACCAGCAAGTAACTTACTTGCTAAGGTGCTAATTCCTACAGATTCTTACTTGGATCTGGCAGATAAGGGGAGGAAAACTTGCAACCGCAACCCTCTTCTTAACTGAAGAGGGTTTTTGTTTTCTACAGAAAATCCTCCTCATCTCCGGTACCATCGTAAAAAAATAACCATTTTAGGAGGAAGAATAATGACTAATTTTAGACCAGAGACATTACTATTACACGGAGGCCAAGAGCCCGATCCAGTCACAGGCTCTCGTACAGTGCCAGTATACCGTTCAACAGCCTTCGTATTTAAAGACACTGCTCATGCGCAACGTCTTTTCGCTCTAGAAGAAGCGGGCAATATCTATACACGTATTACCAACCCAACTGTAGATGTTTTTGAAAAACGAGTTGCTTTATTAGAAGGTGGGACAGCGGCAGTAGCACTTTCATCAGGTGCAGCTGCTATCGCATTTTCGATTTTAAATCTTGCGGGTGCAGGCGATGAAATCGTAGCAGCAAGTTCTTTATACGGAGGCACATATAACTTACTAGCAAATACATTACCAAACTACGGTATTAAAACTATTTTTGTAGATGAGACGAACCCAGAGAATTTCCGTTCAGCCATTAACGAAAAAACAAAAGCCATATTTGCTGAAGGTTACGGCAACCCAAGCTTAAAAGTACTAGATGTAGAAGCAGTAGCTAACATCGCACATGAAAATGGCTTACCACTAATTATCGATAGTACATTTGCTTCTCCATATGGCTCTACACCAATTGATTTTGGTGCAGACATTGTCGTTCACTCAGCAACAAAATGGATCGGCGGTCACGGAACGACTTTAGGTGGTGTTGTTGTAGATGCAGGGAAATTTGACTGGACACAAGGAAGATTCCCTGGCTTTACAGAGCCGGATGCTTCCTACCACGGTATACGTTACGGTATCGATACAGCAGCGGCAGCATTTGCCACAAAACTGCGCGTGCAATTACTACGAGATTTCGGGCCAACATTAAGTGCTGATGCAGCATTTAACTTATTACAAGGTTTAGAAACGCTTCATTTGCGTATCCCTAAACACAACGAAAATGCATTGGCTGTAGCTGAATATTTACGTAACCACTCATCTGTGGAATATGTAAATTACAATGGTTTAGAGGATTTCGCTACCCATGATTTGGCCAAGAAATACTTGAAAAATGGCTTTGGTTCCGTGCTTACATTTGGCATTAAAGGTGGGCGTGAAGCAGGACGTAAACTAATTGACAGTGTAAAATTATTCTCACACGTAGCAAACGTAGGGGATGCAAAATCGTTAATTATTCATCCAGCATCTACTACACACCAGCAGTTATCAGCTGAAGAATTAATACAGACGGGAGTAACTGAGTCGCTCATTCGTTTATCTATTGGTTTAGAAGCAGTAGAAGACATCATCGCCGATTTAGAACAAGCGATTGCACAGGTAATTGCAGCTCAACAAGAAGTAGAAGCTTAATTCTTAGTAAAAATAATCGTTCAGATATAGATGCTTTCGTGTTGTAATGTTTACGTATTTTCTCATTTGAAAAGCCTCATTTGGCAACACGTGAAACGTTGCTACATGAAGTGAAAACCCCATTCGGTTGTTTGTCTGAATTTTTCAATAAATAATACCTAGTAATTTTATAAGTATTGTTGACATGTTTAAAGCCATGTTGTATACTATGGATTAAGTTAAAGGTTCGATGGCTACCAACCAAGAACGAAAGTGCATACATTTACGATAACATCTTATCCCATTCGATAAATATTCATTGTTAGCGTGTATAGGTCATAGGCTCTGCAAGAAACACCCATCCTATTGATTTTGAAGGTAGTCGATTCAGTGATGGAAAATGTATAAAAAATTAGAATTGTTTTCATAAGTGCTCCCCCACTTTTGAATATATAGAAAGATAAGAGAGTAGTAGCATAGCCAGCTGCTACTCTCATCAAAAAAATCGAAAAAGGAGTGTTTGAAATGGGAAATGTTTATAGTGCACATAACGTCGCGTCTTATTTTATTTACGAATTAAATGAAAGTCATGAGTTTGTGAACAATATTTCCATTCAAAGCTTACTTTCGATAGTTGAAAAAAAATGGCTTCAAACTTTTGGGCATACTGCTTTTAAGGAAAGTGTGAATACTGAAGAGAAAAGCTATGCAGTGAAAGAGGTTTTTGAGTCCTATCAAGCATATGGTACAAGTCATATTTCACTACCAGCAACAGAGTATTATTTGAAATATGGTACATTTCAATTAGTTGAACGTACATATTCTGTACCAAACTTTACACGAGAGGAAGAGATTCTTGTGCAAGTGGCTTTAGCTCATTACCGCTATTTGTTATTAACAAAAGCAAGCTAACCTCCCTTATATAATATCAGCTCATTCTCTACTGCTATAGGGAATGAGCTTTTTTGTTAATCACATTAACACAGAAGTGAATTTGATTTAAATATAATTTGTGTCGTAGACAGGAAAAAGAAATTTTGTGAGATACCTAAATCTGTATACAGTCTCGTATGTAAAGAAAAATATTTTTGTTACTATCTTCAAAAGAACAATTCTAGAATACGCCTTTACATACATATATATAATAGAAGAAAGACGTAATTTTTTTATAAAGGAATCGTCAATTTTTGTTCAAAAATTATAGAATAACCGAAAAAACGTATAATAAAGGGAATGAAACCGATTTCTTTTGCACGTCTAGAGAAAACAAATGTCCATCCTAGAAAGATTTTTCTTGTGCAAAGTATTTATTTACGTTACAATTTTCTTTAAGTTGAATTTTGAATTATTTGAATTTGTGTGAGGCACAGATTTTTATCTTCATTAAAACCGTGGAAGTGTACGTTGGAGGGAATAACAGGAATGGCAACTATAAAGGCAGCGATCTTAGGATTTGGAACAGTAGGTCAAGGTATTTATCATATTTTAAATGAAAAGCGGGAAGAGCTTAAAAATAAATTAGGTATTGAGCTAGAAGTAGCAAAAATTTTAGTTACAGACACTAGCCGTGAACGCGTACCCGGTACAGCGCATTTGATGACAACAAGTATGGATGAAGTATTAGCAGAACCAGGTATGCAGGTTGTTTTTGAAGCAATCGTCAATGAAGAACCAGCTTTTGGCTATTTGAAGCGTGCTGTTGAACATAAATGTCATGTGATTACCGCTAATAAAGTGATGTTTGCGAAGCGTGGTTTGGCATTGCAGGAACTTGCTAAAGCAAATGGTGTCTTTGTTGGATTCGAGGCAACAACAGCTGGTGGTGTGCCTGTCATTAAAACGATGAAAAACATTTTACTTGTGAATGATGTAAGTCGTATCCAAGGCGTTTTAAATGGTACATGTAACTATATTTTAACGAAAATGCGTGCAGAGGGTTGGTCCTTCGAGAATGCTCTAACAGAGGCACAAAAATTAGGCTATGCCGAAGCTGATCCATATAATGATGTCTCAGGTCAGGATGCCTTCAAAAAATTAATGATATTAAGTGCATTAGCATTTGGAGAGCAACCAGACTGGGCTGATGTTGAAGTAATTGGTATTGATAGTATTTCGGCAGAGCAAGTAAAAGATGCATGTGAAAAAGGCTTGCGTTATCGTCACGTGGCAGAGGTTGAAAAGCTTGCTGATGGTCGTGTGGTGGCAAAGGTTGGACCACAACTAGTAGATAAAGAACACCCGCTTTACCCAGTTGACGACGTGAATAATGCAGTAGCGTTGGACACAAATTACATTGGTACATTAACGCTTGTTGGACCAGGGGCAGGTATGTATCCAACTGCAAGTGTTATGGTTGAAGATTACGCAGAGATTATTGGCAAACGAGCAGGTTTTGTCGTAACGATATAAAAAAGTGCCAGGCACCCAAACAATTCTGAATTGTTTGGGTGCCTGGCACTTTTTAGTCTTCATCTTTGATATCGATATCTTCAGGGATGGGTGTATTACGCCAAACTTCAATTTCCTCTTTAATGCGCTCTAATTGTTCAAAGTAAGTGCTAAATTGCCCGCTGTTAATAAGTACTTGCGTACCATCATAGACAGAACGGATACGTCCTTCGTATACAAGACGTAGTACTTGATGTTCTAGCATACCCAGGTCAATAGCTGTTTCTTCAATTGTTTTGTACATATTGCTCGCTCCTTTTATTGTTTTTATTATAACTTTTCTTTAACGGAAAGCCTAATAACGTACGAAAGAGACGAGGGAAAATAGTAATTGTCTATTTTTGGATAAATCTGTATAGTTAATGATTAGGATGGTATAGATTGGAGGAGCCAAATGATACTATATCCGTTTTTTGTACTGCTAGCGGCTGTTTTGTGGGGAATGACAGGGACTGTACAAACATTTTTAGATAGTGGTGTATCGCCAATTGCTGTAGCGACGATTCGTTCAACAATTGGAGGCGGATTATTATTAGTTGTCGCAGTGTTACTTCGTAAAATAACCTTTCGTACATGGTCTTGGAAATGGACAATTTTAGCGGCAGCGAGTATCGCATTATTCCAAGGACTCTTCTTCTCGTCAATCCGTTTAACAGGTGTAGCTATTGGAACAGTTGCAACAATCGGCAGTGCCCCTGTATTTTCAGGTGTGTTAGAATGGCTACTTTGGAAAACGCGCCCGACCAAGGTATGGGGTATGGCCACAGGAATGGCTATTATCGGTTGTGTTTTTTATTCATTAATAATGGGGATGAAGCAGTTGATATGGGCGGTATCGTGTTAGCTCTCTGTGCAGGAATAACCTTTGCATTGTACGCAAATTTTAGTAAAAAGCTAATGGCACAAGAAGAGGCATTGCCAGCAGTGGCAATGACATTTTCGATTTGCGCATTATTGTTAGCACCGTTTTCGATGAACGGCGGTTACAGCTGGTTATTGGAAGTACATAACTTATGGACAATGCTCTTTATGGGGGTCATGTGTACAAGCGTAGCCTATTTATTATTTTTAAGTGGTCTTCAGAAGATTAGTTCTTCCTCGGCGGTAACATTATCACTAGCGGAGCCTTTAACTGCAGCGATGCTTGGCGTATTCCTTATTGGCGAATACTTAAGTGTAATGTCCTGGTTCGGGGTAGCAATGCTGCTTGGTGGTATTGTTGTACTAACAATTGGGAGAAGAAAAGTGTAATTCTGTTATATAGATGAGCAAAAGCTTAAGAATTTCTTCATTTTTATGCTAGCTGGTTTTTAAGATTTGAAAGGTACACTATTATTTGAGAGCGAGGTGTATATCATGACGAAGTTAACAGTTCTTGTAACAGATGACGATCAAGATATTCGTGATGGTATTGAAATTTACTTAAAAAATGAAGGCTACAATGTAATTAAAGCCGCAGATGGTGTAGAGGCAATAGAGAAACTTCAGAACAACGAAGTTCATTTAATTATTTTAGATATTATGATGCCGAATATGGATGGCATTACGGCAACTTTTAAAATCCGTGCAGAGCGCAATATTCCAATTATTATGCTGAGTGCGAAGGCGGAGGACGGCGATAAAATTCATGGCTTATCTGTTGGGGCCGATGATTATGTCACGAAGCCTTTCCATCCATTAGAGCTTTTGGCACGTGTGAAATCACAGCTACGACGTTATGTACAACTTGGGACGTACAATGATGGAACAGCAAAGGTCGAAATTGACGGGCTTGTTTTAGATGAAGATGCTAAAGAAGTTATTTTAGAAGGCGAGCCTGTTCGTTTAACGCCAATTGAATATAAAATTACAGAACTATTAATGAAAAATGCAGGGCGTGTTTTTTCGATTCGAGAGATTTATGAGCGTGTATGGAATGAAGAAGCCTACAATGCGGAAAATATTGTAGCCGTACACATTCGTAAAATACGTGAAAAAATTGAGGCAGATCCGAAAAATCCGCGCTATTTAAAGGTGGTATGGGGCGTTGGCTATAAAATGGAGAAATAAAATAGAACAGTATCTAACAATAGCAGGTTTTGTGGCTGGGGTCATCGGTCTTATCTATTTTGGTGTTTATGCATATCAGATGGTAAATACCCGTTCGTCTGAAATGCTACAATTGCTGGAAAGAATTTTTTAGAGGGGAGTCATTATAGTGATGAAAAAATGGAAGTCTCTTCTCACACTTGTTTGTTTAATCTGGCTGGTTTTTGGCGTCTTTACATTTTCGAAGATTGGCTATCAGTATATAGGGAAGTCATATTTTCAATCTGAAAATTTTCAGCATGAGCTAGATAATTTTCAATCCGAGTTGGGACCACTGGTATTGAATAAACCAAATGCTGAGGAATTAAAGAGCAAGATAGAAGTAGGACTAAATGAAATTGAAGAACATCGTAATTACTATGGGTCACTAAGTGACCAGGTAGCAAATATTAATGCACAATATGAGGGGCGCATTCAAGAAGCGGCTGATGTCAAAGCGACTGAATTGAAGACCAAGCTTGAAAACGAACGGGATGAGAAAATTAAGGACATTACTACTAATTTTCAGGATGATGAATATGTTCGTAAGAAAATTCAAGCAGACAAGGAAGCGCTTGTTGACGAATATATAAAATCTGCGCAAGTGGAAGCAAAAAATTTCGCTCAAAACTATAATTACTGGTCTTATGAGTTAAAAAATACTGACACAGGAAAAGTATTTCGCTCAGGCGATGTTTCTGAAAGCAGTGCTTATAAAGTAAATTATACGCAACAACACCCTTTAAGTACTTGGAATATAAGTAGTAATTTAAGTCATATTTTTTCTCAAACCAATGTCTATCTTGATTCTGAAGCATTCCATGAAACTGCGGATTATATAGGTACTATCACAATGTCTAAGAAAGTAGCACAACAAGTATCTGTGATGGATGGCTATGATCGCTTTACACGTAATCAATACATGTTTTTTATCATTTGGATAACAAGTATACTAGCAGCAGTCTTTACATGGAAAGGACGTAAAGAAGTGCTTCTAGCAGTGCAAGGCTTGACAGAGAAAAATAATCTGGAAAAGCTACGAATTGATATACAAGGCGCTGTTTTGTTCATTACTGGCTGTATGTATTGGTTTTCATCGTATATTGCCTTCGAATCGATTGAATATGCATACGAATCCAATTATGTACGTTTTTTTATTGATTTTCTATTAAAACTATTCGTTTTAATCATTATAGGTATTGCATTTTTCGTACAACTTATTTGGTTGTATGATCGAGTGAGTACAGCAAAAAAACTAGGGGATAACTTGAAAGACAGTTATTTATGGGGATTAGGAGATTCGCTAACTGATCTATTTTTAAATCGTTCCATTGCATTACATTCCATTGTTATGGTTGCAGCTGCTTTTTTTGGTGGTGGTAGTCTTGTTGCTTCGATGGTAGCTGGGGGGTTCCCGGTATTTGTATTTGGAGTGTGTGCTATTGTAGGTATACCAGCAATCGTTGTTTTTCTATCCAGAATGGGTTATTTAAACCGTATTATGAAAGACACGAAGGATATGGCAGATGGGCGTCTGAACCGAGATGTAAAGATAAAGGGAAAATCACCGCTTGCCAAGCATGCGGAGAATCTTAATCACTTGCGTGAAGGTGTTCGTACGTCAATGCATGAGCAGGCAAAAAGTGAGCGTCTGAAAACAGAGCTTATTACGAATGTTAGCCATGATTTACGTACACCGTTAACATCCATTATCACTTATACAGATTTACTGAAAAAATCAGATATTACAGACGAAGAGCGCAAGCAGTATATTCATATTCTCGATAAAAAATCCGAGCGTTTAAAAGTACTGATTGAGGATCTTTTTGAAGTATCAAAAATGGCGAGTGGGAATATTGAGCTTCATCGAAGTCGTGTTGATTTAACACAGCTCGTGCAGCAGGCAGTAGGTGAGCACGAGGAGGACTTAGCACAAGGGCGTTTAGATTTACGAATGACGATGCCACATGAACCGCTTTATGCCTATGTTGATGGTCAAAAATGGTGGAGACTCATCGATAATTTAATCGTCAATGTATTAAAATATGCATTAGAAGGTACGCGTGTCTATGTTACGTTAAAACGTACAGCAAATGGTGAGGCAGAATTCACGGTAAAGAACGTCGCAAAATATGAAATCAGTGAAAATGCCGATGAATTGTTTGAGCGTTTTAAACGTGCAGATGCTTCTCGTCATACTGAGGGCTCAGGGCTAGGCTTAGCGATTGCACAATCAATCGTGGATTTACATGGAGCACGAATGAGCATTGATGTTGATGGAGATTTATTTAAAGTGATTGTTCGTATACCAGGAGTGTAAAAGGGACAGCGGCAGAAGTCGCCGCTGTCTCAGACTATAGACAAACTCAAAATATTGAGTTTGTTTACAGTCTTTTTTTTATCTATAGGAACCCGTTGATTTCCGCTACGGCGGATGCTTTTCGCGGGCAGGGCTTCAGTCTCCGCGTCGCTACGCTCCTGCGGGGCCTTCTTGCTCATGCTATTCCCGCAGGAAGCTTTGCTCTGTAGCGAAAGGCGAATGCCGTCAGCTACACTCGCACCTGCACTTCAATCAACTAGTGTACGTCTTAAATTATTGAGGTGATGGATGTATGCAAAGTCAAAGCTATCATTTAGCGATACATTTTGGAAGATTGTGTAGAAGAAGTCGAACATCTTCGCCATATTTATACGATTAGACAAATCTATGCACGGCGAAAAGAAACGATTGAACGGGTTTTTGCCGATGCAAAAGAAAAGCATGGTATGCGTTGGATAACCATATGAGGTCTCAAAAAATTGTCCATGCAAGCGCATGCTAACGTTTATTGCCATGAATGTAAAGACAGTGCGATATACAAAGAATATATAACTTTCTTATAATCCTAAATTTTTTGCTATGATCATTTTCATCACTTCATTTGTACCGGCATAAATAGACATTACAGGAATATCACGATAACGTCTTGCAATTTTATATTCTTCCATATAGCCGTAACCACCGTGTAACTGCATACACTGGGCGGATAGTTCACGTGCATTTTCTGTAATCCAGTATTTCGCCATTGAAACTTTCGTGACAACGTTCTTGCCAGCGATATGATCTGCTATTAAAGATTCTAAAAAAGTTTTGCCAAGTTCTATTTTCGTAGCCATTTCGGCAATTTTAAATTGTGTATTTTGGAAGTCACTAATGGCTTTTCCAAAAGCCTGACGTGATGTTACATATTTTATTGTTAAAGCCAGCATATCCTCTGCAGCTGTTTGTGCAGCAATCGCTACTGCTAAGCGCTCTTGTTGCAGTTTTTCCATCATATAGGTGAAGCCTTTTCCCTCTTCACCAAGCAGGTTTTCTATTGGAACACGACAATCTTCAAAATATAACTCGGCCGTATCCTGCGCATGCATGCCAACTTTTTCAAGCTTTCGTCCTTTGGTGAATCCAGGTGTGCCTTCTTCTATCACGAGAAGGCTTATGCCGTGATGTTTTTTCTCCGCGGACGGATTCGTTTTCACCGCTATAACTGCTAAATTTGTATGAATACCGTTTGTGATAAATGTTTTTTGCCCGTTGACAATAAAATGATCTCCATCGCGTAAAGCAGTTGTTTTGATATTCGCTAAATCAGAACCTGTACCTGGTTCTGTCATGGCAATAGCCGTAATATATTCCCCTGTTATACATTTCGGTAGCCAGCGAGATTTTTGGCTTTCTGTCCCATAAGCCTCGATATACGGGACAACAATATCATTATGCAGACCGATTCCAATAAGGCCAGAACCAATGCGCTCTAGCTCTTCTTGAATAATAACACTAAAGCTAAAATCTAAATTTAGGCCACCATATTGTTCTTCTACTTGTGGGCATAGGTAGCCCATTTCTCCACACTTGTGCCAAAACTCAAGTGGCACAAGATGATCTTTCTCCCATTGTGCATAATGTGTTTCAGCCTCTTCTGCTAAAAACTTACGTAAGGTTTTACGGAATAACTCATGCTCTGTTGATTCAAATTTATATCTTACCATTCGAATACACCCCTTTTTGCTTGTTTATACGTAAATATTCTCTTACATATATCATGTTACAGAAAGTATAGAAAAAATAAAAGGGCTTTGAAAATACGATTTTAAATTGTAATGCTATAATCAACTATGAATATATGAAAGTAGAGGGCTTTTATATGGCGAAAATGATACTAGGAATAGGTGTAGTTGGTATATATAGCGCGTTAACCTTCTACCTAGGGTGGAGCGTAAAGCAGTGGCTTGTTGCGATGAGGTGGTTCAATTATCCGGTTTTTTATTGGTTGGGACTGTATATCATTGCCTTTAGCATTGTCATTGGACGGATACATGAATCTCTAAGAGTGTTTTCAGTTGTTGGGAATTATTGGATGTTTATATTTGAATATGGGTTGATGCTTTGCTTGGCAGCACAATTTGTAATTTGGTTAACGCCATTTAAGAATGTACAAATAATAGGAAGTATAGCAATTGCCATATTCATTATCTTATGTATAGTTGGCTCGTATTTAGCGTATTCTCCAGTTGTCCGTAATTTAGAAATAACGATGGATAAAAAGGATAGTGAACTGTCTTCGATGCGTATTGTTGTTGCTTCGGATTTTCATCTAGGTGTGCTATCAAATAAAAAGCATTTACAACGCTTTGTCCATCTATCTAATGAAGCAAAACCAGATATTATTTTTTTAGCAGGAGACATTGTCGATGATGATCCTAAATGGTTTGTGAAAGAGGGAATGGCAGAGGTGATGAAATCGCTAACTGCTACTTACGGTATCTATGGTGTACTTGGTAATCATGAATATTATGGCAAGAAAATTCCTGAATTTGTAGAAGAAATGGAAAACGCCGGTGTGAAGATTTTAAGAGATGAAACAATTCGAGTTGGGAATGCGTTTATAGTAACGGGACAAGAAGATATTACAAATAAAGAGCGACAGCAATTAGATACATTGCGTCACAGTGATAATTTGCCATGGTTTGTCATGAATCATACACCGAATGATCTTGTAACTCCGTCGCAAGAGGGTGTAGATTTTCATATGTCAGGTCATACGCATAAGGGGCAAATGTGGCCCAATCAGTATATTACGGCACGAGTATTTGAGCTTGATTATGGTTATAAGATGAAGGAGCAAATGCATACACTTGTTTCATCGGGATTTGGATTCTGGGGTCCTCCGATGCGAATAGGCAGTCGTTCTGAGCTTTGGGTAGTTGATATTACTTTTCGTTAAAAAGCTATAGTATATGAAAAAAGAGTATCTTATAATTAGTTGGTGTTTGAAAAATCGATAGCGCCTTGGCGTAAAGTGGCCGACGTTTCATTTTGGCCACAAACAATTCCTGAATAATGTTAAAAGGTAAGGTGAAAATGTGGATATCATAGAGTTATTAAAGGCACTTATTTTAGGCTTTGTTGAGGGGATGACAGAGTTTGCACCAGTATCGTCCACTGGGCATATGATTATCGTGGATGATATGTGGTTAAAAACAGAAGAATTTTTAGGGAAGTATCCTGCTAATACATTTAAAATCGTCGTACAGCTTGGTTCAATTTTAGCGGTAATCGTCGTTATGTGGAAGCGCATGTTAAGCTTAGTTGGTTTATATAATATTGATGGTCAATCTAGATCTATGAAAGGGCGATTCAACTTAATGCATGTGATTGTTGGTATGTTGCCAGCGGTAGTGTTAGGTTTCGCATTTAAAGATTTTATCGACGATCATTTATTTAAAGTTGAGCATGTCATATATGCGTTAGTGGCTGGGGCAATTTTAATGATTGTTGCCGATAAGTTTGCACCGAGAAAGCCGAAAGTTGATTCGTTAGATAATATTTCATATGGCTTAGCATTTAAAGTTGGCTTAGTTCAATGTTTGTCTTTATGGCCTGGTTTCTCTCGTTCTGGTGCAACAATTTCAGGTGGGGTACTATTTGGTATCAGTCATCGTGTAGCAGCGGATTTCACATTTATTATGGCCGTTCCAATAATGGCAGGGGCAAGTCTTGTATCAGTACTGAAAAACTGGGATACGCTTTCAATGGATTACCTTGGTTTTTACGTAGTCGGTTTTATTAGTTCATTTCTATTTGCCTTACTATCTATTAAGTTCTTCTTAGCACTAATCTCAAAAGTTAAATTGATGCCATTCGCGATTTACCGTTTGGTATTGGCGGCTATATTAAGTATTATCATTTTTATGTAAATGAAAAGTCACTCATCTGTCACAAGGATGGGTGTTTTTTTTGTAACTGTAGTTTTTATAAACAATACATTTCGTGTAAATTTACAAATTTTATTGCTTTATTGATTGTTTTTCCCTGTATTTATAGTTGTTAAGAATTATAAAGGAGATAATATAAGTTGTGATTATAGATATTATAGATAAATTTTACTGAACTATTGTATCTATAAGAAATTAAACATTATAATTAATTGTGTATAAGTTCTTAATATTTGGTAGCGTTTGATGATTTTTTGTTGGATAGGCATAGTATGGCATAAGATATTAATTATGGGGTGGAAAAATGTTTCAATTTGGAAATAGACCTAAGCAAAATACAATTGTGATTAGTGATGTGTCAAATACGGGGGTTATTATTCAAGATCAGGAACGTCTGCTACAGCTAAATCTCGTAAATCTTACAGAGCAAGATTTACAATTAATTAGAAGTTTAAAGCCTTATGTTGAGCAAAATGTTGTAGAGGTTGTAGCTACTTTTTATAAAGCAGTTGAAAGTGTACCAAGTTTACGTGAAGTTATTCAAAAGCACAGTTCGAGTGAGCGCTTACGTCAAACGTTGCGTCATCATATTATTGAAATGTTTGAAGGGCGAATTGACGAAGTATTCTTAGAAAAGCGACGCCGCGTTGGAAAGATGCACGTAAAGATAAATTTGTATCCAAAGTGGTATTTAGCTGCATTTCAAAATCTTGAAAAATCACTGCGAAGGATTGTCTATGAGTTGAATTTATCAAAAGGCGAAGAAGAAAAGTATTGTGATGCCATCAGTAAAATTTGCAATTTTGAACAGCAGATAGTCTTAGAAGAATACGATAATTATGCGAATATGTTATTAGAGGAACAACGAAATGATGTACGTGCACACGTAAAGGGCATTGTTGGTGGAATTTCTACGCAGTTAGAAACTCAGTCTCATGAAACTAATGATGCAGTGACGGAACTTATTTCAAGTACGAAACAAGTTAATGCATACTTGAAAGAAAGTATTGATGAAGCGAAAACAATGCAACAGGTATCAACTGAAGGTTATGCAAAAATAGTATTAATAAATGAGCAAACTGGGAAAATAAATGATAAAACTGTCGAAATGGCGAAGATGGTGGAACAATTAAATCGTTCATCGTCAAAAATTAATGTTGTTGTTGAAATGGTTAAAAATATTTCAGGACAAACAAATTTACTTGCACTAAATTCCGCAATAGAAGCTGCTCGTGCAGGTGAACATGGAAAAGGTTTTGCGGTAGTCGCTGATGAGGTACGTAAACTAGCAGATCAAACTAAAAATTCAGTGCAACAAATAGCGGATTTAATTGGTATGTCTAATGGTATTACAAATCAGGTAGTACAAGCGATTCAGGAAATTCAAGAGCTTGTAAATAACAGTATTGAACAAAATGTAGAATCCTTAAAAGCATTTGATGCCATATCAGGCTCAGTTGACAGTTCTATAGTAAACTTTCAAAATGTTGGACTTCAAATAACAGAGTTGGCGAATATCATTGAATCTATTGGTGAGTCCTCAGAGGAATTGGAGAAAGTTGCAAGTCGCCTCGATACAACAATAAAGGAATTTTAACTAAATAGATGGAAGGCTATGCACTGATAAAGGTGCATAGTTTTTTTAGGTAAAATTGTCGATTAAACGAATAGAATGGCAATGTTACGGATAGAAACATCAAAGTGCTGGATAGAAACAAAAGGTTGCTAGAAATTGATAGTTTTATTCGCTGTAATAGCAATCATCAAACGTAAATGGAAGCTTGAGCACTTGACTTATTAATGATACGCTAAAGGCGAAAAGGGGAAAGAATAGAGGGGTGTTGGAAACATGAAAAAAAAATTATTTATTACACGTAAATTTCCGGCGCATATTGTCGAGCCGCTAGAGGAATTTTATGATATTGAGCAGTGGCAGGAGGAAGACATCGTTATTCCACGAGAAAAACTTTTAGCAGCTGTTGCGGACTGTGAGGTATTATGGGTAACGATTGCGGATCAGGTCGATGAGGAATTACTTTTACACGCACCCAATTTAAAACTTGTGACAAATTTAGCAGTTGGTTTCAATAATATTGATGTGGTAGCATTACGCAAACGCGGTATCATGGCAACGAATACCCCTGGTGTCTTAACAAATACGACTGCGGATTTAGTATTTGGCTTATTGCTTGCAACTGCACGAAGAATTCCGGAAAGCGAGCGTTATCTTCGTGATGGTAAATGGCAAAGCTGGTACCCGATGCAGTTAGTCGGTAAGGATGTGTCAGGTGCAACTATAGGGATTATCGGAATGGGGCGAATTGGTCAGGCAGTCGCAAGACGAGCAAAGGGCTTCGATATGAAGGTTATCTATCATAATCGTAGACGCCGCCATGAGGCCGAAGAAATGTACGGTTTTCGCTACGCACCTCTTGAAGATCTGTTAAAGCAATCTGATTTTGTTGTTATTATGACACCATTTAACAGTGATACAGTCGGATTAATCGGAGCGAAAGAACTTGCTATGATGCAGGAAGATGCAGTGCTGATCAATGCTTCGCGAGGAGGCA
The DNA here is from genome assembly GCF_007362955.1 of Lysinibacillus fusiformis. Classification (GTDB taxonomy): domain Bacteria; phylum Bacillota; class Bacilli; order Bacillales_A; family Planococcaceae; genus Lysinibacillus; species Lysinibacillus fusiformis_E. The sequence goes on along the minus strand of NZ_CP041696.1, from coordinate 1,493,053 downwards.
TTATTGACGAGACGGCGCTTTATGACACATTGAAAAATGGCAAGCTTTGGGCAGCAGGACTAGATGTTTTTGAATATGAACCAATTTCAATGGACCATCCGATATTGACGCTTCCCAATGTTGTGGCACTTCCCCATATCGGCAGTGCTTCGTTGAAAACAAGAACAGCGATGCTAACGCTCAATGTTAATGCAATTACTGCATATGGACAGGGCAAGGCAGTATCCAATCGAATAGACTAAAAAACGGAGCACATCTTGCTAGAGATGTGCTCCGTTTTTATGGTTGTTCAAGAATTTGCTAATGATTATAAGAGGAATGGCAATTTTTATTTATTGAATAAGTCAAATACACCACCAATACCACCTTCACCGGAAGACTTGCCGCCACCGCCTTGTGAAATTGGCGCTGCTGCGAAGATACGGCTTGCTAAACGGCTAAATGGTAATGATTGAACCCATACTGTACCAGGGCCCCGTAAAGTTGCGAAGAAGATACCTTCACCGCCAAATAATGCAGTTTTTACGCCCCCAACCATTTCGATATTGTAATTTACATCGGATGTCATAGCAACTAAACATCCTGTATCAACACGTAAAACTTCTCCTGGTAGTAAAGTTTTTTGATGAATAGCACCACCAGCATGTACGAAGGCCATACCATCACCTTCAAGTTTTTGCATAATGAAACCTTCACCACCGAAGAAGCCTACACCGATTTTTTTCTGGAATTCTACACCAACCGAAACGCCCTTAGCAGCGGCTAAAAAAGCATCCTTTTGACAAATAATTTTTCCATTCAATTGACTCAAGTCCATAGGTATAATTTTACCAGGATATGGAGAAGCAAAATACACATGACGTTTCCCTGTACCGGCATTTGTAAATGTTGTCATAAATAAGCTTTCGCCCGTGATTATACGTTTCCCTGCACCGAGTAATTTCCCCATAAAGCCACTTTGAGCATTTCCTTTAGAGCCATCGCCGAAAATAGTCTCCATCTCAATTGCTTGGTCCATCATCATTAAAGCTCCTGCTTCGGCTACCACCGTTTCCTGTGGATCTAGTTCAACCTGCACGTATTGCATGTCATTACCAAATATTTTGTAGTCAATTTCATGGTTATTCATTATGCAATTCCTCCAATAGTAATTTTATTGTTACTGTATACGATTATAAGGCACAATAGTTTCACTGTATAATTAATTATTTTAGAAAAAAAGGGAATAAGCTAGCGAATGTCGAATATAAAAAACTAGAATGTGTATTATTTATTTTTGTTCAGCGAAGGAACTTTGTGGAGGTTGTACACTGAATGCGGGGTTAATCCTCATTTCAGTGGATGCTCAAATGACAGCTGAATGAAAATAAAGCCTCTGGCAGATGTCAATATATTGAAGAGAGTCATACTTAAAGTTAGCCTACACATGTGGCATCCAATAAAAATCTTATCTTCAAGAAAGCGGTAGACGTTTTTTATTGCAAGTGTTTCGTCATATGGATTGCAGCTAAACTAGCCTGCAACTCGCAGGCCCTAGTATATATACTTCATAAATTGGCGTAATTCCGCTGAGGCATAATTGAAATCTTTCAGGGGGTGTTTGTAATGGATATTAAAAACTATATTGGCGGTGAATGGTTATCACATTCGCATTTACAAAGTATAGCAGTGACGAACCCTGCAAATGGTGAGCATTTAGCAACTATTCCGCGCTCAACGGCAAGTGAAGTAGCTGAGGCGGTAGCAGTAGCAAAGCAAGCACAAAAAGAGTGGGCACTTGTGCCAGCACCAAAACGTGCAGATTATTTATATGCCATCGGTCAAAAGATGAAAGAAAAGAAAGAATACCTAGCTACTGTTCTAACAAAAGAAATGGGAAAAGTGATTGAAGAGGCAAGGGGCGAAGTACAGGAAGGGATTGATATGGCTTATTATATGGCGGGGGAAGGGCGACGATTGTTTGGGGAGACAACGCCATCTGAGCTTACCAATAAATTTGCCATGAGTGTACGTGCCCCTATTGGTGTTGTAGGCTTAATAACACCTTGGAATTTCCCGGTCGCCATTGCTACATGGAAGTCATTTCCCGCAATTGTGGCAGGAAATACATTCATTTGGAAACCATCCAATGAAACGCCAATGATGGCATACGAAATGGGGCAGATTTTTAACGAGATAGGCTTGCCAGCTGGTGTTGCAAATATTGTCTTTGGTACAGGACCGACTGTAGGAACAGCATTAATAGAGCATCCAGATGTAAAAGTGATTTCGTTTACTGGATCTACTACGACAGGGAGTAAGGTAGCAGAGCTTGGTGGTAAACATTTGAAAAAAATCTCTTTGGAGATGGGTGGGAAAAACGCAGTTATTGTCATGGACGATGCGGACTTACATCTTGCAGCGGAAGGCATTTTATGGAGTGCATTTGGTACGGCGGGTCAAAGATGCACAGCATGTAGTCGAGTGATTGTGCATAAAGATGTAAGAGAAGAATTAGAAAAGCTTCTTTTAGAAGCAATGCAGCATTTAACAATTGGAGATGGCTTGGACGAAAGTGTAAAAATTGGTCCTGTTATAAGTAAAGCTGCCCTGGAAAAAATAAATCATTATGTGCAGATTGGTAAACAAGAAGGTGCAACATTACTAGCAGGTGGCAGGATTTTAAATGAGGCGCCTTATGATACAGGGTTTTACTATGAACCCACATTGTTTACAAATGTGAAGCCCAATATGATTATTGCGCAGGAAGAAATTTTTGGACCGGTAGTTTCTCTTATTGAAGTCGCAAATTTAGATGAAGCGATTGAAGTAAATAATGGTGTGAAATTTGGTTTATCTAGCTCTATTTTCTCACAAAACGTTAATACGATTTTCCGCGCACAACGTGATTTAGACACAGGTATTGTTTATGTAAATGCAGGCACAACAGGTGCTGAAATTCATTTGCCATTCGGTGGAACAAAGGGGACGGGGAATGGTCACCGTGACTCGGGTGTTGCCGCATTGGATGTATATACAGAATGGAAGAGCATTTATATAGATTACAGCGGGAAATTACAAAGAGCACAAATCGATACAGAGTAACAGATCAATGAAAGGGGATGTTCATGATGAAAGTTGTTGTATTAGGTGCAGGTTTAATGGGGAAAGAGGTAGCTCGTGATTTAATTAAAAATAGCAATGTAGAACGTGTATTTTTAGGAGATATTGACGTGAAGACGGCACAGGATTTTGTAGACACGTTGAATACAGATAGAGTTGAAGTCGTTGAACTTCATGCGGAATCTGATGACTCGTTGACATCCGTAATCTCGAAAGGAAATGTCGTAGTGAATGCCTTATTTTATTCATTCAATGAGCGAGTAGCGAGAGCAGCCATTGAAGCAGGTGTTCATTCTGTAGATTTAGGTGGTCATATCGGTGGTGTTACAGAAAAGATTTTGAAATTCGATGAAGAAGCACAAGCAAAGGGCGTTACAATTATTCCTGACTTGGGCGTAGCTCCAGGGATGGTCAATATATTAGCAGGTTATGGTGCATCAAAATTAGATGAAGTAGAATCTATTAAGCTATTTGTTGGGGGTATACCAACAGATCCTAAGCCACCACTGCACTATACACGTGTATTTTCTTTAGATGGTGTATTTGACCATTATACGGAACCTTCTAAAATGATTCAAAAGGGTAAACTTGAAGAAGTGCCATCATTAACAGGCGTCGAGCCCATCTATTTCGATGGTTTTGGCGTACTTGAGGCATTTTATACATCTGGTGGCATATCGACATTATATAAAACATTCCCAAATGTTCGAACATTAGAATATAAAACGATTCGTTATAAGGGGCACGCTGAGAAATTTAAACTGTTAGCAGATTTGGGATTCTTAGATTCTAGTAATAAGGTTGAGGTAGATAGTATGGAAGTGCCTGTTCGAGCTGTAGTACGAGAGGCGCTTAAGAAGAAATTAGAGCTTGGAACAAAACCAGATGCGGTGTTGTTACGTGTAATTGTAGCAGGTGAGAAAGCACAACAGCAAGTCACTTATGAATACGAAATGGTTGTACGTAAAGACATGACAATTAATGAAACTGCAATGGCACGTGCAACAGCCAATACAATTTCTGTGGTTGCACAAATGATTGGCGAAGGCTCGATTACGAATCGAGGAGTTTTTGCGCCTGAAGCCATTGTCCCAGGTGATACGTATATTAAGGAAATGGCAAAACGTGGCGTCGTTATTAAAGAGACATCTCATAAGTCTTCAATGATTGTGAAATGGTAGGCGATGGCCATGAATTTCGAATTTACAACTGAGCAGGAAATACTACGAAAAACAGTGCGCCAGTTAGTTGATGATGAAATATTGCCACATATTGCAAAATGGGATGCGGAAGGAAGCTTCGATGCTAGTATTTGGTCAAGACTTGCAGAGCTTGGGTTGATGGGAGTTTGTGTACCTGAGAAGTACGGAGGCAGTGGCATGGATTATAACGCACTTGCCATCGTCTGTGAGGAACTTGAGCGAGGAGATACAGCTTTTCGAACGGCTGTATCGGTGCATACGGGCTTGAATAGTATGACATTGATGCAATGGGGTACCGAAGCGCAAAAGGAGCAATATCTTGTGCCACAGGCAAAGGGAGTACGCATTGGTGCATTTGGATTAACAGAGCCAGGAGCAGGGTCAGACGTGGCAGCAATGTCAACTACGGCTGTACGCGACGGCGATTTTTATAGATTGAATGGACAAAAAACTTGGATTTCATTATGTGATATAGCCGATCATTTTATTGTTTTTGCTTACACAGATAAATCAAAAAAGCATCATGGTATTAGTGCTTTCATTGTTGAGCGTTCAATGGCTGGTTTTACTTCCAAGGCTATCAAAGGGAAGTATGGTATTCGTGCAGGTAATACTGGAGAACTCTTTTTCGAAGATTTGCGCGTACCCGTAGAAAATAGGCTAGGTCAAGAAGGAGAAGGCTTTAAAATTGCGATGTCAGCACTGGATAATGGTCGTTTTACAGTAGCGGCAGGGGCAGTTGGTCTTATTCAAGCATGTATCGAGTCAAGCGTGAAATACTGCCATGAGCGCGAAACGTTTGGAAAGCCGATTGGAGAGCATCAGCTTGTTGGGCAGATGCTTGCGAAGATGGAGGCAGGCTATCAAATGAGCCGCCTGCTTGTTTATCGTGTTGGCGAGTTGAAAAATAAAGGTATCCGTAACACAAGGGAAACATCTCTTGCGAAATGGCAAGCCTGTGATTTTGCTAATAAAGCAGCGGATGACGCACTCCAGATTCATGGAGCATACGGTTATTCGGATGATTATCCAGTTGCGCGTTTTTTACGTAACTCAAAGGCACCGGTAATTTATGAAGGTACGCGTGAAATTCATACAATTATGCAAGCAGATTATGTACTTGGTAGACGAAATGATAAAGCATTAGAAAAAATGTTGCCGAGATGGCCGTTTGAAGAGTAAACGAGAGGGATTCATTCCCCTCGTTTTTTTATGAAAAAATTATCAAAAAAATGTAACTTTCCTATCTTTTGTCAGTCTAATGAATAAACAGGTATATGAAGGAGTGGAAAAACATGAAAAATAGATGGATAGCAATTATGCTCATCTCAGTGCTAGCTGTACTACCAGGAATTTTTACTTTTATGATGGCTCCCAAAGCTGAGGCAAAGGCAGTCAATACCATTATGGCAACTCAAAGCTGGAAAGCGTCATTCTCTAAAACATTAAAAGCTGGCAAGATAACAGATGAAAATGTCTTTGTAACGAATGTTAATGGGCAAAAAGTAACTGCAACGATTACTTTGGGAGAAGATAGTAAAACACTTGTCGTTAGTGACTTAGTGCCAGGAAGTTATAAATTATATGTCAAAAAGCAAGCATTTGTACAAAGTGAGCTTAAAACAGCATCACATGTCATTGCATTTACGGTCGTAGAGAAATTGGAAACCGTAAAATCTGAGGAAGAACTGCAACAATATTTCAAAGCGGTTGTAGCGAATGGTAATAGTGAGATTGAATTAGAATCAAGTACAGAAAATTTTACAAGTAGCGAAGATAAAGCAAGCCCCGCGGCTGATTCTAACAACACCTCTACGACAAATAATCAAGTAGATGGTGTAGAAGAAGGAGATATTGTCGTTGTCAAAAATGACATAATCTATGCGGTAAAAGATCAAAGTATAACGGTTGTAGATGCCAGCAATCCGAAAAACTTAAAATTAGCCACGACAGTCAAGCTAAAAGAATCAAAGTATATTTCAAAGCTTGCGTTGTACGATAATATATTAATAGCAATCGGAACTGAGTATATCGAAAAAGTAGGCAAGAGCATGACAACGGCAACTTTTTATGATATAAAAAATCCGAAAAATCCAAAATTTATACGTGAGGTAGCACAAGAGGGATACTTACAGGATATACGTATTACTAATGACACACTATATTTAATCGGTAATATGCATCCAAATTATTGGATGTTAAAGGAAGGCGAAACACTAGATTTAAAGCCAAAAACTTATGATAGTACAGTAAGTAAAGACTATAAAAGTTTACCGCTTGAGAAAATTTCTATATTACCAAACACAATGGATGGCTCGTATAGCTTGATTACCGCTGTGGATATGAAAAATGGTGCCCAAACAAAAGCCAATACGAAAGGCTACTTAGGCGGTAGTAGCGGGCTATACATGTCGGAAAATGCACTGTATTTAACGACACCGATTTATGATGGAAATCGAGGAGGCATTGCAGGCGAGAGGGTCATGGATATGATTTGGATGCCAACTCCAGTAGATACACAAGTATTTAAATGGGATATTGATGGCACGGCATTGAATTTTGTCGGTGCGGCTGAGGTAAAGGGATCTGTGCTAAATCAATATTCAATGGATGAATATAAAGGTAATTTCCGCATTGTTACAACAGAAGGGAATATGTGGGATGAAAAAAACGTATCTCGTAACCACCTATTCATTTTAGATAAAAATTTAAAAGAACTTGGATCGGTGAAGGATTTAGCACCTGGTGAAAAAGTATATTCCGCTCGCTTTATGGGAGAGAAAGCATATGTTGTGACATTCAAGCAAGTTGATCCACTCTTTGTCATTGATGTAGAAAATCCAAAGAAACCAACTGTGTTAGGGCAATTGAAAATTCCTGGCTACAGCAACTATTTACATCCATTGGATGAAACACACCTAATCGGTATTGGTTACGATACAGAAGAGCGCTATGACACCTATTCGAAGCGTAACTTTACCGTTACAACGAATATGAAAATGTCTTTATTTGATGTATCAGATTTCCAAAATCCGAAAGAGCAATCAACGGTGAAAATCGGAGGTAAAGGTTCTCATTCAGACGTACAATACGATCCCAAAGCGTTATTCCATAATAACGAGTACAATTACTACGGCTTCCCGGTAGTGCTGTATGAAGCAGGGAAAGAGGATGAAATAGTATACCAAGGCCAAGGCGCACAAGTTTATGAAATCACAGCAGAAAAGGGAATAGTTTTAAAGGGTAACATTATTAGCAAGAATTCAGGTGATCAGTATGAAGACTGGGAGCAACTTGTACAGCGTGTGGTCTATATAGATGATGCTCTATACACAGTTGCACGCAATGAAGTGAAGAGCTATCAGCTAAAGGACTTCAAAGCACTCGACACACTTCAAATAAAATAAAAAAAGTCCGATGAATTCTAAGGAGTTCATTGGACTTTTTCATTGATTAGATGGGTAATGTTGATAGAAGTTCTCTCACTATTACTAATGTTATTGCTTATTGGCGATACGGTAGAATGTCAGATACTGTCACGAATTCATAACCTTGCTCTTGTAAAAAGGCAAGTACGGCATCCAGTCCATCTGCGGTTGATTGATGAATATCATGCATTAAGACAATTGCATTATTGTGCAGATGATTTTTAACATAAGGGAGTAACTGTTGTGCATTACGGTGTTTCCAATCCATTGTGTCAATACTCCATAGTACTACCGGAATTGGAATTTGAGCATTAATATCTTTGTTTGTTGCACCGTACGGAGGTCTAAAGACAGTTGCACCTTGATTGATAGCTAATTCAATTTCTGCTGCTGTTGAAGAATATTCCTTTAAGACTTGCTCTGATGGCAATTTTGTTAATACAGGATGGTTCCATGTATGGTTCCCAACCTCATGTCCACGTGCAAGAACATCTCTAGCAATATCAGGATAATATTGTACGCGACTACCAAGCATAAAAAATGTAGCTTTTGCATGATATTTATCAAGGGTGTCTAAAATTTGTTCTGTAACGATGGGATGTGGGCCATCGTCAAAAGTTAACGCAATACGCTTAGCGTTTGGATCTCCTGGAGTTTGTGGCTTGGTCGGTTCCATCGTTTCCATAGCAATTTGAAAATCAGATGCTAGCAATGGATTAATAAGTGTAAGTGGCAGTTTTACAATTGGGGTACCAGCCGCACCGTTTGCAATTTCATATTCATCGAAGTAAAAGAGTAACGCGTCATCCACAATAGCAAAACGCTCGAAATTTGCCCATTTTGGCTCCGTTGCTGTCAGTAACGCATCCTTATTGAGCTCATCTTTTAGTTGAGGATTTTGTTGTAAATCTTTGCGGACATGTGTAGCAATTGTCGATAAGTTATTCTCGTCGTTCTGCAATAATGTTTTTATATCGATTTGTTCTCCGGTTTCATTGTTAAAGAAAAACGTCTTTGTAGAAACTTCGTGATTGGCTCCGCCTAAGTATTGCATTTTTGTTAGGGCAAAAGAATAATATTGTTCGTGATATGGAAAGGTCTCAAAGCTAATATTTAGCTCGCCCATTGCATCTTTGGTGCTATTCTTTTTCATTTCCGCCAAGTAGTTTTCTTTTGAGTCCGTTATGTACTGTAATACGGTGTCATTAAAAACCTTATTTTCTGTTTGAGGGTAGTGAATGGCAAAAGGTGTGCGTTTATCATTGGAAACGTCTGATACAATACGTATCCCTGGAAACGCAGAGCTTTCAGTCGATAAATTACTATTTAAAGAATCTGAGTTTGAATCTTTTGAAGCACTAATCTTTTGAAACTTAAAGTCATCCTTTGATAGGATAATGACAAGGATGATGGATGTTAATGTAATAATGAGGCCGATTAATAGGAAATCAATCATTGGGCCGCGTCGTTTTCTGCGTTCCTGCATCATGTTGGATACGCTCCCCTCTGTAAATTATTTATCTATACAATCAGACGTATGAACCATTGAAAAAGTTATATGTATCTACAAATCATGTAAAAAAAATGTTGAATATTTACGGTTGAGTTTTTATCAGCAGTTCGATACTATTTACTATTGGCAAGGAACCTTATGAAGGAGGTAGATAACTGTAATGAACTTAAATGAAGCGGATAATGAGTTTACAATTGACTGCTTGTTACTCGCAGGACGTATCATGATCGAAGGTGGTGCGGAAACATACCGTGTGGAGGATACGATGCTGCGTATGGCACAGTCTCAAAATATGCTTGATGCTCAATGTTATGCTACACCTACTGGTATCATTTTTTCGTTAGGTAAGACACAGCCGACGAGAATCACTTCAATTTCCAGCAGAGTTACAGATTTGCAAAAAATTGCATTGGTAAATTCAGTATCTCGTAGACTCACATCTCACATAATAACATTAGATGAGGCTTATGACGAGTTAAAGTCGATACAAAAAACAAATTATTTTTTACCAATTTATATGCAAGTTTTATCAGCCGCTCTTGCAAGTGGTTGTTTTCTTATAATGTTTAAAGGCGGATGGTCGGATTTTCCTGCTGCGTTTATAGCGGGAGGGCTAGGATTCCTTATGTTGGTGTTGATGAATTATTTAACAAAGGTGAAATTTTTCTCTGAATTCTCTGCTTCGTTAGTAATTGGTCTTATTGCCTTTTTCGCAGTAAAATCTGGATACGGTGCAGAAATAGACAAAATCATTATTAGTTCTGTCATGCCACTTGTACCGGGTATCTTAATTACGAATGCGGTGAGGGATTTAATGGCAGGTCATTTTATGTCAGGGATGGCAAAGGGAGCAGAGGCGTTTTTAACAGCATTTGCGATCGGTGCAGCAATTGCCGTCATCCTATCATTTTAGGAGGCGGATAATTTGGATATAATCGTACAATTAATCGTTAGTTTTTTTGCAACAGCAGGTATCGCGATTATTTTTAATGTACCTCGAAAAACTTTGTTTCATTGTGGTTTTGTTGGCGTAGTTGGCTGGCTTATTTATTTTGTATTAACAGAACGTGGAATGGATGTTGTAAATGCATCTTTCTTCGGATCGTTTGTAGTTGCCATTGTTGCACACATGTATGCACGGCGTTTTAAAATGCCGATGATTATTTTTATTGTTGCTGGTATCATTCCGCTTGTGCCGGGGGGAATGGCCTACAACGCAATGCGGAACGTTGTAGAAGATGATTATTTACAAGGCTTGCAATATGGTCTAAAGGCGTTTTTAATTACTGGTGCGATTGTCATGGGGCTGGTATTTGCAGAGGTATTTATGCAGCTTATATTCCGTGCAATGTATTTGAGCAAAACGAACATTAAAAAGTATACAAAAAATAAAGCTAGTGATGTAGACTGACTTAAAAATAAAAGGCTGTCCAATAAGTTGGACAGCCAAAAATAATATTACTTTACAAGCAATTCCTCAATTTCCTCTGGTGTAACAGGCTTACTAATATAATAACCCTGAATGGCATCACAGCCATATGTGACTAAAAGATCTGCTTGTTCGGCGGTTTCGACACCTTCAGCAACCACCTTCAGTTCCATAGATTTACCTAATTGCACCATGCCATGCATTAGCTTTTGTGTTTTTTCAGACTTTAATATGGACCTTGTAAATGTTTGATCGATTTTCAATGTATCTATTGGTAGAATCTGCATATAGCGGAATGAACCATAGCCAATACCGAAATCGTCTAATACAAAAACAATACCTTCGTTTTCAAGCTTACGCATTTGTTGCGTAATAAAGGTTGCAGCTTCTGCCTCTAAAGCGAACTTCTCTGTAATTTCAATTTGAAGAAGGCTCGCAGGACAACCTGTTTTTGCTAACATATCAAGTATGGATTTGGCCATGTTTTTATCACGAAACTCACGTACTGAAGAGTTGATGGCTACTTTTAAATGCAGGCCAGCTTTTTTCCAAATCAACGCCTGCTCACAAGCTCTTTCTAACATAAATGAACCGATATTGTTAATGAGCCCTGTTTCTTCAGCAATTGGAATCAATTCATCTGGTGAAACAACACCCATTACCTCATCTTCCCAGCGTACTAGTGCTTCTACGACAGAAATTTTGCCTGTTTTAACATCAATTTGTGGCTGATAAAGCACCTTAAGGTTCTTCTGATCAAGCGCTTGTAGTAAGCGTTTTTCAATTAAAGCCTTACGATTTAAAGCTTTATGTGTTGCTTTAGATAGTGAGACAATTTTATCTCCACCAGCCTCACGTACCGATGTAATTGTTGCGATGGATGCCTTCATTAATTGAGAGAAGGTTGTTTGATCTTCAGGGAAGCGTGTAATGCCACCGCTAATGGAAATAGGCACAGCAATATTACTACTGTATATTGGGTGCTGTTGTAAGTAAGATAAGAAGCCCTGAATAAACCACTCACTTAAAGGTGTTATAACAACAAAATCGTTTTCATTTATACGTGCCATTGCACTGTCTTGGAAATACATTTTTATACGATTTGTAAATTCAATGATCAGGCTCTGGTTAATTTGCTGATCGTGTAACTCTTTTAATGTGTAAAATTTATCGATGCTTAAATATACAAATGAGAAGTGTCTATCCTCTTCAATCATGTCGGAAATCACTTTTTCAAGACGGTGTGCATTCATTAGACCTGTCTCGGTATCAATATAGGCAATTTTTTCAAGTTGATGCTGAATTGTTTTTGATTTCGTAATATCTTTCTCAATTAAAATAAACTGTTGTTCATTGGTTCCGAGATTAAACGTTGGAATAGCTGTTAAAAGTACCCAATAGGATTGGCCAGTCTTCGTTACTTTCTCGACTTCACCTTGCCATGTATTACTATTGTTTAAATTGCGCCAGATGGTATTTGTTATTTTTTCACTCACATCGTTATCAGGGAACAGTTGCCAAAATGTTTTACCGATAACACGTTTTGGTGTCCATTGACTTATTTTTAGGAATTCAGCATTACATTCTAAAATAAATCCGTCCTGGTCAAGCGTTACAGTCATGAATGTTGAGTCTAAACCATACTTTAAGTCTGCAAAAGTGCGACTATTTGATACAGAATTAATCATTAATTCAGGTAACATAAACATTAAAAGGATACAGCGTTCACCTTGTTCGATAAACGGTTTAGCCAACAATGCCGTAGTAATTTCTTCATTTGAACTTGTATACACTTGAATCTTATCTAAATACGTACTGTCCTCACTTTGAAGTATTGATTGGAACGTTTCTAATGAAAGCTGGCGTAGTAGATTTTCATGTATGAATGGAGTAGTATGTCCTTTAATATTAGTAGCAGAAAAACCAAATAGCTGTTCAGCATTCTTTCCCCAAATAGAAGCTTGTCCTTCTTGGTTTATGACAAATGCAGGAAAAGGAAGTGAATTTAAATAATATTCATCAATCGTAAATGATTTATGGATTTGACTCATGATTTTTCAATCTCCTTGGGTAATCAATATATACTAATATTATAGAGAATTATCGGGAATTAGTCATTATGAATATATTTGTAAATATTTGATAGAGTAGAACGTTAGGACTATACTAATAAAAAATATAAATAGTTTTGATGAAAAATAACAAAAATTAGTACGAATATTAGGAAGCGGGATTGGTATGGAACGGTTAAAAGGATTAATTTTTATTATTTCTGGTTCGATGCTGTGGGGGGCAACAGGACCTTTAATGGAATGGTTGCTCAATCATACGCCATTAACAGTTTCTTTTATGTTAACAATTCGTTTGTCAGTTGCAGGTATTGTATTACTCACATACTTAATGTTAACAGGAAAAAATATTTTTGCTATATGGCAACAAAAAACATGGAGTAGACAGCTTATCATCTTTGGAGTAGCAGGGATGTTGGGTGTACAATATGCCTTCGTAGCAGCGATAAATGAAAGCAATGCGGTACTAGCTACCTTACTTCAGTTTTTAGCGCCAATCTTTGTTGTTGCTTATGTCTCTCTTAGTTTAAAGAAATGGCCACCTAAATATCAAGTATTAGGGATTATTGGTACACTAGGGGGATTATTTTTATTACTAACGAACGCTTCATTTGACGCTTTGTTAGTTAGTAATAAAGCCTTATTATGGGGAGTAGCGGTAGGCTTAACTTTTGCATTCTACACACTATATCCAGCACGTCTCATGAAAGAATGGAGTGTACTGCTTGTTGTGGGCTGGGGTATGTTAATTGGTGGTCTAACGTTAGGAATTGTAAGTAGAATTTGGCAATCAAATCAGTGGCTCGTTTTTATGGATTTGAAGGTTACAGGTTTAATAATCGCATTAATTGTCTTCGGCACAATCGCTTTTGTCCTTTTTTTAAGCAGCATGAAATATATTACAGCTGTAGAGACGAGTATCCTATCAAGTATTGAACCGTTAACGGCTATGGTTATTTCTGTAATAATGTTTGGTACGTCATTAGGATTTTGGCAATTAATGGGTGTGTTTGTTATGCTTGTTTGTGTAACATGGCTTTCCATTGCCGGTGAAAAAGCATAAAAATATTATTCGTTGAGGTAATTAGAACTAAATCGAGATGCAGTGATATATCTTCTCAAACAAGGGGTGAGAAAGTGAAAGAAATTTTTTCGTATGTAAGGCCTTATAAATGGACGGCAATATTTGCTTTATGTTTAATGTTGTTAGAATTATTTGTGGAGCTTGTTCAACCAATCATTATGGCCAAAATAATAGATGAAGGAGTACGTGCTCAAAATCATGAAATGATATGGCAATGGGGAGCAGTCTTACTCATTTTATCTTGCCTAGCTTTTATAGCAGGAGTAGTCAATTCTTATTTTTCATCGCATACAGCACAAAGCTTTGCCTTTGACTTAAGAAACGCAATGTTTGAGAAAATTCAATCGTTCACGCTTACTACATATCAAAAGTTTTCAACGGCCTCTCTGATTACTCGGTTAACGAATGATGTGACACAAGTACAGACGGTGCTATTTATGAGCCTACGTATTATGTTACGGGCACCGCTTGCAGTAGTGGGTAGTATCGTAATGGCCTTTGTCGTGAATGCAAAGCTAGCCCTTTTTTTGGTAATAGGTGCGCCGATTATTTTTGTGTTTCTTGTTTTTATGGTGTCAAAGGGTGTGTCTTATTTTGGACGAGTACAAAAACGTGTGGACCGATTAAACCGTGTACTACAGGAAAATCTACAAGCCATTCGTTTAGTGAAGGCTTATTTGCGTGGTACATATGAGGCGTCACGCTTTGAACAGGTGGCATCACATTTAAAAATAGATACGGTGAAGGCTCTACGCACCATGGAGTATATTATGCCTGTACTATTATTTATCATGAATATGAGTCTACTTGCAGTACTATGGTTTGGTACAAAGCAAATTGCTGCAGGTTCAATGCCACTCGGAGATATCGTAGCCATTGTCAATTATGCAATGCGTATGACAGGCTCGTTTTCGATGTTCGCTTTTATCATTATTTTTTATGCGCGTGCCAAAGCCTCAGCAGAACGTATGGCAGAAGTGTTGGCTGTTGAAAATGAAGTAGAGGTTATTTCTACTTCTGAAGAAGCTTCTAGCAAGATGAAGTTTGGTGAGTTAGCATTTGATAACGTGAGTTTTACGTATCCAGGTGCAGAGAACCCTGTATTGTCCAATGTGAGCTTTCAAGTAAAGTCTGGTGAGAAGTTAGCGATTATGGGAGCAACAGGAGCTGGTAAATCTACGTTATTACAACTTATTCCTCGCTTTTATGATGTGACGTCAGGTCAGATTTCAGTAGAAGGAAAAGATGTACAACAATGGGATCTACAGGAGCTGCGTGAGATCATAGGTTATGTACCTCAGCAATCTTTGTTATTTACAGGTAGCATTGCTGAAAACATTCGTTGGGGTGATGCAGAGGCTGAAATGGACGAAGTGCTTAAAGCAACTATGCAAGCGCAAATTCATGCTTCGGTTGAGGATTTTCCAAATGGTTACGATACACGTGTTGGGCAGAAGGGTGTGAATTTATCTGGAGGTCAAAAGCAACGATTATCTATCGCTAGGGCATTACTAAGGAAAGGGCATTTATTAATGCTTGATGATAGTACTAGTGCTCTTGATGTGAAAACAGAGCAGGCGTTGTGGGAGGCTTTGAGCGATGAAAGAGCAACGATGCTTGTCGTCACACAAAAAATTCGTACGGCTAAAGAGGCAGACCGCATTCTCTTAATAGATGCAGGTGAGGTGGTTGCATATGGCACGCACGATGAGCTTTTGCAGTCCTCTCTGTTATATAAAAAAATCGCAATTTCCCAACAGGAGGTGGAGGAATAATGGGATTTTTCCAAAAACCTTTTGGCTATGAACCGATTTTGACGAAGGATGATTTAAAGCAGGTCGTGAAGAAAAAAAGGGGACCTCGTGCTACCGATTGGAAAAGTACGCTAGGGCGTTTATGGAAAATTGTCGATGAACAGCGTGTACTTTTAATTATTGTGTTTTTACTCGTTATGGCAAGCTCAATTTTGGCACTACTAGGTCCATATTTAATAGGAAAAATGATTGATATGTACGTGATGCACGGGGAACTTGAGGGATTGGGTAGTAGAATCTTTTTGCTAATAGGAATCTATGCGCTGTTAGCTGTATCATTATTTTTACAAAATTATTGGATGATTGGTATTGCTCAGCAAACAATCTACAGACTACGAACAAGTGTGTTTGCACATTTCCAAAGTCTTCCGATATCGTTTTTTGATCGGCGCCAACATGGGGAATTAATGAGCCGTGTGACAAATGATATAGAAGCAGTTAGTTCAACATTGAACAGCTCCTTTATCCAAGTTGTTTCAAGTGTGCTAACGCTCGGAGGTACGCTTGTCATTATGCTAAGTTTGAGTCCGCTATTGACTGTACTTACAATGACAATTATCCCAATCATGTTTTTAGCGATGCGTTGGATTACACGTCGGACAGCGCCGTTATTTAAAGAACAGCAAGCGGCGATAGGGGCGCTTAATGGAATGATTGAAGAGACCATTTCTGGGCAGCGAATTGTCAAGGCATTTTCACAGGAGGAACGTGTGAAAGCGGAGTTTCGTGACAAAAGTTTACGCTTAAAAAGAACAGGCTTTTGGGCACAAACGTATTCAGGCTATATCCCTAAGGTCATGAATTTTTTAAATAATATGAGCTTCACGATTGTTGCGGGAATTGGAGGGATCCTGGCACTTTACGGTCATGTGACGATTGGAGTAATTGTTATATTCACGGAGTATGCACGACAGTTTACTCGTCCATTAAATGATTTGGCCAATCAATTCAATACAGTACTTTCAGCGATTGCAGGTGCGGAACGTGTATTTTCTTTACTTGATGAACAACAGGAGTTCGAACTTCCTGCCTCACAAAGGCACGTGCTTAAAGGAAATGTAGCCTTCCAACATGTTTATTTTAAATATGAACAGTCAGAGCAAGCCTACACACTAAAGAATGTAAGTTTTCAAGTAGAACCAGGTCAAACTGTTGCACTGGTTGGTGCAACTGGTGCGGGGAAAACAACGATTCTCCAGCTTATTGCTAGGTTCTATGAAGTAACGAAGGGCGAGGTACTATTTGATGGTATAAACGTGCAACGGATTGAACGTGAAGCACTACGCTCGCAAATGGCCTTTGTGTTACAGGATCCGTTTTTATTTGAAGCAACGGTGCGAGAAAATATTCGCTATGGACGATTAGATGCTAGTGATGAAGAAATTGAAGAAGCGGCGCAACGTGCAAACGCACACGATTTTATAATGAAGCTAAAAGATGGCTACGACACACTTCTTGCGGCAGACGGAAGTGAAATCTCCCAAGGACAAAAGCAACTGCTATCTATTGCCCGAGCACTTATCGCAGATCCCAAAATCTTATTACTCGATGAGGCTACAAGTAGCATTGATACGGTTACTGAACTAGCTATTCAAGAAGCACTGGATACGTTGATGCAAGGTCGTACAAGCTTTGTAATTGCTCATCGATTAAATACTGTGTACAATGCTGATATTGTACTTGTGATGCAAAAAGGTGAGTTAGTTGAGGCGGGTCCACAACAGAAGTTGATTGCTTCTGGTGGGATTTACGCGCAAATGCTTGAATCGTCTGCCCATCATTTATAATCATAAAGTGGGACTTTAAGGTAGGGAAAGGACTACGATGCATAGGTTTTGCTAGTGCGGATGTTGCACTAGCAAAACGAGTTCGTAGTCTACCATTCTTCCGCCAATTATTTTGTTAAAACAGCCTCTTATATGAGGTGATGTATATAATGTTGGTGTGAATTAATCGAATAATTATGAGTGCTTAATCTCTCATTCAAACGAATTTATACTTCATTTTGAAGTGGAGGTTTTAGTACCTGTGAGTAAAGGGTAAAAATAAGCTGGTAAACACACATAATAATGTTGCCAGCTTATTTTCTTTCTTGCTACAATAGGGCAATAGTCTGGTAAAAGAACGGAGTAAATGATGAAAATTTCTGTAATTACAGTGTCTTTTCCGTTAGACGGCGAAACATTGAATGAATTAAGAACATTATGCGAAGAAGCAACAATACATGATTATCGAGTATACGAAACGATTATGAATATACCGTTAGCAGGCTCTTTTGAATCAAAAGGTTTTATGGTGCTAGCATATGACGATGACAAGGATTTATTAGTTGGTGCCGCAAGTGCTATTGATTTAATGGGTCTATATACGTATGAGTGGTCGCTAGTTGTTTTACCAAGTTATCGTCGAATGGGAATTGGTAAAGCTTTAGTAGAAGTTTTACAAGCTGGACTGTTAGAACGTGGCGCAGAAGGCCAATTGGCATTAGTCATTGATGGTTCACCTTATGGTCATACGTTTATTGAAAATTGTTGTTATACGTACAGTTTTTCAGAGGCAACGTTAGAAACTAAGGCAGAGCCAGTGGTACTACAAGATGAGGTCATTATAGCTGCTTATGCTGGAGAGCAAGCGGAGCTAGTTTCAATTTATAGTGAGGCTTTTGGTGATTTGCCGGAGGAATCACTAGAACTGATTACCTTTAATACATCTAATAATGGGCGTAATTTATGGGTGGCCCACAAAGATGGTAAGGTTGTTGGTACAGTGACAACAGCGGAGGAAAATGAAGTCCAATGGGTGACAGCGTTAGCCGTCCATCCAATGTATGAGGGACAAGGTATTGGTACAGCATTATTGTCATTTACGAAGAATTATGCTAGCCAAATTGGCGCAAAGCACGTCATGCTAGATGTTGAAATCGAAAACAGAAAGGCGCTTTCTGTTTATGAAAAGGCAGGCTTTATGAAAGCCCAGCAAATTGACTATTACGTAAAAAAATAAAAGAAGAGTGAGGGGTGAGGCAAATGCCTCGCTACTCACTCTTTTTATTTATGAAAAATGTCAATTAATCATCTAGTAGGTGTGATTGAGTGACACAATGTAAACATTAATCGTCTTGTATGCTTAATAGAACTATCAATCCCAAGGGAACCTTCAATTGGTCATAATGCAATCAATACAGTGATCACGCTCTTTTTTTATCATAAATACGTACTATGCCCATATAGTATTAATAAGCCTGATGAAAGGAGTCGTTATCATGCGCATGCCGGCGTTGCCAAAAAAGAAGTCTCCTCCAAAGGAAGCCCCTAGGTCATGGTGGAAGGTTGTCAAAGCATATTTATCAAAGGGTAAATTTTATCGTCTGCCACCAAGACATAAATAACCTTGCTATTCATCCATTGTAATCAAAAAGAGTCGGCTTGGTAGCGACTCTTTTTAATTTTCTAACAGAAATGTCTTTTTTGTTGGGCCGATTAAGTATAGCTCATGCATCGCGCGCGTTAACGCAACGTAGAGAAGTTTACGGTCAATTTTCGAATCAAAAAAGGGCGTGTTAAAGGCTGCAACAATCACTGCATCAAATTCAAGCCCCTTTGCTAAATGGCTTGGTACTACGAGTAACATTTGCTGATTTATTGACTCATCCTCTGTCAGTAGCTGCGAAGTAATGCCGTAATCCGTTAGTGCCTGATGCATGCCAATTGCATCGACTGTTGTTTTGCAAATCAAAGCAATTGACTGATGTCCATTGGCACGAATGCTATCAAAAATCTGTCCGATTTGCTGGGCATTAAAATATGCTGCCTGCACAAAGGTTGGTGGATTTCCATGACGCACGACAGGTTTAACTAGTGGAAGTTGTTCATCCATTTGCGCTAAAATTTCGTTTGCGACTTCCATGATTTCAATCGTTGTTCGGTAGCTTTTTTGCAGCGTTCGAAAGCTAGCACGTGGAAATAAATTTTGTACAGGTTCCCAGGCAGTTAGTGAGCGATAGCTATGAATCCCTTGAGCTAGGTCGCCCACCATTGTAAACATGTCTGTTTCAAGCCCCGTTTTTAAAGCAGCAAGTTGGAATAAACTATAGTCCTGTACTTCATCAATGAACACGACACGCATTTTCCATTCATCAGCAATGCCTTTTATGCGTGCTTGTAAATAATAAATGGCCGCTAAATCTTCTGACACCCATTGTTCCTTTACATGTACTTGTAAAAACTGTTGTTGTTCGAGATAATGCCATTCGGGAGCAAGTTCTGCTAATAGTTCTGCATTTGTAAGAAGAGTACGGTAGAGCGTTTTGATATTATATTTAGCAAAGCGCCGCATGTACGCAGATACTGTTGATTTGGTTTCTTTTTCAATTGCGGGAATACGTTCATCGCGTTCATCGATATACTTTGTGACAACGCGACGACGTTTTTCATCGTCACGAATACCGTTTAAAGCTTTACCAAGTGCTTCGTCATATTTAGCATGTAACATATTTAAGACAGCCTGTTTCTTCTGACGAACATGGCTCGCCATCACCTTTTTTATATGCGCGAGTCTCTTCTCAATTGGCATATAGGAAAACTCATATAAAAATAACTTCTTTAAATGAGAAGCACGCATAATAAGATATTTTTCAATAAATACATCTTCAAATTGTGCCGCAATTTCGTGCTCAATTTTTTGCACATATCGTTCCATTACATCACGGTAATAAAGCGAGCCTTTTATTTCAGAAATCCAAGCAGTTGGCTGGTTGGCACCATCTGAAACAAGTGACTCTAGCTGTTCATTTGGGTTACGTAGTTTTAATTTTAGCTTTGTCGCGGCTAGAACATAGTCCGAAAACGTTGTTTGACAAATTTTATCGACACCAAGCTCAGGTAAAACATCACCAATATAATCAATAAATAATTTATTAGGTGCTAAAATCATGAGCTGCTCCGGATTGAAATTCTCACCCATTGTGTACAAAAAGTACGAGATACGGTGGAGGGCTATCGTTGTTTTTCCACTGCCTGCAGCACCTTGTACGATAATCGGCTGTCGGAGGTGAGCGCGAATAATTTCATTTTGCTCTTTCTGAATAGTTGAGACGATTTCTGTTAAACGAACATCTGCTTTGCCAGCTAACGCCTCTTGCAGTAATTCATCATTAGTTGTTAAGTCGATATCACGAATATCGAGCAACTGCCCATCTTCAATTTTATATTGGCGCTTGGCAAATAAATGTCCTTTGTGAACTTCTCCGCGAACATCATATTCCATATCCCCAAGTCGTCCGTCGTAATAGACATTTGCTACGGGGGAACGCCAATCAACAATAATTGGCTCATGCGTTTCACGATGAAATAAGGATGTTTTACCAATATATAAGAACTCTTCTGGATCTCCGGTTTTTTGGAAATGGATACGGGCGAAATAAGGCTTTTTTTGAACAGCCTCTAAGCCTTCTTTTTGATTGCGAGCCATTTCAAAGAAGCGAGCGTTTGCTAAGATGTTCAAATAGCTCAAACTCGAATCTAAATAATCAAGATCTGCCATCGACTTACGAATATTTTCCTGTGCAGATTGCAAATCTCTTTGAGACTCGTTTAAAATTTGTTGCATATAGTTTTTGGTGTAGGTGAGCCGCTCCAGTTCAGCTTGAAAATCTGGGTGTTGTGCAGTCATTTTTGCACCTCCTAAGTACTTACAAATATGATTTATTCAGTGGATGTCATGGATTTGAAAACAGTGCATTTTGGATGTTAGCCCAACTCGTATACATCCATACGGTATCAGCTAACAATCCTACATCTAAGCAGGCCATCACAAGTTCAAAATCCTAAAGCAATTGTTTATCTGCACGAAAGCGAAGTGACAACGAAGCGTCTGTGAAGGACGTTTTTGTAACGAAAGCTTAGCGACAGATACAATTACGCCTCGGCATAATGAAAATAGGTTCTCATATTACTATACAAAATTTTACTTTTCAAGGGTAAGTGTAATAATCTACTTACTGTTAGACTGTTAAGTAACAAGAAAAGGGAGGGGATTCGTTTGGACATATTTGCGCATAGAGGTGTATCGTCACACTATCCTGAAAATACAGGTGCTGCTTTTTATGCAGCATCAAAATTACCTATTACGGGTATCGAGCTAGATGTTCATTTAACTGCAGATAGGGAAGTGGTCGTCATTCATGATGAAACAATTGACCGCACATCTAATGGTACAGGCTATGTAAAAGATTATACGCTTCAGCAGCTACGAGCATTTGATTTTGGTTCCTGGTATGCTGATGAGTTCGTAGGAGAAAATATTCCAAGGCTTGGAGAAGTTTTAGAGCTATTTGCAGGCACTCATCACCGTATTAACATTGAGTTAAAAACGGATGTTTTTTCTTACGAAGGTATTGAGACGCTTGTGTTAAAGGAAGTAGCAACATTTCAAATGACGGAACGAGTTATTATTTCTTCCTTTAACCATGAATCAATCCAAATGGTGTCACAAATGGCGCCTTATATTGAAACGGCTGCATTATTTGCTGAAATTTTAATTGATTTTACATCCTACACAGCCCAAATCCCGACCAATGCTCTACATGTTAGCTTGCCTACAGCTTTCAGGAAATCTGTTGGTGCAGCACTTGAAAAGGGCTCTATTGTACGTGTTTACACGGTCAATGATACCGCTAATGTGAAAGAATTACAGCAGCTAGGTATAGACGCGATTTTTACAGATGACCCGGAAAAAATGCTTGCTACTTTGCAAGGAAACTAAAGCACAAAAAGATGGCGTTTCAAATTCCCTTTGAGACGCCACTTTTGTTACCATTTTGCACGATGTTCTTCGATACAACCAAGCATTTGTTTAATAACGAGGGTTTCACCATTGTCCAGTAAAACGGAGCCATCATAATAACCAAACATTTGATGTACTTCCGATTTTACGAGTCTAGCGTTTGTTGCCGCAACACGCTCAAAAAATGGAGAAAAAGTTAAGGATACCTGGTTTGTGAACTTTGTTTTTACTTTCCAACGTTGCATAAAATCTTCTCGATCATAATCGAATAATAAATCCTCATGAATTTTTGTCATTTTACCATCAACGAATACGGCATTCTCAGTCATTCCCGTACCATCTGTCCATTTTCCCCCTAAATTGAGTCCAATACGCCGACCACGAACACGTTGAGACGCCATACCCCAATTCCATGTGGCTTCGCGCGGCCAAACGCCACGTCCGTAATCAAGTACGGCAAAACTTTCTTCAGGCGTAAATATAAATTGACGATTACCAATCGTCACATTTCCCGAGGTAGGTAGCGTATGATGTTTGCCAGTAAATTGGAATGTTTTGCGATTCCAAGGAATGACCACATTTAATGACTCATCCGCTGGCGGGTGTTGAATGATAAGGTTTGCACGTAAAACGTCTCCATCAAAATTAGGAATAGAAACGGATAAATGAGTTTCGGCGTGTATATAGCTCATATCGATAGTCATTTCACTACTGCTAAAGGATACTGATTCTAACACCTGTGTAGGCATTTTCAATTTGCCACCAAGTGGAACTGTTATGGTTTTTTCAAAATAGCGCTGTGTTTCATATTCAAGGAAATATACGAAGCAGACCGCTGCGTAATCTAGATGGCTAATAGTAGCGGAGAATAAAATCTCATCACCATATACACACCAATAATTCCATTTCTTTTTGCGCATTATATGACCACTTAAATTGCTATTTATGAGAGGTTTTCGTGCAAATCCTATGGAAGCAGGATTCAAGTTTCCTTTTTTATCGCATAAAAGAGTAGGCTGTAAGATTTCTTTCTCAGCATGCTGCTTCACATTCAACATCCCTTCTGTTCATAAATTAAATAACTACACTTCATTCACTCCTATTGTAGCAAAAACTATCATAAAATTGGAAAAGATAGCATCGAAGGTGACCGCTTTCATCAATTTTACCTTCATTCAGTAGGTAACCGAACATAATTGCAAATTTGGATACAATTACGTCAAGGCATAATTGATGAGTAAACCAAACTAATAGATTTTCCAATCTTTACATATCATGTACGAAAGGAGGGGAAACGTGGCAAAAATGTATAATAGGCAGGCAGCCGTTCAGTATGCGAATTTGTGGTGGAACAGACGTAATCCTGCATTTCCGAACTTTGATGTCGATTGTACGAATTATATATCACAATGCTTACTTGCTGGGGGAGCACCAATGCGAGGTGCACCAAGCAGAGATAAGGGATGGTGGATTCAGCAGGGAAATTGGAGCTTTAGCTGGTCTGTCGCACATTCCCTTAGGTGGTATCTAGAAGGCTCCAAAACAGGCTTAAAAGGTAGGCGTGTGCAAAATGCTGAGGAGTTGGAGCTAGGGGATATTATTTTTTATGATTTTCAGGGGAATGGAAGAATTGATCACTCTGTTATTGTCACGAGTATCCAGAATGGAATCCCGTATGTGAATGCGCACACTTCGGATAGTATTAATCGACCGTATTTTTATGAGGATTCGACTGCATATACACCAAGTATGACGTATTTTTACATTCATATTGATGATAGCTTTGCTTAGGGAGATAGCTATTTTAAAGCTCAACGATTTGTGATAATGTGAGAGATAGAAAACACGTATTATAATATGATGTAAAGTTCTAGAAGGAGATAAAGTAAATGAGTGAACATTTTTTATCTGTAAGAGATGCAATTATCGAGCGCCGTTCAATTAAAAAATTTAACGGGCAGCCTGTAGACCGTGAAGAATTACTAGCAATTATTGATGATGCTGTATGGGCACCGAATCATGGAAATCGTGAACCTTGGCGTTTAGTAGTAGCGTGCGGTAAAGAGTTATTTACACTTCATGATTTATTGCGAGACTTAACTATTCCGAAGTGGCAGGATCTCTCAAGTGAAGATCTAGCAAAACAAATGACGAAATTCACTCTTCCTGGCGGTTATGCTTTTGTTATCGTACCGGAGGATGCACGCCAAAAAGAACGTCTTGAAGATTTTGCTGCTGCAAGTACTTTTATTCAAAACATGCAGTTGCTCGCGTGGGATAAAGGTATCGGCTCTTGCTGGAAAACACCAGGTTTTTTAGATAATCCGAAATGCCGAGAAGCGTTAAAGGTGCAGCCAGGTGAACGCGTTATTGCGATGTTGCAAGTTGGTTATTTTGATGATATTCCAAAGGCAAAAGAGCGTAAAACATCAGCTGAAATTGTAACGATTTTTGGTGAATAGTGTGTATAAGGAAAGCTCTTCTTACTGAGGGCATTGGAAAAGTCCATAAAAAGCCATGGCGGAAACGATTCATCGTTTCCGCCATGGCTTTTTCTTCGATGCCGTTGATTTCCGTTTCGGCGGACGCTTTCCTAGGGGCGAACCTTGAGCCTCCTCGTCGCTAACGCTCCTGAGGGGTCTCAAGCTGTTCGCTAGTCCCACAAGGAGTCACCGCCTACACGCCGATCGACTAATTTTATCGTTTTTCTGAGATTTTCATTCTTTCCGATTCACACCGAACTCTTTATAAGGAAAGCCCCTCTCACGGAGGGGCTTTTTGGGTCGATTAATTAAGTCTTAGAACGTGTTAAAAACAGATTCTAGGCCTACAAACAATGAGAAGTATACTTTATTTTTGTAAACCAGCTACTTCATATAAATAGTCACCTAATACACGGAGACCTTTATCGAAGTTTTCTAAATGGAAATGCTCATTTGGAGCATGGAAGTTTTCGCTGGATAAGCCAAAGCCCATTAACACGACAGGTAATTCCAAGATTTCATCGAATGCAGCTACGATAGGAATCGAACCACCACCTCGTGTGTAAGCAGTTGGTACGTTATAAACCTTTTCGTAAGAGCATCCGGCCGCTTGAATAAATGGATGGTCGAATGGCGTTAAGAAAGGGCGCCCTTTATCGAATTCAGAAATCGTTACTTCAACACCAGTTGGTTTATGTTTTTCGATATGTGCTTTTAAGAGTGCCACAATTTCTTCTGGCTCTTGATTTGGTACAAGGCGGCATGTTATTTTAGCGCCAGCCTCAGCAGGTAATACAGTTTTAATGCCTTCGCCTGAGAAACCACCAAACACTCCGTTAACCTCTAGTGTCGGACGAGCCCAAGTTTGCTCTAAGTAAGAATAGCCAGTTTCCCCGAACAATTCTTTCACACCGACTTCTTCCTTCACTGATTGTTCCTCGAAGCCTAGTGCACGGTAAGCCTCACGTTCTTCTTCTGATAACGGTAATACTTTGTCGTAGAAGCCTTCTACCTGAATTGTGCCATGTTCATCGCGGAAGGATGCTAAAATTTCAGCTAATGCATGAATCGCATTTTGCACGCCACCACCGTATAGACCAGAGTGTAAATCACCTTTTGCCCCGCGTACATCAATTTGCACACCTGTTAATCCACGTAAACCATAGCACACAGCAGGCTTTCCAGGTCCATAAAGACCAGTATCCGAAATCAAAATTAAATCTGCAGCTAATTTTTCCTTATGTTCTTCTACAAAGGCAGGGAGATGAGGACTGCCGATTTCTTCTTCCCCTTCATAAATGAATTTCACATTTACGGGCAAAGTGCCAGTTGTAGCAAATAGTGCTTCAATCATTTTTAAGTGCATGAATACTTGGCCTTTATCGTCACTTGCACCACGTGCGAATAATTTATTGTCACGAATCGTAGGATTAAACGGTTCGCTCTCCCATAAGTGTAATGGATCTACAGGCTGCACATCATAATGACCATAAAAAAGAATAGTGGGTTGCCCTTCGGCATGTAACCAATCTGCATAAATAACAGGATGACCTGCTGTTTGGGTAATTGAGATGTTTTCTAAGTTTAGCTTGTTGAAGGCATTTGCTAGCCACTCAGCAGCATCTTGAATATCTCCTTTGTGTTCTGATAATGAGCTAATGCTTGGAATACGTAAAAATTCATTTAATTCATGTAAATGAGCCTCGCGATGTTCAGTAAAGTAAGCGTTTAATTGTTGTAAATGCGGCATCAGTATCCCTCTTTCTACTCTTTCGATTATAGAAATAGTATAGCATAATGCTAAGTGAGAGTCCTATTCTAGCAGTGAACCACTTCAAGTAGATCTCTAATTGATAGCTCTTCATCAACTAGAATGGTTTTATAACTATTGTCATTTAAATTTATTAAGCAAATTTCCCCACGCATTGAAATATGCCTCTTTAGAAGTTCGATACCAGGTGTGAATTGTATTATTTTCATGGTCAAATTCACCACCTTGTAAGACATAAATAAACCCATTTTCTTCAAAAATAATAATTTGCCAACCTTGGTCAATATCTGAAAATGGTTTGTCAATTGTACCAGTTGGTATATCCTTTTTTTTGAGATCTTTCAAGAAAGTTTTAGCATTCTTCCAACATTCAAATGTAGTTAAATTCTCATTTTTGCTCCTACTATAAAAATATACAAATTCACTATAGAATTTCACACGTTTCTTAGTGATTAGGAGTTCGAAGTCGTTTACAACAGGAAACAATTCTAAATTCAAGTTCTTTAAATTATCAATAACAACATTTGTTAATGTTTCATTATTATTAATAAGCGAATCTGTAAATATATCTTCCCTTTTAAAATCAAATTCACCACTTTTAGTGCCAATTACCTTGATATGCTCATTCTTTCTCTTATACCTTTTAAGTAATTTACGCCATTCATTGAAATATACCTCTTTAGGCGTTCGATACCAAGTGCGCATGATATTACTTTCACGTTCACCCTCTAAGACATAAATAAACCCCTTATCTTCAAAAACAATCATTTGCCAACCTTCCGCAAAATCGGAAAATGGTTCATCAATGGTTCCAGTTGGTATATTACTACTACTCCAATCTTTTAAGAAGACTTCAGCACAGTCCCAGCGATGAAACGTAGCTAACTGCTCATTTCTACTCGCGCTGTATAATGAAATATGCTTACCCCTACGTTTCAATTTTTTTTTAGAAATTAGTACTTCAAGATCCTTTACAATAGGAAAAAGCTCCAAGTTCAAGTCCTTTAAATTATTTACATTTATATTTGTTAATGTTTCATGATGATTAATAGATGTATCGATCCCTTTAAAGCTGAATTCGCCACTTTTCGTACCAATTACCTTAATACCCTTTCCTACAAACTTTTTTAATAATTTTTTCCATTCATTGAAATATACTTCTCTAGGAATTTTATACCAGGTATTAATTATATTATTTTCACATTTATATTCACTGCTTTCCAAGATATAAATAAATCCTTTATGTTCAAAAATATTAATTCTTCCACCTTCCTTAAGATCGAAAAATGGTTCGTCAATGGTTCCAGTTGGTATATCCCATTTATTCCATTCTTTTAAAAAGGTTTCCGCATCGTTCCACCAAGGAATTAAAGTTAACTGCTCATTTCTACTCGCACTATAAAAATAGATGCGTTTACCCTTGCCCTTGAAACTTTTCTTAGTTAGTAATATTTCAAAGTCATTTACAACAGGAAACAGTTTTAAATTTACGTTCTTTAAATTATCTGTATCAACATTTGTTAATGTTTTATTATGATTAATTTGTGTGCCTGTATCGATTTCTTTAAAATCGAAATTACCACTTTTAGTACCAGTGACCTTCATATACATTCCTCCAAACAGACTATTCCATTACTTTTATGATATTAAAGATTTAAGATTGTAGGGGTTAAAACTTGTACATCTTTTGAAAGCACAGCTGGAGTTTATTCCGTTTCTACAGAAATTATAACAAATAGCTTTCTATACAATGGAAAATGTGTGTGGGGGAATAGCTTAAATGCTGTATCTTATTTCCTAATATTTAAAATATTGAGCATTCCAGCAAAAAAATCGTGATATGATTATTCTTGCGGTCGGCATGTCCGTCTGCATACTTTTAGCCTCCAAGCGTGACACGGTTACGCTCGAAAGGGGGTGAACCGTTTGGAGAACCTTTCCCGAGTAGAAAGAGTAAAAGCCAATGCGGAAAAGCGTCGCACTCAAAGACTAGCCATCTTTAGAATTGCCACGGATTTATTTCGTGCAGCAGATACGCTATATCGAATTATTCGTATGCTTTAGCTAAAAAAAATGTAAAACACCGTCCTTCACTAGCCATGAAGGGCGGTGTTTTACATTTTAAGGCAAAACAAAATGCAACTAGGAGCCACCTAGCCGCTAAACCGTTTGGAGATTCTTCCCGAGTAGTTAGAATCTCATTACACCTTCAGTTTACACGTTTTTTACGTACAAAGTCAAGGTGCTACAAATGCAATTACCGATTCCAATTGAAACAGCAATGCCCTATATAGTTTATTATATTCATGCATTTTTTATACAAAAAGCATTAAATAGAAGAAACCGTAGTATTAGTAGTTTCTCCTGTTGGTAGAAGGGTAGGGTAGTATAGTAGAAAAACATTTTTTACGAATATTACAAGTGAAAGCAATTAAGCTTACACGATTGTAATGAAATTGAAAGCAAATACGATAGAGTGTAATACATTATTTTGCGAGAATGTGTATAGAAGCAAGAACAAGAAGCGGAGGAATACACAATGAATGAAAAATTAGAAGGCGTATATGAGGAATTTAATCGTTATATTTATCATCTATGCTTAAAGCTCACTCGCAATAATGTTGAAGCGGAAGATTTAATGCAAGAGGTTTGGGTAAAAGTTGTACGCTATGAGGATAGCGTGGCCGAAGTAGAACATATTAAAGCTTGGCTAACAACAATTACCATGAATACATTTAGAGATCGCTATCGTAAAAAAGTACGACGTAGTAAGTACATGATGAATCAACCTGAAACATTAGACGTTCCAATCCTAGATTTGGTTCCTAATAATGAGATTTCTACTGAAGAAAAAATTGAGAAAGACATTGTAACAAAACTAGTGCAGGATAAAATGGGTCAATTAGATACGATTTATCAAAAAACTTTGTGGTATTTCTACATAGACCAATACTCACTTGCTGAAATATCTACAATAATGAAGGTATCGATTGGGACAGTGAAATCGCGTTTATTCCGTGCGAAAGCGCGTTTGAAAGAAATGCTAATGGCAGACGTATCAATAGTGGAGGCTGTGCTACCAGCATAAAGTAAAGGCGCTGAGGTATAATGATGTCTGGGTTTCGTATTGTGCTTAGTTCTGCAAGGGGCAGGTCGATTTGCAGGTGTACTGTGCTATCGTGTAGAAAATAGTTAAGTGGATGCGAGGGCGCACACTAAAAAAGCTATAATTTCGTTCAACTCACCATCCGTAGTGGTGGGAGTCGGACTGAATGAAGATAAAATGATTGGCAGCACATATAGTATTACTTAGACAGAAGTATGTTTGCGGTTAATCAAAAAAAGGGTGCATTGCAAACGATTATTTGCAGTGCATCCTTTTTTCGTGTTGTAAAAAATAGTACAGCGATTTAATCATGACGATTGATATCCACTTCGAGCAAGCATTTTGCGAAAATATTACGTAGAGTTTGTACCTCTTCGGCTGAAAGCATTCCAAACATATTGTTGATGATTGCGCTGACTTGTTGACGTGATTCTTCTAAAATATCTTCACCTTCGGAAGTGATTTCTAACTGAGAAGCTCGACGATCTGTCGCATGCTGTGTTTTTTCGATAAAGCCAGCATTGATAAGCTTAGTCGTTAAAACTGTAACGCCGCCTGTTGTTACTTTTAATCGATCTGCAATAGCAGAAGGGCGCTTAGGTCCCTCCTGCGATAAATAGTCTAAAATTAAAATATGGGTTTTTGAAAAGCCGAGTACATTATGATTGTTCCACTCGTTTGCCCATTTTCGCTCGATGGAAGAGACAACTTCAAACAACGAGGAAATGGCTTTTTGTTTTTCTTGATCCATATAGGTCATCTCCAAAACTGTTTTAACTTTCTTGGGCCAATCTTGTCATCGCATTTAATTCGTAAGCACGTACTTTGCGTGGAATAAAACGACGGATGTCCATTTCATTGTACCCAACTTGAATACGTTTTTCATCAATAAGAATTGGACTACGCAACATTCTAGGATGGGCCTGAATAATTGCATATAATTCTTGGATAGATAGTTGATCGATATCAATGTTTAGATTTTTGAAATCATTTGAATTTGTTGCAATAATTTCATCAGTTCCATCTTCTGTCATGCTTAAAATTTCTTTAAATTCTGCAAGCGTAAGTGGATGTGAAGTAATACGTTTTTCTTTATATTCGATATTGTGATCTTTTAGCCATTTTAATGCTTTTCTGGATGAAGAACAGCTCGCTTGTGAGTAAATTGTAACTGTCATTCTTCATTCCCCGCTTTCTTTTTTAGATTATATTTTATGAATATCTTATTAGTAAGTTTAATAGGTTATATATATATCTTACTAGTAAGCTATATATAAATCAATAGCTAATTAAAAAAATTCAATGGAAAATGAGATTTTTTCAACTATACTAAACTATACGCTTGGAATAGCGAAAAGTTTCGTTTAATTTACTTACAATGATGTAAGAATGATAGATTTCAATAGTATATATGCTGAGATGGGGAATATCATGCAAAATTTTATTTGAAATTTGAGATTATCGAGGCGAAGCAGCTTATGCTAATAGTGGACTGTGTCTAAGGGTCTTTTCCTCTTCATAGAAGCTCCTAAGTAAAAAAGGGGATCTGTCCAAAAAGTAAAGCACCCCAATTGTTAGATTTGTGTTTAACAATTGGAGTGCAGTTCAGTGCGCATGGCATGCTGTTTTTGAATAGTAAGGTGAAAAACAGCGTAGACTCCCGCGGAAAGCGAAACGGATTTTTACCATATAGGAAACGATTGTTATTATTTGAAGGACTATTGGGACAGTCCCGAGATGTGTTTTTAGCTTTGTTGTCCTGAAGTGAACCAGTCTTGGACATTCCATACTTTTGTCGCTAAGCCTTCATAGAATTCAGGCTCATGGCTAACCAGCACGATTGTACCTTTAAATTCTTTCATAGCACGTTTTAATTCTTCTTTAGCATCAACATCTAAGTGGTTGGTAGGTTCGTCAAATAATAGCCAGTTCGCTTCTTCCATCATCAGTTTACAAAGTCGAACTTTAGCTTGCTCACCCCCTGATAAAGAATTGAGTGGTCGTGTAATATGATCGGTTTTCAACCCTGCACGCGCAAGAGCGGCACGAACTTGGGCTTGCTCCATTGAAGGGAAGGCGTTCCACACATCATCAATTGGTGTTATTTTATCGGCTTTTACTTCTTGTTCAAAGTAAGAAGGGGCTAAATAATCACCACGGATCACTTTGCCATCGAGTGGATTGATTTTGCCAAGCATTGTTTTTAGTAATGTGGATTTACCAACACCGTTCATGCCTACTAGAGCGATCTTTTCTCCGCGCTCAATCATAAATGAAAGAGGAGGTAGTAACGGCTTGTCTTTATCGTAACCAATAACTAAATTTTCGGCTTCCACAACATAACGACTCGGCGTGCGAGCTTCTTTAAAGCCAAATTCAGGCTTCACTGCTGTTTCAGGACGGTCAATTCGTTCTAAACGATCAAGCTGCTTTGCGCGAGATTTTGCACGACCAGTTGTAGAGTAACGGGCTTTGTTTTTTGCTATAAAGTCCTCTTGCTTTTTAATGAATTCCTGCTGCTTTTCATATGCATCAATATGTTGACGTTTGTTAATTTCAGCAAGCTCTATAAACTTTTCGTAAGTTGCTGTATAGCGAGTTAACTTAGAAAATTCCAATTGGAAGATTACATCCACGGTGTCGTTCATAAATTCTGTATCATGCGAAATCAATAGGAAAGCATGCGGGTAGTTCTTTAAATAGTTTTTCAGCCACGTAATATGCTCTTCGTCAAGGTAGTTGGTCGGCTCATCAAGTAATAATACTTTCGGCTTTTCAAGCAAAAGCTTTGCCAATAACACCTTTGTACGCTGACCACCAGAAAGGGCAGCAACATCACGCTCTAAGCCAATCGCATCAAGACCTAAACCACGTGCGACTTCTTCGATTTTCATATCTAGTGTATAAAAGTCTCCTGCATCTAGTGCATCTTGTACCTCAGCCATTTGCTCTAATAATAATTCTAATTCTTCAGGTGTTGCTTCAGCCATTTTACCAGTAATGTCATTGAGCTCTTCTTCCTTTTTGTAGAGAGGGAGGAAAGCGTCACGTAAGACATCGCGCATTGTACGCCCAGCTGTTAGCACAGTATGTTGATCTAAATAGCCGTAATGTGTACCAGGTAGCCATTCAACTTTTCCTGTATCGTGAATTGTTTGGCCCGTAACGATGCCCATTAGCGTAGATTTACCAACACCATTTGCACCAACCAGTCCAATATGATCGCCCTCTACTAAACGAAAGGATACGTCTTTAAAAAGTGTGCGGTCACCGAATGAATGACCTAAGTTTTCAACTGTTAATATTGCCATAAATGTTCCTCCAGAAATCTAGATTACTTAAAGTGCTGCAAGTTGTTTATTTAGTTCAGCTAGTTTTGTTTCCATGTTGGCAAGGCGTTGTTCAGCCTGCGTTACTTGATCGTTATGACCTGTTGATTCTAGCTTTTCGATGTCACCTTGTAAATTCATATAATCCATTTTTAATTCTTTAATTTGATACTCAATGTCACTTTTGGATGGCATGATACATTGCTCCTTTATATTGATATTTGTATGACAAATGCGTTTAAAGTTAAACTTTAAGCGGTGAGGGTTTTTTCATCCCCCACCGCTTATTAGTTGAACCAATCGGTACTTAAGGGTGCTTGAATCCTTACTGAAACAGCTCACGTATTCTTCAATTTGAAGTGGGGGAGTTTAGCGCCCTTTCGTACGGGATAAACGCTGATAAAAGCGAAAGTGTAAAAATTCTAATACATTGTATCATATCCACCTAAAAAGAATCACTAAGTTGAAGCGATATTATGACGATCATATGCGAAATCAATCAGTAATGCTTCTAACGTCTCATTATTGCTTGCAAGATTGAGCTGTCGTTGTTTCTTCACCGCGCGTTCGCTTCTCGCCTCATGTAACAGAAATTCCATTACGGCATTTTGAATTTGTGATTGTTTCATCTTACGGCCAAGACCGAGATGAATGAAACCGTTATGTTCACGAGGGAAAGCATGCAATAGTTCGGCTTCTGTTTGTGCGAGTGTGATGCAAGGTACACCATAAGAAGCGATTTTATAAGGTGTGTAGTTGGCATTACAAATAATGACATCGGCTTTGGGTAGTAGTTTTAGAAGTGCGTCTTTATCACGAAGAATGGCAGTATTGCGGCGACTTAGAACCATCATTTGTAAATCATCGGTTGCATGTCGGTAGCTGTCATCAATCATCACAGTAATTTGTAGTGGGATTTGTAGCTGAGTTAAGTGTCGAAGAGTTCGGTAAGTTAAGTTATGCTCGTCCCCATCCTCAAAAGCAACAACGATATGAGGAGGATTTTCAGGTGTTTTGATGTCAGGTAAATCCCCTGAATGATGAAATGTATCAGGTAACGCAAAAGCAAAGCTCCCACCAATATAATGTGATGGCAAATAATCTTTAACTTCTTGATAGAGTGCTAGTAAAACGCAATCGCAGGCTTGACCACCTTCACCAAAATCATCAAAGTGAATGATTGTTTTACAGAAGGGTCTTAGATTGTGTACTTGCCAACTTTCGGAGTTACGACCATCCCGAACAATCAAATCAGGCTGTATTCCTTTCATATGCTTCGGTAGTTCATCAAAATGTTCGAATAGTATAGGTGATAGATTTTCATTCATTAAAATTTGTATCCCATCATTCGAAGGGGTCTTTGCGAATATGAAAACTTTCTCTTGTGCGAGTAACTTTGCAAGCGTCGCAACCCGTTCAAAAGGATAGAGTCCTTTATCAATACAGCTTTCAATAATGAAAACAATCGTTTTGTTCGGTTTAATTGTTTGAGTTTCGTTTTGCAAATGTATCCCATCCTTTCGTCTGTCTATTTAAATTATGGTGAAAAATGGGCAAGTATGTGTAAAAATTAGGATTAGCTAAATTAATACATAAACTTCGTTAGTAGAAGGAGGGAACTTAACGATGGGAATGCGTGCAGCGATTGTTGTAGGGGCTACAGGTTTAACGGGCACCTCGCTCGTAGAACAGTTATGTGAAAATGATGAATACGTTTCAGTGACTGTTATTGCTCGTCGAAAGCCAGCGTTTGAGCACGCAAAGCTTGAGGTGAAAATTCGTAACTTTGATACATTAGAAGAAAATGATATTGAATTTGCACATGAGCTCTATTGTTGTTTAGGAACAACAATAAAAAAGGCAGGGTCTCGCGAAGAATTTGAGAAAGTTGATTTTGAATTTCCTTTAGCTATTGCGTCATTGGCGAAAAAGCGAGGCATACCACATATGTTAGTTATTACAGCAATGGGAGCAAATGAGACTTCACCGTTTTACTACAATCGTGTAAAGGGCAAACTTGAGCATGATTTAATGGAGCTAGGCTTACAGCGTCTGTCCATTATTCGCCCATCATTATTGGTTGGAGAGCGCAAAGAATTTCGTTTTGGTGAAAAGGTGGGAGAGAAAGTTCTAAAGTTTGCAAAACCTTTATTAGTGGGACCCCTTAAACGTTCTCGTGCAATAGAAGCGTCACAGGTTGCCAAGGCGATGATCGTGATTGCGTTGTACGCTAAAGAGCAGCCTGTAACGATTTATCCATCGCAGGAAATAGCAGCGTTAGATTTTCCTGAGAAAAAAGATGAGGAAGCCTTGCGTGAAAATTTGTTTAATTGGGATAAAAACAAAGCACCAAATACGATTGGAAAAGATGATAAGGTCAACCGAGATGTTATCATCGACCGTGATAAATTCAAAATAAAGGAAACAGTAGTAGATAAAGAAGTGAAATTTAAGCGGAGAGACGAGAAGTGAAAGTGTTCTTCTCCATTGAGAATTTATCCCGCATTAACGGTCAGTAATGTATCTGTTCCTAAAGCGAAGCGTCAGGTACAAGACGCCCATCTTAAGTGGAAAGATGAGAACGAGCCAACGAGGTGGGCAATCAACTGACCGTAAAAGCCCGATTGGTTCAACGTATAATCAGTGGGGATGAAGAAAACCCCCACTGATTGAAGTTTTACTTTATTTCATTCCGCCTAAAGACTGAATTTATGGTTTTGACCATTACACTTCTTCACGTGCTTCTATTCATTTGTTACAATATTATTGTAGAAGATGAATGTGGAGGCAAAGTGAAAATGAAAATTTTACTCGTTGATGGCACAATGTTTGGCCGTAAAACTGGTGCTATTTTAGAGCAAGTTGAACAATATATTAAAGAATACGATGCGAATTTCGAATTAGAAATTATGCATTTTAGTGAATATAAGCATCAAATCGTCGATGGTTCACCGTTAAATGATGATATGAAAAAAATGATTCAAAAGTTTGAAGAAGCGGACGCTTATATTATAGCAACACCGATTTTCCAAGCTTCGATTCCAGGCGTATTGAAAAATGCATTTGATTTCTTACATCCTAAAACAATGCGTTATAAACCGGTATCCATCGTAGCAAATGGGGGCACACACCAGCATCATTTAGTAGTAGAAAATCAATTAAAACCTATTTTAGATTATTTCCGTGCACTCGTAACACCAAACTATGTCTATACACACACATCACATTTTGATGCGGACAATAATATTGTTGATGCAGATGTTCATAATCGTTTACGCGAAATGGCACGTGTTTTCGTGCAATATTGTGAAATGAGCAAAACATTACCGAAGGAAACAATTGACCAACATTAAATCATGACAATTTCGTGCTTCATTGTACTCAGCACGATTTGAAGTGCGCAGAGTGTCGAACGTATATTTACACATATAAAAAACTAAAATCCCTTGTACAGTGGAAAGAAATCACTGTGCAGGGGATATTTCTTTTCTAGAATTCTTTTACGATATGATAAAATAAGATTTTAGTGAAATCGGAAGGGAGGGCTGCTCATGCAGGACATCGCTTTACTAGAAAAACAACGCTGTAATTTGATTTTGACGAATAAGGCGAAGGAAGCGGTAGAGGAATGCTCAGCAAATGAGCATGCCTTTTTTGCGTTACAAAAAACATTTACCGTCTATATTGAAAAACGAAAGGCGAAAACACCAGGTGAAACGTTTTTGTCGATCTACTTTAATGCAGAGCAAAATAATAAGTTAGAGGCTGTAATCGCAGAAAAAACAGCGATTATGGATTGTGTGCTAAAAGTTGAAGGTTTACTAGCAACCAATATCCGTTTCGTGCATATGCGCGGTCCGATTAATACAAATCGTCGTTTACCCGTTGCACTGCAATTTGTAACAAGGCCAAATAATGGCGCAGGTATTCCGTTAGACCTTCATAGCAAAATAAGAGAACTACCCATAGCCGAGGAACGTACGGAATATGTTAAAAAGCGAATTGCAAGCTGGGAAGGCTATTTAAAAATCCAAGAACGTGATGCGACAATTGAGGATATGCATACTGAATTTAAACAAAGCTATTTTAATGAGGATTTTACACGCCTTACACTTGTATGCCCCTTTGTGAAAGCTAAGGAATGGAAGCAACTTGATGGCTTAAGTGTTAGTATTCAAGGCACACGTGGCGAAATCGGACAGGTGTTAAAAGTAAATGCAGGGAAACAAACTGTTGAGATTGATTTAAAACCTTTCGCACAAGAACAGGCGAGAAAGGATCAACTTAATCTTCGTTCAAGACAGGCGAGCTTTAGTAATTTTGCAACATTGAGCCAAATTAGACGCTTACGCAATGGTTTCACTAAGCTCGAAAAAGGAGAGGCAGTCAACCCCAGCTTAGAGACGATATTATTTGAAAAACGTCCAACTGTAAGGACAGCTAAGCAACGGGATGATATAGATTTTCATAATAACTTAAACGACTATCAACGTCGGGCTGTTAGAGGGGCTCTATCTGTAGAGGATTTATATGTCATACAAGGTCCACCGGGGACTGGGAAAACAACTGTTATCTCCGAAATCTGTCTACAAAATGTGAAGGCAGGTTTAAAAACGCTTGTTGCCTCTCAATCAAATTTAGCGGTTGATAATGCATTAGGGAGATTGTTGTCCAATCAAGAAATTCGTATTTTACGTTATGGTCGTACGGAAAGTATTGAGGAAGAGGGAAAAAAATTCATTGAGGAAAACGTTGCACTTCATTGGCGTGAACAAACACTTACTGCTATCGAGGAAGAAATTACATCCTTTACTGAACGTGAGCATGAATTACAAAACAGTATGATGAAAGCTAATGATGAATTAAGTAAACTAGAAACTTGGCTTGAGGAACTTACAAAGGAAATTGCTGCAAAAGAACAAGCGGCTATCGATGAACCAGTTTTACAACAAGAAATCCAAGCATTAAAGAAAGAATTGAAAGCTGTAAAGACAGAACAACAAGCTAGTGAAGCGCAAAAAGAGCATTATGAGAAACAGCTTTCACAATTAGAGCCTATTGTGCAGTCACTTGAACAGATTCTTACAGAAAATAATTCAATAGAACACTTGCAACTAAGTATGCAAGAGACTACTAAAAACATAGATCAGTGGCGAGCGGCTATACAATATAAGGAATTACAAATCCAGATAACGCAAATGGCGCTACAGTTCCAAGATATTCAAGCGAAGTATGAAGAAGAATGCAAGCGACTCCAATCAATGAAGGATGCAGAGAAATTTACGAACACCTTAACTACTTATGAACGCATCCATCGTTTTTTACAGCATTATCACATTCGTCCTTCACATGTACTAGCACAGCAAATCGAACGTTTAAAGCATTTAGAAGATGCAAAGGATTTAGAAGCTTGGGCAATCATTAATACGCGCCTACGAAATGGAATTGAGAAACTTGAAGCATTAGTATCACCAGAAGACAGGGAACAAGCTCTTGCAAAAAGTCGGCAACAGCCTATTCAGTCCTTTTCATTGCAAAATTTAACGGGTGTATTTGTACAACTGAATACAGCCTTTCAAGGGGAACAGACACCAGCAAGAGAGCAAATAGTAAGCTATTTACTTGGGCTCTATATGCGTCGCGATTTTGTATGGCAGAAGGGTGCTGCACAGAGGCAACAACAGGAACATAAAGATCAAGAATTTGCAGCGATGCGTCAAAATGTCAGTAGTTTATTACATCAAGAATGTGCGATTACAAGCTTTAATGTACAGAGCTTGCTGCGACAATTGAAGCCGTATACCGAGCATGAAGAAAAACTAAAGCAACTGGCTGAAACACTAGTGACGCAATGTGGTTCTATGCCAGAAGAATCTGTAGAACAATTGAAAATGCTTGTATCAGAATCGCAACTCGTGTTACAAACGGCTCGCCAACAGCTCCAAGCTGTTGAGCAAGCAAATACGCAACTTGTACCGAAGAAAGCGGCACTACAAACGGCACAAACAAGCTTTCAAGAGATTGAACAACAACTAATGCAATTTGAAGAAACCATAAAAGCTATTAATGTGGCTGGTTTGAAAAAAGAAAAGCACTTGACGGCATTAACACAAATCCTTCAGTCCACTCCAGAGCGTACATATGAAGAAGTAGCACAAGCAATTGGATCGGCTAAAACAAGCTTAGATGAACTGCGACGCAAAGAAAAGCAGCTACCACTTCGTAAAAAATTGCAAGAGGGGTGGCGTGACAAGCTACAAAACGCAACAGAATATGATTTGGATGAAATACGTAAATTATATGTGCGCCATGCCAATGTTATCGGAACAACATGCGTTGCTTCCGCAAGTAAAGAGTTTATGGAAAACTATCCAACCTTTGATGTCGTTATTATCGATGAGGTATCGAAGGCTACACCTCCAGAGTTATTATTACCAATGCTTAAGGGGAAGAAAGTCATTTTGGTAGGGGATCACCATCAGTTACCTCCACTACTAGGCGATGATACGTTAGAGGAAACGCTGAAATCGATGTTAGATGACAACCCTAACTTTGAAGGGGCACAAGAGTTGAAAAATTTGCTGCGTGAATCTTTATTTGAACGATTATTTAATAATTTACCAGCGACTCATAAGCAAATGCTTGCATTGCAGTACCGTATGCATGAAAAAATAATGCATAGTATTACGCCATTTTACGCCAAGGAAGAAAATGGCTTACAATGTGGATTACCAGATTCGGATGTGGCACGTGACCATGGTTTAGAAGGCCAATTTGTCAGACGTGATGATCATTTACTATGGATTGATATTCCAACCGAAAAACCTTATTTAGAGGAGCAGGTCAAAGGTGGCACAAGCCGTTACAATGAAGGGGAGCTACAAACAATCCGCCGTATTTTAACAGACTTAAATGCTTCTGTCATTACAGCGAAAAAGGCAGGACGCATACCACAAAATGCACAGAAAAGTGTCGGTGTCATTAGCTTTTATGGTGAGCAAGTTAAGAAAATTAATCGCCTACTTCAGCAGGAGTTGCAGCTACCTCATCTTCAGTTTAGAACTGGGACTGTCGATAAATTCCAAGGTATGGAGATGGACGTCATATTAGTGAGTATGGTACGTAACACGCCAAAGGGTGGAGACATCGGCTTTGCGCGGGATTACCGTCGTTTAAATGTTGCGCTTTCACGAGCCCGTGAGCTGTTAATGTTAGTTGGTAGTGCAGATATGTTTGCAAAACGTGCAAAACATCAAGATACGCGTGATATGTATAGCCATCTTCTAACAACCGTGAAATCCTATGATGGTTTGCGTAATCACGAAGGACAGGTGATATAGGATGTCAAAATTACAGCAGCGTTTAACGAGAGAGCTACAGCAAAATCGCCATCTGAAAATAGTAAAGTCAAATGAATGGTGTATTCCGATTCGCACCGTAGAAGTGACCTATGAGCCAATTCGGCGTTCTACAATGGATGTCTTAATGAAAATGCTCTTAATCAGCATGCAGGAGGCAGATTTTCAAAATGCGCAGGAGTTGAGTGAACTATTACTTGTAGACCCGCTTTTTATCGAAGATTTGGTATCATTGATGTCTCGTGTACGTCTGATCGAGCACAGAGAAGATTTCTACAGATTAACCTCTAAAGGTGAGCAACAATTGGAGCGGGGCATTTTCGAGGAAGAACTAGATGTCGAAACAGCTACTCTTTTATTTAGCCCATGCCATTCCGTATTTCTCCCTATTGGTGAAGACCGTATTGAGGAATATGATGAGTTGCCAGAACCATACCGCTATGTGGATAAAGAGGCTGAACAGCAGGAACAATTTGAAGAAGCTATGATTATTACAGCATTACAGCGGGAAAAAGAGGAATCCACTACCTCTCAAACACTAATAGAAACCATTGTGAATACAGAAGCCAAACAAATTAATGATATTTCATGTCTTGAATTTATCCTCCATGATAAGGAACAGGATATTGTGTATGCCAGAGTTTGGAATACATTGTTAAATCAATGGGATAGTACCCTAGAACAACAATTATCGGAAAAAGAACAATTACGATGGCGAGAAGAATATTTGTAAATATATATCGGACGGATGCAGCTTTATGCTCCGTTCGTTTTTTTTGAAACGGGAAATAGCCAATGAAACGGAAAAACGCCATAGTAAGTGGGAAAATATCCAGGCTGACAATTTTAAAGCCAGCATATATTACTTAGATAAAGGAGGGGACAGATGCTAACTATTAGTTTATGCATGATTGTAAAAGATGAAGAAAGTATTATTGAGAGATGCCTAGATTCCGTTCTACATGTAGTGGATGAAATCAATATTATTGATACTGGCTCTACTGATCGTACAAAAGAAATTGTTCAAAACTATACCGCTCGTATCTTTGATTTTGCATGGTGCGATGATTTTGCAAAGGCTCGGAATTTTTCCTTCCAACAAGCGACGAAAGATTATATTCTATGGCTAGATGCAGATGATGTACTTACAACAGAACATCAGCAAAAGTTATTGCAACTTAAGAAATCACTTAATCCTCATACTGATGCTGTTTCAATGAACTATTACGTACTGTTAGATGAAAATGGAGAAATTGACACTATTGAACAAAGATGCCGTCTTGTAAAGCGTTCGCGGAATTTTCAATGGCAGGGTGCTGTCCATGAGTCTCTACGCGTAGACGGGAGACTTTACCATAGTGATGTAGCGATTACCCATTTACCATTAAAGAAAGATACAGATCGTAATATTCGAATTTATGAGGGCTTAAAGGCCGCAGGACATTTGTTTTCGGCAAGAGAAACGTTTCATTACGCAAATGAATTAAAAAGTCATCGGCGATTTTTAGAAGCCATTAATCAATATAATTCATTTCTTGATTCAGCCCTTGGCTCCGCTGAGGAAAATATTGAGGCATGCTTGAATTTAGCAGATTGCTATCAGCATTTACAAGATTCAACACAAGCAACTCAGTCCGTTTTACAATCATTATTGTATGATCAACCAAGACCTGAAACTTGTTGTCGAATCGGTCGTTATTTTATGGAGCAATTAAAAAATAAAGAAGCAATTTATTGGTATTCACAAGCATTACAACAACCTTCAACTACATTAGGTATCCATAAGCGAGCATATTCAACGTGGATGCCACATTTGCAGTTAAGTATGTTATATGATCGGTTAGGTCTCTATGAAAATGCACAAGAGCATAATGAAGCAGCACGCAGATATAAACCAAATGATAAACGCATACTTGACACTAAAAAATACTTATACCAAAGGCTGAACAAGGGGAAATAGCAATGTTGGATAAGATTTATGAAAAAGCAAGGAACCACGAATTATGTGATTCCCTGCTTTTTCATTTTCATGAACGGTCAGAAAGGCGTTCGCCTCCAGTGGAAAGCGGAGAACGAGTACACGAAGTGGTCAATCGACTGACCGTAAAAGCCTGATTGGATCAACTCACAATTCGTAAGAGAAGAAGTAAATCCCGCTGACTGAAATATCATTTTAGTTTTTGGTGCAATGATTTCACTGACATACTGGCAACTGCCTCAAATACATAGAAATATTCTATCTCAGGCTTGTATGCAGATGGTGGCTAGTTTGTGCCTTCTTATGTTGTCCATTCCTTTGATGCGAAATTTACACTGTCATCTGGATTACTAGGAGTCAAAGGAGTGCTGATTTCACTTACAAAGACGCCAGATTTTTTATCAGTAATGTTGTCAGTTGTATGGACCTCTATGAAGTTTGTATAAATTGCATGACCAGTTAATAGGGATGAACCAACAATAATCGCAATAATAATCACATTCCGTGGCCTAAAATGTCGAGCTTGCATTTTCTTGTCCCCTTCCAGTTTAGAGAATATTCTGGCAATTCAATATATGTTAGAGGTTTTGGAGTATGCAAATTTGAGGTGAGATTTTTGACAATCAAGATCAAGTTGCGGAAGTCAAAGGCGGTTTCGCTGTTACGTTACTTGTGCTAGGGAATGCAAATGGTTTACTATTACTCATTTTTATTAGAATAGCCGCTAGGGGTTTGACATTTGGCGGGGCACCATTATTCTCCCTTCAGTAAAAATACATTATTTAACAATTGCTATATCTTGTTTTAGTAGAATGATGAAGTCAGATTAAATTAAATTATCTATGCTATATTAAACATAAGGATTTACGAAAGGGTGTTTTACATGGCTAAAAGTTTAGTATTAGCAGAAAAACCTTCAGTAGCACGTGATATTGCGAATGTATTGAAGTGTAATAAAAAAGGAAATGGCTTTTTAGAAGGCGACAAATATATCGTAACGTGGGCGTTAGGGCATTTAGTAACATTAGCGGACCCAGAAAGCTACGATGAAAAATATAAACAATGGAAGCTAGAAGATTTACCGATGCTACCTGAGCGTCTGAAATTGACAACAATTAAACAAACGAGCAAGCAATATAACGCAGTAAAATCTCAATTGACTCGCGGGGATGTCAATGAAATTATCATTGCCACGGATGCTGGTCGTGAAGGCGAACTTGTGGCACGTTGGATTATTGATCGTGCGAAAGTGAATAAACCAATTAAGCGTTTATGGATTTCATCTGTTACAGATAAAGCAATTAAAGAAGGTTTTGCGAATTTAAAACCAGGTAAAGCATATGAAAATTTATATCATGCAGCTGTCGCACGTAGCGAAGCAGACTGGTACTTAGGGCTGAATTCAAGTCGCGCACTTTCCACAAAACATAATGCCCAATTAAATACAGGACGAGTTCAAACACCCGTGGTAGCAATCATTGCGAAACGTGAAGATGAAATTAATTATTTTAAGCCACAAACATACTATGGTATCGAAGCTCAAACAGCTGATAAACTAAAACTAACTTGGCAAGATAAGAACGGTAATAGTCGTAACTTCGATAAAGAAAAAGTCGATGCTATCGTTAAAAAGCTTGGCAACAAGGATGCTATCGTAACTGACATTGATCGCAAACCTAAAAAGACGTTTTCTCCTGGGCTTTATGATTTAACTGAGCTACAACGTGATGCCAATAAAATCTTTGGTTATTCTGCAAAAGAAACGCTGAACATTATGCAAAAGCTGTATGAGCAGCACAAAGTATTGACGTATCCTCGTACAGATTCACGTTATATCTCATCCGACATCGTTAGTACCCTTCCCGAGCGTTTAAAAGCGTGCGGAATTGGAGAGTATCGTTCTTTAACAAGCAAAGTCTTAAACAAACCAATAAAGGCTTCTAAATCGTTTGTAGATGATAGTAAGGTATCCGATCACCATGCCATTATTCCAACTGAGGGTTACGTGAATTTCTCTGCTATGACCGATAAGGAGCGAAAAATCTATGACCTTGTTATAAAACGTTTCTTAGCAGTACTTTTCCCTGCTTTTGAATACGAACAGCTCACATTGAATGCAACAATTGGCGATGAGAAATTTGTTGCGCGTGGCAAAACAATTATTAACGCTGGTTGGAAAGAAGTGTACGAAAATCGATTTGATGATGAGGAACAAGGTGAAGATGTAAAAGAACAAATCCTTCCTCGTCTAGAAAAAGGACAAACATTAAAAACAAAACTAATTGCACAAACGTCAGGGCAAACAAAGCCACCTGCACGCTTCAATGAGGCGA
Source organism: Lysinibacillus fusiformis (assembly GCF_007362955.1). GTDB lineage: Bacteria > Bacillota > Bacilli > Bacillales_A > Planococcaceae > Lysinibacillus > Lysinibacillus fusiformis_E. The sequence goes on along the minus strand of NZ_CP041696.1, from coordinate 1,448,271 downwards.
CTTTACTATCTGCAATGGAAAACCCTGCGAAATATATGGAAACAAGCGATAAGCTACTGGCAGACACATTAAAATCTACTGGTGGACTTGGTACAGTTGCGACGCGTGCAGACATTATTGAAAAACTATTTAACTCGTTTATGATTGAAAAACGTGGTGGAAAAGAGATTTACATCACTTCTAAAGGTCGTCAGCTCCTTGATTTAGTACCAGAAGCATTAAAATCTCCTGAAACAACTGCACAATGGGAGCAAAAGCTAGAACAAATTGCAACAGGCAAGTTAAAAAAAGAAGTATTCATCAATGAAATGAAAAACCACACTAAAGAAATCGTTTCAACTATTAAAGCAAGTGATAAAAAATACAAGCATGACAATATCTCAACAAAGTCTTGTCCAGATTGTGGGAAGCCAATGCTTGAAGTGAACGGTAAAAAAGGCAAAATGCTTGTGTGCCAAGATCGCGAATGTGGTCACCGTAAAAACGTGGCTCGTGTCACAAACGCTCGTTGCCCACAGTGTAAGAAAAAGCTAGAATTACGTGGCGAAGGCGATGGTCAAATTTTTGTATGTAAATGTGGACATCGTGAGAAGTTATCTGCATTTGAAGCCCGTCGTAAAAAAGAAGGCGGCGGTAAAGTAGATAAGCGATCTGTGCAGAAGTATTTGAAGCAACAGGAAAAAGAGGAAGCACCGATTAATAATGCTTTTGCGGATTTATTAAAAGGGATGAAGTTTGATTAAATGGTTAAGATGTTGATTTGAAATAAAGTTCAACCGTTTACAGTAATGACAGATGAAAATTATCGCAATCAAGGTTTGGCTAAGCAATTAATGCAACATATTATGAAAGAACACGAAAATACCTGTGATTTCATGTATCTATTTGCGAATGATACTGTATTGGATTTTTACCCGAAGTTCGGCTTTACACGTCTAAATGAAAGTGAGTTTAGCTTAGACTTAGCAAAAAGCTCACTTCAAAAGAATTTGTATGTGAAAGTAAAGCAGCTTACTATTGAAAATGATCTTGCATTACTTGAAAAATTTGCGAAGAAACGCCATGTAAACTCAATGATTTTAGATGTTGCGCATAATGAAAGTTTATTAATGTTTTATTTGACAGTAGTATTTCATGAAGCCATTTTTTATGTGGAAGATATAGAAACGATTGTGCTAATGGAGGAAGAAGAAGATACTCTGCATATTTTCGATATCATTTCGCTAAATGCACTAAATGTTGAAGCTGTATTAGCAAGCATTGTGCAGGAAACAACGAAAAAGGTGGTATTCTATTTCACACCTGATTTTACAATCGAGGGCATGACAGCAACCATTATGCCAAATGATGATGATGCTTTATTCGTCTTAACAAAAAAGTCATTGCTGAAGGGTAACTTTATGTTGCCGTTAACATCACATTGTTAATTGGAGTGAAATATCTATACTGGAGTTAGTATTGATACAGCTTACGCTTTAGAGTTTTGTGTCGAACGTGGTGCTATCGCGGAAATTGTATTTCTAATCAATCTTTCTTTTTTTAAAAAACAAACGTTACTTAAAAAATCAAAACCTCACTTTGATCAGACTTTGTTCAAAGTGAGGTTTTTTCTTGGTACTAAAACGACCTTTCGTAGCATCTTATTAATCAATTTTTATTTCAAACCTTCAGAACAAACAAGAAAATCTTAATAAGCATTTCTTATTGAGCTCCCATGAAAGAACGATCCTCACTTCCATTTTTTGTGGTGCAGCACTGATGTTTTGCTGCATGGATGGCTAACGGGTGCGTTTCGTGCAATAAGGATTTCAAAAAAAATCAAAAATTTTTTATAAAGAAGTTAATCTGCCACATTCAAATAAGAGCATGTTTTGATCAATCTTTTTTCAAAACATGCTCTTTTGTAGTTTTATAAAAAAGATTGATAATTTATAATAACGATTTGATTAAAAATCCTGTGTTGATATGCAGAATTTTTTCTTGTTCCACATTCGGGCATATTCTGGAGTAATGATGGATGAATTTGGGCTACTTATTAGCATTAATTTTGATATGTTTCTTTCTTGTTAATTTGCCCCTGTATAACGATAACGTAAATTAAGTAATGACAAAATCTAACCTTTAGCTAATTATCGACTTAATATAATGAAACCATCACAACCTTATTTATATTAGTTGGAGGTAGTAATGGTGAGTACAATTGATTTTTTAGAAATATATAGATTGTTTACTAAACAGCTATTTCAAATAGGCTTTCAGTCGTTGCAACTAGAACGACTATCGATATTGTGCGCCGAGAAAAGAAAAAGAAAGGGTACTGATGGAATATGAAATGCTTGAATGTTTAGGGGAAGAAGGGGATCAAAGGGTGGAGGACATAGTAGAGAGTGCTTTTTTTGTGAATCAAATAAAAGTGGCTTTGAGGAAGCTGAAATGTGAGGATCAGCATTTGCTAATACTGAAAGTTAGTCACAGTTTAAAGGAACGAGAAATCGCTACTGTTCTTGACTTAAATCTATGTACTAGAGTACGGAAACAATTAAAACTACTATTTCTTGAACAGATTAGCACTTTATCCTTCACCGGGTTTCATTTGAAAGGTAGTTGTTTAATGGAGTGCAACTGTTTAAAAATGTAGGAAGAGGTTGATACATAAAAATTGTATCAACCTCTATTCAACTGAAGATGAGCTATAGTAAGAATGAGTAAAATTACGAATGAATTCGTTTTTATAGATATTTTTGAAGGTGGAGGATGAACATGAAACTTTTGTTGGTAGAAGATGAGATTACATTATCCATTATTATTTCTAAAGGGTTGAAGAAGTCTGGATATGCTGTCGATACTGCATTTGATGGAGAAGAAGCGTTGGATTTATTTGAAATCAATATTTATGATTTAATTATTCTCGATTTAAATTTACCAAAAATAGATGGGATGGAGGTTTTAAGGCAGGTTAGAAGCACGTGTGACGATACAAAAATACTCATTCTTTCAGCTCGTTCTGAAATTCATGATAAAATTATTGGTCTTGATAAAGGAGCGAATGATTACTTAGTAAAGCCTTTTGATTTTCAAGAGTTAGAAGCACGAATACGTAACTTACTAAGGCGATCTTTTACTCAAAAAAACAGCATTATTTCTTGTTCAAATCTAACACTTGATAGCTCTAAAAAAACTGTGTTTGTTGATGATTTACTAATCGATTTAACGAAAAAAGAGTACGCCATTTTAGAATATTTACTATTTCATCAAAATAAAGTAATAAGTGCAGAAGAATTAATTGAACATATTTGGGATAGTGAAGTCGATTTGTTTTCAAACTCATTGAAATTCCATATTCACTCGTTAAGGAAAAAAATTGCTGTAGGATTGGGAGACAAAGAAGTCATTAAAACGATACGAGGACAAGGTTATATGATCTCAGAAAGTTAAGGAGGATGCTATGAAAAAACTAACATTAAGAATGAGGCTAACGGTTTTAACGGGCTGTATTTTGACAGCAATCGCGATTATCCTAACGGGCATCTCCATTTATAGCGCCAAGGATAAGTTTGTTGAGCCTCTAAGTAAAACTATACTGGATACTTCGTCTTTGAATCAAAAGCAAAGTTTAAATAAAGAAATCGTTGAAGAACCTATATTGGATGAATATAGTAATACTGGGTTAAACGTTCAAATGAAAATTACTGAAGCAAAAGAACAGTTTGTAGATGAGAGTATTATTGGGATGATTATTATGATCATAGTGGGTATCGGTGCAACTTATATAATAGCAGGTCAAGCGTTAAAGCCAGTAAATGACCTCAGTCACAAGGTGAAAAATATTAATGAGCATAATCTATCTTACCGTATTGAAAACATTTCTACAAAAGATGAAATTGGAGATTTAGCTGCTTCATTCAATAAAATGCTTGATCGTTTGGAACAATCTTTTATTTATCAAAAGAGCTTTGCAGCAAATGCTGCACATGAACTAAAAACACCCCTTGCAACCATTAAAGCAGGCATACAGGTACTAAAACTTGATAATGCTCCTACAATAGAGGATTATGAGGAAAATATAGAGGTTACTGAACAAAGCACAGAAAGGCTGATACATGTTGTTAATGACTTATTAACTTTAGCATACAAACAAACTGAAAAATTTTCTGATAACATTGAGCTGAAAAACTTGTTTGAAACAATTTCTCAAGAATTACAACCGCTATGCCTCGAAAAAACTACAACGATTTACTTAGATATTTGCGAAGAAACTATTATAGGAAATCAAACGCTCATATATCGAGTTTTTTATAATTTGATAGAAAATGCCTTAAAATATAATATGAATAACGGAATTGTAAAAGTAATCGGTCGACCCCAAAATAAGTTCATTCATATTTCTATTTCAGATACGGGAATTGGTATACCGAAAGAGGCAATACCATATATTTTTGAACCTTTTTTTCGTGTAGATCAATCTCGAGCTCGCAAGCTCGGTGGTACTGGTTTAGGCTTATCCATCGTCAGAACCATTATTGAAAAACATAAGGGCACTATAAGTGTAAAAAGCACAGTAAACGTTGGTACAACATTTGAAGTGAAATTACCAAAAACATAATGGATAAATCGCCCCTCTAGTAGACAAGAAGAGATAGTATCTTATTCTGTCCTGATGGAGGGGATTTTTTTATTAGAAACTCAAAATGAGCAAATTATCAAACATTTATTTCTATCTAATAAAGTGGTAGTTGCTTTCCGCTCCAGCGTCAAGCCTCCTCGTTGTTCATGCTTCACTCCTGCGGGGTCTTGACTGTCTCGCTTCCCCGTAGGAGTCTCGTGCTTGCGCTCCAAGCAACTACTAGCTATAAAGGGGGAGAATAGATTCTATCAATGGATGTAAGCATTTTGTTAAAGAACGTTGTAGTAGGCTTTTTGATTGGAGTGGAGGCTGGGCCACTCCTGGGGGATCAGCGTCATAGATGTGACCCTGGAGCGAGCTTGTAGGGGAACGAAGGCTAAAAGCGCCACGTCCTGTGACAATTTATCTGCGCGAAAGCGAAGCGACAGCAGCACACGCCTTCGTGACCAACATCCTGTAGCTGACGCTTCGCTTTCGCTACATAAAACATCTGTTGCCCCGAAGCGACTCATCAGACGCCCTCCGGAAATCACCCCCCCCATTCATGATGACGGATCCCTTAAAAAAAATAGATTGGGTATTTTTAGGTTGTGATTTTGCTCATATCGAGTTAGGAAATTAAAAAACTGTATATAAAACAGCCTGAATTCTTGTGAATATGGGATTCAGGCTGTTTTCAATTGCTATATTGTTACAGTTAACTTAGTAGGGGGAGCATTGCTTCTTTTCGAATCTCAGGCATCTCCCCTACGTCATATGTCTTAACGCTTCCTTCATTGATTATTCTTTTACTTCTTCCTTTGTAAGCATAGTCGCTCCCTCTGGAATTTCAGGCATTTCTTCTCCCTCTTTATATGTCTTAACTTCTCCCTTTATTAATTCTATTTCTTCTAGCATCGTTGCCCCTTCTGGAATTTCAGGCATTTTTTCTCCCACTTCATATTTCTTAACTTCTGCCTTAAGTGACTCTACAACTGATCCCTCATTCGAAGAGGCAAATGCAGAATAAGAATAGCCCCCTCCTAATAATAGTGATAATGCTACTGCTCCTACACCTAGTTTTTTCATCGATAATTCCTCCTTAGGAAATTTAGTATGGTAACCTGTGTTACAAATACAATATAGCTAAATCTAGGTTAGGAGGAGGTTAGATTGACGGGGAAATCATTATTTTATCTTTCTTTTATTTAAAGTTCTTCAAACAGTATTACTTTAATAAATTTTATAAAATCAGAAATTTCAGAAAAGATATTGAATTGCGAAAAAAACTATGCTAGGCTATGTAACATGAAAAATGAAGTTTAGACTTCAGAAAAATAAATGAAAAAAGGGTGCACTTCAATTTGTTGGACAATAGGTCAATACAAGATATCATTCAAGAAAAATTTCATAAACTTTCTAAAAGCCAACAAAAAGTAGCAATCTTTATGTTAAAAAATTTGCAGTATGTTGGCATGCATTCAGCTACGAATGTTGGGGAGCAAGCAGGTGTCAGTGAAACGACGGTTATTCGATTTTGCTATGCGATGGGATTATCAGGATATGCTCAATTACAGCGAGAAGTAACGATGCACTTATTCAATGAGGGCAAAAGTAGTAGTTTGCAAAATTATTTGGAATCAAAGCAAGCACTTTTTGAAAAACCTCGTTTTTATGAGCAAACAATGGAAAGAGATGCAGCGCAGATTTTAAATGTTGCCGCAAATATTAATGATAAAGATTTTAACCGCGCTTCCGAGTTACTGCATACAAAGAAGAAGATTTACATTATTGGTTACGGTTCTTCGAATTTAGCTGCGAAATGGTTATACTTCACGCTGAATTTATTACGTCCGAATGTAGTACTTATGGGGTTGGAAACGAACAATATTGCTAGAGCTTTGCAAGAAATTGATGAGGACTCTGTAGTTATAATTCTATCGTTTCATCGCTATTTTAAAGAACCAATTCAATTAGCCGCAGAAATTCAAGGGAAAAATTGTGAAATTATCGGTATAACAGATTCACCAGTAGCACCTATTGCGCAGTATGCAACGATTACGTTTGCAAATGAGCAACAAGAAATGTCAACGATTGACGCTATGCCAGCACTTATTTCATTTTTGAATACGCTAATTGCTGGGATGACAGCACAGGATCATGAGTATTATGAAAGTCAACGCGTAAAATATGATGATTTTCAAAATAGCTTTATTGCAAATCGATGGAGTTGAATAGGATGAACGAGGTTTTACAAAGTTTACAACCAAGACTTGCTGGAATATTTTTACATTTACATGAACATGCAGAAATTAGTTGGCAGGAACAGCAAACGACGCAATACATTGCAAATTTACTGAGGGAAGCCAATATGGAACCACAAATGTTCGACGATATGACGGGTCTTTATGTTGATATTGGTAAAGGAGTACCCAGGGTAGGCTTTCGAACGGATATAGACGCGCTTTGGCAAGAAGTGGACGGTGTTTTCAAGGCAAATCATTCTTGTGGTCATGATGGCCATATGACCATGGCTATTGGCACGGCATTACTTTTAAAGGACATGGAGTCAACACTTTCGGGTGCAGTGCGCATCCTTTTTCAACCAGCGGAAGAAAAGGCAGAGGGTGCTCGTGCACTAGTCGAAAAAGGGGTTATTGATGACTTGGAATACTTGTTTGGCGTTCATGTTCGTCCACTGAAAGAATTACAGGATGGAACATATGCACCAGCGTTATATCACGGTGCGGCTAAACTTTTCACGGGTAAGATTATCGGAGAAGAGGCACATGGAGCACGACCTGAACTTGGCATTAACGCGATTGAGGTAGGGGCAGCGATTGTAGAGGGGCTACAAAAAATTTGGACAGATCCGAATGTATCAGCCTCGGCAAAAATGACGCAATTTAATGCAGGAGGTACTTCCGCTAATATTATTCCTGGAAAAGCAACATTTAGTATTGATGCACGTGCACAAACGAATGAAGTGATGCATGCGTTAACAGAAGGTATTGAACGTGTAAAGGCATCGGTGGAAGCAATGTATTGTGCGAAGATTGAACTGCAAGTGGATGCACATATTGTTGCTGCATTAGTGAATGATGAGGCATTAGAACATATGCGTGCAGCAATTATTGATGTGGTTGGGGAAGTAGCGTGCGCATCACCGGTTGTTACACCAGGCGGAGAAGACTTTCATTTTTATACGTATGAAAAGACAGAACTCAAAGCAACGATGCTAGGACTTGGTTGTGGTGTTACGCCAGGACTACATCATCCGAAAATGACATTTAATAGAGAACGTCTCATAACAGGTGTAGGTATTATTACAAGAGCTATTTTACGTGCGTTATAGAATGCAGCTTCGCTGGGATATATCGAGGCAATAAACAGCGTGCTTTAGTTCAACTTTTATTCTCGACGACGACATTGAATGAATTACCGTTTGTTGGAATTTAAAACTAATCTAGTACTTGCAGGCGCTTGATTTATCTAAGTTTTTGTTTAGAGAGAGCTATAGCGTCTGTTAGTACGAGATAAAAGAATAAGAAAGAAGCGATTTGAATGATTGATATTCGTGAAGTGAAAACAATCGAACAATTAGAGCAGGTACAACAACTCGAATATGACGTGTGGGGTATGCCACCAATTCCAATTCATCAAACATTAACTGCGGTGAAAAATGGTGGTATCGTGGTTGGAGCTTATGATGGTGACAAATTAGTTGGTTATAGCTATGGATTTGCTGGTTTCCGAGAGGGAAAAAGTTATTTATGTTCTCATATGTTAGGTATTGATGAGCATTATCGTTCGCAAGGAATTGGAGAATCATTAAAACAAGCTCAACAAGCCATTGCAGTTGAGCGAGGCTATGATTTAATGGTGTGGACATTTGACCCGCTGGAAACACGTAATGGTTATCTCAATCTGTCAAAGTTAAATGGTGTTTGCCACACGTATGTAGAAAATTGCTACGGCGAAATGCAGGATGGCTTAAATAAGGGATTACCTTCCGATCGTTTTGAGGTGAGCTGGTATTTAACATCTGACTACGTAGTGAACGATGTTGCCATTGATGCAACTACCGCTGTAAATGTAGCAAGCTGTACGCTCAATGAGCAAGGCTTACCACATCTTAAATTTTCTGAAGATTCCATCTTTAATAAGGCGGTGTATACATTACCCGTACCGAGGGATTTTCAAACGTTAAAGGCACAGGACCCTGCATTGGCATTAGATTGGCGCTTGAAAACTCGCCAATTGATACAAAGTTTATTTGCGCAAGGTTATACAGCAGTTCAATTGCAGCAACAGGAAAACTATAACGAGTATGTACTCGTAAAATTAGCAACATTAGGCTTGGAAGGAGCTAACTAACATGAAAATTACTGAAATTACAATTCGCCAACTGAAGATGAAATTAAAAGCACCATTTACAACAAGTTTTGGTACGTTTGACGATAGAGACTTTTTAGTTTTAGAAGCAAAAGATGACTCAGGTACTATTGGCTGGGGAGAATCAGTTGCATTCCATTCACCATGGTACAACGAAGAAACGCTACAAACAAACTGGCATATGCTAGAGGATTTCCTAATTCCGCTAATTTTGCATAAAGAAATTAGTCATCCTGATGAAGTCAATGAACGCTTCAAACCAATTCGCAAAAATAATATGGCAAAGTCAACGTTAGAAGGTGCGATTTGGGATATTTATGCACAGCAAACGAATCAATCATTAGCAGCCGCGCTTGGTGGCAAAAAGGACAAAATTGAAGTTGGTATTAGTATTGGCATTCAAAAATCAATTGAGGACTTGGTTGGCTTAGTAGACGGATATGTAAAAGAAGGCTATAAACGGATGAAAATTAAAATAAAGCCAGGTTGGGATGTAGAAGTGATGCGTACATTACGTGAAACGTTTCCAGATGTAGCGTTGATGGCAGATGCAAATTCGGCATATTGCCTAGCAGATGCGGACACGTTAAAGCAGCTTGATGCCTTTCAGTTAACGATGATTGAGCAACCACTAGCATCTGACGATATTATCGACCATGCTAAATTACAAGAACTAATCGATACACCTATTTGCTTAGATGAAAGTATTCATTCATTAGAAGATGCTCGAAAAGCAGTAGAGTTAGGTAGTACTCGCATCATTAACATTAAAATTGGTCGCGTCGGTGGCTTAACAGAAGCGAAAAAAATTCATGACTACTGTGAAGCAAATAATGTCCCAGTTTGGTGTGGCGGCATGCTGGAGTCAGGAATTGGACGTGCTCATAATGTGGCTTTAACAACACTCTCAAATTTCATATTACCAGGTGATACAGCAGGTTCAAATCGTTACTGGGAAAAGGATATCATCGAACCAGAGGTCGTTGCAGAAGACGGTTATATTCAAGTGCCTCAAATAGCAGGAATCGGCTATAACGTAAATGTGGACACGATCAATTCATTTACAGTAGCACAAAAAACATATAAATAATTGATAGGCAGGTGTTCCATGAAGAAGAGTTGGCAAATAGGCGGTGCATTAGTTGGGTTAATCGTAGGGGCTGGTTTTGCATCAGGCCAAGAAATCATGCAATACTTTACAAGCTTTGGTTTGTACGGTATTGCAGGGGCGATTGTTGCAACAATTGCATTTGCATTTTTAGGGATGAGTTTAGCGCAACTTGGTACGGATTTACAAACGACCTCGCATAAAGCAGTGATTTATCATATTGGTGGACGCTATGTTGGGGTTATCTTAGATGTCTTAATTACATTCTTTTTATTTGGCGTAGCTGTAGTAATGTTTGCGGGCTCAGGTTCTACATTCCATCAAATGTTTGGAATAAACCCGATGGTTGGTAGTATTATAATGGTGATTCTTACTATTTTAACATTGTTATTAAATGTGAAAAATATTATTAATATAATAGCATTAATAACGCCTTATTTAATGGGCATTATCTTTATAATATTAGTCTACTCAATTTTTACGATGGATTTGACGATTGCTGAACAGGAAGTGATCGCTAGTGAGCAAGCATCTGCTGCACCAAACTGGTTTATGGGTGCCCTTTTGTATGTGTCATACAATATAGCAGCTGGTGCAGCTATGTTAATTGTTATGGGCGGTACGCTGAAAGATCGCAAAGTGGCAGGGGTAGGTGGGCTACTTGGCGGTCTCATGCTCGGTGGTTTAATATTGCTTATTCATATAGCAATGTTCGTAAAATTGGATGTTGTTGATGGTGTAGCGATGCCAACATTAGAACTGGCTAAACAAATTCACCCGTTTGTTGGTGTACTTATGTCAATCGCATTGTTAGGCATGATGTACAACACCGCTGTTGGCATGTTTTATGCATTTACGGTACGTTTTGTAGCACCAGAACATAAATATTTTAAGCCAAGTATTGTCTTAATTGGATTACTAGGATTTGCAGCGAGTTTAGTTGGGTTTACAACATTAGTCGGTAAAGTGTATTCAACAATGGGTTATTTAGGATTCGCATTAATCATTGCTGTCATCATCGCATGGATACGAAAAGTACCTAAAAGTGCAAAAAACAATAAGAGCATAGAAATTTAGGGTTGATAAGTAGAAATCGTGTATCAAAAACGTAATAATCTTTCTAGAATAGAAGTATTTATATAAAGCAGCTGATTTTCGCTACGCGGGCACGGCTTCAGTCTCCTCGACGTTACACTCCTGCGTGGCCTTCAACTCATGCTATTCCCGCAGGAAGCTTTGCTCTGTAGCGAAAGGCGAATGCCGTCAGCTACACTCGCAACCTGCGCTCCAATCAACGAGTGCACGTCTTATTGAGGGGATGGATAGGATGACGAAAAATGGTAATAATGAACGACATCCATTAGAAATGCTGACAATTGACCAAATGGTGCTTGAAGAACATTTAGTAAGTAAACTAGAAGCTGCGATTGATTTTTCATTCATTTATCCAATGGTTGAAATGCTCTATTCACCATATGGCCGTCCTAGTATTGATCCCATTGTCTTAATTAAAATGACGTTTATTCAGTATGTCTCCGGCATTCGTTCCATGTGTCAAATAATTAAAGAAATCGAAACGAATATGGCATAGGTCACTGACTTTACAAACGTACAGCCATCTGAAAGAGACTTTGAGAGAGTCTCTTTTTTTATTGCGAAAATGAGTGCATTAAATCCTTTAGGAATTCATACATATAGTGTATATGATTAGCAAGTAAGACGAAGGAAGTATTTATGATTGCTTAATAATTATACTGCACTAGTGGAAGTTGTTATACAAAGATAAGTAATGTAGGGAGTTAAAGCGACTGTTTGATATTTCTGCTTTAAGTAAAATAAATGCTCGTAATTACTTTTAGTTTCTCTAAAAAATGCTAGACACTCATTTTTTCGAATGCTATATTAATGATGTCATAGTATTTTTATAATCAGGCAAAAAAAGTAAAGTGCTTATTTTTAGAGAGTGATTGAGTAGAGTCATAAAGAGGGATGATAGATGCCTATGGTAAAGAAAACGTTAAAACAACGAATTGTAGACGCTTCCCTAGTATTGTTTCAACAAGATGGCTATCACAGTGTAACTGTCGATCGAATTGTCGAATATATTGGTGCATCAAAAGGTGGGTTTTATCATAATTTCAAATCAAAAGATGAATTGCTGTATGAAATTCATGATGTATTTATTTCCTACGTTATCAAGCAGTCACAGGAGGCTTACGATCAATACGACACACCAATTACACGTTTATGTGCAATGGTACAAACCCTGACACAGGTGTTTGATGTGTATCAGGCACATATAACGGTATTTTATGAAGAAAGCCGTTCATTGCCAGAAGAGTATAGTGTGCTTATTCATAAAAAGCGTGACCAATATCGCGATATTTTACAAAAAGTTATTGCTGAAGGTCAGGAGACAAAAGATTTTCGTTCGGAACTGCCGTGTACGATTGTAACAATGGCTATTGTTGGGATGATTAACTGGACATATAAATGGTTTAAACAAACAGGGCCATTGACAATGGAGGAAATTACGGAAGTCTTTACGGATATGATATTACGTGCGATTGTCACGGAACAAGCTATGGAAGAAGCAATTCAATTTATGGTAATGGTGAATCCAGCTACAGAGACTGGTTTTATTAATCAGTAATACAAACCGACTAGTCGGTTTAGTATTGAGCAACTGTTGTCTGAACAAAATCCGCTATGGCGAATTTAAAATTAGGGGGAACTTGGGATGAATTTTGAACTAACAAAAGAGCAAGTGATGATTCGAGACATGGTTCGCGATTTTGCAGAGAAAGAAATTAAACCTTATGCGCGTGAAGTAGACGAAACATCAACAATGAAAATAGAAAGCTTTGAAAAAATGGCAGAATTAGGATTATTGGGTATCCCCTTTCCTGAAGAATACGGTGGTTCTGGTGGAGATACTGTCTCCTATGCAATTGCTGTTGAAGAAATTGGTCGCGCGTGTGGGGGGACAGGTTTAAGTTATGCAGCAGCAGTTAGTTTAGGTGCTTCACCAATTTATAATTTTGGAACAGAGGAGCAAAAACGTGAGTGGCTTGTGCCATTAGCGAAAGGTGAAACGCTAGGTGCATTCGGTTTAACCGAACCCAATGCAGGCTCTGATGCGGGCGGCACACGTACAACAGCGGTAATTGAAGGTGATGATTATGTCATTAACGGTGAAAAATGCTGGATTACGAATGCTGGCCACGCACGTCAAATTATCGTTACAGCAGTAACGGGTAAACGGGAAGATGGAAAAAAAATTATCTCGTCCATTATCGTACCAGCTAATACGCCTGGCGTAACAATCAACTGTAATTACGACAAAATGGGTGTACGTGGTTCAAATACGTGTGAGATTGTATTGCAAAACGTACGTGTACCAAGGACTAATTTATTAGGTGATGAAAAACGTGGTTTTAGTCAATTTTTAAACACTTTAGATGGTGGTCGAATTTCGATTGCAGCGTTATCAGTAGGAATTGCGCAGGCAGCATATGAAAAAGCATTGCAATTCGCAAAAGAACGCGAGCAATTTGGGGCACCTATCTCAAAATTACAAGCAATACAGTTTAAATTAGCTGATATGGCAATGGAAATAGAGCTTGCACGTACGTTAGTACATAAGGCAGCGTGGCTCAAGGATCAGAAGAAACCATTTGGTAAAGAAGCAGCGATGGCAAAATTATTTGCTTCTGAAATGGGCTTCCGTACTTGCAATCAAGCTATTCAAATTCACGGTGGTTCAGGATATATGAAGGAATATGATGTAGAGCGTCATTTACGTGACATTAAGTTAATGGAAATTGGAGAAGGTACATCGGAAATTCAAAGACTCGTTATTTCTCGTCTAATTGGCTGTTAATAAGTAAATAGCACATATAAGGAGGATTTTCATGGCAGAGCTTGTGTATCAAACCATTGGTCAGTTGCTGGATGAACAAACTGAAAAGTATCCTAAACGTGAAGCGCTTGTGTATGCAGATAGAGATTTGCGAATGACTTATGAGGAGCTCAATCACCAAAGTCGTTTAGTTGCTAGAGGGTTAATGTCTCTTGGAATTGAAAAAGGAGATCATATTGCTGTGTGGACGACAAATGTACCAGAATGGGTGCAGTTGCAGTTTGGTACAGGGAAAATGGGTGCACCAATCGTCACTGTAAACACAAATTATCGTGCGCATGAATTAGAGTACTTATTAAAGCAATCAGATGCAAAAACGATTATTTTAATTGAAAATTTTCGAGACCATTCTTTTATGAATACACTACAAGAGTTATGTCCGGAGCTAGAACATTGTGAACCAGGTAATTTGCAATCGAGGCGTCTACCTTTATTGAAAAATGTTATTTTAATCGGTAACACGAAATATCCAGGTGTGCTCAATTGGTCAGATGTATTAACCGCGGCAGAACAAGTAACGGAGGAACTGTTAGAACAAAGACAGCAATTGCTACATTATGATGATGTCATTAATATTCAATATACGTCGGGGACTACTGGTTTTCCAAAGGGTGTCATGTTAACACATTATAACTTAGTGAATAATGCATTAAATATTGCTGAATGCATGCGATTAACATACGAGGATCGTTTATGTATACCTGTTCCTTTTTTCCATTGCTTCGGTTGTGTCATTGGTACTTTAGCGATTACCACAAGTGGAGGAACAATGGTACCAGTGCAGGAATTCTCACCTGCGGAAGTGTTACGAACAGTTGAGCAAGAAAAATGTACAGCGTTACATGGTGTACCAACAATGTTTATTAGTGAATTGAATTTACCGAATTTTTCGTCATATGAGTTATCATCATTACGTACAGGTGTAATGGCGGGTTCTAACTGTCCAATCGAAGTGATGAAAGCTGTTATCGACAAAATGGGTATGACAGATGTGACTATCTGCTATGGACAAACCGAATCTTCTCCAGTTATTACACAAACGAGAGCTGATGATCCTTTCGATTTAAAAGTAGAGACCGTTGGCCGTGCATTACCAAGTCTAGAAGTAAAAATCGTGGTTCCTGGTACAGATGAGGAAGCGGCTCCAAATGAGCAAGGTGAACTATGTACAAGAGGATATCATGTGATGAAAGGATATTACAAAAATCCTGAAGAGACTAAAGTTGCTATCGATCAAGATGGATGGCTTCACACAGGAGATTTGGCGACGAAGGACGAAGCAGGTTATATACGAGTAACCGGTCGTTTGAAGGATATGATTATCCGTGGTGGCGAAAATTTATATCCACGAGAAATTGAGGAATTTCTTTACACGCATCCAAAAATTTCTGATGTGCAAGTTGCGGGTGTTCCAGATCCAGTTTATGGAGAGGAAGCCGCAGCCTGGATTATTTTAAAAGAAGGTGAACAGATAACGGAAGAAGAAATTCGAGATTTTTGCAGAGATAAAATTTCAAGACATAAAATTCCAAAGTATATTTTCTTTATCGAGAGCTATCCAATGACGGCATCTGGAAAAGTTCAGAAATTTAAATTACGTGAAGACTTTGCTGCGACGGTAAAGTAAGAGGGGGACAGGAAATGTTCGAGAAAATTTTAATTGCCAATCGTGGTGAAATAGCTAGGCGCATTATTAGAACGTGTAAACGACTGAAAATTCATACTATCGCTGTTTATTCTGAGGCTGACGCTGAAGCCTTACATGTTAGAGAGGCCGACGAAGCATATTGTATCGGAAAACCACCTGTTGCACAAAGTTATTTAAATATGGAGCGGATTCTTGAAGTGGCAAAGGAAAGCGGTGCTGATGCAATCCATCCTGGTTACGGCTTATTATCGGAAAACGCTAATTTCGCTAGGCGCTGTACGGAAGAAGGTTTAGTCTTTATTGGACCGAGCGCCGATGTTATTGCATCAATGGGCAGTAAATTAGAAGCTAGAAAGACCATGAAAGCTGCAGGTGTACCGATTGTAGAAGGTGTAGAAACAGCAGTGAGGGATAGTGCTGAAGCTATTGAAATCGCTTCCCGTCTAGGATATCCCATTATGTTGAAAGCTTCTGCTGGGGGTGGTGGCATTGGTATGCAGCTCGTGGAAAATGACGAGGAGTTAGCGAAAGCCTTTGAAGGTAACCAAAAACGTGCACAATCATTTTTTGGTGATGGCACGATGTATATGGAACGATTTATCGCTAATCCCCATCATGTAGAAGTGCAAATTATCGCTGATCATGCTGGCAATGTTGTCCCGTTATTTGAACGTGAGTGCTCGATTCAACGGCGTAATCAAAAAGTAGTGGAGGAGGCACCATCTCCATTCATCACAGAAGAAACGCGGTTACGAATGTTAGATGCTTCTATTCAGGCAGTCAAACATATCGGTTATGTGAATGCTGGAACGATTGAATACCTAGTAGATGCAGAGCAAAATTTCTATTTTTTAGAGATGAATACACGCTTACAAGTTGAACATCCTGTGACAGAAGAAATCACGAAACTAGACCTTGTTGAGGAACAATTAAAAGTGGCGGCTCAACAGCCATTAACATTTACACGTGATAGCATTCAAAAACAGGGGCATGCGATAGAAGTACGAATTTATGCAGAAAATCCAACGACATTCTTTCCGTCCCCAGGTGTGATTACAGCTCTAGAATTACCTACTGGAGAAGGTATTCGTCATGAATGCGGAGTAGAAACTGGCTCAACGGTGACACCGTTTTATGATCCAATGATAAGTAAATTAGTCGTATGGGGTGATACGCGCGCGATTGCATGTGAGCGACTAATCCAAGCCCTTAAGTCATACAAAGTAGAAGGTATTCAAACCAATATTTCGATGCTTTTAAAAACTGTAACTCATGAGCAGTTTTTAAAAGGACATACAACGACTAAGTTCGTTGAGGAATATTATTTACCACAGTTAACAGAAACAAAATAAGTATGCTTGAATGTACGCCAGAAATAACGAAACAAGTTTTAACAGCATAAAAATATATTAGTGTTTCCTTTACAGCATTTGTGCCGAATGCCGCATCTACATGAAGATTAACTGCAGGGCAGAGCATCATGGATGTGTGCGGCAGCGCGAATGCATGCAAAGCTGAAACGAAAAAATGGAGAACAGCCCCGATTGAATCTAGGGTATCCCGTTTACTATCAACTATTTGGAGGGATTTATGATGGCAATGGTTAAAGCGAGTATGGCAGGAACAGTATGGAAAATCGTTGTAGCAGAAGGCGAGAAAGTGACAGCAGGACAGGACGTAGTAATTTTAGAGTCAATGAAAATGGAGATTCCTATTGCTGCAGAGGAAGACGGCGTTGTGACAAAAATCATTGCCAATGAGGGAGATTTCATTAACGTAGATGACGATATTTTAGAAATCGAGTAAGGAGGCATCTATATGCATCTACCAAAGCATGTAACGTTAAAAGAAGTTGGCCCCCGTGATGGTTTGCAAAATGAAAAAATTCACATTGCTACGGCAGATAAAATACAACTAGTGAATTTACTTAGTCAGACGGGACTAAATTATATTGAGGTAACATCGTTTGTCCATCCAAAATGGATTCCTCAGTTGGCGGATGCGGTGGAGGTACTGCAAGCCATCAAGCGAGAAAAAGATATCACATATGCAGCGCTCGTTCCGAATATGCGTGGCTTAGAACGTGCATTACAGGCGAATGTTGATGAAGTGAACGTCTTTATGTCTGCAAGTGAAAGCCATAATCAAAATAATATTAATAAAACGATTGCTGAAACATTTCCTATATTACAGGAAGTCGTAACAGGGGCAAAGTCAGAGAACAAAAACGTGCGTGGTTATATTTCGACGGTAATCGGTTGCCCATATGAAGGCTACATACAGCCAGAAAAGGTTTTACGCGTAACAGATAAATTACTAGAAATGGGCGTTGATGAAATTTCGCTAGGCGATACAATCGGCGTTGGTGTGCCAACACAGGTAGAGTCTCTATTAGAAGAGCTTTTAAAAAGGTATCCAACAGAAAAATTTGCGATGCATTTTCACGATACGCGTGGTACAGCACTTGCGAATATCATGAAATCCTTAGAAATGGGGATGACAAAATTTGATAGTGCACTAGGTGGTCTAGGAGGATGTCCTTATGCAAAAGGGGCATCAGGCAATGTTGCCACAGAAGATTTGCTGTATCTATTAGATGGGATGGGTATAGAAACAGGAATTGACATGAAATCATTGCTAGAAGCAGCACATTTTATAGAGCAAAAACTAGGGAAAACAGTGGCGTCTAAACAAATGGCAATTGTTCGCAATGAAGGGAGTGCTAATGTTCTATGACACAACTTGTTCGTTTTGAATTGTTAGCAGGTAATATAGGACTCATCACGTTATCGAGACCTGAAGCAGCAAATGCAATGTCTGTGCAGTTATTGAATGAACTTGGAGCTACTCTTGATAAAGTAAACGGAGACCCGACAGTGCGTGTTGTATTGCTAACGGGGGCAGGCGAAAAGGCATTTTGTGCTGGGGCAGATTTAAAAGAGCGAAAAGGCATGTCTGATCGCCAAGTAAAACAAATTGTGCACTTGATTGGTGTGACAGTTGCCAAAGTAGAAGCATTGGCACAACCAGTGATTGCTGTGTTAAATGGTGTTGCATTTGGTGGTGGGCTTGAACTGGCTCTTGCTTGTGATTTACGTGTTGCAGCGGTCCATACAAAATTAGGACTTACTGAAACATCGCTAGGTATAATTCCCGGAGCAGGTGGCACACAACGTTTACCGCGACTCATTGGCATTGGAAAAGCGAAGGAATTAATTTATACGGCACGACGATTAAATGCAGTGGAAGCAAAGGACTACGGCATTGTAGAGTATGTGTTTGACGGTAATGAGCTACAGGAAGAGGCACAGCATCTCGCACTCGAAATGACGAAAAATGCGCCGCTATCTCTTGTGCAGGCGAAAATTGCTATAAATCAAGGTATTGAAGTAGATCTAGCAACCGGCTTGAAAATTGAATCTCTTGCATATAGTGCCCTTATTCCAACGGAGGACCGTTTGGAAGGATTGCTGGCTTTCCAAGAAAAGCGTTCGCCACATTACTTGGGACAGTAATTTACTTTGATTTCGGTAATGGTAGTATCCCATCTTTCTGGTGGTGACATAAGGCGTAATTGATTGGGCAAAAGGAGGAATTGAACATGAGCAATGTATCGACAGAAAATACGACAAATACAATGAAGGAACAAATTTTAGCAGGGGGACTGCCGAAATATCACGAAAAAAATGCACAACAAGGTAAGTTATTCGTACGTGAGCGACTCGAACTATTATTAGATGATGGTCTTCAATCAGAAGATGGCTTGTTTGCTAACTGTTTAGCTGGTGATTTACCAGCGGATGGTGTAGTCACAGGTATCGGTAAAATTCATGGTCGCACAGTTTGTATTTTGGCAAATGATTCCACGATTAAAGCAGGCTCTTGGGGAAAACGTACTGTAGAAAAAATGATTCGTATTCAAGAGACGGCTGAGAAACTAAACTGTCCATTACTCTATTTAGTCGATTCGGCAGGTGCGCGCATTACTGATCAGTTAGAAATGTTCCCAGGGCGTCGAGGAGCAGGACGTATCTTTTATAATCAGGTAAAGCTCTCAGGTAAAATACCACAAATTTGCTTATTGTTCGGTCCTTCCGCAGCTGGAGGCGCTTATATCCCAGCATTTTGCGACATCGTAGTGATGGTTGAGGGCAATGCTTCTATGTACTTGGGCTCGCCACGTATGGCGGAAATGGTCATTGGGGAAAAAGTGGATTTAGAAACGATGGGCGGTGCTAAGATGCATTGTTCTGTATCTGGTTGTGGGGATGTACTAGCAAAATCAGAGCAAGAAGCAATCGCCTATGCACGCAAATATTTGAGCTATTTCCCGAATAACTATGCGGAGCGTAGTAAAGTAGAAGAGCCGAAACCACCAGCATCATTCGAAAAGTCGATTGAAGAATTAATTCCAAAAAATCAAAACTCTCCTTTTGATATGTATCAATTAATTGATCGACTAATTGATGAAGATTCTTTTTGTGAAGTAAAGAAATTATTTGCTTCAGAATTAATTACTGGGCTTGGACGCATTAATGGTCAATCAGTCGGTATTATAGCCAACCAACCTCGTGTAAAGGGCGGTGTACTGTTCCACGATTCTGCTGACAAAGCTGCGAAGTTTATTTCATTATGTGACGCATTCAATATTCCACTAATTTTCCTTGCAGATGTACCAGGCTTTATGATTGGTACACAAGTAGAAAAGGCAGGTATTATTCGTCATGGTGCGAAAATGATCTTTGCTATGAGCGAAGCGACTGTACCAAAGTTAACAGTTATTGTTCGTAAGGCGTACGGAGCAGGATTATATGCAATGGCGGGTCCAGCATTTGAACCTGATTGCTGTATTGCTCTATCAAACGCACAAATTGCCGTAATGGGTCCTGAAGCAGCAGTAAATGCAGTGTACGCAAATAAAATTGCTGAACTTCCAAAAGAAGAGCAGGCAAACTTTATCGCAGAAAAACGCAAAGAGTACCAAGAGGAAATTGATATATATCGTTTAGCATCAGAGCTTATTATTGATGATGTCATAGAGCCGAATGATTTACGTAAGGCATTAGAGACACGTTTAGAATTATATATGTCTAAATATTTATTGTTCTCTCAACGAAAGCACGGTGTAAATCCTGTATAAAGGCAGAAAGAAAAAAATTTATTGATTCGACGAGAACACTCGTGACTTCAGTCGTGAGAGGTTCAAGGTGATTATTATTCTTTCACTAGAGGAAAGCACTCCAGATATTCATTCTGGGGTGCATTTTTTTGCTATATTTACCCCCTTGCATGGGCAGAGCAGACATATTAAAATATGGGATGGATAAGAGGAAGTGGGTGGTAAAGGCATGACCAAAAATAATATATCGAATGTCCAAGATGATACCAAACTACCATTACCTTATCGATCGTGGTTTGATACATATTATATGCAAGTAAAGATTGTCGGCTGGATAATTTTTATTGTCTATTCTTTTATAGCATTTTATAAATTAGTGATTGATCGCCTAGTGAATGTTATTATCGTTTTTTTTCAGGGCGACTATTCTTTTGGTGAGTTAGGCTTGTTTGATTATAGTGGTTGGCGAGTAACGACAAATTTTGTGCCGTTTGAAACAATTTTGCGTTATATAAATTACTCGCAGTATTTTAATTTAGACTTGCTTATAATCAATTTACTTGGAAATTTACTAATATTTACACCGATGGGCTTTTTGTTGCCGCTACTGTCGAAGAAATTTCGAAAAGCATGGATAATCATTATTTTAGGTTTTTTCTCAAGCCTTATGGTAGAAACTGTACAGTT
The DNA here is from genome assembly GCF_007362955.1 of Lysinibacillus fusiformis. GTDB lineage: Bacteria > Bacillota > Bacilli > Bacillales_A > Planococcaceae > Lysinibacillus > Lysinibacillus fusiformis_E. The sequence goes on along the minus strand of NZ_CP041696.1, from coordinate 1,426,789 downwards.
TATTTTTACGGTTGGTTCAGCGGATATTGACGATTTAATATTAAATACAGTTGGTGCGTGGGTTGGTTATTTAGCCTATAAATGCTTATTAATCATACCGAAGAGCCATAACTAAATTTATGATTTTTAAATGAGACTGAGACAAAAGAGAAAAAGTGTTAGATTGACTGCTGTCGATCTAACACTTTTTTGCTGTAAGCGTTGATGTCCGCTACGGCGGACGCTTTCCGGGGGCGTGGCCTGAGCCTGTAGTCTCAGGCCGTCACGCTAATCCCCCAGGAATCGCCGCCTTCGCTACCATCAACTAGTACTCTCTTCTGAATTTTATTGATTCCAAAAGGAAGAACGTCTAAATTTTTCTTCATTTTTAGATAGCAAAAATTTAATAACGACGTTGCTCCTCTTTCTTAAAATTTAAAGTTATGTCCCAGCCTCGTTTTGGATATTAAGGTAAAAATCCTGTGACTGAAATGTAGCAACAGGTGCAATTTTATGAAACGTTAACTTCAGGAGGGCAAGCGTACGAAATCCTGTAGGGAGGGTAAATGAAACGAAGGATAAAATAATCTCGACCTGTGACAATTTATCTGGACGAATACGTAATGTCAATGAAGCTGGCAGTAGCACACGCCTTGACCAATATTTGGTTGCTCCGATACATCTCTCGATTTGCCCCAGAAAGTGAATCGAAATTTATTATAGAGGAAAACCATTGTTATAGTTCAGCATACTTTTTTGAAGGGCTCCATTTTTGCTAAATTTGTAAAGGGTTTAACGTAATTCTTAGCGAAAAAAGTTTATACTGAATGGAGAGAAATAAAGAAATAGGGGCGGTTAAGATGAAAACAGTGGTTGTATTAGGTAGCGGTATTACAGGATTGTGTACGATGCATTATTTACAACGCCAGGTGAAGCAAAAAGGCTTGGATGTAAAACTAGTGCTCATTGAAAAAAATGCATACTTAGGTGGCAAACTCCATTCCACATATGAGGAAGGCTTCATCATGGAAACAGGAGCAGATTCCATTGTGGCTCGACATAAAGGAGTCATGGAGCTCGTGCAGGAGCTTGAGTTTGAAGAAGAGCTTGTATTCAACGAAACCGGTATATCTTATATTTACACAAATAATGAATTACATGCCATTCCGGCAGACTCGACATTTGGTATTCCAATGAGTCTAGCATCTCTTGAAGCTAGCACGCTTGTATCAGCAGCAGGAAAGCAAGAAGCATTGAAAGATTTAACAATGCCAAATGAAGGCTTTACAAAAGAAAGCTCCATTGGCGAGTTTTTAACATACTATTTAGGCGAGGAGCTTGTAAAAAATCAAATAGCACCAGTGCTAGCTGGGGTATACTCTGGGGATTTAAATCAACTATCCATTGGCTCAACGTTACCGTATTTAATCGACTATAAAAATGACTATGGTAGTGTGATCAAAGGCTTTGGTGCGAACCGCGAGCAATTTGTGAAAGCGGCAAATAAAAAATTTATTTCATTTAAAAAAGGTTTGTCATCACTGATTGACCGACTTGAAGAAACGTTAACGAATGTTGAAATTATCAAAGGGATTGCAACAACACAGGTGAAGAAAGAGAAGGATCACTATGATATTACGTTAGCAAATGGTGTAACGATTGAAGCAGACTATGTCGTCTTAGCTTTGCCTAATGAGGCAGTACAATATTTATTGCAGGACACGTCATTAAATAACTATTTCGAAAAATTTGATACCGCATCAGTGATTACGATTTATTTAGGCTTTGATGTGCCGGATGCTGTCCTTCCAGCAGACGGAACGGGCTTTATTGTGTCACATAATTCGAATTTACAATGCAATGCGGCAACATGGACGAGCAGAAAATGGCAGCATACATCAGCAGACAGTAAATTACTTGTACGATTGTTTTATAAGAGCATTAACCCTGCGTATGAGGAATTACGTGCAATGACAGATGAGGAATTGACTGTTGTAGCACTAGAGGATGTACGAAAAAGCTTAGGTATTGAGGAAAGCCCAACTGTTGTGAATGTTACGAAATGGATTGATCAAATGCCAAAATATGATTTAGCTCATCAAGAAGCATTAAAAGGATTAACAGCTGAACTCGCGGAAAGATATCCTAATTTATCAATTGCAGGTTGTTCTTATTTCGGCGTAGGGATCGGTGCTTGTATTCAAAATGGTAAAAAAATTGGTGAAGAGCTAGCTGAAAAATTATCTTAAGTTTTACGAAAAACTCAAAAAACATATATTTCGTGTGAAAAATCCTTTGTTACGTGAAATAGTCTTGACTCTATCGTTTGTTAACGATATGATTCTTTTAATTATTTAAAAAATTCATACTACATTCTTATCAAGAGAAGCTGAGGGACTGGCCCTGCGACGCTTCAGCAACCAACTTCGTGTCAGGTGCTAAATCCAGAAGACCTTTTTGGTCCGAAGATGAGAAGGAAAAAACAATTACGATTCGTTAAAGCCTTCTTTTTTTTGTAAAAGAAGGCTTTTTATATTTTGAAAACAAGGGAAGCGAGGTTACGTTTTATGGGATTGCTTGAAAAGTTAAAAACACATGTCTTAACAGCAGATGGTGCAATAGGCACTGTACTATATGGTTATGGTTTGGAGTACTGCCACGAAGAAATGAATGTACAACGACCAGAATTAATTGAAAAGATTCATCGTGAATATATTGCGGCTGGTGCTGATATTATCCAAACCAATACATACGGTGCCAATGCGATTAAATTAGCTCGATATGGCTTAGAAACACGTGTCCAGCAGTTCAATGAAGCAGCGATTACGATTGCCAAGCGTGCAGCAGCAGAGGGTGGACAATTTGTACTTGGTACAATCGGAGGAATCCGTGGTATTCGTAAAAGTGATGCAACCTTAGAAGAAATTTTAATGACTGTTGAAGAACAGGCAACAGTGTTACTTGCAGGTAATCCAGACGGCCTTTTACTAGAAACGTACTATGATTTTGAAGAGTTAACAGCAACATTATCCATGCTACGGACAAAAACAAATTTACCGATTATTGCACAAGTATCGATGCATGAGCCTGGTGTATTGCAAAACGGGATGACATTAAATCATGCTTTACATGAGTTAGAGACACTTGGTGCTGATGTTGTTGGTGTTAACTGTCGATTAGGCCCACATCATACAATTCAAGCATTCGAGGGGGTAGAGCTTCCTGATAAGGCATTTATGTCAGCATATCCGAATGCTTCTCTATTAGATGTGGAGGATGGGCGTGTCGTATATGAGTCAGAAGCAGATTACTTTGGTCGAGCGGCAGTGGCTCTACGAGATCAAGGCGTACGTTTAATCGGGGGTTGTTGTGGGACGACACCTAAGCATATTGCCGCAGCTAAAAAATACTTAGAGGAGCTAGCGCCTGTTGAAGAAAAATACGCAAAGCCAGAAAAGGTTGAAATCGTTCGTGAGGCAGAACCCGCAACGTATGAGCCGTTACATGAAAAGGTCAAACGTGAGCGTTCTATCATTGTGGAATTAGATACACCAAGACATTTAGAAATTGATGGTTTTATGAATGGGGCCAAAAAGCTCTATGATGCAGGCGCTGATGTGGTGATGATGGCGGATAATTCTTTAGCATCCCCGCGTATTAGCAATGTTGCGATGGGCGCCTTGCTTAAGGGAACACAAGGTATACGGCCACTGACGCATATTACATGCCGCGACCGTAATTTAATTGGTCTGCAATCGCATTTGATGGGCCTAAATGCACTCGGGATTCATGATATTTTAGCAGTTACTGGGGATCCGACGAAGGTAGGCGATTTCCCAGGTGCCACAAGTGTTTATGATGTATCCTCAATGGAACTTATACAACTTATTAAGCAGTTGAATGAAGGAGTATCATTCTCTGGGAAGCCACTTCGTAAAAAGGCAAACTTCTCGGTAGCGGCAGCGTTCAATCCGAATGTACGTGTATTGGACCGTGCAGTGGCACGATTGGAGAAGAAGATTGAACATGGTGCAGATTATTTCATTTCACAGCCTGTGTATACAAAGGAAAAAATCGTAGAAATTTATGAGGCAACGAAACATTTAGACGCACCGATTTATATTGGAATTATGCCGGTTACGAGCTATAAGAGTGCAGAGTTTTTACACCATGAAGTGCCAGGCATTAAATTATCTGAGGATGCATTAGCGCGTATGAAGGCTTGTGGTGACGATAAGGATCGTGCCACGTTAGAAGGAATTGAAATTGCAAAAGAATTAGCAGAAGTAGCGGCAGAATATTTCAATGGTATTTACTTAATAACACCGTTTTTACGCTATGACATGACGCTAGAGTTGATGCAATATATAGAACAATTGGATGAACAAAAAAAAGGGGTACGTATAGATGGCTAAGCACTTAATTGAAGAGCAACTAGAGAAAAGAATTTTAATTCTTGATGGCGCAATGGGTACAATGCTACAAAATGAAAACTTATCAGCAGAAGATTTCGGTGGTGAGGAGCTTGATGGTTGTAACGAGAATCTTGTGCTAACAAGACCAGATGTACTGGAAAAGGTTCATCGGAAATATTTAGAAGCAGGTGCAGATATTATTTGTACAAATACGTTTGGTGGTACACCACTCGTTTTAAACGAATATAACCTCGGCACTAAGGCGCAAGAGATTAATAAACGTGCTGTGGAAATTGCTCGTAAGGTTGTGGATAAGTTTTCGACACAAGAATGGCCACGTTTTGTGGCGGGGGCAATGGGGCCGACAACCAAAACATTATCCGTAACCGGCGGTATTACATTTGATGAGTTAGAGGAAAATTTCTATGTTCAGGCGAAAGCTTTAATAGAAGCAGGTGCAGATCTTCTTTTACTTGAAACGAGTCAGGATATGCTGAACGTAAAGGCTGGGACACTAGGCGTGTCACGTGCCTTTGAAAATACTAAAAAAGAAATTCCAGTGATGATTTCAGGTACGATTGAACCAATGGGAACAACACTTGCTGGTCAAACAATTGATGCATTTTATATTTCAATTGAGCATATTAAGCCTTTATCAGTTGGCTTAAACTGTGCAACTGGTCCAGAGTTCATGACAGACCATATTCGTTCACTTGCAGAGCTTTCTACTGGCTATATTAGCTGTTATCCAAATGCAGGTTTACCGGACGAGGAAGGTTGTTATCATGAATCACCAGAATCACTTTCGCAGAAATTAAAAGGCTTCGCAGAAAAAGGTTGGCTAAATATTGTCGGTGGTTGTTGTGGGACTACACCAGCGCATATTGCAGCTATCCGCGAGGCGATAAAAGATGAAAAACCTCGTCAATTACCTGAAGCGACACATGGGCATGTTGTATCTGGTATCGAGCCATTAGTCTATGACGATTCCATGCGACCATTATTTATTGGCGAGCGTACGAATGTTATCGGCTCTCGTAAATTTAAAAACTTAATTATAGATGGTAAGTTTGAGGAAGCAGCAGAAATTGCCCGTGCGCAGGTGAAAAATGGCGCGCATGTTATTGATATTTGTTTAGCAAACCCCGACCGAGATGAATTAGCAGATATGCGTGGTTTCATGCAAGAGGTCGTGAAAAAGGTGAAAGTGCCACTTGTAATTGACTCAACAGATGAAAAAGTGATTGAGGAAGCGTTGAAATTCTCTCAAGGTAAGGCCATCATCAACTCCATTAACCTTGAGGATGGCGAGGAACGTTTTGATGCGGTTATGCCACTTGTGAAAAAATATGGTGGCTCATTAGTTGTCGGTACAATTGACGAACAAGGTATGGCGGTAGATCGTCAGCGCAAGTTAGAAATTGCCGAACGTTCTTATCAATTATTGACGGAGAAATGGGATCTGGCACCAGAAGACATTATTTTTGATCCGTTAATGTTCCCAGTTGGTACAGGGGATGAGCAGTACATTGGTTCAGCACTTGAAACAATTGAGGGAATTCGACTCATCAAAGAAAAAATGCCAAGAGCATTGACAGTGCTCGGTGTTAGTAATATTTCATTCGGTTTACCCCCAGTAGGTCGGGAGGTTTTGAATGCCGTCTATCTATATCACTGTACACTAGCTGGCTTAGATTATGCGATTGTCAATACGGAGAAATTAGAGCGCTATGCGTCGATTCCTGAAGAGGAAATAAAGCTTGCTAATGATTTATTATTCAATACGAATGATGAAACACTTGCAGTATTCACCGATTTTTATCGCGATAAGAAGAAAGAAAAAACTGAAGAGGATATTCCAAAAACAGTGGAAGGTCGCTTAGCTTACTATATTTTAGAGGGTACAAAGGAAGGGCTAATTGAAGATTTAGACGCTGCTCGTGAAATTTATGATGCACCACTTGATATTATTAATGGGCCATTAATGGAAGGGATGGCTGAGGTAGGTCGCTTATTTAACGATAATCAGCTCATCGTGGCGGAAGTTCTACAATCGGCAGGTGTTATGAAGGCAGCAGTAGCGCATCTTGAGCAATTCATGGAAAAAGATGAAGAAAGCGCAGGCAAAGGTAAAATGGTACTTGCAACTGTAAAAGGCGATGTGCATGATATCGGTAAAAACTTAGTTGATATTATTTTAAGTAACAACGGCTTTAAGGTAGTGGATCTTGGTATCAAAGTTACACCGGCGCAGTTAATCGAAGCTGTTCGCAAGGAGAAGCCTGATTTTATAGGACTTTCTGGCCTTCTTGTAAAATCTGCACAACAAATGGTTATTACCGCACAAGACTTTAAAGAAGCGGGTATTGATGTCCCAATTTTAGTAGGTGGCGCAGCATTGTCTCGTCGCTTTACAGAAACGAAAATTGCTAACGAATATGATGGCCCTGTTATTTATTCTAAGGATGCGATGCAAGGTTTAGAGCAAGCAAATCTATTAATGGGAACTGAGACTCGAAAGAACTTCTTAGCTGAAATTGCAGACTCGCGTCAAAAACGATTAGAGGCCGATGAAAAACGCGCGGCTCGCCCTGTGAAAGAAGTAACGGTTAAGCCTGTACGTACAGTACAAGATGCGAGTGTTTTCTTACCAGCGGATGTTCGTCGCCATGTGAAAAAAGATTATTCTGTGTCGCATTTATATCCTTACGTGAATATGCGCACATTACTTGGTCACCATTTAGGCTTAAAAGGGCAAGTACAACAATTATTAGAGGCTGGGGATTCTCGTGCTACAGAACTAAAAGATTTAGTAGATGACTATCTGCAAAGCGACTTACTGAAACCATCAGGCATGTATCAGTTCTTCCCAGCACAAGCAGACGGTGATGATGTAGTAGTTTATGATCCAGCAGATAGTAAAACGGAAATTGAGCGTTTTACATTCCCACGTCAACAAGTTGAGCCATTTATGTGCCTGGCAGATTTCTTAAAAACAGTAGAAAGTGGCGAAATGGATTATATAGCACTCATGGTTGTAACGGCTGGACAAGGTGTGATGGCAACGGCACGACAGTTAAAAGAACAAGGGAAATTCTTAGAAAGTCATGCACTACAATCAACGGCTCTTGAATTAGCAGAAGGTTTCGCTGAGCGAATGCATCAAGAAATTCGTGACCAATGGGGATTCTCTGATGCAACAGACTTCACAATGCGTGACCGTTTTGCCGCGAAATATCAAGGACAGCGTTTCTCATTTGGCTACCCAGCGTGTCCAAACTTAGAAGATCAAGAGAAATTATTCGGCTTATTAAAGCCAGAGGATATTGGCGTTCAGCTAACAGAGGGCTTTATGATGGAGCCAGAAGCATCTGTGTCAGCGATTGTGTTTGCACATCCAGATGCACGATATTTCAACGTGTAATGTAATGTTAAAAAATTTGACATTACGTAGTAGGAATCAAAGTGAAAGCCTCGGAGGATGTCTCGGATTTTGAATGGGGCTTGTTCAATTCGAAATCTCATGACATCAATTACGTTAAGTTATAATATGTACAATGCCTACTGTATACAGTGAGGTGTATTTTTCTCAAAGTAGGGACGTGTAGACGATGATTCGATTAATGGAAGTAAAAGATTTACCTGAGGTTTTAGATATCTACAATGACATCATTTTAACAAGTACAGCTGTATATCGTTATGAAAAGCAATCATTAAATGAAAAGAGACAGTGGTTTGACGAGCAAAAACAATCTGGTAATCCACTGTTAGTCTTTGAGGAAAATGGAGAAGTGGCAGGTTTTGCTACATATAGCCAGTTCCGTCCATACCCTGGTTACAAACATACGATGGAGCATTCGGTATATGTGCATAAAGAACATTATCAGAAGGGTATTGCGACGAAGCTGATGCGTGAATTAATACGTATTGCAGAGGAGCAAGGGGTCAAAACACTTGTAGCGGGTATTGATGCCGTGAATGTAGGAAGTATTAAAGCGCATGAAAAGCTGGGTTTTGAATATGCAGGTACGATCAAAAATGCAGGTTATAAATTTGAAGGATGGCTGGATTTAGTGTTTTATCAATTACATTTAACCGGACCGAAAAACTAAAAAGGATATGAAATTCACATCTGTATTTTAGAAGAGACGTTCATAATTTTTACCGAAGGTAGGGAAATGAGGCACTTTGGTATGAAAGCCAGATCGTAAAAACCAACGATAAGTCATGTTCGTTTAATTTCTATATCGTCTCACGCTTAGAATGAGAAGCCGTGTCCGCGAAAAGCGTCTGCCATAACGCAAATCAACGGGTTTATATAGATACTTCTATGTTTAAAAGAAAAAAGACTGTAGACAGACTCGATTTTTTACCGAGTGTCTACAATCTGAAAGGATATGACATTTGTCATATCCTTTTTATGATGTTTGCGTCTGTTGCGCATTATAATCTTATTTTATGATGAGGTCATAAGCAAAAGGAAACGAGGGAAAACGAAATGGCTACAGATAAAGAAAAAACAAAAAAACTGCGCCAAGATGTAGCACCATTTGCGAAATCAGATACTGGTAAAAGTGTTTTTCAAATGGTGAATACAATTGTACCGTTAATTGTTCTATGGGTCGCTGGATATATGTTAGTTGATGTCTCACCTTGGTTAACTGCAGGATTAAGTGTAATTTCAGCTGGATTTGTCGTACGAGCATTCATTATTTTCCATGATTGTACACACGGTTCATTTTTCAAAAGTAAAAAAGCAAACGACTGGGTTGGCTTATTTACTGGAGTGATAACTTCATTTCCATATGAAAAATGGAAGCGCGAGCATACAATTCACCACGCAACAAGTTCGAACTTAGATAAGCGTGGTATCGGTGATATCGATATGATGACAGTAGAAGAATATTTAGAAGCTTCTAAAGGGCAACGTTTATGGTATCGTTTTTATCGTAATCCATTAGTAATGTTTGGCTTAGGTCCACTATATATGGTGTTAGTGTTAAATCGTTTTAACCGTAAAGATGCAAAACCAAAGGAACGCATGAATACGCATATTACCAATGTTATTATTGCAGGTGTTTGTGTAGCGTTAATTTATTTCTTGGGCTGGCAGTCATTCTTGTTAGTGCAAGGTGTCACATTATTCATCGCAGGTTCACTAGGAATTTGGTTATTCTATATCCAACATACGTACGAAGATTCTTATTTTGAACATGACACTGATTGGGACTATGTAAAAGCAGCTGTTGAAGGTAGTTCTTACTATAAATTACCGAAGCTATTACAATGGGCAACTGGTAATATTGGTTTCCACCATGTTCACCATTTAGCACCTCGTGTACCTAACTATAACCTTGAAAAAGCGCATAATGAAACACCGCCTTTACAAACAGCAACAACAATTACATTGCGCACAAGTTTAGAATCATTACGCTACAAATTATATGATGAAGAACGTGGGAAATTTGTATCATTTAAAGATGTTAATGAAATTATTAAACGAAAAGCGAAAGGCAGTATAGCTGCTTAGTCGAAATTGATCAGCCATCTCATCTTGGGATGGCTGTTTTACATAAGGTGACCTTTTTTATGGAAACGTGAAGCGACAGCAAGGAAAGGGGCGCATATGTGCTTTTCTTGTTATAATAAAGGGAAAAGTAGGAAAGATCGTGAGGTTATGATGAAAAAGTGGCATAGTATTATACCGAATAGTCCCATGCTTAGTATTTATTTATGGATTATTTTTTGTTTTCTACCGTTTTTCTTTATTTTTAAAAAATCTTCATATATAGAAATATCGATAGGTATTACCTTTTTAATGCTGTATTTTATTTTTTATCGTTTTTCCGTAAATTCGAAAAATGGGCTCGTTTATATGTGGATTAGCTTCGAGATGGTCATTAATATTATTTTGACTATACTATACGGCTATGTGTATCTATCCATATTCACAGCGTTTTTCATCGGAAACATTCGTAGACCAGTAGGTTTTTATATTATGTACGGCTTGCATATAGGCTTCACAGTGATTTCTACAGGGATTGGTTTCTTCGTGGAACTGCACTTATTTTTATCACAGCTTCCCTTTGTAGTACTAACGATTTTAGCAGTTGTACTCTTGCCACTTACTATTTATTCCAAAAATAAACGTGAGAATTTAGAAGGTCAATTGGAAACTGCGAATGAAAGAATTGCGGAATTAATTATTTTTGAAGAACGACAACGCATTGCACGTGATTTGCACGATACACTAGGTCAAAAGTTATCGATGATTGGATTGAAAAGTGACCTAGCCTCAAGACTCATTGCCCGTGATCCGCAACAGGCGTTAGCAGAGATTAGAGATATTCGACAAACCGCAAGTATTGCGTTAAAAGAGGTTCGTGAATTAGTTTCAGATATGCGTACAGCAAAATTTGAGGATGAACTTATGCGTATTTCTCAAATCCTAAAAGCGGCCGAAATGGAGTTTGTTTTTGATGGTGATAAGGATACCCTACAGGTTCCACCTCTTGTGGAAAATGTTTTATCCATGTGTTTAAAAGAGGCGGTAACGAATGTCGTCAAGCATAGCGGTGCCACTAAATGTGAAATTGCTTTCCATCAAAATTTCAAAGAAGTATACTTAGTCGTCCGTGATAATGGACAGGGTATTTCTAAAAAACAAGTATTGAAGAGTGGTAATGGCTTAAATGGTATGCGAGAGCGTTTAGAATTTATTAATGGCTCCTTTAAGATAGAGAATGAGGAGGGCACAACATTAACCGTGTCCATTCCGGTGACCATCACACATCAAAAGGTCAAAGAAAACCTGAAGAACATATAAAGGAAAAGAGGATTGTGACATGATTCGAATTGTAATTGCTGAAGATCAAGGTATGCTGTTAGGGGCACTTCGTTCGTTACTCAGTATGGAGGATGATATGGAGGTCGTTGGGTTAGCAAAAAATGGTGAGGAAGCATTGGCACTTGTAGAAGAGTATCAGCCCGATATTTGTATCATGGATATCGAAATGCCGGTGAAGACTGGACTTGATGCTGCTGAAGAATTGCATGGTTCGGATTGTAAAGTCATTATTTTAACAACGTTTGCCAGACCAGGCTATTTTGAACGGGCAAGAAAAGCAGGTGTTCGAGGTTATTTACTTAAGGATAGTCCAATAGAGGAATTGGTAAGTGCTATTCGCACGATTATGGACGGTAAACGTATTTATGCTCCTGAACTAGTTGATTTTGTGTATGAGGATGATAGTGAAAACCCTTTAACTGAGCGCGAAAGTCAAGTGCTGACATTAGTTGCAGAAGGTAAGACAACAAAGGAAATTGCCGCAGAGTTATTTTTATCGGCGGGAACTGTACGTAACTATATTTCAACTATCTTAGAAAAGTTACATGTTGGGAATCGGATTGAAGCTATTGCCCGCTTTAAAGAAAAAGGTTGGAATAAGTAAGACTTCTGAATGTACTTTTGACAGATGAATAGGTATGCTAAAAAACGAAGATTTGATCTATAAACTATTCAAAAGGGAGTAAGAGGTATGCAAACTATTTCTGGAAAAACTGCTTTAATTACTGGTGCGGGCCGAGGTATTGGACGTGCGACAGCAATCGCCTTTGCCAAAGAGGGCATAAACGTTGGACTTGTAGGTCGTACAGTGGAGAACTTACAACATGTTGCCGAAGAGTTAAAGGCGTATGATGTGAAGGTAGCGATTGCCGTAGCTGATGTAGCCGATTTAGATTCAATTTCAAAGGCTGTAGAAACCATCCGTGCGGGGTTAGGCCCAATCGATATTTTAGTAAATAACGCAGGTATTTCAAAATTCGGCAAGTTTTTAGAACTTTCACCAGAAGACTGGACAAATATTGTAGATGTAAATGTAAAAGGTGTGTATTATACAACGCGTGCTGTACTACCTGAAATGATTGAACGTGAATCAGGAGATATTATTAATATTTCATCTACAGCAGGTCAAAAAGGTGCTCCAATTACAAGTGCCTATAGCGCATCGAAAGCAGCCGTTATCGGAATGAGTGAGTCATTAATGTTAGAGGTTCGTAAGCATAATATCCGCGTTGTGACGCTAACACCAAGCACGGTCGCAACGGATATGGCTGTTGAATTACAATTAACTGACGGCAATCCTGAAAAAGTAATGCAGGCGGAGGACCTAGCTGAATTAATGGTAGCACAATTAAAATTACATCCACGTGTTGTTTTAAAACATGCTGGTCTATGGTCAACAAATCCTTAAAAATGTGGCGGGAAGCAAATTCTCGCCGCATTTTCTTTTTTGAAAGGTGGTAATTGAAAAAATAGTATACTATTCGTAAAAGATTAAGGAACATTTCGGATAAAAATATAAAGTGAAACTTCAATCAGTGAGGGTTTTCTTATCCGCCGCTGATTGTTAGTTGAACCAATCGCGTTTACGGTCAGTTGATCGCCAACCTAGTTTCTCTTTCCACTTGAGGTGGGCGTGTTTTACTGACCGTTAATGCGGGATATATGTGTCTGATAAATAAAAAGACCTTATCGCCAATAGACGATAAGGTTTAAAGATTATTTTTTGCGCTTTGTTAAGCGTCCAAGAACGAATGCACCAGCTGCAACAGCGAGGATTGTATTTGTTTTTTTCGTAAATACTTGTTTTGTTACAAGATTAATATTTTGTGGGCGCTCTGCTAAACGACGCATAAAGTACCCGTACCAATCTTCACCAAATGGTACGTATACGCAGAAGTTATAGCCTTCTTTTGCAAGCTCTTTTTGCATGTCCGTACGGAAGCCGTAAAGCATTTGGAATTCGAATTTTTCAAGCGGTATATTATTGTCAGCGACAAAGCGTTTTACGTGAGCGATGACATTATGGTCATGTGTTGCAATTGATGTAAATTTACCGTGAAGTAAATGGTATTCAATAAGTTCAATATAATTTAAGTCGATATCTAATTTATCTTGGAAAGCTACTTCGACAGGTTCTTTATAGGCACCTTTTACGATCCGTAGACGATAATTTTGGAATTTCTCGATATCATCTTTTGCACGATAAAAGTATGATTGAATAACTGTACCGACATTATTAAATGTTTTAGAAAGTTCTTCTACCATATCGAAGGACGTTTGGAGACGACCGTAATCTTCCATATCAAAATTCACGAAAATATTATAGGCAGCTGCTTTTTCAACAATCTCATATAAATTATCATAGCAAAAATCAACGTCAATATCTAAGCCCAATTGAGATGGCTTTAAAGAAATATGAGCATTGACACCGTTTTCATGAATCGCTTCAATAACAGCAAGGATTTGTTCTTTGGCCGTAGTTGCTTCTTCTTCACTAGAAACAAATTCCCCTAAGTTATCTACTGTACAAGAGATATTATGGGCATTTAGTTCTTTGATGCTTGCAATCGTTTCTTCTATATTTGTACCAGCTACTACATTTTGGGCTCCTAATTTTAGGCCGTATTTTTTAGCAGTACTATTTAATAGTTGGTTCTCAGATAATTGAATGAAAAAATCGCGTAATAACATGGTCATTCTCCTCACAGCATTTTTCTTTCTAGTATAACATATTTGGAAACCAAGTAATGGATTCGCGGAAACAATTATTTGTTATCTAGTATTTGCATGCGTTCGTTAAAAAGTACAGGATAGCTTAAAAAACCTATCATTATGCTCGATAATGTTGCGGTTGTTAGAAGTGCGAAAACGATCAAAAGTTGAAATTGTACCGCTTGAATAGGGTCTGCACCACCTATTATTTGACCGCTCATCATACCTGGTAATTGCACAAGACCTATTGTTTTTTGGCTTTCAATTGTTGGAATCATACTTGCTTTAATAGCATTAATCAATTGCTGATGAATGGCCTGTTTTGGAGTGCCGCCGAGTGATAAAATCAGTTCTATCTCATTTTGATGACTTGTAATTTCTGCTGTAAACCGATTTAAAAATAAAATAGATAATACCATAGAATTTCCGATCAACATACCGCTAATAGGAATGATATACTGTGCCGTTGCAGGTATAATGCCAAAACCTATTAATACGCCTTGCGTGACAATTTCAACTACAATAAGGGTGATGGCTATCTTCCATGTAATTCCTCTTATTCCTTCTCCCTTTTTACGAGCATTTAGAGTTGCGACAACAATCATCAATGCCACCATCAATAAAATATAAATAATGCTTCCAGTGTCAAAGACTAATTTTAAAATGTAGCCAACAGCTAATAACTGGATAATTGAGCGTATAGTCGCAATAATCGTATCTTTTTCAAGACCAAGCTTTAAAGTTTTTGATAATATCAATGGAATTAACACAAAAATCAATGTAAGGGAGAGTGCGGTATATGTCATGCGTTTACCCCCTTTACAAATTCAGCAACACGAGGGTTTTTTGGTGCATTCAGTAGTGAACTTTGTCCAGTTTCGATAAGTTCTCCATCCATCATAACCCATGTGTAATGCCCAATTGTTAGTGCTTGCTGTAAGTTATGTGTAATCCAAATCATTGTGACATTGTATTTTTTGTTTAATGTAATAATGAGTGCCTCAATGTCCTGTACTGATTGCCGATCGAGGGCAGAGGTAATCTCATCTAATAATAGGATTGAAGATTGATTGATGAGGGTGCGCGCAATTGATACCTTTTGGCGTTGTCCACCGGATAAGTCGGTTGTTGAGCGTTGTAAGAAGCTTTCATCAAGTCCGACGTCTTTTAGATACTGGATGGCTTCCTGTTCGGTTAGTGTTTTACCTTGTAGGGAACGAGGAAGAGCTAGATTGTGAAAAACCGAGCCAGCAATCATTGGAGCGGCTTGAAGAGCGATACCTACCTGTCTACGTAAAGAAGTAGGTTCATAGGAAGCAATTGGCTGATCATCAATAAAAAGATCCCCCTCTGTAGGTGTCAGTAGCCCATTACACATTTTTAGCAGCGTTGTTTTACCTGCACCTGAGGGTCCTACGAGTGTCGTAATTTTTCCCTTCGGTATTGACCCGGTAATTGATTTTAAAATGGTCTTATTTTTTACTGAAAAGCTGACCTGCTGAAAGTGAATTGCAGGTTCGTATAACGTTTTCATATAGTGGGCACTCCTTTATACTAGTAAGTAGTATTACTGTAGCATAGAAATAAATGGATGCTACAGATATTTTCCATTTTCACAGTATAGTACTAATAAAATGATATGTAAGGAGAATAGGATAAATGGATGTTTTATACATAGATACGCTAACATATGCACAGGGAAAAATGTACATCGTTGCATCGGAAGAAGGTCTTGTTTATATTGGAACACCAAATGCGCCATTTGATGAAGTAGAAGTTTGGGCGAAGAAGTCATTTAAAGGCTATAGCTTTCAAGAGAATAAAGAAAAACTAGTACCTTACGTTAAACAAATAACGGCTTATTTTAATGGACAACTTACTGAATTTGATATACCGATCCATGTGAAGGGAACACCTTTTCAGCTAGCGGTATGGGATGCATTAAAAGCACTTCCTTACGGTACGACAACATCGTACTCGGATATAGCGCAACGGATTGGAAACCCAAAAGCGGTAAGGGCTGTTGGGAGTGCAATAGGTGCTAACCCAATATTGGCTATTATCCCATGTCATCGTGTCATTGGGAAAAACGGTAAGCTTACAGGTTTTCGTAGTGGTCTAGCAATGAAAGAGTTTTTACTTCAATTAGAGAGAGCATAAAAAAGGGGCCTACTCATAAAATCTGTGAGTGGGCTCCTTTTTGCCGAAAAAGTATTTTTTTATAGATTCGACGAAAACACTCGTGATTTCAGTCGTGAGAGGTTCAAACATGTTCCTCATGTATGTTTGTTGGAGATTTACCGAAATGCGTTAATCGTTGAGCAAATGTTTCCCCTTGTACAGCAGAACTCTTGAAAATATCTTGGTATTCGTAAGCTGGCGTACCGTGTTCGATAACATCTAGACCAGCAATCTCTTCCTCTGTTGTTACACGTAATGGGACAAATGCTTTTATGATGAATAAGCCAGCAGATACTGACACGCCAACCCAAGCGATTGTTGCGAGAACACCAATTACTTGAACACCAAGTAAACCAAAACCCCCACCGTAGAATAAACCTTGACCGCCAACATCAAATAATCCAACGGCAAGAGTTCCCCAAACGCCACAAATACCATGAACAGCTATCGCTCCAACAGGATCGTCAACTTTCAACTTCCACTCAATGAAGCGGACGCCTTCCACTAATAATGGCGCTGCAATCAAACCGATTATAATGGAACCGATAATACTGACGTTCGCAGCGCCAGCTGTAATACCTACAAGACCTGCTAACGCACCGTTTAGTGTCAGGGAGCCGTCAATGTGACCGTAGCGGAACTTAGTATAAAATGCAGTAGCCACAACACCAGCGGCAGCAGCGAAAAATGTGTTAGCAATAACACTAGGTACAAGTGTGGGGTCGGCCGCTAAAGTAGATGCGCCGTTAAAGCCGAACCATCCGAACCAAAGTAAGAACACACCTAATGCGCCTAATGGAATACTATGTCCTGTTATAACGTTGACGCGTCCATTTTCATATTTTCCTAGACGAGGACCGATAATTGCCGCCGCCACAAAAGCTGCTACTGCACCTGTTAAGTGAACAACAGTTGAACCGGCGAAATCGACGAAACCTAAATCCGTTAACCAGCCTTGACCGCTCCAAACCCAGTGACCAACTACAGGATAGACTAAAAACGTCATTAAAACGATAACTCCGATATAAGCAAGAATATTAGTACGCTCTGCTACAGCGCCAGATAGAATGGTTGCGCCAGTTGCTGCAAACATTGTTTGGAAGATAAAGAATGAAAGGTCATCTACTCCATTTAAAGCGAAGCCGCTTGTTCCGATGATACCACCGGCTGTATCGCCAAACATAATAGCGTAACCACAAAAGAAATAAACGATACCACCAAGTGAAATGGTTAGAAAGTTTTTCATGATAATATTGACTGCATTTTTCGATCGAGTAAATCCAGCCTCAACCATTGCAAATCCTGCATGCATAAAGAATACTAAAACTGTTCCGAGCATAACCCAAACTAAATTTACAGATAACATCACTTCATCCATTTACATCGCCCCCTTAATCTACTGCAACTGATCCGACTTCTTTAGTGCGGATACGAATTGCCTGTTCCACTGGGTAAATAAAGATCTTACCGTCTCCAACTTTACCAGTCGCTGCATCACGTAATAGAACTTCCACTATGGCATCAACTTTTTCGTCATCGACAATCATTTCCAACTTTAATTTTGGTAAAAATTCAATTTCATACACATTCCCGCGAAATAAACCCGTCCGCCCTAATTGGCGACCGCAGCCAGCAATTTCTGAAATACTTAGACCTGCAATTCCTTCCTTTGCAAGACCATCCCTAACAATGCCGAAAACTTCGGGACGAATAATTGCTTCTATTTTTTTCATTAAAACCAGCTCCTTGCGTTAATTTAATTTACATGTTAAAACGGATAGGTAAACAACGCAATTGTTATTTTGATAATCATGTAAGGTTATATGACATAGAATGTTTCGTGTGTCGAAGTAAGATGCAAAAAAGCTAATTATTTAAGGAATGAAAGCGGTGCTAAAATTTGTGTCTGAAATGTGTACAGTTCTAAATTTTCTGATTATTTACGTGAGGAAATCTAACATCATCGCTCCAAGATGTTAAACGCAAGAATTTGGGTATATAGTGTATACTAGGACTAATTATGAAAGCGGAAGAAGGGATTTCTTATGAGATCAAATTATGTTGACGATAGCTTAGCGCTGCACACAGACTTATATCAAATCAATATGGCGGAGTCCTATTGGGCTGATGGTATACATAATAGAAAAGCAATTTTCGAATTATATTTTAGAAAATTACCATTTGGCAATGGCTATGCAATATTTGCCGGGTTAGAGCGCATGCTCGAGTATTTGCGAAACTTTCGTTTCAGTGAATCGGATATTGCGTTTTTACGTGAAGTGGTTGGCTATAAAGAAGACTTTATCGACTATTTAAAAAATATTCGATTTACAGGGGATATGTATTCAATGGTGGAAGGGGAGCTTGTTTTCGCAAATGAACCAATCGTCCGCATTGAAGCACCTTTAGTGGAGGCGCAACTAATCGAAACGGCGCTACTGAACATTGTGAACTATCAAACCTTGATCGCAACAAAGGCGAGTCGTATTAAGCAAATTGTAAAAAATGAAACGGCAATGGAATTTGGAACGCGTCGCGCGCAAGAAATGGATGCAGCTATTTGGGGTACGCGTGCGGCCTTTATTGGTGGTTTTGCATCTACTAGTAACGTTCGTGCGGGTAAATTATTTAACATTCCTGTATCGGGCACACATGCACATGCGCTTGTGCAGGCATATAAAAATGATTATGATGCGTTTCATGCCTATGCTAGACGTCACCGTGATTGTGTATTCTTAGTGGATACTTACAACACATTGAAATCAGGTGTGCCTTCAGCAATAAAAGTAGCAAAGGAACTTGGTGATAAAATTAATTTTGTTGGTATTCGCTTAGATAGTGGGGATATTGCCTTCTTATCAAAAGAAGCGCGTCGTATGCTAGATGAAGCTGGCTTCCATGATGCAAAAATCGTGGTTTCCAACGATCTTGATGAATACACGATTTTGAACTTAAAGGCGCAAGACGCACGCGTGGATGCATGGGGAATTGGTACAAAGCTTATTACAGCTTACGATCAGCCTGCACTAGGAGCTGTTTATAAAATGGTTGCTATTGAAAATGATAAAGGTCAGTTAGAAGATACAATTAAAATTTCTGCAAATGCTGAAAAAGTTTCGACACCGGGTCCTAAAAATTTATATCGCATTATCGATCGTAAGAATGGCAAAGCAGAGGGAGACTATATTACGATGCATGACGAAGACCCACAATCTGAAGAACGTATTAAAATGTTCCACCCGGTGCATACATTCGTATCGAAATTTGTAACGAACTTTGAAGCGAAAAATTTACATCAACATGTTATCAAAAATGGCTATGTAAGCTATCAAAATCCTACATTAGAAGAAATGCGTGATTATGCTGCCGATAATTTGGAATTGCTATGGGATGAATATAAGCGTTCCATGAATCCAGAAGAGTATCCGGTCGATTTAAGTCAAAAATGCTGGGATAATAAAATGCGTAATATAGAAGAAGTTCGGGAAATGGTCAATAGAATTGTGAAAGAGTAAGGAGTGGAAAGTGATATGACTTTACAGCAACAAATCATTCAGGAATTACGTGTATTACCGATCATTGATGCACAAGAAGAAGTTCGAAAATCCGTTGATTTTTTGAAAGCATATGCACGTAGGTATAGTTTTGTAAAAGGTTTTGTGCTTGGTATATCAGGTGGACAAGACTCTACTTTGACAGGAAAACTAACACAACTTGCTATTGATGAGTTAAATGCAGAAGCGGGAGAAATGAAGTATTCATTTTGGGCAGTTCGTTTACCGTATGGTGTGCAAGCGGATGAACAGGATTGTCAGGATGCAATCGACTATATAAAACCTACAAAGACCTATACAGTGGACATTAAAGAAGCGGTTGATGCCAGTGTCCGTGCATTAGCAGTTGCTGGTGTAGAGCTGAGTGATTTTGCAAAAGGGAATGAAAAAGCACGTGAACGCATGAAAGTGCAGTTTTCGATTGCTGCAATGAATAGCGCCGTTGTTTTAGGAACAGATCATGCTGCGGAGGCAATCACTGGTTTTTATACAAAATTTGGTGATGGTGGAGCGGATTTAATGCCGATTTATCGTCTTAACAAACGTCAAGGTAAACAGTTGTTGGCGGCGCTAGATTGCCCAGCGCACTTGTATTTAAAAGTGCCAACAGCAGATTTAGAGGAAAATCGTCCATCATTACCAGACGAAGTGGCCTTAGGTCTGACTTATGACCAAATTGATGATTATTTAGAGGGCAAGAAAATTCCTAAAGAGGCTCGCGAATTGCTAGAATGGCATTATTTACGGTCACAGCATAAACGCCATATGCCAATCACGATTTTTGATGTTTTTTGGAAATAAAATAATTCTATGGTATTGGTAAAAGAGCAGACTTAAAGTGTGTGGTCCACATTTTTCGGACCTGCTCTTTTCTGTTTTTTTTATGGTTTTGGTTCTATAAGCTTGATTTTGGGCATATAATGTCGATATAAATACCTATAAAGTTGAAAAAAGTAAAGGGGGGGTAATTATTATGAGGACTTCTAGAGTAAGTGCAACGACAAACAGTACTTTTCGTAATGAACAGCAATATTTGCATGCAGGTGATATTAGCCATAATTTCGGACAAAATCCTAAACAAAAATTTAAGCAGAGCATGCATAAGAGTAATGAAAATAAACAGACAATTAAAAAGAAACAAATCAAGCCACATAGTCGAAATAAAATAGAGCCATCTTATGTAGATAACGGAAGTGATCTGCAAATACGTAATGAACTATCTGAAACAGCTATAAAACTCAGTCGTTTAAGCAAGCAAAAGAAACGTCTCAATAGTTACCGCTCTTCTATATAATCAATCGTGAAATTGACCCTCTCTGCCATTTATGGTGAAGGGGGTTTTTATGTGCCCTCAAAAAACAATCGGTAAAGTTTCATAACGCTCAAGTAAGTCCCCGCTCCGCTCAGTTGACATAAGTGCTGTACCGATAAAATACCACTCTGATTATGTGTTTTAGACAAATGGCTATGCACTAAATAACCAATGAAAATCTTGATTTCGAGACGTTCAATAATTAGTCAATTGGATTTTTCCGATTCTTCACAGGGATTTTCATCTTATTTCACAACTCATCTGTAAAGTAATAAGTGGCAACAGAAAAAAAGAATTGGGGGAAGCAGTTGTGAAAAAATTATGGATACCTGCACTGGCAATTTTACTATTACTAGGTGCATGTGGTGCAGAGAAAACGCAAGTCAAGGAAGCTGAATCTAAGCAAGGGGAAGCGACAACTACATCAGAAATCAAGGATACTTCTGTACAAATTGCTTCATTGGTTGATCCACGTTTACAAGAGCCGAAAGAAGATACTGTTTGTGAAATGTGTAATATGAAAGTTTATATGAAGGATCATGAAATGGGTATGTTTTCTACACAAGCGATTAAAGAGGATGGGACAGTTACTTTTTACGATGACATTGGCTGCTTACTAAATGCAGAGGTAGCGAATGAAGAAAAAAATGAAAAATTTGTTCGTGATTACAATACGAAAGCATGGGCAAAGGTAGAGGATGTCACAATCGTCAAAACAGAGCTGAAATCACCGATGAACTGGGGGTATATTTATTTCAGTGAAAAAGCAGATGCAGATAAATATATAGCTGAAAACCCTAAAGCATATGTAGAAGAATTACATAAAATTAAAGAGGATGCTCTTGAGCGTCGCAAAAAGAAAATGCAAGAAAAAGAAGCAAATGGTGATGTGGAGTCAATGCAAATGGAAGAAATGAGTCAAGAACAAGGGCATGACAATAATCATTAATACAGGAAGGCTAGGGGAATCCCCTAGTCTTTTTATGCTGAACAGGGAGGAAGCGGTATGGTGAAGAAAATAGGTAGTGTCTTATTGTTCTTACTATTTATGAGCCAGACAGTCTATGCAGATTTTGATATACAAAAGTCTATTGATAAAGCAAAGCCTGGAGCAACAATTACAATCCCGGCTGGACAGTATGAAGGTAACTTTGTATTAACGAAAAAAATAACGCTGCGTGGTGAACAAGGAACAGAGCTTGTCGCACTTGGGGACGAGCCGGTGCTTCGTATTGACAATACTGCAACAGTGACAATTGAAAATATGACGTTATCGGGCAATAAACAAGCGATTGTGGCAAGTGGCGTAGATGGTCTAGAGCTAAGATATCTGAACATTAAGGATATTCATACAGGCGTGCATATTCAACGGTCGAAAAATGTGCAGATACAACACATTGAAGTAGCTGGTAATAAGGAACATTATTCGAACAAGGGCAATGGGCTAGCGATTTTTAAGAGTGAGGATGTTGTGGTAGAGGACGCGAACATAGACCATGTACAGGATGGGATTTATGTGGAAGAAGTGAAGAATTTACTTGTACAAAATAACAAAATATCGAACAGCCGTTATGGGACACATTTTATGTATTCAAGTAATGCACAGGCGTTTCATAATACATATCAAAATAACGTCACGGGTCTCATGATTATGATGACAAGTGACATTTCTATCAAGAGCAATCATCTAGAGAATCACAACGGTTTAAATGGCTACGGTATGTTGTTATATGACGTACAGCAAGCGGTTGTGGAACTTAATACAATTATGAACAATCGAACGGGTGTGGCATTACAAAAAAGTACAGGCATTCAAATAGAATGTAATGATTTCCGAATGAATCAAACGGCGCTTGAAGGAATGAAGGTAGATGGTACTTCAATGGCGTCGAATAATATATTTACAGGCAATATCATGACGGCACGCTCTGATCAGCAAGGATTTTTACTTGCGAATAATTATTACGATGATTACTCGGGCATTGATTTAGAGAATGACGGGATTGGTGACGTTCCGTACGTAGCCGTGTCAAGTTTTGGGCAATGGATGGTGCGTCAGCCTGTTTATCAATATTTTGTGGCATCACCTAGTGTGGTTTTGCTAACTTCACTGGATCAACAAATAAATAAGACTGAGAATACGGTACTTGTCGATGATGCACCGAAGCTAAGAATGAAGCAAATAACAAAAATCAACGAGATGAATTTTAAACAGTTATTAATTGGATTGCTCATTGTAATCGCTAGTATGTGTCTCTGGAAAAGAGGGATGATGGAATGAAAAAATGGATACTGATTGTCGTTGTATGTTGTGTGATACTAGTTAGCTGTCGTGAAAAAACATATGGACCACGTGAAATTGTTGGTGAAACGGATGTTTGCAAAATTTGCAATATGAGTATAGTTCATCATGAGTATGCAGGACAAATTGCTCTAAAGAATGGCGATTATGAAATTTTCGATGATTTAGGTTGTCTAATGGAATATATACATGCAAATGGAGAAGATGAGATTGGTGCTGCATTTATTAAGGATACGATCAAAAACGAGTGGATAGATGTTTTTAAGGCGACGTTTGTTTACAACATGGAATATTGGACACCGATGAATTATGGCGTATTGGCTTTTGAAACGAAAGATTCCGCAATTGAATGGATGGCTACAAAAGGGGATGGACAGGTTCTAGTTTATAAGGATTTACTTGATTTTAACTGGGGGATTCACCAATGATGGATAGTATGCTCATGAAACTTGAATTGAAGCAAATGTTGAGAAGTCGGTGGATGCAACTTGTAGGCTTGCTGTTTACATTCGTTTTTATAGCGATTATAGTCATTCAACAAATGGCGTTGCCTGATGTGGAAGGCTTTACGCGCCAAGCAGCCTCGTTTTTAAATGTGTTACTGTTTTTATTACCGTTATTTATTTTAACAATCGGTAGTATGAGTGTTGCTGGTGACATCGAATCGGGTTGGTTTTCTTTATTAAAGACATATCCCTTGACGAGGACACGATACATTGTCGGAAAGTATGTGGCATCTGTTGTCGCATTTGTATTAGTTGTTGTGGGAGCGTTTGGTGTTGTGCTGGCACTTGGAGGATTTCTTGGTGGTGTACGTTTGCCATTAATTTTTATTGCCCTGACGTTCATATGTATTGTGATATTCGCATCGCTGGCAATTGTCATTGGAGCGTTTGCAAAAACAAGATTATTTGCGCTGTCGCTGTCGCTTATTTTATGGTCTTTTTTTCTATTGCTTCTATCATACGCATTAATGGCAATTGGTACAGTAGTTGCGGGGCATATTTTACAAAAGCTAACGATTATAGTAATGCACATTAATCCTGCGGAATGGCTTCGCTTTGGATATTTCGTTTTTTCTGGTCAAGCGAGTGTACTGGGGCCAGCGTTTTATGGTGTCACACAGTTTTATTCATCATATATAGGCTATGTGGTCTATGGGGCAGTGACAGTTCTTTGGGTAACTGTACCGCTACTATGTGCAAGTAAGCTACTACAGAAAAGAGGGAGAAGCTAATGTTACTTGAGGCGAGGGATTTATCGCATGTATATGAAAATAATAAGGGCCTTAAAAATGCATCTTTTTCTGTGAGGGCTGGACGTATATTAGCACTTGCTGGGGGAAATGGTGCAGGTAAAAGTACACTTATTCGCCTCTTAACGGGGCAGGAAAAACAAATGGCTGGGGAGCTTATTTGGCAGGAGCGGCAGGCTATTCGTTTTATGCCGGACGATGTAGATTTTCCATCGATGCTAACAGCAGTAGAAATTATACAGTTACTTGCTTCGTTAAAAAAAGTTGGGATACAGGAAAGCTTAGAAGTTTTAAAACGTGTAGGATTATGGGATGTAAAGAAACAAAAGGTTCAGCAATTTTCAAAGGGCATGCGTCAGCGTCTAAATCTAGCGCAGAGTTTACTTGGGAATGGCCCATTACTTATTTTAGATGAACCAACAAATGGTCTTGATCCATATTGGATTGCTGAGCTGAAAAAAATGATGTTAGAAGAAAAAGCAAAAGGTTGTACGGTAGTATTTTCAACACATTTATTAGCTTTTGCAGAGGAAGTAGCGGATGATGTTTTGGTTTTACATGAAGGGGGAATATTAATTTCTGGTGACTTGAAGGAAATACTTGCCGAAGAAAATAACACTACTTTAGAGAATTTATGGTTAAAAAAATTAAATCTGTAACATTTTGATGGGTAATAACGTTATATACTAGTAATCGTGCTTGTTTGAAAAAGAAACTTCAGACAAGCTTTTTTTGTGCTTCAAGGGACGGATGAACGCCATCTTAATATGAAGAATAACGAATAAGAAACAAGGAGAACTTACATAATGGTTCAACTGATGTCGCTAAATATAAAATAAACCAAATGTTGGTGGTTTCACATAATTGTGTTACTAAGCAGTTTTCGTTATGCTTAAAGTAAGTTATCGTGCAATTCACATAATTACTTGGTGAAATAAGGAGGTATTTTGATTTATGAATTCACAAATACAAACTGTACTAGAAAACATAGAAAAAGTGATGATTGGGAAAAGGGAAGTGGCGGAGCTTAGTATAGTGGCATTACTCGCGAAGGGGCATGTGCTATTAGAAGATGTGCCGGGTGTTGGTAAGACAATGATGGTGCGTGCACTTGCAAAATCATTTGATGCTCAGTTTAAACGTATTCAGTTCACACCAGATTTATTGCCGTCTGATGTTGTAGGTGTATCTATATACAATCCTAAAACAATGGAATTTGAATTTCGACCGGGCCCAATTATGGGAGATGTCGTGTTAGCAGATGAAATAAATCGAACTTCCCCAAAAACACAATCAGCTTTATTGGAGGGAATGGAAGAAGCTTCAGTTACTATTGATGGCAATACACTTAAAATAGCTCAGCCGTTTTTTGTAATGGCTACGCAAAACCCTATTGAACATGAAGGAACGTATCCACTACCAGAGGCGCAGTTAGACCGGTTTTTACTAAAAATAAAAATGGGTTATCCTTCAAGAGGGCAAGAGGTGGAAATATTACGCAGAGCAGAAAATGGAAAGCCGATTGAGAAAATTGATGCTGTTCTATCGGTGGCCCAATTAATTGAATTACAGGAGCTTGTCCAAGGTGTCTACGTTGAAGATTCCGTTAAAAATTATATGGTAGAACTGGCTACACAAACGAGGGAGAATAGCTATGTGCATTTAGGGGTTAGCCCGCGCGCGACAATTGCCCTAATGAAAGCTTCACAGGCCTATGCATTTATAAAAGGACGTAGTTTTGTGACACCGGATGATGTTCAGTATTTAGCTCCTTTCGTCTTTAGTCATCGTATCACACTGAAGCCTGATGCTCGCTATGATAATGTAACTTCTGAGGAAATTATTGAACGTATTATTGCGAAAACGCCTGTGCCCACTAAGAGGTTTGCAGAGCAATGAAAAAATGGCGAGCTCTTTTTGAGAAAAGTAAACATTTCCTATTAGTGACCTTGCTGATGCTAATAACGTTCTGTTATGCCATGTTCCAGGGGGGCTTTGTTAGCTGGTTTGTATTTTTTACTGTTAGCCCATTTTTGTTGTATGCCTTTATTTTTTTGTTAGTTAGAGAAGAGATAGTAGGGGTAGAACGTAAAATTGAACCTGCTCATGTAGTAAGCGGACAAACAGTTAAAGTAACAATAAGCATAGAGCGAAAGACGCGCTTTCCATTTGCTTATATGATGATGGAGGAGCTTGTTAATAGCGAACCACTTGTGCAAGCGAAGGTACAAGGCACAAGTAATATTAAATTTGTTGGCTTTGGAAAAAAGTTTAATTGGAATTATACACTTGAAAGTTTACCGCGTGGAGAGCATCCATATTTAGGTGTATCTATTGTCTTTAGTGATTTTTTTGGATGGGCAAAGAAGCGCGTAGTAATAGAAAGAGAGCAAATAGTTTTAGTGTACCCAAGGGTAAGGGAAATGGCATACGCCGCACTACAAACAAAATTCGATATGGGTACAATGATGTCACCATATTCGGTAGTGAAGGATACATCGATGGCTGTAGGTTTACGTGAGTATGTGCCGGGTGACCGATTTTCATGGATTCATTGGAAATCCTTTGCAAAAACACAAACACTTCAGTCAAAAGAATTTGAAGATCGTCAGTCTCAGGAGGTATTGTTAGTGATGCATGCAGGGGCTTCGCCGTTATTTGAAGAGAAGGTCGAGCTTGCTGCTTCAATGTTACAAACAATTGTGCGAGGACATGGAGATATTTCTTTTGTTTCATCAGGAGCAAATACGAAGGTGTTTCCACTTGTTCAAAGTGAAAAGCAATTAGATCAAGTGATGCATCATTTAGCTGCTATAAAACCTATCGAAAATGCTGCATTTCAATTACGATATCGGCAAAGCTTTAAGCAGATTGCGTCACTGCTACTTGTTACGAACGATGTGTCGGATGAATTACTACATAGTCTCGCCAATATGGCGAAATACTGTATTTGTTTTGTAGTTGCGGAACATCCGCCTAAGCTGCCAGCGATAGCAAAACGCTATAAGCAAATTCAAATTGTGCATGTGGATCCAACAGATTATTATCACTTATTCACGGAGGTGATGAAACCGTGAAAAAACCACTAGGAAATTTTGTAGAATTAGCAATAGCATACGTCATTATTTTCCTTATATTACGTGAATGGCTTGTTCCGGTAATGGAGTTAACGAGTACTGGTCTAATTCATTTGTTTTTAGTGTTTATCGGCTTAGCTCTTGTACTTAGCTTATTCGATGTCCATCCGTTGTTGTCGGGGCTTGTGAAACTTGGCTATATTACATGGTTCGTTGTATTTGTTTATAGCGAAAACGCTGTGTTATCTGGAGAGACAGTGCCATTTTTGATAAATGAAGTGAAATTGAATATGGCAACCATTCTTTCAGGGGATTTTGGACAAGTTTCGGATTCGTTTAGAACTGTGCTATTTCTAGCGCTTATTTGGATGCTGATATACTTAATTCATCATTGGATTACGGTGCATAAGAATATTTTCTATTTCTTTGTCCTGACAGTTTTCTTTATCGCTACACTAGATACATTTAGTGAATATGACGGAAAAGTGGCAATTGTTAAAGTGGTAGTACTTGGACTTATTATGACGGGCGTGCTATTTGTGAAGCGTTTATGGCTTCAAACAGGTGCGCCAAGTGAAGTGGCTGGGAAGTGGAAAATTGTTGTACCGATGCTTGTTTCGGTAATGCTTGTGAGTTTGGTTGCCTACTTTTTACCAAAAGAAGGGCCTACCTGGGCAGACCCAGTTCCATTTATCCAAAGTGTTACAGGTCAAGGAAAGTTAGTGACAGGTGGGAACTCTGTTGGCTATAGTGAGGATGATAGTCAGTTGGGAGGCCCATTTAAAGGTGATGATACACTGATTTTCACTGCTAGTTCTCGTGATCGACATTATTGGCGTATTGATACAAAGGATACCTATACTTCCAAGGGATGGATTCAATCTAACGAGAAATTTGGGGAAGCAGTTTATCAGGATGATAGTATGATTCCTACATCACTTCAGGTAGGTCCACCTGAAAATGAACGACAAATTGAAATGGATATTAAGGTCCCTATGCCATTTTTAATACAAACATATGGTATGCAATACGTTTCAACAGAAGACCCTACAGTTTTTATACAGAATGAGCAAACTGAAAAAATACTGACAAAGCAACAAAATGGGGATACTAAATTATTATCTAATTATACGATTGCTTATAGTGAACCGCTCTATAGCATGCAGCAACTTCGCTTATCTGAGCCGTCAATGCTCGAAACGTTAGATCCTACTTTAGACCGCTTTTTACAACTGCCGAATACGCTGCCGCAACGTGTAAAAGATTTGGCTGCGGACTTGATACAAGATAAAGCGACGGTATATGAACAAGTAAAAGCAGTTGAAGGTTATTTCTCAAATGGTGGTTATCGCTACGATAAAACAGCTGCGGCTACTCCAGCAGAAGGCCAAGATTATGTTGATCAGTTTTTATTTGATACCAAAATTGGCTACTGTGATAATTTCTCTACTTCAATGGTTGTACTGTTGCGATCAGTGGGTATACCGGCACGATGGGTGAAGGGCTTTGCACCAGGGAATATGGGACCCATATCAAGTGGTATACGTGAGTATCGTGTAACAAATGATAATGCGCATTCATGGGTAGAGGCCTATATTCCTGGGACGGGTTGGATTGAGTTCGAACCTACAATTGGCTTTTCAGGAACGGTTAATATTGATTATGATTTAGAACGTGAGTCGTCACAACAAGAGGAAGTTTTACAACCGGAAGAACAGAAAGAGCAACCACAAAAAGAAGAACCGAAAACAAAAAAAGCAGAGACTAGTTCATCATTTAACTTAAGTGATGTTTGGACGTGGTTGAAAAAGCACACTTACGTATGGTTAGCTATTATTGTTTTAGCAGTTATAGTAAGTTTAACGCTCTATATGCAACGTAAAACATGGATTCCTAAAATGCAGGTGCGTGCTTATCGTAAAAAGGAAGCGGATTGGACAAATTATGATGCTTCTTATCAAGTATTAACAAAGCAATTATCACGCATTGGTCTACGTCGAAAAGATGGTGAGACATTACGGGCATTCGCGGAGCGTGTAGATGCATCGTTAGAGACCAGTGAGATGCAAAAACTTACGGCTGTATATGAGCAACGTATTTATGGGAATGATGCGAAGGACGTTGATTTCATCAAACTAAAAGAAAGTTGGGAATATTTAATCAATCGCACAATCGGTTGATTTTAGTGGGTACAAAGAGTAAAATGAAAAAAATTATATATAATTAGGATTGCTTTCATATAAGTTCGAAAATAAGGTTCGGATGTTTCTACGAAATCACCGTAAATGATTTCTCTATGAAGGTGAATGTTTTGGTTAGGTGAGAAGTTTAGAGGATCACTTTTTTTTGCTACGCATTCGCCTTTATAAATCAAGAACTTATGGACGCGTAGGAAGTTTTTACTTTCGTACGCGTTTTTCTTTGAACATATGAAAAGAATTCTTTAAAAATAGAAGAAGAGGTGGAAATATTGTCAGCAAGCCCTTTATTAAAAGAGCAAGAAAAAATCGTTGTTTTAGACTTCGGTAGTCAATTTAACCAATTAATTACGCGACGTATTCGTGAATTTGGTGTGTTTAGTGAATTGCACCCTCATACAATTACAGCAGAAGAAATTAAAGACATGAACGTAGCAGGTATCATCTTTTCAGGTGGTCCAAACTCTGTTTATGATGAAAATGCCTTCCATGTAGATCCGGCCATTTTTGAACTAGGATTACCAATCTTAGGAATTTGCTATGGTATGCAATTAATGGCTTATACGCAAGGCGGTAAAGTTGAAGGTGCTGAAACACGTGAATACGGTAAAGCGGAAGTACAAGTAACAGCTGCTAACAAATTATTCGGTGATTTACCATCTGAACAAATCGTATGGATGAGCCATGGCGACCACGTAACAGAAGTACCTGCAGGCTTTGAAGTAATCGCTACAAGTGCTGCTTGTCCAATCGCTGCTATGGCAAACGTAGAACGTAAACTATATGCAGTACAATTCCACCCAGAAGTTCGTCACTCTGTATATGGTAATGACTTATTACGTCAATATGTATTCGATATTTGTGGCGCTAAAGGTGATTGGTCAATGGCGAACTTTATCGAACTAGAAATTGCTAAAATTCGCGAAACAGTTGGCGACAAAAAAGTACTATGTGCCCTTTCTGGTGGTGTGGATTCTTCTGTTGTTGCGGTACTGATTCATAAAGCAATCGGTGACCAACTTACTTGTATGTTCGTAGACCACAACTTAAATCGTAAAGGTGAAGTTGCACAGGTTATGAAAACATTCACGGAAGATTTCGATATGAACCTTATCAAAATCGATGCACGTCAACGTTTTATGGACAAACTTGCAGGCGTTTCTGATCCAGAGAAAAAACGTAAAATTATCGGTAACGAATTTATTTATGTATTCGATGAAGAAGCATCAAAACTTGAAGGTATGGATTTCCTGGCACAAGGTACGTTATACACAGACATTATTGAATCGGGTACAACAACTGCCCAAACAATTAAATCTCACCATAATGTAGGCGGTCTTCCAGAAGACATGCAGTTCAAACTAATTGAACCACTAAAAACTTTATTTAAAGACGAAGTGCGTGCTTTAGGCTTAGAGCTTGGTCTAGATGAAAAAATCGTGTGGCGTCAACCATTCCCAGGCCCTGGTCTAGGTATCCGCGTACTTGGTGAAGTAACGGAAGAAAAACTTGAAATCGTGCGTGAATCTGATTTCATTTTACGTGAAGAAATTGCAAAAGCAGGTCTTGATCGCGACATTTGGCAATACTTCACGGTATTACCTGATATCCGTTCAGTTGGCGTAATGGGCGATGCTCGTACGTATGACTATGCAATCGGTATCCGTGCCGTAACATCTATCGACGGTATGACTTCTGACTGGGCACGTATCCCTTGGGATGTATTAGAGAAAGTTTCTGTCCGTCTAGTTAACGAAGTAAAACACGTAAACCGCGTGCTGTATGATATTACATCTAAGCCACCAGCAACGATTGAGTGGGAATAGGACTGTTCAGTAATATAAACTAAACAGGTTATAAACGCAGTCATATCAATGTCTAACATAGTTTGTTAAGAACTAAATCAATGATTAACGTACAACTATTTATATTTCAAAAATTAAACTCTCTTTTAGTTATTTATAACAAATAACTGGAAGAGGTTTTTTGTTTTAGTTAAAATTAGCGACTTGATTGATGACTTTAAAATGAATCAGCAAATTTAAGGTCGTAAAGATAAGTATAATGAATACCATTTGGCTATGAATTATTTTACTAAGTTTTTACTGATATATGCAAGATTAGGCAGTACACTAATAAAGTAAAAAGGTTTACTTCAGTAAAATAAGGTATATTATATTTGTTGAATAGATTCTCTTTAAAAACAAGAAAAGTAGGTGAACAAAGTGGGGAAATATCAATTGGATACCAAAGGTCAGGTGGCTGTGGCAAAGTATCATGAAAAACATAAGCCTGCCAAATTTGATAAAAAGCAGCAACTTGAAAAAATACGTGCGGAGTATTTGAAAAAAAAGCAAAAACAAACAGATAAATAATATGAATGAAAACATAGGAAGACTAAAATCTCCCTATGTTTTTCTTATTCGAAGTTCTTTTTTTTAATTGATGATAGAGTTTATTATTCTCCTAAATTTCAGATTCGGTGACAAAAAACTCGTCATCAGATATCCATTCCTCACTAATTGATTTTGACATTGAAACGACATAGCCATTATTCAAAATAATAACGTTGTAAACAGGGGGTTCACCAGCTACAATTGAGGACAAGAATTACATGATTTGAACGGATTTTTCTGTTTTGATAAAAAGCGTAAAACTCTGAATAAACGTATAGTATAATTTGGACTGTTGCCTCCTATTCAACAATGTTTTTAACGTTATGGATAGCAAAAAAAGTACCCACTAGCAGTCCCACCAAAATAGCTTTTTGGGGTGATAAATAGAAAACTTCGGTGTGAATAATTTGTATAAGTGAATATATGAAAAAAAGCCTATTTTTAAGGATATGTCAATTTGTTGAATCCTTAAAATAGGTTTTTTTATAGTTTCATACAAAATTCTCGCTCTATATTTTAGAGGAAAACAGTCTTTAAAGATAAAAATCCCCAGCGGATGTCACGGATTTGGAAGAGGAGCTTTTCGAGCAAGTTCGAAAAAATCCAGACACATTGTTTATATGCGTGTCAGCGGCAATTACGCCGAGGCGTAATTGATACCATTATATGTTTTATTGGTCTTTACACGCTTAAAATTTGGGAATAGATATTGTGGAAATATATACAGTCAATAGGATAAATGGTAGAATAGTGAAAATATATAAGGGGGTAAATTGATTGAATATACTCAAGAAATGGTTTGTTGCAGTTTTTGTACTCGTGATGCTATTTAACATTCAGCACCAAGTAGCAGATGCGGCTGATTATCGAACAGTGAAGGTTGTAAGTGGCTCAAGCTTGCTTGTGAGAGAGTCGCCGAATGATACAGCCAATGCTATTGGCAATCTAGTTAAGGATGAATTTGTGATAGAGTTTTCTT
The DNA here is from genome assembly GCF_007362955.1 of Lysinibacillus fusiformis. Lineage (GTDB taxonomy): Bacteria > Bacillota > Bacilli > Bacillales_A > Planococcaceae > Lysinibacillus > Lysinibacillus fusiformis_E. The sequence continues at coordinate 1,393,582 of NZ_CP041696.1, read as the reverse complement.
CCTCAAATGGTTGGTCCCACATTCAAGCAGGAGATGTAAAGGGATATGTTACTTCCTCTTTTTTAAGTGTTCCACCTTCGAAGATTAAAATCGCAAAATCTAAAAGTGGTCTCGTTGTGAAATCTAAGCCATCTCCTTCAGCACCAACATTAGCTACATTAAAGTATAATATGATTGTTGAAGACTATGGATCAGTAGGAAATGGTTGGTCATTTGTGCAATATGGCAATGTGGTAGGCTATGTTAAATCCGATTTTATTGGGCAGGCTAAAACAACGACAAAGTATGTTAATACAGGTAGTGGGGTTATTGTTCGAAATATTGCTAGTCAATCTGGAGCATCAGTAGGTTCATTAAGTAATGGTACACAGGTAACTGTACATGCTACATTAGTAGGTTGGTCCTATGTGACCGCTGGTGATATCAAAGGATACGTAGTAGATGCATTTTTATCCACAAAGAAACCTGTTGTGCCTTTCAATAATATTAACTTTAACTTGACTATTCGTGATGTAGAGAAAAATGAAAAATCAAAGTTAATACAAAAACTTCAAGATGGTAGAGAGACTTATTTAATCTATGAAACGACAAAATATGGCTATTCAGCAGAGTTGACATACATTTTTATAGGTGGGCAATTAGAGTATATTAGCTATGATTTCCTTCCTGAACAAGATAGTTATCACACATGGGATCAAATGTCTACTTTACATGACCGACTACATAGACAAGGGATTGCAGAATTTGGTACTGACTATCAATTTACCTATACAAAATATAGCAGTTTACATACAAACTGGGAAAAGAATAGTTACACAGCTTTGATCACTGTGAATGATGACAATCTTTATACATCAGCAAGATTAACGTATTATCGTAAATAAAATTTCGCTCTAAATGGACACTTTCTAACATGAATTTGACTATTATAAATCTAAAGACAGGTACCCAATGCTACTTGTAGTTCATTTTTAGTTTGTTCAAGTGGTGTGCTATGTGTGGATGTTGCGTAGACAAATTCTATAATACTCTCGGTTTTTTTCGTCCTGACGATATGTATGGCAAAGCTAAGGGTGTGTTGTACAAATATCAAGAAATAGATACACAAACTACACAAGAACCCAGTAACGTTTAATCACTTGTATACTGTGTATTTGTGCTCCGTTGAAACAGATACGTCCTTCAACTTATTTACTAAATTTTGTTATATAAAAATTTATCGTAGATTAACCTGCTTTTTACATGCAACTATTTATAATGAAAAATTAAACTCTCTTTTATTCGTGTTTTGCGAATGAAGGAGGTTTTTTTTGTCCAAAATTATTGAACTAATAGACGATTTTCGTTTGAATCAGCAAATTCAAGAGAGGAAGTCAGAATATATAGATTTTGTACCTATCGATTAAAGCGGTGGTATGATTTTATGTTAATGGAATTTGAAATTGAGGAAGTAGAGGACGTTCAACACAACATATGAAAAAATATGTGCAACATTGTTCAGCAGCAGGGACTTGAAAAGCATGTTTTGAATGAAAATTGACAGTCCGTATATCATTTGATCTTTTATTTTTAGGCAGAAAACATGAGGTAGCAATTGAGGAATTTAAAAATTTATTTAAAACAACGTGCAAAATATTATATTTATTATTCGATTTTATTTATTGTGCTATTGATATGCGTGACTTATTTTATCGGCAGACCAATACATTTTGTTGCACCAACAATTGGAATGGTAACGGGTTATGGAATTTTAGAAGTATTTAATTATAAAGATTGGAAGAAGAATAAAATGAACTTTTGAAACACATTAAAGTAATCCATTCTACCCTAGCTTCAAAAAGGGGATACCTAAAACGTCACAAATAACAGTATGTACCTAGCCTGCCCATACAGCCGAAGAACGCACTGCATGCCCGACGCAACACCATGCATGGCACATAGTCACTATGGTGGGTAAGATACCACAGACACTAGTAGACAGTAATAGTAATAGCATTTTTCACCAGGTAAACATGAACACAAATAAAAGCATGAAAAACCACTGCGCAGTCAGTGGGACACGATAGCGTAAAGGCTTAGGAGTTATATTGTGCTGAAAACTAGGAAATGAATCTCATGATGTTCACTCAGTAATGATGAGAAGCCCACCCTATGGAGGGCGACATAGCGTGCTAGGGCGGTCTGTTGTATAAAAAAATATATTATCGGCTTCAAAAGTTTTCGTGGTTAAAAAAGGTATATCGAAAGGAACTCTGGTGATTTATCTTTACTTCAAAGATGATTACTTAATTATTAACCAATAAGGCAGTTAGTAAAAAACTCTTTACTTATTCTTTTCTTTGTAAATGATTTAAAAGAGGGATTTAAAAATGGTTAGCTTATAGGAGGATGGGTTGGATTAACATTACCCATTCTTTTTTCTGTAGTTTTTGGACTACTTAAATCGATTGTTAATGCTGATGATACAGGCATAAGTATGATAATAATCAGTATATTAATTTGTATCTTAGCTGTTTATGTTGGAATTAAATTATTTGAAAAGAAAATACAACTAAGGTTAGAAAAGCGAAAGAGATAAATATTGCTTCTTCAACTTTAAGGGTAGTACTTTTAAGGGTATTACTTCAAAGAAATAGCCATTTTTATCAATGATTTTCAGGTTTTCATAACATGTTAAAGTTATCAAAGTGACGGATTAAGAACGAAAAATAGTTGAACAGATAGAAACATTAGCAATGAAAGAACTTATTCCACTATCAAAAATTAACATTTCACTTGAGTAACATAAATTTTTTACAATGTGTTGAAAAATTTAAAATAGCCGTCACTCTTCGTTTATTGAAGAAGAACATGTTTTTTAAAGAGTTTATACTAAGTATCGATGAAAAAAAGATATAGATTTGAAAGAAAAGCGAATTTTTTGCAAAAGGGTTCTTTTCTATTTTTATCAATGATTTTATAGAACATGAACATTAAATAAGTATTTTACACGAACTTTCGTATTTTATTTCTTAAAAATGTTCGGAAATAGGGTTGAAATCTGAAAAATGAAATGATATATTACGAATGTAAATTAAATAAGTCGTCGTATAATGTCGGGGATAAGGCCCGTGAGTTTCTACCAAGTTACCGTAAATAACTTGACTACGATTTAGTTTTATACGAATGTATAGACACTAAAAACTTTCATACAATAGATGTGATGAAATGTATCGTAGACATGCGACTAGTAGAGTAGTCAGTGTGTCTTTTTTTGTTTTCGATATTGAAGACGACAACACGGAGGATTTTTTTAAAATGAAAAAGTATTTCATGTTCGATGAGCTCGGTACGAATTACCGTCGCGAAATAATCGGTGGTATTACTACCTTCCTTGCTATGGCTTATATCTTAGCAGTTAACCCGAATATTTTAAGTAATGCGGGTATGGATACAGGTGCAGTTTTTGTTGCTACGGCATTAGCGGCAGCAGTAGGTTCGCTTATTATGGGGATTTTTGCTAAGTTCCCAATTTCTTTAGCCCCTGGTATGGGACTTAATGCATTTTTCGCTTTTACTGTGGTAGGAGCATATGGCATCCCATGGCAAACTGGTTTAACAGGCGTATTTTTTTCAGGGATCATTTTCATTATCCTTTCATTGACGGGTATTCGTGAAACGGTTATTAATGCTATACCAGCCCAACTCAAATATGCAGTATCAGCTGGTATTGGCTTATTTATTACATTTGTTGGCTTACAGGGTGCTGGCATTATTGAAGACAGTCCGGCAACTTTAGTTACATTAGGTTCATTTACAGGTTCAACATTATTAGCAGTATTCGGTATTATTCTTTCAGTCATTCTAATCATTAAATTCCGTAGTGTCGGTATTTTCTTAGGGATGGTTATTACAGCAATTGTGGGTATGTTTACTGGTGTAATTGCACCACCAGATGCAGTTGTTTCGGCGATTCCAAGTGTAGATTCAACATTTATGGTTGCACTTAACCCAATTTTTCATGACTTTGATTCTTTACTAAACGTGAAATTCTTAGTTGTTGTTTTAACATTTTTATTCGTCGACTTCTTCGATACAGCGGGTACATTAATGGCTGTGGCAACACAAGCTGGTTTGGTAAAGGACGACAAATTACCACGTGCAAGCCGTGCACTAATGGCTGATGCACTTGCAACAACAATCGGTTCTTTGTTCGGTACTTCAACTACTACTGCTTATGTAGAGTCAACTTCAGGCGTAGCTGCAGGTGCTCGTTCAGGTTTTGCGGCAGTTGTAACGGCTGTATTATTCCTAGTAGCCTTGTTCTTCTCACCATTACTTGCGGTGGTAACACCAGCAGTAACTGCTCCAGCACTTGTTATCGTGGGTGTTTTAATGGTATCGTCTTTACGCTTAATTGATTGGGATAAATTCGAAATTGCAGTACCGGCATTCTTTACAGTATTAATGATGCCTCTTGGTTATTCAATTGCAACTGGTATCGCAATTGGCTTCGTATTCTATCCAGTGACAATGCTTTTAGCGGGTCGTAAAAAAGAAATCCACCCTATGATGTACGGATTATTCTTTGTCTTCCTTGCATACTTCATCTGGGTTCGATAAATAAAAAAGAATCGCCACTAAACTTACAGTTTGGTGGCGATTTTTTCGTTTGTTTAAGCATTTCTATTAATATAGAAGAAACTCAGTTTTTTATATACAGAATAGTTTTACTTTAAGAAAACACTTGTAAACTATATATCCGGATGGTATATTTAAACACGTTGTTACGATAACAAACGAACAACAAAACGAAAACTTAACAAAGTGTTGACAATGAGTTAACGACATGTTAAAGTATAAAAAGTTACTTAAACAGCAACTAACAACATGAACCTTGAAAACTGAACAAGCAAAACGTAATCAATAAAGTTTTTAGTAGCTCACTTCGGTAAGTGAACGAAACAAAATTTTGGACATCAAAATTGATGCCAGCAAAACAATTTGAGCTTATCAAATTTCTTTTATGGAGAGTTTGATCCTGGCTCAGGACGAACGCTGGCGGCGTGCCTAATACATGCAAGTCGAGCGAATGATGAGGAAGCTTGCTTCCTCTGATTTAGCGGCGGACGGGTGAGTAACACGTGGGCAACCTACCTTATAGTTTGGGATAACTCCGGGAAACCGGGGCTAATACCAAATAATCTCTTTCACTTCATGGTGAAAGACTGAAAGACGGTTTCGGCTGTCACTATAGGATGGGCCCGCGGCGCATTAGCTAGTTGGTGAGGTAACGGCTCACCAAGGCGACGATGCGTAGCCGACCTGAGAGGGTGATCGGCCACACTGGGACTGAGACACGGCCCAGACTCCTACGGGAGGCAGCAGTAGGGAATCTTCCACAATGGGCGAAAGCCTGATGGAGCAACGCCGCGTGAGTGAAGAAGGATTTCGGTTCGTAAAACTCTGTTGTAAGGGAAGAACAAGTACAGTAGTAACTGGCTGTACCTTGACGGTACCTTATTAGAAAGCCACGGCTAACTACGTGCCAGCAGCCGCGGTAATACGTAGGTGGCAAGCGTTGTCCGGAATTATTGGGCGTAAAGCGCGCGCAGGTGGTTTCTTAAGTCTGATGTGAAAGCCCACGGCTCAACCGTGGAGGGTCATTGGAAACTGGGGAACTTGAGTGCAGAAGAGGATAGTGGAATTCCAAGTGTAGCGGTGAAATGCGTAGAGATTTGGAGGAACACCAGTGGCGAAGGCGACTATCTGGTCTGTAACTGACACTGAGGCGCGAAAGCGTGGGGAGCAAACAGGATTAGATACCCTGGTAGTCCACGCCGTAAACGATGAGTGCTAAGTGTTAGGGGGTTTCCGCCCCTTAGTGCTGCAGCTAACGCATTAAGCACTCCGCCTGGGGAGTACGGTCGCAAGACTGAAACTCAAAGGAATTGACGGGGGCCCGCACAAGCGGTGGAGCATGTGGTTTAATTCGAAGCAACGCGAAGAACCTTACCAGGTCTTGACATCCCATTGACCACTGTAGAGATACAGTTTTCCCTTCGGGGACAACGGTGACAGGTGGTGCATGGTTGTCGTCAGCTCGTGTCGTGAGATGTTGGGTTAAGTCCCGCAACGAGCGCAACCCTTGATCTTAGTTGCCATCATTTAGTTGGGCACTCTAAGGTGACTGCCGGTGACAAACCGGAGGAAGGTGGGGATGACGTCAAATCATCATGCCCCTTATGACCTGGGCTACACACGTGCTACAATGGACGATACAAACGGTTGCCAACCCGCGAGGGGGAGCTAATCCGATAAAGTCGTTCTCAGTTCGGATTGTAGGCTGCAACTCGCCTACATGAAGCCGGAATCGCTAGTAATCGCGGATCAGCATGCCGCGGTGAATACGTTCCCGGGCCTTGTACACACCGCCCGTCACACCACGAGAGTTTGTAACACCCGAAGTCGGTGAGGTAACCTTTTTGGAGCCAGCCGCCGAAGGTGGGATAGATGATTGGGGTGAAGTCGTAACAAGGTAGCCGTATCGGAAGGTGCGGCTGGATCACCTCCTTTCTAAGGATATTTTCGGAATACAAACCTGGGTTTGTAAGATTACGTTTTGCGTTCAGTTTTGAAGGTTCATTCTTCTGAATGAAACACTTCAAAACTTGTTCTTTGAAAACTGGATAAAACGACATTGAAATAGTAACAAACACATTAATTTTTTAAGTTTTTTAGGCTTAATAACAGATGAAGGTTTCAAGGTACGAGTAAGGCAAGGAAGCGATTGAGTACGTGACTGAGCGAACGATTGAAGCTGACGATGTATTACGATGTATATTGAAAGCTGACGGTTAAGTTATTAAGGGCGCACGGCGAATGCCTTGGCACTAGGAGCCGAAGAAGGACGGCACTAACACCGATATGCTTCGGGGAGCTGTAAGTGAGCTTTGATCCGGAGATTTCCGAATGGGGGAACCCACTACGTTTAATCGCGTAGTATCTTGACGTGAATACATAGCGTCTTGAAGGCAGACCCAGGGAACTGAAACATCTAAGTACCTGGAGGAAGAGAAAGAAAAATCGATTCCCTGAGTAGCGGCGAGCGAAACGGGAAGAGCCCAAACCAAGAGGCTTGCCTCTTGGGGTTGTAGGACACTCTATATGGAGTTACAAAAGAATGAGTTAGATGAAGCGACTTGGAAAAGTCCGCCAGAGCAGGTAATAGCCCTGTAGTCGAAAGTTCATTCCCTCCTGAGTGGATCCTGAGTACGGCGGAACACGTGAAATTCCGTCGGAATCTGGGAGGACCATCTCCCAAGGCTAAATACTACCTAGTGACCGATAGTGAACCAGTACCGTGAGGGAAAGGTGAAAAGCACCCCGGAAGGGGAGTGAAATAGATCCTGAAACCGTGTGCCTACAAGTAGTTAGAGCCCGTTAATGGGTGATAGCGTGCCTTTTGTAGAATGAACCGGCGAGTTACGATTACGTGCGAGGTTAAGTTTTAGAAGACGGAGCCGCAGCGAAAGCGAGTCTGAATAGGGCGAATTAGTACGTGGTCGTAGACCCGAAACCAGGTGATCTACCCATGTCCAGGGTGAAGGTGAGGTAACACTTACTGGAGGCCCGAACCCACGCACGTTGAAAAGTGCGGGGATGAGGTGTGGGTAGCGGAGAAATTCCAATCGAACCTGGAGATAGCTGGTTCTCTCCGAAATAGCTTTAGGGCTAGCCTCGTGATGAGAATACTGGAGGTAGAGCACTGTTTGGACTAGGGGGCCATCCCGGTTTACCGAATTCAGACAAACTCCGAATGCCAGATATTTATACACGGGAGTCAGACTGCGAGTGATAAGATCCGTAGTCAAAAGGGAAACAGCCCAGACCACCAGCTAAGGTCCCAAAGTAATCGTTAAGTGGAAAAGGATGTGGCGTTGCATAGACAACCAGGATGTTGGCTTAGAAGCAGCCATCATTTAAAGAGTGCGTAATAGCTCACTGGTCGAGTGACGCTGCGCCGAAAATGTATCGGGGCTAAACGATTCACCGAAGCTGTGGATTGACATCTACGATGTCAGTGGTAGGAGAGCGTTCTAAGTGCGTTGAAGTCAGACCGGAAGGACTGGTGGAGCGCTTAGAAGTGAGAATGCCGGTATGAGTAGCGAAAGACGGGTGAGAATCCCGTCCACCGTATGACTAAGGTTTCCTGAGGAAGGCTCGTCCGCTCAGGGTTAGTCGGGACCTAAGCCGAGGCCGATAGGCGTAGGCGATGGACAACAGGTTGATATTCCTGTACCACCTCCTCACCGTTTGAGAAATGGGGGGACGCAGTAGGATAGGGTAAGCGCGCCGTTGGTTGTGCGCGTCCAAGCAGTAAGGCGTGTGTGTAGGCAAATCCGCACACTGTAACGTTGAGCTGTGATGGCGAGTCCTTTAAGGACGAAGTTCCTGATTTCACACTGCCAAGAAAAGCCTCTATCGAGGTGAGAGGTGCCCGTACCGCAAACCGACACAGGTAGTCGAGGAGAGAATCCTAAGGTGTGCGAGAGAACTCTCGTTAAGGAACTCGGCAAAATGACCCCGTAACTTCGGGAGAAGGGGTGCTCTTGAGCGTGCAAGCGCATGAGAGCCGCAGTGAATAGGCCCAGGCGACTGTTTAGCAAAAACACAGGTCTCTGCAAAACCGTAAGGTGACGTATAGGGGCTGACGCCTGCCCGGTGCTGGAAGGTTAAGAGGAGTGGTTAGCGCAAGCGAAGCTGCGAATTGAAGCCCCAGTAAACGGCGGCCGTAACTATAACGGTCCTAAGGTAGCGAAATTCCTTGTCGGGTAAGTTCCGACCCGCACGAAAGGCGTAACGATCTGGGCACTGTCTCAACGAGAGACTCGGTGAAATTATAGTACCTGTGAAGATGCAGGTTACCCGCGACAGGACGGAAAGACCCCGTGGAGCTTTACTGTAGCCTGATATTGAATTTTGGTACAACTTGTACAGGATAGGTAGGAGCCAGAGATCTCGGAGCGCCAGCTTCGAAGGAGGCGTCGGTGGGATACTACCCTGGTTGTATTGAAATTCTAACCCATGCCCCTTAGCGGGGCAGGAGACAGTGTCAGGCGGACAGTTTGACTGGGGCGGTCGCCTCCTAAAAGGTAACGGAGGCGCCCAAAGGTTCCCTCAGAATGGTTGGAAATCATTCGTAGAGTGTAAAGGCACAAGGGAGCTTGACTGCGAGACCTACAAGTCGAGCAGGGTCGAAAGACGGGCTTAGTGATCCGGTGGTTCCGCATGGAAGGGCCATCGCTCAACGGATAAAAGCTACCCCGGGGATAACAGGCTTATCTCCCCCAAGAGTCCACATCGACGGGGAGGTTTGGCACCTCGATGTCGGCTCATCGCATCCTGGGGCTGTAGTCGGTCCCAAGGGTTGGGCTGTTCGCCCATTAAAGCGGTACGCGAGCTGGGTTCAGAACGTCGTGAGACAGTTCGGTCCCTATCCGTCGTGGGCGTAGGAAATTTGAGAGGAGCTGTCCTTAGTACGAGAGGACCGGGATGGACACACCGCTGGTGTACCAGTTGTCTTGCCAAAGGCATCGCTGGGTAGCTATGTGTGGACGGGATAAGTGCTGAAAGCATCTAAGCATGAAGCCCCCCTCAAGATGAGATTTCCCATTACGCAAGTAAGTAAGATCCCTCAAAGACGATGAGGTAGATAGGTTCGAGGTGGAAGTGTGGTGACACATGGAGCTGACGAATACTAATCGATCGAGGACTTAACCAAAATGTTTGAAACATTCAATGCACCGTTTATCCAGTTTTGAAAGAATAACATCTTTCTACATAGGGTTTCAAGATACAAGTAGTTCGAGGAAGCGATTGAGAGAAGGAAGGAACGTACCCAAGTACGTGACTGACTGAACGAATGAAGCTGACAAAGAAATACGCTGTATATTGAAAGCCGACAATAGTCTAGTGATGATGGCAAAGAGGTCACACCCGTTCCCATACCGAACACGGAAGTTAAGCTCTTTAGCGCCGATGGTAGTTGGGGGCTTCCCCCTGTGAGAGTAGGACGTCGCTAGGCAAACCGTAAAAGTCGAGGATTTATTCCTCGGCTTTTTTTATTTTATGAATTTCCATAAATTATTTCTTCCCAAAGGTTAATGGTACAATAAGTAAAATCCTAATATAATTCACTTACTTCTTTTCGAATTCTAATCATAAAAATCAAAAGCCTTAATAAATATTATGTAAATAGGGGGAAGCCATGAAATTATGTATATTTTGTGAGATTATTTCGAGGTAGAGAAGGCCTTTATAATTTATGAAAATGATTTTGTTTGTTGCTTCTTAGATAAGTTTCCAATAAATAAGGGTCATGTATTAGTTGTACCCAAAAAACATTATCAAGAATTCAGTGATGTAGACTCACAGAGTCTTTCGGAAGTTATACTCACTGCTCAGAAAGTTTCCATACTACTGAAAAAGCTATTAATTACAGATGGATAACGATTATGCAAAATAATGGGATTTTCAAAGATGTTGAGCATTATCATATGCATATAATTCCACGTTTTAATGGCGATGGCTTTTCTTGGATTGAACCAGAGATAATTGTAAGAGAAGATGAATTTGAAATGCTAACAATAAAGTTGCGAAATTTAATGTAGTGCAATAGAAAGATTTCCATTGTTTATCTGATTTATATTTTGTGCTTGCCGTAAATTTTTTAGTTGCTGATATAGCAATTGGCATATAGAAAATGAATGATTCTGTACCAAAGAAATTTTTATGCCTTTAAATCCTAGAAATATCCCGCCCTTTTTGTTCAAATTTTTTGCGATAATACTAATTGTTACAAAATCGTGTATTCCTGAAATGTCATATCAGGGTATAATGAATTTCAGGCGAGGAAGAATATTAAAGACAAGAGATTGGAAGGAAGAATAATTTGGGGAAAAAGCAAATTTGGTATGAAGTAGAAGAAAATGAAACGATTGACGAATGCCTGACGAGAATGCGTCAAGATGGTTATCTAGCGGTAGGAAGAAAAGAGGAACCACTTTTTCATATTGTAGATGGAGAACCAACTTATTTGCGTCAAAAAATACAATTTAAAGCGATGTTGTGTCAAGAATTTGAATAAATTTGACTTAAAACCGAACAATGTTAATTGGTGAAAATAAAACGTTCGCATTTTTACATTGACGATAGTGTTTTCACTTGTTAAAATGTGATAAGGAAAAACAATTAAATCCCTCATATATGCTAGAGGATTGGCTCTAGTGTCTCTACCCGGCACCGTAAATGCCGGACTATGCGGGAAAGCAACTTTTGGCATGTTACGGGAAGGTGTGTGTACAGATGTGTAAATCTGCATATTCTTTTCATAATAAGTCCTCAAGTAAGCTGCTTTCGCGTGTACTGTAGAGAGTAGTTTATTTGAGGATTTTCTTTGTAGACAAAAGTAAAGAAATGCAGTGGCTATTGAATAATAGAGGCTTGCACAAAAATCGATCATTTTTCTATCGTTTAAAAGGAGCGACAATTCATGAATCCGAAAATCGGTGTCATTATGGGTAGTTCAAGTGACTGGGAAACAATGAAGCATGCATGTGATATTTTAGATGAATTACAAGTACCGTATGAGAAAAAGGTAGTATCCGCACATCGTACTCCTGATTTAATGTTTGAATACGCAGAAGCAGCACGTGAGCGAGGCATTCAAGTAATTATTGCAGGCGCTGGCGGTGCGGCACACTTACCAGGGATGATAGCAGCAAAAACAACGTTACCAGTTATTGGTGTACCTGTGCAATCTCGTGCGCTTAATGGGCTTGATTCACTATTATCTATTGTCCAAATGCCAGGTGGTGTTCCTGTAGCAACTGTTGCGATTGGGAAAGCAGGGGCAACGAACGCAGGTTTGCTGGCAGCGCAAATTTTGTCGACAACTGATGCAGAGCTTGCTAACAAACTAGATGCTAGACGCGAGGCGACGAAGCAGCAGGTATTAGAAAGCACAGGTGACTTAGTGTGACAAAAATTATTTATCCCGGACAAACGATCGGTATAATCGGTGGGGGACAACTTGGTCGTATGATGGCACTTGCTGCAAAAGAAGCTGGCTTTAAAATTGCAGTGTTAGAGCCTACAATGGATTCCCCTTGTGGACAGGTTGCAGATATTCTTATTGTGGCACCGTATGATGATGAGTCAGCATTAGAGGAACTTGCAGAAGTAAGTGATGTTATCACGTATGAGTTCGAGAATATTGATTATGACGGCTTAAAGCGTTTGACTCAAATGGCTTATGTACCACAAGGAGCGGAATTAGTTCGCATTACACAAAACCGTGTAACAGAGAAAGCTGCAATCGTGAACGCGGGTTGTCCAGTAGCACCTTACGTAGTGGCTGGTACATATGAAGAGCTAATAGCCAATATCAATACCATTGGTTATCCTTGCATTGTAAAAACCGCAAGAGGTGGTTATGACGGTAAAGGGCAGCAACTTCTAAAATCAGCAGCAGACCTACCGTTAGCGGAAGAGCTTTTCTCACATTCACAGTGCATTGCTGAGGGGTTTGTACCGTTCGTAAAAGAGGTATCTGTCATTGTACAACGGAATGGTGATGGGGAATCGTATTGTCAGCCAGTTGGTGAGAATATTCATGTGAATCATATTTTACATGAGACCATTGTACCAGCGCGTATCGAAGATGAAACAGCGTTAGCAGCTGAACGAGAAGCTTTGAAAATTGCAGATTACCTTAATTTAGTAGGAACCTTGGCGGTAGAAATGTTCGTATTAGAAGATGGTGGCATTATTATTAATGAATTGGCACCAAGACCTCATAATTCAGGCCACTATTCAATAGAAGCATGTAATGTATCACAATTCCATCAGCATATACGTGCTGTTTGTGGATGGCCGTTGCGCAAGCCACAACTATGGGCACCATCAATTATGGTGAATGTTTTAGGGCAGCACGTTATGCCACTAAGTAACTCAATTGCAAAATATCCTGATTGGTCATTACATCTTTATGGGAAAGCTGAAGCTAAGGTGAACCGTAAGATGGGCCACGTAACGATTATGACAAAAGATTTGGAACATACTTTAAAAGAAATCGAGCATTCTGGCATTTGGTCAGAATAGAAGGAGATACGCGATGATTGAACGTTACACAAGACCCGAAATGGGCGCAATTTGGACAGAACAAAATAAATACCAAGCTTGGCTAGAGGTTGAAATTTTAGCATGTGAGGCTTGGGCAGAAATTGGCGATATTCCAAAGGAAGATGTAGCTAAAATACGTGAAAATGCTTCATTTGATGTAAATCGTATATTAGAAATTGAAAAAGAAACACGCCACGATGTGGTAGCCTTTACGCGTGCTGTTTCTGAAACGCTAGGTGAGGAACGTAAATGGGTACACTATGGTTTAACTTCGACGGACGTAGTTGACACAGCGCTTTCTTATATTATTAAACAAGCAAATGATATTTTACGACAAGATATTGTGAATTTTATCGATATTATTGCGGTGAAAGCAAAAGAGCATAAACATACGGTTATGATGGGACGCACACATGGTGTTCATGCAGAACCAACAACTTTTGGCTTAAAGCTAGGCTTATGGTATGAAGAAATGAAACGTAACCTAGAACGTTTTGACGCAGCAGCGAAAGTGATTGAAACTGGGAAAATGTCTGGAGCAGTTGGCACATATGCAAATATCGACCCACGTGTTGAACAATATGTTTGTGACAAATTAGGCTTGGCTGCATCACCGATCTCAACACAAACATTACAGCGTGATCGCCATGCACAATATTTAGGTGCATTAGCATTAGTTGCAACATCAATTGAAAAGTTTGCAACTGAGATTCGGGGGCTACAAAAATCTGAAACACGAGAAGTAGAAGAAGCTTTTGCAAAAGGACAAAAAGGTTCATCAGCGATGCCACATAAACGCAATCCAATCGGTTCTGAAAATATGGTTGGTATGTCACGTTTAATGCGTGGTTATATGCTGACAGCATATGAAAATGTAGCATTATGGCATGAACGTGATATTTCACATTCATCTGCTGAGCGAGTGATTTTACCGGATGCGACCATTACACTGAACTATATGTTGAATCGTTTTGGTAACATCGTGAAAAATTTAACAGTATTCCCTGAAAACATGAAACGTAATATGGGCCGCACATTTGGGCTGATTTACTCTCAACGCATTTTATTAGCACTAATCGATAAAGGCTTAGTGCGCGAGGAAGCGTATGATACAGTACAGCCATTAGCAATGCAGGCATGGGACGAGCAAGTTCAATTCCGTACGTTAGTCGATGCAAGTGAAAAAATTACATCGTATTTAACGAAGGAAGAATTGGATGAGTGCTTTGACTATAACTATCACTTACAGCATGTAGACATGATTTTTGAACGTCTTGGACTAAACTAACTTTTATTCAAGTCAGTAGACTAAATAAAGTTAGTGCCGTTGACGGATGTTACGGATTTTGAATTACATAAGTACGATTCAAAATCCGTAACATCAATACGTCGAGGCGTATTTCATAATAATCTGGGGGAATGACGAAATGAATAAAGATCAACTTTTGTATGAAGGTAAAGCAAAAAAATTGTATGCAACCGAGGAGCCAAATATACTCCTTGTTGAATACAAGGATAGTGCAACAGCATTTAATGGTGAGAAAAAAGAAGAAATCGCAGGAAAAGGCGTATTAAATAATCGCATTACCTCACTAATTTTCGAAAAATTACAAGCAAACGGAATTGCGTCACATTTCGTAAAACAATTGTCTGAAACAGAACAACTTGTGAAAAGGGTCGAAATTATTTCAATTGAGGTCGTAGTACGTAACATTGCGGCTGGTAGCTTAGCTAAACGACTTGGCTTTGAAGAAGGCACACCATTAAAGCGTCCAATCGTCGAATTCTATTATAAAGACGACGAACTAGGCGATCCGTTCATTACAACGGAGCATATTGATGTACTAGAACTTGCAACACCCGAAGAAGTAACAGCTATGTATGAAGGTGCATTAGCTGTTAACAAAGTACTGCAACCAATATTCGCAGATGTTAACGTTACTTTAATTGATTTTAAATTAGAGTTTGGACGTGACACAAATGGAGATGTACTTCTGGCAGATGAGATCTCACCAGATACATGCAGATTATGGGATGCAAAAACAAAACAAAAGTTGGACAAAGATGTCTTTCGTCGAGACCTTGGTAATTTAACTGAAGTATATACTATTATTCTTTCTAGACTCGGAGGCAAATAACAATGAAAAAAGTTAAAATTTACGTAACATTACGTGAGAGTATTCTAGATCCACAAGGTTCGGCAGTACAAGGTTCTTTAGCAAAAATGGGTTACGGTGAAGTAGAAGAATTACGTATTGGTAAATATCTAGAACTTACAATCAGTGATTCAGCGCGCGATATCGACACGCTAGTAAAAGAAATGTGTGAAAAAGTTTTAACGAATGTAGTAATTGAAGATTACCGTTACGAAGTCGGGGAGGCTAACTAATCATGAAATTCGCAGTACTCGTATTCCCTGGGTCAAACTGTGACATCGATATGTATCATGCGATTAAAGATGAACTAGGTGAAGAAGTAGAATATGTATGGCATACAGAAACGGATTTAAGTAGCTTTGACGGCATTTTAGTACCAGGTGGTTTCTCTTATGGTGACTACTTACGTTGTGGTGCAATGGCAAATCAATCAAACATTATGGCGGAAGTTAAAAAGGCAGCAGATGCTGGAAAACCTGTGTTGGGTGTATGTAATGGATTCCAGATTCTAACAGAAGCAGGTTTATTGCCTGGTGCATTACTTCGTAACAAAAACTTAAAATTCATGTGCCGTACAATCCAGCTTAAAGTTGAAAACAACAATACATTATTCACAAATCAATATGAGCAAGGTCAAGTAATCAACATTCCAATCGCCCACGGTGAAGGTAACTATTACTGTGACGAGGAAACATTACAAAAACTAAAAGATAACAATCAAATCGTGTTCACATACTCAGGAGAAAATCCAAACGGTTCTTTAGCAGATATCGCAGGGATTATTAACGAGCGCGGCAATGTATTAGGTATGATGCCACACCCAGAACGAGCTGTAGATGCACTTGTGGGCGGAGCAGACGGTCTAGCAGTATTTAAATCAATTGTGAAGCAGTGGAGGGAAAATCATGTCAACAACTAAGTTTGAGCCAACAGCACAGCAAATTAAAGATGAAAAGCTATACGCTGGTATGGGGATGTCAGACGAAGAATTTGCAATGGTAGAAGGTATTTTAGGTCGACTGCCAAACTGGACAGAGACAGGTCTTTTCTCAGTAATGTGGTCTGAGCACTGCTCATATAAAAATTCAAAACCTGTATTACGTAAATTCCCTACGAAAGGTCCTCAAGTATTACAAGGACCTGGTGAAGGTGCGGGTATCGTAGACATCGGTGATGAGCAAGCGGTTGTATTTAAAATGGAATCACATAACCATCCATCTGCGATTGAACCTTATCAAGGTGCAGCAACTGGTGTTGGTGGTATTATCCGTGATGTATTCTCAATGGGTGCACGCCCGATTGCAATGTTGAACTCTTTACGTTTTGGAGAATTGAAGTCAGCACGCGGTAAATATTTATTTGAGGAAGTTGTTGCTGGTATTGCTGGTTACGGTAACTGTATTGGGATTCCTACTGTAGGTGGCGAAATTCAATTTGACCCTTGCTATGAAGGAAATCCACTTGTTAATGCTATGTGTGTTGGTTTAATCGACCATAAAGATATTCAACGTGGTATCGCAGCTGGAGTTGGGAATACAGTAATGTACGTTGGCGCAAAAACTGGTCGTGATGGTATCCACGGTGCGACATTCGCATCTGAAGAATTAACGGAAGACTCAGAAGACAAACGCCCAGCGGTTCAAGTTGGCGATCCATTTATGGAGAAACTTTTGTTGGAAGCATGTCTAGAAGTTGTGAAATCTGACGCACTTGTTGGTATTCAGGATATGGGTGCAGCTGGTCTTACGTCATCATCTGCTGAAATGGCTTCAAAAGCTGGCTCAGGTGTAGAGATGAACCTAGACTTAGTGCCGCAACGAGAAACAGGTATGACAGCTTACGAAATGATGTTATCCGAATCTCAGGAACGCATGTTATTAGTTGTGAAAAAAGGTCGCGAAGATGAAATTAAAGCGATTTTCGATAAATATGATTTAGATGCAGTAGCTATTGGTGTCGTTACAGATGACAAAATGCTTCGTTTACTTCACAACGGTGAAGTTGTGGCGAATGTGCCGGCAGATGCACTTGCAGAAGATGCACCAGTCTACTATAAACCATCTGCTGAGCCTGCTTACTACGCAGAGTTCCAAGCAATTGAAAACACTGAACCAGCCGTAACAGATTACAAAGATACGTTAAATGCACTTTTAAAAGCACCTACTGTTGCTTCTAAAGAATGGGTTTACGATCAATATGATTACCAAGTACGAACATCAACTGTCGTTGCTCCAGGTTCAGATGCTGCAGTTATTCGTGTACGTGGCACAAACAAAGGTCTGGCAATGACAACAGACTGTAACTCTCGCTACATTTACCTTGACCCAGAAGTGGGTGGTGCGATTGCAGTAGCAGAAGCGGCTCGTAACATTGTAGCAACTGGTGGTACACCACTTGCAATCACAGACTGTTTAAACTTCGGCAATCCAGAAAAACCAGAAATCTTCTGGCAAATTGAAAAATCAGCGGATGGTATTTCTGCAGCTTGTACAGCACTGAATGCACCCGTAATCGGTGGTAACGTATCTCTCTATAACGAGCGTTCTGGTGAAGCGGTTTACCCAACGCCAACAATCGGTATGGTTGGTCTAATAGAAGACCTAGCACATGTGACTACACAAGAAGTGAAAGCTGCTGGCGATGTTGTCTTTGTTATCGGTGATACAAAAACTGAATTCGGTGGATCAGAGCTTCAAAAATTATTAAATAATGGTGTTATCTCAGGAAAAGCACCAACTATTGACTTAGAGGTTGAAGCAGCTCGTCAACAAGCCTTACTAAAAGCAATTAAAGCTGGACTTGTACAATCTGCACATGATGTGGCGGAAGGCGGTCTTGCAGTAGCGATTGCTGAAACAACATTTGGAGCTAATGGATTAGGTGTTGATGTGACATTAACTGGCTCTGCAACAACGGCATTATTCAGTGAAACTCAATCTCGTTTTGTAGTAACAGTCAAAGAAGAAAATGCGGCTGCATTTGTTGAGACTGTAAAAGATGCACAAAAAATCGGTGTCGTAACAAACGATGCGCTTGTTAAAATCGACGGGGACAACGGTGTGCTTGTAGAAGGTACAGTGGAGGAATTCCGTTCTAATTGGAAAGGAGCAATCCCATGCTTGCTGAACTCAGAGGCTTAAACGAAGAATGTGGGGTGTTTGGTATTTGGGGGAACCCGAATCCAGCACACCTTAGTTATTACGGGCTACATGCTCTTCAACACCGTGGACAAGAAGGAGCTGGTATCGTCGTTTCTGATGGTCAGCACCTTCGCGCGGTGAAAGGCGAAGGACTAGTTAATGATGTATTTAATGAAGATAAATTAAAGGCAGTCGACGGGAAAGCTGCTATTGCACATGTCCGTTACACAACTGCTGGTGGTGGCGGTATCGAAAATGTTCAGCCATTATTATTCCATTCATCAACTGGTAGCCTTTCAATTGCTCATAACGGTAACTTAGTCAATGCGACTCACTTAAAACAATATTTAGAGCGTCAAGGCAGTATTTTTCATTCTAGCTCTGATACAGAAGTGCTGGCGCATCTTATTAAGAAAAGCTCGCATTCACCATTCCGTGCAAAGGTGAAAAATGCCCTTTCATTATTAAAGGGTGCGTATTCATTCTTAATAATGACAAAAGATGAAATGCTTGTTGCACGTGATCCACACGGTTTACGTCCGCTTTCTCTAGGTAAGCTTGGAGATGGTTGGGTCGTTGCTTCTGAAACTTGCGCGTTTGATTTAATCGGCGCTGAGTTTGTTCGTTCTGTTGAACCAGGTGAATTGTTAATTATTAACGATGAGGGCGTGAAGTCTGATCGTTTCGCTGATATGGAAAATCGTGCAATGTGTGCAATGGAATATGTGTACTTAGCACGTCCTGACTCTGATATTGATGGCATTAATGTTCATATGGCACGTAAACGTATGGGGAAACAGCTTGCACGTGAATGTGCACATATCGAAGCTGATGTAGTAACAGGTGTTCCAGATTCTAGTATTTCTGCGGCAATTGGTTTTGCTGAAGAAAGTGGGATTCCATATGAGTTAGGCTTGATTAAAAACCGCTATGTAGGTCGTACATTTATTCAACCAACTCAGGAATTACGTGAACGCGGTGTGAAAATGAAGCTCTCGCCTGTTGTGCAAGTCGTAAAAGGCAAACGAGTAGTGATGGTTGATGATTCAATCGTTCGAGGCACAACATCACGTCGTATCGTAAAGATGTTAAAGGATGCAGGTGCATCAGAGGTGCATGTTGTGATTTCTTCGCCACCAATGACTGACCCTTGTTATTACGGTATTGACACTTCCACACATGAGGAATTAATTGCGTCTAGTCATAATGTTGATGAAATTCGTGAAGCTATTGGGGCAGATTCTCTTACATTTCTTTCAGTTGAAGGAACGGTGGAGACTATCGCACGACCATATGATGATGAAAATCGTGGCCTTTGCTTAGCATGCTTTACAAGCAAATATCCAACTGAAATTTTCCCTGATACAATCTTACCGCATGAAAAAGAACTACTACGTTAAGGTTTTGTACAAGCAATCTAAACAAGCCTTTGGCGGATGTCATAGTTGACTATTGCATGAAAGCGAAGCAATAGGCTACGAATACTGAGCTAAAAGCTAAGGCGTATTTGATTAAAAGGAGGATCTTTTGCATGTCAAAAGCATATGAACAAGCAGGTGTAAATATAGAAGCGGGCTATGAAGCCGTTAAACGAATGAAGTCTCACGTTGAGCGTACGAACCGTCTAGGTGTAATGGGTACGTTCGGTGGCTTTGGTGGTATGTTTGACTTGTCAGAACTAAATCTACAAGAACCGGTTCTTATTTCAGGTACTGATGGTGTTGGAACAAAATTAAAATTAGCATTTATGGTAGACAAGCACGATACGATTGGTGTGGACTGTGTTGCAATGTGTGTAAACGATATCGTAGCGCAAGGTGCTGAACCACTCTATTTCTTAGATTATGTGGCACTTGGAAAGGCAGAGCCTGCGAAAATCGAACAAATTGTTAAAGGTGTAGCGGATGGCTGTGTGCAATCTGGTGCTGCATTAATCGGTGGAGAAACTGCTGAGATGCCAGGCCTATACGACGAAGACGAGTACGATTTAGCTGGATTTGCAGTAGGTGCTTGCGAAAAATCAGCAATTATAACAGGCGAAAAAATCGTAGAAGGTGACGTACTTGTGGGCCTTGCTTCAAGTGGTGTGCATTCCAACGGTTATTCATTAGTTCGTAAAATTGTCTTTGCTGATAATGATCTTGCAGTTGATGCTGTTGTCGAAAGTTACGAAGACCTTGGTCCAATCGGTGAAGCGCTATTAGTGCCAACAAAATTATATGCAAAACCAGTACTTGCAGCTTTAAAGGCAGCAGATGTACACGGTTGTGCACATGTAACAGGTGGTGGCTTCTATGAAAACTTACCGCGTATGATGCCAGAAGGTTTAGCAACAGAAATTGACTTAGGTTCTTGGCCAGTTCTTCGTATTTTTGAATTCCTAAAAGAAAAAGGTCAGCTAGAGGACAAAGATTTATACAATGTCTTCAACATGGGTATTGGTTTTGTTTTAGCAGTACCAGCAGAAGAGGCAGAAAAAGTAATTGCTACAGCACAAGCAAATGGTGAAAAAGCATACAAAATTGGTCGCGTTGTGAAAGGCGAAGGTGTTGTATTTAACGGCGCTCATGATGGGAGTTTAGTGTAATGGCTGCAGCTACTAAAATTGCCGTATTTGCTTCAGGCAGCGGTAGTAATTTTCAAGCCATTCAAGAAGCTATTGAAAATGGCGAACTAAATGCCAAGGTCGAGCTTGTTGTCACAGACAAGCCCGGCGCATTTGTTGTATCACGTGCTGAAAAGTTCGGTATCCCAGTTCTAGCATTAAATCCGAAAGAGTTTGCATCGAAGGCAGATTACGAGACTGCTATTATTGAAGCTTTGCGCGAATGCGGTGTGGAATGGATTGTGCTTGCAGGCTATATGCGCTTAATAAGCGCAGTGCTACTGACGGCATATCCGCAGCGCATCGTCAATATTCATCCATCGTTATTACCATCCTTCCCTGGAAAAGATGCAATTGGTCAGGCGATAGAGCATGGTGTCAAAATAACGGGTGTTACGGTGCATTTCGTAGATGAAGGCATGGATACAGGGCCGATTATTGCACAAGCTGCTGTGTCGGTGATAGATGACGATCGTGAGGCAACGGAAACGGTGATACACAAAGAAGAGCATCTGTTATATACAAAGGCATTGCAACAATTATTTAAGTAATAAACCCAATTGATATAGTAGTTAGGTCGCTGAGAAGATGCGGAGAAATGTTTAATTCTCCGCTGGCTTTCCTTCAAGTCGAAGGGACTCTACCTGTAATGTTGCTGTTCCATATAGATCTAACTGTGTTCAATAAGATAAGCGAGACATTTTCGTGGCTAAACACGAAATAAAATTAGGAGGATTTCGTTGTGACAAAACGTGCATTAATCAGTGTTTCCAATAAAGATGGTATTTTAGAATTTGCTAAAGAATTAGTGGCATTAGGTTATGAAATTTTATCAACTGGTGGTACGAAAAAAATGTTACAAGACAATAATGTTGCTGTAACAGCAGTCGATGAAGTAACAAAATTCCCAGAAATTTTAGATGGCCGAGTGAAAACTTTAAACCCAATGATTCACGGTGGTTTATTAGGGAAATTTGACGATGCTTCTCATCAAGCGCAAATGAATGAGCATGGAATTGAACCAATTGAGATTGTTTGTGTCAATCTTTACCCGTTCGTTGAAACAATTTCAAAGCCTAATGTAACATGGGATGATGCTATTGAAAATATTGATATCGGTGGCCCAACAATGCTTCGTTCTGCAGCGAAAAACCATCAATATGTTACAGTAATTGTGGATAGCAATGACTATGCAACCGTATTAGAGGAACTAAAAGCAAATGGTGCAACAACTATTGAAACACGTCGTAAGCTAGCTGCAAAAGTATTCCGTCACACCGCTGCTTATGATTCATATATCTCTAATCACCTAACAGAAGAGGAATTCCCTGAAAGCCTAACGATGACATATGAATTAAAACAAAATTTACGCTATGGTGAAAATCCTCATCAAAAAGCAGCGTTCTATCAAAAGCGTCTTGGTTCCGATTTTTCTTTAGCTTATGCAACGCAACTACACGGCAAGGAGTTATCATACAATAATATTCAAGACGGTAATGCAGCACTTCAAATTGTTAAAGAATTTGAAATGCCTACAGCAGTAGCTGTCAAACATATGAATCCTTGTGGTGTTGGTACGGGCGTAACTTTAGAGGAAGCTTTCGACAAAGCCTATGAAGCAGATTCAACATCAATTTTCGGTGGAATTATTGCTTTGAACAAGGAAGTAGATGCAGCAACTGCTGAAAAATTAAGTCATATTTTCTTAGAGATTATTATTGCACCATCATTCTCGCAAGAAGCGCTTGATATTTTAACACAAAAGAAAAATATCCGTTTGTTAACGATTCCTTTCGAGCAAGCGAAGCAAGATAAATTGAATGTTGTTTCTGTTGAAGGTGGTCTATTAGTACAAGAGCCAGACCGTTATGGTTTTGCCAACGCAGATATAAAAGTTGTAACAGAACGTGAACCAACTGAACAAGAATGGAAGTCTTTACAACTTGGCTGGGCTGTTGTGAAACATGTAAAATCCAATGCTATTGTTGTCACAGATGCGCAAATGACGCTAGGTGTTGGAGCTGGACAAATGAATCGCGTCGGAGCGGCAAAAATTGCATTTGAGCAAGCGGGTGAAAAAGCAAAAGGTGCAGCATTAGCATCTGATGCGTTCTTCCCAATGAGCGATACAGTGGAAGCAGCTGCAGCGGCAGGTATTACGGCGATTATTCAACCTGGTGGTTCTATTAAAGATCAGGATTCAATTGATAAAGCGAATCAATTCGGCATCGCGATGGTATTTACGAGCGTACGTCATTTCAAACATTAATAATAGAAAAGCCGAAGCCGCTAGATAATAGAGATGTTCTCTGCGTGGTATTAAAAAATATACAGACACTTAGACCGGGATGTTAGTTCATCTCGGTCTTACCCTCATTCAGCATAAGACGCCCACTTCTATAAGTGGGCGGTGAATGGAAGCGTTTTTTTCAGCGAATGGCCTTACATCTGCTGACTGAAGATAGTGTCTCCGGTGGATATACGAAATTTGGTTGCATTGTACAAGCATAATGCAAATTCTGGATACATCGTTTATTTGCGCGAAAGCAAAGCGGTCAGTGGCAAAAAAGCCAGGTAAAATTGAATTGAAAGAGGAGGATTCCCTAAAGATGAATGTATTAGTAATCGGAAGCGGCGGTCGAGAGCATGCAATCGCCAAGCAATTTAGTATTTCGCCATCTGTAAATAAAGTTTTTGTAGCTCCTGGAAATGATGGGATGCGTGGTGACGCAGAAGTTGTTGCAATTGACACAATGGATTTTGCGGGACTTGCACAATTTGCAAAAGAAAATGCAGTAGATTTAACATTTGTAGGTCCTGAACAGCCACTCGCTGTAGGTATCGTAGATTTCTTTACTGATCGGGGCTTACGTGTATTTGGCCCCACAAAAGCTGCAGCACAAATCGAAAGTAGTAAATCGTACGCAAAGGATATAATGAATAAATATAATATCCCAACGGCCGTACATGAAACATTTTCAGAAGCAGAAAAGGCTATAGCATACATTAAAGAACAAGGTGCACCAATTGTTATTAAGGCGGACGGTTTGGCAGCTGGTAAAGGTGTAGTTGTAGCCATGACTGAAGAAGAGGCAATTGAAGCAGTTCAGGACATGATTGGAAATCAGCGTTTTGGTGAGTCATCATCTCGTGTTGTCATTGAAGAATTCCTTGATGGGGAAGAATTTTCATTTATGTCATTCGTCCATAAGGGACAAATCTATCCAATGGTTATTGCTCAGGATCATAAACGTGCTTATGATGGTGATAAAGGGCCAAACACAGGTGGGATGGGTGCCTATTCACCAGTACCTCAAATCTCACAAGAAGTTGTGGACGTAGCGTACAAAACGGTTGTGGAGCCAACTGTTAAAGGCATGGATGCAGATGGTGTATCGTTCACAGGGATTTTATATGCGGGTCTAATTGTAACGAAGAATGGACCAAAAGTGATTGAATTTAATGCGCGCTTTGGTGATCCAGAAACACAAGTTGTGCTACCACGTATGATTTCCGATTTCGGTGCATTTATGACAGCATTGATGGATGAAAAACCGTTTGATTTACAATGGTCAGATGATGCAATGTTAGGTGTTGTAATTGCAGCTGAGGGCTATCCTAGTGATGTGGAAAAAGGAAATGCCTTACCGAACTTAGAGATTTTATCTACTTCACATGCTGTATATCATGCTGGCACGAAGCTAGTCGATGGAAATTTTGTAGGAAATGGTGGACGTGTATTACTTGTTGGTGCAAAAGCTCCTACGTTAAAAGAAGCACAAGAAAAAGTATATGCTGGAATCACAACAGAGGTATGGGATAACTTTTTCTACCGTAATGATATCGGTTGGCGTACTTTTAAATAAATTGTAGCACATGTGTTCAATTAAACCTGGTGCATTGTGCATCGTGTAAATAAAAAACACTTGAAAATTAAAATCTGTGTTTGACGCTTAGTCACTCCATAGTAAAAGCCGTCTCAACAGTAAGTTGAGGCGGCCTTTTTCGACTAAGAAGGATTTTGTGCTTTATTCGTGGTGCTATTGCTGTCTGAGGAATTTTGTTTTTGAGAAGCACTGCTGTCAGCGGTCTTAGAAGCCGAATTTGTATCTGACGACGTATTACCAGAAATCGCAGAAGAGAAATCCTGCATGAGCTTATTGATTTGGTCAGAGGACATAGAATTTTGTCCATTGAACATACTTTGCATAGTGGTGTTCATGGCACTTTGCATATTAGAGCTTAGCAAAGCTTTAGTCGGACAATATTTAAATATCCCTTCGGCCATTTTCATGGCACCTAAAGCAATCATCAATCGGCCTTTTGTACAGTTAGGATTTCGTGACACTCTGGCAATGCCAAATGCCGTCATGCTTGTACCACAGGCAAAGCGTGAAAAGGCATTTTTATCACTTAAATTCGCTTGCAACATAAAATTTCCTCCTTTAGTCATAGTGGGAAAAAAGCGGGGTACAACGCTTGAAACAAGATGATTGCACAAAGCACTATTATGCGTTTATGCAATAGTAGTATGTGTATGATGTGAATAACTAAACCTGAATATATATGCTCCGAATGGCAATAAAAGCCGATTATTGGTTTCTGTCAGAAAAACACATGGAATTATTTAGATGATGAAAATCCTGATTGGATTGGTAGAGTATGGGGAGATTAGAAATACTACACATAACTGTATATGCTATGATGAAATTGTAGCATCATTAAACTCTTTGGAGAACGAAGAAACATTTCTCGTACAATCTGGCAAGCCAGTAGGTATTTTCCGTATATACGAAATGGCACCGCGCGGAAAAAATGATGGAAAAAATCTCCTAGTTTAATTTCTGGTATTATTATATTATTAAAAATATAGTAAATAAAATAAATAGAAAAAACTTGCTTTGACAAAGTGAAATGTTACGATATAGATACAAAACTCTACAGAAGAGGAGTATAGAAACATGGATTATCATTGGAAGATAAAAGACGTTAGAAATCATATTAATATTATTAATGGCGAAAGTAAGCCAGATATTGTTTTTAAAAATGCACGCTACTTACATAGTATGCTCAAACAGTGGGTTGAAGGTAATATATGGGTGAGCGGGGATCGGATTGTTTATACAGGACAAGAGATGCCAAAAAATGTAGAGGGAACAGAGATTATCGATGTGGGAAATAAAGTAATTGTACCGGGATATATTGAACCCCATGTGCATCCTACTCAACTATATAATCCACAATCTTTTGCTAGCTATGCAGCTCAAGGAGGCACCACTACTTTTATTTCAGATAATTTAACGCTTTTATTAATGTTAAAAGAAAAGAAAGCGTTTTCATTGATTGAGAAATTAAATACACTGCCATTCATTTTTTATTGGTGGGCTCGATTTGATGCACAAACTGAAATTTATAATGAAGAAGAAATTTTTACAACATCATCTGTTAATCAATGGCTGGATAGATCTGACGTACTATTAGGGGGGGAATTAACGGGATGGCCACGTCTGCTACAAGGAGATAATCAAATGCTCCATTGGATTTTACAAGCCAAGCAGATAAATAAAAAGATTGAAGGCCATTTTCCAGGCGCCTCTTCAAACACATTAGCGAAGATGAAACTGGTTGGTGCTGACGGAGATCATGAAGCAATGACTATTGAAGATGTAGAAAAACGAATCTTACATGGTTATGCAGTAACATTGCGTCATTCTTCTATTAGGCAGGATTTAGTAGGCATGTTAAAAGGTGTGATAGATAAACAGCTTCCTATTTTCGATCATCTCATGATGACCACTGATGGCTCAACGCCGAGTTTTTATCGAAAGGGCGTTATGGACCAATGTATTCAGCTAGCTTTGGATGCAGGGGTATCACCAATTGATGCATACCAAATGGCTTCTTATAACATTGCTCGGTACTATGATTTGACACATTACCAAGGGATCATTGCGACAGGTCGAGTAGCGACGTTTAATATTCTGAAAGATGAACTTACTCCAACGCCAGAAAGTGTTTTATCAAAGGGAGTTTGGTTGAAGCGGGATGGTATAAAGAGTTTTACCTTCGATGCAGTCGATTGGAAGGAAGAACAGAACTTTGAAGTGAACTTTGATATGGAAGAAAATGATTTTCAATTCTCTACTCCGTTGGGCATAAAACTTGAGAATGATGTTATTACGAAACCCTATAATGTTACTGCTCAAGTAGTGGATGGGCAAATCATTGGAGATATAGATGAATGTTTTTTAATGCTTGTGGACCGCAACGGTAAATGGCGAGTGAATACTTTTATAAAGGGGTTTGCTTCGAATATTGACGGATTAATTTCTTCGTATTCCAATACAGGGGACTTTATTTTAATCGGGAAAAATATACATGCCATGCAAAAAGCATTTGTTGAATTTAAAAAGATGAAAGGTGGAATTGTCTTAGTAGACAAGAATGAGGTTATTGCTTCCATTTCTTTATCCATTAACGGTTTATTGTCGGAAAGTAACTTTGAGGAATTAATGGAACAGGAACGTGTTTTAAAACAAGCACTTATGGATCGAGGCTATTACCTAGGTGACGCTATTTATTCTCTATTATTTTTACAATCCACCCACTTACC
Organism: Lysinibacillus fusiformis; assembly: GCF_007362955.1. Classification (GTDB taxonomy): domain Bacteria; phylum Bacillota; class Bacilli; order Bacillales_A; family Planococcaceae; genus Lysinibacillus; species Lysinibacillus fusiformis_E. The sequence goes on along the minus strand of NZ_CP041696.1, from coordinate 1,365,904 downwards.
TTATATTCGCATTACACCAAAAGGTATTTTTGATGTAATGAAGAATAAGATATTATTACCAGCAGTGATGCGTTAATCGAGGAAGGGGAATGGTTGTGTTTAAATCCAAGAAGTTATTTATGGCATTAGCATTTAGCGCTTTGTTCATCGGAGGATGTTCAAAAGATGCATCAGAAGTGGAAGAAGATATTGCGACACCTGAGAAAGAACCAGTTATTGAAGAGCCTGTTCAGGAAGAACTTGAAATTGCTCCATTAACAGGTGAAACTGTCGCTGAGGAAGTGACACAACGTCCAATTATTGTGACGATTAATAATCACCCTGCTGCTCGTCCACAATCGGGTTTAGCAGCAGCGGATATGATTTATGAAATGTTAGCAGAGGGAGATGTTACTCGTTTATTAGCAGTCTATCAAAGTGAGTTACCAGAAAATGTAGGACCAGTTCGTAGTGCACGTTCTTACTTTGTCGATATGGCGAAGGGTTTTGGTGCATTTTATGTAGCGCATGGTTATAGTCCAGAGGCAAAAACAATGCTTAGCAATCAAGTTGTCGACAATATAAATGGCATGAATTATGATGGAACACTTTTCAAACGTTCAAAGGATCGTGTGGCACCGCATAATTCATATATTACTGCTGAAAACATGTTAAATGGTGCAGAAAAAGTTGGCGCTTCAATGATTTACAGTGAAAAAGTACGCCAGGCTTTTTATGAACCCGATGAACGTGGTAAAATAGGCATTGAAACAAGTCAAGTTGACATTTACTATGGAAATAATGAGTATTTCCACAATTCGTATGTGTATGATCATCAAAACAATCGTTATGGACGACAATCGGCTGGCGTTGACACAAAGGATATGTTAACAGGCGAAGCACTTACATTTGCGAATGTTTTATTCTTTGAGATGAAACATCAAACAATTGATAGTGTAGGTCGCCAAGATATTGATTTAACATCTGGTGGAAATGCGTATGTTTTTCAAAATGGCTATATGAGAGAAGTCAAATGGGCTAATATTGATGGACTACCAATGGCTGTTGAAGAGTCTGGGGAGCTTGTAAAGTTAGTACCAGGAGAGTCTTGGATCCATTTCGTACCATCTTCACCAGGGTTACAAGCAATGGTGAAAACGCAGCCTTAAAGGGAGGGAAATTGCATGCAAATCGAAAAAATTCGAGGGCATCAAACAGATCAGTTATTTAAAGCGGTGTTAGAGCTGAAAGACATCGAAGAATGTTATAAATTTTTTGATGATTTATGTACGATTAGTGAAATTCAATCGCTAGCACAACGTTTTGAGGTTGCACATTTATTACGTCTAAAGAAAACCTACGAATCCATTAAAAAGGAAACGGGTGCAAGTACAGCAACAATTTCACGTGTACGTCGTTGTTTTGATTATGGGAATGATACATATGATGAAATGTTAGGTCGTTTGTATCCGGACGAAAAGCCATTCCAAGCACCAAAAGAATAATAGGTAAGAGGCTGAGTAGAGTTTCTGCTCAGTCTTTTTCATTTTTTTGTCGAGAGTCATAAGCTATACTTGTAAACGAATAGATAGAAAGTGATAGGTGGTAAAATAGATGGATTATTTAGAGTGGAGACATGTGTTCAAGTTAGATCCGGCTAAGGAAATTTCGGATGAGGCACTCGAAAAAATTTGCGAATCAGGAACAGACGTTATTTTAGTTGGCGGCACAGATGGCGTAACTTTAGATGGTGTATTAGATTTGCTTGTGCGTGTCCGTCGCTTTGAAGTACCAATAGCACTTGAAATTTCAACGATAGAATCGGTGACGCCGGGTTATGACTATTATTTCATTCCGACAGTATTAAATAGTGATGATCCGAAGTGGATTAAAAATTTACATCATGAAGCCATCAAAGAATATGGCGATATTATGGTTTGGGAAGAGCTCGTTGCTGAAGGATATTGTATTTTAAATCCAAATTGCAAAGTAGCTGAAGTAACTGGAGCGAAAACAGATTTATCGATAGATGATGTAGTTGCTTATGCACGCATGGCGGAAAACTTCTTTAAACTACCTGTATTCTATGTGGAATATAGCGGAATGTATGGCGATATTGAACTCGTACGTGCCGTTAAAGATGAATTGAAAAATACAAAACTATTTTACGGTGGGGGCATTACCTCTACTAAGCAGGCTGAGGAAATGGCAAAATATGCGGATACAGTAGTTGTTGGCAATATTATTTATGAAGATTTAAAAGCCGCATTAGCGACTGTTAAGGTAGTTAAAAATACGCTATAATTAAGAACAAATGTTTGAGTAATTTTATTCAGTGGCAATTTAAACACCATCTTAATGAAATTACAGTCTCCGGCGGGTGTCTTGGATACAATGCGTGCGAACCTTAAGCGACAGGTACAGTTTTTGAAAAAAGATGAACCTAAAAAACACAGTTTCAACGATTAAGGCTAAGAAATTAGGGCTTTATCGCAAAATGGCCCTTGTGTCCAAGCCTTTTGTAGAACTACGCACATTTCAAGATTAGAACGACGGCTCGCCATGGGGAATTTGATTGGAGGTGCAATATGGAGCAGTTAACGAAAAACTTATTAGCAGGAATGAATCCTGAGCAAGAAAAAGCTGTGAAAACAACAGAAGGGCCGCTACTGATTATGGCAGGTGCAGGCTCTGGGAAAACAAGAGTCTTGACGCATCGTATTGCGTATTTGATGATTGAAAAGGAAGTGTATCCATCAAAAATTTTAGCAATCACGTTCACAAATAAAGCTGCGCGTGAAATGCGAGAACGTATTGATGGTATCCTTGGAAATGGAACCGGTGACAGCATGTGGGTATCGACGTTCCACTCAATGTGTGTACGAATTTTGCGTCGTAATATCGATCAGCTTGGTATGTCACGTAATTTCTCAATTTTAGATTCTACTGATCAGTTATCGGTGGTAAAAAATGTAATAAAGGAAGAAAATATCGATCCGAAACGTTTTGAGCCCCGTGCTATTTTAAATGCAATTAGCTCAGCTAAAAATGAATGCATCACAGCCGATGACTATATGGCTAATATGAATGACAATAATCCGTATGAAAAAACGATTGCGCGTGTCTACAAAGGCTATGAAAAACGTCTACGCCGCAACCAATCACTCGATTTTGATGATTTGATTATGACGACAATTACATTATTCAAGCGGGTACCGGAAGTGCTTGAATATTATCAAAATAAATTTCAATATATTCATGTGGATGAATATCAAGATACGAATAAATCTCAATATTTACTCGTTCAGCTACTTGCAAAGAAATTTCAAAATATCTGTGTGGTAGGGGATTCTGACCAATCGATTTATCGTTGGCGGGGTGCGGATATCGGAAATATTCTTTCATTTGAAAAAGATTATCCAAATGCCCAGGTAATTATGTTAGAGCAAAATTATCGCTCCACGAAACGCATCCTAAAAGCAGCAAATGACGTCATTCAAAATAATACGACGCGTTATCCAAAAGAACTACGCACAGAAAATGTAGAGGGTGAAAAAATCGCTCTGTACAAAGCCTATAACGAACAAGAAGAAGCACAGTTCGTCATCCAAACGATCCAACAGCTTATGAAAAAAGAAAATCGCACATTTGATGATTTTGCTATTTTATATCGAACAAATGCACAATCCCGCGTAATGGAGGAAGTGCTTGTTAAATCTAATATGACTTATCAAATCGTCGGTGGTACAAAATTCTATGATCGCAAAGAGATTAAGGATTTACTGGCGTATTTACGCTTAATTGCCAACAATGATGACGATTTATCGCTTGCACGAATAATTAATGAACCAAAGCGTAGTATAGGAGCTACTTCTTTTGAAAAGATGGCACGTTACGCAATTGACCAAGATCGCTCGATTTTTGATGCGATGAATGATCTAGTGTTTATGGGGTTAACGGGTAAAGCGGCAGCTTCAGCAGAGCAATTTTATGCGATGGTTAAAGGCTTTACGGAAATGCAAGAATATTTATCTGTAACAGAGATTGTGGAGCAGGTCATCGAGAAATCTGGTTATCGTGCAATGCTCCAAAACGAAAAGACGATTGAAGCAGAAAGCCGTTTAGAAAATATAGAAGAATTTTTATCTGTAACAAAAGCATTTGAGGAGCGCAGTGATGATAAGAGTCTAATCGCCTTCTTAACTGATTTAGCACTTATTGCAGATATTGATTCACTTGATAAAGACGATACATCGAAGGGAAGCATTATTTTAATGACGATGCATGCCGCAAAAGGCTTAGAATTTCCTGTAGTCTTTATTATTGGTATGGAAGAAAATATCTTCCCGCACTCTCGTTCACTTGACGATCAGGATGAAATGGAAGAAGAACGACGACTTGCTTACGTAGGTATTACACGTGCGGAGGAACGTTTGTATTTAACTAGTGCACAATCTCGTACGATTTTTGGACGTTCGAGCTTCAATAACGCTTCTCGTTTCTTACGTGAAATTTCAGAGGATATTACGGAATCAATATCTAAAGGTGGTACCAAACTTGAAGTGCCATTTGCAACTGCTAATCGTTCATCTAATAGCTATCAAAAACGTACACTTGGTACTGTACAGCAAACGCAACCTGCTACTGCCCGTTTACAATCGACAGGGGGCGACCAGTTTGGTTGGAAAGCAGGAGATAAGGCTGTTCACAAAAAATGGGGGACAGGTATGGTTGTGAGCGTAAAAGGTGAGGGTGATAGTACAGAGCTTGATATCGCATTCCCACAACCTATCGGTATTAAGCGATTGCTAGCACAGTTCGCACCTATTGAAAAAGCGTAAGCGGAGGAACTTAAATGAACGAAATTGAACAGCGTATTGCGGAGTTAAACAAATTATTGCATGAATACGGGCATGCCTATTACGTGTTGGATAACCCTATCGTTGCAGATAGCGTATATGACCAACTATTACAAGAGCTCATTGCATTAGAAGAAGCGAATCCATCGCTTATATACCCTGATTCACCGACACAGCGAGTTGGTGGTGCAGTAATAGAAGGTTTTAAAAAAGTAACACACGATTATCCGATGTTAAGCTTATCAAATGCTTTTAATGAAGCTGACATACGTGAATATGACCGTAAAATTCGTCAAGCAATCGGTGACAATTTTTCCTACGTATGCGAGCTGAAAATTGATGGTCTTGCCATTTCTTTAAAATATGACAATGGTGTTTTTGTTCAGGGAGCGACACGTGGTGATGGCGTTATCGGTGAGGATATAACAGCAAATTTAAAAACGATACGTGCAGTGCCACTACGTTTACAAGAGCCGATTACAATTGAAGTACGTGGTGAGGCGTATATGCCGAAAAAATCATTCGACAAGCTCAATTTGCTGCGAGCTGAAAATGGGGAAGAATTATTTGCCAACCCACGTAATGCCGCTGCTGGTTCCCTACGTCAGCTGGATCCTAAAATAGCGGCGAGCCGTCAATTATCAACCTTCATCTATGCAATTGGTGGAGACGGTGAGGCGTACGGTATTGATGGGCATGGAGAGATGCTTGATTATTTAGAGGGTCTTGGTCTCCCCTCAAATAAAGAACGTCAGCACTGTACATCAATCGATGAAGTACTATCTTTTATCGAAAAGTGGACAGAGAATCGTCCGAATTTAGCTTACGAAATTGATGGTATCGTTATTAAGGTGGATCGATTTGCACAGCAGGATGAACTTGGTTATACGGCAAAAAGTCCACGTTGGGCGATTGCCTATAAATTCCCGGCCGAAGAAGTTGTCACTACATTACTGGATATTGATTTAACTGTAGGGCGCACAGGCGTTGTCACACCGACTGCGATTTTAACCCCAGTACAGGTTGCTGGTACGACAGTGCAACGGGCTTCTTTACACAATGAAGATTTAATTCGCGATAAGGATATTCGCATTGGAGATACGGTCATAATCCGCAAAGCTGGCGATATTATTCCACAAGTTGTCGGTGTATTAATGGAGCAAAGACCAGTGGATTCTGTACCTTTTGAAATGCCTGCAGATTGCCCTGTGTGTGATAGTGAACTGATTCGTATAGAGGGTGAAGTAGCCTTGCGCTGTGTGAACCCAGCATGTTTCGCACAAATTGCGGAGAGCATTAAATATTTTGTCTCACGTAACGCCATGAATATTGATGGACTTGGTGAGAAAGTTGTAGAGCAATTATTGCGTGCAGATTTAATTCATGATGTTTCCGATTTATATCATTTAACAATCGAACAATTGGTAGAGCTTGAACGCATGGGGGAAAAATCAGCAACGAATTTAGTAAATGCAATTCACGCATCAAAGGACAATTCCATGGAGCGTGTCCTAATCGGGTTAGGTATCCGACATGTTGGTGAAAAGGCGGCGAAAATTGTTTCAGAGGAATTTGAGACAATGGAAGCGGTTATGGCAGCTACTGAAGAACAACTCGTGGCTATTCATGAAATTGGCGATAAAATGGCGTCCTCACTCGTTGAGTATTTTGCAAACGAAGATGCACAAGCTGTAATAGCTCGCCTGGCTGAAGTTGGCGTTAATATGACATATAAAGGCAAAAAGGTAGAAGTAGCAATAGGTGATAATCTATTTGCCGGGAAAACGATTGTATTAACTGGTAAACTTGAGCAATTGACACGGAATGAGGCAAAGGCGAAAATAGAAGAGTTAGGTGGTATTGTCACAGGAAGCGTCAGTAAAAAAACTGACCTTGTCATTGCTGGGACAGATGCAGGATCTAAACTGACAAAGGCCGAGCAACTCGGCATTGAAGTGTGGAATGAAGATCGCCTAGTGGAACAACTTAGCGTGATTTAGATGTGGAAAGTGAAATTTCTACTTCTCAAGGAGTCAAATTCTTAAAATAGCTAAAAAAATTTCCAAACAAAAGTTATTTGTAAAGGAGTACTAAAATAATGAAGTCATTTCGACTCATTCCAGCAATAGTGGCGGCTGCAATGCTAGTCGGCTGTGTCCCTTCTACTAAGAAGGAAACAGAGCTTACACAAGAGACGCAACAGGAAAAAGCGGAGACAACGATTATTCCAAGCTTACAGATTGATGAATCTTTTTATAGAACGTTAAGTCCCTATAAAAAAAGTGCCAGTCGTGGATCAGTCGTTTCAAATATTTACACGAAGTATGATATGAAGGAAGTTGAAACAGGTTTAATGCGACTTTCTCAAAATGAGTTTGATACTGAAAACTACTACTTCCAAGAAGGTCAGTATTTAGCAGAAAGCACAGTAATTAACTGGCTTGATCGTAGCTCAAATAAGGAAGATGGTTTAAACCCGCCAACAACCGCTACAATGACAGCTGAGGAACGTGCAACGAAGGCACCTGTTTATTTAGCCCATATTGTTGAGCAAAATTATTTAACAAAAACAGATAATGATAAAGTAAAGCTAGGTGGTATTTCCATAGGGCTTGCATTGAATTCTATCTACTATTACCAAAAAGAAAAATACGGTGAATATTATGATGAACCAATTCCAGAAGCAGCACTTGTGGAGCAAGGGAAAAAGATGGCTGCAGAAATTGTTTCACGTATGCGTTCACGTGATGAGCTAAAGGATGTGCCAATTGTCGTTGGCTTGTTTAAACAACAAGCGCGCAATGAAATTATTCCAGGTACCTATTTCACTTACGGTGTAGCGAAAGAAGGACAAAATGATTTAGGTGATTGGAAGGCCATTGATGAAGAATATATAATGTTCCCAACGGATGAATCACAAGATATCTATCGAGATGTTAGCAATAACTTCAAGAATTTCAAGCAAGATGTGGATAAATACTTTGCCAATTATACGAGTGTAATTGGAACAGGTTTCTACCAAAATAAGAAAATACAAAAACTAACGATTGAAATTCCTATCCAATTTTTTGGTACGGCTGAAATTATAGGCTTTACTCAATATTTGACAGGCGTACTTATCAATCAATTCGATAATATAAACGTAGAAGTTAGTATTACATCGATGAATGGTCCAGAGGCGTTAATTATGAAAGAAGCGAATGATAAAGATCCTTACGTGCATATTTATGAATAAAATATAGTCAGCCTTGTGCTGGCTATATTTTTATGAGCAAACAAGGGTGCATCTAGCAGTGCAACACTTGGGTCCAGCGCAAAAGGCTCAGACTGTATCAGGTAAAGCTAGTACCCTAGCTAATCATTGCTCGAGTGGGCTGAAATTTACTTTTCACAAGGACTTTCCAACATACTGTGACATCTATAGACGCCACTTTGTCATAGTAGTGAAAGTTTCTATATTTTTGGTGAAAGTTGTGATTTTTAATACGAAAAATGTTATGATAATTGGCATGGTTAACTTTATTCAGCCCTATTGTTATCAATAAAAACAATGAATCTGATTACTATTCGGAGGTGTAAAAAATGGCGAAATTAACAAAAGAAGAGGTTAAGCACGTTGCGAATTTAGCACGTCTTGCAATTACTGAAGAAGAGGCAGAAAAATTTGCTGAACAACTTGGTAAAATCACAGACTTCGCAGAGCAATTAAACGAGCTAGACACAACAAATGTTGAACCAACAACTCATGTATTACCATTAGTGAACGTAATGCGTGAAGATGTGGCAACAAAAGGTTTAGACCGTGAAGTAATGATGTTAAATGTGAAAGAACAAGAAGATGGTCAAGTAAAAGTACCAGCTATCATGTAATACTAAAACATAGGAGGATTCCTCATGACGTTATTTGAACGTTCAGCAAAGGAGCTACAAGCTGATATAAAAGCTGGTAACTTAACAATCGCTGACTTAACAAAAGAAGCATATGAACGTGTTACAAAGCTGGATGGCGATGTACAAGCATTCCTAGCTTCAAACGAAGAAAAAGCAACTGCACAAGCAGCTGAAATGGACAAAGTACCATTTGAAGAACGTGGACCACTTTTTGGTCTTCCGATTGGTGTTAAAGACAACATCGTAACAGAAGGCTTAGAAACAACATGTGCTTCTAAAATTCTTGAAGGTTTCATGCCAATTTATGATGCAACAGTCGTTAAAAAATTACGTGAAGCCGGTATGATTACAATCGGTAAATTAAACATGGACGAATTCGCGATGGGTTCTTCAAACGAGAACTCAGCTTATAAAACAACGAAAAATCCATGGAACTTAAACCACGTGCCAGGTGGTTCTTCAGGTGCATCCGCAGCAGCAGTAGCGGCAGGTGAAGTACCATTCTCACTTGGTTCAGATACAGGTGGATCAATCCGTCAACCAGCTGCTTATTGTGGCGTTGTAGGAATGAAACCTACATATGGTCGAGTATCTCGTTTTGGACTTGTGGCATTTGCATCTTCTTTAGATCAAATCGGGCCAATTACTCGTAACGTTGAAGACAATGCGCTTTTACTTGAAGCAATCTCAGGCTTAGATGCAAACGATTCAACTTCAGCAAACGTAGAAGTACCAAACTTTGCAGCAGCACTTACAGGAGATGTAAAAGGCTTACGTATCGCTGTACCTAAGGAATTCCTAGGTGAAGGTGTTGGCGAGGCAGCACGTCAATCTGTTGTGAATGCATTAGAAGTACTAAAAGGTTTAGGTGCAACAGTGGAAGAAGTTTCTCTTCCTCACTCAAAATATGCACTTGCTGCTTACTACATCCTTTCTTCTTCAGAAGCGTCTTCTAACCTTTCTCGTTTCGACGGTATCCGTTATGGCTTCCGCGCTGAAAACGTTGAAAACTTAATGGACCTTTACAAAGAAACGCGTGCGCAAGGCTTCGGTGATGAAGTAAAACGCCGTATTATGCTTGGTACTTACTCTCTAAGCGCAGGTACGTATGATGCTTACTACAAAAAAGCACAACAAGCACGTACGCTCATCAAAGCAGACTACGACAAAGTATTTGAAGATTTTGATGTGATTATTGGACCAACTTCACCAACACCAGCATTTAAAATTGGCGAAAATGTTGATGATCCAATGACGATGTACGCGAATGATATTTTAACAATTCCTATTAACTTAGCGGGTGTACCAGCGATTTCAATTCCTTGTGGTTTGGAAAATGGTCTACCTTTAGGCTTACAAATTATCGGTAAATACTTCGATGAAGCAACAATTTACCGTACGGCTCATGCTTTTGAACAAGCTACTGAGTTCCATAAACAAGTTCCTCAAATTTGGGAGGGAAAGTAACATGAACTTTGAAACAGTAATTGGTTTAGAAATTCACGTTGAGTTGAAAACTGAATCGAAAATTTTCTCTGCTTCGCCAAACCATTTTGGCGCTGAGCCAAATACAAACACATCTGTAATCGACCTTGGTTACCCTGGCGTATTACCAGTGTTAAATAAAAATGTTGTTGACTACGCGATGCGCGCAGCACTTGCGTTAAACATGGAAATTGAACAAGAAACGAAATTCGACCGTAAAAACTACTTCTATCCAGATAATCCGAAGGCCTACCAAATTTCACAATTTGATAAGCCAATCGGTAAAAACGGCTGGGTTGATATTGAAGTAGACGGCTACACAAAACGTATCGGTATTACGCGTCTTCATATGGAAGAAGATGCTGGTAAACTTTCTCACGCAGGTGATCATTCATTAGTTGACTTCAACCGTCAAGGTACACCACTTGTAGAAATCGTTTCTGAGCCAGACATTCGTACACCAAACGAAGCGTATGCATATCTTGAAAAAGTAAAATCAATCATTCAATATACAGGCGTTTCAGACGTACGTATGGAGGAAGGATCACTTCGTTGTGATGCCAATATTTCAATTCGTCCGTATGGTCAAGAAGAGTTCGGTACAAAAACGGAACTTAAAAACCTGAACTCATTCAACTATGTTCGTCGAGGTCTTGAACATGAAGAATTACGTCAAGCGGACGTATTACTTTCAGGCGGTGTTATTGAGCAAGAAACACGTCGCTTCGATGAAAAAACAGGTAAAACAATACTTATGCGTGTAAAAGAAGGAACAGATGATTATCGTTACTTCCCAGAACCGGACTTAGTACGTCTATCAATCGATGACGAATGGTTAGAGCGCGTAAAATCAGAAATTCCAGAGCTTCCTGATGCTCGTAAAGCACGCTATGAATCAGAACTAGGCTTAACAGCTTATGATGCTGGTGTCCTTGTAATTTCTAAAGAAATCTCAGACTTCTTTGAAGCAATGATAGTAGATGGAGCAGATGCTAAGCTTTCTGCAAACTGGTTAATGGGTGATGTTTCTGCTTACTTAAACGCAGAACAAAAGGAGCTTAAAGATACAGCACTGACACCAGAAAACCTTGCAGGCATGGTGAAATTAATTTCAGATGGCACGATTTCTTCTAAAATCGGTAAAAAAGTATTTGCTGAATTAGTAGAAAACGGTGGCTCAGCGGAAGAAATTGTTAAAGCTAAAGGATTAGTTCAAATTTCAGATGAAGGTGCATTACTAGCTATTGTTTCAGAAGTGTTAGATAACAATGCACAATCTATTGAAGACTTTAAAAATGGTAAGGATCGTGCGATTGGCTTCTTAGTTGGTCAAATTATGAAAGCCACTAAAGGGCAAGCGAACCCACCAATGGTAAATAAATTATTACAACAAGAAATCGCAAAACGATAATTGTTAATTGTTGCACGGAGCCAAGAGAGTATAATAGCTTTCTTGGCTTTTTATATGAAAAAAATGTACATACTAATAAATGTAGCACTAAATAGTTGTCTAAAAAGAGTATTCATAGCAAAATATAGAATAGATTAACATTACAATTATTAGGGGGAAGTTATAAATTATGAAAACTGAACAACAATATTTCAATGAAGCATTAACAATTCAACAATATATGGACAATATGGAGACGCTAAAAGAGGATAGCTTTCGCATTTATGATGATTTTGAGGTGCCAACTAATGATGGATTTATCGAACTACTGAAGGATAAGCAACCAAAGATTTTAACAATCACAGAGGATTGGTGCGGTGACGCCATGTTAAATAATCCAATTATTCGCCGTGTAGCTGAGGCAGCAGGATTAGACATGCGTGCGGTATTACGTGATGCCGATACAGATTTAATCGACCGTTATTTAACAAATGGTGGACGTGCTATTCCAATGTATGTATTATTAAACGATGCTGGCCAAGTTATTAGCAAATGGGGTCCACGCGCACCAGAATTGCAGGACAACGTTGTCAATAAACGCGCGAGCCTACCTGACAAAGAAGACCCTATATTTGAAGAAGCTCAAAAAGCGCTATATGCAGAAATTCGTGAAGAAAATATTACGAACAAGGCGTTTTGGTCATTTGTTTACGAAGATTTCAAGAAACAGGTTACAGCAGCATTGCAATAAAGAGTAGCAAGTATCGGGGCTTACGATAGCTTCAACTAGGAGTGGTGGTAGGTATTTAAACAGCCTTTATTTCTAGAAGAAGCAATGCAACATTTCAACAAATAATTCGTTGAAAGAAATAGAATCTAATGAAGCAGGAAGGTATGTTATGAAACGAGCAAGAATCATTTATAATCCCACATCTGGACGTGAAGCATTTAAAAAGCATCTACCAGAAGTATTAGAAAAACTTGAGGTAGCTGGCTATGAAACATCATGTCACGCAACAACGTGCGAAGGTGATGCAACACATGCAGCAAAAAATGCAGTAGAACGCGGCTTTGATATTATTATAGCAGTTGGTGGAGATGGTACGCTAAATGAAGTTGTTTCGGGTGTGAGTTCATTTGAAAAACGCCCAAAAGTGGGTCTCATTCCAATGGGCACAACCAATGATTTTGCGCGTGCCGTGCACATTCCAAGAAATATAGATGAAGCCGTTGAAATCATTATTAAAGGCGATACGTTACCGGTGGATGTTGGATTATTAAATGGAGAACGCTATTTCATCAATATTGCTGCTGGTGGCCGCATTACAGAGCTAACCTATGAAGTACCAAGCAAAATGAAAACTATGCTAGGGCAACTAGCTTATTATGTAAAAGCAGTTGAAATGATTCCATCTATTAAAGCATCACATATGCGTATCGAATATGATGGTGAGGTATTTGATGGAGATGCAATGATGTTTTTATGCGGCTTAACAAATTCAGTAGGTGGCTTTGAAAAATTAGCACCTGATGCAAGCATTAATGATGGATATTTCACATTAATTGTATTGAAAAAGGTGAGCTTACCTGAATTTATTCAGCTTGCTGCAATGGCGTTAAGAGGCGAACATTTAAATGATGATCGGGTTATTTATAAAAAAGCAAGTGTCGTGAAGGTGACTACAGAAAATGAAGTCCATTTAAACCTAGACGGCGAATATGGTGGAGATGCGCCTGCGACGTTTGAAAATTTAAAGCGCCATATTGAAATATTTGTACCGATAGAAGATATTCGCGAGGAAGACCGCATTTAATAAAATCAGTGGGGCTGCGTAAAAAGTCCTTCAAACAATAATGTCTGCCTTCCTATATGGTAAAAATACGCTTCGCTTTCGGCGGGTAAGGCAGCAGCATCAGGGCAACAGATGTATTATGTGCGAAAGCGAAGCGACAGCAACAGGAGTTGGTCACGAAAGCGTTGTTACAGGACGTGATGACTTTAGTCTTCGTTCCACTTGTCGCTCCCTGTTGGGTCTCATGCGCTTGCTTTTCCTGCTCCTATCGCTACGTTTCACTCATGCTTTCGTCGCAAATATGATTCGCAGGAGTCTACGCAGATTTTTACCTTTATATCAAAAAATAGCATAATAGAATACCTCTAAGGAAATTGTTTTTACTTTTGGGACAGCTAGTGAGTCTCGATGCAATATCCGGTTCATTGTTTATCTGTGCAGAGTGCTGAACGACAGGTAAAGGTTTAGCAAGGCATCATTTATTTCCTATAAATGGGGATTGTGAACGAAATAAGAAAAATGTTTGGCGAATGTGCGTATATTACTTGAACAAAATTTGAAACCTTTATAATAGGCTGAAATTTCGGTCCATTATAAAGGTTTTTTTCGTTGCAATAGTGGAAAATGGGCGTATGGGAAAGGAAGTGTTGCCTTTGTATAAGTCACAAGAAAAAAAGCTTATATGGTTAAGTTTTGGCGTTGCAATTATCATGCTACTTTCCATACTTGGCAAAGTATTTGGAAGTTAGGAGGGCAAAGAAATGGTGAATGAATCAGCAGTCTTTTGGAGTAGAGCATTAACGGAACTGACCTTATCTTTCCATATTATTTATGCAACGATAGGCGTGGGTGTACCGCTGATGATTATGATTGCACAATGGACTGGGTATAAAAAGAATGATGAGCACTACATCTTATTAGCGAGACGCTGGGCGCGTGGCTTCGTTATTACTGTTGCGGTTGGCGTTGTAACAGGAACTGCGATCGGCTTGCAATTATCATTACTTTGGCCGAATTTTATGCAACTCGCAGGTCAAACAATTGCTTTACCACTTTTTTTGGAAACGTTTGCATTTTTCTTTGAAGCTATCTTCTTAGGCATATACTTATACACTTGGGATCGCTTTGACAGTCAGAAAAAGCATATGCTCTTATTGATTCCAGTTGCGGTTGGTGCTTCCATGTCAGCAGTATTTATAACAATTGTAAATGCGTTTATGAATGCACCACAAGGTTTTGACATTGTTGATGGGCAACTTGTTAATATTCAACCCTTTATAGCGATGTTTAACCCAGCGATGCCAACAAAGGTAGCCCATGTACTGGTTACTGCATATATGACAGCAGCATTTGTATTAGCGGCCATTGCAGGTTATCGTATGTTAAAAGGTTCGGATCATGTATATCATAAAAAAGCATTGCTATTACTTATGAAGGTTGGTTTAGTTTTCTCAATAGCAGCAGCAATTATTGGTGACTTCTCAGGAAAGTATTTAGCAGAATATCAACCAGAAAAATTAGCGGCAGCAGAGTGGCATTTTGAAACAGAAGATAAAGCATCACTTATTTTACTAGGAATAATGCAAGATGGAGAAGTGAAATATGCCATTAAAATACCTTATGCATTAAGTATTTTAGCGCATAATAATCCTATGGCAGAAGTAATCGGTTTAGATCAATTTGCCGAAGAGGATCGTCCTCCACTCTATATTCACTATTTATTTAATATCATGGTCTTTATTGGCATGTTTATGGTATTAGTATCACTACTTTATGTGTTAGGGAAAGCGAGAGGTTGGAAATTTATTCATGCGAGCTGGTATCGCTGGATTATTGTTGCAGGTGGTCCACTGTCAATTATTGCGATTGAAGCGGGTTGGTGGCTTGCTGAGGTCGGGCGTCAACCATGGATTTTATATGGATTAATGCGTACACCAGAAGGCGCTACAACAAGCGATCATGTGGATTTAATGATGCTACTATTTTCGGGTGTTTATGCAGTATTAGGAATCGGCAGTATCGTTGTATTAATTCGTATGTTTAAAAAGAACCCAATCGAACGTGAAATTGAAGATCGCCATTCTGAAAAAGGCGGTGATATCCTATGACATTAGAGATTCTAGGTATTTCAGTATTGTGGATCTTCTTATTTGGCTATGTGATTGTAGCATCAATAGACTTTGGCGCAGGTTTCTTTAATGCTTATAGTTTATTGGTCGGCAAAAATCATATTTTAACGAATATTATTAAACGATATTTATCGCCTGTGTGGGAAGTAACAAACGTCTTTTTAGTATTCTTCTTTGTGGGGATCGTGGGGTTTTTCCCGCAAACAGCCTTCTATTACGGGACAATTTTACTTATACCGGTTAGTATTTCGTTAGTTTTGTTGGCGATTCGAGGCTCCTACTATGCGTTTGAGGCATATGGTTCACGTGGACATATCGGTTATACGTTAACGTATGGTATAGCTGGTTTACTCATTCCCGCCTCGCTCTCTGTCGTATTTGCAATTGCAGGCGGTGGCTATGTGGATATTGTTAATGAGCAACCCGTGCTGGATTATTTTACATTGTATACAAGTACATTTGCTTGGAGCATTGTTGTCCTGAGCATTGCTGCGGTATTGTATATATCAGCCGTGTTTTTAACGTGGTACGCACATAAAGCAAATGATAAAGATGCAACAAGTTTAATGCGCAAATATGCTCTTATTTGGGCACTTCCTTTGATGATTAGTGCACTCGGCATTATGTATGAAATGAAATCCATCAATCCTGAAAGTTATAGCCATATGGTGAACTTATGGTGGATGTTTGCCATTTCAGCAGTATTATTTATCATTACGGTGTTACTATTATGGATGCGCAAAAATTACGGGCTTGCTGTAGGGCTTTTAATTGCACAATTTGCAG
The DNA here is from genome assembly GCF_007362955.1 of Lysinibacillus fusiformis. Taxonomy (GTDB): domain Bacteria; phylum Bacillota; class Bacilli; order Bacillales_A; family Planococcaceae; genus Lysinibacillus; species Lysinibacillus fusiformis_E. The sequence continues at coordinate 1,349,592 of NZ_CP041696.1, read as the reverse complement.
TTGCCTTCTTTGCGTACGGCATCGCTCAATATCCTTATTTACTATATCCATATTTAACAATTTACGATGGCTTTACGAGTACACAAATGGCGATTGCCTTAATCATCGCATTTATTTTAGGCTTATGTCTGCTCATTCCATCTTTATATTTATTATTGAAACTTTTCTTGTTCAACAAAAATTATGTAACAGGGAAAGAAGATAATCACGCATAGGAGGTAGGTTGTAGTGATGGATAGTTTTATCATTTTTTATGCGCCATTTATAGTCGTTATTATCGGTATTGCTATTGCCTTCTGGTGGGCACCGAGAGATTACCATGCAACGAAAAACGAAAGAAAGAGTCGCGAATAGCGGCTCTTTTTTAGCTCTAGTTATGTGAATGAGATTGCTTGTCACAGTTCGGGTGAAGGTGATAAACGCTCAGGTCAGCCGTTAATAGCGTTTCGCATCGCTCAGGAAACTTTTACTTTCTAGCATACCTGAAAAATTCAACCCTTGTTCTTTTTTCATCTGCCTCTGCATGCTACAATAAAGAGATTGAAATGGAGGATGTTCGAATGTCAGCACCCGTAAAAAAGAATGATCGACTCACTGTTTATATAGAAGATTTAACGCATGACGGAAATGGCGTAGCAAAAGTCGATGGTTATCCGTTATTTATCCAAGGCGCATTACCTAACGAAACCACAGATGTGCATGTTTTAAAAACTTTAAAAAACTATGGCTTTGCCAAAGTCATAGAAATCATAAAGCCCTCACCGGACCGTATTGATGCACCTTGTGAATATTTCGTCCAATGTGGTGGCTGTCAATTACAGCATTTATCTTATGAGGGGCAACTTAAGTGGAAAGAAAATATGGTGCGTAATGTGATGCAGCGCATTGGAAAAATTGATGCGCCTGTATTAGCTGTAAAAGGTATGGAAGAACCTTGGCATTATCGTAACAAAGCGCAAATTCCTTTCTCGATAAATGAAGCAGGACAAGCAATTGCAGGTTTCTATAAAACGAAATCTCATACAATTGTTGATATGGACCGTTGTTTAATCCAAACTGGCGAAGCGGACGCCATTCTTGCTGGTTTGAAGAAGGAACTAGCAGTGAGCGGCATTCGACCGTATAATGAGCAAACTCATGAAGGCATGTTACGTCATGTAGTCATTCGCAAAGCACGAGCAACTGGTGAGGTCATGGTCGTCCTAGTGACGAAAAAGAAAAAATTCATTCAAAAAGAAGCAGCTGTGGCGATTATACAAAAACTTGTGCCCAATGTTACATCGATTATGCAGAACATTAACAGTGACAAAACAAATGTTATTTTTGGTGATGAAACCATAAATCTTTGGGGCAAGGACGTCATTATTGATACAATCGGAGATGTCCGTTTTGAAATATCAGCACGTTCCTTCTATCAAGTAAATCCGCAGCAAACAGAAGTGCTGTACAAACAGGCACTCGACTATGCAGATTTACAAGGGGATGAGCGTGTCATTGATGCATACTGTGGTATTGGCACGATTTCACTGTTCCTTGCACAAAAAGCGAAGGCTGTGATGGGGGTCGAAATAGTTCCACAAGCAATAGAGGATGCAAAGCGCAACGCAGCACTTAATGGCTTTACCAATACTTATTTCGAGGCTGGTCCGGCAGAGGAAGTCATCCCACGTTGGTATAAGGAAGGCAAGGAAGCAGATGTGCTTGTTGTGGATCCGCCACGTAAAGGATGCGATGAAGCCCTGCTCAATACAATTTTAGAGCAACGTCCAAAACGAGTTGTTTATGTATCATGTAATCCAGGTACATTAGCACGTGACCTACGCATTTTAGAAGACGGGGGCTATAAAACACAGGAAATTCAGCCAGTTGATATGTTCTCACACTCCACACATTGTGAGGCGGTAGCTTGGTTGGATTTAGTGTAGAAATAAATAAGAGTGAATTCCAAATAAAGGGATTCACTCTTTTTAGTTGAAATTTGTAAATAATTACAAGTTCAAATTTCATTAAAGGAAAGGTCCCCAATAAAAATCCTGTCTTTATATGTGAATAAATTTGGAGTAAATATTACAAAACCAGTAAAAACTAATTCAACATTTGTAGTTTTTATGTTGAAAGTTTACAACAACTGAGCCGATTGCTATATTAAGTGTTAATACCTAAAAATGGTAAATAAAGCATAGGGAAAAGGGGTTTGAAAATGGATGTAAGATACCCAATTGGAAAATTACAAGTTCCTGAAAAAGTAACATTTGAAAATGTTCAAGAATGGTTAAAGCAAATCGAAACATACACAATTCGACTAAGAGAAACTGTTGATTCTTTAAGTGATGAGGAATTAAGCAAAACTTATCGTGAAGGTGCATGGACAGTTCGTCAACTTGTACATCACATTGCAGATTCTCAGTTGAATATGTATCAACGTTTGAAGCTGGCTTTAACAGATGACAATCCAACAGTTCCAGCTTTTGAAGAAGAAAAATGGGCTGTTCAACCGGATACAGAGCTTCCTATAGAAAGTTCTATTAAAATGTTAGAAGGCATAAATGAGCGTATCGTATCTTTAGGACAAAGTTTAACTGAAGAGCAATTAAATCGAGCTTTTACTCACCAAACAAACGGTAAAACAACAGTTTCAACAAAAGTTGCAAAATTAGCTTGGCACGAAGAGCATCACTTAGCTCATATAAAATTTGCATTATCAAATGATTAAACTTTAATAGATAAAACTAGCATAGATTTATTTTATATAAGATGAGTCTATTTCAGCTTTATTTCACATCCTCAATACTCAACACATTGTGAAGTAGTTGTGTGGTAGGAGTTTTCATAATGTAATTGGTATACACGTAATTCGCAAACGATTCCGAGAATTTAAAAGCTATACTATATAACTTGAAAAAATAGACAATTCAATCCCGACCCTGATTTTCTTGCAAATAACCTTTGCGAAATTGGGGTCTTTTATATGGAACTTAATTGGAAAATGTCTCATGTTCAGCATATATGATTAGTACACGGATTAATCCATCCGTTTCTTTTTTAGGAAAGGAATTACTTGTATTGATTTTATATCATAAAGCCCTCCTATGCTTATCACCGGTAATCAAGTGGCTATTTATAGGGGCTTTCCAGAAGTTTCGTGACTTTTTGGAGGCTTTTATTTCATAGCTATTTCAAGGGATCCTAGAGAATAAATCTTTATTTTACCTCATAGTAAAATAAGTTGTCAATAATAAATTTGTGAATTTATTAAAAAATGTTATAATAGTCTTACAATTGTTTTTTTGAAATCGTATTTCGAATTCCGCTGTCCTTTTTTGCAGATAGAATTTGGGTACGTTTTTTTATTTAAGCCGAAGAAAAAAATTAAAACAGTTATGTGAGCTTTAAAGGAAGTTAGTTGAATAAAATTATTAATTTACAATCTAATAGTAACCGGGTTTTTATTCCATAAGGAGGACTAGAATAATGAATCTAATCAATAAGAAAGTTACACACAAGCGTTTTGGCATGGGTAGTATAGTTAAACATAATGATTCTAGTATTGAAATACATTTCGCATCGGAAAATAAAATGTTTGTTTTCCCTGATGTATTTGGAAAGCACCTAACACTACATGATAAAAGTGATGCTAATTCACTTGAAAAAATAATACAAAAAAAAGAAATAAAACGAAAGGAGGAAGAATGGAAGAAGGAAGAGGAAAAAAAACTACAACGAAAAAACCAGGAACTTCGCTTAGAACACGAAAGACTTATGAAACATCATAAACTTCATCCGGAATCACAAATGGTTTTTAGGTGTGATACAGAAGAACAGAATAGTTCTTTTTCAGAGTGGAAGGTTTTTTCAGGCACAATAAAAAGTGGTAATAACAAGGGGAGGCCAAACAAACCAACCCGCTTGCACCAAAATAGCGCTGTCCTGTTAACAGCAATAGATTCCGGCATGCCTGAAAAAGACAGACGTATCTTAGGTGTCTATATGGTGAATGAAGATTTTATCGGTAAGCTTTGTGAAGATGGAAATATCCCTGCTCATTCAAAATACAGACTCCAACTTACAAAACCGGAATCGAACCAGCTACTTTTATGGGAATATTATGTAAATGAAAAATCCCCCGACAAAATGACATGGGATACAGGTAAATACCGTTATTTTAATAATTTATGGATGGCTCAAATTTTACTTGATATAGTTTCGTTGAAAAGTAACCCAGAGGAACGAGAGCTGGCACAACAATTTTTTAAACATTTTTGTAAAATGAACCAGATAACAGTTAAAGATTTAGCAAAGCCTAATGGCGCATTAATGCGTATTTAGACGTTAGCCCAAAGATAATTAAGAATGACAGCGGACTGACATATTTTCCTATCTATCACTAATCCGAACAGTGCCTGGCTCTGTTTGCTAATAAACGTGGAGTTAATATAATCATTTATCAAGAACGAATTCTTATTAAAGGAATTCGTTCTTTCACCAACACCCATGTGTTGCCACATACACTTCGCACATTGTGAAGCGGTTGCGTGTTTGGAGTTGGACTAATAGAAAAGCAGTTGATATAGAAAAAATCTATACCATCTGCTTTTTTTTTTATATAAAAATACCATTCAGGACCGATTTTCGATAAAATAAGCATTGCCGATTTTCACAAATTATAAATGTCCAAATGTACTTGTGTTTGATAATAAGTTATTAAGCATGATATAAGTGTAAAAGAAGTGGAACATTTGGCTTTATGTTTTTTGACCGAGAGTTTGAAGTTGTATCCATAGTGAGAGGATTTGAGTTTGAAATGATAGATAATTTTTGGCGTGATTTACCACGACCATTTTTTGTACTTGCACCAATGGAAGATGTGACAGATGTTGTTTTTCGTCAAGTAGTAAGTGAAGCTGGTCGACCGGATGTATTTTTTACAGAGTTTACAAACTCGGATAGCTATTGCCATCCAGAGGGCATGAAAAGTGTGCGTGGCCGTTTGATTTTTACAGAAGATGAACAGCCAATGGTAGCACATATTTGGGGTGATAATCCCGACTATTTCCGTCAAATGAGTATTGGCATGGCAGAGCTAGGATTTAAAGGCATCGATATTAATATGGGCTGCCCTGTACCGAATGTAGCATCGAGAGGGAAAGGTAGTGGTCTTATTCTGCGTCCAGACGTTGCGACAGAACTTATTCAAGCAGCAAAAGCGGGCGGACTGCCTGTCAGTGTGAAAACACGACTTGGCTATAACGATGTAAATGAGTGGGAGGAGTGGCTAACGCATATTTTAAAACAGGATATTGCGAACCTTTCTATTCATTTACGTACAAGAAAGGAAATGAGCCAAGTAGATGCGCATTGGGAGCTCATTCCAGAAATTAAAAAATTACGTGACCGTATCGCACCAAATACGCTACTAACCATCAATGGAGACATTCCTGACCGTCAAACGGGGATGCAGCTTGCTGAACAATATGGTATTGATGGTGTTATGATTGGGCGAGGTATTTTTAAAAATCCTTTTGCTTTTGAAAAAGAGCCAAAAGAGCATAGTAGTAAAGAGTACCTTGATCTTTTAAGACTGCAACTTGATCTTCAAGATCAATATGCGGAAGCACTACCACGTTCAATCACAGGGCTTCATCGCTTTTTCAAAATTTATGTCAAAGGATTCCGTGGAGCGGGTGAATTAAGAAATCAATTGATGAACACGAAATCAACAGATGAAGTGCGTGCATTGCTTGATAACTTTGCATTAAACAATGTTGATTGACGAAGGACGGTAGAATGAGCTAACCGCAAAAAAGTTAGAGTTTATTTAGCGGTAAATTGGCAGGAATGAATGCGGTATTGAACCGACAAGCAGCACCACATATGTTGTCACATACACTCTGCACATTGTGAAGCTGTCGCGTGGTTGGAGTTAATTTAATAATATAGTTCAGTAATAGTGAGAAGAGGCAGGGACAAAAGAGAAAAAGTGTTAGATTGACTGCTGTCGATCTAACACTTTTTTTCTGTAAGCGTTGAAGTTCGCTACGGCGGACGCTTTCCGGGGGCGTGGCGTAGTCTCAGGCGTCACGCTAATCCTCCAGGAGTCGCCGCCTTCGCTACCATCAACTAGTACTCTCTTCTGAATTTTATTTATTCCAAAAGGAAGAACGGCTAAATTTTTCTTCATTTTCAGATGGCAAAAATTTAATAACGCCTTTGTTCCTCTTTCTTAAAATTTAAAGTTATGTCCCAGCCTCTTTCTTATGCTGAATGTTCTTGTGTTTTCAGTACATAAAAAAATTAAAAGTAATTCTTGGATGTGAAAAGTTGATAGGTGGCAACGTTCAGCACTTCCAACATTGTGAAGTGGTGGCATGGTTAGCGTTAGTCTAGTGATAAGTAAGAAATAAATGCTGACATGATCCGCTCCAAGTAAAGTGTATCATCAGAGCATTTCCAACCCGATTCGAATTATAAAACTACTTTAAAAAACAGGTCTTTCCCTTAACATGAAATTCATATATGTAAAGTAAAAGCTAATAGGGGTAGTGATTATTGGACAAAAAAAATAGTAAATACAGGTGGATTGTATTTGTTTCTGTATTGCTTTCCTATTTGTTAATGGCAAGTCAACGAACCGCTCCAGGATTAATTACAGACCAATTAATGAGGGATTTTAATGTAACAGCATCCACGATTGGGTTATTGACGAGTATACAATTTTTTGTATACACGAGTTTGCAAATTCCTATGGGTTTTTTAGCTGATCGTTTTGGACCGAACTTATTTCTAATTATCGGTGCCACACTTACAGGTGTAGGTACAATCCTATATAGTCTAGGTACACATGAATTCGTCCTGTTTTTCTCCAGAATAGTTACTGGGGTAGGGGATGCGACTATATGGGTTAATATGGTGCTCATTTTGGCCCAATGGTTTCATAAAAAGGAATTTGTTCGATTAATTGGCCTAGCAGGCATGACAGGGAGTCTAGGTTTTTTATTGGCGACAGTTCCTTTCTCCGCATGGATTTTTTTACTTGGTTGGAGATCAGCATTTTTGTCAGCAGGACTACTATTATGTGGATGTGGCTTACTCCTTTATTTTGTACTTGTAAAAAACAAAAAACGCATCTTTTTGGATGAACCAGTAGTTGTAGCTGAAGCAGTACAACGTGAAAAACCATCCGTTGTATTACGAAGAATATTTTCAAATCGGCAGGCATGGGCTCTATTCTTTTGTCATTTTGGGGTTGTCGGTGGGTATGTTGGGTTTATCAGTTCGTGGGCAGTACCATACGGCATGAATTTGTATGAGATGACACGTTCAGATGCAAGCCAGCTGATTATGATCGGTCTTATCGGAGCACTGATAGGAGCTCCTTTAACGAGTTGGATTTCAAGCTGTTTAGAAACCATCAAGAGACCATATATTGTCGTTCATATTACTGTTTTACTGAGTTGGTTTTCCTTCCTTTTATTCAAAGGGCAGCCGAAATTTTTCTTTCTTATTGTACTTTTCTTTATCATTGGCTTTGGCTATGGAGCAAGTGCATTAACTTTTGCAGCTGTTCGTCAATCTTTCCCGATAACAGAATCCGGCTTTGTTTCTGGGTTTGCGAATACAGGGGGCTTCCTCAGTGCTGCATTGCTACCAATCATTTTAGGATATATTTTGGATCATTTTCAATCTATTTCAGGTAGTCTAGATGATGGATACTACTATGGTTTCATCACACCAGTTATATTCTCCATAATTGGCTTGATTGGAGTAATTTTATTCAAGGAAAAGCGTCCAGGAGCAGGACGTAAAAAGAATATCCAGATATCTTAGTTCGCGTAAATAAATAGAAAAATTGTTGAAAAAGAACGAACTCCGATTGGGAATTCGTTCTTTATTTTCGATGTAGAACATAAATGCTCTATCTTTTTGACTTTTATTTAAAATTTACCTTTTGATTGTCTTTCAGCCATTTCAACAAGTCGCTTAGTGATTTCTCCACCTACTGAACCGTTTGCGCGAGAAGAAGCTTCTGGCCCAAGCTGTACACCGAATTCTTGTGCAATTTCATATTTCATTTGATTAACAGCTTCTTGTACACCTGGGACTTGAAGCTTATTGGAACTTCGATTATTTGTAGCCATATTTCTCACCTCCTTGTGATATTAGAATGGTCGATTGTTAGTTTTTAATACATTTAAAAAAGAGATATATGCGCAAGCTAAATACAAAATCAAGGTAGTTGCAGATTGCGTGAATTAAAAATAGTTAGTAAGCTTAAAAATGCAATTACCTCTGTTATAATTAAGCCTAGTATTCATTTCACACAGAGTGAAGTTGAGGTTGCAATGGAAAAAGCAGGAGGTTATTAGATGACGAATAATGATATGTTGATTCGTTTAAGATATGCATTAGATATTAAAAATACAGATATGGTAGAAATCTTTGAACTTGGTGGTATGAGCTTTACAAAAGAAGATGTCTTGAACATGCTAATCAAAGTAAAGGATGAGGAAGAAGCACCTGAAAATTACATCAAATGTAATAATAAAATGTTAGAGGCATTTTTAAATGGTTTTATAATTTTTAAAAGAGGGCCTCAACAAGCAAAACCTGGTCAGGCTGAACATTCAACAGTGCCTGTTAAGGCTACAGAAAGTCCTAATAATATGCTATTAAAGAAAGTCAAAATTGCACTAGCATTAACAAGTGAAGATATGCTTGAGATTTTATATGAAGGTGGCGTCACGGTATCTAAAGGTGAAATAGGCGCTATTTTAAGAAATCCAAGTCACCGAAATTACAAAGAGTGTGGCGATCGATTTGTGCGGAATTTCTTAAAAGGCTTAACGATGAAATATAGAGATTAAAAAGCACTTAGGATGTATCAGCTGAGTCACGCAGAAAAGATACTGCAAATTCAATTCAGAAAGGAGCTAGCTCAAATGACCTTGAGCTAGCTCCTTTTGTGCTACATCTCTAAAAAAAGTGAAATAATATTGTGTTTGTGGCCATTGACAAAATGTGGCGAAATTGTGTACACTTAAGATGACACAAAGTTGTCACAAAAGGGGAAGTAAATAGGAAGTAAATGTTCATGAATAGAGGGGTGCTTTATGATCTATTTTGATATTTTCTTAGTTGCTATTGCGTGTGTGAGTACGCCACTTATTGTTGCGGTTATGTTGGATATTTTCTATGCTGAAAAAAAACAGGTTCGTTTTTCATTACGTCGAACATCGTTATGGTATGTAGCTGTTTTTGCTCTATCCTTCATACCATCCGTATTACTTGTCATGCAAAATGTCTAAATTCTTTGAACAAGATTCATCACTTAGGGGTAAGTGAAATGCAAAAAATAAATAAGTAGCTAGAACGATTGATAAATTCGTTCTAGCTACTTTTATTTTACATGTTTTAATTTCCAGATAAATTAAGAATGAAAAGTGTTTTTAGTGAATAAGATTTCTATTAAATAGATTTTTTCCCTATCTATTATTTTTAAAAAAGGTGGGATATTTGTGAAAACCTTTTTTTTACTGCTATTAGGTCTTATCTATTTGATGTTAGCAAATGCAATGGAAGCCGCTATCGTAAGAGGACTTTATTTTTTTATTGGCTGGGGATTATTTATAATAGGGGCCTTTCGTTATATGAAGGAAAAGTATATGTCTTACAGAAGAACTGCTGAAATGAAGCGAGAAAGTGAAGAGGAAATAATGAATATTCCGCATACCCAATGCACAATTTCTAGTGATTGCTTAAATGCACTATTATTAAACGAACCAACAAATACACTTTTGTTCGCTCAAAAAGAAGATTGGGCGTCAGAAGTGACGAAGATAGAAATACAATTTAATAACATATATGAAGTTTCTATAGTAGAAGATGACAATATTATTGCTAGTACTAGAAATGGTTTATTAAGTGGGTCATTAATGGATAGAGAACAAGATACTTCACTAGACTCAGAAGAGGAAGATGAAGAATCTGATGATACAGTGACTCAATTAGCGTTAAAAATAGTGGTCGATAATTTGTCCACACCAATCTTGGAATATATTTTTATGACAAATAGCGAACCGATTTCAAAAGAAGAGGATGAATATTGTGAAGCATTGGAGTTGTGCGAGGAATGGTATCGAAAAATAAGTATCATTATAAAGCGTTATGAACTTGAAAGAGTTCCGATTCGAAATTGGCAGTGAATTAGTATAGAAATTTTTGTTTATATTTGAAAAACAATAAACGAGGCTGGGACATAACTTTAAATTTTAAGAAAGAGGAGTAAAGGCGTTATTAAATTTTTGCTATCTAAAATGAAGGAAAATTTTGAAGAGAGCACTAGTTGATGGTAGCGAAGGCCACGCCCCCGGAAAGCGTCCGCCATAGTGAACATCAACGCTTACAGCAAAAAAGTGTTAGATCGACAGCAGTCAATCTAACACTTTTTCTCTTTTGTCCCAGCCTCGTTTTAAAATTTTATACATTTGTAGTTCGCGCATTTTTGATAGTGGTCTATTGAACAATAAGCTAGTTCGTATGTTCAATAAAGTTTTGTGCAAATTCATATATTTTATCGGATGGGACTGCTAGATTTAGATTTTGTCCTTTATCAAATCCTCCGGTGATTAGACCTACTAGTCTTCCAAACATATCTAACAGTGCACCACCGGAACTTCCATTAGAAATAGGGGCAGTGAATTGTATCATGGGTATATTATCAATGTCTCTAAAACCTGAAACAATGCCATCGGAAAAGGAATTAAATAACCCTAATGGGCTTCCTATGGCAACGATCTTCTGTCCTCTAACCAAATTGTTATCGATTTTTACAGGGAGAGGTGAGCAATCTTTATCAACTTTTATAATGGCCAAGTCATATAGTTGATGATATTTTATGAAATGATCTGTAAGGTATTCTTCCGTTTCATTTTCGTAGATGACCGCATAATAATGCCCAACTCCCACTACATGTAGATTTGTTAAAATATAACCACTGCTATGGATGATAACACCAGAACCACCGCATAAAATTTTATTTTCTTCATCATAAACTTTAATCATGACAACAGAGTTCGATAGCCCCGCTAACTGCACATAACTTAATTCACCAACATCACCTAGACTGTGTTTCTGGTTGGTAGTATTGTCCAGAATGGATTGTGAAATCGTATGCGGTTTTGGAAGTAAGGGGGTATGTTCTTTATTTTCTGCAGGTATAAATTCAGGAATTGGTACCTCAGCTGAATAGCAGGTGCTGCATTTATATAATGTTGAGTACGTTTCTATTTCAGGATATAAATTGACAATATCCTCTTTCGGATTCATATAGCATATATCACAGCCAAGACTAGATAAGAAATACAAAAATAAACATTCATGCTGTTTAATATCTCCGGTAAAAACAACTTTTGGAGACATACTAGAGGGCTTAAAAAGCTTTGGTAAATAGATTTCCATCCAGTTCAAAAATTTAACGACAAAATTTTTTAATAGTGTAGTATTTGAATTAGGATGAGTTCTTTTATACATTGACAGAATTTTAATAAAGGTGATCTTTTTTGTCCATTCAAGCGTCTCGTTATCTAATTGACCGCATAGTGGTGTTTGATAGAGCGAAAAACAATCAGTAATCGAACTATCGATGATAGCTTGCCAGTGTTCCCAAATAGTTGACAGCCTTTTAATATCGTCTTTATTTACTATTGGTTCAAGTCCATGCAAACGTAAGTAGGATGTAGTAGACATACTTGAAGTAAAATATTGATCTATACTCAAAATATTTTCAATGTAATGTTCGATAGCATTAGGAATGCCAATGTATCTTACAAAAAGGATCTCTTTACGAACAGAATAATGATTATTTTTATTGATGAGCACAAAATCTTCGAGAGGATTTTGTGTTTGTTTAAGTTGGATTTTTAAAGGTTTTGTTTTCACTATCATGTCCATTCTCCAGTTAAAATTATTTATTTATTACAATTATAGAGAAATTTCAAATCGTTGCATAGTTAAATATTTACAATTAATATCAAGTGATTATAAACGATTCCACTTTCTTATGTAAATAGAAAAGGTTGTTCAATAAGCAAAAAATGCTTTCGAACAACCTTAAAATAAGTTTACATCATTGCTTTGCTTTTTTCGCTTGTCGCTCCCATTGTAGTAATGAAGGATATGGGTCAAATGCCCATTCTGTACGTCCATTGAACTTGTAGATGCCATAATGAAGATGTGGTGGGAACTTCCCGGAAGTTCCTTCTTTGCCATAGCCAGAGCTACCGACATAACCAAGAACTGTTCCAGGTTCGACAATGTCTCCAACTTCAATTTCCTTATGAAAGCTACCTAGGTGGGCATAATAATGATAGGAATTATGATTATCACGAATGCCGATGCGCCATCCACCAAATTGGTTCCAGCCTTTTACTTCGACTACACCATAGGAAGTGGATAGAACAGGCGTGCCATAGCCGGCAAAAATGTCGGTTCCTTCATGTATTCGTCTTCCTCCCCAACCTCTATTATCGCCCCATGTGCCTCTAAAGCTGTAATCATTGCGGACAGGGATTGGAAAGGTATGTGCATCAAGATCAGTTGTTTTGTAATGTCTATACAAAGTGGAAATCGTTGTGATTTGATTTACTGCTTCTTCACTTCTGTAGTATTCCCATAACGCTAATTTAAAATCTTCATCTGTCGAACCAAACTTACTTAAATAGCTGGCCATGGAGAATATAACATCTTCATCATCTTTGGGACTTGCAATACCATCGCCATCGCCGTCAAGCCCCATGCCACCGAAATAACTGATGGTCTCAGGGATTGTATCTTCCTTAACAGGATTCAATGCGCCCGCCCAATATTCGTCAGAAAATTGAATGGCAATATAACTTTCTCGCTTTGGTATGTCTGAGCGAACGGATTGTAGATTTCGTTCGTATTGGTCGATGGCAGCTAAGAAGTGCCATGGAATCAATAATTCATCAAATTGTACATAGTAAGACATACGTTGTTGTAAAATTTCTTCTTTAGTGGGATCTTCATTTGCAAAAGTAGCAGTGGGGAGAGTAAAACTCCATAGTAGCAACAATGTTAAAAGGAAAATAAGACGACGACTCAATAAATGAACCTCCTTTCTACAGTTAGAATAACCGAATTTAACTATTTCATAAGTAGCGTTTGTACAACAAAGTACAATCATCGAAAAATCGACTTGAGTCTCTTGAGCGATACCTTCTAAATCGAAAGGTTACCACCTATGACAATCATTTTTCGAGCCATATGCTATAAATAAGAAAGTGAGGAGATAGAATGTTATCTTTTAATAATTCGATTACGATATTAGGTAGTTGTGGAGGTGTTGCGAAAGCACTACTCTCCATTTTAAATAAAACTGTTCAAGACAAAAATGCGCCAATAAATGCTGTTATTGAAAGAAGCTTCATTCATTTAATAGATAAAAAACAAATTAGCAAAAAGACTTTCGAGGAATTATACCCCAATTTAAAAGATCAACTTGTCGTACATCAACTCGATTTAAATGATAAAAAAAAATTAATGGATCATCTGAAAGATACGAACACCTCTGTTGTTGTAGATGTATCCTGGGCTGACACAGTAGAAATGATGCAATGTTGTAATCAACTAGGCATTCATTATGTAAATACGGCATTAGAAAATCCATTTATTGATGAAAACGAAGAATTATATGAGGGTTTTGGGCTAATTGAAAGGATTAGGCATTTAGAAAAACATAAAGAGGGAATTTCTAATGCAGTAGCGATAATTTGCTCAGGTATGAATCCAGGTATCGTTCAATGGATGGTATTTGAATTACTAAAGGGTGCCGCTAATGATCCACTATTAGGCTGCTATATCGTTGAGCATGATACTTCTTTTTATAAAGAAAAAAACAAGGCTATGAAAAATGTGATCTATACAACTTGGTCACCCGAATGTTTTTTAGATGAAGCAATTTTGAGTTATCCCATGTTCATGAGCCAAAGCACACCACTATTCCTATACGAAAAAGTTTATGATATAGAATTTAAGGTTACGTTAGGTGAAAAACAATTTTACGGCTGTTTAATGCCACATGAAGAAGTTTATAGCTTAGGAAAAATGTTTAACGTTGAAAGTGGCTTCCTATACAAAATAAATGACCATACAACGGAGTTAATCTGTGAAAATATTGATGATGTCGATAAATTATGGGATTTTGAAATGAAGGTACTTGATTCACAAGATGCGACATTAGAAGGCGAAGATTTATGTGGAGTCCTACTCGTTTATAAAGATAGTGAAAAATATATGTACAATGTATTAACAAATGAAGAGATTTTTTCACAGTATCAGACGAATGCTACGTATTTTCAAGTTGCATGTGGTATCTATGCTTCGTTGTCTGTCATTATGAAAGACAATATAGCAAATGGAGCTTATTATGTGGATGAACTTTTGAAAAATACAACGAATCAATTTGGTGACTATTTAACTTATTATATGAAGGACTTTGTTATAGGTGAAAATAATCAGACAGATGGCTTATTGTTACAACGAATTAGGAAAAAATGTTAAATAGTAATAATGCTAAACCATCTGCTAACAATTAAAGCAAGGTGGTTTTTTGTTACCCTTACTCTTGGTTCAGGACTACGAAATGAATTTTTTAGAGGAGTGATACCGTAAATAATCTAGGCACGGAGTGTATTTAGGCAACAATTCGAACCTTATGCATAGGATTATTTAAAGAATGCAAAAAAGTATTGGGTATCATAATGTTTCTTATTTCATACTATGTTATAAATCAAGCCCTGAATGGAGGGAAGGCTATCAACATTTTAAACAAAGTGAAGAGCTATCGCGAAGAAGAGAATCGACTGAAGTGGGAAGGTACATTTGCAGATTATTTAAGCATTATTAAGGAAAGACCTGAAGTTGCTCAAACTGCCCATTCACGCGTCTACAATATGATTAAAAGTGCAGGTTTAGAGGAACGCGATGGGCAAAAGATGTTTCAGTTTTTTGGGCAAGAAATTTTTGGGCTTGAAACAGCAATTGAAAGATTGGTGGAAGAGTATTTCCATCCTGCAGCACGAAGATTGGATGTTAGAAAACGAATTTTGCTATTAATGGGGCCTGTAAGTGGTGGTAAATCAACAATTGTAACCTTGCTGAAACGCGGACTTGAGCAATATTCGCGAACGGATGAGGGTGCAGTCTTCGCAATTAAGGGATGTCCAATGCATGAAGATCCTCTACATTTGATTCCTCATCATTTACGCAAAGAATTTTATGAGGAGTATGGAATACGAATAGAGGGTAGTTTATCGCCTTTAAATACGATGCGTCTTGAAAAGGAATACGATGGGCGCATTGAAAATGTCATTATTGAGCGTATTACTTTTTCTGAAGACAAACGAGTGGGCATAGGAACTTTTACACCTTCTGACCCGAAATCACAGGATATTGCCGATTTGACAGGTAGTATTGATTTCTCAACAATTGGCGTCTTTGGTTCAGAATCGGACCCTCGCGCTTATCGCTTTGATGGGGAGTTAAACAAGGCGAATCGAGGGATGATGGAATTCCAAGAAATGTTGAAATTAGACGAAAAATTCTTATGGAATTTATTGTCACTAACGCAGGAAGGTAATTTTAAGGCGGGTAGATTCGCTTTAATTAGTGCAGATGAGTTAATTGTGGCACATACCAACGAAACTGAATATCGTTCATTTATTTCTAATAAGAAAAACGAAGCATTACATTCGCGAATTATTGTAATGCCGATTCCTTATAATTTGAAAGTTAGTCAGGAAGAACTGATTTACGAAAAGATGATTAGAGAAAGCGATATGTCTCATGTTCATATTGCACCACATGCATTGAAGGCCGCAGCAATCTTTTCGGTCCTAACAAGACTTGAAGTTCCGAAAAAACAAGGTGTGGATCTTATTAAAAAAATGCGCTTGTACGACGGAGAAAATGTGGAGGGATTTAATTCCGTTGACTTAGAGGAGCTTAAAAAAGAGTTTCCAAATGAAGGCATGAACGGCATTGATCCACGGTATATTATTAATCGAATTTCTTCAGCTATTATTCGAAAAGAAATACCATCAATAAATGCTTTAGATGTTCTGCGTTCATTGAAGGATGGGTTAGATCAGCATGCTTCCATCTCACAGGAAGATCGAGAGAAATACATGAATTATATTGCAGTAGCTAGAAGAGAGTACGATGAAATTGCGAAGAATGAAGTACAAAAAGCATTTGTTTATTCGTATGAAGAGTCTGCGAAAACACTAATGAATAATTATCTCGATAATGTTGAAGCGTTTTGTAATAAAAACAAGATTTTTGATCGTTTGACTGGCGAAGAAATGAATCCAGACGAAAAATTGATGCGTTCGATAGAAGAACAAATCGGAATTTCTGAAAATGCGAAAAAGGCATTCCGTGAAGAAATATTAATCCGTATTTCTGCGTATGCAAGAAATGGCAAACGATTTGATTATAATTCTCATGAAAGATTACGAGAAGCTATTCAGAAGAAACTATTTGCAGATTTAAAAGATGTTGTGAAAATTACAACGTCTTCTAAAATGCCAGATGAATCACAACTTAAGAAAATTAATGAGGTTGTGGCAAGACTTGTTGACGAACATGGTTATAACACAACGTCAGCTAATGAATTGTTGCAATATGTAGGTAGTCTATTGAATCGATAAAGACTGAATAGGAGTGTCCCATTTTTAGGGCACTCCTTTTATCTTCATTCATTTGTGGGGGACGCCAAATGAATGAAGATAAAGCCTCTGACGGAAGTAATGGATTTTAAAGGCGTGAAAAAAGAATTTAGCCTAGAGGTGTCGCAACGATTCGACTTCGGCTAACAGGTCCGCATCAGTAAAAAGGCTAGTAGCTTTACAAAAATGACCAATATTGTGTCGATAATTGTGCATGCCCAGCACAATCTGAAATACGGATCCATTGTTTTTTGCGTGAAAGCAAAGTGATAACAAGTGTTAGCTGCAATTTCGCCGAGGCAGAATTGATTTATCAAAAAAAGTTCAATAAAGCTGATCACAAGCATAGTATAGAAAAAGCAAATTTAATAGATGGGTGAGGATAAAAATGACTGAAAACCAGAATAAACGATATGTCATTTCTCAGGAAAATTGGTCCCTCCATCGTAAAGGGCACCAAGATCAACAACGTCATATGGAAAAAGTAAAAGATGCCATTAAAAATAATTTACCGGATTTAGTGAGTGAAGAAAGTATTGTGATGTCCAATGGTCGTGAAGTTATTAAAATACCCATACGTTCACTTGATGAATATAAAATTCGATACAATTACGATAACTCGAAACATGTTGGTCAAGGACAAGGAGATAGTAATGTAGGTGATGTTGTAGCGCGTGAACCAGGTAGAGGTAATCAAGGTAATGGCCAAGGAAAAGAAGCGGGCGATAAGCCTGGTAATGATTACTATGAGGCAGAGGTAAGCATAGAAGAAATACAAAATGTATTATTTAAAGAGTTGGAGCTACCGAATTTACAGCAAAAAGAAAAAGATGATATTAAAACGGAAAAGATTGAATTTAATGATATAAGAAAAAAAGGGCTCATGGGCAATGTCGATAAGAAGCGTACTATTTTAAATGCACTAAAGCGCAATGCAATGCTGGGGAAAGCAGAAATTACGCCGATTCATAATGATGATCTGCGCTTTAAAACATGGGATGAGGTAGAAAAGCCAGAATCGAAGGCGGTCGTCCTAGCCATGATGGATACAAGTGGTTCAATGGGTACCTTTGAAAAATATTGTGCCAGAAGTTTTTTCTTTTGGATGACGAGATTTTTGCGTTCTAAGTACGGAACTGTTGAAATTGAATTTATCGCCCACCATACGGAAGCCAAAGTGGTGACGGAGGAAGAGTTTTTTACTAAGGGAGAAAGTGGGGGAACAATTTGTTCATCTGCTTATATTAAAGCGTTGGAACTCATTCGAGAAAAATATAATCCTACTCGGTACAATATTTATCCGGTTCACTTTTCGGACGGTGAAAACATTTCGATGGATAATGAGAAGTGCTTGAAGTTGGTTGGAGAGTTAATGGATGTTTCAAGCATGTTTGGATACGGTGAAGTAAATCAGCATAACCGCTTTTCTACACTTATGTATACGTATAAAAAAATTCAAGATGAGAAATTTAGGTTTCATATCCTGAAAAAAAAGGGCGATGTCTATGATGCCTTAAAAAGTTTTTTCCAGAAAAGTGAGTCTTAATGTGAAGTTTAAGGATTAATGTACGACGTATTCAATGCCAAAGGAGGGAGCGGAAAATGGAGAATGAGCTACAACGAGCGATTGAGGAAATAACAGAAATTGCGGCAGGTTTCGGTTTAGATTTTTACCCGATGCGATACGAAATATGTCCAGCAGATATTATTTATACATTTGGCGCATATGGTATGCCTACACGTTTTTCGCATTGGAGCTTCGGAAAACAATTCCATAAAATGAAATTGCAATATGATTTAGGGTTAAGTCAAATTTATGAGTTGGTCATTAACTCAGACCCATGCTATGCATTTTTACTAGATACCAATTCATTAACACAAAATAAGCTAATCATTGCACATGTATTAGCGCACTGTGATTTTTTCAAAAATAATGTACGTTTTTCCAATACAAGACGAGATATGGTAGAAAGTATGACTGCAACGGCTGAACGAATAGCAGGTTATGAAAGAGAGTACGGTAAGGAAGAGGTTGAACAGTTTTTAGATGCGGTGTTAGCCATTCAAGAGCATATCGACCCTTCGATATTACGTCCTAAGCTGTATACGGGTGATGAGGATGAGTACGAAGAAGAAATACTTACTGCAAGGTCACCATATGATGACCTTTGGAACTTAGATGATAAGGAAAAAGAACATAGGTCGATTCGAAGAAAGATAAGGCAGTTTCCGGCAAATCCAGAAAAAGATTTATTGCTATTTATTGAGGAGCATAGTCGAGAGCTGGAGGAGTGGCAGCGCGATATTTTAACAATGATGCGTGAGGAAATGCTTTATTTCTGGCCACAATTAGAAACCAAAATTATGAATGAAGGCTGGGCGTCCTATTGGCACCAACGAATTATGCGTGAGCTCAAGCTCACAACAACAGAAACGGTTGAGTATGCAAAATTAAATGCAGGCGTTGTGCAACCATCAAAAACGTCCATTAACCCTTACTATCTTGGGCTGAAAATTTTTGAGGATATTGAACAACGATATAATGAACCAACAGAAGAAATGAGGAAACTTGGCGTACTGCCGAACTCAGGTCGCGAGAAAATGTTTGAGGTGAGAGAGATTGAATCGGATATTTCTTTTATCCGTAACTATTTAACAAAAGATTTAACAAAGCAAGAAGACCTTTATTTGTTCCAAAAAAAGGGCAATGAATATCGTATTACAGATAAAGACCATGAAATGGTACGCGATCAGCTCGTATCAATGCGTGTAAATGGAGGATTTCCATATATCGTCGTGAAAAACGGCGACTACTTACGGAATGGAGAACTATATTTAGTGCATGGCTACGAAGGGATGGAGCTCGACCCACACTACTTAGAAAATGTCTTACCATACATTTATCAACTGTGGGGACGTCCCGTACACATGGAAACAAGTATTGATGCCAAGCCTGTACTATATTCATATGATGGGACAAAAAATTATAAGCGTTCTGTGTAATTGTAAAACTTCTATCAGTTGGGGATAATAAATTATACCCGCAGATAGAAGTTTTTACTATTTAGATGAGGTGGTACAATCAGTGTTTATTTATTTTTTTCGCTGTTTGTTTTTAAATTCTCTTGGATTTCTTCTTCAACTCTTTGATTTTGATTGGAGGTTGAATGTATTTCGCTATCGATTACTAAACTATCCCGCACTTTTATCCCTTGTTGTCCACCAGCTTCATCATTATCATTTCCGGCTATTCCGCTTCTTCCATTCCCATCTGCGAATTGAGACTTTAGGTTTCTTGTGTGGCTACCGTTTAAAGCATTTTGCCCACCTTGGTTGGCATTTGTCCCCACATCTTTATTAATTTGTCCACCACCCTCTGCTCGTTGTTCAAAATGGATATCTGTGTTTCCAATATTAAACGTCAGATGAATCGTGATATTATTTTTCGAGGGATCTTTTGAATGATCTCTTTCTGGTTCTTCAGATGAATTGTTTCTCCTCGAGAAATCTTTATACCCAGCCATCTTTTTCACACCTCTTTCATTTTAGTATTATTACTAACGTATTAATTTAACTTGAACTTACTTGTACGTGTAGCCTTGTGCTTAAATAGAAATATCTCAAAGTAAGTGTCATAATTGTGGAAGGATATGAAAGCAACCTCAAGCCTATGAGAAATAAATAATGAATAACTGCTAGATATCGTGAAAATTTGTTAAAATGAATAAGATTATTTGACTAACATAGAACTGGAACGGTGAAAAACGTTGAGAACATTTAAAAAGGTTTATATAGAAATTACGAGTGTCTGTAATTTAGCCTGTAGTTTCTGTCCGCCGACTGCACGTGCAAAAGGGCTGATTAAGGTAGAACAATTTAATAAAATACTTGATGAAATAAGACCGCATACAAAATATATTTATTTGCATGTCAAGGGTGAACCACTCTTACATCCACGCATCGATCAATTATTAGATGCTGCACACGCCAAGGGTTTTAAAGTCAATATTACGACCAATGGGACATTGATTAAAAAGAATCGTGAAAAATTATTAGGTAAGCCTGCACTACGCCAAATTAATTTCTCATTACATAGCTTTGATGGTCATGAGGGCTCAGAAAATCGGGAGAAATATTTAGGTGACATATTAGATTTTGTCCGTGATGCAAAAGATTTTAATACCATCATTTCATATCGTCTCTGGAATCTACAACAGGAACATGTCACAGATATTGCGGCAAGAAGAAATCGAGAGACGTTAGAAATCTTAGAAAATGAATATAATCTTGACTATCGTATTGAGGAAAAGGTTCAACCGGGGAAAGGCGTGAAAATTGCCAACAATATTTATTTAAATCAGGACCATGAGTTTAGATGGCCTAGTCTGCTTGCGCCTGAGGATGGGGGCAAAGGTTTTTGTCATGCATTACGTAGCCAAGCTGCGATTCTTGTTGATGGTACTGTTGTGCCTTGCTGCCTTGATGGGGAGGGCGTCATCAATCTAGGCAATGTCAATCAGACATCATTTACAGACATTGTTGAGGGTGAACGTGCGACGAATATTGTTGATGGATTTTCAAGAAGAGAAGCGGTTGAAGAACTATGTAGAAAATGCGGCTATCGCCAAAAATTTGGGATGCAATAGGTGAAATCCATTGACATAATGCTCGTAAAAGCATGTCAAATTTTAAAATAATTAAATCGTATCAAAATAAATAAATTAGAAAACAGCTCAAATGGTTTTGTTAACCCTTTGAGCTGTTTTTCTTCGATTGTGCATCGACAGTATCTAAAAAATCTTTTGTTATGCGTACAACATATTTTACTTCATCTAAATCGCGCTCTCTTAACAATGAGCGATG
The DNA here is from genome assembly GCF_007362955.1 of Lysinibacillus fusiformis. Classification (GTDB taxonomy): domain Bacteria; phylum Bacillota; class Bacilli; order Bacillales_A; family Planococcaceae; genus Lysinibacillus; species Lysinibacillus fusiformis_E. The sequence goes on along the minus strand of NZ_CP041696.1, from coordinate 1,327,987 downwards.
AATGTCGAGCATAAGATTCTTCTCTTCAAGATCGGTAACACCCGATAATTTTTGGAAATTAAAAAGTTCCTCAGGTACAATATCTAACGCATTCATAAGTATTTCTAACGTATTTAATGTGATATTTGATTGACCATGCTCAATATTTGAAATTCGACCTTTACTAAAACCTAACTTCCCCGTTCTTTCTGCAACTTCTTCTTGACTAAGTCCCTTAGATACTCTGATGATACGGAGTTGTTCGCCTACTAGCTTTAAAAAGTCTGACATTACATTCACCTCTATGTAAAAAGCTAGAGAAAAACAATTGAAATGCATATACCATTATGTTTGTATAATGAAGAAAATGTTACATTAAAATGGTACAATGAAGATGGTTAATTAATTATTCGAGCTATATTTGAAAAAATCTAAAAATAAGTAAGACGTTTTAAGCAGATATGTTGAAGAGAGTGTAAATAAAAATGGGGGATGCAAGCATGTTAAAACGTTATAGATTAAAGGAAATAGTCTTGATTGTTGCAAGGCTATCGGCATCGAATGAGCATTATTTTTCGAGTATAAAGCGTTTTAAAAGTGTGAAAGTGCCTGCTAAGACAATTATTGTCGCTAAAAATAGTAAGAATGGCACTGACAAAATGATATATCAATGTGAAACTGAAGTTTGTATTGCCAATGATGTTGTAGCAATTATCCCAAATGAATCCATCGTTTTGAGTGATTATTTACTGTATTTTCTCAAATGGTATCAGTCAACTAACGGTTGTATAAATTTAAATTATATAACCGTAGATCTTCCTGTAATTGAAGTTCAAACAAAAATTGTACAGCTCTTAAATGCTATTCAGTCATTAATGCAAAATAGAGATTCATTAATGACAGTGGTAGAAGATTTACCACGGCATTTCAGTAATATTTCAATGCAAGTAGAAAGCCATACAAGCCAATTAAATCAAGGGTTTGAAAACGTTCATAACTGTTATAATTCTTTACTTCATAAAATCTTTAAAGGTAATTTTTTTCATGAAATCCACGATCTAGATTCTTTTATGGAAAGAATGTGTAAACAATAAAGTAACAAGCGAATAGTCGGTGCGAGAGAGGTACAAGTAGCTCCTACACCGACTGTTTAAGGAAGATTAAAATGATGCATTAACAATTACGTATTGGCTCCAACCACTTCGCTTTCTGGCAAGTGCAATGTCGTACGATGCAACGTTTATAAGCCAACATCCGTGGAGCCTCTAATAAATCAGCTCAAATTTCAATGATAATTGGCAATATCATTGGTTTTCGCTTCGTTTGCGAAAAGAGATATTGGCCCACTACTTTTTTTATTTCTTTTTTTAAGACGAATAGTTGTTGTTTATTGTCTTCTTGTAATTCACTAACCGTTGATTTTACGAGAACATTCACTTTACTTAACAGCATTTCGGAATCTTTTGCGTAAACAAAACCACGTGAAATGGTATCAGGTTCCGAAATAATCGTGCCATCCGCCTTACTGATTGTTATGACAATAACGAGCATACCGTCTTCCGATAGCTGTTTACGATCACGTAATACAATCCCTTCAACTTCACCTATACCAATTCCATCAACATACGTGTCTCCAGATGGAATTTTGCGTGTTTGTCGAGCATTCGCATTTTCAATATCCACGACGTCTCCATTTTTCATAATAAAGGTATGGCCTCTTTTGACGCCTACAGCTTCTGCTAATAACCGATGTTGGTGTAGCATACGGAATTCACCATGAATTGGAATGAAAAACTTTGGCTTCATGAAGGTTAGCATCAGCTTTAAGTCTTCTTGGTAGCCATGTCCAGAAACATGCATCCCCGTATTACTTGCAGATCCATAAATTACTTTTGCCCCTAGCTGAAATAAATTGTCGACGATTCGTGAAACGCCCTTCTCATTCCCAGGAATAGGAGAAGCAGCTAAAATGACAGTATCATCAGGTAAAACTTTAACCTCACGATGATTTCCGCTGGCTAAGCGAGATAGCGCAGCTAATGGCTCTCCCTGACTCCCTGTACATAAAATGACTACTTCTTCAGGTGGGAGATACTTTACTTCACGTGCATCGATTAGCATATCGTCAGGGATTGTTAAATACCCTCGTTCTAAAGCGACATCTACAACATTCACCATACTACGCCCAAGCAATGCAAGTTTTCTTTTTGTTGTAATTGTTGCGTCGACAATCTGTTGAATACGATTTACGTTGGAGGCAAATGTAGAGATGATGACTTTGCGCTCGGCATGAAAAAAAGCTTCTTCAATATGACCGCCGACAAGTTGTTCGGATGGTGTTAACCCAGGTCGTTCGGCATTCGTACTTTCCGATATAAGTACTAGTACACCTTGCGTACCTATTTCGGCCATTTTATGAATATCAGCAAATTGATTGTTTACAGGGGTTAAATCGAATTTAAAGTCGCCAGTGTGTACAACATTACCTTCAGGCGTGTGAAAAACGATGCCTAAGCAATCAGGTATACTATGGTTCGTTCTAAAAAAACTAGCATCAATCTGCCCGAAGTTTAATGTGGATTCAGCGTTTATTTCTAGTAAGTCTGTTTCTCTTAACAGCTTATGCTCTTTTAGTTTTAACTCAATTAAACCGAGTGTAAAGCGAGTTGCATAAATAGGAACATTTAATTTTTTTAAAAGATAAGGAATCCCGCCAATGTGATCCTCGTGTCCATGTGTAACGATTAATGCTTTTATCTTATCTTTATTTTCCTGTAAATAAGTAATGTCTGGGATAATTAAATCAATGCCCAATAAGCTCTCATCTGGAAACTTAGCACCACAATCGATAATCACCATATCGTTCCCGTATTGTACAACATACATATTCTTACCGATTTCATTGATGCCACCTAAGGCGAAAATGGATAATGTATTGTCTGTCATGGCCAAAATTATTTCCTCCTATTTTTAACGTACTACAATACTTTTTAGTATTGCTTCAGGTGTTGTTTCTTATACTTTTGATACATAATCAAAGAAAAAGAAAACAACTATGCATATAAAGAAATTGCATAGTTGTTTCATATGTTGTTGAAAAACTATAAAAGGTGTCCTATTAATAAAATCTTCGGTAAAACGAGCGATTGATTTCCGTTCCAACTGAGCGCTTTTCTGGGGGGTGTCCGATGAGCTTGGGGCAATAGGATGTTGATTACGAAGGCATTATCACAGGACGTGATGCTTTTAGTCTCATCTGTGACGCTGATTCCGCTCAGTCTCCGCTCCAATCAACCACTTCTTTAGGATGTATCTACTGGCATGTCACTCTAATTTATAGTGATAAAACGAAACTTCCGCAACAGGTGTTTTATATGCGAAAACATAGCGGCAGTAACAACAGATACACAATCGTGTCACAGTTAGTAGTCTATTCTGTTCGATCACGGTGAGAGTCATAGTGATCGCTTTTAAAATGCAAAAAATTTATAAAAGTGCTACGCTTCGTTGATTGGTGTAAAAGGTCAAATAGTTTTGGACACTTGAGACAAATAGTTTTTTGGAAACCAAAAAATTAAATATGGACATTGTTTTTATTAATACACAGTACAAAAGGAGATTCTCAAATAATTTGAAAATCTCCTTATAATTATCTTCTCATAAATTGTGCAAACCTTAAAATATTAATAGCCTAAAATGTTTACTTCCGCTGCTGAAGCATATCCATTTACACCATTTAAAACCTCTATTTTTACATATCTGGTAGATAGAGGATCAAATGATGCAAATTGTTTTTTCTGATTGTTTTCCCATGTTCCCGTAAGGAACCAATAATAATTAATACCATCTATACTTCCGTAAAGTTTATAATTTAAAATACGACCATTTTGAGACCCATCGCCAGAAGGATTCGCTCCATCCTTTCGAGGAAGATATCCCAATTTCGCAATTGTACGTGTGTCACCTAAATCAATTGTTAAACTGTATGGGTATTGATTTGGTGTACTCCACTGACTATGCCAAATAGTATCTGGATTACCATCAATCGCGTTGCTAGCTGGATTAACCACTGATTCTTCACTACTTGCAGTTGCGTTTTCGATTTTATGAGGAATTAACCATGGATCAATAGGCTCAGAATCAGTCGCTTCCCAAATAGGTGCTGCTAATTTTGGATAATTTAAAGCTTCTATTTTTTGTCGTGTTTCTTGCGATGCTTGCAGTCCCCATTGATCAAAGAATGGAAGTAAATTTTGTTTCGCTACTTTCGTTGTATTGTATATAAACTCTTGGATTTTCTGAGTGTCTGTATTAGGAAGTTGATCATTTGGTAACTCTCGATATAGTTTGTGGAGATCCGGATAAAAATTTTGTCCATATGCTAAATGAAGTTGCCAAAACATAACAAGCTTCACAAAATCGTCGCCGATAGTGTTATAATCTTTATTTGTTTGTTTTAAGTAATTAAATGCTGCATCATAATTTGATTGACCATTCCCTCCTACTTTTTCTAAAGGTGGTTGGCGGTCAGGATATACTTGTTGGAATGCGGCTAAAGAATACAGATTAACAGTGCCTTCGACCACTGCCCCCCACGTCCATGGATGTTGCTGTCTTGCATGTCCTGCTTCATGCATCTCTCCCCATCCAAACTCGTTAATATCTAAAGCACTTCTAATTGAACCTTTATTAAATACAGCACCCTCCCATGTGTTAGTAAAACCCCAAGTATCTGTATTAGGATTTTCTGTGAAAGCCCAAATACGACGAGTTGTACGATGTAAAAGGTTAGGATTTGTTTCAGACAACCCTGATATCTCATCTTGTGCTTGAATCATTTTGTCATAGTTTTCTAATAAAGGGATAGGGTTTTGATCCACGATGTATTTCTTAGCATCATCTTGCGTAACCGTAAGTACTGCTTTCTTTGATTTTAGTTGCACGGCATGAGCATTTGGATATATAGTCATCATCGCATTCCAGTCTTCTTTAGTATGCTTTCCTAGTTCGAAGAGTGGAATAGGACTTCCACCTTGTAGTACTTCCACCTTAACTGTCCCTGTGTCGTTAAAATTATCTAGCCCTAATAAACCACCTACCGAAGAGGATATTACATGAGACCCGGGAGAAAGTTCCACGGCTGCATTCCAAATATTATCGTTTTTATCGTAATGATAGGCACCAATAATAGCTCTAATTTTTTGTGAACCTGATACATTTATTGTAACTTGTTCACCTGGTTTCACATAGAGACCTGTGGGCATAAAGTTGTTTTGGTGTTGATTGCTTCTGTTCCTATTCGATTCATCCTGATAGCTCCCTGTACCTGGAAGATCAAATACTCTCTGTTCATATTGATTTACAGTTTGTGCGGAAATTGTTTCAGCCTGTACACCTAAATTGTTTGTCATAATAGGTGTAAATAACGTAGTTGCCAAAATAGCGGATGTTGCAAACACTTTTATTGGTTTTTGTAATCTACTATTTTCTCTTCTGTTCATAAAATCATCCTTTCTCTCCTAAATAATTACAACCATAACACAAAAATAATTATATGGATATTTTTGGTATGGTTGTAAAATAATTATAACTCATTAAGTCTAACAAAAGTAAGAAAAATCCAAAAAAAATGAGTGTATGTCGAACAACGAGTATTGTAATAATTCTATTCATCATTAACCAAACAATTTGTCCTAAACTATTTGTACATTAATTCAAACTGTCCTAAACTATTTGTCTCTAAATACAAAAAGTCCAAAACTATTTGACCATTTTTAAGACAATTAGTTTTGGACATCAATATTTAACAATCCTTTTATATCATGCATTCGTAAGACATTAATTAAGTCCAAAACTATTTGACCTTTTACAATTGGAGTGGAAGGCTACTCGACTCCAGTGGGAAAGCGAGTAGCCTGAAACGAAAAATTACCCTCCAAAAAGGTTGTTTAGACTAGGCTAGACGTTATTTGCTCGGACAGTCAATTACACTTATGATTAATGAATGTTATGGATGAATAGAAACTGCTGTACCGATGGGAACGATGCTGGCAAGCTCTTCTACATCTTGATTATGCATACGTATACAGCCGTGTGAAACGGCATGACCAATTGAACTAGGATCATTGGTACCATGAATACCGTAGTGTTCTTTGGACAAACTCATCCACATTGACCCAAAAGGTCCACCTGGATTAGGCTCCTTATTAATGATAATAAAACTGCCTACAGGTGTACCATGTAACATTCTACCGACGGCAATGGGGTATTGTTTTTGAAGAATACCATCTTTTAATAATCGTAACCAACGATTGTTGACGGAAATATCGATTTGATATGGAATTGTATTAGGATTTGGAAAGCCATGAATTACAATTTGTTGCCCGATATAAAGAACATTTGGGTTAATGCCTGGATTTGCGGCGATGATTGAAGACAAAGGGGTACGATAATCCCTTGCGATTTGAGATAAAATTTCGCCTGCTTTGACCGTATGAATCACTGTAATCACCTCCTGATTTTTGGTGGTTATAGTATATTTTATGCTTGTAAAAAAGAAAGTGCCGAAAGTATTTTAACACAGGATTAAATGAGGAAATTGCGGTTAACTTAAGCGACAAGGATGTCTAATATTAGGGAGCATAGAATAATGAAGGAATTTAAAATCACTTATTTTTTTGATGAAATGCACTATGTGCGAAGATTTATTCATATGGAATCGCAAGCAAAAGCTGAGAAATTGGTTCAAGATGAACGAGATCAATTTATTTCATTTACAGATAGTAGAGGAATTTATCATGAACTGCATACAAAAAATGTTCGAGTCATTCAAATCTCTGAATACCATCGTGTAGATAAAACGAAACGTTAATCGGTGAAGTCTTACGGAATAAAAGTAAAACACTGTAGACACATAATCCGTTCACCTTTACACACATTATAAGTAAAGGAGTGTGAAATGATGGACAAAGAAAATGTGCCTCATGATAAAAAAATATTTATGAATTTAGCGAGTAAGGATAAACCCGACATGGTTGATTCGGATACAATTAGTATTTTCGATTTGCACGAAGATATGCAAACAGTGGATAGTATACCAATTGAGGAGCTCAATAAAAAGGTAAAAAGAGAAAGCGATGAACTGATTGAAATGCAGCCTGACGAATTATAGAAAAATGGAGGTATATGTATGAGCGATTATCATGAAGGTCAGTTCACTTCTTCTGGTACGAATATTAATGAAGTAAAAAGAAAAAATGCTGCTGCTGGGTTATCGTACAATGAGGTAAAAGAACTGTTAGCTAAAAATGGCGGGCAGGGTACAGCAATCTATAGTGATACGAACATTCAAGAAGTTAAAATGGAAAATCAATCAACTAAGTCAAATTCATGATGGCCTAAGAGGAGTACGGAATATCGGTGTATTTCGTACTTCTCTGATTGTTCAGTTCAATCACTAGTAGAAAGGAGTGTGTGCAAATGCCTAATGATGAAAAGTGTTGCCCAATATGTGGAGAAGAAAATAATTGTGAGTTGGCAGAAGGTCAAAATACTTGCTGGTGTATGAAGGCGTGTTTTCCTGAAAGAATACTCGAAGCCGTGGCGCTTGAGCCTAATAAGTGTATCTGTCAAAAATGCTTAAATACATATAAAGGTGTGTAGTTTTTAAGAGTCTGTTGGTACAAATGTCTATTGCACAACAACCTACAGGGCATACATTACTCTGAAAGGAGTGTGTCTAATGACTAAAGCAATTGAACTTAGTAATGTAACTCAGGCATATTTAGAGGAATATCAAAAAATCCTAAATAAAATGATGCAGGGTATGACCTATGTTACGATTACATGTAGCATTTCAGAGAATTTCATTAAACAAATAATTCCACATCAAATAGCTGCTATAAAAATGTCAGAAAATGTTTTACGTTATACAACAAATATACCTGTTCAAAATTTCGCATTAGAAATTATAAAAACTCATTCTGAAATCGTGGAAAATTTAGAAGCAATACAGAATAGATGCTGTATCGTGCAAAATTCAGAATATGAGTTATATGAATATATGTGTGCATTTAAGGAAATAACAGAAGCCATGTTCCAGGCAATGTGTTCGCCACCAAATTCAAATAGTATCAATGTGAATTATATTCAAGAAATGATTGTCCATCATCAAGGTGGAGTACGATTGGCACAAAATGTTTTAAGATTCTGCATTTGCCAAGAGTTAATACCAATTCTGCAATGCATGATTAAAACAATGTGTTGTCAAATCGATGAGATGCAAAAATTACTGGAAGGCTTGCAGGATTGTTAAGAAGAAAACGCTAAAATCGGTGGTGATTTTAGCGTTTTTTGCTATGCGGAAATCAAGTGGGAAAAGGCCTGTATATAAATATAGTCCAGGGTCTCGACTGTCCCGCTTTTCCCGCAGGAAGCTTTGCTCTGTAGCGAAAGGCGAATGCCGTCAGCTACACTCGCCGCCTGCGCGCCAATCAACGAGTGTACGTCTATAATTTATTGAGGTGATGGATAGGATGACGAAGAATCAAATCAATGAACGTGAACAGTTAGAGTAGATTAGCTAAATTCGGTTACCCAATACCATTGAAAGCGGTGAATTTTCCTGTGGTGTAATGGATGGTGCGCACATAAATGTTACTGTGCGCTTTTCACTGTCATAAAGACACCATTCTCGATGATCGACAACAGAACCAACATTGATGCCATATTGTTTTTCTTGTAAAGTAATCGGTTGACCGAAATGAATACGAATGGCTAGCTTTTTATTACGACGATAAAGACCTGATTCATGACTATGGCCGAAAAAAAGAAGCTGTTTTTCAATTGTAGGGAAAGTAGGTTGCCACGTAACATTCCACTTAAATTGATGGCCGTGCATAAGTATTGCTCCATCAATATCCATAGTTTCAGGTAGTTCTATAAAACGATTGATGCCCGTCACTCGTGTAATACGTTCTTCTTGATTGCCTCGAATGGATGGGAACGTTAGTAAATTTTCAAAGTCATTATCTATGATAGCTGCTTTTTGCAGCGGCAAGTCAGTCACAGACTGTGCCTTTTTTTTACTGACAATACATTCATATAAATCACCTAATCCTATTATTTCAGCATCATTCGCTGTTTGTTGTATATGGTTCAATACCGCTTTTGTATCTTCAATATTAGAATGTAAATCTCCTAAAAGTGCATACAGCATGTTAATCAGGCCTTTCCTTAAAAATAATTGTACAAGTATCATACACCTAACAGAATTTGATAGAAAAGTAAAATGTATAAGTATTTTCTGTGTCTCATCACACATATTTTCGAGGTAGTTGAAAATTGCCAACTTATTCGTAGCTTGATAAAATATAAGATGTAGTCTTAATTTTCTGAATTTTGATATAAGAATAGTATTTTGTAGTAAGTCATAAAATTTATACTACACGATATTGCTGTAATTGATAGTAAACAATTAGGGGGGCTTAAAATGACAGTGTTCATGACGGATATTTTACAGAACTATGCACAGCAGCAACCAGAGATGATTGCAACGATGTATGGTGAGAACAAAGTGACCTATGGTGAGTTTTATAAGCGCGCGAGTAAATTTGCAGCATACTTACAGGAACAGGGTTATGAAAAAAATGATGTTATTGCATTGTATACGCTCAATTCTGATTTATTTTTAATTGCTTATATCGGTGTTCAATTAGCGGGCTTTGTTGCAATGCCTATTAATACAAAATTGGCCGCGCCAGAGGTTGAATTTATTTTTAATCATTCACAAGTGAAAGGTCTTATTTATGATGAACGAATCGAAGATGCAATTGCAGAAATTTCATATTCATTCCAACATGCAGTAAGTTTAAAAGACATGTCAGAGATTATTCAAAGCTATGAAGGACAAAGAAGAGCTGTCTTATTGGAACCAAATGAAACAGCTGTTGTTATGTATACTTCTGGTACAACAGGTAAGCCCAAAGGCGTAATGCTAACGCATCAAAATATTGCTGCGACGGCAGACATTTGGTCAACCTCTATGAATATGACGAATAAGGATAAAATGTTTATTTGTACGCCCCTATTTCATTGTGCAGGGCTCCATGTCTTTGCTATGCCGATGTTTTATAAGGGAGGGACTATCATTATAGAGGAAGTATTTTCTCCAACAAGTACGCTAGTCCAACTTGCAAACACGCAAGCGACGATTTTCTTTGGCGTACCATCCATGTATACAATTATTTTAAATACACCGGCATTTAAGGAACATACATTTAAGAATTTACGTTTACTTTGTTATGGAGCTGCGCCGATGCCCTATGAGCTTGTTAAACAGGTCAAAGAGGCATTTCCAATGGTGAAGGTTCAAAATTTATATGGTCAAACAGAAAACTCACCTGCGGCCACTTCGCTGTTAGATGCTGATGCATTAACGAAAATTGGATCAGTTGGCCAACCTTTAGCACAAACCGAGGTGCGCGTAGTCGATAGCTATGGTGAATCAGTGCCTGCTGGTAAGGTTGGAGAGATTTGTGTCAAAGGGCCACAAGTGATGAGAGGCTATTTACGTAATGATGAAGAAACAGCTCGAGCAATACGTGATGGCTGGCTTTATTCAGGTGATTTAGGCCGCTTTGATGAAGAAGGTTATTTATATATAGTAGATCGTAAAAAAGATATGATTATTCGTGGTGGTGAAAATATTTATCCGATCGAAGTGGAAGAGGTTTTATATCAATTGCCAGAAATTTTAGAAGCGGCAGTTGTAGGTTTACCGCATGAAGTTTATGGTGAGGTGCCAAAGGCATTTGTTGTGTTGAAGGAAGGAAAATCTTTAATTGAAGATACAATTCTTGCATATTGCCGTAAACAACTTGCGAAATATAAAGTACCTCATGAAATTGAATTTTTAGTAGAATTACCACGGAATGCATCCGGCAAGGTGCTGAAGCATACATTACGCCCTACAGTGAAAACAACTTAATATATTGTGAGAACATTGTCAGTTCATGAAAAAGTAGCATGATAAAATAGGAACACTTATGAAATTAGCGTATAATAGAGACTGCAATTAAAAGAAATAGTGAAATTGAAGATAGTCTTATTGTCTTCGAACAAGATAGGAGCGGAATTTTGTCTTGTGGACGGGATATAAACGCCTTTTTATAATAGGCCTAATGATAATCATGTTACTTTCGGGCTGCAATCAGCTCACACAGCAGGATAAACAAAAAAATCAATTAACCGTTTTAACGGTGGAATTTAATAGCGGAGCACCCATTCCAAATCTCTATATAAAAGTTACAGATAAGGAGACAGGTGAAGAGGTTGAGGATGCACTTGGTTCTGAGGAGGGCGAGGCGACTTTCTCCAAACTTGTAGAGGGTAAGGCGTATACAATTGCCGCGACTACACTTGAAAATAGTATGGGAGGCGATGGGTATACAACAATTGATACTTTTACCTATGATACGTCAAAGCCCTATTATCGGCTGCAGACTCATTTCTCAAGGGACGAGCAAGAACTAGATGTGCCAATTGTCATGCAAAATCCTGAACTACCACATGGCTGTGAAATTACATCGTTGACAGCTGTATTAAATTATTATGGTATGAATGTTACGAAGCTTGAAATGGCTGATACGTATTTACCGAAGCAAGAATTTAGCATAATCGGGGGGCAACGATTTGGTCCAGATCCGGAACATGCATTTGCTGGAGATCCAAGAGATAAAGCAAATGGCATGTATGTCTTTGCGGCACCAATTGTGAAAGCAGCACAAGCAGCTATAATAGATAAGCAGGCAGATTTACGTGTAACAGATAAGAGCGGTGCATCACAGCAAGAGATTTTAAAGCTTGTCCAAGAAGGTGTGCCGGTCGTGATGTGGGTTACGCTAGATTTATCCGCACCGAAAACAAAAGCAAGTAAAGGTTGGATATATGAAGGAGAAACAACAAAACGTAAGGGCTACGTAAACCTCCATGCTGTCGTATTAACTGGTCATTTAGGTGGGAAGGTAGTCGTAATGGACCCACTAAAGGGCTATGTCACATACAATGAAGATCAATTTTTTAAAAGCTATCAGGAGTTAAATGCACAAGCAGTGGCCGTTCATAAATAATATGAAAACGGCAGAGCTGTTCCAAAAGGATGTACTTGCTCCGAATGAAGGCGTATCTAAGTAAAAAAGATGAAGTATGTTACACTAATATAAATAGCTAAAGGGAGTTGAGTAGAATGGCCATTGAGCACACTTTTTTACCGATTTTATTGGGCGATGAGATGAATGCTTACGGCATGGCACGAGCATTTTACGAGTCCTATGGCGTTAAACCACTTGCCTTAAATCATACGAACACAGCAAAAATTCAACAAAGTGATTTACTAACATTTCGTGAAGTGCCAAGACTACATATCGAAGAACGTTTTGTCGTCGCTTTACAAGGGATTGCTAAGGAATTTGCAGAAAAAAAATTGCTGTTGCTTGCCTGTGATGAATTTTATGTAAAGAAAATTGTACATCATAAGGAGGAACTATCAGAATTTTTTATAATTCCTTATGTCGATGCTGCACTTGCAAATCAGCTACTGTTACGTGAAAGTATGTACCAACTTTGTGCGGAATTTGGTTTTGATTATCCCGCAATGCATGTATGTACGGTCAATGATTATGATGAATATGACATGCCTTTTGAGTATCCGATTGTCATTAAGCCAATGAATATGACAAAATATGCTTCATGCATTTTTCCAGGTAAGAAAAAAGTATATATTGCACATGATAAGGAAGAAAAGGATGCAATTTTCCACGCAATTTATAAAGAGTCTGCGTATCGTGATGATTTAATGATTCAGCAATATATTCCTGGTGAAGATGCCAATATGCGCGTTGTCAATGCTTATGTTGGACAAGATTGTAAAGTTAAATTACTATCTGTAGGAAACCCTATCCTAGAAGAACATTCGCCCGATGGTATCGGCCGTTATGTGGCCATTATGACGGCTTATGACAAAACGTTAATGGATCTTGTGAAGACGTTTCTTGAAACAATTCAATTCCAAGGCTTTGTAACGTTCGATATGAAATATGATGAACGTGATGGTCAATACAAATTATTAAGTATTGAATTACATAATGAACTCTCGAATTATTATGTGACAGCAAGTGGCTATAATTTAATGCAGTTTGTAGCGGATGATTTCATTCGAAATAGTAAACAGCAGCTAACTTACGTGCAAAATAAGCATCTTTGGACGATTGTGCCTAACGGTGTATTATTTAAATATGTATTAAACGAACAACTTGTGATTGAAGCGAAGAGTCTTATTCGCCAAGGTTTAGCGACGGATTCGATTTTTAACTATAAAGATATGAATGCAAAACGCTGGTTGAATGTAACGGTCGATAATTTAAACTTTTATCGCAAGTATAAGAAATATTTTAACAACAAAGGTCTGTCGAACTCATGAAAAAACAAACTTTAGGTATAATTGGTGGCGTTGGTCCACTGGCAACAATGTTTATCGGTGAAATGATTGTAAGACGTACGAAAGCTTTCAAAGATCAGGAGCATGTACATACAATTATTGATAATGATACAAATATTCCTGATCGAACTGCTTTTATACTAGATAATACAAAAGAAAATCCTGTGCCAATTTTAATTGAAGATGCTAAAAAACTAGCTGCTGTTGGTGCAGACATGATTGTTATTCCATGCAATACAGCGCATACTTTTTATGACGAATTAGCAGAAGGCTCTCCAGTGCCTGTACTACATATGATTCGTGAAACAGCCAAGCGCGCGCACGATTTAGGCGCGAAGCGGGTCGGTATTTTAGCGACGACGGGTACGTTAACATCGCGTATGTATCAGAATGCACTTGAGAGCTATGGCATTACACCAGTTGTGCCAGATGGTGCCATGAAAGAACATGTCATGAAGATTATTTACGATTATGTAAAGGCTGGTAAGGATGTCACGAAAGAAGATTGGCAGCCAATAGAAGAAGCGATGCTTGCACTAGATTGTGACCGTATTGTACTAGGGTGTACAGAGCTATCCATCGTTAATCGAGATTTAAAATTAAACGACAAATATATAGATTCATTAATTGTATTAGCTGAATGTGCTATTTTAGCATGTGGCTATGAATTAGTGGGGTAACATTTGGCTCACCTGTTGGTAATAGGTGAGCCTTTCACTTCGGCAAGTAAGGTTTACAATTGCGAAAACGAAGTGTCAGCAATGAATATTTTATGTTGAAAATGCTCTACATCAGGTACAATGCTATCGAGGCAAAATAGATATACAGAAGGAAAATGCTTGTACAGGGCTAGTATGTTAAACTAGTGTCAAGCAGGATAAAAGGTGGGAATTGACATGTCAGTAATAAATTTATTAAATGAAGATCTACAAGCAAAATGGAATTTCGAAGAGCCAATGAAAATTCAAGATGAAATGATTCCAGCAATGCTTGAAGGCAAAGATATTGTAGCTGAATCGCCAACAGGCTCGGGGAAAACATTAGCCTATGTGTTACCTTTATTAAATAAGGTAAATGGAACGAAAAAACAAACACAAGGACTCATTGTTGCCCCTTCTCAAGAATTAGCGATGCAAATCGTTGAGGTTATTCGTGAATGGACAGCTGGTACTGATATTACAGTTCAGCAATTAATAGGCGGTGCAAACTCGGCGCGTCAAATCGAAAAGTTAAAGAAAAAACCGACAATTGTTGTTGGTACACCGGGTCGTCTAAATGAATTAGCACGTGCGGGCAAATTAAAACTTAAAGAAATTGAAACGGTTATTTTAGACGAATGTGATCAGTTACTAAGCCGTGAATATCGAGTAGTCGTAAAATCCTTTATCGAAGCCTCAGCCTTCGGTCGACAAGTAGTTGTCGTTTCTGCCACAATTACAGAAGAAATTGAATTGGTTGCAAGTCGTATGATGTTTGAACCATTACGTTTCAAAATTAAACCTGAGGATATGGTAAAGTTCGGCAAAGTTGTGCATTCTTTTGTGAAAGTAGAAGAACGTGATAAAACGGATTTCCTGCGCCGTTTATCGCATACGGAAGGTTTACGTGCACTGGCCTTTGTCAATAATATTGACCAATTACTAATGAAGGAAACAAAGTTGCAATACCGTGCTGCACCGATTGTGACACTACATTCTGACATGAAAAAAGAAGAACGTAAAAAGGCATTAGATGCATTCCGTAAAGGTGATGCTCGTATTTTAATCGCTACTGATATTGCAGCTCGTGGTTTAGATATCGCAGGTTTAACACATGTTATTCATGTTGATGTACCGCGTACAATCGAGCAATATCTACATCGATCTGGCCGTACTGGACGTGCAGGTGCAGATGGCGAAGTCTTAACATTATTATCGTACCACGATGAAAAGACCTATAAAAAGTGGACACGCGAAATTGCTGGTAAGCCAGTTCAAAAGGTATGGCATGACGGCGAACTAGTAGAAGGCAATTCAAAAACTATTGGACAAAAGCGAGGGAAATAATATGAAGTTTGAAGAGAAATTACAAGCATATGCAGAGCTTGCCGTAAAAGTTGGCGTCAATATTCAGCCAGGTCAATATCTATTAGTGAACACATCTGTGGATGCATTAGACTTTGCTCGTCTAGTTGTAAAAGAGGCCTATAAAGCTGGAGCAGGCCGCGTTCATGTTAATTTCTCAGATGGTGAAATGGATCGTGCCTATTTCGAATATGCTTCAGACGAAGAATTCAATCGTTATCCAGAGTGGGTTGTTAAAATGCGCGATGAGCTAATCGAGCGTAAAGGCGCACTTTTATGGATTGATGCTGCAGATCCGGATCTGTTAACTGGGATTCCAGCAGATCGTTTAGCAACACATCAAAAAGTTTCGGGTGCCGCACTGAAAAACTATCGTAATGCTGTCATGAAGGATTTAATCGCTTGGTCCATCGTAGCGGTACCATCTACAAAGTGGGCAGCAAAGGTATTTCCAAATTTAGTTGTAGAAGAGCAAGTGCCTGCACTGTGGGAAGCTATTTTTAAAACAGTGCACATTGGTGAGGGGAACGCAGTTGAAAACTGGCGCTCACACGTTGCGAATTTAGAGTCTCGTGCGGATTTATTGAATCATAAAAAATATGCAAAGCTTCATTACACGGCACCAGGCACAGATTTAACGATAGCTTTAGCGCCTCAGCATAAATGGCTTACTGGTGGCAGTAAAACGCCTGATGATACCGTATTCATTGCCAATATGCCAACAGAAGAGGTTTATACGTTGCCAATGAAGCAAGGGGTTAGTGGGTTTGTAAGCAATACTAAGCCATTGGTTTATCAAGGCAATATTATTGACGGCTTCAAGCTTACTTTTGAAGATGGGAAAATTATTAAGGCTGAAGCTCAGACCGGTCATGATTTATTGCAAGAGCTCATAGCAGTGGATGAAGGTTCGTGCTATTTAGGTGAAGTAGCACTTGTCCCGCATGAGTCACCGATATCAGCATCAGAAATTTTATATTTCAATACATTGTTCGACGAAAATGCATCAAATCATCTAGCTATTGGTGAAGCTTATCCAACTTGTCTAGAGGGTGGTAGAGATTTAGAAAACGGTCAACTTGAAACATTAGGCGCCAATATTTCTGTGACACATGAGGACTTTATGATTGGTAGTGGTGAAATGGATATTGATGGTATCTTACCTGATGGGACTGTGGAACCAATTTTCCGTAAAGGTAGCTGGGCATTTTAATTTTAGTGGAATTTAATCGACCATGTTCATGCTAAAGTAACTAAATGGGTGGTGTGCAGATGAAACGACTATTGAGTTTAATAAGTGTAACCATACTTACTGTCACATTAGGTGTTTCATCTGTGTTTGCACAGACTGAAAATTATGTGGCTATTGGAGACTCTTTAGCAGCTGGTCAAACGCCCTATCAGGAAATTGATACGGGTTATAGTGATTTGATTGCGATGAGACTCGGATTGATGGGTCAAATAGGTTATACAAAAGCATTTGCTTTTCCAGGCTATACAACAACGGACGTATTGGATCGAGTAAAGTCAGTGGAGGCAAGTGAGTTATTGGCGAATGCAACGCTTATTACCATTTCTGCGGGTGCCAATGACTTACTACGTCTTGTACAAGTGAATCCGACTGCCGGCACACTAACATTTTCACAGCTACAGACAGATTACACATTAAATGTAGCCCGAAAAAATATAGTAGAAATTTTAGCCGAGTTGAAAACGCGTGCACCACATGCAAAAGTCTATGTGATGGGTTACTATTTTGCTTACCCGAATGTGCATGCCTCTCAAAAAGAAGGAACAAATAAACAGCTGGTAAAGTTAAATACAATTTTACAGCAACAAGCACAGCGGGCAGGAGCGGCCTATATTAATGTGTATGATGCTTTTGGATTGCAGGCAACAAACTACTTGCCGAATAGCTCAGATGTACATCCGAATTTCGAGGGTTATCGTCAAATGGCGAATGCCTTTTTGAAAGCTTATAGTGGCAGTGATGTTCTAGCGATAGCATCTGAGGAATTACCTAAACCTAACCCAATGACATTTAAAGAAATAATAGAAAAGCAAGGAATAGCCGAGCAGAGCCCAGTTGAATCCAGGCAAGAGTCAGTTGCCATAGTACGTCGTATTCAAGGCTTTAATGGATATATAGCATTTATCAAAAAAGCAAGAGAGATTCAGTATAGCTAATGGGTTCTCTAAGTTTTGCTAATAAGTAAGTCAAATTTAGGACCTATTCGTTTATACGAATAGGTCCTTTTTCGAGGAGGAGTATTTGAAACAGAAATACTAGATTGCCTGTTTACAGTATGTTGTGGTAAAACCTTTCTTGAGTAAAAGATGAAGCGACCAACGACAAAAAATACGGCGCTTGTAATGCATAGGTCTTAGGTGATTGAGCGAGCGGCTTGGTAAGCTGAAGAGCAACATTTTAATGCTTAAAAAGACGTCTAATATCTAGACCATGTTCTAATGTAAGAATATACGTTCTTCTAGAATGCATGATAAAATAAAAAGAAGACAGGAGGCGCAACGGATGAAACTATTCCATACAGCAGATTGGCATTTAGGGAAGCTTGTACAGGGTATGTACATGACTGAGGACCAACACTATATTTTACAGAAATTTATGCAGGCCATTGATGAGGAAAAACCCGATGCAATTATTGTAGCGGGTGATTTATACGACCGCTCAATGCCACCTGTAGAAGCAGTAAATTTATTAAATGAGGTTTTTGCTAAGATTGTCCTTGATAAGAAAATTCCTGTGTTAGCCGTTGCTGGAAACCACGACAGCGCAGGTCGATTGAATTTCGGAAGTCGGTTAATGCGGGATAGCGGTTTGCATATAGTTGGGCAGTTTACGAAAGATCATGCTCCAATTGTGCTAACAGACGAATTTGGTGAGGTGCATTTTCACCTTGTGCCATTCGCAGAACCTGCAGCTGTGCGTACCATTTTAGCTGATGATACAATCCAATCACATCAAGATGCGATGCAAAAAATCATTGCGCATATCACACAAACGATGGATACAACAAAACGAAATATTTTCATTGGACATGCCTTTGTAACTAAATATGGCCATGAGGAAGAGAACACGAGTGATTCAGAGCGTCCACTATCAATAGGTGGCTCGGATTGTGTCAATGCATCACTATTTGAACAGTTCAACTATACGGCACTTGGCCATCTACATAAGGCACATTTTGTAAGTAATGAAACGATTCGATATGCTGGCTCACCATTGAAATATTCGCTATCAGAGCACTTACATGAAAAGGGCTTTTTAATGGTTGAGTTAGATGAAACAGGGCAAGTAACTGTAGAAAAACGAAAGCTCGTACCTAGACGTGATTTACGTGTGGTGGAAGGCTTGATGGATGATTTATTAAAATTAACACCTAGTGAGGATTATGTTTTTGTACGGTTAACAGATGATACGCCGGTTGCTTCACCAATGGAACGTATTCGTACTGTGTTTCCTCATGCACTGCATATAGAACGTATGGTAGTACGTCAGGATTTACCGCAGGAGATTCAAGTCATTGAGACGGAAAAAGTAAAAGACATCGACTTATTTCGTGCATTTTATACGGATTTATATAGTGAGCAGCCTAATCGAGAAACTGAGCGTTTATTTACGGAAATGCTACAGGAGTTACTTGATGAGGAACGGGAGGCTGTAAAATGAAGCCCTTAAAGTTAACGATTACAGCATTCGGCCCATATAAAAATACAGAAATCATTGATTTTCAACAACTTGGTGATCATCGTTTGTTTGCAATTTCAGGGAAGACAGGTGCTGGGAAAACGACAATATTTGATGCGATTTGTTATGCACTTTATGGTTCTGGCAGTGGTGAAGATCGCCAGGATACAGCTATGCTCAGAAGTGGATTTGCTGAAGATGACGTGTATACAGCTGTAGAACTCATTTTTGAAATGCATGGAAAAACATATCAAATTTTACGTCAACCGGGACATATTAAGACAAAGAATAAAAGTGTCACTGGTAAGAAAGTTGAGTTGGCTCATATCAAAGAGGGCGAACTTGACTTTAGTATCGTAGAAAAACAACAGACGCATGAGGTTGATAAAAAACTACAGGAAATCGTAGGCTTAACGAAAGATCAGTTTAGTCAAATTGTCATGCTCCCTCAAGGTGAATTTCGCAAGCTTTTAACGTCAGATTCTACCAATAAAGAAGCTATTTTACGCAAAATTTTTAAAACGGATCGCTTTGGCGATATGACAAAAAAACTTGATGCGAAACGTAAGGAAGCAGAAAAAGATTTAGAACGCGCAAAGCAATTAAAGGAGCATCTACTGGGACAAATTGCTGGTGCACTGCCACAACGTTCATCAGCATTATTTACTTGCATTGCAAATAACACAGAAAACATGCATCAACTCATGACTGCGCTTGAGGAAGAGCAAATCTTCTATATAGAAAGTATTCAAATTGAACAGCATCGTTATAGTGAGGCATATAATCATCATCAAAAGGAGCAGGAGCATTATAGTATGGCGAAGGCGCTCAATGAGCAATTTGAAGAGCATACTAGTCGCCAAGAACGGCTGAAAACATTAGCACAACAGCAAAATATTTATGATGCAAAGGCACAGGAAATTAAATTTGCTGAGCAAGCAGATCGCCTTGTTATGCTCGAACAGCAGTGTTTGGACCTACGTGCTGAACAAAATCGTAAAGAACAAACCTATCAGCAAGCAACTATAATGATACAGAAAACAGAGACACAATATAAAGTGGCACAGGAATTATTTAAGGAAGAGGAGGCCAAAGAACCGGAACGTCAGCAAGTCTTACAGCAAGAGTTGCAGCTACAGGCGCTACTGCCGACTTTTGAAGCGTTTGAAAGTAATCGTCAGCAATTACAGATATACGAGCAAGGCGTTGGAACAGCAGAGCGGGCGGTTGCTGATAATCTTATAATTTTAGAGCAGCAACAAATCGAGCTACAGAATTTAACCCAAAAAATTGAGCAGTATGAAGAGCAAGTGAAGCCATTTGCAGACTATTTAGAACAGCTTCCGAAAATCCGTGAACAAGTTACATTATTAACACAGCTTGAAAAATATGAGCGAGCGGTTGTATCAGCAGAGCAGGCTGAATACACAGCGAAACACTACTATCAAGAAAGTAAGCAAGAATTGCAACAGTTAGAACAACAATGGATTGCAAGTCAGGCAAGTATTTTAGCAGCGCAGCTTACTGAAGGTGATGCATGCCCTGTATGTGGTAGTACAACACACCAAATAACATATACTAAGCAATTAGAGTCAATTGATGAAGCGCAATTAGAGATATTAAGAGCGAAGTCTCTTACAGATGAGCGCACATATTTTGAAAAAGAGGCAACATTAAAATCAACCAAGATACTTCTGCAAGAGGCAATAGAGCAAGTTAATGCAAATCATATTTCACAGGCAAATCAAGCAGAACTAAATTCTTCTTTACGAAATATTGAGGAGCAGGTCGCGCTGTTAAAAGTGGTTAATGAGCAATTGGCTGTTTCACGAACGAAGCAAAAGAGTCATCGTGAAGGAACTGAACAGATACGAGTGAAACAAGCTCAGCTAGAGCAATATTTAGCTGAACAGCTGAAGGAGTCAACAAAGCAACAGGCAATTGTGGAAGAGCAACAAAAGCACATTCCTGAAAACCTCCAAACATTACAGGCATTCAAGCAGGCTATTGCTGATATTGGGGTGCGAAAAAAAGCGTTACAGACTGCCTGGCAGGCTAGTCAGCAAAATTTACAATCTGCAAAAGAAGCGGCAAGCAATGCGGTAATGGCTGAGGAACTAGCAATAAAGGCATATGAAGAGATTCAAGTGAGTCTAAACGAAAAACGTGAGCAATTTTCGATAAGTATGAAAGAGGCTGGTTTTGAAAGTTATCAGGCGTATGATGCGGCAAAGCGTAGTATGATGCAATTGGAAACTTTGCGTAAAGCTTGTGGCGATTTTGCTTTGCAGCTACACACGTTACAAATTCAAATTGCCGAAGGAGCGAAGCAACTTAAAGGGAAAGAGAAGAGGGACTTATCTCTATTAGAGGAATCGCTAGTAAAGTTACGGGAGACGTACGAGGAAGCATTTAATACATGGCAACGGACAAAAGGTTTTGCACAGGCTTGTGGTGACTTTATCGTGAAAGTAAAAGACACGGCTGAAGAAATACAATTGCTTGAGAAAGAAGCGGGGCGTGTCAAGGAGCTCCATGCACTATTGAATGGGCAGAATGTGAAAAAGCTATCTTTTGAGCGATATATTCAAATAAACTATTTAGACAAAATTACAGCCGCAGCAAATGTTCGTCTGTACCATTTATCTAATGGACAATTTGAGCTACGACGCTCAGATCGATTAGAGAAGCACGCTAAACAAAGTGGGCTTGGCCTTGATGTATATGATGCCTATACCGATCAAATTCGTGATGTCAAAACATTATCGGGCGGAGAGAAGTTTAACGCTTCTTTAAGTCTTGCGCTTGGCATGGCAGACGTCATTCAAAGCTTTCAAGGAAATATTCGAATTGATACAATGTTTATTGATGAAGGTTTTGGCTCGCTTGATGAGGAAGCATTGAATAAAGCAATTGACACACTTATTGATCTCCAAGAATCGGGTCGTATGATTGGCGTTATTTCCCATGTTGCAGAACTAAAGGCTTCTATGCCTGCTGTTTTACATGTTGAAAAAACCTTGAGTGGACATAGCAAAACACGATTTGAAGTCAAATAGAGAGAAGGCGTATTCCCTTATAGCAAGGATACGCCTTCTCTTTATTTTCTACGGGTCGCTGGATTAGGAGTTGTTCCTTTTTTTGCAGCAACTACTTTCTTGACAATTGGAATCACAATAGGCGCTAATTTGACAGCAGTTTTTACGACTTTAGATACTTTCATGAAATATCAGCTCCCTTTTACGATTATTTCTACCTGTTTTCCCGCACTAACGACAACTAAGATAACCATTTAAAGCTTAAAAATTAAGCTCTCGTAATTGCCCGATTGGTTCAACTATTAAGTTTCACTTTAACCCGAGATTGGAACATAAATACTAACGGATAACGCGCACAGCTTGAACGATATTCCATATGATAATTCCAAGAGATACAAGTAAGTATAGGGCAAAGGCAGCAAACCAGATGATAATGAATGTATTACCATTTGTATCAGGTTCAAACGTATTCAATGACATAGATGAAAACAGGAAGACGATAAAGAAAATGACACCGAAAAGAAATGGAATTAAGTGCGATATAAGCGCTCGGATTGAATGGCGCTTCACTTCACCATCTTTTGATACGAAATAAACAATTAACGGCACAATAAAAGGTGCGAAAAATATGCTGAGATAACTAAAGGCAGATAATATTTTTTGGTTCTCCATAGTAGTCCCTCCTTATTTAAAATTTACGCATGGAAATCTCAAAAGTTTCAAAAAAATTAATGAGGAAATGGTTGTAATCATAAAAGTGTTTGCGTACAATGAGGATGTTCAAGCAAATTTAAGATGTAACGACCACAAGGGGAGCTGATGATGTCAGCTGAGACTGGGCACGTAATGCCTATACTCTTCGAACCTGTAAGTTAAAGCTTGCGTAGGGATGTGGATAGAAACCGACACTTTTACGATGTGAGGCTCTGTCCTGGCATCGTTTTTTTATCTTCATTCAGTGTACTGAATGAGGTGAAACGGATGTCAGATGAGTCATAACAGTATAACTGATTTCTATTCCTGCTCTTGTATCCTACATCGGAACAAAGGAGAGAATAATAGTATGGACAAAAAAAGACTATTAATGCTGGTGGAGATTGCGATTTTTGCAGCAGTAGGTCTTGTACTCGATCAAGTTTCTTTTAAAGTATGGGCACAAGGTGGCTCAGTTAGTCTCGTGATGATACCAATTATTTTAATGGCATTTCGCTGGGGTCTCTTTGCAGGGTTGACAACGGGACTACTGATCGGAGTCATGCAAACAATGTTCGGTGCGTATATTGTGCACTGGCTTCAAGGTTTATTGGATTATGGGGTAGCCTTCACGGTAGTTGGTTTAGCGGCGTTTGTGCGTAAGCCTGTACTTGAGGCAGCAGCGAATTTAAACAAAAAGAAAATGGCTGTTTATATTGTCATTGGAACTGTATTAGCAGGCTTTTTACGCTATATGGCACATACGATAGCAGGGGCTGTGTTCTTCGCTGAGTACGCTGGCGATCAAAACGCCTGGATTTACTCCATTATTTACAATGGAACGTATATGCTACCAGCAACAATTTTAACAGTGGTTGCAGGAGTTCTTTTATTTACAGCAGCTCCACAATTAATGCAACGAAAATCTTAAAGTGTACGCCGTCTGTTCCTACAAGGTGCAGGCGGCTTTTCTGAGGGAATTAGCGCGTATTGTTCATCATTGTATTGTTGTTATGATATATTAGAGTGTAGATATTAAATGAAAGGGACGTTAAAAATGATTGTAAAAACGCAAGAAGAGATTGAAGCCTTTAAAAAGATTGGACGTATTTGTGCTGAAATTCGTGAAGCAATGAAGGCTGCTACAAAACCAGGTGTGACAACACTTGAATTAGATGAAATTGCAGGTCGCATGTTTGCGGAAGCAGGAGCTATTTCTGGACCAAAGGGTGAATATGATTTCCCAGGTTACACTTGTATTAGTGTTAATGAAGAAGTAGCGCATGGTATACCAGGGAGTCGTGTTATTCAAGACGGCGATATTGTTAATATTGATGTGTCAGGTTCACTAAATGGCTATTTTGCTGATACAGGTATTTCATTCGTAGTCGGAGAAGGTTATGAAGATAAAGAAAAACTTTGCGTCGTAGCAAAAAGTGCTTTTGATCGTGCGATGACAAAAGTAAAAGCTGGCTCAAAATTAAACCAAATTGGGAAAGCTGTTGAACGTGAAGCATATGCAAACGATTTAACAGTCATCATGAACTTAACGGGTCATGGACTAGGCCGTTCTTTGCATGATGAGCCAAATCATATTTTAAACTATTACGATGCATGGGATTCTACAATTATGAAAGAGGGAATGGTGTTAGCCGTTGAGCCGTTCATCTCAGCAAAAGCAGAGCATATCGTCGAAGCTGGTGATGGCTGGACATTTATAACACCAGACAAATCATTAGTTGCCCAAATCGAGCATTCGATTATTGTAACAAAAGACAAACCAATTATTTTGACATCGTTGGATGAAGAGTAATCTATTTTAGAAGGTAATGATAGAAAAAAATCCTGCTTACCAAGTTATCTTTGGTAGGCGGGATTTTTTTTAATAAATTGTATACCAACAAGGAGCACCCCGCATAAAAACAAGGCAGCTGTTGTCACGAGTAATTCATCAAAGCCATTATGTAACGCAATACCTATATAGGCCCATATAAAAACACTCGGATACACAATATCGAAGTGATGAAAGCGAATATGTAGTGCTATGGCAACGCCAATAGTCAGTAAAATAACTGCCCAAAGTGGATTGCTAAGACCGAAGCCGTTCCATTCATACGATGTTAATGTAAAACTTGCATTTGTCATCAAGGTAAAAGTCGCCCATGCGAAATAGATAGAAAACGGCACTCTACCTGTCAACGTACTATTGCTAAGTGGGTGCGTTTTGTACAGTAAAAATAAATAAATTACTAATATAAACGTACTGCAAAGTGATACGATAAATAATTCTTGATGCCAAAACATTATGGCAAACGCCTGCAATATACAGACGCTACTAAAGAGAACAGTCTGTTTAATAGTTGTCTTTTTGAAATTCATAACTAACCAATAGCCAAGTAAAAAGTAAACCACAATCCAAATTACATAACTAACATTAAAAGGTGCAAACATAACGGGAAAACGATTAGAGATTTCTAACGAAGATTGACCATTTATTTTTATGAAATAGGATGAAAAGGTTAGGATGAGCGCGACAATATAAGATATTGTCATCAAAATAAATTGAGGCATAGTTTCCTCTCCCTTCGTGTTAAATTGTATAGGGAAAAGACAAATAAGTATAGGACTGTCACAAATTTTCTATTTTCATTATAGCGGAAATTGCCAATAATGTATCGCCTTGTTTCGCCAAATTTATCTACAATTTACCATTTGGATAGGCATCCATATATTTCTTTAGTACAATAAGATTATCCAAATTAGAGGAGTGAAGTTTTAATGACTCAAAATCTAAAAAATTTAGACCTATCAATTGAACTAGATAAAAAAATGTATAAAAAGAAATTAAAAGTACTCCAATATGAAATGCTAAATGCCCAACAGTTTTTACTAAACAATAAAATCGGACTTATTTTAGTATTTGAAGGTATGGATGCGGCAGGTAAAGGTGGCGCGATAAAGCGTCTGATTGAACGTGTAGATCCACGTGGTTATGTGGTGCATCCAATTTCAGCACCTCAGCCACATGAACTTCGTTATAACTATTTACAAAGATTTTGGAGAAAATTACCGCAGCATGGACAGATAGCTATTTTCGACCGTTCATGGTATGGGCGTGTGCTGGTAGAGCGTATTGAAGGATTCGCAACTAAGAACGAATGGACACGTGCATACGAAGAGATTAATCACTTTGAAAAGCTTCTAACTGATGGTGACTATATTATCGTGAAGTTCTGGCTTCATGTGTCAGATGAAGAGCAGTTAAAACGTTTTAAAGAACGCGAACAAGATCCATATAAATCGTGGAAATTGACGGATGAGGATTGGCGAAACCGTGAAAAAACACCACTGTATATTGATGCTGCAAATGATATGTTTGATAAAACAGATAAAAAGAATGCCCCATGGATTTTAGTGGCAGGTAACGATAAAAAACATGCGAGAGTCCAAGTTTTACAAGAAACAATTGCACATATTGAGCGTGAAGCACAAAAGCGTGGGTTACATTTAACAAATGTTTTAGATAAATCCTCTTTAGAAGATGCAGAATCATCTAGTATAGAAATATTACAAGGACAATCGAAAAAACAAGAACAAACAAATAAATAATCGGATAGATGCTGTGATAACAAGACATGGGTTGTTTTAGTTGTAGCAGCATCTTTTTTTACATACAATAAGGTAAAACTAACAATCAGTGGGGTTTTTATACCCACTGATTGTTAGTTGAACGCTTAAGACGGATGAATATATACTGACAATTATCGGAAGGCTAGTGTGGAGATATGGTGCTTAAAATTTGGAATCTATTGAGGAAAAAGGGTGGAAATGTGGTATCGATTCAAGGGGGAAAATGCTACGTTCGCACATTCCAAGAAAAAGATGCACAAAGTTTAACTGGTCTCGTAAGTCGCAATAAGTACTTTTGGTCTACATATGAACCATTACAACGACCTGAATACTATACAGTAGATGCTCAATATAAAAAAATTCAAGAGAGTTTGTATTTAATGGATTCAAAGCGAGAATTTTCTTTTGGTATCTATGAGCCAGGTACAAATAACCTAATCGGGCATATTGCTCTCTATGCTGTAAAACGTTTACCGTATTCAAGTGCATTTGTTGGCTATGCGATGGATGAGATTTATGTAGGGAAAGGGATCGTAACAGAAGCAGTGGAATTGGTCGTTCGTTTTGCTTTTGAACAAATAGGCTTGCATCGAGTGGAGGCGTATGTATCAACTCAAAATAATGCTTCTATCCGTGTTTTAGAGAAGTCAGGATTTCAACAAGAAGGCCTTTTAAGAAAACTTCTGTACATTAACGGGCAATGGGTCGATCACTATATGTATGCCTGCTTAGATGAATCCTAATGAAAAAGATGTGTCTATCATTCGAGATCTCGACGGATAGACACATCTTTTATAACTTATAGGCTATTGTTTAACTGCGCGAATGAAAATGCTAACAAAACGTCAGATTCATATGTCTTAGATACCAAATTAATATGTCAATGACGTAGAGTCGCAGAAATTATTATTGTTTATTACCGTCATCTATTAAATCGAGACGACCTGTATTTGGATCGATTACTAAGCCGTGAACAGGTACATTTTTTACCATTAGTGGGTGATTGCGAATTGTATCGACACTTTTCTTCACACTTGTCGCTACATCGCCGAAACCACGTAAAAATTCTTTTAAATCAATACCGGAATATTCCATCATTTTAATTGTTTCTGTGCTGATACCGCGGGCTACCATTTTGCTAAGCATTGCTTCCGGATCAACTGCACTCATACCGCAGTCGTAATGTCCAACAACATATACTTCATCTGCTTGTAGTTCATATACAGCTACAAGTAAACTACGCATAACTGCTCCAAATGGGTGACTAACTAATGCCCCAGCACTTTTAACAATTTTTACGTCACCATTACGTAAATTCATAGCTTTAGGTAATAATTCTACAAGTCGAGTATCCATACAAGATAAAACAACAATTCGCTTATCAGGGTACTTTGTTGTAATAAAAGGCTCATATTTTTTCTCTTGAACGAAATCTCCATTAAACTCTAAAATATCTTTTAACATTGTCATGAAAGATTGCTCCCTTCCTTACAGAAATATTTTAGAGTAAAAATATAAATATGCAAATAATAATGACAATATTCACGCAATTATACGAGAAAAAAAAGAAGTTTTGTTATTTATTTAGCGAATCGAAATAAAGATGTTACATAAATGTGAAAAAACAGCTACGATAAGTAGCTGTCTTGAATGTGCTTAGAATTTTTCGTGTGGCTTTGGATCTACAGTTACTGAAGATTTAGAATCTAAACCAACTTGTAGGTAGTGGATGAAGAATGCAACAGAAATTAATAAAACGACTGAAAAGCCAAGTACAGTTGTGACGAACATGGAAAAGCTCCTCTCTACTAATTAATCTACTATATTGTTTACTCTTATTATACAATAGGATGCAATGAAAATCTAAGGATAATTTATGACATCCATAACATACCTTGTCTAGAATAATCTTAATAGGTTTCTATTTCTTTAGAAAACCCAATTGCCATTGCGGAAAATTGGTTCAATTTGACCATCGTCCCTTATACCATCAATATTCATATTAGCAGAGCCAATCATAAAGTCAACATGTGTTAAGCTTTGGTTGAGACCGTTTGCAAGCAACTCATCAGGGGACATGTCTTTACCACCCTCAATACAAAATGCATAGGCACTACCAATGGCTAAATGATTCGAGGCATTTTCATCAAATAATGTATTGTAAAATAATAAACCGGATTGAGAAATAGGTGATTGATGTGGGACAAGTGCTACTTCTCCAAGATAGTGAGCACCCTCATCTGTTGCGATAAGGGACTCTAAAATTTCTTGTCCCTGTTCAGCCTGCACCTCGATAATTCGGCCTTCTTTAAATGTTAATGTAAATTCATCAATAATATTACCACCATAGCTTAAAGGCTTTGTGCTAGATACATAGCCATTTACCCCCGTCTTTAACGGAGCTGTAAAGACTTCTTCAGTCGGCATATTCGCCATAAATGATTGCCCTTGTGTATTGACACTACTACCGCCTGTCCATACATGCTTTGCTGGTAAAGTGATCGTTAAATCAGTACCTGTTGCACTATAGTGAAGTGCCTTGTATTGTTTGTTATTTAGGTAATCAGCTTTGTCATGTAATAGTTGGTCATGCGTTCGCCAAGCATCCACTGGATTTTCTAGGTTTGTACGTGTTGCAGAAAAGATTGCCTCCCATAACGCATCCATTTGCTCAACTTCAGGTAAATTCGGAAAGACCTTTGCTGCCCAATTTTTTGATGGGGCGGCAATAACTGACCAACTAAATTTATCTGATTGCATTAGGCCACGGTAGTTTGCAAGTGCCTGACCTGATGCTTTTTGGAAGGCCATAATTTTCTCGCGATCAACCCCTGCTAATAAATCAGGGTTTTGCGACATGATACTTATAAACGCTGCACCGTGCTCAGCAAGCCATTCACGTTCTTGAACTTTCCAGGGTGGAAAGAAATCGAATGAGTCTTTTGTTGCAAAATCATAGCGTGTACGCACAAGCTCATCATCAGATATATCGACAAAAACCTGTTTTGCACCATTTTCATAAGCAATTTTAGTAATTATTTGTGCAAATTTTATGTTATCCGTCGAACAACTCATATAGAGGAATTGATTTTTCTGGATATTTACTCCTACTTTTACAGCTAATTCGGCATAACGTAGTAAATTTGTGTCAAATGATAATAACAAATTCTTAGCTCCTTTCGAATATGGACAATTTAGTGTACTATTCTTAATTCAATATAATCAAATATGGTCGAAATGTGAATAAAAAGCATTTATTACATCGAAAAATTAATGAATAACATTTATACTATATAATATCTTTATTTAAAATATGGAAAAATAGACGAAAATAAGAGTGTTAGAAGATTTGGAGGTTCTAGAATGGATATATCGTCGGTAGTAGGATTAATAATAGCGTTTATAGCGTTATTAGCAGGGATGGTAATGAAGGGTGTAAGCTTAAGTGCATTTTATAACCCTGCAGCTATCTTAATCATCATCTTCGGTACAATATCCGCTGTAACAATCGCCTTCCCTATGAAGGAGTTAAAGCGTGTACCTAAGCTATTTAAAATTCTTTTTAAAGAAACTAAATTAGCAGATGATATTGAGATTATAAAAATGTTTTCACAATGGGCGGACTTAGCACGCCGTGAAGGGCTATTAGCACTTGAAAGTAAAGCCTCAGAAATTGAAGACCCATTCCTAAAAAATGGTCTTACTTTAGCTATAGACGGTCAAAATGCAGATTATATACGTGACGTATTAACTGAAGAAGTAGAAGCTATGGAAGATCGTCATGCAAGTGGTTCTGCAATCTTTACACAAGCAGGTACATATGCCCCAACTTTAGGGGTACTTGGTGCGGTAGTAGGGTTAATCGCCGCATTGGCTGATATGAATGATATAGAAAAACTAGGGCATGCAATTTCAGCTGCCTTCATGGCAACATTATTGGGTATCTTTACTGGTTACGTATTATGGCATCCTTTTGCTAATAAGCTAAAACGTAAATCAGCCTTGGAAGTAAAGCAAAAACGCATGATGATTGAAGGTATTCTTTCTGTTTTAGAGGGAGAAGCGCCACGTGTTATCGAACAAAAATTATCTTCTTATTTAACGATGGAAGAGCGTCGTCAAATTTCGGGTGAAAGCGGGGCGGGCGGCCTTGGCAAAGAAAGCTAAGAAAAAAAAGCATGATGAGCATATTGATGAGTCTTGGTTAGTACCTTACGCAGATATATTAACACTGTTATTAGCGGTATTCATCATACTATTTGCATCAAGTTCGGTCGATCAAGAGAAGTTAGAAAGAATGTCAGCGGTATTCAATCAAGTCTTTGATGGTGGGACGAGTTTTTTAGAACAACCTTCACCGATTCAAACGCCTGATGCCCAAAATGATGAAACACCACAGCAAACACAGCAGAACTCAGCCTATTTAAAAGATCAGCAAGAGCTGGCGGAAATCAAGGATAGCGTTGATAATTTTATCGCGGTTAATGAGATGGAAGGTCAGTTCGCAACAGAAATGACGGATGAGGGTTTGCTAGTAACAATTCGTGATAGTATACTATTCGATTCAGGTAAAGCAACGATTAAACCAGAGTATAAACCGATTGCTAAAGAGCTTGCAGACGTATTAGTATTAGATCCTGCACGTAGCATTTTGATTACAGGGCATACAGATAATGTCCCACAATCAAGTTTTGAATTTGCTTCAAACTGGGAATTATCAGTGATGCGTGCAGTAAACTTCCTGAAAGTTATAGTAGGGAGTAATACGAATTTAGACCCAAGATATTTTAGTGCAAAAGGGGAGGGTGAATACAAAGCCATTGCTCCGAATGACACAGCTGAGGGTCGTGCGAAAAACCGACGTGTAGAAGTGTTGATTCAACCACTTGTTGAAGAAGATGGGTCAGCTACGAAAAATACACAATAGATAATAAGAAAAGCTATTAGTGAAACGCTTTGCGCTCATAACTAATAGCTTTTTTCTAATTATTTACGTAGCGAACCTAATTCAGCGACAATTGCCTGCATTTCACTTGGGCTAAATGTGTCGCGCTTCATAACCATTTCGTAGAGATAAACTAAATCTTCATAATTCGCTTCATTGAAATTCTCGGATTTCATCGCATCGACATTCACCATGCGAAGTTTATCTTTCATTTGATCAACCATATAAATAACGTTTTCTTTTGATGGTACTGATAAATCCATTCATTTAAACCTACCTTTCGTAGTCCTCGCCAATATCATTTCATTGAATAAAAAAATTGTCAACACTGTATTTGAGCATTGCTTTAAAAATAGGCTGTTGTTGGGTAGAATAAAGGTAGCAAGTTGTTTATTTGTCATTTATAAGGGAATATACATGTACACAAGTAGGAGGTTTTTAATATGGGACAAAGTAAATTATTAGCATCCATCGTTATTGGTGCCACAGTAGGTGCAGCATTAAGCATGTTTGATCGCACAACACGTGAAAAAACAGTAGCTACTACGAAAAAGGTGACTTCAGCAGTTTCGTATTACGCAGCCAATCGCGGCGAATTACAAGGTTTAATCGAAGAAAAAGTGTTAGCTGCACAAGTGCTCTGTGAAAGCGTAACAGACAATGTCAACATGGTAGCAGAAAAAGTTGATGAATTTAAAGAATTACCTTCCACTATCCAGGGCATGATCAGTGATACAAAATCTGCCTTCTCTTCACCGAGTAAAGAATAAGTTGTTGTAGTAAAGGAGGGGATTTGTATGGAAAAGAAGAAAGGATCCGTGAATACAGCATTTGGTTTTGTGAAATCATTTGTCTCTCCAAATGAAGATTCAGTAGATGTCATGACGTCAAAGGGCTTTGTACAAGATTTAATGTTGCGTATACAACATGTGGAAATATCAGCTCTTGCCGCACAATTGGCTTATTTCTTTTTATTATCTTTCTTCCCACTACTTATTTTCCTAGTTACGCTGTTACCGTATCTAAATTTAGAAACAACACAAGTTTATTCTTTTTTAGTGAATGTAGTGCCAGATGAAGTATATAGATTGATTGAAAGTACATTAAATGAGGTATTAACAAATCGTAATAGTAGTTTATTATCTATTGGTATTCTAGGTACAATATGGTCAGCTTCCAAGGGAATTAATGCGTTGATTAGGGCATTAAATAAAGCCTATGATACAGAAGGTAGGGTAGGTATCCTAGATCGAGGGTTGTCTCTCGTCTTTACAATTGCATTTGTAATCGTTATAGGTGTCGCCCTTCTATTACCTGTTTTTGGCCAACAAATTGGCCATTTTCTGTTTTCGATAGTCGGAATAGAAGAAGAGTTTGAATCTCTTTGGAATAATATACGATGGTCAATGCCACCGTTACTGATCTTTGTTGTGTTAATGGGGATTTACTGGTTTGTACCGAATACTAATCCCCGTTTGAAGTTAATGGGCGTGTGGCCGGGTGCGATGTTCTCTACAGTTGCTTGGTTGACATTAACGTATGCTTTTTCTTTTTATATAAGTAATTTTGGAAACTATTCTGCTACATACGGTAGTATTGGCGGTGTCATTATTTTAATGTTATGGCTGTATTTCACTGGCATGATATTAATTTTTGGTGGTGTGTTAAATGCCACAATGCAAAAAAGAGCATTACAGAAACAAGTGGATTAGCATCGCAAATCACAAAAATTTTAATCGCGATAAAACAGCCTCACTATCACAATTTTGTGATGTGAGGCTGTTCTACGTAAAAGCAACAATTTACTAGAGTGAGCGAAGCAAGGATGTTACACATTTTTATTGAGCATACGTAAGCCATTTAAAATAACAAGAATCGTACTCCCCTCATGTCCAATAACACCCATTGGTAAATCAACAACTTGTAAAAAGTTAGAGGCGATTAACAATATAATGATACCGATAGAGAAGATGATATTTTGTTTGACGATACGTTGCATTTTACGTGAAAGGCGAACAGCATAGGCAATTTTAGATAAGTCATTTTTCATTAACACTACGTCTGCAGTTTCCAAAGCAACATCTGTCCCTTCGCCCATTGCAATTCCAGTAGTTGCAGTAGCTAATGCTGGAGCATCATTAATGCCATCGCCAACCATGCCTACATATTTATGTTGATGAAGAAGCCGTTTCATTTCAGTAACTTTTGTTTCAGGCAGACATTCCGCTACATAATCATTGACACCTGCTTCTTTCGCAATGACCTTCGCTGTTTTTTCATTGTCTCCTGTGAGCATTACTACATGAATACCTAGCTCTTTTAGTAATGTAATAGCTTTTTTTGCTTCAGTACGAACAGTATCCTTTAAAGCTGTGAGTGCAACGATGCCTTCGTTGTCGCGGATGAAAATAACTGTTTTTCCTTCTGCAGCAAGTAATGCTGCGGCACCATCTGCAAATGCATGAGCTTCTTCGATGCCTACAAAATCTGGTTTGCCAACTAAATATTCCGTTTCATTGACAAAGCCCTTTATTCCCCAGCCAGGAATGTCTTCAATAGTGGTCTGTGCAAAGTGCGTGATACCCTCAGCTTTTGCATATGAAGTGATTGCTTGTGCTAATGGGTGATTCGACTGTGCTTCAATACTTGCAAGGATACACATTGTCGTATTTCTATCCAATCCTTCACGAACGATGAAATCTGTTACGACTGGTTTTCCTTGTGTTAAAGTACCGGTTTTATCAACTGCTAATGCACGTAATACACTTAAATGTTCTAAATGTAAACCGCCTTTAAATAGTACACCGTTTTTTGCACCATTTGAAATGGTAGCAAGTGTTGCTGGCATGATCGCTGCGACGAGCGCACAAGGAGATGCCACTACTAAGAGTACCATTGCTCGGTAAAATGTTGTTGTCCAATCCCAACCAAGTAAAAAGTGGGGGAGAAACATCATAAGAGCCACAGTCAGTAAGACGAATTTTACATAAGTACCTTCAAATTTTTCGATGAATTGCTGAGAGGGTGATTTTTCACTCTGTGCACTTTGCACAAGGCTTATAATTTTTTGGAACAATGTTTCGGAATTCGGCTTTGTCATTTCCATTGTAATAGCACCATTTAAGTTGACTGTTCCTGCGAATACCTCATCACCTTCATGTTTAGCAACTGGGAGAGGCTCGCCGCTAATAGCTGATTCATCTATAGAAGACTGCCCTTTGAAAATTACACCATCTGCTGGTACACGTTCGCCAGGTTTAATAAGTAGGTGGTCACCGATAGTTAATGTAGTAACTGCAACTTTCATTGGTTCAAAGCCACCACGTACTAACCAAGCTTCTTCGGGTTGTAAATTCATCAGTGCAGAAATTTCGCGATGACTTTTATTCATGGCATATGTTTCTAATGCACCACTTACAGCAAAGATAAAAATCAAGATTGCGCCCTCAGTCCAGTATCCAATTGCTGCTGAGCCGATTGCAGCTAATACCATGAGTAGTTCGACATTCAACTTTTTATCTGCGAGGGTTTCTTCAATGCCTTCTTTTGCTTTTGCAAAACCGCCAACACAAAAAGCAATAATATATAAAAGAACAGAAGCGGTTGTTTGATCGCTAGAATCTAAACGCCATGCAAGTAAAATGAAAAAACCTGCTACAATCGCAGCAATTAATTCAGCATGTTCTTTTGTTTTCTCAATTAGATTAATATTTTCTCGATTAGAGTATTCCATCTTTATCCCTCCTGATAATGAAAATCAATATCAAAACCCTTAATAAACAAAGAAATTATGTTTGTTTGTGGTCAGAAGTTAATTTTACTTTCTTCTTCTTAATTTAGAATTATTATAACAAAGGAATTTGGGAAAAGAAAGTAAGAAGTTCAAAAGTATCGTAAAAAGCTGTCGATGAGACGTCAAATTGTGTGATTCATCATTTCTGTTTTTAGCTGAGCGCTTTCCGGGTGAATAGGCCGTCTTCCTTCCGTATGCTCTTGTATCAATGGTTTAAAACAGTAAATGGCTATTCCCTTGAATACAAAGATAATTTGTCCAGAACAGAAAAAGGCACAGATTATTCACTAGGAATATTCTGTGCCTTTAAATTTTGTGCAGAAATAGCGATTAGCTATTTCTGGAATTTTGATCTGTTATTTAAAAGGAAATCTACCTTTTAGAAAATACGTTCAGCGTGAAGAGCTAGTTTCTCAAGAGAAGATTTGTCTACATCAGCATGTAAGGAATTCCCGTGAGAATCCATTGTAACTACTGCTGTGAAACCTTCAACATTTAAGTGCCACATCGCTTCAGGAATACCAAATTCCATTAAGTCAACACCGTCTACGCCTTTAATGCAGTCTGCATAGTACTGAGCAGCACCACCGATTGCATTTAAGTATACGCCACCATGTTCTCCAAGAGCTTTTAATGTTTTTGGTCCCATACCGCCCTTACCAATTACAGCACGGATACCAAATTTTTTCATGATGTCTCCTTGATATGGCTCCTCACGAATTGAAGTAGTTGGACCAGCAGCCTTTACTGTCCAGTTTCCTTCTTCGTCTTTTGCCATTACTGGACCACAGTGATAAATAACTTGTCCGTTAAGATCTACTGGTGCATCATGACTCATTAAGTGATGGTGGATTGCGTCACGGCCAGTATACATGCGACCAGTGATAGAAACAACGTCACCCACTTTTAATGCACGAATTTGCTCTTCAGTAATTGGTGCAGTTAGTTCAACTACATCTGTTGAAGTGTCTTCTGTTGTTGCAGCGACTTCATTTTCTTTGAATGTAATTTTTTCACCATCTTGGTAGTGCCAGTTAATGATTTCACCTGTTTCAGGATTAAGGTCGATAGCCATACGGCGGTATGCCCAACAGTTATATGCTACAGATACGTAGAAAGAAGCAGGGATACGGTGCATAACACCAATTTTACAGCCAAGCAAAGTTGCTTCACCGCCGAAGCCCATTGTACCGATACCGAATGTATTTGCAGTTTTTACTACATACTCTTCTAGCTTTGCAAGATCTGGATTTGTGTTTGTATCTTCTACATGACGGAATAATTGTTCTTTTGCAAGATCGTATCCAGAAGAACGGTCACCACCGATTCCAACGCCGATGAATCCTGCTGAACATCCTTGACCTTGTGCTTGGTATACAGAGTGAAGGATACATTTACGGATACCATCTAAGTCACGACCAGCGCGGCCTAGGCCATCAATCTCACATGGTAAGCTGTACTGGATGTTTTTATTTTCACAGCCGCCACCTTTAAGAATTAATTTAATCGTAATATAGTCCTTTTCCCATTGTTCGAACTTCATAACAGGGAGACCATCACCAAGATTATTACCGCTGTTTGCGCCAGTTAATGAATCAACAGCATTTGGACGTAATTTAGCGTCAGCAGTTGTGTCATTAATAGCTTTTTTAATAGCTTCTTTAATTTCTAATTGGTTTACACCAACAGGCGTGTAAATTTTGAATGTTGGTAGACCAGTATCTTGGCAGATTGGTGATACATTATTTTCCGCCATAATAATATTATTTGAAATTGTGTCTAAACTCATTGCTGCTCGTGTGCCAGCGTTTTCAGCTTCTTTGGCCTTTTTAATAGCACGACGTACGTCTTTAGGTAAGTTCGTAGATGTTTCTGTAATTAAATCGTAAAGACTTTTCTCCAAAGTTTGTAGATTCATTTGGTATTGCCCCCCATAGAAAAAATTGATTATTTCCACAGTACATTATACTCTTTTAGACTAATGAAAAAAAGAGTACTTCTAATTGTACTCGGAAATAAAGACGTATTCTGAAAAGATACTTGCTAAAAAAGAACGTTTGTTCTAAAATGGTGATGAATCTACTTTAGGGGGTACGTGTATGTCTGTAAAGAAACTTGAATTACCTGAAGCATTTGAAAAATTTAGAGAAGTAATAGAAGAAACGATACAACCATTTATAAATATTGAAACGGAACAACGGAAAACATCTTTGTTTGAAAGTAAATTTGAGGGGGAGCCGTATTTTCCGCTGACAATGACATATCCAAAAAATGCTGAAGGGCAACCGTTAAAATTGTTAGCGCAAATTAATTTCGCAGATGTCCCGAAACATGTACCTAACTTTCCGACAGAGGGTATTTTACAATTTTATATCGATGCACATGATGATGTTTTAGGAATGGATTTTGATAATGGCCAAAATCAGCAAGGTTTTCGTGTCATCTTCCATGAACATATCGTGGAAGATGAGTCACAATTAGTACAGGACTTCTCATTTGTTGATGCTAACAAAGAGGATATGTACTTCCCGGTTGAAAAGGAAATGGCATTGTCCTTTGAATCAGGATTTGAACCACTATCTGCAAATGACTTTCGAAGTAATGTGCACTACGCAGCTATATTTGAAGGTATAGAAGACAACGATGATTTAGAAGACGAGTTTTATGAAACGCTGAACAGCACTGGCCATAAAATTGGTGGGTATCCATTTTTTACACAAGAAGACCCCCGAGCATATGGAGAATATACAGATTCATTGATTTTACTATTGCAGGTGGATAGTGTAGGAGATCACATTATGTGGGGAGATGTCGGTGTGGGGAACTTCTTTATTACAGAAGATGAGCTGAAACGAAGAGATTTTAGCAAGGTTCTCTATAATTGGGACTGTCATTAAAAAAGCAAGCGGGTATTAATACTCGCTTGCTTTTTAGAATTATTTTTCACGAGCGTTAAATTGCTCCATTTTGTCTTCTAAATCATCCATCATTTGAATTAAACGATCAATGTCCTCTAACTCAGTTGTTTCAGGATCGATGGCGTCTAAAACTTCTAAAAAAATTTCAAGACGTTCTTTTAAATAAGTCACTTGTTGTTCTTTATCAGTGATTGGCTTTGACATGCATACACCTCATTTCATCCCTTCCATAGTAGCCGATTTTGTGTTAAATTTCAATGCTTAGGCAGGAACCTAGGACTTAGTAATTATTTTGAAAAATAATAAACTGAATATTTACAATATTGATGCGTTGTGTTAAATTTGTATTAAGAAATAGTAAAGGGGCTGGTTGAAGAAAACGGTGAACTCTAACTCGAAAAGGAGGGAGTTTAAACAAGTAATCGGTGTTGTAAAAAAACCGAAATTCGTGTTTATACAAGTTGAATGGAGATAAGTGTTAGTTAAGCCTTAGCGTAAAATCACATGTGGTGAGCGCTAAGGCTTTTTGGTATGCTGTTATGTGGAAGATGAATTGATGTTGGAGGAAAAAATGACGTACTTCTCAGATTACAGCAGAAAAAGATTTGCTATTTTAGTGTTAATTGTATCCATTTCAGGTTTCTCACAAGGAATGCTATTACCACTTATCTCGATTATTTTCGAGCGTGATGGTGTATCCTCCGCATTAAACGGCTTAAATGCGACAGGTTTATACATAGGAACTTTATTAATTTCACCGTTTATCGAACAGCCTTTACGTAAATGGGGCTACAAGCCAATTATTTTAATTGGAGGCGCATTTGTTTTCGTCTCCCTTATCGTATTTCCTTTATGGAAAAGTGTGACTTTCTGGTTTATTCTCCGTTTACTTATTGGAGTAGGGGATCATGCCTTGCACTATGCGACACAGACATGGATTACGAGCACAACGGATCATAAAAGCTTAGGAAAGGGAATGGCCATTTATGGATTGTCCTTTAGTATGGGCTTTGCAGTTGGTCCATTAATGGTCCGCCTTATACAAATTGCAGAAGCGCTACCTTTTATTGTGTCATCTATTATGTGTTTATTTGCCTGGTCATTTGTCTTCTTCTTACGTAATGAAAAGCCAGAGCGTTTAACTGGTGACATGAATGCGAGGGGATGGAATCGCTATAAAGCAGCGATTTTATTTGGGTGGATTGCATTTTTAGGACCATTCGTTTATGGATTTTTAGAATCCTCTTTAAATGCTTTATTCCCTGTATACGCCTTACGTAAAGGCTTTGAAGTCGACATGATTCCGATTATTTTATCGGTCTTTACGTTTGGCGGTATTTTAACGCAAGTGCCGCTTGGTGCATTGGGCGATAGAATTGGACGGCGGATTGTCCTGATGGTAGGTTCATTTGGCGGGGCCATTCTTTTTGGCATTGCAAGCTTTTTAGAACATTCACAAATGGCCGTGGCTATTGCGTTTTTCTGCGCGGGCACACTTGTCGGTTCGATGTTTTCGCTGGGCATTACATATATGGCTGATTTAACACCTAAGGAATTGTTACCAACCGGAAATCTACTTTGTGGCATCGCCTTAAGTATTGGTAGTTTAACTGGCCCATTTTTAGGCGGTATTTATCTAGAGTTCGTAAAAAATTATAGCTTCCTCTTACTTGTGGCACTGCTATTGTTAACTGTAGCACTTGTTTTATTCGTATTCGGGAAAAATAAAAATAAGCGGCCCATGATAGTTTAATGTCAGGGTCGCTTTTGTATGTAAAATAAAAAGAGCGGGGCTCATCTCCCGCTCATAAAAACAAAAAACGCCCAGCAAATCCGTGCTGTAATGGCGTTTTTCGGTGTGACACGGATGTTCGTCCATGCCACGTAGGTTTGGCACCTAGTCTATGATTATACAGGTTATTGACCAAAATGCAAATAAATTAAGAGGAAAAATAAATTTTTAATTGAAGAATCCTGACGCTCAACCTGAAATATTTACCAACTTATAAAATTAGAATTTTCAATTGACACTCAGCGGGCTTTGTTTCCCATACTAATATTTTCATAATTCTCTACTTCTTCGGATAATGCTAGTTATTCACATAATTAGGGAATCTCAAAATTTACTGAGATGCCCCTTTTTATTTCTTATTTTTTTAACACAAGCTTCGTGACACATTCCACTTGTGCAGTTTGTGCAAACATATCAACCGGTTGAATGTATTCGACATCATACAACTTCGATAATTCCTGTAAATCCTTTGCTAACGTAGAAGGGTTACATGATGTATAAACAAAGCGCTTAGGTTTTAGCTTAAGTACGGTACGAATAAATTCAGGTGCAAGGCCTGTGCGTGGTGGATCGACTGTAATAACGTCAGGTGTGAAGCCTTCCTTACGCCATTTTGCTAAGACACTTTCTGCTGTACCAACTTCGTATTTTGTCTGTTTAAAGCCATGATTACGTGCATTTTTTCGTGCATCTTGAATGCTTTCGGGAATGACGTCCATACCGCGAACCTCTTTTGCTTTATCTGCTAGCCATAAGCCGATTGTACCAACTCCGCAGTACGCATCCACAATAGTTTCCTTTCCTGTTAATGCCGCCGCTTTTTTGATTTCATCATATAAATGAACGGTCTGTGATGGGTTCAGTTGGAAGAAAGCACGAGCAGAGAGGTCAAATGCTAATTCGCCAAGCTCCTCATGAATGGTTTCTTTGCCATCAAGGACAATTGTTTCATCGCCAAAAATCAAAGATGTTTTCTCGCGGTTAATATTTTGTGCAATTGACACGATGCTCGGATCGATTTTTTTAATGCGTGTAATAAGGTCAGCCAAATGTGGAATATCCTTACGTGTCGTCACAAGTACGATCTGTGTTTCTCCAGTGCGAATCCCTGTACGCACAACGATCGTACGCACTAAACCATCCAGCGTACGGCCATCGTAAATCGTAATATTGAGCTTTTGCAAAATTTTACGTGTTGCGACTGTAATTTTTGATGTGATTGGGTGTTGTACCAGACAATCATTAATATTAAGTAACTTGTTGCTACCTTCTGTGAAAAGTCCTGCATAGACACGCTTTCCTTCTTTTCGTACTTGGAACTGACTTTTGTTGCGGTAGTTCCATGGATTATCCATACCAAGTGTTTTGCGGACTTCAACAGTCTCAGCTAAAGGTTTTGCATAGCGCTCTAAAGCTTGAATAACGATATCACGCTTTTCAATTAGCTGTTTTTCATAAGTCATATGTTGAAGCTGGCAGCCTCCGCATTCATTATAAACAGGGCAGGGTGCTTCCTGACGATACTTAGAAGTATTACGAATCGTTAGTATTTCGGCTTCTACGAAATTACGTTGTGTTTTTGTAACTTGGGCAGTAATTTCTTCTCCGGGAATAGCGCCCTTTACGAAAACGACATTGCGTTTGTAAAAGCCTACTCCTTCACCATTAATGCCTAGTCTTTTTATTATTAATGGGAATTTTTGTCCCACTTCTATCGCTGTTTGTTGCGTCAAGCGTTCCACGTCCTTTAACCTTATTCAGCAAAAATCTCTCTAATTTAGAGAGATTTTTGCACACAGTATTCAATTCACTACCGGAAAAGAGCTGCTGAATAAAGTTAAGCCTCCGGCGGATGTCATAGATTTTGAAAAGTATGATTCAAATCTGGACGCAAATACGCCTAGGCGTACTTGATTGAATGTCATCTCCCCATTATAACTAAGGATTGGACGATTGCAAAGCGACAGGGAAATCTTCATATTCTAATACTAAATCGTCGAGCGATAAAAACGTATAGCCTTGTTTCTTAGCTTCAGCAATAAACATTGGTAACGCTTCGGCATTATCTTGAGCCACGGTATGCATTAAAATAACAGCACCTGGGTGAAGTTGATCCATTAACGCATTGTAAGCATAATCTGCTCCTCGGCGTTCATCTTTTAACCAATCTTTAAAGGCAACAGACCAAAAAATATGACGATAGCCTTCTGCATTGCCGACCTCTAACACTTTGGCATTGAATATTCCTTCAGGTGGGCGTGCGTATGTTGTACGATCAATACCTGTTAATTCCCGTAGCTTTCCATCAAACTTTCGCCATTCTGCACGCATTCCATCTCGCGTTAGTCTTGCCATATTTGGATGACCATAAGAATGGTTGCCGATTGTATGTCCGTCTTGCACCATGCGTTTTACAAGGTCGCTGGCGCTTACTAAATAATGTCCAGTTAAAAAGAAAGTTGCAGGAACTTTTTCCTTTTCCAATGTATCCAAAATGCTTTCGGTAAAACCATTTTCGTAGCCATTATCAAAAGTTAAATAGGCCACTTTTT
Organism: Lysinibacillus fusiformis; assembly: GCF_007362955.1. Classification (GTDB taxonomy): domain Bacteria; phylum Bacillota; class Bacilli; order Bacillales_A; family Planococcaceae; genus Lysinibacillus; species Lysinibacillus fusiformis_E. The sequence goes on along the minus strand of NZ_CP041696.1, from coordinate 1,285,380 downwards.
TATCAGCTTTTCCTTTATAGATAGCCCCATACTGATTGAGTAGTTTATCAAGCTGTGCGCCTGCCTCTGCTTGCTCTCCACCCTTCGCTCGTTTAAAGCCCCAATGATATTCGTCAGAACCAGAAGCGAAAAACGGATTGAAGCTAATTGCTGCGGCAATAATAAACGTAGCGATTACTGCACCTACTATATGTTGTTTCCACATAAAAACGCATCCTTTCTTTTTCCTTAGGATGCGTTATTATTCAAAAAATTATCCTACCTCTATTTGACACCAGCAAAAGAACAAAGGAACGTATTCATAGATTTTATAATAAATTTTCAAGTGCCTCTTTTAAATGAGGAAATTTAAATTCAAAATGGTGTTTTTCTAATACATTGGGTAGCACATGCTGACCTTCTAGTACAAGTACGCTTTTTTCACCGAGTGCTATACGCATGGCGAAGCTAGGTACAGGCAACCAATGACAGCTCCCCATAATAGTAGCAATTGTATTGCCGAACTCCTTCATGCGTGTTGCGTTTGGAGCTGTTACATTAAAGGGGCCGTTTATGTTGTCATTTGTAATCGCAAAATAAATAGCACGTGCAGCGTCCTCCACATGTATCCATGACAGCCATTGTTCACCTGAACCAATTGTGCCTCCAACATGCAATTTATAGGGCAGCAACATTGATGGAAGTGCCCCATGATCACGTCCTAAAATAACGCCGAAACGTGCAAGTGCCACTCGGACATTTAATTTTTCTGCCCGTTTGGCATGGCGCTCCCAATCATATACGGTTCTTCCTAAAAAATCTGTCGCGTAGTCGCTAACGTTTTCAGCATAAGTGGCGATAGTAGATGTTGGATATATCCCAACTGCACTGGCATTAACAAGTACATTAGGTTTCTTCTTAAGCACTTCCATTATGCGCACAATTTCTAGTGTAGCATTCATACGGCTTGTATAAATGGCCTTCTTTTGTTTTTTTGTCCAACGTCCATTATTTAAAGAAATGCCGGCTAAATTGACAATTGCATCGATATTGTCTAGTTCCAATTCTGGTCGAGTTCCATCTTTTAGCCATTGTACATAATGAATGCCGTTTTCGTATCTGGAATTATTACGTGTTAAAATGTATATTTTATGTCCTTTATCTTGTAACAGCTTTGTAAGCGATTGACCAACAAAACCTGTACCTCCTGAAATAGCGATATTCATAAGAATTCCTCCTATTTCCAATATTCTATTTACACTATACACAATCCTAAGTAAAAAGAAAAAGATGTTATAATGGGTTAGATAAAGGGGTGTTTCATTATGCGTGTTATCACGAAAATTGCGCGTCAAAAAAACAATCCAGAACGCTATAATATATACTTGAATGAAGAATATGCTTTTCCAGTAGATGAAGCAATTCTTCTTCAGTTTGGCCTGACAAAAGGGAAGATACTCGAAGAATTTGATGTTCAAGAAATAGCTTACGAAGATGAAATTCGCAAGGCGTTTAATAAGGGACTAAATTTCCTTTCCTATCAAATGCGCAGTGAGCATGAGGTAAAGAAAAAATTACTCACTTTAGAATTTGGAGAAGCCGTAATTCTAGAAGCCATACAAAAGTTAAAATCATATGGTTTTTTAAATGATGAGACTTATTCTAAGGCATTACTCGATACGAAAAAGGCTACGATGAAAAAAGGGCCACGGGCGATTCGGCAGGACCTTATTAAAAAAGGAATCGATAAAAACTTACAGGATGAAGTGCTTGGCACTTATAGCCATGAGGAACAGTTGAAGCTTGCAATTCAGCTGGCGGACAAGGTTATTCGCTCAGAAAAAAAGAAGACGCCGATGCAGGTTAAGTCTAAAATTCAAGATTTCCTTATGCGAAAAGGTTATTCTTTTAATATTGTGGATGAAGTGCTGAGTCAGGTGGAGCTTGAGCAAGCAGAAGATGAATGGCAGCATTTACTTGCTGTACAAGGCGAAAAAGTTTGGAAAAAGTATGTATCGAAGTATACTGGTTATGAACTTAAAATGAAAACGAAGCAGGCACTCTATCAAAAGGGATTTCCTGTTGAAGTAATAGATCGTTTTATAGAAGAGAAGGAGAATGGAGAATGAACGAAAAAAACTACGCTGCTATGACAGAGCATGAATTACGTGAAGAAGTAGCGATGCTAAAAGAAAAAGCCCGTAAGGCAGAACAGCTTGGAATTATTAATGAATTTGCAGTGTTCGAACGTAAAGCATTAATGGCAGCCGCTTATTTAGTTGATTTGGATACAATCATACCTGGAGAAATGTACCGTATTGATGGCTCTGATAACGACTATTTCCAAGTAGATTATTTAAAAGGACGTTTTGCTTGGGGCCATCGCTTAGGTGGGGAAAAATATCAGGAGGCTCTACCAGTCTCCATGTTATCACCAATTAAGGTGGGTAAGTAAATGCAGGGGAAAGTTGAAAAGCTAACAGCAGAGTTACTTGCGAAAAATCCACAAATGTCCGCAGGTCGTGCGCGTGTATGGATAGAACTTTTATGGAGTGACTTCGAATCTACAGCTGCAAAGGCTGGCTATGACTATCGTGGTGCTGACTATACTGAAAATTTAGTGCGCCAATTAATTACGAGCTATGGCGATAAGCTACATGAATTTGCAGGGCGTAACCCCAAATATGCACATTTACTTGATGCAAGTGATGACATGATGCAATAAAAAACCCTGGCCATCAATGGTCAGGGTTTCGTTTTAATTACTTGCGCCGATTTGTAATTTTTTTTGGAGCTTATCCTCAGTGAAAATCCAGCCTGTATAAGAAGTAATAATTTCGTTGTCATCGTCTAAATGAGCAACTGCAACGAAAGGATAGCGGTTGTCACTGCGGTAACGAAGATCAATTAATCGTACTTCAGTTAAGCCATTTTCAAGTTCGGAAATTTCCCAACGATACAATGGCGAGAACGATATAAATGCATCGAGATTGGGGTCTTTCATGGCAGCTTCAACGGCAGGTGTTTTAGGTAACGGTTTAATCTCGAATTTATCGTAAATATTTACAGTTCGCCCATAAGCGCGACCCACATAATAATGCGTTTTTGATTTTGCAGCGATGCGCCAATGGAAGAAACGCATGGTAGGTGCTACAATGACATAATCTTCATCTTGAATGGTATTGTGAACGGCTTTTTTTACGGCTCTTTGTATGGCAAAACGTAAAATATAATAGCCCACAATAATTAGATACATGATGCTAAATGTCCAAATTGGATTTGCACCGAATGCCCAAAGTAATATACCAAGGCAATGTAGGGAAAAAATAATAGGGTCGAAGGTATTGATCACACCAAGTGCCACCCATTTTCTTGAGAATGGTCGAATGGCTTGTGTTCCATAAGCATTGAAAATATCGACAAAGACGTGTAGTGCTACTGCTAAAAATGTCCAAAGCCATAAATGAAACACATTTGCGTCTTGAATGATAATAGCTAATACCAATGTAATTAAAATTGGCCATAAAGCTACAGCTGGTAATGAATGGGTAATACCACGGTGATGTCGAATATAAATAGCGTTGTTACGCAGTTTCAACACTGTATCGACATCGGGTGCCTGTGAACCAATAATGGTACCGGCCATAACAGCGGTAAAGGTCATTGTATGGTTGGCTACTACGGGATCAACCAAGGCAAGACCACCAAGGGCTATACCCATAACGAAATGTGTGCCTGAATCCAAAAATATCCACTCCTAGTATGCATTAAAAAAGAGTACACTTTGCATACATATATATTTCAATAATGGTAATGCTTTTTACATTTGCTAATCGATAACTAGGCATTCGCGTCATTTATTCGATGGGAGTTTATCACCATCATGCGCGAAGGAGCTTTTCTTAATTGTATACCCTTTCTAACATAAATTAAATCGTAAAAACACGGGAGGTCACTGTGAATTATCCATATGTAGCAGAATTTCGACAATCTTTGGTCGGATGGTTTGAACAAGAGAAACGAGATTTACCCTGGCGGCATACAAAGGACCCTTATAAAATCTGGGTATCTGAAGTTATGCTACAGCAAACACGAGTTGATACAGTTATTCCGTATTACAATCACTTTATAGAAAGCTTTCCGACATTAGAATTATTGGCGGAAGCACCACAAGAATATTTGTTGAAGCATTGGGAGGGTCTAGGCTATTATTCACGCGCGCGTAATTTACAAGCAGGTGTACGTGAAGTTATAGAAAACTACGGTGGCATTGTGCCAGACAATCGCCATGAAATTTCGAAGCTGAAGGGCGTTGGTCCCTATACTGCTGGTGCTATATTAAGTATTGCCTACAATAAGCCTGAACATGCAGTCGATGGTAATGTTATGCGTGTATTAAGTCGAGTGCTTAATATTCATGATGATATTGCTGTGCCTAAAACGAAAAAAATTTTTGAAGCGGCAGTTGAGGAATTGATTGATCCTGCGCATTCATCTTCCTTCAATCAAGGTTTGATGGAATTAGGAGCACTCATCTGTACACCAACATCTCCAAAGTGTTTATTATGCCCAGTACGGGATTACTGTACGGCCTTCCTTGAAGGACATCCCGAGAATCTGCCGGTAAAATCCAAAAAGACGAAAATGAAGCATATCTTTTATAACGTCTTTGTTTGTGAAGATTCCAGTGGTCGTATATTGATGGAGCAACGCCCTGAAGAAGGTTTGCTTGCTAATATGTGGCAGTTTCCGATGATTGAACAAGGAGAAGATTACCTTGAGACTTTTACGAAGCTCTATGATGTGCAAGCAAAAGAGCAACAAGAGATTTTAACGTTTAAGCATGTGTTTTCGCATCTAACATGGCACGTTAATAGCTATTATATGAAGTGTGATACTGCATTAAATGGTCAATGGCTAACTCGTGAGCAAATTGAGATATTACCAATGCCTGTTCCAATGTTGAAGATTCTAAGAAAAATAAAATAAAAAATAAAGAGCATAAAAACAATCACCTCGGTACACAATAGTTAGCGTGGAGGTGAATCAATCATGAAGAAAAATCAAAACAACCAGAATAATCAACCGAATAAAAACATGCAACGTCAAAGTGAAGAATTTGGTTATGAAACAGACTTAAGCGAAGTGCAAAAGCAAAACGCTAAAGCTGAGCAGAAAAAAGCGCAAGCTTCAGGCAAGTATGCTAACAACAATAACCAAAATGCAAACGAGTAATCACTTTGTAACTGCATAATTGCATTTACCTTCTAAAGGAGCTGTCTAAAAATCGATAAGATGAAAAGACAGCTCCTTTACTATTTAAGTGGAACAAAGTTCAAGTAAGCCAGTAAAACTTTGGGAAACCAAAAGAACGCGCACTGATTATTTAATAGTTAAAAAATCCCAATATAGAAGCGGTTATGATGAAATATGCTTTTAATTTACGGAAATTTGTACATAAACAAAAGGACGCAATGAAATTTGTGGTTTTCAACTACACCTTTCGCGTACGGATTGCTATAATATACTAGAGACTGCTAGATTTAGGTAGCATAGACGAAAAGGTGGGCTTCAAAAATGGCAATACCGGTAGAAGGAGAAACGATACAAATACATAGTTATAAACACAATGGCCGCATCCACCGTGTTTGGCAAGAAACAATGGTTTTAAAGGGAACAAAAAATATCATTATCGGTGCGAATGAACGAACACTTGTGACAGAATCAGATGGTCGTACGTGGCTAACGAGAGAGCCTTCTATTTGTTATTTTCATGCGGAGCACTGGTTTAACATCATCTGCATGCTACGTGAAGACGGTGTATATTATTATTGTAATCTAAGCTCACCATTTGTTTTCGATAATAATGCGATTAAATACATCGACTATGATTTAGATATAAAGGTTTTTCCTGATATGTCATATACCCTTTTAGACGAAGATGAGTATGAGCAGCATCGTCAGGAAATGTCTTATCCAGATGTCATCGACAAAATTTTAAAGCGCAATGTTGATAAATTAATTAGCTGGATTCAACAAAAACGGGGCCCCTTTGCACCGGATTTCATCGATGCTTGGACGAATCGTTATAAGTTTCAGCTCGATATGCAAGCAGATGATTGATTGGAATGCCTATTAGTTTAACTAATAGGTTTTTTTGTATGCAAGTGTATAGGGGAATTCATTTTCTAGGAAGGGATCATATGAGGCAATATTAGCTAATAGCAATTCAATCCTTCTGATAGTTCACATAAAAGTTATATTAACTGTACTTCATACGAAATATTGCTATAATACGTAAAGGCATTCACTGTTGAATGTCTATTTTCTTTTTGTTAATGTCTTTCATTTACGCTATAAGCTTGAGGTTGCTTCGTTTAATCAGACGATTCTTTAGGGCTCCTCAACAATTGCGATTAAAACGATGTCAATTATGTCATGATGCAGCAGTTGCTTCTGTATGTATGTAAACTGGCATAAATGCGCTTTACTAATAAGGATGTGATGAACATTGGGTAGCATGAAGCGTTATATGCGTTTTGTCAAACCTTATACATGGGAAATTGTTTTAACGGTATTAATTGGTATTGTGAAATTTGCCATTCCGTTATTTATTCCATTACTCATAAAAATTGTGCTAGATGATATTATCGGTGCAGAGGATTTAACAGATACGGAAAAGACAAAGGAACTGTTTTACTGGCTAGGTGGTACGATTATTGTGTTCTTTATCATTCGTCCACCAATAGAATATTACCGCCAATACTTCGCACAGAACGTGAGTAACAAAGTACTTTTTGATATTCGAAAGGAAATTTATGCACATTTACAGCGACTAAGCTTGAGGTATTATGCCAATACAAGAGCTGGAGAAGTAATTTCACGGGTCATTAATGATGTGGAGCAAACTAAAACATTCGTCATGACAGGTTTGATGAATATTTGGTTAGATTTAGCGACAATAGTAATCGCAATCGCCATTATGTTTGCAATGGATATTAAACTTACACTTGTAGCGCTAATTGCATTTCCGTTCTATGCGTTAAGTGTGAAATATTTCTTTGGTAAACTACGTTCGCTAACGCGTAAACGTTCGCAAGCTCTTGCAGGCGTACAAAGTTATTTACATGAACGTGTGGCTGGCATGAGTATTATTAAAAGTTTTACGCTTGAAAAGCATGAACAAAAATTATTTAATGAGGCCAATGGCGAATTTTTAGAAAAAGCATTGGATCACACAAAGTGGAATGCAAAATCCTTTGCAGTCGTCAATACTATAACTGACGTTGCACCGCTACTGGTCATTGCTTATGCTGGCTATCAGGTGATTAATGGGCATCTCTCGGTCGGAACAATGGTTGCTTTCATTGCATATATTGAAAGACTTTATGGACCACTTCGCCGATTAGTCAGTTCATCCACAGCTTTAACGCAATCTATTGCGTCGATGGATCGAATGTTTGAATTGATTGACGAGCCATATGAAGTAAAAAACAAAGAAAAGGCATTGGAGCTATCACATGTAAGAGGTGAGGTGCGCTTTGAAAATGTATCTTTTCAATATGAAGCAGACGGTTCACAAATTCTAAATGATATCCACTTCACCATCAATCCAGGAGAGACGGTTGCATTTGTTGGCATGAGTGGCGGAGGGAAATCAACGATTATCAGTTTAATTCCTCGTTTTTACGATACGACAGCTGGGACTGTTTTTGTAGATGGGTGCAATGTACAGGATGTAACTTTACATTCACTACGCTCTCAAATTGGAATTGTCCTTCAAGATAATATTTTATTCAGTGACTCAGTAAAAGAAAATATTCTAATGGGGAAACCAGGGGCGACGGATGAGGAAGTGATTGCTGCAGCAAAAGCTGCCAATGCACATGACTTCATCATGAGCTTACCAAATGGTTATAATACCAAAGTCGGCGAGCGTGGTGTGAAATTATCAGGCGGGCAAAAACAACGTGTTGCCATCGCTCGTGTATTTTTAAAAAACCCACCGATTTTAATATTAGATGAAGCAACGTCAGCACTTGATTTAGAAAGCGAAGCGCTTATTCAGGAATCACTTGATCGACTAGCGCATGACCGAACAACGATTATTATTGCTCATCGACTTTCAACGATTACCCATGCTGATAAAATCCTTGTCATTGATCATGGACAACTAATTGAACAAGGCACACATGAACAACTAATGACAGAGCAAGGCACATACTATAATTTATTTCAGGTTCAACACTTGGATTGAATAGTAAGAAGCTGTTTTAAAAGTGAAGATTTTCACTTTTAAAACAGCTTTTTTATAATTACTAACGTTAGTTAAGCATTCATCAGGTAGCTGTCCCAAAGTAACAATAGTATAGGGACACGCTAGTTATACTATTTTTTTGATGTAAAGATGAAAAAACACGCTCCTTTAAATCGAATCAGTGAGCGATACGCCATGTGCCATTTTCGTGGAAAGTGACATGGCGTTTTTATTATGTTTGAGATGAAATTCATTATTTTTGAAGGACATTATAGACAGCCTTAGGCTATTTTTATTTACTTTTTTGTCGAGTAACGTAACGATTAAAAACGGTATTATTTTATGAAAATACTATCTTTATAAGGAGAGAAAATTAGTATAATGCGAACATTGTAGAAATTTATTGTTAATTGTAGAATAATAATGATTGAAAGAGCGATGATTATTAGTTAGAATTATCTGAAAATAGGGAATTTAAAGAAAGTTAGTGTAAAATGTTCTGTAAATCAGAATATTATAAAAATATTGGTAGGATGGAGCGATTGAATATGCGAAAAAAGCTGTTAGAAATAAGAGGTTTACAAACAACCTTTTTCACAGATGATGGACAGATTCCTGCCGTTGACGATATTGATTTTTCGGTTCATGAAGGAGAGATTTTAGGGATTGTAGGGGAATCGGGTAGTGGCAAAAGTGTGACATCCTTGTCGATTATGGGGTTAATTCCATCGCCACCTGGAAAAATAACAGGTGGGCAAATACTGTTAGATGGCAAAAACTTAGCGACTTTTACGGATAAACAGATGCAGAAAATTCGCGGTAAAGATGTGGCGATGATTTTCCAAGAGCCTATGACCTCTTTAAATCCCTTATTTACAATTGGTGATCAATTGAAAGAGGCAATCTTAATTCATAATCCAAAATGGTCGAAAAAAGAAGCATTTGCTCGAGCTATTGAAATTATGAAGCTTGTAGGATTACCACGCGCTGAGGATTTACTAAAAGATTATCCCCATCAATTATCAGGTGGCATGCGACAGCGGGTCATGATTGCGATGGCACTTGTTTGTGATCCGAAGGTATTAATAGCCGATGAGCCAACAACAGCGCTAGATGTAACGATTCAGGCTCAAATCTTGCAACTTATGAAAGATTTGAATAAACGTTTGAATACAGCGGTCTTGTTAATTACGCATGATTTAGGTGTTGTAGCAGAAACATGCGAACGCGTCATTGTAATGTACGCAGGGCAAATAATAGAAGAAGCACCTATTCATGATATTTTTACAAATCCAAAGCATCCCTATACGCAGGGGCTCATTAAATCGGTACCTGATATGCGCTATAAAAAGGACAACCTCTATTCAATTCCTGGTAGCGTACCAAAACCAGGAGTCATTAAGGTTGGTTGTCGTTTTGCATCGCGCTGCGAATTTGTGATGGATCGTTGTATACAGGAAACACCGCCTTTATACGAAATGTCAGAGCAACATAAATCGAGATGCTTTTTACTGGATGAACAGGAGGTGGTGTACCATGACGAAAGTGTTATTGAAAGTTGATGGGTTGAAAAAATATTTCCCTATACGGAAAGGCGTTTTGAACACCCAAGTTGGTGATGTAAAAGCAGTAGATGATGTTTCCTTTGAAGTGTTTGAAGGAGAAACATTAGGAATTGTGGGTGAGTCAGGGTGTGGTAAATCGACAACGGGTCGATTATTAATGCGTTTGCTTGAGCCGACAGAAGGTGACATCGAATTCGCAGGTAAAATGATTTCGGAATTATCCAATAATGAGATGCGTAAAGCACGTAGAGATATTCAAATGATTTTCCAAGATCCTTACGCATCACTAAACCCTCGGCATAATATCGGCAAAATTTTAGAGGAGCCACTCATTGTTCATGGGATGGGAAATTCGAAAGAAAGAAAGCAAAAAGTATTAGAGCTTCTTCAAATCGTTGGATTAAATGAATATCACATTAAACGCTATCCGCATCAGTTTAGTGGAGGACAAAGACAACGTATCGGAATTGCACGTGCTCTTATGACGAATCCACGCTTAATAATTGCGGACGAGCCTGTCTCTGCTCTGGATGTGTCGATTCAGGCCCAAGTTTTAAATCTTATGCAGACATTGCAAAAGGAATTAAAACTTACTTATATTTTTATCTCACATGATTTAGGGGTAGTACGTCATATAAGTAATCGTGTAGGGGTGATGTATCTAGGGAAATTAGTGGAGCTGACAGCTAGTGAGAATCTATATGCGGAGCCGCTTCATCCCTATACTCAAGCTTTACTATCATCTGTTCCTGTGCCAGACCCTACGTTTGAACGCGAACAGCTTATACTTTCTGGAGACATTCCAAGCGCATCGAATCCACCAAGTGGCTGTGCTTTCCATACAAGATGTCCTTTTAAAATGGAGGAGTGTTCACGAGTTGTTCCAAAAATGCAAGAAGTAAAAACGGGTCATTATGTTGCCTGTCATCTTTATGATGCGCTACAACATTAAATGATATAAAAAACATTAGGGGGAAATTTAATGAATAAAAAGAAGCTTTGGTCATTAGGCGTAATGCTTATCCTGGTTCTCTCGACAATCTTAGCTGCATGTGGTGGCGCAGATAACAAGGATACGGGTTCAAAAGATACGTCAACAGGTGGAGACTCAGCCAGTGGCGGTGGGGCTAAAACATTAGTATACGGACGTGGAGGCGACTCTGTCGCTCTAGATCCAGCTGTAGTAACTGATGGTGAATCATTCACAGTTACAGCCAACATATATGAAACACTTGTTAACTTTGGTGATAGAGATGTAACGATTCAGCCAGGTTTAGCAAAATCATGGGAGCCATCAGAAGACGGTTTAACATACACATTCCAATTACAAGAAGGTGTAAAATTCCATGACGGTACGGACTTTAACGCAGAAGCAGTTGTTAAAAATGTCGAGCGTTGGAAGGCTGGCGGCGATAAGCACCCATACTTTAGCTCTCAATTTGTAGTTGGTGACAAGCAAGTAATAGAATCAGTAACTGCTGAGGGTGATTACACTGTTGTTTTCAAGTTAAGCCAACCACAAGCGCCATTCCTTAAAAACTTAGCAATGTCTCCATTTGCAATCGCTTCTCCAACAGTATTTGAAGCAAATGAAGAAGGATTATCTACGGATCCAGTAGGTACTGGTCCATTCAAATTTGTGGAATGGAAGCGTAATGATTCTATTACAATCGAGAAAAACCCAGATTATTATATTGATGGTTTTCCAAAGTTAGATAAAGTTATCTATCGTTCAATTCCTGATAACTCTGTACGTCTAAACGATCTAACTACAGGGGCTATTGATGTAGCGGACGGCTTAAGCCCATCTGATAAAGCATCAATCGAAGCAAATTCAAAATTACAAATTATTGAACGCCCATCGATGAATGTTGGTTATCTTGGATTAACTGTAACACGTGCACCATTTGATAATGTGAAAGTGCGTCAAGCAGTCAATTACGCAATTGATAAGCAAGCTTTAGTAGATGCATTCTACGAAGGATTAGCGGAGCCAGCAAAAAACCCAATGCCTCCAGTAATCTCAGGTTATAACGATGATATTACCGGTTATGAATTTGATCCAGAAAAAGCAAAAGCATTATTAGCTGAAGCAGGCTATGACGGCAAGGAAATTGAACTATGGGCTATGCCTGTACCACGTCCGTACATGCCAGATGGTCAAAAAGTGGCAGAGGCAATTCAAAAGAATTTAGCGGATGTTGGCATTCCATCGAAAATTGTTACATTTGAATGGGCTACTTATTTAGAGAAAGCTCAAAATGGAGAGGCAGATGCATTTTTACTTGGTTGGACTGGCGATAACGGAGATGCAGATAACTTCCTTTACACATTGTTAGATGGAGACAATATTGGCTCTAACAACTATACATTCTATGACAACCCAGAACTTCACAAAATATTTGTAGATGCACAAACTGAAATTGATGAAGCCAAACGTAATGAACTATACAAGCAAGCACAAGAAATTATTCATGCGGATGCTCCTTGGGTTCCGCTTGCACACTCAACGCCTATTTTAGGTGCAAGCTCAAAAGTTTCTAATTATATTGCGCATCCAACAGGTTCTGATCGTTTAGACGCAGTAGATATAAAATAAACGTAGCAGGAATTTTGATGTCGCTTAATCATAGTGACATAACAAGCTTTTTACAGCTGTAGGCTTTGTCTATCGCTGTAGAAACGGGTTGTGACTATGTTTGTCGCAACCCGTTTTTCTGTATGAAAGACCAATCATCTAAACGTTATAACCGTTTGGTGAAGGCTGCCCCTTTCTACAGTATGTGTATAGACCTCAATGCTTTTCATGGCAAAAGTATAATCAGAAAATAATAGAGAGGTGAAGAAGATGCTTCACTATATGGGGAGACGTTTATTTCAATTAATCCCAGTTTTGCTTGGAATGTCTTTTATCGTCTTCATGTTAATTCGTGCAATTCCTGGTAATCCAGCACAAGTTATTTTAGGACAACAGGCGACGAAAGAGGCGGTTGAAGCATTAAACGCAAGTTTAGGATTAGATAAGCCATGGTATACGCAATATTTTAGCTATTTGGGTGGTATTTTGCAGGGGGATTTAGGCGTTTCGTTGCGTACGAAACTTCCGGTATCTGAGGAAATCTTTCCATATTTAGCAGCAACAGCGGAGCTAGCCTTATTTGCGATGATTATTGCAGTGATTATCGGAGTGAATGCCGGTATTATTTCCGCATGGTTCCAAAATTCGTGGTTTGACTATCTGGCAATGGTTATAGCATTAATCGGAGTATCTGTACCAGTTTTTTGGCTAGGTTTGATGGAACAATGGGCATTTAGCATTAAGTTAAATTGGTTGCCGAATTCTGGGCGAGAGAATGTGCGAGATCCTATAACCGCCATTACGCATTTTTATTTACTTGATACACTCATTCAAGGGCGTTTCGATCAATTTATTGAGGTATTAAAGCGATTAGTATTACCTGGATTGGCGCTCGCTACAATTCCAATGGCTATTATTGCTCGCATGACTCGCTCATCTATGCTTGAAGTCATGCGCTCTGACTATGTACGAACTGCTAGAGCAAAGGGGCAAAAAATGTTTATTGTTGTCTATAAGCATGCATTGAAAAATGCTATTATTCCAGTGTTAACGGTCATCGGTTTGCAAACAGGTTTACTCCTAGGTGGTGCAATTTTAACAGAAACCATTTTCAGTTGGCCAGGAATCGGACGTTATATTTACGAAGCGATTGGCTTCCGTGATTATCCTGTTATTCAATCAGGAATTTTAGTCATCGCTTTTATTTTCATCATGATTAACTTAATCGTGGATTTATTGTATACAGTAATTGATCCGCGGATTAAATATAAATAGGGAGGAGCTGCGATTTATGGCTGGAACAGTAGATGTAAGAAAAGAAGCAGCACAGAATCGTGCGGTTGGTCCTTGGAAAGAAGGCTGGCGTAGCTTTAAAAAGAGTAAAGTCTCCCTAGCAGGCGCGGGCATTGTAATATTTTTTATTGTGCTTGCAGTATTTGGTCCAATGATTGCTCCACAAGGCATTAATGAGCAAGATTTAACGAAAAGATTAATAGCGCCATCCAGTGAGTATTGGTTTGGAACTGATGATTTTGGACGTGATATTTTCTCTCGTATTATACATGGTGCTCGTATTTCATTGTGGGTAGGCTTTTTTGCGGTAATTCTATCAGTTGTAGTGGGGAGTTTACTTGGAATCATTGCAGGTTATTATGGGAGATGGATTGATACCATTATTTCACGTGCTTTTGATATTATGCTAGCATTTCCTAGTATTTTACTTGCTATCGCTGTCGTAGCGGTGCTTGGACCGTCACTACAAAATGCGTTGATTGCGATTGCAATTATAAACGTACCTAACTTTGGGCGTTTAATTCGCTCGAAGGTATTGAGTGTAAAGGAAGAGGAATATATTGTCGCTGCGAAAGCAATTGGCATGCGTGATATGCGCATTTTATTCTCCCATATTTTACCGAACTCGATGACTCCTGTTATCGTGCAAGGTACACTGGCCATTGCAACGGCTATTATCGAAGCAGCAGCACTAGGCTTTCTTGGGTTAGGTGCCCAAGCGCCGGCACCAGAGTGGGGGAAAATGCTAGCAGATGCACGCATTTATTTACTAAATGCTCCGTGGACGATGATTTTTCCAGGTCTTGCTATTATGCTAACGGTACTAGGCTTTAACCTAATGGGGGATGGATTACGTGATGCACTCGATCCGAAGATGAAAAGCTAAAAAAAGTGTAAAAAGCCTTCTTATTATAAAACTAGAAGGCTTTTTTTATGTTACCAGAAAGAATACTATTAAAATATTCCAAAAGTTTTCAAGAATGTTAAATGATTTAAACCTTTTCGGGGGCATTAATTGAATTTTTTGTCATGTTATTTTAGACTTGAGATAGGCTGAATTTATCTTTTTATGGGAGTAGTGTAAATTTGGATGATACTTTTATAAACGTATAAAGTTTTAGCTTCATTTATTAAAAGAATTTACATACGTTTTCAGCTGGAAACGCATTCAATGTATAGGAGGATGTTGACATTGGGAATTAATTTGCAAAAAGGACAACGTGTTGATTTAACAAAAGGTAATGCTGGTTTAAATAAAATTAAAGTTGGTTTGGGCTGGGATCCAGTAAGCCAAACAAAAAGTGGTGGATTCTTAGGTGGTTTATTTTCTGGTGGAGGTAGCGGTGGCGGTAAAAATGTTGACTGTGATGCCTCTGTATTAATGCTCCAAAATGATAAATTAGTGGCAAACGATGATGTTATTTACTTTGGAAAATTATCAAGTAATTGCGGTTCTATTCGACACTCAGGTGATAATTTAACAGGTGATGGCGATGGTGATGATGAAGTTATTACAATTGAGTTAGGAGCAATTCCAGCACAATATGATAAAATGGTATTTATTGTTAATATTTATGATGCAGCTGGACGCAATCAACATTTTGGAATGATTCAAAATGCATATATTCGTGTGTATGATGACAAGACAGGAGCCGAACTAATTCGTTATAATTTAACTGATAACTATTCGAACTTAACGACATTAGTATGTGGGGAAATTTATCGCCATGGCAATGAGTGGAAGTTTGCGGCTGTTGGTAGTGGTACGAATGACGTGAAACTTGGCGACGTAGCTCGAAGATATCAATAATTTCAACTTCATTCCAGCGAAATGACAGGTATTATTAAGCTCTGAAAAAAAGGAATGAACACTAAAAACTAGGAGGAATATAAAAATGGGTATTTCATTACAAAAAGGTCAAAAAGTAGATTTAACGAAAACGAATCCAGGATTAACAAATGTTATTGTAGGTTTAGGTTGGGACACAAATAAATATGATGGTGGAAACGATTTTGACCTAGATTCATCTGTATTTTTACTTGCTGATACAGGTAAAGTAGCAGATCAAGGTGATTTTATCTTCTATAACAATACTACTGGTGGTAACGGCTCAGTTGAACACTCGGGAGATAACTTAACTGGTGATGGTGATGGTGATGATGAGGTAGTGAAGGTAGCATTGACACAAATACCGGCACATGTTCAACGACTAGCATTTACTGTTACAATCCATGACGCAGATGCACGTAACCAAAACTTTGGTATGGTATCTAATGCTTTCATCCGTATTGTCAATGCGGCAACAAATGAAGAAGTCATCCGCTATGATCTAGGAGAAGATTTCAGTATTGAAACAGCTGTAGTTGTAGGCGAGTTATATCGACATAATGGCGAATGGAAATTCAACGCAGTTGGAGCAGGTTATCAGGGTGGTTTAGCTGCACTATGTAATGACTATGGATTAAACGTAAATTAATACATCATACACGAGGAAGGGAGATTTTCTAATTGGGTATTCAGTTAAGTAAAGGGCAACGCATTGATTTAATGAAGCAGGATCCAGGCTTAAATAATGTAGGTATTGGTTTAGGTTGGGATGTAAAACAATTTGATGGCGGAAATGATTTCGACTTAGATGCCTCTGTGTTTTTACTAGATGCATCTGGAAAATGCCGAAATGAGCAGGATTTTATCTTCTACAATAATTTAACAAGTTCAGACCAATCAGTCGTGCATACAGGTGATAACCGTACGGGTGAGGGTGATGGGGATGACGAAAAAATTCTTGTGAACTTAAAACAAGTATCTCCTCAAATTGAAAAAATAGTAGTGACAGTCACAATTTACGATTCGGAAGGTCGTCATCAAAACTTTGGACAAGTATTAAATGCTTATGTTCGTTTAACAAATGAAGACACAGGTTCAGAAGTTCTTCGCTATGATTTAGGAGAAGATTTCAGCATTGAAACAGCCGTTGTATTCTGTGAATTATACCGTCACAATGGCGAGTGGAAATTTGCTGCTGTTGGTTCAGGCTACCAAGGTGGACTTGGTGCATTAGTTAATGCATACGGCTTACAATAAAATCTAGTAAAGATCTTTGACAACTATATAGATTTTGAAATTAGTAAGCACAATTCAAAATCTATATAGTCATTTACCTGCAAAAAAGCGTAGTAAGATACACAATTGTTTTTTTGTACCGAAAGCGAAGTAGTAGGTAAAATTACGCGGAGATGGATGGTATGTAATTGATGGAGGAGCTTTTTTGGACATAATACATGAGATATTGAATACATATGCACAGTTTTTTAACTGGCAAATGTGGGGAGAAGTTTTAACTGATCCTGTATCCTGGGGGCTTATTCTTTCTTTGGTAATTATGGAAGGATTATTGTCTGCGGATAATGCACTGGTGTTAGCAGTGCTCGTTAAGCACCTACCTGCTAAACAACGAAAAAAAGCTTTAATGTACGGGATGTTCGGAGCATACTTCTTCCGTTTTATCTTCATAGGTATCGGTGTATATCTAGTTAAGTTCTCGATTGTGAAAGTGCTAGGTGCAAGTTATTTGGCCTGGATCGTTATTTCGCACTTCAAAAACAAAAGTGGAGACGAGGAAGAAGCAAAAGAATTTAAGAAAAGTGGCTGGATGGTCCGAGTGTTTGGTACCTTCTGGGCAACGGTTATCTCAGTCGAATTAATGGACATCGCCTTTTCAGTAGATTCGATCTTAGCTGCATTTGCGATTTCAGATCAAGTATGGGTTCTATTATTAGGTGGCGTATTAGGGATTATTATGATGCGTACAATCGCAGGTGTATTTTTAACCTTGATTGAACGTGTACCAGAGCTTGAAACTACTGCATTTATATTAATTGCGATAATTGCGATTAAAATGTTTGCTGGTGTTTTCGGTTTCCATTTATCACACGAAGTTTTCTTCGTTATTTTAATCGTAGCCTTTTTACTAACTTTTGTTATACATAAGTTGAATAAGAAAGCAACGTAACTAAAGGCACTGTATTGGTCTGTAATAAAAGCAGGCTGATACAGTGCCTTTTCCCACAATGTCAATTCTTTTGATGAAGGAGAGAAGTAGATGCAACATTTTGCAACTGAAACGGATGCTATTTTTTATAAAAAGCCACAACCTTTTACAAAATTCGATAATCCAAATATTTTAGCCTATACATTAGGTGCCACATTATATATGCCTGCATCGATGCCTAATATTTCAGCAATGGTTCAATCTCAGAAATATAGAGACCTGACTTCTTTTGTCATTGATTTAGAAGATGCTGTTGGAGATGCAGAGTTAGCACAATGTGAAGAGAAAATAATAGCGGATATTAGTGCGCTTTATACCCTTTATGAAAATAAGGAAATCCAACTTCAAAACTTACCTCTTATATTTATTCGTGTACGTAGTGTCGAGCAATTTTTATTTTTGACAACTACTTTAGGAAAACATCAAGAAGTCCTAACAGGCTATGTATTTCCTAAGTTTTCGGCGGTGCTAGGAGCTACTTATTTTGACTTACTTGAACAAACGATTCAACAGCATCAGCTCACGTTATTTGGCATGCCGATTTTGGAAAGTCGTGATATTTTGTATAAGGAATCCCGTATGGATGCGTTGTTTGCAATTAAGGAAGTGCTACATCAATACAGAGAACGCGTATTAAATGTTCGCATTGGTGCCACTGATTTTTGTGGGATATATGGTATACGTCGTCGTGTAGATTCAACGATTTACGATATAGCGGTTATTCGAGATTGCATTGCAGATATAGTCAATGTGTTAGGGCGTAAGGAAGACGGTTTTGTTATTTCTGGGCCTGTATGGGAATATTTCAGTAATCAGCGTGTATTGAAGCCAGCATTGAGAGCGACACCATTTAGTGAAAAAGGAGCGCTACACGCACGCCAAGCATTACTCGATGATTATTTAGATGGCTTGATTAAGGAAGTCTTAATGGATAGACAAAATGGCATTTTAGGTAAAACGATTATTCATCCTAGTCATATTCGTGTTGTACATGCGCTATATGTCGTTTCGTACGAAGAATACTTAGATGCATTAAGCATTGTAGAGCATAATGACGGTCAAAAAGGTGTGATAAAAAGTCATTATGCCAACAAAATGAATGAAATGAAGCCTCATACGAGGTGGGCGCAGCAAATTTTACGCCAAGCGCATGTCTATGGTGTATACAATGAATCTGTAGATTTCGCGTCCCTTTTATTGAATACTGAAGTAGGAGGAAGTATGGATGCCACAACTGAAGAGCAGGTTGAATATTTTTCAGGACTATGAAATTGATATTACGATAACAAATAATCCGTACGATTTTGCCGTAACAGATTTATTTAAAATGGCCGCACGTATTAATAAAAAGAGAAAATTTTTATTTGTCAGCACCGTTCTTGGCAAGCATTTAGCAGTGCGACCGCAAGTACCGATACTTACTGGAACATTGCTAGCAATGATGTATCATGAGAAGCTTGTTGGTGAGGAAGCTTTGTTACTTCCAACTATTGTACAGGCACTAAAAAAACAGCAAGGCGTTCAAGAAATAGTACAACGAGTAGAGGCACGACCCCTAGATCTCTTAGATGATACATTATTTATTGGCTTTGCAGAAACAGCGACAGCACTTGGGCATGCGGTATTTAATGCTTTTGGTTCAAAGGGGATGTATATTCACACTACACGTGAACTTTTACCTGATCTTGAGCCATTTGTGACTTTTGAAGAAGAGCATTCACATGCAACGAGTCATCGCATTTATAGTGAACAACCAGAGAAGTTACGACAAGCCAAGCGTATTGTGTTAATCGATGACGAGATTACAACAGGAAATACTGTGGTTAATATAATTGAAACACTGCGACGAAGATTTCCTTATGTGAAGCAATATTCTGTGTTATCCATTTTAGATTGGCGCTCTGCTCAACAGCAAGCTTTCATTCACCAAATGGAGAAGAAGTGGGATATAACGATTGATTTTATAGCAATTATGCGTGGACAATTTAACTGTAGTGGAGAACCACATTTAACAAGCCAACAAGTGGGAGTAACTATGCAGGAGACTCAAAATCTGTCATTACTATCTATAAAGGAACCGGTTGAACGAAAATGTTATCGCTCGATTGCAGAAAATGGGATTGAAAACGAGGCACCATATCTACTAGCAACTGGGAGATTTATGTTAACGTCCGAACAGCATGTGGAACAAAAACGTACAATAGAGGGGATCGCTCTACAGTTAAAAAAACTAAGAACAGATGGCCCAGCACTTGTTATTGGAACGGGTGAATTTATGTATGTACCGATGCAAATAGCTAATTATTTAGGTGAGGACGTTTATGTTCAATCGACAACACGTAGTCCGATTTATTGTGCACATGATACGGGCTATACAATTTCTGAGAAACTAGCTTTTGAGAGCCCAGAAAATAATGGTGTTGAAAATTATTTATATAATATACAAAGTCATCCGTACTCGGAACTTTTTTTAGTCGTAGAACGTATAGCAAGTAAAGAGATTGTTGCACGAGTTGTGCATGCACTACAATCAGTAAGTGACGCAAAAGTTTATGTGATTTGTCTGCATGAATTGGAGGGGGAATAATGCGATTAGAAATGCAACCCGATAAAATGGGAAGTTATTCTCCTGAGGATGTTGTCTTTTTACTACGAGATATTAGTAACGTCACTCTTGAATTAAACAACGAAAAACGTGAGCGCCTTATCCAGTCAGGTACACATTATTCAGAAATGCTCCCTGTCGAATATCATCCATCAGAAGCTTATATGGAACTGTTTTACAAAACATTAGATGACTATGCACAACGTATTGCGCTGGCTGTTGGGATTGTGGCGGAACAAATTGTAGCACGACAAGGGTTAGAGCAGTTAGTGCTCGTTAGTTTAGCGAGAGCTGGTACACCGATTGGTATTTTGATTAAGCGCTATATAAAAATGCGATACAACGTTCAAGTGCCACATTATACGATTTCCATACTTCGTGGTCGTGGTATTGATGAGACGGCCATTCGTTATATCTTTACTGAGCATCCATCAGCGCACATTCAATTTATAGATGGTTGGACTGGGAAAGGTGCGATTACGAAGGAATTGCAACAATCGTGTGACCTTTTCAATGCAAATCATGAAGCCCAACTAGATGCTACATTAGCTGTATTGGCTGACCCTGGACACTGTACGTCAATTTATGGTACACGTGAAGATTTTTTGATTCCATCTGCCTGTTTAAATTCAACAGTGTCTGGATTAGTGAGTCGCACAGTATTGAATTTACAGTTTATGAAGGAACATGACTTCCATGGGGCTAAGTATTATAAAGAGCTAGAGGACGTTGATGTATCGAACTTGTATATCGACCGTGTGAGTGTTTATTTTAACCAAGTTCAACATGAAGTCGCGCAGCAAATACGTGCGCACTCACAATCTCCAATTACATGGCAAGGCATGAAATCCGTGCAGGCGATTCAACAAGATTTAGGGATTACAAATATTCATTTCGTGAAACCTGGTGTTGGTGAAACGACGCGTGTGTTACTTCGTCGCATACCTTGGAAAATTTTAATCAATCCTAGATATACGAACGAACTTGAGCACATATTGTTATTAGCTAAAGAAAAAAATGTACCGGTTGAAGAATATCCGAAGATGTCGTACGCATGTTGCGGCTTAATAAAAGAAGTATAGAGGAGAGAATTCATGCTACTATTTACATCGGATTTAGACCGTACGCTAATCTATTCAAAGCGTATGATGGCAAATTTCCCAGCACTAACACTGTCAGTCGAAGCTGAACGAAAAGATGGTGAAGTGATGAGTATGATGACGGAAGCGACAACGAAATTACTGCATCAGGTACATGATCGAACGTTATTCGTGCCAGTAACTACCCGTGCATTGCATCAATATAAACGCATTCATTTGATAAATGAGCTATGTCCAACTTTTGCAATTACAACTAATGGGGGTACAATATTAGAAAAAGGTTATCCGAATGAAGAATGGGCAAAAATAATACGTAAACGTATTGAAGATACCTCGATTCCAGATGCCGATATGTTGCGACGCTTTGATATGGTGAAATCCGACAATTGGCTACAACGTTCATTTTATGTTGATGAACTCTTTTATGTTCATCATGTAGACCTAACAGTTTTAGAACCAGATGTAGTCCAGGTAATGATTCAGGAGTTTGATGTGCTTGGTTGGCATGTCCTCTTACAAGGGAGAAAATTATACTTTTTGCCGAAAGTGTTAACGAAGGAAGCGGCGATTGCCTATTTAAAAGAACATTGTACATATGATGTGCATGTGGCTGCGGGCGATTCCATTATGGATTACGGTATGCTCGCTATGGCGGATATAGGCTATACACCAGCTCACGGTGATTTAAAAGATAAACAACCACGAGTGCTAGAGAATACAATATATTCAGCTTATAGTGGTGAAGCGTTTACGCAAAGTTTACTTGAAGATGTGTTACGACTAGTAGCAAAACAACCAACTGTGTAAGACCATGTAAGGAGGTGACGTTTTGTATGCAAACAATCACGATAGAATCAGTGTTGGAACGAGATCCTGATGATTGGCTACAAGCGTTTCAAGATTCACCGAAATTGCGTGCACTTTATGAGGTGACCGAGCAACAAATACGTTTTAGTCGCATTGCCGTTCGAGTATTAGGTGTACCAATAGAAGAAGATGATTATTTTAACTCACTATATACATTGTCACAAAATCCAAGCGTTTATATTTTAAGTGAAGAATTAAATAAACACATTGAACAAAAGGATTTTCAAGCGTTGCAAAGTATTTTAGAGCAACATCAGCAAACACCCAAAGGCTTGTCTATCAACCGACTTATTGCGATGATGTATGGCCATCAGCTTATTCCAAAGCATGATGATGTTACAATGAATCGTCATTTGCAGCTTGCAACCATTCGCGTTGTGGAGCGCTTTCGTGATCAGCAATCACTGGGTTTACTAGCGAATGATTTTCGTCGTTTTTTAATTGATATGGTGAAATGGCTAAAGAACCACTGGATTCAATGGGCGAAAACTATGAAGCCTACGGATGATTTTCCAAAGGTTGTTTGGTATGGCGAAACGACGATTAGTCAACGATATTTCTTGTTGTTATTAATGGAACTAGGATGTGATGTATTAATCTTCCATCCTGCTGCCATCGATGAATTTGCAGAAGTGGATGTAACGAATATGTTCTCTATTACACATGCCTACGCTAGCCAAACAACATTACAGCCATTCCCCGATAAGCTTCGTGATCGTCAGGCAACCGTTGGCTATCGCTCCAGTCAACATTTTGAGCAGTTAATGCACGATCAACAATCGGGCGTTTATCGACCATGGCAATTTAAAGATTTTATGCCTCGTTCTTTAACTTTACGAATGACATATGACGATATTTTTATTTATGCCAATGAAAAGGCAATGGTGCGTCCGAAGTTCGAAGTCATTGGGAATGAGGTTGTGATTCCTGTGATTTTTGCAAAAATTAGTGGTGTATCGAGTAGACGTGAAGAATATTGGCATTATATGCATAAGATACTTGCCAGTCCGCAAACCGTATTTGTGCAAGAGTTTCCATACGCGAAAGCGAGTAGAGCTAATTTCCATTTCCATTATAAGCATTGTCTTGTGAATGGGGAATTATCCACTGAGCGTATTTTGCAAAGTGACTGGTGGCAGTATGATGAGTTGTCGCTAGAACTACAACAAGCAATTGCACACACCATTAAAACATCTTGCGAACAACCACTTTTGAAACAACTGCCAAATGAATCGAAGTATGATTTACAGCTATTTTTATTTAAGCAGATGGCCATGATTCCAAAAGAAATACTGCGTCTATTGCAAAGCTTTGATTATTCACAGGAAGTACCCAAACTTGTACTTTACCAAGCGCCACAACAGCCTACGTTAGCCCGTGAAGACGCTGCTTTACTTGCGTTTTTAAATCGTTTTGGGGTTGATATTGTATTTTATAATCCAACAGGCAAACTCGATTTAGAAAAACATTTGCAAGAGGATACCTTTGATGGACATCGTTTAGAGCATATGGTGTTTGATTTACAATACGAAGAACCAAAGCAGCAAAAGCCTGCGCCAGATAAGATGATCAAAAAACTATTTAATCGCTTTTTTTGATGAGTAGGGAAGGAGGCGCAATATGTCAAATGTACCCATCGCACTCGAACAACTGACGGCAGAAACAGCGGAAGCGACAAAACATCAATTACGTCATAATGTCGAAGTGCAGCAAATAGCAAATCGTATTAATATAAAAAATCAACTAGATTTAATAGCACTCGGAAAAGAACCTTCGACGAAACTATCACGTTTTTCAGATCAAATATTAAACATGTTGGCAAAATCTAAAGTGAATGAATCAGGCGATTTGCTGAAGCAACTTGAAGCATTAATGTCCAAGTTTGATAAAAAAGAAGTTATCGAGCAGCAAAGCTTTTTCGCTAAGTTGTTTAAGCGTGCGCCGAAAAAGAATGAGGATTTGTTTGAGAAGTACAATTTACTTGGTAGGGATATAGAGAAAATCCATTATCAGTTTGTACTAATGGAAGAGGCGTTAGCGAATGATAATCGTATGCTTGCACGACTATATCGTGAAGATCTAACTTATTATCTAGAAATCGAAAAATATATTGTAGCGGCTGAAATGAAATTGGATGAAGTGACAACAACGTTAATGCCGATGTATAGAAAACAGAGTGAAGCAGGCAACCAAATTGCAAAAATGGAGCTAACTACTTTGCAAACGATTACCGATATGCTGACACAAAAAATAGATGAGCTAGAAAGATCGCGTATGGTTGCTATTTTAGCAGCGCCTCAAATTGAGATGATTCGGAATGGAAATAGTGAGTTAATCGAGCAAATTAATAATGCATTTATAACAACAATTCCAGTCTTTAAAATGAGTATGATGCATGCAGTCAATGAAAAACGTCAAAAACTACAGAATGATTCTGCAGCTGCCTTTGAAAATCGTATGAAACAATTTGGGGGAGTAAACAGCGATGTGGTGCAACTAAGCTCGGTAATGGCACAGCAACCTGAAAGGCCACAGACACTTGAAGAAATGTGGGATACGATTGTTTTGGGAATTTCTAATTATCGAAAGCTACGTGATGAACAAACGGAACAGCGCGTGAAAGCAGAGCAACAGCTCATGGCAATGCGCAATGAAGCCTAAAAAAAGCTGACACCTTTTAGCAAGTAAAATGGTGTCGGCTTATTTATATTGAGGAACTTATTGAGTTGGCTGTTAACTTACGGCATAGTGGATGTAGTCGTTAGCAAATATATTGGCGAACGCATTTTAGTAATGAAATTATTTTCGTCCGGCACGCCAAGAGAGACCCCAGTGATAGGCATCATCCATTTCTTTATGACCATTAAAATATTCAACAAGGCGCTCAACTTTAAATGTTTCGTTATTTACATTTTCAATCATGGCAATTGCACACATGTTTTTACCATTACGATGTTCATTTAAACGAACTTCAATACTAGGTCCTGTTTTGTAATTAATTGTCACAATGCCATCTGCTTCAGACCAATTAGCTACGCCTTCATAAATAAAGGCATATACTAGCACTCGTTTAATATCCTTGACCTTATCGCCATTAATACGTAAATTTTCGCCCCCGCTTACCATACCAGTGCGATCATCGCCATCTAGTTCAACAAAAGGTGGAGAATGCAAATTACCAAATGCATTACCAAGAGCTTGTACGCAACTTTTTGAACCATCCGTTAATTCAAATAAACAACCTAAATCCAAGTCAATTCCGCTGCTCGATTTAGTGCCAAATAAGGATGATAAAAAACCACCAGAAGGTTTAACAGATTGTTGATTCCAGTTTAAGTTGACAAGGATTTCTCCTATACCTTGATCTTGAGATTTCGTTAAGTTGATAGATTGGCCTCTTTTTGTTAATTCTATCTTGCTTAAATTCACCATAAACCATACCTCCTCAATTATGTAAATTATGATAATTATACTTTATTATAAAAATACTTACAAATTAGTAGAAATTAAAAGAAAAAGAGGCTGGGGCATAACTTTAAATTTTAAGAAAGAGGAGCAAAGTCGTTATTAAATTTTTGCTATCTAAAAATGAAGAAAAATTTAGACGTTCTTCCTTTTGGAATCAATAAAATTCAGAAGAGAGACTAGTTGATGGTAGCGAAGGCGGCGACACCGGTAAGCGTCCGCCGTAGCGGACATCAACGCTTACAGCAAAAAAGTGTTAGATCGACAGCAGTCAATTTAACACTTTTTCTCTTTTGTCCCAGCCTCTCTGAAATTAAATAAACTCTTCTTCAATTTCTAGATTAATTTCCTGACCGTGATAGTTTTGATACGACACAATCAATGTGTCCAAATGCTCTAGGTTTTCCTCGTAATCTAAAATGCGCGATAAGATATATAGGAGGTGATAGCTTGAAAACTCAGTATCTCCTTCTTCACGAGCATATGACACTTGTTTAATGAAAATCTCCATCAATTCATTACGCTGGACATAATCAATATGCTTGCTCCATTCAGAATGCTCGGGTTTTAATTTGCCTGTGTACTTTAATAATAGCTGTTCATGATAGGTGAGGAGAAAATCTAATCGTTCTTGAATCATTAAATGGAACTGTGTTGGTAGATGGGCAATTTCATTTTCATGTTTATGCAAACGATGTAAGAGCTCCAAACTTTTCTTCGACGTTGTAATCATTTGTCGGTACACTACCAGCTTTCTCACTTTCACGAACTTTTTATTTTTAATGTAATTACGTTCTTCTTTATAAAAATCATACAATGTATCGACGCGTAACATACGATCTTTGAATTTACTGATAGCTGCTTTTGTAGATGTATGCTCGGAAGCCTGACGAACAGCGAGTCGTGTCCAACGAATAATATCATCTTGTAAAAAATAAATTTTACGGAACAGTTTCACCTCGTATTTAGGTGGTAAGAAAAATAAATTGACGACAAAAGCTGCCAACACGCCGACTAAAATGGTTGAAAAGCGAATTAGGCCAAATGTAATGAAATCATCGCCTTGGATCTCCATAATCGCTACCACTGTCACAAGAGCTAATGACAATGATTTCTCCAGTTTAAATTTCAGCATGAATCCAATCGTTATAACGACAGCAATGCCTATTGCGACAATATGGTGACCAAAGAGTAAACCAAAAATAACAGCAATGGTTGCACCAATTATATTTGCCTGTACTTGCTCGACAATGGTTTGATACGAACGATAAATTGAAGGCTGAATCGCAAAAATCGCAGCAATTCCAGCAAATACTGGTGAAGGTAAATGTAACAATTCTGCAATAAACAATGCAAAGACAATTGCAACACCTGTTTTAAATACACGGGCACCTAATTTCATAGAAAATGGATGTCCTTTCTGTCTAAAATTTTTAAGCTTCTTTACATTATAGAAGGAAGTGCTTATAAAATACATAGATTTGTGTTTTCCTAAATGAAAAAGGCGACTCTCTAAGGAAAGTCGCCTTCGGATTGTCATTTAATTATAATTGTGAAAATGCATAGTCCACAGCTTTTATTGTTTCGAGAATATCTGCCTCAGTATGCTCTGTTGTTAAAAACCATGCTTCATATTTAGATGGGGCTAAGTTAATGCCCTGTTCCAGCATTAATTTAAAGAAGCGTCCGAAAATTTCCCCGTCTGAGTTTTCCGCTTGGTCATAGTTTTCTACTTTCACATCTGTGAAGTAAATCGTAAGGGCACCTTTTAAACGATTTACTGTAATTGTAACATCATGTTTTGAAGCTGCAGCAACAATACCTTCTTCTAAAATCGCACCAAGACGGTCCATTTCATCATAGATACCTGGAGTTGCCAATACCTCTAAGCATGCAATCCCTGCTTGCATTGATGCGGGATTACCTGCCATTGTACCTGCTTGATAGGCAGGACCTAGTGGAGCAACTGTATCCATAATTTCCTTACGTCCTCCATAAGCGCCGATTGGTAAACCGCCACCTATTACTTTCCCTAGTGCAGTAAGGTCAGGCGTTAAGCCGAGTAAATTTTGAGCGCCACCGTAATGGAAGCGGAAGGCAGTGATCACTTCATCATAAATTGTTAAAGCGCCTTTTGCTTGTGCTGTTGCATGCACCAATTCTAAGAAGCCGGGATTTGGCTCTACTATTCCGAAATTACCGACTATTGGCTCAATTAAAATACCAGCAATTTGGTCGCCCCATTTATCCATAGCGTCCGTAAACGCTGCTGGATTGTTAAAAGGCACAGTGATCACTTCTTCAGCTGTTGCAGTAGTAACACCTGCTGAATCAGGTGTACCAAGTGTAGCAGGTCCAGAGCCTGCAGCCACTAACACTAAATCGAAGTGGCCGTGATAGCAGCCGGCGAATTTCATAATTTTTGTACGGCCCGTGTATGCACGTGCAACACGAATTGTTGTCATTACAGCTTCAGTCCCAGAGTTGTTGAAGCGTACTTTATCCATTGAAGGAATAGCCTCTTTTAGCATTTTGGCAAATGTAACTTCATATTCAGTAGGTGTGCCAAATAATGTGCCGTTTTCAGCTGCATGTGAAATGGCTTTCGCGATATGTGGGTGACCGTGACCTGTCACAATAGGTCCATAGGCTGCTAGATAATCGATATAACGGTTACCGTCAATATCCCAGAAATAAGCACCTTTTCCTCGTGCCATCGAGATAGGAGAACCGCCACCAACTGCTTTATAAGAACGCGAAGGGCTGTTAACACCACCAACGATGTGCTGTAGCGCTTCTGCATGTATTGCTTCAGATTTTGAGTGATTCATATATATTGCCTCCTAAGTAATGATTCTTAATCTATTGTAGACCTATCAGTGTAAGAAATCCAAAGAAAATAAGGAATATGACTTGATATGTTACTTAGAGTAAAATAGGAAGTGCAGAGGAGGAGAGTGTATGTCATTAATAGAAGGAAAAAAAGCACCAGATTTTTCACTTATAAATGAAAAAGGAGAAAAGGTGCATTTAACAGATTTTAAAGGGCAAAACGTTATTTTATATTTTTATCCAAAAGATATGACACCGGGCTGTACGACACAGGCTTGTGACTTCCGGGACAAGTATGATGATTTCAGTCAGTTAAATGCGATAGTGTTAGGTGTTAGCCCAGATGATATAAAGAAGCATACAAAGTTTATTGATAAGCATGGACTACCTTTCTCACTTTTAGTGGACGAGGATCATGCAGTTGCAGAAGCTTATGGTGTATGGGTATTAAAGAAAATGTACGGACGTGAGTTTATGGGTATTGAACGTTCAACGTTTTTAATTGATTCAGAAGGCAATCTTATGAAAGTATGGCGCAAAGTACGCGTGAAAAATCATATTGAAGAAGTGTATACATTTTTAGCACAGCAGGAGGCGACGAAATGAGAATCTATTTTACGTTTGAGCCACGACTAGAATTACGTGAGCCATTAGTAGAGGAGTTTCCACAAGTTGATTTCGTATTTGAAAGTAGTTTATCAACGGAGGAACTTCAAAAAGCAGATGTGTTGGTTACATACGGTGAAGATTTAAATGAAGACATTTTACAATACGCAACAAAACTCAAGTGGATTTTTGTTGCCTCTGCGGGTGTAGAAAAAATGCCAGCACAAGCAATCGCAGACCGAGAAATTTTAGTATCAAATGTTCGAGGAATTCATAAAACACCAATGGCGGAATCGATGCTTGCTCATATTCTAGCCATTAAACGTGCATTACCTTGGATGTATGAGCAACAAAAGAAAAGTGAGTGGTCAAAAAAAGGAAAACAAACGGAATTACGAGATAGCACAGCCTTAATTTTAGGGCCAGGTGCGATTGGATCGGAGGTTGGTCGTTTACTACAAGCTTTTGGAGTGGCAACAATCGGTTGTAACCGCTCTGGAAAAGAAGCGCCATATATGGATGTTATGGTGAGCTTCGATAAACTTTTAGAAGCTTTACCTAAAGCGGATATTGTCATTTCTGTGTTACCAAAAACAACGGAGACAACGCATTTATGGAATGAAGAACATTTTAAAGTGATGAAAAATAATGCTATTTTCATGAATTTTGGACGTGG
Source organism: Lysinibacillus fusiformis (assembly GCF_007362955.1). Classification (GTDB taxonomy): domain Bacteria; phylum Bacillota; class Bacilli; order Bacillales_A; family Planococcaceae; genus Lysinibacillus; species Lysinibacillus fusiformis_E. The sequence continues at coordinate 1,255,505 of NZ_CP041696.1, read as the reverse complement.
AAACTTGGTGGACGAAAAGGTGTTAATTCAAGCAATTAAAGCTGACGAAATTGGCTATGCAGTACTTGATGTATTTGAGCAAGAGCCACTTGCTGCGAATAGTCCATTATGGACACTGCCGAATGTTATCGTATCACCGCATATTTCAAGTCATTCTTCACGTTATGTTGAACGCAGCTTAAATATATTTAAGCCAAGCTTGATAAAGTGGCTTAATGGAGATATTGATTTAGAAAATATTATGGATCTGTCAAGAGGGTATTGAGTTGTAATTTTTCATAAGTAAAATGGGCAAATGTTGACAGATGTTAGCTTTATTCGATACACTATTTATAACAATTATAAATTAATAATACTTATGAAAAGAGGTGCATGACGATGTCTGCAACGCATTTACAAGATGCACTTGACACGTTAAAAACAACTGGTGTACGTATTACTCCTCAGCGTCATGCTATTTTGGAATATTTAATACAATCAATGGCACATCCAACGGCCGATGAAATTTATAAAGCACTTGAAGGGAAATTCCCAAATATGAGTGTAGCTACCGTTTACAATAACTTGCGAGTATTTCGTGAAGTTGGTTTAGTAAAGGAGCTGACTTATGGAGATGCTTCAAGTCGTTTTGATTTCGTAACGAATGATCACTATCACATGATTTGTGAATGCTGTGGTAAAATTGTCGACTTCCATTACCCTGGCCTCGATGAAATTGAACATTTTGCTTCACAAGTTACTGGCTTTGATGTGCACTCACATCGTTTAGAAATATATGGCACATGTCCTTCGTGTAAAGTTGTTTCTGCAAAAGTACAATAAAAAAACCTAGCTCTATTAAGGGCTAGGATTTTTTTGTCTTATTGTTATAAGATTGATCGAACTCTTTTCCTTCAAGTGTTGGATCCAATGTTAACGGTTCATTGCAATACATACACATATCCACACGACCTAATACTTTTGTATATTTGTTACAATTAGGGCATTGTACTTGGACTGCTCGTGTTGAGAGAAGGCCAATCCAAGCGTAAACGACTGTACTACCGATTATACAAAGTAAGCCAAGAGTCATAAAGATTAGTACAAGCACGGGATTATTTTTAAAGAAGATGGCCCCATACATGACTACAAAGCCGATAAAAATAAGTGCTAATGCGAATGAACGGATTTTATTAATTTTACTTTTGTAAGGTTTCATATAGCATCTTGCCTCCCAATCTAAAATCTACTATAACATATAAGGACAAAGTATTTTAGCGTTGAGTATAAGGAAAGAAGGAATACTTCTAGAGTATGTCGAATTTTTAACGAAATAAGAGGTCACAAAACGAACAGAGGAGGACTGAACATGGAGCAAGTTTTGCGTCCAATATACCAAGAACGTGCAAGTCAGTCGAATACATTAGGCGTTATTTTAATGGAAAAGCGCGAAGAGCAAAGTAATGTTACCGATACATTTGATACGGTCTTACTAATAATCGTGAAAGAAGCGGAGCAGCCTGTTTTTACAAAACACTACTTATATGAAGGAAATAAGGTAGCCTTACATACTGTAACAGAGAAATTATTACGCAAATGGTTGTTAATTGGCTCTAACAAAAAGGTGGTCGATTGGATTTTCTTTGGCAAAGTATTATTTGACCGCAATGAATTCCTTCATAAATTAAAAATTGAGTTACAAGAGTTTCCGTTTAATGGTCGTAAAATTAAAACGGGCATTCAATTTTCAAAACTAATTCGACGTTACTTAGAAGGAAAAGAATATTTTGATAAAGGTAGCTATCTTGATGCATACAATCATGTAGTAGACTCATTACATCATTTAGGGCGTTTATCAATTATCGATAGCGGACTTTATCCAGAAGTAACTGTTTGGGCGCAAGTGAAAAAAATTGAACCGGCAATTTATAAGTTATATGAAGAACTTGTTATGAGTAACGAACCGATTGAAAAGCGATTAGAGCTTTTATTTATCGCAAGTGAATTTCTAATTCATTCGCGCACACAAGATGGTGCACAACATATATTAGAAGTAATGCAAGCTAAAGAGACGTGGACAATTCAAGAATTACATGATCATAACGAACTTGTTAACTACTCTGTTGACCTAGAAGTGTTTGTTGAGTATTTAGTAGACAAGGGTTATATTCTAATTAATCCTGTAGTCGCGAAAAGCGAAATGATATTCCACCGACATTATAAAGTAAATAAAGAATCTCTAGAAATAGAATAAGGTCTGTAGTATGCTTGTAATCGAGGTATAGAAAATACCTCGATATTTTTTTATAAAAAGTATTGACGACTAGTATATTGCTATTGTATTATATTAATTGTCGCTAAGACATAACGAAATCCACTTAGAGAAACAGAAAAAACTTTTTATAAAAAAGTGGTTGACACAAACTGAGTGAAATGTTAATATAAAGAAGTCGCTGTAAAACGACTTATGAACCTTGAAAACTGAACAAGCAAAACGTAATCAATAAAGTTTTTAGTAACTCACTTCGGTAAGTGAACGAAATAAAATTTTGGACATCAAAATTGATGCCAGCAAAACAATTTGAGCTTATCAAATTTCTTTTATGGAGAGTTTGATCCTGGCTCAGGACGAACGCTGGCGGCGTGCCTAATACATGCAAGTCGAGCGAATGATGAGGAAGCTTGCTTCCTCTGATTTAGCGGCGGACGGGTGAGTAACACGTGGGCAACCTACCTTATAGTTTGGGATAACTCCGGGAAACCGGGGCTAATACCAAATAATCTCTTTCACTTCATGGTGAAAGACTGAAAGACGGTTTCGGCTGTCACTATAGGATGGGCCCGCGGCGCATTAGCTAGTTGGTGAGGTAACGGCTCACCAAGGCGACGATGCGTAGCCGACCTGAGAGGGTGATCGGCCACACTGGGACTGAGACACGGCCCAGACTCCTACGGGAGGCAGCAGTAGGGAATCTTCCACAATGGGCGAAAGCCTGATGGAGCAACGCCGCGTGAGTGAAGAAGGATTTCGGTTCGTAAAACTCTGTTGTAAGGGAAGAACAAGTACAGTAGTAACTGGCTGTACCTTGACGGTACCTTATTAGAAAGCCACGGCTAACTACGTGCCAGCAGCCGCGGTAATACGTAGGTGGCAAGCGTTGTCCGGAATTATTGGGCGTAAAGCGCGCGCAGGTGGTTTCTTAAGTCTGATGTGAAAGCCCACGGCTCAACCGTGGAGGGTCATTGGAAACTGGGGAACTTGAGTGCAGAAGAGGATAGTGGAATTCCAAGTGTAGCGGTGAAATGCGTAGAGATTTGGAGGAACACCAGTGGCGAAGGCGACTATCTGGTCTGTAACTGACACTGAGGCGCGAAAGCGTGGGGAGCAAACAGGATTAGATACCCTGGTAGTCCACGCCGTAAACGATGAGTGCTAAGTGTTAGGGGGTTTCCGCCCCTTAGTGCTGCAGCTAACGCATTAAGCACTCCGCCTGGGGAGTACGGTCGCAAGACTGAAACTCAAAGGAATTGACGGGGGCCCGCACAAGCGGTGGAGCATGTGGTTTAATTCGAAGCAACGCGAAGAACCTTACCAGGTCTTGACATCCCATTGACCACTGTAGAGATACAGTTTTCCCTTCGGGGACAACGGTGACAGGTGGTGCATGGTTGTCGTCAGCTCGTGTCGTGAGATGTTGGGTTAAGTCCCGCAACGAGCGCAACCCTTGATCTTAGTTGCCATCATTTAGTTGGGCACTCTAAGGTGACTGCCGGTGACAAACCGGAGGAAGGTGGGGATGACGTCAAATCATCATGCCCCTTATGACCTGGGCTACACACGTGCTACAATGGACGATACAAACGGTTGCCAACCCGCGAGGGGGAGCTAATCCGATAAAGTCGTTCTCAGTTCGGATTGTAGGCTGCAACTCGCCTACATGAAGCCGGAATCGCTAGTAATCGCGGATCAGCATGCCGCGGTGAATACGTTCCCGGGCCTTGTACACACCGCCCGTCACACCACGAGAGTTTGTAACACCCGAAGTCGGTGAGGTAACCTTTTTGGAGCCAGCCGCCGAAGGTGGGATAGATGATTGGGGTGAAGTCGTAACAAGGTAGCCGTATCGGAAGGTGCGGCTGGATCACCTCCTTTCTAAGGATATTTTCGGAATACAAACCTTGGGTTTGTAAGATTACGTTTTGCGTTCAGTTTTGAAGGTTCATTCTTCTGAATGAAACACTTCAAAACTTGTTCTTTGAAAACTGGATAAAACGACATTGAAATAGTAACAAACACATTTATTTTTTTAAGTTTTTTAGGCTTAATAACTTTGGTTAAGTTATTAAGGGCGCACGGCGAATGCCTTGGCACTAGGAGCCGAAGAAGGACGGCACTAACACCGATATGCTTCGGGGAGCTGTAAGTGAGCTTTGATCCGGAGATTTCCGAATGGGGGAACCCACTACGTTTAATCGCGTAGTATCTTGACGTGAATACATAGCGTCTTGAAGGCAGACCCAGGGAACTGAAACATCTAAGTACCTGGAGGAAGAGAAAGAAAAATCGATTCCCTGAGTAGCGGCGAGCGAAACGGGAAGAGCCCAAACCAAGAGGCTTGCCTCTTGGGGTTGTAGGACACTCTATACGGAGTTACAAAAGAATGAGTTAGATGAAGCGACTTGGAAAGGTCCGCCAGAGCAGGTAATAGCCCTGTAGTCGAAAGTTCATTCCCTCCTGAGTGGATCCTGAGTACGGCGGAACACGTGAAATTCCGTCGGAATCTGGGAGGACCATCTCCCAAGGCTAAATACTACCTAGTGACCGATAGTGAACCAGTACCGTGAGGGAAAGGTGAAAAGCACCCCGGAAGGGGAGTGAAATAGATCCTGAAACCGTGTGCCTACAAGTAGTTAGAGCCCGTTAATGGGTGATAGCGTGCCTTTTGTAGAATGAACCGGCGAGTTACGATTACGTGCGAGGTTAAGTTTTAGAAGACGGAGCCGCAGCGAAAGCGAGTCTGAATAGGGCGAATTAGTACGTGGTCGTAGACCCGAAACCAGGTGATCTACCCATGTCCAGGGTGAAGGTGAGGTAACACTTACTGGAGGCCCGAACCCACGCACGTTGAAAAGTGCGGGGATGAGGTGTGGGTAGCGGAGAAATTCCAATCGAACCTGGAGATAGCTGGTTCTCTCCGAAATAGCTTTAGGGCTAGCCTCGTGATGAGAATACTGGAGGTAGAGCACTGTTTGGACTAGGGGGCCATCCCGGTTTACCGAATTCAGACAAACTCCGAATGCCAGATATTTATACACGGGAGTCAGACTGCGAGTGATAAGATCCGTAGTCAAAAGGGAAACAGCCCAGACCACCAGCTAAGGTCCCAAAGTAATCGTTAAGTGGAAAAGGATGTGGCGTTGCATAGACAACCAGGATGTTGGCTTAGAAGCAGCCATCATTTAAAGAGTGCGTAATAGCTCACTGGTCGAGTGACGCTGCGCCGAAAATGTATCGGGGCTAAACGATTCACCGAAGCTGTGGATTGACATCTACGATGTCAGTGGTAGGAGAGCGTTCTAAGTGCGTTGAAGTCAGACCGGAAGGACTGGTGGAGCGCTTAGAAGTGAGAATGCCGGTATGAGTAGCGAAAGACGGGTGAGAATCCCGTCCACCGTATGACTAAGGTTTCCTGAGGAAGGCTCGTCCGCTCAGGGTTAGTCGGGACCTAAGCCGAGGCCGATAGGCGTAGGCGATGGACAACAGGTTGATATTCCTGTACCACCTCCTCACCGTTTGAGAAATGGGGGGACGCAGTAGGATAGGGTAAGCGCGCCGTTGGTTGTGCGCGTCCAAGCAGTAAGGCGTGTGTGTAGGCAAATCCGCACACTGTAACGTTGAGCTGTGATGGCGAGTCCTTTAAGGACGAAGTTCCTGATTTCACACTGCCAAGAAAAGCCTCTATCGAGGTGAGAGGTGCCCGTACCGCAAACCGACACAGGTAGTCGAGGAGAGAATCCTAAGGTGTGCGAGAGAACTCTCGTTAAGGAACTCGGCAAAATGACCCCGTAACTTCGGGAGAAGGGGTGCTCTTGAGCGTGCAAGCGCATGAGAGCCGCAGTGAATAGGCCCAGGCGACTGTTTAGCAAAAACACAGGTCTCTGCAAAACCGTAAGGTGACGTATAGGGGCTGACGCCTGCCCGGTGCTGGAAGGTTAAGAGGAGTGGTTAGCGCAAGCGAAGCTGCGAATTGAAGCCCCAGTAAACGGCGGCCGTAACTATAACGGTCCTAAGGTAGCGAAATTCCTTGTCGGGTAAGTTCCGACCCGCACGAAAGGCGTAACGATCTGGGCACTGTCTCAACGAGAGACTCGGTGAAATTATAGTACCTGTGAAGATGCAGGTTACCCGCGACAGGACGGAAAGACCCCGTGGAGCTTTACTGTAGCCTGATATTGAATTTTGGTACAACTTGTACAGGATAGGTAGGAGCCAGAGATCTCGGAGCGCCAGCTTCGAAGGAGGCGTCGGTGGGATACTACCCTGGTTGTATTGAAATTCTAACCCATGCCCCTTAGCGGGGCAGGAGACAGTGTCAGGCGGACAGTTTGACTGGGGCGGTCGCCTCCTAAAAGGTAACGGAGGCGCCCAAAGGTTCCCTCAGAATGGTTGGAAATCATTCGTAGAGTGTAAAGGCACAAGGGAGCTTGACTGCGAGACCTACAAGTCGAGCAGGGTCGAAAGACGGGCTTAGTGATCCGGTGGTTCCGCATGGAAGGGCCATCGCTCAACGGATAAAAGCTACCCCGGGGATAACAGGCTTATCTCCCCCAAGAGTCCACATCGACGGGGAGGTTTGGCACCTCGATGTCGGCTCATCGCATCCTGGGGCTGTAGTCGGTCCCAAGGGTTGGGCTGTTCGCCCATTAAAGCGGTACGCGAGCTGGGTTCAGAACGTCGTGAGACAGTTCGGTCCCTATCCGTCGTGGGCGTAGGAAATTTGAGAGGAGCTGTCCTTAGTACGAGAGGACCGGGATGGACACACCGCTGGTGTACCAGTTGTCTTGCCAAAGGCATCGCTGGGTAGCTATGTGTGGACGGGATAAGTGCTGAAAGCATCTAAGCATGAAGCCCCCCTCAAGATGAGATTTCCCATTACGCAAGTAAGTAAGATCCCTCAAAGACGATGAGGTAGATAGGTTCGAGGTGGAAGTGTGGTGACACATGGAGCTGACGAATACTAATCGATCGAGGACTTAACCAAAATGTTTGAAACATTCAATGTACCGTTTATCTAGTTTTGAAAGAACAAAAAGTTTTTTAAAAAACTTGTAATTATAATGAAATATGTTATAATAAATAATGTCTTTCAAATAGTCTAGTGATGATGGCAAAGAGGTCACACCCGTTCCCATACCGAACACGGAAGTTAAGCTCTTTAGCGCCGATGGTAGTTGGGGGCTTCCCCCTGTGAGAGTAGGACATCGCTAGGCTATACATAAAATTATTCCGAAGTAGCTCAGTTGGTAGTAGCACCTGACTGTTAATCAGGTTGTCGCAGGTTCGAGTCCTGCCTTCGGAGCCATTCTTGGAGAGTTGTCCGAGTGGCCGAAGGAGCACGATTGGAAATCGTGTAGGCGGTTAACACTGTCTCAAGGGTTCAAATCCCTTACTCTCCGCCAGCAAACTTTTAGGATTACAGTTCTAAATGGCCCCTTGGTCAAGCGGTTAAGACACCGCCCTTTCACGGCGGTAACACGGGTTCGAATCCCGTAGGGGTCACCATTTAATCATTCAATACCCAGATGGAGGATTAGCTCAGCTGGGAGAGCATCTGCCTTACAAGCAGAGGGTCGGCGGTTCGAGCCCGTCATCCTCCACCATTATTTAAATATATAAATAGTATTATCGCGGGGTGGAGCAGTGGTAGCTCGTCGGGCTCATAACCCGAAGGTCGTTGGTTCAAATCCAGCCCCCGCAACCAAATGGTCCCGTGGTGTAGCGGTTAACATGCCTGCCTGTCACGCAGGAGATCGCCGGTTCGATCCCGGTCGGGACCGCCATTTTTAAAAAATATGGGTCAGTAGCTCAGTTGGTAGAGCATTAGATTGAAGCTCTAAGTGTCGGCGGTTCGATTCCGTCCTGACCCACCATATTTTTTTGCCGGTGTAGCTCAGTTGGTAGAGCAACTGACTTGTAATCAGTAGGTCGTGGGTTCGACTCCTATCGCCGGCACCATGTATTCCCGGAGGGGTAGCGAAGTGGCTAAACGCGGCGGACTGTAAATCCGCTCCTTAGGGTTCGGCGGTTCGAATCCGTCCCCCTCCACCAGTTTTTGAATTTATAGGGGCATAGTTTAACGGTAGAATAGAGGTCTCCAAAACCTTTGATGTGGGTTCGATTCCTACTGCCCCTGCCAATTCATATTATGGCGGTTGTGGCGAAGTGGTTAACGCACCTGATTGTGGTTCAGGCATTCGTGGGTTCGATTCCCATCAGTCGCCCCATTTAATTTAAAATCATACGATATAGTCATGGCGGTTGTGGCGAAGTGGTTAACGCACCTGATTGTGGTTCAGGCATTCGTGGGTTCGATTCCCATCAGTCGCCCCATTTTTATATATAATTATCTTTTGGGGTATAGCCAAGCGGTAAGGCAACGGATTTTGATTCCGTCACGCCCTGGTTCGAATCCAGGTTCCCCAGCCATTTATTGCGGAAGTAGTTCAGTGGTAGAACACCACCTTGCCAAGGTGGGGGTCGCGAGTTCGAACCTCGTCTTCCGCTCCAACTTTTTATGGCGGCATAGCCAAGTGGTAAGGCACAGGTCTGCAACACCTTTACCACCGGTTCAAATCCGGTTGCCGCCTCCATAAAGTTTTTTTACAATAATCGGATAATCCGATTTTTTTTATCTCTAAGGTATTATGCCGGTGTGGCGGAATTGGCAGACGCGCACGACTCAAAATCGTGTTCCTTTGGAGTGCCGGTTCGACCCCGGCCACCGGTATCATTACACTGCTTGCCAATGCAGTGAAATCAACGTTTCTTACATCCTGTAAGGAACGTTTTTTATTTGTTAAAAATACGATTGTTAGAAAAAAATCGTGTGCGTACCCTGCCACTTAAATTATTTCATATTATACTAAAGCACTTGTTGAAAAGATTTATCTTTACTATTCATATATTTATTTCCTTTCACATTTGTTTCCCATTAAGAATTGATAATCTTTGGTACATCAAAAGTAAGTATTTCCAATGTAGTTTATTTCTCCATCTTTTTTTAACTATCCTGCCCGTTACCCTATCTAAGCTGGGTATCTTATCAGGTCTACGCTGCGGTGATTGACTTGCTCTAAAAGTTGAGCAAGTCAAAGGGAAATCTAATTTTAAAATTAGAGACGCTATTTTGGCATAACAGAGGAATCAATTGAAAATAGTATTAAGAGAATTTCGCTCTTCTCGTATCATTATCTTTATCATGATATGGGGGAGATTATACATTTATAGAATTTTGGTATATGCCTCACCTCCTACTATCACCTCCTCATCCGTCCACACAGAATGTGAAAATCAGTCCATTCGTTATATTATAATTAAACATAAATACTTAGATAAATAGAACTTATTGTGATATGATTGAACTAAATTGTGTTTAATTAAAGGGGGAAATGTGAATGAAAAAAGTATTGTATTCATTAATTTTTACATTGATTGTGACTATTATTTCATTTAATGCTTTAGAAGCGAAAGCATCAGAGAAATTATCGAATCGTGCAGAAGCGATTGTTGAAATCGGAAAATTACTTGGTTTAGATAGCACTCAAAGAGAAACGCAATTCAAAGACGTTCCGAAAAGTCACTATGCAAGTGGTTATATTCAATCGGCTGTTGATAGAGGAATTGTAAGCGGATATCCAGATGGCACTTTTAAACCTTCACAAGAATTAACTAGAGCGCATGTTGCTATTTTTATTTCAAGAGCATTTGGTTCAAAATTGCCTACAGGGAATGTTACTTTCAAAGATGTAAATAAAGATAATAGTGCATATAGTGCAATTCAACAGTTAGTAGCGGCAGGAATTACGGATGGCTATACGGATGGCACGTTTAAGCCTAATAATAAATTAACACAAGCTCACTTAAAAACATTTATCAGTAGAACAAGCAGCTTTTTAAAGACAGGTGAAAAGCCTACATCGAATAATACAAGCAAGGGATATGGTACATTAAAAGGTACAGTAATTTGGAAATATAACGATTTTATTGGTACTAAAGGAGATACAGGTGCCAGAATTTATCTATTCCCAACGAATGCGACATATCCAAGTTATAAAAAACAAGAATTATTTGATTGGATAGATAGAAAAACTGAGTTAAAAGATGTATATAGAACTTTAGTTGATGCCAATGGCAATTATACTTTTAATGATTTACCTACTAACAACTATATTGCGGTTATTTCATCTAAAAATGCGCATAGAAACGTTTTAGAAACTTTAAATTCACACAATCAATTGAAAACTTTATTTGGTGATTATAATTATGAAATTTTTGAAGCAAATGCTATGACAATTTATAAGCATCAAATTAGAAATATCGAAATAAGTGATAAATCAACTGTTGATTTTAGTGCTGATTTTGGATATTCAGCATGGTGATGATTAATAAATTCAAGAAACAAAGTTAAGCGATTGTAAAAGGATTACAGCGTAATTTTATATGCTGTAATCTTTTTTATGCTTGCATATGTCTACACGATTCAAAATCGTGTTCCTTTGGAGTGCCGATTCGACCCCGGCCACCGATATTATTAAATGATTAAACACAAGACTTCAATGATTAGGATGAGGTCTTTTTTCTTTGTTCGTAGCACAATAAAATTACTCATTAACTTGGTCTACATTAATTACAAGAAATATCATCCGTATTAGGTAAGGTAATATTCTCTAATGTATAATTTAATTTATACAATTAGATGATTTTCAATTGTGGGTAAAAGATTACTATGAAACACGAGGTTGGTCTGATTTAAATATTTTTACACGGATTGGTTTTTTAGCCGAAGAAACGGGCGAAGTAGCACGTGCGATTCGAGCACTTGAAATTGGAAGAGACCGACCAGATGAAAAGGTAGGTTCCTACGAAGATAATAAACAAGAATTAGTAGAAGAACTTGGCGATGTATTAGGGAATATCATTGTGATTGCCAATAAGTATGATATTTCGCTTGAGGAAATTTTCAGCGCCCACCAAGAAAAATTGATAAAGCGCTACAAGGAATAAAATCATTCAAAAAAATAATTGATAAAATCAATTAAAATAATTACGTTGATAGAACACCTCTACAGTAGAGGTGTTTTTAATTGTATAGACTTAGAGGAAGTAAATCATCTACATTTTAAATTCGATTATAGGTGCAAAAGTTTAAGGCAATGGGTAAGGGGATAATACAAAGGGATGTGGGGATTTCATTTAATCTTGAAGATAATAAAAATAAAAGTTATTTTTATCCCGCATTAACGGTCAGTAATTTATCTGTTCCGAAAGCGAAGCGGCAGGTACAAGACGCCCACCTCAAGTGGAAAGATTACAACGAGTCAACGAGGTGGGCGATCAACTGACCGTAAAAGCCCGATTGGTTCAACAAACAATCAGTGGGGGATGAAGAAAACCCCCGCTGATTGAAGTTTCACTTTATGCGATTTTTTAGAAATTATCTCTAAGTGCTGTTGGAGGAGAATAGGATAAGAAGGATGAAAGAAAAATTGGGGGAATGGCATGAATAAAATTAGTAAGATTCTGTGTGTGGCAGTGCTTTTAGTATGGATATTACAAATGCAACCGGTTTATGCAGCAGCAAGCTTTAAAGACGTATCATCAGAGAATGTCTTAATAACGGAAATTGATTATCTAGTAGAAAGAGGAATTATCAAGGGGTATCCTAATGGCCTGTTTAAACCGAATGACTATGTGACCAAGGCACAAGTAGCTGTAATGATTACACGAGCACTAGGATTGAAGACAGCAAACGTAAAGAACCCGAAATATCAGGATGTACCAGCGACACATATCTATTATAAAGAAATTGCGGCTACACAAAATGCTGGAATTTTCGATTCAACAAAGAAGTTTAAACCAGATGGTACTCTTTCTAGAGGGGAAATGGCGATTGTTTTACAACGGGCATTTAAACTAAAAGGTTCAAACCCGTATTATTTTACAGATGTTACAGAGAAGACAATTGGCTATAAGGAAATTTTAGCGGTTGCGAATAATAATATTACAAAGGGTTATCAGGATGGTTCATTTAAGCCGAATTTACCGTTAACACGTGCTCATTTTTCAGCATTTATGGCACGTGCATTAACGCTTTCGAAAGTAAGTCTTTTGAAGGATCCTGCATATGTATACACGTATGCCTTTTATTCACCAGATAAGGATTTTAGGTATACATTAAAATATCAATATAGCCATAACGATAATAAAAATGACGTTTGGACGGTTACAAATATGAGTACGCAAGAGACATTTAAAGATGAACTGCTTTATGGTAATGAAACTGTTTATGGACAAACAATTGCTGCTGACTTTAGTACGCATTATGATTTATTTATAGAATTACCTCTGCGGATTGGTGTAATTGTTCATGAAGATGATGATGGGCCAGTAAACGGTAACCGAATTACGGTTAAAACAACGGATGGAACAGTTCGAGCAGGCGGTGTCAACTATAAAAACGTCGCGATATTAGAAGAGTCATTTATATATAGTGATGTAGTGAAAACCTATTATTTTGTAGGAGGTATTGGTTTAGTCAAAGAGCTTCATAATGAGGAAGTTATATATGAGCTATTAAAGCGAACAACAAATTAATACGAACAAGGATGCATTGGATAAATGCATCCTTGTTTATGGAAGAGAAATATGAAAATAACGTTTCAGAGCTTGTAACCACTCTTGGTCGTTATGTGTTGTATAGGTTGTTAGGGATTGACCTTCGTATATTCGGAATTCATTATTGACCATAGTATGTCGACCACGTGAGGTGCGGATCATAGCAATTTTGTTGGCTTGTTTAGAAAGTCGTGGGGCAAATTTAGCATCATTCGCATCATCTGTAAAGCAATAGAGTAAACGCCATTTATGTGGAGTTTGCTCATAAAGCATCCAGCCATATGTTTCATCCCATTCAATTTTGTAAAGCTCATTGCCTTCACGATGCTGATGACCAGCTATTAAAGGTACTGGCTTACAGGGAGCGAGCGCCCCTACACCAACGTCAGAAATATAATGTAAACCTTCAAAAGTGACGAGAAGTAGCTGATGCATAGGGACATCTTCAGGAGGTGTTCCGTCTTCGATATTACGCCAAAATTGAGCATAACGATTTGTTACAGTAAAACCGAGTTCTCGAAGTAGCCAGCTAAATAAAATATTCAGCTCAAAGCAATTACCTCCGCGTTGATGAACAATAATTTTATGAAAAAGATCAGGGATAGCGAAGGAGATACTATGTTTCAGAGTCACGTCTAAATTTTCATATGGAATTGTATGGAGATGGTATGTTTGCAAGTGTCCTAGCAGCTTAATAGAAGGCTCTAAAGATCCTTGAAATTTAATATGCTGTAAATACTGCTGTATTTGAGAATTTATAAAAATCGCCTCACTTCCTTACTATTTAACATAACCGAATTGCTAAGAGAATACACGCATAAAGATTGATAAAGAAAATAATAGAAAAGTAATTAGATAACTTGTAATATTAATATATTAGCTACTAATTAGTAAAATATTTTCCATTTTAGTTAATAAAAATGATTGTAAGGTAGGTATATGGATGACAAGCACAATGAGATGGATAGAAGTAAATTCGTATGATGAAATGAGTATAGTGGCAGCAAGTATTTTTACTGAGCAGCTGCAAGTAAAGCCAGCAAGTATTTTAGGGCTTGCAACTGGTGGCTCGCCAGTGGGGATGTATAAGGAATTAGTCAAAGGTCAACAAGCTGGAGATATTTCTTTTAAAGATGTGAAAACGTTTAATCTAGATGAATATGTGGGTCTAGATCAATCTAGTCCAGCTAGTTACTGGACGTTTATGCATGAGAATTTATTTAATCATGTGGATATTAACGAAAAAAATATTCATTTACCAAATGGCAAAGTAACGAACTTAGCAGCTGAGTGTGTTGCCTATGATGCGCGTATAGCAGAAGCTGGTGGCATTGACTTGCAACTACTAGGTATTGGTGTAAATGGACATATTGGCTTTAATGAGCCGGGCACATCGTTTGCATCATTAACAAACATTGTGGAACTAACAGAATCTACACGAACTGAAAATGCCATTTATTTTGATAATCCAGCCGATGTACCAACGCAAGCCATTACAATGGGTATTCAATCTATTATGAATGCCAAGGCAATTGTATTGATTGCGTTTGGTGAAAAAAAGTTAGAGGCAATCGAAAAATTACAAAGTGGTGTTGTTTCGGAAGATTTCCCAGCTAGTCAGTTGTTAAATCACCCGAATGTAACGGTCATTTACGGTGGTACAAAATAAGAAAAATAAGCGTAGACTTCATTTGGTTGAAGTCTACGCTTGTTATTTTTTTTCAGTCAATAAAACACCTGCGACGACGGCTATCCCACCAATAAACTGGAACGTGTGTAGCTTTTCTCCAAGAACGATGACAGCAAAAATGGACGCAAATATAGGGATAAAATTGAGGTAAATACTTGCCTTGTTAGCACCAAGTTGGATGACACCGCTATTCCAACTAAGAAAGGCTACAATGGATGCAAAAATGCCGACATATAAAATCGCGACAATAGTTGACCATTGCCAGTGAATGGAGTTAGTCATGGTCATTGATTCATACACGTAAAACGGCAGAAGCATCATAGCTCCTATAAAGATTGTTACAAGAAATGTAGAATGTCCTGGTAAACGGCCTGCATATTGCTTTACAAGGAGTGAATAAATGCTCCAACAGAAGATGGCTACTACAACAATTAGGTCACCTTTATTGAATGTGAAATCGACCAAGCTTGCAAATGAGCCTCCTGAAATAATAAAAACGACACCACTAAGTGATAAGGCTGTTCCGAGAATTTGAAACTTCGATAGTTTTTCCTTTAAGAAAATAAAAGATAAAATGTAAATCATAATGGGGGTTGAAGAATTCATGAGCGATGCATTAATGGAAGTGGTGTAGTGTAGCCCAATATAGACGAGCGTATTAAACGCCGCAACCCCTGTTAACGCTAATAGAAGGACAATTGGCCAATGGGCCTTTAGCATGCGCCATTCACGTTTTAAGTTACCAAAAGCAATTGGGAAAAAGACGATAAAGGCAACACACCAGCGTAAGAAGGCAAGGGTAAGTGGCGGAATATCACCGCTTACTGCACGACCAATCACAAAATTACCACCCCATAGAAGTGTTGCGAGTAGTAAAAGTGCATATGGTGGTATTTTCATGAGAATAAAACTCCTTCGATCTTAATTTGGTCATATTAACCTTTATTCAATTTTATAGTGAATAAAGTTAAAGCATTGTAGCTACTTAGTAAATTACGACAAATCCTAATTGAATAGTCAGAATACTAACATCAATTATAATCATTAATACTATGATTAATCAATGATGCAATGTCAGACATATGCTAGAATAGGGGTAAGAATAGGAGGGGTTATTGTGAAAAATACAGTACCACGTTTGGTCAAAGGTGATACAGTTGGACTTGTAGCGTTATCTAGCCTTGTAGAGCCAGAAAAGCTTGGAGAAGCATTAGCCTTTCTAGATGAATTAGACCTACGCTATAAAATAGGCGAAACCATTCATGCTAAGCATGATTATTTAGCTGGTAGTGATGAGGAGCGGCTCGCAGACTTTCATACCATGGTGAAGGATCCAGAAGTGAAGGCGATTTTTTGTGTAAAAAGCGGTTATGGTTCTGCGCGTATTGCAGGAAAGATTGATTATGATCTATTAGCAGAAAATCCAAAAATTTTCTGGGGTTTCTCAGATCTTACATATTTGCATTGTGCGATTCATGAATTTGCAGATTTAGTAACCTTCCATGGACCGATGCTTATGGCTGCAAGTAAAATGGACGATATATCGAGGAAAATGTTTTTACAGCTCTTTACACCGATGGAAGTACAATATACGGAAATGATATCGCCACTAACGACGATTTCACCAGGTGTTG
This sequence comes from Lysinibacillus fusiformis, assembly GCF_007362955.1. Taxonomy (GTDB): domain Bacteria; phylum Bacillota; class Bacilli; order Bacillales_A; family Planococcaceae; genus Lysinibacillus; species Lysinibacillus fusiformis_E. The sequence goes on along the minus strand of NZ_CP041696.1, from coordinate 1,239,307 downwards.
CACGCGGTCAAATCGTAGGTGGCAATTTACGTCGACTCGTAAGTACTCTTGGTACGAAGTTTGAAGTTCGTACAGATGGTAAAATTTTATTGATAGAGGATATTGCCGAATCAATTTCTCGTATTGATTCGATGCTACAACAATTAAAGCAAGCTCGAAAGCTCGAACAGTTGGCGGGAGTTATTATCGGTTCCTTTACGCAAACCGGTGCAGATGAAGCGGCACTCTTAACGCTAATGACAGAGTATTTTGCTGAATTAGGTGTTCCTGTCGTAGCTGGCTTTAAAATCGGACATGAAATAACGAATATTGCCATACCATTAGGGGTAGATGCAATTTTAGATGCACAGGAAAAAGTATTACGAATTTTACCTGGTATACAGTAAATAGAAGAAGCGTTCTGCATGTTTAAACTTGCAGAACGCTTCTTCTATTTAATAGGGCTCAGCATCATGACTTTTTTTAACGGCATCGTTAGGTGCATCGTCACCGTCGATGTTACCAAGAGGTCTTGCAGTAGAAGAATCCTTTTGTGCTTTTTGCAGGCCTTCTTTTAAGAGGCGACCATATTCTTCATCTGCTTCTTCTGCAAGGGCAATCATTGCTTCTTGAATAGTAATATTGCAACTCGATAAATCACGAATAAGATTTTCTAATAGCTCGTCTCGCTCCCATTGCTCAAAATTACGATATGTTTCACCAGCTTGTTTCGTGTTACTTTGACGATCAATCGATTCACGTACGAGATGACCTTCAACTAGTGGTGTATATTCTTTCGCTGTTTGTGATGCTTCCTTTAAGCCATTTAACATGGAAGGCTCATAGTTAATATGTGGATTTTGCCCAGGTGCTAAATCTCGCTTATACAGCATTTGCCCACCATTTTGATTTGTTGCTACACGTTTCTTTGGGGCATTAATGGGCAGTTGTAAGTAGTTGGCTCCGACTCGGTGGCGCTGTGTGTCAGAATAAGAGAATGTTCGACCCTGCAACATTTTATCATCGGAGAAATCGAGACCATCTACTAGAACACCGGTACCGAAAGTTGCTTGCTCAACCTCTGCAAAATAGTCTTCAGGATTTTTATTTAAAACCATTTTACCGACGGGGTACCATGGGAATTTATCGTTTGGCCAAAGTTTTGTATCGTCTAAAGGATCAAAATCAAGCTCAGGATTCGGACCATCCTCCATAATTTGTACATTTAACTCCCACTCAGGGTAATCACCATTTTCAATTGCATCATATAAATCTTGCGTTGCATGGTTGAAATTTTTCATCTGAATTTCTTCTGCTTCTTTTTGGGTTAAATTTTTTATACCTTGTAACGGCTCCCAGTGATACTTTACAAGTACAGCTTTGCCTTCATTATTCACCCATTTATAGGTATTCACGCCAGAGCCCTGCATCATTCGATAATTGGCTGGAATACCCCAAGGTGAGTAAACAAAGGTCACCATATGGAAAGATTCCGGTGAACTTGCACAGAAATCAAAAAAGCGTTCAACATCTTGAATATTTGTAATCGGATCGGGCTTGAAAGCATGAATCATATCTGGGAATTTCATCGCATCGCGAATAAAGAAAATCTTTAAATTATTCCCCACTAAATCCCAGTTACCGTCCTCCGTATAAAACTTCACTGCAAAGCCACGCGGATCACGTAAGGTTTCAGGTGAATGCCCTCCATGAATAACCGTCGAAAAGCGAACGAAAACAGGCGTTTGTTTTCCCTTATTTTGAAAAACCTTGGCCCTTGTATATTTAGAAATAGGGTCATTGCCGACTACACCATATGTTTCAAAATAGCCATGAGCACCCGCACCACGAGCATGTACAACACGCTCAGGAATACGCTCGCGGTCAAAATGACTTATTTTTTCCAAAAAATCATAATTTTCAAGTGTTGCTGGTCCTCGATTACCTACAGTTCGTAGATTTTGATTGTTGGTAACAGGGTGACCCTGACGATTTGTCAATGTATCGTCATTTTCAAGATGTGGATCATTTTGTTTAGTCATGGTATTACCCCTTTCTGTGATATACATCCATTCTGTCCGGGATAGAGGTAAACTAGACATAAAAAATCTCTCCTACACACTAGGTGCAAGAGAGATTTTTTCGGATGGTGTTTTCGAATAGTATCTGATTGGGGTTATTTATGCCTTTGCCGATAGTTGGTCATTGGTCATCGGTCATAAAGTAACAGGTCACATGTTATTGGTTTATTAAAGTTGTCTACTGAAATGTAGGGTTTCGAAAAACAACACACTCACCTCGGTTTGGAGTCTCACCGCCCCGAGCTTAGAAATAGCGAGAATCGTCAAAGTTAAGTTCAACGCTATAGTTTTTGGCATTAACTAAATTGGAGAGTTTATGTGCATCTTTTTCGAGTCTAAGCGCACGTTCACGGTATTCTTCGGGTTCGTACATGGCAATTTCGTAGAGCACAGTATTTTCACCATAGCCCATACGGACACTTTCTTTCTCATGCGTACTAAAGTGTTTACAAAGTTCAGCTTCGGCACGAAGTTGTGTTGCAAGTTCAATTGCTTCAACCAATGTTAATTGTTCACTTTTAAAGTCTACTGTATTTTTTATATTTGCTTCATATACTAGTCGATCTAATATACGTATATCGAGACGTACTTGAGCTAGCTCAGATTCAATGACGGTCATGGTACGATTGCTCGTTTTTGGGGCTTGTCCCTTTTCGACGGTTACAAAGGCGCTACGATGTAACTCGCTAATAAGTTCCTGAACTTTTTTTGTTAAAACGCTTTTCAGTTTGACCGCTTCTGCAAGATTTATCATGAAAACACGTCCTTTTTATAGTGTAGTAGACGGTGCTGCATTTGTTAAGAGAGCTGTGTTATAGTCGCCACCGTGTATTTGATTGAACATTTTTCCAGCAGAGTCAAGAAGCTCTTTACACTGATTGTCTGACAGTGATGGACGGAGGTAGAAAATTTGTAAGGCATCTGTCGTTGTCTCTGAGACAGCCGTTCGTTTAGAGTCGACGAATGGTGAACCGAAAGCACCTTCCAAGTCAGAACTATAGAGGATATTATTTAACGTATTAAAGCGACCATTCAAGCCTTCATATCCTGTTTCTACGTTGCCAAGTGCGATTTCAACATTTCCTTTAAGATAAGCTATATCATAGAGGCCGACTGGAATTTCATATTGCAAGGAGAAGAAATTATTTAAATCGACAGCAGATTGGAATGGTGTTAAATAATTTTGTTTACTAATACGACGCATTAAGCTTTCTGTTGAATGACGATATCGGTTTGGATCAGCACCGAACTTTTTCCATAGTTGTCGCCATTCTGCGATGCCTAGTCGTTCTGTAACAGGTATCTCCTGCATTTCTAAATACAGATTTTCCTGATACAATTGCATTCGTCCCTTAATCATTTGGGGCGATTCTGCTACGACAATTTTGGTATAATGAATAATGCCGATTTTCAGCTCAGGATGTTGTATATTCAGAGATGGATTGAGTGAAACTTCCATCAAAATCATCACCTACTTTAACTATTTCTATTATTGTATCATGTAAGGAGTTGGAAATAAAATGAACATACATGACCTACAACGTGAATTTGTGGCGTATGCAATGTCCATTGGCGTTGATAAAATAGGCTTTACAACGGCAGCTCCATTTACTGAATTGAAAAATCGATTGCGTCGTCAGCAAGAGCTCGGCTATCAATCAGGCTTTGAAGAAAGCGATATTGAAAAACGTACTGAGCCGTTTCAACTATTAACAGGAGCAGAAAGCATAGTTGCCATAGCGGTAGCTTATCCATCACGTATGCAGGATGCACCTATCGGAAAAAAGGGCTCAAGACGTGGTATTTTTTGCAGAGCTTCTTGGGGTGTCGATTATCATACAGCGTTAAGAGAACGCTTGAAACTATTATCAGCATGGCTTGAACATCGAGTAGAAGGTGTGCGTATAGAATCCATGGTTGATACAGGGGCACTTGTGGATAGGGCAGTAGCCGAGCGTGCGGGTATTGGCTGGAGCGGGAAGAATTGCTCGATTATTACGCCTGAATTTGGTTCATATGTGTATCTAGGTGAGCTCATTACGAATATTCCATTTGCACCGGATACACCAATGGAGGATGAATGTGGGGATTGCCGTTTATGCTTGGATGTTTGTCCAACAGGCGCGTTAATAGAGGGAGGGCAACTTGATTCGCAGCGTTGTATCGCCTTTTTAACACAAACGAAAGGAACCTTGCCTGATGAATTTCGTACCCATATTGGTAATCGTTTGTATGGCTGTGATACTTGCCAAACAGTGTGCCCAAAAAACAAAGGGAAGATAAACTGGATTCACGAAGAGTTTAAGCCAGATCCAGAAATTGCAAAGCCTTTATTGGTACCGCTTTTAACCATTTCTAACCGTGAATTTAAAGACAAATTTGGACATGTTTCAGGCTCTTGGCGTGGTAAAAAGCCGATTCAACGCAATGCCATTTTGGCACTAGCGCATTTTAAAGAACAAACAGCTGTGCCTGATTTAGTGTCACTGCTTGAAAAAGATGAACGTCCTGTTATCCGAGGAACGGCAGCATGGGCATTGGGGAAAATTGGCGGAGAGCAAGCAGAACAGGCATTACGCTCTGCAAAGGACAAGGAACAAGACGGAGAAGTACTCATTGAAATTAAAAAGGGATTACAATTTTTTAGCTAAGGAAGTGTACCGTTATGCCATTGCATATCGTTTTATATCAACCAGAAATTCCAGCAAATACAGGCAATATTGCACGTACTTGTGCTGGTACAAATACCTCTTTGCATTTAATTCGCCCTCTTGGCTTTTCAACAGACGATAAAATGCTCAAGCGTGCGGGGTTAGATTACTGGCATAGTGTCAATGTTGTGTACCATGATTCACTGGAGGATTTTTTAGAGGCTTCGAAAAACGGCGATTTGTATTTAATTGAAACGTATAGTGAAGAGCCGTTTACGACACATGATTTTAGTGATAAGGAACGTGACATATTCTTTATGTTTGGCAAAGAAACGACAGGCTTGCCAAAGGATTTTGCCTATGAACGTCGGGATATGTGTCTACGTATTCCACAAAGTGAACAGGTACGTTCCCTGAATTTATCGAATACAGCTGCGATTGTCTTATATGAAGCTTTGAGACAGCAAGGTTACCCAGGGTTACATTAAAAAAGGCAGTTCTCCTTATGTGAGAACTGCTTTTTTTTGTTGGGGTATGAAAGTGATGGATAGAATCCTGAAAGTGACGGATAGCTTAAAATTTCAGTAACACAACATTACCAGCAGGATCAGCTGTCTGGAAACCATCATCAATATCAACAGTAGTTGCTCCGATAGCGTGTAGGTTTTCTTTCATTTCAGCTGCTTGTGTCTCATTATCTAATCTAAGCGTAAATGTTTTTAAACCAACCTGATTTTCACCAAGTTTTGGTGCGCCCTCAGAATACCAAGTATTTAGACCGATATGATGATGATAGCGACCTGTTGAGATAAATAATGCCTGATCACCATAGCGAGTGACGATATCGAATCCTAAGCCCTTTGTGTAAAATTCCTCTGCGGCAGTTAAACTTGAAACCGATAAATGTATATGTCCCATAACTGTATCAGTAGGAAGTCCATGCCATTCGCCGTCACCTTCTTCTAAGATGGCCGAAATATTAAGTGGCTCCGTCACCATATGAACTTGATCGAATTGCCAAGTCCAGTCACTGTCAGGACGGTCTGCATAAACTTCGATACCATTTTCATCTGGATCACGTAAATAAAGTGCTTCACTTACATCGTGGTCAGATGCACCAAAATAAACGCCAGAGTTACGGAAATGTGTAATAATATTGGCTAAATCACGGCGAGTTGGTAATAGTAAGGCAAAGTGATAAAGCCCTGTTGTTAAGCTCGTTTTTTCCTCAACTGTTTCAGGCTGCGTAATTGTGAGCAGTGCAGTTTGTCCATCAGCTGTTAAAGTTGCTGTATGTGACTCTATTTGTAGAACCTTAAAGCCAATAACATCTTGATAATATTTTAATGACCGATGTAAATCACTCACTTTAATTTCGACATTTGTTACATATGTGTTTGGTTTTTCATGAAAGTGCATAATAATGTGCCTCCGTTTATAAGTTATTTTTACTCATTTACTTACTTTATGTAACTAAGTTTATTTTATATATTACTGAAAGTCAAGCTTTTACATCGAATAATATATAAGGTAGATTGTTTATGACATTCACAATCTTCGTTATGCCTAACCTAGGTTTTACAATTATCTCGTTTTATATTTGCCCACAAAAAAAGAAGTAACCGTAAAAGGCTACTTCTTATAAAATAAGACAATCACTAAGCATTAGAACATACTTAGTGATTGCCTTGAGGTATTATTTGTCCGCTTTGTAGTCGCCTTCGTAACCAGCCGTGAAAATAGCAGCTAAGAAAGCAGCTGTAACACCAAGAATTAATAATAAACTCATGGAAGAACCCTCCTCATGTTTATAAAGAAATCTCCCTTAAGTATAGCTTATCTACTATGAAAAGGAAACGTCAATGCACAATAAAATATGTCAGAAATGGTTCAGTCGTTAGTATTTCGGGAAAACTATAAAAGAGGTGATGATAATGGACAAAAAAGTTCCGAATATCGAGAATGGTACAATGGCAAGTAATTTTGATGAAGTGAAGGAGCTTGGCAAGCAAATGGAGCGTATGCGTGATGGTTTAGAGCTTGCAGAGGACGATCGAATTACAGATCCAATTCAGGTAGATGAGCCTGAAGAAAAGTTCAAAAAACAGTAAGGTGACGTAAAAGCGAAATTCTCGTGAAGTATAATGGGCATTCATGGTACAAAGCGACATACCCGTGTAGTGAAGTTCCCAACTATGGTTCAGGTGAAGAGAACTTCTCCATGTTTCTTAAATCCAATTTTTTGTATAATGGAACTAGGAAAAGGAAGGGGCTGAAGTTCTTGAATTTACAATCAACAAAATTATTAACAAATAGTGTAGAAATGCCACGTTTTGGTTTAGGTGTCTATAAAATGACAGAACGTGATGAAACAATGCAGGCAATCGATCATGCACTTAAAGTTGGCTATCGAGCAATTGATACGGCATCATTATATGGCAATGAGGTAGAGGTAGGCGAAGCGATTCGTTACTCAGGCATCAAACGTGAGGATATATTCGTCACTACGAAGGTTTGGAATAATGACCAAGGCTATGATGCGACATTACGTGCATTTGAAGTGTCACTGAAAAAGTTAAACATGGATTATTTGGATTTATATTTAACGCATTGGGCAGTGCCAGAATCATTTGAAGAAACGTACAGAGCGATTGAACGACTTTACGATGAAAAATTAATTCGTGCGACAGGTGTTTCAAATCATCATGAGCATCATTTACAAAAACTATTAGCAAAAGCAAATATTGCACCAATGGTCAATCAAGTGGAGGTACATCCTTACCTTCAACAGGACGCTTTAAAGGCCTATTGTACGGAGCAGGGCATTGCGGTCACAGCATGGTCACCGCTTGGTCGTGGCGGCGTGTTTGATAATGAAACTATTTTTGAAATAGGTCAAGAAATAGGGAAGACTGCTGCACAGGTAGTCCTGCGTTGGCATCTACAAAATGATACGATTATTATTCCAAAATCGGTGACACCGAGTCGTATCGAGGAAAATGTGCAAATCTTTGATTTTGAATTAACGCAAGCTCAAATGACTCAACTAGCTGCATTAAATCGCAATGAACGCATTGGACAAGACCCAGATAACTTTAAATTTGATTTTTAATACAATCTTTCAAAATTCGTGACAACCGTTCTGAAGGTTTGAACCAACAGGATACAGGTTTCTCATAGCATGTGTTGCGCCCGCTACTTCGAACATATTAATTGCCACAGGACAAGGTATTCTAACGAATAAAGTAAAAACCCGCTCTCTCTTAGAGAAGCGGGTTTTCGTGTTGCATTATTTAGATTCTTTTACATAAGGAATGTAGTTAGAAAGCATTTTTGCCATATGTGCACGTGTCGCATTGTTACCAGGCATAAATTTGCCATTTGATCCGCTAGCAATCTCTAACTCTTGCATAAGTGCAATAGCGTTTTGTGTTTCAGCATTGTATTTAGAAATATCGCTGAAATCAGCTGTTAAATCAGTTTTTGCATCATGCTGTAAGTTATAAGCACGTGCAAACATTAATGCCAGTTGAGAACGCGTTACTTTGGCAGTAGGATTGAATTTGCCATTTTGTCCTTGTACAATTCCAGCTTCAGCAAGCGCTGTAATCTCTTTTTGTGTAGCTGCTTCTAAACTAGTTACATCAGAGAATGTAGCTTCACCTTTTGCTTCAAGTTTTAACACACGCGCAATAAATGAAGCAGCTTGTGCACGTGTTAAATTAGCGTTTGGTGAATATGTTGTTGCTGACGTGCCTTGTGTTAAATCACGATAATAAAGATCACGCACGTAGCCCTCTGTTTCAGAGCCTTTTGCAATATCTGTAAATGGAATTGTTGCTACAATACGACCTTCTACTTTAGGATTTACGTTTTTCAGCGTATTTAAATGATCAATAAACATTTCATAGTCAATCGTACCTGGCTCACTTACACGGCCGTCAGCATATACTTTTGCGAGTGTTTCAAAGCCATCGCCGCCTTTAGCCGTGAAAGTATTTGTTGCACCTTTGTAAGTAGCTGCTTTATCTAGTTCTTTACCGTTTAATTTAATTGAAGTGACACGTTTACCAGCTGCCGCCTTACCATCAAATTCTACTTGTAAGCCAGAGAAATGTAAGAAGCCCCCAAATTCTTTCGGGAAGTCTTTCACACTATTTTCAGCAATTTCATAGATTTCAGAACCTGTTAGTTTTACTATGCCAAGTGCATTACCGAATGGCATTACAGTCATTACTTCACCAACAGTAATGTCCCCTGCGTCAATGCTTGCACGGATACCTCCACCATTTTGGAAGGCAAATTGTACTTCAGGGTCAATTTTTTGTGCACCAGCAAGCATACCATCAGTAATGATGTTACCTAAGTTTGTTTCTCCAGCACGAACGCCCCAAATACCACGTTTACCATCGAGTACTGAAACGGCTGTATTACCTGTAGACTGTTGTTTAACGGCAGCAATCTTTTCAGTATAGGGTGCTAATAATGCTGCTGCCTCAGCGTCAGCTTCTACAGGCTTTTCTTTATCATTTAAGGCATGTAATTGACCGAAATATTCAACAACTGCACCGTTATCGTTAAAGGTTAAATCAAGTTCGCCTAAATTTTCACTATATTGACCAGTTTGTACGATAATCGTTGGGTTCTTAAATGATGTTTCAGCTTTAACAGCCTTATCTAATTTTGTATGTGTATGTCCACCTACGATAACGTCAATGCCTTCGACAGCAGAAGCAAGCAATTGGTCATTATCAAATTCTTTGGAATCATCGAAACCTAAGTGTGTTAGGGCAATAATTTTATTGACACCTTGCTTTTCAAATTCTGCTACTGCTTTTTTCGCAGAATCGATATAGTTAGCAAATTGAACATTGGCAACGCTAGAAATCGATGGTGTTTCTTCTGTTGTTAAACCGAAAATACCTACTTTTTCACCATCTACTTCTTTAATAATACCATTATAGATTTTACCGTTTTCAAAGTCTTTTGTTATTGTTTGAGACAGTAGACCATCAAATAAGGAATCCTTTGAGAAATCCAGATTACTTCCTAACAATGGGAAATCAGCACCTTTTACAAACTTCGCAAGTGCAGCATGTCCTTCAGGGCTTGACCCTAAATCGAACTCATGGTTACCAAATGTCATTGCATCGTAGCCCATTAAGTTCATTAACTTCATATCAACCTCTCCAGTAAATTGATTGAAGTATAGAGTACCAGAGAAAACATCACCAGCATCTAATAGAAGTGAATTTGCATTTGCAGCACGTAGCTCTTTTACTTTTGTTGCACGTTGCGGTGCAGCTTCTACGTGTGCGTGTGTGTCATTCGAGTGTAGAATAGTTAATTTAAAACCATCTTTCGTAGCAGTTGGTGCTGCTTCCTCAGCATTTACAGCAAAACCTGGTGAAGCTAGTAAACTCGCAGCTAATGTTGTTGCTGCAATACTTTTAACCCATTTCATCCATGAATTCCTCCCTCATATCGTCAGATGACTGACAATTTACTTTATTCTATCACGAAAGAAATCCATCGTCATTACCAATAATGGAAAATGAATATTAAAATTACTGTGAAAAAGAGGTATTTAAATATTAAATCATATATTTATACTTTTTTAGAATTATAAGTAAATTGATTCAGATGATTGCTGTTGTTCAATAGTCACAAAACAAACTCTATCAACGCTAACCAAATTTCTTATCAAAATAAAGAAGCCGTCCCAATATTAGTTGAGATGACTTCTTCATCATAAAAGTGTAACGCAGACAGATATTCTGCTGTTATAAAGCGGTTGTGACGCTCGCAAAAGCTCGAAGATAACTTGTTCATTTGCTGGGTCTTATGTGATAGAAGGGTTACTGTTTTTCATCTTTGACGACAATGCGCTTATTTAAAAATGGATGTTCGAATTCTAACTGTATGGCGTGTAGTTCATAGTCACCACTAGCAGTTTCGCGTGCACCGTACATTGTATCACCAATAATAGGATGACCGATATGTGCCATATGCACACGTATTTGATGTGTTCGTCCTGTTTCAAGGATGAGGTGAACAACACAAGAATGTTTATAGCGTGCTATAACCTCATAGTGCGTAACCGCATGCTGTCCTGTATTTGACACAACACGTCTCGTTGCATGATGTCGGTCCTTACCGATTGATTCTGCAATAGTGCCAGACGAAGAACGAAGATTTCCTTGAACCTCAGCAGCATACGTACGAATAATTGTTTTTTCTTCAATCATTCGGTCAAATATCGACTTTGCGAGTGGGTGCTTGGCAACAAGAAGCAAGCCTTGTGTACCTTGATCAAGACGATGAACATGCTCTGCATAAACGCCACCTTGCGCTTTAATATGCGCCATAACATGGTTCATACATGTATGCGTATCACGTGCATCATTTGGATGTGTCGACATGCCCTTTGGTTTGGATACAATCAAACAGTGGTCGTCCTCGTATACAACATCAATCGCGCACACGGGTGTTGGTTTATAGTTAGACGTGGGGATAGGAAATGTGAATTTTACAATTGTGTCTGCTTGAAGTGGTTCCTTCCACAGTAGTGGCTCGCCGTCAGTTGTTGTGACAGCTTTCGCCATACGTAATTCATGTACTAGTTTTTTTCCCAATTTCCAATGATTACGTAGTAACTCTTCAACCGTCAAATTATTTTCATTTATTTTATAGTGAAACATCTATCTTCCTCCGTGCAAAGTAGGCTAAAAAGCCCCTTTATCTATTTTCTACCTAGAGCATGCTCCTAAAATTTTGATATAAAAAAATTCGCTCTCTTGCCGCGGGCGAGCCGCAAGTCTCGCAGGAGTTAAAGCATCTGCGGATCTTGCTTGGTTCGCTGTCTCGCTGGAGTATCGCGAATTTTTGTAGAATATCCTGTCATTTACAACAGCATACTTCGATTTGGAGTGCCTATACCACATGGGATAGTCACTTATTAATTATTTTGCTTCTTTTGCAGCTTTCATTAAATAGAAGCTTGCCCCTGCAATTAAAATAAATGCAGTTAGCGCTAAAAACGGAATTGTGATGAAACCAAGCCAGTTAATGTATTGGCCTGTACAAGATACTGCACCACAAGAAGGTGCTGAATCAGCTAAGAAGCTAAGTTTTTGAATACCATAATGGTATAGTGACACACAGCCACCCATAATGGCAAATACGGCTGTTGTTACAGCAATACGAGCATTCTTTTGGATAAAAGCAATGGTTGTCATAATGACAATTGGATACATAAAAATACGTTGAATCCAACACATTTTACAAGGCTCATAGTGACGGATTTCTGAAAAATACAATGAACCTAATGTTGCAACTACAGAAACAATCCAAATGAATAACAGGCTATTCTCTTGTTTTTTAGACATAGTAAAACTCTCCTTAATAGTAACCTTATACTTGTTCGATTATAGATGTTCTGAATACAGAAGTAAATTATCTAGCTAGGATAGACATCCATTCCCAACCAATGAAATTCAGTCTAAAGTATGAATGGCTGAAACGGACGCCCTTGTCTTGGAAATGTTATCATTAAAATTAGGAATGTCAAAAAAAAGAGGTGTATGTGTGAGAGAGAACGAGCACTCGAATATCAGTATTCTAAAAGAAATCGCAGAGCTACTAAATGAAGAAACAGAAATTGTAACAATGCTAAAAGGCGCACTTGTCAAATTTTTAAATGGCACCAATTTTGAAACAGGTTGGATTTTTTTTATTGATGCTAAGGGGCGATCAGAGCTTGTTGTCCATGAGAATTTACCAGATGCATTGGAATACAAAGATTGTCATTATTTAAAAAAAGGTGGCTGTTGGTGTGTATCTCGCTATCGCAATGAAGAACTAAAAAAGGCTTCTAATATTATTGAATGTCAACGTATTGAAAGTGCTATCGCTGCTGACGTTGGTGATCACGCAGGGATCACACATCACGCAACAGTACCACTTCAATCGGGACAGGAGCGTTTTGGGGTTTTAAATGTAGCATCAAAAGACACGATACGTTTTTCAGAGGAGGAGCTAGCTTTACTTGAATCGGTTGCCTTTCAAATGGGTTCAGCTATTAAACGTATTTTACTAACTAAGCAGGAGCAGGAAATGGCACTTGTAAAGGAGCGGAATCGTCTAGCACGTGATTTACATGATTCTGTTAATCAGTTGCTATTTTCAGTTACATTGACGGCGAGAGCCGGGATTGAAATGAGCAATGATAGTGAAGTAAAGGAAACGTTTAAGGAGATTCAGCATTTAACGCAGGATGCTTTAACAGAAATGCGTGCACTAATTTGGCAGCTTCGCCCCAAAGGCTTAGAAAACGGTTTATTAGAGGCGATAAAAGTTTATGCGGAGATGCTGGGTTTAAAGCTACATATAACGGTTTCTGGTGTGTTGCAATTTCCGTCACGAATTGAAGAAACGTTATTTCGTGTAGCGCAGGAGGCACTCAACAATGTACGTCGCCATGCTGGCGTGCTTGAGGTGGCACTTTATGTTACTGTCACTGCAACTGATATTTTGCTTGTTATTCGTGATGAAGGACGAGGCTTTGTCATTGATAAAAATGCCAAGCTACTATCAATGGGCTTGCAGTCAATTAAGGATCGAGCAAAATCAGTTGGTGGTACTGCTGACTGGGTTAGTGAAATTGGCAAAGGAACAGAGTTGTTAATCAGATTACCATATTAAGGGGGGGAAAAACATGATTCGTGTATTAATTGCAGATGATCACCATGTAGTCCGTCGCGGATTATTATTTTTTTTAAAGACGCAAAAAGATATTGAAGTCGTTGGAGAAGCTAAAAATGGAGTTGAAGCAGTCGAATTAGCTGAAAGTATACAGCCAGATATTATTTTAATGGATTTAGTTATGCCAGAAATGGATGGTATTCAGGCAACGAAGCGCATAAAGGCAAAGTTTCCTCTAATACAAATCTTAATGTTAACAAGTTTTTCTGATCGAGATCATGTTGTGCCAGCGATGGAGGCAGGAGCAGCAGGCTATCAGTTAAAGGATATCGAACCAGACGAATTGGTTTTATCGATTCGCAGAATTATGCAAGGGGAGAATACATTACATCCTGAAGCAACGTCTACACTTGAAATGGATCGACAAGAATCAAAAAACGCTGCACATGTGTTGAATCCATTAACGCCTCGTGAGCAGGATGTACTTGCAGAGCTCACAAAGGGAAAAAGCAATCGAGAGATAGCTTCATCTTTATTTGTCACTGAAAAAACAGTTAAAACTCATATTTCTAATATTTTCACGAAGTTACAGGTGCAAGACCGCACACAGGCAGCTCTATATGCCGTAAAACATGGATTGACAGAAGGCAGCGGCATATAAGGAGTTATAAAGAAATAAACGAATAAAAACCCTAAAAAAAATAGTAAACGGCGAGTTCCTACAATTTTGTAGTTGCCCGTCGTTTTAGATGAAAGAAAAGTTTATTTATATTGAAATAATTTGTTGGAAATTTCCATTAAAGTAGGGCTTGGCGTAAGTGCCAAGTCCTCTTTTAGTTTTTGCTCATAGGCTAAAAATAATTTGTGTGCTTGTTGGTGATGACCTGCATTCATTAGCACTTGTAAGTAGTATTCAAGCTTTTGCTCGTTGTAGGGATCATACTCTAACAAGCTGTTTAAATAATCAATTGCTGTATCAGTTTCTGTTAATATGGTAGCCTGAATACCCTTTTCTAATAAATCTATGTATGATTTATAATGCTTGTCTTTATATGTAGTTGCCCACCCGTAATCGTCAAATACCAATAAACCATTTTTATAAATAGTAAGGCATTGATTGATTAAAAAAATTGGTGGAAACTCTAATTTAGTAAAATCATTATAATACTTTTGGAATTCATATAAATCACACATAATGTTAGGTTTTTCAAATATATAATATTTATTTGTGAAAATAATACAGTTGGAATAACCTATGTTATTTAAGGTTTTTCTTAAGTAAGATAGAGCGGTGTGAAGGTTAGATTTTGCCCGCACATAATCTAAATCGGGCCAAAGTATTTCGATTAGATAATCACGATGAATTGGCATGTTCGGGTGCAAAATGAAATAAGAAAATAATTCTTTCGTCTTCTCAGTTTTGAAAGATACCAAGCTATTATTACTATAAACAGAAAATTGATCGAAACATTGAACTTTTAACAATGTACTTGAAGCTTGTTGTGTTAATTTTTGCATAGAAAATTCATGTTCAATACGCATTACGGTTTTTTCTAAACGCGCATGGCTAATCGGTTTTAGTAAATAATCTAGACCGCCAACTTCATACGCTTGTATAGCAAAATCTCGATACGAAGTGATAAATATAACACTTACATGTGGACGATTAGTTTTTATAATATCTGCTACCTCAAGCCCACTCAGTTCATCCAACTTAACATCTAAAAATATAACCTCGAAGTCCAGTGATGGCAGGTTATTTAAGAATAGTTTTACACTTGTAAAGGTTTGGATTACCTCGATTTGTAGAAAATTTTGTAGTTTATTTTGAAAATAGTGTAAAGCTAAAGGTTCATTGTCAATTAAAACGGCTCTAATCACAGCAAAATCTCCTTTAATCAATTAAATTGAAGTCCATTAAACTCTAGATCATTGTTTTTGAAAAGGCTCTTGAGGATAGAATTTTTTTATGTTGTGGTAAGAGAATTGAATTAATTGTTTAAGCGTTTATCAAACTATTTTAATGAAACCGAAAAACAACGTGGTTAAAATAGAGAAATAGCTCACTCAATACTTGTTCAATATTATTGAGTTATTTTTTTCTTTTATTGTAAAAATACTATAGTGTTTGTAATAATTTATCAGGCGTTATTATAGTACATTTGACTTAAACAAAACTCAAAAAGTACTTAAAAAATACTTAATAATGAATGGGTATAATAAATAATAGTAGTTTTTTATGAGGAAATATATTTAATGAATTTCTTATTGAAATAGTAGGAGTGGGGAAATGAGACTAGATCGTTTATTAACGATGACAATGATTTTAATTAATCGTAAAAAGGTAAAAGCTCAAGAATTGGCTGAGTTGTTTGATGTGTCTATTCGTACGATTTATCGGGATGTTGAAACGCTTAGCCTTGCTGGGGTACCCGTCATGAGTCAGCAAGGAGTGAATGGAGGGATAAGTTTAATAGATGGCTACAGAGTGGATAAGCAAGTATTCACAAAGGAAGAGCTTGCTTCTCTTTCAATTGCTATCAAGAGCGCTCTAACCTCCTATAAAGATGCGCATGCTGAAGCAGTGCTTGAAAAGTTAACGGGTGTTGCAGATGAGAAAGTGAAACAATCTATTGATCATCTTTTCATTGATCTTAGTCCATGGGGTCACAACGTCATTTTAAAAGAACAGATTACGCTATTGAAAAAAGCAATTGAAGAGGAATATTGTGTCAGTTTTACCTATTCTACAGGTTATGGACAGACATCAAACCGACTTATTGAGCCACATACTTTGGTACAAAAGGGGAAAGTTTGGTTTGTGTATGGCTATTGTCTATTAAGAGAAAGTTTTCGTTTATTTAAGATTTCGAGGATGAAGAATTTAAAAAGAGAGATGACGTCTTTAGAACGCAAGGAAGTTAATTTATCGTCACTTCCATGGAATGAAGATTGGTTTCAGCCTCAAAACTTAGTGGATCTTACATTGTCATTTGATCCTAAGATTGCGACATTGGTGGAAGAGACTTTTGGTACTGACAACGTTAATATCGAAAATTTAAGTGTGCATATATCCCTGCCGGAAGATGAATGGCTATACGGTTTTCTACTCAGCTTTGGTCATCGCATAAAGATTCTTAAGCCGACTCATATCAGAGAAATTGTGCAAGAACGTGCCCGAGAAATTGTGGAATTATATAAAGACTATGAAAGTTAATTTATTTTGCTTTTAATAGATGACATACAGATGTCATGTTTGGTTTGTTAAAGTGAATACAAATAGACGAAGGGTGGATGTAAACATGCAAAGTTATTGTCAAAGTTGTGGAATGCCGTTAGTGGATGAGGCACTATTAGGTACTGAAAAAGAAGGACAAGTGAGTCAAGAGTATTGTACATATTGTTATGGAGAAGGTGAATTTAAGCAGCCTGATCTGACAGTTCAAGAAATGATTGAAATAGGTGTACCCCATTTAAAGGAAGAAGGAATGGCTGAAGCTGAAGCACGCCAAATGTTAACTTCCTTTTTACCAAGTTTAAAGAGATGGAGAAAGGGTGAAAGCATTGAGCCGGTTGTCATTGAGAAAGACTCTTTTAAGGTGGTAGGGGTTACAGCAAGAACAAGTAATGCGAATGAGCGTACATCACAAGCAAAGATACCACAATTATGGTCTGCATTTTATGAACAAAATGTCGCGCAGCAAATATCAAATCAAGTGAACGGAGCAGTCACATATGGTTTGTATGCTGACTATGAGAGTGATGTGAATGGGCAATATTCATTGACGCTTGGAATGGCAGTATCGGCAATCGATGAAGTCCCTGAAGGCATGGTGGCAAAGTTAGTACCAGCTGCAAAATATCTTGTCTTTACATCGGAAAAAGGTCCAATTACTGAGGTTGTCATTAAAGCATGGCAAGACATTTGGGCATGGTTTGCTAATTCAGAGGTGGAGAGAACTTATACGGGTGATTTCGAAAAGTATGATGAACGATGCGCTAATCCTCATGAAGCACAAGTTGATATCTATATTGCGATTAAGTAAATATTTGATTATAAATATCGTATACCGATTTAAAAACAAGTCTCTCACCCGTCATTCGGTAGGAGACTTGTTTTCACTTGTTGGAGGAATTTGCTCAATATGTGGTTCAATATGCACGAGCACCTGGCAAAATGGATTTTCGCGCATCACGGTATGTTCGATTTCTTCTGTAATACGGTGACTTTCGAAAACATTTAAATAAGGATTCACAGTGACCGTCACATCGATAAAGTACATATTGCCATGTGCACGTCCTTTGAAATCCAAGAGATCAATAACACCCTCCACATTGCGTATTAATACGGACAATGTTTCAACTTCATCAATATTAAAGGCATCTGTTAGGCTTTGAACCGCTTCCCAAAAAATTTCCACGGCTGTCTTAATAATAAGAAAGGCAACCACTAATGCTGTCAGTGTATCGATAATTGGAAAGCCAAAAATAGCGCCGAAAATACCAATGGCTGTGCCGATACTAACGAGAGCATCTGAGCGATTGTCGTAGGCGGCAGCTTTTACAGCAGCACTACGAATTTTTTTTGCTAAGGCTAAATTATAGCGATAGACGACATACATAACAACGGCACTGCCAATTGCTACATAGGCCGTTAATAAAGAGGGTGTTGTGCCACTAGGCTCCCATAGACTTTTTAAAGAATTGATAAGAACCTGCAAGCCGACAACCAGCATAATGAATGAAGCAACAAGGGATGCAACGGTTTCAGCGCGTAAATGGCCGTATTGGTGATTAGAATCAGGTGGTCTTTGCGCGATGCGTAAGCCAATTAATACAGCAATTGAGGCGATGATATCCGTTGTATTGTTCAGTCCATCGGCTTTTAATGCTTCAGATGTCCCTAAATAACCAATTGTCAGCTTTGTTGAACTTAGTATTAAGTAGGTACCGATAGATAACCAAGCACCTTTTTCCCCTTGCCGTAAATTTGTATAGAGCTCCATTTTGTTTCCTCCTCGCAAAACTTTAGGGCATTATAAAACGACCCCCTTATATGAAAGGGAGTCGTTATAGCATGTTTATTTAGTGTCTTTCAATTCTTCGACTTCATTTGCTAAATCAAGTTCAGGTAATTTCAGAACTTCTAAGTATAGTATATGGTGCCCATCTAATTCTTTAGCTGTGAATTCATAGCCTTGTACCTCGATGCTATCACCTTCAACCGCATCAAATTGTTTCGTCATGAACCAACCACCGATCGTATCGATATCATCATCTTCTATGTCAGTACCTAGCATATCATTAACGTTTTCTAGTAGCATTTTTGCATCTAAAATAAAATGATTTTCAGCAATTTCTTGTACTTCCGGGATTTCATCTTCATCGAATTCATCTTGGATATCTCCGACAATTTCCTCGATAATATCTTCAATCGTTACTAAACCTGATGTTCCACCATATTCATCCATTAAAATAGCCATATGAATACGTTCTCGTTGTATTTTTAGTAATAGTTCGTTGATTTGCGTAGTTTCCATAACACGTATAATCGGCTGCATATAGTCAAGCACAGGTTTGTCACCATTTGCAGGATCTTTAATGTAGGCCGTTAATAAATGTTTCATGTTTACTAAACCGATAATATGGTCCTTATCACCATCGATAATTGGGTAACGAGTATATTGCTCTACACCCATTAAATCAAATACTTCCTTAATCGTCAGTTCTTTTTCAATGCCGACGATTTCAGTACGTGGTACCATAATTTCTTTTGCAAGACGATCTGAGAACTCGAAAATACTGTTAACATATTCATATTCTGAGTTATTAATTTCTCCACCCTTTAAGCTATCTGACAAAATCATTCGTAGCTCTTCTTCGGTGTGCGCCACTTCTGATTCTGACATCATCTTAAGCCCAAACATTCCAGTTAACGCACGTGCTGAGCCGTTTAACAATTTAATGATGGGATACGTAATGTTGTGGAATAAAATTAATGCGCCAGAAAGGTTTAATGTGACAAATTCTGCTTTTTGGATGGCTAAAGTTTTTGGCGCCAATTCCCCAATAACTACATGCATAAAAGTTACAATTGAGAATGCAAGTATGAATGAAAGGATAGATGTTATACTACCGTTCAAATTTAAAAATTCAAACACTGGATGTAAAATGATTTCAAATGTAGGTTCACCAAGCCAACCAAGACCAAGTGCAGTGATGGTAATACCTAACTGACATGCAGATAAGTATTCATCTAAATCTGAAATAACCCGTTTTGCATTTTTGGCTTTTTTATGTCCTTCTGCAAGCAATTGATCTATCCGGGTCGCTCTCACTTTAACGATAGCAAACTCTGTTGCAACAAAAAATCCTGTCATTATGATTAGTAGGGCGAATGCCGCCAACCTAATGGTTATTTCCAATATGTCTCCGTCCAAATAATTCCTTTGTTCCCGCCCAAATGAGGGAAGTAAACAAAGTGTACACCTCCTATGATTTAAAAAATTGTTGGATGTTTCAATCATAAATTATTTAGTAGCAAAACACAAATATTGACAACCACTTTTTCGATGGAATTGATGAAGATCATTCAATAAAAAAAACAAATATTTCAAACGGCAAATGATTGAAAATCAAAATGCAATATGCTAACTTTAAATGGAGCAAGGATATAGTTTGTTTAGAGAAAGAAGCATTTGCATCTCATATAAAACGACACGTCAAAAATCTCAAGAGTGCTTTACTTGCGGATTTTTTTAAATGAATTATTTTCAATATGCAACAAAAAGAGGTTGTCTCATCTGAGATAACCTCTTTTTCTGGCTGAAAGCGGAGCATAGCGTTCCTACGTATTTTACTTATAAACGATTTTATTGTTGCTGAAAACGTAATTTAAGACAAGCCTTTTCCACATCGTGTACTGTTTCTTTTAAAGGAATCACTCCTGAAAACGTAGAGATTGAGATAGGCGCTTTTTCTGTAAGTCCTTGTTGCGTTAAAACATAGTTAACCCCATTATATGTTAAATACATATTCTTTCTCGAACGTTTTCCCATGAACGTGCTAGTAGATGATTCAAAGAAAGCTTTTAATTGACTGCAGTATTCATTATAAAAATTACTACTAAAACCAGTGAGAGTCTCAAAATTTTTACTATCGACAGTACCAACCTCATTGGCTAATTCGAAAATTTTAGCGGAAAATTCAGAAAAAAGTTCCTTTACCTTTGCACGTATTAATACTTTTGAATTATAACTGTTTAAGTCATCTGAAAGTGTGACTTTACTCATTAAAATAACCTCCTGCATAAAAAACATTTTAAGAATAACCTTATTTTATAAATGTATAAGAATTATACAGGAATATCAATATAAATAAGCAATATTTGCAAAATTAGACTCTAATTAATAGTAAAATTTATCCATGCTCAAAAGGTATAAGAGCAAATAAACGTTGTTTTATTAATCATAAACATGGTAAAGCATTAGCTCATGAATCATTTTTTTAATATCATCTTCGTTTGGTGGTATAGGTCCAATCCATTGGATTTCACCATCTTTTAAATACTCTGCAACGTAGCGTTCTCGTTGATAGAAGAACGAAATTGCCCAGCCTGGGAGCTGTGTGTTTTCATAAAGAGGCTTAAAGCTAAAATGCTGAATCATAGACATCCTCATTTCCATCTGTATTTAGTTATCATTATTCAAGGATAGTGGCTATTTTGCAACTATTCACTTTTATGGAGGTATTTCTTTCGTGGAATTTCATTGCTCTGCTATAATGAGTGCAGAAGGCGACAAATTACGCCAAAGTGAATACGATTGAAATGAGAGGATGCTAATGGACAATTTATTAGTTACATTATTATTTATGGCAATCATTGGGGCAGCAATTGGTGGCGTAACGAATCATCTAGCTATAAAAATGCTGTTTCGACCACATGAAGCTATATATATTAAAAATTGGCGTGTGCCATTTACACCAGGTCTTATTCCGAAAAGACGTGATGAATTAGCAAAACAGCTTGGATTAACGGTTGTAAATTATTTATTAACGCCTGAAACCTTTAGAAAAAAATTTTTCTCGAAAGATATTCAGGACAAGGTAGAACAGTTTGTCCAGTCAAAAGTAGAAGAAACCATATTTACAGATGATAAATCGATTCAGGATTGGTTGAATTTAGCTGGGTTTTCAAACATGCCAGCAACAATTGAACAGAAAGTAGAGACAATTGTTGCGGGACAATTTGAATCCATAAAGAATACATTATCAACGAGGTCTATTCGTACACTGTTATCAGCGGACATTCAAAATACCATTGATGCAAAAATTCCAGTAGCGGTTGGACATATTTTAGAAAAAGGCGAGGATTATTTTTTATCTGCAGAAGGAGAATTGACCATAAAGGCAATGATCGATGACTTCTTATCTTCTAAAGGATCTCTAGGTGGCATGATTAATATGTTTTTGGGGGATTCCTCATCACTAGTAGGCAAAGTCCAACGTGAACTTGTGAAATTTTTACAGGCTCCAGGAACGAATTCGCTGCTAACTAAAATTTTCATGCAGGAATGGGAAAAACTAAAGGATCGTCCAGCTATGGATTATCTAGAGGATATTAATTTTGAGCCGATTTTAGCGAATTTACAAAGTTATGTAAAAGAGCAATTAGCAGTAGCAGAACGCTTAAATCATCCAATATCGTATTATTGGCCTAATGGTAGTTCATGGATGAAAGAAAATGTTGTTCCACGTTTCATCGAAAAAGCATTTATTCAGGCTGAAGACAAATTAGAAGATGTGCTGAAACGTTTAAACTTACAGGAAGTTGTCCGTGAGCAAGTAGATACTTTCCCTGTATCTAAGCTAGAAGAGCTTGTTTTAGGTATTTCAAAGCGAGAATTTAAAATGATTACCGTTCTTGGTGCAGTACTTGGTGGCTTAATTGGGATTGTGCAAGGTTTAATTGTCTATCTTATTTAAAAAGGGGATTATGTTGATGACTAATATTTACAATGAAATTAATGCCTTAGAGGGGGCTTTCCGTAAGACAGCTGAATTTGAGACTCTAAAAGAAGCTGTAGAAGTTGTGAAGGCAGATGAAGAAGCATTAAATGTATTTAAAAACTTCCGTAAGATTCAAATTGAATTACAGAAAAAGCAATTAGCTGGTGAGGATTTACTGGAAGATGAGCTTGTCTATGCGCAAAAAGCGGCACAGCTTGCACAACAAAATGAGAAAATCTCCGCTATGCTTGAGGCAGAGATGAAGGTAAGCAAGGTTATCGAAGAGGTAAACCGCATTTTATTGAAACCAATACAGACATTGTATGAAGACATTCAATAAGGTAACGAGCTTGTATTCCTACCTGTGGAAGTAATGGCTCTACTGGTGATAAAGAGAGTCCAGCCGGCGGATGTTATGATTCAACCGGCGTTAGTGTGAAACCTATCAGCGAAGCCGTTTTAACTTCGCAGTTAGCTAAATGGCCTCTATAGGAATAATTATACGGATATTTGCACATATAACAGGTAAGTAGATAAAACGTGTCTCAGTAAATTGAGGCACGTTTTAACTTTATATTAGTAGTAAGGACAGTTCAAATCAGAGTTGCATTTTTACTGATCGTTAATAGTTGGTCTGATCTTTGACGTTATAAAAAAATGTGAATGTAGCAAAGGTAGTCACATGAATGGTAGTAGTTAGTTATCACAATAGTGGAGGGAATGTCATGCATGTATCAATTGAATGGGTCTATAAAACGCCAAAGGGTGCAGGGACAATTTTGCACTCTGATGAAATGCCAGCAGCACAAGCCTTATTATTAGCAGAGGATATGGAGCGTACAGGTCGTGTAAAGTCACTACAATTTATAGATCGTCAAGATACAAACTGGTCGTTTAAGGAGCTTAAGGCATACTTAAAAGAAGTTGATACGGAGCCACATAATATTACGGTTTATTTTGATGGAGGTTTTGACCGTACAACAAAACAGTCAGGTTTAGGGTGTGTCATTTATTACGAACAGAATGGTAAGCCGTACAGGTTAAGAAGAAATGCCTTTTCCACTGAACTCAAGTCAAATAATGAGGCAGAATATGCAGCTCTTTATTTAGGTTTAGTGGAGCTAGAATTATTAAATGTCCATCATCTACCGATTTGCTTTGTGGGTGATTCCCAAGTTGTGATCAATCAACTAAGTGGAGAATGGCCAGCACTAGAAAAAGACCTAGCAAATTGGGCAGATAAAATTGACGCAAAGTTAAATGAACTTAGTATCCAGCCGGAGTACAAGCCAGTATCGAGAAAAGAAAATTCAGAAGCAGATCGACTGGCAACGCAAGCTTTAAAAGGCATTGATATTACAGGGTTGAGTGAAATAGTTAGTGAATAAAATGCCAGACCCAGACCCAGACCCTTATACTTTAAAAGTAATCGGAGACTTCTCAAAATGTGAGTGGGCTCCTTTTTACGTGCATGCACCTACAAAAATGCATTTATCTGGGGGAATTGTTTTTTTGCCCTTTTCATCATAAATTTTCCTGTATTAGCTGTAACTTTTTCCTATTTGAAGCTACTACTTCCATGAACTTTAAGATGAGGAGAGATTTTTATGAAAATGAAAAAAATTGTACCCGTAGCTATGACGGCATTATTATTTGGAAGCGTAGCAGTAACACCAGTTGCTTCAGCAAATGAAAGTAATTCGACAAAAGTAGACCAGCAAGTTCCACAAATTCAAATTGATCCAGTCCACATTTTCAACAACACGTATGGAACAGTTGATCATGTGAATGTTGCAGAAAACATTACATATTACACGATAAAAGACGGGGAACAATCAAATATTCTTGAGGTAACAAAAGAAACACTTATTTTTGATAATACAGGTAAAAAAGTGGAGCTTAAAAAAGGCGATAAAATAGTGGCTTACACATTTGCAAATAAGCCGCAAAAAGCTATTTATCCACCACAACTGAATCCGGATGTTGTAATAGTTGAAACAGAGACAGCAGGATTTGTTGAAGTCGATTATTTCTTTGAAGATTTAACAAATACTTACGATATTTTAAGATTAAATATCGGTGAAAATACTGAGCTTTTGAACCTCAATGGAGAGAAGGTAACAGAGAAAGAAATAGCAGAAAAACATTTAGTTGTTTTCTATACAGTTACAACAAAAAGTATCCCGGCTCAAACAACGCCTTCGAAGGTAATTGTGCTTGATAATGAGACACAAAACGCTACAGAAACGACAAACGTTGAGGCAGAAATTGAAGAAATAATAGCGACTGATCATTATGAAGTAGATGGAACGAAAATGGTTCCATTACGAATGATTGCAGAAAAGCTTGGCTATACAGTGGAGTCTACAGGGAAAGGTGCAATTGTCTCGAAAGGCAATTTATCGTACACAATTACGCGTGGAGAAAAAATGTTTGGTTTAAATAAAGCGTTACGTCCTTTAGAAGCAGCACCAGCATTGTTAGAAGCTCAAAAAACATATGTACCTGTTGAATTTGTAGAGAATTATTTAAAATAATTTATATCCTTGCTTAAGATGTTTTCGAGAATTAAGTACAGAATGATTATTTAGTGTTATAGCTGAAAGTATGCAAGATAGCATAACGACTATTAGCGTTCAATATTTGAGTCAAAGCACATTACTAATTAAGTTTAGTAGTGTGCTTTTAATTTTTTTTCGGGGAAAATCGAGTGATTTACAAAAAAAGTTCCAGATGTTGTATGGTTTTTTATAGCTCTCGTATAAACTTTGGATATTGCTTCGCAAATTGTCGGACGCTTTTTTTAAAGAACGTTGTGTCCATAAAGTTTTTAGCTAATAGTAATTCATCAGAGTATCGTAGGGTGTGGTGAAAATGCTGTTGAATGAATTTTTTTGCATTTGCATAATGTTCGTTGATAGAGATAGCACCGTAAACCTCTTGTTGATCCATAATATAAATAAAATCACAGAGAACTTGTTGAGCACGGTATTTCAGTAAAACAGTAATATAAAGGGTCTTTTCATCACAACGTTGTAAATTAAAATGATGGAAATCTACTTGTAATTTCTGTATGAAGCTTGCTACGGAAGAAAAATAATTATCTTTCATAATGACCACTATCAACACCACCTTTAATAGAAATTATAATTATAAGTAGTTAATTTGTCTACGATATAACAGAATATTCTGTTATTTGTATGTTATTACATAGTAGCTTTGCCTAAGCTTATAAAAGTTTGTTAAACTATTGTTGCAATGAAATACTTCTCGGCGTTATAGTTGTCTAGATTTTGAATGGCCACATGAGGTCGGAGACGAAATCGGTCATTTCGGTAAAAATGGAATATTGAAAGAAGAGAGCGAAAAAGATGAAAATTATTCACATAGATCAAAAATATCCTGAGGATTGGATTCGTGTTTTAAATCATATTGCGAATTTATTTTTTGAGGATTCCAAACTGAAAGTTGAAGCGGATGAAGCCGATATGGCGGTTTCTTTTAAGTACCGCGTTGAAACAGATTTTTCTGTGTATACGAATGCTGTTCTAGAGGTGGATGGAAAACGTTACACGAATGACTACACTATTAAATATGACACGGAAGCAGTGGGGCGCGAACTAAATATTCGCATGAAGCGTGCATTATCACATGTATTTTTAGATGTGTTGGAACAGCATTCGGGGATGCATCAACAATGGGGGATTTTAACAGGTGTACGACCAACGAAACTGTACCATAAATTTCGGAAGGCGGGCATGAACGATGCAGACATTGCCGAGGTACTTGTACGGGATTTCCGCCTATCACAGGAAAAGGTTGAGCTCCTAAAGGAAATTGTGGATCGTCAATTAGTGACAATTCCAGACTTAGATAACATCGGTCAAGAGATTAGCGTCTATATCGGTATCCCATTTTGCCCGACAAAATGTGCGTACTGTACATTCCCCGCCTATGCAATTGGTAGTAACCGCAAGCAAGGTCGTGTAGCTACATTTTTAGATGGGCTACATATTGAATTGCGTGAAATGGGGAAATGGCTAACGGAAAATAATATGAAAATTACTTCGATTTATTGGGGGGGAGGTACCCCAACTTCTATTGAAGCAGATGAAATGGATGCATTATATCAAACGATGTATGAATCTTTCCCTCATCCTGAAACCATTCGTGAGGTGACGGTAGAAGCAGGGCGTCCTGATACAATTACACCTGAAAAATTAGCTGTGCTGAAAAAATGGGGCATTGATCGGATAAGTGTCAATCCTCAGTCGTACACGGATGAAACGTTAAAGGCAATTGGTCGTCATCATACGGTGCAAGAAACCATTGATAAGTTTTGGCTCGCACGTGAATCAGGTATGAATAATATTAATATGGATTTAATTATTGGCTTGCCTAATGAAGGGACTTATGAATTCAAGCATTCATTGGATGAATCAGAAAAAATGCAACCAGAGTCGCTAACTGTTCATACGTTATCATTCAAGCGAGCATCAGAAATGACCCGCAATAAAGATAAATACAAGGTAGCAGACCGAGACACTGTTGCAGAAATGATGCATATGGCGCAATTGTGGACGAAGGATAATGAGTATGTACCGTACTATTTATATCGTCAAAAAAATATATTAGGAAATTTGGAAAATGTCGGATACAGTAAAGCGGGAGAGGAAAGTATCTATAATATCGTTATTATGGAAGAAGTACAGACAATTTTAGGGATTGGTTGTGGGGCATCTTCGAAATTTGTTCATCCCGAGACGGGGAAGATTACACAGTTCCATAATCCTAAGGACCCTGCAGCCTATATCATGACATTTGAAGAAGCAGCAGCAAAAAAGATTGAACTGTTAAATGATTTATATAATGCTTAACCTAAAGAGCTATCTGAAAGTAGTTTATTACTTTTTCGATAGCTCTTTATTCTTATCATAAGGAATATGCCATCTTTGAAGACTGCTTCATCAAAGTATTGCGGATTCGTAGCCTGTTAATTATTAATTTTATTCAGTCGATAGGTGAGGTATATATCATAAGGTATTAATAAACACCAAAGATTAGAGGCTGTAACATGTAAATAAGCATTGATTAAATAATGGAGGTATAAAATGAAAGTCATTATTAGTCCGGATTCCTATAAAGGCACTTTATCTGCAATAGAAGTGGCGAATGCGATGCAAGAAGGCATTTTTGACGTTAATCAATCGATTGAAACAGTCATACTACCTGTAGCAGATGGTGGAGAAGGTACGTTAGCATCTCTCGTTACCTCAACGGAAGGGCGGTATATTACGGAATATGTGGTTGATCCATTAGGAAGAATGATAAAAGCTCAGTATGGTGTGCTTGGTGATCATAAAACATGTGTAATTGAAATGGCACAGGCCTCCGGTATTATGTTGTTGCAGGACAGTGAGAAAAATCCTGAACTAGCTACAACTTATGGAACAGGTCAATTAATAAAGGCTGCTCTTGATGAAGGATTTAGACAGTTTATTATCGGCCTTGGCGGCAGTGCAACGAATGATGCGGGTATTGGGATGTTAAAGGCACTCGGACTGCAATTGAAGAAAGAAGATGATACACCAATTGCTGATGGGGTATCAGCATTATTAGATTTAACGTCAATTGATGCAAGTCACTTGGATTTGCGTTTGGCTGATGCAAATTTTATTATTGCATGTGATGTAGACAATCCATTGATTGGTGAGCAAGGGGCTACGGCAATTTTTGGTCCACAAAAAGGGGTGAAGAAACAACAAATTAGCTATTACGATAGTTGTTTAAAGCATTTTGCAGACATTGTTGAAAAACAGTATCAGATTCGGTTACATGATTATAAGGGAGCAGGTGCAGCTGGGGGACTAGGGGGTGCATTTATAGCTTTTTTACATGGTACTTTTCATGCAGGTATTGATATTGTAATAGACGCTGTGCAGTTAAAAAGGCATTTACTAGACGCACACTTTGTTATAACAGGTGAAGGTAAATCTGATCGCCAAACATTACATGGAAAGGCGCCATTAGGGGTGGCGAATGTTGCAAAAGCAACAGGTGTACCAACGGTTTTATTGTCGGGGAATATTGAAGAAAACGATAGATTGGCATTGCATGAGCATTTCGCTATAGTCGAATCTTTAGTCGATAATAGCATTACTGTGCAGCAAGCAATGCAAGAGCCGTATCACTTCATTCGCATGAAAACAAAAAAGATATTTGAACATTACTCATAAAAGGAGGATGAGTAAATGTTGTTCAGCATTTTTTTAATAGGGAATTACTATAAAGGCCTTGAAGCAATGATTTTATGGTGGATATTTAGTTTAATAAGGAAAGAGAGCTACCATAAGGGAGGCACTGAAAAAGTCCATAAAATGAATTTTAACCATGGCTTTTGCTTGATGTCGTTGATTTCCATTTTCCTGGGGGCGAACCTTGAGCCTCCTCGTCACTAACGCTCCTGCGGGGTCTCAAGCTATTCGCTAGTCCCCCAAGGAGTTGCCGCCTGCACGCCAATCAACTAATGTTATTGGTGTTCTGAGTTTTTCATTCTTTCCGATTCACACCTAACCCTTTATATTGAAAGGACTAATGCAAAGTGGCACTGTCTATGATTTCCAAATAAGAAGCATTCACGCTAAGCCCTTATATGGCGTCTTACAACTTAATTGTGCCAAAAGAGAGATTGGCTTTGTTAAATCAAGGAACTCGTTGATTTTTCTTTTATTTTAGCAGCGTTAAAAACAAGAAATTGTTTGGAGACGGTGCCAAAAGCAAAACGTATTCAGTTTCCATAAAATCGACCGAACCTGAAGAGCAAGCAACTTTTTAAGAAACGGAAAGATTCAAAGATTTAGCGAAAAAGCGCTATAAAATTGAATCGAAGAATAGTGAGTTGAAAGATCCGTATGGCTACAATACAGCAAAATCGGCGGGTTTATTTGGCCTGGAAATTCAAAGAGCTACAACAATATTTGCGGTGAATTTGAAACGTATCTTGAAACTATTAAATGAAAATTAAGGGAGATACCAAAAGAAAAACCGGCACTTTTTGTTCAAAATCGAACAAAAAGTGCCAATTTTCACTAGTGAAGAACATTACATTTTAAAAATGTAAGTTTTTCAGAGCCCTCCTTCAGGTGTGCTCTCTTTTTTGTATAATAGAATGACAGAAGGGAAGTTAGTAGATGAAAAAAATTATTTTAGGGTTATTTTGTATTCTATTATTATCTGGTTGTACGATGTCGGTGGAAACGGAAAAAAAACCAGTAATAGCAGGACATGAAATGCGGGTGCATTTTATTGATGTGGGTCAGGGAGACTCGATTTTTATTGAATCACCAAATGGCAAAACAATGCTTGTTGACGCAGGTGTCAAGGGTGCTGGTCCGCAGGTTGTTTCGTATTTAAAGGAGCAGGGTGTGAAAAAAATCGATATTGTAGTTGCGACACATCCAGATGCTGACCATATTGGTGGATTGATCCCTGTATTGAATGCGCTTGATATTGAGCAATTTTACGATTCAGGTAAAATACATACATCACAAACGTTTGAAGAAATGCTAACGCTTATTGATACAAAAAATATTCCATACACTGTGCCGAAAACAGGCGACCATATTGCCCTTGATGAGAAAATAGCAATTAACGTGCTAAACGCCGATGAATCGGCATCGGATAATAACGATGCATCCATTGTATTGAAACTTACTTATGGAGATATATCATTTTTATTGACGGGCGATGCGGGTGTCGCTTTAGAAAAGGAAATGCTAGCGCAGAATGTGAAGGCGACAGTGTTAAAGGCAGGACACCATGGCTCCAATACGAGTAGCTCGCAAAGTTTTATTCAAGCAGTACATCCAGCAGTAACTGTTTTGAGTTATGGCAAGGACAATAAATATGGGCATCCACATGATGAGGTTGTAGAGCGTTTACAAGCGATTGGTAGTAAAATTTATGCCACTGCTGAGACTGGGTCCGTTATCGTGTCAACAGATGGGGTAAACTATGATGTAAGTGCGAAAGAGTGGTCGGGCACAGTTACCACAACATCGACAACTCAAAATGGTGAAGTAGAATTGATTAGCAAAGATTTAGTAAACGAAATTGTAGCTATTCAAAATAGAAGTACTGAAGCAGTTGCACTGAAAGATTGGCAGCTCGTTTCAATTGAGGGCAACCAAATTTTTAATTTTCCTAATGTGACATTACAGCCTGGTAAGACGATTTATATAACAAGTGGTACTGATGCACGAGAGGGGCAAAATTATTTAAAATGGACGACAAGACAAATTTGGCTAAATGATGGAGATGCCGCACAATTACGTAATGCGAAAGGGGAAATTGTCAGTGAGCTCGACTAAATACACTTTAGACCGTATTGAGGATGGTTATGCTATTTTTTTAAAATATCCGGATGAATTAGACCAAGTTATCATATCCGTCGCTGCAATTGATAAGCCCATCCAAGCTGGTGACCGTGTGCTTATAGAGGAAATTGGTGATGCATTCCATATCGAAATTTTAAAAGAAGAAACAGTACAAAAAAAGGCTGAAATTCAAAGTTTGATGGAGAAATTACGCAGAAAAAATAATCACCATGATAGTTGAATGAATTTTTTCCTGCAAAGTATGGGGTACTATCAAAGAGATAAACGTACAGTGCTAGGATCCATTGCTAAGTATTTTGTGCGTATAACGCTTGGCTGTTTACGCACATTTTGTTTGTTGAAGTTACTGTTTGAAAAGACAAAACGTTTGATGGAGCAGGAATATGCGCAAAATGCCATGCTAACAATTCTGAAAATATGCTAAAATAAGCGGTATGAATGCCTTTTGTTCAAGTAGAAAAGAAGCTAGGAGCTGACACAATGTCAATTAATACAATTATTTTTGATTTAGACGATACGTTATTATGGGATAAAAAATCTGTAAAAACAGCATTTGAAAAAACGTGTGAATATGCAGCAACAGTACATACGGTAAATCCAACTGACTTAGAAGACGCAGTGCGTAAAGAAGCACGTGCACTTTATGAAGGCTATGAAATATATGATTATACGGTGTTAATCGGCATTAACCCATTCGAAGGTCTTTGGGGAACATTTGATGATGCAACTGACTCTTTCCAAAAAATGAAAGGTATCGTACCAGGTTATCGCTCCGAGGCATGGACAAGAGGTCTAGCAGCTCTTGGTATCGACGATGAAAAGCTAGGAGCTGAACTGGGGGAACGTTTTGTAGCAGAGCGTAAAGTATCACCTTTTTTATATGAAGATACTTTTGCAGTTTTAGATGAGCTGAAAGGTAAGTATCAACTCATATTATTAACAAATGGTGCACCAAGCCTACAAAACTTAAAACTAGAAATTACACCGGAAATCGCACCATACTTCGACCATATCATTATTTCAGGCGATTTTGGTAAAGGTAAACCAGATGTATCTATCTTTGAGCATGTGATAGAGAAGGCTGGTATCACAGCGGACGAGGCAATAATGGTTGGCGATAACTTAAATACTGATATTTTAGGTTCCTCTCGTATTGGCATGCGCAATGTTTGGATTAACCGTGAAAATAATGTGTTGAACGGTGTTGTGACACCAACTTATGAAGTTGAATCTTTAACAGCGTTATTAGAGCTTGTGAAAAAGCTATAACAAAATATTACAGAGAAATGTACTAATCCGAAAAGGGTTAGTACATTTTTTTTTAGAAATTTATCATAATAGTTTAGAGTTTTACAAAATATGCTCGAGTTTAGTGCGTCCATTTCAATAAAATGAAAGAATTGTCTGAAAAATAAATGTATACTACTATTGATAATAAAGTAAACACTCTGAATTTAGTGATAATTTTGGATGTTACTATTATTCCATGTGTATGGCTGCTTTTATTTGATTTAGAAAAAATGAACAAGTGTTGTCGTTGTAAAGATAGAAAGGTAAGTTTGTTAGAAACATAGTAATGATTATGCATGTTTATGGGGGTGTATAGGATGAAAGCAAACCGATTAGTGTTTGAAAATGCTATAGATATTAATCCACGCTCAGGCATCATAAAGTTCAATGGGAATCGAATGATTCTAAAATCAGCTGAGGCACTTGGGTTTTTTAGGCGTGATATTATTCAAACATTGAATATGGAGCGAGCAAAAGGTTTTTTGTTACGCTATGGTTGGGCATGTGGCTACAGTGCAGGTGGCTCTATTGAAAAGATGTACAATTGGAAAGAGTTAAAAGAGTTGATAAGGGCTGGCGCAGCTATCCATACTTTAGAGGGAGTTGTAAGTGTACAAATTGATGTATTGGAAATAAGTGACGATAAATTCGAAATGGAAGGTAAGTGGTTCCATTCATACGAGGCTGAAGAGCATGTCCGACATTTTGGTTTTAGTGACGAAAGTGTATGCTGGACATTAATCGGTTATGTAGCGGGCTTTTTAGCAAAAACCTATCCTAAAGAGATTGTCGTTTTTGAAGAAAAGTGTCGTGGAAAATGCGATGATTATTGTAAATTTGTTGTTCGTACGAAGGAACATGCCACACCAGAACAATTAGATATACTACGATATTTTCAAGATACTTCCTTAGCTGACGAATTAGATGCCACGTATAATGAGTTAAAGACGCTGAATAATTCTATCGTACATTCTGATACCATTCATAAGCAAATGACCCATGCAATGCTAGAAGGATATACGTTAAATCAACTCTTGCATCTGTTAAGTGATGCGATACAATGCAGTGTAACAATAGAACGTAGATATTTAATGAAGCCAATAGGCTATTATTTTATGTATGAGGATGATGAGCGACTATATATAGGAGCAAGTCGTAAGAAAAAAGAATTCCGACATGAATACGAGATTATGACCATGAAAAAACAACTTGGGACGTTAGTGATTCTTTGCCATAATGATTTAACACGCGAACAGGAAATGATTATTGAACGCGCTGTGACGGTCTTCTCAATTTATTTATATACACAAATACAGATTGCTCAATCACAGTGGAAAAGAAAATCTGATTTTCTAGATGAAGTCATGAGTCGACAATCTTCCACAGAAGCACTCATTAAAAAGGCGCGCAATATTTTTTATTTTGACCCAAGTAAAAACAATCGTGTCATTGTAATAACATCTGAGCATGAAGAGCTGGAAACTTTGCATAGCTTTTTAATGACAGAGTATTTAAATGTAGAGTGCTTTATAAAAAATCAAGAAGTCCTGCTTATTCTTGAAGATTGTGAGAGGAATATCAAGTATATGTCGGACTTTGTCAGCATATTATCGAAACGATTAAAAGAGCGATTTAAACAATCTACATTCCAAATTGGTGTAGGAAAAAATGCCGAGAAGCTCGAAGAAATCGGAAACAGTTACAATGAGGCAAGACTAATTTGTCAATTTTTACGATATGCAGCACCACGACAGACCCAATCTGCTATTTATGAAAACTTTCAACATATCATGCTTTTTTTAAAAACGACAAACCCTAGAGAGCTTTTACATTTTTATGAAGAGGTGTTAGGTCAGTTATTAACATATGATGAGCAAAATCATGCATCATTGGTTCATACGTTAGAGGTTTTTTTAAACCACAGTGGAAATGTCAATAAAACAGCGAAGGCACTAAATTTATCTATTCCTGGTTTTCGATACCGGATGGAAAAAATTGAATATTTATTGCAAGAAGATATGCGTACAGGAGATGGACGTTTCCGATGTCAATTAGCATTGAAAATCTATTATGCAATTAAAACACTAGAAAATAATAAATGAAAAGTCAGCGTATTCGCTGGCTTTTTTCTGTTTTTTGCATATATTCCTTTCAAATTTTAAAGAAAACAAAGAGAATACTATACTTTTTGTTAATTATCTAAAAATTCTAAAAGTATTAAATTTAAATAGACATGTCAAACAAGAAAAAATAATTGTAGGGGGGAAGAGAATGGTAGTTCAGCAAGTCACGAAGCCATTGACAGGCCAGGAATATTTAGAAAGTTTAAAGGATAATCGAGAGATTTGGTTACATGGTGAACGTGTAAAGGATGTCACGACACATCCAGCTTTTCGGAATTCTGCACGTTCGATTTCACGTTTATATGATGCCATGCATGACCCACAATACAAAGATATTTTAACTTGTGAAACAGATACAGGCAGTGGTGGTTATACACATAAGTATTTCCGTGCAGCACGTAGCGCGGATGATTTAATTCAAGGACGAGACGCTATTGTTGCTTGGGCCCGCCTTACATATGGGCAAATGGGGCGGACACCCGATTATAAAGCGTCATTCCTTGCGACACTTGGAGGGAATCCCGAATACTATTCACCTTTTCAAGAAAATGCAAAGCGTTGGTACAAAGAGGCACAAGAACGCAATTGGTTCTTTAATCATGCAATTGTGAATCCACCTGTAGACCGTCATAAAGATGTTCATGAAGTTGGGGATGTTTTTATTCAAGTAGAACGTGAAACAGATGAAGGCTTAATCGTTAGTGGCTCAAAAATGGTCGCTACAGGTTCTGCCATCACTAATTACAATTTTGTTGGCACGTATGGTCTACCGATTAAAGATAAAAAGTTTGCTGTTGTCTTTATCGCACCTATGGATGCACCCGGCGTAAAGCTAATAAGCCGTGCATCATATGAAATGACGTCAGCAGTTATGGGTACTCCATTTGATTATCCGCTAAGTAGCCGCTTTGATGAAAATGACGCAGTACTTGTCTTCGAGCAAGCACTGATTCCATGGGAAAATATTTTAATTTATGAAGATATGCAAAAGACTACTTCATTCTTTGTAGAAAGCGGTTTCATTAATCGATTTACTTTCCAAGGTGTTACACGCTTAGCAGTGAAATTAGATTTTATTATTGGTGTATTGCTGAAGGCATTAAAGACAGCGGGCACAGATCAATTTCGCGGTGTACAGGTGCATATCGGGGAAATTATCGCTTGGCGTCATATGTTCTGGTCATTAAGTGATGCGATGGCACTGAATCCTGAGAAAAAAGAAAATGGCATCGTTATTCCGAATTTAAGTGGTGGATTAGCCTATCGCGTATTTTTGCAGGAGGGCTGGCCGAAGATTAAAGGCATTATTCAGCAGATTGTAGCAGGGAACTTAATCGTACAGCCATCTAGTGCAAGAGATTTCTTAAATGAGGAATTCCGTCCGACATTAGATAAGCTCTACCGCGGTTCAAATGGAATCGAGGCACTCGAAAAAATTAAAACCATAAAACTTTTGTGGGATGCGATTGGAACGGAATTTGGTGGTCGTAGTGAATTATACGAACGCAATTATGCCGGAAATCATGAAGATATTCGCTTACAAACATTGTTTGGTGCACAAGGAAGCGGTAAAACAGATGAATTTATAGCGTTTGCTGAGCAATGTATGGCAGATTACGATTTAACAGGTTGGACAGACCCAACTTGGGTTAATCCAGACGATGTGAATTATTTCGCAAATAAATAATTAAAACAATTAGGGGGAATTTTGATGTCAAATTTTGATGTAGCACAATTAGCGCATGTGGAACTTTTTACACCAAAGCCAGAGGAATCCTTAAAGTTTTTTACCGATTATATGGGGCTTCAAATTACAGCGCGTGAAGGGCAATCCGTATATTTACGAGGTTATGAGGATTTTTATCATCACACATTAAAACTTACAGAAGGCAAAGAAGCGGGTCTTGGACATTCCGCATGGCGTGCAAGTTCACCAGAGGCGTTGGAGCGTCGGGTCGCATCTTTAGAAAAAAGTGGCTACGGAACAGGCTGGATTGATGGCGATTTAGGCCATGGTCGTGCCTATCAATTTGTCACACCAGATGGTCACAATCAGGAAATTTTATGGGAAGTGGATTATTTCCAGCCAGCAGAAGACCAAAAAACATTATTAAAAAGCCGTCCACAAAAACGTCCATTAACGGGAGTTCCGGCACGTCGTTTAGACCATATCAATTTAATGTGTAGAGATGTAGCAAAAAACCGTGAGTTTATGTCTGAGCATTTAGGCTTCAAGTTACGTGAACAAATTGTTTTGAACAATAATGAAGAAATTGGTGCATGGATGAGTGTTAGCCCACTTGTACATGAGGTAGCGTTAATGAACGATCAAACGGGCAATAGTGGCCGCTTCCATCATATTGCATTTTGGTATGGCTATCCACAACACCTAATGGATACAGCAGATATATTTATGGAAAATGGTATTCAAATTGAAGCAGGGCCAGGTAAACATGGTGTGAGTCAAGCGTACTTTATGTATGTAATGGAGCCTGGTGGAAACCGAGTTGAATTATTTGGTGATTCAGGTTATCTCATTTTTGATCCTGACTGGAAGCCGATCACATGGCGTGAGAATGAGCTTGACGAGGCAATTATTTGGTATGGCTCACCACTACCGAATGAATATTTCTTATACGGTACACCAGATCGAGCTGTAAAAGTGCCTGTGAAATAGTGTAACGATAGCAAAATCAATTAATAAGGTGAAAGTTTCTACAATGCTGTCTGAAATACGTTTTCATAGTATTTGAGACAGCCCTATATCATAAGGAGGTCATGTAATGGAGGATCGTCTATTTAGAAATGCGATGGGGAAATTTGCAACAGGTGTCACGGTAATTACCACAAATAGAAATGGTAATATTCACGGCATGACTGCAAATGCGTTCATGTCTGTTTCACTTGCTCCTAAATTAGTTGTCATCTCGGTTGGTGAGAAAGCTTCTATGCTGGAGCATATTCAGCATAGTGGAACATTTACTGTCAATATTTTATCGGCACAACAGCAAGAACTATCCATGTTATTTGCCGGCCAAATCAAAGACAAACGTCATGTGAAGTTCGGTGATTTACAAGGTGCACCGACGATTGAAGGTGCTATTGCACAGGTAAGCTGTGAGGTTGCAAGCACTTTTATTGAAGGCGATCATACGTTATTTATCGGTCGCGTGAAGAACATTCATATAGAAGACGGGGAGCCATTACTATTCTTTAATGGACAATACGGTGCACTGGCAGTAGGAACAACATTGCAAATCTAGGAGGTAGGCTATGGATACACAACTATATGCAGAGAAATTACAGGAAGCGGAGGAAACGAAACGACCTATTGAGCCACTTACATCGACTGTGCCGGAAATAAGTGTGGATGATGCTTATGCTATTCAACTCCATCAAATTGCTAGAAAGCAACAAAAAGGTAAGAAAATTGTCGGTAAGAAAATTGGTTTAACGAGTAAGGCGATGCAGCAGCAATTTAATGTGACAGAGCCAGACTACGGTCATATTTTATCGGATATGGTGGAGGTCGATGGTGCAACTATCTCACTCAATCATTTCATTGAGCCAAAGTTAGAATTTGAAATTGCGTTTGTCTTAAAGAAAGACTTATTCGGACCAAATATTACAGTAGAGGATGTTATTGAGGCAACAGATTACATTGTCCCTGCATTAGAAGTGATTGATAGTCGAATAGCCGGTTGGAAAATTCGCTTTGAAGATACGGTTGCAGATAATGGTTCCTCCGCTATGGTGATTATTGGTGGAACGCCTACGAAATTATCACATGTCAATTTACCGCATATTGGCATGAATGTTTATCGTAATGGCGAATTGTTTGATAGTGCGGCTGCGGCTGCTGTAATGGGCAATCCATTACATGCAGTAGCGTGGTTAGCCAATAAGCTTAGTAAATATGATATTGGTTTGCAGGCCGATGAGTTTGTGTTGGCGGGAGCATTAACAGCTGCTGTAACAATTGAGGATGGAGATACGTTTACAGCAGATTTTGCTCATCTCGGAGCTGTGTCCGCTACGTTTAGGCAGGAGGAGAAATGAAGATGGCAAAATTGAAAGTTGCGATTTTAGGCTCCGGTAATATTGGTACAGATTTAATGTATAAAATCGAGCGCAGTGATTATTTAACCATGGGTGTCATGGTAGGAATTGACCCTGCTTCAGAAGGGATTCAACGTGCTAAGGATCATGGTTATCCTACTATCACCAATGGAATCGATGGCTTAGTTACATGTCCAGAGCTCTTTGATATTGTATTCGATGCGACAACTGCCAAGGCACATGCTATGCACAGTGAGAAGGTGCTTGCTCTTGGCAAAAAGATGGTTGATTTAACCCCAGCTGCTATTGGCCCATTTGTTGTGCCATGTGCCAATTTAGAAAAATATGCGACGATCGATAATGTCAATATGGTGACATGCGGTGGTCAAGCGACAATTCCAATTGTCCATGCCATTAACCAAGTCGCTAATGTTGAATATGCAGAAATAGTTGCAACGGTAGCAAGTAAAAGTGCAGGACCCGGCACACGCGCTAACATTGATGAATTTACACGCACAACCGCAAAGGCAATAGAGGAAGTAGGAGGTGCGAATAAGGGGAAAGCTATCCTTATATTAAATCCTGCTGAGCCACCTATTATGATGCGTGATACTGTGCATGTTTTAGTGAATGAAGGTAATAAGGACCAGGAAATTATAGAAGCTATTGAAGAGATTGTACGGGCTGTCCAACAATATGTACCTGGATATCGCATGACAAGTGCTCCGATTTTTGATGGCAAGCAGGTGACTGTCTTTTTAGAAGTTGAAGGGGCAGGGGATTTCTTCCCTACGTATTCAGGAAATCTTGATATTATGACGGCAGCAGCGCTACAAGTAGGAAATGAAATTGCTAAGCAGCTACAAGAAACAGTAAAGTCCAACTAATCGGAGGTGAGCATTATGACAAAACAACTAACAGTTTTAGATGTGACATTGCGAGATGGCAGTCATTCGATGCGCCATGCATTTACAGAGCAGCAAGTACGAGATGTAGCCCGAGGTTTAGGGAAAGCAAAGTTGAAGTACTTCGAAGTTTCACATGGAGATGGATTAGGTGGTTCTTCTTTACAATATGGCTTTTCGAAAGTGGATGAACTGAAGTTAATCGAGGCGGCGCGAGAAGAGTGTGGTGACTCGGCTATATCGGTCTTAATATTGCCTGGTATTGGCTTAAAGGAAGATTTGAAAAATGCAGTGAAGGCTGGGGCTAAAATGGCGCGTGTGGCAACTCATGTAACCGAGGCTAATGTTGCTGGTCAACATATTTACTTAAGTCGAGAGTTAGGGTTGAAAACAGTTGGCTTTTTAATGATGGCACATATGGCGCCAACGTCTGTCATAGTAGAGCAGGCGAAATTATTTGAAAGCTACGGTGCTGAAATTATTTATGTCACGGACTCAGCAGGTGCCATGCTGCCTCATGAGGTCAAGGAACGAGTAGCTGCGCTAAAATCACATGTTTCCTGTGAAATTGGCTTCCATGCGCATAATAATTTATCACTTGCCATGGCAAATACGATGGCTGCGGTCGAAGCAGGTGCTACGTATGTGGACGGTAGTTTACGCTGTTTAGGTGCTGGTAGTGGTAATACACAAACGGAAGTAATGGTAGCTGTTTTTAATCGTCTAGGCTATGAAACAGGGATTGATCTATATAGCACGATAGATGTTGCCAATGACGTAGTTGCACGATTTATGCCACACCCACAGGAAATAACAGGCTCTAGTTTAATGATGGGTTACGCTGGTGTCTATTCAAGCTTTTTATTATTTACGCAGGAAGCAGCGAAAAAATATAACGTAGATGAACGTGAAATTTTAGTGGAGCTTGGAAAAATGAAAGCAGTAGGTGGGCAAGAGGATTTGATTGCAGAAATTGCTCGTGATTTATCTTCATTTAGCAAAAGACTTTCACCTCTGAAGGTGGTGAGATGAATGTGGATGTGGTTCCCTTTCAGAGGGGGGCATACACCTGTTGCTGCCGCTATGCTTTCGCACATAAAAAACACTCGCTGAAATAGAGGAACTCAGTCTAAGAACGTCACGTCCTGTGGCAATTTATCTGTGCGAAAGCAACACACAACTGTGTGACCAACATCATGTTGGCCAAAAGCCTCCAGCGGATGTCACTGATTTTGAAAGGAGGCCTGCACGATGCAGTTCAGTTAAACCGTTGTCATAGGAAGTGACGGTTTTAGGTTAACTTCCTACAAATAGCACAACTAAAAATCCGGACGTAATTATGCCAAGGCGTAATTGATTCAATCATAAACAAACAGTCGAGTAGAGATGGAGGAACGAGCGATGATGAGAACCGATACGTTGGACCAAATTGCGTATGAGTTGTATCAAGCTGAACGGGATGTATATGAGGTCACAAAGTTTGTCGATCAATATCCAGCATTAACAGTGGAAACAGCCTACGATATTCAAGATAAACTAATTGACTTAAAGTGTAAGCAAGAGCAAACAGAAATTTCAGGACTTAAGCTAGGCTTAACGAGCAAGGCTAAACAGCAGATGATGGGTGTGCATGAGCCTTCTTACGGTGTACTATTAGCGAACATGGCATTAGACGCTCAACAGCCAATCTCATTAAAATCTTTAATTCATCCAAAAATTGAGCCAGAGATTGCCTTTGTATTTAAGCAGGATTTATTGGGGCCAGTTGTAACTGTTGCGCAGGTGCTGGCTGCAACTGAGTATATTGCACCTGCAATGGAAATTATCGATAGTCGCTATTTGAATTTCAATTTTACTTTACCGGATGTGATTGCTGATAACTCTTCTTCCTCGCGTTACATAGTGAGTTCGCAAAAATATGCGGTAAATGAAGTGGATCTTGTGAATATGGGCTGTATTTTCACGCAAAATGATGAAATATTTGCGACGAGTACAGCTGGTTCGGTTATGGGGCATCCAGCACGTGCCATCGCGTGGATGGCAAATAAATTAATCGCCCGTGGACAACACATTCAAGCGGGGGATATAGTGCTAAGTGGCGCGTTAACAGGCTCTGCAACAATGCGTGCAGGAGACAGTTTTACTGTAGGCTTTGACGGAATGGAATCATTATCAGTTCAAGTAGAGCTATAGATAAGGAGGAAGTCGAGATGCCATTTATCCAAGTAACGTTCATTGAAGGACGTACATCTGAACAAAAGGAACGGTTAATTGAAGAAGTAAGTAAAACAGTATCATCGGTTTTAGAGGCACCACTTGAGACGGTTCGTGTGTGCTTAAATGAAATTCCAAGTTCACATTGGGGAATTGCAGGAAAGTCCATCCAACGTCGACAAAATGAAGAGTAAGGAGTGGTCTATCATGGGGAATACACAAACGAAATTGAGGGAAGTAAAGCTATTTATAAATGGGGAATATGTAGAATCTTCTTCTCAAACATTGTTCGAGGTGAAAAATCCTGCAACGCAGGAAATAATTGCAAAGGTTCATGAAGCGAGCTTTGAAGACGTAGATCGTGCGTGTGAAGCAGCGCGGCAAGCTTTCGAAGAAGGACCTTGGCGTACAATGCCATTATCTGAGCGTTGTGCGAAAATTCGTCGAATGGCAGAGATTATCCTGGAACGCAAGGAAGAGCTAGCGCGCTTAGAGGCACTAGATGTAGGTAAACCCTATCAGGTAGCATTAGAACGAGAAATTCCTCGTGCTGCAGAAAATTTGAAGTTTTTTGCTGACTTTATGGAACACCAAGGTGGCGAGGTCTACCCAATGGATGATGCTTATTTAAATTATACGCGCTATGAGCCAGTTGGGGTTGCTGCGTTAATTACACCATGGAATTTACCGTTTATGCTAACAACGTGGAAGCTTGGGCCATGTTTAGCTTCAGGGAACACGGCAGTAATAAAGCCGGCAGAAATTACACCATTAACTGTATCGTTACTTGGTGAAATTGCAAAGCAGGCGGGTATTCCCGATGGCGTTGTCAATGTTGTTCATGGTTTTGGAGTACAATCAGCCGGAGAATTTATGACGACACATCCTGAAGTCGATTTAATTTCCTTTACGGGAGAAACAACGACAGGGAAAGCGATTATGAAAAATGGTGCTGATTCGTTGAAAAAAGTTTCGTTTGAGTTAGGCGGCAAGGCAGCAAATATTATTTTTGAAGATGCGAATTTAGACAAAGCCATCCCTGTATCGATTCAGGCAGCTTTTATGAATTCCGGTCAAGTTTGTCTAGCTGGTTCACGTATTTTAGTGCAACGTACCATTCTAGATAAATTCCTTACACGTTTTAAAGAAGCGGCTGCAGTATTAGTTGTTGGTGATCCCCAAGATTCCAAAACGAATATGGGACCAGTCGTAAGTGAAGCACATTATAATAAGGTGACCAGCTATTTAAGTATCGCTGAATAT
This sequence comes from Lysinibacillus fusiformis, assembly GCF_007362955.1. Classification (GTDB taxonomy): domain Bacteria; phylum Bacillota; class Bacilli; order Bacillales_A; family Planococcaceae; genus Lysinibacillus; species Lysinibacillus fusiformis_E. Next base: position 1,196,634 of record NZ_CP041696.1, on the reverse strand, counting down.
GAAAATTCTACACTTATTTTCGGGGGTGAACGTCCTGAGTTACCAGTACATTTAAGTACAGGCTATTACTTGCAACCGACAATCTATTTACAAGAAAATCCACAAGCCCGCATTTGCCAAGAGGAAATTTTCGGTCCTATCGTTACGATTATCCCATTTGATACAGAGAAAGAGGCACTTGCGATTGCAAACGGTACAGAGTACGGTTTAAATGCAGTAGTCTGGACAGAAAATTTACAGCGTGCACATCACATTTCTCATAGTGTACGTGCAGGTACAATTTGGGTAAACTGCTGGTTTGTGCGTGACTTACGTGCTCCGTTTGGAGGTTTTAAAAAGAGTGGAGTAGGACGTGAAGGCGGTCACCATAGCTTGGAATTTTTCACGGAAGCAAAAAATATTTGTATAGCGTTGAAGTGAGAGGCAAACATTCACTTCGGTAGGTGTATCTCAGAAGACTTTCTGGGATACTTTTTTTTATGGCATAACAAAAATGCCATCCAATAAATTATTGTTATTGGACAGCATCAGTTATTCAAGAATGTACATTAAACGAAATGTATAGAAAAGTAAAACCTAGTCCAATACATAATTGGACGATCGCACTTGCAATTAGATAGCCTCGGGGTTCGCCAGCTTTTTTTCTATAGTAAATTTGCATGGCGGAGTACAGAGTAAATAAGCTAAAAATAATTGACGCATGTACGACATTATTCATAAGGTAGATGCCAAATAATATGCTTGAAAACAATATTAGCATGACAGCATTTGCGATGGCATGTTCTACTGTGGCTGCAAAAAATCGCCGTTCAGTATGAGGCATCCTTTTTTTAGCAATCCATAATGTTAGTTGTGAAAGTAATACGAAGATATTTGCTATAACTAGTTTTCTCGAACGAAAATGATCATAGTAATAGGCTATAGAATCAAACCCTCTTTCGAGTTGGACTGCCCGCTGTGTTTGAACATTCAAGAAAATATCATTGGAGAAAACCTTCCATTTTTGGGTTGTGCCATCTGTAAAAATAATAAGGACATCCTCATGTGAAAAATAATTACTAGCTTTCCATTGTTCAGTTGAAACTGTGACATTGGGTGCTTGTTCCATTTGCAGTTGTAGCATAGTTAAATACTGCTTATTAGTAAAGCACTGCTGAGGGACATTAAGACAGGATTCTTTTGCGATAAACGTTTCTTTATCTTCATTCGTACGTGTATAGACTTTGGCAATTGTTTTTTCTGTATCTGTTGAGAGTGGAGGAGCGGCCGGCCCTTGTAATATCGACAAAATTAGAACTGAAAGTACGACTAGAAAGAGTACTGACACGGCAGGGAATTTCCAAGATTCTTTCGTAAGTTGTAATTTAATTGCTGGAGGTGCTTTAATATGTTTTAGCATTTTTTCCTGTTGTTGCTGTGATGGGTTCAGCTTACGTAAATGTTGCCAAGATTCCTCATACTTCTTCATCCAATTCACCTCCAAGCTGTTTTTTTAATGCAAGAAGTGCACGTTTTAATGTGTTTTTTACTTTACCCTCGTTCCATCCCAGTACATCACAGGTGTCCTGAATAGATAAGCCCTCGATTTTACGTAAAATAAGGACATCTCTATATGTGAGCTTAAGTTTGCTGATAGCTAAGTAAAGAACTTTAGTTTCTTCTTGTTGGATTAGCCATTGAGGTGGGGTATGGGTGACGCTTGGTTCAAGCTCCACATATTGATTTAATAAAGGTACAAATTGAATAAGTTTCTTCCTACGATAATGGTCGTAGGCAAGGTTACGTGCAGTTTGCCTTAGCCAAGCGAGTTCAGCACCTTCTTTAATTGTTTGTTCATATTTAAAGTAGCGAATAAAGGTTTCTTGTGTGAAATCCTCAGCTAATTTTTCATCATTGAGTAGGTAGTATAAGTATTTGAAAATCGTTTGATTATGTAAATAAAATAGCTCTTCAATTGACAATATGTGCACCTCCTTTTCCTTAAAGACGAATGACTTTGAAAAAAGTATCTTTTAAGCAAAAATAAAAAGCAGGGAGCACTAAACTCCCTGCTTAAATAAATATAAATTAAAGGTTAATCGCTTTTACTTCGTCGATGTTTTCAAGTTGTGAAACGAATGCTAAATCTTCATCTGTGACAACATTATCGACTGTTAACATCATAACAGCTGTTCCGCCAACTTGAGCACGACCAACTTGCATGGTTGCAATGTTGATGTCTTTCTCAGCAAGCTTTGTTGCTACGCGACCGATAGCACCTGGTTTGTCTGTGTTTTTAATATATAGTAGGTGACCTTGTGGCACAACGTCAACAACATAATCTTCTACTTTGACAATACGTGCGCCAAGACCGTTTAATAATGTACCAGCAACTGTATGTGTTTCATTTGCTGTTTTTACTTCAATTGTAATTAAGCTAGTGAAGCCTTTCGCTGTTGTAGTTTTGTGTTCGTTAATTTTCATGCCGATACGTTCAGATAGGTAACGAGCATTAACGTCATTCACATGATTACCATGATTTTTAGAAAGTAGACCTTTTAGTGCGTTTGATGTTAATGGACGCACATCGTAGTTCGCTACTTCACCAGCATATGATAAGTTAATTTCTTTAACTGGCTCAGCTGTTATTTGAGATAAGAATGAACCAAGTTTTTCTGCTAATTCGAAGAAAGGTTCAACCTGTGCAAGTAGTTCTTTCGAAATTGAAGGCATGTTTACTGGGTTTGTCACAGTACCTGTTTTATAGAACTTTATGATGTCATTTGATACGTCAACTGCTACAGACTCTTGTGCTTCAATCGTTGATGCACCTAAGTGAGGTGTTGCAATTACTTGTGGTAAAGTAAGCAGTTTATGATCTGTTGCTGGCTCGGAAACGAATACGTCAAGCGCTGCACCTGCCACCTTACCTTCTACGATTGCATCATATAAATCGTCCTCGTTGATGATACCGCCACGTGCACAGTTAATGATGCGAACGCCATCTTTCATCATAGCGAATTTCTCTTTATTGATGAGATTACGTGTTTCAGGAAGTAATGGTGTGTGTACTGTAATGAAATCAGCAGCAGCACAAATTTCTTCAACAGTAGATTTTGTAACACCAAGCTCTTTTGCACGTTCATCTGTTAAGAATGGATCGTATGCCATAATATTCATACGTTGACCTTTAGCACGATAAGCTACTTCTACGCCGATACGACCAAAGCCGACAACGCCTAATGTTTTGTTTTTAAGCTCCACCCCAACATAAGACTTACGGTCCCATTTACCGTTTTTAAGTGTATTGAATGCTTGTGGGATGTGACGAGCAAGAGAAGTCATCATGGCAATTGTATGCTCAGCAGCAGAGTTTGTGTTACCATCTGGTGCATTGACAACAATAATACCGTGTTCAGTTGCAGCAGCAAGGTCGATGTTATCTACACCTACACCAGCACGACCGATTAATTTTAAATTTTTGGCGGCTTCGATTACTTCACGTGTCACAGTTGTTTGAGAACGTACTAGTAATACGTCTACATCACCAATCTTTGCGATTAATTCCTCTGGTGCAAGGCCTGTGTCGATAATAACATTTAAATCTATATCTTTTTCTTGGCGTAAAGGGAAGATACCATCTTCACTTAGTGGATCAGCGATAAATACGTTAATAGTTTTTGTAGCAGTAGTCATTGTAATTAGCTCCTTTTAAATAAAATTAATAGTGGTGGTTTCTATATACGACAGTCTGAAATTTGTGAAATTGATACATCTTACATGCAAACAATCTCCTTTCTTTATTCGAAAACAATATAAAAGCCTTCCGCGCCTTACAAACACACCCATTGTGTCGTAAGGGGCGAAAGGCTGAAAAATACATTGGTTCGCGGTACCACCCTTAATTACTGCCGAAAATGTTTGACACTTTCTTGCAGTCTTAGCTATATGCGTAACGTGCATGTGACGGACAAGCTTACTTTGGATGTTCGGCTTATCTATTCGGGAGTGGAACTATATCGTAGAAATCACTGATTTACACCAACCATCAGCTCTCTTTGGATTTTCTTGCGACTAGCATGTCTCCGTCGTTATATTTTTGTAAGATTAAATTTGATAACATCATAATCCCTATTGTTCACCTTTGTCAACAATATTTCTAAAAAAGATTAAAAAACTTCACTTCAAAAGTCTGAAAACTAACCAATCACGAACTATTTTTAGATATATAACAAAAATAGTTCGTCTTTTTGTAGAGGACAATGAAAGCGCTATCGCAATATACTTTGACTGTTAGTATGGGCGTTTATCGACTTTTAAATGAGAAAAATGATCGGGGTATGAATTGGAATAAAATAGATCATCTGAATAAAACTCACTTTCTGTTGCTGGAGAATGCGAACGTTTAATCCTTGTCACACCTTTGTCATTTTTTCGAAAGAAATAGGAGGGAAAGCAACGATAGGAGAAGAATGTATGTAAATACAGTTAGATTTTTTGGGGGTGTAACATGAAATACGATGTAGCAATTGTTGGTGCAGGGCTGGCAGGGCTAGTTGCCGCTTGTGAATTAGTGGATGCAAACAAAAAAGTGGTGTTAGTAGATCAAGAGCCTGAAAATTCGATGGGAGGTCAGGCTTTTTGGTCATTTGGTGGCGTTTTTTTGGTGAATACACCCGAGCAAAGAAGGCTTGGTATTAAGGATAGTAAGGAGCTTGCATGGCAGGATTGGATAGGGACGGCTGGCTTTGACCGTTTGGAAGATGAAGATTCATGGGCCAAGAAATGGGCGAGGGCATATGTCGATTTTGCTGCAGGTGAAAAATATGAATGGCTCAAGTCGTTAGGTATTCATTTTTTTCCAGTCGTTGGTTGGGCTGAACGGGGAGGCTCATTAGCAGGTGGGCATGGCAATTCGGTTCCTCGGTTTCATATTGTTTGGGGTACTGGCCCCGGCATTGTAAAGCCTTTTGTTGAGAAGGTAAAAAAGGCGATGAAGGCAGGTTTTCTAGACTTTAAGCCAAGACATCGTGTAGATGAGTTTATACAACAGGATAATCGAATTACCGGCATTAGTGGTACAATATTGGCAGAAAGTTTTGCGCAGCGAGGAGAGAAGAGTTCCCGGCTTGGTATTGGTGAATTCTCGTATGAAGCAACTGCAGTTATTGTCGCGAGTGGTGGCATTGGTGCAAATATAGATTTAGTACGGAAAAATTGGCCAGAGCGTCTTGGCACACCTCCGAAAAATATGGTTTGTGGAGTGCCTGCATATGTAGATGGCCGAATGTTAGAGATTACCGAACATGCAGGTGGACGTATCGTCAATCGTGACCGTATGTGGCATTATACAGAGGGCTTGAAAAATTGGGATCCTATTTGGCCAAATCATGGCATTCGTATATTGCCAGGGCCTTCTTCTTTATGGTTTGATGCAGAGGGGAATCGCTTTGGGGCACCGAATTTCCCAGGATTTGATACGTTAAGTACGTTAGAAGCCATTCAGAAGACAGGTTATGATTATTCGTGGTTTATATTGACAGAAAAAATTATAGAAAAAGAGTTTGCTTTATCGGGATCTGAGCAAAATCCTGATTTAACAAATAAAAGTATTCGTGAAGTATTAAAACGTATATTGCCTGGCCCACCTAGGTCGATTCAAGCTTTTAAGAATCATGGCGAGGATTTTGTTATTGCCTACGATTTAAAGGAATTAGTCGATGGGATGAATAAGCTTGTCGGCAATGAGCTCCTCGATTTTATGAAAATAAAGGAGCAAATTTTAGCCAGAGACCGTGAAATGGACAATAAGTTCACGAAGGATTTACAGCTAACTGCAATTCAAGGTGCAAGAAATTATGTTGGGGATAAAATTATTCGTGTTGCGAAACCACATAAATTTTTAGATACCAATAATTGGCCTCTTATTGCAGTGAGGTTAAATATATTGACGCGTAAGACATTAGGAGGTTTACAGACGAATTTAGATGGCGCTGTAATCGGTATGAATGGTGAGCCTGTATCAGGATTATACGCAGCCGGAGAAGCCAGTGGCTTTGGTGGGGGCGGTGTGCATGGCTATCGCGCGTTAGAAGGTACATTTGTTGGGGGATGCCTATTTAGTGGCCGACAAGTTGGCCGATATTTAGCGACTAATAAATAATTGTAAAGGCAGCTATTTCTTTTCGCTCGGGTGAAAGTGAGTACGGCTCAGGTAGTGGGTTTATTGCTCGGGTGTAATCGAAAGCGGCTTAGAAAAAGTAATGTATAGTTCAGCTGGAAGCGTGAATCACTCTATTATAAAATACTTATCTCAGCATTTATTATTTAACGTCGAAAAAGCATCTTCCTAGTGGGAGATGCTTTTTCAAACTGCACTCGGTGGCAATTAGATTGTAGATACTTGAGTCTTTGCAATCTTTGCAATCTGATCTTCAACTTGCTCTTTTGTCCATCCGTTTTCCTCAACGAAGAAGTTACGTTCAGCACGGCGGCAATTGTCTGAACAGCTACGCATATAAAATGCCTCGTGTTTTTCTTCGCACAGCATTAATTTATGGCAATCAGGGTTTGCACAATTTGTATAGCGTTCTGTCGGTTCACCCGTGAAATAATCTTTTCCGACAACAACATGCTCTACCTGATTAATTGGTACACTGCGGCGGCGATCAAAAACAAACATTTGCCCATTCCATAGCTGGCCTTTTGCTTCAGGATCTTTCGCATAAGTTGCGATACCCCCATGTAATTGGCCGACACTTTCTCCATAACCTTCGCGTTTTAACCAGCCAGAAAACTTTTCACAACGAATACCACCTGTGCAATAAGTTAATATTTTCTTGCCAGCAAAATCTTCCTTGTGTTCTTCCATCCAAGCAGGTAAATCACGGAAGTTCTCAATATCAGGGCGCACTGCTCCACGGAAATGCCCTAAGTCAAACTCATAATCATTGCGTGCATCAATAACAACTGTATTGTCCTCTTGCATACGTGTCATGAATTCCATTGGCGTTAAATAATCTCCTGTTATTTCTAAAGGATTAATGTCATTTTCTAAGCCCAGATGCACAATTTCATGACGAGGACGGACATGCATTTTTTTAAAGGTATGTCCTTCTACTTCATCAACTTTCCACATAATATCGCTAAAACGAGCATCTACTTTCATATGATTCATGTAGGCAGCTGTTTGCTCGACAGTACCAGAAACAGTGCCGTTAATGCCTTCTATGCCAACTAAAATACGACCGAGCAGTCCGATTTCCGTGCATAATGTTAAATGCTCTGCTGCAAATGCTACTGGGTCTTCGATTGCTATATATTTATAAAAAAGTAATACGCGATAGTCTTTTTGAGTCACAACGATTTACCACCTTTAGTTCATTATTCGTCATTAAATATAGCATAACAAGTGCTATTTTGCGTAGGATAGAAGGATTTTTCCAAAAAAACACGAATAGTACATAGTGAATGACTATTCATATTCGGGGGTGTAGAACATGGAATTTACAACAATTGCATTAGAAAAATTAGAGCGTCGCGCTACGTTAACGCTAAATCGACCGCAGGCTATGAATGCGATGGATGATGTAATGATGCGAGAATTAGCAGAATGTTTTGAAGCACTTCAACAAGAGCAAGAAATTCAGGTTTTAGTTATACGTGGGGAAGGGAAAGTCTTTTCCGCTGGTGGTGATATAAAGGCCATGATAGACCCAAATAAGCCACTTGATATTAATGAAGCGATGGTATATTTAACACGAATTGTGAAGGCTTATTACCAACTACCTATGCTTGTTATTGCGGCAGTTCATGGCGCATCGGCAGGCTTAGGTTTTAGCTTAGCGCTTGGAGCAGATATAGTTGTTGCATGCGAAAATAGCAAACTTGCTATGAATTTTATTGGAATTGGGTTAATTCCAGATGGTGGTGGTCATTTCTTCATGAAGGAACGTGTCGGCAATGTGAAGGCAAAACAACTGATATGGGAAGGCAAAGTACTATCAGCAAAGGAAGCCCAAGAAACGGGCCTAATTGATTATGTTGCTCCAGGGGGTACTGTTTTTGCAATGGCTGACCAACTTGTAGGTAAAATGCTTGCGTCTCCAATTGTATCTATGATTACTACAAAAAAAATACTACATGCGCAAAATTTACCACAATTGGAGCGTATTTTAGAGATGGAAGCAGAAGGGCAATCCGCTATGCGCAAAACAGCCGATCACCTTGAAGGAGTCCATGCGTTTGTAGAAAAAAGAATGCCCGTCTTTGCAGGAAAATAAATAGCAATTAAGCTGTGGTACATTTGTATCTTTTACTAATGCTTCAGGCTTAGTTCTAATGAATAAAAATTAAAAGGCACATAGCGTTGTTTGCTACGTGCCTTTCCTTATTCCAATTTAAACATGGAATAAGATTAATTTACCAGATGCATTAACAAGTCGATGTGTTTTTTCAGCAACACCTTTTTCTTCGATTTGTAGTTGACCGCTTATTTTTGCGGTTTCATCATTTTCAAATGTCCACGTTTCATCAAATAATGTTTCCCCTGTTTTTTCAAAAGCTGTAAAACGGTAATTCTCCATACTCAACCCCACCCTTTATTTGAAGATATTTCTATTATACATAGAAGAATTATAAACTTCACGGTATAACTAGTGAATATTTTGATAATTTATAAAAAATGTGGAAATATTTTTATAAAAGTAAGAAGAAATATTATTGAATTCTTTTTCATCTAGCATGAATTATGATAAAATAGAACAAATATTCGCTTTTAACAGTGTTCAGAACAAGTTCTACTTCCAAAAGTGATAATCTGTAAAGGCTTGATATAATTCGTTTAAAAGGAATCAATGGTATCAGTACATTTGAAAATTTGTACTTACATAATTGCGCCAAGGCGTAATTTATCTATTACTTGAGGTGATTGGATGACAGCAATTCGTTTTTTCCATATGGCAGATTTACATTTGGATAGCCCGTTTAAGGGTTTATTCGGTTTGCCAGAGCAAAATCTAAAAAAAATACGTACAAGTACTTTTGAGGCTTTCGAGAAAATTATTCATAAGGCAATCAATGAGAAGCCTGACTTTTTACTAATTGTCGGTGATCTTTATGATGGCGAACATCGCAGCCTACAAGCTCAAAGACGTTTTCAAGAGGGGATGGAAGTACTGTTTCAGCACAACATACCGGTTATTTTAAGCTATGGTAATCACGATCACTTAAATGGCTCATGGACACGCTTTGCATTACCTAGCAATGTGTATGAATTACCGGCTGAAACGAGTGTTGTACAATTAAAGATACGCGGTCAACAGGTTAATATATATGGCTTTAGCTACGGTGAACGACATATAAAGGAATCAATGATTGACAGTTACCCCAATGCAAATGATCAACATGCTATTCATATCGGCATGTTGCATGGCAGTGAATCGAGTGATACAACACATGCTGTTTATGCCCCCTTTAAAAAAGAACAACTTCTAGAAAAAAATTATCATTACTGGGCGCTTGGCCATATTCATAAGCGTCAGCTTTTACACAAAGAGCCGCCAATCGTCTATCCAGGAAATATTCAAAGTCGTCATCGAAAGGAGCAAGGATTCAAGGGTTTTTATGATGTGACATTATCACAAGTTTCGGCTGAATTGACGTTTGTGCCAACTTCAGCAGTTGTCTATAACGCAGTAGAGGTTGACTGTAATGGGGTTTTTCATGCAAATGAATTACTTGCAAAGTGTGAGGCGGTACTAGCTCTTAATCGTCAAGAATACGGTGCATCTGTAGTAGAATTGCATTTGAAAAATATTGATGAGCAGGCAGAAGCCTTATTTGAACATGCTACGGTAGATGCTTGGCTTGAAACCATTCGAGAGGCAGAGGACGGTATCGAGCCGATGTGTTGGGTACAAAAACTGATGTATCATCGAAAGACAACTCCCTATGAGCCAACTGCCGCTACTGAATCTGTGATAAATTTAATGGAGCAATGGGACCTTACAGCATGGAAAGATATATTAAAGGATTTGTACCAGCATGCGGGTGGTGCACGGTTTGTCGAACCTCTATCTGAGCAAGATCTTAATCATTTAAAGTCTAACGCACAATCGTTATTAGCAGATGAAATTCAAAGGGCGTGAAAGACATGCTAACCATACAAAAGATCCAAATATACTGCTTTGGCAAGCATGAAAATGTCACTATCTCTTTACAAGATGGTGTTACAATTTTTTATGGTATGAATGAAGCAGGGAAAACAACGATTCAGCAGTTTATATTACAAATTCTTTTTGGTTTTCCAACAAAGCAACAAGCACAACGAAAATATGAACCGAAAGCATCGACAAAATTTGGTGGTCAGCTAACGATACTGCATCCGCAGTATGGCCAGTGTACAATTGAGCGAGTTAAAGGGAAAGCAACTGGTGATGTTACAGTTTATATGGAGGACGGTGCGAAAGGGCATGAGGAGCTATTAGCGAAGTTCTTGTACGGCTATACGAGAGCATCCTTTGAGGCAATTTTTTCATTTTCTATTCATGAACTTCAAGGCATCGAAAAAATGTCAGAAGAGGAGCTAACACACTTATTGCTTGCATCTGGAACGACAGGCATTCATCAGTTATCCGCCCTTGAAAAGAAACTAGACAAGGATTCAGGGGAACTATTTAAAAAGGCAGGCAAGCTACCACTTATTAATCAAAAAATTGAGTATATGAAGCAACTTGAAAAAACTATTAAGCTAGAGCAAGCAGCTATTCAAACATTTGAAGACAAGTCACTTAAATTACAACAACTTGAACAGAATCTATTACATTTAAATAGACAACAAAAAGAGCTACAACAAGACTGGCAACAACTAACGATATTGAAGCAGGCAACACCACTTATTCACCAACAACAGATTTTACAACAGACCTTGAAAAACTATGCACAAGTTGAATTCCCACCTGAAGGGATAAGACGTTATGAGCAGCTAAAGGATCGTCTGACACATGAAACATTACAAATGGCGCAGCTAAAAGAACAATATCAAGTTTTACAAAACAAACTTCAATTAACGGTGGACGAGGCAATGATTGATGAAATGGCACGGCTTATGCACCAAGAAGCAACTTGGAATCAATTACTCGTTAAGGAGCAGAACTTTATTGATGAGCTTTTTTTAATCGAACAAGATATCGAAGCACAGTTTCGTTTATTAGGTGTACAAGAAAGAGAAGCGCAAAAAATTCTACTCGAGAAAACCGTATCATTACAGCAAGAAGAACAGTTCCAACATCAGTTAAGTATTTTGCTAAAGACTGAAGAAGAGCTGAAATTTCATCTGCGTTCGATTGAGCAAATACATGATGAGCTTGATGGTATAGCTCGACAGAAAAAGCAATTAGAACAGGAGTCATTAACGACTCAGGAAGAACATATTTTAGCACAGTGGCCTCAGCGGAAGAGAAAAATTGAACAATTACGTCAAGCGAGGTCACAGCGGTCGAAGCAACAGCAGCCGATATTATTTATAATCTTTGCTTTTGTTATAAGTCTATTCGCTCTGATATATGGCGTCTGGCAAAAAAATATGGCAGTTATCATTGTCGGAGCAGTAATGTTGCTATTATTTGTACTGTTTTTAAAAACCGCGTGGCCAGGTGACGAGACTACGAGCGAGCAAAAAAGGCAATTACTACGGGAATTAGAGCAAGAGGAAAATAGTGTTCAAGTTTTACTTATGAAAAAGCAACGACTCGAGGATCGTCGAACACTTACAAATGGGCAACAGCAGGAAAAAGAGCGTCAATATGCACAGTTAGAACATAAAATTCAGCAGGCTGAGCAGATGAATGAAGAGGGTACTCAAATACTTCATAGTTTTTTAGGTCGTTATCATCTACAAGGGAATGTACCTAGAGCTTTATTGCCAGAGCTGTTTATGCGTATTCGCGGTGTACAAGAGCTAGCGACCAAGAAAAAAAGTACAGCAAAGCTACTTCAGTCTATACAAAATGAAAAAAGGGCACTGTATGAGCGGATACAGAAGGTCTTACAGGAAAGTTATAGTGAGCAGGAAATCTTTATGCATCTGCGTACATTCTATCTTACTGTACAACGGGAACATCAAGATATGGCACACATCAAAGAGCAGCTCACTACCCTCACATCTAACATGCAAGAAGCACTGCCTCTTATGGAAAATTATGAATGTGAAATTGCTCAGTTATTTAGTGCTGCAAATGTACAATCGGAGAACGTTTATTACGAGACATTTGCACAGTATGAGCAACAACAAAAACTAAATATGGAGCTACAAGCAGTTCAAAGTCAGTTAGCTTCCCTAGATGTATACAAACAAGAGATATTAATGACAGAGGAACAACTCAGCGAGAAAATGCAAGCGTTAGAAGAACAACGAAATGCAATCCAGGTAGAAATCGATCGTTGCTTAGAGGAACGAGCTACACTGCAAATGCAAAAAGACTATCTTCTTAATGATGAAAAATACGGACAATTGTTGCAACAATTTGAGGAAGAAAAATCGGCGTTACAGCAGTTAATTGAGCAATGGACTGCAAAAAAGGCGTTAACAACAGCAATTCATGAGACATTATTCCAACTACGTGAGGAAAAATTACCGCACGTACTTTCACAGGTCAATACTATTTTTAACTTGTTAACAGGTGGCCGTTACGACAAACTTTCAATTACTGAGGATGGTCATTTTGAAGCACAGGCAAGTTCAGGTTTGCGTTATCATGTAGCAGAATTGTCACAAGCCACAAAGGAGCAAGCCTATATATCATTACGAATGGCTCTTGCAAAAACCCTTGCAACATCAGCTCCTTTCCCATTTATAATGGATGATCCTTTTGTCCATTTTGATCGAAACCGCACAAACAAAATGGTACAATTAATGAAAGAAGTAGGATATGAACGTCAAATTTTATATTTTACTTGCCACGAAGCAATGCTCGGGCTTTGGCGAAAAGAGCAAATTGTCGATCTAGGAGCACTAGCAAATGAAAGGGGAGTGACGTCAACATGAAAGGTATTACGACGCTCCAAGTAGGAGAATCAGTTGATCAATTTTTATTAATTAAGCAGGCGACAAAAGGTGTTACAACTGTAGGAAAGCCATTTATGTCACTGTTACTACAAGATAAGAGTGGGGATATTGAGGCCAAGCTATGGGATACAAATGAAGATCATGAAAAAATGTACCACGCAGAGGCGATTGTTCGCGTAGGAGGAGAAATCCATGACTATCGCGGTAAAAATCAATTACGCATTAAGACAATCCGTGTCGCAAAATCAGAGGAGGGAATTGCTATTAATGATTTAGTTCCTTCTTCAGCAACTCCAAAAGAACAACTGTATGAAGAATTAACGCAATTCTTCTTTGATATTAAAAATCCAAATATCTCACGTATCACACGTGCAGCTATTAAAAAGCATCAGGATGCTATTTTAGTATTCCCAGCGGCAACAAAGAATCACCATGATTATGCATCCGGTTTATTGGATCATATGGTATCTATGCTAAAACTAGGCAAGGCGATTGCTGATTTATATCCAACGTTAAATCGTGATTTGTTATATGCAGGAATTATTTTACATGATATCGGGAAGGTCGTTGAATTATCTGGTCCTGTTGCGACAATGTACACAATTGAAGGTAATTTGCTTGGTCATATTACAATTATGGTGAATGAAATTGCAAAAATTGCAGAGGAGCTAGAGATTGAGGGTGAAGAAGTTATGCTCTTGCAACATCTGGTGTTATCACATCATGGGAAAGAAGAGTGGGGAAGCCCCAAAAAGCCAATGATTCAAGAAGCAGAAATCTTGCATTATATTGATAATATTGATGCCAAGATGAACATGCTCACACGAGCACTTGGCAAAACTACGCCTGGCGAATTTACCGAAAGACTATTTCCTCTTGATAATCGCTCATTTTATAAACCAAATATTGAGTAAACAAAAAGGGTTACGCCTGTATGAGCGTAACCCTTTTTCATATAGTGAATTAATCGCTATTTAGATTCTTTATCAGTATCTTCAGCTTTGTCTTCTTCAGCAGCTTTTTTAGCTTCTTCTTCAGCGGCTTTTGCTTGATCTTCACTTGTCGTTGTGAAGAATTCTAGTGATTTTTTTAATTCTTTATCAGATGTTTTAACGTCAGCATCTTTCGCCATTTTAGCGATGATATCTTTAATAATCATCTGATCTTCACCAGTTTGCTTTAACTTGCCAAGCATATCTGTACGAATGTTTTCTTCTTCGTCTTCGAATTTGCCAATATCCTTCACATCACGCTTGTCCGTAATTTCGATTACATGGTAACCAAAGCTTGATTGAACAGGCTCACTTAATGTTTTTAATTCAAGTGCATAAGCTGCATCGTTGAACTCATCTACCATCATACCAGCTGTGAACCAACCTAGTTCGCCACCTTTTTCAGCAGAACCAGTATCTGTTGAGTATTCTTTTGCCACGTCAGCAAAAGAAGCGCCACCTTTAATCTTTTCAATGACTTCGTTCGCTGTTTTTTCATCAGCTACTAGAATATGACGACCATTTAATTCTGTTTTCATTTGTTCATAATGTTTTTTTACGTCTTCTTCTTTAATACCTTGGTCTTTTAAAGCTTTTTCTTGAAGAAGTTGAACACGTAATGAATCTTTAAAGCCCTGTTCTGTTAAACCATTTTCAGTAAGTGCTTGTGCAAAGCCATCACCAAATTGAGAGGCTGTTGCGTCGTATGCTTCTTTAAGTTCTTTGTCTGTTACTTCATATTTATCAGCAAGAATCTTTTCTGACACCATTTGTAGTAATACGGCAGGCCCAGCTAAGCTTTTCGCTTTTTCGTTAAAGTCAGCTACTGAAATATCGCCTACTTTAGAAGTAATTAATGCTTTGTCATCGGCTCCGCTACAAGCACCAAGGGCTAAAATAGAAGCAGCTAATGTTAAAGATAAAACAGTCTTTTTCATAATGGATATTCTCTCCTAACTTTCATTTCGTCCATTTTTTACTATAACATAAACGATTTAAAAACAAAATGGTTCCCCCTTGAGTATAGCCTATATTTCAAAATTCGAAGCGCATAGGATATAGAAAAGAAAGGGGGTGAAGTTATGAGCAGCGGAGGATACGGTGGTGGCGGTGGCTACGGCTCAGGCTTTGCTTTATTAGTTGTGCTCTTTATTTTATTGATTATTGTTGGTGCAGCGTTCCTATACTAATTAATAAAATGGCGAAAAGCTAAGGGTTTTAAGTCCTTAGCTTTTCTTATCAATTTCTAGGCATTCGCGCCGCACGCATGAGGTTGTATCGTCCAATAGGGTATTGGTCCAGTCAGTTGTCACCTCCGCGCGTGCGGACGGGGCGGATGCATTTTTTTCATTATACTGCAAATAAAATTTCAACATAAAATGAGACAAGTAAAATTGTGATGAGTATATTGATAGTTCGGAATATTTTTGGTTGGTTTTCTTCGGGAATTTCACGTCGCATGCAAAGTGCATAGGTCATGCGATTAATTTGAAATAAATAGAATACCGAGAATAGAACTACAATCATTAATAGCAAGTCTATTCCTCCCCTCGTTCAGTATTAATAGCATAACAAAAAAAGTCGATAGAACACAAGTACAAGCAATTTAGTTAATAGTTGGTGGAACTAAAATTTCATAACCTTTAGGTGTTTCCTCAATTTGGGCATTTTTAGGTGAATTTAATAAGTATTTCACGTAAAGTATATCAATTAAACATAAACTGCAATGATACGCTAAAAGTAAAGTTCCGTAATGCGTATAGGCAGGTAATAGCAGTGTACATAGCAGAATAATTGAATTTAGTATAATAAATGGTGTTAATAATGCTAAGATATAGCGATTTTTTGACAAAGGTTCACGAATACGCATGTGCAACACAGGAATAAAGTAAAATTGGACACGCACGCGCAATTTGAGATGCTGGCGTAAGTCAAATAAAGCAAGAAAGTGTAAACATTTATGAATCGGATAAAGTGCAAGTACAGCAATAACAAATAGCCAGAATAAACGGTCTGTAAAATGTTCTTCATGGAATAAATTGAATGTCACATAGGACACTGAAAAAGTTGATAAAAAAACAATCACAGCCAAGATACTAATTCGTGTAGTCCCGTAATGATGTTCGAGATTTAAAATTTTCCAACAATGCATTGAATGTCAACTCCGTAATTAAGAAGGGTCCTATTTAATGTAAATTGATTTTCACGATAATGCAAGAAAAAGGAGGTATCTCAGAAATGTTTCTGAAATGCCTCCTTTTAGCATGATTTTATCCAGCATTAACTGTCAGTAAGACGCCAGTGGGGGATAAAAAACATGTGATTGAAATTTCACTTTATCCTTTTACTGTTGGACGTTCTTCTAACTTGTCAAAGGAATCACGGAAGTGTTGGAAAGAACGTTCGAAAATATCGATGAAATCCTCACCATAAATATTCCGTATAACAGCCATAACATCTAAAAACTCTGGGAAGCGACCATACAAGTCTTTTAGCGCTAATGAACCCTCTAGAACAGAATGATACGTATTATGATAATTGCTATTCATTTCGATGATCAGTTCTGTACCCGCTTCTGTTAATTCTACGTAAGTATTACGTTTGTCGTCATCACGTTTTGAAAACTTAAGGAACCCACGCTCTTCTAATTTTTTTGAGAAGTTAAATGCTGTTGACACGTGCATCACACCAAATTTGGCTACATCCGAAATTGATGCTCCTTTTAAATGATAAGAAATCCATAAAATATGATGCTCGTTAATGTTTAAATCGTAGGGTTTAATCCACTGTTGCCAATCTTTTTCAACCGCTTTCCATAAGGCTTTTGATAATTGCGCGATTCTTTGGCTATAAAGCATCGCTTCTTTCTGAGTATATAATTCCTCTGACAAAGCCATCACCTACTGCTTTCTTTAACATTTTAAAAATATTATAGCAATAAAGAAAAAAAGTTTAAAGTTAGAAAAATTAAAAAATTGAAATGTGGTTAAAAAATAATAATATAATCATGGTTTTTGATAGGAAAATAGATTTTTTATTTCACTTAAAGGTCTTTAGTCCTGTTCGTTTTCTTGTGGTTTTTTCTTTCTATCCGTGAATTGTGCAATGTTTTTCTCGATTTCGTTAATTGAATTCTGTAACGATTCTATTTCTTGTTGCAGGTTATTTTGGGATGGTTCAATCTCTTGTGTAAATATAGTAATGGACTGTTTTAATTCATTTATTATTTTGGGTATATTATTTTTGGCTTCGTTCGTAAGCGTGTTTACGGATTGTTTTACATTGCCAGCTTGTAGTTTTATATCTTGAAGTTTGTCCTTCGTACAATCAGCATTTGACACTAGTGTAGTTCGTAATTGTCGTCCTGATTGAGGTGTTGAAAAAAGTACTGCCATAGTACCACCCACGATTCCAGTTGTTAGTCCGATTAAAAATGGTTTTGCTTTCATGTTAAATTCCCTCATTTCCATATTTGATATCTTACCCTCTATTAAACCATGAAATGCGTATATACAAAAAGAAAAAAGAAGCTAAACGAGTGATTTTGCATCACGGTTTAGCTTCTTTTAATAATGACTACGCTAAAATGCTCTTTACACAGGTCGATATGACGGTGAAAGACGAGCATTTAGCCCTTTTCTTTGTTAAGCTTGGGAAATGGCTGTTTTGAAGTTTGATCGTTTCACTAATTTCACAACTATTGGATAAATAATCACAAAAGCAATGACATTAAATGCTACTGCTGGTAACACAACACCTACAAATAACATTGTGAATGTAGCACCAACGTTAGCATTGAACACGAAAAGGGCAACCGATAAAAAAACTGTACCCGATAAAATGGTTCCTAAACCAACTAAAACAGCTGATCCTACAAAATTACTTAGCCCTTTTTTCAGCACGATTAGGATTGCTAAAAAGACAAAACCAGTCACAGCTTTATCAATAATGTTTGGGACTAAACCTGCTGGAAATGTTGTAAATAAACCGGATAGCACCCCAGTTGTTAAAGAAAGCAAGAACGTTTCTTTCACTGTAGGAAACAATAAAATTCCGATAAACATCATTGTTAACATGAAGTCAGGCTTCATACCATTTACCATACCTGGTGTGACCACATAAAGTGCAGCACCGACACCAACTAAGAGTGCCATTAAAACTAAGTTTTTTGTATTCATTTCTAATCTCTCCTCAACTATGCTAGTCTATTTGTCTCCTAACGTATCCTCATGACCGTTAGCGAAACTTATTTGTGATTGTACGATAAAAATTATTGATTTGCAATATACTATTCTGATAATTGAATCGCATTTTTTTTGCTGGTTCTTCGCATTCTTCGTTTCGTATCAGAAAAGATTGAGTAGCATTAAAAATAGTCATCTTTCTCATAGACTGATGAAGAGCATTAAAGGTTGGCTTTAATGCTTTCTGCAACATCAGCTAACTGCTCAAGCGTATATTTTTGTGTTTGCCAATTTAAGCCTAAGCCTTCTTTTTCATCGTACTTCGGAATAAAATGTAAGTGGTAGTGAAAAACAGTTTGTCCAGCAGCAGCTCCATTGTTGTTTATGGTATTCATGCCAATTGGATTAAATGCAGCCTTAATCGCATTAGCCACTTTTGGTGCTGCCGCATATAAATTCCGTGCTACATCCTCTGGCATTTCGAAAAGATCCTGGCAGTGATGCTTTGGAATTAATAGTGTGTGACCTTTTGCTACAGGTGCAATGTCTGCGAAGGCATATACATGGTCGTCTTCATAAACTTTAGTACTCGGAATTGATCCATCAATAATTTTGCAAAATAGGCAATCGCTCATTCGTAAAATCCCCCTTATTTATATATGTAAGTTTATTCTATCATACTCATAACTGAATCATTTGCTAATTTTTGATAAAATAAAAACAAGAAGAGGAGTGAGGGCATGTCGGTATTAGAGGTACAGCAAGTGACAGGTGGATATACAAGAAAGCCTGTTATTAAGGACTTATCATTTACGATTGAAAAAGGAGAACTTGTTGGATTAATTGGATTAAATGGAGCAGGGAAAAGTACAACCATTAAGCATATTATCGGAACGATGTTGCCAAAAGCGGGTGACATCCGCTTAAATGGTGTGACGTTAAAGGAAGATACGGACAAGTATCGTACCTCGTTTTCGTATATTCCAGAAACCCCTGTTTTGTATGATGAGTTAACGCTACGTGAACATTTAGAGTTAACAGCGATGGCTTATGGTTTAGATGAGGCTTCACTTGCAGCACGATCTGAAGTTTTGTTAAAGGAATTCCGCATGGAAAAGCGACTCAATTGGTTCCCATCTCATTTCTCAAAAGGGATGCGTCAAAAGGTCATGATTATGTGTGCTTTCTTAGTCAATCCGAGTCTTTATATAATTGATGAGCCGTTTGTTGGTTTAGATCCACTTGGTATTCAATCATTACTTGATCAGATGGATGAAAAGAAAAAAGAAGGCGCTTCGATTTTAATGTCAACACATATATTATCGACTGCTGAAAAGCACTGTGACCGAATTATATTATTGCATGAAGGACGTGTGCGGGCACAAGGAACGATGGCAGACTTACGCAAGGCTTTTGGCATGCCACATGCTACATTGGATGATCTGTATATTGCGATGACAAAGGAGCGGGACCATGAAGAACTTGCGTGATGTATGGTCCTCGCGCTTCATGCATTATATAGGTGAAGTACAAAAATATATGCAGTTTATTTTTACAGGGCATATAGCAATTGTACTTGTCTTTCTTATTGGAGCAGGGGGCTATCAATATAGTGAATGGCTAAAAATTATAACGACTGATTTTCCAGCAGAGCCGTTAATTGCGATTATAATCGGTGTTTTACTGGCTTTTAGTCGACCGACGACATTATTGCGTGAGCCGGACCAAGTATATTTACTACCATTAGAATCAAAGATGTCGCAGTATTTTAAAAAGGCACTTGCTTGGACTTTTTGGTCACAGGTATGGATTGTGGCGATTGTTTATATTGTAAGTATTCCTTTATTGAAAGCAGTTACTGAGTTAGAGACATTTGATATTTGGGCGGTATTTTTCCTCGTTGTCGTACTGAAGTATTTCAGTGTGCAAGGAGAGTTCAGTTATCGATATAGTGAACGTGGACATTTTATATGGGTGGATAGATTTGTTCGCGCTGTAATATTTGGTGTAACTGTTTATATGGGGCTTCAGACAAAGCCAATCCTCGCATGTATTGCCGCTGTAATTGGTTGTGCATATATAGTTTTCTTCCGGAAAAAATCTGTGGGAGAGCCTGTGCCATACGAACATTTTGTAAAGTTAGAACAAAATCGTATGATGAGCTTTTACCGCTTTGCCAACTATTTTACGGACGTACCCCATTTACGTGGCAGTATTCGACGTCGAGGTTGGTTAGATTGGCTTTACAAGTTTGTGCCATATACAAAAGGAAATGCCCAAAAGTATTTGGTATTCCGTACATTCGTGCGTACAGACGATCATTTTTATTTATGGCTCCGCTTAACGGTGATTTCAGCTGTTATTGCTGCCTTTGTAGATATTCCAGTGGTTACGTGGATTGTCGCTGGTGCATTAAGTTTTGCAACAACGATTCAGTTAAAGCAGGCATTAATATCAAGTGGGGAATTCCGTATGGACATGCTATATCCACTACCAGAGAATGCACGTAATCTAGCGGTCAAACAGGTAGTACGACTTGCGATGATTACCCAGACTATAATTGTAGGTCTAAGCGGCATGGCACAGCCAATGTTCTATGTAACATCTATCATCGTTTATGTTGTAAGTGAATTGACTGCGAAAATGTCGAAATCTTAACGGATTTGATAGGTTTCGCTAGGTAGAAATAGGTAAACGCTCGGTAGTTCGAGTTATGGCTCAGATGGGCTGAAGGAGCGTTCGGGAAGGCTTAAGTGTTCGCTTTCGCTACTTGTACTGCTGTTGCTAGAAAATATAAGCTCATTTTTTCCAAGAAGATTGGAAAAAATGAGCTTTATATGTTTTATTCCAGGAATTGATAGTCCAAGGCAGCGGTTAACAGCACCTTTGCTGCAACGAGCATTCCTTTTTCATCGATATCAAACTTTGGATGGTGATGTGGCGCGTAGTCAACAGGTTCGGCTCCGGTGAAGAAGAATGTACCTGGTTTTTCTACTAAGTAATATGAAAAATCCTCGCCACCCATAGTTGCTTCAATTTCAACAACCTCGCAAATATCCTGTGCAATATCACGTAGAAATAATGTTTCTTTTTCGTGGTTAACGATTGCTGGATAACCACGGCGATAATCTAGTTCAATTGTACAATCGTGGGCAATTTCAGTGCCTTGTACAACACGTTTAAATTCACGTTCCATTGTTTCACGTATATCCTTTTCAAATGTACGAATAGTCCCGTTTAAATAGGCTGTATCAGCAATAATATTGTCGGCATTAGATGCCACAAATGAGCCAACCGTGAGCACTGCAGATTCAGTTGGTGCAACACGACGAGCAACGAGCTGTTGTAGATTCATAACCAGTTGAGAACCGATGACAATGGCATCCTTCGTTTGGTGAGGGTGAGCACCATGGCCACCTTTACCTTGAATTTTCATTTCAAAACTATCGACAGCTGCCATCATTGGCCCTACACGATAGCCAATCATGCCAGTCGGATGATTAGATGATAAATGTGTACCAAAAATGGCATCAACACCGTTTAATGCACCTGCTTGCACCATTCCAATTGCACCGCCTGGATCAGCTTCCTCTGCATGTTGATGAATGAGCACGTACTCACCAACTAATTGATCACGCATTTCCCAAAGTAGCTTACCTAGGATTAATAATGTGGCAGTATGGCCATCATGACCACAAGCATGCATGACACCAGGAACGGTCGATTTGTATGGCACATCTTTTTCATCTTGAATTGGGAGTGCATCAAAATCTGCGCGTAAGGCAATTGTTTTACCCGGTTTGTTACCTTTTATGCGTGCGATGAGTCCGAAGCCGCTGACATTCGGTTCAACTGGTATACCAAGTTTTTTATAAAATTGAATAATGTAGTTTGCTGTTTCTTTCTCGTGGAAACTAAGTTCTGGATGCATATGTAGATGGCGGCGAATAGCCACCATTTCTTCAAAATGAGCATCGATCTTTTCAAATAAATTTTGTTTCATTTATGAATGCTCCTTTTAAAAAGTTATGCCTTGTCTTCTTCTTTTGGTGCAGCACTATAGGTTGAAACATAGGAAGCCGCTGAGAAGATATTTTGCTGGCGTACGCCCGTAGATTCTGCCCGCTCAGCATGTGCTGTTTTATAGGCTTGGGAATTTTTCCATGCTTCAAATGAGTGCGGACCATGCCATTGTGTCATGACGATATATGTATCGCCATTTATTGGACGTAGTAAACGAAATGCTACAAATCCAGGTTCATCCTCGATTGCTCGGGCTCGATTTAAAAAACGATGCTCAAATACGGGTCGACCTTCTTCGGTAACAGGAATATTATTGAAGACAAAAAAGCCACTATCCTCTAATTCATTGACAGTATCTAAAATTTCAAATTTACGTGGTGTGGCAAATACTGATTTACCTTCAGTTTCATGTATGAGCACCGAGTTACCATCTCCGTGTATTAGCATCATGTGCTCGTTCGGATACTTATTTTTCACCTGCTCCATAAATTCAGCTGTGCCAGAAGTTAAATAAATATACATAACTTTGCCCTCCTTATGAATGTTCATAATAGCGTGATTATCTCCATTTAAGTGCAACTCTAACGCTTTGTCAAAAAAGAAGACACCAGAAAGAACAATTTTATGACATTTCTCTAGGAAAACTATACAATAACAGAGGAAGCGTTTACTATTGAAAACGGATATCAATAATAAGGGAATAAACAAGAGAATTTTACGGTATGAATTATATCGAGGGGAAGGAAATAATCATGACAACATTTAATGATACACTTCTTCGTGCTGCACGAGGAGAAAGAACAGAACATACACCAGTCTGGTATATGCGCCAAGCAGGACGCTCTCAACCAGAATATCGTGCGATTAAAGAAAAGTATTCTTTAGAAGAAATAACACATCGTCCAGAGCTATGTGCATACGTAACAAAATTACCAGTGGATAATTACAATGTAGACGCAGCTATTTTATATAAAGACATCGTTACACCACTACCAGGTATCGGCATAGATGTGAAAATCAAAGCAGGCGTAGGTCCTGTTATTTCTAATCCAATACGCACAGTTGCTGATGTAGAAAAATTAGGTGAGTTCAATGCGAAGGAACATACTCCATTCGTGTTAGAAACGATAAAATTATTAACTGAAGAGCAGTTGAATGTACCACTCATTTGCTTTGCAGGAGCACCTTTCACGCTAGCGAGCTATATGATTGAAGGTGGACCTTCTAAAAACTATAATAAAACAAAATCATTTATGGTATCAGAGCCACAAGCATGGTTTGCGTTAATGGACAAACTTGCAGATATGATTATTGCGGATGTTTCAGCTCAAGTCGAAGCGGGTGCCAAAGCGATTCAAATATTTGACTCTTGGGTCGGAGCTCTAAATGTCGAAGATTATCGTGTGTTCATCAAACCTGTCATGACACGTATTTTTGGCGAGTTGAAAAAAGAAAATGTGCCACTTATTCAATTCGGCGTCGGTGCAAGCCATCTAGTTAAAGAATGGCATGATTTGCCGATTGATGTCGTAGGTTTAGATTGGCGCTTACCAATCAAAGAAGCTCGTGCAAAAGGCATTACAAAACCAGTACAAGGAAACTTAGATCCATCATTATTACTTGCTGATTGGTCTGTTATTGAAAAACGTACGAAGGATATTATCGATCAAGGACTAGAAGTACCAGGTCATATTTTTAACTTAGGTCATGGTGTGTTTCCAGAGGTCGATCCAGATGTATTAAAACGTTTAACTACACTTATTCATGAGTACAGTGCACAGCAAATTCAAGAACATTCTTAATAAATAGATGCTGCTCGATCAAACAAACAAACAAACAAATCTTATTGGGCAGTCTTCTATCTTTTTAGATGTTAGTGACTGAGGCTTGCTTTCGTCACAATATGTTCAATAAACATACAAAACATAGTTTGACTATTATATAGAGGTGAAATGGTTAATGAAAGAAGTTAAAGGCTTATTAGTAATGGCATATGGTACACCCTACAAAGAAGAAGATATTGAACCCTATTATACGCATATTCGACATGGACGTAGACCATCAGAGGAGCATCTAGAAGATTTGCGTAGTCGCTATGAGGCAATCGGTGGTTTATCACCATTGGCAGCAGCCACGCAAGCGCAGGCAGAAGCTTTATGTGCACGTTTAAATGAGGTACAAGACGATGTAGAATATAAACTATTTATTGGTTTAAAACACATCCATCCATTTATCGAGGATGCTGTAGAGGAAATGGTTGCTGCAGGTATTAAAGAAGCAGTCTCTATCGTATTAGCACCTCACTTCTCAACATTCTCAATCAAATCATATAATGGTCGTGCTACGGAGGCAGCTGGTGAACGACTAACAATTACCTCTGTTGAATCTTGGTATGATGAGCCAAAATTCATTGATTATTGGAAGAACAAAGTAAATGAAATATTTGATGCTATGTCCGAAGAGGGACGTGAAAAGGCTTGTTTAATCGTATCAGCACATTCACTCCCTACGAAAATTAAAGAAATGGGTGACCCTTACGAAGATCAATTAATCGAAACGGCTCGTCTGATTCAAGAAGCTACTGGTGTGAACAATGTAGAGGTAGGTTGGCAATCAGCAGGACAAACGCCTGAACCTTGGTTTGGACCGGACGTGCAGGATTTAACACGTGATCTTTATGAGAAAAAGGGTTTTCATTCATTTGTATACACACCTGTTGGCTTCGTAACAGAACATTTAGAAGTTCTTTACGATAACGATTATGAATGTAAAGTTGTTTGTGAGGAGCTAGGAGTAGAATACTATCGCCCAGCAATGCCAAATACACATCCATTATTTATAGATGCGATGGTAGACGCTATTCATAAAAAACTAAGCTAAGCGAAAAGAAAGTGATGATGTTGGTGACTCAAAAAAGACGTAAGGTAGTTGTTATTGGTGGTGGCATTACTGGCCTAACAGCTGCGTTCTATATGCAAAAGGAAGCGCGCGCAAAAGAATTGCCCGTAGATATCGTACTTGTGGAGTCGTCATTGCGCCTTGGCGGGAAAATCCAAACACTAAAAAAAGATGGTTTCATCATCGAGCGTGGACCGGAATCTTTTTTTGACCGTGAAAATCATGTTCATATGCTTGCACAGGATTTAGGCATTGAACAAGAGTTAATCACAAGTAATACGGGACCAACTTACGTAGCTGTTGGTAGTCAATTATATCCTATTCCAAGCAGTCTTATGTCAGGAGCAACGCCGCATATCTCCTCATTCATTACATCAGGGTTGTTTTCACTCAGCGGAAAAATTCGTGCAGCGGGAGACTTTGTCCTCCCTCGATCTGCACAGGATGACGACCAACCTATAGGAGAATTTTTTAGAAGAAGATTTGGAACAGAGGTTGTAGAAAATCTGGTAGAGCCTTTACTTGCGGGAACATTTGCCGGTGATATTGAGCAACTAAGCATGCACTCAACATTTCCACAGTTGTATGAATTAGAGCAAAAATATCGCAGTTTACTTATTGGTATGAAAAAATCAGGTGCGAATTTTTTAAGTGACAACAGTATTGCGAAAGATAAAGGGATTTTCCAAACATTTGAGAGTGGGCTCGAAACACTTATAGAAAAATTAGAAGCATCACTTTTTCCTGGGACGGTTCAAAAGGGTGTCAAAGTAGAAGAAATCGAACATGGCAAGGACGGAACAGTGCAAGTGGTGTTAAATAATTTTTCACAAATTAAAGCAGATGCTGTCATTATTGCTACACCGTTTCATGTAGCAGAGAAAATGTTTAGTAAATATCAGCTATTAACAGAATTGAACTCTATGAAGGCTGCAACAATTGCAACGGTCACTATGGCTTTTAAAAAGGAGCAACTTGGTGAATTGGATGCACTTTCATTTTTTGTCTCACGAAGTAGCGACTTTTCAATAACTTCCTGTACATGGAGCAATCGGAAATGGCCAAATACGACACCAACTGATTATGTGTTGTTACGCAGTTATATTGGACGTGTTGGCGATGAAGCTATTGTTGCTCTTTCCGATTCAGAGATTGAAAAGACGGTCCTACAAGATTTAAGAAAAACAATTGGTATCGATGGAACCCCTATAATAACAGTAGTATCCCGATGGAAAAATGCAATGCCCCAATATACAGTTGGACATGAAGCAAAGATTGAACGTGTGAAACAAGAATTGAGCGAACACTTCCCAACAGTTAGACTTTCAGGAAGTTCGTTTGAAGGTATATCAATTCCTGAATGCGTAGAACAAGGGAAAAAAGTTGCTGCTGAATTACTAACTGAAATGTTTACACAAGAATGTATATAAAGTAATGACATGTAATAGTACAAACTGATGCTAAAGAGATACTCTGAAGCAGAAGTTTGTGCTTTTTTTGCTTTGAAGCGGGCATTCTTTTTGACAAGTCGTCCATTACCAAACAAGTAAGGGAAACAAAATACATTTGAAGTGGCGGTTTCTAATCTGTTCCGAGATTTAGGCAATTATGTCAGAAAACTTTTATAGATTCGACGAGAACATCCGTGACTTCAGTCGCAAGATGAATCGACACCCCCCATTTTCAGGGGTTATTTTTACAAAAGAAAAGAAGGAAGTATAAACCTCCTTCTCCTCCGTTGTTCCTTGAGCGAACAAATTTGCTATGAAATACGATGACATGACCACACTATCCCACCAGAGGTACCACCTCCTAGGGTAAGACCAACAGTTAAACCGTTAGCCTCGTAAAATAGATCAATGGCATCGCCAGCAGTTAAATTGACTTCACCTGCTAGTGTTACAGTACCGCTCCCTAGAATTGCTCGTAAAGATAATACGAGGACGACGTTTACATTTAGTACTGGGAATAATCCACTTATTAAATTTGTCGTCGTATTTCTGCGAATGGCAAATGACGGGTTTATTCCGCCACCTAAACTTACGCTTATTGCAGCTGTTGTTGAATAGTTAATAGTAGCTTCAAATGTGTATCTACCTGTTGTCGGAACAGTAAATACACCAGTGGTTGGATTAAAGGCAGGTGTTGTGAAATAAGGAGATGCTACGCTCCAGTTGGCGATAGTAGTTGAGTTACTAACAGATAAGTTATTAGTAAAGGCTGAGAATCCTTCCGCAAATGCTGGACCAGTAGAACCAGTAGAACCAGTAGAGCCAGTAGCTCCAGTAGCCCCAGTAGCGCCGGTAGCCCCAGTAGAACCAGTAGAACCAGTAGAACCAGTAGAACCAGTAGAACCAGTAGAACCAGTAGAGCCAGTAGCCCCAGTAGAACCAGTAGCGCCAGTAGCGCCAGTAGCGCCGGTAGCCCCAATAGAACCAGTAGAACCAGTAGAGCCAGTAGCGCCGGTAGCCCCAGTAGAACCAGTAGCGCCAGTAGCGCCAGTAGCCCCGGTAGCGCCAGTAGCCCCGGTAGAACCAGTAGCCCCAGTAGAGCCAGTAACGCCTATAACCCCAGGATCGCCGGTAGAGCCAGTAGCGCCAGTAGAACCAGTGGCCCCAGTAGCGCCAGTAGCCCCGGTAGAGCCAGTAGCCCCGGTAGAGCCAGTAGCACCAATAACCCCAGGATCGCCGGTAGCCCCAGTAGAGCCGGTAGCCCCGATAGAGCCAGTAGCCCCAGTAGAGCCGGTAGCGCCAGTAGAGCCAGTAGAGCCAGTAGAGCCAGTAGAGCCAGTAGAGCCAGTAGAGCCAGTAGAGCCAGTAGAGCCAGTAGCCCCAGTACCGCCAGTGGCCCCGGTAGCGCCAGTGGCCCCGGTAGCGCCAGTAGCGCCAATAGCCCCAGGATCGCCGGTAGCCCCAGTAGAGCCAGTAGAGCCAGTAGAGCCAGTAGAGCCAGTAGAGCCGGTAGAGCCAGTAGCCCCAGTAGAGCCAGGATCGCCGGTAGCGCCAGTGGCCCCAGTAGAGCCAGTAGCCCCAGTAGAGCCGGTAGAGCCGGTAGCCCCGATAGAGCCAGTAGCCCCAGAAGAGCCAGTAGCGCCGGTAGCCCCAGTAGAGCCGGTAGAGCCAGTAGCCCCAGTGGCCCCAGTAGAGCCAGTAGCCCCAGTGGCCCCAGTAGCGCCAGTAGAGCCTGTACTGCCAGTAGGGCCTGTTACTCCTCCGGTTGGTCCAGTCGGTTTAACTGGCCAAACTGGGCATCTTTGGATTGGACCAGTATTACAACAACAAGGATGTGCGTGACATTTGCTACAAATCTTATTTATATTAAAATCTTGAAATTTCATTATCTCACCTCCTCTCTCAAATAACGTATTCATATAGATGATAGAGGAAATGGTTAATTAACTACTTGCGTTCTCTAAATATGAAAATAAAGATATTAGTACTTCCATATATATCATGTAAGAGGTATTTTACTTTCAGTCTTCTAAAAAAAGTGCAGGAGAAGTGGAAAGAAGAGTAAAATCTTACAGTAGGAAAGGGCTCTACAGTTGAGTGAAGTGATTACCTATTTTTTCAATCTAAATCAATGGACAGTTAATAATTAGCTATTACGTCACTTAAGCAGTGGACATAAAAAAAGATGACTTCACTAAGCTGAAGTCATCTCATTCGTAATTTGCTTGGTTACTAGAGTTTTTTATTATTAACACATTTTGAGTCTTCTAACTTTCCTTTGTTAAGATACGATCGAAATAGTTTTTGTTATACAAAATTTTCTCGTCATTTGGTAAGAAAGTACTTGCTAGTTCATTGTGGGCATTCGCTAGTTCGTATTGCTGTAATCGATCATAGAGGACGCATAATTGTAAATGCGGTAACCAGGTTGTGAAGGTTTTATCTTGAAAGGGGGCATTAGGTTTTTGTATGATTACAAGCGCTTGTTCATACCAAAAAATTGCTTCGTAATTTTTAGCTTGTTCCATAAAATGATAGCCTAATCTACAGCAAGCTTCTGGGCGTGGGATGTCGTATTCAAAACTCCTCAAGATGGACGTTAGGTTATTTTCCTTATCATTTAAATTAGAGTAACAATCTGCTAACTTAAAGCAGGCGCGAATATTATCTTCAACCCATCCCAATTTAGACGTCAAAAATTGCTCATAGTAAAATATTGCATCCTCATGATAATCATGGTCCATTAACTCGTTGGCGTAATAGAAAGTATCACGTGGCGATAGCGATTTCCCGGATTGAACAAGTTGTTTATAAATACTAATATTCCGAGTATGATCATGACTGAGAGGTAAATGGCTTACAGCAACATCACTGTCATACAGCTTTCCGCCAACATCTAAATATTCGTGTACTGCACCAATCCATTGAAATTGTTTATCTCTTCTGACTAAACGATATCTTCTTAATAGTGAACTTACATTTCCTTCATCATCAAAGCTCAAATTATAGTTCATAGAGACTGCATCTATATTAGCGGGAAAAGATTCTTTTAGTGTTTTGAATTTTTTTTGATCTTCAGCTGTGAAAACATCATCTGCATCTAACCACAGAACGAATTCCTGAGTTGCTTGCTGAAATGAATAGTTTCGAGCAGCAGCAAAATGCTGAATCCATTCAAAATCAAAAATACGATCTGTGAACTGTTCGACAATTTGCTTTGTCTTGTCGGTTGAGCCAGTATCTACTATATTAATTTCATCTACTAAATCCTTTACAGATTCTAAGCATCTGCCAATGACATCTTCCTCATTTTTTACAATCATACATAAACTAATTGTCACCATTTTGTGATTCCTCCTTGCAATAATCTTTGTAGTATATGTGCAATTAGATTTTTTGCTTAGATATGTGCTTGTTCTAACTGTTCCACATAAAAACTTGTAGGATGTGCTGGTTATGTTTGTCATAAATTTACCTTTCAAGTTTCACGCAGATTTCACAATTGTGAAGTATAGTAAAGGACAGAGGTGATGACGTTGAAAAAATGGGCGTTCTTCATTTTTTCTTTAGTGCAAATTGTATGGCTAGCTGGCTGTTCGGAGAAATCATTCGAACCAATTGAACGCGAACGGAACTTTATTGCGTCATTAAATATACAAGAACCATCGCTAGATTTTATAGATGAACAGGGTAATGTCATAGCAACGTGGTTATTTGAAAAAGCCTATTCTGGGGCGTTATTGCTCGGAGATGATCATGTGTTACTATATGGTCATCAACTAGACAAAATAGATGTCTATACATTATCAACTGGGAAAAAGCTCTATTCAAAAAAGGTGAAGATTGGTACGACAAATGTCTACTATGCTAAAAATGTGAACCAGTTTTTTATTACGAATAGCAAAACGAATACTGTGACAAGCTTTGATGAAGAAGGAAATGAACTTGCATCACAACAGCTTGGTAATTATCCGATGTCGATGGCTTCCTATAAGGACCAGCTATATGTGGTCAACTATAAAGATACGAAACTTTCGGTGTTAGCAATCCAGGATTTATCGGTGAAGCAAGAATGGCCAATCGAAAAATCCTCACATGGAATAGCCATTGTTGAAGAAACAAATGAGCTATGGATCGGTGGACATGGAGAAGGAAGTAAGCCAAATAGTTCGGTGAAGCGGTATGATTTAACAACGGGTGCAGTGCAAGGGGTAATTGAGATGCCTTTAATGCCTGTCGGGTTAACAAAGACAGAGGACAATGTATTGGTTGTAAGTCATGGACACAATGAATTATATGTAACCGATTTCGATGGGAATGTGAAATGGCAGCAAGAGGTTGGCGCAAACCCTTTTGTCGTGAATCAGTTTAACGACTACATTGTTGTCGCTGGTTACGACGACCATACTTTATACTTTATAAAAAAGGGTCAGATTCAAAAAACAGTTGATGTTGGGAAAGGCGCATTTCAACTGTTAGTAAGGGAGGAAAAATTGTGACTACCGTATTAATTGTTGATGATGAGCAAGATATGCGAAATTTGATTGAGATGATGCTGGGTAATTCTAAATTTGAGACCTTTACAGCCTCAAGTGGTACAGAGGCCTATGATATTATCGTGCGCGAACAAATCGATTTGGTACTACTTGATGTCATGATGCCACATGAGGATGGCTTTGTTGTATGTCAAAGTATTCGTGCAATGTCGGATGTTCCGGTTATTTTCCTTACGGCACGAGATGCCAATGAGGACAAGGTAAGAGGGCTTACACTTGGTGGCGATGATTATATTGTAAAGCCATTTACAAATGACGAACTTGTAGCACGAATGCATGCGGTGCTGAGAAGAAGTGGGACAAATATTGCAGATTTACAACAGAAATATATTATGTTTGGGTCCATTAAACTCGATGAAATTGCACGTAAAGTATCGGTAAATGGTCAAGCAATTCCCCTCACATTAAAGGAATTTGAATTATTGCATTTATTTATGAAAAATCCAGGAAATGCGTATTCACGGGAACAATTGCTTGAACGTATTTGGGATATTGATTATGTAGGGGGAACACGAACAGTTGATACCCATATTAAAACCTTACGCTTAAAGCTTGGAAAGGAAGCAGCGGGGCATATTCAAACCGTCTGGGGAGTCGGCTACCGTTTTGATCCAGGCGAATGAAAAAGATTTCTACACGCATTTGGTTATTAATTTTTGCATTTTTACTCATTACAGTTGTTTTTATGTATGTGCTGACTGATTTTTTATATGAGCAGCTATACGTGGAAGACACAGAAAGTACGATGATTGAGGTAGGTACCAAGTTACAAACTATGTATACAAGTGGGAAGGTAACAGATGAATTTATAGCGGATATTGAACATTACAATGATTATTCCAACTTAAATATATTCGCTGTGCGAAATCCACGTGAGCTTAGTGCTTGTGTACCATTTGATATTGATTATGAAACACTGATCGGTGCAGAAGAGCGTCAACAATTACTAGCAGGCGAATATGTACAAAAGATTGGTTATGAGCCAAGGTTCGATCGCCAACTTATTTCAGTTGTCTTACCCCTAGTAGATCAAAATAGATTAGAGGGCATTATTTATATTTACTTTCCATTAGCGAAAATTAGTGAACTAGCTAGTCAAGAGGTGATTCTACTATTTGTCAGCGCCTTAATCTTTTTAATCGTTATTAGCTTCTTTGTCTATAAGGGTTTGCGACATATTATGCGTCCATTAAGTGAACTGCAAACAGCTGTCGAACAGATGTCGTACGGTAATTATGAAACACGAGTACCGGTTAATTCAAGTGATGAAATTGGCAAACTATCAAGTACTTTTAATGACATGGCAGAGGCGATACAACGCGAGGATGAGGTGCAAAAGACTTTTTTAGCAACGGTTTCACATGAATTGCGTACACCGATTAGTTATGTGAAAGGATATAGTGAAGCGATGCAACATGGAATTATTGCAGACGCGCAAAAAGAAGAAACAATTCAGCTTATCGTGCGTGAGGCAAATCGTATGGAGCGATTAACAAATGAACTTCTGCAGCTTGCACGTATGGAAAATGAACAAAAAGAAATCATTTTATATCCAATCCCACTAGCAGAAACTTTACGTGAAGTACAGCAAATTTTGATTTATCAAGCACAAAAAAAGGATATTACCCTACAACTTACAGCAGATGATTCATTGATTGTTAAAGCAGATGAAGTGAAGCTTAAGCAAATTTTTATAAATATTATCGAAAATGCCATCAATTATTCGCATGAACAATCGAAGGTTGAAATCATAGCAGTTGAAAATAATGATTTCGCTCACATTACAATCAAGGACTATGGTATTGGAATTCCACAAGAAGATTTATCTCATGTCACAGAGCGTTTTTATCGTGTGAACAAGGCACGGAGCCGTGCGGATGGTGGTAGTGGACTAGGCTTGTCAATTGTCGAACAGTTATTAAAGCAACTGCATGGAAAAATAGAGATTGAAAGTGAAGTAGAGAAAGGTACAAAAGTCAAAATTACGATACCATTAATGGAGGAATAGAAGATGAAGAAATGGTTATTTGCATTAATCGCGGTACCGGCATTACTAGTGGGGTGTGGGGATAAGGAAGAACCAAAAACATTGAAGGAACCAGAAATGCCTGCAATGTTGAATGTTGATATTTTAACGCCTAAAGAAGTCGCAATAAATGAACCAATTGAATTGGCGGCTCATGTTGTACAAGGCGGAGAAAATATTGATGATGCAATCGTAGAATTTGAAGTTTGGGAATCAGGTAAGCGTGATGAAGGGCAAATGATTGATGGGACCTTAGAGAAAGATGGCGTCTACAAGGCAACAATAACGTTCGATCATGACAGTGTATATTATATGTTTGCACATACAACTGCTAATGGCATTCATAATATGCCGAAGCAGCAAATTACTGCTGGTACACCTGATATGACACAGATCGTACCAGAGGATGAAAAAGCAAATAATAACATGATGGAACATGGCAATGGTACATCGGATGGTGCAGAGCAAGATGACGATGAAAAAAATGAAAAAAATCATCATTAAATGCTTGCATTATTTTTAAAATAGGAATATGATAATGACCAGATGACCGAAATGGTTTTCTGGTCACTTTAATTTCCATGTACAAAAGATGTATATAACCCAACAGGAAAGGATGTCACAAATGGATCGTAGGCAGGAAATTCTTGAAGCAGCTGCAAAATCCTTTACGTTGTTTGGCTATAAAGCAACAACAATGGAACAAGTAGCGAAAATTGCAAATGTCGGTAAAGGAACGATTTATACATTCTTTGCGAATAAAGAGATTTTATTTCAAGAGATTGCTATGTCACTTGTACAAGAGATGAAGGCAGAAGCGGATGCGGTGTTAGATTCATCAGTAAGCTTTATGGACAATGCGCATAATGCTTTAATGAAAATGCTTCAGTTCCGTGAAAAACATCTTTTATTTGCGAAGTTAATAGAGGAAGAGAAGGAGTTACGCACTCCAGCAGTTAAACAAGTGCTAGTTCGCATCGAGTCAGAAATATTATCATACGTAGCAGCTTTAATTCAAAGACGTATTGATAAAGGTGAGATACGAGATTGTGATGCCGAATTAGTAAGCTATCTGTTGTTAAAGGCGTATTTGGCGTTTATTGTTGACTGGCATGAGTTACATGACGACAAAATCCCGGAGGAAAAGATACTAAATCTTTTCAAGGAAACAATTTTCCGAGGACTAATTCTTTAAGAAAGAATCTACAAATTTTGCACACTGTGAGGTTTGAGATTTTTTTTGCAGGAAATTGACCAAATGACGTTTTCGGTCAAAAAGTATAGGAGTGAGAAAAAACATGATTAAAGCTGAATGGCTGAAAATCTTTAAAACAAGAAAAATGCTTGTTTCGATTATCGCTGTATTATTCATCCCTGTCATGTATGCAGGTATGTTTTTATGGGCGTTTTGGGATCCGTATGCAGGCTTGCCTAATTTACCGGTAGCAATAGTCAATGAAGATGCTGGTGCTGAAATGGATGGAGTTAAGTTAGATTTAGGGGATAACTTAGTCGAAAAGCTAGTCGATAGTGAGCAGTTTAACTTTATCGAAGTATCCAAAGAAGAAGCAGAAAAGGGTTTAAATGGTCGTGACTATTACATGATCCTTGAAATCCCAACAAATTTTTCTGACCATGCAACAACTTTATTAGATGACAAACCTTCTAAACTAGTCATCAATTATATTCCAAATGAAGGCTTAAACTTCCTTGGTGCACAAATTGGTGAAACAGCAATGGATCGTGTACGTGCAGAAGTAAATTCACAAGTTTCTGCTACATATGCAGAAAAATTATTTGATTCCATTACAACATTAGGTGATGGCTTTACAGAAGCAGCTGATGGTTCCAATAAGCTAGATGAAGGTGCACAAAAAGTGGCGAACGGAGCCAAAGATTTAAAAGGCTATCTGGAGCAACTAGCATCAAGTACAATCGAACTTTCTAATGGTACAGACAAAATAACAAAAGGTGCTGGTCAAGCGGCAACTGGCGCTACTGAATTATCAACTGGTCTTGTGAAATTACAAGATGGTACAGTGCAGCTACAAAAAGGTGCACAACAAGCAGCAACAGGTGCAACAAGTCTTGAACAAGGCCTATCACAATATACGCAAGGTGTAGCTAAGGTAGAAGCAGGTCTTACAACGATAACTGAAAAACAACAACAAATCGTTGCTGGTGCAGCTTCTGTTGCTGAGAGTGCTGGTACATTAAACGGTGCAGCTAATCAGTTAACAACTGGCTCAGCTAAAGTAGAAGCAGGTATCACGGCTTTAACAGCTCAATTACAAAGTGCCATTGCTTCAATGCCAGAAGAGCAAGCGGCGGCATTAAAACAAACACTTGCAGAGTTACAAGCAGGTAGTGCAAGTGTGCATACCGGCATAAATTCTATAGCTAGCGGTACGGAAAAATTACAGGCTGGTGCGAACCAAGTAAATTCTGGTGCAACACAAATTGCAGCAGGTCAAGCAGATGTCTTAGCAGGTGCCAATTCATTATCAGCAAAAAGTAATGCATTAATTGAAGGTGCAAAAAATTTACAGACTGGTAACGCAACACTTGCCAATAAACTAGGCGAATTAAATGCTGGTGTAAATACAGCAGTAGCTGGATCGAAAACATTGGCATCTGGTTTAAATGAATTAGCAACTGGCACAACAACATTAAACGAAGGAACAACAACGCTTGCGTCCAAATCTGGGGAGTTAGCAGATGGTTCTTCGACATTAGCAGAAGGCTCAACTGAACTTGCAGATGGCACAGCAACCTTATCAAGTAAATTAGGCGAAGCAAGTGAAAAAGCAAATGAGGTACATGCTAATGACGACACATATGATATGGTCGGTAGCCCAGTAGAAGTCGATAAAGAATCTGTGAATCATGTACCAAACTACGGTACAGGTTTCTCACCTTACTTTATCTCACTTGGTTTATTCGTTGGTGCATTACTAATTTCAATTGTGTTCCCACTTGTTGAACCAGCGATTCGTCCGAAAAATGGCGTATCATGGTTTACAAGTAAAGTGACTGTATTAGCAGTTGTCGGATTGATTCAATCTTTATTAACAGTTGGTATTGTAAAATGGGGCTTAGGTCTTGAAGTGCAAAACTTAGGATATTTCATACTTTCAGCGCTATTAACAAGCTTTGTTTACCTAGGTTTAATTCAAATGCTTGTTTCCATTTTCGGTGATCCAGGCCGATTCATGGCAATTGTTGTATTAATTTTACAACTTACAACAAGTGCAGGTACATTCCCACTTGAATTGATTCCAGAACCATTACAAATATTTAATAAATTATTACCGATGACTTATTCAGTTCAGGCATTCAAGGCAAGTATATCCACAGGTGATATGACTTACTTATGGCAAAACTATGGTATGTTATTTGGATATATGGCTGTTTTCTTAGCTATTACTTTCGGTTATTTCATGCTATTACACACAAGACGTTACTCAAAAGTAGCCGAAGAGAAATAAAAATAGAATTATTGCGCTCACCGTGATCATGGGAGGGCACTGAAAAAAGTCCATAAAATGAATTTTAGAGGCTGGGACAAAAGAGAAAAAGTGTTAGATTGACTGCTGTCGATCTAACACTTTTTTGTTGTAAGCGTTGATGTCCGCTACGGCGGACGCTTTCCGGGGGCGTGGCCTGAGCCTGTCGTCTCAGGTGTCACGCTAATTCCCCAGGAGTCGCCGCCTTCGCTACCATCAACTAGTACTCACTTCTGAATCTTATTTATTCCAAAAGGAAGAACGTCTAAATTTTCTTCATTTTTAGATAGCAAAAATTTAATAACGCCTTTGCTCCTCTTTCTTAAAATTTAAAGTTATGTCCCAGCCTCTTTCTTCGATGCCGTTGATTTCCGTTTCAGCAGACGCTTTCCTGGGGGGCGAACCTTGAGCCTCCTCGTCGCTAACGCTCCTGCGGGGTTTCAGCTGTTCGTTTGTCCACCAAGGAGTCGCCGCCTGCACGCCAAACAACTAATGTTATTGTTCTTCTGAGTTTTTCATTCTTTCCGATTCACACCTACCCTTTATATATTTTACGATAAATAAAAAGAATCCATAAAAAAACAGCAGCTGATATGAGCGTATCAGCTACTGTTTCGTAAGTGTAAGAGATTTAATTAAGGGTTCATCAAAAATACGATGAGTAGTGTCATAATTATTACGTGTGGGGCACGTATATGACTATTACAGAATAGGCAAATGCTTATAGGCAGTTACATTTTTCACAAGTGTTGCTGTAGCATTCGCTTTGTTCTTCGATTTTTTCACCACATTCAGTGCATTGCTTTGCGGGTAAATTCTTGAAAAATTCAACTACGTTTTCTAACATTGTGGACTCCTCCTTTAAGTTCATCTGTACTATTACTGTTTTGATATTTCTTAGTGTATTATAACAGATGCGTTTCGTCAACACAAAATGCCTAATTTACGTTAAAATAAATATGGATATTTTGTGAAGGAGGAAACGCGATATGATTTTCGTTGACAATAAAGGGATTCATGACCCACGCATTAACCTTGCGATTGAGGAGTATTTATTAAAGACAATGGACGTTGAAAAGGAGCCAGTGTTGCTATTTTACATAAACCAGCCGTCCATCATTATTGGAAAAAATCAAAATACAATTGAAGAAATTAATACAGATTATGTGGAGGATAATAGCATCATTGTGGTTCGTCGTCTTTCAGGTGGTGGTGCTGTGTACCATGATCTTGGCAACCTAAACTTCAGTTTTATTACGAAAGATGATGGCGATAGCTTTATGAATTATAAAAAATTCACACAGCCAGTTGTTGATGCACTTGCAAAATTAGGTGTCAATTCAGAATTATCGGGTCGTAATGATATTTTAGCGGAAGGACGCAAAGTATCTGGAAACGCGCAGTTTTCTACAAAAGGTCGTATGTTTAGTCATGGAACATTAATGTTTGATACAGAAATTGACGCTGTGGTTTCTGCGTTAAAAGTTAAAAAAGATAAGATCGAATCAAAGGGCATTAAATCGATTCGCTCACGTGTAGCAAATATTTCTGAGTTCTTAAAAGAACAGATGACGGTTGAGGAATTCCGATTAGAAATTTTAAAATCCATCTTCGGGGGCGAAGAGAATATTCGCTTTTATGAACTGACAGAGGAAGATTGGACGAATATCCATAATTTATCGGCAGAAAGATATCAAACGTGGGAATGGAATTACGGGAAATCTCCACGCTTTAATATTCAAAAAACACATCGTTTCCCAACAGGGGGCATCGATATTCGCTTGGAAGTGAATCACGGCATTATTGAAGAAGCCCATATTTTTGGTGATTTCTTCGGTATAGGCGATATGGAAGATGTAGAACAACGCTTAGTTGGTACTAACTATGATCGGACAGCAATTGCTGAAGCATTAGCAGACATAGATATTCCAAAATACTTTGGTGGTGTCACAACAGAAGAGTTGTTACAATTAATTTATTAAGAAAAGATACAGAGGGAATTGACTAACGCCCTTGCCTTTAAAAATATTTTATGGATATTGCTGCAGACTTTCGTTCCAACAGTTTGCGGCTGACAGCTACCATCTATCAGTGTAGAAATTTTAGGCTAGTCCACATTTCCCCCCTGGTAGAAATATGTAGCAGTCACATGACAGACGCAACAGAAAAAAGGTTCGTCGGCAATTATGTCGACGAACCTTTTTTTGGTACAATATATAGAGAGAAAGGAGTGTGGATATGGAAAAGCATCGGATATTTATTGTTGAAGATGATGTAAAGATTGCATCATTGCTCGCAGAAACACTTAGAAAATATCAATACGAAGTTGAAACAATCCAGGAATTTGATCATCTCATTGAAGAGTTTAAGGCTTTTAATCCACATATGGTATTGCTTGATATAAATTTACCAGCATATGACGGCTACTATTGGTGTCGTCAGTTGCGTCAATATACAACTTGTCCAATCATTTTCATTTCGGCGCGTTCTGGCGAAATGGACCAAATTTTTGCGCTTGAAAATGGCGGTGATGATTTTATTACAAAGCCATTCAATTATGAAATTGTGTTAGCTAAAATCCGAAGTCACTTGCGCCGTACATATGGTGAATATGCTGCAAGACAAGAAGAACGGACGATAAAGCAAGGACAGCTTGTATTACATTTGGAACGTATGGAGCTGCATAAAAATGATTTAGAAATTCCATTACAAAAGAAAGAGTGTATCATTCTAGAGCTTTTAATGGGACAGGCACCAAAAGTAGTAACACGTGAACAATTGCTGGAGGAACTTTGGGACGATCAGGCGTTTGTAGATGAAAATACATTGAATGTAAATATGACGCGAGTACGTAAAAAATTAGCTGATTATCATATTTTGTCCACGATAGAAACAGTTCGTGGAGCTGGATACCGCTTCATTTTAAGCGCGGGTGAGCTGTAATGAGTTGGAAATTATTTTTGAGAGATTATGCCTCATTTTTTATTTTTCAGCTATTATTAGTTGGTTTTATTATGGTGTTGTACTGGCTAGATGGCTTTCGGAATGTCGATACTGCTATATATTCTGTCAGTATTAGTGTTGTGTTGTTGTGTTCGTTTTTACTTGTGCGCTATTTAATGCGGCAAAGTTATTTGATGAAAATATCGCAACTTCCAAAGACGATGGAAGATGGTCTTCAAAAAAATGCCAAAACGCCTGAGGCTGTACAGACAGAAAAATATATGCATGAACTCTATCGACTGTATCAGCATGAACTTCATTCGTTGTATGCAAGTCAAAAGCGGCACGATCAGTTTATGAATCAATGGGTGCACCAAATGAAAACACCCATTTCTGTTATTGAATTGTTATTGCAAGATGACCGCCCACTAGACAAAAAGAATGTGCAAGAGGAAATCGATCGTTTGCGAAGGGGCTTGGACATGGTACTTGTTAATGCACGATTGGAAAACTTCGAAGAGGACATGCAAGTAGAACAGATTGCATTAAAAACAATTGTCACTGCAACTGTTAATGAGAATAAACGTTTATTTATTACGAAACGAGTTTTTCCTGAAATTCATATTGAGGATGACATCATTGTAGCGAGCGATTCTAAATGGCTTCGTTTTATTATCGGACAATTCGTAACAAATGCGGTGAAGTATACATTTGAAGCGAATAAAAAAATAGTGATTTCTGCCATTAAAAAAGATGAATACATTCAGCTAGCAATCTGTGATGAGGGCATTGGTATTCCTGCTTCCGATCTATCTCGTGTGACAAAAGCCTTTTTTACTGGTGAAAACGGACGTAAGACTGGGGAATCGACAGGGATGGGCTTATATTTAGCCAATGAAATATGCGAAAAGCTCGGTCATGAGCTAGACATTACGTCCGAAGTAGGAAAAGGTACGGTTATTACAGTCACATTTACCAATAAGGGGGAGCAAGAATGAAAGAAGTTCGCATTGAAGATTGGTTATTAAATATTGAAGTTGAAAAAACCGCAGCTATGTACGAGGATGTTACAGAAGTTTGTGATTGTCAGTATTGTAAAAATTTTCGTAAGGCAAGTCTTGCACTTGATAAAGAGGTGCTACATTTTTGTAATGTCCTTGGTTTAGATATACATAAGCCAAGTGCCATTAATGCCTTTCCTGTAGAAGGGGAGCAAGTGATGTATAGTGGTCATTATACGATTTGTGGTGAAATTATTGCTGGCGAACTTGAAGCCTGGGATAAAGTCGTTGGAGCGCATTGTTTTAGTCTCATCGAAAAGGATGACCAAAAGCCAAAATTAGATACTGAGCCGCATATTCATATAGGCTTTGAAGTTGTATTGCAATGGCAATTACCGGAGTCTATAGAATTAATCGAGAAATAAGGTGAATAAGGTATGCCTATTTTACAAATAAAAGATGTTACAAAGGTGTATGAGGGGAAGGTAACTCATCGTGCGCTAAATCAATTAGACTTTGAAGTTGAGAATGGTGAGTTTTTAGCAGTAATGGGGCCATCAGGAAGTGGGAAAACCACATTATTAAATATTGTCTCTACTATTGATGAACCAACAAGTGGAGAAATAATTTTAGATGGTATGAATCCCCATAAGTTAAACGCAACAGAACTTGCCTATTTTAGACGGCGTCAACTTGGATTTATTTTCCAGGACTTTAATCTATTGCATATGCTGACCGTGGAAGAAAATATTGTGTTACCGTTAACATTGGATCAGCAACCATTAGAGGTAATGGAGGAGCGACTTGCAAGTATTGTGGAAAAGCTTGACCTGACTTCCTTCCTGCATAAAAGACCGAATGAAATTTCCGGAGGACAGGCACAGAGAACAGCTATCGGCCGTGCACTTATCCACAATCCAAGCCTCATTTTAGCAGATGAGCCAACAGGGAATCTAGATTCTAACTCATCTCGCGATGTACTTGAACTATTAACGAAGATTAATAAAGAGAAACAAACGACGATTGTGATGGTGACGCATGATCCAATTGCAGCAAGTTATTGTGACCGTGTGTTATTCATAAAGGACGGAGAGTTTTTCAACGAAATTTATAAGGATGATCGCCGTCAAATGTTTTTCCAACGTATATTAAATGTATTGAGCTTACTAGGAGGAGGGCAAGTAGGTGACCTTTCGACAATTCGCTTACCGTAATGTCGTGCGGAACAGCCGTATTTATGGAGCCTTTTTTATGGCAAGCTTTTTTTCGGTAGCCGTATTTTTTATCTATTCAATGCTCATGTTTCATCCAGATATTGAACGAGGAATCTTGGGAGAAGTATCGCTCATAGGGATGATTGGTGCAGAAATCGTACTCGTCCTCTTTACGTTGTTCTTTTTATATTATTCCATGAGTGCCTTTTTAGAGGCAAGATCACATGAGTTTGCTATTCTATTGCACTTAGGTATGGAAAAACGCCAGATGAATAAGCTGATCTTTTTGGAGACAATGATAATTGGTTCAGGCTCAATCATCGTAGGCATTATTTTTGGCTTTTCATTTTCAAAGTTTTTTTTCATGATTGTTAGAGAAATTTTGCATTTAGAGCAATTACCGCTCTATGTTTCATGGGAGCCATTTTTACTTACCATTGGCGTTTTCACAAGTGCTTTTGTGGTTATTTCTTTTATTAGCGTGTACTTTACACGAGAGAGAAAATTGCGTGATTTAATTAAAGGGGATGCTTATTTAAATAGCACTTCTACCTTTTCAAAAGTTCGTGCGGTATATGGCGTAGCGTTAATCTTATCGACCTATGCACTGGCATTTATAGTTTCGCACACATCGATGATTGGTTTAACATTATTAATACCGTTCTCAGCAACCTTTGGCACATATTATTTTTTTAGTGATTCAGTGCCATTCATTTTAGATTTAGCACGGGGTAAACGTAAA
Source organism: Lysinibacillus fusiformis (assembly GCF_007362955.1). Taxonomy (GTDB): domain Bacteria; phylum Bacillota; class Bacilli; order Bacillales_A; family Planococcaceae; genus Lysinibacillus; species Lysinibacillus fusiformis_E. The sequence goes on along the minus strand of NZ_CP041696.1, from coordinate 1,154,053 downwards.
TATCATTGGCAACGTTATCGCCTTTTGTCACTTGCAGAACAGACACACGTTATGATGGATAATGTAAAGATGTTCTTTGTGGTAACGATGGTGTCAACAATGGCATTTTTATCTGTTGGAGTATTAGCCACGATGTCCTCGTATACAACACAATATGATCGATTAAATCCACTTGGGCTTATTTATAAGGGGGATGTAGATAATCCGTTTGAAGGGAAGCATATTAATTCGCTTCGACTACAATTAGAGGACAAGGGCCTATCTTATCATTTATCCCGCTTTGTAGTTGTCAAGCAAACCTCTTCATATACACATAATGAAGTCGAAGTTTTCCGTGAATCAGATATGAACGTTTTGCTCTCGTCCTTTAGTTATCCGATGCTTAATCTAGCACCGGGTGAAGCAGTCTTCATACCCTATTCGGAGGAATCTTTGAAAAAACTTAAAAATAAAGTGGTTCATACAGTGTTAGAAGAGAACGCAATTTCTTTAACGATTGATAGTGTCTATCCTGAAATTGTGTTTCCGGGCTCTATTGTCAGCGTAAATTCCATCGTTATTAGCGATGAGGATTTTGTGAAACTTATTAAGCCTATAGAGGATCTAGATATTGTGCAGCCAAGTTATCATCTATTTACATTTTATATTCCCCAATGGATGGAAACGAAGGAGATAGGCAAGGACATTGATGATTTAGCGACAACCGACTATTTTATTAAGAAGGATAAACATAGCCCGTTTTATTTCGAAAATGCAGGATTAAATTATTCTTATATACTAGCTACTTACTCATTATTTACTTTGGTAGGTGTATTAGTGGCAACTGTATTTTTACTCGCGGCGGGTAGCTTCGTTTACTTTAAATTGCATACTTCTCTTGAACGAGAAAAGCGTAAATTTGATGTGTTAAAGCGAATGGGTTTAACGGATATAGAGCTAAAGAAACTTGTCAATCGTCATTTATTTCCCCAATTTTTCTTGCCTTGGGGTGTTGCAATGATGCACAGTGCTTTTGCTTTTCTTATGGTTCAGAGGATATTGAAGGACATTGCCAATATTTCTATTGTTAAAGAAGTTTTCTTTGCATTCGGTTTTTTTGTATTCATACAAGTTGTTTATTTTTATTTAATTCGTTGGCGATATATCTCACATATTCGTTCTTGAAAATGATGCATAAAAGAGAGAAAAGTGATTTTATTAACACAAATTACGACATGAAATAAAAAGATCCATTGTCTTTTAGTTATATTTCTTATATAATATTAATGAATAACGATTCATTTTATACGATAAGGGGATGGTGTAATTGAATTTAGTTTCATGTGTTCGTCAGCAAGCAATCGAGCAGCCAAAAAAAGTAGCGTATCATTTTATGGGGAAAGATACGTCTTATGGCGAGTTTGAAAACACAGTCAGTCGTTTTGCACAGGGGTTACAGGAATTAGGTGTACAAAAAGGGGACCATGTGGCATTTTTACTCGGCAATACGCCACATTATTTAATTGCTTTATATGCAACAATGAGTCTAGGCGCAACAGCAATTCCGGTGAATCCAATTTACACGCCAGATGAAATTTCATATATTTTGCGTAATGGTGATGTAAAGGCAGTCATTGCACTCGATGTATTACTTCCATTAGTTGAAGTGGGTGTACAAGCCTTACCGCTAGTAGAGGTATTTATTATTTGTGAGACAGCTGCAGATGCTGCTGAAAAGGTAGCTGCTTTATCAGATGCAGCACAAGCTAAAACACATTTATTTTCTCAAGTGATTGCCACTGCCACAGGCTCTTTAGAACCAGTAGAAGTAGACGATGATGAAAATGCAATTATTTTATACACATCAGGTACAACAGGTAGTCCAAAAGGTGCGATGTTAACACATGGAAATGTCTACTCAAATGCACGTGATGTAGCGGATTACTTAGACTACAAAGCAGATGATCGTATTATTGCAACGTTACCAGTCTTTCATGTATTTGCGTTAACAGTTGTAGTAAATGCTCCATTAATTAGTGGCGCAACGGTATTACTTGCACCACGCTTTAGCCCAGTTGAAATCTTCGCTTTAGCAAAACAGCAAAAAGCGACTGTCTTTGCTGGAGTACCTACGATGTATAATTTCTTGTATCAATTACCTGAAGGCAATCCAGAAGATTTTTCGACAATTCGTTTAGCAATTTCAGGTGGCGCATCACTACCTGTTGCACTATTACATAATTTCGAGGAGAAATTCAGTGTACGTGTATCAGAGGGCTATGGCTTATCGGAAGCCTCACCTGTAACATGTTTCAACCCTTTAGACCGTGATCGTAAAGCAGGTTCTATAGGCACATCTATTAATAACGTTGAAAATAGAGTCGTCGATACCAATGGACAGGAGGTACCTATTGGCGAAGTAGGTGAGCTAATCGTTCGTGGACCAAATGTCATGAAGGGCTATTACAAAATGCCTGAAGAAACAGCTATGGCCATTCGTGATGGCTGGCTTTACACAGGTGATTTAGCGAAGGTTGACGAAGAAGGCTATCTCTATATCGTTGATCGAAAAAAGGATATGATTATTGTTGGTGGCTTTAATGTTTATCCTAGAGAAGTAGAGGAAGTGCTTTTTGCACATAATAATATTGTTGAGGCAGCGGTTGTTGGTTTCCCAGATCCTAACTTTGGTGAGGCCGTTCATGCATACGTTGTTCTAAAGGAAGTAGCGGCAACTACGTCAGACGATATTTTAGCGTACTGCGCGAAACATATGGTGAAATACAAAGTGCCAAAAATAATTGAAATTATGGAAGAACTACCGAAAAATACGACAGGTAAAATTTTACGTCGCTCGTTAAAAGAAAAAGTATAGATTGTAAGTTTCGCGACAAAGCTTTGGGTTAGCGAGCCAAGCAAGACCCCACCATTGCTTTAGCAAAGTGGGATCTTGCGAAATGCGCGCAAAAAGGGATCGGATTTTTCACATCAAAATTTTACTAGTAAAATTCAGGAAGAAAATAGACAAAAGGGCTTTTAGATAGCTCTTTTTTTTATGTCGTAAAAGACATAAAGTGAAAATTAACCACGAATGTGCCTATTAAATTAGTTGAGCGCCTAGAACTGTAATGATAAAATCAGTCATGTGCAAAACTTCTACATACTTTAAAAGAGCATGTCATATAGTGAGGGGAGTAGTAACACAAATAGAGGTAAATATCTGTTTATAGAACCGGAACCCTTTGATGCATAGCAGCGTCAAAGCTTTTAAGTAAAATTTAACTGAAAGAGAGCATACAAAAAATGATAGAACTCGTTCAAGAGTTAATAAGTTTTATTATGCATATCGATGTGCATTTGGAAGAAATCATTCGTGATTTTGGTAATTGGAGTTATCTTATTTTATTTGCCATAGTTTTTGTTGAAACTGGTGTCGTAATATTCCCATTCTTACCTGGAGATTCATTACTATTTGCAAGTGGGACATTGACGGCTGCAATGGGTGCGTTTGATTTGTGGATATTAATTCCTGTATTTTTAACAGCTGCTATTTTAGGGGATACGATGAACTATCATATTGGCCATAAAGTAGGGACATCCATTCCGCCAAAGAGTTTCCTTGGTCGTATTATCAAAAAAGAACGTATGGAAGCAGCAGAGAAATTCTTTAATACACATGGTGGAAAAACGATTGTCATTGCGCGCTTCATGCCTTTCATTCGTACGTTTATTCCGTTTGTTGCCGGTGCAAGTAAGATGCACTATAGCTATTTTTTGTTTTATAATATTGTAGGTGCATTACTATGGGTATTCAGCTGTACATTACTTGGTTATTTCTTTGGTAATATACCAATTATTAAAGACAATTTCTCAGTAGTACTTATTTTAATTATCATTATCTCTGTTGTACCAGCAGTTATTGGTGCTATGAAATCAAAATTTAGTACAAAATAAAAGAGGCTGACAAAAGAGAAAAAGTGTTAGATTGACTGCTGTCGATCTAACACTTTTTTGCTGTAAGCGTTGATGTCCGCTACGGCGGACGTTTTCCGGGGGCGTGGCCTGAGCCTGTAGTCTCAGGCATCACACTAATCCCCTAGGAGTCGCCGCCTTCGCTACCATCAACTAGTACTCACTTCTGAATTTTATTTATTCCAAAAGGAAGAACGTCTAAATTTTTCTTCATTTTTAGATAGCAAAAATTTAATAACACCTTCGCTCTTCTTTCTTAAAATTTAAAGTTATGTCCCAGCCTCTCTATTTGTTAAATAGCTTATCTTATATAGGTTACACGTCCTTGCAGGTCTTCTAACTCCGTATTACGCGCTACGTCGATCAGAAGAACGCTTGAATAATGGAAAAGACTTATAGAGGGCTCAAGATCTACCTCTCGATTAAAGTCTACTATCCCTAATGATGCTTTTATACGATTGTAGCTTACTTTATTTTCTAGGGGAGGCTCGATAAATAGCTGCTCCTGCGTCATATAGACAATCGGTAATGGTATTTGATCGGCCATATTAAGACCGTCGATAATGACAGGGAACTGATAGTAAGAAATAACAGCCTTTCCTTTTTCGATATCATCATTATAACGTAGTCTAATATCAAAATTTAAACCGTTTTCCCTCTCTTGTATAGAAACAGGCAAGGAATCTCCTTCAAACTTAAATTCCCATGTATTCTTTATATAGTCTTTAGTTAAATAAGAAGAATTGTATTCTTGATCGTACCGTTGCAAACTTTTTAATTCGCTCTCTAACTGCTTTATTTCTGAATTAGCTAATACTGTTAACTTAGATTCATAAAAGAAAGCGAAATAAAGAAAGGTAAGGAATCCGAGAGTGATATAACCTGCTATCACAATGATTATACGCTTAGGTGTCCAAAATTTTTTCGTATTTTTACTTAATTTCCTTAGTATTACAAAAATCACTAGAATGAGTATAAAGGGAATGAATAGAAGGGCTGTTATAGCTGTCATGTACGAGACACCTCCGATTTATTGGCTATCCAAATAGCGAGGCTAAAGGATATTGCAGCCACACTTAAATAACAGACACTCATCATAAAATTCGGTAACATTATCAATCCTTTAAGGTTGATAGAATCTGGTGAAATTATTAGTATAAATACAGCGAACATTACAAAAAAAGAAGTGAGTAATTTAATGAAAACTGGCCCTTTAAAGCAGTTGCCAAACAGTAAACCAATTGCGCCAAATAAACAAATGATACTAAAGCACATCATGAATAACGTTGGTGAGATGATAAGGTTATCTATTATAAATGGCTCATTTTTCACGAATGATATTGCTAACAATTGTAAATAAAAAGTAGATGCCATAATAAATACAGCAATAAGACTATAAATCATAATAATAAACGTATTAGCAATAGTACTTGATGTACGACTTGATATTACTGACAAATCATCAATACGATATGCTCTAGTTGTAAAAATAATGGCACTAATAAATGCCCAGCATACTGAAAGAAATAAGTGCATATCAAGAGAATAGATAGTAAAGTTAAGATCTAAATTTTGTTGACCGTAGCCAGAGGAGCCACTACCAGAGCTGAAAAATAAAAATCCGAATATACTCTGCAAAATGATGAGTGAACTGAGCGAAGAAATATATAATTTTATTTTCCATTTTACTTGTTTTTTTACAATTGTTTTTAGGGACAAGTTAGTCAAAGAATGCATCAATATCACGTCCTTTTTTTCTTGTTAAATACATGCAAACATCACTTGATGTAAGAGGTGATTTCGTGATGCCATTCGTTCGTAGCAAATCCTCCGAAATAAACAGACTACTAGCTTCTACTATTGCTAAGGTCATTCCTGCCATATCCTTTTGTGCATAAATTACTTTATCAGCTAGAAGTGTCGTTAGCACATCACTTGGTCCGTTAAGCACAATGAGCAGTTGTTTAAAATCTTCGACAGGCGCATGTGCAAGGACAGAGCCATCATCAATTAATAAAATTTCCTCTAGAATAGACTCCATTTCTGCTAGATGATGACTGGCAATTAAAAAAGTACGTGGAAAGGCGATGTATTCTTTTAATATAGCTCGGTAAAAATCTGTGCGAATAGCTTCATCCATTCCATTCATAGGCTCATCTAAAATTGTTAGTGCACAGCGACTTACTAAACCATAAATAAGATTGAATGTCGCCATTTGTCCCTTGGATAATTGTTGATGTTTTGAGGTTAAAGGCAATCCAACATAGTCAAGTAAACGATAAACCAACTCTCCTTGCCAATTAGGATAAAAATCAGCCCCCATTGTAAGTATTTCTTCAAGTGTTAAATAATCAGAAAAGCTTAAACGGTCATCAATTAGAATCGTATTGGCTGCAGTGAATATATTGTTAAATGGATTATTATTAAATACGCTACAACTACCACTTGTCGGCTTTATGTAACCCGCTAAAATATTAAGGAATGTCGATTTCCCAGCCCCATTACGCCCAATGATGCCGATAATTTTTTCAGATTTAATAGCACATGTTAGATTGTGTAAAGCATTGTGGTTGGCATAGTTTTTTGCTAACCCCTCACATTTAATAATGTTCATTTCAATCCCTCCTGTGTCTGGCGAATAAGTATTAGTAATTCCTCATCTGACACAAGTAATCGTTTCGCTTCAATTACTATCTCCTGTGCCATTTTCGTTAATGTCTCGTTTCGTCGTTTTGTTAATATTCGTTCTTTTGCATCTATCGTGACAAACATACCTAACCCTCGTTTCTTATAAAGAAGTTGCTCTTCAAATAAAATCGTAAGTCCTTTACCAGCAGTTGCGGGATTAATATTGAACAATTCTGCGAGTTGATACTGAGAATATACTTTCTCGTCTGTCTGTAAACGATCAGCTACAATTTCATGTTGTAACCATTCAGCAATTTGGATATAAATTGGTATTGCACTATCTAAATTGACATACACTCAGAAAAGCCTCCTTTCTTATATTTTTGGTATCTTAGTGCATTAGTGTTGTAATGTACTATAAATTAAATCTAAAAAAATGTCCATATTAAAAAATTATTTAGACCGCTCATTCATGTTGCACTCACATTCGAATTACAATTTTGGGGCTGGTCCACAAGTGAAATAGTAAGCTACGAGGAAAGAATAGAGGATTTCATCTTATATGTAGATAAATGTCAATGACTCTTATTCAAAGAGAGTCGAAAAGTAATAAATATCCAGTTATATAGGGAAATACTAATTATATAGTAAGGAAAAAATACTATAGTTTTGAAAAAAATAAGCGTAAAGTAATGAAAGGTGCTATAATAATTATTATAAAATGGAGAATTGGGGGCAACGAAATGGAAGTATTTATCGGAAAACAGCCAATCTTTAACCTTCATGAACAAGTCGTTGCATATGAATTACTATACCGAAGTAAAAATATAAATTCATTTCCAATGGTCGATTCCGATGCGGCAACAGTAGATGTTTTAGTAAACTCATTCTTAACAATAGGTATCGACGAAGTAACGAAAGGTAAGCCTTGCTTTGTTAATTTTACAGAAAACTTACTCATGAGTTCAATAAATGAATTTTTAAATCCTTCGCAAGTTGTTATTGAGATTTTAGAGGATGTTCCGCTTACACCGAAATTAGTGGAGCGTGTGATTGAGTTGAAATCATACGGATTTAAAATTGCTTTAGATGATTTTATTTTAGATGATGATGTGCAAATCTATGATGAGCTTTTTGTCCATATCGATTTTATAAAAGTAGATTTCTTATTGTCACCTTTACTCGAGCGTATGGAAATTGAAAATAAGGTAAAAGAACATTTCCCTCATATAAAACTACTTGCTGAAAAAGTTGAAACAAGGAACCAGTTTGAAGTTGCAAAGCATTCAGGCTACGAATTATTTCAGGGGTATTTTTTTGAACAACCCCAAATTATTAAAGCAACTGATATACCAGGGAATGCTATACAGTATTTTCATATTATTTCATTATTAAAAGAAGAGGAACCAAACTTTGATTTGTTGGCTGAAAATATTGAACGTGATATTTCGTTAACGTATAAATTATTGCAAATGATTAATAATTCTAAAAGGCGCTCCAAATCTAAAGTGCGCTCTATTAAACAAGCAATCCTATTGCTCGGTTCAGCAAACCTGCGCAAATGGATTTATTTACTGGCTATGCGTGAAATTGATGTCAACGCGGATTCAGATGTTTTTAAGGAAATAATGCGTACATCACTTTTCAGAGCAAAGGTTTGTGAAAAACTGGCAAAGCGCTCCTATAAGCAAAATTTCTCTGAATACTTCCTGATTGGGATGTTTTCATTAATTGATGCTTTATTACAAAGACCAATGGATGTTATTTTACAGCAATTACCTTTATCGGAAGGGATTACAGAAACAATTTTAGGTGGTCAAACAGAGATGACACCTTATCTAGAATTTAGCATTGCATTAGGTAAATTGGATTGGGATCGTTTAGATGAATTATCATCTCAACTAGAAATTGATATGACAAATATCGAGCTTTTATATATTGAAGCTTTGGAATGGGCAGAAACATCATTTTAATATTGCACCAATCTGTACATAATAAGTTACCTGTTACTTAAGGTAGCTTATTTTTTTGTTAATGCCCTAAAATTCTCGTAAATGGATAATGCCTTGACAAATTGCTAAATCTATTAACAACTTACCATCTCTTCATCAAGATGAAGTTCTCAACGTGAAAACTATTTGCTATAATCATCTCGTCTTTAGAAAAATTCAGATAGTTGAAGCGGGCGTGGGGAAATGAATCAAACACAGGATGTAAGAGGAAGTATTTTGGAATATGTTTATGTTATTGTTGGTGCTGCAATTGTGGCAATAGGCTTTAATGTATTTTTATTACCAAATCAAGTGGCTTCTGGTGGTGTTAGTGGAATAAGTACCATTTTGCATGGTTTATTTGGCTGGAAACCGGGACTTGTACAATATGCGTTTAATATTCCGTTATTTTTAGCTGGTGTTGTGTTACTGGGGAAAAAGTTTGGTGTGAAATCCTTTGTCGGTACGGTGATATTACCATTTATCGTATTGTTAACGAATGACTGGGACCCATGGACAAACAATCCTTTACTAGGTGCACTTTTTGGGGGAATTATTGTCGGCGTAGGGATAGGACTTGTCTTTAAGGGGAATGCTTCAACTGGTGGCACTGATTTACTAGCGCAGATTATTACAAAATATACCGGGTTAACGCTTGGTACCAGTGTACTGTTGATTGATGGTGTTATCGCTATTAGTGCAGCAGTTGTTTTTGACTTAGAGAAAGGTTTGTATGCCCTCATCGGACTGTATGTGACAACAAAAACGATTGATATTATTCAACTCGGCTTTAGTCAATCTAAAATGGTTTATATTATTACGATGAAACAAGATGAAGTTCGTGATGCCATATATGCCGAAATTGATCGTGGTGTAACAAAATTACCCGCCATTGGTGGTTATACAGGGGAAGCACGACCAGTACTGATGGTAGTTGTCTATCAAACAGAATTCACAAAGCTGAAACAACTCATAAAAAACGTTGACCCATCAGCGTTTGTCATCGTTTCTGATGCATATGAGGTATTAGGAGAAGGTTTCAAACGTGCATAATTTTGGTATACTATCGAGGTAAGATATTTATTTACAATGAGGAGGGGTACTAATGAAAAAAGCAATGTTAACATTAGTGTTCGGTTCAGCAATTTTCTTAGCTGCATGTGGCGGAGGAGAAAAAACTGCAACAAATAACAACGAAGGTGCAACGGCTCCAGATGGAGAAGCCATCGCAATGAAATCATGTATTACTTGCCACGGAGGAGAGCTACAAGGTCAAGGTAATGCACCTGCTCTAAATGATGTTGGTTCTCGTTTATCTGAAGAAGAACTTTTAGATATTATTAATAACGGTCGCGGTAAAATGCCTGGTGGCCTTGTTAAAGGCGCAGATGCTGAAGCTGTAGCAAAATGGTTAGCTTCACAAAAATAATGATAAAGTAAACTAGCGGAGCTGGAGAGCCGCTAGTTTTTTGTTTTACTTGGAGAATAGCATTGCTAATTTGGACAAGTGAGCGGGATTTCATAGAACTTCACTTATTAACAAGAGCAAAATCATTTCTTTTATACATAGACATGCTAAAATAAAACAATATTCAAGTCGTTTGAATGGAGGCTAAAAACATTGGTCGTAGTATTAACAAGGGACGTAATGGAGAAATTTAAGTTAGAGCTATTAGGCGGCGAGGAAGGAATCGGTAGAACGATTGCTACGAGTGATATTTCAAGACCGGGCCTTGAGATGGCGGGATATTTTACGCACTACCCAGCAAACCGAGTGCAATTACTTGGTAAAACGGAGCTTTCCTTTTTCGAAATGTTACCAGCAAATGTTAAACTGGAACGTATGCGTTTGCTGTGCTCTCAGGATACACCAGCAATAATTATCTCACGAGATTTAGAGGTGCCTGAGGAGCTTATACAAGCTTCGAATGAAAAGCATGTACCAGTTTTTAAAACGCATATGACAACAACAAAATTTTCGAGCAGACTGACGAATTATTTAGAGGGTCGATTGGCACCTATGACTGCGGCGCACGGGGTCTTAGTCGATGTGTATGGTATCGGTGTGCTGATTATCGGAAAAAGTGGTGTTGGGAAAAGTGAAACAGCTCTCGAACTAGTGAAAAAAGGACATCGATTAGTGGCAGATGATTGCGTAGAAATTCGCCAAGAATCAGAAAATCTTTTAATAGGAAGTCCACCGCCACTTTTAGAGCATTTACTTGAAATCAGAGGTATTGGCATTATTGATATTATGACACTCTTTGGTGCAAGTGCAGTGCGACCTTATAAGCGTATTACATTAATAATTGAGCTCGAGATTTGGGATCCAGAAAAAGTCTATGATCGTTTAGGTTTAGAAGAAGAAAAAATGAAAATAATTGATACAGAGCTGACAAAGTTAACAATTCCAGTAAGACCTGGACGAAATGTATCCGTTATTATCGAAGTAGCTGCAATGAATTACCGTCTGAAAAAAATGGGCGTCAACGCAGCGGAGGAATTTTCAAGACGTTTAGATGAAGTAATTACTTCTACAGATGAGCTAGACGATTAGCTTTCTATAAGGCGATGTACAAACATCTATGGGTGATGGATATGGAGAGGAGCATAAGATGGACTTTTTACTATTAAATATTAACCCGATTGCTTTTCATTTAGGACCTATTCCTGTTCGCTGGTATGGTTTATTAATAGTTTCGGGTATTATTTTAGCGTATTTTGTAGGGCAAAGAGAGGCTGTAAAACGAGGTCTGCCAGAGGATTTTCTAGCAGATTTATTATTATGGGCAGTTCCTATTTCAATTATATGTGCGCGTATTTACTATGTATCAATGCGATGGGACTACTACGGACAAAATCCAGGGAAGATTATTGAAATTTGGAATGGTGGTATTGCTATTCATGGTGCACTTTTAGGTGCGTTTGCGACAGCTTACATATTCACGCGTATAAAAGGGGTAAGCTTTTTACGAGTGGCGGATATTGCGGCACCAAGTATCTTAATTGGGCAAATTATTGGCCGTTGGGGAAATTTTATGAACCAAGAGGCGTTCGGTGGTCCAGTATCTCGTGGATTCTTAGAAAACCTGATGTTACCAGATTGGATTATCAATCAAATGTACATTGAAGAATTAGGTACTTATGTACATCCAACGTTTTTATATGAATCTTTATGGAATGTCATCGGTTTAATAATTTTATTAGCATTGCGTAAAGTGAATTTAAATCGCGGAGAAATTTTCTTTGGTTATTTAATTTGGTATTCAATTGGTCGATTCTATATCGAAGGTTTACGCACAGATAGTCTCTATTTAGTTGGAGATCTACGTTCGGCACAGGTTGTGTCAATTATTGGCATCGTAGTTGGTCTTGGTGCGATAATTTATCGACGTTGGAAGGTAAAACCTACTGTGAAATACTTGGACAATAAATAAGGGGTGCAGCACATGACTGTAAAGGCATTGCTTTTTGATTTTGATGGCACACTACTCAATACGAATGAGTTGATCATTCAAACATTCATGCATGTTCTAGAAGAAAGATTTCCTGGGCAATATTCGCCAAAAGATTGCCTGAAATTCATTGGACCGTCACTAAAACAGACATTTAGTGACATAACACCGGGCGAAGAAGATGAAATGATTGCAAATTATCGGACTTGGAATATGCTGCATCATGATGAGCTTGTGACTGAATATCCGGATGTTGTGTCAACTCTAGAGCAATTAAAGTCGATGGGCATTAAATTAGCGATTGTCTCAACAAAGCGTAATGAAATGATTGACCGTGGACTTTCGATACTAGGTGCAACTCATTTATTTGAGATACGTATTGGGTCCAATGATGTAAAGAATGTGAAGCCCGACCCTGAACCTGTATTGTTAGCTCTTGAACGCCTTGGGTTAACGAAAGAAGAAGCCATTATGATTGGTGATAATTCTCATGACATTGAGGCAGCACACAATGCAGGTGTAAGAGCCGCTGGTGTCGCTTGGTCGATAAGAGGTGCACAATATTTACAGCAATTTAATCCTGAATATCTGTTGCAAGGTATGTCGGATTTATTTGACATCGTGAAAGAGGGGTAAGTTGATGGCCCGTAAAACAGAACGTTACCGTGTCGAAGGTGCAAACTCGCTATGGAATATTTATGATACGGTGTCCTTTTGGAAGGTGATGAAGTGTTTCATTGTCATTCAAATTGGGCGCTTCACACCATTTTTGCGTGTGAAGAACTGGCTCTATCGTACTTTTTTGAAAATGGAAATTGGTGATAAAACATCTTTAGCTTTAATGGTTATGCCAGACACGATGTACCCTGAGCGTATTCATGTCGGAAATAATACGGTTATTGGCTTTAATACAACTATATTGGCACATGAATATTTAATTGAGGAATATCGTTTAGGGGATGTGCATATTGGCAATGAAGTCATGGTTGGTGCCAATTCAACCATATTACCGGGTGTAACGATAGGTGATGGAGCAATTGTTTCAGCTGCAACCCTTGTACATAAGGACGTACCAGCTGGTTGTCTAGCAGGCGGTAATCCTATGCAAATTATTTTTACAGCAGAACAGATGGCGGAGCGTAAACGCCATGAAACTGTAGAATGGAGTACGCCTAAAAAGTAAAAAAACTCACAATGCTAAGTCAAGCATCGTGAGTTTTTTCTTTTCATGTAACAAAGCGTGCACGTTCTACGCCTTAGAAAAGTCACTTATTAAAGTTCCGCTTTAAATAAATAAGTGTATAATTAACAGAATAATCAGTGTTGAAATTATTCGAGAATTCATGTGGTAATTGCATTGACTGATTAGATAGAATGAGTTAAAATACTTTCATAATCTAATACTCTAGTGAATTAAAGTGAAGCGTGAGGAAGTGTCAAAATGTCATCGATTAAAATGTTTGAAAAGCCACTTGGTATGCGTGATACCTTTCCGCAAATTTACGAAAAGGTAGAAGCTGTAAGACATACAGGGCGAAATTTTTTACGCTCAAGGGGCTATGAATTTATTAAAACGCCAACGGTAGAATATTTTGATACGGTTGGTAAAGCATCTGCAATATCTGATGCACATTTATTTAAGCTAGTAGACAGTCAAGGCAACACATTAGTATTACGTCCGGATATGACCACACCAATTGCTCGAGTAGCTACCTCAAAGTTATTAAAAGAAATGATTCCAGTACGCTTAGCTTATTTTGCTAGTGTATTTCGTGCACAGGAAACAGAAGGCGGCCGACCAGCTGAATTTGAGCAAATGGGTATTGAGCTAATTGGCGATAATTCAGTATTTGCAGATGCTGAGGTCATTATTACGGCAATGGAGCTATTAAAGCAGTTTGGATTACAAGAATTCAAAGTAACAATTGGACATGCAGGTGTATTACATTGCATTTTACAGGACTATACAGAGAGCATTGAGCAAGAAGATACTTTACGCACATTGCTTGTGCAACGTAACTACGTAGGATTTGAAGAAGCGGTGGAATCATTTGATTTACCAAAAACTAAATCTGATGCATTGTTGCAATTTATTGATGAAGCAATGAATGTAAATGACATAAAAGATATTGAAAAGTATGTGCGTAAAAATGATGCACTTGAATATATGCAACAGCTAGCAAAATTACTCGAGGTAGCGAATTTGGCTGATTATGTAGCGTTTGATTTTACGCTTTCAAGCCATATGAGTTATTACACAGGAATGTTGTTTGAAGTATTTGCATCCGGCAGTGGCTTTTCGCTTGGAAATGGCGGTCGCTATGACGGTTTACTTGAAGTGTTTGGCTCAAAAGTAGGTGCGACAGGATTTAGTATACGGGTGGATCGTTTACTAGAAACGTTAGCAGGACAAACAGTTGAAAAGGAAGAAGCGATTGTAGTGTTGTTTGAGGAAGAAGACTTTGAAGCGGCTCTTGAAAAGGTACAGGCCTTACGAGTAGCTGGTAAGCAGGCAACTTTACAATTGAGAAGTAGTTTAGTCGATGAAGCTGCCTTTCAAGAGCAATTTACAAAGGTGGTCGTTGTTGGGCAAGGGGTGAATGACGGTGAATGAATTAACAATTGCAATGCCGAAAGGACGTATATTTGAAGAGGCATATCAAATGCTTATTGAAGCAGGCTTTAATTTACCTGAAGAAGTAGAGATGTCACGGAAACTAATGATTGAAATTCCTGAAGAGAAAATTCGTTTTATTTTAGCAAAACCAATGGATGTTCCTGTCTATGTGGAGCATGGCGTAGCTGATATTGGCATTGCAGGAAAAGACGTCTTACTGGAGCAACAGCGAGAGGTACATGAATTACTGGATTTGAAAATTAGTGCATGTTATATCGCATCCGCAGGCTTACCCAATACAACGATGAACGAAATTGCACCTAGAATTGCAACGAAGTATCCAAATATTGCGATGAAATATTATAAGGGAATCGGTGAGCAAGTCGAAATTATTGAATTAAATGGCTCTATTGAATTGGCACCGATGATTGGTTTAGCTGATCGCATTGTGGATATTGTCTCAACAGGACGTACGCTCAAAGAGAATGGCTTGGTCGAGTATGAATTTATTACAGACGTTTCATCTCGTTTAATCGCCAATCCAGTAAGCTATCGCATGAAGGGCGATCGAATTATCGACCTTGTGAAACGCTTAAAACAATGCGTCAATTAAAGGGGGCTTTGTGAATGAAGATTACCAAACTGGCAAAAGGAATTTCTTTAAAACGTCCACTTGATGGTGGAAATGAAGAACAGCTAAAGGTTGTACGTCAGGTATTAGCGGATGTGCGGGCACAAGGTGATGCAGCTGTACGTACCTATACAGAAAAATGGGATGGCTTCGTACCTAACGAGTTACGTGTCGCAAAAGAAGAAATTGAAGCGGGTGCAAATGCACTTGATGACCAACTATATACTGATTTGAAAGAAGCGGCCGATAATATTCGCCTATATCACGAGCAACAAACACGTACAGGCTATCGCTTAGACTTAGCGAATGGCTCTTGGCTAGGACAGCGTATAACGGCACTTGATGCAGTGGGTCTCTATGTCCCAGGGGGTACAGCAGCCTATCCTTCATCGGTCTTAATGAATGTTATTCCTGCACAAGTTGCAGGTGTAAAGCGTATTGTGATTACATCACCAGCAGGACGAGATGGACATTTACCAGTAGGTGTGCTTGCAGCTGCGCATATTCTTGGCGTGGAGGAAGTATATAAAGTCGGTGGTGCACAGGCAATTGGTGCACTTGCATACGGCACAGAAACCATTGCGGCAGTCGACAAAATAACTGGCCCAGGCAATATTTTTGTAGCACTTGCTAAACGAGAAGTATTTGGTGAAGTAGCGATTGATATGATTGCAGGACCAAGTGAAATTGCTGTACTTGCAGACGAAACAGCCTTTGCAGATGAAGTTGCAGCGGATCTTTTATCGCAGGCAGAACATGATAAACTGGCTTGTGTAATTTTAGTCACAACTTCTGAAGAGCTTGCTCAAAAGGTCGCAATTGAAGTGGAAAAGCAATTAGCCTCATTACCGCGTGAGGAAGTAGCGCGTGCATCTGTTGAAAACTTTGGTGCGATTTATATTGCAGAAACGATGGCGGATGCTATTGATGCTATTAACTCCTTGGCGCCTGAACATCTCGAAGTTGTCACGAAGAATGCTGAAGCTGTGGCAGAGCAAATCAGTCACGCAGGTGGTATTTTCATCGGGCGTTATAGTTCAGAGCCTGTGGGGGATTATTTTGCGGGCACAAACCACGTGCTACCCACTAATAGTACGGCACGCTTTGCAAGTGGCTTAAATGTCGACGATTTCGTAAAAAAATCAAGCATTGTTTATTATAGTGAAAAAACATGGGCAGAAAATGCACCGAAAATTGCACGCTTAGCACGTATGGAAGGCTTAGAGGGCCATGCGCGTGCAGTAGAATCACGTGGATGGGAAAAGGAGTAGCACAATGACAGAAAAGAAACGGTATGCAAAGGTTGAACGTAAAACAAATGAAACGAAAATTTCTGTGGCTATTAATTTAGACGGTGAAGGAAAGGCAGACATTAAAACAGGTGTTGGCTTTATGGATCATATGCTTGATTTATTTATTAAGCATGGTCTTTTTGACGGCACGATTCAAGCCAATGGTGATACATATATTGACGATCATCATACGACAGAAGATCTCGGGATTGTATTAGGACAAGCGATTCGTGAGGCGCTAGGGGATAAAAAGGGAATTAAACGTTATGGTAGCGCTTTTGTACCGATGGATGATGCCCTTGCACAAGTTGTTGTGGATTGTTCGAACCGTCCACATTTAGAATACCGCGTACCACAACTAAAAGAGAAGGTGGGCACATTTGATACAGAGCTCGTGCATGAGTTTTTATGGAAGTTTGCGCTAGAAGCACGTATGAATGTCCATGTCATTGTGCCTTATGGCTCTAATACACATCACATTATCGAAGCAATTTTCAAAGCATTAGCACGTGCTATTGATGTGGCAGTAGAGATTGATCCACGCGTCAAAGGCGTACCGTCAACAAAGGGGCTGTTAACGTGAAAATTGGTGTGATCGATTATGGAATGGGCAATTTATTCAGTGTCGAACAAGCACTAAAGCGTCTTGGTTGTGATGTCATCGTTACAGCGGATGTCAATGAGCTTGATGCAACAGACGCCCTTTTATTACCAGGTGTTGGTGCGTTTCCTGATGCCATGAAACGATTGGCTGACACAAAGTTAGATAGTTATTTACAAAAAGTGAAAGCAGAAAATCGTCCATTGCTTGGCATTTGCTTAGGTATGCAACTGCTATTCGATGATAGTGATGAGATTTCGCCGACGAAGGGTTTAGGTTTCTTTACAGGGAGTATTCAACGTTTTAGTGGAGTGCATGAGGGGAAGCCATACCGTGTACCACATATGGGCTGGAATGAGTTAGTTGTGACTAACCGCCCGGTTTGGTTAAAGGATGAGGCGCAGGCAAAACATGTCTATTTTGTCCATTCATTTTATGCAACGGGAATGGATGCTAATGAGCTAGTTGCCTATGCGGATTATCATGGTATCCAGGTACCAGGCATTGTCGCGAATGGCTCTATTACAGGCATGCAGTTCCATCCTGAAAAATCAGGAGAACTTGGTGTGTACTTATTAAATCAGTGGTTAAAAGGGGTGGCGGCGTGCTAACAAAGCGTATTATTCCATGTTTGGATGTCAAAGAAGGCCGTGTTGTAAAAGGTGTGCAGTTTGTGTCATTACGTGATGCAGGGGACCCTGTAGAGCTTGCAAAGTTTTATGATGCACAGGGTGCAGATGAGCTTGTGTTCCTTGATATTTCGGCATCACATGAAGGACGTGAAACAATGGTAGATGTGGTGCGCCAAACAGCGGCGACACTTGCCATTCCATTTACGGTGGGTGGTGGAATTCGTACGTTAGATGATATGAAACGTATTTTGCGCGCGGGAGCTGATAAAGTTTCAGTCAACACCTCTGCCTTAGAACGCCCACAGCTTATTAAGGAAGGTTCTGATTTCTTTGGAGCACAATGTATTGTTGTAGCAATTGATGCCCGCTATAGTGAAGAAGATGGCACATGGATGGTCTATACACATGGTGGCCGCAACAAAACAGCTTGGCAAGTAACGGAGTGGGCAAAGGAAGCCGTACGCTTAGGTGCTGGTGAAATTTTATTAACAAGTATGAATCAAGACGGAGAGAAGTCTGGTTTTGACTTAGCATTAACAAAGGCAGTACGAGAGGCCGTGACAGTTCCTGTAATTGCTAGTGGTGGTGCAGGGAATGCCGAACATTTTTATGCAGTATTAACTGAAGATGTTGATGCAGATGCAGCACTTGCGGCATCCATCTTCCACTATAAAGAAACGAGTGTAGCGCAAGTAAAAGAGTACTTACGTGAAAAAGGAGTGACAGTAAGATGATTGACAACATTAAATTTGACGATAAAGGCCTTGTGACAGCAGTAGTTCAAGATGCTAATACAAAAGAAGTATTAACGGTAGCATATATGAACAAAGAATCATTGGAAAAAACAATTGAATCCGGCGAAACTTGGTTCTACTCACGTTCTCGTCAAGAACTTTGGCATAAAGGTGCTACAAGTGGTCATACACAAAAGGTAGTATCTATTAAAGCGGATTGCGACGGGGATGCATTAGTCATTGAAGTGCTGCCTGCAGGCCCTGCATGCCATAACGGAACGACTTCTTGCTTTACAGAAGTTCTGCAAGAAAATGCAAAGGTTGGCTCAGTCGGCATTATTTCTGAACTTGTAAAAATAATTGAAAAACGTGAGCAAGAAATGCCAGAAGGTGCATACACTACATATTTATTCGATAAAGGTATCGATAAGATTTGTAAAAAAGTTGGTGAAGAAGCTACAGAAGTTGTTATCGGTGCGAAAAACCGTGATACAGAGGAAGTTAAGTGGGAAGCTGCAGATTTGATTTACCACTTATTAGTATTGTTGCAAGAGCAGAAGGTAAGTATTTTTGACGTATTACATGTGTTGGAAAAACGTCACGAGGAGAAATAACAGCATATCGTTTATAGTATGGTATAATGAAAGTTACTGTGAAAAGGAACGTGTGATGCGTTCCTTATTTCTTGTTTCGGAGGAAATATTTTGGAAAAGAAACGTCAAAAAGAGAGTCAAACGAATGTCGTATCGTTCATTCCAACAGGCGACTATTATTATAAAAAATCAATTCAAGCGATGAATAGTGGACAAATGAATAAAGCTTATAAATATCTACAGCGTGCTGTGGATTTAAGCCCTGATGATCCGATGATTTTATTGCAATTAGCGATTGTAGAACTGGATGGTCAACGTTTTGAAGAAGCGTATGATCTACTTCGTCGTGCCTATCAATTAGACCCAGTTGAGCCAGAGATAATTTTTTATATGGCTGAGGTCTCTGGGTGCGTCGGAATGATTCAGGATGCGAAACGGTTTGCAGAGCAATATTTACAAATGGAGCCAGAGGGTGCATATGCAGATGAAGCGGCTGAGATATTGGATTTTGTCGCTTTTGAGCAGGATGATTATGAAGAGCCAGAAGGTTCTGGTGAGGATTTATATCGTCAAGAACAGGCCCGACGCTGTATGGAGAAGGGCGATTTTCCTGAAGCTATAAGCATATTGGAAGATTTGATTGAAGATAGACCTGAATTTTGGTCAGCTTATAACAATTTAGCATTGGCTTATTTTTATGTTGGTGAGCCTGAACAGGCAAAAGCACTATTGAATAATGTATTGCGAGAAAATAAAGGTAATTTACATGCATTATGTAATTTAACAGTGATAGCGTATTATGAAAAAAATGATGAGGAATTAAAGGCACTTTTGGATGTACTTGTAAAAATTCAGCCGTACGCTTGGGAACATCGTTATAAACTAGGGGCAACATTAGCGCTTATTGGACAATATGAAATAGCCTTTAAATGGCTACGTAGTATGCAAAAACGTGGTTATTTGGGTGATGCTGGATTTTATTTTTGGTTATCACATGCGGCTTATTTCTCAGGGCATGAAGATATTTCAAAAAATGCTTGGGCACAGTTGCTTGAACAAGATCCAGAAAAAGAAGGCTTTGAACCTTGGCGTCAGCATGATAATACCTATGAGCTTGATGCGTTAGAACATGATCGTGATTTTATTGTGGAAAAACTCGCAAGTAGTTATGCAAGCGACCGAATTTTTGGCTTATTTTTATTAAGCTGTACAGCGCATAAACAGGAAATTATAGCTCATCCGAAATGGGTTGATGTTGAGCAGTACAATGCGTTTGAGAAACTGTTTTTGGCATATGCACTAGGCCATCAATTTGATGAGAAAAATAAAGTGGAGGCTAGCTTTTTACGTGCAGTAAAGGTACCAGAGATTTTACTTGAACAGTATGGGAAGCTGAATACCGTTGTCACTCCGATGTTCCAAATGTGGTTTGTACTATGTGAACAAGCACTTACGCAAAACTATCGCTTTACGAACCCCGTGGCGATTGCTGGAGCTAATGATTATTTATTCCGTTCATCTCGCATGTTAAAGGTGACAAAAAAAGAGATTGCTGAACAATATGGGATATCTGTGTCAACATTATCGAAATATATTGATGAAATTTTGATGTTTTTACCAAATAGTCATAATTAGACTGTGAGCAACATAGTTGAATAACTTTATACTTTCACATACGATGAACATACTCACATTATTTTAAAATGAAGCTTTAATCGGTGGGTTTTTTCTTGATCTTTACTGATTATTAGTTGAACTAATCGAGTACTTATGGGTGCTTGATGTACGACTTATACTTCATTTCGCAGTGGAAGTCGAAGCATCTGTTTGTACGGAATGAAAAAGCATTAAAAGTTTAGGGGGAAGTATTTATGTCAGAAGAAAAAATTTATGATGTTGTAATTATTGGTGCAGGTCCTGCAGGGATGACTGCTGCAGTATATACGTCACGTGCGAATCTTTCTACGTTAATGATTGAACGTGGTATTCCAGGTGGTCAAATGGCAAATACGGAAGAAGTAGAAAACTATCCCGGTTTTGATACAATTCTAGGTCCTGAGCTGTCTACAAAAATGTTCGAGCATGCGAAGAAGTTTGGTGCTGAGTATGCTTACGGTGATGTAACAGAAATCATCAACGGTGAAGAATACAAGACAATTAAATCGGGTGCTAAAGAATATAAAACACGTGCCATTATTCTTTCTACAGGTGCAGAATATAAAAAAATGGGCGTTCCAGGTGAAAAAGAACTTGGTGGCCGTGGCGTAAGTTATTGTGCAGTATGTGATGGGGCGTTCTTCAAACAAAAAAATCTTGTTGTTGTAGGTGGCGGAGATTCTGCAGTTGAAGAAGGTGTTTATTTAACACGTTTTGCAGATAAGGTTACTATTGTACATCGTCGTGATAAACTACGTGCACAAAAAATTCTACAGGATCGTGCCTTTGCTAACGAAAAAATTGATTTCATTTGGAATGCAACTGTCAAAGAGATTAATGAGGCTGACGGCAAAGTAGGAAGTGTGACATTGCAATCAACGATTGATGGTACTGAGTCGGAATTTGTTGCAGATGGCGTGTTTGTTTACATTGGTATGCTACCGTTAACAAAACCTTTTGGAGCACTAGGGATTTTAAACGATGCAGGATATATTGTGACAAACGACAATATGGAAACAACTGTACCGGGTATTTTCGCAGCGGGTGATGTCCGAGAAAAATCGCTTCGCCAAATTGTAACGGCTACTGGTGATGGTAGTATTGCAGCACAAGCAGTACAGCATTATGTAGAAGAGTTACTAGAAAGAATTAACGCTTAGTTAAATTCCTGTAATACGGGAAAAAAATACAATTTTTAATACGGTTTTAATATTGCTGTAACTTGAATGACATATAAAAGGTGTATTATACAAAGTGTAATTAGCAATCCCCCTTTTATTTTGTTTAGTAGGTTGTTTCCGCCTAAATTAGGTGGTGGCAACCTATTTTTTGATGTCTAAGTATCCGCATGTGGATTTACATGCTCTACAGTGAAAGGTGCTACTTTCTCATTAAACCCGAGCATTGTGTCATTCCGTAAGGTTCTAGGATTTTGCGTAGAGTATTGCCTGTGAAAAAGTATAGTAATAGCAAACAATATTATGTTCTCATGAAGGCCGATAAACGTCAGCGGTGAACAACCGCGAGCAGCATCTACTAGTGAAAGATGCACATAGATGTGAAATCAGGACAAACGCAGACAGGTCTTGCTATAATAAGAGGTAGAATGCAAAAGAGATTAGAGGTGTGCCTATGCAAAGAATTGCGAACTTAATTGCCGTAAAAGACGGCCAAGTATTATTACTTCAAAAGCCTAGACGTGGCTGGTATGTAGCACCAGGCGGGAAAATGGAAAGCGGTGAGTCGATATATGAAGCCGCTGTACGTGAGTTTCAGGAAGAAACAAACGTTACGCCATTACACGTACATTTGAAGGGTATCTATACAATGGTCATAAAAGATAATAACGTTATGGTTGACGAATGGATGCTTTACACATTTGTTGCTAAAGATGTTGATGGTGTACCATTTGAAGACACGAGAGAAGGTAAGCTTGCATGGCACCCAGTCGAGGATTTGAAGCATCTGCCAATGGCTGAAGGTGATCGAACAAATTTACAATTTGCTGTTTCACAATCAGGTGTTCAGTATGGTACGTTTGAATATACGTCAGATTTTGAATTACTTCATGAGAAAATACAAATATCATTAGAACAATAAAGGAGCTGCATGACAGTGGTGGTTGAAAGTCAACAATGTACACATGAATTGGTCATTATTACAGGAATGTCTGGAGCTGGAAAAACAGTAGCTATTCAAAGCTTTGAGGATTTAGGGTATTACTGTATTGATAATTTACCACCAGCATTACTTACAACTTTTTTAACCTTACTAAAAGATTCAGGTAAAAATATTACACGTATTGCAGCTGTCATGGATATGCGTGGCGGCGACTTTTTTGATTCGCTTATAGGCGCGCTCGACCATATACTAAAAGCAGGCGATATTGTTGTGCGGATTTTATTTTTAGATGCGAACGATGAGACGCTAGTTAGACGTTATAAAGAAACGAGACGGGCGCATCCATTAGCGGTAACAGGCCTACCATTAGACGGCATAAAACTAGAACGGGAATTATTGTCGGAAGTAAAAGGTCGTGCTAAATTTGTTTATAATACATCGAATATGAAACCTAGACAATTACGAGAAAAAATCGTTAAAGAATTTGCAAGTGATACAGATAATATTTTTTCTGTAAATATTATGTCCTTTGGATTTAAACACGGTATGCCAATTGATGCAGATTTAGTTTTCGATGTGCGTTTTTTAAAAAACCCTTATTATGTAGAGGAATTACGTCCTAAAACAGGTCTACAAACAGAAGTTTCTTCCTATGTACTTGCTTTAGAGGATACACAAATACTCATTCAAAAACTAACAGATTTGTTTGAATTTATGATTCCACTTTATAAACAAGAGGGTAAATCGCAACTTGTCATTGCATTTGGTTGTACAGGGGGACAGCATCGCTCGGTGACGTTAGCAGAATATTTTGGTGAATATTTAACCAAAAATGAAAATATTGTTATTACGCACCGTGACATCAATCGAAGAAAGGATTGAGTGAATGGGAAAAAGGCAAACCAGGCTTGTTGTTATAGGTGGTGGAACGGGGCTTTCTACGTTGCTCCGTGGGTTAAAGCACCATCCGTTTGATATCACTGCTATTGTCACAGTAGCAGATGATGGAGGCTCTTCTGGGCGTTTACGAGATGATTATGATATCCCCCCACCTGGTGATGTACGCAACGTGATTGCTGCATTATCAGATGTGGAGCCACTTGTAGAGCAAATGTTTCAATACCGTTTTTCAGCATCAGAGGACTTAAGTGGGCATTCGTTAGGGAATTTAATGTTAACAGCTTTGACAGATATAACTGGAGATTTTAACCATGCGATTAGTGAGATGGGTAAGGTGCTAAAAGTGCATGGTCGTGTGATTCCAGCAGCTAATAAGAAAATTTCTCTGCATGCAGAGTTAGAAGACGGCTCAATTATTGAGGGTGAATCTAAAATTCCATCAGCAAAAAAGCGCATTAATCGCGTTTTTTTAGTACCAGAAAATGTGCAACCGTTACCAGAAGCAATTCGTGCTATAAATCGGGCAGACTATATTTTAATAGGCCCTGGAAGCTTATATACAAGTATTATTCCAAATCTGCTTGTTAAGGAAATTGGAGAAGCTGTTGTAAGGGCGAAAGGGCGTAAAATTTATGTATGTAATCTAATGACACAAAAAGGTGAAACTATTACTTATACAGCAGGCGATCATGTTCAAGCTATTTATAAACATGTTGGGGATTCCTTTATCGATTCTATTTTAGTAAATGACGAAAAACTACCACATCCTGTAAAAGAACTTTATAAGGAAGAATGTGCTGAGCCAGTAACATTTGATGTTGCGAAGCTTGAAAGTATGGGTTTAGAGGTTATTAAACGAGATATCGCAACAATTCGACCAGATGGAACGGTTCGTCATAATGCTGCAAATTTTGCAGAATGGCTTGTAGATTATGCAAATATCTATAAACGCAAAGAAGTGAACCTCAAATAGAATCATAAAGAATGCTTGTTGTATATGGTAAGATGAACATATACATAGAAATAAAGGTTGAAAGGGGGGGCGTGACATGTCTTTTGCTTCTGAAACAAAAAAAGAATTAACGCAAGTAGAAGCGGACGATCATTGTATGAAAGCGGAAGTATCTGCCTTAATTCGAATGAATGGTTCATTATCCTTTGCTAACAAACAGCTTAGCTTAGATGTGCAAACCGAAAATGCGGCCATCGCAAGAAGGCTTTATACGATTATGAAGAAATTATATCCTTATAATGTGGAGCTTCTTGTCAGGAAGAAAATGCGTTTGAAGAAAAATAACGTTTATATTTGCCGTGTACGAGATGGGGCGCGTGAGCTATTAATTGATTTGGCGATTATTTCAGATGATTTTCAATTTAATCATACGATTTCTAGAGAGCTTATTAAAAAGAGCGGTCAAAAAAGAGCTTATTTACGAGGCGCTTTTTTAGCAGGTGGCTCGGTAAACAATCCAGAAACGTCAGCCTATCACTTAGAAATTTATTCTTTGTATAAAGAGCATGGTGAGGCGCTAATGGATTTGATGAATGAATTTGAGTTGAATGCGAAAACAATTGAGCGGAAAAAAGGCTTTGTCACCTATTTAAAAGAAGCTGAAAAAATTTCTGATTTTCTAAATATTGTTGGTGCACATCAAGCGATGATGAAGTTTGAAGACGTTCGTATCTTGCGCGACATGCGGAACAGTGTTAATCGTATTGTGAACTGTGAAACCGCGAATTTGAATAAGACAATAGGAGCAGCGCTTCGACAGGTAGAGAATATTCGCTTTATTGAAAATTCAATTGGGTTAGATCAGTTGCCAGAAAAACTTAGAGAAATTGCACGCCTACGTGTTGAATATCAAGATGTGACATTAAAAGAATTGGGCGAGATGGTATCAAGCGGTACCGTTAGTAAGTCAGGTGTTAATCATCGACTACGAAAAATTGATGAAATCGCAGATGCATTAAGACGCGGTGAAAAAATAGGCGGTTAACTTTCATATACAAAAGGTATGAAAGTGATGCGCAATCGCTTATTGTTCTTTTCCTATTAAGTGAGGTAAGATAAAACTAATAAGATGAACGGTAGTGAAGGGGAGTATTGCGAATGACTGAGAGAACAGTCCAAGTAAAGTTAAAATTAGGACTACAAGCTAGACAAGCAGCGCTATTTGTACAAGAAGCAAATCGCTTTAGCGCAGATGTTTTTCTTGAAAAAGATGAGAAAAAAGTAAACGCCAAGTCCATTATGGGTGTCATGAGCTTAGCTATAGCAAAAGGCACAGAGGTTGTTTTAAGTAGCGAAGGTAATGATTCTGAGCAAGCGGTTACATCATTAGCGGCACTTATTGAAAAAGAAGATTAAAGTAAAACTGATGTATAAGTGCTTTGATTGAAGGCACATAGTCAAAAAACCTCTGAGCTAAATTGACTCAGAGGTTTTTTTATCATGATTTACGGTCGTTACGTTCAAAGATATGATCGATTAAGCCATATTCTTTGGCACGTTCTGCTGTCATGAAGTTGTCGCGATCAGTATCTCTTGAAATGACCTCAAGAGGCTGGCCTGTACGTTCAGATAAAATACCGTTTAATTTTTCACGTAGGAATAAAATACGTTTTGCAGCGATTTCAATTTCAGTCGCTTGGCCTTGTGCACCGCCAAGTGGTTGGTGAATCATTACTTCTGCATTTGGTAATGCACAGCGTTTACCAGGTTCACCAGCAGCAAGAAGGAATGCACCCATTGATGCTGCCATACCGATACAAATTGTTTGTACTTTTGGCTTGATGAATTGCATGGTATCATAGATTGCCATACCAGCTGTGATAGAACCGCCAGGAGAGTTAATGTAAAGAGAAATGTCTTTATCTGGATCTTCTGCTTCTAGGAATAGCAGCTGTGCAACGATTGAGTTAGCTACGTTGTCATCAATTGCACTTCCTAATAGGATGATACGGTCTTTTAGTAGTCGTGAATAAATGTCATATGCACGCTCACCACGACTTGTTTGTTCAATAACTGTAGGAATTAAATTCATGTTAAATCCTCCTTAAAAAACTAAATTCGAATACTTTTACTGAAATCATTCATTGAATTTCAGCTGTAACCTTATCATACACATTATAGTCAGGGAAGGTCAAATATTAACACTGCTATTAAGAAATTAAATCTAAAAAAAAAAATATTAAAACATTTGCATTATTTTATTGAAATGTGAGCAATACGTTTGTATAATAGAAAGGTCGCAAGTTAAAGTACAGTACACTATTTTGCAGGTATGCTTCAAAAATGAGGGTTTATCTACATGATGCTTTGCCATAAAGCCTAGAGTGAGTACTTTTTTTTTGTTTTCAATTGCCCTCGTGGTGTAATGGATAACACGTAAGATTCCGGTTCTTGCACTGGGGGTTCGATTCCCTCCGAGGGCGCCATTTTACTGAGAAATAGATATGTTTTTATAGCTCGACTCTCCTGATAAGTGGTTTAGCAGCCTGCTTAGTGGAGAACGAGAGGGAAATAGTGGGTATATCGCCTAGTTGGCATTATTCCCGTTTTTATTCCTTTCAAACCTTCAAAGAAAGTAACAACTCCAAATTATTTTTTTAGTGAACATAACTGAACGTGAGGCTAGCTCGCTAGTCCAAAAAAAGAATCCTTTTCTGAGGGGGATTCTTTTTTTGTGGCCAAAATTATCTTATTTTTGGATAAATAGTATCTCAATAATGTATGAGTATTCATTTTGTGTTGCATAATCCCTTTGTTTTACATTATTTTTCTAAAAAAGGAATATAAAATTTATTTTTATGAAATTTACATTACTTTTATGCAATATTGTGTTGTATATAGAGTCTATTATTAATATAATTGACCTAATAGTCTAACATTTCTGAATTGAGAAAAATGAAGTGTTCGGAATATTATTTAATATTTTAGGGGGAAACAACTATGAAAAAACGCATATGGACGTTACTAATGGTCGTGGCAGCATTTACGCTAGTACTAGCGGGCTGTGGCGCAAAAGAAAATACATCATCAAGTGATGGCGCATCTAGTGATGATTCAGGCAAGAAAGTTTATAAGGTAGGTACAGAAGCTACCTTTGCACCATTTGAATCAGTAGACGATAAAGGAAACATTGTTGGGATTGATGTAGATGTATTGCAAGCAATCGCAGATGAAATGGACTTTGAAGTAGAATGGAATAACATCGGTTGGGAACCAGTATTCCAAACAATAAAAAATAGTGAAACAGATATCGGTGCATCAGGTATTACGATTAATGAAGAGCGTAAAGAATCTTTTGATTTTACAGAACCTTATTACGAATCTCAATTATTAATCGTAGTAAAAGAAGATTCAAAAATTAAATCATTAGCAGATTTGAAAGATAAAAAGATTTCCGTACAAATTAATGCAACAGGTCATATGGCTGCGAAAAAATTGCAAGGTGAGGCAAGTACAAACATCATGGCATTTGAAAATCAACCAGTGGCCATTCAAGAAATGCTCAACGGGAACGTAGATGCAACAATTGGTGATAATGCGGTTATCTACGAATACATGGAGGCAAATCCAAAAGCGAAACTAAAAGTTATTAAAGATGAAGCATTTGAAAAAGAATACTATGGCTTCATGGTGAGAAAAGGTAATGAAGAATTATTAAAAATATTGAATGAAGGTTTACAAAAAATTAAAGACAACGGTAAGTTAAAAGAAATTACTGGTTCAGAATTTAAGTAATGCAGTATGATGCCGCTAGCCTAATCATGCTAGCGGCTCGTTTGATTTTTATGGTAATTCATTAGGGAGAATTTGAATGGGAAAGTAGGGGTTCGGATGGACATCTTTGACTTACGCTGGGACATAGTCTGGAACTACCGTGATATGTTTGTACGTGGTATTGGTGTAACAATCATTTTAACGCTCAGTGGTTATTTTGGAGGTATCATTTTAGGTTTACTGTTAGGGTTGGGGAAATTATCAAAGAAAAAATGGATTTACTGGCCATGTAAACTTTATGTAGATTTATTCCGTGGAACACCAATGCTTGTGCAAATCTTGTTAATTCACTTAGCAGTGATTCCAACGATTTTTGGGCATTCATTAGGATATATGGTTTCAGGTATTACCGCACTGGTTTTAAACTGTGCAGCTTACAATGCAGAAATATTCCGTGCTGGTATTCAAAGTATTGATAAGGGGCAAATGGAGGCGGCACGTTCACTTGGCTTAACTCATAATCAAGCAATGCGTAAAGTGATTTTGCCACAAGCTTTCAGACGTATGATTCCGCCACTTGGCAACGAATTCATTGCATTATTAAAAGACTCATCTTTAGTAACGGTTATTGCGGCACCGGATATTTTATATGCTAGTAAAGTAGTAGCAGGTGCAAGCTTCCGTTTCTGGGAGCCATATATTGTAGCCGCATTGTTATATTTAATCTTAACGTATGGTGTAACAAAGGTTGTAGCCTATATAGAGAAGCGTTTCAGTAATAGCTATGTCCCTCGTAAAGCAGAAGGGCGGGAAGCAAGATGATTAAAATTGAAAACTTACACAAATATTTTGGTAAGCTAGAGGTACTAAAGGGCATCGATTATGAAATACAAGAGAAGCAGGTTGTATGTGTAATTGGGCCATCGGGTTCGGGAAAAAGTACCTTTTTACGTTGCATCAATATGCTAGAGCAAGTGACAGACGGTGCAATATATGTAGAGAATGTAAAAATTAACGATCCAAAAACGGATATTAATGCAATTCGAGCAGAAGTTGGGATGGTATTCCAACAATTCAATCTATTCCCTCATATGACAGTGTTAGATAATGTGACAATGGCACCCATGCAAATTCGCAATTTAAAGCGTCCAGAAGCTGAGGCACTGGGACATGAGCTTTTGAAAAAAGTGGGTCTAGATAGCAAAGCTTACAACTATCCTGAGCAGCTTTCAGGTGGACAACAGCAACGTGTTGCGATTGCTCGTGCATTAGCAATGAAGCCTAAAGCAATTCTATTTGATGAACCAACTTCAGCTCTTGACCCAGAGATGGTAAAAGAAGTGTTAGATGTTATGAAAAATCTAGCAGTTGAAGGGATGACAATGATCGTTGTAACTCATGAAATGGGCTTTGCTCGTGAAGTGGGTGATCGAGTGGTGTTCATGGACGGTGGTTATATTGTAGAAGAAGGGACTCCCCAAGAGCTGTTCGGCAATCCACAGAATGAACGTACAAAAGCCTTTTTGGGAAAAGTTCTTTAATAATTAGGAAAACGAACTTTTTGATGAAAGTTTAGCGATAAAATCGAAAAGTGTTTCGATAAATTTTAATAGTACACGTTATGGTAGTTTCATTCATACAAAGAAGGCAGTCCCTAGTGATTTTTCATCATCTTTGGGACTGCATTTTTTTGTATTTAATGAAGGGGATTTGTGGTAGTAGCAAAGGAATCAAGCATAGCGCGCATATCTTGCTGTGAGTATTGAGGCACTTGATAGTAACCATGCTTATTTTGGTAAATAGATAATTCGTATGCCATCTCAATGCAGTTGGGAATACTATCAGCAACAACACGTCGTACTACAGGGTTTGTTGTTTCTGTTGCTGCAGCAGTCATACACTTTGCTGCACCTTTTTGTCCGCCAAGTAAAAAGCCAGAAATGGTTTCATCATTAATTTCATTCGCATTTTGCATTGGTTTCTTCGGTTGTGAAGGTGTTAAGCCATATTTAAAATCATTTCCAGTCTCCATTTGATAGCGCCCCGTAGGAACAGATGGATCATGTCCTGTTTTAAAGGATTCAACAATTGTGTTGTACATACCTAGGGTGAAATTATATTGGCGATCCAAAATGCTTAGTAGCTCAGGATCTTGAACGTGTGGACGTAAAATAATGCATTGATTTAGTCCTGCAATGATTTCACCAATAGTTTCATGCATGTCCATTACTTCGTGTCCACCATGATTTAGGCTTTGTTGTTGGTTGAATGATGTTGGGTCAGATGGCTCATTATAAAATGATTGTGACAAAAAAATTCCTCCTCTAAGTCATATTTTGTTGCAGTATTTAGTATGTCTATTTAGATATATTTCATACGAAATAAATACTTTTGCATATATAAAGAATAGTGATGTTTTTTTAGCAACACATTAGTGGTAAAGATAAGAAAATAGAGGAGGGTAAACAAATGAAAAAATTACTTGGACCCGTAGGAATTATAATTATAGTGCTTGTTGTAGGAGCGTTATTATTTATACCAAAATACAATAGTCTTGTGACAGCAGAAGAAAATGTTGACTCGAAATGGGCGCAGGTCGAAAATCAGTTACAGCGTCGCTATGATTTAATCCCGAATTTAGTGGAATCAGTAAAAGGTTATGCCAATCATGAACAAGAAGTCATTGCAAGTATTACGCTTGCACGTGCACAGATGGGCAGCGCAAACACGCCAGAAGAACAGGCAGCAGCAAATGATGCGTTAAATGGGGCGTTGAGCCGATTGTTAGTAGTTGTGGAAAATTATCCGAATTTAAAAGCGGATGCAAATTTTCGTCAACTAATGGATGAATTAGCCGGAACAGAAAATCGTTTAGCAGTAGCACGTGAAGATTACAATAATGAAGTGCAAGGGTTTAATAAAATTGTTAAGCGATTCCCAGGCAATTTAATTGCGGGTATGTTTGGCTTTGAACAAAAGGAATATTTTAAGGCAGCTGCGGGAGCTGAAAAGGCTCCATCAGTAGATTTTAGTGAATCGGGTAAACAATAATGAAACGTTGTACATTGCTACTTGCAATCGTTTTTTTTGCCTTTACAGTGACTATAGACATCACACAAGCAGCGATGCCAAAACCAATGAAAAATACGTACATCCATGATTTTGCGAATGTGCTCTCGACGCCTGTGGAAGATGAGTTGAACCATTATTCGGAGCAGTTAGACAATGGCACAGGAGCAGAAATAATGGTCGTAACTTTAGATACCTTAAATGGACAAGAAGCGAAAATATATGCAACAAAAATGATTAGAGAATGGGGTATTGGTAATGCAGAAAAAAATAACGGTGTACTTATACTAGCTACATTTGGACAAGGAGAAGGAAATAATGATGTCGTTATTGGTGTTGGGCAAGGTCTAGAAGGTGCTTTACCAGATGGCAAATTAGGACGAATTTTGGATTCAGCTTTTTATCCATATGCAAGTAATGGGGAAATCAGTAGAGCCTTTCAAAATACCTACGCCGAAGTATTTCAAACAGTGGCAGAAGAATATAAATGGGATGGCGATACACCTGCCCAACAGGAAATGGATGAATCGATGCCCACATGGCAGATTATATTACTGATTATTTTAGTACTTATCGTCATTACTTTTTCATCTAATGGCGGCGGTGGTGGTCCACGTTCAAGGGGACGCGGAGGTTATCCAGGTGGTTTCGGTAGAGGTGGATCACGTGGTGGGGGCTTTGGAGGTTTTGGAGGTGGCTCATCCGCAGGTGGCGGTGCAAGTAGGAAATTTTAAATGAGTCAGCAACATTTCGCTGAGAGGCCATGAATTTAATTCTAACAGTTCATACAACTAAATATTGTTTTCATCATTATTTAAAAGTGACTTGTCTAAAGGTAGGTCACTTTTTAAATTGGGTAAAAAGGAAATTTCATATAATTATTATCATTTATTGACAAAAATGCTGGAATTGTTATAATTTCATAATATCGACTAGCGATATAACGCGAACTGATATAAGGAGGAATCACTTTGAAAAGAAGATTTTTATCAGCATCATTAGCGGTCATTTTAACAGCATCTGCAGTCTATCCTGTTTCGATGCAGGAAGTACGCGCTGCCAATGAAACTAGTAGTCAAGTAGAAGTAATAGAGGAAAATCTATCTGCTAAGGATTTTCTAGGTTTAACTGTAACAGCTCTAACATTCCAACATGGTTCAGAGACAATGCGTCAACAAATCATTGATAAGTGGGTAAAAGGTGAAGAATTAAAAGATTTAAGTCTTCATATTAAACGTGATGAAGCAGCACGTATTTTAGTAAGAGCTTTAAATAAAGAGGAAAAAGAAGCTACACTTGCTGAGTATCAAGAAAAAGCCAATAAGCTTGGTTTATTTAACGGTCTTTCAAATAGTGAAACGATTTCAAAACAAGATGCAGTCAAAATTTTAAACAATGCTAAAAATGTGAAAAATGGTGTTAGTAATGAAGGCGTGAAAGAAATTTCTGTAGAAGATTTCATGAAAAATCCAGGAAGCTTTGGCTATTCACTTTCACCAGACGGTAATTACATTACTTATTCCGCTGCATGGGAAAGTCGTTCAAATGTTTTTGTGAAGAAAATGAATGATGATAGCGAGCCAGTACGTGTTTCTAGCTCAACGGATCGTGATATCGCTGGATCCTTCTGGAAAGATGATAATTTACTATATTTAAAGGATAAAGGTGGCGATGAAAACTTCCACATTTATTCAACATCATTTAATGGCAATGAGGAAAAGGATTTAACACCATATCCAAATGTAACAGTTGGATTATTAAGCGATTTACAAGGCGTTAAAGATGAAATTTTAATTATGATGAACAAAGAAGATGCAAAAGTCTTTGATGTGTACAAACTAAATGTAAAAACTGGCGAGACAAAACATGTTGCTAAAAACCCAGGTAATATTGCGAGCTGGCTAGCTGATCGCGATGGCAATATTCGAATTGCTGTTGCTTCAGATGGTGTTGAGGGTACTGTTTTATATCGTGAGACTGAAAAAGATGAATTCAAACCATTTATTGAAATGGCAGCAGGAGATGAAGTAACACCACTTGCATTCTCTAAAGATAATAAGTATATTTTCGCAACTACTAATAAAGGAAGAGACAAAGTAGAATTCGTAAAATATGATTTAGAAGGCAAGGAAGAAGTCATTATGTCTAACGCAGAGGTAGATGTAGCGGGCGTATTGTATAGTGCTGAGCAGGATAAATTACTATATGGCGGTTATTTAACAGATAAACCGCATTATCAATTCTTCGATAAAAGCTTTGAGGAGCTATTCCGTAAGATACAAACTAAATTAAATGTTGAAGAAAGCGAATTAGGCATCAACGATTACAATAAAGAAATGACAAAATTCATTGTCAGTGTGTCAAGTGACACTGTGTACAGTAAATATTATTACTACGATTCAACAACAGATGCATTAACAGAGCTGGCAACTTTGAGCCCATGGTTAAACCCAGAAGAGTTAGCAGAAATGCACCCTATTTCATACAAGAGCCGAGATGGACTAACTATTAACGGTTATTTAACATTACCGAAAAACAAAGATGCTAAAAACCTACCACTTATCGTGAATCCACACGGAGGTCCATGGGCACGTGATGTATGGGGCTTTAACCCAGAAGTGCAGTTACTTGCAAACCGTGGCTACGCTGTACTACAAGTGAATTTCCGCTCTTCTACAGGCTACGGTAAAGAATTCCTGGAAGCTGGTAATAAGCAGTGGGGTCTGAAAATTCAAGACGATATTACAGATGGCGTACAATGGGCTATTGATCAAGGTATAGCAGATCCGGAGCGTATCGGTATTTACGGTGCATCATTTGGTGGTTATGCAACATTAGCAGGTATTACGAAGACACCTGATTTATATGCAGCGGCAGTTGATTATGTAGGTGTATCGAATATCTTCACATTGTTAGATACTATCCCACCATACTGGGAAACAATGCGTAACATGTTCTATGAGCGTGTAGGGCATCCTGAAAAAGATAAAGAGCTATTAACAGCAGCTTCACCAGTTTTCCACGTTGATAAAATCAAGACACCTTTATTTGTAGCTCAAGGTGCGAATGATCCACGTGTAAATCAGGCTGAGTCTGATCAAATCGTTAAAGCGTTACGTGCAAGAGGCGTCGATGTGGAATACATGTTGAAGGAAAATGAAGGGCATGGTTTCCAAAACGAAGAAAATCGCATTGAATTCTATAATGCAATGGTTAAATTCTTAGATAGTCATTTAAAATAACAATAGCTAGACTGTGCGGGAAATAATTTTCTTGCACAGTCTTTTTGTGCGCCCAGCATGGGCGTAGTCTATAGGGTGCAAGTCCCGAACTGTGAAGGCAGAAGTAATAGTTAGCTTAACGCAAGGGTGTTCGCGGTGACGCGGAATCTGAAGGAAGCGAGCGGCAAACCTCCGGTCTGAGGAACACGAACTTCATAGAAGGCTATGTACGACTGGGTGAGTTTGCATAACAAAACGAAGCCCTTTCTGCCGAAGGTCATATGTA
Source organism: Lysinibacillus fusiformis (assembly GCF_007362955.1). Taxonomy (GTDB): domain Bacteria; phylum Bacillota; class Bacilli; order Bacillales_A; family Planococcaceae; genus Lysinibacillus; species Lysinibacillus fusiformis_E. Next base: position 1,118,949 of record NZ_CP041696.1, on the reverse strand, counting down.
GTAAATGAAGCAGATAGATGGAGGGAAAGACTACGTTCTTACCTGGGGAGGTCTGGTTGGTACGCCAAGTACACTTGGTAACCTATTCAGTGATGAATAGCTGAACAATCAGAAGTCAGCAGAAGCCATAGTACCATTCTGACTCGAGAAGGATGGGAAGGGCTGAACAATTAAGAGAGAACAACATCTTGGCATTCAGTAAACTGCGAAGAACACAGATAACCGATAAGGCATGCTTGAAGGAGGAAATGGTGAATCCCATGGGGACTTCAAGATGGTGGAGCAGAACTGGCATAAGAAGAACTGTTGTTCACGGAAAGAGGCGTAACCAATGTTAATGGAACGAATCCTGTCACGCGAAAATCTGCTCTCTGCCTTAAAACGGGTGGAGCGTAATAAAGGGAGCCACGGTGTCGACGAAATGCCCGTACAAAACCTACGAAAGCATATCCTACAACACTGGGAAACCATGAAAATGGAACTTCTTCAGGGAACTTATGAACCGCAGCCTGTCCGCAGAGTCGAAATCCCGAAACCTGCTGGTGGTGTGCGTTTATTAGGTATCCCTACCGTGACAGACCGTTTTATTCAACAAGCCATTGCCCAAGTGTTAACTTTTCTATATGACCCGACTTTTTCAGACCATAGTTACGGGTTTCGACCAAATCGAAGCGCTCATGGTGCGATAAGGGAAGCAAAAGGATATATACGGGAAGGGAATCGCTGGGTAGTGGACATAGACTTGGAGAAATTCTTCGACAAGGTGAACCATGATAGGCTCATGGGTGTACTTGCGAAACGAATCGAAGATAAGCATCTGCTTAAGTTAATCCGTAAATACTTGAAATCGGGCATCATGATAAATGGTATCGTGACAACTAGTGAAGAAGGTACTCCGCAAGGAGGTCCCCTAAGTCCACTGCTTTCCAACATCGTACTTGATGAACTGGACAAGGAATTGGAGGAAAGAGGTCATAAATTTGTAAGATACGCCAATGACTGCAATATCTATGTGAAAACAAAGAAATCAGGCAATCGGGTCATGAACTCTGTTACTTGGTTTATTGAAGGGAAACTTAAGTTGAAAGTTAACCTGAATAAGTCAGCAGTAGACCGTCCTTGGAAAAGGAAGTTTCTTGGATTCAGTTTCACTAATGGTATAGAACCAAAGGTTCGCATCGCCAAAGAAAGCGTGAAACGGATGAAGAACAAAATTCGAGAGATAACCTCTAGGAAGAAACCTTATTCGATGGATTATCGTATCCAGGAACTCAATCAATACCTGATAGGGTGGTGCGGTTACTTCGCATTGGCAGATACGCCAAGTGTTTTCAGGAACTTCGATTCGTGGATCAGAAGAAGACTTCGAATGTGTACGTGGAAGGATTGGAAGCTACCAAGAACCAAGGTGAGAAAACTCATAGGGTTAGGCGCCTCGAAAGGAAAGGCTTACGAATGGGGCAACTCACGTAAAAGTTACTGGAGAATATCTAAAAGCCCGATACTAGACAGAACCCTCGGAAACTCCTATTGGAGTTCCCGAGGGCTCAAAAGTCTATTAGCTCGTTATGAAACTTTGCGTTATCCTCTTAATTGAACCGCCGTATACCGAACGGTACGTACGGTGGTGTGAGAGGTCGGGAGTTAATCACTCCCTCCTACTCGATTGTAGGCACATACAGAATATTTAATTTTGTTTTATCCCGCATTAACGGTCAGTAATTCATCTGTTCCGAAAGCGAAGCGTCAGGTACAAGGCGCCCAACTCAAGTTAAAAGATCAGAATCAGCCAACTAGGTGGTCGAACAACTGACCGTAAAAGCCCGATTGGTTCAACTAGCAATCAGTGAGGATGAAGAAAACCCCCACTGATTGGAGTTTCACTTTATCCCGCATTAACGGTCAGTAATTCATCTGTTCCGAAAGCGAAGCGTCAGGTACAAGGCGCCCAACTCAAGTTAAAAGATCAGAATCAGTCAACTAGGTGGTCGAACAACTGACCGTAAAAGCCCGATTGGTTCAACTAGCAATCAGTGAGGATGAAGAAAACCCCCACTGATTGGAGTTTCACTTTATCCCGCATTAACGGTCAGTAATTCATCTGTTCCGAAAGCGAAGCGTCAGGTACAAGGCGCCCAACTCAAGTTAAAAGATCAGAATCAGCCAACTAGGTGGTCGAACAACTGACCGTAAAAGCCCGATTGGTTCAACTAGCAATCAGTGAGGATGAAGAAAACCCCCACTGATAGGAGTTTCACTTTATCCCGCATTAACGGTCAGTAATTTATCTGTTCCGAAAGCGAAGCGTCAGGTACAAGGCGCCCAACTCAAGTTAAAAGATCAGAATCAGTCAACTAGGTGGTCGAACAACTGACCGTAAAAGCCCGATTGGTTCAACTAGCAATCAGTGAGGATGAAGAAAACCCCCACTGATAGGAGTTTCACTTTATCCCGCATTAACGGTCAGTAATTCATCTGTTCCGAAAGCGAAGCGTCAGGTACAAGGCGCCCAACTCAAGTTAAAAGATCAGAATCAGTCAACTAGGTGGTCGAACAACTGACCGTAAAAGCCCGAATGGTTCAACTAGCAATTCGTGGGGATGAAGAAAACCCCCACTGATAGGAGTTTCACTTTATAATAGCTTTAGGAGGTGGGGAGTAAATGAACGTGAAATTTTTTAGTCGATCTAATTGTGCGCTATGTGTAGAGGGTTTACGTACTTTGAAGCTTGTACAAGAAGATATAGCATTTAATATAGAAATTATCGACATCGAAGCGGATGAAGTGATCCATGAAAAATATATGCTGATGATTCCTGTGGTAGAAAAAGATGGTCATATAATACAATATGGCAATTTAGATTATGTAACCCTCACTGAAGGGCTTTTATAACTCAAATTTTATATTAAATGATAATAAGGAAGGGGCTCTGCTCATGTATATACCAGCGGCATTTAAAATAAAAGATAGATCTGAGATGGTCGCGGTGATACAAACGAACAGTTTTGCTACATTGTTTTCTACTTATGAAGGAATGCCATATGCGACTCATCTTCCTTTATTGTTCAATGAAACGCAGGATTGTTTGATTGGCCATTTTGCAAAAGGTAATCCGCAATGGAAGAACATCGAGCAGCAAGATGTTTTAGCGGTCTTCCAAGGTCCTCATTGCTACATATCTCCGTCATGGTATGAAACAAATCAAGCTGTTCCTACATGGAACTATGTAGCGGTACATGTTTACGGAGAAATTGAGCTTATGAAGAATGATGAGGAATTAGTCAATTCCTTTAACAAGATGATTGCAAAATACGAAGGGAACGATAGCCCATATAGCTTGGCTGAAGTGGACTCAAAACTTATAACAAATTTAAATAAAGGAGTTCAAGGTTTTAAAGTAAAGATTTCGCGTATGGAAGGTAAAAAGAAATTGAGTCAAAATCATTCAACAGACCGCCAACAATTAGTCATTAAGCAGCTAGAGGAAATAGAGCAATCAAACGAGCAACAAATCGCCCATTTAATGAAGAAAAATATTAAGTAAACGATAAACACTCAGTATAAAGGAGCAATCTTTTAACTGAGTGTTTTTTTATTTATGCTCACAAAATAGCAGTTTTCACAATTTGTTCAATGAAAGCGTTTTGAATATGAACAGTTTGTGAAGACCTTCACATAAAGCTTTATTTTTAAAAAAATCGGAGTAGAATAGGAATCAGCAAGAAGTTGTTATAAGACAGTTTATATAAAAGTATCACATTATAGTGTTTGTCATATTACAAAAACAATTTGAAGGGAGATTTTACAATGTGGGTTATTACAGTATTTGAGAAAAAGGATATTCGTATTTTTGAATACACAAATAAAAATGAGGCTACAAAAGCTTTAGCAAGATTCAAGAAAAACGCTGTACTATCTTTTACAAATTAATTAACAAGAATCTCGTAACCGTACATGAAGGTTACGGGATTTTTTTTCCTGCATTAACAGTCAGTAAGACGCCCACCTCAAGTGGAAAGATGAGAACGAGTTATCTAGGTGGGCGATCAACTGAACGTAAAAGCCCGATTGGTTCGGGGCAACAGATGTTTTATGTGCGAAAGCGAAGCGGCAGCGACAGGATGTTGGTCACACAAGCTTTTTCACAGGATGTGAAGGTTTTAGCTTGTGTTCCTCTATTTAAAGTGGAGGATGAAGAAATTCCCCACTGATTGAAGTTTTTCACTTTATGTAGAAAAAACGGATTGATGCATAGCAATAGGCAATACCGTACAGCTTAAGAATGATTTGCAGCTCTGAAAATGTTAGAACCATAAAAAACGATTGATTATAATTTGCATCTTTCGGCCAGGACAATAAATAATGATATACCATTATTTACTTGCCCTTTTTTACAATCCATATTATAATGAAATCACAAGTGGGACATAATTTTATGTAGTGGGATAAAAAAAGTCCCGTTATAATTGAAAGGTAGTAGATGCGTATGTTTAGCATACCTGAGGCACAGCAAAGACTACTTCCGGAAATGTATCCGCTTCTTCAAGCAAGATATCGCATCTTGCAATCGATTCAGCTCATGCAACCCATTGGACGACGTACACTTGCAGAATCACTGAAAATGACAGAGCGTGAAATACGAAAAGAAACCGATATTTTACGTGAGCAAGGGTTATTAGATACTCAAAAGTCGGGTATGGTATGTACGAGTGATGGCATAGCAGTTATTGAACAGCTACGATCATTAGTTTACGAATGGTCTGGGCTTACACAGCTTGCTAAATCGCTCGAAAATCGATTTGGTTTGCAACATGTGATTGTTGTACCAGGTGATTATAAAGAAGATGAAACGGTATTGACATTGCTTGGTAAGGAGGCAGCACACCAATTCCTATCAACTATTATGGGGGAGCAAGTTGTCGCTGTCACAGGTGGCAAATCGGTGGCTTCGCTTGCGCAATTTTTACAACCACTAGATGCTCAGCGGGATATAACATTTGTTGCAGCACGTGGGGGAATTGGGCATGAAATGCAGATGCAAGCCAATACACTTGTCGCAACATTTGCGATGCAGATGAATGCCCAGCATCGAACGTTGTTTTTACCGGAACATTTAAGTGAGCAAGCATATCAAGCGATGCTAAAAGAGCCAATGGTTATTGAAATGATGGCTTACTATGATCAGGCTGACTGTGTGATTCATGGTATCGGTTCTGCGGAGGAAATGGCTATTCGCCGTAATTCGTCGCCGGAGGATTTGCGAATTCTCGAGGAAAAAGGAGCTGTCAGCGAAGCATTTGGCTATTACTTTAATGCTGAAGGAGAAATTGTGCATCGAATTCGCACGATTGGTATTCAGCTTGAACAAGTAGAGAAATGTCAGCACATCATTGCGGTTGCTGCAGGTAAGCAAAAAGTGAATGCGATGCTTTCGTATTTTAAAGTAGCACCGAAACAGACTATTTTTATAACGGATGAAGCGGCAGCGAAAGCAATTGCTGAACGTTATCTGTAAATATAAATACAAACATTATTGGAGGAATTGAAATGGCATTAAAATTAGCAATTAATGGATTTGGACGTATTGGACGCTTAGTATTTCGTGAAGCAATGAAGCATGATGAATTTGAAGTAGTTGCAGTGAATGATTTAACAGATGCTGGTCAGCTCGCGCATTTATTAACATATGATTCTGTACATGGTGTCTATGATGCTGAAGTGCATGCAGAAGGTGATTCTTTCGTAGTGAATGGTAAAACAGTTAAAGTATTTGCTGAAAAAGATCCAGTACAATTGCCATGGGGTGAACTTGGTGTTGATGTGGTACTTGAATGTACAGGTAAATTCCGCTCAATGGAAGAAGTAGGTAAGCATATTGAAGCAGGTGCAAAAAAAGCAATCCTTTCAGCGCCAGCGAAAGGTGACATGCCAACATTTGTAATGGGTGTAAACCATCAGGATTACAATCCAAAAACAGATGATGTCATTTCTAATGCTTCATGTACAACAAACTGTCTCGCACCTGTAGCAAAAATATTGGATGAAAAGTTTGGTATTGAGCGCGGTATGATGACAACAATTCACTCATACACGAATGACCAACGTATTTTAGACTTCCCGCACTCTGATCCGCGTCGAGCACGTGCAGGAGCTGTGTCAATGATTCCAACAACTACTGGAGCAGCTGTAGCCGTTTCTAAAGTATTACCACAGTTAAAAGGTAAATTAGATGGCTTCTCTATGCGTGTGCCTACACCAAATGTTTCGTGTGTGGATTTAGTAGTAGAACTAAAAGCGGAAGTTACAAAAGATGCTATCAACGCTGCTTTAAAAGAAGCTTCTGAAAATGAGCTGAAAAATATTTTAGGCTATAATGAGTTACCACTCGTATCAATTGACTATAATGGTAATCATAATTCTTCAACTGTTGACGGTCTTTCTACTATGGTATTAGAAAATAGTATGGTAAAGGTACTTGCGTGGTATGATAACGAAATTGGTTACTCTACTCGATTAATGGACTTAGCATTATATATTGCAGAACAAGGTTTAAATCATAAATAAGTGTCATAATTCGCAATTCGAAGTAAAAAGTGTGACATAATACCGCTTTTTACGCATAAAAAGTATAGCCTTTATAATATCTAAAAGATATAATATACAAGGGTAATGGGAGTAGGGGACGTTTACCCTTACTCCTTTTTTAGATAAAAAAATAATAAAGCATTTATAAGACATACTACGTAACTTTTGCTACTATTTAGTAAAAGTTAATTTTCAAAAATAAGGGTATCAGTAGAAAGTGTGCAGAACCAAGATGGGCGAAGCACATGACAGACATGAGCCAAAAAAAATTTGAAGGGGGTTTCTTCATGTTAAATAAAAAAACAATGAAAGATATCGATGTAAAAGGGAAGCGCGTTTTTGTACGTGTGGATTTTAATGTACCAATGGCTGAAGGTGCTATTACAGATGAAACACGAATTCGTGCAGCAATTCCAACAATTGAGTACTTAGTAGAGCAAGGTGCTAAAGTAATTTTAGCGTCCCATTTAGGTCGTCCAAAAGGTGAAATAAAGGAAGATATGCGTTTAACTGCAGTGGGTATTCGCTTAGCTGAGTTGATGGGCAAACCGGTTGCAAAATTAGAGGAGTCCATTGGTGAAGCAGTAGAAGCAGCAGTTGCGAACATGCAAAATGGAGATATCGTACTACTTGAAAACGTTCGCTTCCACGCTGGTGAAGAGAAAAATGATCCTGCACTAGCAGAACAATTCGCCAGTGTGGCGGACGTTTATGTGAATGATGCCTTTGGGGCGGCACACCGTGCACACGCTTCAACAGAAGGAATTGCGAAGCATATACCAGCTGTATCCGGCTTCTTAATGGAAAAGGAATTAGAGGTTCTTGGTAAAGCATTATCTAATCCGGAACGTCCATTTACAGCGATTATTGGTGGTGCCAAAGTAAAAGATAAAATTGGTGTGATAGAAAGCTTATTAGAAAAGGTAGATCACTTAATTATCGGTGGTGGTCTGTCATTCACTTTCATCAAAGCACAGGGACATGATATCGGTAAGTCTTTATTAGAAGAAGATAAAGTTGAGTTAGCAAAATCTTTCATTGAAAAAGCGAACGCAAAAGGCGTGCAATTACATATGCCGATTGATGCAGTAGTAGCAAACGAATTTTCAAAAGATGCTGATACGCAGATTGTAACTGTAGATGCGATTCCATCAGATTGGATGGGTCTAGATATAGGTCCAAAAACAGCTGAAAACTACGCAGAGGTTATCAAAAATTCTAAATTAATCATCTGGAATGGCCCAATGGGTGTCTTTGAAATGGACAAATTTGCGAATGGTACAAAAACTGTCGCACAGGCAATGGCAACAACCGATGGCTATACAGTCATCGGTGGCGGTGATTCTGCAGCGGCTGTGGAAAAATTTGAAGTAGCGGACAAAATGGATCACATTTCAACTGGTGGCGGTGCTTCACTTGAATTAATGGAAGGTAAAGAACTTCCTGGTATTGTCGCGTTAAATGATAAAGTGGCATTTTAATCGGTGGGGATTTCACACAAACTAAAATACCCGTTGCGGGATAAATAAAAGATAGGGGACACCAACGATGCGTAAACCAATTATTGCAGGAAACTGGAAAATGTATAAGACATTTGAAGAGGCGATACAGTTTGTTGATGCCGTACAGGACAAACTTCCTTCAAATGACAAAGTAGATGCTGTTATTTGCGCACCGGCGCTATTTTTGCCAACACTTGTACAGGTAGCTAGTGAATCAGAGCTGGCAATCGGTGCACAAACGATGCATTACGAAAACGAAGGTGCATTTACCGGGGAAATTAGCCCAGCGCAACTTGCCAGTGTTGAAGTAGACTATGTGATTTTAGGACACTCTGAACGACGTGAATTTTATAATGAGACAGATGAAGCGATAAATAAAAAAGTCGCATCAGCTCTTACACATAGCATTGTTCCAATTATATGTTGTGGTGAAACGCTTGAGGAACGTGAGGCAGGTATTACAGAACAAAAGGTAGCTGGTCAAATTGCAGCAGCACTTGCCGGTTTTTCTGCACAAGAAGTAGAGCATATGGTCATCGCCTATGAACCTATTTGGGCAATTGGTACAGGCAAAACAGCAACCGCAGATGATGCCAATCAAGTTTGTGGAGCGATTCGTGCAGTTGTGAGAGAACTTTATGATGTTGAAACAGCAGAGGCTGTGCGCATTCAATACGGCGGTAGCGTGAAGCCTGAGAATATTAAAGAATTATTATCGAAAGAGCATATTGACGGTGCTTTAGTTGGTGGCGCGAGCTTACAACCAGATTCATATTTAAAATTATTGGAGGCGGCAGCAAATGCCTAAAAAACCAGTAGCATTAATTATTTTAGATGGCTTTGCATTTCGAGATGAAACATTCGGAAATGCAGTAGCCCAAGCAAAAAAGCCAAATTTCGATCGTTATTGGAATCAGTTCCCACATGCAACATTAACTGCAGCAGGTGAAGCAGTAGGGTTACCAGACGGTCAAATGGGGAATTCTGAAGTGGGACACTTAAATATCGGGGCTGGCCGTATTGTGTACCAAAGTTTAACACGTCTAAACAAGTCCATTCGTGATGGTGATTTCTTTACGAATCAGGCATTTTTAGACGCGGTGGCACATGCCAAAGCACATCACTCTAAACTGCATCTTATGGGCTTGCTATCAGATGGTGGGGTACACAGTCATTATGAGCATATGTTTGCCTTATTGAAATTGGCAAAAGAACAAGGTTTAGATGATGTATTTGTACATGGTTTCTTAGATGGTCGTGATGTTGGACCAACAACAGCTATTTCCTATATCGAAGAAACAGAAAAACAAATGGCTGAAATCGGCATTGGTCAATTTGCCTCGATTCATGGACGTTACTACGCAATGGATCGCGACAAACGTTGGGACCGTGTAGCACTTACTTACAACGTATTAGTGGATGGCGTTGGCCAATCAGCAGAGAATGCTAAAGGTGGCGTAACAGAATCCTATGAACGAGAGGTAACAGATGAATTTGTTATACCTTTTAGTGTTCAAGAGCATGGAGAAGCGGTGGCTACAATTGGTGATAATGACGCTGTTATTTTCTTCAATTTCCGTCCTGACCGAGCGATTCAGTTGTCTAAAGTGTTTACGAATAGTGATTTCGACGGCTTCGCTTTATCGTCAAGACATCCGAAAAATTTAAAATTGGTATCTTTCACTCATTATAGCGATGAAGTGAATGCACAAGTTGCCTATGAAAATGACAACTTAAAAAATACAATTGGTGAAGTGCTAGCCACTAATGGCAAAACGCAGCTTCGTATTGCAGAAACTGAAAAGTATCCACATGTTACATTCTTTATGAGTGGTGGACGTGAGGACAAATTCGCTGGCGAAGAACGTATTTTGATTGCTTCTCCGAAAGTAGCGACATACGATCTAAAACCTGAAATGAGTGCTTATGAAGTAACAGAAGCATTACTTGGCGAGATTGCCGCTGATAAATTCGATGGTATTTTATTAAACTTTGCTAACCCAGATATGGTTGGGCATAGTGGGATGTTAGAACCAACAATTAAAGCAATCGAAGCAGTAGATGAATGTCTAGGTAAAGTAGTAGATGCCCTGCTTGCAAAAGGAGGCGCAGCTATTATTACAGCTGACCATGGTAATTCTGATGAAGTGATGACTTTAGAAGGACAGCCGATGACAGCCCATACAACAAACCCTGTTCCAGTGATTGTGACAAAGTCAAATTTATTGTTAAGAAATGGTGGCATTTTAGCCGATTTGGCGCCAACCATGTTAGAATTATTAGAGGTGTCACAACCTATTGAAATGACAGGTAAATCATTAATTGAAAAAGAGGAGAATTAATTATGCCATTTATTACACAAATTTATGCGCGCGAAGTATTAGACTCACGTGGGAACCCAACAGTAGAAGTAGAAGTATTTACAGAATCAGGCGCTTTCGGCCGTGCAATCGTGCCATCAGGTGCATCTACAGGTGAATACGAAGCAGTAGAATTACGCGACGGTGACAAATCACGTTACCTAGGCAAAGGTGTATTAAAAGCAGTTGAAAATGTAAATACAATAATTGCCCAAGAATTAGAAGGCAATTTCTCTGTTCTTGACCAAGTTGTAATCGACAAAGCTTTAATCGAGCTTGATGGCACAGAAAACAAAGGAAAGCTAGGCGCTAACGCAATTTTAGGCGTTTCAATGGCAGTTGCACATGCTGCGGCAGATTATTTAGATGTACCTCTTTATCAATATCTTGGTGGTTTCAACTCAAAACAATTACCAGTTCCAATGATGAACATCTTAAATGGTGGAGCTCACGCTGACAACAACGTAGATATTCAAGAATTCATGGTAATGCCTGTAGGCGCTGAAAGTTTCCGTCATGCACTACGTATGGGCGCTGAAATTTTCCACAGCTTAAAAGCCGTACTAAAAGACAAAGGCTACAATACAGCTGTAGGTGATGAAGGTGGTTTTGCACCAAACCTTGGTTCAAACGAGGAAGCCATTACAGTAATTCTTGAAGCAATCGAAAAAGCTGGCTACAAAGCTGGTGAAGAAGTGAAACTTGCAATGGACGTTGCTTCATCTGAATTATTCAGCAAAGAAGATGGCAAATACCACTTAGATGGTGAAGGCGTTGTGAAAACTTCGGAAGAAATGGTTGATTGGTACGATGAGTTGACTGCTAAGTATCCAATTATCTCTATCGAAGACGGCTTAGACGAAAATGACTGGGCTGGTCATAAATTATTAACAGATCGTATTGGCTCTCGCGTACAATTAGTAGGTGATGACCTATTCGTAACAAATACAAAAAAATTAGCTGCTGGTATTGAGCAAGGTGTGGGGAATGCCATACTAATTAAAGTAAATCAAATCGGTACATTAACAGAAACATTTGAAGCAATTGAAATGGCAAAACGTGCTGGCTATACAGCTGTTATCTCTCACCGTTCAGGTGAATCAGAAGATGCTACAATTGCTGATATCGCAGTTGCAACAAACGCTGGTCAAATTAAAACAGGTGCTCCATCTCGTACAGACCGCGTAGCTAAATACAACCAACTTCTTCGTATCGAAGATCAACTTGGTGCAACAGCAGAGTATCTTGGTTTAAATTCTTTCTATAATTTAAAATAACTTTAAATATAGGTGATAGACAATTGCTCGGTAATGTCGATTGTCGAGCACATTCACTTAAAAGATTGTCTCAGAAGTATATCAATGCTTTTGAGGCAATTTTTTTAGAGTATTAGGTCTTACACCAATAATATATAAGTTCCTATGTGATGTCAGTGGGTAAATGGCGCATTATGTGAAAGCCGTATTACGCTAAAGATAAAGAGGCATATTCATTTGTACAAGAAAGGGTCAGCCCTAAGTGATAAAAAATCACTTAGAACTGACCCTGTTTGTGTTTAAGGTTGTTGCCAATATTTGTCTAGTTCCTGATCTAGATATACCCAGCCCTTCCACGCAATATGAATCGTATCCATAATAAAATACGGATCATACTCGTGGTCAGTGAAATCGACATAAGGCACATCAGCAGCTGTTAAAACCTGCTCCATTTTTTTATAATATTCCTGACGACGATCTTTTGGATAGTCTCCGTAATCATACCAGCGACCATTGACTGGAATAGATACAAACAGAGGCTTTGCGCCTGCATCTTTCAACACATCGATGACCAACTGAAAGTCCTTATATTCAGGTGATTCTGTATAGTCTTCATGTTTACGAAAACCTGCTAACTTTTTAAGGTTAGAATGCTCAAGTCGCTTGTAAAACTTATTTTCGATCATTAATTCATTTGATACACGTTTCTCTCCATATGCTTCTGCATGTTGTAGTTGCTCTTCAAATGTTTGATTCGTAATAAGTTTGTCATTACTTTTTAAATTGTGGGACTTATTAGGGAAAAGGGAGTAATATAAATCCTTTTTCTCTAGTAAAGCCTTTTGCACATGACCTGCCATCATTGCAAATCGTCCAACAATTGGTTTTTCCTTACCCTCAGACATTTTATATTGGTACATAGCTTGTAATAGATGATCACGCTTAACCGTATCAAATTGTAGTAAACGCTCCATGGCATCATTTCGTAGTGTGGCATCAATTTTCTTGTTAAATGCTAAATCATAGGCATGAAGCATGGAATAGTTAGGCGAAAATTGAAGCTCACTCATCCCTTTTTCCGTAAACCATTGTGGCGAAATGATAAACACTATTTTTTTATCCTTTAAATTTTTCTCTTGCGCCGCAAAATTTAAAAAATGTGTAATGGATTGCATACCTCCACGTCCAATCATAAATGTTGAATAGGGGGCATCTGTTGCTCGCACGTAATTATAGGGATGGAAGGGATCAAAACGATTTAATTCTGAAGAACCATATAATGGCATGGAATTAGACTCTTGTAACATGCGCTCCTGTAAATACATGCCTTGAAACATCAGGGGGGCCATACTGGTCTTCGCTTGCTCAATATGTGCATCTGAAATCCATGCCTTTATCCAAGAATTAGGGAAGAAAACAAAGGCAGCAAATAGAGCAAACGCTACTAAAAGTGCTAAAAAACCCTTTTTTATCATTGTCTTTCAGCTAATTTCGCAGCAATACGATTTGGCGTGTTCCATTCCTCACGATCAAAATCTGTGATGGGCACAGAGATTTCAAAGCGGTTTTCAATTTCTACTAATAGATTGATAGTACCGAAAGAATCAAGAAGTCCTTCTTCAAATAAATCAATGTCAGGGTTCTCTAATACTACATCGTCCTCACATAAGTCTACGAGCATTTCTAGTATTTGTTGTTTTTCCATGTTAATAATTCTCCTTTAGTGTTTAAAATAATTGACCTGAAAAGATATAGAACCCAAAACAAACCGCATTAAACGTGATGAATACGCCAATTGCTTGTGTCCATTTATTTTTCGGCCAACGCTTATGTTTTTTGTTCCAGCGTTCAAATTTATCGAAGCTAATAATTAACAGGGCATGATAGAGTCCGTACACAACATAGTGCCATTCTAGTCCGTGCCAAATACCCATTAAAAAGAACAATAAAAAGAAGCCGATATACGAAATGGTGTATTTGTTTTGTATCCATTTTTTTTTCGTCATCCACAGCACAAAGCGCATATAGACATAATCCCTAAACCAGAAGGAAAGGCTCATATGCCAGCGATTCCAAAAATCTTTAATATTACGACTTGTAAATGGTCGGTTAAAGTTAATAGGTGTTTGAATGCCCATAATGCGACTGACACCAACAGCAAATGCACTGTAACCTGCAAAATCGAAAAATAAATAAAAACTATACATATACATATACGCTATATGTCCTTGAAAAGGTGTCAAATAGTTATACGTATGGTTGGGTAAATATATAAGCGTATAATTATAAATGAGGTAAGCTAAAATAAATTTATAAAGAAAACCTACAAATATAAAATTAATGCCACTTAACAGTAGCTTTTGATAATCATTAGCAGAAGGCACTGTGTGCATATCTTTATAGAAGCGTCGCCAGCGATCAATTGGACCAGATGATACTGTTGGAAAGAACAATAAGAAGTATGCAAGTTCCACCATAGAAATTTTGTCTTTTATCAGGCCATCACGTGTTTCTAAAATCATTTGCACAGCTTTAAATGTAATATAGGAAACACCAAGAAAACCAAACAAATGATGAAGTCCTAGAATTGGTAGCACCTTCACAAGCACCAGTGGGAAAATTGATAGTACTACGGCTATGACAAAGACAACACCACTGTTTTTTTGCAATCGATACTTTTGGTAAGTGATTATCAGTACTAACTGAAATAATGTGAAGAGTACAAGTGACACAGTACCATTGATTGAATGACCAAAAATAATGGCTAAAATGATTATTGAAATAAAAATATTATAGCGTTTGGCTGATTTTCCGCTTAAACCTAACAGAATGGTAGGTATTAGCAAAAAGCTAATTAAAATGAAAAAAACTATATTTCCATAGGGCGTCATACTTTCTCCATAACCGCCAATCCTTTACGATCAACCTTACCGTTTGTATTTAAGGGTAATGAGTCAATGTATATGAATTTTTTTGGAATCATATAAGAAGGTAAACGATCCGATAATAATGTTTTAAGCTGTTTCGTCATCTGGAATGCTGATTCTTGAAGCGGTTCGCGGAGAACGATAAAAGCACTTAGCGAGACAATGTCATCACCTTTTAACACGGGTATGACCACACAACCGTTAACAGGCGTTAAATCACCAACCTGTTTTTCAATCTCTTCAATCTCTAATCGATAGCCATGCAATTTCACCTGAAAGTCCTTTCGACCTGCAAAGAATAGATAACCATCTTTTTCATAGCCTATATCCCCCGTTTTATAAACACGAGAGCCCTCTATTGAAGGGAATGCCTTTGATGTTAATTCGGGTGCGCCAAGATAGCCTGCACTCACAGTTGGACCCGATATGATAATCTCACCATTTTCGTGTAAAGATAAATTAGGCTCAGACATAGGAGCAATCGGTAACTGTTCAAATCGTTGCAGAAGTTCTTTTGTTACTTCGACGAATGAAACTGCAACTGTTGTTTCGGTCGGTCCATATAAATTGAAAATAGATGCTTGTGGGAAGCGTAGCATTAACTCTTTTACGACTGTTTTCGGTAAAACCTCGCCACAGAACAAGAATGTATTTAAAGCTGGCATTAATCCCTGATGCCAATCCTTGTTCATCAAACACATTTTGGCAAAGGACGGGGTAGAAGTCCAAACACCTATACCAGAGCCCGCTAAATCATCGAATAAAGATTTTGGATTTGAAATTTGATTATGTGTGATGGCGTAAAGCGTGTGTCCTCCAACTAGTGCAGGATACAGATCCATCACAGACAGATCAAAAGAGTAAGGCGCTTGATTTAGAAATACACCTGATTGTTGTAAAGGGAAGTGCTCATTCATCCAAGCTACAAAATGAGCTAAATTATCTGCTGTAATTTGGACACCTTTTGGCTTTCCTGTAGAGCCTGATGTGTAAATGATGTAATGAATTTCCTGATCTTTTACCCAAGTGGTAGGCTGAATTGTCGTGTTTGTTTTTTGTGTCACACAGTCGCTTACTGCTACTACAGGAATTGATAGGGACGTAGTTAATTCCTCTGTAGTAAGTAACAGGCAAGCCTCAGATGCTTCTATAATAACTTGAAGGCGCTCCACTGGTGTAGATGAATCGACAGGTACATAAGGATGCCCAGATTTAACGGTGCCTAAAAAAGCAACAAGCTGTAAAGGGGACATATGCCCGTAAACAATAATAGGCTGTTGTCTTTTTAATGCTAGTGCCATTATATGATGTGCTAAACAATCCGAGTAATCCCAAAGTTCACCATATGTTATTGACGCATTATTGGTTTGGTAAGCTGGATGATTGGGGTTTTGTAGGGCAACATCTCGAATGGCGGCTATTACACTTAACATATTAAAATCTCCTTTTTCTAAAATTCCGTATATATAAATGGCCCAGCGTTCATATCATGGAAGCCATGAATTAAAAACAGTAATACCAAGATGATGAAATAAAACAGTGTCAATCCTATAAAACGTAGATGCTCATTTTTTTTGATGGATTGCATCTATCCACCTCCAATTTTAAAAAAATGTAAGTAATAACAACTTGTGCAAATATACTAGATTACGAGTTATTATTTCAAGTACTTTTTGTATATTTATTTTTTAACACTGTTTTGACGGTATGTGTAGAAAAATGTTGCTAATTCCTAGCGAATTCATAAAATAATAAGATTAAATTAAGATTAAATTAAGATTCATTGGAAGTAGATAGATAGGCAGGAGAATGAGGGAATTTTTTTAGAAAAATGTTGTGTTACATTCTATACGAAAATCCGACGAAGGACAAGAGCTGGAGAAGTAAGAATGCGATATCATCAGTTGGTTATTTCAACTGATGATATCGCATAAATTTTTTGTTTTTCCGGTATTAACGGTCAGTAAAGCCCCCTGAGGTCAACCAACTGACCGTAAAAGCCCGATTGGTTCAACTAACAATCCGTGGGAAGAAGCATCCCCGGCTTGAAGTTTCACTTTATCCCGCATTAACGGTCAGTAAAGCCCCCTGTGGTCAATCAACGGACCGTAAAAGCCCGATTGGTTCAACTACCAATCCGTGGGAAGAAGCACCCCCGGCTTGAAGTTTCACTTTATCCCGCATTAACGGTCAGTAAAGCCCCCTGTGGTCAACCAACTGACCGTAAAAGCCCGATTGGTTCAACTAACAATCCGTGGGAAGAAGCATCCCCGGCTTGAAGTTTCACTTTATCCCGCATTAACGGTCAGTAAAGCCCCTGAGGTCAACCAACTGACCGTAAAAGCCCGATTGGTTCAACTAACAATCCGTGGGAAGAAGCATCCCCGGCTTGAAGTTTCACTTTAGCGTAGTTAAAACTTTTTCGGAAATGTAGAATTCTGAGCCATTGTATACATTGATTGTATCAAAAGTTTGTGTTTTTGAAGTTACATCGCCATTCGCTGAAATTTGATCATAAATCACTATATTCTTGTTAACTGGAATAGTTACAGTCATATCACCTTTTTTAGCAACAAATTTTGGGTTCTCTGCATCAGCTAAATCAATTTTTGTTGTGAAGCCTTTTGCTGTTAATTCCTTCGTTGCAGGTTTGTATAAATTGTCCGTAAGCTTTGCTAAATCAAAGTCCATAAACTGAGCCATTGCATGTGCTAAATCAGTATTTTCTACAAGACCAGTTAATTTTGATGGACCGAATGAGTACAAGAATACATCCTCGCCAGTATGACCGCCAGTTGTAAAGCCGATGTTTGCACGGTTAGCGAGCATTTTTACCATTTCACTGCCTAAGTCTTTAGCTGATTTTAACGTTGACAGCTCTGCTTCCGTTAAATTGTCTAAACCATATAATGTAGCGACTTCTACCAGATTTGATTTGTCTTCTTTTAATTGACTGAGCGCACCTTCAATTGTCATCGTTGCTTTTTTCAATGGGTCAATATAGGCAGAAACAGGTATGCTTGAATACGTGTTTGTAGTATTGGCATTGCCCATCGTAATACCGCTATTGCCGTGGTCTGTTACAGCAATGACCATTGTGTTCCCGTCTTCTTTAGCGAAATCAATTGCTTCTTTGACAGCATCATCGAATGATAAAATATCACTAATCATGCCAATCGTATCGTTGGCATGTGCTGCCCAGTCTACCTTACTACCTTCTACAAATAAGAAGAAACCGTCCTCATCTTTTTTTAGCGTATCAATTGCTTTGTTGGTCATTTCAGCAAGAGTTGGCTCAGAGGCTCTCGTTTTCGCACGGTCTAAATCATAGGCAAGAGCACTTGGTGCAAAACTGCCCCAAATTTTAGCTGATTGGCTATTTAGTAGCTCATCGCGTGTTTTAACAATCGCGTAATTCTTCTCTTGTAGGACGTTCAGCAAATTTTCGCCATCTTTACGAGCATTCTTAGTCGTTCCTGGTGAGAGCGATTCTAAGCCGCCACCTAATACGACATCAATGTTTTGATAAACCTGTTGCTCAGCTATGTCACCGTATTGACTTCTATTGTTAACATGAGCAGAAAAACCTGCTGGTGTTGCATGTTGAATTTCAGAAGTGGAAATCAAGCCAGTTGACTTACCCTGTTGCTTTGCACCTTCTAATACATTGGCTACTGGTTTAAAGCCATCTTCTTTCGCAATCTGTTCTAGCCCTGGGGAGTTAATGACAGATGGTAAAACACCAACATATTTATCATTGGATTTATGTCCAGTTGCTAACGCCGTTGCGGCAGGAGCTGAGTCTGTGATAGCTGATTCAGCAGAGTACGTACGCATAGCACCCGTTAAAATTTCGTCCATTGCCAAGGCTTCACCTTTATACCAACGGGAAAGAGTGACGGCATTATTACTACTACCATCCATCACCAGCATAATAACGTTCGTTGGTTTCTTCACCTCTGCTGCTTGTACTGCTGGCTGAGTAATGCTAAGCGATGATAAGGTAATAGCACTTGCTAAAAACAATGAGCTCCATTTTTTTGAGTATTTCATGATTTTCCTCCTTTTAGGTGAATTCATTGTTAATTGTAAAGGAGTAATGTGAAGGGATAATTACATATTTGTTAATAAATTATGGTAATTTTGTAAAAGGGCGTATAGCTATTAAATAGAAAAGATTCCTTATCAAAGTCCTTCTTCCATAACCTCACCATCTATTGTTTTATAGTAAAGTACATCATTTTCCGTGTGCAAATTAAGTACTTCCTGTTCAAGCAAAACTTCCTTACTACCATCACTCGAAATGATTTTTGTTAAATAGCCACCATTATCATAGTCACTACAATAGATAGCATCATGATGAACAGCTAAATAGTAACACGAAGTTTCTGTAATTTGCTGATTGACATTCGTTGTTAAATCATACTTATAAACTTTGCCATCATGAATACTGTTATAGTAAATCACGTTATTTTCCGTATCTGCATACCACATATCATGCATAAAAGCATAAGCATCATTTGTTGCAGCATGATAATTTTCAGTTTGCCAAAGATGATCTGACCTTAGTTTTTCATCATTTAATAAAAAGTATGCGTAGGAAACTGCATAAGGTTCACTTGCATCAACGTCATTCCATGTTGTATCGACATGGTACCAATCGCCATCGACGTTCACTAAATTCCAGGCATGTAATTCGTCGTCACTATAGCCATATACGTAATCAGTCTCAAGATCAGCTGCCAAAAATAAACGATATGCTAATAATGCGTAGGCTTGACAAACGCCTGTGCCATCTTGAATGAGCTCATAAACGGTCTGACCTTCTGTAGCGCCGTCTTCTGTATAAGTGGCTAACAAAACGACGTAATCATTCACGGCCTTTGCTCGTTCAAAATCGTTCATATCATTTGAAATGTATGTATGTGCAAATTTATTAACATACGCATCAATCTGTGCTTCCTTTTTTGCATCTGTTAAATAGGTTATGTTAAATTCAACAGAAAGTTTTTTATCTTCCCCCCAATAAGTCCACTCATAATCAAGGAAATAACCTGCAGTATAAGGGTTAACATAGGAGAGTAAACTCGTCATATCATTAAGTTGCTGCTCAAAATCTTCGCCCTTCAGTTTACCTGTATATGTTACTCCAAAATCTTGTTCAAAATTTGCAATATGCTTTTCTACTTTTTGGATGAATTGAAGCAGTGCAGGATCTTCGTCATATAATGTGGTAGAAAAAAGATTATTGGTTGAAATCGTTGTGGATAATGCTTTACTTTCAGGGTGCTTTAGCTCTCCAGTAGATTCTTCAGTAACTGGTGAATCTGCCACTAGAGTGGTATCGACATCATCTGCACAAGCAACAAGTATGCTTACTAGACAAAGGAATAGTAGTAGCGATATTTTATTCTTCATCAACAAACCTCCTATTTTTTTTAGTTAAAACCATTATATTCTAGAAGGCGAGTGGCGTATTGTTATTTAAAAATAAATCTACTAATCATAGACAAATATGTGATTTTGCGTTCTTAGATTGTCATCGTACCCTTTTTTTGTTATAATGTAGTGTGTTGTGATGTTTCAAAGTTCGGGAGGTGCAGTAGATGCATACAGTAGTATTAGTATCATTAGTTGTCGTATCATTAGCATTGATTGTTGTTGTATTACTTCAATCAAGTAAAAGTGCAGGCTTGTCAGGTGCCATCTCGGGTGGAGCTGAACAACTATTTGGAAAACAAAAAGCACGTGGTATGGATTTAATTCTTCACCGTGCAACAATTGTGTTAGCAGTATTATTTTTTATTTTAGCAATCGCTATTACAAAAATCTAATAGTTGAAGATGTATCGCCTAACCAAGCATGGTTGGGCGTTTTCTTTTATAGTCTTTCAGAACAAGACTCCTAGCTGACGAGATGAACGCCCTTGTTATTCTTGTCCAGTGGTGTACATAAATTTGTTGAGTGAAGATAAACCCTCCGAGGATGTCAAGGATTTTGAAAAGGAGTTAGTTGAGCTGCCCATTTAAAATCCGGTCGCATAACGCAAACGCGTAATGAATGTGGGTATAATAGACATAGATGTTTGATGATGAAGGAGAGCTCGCAATGAACAAATCACTATCACAGCCATTTTTCTTTCAAGCAGGGTCGCGTGCGGTACTATTACTGCATGGATTTACGGGTAGCTCCGCAGATGTGCGTATGCTTGGACGATTTTTAGAGAAAAAAGGGTATACTACATTAGCACCTCATTATAAAGGTCACGGTGTGGAACCTGAGGAACTAATCATAACAAGCCCAGCGGACTGGTGGCAGGATGTTGTAGTCGCCTATCAACAATTACAGGAAGCGGGTTATCAAGAAATTGCCGTAGCGGGACTTTCACTGGGTGGGGTAATGGCATTAAATGTAGCCCTTAATCATCCTGTAAAGGGCATTATTACGATGTGTGCACCGATGACAATGCGGACTACCGATGTTATGTTCGAAGGTGTATTAAAATATGCAAAAGACTATAAAAAATTTGAAGGAAAAAATGAAGCACAAATTGATGCTGAAGTTTCTTTAATTGCAGAGAAAGGAATGCCTTCTTTGCAAGACTTACGTGACTTTATAGCACAGACACGTAAAGAAATCGATATGATTTATGCCCCAATTTTTATCGTTCAAGCTACAAATGATGAGGTAATTGAGACAGAATCTGCCAACATTATATATAATCAAACTGAGTCACTTGAAAAACACATCAAGTGGTATGAAAACTCAAAGCATGTTATTACATTAGACCAGGAAAAAGATCAATTACATGAAGATATTTATGGTTTTTTAGAAAGCTTAAATTGGGCAGACTAAAATGAAGAGTTAGGATTTTCACAAGAAGGAGGGAATATGTATGACAGAAAATAAAGATTCACTACAAAGTCGTTTACTCGATTTTTTCGGTGAAGAAGAATATAAGCCATTAACAGTTGGTGAAATCGAGGACAAATTTGGCTTTGAGGATGCTGAAGAATTTAAAGAATTAGTCAAAACGCTTGTGCGTCTGGAAGGACAGGGTTTAGTAGTCCGTTCTCGTTCAAATCGTTATGGCTTACCAGAGCGTATGAACTTAATGCGTGGTAAATTTATCGGGCATGCAAAGGGATTTGGCTTTGTGGCACCTGATATTGAAGGAATGGATGATGTGTTTATTCCACCGCATGAAGTAAATGGTGCGATTAATGGAGATACGGTGCTTATTCGTGTTTTAAAGGAATCATTTGGTGATCGCCGTGAAGGAACAATTACCAAGGTAGTTGAACGTGGCCAAACGAAATTTGTTGGTACATTCCAAGCAAATCGAGGTTTTGGCTTCGTTGTGTTAGACGATAAAAAACTACCAATGGATATTTTCATCGCAAAGGGTGACACATTAGGGGCTGTTGATGGGCATAAAGTTGTCGTAGAAATTGCAACATGGCCAGAAGATCTAAAATCAGCAACAGGCTTTATTACAAAAATTCTAGGGCATAAAAATGATCCAGGTGTGGACATTCTATCGATTTTGTATAAACATGACATTCCACCTGAGTTCCCAGACGAAGTGATTACAGCTGCACAAAGAGTGCCAGATGAAATTGCAGAAGCGGATTTAGCAGGACGCCGAGATTTACGTCATGAAACGATTGTCACAATTGATGGAGCAGATGCAAAAGACTTAGATGATGCGGTGACAGTAACGAAAAATGTGGACGGTACTTACAAACTTGGTGTACATATTGCAGATGTTAGCTACTATGTAACACAAGGTTCCGTGCTAGATATCGAAGCATACGATCGTGCGACAAGTGTATATTTAACAGACCGCGTTATTCCGATGATCCCACATCGATTATCGAATGGTATTTGTTCATTAAATCCACAGGTAGATCGTTTAACGCTGTCCTGTGAAATGATTATTGATGCGAATGGTAATGTTATTGCGCATGAAATTTTCCAAAGTGTTATTAAAACTACGGAACGTATGACGTACACAGACGTCTACAAGATATTAGAGGAGCAGGACGAAGCGCTTATTGCTCGTTATGAACCCCTTGTGCCAATGTTTAAAAACATGGCCGAGCTATCTAAAATTTTACGCCATAAACGTGAAATGCGTGGCGCAATCGACTTCGACTTTAAGGAGTCAAAGGTAATCGTCGATGAGGATGGTTGGCCAGTCGATATCGAGTTGCGTGAACGTACTGTAGCAGAGAAATTAATCGAAGATTTCATGCTAGCAGCCAACGAAACAGTTGCCGAACATTTCCACTGGATGAATGTTCCGTTCTTATATCGTATACACGAAGATCCAAAGCCAGAAAAGCTACAACGCTTCTTTGAATTTGTCACGAACTTCGGTATCTTAATTAAAGGTACAGGTAATACCGTACATCCAAAGGCATTACAAGAAGTCTTAATGGCAATTGAAGGCATGCCAGAGGAGCCTGTTATTTCAACAATGCTCTTACGTTCGATGCAACAGGCAAAATACTATCCTGAAAGCATAGGTCACTTTGGTCTATCGACGGATTTCTATACGCATTTCACTTCACCGATTCGTCGTTATCCTGACTTAGTGGTACACCGTTTAATCCGTACGTATTTAATTAATAAGGATACGTCACGAGAGACAGTTGCACAGTGGAGCATGGCTATGGATGAAATTGCTGATCATACTTCTGAGCGTGAACGTCGTGCTGTTGATGCAGAACGCGATACAGATGCATTGAAGAAAGCACAATATATGTCCGATAAAATCGGTGAAGAGTTTGAGGGCATTGTTTCTTCCATTACGAACTTTGGGATGTTCATTGAGCTACCAAATACAATTGAAGGACTTGTGCATATCAGCAATATGACGGATGACTATTACCGCTTCGATGATCGTCAAATGATCATGATCGGTGAGCGTACAAATCGTCAATTCCGTATTGGGGATGAAGTCACAGTACGAGTTGCAAATGTCATCGTTGAGGAATCATCGATTGACTTCGAAATCGTAGGAATGGTCACGTCTTTTGGACGTACTCGGAAAACAACGCCGACTGTTATTCATGCTCGTAAAAACTATAACGACAACAAAGATGGACGTAGTAGCCGCAAAGGGCGTCGAGATGATGATAAATCAGGACGTGGTGATGCTTCTAAACGTGGCGACTCAAGCAAACGCGGTGACTCCTCTAAACGTAACGACTCATCAAAATCTGGAGAGCGACGTGAAAGTGACCGCGATCCACGTGGTCGTCGCAAAGATGGCTCAAGCCCAGGTCCTAAAAAAGGCATAAAACAAAAACAAAAGTTCTACGAAGGCGTCGCGAAAAAAGGCAAAAAGAAAAAATCAAAACGATGATAACTAAAGGCGAAGAGCACCTATCTAGCTCACAACATTTGAAGAGGAAGATTCTTTCACTTAAGATGCATGAGGAACAACGCAGTTGGGTGCTCGAAGCAAGATAAAATAACACAAGGCGAAAGTGCCTGCCAAATGGCAGTTTCGCTTGTGTGATTATAATCCTGAGTGGGCAGGGGCAACCTGCTCCACCTTTGAATAGAGGGTGAATCGTATGGCAAAAGGTACTGGAAAAGTATTAGCACAAAACAAAAAGGCAGGGCATGACTACTTCATTGAAGAGACGATTGAAGCAGGTATGGTCCTAACTGGGACAGAGATTAAATCAATTCGTACGGGCAAAGTCCAATTAAAGGACTCCTACGTCCGTATCAGTGGTGGCGAAGCATGGATTAGCAACATGCATGTCAGTCCATTTGACAAAGGAAATCGTTTCAACCACGACCCACTGCGCTCCCGTAAATTGCTCCTACATAAAAAGCAAATCGGCGAGCTAGTCGGTGCAGTAAAACGTGACGGCTACACGATTGTCCCTCTGAAAATGTATATTAAGGACGGCTATGCCAAGCTCCTAATTGGCGTTGGTAAAGGGAAGAAAGACTACGATAAGCGGAACGACATGCGCAAAAAAGAAGCAAAACGCGAAATGGAACGTGTTTTCAAGGCAAAAAATCAAGTTTAAGAGAATCACAGCTCACCACACGATGTGGTGAGTTTTTTTGTATGGAGATGGGGATGCGGAGTGGCGGATAGAAAGTCGCAACTGACGGGAAGAGCAAGAGCGGTGACGGAAATAAAGCTGCAACTGATGGATAGAATAAGAGAAGTGACGGAGAGAGAGCCAAAAGACGGCATAAGAGAAGTGACGGATAGAAGACCGCAAGAGACGGATAGAACAGGAGAATTGATGGATAGAAAGCCGTAACTGACGGATAGAATGGCCAAACTGATGGATAGAGTATCCAAACTGACGGTCACAACTTGGAAATAGACGACTTTATTGCACCGACTTTAAGTTCTAAATAACAAGGGGTAGAAAATATAATAAAGAATGTGAACAACTGAAAAGGCAGTTAGGGATTTAAGGAGGAGAAATAATACTTACGATTAAGCGTAAACTGTTGTTTGTGGAAATGGAGCATATTTACTTTGCGGAACAATGTGACTATGTAAAAGAACGAAAAAAGCTAGTTTGCTATACACAAACGAAGCAACCAGAACACAAGCTTGAAGGCCATACGACATTACAAATCGTCTTGCAACAAGATGAGGACGTGTTATTAGCAGATTTATCTAAAATGAATCGCTACATGCTTCGACGTGCAAAAAAAGAGCCCTATCAAGTGATTATTAAAGAAAATCCAACAGATTTAGAGCTTCAGGAATTTCAGCAATTTTACAATGAATTTGCAAAAATGAAGGATACTAACCGCGTCCGTAAATTTCATATGCAAACCTTAAAACTTCTCCGAGAAAAAGGTGCATTGGTCTATACAAAGTTGCAAAATAATGAAGGTGATGCACTATGCTATCGTATTTACATTGTAGATGGTGATATGGCCTTAAATTTATACACGGGTACGGCTGCATGGATAAACAATCGACCGGATTTAAAGCAACAAATTCGATTTGCCAATCGTTATTTACTCTGGGAAAATATTATGATGTTCCGAAACAGAGGCTTTGCTCGCTATGATTTCGGTGCTTTGACAAACAAAGAAGAAATCAAAGAATTTAAGCTAGGTTTTGGCGGACAAGAAGTGGATGTCTATTTTGGCTATCTCACAGACTCCATGATAGGAAAGTTATTTTTACAATTAAGAAAGCTGAAATTTAAAGTAGTGAAATAAAGTCATTCAAGGCGGCACACTTGAAGTGTCGCTAGTTTTGTTCTATAATATGAATTACTGATTGCCAGATTTAATGGAAGCGTACTTTTAGCTCCCACCGTACTAGAAGAAATTCTAGCCTACTTGAAAGCTTTTCTTTTGAAAAGTTATAAAGGTTTCAAGACACGAATAGTTCAAGGAAATGAACATACGATGTGTATTGTAAGCCAAATCAAGGGGACGTTACGGATTCGACAGGGATGGTTCAAGCTTTGGTCGCGCGTCGGAGGTCTCGGCTCCGTCATCAACGGAAGTTATATAATAACTGGCAAACAACAAAACTTAGCTTTCGCAGCGTAAGCTCTTAAGCGCTCTACCTATGCATCGCCCATGTGCATAACGTAGGGCCCAACTTTAGTGGGATACGGTCGGTGGTACCACCTGAGTCACCGGCAAGAGATTTCCAGGTTAGCGTACAGGACGCCTGTTTGTCGGCATAATGCTACGTGAATTGCGAATAGGCAAACTACACGCGTAGAAGCTAAAGTATTGGAGTCTTTGGACGCGGGTTCGACTCCCGCCGTCTCCATAATGAAATTTTCTAGAGTTGTCTAGAGTTGTGATTTTAAGTATATCTTTGCCGTGCTGGCAAGGATATACTTAATTTTATTTTAGGCAATATTATACTTAAAAAGTAAGCCTTTATGCTTTATTTCTTTTTAGGAAGTTTTGTGGTTGATTTCATAACGATTTTAGGGGTTTCCCCAGATTCCTCTGAAATTAATCGAGTTAAACCTTATCAGGAAATACTGTCACAATCACACCATCCGTATTATTACCCGATACCTTATAAAGAAGATTGGCTGGCACATTGATAGTGATATTTTCGGTAAAATATGCTATCTATCTTAACTAAAATAACATAAACAACAGCCAAAAATAAAAATCCAACGGCAGGGTGTTATGAGCTCCATTGTTAGACATAGATTTCATTAGACGGAGAATTGAGCATGAGTACTATTATATCGAAACTCATGCCTTTTCTAATTAGAATACATTTTACTTTTTCAAGGCATAAAAATATCCCCTTTAGGTAGAATGTTATCTACAGCGTACTGTAGTTTTTAAACATTTCCTACTTAAATGGGGATACTGTTAATTTTTACATTTTAGTATTGTTTTTTGGGGTGAATAATTTATATATAATTAGTATACCGCTAAAAACGATAATTAATGAATAAATTAAGTAAAAAATATCTTTCTCAACACCTATTTTATTCATGAAATAAATGTATATAAATACCCAGAAAAAGATCACTAACGTTCTCGTCAGAATCTACCTCCTATTTAAAACTCATAAATATCAATCCAACCATTATTAGGTTTCGAGTCTTTGCTATCTAAATATTCTGCGATTTTAGCCCCTACATCACTATAGTCTAAAGCGATGGCTACTGCTGCACCTACAAAAATAGCAAGCTTTGGAGCTCCCCATTCTGTAAGTTTACTTTTAACTGTCTTAGTGAAGATTTTTTGTGCCTCTTTTTTACCTTTAGCAATAATAAAACCTTGAATTGCACCTACTCCACCACCAACAGCAACACCTATCGCCACATTTAAAATAGAGCCTGCTAAATTAGCACCAATTCTAATATCTGGAATCCAGTCCCAACTCCTAGTTGAAATGCCATTATTTATTAGCGTCTCATTTTCAAGAACATTAGCCGCATAATTTAAATCTCCTGCATGACCTGAAGATTCATCGAAAAATTCTGTTAATACTTACTTGTACAGTTCAGGATTAGCTTGTCCATGTTTTGCTACTTCTTCGTCCACTAATTCGTCAAATAATTTCTTTTCTTCTACTGTCATTTCATGTACTGATGGCAAAGAGTCAATTTCTTTTTCTAAATCAAAATCAGTAAAATCTATAATCTCATTTTGTTGTGTATTTTCTAATACTAATGTATTCTGTGTATCTTGAATAGTATCATTTTCATTGGCGAAAGAAATATTACCTGGAATAGTATATCCTAATAATACTGCACCAACAGTAAACGTTATAATATGTTTTTTCATACATCCCGATCCCCTTTTAATTGAATTTGATAATTGTGCTTTGATATAACTCAAATCTGTTAAATCTAAAATTTGGGAAACAGCCATCCCTCTATTATTTTCCTAATATTAAAAATTTTCTAATTAATTATTATCTACTAATTAATTACGTACGGTTTATTTACTCACCTTTCATCAATCTCAAAATTAATTTCCTATACCAATAATCCATAAATTTAATGTGTAGAACTCACGTTATCTAACACTTGTTTCACCTCCTAATCTTTATATTCCTATTTTGTCATTGTAAAATATTTACATGGTTAATATAACCGATTAAACATTAACATTAATTAACTTTTTTGTAAACATATTCAATATTCAAGGATCAATTTTGAGGAATAAGATATACGCTAGGTGATCGAGAAGATAGCGAAAAAAATGAATTATTTGAGTAAGTCAAGCAGTCTCACGCTTTATCCTAGACTTCATCTAAAGGTAAGAAGTGAAAAAGGCTTGTCATTAAAAATTAAGTTTGGTCAACGTTCGCCCCTACTATTTAACGGCCTGGATGATCTTTATCTTTTTTTAAAATTTGGCCAATACGCACTTAGAATTCTTTAATTGAAAGAGACAAAGTATCGCATCTTTTTTATAAATGTCGTAACTTAATTAATTTGCTTGAGAACTTATCAATTTATGAAAATATTGCTTTACCCCTCTCACTCCAAGGTGCCCCTAGACGCCCCTACACCATGAAGACCTCCAGATACTTTATATCCCCCATGTTTCCTTTGTTGGATAAAGTGTGTACTTATTGGAGTAAATGGTAGCTTTAGTTGAAATTAGCGTTCCAGAATAATCAATCTTTATTATGGAGGGCTCCATTTTAGTAGAATGATGAAGAAATGCAAAAATAGAAGGTTTTATGTTAGGAAAATCAAAAAAATGAAAAAGGGGGTTTGAATTTAAGTATTTCGTCCGATAAAAACTTAGGGTGAAAATTTAAACGATAAAAGAAGGGAAGGTTGTGAACAGAGTAGGGGCGGCATTCTTTAAAAAAGAAACTAACAACGCATTTTAAAAACTAAATGAAGACAAAAGGAGAGCTGTTTTTGAAAAAATTATTTGGAACCTTTAAGGGTAAGCTGTACACGTTATTTGCTCTTATCTTACTAATACCAGTTATTTCTGTAGGAAGCTTATCGTATCTTTCAGCAAAGAATTCGATAAAAGATGAAATACTTTATAGTGCAGATGAAAGTGTAAAAATATTAAATACGTTAATTGATAAAACTATTAGTGAAAAAATAAATGAAATTAATGCTCTCAGCAAGGAAATAGATTCTTCTATGTACGAACAGAAGAAAACAGCATTACAAACAAATTTCCAACAATATATGAAACTGAGTCCAGATGTTTTAAGCATCTATGTAGGAACAAATGATGGAGCATTTATTCAAGAACCAAAAATTAATGGCGCGGATTATAATTCATTGGAAAGGGATTGGTATAAAAAGGCTAAGGAATTAAAGGGCGACACTTTAATTACAAATCCTTATGTTGATGCAGGGACTGGAGATATGGTCGTTACAATTGCTCGTCAGGTAAATGACCTATCTGGTGTAGTGGCAATTGATATCAAATTGACAGATCTTCAAAAAGTCTCGGACTCTATTGTTATCGGGAAAAAGGGATATCCTTCTATTTTCGGTGAAAATAATTTGGTCATTTCACATCCGACTTTAGAACCGGGGAGCGAATTAAAAGAAAGCTTCCTTGACAAAATTTACGACGACAAATCCGGAACGTTTGAATATGTCTTTGACGGTGATGACCGAATTATGTTCTATACAACGAATGAATTGACGAATTGGAAAATTACCGGCACAATTTTTGCAAAAGAAATTGATGAATCAGCATCACCCATTTTATTTAATACTTTACTCGTGTTGATTATTGCGATTGTCATAAGTGCAATTGTTTTCTATTTTGTTATGAAGGGAATCATAAAACCGATTAAATCGCTCAAAGATAGTGCAGTAACCATTAGTAAAGGTGATTTAACAGAGAAAGTAACGATTACCTCTCATGATGAGATTGGACAGCTAGGACAAGCCTTTAATGATATGCAAGACAGTTTAAGAACACTGATTCAAAAAATAGAACAAAATGCTGAGGAGGTAGCTTCGTCGGCAGAAGAGCTAACAGCTAATGCCAATCAAACGAGCATTGCTACAGAAAAGGTAGCCATTTCGATACAAGATGTTGCTACGAGCGCAGACACGCAAACGACGAGTGCCAGCAAGAATGCAGAATCGTTACAGGAACTTTCTAAGGCTATTCTACATATCGCAGAGATCTCTTCTACTGTGACGGATCTTTCACAGCATGCAACGCTACAGGCTGATGAGGGTGGAAAGGCAGTCCAAAATACAAAAGATCAAATGCATTCTATCCATTTATCGGTAACAGATTCTAACACGAAAATTCAAACATTACATGAACGCTCTCAACAAATTACGTCCATTTTAGATGTGATTACAAGCATTGCAGATCAAACTAACTTACTGGCTCTCAATGCAGCAATTGAGGCAGCAAGAGCAGGGGAGCATGGTAAAGGTTTTGCAGTTGTTGCTGATGAAGTAAGAAAGCTTGCGGAGCAGTCGCAGGAATCTGCACAACAAATTTTCGAGCTAATCCATGGCATTCAGTTAGAAACAGAACAATCTGTGAACATTATGGCAAAAGTTACGGAGGATGTTCAAAATGGTTTACATGTATCTGATGAAGCGATTACGAAATTCCAAGTGATTAAAGCAAGCATGGATAAAATTACTCCTAAAATGGAAGAGGTATCTTCTGCCTCTGAACAAATGTCAGCAAGTGTACAAGAGGTGACAGCTATTACGGAGGATTTGGCATTCTCAGCAAGAGGAAATGCAGCTGCTTCAGAGGACGTTGCAGCGTCTACAGAGGAACAATTAGCCTCAATGGAAGAAATTAATGCTTCTGCACAAGCTCTTGCACATATGGCAGACGTATTAAAACGGCTCATTAGTCAATTTAAATATTAACAGAATCAGATATAACATTCTTTTTTACATCTTCTAATGTTTTGCGTTTAAATAAAAGTACCCTATAAGAGAAACTTTTTTAGTATCTATCTTATAGGGTACTTTTAAAAGGATGGATTATTGATTATCTAAGCTCAATTAAAAAACTACATAATTTCTCTATAAAGATAACGAAGGTAGCGCCAACGAACGATAAAAAAGTACATAACTTGTAGAGATAAAAAATGTTAGTAAATAAACAGAATCCATTACAATAGAAAATGAGACGAGCTTCTGTAGTGCAATAAATGCAATAATACTATGAAGTAAAGCTATTACAATTGGTAAAAAGAACATGATACAAAGTTGGCGTGATATTACTTTTTTTAGTTCATTTTTTGTTAATCCAATTTTCGCGATACTCATGTATTGATGTTTATCTCTAAATTGCTTTACGGATGTTACTGCCAGATCATACGAAGAATTTAAAAAACATATCGATTCCTATATTCGCATCGGAAAATATAAAAGCAACTTTCAGATATATTACGGTCAGGTGGTAAACATCGCTTAACCGGATTTTTTGTCAATAATAAATTTTGTGTATCTGTAAACAATAATAGAAGTAAGTATTTATTTTGACTATGGAGGGAACATCTATGAATAAACATTTACAACACCATCCCCATTTTGGTAATACGTTAGCAGATCATTTTATGGAGCATCATCGAAATCCTCTTTCATTTCATGCTCCCATCGTACATGTTAAAGCAACAATAAAATTAGTTGAAGAAGATGATTCTGATTCAAAAGGTGGAAAACATCAGCATATTTTAATTAATAATATTCAAGTTATTGATATAAAAGGTGCACCAAAATCTCTAGTAACAGAAGAAGCTTTCTGTGCAATTCGCTATGGGGATACATTGGGATTGACTAAGCGTATCCCTGACTTTAAAGAAGGGGAAGAAATCGAACTGCAAGGGGAGTATGTTGATAAAACACATGCAAAAGTTGGAATTGGTAATCCGGGGGATCCAGTAATACACTTCACACATCGCCCGGTAGGGTTTGTAAATTATAATGGTAAACATTACGAATAGATAATTCGTTAACTCTTTCGTAAGCGTTAAATAGCGCCCAGGTGTTTTTCCGGGGCGCTTTGTTGTATGTCGAAAAGGCGGAGTCTATTTGAAGACTTCGTCTTTGTTTATATAAGGAATGAATGGTCTCAATACCTTTTATTGTACGTGAAGCATGACAAAGATTTTGAAATATCCCAAAAACGGAAATTTTATATCTCTACGGTTCTTTATGAGAATTTATGTCATTTCTTTCGTTCTAGGGAACAACCAATTTCTTAAATTGATGAACATGTGGCGGTCCACCGTCACTATCAAGCTAAGATTTTGTACTATTCATAAAGCGAAAAAGACGTTATCCTTTCTGTAGAATTTTAGGAAAGGATGGCGTTTCTTTATGAATTTATCGACTCTTGACAAACTTCAACCGATTGCTGAGAATTACAACGACATATGTCTCCCCATACTCTAGAACACCTAGCCAAAGAAAAAGGATTCATTCAAAGCAGAATAGGGGAGTTTTTTTTCGTAAATAAAACTAAGATTAGATTCATTTTGCATTTAGAAATAAAGAAGAGTAATGAATCTTTTAACGACTCATTACTCTATCATAAAATATGATTAAGTTTCTTGTATAGCCATCTTCTTTATCTAGTTCAAGTAAATAGTAAGATAAGGAGGGGTACTTTTTTAGGCTTTGATTGAATTTAAAGTGGGTAATTACTTTTCTGCATCGTTTTGGATTGGAAAATTTACAGATCCACCGACTATAGAAGGTAAGAATGAATCTGGTATTTCAGTATGACTATGTTTCAACAACATTTCAGTAAGTATTTCGGATAACGGTCCTGATTTCTTCACTAATATTGGTTCGATACCTTGTCCCGTTTCTTCCAAAGAAACAAGCACAATATTTCGCTCATCCTCATTTGAAAAAGTAAGCTCTTTTGGTAAACGTGAAACCATTGGTTTAATACTTTCAATAAATTTTGTAGGATTTTGGTTCACAAGTATTTCATAAAATTCATTTTTGTAAATTAACCCCAGTAATTGTTCGTTTTTTATGTTGAATCACTCCTTATTTTTATTTAAAATCTCACTCAATTTGTTAATCTCCTATCTAACCAACTTTACTTAGACCCTGCTCAATTGTTTGGGTAGATTTCACACATATCATCACAACCTAAAGTTAAACATATGAGGTTAGCATTACCTAGAAGTGCAAAAAATATCCCTTATGAAATTTCATTAAATTCTGAAATTTACATGCATTTTAGAACTTCCTATCTTAATGGTTTACTCCCAAAGGAACGTTAAATACTATCAACATACCATCATCAGTATTACACGGTATACTATATTTATTTTTAGCCATAATAAGATTTGCCAAAAAAATAATGAAAAAAAGAAGGTGCAGAAATGGTAAATAACCTAAACAATCTACCTCCTGTCGTATATGCGGAAGCTTCCGTAAAATCTGTGGGAGGGCGTTCTCTTTTTGAAGCTCCATTTCCTATCAACAGCGAAACGGTCCTGAATTTCCACTCAGAACCCGAATTGGTAGAGTCAGCTGTTGAGCGTTTACGTTCCGAAGGGTTTGAAGTATTGCATGTAAGCCCTATTACCATAACTATTTCAGCTCCGCCAGAGGTTTACGAACGAGTGTTTAAAACTAAAATCATCCCGGTAGAACGAGAAGTACAAAAATTCAATGAAATGACTACGTCGACATTTCTTGATACTCCAGACACCGATACTCCTGGGTTAATTGATGTGTCCAAAAGCACTCTAGCTGATGTATTAGAAGGAGTCGCGATTGAAGAACCGAGAATTCGCTTAGGTGTAATTGAACCATCTGAATCATTAACGACTATTTTGACAGAGGCAGAACGAAATTTCTTTGCATCAACAAAACCTTCTGCGTTCCCACCCCCGAAGTCTTATTGGCATCTAAACGTACCAGCGGACGTTTCTCTTGGACTTAATGCTGATCGGGTCCATCGGGATGGGATTACAGGCCGTGATATTAAAGTAGTCATGATAGATACCGGGTGGTACGCTCATCCTTTTTTCACCCAACGCGGGTATCGTTCTAACCCAGTTGTCCTTGGGCCGGGATCAACAGATCCGGAACATGATGAAGAGAGTCATGGGACAGGAGAATCAGCAAATATTTTTGCGGTGGCGCCTGATGCTGATTTTACAATGGTGAAATTTAATCTTATTACATCTGTTGGGACGTTTAATAAAGCGGTAGAATTGAACCCCCATATTATTTCTATTAGTTGGGGAAAAAGTATAGATAGTGCGGAATTATATTCAGCTGCAGACAAGACTTTAGCTGCTTGTATTGCTGATGCAGTGACACAGGGGATTACAGTTGTTTGTTCAGCAGGAAATGGTCAATGGTCTTTCCCAGGCCAACATCCTGATGTTATTTCTGCGGGAGGTGCCTATATGCATGCAGACGGCACATTCGAAGCAACTCCATATGCTAGTGGATTTTTAAGTCGCATTCCTGACTTTAATAACAGAACCTCTCCTGATGTATGTGGGTTAGTGGGAATGCCTCCAAAAGCCGCTTATATTATGCTTCCGGTTGAACCTGGGAGTCAAATCGATGTTAAACTCTCTGGCAATACTCATCCGAATGGGGATGAAACTCCTAACAACGACGGTTGGGCAGCTTTTAGTGGTACTTCCGCAGCAGCACCACAGCTAGCCGGTATTTGTGCCTTAGTAAAGCAGATGTCACCTAATTTATCCCCTGCACAAATTAGAGAGGTTCTAAAGGACACTGCCCGTGATGTGGCATCTGGAAATTCAAACCCGAGTACTGGAGGACATGAAGCAGTTCCGGGCGTGGATCTAGCAACTGGTCATGGTTTGGTGGATGCTTATGAAACTGTAAAAAAAGCACGTTCATAATAATACTGTGCTAGAAATACTTGAGCCTGATGTTCTAACCAATGTTCAGGCTCTTTTAAGCAGACAATCTAAACGGTTAAATACTTTATTGGAGGTTAGAAAATGGCAGATTCTAATATCATGAAATCTACAGTTATTAAAAATGCAAATCCATTAAAAGTTTCTCAAGAAATGTTGTTTGACGATCGTATACAAGTGGCGCGTCCAGATGTGTTTCCAAACCGTTGCGTAGGCCAAATTGAAATTAAGCTACGAAATGGTACTATATTGCAAGCATCTGGTTCTTTAATCAGCGACTATACGGTACTGACTGCAGGACATGTTGTGAAAGGTACTAACAATCAATTTCTCGATATAGAAACTTTTCGTTTTATACCAGCAAGGAATCATTCAAATATGCCCTATGGAATTTACGATTGGTCTGAAATGAGGGCTGTCTACAATGGAGGTTCACGAGATTGGGCGTTAATCTCTCTTGCACAACCGGCTGGATTTCAAACTGGTTTTTTAGGAACGTCAGCAAAGTTTCCAGTAAATCGTTGGGCTAATGAAAGAGATCACTTTCAACATATTGGTTTTCCAGGAGATCACACTGATGAAATGTGGATTGATGAAGATGGTGTTTGTACTGGAATTCATGATAATAGACAACTCAAGACAGATATTGACGCTGCTCATGGACAATCAGGAGGTCCATTAACAATTAACTGGTTCTCTAATAATCCACAAGTATGTGGCTGTCTATCATGGGGGCCAAATCCAATTGAAGATCCGAACTACTTCACTCCAGGTTACGAAGATGTAAAGACCGATGTGTGGATGCAATGGTTATGTGATGAGTATGGAAAAAAACATTCGGATGATCGCTTTAGTGGGTGCCAGTCACATTTGACAGAAGGACCAGTAGAGACAAAAAGTATGTTGCCAAACTATGACATCCCTCATGTCTTCACAGATGACAAGGGACCTAGTATACGTCGTTTTACTCCTCGCGCGACTGAAAATTGGATGACCCCACATCGTGCTCGTTTGATGGTGAATCAACAAGACAAAAAACTATAAGTTACGTAGTTTATAATCTTTCATTAAATGATAAGTATACAAACTATCCGATAATTGCTTTTCGATATAGAAAAGAAAAGGGTCTTATATATGAACTAGTGAACTGAACCCCGAACAGAGGCAATTTTTTATAGTGTCCACTATTCAGGGTTCAGTTCATATTTTAGGTTGCTCTTTTTAAAAAGATAAGAAAGAATTATATTTCTTGTTCAATGGGGGCTATAGTTGAAGAAGGCTCATTAGTTGTTTATATTCGATTGAACCTATCGAAATTGGAACAATTAATGTAGAGTCCCTTTGCAGTTAGATCTCTAGATTAGCAGACGCCCACTGCGTGACAGTTGGTGATAATATGACTCATTTGATTGCACCTAAAATAGACAAAAAATACCTGTTGCCGATAAAAGATTGGAAGAAGAACAAAAATGTGAAGAAATGGAATTTCGACAAAAAGAGAATAAAGAAAAGTAATAAAATAAGCACTTGCTACGGTAGGTGTTTTTTATTGTGAATGCTCAAATAAAAAGTGCCATTATGAAAAATTGTTTAATAATACAAAAATTAGCTAATTAATGTATAATTAAGTCGGCATATTTTTACATTAGTATCATGTGAAAGAGAAAGTGGTGGAAAGATGAAGAATAAAAAAGGGATAGTTATTGCTATCATTATATTATTATACTGTGTAATTGATGTTACCTATACGCTTTTATTAGTTGGAAAAATCAATTGGTCTATATTATTTTTAGCAATATGTATGATTGGTTTAATAGAAGTTGCTATCTCCAATAATAAATTACTTAAAAAGAACTTGAATAACTAAATATAAGGGCATATTCTAAAACTTAAATTTGCATTTTATACCTTACGTAATGGTGAAATTAACAATTGAATAAGAAGGAAGGTATTCTATTGTATAAAGATGTTTCAAAGTTTCAATTGGTACTATACTTTTTGATGATTTTTGTCGGTTTTTCACAAGCGTTTAACAACTGGGGAGAAAAGAGAGCTTTATCTTTATTCTTTTTGACTTCTAGTATTTTAGCTTTAATTCTTGCGATTATTGCTTTGATTGTTTATAGGAATCGGCAAATAACTAAAGACTGAAGAGTTTCAAAGGGGTTCTTTACAATGTGTGGGTAATAAAGAAAAAAGATCGAAGCAATTCGCTCCAATCTAGGTATTTCATCATCCATCTAAACTTGCCCCCAACAACGCTATTTTTGATAAATGGCATTTAATATGGCATTTTATTAGTTTCGAAATTAACGGAAAACCCTTATAAACACTGATCTATCAATACTTTTTGAGATTGGTGGTAGAAGATCAGCCGTCACCATACATTTGAAACAAAATAGTTTCAAAAAGTGTCAAATTCCTTGATATATAAAGGGTTTGGCGCTTTTTTTATTACAAAAACTTTAAATAATAGTTTCCATTTTAATTCGTAGTCTATTACAAGTGAAAAATGGGTTGATTATGATAAAATAGTAACATGAATTATAGTTAGTTAGATTTAATTATATAGGAATTAACCAGAGTATTGAGGAGTAAAGGATGAAACGAATTATTAGTTTCTCAAATTTGATGAAGAGAATTGATTATTTTTATTGGGTTTAATTTTATTAGTCATTGCAATTTATACTACAACTTTTAAGTTCAAAGTAGGATTTATGAGAATGCGTAAAATAATATAATGAAGAAATAGCCTTGCAAAGTGATAAGGAGTAAAGAAATGACAGCTATCGAAATTCTATCATGGCCTTTCAAACAAGAAAGCATTAATCAAATCAACAACAAAGAGCAATTCCTAAACTATCCAGTCATTTATGTTTTAAATGGCAATAAAGAAGCTTATATTGGTGAAACTGTTTATTTTAAAAATCGGATGAAAGCTCATTTAAAGGGACGTAAAAATATTAAGCAAGTAAATTTGATTAAGCATGAACAGTTCAATCGTTCAGCAACGTTTCATCTAGAGACAAAGCTGATTAACTACTTTCTAGGTGATGAAAAATATACGCTTCAAAATAAAAGTAAAATGGCTAGCGATTTTACTCACAACTACTACAACAAGTCTTACTACGATCAACAACTATTTAAAGAACTTTGGCAAAAGCTACATGAACAAAAGCTTGTCGACAATGAGCTGCATGTGATTGAAAACAAAGATATTTTTAAATTATCTCCATTCAAAGAATTATCCTTAGAACAACTGGAATTAAAAGATAAAGTACTCGAATTTTGTGAGAAGAGAGTAACTCAAAACACAGGTGAATACGGCAGTCTATTAGTCATTGAAGGTGAAGCTGGAGTTGGCAAAAGCGTCGTGTTAAGTTCTATTTTCAACACCATTCAAGAAAGAGTAGAAGAAGCATCTTCAGATTTATATAGCACAGAAAATTATTTAGTAGTGAACCATGAGGAAATGTTTAAAACGTATAAAGATATAGCGAAACAAGTGAAGCATTTAAAAGGGAAAAACTTTGCAAAGCCTACACCTCTGATTAATACGTTGCATAAGGAGGAGAGAAAAGCAGATATCATTTTCGTAGATGAAGCGCATTTACTGTTAACAAAGCCAGATACTTATAATAACTTCCACGGCAACAATCATTTAGAGGAGCTGATGAAGCTAGCAAAAGTAGTTGTCATCATTTATGACCAAAATCAAGTGTTGAAACTGAAGAGCCTATGGGGAGCAGCGATATTAGAAGAGCTCAAAAAATTAAGCACTTTTCACGAAGAATACCAGTTAACAAACCAATTTCGTATGCAGGCGAATGATGACGTAATCAATTGGATAAACGAGTTCAAGCATAAAAATTTAATGCCGCTTCCTAAAGATAAAAACTATGAATTTAAAGTGTTTGAATCGATGAAGGACATGCATGATGTGATTAAAGCGAAAAATACAAAGCATGGTTTAAGCCGTGTTGTATCAACGTTTGATTACTTACATAAAAAAGATGGTGGGACATACTACGTGAAGGAACCGAGTGGTGAATATCAACTGCCTTGGAATACAACAAGTACGAAATATACGTGGGCAGAAAAAGCTGAAACGGTTCATGAGGCTGGTTCAATTTATACAATACAAGGATTTGATTTAAATTATGTTGGGGTCGTGCTTGGGCCATCTGTTCAATATGACACTGTTAAAGATGAAATCATCATTGATACGAGTAAGTATATGGATAAAGGTGCGTATACAGGTATGGATGGAATTGAAAATGTAAATGAAGCAAAGGAAAAAATAGTCCTTAACTCAATCAATATCTTAATGAAACGTGGAATTAAGGGGCTGTACATTTATTCAAGTGATGAAGCATTGCGTAATAAACTTTTAGAATATCAAAAAGCAGGTGAATAGGATGAGTGAGTTAGAACAACTACGTAAAAATATTTTGCAATTTAGAGACCAACGTAACTGGCAGCAATTCCATAATCCTAAGGATTTAGCACTTTCTTTGTCACTTGAAGCTGGTGAATTATTAGAGCTATTTCAATGGAAAACGAGTGAAGAAGCAGTTGAAAAGAATTTAGATAAAATGAAGGATGAGCTAGCGGATGTTTTAATTTATGCAATATTATTTGCGAATGAATTGGATATGGACTTAGTAAATATAATAAATAATAAACTTCAAAAAAATAATGAAAAATATCCCATTGAAAAGTTTACTGGAAAAAATACTAAATACAATGAGATATAAATTTATAAAACAAATATTAATGGCAATTTAAAAACCTTTGTTTTCGTTTAAATTATGAAGTGACCCCTAAAAGTTAGACACGGTTATTTCATTAGGCAGATTGGGTAAAATGAGTCAGGTATTTAAGAATACGTCTTTATAGGAATGCTGAGCAAGCCCATGTTTCTCGACCATTTTATTCCAAAGATGTTCCTTGTTCGCCATGACAATGTCCAGAGACGTCTGCAACGAAGGCGCCGTCTCCAGCCGAAGTAGTGAGCGATTTTTGTATTTAAAGATAAATACAAAGAAGAATATAAGCTTAATTTTTCAAGTAACCTTAAAAATATATTCAAGAAATATTTAGAAGATGAATCAGCAGAATTAGTAGATAATCTTTATAACTTACAATGTACGCATTATAAGAAAGATTATTTACCAAAAGAAAAAATAAAGTATGAATTACAACATATTTAAACCGCACTTATACCAGTTACGGAGAACCGTATCACAAATGATGGTAAAACATACTTGATAAAATATTGTAATTTAAACCGTGAGAATGCAGGTAGAGCATTTTTGCGGTTTTTTTATTTAAGCTTTGCATAAAGAAATTAATTCAGTTAAGCCATAGCTATTCACCACAACTAGAGCGTCTCATCCAATTTCTGAATCTTTGAGTGGGAAATTAAATATACATTGCCTAAAATGTCGATTTTGTCTCCTTTTACACGTACAGCGCAATCTTTGTTCGACGCATAAATATTTATTTCTTCCGATAGGGGAGATAGTTCGCTTTGAACCAGTGCCATGTTATTTTCAAGATCAAAATGAGACAGGACGGAAAAATTGTCAAGACCGATTCCATCGTAAACAGAGCTCATTTCAACTTCATCTCCAAAGTTTTTCGAGCATAACCATTTAGCGGACATGTTGATTGCCCCAGCGCTTGCTCCCATTACAACGGCGTTGCTTTTTTTAATCGAATCCGATAATTCATATTCCATCAAAAAACCATTTTGATTAAGAATATTGCCACCCAACAAGAAAATGACGGAAGCATTTTGAATTATCGTTTGGGCATCTTCCTTCTGTAAGCGATAATTAATTAAATGATATTCATCAAACATAATGCCAGCCTGGTCAAGCCAAGAGCGTTCAGTAGCACCATCATCTTCAAAAATAGATGGATTCGAGCTAATCATAGCAAGCGATTTTCTAACAGTTATATCCTCCTGTAACGCCCTACCCAGATTCTCTGGAAAAAAATTGTTAAACCAACCTAAATAATAGTGAGTTTTCATAAGTACCCCCTCAGCAAAGTGTAAATAACATTTATTCCTTGCGTCACTCATTCTGTTTTCTTGTCACCTACACAATACTCTCAATATGTTCCGTTTGCGGTGCCAAATGTAATGGATTGTGACACAATTTTATCAAATTATTTCCAAACGGTGTAACTTTATTTTAAACGATATATCTTTTTTACAAACGGTACGACTTTATTTCAAATCTACAACAACATAAAAAGCCCCCTCTACTTAGAGAGGGGCTAAGTTGTTTTATTCTAATTTTTCCTTTATTTCTTTAGGTACATCT
Source organism: Lysinibacillus fusiformis (assembly GCF_007362955.1). Lineage (GTDB taxonomy): Bacteria > Bacillota > Bacilli > Bacillales_A > Planococcaceae > Lysinibacillus > Lysinibacillus fusiformis_E. The sequence continues at coordinate 1,077,639 of NZ_CP041696.1, read as the reverse complement.
TTACTTTCAATAACTTTATATTCATTAATCAATGAAATTCTACCTGAAGTCTTTTTATTAGCTTCTTTATCTTTATCAGCAGTAATTTCTAAATAGGTTCCTTCCGGAATTCGTTTATTATCATTGGAAGAAAACAGAATGTTTACTTCAACTCCATCTTCACTAACCCCTTTTTGTCCTTTTATTGACATACTGGGAATTTTATTCTGTTGGATGCCTACAATCGATTATAATTATGGGCATTTATTTATTTAATTTTCTACATAAATGAACTTACTAGTTGTCTATTGTAAATCGTTAAGCATACATACGCCAAAAGTAAAAAAATTAATCAAAACAATGCCAAAAGTTATAGGTAAATTCAATTGAAATCAATATAACAATTTTAAATACATTGGGTATTAAAACCAAGTAGCCTGAAAAGGTTGGTATTACTGTGTTGGCAAATATATCGTTAAGAAATTGGCGAAGATATACTTAAAATCACAAACTTAAGACGTAAAGCATAAATTTTCTGATTGGAAAGTTTATGCTTTATTGCTTTTTCGGAAACTATAAGAAGCTTATTTTCCGTTTTGTCCGTACATATAGTACCAGTTTAACTCTTATAAAGAGATTTAATTTAAGTTCAAAATAATATTGTCCAATTTCGGCGACACTTCGCTTGAACAATCGGATACTTTTCAAAATAACGCGTAATGATTTCCGTCATATCAGTTTGAACATCTTTTACAATGGGACATTCCGCAAAATAGGGGAAGTTCCCAGCACCCGTAGCACGATAATTATTCATCACGACATCATAGGAAGCTTGCAGATTTAGTGGCTCGCCTTGAAAAGTCACTTCTGTTACTCTTTCTCCAATCGGACGACGAATATCTAGGGTGTAGTTAATTCCTTCCCACATATCATAATTATAGGGTTGCGCTTTCGGGTGAAGAAAGCTTTTTGCTATCGTTAAATCCCCATCCTTTAGTGAAAAATAGCTAGCATTTTGTTCAAGCGCTTGGACAATATGTTTCCCCTTCACTCGTAACACTTTTAATGTATTGGGAAAAATATAGTTTGTCACAATATGTCTTCTCGTGACATCTTTTGGAAATCCTCCAGGTCCATCGTGAAATAATGCCGTACATGAGATTGAAGTGTTGGTCAACGCCATTTGTACATTTTGAATAAACTCGATATATGGATGTTTATAGACACGTACATGAAAGGCATTTTCAAATAACATGTTTCCTTCAATGGCCCCTAGGGGCTCATCCAACCAGTCTTCCGTTTGTTGATGAATGGGTTCCACGAGTGATGTTACTTGCGGGTAAGCGGGTGTATCTTCTTCCACGTAATGTAAGTCTGCTTCATGATGCATGTTGATGATTTGTCCATTCTCTATATCGAGAGCAATCGTAATGGCAGCAAGGCAATTTCCTTTCGTGCCAGGCTGTACAACGGATTTGGTGAAGGCTTTTGTCGCAATTTCACGATGTTGATGGCCAGTGATGACAATATCGCAATCAAGTTCTTTACACATGAGATAACCTTGATTTTCTCCTGTGTATGGTTCAATTAATTCACCTGTTGATAAATTATGTGAAAATCCACCATGATAACATAGCACCACCACATCTACTTTTTCATGTTGACGTATATGCGTGATCCATCTTTTTGCGCTCTCAAAGGCATCATGAAAATCTAAGCCCTCTATATGAGTAGCCTCTTCCCAAACGGGAACAAAATGCGTTGTGACTCCAATGATACCAATGCGTATCCCATCTAATTCTTTGACAATATAGGGTTGCGTATATGTTGCGCCATCTTTATGAAAAATATTCCCACTTAACCAAGGGAATTGTGATTGTGTAACTGCTTTTTTTAAGAAGGGGAGCCCATAATTAAATTCATGATTCCCAAATATCGCAACGTCATAGCCTAAGAAATTGGCTACTTCGATAATGGGGTTTGGTCTATCGGAGCGACTGGCATGGTAATAAGAAGCTAGCGGACTACCTTGTATTAAATCACCGTTATCAATTAACAGACTTGGTGTTTGTCCACGCAATTCCTCTATAATACTTGCTAATTTCACTAACCCTAAAGGTTCTAATGTACGGCGATAGGTAGTAGGCATAAGATAGCCATGGATGTCACTTGTTACAAGTAATTGCAGTTTTTTTGTCTCCATAAAATTGCTTAACCTCCAAATGATTTGAATTGACTTTAGTATACGATGTTTAGAAAGTTAAAAAAGAAGTGGTAAAAGAAATTTACAATCAATTTACATATTTTAGAAAATAATATAAACACTTCATATGTGTTTAACAATGCTTTGCTATATTTATGGAGCATTAAATAAAACCTGAGGGGGAAACACATTTGAAAAAGTTTCTTATGTTTGCAACATTTCTACTTGCTTTATTACTAGTAGCTTGTGGAAATGAATCAACAGGAAATAATGACTCAAGCGAGGCAACGAATGCTACAGATAATCCAGATACAGAAGAGAATTCAGGTAACAAAAAGCTTGAAAAACTAGCAATCGGATTTGTGCCATCTCGTGATCCACAAGAAATTATTACAGCAACAGAACCGTTAAAAGATTTGTTGAAGACAGAATTAGCAAGTTTAGGTTATGACGTAGATAAAATCGATATTACAGTTGGGACAAATTATGAGGCTGTGGGAGAAGCATTATCTGCAGGAACAACGGATATTGGCTTTATTCCAGGAGGTACATATGTCCTTTATGACGATGGAGCAGAAGTAATTTTAACAGCTACGCGTGCAGGATTAAACAATGATTCAGATAACCCTGCTGATTGGAATCAGAATGAACCAACAGAAGCAACGGCAGCGCAAGCCATTTCCTATCGTGGGATTTTAATTGCTGGTCCATCAGCAAAAGGTCAAGAGCTTGCAGCGAAAGTAAATAAGGGTGAAGAACTAACATTTGAAGATTTAGATAGTGCGAACTGGAATGTTATGTCTTCTTCTTCACCAGCAGGCTATATTTATCCTGCATTATGGTTACAAGAAAACTATAAGAAAACGATTACCGATTTATCCAAAGTTGTACAAGCAGATTCTTATGGTACAGCCTTTGCTCGTTTAGCTTCAGGGCAAACAGATTTACTCGTTACGTTTGCTGATGCTCGTCGTGATTACGAGGAAGCTTGGACGACTGATTTTAATCGTAAAGCAGATATTTGGGCAGAAACAGATTTAATCGGTGTGATGCCTGCTATTTATAATGACACTATTAGTGTAAGTAAAAACTCAGAGATTATGGACGATGAACTGAAAAAAGTATTACAACAAGCGTTCATTAATATCGGAAAGTCTGAAGAAGGTAAAGCCGTTATCGCTGTGTATAGTCATGAGGGTTATCAAGAAGCAACGGATTCAGACTATGATAATGAGCGTAAAGCACAAGAAATTGTACAACAATTAGGTTCAAAATAATGGAGAAACGTTCAATCGAATAACAAGAGGAAATGAGAACGTTCTAGCAATGTTCTCATTTTTTCTAAGAATGGAGTAAGGACATGATTGCTTTTAAACAAGTACAAAAACAATATCCCAATGGTTTTTCAGCATTGAAAAATGTGGACTTGCAGATTCAACAAGGCGAATATGTCGCAATTATTGGGCTTTCAGGGGCAGGGAAGTCAACGCTATTACGCTGTATTAATCGAATGCATGAAATTACAGGGGGCACATTATTGGTTGATGAGGTGGATATTAATACATTGAAAGGTAAAAGTGTACGTCAATTTCGACGTAATATTGGTATGATCTTTCAATCTTTTAATCTAGTCACACGTATTTCGGTCATCAAAAATGTACTCGTGTCTTTCGTTCCAGAAATGCCCTTTTGGAGAAAACTGTTGGGAATCTTCACAGAACAGCAGAAGAAGCAGGCTTTGATGGCATTAGATCGCGTAGGAATTTTAGATAAAGCCTATGTACGTGTAGATCAACTGTCAGGCGGGCAACAACAACGTGTGGCACTGGCACGTACTCTAGCGCAAAATCCCAAAATCATATTAGCAGATGAACCAGTAGCCTCACTAGACCCAGTAACAGCACATCAAGTAATGGATGATTTCCGACGGATCAATAAAGAACTTAACATGACGGTGATAATGAACATTCATCATGTGGAATTAGCGCTCGAATATGCTAATCGGGTTATTGGCATTCGTGCTGGAGAAATCGTTTATGATGGAGCAGCAAAAGATGTCACAGAGGCAGTACTCCAGCAAATTTATAATGGTCAGGTAGAAGAAGGGAGTAGCGTAGTAGATGTTCGACAAGCTGTTACCAACTAAAAAAATAATACTCCCAAATGGAAAAGAAGTGACAGAAAAGCGTGCTCTTACGCCTTTAGTTGTGGTAGCAATCCTTCTGCTTACTTATTTCTCTGCTGTGATCACAGGCTTTAATGTTGAAACAATTATTAAACGAATCGAACAATTTTTTGTGATTTTACAACAGATGGTTCCTCCGACTTGGGCGTATTTCCCTCACATTTGGAAACCATTATTAGATACGATAAAAATGTCGCTTTTGGGCTCTTTAATGGGCGTTCTATGTGCATTACCTTTAGCAATCCTTGCAGCAAGTAATATGACGAAGTGGAAGTGGTTGTCAGCAACAATGAAGTTTCTTCTTAGTTTACTGCGTACGCTACCAACTTTAATTGTCGCATTAGTTGCTACCTTCGTTTTTGGATTAGGAACGGTCGCCGGTACAGTGGCAATTTTCTTATTTACAGTCGCCTATGTAGGGAAATTATTATATGAGCAAATCGAAAATGCCAATATGGATGCTTATGAGGCGATGAATTCAATGGGCTTAACAACCATTCAGTCATTTCGTTATGCGATCTTCCCTCAAATTCTTCCTAATTATTTATCTATGTCTTTATTTTGCTTCGAAGGAAACGTACGGTATGCCTCTATTTTAGGGTATGTCGGAGCAGGTGGAATCGGGCTATTGTTAAATGAGAGTTTAGGCTGGAGAAATTATGCGAACGTTGGCATGATTTTACTCTTATTAGTCGTCACGGTCTTTTTGATTGAAACAATTAGTGAACATTATCGAAAGAAATTAATGTAGGAGATTACGCATGGATGTCATTCAAAAACAATATGAACTAGAACCGAATCGTCGTGTCACGCAATTAGTGACCATCTTCATTTTATGCCTTCTTTTTGGATGGTCTTTATCGGCAATTGAATTTGAGCAGCTGACAACGAACGGCTTTACAATTGCTAAAAATATTTTAGTCGGTATGGTTCAACCAGATTTGTCCTTATTAGTGAATTTAACGACAAGTGGTGTGCCATATTTATTAATCGAAACGATGGCGATTGCATTTTTAGGAACAATCGTTGGTTCGATTTTAGCCATTCCACTTGCTTTTTTATCCGCTTCTAATATTGTCCCAAAGCCAATTGCATATGTTGTTCGATTTTTATTAATTTTGATTCGAACAATCCCAGCTATTGTGTATGGGTTAATGTTTATTCGTGTCACGGGACCAGGGCCTTTTGCAGGTGTTCTCACCATGTCACTCGTAAGTATTGGTATGTTATCAAAATTATATGTAGACGTCATTGAAGATCTAGATATATCTATTCTAGAATCGATGGAATCAATTGGCTGCACAACTTTAGAAAAAATTCGATTTGGTATATTGCCGCAGCTTTTGGCATCATTTCTATCGATTGTGATTTATCGTTTTGATATGAATTTACGAGATGCGACCGTTCTTGGTTTAGTGGGTGCTGGAGGTATTGGAGCGCCATTAATTTTTGCGATGAATGCCTATCGGTGGTCAGAGGTTGGTTCGATTTTAATAGGCTTAATCTTGCTTATTTTAATCGTTGAATATATGTCCAACAAAATTCGTACAAAATTAGTTAGGGGGTAGTAACGACTTTTCGAATAATATTTTGCTGCGAGCTAGAAGTTCATAAAAAATGGAGGTTGATTACTATGAGGAAGAAATCTAAATTTGTGTTTTCAGCAGTATTAAGTACAGTGTTGATTAGTTCAATATTTGTGAATACGGGCTCGGCAGAAAATGCACAAGATCCAGCGCCTATTATTACGCCTGTGCACTCAAATGGTTATTCAGTATTATTTGATAATAGTCATGGTCAAACAGCTGGCCAAGCTGATTGGGTAATTGATGGTGCTTTTTCTGATTTTGCTGAGGGATTAACTGCAGAAGGATATACAGTAGAAGAATTCCGTAGTGATGCGCCATTAACTTTAAATGATTTGATAAATTATGATGTCTTTGTCATTCCGGAGGCGCAAATCCCATTTACCGCTTCTGAACAAGAAGCAATTGCTACATTTGCAGAGTTGGGAGGCGGTGTGTTCTTTATCGCAGATCATTATAATGCTGACCGGAATTTAAATCGTTGGGACTCCAATGAAATTATGAATGGCTGGCGTCGTGGTGCCTATAATAATCCAACATTAGGCATGTCGTCAGCTGAAGCAAATGCGTTAAATGGCGTTGAAAGCTCTACTTGGTTAAGCGATGAATTTGGAGTAGAGTTCCGTTACAATTCAATTGATAATACTGTGGCAAATCAAGTGGTTTCTACAAGTGAGTCATTCGGGATTACAGCTGGTGTATCAGAAGTTTCAATTCATGCAGGTTCTACACTGGCAATTACCAATCCAAATCTGGCGAAAGGGATTGTCTATTTACCAAATGGCTTAACTGAATCGGCAAATAAATGGTCGAATTCAGTGGATCAAGGTGTATATGCTGGCGGTGGTCTAGCAGAAGGACCATATGTTGCAATTGGTAAAAAGGAATTAGGAAAAGCCGCATTTATTGGAGATTCTTCACCCGTTGAAGATGCAACACCTAAATATCGGAATGAAGAAACAGGAAATGTAAAAAGAACATACGATGGCTTTATAGCGAACGATAATGGCGAATTATTAATTAATGTAATTGACTGGTTAGCACAAGATGAAAGTTATACAACTTTTGCACAAACATCGATTACATTGGATACAGTAACGCCTAGATTGTCATTAGAGAATCCTCAAACTTCAACTGAGATTTTAGGTGAACCATGGCGCCAGCCTAATGCAGGCTATTTATGGTATGACCGTTCAACATTTGCAGATGGATCCTATGGTTCAGATGTAGATCCATTACCTACATTAAGTTATGCTGTAGATGTGCCTTCTGTATTGCCTAATAATGGTGATACATTTAATGTGACAGTTACTGTGAATGGGTTAACACCATTTACCTCTGCGAATGGCTATCGAATTCAGGTTTATCTACCAGGCGGAACATCGATTTCTCAAGTGCAAAATTCAGATGGGACTTGGCCGACAAGCTATGGATACTACGATATTGGTACTTTGACGGCTAATAGCCAGGGGATCGCTCAAAAAATAATAACGATGCGATTAAAATCATCGACATCTGTTACGGGAGGTTCTATTCGTTTAAAGAATAGTAATGGAGATAATGTAGTAACAAAAGCAGTCTCTATAGGCACAGGTTCAAGTGTTGAATAACTGAACTGCATCTAAAATATTGGCTATCAAGATCTACTAAAAATGAGTTGTGCAGGTGATGGTTTCTAATGAACAAAAACAAAAATCAGCAGTGATAGTTGCCTTTAATAGAAGATAAGGCAAACACACATCAGAGATTACAACTTGACCACTATACACAATAGAGAATTGAGTAAAGCAAAAAAACCCTGTTGATTCATCATTTAGAATCAGCAGGGTTTTGTTATTGGTTTCTAAAGCGATTAGCCTTTAAGAAAATCAGGCTTTGCAAAGTTAGGGTTTGGATATTTGTAGAAGCCTTCGCCCGTTGCGCGTCCAAGTTTACCTTGGTCGATATACTCTATTTTTAACAGGTTGGCTAATTTATTCATGTTGTCATCGCCAGTAGCTGCAGCCTTAGCTTGGACAATATTGAATGCTGTGTTAATGCCTACAACGTCTAAAATAGCGAATGGGCCAAGTGGTGCACCTGTACCAATCATCCAAGTTTTGTCTATTGTTTCTGGGTCAGCTATTTCTTTTACTAATAGCATTTCAGCTGCATCTAAGAAAGGAACAAGCAATGAATTTAAAATGTAACCTGGTTGTTCTTTATATAATGGTAGTGGCACCATGCCGATTGCTTTAGCGAATTCAACGACCTCATCAAATACGTTCATATCTGTACCAGGGTGTTTCATGATTTCGGCTGTGTTGTTTTTCCAAATCGTATTGGCAAAATGTAGTGCTAAAAACTTCTCTGGACGTCCAGTAGCTTCTGCAAATTGACTTGGTAATAATGTTGATGAATTGGTTGCAAAGATGGTTTTTTGTGGTGCAAGTTTACTAAGATTCGTGTAAAATTCTGTTTTGATTTTTACGACTTCAGGAATCGCTTCGATTACAAGATCGGCATCTGCAACAGCTTCTGCTAAGTTGCTATTAAAAGTCAGACGGGCATAGGCAGCATCTACTTCTTCTTGTGTCGCACCTAAATCTTGCTGATAGAATGGTTTTAAGTTTGAAATACGATCTTGCGCATTTTTTAACGCATCGTCATTGATATCATAGACAGTTACATTAAACCCGTTAAAAGCTGATTGGTAGGCAATTTGACTACCTAGAACGCCACTTCCTGCAACCGTAATATTTTTATAATTCATGTAAACTCCTCCTCTGATATTGTTACATTAGTATAATAGTTTGGTTATGGACCAATTTCCTTAATACAATTCCATACTACTGCTTCTTTTAAACAAAAATCAAATGATAACCATTATTATTATAATGATATAAAAATATTGGCATTCCCACTTGAAAATGTCCTCTTCAAGTATGTGCGTAGGAGTGTCAAAAATACCTTGATATTCGGAAGTTTGAAGACCATACCTAGCCTTGATCAATTTCTAGATGGTGTCATTTGTATCAGCTAAATATCAATAGTTGTAATAAAAAAAGAGCAGCGATTGAGCTACTCTCATACAATTTATGGATTTTATCAAATTTTGTTAAAGTGTAACTTTAAAACTGACAGCTTTACCAATAATCTTTGCAGGATTATTTTCATTAACTATATAAGGTTCATGCTTAGGGTTATCTGGCATAAGTAAAATTGTATCTCCCTGTTTTTTTACCCGTTTAAGTGTTGCTTCTGTATCACCATTTACTAACACGGCAGCAATCTCACCATATTCTACTTCGCTTTGTTCTCTTATTAAAACTTTAGAGCCATCTGGTATGGTAGGTTCCATCGAATCACCTTTTGCGACTAAAGCAAAGATATTACCAGTTGGTAATAAATCGGAGAATTCATACATATAGCCTTCAACATTTTGTTCTGCAAGGATGGGATCTCCACAAGCAATTACACCAAGGATTGGAATTCTGACGAAATTGGGTTGTACTTCTATTAAATTCGTTGGCTGTTCTTCCGTTAAATCTGAACGCTTTATATTAAAATAATCCGCCATTAATTGTAATTTATCAGGTCTAGGGTATGTGCTGGCTTTCATCCAATTAGAAACTGTTGTCTCGGGGATGTTTAAATCTCTGGCCATATCCGTTTGATTTAATCCTCTTGTATCTAATTGTTTTTTTAGGTTTGTAGAAAAAACTAACTTTAGCTTATCCGAATTGTCCATAGTAAAGCACCTCCTTTATTAATTATAATACCGATATTCGGTAGTTGTGTAAACATATTAATACCTATAAAAAGTATTAATTTTTGTAATATGCTTGACTATACCGTTTAAAGGTATTATATTATGATTACATTTGAAAGGAGATGGTAATATGTTCCGAATTTCTCTAACAGCGGCTCGTATAAATGCTGAATTAGAACAAGCTGATGCAGCTTTGAAAATGGAGATACCAGCTGAAACATTGAGTAATTATGAAAGAGGTATCACTGCTATTCCAGGGTTAATATTAAGAAGAGCGGCAAAACTCTATGGCATTTCAGAAGAGGTGATAAAGTTACCTATTGTTAATGATGGTCACTACGATGATTTTTTTTGTATATCAATACCGTTTAAAGGTATTTAATGAACCTGTAAAAAGAAATTTTTATTTTGGTAGAAGGTATACGGAAAATTTGTTTCATTTGAATATGAAACAAAGATTGATAATTTGTTCAAACGCGATTAAATAATTTAGAGGTGAATCAAATGAAAGCTAGATTAAATGTTTTAGGCAATAAAATGAAAGTAACAGCTATCAATTTTTATAGTGACAAAGTAACGAGTGCTCAAATTGTGGATGAAAATGGTGATTTATTAACTTTTCATGATGAGAGCTCAGGCGCAGATGTCGTGGAAGCCATGATGATTAATCTACAAGAAGCACTAGAATTCCCCGATAAGAATCAAGAATATGTAGAGGCACTCAACGATTTACTAGAGCAGTCGGAGCAGTACTTACTTGAATTGCAGCAACAGATAATTCAGGAAGTACTAAACCACGGTGATATGCCGTTTGGTGATTGTACATTATCCAATCTTGTAAAGGAATATAAAGGGCATAAAGAATATATTGATGGTGTAGCTTCTGCTTTAGAAGTTGTGAAAGGCAACGGGGCAATCATCTAAACAGCAAAAGAGTCGCATATAAGGGAGAAAAAATGTACACAGATTTTAAAGGTAAATTGAGGGTAATAAAAAAGCTCGTCAAAGGCGGCAACCAATAACGAGCTTGGAATTAATAAGTCTATAAAAATATAACATAGGTTAGCAACGGTCTGCTACCCATGAGTATACTTGTTTTCCTTTCAAAGTATCGATAAAAATATAAAGTAGGTGCTAAGTATGTATGAATGGTTACGAGATTATCAACAAATTGAAGATGATATTGCCTATCTTGAATTCAATCTTGAGCAGTCCCAAAAAGAATTGAGACGTTGGGTAAGTGGGGATTTAGCAGGCGTAAAGCTTACTGCTGAATCTGACGGAGCGAAACTTGAGGAACGCATCGAACGAATCGAAACGGAATTACAAATTAAGCAAACTGAACAGAAGAATTTTATGGAACTGATTAGTAAGTTTAAAGGGTTAAATCATAAGATATTAAAGTTAAAATATGTGGATGGTATGACATTAGAGGAAATTGCAGAAGAGTTAAATTACAGCGCCAGCTACATATATAAAAAGCATGCTGAAATCGCGAAGATGGTGCGATTTGCACATGAAATAAAGCTTTCACAATCCTGACACCGAGTAGAGTGAATAGCAAGTATGGATATTCCATTATATGATGGTAAAGTAATAGTTCGGCAAACGAACAAAAACACAAATAAATCACCAGTAGAGCTGAAGGCCACTCAAATAAGAGAGGCCTTTTCTATTTCTAGTTAGATGAAAAATCGTTAGGATCTCCATCAAGAAAATGAACTTTCACTTAACTGACACTCAGTAGTGTGAATAGCAAGTATTGAAGTTCCATTATATGATGGTAAAGTAATAGTTCGGCAAACGAACACTATCACAAATAAATCACAAGGAGAGCTGAAGGTCACTCAAATAAGAGAGGCCTTTTCTATTTCTGGTTAGATGAAAAATCGTTAGAATCTCCATAAAGAAAATGAACTTTCACTTAACTGACACTCAGTAGAGTGAATAGCAAGTGTTGATAATCCGTTATAAGATGGTAGTGTGATAGTTCGGTAAACGAATATTATCACATGAAAGAAATTTCCCCTTTAAGTTGAGACCACTCCAAAGAGTGGTCTTTTGTATGTGCGCCCAGCATGGGCGTAGTCTATAGGGTGCAAGTCCCGAACTGTGAAGGCAGAAGTAATAGTTAGCTTAACGCAAGGGTGTTCGCGGTGACGCGGAATCTGAAGGAAGCGAGCGGCAAACCTCCGGTCTGAGGAACACGAACTTCATAGAAGGCTATGTACGACTGGGTGAGTTTGCATAACAAAACGAAGCCCTTTCTGCCGAAGGTCATATGTAGTAAATGAAGCAGATAGATGGAGGGAAAGACTACGTTCTTACCTGGGGAGGTCTGGTTGGTACGCCAAGTACACTTGGTAACCTATTCAGTGATGAATAGCTGAACAATCAGAAGTCAGCAGAAGCCGTAGTACCATTCTGACTCGAGAAGGATGGGAAGGGCTGAACAATTAAGAGAGAACAACATCTTGGCATTCAGTAAACTGCGAAGAACACAGATAACCGATAAGGCATGCTTGAAGGAGGAAATGGTGAATCCCATGGGGACTTCAAGATGGTGGAGCAGAACTGGCATAAGAAGAACTGTTGTTCACGGAAAGAGGCGTAACCAATGTTAATGGAACGAATCCTGTCACGCGAAAATCTGCTCTCTGCCTTAAAACGGGTGGAGCGTAATAAAGGGAGCCACGGTGTCGACGAAATGCCCGTACAAAACCTACGAAAGCATATCCTACAACACTGGGAAACCATGAAAATGGAACTTCTTCAGGGAACTTATGAACCGCAGCCTGTCCGCAGAGTCGAAATCCCGAAACCTGCTGGTGGTGTGCGTTTATTAGGTATCCCTACCGTGACAGACCGTTTTATTCAACAAGCCATTGCCCAAGTGTTAACTTTTCTATATGACCCGACTTTTTCAGACCATAGTTACGGGTTTCGACCAAATCGAAGCGCTCATGGTGCGATAAGGGAAGCAAAAGGATATATACGGGAAGGGAATCGCTGGGTAGTGGACATAGACTTGGAGAAATTCTTCGACAAGGTGAACCATGATAGGCTCATGGGTGTACTTGCGAAACGAATCGAAGATAAGCATCTGCTTAAGTTAATCCGTAAATACTTGAAATCGGGCATCATGATAAATGGTATCGTGACAACTAGTGAAGAAGGTACTCCGCAAGGAGGTCCCCTAAGTCCACTGCTTTCCAACATCGTACTTGATGAACTGGACAAGGAATTGGAGGAAAGAGGTCATAAATTTGTAAGATACGCCGATGACTGCAATATCTATGTGAAAACAAAGAAATCAGGCAATCGGGTCATGAACTCTGTTACTTGGTTTATTGAAGGGAAACTTAAGTTGAAAGTTAACCTGAATAAGTCAGCAGTAGACCGTCCTTGGAAAAGGAAGTTTCTTGGATTCAGTTTCACTAATGGTATAGAACTAAAGGTTCGCATCGCCAAAGAAAGCGTGAAACGGATGAAGAACAAAATTCGAGAGATAACCTCTAGGAAGAAACCTTATTCGATAGATTATCGTATCCAGGAACTCAATCAATACCTGATAGGGTGGTGCGGTTACTTCGCATTGGCAGATACGCCAAGTGTTTTCAGGAACTTCGATTCGTGGATCAGAAGAAGACTTCGAATGTGTACGTGGAAGGATTGGAAGCTACCAAGAACCAAGGTGAGAAAACTCATAGGGTTAGGCGCCTCGAAAGGAAAGGCTTACGAATGGGGCAACTCACGTAAAAGTTACTGGAGAATATCTAAAAGCCCGATACTAGACAGAACCCTCGGAAACTCCTATTGGAGTTCCCGAGGGCTCAAAAGTCTATTAGCTCGTTATGAAACTTTGCGTTATCAACTTAATTGAACCGCCGTATACCGAACGGTACGTACGGTGGTGTGAGAGGTCGGGAGTTAATCACTCCCTCCTACTCGATTGTTCTGAATGAAACGTGAAGTCCTGTGAGCTTATTTTTACGATAGAAGGAAGTGAAGAGATTCCATGGAACCTATTTATGCTAAGTGCAATAAATCATGCGGCCACAAATTCTATGTCCAACTTTTTAAGAAGGTCAAACTACAACAAGCTATTGAGAAAACCTATTTTACTTGCCCGAACTGTGGTCGAGAGTATGTTTGCTTTTATACCGATGAGTATACACGTAACCAACAAGCAAGAATACGAGAAGTTTTTCGGCAAATGAAGTGGGCAGGTAGTGATGAACTCGAGCGGTTAAAGCAAGAGGAATTCATATTAAAAGAAGACATTATACACAGTATGTCTAAGGTTAGAAGATTAATAGAAGTCTAGTAAACATTAAATTCATTCAAAGCTTTATAAATCATATCAGCCTTGAAGGGAGGTGATTAAGCATGAACATGCGAGTACACATGAAAATGGCAGCTAGCGAGCAATCAGCTGACGTATTAACTTTTCAAGGAATTGCTAATTACATGAATGCTGAAGAGCCTTCGCTGTTGGAATTAATACTCTATTATAGGAGTGCAATTTTTCATTCACTGAAGGGAGGGTGTATAACCATCACAAAGAAAAAATGTGATCGCTATTACAATTAATGGATTGGCAGATAGAGATTGAGGAGATAAAGGCATGAGAGATTTATTTGTTCACATTCCTACTATATTAGAGCCACTAGGTTTATCGGTCGTATTTAACGGAATCCCTACTGGCTCGGAAAAACCAAATCAGTTTATTACCTTTTTGGAGGTAAGTGCAAAGCCAAACTTTGAAATCGGCGAGAAGGAAATAGAGACGGAGCGAATTATACAACTACATGTATGGTCTGTCTCGAGTTACCATCACCTAGTAGAGAGCATCAAACAATTGATGGAGAAGGCTGGCTATGAACGAGTTTTAGAATATGATGTACCATACGAAGAAGGCGAATCTCACTTTAATAGAGTGTTGCAATTCGTCTTTTTTGATGATTAATAATAAAAAATTGGGAGGTCATGTAAATGACAACAACAGTAAATGAAAAACCACAAAAAATTAGCTTAAAGCGTATCCACTATGCACTAATGACAAACGAACAAACAGAAACTTGGGGCGAAGTGAAAACATTAACAATGCCTATTTCTCTAACACTGACACCTAACTTCTCAGAAGCGCATTTGGATGCGGGAGATCGTGTCGTAGACCAAGAGGCACAATTGGATTCTATTACTATTGCTGGTGAAACAGCAGACTTACCAACAGAAGTACTTGTTGACTGGTATGGGCATAAAAAATCTGCAGAAGGCGGTATCATCACAAATGCAAATGATACGCCAAATGCAATGGCAATTGGTTTTGAATCTGGATCTAGAATGGTCTGGCTGTTAAAAGCAAAATTAAAACCAGGTGAAGAATTGAATACTACACGTAAAAAAGGAGAAACAAGCTATAAAGTGTATCCATTTGGTGGTGAGGCACTACCATTAATCGAAGGTATCATCAAACATACTGTCGATACACGTGATGCGGGCGTTACAGCGACAGCAGAAACGTTCTTTGCTGCAGTGGCAAAACCAAGTGAAACAGTACCAACACCTTAAAAGAGAGAAGCCCTTTCGAGGGTTTCTTTTTTTATTACGATAAAAAGGATGGATAAATTATGCAAATTACATTAAAGATTGATGGCCAAGAGAAAACGTTTAGCAATGACTTTGTAAAGGCTCGAGTATTCCGAAATGCCTTAAAGATGAACGAAAAAATGCGTAAAGAAGGTAATGACATTTCAGTCGAAACATTCGATGAAATGATTGGTTTCGTAGTAAATGTTTTCGATAATCAATTCACTGTGGACGACATATGGGATGGTCTAGAGGCAGGCAAGCTACAAGATGAAATTATGCGTGTATTTAATAGCGTGTTGAACATTGGAGGGCTTGAAACAAAACCTGCCGTTAGTGGTGAAGAGGGAAAGTAAGCGGATTAACTCCATATCAAAATATTAAAAAGTTTTATCGTGAATTAATAAAAGAAGGCTACAAATTACATGAAATAGATGAAATGGATATTCATTTTTGGTTTGAGCTTTCAGAAGGCTACGATGACTATGAAGATGTGGAAGAAGTTACAGCCGACGAGATTCCTTGGTTGTAATTTTGATTTTTGGCAAAAAGGCGGTGAAGAATAAATGACGAATATTCGTGCTGTTGAACTGAGTCTCAATACAGCTAATTTTAATGGTTCTATCGATCAGTCGATTAGACGATTGACTGCAATGGGAGCAGAATTACAGGCTTTACAAGCACGCGGTGGTGAATATGAAAACTCTATCGAGGGTTTATCACAAAAACATAATATTTTATCTCGTTCTGTTGATGCCTCTAGCATTAAGTTAACAGAACAACGCAATAGATATGATGAATTAGTAGCATCGGGATCAGCCTCCACAGAAGCTATTGAACAACAGGCTATTGCTGTCAATGAAGCGCTCGCTGAATACAATGGATTAAATACGCAATTAACAGAAGTGAGCACTCAATTAGATGTTCAATCCTCTAAATGGAGTCAGTTTCAGGAGATAGGTGGGAAGGTGAAATCAGTTGGCGAAAGCATTTCTACGATTTCAACGCCTATCAAAGCTATTGGCGTATTAGCTTTTAATGCCGCAGTAGATTTTGAAAATGCATTTGCGGGTGTACGGCAATCCGTCAATACGAGTGAAGAAAATTTTAAAAAGCTTGAAGACGGCATACGTAGTATGGCTAAGGAGTTACCAGTAAGTGCTACTGAAATAGCGGGAGTTGTTGAATCAGCTGGTCAATTGGGGATAGCTGAAGATCATTTACTATCTTTCTCACGTACGGTTATTGATTTAGGTGCATCAACAAGCATGACGCGGGAGCAAGCGGCAACAGAATTTGCTCGTTTTGCTGGTATCGTTGGAATGAGCCAGGGGGATTTTGACCGATTAGGCTCTTCTGTCGTTGAGCTTAGTAACAAGATGGGTGTAACTGAATCTGACATTATCGCAATGGGCATGGGATTTGCTAAACAAGGTGCGCAATTAGGCATGACAGAGGCCCAAATCATGGGTCTTGCTGGGACAATGTCTAGCTTAGGTATCCAGGCTGATACTGGTGGAGCTGCCATGACAACAGTTCTACAAAAAATTCAAAAAGCTGTCGGTGATGGTGGAGAGAGCTTATCTGGTTTTGCAAAAGCAGCAAATATGTCGAGTGCTGATTTTAAAAAGGCATTCGAGACGGACGCTGTTTCAGCATTAGATGCATTAGTGAAGGGGTTAGCTGAATCTTCAGAAGGAGGCGCCGACTTAACAAGTGTTCTAGCAGAATTGGGTGTTAAAGGCGACGAAACAGATGTGCTATTAAGTATGGCAAATGCTTCGGGCCTATTATCGTCTGCAGTGGATACCTCTTCGCAAGCGTGGAAAGATAATACAGCATTATCCAACGAGGCTGCTCAAAATTACAAATCAACCGAATCGCAAATGACCATCATGAAAAATCAGCTTGTAGATATTGGTATTAGTATTGGTCAGATTTTAATACCGATGGTGCTTAAAGTAATGGATGTCATTGCACCATGGATAGAGAAATTTAGTAATTTATCATCTGAAACACAAAAAACAATCGTTATTATTGGTGGCTTAGCAGCTGCGATTGGTCCTTTACTTGTGGTTGGAGGAACGTTAATATCCAGTGTTGGTTCGATTATCAGTGCTGTAGGTGGATTTTCTATGGCGATTGGTGCAGCAGGTGGCGCGACAACAGCATTTGGCGCGGCATTTGCATTAATCTCGGGGCCAGTTGGGATAGCAGCAGGCTTGCTCACAGGTTTTGGGATAGCAGCCTATATAGTTGGTCGTGAACTAAATGAATCATCCATTCAAGTTACTGATTGGAAAGATAAAGTATCAGAATCGACCGCAGAATCAGTAGGAAGTTTCTTGGAATTATCTGATCAAGCAACAGTTGCACTTAACCAAATGGCTTGGTCCGGTGTAGCAGTGACAGAAGAAATGGCAGCCAACATGGTAGGTATTTATAATGAGATGGGCGATCAAGTGTTGACCGAAATGCAATCTGATCATGCGCAAGAATTAGAGACTATGCAAAATCATTTTGCTCAAAGTGATGCCTTAACTGAAGAACAAGAAGCAAAAATTTTAGAACGGGTTGCACAAAGTCAAGCTAAGCAACAACTGGTTATAACAAGTGGTAAGGCGAGGATTGAAGAAATTTATCAAAATGCTTCTCAAAACAATAGAGAAATCACTGAAGCTGAGCAACAAGAAATTAACCTTATTCAACAAACGATGACTGAGAACGCGATTAAGCATCTTTCTGATAGTGAAGTTGAGCAAAAGGTTATTCTAGAAAGTTTAAAAAATGAGGCTTCAAAGATTACAGCAGAGCAAGCGGCTGAAGTTGTAAGAAACTCTCTTAAACAAAAAGATGATGTTTTAAAGGAAGCAGAAGAACAATATAACGAAACGAAAAAATGGGCAGTTAGACAACGAGATGAAACAGGTACGATGTCTGCTGAAGAGGCGCAAGCAGTTATTGATGAGGCAAAGAAAAAAAGAGATGAAACTGTTGCTAATGCAGAGGACATGCACCAAAAGGTTGTAAGTGAGGCACAATTACAAGCGGAAGAACATGTCAATAAAGTAGACTGGGAAACTGGTGAAATAAAGTCTCGGTGGAAGGTATACACAGAAAATGTTGCAAGTGATGCCAAAGCACTCGGCAAGGCAATTAGTGATGGCTGGAATAACGCATGGACGGCTACTAAAAATAGAGTAAGTGAGATTAAGCAAACAGCAGAAAATAAAATTCATGAAATGAAAACGGCCATTGGAAATAAAATGAGTGAAGTGAAAGGAAAATTCGAGTCAATATGGAATGAGGTCCAATCTTTTTTATCTGGAGTCAGCTTAAAAAACATAGGTACAGACATTGTATCTGGTTTAATCCGCGGTATTGGGGATATGTTTGGCAACGTTAAAGGAAAAATAGAAGAATTAGCAGGTCTTATTCCAGATTGGGCAAGGAAAGTTTTAGGTATTAAATCCCCATCTCGTGTTTTTATGGACATAGGTCGTAACACAATTGAAGGTTGGGAAATTGGGATGGCTGAAAGGAAAAATAATCTGAATGCAGTCATGAACGATTTAACAAATAACCTTCTAGATATTTCAAATCACTATAGTAAAGAAGAGAAGAAGATTGCTGATCAAACCAATGCTGAAATTGTTCAAATTGAAAAACAAGCTAAAGAAGATGTTGATGCAGTTTATCGTAATGCCTATGCTAAAAAACGAAAAACTACACAAGAAGAGAACAACAGTATTCAACGTATCCAAGAGGAAGCTGCGGTTAAAATTAGCGAAATTGAAAAAAAAGCATCAGTAGATTCTACTTTGTTAATCGAAAAAGCTCAAAAAGATAGGTTAGACGGAATCAAGTCATTTATACAAGATAAAAAATCAATGGAAGAGTTATCGCTTATTGATGAAGCATTACTATGGGAACAATCTTTAGATCAGTTTGGCTTGTATTCAAATGAGCGTGTGGAAGCACAGAAGGCTTATCAAAATGCCGTGCAAACAATCAATAAAGAAATTACAGCCATCAATACCGACTATTCAAATCAGATTCAAAAAATTAATGAGGACTTAATAAAGCAAGAAGAGACTTTAACTAAAGCCTATACAGATGCAGTTGATAAACGTGCACAATCACTCTATTCGTTTAAGAATCTATTCGATGAATTTAAAGTAGAGATTGATATTACGGGTGAGCAATTACTCGTTAATCTTGGTACGCAAGTTGAAGGTTTTAAGGTTTGGCAATATGAAATTGAAAAATTATCCGAAAAGGCGATTGATAAAGGACTACTTGAAGATTTACGTCAGATGGGGCCAAATGCATTACCTCAACTAATAGCTTTAAATCAACTAACTGATCAACAGCTATCGCAATATAGTAAGCTATATCAAGAAAAATCAGCCCTTGCAAGAAAACAAGCTGAAACGGAACTTATCAGTATGAAAAGTGATACAGACAAACAGATTTTGGAACTGCGTGATGTGGCTAACAAACAACTAGACATATTGCAAAAAGAGTGGGTACAAAAAATAAAATTGTTAACTGTAGCTACGGCACAAGAACTTACCTCTTTACATCAAGTAGGTGTCGATGCGGGACAAGGTTTATTGGATGGTCTTTCTAGCAAGGAAGGAGCACTTCATTCTAAAGCACAATCAATAGCAAATACTATTAAAAATACTATTCAAAAAGCATTAGATATTCACAGTCCTTCACGTATCATGCGTGGTTTCGGTGTTAATATCGGCCAAGGATTAGTCTTAGGTATGGATGACATGGTTGGTAAAGTTGCAGGTGCTGCTCAGCGACTAGCATCTACAATGGAGGAAAATGTTGCATTAGGATCATCATCTATTGATAAGTCACGTACTTATAGTAATGGGGATACACATATATATGTGTATGGCGATAATGCATCACCATCTGAAATTGCAAGAAAACATATGCAAGTGCAGCGACAGCTTGCAATGGAGTGGGGGATGACATGACGGTTGAAAAAGTACTTTTTACAAATACTCTAGGGCAGTCTATTGAATTAACCAATAGACGTCCCTTTTTATTGCAATCTGTGGAAGGTAAAGCAGATGTTGGAGCAGTTATTCAGACACAGACAGCACCGTTTCAAGATGGTAGCACTTATGTCGATAGCTATTTACAGCAGCGTGCTATAACGCTAAATGTTTCTATCTTAGCTGAAAGTAATGAAGCGTTAATTGAACAACGACAGCTACTTACATCTGTCTTTAACCCAAAATTAGGACCAGGAAAACTTCTTTATATGAAAGGTAACACCAAGCGAGAAATTCAAGCAGTCGTTGAAAATGTGCCGGTTCTTGGTGTGGGACGAGAAAATAATGGGATACGATTTCAGAGAACAATTATTAATCTAGTTTGTCCTTCACCATTCTGGGAGGATGTTACTGCTGAAAACTATAAGCTCGAGGATTTCATCAGTAACTTCCGATTTTCGTTTCATTTTCCTGTACGTTTTGCTACGCGGGGCGACTCGAAATTGCTGATAAACAAAGGGGATGTACCAACACCAATAAGAGTTGAATTCAGGGGACCAGTAACCAATCCTAAAATAACAAACTTAACAACAGGTGAGTTTATCCGTGTGAAACGTGAAATACCAGCAAACCATATGCTCATTTTAGATACTAGTTTTGGGAATAAGCGTGTAGAGATTATGAGACCGGATGGAGTGAAAGAAAATGCGTTCCATTACATTGATTTAGCATCGACATTTTTTAATTTGGATGTTGGTGATAATCGCTTTGCATTTATTACAGATAGTGGTAATCCAGAGGTCTATGTAGAATATAAACACAAATATTTAAGTGTATAAGGATGTGAAATAATGGCTGAACATTATAGATTTATGGACCCTGTACAGAGGGAAGATGGCACATATGATCGTGAGTATAGTGCCCAAGAGTTTACGGATTATTTTAAGGCTTTAATCACAACAGGAGTTATGAAAGGCGCAGGTAGTCTGTTAGCGGTAAGTACAAAAGGTTCAAACATGATTACAACGATCGATACAGGTATTGCATTTTTACTTGGACGATACTACGAAAACAATAGCTCATTAGCATTAACGCATGATACTGAAACTTTGGGGAACCGTCGTATTGACCGTATAGTCATTAGAATGGATTTAAATACAGAAGCACGGTATGTGAAGGCGTTTATTAAAAAAGGTGTTCCATCATCAACACCCGTGGCTCCAACATTGACGCAAACACAAACGGTGTATGAAATTTCTTTAGCCAAAGTTTTAATTGTTGGTGGTCAAACTTATATTTCAAATTCAGATATAACCGATGAACGTGGCGCAGATATTATTTGTCCGTGGGCAGGATCAAAAATTTTACCATCATTTGATAATAATATGTTAGAACAGCATATGAATGACGTTAAACCGCATGTATATTACATTGGACAAGCAGTATATACGTCTGAAAGTGGTGGTATGCCTATTTTGGAAATTACTTTACCGAACAATGTTACTTTGACTGATGGTGTAGGAATTGCATTTAAATGTCCCAAACATCATACAGGAACTTTATCAGCACACATTAGAATAAGTGGAAAATTGCATATTCTTAAAAAGTCAACAGGTTCAAACCTAACAAATTTAGTACAGGATACAATTTATACAGTACGTTATAACGCTTCATCTACAAATTTTATATTACAGGGTGAAGGGGGGGAGTATGGGACTGCTACAACTTCACAAGTTTTGTCACCTTATACGATTGGTACTGAAAGCGGAATTGTAACGGGAACAATAACCGATTACTCAAATAGTACATCCATAGGGACTTTACGTGCAGGGGGGACAGGTTATTTAGATGTTAGCCCAATAGCAGGGTATTATAACGGAACTTCACTGAGTCGAACACGTTTAACAAATTCGAGTTTCGACACGTCTAATATTAGGCACGGTATTAATATTTTCGGTTTAACAGGTACGTTCACAGGGCAAGAAGCAAACAAAAGTTTTTCATATGCTTTTAGTACGACGACTTCAGTTAATATACCTATTTCGTTTAACGCAGGTTTTCCAATTAAAGCATATGTGATAGTAGTGCATAATCTGAAATATTATGGATCTAGTTACACGTCAACGTGTGGGATAATAAGAAACAGGAACTCAGGAGGATCTTTAATATTTGGTGGTGTAAACGGTGTCCTAAATATTACAAATTATGTTACAGGTGAAGGTACTGCTTCCTTAGGGGGGAGTGTTGGACTAGTTTGTTCATCAAATGTTTTTGGTGGCACCTACAGTATGGAAATTATATGTTGGGGGTGATTGAATGAACGATTTAAAACAATTTGGAAGAAGAATTTATTATTTTAAAAAAGACAGTTCATTCATTTTCGATACGGGAGAATACAGCGGTTATGGTTATGAATCAATGCCTACTCCTGAAGAGGATTTAGTAAATTATAGGGAATTACAAAACTATACTTTAGGTGTTGATATTGATTATGTTGACTTAGATTATGGTGCGCACAAAGAAGATTTTATAAACTGTATCGCTTTTCGCATAAATGTAGAGACGAAAGAAATAGAATTTACATTTAAAGAAGAAACTAATGAAGACAGGATATCGGAAAAGGATTTAAGGAAAATAGGAAATAAAGGTTGGGTTCGTGAAGAAGAATATGAATTTATGGTAAACGGTGAGTAAATGAAAAAACCAATTCGAATCCTATCTTCTGAAATGGATATCCTAGCTGAAATAGACAACTACGAATCCATGTTTTTCAACCGTTCATGGTATGGAATAGGTGCCATAGAATTAAGAATCAATCGATACAAAAAATATACAGATACTTTAGTAAAAGATAACCTTGTTCTTATCGGTAGCGATTTGAATAAGGTTTTTATTATTAAGCACAGAGAAATAGAACTTGATGAAAACGGCAAGATTACTGAAAACTGGCTCATAAAGGGCTTTGCGCTAAAGTCGATTGTTGCACAGCGTATAACAATGCCACCAACGTATACGGCTTACGATAATCAAAGTGGAAGCGCCGAAACAGTGATGAAGCGTTTTATAAATAATAATCTAGTAAATCCAACTAACCCAATGCGTAAAATACCTCAACTGGTGATTGCTACTGATTTTCAGCGGGGAGTCCATATGACTTATGCTTCTCGTTTTAAAAACTTGGCAGAAGAAATAAGCACACTATCATTATCAAGCAAGTTAGGTTGGGAAGTTACACTCGATTTAACAAACAAGAAGTGGGTATTTGATGTCGTGGAAGGTCGTAATTTAACGGTGGGGCAATTTATTAATCCACCCGTAATTTTTTCTCCGCAATTTGAAAGTTTGAAGTCACTACATTACACACAGAGCGATCTCAATTATAAAAATCTAGCGATCGTAGCTGGACTAGGAGAAGGTGTGGAACGTCGCATAATTGAGGTTGGTGGTTATGCAGCAATCAAGCGCCATGAAATTTTTATAGATGCGAGAGATATAGCCGAGGTCGATGAGGAAGAGCGACCAATACCAGAGCCACAAATCATAAAGGCATTAACTGATCGTGGGCAACAGCAACTAAATGAGTTTATGCAAGAAGAGTTCTTGGAGGGACAGATATTAACAAACAGCCCATTTAAGTATCAGCAGGAATATAATTTAGGTGATATTATTACTATTCAAAATACCGATTGGTCCATTTCTATGGATGCGCGTATTACAGATGTCAAAGAGGTATACGAGACATCGGGATTCAGTATTGAGGCAACGTTTGGCAATAATCGACCGACTTTAATCCAAAAAATCAAGCAAGAGTTAAGTCAGGTTAGTGGGGAAGTAAGAAGATAAAATAGCATAGAATAACGTTTTTTATTTCGATTTTAATAAAGCCTTCCACACTTAACTGTGGAAGGCTTTTCTATGACTAAAAAAGGAAGTGTTGTAATGGACAGATGGATTGCAACAATGAGTGGCGTTATCGGTACAATTGTATCTTATTCTGTGGATGGATTGGGAATGGCGGTAACCGTATTAATTGGGTTTATGGCAATTGATTATGCGACAGGTATTTTGACAGGTATCGTTAATCATAATTTAAATAGTCGTATTGGGTTTAATGGCATCATACGCAAGGTTTATTACTTAATGCTAGTTGGTTCTGTGTATTTATTGGCTGTGGTTGTGCCTGGCATCGAGTACGCAGGTGATGGTGCAGCGATTGCCTTTTGTGTGCTTGAGTTTATTTCAATTACGGAAAACGGAACAAAGATGGGTTTACCCACACCGAATTTCATTAAAAATATCTTAGCGATTGTAAAAGATAAAACTGAAGAGGAGGGTACTAAGTGAGTACAAATGTAACAGTGACATGTAGAGACTTAGCTGAGTTATTACCACCTGCACAATTAGCATGTCGTTTATTATTCCAAGAATGTTACAAGGCCGATATCCTCAATATCTTCATTACCGAAACATATCGCTCACAAGCAAGGCAAAATTATTTATATGCGCAAGGGCGTACTAGACCAGGCCAGATAGTCACTTGGACATTAAGTAGCAATCATACATCACGTTTAGCCTGGGATATTGCTGTTAGTCCTCCTCAATCTTTATATGATGTAACGACGTTAAAGAAAGTTGGAGATATAGCGCGAAGACTCGGGATTATATGGGGTGGTGATTGGACGGGTTCTATCGATCGTCCGCATTTCGAGGTGAAATCATCTTGGAAAATGCCCACCGGCTACAAATTAGAGGGTGTGGTAATCGTACCGAGCACAAGCAAAATGAAGGTCCAACTAATTGTAGAAGATAAAAAGGAGGAAATAAAGGTGACTCAAATGTGGAATCCTGCATCACCCGCTATGCGTACTGCAACAGAAAAATATATTACGCAAGCGGTCAATAATGGAATCATACAAGAATCGCATTTAAAAGACTTACAAAATGGTATGATGACCACTGACCGATTATTAGGTCTATATATTACTATCCAACTAAGACGAGGCTTGTTATAAATAAAGAATCTGCGAGACTTTTGTGGCTTATCCGTAAGTGCGCAGATTCTTATGGTTTATACTACTAAATTTCTATTTATAGAAGCGTTTATAAGACGGCTTTCATTTCCTCTATTAAACTATGCCAATCTACACTCGTTTTTTCTGGTAAGCGATTACTAACTCATATACAGACTTGATCTCCTGGGCAAACACGAATAGTGGGGTCAGGGGTGGAATCGTTATACCCCCATGCCTTAATAAAAATACCATCTACAAGCTCCCATGTTATTTCTTCTGCGATCAAAGTGAAAAACTTTGCCCCATTGGATTGTGTCACATAAGTTAAATCCCTAATGCCAGGGGTTATAACCATAAAAGCCCTCCTACAAATATTAATTTCTATAACACAATATAACCGATAAACCATATTAAACTTACGTCTCAAGTGACTACTCACTTGTATGAATCGTAAAGGCTTATATGCTCATTAGTTTGATTCATTTAGACATAGTGCACTTCAACCGAAAACATAAAAGAGTCCAATAAAAATACCCTGTTTTCCCCTGTGAATAGCCTATTTACGGACTCGACGAGAACAGTCGTGACTTCGGTCGTGAGAGGTTCAAAATACAGGAATCACTTTGGTCACTACGTGAAAGTATAAGGTTAAAAAGAATCCCAACTACTAGGAATACCGGATATTTTTCATATTGTCACACAAACTGAGTTATACTGGTGGTTAAGATGATTTTATCTTCATTCAGTAAATGTTTTATTGTACGGAAAGCGTAGCGGCAGGTACTGAAAACTTACATCTCTATAGATGGTGAGAGGAATGTGACTTCACTTTTTTCAGTAGACGTAAATTACGGACTGTATGAAGATAAACTTTAGGTGTAATTGATTGGAGCTGGCGAATTGCTAAAAAAACAAATGGAATTATTAATGAATGAGCAGGTTAACCTTGCGCTATTCGATGTGGAAAGGGCATATGCAGAAAAACATGCGTTACTACATGAAGGAGCAATGGAAGATAGGACTTCTTTACATTTTAATGTGATCGAACGATGCGATAAGTTAAATGAAGAGTTATTAGCAGAAGAAACTGAATCATTCCTGGCGATACCTGTACAATATTTAAAGGAGCATTCGCATGAATTTATGTATGTGGAATCTGATCGTTTTGAAGTCATTCGAGTGGACTCCTTTGCGCTAGAATTTGATGAGGCGTTCGGTGTGTATAGTGCCTTATTTGGCCTTCGACTGCAAAAGAAGCAAGGTGAGTTTTTACATGCGTATTTAACATCACATTTACAACATGAAAAGATGACATATAGTATGGCATTTTCAGGGCAGGACGGACTTTGGGAAGTGAATCTTGCGTTGAATGCATTTGGTGAATTTAGTGAGCAACAATCATTTGGCGAAGTATTTGTAGGTTTGTATCGCTTTGTTTTTGGGCTACTTGTTGAAATTGAGGAGACAGTATGATAAAGCAAACGATTTCTTCTTATCTTTATACGTATGCATGGCAAACAAATGAGCAGGAGCTTTGTCGTTTAGAAATGCGTGCATTGTTTGGCTTTGATGTAGTCTCGAATATACTACTAGCATCAAAAAAAGTTGAGCCTAGTAGAAGTCCATTTATGCGTAGTCGTTTAGATGTGTTATTCGAAGCAGAAAATATTGCGGAAATTGCCCATTTTGCACAAAATCTAGTATTAGGTGAATTAACATTTAAAGTACTGTGCTTAAATAAATCTGACCTTGGGGATATGAAGAAAATTCAGCAGAATGAACGTCATCAGGTAGAGCGAGAGATTGGTCTTTGTATACAGGCAGAGCCAGATCTTACGAATCCTGAAGTTGTATTCGGACTTGTTTGGCATGATAATCGTTGGTATTTTGGCTATTATGTTGAGGGGGAGGCAATTTGGTTCAAGCATCAGCAAAAACCTGAAATGTATTCGACAGCTCTTAGCACACGTGTAGCACGAGCTGTTGCAAATATTGCCATTCCGAATCCAGCGGGTGTACGAGCAATTGATCCTTGTTGCGGTATCGGCACCGTTTTAGTAGAGGCACTATCGATGAACATGGATATTGTAGGACGTGACATTAATCCGCTTGTCGTTAAGGGATCGCGGATTAATATCGCTCACTTTGGCTTACAAGGAGAAGTGTTAAAGGGCGATATAGCACAAATGACGGAAAGCTATGATGTGGCGATTATTGATTTACCTTACAATTTATTTACACATATTTCAGTAGATTCGCAGTTTACGATCATTAAATCGGCACGTCGGATTGCTAAGAGAGTTATACTTGTTACCATCGAAACAATTGACAGTATGGTAAACGAAGCAGGGTTTGAAATTATTGATCGTTGTGTTGTAACGAAAGGTACTTTTAAGCGGCAAGTATTAGTATGTGAATAGAACTTTTCGATTAAAAAAGGAAGAGGTTGGGACATAACCTTAAATTTTAAGAAAGAGGAGCAAAGGTGTTATTAAATTTTTGCTATCTAAAATGAAGAAAAATTTAGACGTTCTTCCTTTTGGAATCAATAAAATTCAGAAGAGCGTACTAGCTGATGGTAGCGAATGCGGCGACTCCTGTGGAATTAGCGTGACGCCTGAGACTACAGGCTCAGGCCACGCCCAACGGAAAGCGTCTGACGTAGCGGACATCAACGCTTACAGCAAAAAAGTGTTAGATCGACAGCAGTCAATCTAACACTTTTTCTCTTTTGTCCCAGCCCCCTGTATTGAATTGAACGAAACGCATAGTAATAGATGTCTTTGCCGACAGTCCTTCACAGCATTAAATGGAACGCATAACTCAAAAAATAGCCCAGTAATATATATGTCAGAAAAGACCTCATCGATACGGCCCGAATATGATGCAAGATAAATTCAGAAATACTCGTCGTGGCAATCAAACCGATGGATACGCCCATGAGTATACCTTGCACTTTATTGGTAAGGTTTGTGTATTGGCCAATCCAAATAAATAGACTAAAGAATATAGAAAAACCAAAAAAATAAAGTACCAGTCTCCAGAGTTTTTCTCCTTGGGAGAGAAAAGCCGTACTAAAAGCAAAACCCTCAGGTAGATGGTGGAGAATGATCGAGGCTGTAATTGTAATGCCAAGTGCTGAATTTCCTAGTAAATTTCCGACAGTGAGGCTGATTGGTATTGTGTGGATAATCATAGCGAATGCAAGTAAGTAAAAGGAGGGATTTTGTGAATGCTTAGGGTGAAATAAACTACTAAGAATTTGAAACATTAGATAGCCGATGACTATGCCTAGAATTATGCCAAAGGACTTGTACATGTGAAAAGAAGTTGGAATGATATCTAACGCCAGTAAACCCACTAAAAATCCACCACATAACAGTGATAAACCTTCAGTCGTATGCTGAAATAGTTTTGAAAAGACCCAAGCAATAGCCCCGCCTACACTGACACTAAAAAATAGAAAACCACCAAGTATCATTGCACTCAACTACAGTATTCCTCCACCCTATCATAATCTAAAAGCTGTTATACAAAATATATGCAAACTAGCGCTTTATATGATAGCTGCTGCATGTTCTAAAAATAAAAGTCAATATGTAATGAAATAGACATCACAATCCACTAACTTGAATGAATGGGAGGTGAATTTACGGCAAGCAAACTGCAATGGAAGCGATTGGTCAATAAATAATTCGGATTGGAATAGATGCTAGCCGTAAATTTGGAACGATTCAAATAACAAGTGTACGGAGCTAAATATAAAACTTACTACACGAAAATCTAGCCAAGTAAACAAAGAAGAATATTTTTAAAATTTCTTTATAAAGAGGATTATTTTTGATATGTGCTACATCAAAAAAATAGTAGTAGATTAAATTCACTGAATATTGGTTTAATTCTATACTTTTAGTAGTTATACAGATTCATTGATTTAGTAACTACTAATGAGAGCGAGGAATGTGTGTATGAATTGGGATGCGAGTTATGATGTGGTAGTTGTAGGTTCGGGAGCAGCAGGGTTAACAGCAGGTCTAACGGCAAAGTTGCAAGGAATGAAGTCATTAGTCATTGAAAAAACTGATTGTTACGGTGGGGCATCTGCATTATCTGGGGGTGCGCTATGGATTCCAAATAACCATGTGATTAAAGGTGCGGGAGTTCCTGATACACACAAACAAGCTCGTTTATACTTGGATTCAACTATTGGCGATCGTGTGCCAGCCGCATTGAAAGAAGCTTACATTACACGTGGACCTGAAATGTTAAAGTTTTTATGCAATAATACCAATCATATACGCTTCCAATATGCTAAAGGTTATTCGGATTATTATCCTGAAAAGCCAGGGGGCCTTGCTCAAGGACGGTCGATTGAGCCACTTTTATTTGATTTGAAAAAGATGGGCACATTAGGAGATACAATGCGTCGTTCGACAATGTCTACGAAGGGATTCACGATGAATAGCTTTGAGTTCCATAAGGTAAATATGATTAGACGTACAACGATAGGTAAAACAACTGCACTTAAATTAGGCGCGAGGTTAGTGAAATCTAAAGTAACAGGTAGTCAGCTAGTGGCCTTAGGACAGTCATTGATTGCACGACTAAGAATGTCATTAGCGGAGGCGAATGGTGAGCTTTGGCTTTCAACGGCATTTAAAGACTTTGTCGTTGAAAATGATCGTGTTGTTGGTTTACTAGTAGAGCGAGATGGACGCGAGCTGCATATTGAGGCCAAACGTGGTGTTGTACTTTCATCTGGTGGTTTTTCACATAATCAAGCGTATCGTGAGAAGTACTTGCCGAGCCCAACCGATGCAAAATGGACCTCTACACCAGAAGGGCAGACAGGTGATGTTATTGAACCAGGTTTACGAATCGGTGCAAGCTTAGATCTAATGGATAAGGTATGGGGGGCACCATCAGTAATCGATCCAAATGGACAACCTTTCTTCTTAGTAGCGGACCGAGGCGTGCCAAATATGATGGTTGTAGATAATGTGGGGAAACGTTATCTAAATGAAGCAGCTCCTTATCATGAGTTTGTAGATAACATGCAAGCGCATCATAAAGACACGAATGATGCTGTACCATCTTGGATCTTGATTGATGCAACAGCGAAGAGTCGATATATTTTCACTGGTTTATTTCCTGGGCAAGCATTCCCAAAAAGCTGGTTTGACCATGATATTGTGAAAAGTGCACAAACAATTGAAGAACTAGCGCAGCAAATGGATGTACCGATAGAGAATTTAGTAGAAACAGTTACGCGTTTTAATGTTTTTGCTCGTAATGGCCATGATGATGATTTCCAAAGAGGAGATAGCGCTTATGATAATTATTATGGGGATCCAACGTTGAAAAATCCTAACTTAGCTGAATTGAACAAAGCACCTTACTATGCTTTGCGTTTATATCCTGGTGATATTGGTACAAAGGGTGGCTTAGTTGTGGATGAGCAAGCACGTGTTGTAAAGGCAGATGGCACACCAATAGAAGGTCTTTATGCCTCTAGAAATTGCTCTGCGTCAATTATGGGCGAAACATATCCAGGACCTGGTGCGACGCTGGGGCCAGGAATGACTTTAAGTTATATTGCAACCTCTCATATGGAGAATGCAAGTTACAAACAACAAGCGACTCTTGTAGAGGTATAAAACTTACTCATACTAAGGGACTGCCCCAAAAGTAAAAGAGTCTGGGACATAACTTTAAATTTTAAGAAAGAGGAGCAAAGTCGTTATTAAATTTTTGCTATCTAAAAATGAAGGAAAATTTAGATGTTCTTCCTTTTGGAATAAATAAAATTCAGAAGTGAGTACTAGTTGATGGTTGCGAAGGCCACGCCCATGGAAAGCGTCCGCCGTAGCAGACATCAACGCTTACAGCAAAAAAGTGTTGATCGACAGCAGTCAATCTAACACTTTTTCTCTTTTGTCCCAGCCTTTTATGTAAAGGGTAAAATCCGCGTAGACGCCTACGGGAAAGCAAAGCGGGTTTTTATCATATAGAAAACGATTGTTATTGTTTGAAGGACTGTTGGTACCTACCCTTTTAATAGGCTTAGAAGCTTGTGAATAAAACATAGAGTTTATGTTGATAAATACCTATTTGGAATGAGTACTACTGAATGTCTAGGTAAATGTTCTAATGTTTTGTATCTACGAATAGAGTAGCTACTAAGTGCAAAATTGAACATGTATAAATTTATCCCGCATTAACGCAGTAAGACACCCACCTCAAGTGGAGAAGAGAACGAGTCAACTAGGTGGGCGATCAACTGACCGTAAAAGTCCGATTGGTTCGGGGCAACAGATGTTTTATGTGCGAAAGCGAAGCGGCAGCGACAGGATGTTGGTCACACAAGCTTTTTCACAGGATGTGAAGGTTTTAGCTTGTGTTCCTCTATTTATTGTGGGGGATGAAGAAAACCCCCACTGATTGAAGTTTCACTTTATTTGATTTGCTTGAAAACAACGAAGCATTTTCATCGAAAGTAAAAAAGGAGTGACAAAACACGTGTTAGTGTATAGACTCGTGACAACGATTGAAGAGCTAGAGTCGTATAAGGACACTTGGTCAGGGATACTGGAACGTGAAAAAAATGACAATCCTTTTATAGAGTATCAATGGGTTTCTACTTGGTGGACGACACTCGGAAGCGAAGAGAATGTAGAAATTTACATTGTCGAGCACAAAGGAGAGAGCGTTGCATTTTTCCCTTTCATCCGGACTGTTCGCTTTGGTGGAATCCATCAAGTTAGCTTTTTAGGACAAGGATTCGCCACTTATATGGGCGTGATTGCTGAGGGTGTTTGGAAGGAACAAGCTTTGGAATATTTATTAAAAGAGCTTACTCGAAAATATAAAAGAGTTATTTTTGTGTTGCATGGCTTATTAGAAAGTAAGAAAACATCTTATTTATTGGAAAAATATGCGCAAGAACGACAACTACCTCATTCCGTTTTCCGCACGGTGACACCTTATATAGATTTTAAATCAATGGAACTTAATGCTTTTCTTCAGAAGCATCACAAAAGGTTTAAAAGCATTAATCGTCGCGAAAAACGCTTAAGAGCACTTGGGAAATTAAAATTTCAAGAGGTTAGTGCCAAGAATTTAGATAGGATGTTCGAGTTATTTGAAAGAAGATGGCGCAAAAAAATTGATAAAAGTGGGTTTACTGAACGACAAACACGTCTTTTTTTTGAACGTTTAGCAATGCAACAAAGTAATGCATTTCGTGTGGAAGTAGACAACTTAGAGTTTGAGGACCAGTGGATTGGCTTTACAATTGATATTTGTTGCAGAGATCGGAATTTTTGTCAGGCAATGGGCCACGAGCCTGATTTCAATATTTTTGGTCCTGGGCGATTAATCGAAAGAGCAAATATGTTGAAAGCACATCGTTCAAACTATCGATTTTATGATTTTGGAAGCGGTTATGAGCCGTATAAGTTTGAATGGTATACACATTTGGATTTTACGCGAAAATTTGTTATGAGTACTGAAGGAACGAGAGAGCGTATTATCCGGCTGATGATGGTGGTACGTGATACATTGAAAAGAAAATTAAGTGAAAATCACCAACTGGTAAAACTGAAACGGGATCGATTGGGTGAGCTTCATTATTTTTTAAAAGAAGCCCGTCTGAAAGATTGGTTTGATACCTTAAAAAAAGGCATAAATCGCATGATAGTTGTAACCAGTTTTGACTTGTATTATTTAAAGAGTACGGTATGTCAATCAACCACTGATTTAAATGAAATCTCCATACAAGATGTAATGGAAAGTGACAATCGATCAGAACTCATTTCACAGTTTTTTAGAGGTTATAAGCTTTATGGTGAAAACACGCAACAAATATCATTTTTGCGCCATGATAATTTAATACGTGAGGAAACTGTCGATTTTACACAGGAACTTCCACCTAATTCTACGTATATTAAAGATAATGCCATTCAGCTATTTCCCGAAATAGTGGCACAAGTGCAGCAAGAAGGAAGGGCGATATGCACCGCTGTAAATTGGTATGAATGGAACAAACGAAGAACGCTTGTGAAGTTAGGATTTGAAAAAGTAGAACGAGTACGGATTCGTCGTTTATTTAAATGGGAAAAAATTTCGCGTCAAGAAAATAAGTGGGCAAAGCATATTCAGTATAAAGGACAAAAGTTTGAACATATATGGCACTTAGTGTTGTTCCCTTTACTTATTTAATAAAAAATCCTCAGTGCCTTTTAATGGGCATGAGGATTTTTTATGTTTAGAAGTGGATGCCTGGTTTGTCAGTAAGTTTGCAACCAGTGCCGTATTTTGCTTTTAACGAACCTTTGAAATTTGTTTGTTCGAGTTCTGGATATGTCTGTTTCCATAACTCAAATACATTATGATTAGATGCTACACCTTCTTTTGTTAAACGGACGATATGGAAACCATACTCATCATTACATCTAGCTAAAGGGCGATTTTCACGAACTGTAAGTATACGACCGCTCGCAGTAATTTCATATAAACCTTCAAAACCAGGCACTGCTCGTTTTTCTTCATGTAGCGCTGTTATATTTTCATCCGTTTCTTCTTCTGAAGCTTCCTCCGCCGTATTTTGCATAGGTAGGTTTTCTACAATTATAAAATCTTTATTCGAAGCTTTGTCGCTCATAGTGGCCATCACGTTCATGATTGAGCCCACATAATGCATTGGTTTTTCGTTACTTTCCTCATAAACAAAAATATTATAGTCGGTTTTATTGACCTTTTTTATAATTATATTGCCCGTTAGTATCGTAAAACCGATAAATTCTTTATTATTGAGTGCTTGTAATGCTTGTTGCTTTGTTAAAATCATCATCAAATCTCCTAAAGAAATGTTTTTTCTATTTTACCATAAAATGAAGGACACTGTTTTTCATAAAAGTGAAACAAAGATAGCTATCCTATAAAATATAAAGATGGTAATATTAAGTATTATTAATTTTGTAAATATTTATAAATCTTTCAGGACATTTGTAAAATATATCATAAGGAGTGTAGATAGTTTGATTAATGTATTAGGGGGCATTGGTTTATTCTTACTCGGTATGACGATGCTTACTAACGGTTTAAAAGAGCTTGCAGGGGATGCACTAAAAAAATGGTTGAACCGCTTTACGGGTGGCACAATTAGTTCGGTGTTATCAGGCACATTGATGACGATGCTTGTGCAATCCTCCACAGCCACTACGCTGATTACAATCGGCTTTGTCAGTGCAGGACTATTAACATTTGTGCAATCCATTGGTGTCATTATAGGTGCAAATATTGGGAGTACAAGTACAGGGTGGATTATTTCCTTAATTGGCTTAAAGATTAATATGCAAACAATGTCATTACCTTTCATTGCACTTGGCGTTTTTGTGCAATTATTAGCTCCTCGTGATTTTAAAGCGGCAGGAGGTCTTTTTACAGGCTTTGGCTTATTATTTTTAGGTATTGATGTACTTCAAGGCGGTATGGCCTCCGTGCAGGATATGATTCCATTTGATGCATTTCAGGCGAATACAGTCGGTGGTAAAGTCATTTTGATTGTCTTGGGGCTGATCATGACAGTCATTATGCAGGCATCAAGTGCAGCAATTGCCGCTACATTGACAGCGTTATATGCAGGGGCTATTGACTTTGAGCAAGCTGCCTATTTAGTCATCGGCCAAAATATTGGTACAACCGCAACTGCACTTTTTGCGGCGATTGGTGCTTCAACGGCAGCCAAACGAACAGCAATGACGCATGTGCTATTTAACGTAGCAACAGCAATCATTGTAACGCTCGGTGCAACGCTCATGTTTAAACTGACTGAATATGTAACAACCATCATTAACAATGGCTTCGATGAAACACTTGGTATTGCAGTATTTCATACATTATTTAGTGTTGTAGGTGCAATTATTTTTGTGCCATTTGCACGTCCATTCGCACGAATGATCGAGAAAATAATCCCTGAAAAGGGCAGCTATTTAACGCGCAATCTTGACGATAGCGTAGCAAAGGTGCCAGGAGTTGCTGTGGAGGTTTCATTTAATACGCTTCAGGATATTACGAAAGAGTTAACAACAGT
Organism: Lysinibacillus fusiformis; assembly: GCF_007362955.1. GTDB lineage: Bacteria > Bacillota > Bacilli > Bacillales_A > Planococcaceae > Lysinibacillus > Lysinibacillus fusiformis_E. The sequence continues at coordinate 1,042,220 of NZ_CP041696.1, read as the reverse complement.
TATCGTAGCGCTTATTCAAACTCAAAAAATGACAACGGAAGCTGAAAGTAAGCTAAATCAAATTGATGAAGCAATTGAAAAAACACGATTGTTCATGGATTCCATACAATCTACATCTAAGAAGGATCGCTACAAGCATATTTCATTGTTACATGCATTGGATCATTTGTATCGTTTGGCAAAGGCACTTCGTGAACAACATCCAAATTCTCTCCAATTACAGCCAACATTAACGAAAAAATGGCTGACAGTGCTGAAAGAAGTACTGATAATCATTGATGAGGATACTCGTCTACCTGAGATTTCGATGCTTTTACAGGAAACTTCAGCTGGTATGGCAGCAGAGCGGCGAGATAAACGCAATGCTTATTTTGAGAACTCTGTTGGCAACATGGTAGAGTTAGAGACGGCTGTTTCAAAAGTAGAAGCATTATTGTGGATAGATCGCCTTGTCTATCACTACTGGCGTACAACTGCGCGGTTAGCAGAATATCAAACGGCGACGAAAAAAAGCCGACATGGGGAAGCAACGAAAGACTTTGCTTTAACAGATTAAATGAATGCCCGACTCTCTTGGTTGTTTCGAGAGCGGGCATTTTAATATGGACGACATTTGCTATCCTGTCACGGGAAATTCGCTGAAATGTGTACCCATCTAATCGCATATCACCGCTATGTATCCTAAAAAACAGGGGGCCTCACTTTTACAACTTTAGGAAAATGTCTATCGAACATGTGACCTTTGTAGATAGAAGGCTAAAATGAACGTTAATGGTTGAAATAGTTTCTTCAATGTCATAATAATTAGGTGGCTCCACGACCATTCCATTTTTAAATAATTTAAAAATGATGAATAAACCAAGGAATAGGGTGAGGAGAAAATATATCAACCTACAGTGGATTCAAGTGTTGAAGTATGATCATTATAGAAATTTTAAATATTTTCATAAGAAACAGATCTTTCTAGTTTGTGTAAATGAAAATATTTACGATTATTAACATTTTCGAAAGGGGAGATTTGAATGGTTCAACATAAGTTTAATATGAATTTGACATGGTCAGAGGGAAGAAATGGTGCAGGGAATTTAACAGCTAGCAAATTGAACACTAAAATTTCTATTCCGCAGGAAATGAATGGACCAGGAATTGGCACAAATCCAGATGAAATGCTACTCGGTGCAGCGGCTACGTGTTATTTAATAACACTGTCAACGCTATTAGAAAATTCGAAAGTACCCGTGTTGGATTTGTCGATGCAAGCACAAGGGTTTGTAGATGTAACAAACGGTGTTTTTACATACGAGCAAATTGTTCATAAGCCAACTATTGTTGTCAAAGATTTAACTGAACGTGAGCAGAGACGCATTCATCGAATAGCTGAGAAGGCAGAAAAAACATGTATGATCAGTAAAGCGTTACAAGGAAATGTTCGCATCGAATGCCAAGTTCAAATTGAACAAGGCTAAATGGAAAAAAGCTTCCTAATTAAAACAATAAATCACTTTCGCCTTCAAACTTTTGAGGAGTTATTTCAGAAATGTCTCTGAAATGACTTTTTTTTTTGTCATATAAACTGTGTATTTGCTTTGTCTGAAATAGTTCTATTAGTGTGGGAAATGAATATATAAAGTTAAGTGCTAAAAAAATGCAAAGGATGATGTATTGCACGTGCAGGCAACTGAGACAATCACATTTTACGGTCAGTATGGGAAGCGGATTTTTGATATTGTAGGGGCACTACTCTTACTTTTAATAACAATTCCTCTTATGTTAGCGGTATTCCTCCTATTATTAATTACCACAGGTCGCCCCATCTTCTTTAAACAAATTCGAACAGGTTCTGATCATCAACGGTTTATCATTTGGAAGTTAAGGACGATGAACATTCAGGCAATCCCTGTAAATATGCCTACTATGTGTGCGGATGGCATACCTGATGATTACTATTTCAAATCTGACCAAGATGCGCGTATTACAAAAGTGGGGGCTATTCTTCGTAAGTTAAGCATTGATGAAATTCCACAGCTCATTAATGTTTTAAAAGGGGACATGAGTATTGTCGGACCCCGGCCAGAAGTTCCAACGATCACAAATGCTTATAACACATTGCAGTCACGACGCTTAGAAGTTAAGCCTGGGTTAACAGGGCTTGCTCAAATTAATGGTCGATCAAATATTTCTCATGGGCAAAAAATATCATATGACATTCAGTATGTTGAAAACTTTAACTTTTGGGTGGATTTAAAAATTGTTATCAAAACATTGTTCGTAGTATTAGCAAGAACAGGAGCTTATTAACAAAAAAATAGGGAGGTGTTGGATACTGAAAATTGTTCAGCTGATTACGCGAATGGATAAAGTAGGTGGCGCGCAGAAGCATGTAGAGGAACTTGCCGTAAAATTAAAACAAGACGCCCATGAGGTAACGATTGTCACGGGCTTATATGATGCATCTTTGTGGCGTTTACAAGAGGAAAAAATTGATGTAATCAGTATACCAGCCATGAAACGTGCGATTCATCTATCAAAAGATTTACAGGCTCTTTGGCAACTGAGAGCCGCTTTAAAAATTATAAAACCTGACGTTATAGCTGCACATTCCTCGAAAGCAGGTGCCATTGGACGTTTAGTCGGTAGCTTTTTACGCATTCCTACAGTTTTTACTGCGCATAGCTGGAGCTTTACGGAAGGGGTTCCACCAAAGAAGAAACTGATGTATCGACAGCTTGAAAAAGCAGTACAGCCGTTAACGATAAAAATCATAACAGTATCTGAGTATGATCGTAAGCTGGCACTTACAAAAGGCATTGCCCCTGCTCATAAATTAATGACGATTCATAATGGCATTGCGCAATTAGCTGATCAACATGCACCAAAGTATGACAGTTTAGACTCTCCACTGATTATGATGGTTGCCCGCTTTGAAGTGCCCAAGAGGCAAGATGCATTATTGGCAGCATTAATGGAACTACCAGAAGTGCCATGGCGAATTCAGTTTATCGGGGATGGTTCACTACGTCCAGATCTTGAAAAATATGTTACTGATAAAGGTTTTGCAGACCGAGTAACGTTTTTAGGCAATCAATCAAAAGTCACAGAACTGCTCGCACAAGCCCAATTATTTGTTTTGTTATCGGACTGGGAAGGGTTACCGATAGCAATTATCGAGGCAATGCGAGCGGGCCTTCCAATCATCGCAACGAATGTGGGGGGCGTAAGTGAGTTAATTACTGATAATGATAATGGTTTTATAATTGACCGTGAAGATAAAGAACTGCTCAAACAAAGACTGAGACAATTATTAACAGATGCAGCACTTCGTCAAAAAATGGGAGATGCCAGTGAACGGCGCTTTTTACGAAATTTTACGTTCTCACCGATGTACCAGAAAACATTAAATGTTTATGAACAGGCCGTCTCAAAGTTATCTAAGAAAGGTGATTAAATTGCAATTAATACGTATTAGAACTGATGATGAGCTTACTTTATATAAGGAAATCTGGGATGAGATTTTAGCTAATGAACAGAATGATAATCCATTTATTGAATATGCTTGGTTTTATAATTGGTGGAAAATTGTTGGAAAAAAAGAGCAGGTAGAGTTATATGCTGTTAAAAAGGAAAACAATATCATCGCTTTTTTCCCATTTACTGTGCGCATGCAATGGGGGGTACGTATTTATGCTTTTGCAGGTGAAAATATGGCCAATTATTCAGGCATTATAGCGCCTAATAAGTGGCTATTATCGGCTGCAACCTTTGTATTTGATGAATTAATCAAAAAGCATCGTCATCTAATCTTTTCGTTTCATGGTCTATTGGAGAGTGGTGAATCTTCGAAAAGTATTGAACAATATTTCGTTGAAAGGCAGATGCGGCCAAGTATTTTTCGTGTAATAACACCGTATCTTGCCTTTAACGAAATAGATTTTTCTAGTTTCTTCAATAACCGTCGCAAGATGCATGGGGTAGATAGGCGAGAAAGAAAGCTAAGAAACTTAGGTTCATTAAGTAGCAAAATCCCAGACCAAGGTGATCTTTGGCAAATGTTCAGATTGTTTGATAGACGTTGGGCGAAAAAAGTGGATACGAGCAGTTTCACGAAGGGCAAGAAAAGGGAGTTTTTTGAGCATCTAGCGCTTCTTAAAGGCGATGCGTTGAAAGTAGATGTAGAGGCGCTGGTATTTGAAAATCAGTGGATTGCTTTCACTTACGGGATATGCTGTCGAGGGCGATATGTGTCCTATGCACTGGGACATGAGACGAATTTCAATCAGTTTGGCGCCGGTCGTATTGTGAACCAACATATGATAAAACGCTCCTTTAATGAGGGCTATAACAAGTTTGATATGAGCATCGGTTATGAGCCCTATAAGTTTGATTGGCGCTCAGGCATAGATTTTACAAGGCGCATTATTATCAGTAACGGTACGAAACGTGCAAAATTTGTAAAATGTCGGTTGGCTTTAAAGGAACGTATAAAGGAAACGTTAAAAAGTAGTCATCGAGTTGTGGAGTGGAAGCGCAATACACTTGGACAATTGCGTTATTTAGCAAAGTATGGGAAAGGAAAAGATTGGCTAGAATATGGACAACGATTCGTAGAAAAGTTTATTCGTTTTAAGCAAGTAGATTTATTCGAATTAACCCCCACTGATAGTGTTACACCACTTCAACCAGTCGGTCTGTTGTTTGAGGAAATGTCGATTCAAGAGGCCATGCATCTCGATCAGGAAGCAATTATTTCCTTGTTCTATCAGGGGTATACAATCTACAAAGATTCCTTTGCAGAGACGACTAAGCCTGCTTTTGCGTTGCACACAGATAACTGGCGTGTAGACGCATTGCAAATCGTTGAATCTTTGCCTAAGCAGACCCATTTTTTAACATATGATGTCTATAAAAATATTGATATTATGACAGCCTTCTTCCAAAAAATAAAACCGACACACACACTTTGGGTAACTGCAAGCATTTGGCAATGGCGTAAGCGTAAACGATTGCAGCAGCTAGGCTATAAACGTATTTCTCGAATGAAACATTTCAAATGTGCTCGCTATGAGCGAAATCATGTGAAAAAATACACAGAGAGTGGGGGCGATGTTCATTCTGTCCATTAGAAGTAAGCGATGGAATATCGCAATGCAGCATATTTATTTTGCAGAGAAGCCAGCAAATATTAGAAAGCCGATGAAGCTTGTCTATCATACACATTCACTTGTACCGAGTCGTAAGCTTGCCAAAAGTGAAACTGTTCATATTCAATTAACGGATCATGAGCGTACAATGTATACAGCGTTGTCGAAGAACAATCAAAAACTGCTCCGCCGTGCACAGCAAGAAGCTTATCAGATCTTTTTATATGAAAAACCGACAGAAGAAAATTTGCGTGCGTTTCAGCGGTTTTATAATAATTTTGCGAAAAGGAAAAAAATCGAGCAAATTAGTAAAGCTCACATGGAGTTCATTTCGCTATTAAATAACAAAGGAGCTTTGTTATTGTCTGAGGTACGTAGCATTTGTGGACAAACTCTATGCTATAGACTCGATATAGTCCATGCTAACAAAGCCATGTCTTATTTTGTGGCGACCTGTCAGCCCCTTTCGATGCCTGCACATTTAAAGCGACCGATTCGTTATGCTAACCGCTTTTTACTCTGGCATAATTTATTACATTTAAAGCAACAAGGTTGTTTGCTATACGATATGGGTGAGTTGACGGATGTAGAAACCATACGCGCATTTAAGCTTAGCTTCGGTGGACAAGTTGTAGATGTTTATTCTGGCTTCATTGCACAATCGAAAATAAGTGCATTGTTACTGGGCGTGCAAAAGTGGAGGAAACAGCAATCGAAGTAAATCGTGGTGGTTTCGTTATTTCTTTGGATTTTGAGCTGAACTGGGGTGTCCATGATGTGTTTAGACATGGACAATATGACGAAAATTTATATGGAGTACGTCATGCATTGCCTAAAATACTTACATTATTTGAGAAATATGGCATTCATGCAACGTGGGCAACGGTCGGTTTATTGTTTGCAGAAACAAAGGATGAAATGGCACATTATTTACGAGGAATCCCAGTAAAGTATGAAAAAAAACGCTATGCAGCGCATTTGCAACTTGCGAATGTAGGTGAAAATGAGCAAGAGGATCCCTTACATTTTGGTAAATCCTTAATTGAAGAAATACTGCGGACACCACATCAGGAAATCGGTACCCATACATTTTCACATTACTATTGCGTGGAGAATGGTCAAACAGAAGATGATTTTCGAGCAGATTTACATGCCACAATGTTGATAAGTGCTGATTACATCGCACCCATGAAGTCTATTATTTTTCCTCGCAATCAGGTGAATACCTCTTATTTTGAGGCATGTCTGGAAACGGGACTTGTATGCTATAGAGGAAATGAAACACACGCATTATACAGCCCTGAAAAGTTCACAAAAAAAAGTAGGTTATTGGGTGCGATGAAATGGCTAGATAGCTATGTGAATATAACAGGCAATCATTTGATACGATTAGAAGAAATGAAGAGAGACGTATTCGTAAATGTACGTTCGAGTGCATTTTTAAGACCATATTGTAAGCGATTAAGTGTATTGGAAGGACTTAAAGTAAGACGTATCAAAGAAGGGATGCTTGCCGCTGCAAAGACAGAAGCTTTTTATCATTTATGGTGGCATCCACATAATTTCGGTAAACATACAGAAAAAAATTTAGCTATGCTTGAGGAGCTTTTGAGGTATTTTCGAGAACTACAAACAACATATAATTTCCAAAGCTACTCAATGCATGAGGTAGCGATGCTTTGCCAGCAATAACATTTCTAAATCAGAATGTTATTGCTTTTTTTTATCAGAATAAGAGGGAAAATGCCGAAGGATGACGAAGAAGTTGGTAGAAGATACGCTTTACGCATATATAGGGGGAGTTAAGGATGACGGGAATATCACAGAAGCCAATCTGGATTCAAAATATTTCACAATTAGTGACACTAGCTAGCGATAAAAAAGGACCACGGATACGTGAAGAAATGCGAGAGCTCGGAATTATTGAGGGCGGAAGTGTATGGATTGAAAATGGTTTGATTCAAGATTTAGGTACGACACGTGAAATGATTCTAAAATATTTACATCGCGCAGAAGAAGCTGAGATTGTAGATGCAACTGGGAAAATTGTCACACCTGGTTTGATAGATCCTCATACGCATGTTGTGTTCGGGGGGAGCCGCGAGCATGAATTTGAGATGCGTTTAGAGGGTGCGAGCTATATGGACATTATGAATGCTGGGGGAGGTATTCATGCAACGACACGAAAAATGCGCTCATTATCAGAAGAACATATTTTCAATCAGACCGCGAGGCGATTGGACTTGTTTTTACAGCATGGAGTCACGACACTCGAAAGCAAAAGTGGCTACGGGTTGGATTTAGAAAATGAATTAAAGCAATTACGTGTGATGCGAAAATTGCATGAAAAGCATCCAATGGATATTATCCCAACCTTTATGGGAGCCCATGCGGTGCCAGAGGAATATAGGGAAAATCCAGATATGTTCGTCGATTTAGTCATTGAAGAAATGATTCCAGCAGTTGTTAAAGAGAATCTCGCAAAATTCATCGATGTTTTTTGCGAGGTAGATGTCTTTACCCCAGAGCAATCTGAGCGCGTTTTGCTAGCTGGAAAAGAATATGGACTTATTCCCAAAATTCATGCGGATGAGATTGAAGAAAATAAAGGAGCGTATGTTGCAACAAAGGTGGGCGCTATTTCTGCAGAACATTTACTAAAAGTATCAGATGAAGGTATTGAAGAGCTTGCAAAATCAGGCGTTATTGCTTGTTTATTGCCGGCAACGGCACTGTATTTAGGAGAGAAGCCAGCACGTGCACGAGACATTATTGATGCTGGTGTACCTGTAGCAATTTCAACAGATTGTAACCCAGGGTCATCCCCGACAATATCGATGCCGCTTGTCATGAACTTAGCATGTATTACAATGAAAATGACACCAGCGGAAAGCTTATGCGCTGCTACGTATAATGCTGCCTGTGCACTTCAAATTGAGGATCGTGTAGGCTCGATTGAAGTAGGAAAGCAAGCAGACATCGTACTTTGGGATGTGCATAATCATCAAAAGTTACATTATATTTTTGGTGTTAATCATGTGAAAAAGGTATGGAAAAAAGGCGTGAAGGTGGTCGGTTAACATGTTCATTCAACCAGAATGGCTTTGGAAACAAGAGAATGGTTCTGGTATGCATCAATGGATAAAACAAAAGGAAAATCCTCATCCAAATGATGTAGATATCATTGTCTATGGAGCGTTACTATCGTATGCAAGTGAGTTGTCCAAAAAAGCACAGTATCCCCATGCTTTTCGCAAGGCATGGTCAAGTTTTCAATCCTATAATTTGGACGAACAAGTGGATTTACGTGCGTTGGCTGTTGTTGATATTGGCGACGTCGCCATTCATCCGACAGATAAAATGCTCTCTAAATCAGCGCTTGAGGCAGCGGCGGAAAACTTAAGTGTCGCCTATCAGAAAAGTTTTACCTGCCTCATCGGTGGGGATCATGCGATAACTGCTTGTTCTCTTCGTGGCATAAAAAATGCTTTCCCGCAGGATCGCATAGGCATTATTCAACTTGATACGCATTTAGATGCAAGGAACCAAGAGGAGATTGGACTAGCAATGGATTCCCCTATACAGCAGCTGATTGCAGGGGGCGTTGTCGAAGGGAAACATATTTATAATGTAGGCTTGCATGGTTTTTTCAATTCACCAGAGCTGATTCATTATGCACGTGAACAAGGTATTCATATGATTACCTTGAAGCAAATGCGCCGAGATGGTATACAGCTCACAATTCGAGAAATGCTTCGTCAACTGATGTACGAGGTAGATCGTATTTATGTGTCAGTCGATTTGGATGCACTCGATATAACGTTTGCACCCGACGTACCTGCAGCTACACCTGGTGGTTTAACTGCTAATGAATTATTTGATATCTTAAAGCTCATCGGCGAAAATGAAGGTGTTCGCCATATTGACTTTGTCTATGCTGATCCAAAAGAAGGAGAGTTACGTAAAGAAACAGTGAAAACGGGTGTCACTGCATTTTTACAATGGATTACAGGTATTCAACTTGATCATCGACATCGCATCTCGAAAAAATAAAGAGCAGGCTATGGGTACAATCCATAGCCTGCCTGTTTTATTTGATACCGTTTTTACGTGCTAAGGTTACAATCCTTGCATCATCATTAGGTATTCCTTTTAGCAAGTCTTTTATAATGTTTACGCCAAGCATGCTATAAACAGTACCATTTCCACCATAGCCAAGTAAATAGTAGTAATGTGAATGATTAGGATGTTCGCCTATAAAGGGTAGATAATCTAGTGAATCGCCAAAGGTTGCACAGTAACTGTAATCTATTTTTACATCATATTGAGGAAATAGCTCTTGCAATAATTCAAGTAGCTTATTGGATTGTTTCTCCAACTTTTCCTCAGATTTTGGTATTTTAGCTTTATCTTCATCAAGTCCGCCGATTATTATACGATTGTCTGGCGTTGTGCGCATATACAAGTAAGGACGTTTCGTTTCCCATATGAGTGATTGTTCAAACCATGGTTTAAAATTTTCAATAGAATTGGTCACAATACTATAGGACCGTTTTAAATTCGTACCTTTTAACTGTCCATAAGGAAGATTTTGATAGCCAGTAGCGAATATTAAATTGCGTGTAGTGAATTGACCGTTAATGGTATGCAAAATAGTGCCCTCATTTGTATCCTCTAGTACATTAACCATAATATTTGTATAGATATGGAGCCCTTTTTGTTGGCATTGCTCTGCAAGAGACTGAACGAACTTTACAGGATTAAATTCAGCGTCATTAAATGTAACAAGGGCGCCATCTTTTTCAAAGCCAAGACGCTCTTTTATGATAACTTCATTCCAATATTCACAAGGAAACCCATGTCTATGCAACGTTTTAAATTCACACAACAACTTGGAAGCATCACGAGTTTTACTAGCAAAGCAAATACTTTGTCGGCGTCGAAAATCTGCATGGTCAGGTAGTGTATGGGCAATCGTTTCAATATTTTGAACAGCTTCATAGCACATTCTATAAAAGCGAACCGCATCTTTTTCGCCAATTTGCTCAATTAGTTCATGCAACATAATATCATTACTATAGTGTAAAATCCCTGTGTTAGCGGCCGTACTGCCCATTGCAATGTCGTTTTTCTCAATCAGGGCAACTTTTAGGCCTGCTTCTAAGCAAGTGTGTGCAGCTAGAAAACCAGCTATGCCACCCCCGATAATAATGACATCATAAAAAGGTTCAATCGGATTTTCTATAATAGAAAGGTCTTTGTGAGTTGTCGTTGGCCAATATAAAGTACCACGATGGATTGTCATATTAATAATCCCCCTAATATTATCTTTTATGATTTATTCCCATCTAAAGCATAGTTCAATCATTGTTGCTATAATAAAGGAATGTTTGATAGAGAGGATTTTAACAATGACAACTAAACCAAAACTTTTAATTGTAGATGGCATGGCTTTATTATTCCGGTCATTTTTTGCTTCAGCAGCAATGGGACATTTTATACGCCTAGAAGACGGTACACCGACAAACGGTGCGCAAGGCTTTGTACGACATGTATTGACAGCACAGTCAATCATGCAACCAACACATATAGCCGTATGCTGGGATATGGGTGCACATACGTTTCGTAATGAATTATATGATGGTTATAAAGCGAATCGTCCAGCACCCCCAGAGGAAATGCTTCCGCAATTTGATATGGCGAAAACTTTATCAGAGCAGATTGGTTGGCAAAACTTTGGTGTGGCAGGTATGGAAGCCGATGATGTAATTGGTTCAATGGTTTCAAAATGGCAAGACGCAGCTGATATAACGGTTATTAGTGGTGACAAAGATTTATTGCAACTTTTAACGCCTTCGACACAGATTGCGTTTACGAAAAAGGGTTACACGGAGTACGACGTATATACGCATGGACGATTTATAGAAGAATACGGGATTGAGCCAATGCAGTTTGCACAGGTAAAGGCCTTTATGGGCGATACAAGTGACGGTTATCCAGGCGTAAAAGGTATTGGGCCGAAGCAAGCATTAACACTTATTCAAACATACGGTTCTATCGATAAGGTTATTGCTTCTTTAGAGGAGTTAAAGCCAGGGCAACGTACAAAAATTCAAGAGAATGTTGATATGCTGAGATTATCGCACGAACTTGCGAAGATTCAAACCAACGTACCAATAGAAGCTGAGTTTACGAGTTTAGCATTGCCAGGCTATGAGCACCATACATTTAAAGCGTTAGAAGAGCGAGGCTTTACATTAATCGCCAAGCAAGCACGCTCATTATATTCGCTTATGTAGGAGCGATTTTTACAAAACGCAACACTTTCTTGTTATCTTTATAAAAGGTTGTACGTATTCTACTATCACGATTTGGACCACCATTATCGTGGAAAATTAACAAGAGCTCATCGTCCTGAATTTCATAGCCAATGAGGGGTACCCAATGATAGGCATAAGCAGATCTTTTATCGTGCCATTGAAAGCTAAAATAACGATCGAAACGCATTGCTACAGAGCGACCTGCATCGATTTCCTGCATGGCTTCTTTTAATGTACAGTCCCGGATATCCCATGTTGGATACAACTTACGAAGATTATAGATTAAACGCCACTTAAACAGACCAATTTTGGTACCGCCAAGGATTTTGTAAAGTTCGTTGACAGCAGGGGATTTTTTGTCATCGTGTAAGTATTGTAAGATGACATGAACAGTTGTTGGCCCACAGGCAGAATTACGATAGTTTGGTGAAATAGATGCATCATATTGTGATTTTCCTTGTAAGGGTAATTGACAGCGCATAAATAGCTCCTTTCAAAAAACAGCTGCATTTCTAATGAAGAAATGCAGCTGTTTTTTTATTGTTGTGTAGTTGGAAATTTATTACCTCGCTGTTGTCACTTCGCTTTCACAGCAGATAGTAGTATTTAAATGACTGGCAAGATAAGTAGCCTGGTATCATTATTGAGCAGATAGAAACTCGATAACTTGCTGTGGTGATTTGGCGTTAGCACTATGTAAATGAGCTAATTTTTCACCATTTTGGAAAATTAGTAAGCTTGGAATACCCATAACATCATATTTTTCTGCGATTTCTGGAAGTTCATCACGGTTCAGCTCATACCAGTCGTATTGATTGTATTCTTCAATAATTGGGTCGATGAACATATTCATACGTGTGCAGTCTGGGCACCAACCAGCATAAAATTTCACAAGGATCTTTTGGTCGCCAGAGATCAGTTCGTTAAATTGTTCAGTAGTTGTAATTGTTTTCATTAGTATTTCACTCTCCTTGCTTACCATTTTACACATTTTTTATTAATCCTGAAAGTTTTCTGTTTGCACTCTTTTGGAATCTACTTATTGTCGTATTTTCGCTCGTAAAGAACAAAAAAAGTTGTATATCGCAAAAATAATTGGAGAAAAAAGATTGCTAAATTAGTTAAAATAATCTACACTAAAAACAGAAAAAGTAGTTTTATCTTCATTCATGGGAAGACTTGTACCTCTTTAGGTAAAGGATGAATATTAGGTAATTTTTTATTCATCATGTGTCAAAATGCCAAGGAACGAAGATAAGCCTCAGGTGTATTCCACAGATTTTTCCGCGAAAGTGGTGAATCTTGAATTGTGCTAGTCCAATTCAAATTCTGGATTAAAATATGCTAAGGCGAATTTGATTTTTTTTGGCCAAAAAATGAATGGCTATTCATTCAATGGGAGAATAAGGGGGAATTGCTTGTGATTTACAACATTAACAAAGCAGCTGTTCTAGGTTCTGGTGTAATGGGGTCTGGAATTGCAGCACATCTAGCAAACATCGGTATTCCAACATTACTATTAGATATCGCACCGAAAGAACTAACGAAAGAGGAAGAAGCTAATGGACTTACCCTTGAGCATCCAGCTGTACGTAATCGCTTTGCGCAAGGAGCACTACAAAAGTTAGTTAAGCAAAAGCCGGCACCACTTACTTCTAAGGAAAATTTATCCCTGCTATCGGTAGGCAACTTTGAGGATGATTTAGAAAAGCTAAAGGATGTCGATTGGATTATTGAAGTAGTCGTTGAAAATTTAGCAATCAAGCAGGGCCTATATGAAAAAATTGATGCTGTGCGTACACCTGGTACAATTATCAGCTCGAATACATCAGGAATTAGTATTAATGCAATGGCGGAGGGGCGTTCAGAAGATTTCCAAAAGCACTTCCTAGGGACGCATTTCTTCAATCCACCACGTTATTTGAAATTACTTGAAGTGATCCCAGCAAATACGACAGCACCTGAAGTTATTAATTTTATGAAGACATTTGGTGAAGACATCCTTGGCAAAGGTGTTGTCCTGGCTAAGGATACACCAAACTTCATTGCAAACCGCATTGGGACGTATGGATTACTTGTAACATTACAAGAAATGGTGAAGGGTGGCTATTCAGTCGGAGAGGTAGATTCGGTAACTGGTCCACTAATAGGTCGTCCGAAATCAGCAACCTTCCGCACATTAGATGTTGTCGGTCTAGATACATTTATTCATGTAGCGAAAAATGTATATGACCAAACAACAGGTGAAGAACAGCTGGTGTTTACAGTACCAGAATTCCTACAAAAAATGGTGGCTAACGGCTGGCTAGGGGCAAAATCTGGGCAAGGTTTCTTTGTGAAAAAAGGTAAAGAAATTCTAGAAATTGATCCAAATACGTTAGCATATAGTCCGGTAAGGAAATTACAAACACCTTCTATTGAATTAGCAAAACAGACACGTGGGCTTGCAAACAAAGTCAAAGCATTAACATATGCGAAGGATCGTACAGGTGAATTATTATGGAGTATCTTTGCGCCAACATTAATTTATTCTGCCCAACTACACGGCGAAATTGCTGATGATATTGTGGCCATCGACAATGCTATGAAATGGGGCTTCGGCTGGCAGCAAGGTCCATTTGAAATTTGGGACGCAATCGGCGTGAAAGAATCGGTAGCGAAAATGGAAGCGGAAGATCGTGTAATACCAGCGTTCGTCAAAGATATGTTAGCGAATGGCTTTGACACTTTCTACTCGGAAATTGATGGCGATCTAGCGTACTACAACGGAACAGAATACGTTAAAGTCCCTGTGAATGAAAAAGAAATTAACTTAAAGCGCTATAAGAAGAAACATGGTGTTATAAAGTCAAATACAGGTGCCAGCTTAATAGATTTAGGTGATGGTATTGCGTTGCTAGAGTTCCATTCCCAATCCAATGCGATTGGTTTAGATATTATTCAAATGATTAACTTTGCGATTGATGAAGTAGAAGCTAACTTTAAAGGCTTAGTCATCGGAAACCAAGGGAAAAATTTCTGTGTTGGTGCTAACCTAGGCATGATATTAGTAGAAGCGCAGGATGATAACATATTTGAACTCGATTTCGTCATAAAAGCTTTCCAAGATGCGATGCAAAAAATTAAGTATTCTCGCAAGCCTGTCGTTGCGGCACCATTTGCAATGACGCTTGGAGGAGGAGCAGAGGTTTGCTTACCGGCTGCACATATCCAAGCAACGATGGAAACTTATATGGGCTTAGTGGAAGTTGGCGTAGGATTAATCCCTGGTGGTGGGGGCAATAAAGCGCTATACCAAAAATTCATCAAAGGATTGCCGAATGGCGTAGAGGTAGACTATCAAAATATTGCTAATAAAGTCTTTGAAACAATTGCAATGGCAAAAGTTTCTACATCGGGTGAAGAAGCGCGTGTTAATAACTTCCTAGATTTTGCAGATGGTATTTCTGTTAATCCGGATCACCAAATTTATGATGCGAAGCAAGCTGCATTAGCACTTTATGAAGCAGGCTATCTACCACCAGTGCAAGCGAAAATCCCTGTGGTGGGTGCATCTGGTTATGGAACGCTACTGATTGGCGCACAAGCCATGTTTGAATCTGGCTTTATTAGCGAGCACGATTTGAAAATTGCGAAGAAGTTAGCTTATGTTATCGCAGGTGGTAAAGTTCCCTATGGCACATTAGTTGATGAGCAATACCTATTGAATCTTGAACGTGAGGCTTTCTTAAGCTTAGTGGCTGAACCACTGTCACAACAGAGAATGCAACATATGCTTTTGAAAGGAAAACCACTTCGTAACTAATAAAAGACTGAATGATTTTATTTGCACATGAAACAAAGGGGGATTTAAATAATGCGTGAAGCCGTTATTGTAGCAGGAGCACGAACTCCTATTGGAAAAGCGAAAAAAGGTTCTTTAGCGACAGTAAGACCAGATGATTTTGGGGCGATCGTTGTCAAAGAAACATTAAAAAGAGCGGGCTATGAAGGTCCAGTAGATGATTTAATATTAGGGTGTGCGATGCCAGAGGCAGAGCAAGGAATGAACGTAGCACGGTGCATTGGTGCACTTGCTGGATTACCAGATACAACACCTGCTCTAACGATTAACCGATTTTGTTCTTCAGGTCTACAAGCAATTGCTTATGCAGCGGAGCGTATTATGCTTGGCCATTCAAAAGCGATCATTGCTGGTGGGGTTGAATCGATGAGTATGGTGCCAATGGTGGGCAATACACCTCGTTTAAATCCCACATTAGCTGAAAGTGCACCACAATATTATATGGGAATGGGGCATACAGCTGAGGAAGTGGCACGTCAATACAATGTGAGTCGTGAAGATCAGGATGCTTTTGCTGTACGATCACATGAACTAGCAGAAAAAGCCATTAAAGAAGGTAAGTTCAATGATGAAATCGTGCCTATTGAAGTGGAACAGCATTATGTGGATGGCAATAACAAACCGCAAGTAAAGAAATTTACGTTCAGTTTGGATGAAGGCATACGTCCCGGCACTTCTGTAGACGGTTTAGCGAAACTTCGCCCAGCCTTTCATGTTAAAGGAAGTGTTACAGCGGGGAACGCTTCCCAAACTTCTGATGGAGCAGCGGCAGTCCTAGTTATGGATCGTGAGGAAGCGGAAAAGCAAGGAATGACACCAATGGCAAAGTTTTTAGGCTTTGCAGTTGGCGGTGTGCCACCTGAAGTAATGGGTATTGGTCCAATTGTAGCTGTTCCTAAAGCGCTTGAAATTGCAGGTCTTTCAATTGAAGATATTGACCTGTGGGAAATTAATGAAGCATTTGCTTCACAATCATTACAGGTGGTACGTCATTTAGGTATCGACCAAGATAAGGTCAATGTAAACGGTGGAGCAATTGCAATGGGGCATCCGCTTGGCGCAACAGGCGCAATTTTAACATTAAAATTAATTCATGAGCTGAAACGACAAGGCAAGAAATATGGTGTCGTAACAATGTGTATCGGTGGCGGTATGGGGGCTGCTGGAGTATTTGAAATAGTATAAGTTTACTAGTTAAGCTCGGGGTTTGGCGTTTTCGGTTGCCTCCGAACAAAGTACTTCGGGCTTTTCTATAGATGGGGATTGTAATTGTGTGTAAATTGTGTGAGTGCCAGGCACCAATAATAAGGAGGAATTTAAAATGACAGAAAAAACAACGGATATCATTAAAGGCGGCGGATTTATCATTGAAGATGTGGAATTAGATCGTGTATTTACACCTGAAGATTTCACAGATGAGCATAAAATGATTGCGAAAACGACTGAAGAGTATGTAGCAAATGAAGTATTACCTGTAGTTGAAAACTTAGAGCATCATGAGTTTGAACATTCAGTTCGTTTATTAAAAAGTGCTGGTGAGCTAGGCTTATTAGGTGCTGATGTGCCAGAGGAATATGAAGGTCTTGGCTTAGACAAAGTTTCTTCTGCATTAATCGCAGAGAAGATGTCAGTAGCAGGTGGCTTCTCCATTACACATGGTGCTCACGTCGGAATTGGTTCATTGCCAATTGTACTTTTCGGAAATGAAGAGCAAAAGAACAAGTATTTACCTAAGCTTGCTTCAGGTGAATTAATTGCAGCATACGCATTAACAGAACCAGGTTCAGGGTCTGATGCATTAGGTGCAAAAACGACTGCAAAGTTAAATGCTGCAGGTACACGTTATGTATTAAACGGTGAAAAACAATGGATTACCAACGCTGGTTTTGCTGATGTATTTGTAGTCTATGCAAAAATCGATGGCGATAAATTCTCAGCATTTATCGTAGAGCGTGCTTATAGTGGTGTTTCGGTTGGTCCAGAAGAGAAGAAAATGGGCATTAAATCTTCATCGACTCGTACATTAGTACTTGAAGATGCAGAAGTACCTGTTGAGAACTTATTAGGCGAAGTGGGCCGTGGCCACGTAATCGCATTCAATATCTTAAACATCGGTCGTTATAAATTAGGTGTTGGCACAATTGGTGGATCAAAACGAGCTTTAGAGCTTGCTATTCAGTACACAAACCAGCGCCAACAATTCAAAACGAAGTTATCTGACTTCAACTTAACAAAAGAAAAATTATCAACTATGGCGTCTCAATTATATGCGTCAGAGTCATTAAATTACCGTACAGTGGGATTATTCGAG
Organism: Lysinibacillus fusiformis; assembly: GCF_007362955.1. Classification (GTDB taxonomy): domain Bacteria; phylum Bacillota; class Bacilli; order Bacillales_A; family Planococcaceae; genus Lysinibacillus; species Lysinibacillus fusiformis_E. Next base: position 1,024,607 of record NZ_CP041696.1, on the reverse strand, counting down.
GATCGTTTAAGCCAATTAAGCCCTGAAGAACAAAAACAAGGGAAAGTGATTGCAGATGCGATTGCTGAGTATGCAATTGAATGTTCTATTGCAAAAGTTTTCGGTTCAGAAACATTAGATTACATTGCTGATGAAGCGGTGCAATTACATGGTGGCTATGGTTTCATGGCAGAATATGAAGTAGAGCGTATTTACCGAGATTCTCGTATTAACCGTATTTTCGAAGGAACAAACGAAATTAATCGTATGATTGTACCTGGCACATTCATGAAAAAAGCATTAAAAGGCGAGCTTCCTTTACTGCAAGTTGCGCAAAACTTACAACAAGAGCTGCTGATGTTAATGCCAGAAGAAGTGGGCACGGAAGCTTTAGCACAAGAAAAATATCTTGTGAAAAATGCGAAGAAAATTGCCGTATTAGCTGCTGGTATGGCTGCGCAACGCTTTGGCGCAAAACTCGATCAAGAGCAAGAAGTGCTAGTGAATATTGCTAATATCGCTAACCAATTATTCGCAATGGAATCAGCGGTATTACGTACAGAAAAGGCCATTGCACGTGATGGTGTCGATAAAGCGCATCAAAAACTTCTTTACGCACAAATCTTCTGCCAAGAGGCGTTTGCGGAAATTGAAAAAGAAGCAAAAGATACAATTCTTGCTTCAGCAGATGGAGATGCTGCACGCATGACATTGTCTGCATTACGTAAGCTAACGCGTAACAATCCTTATAACCTCATTGCGAAGAAACGTGAAGCTTCAGTTAAACTAATCGAAGCAGAAAAATTCATCGTATAATTATGAACTAGCTTCCTACTTATGGGGAGCTAGTTTTTTGAGTGAGACGGATAGAAATGAAAAAGTGACGGATAGAAATGACATACTGATGGATAGAATCGAGAAAGTGACGGATGGAACGACAAAACAGATGGATAAAACTCATTACGAAGGTTTCATTTTGGTTCAAGACAAGTATGGTGGTATACTACAGAAAATGACTGTAGAGGAGCCTACATATGACGATTCAATTTATCCATTATCCAAAATGTACGACATGTAAAAAAGCGCAAAAATGGTTAACCGACAATGGTATTTCATTTGAAGAGGTACACATCGTGGAGCAACCACCAACAAAGGAACAATTAGCTCGTTTATGGCAGGCGAGTGGGTTATCATTGAAGAAGTTTTTCAATACTTCTGGCATGAAATATCGTGAGCTTGGCTTGAAGGATAGACTTGCTGAAATGTCTGAAGAAGAACAGCTTACACTGCTTGCATCCGATGGTATGCTTATTAAGCGACCAATCGTAACTGATGGGGAAAAAGTAACATTAGGGTTTAAAGAATTAGAATTTGAGCAAGCTTGGAAATAACCGCTTTTATTCTTGTTTTTATGGGAGAAGTATGGCACACTGATAGTGAATATATTACATATTTATGGAGGGGTTTTTTGCATGAGCACACCTAAAGACTTACGATACTCTGAAGAACATGAATGGGTAAAAGTAGAAGATGGTAAAGTACGTATCGGTATTTCACATTTCGCACAATCTGAACTTGGAGATATCGTTTTCGTTGAGCTTCCACAAGTTGGCGACGAGATCAAAACAGATGATCCATTCGGTAGTGTAGAATCAGTAAAAACTGTTTCTGAATTATACGCGCCTATCTCAGGTAAAGTGGTTGAAGTAAATGCTGATTTAGAAGATAGCCCAGAATACGTAAATGAATCACCATATGAAAAAGCATGGATGATCGTTGTAGAACCTGCTGACGCATCAGAAATTGAAAAACTGATGACAGCAGAACAATACGAAGAAATGATTGCTGAATAATGACAAGTCTGTAAAACATGAAAACGTCGGAAAATACCGGCGTTTTTTATTATATAATGAGGTATAAGGGATAGATGTTTAAATGGGGGTGTCGTGATGTTCGAGGGGAAATGTTTAATCGTGGAAGGCCGTTCGGATAAGCTTCAAATTGAACCTATTTTGAGTGAGAATGTACTAATACTATGTACAAATGGTACAATCGGTGTTCATCAATTAGAAGAATTACTCGATCCTTATGAGGGCTATGAGCTATATACTTTTTTTGATGCAGATACATCGGGTGATAAGCTACGGGCATTAATGGACAGACATTATCCAGAGGCGGAACATTTACGTACAATGCCTACCTATAAAGAAGTAGAAACGACACCGAGGAAAGTGCTAGCGATGATTTTACTTCGTGCACATTTCTCAATCCATAATGAATATATTTTGTAAGGTTGCGTGAAAAGATGAAAGAATGGTCAAAAGAGCAGTGGGAAGCGGCTATGCAGTCTGGTAAAAAAACTGCCTTTTATTTATATACACCTATGTGTGGGACGTGTGCAGTGGCATCTAAAATGATGGATATTGTTGAGCAGTTGCTGCCGCAGCTACAGCTTGGTAAAGCAAATATGAATTTTATGGAGCAACTGGCTTATGATTACCAAATAGAAAGTGTACCGTGTCTCTTGATAAGTGATGGCGAAAAAGTTACAGAAAAGGTCTATGCTTTTCAATCCGTACCATTTTTATACGAATTGTTAAAAAAACCAATTGACTGAACTTTACTAGCATGGTAAAGTATCAACTATATTAATTTTATTTTTTCAGCATAAGTTCTAAATAAAAATAAAATATCGAACTCTTATGAAGAGCGGCGGAGGGAAGTGCCCGATGAAGCCCGGCAACCATCACATTTGTGAAAAGGTGCCAAATCACCCAAAGAAAATTTTCTTTGAAAGATGAGAGAACGGTTCAACGTATAAAGTACGTGACCCCTTCAACTTGTCTGTGAGTGAAGGGGTTTTCTATATGAGAAAAGGAGTATTCGCTATGATACAGCTTCAAAATATTACGAAAAAATACAAAACCGCGAATGGCGAATTAACAGCAGTCAAAGATGTCAACCTTTCTATTAACAAAGGTGAAATTTTTGGCATTATCGGCTATAGTGGCGCCGGTAAAAGTACGATGATTCGACTATTAAACGGTTTAGAAAAGCCGACATCTGGTACGGTGACGGTTAACAACCAAGAATTTTCAGCCATTAAAGGGAAAAAGCTCCGAAATGCGAGACAAAAGGTAAGTATGATTTTTCAACATTTTAACTTACTATGGTCTCGAACAGTTGCAGAAAATATTGCGTTCCCATTAGAAATTGCAGGTGTACCTAAAGCGCAACGAGAGGCACGAGTGAATGAATTGATTGCACTTGTTGGTTTAGAGGGACGTGATAAAGCATACCCATCACAGCTATCAGGCGGACAAAAACAACGAGTTGGTATCGCACGCGCGTTGGCCAATAATCCTGAAGTATTATTATGTGATGAAGCAACATCAGCACTGGATCCAGAGACAACAGATGCCATTCTTGATTTGCTTGTAGACATTAACGAACGATTAGGCCTAACAATTGTCTTAATCACACATGAGATGCATGTAATTCGTAAAATTTGTCATCGTGTGGCGGTGATGGAGGCTGGAGAAATTGTTGAACGTGGTGAGGTATTGCAAGTATTCCAAGCACCGCAAGCGGCTATCACGAAAAAGTTTGTTTCTCAAATTACAGACACGAAGGAAACACAGGAAACGGTGGCACAGCTAAGGCTGAATTATCCTACTGGTCAACTTGTCAAACTTGTCTTTGTAGGTGAAAAAACCAAGCAGCCTGTTATTTCACATCTAGTGAAGCAGTTTGATGTTGAAATGAGTATTGTACATGGTAATATTTCGCAAACTAAAAATGGCGCATACGGTACACTCATTGTACAAATTGATGGTTCAGAGACCAATGTGACTGCTGCTTTAAGTTATTTAAATACAGTAGAAGTACAAACGGAGGTGATTACAGATGCTAACTAGTCTCTTTCCGAATGTCGACTGGGAAAAAATGTGGGATGCCACATACGAAACACTGTATATGACTTCTATTTCAACGATTGTAACCTTTATTCTTGGGTTAGCCATCGGTATCATATTATTTCTAACGAGTCCTAACCAACTGTGGGCTAATAAAATCGTTAACTTTTTAACAGGCTCGGTCGTTAATATATTCCGCTCGATTCCGTTTATCGTGTTAATCATCTTATTAATTCCATTCACGAAATTTTTACTTGGGACAATCCGTGGGGCAGATGCAGCCTTACCTGCACTAATCATAGGTGCCGCACCATTCTATGCACGAATGGTATTAATAGCTTTACGTGAAATTGATAGAGGTGTCATTGAGGCGGCTCGTTCAATGGGAGCAAAAACCTCAACAATTATTTGGAAAGTTTTAATTCCAGAATCTTTGCCAGCACTTATTTCAGGTGTCACAGTCACTGCTGTTGCACTTGTTGGTTACACAGCCATGGCAGGTATTATTGGTGCAGGTGGCCTCGGGAATTTAGCATTTTTAGACGGCTTCCAACGCAATCGTCAAGATGTAACTCTAATGGCAACGATTTTGATTTTAGTAGTTGTTTTCATCATTCAATGGATTGGCGACATGATTACAGTCAAAACAGACAAACGTTAACAAGACAAATAGACAAGGTTATTCCGGTTTTATACCGCTAACATATTTTGACAAGATAAAAGGGAGTGTAAACAAATGAAGAAGTTTTTAGCAGGTTTATTCTTATCAGTACTTGTACTAGCTCTAGCAGCTTGTGGCGCTGATAAAAAAGATGACGCAGGTTCAACAACTGGAGATAAAGCAGATAGTAAAGAAAACGTAACATTAACAGTAGGTGCATCTAATACACCACACGCGGTTATCCTTGAAAAAGCAAAACCAATTTTAGCAGAACAAGGTATCGATCTTAAAATTGAAACGTATACAGATTATGTACTACCAAACCAAGATTTAGAATCTAAAACTCTTGATGCAAATTACTTTCAACATATTCCTTACTTAGATTTACAAATCAAAGATAATGGCTATGATTTCGTCAATGCTGGTGGAGTCCACATCGAACCAATCGGAATCTACTCTAAAAAATACAAGACTCTTGAGGATCTTCCAGAAGGTGCAACAATCTTACTTTCTAACTCTGTTTCAGACCACGGTCGTATGCTTTCATTATTAGAAGCTAAAGGCTTAATTAAATTAAAAGATGGTATCGATAAAACAGCAGCTGAAATCAAAGACATCGCAGAAAATCCTAAAAACTTTAAATTCGATGCAAATACTGCACCAGAAATGCTTGTACAAATGTTTGAAAATGAAGAAGGAGATGCAGTTCTTATCAACTCTAACTTCGCAATTGATAACGGTTTAAACCCATTGGAAGATGCTATCTCTCTTGAAGATAAAGAGTCACCATATGTAAACATTATCGCTGTACGTGCTGGCGATGAAACAAAACAAGAAATTAAAAAATTATTAGAAGTATTAACATCTAAAGAAATCCAAGACTTCATCCTTGAAGAATGGAAAGGTTCAGTTGTACCAGTTAAATAATTAACTTATTTAAAAAAGGGTATGTAAGTGATAATAAACTGTACCCTTTGTAAAGGACATTTAAAAAAGGTTAGGCAACTTCTTGAAGCTGCTGTCTGTATTTTGCAGGCGGCAGCTTTTTTAAATTCCATTGCCCTCGATAATGATTGTAGTAAATCATATAACTCTTAATTTCTTTCTTTACTTCCTCTAAAGTTTCACATGCTCTAATAGTTGTTTCATCTTTAAAATGCCCAAAGAATGATTCTTGTGGCGCATTATCCCAACAGTTTCCTCGACGTGACATGGACTGTCCTAAGCCAATTTTCTTCACTAAGGCTCGAAATTTTGGATTCGTATAGTGGAAACCTTGATCCGAATGGATAAAGGCATCTTCCCTTAAATGGCGATGTTTCTTCAATTTATGTAACGTATTGAGCGCAATTTCTATACTCAATGTAGAAGATATTTCATAAGCTAAAATTTCATTTGTTTCGGCGTCTTTTATCGTTGATAAATAAGCACGTTTACCGCCTCCATATGTTAAATATGTGATGTCGGTTAGTAATACTTTTCCTGCCACACCTTGTTTGAAGTTGCGGTGTAAATTGTTAGGGCATATACGATGTTCCTTCGTTGCTTTTGCCATACGACGTGCTGGATTCGCTTTTCGAATGGGGCAGATGATATTAAATTTCTTCATAATGCGACGGATACGCTTAAGGTTGTACGTAATTTCATATTGGTTTTCTAGTGTCATTTTTATTTGACGTGCGCCTTTCTTTCGTCCTCGGAAATGGAAGGCCTTTAAAATGACTTCTTTCACCACTTCATCTTCTTCATTCTGTTTTTGACGAGTCAAGACAGCTTCTTCTCTAAAATAGCGATAGTAGCCTGAGCGTGAAACATTTGCCATTTCACAAAGATATCGTACCATTCGTTTTAATTGATATTTTTCAATAATTTGATGGATTAACTCAAATTTTTGTGTAGTACTTATTTTGATTTCTTCCTTATCAGCTGCCATTCGAGTTGATCTAGCTTTTTTAAAAATTCGTTTTCTGCTTCTAACAATTTCATCTTCGCCTCTAAGCGGGCGTATTTTTCTTCTATACTTAATTCGCGTTCTAAAGGGCGACCTGAAGCATGTTTTCTGGCGTCTTCTAAACCTGTAAGCCCATGCTCTTTATAAGCTGTACGCCAACGATTCGAAGCTCTCCGAATACGCGCTGGACCAAGGGCTTCAATGTCAAAACCCGCCTCAAGAAAAATTTCACTTGGATATTTTCCTTTATCGTATTCATCAATAAAAAATTCTTTAAATTCATCTGTATAAGTAATGGCTTTCGCGCTTACTGTTTTGACGTATGGATTTAATTTTAATTGTGCCTGTTGTTGTTCCGAAAAAAAATTTTTAGTCATACTATTTACCACTGCTCGTTTTTTTCTTCATTATAAATAAAAATACCCTATAAGATGACCTTTTTTGAAAGTGTCTATCTTATAGGGTACATTTTATAAACTTGCATATCCTTTTTTTGTTCTTTCGGTAGGGATCAAGGACATATGTTTGAGCAGGTACAATGCTCAGTATTAAAATTTTATTAATGATGGAAATCAAAAGTACCTAATGGTAGGTAAAGCTTTGTCTGCTTAAGTTATTTTTGAAAATAAATAAGAAAAAGCAAGAGTTTTCATCGACAAATAATTAGCTATTTTTTAAAAAATAAGTTTGGAGAAAAGTAGTGGAAGAAAATTTATTATCGGATGATGGTTAAATTTAAAGAATATTGGGATATAGAAAATATAAATAGTCTTTTCGACACTCTTTTTAGAATTTGTTTAGAAATTGTTCAGTATTAGTTGGTACTATAGTTATAGTGTTTGAAAAATGAAATATATTTTTCGAAATTTATGGTCTATTCGGACTAAAAAATATATAATATGAGTGAGGAGATGAGGAATTTTATGTTTAAGGTTAAGGATCTTTGAAATAAAGGAATTCATGATGATGCTTTTTCATTACAAAAAGATTAAAGGAGTAATCAATTATGGGGTCTAAAATAGAATCACCGATAGTAACTCTATCAGAACAAATTAAAACAAGAAAAGCGAAGATTGGAGTTATTGGTCTTGGCTATGTGGGATTACCGCTTGCACTAGAAATTGTGAATAAGGGATTTCAAGTAATCGGCTTTGATAAAAATGATGAAAAAATAGACCTATTAAAAAATGGTCAAAGCTATATAGCCGATATGCTTGAGACAAACATTCAAGAAGCTATCCATAAAGAGCGATTTGAGCCTACAGATAATTTCGCTAAGCTTGCAGAAGTAAATGTCATCATTATTTGTGTCCCAACACCGACAGCAGAAGATGGGACACCTAACATCACGTACATTGTAGATGCAGCTCATGCAATCGAACAAAATATGTCTGCTGATACGCTGATTATACTTGAAAGTACAACTTACCCGGGGACAACAGAGGATGTTGTACGCCCTATTTTAGAAAAGCGGGAAGCTGTTATTGGACAAGATATATTTTTAGCGTATTCGCCAGAGCGCGTTGATCCAGGAAATCGAAATTTCACTGTCACGAATACACCAAAAGTAGTAGGTGGAATTTCTAAATCATGTGTAGAGGTTGCTAGGATTTTCTATGAAACAGTGATTAATACGAATGTTTATGCTGTAAAAAGCCCAAAGGTTGCTGAAATGGAAAAATTGCTAGAAAATACGTTCCGTCAAATAAATATTGCTCTTGTCAATGAATTGAGTCAGCTCTGCTATAAAATGGACATCGACGTTTGGGAAGTTATAGATGCAGCTTCAACTAAGCCATATGGTTTTATGCCATTTACGCCTGGTCCTGGGGTAGGCGGACATTGTATACCAGTGGATCCGAAGTATTTATTATGGGCTGGTCAACAGCATGGAATCACGGCAACCTTAATTGAAACAGCAGATAAAATTAATGAGTCGATGCCTAATTTCGTTGTAGAAAGATTAGCACATTATTTAATCACCCAAGGTAAAGATTTACATGAAGCTGAAATTGTCGTTATTGGGGTATCGTATAAACCGAACATTAATGATTTCCGAGAATCACCAGCGTTAGATGTTATTAACATACTTAGAGAAAATCATTGCAACTTAAAAATTGTTGATCCATTTTTAGAATCAGTCACTACAGATGAGTGTACGATGCACACTGTTTTACTAACAAAAGAATTAATATTACGTGCTGATGCAGTGTTGATATTAACAAATCATTCAAATATCAATTACTCGTTGATTGATGAACATGCGGCTTTAATTTTTGATACACGTAACACCCATTATTTATTTAAAAACCAAAATTATTACAAATTATAAAGGGAGATTTCTTAGGAATGAGAAGACTAAAAATTAGTAGTTTGCTAGTTGCCTTTTTCTTAGCAGGATGCCAATCAACTACACCAGTTGATCCGATCCAACCAATCGACTCATCGATTGAGATAAAAGAGCATGATGGTACAATGAGCGATGTTATTAGCCATGCTGGCATTATTAGTCCTGAAGTTGCTTTAACCTTTAATGGGTTGGCCGACAATGAAACAATGCAACGTTTATTAAATGTATTGGATCAATTCGACATGAAGGCAACATTTTTTCTAGAAGGAATGCGCGTGGCGCAAGAACCTGTCCTAGTTAAAGACATATTGGCTAGAGGTCATGAAATTGAAAATGGGACCTTAACTTTTCCAGATATGAAAGATTTGGATTATGAAGAAACGTTCAAAGAAATATTTTTAGCTAACCAGGTTTTTGAAGAACAATTAGGGTATACGCCTCATTATGTTCGAAGCCGATCAGGAGACGCTACTGACAATATGCGTTTAGCTACTGAGGCTCTGAATATGAAGGGAGTTGTGGAGTCTTCCATTAATCCTAGTGATCGCAATATGCAAAGTGCTCAGGAAATTATCGATTATATTGGACGCTTTCTAAACAGTGGATCTGTCATTCATTTAAATACGTATATTAACCCAGCGATTGTTGATGTGATACCGTTATTAGCACAATTAACTGATGAAAAAGGTTATACAATGACAACGTTAACGAAGATGATGGAAAAGCAATACCAAGTAAAATCCTTAGAAGAAATTGACGGTTATGATGCTATTCAATTAAATCCAGATTATGAAAATGTAAAACCAAATATATTTTATCGGAAAAATACATCCAAAAAAGAAATTGCTTTGACTTTTGATGATTGGGCTAGTGAGGAAAGAATCAAAGAAGTTTTAGATGTATTAGGAAAATTTAATATTAAATCTACGTTCTTTTTAATTGGGAAGGGTGTGGAAAAAAATCCTCAGTTAGCACGATTAATTTTAGAACAAGGACATGAAGTAGCAAGCCATTCATATAATCACGTAGATGTGACCACCATGACTCCTGAAGATTTACAAGAAGATGTTATGAAGGCTCATAGAGCACTAACCCATGCTTTACAAGAATCACCGTTGCTCTATTTTAGGCCAACACAAGGTGTTATTGATGATAAATCCGCTAAAACCATTGCGGCTACTGGTGTAAAGTCCATTGCGATGTACGATATTGCATCATTTGATTGGAACTTAGATTATACGGCTCAAGATATTTATAATCGCGTGATAAGTAAAGCTGCTCCAGGAAAGGTAGTTGTTATGCATATTTTAGATGGTACAAAGACGGTGGAAGCACTACCGTTAATAATTGAGCAATTACAAAGTGAAGGCTATAGTTTTACAAAAATGTCGACTTGGATTGAAGAAGATTCAAATGAGAAAGTGAATTGATAATCATGAAAAAGATAAAAGAGATTTTAACGATACCACGCTCTGATCGACGTATTTTATCGAATATCCCTGACCCGGAAAATGTAAGAAGTCTTGTTAATAGAAGAGGGGCTTCATATCAAAAAGAAGAAATTGATCCAACAGATGTAAATGAATTTTATCGTTTACAGTTATTAAGTTTACGTTATGTGACTAAATTTGAAGTTAAATTTAAAAGAGCACGACAAAAAGCAAAAATTATTGATAAACACTATTCAGAGGACATTTCCGTAACTGGAATACTGGTCTATTCTGATAAGTCTAATGACCTATTAAAAGATGAAATTATCACGATGAACTTTACAATTCCTGATGGAGCAATGCCAGAAGGTTATGAATCCAAAGTAAAATTAAAAGCTAAAGTCGTTCGTGAGTTTACAAAAGAAGTGGATGGGGAAGCTCGCTACTACTATGCTTGTGAATTTTTACAACCTTTAAATGAATATATGACAAAGAAACGTTGGGGTCTTTCAATCTTTGTATCAAGTATATTTCTATTAGGGGTCTCACTTATCGTTATGTTAATGAGAGCAGAGAGCGTCATCTATTTCCGATTTAATAAATTCCTCTATCTATATAGTATTATTGCTGCAACATTTTTACTGAGTAGATATTTCTTTGGTATTTTATATAAAAATGTACCGATAAATCCAAAATTCGAACCAGGAGTATCCATTATTATTCCCGTATTTAATGAAGAGGAATGGATTCATAGAACGATATTAAGCTGCATCAATCAATATTATCCAGTAGACAAATTAGAGGTTATTGTTGTAGATGATTACTCTACTGATAGAACTGAGGAAAAATCAAATGAAATGATAGCGTTAATTCACAGTGAAGGAAAACGTTTCAAAACTTTGGATCGCTTGAAGTTTCATAAATTACCTCAAAATGGTGGGAAACGAGAAGCTTTAGTTGCGGGTGTCCATATCGCTCAGCATGATTTAGTTGTGTTTGTAGATTCTGATAGTTTTTTAGAGCCTAATGCCATAAGAAATATCGTACAGCCCTTCCAGGATCCTAAAATGGGTGGCGTTGCTGGAAGAACAGAAGTAGAAAATAAATTTACAAATGCACTAACAAAATTACAAACAGTACGTTACTATATTGCATTTCGTATTATGAAAGCTGCAGAGTCTTGGTTTGATACTGTAACATGCTTATCAGGCCCATTAGCATGTTATCGAAAAGATCTTATATTAAAAAATGAAACCGCTTGGTTGAATCAAAAGTTTCTTGGGCAACCAGCTACCTTTGGTGACGATCGAAGTATGACAAATTATATTTTAAAAACACATCGTACGGGATATCAAGATAATGCTGTATGTTCTACAATTGTTCCATCGGACACTAAAGTCTTTTTGTCACAACAAATGCGTTGGAAAAGATCATGGTTACGAGAATCATTAAGGGCATTTTTATTTATGTGGAAGAAAGAGCCCTTCATGTTCCTATTCTTTATTATTGGTTTAATTGTACCGATAGCTGCCCCGATAGTCGTTGTTTATAATTTGATATATGTACCAATTATGCATGGTGTATTTCCTACTACGTTCTTAATAGGTTTACTTTTGATGGCCATGTTAATGAGTTTGGCGCATCTTTACTTTAGAAAAAGTAAATTGTGGGCGTTTGGCTTTATTTTCGTGCTATTCTATGAATTTATCTTATTATGGCAAATGCCTGTTGCTTGGGTTACGTTTTGGAAATCAACATGGGGAACGAGAGAAACACCACAAGATGTATTAGCGAAGGAAAAGAAATTGGAGAAACAGAAGCTAAGAAAATCCCGATTTTCGTTTAGAAAAAATAGAAAAATGGGTGAGAGGGAATGAGTAAAAAAAGTGTTGTTTTAAATCCAAATAAGAAAAATCGTCGAAAAAAAATCCGCTCCATTGTTCAATTATTTATCGTCATTTTTTTAGCGATTATTTTAATAAGGGTCATCTTCTTAACTGAAAAAAAGGTAGAAGAGACTGTGTCATTAAACAATGATGAAGGATTCGTTGCGTTATCTTATTTTGGTGTGAGTAGAAATGACTCGCCGAAATATGTATCAAAAAGGAATTTAGAAAAACAATTAGAACTACTGGCCTCTCAAGGCTATAAAACCATTTCCCAACAAGATATTTTGGATTTTTATTCAAAAGGAAAGCCATTGCCAGAAAAAGCGTTATTTTTATCTTTTGAGGATGGTCGAACAGATTCCAGTATATTTGCACAGAACATAATGGAAGAACTCAATTATAGAGCCACTATGTTTACCTATGCGAATAAAATGGATACACGTGATAATAAATTTTTAAAGCCAAAAGATTTGTTACTCATGCAAAAAAGTGGTTATTGGGAACTGGGTACGAATGGCTACCGACTGACCTATATCAACATCTTTAACGATAAAGGGCAATCTCTTGGGGTTATTGATGAAAATAATGTACCTAATAAAACAACAATAGAATACTATAATCACTATTTAATGGACTTTATTCGTAATCAGTACATGATTCCGAGTGAAACGCGTAAAGAAATGGAAACGCGCATTGCGAAAGACTATAAGCTTATGCACGAGGTATATAATGAAGAATTAGGTGAAGTACCGAAAGCTTATGCAATCATGCATGCAAATGCGCTCTATAATAATATGGATCCACTAGTAGAAAGCGTAAACGATAAACAAATTAGAGATAAGTTTAGTATGAATTTTAATTTAGAATTGGATGCCTTTAATGATGCGGATGCAGATGTTTACAATTTGTCTCGCTTACAAGTATCTCCGTATTGGTCGACGAATCATTTGATGATGAAAATACGTCAAGCAAGCAAAAAGAATGTATCTTATGACATAGGAGATCATCAATTAGCAAAAAATTGGTCAGTGATACATGGTGCAACGGAATTTAAAAATAATGAAATTATCGTAACCTCGGAGCCATCCAGTGAAGGTCGAATTATATTACAAGAAAATCTTCCTGAAAAATATAAAATGAGCTTCGCATTTAATGGAAATGTTGTAGGCCAACAATCGGTCTATTTAAATTACGATGAAAAAAATAATAGTTATATGCGTATAGCTTTGGTAGACAATGAAATTGTTATTTCTGAAAAGTTGCCAGGCGCAAAAGTTGTTGAGAAGGAACGTTTCCAATTAGATGAGATAAAATGGAATGAAGAAGAATATGCATTTAATAAAGCTACAGTTTATTCTTATCAAGATACGCAAAAAGGCTCTAGGATTGATGAGGAAGAGTATCCAAGAAACCTAACTCAAAAAAGAGTATTTAACATTACAGTAAATCAAGATAAAATAAGTATAAATGTAGATAAGGTATTATCGAAAACCATTCAAATAGATTCAGAAATCCAAGGTTCAAAAATTGCCTTCGGTGCATTGTTCAGTAAAAAAGATACTACACATGAACAATATGCTGATAATATTTATGACACATTCATTGAGGATATTATGATTACGGATGACAACGATAATACACTTTTTACAAACCAATATACGAATTTCGATAAAGTAAAGTATAAAGCGACGACTTGGTTTAATAATGTTGTAGACTTCTTTATTGAAACCTTCTAATCGGGGTGAAACTAGATCCAAGTGAGAAATTTTTTTTGGTTTATCTGTATGGCTCTACTAATTATTACAGCATGTAGTAATAGCAAAGAAATTCCAGTGGAAGCTAAAGAAGAGTTGAAAAACAAAAACAAACTCCAATTATCAATATGGTTACCGGAGTGGCAAAAGAATTCGGCAATCGAGGATACTAAGAATTCAAAACAGGGCTTAGAAAATATTCGTGTTTTCGGTGCTTATTTTAATAGCAACGATCAATTATTATTAACGAATAATGCTATTGAAATGTTGAATCAGACGCAGAAACAGTTTAATAAAACACATCATGTTATTTTAACGTTAATCAATGACTATGTTACAGAAAATGCACCTTCCATACAGAAGGATAGCACATTACTGCATAGATTGTTGCAAGATAAAGCATCAAGGCAGAAACACATCGATAATATCATGCACATAATTGACCTTTACCAAGTGAATGGCATTGAGATTGATTATGAAAAAGTAACAAAAGAGGATCTTCCCAACTATGTACTTTTTTTAGAGGAGCTCTATCAACAGTTATCGAAAAAGGAGGTATCCTTGCATGTTGTATTAGAACCGCGCTTTCCATTTGAAACAAAGTTGCCAGATGGACCTAATTACACAGTGATGGCATATAATGTTCATGGATACCATAGTGGTCCTGGAGCAAAGGCAACTTTTTCTTTTTTAGATGATTTGATGAAGAAAATTCAGAAGTCCAATCAAAACTTAGCAATTGCATTTGCAACGGGTGGCTTCGAATGGGTAGCACAAGGAAAAACGATTGCCTTGACTGAAATAGAGGCCGAACAATTATTAGTCAAAGCGAAGGCAGTCAAACAACGTGATGCAGCTAGTAGTGCTGCGTATTTTAGTTTCTTGGATGAAAAAAATATCAAGCATGAGATTTGGTATGCAGACAAAGAAACACTTGAAAAATGGACCACCTATGTGCAAAAGAAGCGTTATAATGAAATTGTCTTATGGCGCGCAGGCGGTTTGAGTACACAAACACTTAAATGGATTGCTGAACAGCAGCCAAATAATCCGGAAAAACTAGTAAAGTGACGGATAAAGCAACTATATCTATCCAATAAAAAAATCGCCTTAACGGCGATTTTTTTATTGGAATTGTGAAAGTCGTGAAAAGAAGTTTTTGACGAAGTCTAAGAATATTTTTTCGGATGGCGCAATTTCACGATTAACTGGTGAGATGATTCCCACTGTTCTTGGTATAGTGGGAGATAAGATTGGCACTTTTATCGTAAAGCGGGCTGCTGAATCGTATAGTGAGCTTTCTGGAAGTAAGCTAACTCCGATACCAGCGGCAACAAGACCTTTAAGTGCATCTAAGTCCTCTCCTTCTGAGATAACATTTGGCAAAAATCCTGCAGCACGGCATGCATCCATTGCGACTTTGTGCAAAATATAGCCATCTGGGAATAATACAAATAAATCATTACGTAAATCAGCCAGTTGAATACTTTCTTTTTTTGCTAATGGGTGGTTTGCTGGTAGTAATGCGGCAATGTTTTCAGTGAATAAAATTGTTGATTGTATAGACTCATCTTTTGGTGGAAGCGGTCCTAGGAATGCTAAGTTTAACTCACGGTTTTTGACTGCATCTATTAAAAAACGATAAGAGCCTTGACGGAGCTGGAATTGTAAGTCGGGGTATTCACGCTTAAAGGCCGAAATTACGGTCGGTAGTACATAACTAGCTAAACTTGTAGGAAAGCCAATTTTAATAGTACCTTTGGCAGGATCTAAATATTCTTCAACCTGTTTGGCAGCAAAATCAATTGCTTTTAAAGCAGTAATTGTATGTTCAAGAAAAGTTCTTCCAATCGGTGTCAACTTAACATTTCGTCCGACGCGTTCAAAAAGTGGCGTGCCTAATTCATCTTCTAAATTTGCAATTTGACGACTAATTGCGGATTGAGCAACATGAAGATGTTCTGCGGCCTCTGAAATATGCTCACGCTCAGCCACTTCTACAAAATAACGTAATTGACGTAACTCCACAAGATTTCACCTCTATTTATCGAAAAATACGATTGTTTATATTTTAATTATATAATATTTACTATTAAAAAAGACTGTAAATATGTAGATAAGCTAAATAAAAGTGAAATAAATGTTTGCAGTCGCTGAATTACATAATTGCGGACGAAGCTTCAAACAGCTATTAACAATCGATAAGAGCAATAAAAATTACTTCAATATATGATGAGAAGAAAAATAAATATTTTAAGAACTAGCACTCTATAATTTTTCTACTCTGTATTGATTCCATTCTAATGAAAAAGGTTATAGTATAGATATTGTTGTTTATGCATTTTTGTCACAAAACCGCTACAATTAGCGCTTCTTGAGAGGTTTCCACTATGTTGCTAGATGAAATCAATTCTCAATTAGTTAGATTTTATTGAAAATGAAGTAAGTTGATTCTCATTGTCAGTATCCATTAGCAATAATCTGAAAATGCTTTCAAAGTCTTTGTTTTTCAAGATCTCATTAGAGAAGATGGAAAGTGATTGAAATGGTTTGCATAGAGAACGATTTTCAGTTAAGATTAGAATGATGATAATTAAGGAATGGTTCCCCATTCAATGAACACACTATGGAGGTAATTTCATGTCAACTTTAGTAATTAAAGATCTTCACGTTGAAATCGACGGGAAAGAGATATTAAAAGGCGTAAACCTTACAATCAATACAAATGAAATCCATGCAATCATGGGACCAAATGGAACAGGTAAATCTACATTAGCTTCTGCTATTATGGGTCATCCTAAATATGAAGTAACTTCTGGTACAGTTGAACTTGATGGTGAAAACGTACTTGAAATGGAAGTAGATGAGCGTGCGCAAGCTGGATTATTCCTAGCAATGCAATACCCATCAGAAATTGCTGGTGTTACAAATGCAGACTTCTTACGCTCTGCTATCAATGCTCGTCGTGAAGAAGGCGATGAAATTTCACTTATGAAATTCATTCGTGAATTAGATAAAAACATGGAATTCCTTGAAATGCATGAAGATATGGCACAACGTTACTTAAATGAAGGATTCTCAGGCGGTGAGAAAAAACGTAACGAAATTCTTCAATTAATGATGATTAAGCCAGCATTTGCTATTTTAGATGAAATCGACTCTGGTCTTGATATTGATGCATTGAAAGTTGTATCTAAAGGCATTAACGCAATGCGTGGCGAAGGCTTTGGCTGCTTAATGATTACGCACTACCAACGATTACTGAACTACATTACTCCTGATCATGTACACGTAATGATGCAAGGTCGCGTTGTGAAATCTGGCGGAGCAGAACTAGCTCAACGTTTAGAAGCAGAAGGTTATGACTGGATTAAAAAAGAATTAGGTATCGAAGAAGAAACAGAAGAACAAGAAGCGTAAGAAGGAGGACGAACTAGCATGACAGTGGAAATTAACTTGCCTGTAACTGTACAGGACGTGCGCTCGTTCTCTGAAACTAATGGTGAACCAACTTGGTTTGCAGAGTTTCGCGCGACAGCACTAGACAAAGCGGCTGGTTTAGAAATGCCAAAACCAGATAAAACAAATATTACAAAATGGGATTTCATGAACTTCCCAACACATACAGTAGAAAGTGAAGGATTTGCTTCACTTGATGTACTGCCAGAAGAAGCAAAAAGCTTAATCGACCTTGAGGCACAAGAAAACTTATATATTCAGCGCAATAATACACCAGCGTTCATTAAAACATCTCAAGAACTATCTGACAAAGGTGTTATCTTTACAGATATGTTAACTGCTGTACGTGAACATGGTGATCTTATTAAAAAGTATTTCATGACAGAAGCAGTGAAGGTTGATGAGCATAAATTAACAGCGCTTCACGCAGCACTTGTTAATGGAGGCGTGTTCGTTTATGTACCAAAAAATGTAATTATCGAACAACCGCTACAAGTGATATTCTTAAATGATAATGCACAAGCTTCACTTTATAACCACGTATTAGTGGTAGCTGAAGCAAATGCTGCTGTAACGTATGTCGAAACATATATTTCAACAGTTGAAGAAGGAAAAGGCCAAGCTAACATCATTGCGGAAGTTGTTGTTCAAGATAATGCACAAGTAACTTACGGTGCGGTTGATGTACTAGCTAAAGGTTATACGACTTATGTTAACCGTCGAGCACGTTTAGCACGTGATGGAAAAATTGACTGGGCACTTGGATTAATGAATGATTCAGATACTATTTCTGAAAACATTACACACCTTGTTGGTGACGGTTCTCATGCTGATACAAAAACAGTAGTAGTTGGTCGTGGAGAACAAAAACTAAACTTCACAACTGAAGTTCGTCACTGGGGTAAAAATTCAAATGGTCACATCTTAAAACATGGTGTGATGAAAGACGCAGCACAATCAATCTTTAACGGTATTGGCTACATTGAGCACGGTGCAACAAAAGCCGACGCGCAACAGGAATCACGCGTGTTAATGCTTTCTGAAAAAGCACGTGGCGATGCGAACCCAATTCTATTAATCGATGAAGACGATGTAACTGCAGGACACGCAGCATCTGTTGGTCGAGTTGATCCACTACAACTGTACTATTTAATGAGTCGTGGTATCTCGAAAACAGAAGCAGAGCGCCTTGTTATCCATGGATTCCTTGCGCCAGTTGTTACGCAATTACCAATCGAGGGCGTTAAAAAGCAACTGACGGAGGTTATCGAAAGGAAAGTTCGCTAATGATGAATAAAGACATTAAAAGCTATTTCCCCATTTTAAATCAGGAAGTCAACGGACATAAGCTCGTTTACCTGGATAGCGCTGCAACATCACAAAAGCCTATTCAAGTAATTGAAGCGATCAAGCATTATTATGAATTTGATAACTCAAATGTTCACCGTGGTGTGCATACATTAGGGAACCGTGCAACAGACAAATATGAAGGTGCGCGTGATAAGGTTCGTCATTTCATCAATGCTAAAACAACAGAAGAAATCATTTTTATGCGCGGTACAACAACTGCGTTAAATACTGTAGCAGCGAGCTATGGTCGTGCCAATGTAGTCGAAGGCGATGAGATTGTCATCACGCATATGGAGCACCATTCCAACATTATACCTTGGCAGCAACTCGCGAAAGAAAAAAATGCAACATTAAAATATATTGACCTTGAAGCCGATGGTACGCTTAACCTAGATAAGGTTCGTACGACGATTACACCGAAGACAAAAATTGTTTCAGTGTCAATGGCGTCAAATGTACTTGGTACAATCAATCCTATTAAAGAAATTGCTCAAATTGCGCATGCAAATGGTGCTGTTATGGTAGCAGATGGTGCGCAAGCAGCGCCACATATGAAAATCGATGTGCAAGATTTAGATGTAGATTTCTTAGGGTTTTCAGGACATAAAATGTGCGGACCGACTGGAATAGGTGTACTATATGGTAAAAAAGAGCACCTTGAAAAGATGGAGCCAATTGAATTTGGTGGCGAAATGATTGACTTTGTTGGCCTTCATGATTCAACGTGGAAGGAACTACCGTGGAAATTCGAAGGTGGTACACCGATTATTGCAGGTGCAATTGGTTTAGGAGCTGCCATTGATTTCTTAAATGAAATCGGGCTTGATAATATTGCGCAGCATGAACATAAACTTGTAGGCTATGCAATGGATCAGCTTGAAACAATTGAAGGACTAAAAATTTTCGGGCCACGTGATTCCATGAAGCGTTGCGGACTTGTTACATTTAACTTAGACGATGTACATCCACATGATGTAGCAACTGTTCTTGATATGAACGGTATTGCTGTTCGTGCAGGGCATCATTGCGCACAGCCATTAATGAAATGTCTTCAACAAGTAGCAACAGCGCGTGCAAGCTTCTATCTATATAATTCAGAGGAAGATATTGACCGTCTAGTTACAGGGTTGCGTTCAGCGAAGGAGTATTTTGGAGATGTCTTTTAATAATTTAGATCAACTATATCGTTCAGTTATTATGGATCATTATAAAAATCCTCGTAATAAAGGATCTTTAGAAACAGATGCTGTAACGATAGATATGAATAATCCGACTTGTGGGGATCGTATTCACTTAACGCTAAAAGTGACTGATGGGATAGTAGAAGATGCGAAGTTTGATGGTGAAGGCTGTTCAATTTCGATGTCTTCTGCATCAATGATGACACAAATTGTCAAAGGGAAAAAAGTAGATGAAGCATTAGAGCTTGCTGACATATTCTCTAAAATGATGATGGGCGAAGAATACAGCGACAAATACGACCTTGAGGATGTTGAGGCACTACAGGGTGTTTCTCAATTTCCTGCACGTATTAAATGTGCGACATTGGCTTGGAAAGCAATGGAGAAAGGCGTAAAAGAATAAAAGTGTTAAAGCGCCCATTTATCGCCGACCGGGAAGAACGCCGCGTCCATGCGGCAGATGTTTTTTGTACCGAAAGCATAGCGTCAGGTACATTGCCGGAATGACTCACATCTTGTGAGCCTCAAGTGCTGGCCGATGAAAAATGCCACGTCCTATGGCTTCATCGGCACATGCACATCCATGTGAGCTGGAGAGCCCGAACTCTTTTCAGCTTTCAACTGGGGAGCAGACCGCGACCTCGAGGAGATGGCGCTTTAGCCTAGACAAAAGAAGAATATAAATTCGTGAACGGAGGAGAAATAATGGCTAAAAAAATGCCTGATATTGGCGATTACAAATACGGATTCCATGACAAGGACGTATCAATTTTCCGTTCAAAACGTGGTTTAACTGAAGAAATCGTCCGTGAAATTTCAAATATGAAAAAAGAGCCACAGTGGATGCTTGACTATCGCTTAAAAGCACTTGAAACTTTCTATGCAAAACCAATGCCTCAGTGGGGTGGGGAACTCGGCGATTTAGACTTTGATGAAATTACGTACTACGTAAAACCATCTGAAGCGACACAAAAATCTTGGGATGAAGTACCAGAAGAAATCAAAGCAACTTTTGACAAATTAGGTATTCCAGAAGCTGAACAAAAATACCTTGCGGGTGTATCAGCTCAATATGAATCTGAGGTAGTATATCACAATATGAAACAAGATCTTGAAGATCTGGGTATTGTGTTTAAAGATACAGATTCAGCACTTCGTGAAAACGAAGACATCTTCAAAAAATATTGGGGGACAGTGATTCCTTACTCTGACAATAAGTTCTCTGCTCTTAACTCTGCAGTATGGTCAGGCGGTTCATTCATCTACGTACCACCAGGTGTAAAAGTGGAAACACCCCTTCAAGCTTACTTCCGTATTAACTCTGAAAACATGGGTCAATTCGAACGTACGCTAATTATCGTAGACGAAGGCGCACATGTGCACTATGTTGAAGGTTGTACAGCACCTGTTTATACTACAAACTCTTTACACTCAGCAGTAGTAGAAATCGTTGTACGTAAAGATGCATACTGCCGTTATACAACGATTCAAAACTGGGCGAACAACGTTTACAACTTAGTAACGAAACGTACAGTTGTTGAAGCAAACGGTACGATGGAATGGATCGACGGCAATATCGGTTCTAAGTTAACAATGAAATACCCAGCTTGTATCCTTAAAGGTGAAGGCGCTCGTGGTATGACGTTATCAATTGCTTTAGCAGGTAAAGGACAACATCAACATGCTGGAGCGAAAATGATTCACTTGGCGCCAAATACTTCTTCAACAATCGTCTCTAAATCGATTGCAAAACAAGGTGGTAAAGTAACTTATATGGGTCAAGTACGTTTTGGTCCTAAAGCAAGTGGCGCACGTGCGAACATTGAATGTGATACGTTAATCATGGATAACGAATCTACTTCAGATACAATTCCTTACAACGAAATCTTAAATGATAATGTCTCTTTAGAGCATGAAGCGAAAGTTTCTAAAGTATCAGAAGAACAATTATTCTACTTAATGTCTCGTGGTATTTCTGAAGAAGAAGCAACTGAAATGATCGTAATGGGCTTTATCGAACCATTCACAAAAGAATTACCAATGGAATACGCTGTAGAAATGAACCGTCTGATCAAGTTTGAAATGGAGGGGAGTATCGGATAAAATTCGATAACCCTTGGTATATAAGGATTTGTGAGGTGTTGAATCGGTATCGAAAATCGACTGTGCCGATTTCGTGCCGATTCAAATTTTGTTTTTAATGTAGGAGGCGAACTTTTTGAGTTCGTCTTCTTCTATTTTTTCGGTAATATCTAAGTACGTATCAGAAGTTGTTTTAATTGTTTTGTGTCCAAGTCGGTTAGATACGAATTTAATACTAGCACCTGCTTCTAACAGCAAAACTGCGTGAGTATGTCTAAAAACGTGTGTACCTTTATATTCAACATTGGCTTTTTCACAATACTTTTCAAAACTTTCTCGTACTGTAGATGGGGTAAGATAATTACCTAAATAATTCTGAAAGATAATATCCTCCTCATTTTTTTTGAATGATGTTTTACTCAAAATCATTTCATTTTGTTTCATTTTAAATTTTTTCAATTCTTTTAGTAAATCTTTTTCTATAGCTATAGTACGATATGATGATGTATTTTTTAATGAAGTCAATATAGGTTTATTTCCTATTTTAGTTCGTTTTACTTGGCGTTCTACCGTTATTTTATTTTCTTTTATATCATCCAAACTGTTGGATTTAATCATAAAAATACTAAAGACCAAGATGGCAATTAAGCTATCTTGGTCTTTAAATTCTAACATTTTAAAATCGGGATATCATAAAAATAATCAGCTGATAATACTGGTTTCAGTAAGGCCCATTTTTTAATTATATAAATCAAAATAGAAGGTACCTGGTACACTTAATCTACTCACATTAGCTGTGAAAGATCTATTTTTAGTTGAACCAGCATTAAAACTAATACAGTCTCCAACCCCGATTTGTTCTTGAGTTACATAACTGCCATCATTATAAATAGAAACAACGGGGTTATAAAACCATCCTAAACCTTCAGCTCTTAAACAAATCTTCGTAGTTCCACCTACATTCCCACTTAATGATGTGGAAGTTGTTGTAATTTTACTAGAATCGACTAAAGAAGATGCTTCTGCTTGTTGATTGGAAATTACAAAACCAATACTCAAAATAAGTAAAAAGGAAATAACTACTTTAACTATTTTGTTCATGCTACAAATAACCTCTCTTTCTACGATAATATATAAAATATACAACAATATGACATTAATGTAAATGGATTTACTGTTATTCCTCTTTTTTCCAGAAATAAAAATTTATCATTATAAAATACATCGATGCACTAATAAAGATAAAAATTAAAAATTCTTTAATTTCACGAGGATTTAACATCAATTCACTATCAAAAAATATACGCATATTATCATTAACGGAAACAGCCTGTGTATAAATGGATAATATCAAAGAAACCACAGTAAAGACTCCGTAAATATTTAATGCACGTCTACCCGTTAATCTTTCTTTTTGCTTTTTTTCCATTCTAAAAGCCTCCTTAATTTTATATTTCTTAAATTATTATAACTTCTATAACCAAGGATGTAGAAAATTAGTTCTGCTATTTTTAATAATCAAATACAATTTACACCAACAACATGTATGGAGTAATATTTTCAGGGTTAAGTAAGCTATAAAATTATAGACCAGACTTATTCATTAGCATGGTCATTTTGCATTTCATTTAACGATTTTTTCCTTTCTAAGATTAATTCCATAAACTCTTCTAAATCTTCCTCTAAAGCTGAGTTTTTAATAAAACTACGTGCCCTAGAGCGGGCACTAGTGTATTTCGCGCGTTCTTTATTCTTTTCTTGCCACCGTTTATTCGCTTCTGTTTGAGGATTTTTTTCCACTTTCATCACGTTCCTTCAATAATCTTTTTTGCTCACGTTTTAAAAAATATCCACGGATATATAACGTAAGCAGGGCAATAAGCGAGACAATGAGTAGGATACTTAAAATTTTCATATGCATGTAGTATACTTAGTAATGAGGGAGGGGATTAACCCCCTCGTCTCATTTTTCTAATTTCTAGCTCTAGCTTCTTGTTTTCTAACTTCTTCTTTCGGTTGTCGAGCCATTTGGAATGAAGCTGTAAAACGATGAATGCTAGGGCTATTATTGTTCCTAAGTATTCCACTTGTTCACCTCCTTTCTATACTCTAATTATACTAGTACTAGTATTTAAAGTCAATACTTTCCTTTATTTATTTTACTATTTTTGAAATAAATTACTTATACTAAAATTAGAAAAGACCACCTTATCAGGGCAGTCTCGTGATACCGTTTTTGATACCGTTTTGCACGAAAACGATGATTTTTAGTGAAATAAAAACTTCGTATTTGATGATATATCAGCAGTTCCTTCTATTATATATACTAATTTCACTTATATTTAGTCGAAATGGAAGGTTCAATCGGATAACAATAAGAGAAACCTTGTCACAATAACGTTGTGGCAAGGTTTTTTTTGTATAAACTGAGTGTTTATGAATTAAATTGGCATTAGTTAATGAAAAGCGCCCTAATACAAGATGAACAAGGACAAGTAACGTAACATATGGCTTTGTCGTTTAAACAATTTGAAGGCAACTTATCAGTCAAACAATTTTTATCGTTAAATTGTTGACATCTTTATTAGCTGTAACTATAATAGTTACAGATGGAGGTGCTAAGAATAACATTAGTAGCCGTTGTACAATGGTTGTTCTAAGCACAGGCCATGGAACAAGTAGTTATATCTTTAATAAATGAAATTCTAAAGTAAGTATAAATGCATTCAACTTAGAGAATGCATATTTATTTGATTCAGTTGTAACCGAATTAGTTACAACTGAAATTATAGAAAAAGTGAGGGATCTCAAGATGACACTAAAAATTAAAGCTTATTCAGATTTTATTTGTCCCTTTTGTTTTTTAGGGAAGGGGCCGTTAGATGAGATTGTTAAAGAAAAAGATGTAGAAGTAGAATGGATGCCATTTGAATTACGTCCTACCCCTTACCCGAAGATTGATCCTTGGAAAGAACCTGAAAAACTAGGGTCGTGGGATTCCTTTATTCTTCCTACTGCGAAAAAGCTTGGCATTGAAATGCGTTTACCGCGGGTATCTCCGCATCCTTACACGCATTTAGCTTTTGAAGGATATCAATTCGCAAAAGAACAAGGCAAAGGGAATGAATTTCATCATAGAGTCTTTACTGCGTTTTTCCAGGAAGAACAAAATATTGAGGACATTGAAGTACTTACACAATTGTCGAGCGAAGTAGGTCTCTCTAAAGATGATTTTAAAGAAGCTATACTTTCAGGGAAATATCGTAAAACCCATCAAGATGCTATAAAACATGCATATGAAGATGCAAATATTACGGCTGTTCCAACGCTAATTATTGGTGATGAAGTGATTCAAGGTTTAGCTAGTAAAGAAAGATTAGCGCAAATCGTCGATCAACAATTAGCAAAATAAACAAAATCATTACAATATGTTGCAAGAGGGCACAACTATTAATCGATGAATCAGATATAGTTTTAAGCCCATAAAAAAATACATCAGTTAAAATTTGGAGGAAATTAAAAATGTCGGTAACTACATCAACTGTAAAAGAAGCAATTATCAATCGTCGTTCTATTCGTAAGGTGCAAAAGAACGAAACGATTACTAAAGAAAAAATCAATAATGTGTTAAAAACAGCTGTACATGCACCATCATCTTTTAATATGCAAAGTGCACGTGTCGTTGTAGTGATGGATAAGGAGCATGACAAGTTCTGGAATATTGTAAAAGAAACACTACGCTTACGTGTTCCAGCAGAAAGTTTTGCTGCTACTGTAGAAAGACTACAAGGATTTAAAGATGGCGTAGGAACAATCCTATTCTTTGAAAATCAAGCAACAATAAAACAAATGCAAGAAAACGCACCATCATATAAAGAGCAATTCCCATATTGGTCTCATCAAGGAAGTGCAATGTTACAATACGCTACATGGTTATCTTTAACTGCTGAAGGCATTGGAGCATCCATACAGCACTATAATCCAATTATCGATGAGGAAGTCAAACAAACTTGGGATATCCCAGGTGAATGGAGCTTAATCGCACAAATGCCATTTGGTGAACCAAATGAACAGCCAGGAGATAAAACAGTTTTATCTTTCGAAGACATCGTGAAATTTTATTAATTAATTTACTCCGCTCAATAATGATGGAATGTAAAGGCATCCTATAAAGTAGACAATAGACGTTTACTTCATAGGGTGCTTTTTGTTGTTTCAAGTGAAATCTTTATTTTGATGAAAAGCGCTATACAGCTCTTCACATAAACTCTTTGATATCTCCAGATAAACTTCGGAATTTCTTCATATAAGCTTCAGATTGCTCTTATATAGTAGAGCTATCAAGGAGGTAATAAAAATGAATTTTATCAAACGTGCATTTTTAAGTGTTAAAGCAAGAATGGGGAAATCGTTAATATTATTTACTGTATTTTTAGTAGTTTCTAATTTAGTATTAGCGGGCTTTGCAATACAAAATGTCTCACAAAAGGCGAATGATCATGCTAGACAAACATTAGGTGTAGACGTGAGCCTTAGAATGGACGAAGAGAAGCTTATGGAAAATGTGGCGAAACAGCGAGAAGAGAATCCAAATGGAAAAATAAAACACCCTGAACTTTTTGCAGATGAAGCAGACCAGTTAGCTAAATCACCATATGTAACAGACTACAACTATCTGAAGAGTGACATGCTTGTAGCGGATGATTTCACGCCTATTAATGGTGACGAAGGTGACGAAGGGGTAAGTGGAGCAGTAGGTGGTAGTAATTCTGGAAATATGAAAATGCCTAATACATTTATCCAAGGTGTGAGAAGTTCTGATTTATTGCAAGATTTTACAGATGGAACGAATGAAATTATTGACGGTCGTCCGATTACATCAGAGGATACGAATAAGAAAGTAGCTCTGATTGAAAAACAGTTAGCCGAACAAAACGAGCTTCAAGTGGGTGATAAGTTAAAGATCCAATCAATGGATGATACATCGAAGGTAGAGTTAGAAATAATAGGGATATACAAAAATTCCGGGATAACTGACTTCGAGGCAAATTTACCAGCTATGATGCATCCGTCTAACAAAATATACACGATTTATGATTCGACGAAAGAAATGTCTGAAGAAAGTGATGAAAAGGGTGTATCCATTAACGAAGCAATTTACTACTTAAATGATCCAGAGAATATTCAGGATTTTAAAACAGACGCAAAGAAAACAAATATTGATTACGATTTATTTAAGTTAGATGCGCATGATGCATTATATCAAAAAATGGTAGGCCCTATCGAGAATATTGCCGCTACTTCCAAAATGATTGTCTATTTAGTATCCATTGCAGGGTCCATTATATTAGGTCTTATTATTATGTTGACTATAAAAGAGCGACGTAAGGAATTAGGTATTCTGTTGGCAATCGGTGAAAAAAAGAGGAAATTAATAGGGCAGCTGTTAGTAGAAGTACTATGTATAGCGGTACTAGCATTTGGCATTTCTATCATTACAGGTGGAACAGTGTCTCAAAAAATGGGAGACAGTTTATTACAGCAAGAAGTTATTGCTGCCGAAGATCAACAACAAGAATCAAATAATCTAGGATTCTCATTTGGCATGATGAATAAACAAGAAAAAGATGTAGAACCTATCGATGATATTGATGTAAGTATAACGTCACAAGATGTGTTGAATTTAGGTGGATTAGGACTATTAATTTCCATTTTATCAACACTTCTACCAGCATTATCAATTCTTCGCTTAAATCCAAAAGAAATACTATTAAAAGATGAGTAGGAGGAGTCATATGGACACTATATTACAATTTAAAAATCTATATTACTATTATCAAACTAATAATAAGAAGAGTACTTTATTAGAGAATGTAAACTTTACCTTTGAAACAGGGTGTTTCTATAGCATTTTAGGACCATCAGGTTCAGGAAAAACAACAGCACTTAGTTTAGCGAGTGGGTTAGATAACCCTAAAGAAGGACATGTGCTCTACAAAGGAAAAGATATACGGAAAATTGGTTTGGATAAATATAGAAATAAATATGTTTCGATAATCTTTCAATCCTATAATCTCATTACGTATATGACGGCTCTTCAAAATGTCGTCACAGCAATGGAAATTACAGGGGTTAACATAAAAGATAAAAAGAGAAGAGCGCTTGAGTTATTAGAAATGGTTGGCTTGTCGGAAATCGAAGCAAAAAGAAAGGTTTTACAGCTTAGTGGCGGTCAACAACAGCGTGTAGCCATTGCCCGTGCATTATCTTGTGATGTAGATTTATTAATTGCGGATGAACCAACTGGTAATCTAGATGAGAAAACTTCGGATGAAATTATCAAATTATTTAAAGAACTGGCTCATAAAGAAAACAAATGTATCATCGTTGTTACGCATTCCCAGGAAGTAGCTAAACAATCTGATAAAGTAGTGTACCTTGAACAACGAAATTTAGTTTGTAAAAATTTGTAGGGAAAATAGATAATGAAACCTTTATCAAAACTCATTTTGATAAAGGTTTCAAAATATACTTGTAGCCAACCAATCGATATAAACAACTTTTGATAATTTAGAAAATTAAAAAGGAGAGGTAACAATGTGGGGAAAACTAGCATTTTCCATTGGCTTAGTGTCTATGGGGATAGTAATTGGTTCGTTAACGAATTTGGTGAATTTAAGTGGGAGTGAAGAATCGAATCCAAGCGAAACAAATATGCAGCAAGATAATAGAATACAAAATCCAGGAGAGATGAAGCCTGAACAGTTTGGGGAGTATAGTCCAAGTCCAGGAGAGAGGAGTCCTGACCATTGGGGGGAATATGACCTGAATCAAGAAATGATACCAGAACAGTGGGATGAGTACTCTTCAAATCCAGGAGAAATGTCACCAGAACAATGGGGAAATTACTCTTCAAACCAAGATGGAACTACTCAAGGTTCGACATCAGGAGCAGCGTCCCCTAACTAATATAAATAGATCAGTTTAATAAATTTCTGCCGAGACATATTTTTAAAAAATACACCCTAAAGAGAGAGGTGTAAAAGTGACTATACCATCTTTAATAAAATCTTCATCATAGTATAGACCAACCATTAATAGGCTTTTAATGCAGAAAAAAAGTT
This sequence comes from Lysinibacillus fusiformis, assembly GCF_007362955.1. Lineage (GTDB taxonomy): Bacteria > Bacillota > Bacilli > Bacillales_A > Planococcaceae > Lysinibacillus > Lysinibacillus fusiformis_E. The sequence goes on along the minus strand of NZ_CP041696.1, from coordinate 995,483 downwards.
TAGACTATAAACAAACTAAAAAAATTGAGTTTGTTTACAGTCTTTTTTCTTTTCAAATAGAAGTATCTATATGAACCCGTTGATTTCCGCTACGTCGGACGCTTTTCGCGGGCATGGCTTCCATCAACTCGTGTACATACATAAATGATTGAGGTGATGGATAGGATGACGAAAATATAAATAATGAACAAGATCAATTAGAGATACTGACAATTGACCGATTGGTATCCAAAGACCATTTAGTACTGAAATTTGAAGATATGTGAATTAGTGCTATGACGTCGGTGTCTCTTCGAGTACTACTTAAGTTGTTTGAGTGTCTTGCCATGTCCAAGAAATGAGTTTTTAGTAAGTAGCGTTTAACTAAGTGATATTGTGGAACCACTTGATTATACGTAAACATGCCAAGTTGATTGCTTTCATTCTCTAAGTTTTTCGACATCATCGCCAAAACCCCTTGATTCAGAGGAAAAAGCTGCGAGACTCCTACGGAAGAATGTACTAGCAAGACCCCGCACGAAACGAAGTGAAGGAGGAGGCTAAATAGTTCATCCGCGGAAAGCGAGTGGCTTTTTCCGGACTTGATTATCATTACTTCTTTTAGCTATGTTTTGCGGCTAGTCAATTGTTTGCGTTAAGCCCTTTCCTTAATGGAAAAAGGTATTGTAAGTGAAAATTGTACGCCAATTTCTGTATTATTCATAGCATAAGTAATAGAAAGGGATTCAAAAATTTGCTTTACAATATATAGTCCTAAGCCACTTCCTCCAGTATTTCTATTTCTTGATTTTTCGACTCGATAAAATGGTTCGAATAGCTGTTGTATATCCTCCTGTTTAATTTTGACGCCTGTATTGATGACTTGCATGTGGATATGATGTTGTTTTGGAAGTTCAGTTAGCTCTATATATATTTTTTCTCCTTTAGGTGAATACAGTATCGCATTATGAATAATGTTTTTAACGGCTTTTTCTAATAAATTACGATCTGTACGTACTGAGAGATGAGGAGCAATTTGTTTAATTATCTTAATGTCTTTTTGGGCAGCAAAAAAACCGAGATCTTTTGTAATTGTATCAATCAATTCTAAAAGTTTTACTTCTTCCAGCTTCAGTTTAAAGGTATCTTGTTCTAGTTTTGACATAGTTAAAATCTCGCGAACCAGTAGCTCCATTTCTTCGATAATTTTATGATTCTTCTCTAAATATTGGTCACGATTTTGATAAGGACCAATATTATAAATCATCCCTTCTAAGTAACCTTTCATAACAGTGAGCGGTGTTTTTAGTTCATGGGCAACCGTTGTAAAAAATTCTCTGCGTTTTATTTCGATTTCTCGCTCTTTTTCAATATCACTTTTTAATTGCTCATTGGCTTTTTGTAATTCAAGCATGGTTTGTTGTAAATTTTTTGACATATCATTCAGGCTATTAGATAGTTCCCCTAATTCATCGGTAGAATGAAGTTGGATTTTTTTTGAAAAATCCAAGTTTGCCAGCTTTTGTGCGCCCTCATTAATATAGATAAGTGGTTTTGTAATGAACCGGGAATAAAAATAAGCGCTTGCCAAACCAATTACAAAGACAATTATACTTATATAGGGAAGGAAACGTACTAAGACCTGTGAAGCTTCATCAATAGGTTGAAAGGTTGCAAACACAACAAGCACTAAATTACCATCTTTGAATTGAATCGGCATGGTAGCATTAAAGGAATTACTAAGAACATCAGGATTCTTTGCTGGAGACGATTTAGCAATCACTTTTGATTGAGTACCTCCCTGAATAAAGAAAGAAGGCGAATAAATAATTGTATCTTCTTTATTTTGAAGGTAGATGAGGGCATTGTTTTGTTTTGAGTATTCATCAAAAAGTGGAATAGCATCTCTAAATGTAAGATCCTTAGATTTATCAATTATTTCTTCTATGCCTGATTGAAGCTGATTTGTTTTATATTGCTCATGAAATGTTGGAAGAAAGAAGTATAGCGTTAGATAAATCATGACTGCAAAAGCTAACAAGATGAGAGAGGTTATGATAAAGAGTTTAAAGGTAATCCTCTTCATCTTCAGGAGTTTTAGTATATTATTCATCGATTTTATAACCAATACCCTTTACGGTTTTAATACAAGGTACATCTAATTTCTTCCGTATATTTTTTATATGCGTATCAATCATGCGTGTTTCTCCAGAATAATCATATCCCCAAACTTTTTCTACGATGAGTTCTCTTGTAAGTACTTTTTTCTCATTCTGAAGTAGCAGTTGCAAAATTTCGAATTCTTTTGTCGTTAATGGTATTTCAATCTCATTGACATATACTTTATATGCATCACAATCTACAAGGATTTCATTAAAACTCAATTGATTTCCAGTATTTTGATGATAGCTTCTTCTCAGGACCGCCTCGACGCGCCTAATCAAAACATGAAATGAAAAGGGCTTCGTTATATAATCGTCGATTCCAAGATCAAAGCCTTTCATTTGATCTTCTTCTTCCTCTAATGCAGTAAGCATAATAATCGGAGTATTTGACTGATTTCGAATCATTTTAGCCATTTCAAAACCGTTAAGGTTAGGCATCATCACATCTAGAAGAATTAAATCAAAGGATTGCGTATTAAATCGTTTCATTCCTTCCAGCCCGTCGGATGCAACTTCAATCGTATACTTTTGTGTCATTAAAAATTGTCTAATTAATTCTTGGATTTCTTGATCATCCTCAACTACAAGAATATGATAGTTCATTATGATATCACCTCATGAAGCAATTATAACCTGGCAATCTGTAGTTTATGTGAAGATGCATGATAAAAATAATAGAAGACTTCAGATATACATGTGACGACTAGGGCTGTTTGCTGTAGTCGCATTTTTTTGTGGTGTGGTTACTCGCAGTAAGAAAGTGTGTGCTATGATTATGTACATAGAGGAGGGGGTCACTTGATTCGAGTTGGATTAACAGGCTGGGGCGATCATCCTTCACTTTATAGTGGAGTGACTGCCTCAAAGGAAAAATTATTCGATTACACAGGTCATTTTCTAACGGTAGAAGTAGATACTTCTTTTTATGCCATTCCGTCTATAGAAAATGTACGTAAATGGTGTGAAAATACACCAAACGATTTCGGTTTTGTTGTAAAGGCTTATCAGGGTATGACAGGGCATTTACGTGGAGACATTCCATTTGAATCGAAAAATGATATGTTTAATGCATTTATTGAATGTGCAAATGAGTTTAAACGTCATGGTAAGCTAGCGATGATATTAGCGCAATTTCCACCATGGTTTGATTGTCAGGTGAAAAATGTCCAATATTTATTGTATATTAGGCAGCAGTTGAAGGATTTTGAGGTGGCGATTGAGTTTCGCAATCAGACATGGTACGCAGACAATCTGGTACAGCAAACAATAGATTTTTTACGAGACCATCAATTTATTCATACTATTTGTGATGAACCACAGGCAGGTGTTGGCTCTGTACCGTTTTATCCACAAGTGACTGCCAATAAGGCACTCATACGTATACATGGTCGTAATATTCATGGCTGGCGTAATACGGGCAATACAGAAAATTGGCGTAAAGTTCGGTTTTTATACGATTATAATAAGGAAGAATTGCAGCAACTAGGGCAACATATTAAAAGCCTACAATCACAGGTGCGGGAGCTGTTTGTCTTATTTAATAACAATTCAGGTCTTCATGCTGCTAAAAATGCAAAAGAATTGCAAGAAATCTTAGCAATTAAAGATATTGGTTTGGCACCTAAACAATTAAATATGTTTGAAGGGGAACTATAATGGAATTTCTGCTTTTAGTTTTTATTGCGATACTTTCAGGGTTGGTTGGCTCACTTGTTGGGCTTGGTGGAGGAATTATATTAGTGCCAGCTACCTTATTTATTGGGTTAAATCTAGGAATGATTCCAGAATTAACACCCCAAAAAGTGGTTGGCTTATCTGTTGTTATGATGATTTTTACAGGTCTTGCTTCAACACTGAGTTATATGAAATCCAAAACAGTTGATTATAAAAGTGGCTTGATCTTTTTTATAGGTAGTATCCCTGGTACAATACTGGGCGCATGGGTAAACAAAGGTTTGGATTTGCCATCATTTAACTTATATTTTGGCATTTTACTTATTATTTTGGCGACAATTTTACTTGTGCGTGACAAATTGAAACCCGTACAATGGTTTGTAAAAAATGGCATGAAACAGGAGTTTACAGATGCATCAGGTAAAACATATGTATACGGCTATCCAATTTGGTTTGCAGTGACAATCACATTTGCAATTGGCTTTGCCTCAGGATTATTTGGCATCGGTGGTGGTTCAATGATTGTACCAGCCATGATTATTTTATTTTTATTTCCACCGCATGTGGCAGTGGCGACGTCAATGTTCATGGTGTTTTTATCGTCGATCGTTAGCTCGGCAAGTCATATTTATTTAGGGCATGTCCCATGGCTTTATACAATACCTGTCATTCCAGGAGCATATATCGGTGCTAAGCTGGGTGCAGCGTTAAACAAAAGAATTAAATCAGATACGCTTGTGCTAGCACTTCGAATTATTTTATTATTATTAGGAATTCGCTCAATACTTGACGGTTTATTATAAAAAAAGAGGTGGCTTGAATGCTTGAAAAGATTCATATTTTTCACACGAATGATTTGCACAGTCATTTTAAGTATTGGCCACGAATGCAAAGCTATGTGAAAGAAAAACGTGCAGAGTTTGCAGCTATTGGAGAGACAAGCTATTTATTTGATGTCGGGGACCATTTAGATCGCTCCAACATATATACTGAGGCAACAATTGGGCAGGGTAATGTCAAATTATTAAATGAAGCTGGCTACGATGTTGTGACAATTGGTAACAATGAAGGCATTACATTGTCCCACGAAGAGCTTTATCATTTATATGATAAGGCTACATTTGATGTCGTAGTAGCGAACGTCCATGCAACACAGGGGGAAAATCCAACATGGATGAAGCCTTATGTTGTGTTAACGACCGCTAATGGCACAAAGATTGCAGTTATTGCAGCAACGGCAATGTTTGAAATCTATTATAAGGAACTAAATTGGCAGATGGACGAGGCACGAAGCACATTGATTCGCTTAGCCCTTCAACTTCGCAAAGAAGTTGATATCGTAGTGTGCTTGTCTCATTTAGGTATTACTGAAGATGAACTTTTAGCTGAAGAATGTCCCGAAATCGATGTGATTTTTGGTTCGCACACACATCATGTATTTCCGGATGGTAAACTTGTTAATGGCGTACTCCTTACAGGTGGAGGGAAATATGGGCAATTTACTGGCTATTTAGTAGTTGAGTATGATAAAAAAATGAGGAAAATTGTTGAAAAAAAGGATACTTTAATTCATAATAAGGACTTGCCTGAGGTTGAAGACGAACAAGATATACTATTTTCATTTGAGGAAATAGCTAAAAGATTACTAGATAAACCCATTTTTAGCACTGAAAAAACTTATAATAAAGAATGGTTCCATTATTCACAACTATCTCATTTATTTTCACAAGCCATTTTAGAGAAAAGTGGTGCAGACGGAGCATTGTTTAATGCCGGTATTTTTCTAGATGGTCTACCAAAAGGAACTGTTACTGCCTTAGATTTGCATAAAATTTTTCCACATCCGATTAATTTATGTACGATTGAATTGTCGATTTCAGAACTAAAAGAAATTTTACAGCAATCGAAGAACGAGGAATGGCCTTATATTGAACTAAAAGGTTTAGGCTTTAGGGGTGTTATTTTTGGTAAGATGCTAGTTTACGGTTTTTCAATGAATGAGGATCGACAAATACTCATAAACGGAAAGATTGCAGATAGCGACCATATATACAAATTAGTAACACTTGATATGTTTACATTTGGTTATTTTTATCCAAGCTTTAAATATGCTAAGAAAAAATATATTTTACCTGATTTTTTACGAAATATTATGTTAGATTACGGGCAAAAGTTCTTTAAGCAATAGATAAAAACAAGCTTTAAGAATGGATTGGGGAAGAAATCATGCGATTAATTTCAATCGAAGTATTAAAAGTAGGAATGGTATTAGGAAGAACCATTTGGAATGAGGCGGGGCATCCTCTTTTAAAGAAGGATGTTGTCATTAACGAACGTATTATTCAAAGACTTCAACAATTGAATACGCATTATTTATATATTGACGACGAAATTTCTGAGGGAATTGAAGTAAAGGAGACCATACCTCCTGCTGTCCGAAATAAAACAATCTCGACCATTAAAGATTCTTTCCAATCATTAGATGGTTTAAATGCAGTTAGTGCCTCTTACGTGCTTGATCAGCAATCGAAAGCGATTGTCTCAATTGTAGATGAGCTACTGTCTGCTGTGACTGGTAATAATGAAATTTTAACAATTTTAACAGATGCTTATTTATTCGATGAATACTTGTACCAACATTCCTTTCAGGTAACGCTTTATTCAATAGCCATTGCAAAAGAGTTGGGACATTCAGCAGAGGATTTGCGTTTAATCGGTATCGGCGCTTTATTGCACGATGTTGGTAAGCTGATGGTACCGAAAGAAATCTTAACAAAACCAGGTCGCTTAACACATGAGGAGTTTGAAATCATGAAAATGCACACCCGGTATGGTTTTGATTTGTTACGTAATTTACACTCCATTTCTTTACTTGTTGCACATTGTGCCTTTCAACATCATGAACGTATCGATGGAAGTGGCTATCCACGCGGCCTAGTTGATTTTGAAATTCATCCATTTGCAAAAATTATAGGCGTAGCAGATGTTTTTGATGCAGTAACAACAAATCGTGTATATCGTGAAAAAATGCTCCCATCACAGGGATTAGCAATTGTTGAAGCGGGCTCTGGTACTATTTATGATGCACGAATTGTTAATGCGCTGAAAAAGGCCGTAGTTCATTATCCAAATGGTGTGATTTTAAAATTATCAGATGGAAGAAGAGGCATTGTATCAAAACAAAATACATTGAATGCCGCATTACCTTGGATTCGTATTTTTGAAGAACAAAATGAATTACTTTCTGCTACATATGAAATTAATCTAGTGGACTACCCATCGATATCCATTGCAAGTATTGAAACGGACTACGTAGTACCATCGTAAGTTGAATAATTTTCTCCACCTGTTCATACGTTATGGAACAGGAGGAGATTTTTTTGTTTTTCCCTCGAAAAAAAATGAAATTAGGAACAAATAGTAAAAAAGGTTTACCGCTAAATCGTTTAACTGTGTTGATTGTGAGTAGTATTGTCTGTTTATTACTATTTTTGTATTTTATGAATGAGCGTCTTATGCCCACCTATTTAGAATATGCAGAAGTACAAACCAATAAAATTGCATCCTATGTTGTGAGTAAAGCCATCAATGCACGTACTTCCAACGTATTAGACGTCAATGATATTATTGAAGATTTACCAGCTGGTTCGTCTGAAATGGTAACGACAAAATTTAATACAGAAATTATTAATCGGGTTCGTGCAGAAACAATAGAACTCGTGAAAATGTATTTAGAACAGGCTGAACAAGGAGAACTGACACATTTGCCAGAATTAGAAAACGTCGAATACGACATCAATAATATTCAAGAAGGTGACGGCATTGTTTTCTTTGTACCACTTGGGCAAGCTGCAAACATTCCATTGCTCGGAAATTTAGGACCCAAAATACCGATTCGTTTTCATGTAATCGGCAATGTGCATAGCAATGTCACATCAAACATTCAAGAGTTTGGCATTAATAGCGCCTATGTGGAGGTAGGGATTCATATAGAGGTCAACGTGCAAATAATTGTACCGTTTGCCAGTAAATCTGCTACTGTTTCGCAGGATATTCCAGTGGCGATGGGGTTGACAAGAGGACCAGTACCACATATCTATACAAATGGCAGCGAGGCGCCACAGCCATCACTTGAGGTACCTGTACCTTATGATTAGAAATGTTGCTTGAATAGTAAATGTTAGTTGTTGCCGTTCGTTTATTATGTTACATTGACAACAGTAAAGGTAGATGATATTTAACAATATATAATTTTGATAGGGGCGAAATTTGTATGACATCTTGTAAACCTACAAGCAAGGACAAAGAAGAACATTTAAGAAAACCTGACTGGCTAAAAATCAAACTAAACACGAACGATGAATATAAAGGGCTAAAAAAGCTCATGCGTGAAAAAAATCTACATACAGTTTGCGAAGAAGCACGCTGTCCAAATATTCATGAGTGCTGGGGTGAACGTCGTACAGCTACTATGATGATTTTAGGATCTGTTTGTACGCGTGCTTGTCGTTTCTGTGCTGTAAAAACGGGTTTACCGAATGAGCTAGATTTAGCTGAACCAGAACGAGTAGCAGATTCTGTAGCAATCATGAACTTAAAGCATGTTGTGATTACAATGGTTGCTCGTGACGACCTAAAAGATGGCGGTGCAGAGGTATTAGCCGAAACGGTACGTGCGATTCGTCGCAAAAGTCCACTTACTTCTGTTGAAGTTTTGCCATCTGACTTAGGCGGTATTAAAGAAAACCTTCAATTTTTAATGGACGCTAAACCAGATATTTTAAATCATAATATTGAAACTGTCCGTCGTTTAACGCCAAGAGTACGTGCACGTGCTAAGTATGAGCGTTCGTTAGAATTTCTTCGTTTAGCCAAAGAAATGCAACCAGACATTCCAACAAAATCATCATTAATGATTGGCTTAGGGGAAACACACGAAGAAATTTTAGAGGTTATGGATGATTTACGTGCAAATGACGTAGATATTATGACAATTGGTCAATATTTACAACCAACGAAAAAGCATTTACCTGTAAAAAAATATTATTCACCAATAGAATTTGGGAAATTACGCAAAATTGCCATGGAAAAAGGCTTTAAACATTGCGAAGCAGGCCCGCTTGTCCGTAGTAGTTACCATGCGGATGAACAAGTGAATGCAGCAACAAAAGAGCGCCAACTACAAGTAGATTTGTAAAGTTAAAACTAAAACTGAAAGGTGGTGTCACTTTGATAATTATTGAAGGATATGAATACGAGCTTATCAATGATTACCGTGAGGCTTTTCAAGAGGAAGCATTTCATGAACGGTACTCCGATATTTTAGCAAAATATGATTATATCGTAGGAGACTGGGGCTATAATCAATTACGATTAAAAGGCTTCTTTGAAGATAAAAATCAAAAATCTACCTTTGATACAAAAATAAGTACGCTTCAAGATTACTTATACGAGTATTGTAATTTTGGCTGTGCTTATTTCGTATTACGTAAATGCGGCAAAATAATACAGCAACCTGATATTGCAGTAAATGAAGCAACCGAAGTGGCCAAGCCTATAGAAAATCCACAAATAACAGAATAACAATAACGACCTGATGCAATACTAAGCATCAGGTTTTTTTCTTTGATAGGTTTAATAAAATTGGTAACAATAGAAAATGAATGAAGTACCATGAAAACTATTTTTTGGCATAAAGGTGTGAGTTCAATGAAAAGAGCAGTATTTTTAGATAGGGATGGCGTCATCAATGAAGTATTAACGAATCGAGTTAAATTTATAAACAAACCGCAGGATCTATATTTCTTACCATCTGTTCCAGAAGCAATAAAAAAATTGAATGAGTTCTTTGATTTCATATTTGTAGTAACCAATCAAGGTGGTGTCGGATTGGGCTTTATGAAGGAATCGAAGCTACAACAAATACATGTCCATATGTTAAAAGAATTGAAAAAAGAAGGGGCAATTATTCATGACGTTGCTTATTGTCCTCATAAACCAAAGGCAGGCTGTGCTTGTCGCAAGCCAAATAGCAAATTAATTGTTGATCTTGGTAAAAAATATGATATTGATTTGGCGAAATCCTATATGGTAGGGGACACTGATACAGATATAATTGCTGGTAAAAGAGCAGGCACAAAAGGCGTTTTCTTAGGAAAAAGTGATCCTCTTGCAGATGCGGTTTTCCCTGATTTAATCAGTGCTGTCGAGTGGATTATAGCGGATGCAACTGCATAACTATGCGGTTTATAATTGATTTTTCATAAGTATAAATCACATGAATAAGGTTAATTTATGTAGTGGAGGTGATTATTTTGGCTAATGAGAAACAAAAAAAAAGACAATTAGATCGTGAAGAGTACGGATATGGTTTTGATATTAGTGTTGATGATTTAGGCGTAATTGGACAAAATGAACAAGCAAAAAAACAAAATGATAACGAAAACAAAGACAAACCTCACAATAAAGACAATCCTTCAATTATTAATAAATAATGGAGGGACTGTTCTAAAAAGTCCTTCAATATTAACTTGCTTCCTGTAAAGTGAAAATTGGTTACGCTTTCTGTTGGCAAGGCACGAGTCACATCAGGTCAAGAGAGCGTGGTGCTTCTGTCACTACGTTTCATGCACGTTTTCGTCGCAGAGAAGGCGTGTGTTGGTGTCGTCTCATTGACCCTTCGTTTTCGGGCAGATGTGTTGTCACTGGACGTGGATTTTAGCCTTCGTTCCTCTTAATGCACCTGCTGGGTCTCGTGCTCTTGCTTTTTTGTAGCTGAGTTTTCCCGTTTGTTACATATAGTTCGCAGAAGTCTACGCTTTAAGCAAAAAAATAACTGTTAGCCATTAAAAAACACCCGTGTGAAGGGTGCTAATTAAGTAATTCTCGTAAATATTCACGTAGCTCGATTGTATCTTCTTCAGAGCGATTGTATACGTGTTCGAGGTAGCCAGGCTCTTCCACATCGTCTGGACCAATGATAGCGAAACGGCCAAATTGAATGTCCATCACTAGTACTTTACCAAAGAAACGACCAGATTGTAAAATTGCTAAATCATAACGTAGCTTTTGTCCAGCAAAGCTGACAAAGCGTGTTTTTGTATCTTCTACATCATCATATAAGAAAAAGCGTTCCATCTTTTAATCTCCTTCCAGTCCTATAGATATGGTACTATAGAAGAGAAATGACTATCAACTTTAAATGATTTGAATGGGGGCTTTCCTTGTGTATTTTGTAGATCGTAATAAAATCACAAATAATTTACAGTACTTAGATGGACTATTAGCGACTTTGGAGGCAGAGGATAACTGGCTACAAAATGATATTAAAAAATTAGCACTCGAGCGTATCGGACATAATGTGATGGAATCAATGATGGATGTTGGCAATTTAATGATTGATGGCTTCATTATGCGTGATCCAGGTAGCTATGAGGATATTATTGATATTTTAATCGATGAAAAAGTCGTAACTACTGAAATGGAAGCGCCATTAAAAGCAGTTGTAGGCTTACGAAAAATGCTTGTTCGTGAATTTGTAAATGTAGATATTGATGAAGTTGTGAATGTGTTAACAATCAGTTTACCAACATTGAAGCAGTTCTCACCAGCTGTGAATAATTACTTAACGAATGAGTTAGGCCCTGTTTCAGCATTTTTACCCGAGGATCATCAATGAGATCCTATAAGGCCTATTGCTTTGACTTAGACGGCACCGTATACCGTGGAAAGGAAGGTATTCCTTCAACGGTTACTTTTATTCATGGATTACAAGAAAAAGGGATCGAGCCATTTTACGTGACGAATAATTCATCGAAAACGAGAGAGCAACTACAAGAGGCTTTACGTGCAATTGGTGTGGACGCACCACTGCAACATATTTATTCAAGTGCATTGGTAACTGCGAAATATATAGCCCTAAATTTTGCTGGACAAAAGGTGGCAATGATGGGATCGGATGGTATCCGGACGGCGTTATATAATGAAGGAATAAAACTTGTAGACGACGATCCAGACGTCTTTGTAATGGGAATTGACCGAACACTTGACTATATGGCACTCGCTAAAGCAACGATTGCTTTACAAAACGGCGCTACATTTATTGCAACAAATCAAGACATTAAATTTCCGACAGAGTATGGTTTCTTACCAGGGAATGGTTCGTTTGCACGATTAGTAGGGGAAGTGGCAGATGTTGAGCCAACTTACATTGGTAAACCATCGCCTGCTATGCTTGAAGTGATTGCCGCTGAACACGGCTTTACAAAGGATGAAATGGTAATGATCGGCGATAATTATGACACAGATATTATGTGCGGTATTCGTTTTGGCTGTGATACAATCCATGTCAACACGGGTGTAACACCTACAAAGATTGTTCAAGAACAAGAGCTTCAACCGACGTATTGTATTGAAGCATTTGTATAAACTATAAAAAAGGATGTTATGTCGAATTTTTCGACATAACATCCTTTTTCTATGTTTAAAATAAATGATTTTTGTAAATAAAATTACCATAATGGATTTTCTTCGATAAATTGATAAATGGCTTTTGTTAGCTCTTCTGGAGAATCAGCCTCTACTAACTCACCATTAACGATGGCGTAAAAGGATTCTGAACATTTGGTACAGTAACTAAGGCAACCATATTCCAAAACGTCAATATTTGGATCGCGTTCGAGTATTTCATAAGTTACTTGTGAGCCATTTGCTAAATTACTTATACAAAATTCAACCATTGGATTCATACATGTCACCTCACCATTGTAATGCTACTCGCTTTTGAAACGTTCGTCAACGATTGATTTTGTGAAATCTTTCACAAAATTGCATTCTTATATTGTGAAACATCTCACAATCGGTTATACTCGTTTGTGGATACTTTGTGAACAATAATTATTAGTGATATAAAAGGAGACTATTATGGGGAAATTAGTACTTTTAGGTGGCGGTTATGGCAATATGCGTGTCATGCTTCGTCTATTACCAAATAACTTACCTTTAGACACGGAAATCGTGCTAGTAGACCGCGCACCTTTCCATAGTTTAAAAACAGAATTTTATGCATTGGCAGCAGGGACATCGACAGATAAAGAAATTCGTGTAAGCTTCCCAGAGCATGATCGTTTAACGGCTGTATATGGAGAAGTCGTTGACATTAATCGTGCAGAGAAAGTAGTCATACTAGATGATGGGCAACGAATTGAATATGATGATTTAGTCATTGGACTAGGCTGTGAAGATAAATATCATGATGTACCGGGTGCAGAAGAATACACTTATAGCATTCAGACAATGGCAAAATCACGTGCAACGTTCCAAGCGCTTTGTGGTTTACCAGCAGGATCGACTGTTGGCATTGTAGGTGCAGGTTTAAGTGGTATTGAACTTGCAAGTGAGCTACGTGAAAGTCGAGCAGATTTAAAAGTAAAATTATTTGACCGTGGTCAACGTATTTTAAAAGATTTCCCTGAAAAGCTTAGTAAATACGTAAAAGATTGGTTTATCAAACATAATGTAGATGTTATTGCGAATTCTAATATTACAAAAGTGGAACCAGGTAAAATTTTCAATCACGAAGAGGAAATCCCACTTGATGCAGTAGTTTGGACTGCAGGGGTACAGCCTGTGAAAATTGTACGTGATTTGGATGTCGAAAAAGATCGTCAAGGTCGTCCAATCGTATCACAATACTTTAATGTACTTGATGATGAGCATGTATATGTTGTGGGGGATTGTGCCTCTTCTGAATTCTCGCCGAGTGCACAATTAGCTGAGGAACAAGCGGAACAAATCGTCAAAGTACTTCGTATGCGTTGGAAGGGCGAGCATTTACCGGAGAAAATGCCGGATATTAAATTAAAAGGTTTCATGGGCTCTCTTGGTAAAAAACAAGGATTTGCTTATTTAGCAGATACAACTGTTACTGGACGTATCGCACGTTTAATGAAATCGGGATTATTATGGATGTATAAATATCAAAACGATTAAGAATTGAGCGGAAATTCCATTGGAAAAGGGATTGTTTAGAAGGTTGACTTCGAACAATCCCTTTCGTATTAATTAAACTGTTTCGTCTGGTGTGAAGCCTAAATTTTCAAGTGCTGTAAAGACTGGTTTTAATTGCACATAGCCTTCTCCTACCACTTCATCATTAATGAGTACGAGTGGATAGAAAAATTCATCTTCTTGGATACGCGCAGCATAATCTTGGTCACGTTCATTCTCAATTGGACCTTCAATATCGACATAGCGAATATTATAGGCTTGTTGCGGGTATTTGCGATTAATAGCTGCTTGTAGCCATTCATATGTATCTTTAGAAGATGGTGCATTGACACAGCTTGCGCAAATGACTGCCGTTCCATAAATTTCGATAATCGGTTTTGTGTGTTCCATAGTATTTCTTCTCCCCCGTGATTCAATATTGGATTTTTTCTGTTGCTAACATTATAATCATTATAAGGAAAGGAGTCGAGACAAATGGCAGAAGTAACAATTAACGACCAAGTTCAAGAAGTATTAGATAAATTACGTCCATTCTTACTACGTGACGGTGGAGACTGTGAATTAGTAGATATAGAAGACGGCGTTGTAAAATTACGTTTACTAGGTGCATGCGGCAGTTGCCCAAGTTCTACGATTACACTAAAAGCAGGTATTGAACGCGCATTATTAGAAGAAGTACCTGGCATTATTGAAGTTGAACAAGTATTTTAATGAATAGCAAAAAAGTTCTAGCTGACTCATTGGGCTAGAACTTTTTTCTGTTTATACTTGGCGCGCTTGTTCTTTTTCCTTACGAATGATTGCCCATTGCTCTTTTGCCATATCGATCACCTTTGCTTCGCCACCAGTGCTTTGCTTTTCGATGACTCGTGATAAGAAGCGTGTCGCATTTTCTAAATCACCGATACGTCGTGATAATTCTGCAATCATGTACATAATACGTACATCTGACATTTGCGTAGAGCTGTAATCCTCAGTTGAATAAGATTCCATATAATGGTCCCGCGAAATTTTTATAAAACGCTGCTCTTGGCCATTATTTTTCAGCGAACGATACAGCCATGCAAGACGCAATGCAAGACCTGCTGTTGCTACAAACTTTTCTTTTTTTATCGTGCCGCAAAGAAAGGCTAATTTATAAGCTTGAATAGCTTGGAATACGGTGCGTTCCCCTTTAAAATCATGATGTACCCATTTTTCAGTAATTTGAGTACGAATAACATCTTGTACCCCTGGTGCAAAATATCTGGTAAAGTCTTCTGTAAATGAGAAACCGCAATGCTCACAAACGAATACATTGTAATAAAGGGCATTGACACCGTCTGCATAAATCGGCTGAAAATCGGTTTCGGTATGATCTACTTTAATGAATTTAGAGCGTACTTTCAATGTTGGAAATTCTTTTTTACAATTAAGACATTGGACCTTTTTTTCGTAATACGGTGAAATCTCCATAATTTATACCTCTTTCATCGACATTGTTATAACTATTATACCAATTCATCAGTTTAGAACATGAATAAAAAATACTAATTAAATGAAAAAAACGAGAATAATACAAAAAATACACTTGAAGCTGAATGTTTGTCATACAATAGTCAAAATTGATATGATAATGAATAAGAAAGAAGGTGAAGGGATGACAAGTTTAAAACAAGTAATAGATGTGACTGAAGCGGCAGTCTTTCATATTAATGAAATGATGGAGCATAATGAAGAGCGAGGTTCTTTTTTACGCGTGGTTGTTAATGGTGGTGGATGTAGTGGCCTATCGTACGGAATGCATTTCGATAAAGAGAAAAAAGATGATGATTTTGAAGATGTACAACATGGTTTAACTATTCTTGTTACCCGCGAAGATGCGCCTATTTTAACGGGAACGAAAATTGACTATAAACAATCGCTTATGGGCGGTGGCTTCACCATCGATAATCCAAATGCAATCGCATCATGTGGCTGTGGCACAAGCTTTAAAGCGGCAAAACGTGAAGGTACACCTGAGGTTTGTGATTGATTGATGTTTAAGTAAAATGTTTAGTGGATTATAAAAGACAGATAAAATTGATATGTACACAACCCTTGTTAGTGTATTTGCCAAACAAGAATTGTGAATAACGAGCTTCTTTGATTTATGATGTTGCAAAACATGATAAATGAAAGGGGCTTTTTCTATCTTATAGAAGTAGAAATGTACAGATGTTGTGGTATATATTGGTAATATGGTACAATAATGTAAGAAAGGGGAGTGTATATGTCTTTTAGTTATTATGGAGAACTTTGTACAGAAGTTTATGATTTAACGAAAAAGGTCGGACAATCATTGAGCGGAGATATAGAATATTATCGTGACAGACTGAAAGATTGTAAAGGGCGCATTCTTGAAGCAATGGTTGGTTCTGGCCGAGTAATTATTCCGCTTTTAGAATCTGGTCTTAATGTTGATGGAGTGGATTATTCTTCAGAGATGTTAGCTTCTTGTCGTCGACACTGTGAAGCACGTGGGTTAAAGCCTGAATTATATGAAGCGAATTTAAAAGAACTGTCTCTAGATATTAAATATGAGGCGATTATAATTCCAACAGGATCATTTTTATTGATTGAAAAACGAGATGAATCAATGAAAGTATTAAAGAAACTTTACGATCACCTTGAACCAAATGGAAAACTTATACTTGATCTTTTCCTACCAGATAACAAACTTGACATTCATGGAAAGTTTGAAGGAACATCTACATTTAGCTTGTCGAATGGTGATACGATTACTATGGAAGAAAAACTTGTCGAAGCGGATTTGTTTAACCAATATAAAATTTCCTATTTAAAGTATGAAAAGTGGCGAGAAGGAAAACGGATTCAATCTGAATTACAGCGTTTCGCTCTAAGATGGTACGGTGTAGAGGAATTTAAGTTAGTACTTGAAAGTATCGGTTTTTCGGATGTAGTTGTGTCCGCAGATTTCGATTATGGAAAACAACCAACAAATAGTAAACAGACCTTCACTTTTGAAGCAACTAGAAAATAAAGTGCGGCAATCCAAATGTGTTTTCATTCATTTGGATGTAACACAAGCGCTAAAGCAGCAAAACGTACAAATACGCAAGATTTGTTATTACTTGACTATGAAAGAAGCCACGATGATTTCTGGAGAGAAATAATCGTGGCTTCTTTATGTACCGTCAAAAAAAACTTAGTTAAGCTGTGTTAATACATATTCATAAATTTCATCTGATGGTTTATCTAGTGCAACGGAGAATTCTGAAAATATGATTTCTTGTAATGATTGAAGTAATTTTTCTTCTTGATTTGGGAATTTTTTTTCGTTCGCTTCATATTCAAACTTTTTACGAAGCAAAGTGTTTAAGAGGTTTGCTTGTTTTTGTCTATCGCCAGTTTTAATAATTTCTACGTGAAATCTCATACGATGAGTGTTTTGTTCAATCCATTCCACGCCGGGAGACGTAAATGAATGTAAAATTTGAATAGCTTCTTCTTTTTCAATAATATTTCTAAGCTGTTTTTTTGCATTGTCAGTAGGGGTACGAATTGTTAATTTTGAATCATTGAGTGGTTGTAAAACGTAGTAAGTTTTTGTAATGTCGCTAAAGGTTTGTTCACAAATATCTTCAACTGAACAAAGTCCATGTGATGAATAAATGACTACATCGCCAACATTGTACATGTATATTCCCTCCATCAAACATTATTGTCAACTTAGTTGACTAAATTAATTGTAAGCAATTAAATGACTTTTGTCAACTTAGTTGACGAATGGTATTTTTTTTTGTATAGTGATTACGAAAAATATGGAATGAAGGTGAACTAGTTGAAGGACGAATTGCAAAATCGAGATGTAGTTGATTTGTTGAGCGAACGTCACGAAATACTTCGACGACTTGCTGAAGATAAGTGGAATAATAATAATAATATTTATATCTCTAATTCAGAATGGTATATTTTAGGGAGAATTTATAAAAATCAACTGACTATTTCAGATGTAACAAAAGACGTTGATTTTTCTAGACAAGCCACTCATAAATTTATAAAAAGTTTAGAAGCAAAAGGATTAGTAGAAGTTAGTAATGCTGAGCATAGTAAAAAACACAAAGTAATTCGAATGACGGAATTTGGTGAAGCTTGCTACGAGAAAAATGAACTTTATAAATCCGAAATTGAACAGCAATTAGTCAACACAATTGGAGAAGAACAAGTGGCGAATTTAAAAAATATTTTAAATCTTAATTGGAGTATTGAGCATTTAGAAGTGTAAAATCTAAGCGCTCAAATGGGTTTGGGCATGTTCTCGAATGGTAACCTAACTATAAATCAGCGTCGGCTTGAAAAAGGAATACATAATCATGCACTATTTATAGTTGGTCCTTCAAAAGCTACAGTAAAAAATTTAATGGCCTCTCTCGCATTGTGCGAAAGAGGTTTTTGAGTGTGGAAAAGGTGTGAAACATTAAATATCTTATAATTCAGAATTAATGCTTCTAACAATGGAAATTGAAAAGTTATAATAAGGACATAGAGGTGAAGGGTATGAAGAAAGATAGAGGAAAAGTTTGGCTAGGAGTAGCGGGGGTTACTGTCAATCAGCTCGGACAATGGCTTGTTGTAAAAAAAGCATATAGTGGTTTAAAAGGACGTTGGTCATTACCTGCTGGCTTCGTGAATGCAGGTGAAACAATTGATGAAGCAGTTGTACGAGAAATAAAAGAAGAGACAGGTATCGATTGTTTCGTATCGGGGTTGATTGGTTTCCGCACAGGAGTTATTCGCGGGGAAGTTAGTGATAATATGGCCATTTTTTATTGTAGGATGCGAGATGAACAGCAGGCATTATGTATTCAAGAAAATGAATTGCTAGAAGCGAAATGGCTATATCCAAAGGAGCTTGCACAGGATGAAATGACGTCTGTGATGCTAAAGGAAATGGTATCCAATCAATTCGAAAACCATCAACTAGAAGCCATAGATGGCATTAACCCAGGAGAGGTATTTGGTTACTCATCCTATAAATTGTTCTTTAAAAAATAATGCAATGGCAAAGGGGGGCAATGATGGAACTATTTTTGTTTATGTTGGAGCGGGTAGGACTAATCATCGTCTTTGCATTTTTAATGTCGAGATGGCGCCTGTTTAGAGAAATGCTATTCCAAGAGCAAGGAATGAAAGAAAAATTATGGCTTGTCATTATTTTCAGCGCCTTGAGTATTGTCAGTAGCTATACGGGCATCAAAATCGAAAGTGGTACAATCCATCCACTTAATCAGATGATACATAGTACTATAAATGCAGAAGAAGCCATTGCGAATACGAGGCTAATTGGTGTAGCTATTGCTGGCATATTTGGTGGTCCCTTTGTTGGAGTTTGCGTGGGCATTATTGCGGGGATTCATCGAATTACACTTGGGGGTTTTACTGCGATTGCCTGCGGTGTGTCGACAATACTGGCAGGATTCATCACAGGTGGATTAAGTCAACAGTTAAAAATCCGTCAAACCTTCTCCTATAAAAAAGCTGTCATGATAGGGATTTGCGCAGAAACCTTGCAAATGCTTGTTATTTTAGCAATAGCGGAGCCATTTGATCAGGCAATAAAATTAGTTTCGTTAATTGCAATGCCGATGATTATTATGAATGCCTTTGGGATTTTTTTGTTTTTTATGATTATTAAAACGTTTATTGATGAAGAAGAGCGTACAAAGGCTTTACAAACACACCAAGCTTTCTCGATTGCTCAGCTTACGATTGAGCATTTTCGCAAAGGCCTAAATGAAGAATCCTGCCAAACGGTTGCAGAAATTATCAAAAGAGAAATAAGGGTCGATGCAGTAGCCATTACGGATACCAATGGAATTTTGGCACACGTCGGCGTTGGCGAAGATCACCATTTAATACATCGTGAAATCATGACGGCGCTTACGAAGCGGGTATTAGTTGAGGGGCGTATTATTACTGCTACGTCTGCAATAGAAATTCATTGTCCACATGCCGATTGTCCGTTAAATGCAGCGATTGTATTACCTTTAAAGGTACAACATCAAACGGTGGGGAGTTTAAAGCTCTATTTTATGAATGTAGCTTCATTAACAGGAGTGAAGAAGGAGCTAGCGGAGGGGCTAAGTCGGCTATTTTCATCACAGCTTGAATATGCTGAAATCGAAAGGCAGCGGAAATTATTAAAGGATGCTGAAATTAAGGCGCTTCAAGCACAGGTGCATCCACACTTTTTCTTTAACAGCCTAAACACAATTTCAAGCTTAATTCGAACAGATGCAAATGAGGCAAGGTCATTGTTGTTAAAACTGAGTACATTTTTTAGAAGTAATTTACAAGGAGCTCGTCAATTGCTCATTCCATTAAAAAATGAAATTGACCATATTGAGGCTTATTTGTCGATTGAGCAGACCAGATTTCCTAATCGCTATGATGTGCAATTTCAATTAGATGAGTCACTATTTGACGTACACATTCCTCCCTTTACCTTGCAGCCACTTGTTGAAAATGCAATTTATCATGCATTTAAAAATCGCAAGGAAGGTAAAATTATTGTGAAGGTACAACAAGTTGATAATAAACTATTACTGTTAACTGAGGATAATGGTTGTGGCATGAGGAAAGAGCAGGTGAAACAGCTTGGAAAAAGCATACTGCAATCTGAACATGGAACAGGCACAGCCCTATGGAATATTTATCAGCGTATACATGAAATTTATGGAAAAGAAGCGGATTTTCAAATTTCAAGTACGTTAGATGTTGGGACGAAAATTAAAATTCAACTACCTTTAAAAGCGACAAGATGGGAGTAGACACATGTTGAATGTATTTATTGTAGATGACGAACCCTTAGCACGAGCTGAATTACGTTATTTACTAGACCAAACAAAGCTAGTGGAGATCAGGGGAGAAGCGGACAATGTAGAGGAATTATTAAAAGATCCCCAGTTTGCACAGATAGATTGTGTTTTTTTAGATATTGAGCTTGGCGTTGAAAATGGACTCCATTTAGCGAAAAGGCTCGTGCAAACAGTACATAAGCCGGAAATTATTTTTGCAACGGCTTATGATGAGTATGCATTACAGGCGTTTGAAGTGAACGCGTTCGATTATATTTTAAAGCCTTTTGAAGCGGAGCGTGTACAACATGCAGTGGAAAGGTTAATGGCGAAAAAAAATGCTACACAAGCAAAAACGATGGAAGAGTTAAAGCATCTGCAAATGGACAAGCTCGATAAGCTGACGGTATATGTAAACGATCGAATTTTGCTCATAAAAATACAAGAAATTTTGTATTGTACTTCTGAAGATAGTAAGACCATTATTGTCACTGACAAAGGAAGTTATTTCGCATCAGAATCATTAGCTACGCTTGAGAAAAAGTTTGCTTTAAAAGGTTTTGTGCGTGTACATCGTGCGTTTATCGTCAATTTAGAGCATATTGTGGAACTAGAGCCCTGGAGTAGCTCTAAATATAATCTGATTTTGCATAATAGGCATTCCATACCGGTGAGTCGTCTATACATGAAGGACGTACGCAAAATTTTTGATTTATCTTCATTCAGCAGAAGACTCCCTCCTCTATA
Organism: Lysinibacillus fusiformis; assembly: GCF_007362955.1. Classification (GTDB taxonomy): domain Bacteria; phylum Bacillota; class Bacilli; order Bacillales_A; family Planococcaceae; genus Lysinibacillus; species Lysinibacillus fusiformis_E. The sequence continues at coordinate 974,071 of NZ_CP041696.1, read as the reverse complement.
GCTAGTGAGATGAAAGTAGTTGTAGTTCCTTTTAAGTGGTATCAACACTTACTGAATGACGGCAGTTGTCGCGGATTTTAAAAGGAGTTCATGTAGGATGTTAGCCTAACTGGGGCGCATCCTTACGACAACGCTAATAGAACTGCTTCATACAGGCCATCGTGTGATTCAAAATTCGGATGCAATTTCACAGAGGCATAATTGCTTAAAGTAAGTGCATTTCAACCAGAGAAAATATCCTTTCAACTTTAATTTCTGACATTTCAGTGAATTTAACGAATATTTGTTTATGTCATTTGCTATGATGTGGAAAAAGTAAAAGGAGTGATTTGATGAATGCGATTACAATTGTAATTGGCTCCGTTTGTGTACTGATGATTAGCTATCGTTTGTATGGCATATTCTTTACAAAGAAGGTATTAAAAATTACAGATGATACACCCACCCCAGCGCACGCTATGGAAGATGGTAAAGACTATGTTCCGACGAATAAATGGGTAACCTTTGGGCATCATTTTGCGGCAATTGCTGCTGCGGGCCCGTTAGTAGGACCAATTTTAGCAGCGCAATTTGGTTATTTGCCAGGACTACTTTGGCTATTGATTGGTGCTGTTATCGGTGGTGCGGTACATGATGCTGTTGTTTTATTTGCATCTATGCGCCACGGTGGTAAATCGTTATCTGAAGTAATGAAAGAGGAGTTAGGTCCAGTCGCAGGTTTCTGTACAGGACTTGCTATGCTATTTATTATTACAATTACAATGGCCGGGCTATCAATGGTTGTACTTGGGGCGTTAGAGCGTAATCCTTGGGGAACTTTTGCTGTAGGTATTACAATTCCTATAGCGATGTTGGTCGGTATTGCTTATCGAAAAACGGGGAATTTACTTGTCACTTCTACTGTTGGCTTTATATTGCTTATGATTGGTGTCTTTATGGGGCCAATGATTCAAGGAACAGCTTTAGGTGATTTTTTAACGTTTGAACGTGATACTTTAGCGATTATTCTACCTATTTATGCATTTTTTGCGGCGGCATTACCTGTTTGGCTATTATTAGCGCCGCGTGATTATTTAAGTAGCTTTATGAAAATTGGTGTATTTATTGCCTTAATCATTGGTGTTTTCTTCGTAAATCCAATGATTCAATTCCCGCCAATTACAGAGTTTATTCATGGGGGTGGTCCTGTCATTGCGGGTCCGGTATGGCCATTCGTATCAATTACGATTGCTTGCGGTGCGATTTCAGGCTTCCACGCCTTTGTTGGTTCAGGGACGACACCAAAAATGATTAACCGTTGGGAAGATATTCGTATCGTTGGTTTTGGTGCGATGTTAGTAGAATCTTTAGTGGGGGTAATGGCATTAATTGCTGCGACAGCCCTTCATCCAGCAGATTATTTTGCTATCAATTCAGCACCAGCTGTCTTTGCAACATTAGGTATGGAGACGGTTCATTTGCAAACCTTAGCACAAAGCATAGGAATGGATTTAGAGGGGAGAACAGGTGGAGCAGTTACCCTTGCTGTTGGGATGACTGATATTTTCACGGGTATTCCATGGTTCGCTGAAATGTCTTCTTATTTCTATCAGTTTGTCATTATGTTTGAAGCGGTCTTTATTTTAACGGCCATTGATGCAGGGACACGTGTAGCACGTTACTTAATTCAAGATTTTGGTGGTAATGTTTATAAGCCGTTAAAGCGTACAGATTGGATTCCAGGTACGATTGTAGCAAGTGCACTAGCCTGCTTTATGTGGGGGTATTTATTGTATTCCGGGGACATTAGTTCCATTTGGGTACTCTTTGGTGTTTCAAATCAGTTAATGGCGTCAATTGGGTTAGTGTGTGGTGTCACAATTGTGTTAAAAGTAGCAGACAAGCGAGTATATGCGCTAACATGCTTTATTCCTTTAGTTTATTTATATGTTACGGTGAATGTAGCTGGCTATTGGATGATTAAGAATGTTTATTGGAATTCGGCAGCTGCTGGTTATAACGTATTAAATGGTGTATTGTCGATTATTATGCTGATTCTAGGTTTAATAATTGTCATTACGGCAATTAAAAAATGGGTAGAGCTTTGGAAATCACCAAAATTCTTATTAACATCAACCTCATCATAATCCATAGAATAAGGCTATTGAAAACTAGTATTTTACTAGTGTTCGATAGCCTTTTGTTGAGATGGATGATATAGGTCTACATTTTAGAGTACTGGATAAAACTTGTTTTATGTGAACAACTAATAAGTAAAATTGACCATCTTTCAGTGCACAATTACTATTTCTCCTTATTCTAAATATGACAAACAAGCGAAATCAAGGACTTGTTCATTGAAAGCATTCTTTTTATCAGGTAAACTAATGAGAGGAAAACGGAGGTTATACATAGATGGATGGTCCAGTTTCATTAGTACAGTTAATCATTTCAATTGTGTTATTTTTCGTCATGTTTTTTGGTATCGGATTCTTATTGAATATGTTACTGCGTATGACATGGTTAATGGCGGTTGTGTATCCAATTGTTGTTGTCTTCATTGTAGATGATGTAAGCTTTTTAGATTATATTTTTAAACCAGGTACTGCATTTCCAGCACTTTTAGATAAATTGCAAGCACTACAAGTTGTAGATATTTCGATTTTAACTGGTGGGTTTGCGGGTGCAATTGTCGCAGGGATAGTGATGATTTTTTTACGTAAAAATGGCTATAGAATGTTTTAACTATATACAGTTAAAGCATTATGCGAAATAACCTAGATATACTTAAGTCGAGACGTAGGTATAAGAAGTAAGGAGTTGACTCAAAATTGAGTGAACTCCTTTTCTTTATTGTATGAATTGATAGATGATGATGGCGATGAAAATGCCAGTCAGTGCCCCAAAAAATACCTCACTACGTTTGTGACCAAGTAAGGTTTTTAACTCTTCCATTTTTTCTTGCCCATCCATTTGTGGCCATTCTTTTATATCTCGTATCAGTGTTTCAAAGTCTTTGCGAAGTTGATTTAAAACAACTGCATGTTGTCCTGCTTGATAGCGAACGCCACTTGCATCATACATGACGATAAATGAAAACATGGCTGCTACTGCAAAAACAGGAGAGCTTAGTCCGGCTTCGTAGGCAATAGAGGTTGTTAGACCTGTGACAGATGCGGAGTGTGAACTCGGCATTCCCCCAGTCGACGTAAAAAGGCTCCATTTAATTTGTTTAGTCATTAAAAAATGAATAGGGATTTTTACAAATTGAGCAAAGAGAACACAAAAGAGGGCGACTAGTAAAGGGGTATTTTGAAGTATACTCACACACATCACAACCTTCGCTTAAAATTACTTTTATTATAACATTCATTATTTTCTAAAAGAAGAAATAGCCAAATATTACGCTCCTTTTTGAAAGTTATGTATAATGGAAATATTGAAATGGAGGAATTGACATGCATATTGTAAAAGAAGCTAAAACATTTGAAACGATTTCTACAGAAGTACTGGTTGTAGGGGTCTCAAAACATCGTGAACAAATGCAGAATTGGGCAAGCTTTTCAACATTTTATGGAGAAACTCTGAATGCATGGTTAAGTGCGGGAGATATATCAACAGACCTGAAAAAAATTACTAAATTGCCATTCATGAAAGAGCACCCAAAGCTTAAACGAATTTTATTTGTTGGATTAGATGAACGCAAAAACTTAACAGAAGGTGATTTACGTGCGGCATTTGGTTTAGTGGGTAAAGAGCTACGCGCTTTAAAAGTGAAGGATTATTCTATCTGGCTTGAGTCATTCACGACAGATGCTATTACTGTGACAGATGTTGCATTTTTAGCGGGGGAAGGTACAGGACTTGGTTACTATTCAATTCCTCATTATAAAACATCTTCTAATGAAGTAGATTATCGTATAGATGCCGTAAATCTTGTGACAGCTGTAGAAGATATAGATGAGGTTGTTGCTGGCTATGAAGTAGGTATTATTTATGCAAATGCAGTAAATGAAGCGCGTAGTTTAATTAATCAACCGCCCAATTTATTAACAGCGACAGACTTAGCGAATTATGCTGAGGCACTAGCCGCTGAATATGATCTTGAGGTAGAAATTTTAGACAAAGCTCAATTAGAGGAGCTTGGTATGGGTGGTATTTTAAGTGTTAATCAAGGTTCAGTTGAAGAACCCCGTTTAATAACATTAAAATATAAAGCAACAGAAGATTTTGCTGATCCAATAGGTCTTGTTGGTAAAGGGGTTACATATGATACAGGAGGCTATTCTTTAAAACCAAAAGATTCAATGGTTGGTATGAAAGGCGATATGGGTGGAGCTGCTGCAGTTTTAGGTGCTATGAAAATTATTGGCGAATTACGCCCTAATAAAAATGTAGTTGCGGTTATTGGATCTACTGACAATATGGTATCAGGTCTTGCCTTTAAACCAGATGACGTCATTACGATGTATAGTGGTAAAACGGTAGAGATTTTAAATACAGATGCTGAAGGACGTTTAGTACTTGCAGATGCTACTACTTATGCCAAACAGCAAGGTGCTACTGCATTGATAGATGTCGCAACATTAACTGGTGGTGTGATTACAGCACTTGGTATGGATAAGACAGGTGCACTAGCTAATAATGATGAATTCTTTGCTGCTTTTATGGAAGCTGCCCAGGAAACAGATGAATTTGTATGGCGTTTGCCGTTAACAGAAAGTGATAAAAAACGTATTCGTAAATCGGATGTTGCTGATTTAAATAACTCTCCTGGTCGCGATGGGCACATGATTTTCGGCGGAGGTTTCGTTGGCGAGTTTGTCGGCGATACACCTTGGATTCATTTAGACATTGCAGGAACATCTGATACGATTGCTACACACGATTTAGGACCAAAAGGCGGTACAGGTGTAATGGTACGTACATTGGCTAATTTTGTGCAGCGTCTAGGAGAAGAAAAATAAGGTAGGCTATATACACGTGGGTGATGTTCTCTCTTTCATAAGATAGAGTAAAAAGGGAGGTAACATATGCGAAATTTCGGAGGATATCCAGGGGGCTTTGGAGGTTTCTTATGGCCATTTGGTGCGCCATTTTTTGGAGGGTTTTTAGGAAGTTTAGTTGGATCACAATTTAATCAGTATCCTTACTATCCGTATTATCCAAACTATCGTCCATATCCACCACATTTTCGACCTGGTCGCCCATTCCATCGTTATGGAAGACCATATTAACACAAATATGACAGACATAAAAAAATTATCTAACCAGTTATCGATTGTGAATCGGTGACTGGTTGTTTTTACATTAAAGAACATTTAGGAAGTTCCAAATTAAGTGTTGACAGAATATACTATATTATTTATTATTCTTATTATATTACTAAGAATTAAAAATGAAGCTGACTAGCAAACTAGAGGCTCCTATTATTCACAGGCACTGCTATGCCCATGGATGATATGGGCCTCTTTTCTATCTCGACGAAGAGAGTAGAAAAAGGAGGGAATTAAATGGTGAAAGTTCATATTGTTGGGGCAGGTCCTGGAGATGTTGACCTCATTACAGTAAAGGGATTACGTTGCATTGAAACAGCAGATGTCATTTTGTATGACCGACTCATTAATAAGGAATTATTAACTTATGCCAAAAAGGATGCCAAACTGATTTTTTGTGGCAAGTTGCCGAATCGACATGCCATGATTCAGGAGCAAATTAATCGTTCCCTCGTAAACTATGCCCAACAAGGCCTTATTGTGACCAGACTAAAGGGCGGTGACCCATTCGTTTTCGGAAGAGGGGCTGAGGAAGCGGAGGTGCTGGCACAGCATCATATACCGTTTGACATTGTGCCTGGTATCACCTCTGGTATTGCAGCGCCGGCCTATGCTGGTATTCCTGTTACACATCGCGACTTAAGCTCAAGTTTTGCGATGGTCACTGGACATATGCGAGAAGGGAAAGATGATAGCATTCGGTGGGAAAGCCTAGCAAAGGGCATTGATACGATTGCCATTTATATGGGGGTTGGTAATCTACCGTACATCCGTCAGCAACTGCTCAAATATGGTCGTGATGAAGAAACGCCTGTAGCACTTATTCAGTGGGGAACCTTTGCACAACAAAAAACTGTAACAGGCACTTTGGCGAATATTGTAGAGGTGGTTCAAAAGGAAAATATTCAAAATCCTAGCATGATTGTTGTCGGGGAAGTGGTGACACTTCGTGAAAAAATTCATTGGTTGGAAAATATTATTTCAGAGCCCCTATTAGAAGGGATTTCAGTTTAAGGAAGTGTTTTCATGCAGGCAACTTTATATATTGCACATGGTAGTCGGGTAAAGGCAGGTGTGGAGCAAGCTGTTGCATTTCTTCAGCGCGTGCAGCAGGAAATTGAGATACCGATTCAAGAAATTTGTTTTTTGGAGCTAGCTGCACCAACAATTGCTGAAGGTATAGAGAGCTGTATAAAACGTGGCGCAACAGCTATAGCCATCATGCCAATTTTATTATTAGCCGCCCAGCATGCAAAGCACGATATTCCTCTAGAAATAGACAAAGCAAAAATACAATATCCTACTGTAAAGTTTACATACGGTGAGCCACTCGGTGTACACGAACTATTAATAGACACGCTACATGCACGCATATTAGCTACTCGAAGTCTTACAGATCAAGCAAGTGTTTTACTCATAGGGCGTGGCAGTAGTGATCCAGCTGTTCAGCTCGTTTTAGCAAAAATCGCGACAAGATTACGTGACAAATATGCATATGTAGCAGTAGATACGTGTTTTTTATATGGAGTTGGTCAGAGCTTTGAAGAGTGGTTGCAGCAAAAGCAAAATAACAACAACCGTGTATTTATTGTGCCTTATTTATTATTTACAGGCATATTACATCAGAGTATTGCGAAGCGTTTAATGGGTTATGAGAAAAAGAACATTATTTTATGTGAAAGTTTAGGCTATGACGACAATGTAAGGAAAGCTTTAGTGGAACGTATTCATGAATTATTACAATTTTAACTTCTTTAGCAGAAGTTTACCATCTCTATAGTTGGTGAGAATGCAGGTTTAAGTTACTTTTCAGCAGGTGTCCAAACATCTGTTGCTGCCGCTACGCTTTCGCACATAAAATACCTGCTGAAAGAAGTGCTGAAAGAAGTGCTGAAAGAAGTTAAAGCCTTCGGCGGATGTCACGGAATCGGAAAGGAGTTCTTTGTGCAAGCACAAAGCCGAATCCGGACGCAATTATGCCGAGGCATAATTGATAATTTAAAGGGAAGGTGTTTTGTAATGGTAGATAAGAGGACGGAAAATATAAATCTAGCATTAGATAATGTCCGACAGATTTTAAATACAGTAAACCACGGATCGATTACATTGATTGTACAAAATTCCTACGTGGTACAAATTGAAAAGAAAGAAAAAATACGTCTTAGATAACTTTTAAAAAAATACGCGAGGTGGCAAAGTTTGAAACTGCAAGTTATAAATAGTCCTTTTAGTGAGGAGCAGGTAAAGCTATTAAATGAGCTCCTTCCTAAATTAACAGTAGAACAGAAAATCTGGTTGAATGGTTATTTAAGTGCACCACAAGGAGCCATAAAGGCAGTTGTGGAGGAAGCGCCACTGACAATAGCCCCAATGACAAAAACAGTAACAGTTTTATATGGTTCACAAACAGGGAATAGTCAAGGCTTAGCTGAAAAATACGCAGCGCTATTAAAAGAAAAAGATGTTGAAGTAACTATCTCTTCCTTAGCGAGTTTTAAAGCCAATAATTTAAAGAAAACAACCAATCTATTACTCGTTGTTAGTACACATGGAGAGGGAGAGCCACCAGATCAAGCGATTCAGTTTTATGATTTCCTGCATAGTAAGCGAGCACCGAAATTAGAGCATCTTCATTATTCAGTGCTGGCATTAGGGGATAGCTCCTATGAATTTTTCTGTAAGACAGGTAAGGATTTTGATGAGCAGTTTGAAAAGTTAGGGGCAACGCGTATCGCTCCACGTACAGATTGCGACTTAGATTACGATGAACCTGCAACGCAGTGGTTCACAGCTGTACAGGAAGTCTTACTTGACAGTCCAGAAACAGCAATTAGTTCTGAGAAAGGTGAAGAAGATACCAAGGACTCTAAATCTTCTTATTCTCGTAAAAATCCTTTTTCAGCAGAAGTGCTAGAAAATCTAAATCTTAATGGGCGTGGCTCAAACAAAGAAACATATCATGTGGAACTTGCTATTGAGGGAGCAGACTTTCACTTTGAGCCAGGTGATAGTATTGGGATTCAGCCAGAAAATGATGAATCCTTAGTAGATGCTTTAATCACTGCTCTTCAATTTGACGCAGAGTCAAAGGTAACTGTATTTGAAGAGTCATTAACTTTAAAAAAGGCTTTACAGAATAAGCTGGAAATCACAGTTTTATCGAAACCTTTATTGCAAAAAATTGGTGCATACACAGTACATGGGGATTTTGTCGCTTTACTTAAAGATGACACAGCATGGAAGGACTATGTAAAGGGCCATGATTTACTAGATATTGCTGGAGATTATGCACCCTTTACATGGGATGCACAGCAATTTGTTGCGCTTCTACGTAAAATTCCTGCTCGCCTTTATTCAATTGCTAGCAGTCAAAAGGCAAATAGTGATGAGGTGCATTTAACGATTGCTAAGCTGAGCTATGAAAACAATGGGCGAACACGACTTGGTGTTTGTTCAGGTAGTATTGCTGAGCGCATTCAAGTTGGGGACACATTGCCAATTTATGTTCATAAAAATCCGAATTTTAGATTACCAGAACAAGAGGATACACCGATTATTATGATCGGTGCAGGAACTGGAGTTGCCCCTTACCGTGCCTTTTTAGAGGAGCGCGAGGAATTAGGTATAGAGGGAAAATCATGGCTATTCTTTGGCGACCAACATTTTGTAACGGATTTTCTATACCAAACTGATTGGCAACGCTGGTTGGCTTCAGGAACATTAACAAAAATGAATGTTGCCTTTTCGCGCGATACAGATAAAAAAGTATATGTGCAACATAAAATCGAAGAAAATGCAGAGACCTTCTATGAGTGGCTTGAGCAAGGCGCTGTAATCTATGTGTGCGGCGATAAAAAATCAATGGCGTCGGATGTTGATCAAGCATTACATCGCATTATTGAACAGCAAGGGCAAAAAACGGCTGAAGAAGCAAAAGCCTTTGTAAATGAGTTGAAACAACAAAAACGCTACCAACGTGACGTTTATTAAACAAGGAGCGATTAGAATGACAAAAAAAATTGTATTGCCACCGCAATCGGGTGCACCTAGTGATGTTGAACGTATTAAAACAGAAAGTAATTATCTACGTGGATCACTTGAACGAACAATGAATAATCCATTAAGTTCAGGGATTCCAGAGGATGATAATCGCCTGATGAAATTCCATGGTAGTTACTTACAAGATGACCGTGATCTTCGAAATGAACGTCAACGTCAAAAACTTGAGCCTGCTTATCAATTTATGGTGCGTGTCCGTACACCAGGTGGAGCAGCAACACCTGCACAGTGGCTAGTAATGGACGAAATGGCAAGGAAATATGGTAATGGATCGTTAAAATTAACGACACGACAAGCGTTCCAAGTACACGGTATTTTAAAATGGAATGTCAAAAAATATATGCAGGAAATCAATGATGTACTATTGGATTCTCTCGCTGCTTGTGGGGATGTCAATCGAAATGTCATGTGTAATGTCAATCCCAATCAATCAGCATTACATGAGGAAATTTACAACTGGTCCGCAAAGCTTAGTGAGCACTTACTGCCTAGAACACGTGCGTACCATGAGCTTTGGCTAGATGGTGAAAAGATAATTGATAGCCAGGACGAAGAGATTGAGCCTATTTATGGAGCACAATACTTACCTCGTAAATTTAAAATTGGTATTGCTATTCCACCAAGTAACGATGTTGATGTTTATTCGCAGGATATAGGTTTAATTGCAATTGTTGAAGAAGAGAAATTAGTAGGCTTTAACATAGCAGTTGGTGGAGGCATGGGAATGTCACACGGGGATCATGAAACATATCCTCAACTTGCCCGCCTCATTGGATTTATAACACCTGATAAGCTACTGGAAACAGCAGAGAAAATTATTACGATTCAACGTGACTATGGTAATCGTTCAGTGCGTAAAAATGCGCGCTTTAAATACACAATTGATGCTCGAGGTCTTGAATGGTTTAATACAGAATTGCATCGTCGTCTTGGTTGGGAAATGCAACAGGCACGCCCATTTACCTTTGAACGTACGGGTGATGAATTTGGTTGGATTAAAGGGGCAGATGGTAAATGGCATTACACATTATTCATTCAAAATGGTCGCATTAAAGATTTGGCAGATTATCAGCTGTTAACGGGCTTACGCGAAATTGCAAAAGTGCATACAGGTGATTTCCGTTTAACGCCAAATCAGAACTTAATGATTGGCAATGTAGCGCCACAGAAGAAGAAAAAAATTGCAGCCCTTATTGAGGAGTATAAACTAACAGATGGTGCATACTACTCCGCATTACGGCGTAATTCAATTGCTTGTGTTTCTTTACCAACTTGTGGTCTAGCAATGGCTGAGGCAGAACGTTATTTGCCTTCACTCATTACGAAAATCGATACTATTATCGATGAAGCGGGTCTACATGAAACAGAAATTGTTATCCGTATGTCAGGCTGTCCAAATGGCTGCTCTCGTGCAGCAATGGGAGAAATAGGCTTTATCGGTAAAGGGCCTGGAAAGTATAACCTGTATCTAGGTGCAAGCTTTACAGGCAATCGCTTAAATAAAATTTACCGCGAAAATATCGGTGAAGAAGAAATTTTAGCAGCGCTTCGTCCAATACTTTTACATTATGCGAAGGAGCGTTTGGAAGGCGAGCATTTCGGTGATTTCGTTATCCGACTAGGGTATGTAGAAGCTGTATTTGATGGGCGACAATTCCATAATAGTTAAGGGGAAATACGAGGTTGTCCAAAAAGTAAAAAGGCTGGGACATAACTTTAAATTTTAAGAAAGAGGAGCAAAACGTTATTAAATTTTTGCTATCTGAAAATGAAGAAAAATCTAGACGTTCTTCCTTTTGGAATCAATAAAATTCAGAAGAGAGTACTAGTTGCTGGTAGCAAAGGTGGCGACTCCTGAGGGATTAGCGTGACGCCTGAGACTACAGGCTCAGGCCACGCCCCAGGAAAGCGTCCGCCGTAGCGGACATCAACGCTTACAGCAAAAAAGTGTTAGATCGACAGCAGTCAATCTAACACTTTTTCTCTATTGTCCCAGTCTCTTTTTGATTTAAAGACGTCTAGACGCCTGCGGAAAAATGAAGCGGATTTTTACCGTATAGGAAACGATTGTGATTGTTTGATGTACTTTAGGAACAGTCTTTATATTTGGTTGAAGATGAGACTAAGTTTAAATTATTTAAAAAAGCATGTAGCAAATGTGTCTCTGCTACATGCTTTTTAGATAGAAAAATCTTCAGGGATAAATACTTTTAATTGCTTCGGTTTTACAAAAACATAGTCACCTACTTTGAGCTGAAGGGTATGGAATTGTTCCTTTGAAAGTTCTGCTTCTAAGTATTCATCCATATCCTCACGGTGTAGCTCGATCTGCACAATTGGACCGAGTAAATGAATATGGCTTACTTTGACCGGAACAGTACCCGATACAGCTGATTTTTCAATGTGAATATCGTGTGGACGTACGTAGCCAACTGCATCATCTTGTGTATGAGCATGTGTGTCAGGCACATCAATGGTAAATTCGCCATGTGTCAGCTTACCGTTATGTAAACGTCCTTTGAAAAGATTGACATTTCCTAAAAAATCATACACGAATGGACTTTTGGGATGTGTGTATACTTCATCTGGACTACCAATTTGCTCAATTCGTCCGTTATTCATCACGACAATGCGATCGGCTACATCAAGCGCTTCTTCTTGGTCATGTGTCACAAAAATACTTGTAATGTGGAACTCATCATGAAGCTTTCGTAACCATCGCCGTAATTCCTTACGTACTTTGGCATCGAGTGCACCGAATGGTTCATCTAATAGCAACACTTTAGGCTCGACTGCAAGTGCTCTGGCAAGTGCTACACGTTGACGCTGTCCACCTGAAAGTTGTGTTGGGTAACGGTCTGCAAAATTTTCGAGTTTCACGAGTTGCAGGAGCTCCATTACTTTATCCTTAATCTTTTCTTTCGAAGGTCTTGTTTTCCGTGGACGTACTTTAAGTCCATAAGCGACATTGTCAAATACCGTCATGTGGCGAAATAGTGCGTAATGTTGGAAAACAAATCCAACATTACGCTCCTGAGGATGACGATTGGTAATGGTTTGGCCGTCAAATAAAATTTCACCGACATCAGATGCTTCAAGACCTGCAATAACACGAAGTAGTGAAGTTTTGCCAGAGCCAGAAGGACCGAGTAATGCGATTAGCTCTCCTGATTGAATATCGATGGAAACATCTTTTAAAGCCTGAAAAGAACCGAACCTTTTTGAAATATTTTGAATTTGGATGCTCATGCAGGTAACCTCCGTTAAATTGATTTTGATTTCCAAGCAACGATATCTTTGATAATAAGTGTGAAAATAGCAATCACACTCATAAGTGAAGCAACAGCAAAGGCTGCCGAGAATTGATATTCATTGTATAAAATTTCGATATGGAGCGGCATCGTATTCGTCATACCACGGATATGGCCAGAGACAACGGAAACAGCGCCGAATTCACCAATGGCACGTGCGTTACATAAAATCAGACCATAGAATAAGCCCCATTTAATATTAGGCAGTGTGACATACCAAAATGTCTTAAAGCCATTTGCGCCGAGTGAAATAGAGGCCTCCTCTTCGGATGTTCCCTGTGCCTGCATGAGTGGAATGAGCTCTCGGGCAACAAAGGGTAAAGTCACAAAAATTGTAGCCAGCACAATACCAGGTAATGCGAAAACAATTTTTATGTCATGGGCAAAGAGCCATTCACCGAATAAGCCTTGTGCACCAAATAATAAAATAAAGACCAAGCCTGCAATAACAGGTGACACTGCAAATGGTAAATCAACAAGTGTCAGCAATAGATTTTTTCCTTTGAAATTGAATTTTGTCAGTGCCCATGCAGCCATGACACCAAAGATCGCATTTAAGGGAACCGCTATAGCGACAACCATTAGGGTCAACTTGATGGCAGATAAAGCATCTGGGTGCGTAATGGCCGCGAAATACACCGCTGCTCCTTTTTGAAAGGCAGTAATAAAAATTGACACGAGTGGTAACACGATAAAAAAAGCTAAAAAGGCTAGTGCAATAAATGTCAAACTGTAGCGTATCAAACGTGGTTCTTGTAAAGCTGCCGTATTTTTTCGAGGAGCAGCCTGCTCAATTAAAGTACTATGTTCCATTAAAAGTCCTCCTATTGTATAAAGCGACGATTTGCCAGCCATTGTATAAGATTAATGGTGAATAATAGAACGAAGGAAGTGATCAGCATCACGACGGCAATAGCAGTAGCGCCTGCATAATCATATTGTTCAAGCTTCGTCATAATGATTAAAGGTGTAATTTCGGTTTTCATGGGCATATTGCCAGCGATAAAAACAACCGATCCATACTCCCCTAATGCACGTGCAAAGGCTAAAGAAAAGCCTGTTAAAATTGCCGGTATAAGTTCTGGGAAAATGACTTTTGTAAATGTTTGAAGACGTGTTGCGCCAAGACTTGCAGATGCTTCCTCCACTTCTGCACTAATATTTTGCAAAACCGGTTGCACGGTACGTACGACGAATGGTAACCCGATAAATGTCAGGGCAATAATAATTCCCAGTGGTGTAAAGGCAATTTTAAAATTAAAAAACTGTCCAATCCAACCATTTGGCGCATATAGAGAAGTTAGAGCGATCCCTGCAACAGCAGTCGGTAAAGCAAATGGTAAATCGACTAGTCCATCAATAATACGTTTGAACGGAAACTGGTAACGTACAAGCACCCAAGCGATAATTGTGCCGAATAGAACATTGAGTAAGCCAGCAGCGAGCGCTGTACCGAAGCTAAGCTTATAGGAGGCAACGGCACGTGGGTTACTCACGATACTGACAAATTCTGACCAACTTAAGGACATAGTATTAATAAAAATCATCGCTAACGGCAAAAGAACAAGCAAACTAACGTATAACATCGTATAACCAAGTGAAAGATGGAAGCCGGGTATCACACGAACCGGCTTCTTTTTTAATAATAGGCTACCCATAAAAAGCCTCCTTATTGTGGTACGTAAATTTCATCGAATGTACCATCGTCTTTAAAATGTGTGGCCTGTGCTTTTTCCCAGCCATCGAAATCATCAATTGAAATCAGTTCAAGTGAAGGGAATTGTTCTTGGTATTTGGCAAGTATGTCAGCATTCCGTGGACGGTAGTAATTTTTAGCTGCTATCTCTTGCCCGATATCGCTATATAAATGTTTTAAATACGCCTCTGCAACTTCGCGCGTCCCGTTTTTATCGACAATTTTATCGACAATCGCAACAGGCGGCTCGGCTAAAATACTTAAAGAAGGTGTGATGATTTCAAATTCATCCTTACCTAGCTCATTCAATGATAAATAGGCTTCATTCTCCCAAGCGATTAAAACATCCCCAATTTCACGTTCAACAAATGTAGTAGTAGAGCCACGTGCACCCGAATCTAGCACCTCTACATTGCTATACAGAGCAGCCATAAATTCTTTTATCTTCGCTTCATCATTGTTATACAGCTTTGCTGCATACCCCCAAGCGGCTAAGTAATTCCAACGGGCGCCACCTGATGTTTTAGGATTTGGTGTTATAACGGATACATCGTCTTTTGTTAGATCATTCCAATCTTGAATGCCCTTTGGATTCCCTTTACGTACTAAAAAGACAATTGTGGAAGTGTACGGTGTAGAATTGTTGTCAAATTCTGTTTGCCAGTCTTTGTTTAACAATTCACGCGTTTGTGCAATTTCATCTATATCATAAGCAAGTGCTAGTGTGACTACATCGGCTTCAAGTCCGTCAATTACTGCACGACCTTGCTTACCAGAACCGCCATGAGATTGTTTTATCGTAACTTCTTGGCCTGTTTCATCTTTCCATTTAGCAATAAAATCTTTGTTAAATTCTTCATAAAGCTCACGAGTAGGATCGTAGGAAACATTTAATAGTTCAACAGATTTTTTTGTTTCTTCGGTACTTGCATCTTCGTCGGAGGACTTCGTGTTGCATCCTGTTAAGGCCAGTGTTAATGCAGCAAATAGTGCAAACGATTGAAAAATATGTTTTCTTTTCTTCATAAAAAATCTCTCCTTTGTTGTCAAAAAACGCAAAAGACCATCTATCAAACTTACAGTAGTAAGTTTTTTGGTAGATGGCCTTCAGATTCTCTGATCAGCTTTTTATTTATTTGTCTTAAATCATAGTTATACATTAAACATATATTTCCTATTAGTCAACAAGGAATTGAGAAAATAAAGATAATTTAGAAAAGTGAGTGAACAGTTGTAAAGCAGATTGCTGTTCATGGAATCTTATGGTCAGGGTCGTTTAATAAATAGTAGCAATCCGAGTGGTTTTTAAAATGTAATAATGTATTATACATTCGTCATTCTTGTTTATTTAGGCGTATAGTGTTAGTGAAGTAAGATGGTACATGTAGCAAAAAGCAGCTAGCATGAATAAAATACTTCATAAATCTGATGAATTGGTCTAAAGTGGATAGAGAGGAAAAATTTGGATGGTAGTGCAAATAAATTTATTTTTTCAAAAAAACCTAGTTGACTGCTAGGTGAAATATAGTATATATTAACATATAATAAATGTGGTAGTTGTATGAGGTGTAGATACCAGTACACAATCACCAATATGAGCTGGCTAGTCAAACTAGAGGCGTTTTAACGGAGGCATGTAGTATTTTTATGCCTGTTGTTAGAGCGCCTTTTTTAGGTTGATTTAGTGGGACGCTCAGTTGCTAATTGCATTAGCAATACTTAGCAAAGTAAGTCGTCCTAGGGTTTTAGCGGAATGCTTCGTATCGTGCAGGCTAATGTCCAATTCAAAATCCGTACATATGTTTTTGCACGAGCAGGAGTGAAATCAGGCGACAGGTTCAATTACGTCGAGGCGTAATTGATTTTTATGAGGGGGATTACATGTTAACGTATGCAACTTGGCAAGAGCCAACGATTGTCTTTGAACTGGATGAGACATATAAGGCTGCGCTAGAGGTTTTACGCTGGAGTTATGGAGAATATGGAGAAGAAATCGTCTATGCCTGTAGCTTTGGAATTGAAGGGATTGTCTTAATTGACCTCATTTCAAAGATAAAGTCAAACGCAACCATTGTCTTTTTAGACACAGATGTTCATTTTATGGAAACATATGAAACGATTGATCGAGTAAAGGAAAAATATCCACAGCTTAATATTATTTTAAAAAAACCAGCACTAACACTTGAAGAACAAGCAAATCAATTTGGTAATGAGCTATGGAAGACGAATCCAAACAAATGTTGTGAAATTCGTAAAATGTTGCCTTTAAATGAGGCGTTATCAGGTGCAAAGGCTTGGATATCAGGATTACGTCGTGAGCAATCCCCGACGCGAATGAATACGAACTTCATTAATCTGGATGAAAAATTTAAGTCAATTAAAATTTGCCCGCTTATTCATTGGACCTGGAAGGATGTATGGCGATACGTATCAAAACATAATTTGCCGTACAATCCATTGCATGACAAAGGCTATCCAAGCATAGGCTGTGAACACTGTACACAACCAGTGTTTACTATGGATGATTTACGTTCAGGCAGATGGCAAGGATCTGGTAAAACTGAGTGTGGGTTACACGAATAAGGGAGTGTTGCCATGCTAGAATACATTGCTATTGCCATTAGTCTATTTTTTGCGATGAATATTGGTGCAAGTGGTGCTGCTGCATCGATGGGAGTTGCTTACGGAGCAGGTGCGATAAAGAAGGCTTGGCAAGCACTGTTGATTTGTGCAGTGGGTGTTTTTGCAGGGGCGGTGCTTGGTGGTGGCGAAGTTGTGAAGACGATAAGCTCAGGTATTATGCCACAAGACTATATTACTGTAAAAATCGTCATTATTATTTTAATATCTGCGACGAGTTCTTTATTTCTTGCCAATCTTTTAGGTATTCCGTTATCGACAAGTGAAGTAACAGTTGGAGCCGTTGTAGGTGTGGGAATTGCCTACAAAGTACTTTACGTTCAATCATTGCTAATCATCATGTCTTTTTGGGTGCTAGTGCCGATCATAGCATTTATCGTTGCACTCTTTTTCGGGAAATTGCTATATAAAATGAAAAATAGAGGATATTTTAAAGACCGCCCTATACTAACAGTTTTGTTAGTGTTTGCAGGGTTTTTTGAAGCCTTTTCAGCCGGGATGAATAACGTCGCTAATGCAGTTGGTCCACTTGTTGGTGCAGGTATAATGACTGTGACAAATGGAATTTGGCTAGGCGGTGCCTTTGTAGCGCTTGGTGCGATGCTTCTAGGTAAACGGGTACTAGAAACAAACGGGAAAAAAATTGTACGTTTTGAAAAAGCAGAAGGAATTCTCATTTCAACTACAGGTGCAGTGCTTGTTGGCATAAGTTCTGTACTTGGTCTTCCAGTACCGTTAACGCAAGTAACATCTTCCTCTATCATTGGTATGGGCATGGCTAAAAACGGTAAACAAATTTTTCATAAGCATATTGTGAAAAAAATTATTCGTATTTGGGTTGTGTCACCGATCTTTTCATTGGCCATTTCGTATAGCCTTGTCCAACTTTTTATGGAGAGGGATTTATATGCCATTGTCTTAATGGGAAGTATAATTGTCGGAACGCTGGGTGCGATCAGTTTAATGCGTACAGTGCGTGAAGAGGAACGTGCAATATATGATGCAGGAGAAGGTATTTAATTATAAAACAAAGTATTTTAATTAAACTAGGAGGAAATTGACATGAGTTTACAACCACATGGCGGTACTTTAGTGCACGCCTATAATCCCGAAAAGTCAATTACACACATTAAGAAAGAAATCGAAATTGATGCGATGGCACTGAATGATTTAGAGCTAATTGCAATTGGTGGTTACAGTCCGGTTGATGGTTTTTTAACAAAGGAAGATTATGAATCTGTTGTAGAAAATACACGCCTAGCTTCTGGTATTGTTTGGAGTATTCCTATTACGCTACCTGTTACGAAAGAAACTGCTGCAAGCTTACGAGTGGGGGATGAGGTGAAGTTAGTACATGCTAGTGAGGCTTACGGTGTCATTGAGGTAGCTGATATTTATGAGCCAGATAAGCAAAAAGAGGCGTTACTTGTTTATGGTACAAAGGATTTAGCGCATCCAGGTGTGAAAAAATTACATGATCGTCCAAGTATTTATCTAGGCGGGAAAATTACATTAATAAAGCGACTTGAGAAAATATTCCCAGCCTATTCATTCGACCCAATTGAAACACGTCAGCTGTTTGCTGAGAAGGGGTGGCAAACAATTGTAGGCTTCCAAACACGCAATCCAGTACATCGTGCGCATGAGTACATTCAAAAGGCGGCGTTAGAAACAATCGATGGGCTATTTTTAAATCCATTAGTGGGTGAAACAAAGTCCGATGATGTTTCTGCTGCCATTCGCATGGAAAGCTATGAAGTCTTACTAAAGAATTATTACCCAGCGCACCGTGTTCAATTAGGCGTATTCCCAGCGGCTATGCGCTATGCAGGACCAAAAGAAGCTATTTTTCATGCACTTGTGCGTAAAAATTATGGCTGTACGCACTTTATTGTCGGACGTGACCATGCAGGTGTGGGTGATTACTACGGCACGTATGATGCACAAAAAATCTTTGAACAATTTTCAGAAACTGAACTAGGTATTATCCCGCTAAAGTTTGAACACAGCTTTTATTGCAGTAAGTGCGAAGGAATGGCAACAACGAAAACTTGTCCTCACGATAGCACTTCTCATGTGATTTTATCGGGCACGAAAGTACGAGAAATGCTACGTAATGGTGAGGTTCCTCCAAGTACTTTTAGTCGAGCGGAGGTTGTTGAGGTGCTGATTAGAGGTATGCGTAAGGAGGTACTAAATTGACTACAAATATCGTTTGGCATGAGTCTTCGATTACAAAACAAGAGCGTCGTACACAAAACAAACATCATAGCTTTATTTTATGGTTTACAGGCTTATCTGCTTCAGGGAAATCGTCTGTAGCGAATGCTTTTGCACGCACATTGTTTGAAAGGGGCAATCAAGCTTTCGTATTAGATGGTGATAATGTGCGTCATGGTTTAAATAATGATTTAGGCTTTGGCGAAGCAGATCGGAAGGAAAATATTCGACGTATCGGAGAAGTCTCTAAACTCTTTATAGAGAGCGGTCAAATTGTTTTGACGGCCTTTATTTCACCATACCGAGCAGATCGTCAAATTGTGCGCGATTTAGTGGTAGAGGGGGAATTTATAGAGGTATTTGTAAAATGCTCCGTGGGGACATGTGAAAAGCGTGATCCGAAAGGTCTTTATAAAAAAGCACGCAATGCAGAAATTCCAAACTTTACAGGGATTAGCGCACCCTATGAAGAACCACAACATCCAGAAGTTATTTTAGATACCGAGCAACATTCTATTGAGGAATGTGTAGAGCAACTAACCGCTATCTTAACAAAAAAAGGATATATCTAGTGAAATAAAAAACGACAACACGTTGATTGGTGCATCGTGTTGTCGTTTTTATTTTGAAATACACAGTTGTAATAGATTTATTTAATTCCTTGCTCCTTTTTCATCTTTTCAATTTCAGATGCAAGGTCATCTCGTACAGTTCCTTTCCAAGGCTTAACACCTGCAATATAGGAGGAACGGGTCATAATATGTCCACCCACAGGACCTGTGATGAATAGAAATAAAATACCTAATAAAATACGGGGATTAAAATGATCTTCGATAAGCCAAAAGTGAAAGAATACACCAATCAGTACACACATTACGCCAAGTGTTGCACTCTTGGAAGCAGCATGTGCACGTGTATATAAATCAGGTAATCGAAGTAGCCCGATGGCGGTCACGACGATAAATAGCACCCCGACAGAAATGAAAACAATAACTAAACCATTAGCGAGAATTGTCACGTTTAATGATATCTCCTTTCTCTATGAATTTAGAGAAAGCAACTGTACCGATGAACGATAGAATCGCTAATAATAATACAATTTCCAGGAAAAAGCTTGTTTCGACCAATACTGAAAATAGTCCGATTAACGAGATTAGTGACACACCTAGTGAATCCAGTGCTACGACACGGTCAGATGCAGAAGGACCCTTAACCATACGATAAATCACTGCAATCATCGATAAGCAAATCACTACAATCGCAGTAATAATAAACGTCGTCATGATTTACTCACCTCCAAAATCGCTTTTTCAAATGAATCTCGAATAGATGCAATGGCGTCATCGACATCACTAATATCAATCGCATGCACATACAATGTTTTTGCATCGTCTGATACATGTACCACTACTGTCCCTGGTGTTAATGTAATAAGACTTGATAATAAGGTAATTTCCCAATCTTCTCGTAAAACAGTAGGGTAAGCAAAAAATGCGGGTTGCATATCCAGCTTTGGCTTTAAGACAACTTGTAGTACTTGTATATTTGCTAATACTAATTCTTTTAGAAAGAGTACAGTTAGTTTTATGATTGCCCATATTCGGAAAACATACAGTCGCGATGAAAAAAATCTTCTCATGATGACAAGTAATATAATGCCAAGTATGAATCCAACAAGAAAACCAGTTGCTGTGTAATTAGAAGAGAGGAACATCCAAACGAAGGCAAGAACAAAATTTAAGATGATTTGAAATGCCATAGTGCTAATCCCCCTTCATAACAGCATCTATATAAATAGATGGATCATTTAATAGTTTGGCAGCATCGTCCATAAATGGTGTAAGCCATTCCGAACCAACACCGTATGCTACTGTAATTAGCACGACTAATACAGTAGGGACAAATAGAGTAGTGTAGACTTTTTTATCCACTGTACCTTTTGTCTCCTTTTCCTCACCCCAGAAGGCGTAAAGGAAGATACGAATAACAGAAAGCAAGACAAGAAGGGAAGAAGCTAAAATGAAAATACTACTCCACATGCTACCAGCTTGAAAGCCTCCCTGCACGATTAACAATTTGCCGACGAAGCCACTTAGTGGGGGAATCCCTGCTAAACCAAAAGCTGCGATTAAATAGAACCAGCCTAGTGCTGGATATTTCTTCATAAGACCACCCATTTTACGTAAATCAGATGTGCCAGTAATATAAATTACAATGCCAATTAGCATAAAGAGCGCGGCTTTTATAAGCATGTCATGGATTAAGTAGAACATTGCACCTTTAAGTGCAATTTCATTCATTTGAGATACACCGAATAAAATAACGCCTACGGCAATGACAATGTTGTAAATAATAATGAGTTTAACATCGAAATAAGCAAGGGCCCCAATACAGCCTGCAATGATGGTGGCAATGGCTAATGCCATTAGTAAATCATGTGTATACGATAAGTCATAGACGAAAAACAATGTATAGGTGCGAGTGATCGCGTAAATCCCAACCTTCGTTAGTAGTGCACCAAATAGAGTTAACACTGGAATAGGCGCTGCAGCATAGGATGTTGGGAGCCAAAAGTAGAGCGGGAAAATCGCCGCTTTCAGCCCAAATACCATTAAAAACAATACAGCAATTACTGTCACAATCCCTGGTTGGTCAATTTCACCGATTTTTACAGCGATGTCCGCCATATTTAACGTACCGACAACGGAGTAGAGGAAGGCAACTGTAATGACAAATAATGCCGATGATATAACATTAATTAAAATATACTTGATAGAGCCCATAAGCTGTTGCTTTTCGCCACCCAGTACAATCAGTAAATATGATGACATTAATAGGACTTCAAAGAATACGAATAAGTTAAAAATATCACCTGTCGTAAAAGCCCCATTTACACCAGTTAAAATAAACATAATTCCAGGATAGTAGAAAAAGCGTTCGCGCTCTTTAGTTATTGAGCCAAAGCCGTACCACACGACAAAAAAAGTAATCAGAAGTGTCGTTGTGACCAGCAACGCCGATACCATATCCGACACCATCGTAATACCGTATGGAACAGGCCAATCACCAAATGTAATCTTTTGTACCCCATCATTTTTTACTTTTAGTAGAAGTGAAATCGCTGATACGAGGGCTAGTCCAATACCGAGTAATGCAAATGTCCGCTGGTATTTTAAATTTTTCTGACCAAACATTAAAATCATACCGAAAAAGAACGGGATGATAATCGGTAGTAAAAGGAAGTTATTCATCCTCATCACTTCCTCTCATTAAACTAATATCATCAGTCTCGAGCTCCTGATATGAACGGTATGCCAGCACAAGGAAGAATGCTGTTACGCCGAAGCTAATAACAATTGCTGTTAAGATTAGTGCTTGTGGCAACGGATCAGCAAATGTTTTTGCACCTTCTGTTAAAACAGGCGGTGCCTCTCCTCCAAGGCCACCCATCGTTAAAATAAGCAAATGGGCACCATGACTTAGGAGTCCCGTACCAATAATAATGCGCAATAAACTTTTAGATAATATTAAATAAACCGCTGCCATGAACAAAAAGCCAATGACAAACGCCATAATTATTTCCATTATTCATCCTCCCCAATCGTTTGAATAATGGTCATCGTAACGCCAACAACAACCAAGTAAACGCCGCCATCAAAGAGCATAGCCGTGTGTAGTGACTGTTTTCCAATAAGTGGTAAATCGAAATAGTCGAAGTAGTGAGTGAAAAATGGCTTTCCCTTAAACATTGGAAACGCTGCTGTTGCAAGTGCTAGTAATAAACCAGTTGCCGTTAAGTACGTGTAATTAAACGGTAGTACAGTACGTACTGTATTTAAATCAAAAGCAAGTACTAATAATACAATGGCACTGGATGTTAAAAGCCCACCGACAAAGCCGCCTCCTGGTGTGTAATGTCCAGCCATAAAAATATGAATGGAGAAGAAGAAAATAATGAAGAACACAATTTTTGCTGTGAATTGAAGAATCACATCATTTGTTTTCATGTGCTTTCTCCTTTCTATTCATGCGGAGCTTAATCATTGCTAAAATAGCCATACCCGCAATACTTAATACTGTAATTTCAAACAATGTATCGAAACCACGATAATCTACTAAAATAACGTTGACGATGTTGCCTCCACCTGCTAAGGAATAGACTGTTTCCTCGTAATATTTTGAAATGGAAGGGATAAGCTTTTGCGAGTGCGCTGATAATGCGATTAACGTCACCATTGCGCCAACTGCGATGGATATAATCGCACGATTTAATTGAAAACGCATACGTTCTTCACGTTTCCCAAGCTTTGGGAGGTGGTAAAACGCCAGTAGGAATAATGCCACAGAAATCGTTTCAATAACAAGCTGAGTTAACGCTAAATCCGGCGCATTAAAAATAACGAAAAATAATGCAACTGTATACCCAACTGAACCGAGACCGATTATTGCGGTTAACCGTGATTTTGCTAATATTGTTGTAGCAGTACCAATTACTAAAACGATTATCAAAATAATTTCGTACGAATGAACGGGTGCGGCCCCTTCAAAGGAAATTGAAAAGGCATCTTTTACAAATAAAGTACCGATAACAATCGCCACAATTCCGCTAAACATATAAAGTAGGTAGTGGCGCATTGAGCCTGTCATATAAAGACGTGAGAAACGATTCAAACCAACATCTAATCCGTGCATAATTTTGTCATAGGCATTATTAAATGTGAGTGAACGTGGGAATAAATTGTAAAGGCCCTGCCATTTCGGTAAGGCGACAAACAATAAAACGCCGATAATCACAATACCAATCGTCATAAACAATTCTGGCTTTAAGCCATGCCAAGCTGAGACATGGATATCAATAGCACTAGGTGAATCATATAAAAATGGCTGAATAGCTTGAACAGCTGGCTTTACAAAAGTGTCACCAATTAGATTAGGAATGAAGAATATAATGACAACGAATGCTGCTAAAATCATTGGTGAAATCAACATACCAATTGGTGCCTCATGTGGCTTACGCGCGTATTGTTCTGGTTTGTATTGTCCAGTAAATGTTCTAAATACAAAGTAGAAACTATAGATAAATGTAAAAATACTTGCAATCCAAGCTATAATTGGGAAGAGAGCTCCCCATGTATCAAAGCCGAACAATTCGAATTCATTAAGAGCTAGCATCGCTGATAAAAACATTTCTTTACTCAAGAAACCGTTAAATGGTGGTAAGCCTGCCATTGAAAAGCTTCCTATTGCGGCAACTGTAAAACTAAGTGGCATAATACTCATTAACCCACCGAGCTTCCGTATATCGCGCGTGCCCGTTTCATGATCGATGATACCTGCAATCATGAATAAGCTACCTTTGAATGTTGCATGGTTAATCAGGTGGAAAATGGCTGCGAAGGCTGCAAATTTAAACACTAAATCAGCTGCACCATTTACATGAAATGCGACTGCAGCTCCGCCTAGTAACGACATAATAAGTCCAAGCTGACTGACAGTAGAGAACGCCAGAATCCCTTTTAAATCCGTTTGTTTCACGGCAAAGAAAGAGCCCCAAAATAACGTTACTAAACCTACGCCTGTTACGAGCCACACCCAAAGTTCGGAAACGGCAAAAATTGGTGTGAAACGGGCAACTAAGTAAATACCAGCTTTCACCATTGTTGCAGAGTGGAGGTATGCACTAACTGGTGTCGGTGCTTCCATAGCATCTGGTAACCAAATGTAGAATGGGAATTGAGCGGATTTCGTAAATGCACCGAAAAGTAATAGTACTAACGACCATGTAAACA
The DNA here is from genome assembly GCF_007362955.1 of Lysinibacillus fusiformis. Lineage (GTDB taxonomy): Bacteria > Bacillota > Bacilli > Bacillales_A > Planococcaceae > Lysinibacillus > Lysinibacillus fusiformis_E. The sequence continues at coordinate 949,101 of NZ_CP041696.1, read as the reverse complement.
ATGGATGATCCACTAAATCTGGTACAATTACAATGAGTTCACGAATTGAATACGTTCCTCCCATTAAATAAAGAAGTATAAATCCACCTAACATCATCAAACCGCCGCCGACAGTAATCAACATTGACTTTAGTGCACCGAAGCGAGAAGCATCGCGTGTGTACCAGTAGCCAATTAGTAGGAAAGATGATATCGACGTTAATTCCCAGAAGAAGTACAACGTAATTAAATGATCAGATTGTACAACCCCGAGCATGGCGGACATAAATAATAATAAGTAAACATAAAAATTATGTAATTTTTCTTTATGTTTATCTAAGTAGAAAATCGAGTAAAGCACAACCAGTGAACCGATTCCAGTGATTAGTAACGAGAATAGCAAGCTAAGTCCGTCTAAATAGGAAATGACGGAAATATCAAGCGATGGAATCCAAGGAAGTGCAGCTAGGAATACTTCACCCTTTGCAACTTTCGCAATATAAGAAGCATAAATAATTGCGAGTGTAGCAGGTACTGCAAGAACGAACCAACCTGTATGAATATTTTTTATGCTTTTATATAAAAATGGCACTAATATCGCTGCAAGCATGGGGATGAAAATATAAAGTACTTGTAACAAAAAAATCCTCCTTTATGCAAGTAAGTATAGTAATTATAACGTACTTTCAAAGGTAATGCATATGTACCCCTGGGATTTAGCTTGCGATACTGGAAGAATTTTCGCTATATTATAAATAGGAAGTTATCAACTAAAAAAGAGGAAAAAAATTTTTTATGAGGAATCCTTATATCTATGGTTATTTACCATTAATCACTATTTTATTATTCAGTTTAACCTTTGGTATGTATGCAGTAGGAGAATCGCTACGAATATTTCAATCCATCGGTGTATATTCTGGCATGCGTGAGTTTCTATCAGATTTTGAGTTGCGTTTTTTATTGCTAATTGTCTTTACAATGATTTTTTTCATGATGTTTTCGGCATTAAAATTAATTGGCGAGACAATTCATGAACTTGGTATGTTATTTTTTTCAAAAGATAGTGAAGGTGCAACAGTGAGTCAGGCGCGAGGTGGTTACGTCATCTTATTTATTGGTGCCATGTGTTCCGCATTCGCTATTCAATCCATTTATGTTTTAGCCGGTATATTTATCCTCACTGTATTTGTATATTTTATTTACCTCATCTATAAAATGAGTCATTTTATATCGATGGGTGGAACGATGGGATTACTAGCATTTGAGCTGCTTCTATGGACATTACTAGTATCGCTAATAGTTTATGTGATTTTGAAATTGTATAACGGGATATTGGCGGGCTTACCATTTGCTAAGTAAAAAAATAACAATTAAAAGCTCATTTCATTGAAAAAATTTTCGTAACATATGTACTTTGTTGCGCAATGGCATAGATAAAATCAAGGGTTATCTAAAATGGTCTTTAAACAATAAAGTTTATCTTTCAATATGTAAAAAAAATAGTATGCTAGGAACTGCTCCTAGCATACTACTTTTTATTTTTACAACAGTTTCTTCATGATTCTATTAAGCAAGGCAACATCAACCATTAATCTAGTAATACATTAAATAGCTGATGATGAATTTTGTAAGCTTCTAGCTTCTCCATAGACTGTGGTTTATCATAGCCAAGCCAAACAGCTGCAGTGTATTTACTATTTAACCCTGCAAGCCAGTAATCGCGATAATCATTAGTCGTTCCCGTTTTAGCACCGACATAGTCACTATTGCTATAGACACCTTGCCCTGTGCCGTTTGCAACAACATCAGCTAACAGTGTGCGCATATATTTCACCGTTTTTGGAGACCAAATTTGATCGCGCTCTGCAGTCCAACTATATAGCTCTGTGCCATCATTTGCCGTTACTTTACGTATACTATGAGCAAGTACATAAGAGCCATCTATAAAGCTTGTATAAGCATCTGCTAGTTCTAAGGCAGTAACTCCATAAGTTAGGCCTCCTAATGATGCGGCATAATCATGATCTTTCGCTACGATAGAGCGGAAGTGGAAACGATCAAGGTAACGAAACGCCGTTTCAACACCTACTGTATTGTATAGACGAAGTGCTGAAGTATTGTAGCTGTGTCGGAATGCTACACGAATTGGGACATCTCCATATAAGTAGCCACCATAATTTTTTGGACAAAATGAACCGACGCAATAACGACCTCCATTAACAATAGAATCAGGTGTGTGCGTTGTTGTTTCAAAAAAAGGTGCATATACGACTAAGGGCTTAAAGGCAGAACCTGGTTGACGCATACCTTGATAAGCACGATGATAATCATATTTTTCGTAGTTCTTTCCAGCATAAATACTGACAATTTCTCGTGAACTATTATCAATAACTGCACCGGCAGCCTGTAATTGTCCATCACCTAAAATTGCTGTCATTCGTTCCTCGTCATGTGCTTGTTTGTTAGGATCCAGTGCAGTGTGGATTGTTAAGCCATTTTGAAATAGCGTATTGAGACGCTGGTCTAGCTGATCCTGTATTTGTTTCTTTTCTTCCTCATTTTGCGACTTAGCAAGACGATCAGCATAACCTTCTTTGTCCGCAACAAGCCAGCGTAGTTCCTGTAAGACATATGTGCTATACATTGGATAGCTTTGAATTTTGTTTTTAACGTTCAAAGTAATTGTTTCTGCTTTATAAGCAGCCGCATCAGCTAAGGTAATAGCACCGCTTGTCGCAAGTGTATCTAGAAGACGTTCTTGTCTTTCTTTTGTATAATCAAAGTTTTTCAAAGGATTATAGAGCGATGGATTGTTTGGGATTGCAGAAATAAAAGCAATCTCGGCAATCGATAATTCTTGGATTGGCTTTTGATAATAATAGGTTGCAGCAGCTCCAATACCATAAACCTGATTACTAAAGTACGATTCATTTAAATACATAGTTAAAATAGTTTCTTTATCAAACTCTTTTTCAAGCTCATATGCATAAAAGAGCTCAGTCAATTTTCGTTCATACGTCTTTTCATCCGATAAATAACGCATACGAACAAGTTGCTGTGTGATCGTACTACCACCCTGAGAAGTTGACTTTGAATTAGAGTTGACCACCATGGCACGTGTGATAGCACTAAGGTCAAAGCCAATATGCTCATAAAAGTCGGCATCTTCACTGGTGATAAAAATTTCCTGGGCAATTTGTGGAATCTCTTGTAGTGTTAGTGGTTGTCGCCATTCGACATACTCTTCACTAAATGTTTGTCCGTTGTGATCAATAAGTATAACGGGAAGCTGTGCTTGTACAACTGGTAAATGGATAGCATCTTCAATCTGTTGCTCATGTGCTATTGCTGTATCTAATTCTACTCGTATATTTGTGCTAATCCACCAAAGGCAGGGTAGACATAAAATAATAATAAAAAAACCAAAAGCCTTTTTCATGTGTGCCTCCAGTCTGAATATAAGTCCTTCAACAGAATAACATAATTTGGATGGTTTCCAAATACTCGTTCGGACCTATTTCTAAGCCAACTAGCAATTACGATTCAACGTAGTAAATATGTATCTGCACACTGTGAATGAGATACAAAAAATTTTGCTGACTGAAATTAAAAGTGCAAAAATCGTCAATACTTTGGTGAAGAAAACCTTTAGGAATTATGTTAGACTAATATGAGGTCAGAAATGATGAAGGTATGATCATTTCCGTTGAAACTGAAATTTTACTTTAAAAGGAGAGACTCCCATGTTTCCACAATTAACAAAAGAAGTACAAACAGGCGAAGTACTAGTAGAAATGACAACAACTTTAGGTGCTATCAAAATTAAATTATTCCCTACGCAAGCACCTAAAACAGTTGAAAACTTCTTAGGCCATGCAAAATCTGGCTATTATGATGGTATTATTTTCCACCGTGTTATCCAAGACTTCATGATTCAAGGTGGCGACCCAACTGGTACAGGCATGGGCGGTGAATCAATCTGGGGGAACTCTTTCGAAGATGAATTCTCTGATGAATTGTTCAACCTACGTGGTGCACTTTCAATGGCGAATGCGGGTCCAAACACAAACGGTTCTCAATTCTTTGTCGTTCAAATGAAGCACCTTCCAAGTGACATGCTACGCCAACTACAAGGCGCTGGCTTCCCGGAAGAAATTATCGAAGCATATGCTCAAAATGGCGGTACACCATGGTTAGACCATAAACATACAGTGTTCGGTCATGTTGTTGAAGGTATGGACATTATTGATAAAATCGCGGAAGTAGAAAAAGACGGCCGTGACAAGCCATTAGAAGATGTGAAAATTGAGTCAATTACAGTTTTTGAATAATAATTGTAAGGACGTGTAGAGAACATGGAACAACTAATGTATCAATTTTTATATTTCCCTGAAGATAAATCAGGCTATATTCCTGCAGCATTTGAATTTTTATTGATGTTGATTTTATGTACAGTTGTGTTTATCATTTTCCGTAAAATTTCTAAAAAGCAAGAAATCAAATCAAAAGAAATCGAAGCACGTATTTTAGCTGATAAAAAAGATACTGGCAATCACCAAAATATTTAAAAAAAAAGGCACTCTATTACGCAGAGTGCCTTTATCCTTATTGTTGTTTTCGTTTATATCCACGAAAACGATTTCTCATAGTTGTAAAAATAGAATAACAAACAAGTACAAGTGATAAACTTATACCGCTCAGTGCAATCACTAGAGCAAGCCATTCGAATGCTGTATAGCCGAAGATACTTGACCAGTCGACAGTGTCGTCCCATTCTTCTATGACTAAGTTCATGCCATAAATACCAGAAACGACTGTAAATACTGTTAAGATGAACAGTAATCGATTGTTGCGATTATCAGAGCGATCCTCCAATGTGCGATATAAGCTTTCAAGCGTTGCTTTTGTTTCTACATAATGCTCATTAATACGGAAAAATTTCCGCAACGATTGAGAGATTTCTTTTCCCTCTGTACGAACAACAACCTCATCAAAATAATAACGTGCAGAAAACTTGGTTATTAACTCAATGAGCTCATCCACCACAAGTTTGTCCTTACCCCAGCTTATTTCGCTATATTCGAAAGACACTTTTAGAAGCATCATTTTATAAAAATAATGTATGAACAAATTATAATAATGTGTGCCCATAAACTCCTCGATGCTATGTTTAGCCTCCATAAAGGAAACATTAGAAAGTGCCATTTGTGCCTGGGCAGAGGTGACAATATAGCTGTGTGGTGCCCAACGCATATGCGTATGTTCCTGCACATACTCAGCAATGTATTGAGGGTTTGTACTGGAAATAAAGGGTTTACCATCAGGTGTTTTTCCATCTACTTGGCCTAAGCGAAACAAATGCTCATCTAATATGTTCTCTTCTTCCTTACACAGTAAAAACGCGGAGGAAAACATGCGTTCATCCTCAAAAAAGGGTAGTCCGTCATACGTATCTGCTTGCTGGTACGGTAGATAGGGAAGTAAGAAGGGTGCGAAATGTTTGAATAATAAATCGCCAGTTGATGAAAAATGACCAAATGAAAATCGATGACTTGCACCTTTTTCTTCCCTTAGTTTAGCCTCTAACACACGAAAATAATGGATAAAGTTTAAAACATCATTAAAGTCATGTGCAGATTCCGTCATCTTTGTTCTAATTGTAATGATGCCATTTCCAAATGGGCAAAGGGTAATATCAATGCTAATAATTTCATAAGCAAAGGTCTCTTCTCTGTATAGCAAATCGCCTTTTGCATGAAAGGCTTTCGAAAAGCGGATAAAGTCTTGACAATCAGTGTTATCAGGAAATAATTTGTCTTCGATGAATGGATAGAAAAATTGAGCTAGTTCTTCATGGGAAATTGATATGGATTCGCCGTAGAAGTCATCCTCCAAAGATTTGTTTTGTAAAGTGAAGAGCGAAAATTTTTCTTTTGTTAGCTCATGACGAAGCTGGTCTCTACATTGCATATGGTAAGCATAGGGGAATAAAAAAGTCATATAAGCACGTTCAATTGTTAAAGGAGCTAATGCCATATAATACACCTCACTTATGTATAGAAACTTTTTCCTCTTTCGCTTGTTTCTAAACATAAAAAGGATATCCCAAATGCTTGAGATATCCTTAAGAGAGTCAACTTAGTATGATGGAATACTTTTCGGTATGACAATTATAATAATGCTCGCTTAAAACGGGCAACGCCATCTTTTACAGTTTCAAACGAACAAGCAACATTCATACGAAGGAGTCCACGACCTTCTTCTCCGTATTTTGTGCCAGGCTCTAATGCAAGTTGCCCAATTTCTAGCAAGCGTTGCATCATCACTTTTTCGTCGATTTCCATCTCTCGGTAATCAATCCAAAGTAAATATGTGCCTTGTGGTTTCTCAATACGAATGCCAGACACTTGTTCTAACTCTGCAATTACGTACTCCATATTTTTAGAAATATAAACAAGCAATTCCTCTAGCCATGCTGACCCTTCTGTGTAGGCAGCCTGCATGGCGATTGGTGCGAAGCTATTTAAAGAGCCTTGCCCACAAGCCATATTGCTGGCCTCTAATTGCGCACGCTTTTTCTTATCTGTGACAATCATATAGGAAATTTGAATGCCAGCTAAATTAAAAGTTTTCGTCGGTGCCATACATGTAATAATACGATTAATTTCATCTCCTGCAACCTTCGCAATCGGTGTATGTACAGCGCCACCTAACATTAAATCTGAGTGAATTTCATCAGAAATAATAAGAACATCATATTTTGCACACAGTCGTACTATTTCTTTTAATGTAGCCTCATCCCATACATAGCCCCCTGGATTATGTGGATTACATAAAATATAAGCTTTTATATTTTGTGCTAGAGCCTGTTCAAATGCTTCAAAATCATAGACAAATGTACCGTTTTTTTCTACTAAAGGGCATGAAACAACTTCTCGACCATTACTTTTAGGTATGTTAAAGAATGGTGGATAGACAGGTGATGAAATAAGCACCTTATCTTCTGGTTTTGTAAAAGCTTTTATGATAGTTGCCAAAGCGGAAACGACACCGTTGCTGAATAAAATAGACTCTTTTTCAATGTGCCAATCATGACGAGTATTCTGCCAGTCAATAATTGACTGTAGTGCTTGCTCACCGATAAAGCTATAGCCCAAAACAGCATTTTTGGCATGTTCTTGCAGTGCCTGTGACACGGCTGTTGGCGGAGCAAAATCCATATCAGCTACCCACATCGGTAATATTTCAGAAGCATCTTTTAACCCATATACTTTTTCTATTGCGTCCCATTTAACAGAGTTGGAATGACGACGATGAATAGTATTATCGAAAATAGACAAGCAAATCACTCTTTTCTTTTTTATTTCCTATGGTATCATACGAGTATGATAAAAGGATAATAGGTGAGTATTTTGGAAAATATTAAAATGAATCGAGCAGCCGTGCATCTGCTAGAGGAATGGGATCCATTCCACTTAGGTCCAGACCATTATGATACAGAAACAGCTGATGTCGTAGCAGCACTGCAAGGGATAGATGATCCTTCAGCACTAGCAAAAGTTATTCAAGAAACATATGAGCATTCGTTTGAACAATGGATTCCATTTGAAGATTGTGTAGCCATTTCGTACAAACTCATTGCCATTAAATTTGAAGCAAAGTGTATTATTTAATATAAAAGTCCCCCACTTTAGGCAGGGACAATAATACTGATTTTAGTTTTTTCTTAGGCTTACAGCAGCTTTCTGCTCAAGTTCTTAGCATCAGTCCAACTATGCTGAACCGTTTTGATAATAAACCTCGCTTCTATGACGGAGCGAGGTTTACTTATTTATTTATTAGAATAATGGAAGTATACCTTGAATGAAAATAAGCAAAATCGCAATAGGTGATACATAACGAATCAAAATATACCAAATGTTAAACATTAAACTTGATGAAGCAAGCTCTTTGCGAGAAATATCTTTGGTATAGTAATAACCTGCAAAGATGGAGATGAGTAAAGCGCCAATTGGCATACCTACACTATTCGTCATAAAGTCAACAAAGTCGAAGATAGAACGATCTAAAATTTGCACATCGGATAAGATACCAAATGATAAGGCACTTGGAATGCCGAAGATGAAAATAATGAACCCACCAATCCAAGCAATTTTTTTACGTTTTTCAGGCTTGTCTCCAATCGCTATCGCAACAACAATCTCTAGCATTGAAATGGAAGATGTGACTGTGGCAAATAGTAAAAGGATAAAGAAAATAGTTAAAAATAGACCGCCAAGCGGTAATTGCTGAAAGACAGCTGGCAAGATGATAAATACCAAACCAGGTCCTTGATCTGGTGTATAACCAAGTGCGAACACTGCAGGGAAAATGACAAGGCCAGCAAGTAGCGAAATGATGATATTCATAGAGGCTACATTTATAGCTGAATTACCAATTTTCTCAGTTTTTGAAAGGTAAGATGCGTAGGTAATCATAACCGCGATACCGACACTTAACGAGAAGAATGCTTGTCCAAGTGCCTTTAAAAATGTTTCAGCATTCAAGTAAGACCAGTCAGGTACGAACATGAACTTAACGCCTTCCATTGCACCATCAAGTGTTAATGAGCGCACAACTAATACGATGAAGAAGATGAATAATAGTGGCATCATCCACGTACTAGCTTTTTCAATACCGCCTTTAATGCCCCCAGAAACAATCGCAATGGTTAATAGCAAGAATAATCCTTGCACAAGTACTGCTTCAAATGGGCTAGAGATGATGCTTCCAAACAAATCAGCGTAGTTAGTATCATTGCCACCGTTATTTAGTTGAAACGTTATTGAACGTCCTAAATAGCTTAAAATCCAACCGCCAACAACGCTATAGAAAGATAAGATTAAACCAGCAATTATCATGCCGCCCCAACCTATCAAATACCATGGTTTACCTGGTGCTTGCTCTTTGAATGATGTCACGGCATCTTTTTGTCCACGACGCCCAATCATAAATTCAGCAATTAACACTGGCAAACCGATAAAGAATGTACATAAAATGAACAGCAGAATAAATACACTACCGCCATTTGTCCCCGCCATATAGGGGAACTTCCAGATCGCCCCTAGCCCGATGGCACTGCCAGCGGCTGCTAAGATAAATCCTATTTTAGATGTAAATTGATCTCTTGATGACACGAAAATAAAGCCTCCTTATACTAAAGTTTTATTTTACCGTAAAAATTTCATAACACAAGGCAAATATCTGAAAATTGACTATAGATTGAACAGCTTTCTTCGATAAAGAATTCAGCGAGCACCACAGGCTATGCAACAAGTGATACGACAAATCTATTGGTGTAATAATTCCAACAATTATCACTTCTTCCGGTATTTATCTTATTGGAGCCAAATTCACTTAAACTATGTAACAATTAGGAGATATACATCGTTACATACACACAAAGCGAATAAGGGGGGAGAACAGTGACTGAATCTGAATTAATTGAACAGGCACAGCAAGGCGATAAAGAAGCCTATATTGAACTAATTCGTATTCACCGGCGAACAGTTGAAAAATTCGCCTTTCAATGTGGTGTACATAGCAGTGATTTAGCAGATGTTTCACAGGAGGTATTTGTAAAGTTATATCGCTTTTTGCATCAATTTAAGCACGATCGTTTTACCACATGGCTCTATAAAATTACACTTAATGCGACACGTGATTATTATCGAAAGGAACAACGGCAGCAAGCAAAAGAGGACTTGCTGAGCACACTGCAACATATTCCTAGTGCTTCAGCAGAAAGGCAGGTCCTTAATTTTGAGGAAGACAGACTATTACATAACGCCATTCAAACACTCGATGAAAAATATCGTTATCCGCTTGTATTATTCTACTTTCACGAACTGAAGTACGAGGAAATTGCTGAGGTGCTCGGCATTTCGTTATCAACAGTAAAAGTTCGTATTTTACGTGCAAAAGAAAAACTCAAAGTAGTTTTGATGGAGGAAGGGATTGTTGAAAATGGATGAGCAACAATTTGACAAACGCATGGCGCTCTTGAAAAAATCATACGACCGCATGGAACCCCAATTAGATCCAGTAGATATATTCGCGCAAATCGAAGCAGAGGAAGTCGCCCCACCTAAGCAAATTGAGTCCTCACCACAGAAACACCTCAAGAAAAGGCAAAAGCCATCTGTTTGGGTAGCGAGCATTGCAAGTGTGCTTTTAGTGGGTGTGTTGGTGACACCGATTATAATAGGTCCTTCTACTCCTGTGCATACAACAGAAATCGAACAAACACTTGATTATGATAAATGGTTAGCGGACTTTACCAAAAAGTACGAAGAAAAACGTGAAGAAATGCGTATAGAGCTTGATATGCCAGAGGAAGAGTTTAATCAGTTAACGAGAGTGCAGATGGCCGCAAGTAGTTTTAATCAATTAAAAAGACCAAAAACTGCATTTTCAGAGAGTCAAATACTAAATAGTGATTTCACTGAAAATATGGAGTGGAGTGTGATGAACTATTTAATGACACCAAGTGCTATTTTTAAAATGTTTGAAGATGATAGTGTTGATGAACATTTATCCTTTGGTGATTCCTTTGATCGTTATCAACTTTATGAAAATACAGCGAATGAAATTGCAAGTTATTATACGACACAATTAACAGTCTATAGCAAAATTTTAATGAGCGATTCAAATCAATTTCCAAAAGAATTAAAACAATTGATAGCCACAGCAAATAAGCAATATATTGAGCTGCAAAGCAACGGTCAATTTCGTCCGAATCCAATATTTGGTAATCGAACCTCCTCTTATAAGGACAATATTCATCCAGATACATTCGGTTATTTTAAGCATTTAGCAACTGGCTCTTTGCTTGTGGGCGGTGATTTGCGACTTACTGCTAGTGAAACAGCGTCTATTTTGCTGATGTACGAGCAAACATTGATGGCTGATCCAGTTACTGATTCGCCAGATTATATGGTCTTGAAGGGGGAATATGAAAATACATGGCTTGCATTATTAAAAGGTACACAATCTTTTCCTACCCACACAAAAGACGGTCAAATAACTAAAGAATCTAAAGATTTTATAATGCGTGTTGCCAACGGTGAATTTGGTATGGCAATGCAGGAAACGGCACAAACGATAGTGAGTGAGCTGAAAACAGGGGAGTCACTAACGCTCTCACAGCTAACGACTTACGATGTATGGATGGGCATACTAAAAAAACGCTATGACCCTGAAAATAATACACAAAATGGTGCAACAGTCGTAACATTAGATGATAACTGGATACAGTCAGCACAGCAGATTTTTAGCACTTATAAAAAAACAGGAGATACAACGGTGCTGAACTCATTGCAACCATTAAATGTAGTAAGCTTATTTATCTATGCGTTATCTCAACAGGACTATAAAATAGCTCAGCTACTGTTAATGGATGATATTGAGACAATAGATATACCGCAATTTAGTGACATGCGTATTTTTACCGAGCTAAGTGAGACAAAAGGAGCAACAATTACCATTAAAGCTACAGTGAAAGCGGAGGAGCAGAAAATATTTGGACAAAGTATTCTTTTTAGAATTAATTCAGTAACAAATAAAATGGGTGAATCTCAATATAAAATTTCCGCAATTAATTGATAGGACGATTTTTTGCCCCACTTATTTACCTATGTTATAATTTATCGTGATATATACGTAGCAAACATATAGAAAGTGGGCAAAGGTTATGGTAAAAAAATATGAATTAGGAGACGTGTTAACCGGAAAAGTTACAGGTATTCAACCGTACGGTGCATTTGTAGCACTTGATGAAGAAACACAAGGACTTGTGCATATTTCCGAAATTACGTACGGCTTTGTAAAAGACGTGAGTGAATTTTTAGCAGTTGGGCAAGAAGTAGAAGTAAAGGTACTTGAAATCGATGAAGCGGCCGAAAAAATTAGTTTATCGATCCGAGCTTTACAAGAACGCCCAGCAACGTTACGGAAAAAAGATGCACCACCGCGAAAATCATTGCAGGACAGAGTTGATGAGTCAGATGCTAATGGTTTTAACTCTCTAAAAGACAAATTACAGGACTGGATCGAACAGTCAGGACAATAAAGAAATGAGGATGCTTTCATGTGAAAGCATCCTCATTTTTTGGTGCGCCCGGCATGCACATGAACTATAGGGTGTAAGTCCCGAACCCCGAAGACAGAAGTAGAGGTTAGCCAAGAGCAAGGGTGCCCGTGGTGACGCGGAATCTGAAGGAAGCTGGCGGCAAAACACCGGTCCGAGGAACACGAATCTCATAGAAGGCTAGGTATGATTGGATGAGTTTGCCAAACAAAACAAAGTCCTTTCTGTCGAAGGTCATATCAAGTAAATGAGGCGGATAGATGGTGTGAAAGTGCATGTGCTTACCCGGGGAGGTCTGATGAATATGTGAAGTACCCTTCATAACCTACTTGGTGACAGGTAGCTGAATCATCAGAAGTCAGCAGAGGTCATAGTACCATTCATTTTTTTAGAAAGAATGGGAAGGGCTGAACCATGAAGGAGTGTGGAATAAACTTGAATTTCACTTGCACGTTGAAGCAGACAATCCGAATAAGGACTTACTTAGTGGAAGAAATGGTGAATTCCATAGGACACATTAAGAGGGCTAAGATATAAGTGGCAAGGAGAGACAGAAAAACATAACGGACAGGGAGATACAAAATCGCTGTCCGTCAGACTTCATGGAACCGCCGTATACGGATCCGTACGTACGGTGGTGTGAGAGGACGGGAGTTAGTCGCTCCCTCCTACTCGATTGCGCCCAGCATGGGCGTAGTCTATAGGGTGCAAGTCCCGAACTGTGAAGGCAGAAGTAATAGTTAGCTTAACGCAAGGGTGTTCGCGGTGACGCGGAATCTGAAGGAAGCGAGCGGCAAACCTCCGGTCTGAGGAACACGAACTTCATAGAAGGCTATGTACGACTGGGTGAGTTTGCATAACAAAACGAAGCCCTTTCTGCCGAAGGTGATATGTAGTAAATGAAGCAGATAGATGGAGGGAAAGACTACGTTCTTACCTGGGGAGGTCTGGTTGGTACGCCAAGTACACTTGGTAACCTATTCAGTGATGAATAGCTGAACAATCAGAAGTCAGCAGAAGCCGTAGTACCATTCTGACTCGAGAAGGATGGGAAGGGCTGAACAATTAAGAGAGAACAACATCTTGGCATTCAGTAAACTGCAAAGAACACAGATAACCGATAAGGCATGCTTGAAGGAGGAAATGGTGAATCCCATGGGGGACTTCAAGATGGTGGAGCAGAACTGACATAAGAAGAACTGTTGTTCACGGAAAGAGGCGTAACCAATGTTAATGGAACGAATCCTGTCACGCGAAAATCTGCTCTCTGCCTTAAAACGGGTGGAGCGTAATAAAGGGAGCCACGGTATCGACGAAATGCCCGTACAAAACCTACGTAAGCATATCCTACAACACTGGGAAACCATGAAAATGGAACTTCTTCAGGGAACTTATGAACCGCAGCCTGTCCGCAGAGTCGAAATCCCGAAACCTGCAGGTGGTGTGCGTTTATTAGGTATCCCTACCGTGACAGACCGTTTTATTCAACAAGCCATTGCCCAAGTGTTAACTTTTCTATATGACCCGACTTTTTCAGACCATAGTTACGGGTTTTGACCAAATCGAAGCGCTCATGGAGCGATAAGGGAAGCAAAAGGATATATACGGGAAGGGAATCGCTGGGTAGTGGACATAGACTTGGAGAAATTCTTCGACAAGGTGAACCATGATAGGCTCATGGGTGTACTTGCGAAACGAATCGAAGATAAGCATCTGCTTAAGTTAATCCGTAAATACTTGAAATCGGGCATCATGATAAATGGTATCGTGACAACTAGTGAAGAAGGTACTCCGCAAGGAGGTCCCCTAAGTCCACTGCTTTCCAACATCGTACTTGATGAACTGGACAAGGAATTGGAGGAAAGAGGTCATAAATTTGTAAGATACGCCGATGACTGCAATATCTATGTGAAAACAAAGAAATCAGGCAATCGGGTCATGAACTCTGTTACTTGGTTTATTGAAGGGAAACTTAAGTTGAAAGTTAACCTGAATAAGTCAGCAGTAGACCGTCCTTGGAAAAGGAAGTTTCTTGGATTCAGTTTCACTAATGGTATAGAACCAAAGGTTCGCATCGCCAAAGAAAGCGTGAAACGGATGAAGAACAAAATTCGAGAGATAACCTCTAGGAAGAAACCTTATTCGATGGATTATCGTATCCAGGAACTCAATCAATACCTGATAGGGTGGTGCGGTTACTTCGCATTGGCAGATACGCCAAGTGTTTTCAGGAACTTCGATTCGTGGATCAGAAGAAGACTTCGAATGTGTACGTGGAAGGATTGGAAGCTACCAAGAACCAAGGTGAGAAAACTCATAGGGTTAGGCGCCTCGAAAGGAAAGGCTTACGAATGGGGCAACTCACGTAAAAGTTACTGGAGAATATCTAAAAGCCCGATACTAGACAGAACCCTCGGAAACTCCTATTGGGGTTCCCGAGGGCTCAAAAGTCTATTAGCTCGTTATGAAACTTTGCGTTATCCTCTTAATTGAACCGCCGTATACCGAACGGTACGTACGGTGGTGTGAGAGGTCGGGAGTTAATCACTCCCTCCTACTCGATTAATAAAAGCTAAATGACTTAACAATTGTCTCCTTCTCTTCACACTAAAGCTACTGGTTCTTGATTTTTCGTAGTCGATATTGTAGATTTTGCCGACTCATACCTAGCGCACCAGCAGCTTTTGTAATATTGCCTTCATATAAATTCAATACATTTTGCACATAATAGGATTCGGCTTCACGTAAATAAGCATCGAGCGGCATGACATCATTTTGCTGCTGAAACATAAAGAACTCTGGTTCGCGATCTGATGCGTCTTGCTGCTGTACTTTAAAACGGAAGTGAAGTGGTAGTAAATCATGGGTAACCGTTGTCTCCGTTGTCATAAATGACACAATTTCATCTAATAATAACTCAAGCTCTTTCAGGTTTCCAGGCCAATCATATTGTAAGAACAATGCCTGAACATCAGGTGCAAGCTCCAGCACATTTGATGCAAAACGTTCGCGGTGTCTGCTAAAATAATCATCGACAAACGGTAGAATATCTTCTTTTCGATCTGTTAAATTGGGAATTGTAATAGCCATTGTTGCGAAAAAATAATACAACGATTTTGAAAGTTTCTTCTCTGCGATTAATGTAATCGGGTCACTGCCTACGCTGCCAATCAACATGTATTTTGATGGTGGAAGAGACTGTAATAACGCTAATAATTGTTCTTGTAAGTCCAGGCTTAAAAAGTCAATACGTTCAAAGAAAAATGTATAGCCCTTGTCATCTTGTAAAAGCTCTTTCACTTTATCAAGAACTGATTGCGCAGAACGTCGACTAAATAGTGTTATAAACGCCTCTGGATCGGGCGACGCAGCATGGTGAATTCCCTCTGCAACTAAATCCTTTCCAGTACCAGATTCCCCAATTAGTAAAACGGGTAATTTTACGGCTGCGGCTTTTTTTGCATTAGCGATTATTTGCTTCATCGTTTCTGACACGGCAGTAATCATATCAAATGTTAAAGGTTCATCATAGCGGCGAAGTGGCTGATACACTAATTTTTCGAGTGATGTAATATCACGTGCAAATTCGATAGCTCCTATTAATTTTTTTTCATCAAAAAGCGGAAATGTATCATTGATAGTCGTGATTTCATGTCCATTTTTATTCCAGTAAGTTTGTTTTACATTTATTTCTTTCATGCCCGTTTGTAAAACACGCATTAAAGTACTTTCATGTTGACGAAAAGAAAACAGTTCAATAATTGAACGATCTGCTAATTCATCAAAATGAAAGCCCTCAATTTCTTTCATTTTTGTATTGTAGATAATTGTTTTGCCAGTCACGTCAATTGCATGGATACCAACGGATACATTAGTTGCAATAAAATCATAAAAAGGTAGTAAAGGTTTTGAATTTTTCATAAAATTTGCACCTCAAAAATTTTTTACTTGAAATATGCAACAAAATTTTGCATTATTATAAGTGTAAGAATATTCTATACGCAAAGAAAATTTGCGTCAATGTTTTTTGCACACGAAACTTTTACATCTCACAAAGGGAGGATTTTAGTATGATTCCATACAAACACGAACCATTTACAGATTTTTCTCAAGAGGCGAATTACAATGCTTATCTAGAAGCATTAAATAAAGTAGAAGGTTATTTAGGGCAAGATTACCCACTTATTATTGGTGGGGAACGAATTACAACAGAAGATAAAATTGTTTCTTATAACCCTGCAAAGAAAACAGAAGTGATTGGTCGCGTATCGAAGGCGAACCAAGAATTAGCTGAAAAAGCAATGCAAGTGGCAGATGAAACGTTTAAAACATGGAAAAAAGTAGATCCAGCTATTCGTGCTGATGTGTTATTCAAAGCGGCAGCGATTATTCGTCGTCGTAAACATGAATTCTCTGCATTATTAACAAAAGAAGCAGGTAAACCTTGGAATGAAGCAGATGCTGATACAGCAGAAGCAATCGATTTCTTAGAATACTATGGTCGCCAAATGTTACGTATTAAAGACGGCCAACCTGTAGAAAGTCGTCCAGGCGAATACAACCGTTATGATTACATTCCTTTAGGGATTGGTATTGTTATTTCACCTTGGAACTTCCCGTTTGCTATTATGGCAGGTACGACTGTTGCAGCTCTAGTAACAGGGAACACAGTATTATTAAAACCAGCTTCAACAACTCCTGTTGTGGCATATAAATTCATCGAAGTATTAGAGCAAGCTGGTCTTCCGGCAGGTGCAGTGAACTATGTACCAGGTTCAGGTGCAGAAGTTGGTGATTACTTAGTAGATCATCCGAAAACACGTTTTATCAGCTTTACAGGTTCTCGTGATGTTGGTTTACGCATTAACAAACGTGCGGCAACACATAACGACGGCCAAATTTGGATTAAACGTGTAATCGCTGAAATGGGCGGTAAAGACACGATTGTAGTCGATAAAGAAGCAGATTTAGAGCTTGCTGCACAATCCATTGTAAAATCAGCATTCGGCTTCTCAGGTCAAAAATGTTCAGCTTGTTCTCGTGCAGTAATCGTAGAAGATGTTTATGACACTGTTGTTGATCGTGTACAAGAGCTAACAAATGCATTAACAGTGGGTGACCCAACAGACAACAGCAACTTTATGGCAACAGTTATTGACCAAGCAGCTTTCAATAAAATTACAGAGTATATCGAAATCGGTAAAAATGAAGGTCGCCTTGTTTCAGGTGGTACAGCAGACGATTCAGTTGGATACTTCGTTCAACCAACAGTGTTTGCAGACGTAGATCCTTCAGCGCGCATCATGAGAGAAGAAATTTTCGGACCAGTCGTAGCCATTGCAAAAGCAAAAGATTTTGATGAAGCAATCGCAATTGCAAACGATACAGAGTATGGCTTAACGGGTGCGGTCATTACAACTAACCGCATGAACTTGGAAAAAGCGCGTGAAGATTTCCATGTGGGTAACTTATACTTCAACCGTGGTTGTACAGGTGCAATCGTTGGTTACCAACCATTTGGCGGTTTTAATATGTCAGGTACTGACTCAAAAGCAGGTGGCCCTGACTACTTACAACTTCATATGCAAGCTAAAACGACTTCAGAAATGCTTTAAATTTTTACGTTATAAAGAGACCATATTAATGAGAAAGACGGGCTTCGAAAAAGACTTAGCCTGTCTCTCTCTTGTTTAGAACTATTTCATCATGAAGTATAAGGAGAGAATACTATATGACAAAATCGCAACTAGTAATTGAACAAACGCAAAATTATGGTGCTGCAAACTATCATCCACTGCCAATCGTTATTGCGGAGGCTGAAGGTGCATGGGTAACAGATCCAGAAGGTAACAAATATTTAGATATGTTATCAGCATATTCAGCTGTTAATCAGGGGCATAGACATCCGAAAATCATCGCGGCGTTAAAAGAACAGGCTGACAAAGTAACATTAACTTCTCGTGCATTCTATAGTGAAAACCTAGGTGAGTGGTATGAGCTTGTTGGGAAATTAACGAATAAACAAATGGTATTACCGATGAACACTGGTGCAGAAGCAGTAGAAACAGCGTTTAAAGCGGCTCGTCGCTGGGCATACGATGTAAAAGGGGTAGAGGACGGCAAAGCGGAAATTATTGCATGTAATGGTAACTTCCATGGTCGTACGATGCTTGCTGTATCTTTATCTTCTGATGAAGAGTATCGTCGTGGTTTCGGTCCAATGCTTCCAAATGTCAAACTTGTAGATTATGGTAATTTAGAAGCGCTTAAAGCGGCTATTACACCAAATACAGCTGCATTCTTAATTGAACCGATTCAAGGAGAAGCTGGTATTGTCATTCCTTCAGAAGGTTTCTTAAAAGCTGCTCGTGAGCTATGCCGTGAAAACAATGTGTTATTTATCGCTGATGAAATTCAAGCTGGTCTAGCACGTACAGGTAAAATGTTTGCATGTGATTGGGAAAACGTTGAACCGGATATGTATATTTTAGGGAAAGCTTTAGGTGGCGGTGTATTCCCAATTTCTTGTGTTGCTGCAAACCGAGACATTTTAGGCGTATTCAACCCAGGTTCACATGGGTCAACATTCGGTGGAAATCCTTTAGCATGTGCAGTCTCGATTGCATCGATTAAAGTATTACTGGATGAAAAACTAGCAGAGCGTTCACATAATCTTGGCGAATATTTCAAAGGAAAGCTTCAAAATATTAATAACCCTGTTATCAAGGAAGTTCGTGGTCGTGGATTATTTATCGGTATGGAGTTAACAGAATCAGCTCGTCCATACTGTGAAAAGCTAAAAGAATTAGGTTTATTATGTAAAGAAACACATGATACAGTTATTCGTTTTGCGCCACCACTTGTTATTTCACAAGAAGATTTAGATTGGTCAATTGCTCAAATTGAAAAAGTATTTAAAATTTAACAAAATGTTCACATTTTGTTTCGGAAGTGTGTTACAATGATGCCGATATACTATCATTAATAAAAACAAAGAGGCGATTTAATATGTCTGAAAACTTAAATCTGTTCACATCAACGCAAGATGTCATTCAAGACGCTCTAAATAAACTTGGCTATGACGAAGCTATGTATGAATTATTAAAGGAACCACTTCGCATGCTGCAAGTACGTATCCCAGTTAAAATGGATGATGGTACAACAAAAGTATTTACTGGTTACCGTGCACAGCATAATGATGCTGTAGGACCAACTAAAGGTGGCGTACGCTTCCACCCAGCTGTTTCTGAGGAAGAAGTTAAAGCGCTTTCAATGTGGATGACATTGAAATGTGGGATTGTTGATTTACCATATGGCGGTGGTAAAGGCGGTGTCATTTGTGACCCGCGTCAAATGTCTATGGGCGAAATCGAACGCTTAAGCCGTGGATATGTTCGTGCTGTAAGTCAAATCGTAGGACCAACAAAAGATATTCCGGCTCCAGACGTATTTACAAATGCACAAATTATGGCTTGGATGATGGATGAATACAGCCGTATGGACGAATTCAACTCACCAGGTTTCATCACAGGGAAACCACTTGTTCTTGGTGGTTCTCAAGGTCGTGACCGTGCAACTGCACAAGGTGTAACAATCGTAATTGAAGAAGCAGCGAAGAAACGTGGTATTGACATTAAAGGTGCGCGTGTTGTTATTCAAGGTTTCGGTAACGCAGGTAGTTTCCTTGCAAAATTCATGCATGATTTAGGTGCAAAGGTAATCGGTATTTCTGATGCTTATGGGGCACTTCATGATCCAGAAGGTTTAGATATCGATTACCTATTAGATCGTCGTGATAGTTTCGGTACAGTAACAACTTTATTTGAAAACACAATTTCAAACAAAGAATTATTAGAGCTTGATTGTGATATTTTAGTACCGGCTGCAATAGAAAACCAAATTACTGCCGACAACGCTCATAACATTAAAGCAAACATCGTAGTAGAGGCAGCAAATGGTCCAACAACATCTGAGGCTACTAGAATTTTAACTGAACGTGGCATTCTACTTGTACCAGATGTATTAGCATCTGCTGGTGGAGTTACAGTTTCTTACTTTGAATGGGTTCAAAATAATCAAGGTTACTACTGGACAGAAGAAGAGGTAGAAGAACGCCTTTATAAAAAAATGGTTGAAGCCTTTGACAATGTTTATACAACAGCGACTACACGTAACATTAACATGCGCTTAGCTGCTTACATGGTAGGTGTTCGCCGCACTGCAGAAGCATCTCGCTTCCGTGGATGGGTTTAATCAATATATAAATGAAAAACGAGTCATTCCTAATTAATGGGATGGCTCGTTTTTTTTGTTTGAATTCGTATAGATGAAGAGTTCGAGCCGTTTTTTCAGTCCATTTCAATTCTTTTCATTCTAAAAGTGATGGATGGAACTTTCGAACCTTTAATGATTCATAGAATTAATGAATGGCTAAATTCAAAAAGCGCTGTATAGGAGAAATCTTGTGCGGCGTTTTTTGTTTTTAAGCATAGCTACTATAAGTTCCTTATAAAAATAATGAATAGGTACATCATCTGCCGTCTAATTGTTCTGTGCTAACGAATAATATTAACCTAGTATGGGCTCATGCAACCTTTAAATTAAAAGTGATAGATGTTCAGATTCTGTTCAATAGTCCTATGATAGAATTTATGATGGGAGCCGATATAAGGAGTTACACATATAATAGTAGAAAGTCGTGTTTTACATAATGTATATGTGCAAGTTAATTGAAAATGTAAATAGGCAATATCGTTGGTGTAATTTATAAAAGGTTTTATCTATACAAACGGTCAGATGGATTTTCGTACTTATTTATAGTTTAAGAGGAGGCTTGATAATGAAAAAAAATATCTTGATTATCGTGAGCATTATCATGCTGTTTATAGTTGTGTTTTTTATAGGGAATTGGCATTATTTTTCCACTGAAAACCCGCAAATTGTAGTAGATGGTGCTGTTGCGATTGAAGAGGGACAGTTACATAAAAATAACATTGTAAAACTTGAGGGGAAATGGTCCTTTTATCCGAATGTCCTAATTTCACCGCAGGAGTCTTTAGATACCTATAAAGATAGACGTATTACTATTGATGTACCTGCAAACTGGCATGGCAGCAAGTAATTTACATACTTCCGTTTATCAATTAAGGAAACTTCTAAAAATAAATGGTCTGAAAGATCCCATTCAATTTAGTCAATTGTTAGAACGTGAAAATCATGATGAATGGTCTATACAGCAGCTTTTAAATTGCTATGAAGGGGAATTCTTAAAAGATGAGGAATATCCTTGGGCATTTTAAATTCAGTTACGTTTAAAACAAAGCGTATTACATTTACTTGAAACGTATATCACAAAGACGAATGAAATCAATCCATTACTCAAATTAAACTGTCTACAAAAAATGCTAGAGCTAGATGAATTTAATGAGCATTATATGTATTTACTATTGCGATTTTTAATCGAGCAAAATAAAAAACAAGAGTGTGTACGATGTTACGAGAGAATCAAGAGAAAATTAATAGAAGAATTAGGCGTGTCTATTCCCGATAAAATAGTCAAAGTTTATGCCGATTACATGATACATGTTTAGTATTATGCTTAAATCTTTGCTTTCCCTCTTATAAATATGAGAAAATCCAACTAGAAAGGGGCGATTTCCATGAATTCATTTACATTCAATAATCCAGTTAAATTACACTTTGGTGAAGATGCGCTAGAGAAATTATCAGAGGAGTTAACGCAGTACGGGAATAAGGTGTTGGTTGTGTATGGGGGAGGTAGCATTAAGAATAACGGTCTATACGATGCTGTCATTGAGAAATTACAAGAAGCGGATAAAACAATTTTTGAATTGAGCGGTGTTGAGCCGAACCCCCGTGTTGAGACAGCACGTCTCGGCATTGATATATGTAAAAAAGAAGGCATTGATCTTGTCCTTGCTGTCGGTGGTGGCTCCGTTATTGATTGTTCAAAACTAATAGTTGCTGGTGCAAAATATGATGGTGATGCGTGGGATATCGTAATGAGAAAGGTAATTGCAAAAGAGGCATTACCATTAGGAACGGTATTAACGCTAGCTGCAACAGGTTCTGAAATGAATGCTGGTTCTGTAATCACGAACGCCGCAACCGAAGAAAAGTTAAGTTGGGGTAGTCCAGCAGCATTTCCGAGATTTTCAATTTTAAATCCAGCGTACACTGTATCGGTACCGAAAAATCATACAGTATATGGTATGGTTGATATGATGTCACATGTATTTGAGCAATATTTCCATAATACAACGAATACGCCAATCACCGATGAAATGTGTGAGGGTGTCTTACGTACAGTAATTGCTACAGCACCAAAACTAATTGAGGATTTAGAGAATGTTGCGTTACGTGAAACGATTCTATTAGCTGGAACAATAGGTTTAAACGGCTTTTTATCCATGGGTTCTCGCGGCGATTGGGCATCACATGATATCGAGCATGCGGTATCAGCGATTTATGATATTCCACATGCGGGTGGTTTAGCTATTTTACAGCCACATTGGATGCGTTTAAGTGTACCGGTAAATCCAGAGCGCTTTGCTGGAATTGCGGTACGTGTCTTCGGTGTTGATGGGACGGGTAAAACAACAGAGGAAGTTGCTTATGAAGGAATCGATCGTCTGTCAGCATTTTGGACATCATTAGGTGCACCAAGTCGCTTAGCAGATTATGATATTGATGATTCGAAATTCAATCAAATTGTGGAACATGCAATGCATAATGGACCTTTTGGTAACTTTAATAAGTTACAGGAAGAAGATGTTCGTACAATTTTACAAAACTCTCTTTAATATAGTAAATGTGAGGCTACGCTTTGTAGTCTCATATTTTTTTTGTAAAGGTTAAGAAAACTTAACGATAAATGTTGAAATTTGTCGTGGAAGTTTCTTTAGTCCTATAGTATAGTCAAATAGACCAATGTAAAACAAGGTGATATTTAAAATCTGTATTTAATAGATAGAAAAATATAATCCTTTATATCTATGTAGTTCATTGTTTCTGAATATTACAAAATGTTATTTAGTATTAATTAACATTAGTTGCCAAAGAACAAAGTAGAGGAAATGTTGGTTGTAAGTTCAAATTATAGGAAACAACAGTTTTTTTGTCGCATTCTCTCGCTAATTGTAGGATTGTTCAGAATTTGTTCAGCTAGGTTTATTAAAATAAAGTCAATATTAACCAAAGATTGGAGAGAAAACAAATGTTGAAACAATTGATTGAAGACCGAATTGTCACATTGCACTGTATAGAAACGCCATTCCAACAGCATGTTTATAAAATGCAAAATTGTGTAGAAGTATTAGGAGTTGACGCGAAGTCGCTGATCATTGAAAATGGAGAAATTGTCACTGGATATATTGTTGATAAAAGTATATTTTTCAAGAGTCTCCAATATGGCCAGACAAATATTATATGTACAGATGGTGTAAATAAAGCAATTGTACAATTATTTGTACGTCCTTCTGGTGAAATCGTTGTAGAAGTGGAGCCTTATATAGGAAATGCTGAAATTGTTCTAGTCTATTACCGGACAATTTTAGCAGATACAGCGATCGCGATTGATTTAAAAGGTGCTTTAAAACATTATTTGGTCGCCCATCAAATGATGAATGATGAAGATTCAATTGCAGAGGTGCATTACCAATCCATGCATCCTAATGTGTTGAAGGATTCCCGTGCTGGTAATTTTATTTTAGGGTGTCATGTAGATGGAAGTGAGATTTCAAAAGCTGAAGAATATGCCTTAGCCAATCGTTTAGCAACATTAAAATTTTCTAATATAGTAATCCAACAACAAGGTGTGAAAAAAATTATTGCATTAAAAATGTTATTAACTTTTATGGTGACAAACCATGTTTTTGTTAGCAGTGAGGAAATATCTGATTGCTTAAGTGAAATAAAAATCAAACGTGAACGGTATCATTTAGTACCTGTATAAACAATAGCCAACTGCCTGAAATAAGGCAATTGGCTATTGTTTTAATGTTCAGTCGTTGAGCTTGTTGGTTTGTCCCCGACATGTATCCAGTTGAATTGACCATCATCTTCATCAAATAAAATGGCTACTTTTGATACACCTTTCTGACTTAAAATAACCTCAGTCAAATGGTCGCGTACATCATCTAGGTAAGCAAGTGATAAATTAGCATCGGCTTCTGCAACCAGCTCGACATGTAAAAACTCACCTTCTTTAACAACCTCTAAACGTACAATATCTTTAATATTTGGATTCTCCATTACAAGGTGGGCGATATGATTGAGCATTTCCTCATCCGTTTCACCGATAACTCCACGGGCATTATCAAGAAATATCTTGCCAACTACATAAAACATCATACAGCCGATAATCATAGACACGAGCCCTTCAATTCTTGCCCACCCTGTAAAGTGTGCAATTAAGATAGCAGCAAATGCTAAAACATTTCCGGCTGTGGCTACTAAATCTTCCATAAACACTAATTTTGTTGCTGGTTTTGCGCGCTTCAAATAAGTAAATGCTTTAGCAATAGTAGCCAAACCAGCCTTTTCTTGCCCAGCTTCATGTAGTACTTCGACTGCTGCTTTCGCAAGTACTATGCTCTCTAACACAATCCCGATAAATAAAACACCAAGTGCAATGAGCATTCCTTTTGATTCACCAGAAGGATGCATAAAATGATGCCAGCCTTCTTTTACAGTTTCATAAGAAAGAATTGCTACTATAATGACGGCGAATAGACAAACCAGATTAACAATCCGACCAAATCCTGCAGGGAACTGCTTCGTCGGTGCTTTTTTTGATAGTGCCGAACCAATATAAACGAATAATTGATTGGCTGCATCGCCAAGTGAGTGCATCATTTCGGCAAACATGGCAACATTCCCTGTGAAGGAAAAGGCAATACCTTTAATGATTCCTAAAAAGGCATTGACACATGCAGCCATGAGGGAGGGTTTATTGCCATCTTTTAATAGTTTCAATAATTCTGCCATAGAAGTTTCCTCCAACTAGTTTAAAATTTCCATCTCTATTTTTTCTACATAAGGTAAAGCTCGCAATGAACGGTAAAACGACAGTAAGTTATCTGAGATAATTAATGATAATCGTAAATCCAATTCGTGTAATACAGTATCATTTCTTAGTGGTATATCTTTAATTCGAATGTTTTCAATAATAATATTATTTTCCTTTAAAAACTGAAGAAAAGATTCCGCATGACAATCATCATCAATCTGGACTTTTAATGATATCTCTCTCATTCGAATTCGTTTTGGTCCGATTTTCATAAGGAATGGGGATAATACTTCAATACCAAAGACAATGATAATAACGGCTAATGTAGCATCCATATAGAAACCTGCGCCAACTGCTATTCCAATACCCGCTGCTCCCCATATCATCGCGGCAGTTGTTAGGCCTGAAATACTATCATTACCGCGTCTTAAAATAACGCCTGCTCCAAGAAAGCCGATGCCACTCACCACCTGGGCTGCTAGACGAAGTGGATCCATTGTAATATTAATATCTGCTCTTGGGGGTGTTGAGTATGCGGTCTCAATTGAAATAATCGTTAGTAGACAACTGAAAGTCGCAATAACTAAGCTCGTTTTTAATCCCACAGGTTTCTTTTTTAATTCCCTTTCAATACCGATTACTAAACTTAATGTGGCTGCAATGACTAATTTTATGCCAACATCATATGTAATCATATTTTCTAATAGTGTTCCCATTCTCAACCCTCCACCGATATTTCGTATTGCTAAGAGATATGCAAGCTGTCATTATTATATGTGCATTACTTTTTTGTATTGTACATCACGAAACTGTTGATGTATAAGCATTTTTCAACTGGAGGTGGAATTCAATGGTGCAACCAAAAATTCATCCGTATATCCCTATTTTTGTCGGTGTTATTGCTGTATCCTTATCGGCAGTTTTTGTGAAGTTAGCAAATGCGGAAGCGGGCATTACCGCCTTTTATCGAATGTTGTTTTCAGTGATAATCATGGCACCATTATTTTTTTGGAAATATACTGCTGAGTTAAAGCAATTATCGAAGCGGGATTGGTTGTTTTCTTCAATTGCGGGTATATTCTTATCATTCCACTTTATTCTGTGGTTTGAATCACTTAATTACACTTCTGTTGCGAGTTCTACTGTTCTTGTGACACTACAGCCACTATTTGCGTTTGTTGGTACATATCTTTTCTTTAAAGAGAAAATTACTGTGAAAACGATTTTTGCAGGTGCGATTGCTATTATCGGAAGTGTATTGATAAGTTGGGGAGATTTTAAATTAAGCGGTTCAGCATTCTATGGGGATATTCTTGCACTTATCGCTTGTGCGCTTATTACAGCCTATTTACTATTTGGCCAAGATGTACGTAAACGGCTATCACTTATAACATATACAATGATCGTTTATGTAGTAAGTACGATTACGTTGTTTATATATGTAGTTATTAAAGGAGAGTCGTTTGGTCCATACGCAACAATGGATTGGATATGGTTTATTCTATTAGCGATTGTACCAAATTTATTAGGTCATACATTATTTAATTGGTCTATTAAATACGTGAGTACGAATGTTGTATCAATAGCGATTTTATTTGAACCGATTGGTGCAGCGGTATTAGCGATTTTTATTTTCCAAGAGTATTTAATAGAAACGCAAATCATTGGTGGTTTAATTGTTCTATTCGGTATAATTTTATTTGTTATAGATGATAAAAAGATTTTAAAGTTTTTTTCAAAAAAAGCTTGATTTATAATGAATGATATTATATATTATTACTTGTCCTTAACAAGAAGGATTGCTTGAGAAAAAATATTTCAAAATAGTTGTTGACTTCTTGTTAAAAACAAGTTATGATAATAAAGTCGCTGAAACAAAGCGGTTGTAACATGAACCTTGAAAACTGAACAAGCAAAACGTAATCAATAAAGTTTTTAGTAGCTAGCTTCGGTTAGTGAACGAAACAAAATTTTGGACATCAAAATTGATGCCAGCAAAACAATTTGAGCTTATCAAATTTCTTTTATGGAGAGTTTGATCCTGGCTCAGGACGAACGCTGGCGGCGTGCCTAATACATGCAAGTCGAGCGAATGATGAGGAAGCTTGCTTCCTCTGATTTAGCGGCGGACGGGTGAGTAACACGTGGGCAACCTACCTTATAGTTTGGGATAACTCCGGGAAACCGGGGCTAATACCAAATAATCTCTTTCACTTCATGGTGAAAGACTGAAAGACGGTTTCGGCTGTCGCTATAGGATGGGCCCGCGGCGCATTAGCTAGTTGGTGAGGTAACGGCTCACCAAGGCAACGATGCGTAGCCGACCTGAGAGGGTGATCGGCCACACTGGGACTGAGACACGGCCCAGACTCCTACGGGAGGCAGCAGTAGGGAATCTTCCACAATGGGCGAAAGCCTGATGGAGCAACGC
Source organism: Lysinibacillus fusiformis (assembly GCF_007362955.1). Lineage (GTDB taxonomy): Bacteria > Bacillota > Bacilli > Bacillales_A > Planococcaceae > Lysinibacillus > Lysinibacillus fusiformis_E. Next base: position 921,534 of record NZ_CP041696.1, on the reverse strand, counting down.
CGCGTGAGTGAAGAAGGATTTCGGTTCGTAAAACTCTGTTGTAAGGGAAGAATAAGTACAGTAGTAACTGGCTGTACCTTGACGGTACCTTATTAGAAAGCCACGGCTAACTACGTGCCAGCAGCCGCGGTAATACGTAGGTGGCAAGCGTTGTCCGGAATTATTGGGCGTAAAGCGCGCGCAGGTGGTTTCTTAAGTCTGATGTGAAAGCCCACGGCTCAACCGTGGAGGGTCATTGGAAACTGGGGAACTTGAGTGCAGAAGAGGATAGTGGAATTCCAAGTGTAGCGGTGAAATGCGTAGAGATTTGGAGGAACACCAGTGGCGAAGGCGACTATCTGGTCTGTAACTGACACTGAGGCGCGAAAGCGTGGGGAGCAAACAGGATTAGATACCCTGGTAGTCCACGCCGTAAACGATGAGTGCTAAGTGTTAGGGGGTTTCCGCCCCTTAGTGCTGCAGCTAACGCATTAAGCACTCCGCCTGGGGAGTACGGTCGCAAGACTGAAACTCAAAGGAATTGACGGGGGCCCGCACAAGCGGTGGAGCATGTGGTTTAATTCGAAGCAACGCGAAGAACCTTACCAGGTCTTGACATCCCATTGACCACTGTAGAGATACAGTTTTCCCTTCGGGGACAACGGTGACAGGTGGTGCATGGTTGTCGTCAGCTCGTGTCGTGAGATGTTGGGTTAAGTCCCGCAACGAGCGCAACCCTTGATCTTAGTTGCCATCATTTAGTTGGGCACTCTAAGGTGACTGCCGGTGACAAACCGGAGGAAGGTGGGGATGACGTCAAATCATCATGCCCCTTATGACCTGGGCTACACACGTGCTACAATGGACGATACAAACGGTTGCCAACCCGCGAGGGGGAGCTAATCCGATAAAGTCGTTCTCAGTTCGGATTGTAGGCTGCAACTCGCCTACATGAAGCCGGAATCGCTAGTAATCGCGGATCAGCATGCCGCGGTGAATACGTTCCCGGGCCTTGTACACACCGCCCGTCACACCACGAGAGTTTGTAACACCCGAAGTCGGTGAGGTAACCTTTTTGGAGCCAGCCGCCGAAGGTGGGATAGATGATTGGGGTGAAGTCGTAACAAGGTAGCCGTATCGGAAGGTGCGGCTGGATCACCTCCTTTCTAAGGATATTTTCGGAATACAAACCTTGGGTTTGTAAGATTACGTTTTGCGTTCAGTTTTGAAGGTTCATTCTTCTGAATGAAACACTTCAAAACTTGTTCTTTGAAAACTGGATAAAACGACATTGAAATAGTAACAAACACATTTATTTTTTTAAGTTTTTTAGGCTTAATAACAGATGAAGGTTTCAAGATACGAGTAAGGCAAGGAAGCGATTGAGTAAGTGAAGTAGCGTACCTTAGTACGTGACTGAGCGAACGATTGAAGCTGACGATGTATTACGATGTATATTGAAAGCTGACGGTTAAGTTATTAAGGGCGCACGGCGAATGCCTTGGCACTAGGAGCCGAAGAAGGACGGCACTAACACCGATATGCTTCGGGGAGCTGTAAGTGAGCTTTGATCCGGAGATTTCCGAATGGGGGAACCCACTACGTTTAATCGCGTAGTATCTTGACGTGAATACATAGCGTCTTGAAGGCAGACCCAGGGAACTGAAACATCTAAGTACCTGGAGGAAGAGAAAGAAAAATCGATTCCCTGAGTAGCGGCGAGCGAAACGGGAAGAGCCCAAACCAAGAGGCTTGCCTCTTGGGGTTGTAGGACACTCTATACGGAGTTACAAAAGAATGAGTTAGATGAAGCGACTTGGAAAGGTCCGCCAGAGCAGGTAATAGCCCTGTAGTCGAAAGTTCATTCCCTCCTGAGTGGATCCTGAGTACGGCGGAACACGTGAAATTCCGTCGGAATCTGGGAGGACCATCTCCCAAGGCTAAATACTACCTAGTGACCGATAGTGAACCAGTACCGTGAGGGAAAGGTGAAAAGCACCCCGGAAGGGGAGTGAAATAGATCCTGAAACCGTGTGCCTACAAGTAGTTAGAGCCCGTTAATGGGTGATAGCGTGCCTTTTGTAGAATGAACCGGCGAGTTACGATTACGTGCGAGGTTAAGTTTTAGAAGACGGAGCCGCAGCGAAAGCGAGTCTGAATAGGGCGAATTAGTACGTGGTCGTAGACCCGAAACCAGGTGATCTACCCATGTCCAGGGTGAAGGTGAGGTAACACTTACTGGAGGCCCGAACCCACGCACGTTGAAAAGTGCGGGGATGAGGTGTGGGTAGCGGAGAAATTCCAATCGAACCTGGAGATAGCTGGTTCTCTCCGAAATAGCTTTAGGGCTAGCCTCGTGATGAGAATACTGGAGGTAGAGCACTGTTTGGACTAGGGGGCCATCCCGGTTTACCGAATTCAGACAAACTCCGAATGCCAGATATTTATACACGGGAGTCAGACTGCGAGTGATAAGATCCGTAGTCAAAAGGGAAACAGCCCAGACCACCAGCTAAGGTCCCAAAGTAATCGTTAAGTGGAAAAGGATGTGGCGTTGCATAGACAACCAGGATGTTGGCTTAGAAGCAGCCATCATTTAAAGAGTGCGTAATAGCTCACTGGTCGAGTGACGCTGCGCCGAAAATGTATCGGGGCTAAACGATTCACCGAAGCTGTGGATTGACATCTACGATGTCAGTGGTAGGAGAGCGTTCTAAGTGCGTTGAAGTCAGACCGGAAGGACTGGTGGAGCGCTTAGAAGTGAGAATGCCGGTATGAGTAGCGAAAGACGGGTGAGAATCCCGTCCACCGTATGACTAAGGTTTCCTGAGGAAGGCTCGTCCGCTCAGGGTTAGTCGGGACCTAAGCCGAGGCCGATAGGCGTAGGCGATGGACAACAGGTTGATATTCCTGTACCACCTCCTCACCGTTTGAGAAATGGGGGGACGCAGTAGGATAGGGTAAGCGCGCCGTTGGTTGTGCGCGTCCAAGCAGTAAGGCGTGTGTGTAGGCAAATCCGCACACTGTAACGTTGAGCTGTGATGGCGAGTCCTTTAAGGACGAAGTTCCTGATTTCACACTGCCAAGAAAAGCCTCTATCGAGGTGAGAGGTGCCCGTACCGCAAACCGACACAGGTAGTCGAGGAGAGAATCCTAAGGTGTGCGAGAGAACTCTCGTTAAGGAACTCGGCAAAATGACCCCGTAACTTCGGGAGAAGGGGTGCTCTTGAGCGTGCAAGCGCATGAGAGCCGCAGTGAATAGGCCCAGGCGACTGTTTAGCAAAAACACAGGTCTCTGCAAAACCGTAAGGTGACGTATAGGGGCTGACGCCTGCCCGGTGCTGGAAGGTTAAGAGGAGTGGTTAGCGCAAGCGAAGCTGCGAATTGAAGCCCCAGTAAACGGCGGCCGTAACTATAACGGTCCTAAGGTAGCGAAATTCCTTGTCGGGTAAGTTCCGACCCGCACGAAAGGCGTAACGATCTGGGCACTGTCTCAACGAGAGACTCGGTGAAATTATAGTACCTGTGAAGATGCAGGTTACCCGCGACAGGACGGAAAGACCCCGTGGAGCTTTACTGTAGCCTGATATTGAATTTTGGTACAACTTGTACAGGATAGGTAGGAGCCAGAGATCTCGGAGCGCCAGCTTCGAAGGAGGCGTCGGTGGGATACTACCCTGGTTGTATTGAAATTCTAACCCATGCCCCTTAGCGGGGCAGGAGACAGTGTCAGGCGGACAGTTTGACTGGGGCGGTCGCCTCCTAAAAGGTAACGGAGGCGCCCAAAGGTTCCCTCAGAATGGTTGGAAATCATTCGTAGAGTGTAAAGGCACAAGGGAGCTTGACTGCGAGACCTACAAGTCGAGCAGGGTCGAAAGACGGGCTTAGTGATCCGGTGGTTCCGCATGGAAGGGCCATCGCTCAACGGATAAAAGCTACCCCGGGGATAACAGGCTTATCTCCCCCAAGAGTCCACATCGACGGGGAGGTTTGGCACCTCGATGTCGGCTCATCGCATCCTGGGGCTGTAGTCGGTCCCAAGGGTTGGGCTGTTCGCCCATTAAAGCGGTACGCGAGCTGGGTTCAGAACGTCGTGAGACAGTTCGGTCCCTATCCGTCGTGGGCGTAGGAAATTTGAGAGGAGCTGTCCTTAGTACGAGAGGACCGGGATGGACACACCGCTGGTGTACCAGTTGTCTTGCCAAAGGCATCGCTGGGTAGCTATGTGTGGACGGGATAAGTGCTGAAAGCATCTAAGCATGAAGCCCCCCTCAAGATGAGATTTCCCATTACGCAAGTAAGTAAGATCCCTCAAAGACGATGAGGTAGATAGGTTCGAGGTGGAAGTGTGGTGACACATGGAGCTGACGAATACTAATCGATCGAGGACTTAACCAAAATGTTTGAAACATTCAATGTACCGTTTATCCAGTTTTGAAAGAACAACATCTTTCTACATAGGGTTTCAAGATACAAGTAGTTCGAGGAAGCGATTGAGAGAAGGAAGGAGCGTACCCAAGTACGTGACTGACTGAACGAATGAAGCTGACAAAGAAATACGCTGTATATTAAAAGCCGACAATAGTCTAGTGATGATGGCAAAGAGGTCACACCCGTTCCCATACCGAACACGGAAGTTAAGCTCTTTAGCGCCGATGGTAGTTGGGGGCTTCCCCCTGTGAGAGTAGGACATCGCTAGGCATAATACCCAGGAGGATTAGCTCAGCTGGGAGAGCATCTGCCTTACAAGCAGAGGGTCGGCGGTTCGAGCCCGTCATCCTCCACCAAATGCCGGTTTAGCTCAGCAGGTAGAGCAACTGACTTGTAATCAGTAGGTCGTGGGTTCGATTCCTATAGCCGGCACCATGTTTGGAGCCATTAGCTCAGTTGGTAGAGCATCTGACTTTTAATCAGAGGGTCGAAGGTTCGAGTCCTTCATGGCTCACCATTTAAATTGCCAATAAAATATGCGGGTGTGGCGGAATTGGCAGACGCACTAGACTTAGGATCTAGCGCCGCAAGGCGTGGGGGTTCGACTCCCTTCACCCGCACCATTTTTAGAATTTCATAATTGCCAGGATAAATAAATCTTATGCACATGCGGAAGTAGTTCAGTGGTAGAACACCACCTTGCCAAGGTGGGGGTCGCGAGTTCGAACCTCGTCTTCCGCTCCAAAATGTGCCGGGGTGGCGGAACTGGCAGACGCACAGGACTTAAAATCCTGCGGTAGGTGACTACCGTGCCGGTTCGATTCCGGCCCTCGGCACCATTTTTATTTTAGTAAATAGCGCCCGTAGCTCAATTGGATAGAGCGTCTGACTACGGATCAGAAGGTTGTGGGTTCGACTCCTGCCGGGCGCGCCATATATATTTCGGAATGTAGCTCAGCTTGGTAGAGCACTTGGTTTGGGACCAAGGGGTCGTAGGTTCGAATCCTGTCATTCCGACCATTTTATTGGGGCCTTAGCTCAGCTGGGAGAGCGCCTGCCTTGCACGCAGGAGGTCAGCGGTTCGATCCCGCTAGGCTCCACCATAAAATTATAACCAGTATAAAGATCCTGGCGGCGTAGCTCAGCTGGCTAGAGCATTCGGTTCATACCCGAAAGGTCGTGGGTTCGACTCCCTCTGCCGCCATCTTAAAGGACCTTTAGCTCAGTTGGTTAGAGCAGACGGCTCATAACCGTCCGGTCGCAGGTTCGAGTCCTGCAAGGTCCACCATTTATATATTATTACGGAGGTATACCCAAGTCTGGCTGAAGGGATCGGTCTTGAAAACCGACAGGCGGGTAACACCGCGCGGGGGTTCGAATCCCTCTACCTCCTCCAGTTTGTATTTTATAAATGGTGTTCAAAAAACTCGGTATAAATAATGTTGTCGCGGGGTGGAGCAGTGGTAGCTCGTCGGGCTCATAACCCGAAGGTCGTTGGTTCAAATCCGGCCCCCGCAACCAAATGGTCCCGTGGTGTAGCGGTTAACATGCCTGCCTGTCACGCAGGAGATCGCCGGTTCGATCCCGGTCGGGACCGCCATTTTTTAAATAAGAGGTTCATGATAAGCAAAAAGGTCGAAGAAGCAAACGTGTGATTGAAGGAGCGTACTTAAGTACGTGACTGAATGAACGAGAGTGGCTGATAAAGAGATTTGCAGCTTAGCATGGAACGAATGGGTCAGTAGCTCAGTTGGTAGAGCATTAGATTGAAGCTCTAAGTGTCGGCGGTTCGATTCCGTCCTGACCCACCATAAATGCGGGTGTAGTTTAATGGTAAAACCTCAGCCTTCCAAGCTGATGTCGTGAGTTCGATTCTCATCACCCGCTCCAAATGGGCCTATAGCTCAGCTGGTTAGAGCGCACGCCTGATAAGCGTGAGGTCGATGGTTCGAGTCCATTTAGGCCCACCATTATTCCGAAGTAGCTCAGTTGGTAGTAGCACCTGACTGTTAATCAGGTTGTCGCAGGTTCGAGTCCTGCCTTCGGAGCCATTTTTTTATTTACGGGGAAGTACTCAAGAGGCTGAAGAGGCGCCCCTGCTAAGGGTGTAGGTCGGGTAACCGGCGCGAGGGTTCAAATCCCTCCTTCTCCGCCATGGGCCCCTTGGTCAAGCGGTTAAGACACCGCCCTTTCACGGCGGTAACACGGGTTCGAATCCCGTAGGGGTCATACTAAAGCACAGTAGATGTAATAAATATCTACTGTGCTTTTTTTGTAATGAACTATATGAAAGAAGCGTCCAAGTATTGGAGATAGGGGGAGCTTATACAGTTAAAAAGGAGTCACCTATTCTTTTTTCATTATGACTGGAACAAAGCTTTATGCCGTTTTGCAAATTGCTGTGTCCCTACGTGCAAAGTAAAGTGTTTCTAAAATAAGATGTCACTCTTGAAAAAATAGATCTGAATATGTTGTGATACTTCAAACAGTGTAGTCTTTTTAGAAACGAGGCTGGGACAAAAGAGAAAAAGTGTTAGATTGACTGCTGTCGAATCTAACACTTTTTTGCTGTAAGCGTTGATGTCCGCTACTGCGGACGCTTTCCGAGGGCGTGGCCTGAGCCTGTAGTCTCAGGCGTCACGCTAATTCCCTAGGAGTCGCCGCCTTCGCTACCATCAACTAGTACTCACTTCTGAATTTTATTTATCCCAAAAGGAAGAACGACTAAATTTTTCTTCATTTTTAGATAGCGAAAATTTAATAACGCCCTTACTCCTCTTTCTTAAGTTATGTCCCAGTCTCGTTTAATTATCCTTGTGCCAGCATCCGTTCGAGTGAACTCTGAGCTTCTACAGATGTATGAGCATCCACTTGAATGCGGTTATGCGGCTTTCCTTGTTCAATACTTTCAAGTGACCACAGTAGATGTGGGAGATCAATTCGGTTCATTGTGAGACAAGGACAAAAATTCTTATTTAACGAGATAATCTGTTTATCTGGATGTTGTTTAATAATACGATTAACAAGATTCATTTCTGTGCCGATTGCCCATGCTGAACCGCTAGGAGCGTTATTAATTGTATCTATAATGTATTTTGTTGAGCCAGCGTCATCTGCTGCCGCAACAACTTCACGGCTACATTCAGGATGCACGATAATACGCATATTTGGATGTGCCTGACGAACCATTTCTGTATGTTGTACGGTAAATCCTTCGTGGACGGAACAATGTCCTTTCCATAAAATCACTTGAATGTTTTCTGGTGACTGATCTGTCTCGAGTATATTGGTATGTGGATTCCACACAGCCATATTTTCAAGAGGTACGCCCAAATCATATGCAGTATTTCTGCCTAAATGCTGGTCAGGTAAAAAGAAAATACGTTTTTTTTGGTTGAATGCCCATTTTACAATACCCTTTGCATTGGAGGATGTTACACATGCACCTCCATGACGTCCTGTAAATGCTTTTATTGCAGCAGTCGAATTGACATATGTTAACGGTATAATCGTATCACCGAAAAGTTGCTGTAAGAAGGGCCATGCTTGTTCTGTTTGATAAATGTCTGCCATGTCTGCCATTGAACAGCCTGCACGCATATCAGGCAAATAGACATGTTGTTTATCAGTTGTTAACATATCAGCTGTTTCTGCCATAAAATGTACGCCACAGAAAACGATATGTTCAGCTTCCTTATTCGCAGCAGATAATTGCGCAAGCTGTAAGGAATCTCCTGTAGCATCAGCAAATTGAATCACTTCGTCTTTTTGATAGTGATGGCCCGGGATGAAGAGCTTACTGCCGAGTTTTTTTTTAATAACTAGAATGCGAGATTCCATATCAGTTTTTGATAGTGTTCGATAATGCTCAGGGAGTAGTGTAGCTTGTTGAAGTAAATTAGTTATTGACAAGTGGATGATCTCCTTTCATTTGCACAAGTGCGCTAATATCAAAGACTTTCACCGAATGAGTTAGTGCACCAAGTGAAATCCATTGAACACCAGAATCTGCATATGCGTAGATATTTTCTAGAGTAATTCCACCAGAAGCTTCTGTAGCAATATGTGCAGGGACAGCTGGGAGCCATGTACGTATTTCTTCAGGAGTGCGATTATCAAACATAATAATATCTGCCCCAGCTGCAATTGCTTCCTCCAATTGATTTTTTGTTTCAATTTCTACTTCAATTTTTACAGTATGACCGATTTTGCTACGTGCAGCTTGCATAGCTTTTGTAATGCCTCCTGCAAAAGCAATATGGTTATCCTTTAGCATAATAGCGTCATATAAACCGCTTCGATGATTAAAGGCGCCACCTACACGAACGGCATATTTATCGAGCATACGTAAGCCCGGTATCGTTTTACGGGTATCACAAATTTTTGCACCTGTACCTGCTATTTTACACGTTGCCAGATTTGCAGCTGTTGCGATAGCAGACATACGCTGAATGAGATTCAAAATGACGCGCTCACCAATTAATAACTTTTGTAGGGGTCCTTCAACAACAGCGAGTACATCACCAGAATTCACTGCATCACCGTCTTTTTTACGCAAAGTTATTTCCATTGAGGAATCGAGAAGTCGAAAACCGTGCTCGATGATAAGTGCTCCACAAAAAATGCCACTCTCCTTCGCATAAAAGGAAAAAGAGCCTTTTTGATCAGCTGTAAAGATGAGTTCGCTTGATAAATCTCCATCTCCTATATCTTCGTTATAAAATTGCTTGAGCATTTCTTCGAGTTTGATGATATTCATATAATGTATTCCTCACTTTCATCTGTCCATGTTCAAAAATAATCCAGCGTTGAGCCCACAGTATCTCACTATTTGGTTTGTCACTACGAATATGAGCTCCACGTGTTTCTGTTCGTGTAAGTGCAGCATAAACCATTAGCGAAGCGACAATATGCATCATATAAAGTTCAAGGCCCTGTTGTTTCAACCCACTTATATCAACTTGTTGTAGGGATTGTAATGACGGCAATTGATTAGCAAATTGCTGCATATTATTAGGATTTCGTACAATACCTAACGCGTGCATCATAGTTTGCTGTAGTTCCTCTTTTGTTAATAGTGAAGGCATAGGTTGCTTATAGACTTTGTATACGACAGTGAAATTATTTTGCTTGCAGCCTGTTTGTAAAATGCCATGTGCCATCTTTTGTCCAAAAGTTATGCCTTCCAACAAGGAATTACTTGCTAAACGATTTGCACCATGAACGCCCGTACATGCTACTTCACCAACGGCATATAGATTTGGGATCGATGTTCTTCCCATATCATCAGCGATAATACCGCCCATTAAGAAATGGCTCCCTGGCGCAACAGGAATTAAGCCATTTTGTATATCAATGCCATTATCAGCGCAAAGCTTTGCAATCGTCGGAAATTTATCTTCAAAGTGCTGAATGGCTGAAATATCAATAAATGTTTCTTGTCCGATATCACGTTTTTTAAACAAAGTATGGGCTGTAACATGACGCGGTGCTAAATCAAGTTGTGGATGTACGCCTTTCATGATAGCTTGGCGCTGTGCATCGACAAAAATCCCACCAGCTCCCCGAACGGCTTCAGAGACAAGTCCTTTCGCTTCACCATTGCACCAGAGTAGGCTTGGGTGAAATTGCATAAACTCCATATCACTGATTGCTGCCCCTGCGCGGAATGCTAGTGCAATGCCATCACCGGTATTGGTCGCATAATTAGAGCTGCATGCATAAAGGGCACCAGCACCCCCTGAAGCAAGAATTACGTGATGAGCAAAATACCGTTTTATGCCATGCTTTCCTTGTGTAAGTACGCCGATACAAGCACCATCAGTATTTATTAGAAGTTCATAAGCCATTTCGTAACAATTAATGGTTACGTTTGAAGGAAGCTGTTTGAGCAAATAATCAATAAATACTTGCCCCGTACGATCTCCACCAGCATGTAAAATACGATGATGACTATGTGCGCCTTCTAAACCGAGAGCTGGTTCCCCAGATGCCTCCCGATCGATTGGGAGCCCATCCCTAAGGAACTGCTGTATAATTTTCGTTCCATCATTTATAAGTGCTTCAACATGTTTCTTTTCATGATGGTATTCACCAGCAGTCAACGTATCTGCAATATGATAAGTCGTTTTATCTTCTGGATTAGTGACGGTTGCAATGCCACCTTGAGCACGATAAGAACTGCTTATATCAACAGAAGTCTTTGTAACAATCTGTACTTGTAACTGCTGCCCGAGTAGTCGAGCGGCTTGAAGGGCTGCAATGCCGCTGCCAATAATGAGTATATCTGTCTTTACATTCATAGCTCTACCTTCTTTACAGTTGTCTTGACACATATCTTTACATAAAATAAAAGAGAAAACAAGACTGAAGTAAATAGAGAGGAAGGGAACTAGATGATTTATATGGATTACGCAGCAACATCACCAATGTCTGCGACAGCGCTAAAGGCTTATTGTGAAGTAGCGGAACGTTACTATGGAAATAGTGCGAGTTTACATGACTTAGGAGGACAAGCAAATTATTTTGTTGAGCAGGCAAGAGGTGTTGTGGCAAATGCACTAAAAGTTAAAAGTGACGGCATAATTTTCACAGGAAGCGGTACTGAAGGAAATTTGCTGGCAATTTTATCGCTTGCTTTAGCTTCAAAGAAAGGAAAACATATTATTTCCTCGCAAGCAGAGCATACATCTGTTCATGCAGCATTAAATACACTTGAGAAGATGGGTTTTATTGTGACAAAGTTACCTTTAAAACAAAATGGTTGTATTCAAGTGGAGCAAATACGTGAAGTGATCAGAGATGATACAGCGCTTATTACAATCCAACATGTTAATTCAGAAATAGGTGCAATTCAACCCGTAGATGAAATTGCAACTATTGCTAAGGAAGCTGATATATTTTTTCATGTAGATTGTGTACAATCATTTTGTAAAGTAACTTTCGAACAGCAGGTGGATGCTATTACGGTTTCAGCACATAAAATTGCTGGACCAAAAGGCTGTGGAGCTGTTTATATAAACCCGAAAATTCGTGTGGCTCCTTTAACGCCAGGTTTGACTCATGAGCATGGTTTAAGAGGAGGAACACTGGATACGCCAGCCATCGTAGCGTTTGCAACTGCAATAGAAGATTTTCATTACAAGCAACAAAATTATGAAGCCTTTCGCTCATATTTACAAGAAAATTTACCAAAAACATGCCGCATGATCGAATGTGGGAAGCAATTACCAAATATATGTGGCATTCTGATGGAGAATGTAGAAGGACAATATGTTTTATTAAGATTAAATGAAGCGGGTATATGTATATCCACAGGTAGTGCATGTGATATACGTAGCGAATCAGGCACAAAAGCAATTTTATCGATGGGCTATACTATGGGAGAAGCTCGCCAATTTTTCAGAATATCTTTTGGACAAAAAACAACCTTTAAAGAAATTGACCAATTATTAGTAGCGCTTACTAATATTTAAATATTAACGTTAAATATAGTATAGAAAAAATATTGCTATAATATGAAAGGAATGTTTTTCTTTTCAAGAAAGATACTTAGATACTCAGGCATTACAGATAAGAAGTACTGTCACTAGCCTGAGTTTTTCTGTATCTAACACTTGACTGATTTATGATTAGAGTAAGCGTAGCAATATGCAGCTAGTAAATATTTTTTACATTTTAAAAAATGTTTTCTTTTGAAAAAACAAAATGATATAATGAATAATAGAGTGAAATTCTCTTACATAACAAAAATATCTTCAAAAAGTAATAATTTCTTTTTTTTATAAAAAAGTGTTGCACAATGTTGAAAAACGTTATACAATAATTCTTGTCTTGAAGGACAGGTAAACAACTTCAAAACAGCAAACAACTTTAAGATATAAGTAATACATAGTATGTTAAAGATTGAATATAGTCTAGTGATGATGGCAAAGAGGTCACACCCGTTCCCATACCGAACACGGAAGTTAAGCTCTTTAGCGCCGATGGTAGTTGGGGGCTTCCCCCTGTGAGAGTAGGACATCGCTAGGCATAATACCCAGGAGGATTAGCTCAGCTGGGAGAGCATCTGCCTTACAAGCAGAGGGTCGGCGGTTCGAGCCCGTCATCCTCCACCAAATGCCGGTTTAGCTCAGCAGGTAGAGCAACTGACTTGTAATCAGTAGGTCGTGGGTTCGATTCCTATAGCCGGCACCATGTTTGGAGCCATTAGCTCAGTTGGTAGAGCATCTGACTTTTAATCAGAGGGTCGAAGGTTCGAGTCCTTCATGGCTCACCATTTAAATTGCCAATAAAATATGCGGGTGTGGCGGAATTGGCAGACGCACTAGACTTAGGATCTAGCGCCGCAAGGCGTGGGGGTTCGACTCCCTTCACCCGCACCATTTTTAGAATTTCATAATTGCCAGGATAAATAAATCTTATGCACATGCGGAAGTAGTTCAGTGGTAGAACACCACCTTGCCAAGGTGGGGGTCGCGAGTTCGAACCTCGTCTTCCGCTCCAAAATGTGCCGGGGTGGCGGAACTGGCAGACGCACAGGACTTAAAATCCTGCGGTAGGTGACTACCGTGCCGGTTCGATTCCGGCCCTCGGCACCATTTTTATTTTAGTAAATAGCGCCCGTAGCTCAATTGGATAGAGCGTCTGACTACGGATCAGAAGGTTGTGGGTTCGACTCCTGCCGGGCGCGCCATATATATTTCGGAATGTAGCTCAGCTTGGTAGAGCACTTGGTTTGGGACCAAGGGGTCGTAGGTTCGAATCCTGTCATTCCGACCATTTTATTGGGGCCTTAGCTCAGCTGGGAGAGCGCCTGCCTTGCACGCAGGAGGTCAGCGGTTCGATCCCGCTAGGCTCCACCATAAAATTATAACCAGTATAAAGATCCTGGCGGCGTAGCTCAGCTGGCTAGAGCATTCGGTTCATACCCGAAAGGTCGTGGGTTCGACTCCCTCTGCCGCCATCTTAAAGGACCTTTAGCTCAGTTGGTTAGAGCAGACGGCTCATAACCGTCCGGTCGCAGGTTCGAGTCCTGCAAGGTCCACCATTTATATATTATTACGGAGGTATACCCAAGTCTGGCTGAAGGGATCGGTCTTGAAAACCGACAGGCGGGTAACACCGCGCGGGGGTTCGAATCCCTCTACCTCCTCCAGTTTGTATTTTATAAATGGTGTTCAAAAAACTCGGTATAAATAATGTTGTCGCGGGGTGGAGCAGTGGTAGCTCGTCGGGCTCATAACCCGAAGGTCGTTGGTTCAAATCCGGCCCCCGCAACCAAATGGTCCCGTGGTGTAGCGGTTAACATGCCTGCCTGTCACGCAGGAGATCGCCGGTTCGATCCCGGTCGGGACCGCCATTTTTTAAATAAGAGGTTCATGATAAGCAAAAAGGTCGAAGAAGCAAACGTGTGATTGAAGGAGCGTACTTAAGTAAGTGACTGAATGAACGAGAGTGGCTGATAAAGAGATTTGCAGCTTAGCATGGAACGAATGGGTCAGTAGCTCAGTTGGTAGAGCATTAGATTGAAGCTCTAAGTGTCGGCGGTTCGATTCCGTCCTGACCCACCATAAATGCGGGTGTAGTTTAATGGTAAAACCTCAGCCTTCCAAGCTGATGTCGTGAGTTCGATTCTCATCACCCGCTCCAAATGGGCCTATAGCTCAGCTGGTTAGAGCGCACGCCTGATAAGCGTGAGGTCGATGGTTCGAGTCCATTTAGGCCCACCATTATTCCGAAGTAGCTCAGTTGGTAGTAGCACCTGACTGTTAATCAGGTTGTCGCAGGTTCGAGTCCTGCCTTCGGAGCCATTTTTTTTATTTACGGGGAAGTACTCAAGAGGCTGAAGAGGCGCCCCTGCTAAGGGTGTAGGTCGGGTAACCGGCGCGAGGGTTCAAATCCCTCCTTCTCCGCCATTGGCCCCTTGGTCAAGTGGTTAAGACACCGCCCTTTCACGGCGGTAACACGGGTTCGAATCCCGTAGGGGTCATACTAAAGCACAGTAGATGTAATAAACATCTACTGTGCTTTTTTTGATGCTTCTTTTTAAATCTAAAACAACAGTAGCTCCAGCATGAATCTATTAAAAATACATGCTTATAATTATCTTCTCTGCCAATTTATCTAAAATATTTCAATTTGCTAATTGTTTACTATTAATTAGTCAAATTTCCCATGGTAAATTTCTATAATATTGGTATATCCTTTGGAATAAACCTATCTTTCTTTTATAATAGAGATGAATAGAATTATTGGGAGGTTATTAATGTGAAAAAAAAGCAAAGTAAATGGATTGTGAGTACAGCATCTGCTGCATTGATTGCGGCAGCTGTTATTCCTACTGCAAGTGCAGCCTCCTTTACAGATATTGCAAAGAGTGACCATAAAGAGGGGATTTTGGCACTAGCAGATGCAAAAATTGTAGGTGGATATACTGACGGTACATTTAGACCAAACGCGACCCTTACGCGTGGCAATGTCACAAAATTTTTAGGGAAATGGCTTGTATCAGAACACTATCAAGTGCCAGCAGATTACAATAAAAAAGTACGTTTTACAGACTTGCAACCTGCATCTACAAAAGATAAAGAATTACTACAATATGCAGCGCTTATATACGATACTGGTATTTCCAAAGGTACTAATAACAAGTTATCGCCTTCCGAGAATATTACACGTGAACAAATGGCTTCTTACTTAGTACGTGCTATTGAAACAGTTTACGATATCGACTTAATTGCGAAGTATAAAGAAGAAAACTATAAATCTTCTATTACAGATTTAAAAAATACGTCCTCAACAGAGAATCGCGAGGCAATTATTGCACTAGAGTATGCAAAGATTACAATTGTCAAGGCATTTAATCCAAACAACACATTAACACGTGGTCAATTTGCGTCTTTTTTACATCGTACTATGACAAATATCAATGCTATGTTAGAAAAACCTGAAGTACCTTTACTCATCCAAACAGTTAAAGTTGTTGATGCCAATACGCTTCAGGTTACATTAACAGATGGAACAAGCCATAAGGTAACATTAGCAACGCCACTTACTGAAAATGTGGAAACAAAAGTAGATTTTAAAATTAATGATAAATCCTATTCAGCTGTTGTTACATATGAAGTCAATGAGCTAAAGGTGCAATCCATTGAGGGCATTAATGCCTCTCAGATTAAAGTTGTTTTCAACCTAGCAATTGACCCGCTCTCTGTATTAAAAGTAGATGGAAAATTACAGGATAATATTGCGTCTTTCTCGAATGTGGATACTTTAAGAGCACTATCAATTGTGAAAACAGAAATCAGTGCTGATAGAAAATCAATTATTTTTACAGTAAATGAGCCATTAAAAGGCGCACATCGTTATGTGTTAAACAACATCAAATCTGAAAAGGGCTTACTGCTTAATAAAGCAGATGCAAATTTTATCATTGCTGGGGATACACAGCCACCTTCTATTCTGGGAACAACGCAAGGAAACAACTCTTCAATCGTAAAAGTGCAGTTTTCTGAGCCAATGGCAGCATTTCAAAATGAACGCATTCAATTCACATTACCAAATGGAACAAGGGTAATGAATGTAATAGGTAGTATTGAGCAAAACGCAACTGAAGCAACCTTTGATTTATCAGCTGCAACAGTGAATGGTAGTTATTTAACACCAGGTGCCGCTATGCAGATTACATTTGTAGCGGCAACAGATTTGGCAGGGAATATAATTTCACCAAACCCTGCAACTGTAACAGTGAAAAAAGGGGATAAGGATGGTATTCCGCCAACACTAACTTCTGTAACACAAACTGGCCCAAATACATTCCAGTTATTATTCTCAGAAGAGATTCAACCACTTTATGCATATGATCTTTTAATTAAAAGCGGACAGACTTCATTCACCGTGAGTAAAGTAGAGAAAGATCCTAAAAATGGTCGCTTAATCAATGTGACGGTTGACCCAAAAAATATACTTCAAGGAATTACTACTATTGGGACAGCAGCTGGTCGTATCATTACCGATTTATCAGGCGAAATGGCCACTTTCTCAACAGTGTATAACTTTATAAAAGATGACAGAGCGCCTGTTTTAATGAGTTCTGAAATTGTTTATGAGGACAATGTAGAATATTTACAACTAACTTTTGATAAGCCCGTGCAGTTAGGAGCTTTTGCAAAAGCAACATTTACTGGTAGCTATATGAATAACCATATTTTATATGAGGTATCAAGAGGTACGCAAAGTGATATTCATTTTGTAAAAGACCAACCAACAAAATTACGTGTTAAAATAGCAGGGCTGCTTGGCCTTCATGATACAAAGGGAGCTCTTTACGATGGCAAACTAACTTTGTTTAATGTCACGAATTTATATGGTGTGCCTATTTATGAAGTGCAAAATGTAAAATTTACACGTAATGGCGATTTGAACATTAATAATAATAAACTTACATTATTGCCAAACAATCCAATTCAAACATCTGCAACAGATAATTCGATAAAAGATAATAGTATCGTTTATCTAAATTTCAATTATCCTGTTGATCCGGCACTTGCTCAAAACATTCAAAATTATAGTATTGATAATGCTCAGATTGAAAGTGCAGTTGTAGAGGGCTCTCATTTAAATCGTATTAAGCTCACATTGAAAAAGGATTCAAATTATTTTACCAGCACACGAAATATGACAATTAAAGGCTTAAGAGCGGCGAACTCTATGGAATCATTCGATGAGGTGCGAACAACAGTTGATCTTAAAGAAAATGTTGCACCAAAGGTTGTGGAGGCTAAAGTTAGTAATTTACAAACATTAGAGCTTTTTTTCAGTGAGCCAGTAAAGAACGTTAATGGGATGGATTTTGTTATTCTTGTAAATGGTTATTCAGTACCAGCAACTACGAACTATTCGCCAGGCAATGATAGAGTGTTAATTTCAATATCACAGAATGGGTTTGAATATGGTAGAAATGTTACGATTCAAGCTTCATCTCTTAATACTATTACAGATTATAATGAAAATAGGTTAGATTTCACTTCACAAACAATTACAGTCCAAAAATAAATAATAGGGATTAAACAAGTATTTCTTATGACATGTGTTTGTTTTCCCAAAAGGTAAATGACCTGTCGTGGGCCATACTAAAATGCAGTAGATATAAATTTTATCTACTGCATTTTTTTTATGCATATTTTACATCTATCAGGCTAGGGGAACAAAAAAATTCCTTATGCTTTTGAAAATGACGATAACGCCGTTTTCAAAAGCATAAGGAAATATTGATACTTGTCGAGTGCTGCTAAACAACTAGGAAAAGAAACTTGAAAGTGCGTTTGTACAACCTATTAGATAAAATGATTTAAATTAATAGATTTTACGCCCTTTACCAAATGGAATACATAATGGTGTACCAAAAATCGGGTCATCGGTTATTTGACATTCAAGGTCAAATACATGCTTCACCAACGAGGTAGTCATGATCTCTTCAGGTTTTCCTTGTTTGAATACTGCACGATCACGAACGGTTACAATGTGATCTGCATAGCGACAGGCAAGATTAATATCATGAAGGACCATAATAATTGTCCGATTTTGCTGCTGATTTAAAACGAAAAGCAAATCTAGTACTTCTATTTGATGTGTTAAATCCAAGTAAGTTGTTGGTTCATCTAATAGGATTATATCTGTATCCTGTGCAAGTGTCATCGCAATCCATGCTCGTTGTCGTTGACCTCCAGAGAGCTCATCAACGAGTTTATCTTGAAGATGTTCAACACCCGTTGCTTTTAGTGCATTTAACACGATTTCTTCATCTTTTTGTGTCCATTGCTTGCGCCAACTCTGGTGAGGATAGCGACCCTGTTTCACAAGTTGTAGAACCGTTAATCCTTCTGGCGCTACAGGTGACTGCGGTAGAATGGAAAGTTTCTTTGCCACTTGTTTAGTGGATAATTTAAAAACATCTGATCCGTCTAATAAAACAGATCCTTGTTTGGGTTTTAATAATCGAGCTATTGAACGTAGCAATGTAGATTTTCCACAACCATTGGCTCCAATTAACACCGTAATCTCATTCATTGGAATAGTTAAATCTAGATTTTCAATGATGTTTGTATCTCCATAACCAAGTGTAAGAGATTTGGTTTTTATAGATTCAGTCATGCAATCTGACTCCTTTATTTTCTAGGGTTTCTGAATAGTAAATAGATAAAATAAGGAGCACCAATGGCAGCTGTAAATACGCCAGCTGGTACTTCTAACGGGCTAAATGCTGTGCGTCCGATAATATCCGCAACCATAACGAGTAATGCGCCAATTGCTGCGGATGTTGGTATTAAAACGCCGAATGATGGACCTACAATGCGTCGAGCTATATGTGGAGCCATTAAGCCTACAAAACCTATTGCACCTGCAAATGAGATGGCACTTGCTACTAGGCTCGAGCTTAACAGTATTAACAAGAGACGTGTTTTTTGTACGGATTGTCCTAAACTGGCAGCCGTATCATCACCTAATTCTTGAACATTTAACTGTCGTGTAATAAAGAATGTGATAAGAAGGAGCACTACAATCAATGGAACAATTATTTGTACCTGCTCCCAGTCTGCGCTTTTAACGCTCCCTGTTATCCACTTATTCGCTTCACTTGCTTGATAGATAGGTCCAACTATCATCAGCATGGTTGTGATGGCTTGCATAAAAGCAGAAACACCGATACCAATCAAAACAAGTCGATTTGGTGTTACGCCATCTTTCCAAGCAAATAAGTATACGATAACCCCTGCGAGTGTTGCTCCGATAAACCCTGCGAGTGGTAGCCATTCAATACTGACTGTTAAGGAATGGTTAGAATCACTAAATAGGGCTAAAAAGCCAACGACTGCAGCTCCACCCCCGGCTGAAATACCGATTATATCAGGAGAAGCTAATGGATTTTTAATAATTCCTTGTAAAATGGCACCTGCTACAGCTAAAGCCATACCTGCAAAAGCGGCAATGAAAATTCTAGGCAATCGGAAATCAACAATAATCAATTGATCGAACTCAGAGCCTTTACCGATTATGGTTTGGAATACCTTAGCAGGATGTATAAAAGAATCACCTAATGAGGCACTAATGAAGAAAATAATGATGGCCATTAGGCTTAAAATCGTAATCTTTTTAGAAGCATTCACATCAAGTAAAAAAGATATTTTATTTTGAAATAATCGTATGGTTTTCAAGTGCTTCATTGTTTTTTTCCACCTTTTCGCGCTAGGTAAATAAAGAAAGGCGTGCCAATCATTGCTGTCATGACGCCTACAGGTACTTCTTGTGGCATAATGATATAGCGCGCTGCCACATCAGCTAACAATAAAAGAATTCCACCTAATAAAGCAGCCATTGGGATAAGCCAACGATGATCTGTTCCAACAAATTTTCGTGCAAAATGAGGCACTACAATCCCAATAAAACCTATGGGACCAGCAATTGCTACTGCCCCCCCAGCTAATAGGATCACAATAATACCCACAGCCATTTTCATGTAGCCTAAAGGTAAACCCAGCCCTCTTGCTATATCATCTCCAAGGGCAAGAATGTTCATTTTTGAAGAAATCAGCAGCGCACCAATCCAACCAATGACTAAATAGGGGAGTACATTTAGCAGAATTTCTAGCTTTCTACCTTGTACAGAACCAGCTAACCAAAATAATACTTGTTCGAGCTCTGCTTCGTTTGTTGCGAGTAACCCTTGTGTAAAAGAAGCAAACAATGCACTGACGGCAGCTCCGGCTAAGGTTATTTTGACAGGTGTTACAGCGTCTCTTCCAGACGAGCTAATACCGTAAACGGTTAGTGCTGCGATTGTAGCACCTAAAAAAGCAATCCACGCAAAGGATTGTAAACTGGATATATGGAAAAAAATCATAGCAAATACGACTGCAAAGCCAGCTCCTGCATTAATTCCTAGGATTCCAGGTGAAGCTAATGGATTCTTTGTCAATGTCTGCATTAATACGCCCGTTATAGCTAAGGAAGCACCAACACAAGTAGCAATGAGTGCTCTTGGAATACGAACATTTTGAATAATAATATGCTCGTTAGAATTATTAAACTGCGTAAAAGAGTGATAAGTAGTTTGAATGGAAGTATTTGCATAACCATAGACAATACTTATGCCCATGCAAAGAAGTAAGATGAATGCTCCAACTATTAGCACAATTATTTTTGAAAAATTATTTTTGAAAATCATAAAAGTCAAACTCTCTTCTGAATAGATTGTCATTGATTTTAAACTAAAATATTAATTATTTATTGACAGTAAAAGATACATACAATATTATTAATATCGTTCTCAAGTAGGTGAAATTGATTCTCATTATCGTTATCGTTCTCAAGTAGGTGAAATTGATTCTCATTATCGTTGAATCTGCTTAAACATTCTATCATATACATTGGGGGAAGAAAAGATGCAAAAAGCATTTCAAAAATTGCTAGTATTACTTGCTGTGGTAGCTCTATTTGTTTTAGCGGCATGTGGCAATTCTAAAGAAGGCGCTAAAGAAGAAAGCTCAAGTGACAATGAAAAATATAGTGTCGAACATTCTATGGGGACAACAGAAGTAAAAGACACACCTAAACGTATTGTTGTGTTAACAAATGAAGGAACAGAAGCAATTTTAGCGTTAGGCATTAAGCCAGTAGGCGCAGTACAATCATGGACAGGTGACCCTTGGTATGATCACATTAAAGATCAAATGGAAGGCGTTGAAGTTGTCGGCGTTGAACATGAAATTAATATTGAAAAAATAGCTTCGTTAAAACCGGATTTAATCATAGGTAATAAGTTAAGACAGGAAAAGGATTATGCAAAACTTAGCAAAATCGCTCCTACTGTTTTCTCAGAAACATTACGTGGTGACTGGAAAGAAAACTTTAAACTATATGCAAAAGCTGTAAATCAAGAAGCTAAAGGTGAAGAAGTTTTAAAGACTTATGAAGAGAAAGTGCAAGCTGTCAAAGAAAAACTAGGCGATCAAACGAACCAAGAAGCTTCATTTGTGCGCTTTATGGCAGATAAATCTCGTATCTATTATACGGATTCATTTTCAGGTGTTATTTTTGATGAATTAGGATTTAAACGAGTGCCAGCTCAAGCGGATTTATTTAAAGATAATGCGAAATTAGGAAACCTAGCTATTGATGTAGGGAAAGAAGCGATTCCTAAAATGGACGGAGATGTTATCTTATACTTTACTTACATGCCAACGGGTGATGATTCAGCATTAGCAACTGAAAAAGAGTGGACACAAGATCCACTTTGGAATAACCTATCTGCTGTACAAAAAGGAAATGCCTACAAAGTAGACGATGTAATTTGGAATACTGCAGGTGGTATACTTGCTGCTACAATTATGCTTGACCAAGTAGAGGAAATCTTTGTTAAGTAAATACTCGCTAATTTCCAGTTTGCTTTATAAATAATACTACCTATTAAAAACGCTATACTTTCATCGACAATAGATGAAGGTATAGCGTTTTATATTTGGTATTTAAAACTTGCTTGCTTTTTTAAAATATAACTAAACTTAACTATTTTTGGAATTTTGTGTTTATTATCTATTTGAGCTAAGATGAGGGTAGAACAATTACTAGGAGGATATAGATGAACGACAAAATAATGTGGGCTCTTAATCAGCAATATCATTTACAGGACAACCTAGAACAAGTAGTACCGCTGCTACATAATTTTACGGAGGAGCAAGTAAATCGTGTTGAGAGATTTCATCGTACATATAAGAAGTTTGAAAATACACCTTTACGTAGCCTAGATACTTTAGCTTCATTTGTAGGCGTTCATCATATTTTTGTGAAGGATGAGTCTTATCGATTTGGCTTAAATGCATTTAAAGTGTTAGGAGGCATTTATGCAATTGGGCAGTATGTTGCTAGGATGATAGATAAAAATATTGATGAGCTGTCGTTTGAAGAGTTAAAATCTCCTGCAGTAAAAGAACAGCTTGGAGATGTAACGTTTATTTCAACAACGGATGGCAATCATGGGCGTGGGGTGGCTTGGGCCGCTAGAGAGCTTGGCTTTAAAGCACGAATTTATATGCCTGCGGGTAGTGCAGAAGAGCGTTTGCAAAATATTAAGAATGAAGGTGCTTATGCAGAAATAACATCTATGAACTATGATGATACGGTTCGTTATACCTCGAATCTTGCGAAAGACAACGACTGGGTCATCATACAGGATACGATGTGGGAAGGTTATGAGGAAATTCCTTTGTGGATTATGCAAGGTTATACAACGCTAGTAAAAGAAGTGGTCGAGCAGCTGGACAAGGCGCCTACCCATGTATTTTTGCAAGCGGGCGTAGGGTCTTTTGCAGGTGCAGTTGTAGCTTATTTAACGCAATCTTATGCACAAGAAATTACGTTTGTTCTTGTAGAGCCTTATGCGGCAAATTGTTATTATGAAAGCTTTAAGCAAGGCGATGCACATTTTGTTACTGTTGGAGGAGACATGCAAACTATTATGGCAGGACTTGCTTGTGGAGAACCAAATCCAATGGCTTGGGAAATTTTAAAAACCTATACGAAGATAGGGATGTGCTGCCACGAAAGTGTCGCTGCAACTGGTATGAGAGTGTTAGGTAATGCAATCGGCACAGATACACGTATCATTGCTGGGGAATCTGGAGCGGCCCCTTTTGGATGTTTTTATGAATTAATGACAAATGACCATTATGCAGAGCTAAGGCATACTTTACAAATAGACAAGCAGTCCCGTGTATTGTTTTTCAATACAGAGGGGAATACGGATGTAGAAAACTACCGCAACATTATGTGGCACGGAGATTATGCAAAATAGTAAAAGGAGGCATCTCAAATTAACTTTGAGATGCCATTTTTAAGTGATTTTAATGCAATGTATTCTGATGGGGGAAGTACTAAATGCACCTACTCGTCAATTAGGTAACTGGATTTGTCTAAAAAATTTATTTATATTTTCATTTATTCTCTTGACCTTGACGTTGCGTAAAGATTTAGAGTATGGGTAGTGGAGGTGAAATTGGTGGAATACTCGATACAAGAACTAGCTAATTTGTCTGGCGTCAGTACAAGGACGTTACGGTATTATGATGAGATTGATTTACTAAAGCCGGCAAGAACAAACGAGGCAGGTTATCGATTTTATGGACAAAATGAAGTCGATTTACTTCAGCAAATTTTATTTTACAGAGCATTAGATATGAAGTTGGCAACAATTCAGAAAATTATTCAGGCACCTGATTTTCAGCCTAAGGAGGCACTTGAAATGCATCGCAGTGCTTTACTTCAACGACAAGAGCAACTTGAAAAATTATTACAGACTGTAGAAAAAACAATTCAATCATTAGAGGAGGAATATCCAATGACAAACGAAGAGAAATTTAAAGGCTTTAAAGAAAAGCTAATTATCGATAATGAAAAGCAATTTGGTGAAGAAATTCGTGCAAAATATGGTCATGACACGGTAGAGGCATCAAATGCTAAGTTGAGAAATATGACGGAAGAACAATTTACGGCTATGCAGCAGCTAGAACAGCAATTATTTGAACGCTTAAAAGAGGCAATGGCAATCGGCGATACAAAGAATGATGTAGCTATGGAGGTAGCAGAGCTTCATAAGCGTTGGCTATGTTTTTCATGGCCGCAGTATTCAAAGGAGGCACATGCTGGTTTAGCGCAGATGTATGTCGCTGATGAGCGTTTTACAGCCTACTATGATGAGCGAATAACAGCGGGGGCAACGCAATTTTTACACGATGTAATAATGGTATATGCTCAAAAATAAATAATCCCTTGTCATGCTTATGTTTTAGAAACATTAATTTAGGAAAAAATGAAAGCATGAGGAGGAGATTTATTTGAACCAACAAGTGAAGGAAAAGTTAAAGAAACAATTAGAACAAGAACTGCGGGAAATAGAACAACAGCTTGAGGAATCAGAGCGACCAGAAGCGACCGAATTATCTAATTATGATAATCATCCAGCGGACAATGCGAGTGATTTAACAGATCAACTAACTGAAATGGCGATCGATGAACACCGAGGTGACGATGCTGAGGAAATTAAACGTGCGTTGCAAGCAATGCAAGATGGGACATATGGCAAATGTAGTGTCTGTGGAGAGGACATTCCACTTGGACGCTTAGAAGCTATGCCGAAAGCATTGACGTGTGTAGAACATGCGGAGCAAAAAGAGGAGAACTTAAGACCAGTAGAAGAAGAAGTAATATCAGCGTCATCAAAATCGGATGATTTCGAAGAGGTTGAAGCGTTTGGCTCATCCGATACACCCTCAGATAAAAGCTAAATTAATTTAAGCATTCCTCTCCGTGAGCAGTATAATAGCTGTAAGAGGTGAGGACATGGAAATTATAGATTTACATTGCGATGTACTAATGAAATTAACAGAGCTAGAAATCGCAAAATTTGCAGATGATGTACGTTTGCATGCAAACAAAGAAAGGCTACAATTAGGGCAAGTCAAAGCACAAGTATTTGCTATTTTTATTAGACCTGATATCCCGCAGAGCTTGAAGTTTTTAGAAGTCATGCGTCAAATTGAAGTTTTCCATACGCATGTTTTACAAACGGAAGGTATGGTGCATATTACAGAATGGTCACAACTAGATACATTAGCTCCACACGAAATAGGTGCTATTTTAAGCTTAGAGGGTTGTAGTCCTATCGGTGAGGACTCAGCGAAGCTGTCTGCAATTTTAGATGCAGGCGTGAAGCTTGTAGGACTCACTTGGAATGAGGAAAATGCTGTGGCCTATGGTGCAGAGCAAGATGCCAAACTTGGTTTAAAACCATTTGGAAAAGAAGTTGTGAATTTACTAAATGAGCGGGATATTATTATAGATGTATCGCATTTAAATGAGCAGGGCTTCTGGGATGTCTTGCCATTAGCAAAGCATATTATTGCCAGTCATAGTAATGCGCGTGCACTTTGTAACCATCCACGTAATTTAACAGATGCGCAAGCAAAGGCACTTGTAGAGCATGGTGGCCATATCCATGTAGTGTACTTTCCTGATTTTATCGGCGAAAACGCGACATTAGATGATTTAGTTACACATGTGAATCATCTAGCGGATTTAGTAGGAGTTGAACATATCGGTTTAGGTTCAGACTATGACGGGATTGATCGTACAGTTCAGGGATTAGCACATGCTGGGGAGGTACAAAATTTATTGGAAGCTTTACGAGAACATTTTACAGACGAAGAGGTCCGCGGTATTGCAAGTGTGAATATTCGACAATATATGAAAAAAGCAGCAACCCGTTAAGGTTGCCGCACATTTACCACACCTGAAATTTTACTTCATCAGTAGAAAAAATAATTTATCAGTAGACCGACTCCTAAAAGGAAGCCAAAAATGGTATTTGTTTGCGCTGTATACTTCATCGCAGGCATTACTTCTTTGGCTTCTTTTTTGTCGCGGAAAATTTGGATAGCACGAAGCGGCTTCGGTACACTTAGGAAAATAATAAGCGCCCAAAAGGTAATACCGTCAATCGCTACTAGTGCAAGTACCCATAAGTATGAAACGATGAAAAAGCCAGATAATACAGAAATAGCACGGTCACGGCCTACTAAAATGGCAAGTGTTTTACGACCACCTTCCGTATCGCCAACGATATCACGAATATTATTGGAAAGCATGATGCCACCTACTAAAATCATACTTGGTACTGAGAGTAAAATCGCATCAAGTGTTACTGTAAGCGTTTGAATATAAAAGGCGATTAAGACAATACCCATTCCCATAACAGCGCCAGAAACAATTTCTCCAAATGGTGAATAGGCAATAGGATACGGTCCCCCAGTATATAAAAAACCAATAAGCATGCAAACGAGACCTACGGCAGCAAGCCACCAAGAAGTTGAGGCACAAATATAAACGCCAAGAAGCATTGCTATTGCATAAAAGCTTAAGGCAATCATCATAATCGTTTTTGGCTGAACACCATGACGGACGATCGTTCCACCGATGCCAACAGAGTGTTCATTATCAAGTCCTAGTTTGTAATCATAGTATTCGTTGAACATATTGGTTGCTGCTTGAATAAGCATACTTGCGATAAGCATAGCAAAAAATAGTCCGAAATTAATGGTTTCTTTATCAATTGCGAGTGCAATCGCAGTTCCTAAAAATACTGGAACGAATGAAGCGGTTAAAGTATGTGGACGTGTTAGATGCCACCAAACTTTAAAACCCCTATCAGCTTCAATGACTTTGGTCATAAGGTCTTTCTCTCCTTCAACTATTGTAGACTCTTCTTATTTTATACGAAGAAAGAGAAAATGGATAGGTTCACAGCTTATTACATACTGTTCAGTTGAAAAAAATGATACAATAGAACATGCATTTATGAACTGGAAATATAAGAATAGAGCCGTCAAATAGTGAAAGACGGCTATTTTAGCGTATTAAACATGATTCAATGGATGTACAAATGTCATTGAATGATGGTATAGCTCGGCACTGTTCCAGATGTTTTGTACTTTCGGCGATAACCACAATGGCTAACAGAGTGATATCGTTAATTTGCAAAGTGCTGTGTCTATACCGACTTGACCAACATCTTGCAGGCCAAAGGACAATTCAACATTTGGACGTATTGTAAATCTGTCTGAAAGAAAAATATGACAGATACAATGACAACGAGGCTTGATAGATTATGTACATTGCAACAACGGAGGTAATTTTCATGCAACAGAAGTGGTACCAAGCCACAGAAATAGAAGTGGACTCTTTGGGCCAAAACCTTCATTTTTATATGGAAACAATCGAAGTAAGTCGCTTATCGGCGCTAGCATTTTATGCAGCAGGTGAAGAGCGTTATAAAGGTGAACGATTTTATTGGCAAAATAGAGAAAAAACAATGACATTAGTGGGATTAGGACATGCCCATACGATTCAAAATAACGCAAAAAATGATCGCTTTGATGAAGTAGAAGCGGAGTGGAAGCACTTAACGAAAAATTGTGTAAAAGGGCAAGCTGAGCTACAGCCCATTTTATTTGGCGGATTTACATTTGATCCACAAAATAATGTGGATGGGGAGTGGACGGACTTTCCTGAAGCGTATTTTGCACTAGCAACATTTCAGCTTGTTTTGCGTGATGACAAAGCGTATGTGAGCATACATCTTGTCACAAAAGAAAAGCAGGCACAAGAACAATTCGAAGCATTACGTAAAGTGCGTGATCATTTAATTCACGCCGCGCAGGTAAAAGAACTAAAAACGTATTCAAAGCCTGAAATGACAAGTTATTTCGAGCCGTATAAGGAGCCGTACCTTGCGTCGATTGACCAAGTGACAGCATTGATTAAGGAAAAGAAAGCCGACAAAGTCGTTATTGCACGATCACTTGCACTACAGTTTAAAGAGCAGGTAGCATCACCACAAATACTATCGCAAATTATTCACGAACAGCCAGAAAGTTATTTATTTGGATTAGAGCGTCACGAATTATTGTTTTTTGGTGCGTCACCGGAACGCTTAGTGAAAGTTGAAAATGGTCATGCTTATTCATCCTGTGTGGCAGGATCGATTAAACGTGGTAAAACAGCTGATGAAGATGAAGCCTATGGACAAAGCTTATTAAATGATCCGAAAAATGGTGGCGAGCATCAATATGTTGTTGATATGATTGCAGATATTTTCCGTAAAAACTGTTTCAATGTGCAAATACCAAATGGTCCACGCTTACTAAAAATTAGAGATATTCAACATTTATATACACCAGTTGAAGGACAGTTAGATAATGACGCAACTATTTTGCAATTGACGAAGTATTTGCATCCAACTCCTGCTTTAGGTGGTGTGCCGAGACAGGAAGCGTTGGCAGCTATACGTAAATATGAGCCGATGAATCGTGGGCTTTACGCTGCACCAATCGGTTGGATGGATGCAGAGGGGAACGGTGAATTTGCGGTAGCTATTCGTTCCGCAGCATTAATAAATGATAAAGCTTATTTATATGCAGGCGGCGGTATTGTAGCTGATTCAGAACCACAATCGGAATATGACGAAACATTAGTGAAATTCCGTCCGATGCTTCGTGCGTTAGGAGGACAATTACATGAGTGAACGGAAGATACTAACTGATTATGTTTATAAAATAGTCGCATCATTAGTACAAGCTGGTGTACGAAATGTTGTCGTAAGCCCGGGGTCACGTTCGACACCACTTGCCTATGCGTTTGCATCAACAAAGCAGCTTAACATGTATCGCCAAGTTGATGAACGATCTGCCGCATTTTTTGCACTAGGTGTTGCTAAAGCTACAGCGCAACCTGTTGTTTTATTATGTACATCAGGGACAGCTGCAGCGAATTACTACCCAGCGATTGTAGAGGCAAGTTATGCACGTGTACCATTAATCGTAATGACAGCAGATCGTCCGCACGAATTACGAGAAGTAGGGGCACCCCAAGCGATCAATCAACCAAATTTATATGGCACACATGTAAAGTGGAGTGTTGACTTCCCACTACCAGATGACGCTGCACCGACACTGCCATTTATTGAGCGTCACCTTGCTCGGGCAGTTGCCATAGCGACAAGTGCACCGTTGGGACCAGTGCATATTAATGTACCGTTCCGCGAGCCATTGCTAATCGATTTTCGTGAGGAATTGCCTGAAGCATCATTTAAGCAAAGTAGCATTGCTGAGCTAAAGCCTTCCTTGGCAACACAGCAAGAGCTAGCGTCAATTTTACGCACGACAAAACGAGGCTTTGTAGTTATTGGTGAACTTGCACTCGGGACAGATTTAACAATCTTATGGGACTTTGTCCGTCAATTGAAATGGCCGTTTATTGTGGAGAGCTTATCAAATATGCGGTCATCTGTGCCAGAAGATTGTTTACCATACATTATTTCAACTTATGATGCGATTATGAAAAGCGAAGAATTTAAAGCGCTTGTTCAACCAGAAACGGTGTTACGTTTAGGTTCACAGCCTGTATCGAAATTTATCATGCAATTTATTTCGAAGTCACAGCCACAAGCTTATATAGTTGTGGATGAAGATCCGATGTTCAGAGATTCTACAGGTGTATCGACTCACTTTATTCATGCGAGTATTGGGGATTGGCTAGCACAGTTAGATATTCCTGAAACAGCGCTAGAAGCAGAGTATTTAGCGGAGTGGCAAGATGCCAATGATATAGCACTGGAATATATTGAACACTATACAGCAGGAGCAATTGATGAGGGCGCGATGGTGAGTCGTTTACTAGAGTTGATCCCTAATGGTAGTGATATTTTCGTTAGCAGTAGTATGCCAATTCGTGATATTGATACATTTTTAATGAAAACAACGAAAGATCTCCGTATTTTTGCTAATCGTGGTACAAATGGTATTGATGGTGTTGTATCCACAGCAATGGGCTTTAGTCAGGTGAATGACCGTGAAACCTATCTTCTCATTGGTGATTTAGCATTTTTACACGATGTCAATGGGCTCATAGCATCGCGCTATCAAGAATGTAAGATGACCATTATTGTTATGAATAATGATGGTGGTGGCATTTTCTCTTATCTCCCACAATCAACAGTAGAAGCACACTATGAAGATTTATTTGGCACACCAACGGCACTTGAATTCCGTGCTATTGCACATATGTATAATATGGAATATATCCGTGTTGAGGACATTTCGGAGCTGTTTTCGAAATTTAGCATAGTGAAAAAACGCCCGTTACGTTTACTAGAAATTTTTACGGATAGAGAAGAAAATGTCTATGCCCATCGTGCGCTTTGGAATCTTATAAATGCAGGGTTAAAGGCATGGCAAAGTTAAAGATTCGAGGTATTGAGACGCACATCGATATATGGAATGAGGAAGCACAGCAAACGATCGTTGCTTTGCATGGTTTTACCGGAAGTACGGAGACGTGGCGAAATTTAGCGAATGCAGTGCCAAAAGTGCGGGTTGTGGCAATTGATTTGGTGGGGCATGGACAAACGGCTGTACCTGAACAAATTAGCCGCTTCTCCATGCTTGAACAATTGTATGATCTAGAAGAGGTATTCGTTCAATTACAGCTAGAAAAATTTACGTTGTTAGGTTATTCGATGGGTGGACGTATTGCATTATCCTATGCAATAAGGTATCCAGCACGTGTGGAGAAGCTATTTTTAGAAAGCGCTTCTCCAGGTTTACGGACATCTAAAGAACGTATGGAGCGTTGTGAGCGAGATGATATACTTGCTGAAAAAATTGCAGCAAACGGAGTGAAATCCTTTGTGAAGGATTGGGAAAACATCCCTTTGTTTGACTCGCAGAAGCGATTACCTGAAATGACACGCGAAGCTATTCGAACAGAGCGACTCACCCAAAGGAAAAGTGGTCTAGTAGGTAGCTTACGCGGAATGGGCACGGGTAAGCAACCTTCGAATTGGTCTCTTTTAACACAAATGGATGTGCCTGTAATGCTTATTACTGGCGCACTTGACGAAAAATTTTGTCAAATTGCACTAGAAATGAAAGCGTTATTAAAAAATGCGCAACATGTGACAGTAAATGACGTTGGACACGCAATTCATGTGGAAAATCCCGCTGAGTTTGCTACAATAGTTATGGAGAAATTAACGTAATGTTATTATTACGTTTGCGTCTCGCTAGTTTCGAGGCGAATTTGATGAATGAGGAGGCAATACAATGACACGTCAATGGACTACTTTACATACTTACGAAGATATTAAGTATGAGTTCTATAACGGTATCGCGAAAGTAACGATTAACCGTCCAGAAGTTCGCAACGCATTCCGTCCAAAAACGGTAATGGAAATGATCGATGCATTTTCACGCGCGCGTGATGACAAAAATGTTGGTGTTATTATTTTAACAGGAGAAGGAGAACATGCCTTCTGCTCAGGCGGTGACCAAAAAGTACGCGGGCATGGTGGCTATGTAGGGGATGATGAAATCCCACGATTAAACGTTCTTGACTTACAACGCTTAATCCGCGTGATTCC
This sequence comes from Lysinibacillus fusiformis, assembly GCF_007362955.1. Classification (GTDB taxonomy): domain Bacteria; phylum Bacillota; class Bacilli; order Bacillales_A; family Planococcaceae; genus Lysinibacillus; species Lysinibacillus fusiformis_E. The sequence goes on along the minus strand of NZ_CP041696.1, from coordinate 890,096 downwards.
AAAACCAGTAGTAGCGATGGTCGCAGGTTATGCAATTGGTGGAGGCCATGTACTACACGTTGTATGTGACCTGACAATCGCAGCTGACAATGCTCGTTTCGGACAAACTGGACCAAAAGTTGGCTCATTCGATGCTGGTTACGGTTCAGGCTATCTTGCACGTATCATCGGTCATAAAAAGGCGCGTGAAATTTGGTACCTTTGCCGTCAATACGATGCACAGCAAGCACTTGATATGGGATTAGTTAACACAGTTGTTCCTTATGGGCAATTGGAAGACGAAACTGTTCAATGGTGTGAAGAAATGCTGCAAATGTCGCCAACTGCACTACGCTTCTTAAAAGCAGCGATGAACGCAGATACAGATGGCTTAGCAGGGCTTCAACAAATGGCTGGCGACGCAACACTTCTTTACTACACAACTGATGAAGCAAAAGAAGGTCGTGACGCATTCAAAGAAAAACGTCAACCAGACTTCGGTCAATTCCCAAGATTCCCTTGATTATTTAGACCGATTAACGGCTCGTATCTCATAGTAGATGCGAGCTTTTTTATGTAGTTGAAAGGTTGATAAGGATAGAAAGTGAAAAGTGACGGATAGAATCTTTAATTTTATGGATAAGGCTACAAAACAGATGGATAGACGGATTACATCAAAAAGCGGTAAGATTTAGATTGTGAATGATCGGAGGGAACAAAAATGTATCCAAATTGGATTTTACAGCGCGCATATTTAACGCCGTTACGTTGCGCTCTCACATATGAAGGACAAACTTGGACGTTTCAAGAATTAAATGAGCTTTCCATGAAACGTGCACGTCAATTAACAGCGCTTGGTGTCAAGCAAAAAGACAGAATTGCTATCATGGGGCCGAGCACATCTGGGCTTATTGTAATGATTTATGCATGTATGCATTTGCAATGTGAAATGGTGATGCTAAATCGTAGATTATCAAAGTCAGAAATTGCTTATCAACTAGAAGATTCGCAGGCTGTAACAGTGATCGTGGCAGATGAGGATGCAAAAAAATTACCGACAAATTCCTTAGCACATCATTTGTTCTCTGCTGTTGAGCAAAGTTCAGAGCAAGCCGTTGATGTTGCGAAAGAATGGTCTATAGCACAAACTACATCAATTATGTACACGTCTGGAACTACTGGCTTCCCAAAGGGCGTTCGTCAAACAGTTGGGAATCATCAGGCAAGTGCAACGTCCTCTGTATTGAATTTAGGTTTACAAGCCGATGATACATGGCTATGTGCTGTGCCACTATTTCATATTAGTGGTTTTTCAATTTTAGTACGATCGTTACTGTACGGCAATAAAGTGCAGCTTTACGAACATTTTGATGTGGATACTATCGCTCCAAATATTATCGATGGATCTGCGACTTATATGTCGGTGGTTGCTGTGACACTAGAACGAATTCTATCTGCTCTTGAGCAGAGAAGTGCACAAGCTTCACCGCATTTTAAAATGATACTGGCTGGTGGTGGCCCTGTACCAATGGATTATTTAAAGCGTGCAAGAGCTTTACATCTTGCAGTAGCGCAAACATATGGTATGACGGAGACTTCGTCGCAAACCGCTACACTTGCAAGCGAAGATGCTTTGCATAAAATTGGTTCAGCGGGGAAGCCATTATTTTTCAATCAAATTAAAATCTTAGAGCCAAATGCACAAGGAGAAGGGGAAATTTGCATTCGTGGGCCGCATGTAACACCAGGTTATATTGGTCGTTTTGCGCAAAAAAGTTCTACCATAGAGGGCTGGCTCCATACAGGCGACGTTGGTTACATAGATGAGGATGGCTATTTGTATGTTGTAGATCGTCGTGCTGATTTAATTATTTCTGGTGGAGAAAATATTTATCCTGCTGAAATTGAAAATGTACTTTTGGCTCATTCTGCTGTAAAGGAAGCGGGGGTCTGTGGCATCGATCATGAACGATGGGGCCAAGTACCAATAGCGTTTGTCGTTTTGAAGCAACAAGTATCAATTGAGCAATTACTAGCGTTTTGTCAAATTAATCTCGCTAAATATAAAATACCGAAAGAAATCATTGTTATCGATGAACTCCCACGCAATGGTGCCAAAAAGCTGCTACGAAGAAAATTAGCGGAATTACTTCCACAGGAAAGAAGCCTTCATTAAAATGATGGCTTCTTTTGTTGTTTATTCATAGCCCCTTTAGATAGCAGTTTCATTTTATACATCAATTATTTAGGGTAATTTAATAATAAATTAACATAATATGTATCGAGCAGCATAAACTATTTAGTAAAGGAGACTGACTCAGATGAGAAAATATATATATAATGTCATCATTATATTATTTGTTCTACAAATGAGTCATGTGCAAGTATTCGCAAATTATGAACAAAAAACGATTGCAACAGCTAATTCAATAGAGACACTACAAGATCAGATTCAAAAGGAAGTAAAGCAGTTTGCTACTGAGTTTGATATACGTTATACAGGTGATACATCAGCATTGAAAGATGAACTAACAGAGCTTATAAAACATGCAATAAAGGACCCTTATTATTATGCCAATATTTCTAGTTTTAGATGGAAGTATGATGGCTATGCCAATAATATTGTCATTGAATTTCAATTTACCTATCATATTTCTCAGGAAGAGGAGGATTTTGTAGAGCGGACATTGACGGATATTATTGCGCCTATGCATGGATTAAGCGAGTTGAAGAAATTACAGGCTGCACATGATTTTATTGTCCTCACTTCGGAATACTCGAAGGAAACGAATGGAAGTCAATACTCTCCCTACACATTGCTTACGGAAAACAAAGGGGTTTGCCAAGCATATGCTTTAGTGCTTTTTCGGATGTTAGAGATGCTAGGTTTTGAGGTGCAATATGTAACAGGAGAAGTAGGAGATCAACTTCATGCCTGGGTATTAGTGAAGTTGGAAAAGGCATGGTATCATATTGACGTTACATGGGATGATCCATTGCCTGATCGTCAAGGTGAAGTGCGTTACAACTATTTTCTACTTTCAGATAAACAGTTAGCACAGGATCATACATGGGATTATGCAGGTTACCCAGCAGCAACAAGTGAAGATTATGCATTTTTACAGCAGGACAGTAAGGTTGAAGTAATGACGATACCTGTAGCTTATAGTAGCTTAAATAATGAACGTGGCTTGTCTATTTTAGGGCAAAATAAGCTTTATATGATGCAATTAGAAGATCAGTCTAGTCACTTAGAAAAAAAGTATACACATAGCGACAAACCTATACAGATGGTTCCATACGACATGAATAAGCAAATTGTTTTTCCAAGGACATTAGCTTACTTACCAGCAATTCCAACGGTAGAAGAAGTTGAAGTTGCTCATCTAGTGTTAACAAGTATACACAGATCGGAAAAAAGTATGCCACAAGAGAAATTAGTCATAATAAAGGAGGTGTCCCATCTTGCTTTTGGGGCACCTCCTTTCCCACGTGCATGTTAATGCGCGTTTAATGCTGTATTTAAAGTTTCCATATTGTTATGCATGAGCGTGAAGTATGTTTCTTTATTCTTTACATCTTCAGTTGTTAAAACGCTTAAGTTATGCAGAATAAGTGATTCCGCACCAACTTCTTTTTGGATTACTTCTGCTAATTTAGAAGATACGTTTTGTTCAAATAAAATATAGTGTATGTGCAAGTCATTAGCTTTATCAACAATCGCAGTTAATTCCTTTTGAGAAGGCTCATTTTGTGAATTTAAACCTGCAATCGGAACTTGTGTTAGACCATATTCACCAGCAATATAACCGAATGCTGCATGTGAGACGAAGAATGTTTTCTCTCCAGCTTTTTCAGCCATCATTTTAAATTCGCTATCTAAGTCTTGTAACTCTTTTACTAATGCTTCGTAATTAGCTGTGAATGTTGCTTCTTGTGCTGGCATTTTTTCAACTAATTCATTTTTTATGGCAAGTGCTAAATCTTGGCTAATCACAGGAGATAGCCAAACATGGGGATCGACATTACCATGATCATGATCCTCATGACTATGACCTTCTTCCTCGTGCGCGTGCTCTTCTTCAGTAGCAGCATGGTCGTGTTCATGAATAGCTTCGCCTTCTTCATCGTGCGTGTGACCAGTGCTGACAGCTAGTTTTTCATCGGATACATGATCAGCTGTAGCAAACATTGTCACATCTTCTTTGGCCAATGTTTTTTTTGCGTTTTCGACGAAGCCTTCAAGTCCTAGCCCAATATAGAAAAATAAATCTGCATCTGCTAAGTGCATCATATCTTTTTGAGTAGGTTCGAATGTGTGCTCGTTAGCACCAGGAGGATAAATAGACGACACTTCAACGAAATCGCCACCAATTCGCTCAGTAAAATAGCTGAGTGGATAAACCGTTGTGTAAATGGACAATGTATCTTTTGTATCTGACTGTTTGGACGTTGACGATTTATCCCCACAGGCTGCTGTAAATACAGCAAGAACAGTAACTAGGAAAAATAAAAATATTTTTTTCATATAATAGGATACCTCTTTCAAATAGTAATGATTACGATTTGTTTTTTGAACAGTTCCTATAATAACGCACATCCGAAAAAAGTACAAGAAAAAAATGACCTTCGAAAATTATTTCTTTTTCGAAGGCCATTTTTCGGGCACAGGATCAAAGCCACCTGGATGGAACGGTTGGCATTTTGAAATACGTATAACAGTTAAGATTAGTCCTTTAATAGCACCGTGCTTTTGAAGAGCTTCTAAACCATAAGACGAGCATGTCGGATGAAAGCGGCACGATGGTGGCGTCATTGGTGAGATGAATTTTCTGTACAACTGAATGAGCCATATAAAGGGATACTTCATGCTTGCCCATCCTTATGTTGGGGATTGCTCTCCTCGGGCTTTGCATCGATAGTTTGTGTGAAAAAGTCTCCTTTTTTCTTCATGATAACGATTACAGAAACGCCGAACATTAGCATCATCATGGCGATCATAATTATAATTGGTAATGGCACACCCATTGTTTTCACTCCAAATTCTATTTGATATTGTAATTATAAGAGATTAGCTGTTGAAAATATACTAATTGAACTAGTCATCGTGATGCTGAAAGTTCTGCTTAGGCTTTTCGTCAACTGTATGTTTATAAGCATACGCACGATTGACACTTAAAATGGTAGCAACTGTTATGATAATAACAATAACGATCGCTACGATAATGAGAATAGTTAAATTCATGGCATTCACTCCGTTCATTGTTCATCATTACTATTATAAAAGAAGTACTATACTTAGTTGTGAAGGAAGTTTGACATTCCAACGAATAAAATAACTCTTTTTCCATCATACTATGGAAAAAGGAGTGTTTCGTGTTATGGATCGTCAACGCGTATACTTTTCACTTGCCAATAAAACGTATTATACCAATCCATATGAAGGCCAATGGAATTTTGAACTCAATGTAGATCGACAAGCATTAGATGTTTTTGAAAAAATCTTTCAGCAAATGCAGCTACTAGAAATTTCAAATGCATGGCGTGCGCAATTACCTTATATACCATATCATTTAGATCAGGAAAATGATGCCATCGATTTACGTTTAAAAAAAATCTATGCCCTTGTGCATGAATATGGGGACGAAGATACAAAAGCATTCGTAGAACAGCTGCCATATTTCAATAGACGAGTTTAACGTATTAGATATCGATTCTTAATCGGATGATTTCATGAACATCATGGTATTTTGATATGAGGTAAGCTCAAGTACAATGAAAAACGCAAGAATGTTGATATCACAATATTCTTGCGTTTTTCGTTGTATTTGTGAATGGCCTTCCAATTAAGCAAGAACGCTTTTATTTTGAATCACTAAAAATGAGGGGAAGATGTCGAAATCTTATATATTGATTGTTTCTACATAATTACACTATAGTAAAAATAAATGAGTATGGAATTAACATAAAGAATAGCGTGAAAATAGTGGGGTTTATATCTAAAAAACAATAAATTGACATATTTTCAGCTTTTAAAGATGGAGTGGAAGATGAAGAACGTCACTATTTTTTGTGATAGATGCTACACCGTAAATGCGAAATATTTCAATTTTAGTAAAGTGAAAAGTTCACTACTTTAGAGTATAGGAGTTGACAACAGTGTTCTCATTTATTGATTTAAATGGCTACAAAGTAGATTTAAGTTTCACAAGAGGTGAGTTTGAGGTGGAACCTAAACATGTGCTCGTCTTTTTAAAACATGAAAATAAGTGGTTATGTACCATTCATAAACGTCGTGGGGTGGAAGTTCCAGGTGGAAAGTTAGAACCAGGCGAAACATTAGAAGAAGCGGCTGTACGTGAAGTTTTTGAGGAGACAGGTGTACATGTGAAAAATCTTAAATGGTTTGCAGAATATGCTGTTCATGATGAAGTATTATTTTGTAAAACGGTCTTTACTGCGCGATTTGCAGGTCAGGAGGAAATTGACTTTGATTTAGAAACATCAGGTATGATTTGGCTGACTGATGACGAATTTGCAAATCATTCAAACTTAAGCTTTCATATGAAAGATGAGGGCATGCAAAAAATGCTAGAGGAAGTGAAACGTTATGACAACAAATGGTGAAATAATGGAAAAACGTGCTTATCCTTCACCAAACCCCGCCATTCGTTTAACTGAAATTACATATATGTCACAGGGGTTACGAGTGAAGGGCTTATTAGCTGAACCAAAAGCAACTGGTACATATGATGGCTTTTTATATTTACGAGGTGGCATGCAAAACATTGGCATGGTCAGACCAGCGCGAGTGGCACAGTTTGCTGCACAAGGATTTATCGTCTTTGCGCCATATTATCGAGGTAATAGAGGTGGTGAAGGTCGAGATGAGTTTGCGGGGCAAGATCGTTTCGATGCGGTTTATGGTGTAGAGGTATTAAAACGATTTTGCAATGATAATATCCATGTATTTGGGTTTTCACGTGGTGGGATTATGGCACTTTGGACAGCCATTTTACGAAAAGATATTACTTCTGTGGTCACATGGGCAGGTGTTTCTGATGCAACGGCAACATATTGGGAGCGTACAGATATGCGCCGTATGATGAAGCGTGTTGTCGGAGGCACCCCGAATCGTGTTCCTGAAGCTTACGATGCAAGGACCCCATTATTTGAGGCCGAACATATTACAGCACCTGTCCTTATTATTCATGGACTACGCGATGAAAATGTTGATATTGAACATGCAAGACAACTAGAATTTTATTTAAAGGATGCCCAAAAAATTTATGAGACATGGTACTATGAAAAATTTACACACTTTTTCCCTTCTGAGGTGAATCGATTAGTAGTACGAATGCTATGTAATTGGATGAAGGCACAATAGATAGTATGGGGGTTGTTCAAAACGTAAAAATAGTATGCAACTCCTGCATACTATTTTTTGATATAAAGGTAAAAAACATCGTGGACTCCTTTTGAGAAAGGCTAACGTACGAGACCCAGCAGGAAGCGTCATGTGGAACGAAGGCTAAAACCGCACGTCCTCCTGTGACAATTTATCTTCGAAAGTGTGAGTAAAACGAATCGTCAGGAGCACGCGCCTTCGTGATCACCATCCTGTTGCTGCCGCTACGCTTTCGCACATGAAACACCTGTTGCCCTGATGTGGATCGTACCTCTTGGGACAGCTCATCTTTTGTAGAAAACTAATGAATATTTCCATATTTATAGAAATGATATATAATTCAATTGTAATATATTTACTATTGGAGGTGTTGTGAAATGAGTTCCATTAATTTAAAAAAGCAAACCGCTAAGCTCGTATTAGAGAAAAAGAATTTAAGGGGAGTTGTAGCACGTGTCGGAATCGTACTAGACATTTCAGGTTCTATGCGTAAGCTTTATCGTCAAGGAGTCGTGCAAGAAGCTGTAGAACGAGTACTTGCAGTCGCGAGTCAGTTTGATGATGACGGAGCATTGGATGTCTGGGTATATGATAATGAATTTTCAAGATTACCAGCAGTAACAGAAAAAGATTTTGTTGGGTATGTTGAACGCGAAATTCTAAATAATGTAGATGTACATAAATTTGGACGAAACGATGAGCCACTTGTTATGGAAGATGTTATAACAAAATATGTGAATGAAGAGCCCAGTCAAGATCCTGCATTTATTGTTTTCATTAATGATGGTGGATGTAAGAGTGGGATAAAACGCTTCATTGTAGAATCATCTACTAAACCGCTATTTTGGCAGTTTGTAGGTATAGGGGATTCGAACTTTGATGTTTTACGTAAACTAGATTCGATGGAGGGGCGCTTCATTGATAACGCCAATTTCTTCCATCTAAATAGTATGGAAACGATAACTGATGAACAATTATATGAGCAATTACTTGATGAGTTTCCGATGTGGCTGAAAGCGGCGAAAGAAAAAAGAATTATATAAACCAAGATAAGGTAGCCTTGAAGCGAAGAATATCGTCTTTTGGCTACCTTCTCTCATGTTTAGTGATAGTAAAAGAAAGATTTTTTACTTGTGCTTTTTATTTAACCTTCTCTCATGCTATCATTGATTTGTTAGAATTTTCTATTATTAGAAGGGGTGAAGGAATGGAACAATTACTTGTGGATGTTGGTGGAAGAGATTTGGCAGTTACACTTGATGGGCAAGGAGACAATACCATAGTATTTTTACATGGTTTAACTGGACATCAGCATAATTTTTATCATTTAGTGCAGTTATTAAAACCGGACTTTAAAACGGTTTCTGTGGATTTGGCAGGGCGAGGGGAAAGCGACCCATCAGAAAAGAGTTCTGTATTGCAACATGCTAAAGACGTAACAATATTACTAGAAAAGCTAGCAATCAACGAGCCGATACTTATCGGACATTCAATGGGTGCATTTATCACATCGATTATCGCTAGTGAGCATCCACATGTGAAAGGAGCAATTTACTTAGACGGGGCATGTAAAATTGACCCTGCACTAAGTGTAATACTACAGCCTTCACTTGGCAGACTACAAAAAACATATTTGTCCAAGGACCAGTACTTACAAGAAATGCAGCAATTATATACTATGTTGGGTATAACATGGTCTGAAGAGATTGAGCAAGCGGTGTTGTACGAGGTTATCGAGATTGATGGCATTTGGAAGAGTAGAATGCATGTCCAAAATATTAATGAAGACATACAAGACTTTGTGGATTATGATCCGAAGGCAGTAGCAGAAAATGTTGCATGTCCTGTGCTTTTAGTGATGGCTACTGGAGCAATTGGCCCTTTGCCTGCATTGTTTACGGAATCGCTATTTCAAGATACAGTGAACTATACAAAAAATATTCAATCGTTTGTAACGTCGAGCAATCATTATTCCATGGTAGGCGACCAACAGCCAGATATGAATCAGGCCATTTATGATTTTGTGAGAACATTGTAAAGAAAAAAGAGGAGACGAATGTATTCGTCTCCTCTTTGCGTCTAGCTTATTTTAATGGACCACCAAGTTTTGTGATGGCTTCAGATACGTTTGAAAATTTCTTAAAGTTGTTGTTGAATAGACCAGCAAGTTCTGTTGCTTTTTTATCATAAGCCGCTTTGTCAGCCCATGCATCGCGTGGGTTAAGCACTTTTGTTGGTACACCTTCAACAGTTGTTGGAATGTGTAAGCCGAATACAGCATCTTGAATAGTTTCAATGTTGTTTAATTTTCCATCGATTGCAGCACGTACCATTGTACGCGTATAAGAAAGCTTCATACGGCTACCAGTACCATATTCGCCACCAGTCCAACCAGTGTTCACTAAAAATACTTGTGCACCGTGCTCATCGATCTTTTGACCTAGCATTTCAGCATACACAGTTGCTGGAAGTGGAAGGAACGGAGAACCGAAGCATGTAGAGAATACTGGTTCTGGCTCTGTTACACCACGTTCTGTACCAGCAAGTTTTGAAGTGAAACCGCTTAGGAAGTGATACATTGCTTGTTCTTTTGTTAATTTACTGATTGGAGGTAATACACCAAATGCATCAGCCGTTAAGAAGACGATTGTTTTTGGGTGACCTGCAACAGATGGATCAACAATATTTTCGATGTATTGGATTGGATAAGCAACACGTGTATTTTCAGTTAAAGAACCGTCATCATAGTTACATACGCGAGTTTCAGGGTCAACTGCAACGTTTTCTAATACAGAGCCAAAGCGAATTGCATTGTAGATTTCTGGTTCGTTTTCAGCAGAAAGGTTGATTGTTTTCGCATAGCAACCGCCCTCGATGTTGAATACACCATTATCAGACCAACCATGTTCATCGTCACCGATTAATTTGCGGTCAGCGTCAGCTGATAATGTTGTTTTCCCAGTGCCAGATAGGCCGAAGAATAATGCTACATCGCCAGCTTCACCAACGTTTGCAGAACAGTGCATTGACAGGATATCTTGTTCAGGTAATAAGTAGTTCATAATACCAAAAATAGATTTTTTCATTTCACCTGCATACTCAGTACCACCGATAAGGATGATTTTCTTTTCAAGAGACACGATGATGAAAGTTTCAGAAGATGTGCCATCAACTGCAGGATCTGCTTTGAAGTTTGGCGCTGAAATAACTGTGAAGTCCGCAACATGAGAAGTTAATTCTTCTTTTGTTGGACGGATAAATAATTGATGAGCGAAAAGGTTGTGCCAAGCGTATTCATTAATTACTTGGATGCTTAGTTGTGAGTCTTTGTCAGCACCAGCAAATCCTTTGAATACAAATAATTCGTCACGTTCTTTTAAATACTTCACAACTTTTACATATAAGTTGTCAAATACTTCAGACGAAATTGGTTGGTTTACTTTTCCCCAGTCAATTTTATCTTTTGTATCTGCTTCTTCTACCATATATTTATCTTTAGGTGAACGACCAGTGTATTTACCAGTTTCTGCACGCACTGCGCCATCAACTGTTAACATTGCTTCACCACGAGATGTAGCTTTTTCAACTAATTGTGGTACTGAAAGTTGAACGTTAATGTTCCCGCCGCTTAATAATTCCTTCAGTTCGTTTGCAATTTCTACTGAATTCATCGATTAAATACCATCCTTTTTTATAGTATTCCCTTGTGTTCGAGGGAGTTTTTCTTAATTTCAAAAATAGTATAACACAATTGCTTAAATAATCTATACTAATTCAGAAATTATTTTTTCGATTTTATTACTTTTCAAGAAAACGACATAAAACGATTGACAACGTTCGACCTTTTACGTAAGATGAGAAATTGAACGGATACTCTTATCCCGAGCTGGTGGAGGGTCAGGCCCTGTGAAACCCGGCAACCTGCATGAACTATTTCACGACATGCGTTGGTGCCAACCTGATGCAAGGGGACAACCCTTGAACGATAAGAGTGAAAGGTTACGAAGTCATTATTCCTTTCCTCATGTATAGTACACGTGAGAAAAGGATTTTTTTATTTGTAAAAATGAATGTAAAGGTAAGTATATGCACTTCTTTCCTTATTATAATGACGGATCTTTCGAAGTCCTCGTGTTAAAAGCAGCAACTGTTTTTTGTGCGAAAGTGAAACGACAGCAGCAACGGCTTGGAGTTCAATCCTTTAGGGGCGAACTTGACATGTGGGTAATGAGTACCGTATTAATTTCGCAAATACTATTTGTAAGAGTAATAGGAGGAAAACCAAATGACAAACCGTCGACTGTTTACATCAGAGAGTGTAACAGAAGGACATCCAGATAAAATTTGTGATCAAATTTCGGATGCCATTTTAGATGCCATTTTAGCAGAAGACCCAAATGCACGTGTAGCGTGTGAAACAACTGTAACAACAGGCTTAGTATTAGTAGCAGGAGAAATTACTACTTCTACTTATGTAGATATTAAAGGCATTGTCCGCGATACTGTCGCTGAAATTGGCTATACACGTGGGAAATATGGTTTTGATGCTGAAAACCTAGCTGTACTAGTGGCGATTGGTGAGCAGTCACCTGATATAGCGCTAGGTGTTGACCAAGCATTAGAAGCACGTGAAGGTTCTATGACAGATGCAGATATCGAAGCGATTGGAGCGGGTGACCAAGGGCTAATGTTTGGGTACGCTTGTAACGAAACGCCTGAACTTATGCCGTTACCAATTAGTTTAGCACATAAATTGTCTCGTCGTTTAACAGAAGTACGTAAATCAGGTGAGTTAGCATATTTACGTCCTGATGGTAAAACACAAGTGACGATTGAATATGATGAAAATAATGTTCCGGTTCGTGTGGATACAATTGTTATTTCAACTCAGCATGATGAAGAAGCAACACTTGAACAAATTCAAGCAGATTTAAAAGAATCAGTAATTGCACCAGTTGTTCCGAGTGAATTACTAGATGCTAATACGAAATATTTCATCAACCCAACAGGCCGTTTCGTAATCGGTGGACCAAAAGGTGATGCAGGACTTACTGGTCGTAAAATCATCGTCGATACATACGGTGGTTATGCTCGTCATGGTGGTGGTGCATTTTCTGGTAAGGACGCTACAAAAGTGGACCGTTCAGCAGCATATGCAGCACGTTACGTAGCAAAAAACATCGTTGCAGCCGGCTTAGCAGAACGTGTTGAAGTACAGCTTGCCTATGCCATTGGTGTAGCACAGCCTGTATCCATCGCAGTAGACACGTTTGGGACAGGCAAAGTAAAAGAAAGCGACATCGTAGAATGGGTTCGTGAGCTATTCGATTTACGTCCAGCTGGTATCATTAAAATGCTTGATTTACGTCGCCCTATTTACAAACAAACTGCAGCCTATGGTCACTTTGGTCGTACAGACTTAAACGTCCCTTGGGAAAATACTGACAAGGCTGACGCATTAAAAGAGAAAGCTAGTCTATAAGTCGCTTTTCAAAAAAGCATAGATATGTTTTCATAAAGGTATACTTTCTTAAAAGGAAAGGGGACTAAGAATATTTCTTAGACCCCTTCTTTTTCATTAGAAATCATTTTTGCAAGGATTTGTAATACTGCCCTTTTTCTGCGTATTCGCGAACGATACGTTCCATATCTTCTTTGTCTTCAGCATTTAATTCACGTACAACTTTTGCTGGACGTCCTAATGCTAAGCTATTAGGAGGAATGACTTTGCCTGGAGGTACAAGACTGCCAGCACCAATAAATGCACCCTCTCCGATCTCTGCCCCATCTAAAATAATTGAGCCCATCCCTATCAAGGCGTTTTTTCGAATCGTACAGCTATGTAAAGTGACTTGGTGGCCAACTGTTACTTCATCTTCGATAATTAACGGGTATTTTGGACTTTGATGTAAGCAACAAAGGTCTTGTATACTTACGCGTTTACCAATAATCGTAGGAGATACATCGCCTCGAATAACAGTATTAAACCAAATTGTCGTTTCAGCACCTATCGTAACGTCGCCGGTAACGGTCGCATAGTCGGCAATAAAAACAGATGGATCGATTGTTGGTGATTTATCTTTAAAAGGATAGATCATAGAAATCGCCTCTTTTCTTTCTTTGATGTAATATTATCGTATCAAATACGCAACTTATTGGAAATATAAAATTAAAATGTGAAATATATTTAGTTATAATCATTGTGTAACTATTTTTTAGGAGGACTATGTGAATGTGGAAATGGGAAGCTGATGGAAACGCTAAAGCTGTGATTGCTATTATTCATGGTGCTTATGAAAATCACCGCTGGTATGCATGGCTTATAGAAAAACTTAGAATGGAAGGCTTCCACGTAGTCATGGGAGATTTACCGAATCATGGCGCAAACGCAACACTGGCGCGTGTCCATGATGAAGACTTTAAAGAATATAATAAATATACAAGGCATCTAATTGAAAATGCCTTTTCATATGATTTACCTGTTTTTTTAATAGGACATGGCCTCGGTGCAACATTAGTATTACATACAATGCACAAAAGAAAATATGAGTGTGCAGGGATTGTTTTAACCTCACCTTGGCTGAACTTGAAGTTACTTCCAGGGAAAATGTCTAATGCTTTAACAAGCCTAAGTGCCTTAACGGCAAATGTCAAAATAACACATGATATTACATTTGAAAAATTGACGCGCAATGTGGAAGGTAGGAATGAAATGAAAGATGATTTTCCCTTCAAGTCAGTAGTCTCGGTAAAATGGTATCGTGAACTACAACAAATGATGCGCAATTTAGTCATCATGTCTAAGGCAGAGTTTCCGAATATGCCAATGCTTGTTATGACAGGAGAAAAGGATGGCATTACTGAAACGAGACAGACACGTATTTGGCTACATCAACAGGAATTTACTGAATTTCAATTTAAAGAATGGGCGAAGTGCTATCATAATCTATTTCATGAGGTAGAGCGTGAAGAGATATTTGTTTATATACGTGATTTTATCAATAATGCTCTTCGTCGAATTGGATATATAATTGAATAGATGATTTCCCTCTAATATAAATAATGGTTCTTTAAACTATAGTTACTTGAAAATAATGTTGTAATTTTCTGAAAAGTGTAATACTATAATTTTTAAATGGAAGAACATTCAAAATTTGGGGGGGTTTAATGGAAGCTATTGTTGGAAAACTCAATGATATTCTATGGGGGCCATGGTTTATTTATGGTATTTTATTAATCGGACTATTTTTCTCAATTATTACGCGGTTCCTGCAAGTTCGACACATTAAAGATATGTTTGTCTTAATGTTTAAAGGAGAAAAGTCTGATAAAGGGATATCATCTTTCCAAGCAATGTCAATTGCATTATCAGGTCGTGTAGGTACAGGTAATATTGCTGGTACTGCTACAGCAATCGGGATGGGAGGACCTGGAGCAGTATTTTGGATGTGGGCAATTGCTTTCATCGGTGCTGCCACTGCATATGTTGAGTCGACATTGGCTCAGATATATAAAGAAGAGAAAGAAACTGAATATCGTGGAGGACCAGCCTATTATATTGAAAAAGGAATGGGCCAAAAATGGTTTGCCATTATTTTTGCGATTGCTGCGTTAATCGCAATGTTAATATTAATGCCAGGTGTGCAATCAAATGCGATTGCTGGTGCTGTTGAAAACGCATTTGGCATCGAAACGTGGATTACTGGACTTATTATTGTTGTATTATTAGGTGCAATTATTATCGGAGGGATTAAATCGATTGCAAATGCTGCGCAAGTAATTGTACCATTTATGGCGTTAGCTTATATTATTATGGCAATTATTATTATTGTTATGAATATTTCAGAAGTACCTTCTGTATTTGCATTAATTTTTTCAAGTGCTTTTGGTGCTCAGGAAGTCTTTGGAGGTATTATTGGCTCTGCTATTGCTTGGGGCGTTAAGCGTGGTATTTATTCAAATGAAGCTGGTCAGGGAACTGGTGCACATCCAGCCGCTGCAGCAGAAGTTTCACACCCTGCTAAACAAGGTATTGTGCAAGCAGCTTCTGTGTACATTGATACATTACTCATTTGTTCAGCTACTGCATTTATGATTTTATTTACTGGTATGTATAATGTGCAAGATGAAAAGGCGGCTGAAGGTACTGATCCGTATATTCATATTGGTGAATTCAATCAAAATGGTCTAACTGGGGAAGAACAAATGACGTTTGCGAAAAGTATTAAAGAAGGTGCTGCATATACACAATATGCGGTTGAATCCTCACTACCAGGTTTTGGAGCACCGTTCGTAGCGATAGCTTTATTCTTCTTTGCATTTACTACAATTATGGCCTATTACTATATTGCGGAAACAAATGTGGCCTATTTATTCAAGGGACAATCGGAGAAGATTTTTATCTGGCTAGCCAAAATTGCAATTTTAATAGCAGCTTTCTATGGTACTGTTCGTACATCCGATCTTGCATGGGCTATGGGGGATGTCGGTTTAGGTTTAATGGTGTGGGTTAACGTTATTGCCATCTTAATCATTATGAAACCTGCTATTGTCGCATTAAAAGATTACGAGAAACAGAAAAAAGAAGGGAAAGACCCTGTCTTCGATCCTCGTAAACTGGGCATAAAAGGTGCAGATTTCTGGATAGACTACAACGAAAAACGTAAAAATAAATAGTAAAAAACGAGACTATGAACCTTCCATCATAGTCTCGTTTTTATATCAGTAGGTAGCTCTTTCATTTTTTCTAATGCAATGATAAATGGTGGATCATTTTGTTGGTTTAGAAATTCGTATTTTAACACATGTACATATTTTTGTGGTAGATGACTGACGTACTCAATTACAGCATCACGTTCTTCCTTGCCACCAGGATGACCATGGTAAATGACAAGTACAATAATACCGCCTATTTTTAGTAATTGAAGTAAATCCGTAATCGCTAAGATAGTTGTATTGGGTTTTGTAATGATGTCGTGATCACTACCAGGTAAATAGCCAAGATTAAAAATAGCTGCGGTTACTGGCTTTTGCACATGTTTTGCCACATGTTCGTGCCCAGTATGTAATACGAGTGCACGATGTTCTAGCGCGTTATCTAGAAGTCGATAGAGTGTTGCATCGACAGCACTTTTTTGCACATCAAAGGCAAATACTTGTCCATCATCACCAACGAGCTGCGCTAAAAATAAAGTATCATGACCGTTTCCTGCAGTGGCGTCCACCACTGTATCGCCAACTTCAATAGCATCCGTTAATAGCTGCTGGGCATATTGTAAAACACGTTGTAGCTTCATTTTACGACCTCAGTCTTGAAAAATTTTCCTTGCCAGCTTCCTCGTCGTTCTAATTCTGCATCAATGCCATTTAATACTTCCCATTTATTCACACTCCACATAGGTCCAATCATTAAATCAATCGGTCCATCACCTGTTATACGATGGATGACCATGTTTGGTGGCAAGATTTCTAATTGATCTGCTACTAGTTTTGTATAAACATCCTTATCTAAAAATTCTAGCATTCCCTTTTCATATTGCTTCACCATCGGCGTACCTTTTAATAAATGAAGTAAATGAATTTTAATGCCTTGAACATCAAGCTTTGCAACTTCACGAACGGTCTCCATCATCATGTCATAGTCTTCAAGGGGAAGGCCGTTAATAACATGAGAGCAGACACGTATACCATGTTTACGAAGCTTTTCTACGCCCTCAACATATTTAGCATAATCATGGGCGCGATTTATAAGATTTGCTGTTTTTTCATGTACGGTTTGAAGTCCAAGTTCAATCCATAAATACGTACGTTCGTTTAGCTCTGCTAAATATTCGACAACATCATCTGGTAAGCAGTCTGGACGAGTCGCAATCGATAGCCCAACGACTCCTTCTTGTGCTAATGCTGCTTCAAATTTCTCTTTCAATACAGGTAGAGGTGCATGGGTATTTGTGTAAGCTTGGAAGTAAGCCATGTATTTGCCATCCTTCCATTTCTGATGCATTTTGTCACGAATTACAGCGAATTGCACATCGATTGGATCAACCTTGTTTCCAGCAAAGTCACCAGAACCTGCAGCACTACAAAATGTACAACCACCAAAAGCGACTGTACCGTCACGGTTTGGGCAGTCAAAACCTGCATCAAGTGCTACCTTAAATACTTTATGGCCAAAGTGATCGCGTAAATAGCGATTCCATGTATAGTATCTTTTCCCCTCTGAAGGAAAAGGAAAGTTTGTTTCTGTCATGTATTTCACTCCTCTAACACTATATATTATCACGTGCTTACGCTTCCGTCATGAAGTAATGGTTTTATAGTGTACGATAGTTTGCAAAGACTCCCCCTTCCGCACAACGAACAAACAGGGTGTTTGAGCCGAAGATTAAGTAATTGTAGTATCAGATGAAAGAACACCTACTAAGTACGCTTGCTTCTGTTTTAACGTATGTAGGACAGTTATTTCTGCAGCAGCCTCTAATAATCGATGGTGATGAAAAAACGTCATCGAATAAGTTTCACTTTGTGAATGAGAGGTAAATTTATTTTCCTTGTACAATTTCATTTTTCGGCATAAACTAACTATTTAGAGTAGCGAAATAATGGAGGTCATGATATGCCAAAAAGTGTTTGGTTTCTAATTATCGGTATGCTTGTGAACACAACGGGTAACTCTTTTTTATGGCCTTTAAATGCCATATATATGCATGACTATTTAGGGAAGTCTCTTGCAATGGCTGGCTTTGTTTTGATGCTGAATTCAGCTGCCGGTGTGTTAGGCAATCTACTAGGCGGTTACTTATTTGATAGAATAGGTGGCTATAAGTCAATTATGCTGGGGATTCTATTGACGATTGTTTCGTTAATCGGTCTAACGATTTGGCATGGATGGCCACATTATGTGTGGTTCTTAACGATTCTGGGTTTTAGCGGGGGCATTGTCTTTCCCGGAATGTTCGCATTAGCTGGTGCTGCTTGGCCAGAAGGAGGTCGGAAAGCGTTTAATTCGATCTACTTAGCACAAAATTTAGGTGTGGCAGTTGGTCCTGCCCTTGCAGGTATTGTCGCTGATTATAAGTTTGACTACGTATTTATGGTGAATTTAGGGATGTATATACTGTTTTTCTTCATCGCATTGCTGACGTTTAAAGGGTTAGATGCGAGAAGTATTGCACCAAAAAATGTAGTGAGTGAAAGTAAGCGCATCACTAATAAAGCGCCATTCTATGCATTATTAATACTTAGTTCATCATCTGTGTTATGTTGGCTAGCCTACTCACAGTGGAGTGCAACTATTTCTTCTTATACCCAAGATCTAGGGCTGGGCTTAAAACAATATAGTTTACTTTGGACAATTAATGGCTTACTTATTGTTGTTGCGCAACCATTAATCGCACCATTGGTGAAGCGATGGGAAGATAAATTAAAAACGCAACTAGTATTTGGTGTTATCCTTATTGCGATTTCTTTTGGCATTATTGCATTTGCGAGTGACTTTAAAATGTTTGCTGCTGCGATGGTTGTATTAACATTTGGCGAAATGTTTTATACGCCGGCCTTACCGACTATTGCCAACTGGCTTGCACCAAAAGGGCGTCAAGGCTTTTATCAGGGAATTATTAATAGTGCAGCAACTGGCGGTCGTATGATTGGGCCATTATTCGGTGGCATTATGGTGGATCAATTCGGTATGATTGCACTCGTATCAATATTAGTCGTTATCGTATTAATGGCGATTATTCCATGCCTAATGTATGATCGTCCGTTAAAAAGAGATAATACGATATTGGCAGATTGATAAACAAAAAATGGAATTAAAGCGAAGAAAAAGTGTGCTGAAGCAGATTTTTCCTTCGTTTTTTTATTTTGAAGTTGAAATTGCCTAAGTTAAAGATTACAATCATACATATTCAAATATTTGAATATATAAGAATGATAAGCCTAATCGCAAAGTACAGTTATTATGGGGGGATTTACGTGGAAGAAGGCTTACAACAATTTAAAGCTGATTTCTTTAAAGCTTTAGCACATCCATTACGCATAAGAATTCTTGAATTATTAGTTGATGGACAGAAAAGTGTAAATGAGATTCAAAGCTGTTTGGAGAAAGAAGGCTCAGCCGTTTCCCAACAGCTGAGTGTATTACGGACGAAGAATATTGTATTTGGGATGAAAGAGGGAAAAAAAGTTTACTATTCTTTGAGCGATCCTATGATTATAGAATTGCTAGACGTTGCAAAGAAAATTTTTAACAATCATTTAGTCAATACGATTTCAAGATTAGAGGAAATGACCGTCAGTGAAAATAACGATGAGATTATATAAGAGATATTTCTGTTATCTCCTGGGAAAGTATCCTGAAATCTAATTAAAGGTATATCTTGCTAATTTGATTCGATGAAATTTATTATTTCGAAGGGAAGATTTACTATGAAGTCACTGTTTACAGGGCGGCTTGAAGGGTATTCTGTGGGGCTTTTTAAAAAAGATTTACTGTCAGGTATTATTGTTGGTATTGTTGCTATCCCACTGGCAATGTCTTTTGCTATAGCTTCAGGTGTAAAACCCGAGTATGGAATTTATACAGCATGTATTGCTGGAATACTGATATCGGTATTTGGCGGTTCAAAATATCAAATAGGTGGACCTACAGGCGCTTTTGTACCTATTCTTTTAGGGATTGTTCTCACCTATGGCTATGAAAATCTTTTAATCGCAGGGTTAATGGCCGGCATAATATTATGTTTAATGGGGATTTTTAAGTTAGGCTCGCTCATAAAATTTATCCCCCGGCCTGTCACAATAGGGTTCACTGCTGGTATTGCAGTGTTAATATTTACTGGTCAAATTGCTAATTTTTTTGGATTAACGGGTATTGAACGGCACGAGTATTTTATTGCAAACATAAAAGAACTTGTCATGCATTTGGGCACTACGAATTTATATAGTATTTTAATAGCTATTATTTGTCTTGTGATAATTCTTGTAACACCAAGAATTTTACCAAAGGTACCAGGAGCCTTGGCTGGAATTGTTGTTTCTACACTTATCGCAACGTTTTTTTTCTCAGGACAAGTTGCCACAATTGCCACAGCCTATGGTCAAATTCCTAATACCTTACCGAATTTTGCGATTCCTGAAATTACGTTTGAGCGTATTCAATTATTAATAGGACCTGCTTTTGTCATTGCCATGCTCGGGGGCATTGAATCACTATTATCAGCTGTAGTAGCGGATGGTATGACAAGTAGTAAGCATAATAGCAATAGAGAACTTGTTGGGCAGGGAATTGCTAATATTGTGACACCTTTGTTTGGAGGGATCCCTGCAACTGGAGCCATTGCACGTACAGCGACCAATATTAAAACGGGTGCAGCATCACCGGTGTCGGGTATTATTCACGGTATATTTGTATTAGTGACGCTATTGTTATTAGCCCCTTATGCTTCTCATATTCCGTTGGCAAGTATGGCGCCAGTTTTAATGGTTGTTGCTTGGAATATGAGTGAACAAAAGCATTTTGTGCATATTGTCAAATTGAAATCAGGAGATTCACTCGTCCTTATTATTACATTTTTACTCACTGTTTTTACGAGTTTAACATTAGCTGTTGAAGTAGGTCTTGTTTTAGCGGTAGTTTTGTTTGCCAAACGTATGAGTGAAATGCTAGTTGTATCGAAGGTGTTACCAGATCATTCGAGTTCGAGCGGCAAGGTGCAACCAAATGTTGTCAACGAAAAACATGATTGTCCGCAAATTAGTATTTACACAATTGAAGGTCCATTATTTTTTGGAGCAGCTCAAACTTTTGAGCAAACGATTTTAAATTCCATTCATTATCATCCAAAAGTTATAATTTTTCGAATGAGTAAGGTACCCTTCATGGATTCTACAGGTGAATCCTATTTTAGCAATATAGTGGATAATTTCACAAATCGAGGGGGCACGGTTTTAGTCACAGGTGTGCAAGAAGAATTGAAAGTGGCACTTCAGCGGAATGGTTTATATGAAAAAATTGGTGAAGAAAATTTCTATCATCATACAGGGGAAGCCATCGACAATGGCCTAAGTTACTTGGATGAAAATAAATGTATAGGGTGCAAGCACTTTGCTTTTCGTGAATGTACTGAAAAGTGCCTGGCACGCATATAATTCTGACAATTCACTACAATTTAAAAAAGCTCCGTATGATGGAAATCCTCGTACGGAGTTTTTTCATGTTCCGTGCTACAGTTGCTCAATTTGTTCTTCCTCACAATAATGGCAATAGGATTGTGAGCGTAGCGGTGAGATTTGAGATAAATAGGTTCTTAGTAAGGTTGTATCAAGAAATGAGTAGAGCGATGGACTATCGTGCTTATAGTGGTGATAGGAACTGTAGGGATAGTGCTCCATCTTTTCAACAATGGGCATCTTTGTTGAGATGGGGTTGCGATGAATGTAACGACTTACGGTGAGCATGCCTATCGGTGAGGGAACAAGCTCTGCGAAATATCGACGTTCGTAAAGCTGTCCAGTATATTGATGTTTCTTGTGGAAGTAATCACTGTAACGGCGGTTGATGATTGCCATAACTTTCCCTAAAGGCACTTCAGATGAACGAATAAGCAGATGATAGTGATTTGACATAATGCAATAAGCGACGATGCTAAATGTATATTTTTGATGGGCATATTGCAAAACACGAAAAAACGCTTGGTAATCAGCAGCGTTGTTAAAAATAATTTGGCGATTGTTACCACGCATCACCACATGATTGTAATGATGCGGAGACCACTGACGTTTTTTTCTAGCCATAGACCTTCCCTCCTAAAAAGTTTTCTTAAGCATAAAAATGATGACAAATCTCGTCAAATACACACATGTTTTAAAAGTAATTAATATTTTCATTTTGATGATAGAAAAACAAGGTGAATCTTGATTTCCCTAATAAAAAAACCTTTTAAAAATTTTTTTCGCAAATTGTGTGTGAATTGTGTGCGTGCCAGGCACCAAAAGATACTTGTGCTTTTTAGATCTTTCCATTAGAATAAATGCAATACATGTAAAGACAGTGATGAGGAATAGTAGATTTGTCATTCTTTTTAGAGAGCTAGCGGGTGGTGGAAGCTAGTAAGAAAGCAAATTGAACTCGCCTGCTGAGTCTGCTCGCGTGACATCCACGTGTGCCGTCCCTTCCGCGTTAAGGAAGCTTGAGCCGAGTGTGATCACTAATTTGGGTGGTACCGCGGGAGATACGAATTCTCTCGTCCCTTTCTAACAAAGGAAGGGGCGAGTTTTTTTATTTTTTAAATATTTTGTCAATTATAACAGTAAGTAACAAAACACATATAAAAGGAGGAAATAACGTGAGTTTTATTCACCAACAAATCGAAAAAAAATGGCAGCAATATTGGGCCGACAACAAAACATTTAAAACGGAAAATGAAACGGACAAACCGAAGTTTTATGCATTAGACATGTTCCCATATCCATCAGGCGCAGGGCTTCATGTAGGGCATCCCGAAGGTTATACAGCCACAGATATCCTTTCTCGTTACAAGCGTATGCAAGGCTATAATGTTTTACATCCAATGGGTTGGGATGCATTTGGATTACCAGCAGAACAATATGCACTAGATACAGGAAATGACCCAGCTGAATTTACTGCAAAAAATATTGCAACGTTCAAGCGTCAAATTCAAGAATTAGGTTTTAGCTATGACTGGGATCGAGAGATTAACACAACTGATCCAGAATACTACAAATGGACACAATGGATTTTCATTCAACTCTATAATAAAGGTTTAGCATATGTAGATGAAGTGGCTGTAAACTGGTGCCCAGCATTAGGAACAGTACTTGCGAACGAAGAAGTCATTGATGGGAAATCAGAGCGTGGTAGTCACCCAGTAGAACGTCGTCCAATGAAACAATGGATGCTGAAAATTACTGCTTATGCAGACCGTTTAATCGATGACCTAGAAGATGTAGACTGGCCAGAATCAATCAAAGATATGCAACGTAACTGGATTGGTCGTTCAGAAGGAGCAGAAGTAACTTTTGACATTGATGGTACAGACAAAAACTTTACTGTCTTTACAACACGTCCAGATACATTATTCGGTGCAACTTATGCAGTATTAGCGCCAGAACACAAATTAGTAGCACAAATTACATCAGCTGATCAAAAAGTAGCGGTTGAAGCATACCTAGATAAAGTAAAACTAAAATCTGATTTAGAGCGTACAGATTTAGCGAAAGAAAAAACGGGCGTCTTTACTGGAGCTTATGCAGTAAACCCAGTAAATGGCGAGAAAATGCCAATTTGGATTGCTGATTATGTACTTGCTACATACGGTACAGGTGCAATTATGGCGGTTCCTGCACATGATGAACGTGACTATGAATTCGCCAAGGAATTTGGTTTAGACATTAAAGCAGTGCTTGAAGGTGGAGACATCGAAAATGAAGCATTCACTGGCGACGGTCAACATATTAACTCTGGTTTCCTAGATGGTCTTGGGAAAGTGGAGGCAATCGCCAAAGCAATCGAATGGTTAGAAGAAAAAGGTGTGGGTGAGAAGAAAATTTCTTATCGTCTACGTGACTGGTTATTCTCTCGCCAACGTTATTGGGGTGAACCAATTCCAATGATTCATTGGGAAGATGGTACAACGACTCCAGTACCAGAATCTGAATTACCATTAATGCTACCGAAAACAGATAATATTCGCCCTTCAGGCACAGGTGAATCACCGCTTGCCAACATTACAGATTGGGTAAATGTTGTAGATCCAGAAACAGGTAAGAAGGGGCGTCGTGAAACGAATACAATGCCACAATGGGCAGGTTCGAGTTGGTATTTCCTACGCTATATTGATCCGAACAATACGGAAGCAATTGCAGATCCAGAGTTACTAAAACGCTGGTTACCAGTCGATATTTATATCGGTGGAGCAGAACATGCAGTACTGCATTTACTATACGCACGCTTCTGGCATAAAGTTCTATACGATTTAGGTGTGGTACACACGAAGGAACCATTCCAAAAATTATTCAACCAAGGGATGATTCTTGGTGAAGGTAACGAAAAAATGTCTAAATCAAAAGGCAATGTCGTAAATCCAGATGAAATCATTGCTTCTCACGGTGCAGATACATTACGTCTATATGAAATGTTCATGGGTCCACTTGAGGCCTCTGTTGCGTGGTCAACAAATGGATTAGATGGGGCTCGTCGTTTCTTAGACCGTATTTGGCGTCTATTTGTCAATGAAGAAGAAGGAACATTAGCAGCGAAGGTTCAAGCTTCTGAGGATAAGACACTTGAAAAATCATACCACCAAACTGTGAAAAAAGTGACGGAAGACTACGAAGGTATTCGCTTTAATACGGCTATTTCACAAATGATGGTATTCATTAATGATTGTTATAAAGTAGATGTAGTACCAACAGCTTACGCAGAAGGCTTTGTGAAGATGCTTGCACCAATGGTTCCTCACGTTGCAGAAGAATTATGGCAATTGCTTGGACACGAGGGCTCCATTTCTTACAAAGAATGGCCAACATACGATGAGTCAAAATTAGTTGATGACGAAGTAGAAGTAGCTGTGCAAGTAGCGGGTAAAGTACGTGCTAAAATTATTGTATCAAAAGATGCTTCAAAAGAAGATATTGAAAAAGTCGCACTAGCAGACGAGAAAGTACAAGAATATATGGCTGGCAAGAACTTAGTAAAAGTAATTGTTATTCCAGGTAAGCTTGTGAATATCGTAGTAAAATAAAGAATTTATGGGAACTGAGTTATATGCTTATGATAAGCGTATGACTCAGTTCTTTTATGTTGATTTGTGTAGGTTATAGGAAAGATTACATATGCGTATTAAATTTTAAAACCTGACATTAGAAGAAATGTAGACAAGTGTGACAAGCATCGTGAACGCGAATCGTGTTGAAAGTGTAGTATAAGCTTCAAATCAAAAATGGTGATAGTCGATGATTTAGAGTCTGCAATAGATGAGTTAGAAACAAATTCAAAAGAATTGTTTGCTGCAATTAATCATTTTATTAATGAAGGATGTTACTTTAAACCAATGGAAAGTTTCAAATAGTATGGCATATAAAACAGTTATTATTGTCCATATACCACGCTATTTTGAAAGTTCGGCAAGATATTTTAAGAAAAGCGTCCAATATTTGGGCGCTTTTTTCTTAATACTGAAACCAATTGAAGATTCTTGACGACTATAGAGTGAATGGAAAAAGGAGGTGTTTGTTTGAGTGAGCATTTAGCAGTCATTATGGATGAACACGGTGAATATTGTCTGCGCGTAGCTTATTTGTATGTGAAGGACTGGACGATTGCAGAAGAGATTGTTCAAGATGTATTTCTCGCCTATTATCGTCAACAGCATCGCTTTGAACAAAGAGCATCGCTAAAAACATATTTAGTGAAAATTACAGTACATAAGAGTCATGATCATTTACGAAGTTGGAAAAATAAACGCCATGTATTATTTGAAAAGCTGAATATAGGGGCAAGCAAGCGTACGCCAGAATCGGATTTAATAGAAGCTGATGAGCGGATAATGTTGAAAACAGCTCTATTCGAGCTACCAATTATTTATAGAGAAGTGCTGATTCTTTATTATTATCAGGAACTGAAAGTGGGGGAAATAGCAGATGTGCTTGCCTGTAGCGAAAATACAGTTAAAACAAGATTACGCAGAGCAAGACATATGCTACAGGGGAAACTCGAACAAAGTGATTGGGAGGTGCTAGTAGATGACATCTTTTAAGGACAAACTAAATAAAGAGATTGGGGAAGCACCGCGTTTTACGCAACAATTGCAGGAACGTATTTTCCATAAAGCACAGCAACAAAGTATGCAAAACAGATGGTGGCGCTATACAACTGTTATGGTTGCTGCTACATTGACATTACTCTTTTTCATAGCAATTGGTCCGTGGAAATCAGAGAATGCATCTAATCTCGCAACAATCGTTGATTTAGCAAAACAGGAAGAGATAAAACAATTTTCGATTGCAGAAAACTGGGAAAATGGCCAATTTAAAGCTGGTAGAAGTGGTTGGGTTGTACGTCAGAGAGAATATGACAAGGGTTTAGAAACAGAGTTACTAGAAAACGTTCTTCAAAAGGCTGTTTTATCTAAGAAGGATGATGGTTATAGTGCATTTCGTGATATCTGGATTGAATTTGACAATAAGCAAACAGCTAAGCTAAAAATATTATTCAATGTTGATCAATTAGCTTTTATCGATAGCAAAACCAATGTATTTTACAAAGTGAATGATACGAAAGTCGCATCGGAATTTATTGCCTTTTCTTTTAAAGAAGATCGCACTATTAATAATTCATGGATTCCCACGTCCATTTTTATAGTAGTTCTAATATTGGTCGCGCAGATTACTGAAAGAATCGTTCGTAAAAAATTTAATATTCCAAAGGAGCCGAAATATGTTAGTACAAGTCATAGGCGTACCATGTATATTGTTCATTTCATCAATAGCATCATATTGTGGATATTGATGATAAAAAACTGGATTATATATATTGCTGCTGACATGACTTTTATTTTTGTTTCATTACTAATTTATACAGCCATTGACTATTATTACGGGCGAGAAGAAAAAAGACATTATATTTCCAGTATTTCGGGACTGTTAATATTAGTACTATTTTTGGGGTTTATATTGATAGGGTTTATATAACATATAAGTTGTTAGTTAGTTCATCTAAAGTTCATTTTCCTCTTTTACAATAGCGAATGTAAAGAATAAAGAGGGGTGAATAAGATGAAAAAGCTTGCAGAGAAAAAACGGTGGTTAGCCATTTTATTAGCATGGTTACTTGTAATGATTGTGCTGTCAAGTGTTGCGCCAGGAGCAAAAGAAGTGACTTCTCCTAGTGAGAATGCAGGATTGCCAGACGATGCCTTGTCAATTCAAGCCCAACAAATGATAAAGGAGTATTATCCATCATCAGAAGGGTTACCATTATTTGTTGTGTTGCATAATGAGCAAGGTTTTGATAACGGTGCTATTAAGGATTATATGACAAAGGTAGAAGCGGTGATGGCTTCATCAAATTATGATTTAACGGTTGTACCCTTATCGCAAATGCCAGAGCAGGCATGGACATCGTTTGTTGCTGAAGATAAAACAACATTCTTTATGCCTGTTGTGTTCCCGGAAGGTAATGAATCGAAAGCGGTCAAAAAAGAATTAGATGACTTAAAAACAAAAACAGCAGAGGCAATGCCAAACGTTGCTACGTTCTTTACAGGGCCAACGGGTATTGTGGCAGATACGTATGAGATGTTCTCAAAAGCGGATGTTGTTCTGATTTTAGGAACGGTAGCTGTCATATTGGTGTTGCTAATTGTAATTTATCGCTCGCCATTACCTGCATTCATTCCATTAATCGGTGCGGGTATCACGTATGCGATTGTAGATAAAGTACTAGGATTGATGGGAAAAGCAGATTTATTCCCGATTGATAGCCAGGCACTATCCATCATGCTGATTTTACTGTTTGCAGTCGTTACGGATTATTCGTTACTGATTTTCGCTCGCTTCCGTGAAGAATTAGAAAAGGGTTTAACTACGAGTGAAGCAATGAAAAATGCTGTGAAATTTGTCACAGAGCCAATTGTATTTAGTGGTGGTACTGTGATGTTGGGAATGCTGACACTTTTTTTTGCGGTGTATGAACCCTATCGAATTTTTGCACCTGTATTTGCAGTAGCGGTGCTTATTATTTTAGTGGCTGGTTTAACATTAATCCCTGCACTATTTGCAATTGCCGGGGAAAAGGCTTTTTGGCCATTCAATCCACTTAAGCGTAAAGTAAAGGTAGAGAAAGAAGGCTTTTGGCATCGAGTGGCACGATTTGTTACGAATAAGCCGCTTCTTGCCATGGTACCTGTATTAGTTATTTTACTTGCTTTTACGTATCAGGTGAAACATATGACGTATACATTTAATTTGCTAGATTCATTCCCACCCGAAATGTCTTCCGTACAGGGTTTTAAGCAACTGGAAAAAGCTTTTTCACCTGGGGAAATTGCGCCTACAACGGCAATTGTTGACGCAAAAGAAGAATTAACAGAGGTACAAATTGCGGATATGATAAGCGTCTTAGAGGAAGAAGTGGGTATTGAAAAAGTAACGACACAAGGTCATGCAGTTGCTGAAAAGGATGCCAGCATTGTAAAACTAAACGTTGTACTAGATGAAAATCCGTATTCAGAATCAGCCTATAATCATATGGAGCAAATCCGTAAACGTGCTGATGCTATTCTAGCACATGCAAATATTGAGGGAGATTTGTATTTTGCAGGTGAAACAGCGCAGCAAACTGATATTCGTGCAGTGAGTCATGAAGATGAGTGGCGTGTAGCCATGATAATGACGATATTAATTTCCGTTATGCTTGTTATCCAAACGCGTTCACTTCTCGCACCGATTTATATGATAGCTACCATTCTATTATCATTTGGTGCTGCTCTTGGGATTACCGTGTTCTTTTTCCAGGACTTACTTGGTTACACAGGTGTAAGCTATCGTATTCCGCTCTATACATTTGTCTTTATCGTGGCGCTCGGTGTCGATTATTCGATCATGCTCATGTCTCGTATAAGTGAGGAAAAACGTCACTTGCCAATTAAAGAAGCCGTTATAGAGGGAGTAGGAAAAACGGGTAGTGTTATTTCATCTGCTGGTTTAATATTAGCAGCAACTTTTGCAGTTTTAATAACTCAACCGGTAATGGAATTACGTGTATTTGGTTTTGCAGTATTTGTAGGGGTGTTAGTGGATACATTCCTTGTCCGTCCAATCATCATCCCTGCTATTATCGTGTTATTAGGAAAATGGAGTTTCTGGCCAAAAAAATTGAAAGAATAAAGTTATGATAGATAGGCTTATGAATAATTAGTAAATACTAAGAAGGGAGGTGTCTCAATTTATTGTTGAGACACCTCCTGTTATTAAAAATGTGTTATTGCTATGTTTTTAATATTTGCAGCGGAAGGTGAAACAATCAGACAAAAAAAGAAGTGCCTCTAAATGTAGACAACATCTCTTTTAGTGACAAGCTTCGTTCTTTTTGCTAATAGCGATTACTTTTTCTTCTATTAAATGTGATATTTAAAAAAAGTATATAAAAAATAGGAAGAATTATTGTTATGATTACAATGCCTTGCCATTGATAAAGTTCCCATATTGGACTAAGCAACGTACTTCCACAAGTGACGCCGATATAATAGGAAACGAGATATAAGCTAGAAGCGCTCCCCTTTTGATGGTTTGCGGTCCGGCTAACAGTTGCTGATGTTAATGCATGGGCTGTGAAGAAACCTAAACAGGCAAGACATAAACCAACAATAATGATGAAAAGTGAGTGGCTTAATGTTAGCGCAATTCCACTAACTAGCAGGAGTAAGCCAATAGTTCGTATGATATTAATCCCTATTTCTTCTGCGATTGCACTGGCGATTGGTGAACCGACAATACCTAAACTATAGGCTAAAAAAATGAAAGATATCGTCTTTAATGAAAGAGAGAAGGGCGGTTCTGTTAAATGAAATGGAATGAATGTCCACATTCCTGTAAATGAAATTTGTAAAATGATCCCTAAACCGAATAATATCAGCAGATTTGGATTTTTTAAATGAATCCAAAAACCGTGTACATCTGTTTTTATTGTACGAGAATGTTGTGCAAAATGCTTAGATTTTGGTAGTGCTAGCCAAACGATTACAAAAATGATGCAACCAAGAAGTGCAAGTGAACAAAACGCTGTTTCCCAAGAATAACGCTCTGTCACTGATCCCATGACTAAGCGACCAATTGTTCCACCAAGTGCATTACTTGAAATATAAAGTGATGTGGCAAGCCCCATCGATTGACTATCAATCTCTTCACTAATATAGGCAAGTGCCGCTGCTGGTACACCAGCAATGGCAAAGCCCTGTATAAATCGCCAAACAACAATATGAAAGAAAGAGTCACTGAATGCCATAAAAAGAAACGGAATCACTGTGAGAATGAGCGCAACCTTAATGAACAGTAAACGCCCGTGTCGATCAGATAAAAAACCTAATACCAGTAATCCTATAATGACAGATAAGGTTGTCATCGACATCGCCAAACTTGCATAAGAAGCGGATATATTAAATTGTTCAGTAAAGAAGGGGAGCAAAGGCTGAACCGAATACATCGAAGCAAAGACGAATACGGATGCAAGGCCTAAGCTCATCATAATAATCCAAAATTGCCTATCTTTAATCGAATACCCCTGTTTGAACGTGTTCATAGGAATATCCTTATTTCATTTGCTCAGGTAACCACAGTGATAGTTGTGGCAGTAATACAACAATAGCTAAGAAGACAATCATTAAGACGATAAACGGAATAACCCCTCTGACAACTTCACCCAATTTTTCTTTGGCAATCCCACTAACAACGAAGAGATTCAGACCAACTGGTGGTGTAATCATTCCAAGCTCCATGTTAATCGTCATAATAATAGCAAAGTGAATGAGGTTGATATCGAAATGTACAAGGATTGGTAACAAGATTGGTAATGTTATTAAAATAATTGAAACTGCTTCTAAAAACATCCCCATCACAAAGAATAAGATGTTAACGATGATTATGAAAATCCATTTGTTCATATCACTTTCTGCAATCCAAGCACCAACTTGTTGTGGTACCTGTGCATTTGTTAAATATAATCCGAATAAGGAAGCAGCACCTATTATTAGAAAAATCATGGCCGTGATGTTAATGGATTCTACTAATACTTCTCGGAAGTCTTTTAGTTTCATTTCGCGATAGATGAAAAGGGAAACAATCAAACCATAAAATACGGCGATAACTGCGGATTCAGTTGGTGTTACAACACCAGAATAAATCGTACCTAAAATTAGGAAAGGTAAGAAGCCGCCCCAGATTGCTTTTAAGGACTTACGCCAACGTACCTCCCAAGTTGCAGGCTCATCACCCTTGAAACCATTTCTTTTTGCATAGAAGATGGCAGCAATGATTAATATGCCAGTTAATGCAAGACCAGGAATAACGCCTGCCATAAATAACTCACCAATGGATTGTTCAGATGTAATACCATAGATGATTAAAGGCACACTCGGTGGAATTAAAATACCTAGCGTACCACCGGCAGCAACAAGGCCCATCGAGTAACGTTTTTTATAACCTGCTGAAATCATTGCAGGGATCATAATAGAACCGATGGCTGCAGCTGTCGCAGGTGAAGAACCTGAAATTGCTGCGAAGATTGCACAGGCAACGATAGTTACTACTGCAAGCCCTCCTGGAAGGTGACCGATCCAAGCACGTAAGGCTTCGATTAAATATTTTGAAATACCTCCACGCGCCATTAGCACCCCAGCAAGTACAAACCCTGGAATCGCCATCATTGGGAATGAATCAAGTGCAGTGAAAATTCGTTGTGGAATCATATTCATATTAAAATCAATTTGGAAGAACACAAGAATAGTTGATAGTGCTAAACTGACTGCTACAGGTACGCGTAAGAACAGTAAAATAAAGAAACTAAGTAAGAGGATTAGCATATTCTTCATCCTTTCCACGTAGAATATTGACTAATCTTTCTACGAATCTTAGCAAGAATAAAATACCTGAAACGGGTAGTACTAAGTAGACAATCCACATTGGAATACCAATATCAAGTGATACCATGCCAGATGTATAACGGTTCTCTACAAGAACAAAGCCATAATACGTATAGATTAAGCAGAATATGATGCTTAAGCCTGTTGCCACTATGTCTAGAATACGTTTCATCGAAGGTTTTAATTGATCGTATAAAATATCTACTTGAATATGTTGGTTGTGACGCAGTGCTAACCCAAACCCTAGAAAAGTTCCCCAAATAATTGTATATCTAGCGAGTTCTTCTACCCAAGCTTGAGGTTCGTTGAACAAGTAGCGCATGATTACGCCATAAAAAATGAGTACTACACCTGTGACAAAAAAGAAACCAGCAAGAATTTCTTCTAAATAGCCCCATGCTTTATGTAAAGCTTTCATTCTGATGCCTCCTTTTAATTTTTCGATTTGATTATTATCATTCAATAACATAAGTACAATACTGAAGTAAATATTGTTGTGATTTGTACTTACGGGTGCTTAACCTCCCACTGTAGCGTCAACTAACTTGATGTTTGGGTGGGAATTTTAGCACCCGCTAGTACTTTAGGTAAGGGTAAGCGATTTACCTTTAAGAAAAAGAGTGAGTGTCGATACCTTATCGACACTCAAATTTGAAGAACTATTTTAAGCCACGAATACCGTTGATTAATTCTTCCGTAATAACTTCACCGAATTCTTCATAAACTGGCTCAAGTTCAGCCTTGATTTTCTCTTTTTGTTCAGGTGTTAACTCAATAACTTCAATGCCAGAGTTTTTAATGTTTTCATATGATTTTGCATTTTCTTCAGAAGCTAAATCCCAAGCTAAAGTTGTTGCTTCCGTTAAAGAATCTTCAACCGCTTTTAGTAAATCAACAGGGATTTTATCCCAGAATGATTTGTTTACAAAAATTGCATAGTCAAGACGACCATGTTCAGATACTGAGAAGTATTTTTGTACTTCTTGGTATTTTTGTGTATCGAAGTTGTTAAATGTATTTTCTTGGCCATCTACTGTTCCTTGTTGTAACGCAGCATATGTTTCACCGAATGCGATTGTTGCTGAGCCGGCATGTAAAGCCTTGAATTGTGCTTCTAGCACTTTACCAGCTTGAGCACGGAATTTTAGGCCTTTAAAGTCTTCAACGTTGACAAGTGGGTGTTTGTTATTTGAGAAATGTTTGAAACCATTTTCCCAGAAAACTAAACCTTTAATATCGTTATTCGCTAATTGATCGGATTCAAGAATTGTTTTGGCAACATCAGACTCAAAGAATTTACGTGCATGCTCTTCGTTTTCAAAAAGATAAGGCATGTCCACATATTGCCAACGTGGATCGATTTTTACCATTTTTGTAACGGAAGGTGCAATCATATGTACGTTTCCAGATACTAATGCATCTAGCTCATCGTTATCGCCATATAATTGAGATGAAGGGTAAACTTCCACTTTCACTTTACCATCTGTTTTCTCTGCTACTAATTTAGCAAAAGCATCAGCAGCTTTCCCCTTAACGCTGTCAATGGATGTCACGTGAGAGAATTTAATTACAAGCGGTTTATCTTTCGTATAGCCACCATCTCCTTCAGCTGCTGGAGCAGAAGTTGTTTCTTTTTTGTCCCCACCACAAGCAGCAAGTGCTAATACAAGCACAGCCATTAGTGACATGAAAAGCCATTTCTTCATTACAAATCCCCCTAAAATTTTTTGATTATAGTAAAAAGGACAACCTTTAAACTCAAGTTAATGATGTGATTGATTTTTGGGTAGTGCGTTAATATATTTACTGTCATACTTTCCTGCATAATAGTCATAAACAGGTTCAAAAGCTGACTCCCATTTTTGCACATCCTGATTAGATAAGTAGTGAATATTAATGCATTCACAGGCTTCCATTTCTTGCAGACGTTCGGCACTAAGATCCTTTGCAAGTTGCCATTCCCATTCTTGTACTTCTTCTAGCGTGTCCATGAGCAGTGTTTGTACATCCTTTGGCAAGGAGTCCCAAGACTCGTTATTTATAAGTAGTAAATAACCTAAGTAACCGTGATTACTAACCGTTAAGTAGTCCTGTAAAGAATGAATATTTTTACTAGTAATATTCGTGAATGTGTTTTCCTGACCATCTACATTTCCTTTTTGCAGCTGGTTAAAAACGGTATTAAAGTCAATTCTCTTTGGATAAGCACCAACACTGGAGAATTGCTCCGCTAAAATATCACTGGGCATAATACGCATCCGTAACTCTTTTAAGTCACTAATATGTTCGATGGGCCGGATACTATTGCTTAACTGCTTAAATCCGCTATCCCAAACCCCCACAGATAATAGATTATGTGCGTTTAATTTCTTCATTAAAGATTGACCTATTTCACTACCTACATAGCTATGAACTTCGTCAGCATTTTTAAATGCATAGGGTAAATCCATGACTGACCACTCTGGAACAAGTGTTGTAATTTTAGAAATAGCCGGTGCGATCATTTGAATATCGCCGCGCAATAGTGCATTTAATTCTTCTCCATCCTTATAGAGTACGCCGTTTGGAAACACTTGAATTTCTACATGGCCATTACTTCGTTCTTTAATGAGTTCGGCAAACTTTATTGCTGCCATTCCTTTTGGCGTATTTTCACCAACAACATGTGAAAATCGAATAACAATTTGTTCTTCATGACTTAACTGCTCATTATCGGTTGGATAATCACGTTGTTGACATGAGAC
The DNA here is from genome assembly GCF_007362955.1 of Lysinibacillus fusiformis. Lineage (GTDB taxonomy): Bacteria > Bacillota > Bacilli > Bacillales_A > Planococcaceae > Lysinibacillus > Lysinibacillus fusiformis_E. The sequence continues at coordinate 855,306 of NZ_CP041696.1, read as the reverse complement.
TAACAGAATTATTATTAAAATGAGAACGCTAACAAATCGGATTTTACTACGATTACTCCACATATAATTCACCCCTAATCTATTTAAGATGTGAACGTTCTTCATTGTAGTATATCTATTCAAATAAACAATATTATGGTATTAATGGACATTTTGGTATTTATGGTATATAACAATTTACTATTTTAAAAAATGTTGTAACACAGTTAGGACTGTCTATCAGTTGCCATAATGAATTTATGGCTGTAAATAAGTAAAGAATCTGCGAGATTTCTGGGGAAAAAGCAGGGAAGTCCCTGTAGACGCTGAAGCGCCTGCTGAGGCCATAGCTTATCCGTGGAAACGAGCAGATTCTTGTTATTTAATCTATTGCTAATGATTGAAGGACTAATTGGTTACCTGTACAAATTATTTAATAGAATAGTATTTTGTTGGACGACCCACTGAACCATATTTTAATTCAATATCCACAGTACCTTTTGTGGCTAAAAAGTCTAAGTATTTACGAACAGTTACTCTAGCCATTCCGACATTTTGAGCGAGTTGTTCAGAAGTAGTCGAGGATCTAAGTGACATTAAATGATCTAATATTTGTTGCATCGTAATATTGTTTAAACCTTTTGGTAATTCAAAAGTTTCCTGCTGAATACCCAGCCATTTATCGATATCCTCTTGGTTTACGGCATTTGTATTTAGTAACTTTTTTGTAGAGTTTTTATATTGTTGCAATGCCTTTTCAAAGCGTTCAAAACGGAAAGGTTTAATAAGGTAATCGATTGCACCAAGACGGAGAGACTCTTGTACTGTTGGTGAGTCTCTAGCTGCTGTAATCATAATAATATCTGATGGAATACGTTCTGCACGAAGCTTTAGGAATAATTCCATGCCAGTCATATCTGGTAAAAACATATCGAGTAATATTAGATTTGGTTTTTTTGAAATAATTTTTTCATAAGCATCACGTCCATTGACTGATTCACCCACAAGCTGAAAACCATTCATTTTATTCAGAAATCCTTTATTTACTTCAAGCACCATTGGATCATCTTCTACAATTAAAACTGAAAGACTACTCATTTTCAGTCACCCCCACCATAATAGTAATTATTGTGCCAATATGGGCAGTGGATTCGATTTGGATCGTTCCTTTGTTAGATTCCACAATTTGTTTAACAAGTGCAAGTCCAATACCATGCCCCTCTTTTTTCTTTGTACTAAAACCATAATTAAAAATACGTTGTGGCAATCCTTCAATGCCTTTACCACTGTCCTGTACTTCTATAAATAAATGGTGCTGATCTCCAATTACCGTTATATGAACATCCTTATGAGTACTTTCGAGACAGGCCTCCATTGCATTGTCCAAGAGATTGCCAATAATTGTTACCATATCTCCACTCGAAAAACCGCTCATAAAATCAACTAGGTTAGAATCTTCATCAATTGTTAACTCCACACTGAGTTCTTTCGCCCTCGAATATTTGCCAAGCAATAAACCTTGAATTGAATAGTCGTGTATTTTGTCATGTAAGCTACGAATGATTTCCTCTTCGTCTGTTATTTCATCAATAATGAGACTTAAAGCGTCCTCATTACGTTCGAGCTGAATTAATCCAGCAATACTATGGAGTCGATTCATGTATTCATGCTGCTGTGCACGTAAAGAATCAACGAGGATTTTAATGCCAGTTAACTCCTCGGCCAACATATTAGCTTCTTTTCGATCTGTTAGCATAATAAGGTAGCCTGCATTTTGTTCCAAAATACGAATTGGGAAAGTGCGTACTAAATACATTTGTTCGAACATCAGGAGAGGACGGTAGACTTCGTGTTGCTGAATAGTATCCTCTGCAAGCCAAGTATATTTAAATAAAGTCTTACGGGTGACCTTCTGGCCAAAGAAATGTGTGTACTGCCTTGCTAATCTGTTTATAAACGTGACATTTCCACTTTCGTCAGTTGCTAATATCCCAATATCCATTGCTTGAATAATACCGGAGCGTTCTTCCACAAGCCGGGCGATTTCATAAGGTTCTAAGTTAAATGTTTGACGTTTTAAGTGGTTGGCTACCCAAACAGAACCCCCTAATCCTATAGCTAAACCCCAAAAAAGAGATACTAATATATCAAGTTGATATTCATCTAGCAGGTTATACCATTTCGGTGCAAGTAGGCCAACTGTAATAACACCAACTTGTTTTGTGCCTTCTTCGTTCATAATCGGTACGAACGCACGAATGGAGTAACCCAGTACGCCACGTGCCTTTGATATGTATTCATGTTGCGAAAAAGCTTCTATTTCGTCTCCACCTTCAAATACTGTACCGAGCTTACTCTCAGACGGATGTGAGTAACGAATTCGATTCATATCGATGATAACAATATAATCGACATCAGTAGTTAAGCGAATACGTTCAGCAATTGGCTGAATGATTTCAAAACCTTCACGTTTCCCCACGTTATTTTGAACATCTGTAAGTTGTGAGACGGTCCTCGCGATAGCGATTGCACGTGCACCAAATTCTTTTTCAAAAGCACCAGCAAGATTATGAATCATAATTGCTCCACTGGTGGCAATAGAAGAGATGACTATAATGAACGAAAATATAAACATCTTTAGACGTAATGAAATATTTTTCATAGGAATGTAAAAGGAAATGCAACATAGCCTTCCTTCTATTAAATTCAACACCTCTTTTCCTCTTTATTGGAGTTAAACTAGGAACTTCATTCTACTATAAATTACCATAAATGGATAGCTTGTTATAATACAATATCGGCTTTTTGTACTGAATTCCCTTGTGTAGTATAACAATCATTCCTTTGTGTCCGTTGTTGGAAAAGTTTGTATGGACCAATAGATTGTGTTTTATATAGAAGGAATTAATATCTATTACGCAGTAGAAAAATATATATTTGAATAATAAAAAATAATATGTATTTTAGTCAGAAGGATGAAATATACAAAAGATTATGTTCGTATTTTTACTATTTAATACATTAAAAGGAATAAAACGCTTTTCTGTACGGCTTTATTAAATCTTTTTGCGCAAAGAAATTTTGCTTATTAACGTTTTAAATTTCTCTTTCATTCTTAAAATTTCTGGATGATGAATAATGACTGATTTCTTTGGAAAGGAAGTTTTATAAATATTCCTGCTAAAAGGAAATAATAGAGAATGAAAAGGATGACATTGATATGTGAAAATATGCACAAATTTAATTATGTTGAAATAGTTTATAAATATTTAGATAATAGAGTAGAAAAATAATATTAGCTAATAAATGATGAGAAATCTGTTCTATAAACGGCTTTTTACTTAGAGGCTGTAAGGTTTAAGGTGTAAAAAACATTTGGTTATTTCTTAAAAACTTTTTGGAGAAATAATATTTTTTAGAAAAACATCTTGCAATTGAATAATTCTAAGTGGTAAATTGTTTAACATGGAAGTTCATAAAATCTTCACAGGTAGCAAAAGAGGGGAGAAATGAGAATTTATGAATAAAAATAGATGGTTAATTGCATTATCTGCAATCGCTATTCACCTTTCAATCGGTGGAGCTTATGCATACAGTGTATACAAGCTGCCAATCGTCACAGAAATGGGATGGAGCGAAACGAAAGTAACGGTTGCCTTTACTATTATGATGGGGCTTGCTGGTTTTTCAGCGGCGTTATTTGGCAGCTTAGTAGAAAAAATGGGTCCACGTAAATCAGCTATGGTAGCTGCCGTGTTATTTGGAGCAGGACAAGCTGGAGCAGGTGTTGCTATATCAATGGATTCTGTAACATTGTACTGGTTAACATATGGTGTACTTAGTGGATTAGGTATGGGAATTGGGTATATTGCGCCTGTATCGACATTAGTTAAATGGTTCCCTGACCGTCGTGGGTTAGCAACAGGTATGGCTGTGTTAGGATTTGGATCAGGTGCGCTTATTACAGCACCAGTCGCAGCAAACTTAATGGAAGCAGTTGGCATTTCTACAACGTACTTTATTTTAGGAGCAAGTTACTTCACGTTAATGATTTTAGGGGCTTTATATATTGCACCACCGAAACCTGGTTATATGCCTGCAAACATGAAAGCTGCAGCTGACAAGGGTAAAGATGTAGTGAAAAAAGACTTAGCTGTTATGACAGCACGAGAAGCAGTGAAAACAAAGCATTTCTGGATGTTATGGTCAATGCATTTGGTGAATGTAACGGCAGGTATTATGATGATTTCTGTAGCATCTCCGATGGCACAGGAAATTGTAGGATTATCAGTTGCAGGTGCCGCAGCAATGGTAGGGATTATGGGGTTATTTAATGGTGGTGGCCGTTTAATTTGGGCCGCAGTGTCTGACTATATTGGTCGTTCGAACGTCTTTGTTATTTTCTTTACGATACAATTAATCACATTTATCGTGTTACCACATACGACAAACGCTATTATTTTCCAAGCACTTATTTTCTTAGTTGTTAGTTGTTATGGTGGTGGTTTCTCAAACTTACCAGCATTCGCAAGTGATTTATTTGGTACAAAGCAACTTGGTGTTATTCACGGTTACTTATTAACAACTTGGTCATTAGGTGGAGTTTTTGGTCCACTTCTAGTGAGCGCAATTAAAAACGCGTATGGAAGTTACATTCCAGTATTCTATGTATTTGCAGGTTTAATTGCAATTTCATTCATTATTTCGATTACTTTACGTGCAGATGTACGCAAACGTACAGCTTTAAAAGCAGCATCACAAAACGTTGGAGACGTCTCCGCTACACAATAATTAATACTTTCAATTTGCACTTGAAAGTATAGACCGTATTAGTGTCATTTTGCACATGACACTGATGCGGTTTTTTTGTAGTAGTTGTTATACAACACTTGATTAATCTTCATCTAACATATAACAGTGATTGTTTGATGTCAATAACATTATGGAAAATAAAGTGATTTCGTTACTGAAAGAGAATTATTGCTACAGTATTATTGGGAGCGTAACAATACTGTGGAAGAATGGACATGCAATATGCATAGGATGCTGACATAAACAGAGTCCATTCAAAGACCGTAACTACAAACAGTGCTAGCCATCCATTAAAATAAGATTGATGTAAAGCAATGCGGTGACCATGGCGATTATTGCAGTGGAGGTAGTGTGTTACTTTTATTGATTTGACGATAACACTCGTGACTTCAGTCGTGAGAGGTTCAAGAAGGTATAGGTTGAATCTTTTCTACAAGTTGAACGTATATAAAGTAATAAAGGAGGGGTAATGAAATGGGGAAATTTTCATTAAACGAATTTGTTAACAAAACGCAACAAGATGACAATGTCAACGACTATTTTGAGTTAGAAACAGAGCGGGTATTAGAAGTTAACTTAAATGGTGAAGTTTGGTCCAAGATGGGGGCAATGATCTCTTACATAGGAGATATAAAGTTTGAGCGAGAGCGTGTTATGGAGCATGGGCTTAGTAAGATGTTTAAAAAGGCCTTAACAGGCGAAGGCACGCAATTAATGAAAGCGAAAGGTCGTGGACGTCTTTATTTAGCCGATCAAGGTAAAAAAATTACGATCTTCGATTTACAGGATGAAAGTCTTTGTGTAAATGGTAATGATTTACTTGCGTTTGAGCCCAGTATCGATTGGGATATTCATTTGATGCGTAAAATGGCAGGAATAATGTCAGGTGGATTATTTAATGTAACGTTACGTGGAAGAGGGAAAGTAGCAATTACGACACATTTTGAACCGCTGACCTTGTTAGTGAAACCAGGAGAAACAGTTTATACGGATCCGCATGCTACTGTTGCATGGTCTGGCAATTTGACACCAGAATTTAAAACAGATATTAGTTTCCGTACGTTTATCGGACGTGGCAGTGGTGAATCCATTCAAATGGCATTCTCAGGCGAAGGCTTTGTCATTATCCAACCATTTGAAGAAGTATATACTACGAGCGAAGGTTAAAAGAGCGTATTTGTAAATATTGACACGGTTCAGACTATAGAAAAACTCTGCAAAAATCGAGTTAGCCTATAGTCTTTTTTCTTTAACAACAACTTTAGATAAAACCGTTGATTTCCACTACGGGCGGATGCTTTCCGCAGGCGGGGTCGAGCTGCTTCCTTTGCTTCGCTCAGTCCAGGATCTCGATTTTCCCGCGAAGTCACCACCCTATGCGTCAAACTATCAAAGAAATTGAAACTTGTATGGCGTATCGCTGGTTTTGAACATAAAAAATGACAAAAGGTATTCGGAATGTGATCATTCCGAATACCTTTTGAAATTTTATCAGAAAGAAATATTCGTTACAAATAGCCCCTATTAACGAGAGTAGCACTCTGTTGTCTGCTGTTTTATTCCATTTTCGGACTTTGCCATGTATAATTAGCTAGCTTCTTCATAGCATCGCCTGCATGGTCAATTTTTTAATCCCTCATAAGGTTGTCCAACGCATACCATGTTTTTCTTTCGCATCCACAAATACACGTTCAACGTTTCTTTTCGAAGTGCGTATATTCGTTAGTTGTTTTTTGTAATGTAGTAACTTCCTTACATAATAATGCTGCGTTCATTCCTGCTATACGTCCCGTAACAAGTGCGGATGTAATATTATAACCACCTGTATAGCCATGAATATCGAGAATTTCTCCGCAGAAGAATAAACCAGCTTTTTTCTTTGACGCCATTGTTTTCGGTTCGATCTCTTTAACGGATATGCCGCCACCAGTAACGAATGCTTTTTCTAGAGATTGTGTACCGCTAACTGTCATTGTGAAATTGACAAGCAGTCGTGCTAAGTTACGTATTTTTTCTTGCGATAATTCGATGCCTGTCAGTTGTACATCGATATCGGCATGCTCACATAAAAAAAGTAACCAACGTTCAGGGGCTATTCCCTTCCAAACATTTTTCACTGCTTTTTTAGGGTCTTCTTTCACAAGCTTGTTTAAATATTGCATGCAGGTTTCCTCATTGTAATCAACAAGGGATTGAATGCGCATTGTGACAGGTTCATAACCGGTTTTCATTAGTTCCTTGACGACAAATTGGCTACAACGTAATACGGCCGGTCCGCTTAGTCCGAAATGGGTAAAGAGCATGTCCATTTGGTGGGTAACAAGCACCTTGCCTTTTTTATTGAGCACTGAAACAGCAACATCCCGCAGCGCAAGTCCCTGGAGTTCACGATTTTGAATAAATGCTTCTTTCGATAAAACAGGCACCTCTGTTGGGAATAGTGTTGTCACCGTATGCCCTGCACGCTCTGCCCATGGGTAGCCATCTCCAGTCGAACCTGTTTGTGGCACTGCTTTACCACCAACTGCCACGACGATAGCTTCACTGCGTACTTCTGTCCCATCTGCTAGGCGTGCACCAAGAATTTTTTCATCGTCCATCAGTAGTTTGCTAACAGGTGTGTTAAGACGTACTTCAATGTGTAGGCGCTGCATTCTACGAATAAGTGCATCGACCACGTCTTGTGCGCGATTAGAAACAGGGAACATACGCCCGTGATCTTCTTCCTTTAATGCAACACCTAGCTCTTCAAAAAAGGCAATTATATCTTCATTGTTATAAACAGTGAATGGACTGTATAAAAAACGGCCATTTCCTGGAATATGCTTCACGATTTCTTCTACAGGGAGTCGGTTCGTGACATTACAACGACCACCGCCAGAGATGGCCAATTTTTTGCCGAGCTTTGTTCCTTTTTCGAGCAGTAATACTTTCTTTTTACGCTCTCCAGCTGCAATGGCAGCCATTAAACCAGAAGGACCACCACCAATTACGATAACATCATACATATATGTGAACTCACTTTCTTTTCATTTTTAGGAATCTTTTCTATTATACATGAAGTCTATATAGAGGGTGGCTTCTTTACATTGAAAATTAAACGAAAGTGTTTTATAATTTTTTATTCCGTACTAACATGCGCTAAGATTTCTAGCTGAATACGCAAGACAAGCCCAGTAAGTACTCGATTGCTTTAGAACATTATGTTGGTCACTTAGGCGTAGCCACAGGACATGGCGTTCTTAGCCTAAGTTCCAAAAATATCGGTGGAGAAATCCCTACCGATTAAAATTTAACTTTATCTGCAATGACAGCATGAAATGAACGCTTTTTCGTGCTATGATGATAGAGGTTATGCACTAAATTATGAGGTGAAAAAATAGATGTGCGGATTTATAGGATATATTAATGGAACAAATGTGATTGATCATCACCAAACAATTGAAAATATGATGAATACTATTATTCACCGCGGTCCAGATAGCGGTGGTATTCATAGTGACGATAAAGTAACGTTGGGCTTCCGTCGTTTAAGTATTATCGACTTATCTGATGTGGCAAATCAACCACTGTACAGTGCGGATGGCAATATCGTTCTAGTATTTAATGGAGAAATTTTTAACTTTCAAGATCTACGTGCAGACCTTATTGCAAAAGGTCACACGTTTAAAACGCAATCTGATAGTGAAGTGATTATTTATGGTTATGTTGAGTATGGCGTTGATTTTGTAAAACAGCTTCGCGGTATGTTCGCATTCTGTATTTGGGATAAAAAGAATGATTTGCAATTCATCGCTCGTGATGGCTTTGGTATTAAACCATTGTACTATACAGAAAATACGACTGATGGCACATTCATATTCGGGTCAGAGATAAAATCATTTTTACCACACCCAGCATTCAAGAAAGAATTAAATAAAAATGCCCTACGCCCTTATTTAACATTCCAGTATTCTTCAATGGATGAAACATTCTTTAAAGGTGTCTACAAGTTACCACCTGCACACTATATGCTTATTAAAAATGGTCAAAAGCAAATTGTGCAATACTGGGATAAAAAATTCCATGCAAAAGAAGCGACAATTGAAAAATATGTGGAAGACATCCGCACAACGGTGAAAGAATCTGTAGAAGCACATCAAATTAGTGATGTGAAAGTTGGTTCTTTCCTGTCTGGTGGGATTGACTCTAGTTATATTACGGCATTGCTACGTCCAGACAAATCTTTTTCTGTTGGATTCTCTGACTATGAAGATATGTTCAATGAAACAAACTTAGCAAAAGATTTATCGGATACATTAAACATTCAAAACGAACGTAAATATATTTCTGCAGATGAATGTTTTGCAGCACTACCGAAAATTCAATGGCATATGGACGAGCCACAATCAAACCCTTCTTCTGTACCGCTCTACTTCCTCTCCGAACTAGCGGCGAAGGACGTGACAGTTGTACTTTCAGGTGAAGGCGCAGATGAAATTTTTGGTGGCTACTCTTGGTACCAAAATTCAGGCAGAATGCAACAATACGAAAAAGTTCCTTTTGGGCTTCGTAAAGCGTTACGTGGTATGGCAGAGATGCTACCGAAAAACCAGTATACACATTTCCTGGTAAAAGGTGGTCAAACAGTGGAGGAGCGCTTCATTGGGGAAGCTGTCGTTTGGGATGAGGATGATGCATTAAACGTGTTAAAACCTGATTACAAAAACGGTCCATCTGTTCAAACTATTACAAAACGTATTTACGACGAAGTACCAGGTGACGATGATGTCACAAAAATGCAGTATTTAGATTTAAATCTATGGATGCCTGGTGATATTTTATTAAAGGCTGATAAAATGAGTATGGCGCATTCAATTGAATTACGTGTACCATTTTTAGATAAAGAAGTGATGGAGTTGGCGAAAAATATTCCATCAAGATATCGAGTAAATGATATTGATACGAAATATGTTCTTCGACAAGCAGCGCATCAGGAACTGCCTGAGGAATGGGCTAAACGTCCTAAGCTTGGATTCCCTGTACCTATCCGTCACTGGTTACGTGAAGAAAAATACTATAATATGGTGAAAGACATGTTTACAACTGACTTTGCCAATGAATTTTTCGATACTACGCAATTAGTTGGTTATTTAGATGAGCACTACGAGGGAAAAGCTAATCGTGGTCGCTATATTTGGACAGCCTATGTGTTCTTAGTATGGTATAAACAATTTTTCGTGGATATGTAATAGAGAAGTAGCTGTTCAAAAAGTCTTTTTGATTTTTTGAACCGCTATTTTTTTAGCAGATAAGGCTTTCTGCATAAAATAAAGACTTGCAAAATATTTCCATGAATTAATGCGACTGTTTTCCTATAAATATGTTAAGATAACAGTTGGTTTATTTATTTTGTCTTAGAAAAATATATTTTTAGTTCACCAAAAAGTTTGATTTTACAATGAATGGATGGATACGATGTCCAATTTAATGAAAGGTACTGCGATATTAACAATGGGGATGTTTTTATCAAAGGTTCTCGGATTAATTTATATTTTTCCGTTTTATGCGATTGTTGGCGAGGAAAACATTGCGTTGTATCAATATGCGTACATTCCCTATTCGATCATGTTGGCAGTAGCCATCTCTGGTGCACCTATTGCTGTCTCTAAGTTTGTTTCGAAATACAATGCCATGGGTGATTATCAATCAGGTCGTAAGCTCATGAAGTCGGGCATACTGATTATGATGATAACAGGCTTTGCCTCCTTTATTGCACTCTTTTTACTGGCGACGCCAATTGCGGGGCTGGTTATAAAAAGTGAGGAACAGGCATTTTCAGTCGAGCAAATTGCTTCTGTTATTCGTTGGGTCAGCTTTGCGCTAATTGTTGTACCGTTCATGAGCTTATGGCGAGGCTTCTTTCAAGGTTATGACAAAATGCAGCCGACTGCAGTTTCGCAATTAGTGGAGCAAATTGTTCGAATTGTCGTGTTATTAGGTGGCTCATTCTTAGTCGTAGTTGTTTTTAATGGAAAACCACAAACAGCGATTTCCTTTGCAGTATTTGCAGCATTTATTGGAGCAATCGGTGGTTTAATCGTATTGTATTATTACTGGAAAAAATATCAACCAGAATTTAATGCGCTGCGCAGTCAAAGTGTAACTTCTACGCAACTGCCAATGACGGATATTTATAAAGAAGTGATTACGTATTCGATTCCGATGGTATTTGTTGGAGTAGCTAATCCATTGTTTCAGCTTGTGGATATGCTAACTTTTAACGGAGCAATGGCTTCTATTGGGTTAGCGGAAGTGACAGATAAGTATCTATCAATGATTAACTTTACGACGCATAAAGTGGTAATAATTCCTGTAATGCTAGCAACAGGTTTTTCTATGGCTTTAGTGCCGACGATTACGAAATACTTTACGCAAGGTGAATATTTATCGTTACGTCATGCGATGGATAAAACATACCAATTATTAATCTTTATTACATTACCAGCTGTTGTTGGGATTTCCTTATTAGCGAATGAAATTTACTTTATGCTTTATTCAGAAAGTGAAATGGGTGCCAATATTTTAGCGCACTATGCGCCTGTGGCTATATTATTTGCGTTATTCCAAGTAACAGCGGCACTTTTACAAGGTATCGACTTTCAAAAGTGGATTGTCTTCAGCTTACTGTCAGGCATTTTTGTAAAGCTCGCACTCAACATTCCACTGATTCGTTGGCTGGAGGCGGATGGTGCAATACTCGCAACAGCAATTGGTTACGGTGCATCTATTGTTATTAATATATTAGTACTTAAGAAAACGCTTAACTATAAATCAGAAATGGTGATACGTCGTGTCATGCTAATTTCTCTTTTAACAGTGGCGATGGCCGTAAGTGTATTAATCGTTCATAAACTTTTAGAGTTTTTAATGGGACCAGTGGATGGAAAATTCTCAGCGTTAGTTTATTCTGTTATTTGTGCTACAGTAGGTATTTCAGTTTATGGTTATCTATCATTACGAATTGGCTTAGCGCAAAAACTTCTTGGAGAACGGTTGACAAGAATTACAAGCAAACTCGGCTTTAAATAGGAGGAATTATGCGTTTAGATAAATTACTGGCAAATATGGGCTACGGCTCACGTAAGGAAGTTAAGCAGCTCTTGAAGCAAAAAGCCGTGACAGTAGATGGCACATACGTTAAAGATGCGGCAATGCAAGTCGACCCTGAAAAGCAGGACGTCTCTGTTTATGGTGAACGTGTTGTATACACAGAGTTTGTTTACTATATGATGAATAAGCCGCCAGGGGTTATTTCTGCGACGGAAGATTTACGTGATGAAACGGTCATTGATTTATTAGAACCGCTACATCAGCATTTTCAACCATTTCCAGTTGGTCGTTTAGACAAAGATACAGAAGGCTTATTACTCCTGACAAATGACGGTGTTTTAGCTCATAATTTATTGTCTCCTAAAAAACATGTACCAAAGGTGTATTATGCACTGATAGAAGGTATTGTAACAGAGGCGGACGGTGAGGCATTCGCTCGGGGAGTTGAGCTTGACGATGGCTATATAACAAAACCTGGCCAACTTGTTATTTTAAAGTCTGCTCAGCAATCTGAAATAGAGTTAACGATTCAAGAAGGCAAATTTCATCAGGTGAAACGTATGTTTGAAGCGGTAGGTAAACGTGTTACATACTTAAAGCGCCTTTCGATGGGAAACTTAAAATTAGATAAAGACCTAGAATTAGGTGCCTATCGTGAGCTAACTAGTGAAGAATTAGCTTCCTTGCAAAATACAGATTAAACAATTCCTCGGTACTATACGATATATAGTACCGGGTTTTTTTATATACATATTACATATTTATCCCGATAACTGTATAATAGGATATATAAATAAAATTTTTTTATTTAATTTATTGATTCGACGAGACCACTAGTGACTAGAGGTTCAAGGTACGATAAATGTTTAATATTCTGAAAAAAATGATAAGTAAAATGACTAGAGGATAAGTAAATGAAAAAATTGCGTATAAAATTATTACTGTCTTTGATTGCCTTTGCATTAATACTTGTTGCCGTAATTTCTTACGTAAACAGACAAATACTAGTGGCAGATATTGAGAAACAGGTAGCCATTAATCGAACATTAATTGAAAATCATATTCTCACTGATATGCAATCTGTAGATAATGCGCATTTTTATTTTGATAAAGATATCTCAGATAAGATGGAACAAGAGCTACGAGAATTATCCATTTATTATGAAAAAAATCCAAACTTTGCTGTATGGGATTTAGAAAAAATGAAAAAAGAGCATGGTATGGACATATACATATTGGATCAAATGAATACCGTTATTTATACGACATTTAAACAAGATAAAGGATTGGATTTTTTTAGCTGTTGTGAACGCTTCTCTGCTTTATTGGATAAGCGAAGAGAAAGTGGTGGATTTTACACAGATGGTATTGATGTTTCAACGACAACAGGGGAATATCGTAAATTTAGCTACTTAGCAACACCTGACAAAAAATACTTACTAGAGCTTAGCATTAAATTAAATGAATTTCCTGTTTATCAAACATTCAATTTTGAAAAAACCGCACAATATTTAGTTGAAAAATATAATGATTTGTTGCAAGTGCAAACAATTGGTCCAGGAGGCGTTTTTTTTGCTAACTCACAATCGAAGCGGATTACTGTGAAAAATCAATCGCAAACGTTTCAGGATCATTATATGCTTGCTAAACAAACGATGCAGTCGACGGAATATCAAAAAAAGTTAAAGAACGGCTATATAGAGACGTATCGTTTTTTACCTTATGAGGCTGAAACAGCTCGAGGAGAGTCTACCAAACGAGTCATCTTTGTGAAATATGACAATCATGCGGAAATAGAGGCCCTAGCGAAAAATACCAAGCAGTTTTGGATAATACTCATTATTGCATTAATTACGTCCTTTATCATGCTGTTAGTGATTAATGGTCTGCTGTCTAAAACGATTCAATTAGCAACTTATGACCCACTAACAAGTGTATATAATCGTGCCACCTACATTAGCAAGATGGACAATATTTTGAAAAAAAGAAAAGCGAATAAGCCAGCTTTATTACTAATAGATTTAGATAATTTTAAGCAAGTAAATGATCAATTCGGTCATGCAGAAGGAGATAGGATACTTAAAGAAACAGCAAAAATTTTAAATCAAGAGGTGAATAAGAAAGGATTTGTTGTAAGGTTTGGTGGTGATGAGTTTGCAGTCGTGTTATACGATAGCGAAGAAAATCAATTGGAACAATTAGCAAATTCTATTTTGGAGAAAATTCGTCAAATAAAATATGAAGACGTTAACATACAAAGTTGGTCTGTTCTGTCTGTGAGTATGGGCGGCGCAATTTGTGGAGAAATGAATGAATCTGAAATAAGCTTATTTGAAAGAGCTGATAAAGCACTATACCACTCGAAGAACGCAGGTAAAGATCGATACTCAAGATATAATGAAGTTGCTGCAGGGCAATAAGTAATGATAGCGTATAGCAGTTAATTGTAGCTGCTTGGTCAGTCAATCTCTAATAAAAATATAGCATTTTGGGTTTGTAAACTATTATTGGTTATTCACATGTAATTCGCAACATTCCAGCGGGACAATTGGGCAAGTAAGACCACACAGGTTACCCGCGGAACGTGAGCGAATTTTTTGCATTTTAATTTTGGGGGAAAGATTGCTCTGATTTCGCTTTGTAAAACAAAGAACTACATAAGACAAGTATAGCAATAACAGTAAACAAAGCATCAATATAATGAGTGAGTAGCCAGCCACCAATGATTGGGCCTATAAAGCCACCTAAATTTTTAAATTGTGAAGCACCTAAATATGTTGCCTTTTGGGTATCTGGTGCAATTTCATCAATCATTACATTCATTGTAGGGAAGGTGAAAATTTCACCAATTGTAAATACTATCATAGCTGCTATAAAGAGTGGATAATTATGTGATGCGCCAAATAGTATAAGACCCACTGCAAAGAACAGAATACCTACAAGAAGTGTTGCTCTCGATGAGAAACGTTCTGAAAGGATACTAATCGGTAACTGAAGTAGTAAGACAACCGCTGCATTCAATGAAATAAGTAAAGAATAGAGCTTGGCACCATCTTCTATTTTTAGCTCAATTAATTGAGGAAGCGTTGAATCAAATTGGGAATACCCAATATTTATTAAAATCGCACCTGAAATAAAGCTAAGCAGCACACGATTTGTTAAGAGAATCGTAAAGGTGTGTAAGATTTTTGTTGGCGTTGTTGATTTTTGTTGCTGCATTTTGTAGCGATTTAAGACGAAAAATAAAAATAGGGCATAAACGATATACATGGCACCTGTCAGCATAAACGGGATGCTAGGACTAGATAGTTTAGCAATATATACACCAATAACTGGACCAATAACTGCGGCTATATTAATAGCGGTATAGCGTATTGAAAATAGTCTTTTTCGTTTGTCGGCCGGTGTAAAGTCAATCATTAGCGCTTGTGTTGAAGGCTCAAAAAAAGAGCGACATAAACCATTTAAGGCGTTTAATGCGACAAAGACCCAAATCGTATGAGCGGTCGCAAAGCCGAAGAAAACAATGCTCCATACGAGAATCGTAAGCAAAATAACACTTTTTCTACCGAAACGATCTGTCAAATAACCTCCGAAGAATCCCCCTACTGTGGAAATTAACGGAGCAATTCCGATTGTCAGACCAATCTGTAAAGGTGTAGCGTCAATTTCATTATGTAGATAAATAGCTAAAAAAGGCATCGCCATAAAACTCGCAATGCGCGTAAAAACAGTCCCACCTAAAATAATCCACACAAGTGGGTGAAACAGTTTGGACAGCTTCATACAAAATCCTCCTCTCAACATGTAGAATGTTACGAGTGTAACGGATTGTAAAGATACTGTAAATAGGCAAAAAAAGAATGACCCCGACGAAAGGTCATTCTTTTCTCATACAAAAATGCTTTACGCTTTAGGCGTAAAAACTAAGACGTCATTCTAACTTTTTTACTCGTCGTTGTCCATTTGCCTCGACTTGGACTCATCACCAAATCGTTAAAGGCTAACACGTTCAAATCTCTTTGAACGGTGCGAGGAGTGATGCTAAACTCTTCGACTAAATCCTGTGTAGACACGGTTCCTTTGTCTAAAATAAACATGTACACGTCTTTAATACGATTAAGCATTCGATCAGTAGTTGGTTTCATAAATGAACCACTCCTTCATCTTAATTCTCTTGGCAAAGACTAGCGGACGACAATATGTGTGCGGAGTGCACTTAGGCTCTTAAGTTGCTGCCTTAGACATCCCCTCTTCTAATTTTTATGTTCAGAACAATTATTCTGATAACTTCATTATATAAAAAAACTAGCTGTTTTTCTAGTGAATACAATTGAAATTTACAAATCATACACAAAGTTTATACCGTATTTTGTGGAAAATAGTGAAATAGATGCTATATGTGGTAGTGTTAGATAAATTATCTTTATTCAGCAGATGTTTTTGGTATCGAAAGCGTAGCGGCAGATACAGAAGACTCCCACTTCTGAAGGTGGTGAGATGAATACCGATGTGGTTCCTTTTCAGTGGGTGTCCAAACACCTACTGAATGAAGATAAAGCCTTCAGTGGATGTCACGGATTTTGAAAGGAATGAATTTAGAATGTTAGCCTAAATTCGCCTCATCCAAGCGACAACGGCTAACTGATCTGCATCGTGCAGACTTAGGCACAATTCAAATCCGGACGCAATTACGCCAAGGCGAAATTGATAGACGATCATTAAAAAGTTGATTGTAATTTTTAGTGTAAAGAGTAGAATAATCTTATTATATTGGAGGAGGTACATGAAATGGATTGGTTACAGGCTGCAATGGAAAGACAAGATGAATTAGTACAAGAACTGCAGGAGCTTGTGCAAATTAATAGTGTACTGGATGAAACGTCAATAACTACAGAAGTACCTTTTGGTGAAGGACCGCTAAAGGCCCTCGAATGGTTATTAGCAAAAGGTCAATCTGAAGGACTAGAGACGAAAAATGTTGATAATTATGCCGGACATATACAGATGGGTGAGGGTGAAGATTTACTCGGTATCTTATGTCATGTAGATGTTGTGCCAGTTGGTGATGAAGCGAACTGGACATACCCACCTTTTAACGGCACGGTTGCAGATGGTAAGTTATTTGCCCGTGGTGCTATTGACGATAAAGGCCCAACGATCGCAGCTTGGATGGCAATGAAGCTAGTAAAAGACGCAGGTATTCAACTAAACAAACGTATACGTATGATTATCGGTACGGATGAAGAGACAGGCTTCCGCTGTGTCGACCACTACTTTAAACATGAGGAAATGCCAACAATCGGTTTTGCACCAGATGCAGATTTCCCGCTCATTAATGCAGAAAAGGGCATTGCAGAGCTTGTGTTTTCGCAAAATAAAATAGGGGATGCATCAAAAGAACAGCTACTACTATTTAATGCTGGGAAGCGCCCAAATATGGTACCAGATTGTGCAGTAGCGACAATTCAATTCGTTTCTTTACAATTGGAGCAGAATTTTCAAACATTTTTAAGCAAAAATCAGCTAGAAGGCTCTTTATTAATGGACGGTTCTCACTATATAATAACTATCAAAGGGAAAGCAGCTCATGCAATGGAGCCTGAAAAAGGCATCAATGCGGCTGTTTATCTTGCAGCATTTTTACAACAAGAGCTGACAACAGAGGTAAGTAAGCGATTTGTTGACTTTGTGGCAAATGTATTTCATCATGACCATTATGGCTACGCCCTTGACTTACAGTTTGAGGACGAAATGTCAGGTAAAACGACTTTAAATCCTGGTATTGTAACCTATGATGTGACGAAAGGTAGCAACATGGTCATTAGCATGCGCTATTCTGTAACGTATCCATTTGATGAAAAAATGACAGAAGCGCAACGCTTAGCTGCAGAAAAAGGATTTTCTCTGGATATTCAAGATGACTCAAAACCTCATTTTGTGAGTGAAGATGATACATTAATTCAAACGTTAGCTGGTGTCTATCGACGTCATACTGGAGATTACGAAACACCCCTATTATCAACTGGTGGTGGTACGTATGCACGCGTCATGAAAAAAGGTGTCGCTTTCGGTATGCTATTCCCTGGCGAGCCAGATGTAGCGCATCGTGCGGATGAATACGTTATTGTTGAAAACTTAGTGAGAGCTGCAGCTATTTATGCAGAAGCAATTGTTGAACTTGCAGGGCAAAAATAACTCGAAAATGAAAAGGATGAATGAACATGGCATACTCATTATTGAATGATCAAATCGTTGAAGAAGGATCTATTGTAGTATCACCAGAAGACCGTGGTTACCAATTTGGTGACGGCATTTATGAAGTAATCAAAGTATATAACGGAAATATGTTCACAGCACAAGAGCATATTGATCGTTTCTATGCCAGTGCCGAAAAAATTCGTCTTGTCATTCCTTATACAAAAGACGTTTTACACAAATTATTACACGATTTAATTGAAAAAAATAACTTAGACACAGGTCATGTGTACTTTCAAATTACGCGTGGTACGAATTCTCGTAACCACATCTTCCCGGATGCGAGTGTACCAGCTATCTTAACAGGCAATGTGAAAGCTGGCGAGCGTTCAATCGAAAATTTCGAAAAAGGTGTAAAAGCAACATTAGTAGAAGATATCCGCTGGTTACGTTGTGACATCAAATCTTTAAATTTACTTGGCGCTGTACTTGCGAAACAAGAAGCATCTGAAAAAGGTTGCTACGAAGCGATTTTACACCGCGGTGAAACTGTCACAGAATGTTCGTCTGCCAATGTTTATGGTATTAAAGATGGTAAACTTTATACGCATCCTGCAAATAACTACATCTTAAATGGCATTACACGTCAAGTTATTTTAAAATGTGCAACAGAGATTGGTTTACCAGTCATTGAAGAGCCGATGACAAAAGGTGACCTATTAACAATGGATGAAATCATTGTGTCTTCTGTATCTTCAGAAGTGACGCCAGTTATCGATGTAGATGGCAATAAAATTGGTGCTGGTGTTCCTGGTGAATGGACTCGCAAATTACAAAATGCATTTGAGGCAAAATTACCAATTTCAATCGAAGCGAAATAAGCGTTAATCGTTAAAAAGTGCTACTCAAAACCTTGATTATGAACCAAGGTTTTAGGGTAGTTCTTTTTTTATAGAGCAAAATATGGATGTTTTCTCCTGTAACGTCATGTAAAATAAAAAAAGATGATGATTTACTTGGGCAGTAAGATTGGAGTGACCTTAAAATGGCACAATTAGTGAAGATACAAGATTATGTTTCACGTTATCAAATTGATTTAGCTAGATATCCAACACAATTTGTACGGTTAAAGAAAAATCAATGGGAACGTGTTAAACGACAATGGGAGTCGGGAGAGGAAATTAGCGAGTGGCAGCATGTCGACAATGACACAGAAAATGAGCCATTTGAGGAAAAAGTACGCTTCTCGTTATTCAGAAAAATTTTTACTGGTCGTCAGAAGGAAGATATAAAAGAAGATATTGAACAGATAGAGGTAACGAATGAGCTCGTGAATGAGGAAGATTTTATTCCGGAAGAGGAAACGACGTTAACCTTTGAGCCAAAAATAGTATATGCACCGCAGTCTATTCACGAATTGAAGCGGATGTTCATCGATCAATTTTTCCATTTCCAAATGAAATGGGCAAGCTCAACTTTGCGAGAAAAATCGTATGTCGATCCTCGATTTATGCGTGACTCTTTATTACGTACTTTACTGCAAAATTTGCCGGATAATTATTTAGTGTTTTATTATCCTATTTTACAGGTGCGAAAAGCCCCAATCGAACTCGATGTTGTTTTAATGTCACCAACAGAATGTATTTGTATTACAGTGCTTGAGGCGGAAAATCAAGCGGTGTATGTAGGTAGTAGCGAACGGTTTTGGGTGAAAAAAGTTGGGACAAAGGATTTTAAAATACTTAATCCTATGATTAATTTAAGCCGTATGGAATCGGTTTTAACACAGTTATTTAAGCAAGATCAGATAGATATGCCCATTCGAAAAGTTGTATTAACACGTAATGGCTATTTCGACTATCCGGGATCGTCCTTTAGTATACAATTTGTGGATCACCGCAATTATGGGGATTGGATGCAACAGTTGAAAAAGGTATCCTCTCCTATGAAGCATATGCAAATTCGTGCTGCACAAACGATTTTAAATAATGTACAAACGACGTCCTTTAATCGTGATATTTGGCAACAGACATCACAGCCATCAGCTGAGGACTAACGTATGCATGTACTATTTATTATAAATGAGGCAGCTGGTAATGGGAAAGGAAAGAAAGTTTGGCACCGTCTGCAACGACATTTAACCATACACTATGAAATTGCCTTTACAGAATACGAAGGGCATGGACTAGAAATTGCAAGGCGATGGGCACATGGCGCACAGACAAGAAAGCTCATCGTCATTGTCGGTGGGGATGGCACGATTCATGAAGTTGTCAGCGGTGTCGTACATAATGACTTTATGGTTATTGGCGTTGTACGCGCAGGCTCAGGGAATGATTTCGCACGATATTTCCCGATATTTCGAAATGCTAAACAAATTGAGACATATGTACAATCTGAATTAGCCGGAATATCGATGGATATAGGTATGATTCAGTTTGGCACAATGCAACATGAACTATTTGTAAATAATGCAGGTATTGGATTCGATGCATATATTACAAAGTACATTAATAAGTCGCGTCTTAAATATTATCTCAATAAAATAGGGCTCGGCAAACTCTCCTATGCCGCTGCTGTTGTTAGAGGATTATTTGGTTTTGAGCGCTTTGATGTGACAGTTCGTACAAACGATCAAGAGTGGCATTTTAAGCAGGCATGGTTTGTCGCTATGAGCAATCATCCCTATTTTGGTGGTGGCATGAAAATTTCACCGATGTCTAAACCCGACGATGGAAAAATTGAAGTGACGATTGTTCACGGCATTTCACGTTTAAAATTACTATTTATTTTCGCGACTGTTTTTTTTGAGAAGCATACTAAGTTTAAAGAAATTACTTTTTTGCAAAGCAATCAATTTGAGATTATCTTGGACTCTGACAAGATTGATAGTCATACAGATGGTAATTATATAGGTGTGATTGAACAGGGGATGGTTATCCACTGTGGTGTCAAACAGAATGCATGGAAGACGATGACTTTGGATAAATGAAACAATATCATTTCGCAATAATTTTATGCGAAATTGATGGATTTACGTTATACTATAAAAAATCATTAAATAATTACCTAGAAGGAAATGAGGAAGAAAATTGAGATTAAGAAATAAGCCTTGGGCAGAGGAAATGATTACAAGTCATCCAGAGGTGATCATTCCAAATCCTGAAGACTTTAAAGGAAATTGGCAGGCTGTTTTCGGCAATGACAACCCGCTGCATATTGAGGTGGGTACAGGGAAAGGGCAATTTGTGACAGGGATGGCCTTACAGAACCCAAATGTCAATTATCTTGGTATAGAGCTTTATGATAGTGTAATAGTTTGTGCACTAGAAAATATTTTAGAGGCTAAATCTCCAGCGAATTTACGTTTATTAAAAGTAAATGGCTCGGATTTATATAAATTTTTCGAGAAAAACGATGTAGAGCGCGTGTATTTGAATTTCTCAGATCCTTGGCCTAAACTACGCCATGCAAAGCGTCGTCTAACGCATGAGGGTTTTTTGAAATTATATGAGTCGATTTTAGTTGATAAAGGGGAAATCCATTTTAAAACGGATAACCGTGGTTTGTTTGAGTATTCGTTAATTAGTATGTCTGAATATGGCATGTTGTTGAAGTATGTATCACTCGACCTACATGCGAATATGCCTGAGGACAATATTATGACAGAATATGAGCAGAAATTTTCTGCTAAGGGGCAACCGATTTATCGTCTAGAATCACAGTTCATAACAAAATAGTTTTCTAGGGGGAGTATGGATGGATCAATTACAGTTTCACAATATGTCATTAACATGGCTAAACGGGGGTGTCACTTGCCTTGATGGCGGTGCAATGTTTGGCGTTGTACCAAAGCCGCTTTGGTCACGCAAATATCCAGTTAATGAAAAAAATCAAGTCGAATTAGCGACAGAACCTATCTTAATTCAATATGAAGGTAAAAACTATCTGATTGATACAGGAGTCGGTTTTAACAAGTTAAACGAAAAGCAATTACGTAACTATGGTGTAACTGAGGAATCAACATTAGCTGATAGCTTACAAGAGCTTGGCTTAACGGCTGCGGATATTGATGTTGTGTTAATGACACATTTGCATTTTGATCATGCTGGCGGTTTAACGCAGTGGGAAGGTGATGTTTTAGTACCTACATTCCCAAACGCAAAAATTTATGTAACAAAGATTGAATGGGATGAAATGCGTGAGCCAAACATCCGCTCAAAAAACACGTATTGGAAAGAAAACTGGGAGCCAGTACAACATTTAGTGGAAACCTATGAGGGTACATTACAAGTAACACCAGGTATCGAGATGATCCATACAGGTGGGCATAGTAATGGACATGCTATCATTAAATTAACACAAAACGATGAAGTACTGTTGCATATGGCAGATATTATGCCAACACATGCTCATCAAAATCCATTATGGGTATTAGCATATGACGATTATCCAATGACGAGTGTATTTGCCAAAGAGCGTATTATGAAAGAAGCATTAGATAATGGCTACGGATTTATTTTCTATCATGATGCGTATTACCGTATGATGAAATGGGATGCTACAGGCAAAGAAATTGTAGATAAGTTAGAACGTAGCAGACAAGCTGTCATTACATTCTAAAAAGTAAAACGTGTGAACCTTAGTGTTCATGCGTTTTTTTCTGTTTAGAAAGCTTTCGTTACTGTGTACTGTACTTAGGGTAAAGTTGTCATTTAGGCTAAAGTATTACACGTCTCAAGATTGTTTACTTCCTTGGTGAAATTTTAATTTTTCCTTAGCGATTATAGTAAAACATTGCATCGTTGGTGAAAAAGTGAAGAAATAATTTCTGTATTATTCAGCTATTTGAAAGCGTCTACTTTCTGATTATTGATTACATCCGCTAATTACCAAGATTAGTATACACTTTTCTGAATATTGCATATTGACCGATTAATCGGAAATTAATATACTGAGATAACATCAAAAGAGAGTTTGATTGTCAGAAGGGAAATGAATACAATGAAGAATTTTATAAATAATGTACTGACCGGTATGAGCATGGGAATTGTCGTTTGTTTAATTCCAAACGCATTAGTAGGAGAGATATTAAAACTGTTTATTCCCTATGTGCCCCAGTTGGAAATCATTTTGAATACTTCAGTTTTAGCGATGAGTCTATTACCAGTTGTCATAGGTGCTATGACAGGGATTTGTTTCAAATTAACACCAGTTCAAACTTGTAGTGTCGGACTAGCTGCGTTTGTCGGTAGTGGTGTATATACTATTGATGCTGAAGCGGGCATTACGATTGCCGGCATTGGTGTGGTTATTAATATAGGGATTACAACAGCTTTAGCTGTGTTATTTGTGCAATTTTTAGGCAACAAATTGAAAGACTTTACGCTGCTATTAATGCCAGCTCTTTCCATGTTTGTACCTGGTTTAATCGGTAATGCGATTTTACCGTATGTACGTGAAGGTTCTGGCTATGTAGGTCTGATTATTGAACATTTAACAACATTGCAACCAATAGTAATGGGTTCCTTCATAGCAATGATATTCTCTATCTTAATCATTTCACCAATTTCTACTATTGGTGTGGCGACAGTTATTATGCTTTCAGGTGTGGGTGCGGGCGCGGCCAACCTCGGTGTTTGTGCATCGGGTGTAGGTATGTGTATCGCTAGCTATAAAGCAAATAATATTGGTACAGCGATTGCGCACGTAGCATCTGCAAAAATTCAAATGCGTAACTTTTTCATGAAGCCTAAAATTGCCTTTCCAATGATACTAACTGCGGGAATCTTAGGAGCGCTGGCTGGTCTATTTGAAATTGTGGGTACACCATATAGCGCTGGTTTTGGCTTAGGTGGGTTTGTTGGACCATTGAAATATCTAAGCTTAGTTGGCTGGACACCATATAGCATGACATTAGCCATAACATTATTTATCGTATTACCTATATTATTAAATGTTATTTTACTACGTATCTTCTCTTTGAAATTCAAATGGATTACATCTGATGATTATAAAGTAAATTATGAATAAACGAATCGACAAACATTTTCTCAAAAAAATGAATACCTGGCGCCCTGTTTTCGCTATAAAAAATATCTTTTGAATCTGTCCGCGAGCGAGCGCCGAGCATCCTCCAACCTAGTTTCGTACCCCTGTCTCGTTGATGCTGGAGGCGTTTCATACTACCACGCTCATATCGTAGGCTTTTAAAAAATCTTTTGGGGCTTTTTTTTCGTGAACATATTAGAAAATATGATACACTAAAAGCTATACTAAAACACAAAAGAGAGTTGAAATAACGATGGCAACGGAGCAACCATTTTTACCAGTATTATTAGGGTCAGATATGAATGCATATGGCATGGCACGTGCATTTTACGAGGCATACGGTATTAAACCACTCGTATTAGGACGTTCACATTTAACAGCTACTCAGGATAGCCATATCCTTAATTTTCAAGAAATAGATCGTCTAAATGAACAGGACGTATTTGCTCCTGCACTCGCAGCAGTGGCAAAAAAATATGCTGATAAAAATTTACTGCTACTTGCTTGTGGTGATGATTATGCAAAACTAATCATTAAAAACAAACCAGCATTACAGGAGTATTTTACAGTACCCTATATTGACGAATCATTAATGGATGAAATTTTACTGAAAGAAAACTTCTATAAAATGTGTGAGAAGTACAACTTTAAGTATCCAGGAACAACAACGGTGACAGCTGAAAACTATCAGTCCTTCACACCACCGTTCGATTACCCGATTATTTTAAAGGCATCGAACTCAGTGGAATACTGGGCTTGTAAATTCCCTGGAAAGAAAAAAGTTTTCTTAGCGCATGATGAAGCAGAAAAAACAGCAATTTTAAAAGCAATCTATAGTTCAACTTACCAAGATACAATGATAATTCAAGAGTTCATCCCAGGCGATGATTCTTACATGCGTGTATTAAATGCGTACGTAGGAAAAGACGGCAAAGTGAAGTTAATGTGTCTTGGAAACCCTATTTTGGAGGAACATTCTCCGGAAGGTATTGGAAGTTATGCTGCAATCGTCACAACATATGATAAAGAATTAATGGATCAGGTTCGCTTCTTCTTAGAGGATATCGGCTATACTGGCTTTGCTAATTTTGATATGAAATACGATATACGTGACAAACAGTATAAGCTATTTGAAATCAATTTACGCAACGGCCGTTCAAGCTATTATGTTACAGCAAGTGGTCATAACTTAATGAAATACGTAGCTGACGATCATATGTTAAATATTGAACAAGAAGTAACGTATGTTCAGGATAAGCATTTGTGGATGATTATTCCTAAAGGCGTACTATTCAAATACGCATCAAATGAAAAACTTAAGCTAGAAGCGCAAAAATTGATTCGTGAGGGGAAATATACGAACTCACTGTACTTTAATGAGGATATGAATGCAAAACGTTGGGTAAAACTAACGTTAAATAATTTAAACTACTACCGTAAATACAAAAAGTATTTTAATAATAAAGGACTTTCTGAGTAAAATGAAAAAAGGGGCTGACTCAACATTTGAGGCAGCCCCTTTTCTGCGCAAATGCGGCAAAAAGACTATTTTTCTTGTGAAGATTATACTTCAATTAGTTCAACAACAACACCAGAGCGAGCATCAGCAGCGAATTCGAATGTTTGCATTTCACCCTCATGCATGCGTGAAATACCACCACGATAAACAGGAATTGTCATGAAACCATTTGTAAAATTATCTGTTTTCATATAAATCCACGAACCGTCTATCGGTGCATCCTTTTTAAAATCTTTTTTTATGTTTTCAAGTACTTGTCCAGCAGGCACATACGGAGAAACTTTTTCACTTGCTTCTTTAATAATGACTGCGGCGGCTAGGCCTGTTGCAACACCAATTAAAAAATCACGTAATTTCATGGTTTTATCCTCCTTTTCCTATAACTTCATTTTATCATAGCACAGAGAGTGAATGCACGTTCATACATGGGGACTTTTATGAAATTTATCAATATTTCGACTTCAGAAATAAATGTGATACAATAGCAAGGAAGAAAATTCTACTTCGTGGGGAGAGAGTCATCATGAATGAGGAAACATTACAATTATTTAAAACATTAACAGAGTTACCAGGTGCACCGGGTAATGAGCATGCAGTACGCGCGTTCATGCGTTCTGAGTTGGCGAAATACTCTGATGAAATCATTCAAGATAATTTAGGTGGTATTTTTGGGGTAAAGCATAGTGACGTAGCTGATGCACCGAAAATCTTAGTAGCAGGTCATATGGATGAAGTGGCATTTATGGTCACATCGATTACAGACAACGGCATGATTCGCTTCCAAACGTTAGGTGGCTGGTGGAATCAAGTAATGCTTGCGCAGCGCGTTGAAGTATTTACAAAAAATGGTCCTATCCCTGGGGTTGTTTCATCGATTCCACCTCATTTACTTACAGATGCTGAACGAGCAAAACCAATGGATATGAAAAATATGCTGATAGATGTTGGAGCCGACAGTAAAGAAGATGCTATGGCAATTGGTGTTCGTCCAGGTCAATCAATCATTCCTGTATGTCCATTTACACCGATGGCTAATCCTAAGAAAATTATGGCTAAAGCTTGGGATAACCGATATGGCTGTGGACTAGCTGTTGAATTAATGAAAGAAGTGAACGATGAAAAACTAGCTTCTCATTTATATTCCGGCGCCAATGTGATGGAAGAGGTTGGACTACGAGGTGCTCAAGTATCAGCAAATATGATTAAACCCGATTTATTCTTTGCTTTAGATGCTTCACCTGCAAATGATGTATCTGGCGATAAAAATCAATTTGGGCAGCTTGGTAAAGGTACGTTACTACGAATTCTTGATCGTTCAATGGTAACGCACCGAGGAATGCGTGAGTTCATTTTAGATACTGCGGAGTCTAATCATATCCCATATCAATATTTTGTATCACAAGGTGGTACGGATGCTGGTCGTGTGCACACAGCAAATGATGGGGTTCCGAGTGCTGTAATTGGTGTGTGTTCGCGCTATATTCATACTTCTGCATCAATAATTCATATCGATGACTACGCTGCAGCGAAAGCATTAATTGTAGAATTAGTGAAAAAAGCAGACCGTTCGACATTAGAGACGATTCACGCTAATGTATAAAGTGAAATGAAAGATGCCTTTTATGGCATCTTTTTCTATGTATAGAAAGAGGGATTTTTATGAACATAGCAATTGGTACAACGAATAAAGCAAAAACGCAGGCAGTTGAAGTTATCGTTAAACAATATTTTGAAAAAGCTGTTTTTACATATGTCAAAGCTGCCTCTGAAGTATCTGATCAACCTTTAAATACAGAAGAAACACGACAAGGTGCGATGAATCGTGCCAAAAATACATTACATGCTACAGGTGCAACCTTATCTTTTGGTCTTGAAGGTGGTGTCACTGAAATTGATGGTGATATGTATGTCTGTAATTGGGGTGCTCTTGCCTTAGCTGATGGAACAATTTTTACGGCTGCTGGTGCGCAAATTATATTACCAAAAGAAATTGCCCAGGAAATAAGAGCTGGGAAGGAGCTTGGTCCCGTTATGGAAGCATACACAAAGCGTCTAGATATTCGCCAAGGTGCTGGGGCTGTAGGTATTTTTACGCAAGGATTAGTGAGCCGTCAGTCTATGTTTGAGCATATTGTCGCGCTGTTAGTTGGACAATATTTGTTCACATTAGCAGCTAGATAGTGTCTTTGAACTAGTGACAATGGAGCAGAGTAGTTGCAACTTTACTAGAATTTTTTTAAAATAAAAAAAAGTTAGCAATGAAAGGAAGATAGAAATGTCTCGTAAGTGGCTACAAGCATTGAGTTTAATGCTTTTAATTTTGGGGCTTTCTGGCTGTAATCAATCTGTCGACGAACAAATTGCAAATGGGCTCGAAATAACGGAAACTGTTTTTGCAGAGAAGCCAGAAGAACATACAGATAAAATTGGAGATATTCAATTATTTTTACCGACTAAATTTAAAATCGAGGACAGTTCAGATAAATATAATATTTTAATATCTAAGGGAAAGGAATCTTATATTCTTTTCATCAATGATCGTGAAGATTCAGACAGCAAACTTTATTATAATTTACTAAAAGAAGACAGCTCAAAAGAAATTATCAAAGAGAATACTTATGAAAAGGATGGTAGTTTCGGTTTTTCAGCTATCTCTAACACAGAAAAAGATGATGAATTCGAGTTAATTGTTAGTAGTGGCGGTGTGAAAATGACGACCATTTC
The DNA here is from genome assembly GCF_007362955.1 of Lysinibacillus fusiformis. Lineage (GTDB taxonomy): Bacteria > Bacillota > Bacilli > Bacillales_A > Planococcaceae > Lysinibacillus > Lysinibacillus fusiformis_E. The sequence goes on along the minus strand of NZ_CP041696.1, from coordinate 826,931 downwards.
ACAGGCCAAAAATATTGAAGATAATCTACTTGAGATGACGAAAATCGTTCATTCGGTTAAGATTAAATAATTGCATAGTTTTGAACAAGACGGTTCACAAACATGTGAGCCGTTTTACTTTGAACTTTATACAATGGGTGTACTAAAGCTTGTTGAATAAAATTCTAGCCTCTAATGGATGTCACGGATTTTGAAACGAATAAATGATGGGTGTTAGATTTTTCGTGTCACATTCAAACGGCAATTATCTGCCCGGAAGCGAAGTGGCAGGATATAAGCTGACCTGTATGAGTGAAAATGCCACGTTCTAACTTTTTACGGAAATGATAGACATCGTGTCGAACATCGTGCAAGCCTATGCTCGAACCAAAATCCGTACACATTTATGTCGAGGCCTATTTGATAGAAAGGACGTGAACTAAGTGAAACAAATAAAATCAGAGCAACTCGTGTCTCTATTAAAAAAACAGTTAAATGAGCAAATATTTGATTTTGAATTTGATAAAAAGCATGATAAATTGCGCTTAAATCATAAAAAAATAGGGAAAGGAATGGACCTTTCTTTGCCAGGTATTATCGCGAAATACAGTGAAAAGCAAGAGGTGGCAATCAATGAAGTTGTTTATACAATTGAGCAAACCTTTATGGCAATGGAAGAGGAGATGGAACGAGGCTTCCAAACAGCTACGCAAATTTATCCAGTGATTCGTGCAACATCCTATCCACAAGCATCAAAAGAGGGCCATGCATTTATCACTACGGAGCATACGGCAGAAACACGGATTTTTTATGCACTTGATTTAGGAAAAACATATCGCTTTATAGATGAGTCAATGCTAGAGGCACTAAAATTGACAGTAGAACAAATTCGTGAAATGGCACGTTTTTCTGTTAAACAGTTACCAACCGTCTATAAGAAAGATGAAGTGGCTGGAAATGTCTTTTATTTTGTTAATGCCAACGATGGCTATGATGCAAGTCGTATTTTAAATGAAAGCTTTTTAAAAGAAATGCGTACACAAATAGAGGGAGATATGACGGTATCTGTCCCTCATCAAGATGTATTAATACTTGGTGATATTCGTAATGAAACAGGGTATGATGTATTAGCACAGATGACCATGCATTTCTTTACTGTTGGAACAGTACCGATTACATCGTTATCATTTATATATGAAGATGGGGAATTAGAACCAATCTTTATTTTAGCGAAAAACAGAGTGAAAAAGGAGCAAGAAGAACAATGAATGTATTTTACAACAAAGAGCATGTAGGAGACGTATTATTAGTGCAATTAGCGACAGAGGCTATAGTGAAAACAGAGGTTGAGCGTGCTGGTGATATTGCCATCTTGAAAGAAGCACAAACAGGAGAGATTAAAGCATTTAATTTGTTTAATGCCAGCAATTATGTACAAACAGAGTCACGAGGTGTTGTTGAAGTCACACCAGAATTTGTAGTACAACTTGAAGCTGCTATCGCGAAGAATGGTGCTACAATTAGTCTTGATGTTGATTTCTCTCCAAAATTCGTGGTGGGCTATGTAGAAACAAAGGAAAAGCATCCAAATGCTGATAAATTAAGTATTTGCACTGTAAATGTAGGTGAAAAGAACTTACAGATTGTTTGTGGTGCACCGAATGTTGAAGCTGGTCAGAAAGTAGTAGTTGCTAAAGTCGGAGCAGTTATGCCTTCGGGTATGCTCATTAAAGAAGGGAATTTACGAGGAGTTGATTCATTCGGAATGCTTTGTTCGGCTCGTGAATTAGCAATTCCAAATGCGCCGTCTGAAAAAGGGATTTTAGTGTTACCAGAAGAAGCGAAAATTGGCAGTGCTTTTGAAACACCAACTCGTTAAAAGTATATTGTATATTCAAAAATCGTTACGTTACCAATGTTGCTGGTGACGTGACGATTTTTTTGTGAAGGTTGGGCCTATAAATGCAAGTTTCTATAACACTTTTATGGTATGCTTTTTTATATAGACGTAGAGTTTGTTTTTAAAAGTCTCTCTTTTAAAGCATAGACTACGCTATAAACGAAGTGTATGAGAAATGAGTGAAACAAAGTGAATTGGTTTAAAAAACAAATAGATAAAATTATAAATAGAGATGACTATGAGTACGAATATGAAGACGATTATGAATATGAAAACTATCAGGAGCAACACGAGCAACAGCAATCGTTGAAAGAAATACCAGAAACTAAGCAAAGGGCTTTTCGCTTTCCATTAATAGAGGACGAAGAAATTGAACCATTAACCGAACCTAAAGAGACATTCAATCAAATGGAAGATACCTATTATGGACAAATTGAAGATTTATCGTTACCGAAGCATTTACATAATCATATCGTAGATTCACGCGTTTACGATGTGGAAGTTTCGGGCATTCGCGAGCTTTTAGAAAATCGCACAAAGCGTACTGGCAGAACGACAATTACACGAAGTCAGCCAGAGCAAGAGAATCTTCCAAAAGCACGTATGGTTTTTCGTGATGCTCAATATGAACCAGTTAAGCAAAAGGAGACTACTCCTAAGAAAGAACCAACTGTTGAAAGCACTTTGCCACCAAATCGTAAACGTTTTGTACCAACTGATGTACCTTCACCAGTCTACGGCTTCGCTAAGCCAAGCCCAATTGAGCACTTGTTAAACAAACGTAAGGAAGAAAATGATGCTGAAATGCCTTCATCACCTACGTCTGTAAAAGAAGCGACAACAAATGAGGCCATTGAAAATATACTAGTAGAAAAAGTGCCTAGCCTGACACCAAATGATGTAAATAATCAGGTTAAGGAGTCTAACGTTACTGAAGCCACATCCCACCAAACAATAACAGTTGATGAAGTTCAAGCAATAGAAAATCAATCGATTTCATTTGATGAAGAGTATGAAGAAAAAAAGCAGCCAATACTATTTGTTGAAGGTCAAAATGAAGAGAAACACCCAATTACATTTGATGAAGTTCAAGAAGAAGAAATGATTCAGACAAAAGAATTTACGAATATGGCTGTACCGCCAACGACATCTTTTGCAGTTGGTTTTGAAGAACAAGTGAAGGAAGCTGTACAGCAAGAACTCGCTCTCGATCAACTTTCTGCAAATGAATCGGATATCCATGTTAAAGAAGTGATTGTGGAACAAGTACAAATAGAAAATTCTACAATTCATATTGGTGAAGTGACAGTTGTACAGCCGACCGCAGATGAAGACGTCGAGCAAGAGGTTTTAGCTGAGCCAGTTGATAAAGCAGCAATTAAGCAAGAGAAAAGTCGTATTCCTTTTAATGTTTTAATGTTAAAAACGGATAAAGAGAAGTGGCAACATCGCCAACAGCTTAAGGATACAGCGCCATTTACTCCGGATGAAAATCAACATAAAACTGAAACTACTGCTATGAATGAAATTGAGTCACCTGGAGAAAAATCAGAACCTACATCTTCGTTTATGGTAAACGAAACAGAGCTGACTCCTCTCAATACAGGTTCAATAAACGCTGCAATGGAGAAGGTAACTGAGATTACAATGTCATCGGTAGCAACAATGATTCGCCCATCGACAGTAGAAAATACAGTGATGGAGTTAGAAGGAGCCGATGAGATTTCAGCGACTTCACTAATGGATTCAGAGCTAATTGTTGATCCAGCACTTGTAGAGGAAAAGATTGATGTACCAAATGTTATGGGAGATACTGAAGTAGTTGAGGAAAATTCACAAGAACAGTGTCCGATTGCTGAAGCGGTACCTGAAAAGGAGGAGCCAGTCGTGGCATCTCCTAAACCAGTCAAAGTGTATCATAAACCAGGCGAAGAGTATTTAGAACCACCTGAAGAAAAAACACAAGATACTGAGTGGATGGAGCAACAAGGAGACACATTAGTGGAAGCTCTTTCTTATTTCCAGGTATCAGCTCAAATTGAATCAATTATGCAAGGGCCAGCCGTGACACAATTTGAAATAACAGTCAGTCATGGAACAAAGGTGAGTAAAATTCGTAACCTAGCAGATGATTTGAAGCTAGCGTTGGCAGCAAAGGACATTCGTATTCAAGCACCGATCCCTGGTAAAAGTTCAATTGGGATAGAAATTCCAAACCGTGTGTCTCGTGCTGTTCGTTTATCAGAAGTGACAAATAGTGCTTCCTTCCTCGAATCAGATTCACCGCTTGAAGCGGCACTTGGGCTGGATTTAACAGGAAAGCCTGTAACGATTGATTTACGAAAAATGCCACATGGTTTAATCGCTGGGGCTACAGGTTCAGGAAAGTCAGTTTGTATTAATTCCATTTTGGTTAGCTTATTATATAAGGCTGCACCACATGAGTTAAAATTAATGCTGATTGACCCTAAAATGGTGGAACTTGCTCCGTTCAATCATATTCCTCATTTAGTCAGTCCAGTTATTACAGATGTTAAGGCTGCAACAGCAGCATTAAAATGGGCTGTAGAGGAGATGGAGCGACGATATCAGTTATTTGCACATGCTGGTGCACGAGATATCACGCGCTATAATGCATTAGCTGATAAAAATAATGAGCATAGTTTAAAATTACCGTATATTTTAATTGTCATCGATGAGTTAGCAGATTTAATGATGATGTCTCCTGCAGATGTGGAGGAGGCAATTTGTCGTATTGCCCAAAAGGCACGTGCTTGTGGTATTCATTTAATTGTTGCGACACAAAGACCGTCTGTGGACGTTATTACAGGGCTCATCAAATCAAATATTCCCACACGTATTGCCTTCGCGGTGTCGTCGCAAATAGATTCGCGCACTATATTAGATGGGCAAGGAGCAGAAAGGTTACTTGGACGAGGCGATATGCTATATTTAGGTAATGGAATGTCTGCACCAGTACGTTTGCAAGGGACATTTGTGACGGATGATGAAATAGAAGCGATTATAGACCATGTTCGTGAACAAGGTGAACCGGATTATATCTTCGACCAAGAGGAGCTTTTAAAGAAAATTGAAGTTTCTGCAGAGCAGGATGATCTGTTTGAGGATGTTTGCCGATTTGTTTATGATCAAGGGGGAGCCTCTACGTCTCTTATTCAACGCAAGTATCATATCGGTTATAATCGTGCTGCACGTTTAATTGATATGTTAGAATCTCATGGTTTTGTATCAGAAGCAAGAGGTAGTAAACCACGTGAAAGTTATATTACTGAGCAAGATTTAATTGCTATGTTTGAATAAGAATTGCAGTGTTTTCGTATAGATTACCTGACTTTCGTCGAAATTAGTTTTTTTAGAAAAGTTGCACATTTATCCTTATGTATAAATAGTGCTATAATAGACAAGATGTTTTGAACAGTACGTATTTTTTGGTGTTTAAAAAGGTATTAATACCTAAAATTTAGAGCATAAAAAATACGATACACCTAATAGATGATAGATGGGATTTAGTATTTCCCGGGGGGTTTAATTAATGACAGTTTTTCATTTCACAGGCATTAAAGGTTCTGGCATGAGTTCACTTGCACAAATCTTATTCGATGCTGGTGAACAAGTACAGGGCTCAGACATTGACAAGTATTTCTTCACGGAGCAGCCGTTACGTGATCGTAATATTCCAATTCTTACATTTAATGCAGATAATATTAAACAAGGTATGACGGTAATTGCAGGAAATGCTTTTCCTGATGAACATCCAGAATTAGTACGTGCACGTGAAATCGGTGTTGAGATTATTCGTTATCACAAGTTTTTAGGCGATTATATTGGGAATTACACTTCAATTGCAATTACGGGTGCACATGGTAAAACATCTACTACGGGTTTAATGTCCCATGTTGTAGGTGGCTATAAACCAACATCCTATTTAATCGGTGATGGTACGGGAGCTGGACATGAGAATGCAGACTTCTTTGTGATGGAAGCATGTGAATACCGACGACACTTTTTAGCGTATAATCCGGATTACGCTGTAATGACTAATATTGATTTTGATCATCCAGACTATTTTGCAAATATAGAAGATGTCTATTCAGCTTTCCAATCACTTGCATTACAAGTGAAAAATGCCATCATTGCATGTGGTGATGATGAACATCTTCAACGTATTCAAGCGAAAGTACCTGTTGTTTATTATGGATTTGGTGCTGAAAATGATTTTGAAGCACGTAATGTTGAGAAAACGACTAAGGGAACAACATTTGATGTATTTGTTCGTAATGAGTTTTATAGTACTTTCTTTATTCCGTTGTTTGGAGATCACGCAGTATTAAATACCTTAGCGGTTATTACACTTTGTCAATATGAAGGTATCTCTCCTGAGATTATTCAAGAACGTTTGAACACATATAAAGGTGTGAAAAGACGTTTTACTGAAACGGATATTGGGAATAATGTATTAATAGATGATTACGCACACCATCCAACAGAAATTCGTGCGACGATTCAATCAGCTCGTCAAAAATTTCCTGAACGTGAACTGGTAGCTATTTTCCAACCACATACATTTACACGTACACAAGCATTTTTACAAGATTTTGCAGATAGCCTAAGCCTTGCAGATACAGCTTACTTATGTGATATATTCGGTTCAGCTAGGGAGACACAAGGCGCCCTTTCAATTCAAGATTTAGCTTCACTGATTGAGGGGAGTGCTGTGATTACTACTGAAGGCATCGAAGTGTTAAGAAAGCATGAAGGCGCAGTGTTTTTATTTATGGGCGCTGGGGATGTCCACAAATTCCAAGACGCTTTTGAAGACTTGCTAAAATGATTCAGAACTGTTTTGTATGTCAAAAGGACAGTGTAACGTATCAACAGAAGTAAAAGTCCGTTCGTCTAGAAGTAACAATAGTACTTCTAGACGAAATGATATAACAACGAAACAGCTTAATCCGCAAGGAATAAGCTGTTTTTTCTCAAAAATGGGAAGGAATTCAGTTTTTTTTGTCGAAGATAGGGAAAGTAATAGTAATGTAATTCTTACTAGTGGGAGGTCTATTTATGGAAGTTATTTTGTATATTGCTGCAATTATTGCGGCAATCGGTTTTCTAATCTTATGTGTGAGCATCGGTATGACGTTGTTTTCGCTTAAATCGATTCTTAACAGCCTAACGGGTACTTTTGCAGGCATTGAGGGACAAATGGAAGGTATTACACGCGAAACGACTTCCTTATTAGTCAAAACAAATAGCTTAGCTGAGGATATTCAAGATAAATCCAAACAGTTAAATTCTGTTGTTCATGCAGTCAAGGGAATTGGGGACTCCGTGAACGGTTTAAATACTTCGGTACAGCAAATTACTTCGTCTATCTCAAAAAATATTGAGCAAAATGAAGAAAAAATTGCTCAAGTTGTTCAGTGGAGTAATGTTGCAATGGGCATTGCAGATAAGTGGAAGAAACGTAAAATAATCGAGCAGGCTCAAGAAATTGTACAAGAGGACCCATATTCTTTCGATACAGCAAATGAGGACAAGCCGAAAAGAAAATGGGGCCGTAAAAAATAATTATTATTTGGTTGGCGTTAACTGCCTTCTGAATAAAAATAAAGCCTCATGCGTATGATTATTAGCCGGATGCAAAATTCACCGGCATAATTACGCCAAGGCGCATTAGATAAATGGGGAGGAATTGTAGCATGACGACTCAAAAACCGAATTTTAATGAAGTGAAAGAACAACAACTAGAAAGTTCATTGCCGCAGCTTTATAATTCACAAGAATCGATCTATGAAGAGGAGCGTGTGAACATGAAAGATTTTGTCATTGGCGCATTAGTTGGAGGTATTGTAGGTGCAGCTGCAGGCTTATTACTAGCTCCGAAACCAGGGAAGGATTTACGTAGTGATGTGGCTGTACAAGCTGTTAACTTAAAAGATAAGAGTGCAGATTTATCATTGACGGCAAAAGATAAAACAGTTCAATTATCAAAACAAATTCAAGAGCAATCTACACAGTTGGTAGAAAAAGTGAAAACATTGAAATCTGCAAAAGCGCCAACTGTTTTCGACGATGGGACTGTCTCATTTGAGGGAGAAGAGCCACTTGAAGACTTTACTGAAAAAACAGATGCAAAAGCAGAGGATGCTGTAGAGCAAGCTGTTGAAGATAAAGCAGAGGAAGTTCGCGCGTAAAAATGTACGAAAAGGGATACTGTACGTCTTAACAAAGACGTATTGTATCCCTTTTTTATTAGTATGATAGGTGAGCTTCTTCAAGTAGTATTTCTAACTTATCGCCACCGAAAATTTCCATGTCAAAACTTGCTGGCTGACCGTTTCGTAGTATCGTAAAGTTTCCCTTAAATGTAGTAGGGAGTTGCCAGCTTGAGAAACGAAACACATCTTGATAAATCCATCGACTTTGATCCTTTTCTTTGAACGAAATTGTCGCGCCATTTGGTACTGTAGAAAGCGGTGGTACGACAGCTTGATTGACGAGCACTTCATGGGCAATTTTATTTAGCTCCAAAACTTCATTTTGGAAATGAATCATAATTTTATCCTCAAGTAAAATATTCATCTGATCAGCGATTCGTTGAACAGTTGGTAATGCCTGTTGTTGAAATTCAATCATATCTCCGTCTTGGACTGCGTATGACAATTTGCATGGCTTGCTATTAATTAATAAATGGGCAGAAAACTCTGGTAAATATAATGGCTTACCGTCTACATGAATATAATAAGATTCAAATCGCTTTAGTAAATCCCAATTATTTGTGAATTTAAATACATCCTCGACTGTTTCGACAATCTGAAAAGCAATAATATCACGATCGTTTAATGTGGTATCAAGTGATGCAGGTGCATTATTCACAGTAATTTTTGGTTCGATAATATACTTTATGTCCTGAATAGTGACCGTTTTGATAGCTGCATCATCCACAATATCTCTGACAGTAGCTTTTGCTATTTGACCATCCTGTCCTTCTATCAATTGGATGGCATCACCAGTTTTAATAATGGTTTTTGTTGATGCCTGTTGACCATTTACTAAAATTTGCGCGGGTTGTCCGTGTCCACCTGGGATGAAAATATCCTGTCCATTGACGCTCACGGATAAACCATGTCCTGGCTTGCCATACAATTGTTTAGCACGAATGTTGGCAGCTAAAAATGCGTCACCAACTGTCATTTCCTTTAGTTCAAATAGGCGGACAACTTGCTCATTGACAGTTAAGCTCATATATTGGATGGGCATTTTCTTTGCGGCAATGGCAATACCAATTGGTGTGACTAGTTCAGGTGAAGGTTTTATATGTTCTTCTTTTGTTAAGTTTGGTATAGCATCGACGCCACGTACCGCAATACGATTTGTAGGCAAATCGAGCACAAGTCCAAGTTCCGTTGTAAGATTTGGCGTTAAACTCCCACCACCTACGAGCATTACAGCCTTCGGAGTAGTACGATTATTGAGACGTAAGATTTCTTCTCCAATGGCCTGTGCCAATTGTTTTACAGCAGGCTCAATAGCTTTTAGCACTTCGGCTTTCGCAAAAAATTGATCAAAGCCTAAAATATCTTGAATTAATATTTCATCTTCAGTTTGCAGTTGGCGCTTAGCCGTTTCTGCTACTGGGAAATCGAGTAAGTAATGGTCACTAAGCGCTTCGGTGATTTCATCACCTGCTGTTGGTACCATCCCATATGCCACAACTGTACTTTTATCAGTAATCGCAATATCCGAAGTACCTGCGCCAATATCGACTAGCGCAACATTAAGACGACGCATCGTCGGTGGGATTAGCACGTTTATAGCTGCAATCGGCTCTAGTGTGAGTGCATCCATTTCTAAATTAGCGCGTTTTAGAGCTGCAATGAGTGATTCTACCACTACGCGTGGCAGGAAAGTAGCAATAACTTCAATTTGTGCCTCGTTTCCTTGCTGATCAAGAAGGCTACCAATTTCTTCACCATCTAGTCGATAATAAAGCACAGAATAGCCTACACAGTAATAGTGGCTCAATTTTGCATCCTCTTTATGCTGTAGAAGCTGCTGTTGCGCCTGCTGCACGGCTTGTAACTCTAAACGACTAATATCTTCCTCTGTAAAAATAGGCCGATTGCGTATACTAATTGTCACACTTGCTTGCTCAGTTTTTAATGAGCGACCTGCAGCAGCTACACTGACCTTTGTTAAAGGGCCATGCATTTCTTCAAGCTCATGTTTAATTTCATTGATTAATTCTGCCACATACATGACATTATGTATTTGACCATCCACCATGGCGCGCTCTTTATGCTCTTTCACTATTATATCTTGTACGTGAAAATGGTCCTTATCTTCTACTAAAATAATGCCGACAACAGAACGTGTACCGATATCAAGCGCAAATAATTTTGAACTCAATGTAATCGCTTCCTTTCTTGATATATCTCAAAATAATTTAGCGAGTTGAAGCGCTAAATTAAAAATACGTGACATTCTGAACAACATTGATTATAATAATGCTAATATCTAAAAATGTAACATACATTTCAGAGTTCTGAAAGTGTCTGTCATGGGGAGAGGAGCAAGAAGCATGAGCCAGAAAGATTTAGAAAGCTTACGTAGTCAAATTGACGGATTAAACTTAGAAATTCTTCGTCTAATTAACGAGCGTGCGGCAGTAGTAGATGAAATCGGTAAAATTAAAGAAAAACAAGGTGTGAATCGTTATGATCCACTGCGTGAACGACACATGCTTGATCTGATTAAAGAACATAACAACGGACCATTAAACCAAATGACGGTTGATTATATTTTTAAACAAATCTTCAAAACAGCACTAAAACAATTAGAAGCAGATAAAAAGAAAGAATTACTTGTATCACGTAAGAAAAAATCTGAAGATACAATTATAAATATCAACGGTGAACTAATTGGCCAAGGAAAACCATCTTTCGTATTTGGCCCTTGTGCTGTAGAATCATACGAGCAAGTAGCAGCTGTAGCAGAATCTATTAAAGCTAAAGGCGAAAAACTTATTCGTGGTGGTGCATATAAACCACGTACTTCTCCATATGACTTCCAAGGTCTTGGTTTAGAAGGTCTTAAAATTTTAAAGCGTGTATCTGAAGAATATGGTTTAGGTGTAATTACCGAGATTGTGACACCAGGTCATTTAGAAGAAGCGCTAGAATATATTGATGTTATCCAAATTGGTGCTCGTAATATGCAAAACTTTGAATTATTAAAAGCAGCTGGTGCAACGAATAAGCCTGTCCTTTTAAAACGTGGGTTAGCGGCAACAATTGATGAGTTCATTCACGCTGCAGAATATATTATGTCTAAAGGGAATGAAAATATTATCCTATGTGAACGTGGTATTCGTACGTACGAAAAAGCAACACGTAACACATTAGACATCTCAGCGGTGCCGATTTTAAAACAAGAAACACATTTACCGGTATTTGTAGATGTAACGCATTCAACTGGTCGTCGTGATTTACTATTACCATGTGCGAAAGCAGCAATTGCTATCGGTGCAGACGGTGTAATGGCAGAGGTTCATCCAGATCCATCCGTAGCACTTTCTGATTCACAACAACAAATGGATATTCCGACATTCGATGCATTCTACGATACACTTCAAAAATTCATGAAAAATCATGAGATTCGTGCCTGAAATTTTAAAGTAATGAGTTAAAAACCGTTTGTCATTTTTGACAAACGGTTTTTTTGTCCCATATTAACGATTAGTAAAGCGACCACCTCAAGTGGTAAAATGAGAATGAGACAGTAAACACCCGCCTGGTTCAACTAACGATCAGTGGGGATGAAGAAAATCCCCACTGATTGAAGTTTCACTTTATCGAATGAAAATATTACATATTGAATGATAAGCAAATTGTATAAGTTTGCATGTATTTCTTGCACAATAGTACAAAAGAATACTTTGGTGACAAAATAATGTCTATCATAGTACTATTACTACTTGGTTTTTCGATTGATGGACTTACTTGTTCTTGAAATGGATATGAAAATTATCGTATGATAAGGCTATATAAGGAAAAAGGGAGGCACGTACGATGACTGTTACAATTTATGATGTTGCCCGTGAAGCAAGTGTTTCCATGGCAACAGTTTCTCGTGTAGTCAACGGTAACCAAAATGTAAAACCGGCAACACGAAAAAAAGTTTTAGAAGTAATTGAACGATTAGAATATCGTCCGAACGCTGTAGCGCGTGGTTTGGCAAGTAAGAAAACAACAACAGTTGGCGTGATTATCCCGGATATTGCAAATAATGTTTATGCGGAACTGGCACGTGGCGTGGAGGATATAGCGACAATGTATCGTTACAATATTATTCTAGCCAACTCAGATCAAAATGAAGATAAAGAATTACAACTGCTGGATACAATGCTAGGTAAACAAGTGGACGGTATTGTAATGATGAGTGATGAAGTAACTGAAAAAATGCGACTGTCGATGGATCATTCACCTGTGCCGATTGTACTTGCAGGTTCAGTAGATGAGTCGCAAACAATTGCAACTGTAAATATTGATTATTTCCAGGCGGCTAATGAGGCCATTACGTTACTGATAAAAAATGGCCACACAAGAATTGGTTTTGTAACAGGGCCACTTACTTATACGATTAACAGCAAATACAAGCTTGAAGCCTATAAAAAAGCACTACAAAATGCAGGTTTAACTATAGACGAATCACTTATTGTTGGTGATGAGTCTAGTTATGATACAGGCTTAGAGGCTTGGGAAACATTATCTTCCCTTGAAAATCCCCCAACAGCTTATTTTGCAGGTAGCGATGAACTAGCAATTGGATTGATTCACGGTGCTCAGGACGCAGGTAAAAGTGTTCCAGATGATATAGAGGTCATCAGTTTTGAAAACTCAAAGCTAGCACGTATGGTGCGTCCGCAACTAACTAGTGTAGCATTGCCACTATACGATATTGGCGCTGTTGCAATGCGTCTACTGACAAAATTAATGAACAAAGAACCTGTTGAGAATGAAGCCGTTATTTTACCGTATCGTATTGAACAGCGACAATCTGTAAAAAGTCAATAATTATAAAACACACGTAAATCCTATTTAATGATTTACGTGTGTTTTTTTGATATGGATAGATGGGGCGGATAGAACATTGAAAGTGACGGATAGAACACAATCACTGCTAACATGAAAAAAGCCTCACGATAATCATGAGGCTTAACTTTTTAAACACGTTTTTCAATGCGTATAATGTGTAACGCTTTGTCTAACATTTGTGCATTCTTTTCCTCGATTTCGGCCTTTCGTGGAATTGGCTCATAGAGAGGGATTGGATCCTCCCACGTTGGAATAAAGGGCACTGGTGCTTCGGGCTGCCAGCGGTCTAACCAAGCCTGAGGCAGAGCACCTGCAGGCATTTCTTGATCTGTCATTTCCAACCATAGCATAGACCATGCTCTTGGAACAACGCGCCAAATATCGTAACCACCGCCACCGACAGCAATCCATTTTCCTCCACAATATTCATGTGCTAATTTATGAGCAAGCTTCGGAATTTCTTTATAAATATTCATAGTACCATATAAATGTGTCAAAGGATCAAAGTAATGTGCATCTGCCCCATTTTGTGTTAAGACTACATCTGGTTTGAAAAACTCAAAGACTTCACGCATAGCTTTTTCATATATATCTAAGAAACTTTCATCTTCAGTAAATGCATCAATTGGAAAGTTGAAAGATGTACCATAACCTTGGCCATTGCCACGTTCGGTAATATTCCCTGTCCCTGGGAATAGGTAGCGTCCCGTTTCATGTATCGATAAAGTACAAACATCAGGATCCTCATAAAAACTCCATTGTACGCCGTCTCCGTGATGGGCATCGGTATCTACATATAGCACACGGGCCTTGTATTTTTCCTGTAAATAACGAATAGCTACTGTACTATCATTATAAATACAAAAACCCGAAGCGCGCCCACGGAAGCCATGATGTAGACCTCCACCGAGGTTTAGGGCATGCTCAGATTTTCCTTCCATGACATAATCGACAGCTGTTAATGTCCCACCGACAAGTTGTGCACTTGCTTCATGCATATTTTTAAAAATAGGTGTATCCTCTGTACCGATGCCATAGCTTTCACCTTGTGCCTCAGTAAGCTCGCCATGTCCGGCTCTTTTAACAATATCAATGTATTTAGGATCATGTGCAAGTAAGAGTTCTTCTTCTGTTGCGACACGTGCTGGCACAATATCTATATCTTTGAGAGCGTCGATATTTTTTAGTAAATCCATTGTTAGCGTCAAACGTTTATGATTGAAAGGATGTGTATCTGAAAATTTATATCCGAGTTGTTCAGGCGAATAAACAAATACGGCCTTTTTCATTATAATGAAACACCTGGTAAATTAGGCCATAGGACATCGAAGCCCTTTTTACGAAGATCTTCAATCATAGCTAATGGATTTAGTGTTTTTACTCGGACGCTTAAAATTTTATTTTGAGTATTTTCAGAATCAGGATAAACTAAGACGCTTTGGACGTTTGCATGGTGTGCATTGAAAATTTTAGTGATTTCAAACAATATACCGGGTGTATCAGATACTCGTATTTCGATTTTGGAACCTGGCTCAGTGGCACCAGTTAGCTCGATGTATGTATAGAGCAAATCAGTAGTTGTCACGATGCCGACTAATTTTCCACCTGAGACAATTGGTAAACAACCTACCTTGGATTCATAAAAAGTGAGTGCGACCTCTTCTACAAAATCAAGCGGGTGGCCAACGAGTGGGTTTTTCACCATGATTTCTTCAACAGCGGCATTGAAAACTGCTGAGTTTGGTTCGTCCTGCAAAGAGGAAGGTAAGGCCTCTTTAATATCCCTCTCAGTTATAACGCCAAGAACATGGTGGTCTTCATCTACGACAGGTAAATGCCGTACTTTTTTTTCACGCATCAATTTCAGTGCTTCGAGCACAGTGTTTGTAGGAGCTAATGTGTACGGCTCTTCATTCATAATTTCTTCAACAATCATATACGCATCCCCTTTGTGTGGTTTTAATACATGAAGCGATTTTTAAAACGAAGTCTATCAAATCTTTCCATTGTCTCGGGTGGCACACGTTTTCCCTCTCGTGCCATGAGGCAGTTAGCTGGATGGGATGTGATTTCAGGATCATCTGTAGCGAAATATTCGAAGCCAGCGGAGCTCATCATTCGCTCCATCATTTTGCGATAATCCCATACATTTAACCCAGTACCTTTTAAATCCCAATGCCAATAATATTCAGTTGTAATAACGAGATAGTCCTCCATTTCATCTCCCATGAAGGACACGGCTAACAAGGTTTTACCAGTACCTGTTCCACGATAGGCTGGGATTACTTCGATAGCCCCTAGCTCAATCATATTATCAATTTGGTCTTCTGCCCAACGTTCAAGTGGATCGGGGTACAGATAGGTAACATAACCTACGATAATATCTTCATTGCGAATAATAATAATTCGACCTTCAGGAAGTCCCGCAATTTCAATAATGGCTTGCTGTTGTTGCTTTGGAGGTCTAAAGGCAACCAAGCCTTCGTGGAATGAATATGTAGCTAATTTTTCTGGAGGAACAGGTCCTTCCACGTACACAGTACCATGCTTTGTTTCCTTTGTAACAGAAAAAAAAGTTTTTTTATGTTCCATAATTACACCACCTGAGTTTAATAATTCCATTATAGCTGATTTCTCGCGTAAAAACGCTTATTTTTGTAAATTATAACTGCGTTTTCGGAAAAATAAAAATATTGAGACATTATTGGTGAATTCGTGTAAAATAGATTTATATTGCAACTGTTATTTAACAGATGAACGTTGATTAATAAGCATTCATTGGGTTTTTTCTACATTAATTGTTATATAACAATTGCTACGTAATGTATTTTTCTTTGGAGAAGGTAGCGAATTTTAAGGGGGAATATCGTAAGGAAATCGATTTAAAATTTGCAAACTAATGTACTAAAGCGAAAGCAAAGAAAGGGGTAATTTCATGGGGATGAAAACGATGGAGAAATTGAAAGCTTTACCACTGCAGTATAATTTGCCTGATTATGAGGAAGCAAAAGCAATACATGATTGGACAGAAACAGAAAAGGCATTTAGCTGGTATGAAACAGGTCGAGTAAATATGGCTTATGAAGCAATTGATCGTCATACGGAGACCTTTCGCAAAAACAAAGTAGCACTTTATTACAATGATGGGAAGCGTAAAGAAGCATTTTCTTTCAATGAAATGAAAAAGCTTACGAACAAGGCTGCTAATGTATTAAAATCTGCGACAAATTTAGAAAAAGGGGACCGCTTATTTATTTTTATGCCACGTTCTCCGGAGCTCTATTTCACATTATTAGGCGCATTAAAAATGGGTGTTATTGTTGGACCGCTTTTCGAAGCGTTTATGGAGGGGGCGGTATATGATCGACTTTCCGATAGTGATGCGAAAGTATTAGTAACAACGCCAGAGTTGCTTGAACGTGTACCTTTAAATAAGTTACCAAATTTACAGCACGTATTTTTAGTGGGTACAGATATTGAGGAAACAGCACAAATTTTAGATTTCAATAAACGCTTGAAAGAGGCGTCCTCTCACTTTGATATTGAATGGGTAGACCGTGAGGATGGGATGATATTACATTATACATCTGGATCGACTGGTGCACCGAAAGGCGTATTGCATGTACATAATGCAATGCTCCAGCAATATCAATCGACACAATGGGTGCTTGATTTACGTGAGGATGATATTTACTGGTGTACGGCTGATCCAGGTTGGGTAACAGGTACATCTTATGGTATTTTCGGGCCGTGGTTAAATGGTATTACGATGTTGATCGTAGGAGGAAGATTCTCACCACAGGCTTGGTATCAGGCAATTGAGGACTATAGCGTATCTGTTTGGTATAGCGCACCAACCGCTTTCCGTATGTTAATGGGTGCTGGTAGAGGCGTGCAAGAAAGCTATGATTTATCTTCCCTTCGACATATATTATCAGTCGGCGAACCTCTGAATCCTGAGGTTATTCGCTGGGGTTACGAAGAATTAGGGCATCGCATTCATGATACATGGTGGATGACAGAAACGGGCGCACATATGATTTGTAATTATCCAAGTATGGATATCAAGCCAGGTTCGATGGGAAAACCGCTACCAGGTATACACGCAACAATTGTGGATGATGCAGGTGATGAAGTACCACCCTTTACGATGGGGAACTTAGCAGTGCGTCGCGGTTGGCCAGCTATGATGCGTCAAATTTGGGGGAATCCAGAGCGTTATGAATCATACTTCTTAAAAGGTCAGTGGTATGTGTCAGGTGATTCTGCTTACATGGATGATGAAGGGTACTTCTGGTTCCAGGGACGTGTTGATGATGTTATTATGACAGCTGGAGAGCGTGTTGGACCATTTGAGGTGGAAAGCAAACTCCTGGAGCATCCAGATGTAATAGAGGCAGGGGTTATCGGTAAGCCAGACCCAGTCCGTGGAGAGATTATTAAGGCATTCGTATCTTTACGTGAAGGTGTTGTGCCATCGGATGCTCTGATTGAGGATATTCGTGATTTTGTCAAGAAAGGTTTGTCAGCTCACGCAGCACCACGTGAAATTGAATTTAAGGAGAAGCTTCCAAAAACACGAAGTGGTAAAATTATGCGTCGGGTGTTAAAAGCATGGGAGCTAAATTTACCAACAGGCGATCTTTCTACTATGGAAGATTAATATGATCACTAGAGCATAATTCAAAATTTGGACGTGCTGTAGCGTAAGTGATTTTTATTCATATAGTGCATAAAGATAAGGCGGGAATTCATTCGGTTAGCGAAGGAGTTCTCGCCTTCTTTTTTCTGAATTCGCGATAGTAAGTAGGAAGATAATGCACTTCTAACAGAGTATTAAGAAAATACTAGTAATAAATAAAAATTCAGTTGACTTAATAATTATACAGACGTATACTGTTTTTAACTTATTTCAGAGGTGAGTGCAGTGAAAGTAGGAATTGTTGGTGCAACAGGATACGGTGGATTAGAGTTAATTCGCTTTTTACATAATCATCAGGCAGTGGAGCAAATTGATTTATTTACATCCTCAGAGGAAGGTGTTGTATTTTCTTCGAAGTTTGGACACTTAGTTAATATTGCTGATAAGCCATTGCAAAAAATTGATTATGAGACATTAGAGAAATTTGATGTTGTTTTTACAAGTACACCTTCTGGGGTGACAAGTGAGCTATTGCCGCCATTAGTAGGAAAAGGTCCAAAGTTAATTGACTTGTCAGGTGATTACCGGTTAAAAGATCCAGCTAGCTATGAGGCGTGGTACGATAAAAAAGCTGCACCGCTAAAAATCATTGAGCAAAGTGTTTATGGTTTAACAGAGTGGAATGCAGACAATGTGAAAAATGCATCTCTTATTGCAAATCCAGGCTGTTATCCAACCGCAGTCCTGCTTTCGCTATTACCATTACTTAAAGAAAAATTGATTGATCCAAGTTTTCTAGTCATTGATGCGAAGAGTGGTATTTCAGGTGCTGGTAATAAGCCATCACAAACGACCCATTTTAGTGAAGCAAATGAAAGCTTCTCCATTTATAAAACAAACTCACATCAACATATTCCAGAGATTGAACAGGCCATCTCAATGTTTGCTGGTGTTGATACGGCAATTTCCTTTAATACACATTTAGTGCCTATGACGCGTGGTATTTTATCGACAGCATATGCACCTGTAATGCCGGATGTAACTGAGAGTCATTTAGTAGCTTGCTTACAGGCTACATACGAAAAGCATCCATTTGTACGAATTGTGACGGATGTAAATACCCTTGCCACGAATCGGGTGAGGGGTTCGAACTATTGCGATATTTTCGTGAAGATTGATAGTCGTACAAGACGTGCCACAATAGTTGGCGTAATTGACAATTTAGTCAAGGGGGCAGCAGGCCAAGCGATTCAAAATATGAACGTTCAGTTTGACTTACCGCAAACGACTGGACTAGATGTTGTGCCGTTCTTTATTTAAATGTAATAGCATGCAGAAGTCTGTGTGCTTCTGTAATCTCATATTTCGTACAACCTAAGGAGGAATTTCATTATGACATTAACAGCATCAACAAATATCATGAAAAAATTATCAAGTAAAAATATCTTATCACCTAAGGGGTTTAAGGCAGCAGGGATGCATTGCGGACTAAAGCATAAGAAAAAGGATTTAGCAGTTTTAGTAAGTGACGTGCCAGCAAGTGTAGCCGGTGTATTTACAACAAATGCAGTACAGGCTGCACCGTTAAAGGTAACAAAAGAGGTAGTCTACACTACAAAAAAAATTCAGGCGATGATCGTGAACTCTGGGAATGCAAATGCTTGTACTGGTAAGCAAGGCTTGCAGGATGCACAAACAATGCAAGTTTTAACAGCTGGGAAGTTAGGGATTGAGGCAAATCTAGTTGGCGTTTGCTCAACTGGTGTTATCGGTGAAATTATGAACATGGAGCCTATTGAGAAGGGTATCGCTCAACTAGAGCCACAAGATAATCTTGAAAGTGCAATCGATTTTGCGCAGGCAATAATGACAACTGATACGGTCATGAAAAACACGAGCTATAGCACAATAGTTGATGGTAAAGAGGTCATTATTGCTGGTGTGGCAAAGGGCTCAGGAATGATTGAGCCAAACATGGCAACGATGCTTGGCTTTATAACGACAGATGCAAATATTGAATCAGATGTATTACAGGCTGCGTTGTCTGATATAACCAACCTTACGTTTAATGCTATTACAGTTGATGGGGATACATCTACAAATGATACGGTAGTAGTGATGGCGAATGGCTTAGCAGGCAATGAATCTTTAACAACTGCTCATCCGGATTGGCAAAACTTCTATTTTACATTAAAAACAGTTGCACAAGACTTAGCGAAGATGATTGCAAAAGATGGTGAGGGTGCAACGAAGCTAATCGAAGTTGAAGTTGAGGGTGCATTTTCTGATGAGGAAGCGCGTAAGATTGCAAAGACAGTTGTTGGTTCACCGCTTGTGAAAACGGCAGTATTCGGTTGTGATGCAAACTGGGGTCGTATTATTGCAGCGGTTGGCTACAGTGGTGCAACAGTGGACCCCGATAAAATTTCGATTCAAATTGGTGGGGCAACTATGGTTGAAAACGGCGAGCCAATTCCTTTCTCAGAAGATGAGTTAATTCAAATTTTGAAAATGCATGAAGTAAAAATTTATGTGTCACTTGGTGTTGGAGAAGGCAAGGGGCATGCATGGGGATGTGATTTAACTTATGACTATGTTCAAATCAATGCATCATACCGCTCGTAAGCGCATGGTTATTAAGCTTGGTGGAAGTACACTGGAAGGCTTGAATGCAGCGTTTTTTGAAAATTTTAAAAAGCTACAGGATAGCGGTGTAGAGCTTATCATCACGCATGGTGGCGGTCCTGCCATTAATCGCGAACTTGCTGCACGTGGTGTAGGATCTCATGCATTAAATGGCATCCGTGTAACGAGTGAGGCAGCGATTGATATTGTACAGTCAACGTTAATCGGTAAGGTGAATCCTGCACTAGTCCATGAATTGACAACTGCAGGTATTGTGGCAATTGGCTTAAACGGCTTTGATGATCAATTGATTGTAGCGGATTTTTTAGACAAAGATGTTTATGGGTTTGTCGGTGAAATTCAGTCGGTGAATACAGCACTTTTAGAAGCGTTATTGAATGCGGGTATTGTACCTGTCATTGCTTGTGTGGGGGCTGATGAAGATGGGCAGGCACTTAATATTAACGGCGATACAGTTGCAAGTGAAATCGCACTTGCAGTTAAAGCAGATAGCTTGTTACTTGTCACAGATGTAGCAGGTATTCGTATTGAAGATGAATACCAAACAGAGGTAACACCTTCCCTAATAGCACAATGGATTGAGGAAGGACATATTTACGGTGGAATGATTCCTAAGGTGCAAGGGGCGATTGATTGCCTAGATGCGGGTATCCCGTCCGTGCAAATTGTTGGCGATGCCTTACTAGGTACGACTATTTTAACTTCAAACAGTAAAAGTTTATCTTCTTTATAAATGTGAGTTAGGTAATCATCTAGGGTGTCACAGATTTTTGAGATGTTTATCGATGTAGCTCAATCAACATCAGGACACATTACGCCGAGGTGTAATCGATAAGAGGAGCTGATAAAATGAGTGCTTTATTTGGAAATTACGGCAAACGTCGTGCACAAATCGTCAAAGGGCAAGGAACCATTGTTGAAGATGTTAATGGAAAGAAATATTTAGATTTTACAAGTGGGATCGCTGTTGTAAGTCTTGGACATGCACATCCTGCGATTGTTAAGGCGGTGCACGAACAAAGCGAGAAATTATGGCATATTTCTAATTTATTTGAAATACCTGGGCAGGAAACGGTTGCACAAAAGCTAGTGGCAGATACGCATTTTTCATATGCATTTTTCTGTAATAGTGGCGCTGAAGCAAATGAAGCTGCAATTAAGCTTGCACGTAAGCATACTGGGAAAAACCATATCATTACATTTGAAAAGTCGTTTCATGGGCGCACATTTGGGGCAATGTCTGCAACGGGACAAGGAAAAGTTCATAATGGATTTGGACCACTTGTAGATAAATTTACGATTTTACCTTTTAATGATGTCGAAGCGCTCGAAGTGACGGTTGATGATTCAGTTGCAGCAATTATGCTAGAAATGATTCAAGGAGAAGGTGGCGTTAACAGCGTATCATCTGAATTTGCAGCGGCAATTGCAAAGGCATGTGAGGAAAAAGGTATTCTTCTGATTATTGATGAGGTTCAAACGGGTATCGGACGTACAGGGACACGCTTTGCTTATGAGCAGACTGTGTTGAAACCAAATATCGTAACATTAGCAAAAGGTTTAGGCGGTGGCTTCCCAATTGGTGGAATGCTTGGAACGGCTGAGCTCTACGATGCATTTGGACCAGGCACACATGGGACAACATTCGGTGGTAATCCTCTAGCAATGAGTGTTGCAGAAACAGTGCTTGATCACGTTTTTGCAACGGCTTTTTTACAAAATGTGCAAGATGTATCCTCCTATTTTGTAGAACAGTTGAAAACCAATTTACCAACTACATATACGGTGCTAGGGCAGGGCTTATTGCTTGGCATTAGCTGTGGCGACACGGAGGTAGCATCATATATTACAAAAGCTGAGGAAAAGGGCTTACTCTTAGTAGGGGCAGGGCCAAACGTTATCCGACTTCTTCCTCCGCTTACAGTCTCGAAAGCGGAGATTGATGAAGCAGTAGCAATTTTAAAAACGATACTACTATAAAAAAAGGCGTTCAACTTTGGAGCAGGTTGGACGCCTTTTACTGCATACTTATCTTTTCAAAGACAGTACTTAGTGCTGTTGAGGCAGTATTGATTTTTGTTGTTCTTTTACTAATGTGTTAACTAGCTTAGGCAACCAATCGTTTAGCTGGCTAAATGAAAAACCTGCAGCTGCTGCTTTGGCATTCGACATATACCAATCTGCTGGAATAGCATATGGAGACTGTGAATTTGCATCTCCTCCAAACAGTGAAACTTTCGCATGTTTGCCGCTTTCATCTTCAATAAGTCTAAGTAAATCTTTTAATGAAATAGCACCACTTGCTGTAGCATTGAATGGTCCTTCTATCGTAGAGATACCTGCAAAATATAAAAATGCAGCAGCTTCATCATCGGTAATAAAACTCATTTTTGCATCCACATTTGTGAACGTAATTGGCTGCTCATTTACTATACGCTCTACATGAAAGTGTAAACGGCGGGTATAGTCTTGTTCTCCAACAACGATGGGGAAACGCACTGCCACAACTGGGAATGGAGCTTCTTTAAATAGGACTGCCTCCGCTTGGCGTTTACCTTCACCATAAGTGAAATCCTCTCGATCTCCCATACGAATTTCGTAGTCATACGGATTAAAATCTGCTTCTGTTTTTACAATGCCATCTGCTTCATAAGTAGAAAGCGTTGAGGTAAATATAAGCTTTTTTGTTTTACCTTCTAGAATTTGTACAATTTTTTGTGCTTCTTTTGGGGAATAACAAATATTATCGTAGACAATATCCCATGTTGTACTAGAAAGTGCTTGGGCTAATGCGTTTTCATCATCTCGATTAGCAATGAGTTGCTTTACTTGAGATCCAAAAGGATTCCCACTTTGACCGCGTGTTAATATTGTCACGTCATGGTTGGTTTGAAGGCAAAGCTCCACTAATTTTCTGCCGAAAAAGCGTGTGCCCCCTAAAATTAAGATTTTCATACTTTATCCACCCCTTCGTTTAGTTATCTTCTCTATCATGACAAAAAAACAGGCTCACTACAATTCAAATTTGAATGTAGTAAGCCTGTTTATTATTGGCTTGGCTTTTCAGGAGGTGGTGTTGTGCCACCGTTATTTCCTCCGCTGGAACCATTGCCGTTACCATTATTCTCTCCGCTGGAACCATTGCCATTATTCTCTCCATTGGAACCATTACCGTTGTTAGATCCATTGGAGCCATTCCCATTATTCCCAGAACCATTGCCGTTGTTCGAACCATTTTCATTATCCGAACCTTCATTTCCGTTTGTAGGTGGAGTAGGTGGTTGAACTTCATTTTCTTCCGGTTCAGGTTCGCTTTCACTGCCGCCGGTAGATACGACATTCGATTTTCCAGAGGTCAAACCTGTAATATCGACAGCAACAACTACATAAGCTTGTCCACTTGCGACTGACATACTTTGTGTCGCTTCGAGTACTGAATTGACTAGGGTATTACCACCATTTGTCACATTATATATACGATAACCGACAACATCGTTGGAAGAGCTAGACCAAGATAGGGTGTTGCCATTAATCGATGCTGTTACAGTTGCAGGTGGACTCCCATCTGCTGGGAAATCAACCGCTGATACAGATGAATTCGATAGCGATGAATTTTTAGGAAGTAAGCTTCCGGGATTACCACCAAGTCTTCCTAACATACGTGTAATAAAGGCTTGATTAATACCTGCTCCACCTGTTTTTACAAACTCTGATGGGGTATTTGGGTGTGCGTTGTAAGTCTTTCCTTTAATCGTTACAACACTTGAAGAAGCCAAGCTATCATCTGGCTGTGATGGTAAAAATACTTTCGCATTAAATAAATCTGAGCGTACTAGTCCAGCACTAGAACATGCCGCAGAAGGTGCTAAGCCAGAAATACCACAGAATGAAGCGGTCACAACATTTTTGGGTGCCTTAAAGTTCGTTGGGGCATCAATCAATTTTGGATCCACATCGTACATAGCATTCATTAAAGTTCCCCATAACTTGTTAACCCGTACACTTGGTTGCAAATACGTATTATTAAATGCATATAATGAACGTTGCTTATCATAGCCCATCCAGACACCGAGTGAAACATTCGGGTTATAGCCAACCAACCAAACATCTTTGTACTCTTGTGAAGTACCAGTTTTGGCAGCAAAATCAGAAGAGAATTTCAGGGTATTTCTTGCTGTCGTTCCTGTTCCCTTTGTTAAAACATCACGCATCATGTCTGTTACAATATACGATGTTTCAGGGCTAAATACTTGTACAGGTTCAATTTCATGCTGATAAATAATATTGCCATCTAAATCTTCAATTTTTTCAATCATATAGGAGTCAATAAATTGACCGCCATTTGCAAATGTTGCAAACGCATTTGTATTTTCTTCAACAGTCGTTCCCACTTCTAAAGCTCCAATACCCGTTGAAAGGTTAGTATAGTCTTCAGGCTGTAGTTTTGAGAAGCCCATTTTTGCTAAATACTCAGCAGGACGTTTATTAATAATGTCATTATATAAACGCAATGCTGATAGGTTTTGGGAATCAGCTAATGCTTCACGTGCAGGAATAAGTCCACGCTCATCACTAGTAATATAGTTGTTAGGACTCCAAGAGCCAATCGAGAATTTTACGTCTACTAGCGGGCTACCTGCACCGATTACACCGTATTCAACCGCTGGTGCATAGACAAGTAATGGCTTCATCGTTGAACCATTTGGTCGAAAAGCTTGCGTCGCATGATTTAACTCAGTAGTTTTAAAATCTCGACCACCTAGGAAGCTTAAAATGCGACCCGTGTTATTTTCGATTAAGATACTTCCAACCTGTACAGGCATTTGAATATCAATTTCTTCCCCTGTTACAGGATCTTTGCCTTTACCTGTATAGGTATGGCCATAGTATTTAAAGTTATCAGCGGCTTGTTGCATTGCATCGTACATATCTTTGTTAATAGTCGAATAAATACGATAGCCTTTTGAACGGACGTCACGGTCTGCTAAAATCGTATACTTCTCGTTTAATTTTTTTTCTGATTTCAAGCGTTCAGGATCAACGCCATCTTCTTTAGCTAGCTTTTCAGCTATAATTTCTTTCGCACGATTTTCAAGCTCATACGTTAACCAAGGATAGCGATCTTCTGGCGCTACTTCTGGTGAACGGAAGTCTGCCGTAATGTCGTAACTTAGTGCTTCTTTGTACTGTGCATCATCAATATAGCCTGCTTCTTTCATGCGGTAAAGAACCGTCTTCATACGATCAATACCGGGTTTAAGAGCCTCTTTACTTTTTAGTACACCTGTATTCGTAAACGGCGTATAGGCATAAGGAGCTTGCGGAATACCAGCAATGTACGCGGCTTGCGGAAGTGTAAGTTCTTTCGCATTTACACCGAAAATACCATTAGCTGCTGTTTCAATCCCTGCGATATTACGACCTGAGGCATTACGACCATACGGAATAATATTTAAATAGGCCTCTAAAATTTCTTCCTTTGTCATAAAATGCTCCAAACGCATTGCAAGTAGGATTTCCTTTGCTTTACGTTCATAGGATACTTCATTTGTTAACACTTGGTTTTTAATAAGTTGCTGTGTTAATGTAGAGCCACCTGTTTGCGTTGCTGAATTTGTCACGTCCTGTAGTAGGCCACGGACTACAGCTTTAGGAACAATGCCGTTATGTTCGCGGAAATATTCATCTTCTGTTGCTAGTACGGCATTAATAACATCTGGTGCAACAGCGCTTAGTGACGTTTCACGACGATCTAAGTCCGTGCGTAATTTCCCAATATAAATATCGTTGGCAAAATAAATTTCACTTGTTTCCTCATAGTTGAAAATATACTCGCGTAATTCTTCTTTTGAGCGAAGTGGTTCTTCTTTTACAAGTGAGGCGAAATAGCCGGCGCCAACTGAACCGACAAATACAGTGCCTACCAATGCAAAGACTAAAAATAGTAAAAATAAGTTCCAGGTAACACTACCTGAAATACGTAATGTCTTCATCCATTTTTGTTCGAGCAACTCATCGATCTTTGCATTGATTTTCTCAATCCAATCTTTCAAGGTATCGACCTCCTAAAATCTTGTCTATTATAGCATATATTGAATTGACTCGAACATAGTTATTGACATTGAAAAAGAATCGTATAGAATAGTGCTTATAGTTTTCTAGTGATGAAGAGTTTGCAGTAGTGTCTATATTCCCTGTATAGAGAGCCAGCGGTTGGTGAAAGCTGGTCATAGTGTAGAGACGAATTACGTGCTTGGAGCTTAGACGTGCGCGCCTGCGATAAAGGCGATTGAATGAAGAGGAAGATGGATGACATCTTCAAGCTGGGTGGTACCGCGTTAGTTATTAACGTCCCTGCATGCAATTAATTTGCGTGTAGGGACTTTTTTGTTTCTGCACGCGAGAATACAAATTAGGAGGAAGAACAATGACAAACGACTTATTACAAGATTTAGAATGGCGCGGTCTGCTCTACCAACAAACAGATGCTGAAGGTATGGCAAAGCTATTAGAAGAACAGTCTGTTTCTTTGTACTGTGGTGTGGACCCAACAGCTGACTCTATGCACATCGGTCACATCGTACCATTATTGACACTGCGTCGCTTCCAAAAAGCCGGCCATCGTCCGATTTTACTTGTTGGTGGAGCAACGGGGATGATTGGAGATCCATCTGGTCGTTCTGAAGAGCGTCAACTGCAAACTGTTGAACAAATTGATAAAAACGTGCAAGGCATTCGTGGTCAATTAGAACGTATCTTTGATTTTGCTGAATTTGGAAATGGTGCACAACTGGTGAACAACCGAAACTGGATTAGCAATATTAATACAATTGAATTTTTACGTGACTATGGAAAATTAATCAATGTCAACTACATGCTAGCAAAGGATACAATTGCTTCACGACTTGACACAGGGATTTCATTTACTGAATTTGCCTACACATTAATTCAAGGGATTGATTACAATCACTTATACAATAACTACAATTGTCGTATTCAAGTCGGTGGTTCTGACCAGTGGGGGAATATTACAACTGGTTTAGAAGTTATTCGTAAAACACATGAAGAGGAAACAAAAGCTTTTGGTATCACAATTCCGTTAGTAACGAAGGCAGATGGTACAAAGTTTGGTAAAACGGCTGGTGGTGCTATCTGGTTAGATAGCGCAAAAACTTCTCCATACGAATTCTACCAATTCTGGATTAACGCAGCGGATGCAGATGTGATAAAATACTTGAAAATCTTTACGTTCTTAACACGTGAAGAAATCGAAGCATTAGCTGTATCTGTTGAAGAAGAACCACATCTACGGAAGGCGCAAAAAACGTTAGCAGAAGAAATGACTCGCTTAATTCACGGTCAAGCTGCTTTAGACCAAGCAATACGAATTACAGCTGCATTATTTTCAGGTGATTTAAAAACACTTTCTGCTGGGGAAATGAAAGATGCCTTTAAAGACGTTCCTTCTATTGAAATGGCGAAAGAGGATAAAAACATCGTGGATTTACTAGTAGAGGCAGGCATTTCCTCATCTAAACGTCAAGCTCGTGAAGATGTAACAAATGGTGCAATTAGTGTCAATGGTGAAAAGGTTACTGACTTAGAGTATAGTATCGATGCAAAAGATCGTTTAGAAGACGCGTTTAGCATTATCCGTCGTGGTAAGAAAAAATATCATATGGTAAAATTTGTTTGAAAATTGGACTTGTAAAGAGGCTGGGACATAACTTTAAATTTTAAGAAAGAGGAGCAAAGGCGTTATTAAATTTTTGCTATCTAAAAATGAAGAAAAATTTAGACGTTCTTCCTTTTGAAATAAATAAAATTCAGAAGAGAGTACTAGTCGATGGTAGCGAAGGCCACGCCCCCGGAAAGCGTCCGCCGTAGCGAACATCAACGCTTACAGCAAAAAAGTGTTGGATCGACAGCAGTCAATCTAACACTTTTTCTCTTTTGTCCCAGCCTGTTTTAGCATTCTAAAAAGCTAGGAAGATTTAGATGCTGGTAACTTTCGGGATGAAGTAGTTTCGCTAGCTTGAATGCTCCCTCTGCTAAACGAGGAGAAGGACGGCAGTAAAGCCATTCCTCCATTACATGGAGTTGTTTCAACTGGATAGCATGTAGCTCATAAGCATGTGGACGCTTCAATAAATTACTTGGCTGAATGCGCTCAAATGCAACACCTACCCAAGCCATCATAATATAATCTGGATTGCGTCTTACTACGTCAGTCCAGTCAGTTTGCACGCTTGCTAACTCCACATCTTGAAATAGATTATATCCGCCTGCAATGGCACTAATTTCTGTGAGCCAATTTATTTTTCCTGGGGTAAAAATGGGATTTGGCCACCATTCCCAATACAGCGTTGGCTTTTCCTGAATTGTTTGCGCAATCATACGAAGTTGTTCAATAAATTTCAAGTAATCTTCAGCGATTTTTTTTGCACGGTCCTCAACACCACAGGCTACACCAAGTGTTAGGAGATCATGTGCAATTTCTTGTAGAGAGTTAGCATTAAAGACAAGATGGGGAATATTTCTTGCTTGTAATGCCTCTATATTCTTCTCCATACCCGGTACACTCAAGGAAGCAAGTACAAGATCGGGCTGCAATGCTTCTAATGCCTCTATGTTAATCGATAAATCAGGGCCTAGCTTGGGCAGTACATTTACAGCTGCAGGCCAATCAGAAAAATCATCGACACCGACAAGCTGATCTGTCAAACCTAAATAGGCGACAAGTTCTGTATTACTAGGACAAATTGAGATTAAACGCATATTTATTTCCCCCCATTACTTTTAAGAAAAGTATAGCTGGTGTAGCCCTTGTATACAATGATTGGGTTTTCATTGTTTCATAGAAAAAGACGTGCCTCAAAATATGAGACACGCCATTTCTTTATATTTTATGAAAGTGCAACAGCTTCAAGCGACTCTGCTGTTTTCACTACAGGTCCCATTGCATTTGTAATAATTTGCTTAATGTCTTCTAATGTTGCTTTACGTGGGTTTGTTGCAGCACACACGTCTAGCATGGCATTTTTCGCTAAAGTTTCAATATCCTCATCCTTCGCGCCTAATTCACGGAAGCCACTAGGAATATTTAAGTCTTTCGATAAGCTTTCAATTGCAGTAATCGCTTTTTCAGCAGCATCACGCTTGCATAAGCCCTCTACATTTTGTCCTAGTAATTCTGCAATTCTTGCAAAACGCTCTGTACGTGCCGTTAAGTTGAAGCGACAAACATGAGGTAGTAAAATCGCGTTGCATACACCGTGTGGAAGATTATAGAAACCACCCAATTGGTGAGCAATTGCATGTACATAGCCAAGTGACGCATTATTGAACGCCATACCTGCTAAAAATTGTGCGTACACCATTTGCTCCCGTGCTTCTAAATCTGCGCCGTTTGCATATGCACGTGGTAAGTATTCAGGAACTAGCTGAAGTACCTTTTCACCACAAGCATCTGTTATTGGTGTTGCATCTGTTGATACAAATGATTCGATTGCGTGTGTTAACGCATCCAAACCAGTTGCAGCTGTTAGAGCTGGCGGTAAGCCAATCATTAACTCTGGATCGTTAATCGATACAAGCGGTGTTACGTGCTTGTCAACGATTGCCATTTTCACTTTACGAGCTGTATCTGTAATAATCGTAAAGCGTGTCATTTCGCTTGCTGTACCAGCTGTCGTGTTAATAGCGATTAATGGCACTAATGGGTTTTCTGATTTGTCAACGCCTTCATAATCATGAATGCGTCCACCATTCGAAGCAATAATTCCGATACCTTTTGCAGCATCATGTGCACTACCGCCTCCAAGTGATACTATTGAATCACAGTTCTCAGCATGATATACCGCGATACCGTCTTCAATGTTTTGATCTGTTGGATTTGGTTCTGCTTTCGGGAAAATTGCAACATCGATTCCAGCAGCTGTAATGATATTAGCAATTTGTTCTGAGAGACCTAATTTGTGTAAGCCCTCATCTGTTACGATCAATGTCTTTTTCACTTCTAAATCATTTAAGCATTTACCAACTTCTTGAATTGCTCCAGGTCCAAATAAGTTTGTTTTCGGCATTACAAATTGCTTTAGAACGTCTGACATATTTCCAACCCCTTTAAAATAATTGTTATTGCTTGAATGATGGCGAACCACCTTCCGAAATTCATGTTATTCTATTTTTTGTAAAAATTCAACTCGTATTTTTATTAAAATTGTTAATATTTAATGTGTTATTATCTTACAAAAAAGTTAAATGAATTTATGGTAGGGTGGAAGCTTTAATTATATAGGATTGTTGATGTATATATAGTTTGGTAAATACTTTCTTGTGAAAGTAATATATATATTTTGGAAATTGGTTCTATTTTGAAGACTAGTTGAATAGTAAAAAAGTGATATTTAGTATTAAATATACAGGTAGTGATTATGTTGATTAAAAAGTAGGGGATTATTATTTTAATGTAAAAAAAAACGACCTTTTAGGTAAATTAGTTTTCTCTAATATTTAGATTTTTTACAATTAGAAACGATCATTTTTAAAGTTCTTACAGAAGCTATAAGGATGCAAAGAAAGACAGTATAGATAAACACCACAATTAGAGAGTAAAGTGATTCTGCATTTGTACTAATAGCCGCGTATCCACTATGCATATTAACATGAGATTCTATCTCGCTAAATCCTAACCAAACACTTATTAATACGATATTAAATAAAACTAAGGCAAGTATTGCTTTCTTATGAAAAATGATTTGCACTAGGTTTACTTTAAGAATGGTTATAAAGGATATATGATTTGGTTGTGAATCCGACTTCAAAGTATTTTGAAAAGGGACTAAGAAAAATATCATAAGGCCACTATAAATTAAAAATAAGACGATTAGTTCTGAATTATCCACTACACTCTCCTTAATTTCCTATATTTATCATTTGGACTTTTGGAAGAATAATAGGTTGCATCTTCTAGCGATGATTCGAGAAATTACCGGAGTCGTTTCTAATTTTCGGTAGGGACAGTACTTGAGAAATCTAAGTAGGCGATGCAGAGGTTCTTGTGGCAGGATTTGAATGTACTGTAGGGAATGCACAGATTATTGCGTTGTCTCCAGAAACCTTTTGCTCTAATGAGTGCAAATTGATATAGGGCTTAAATTACCAGTCGCAAGCTTAGTAGCCTATTGATAATTAGGAAGCTCTCAAAGAGATGATATAAAATAAAAAAACCTACAAACCATTGATATACCATGGTTTGTAGGTTTTTTATTTTTACAATTAACGAAAAGATTCTCTTATCGAGAGTAGAACTCTACGATGAATGCTTCGTTGATTTCAGCAGATAGTTCAGAACGTTCTGGAAGGCGAGTGAATGTACCTTCTTTTTTGTCTGCATCAAAAGCTAAATAGTCAGGTACGAAGTTATTTACTTCGATTGCTTCGCCAACTACAGATAGGTTTTGTGATTTTTCACGAAGAGAAATCGTTTGACCTGGTTTAACGCTGTATGATGGAATATCAACGCGTTTACCGTCTACCATAACGTGACCGTGGTTTACTAATTGACGAGCTCCACGACGAGTGCGAGCTAAACCTAAGCGGTAAACTAAGTTGTCAAGGCGAGTTTCAAGAAGGATCATGAAGTTTTCACCGTGAACACCTTTCATTTTACCAGCGCGGTCAAATACAGTACGGAATTGACGTTCAGTCATACCATACATATGACGAAGTTTTTGTTTCTCTTGTAATTGTAAACCGTATTCTGATAATTTTTTACGTTGGTTCGGGCCGTGTTGACCTGGTGCGTAAGGGCGTTTTTCGATTTCTTTACCAGTACCGCTTAGTGAGATACCAAGACGACGTGATAATTTCCAAGATGGACCTGTATAACGAGACATATTGTTGTCTCCTCCTTTAAATTTGGTTTTTTTGTTGTAAAACAAAAACCAGTAGTACCCATTCTTATACGCATTTTATTTTCATGTATTTTCGCCTATGCAGCCGTTAGGTTACGCAATACACCATCTATTTTCAAGTAAGAGAGTAACGGTTAAGTAATACTCTTTAAAATAGAGGAATAAAATACAATATTAAGCTTATACCACTGCTGCGTTTATTTTACACAAACTTCATTGTAACTGCTTATTTCATAGACGTCAATTAGTTAGTAAAGCTATTTTTGAAAAGGGACAATAGTAGGAAATTCCTTTTCATACATTTTACACTATTTCGAAATAGTTAAAGATACGGTAGTAAATGTAAAATATAAAAGTAAAACAGAATAACATAGTCAAAATGACACAAATTATGTATAATATATCATAAGTTAATAGTAATTGATTTGTACGTTATATAGAAAAGGTGATTTCATGACAGACCATTTACAAACGCTAAAATATATAAAATCAGATGTTTTGAGCTTTTGGGTGAGTTCGAATGGAGAACTGACCAGTTTTAATGAGTATTTTGATTCATTAAAGCAGTGTCTAAAGAAGCACTTAAAAATTGTAAATGCTGCTTTTCTCAGCTATGAAAGTAATAGTTTAATACCTGTAGAAGAATTAGCTGCATTAACAATAGAAACAAAACTAAATGCTGTGTCATGGCTGATGATTGAAACTAGCTTTTATCAACAAAAAATAGTTAAACTACCTTATATATTGAAAGAAAAAGAAGCCTATAACATGATGACAGATATGGTGCTTTTCCAACCGGAGGGCAAAGACCCACTTGGAGTATTACTTGTTGAAGCAACGGATGCTTGGACGGACTTTATGACTTCAGATTACGGTGAAGAATGTGTCGAAACGCTTATGAAGGTTTTGCAGATTTTGCGTGAAAATTTAGAAGTGAAATCAAATGAAGACCAATATAGAAAATTGTATAATATGACAGATTTATTCCATTCAACAATGGACATAGATTTAATTTTAGAAAATGTACTAAAAAATATTAGGGATAATTTCCCAGAATTTAATGTTGAACTTATACTATCGAATGATCAAGACCGCCATACGACCATCGATATTAAACTTTTTGATTATTTATCCGAAAGACCAGCTACTATTGAAGCTTTTGTCTCAGGAGACTTGACAACTGAATTGGCAAGTGACTTAAATTGTCGTTTATTAAATGCACCAATAAAAGGAAGACAAGCTATCTACGGTATTTTGCAAGTAAGTGCGCCAACAACTTATCTTTTCTCAACGACTGAGAAGGACTTTGTACGAATGCTCGCGCAAGCATCAGGAAATGCACTAGAAAATGCAAAGTTATATCATCAATCGCATCGCCTCGTAAGTGACTTGCAACTTATAAATGAAACATCGCATCGTTTAAATATGCGGATAGACATTCATGAAATGTTGCTTTTCCTACAGAAACAATTAATGAAATCTTTTCAACCAATGGAAGTTTGTTTTGCTTTTAAAAATGATGATACCTTTGAAGTGACGGATGCCAGTACAACTTTATTTAGATTGGAAGAGGGTAAAACGTATATTAAACATGTTGAACAACATTTTGAACATACGAATGATCCATTATTCATTGCCGACTTTAACCGATTGACGCCTAATCAAATTGAATATCGTTCGATTATGGCTATTCCAATTTTAATGGAGGAGAAAATAAACGGTTTTAGTATCGTACTACACAAAGAACCATATTTCTTTTCATTTGATAGCTTTAAGTTAATGCAGTCTTTAATCCATCACTCATCTTTAGCGATTGCAAACTCCATTTTACGAAATCAGCTGCAGGAAATGGTAGATAGAGACCATTTAACAAAGCTTTATGCAAGAAGTTATTTAGATCAGTATGTAGAAGAATCCCTAAAGAAAGATCAATCAGGTATGTTTTTACTTATTGATATTGATAATTTTAAGCGCATCAACGATACCTACGGTCACCAAATTGGCGATAAGATTCTCGTGCAAATTGCGATGAAGTTAAATGAAACGATTAGTACTCGGGGAATTTGTGCGCGTTGGGGTGGAGAGGAAATGTCAGTCTATGTGCCAAATATTGATGAGAAAGAATCATTCGAACTGGCCACGACTATAGTTACAATGATTCCAGACACCACAGATCCTCAAGTAACAATTTCAGCAGGACTCATCACATGGGATCAAAATTATCGACCAGCATTTCAATCAGTTTTCCTGCATGCTGATACAGCTTTGTACGAAGCAAAAAACAGTGGAAAAAATCGTTTTTGTATTCATGATCGTTACCCCAAAACCAATGCCTAAAAAAATGAAATATAGATTTGCCCCGGAATGGTATGTGAAAAATCAACATTTCAGGGCAATTTTAATGTTCACGTACGAATGAGCAAATAGCTTTTATAGATGGAGAAGCAATGTTTTGACAAATTGCTCTAAGCCAACTTGATCTTCGATGGAGAAGCGATTTGTAATCGGGCTATCTATATCAAGTACACCTATTATATTATTCTGCTTGATAAGAGGAATCACAATTTCAGATTGTGAAGCAGCATCGCAGGCTATATGTCCTGGAAATACGTGGACATCTTTTACGACAATGGTTTCTTTTTTAGCCACAGCTGCACCACAAACACCACGACCAATTGGAATCCTAACGCATGCAGGTAAACCTTGGAACGGACCTAAAATAAGTTCCTCTCCTTGTAATATATAAAACCCAACCCAGTTAATATTTGTTAGGAATTGGTTTAGTAATGCGGAAGCGTTGCTTAAATTAGCGATGCGATCAGTTTCTCCTGTGAGTAGCGCATCTAATTGCTTTGCTAATGCATTATATTGGTCAGCAATAGGACCTTCGTAATTTATTTGTGTAAACATACTGGCACCTCGTTTAAAAGTTATTCATTTCGGAAATATAACATTATAATGTTGATGTAAATCAACTACGGCATGAGCATCAGAGCCAAAAACAAAAGGCAACCCAATTGACTTGCTATAGTCAATTAAGGAAAATGGTGGATAAGGTTCTTGACAATGTACTTTACTTAAACCTGCACTATTCAAGTCTAGTTCGTACCCTTCTTGCCTCATTACATCTAGGATTTCTCGAATCCGTGAAGTATCATCAATTTTCACACTGTGTGCTAATTGAAATTTATGAATGAGAGATGGATGTCCAATGCGTTTGGGTTTGTATTTTCCTAAATCAGCTTGAATTGATTGTAGGACGGTATCGTAATATAAATCATAGACATGTGCTACGGAGCCCATTTTATTTGAAAAATCTATAAAGGTTTCCGCTGAATAGTCGATACATACAAAGTTGTCCTGCCATTTTAAAAAATGAACGGACAAAATAGCATCATCTAATAAATAACCATATGTATCAAGGAAGTTACGTGTTTCCTGCTCAAAGCCTAAAATGTAGTCAATTTCAAGCCCGATACGAATCCGAATGTCCTGAGCGTACTGATTTTGTAATCGTTGTAAATTTTCAAAATAGGGTATTAAATAGTCTGGATTCATGCCGCTGTCCATATCCGGTGTAGGGTCAACGAAGCCTGGCGGTAACGGAGCATGTTCTGTAAACGTAATATCACTAAAATTTTCAGCAATTGCTTTTTCGATATATTGCGTAAATGTATCGGTTGTACCGTGTGGACAATAGGGGCTATGAATATGCCCGTCTCTTTTCATAAAGTTTACACTCCTTTGGTTATTTGAATGGTCTCTAGATATTGACGCCGTACGTTCAAGGTCAGGAGTTGCCGTTTTGTCTGTTGGGCGTGAATACACTTTTCTGAAAAACACTTAAATTTTAGTACAAAAGGGGAAAACATAGTATATAATAAATACAACTAGCCAATTCGTTTATTGTAGAATAGGAGGCTTACGATGGAGTATATCATCATTCCGGTTATCCTACTATTAATTTTAGCCATAGTAGGATTTATGATGCGACGAAAACATACAGCAATTATTGCTCAACTTGAAAATGAAAAATTACAAATACAAAATAATCCCATAAATGAGGAAATTTCTAAAGTTAAATCATTAAACATGAATGGTGAAACGGAAGAAATGTTTGAACGATGGCGTAATAGTTGGGATGAAGTCATCGATGTACATATGACAAAAATTGATTCACTCCTATTCGATGCGGAGGACCAAGTAAATCATCTTCGTTTTAAAAAAGCAACGTTGATTGAACGTGAAATTGAGGATTATGTTCGCAAGTGTGAAAAAGATAAAGATAAAATTTTAGAAGAATTAAATGAATTAATTGGCAGCGAAGAAAAAAATCGTATTGAAATTGAACAACTAAAAGAATATTATCGATCAGCGCGTAAAACTTTGCTTGCCCACCAACACTCATTTGGGATAGCGTTACCAGCACTTGAGCAAAAGCTTGAAGTATTTGTTCAAAAGTTTGAAGAATTCGATGAGCTTACTCGCGATGGTAATTATTTACAGGCGCGTGAAATTGTTATTGGCTTGAATCATGAATCACAAGAGACTTTTGAATACATTAATGATGTACCAACTATTTTGACAGAACTACAAGTGAAATTACCAGGTGC
This sequence comes from Lysinibacillus fusiformis, assembly GCF_007362955.1. Taxonomy (GTDB): domain Bacteria; phylum Bacillota; class Bacilli; order Bacillales_A; family Planococcaceae; genus Lysinibacillus; species Lysinibacillus fusiformis_E. The sequence continues at coordinate 790,116 of NZ_CP041696.1, read as the reverse complement.
TGTTCAAGAACTGCGCAATGGTCAACGAGAAATGGAAGAAAAATCTTATTACTTACATCATTTAGAACTGACACAGGCACTGGACATACTTGAGACGGAATTTACCGCATTAAAAGATGAATTGGCTCAACTTCATTTATCTGCTGTCAAGCCACGAGTCGTTGAAATAAATGAAGAAATCGACCATTTCTATGACCTTCTTGAAAAAGAGGTTATTGCAAAAAATTATGTAGATCTTAATTGTGACCGATTATTAGGTTCAATCACAAATGTCATTAACTCTACTCGATTAGTAAGTGACGAAGCAACTTTTGTACAACAAAGCTATCATCTAAATGAAAAGGATGCTGAAATTCCAAAAGCGGCTTTAAAGCAATTAGAAGCACTCCAACGTCGTTATGATTTACTAGCGATGCGTGTTGCAGAAGAAAAATCAGCTTATTCAAGTTTGCAGGAAGAATTGATTGAAATAAGTGAGGAGCTTGAACGTATTCATGAGGAGCAGGATCGTTTATCGAATACGATGAAAAAGCTTCGCATAGACGAAAATAAGGCTTGTACACAAGTTGAAAATCTGAAAAAAACGTTGCAGGACACGGATCGACTGTTAAACAAGGCGAATATTCCGGGTATTCCTGAAGAGATGGATGCACGTTTAGATGAGGCAGCTGAGCATATTTATGTTGTAATGCAAAGTTTACAAGAGGTACCACTTAACATGGGAACTGTTCATAATAACTTAAATGCAGCAACGCTTTGTGTTGAGGATGTTCATTCGAAGGCACATGAATTGATTGAGAATGTCATGTTGATTGAACGAATTATTCAATATGGCAATCGTCATCGTGCAACAAATCCAAAATTAAATGCGCGTTTAAAAGAAGCAGAAGAAGCATTCCACCAATTCCGTTATACAAAAGCACTTGAAGAAGCTGGTACAGCTGTTGAAGAAATGGAGCCAGGTGCCTTAAAACGTATTCAGGAAATTGTCGCCGAGGATCTAGTTTTACGTTAAAACTACAAAATACATGTAGATGATAAATTATCATATCGGAAAAGAGTAACCACCACACTGGATAGAAGTTGGTGGTTTTCTTATGAGAATTAGCATTTAGAGAGAGGGAATTTTATTAGATTGGATTTTTTTATGCAAGTATTGGCAAAAAAAATATAAGAAAGAAGGAGGTATGATCTTGAGAAATGGATAAGTTTGGGGAATCAGACTTTTCGCCAGGTTTTTTTAAGAGAACAGGAAAAATTTATATTTTAGTAAGTTTATTTTTAATTATTCTTACAGGGACACGAATTCTGTGGATTGTTACGTTTCATAATTTAGATCAACCCTATGCTATCAATGGACAACTGGATTTACAAGAATGGGATGCTAATGACGGTCGTACGATTACTTTGGATGGACAGTGGGAATTTTATCCTCACGTTTGGCTGATGGGAGAAAGTTCTATTGAGGAAAGAGCCCAATTTATTCAAGTCCCAGGCGGGTGGAACGATTTCGTATCTGCAGATAATTCTCCATATGGCTACGGTTCTTATCGCTTACGAATTCTAGTCAATCCAAATGACGAAAAAACCTACAGTATTCGAATTCCTAGCGTTCGAAGTTCATCTGAGTTATATGTAAATGGTCGATTGTTAAGCAAGTCAGGTCAGCCAGGGAAAACAGCGGAAGAAACAATTGCATATAATATACCTTACTCTGCCTCCTTCCCAACAAACGGTAGCAACGTAATCGAGATAGTTGTTCAAGTTGCAAATTTCAAGGATCCCAGAAATAGCGGAATTGTCCGGTCCATAAAATTTGGGGAAGTTGAGTCGATTACTCGTGAGACACAATTTTCTATTACTATGCAACAAATGGTGGCCATTGTATTTTTGATGCATGGGGTGTACGCACTTATTTTATTTTTTGTTGGACATAGAGAAAAAAGATTACTTTATTTTTCACTATTGACTATTAGTGCGATGTTCATCAATTTACTCGGAAGCGATGAGAAATTATTGTCTTATTGGTTTCCGATAAATTATGAATGGGGATTTAAGTTAGTCCACCTTTCGATGGTTAGCCTTGCATATGCATTATTTCAATGTGTGAAACCACAGTTCCCGGTTAGTTGGCGTAAATTCTTTCCATATTACATTGCTCTTTGCGGATTAGCTATTTTATTGTCACTACTTTTACCTGCGCAGTATGTTATAATGCTACAGCCCTTATACACAATTCTATTGAGTATTTCGATTGTTTTAACAATTATATCAATGTTTCTTACATCCATTAAGGAAATTAAGGATAATACTCTATTACTTTTAGCCATCGTCGCATTCGGTAATAATTTATTTTGGTGGGGAATTTTTCTTATAACAGGTATCAAAAGTATTTATTATCCGTTTGATTTGATAATTGCGATAGCTTGTTTTGCTTCGTTTTGGTTTAGAGGCTATTTTAAGATTCACGCCGAAGCAAATCTGCTGACTAAAAAGCTACAAAGAAGCGATAAGTTAAAGGATGAATTTCTAGCGAATACATCTCATGAGCTACGAAATCCACTTCACGGTATACTAAATATTTCAAAAGCTGTATTAGAAAGAGAACAGCCAACATTGAATCAGAATAGTATTAAGGATTTGGAGACGGTTCTTTCTGTCGGACGCCGAATGTCACTAATGTTAAACGATTTACTTGATACGATGAGTCTAAAAGAACATTCACAGCAGTTGAATTTACAAACCTTTTCTATTCATACAATCGTAACAGGTGTAATAGACATGCTTCAATTTATGACGGAGGACAAGCCGATACGGTTAATAAACGATATTCCTGTTGACTTCCCAAAAGTATTTGCCGATGAAAATAGGGTCATACAAATCATTTTTAATGTTCTGCACAATGCGGTTAAATATACAAATGAAGGGACAATTTCAATACATAGTTTCGTAAAAGATGGACGTGCACAAATTGTCATTTCTGATACAGGCGTTGGAATAGATGAGGAAACGATGATTCGGATATTTGAACCTTATGAGCAAGCTTATCATGGGAATACGATGATTGAAGGTGGATTTGGCCTTGGTCTAAGCATTAGCAAACAATTGGTTGAATTACATGGAGGCACGTTACAGGCAAAATCTGTCCTAGGACAAGGTTCGGAATTCAGCTTTACTTTACAGTTATCCAATGACACAAATGAACAACAAGAAACAGTGAATACAATTCTTTCGTCGTTTAATGTAGCAGAGTCAACGATATCCATGACCTCTAAGCAATTCGATAGTATATCTGAACAGCAACCAAAAATTGTAGAAAATCGCCCTCGTGTATTAGTTGTAGACGACGATCCGATTAATCTAAGAGTCATTGAAACGATTCTTACAGTAGAAAAATTTGATATAGTGACAGTAACAAGCGGTAAAAAAGCGTTGGCTATTTTAGATGCTACAGAATGGGATTTAATTATTTCAGACGTGATGATGCCGCAAATGTCTGGTTATGAGCTAACACGAAAAATTCGTCAACGATTCACCATCACAGAACTTCCAATCCTCCTCCTTACTGCGAGGAGTCAGCCACAGGACATTGAAAACGGATTTTTAGCAGGTGCCAACGATTATGTTGTAAAGCCTGTGGATGCCTTGGAAATAAGAACACGAGCGAAGGCGTTAACTGAAGTTAAACAATCTGTTCGTGAGCGACTACGAATGGAAGCAGCATGGCTTCAGGCGCAAATACAGCCTCATTTCTTCTTTAACACATTAAATGCAATTTTAGCATTAAGTGAAATTGATATGAATCGGATGCGCAATTTACTTGAAGCGTTTAGTGACTATTTGAGGGAATCATTTAAGTTTCAAAATATTGACGAGCTTATTCCAATTGAGGAAGAGTTAAATCTTGTCCGATCTTATCTTTTTATCGAGAAGGAACGATTTGGAGATCGCTTGCATGTTACTTGGGAGATAACAGAAAATATAGAAATGATGCTTCCAGCACTTACCATCCAACCGCTAGTTGAAAATGCCGTAAGACACGGTATTATGAAGCAAGTACAAGGTGGAAATATTCATATTCAAGTTTTAGACTATGTTCATTACGTTGAGATAATAGTTACAGACGATGGTGTCGGAATGGACGAATCAATGGTGCAACGCATACTTGTAAGACAAACAACTAATAAATCTGGAGTTGGCCTGTTAAACACGGATCTCCGATTAAAACAGCACTATGGTAAAGGACTTCAAATTAATAGCAAGCAGGATTACGGTACTACTGTATCGTTTATCGTCTTAAAAAAATAACGTACAATTACATTGATGATACGTCTCTAACAGGAAAAAACTTACGGTTAAAACTGGAAGTTTTTATCGCGTAATAATAGTTAATGGTTTTATAAGTAAGTTTGAACTATAATAAATACCGTTAAATTAACGTTTTGAAAGTGTGTGAATGACAATGAAAGAAAATACAATCTATCTAGATAACAGCGCAACAACTAAACCTTATAAAGAAGTGATGCAAGCATTTATGGCAGTAAATGAGCAGTATTACGCCAACCCTGCATCGATTCATGCTATGGGTGTAGAATCAAATAATTTATTAATGCGTGCTCGTGAACAAGTAGCAGACATTTTGCATACTGAGGCGATAAATGTACTGTTTACTTCGGGAGGTACGGAATCCAATAATACGGCTATTTTCGGGCTAGCGCATGGTAATACTCATAAAGGTAACCATATTTTGACTACGGAAATCGAACATCCATCTGTGTTAGAATCGGTGAAGCAACTTGAAAAAGAAGGCTTTGAAATAGAATATCTACAGGCCGATAAAAAGGGTGTAGTGTCGTTAGATGAGCTACGAGAAAAAGTACGCAAGGACACTATTTTAGTAAGTATGATGCATATTAATAACGAAATGGGTGCTATTCAGCCGATTTTTGAAGCGGCAAAAATTGTCCATGAAGCAAGTCGTGCCGCATTTCATGTTGATGCAGTGCAGAGCTTTGGAAAACTGCCAATAACTTTTAAAGAAGATGAAGGACCAGACTGTATTTCCATATCTGGTCATAAAATTCATGGTTTAAAAGGTTCGGGTATATTAGCATTTCGTAAAAAAATGCAATGGCAGCCATATGCACTTGGTGGAGGACAGGAATTTGGCTTACGTAGTGGCACTGTGGCTGTTCCACAAGCGGTAGCGCTATCAAAGGCAGCTCGTATGGCTATCGAAACAATGAGTGAACGTACGAAAAAATATCGTACATGGCAGGATGAAATATGTACAGAGTTAAAAGGTTTTGGTGAGGCTGTGCATATTATATCGACATCACAGGGTGCGGCTCATATTTTATCATTTAGTGTGCGTGATTTAAAAGGTGAAGTCATTATAAATGCACTACAGAAACGTGGCGTTATTGTGTCAACATCGAGTGCGTGTTCTTCCAAGCAAACGAAAACAAGTCATGTTGTAGAAGCTTTAAATATCGATGAGCATTTTAAAAAAGGTGTTATCCGTGTAAGCTTTGGTGCACATGTAACGGACGAAGATATTGTGCTATTTAAACAAGTATTGAATGAAGTACTAACGGAACTTAAAGGAGAATATGTATGATGATTTGGAAAGAAATTTTAATTCGATATGGTGAGCTATCTACAAAAGGACGTAACAAGATGGACTTTATCCGTCGCTTGCGCGAAAATATTCGCCATGCATTTGCAGATTTAGGTCATTTACACATTCGTACAGAGCGTGATCGTATGTTCATCGCAATTCAAGATCAAGCACAAATGGACGTTTTACTAAATGGGTTACCGAAAATTTTTGGGATTCAATCATTCAGTCCAGTTGCCGCTTGTGACAAAGACATTGAGGCGATGAAATCACTGGCGATTACAATTATGGATACGTTTAAACATGAACAATTGACTTTTAAAGTAGAGGTTAAGCGTACAGATAAAACATTCCCTTTAGATTCGCATGCCATTCAGCGTGAAATTGGTGGGCATGTATTACCGCAGTATCAAAATTTATCAGTAAAAGTGAAAAAACCAGATGTAGAGCTTCGGGTTGAGGTACGCCATGATGCTACTTATATGATGGCACAAGTTATTCCGGGTGCTGGTGGCATGCCAGTTGGCTCCAACGGTAAATCATTACTAATGCTATCAGGTGGTATCGATAGCCCTGTTGCAGGATATTTAATGATGAAACGAGGAGTTCGTTTAGAAGCAATTCATTTCTTCAGTCCGCCATATACAAGTCAAAATTCATTGGAAAAAGTAAAAGTGCTTGCCAATGAATTAACGAAATTTGGCGCGAATATTCGACTACATGTTATTCCTTTTACAGAAATCCAAGTTCTTATTAAAGAAAAAGTGCCATCTAATGTGTCGATGACAACAACTCGTCGTATGATGTTAAAAGTTGCTGACAAAGTACGTGAAGAAATAGATGCATTAGCGATTGTTACTGGTGAAAGTCTTGGGCAAGTAGCAAGCCAAACGCTTGAAAGCTTAACAGCAATCAATGCTGTGACTAACACACCGATTTTACGTCCACTAATTTCAACTGATAAATTAGAGATAATTGAAATCGCTGAGAAAATTGGCACATATGAAACGTCAATTCAACCATTCGAAGACTGCTGTACAATATTCACGCCAGCTAGTCCAAAAACAAAACCTAAACTTGAAAAAGTAGAGCATTACGAAAGTTTTTCTGAATTCGATGAACTAATCGATCGAGCTGTGAAAAATCGTGAGGTCTATATTTTCCCGAAAAAAGAACAACCTGCTGATAAATTTGCAGATCTTTTATAGAAGTAAATTTTAATTTGTTCTGCTATTAAGCAAACTCGATTCGTTATATGTATAGGAAAGAAACCGTCTCAAAGTTCTATTTTGAGACGGTTTTTATTTGATTTCTAATTGATTTCCTTTGCAGTTACATTTTACCTTTAAAATTTTCGTATTAAAAAACAAATATCGCACATTCTATATTCACAAGGAGGTGAGAGACATGACAGCAAACAACAACCGCAGTTCAAACAAGCTTGCAGTACCTGGTGTACAACAAGCGCTAGATCAAATGAAATACGAAATTGCACAAGAATTTGGTGTTCAATTAGGAGCTGACGCTTCAGCTCGTGCCAACGGTTCCGTTGGTGGTGAAATCACTAAACGTCTTGTACAAATGGCAGAATCTCAATTAAAAGGTATGCCAAACAACAACCAATAAATGCAGAATAAGCATTTATAAACTTAAAACCAGTGACCGTAAAAGGCACTGGTTTTAGTTTGTTTAAATTTACTGTTTTTATCCCATGTTAACGTGATTGACATGATGTTAAAGTCTTCACAGTATTTTTTATATTTACACTTTCACAAATAGCAGAGATAACAGCAATACCATTCGCACCTGCTTTTAATACTTTCTGTGCATTGAATTCATCAATACCGCCAATTGCCACTATCGGCAATTCAGGATAATCAGTACAGGCTTGCTGTAAAAATTCAGTACCACTTGGTTGTTTGGCATCCCTTTTTGAAGTGGTTGCAAAAATAGGACCAATGCCTACATAATCAGCTTCGTATTGTAAGGCAATTTGCAATTCATCTTTTGTATGAACAGAAACACCAAGTAACCTATTTCCGATTTTTTCTCGAATAACAGCAACAGGAAAATCTTCTTGCCCAATATGGATGCCATCCGCATCAAGTTTTAAGGCAAGCTCGACATCATCATTGACGATAAACGGAATATGATACTGTTTGCAAAGGTTTTGACAACTTCGAGCAAAATTTTCATAAGCTTGGCCAGTTATTGCATCTGGACCCTTTTCACGAAATTGAAACATAGTAATGCCTGATTGCAGTGCTTCTTCAAGCACTTCTAAGGGATGGCGCTTTTTAACGTTCGTCGAACCCATAATAAAATAAAGCCTTAAATCATGACAATTCATGAATTGTCACCTCGCAAGAATCTTTGTATTTACGGTAGGCGAAATGATTCGTCGGACCGTGTCCATTGCCAATAGATAGATCATGGGTGATTGCTAACTGAATAAACTTTTTTGCTTCTACTACAGCTGAATCTATCGGTAATTCACGCCCTATAAAAGCTGCTAATGCAGCAGAAAATGTGCAACCTGTACCATGAGTGTTTTTTGTTGCTATACGTGTAGTTTGCATGGAAAAAGCGCGACCATCTTTAAAAAATACATAGTCAGTCGCAAAATTCTCGTCAGTTAAATGTCCACCTTTAATGACAACACAACGTGTACCTAGTTGTAAAAGTGTTTGAGCAGCCTGCTGTATGGATGCAATATCATCTACTTTTTTCCCTGTTAACACTTCTGCTTCAGGGATATTTGGCGTAATGACTGTTGCTAACGGCAATAAATAATATCGCATTGCCTCGATTGCTTGTTGTTGCAATAAGCTTTCGCCCCCTTTAGCAATCATTACTGGATCAATGATAAGTGGTATATCTAAATCAGCCATGATATTGGCAATTGCCTGAATAATTTCAGAGGAGAAAAGCATGCCTGTTTTGAGCGCACTAATCGAAAAATCCTCTAATAGTGCATGAAATTGTTTTTCGATAAATATGGTATCGATTGGTAAAACATCGGACACACCTAATGTATTTTGTGCAGTTAAAGCGGTAATAACAGAAGTGCCAAAAACATTTAATTCTTGAAATGTTTTTAAATCTGCTTGTATACCTGCACCACCGCCACTATCTGAGCCCGCGATTGTAGTCACGATATGCATTATTTTTCACCGTCCTTTGAAAGACGATGTAACTCATTTAGGACAGCTATTTGAAAATCACCAATATTTTGCGTAGAGTAAGCAGCATGTTCAGCTAATTGTTTATAAGCTACTAATGTGTTTACTAATTGTTTAAATGGCTCGTTTTGTACAACATATGCTGCAGCACAAATTGCACTTAATAGGCAGCCTGTCCCTGTGACTTCGGTCATCTGATGATGCCCACCTACAACCCAATGCATCTGTTCACCATCGGTTATAAAATCTTTTTCACCGGTCACAATAACGATACAATCAAAGCGTTGGGCAATTTTTTTTGCTTCAACCTCAATACAAATCGAGCCATTACCACTGTCGACGCCTTTTTGTTGCCAACTCACATTGGCAATAGCAGCAAGTTCACCAATATTGCAACGAATAACAGCAAATTTAACATGTGTTAATAGCAGGTGAATCGTTTTTTTTCGAAAAGTAGTTGCTCCTACACCAACGGGATCTAAAATTATCGGAATGCCAAGCATATTGGCCTTTTTCCCTGCATGTAGCATAGATTCCTTTGTACGTTCATTAATCGTACCAGTATTTAATAATAGAGCGGAAGCAATTTTTACCATTTCTTCGACTTCCTCGACTTCCTCGGCCATTACAGGAGAAGCGCCAATAGCTAGTAAGCCATTTGCTTGAAAATTTGCCACTACATAATTTGTTATACAGTGAATAAGTGGCTGTTGTTTACGGATAGTTTGGAAAATCATTGTAAGTCCTCCTTTTTTGGATGGACGTAAGCATGCAAAAAAGCTCTTTTTCGTGCAAGAGAATACACGTAAAAAGAGCTTTTCATCAATAACAAGATGTATTGCTCCCTACGTCAGTATTAACTAACAGGTTCAAAGGGTCAGGTTTTACCTTCTCAACTCAGGATGAGTCCCCCTGCAATCATGATTTTAGTTGACCAAAATGTACCATACTTTTTCTTTGTGTTCAATAGAGATTTTCCATTTTAGTAAAAGCTGTGACTGATGCCATATAGAGAAGTATGATAGTTGTCATGACTTTTCAAAAATAAGACTTCTACCATTGAAAATCATGAAAAATGAGTTTTATAATGAGCATAGCAAAGGGGGCATATGCCATGAAAAGACAAGATTTACTCGCACCAGAGTGGTATAACATTGCACAGGAAATTGAAAAGTATGCACAGCATCCAACCAAAAATGCTTTAATTGTTTATAACGAAAACGAAGAAATTCAATACATTACATATGCAAGTTTACTTGAAAAGGCAAATCAGGCAGCGCATGTATTAACAGCTCAAGGATTAGTCAAAGGAGATGTGCTTTTAGTGATGGTGCCGAGATCAGTTGAGGCATACATTGTTTATATTGCAGCATTAAAGGCGGGCTTAACGATTATTCCAAGCTCTGAGATGTTACGTGCAAAAGATATAGACTATCGAATTACACATGCTGATGCAAAGGCGGTTATTGCCTATGAGCCTTATATTGAGCAATTTGATGAGGTGGAAAATTTGGAGGGTGTACAGCAGTTTGTCATCGGTCATGCACATGAACCATGGCAACCACTGTTACAACAAATGAAGAATCAACCAACCGCATATACTATTTCTACGCCAACGAAGAGTACTGATATCGCATTTCTTGCATATACAAGTGGTACAACAGGCAATCCGAAGGCTGCTGTGCATACACATAGTTGGGGTTACGCACATTTACGGACAACTGCACCAAATTGGTTAGGTGTTCAGGAAAATGATATTGTGTGGGCTACTGCAGCACCAGGGTGGCAAAAATGGATATGGAGTCCATTCCTTGCGACCTTAGGAAGTGGCGCGACAGCTTTTGTATACAAGGGGAAATTTAATGCAGCTACTTACTTAACATTACTTGAAAAATTTAAAATCAACGTGCTATGCTGTACGCCAACTGAGTATCGTTTTATGGCAGCACTTGAAAATTTACAGGACTATAATTTGAGTGGCATTCGTCAGGCTGTATCTGCAGGCGAACCTCTGAATAGTGAGGTTATGAAAATATTCTTACAAAACTTTAAACTTCAGGTACGTGATGGCTATGGTCAAACGGAAAATACATTACTTGTTGGAACAATGGTAGGTATGGAGGCACGTATTGGCTCCATGGGGAAACCAACGCCAGGAAATACTGTAGAAATTATTGACGATTTTGGTACGCCAGTTTCCGAAGGTGTCGTTGGCGATATAGCGGTTCATCGTGAAACCCCAGCCTTATTTAGAAAGTATTTTAAAGATCCAGAACGCACAAGTTTACAATTTCGAGGTGATTGGTATATCACTGGTGACCGTGCATATAAAGATAAAGATGGTTATTTTTGGTTTGAGGGGCGCGGTGATGATGTGATTATTTCCTCAGGTTACACGATTGGACCATTCGAAGTTGAAGATGCGTTGATGAAGCATCCAGCAGTGAAAGAAGTTGCAGTGGTTGCGAGTCCAGACGAAGTAAGAGGGAATATAGTAAAGGCATTTGTGATTTTACATGATGGAAAAATAGGCCTAGAATCACTTATCCAGGAACTTCAAGACCATGTAAAAACATTAACAGCACCTTACAAATATCCACGTGCGATTGAATTTGTAGAGGAGCTACCAAAAACAGCTTCGGGTAAAATTCGTCGTGTCGAACTACGTCAACAAGAAAAGTACCAGTTAATTCAGAAATAATTTCCTAGGAAATAATGTCGAAAATCAAAGTTCATGCCAAATTTATGAACTTTGATTTTTTTTATGTGTAAAGGACATTTTTTATGGGAAACTGTATAAGATAAAACTTTTGCATAATATTGCAAAAAAGTGAAACATTTTAGACATTGGGACGTATAACGTCTTGAGGAGGCGGAAAGACATGAATGTTAAAAGGTGGGTAGCCTTAATTATTGCAGGTGTATTATTAGTAGTTTCACTAGGGATTAACACCGTATTTGCAATATTTAAATCAGACTTTTTTGGTAGTTTTGATAGTCTGATGGCTGGAAACAATTTAGAAGTATTTGAAACGGTGATTGAAGGAGAAGATTATAATAAACGGATTGCGTATTTAAAAGTGGATGGTACGATCCAAGATATTGGATCTAGTTCATTATGGCAGCCGGTGGCATATGATCACCAGTTTTTTTTAGAGCAATTAGACAATATTTTATATGATGAAACAGTACAGGCGATTGTTTTAAGCGTGAATTCACCAGGTGGCGGTGTAAAAGAATCAGCAGAAATCTATAAAAAGCTTTTAGAAATTAAAGAAGAGCGCCAAATTCCAATTTATGTATCAATGGACTCGATGGCAGCTTCAGGCGGGTATTATATTGCCGCACCTGCAGATAAGATTTTCGCTCATCGCGATACGATAACAGGCTCTATTGGTGTTATTATGCAGTCAATCAATTACCAGGAACTAGCTGAAAAAGTAGGCGTGAAATTTCAGACATTTAAATCAGGTGAACATAAAGATATGCTAAGCCCGATGCGTGATGTTACCGAAGAAGAACGTGCAATGATGCAAGATATGATTAATGAAACCTACGAAGAGTTCGTCGATATTGTCGAAAAAGGTCGTAATATGTCTGAAGCCGATGTGAAAAAGGTAGCGGATGGTCGAATTCTCGGAGGAACAAAGGCACTTGAAGCAGGCTTAATCGATGAAATTGGTGATGAGGAAGCAACAATTGCGGCTTTACGTGCAGATTATGGTTTAGAAGACGCAGCACTATTTGAATACTCATATGATATGGGTGGCTGGCAGTCTTACGTTGGTATGAAGATTGGTTCAATGTTTGGTCCTTCTTCAGAGGAAAAAATGCTAATGAAGATTATGGCTGACTATAGAGCGCCCAAAATGATGTACTTATACGGCGAATACTAAGGAGGGTGTACCATGACAAATAATGAATTCGTTATACAAGGGCAACCCTCTTTTGAAACAGAGCCTCCATGTGATAAGGTAGAAACATTATTAGCAACTAAACACTATGCATTAAAAACAGCTGGCTTTTGGGTACGCTTTTGGGCATTTTTATTAGATACCTTAATTATATCAGCTGTTGTGGGAATACTTGTTAACCCGATTTTTTACTTAATGGATTGGTCGTTATCGGAAACGGTATGGTATGCGCCAATTTCTATTATTTCAGCCATTATCTATTATGGCTATTTCGTGTTTATGACGAAATTTTTGGGGCAAACTTTAGGAAAGATGGCTTGCGGTTTACGTGTTGTGTCATTAAAACATGACAATTTAACGTGGTCGGATGTGCTTTTCCGAGATTGGATTGGTCGTTTTATTAGCAATATCTTTATGCCACTGTATATTTTTGTTGCTATTTTGCCAGACAATCAAGGCTTACATGATTTTTTTGCAGAGACAACAGTTGTCCATGAAAAAATTTATGTAGAAAAAAAAGAAGCGCCTACAGCTTTACCTATTCAGGAGAAAGTAACTGAACCTGAAAAGCTGGAACAAACGATAGAAGAATAAATGGAAAATTGATGGTTGGGCTGTCTCAAAAATAATGAGACAGCCATTTTTGTTGTAAAAAAAGGTATAAAAGAGATGAAATCGGGGAGAAAATGGGCAATCCCACATGAAGATGAGATAAAACTATTCAATAATTTCCTCAAAATAAATAAGGCTAAACGAAAGTCATTAGGACTTCAGAAAGATCATTTTTTTATTTAAGCTGTCTCGGTTGCAATTAATTCCCTACATTTAGTAATATTATGTACATATGATGAAGGAGGCGTTTATATGGCACAAGTAACATTTAAAAATGGTCCAGTAACACTAGTAGGGAACGAAGTAAAGGTTGGAGACCAAGCACCAGATTTCACGGTATTAGCTAATGACTTATCACCTGTTACTTTAAAGGATTCAGAGGGGAAAATTCGTTTGTTTAGTGTTGTCCCATCATTAGATACAGGCGTATGCGATGCGCAAACACGTCGTTTTAATGAAGAAGCAGCAAACTTAGGCGATAATGTAGTGATTTATACAGTATCTGTGGATCTTCCGTTCGCACAAAAACGCTGGTGTGGCGCTGCAGGCATTGATGCCGTTCAAACAGTTTCTGATCACCGTGATCTTTCATTTGGGGAAGCATATGGTGTGTACATTCAAGAATTACGACTTCTAACACGTGCAGTATTTGTTGTGGATGCGGCTGGTAAAGTAACACATGTGGAATACGTTCCAGAAGCAACAGACCATCCAAACTATGAATCAGCGATTGCCGCTGTAAAAGCACTAGCATAATCCGCTTCTTTTAGGCTAAGATAATACTAGACAAAGGAGCTGTGACAGGTTTTGTCACGGCTCCTTTCTGCGTGAAAGGAAGTTTTTTATGGAAAAAATCGAGAAATTATTTGCAATGCTGAATGAGCGTGCCGAAAAGCTAGAAAAAGAGCACAATATAACACTGTTAGAAGGCATACTGGATGGTTTAGAGGCATGGCTAGATGGAGAAGTCGATTTCTCACAGGCAGATGCAACGAAAGAAGACGTACGAAAAGCAATTCAAATTGCCGTTTTAAAAGGAATGCGTAAAGGTTCCCAGCCAAATCATCAAATGACACCAGATACGCTTGGTTTATTAGTCGGCTATTTTGTTGAGCAAATTTTTGTTGAACGTTTAGAAAAAGAAAAAATTTCTATAATGGATCCAGCTGTTGGTACAGGTAACTTACTCTTGACGGTAATGAACTTACTAGATGGTAAAATAGAAGCCACAGGAGTAGAGGTTGATGAGTTACTCATCCGTTTAGCGGCAGCAACTGCAGATTTAACTGAGCAGCCCGTATCACTATTCCGTCAAGATGCATTGCAAGATTTATTAGTCGATCCTGTAGATGCGATTGTCTGTGATTTACCAGTTGGTTATTATCCAAATGAAGATGTGGCATTGGATTATGAAGTGTGTGCACCAGAGGGAATGAGCTATGCACACCATTTATTCATTGAGCAATCTGTTAATTATACGAAGGATGGCGGGTATTTATTTTTCCTAGCGCCAACTCATCTTTTTGAATCTGAGCAATCGAAGCAATTGCATAAGTACATTCAAAAGCACGCTTGGATTCAGGCTATTATCCAATTGCCAGATACAATGTTTGCGAATAAAGCACATGAAAAAAGTATTGTTATTTTACAAAAGCAAGGCGAGAACTTTAAGGCGCCAAAAGAAGTGTTACTTGCGAAGGTACCCAACATGCAAAATAAACAAGCGCTTGCTATGTTCTTTGAGAAAGTGAAGATGTGGCAAGAGGAGAAATAACAAGAAGTAAGTTCTAAAATAATCTATTAAAAAAGGTATCCAAGAGTCTTTGGATACCTTTTTATGTATTACTTGATTAAGCTTCTGGTGTACGAATAACTAGTACATCACATTTAGCTGAACGTACGATTGCTTCAGAAACAGAACCGATTAGGAAACGTTCTACAGCGTTAAGACCAGTAGCGCCACAAATGATTAAGTCAGCGTCTACGATATTAGAAAGCTCTTTTGTGATGATATTTTTTGGAGAACCGTATTCGATTACAAGGTTTACATTTGTTAAGCCTTCTTCTTCAGCTTGTTTTTTATAACCGTTTAATAAATCTTCAGAGAATGCTTGTGCGCGTTCTGCGATTGAACGGTCATATGCTTCGATTGCAGCGAATGAACGAGTATCAATAACATTTACTAGATTTAATACTGCACCCTCGTTACGTTTTGCAACGTCGATTGATTTACGGAAAGCGTATTCAGCTTCCTTTGAACCGTCTACAGCAACTACAATGCTTTTATAATGATTAGCCATTTGTATTACCTCCCTATATTTATATTCTGATTATACCAAATGATTGTCTAAAGGAAATACTTTGCGAAAGAAAAATTGTGAAAAACTAAAGGCATTTACTGCGAAATACTTATTTCTTTTTAATAATTTCAATATTTTTTATTTTGAAAATGTTATAAATTTTACTTGAAAACGCTTTAATTAAAGCATTTTTTGCATTTATTTGGTAAGATGGAAGTGCACAAGGGGTGTATCAATTACGCTAATGCATAATTGATGAAATAATGCTTATTTCATAGGTTACGGAAGGGGACAGGAAAGATGAAGATTGGTATTCCAAAAGAAATTAAAAACAATGAAAATCGTGTAGCAATGACACCAGCAGGGGTAGTAACTTTAACACATGCAGGCCACGAAGTATACATTGAAGCAGGAGCTGGTTTAGGCTCTAGCTTTACAGATGCAGATTACCTAGCGGCAGGTGCTCACATTGTCGCAACAGCACAAGAGGCATGGGCACAGGAAATGATTTTAAAAGTAAAAGAGCCTGTAGCATCGGAATACGATTATTTTTATGAAGGTCAAATATTATTCACTTATTTACATTTAGCGCCTGAGCGTGAACTGACGCAGGCACTTTTAGATAAGAAAGTTGTAGGTATTGCCTATGAAACCGTACAGTTGGCAAATGGTTCTTTACCATTATTAACACCAATGAGTGAGGTTGCAGGGAAGATGGCAACGCAAATCGGTGCACAATTTTTAGAAAGAAATCATGGCGGTAAAGGGATTTTACTAGGAGGCGTATCGGGTGTGCCACGTGGTAAAGTAACGGTTATTGGTGGCGGTATCGCTGGGACAAATGCAGCAAAAATAGCTGTTGGAATGGGGGCAGATGTAACTGTCATTGATTTAAGTCCAGAGCGCCTACGTCAAATAGAAGATCTATTTGGTCGTGAAGTGCAAACATTAATGTCCAATCCTTATAATATTGCAGAATCAGTGAAAAATTCGGATTTAGTTATTGGAGCTGTCCTAATTCCCGGAGCAAAGGCACCGAAGCTTGTTTCAGAGGAGATGATTCTTTCAATGCAGCCAGGTTCTGTAGTGGTTGATATTGCAATTGACCAAGGTGGAATTTTTGCATCATCTGATCGTGTAACGACACATGATGATCCTACGTATATAAAACATGGTGTTGTTCACTATGCAGTGGCAAATATGCCAGGTGCAGTACCACGTACGTCAACAATAGCTTTAACAAATAATACAATTCCATATGCATTGCAAATTGCAAATAAAGGCTATAAGCAGGCATGTATCGATAATCCAGCACTGAAAAAAGGATTAAATACATTTGACGGACATATTGTTTATAAAGCAGTAGCAGACTCACAAGAATTACCATACGTCCATGTTGATGATTTAATGACATTAAGCTAACTAACGTGGAAGTTAAGCGGAGGGGCTAGCGTCCCTACTGCGTAACATTTGAACCGTTTATTTGTGGTAAAGTTTATGAATTTATAGAAAATAGTTGATTATTGAGTACTACTCTCGTTAATAAGGGCTATTTGTAACTAATATGTCTGATGAAATTTCAAAAGGTATTAGGAATGTGATCATTCCTAATACCTTTTATGTGCGCCCAGCATGGGCGTAGTCTATAGGGTGCAAGTCCCGAACTGTGAAGGCAGAAGTAATAGTTAGCTTAACGCAAGGGTGTTCGCGGTGACGCGGAATCTGAAGGAAGCGAGCGGCAAACCTCCGGTCTGAGGAACACGAACTTCATAGAAGGCTATGTACGACTGGGTGAGTTTGCATAACAAAACGAAGCCCTTTCTGCCGAAGGTCATATGTAGTAAATGAAGCAGATAGATGGAGGGAAAGACTACGTTCTTACCTGGGGAGGTCTGGTTGGTACGCCAAGTACACTTGGTAACCTATTCAGTGATGAATAGCTGAACAATCAGAAGTCAGCAGAAGCCATAGTACCATTCTGACTCGAGAAGGATGGGAAGGGCTGAACAATTAAGAGAGAACAACATCTTGGCATTCAGTAAACTGCGAAGAACACAGATAACCGATAAGGCATGCTTGAAGGAGGAAATGGTGAATCCCATGGGGGACTTCAAGATGGTGGAGCAGAACTGGCATAAGAAGAACTGTTGTTCACGGAAAGAGGCGTAACCAATGTTAATGGAACGAATCCTGTCACGCGAAAATCTGCTAGAAGACCACATATCAATGAGAATTACGACTTCACCCCATAATTTGCGGAAGACATTAAAATATGAACAATGTTTAATTTGAAGGTTTATCAGCAGAAGAAGCAAAAAGGCTCGAAGATAAATATAATAATCTAAATACTTTGGGTAGAATAGGAACACCTAAAGAAGCAGCGGCAGTCGTGACATGGTTAATGTCTGATGAGGCGACTTATATAACTGGACAAAATATCATTGCTGATGGTGGGGTAAGCTTTGTTTAGTGAAAAAATCATAAAATTACCTCTCTAGCATCTTTATGTATTATAAATACTTAAGAAATATCGGTCTTTTAAAATATAAATCTGTTTGACCTATTACCTTAAATATAATATGTTCTTCAATTAACATGTAAGAAAGATATTTTCTAACATATTCTGTGGTGGAGCGCTAATTTTACTCTTTATGAATAGGTAAAGTGGAGCTTATCTTGAATCATAATTTAAAAATACTATTCAACAAACGGGCGCGTTTATTTAGGAACGCGTGCGTCTTTTTCTTTTAAAGGGCCATTTAATTGAATAAAATACAAGAATTAAATTGGACGTGGAAATTGTGAAGAAAAGTACTTAAACTAACGGAGCAGTTTAGTTGTGCGAAATGTTTCTAGCTTAAATTGAGGGTGGTCACATCACTCAGGTAAAGGCTAGACAGTTCCTTACGGAATTGAAGGGTTATATCGAAGAATCAAATGATGAGGTAACGCTCGGAAGGGTTCTCTCTTAATCGAATAGCACTGGATTTAGTAAGAATGATTGTGTTATAAGCTCGGTGAAAAGGCGTGAGAAATTACCGTAACAGTACGGCTGACGAAAGCCTACTCGCTGGAGTGGTGTAGTTCATTATGCTTGAGTTGAATGGATATGGTGAGGATGCAAATAAACCTACAAGAAAAGGTTAAGCTGACGAACTTCTGAATGTACGGGTCTATAACTGCGATACATAGAAATGTGTATATCACCAAATTGTGAGGTTAGCTGTGGGTGAGTAAAACTAGCTAATATGAAAAGCCATGATACGTTACAGGCGTATGAGAGTTAACAGGCTTAGAGGAAGCACCTAAGTTCATTCTATAATAGATATAATTCAACGTTGTAAGCTGATAACGTGGAGGACTTACTTCTAATGAAACGTTGGCGAGGAAAACATCAATGAAACTAGTTGTTGTATAACTTGCTTTAATATCAGTGAAAGTGGTGGCATAGTACCAATGAAATGTTTAATCCACATGGAGGGATAGCCACTAGACTAATAAAGATTTATTCAACCAAGTAAGGCAGTTCTTTATTGATTAATAAGGTTCTTGTGAGACTAAAAGAGGTTTAACTCCGAAAGGAGTCATCGACTTATTGAAACGGAAGAAACTGAGACACAATGAGTATTATGGTATGCAAGATTGCTTCGATACACTCTACGCTCAAAGTGTTTGTGGTCATCATTTCTATAATTTAACAGAATTAATGAGTTCTAAGGATAATATACGTCTAGCCTACCGAAACATCAAAAGAAATACAGGTAGTAAAACTGCTGGAATTGATAAATTAACAATTAAAGATGTTTTGCATCTACGAGTAGAAGATGTAATAGAAAAAGTTCAAGCTATGTTCAAATGGTATGAACCACAACCAGTTAGACGGGTTTTCATCCCAAAAGGAGTAGATAAAACTAGACCACTAGGAATACCTACGATTTGGGACAGGATTTTTCAACAATGCGTACTGCAAATTTTAGAGCCAATTTGTGAAGCTAAATTCCATAAACATAGTTATGGTTTTAGACCGAACAGAAACACTCATCACGCTAAAGTTAGACTTGAATTTCTGATTAACCAATCTGGACTATATCATTGTGTTGATGTAGATATTAAAGGTTTCTTTGATAATGTAAATCATAGCAAACTTTTAAAACAAATGTGGTCATTAGGTATCAGGGATAAATCCCTTCTTTCTATTATATCTAGGTTACTAAAAGCAGAGATTGTAGGAGAGGGTATCCCTACAAAAGGTACACCGCAAGGTGGTATTCTGTCGCCATTATTATCTAACATTGTGTTAAATGAGTTGGATTGGTGGGTTAGTGACCAGTGGGAAACATTTGAAAGTAAATATACCTACTCGACCAATGGTAGTAAGTATCAGCAATTAAAGAAATCGAGTTTGAAAGAGTGTTTTATTGTCCGCTATGCGGATGATTTTAAGGTAATGTGTCGCACAAGGTCACAAGCAATTAAAATGTACAATGAGTTAAAAGATTTCTTGAGTAAGAGATTACACTTGGAAACAAGTGAAGAAAAATCAAAGGTAGTTAATTTGAAGAAAAACTCATCAGAGTTTCTAGGGTTTTCAATGAAAGCCATAAGAAAAGGTAAGACCAGATTTGGTTATGTAGCAAAGTCTGATATGTCAAAAAAGGCTAAAGCAAATGCTTTTCAAAAGATTAAAGAAGCAATAAAAGTAATCAAGAGAAAGCCTTGCATTCAGACAGTTTGGAACTTTAATACCGTTGTAATGGGAATCCAAAACTATTACTCAGCTGCAACTCAAATTACAATCAACTTGAATGAGTTAAATCTACATTTACGCAAGACGTTATACAATCAACTAAAGAATATTCGAACAGAGGCAAGTTTCCATGAGATGACGAAGACTTTACAGAAAAGATATGGGGGTTACAAGTCCAAACTATTTAAAATACAAAATATGGTCTTTGTCCCCATCCATGCACAACGTTGGAGAAAGACACTTGGTTTCTCCCAAGTGATATGTAACTTTACTGCCGAAGGCAGAGCAAAAATTCACAATAGCCTAAAGGCTATCAATAGAAGTACTCTTTCTTACATCATGAGAAACTACATTCCAAACAGATCTATTGAATATAACGACAACAGAATCAGTAAGTTTATTGCCCAGTACGGCAAATGTGCCATTTTAGGTGAAGAATTGGGTATTAACGATTGGCATTGTCATCATATTAATCCTTTTCACATTTCAAAAGATGATAGCTATTCAAACTTAATAGTTTTGAACAAGGCTATACATGAGCTTATACATTTAAAAGACAAATTTAAAATTGAAGAATTCTTAAAAGCTGTAAAGCTTTCAATTAGGCAAATAGAAAAAGTAAATATCTTACGACTGAAATGTAACAATGAAATAATCTAACTTTGGAAACACAGCACTCGTCTGCTTAAAATATAGAAAGAATAAATTGGTTTAGTTGGAACGCCGTATGCGGTGAAAGTCGCACGTACGGTGTGAACAGGGGGAAAAGGGAGCGATAACTTCAAACCCTTACCTATCTGTATCAATAAACGTAAATAATTCTACAGACCTTATTTAGATAGAAATAGCATTAATTAGGAGGAAAAAATGAGTAAATTTAGAGGGATAATCTTAGAAGGCTACTCAAATGCTGGAAAAACATCAGTCTTAAAATCATTGAAACAACTTCACGCAAATGATGATGCCGAACGCAGTGTCATAGTTCTTAGTGAGCATTATTCGCAAGTATTACACAAAGTAAATGGTGAATTAAAGTGGTTAAGTCGTGAGGAACACTTACAAATCTTAAGAGAAAGAGTTACGATGCTGAAAATGTTAAATAATTGGGCAAGTGAAATTGGACAAACCCAACGTTCAAAAGGCTTATTCTTTATATTGGAAAGGTTTCATTTAAATCATCGAGTAGCATTTTCTCATTCAATATCAGATGAAATCAAGGAATTAGAAGCCCAGTTATTTGAAATGGGAGCAAGATGTACTTTGTTAACTGTATCTCCAGAGAATTTAGAGCAAAGAATTAGTAGTAGAAATCCCAATGAATGGGAAGGGAAAACCGTAGAAGAAATGAAATTAGCGTGTGAATTATTATTAGAACAACAACAAGAGTATAGGAGTCAAGCTGAAAATTCAATCATTCCTACAATTGAAATAAATACTGATAATAAAGATTGGGATTCCTACGCAAAACAGATTTACTTCTTCAACTAACGGGGTGCTTTAGTTGAAGAAGCTTCACTTTTCTACTTCAACTAACGAGTGCTTTACTCCAATAAGGAGTAGAGCCTTTTTCTACTTAAACTAAAGGCAGAATAGTTTTGGGGATATGTGGTAACCTGGTTAAGGGGGTTTTTAATTGTTAAAGTTTTTGCAAATTATTTTATCAATAACAGTTATTTCACTTGCAGGGTATGGATTGATTACTGAAGATTTTAAGTTTCAACCATATATGATGTTGTTTTTAGGTTTAATGATGTTGGTAATGGGATTAAGAGAATTTCAAAAGGGACAAAAAGGTAACTGCTGGCTAAGTATAGTTGTATTTATATTTATTTTATTTGTATCAATCAAAAGTTTCTTATTGAAGTAACGGAGTGCTTTAGTTGAATAATCAAGAAGAAGACCACTCCGTGATGGGTGGTCTTCTTCTTGATTTCCTTATTTATGTTTTTTCATTTATGTGCCTATTATCATAACAGGTCAGATTGATAGTGCAACTGATTTTATTAAAGATAATAATAGGGGATTAAATCCAAATAAAATGAATTAGGGGTATTATTAAACTAACGGGGCAGTTTAGTTAAACAAGGATTGCTAACCAATTATGAAGATTGTAACTTTTTGTTATTATATTCATATAGAGGTGTGATTAAATAAATTTAGGGGGTGTTTTTTGTGATTGTGAATACTGGCGATGTTATAGCGACTTTAATATATTTAGTCTTTGTTATTTTAGTTTTTGCTATTATTTTTATTGCTTTTAAACGATTAAAAGATTCTGCTAAAGAAAAACAGATAATTAACCAAAAATTAGACACTATATTACAAAAGTTAGATGAGCAAAATAAAAATTAATACTTGATTTTTAAATCTCCTTCTTCAACTCCCATGAAAGAACGTAATAATCTTTCATTTTCTGTGGTGTAGTGTTGATTGTACGCGACATGGATGGCTAACGGGGTGATTTACTTCAATAAGTAGTAGAGCCTTTTTATACTTTAATGGAGCAGCATTCCTGTTTGAAGGATGTTCGAGGTATTGAAAGAAAAAGAGCCCTCTAGTATGATGCATGAGTGTCAACGACCATTGACCCATCATCAAACAAGGAGGACTCCTTTATGCATTCTAAATGGAATAATAAAATTAATCAAGTTACTGAAAATACACTCGTTGTCGGCATGGACATTGCCAAGCGTATTCATTACGCATGCTTTGTCGATGAACGCGGGCGAGTAATAGAAAAAGCTTTTGCGGTACATCAATCGAAAGAAGGCTTCGAAAACTTGTATGTAAAGATTCTGCAAACAATGAAGGAAGCTAAGAAAACTGAAGTAATAATAGGTATTGAGCCTACAGGCCACTACTGGATGAACTTAGCCTATTTCTTAGATTAATACGGAATCCCACTGGTCATGGTGAATCCAATGCACGTAAAACGTTCGAAAGAACTCGATGATAACTTACCGACAAAGCATGATAAAAAAGATGCACTAGTCATCGCTCGCTTATTAAAAGATGGACGTTTCAGTTATCCACGTATACTGAAAGACATTGAAGCTGAGCTTCGTATTGGTTCTACTCTTCGTTCAAAATTGACGGAGGATTTGGCTAGTATCAAAAATCGAATCATTCTTCGGGAAGATGGCACTTGCAACACTAGAAATGACGCCATTACCAAAAGATATTAAAGAGAAAACAGCTGAAGAGCTACTCTTTCTTTACCGACAGGTAAAGGGAATGAGAGCCCCACAGTTACCGAAAGCCAAGCTTCTCATTGCAACCGCGCAAAACTCTATCGGACTGACAGAAGGAACACAGATGGCCCAACATGAAATCGCCACGCTCTTACGTCAGTATCGGTTATTAGAAACCGAAATTGAAACTGTAAATGATCAATTAGCAGAAATGGCACAAACAACAATCGAATATGAAATACTGGCTTCAGTTCCTGGTTTAGGAGACGCGACAATCGTTGATTTACTATCAGAAGTAGGAAGCTTCTCACTTTATGAAAATCCACGCCAACTTATAAAACTAGCGGGATTAACATTACGTGAAAGCTCGTCTGGTCAACATAAGGGACAAAAACATATCTCTAAACGAGGACGAAAGAAGCTTAGAAGCACTCTATTTAAGGTGATAGTCCCGCTTATTCGTCATAACGAAGCGTTTAAAAAACTTCATGAATATTACACAACAAGACAACAAAATCCCTTAAGGGGAAAGCAGTCAATGGTGATACTCTGTGGTAAATTACTGAAGGTATTACATGGCATATGCAAAAAGAAAGTCTTTTTTAATGAGCAACATATGATGAAGGACCTCTACTGTCTCGCAGAGGCAGCGTAATCAATTCTTTCATCGAACTATAAAAGAAGGATGACACGGAGAAGCCAGCAAAATAACTAAACTCAGACTATGAGTCTCCGGTGCAGCATAGCAGGCCTCTGCCTTATGAATAGACCGAACGAAGGAATGTAAGCGCAAATGACGCTAAGAGACATGGGAGGGTACGTCGTCATAAGTATCGCAGAGATCCATTGTGCATCACATAGTGGATAAAAAAGCTAATGATTCCAATTAGTTTTAGCGAAGCGTACACCTTGATTGTAAATTATAACTATAAATTCGAAATACTGTTTATAAATGAAGTGAAAAATTATTTTCTATTCATCACGAAGTGATGGAAACCGTTGATACATCAATGTTTATAGAGGGAGGTTAGTTGAATAAACAGTAAGTTATAGAGAACACTAACCCAATTTCCTCCCATACGTCTTTTACAGTTTGGCAAGGTATGATCCCTTAGATTTTACACAACATCTTTATCAGACAGATATTCATACCCCGTTCTTGGTTGCAACAATCAGACTATTAGTCTTGCGTTTGGGTAAAATCCTTAATATTAGTTATCTCGATACCTTTTGTCTGATATTTCTCAAGCATTGTATTCAGTTTGCCTGCCTTCACAGAAAATAAGCTATCACCCAAAACAAAAACGCGATACCCCCTTTTTATGCCGCCCAAAGCTGTCTTGTAAACACAACCACTGGCATCTGCACCAACAATATAAAGGGTGTCAATCTCGTTTTCTATGAGGTAATTTTCAAAATGATCCGAAGAAAAAGCATCAGAGCGAAGCTTGCTAAAAACGTTATCCGATTGAATGGATAATTCATTATATAAGTCCGCTCCATCACTACCAGCCTGATACATACCATTAGAAAGCAATGAATCCAAAGGGTTTCTTGTAAACTCTTGCTTGACGTAAATAATCTCCATTTCAGAGTCATTGGCGTATTCTATAGCTGTGTTGATATTAGCGATTAACGGTTCCGTGTTGCCGTATTCGGATATACCCAAGGTGTCATTTTGGATATCTGTTACCAAAAGTGCGCTTTTTGGGCTATCGTATTTGGCGATTGAAACTCCGGTTGTGGCACTCGACAAATATACCAATCTTAAGGCTATAATTCCGAAACAAAGTACCAATATTCCAATAATATTAATGATTATCATACGAAAATTTCTCCTTTTATTCTGTGTTTTCATAACAGTCACCTCATATTTTTTTATCGTTTGGCGGCGTAATAATAGTTGCGAGAATATGCATTTTTTGTTCCTCAACCGATGCATTTCTTGTTTGATAAGGAGCAATTATTTCTTTAAATTTATTTCCGATATCTAACATTTCTTCAACAGTTGCATAGATAGGAGTTGCGCTGAAACCTGACCCATCTTCTACAATATTTATAGAGGATTTTTCAGCGTAATTTTGAAACTCTTTCATCAATACAATTAAAAAGTTCGTAAATAACTTAAAATATGCTTCACCATCGTTCTGCTCAATGACAGATTGGTTGACATTTAAAAAACTCTCATTCAATGCGTAAACTTTCTCCGTTACGGCTCGAACTTTTTTTTCTTCGACAATCTTTATAACCCCACTCTCTACCAAACGATTTAATGTGCGATAGAGTGTGGCCTGTGGGATGTCGTATTGTAATGATAATAAATCTTTTGCTGTACACTCGCCTTTTGCTTGAATCGCAAGAACAATTTGATTTTTAACAGGGTTGACAATGCAGTCCATCATATCTTTAATGCTAATATCCATTTGGATATTCACCTCCATATGTTATCAATAAGATTATATAATCACATTGATAACATAAAGGTCAATAGTTTTTTACTCGGACATAACATGCAATGGGGCTAAATGCAATTTGAATTCCGATGTAAAAGTTCGACCTTGACGTGGCATCGTAGCACTTTCCTTTAATTTGGTAGTCTAAGTGTGATAGCACTTATTTTTTATATCCAACTTAGTATAGACGATTCAATATAATACATTTTTTATTTACGTGCCCATCAATATAACAGGTCAGGTTGATAGTGCAACTGATTTTATTAGAGATAATAGTAGGGGATTAAATCCAAATATGAATTTGAGGTATTATTAAACTAACGGAGCAGGTTAGTTGAAGAAGGTTATGATAGGGGCATTGAGCGTGAAGTGTTTAATTATAGGTATAGCAGTAATTTGGTTGATTTTATTAGCAATGTGGTTTTTAATTTCAGTGTCACCAAGTTAGAGTGTTCAAGAACAAAAAAGATTTGAATTATACATCTTTATCAAATGGAGAATATGAAATGTCACTTGTAGAGGGGCATACAATTACTAAAAACACAACGGAATTTACAAATGCGATAAAAGAGGTTGAAGTAATTAAAGATTAAATTTAACTAACGGGGGCAAGAGTTAAACAAGGTGTTGCAGCACAGCATCTTTTTCTTCTTGTGCTAACGGGGTAGAAGAGTTGAAGATGCGAAGTTAGAATTTAAGGAGTTGAAGTAAGCGAGTGAGCAATGAAAAGGACATTCAAAAGCAGTTTTATAAAATTTATAAAGGACTAATTAGCGTTTCAGAATTCGAAGAATGGCTTTATAATACACCAGAAATTGAAAAGGTTTATGGTGATGACTTTTACTTCAACCTACTTGATTTGAACTATAGAAGTAGGCACATTAAAAATGAATTAGAGAAAGTTATTGAAATTAAAATTCCATTTGGTGAGTTTGAACAAATGCGGATTGTTTCACTTTTAGAAAATATAATTTATGAAAAAGGTGATTTAGTAGAGGTTTTAGAGCAGATATACGACGATTATTGCAGTGGATATTCGTTTCTTCGATATTTAGGGCTTAATTATGTTACTGGAATTGATAATCTTCCTAAATTAAATCAAAAAGAAAAATGGGATAAAAACGAATTTGATGGTAGGAGAGAAATATTAAAATATATTAAACCTAAGTTGGTTAATGAAGCAAGGAGATTGTTATCATTCTTTCAGAATGGGACGTTAAGAATAATTGTTGAAAATGAATATAACGATTATCGTACAGAAGAAGAAAAGATAGAACTAAATAATATTGAAAAAATGTTTAATGACTAAATCGCTGTTGTGCTAACGGGTTGCTTTAGTTGAATAAGCTTCACTTTTCTTCTTCAACTAAACCAGCTAATAGAATGTCAAGAAAAACATTTTTAATCGAAAAACACTTCATGTTATACTAAAAATGCGCAAGACAAATAACCCTCCTCATTCAGTGTGGAAGGTTTTTGTTTTATTTGAAAATTCTGTTATTAAATAGTTTCTTGGAATGGTGCTTTCGTTTTTAAAATCGCATAAATCCAGTGTAAAAGCTTATTAGCACAAGCAATAATGGCTACTTTATACGGCTTTCCTTCCTCCCGTTTTAAGTCGTAGAAGGCTCGTAATCGTTTGTTTCGGGCAATAGTTTCATCTGTTGTTTTCTTTTTACGGCTATCTCGAATGGAACAGCGAACGGCTGTATAAAGCATATGGCGAAGCCTAGCTGAGCCGCGTTTGGTAATGTGATTTTTCGTGCCTTTAAACCGACCTGATTCAAACACGCTGGGATCTAGTCCCGCAAAGGCTACTAACTTTTTTGGATGATTAAACCGCTCAATTTCCCCAATTTCTGAAAGTATCGTGGCCGCGATTTTTTCACCTACACCGGGAAGTGATTGGATTAATTCATATTCTTCGAGTTGTGCCGCCAATTGATCAATCTCACGCTCTAGCGTAGAAAGTTGTTGGCGGTAAGCTTGAAGTAAATCAATATACATATTCAGACTGACGAGAAGGCTTTGATAAAGCGTTGACCGAAATGGGTTGCGTTCTGCAGCTACGATTAATACTTCAGCTCTTTCATGCGTCCAATTAAATGAACGTGCTTTACAATGCTTATCAATAAATTGTGCAATCTCTTCTACACCTGCGTCTAGTACTAATTCAGATGTAGGGTAGGACTGTAAAGTCCTTAATGAAATTTCTGCGTACAAATCACCAAAAACTCCTTTATACTCAGGGAAAACTTGATCTAATACAGCTTGAAATTGTAACTTTGTTTGAACCATAATTCCCGTCATATTTTCGTGTTGCCTTGTCAGATGCCGAAGGTTTAAAAGCTGAATACCACGTTTTTTCTGAGGCTCTAAATCCTCTTTGTAATACAGTTCGCCTAAGTGATAGGCATCAATTACATCTGTTTTAGTTTTTCGTAAACTAGAGCTTTTAGCTCGGTATGAAACGAGCGGATTGACAATAATGACAATATATTCTCTAGCTTCTAAAAATTGTACAATTGGAGCATGATAGTGACCTGTTGATTCCAATACAACAGGTGGTTTTAACCCTGTTTGACGCTCTAAATCTAGTAAATAAGAGTGTAACTCTTCAAGTCCTCCCACCGTATGTTTAATCTTCACACTGCTTTTATAGGGCATTTTTTTATCCAAGAACATTTGAACCTGACTTTCACCTTTTGCGACATCCAGACCTACTACTGGATTCATAGTTTATCTCCTCCTCATGTAGTGTATTGACCGGTAACCTCTATCTAGCTTGTTATTCATATCTTCGCTTGTTATACGGGATCACTATGTCCCAACCAGCCTAATCATGTGTTAACAAGTAGAGGGCGAACAGTTTAGTTGTCGGGATCAAGTCCCACGGGTGCTTCCGTTCTACCCCGGCTACTATCAATCTATAAATTGAATAAAAAATAGTCAACCAGATTTCTCTGGCTGACCTTATAATACGAACGAGTGCTTTACTTGAAGATTATTGAGTTGCGTAGGCAGCTCTTTTTTTCTTATTGAATTAACAGAGCAGGTTAGTTGAAGAGTGTTGTTTCTTGTGTTCAACAATCGGGCCATTTAATGGGATAAGATTACCAAGAAAAACTAGGTTTATATGTTAACATTAGTATTATATTATAAAAAATACTAAACCTAGGTGATAGTGGGTGAAATTGAGATGATTTATTTGAAGAAAGCAATGACAATTCTGGCTTTCATTTTTATGATAGGCTCTTTTCCTTCGATTACAAGTGCATGTTCGTGTGCATATTTACCAAGTGTAGAAGAAGAATTTGAACTTTCAAAAGCCGTATTTAGTGGGGAAATTGTTGATATAAAAGTTTAAAAGGATATACAACTAAATCAGTTCTTTTTGAGGTAACCAACACCTGGAAGGGTGTTGAACAATCACAAATTATCATTACTACTGGTCAAGGTGGAGGAGATTGTGGATATAGTTTTATAAAAGGAGAAGAATATTTGGTTTATGCTAACGAATCAATTATGTACGGAGCAAAATCGCTTGTATCAACCATGTGTAATCGTACCGGTGTGTTGAGTTCTTCACAGGAGGATTTGGAGATACTTGGAGAAGGACAGCCCTCGATTGAAGAAGTTAATTTAAGTGATAAACATAATAGAAATCAAATATATATTTGGGCTTCAGTGGCAGTAGCCATTGGCATTGTTGTGTTTTTCATATTAAATAAAAGAAAAAGGTTGGATTAGGATGTGATTAGGTGTTTCAAGATGGATTTCCAAAATATTTGAGGGATGATGTGACTGATGTTATTGGACTGATTCCTAAGCAGACTTATAATAATGTCACTCTTGATGAATCGCAGGAGACTATTGAATATTTTCAAGATGAAAAAGTGATTAAATTTCCTTATCGTATTTACAACATTGATAACTCAGATAAATTTATAGACAATTTAAGTGTACAACAAAAAATGATTTTGCATTGCATTTATTCAAGAAGTTGTGATGGGTTTGTTCGCCTAAAACATCTGAAATCATTGCTTTTAATGGATTATGAAGATTGGGCTATTCCTTATATCGTAAAAATATGTGATGAATATGTCGTAGAAATACTAGAAATGACTTATGATATCTTAAAAGAACAAGATACAGAACCAATTAAGAGATTTTGTTTTGAAAATATTGATTTGTTTTGCAAAAGTTATAGTAGAATGATTAGCTATTGGAACGAATATTACAGGAATAAATACAATAATTTTCATCAATATATTGGTAGGAAGCTATTTAGAGAATGTTTTGGTTACTCTAGATCAATGGACGGTAAGAAAAATAGTAATTTATGAATCAAAACACATCAAAGTATAGGTGTAAGAATTCAATAACCATATTCCATAATCGGGCGCTTTTCCGTAATAAGGAAAGCGTCTTTCTTCATGAAAAGGGCCAGATTGATGAATAGCATATCAGAAAAAAATATGGATTTCTAAGTTATTTTTCTAATTGGGGTAGCGTCAGAAAAATGCGGATTTACAACGTTTAGCACTTAATGTTACCAAACGGGGCTTTGGGGACTTTTTTTCTTCAACTAACGGTTAGTTAAAGAATGTTGTTTAACTTGTGTTCAATAAGGAGTCACATAGGTGTATGTATTACTGTAAAATACAATTAGATGCATTAATGCTTTGAAAAGTAAAAAAACATTTTACACACATTATGGGGGACGATATTAGATGAGAAAAATTAGAGCAATCTATATTGGTGATGTTAGATTTGACCAATGTCCAGTCTTTGAATTAAATATGAAAACAAACTATTTTGAAATGCTAATCGATAAAGAAATGAGATATGAAAAAGAATGTGTAGAGGAAGATGATGACTTCTTGGTTTTCATAGTAGAAAATGATATCGCAACTTTAATTGTGGAATAAAAACCATTCTTGAGGTAACGTCAGGAAAAAACAGATTTACAACGATAAGTAGAAACATACCCAATCCAAGCTTTGGTAACTTTGTTATAATTTTTGGGGAGGTGTAAATTATGAAAATTCAATTATTTAATGGCGAAAAAGAAGAATTAACGAACTTACTTTGTTCAAATGACTGGAGATACCATTCGAATCCTCATTTAGAAAACGGAGCTATTCAAAAAGCTGTGGAAAATGGTTATTATGCCAATGGGCGAGAAACATATTGGATTATTTTAGACACTCAAAAAGTTGGAATAATCATTATAGATGATATTGATGATACCATTCCTTTATTTGATATTCGATTAACTGAAGGAGCGAGAGGTAAAAATATTGGTACACAAGCTCTATTGTGGTTAAAAGATTATTTATTTGGTGAAAAACAAAAAATTCGAATTGAGGGCTACACGAGGGCGGATAATCTTGCGATGCGAAAATGCTTTACAAAAGCTGGGTTTGTTAAAGAAGGCTATTTAAGAAATGCTTGGGAAAATGAAGACGGGACAATTTCTGATACAGTCTTATATGGAGCTATTTTTGATGATTGGAAAGAAAATAGAATTACACAATCAAAAATAGACGTTTTACCGTATTAAAATTACATACACCCATTATTCAAATAACGTTCCCAAATCAAAGTTTGGAGACGAACTCAAAGGCCACTAATATTGTTAAATCAACGTTCGTGGCTTTTCTTATGAACATTGTTTATGGGGTGTTTTATGCACTTTTGTTAAAAGTCAGTCATAGCAAAGGTTTTGAAGTATTTGAAGTAATGTTGCACCATCGTCTTTGATGAATAAAATCGTGTATAAAAATTGAAGTCTTATCGTTGTAAATCCGCATAAATCTGACGAGTCCCCTTATCGTGCTAACGGGGTGCTTTAGTTGAATAAGCTTTAAGAAGACCACTCCGTGATGGGTGGTCTTCTTCTTTATGTGCGCCCAGCATGGGCGTAGTCTATAGGGTGCAAGTCCCGAACTGTGAAGGCAGAAGTAATAGTTAGCTTAACGCAAGGGTGTTCGCGGTGACGCGGAATCTGAAGGAAGCGAGCGGCAAACCTCCGGTCTGAGGAACACGAACTTCATAGAAGGCTATGTACGACTGGGTGAGTTTGCATAACAAAACGAAGCCCTTTCTGCCGAAGGTCATATGTAGTAAATGAAGCAGATAGATGGAGGGAAAGACTACGTTCTTACCTGGGGAGGTCTGGTTGGTACGCCAAGTACACTTGGTAACCTATTCAGTGATGAATAGCTGAACAATCAGAAGTCAGCAGAAGCCATAGTACCATTCTGACTCGAGAAGGATGGGAAGGGCTGAACAATTAAGAGAGAACAACATCTTGGCATTCAGTAAACTGCGAAGAACACAGATAACCGATAAGGCATGCTTGAAGGAGGAAATGGTGAATCCCATGGGGGACTTCAAGATGGTGGAGCAGAACTGGCATAAGAAGAACTGTTGTTCACGGAAAGAGGCGTAACCAATGTTAATGGAACGAATCCTGTCACGCGAAAATCTGCTCTCTGCCTTAAAACGGGTGGAGCGTAATAAAGGGAGCCACGGTGTCGACGAAATGCCCGTACAAAACCTACGAAAGCATATCCTACAACACTGGGAAACCATGAAAATGGAACTTCTTCAGGGAACTTATGAACCGCAGCCTGTCCGCAGAGTCGAAATCCCGAAACCTGCTGGTGGTGTGCGTTTATT
The DNA here is from genome assembly GCF_007362955.1 of Lysinibacillus fusiformis. GTDB lineage: Bacteria > Bacillota > Bacilli > Bacillales_A > Planococcaceae > Lysinibacillus > Lysinibacillus fusiformis_E. The sequence continues at coordinate 757,410 of NZ_CP041696.1, read as the reverse complement.
AGGTATCCCTACCGTGACAGACCGTTTTATTCAACAAGCCATTGCCCAAGTGTTAACTTTTCTATATGACCCGACTTTTTCAGACCATAGTTACGGGTTTCGACCAAATCGAAGCGCTCATGGTGCGATAAGGGAAGCAAAAGGATATATACGGGAAGGGAATCGCTGGGTAGTGGACATAGACTTGGAGAAATTCTTCGACAAGGTGAACCATGATAGGCTCATGGGTGTACTTGCGAAACGAATCGAAGATAAGCATCTGCTTAAGTTAATCCGTAAATACTTGAAATCGGGCATCATGATAAATGGTATCGTGACAACTAGTGAAGAAGGTACTCCGCAAGGAGGTCCCCTAAGTCCACTGCTTTCCAACATCGTACTTGATGAACTGGACAAGGAATTGGAGGAAAGAGGTCATAAATTTGTAAGATATGCTGATGACTGCAATATCTATGTGAAAACAAAGAAATCAGGCAATCGGGTCATGAACTCTGTTACCTGGTTTATTGAAAGGAAACTTAAGTTGAAAGTTAACCTGAATAAGTCAGCAGTAGACCGTCCTTGGAAAAGGAAGTTTCTTGGATAATGGTATAGAACCAAAGGTTCGCATCGCCAAAGAAAGCGTGAAACGGATGAAGAACAAAATTCGAGAGATAACCTCTAGGAAGAAACCTTATTCGATGGATTATCGTATCCAGGAACTCAATCAATACCTGATAGGGTGGTGCGGTTACTTCGCATTGGCAGATACGCCAAGTGTTTTCAGGAACTTCGATTCGTGGATCAGAAGAAGACTTCGAATGTGTACGTGGAAGGATTGGAAGCTACCAAGAACCAAGGTGAGAAAACTCATAGGGTTAGGCGCCTCGAAAGGAAAGGCTTACGAATGGGGCAACTCACGTAAAAGTTACTGGAGAATATCTAAAAGCCCGATACTAGACAGAACCCTCGGAAACTCCTATTGGAGTTCCCGAGGGCTCAAAAGTCTATTAGCTCGTTATGAAACTTTGCGTTATCAACTTAATTGAACCGCCGTATACCGAACGGTACGTACGGTGGTGTGAGAGGTCGGGAGTTAATCACTCCCTCCTACTCGATTGTCATTTTGAAGGTAGCAACATTGAAAATGGATACTTCCTTCATTTGTTTATTCGGCACTAACTGAAATTGGAGCTGACATCAAACAAGAACATTACGTTCTGTCGCAGTCTCTGCACAAACAATTGTTTGTGACCTTGCGATAAAAATTTTAACCTACAGAATAATTAATTCTTTTGGGAATTTTGTAAGTACTTCTACTCCCTCATTTGTGACAACGACATCATCTTCGATACGAACACCAGTTACATCAGATTTGTAAATACCTGGCTCAATTGTGAAAACCATACCTGGCTCCATCGTCATATCATTTGCACCTGTAACAGAAGGGAATTCGTGTACAGAAATGCCGAGACCATGACCGAGGCGATGAGTGAAATATTCACCGTAGCCAGCGTCATTAATTGTGTCACGTGCAATTTTATCTAAGTCCATAGCACGAACACCTGGTTTTACGGCTGCAACTGCATTTGTATTAGCCGCTAGTACTGCATGATATATTTCTTTCTGTGCATCAGTAGGTTCGCCAAATGCAACAGTACGTGTAATATCAGAGCAATAGCCCTCGTAAATAACACCAAGGTCGAATAATACCATATCGCCTTTCGCTACTTTACGGGCACCTGGCTTACCGTGTGGTGAAGCCGTTTTAGGACCACTTAACACCATTGTTTCAAAGGACATCTTACAACCCTTTTCTTGAATAGCACTTTCAATGGCAGTTAAAATTTCCATTTCTGTTTTGCCTTCAGCTATCTCTTTACAGCCAACTTCAATAGCATAATCTGCTAGTTCAGCAGCTTTTCGCAACTTATTTAACTCATCTTCATCTTTGATAACACGCATCGCATTAATTTTCTCGTCAAGGCGAACAAAGCTTGCCTGTGGGAATGAGTGTTGTAAAGCTTCTAAACGTTCTACGATGAGCTGTGCTTTTTCAATGGCAAATGTTGCTGGATATTCATTGCGCCCCTTGATAGCCTGTGCAAGTATTTCCATTGCATTTTCTGTATCTTGGTGACCAATTACTTCATATGGCCAACCGGCATCCTTTGCATCTGGGATTTCCATTTGTGGACAAATTAAAAAGGGTTCAGACTCTTTAAAAATCACCACACCTAGTAATCTTTCATGGGGATTGCTTTTAAAGCCTGAAACGTAAAAGACATTATCTGGTGTCGTTATAAAAGCGGCATCAATTTGATTTTGTTGTAAATAGCTTTGGATTTCTTCAACCTTTGACATAATCATTTCCTCCTCATAGTGCTCTATATAGTTTTTATCCTAAACAAGCATATCAAAAAAAGGGAAAAAGCGCATGGGTAGCGAATTAAAATGAGGGAGCAAAAAATGTAATGCAAGGAGGAATGACAAATGGAAATAAGTTATCATGGACATTCTGTAGTCAAAATTCAGACAAATGACAAGACGATATTAATTGATCCTTTTATTAATGGAAATGGACAAACTGATTTAAAGGTAGCTGAAGAGGCACCGGATATTATTTTACTTACACATGGGCATAATGACCATGTAGGTGATACAGTGGAGCTGGCCAAGAAAAAGGATGCACTTGTCATTGCACCATATGAGCTGGCAAACTGGATTTCATGGCAAGGCGTAAAAGCGCATCCGATGCATATTGGCGGTGCCAGAGATTTTGATTTTGGAAAAGTGAAATTTACGCAAGCTTTCCATGGCTCCTCATATACAACAGAGAATAATGAAATTATTTATATGGGTATGCCAGCGGGAATTTTACTATTTATCGAAGGTCTAACGATTTATCATGCAGGTGATACGGCATTATTTAGCGATATGAAACTAATAGGTGAACGACATCCTATTGATATAGCGTTTTTACCAATTGGGGACAATTTTACAATGGGGCCAGAGGATGCGGCTTATGCCGTTTCGTTCTTAAAGCCAAAAATTGTCGTACCAGTGCATTATAATACATTCCCTCCTATCGAACAGAATCCTCAACTTTTTGCAGATTTAGTTCAGAATGCGGAGGTTCAAATTTTAAAAGCGGGTGAAAAAGTAAACTGTTCCTAATCTGTGACATCACTGTACTATATAGATTGATGCCACGTGCGTAGTTGAAACGATGGGCTAAGTGAAACAATTTCACCACATTATACTCAATATTTTCATAAAAAATATGGTACACTAAGAGCAGAATTGATTGCTTGAGAAATAGGTGATATTTTGTCTACAAAACATGAGAAGATTTTACAATACATCGAGTCACTACCCGTGGGCGATAAAATTTCAGTACGTCAAATTGCAAAAGAAATGCAAGTGAGTGAAGGAACGGCTTACCGTGCGATTAAAGAAGCGGAAAATCGTCGTTTAGTGAGTTCCATTGAACGTGTTGGTACGATTCGTATTGAAAAGAAAAAGAAAGAAAACATCGAGCGATTAACTTTTGCAGAAATTGTTAATATTGTAGATGGCCAAGTCTTAGGTGGTAAATCGGGTCTACATAAAACATTAACAAAATTTGTTATTGGTGCGATGCAATTAGAAGACATGATGCGATATACGGATGCAGGTAGCTTACTCATCGTAGGTAACCGTATTAGAGCACATGAAAATGCGCTACGAGCAGGTGCTGCGGTATTAATCACAGGTGGTTTTGATACAACAGAGGATAACAAACAGCTAGCTGATTCATTAGATTTACCGATCATTTCAACGAGCTACGATACTTTTACAGTAGCGACAATGATTAACCGAGCAATTTATGACCAGTTAATCAAAAAAGATATATTATTTATTGAGGACATTTATGTTCCTATGACGGATACATCTGTGCTTCGAAATGATGCAACAATACATCATTTCCATAAGCTGAACGAGCGTACGACGCATGGTGCATTCCCTGTCGTAACAATGAATAATAAGCTGGTCGGTATGGTAACGGTAAAAGACGTTATTGGTCGGGAAGAAGACGAGCTTATTGAAAAGGTCATGACGAAAAACCCAATTGCGGGGTCTATGAAAATGAGTGTTGCTTCAGCAGGACACCGTATGATTTGGGAAGGCATTGACCTACTGCCGATTGTGAATGATGATAATGTTTTACAAGGAGTTATTAGTCGTCAAGATGTACTAAAGGCATTACAACTTGCACAACGTCAACCTCAGCACGGAGAGACAATTGATGATTTAGTAAAGAATGAGATGAAGGTACTTGGCGATGAGGATTTAATCGTGGAGTTTAAAGTGACACCGCAAATGACAAACCAATATGGAGCGATTTCTTACGGAGCATTTACAACTCTACTTGCTGAGGTTGGTTCATTTGCATTGAAGCGTCGTAAACGTGGAGATGCAGTGGCAGAAAACATGACCATTTATTTCATCAAGCCTGTGCAAATGGAAAGCACGCTTACTGTTAAACCTCGAATATTAGATATGAGTCGTAAGTTCGTTAAAATGGACTTCGAAGTATTTAATCATCAAGTGCTTGTCGGTAAAGCAATGATGATGTTCCAATTATTGGAGCGTTAAACAAACAAAAAAGGGATGGTCTAGCGCAATTACTAGGTCATCCCTTTATGACTTCACCGAGATTCTATGGGTACTAACTCCATCTTAACACGAATAATAAGTAGAAATCAGACTCTGGTTAATGTCCGATTAAGTGATTACTTATTGGTTAATGCGGAATTCTTCTTTCACATATTGCCCATAGTGACGAACCTTTTTAACATTCTCTAAAATAACAAAGATGCCTAAAACGACAAGAATTGCTACAATAATAAAAGTATACGTACTAGGGAATAAATACGCTTGGTTTAAGGCGAATAATAAGATAAATGCGCCTAGTCCTACGTTTGCTTTGCTTTTATACCAATTTTTAGCGATTGGTAACGTAGAACGAATCTGTCTAGTTTTAAAATAAAAATAAAATACAAACGATATGATAATCGCAAACACAAAAATTAAATTGAGCATAGTAAACCTCCTAGCATAGCTAGTCATTATTGTAACGATAATTTAAGAAAAATGCTAACGGTTATTACTATCATTTTGGAGGAAACAATTTTGAAAAGACAAATCATTGACACAATTGCTTCATATGAAACTATCGTTATTCATCGACATGTACGCCCTGATCCCGATGCATATGGGTCGCAAATTGGCTTGAAGGAGCTACTTTTAGCGAATTACCCAGAAAAGAAAGTATACGCAGTGGGTGAACACGATACGTCCTTGTCGTTTTTAGCAATGCCAGATCAAATTGAAGACGATGTCTATAAAGATGCACTAGTCATTGTGACGGATACCGCGAACACTGAACGAGTAGATGATCAACGCTACACGAAAGGCAAGATGGTCATTAAAATTGATCATCATCCGAATGATGATGTGTATGGTGACTTACTGTGGGTTGATACGACAGCGAGTTCATGCAGTGAAATGATTTATGAGCTTTTTGAGGAAGGCAAAGAAGTAGCTAACTGGACCCTATCTGATGCAGCAGCAAGATTATTATTTGGTGGAATTGTTGGTGATACTGGTCGCTTCCAATTCCCGAGCACAACTGTAAAAACCTTTAAAATTGCTGGCGAGCTCATTACATATGATTTTGATCGAAATCAAATCTTCGATGGTATGTATGAAATGGAGCGTAAACTATTAAATTTACAAGGCTATATTTATCAGCACTTCCAAATGGATGAAAACGGTGCAGCTTACGTCAAGCTTACCAAGGAATTACTTGCAGAGTATAATGTGGTGCCATCAGAAGCATCACTTTTAGTAGGCTGTCTTGGAAGTGTAAAGGGGATCTGTGCCTGGGTAGTATTTATTGAAGAACACAGTCAAATTCGCGTACGTTTACGTTCAAAAGGTCCAATTATTAATACATTGGCTAAGGAATTTAATGGTGGTGGACATCCGCTTGCTTCAGGTGCAACAGCGTATTCTTGGGAAGAGGCGGACAGCGTTACAAAACGTTTACAGGAAATCTGTCAGGCATATTAATAATTAATAATAATGAAAGGAAGGGGTTCTTTTGACACATGTGTATACACAAATGCATACGAGCGCGGATTTATTGAAAAGTACGATTCGACTTGAGCAATTGATCCCTTTTTTACAAGAGCAAAATACACAGGCCTGTGCAATCGTCAATTCGAAGTTGTACGGGCTTTTGCCTTTTTGTAAAGCAATGCAGCAGGCGAGTATCCATGCTGTTTTAGGGCTAACAGTGAATGTGCAGTGGCAGGAAACTGTGATTCCTGTTGTTTTGTATGCACAGACACAAGAAGGCTACCAACATCTATTAAAGATTAGTAGTGCCGTTTCAATAAAAGAAAACGAAGTATTACCTTGGAAATGGCTTGAAGGCTATTCGGCGGGCTGTTTGGCAATGCTTCGTGCAGATAGCTCAACGGAGTTAGATGAATGGACGATGGTTGTGAGTGCGCTACATCATGTCTTTGCAGAGCGTTTTTATGTAGGTATTGCGAGACCAGCAGGTATTGTTTCAGAAAAGGAAACAGCTATTTCATTATGGTGTGAGGCTGAAAACATAAGAATTGTTGCAACACAGGAAAGCTACTTTTTACGCCCAGAAGATCATTTTGCCTTTGAGGTTGCCAGAGCTATTGATCAAGGAGAAAAGCTCGGTGATACAATGTTAACGGCCCATTTACAAGGGCATTTTGTACCAACTAGTGAAGAGTGGCATGCATGGTTTGGAGATCGTCCAGAATGGCTTGAAGCAAGTTCGATGATGCTCGCAAGCTGTAGCGCGAAAATTCCAGAGGTCCATGTCCAAATGCCAAAATATCCTGTACCAGCGGATGAAACAGCTGAAAGTTTACTTATAAAAGAAGCTTTTTCAGGACTTGCTGTACACCTACAACAGGACGAAATACCAACACCTTATCGCGAACGACTTCATTATGAATTAGATGTTATTTGTTCGATGGGCTATGCGGATTATTTTTTAATCGTTGCTGATTTTATGCGCTTCGCCAAAGAAAAACATATTTTAACAGGTCCAGGGCGTGGTTCATCTGCAAGCTCACTTGTTGCTTATAGTTTATCCATAACCCGTGTCGATCCACTTGAATATGGTTTATTATTTGAACGTTTTTTAAATCCTGATCGAGTTACATTACCTGATATAGATATCGATTTTGTTGATAGCAAAAGACAAACAGTTATCCAATACGTCGCTCAAAAATACGGTAAGGCAAATGTAGCGCAAATCATTACCTTTGGAACATTGTCTGCAAAAGCTGTTGCCAGAGACGTAGCACGTGTTTTTAGTTTTGAGGCAGAATTACTGGAAAAAATCTCGAAAATGATTCCTAATAAACCAGGGATGACGATACAAAGAGCCGTAGCAGAATCTCAGAATTTTCAAGGTTGGCTGGCTGAAAGTGAGTACCATCGTCGTTGGTATGAAGTGGCATTAAAGCTTGAGGGTTTACCGAGAAATTCCTCTACACATGCGGCTGGTATTGTACTATCACCAACACCGTTAGTGAATACTGTACCGATTGAAAATGGGCATGATGGTATTTATTTAACGCAATGGCCAATGGGCGATGTTGAGGACAGAGGACTAGTGAAAATGGACTTTTTAGGCTTACGCAATTTAACGATATTGGAACAAATACGTTGGTCAATTTATAAATCAGGAGGGCCTTGGATTGAATTCAATCTTATCCCAATGCAAGATGAGAAGACATTTCAGCTATTACAAATTGGTGATACGGTGGGGATATTCCAATTAGAATCTGAAGGGATGAAACAAGCATTACGTGATATTCAACCGACCCATTTTTTGGATATTGTGGCTGTCAATGCACTTTATCGTCCAGGTCCGATGGATTTTATATCAGTCTATGCACGACGAAAAGCAGGTAAAGAACCTGTTATAATGCCACATCCGATACTGGAACCAATTTTGAAAGAGACGTTTGGTGTCATTGTCTATCAGGAGCAAATTATGCGCATTGCTTCAGTCATGGCTGGATTTACAATGGGACAGGCTGATTTGTTGCGCCGTGCGGTTAGTAAGAAAAAACGTGAGGTCCTAGAGCAGCAACGTGCCGCATTTGTCAGTGGTGCGAATAAGCAAGGTTTTGATAGCAACATTGCAGAAGAGGTGTATGCGTTAATTGTGCGCTTTGCGGACTATGGATTTCCGAAAAGTCACGCGGTGGCCTATAGTATCATCTCTTATCATATGGCTTATTTAAAGGCGCATTTCCCCCAAAGTTTCTATGCTGCGTTATTATCGAATGCAACTGGCAATGCGGATAAAATTCAGCAGCTTGTCGTGGAAGCAAAGGAAAAAGGCATGCCATTTTACCCACCTTCTTTACAGCAAAGTACAAAGTTTTTTACTGTTGAAAATGGTGGTATTCGCTATAGTTTATCGGGCGTTAAAGGCGTGCCACAACCGTTTATAGAGAAAATACTAGCTTTACGAAAAACAAATCAAGATGCCTTTAATAATTTATTTGATATGGCGGTTGCTTTAAGTGCGCAGCATTTTAAACCAAAAGTGATGGAGTCTTTAATTTTTGCTGGAGCACTTGATTATTTAGGGAAGGATCGTGCGGTGTTGTTGACGACTTTAGAGGCGGCTCTGAAGCAAGCAGAGCTCTTGCGCCCAACGGAGGATATTGATCTTGAAACAGCTACAGCTTTTGACTTCGGTAAACCGAAGTATATGGAGGCACAAGCAATGTCACAAAAGGAAATATTGCAACACGAGAAAGAAAGTCTGGGCTTTTATATAACAGCACATCCTGTCACTGAGGAAAGAGCATTTTGGCGTGATGTGAATGCTTCGTGCCGTGAGCTGAAAAATATGCGTGAGGGCACGTATGTAAAATTGATTGGCTTGATTGAAGAGGTGAAAAAAATCCGCACAAAAAAAGGGGAGCAAATGGCTTTTGTTCAGCTCCAAGATGAATTTGGTACTGTATCAGTGACATTGTTCCCTCAGGTTTTTCAGTTAGTCGAGGAAATGTTGTTGGAGGATGCATTGCTTTACATTGAAGGATCACTGGAACTGCGTTTTGGTAAACCTCAAGTGAAAGCAAAACATGCGCAAACGACGAGAAAAATATGAAATTAAACAAGATTTTAGAAGCTGCATAATTTTTATGCAGTTTTTTCTTTACTTTTAAACAGTTATTTTGTAAGCTAGAGTCAACGTTAAAAAGTGGTCAGACCACTTTTTTGATAGGGGAGTTATCGTATGGATAAACAAACCGAACAAAAGAAAGTATTTTTAGAAATCGTTCAGCAGTTGCGTCAGCTTATTCGCTTGGAGAAAATTCAAGCTGGAGAGAAGCTACCTTCTGAACGAGTCCTTTCAGAGCGTCTAGGTGTCGGTCGTTCCTCTGTGAGAGAGGCACTTCGAAGTTTAGAATTGCTAGGACTAATTGAAACGAGACATGGTGGAGGTACTTTTCTCGCCGCAACCCATAAGCATCAGCTTGTAGAGGTCTTGTCGATGTTTATATTAGAAGATGAAAAATCAAAAAAAGATGTCGAATTTACGCGACAAATTCATGAAAAGGAAGCTATCCGCGTAATAAGTTGTACAGAGATTCTGCGAACACTACCAGTGTGGGACAGTTTTTTTGTGAAACTAGAAATAGAAGGTGCAGTAAATTGTCGGGATGTTTTGCGAGAAGTATTAATTACTACAGGCAATCGCCTTGCACTAAAAATCTGGTTTCAATTAGCGGCTTATGACGGTGACCGTTTAAATCGAAACTCAACAGAAACTGAAAAAATAATCATTCAAACAATGTTGAAATCGATGCAGCTTGGCTTTGAAAAAGAGGCATTACAAGCTTACGAGCAGTGGATGGGTACTGTATAAAGCATTTAGACAACAAAGGGGGAGTCAAACATGGCAATACGCGATTTATTTAGTGGCAACCGAAAAAAGAAACAGGATGGGCAGGAAAAGGCATTTCCAGAAGGACTCATGACAAAATGTCCAGAGTGCCGTCATATCCAACTTACGAAAGAATTAGAAAAGCATCATAAAGTATGTACGAAATGTGGGCATCATTTTAAAATGACTGCACGGGAACGTGTAGCGTATTTCTTAGATGAGGGCTCATTTGTGTCAATGGACGACCATTTACAAACGACTAATCCACTTGGTTTCCCTGCCTATGTTGAGAAAATAACTGCTGACCAACAAAAAACAGGATTAAATGAGGCCGTATTAACTGGTCTAGGTACACTAGACGGAGAAGAAATTGTTGTAGCAATTATGGATTCTCATTTCCGTATGGGTTCAATGGGTTCTGTAGTTGGAGAAAAAATTACACGTGCAGTAGAAAAAGCAACGGAATTACGTAGACCGTTTATTATTTTTACAGCAAGTGGCGGTGCACGTATGCAAGAAGGTGTTCTATCGTTGATGCAAATGGCAAAAACAAGTGTAGCATTAAAGCGTCATAGTGAGCATGGGCTTTTATTTATTTCAATTTTAACCCATCCAACAACAGGCGGTGTTTCTGCAAGTTTTGCCTCTGTTGGTGATATTAATATTGCTGAACCACAAGCACTAATTGGCTTTGCAGGTCGCCGAGTAATTGAAGAAACTGTTAGAGAAAAGCTACCAAGCGATTTCCAAACGGCAGAATTTTTATTAGAGCATGGACAGCTTGATGCAATTTTTCATCGTAAAGAATTACGAAATCAAGTAGCAGTGCTTGTGAAAATGCATACGAAAGGTGGCGTGCAACATGTCTAAAACATTAGCCTTTGAGGAACCAGTTGTACAATTACGAGAAAAAATTGATGAACTAAAAATCATAGCTGCTGAAGCAGATGTAGATATGACAGGCGAAATTGAAAAGCTAGAAACACGATTAACGCAGTTAGAGCAATCCATTTATGCAAATATGAAACCATGGGATCGTGTGCAAGTGGCACGTCACCCAGAACGACCAACAACGCTTCAATACATCGAAGCAATGTGTGAAAACTTCATTGAGCTACATGGAGATCGTACATTCGGTGACGATGCGGCTATTCTTGGGGGCATTGCCCTTTTCGAAGGACAGCCAGTAACCATTATCGGACATCAACGAGGAAAGTCCACGAAGGAAAATATCCGTCGCAATTTTGGTATGCCTCATCCAGAAGGCTATCGTAAAGCGTTGCGTTTAATGAAACAGGCAGAGAAATTCAATCGTCCAATTATTTGTTTTATTGACACGAAAGGTGCTTACCCTGGTAAGGCGGCTGAAGAACGAGGTCAAAGTGAGGCGATTGCTCGTAATCTAGTAGAAATGGCGGGCTTAACAGTACCAGTCATCAGTATTGTTATTGGAGAAGGCGGAAGCGGGGGTGCACTTGCATTGGGTGTAGCAAACCGTGTCTTCATGCTAGAAAACTCAACATATTCGGTAATTTCTCCTGAGGGAGCTGCATCGATTTTATGGCGTGATGGTAGCCTGGCGAAGCAAGCTGCAGAGGCAATGCGCATTACGGCACCGGATTTAAAAGAACTTGGTGTTATAGATGGTATTGTTCCAGAAGTAACGGGTGGCGCGCATCGCAATGTAGCCAAACAGGCACTCTATTTAAAAGAATGTATAAGTGACACATTAAAGGTATTAAATTCTTTAAACGGTGAACAATTGACTGAAGACCGTTACGAAAAGTTTAAAAAAATCGGACAATATACGGAAGAATAACTCGATTTAGGTTTTAAGTTATGAAGGTCTATAAACTACAATAATACATAGGTATTATTGTAAAAATGGTATATTTTAGATGTTTTTTGATGAGAGGAGTGTGTGAAAGCGCATTCTTTTCATTTTTTATGTAAAAGTTATGTTTTTGTCGTTCCAGAACCCTTACATAGTTTGTTTTTTCGTGTTAATGTGAATAATAATAGATAACTGCAGGAGGTTGTTCGACAATGAAGAAAATTGCCGTTTTAACAAGTGGTGGAGATGCGCCGGGCATGAACGCAGCCATTCGTGCAGTCGTTCGTAAGGCAGCTTATCATGGAGTTGATGTTATAGGGATTAAGCATGGCTATGAAGGGTTGGTAAAAGGCACTTTTGAGCCGCTTGATTTAGGCTCTGTAGGTGGCATCATTCAAAGAGGTGGCACAAATTTATTTTCAGCACGTTGCCCTGAGTTTAAAGAAGATGCTGTACAACAGCAGGGCATTGAGAAAATGCGGGAAGCTGGTATTGATGGTCTTGTCGTTATCGGTGGTGACGGTTCTTATCGTGGTGCAATGGACTTAGTGAAAAAAGGATTCCCAGTTGTGGGCGTACCAGGGACTATAGATAATGATGTGCCAGGTACAGAGTATACAATTGGTTTTGATACTGCATTAAATACAGTTGTTGAATCCATTGATAAAATCCGTGACACTGCGACTTCTCATGAAAATTCATTCATTGTTGAAGTAATGGGGCGAGACGCAGGGGATATCGCATTATGGGCAGGTCTTGCTGCAGGTGCGGAAACGGTTTTAATTCCTGAAGAAGATTATAATTTAGAGGACATCGTATCACGTTTAGAGCGTGGTGAAGCACGAGGTAAAAAGCATAGTATTATTATTGTTGCAGAAGGTGTCATGTCAGGTAATGAGTTGGCAAAGCTATTAAAAGAGAAAACAGGAAAAGAGACACGTGTTTCTGTACTTGGACATATTCAACGCGGAGGATCTCCAACAGCGCGAGACCGTGTGCTTGCAAGTCAGTTTGGCGCACATGCAGTAGAATTGCTAATAGACGGTAAATTTGGTCGAGCGGTTGGCATTCGTAATCATAAAGTTATTGACTATGATATGCCAGAAGCTTTTGAAAAAGATCATGAGGCAGACGTAGGTTTATATACTTTAATGAAAGAACTTTCAATATAATTTCGCAAAAACGGAGTGGGCAGATAATGAGAAAAACAAAAATCGTATGTACAATTGGACCAGCAAGTGAATCACCAGAAACTTTAGAAAAACTTATTGAGGCTGGTATGAACGTAGCCCGCTTAAATTTTTCACATGGCACACATGAAGAACATGAAGTGCGCATCAATTTAATTCGCGAAGTAGCGGATAAGTTAGGAAAACCGGTCGGTATTTTACTCGATACAAAAGGACCTGAGATTCGTACGCATAACATGCAAAATGGCGAGCTACATCTAAAAACAGGTCAAGTTATTGATATTTCAATGACTGAGGTTGAAGGTACAGAAGCAAGTTTCTCTGTCACTTACGATCGATTAATTGAAGATGTTGAACAAAACTCAATTATTTTATTAGATGATGGATTAATCCAATTACGTGTATTAGCTACAGATACAGAAAATGGCCTGATTCACACGATTGTAGAAAATGCCGGTGTCTTAAAAAATAAAAAGGGTGTTAATGTACCAGGCGTTTCGGTACAGCTTCCTGGAATTACCGAAAAAGATGCGCAAGATATTTTATTCGGCATTAAGCAAGGTGTCGATTTCATTGCTGCTTCATTCGTACGTAGAGCAAAAGATGTTTTAGAAATCAGAGAGTTGCTTGAGCAAAACGGTGGTGGCCATATTCAAATTATCCCAAAAATCGAAAACCAAGAAGGTGTCGATAATATCGACGAAATCATCTTAGTATCCGATGGGTTAATGGTAGCACGTGGTGATCTTGGAGTGGAAATTCCTGCTGAAGAAGTTCCACTTGTACAAAAGAAATTAATTTTAAAATGTAACCAAGTCGGTAAACCAGTTATTACAGCAACACAAATGTTAGATTCGATGCAACGTAATCCACGCCCAACACGTGCAGAGGCAAGTGACGTTGCGAATGCTATCATTGATGGAACAGATGCCATTATGCTATCTGGTGAAACGGCGGCGGGGCTTTACCCAGTTGAATCTGTACAAACAATGAATAAAATCGCTGAACGAACAGAACACTCGTTAGATTATAAGGCAGTCGTTTCCACACGAAGTCGTGAAAAAGAAGCGAATATGACAGAGGCGATTTCACAAGCTGTTGCCTATACTTCGATTAACTTAGGCGTAAGAGCCGTGCTTGCACCAACTGAAAGTGGTAATACAGCTCGAATGATTGCAAAATATCGACCAGGTGTGCCGATTGTAGCAGTGACAGGTTCTATAAATACAGCGAATACCCTAACACTTGTTTGGGGTGTATATCCAGTTGTATGTCAACGTGTTACAACGACAGATGAAATTTTAGAGCTTGCTGTGGATGAAAGCTTAAAGCATGGTTATGTAACGCATGGTGATGCAGTTGTTATTACAGCTGGTGTACCAGTGGGTGAAGCAGGTACAACAAACTTAATGAAAGTACACATTATTGGCGATTTACTTGCTCGTGGACAAGGTATTGGTAAAGCTTCTGTAATTGGCAAAACTGTTGTTGCAAAAAACGCAGCAGAAGCGCTTGCTTATGATACAGAAGGTTGTATTTTAGTAACGGTTGGTTCGGATCGTGATATGATGCCAGCACTTGAAAATTGTATCGGCCTTATTACGGAGGAAGGTGGACTTACAAGTCATGCAGCTGTTGTTGGGCTGAGCCTTGGAATTCCAGTTATTGTTGGTGTTAAAGAAGCAACAACATTAATCCGTCACGGTCAAGAAATAACAATGGACGCAGAAACGGGCGTCATCTATAAGGGGCATGCAAGTGTTCTTTAATAGCTAACAAAAAACCTCTAGTACATTACTGTACTAGAGATTTTTTGTTTCAAGTTCAATTAATTATAGGGGGAAATATTATTTACACCTATAGCAACTGTTACCTAAAATTACACAATATTTTGAGCTTTTACTTAAAATTTAGGCTCATTATTTTTTATATGAAACTTAATGGGCTATAATAACGTATAAAAGGTATAGCTTTTTCATATAGAAAGGAGAAAAAAATGCGAAAAATTTTTCTTGGTTTCATTGTGTATGCTTTAGCCGAATTGGCGTTAATAATAGTGATTGGTCAAAATATAGGTGTGTTGAATACTTTATTGCTCATTGTGGCAACGAGTATTATAGGTGTTTATGTAGCAAAAAATAAAGGTATGAATTCTGTACAAAAAGTAAAAAATACGATAGCTCGGGGAGAAGCGCCCGGACCTGCTTTGATAAATGCGTTGCTGAATTTTAGTGGCGGTGTGTTGTTAGCATTACCAGGTTTTTTAACTGATGTCATTGGTTTATTACTACTTATGCCTTTTTCGAGAAAGCTATTCCAGCCAATCGTATTTTATTGGATCCGTAAAAAAATGAAAAACGGTCAGTTTATCATCGTTCAAAAATAGATTTTTCTTTAAGTTTAACGGCTAAAAATAAAAATATAGGGCTGAGTAAAATTCCGTAAAAGCCAAATAGTAAAATTGATGCGGCACTGATGAAAAAAGTGTGAAATGTACGTAATTGGAGTGTATTGGACCAGAGCATGGAATCAGCTAGCTGCCTTGTTAATTGGACAAACAAATATAAAAGTAAAATCGCTACACATAAAAAAGTATTGCCATTGAAATAAAAGTAAATACTCATGGGGATAAGAAAGACCCCAATACCGAAGAAGGGTAGCACATCTGCGAATGCAACAATAAATGCTTTAATAATAGCTTGTTCGAATTGAAAAATCATAAAACCTGCACAAAGTATAAAGAGTGTAATGGTAAATAACTGAAATTCTACGAATATAAAGTAATGAAAGAGTTGCATGATTTTTGAAAAATGTGACTGCCACTCTTTGCGAAATTTCTTCGGAACGTATTGAAAAAACCAGTAGCGGGATTTACGTGTTTCCAGTAGTGCAAAATAGTAAGCAACAAGGAAAATAAACACTTCAATTACATGCTTCATGAATAATTGCAATAAATTTGCTGTGTAAACGAGGATAGAATCAAAAATTGACAATGATTTTTCCTGTACAACTTGTATAAACATGGACTCATATTCAGTGAATAATTGGAAATTTTGAAGCGTATCTCTTATTTCAGGGAAGATAAGTATGATGCTATTAATTGATATAACGATGAGGAGAAAGAAACAAGTAAGTATTAGTATTTCTACGATCATTGCTGCGAGCCAATATGCGATTTTACAATAAGAGTGGAGAAATTTTATGATAGGATACGTAGAAAAAGATAAAAATATCGCAAGTGATACAGGTAATACGAACCAAAGAATTAACAGATAAAAAATAAATAATAGAATATTCATGGTTCTTTCGTATGAAAAATACTTAAAATTCCTCATTTTTACAAAATCACCCCGATTCAAATGAAAAAATATTGTCAAAAAATACAAAAAAATCTCTTTGGAACGTCTATATAGTCGCTCGGGCGCCTTTTTCTTTATTTGAAGGTTTTTCATTCACAAAGCTGTCAAAAATGATTATAATAGCAATGTAAGCGATTTACTTAATGGTTCATATGAGCAAAAACCGTAAATGCTAACGATTTACAATGCATTTACAACAAAAATAAAAAGTATGAGGGAGCGATAATTTATGTCAGCAACAAAAGGTTTAGAAGGTATCGTAGCTGCGGAATCTAAAATCAGTTCAATTATCGATGACACACTTACATATGTTGGGTACAACATTGATGATTTAGCAGATAACGCATCATTTGAAGAGGTAATTTATCTACTATGGCATACTCGTTTACCAAAAGCGGACGAGCTTGCTGAGTTAAAACAACAATTAGCAGACAACATGTCTATTCCACAAGCAATTGTAGACCAATTCAAAGCATACCCACTTTCAACTGTACATCCAATGGCTGCACTACGTACTGCAGTATCTTTACTTGGTGTATTCGATGAAGAAGCGGATGTAATGGATCCAGAAGCTAACTACCGTAAAGCTATCCGTCTACAAGCTAAAATTGCTACAGTAGTAACTGCGTTTGCACGTGTTCGTAAAGGCTTAGAGCCAGTTGCACCAAAACCAGAACTAGGTTATGCAGCGAACTTCTTATACATGTTAAAAGGTGAAGAACCAGCAGCAATCGAAGTTGAAGCATTCGATAAAGCATTAGTATTACATGCTGATCATGAATTAAATGCTTCTACATTCACAGCACGCGTATGTGTAGCTACATTATCAGACGTTTATTCAGGTGTTACTGCAGCTATTGGCGCATTAAAAGGACCACTTCATGGTGGTGCGAACGAACAAGTAATGAAAATGTTATCTGAAATCGGTTCACTTGATAACGTTGAATCTTATATTCAAACTAAATTAGATAACAAAGAAAAAATCATGGGCTTCGGTCACCGTGTCTACCGTAAAGGCGACCCACGTGCACCACATCTACGTGTAATGTCACAAAAATTAACTGAACTAACTGGTAAACCAGAGCTTTATGAAATGTCAGTTAAAATCCATGACATGATTGTTGAACAAAAGAAATTACCTGCAAACGTAGACTTCTTCTCTGCGTCAGTGTATGATTCTTTAGGCATCGATCATGACCTATTCACACCAATTTTCGCAGTATCACGTACTTCTGGTTGGGTAGCACATATTCTTGAACAGTATGCTAACAACCGCCTAATCCGTCCACGTGCAGAGTATGTTGGACCAGGCATGCAAAAATATGTTCCAATCAGCGAGCGCTAATTTGGAAAATATGCTAGAATATTTGGGACTGTGTTACGTATAACACAGTCCTATGATTATGAATTTAGGAGGCAACAATAATGTCAAACAAAATTGTAGTTGAAAATGGCGTACTTAATGTACCAAACAATCCGGTAATCCCATTCATCGAAGGTGATGGAATCGGTCCAGATATTTGGGCTGCAGCATCTCGCGTGATTGACGCAGCTGTTGAAAAAGCTTATAACGGTGAAAAGAAAATCGAATGGTTAGAAGTTTTAGCAGGTGAAAAAGCATTCAACCAAACTGGTGAATGGTTACCACAAGAAACTTTAGACAAAATTAACGAATACCTAATCGCAATCAAAGGTCCTCTTACTACTCCAATCGGTGGCGGTATCCGCTCACTAAACGTTGCATTACGTCAACAACTTGATCTATATGTTTGCTTACGTCCTGTTCGTCACTTTGACGGAGTACCTTCTCCAGTTAAACGCCCAGAAGACGTTGAAATGGTTATCTTCCGCGAAAACACAGAAGACATCTACGCTGGTATCGAATTCGAGTCAGGCTCTGAACAAGCTCAAAAAATCATCAACTTCCTACAAACTGAATTTGGTGTAAACCAAATCCGCTTCCCAGAAACTTCTGGTATTGGTGTAAAACCTGTATCTAAAGAAGGTACTGAGCGTTTAGTACGTTCTGCTATCGAATATGCTATTAAACATAACCGCCCATCTGTAACATTAGTTCACAAAGGGAACATCATGAAATTCACTGAAGGTGGATTCAAAAAATGGGGTTATGAATTAGCTGAAAATGAATTTGCTGATAAAACTTTCACTTGGAATCAATACGATGCAATCAAAGCTGAACAAGGTGAAGAAGCAGCAAACAAAGCACAAGCTGATGCTTTAGCAGCTGGTAAAATCTTAGTTAAAGATTCTATTGCTGACATCTTCTTACAACAAATCTTAACTCGTCCAACTGAGTTCGATGTAGTAGCTACAATGAACTTAAATGGTGACTATATTTCTGATGCATTAGCTGCACAAGTTGGTGGTATCGGTATTGCTCCAGGTGCGAACATTAACTACGTAACTGGTCACGCAATCTTCGAAGCTACACATGGTACAGCTCCAAAATATGCTGGCTTAGATAAAGTAAACCCATCTTCAGTATTACTTTCAGGCGTATTAATGCTTGAACACTTAGGATGGCAAGAAGCAGCTGATAGCATTACAGCATCAGTTGAAAAAACAATCTCTTCTAAAGTTGTAACTTATGACTTTGCACGTCTAATGGACGGCGCTAAAGAAGTGAAATGTTCTGAGTTCGCTGACGAGTTAATCAAAAACCTATAATTTCTCAACTTTAGTTGCATAAAATTATCTGTGATGAATAATTTGTCGAGATGTGTTTGATCGACTATATTTAAATGAAGTATTTACGAACTTGTTTAAGCAAGGGAGAGAGAGAGTTATTCTCCTCCCTTTTTTTTTAACATAAAACCCAAATCAAAGGAGCGTATTCAAATGTCTTTGAAACGTAAAAAAATCTCAGTAATCGGTGGCGGATTCACTGGCGCTACTGCAGCATTTTTAGCAGCTCAAAAAGAACTTGGTGATGTAGTATTAGTAGACATCCCTCAAGCTGAAAACCCAACAAAAGGTAAAGCTTTAGATATGTGGGAAGCTGCTCCAATTCAAGGTTTCGATTCTTATGTTAAAGGTACTTCTGACTATGCAGATACTGCAGATTCTGATGTAGTAATCATCACTGCGGGTGTTGCTCGTAAACCGGGAATGAGCCGTGACGACTTAGTTCAAATCAACCAAGGCGTTATGAAAACTGTTTCTAAAGAAATTGCTGCTCACTCACCAAACGCAACTATTCTCGTACTAACAAACCCAGTTGATGCTATGACTTACACTGTGTACAAAGAAACTGGATTCCCAAAAAACCGTGTAATCGGTCAATCTGGTGTACTAGATACAGCGCGTTTCCGTTCGTTCATTGCAGAAGAACTTAACATTTCTGTTAAAGATATCACTGGATTCGTATTAGGCGGACATGGTGATACAATGGTACCACTTACTCGCTACTCTTTCGCTGGTGGTATTCCACTCGAGACTTTAATCGCTCCTGAGCGTTTAGAAGAAATTGTTGACCGTACGCGTAACGGTGGTGCTGAAATCGTAAACCTACTGGGTAACGGTTCTGCATATTACGCTCCAGCTGCCGCACTTATTGAAATGGCTGAGGCGATCCTTAAAGACCAAAAACGTATTCTTCCATCTATTGCTCTACTTGAAGGCGAATATGGCTACAACGATATTTACTTAGGTGTACCGACACTTTTAGGAGCAGACGGTATCGAAAAAATCTATGAACTTGAATTAACTGACAAAGAAAAAGCGGCATTAGATAATTCTGCAGAAGCTGTCAAAGCGGTTATGGAAGTTTTAGCTTAATAAAAAGTTTATGAAATCGGGTGGGAATCATTCCTACTCGATTTTATTATTGTCTAGATTAAATAGTATAGATTCTATGGGTAAGTTTTTTTGCTGATGAGATACTTTTAGTTTTAACCGTAGTGGAGTCCTTAGTGCATAGTATGCATATTTATGAAATGGTTATTCTGCTTTTCGTTGTACTTTTAGAATAAAATTGATACTATGAAGGTAGTATGATAGAAAAGGGGTTGGCGTATCTTTGCTTCAAAAGAACAGTAAGCTTGGTCTCACTATAGATGAAATCACGATTGGCGAGAAAATTCATATTACTGAAAAAGTAGAGGATAAAGATTTATTGCTTTATTTAGGGCTTACAAATGATAGCAATCCGCTCTATATTCAACATGATTATGCAGCAATGACACCATTTAAAAAGCCCATTGTTCCCACAATCATGTTAAATGGCATTATTACGTCAGCTGTGTCGAAGTATATCCCTGGACCAGGTGCGCGAATTATTGAACAGCATATAAAATACTTAAGTCCACTCTATCATTATGAATTATTTGATACGCTATTAGAGGTAACAGCAGTCAATAAAGGACAAAATACAATTACGGTTTCAGTGAACTCATATAATGAGCAAAAGCAACTTGTGATTGAAGGTACATTACTAGTAACGCCGCCACTTGCGTTATAGTAAACGTCTTGTAGATTTGAAATGGGGGTTTCAAATCACTAACGGAGGCATTATACATGACAAAGACGATTTTAGTTGTAGAAGATGAATTTTCAATTGCAACATTATTAAAATATAATTTAGAGCAGGCTGGCTATATAGTTGAAACAGCAGCAGATGGTCAAGAAGGTTTAGACAAGGCTATTGAGCTACAGCCGGATTTAATGCTATTAGATTTAATGCTTCCAAAGCTAGATGGGATGGAAGTATGTAAGCACATTAGACAACATCGCATGAATACACCAATTATTATGCTAACGGCAAAAGATGATGAATTCGATAAGGTGTTGGGTTTGGAACTTGGTGCAGATGATTACATGACGAAGCCCTTTAGCCCACGAGAGGTTTTAGCACGTGTGAAGGCGGTATTACGACGGTTTACACAAAATGTCGTGGCTGAGGATAAAGATGAACCGCTAGAAAAAATGTATGAGTTTGGTCAACTCCGTGTATATCCGGAGCGTTTTGAGGTGTTTTTACAAGATGAAGCACTTGAATTTACACCAAAGGAATTTGAGCTTCTTATTTATTTACTTGAAAACAAAAACCGCGTATTAACACGTGATCAATTATTAAGTGCCGTATGGAAATATGATTTTGCGGGCGATACTCGTATTGTGGATGTGCATATAAGTCACCTTCGCGATAAAATCGAAGAAAATAGCCGTAAGCCAATTTTTATTAAAACGATTCGTGGTCTTGGCTATAAATTTGAGGAGCCGAAATCATCATGAAATCAATGAGCAACCGCTTATTCTTGACATTCATGCTATTGCTCGGAACAATACTAGCTGTCCTAATTATTGTTATAGGTCAGCTTTTTCCTGTTTATATAGAGCAATACAATGAACAGGCGAGACCGTATATTCAAGAAACGATAGACAAAGTATTAGAGGAACGACAGATAACACTATCTACTGACGATAAAGAGGCGTTATTTGTAGTCCAAACAATTGAAAATAATGATTCGCTACTATCCTATCTACATGCGCGTCTCTATATAGTACTCGCGATATTATTTTTAATAACTATTATATTAATAGCAGTTGTCAGTCGCTATATGATTCAGAATTTCACCGCACCTATTGATAATGTGACAGAAACGGCACTTGAGCTTGCAAAAGGGAATTATCGAGCACGTGCCCATGAAAATGAGCAGGAACGCACGATGCCACTTAGTCATTCCATCAATATTTTGGCGCGCAATTTGCAGGATATTACAACAATACGTGAGGTAGAAGAGGAAAGGCTTAAAACTCTAATTGAAAATATGGGAAGCTCGCTCATGATGATCGGGCGCGAAGGGAATATCTCGATTGTCAATCGTGTATTTTTAGAGCGCTTTGGTATGCAACTTGAAGACGTGCAAGGAAAGGTTTTTCGTACAATTGGCTTGCCAAAATCATTAGAGCAATTTATCGACCATGTGTTTTTAACAGAAATGCCCTATCGTCAGCAAATTAAGATGGAAGTCCAACAAGAGTTATATAATAAAGAAGTATATGGTGCACCCGTTATTGGAGATCACGGAAGATGGCTCGGTGTTGTGATTGTTATGCATGATATTACCGAGCTTGTACGTTTAGAGCAAATACGTAAAGACTTTGTCGCGAATGTATCCCATGAACTTCGTACGCCCATTACGTCTATTAAAGGTTTTTCAGAGACATTGCTGGACGGCGCCTATAAGGATGAAAAGATGTTGCTGTCTTTTTTGGAAATTATTCACAAAGAAAGTAATCGTCTCCAAATGCTCATTCAAGATTTACTAGAGCTATCGAAGATTGAACAACATGGTTTTACCGTTAATATTATGCCGATGAGTTTGCAAGAAGTGCTCATACGAGGAGCGGAGCTAACTGGCCCACGCTTAGATGAAAAAAATATGAGCTTTAACGTTGATATTGCTCGAGATGTAGAGGTAATGGGTGACGCCAATCGCATTATACAAATTGTTACGAATTTAATTACCAACGCGATTACGTATTCACCAGAAAATACAACTGTGACAATTCGTTTGAAGGAAGATGAAACGTACGGCATTCTTGAAATCGAGGATGAAGGTATTGGTATTGAAAAGCATGAAATTGCGCGTGTTTTTGAACGGTTTTATCGTGTGGATCGTGCACGAAGTCGAAATTCTGGCGGAACAGGCTTAGGACTTGCCATTGTAAAGCATCTAGTGGAGGCACATCATGGGCGTATTCAGGTGGAAAGTGAAGTTGGCGTCGGTACAAAAATGATTGTCATGATTCCTAAAAATTAACGAATTCTTTACAATAGCCATATGTAAGATTCACATTAAGGGGCTATACTAATTTGTAGAAACCCCCCCATATAGTTTAATAAGACGAAAAGTTGCTTGATAAACTTGTATGCACATGCATAGATGTTTTACCCCGCATTAACGGTCAGTAAGACGCCCACCTATAGTTGAAAGATGAGCACGAGTCAACAAGATGGTCGATCAACTGACCATAAAAGCCCGATTGGTTCGGGGCGGCAGGATGTTGGTCATACAAGCTTTTTCACAGGATGTGAAAAAGCTTGTGTTCCTTATTTATTGTAGGGGATGAAGAAAACCCCACTGATTGAAGTTTCACTTTATAGTTGTTGCTACACCACAAAAAGAATCTATTTCCAAAGTTTTTGGAGATGGATTCTTTTTGTGTTTTACTCTTACGTAAAATAGGTGTAAAGTATAGTAGCATAAAAAGAATGAGAGAAGGTTAACCATGAAAATCGCCAAAAGTCTCGTGCAAATTGGCTATCTTTATATACTATTATTTGTCGGGAATAGTATTGCACGTATACTTCACTTGCCGATTCCAGGGAGCATAATTGGCCTAGTATTATTGTTTTTACTATTACAGTTTCATATCATAAAACTTGAATGGATTGAGTTAGGCGCTGGATTATTACTGAGTGAATTATTATTGTTTTTCATTCCATCTGCAATCGGTGTTATCGATTATGATGCATTGTTCGGTGTACAGGGCATGAAAGTCGTCCTTGTGATCGTAGTGAGTGCCATTGTCGTCATGCTAGTGACGGGTTATACAGCTCAATGGCTAGAGCAACGAAAGAAGAGTGATACTGCATGAGTATGTTGATTGCTGTGCTTAGCTTACTAGGAACTATGGCAATTTTTTACACTTGCAAAGTATTTTATCAAAAGTTTAAAAAAGAATGGCTTACACCTATGCTTATAACACCGATAGTCATTATTTTGGTATTGCTGCTAACAGGAACTTCCTATAAATCCTATAATGCAGGTGCCAGTATTTTAACGAACTTACTTGGGCCAGCGACAATTGCCTTTGCCGTACCGATTTATAAAAATTTCTCGCTTCTAAAAAAACATGCCTTTGAAATTTTTCTCAGTATTGCCGTTGGGTCAGCTGTTGCGATTATCTCATCATTTTTCATCGCAATAGTGGTTGGATTAAATGACGAACTAGTGCATAGTTTAGTACCTCGTTCTGTCACAACACCTATCGCCATGGATATTTCAAATATGATTGGCGGTTCGCCTACACTTACAGCTGTTTTCGTTATGACTACGGGTATTCTTGGTAGCCTACTTGCGCCAATCATCATTCGCTTAAGTCATTTTCGTACACCATCCGCAAAAGGTTTAATGCTTGGGATGGGGGCGCATGGTACAGGTACTTCTAAAGCATTTGAGTTTGGTGAGCTTGAAGGTACTTTCGCAAGTCTTGCCATGGTTGTTGCGGCATTAATGAGTATAGTTCTATCAACAACGTTTTTCCCTCTATTTGAACAACTTGTTATGAATATCCTGTTGCCTTAATTGGTGACAGGATATTTTGATTTATGAAACTGTGTAAAATGCCTAATAAATATTATTTTCTTGAAACTTTTTGTAAGTTTTCTCGTAAACAATAGTACTAAGTAAAAGGGAGGAACAGACATGAGTGTGAAAAAGACACTAATGATGGTGGGACTTGGAATTTTCGGGATTGTAGCACTGATCGCTGTATTTACATCGTGGTACACAGTAGATGAATCAGAACAAGCAGTTGTTATTACATTTGGTCGTGCCGATGATATGGTTACAAACCCTGGTTTACACTTTAAATTACCTTGGCCCGTACAATCCGTTGAGATTTTATCGAAAGAAACATTTAGTTTACAGTTTGGCTATAAGCAAAACAAAGAAGGTGAGTTAGAGGCCTATGATGCTGAAACGAAAATGATCACTGGAGATGACAACATTGTCATAACGGATCTAGTCGTTCAATGGAAAATTACAGATCCACGTAAATACTTATTCAATGCACAAAAACCAGAGGGGATTTTACATAGTGCCACATCAAGTGCAATTCGCTCGATTATTGGAAGCTCAGGCATTGATGCTGCGTTAACAGATGGAAAAGGTGATATCGAAGCTAAAACACGTGATTTACTCGTCACTCTTATTGAAAAATATGATATTGGTGTCAGTATTTTAGGTGTGAAATTACAGGATGTTGAGCTACCAAACAAAGACGTTCGAGCAGCCTTTACAGCTGTAACAGATGCGCTAGAAACGAAAAATACAAAAATAAATGAAGCAGAAAAATATGTGAATAAGCGCATTAACGAGGCACAAGGTGAAAAGGATGCCATTATTTCCAAAGCCGAAGGTGCAAAGACTGCGCGTATCGAGCAAGCACAAGGGGATGTAGCAGTCTTCAATAAAATGTATGAACAGTATAAAGGCAATCAACAAATTACACGTGAGCGATTAATATTAGAAACACTTGAAAATGTATTACCGAAAGCGAAGCTTTACATTATGAATGACGATGGTAATACGATGAAGTACTTGCCACTACCAGGACTGCAACCGACAGCACAGCAGGCAACAACAGAGAAAAAAGAAGGGAGCGGTAACTAATGGATCAAAAAAATAATGACCTTGATAAATTTCTGAGTTTTTTATCTGGGAAACCGAAAAAAACCGCTTCTACTGAAGATGACACTGGTGATAATGTTGTGAAAATGTCCAAGAAGGGTCCGATGAATCCAAAGAAATATATTTCCCTCGTTGTGACGTTAACAGTCGTTTTCGCAATAGCAGTTATTTTATTTGCGAATGTTTATATCGTAAAAGAATCTGAGTATGTCGTTGTTCGTCAATTTGGGGAAGTGGTGAAATTTGAACGTGAACCTGGGTTGAATATGAAGGTGCCGTTTATTCAAAGTGTGACGAGATTACCAAAAAATCAAATGACATACGAAATTTCAGAAGAGGAGATTAATACACAAGATAAAAAACGTATTATTATTGATAATTATGCGGTATGGCGTATTACAGATCCAAAGCTCTTAATTTCAAATGCTGGGACGATTGAAAAGGTAGAAACTCGTATGGAGGAATTCATCTATTCGGTCATTCGTTCAGAGCTTGGACAGATTAAATACAAAGATATTATCAGTGATAAAGACTCTAAGCGTGGGGGCATTAACGACCGTGTGACAGCAAGTGTTAATGAATTATTAGCAAAAGATAATTATGGTATAGAAGTAGTCGATGTGCGTATTCGTCGTATCGACCTACCAGCTGAAAATGAGAAGTCTGTATTTACGAATATGGTTTCAGAACGTGAATCGATTGCTCAAAAGTATTTATCAGAGGGTGATGCGGAGAAGCGTCGTATGGAGGCACAGACAGATAGAGAAGTTCAAGAAATGCTTGCAAAGGCAAATAAGGATGCAGCATTGATTCAAGCGGATGGTGAAGCCGAGGCAGCGAAAATTTATAATAGCTCGTTCTCGCAAGATCCGGAGTTCTATTCGTTGTATCGTACGCTTGAGTCGTATAAGAAAACGGTGGGTGAAGAGACAGTTATTATTTTGCCATCCACTTCACCTTACGCAAAACTTTTATCGGGCTATATACAATAATTTAGTAATCCTTGCAGGGATATGTAAAAGCGGAAATTACGTACTAATATAGTGCGAAATTTTCGCTTTTTTGTTATAGAAATTTATAATTAGGTGTTTCATAGAATGCTATTTTCTGATAGAATTATGATGTTTAGATATGATAAATGGGGGTAATAGCTGTGAAATTACAAATTAGCACGTGGCTCCAAAATTTAGGAATAGCTTGTAGTATGGCATCGTTGTTTACACTTTTCTTCCGACTAACAGATTTTGCATGGATGACGAAAAGTGTTTATTATATACCGGTATTTTTTGTGGTTTTATTTTTATTAGGTTTAGTTATTGCGGAGGATGTACGTAAGGCATTTAAAAAAATGTTCTGGTATGAGAAACGTAAAGTAAAGCATCCTATTTGGCAGGTTGGAGTTGGCTTCATTTTCTTCTTAGCGCAAATTGGTACAGTCATGGTATTTAGTACAGAGCTTACACAGCCTGAGCTTGGTGGCATGCCTTTATTTTTAGTGATTGCTTTTATGAATGCTTTTATTATGACTGTTATTTACGAGGAAATTTTCTTTCGTAAAGGTCAAGCAAGCAGAGTGAGTTAATATTATTACGGAAGTCGATTGCCAAGTTTGTGCAATTGGCTTTTTTTGACGAATTGAGCTCGTACGGTTCCAGTTTTGTTTGATTTAGAAATTTTATCGCATTTTCGTCCCTATGATTGGTAAAAAGTTTGTTTTCCCGATAAAGTAATGGGAAGAGGCATTTTCAAACATACGTTTTCGTTTTACAATAGGATGACGACGACAACGCAGGAGGAATATAAAATGACAAAGGAAAAATTGCTATTACTGGACGGCAATAGTTTAGCGTATCGCGCGTTTTTTGCGTTGCCATTGTTAACGAATGATAGTGGCATTCATACGAATGCAGTGTACGGATTTACGACAATGTTACAAAGGATTTTGGAGGAAGAGCAGCCGACAAAAATGCTCGTTGCCTTCGATGCGGGAAAGACTACTTTCCGTCATGACACGTTTACAGAATATAAAGGCGGACGTCAGAAAACACCACCAGAATTATCTGAGCAGTTTCCATATTTGCGTAAGCTTATCGATGCATATGGTATTAAACGCTATGAACTTGAAATGTACGAAGCAGACGATATTATTGGGACCCTGGCTAAGGAAGCAGCAACACAGGATATGGATGTCATCATCGTGTCGGGAGACCGTGATTTAACACAGCTCGCAACAGAACAGGTAACGGTATATATTACGAAAAAGGGTATTACTGAAATTGAAAAAAATACACCAGCCTTTATTGAGGAGAAATATGGGCTTACTCCATTGCAAATTATCGATATGAAAGGTTTAATGGGGGATGCTTCAGATAATATTCCTGGCGTTCCTGGCGTAGGTGAAAAGACTGCCGTTAAGTTGTTAAAAGAGCATGGATCAGTCGAGGCACTTTACGAGGCAATGGATACCTTAAAGGCTTCGAAAATGAAAGAAAAGCTTGTTGCGAACGAAGGCCAGGCACTTATGAGTAAAAAGCTTGCAACGATTTTTACAGATGCTCCAATTGAAGTAACATTCACAGAGCTTAACTACAGCGGTCCGAATGAAGAAGCGCTCATTGATGTGTGGCAGGAGCTTGGCTTTAAATCACTGCTCGAAAAAAGTGATTTTACGATTGAGGAAGAAGAACGTGCGCCATTTGACTTTGACATTGTACAAGAGGTACAACCTGAGTTCCTAAAGGATGTTATGGCAATACATGTGGAGCTAGAGGACGAGCATTACCATACATGCCGGCAACTTGGGATTGCTTTTACAGACGGTACAGCTACAAAATATGTACCGTTTGATGTTGCCGTAAAATCAGATATTCTTCGTCGCTGGTTAGAGGATGCGACAAAGGTCAAGTATATGGCAGATTCAAAGGCTTCTCAGGCTGCATTAAATCGTGAGGGGATTCATTTAGCAGGTGTTGACTTTGATTTACTGCTTGCATCTTATATTAATAATCCTGCACTTAGTGGTGATGATGTGGCAACTCTTGCAAAGGAACTTGGCTATCGTGATGTACAAGCTAATGAATCGGTTTACGGAAAAGGAGCAAAACGTGCTGTACCAGACACAGATGCGCTTGCTGAACATGCTAGCCGTAAAGCTTTTGCTGTTTGGACATTACAACCGAAGCTTGAGGAGTTACTGCGAGAAAACGAACAGTATGATCTTTATAAAAATTTAGAACTGCCACTAGCAGCCATCTTAAGTGAAATGGAAAGTGAAGGGATTAAGGTGAACCGTGCCACGTTAGAAGAAATGGGACAGGAACTGAATGATAAGTTAGTAATCCTTGAGCAAGCTATTTATGCTGAAGCAGGGGAAGCATTTAATGTTAATTCACCAAAGCAGCTAGGGGTTATACTTTTCGATAAGCTTGGACTTCCTGTCATCAAAAAAACAAAGACAGGCTACTCCACAGCTGCAGATGTATTAGAAAAATTAAAACCCGAGCATGCGATCATAGAACATATTTTAATGTATCGTCAATTAGGCAAGTTACAATCAACCTATATTGAGGGTCTGCTAAAAGAAATTCATGAACAAGATAGTAAGGTGCATACGCGCTTCCAACAGGCATTAACAGCAACAGGACGTCTGAGCTCGACAGATCCGAACTTGCAAAACATTCCAATTCGCTTGGAGGAAGGGCGTAAAATTCGTCAGGCGTTTGTACCTTCCCAAAAGGATTGGATACTATTCTCAGCCGATTATTCTCAAATTGAGCTGCGCGTACTTGCTCATATGTCTGAAGATCCAAACTTAGTAGAGGCTTTCCGTGAAGGCATGGATGTTCATACGCGTACTGCGATGGATGTGTTCCATGTTTCTGCCGAAGAGGTCGATAGCAATATGCGTCGAGCTGCTAAAGCGGTTAACTTTGGAATCGTTTACGGAATTAGTGATTATGGCTTATCACAAAATTTAGATATCACGCGTAAAGAGGCTGCTACATTCATTGACAAGTATTTTGCGAGCTTCCCTGGTGTAAAACGTTATATGGATGACATCGTACAGGATGCCAAGTTTAATGGCTTTGTTACGACAATTTTAAATCGACGTCGCTATTTACCCGATATTACTAGTTCCAATTTCAATCTACGAAGCTTTGCAGAGCGCACAGCAATGAATACGCCAATTCAAGGAAGCGCCGCTGACATTATTAAAAAAGCGATGATTGATATGGATGCTCGTTTGAAAAAAGAAAATATGCAGGCAAAGCTACTTTTACAAGTGCACGATGAATTAATCTTTGAAGCACCAAGAGAAGAGCTTGCCTTGCTTGAAAAAATCGTACCAGAAGTAATGGAAAATGCGATCGAGCTTACTGTGCCATTAAAAGTGGACTTTAACTACGGAGCAACATGGTACGAAGCGAAGTAGGAGGTGTTTAAATGCCTGAATTACCAGAGGTTGAAGGTGTTGTCCAGGCGTTAAAACCTGAAATTGAAGGACGTACAATTGAACAGGTTCAGCTATCTGAAATTATTCGCCTTTCCTTTAGTGAGGGAAAACAATGTATCGTTAAACAATCAGAGCCAGATGCCTTTGAAGAGGCGCTAACGGAAATGACCATTCAAAAGATTGAGCGCCGAGCAAAATATATATTTTTTCACCTGTTGAAAGAGGATGTGCCGTATATTTTAGTGAGTCATTTAGGGATGACAGGTGCATGGTTTGTTGTGAATTCACCTGAGGAGATTGGTGAGGCTAAATTTAAAAAACATATTCATGCAACATTCCAAATGACAGACGGTGGCTATTTAATTTACTCGGATATTCGCCGCTTTGGTGAACTGCGTTTTTTAGCTCAAATAGAAGATCATGCGCCACTTACAAAAATGGCACCTGAGCCGTTTGATGAGGCTGCGAGTGATTATTTTATTGCCAAATCGCTGCTACCGAAATACGAGAAAAAAGCTGTTAAAGAAGTGATAATGGATGGGCAAGTCATATCAGGTTGTGGCAATATATATGCCACAGAGGCATTGTTTGCTCAAAAAATTCACCCTGCTCGCAAGATGAACCGTATTAGTGAAAAGCGGAAACGTGAATTATTTGAGGTGATTGTAGCTGTACTTCGTCAAAGTATTGAAGCTGGTGGTTCAACGATTTCAGATTACCGTAATATAAATGGTGAGGCAGGAAGCATGCAAAACCGATTAAAAATGTATGGGAAAAAGATATGCCCAGCGTGTGGGACAGACACGTGTCAAATGACGATAGGCGGGCGCACATCAGTCTTTTGCCCAAATTGTCAACATTAAAGGGGAATTTACTATGATTATCGGACTAACAGGAAGTATTGCGAGCGGAAAAAGTACAGTAGCGAAAATGATGACGGCGCTCGGTTTACCAATTGTCGATGCAGATATCGTGGCACGTGATGTCGTAGAACCAGGTACAAAGACGTTAACATTAATTGCTGAAAACTTTGGTGAAGAAATATTACTTGAAGATGGAAGTCTAGACCGCACAAAACTTGGTGATATCATATTCCACGAGCCTGCGAAGCGCAAGATATTAAATGATATTATGCATCCTGCTATTCGGGAGGAAATGCTTCGTCAACGCGAAACTTTTGTAGAAGCGGGTCAAAAGCATATTGTTATGGATATTCCGCTGTTATTTGAAAGTAAATTACAGCATTTCGTAGAGCGTATTATCGTGGTATCAGTCAGAGAAGATGTACAACTCCGTCGCTTAATGGAGCGTAATCATTTATCGAAGGAGGATGCGCTAGCCCGCATTCATTCCCAGTTGCCATTGTCCGTTAAGGAAAAGGGTGCTCATGCGGTGATTTACAATAATGAAAATATAGATCAAACTGAAGTGCAACTAAAGAAAATCCTTCATCATTGGGGAGTTCTTTAAAAGGAGTGCGTAGCGAGAACATATCGCTACGCATTTTTTTGTGTGCATGCGCCATAATAAGAAAAATTAAAACAACTTATGGTCATTTTATTTTTCAGAAAATAAGAACTTTTTTATTATGAGTATATAATGTTCATCTTTTTTAAAATTGTGTTATACTAATCAGCATAAAGTATAATTAATATGAGTACGTACTCACAGGAGGATTTTATAAATGACAGTATCAATTGCTATTAATGGTTTCGGACGTATTGGACGTATGGTTTTTCGCCAAGCGATCGTACAAGATGATTTAAATATCGTTGCAATCAATGCAAGCTACCCAGCTGAAACGTTAGCACATTTGATTAAGTATGACACAAATCATGGCACATTCCAAGGTACGATTGAACCTGCAGGCGATGCTTTACTTGTAAATGGTAAACGCGTGCAAATTATTAGCGAACGTGATCCATTACAATTACCATGGGCGAAAATGGGTGTGGATATCGTAATTGAAGCAACTGGTAAATTCAATGAACGTGAGAAAGCAGCAATGCACTTAGAAGCGGGCGCGAAAAAAGTTATCTTAACAGCACCAGGTAAAAATGAAGATATTACAATTGTTTTAGGTGTCAACGATGATAAACTTGATGTTGAAAAACATGACGTTATTTCCAACGCTTCTTGTACAACAAACTGCTTAGCACCAGTTGCAAAAGTATTGAATGACACATTTGGTATCGAAAGCGGTTTAATGACAACAGTTCACGCTTATACAAATGACCAAAAGAACCTAGATAATCCACATAAAGATTTACGTCGTGCACGTGGTTGCGCACAATCAATCATTCCGACATCAACAGGTGCTGCAAAAGCATTGAGATTAGTGTTACCAGAATTGGATGGTAAAATTCACGGTATGGCACTTCGTGTTCCAACACCAAACGTATCTTTAGTTGACCTTGTTGTAGATTTAAACACTGACGTAACAGTAGAATCTGTGAATGCTGCATTTGTGAACGCAGCTACTGAGGGTCCAATGAAAGGCATTTTAAACTTCTCGATTGAGCCACTTGTATCGATCGATTACAATACAACAACTTATTCTTCAACAGTAGATGGTCTTTCTACAATGGTAATGGGTAACCGTAAAGTGAAAGTACTTGCTTGGTATGACAACGAGTGGGGTTACTCAGCACGTGTTGTAGATCTTATGAAAAAAGTTTCTAAAGCACTAGAAACAGTTAACGCATAATTTAATTCCATAAAAGTTCCTCTTCAAGTACGAGGAATAATGGGACTTATACCAGTAACTTTTTAAAGAACACATCGAAATCCTAGTGGTTTCGATGTGCTTTTTTATTGGACAAATATACTACATCTTGCCAGAAAAAACGAAAGTGATTTTTTACAAGCGGGAAATTTGTTATAATAGAAATATTAAATTGTTGTGGAATCAGGAGAATAAATATATGAGATGTCCATCTTGCCAATTTAACGGAACACGTGTAGTGGATTCGAGGCCTGTAGATGATAATAAAGAAATTCGTAGACGTCGTGAATGTGAGTCATGTGGCTTCCGCTTTACAACGTTTGAAAAAATTGAAGAGACACCATTAGTCGTTGTGAAGAAAGAAGGTTCACGGGAAGAGTTTAGCCGCGAGAAGGTATTACGCGGTCTTATTCGTGCTTGTGAAAAACGTCCTGTCGCTCTTGAAGTACTTGAAGGGCTTGTATTATCTATTGAAAAAGATTTGCGTCGTATAGGTAATGCTGAAGTACGATCGGAGGATGTCGGAGAAATGGTGATGGACCGCTTAGCGAAAATTGATGAAGTCGCCTATGTGCGCTTTGCATCGGTTTACCGTCAGTTTAAGGACATCAATGTCTTTATTGAGGAAATTAAAGAAATTATTCAACGTCAAACTGAAAAAAAATCATAAAGCAAACAGAGAGGGTGAATGACGTTGATTCATCTGTATAAGGAGTTACAGCCAGCTGATACTTTTGACATTCGTCTACCTCATGCGCTTTCTACACAGGAACGTCAGTTAGTTACATTGTTTTATCAGCCTTTAACTGGAGCAGAGCCAATCAGTCTGTATTTAACGTTATGGGCAGAAGCAGAGCAAATGCCCGGGCAGCAGATGACGCATTATTATTTGATGAATGTACTGGGATTACCCATTGGCAAAGTTTTTGAGGCACGTATTGCACTTGAGGCAATTGGCTTATTGCGAACGTGGAAAAAAGAAGACACTGAGCAACGTAGCTTTCTATATGAACTTATGCGTCCGCTTGATGCAGATAGCTTCATGAAGGATCCGCTTTTGTCGATGTTCTTGTTCAGTAAAATTGGAGAACAAGCGTATCGAAAACTGCGTCAACGATTTATTCGACCTGTAAGAGACACTGAATTTAAGGATGTTTCACGTGCCTTTATTGATGTATTTAAGCCAGTCAGTACAAATATTCCTTCTGAGCTTCAGGTCGGTACAGAAAATAGTAAGCCACAAAAAGTATATCCGTTCTATTTTGAACAATTTGACTTTGAGTTACTACAGGCCGGATTATCGGAGCAACTAGTGCCATCGAGTCTATTAACGCTTGATGTGCGTGAAGCGATTGCGAAATTAGCTTTCTTATATCGCTTAACTGCATTGGATATGCAAAAAGTTGTCATTTTAGCACTCGATGATGATTTAGGCATCTCGCAAGAGCGATTGCGCAAAGCGGCAGCTGATTTTTATAAACTGACTGTGTCTAAAGAGCCGCCGAAACTTGCTAGAGTTTATGAGGCGCCAGCTACTGTAGAGGATTCCATTCAAAAAACGAAAGATCAAGAATTACAGCATTATTTAGAATCGACTGCACCTGTTCAAGTGTTACGAGATATTAATAATGGGAAAGAGCCATTGCAAACATCTGTCCAACTTGCTGAAAGCTTAATCGTTCAACATGGTATGCCAGTAGGGGTGGTCAATGCGCTATTGGAATATGTCATGTTAACGACTGACATGAAACTACCTAAAAAATATGTAGAAACGATTGCCGACCATTGGGTACGTAAAAATATTCAAACGGCAAAGCAAGCAATGGAGCTTGCACGTCAGGAGCATGATAAATATACAATGTGGAAGAATAAGCCTCAGACATCGGCGAAAAAGAACACCTATTCAAAGAATCGCCGTGAGGAAAAAGTTCCGGATTGGTTTTATAAGAGAAAAGACAAGCAAGTAGAGGGTCCGTCAGAAGCAGTGGTAGAAGCAACAGATTTTGAAAAGGAACGTCAAAAAATATTAGAAAAGTTAAGCAACCAGCAGGAATAAGGTAGGTGAATAACAATCGAACCAATTAACGGACCATTACAACGAGCGATTAAAATGCCATCCTTTCAAGAGCGTTACGAAGCGATGCGTAAAGAAATTTTAGAACACCCTCGTGTCCAAAAATTTTTAGCAGAGCATGCGGAGGAATTAAGCTATGAGGCAATCGAACGTAATTTGCCTAAGCTCCAGGAATTTATAAATCAATCAACGGAATGTTGCGGGTGCGACCATACGGCACACTGTACAAATTATCTAAAAGGTTTTATTCCAAAATTGCGAGTAGTACGGAATACGGTAGAAATTGATTATGTCCGTTGTGAACAAAAAGTTCGTGAGGATGATCGCCGTGATATCACTAATTTGATTGCCAGCATGCATATGCCAAAAGATGTTTTACAGGCGACGATTACTGATTTATTTATTGATGATTATTCGCGTGTGGACATTGCAAACCGTGCAGCAGACTTTGTGCAACGTACACGTGAAACTGGGATATTGCCCACAAAGGGCTTTTATTTATATGGGCAATTCGGTGTCGGAAAATCGTTTGTGTTAGGTGCATTGGCCAATGAACTTGCAACGATTAAAATAAGATCTGTTGTTGTTTTTGTCCCTGAATTTTTACGAGAGATGAAAAATGCAATTGGTGACAATACATTGCAAGAGAAAATTGACTATGTCAAAAAGGCACCTGTATTAATGTTGGATGATTTAGGGGCAGAAACGATGTCGGCTTGGACACGAGATGAAATTTTGGGAACAATTTTCCATTATCGAATGGCAGAACAATTACCGACTTTCATTACGTCTAATTTTAACTATGATGAATTAGAGCACCATTTAGCACAGTCGCAAAAAGGTGACTTGGAAGTGGTCAAGGCAGCTCGAATAATGGAACGCATTAAAGCCATTACGGAGCCTGTGCAAATGGGTGGCAAAAATCGACGCGAGTAATATTGATGGTTGCAATTTACGACAATCGAGCGTATACTGTCACATATACTAAATAACAAAATGCAATGATGAGGACATGAATTTTGTGTATCAGCTTAAAGAGAGGGAAGTCATCGGCTGTAAGCTTCCTAGTGTAAACACACTATTTACTACCTACTGAGCAGCGAAAGGGCACATCTTTCGCCGGTCCCTAGCCCGTTAGCTAGCCTTGAGCTTCGTCTGACGTTATGGTCGGAAGGAAGAAGGGTGGAACCACGAGCATACGCTTCGTCCCTTTTATTAGGGACGGGGCTTTTTTGTTTTTTGCGGTTTATTGTTCGCTCAAATCTCACATCATTATGCATCAAAATAAAAACCAATAAGGAGTGCAAAAAATATGTCAGACATGATTAAATTAACGTTTCCAGATGGCGCTGTAAAGGAATATGCAAAGGGTACATCGACTGACGACGTAGCAGCATCGATTAGCCCAGGACTTCGTAAAAAAGCATTTGCAGGTAAAGTAAATGGTGAATTACTTGACTTGAAAACACCAATCGAAGAGGATGCAACAATTGCTATTATTACGCAAGATGACCAGGAAGCACTAGAAATCCTTCGTCACTCAACAGCTCACTTAACTGCCCAAGCCATTAAACGTCTATTTCCTGATGTAAAGCTTGGTATCGGACCAGTTATTGAAGGTGGTTTCTACTACGATATTGATGCACCAACGCCAATCACTGCTGAGGATCTACCAGTCATTGAAAAAGAAATGAAAAAAATCATCGCTGAAAACTTAGAAGTTGAGCGCAAAAATGTTAGTCGTGCTGACGCGCAAGCTATTTATGAAGAAGTTGGCGATGAATATAAATTAGAATTGCTTGAAGCGATTCCAGCTGACGAACAAGTATCTATTTACTATCAAGGTGAGTTTTTCGACCTTTGCCGCGGTATTCACGTACCATCAACTGGTAAACTACGTGAATTCAAACTCCTCTCGTTAGCCGGTGCTTACTGGAGAGGAAACTCTGATAACAAAATGCTTCAACGTATTTACGGTACAGCATTCTTCAAAAAGGAAGAGCTAAAACATCACTTACAAATGCTTGAAGAGGCAAAAGAACGTGACCATCGTAAAATCGGTAAAGAGTTAGAGTTATTCACAACTTCTCAAAAAGTAGGTCAAGGTTTACCACTTTGGTTACCAAATGGTGCAACAATTCGTCGTGTTATCGAACGTTATATCGTGGATAAAGAATTATCTCTTGGTTATAAACATGTTTATACACCAGTTCTTGGTTCAAAAGAGCTTTATCAAACTTCTGGCCACTGGGATCATTATCAAGATTCAATTTTCCCACCGATGGAAATGGACAATGAAACATTAATCATGCGTCCAATGAACTGCCCACACCATATGATGGTGTATAAAAACAGCATGCATTCTTATCGTAATTTACCATTACGTATTGCTGAGCTTGGTACAATGCACCGTTATGAAATGTCAGGCGCTGTATCAGGGCTACAACGTGTACGCGGAATGACGCTAAATGATGCGCATATCTTTGTTCGTCCAGACCAAATTAAAGTAGAGTTCCAAAAAGTGGTTCAGTTAATCCTAGAAGTTTATAAAGACTTCGATTTAAAAGATTACTCGTTCCGTTTATCTTATCGTGACCCAGCAGATACTGAGAAATACTTTGATGACGATGCTATGTGGGAAAAAGCACAAAGCATGTTAAAAGAAGCAATGGATGAGCTTGGTTTAGATTATTTCGAGGCTGAGGGTGAAGCAGCATTCTACGGTCCAAAACTAGATGTACAAGTAAAAACAGCTATTGGTAAAGAAGAAACTTTATCGACAGTTCAGCTGGATTTCCTTTTACCTGAACGTTTTGACTTAACTTACGTTGGAGAAGATGGTAAACCACATCGTCCAGTTGTTATTCACCGTGGTGTTGTATCAACAATGGAACGTTTTGTTGCCTTCTTAATCGAAGAATACAAAGGGGCATTCCCGACTTGGTTAGCGCCAGTGCAAGTAGAAGTAATCCCTGTATCAAATGAAGCACACTTTGATTATGCAAAACAAATTGAAGAGCAATTAACAGCTGCAGGTTTACGTGTAGAAATGGATGATCGCGAAGAAAAACTTGGCTATAAAATCCGTGAAGCACAAATGAAAAAAATCCCATACATGCTTGTGATTGGGGATAAAGAAGTAGAGGCAAATGGCGTAAACGTTCGTCGCTACGGCTCAAAAGATTCCGCAACAATTAGTTTTGAGGATTTCCTAGCAAACATTAAAGCAGAAGTCGCACGCTTCTAATAAAAGTAGATGAAAACCTTACTCCCGTTAGACGGTGAGTGAGGTTTTTGTAAATAAAATAATATTTTTTAGGTATACATTATAAATTATTAGGCCATGCTAATCGTAAATGAGCAAAATTTATTTGACAGCTTATTCAGTACATGCTAATATAATGAAGGTTAATGAATACAAAGTTTGTGGTTGAAGTAGAGGCTGCCCGCTTCTCACCTGATACAACGCTTAGGCTGTGAACAGGTATGACACGTTGAATTGTTTTGCGTAAACTTACGCATGCACATATAGCGGGCGGACATCTTCAAAAATGTCCGTCCTTTTTTTATGGACATGACGAGAGGATGTACCGTTCAACCGGGCAAGGCTTTGCCCAAACCATGTATTCGCGACAACTACTTGGAGGTGGATTACTATTAGCAAAGACATGTATGTAAACGAAGGCATTCGCGCACGTGAACTTCGATTAATCGATCACAATGGTGACCAGCTTGGTGTAAAGACACGTAATGAAGCGCTAGAAATCGCCGCTCGTGTAAACTTGGATCTTGTCCTTGTGGCCCCTCAAGCCAAGCCGCCAGTCGCTCGTATCATGGACTATGGTAAATTTAAGTTTGAACAGCAAAAGAAAGACCGTGAAATTCGTAAAAATCAAAAAGTCATCGTATTGAAAGAGGTTCGTTTGAGCCCAACTATCGATGAACATGATTTCCAAACGAAGCTACGTAATGCCATTAAATTCCTTGAAAAAGGCGATAAAGTAAAATGTAGCCTACGTTTCAAAGGTCGTGCGATTACACACAAAGAGATTGGTCAACGTGTGTTAGATCGTTTTGCTGAAGCTTGTGCTGAAGTATCGACGGTTGAACAAAAACCGAAGATGGAAGGCCGAAGCATGTTCTTAGTTCTTCAACCAAAGAACGAGAAATAATATTAGACGAACAGTTTAGGAGGAATTCGACATGCCAAAAATGAAAACACACCGTGGAGCTGCAAAACGTTTCAAAAGAACGGGTTCAGGTAAATTAAAATATGACCGTGCTTACGGTAGCCACTTATTTGCAAACAAATCTACGAAACAAAAACGTCACCTACGTAAAGCAAACGTAGTTTCATCTGGTGACTTCAAACGCATTAAATCATTACTTGTTTACATGAAATGATTGACTACACAAAATAAACTAACATTCATTATTTAAATGAAAAGCAGGAGGTAATTCATATGCCACGCGTAAAAGGCGGAACAGTGACGCGCAAACGTCGTAAAAAAGTATTGAAATTAGCTAAAGGTTACTATGGTTCTAAACATACATTATATAAAGTTGCTAACCAAGCAGTAATGAAATCAGGTCAATATGCATACCGTGACCGTCGTCAGAAAAAACGTGATTTCCGTAAATTATGGATCACTCGTATCAACGCAGCTGCTCGCATGAACGGTCTTTCATACAGCCGTTTAATGCACGGATTAAAAGTTGCTGGTATCGAAGTTAACCGTAAAATGTTAGCTGATCTAGCTGTAACTGATGCAGCAGCATTCACTCAATTAGCAGACGCTGCTAAACAAGCAGTTGCTAAATAATTTTGACATAGTCAAAATTATTACTGCGACGAAAGCGAAGCGACAGTCGCAAAATATTTTCACACCGACAGCGTAAGCCGGAGGTGTGGAACAAGCAATCGCTAAATAGCGTATAGTAAAGACTGATGGATTTTTCCATCAGTCTTTTTTATGTTACACTAGTAAAAAACTAGAAAGATAAAAAGGAGTTTTATGCTTCAACTAAAATTACAAATAACGCCTATTTTTGAAGCGATTATAGAGCAGTGCGAATTTATTGGACTCTATATGTAATATGACGGGGCGAAGGAAACAATCCAATTTTTCCGTAATCAAGCATCGTTTGAGCAAGCGGAAAAATATTTGGGGGCTATTCAGTACGAAGGTAGCAACTTATGAAATACGTGAGCCAAGTACGGTGAGTTGGCGTTTTAAGCGCAGTAATATTTCTCAAGAACTTGAACAAGCCCCTGAGGAAATTACAGCTTTTCGCAAAGACAAAGAAAGTGGCCCTGCTATCAATCAAACCTCAGAATCCATTGCCTTTAAGTTTCAACAAATAAATAGAATAGAAAAACAGGTGATCCTACAAATTGCCGACGTATTGCAAAGGTATATTAGGTAAGTCACCAAAAGGAGATTTTAATGGCACAAGCATTACTTGCCTATATGGCGATTGTATCAGTCGTCCTGCTTATTATGATGGGCATGGATAAATCACGAGCGAAAAAACATGAATGGCGCATTGCTGAGCGTACATTGTTTACTTTAGCAATTGCTGGTGGTGCAGTTGGAGGCGTGCTAGGTATGTATTTATTCCGACACAAAACACGCCATAATAGTTTTGCTTTTGGCTTCCCGCTGCTTGCAGCTGTTCAGATTTTTATCATCGTGCAATTATGGGGGAGCTCTCTGTAGGGAGCGTCCTTTTTTATCGATAAATTTAAAAAGATGGGTGATATATCACAAAAGCTCTCGATAGATATAAAAAACACATCCTCATTATAAGGATGTGTCGCGCATAAGCTGTTCAATGGGTTGCTTCCAGTTGATTTTTGCGTTTGGATAATTCATTAGGATTTCCTGTTGCAGGTACGTGAAGTCATTTTTAGTAAATCCTTGCAGGGTCGCAGCGTCTCGAGCACCAACGAAAATTGTGACAACCTCAAATGCATCTTCGGTTGTACCTAAGTATTTTTCGCCTTCAAAAAGCGCACCCTTAAAAGAGATAAAGAAATTTTTCCTTACATTTTTAACGTCATCATAAAAGTAGTACTGGCCTTTTTCATAGGCTTCATCAAGTTTTCGCTTAGGATCGGTTATATAACGAATCGCTTTATAAAATACATAAATAATAAGCGCAATGACAGCAAGTCGAATAAGTAACGGTAACATTTTTTAAATTCCCCCTTGAAGAAAGGTTATTCCTTCCTATACGATTAGAGAGGGCAATTAGTTTCATTATTTATAAATATTTTTAGAAATTTAGGAGAAAAAAATGAATTTACAACAATTGTTTAAAATGCAAAAAGAGCTTGATGAATTTATTGAGAAAACACAAAAAATAGAACACGATGTTTTTAAGGAAAAAGGACTAGCCTTAATGGTTGAACTTGCAGAACTTGCTAATGAAACTCGTTGCTTTAAGTTTTGGAGCACAAAAGGGCCATCAGCACGTGACGTAATTTTAGAGGAATATGTGGATTCGATTCACTTTATATTATCGCTAGGATTACTAACAGGTTATACAACAATTGAAAGATGGCCAGTTATAGAGGAAAAACGTGATTTAACGGAAATATTTTTAATGACACAGAACTATATTTTAACGTTTATTAGTCAGCCAACTGAGGATAAATATTTCGCCATTTGGCAATGCTATGGTTTACTTGCGTATAATCTGAGCTTTACCTTTGAGGATGTCGTGTCAGCCTACATTGAGAAAAATAAAGAAAATTATAATCGCCAACGCAGTGGCTATTAACTTTATGTTGTATGTGTTTTGAATATGAAGTTGCAAAATACATCAATATTCAGACGATTCGCTAGGAATATTTCGGTAAACGAAGTATAATAGAGGAGATATATCAGAAGTAGGAGGAATTAGGATGACACAACTAGATTCAACTTTGCAAATGTTTAAGGATTTAACGGATGCTAATGGTATCGCAGGTAACGAACGTGCACCTCGTGAGGTCATGAAAAAATATATCGCACCGTACGCAGATTCAGTAGAAACAGATAATTTAGGTAGCGTGATTGCTAAAAAAGTGGGCGATGAAAATGGCCCGAAAATTGTGGTTGCAGGTCATTTAGATGAAGTAGGTTTCATGGTGACACAAATTGACGACAAAGGATTTATTAAATTCCAAACTGTTGGTGGCTGGTGGAGCCAAGTTATGCTTGCGCAGCGTGTTACAATTACTACGCGCAAAGGTGAAGAAGTTATCGGGGTGATTGGTTCTAAACCACCTCATATTTTACCAGCAGAAGTGCGTAACAAAGTGGTAGACATCAAAGATATGTTTATCGATGTTGGAGCTGCTTCAAAAGAAGAGGTATTGGAATGGGGCGTACGTCCTGGTGATATGGTAACACCATATTTCGAATTCAATGTCATGAAAAATGACAAATATTTATTAGCAAAAGCATGGGATAACCGTATCGGCTGTGCAATTGCTATTGATGTTATGAAAGCATTAAAAGATGAAAAGCATCCAAATATCCTGTACTCTGTAGGGAACGTACAAGAGGAAGTTGGCCTTCGTGGTGCGAAAACAGCAACACATAAAATTCAGCCAGATATCGGATTTGCAGTGGACGTTGGTATTGCTGGGGATACACCAGGGGTAACAGCAAAAGAATCCAACAGTAAAATGGGTGCTGGACCACAAATCGTTGTTTATGATGCGTCTATGGTATCACATCGTGGCCTACGTGAATTCGTTTTAGATGTAGCAGATGACAACAATATTCCGTATCAATTTGAGGCGATGGCTGGCGGCGGTACAGATGCTGGTTCTATCCATGTTACTGCAAATGGTGTACCGGCTCTATCAATCGGTATTGCTACACGCTATATTCACTCACATGCAGGTATTTTACACCGTGATGACTATGATAATGCTGTAAAATTAATGGTTGAAGTGATTAAAAAATTAGACCGCGATGCAGTGAACAAAATTACATTTGACTAATATATATGATGAGCTTGCCTTCGGGCAGGCTCTTTTTTAATTGGGACTTTTTGAAATACATAAGAAATCAATTCAGTTAAGAAAAAATGAATTATGCATAAATATTCGGATTGACGCATTTTTGACACAACTAGCAATAGAATTCTAATTTTTGAAAATAAACATAAAAATTCAGTTGATTTTATATTTATGCATGTGTATACTAAATTCAACAGCAACAAAAGCAAGGAGCGAAGGCTATGAAATTACTAGAAGAAGTACAGTTGAAGTTAGTGTCCAGCTTAAAAGGAAAAGATCTACTGACTTTGCTAGACTATACAAGTGAAGAAGTACAGGGGTTAGTTGCTCTGTCAACGCAACTTAAAATTATTACAAAAGAAGGTACATGTCCAAAGTTACTTGAAGGAAAGACACTCGGCATGATATTTGAAAAACATTCAACACGTACACGTATTTCCTTTGAAGTAGGCATGAATCAATTAGGTGGTAAAGGTATGTTTATGCATGCACGTGATTTGCAGATTGGACGCGGTGAGTCAATTTATGATACAGCGCATGTGCTGTCAGGTTACTTAGATGGTATTATGATCCGTGCAAATTCACATGCCATGGTAAAAGAACTTGCAAAACATGCTTCCATTCCAGTTATAAATGGCTTAACAGATATTTATCACCCATGCCAAGCATTAGCGGATTTAGAAACAATTGCTGAAAATAAGGGTGAACTAAAGGGACTTAAAATTGCATATGTTGGAGATGGCAACAACGTGGCGCACTCATTAGTAGTGGCTTCTGCACACGTAGGAATGCACGTAGCAGTTGCAACGCCAATTGGCTATGAATGTGATACAGCGGTTATCGCAAAAGCACAAGCTATCGCAGCGGCAAATGGCAGTATGATTACAATTACAAATGATCCAGTAGAAGCGGTAAAAGATGCGGATGCTGTTTACGCAGATGTTTGGACATCGATGGGGCAAGAAGAGGAAGCTGCAAAACGCCTACAAGACTTTGCTGCATATCAAATCAATGACGAGCTAGTTGCCCATGCCAAACCAGATTATATGTTCTTACATTGCTTACCAGCGCATCGTGAAGAAGAAGTGGCAACATCTGTTATAGATGGACCTAATTCTTACATTTTTGAGCAAGCAGAAAATAGACTACATGCACAGAAAGCAGTACTTGCATCCATTCTAGGATAATGCAATACCAAGCTTCTCTTAATCTGCGACGAGCTAGCTAAGGAAGACAGTTTTTACTTCAATTATCGTTTAATGATTGACATATACTTCTCGGGTTGAGAAGTGCTATATTTTTGAGTTCAAGTTGGCAACAGAGGGTGTCATTTTTGAATAACATAACAACGGCAAGCAAACAGAGGGATGTGTGTCGTACGCGATGACAGTTGTCAAGATGGATGGCCTCATCGCTACATAGTGAAAGTAACCTGGGAGACGCTGGGTTACTTTTTTTTATCTTTTTACAGAAGGATTCAATCACTATTTGATAAGTTGAATACCTAGTTTTCCAATATTTTATAGAGAATTAAGGGGGAAGTCTATATAATAGGATAAATAAGGAATTATGGGAGGGCTATGCTTGAATATTGATCATATCGAGGCGTTTTTATATGTAGTGCATTACAAGAGTATTCATAAAGCTGCCAATGTATTGTTTTTGTCGCAACCAACAGTGACGGCTCGTATTAAATCATTGGAGCGAGAATTAAATGTTGAATTA
Organism: Lysinibacillus fusiformis; assembly: GCF_007362955.1. GTDB lineage: Bacteria > Bacillota > Bacilli > Bacillales_A > Planococcaceae > Lysinibacillus > Lysinibacillus fusiformis_E. The sequence continues at coordinate 712,602 of NZ_CP041696.1, read as the reverse complement.
TTTCACCGGGATGGGCGAAGCGTCATATTATCGGATAAGGGGAAGGATTTCTTGCCATTTGCGACACAGATTGTGCAAACGTTTCAGCAAGGAAAGAAGCAATTACAGGAAACACAGCAATCAAATGAAATTTGTATCGGCGCAAACTTAGTGACGGCTCAATATTTTTTAGCTTATGCGCTACCCAAATGGAAAGAAATTTTTCCACATATGCGCTTTCAAATTATTACTGGTTCAACAAGTGTAATTTTAGAAAAACTGCAAAGTCACCAGATCGATATAGGGTTTATTCAATATGTGCATAAAGAAGGAATTAATAATGAGTTATTGCTAAGTAATGCAGTCAAACTGGTTATGCATCAAGAACATCCTTTTAACCGAAATTCTTTTATTAAAGCAAAGGAACTTGCAAAACAGAAAATGGTGTTTTTTGAGTGTGGGGCGTTTGATTGGAATTATGTGCATAAGATGTTTGAGGTAGAAGGTGTGACAGCAAATATTGAAGTGCGTACAGACCATTTAGAAGTAGCCAAGGCATTAATTCGCACGAAAGAATACATGAGCTTTTTGCCACACTTATGTGTGAAAAAAGAGCTTGAAAGTGGGGAATTTATAGAAATGGACGTGAAACATTTGCTAGATATGAACCAGCATATATTTTTGACATATATGAATAAGGATACACTTGCACCAGCATTCTGGGAAACTATTTTGGAAACGGCTGTGCAATTTGAATGCGCACAAGAAAAACTCGATTGATAAAATATTTTATAGAAAAGTAAAATTTTTTCTATTAAGTTACCTATTGCATAATGTTTAAATGAACTGTAATATCTTCCTCAATCCTATTTTATTTATGCTTGTTCGTTGAGCAGCATAAGTGAAATATTATTTTTTAAATAAAAACATACTTTACCGCTATGTTTAGTAAATATAAAAATTCAGGAGGAAAAAATGATGGTGAGACAGGATAAAATTCGATTTGGAGCAATTATTCATGGAGTCGGTGGTAATATTTCAAGTTGGCGTCACCCAAAGGTAGCAAGCAATCAAAGTGTAAGCTTGCCATTTTATACGCAGCAGGCACAAAAGGCAGAACAAGGAAAATTTGATGTTGTTTTTATTGCAGATGGCGTATTTATCAATGAAAAATCGATTCCACATTTTTTAAATCGCTTTGAGCCACTGACTATTTTATCGGCATTGGCCGTAGTGACAAAAAACATTGGGTTAGTCGGGACTGTTTCAACGTCTTATAGTGAGCCATTTACAGTGGCGCGCCAGTTTGCATCACTCGATCTTATTAGTGGTGGTCGAGCAGGCTGGAATGTAGTGACGACACCATTAGAAAGCTCAGCATTGAACTACAATAAAACAATCGAACAACACCCAAGCCACGCGGAACGCTACCAAATTGCAGAGGAGTATTTAGAGGTAGCCAAAGGTCTTTGGGATTCATGGGACGATAATGCCTTTGTTGCAGATGTTGAAAACGATGTATTTTTTGACCAAGAAAAACTCCACACCTTGAACCATAAAGGTAAGTATTTCTCTGTACAAGGACCGTTAAATATTGCTCGCTCTCGACAAGGTCAGCCGGTAATTTTTCAAGCGGGTTCATCCGATGCAGGCATTCGCTTAGCGGCAAAGGATGCAGATGCAATATTTACACATGGTGGGTCCATAGAAGAGTCACAAAAGTTTTATAAAAAGGTCAAGGAAGAGATTAAAGCATTTGGGCGTAACCCGGATGAGGTGAAAATTTTTCCAGGCATATCACCGATCATTGGCGACACAATTGAGGAAGCAGAAGGAAAATATCAGGAAATCTTAGAGCTTGTGTCCATTGAACGTGCACTCGCTTATTTAGGTCGCTACTTCGATCATCATGATTTTACACAGTATGATGTGGATGCGCCGTTCCCAGAGCTTGGCGATATTGGGGCAAATAGCTTCCGAAGTACGACAGATTATATTAAAAAGTATGCAAGAGAAGAGGGGCTAACACTTCGCCAAGTGGCTTTACGGGAAGCGACGCCAAAAACTGCCTTCTTTGGTACAGCACGGCACATTGCAGATTTAGTGCAGGAATGGTTTGAAAAAGAAGCTGCGGATGGCTTTATTATAGGTGTAACAGTACCTGGAGCACTTGATGATTTTGTCGATAAAGTTGTACCGATTTTACAAGAACGTGGGCTATATAGAGAGGAATACGAGGCAGATACATTACGAGGCAATTTAGGTTTACCTTTTAAAGAAAGTCGATTTGTCAAACAGTCTGTCTAAAAACCAAGTAAATTTATTTGAATAAAGTAGTTTAAGGAGGCTAAGTATGAGTTATTCATTAGGCATACTCGATCAAAGTCCAATTATTGAGGACGCAACAAACGAACAGACTTTACAAAATACGGTGGCATTAGCACAAAAAGCAGAGCAGTTAGGCTATTCACGCTTTTGGGTGTCTGAACACCACAATACAGATACATTAGCTGGGACATCACCGGAGGTTTTAGTATCTTATCTACTAGCGAAGACAAAATCCATCAACATTGGCTCAGGAGGCGTCATGTTGCAGCATTATAGCCCATATAAGGTTGCAGAAAATTTTCATGTGCTCGCATCGTTGGAACCGGGAAGAGTAGACTTAGGCATTGGCAAAGCGCCGGGGGGTTTGCCACTTTCTACTAAGGCATTGCAATATGGCACGATTAACAAAGGGGAAGATTTTGAGGAACGACTCACATTTTTACAGCACTTACTTGATGATACGGTACCTGTAGAACATGACCTGCATGGTGTACTGGCAACGCCTATTCCAAAGGTGAAGCCATCGCTATTTTTACTTGGTGCGAGTTCACAGAGTGCCGCCCTTGCAGGGAAGTTAGGCATTGCCTTTGTGTTTGCTCGCTTTATCAATAGTGATCATGATGTGTTAAAAGAAGCAGCTGAGGCATACCGCACGCATAATCCTAAAGGTCATTTTGCAATTTCCATTGCGGCTCTTGCTGCACCAACAAAAGAGGAAGCAAAAGACTTAGTGGGCGAACAAAAAATTACGAAGGTGCATTTAGCCAGTGGTCGAAGCTTAACATTGAATTCTGTCGAGCTGGCTGAAAAATTTGGGCAAGAATCAGGGGAGTCTTTCACCGTACAGCAGTATGATGCAGATATTTTATACGGCACTCCTGAAGATATAAAAGAAAAATTAGATGGCTATCATGTGCAATACCAAATTGATGAATTCATCCTGCATACGCCTGTATTGAAGGCATTTGAGCGGGAGCGATCATTTGAGCTGTTAAGTCCAGTGAATTTACATTTACAACAAAAGGAAGCAGTTAGCTAAGGGTAAGGGGGATATGAACATGACAAAAAAGATAGATATAATAGTTTGGTCAAAACAAGGATGCAGCTATTGTGAAGAAGTAAAAACGTATTTGCATGCGGAGGGTATCGCTTATAAAACAGTCGATGTGACACATAATGATGCATTTCGTGACATTCTTGAGTCAAAGTATGGTGTACGTTATGTACCAGTTATAGAAATTGGCTCAAGTGAAAATGGTGTGTACAAAGCTGTAACGGAAATAGGGCTAGAGTATTTAAAAGCAGCACTTGCTGATAGCGTGCCTTCGCATATTTAATACGAAAAGAGGAATTGTATGAAAAAATTATCACTTTATTTAACAATAGTGCTTACCTTACTTTTAACAGCTTGCACAAGTGTTGAGAATTCTGAAGGAGATGCCAGTAAAAATGATTCAGCACAAGAGGGAAAAGATGTTCAAAAGATTATTGTTGGCACCGGCACGCAATTTCCTAATATATGCTTCTTAGATGATAAAGGAAACTTAACAGGGTATGATGTCGAGCTAGTGCGTGCCATTGATGAAAAACTACCAGAATATGAATTTGAATTTAAAACTATGGAATTTTCTAACTTACTACTAAGTTTAGAAACAAAAAAAATTGATTTTGTCGCACATCAAATGGAAGTCAATAGTGAGCGAGAGAAGAAGTTCTTATTCAATAAGGAGCCCTACAATGTATTTCCATTAAAGGTAACGGTAAATGCAAAAAATGATGAAATCCAATCCATTGATGATTTAAAAGGAAAGAGTGTCAGTGTTTCAGCGACGAGTAACTCGGCTGTTTTTCTAGAGAAATACAATAAAGAGCACGATTTAGGTGTAAATATTGTTTATTCGTCTGGTTCAGCAGATGTCAATAACCAAATTGCTACGGGTCGTATCGATGCAATCATTACAACACCATTTGCAGTAAAGTATTATAACGAAAACAATGAGGCCCAACAGAAAGTTGTAGGGGATGCATTATTAAACTCCAAAGTTTATTTTTTACTTAATAAAGATTCGGTGGCATTACAGGAACGTATTGATGAAGCCATTAAAGAGCTAAAAGCAGACGGGGTTGTAAGTGAGCTTAGTGAAAAATGGTTAGGTGATGATTATTCAGTCGATTTCTAAGCTAAATAGGAAAGGGTGAAGGAAGAATGGCGAATGATTTCGACTTCATGCTAATAGCGGACGTACTCCCGACATTGCTTCAGTATTTGCCCGTAACACTTGAAATATTAGTATTTTCGATTCTTTTTGGTATGGTACTCGGTATAGTAGTCGCTATACCGAAGCTGCTTCACATACCTGTTTTGAAGCAGCTCGTATCAATATATATATCGTATATTAGAGGTACGCCAATACTCGTGCAGTTATTTTTAGTGTTTTATGGCATACCAGCAGTCTTACAAAGTATTCAGATTGATGTAACAAGGGTGAACGCCATTTATTTTGTCATTATTACGTATACATTCAGCAACGCAGCCGCATTTGCAGAAATTTTTAGGGCAGCGATTTTAACGGTTGATCGCGGTCAAATAGAAGCAGCCTATTCAGTTGGTTTAAGTCGTAAGCAAGCTTTTATACGGATTGTGCTTCCACAGGCCATTCGTGTTGCTTTTCCCAATATGACGAACACAATGATTAGTTCATTAAAGGATACCTCGCTGGCCTTTTCAATCGGGGTAATGGATATGGTGGGACGTGGGGAAACACTTATTGCCTCCACAACTCGAGCACTAGAAATTTATATTGCACTCTCTATCTTGTACTATGTCATCGTTGTATTACTAGAAAAGCTATTAAAACGCAATGAACGCTATCTCAATCGCTATATGCAGAAAGAACTAGCGACGAGCTAGGGGGACTTGACTTTGACAATTGACATTTCTTTTATTTTTGAAGCATTTCAGGAAATTTGTAAGGTGTTGCCGTTAACTTTGTTCATGACGTTTACACCTGTTGTTCTGGGCATTTTAATAGGCATAGTGGTAGCATTTGTGCGGATACAAAATATAAAAATTTTCGCTCCATTATTAAATTTTTATGTATCCTTTTTCAGAGGAACACCGATTATTATGCATATTATGCTGATTTATTTTGGGATACCAATTGTAGTGGATGCTATCGCGCAAGCCCTGAAGTTGAGTTTCGATTCAAATACCATCCCTATTTTGTTTTTTGTAATACTTGCGCTGACATTAAGTGCCGGAGCGTATGCCTCGGAGATTATACGAGCGGGTATTTTAGGCGTACCAAAGGGGCAACTTGAAGCGGCGTATGCTGTAGGTCTAACATTTTCACAAGCGATGCGTCGGTTTATATTGCCACAAGCATTTAGTCAGTCGATTCCAAACTTTACGAACGTTTTTATTGGTTTTTTACATGCGACATCATTAGCATTTTTCGTTTCGATAAAGGAGTTAACCGGCGTAGCCACTATCGTGGCATCAGTTAATTTAAAATTTTTAGAGGCTTTTATTGCTGTGGGATTAATTTATTGGGGTGTGTCTGCAATTATTGAATGGATTGCACATCGGATTGAAAAAAGGGTGACTGCTTATAGTAAGGGCGGCATTTAGAAAAGGAAGCGTTGTGTATGACAGTAGCTGAAATTGTTATTGAACATTTGCATGAGGAAGATTATGTGCGGTACTTGGAGGTGCTGGTGGAGAGTTATGTACAGTATGAAAAAGAATATGATAAACCAGAGGATTGGGCACAGTATTTAAATGATATTCGTGCATCGGTTGGTAATCCAAACGCGGAGACGATCTTAGTTGCAAAGCGTGGAACTGAAATTTTAGGTGGACTGCAATTATTTACTAGTTCGGAGAAGGCGTACGGGCTCCCCGAATTAAACATTGACTCTACCATCGTACGATTGTTAGGCGTGCATCCAAATGGGAGGGGCCAGGGCGTAGCGAAAAAATTATTGCACGAAAGTTTTGCCTTTGCACGTAATCGTCAGGATCAGGCATTGTATTTACATTCCGGTGATATCATGCAAGTTGCCATTGATCTTTATTTATCGATGGGCTTTGTTCGTGATGTGTCAAAGGATTTTCATAAAGGTGAAAAGATAGTGAAAAGCTTTCGTTATGATTTGTAAGCACAAGAAACCCGCTGATAGGGTCGATGTCAGCGGGTTTTCTATGTCTAGGTTTATGAGAAGGTCGTAATCGCCTCAGGGTCATCTAAAAAACTTGAAGTAAATCTTGTCACTTAAATGGTTCCGTATGCTAGGTAAGGGAAGAAACCTTCAAAAAAGCGTTCTGTTGCTGGCATGAAGTATGAGCCAAAATGGAAGTCTGGATCAAGAGTTGTAATAATCCAAGTTCCCTCAGATGACTGGCTATCTACGTACATGACAGCACCACCGTCTTCTGTTGAAATTAAAATATCTGAGTGTTCAGGTGGCCAAAAAACACCGTGTTGATGCCATGTGCATTCAGCTAACGTTAAATAGTCATTGAATAGTGGATGCGTTGGATTTTGTAGAACTAGGCCACTTGAAGCCTCTTTATCCAGCCACCACCAGAAATTTGTAGGGCGTTCCTCCCACTTTTGTGCAGGTAGCCAGTTCCAAGGCTGTGGTCCGAAAGCGACAATAATGCCACCTTTCTCGGCAAATGCATGAATTTTTGTCTCACTGGCAAGTAATAATTTGTAGTTAAGTTGGGATGGTACGATAAGTACATCTAGGTCTTCGATATCTGTTTCTAAAAAATCCGGATGATAAATTAGTTTTGTAATATATTGATTAAATTTAGGTTCATGGAAGGTGCGATAATGGGACTCATTGCCGCTGTAAATAACACCGATTTTTCTCATTGTTCTCCATCCTCCTTTAAGGCTTGTACTTCTGCTTCAAGCCATGCTAAAAACTGTGGACGAATAAGGTCAGTCGATTTGTTTTCGTCAGCATAACCAAGTAAATCACGCCCTGCATGGACTAAAATCGTGCCATTGGTTGAACAGCGATCCACATATGTTACTGGTTTGCCATTGGCAAATGTTAGCAATACTTCTGCATGCGCAGGTGCGTGGTGATAACCGCGTGCGAAGAAGCCCGCGACCCCTTTTTTGAACGTCATATCCGCAGTTGTTACACCTTCAAAAATAACTGATTGTTCTGTTGGAAATACCTCGTAATCTTTATAGTTACGGATAAGTTGTGGCATGAATGGTCCGCAACCTGGTAACCACTCTCGGAATAAATGACCACAGTATACAACGATTTTTTTCTTTGCTAAAAAGGCAGCAATTTTTTCCTGCTGTCTATATAAAAATTCTTGATCAATAAAGTTTGGAATAATGAGAACATCTACCTCGTTTAAATCTTCCTGTGCAAAATCATATTGCTCTATGATTCTTGCTTCGTCACCTGTATCTTTTTGCATACGACCATTGACACCAAAGGCATGTCCCGGGTCTAACTTTAGCATTGAAAATGAAATGCTCATCCTTTTTATTTCCTCCTAGTAAAAATAGTAGTATTCCGTTCAATGATAAATAATATTAAAAAAACTTTATAGATGCACTATTAATATTATTTATGTCGAAAAAAGTCCTTTGTTTTTTGACAAAATTCGACGAACTCACGAAAATGCATTGACAATGATAATCGTTATCAATATACTGTGACTATAATTTGATGCAAATGATAATCATTTTCAATAACTTTACATAAAAGGAAGTAGGTTATATTTTGAAACCAATTGCTTATGTTGGCATTGATATTCAATTTGCGAGACTGTCAGATGAAGATCGACGACGCGGGTTGACATTTTTATATTTATACGATTTACCGTATGCAGATTTACGAGCGTATTCAGGGTTAATTATTACAAATTTAGTAGAGGAAAAATTTTTGCTGGAGCAAAAAGTATTGCTCAATCAGTATTTGCAGCAGGGAGGGGTGATTTTCTCGTTAACGGAGACATCTTTACCTTGGTTAACAGGTGTGCCCAACTGGGAACGATCTCCGATTCCATTGAAGGACCGTGAAATTATCATAAAAGAACCTATACATCCACTATTTTCAGGTATTGATGCGTACGACATTAACTATCGTAAGGGTGTACGTGGTTTCTTTTCACGTGGATATTTTGACAACATCCCATTGAATGCCGAGGTACTTGTTACTGATCAAAGCGGAGCTGTCATAATCTACGTCGACAATGATTCGACTAATGGTACGATTTTTGCTGGTGCAGGGACGGATATTTATCGTGTCTTTATTGACGAGGATAATACGTCTAGTAAATTAAGTTTGCAAATGCTTACATGTATACGCGAGGAATACGCTCGTAATAAAGCGAAGGGGGGACAATTACAATGATTGGTATTGTAACGAACGGACTGCCATTTCAATATCGCTTTTTTGCAGAGGAAGAATTTCACTATTTATATGATGATATTTTGCATATTCGTGAACTACATCGTTATAATTTGGAAAATTACGACACTTTAATTTTATCGTGCCGTTTAGATATTCCACATTTGAAGCGTTATCAGTCACAGCTATTATCGTTCATTGAATCGGGCAAGCGGCTGATTATTTTTGGTGAGGTTATTGACAACTGGTTCCCTACGATTGATTGGGAGGACTCGGAAGTTAATTTTAGCTGGTGGGTACGGGATGGTGGTGACCTACCAATGGAAGAGCAAAACAAGACACACCCCTTGTTTAAATACGTGACACTTCGTGACATGAAATGGCATTATCACGGGTCGTTTTTACCTCCCGTTGGTGCCCAGTCATTACTCGATATTCCCGAGGGACGTTCACTATTTTATGTAGATACCGTAAGTTTTAACGGTGAATTAGTGTGCACGACACTTGACCCGATGTTCCATATCGGACTTGGATTTATTGATCAATCAAGACCGTTTTTACACGGTATCGCAAAATGGCTAAGAGAGGAAGAATGACATTGAAGAAATACGGATTTTTAGCGACATTAGCACTAACGGCAATGTTGGCTGCTTGTGGCGATAAAGAAGAGGCAATGGAGTCAAAACAACCAGCTGAATCATCAACATCTGAAGTACAAACAACTGCTGAAGAGAAAATCGTGACAGACCAACTTGGAAGAGAGGTAACTGTACCGGGTAAAATTGAGCGTGTCGTGACAGGCGGAATACTACCTTACTTTTCTACTTGGTATGTAGCCACAAATTCAACAAAAGAAATTGTAGGCATGCACCCTAATTCATACAATGCTGCGAAAAACTCAATTTTAGCGAAAATTTCACCCGATGTTTTAAAGGCTGAAACATCCTTCATTCAAAATGGTGAAGTCAACGTTGAAGAATTAATGAAAGTGAATCCACAATTATACGTAGAAATTGCCACAGATGAGAATTCTATAAATAAAATAACTGAAGCAGGTATTCCTGTTGTCGCTGTAAAAGCGATTGATGCGGCGGCGGCTGAGCCATTAGCGACATTCAATAGCTGGCTTACATTAACAAGTCAAATGGCAGGAACAACCGAACGAGCTGACCGTTTCTTAGAAGAAGGCAAAAAAGTACAGGCAGAGCTCGACACAAAATTAAAAGACGTGGCAACTCAGGACAAGCCACGTGCACTCATTTTGTTTATGCATAATGATAAATCAATTACTGTCGGCGGAAAAAATTTCTTTGGCAATCAATGGTTGAATGCAACAGGAGCAGTGGACGTCGCTGAAAATGATGTACAAGGGAAAAAAGAAGTAAACATGGAGCAAATTTACGCTTGGAATCCAGATATTATTTATATCACAAACTTTACTGAAACTCAGCCAGCAGATTTACTTGAAAATAAAGTAAATGGACAGGACTGGAGTCAAATAAAAGCGGTACAAGAAGGTAAAGTGTACAAAATTCCACTGGGCATTTATCGTTGGTTCCCACCAAGTGGTGATGCACCATTAATGTTAAAATGGATGGCACAAAAAAACCACCCAACACAATTCGATTATAAGATCGAAGATGAAATAAAAACGTACTACAAAGACTTCTATGAATTTGACGTAACAGACGAAGAAATTCATTCGATATTAAATCCTTCTTCTGACGCGGCGAAATATTAAGGGATGATCGTTAGATGAAGAAATGGAAAGTTGCATTGTTATGGTTGCTACCAATTGTGGTAGCAATCGTTTCTCTAGGTGTTGGCCGTTTCGAGGTAGGGCTTGAGCATATTTTAAAAATTCTTACTTCACAATTGTTCCCTATAGAACAAACTTGGACACAAATGGAAGAAACCGTCGTTATGAATATTCGTTTACCTCGTATTTTACTAGCTCTTCTAATTGGTGGAGGATTAGCAATTGCGGGTGCTGGTTTTCAAGGCATGTTCGGAAATCCACTAGTATCACCTGATATTTTAGGTGTTTCTGCGGGTGCTGGTTTTGGGGCATCGCTAGGGATTTTATTATTTGGACAAAACTTTACAGCGCAAGTAATGGCCTTGATTTTTGGACTAGGGGCAATTGCCTTTACATTTTTAGTAGCTGGTGCAAAGAAAAACGCACCTATTTTCATGTTTGTTTTAGCTGGTGTTGTAACGTCGGCGCTCTTTAATGCGTTGATATCCCTGACAAAATTTATGGCGGATCCAGAGGAAAAGTTACCAGCGATTACATATTGGCTCATGGGAAGTCTAGGTACAGCGACGTATAAGGATTTATATATCGGAGGTCCACTTATATTAATAGGTATTTTACTATTATATTTACTTCGCTGGCGTTTGAATATTTTAACATTGCCAGAAGATGAGGCAAAATCAATGGGGATTCCAGTGGCACGCTTAAAATGGTTCGTAATTTTTGCTGCGACTCTCATTACAGCGGCATCTGTCGCTGTCGCAGGTATCGTCGGCTGGGTCGGTTTAATTATCCCGCATGTTGCGCGTATGCTTGTTGGCAATAACAATCAGTATGTGTTACCAGTGTCAGTTGCGATTGGAAGTGTCTATTTATTGATTATTGATGATTTAGCCCGTTCATTAACGGCAACAGAAATTCCATTGTCTATACTGACAGCAATAATCGGGGCACCGTTCTTCGCATATTTATTACGCCGTTCAGGAGGTGGCTGGGGATGAAAATTGAAGTGGTGGATGGCAATTATTATTATGAAAAACGCCGAAAGAAATTCCCGCAATTATATGCACGGGACATCAATTTCACCCTAGCGCCTGGTGAGATAATGGCTATTCTTGGGCCGAATGGTGCAGGGAAAACCACGATGTTGAAATGTATTACAGGGCTTCTTGAGTGGAAAAAGGGAATGACATTGATTGATGGAAAACCGCTTGCAACATTGGACCGTAAAGAGCTATGGAAACGTGTGGGCTATGTGCCCCAAGCGCATAAAATGGTATTTGGCTTTTCCGTGGAGGAGCTTGTTGTCATGGGGCGTGCACCTTTTATAAGTACACTGGCGCAGCCATCAGCGAAGGATATGGAAGCAGCCCATGTGGCACTTGATACGATTGGTATTTTGCATCTTGCCAAAAAATCATGTAATGAAGTCAGTGGTGGTGAGCTCCAGTTAGCATTGATTGCCCGTACGCTTGTGTCTAATCCAGAGGTATTAATTTTGGATGAGCCTGAATCGCATCTGGATATTCAAAAGCAAATTGTGATTTTACAAACCATTAAGCATCTATCACAGGAGCGTGGTATTTCGTGCATCATTAATACGCATTATCCAAACCATGCTTTTTACCTTGCTGATCAGGTATTGATGACAGCAAAGGAGAAGGGGATCATATATGGTAATGTACAGGAAGTGATGACGGAATCTCGCATGAAAGAGTTTTTCGGCATTGAGTTGAAAAAGATTATCTACGAAGAAGAGGATTACCTCGTCGAAACAATGGTTCCTCGTGCACTGGGTACAGAGCGTGATTTTAGTAATTGTCGTTTTAATGATTTTCAATAAAAATATGAGGCTGGGACATAACTTTAAATTTTAAGAAAGAGGAGCAAAAGCGTTATTAAATTTTTGCTATCTAAAAATGAAGAAAAATTTAGACGTTCTTCCTTTTGGAATAAATAAAATTCAGAAGAGAGTACTAGTTGATGGCAGCGAAGGCAACGCCCACGGAAAGCGTCTTACGTAGCGGACATCAACGCTTACAGCAAAAAAGTGTTAGATCGACAGCAGTCAATCTAACACTTTTTCTCTTTTGTCCCAGCCTCATATGTTATTAAGGGCATGCATCATGACCTTAATAACATTACATTGAGAAAATTTTACCTGGATTCATGATGTTGTGTGGATCAAGAGCTGCCTTGATACTCTTCATGACCAGTAATGAAGCTCCGTGTTCCGTTGCCTGGTATTTCATTTTTCCGATACCTACACCGTGCTCACCGGTGCATGTGCCGCCACGTAGCAATGCATATTGCACGATATGTTCGTTGAAACGGTCGGCTTTCGACTGTTCTTCGGCATCACTTGGGTCTAACATCAACAATGCATGGAAATTACCGTCGCCAACATGACCTACAATTCCTCCTGCCAGCCCAACTTCATCTAGTTGTTCACGAGCATATAAAATTGTTTCAGCCAACATCGAAATAGGGACACAAACATCTGTCGACATGAGTTTCTTCCCTGGATAGGCATGAATATAGGCATAGGCCAGAGAATGACGTGCCTCCCAAAGTTTGTTCCGTGCTGCATTGTCATGCTCGAATTCAACAGTCATACAACTGAAATCTTCAAAAATTTCCGTTGCAAATTCGATATCAGCCTGCATACCCGCTTCATTTCCGTGGAATTCTAAAAATAATGTTGGTTTTTCATCATAAGAAGTTTCATTATAAATATTTGCTTGTGTTATCGAAGCCTCATCAACAAGTTCGACGCGTCCAACTGAAATGCCTGCTTGTAATAATGCGGCAACTGCACTGACAGCATCGCCGACTGTCGCAAATACTGCACGACCAGCAGTCACAAATTCCGGTATACCATAGACTTTCAAAGTTAGTTCGGTAAAGCAACCTAATGTGCCTTCAGAACCGACAAACAAGCCATTCAAGTGATAACCAGAAGAAGATTTTGCTGCCAAACTACCTGTATGAATCACTGTGCCATCTGCAAGTACAACCTCTAAATCACGTACTTGATCTCGCATCACGCCGTAACGCACAGCGGTCGTTCCACTTGCATTTGTTGCTGCCATGCCGCCAAGTGTAGCATCGGCACCAGGGTCTACAGTGAATTGAAGACCATGTTTTTTTAATTCCTTATTCAACTGTGCACGTGTCACACCAGGCTGTACCTTAACGAGTAAATCCTCTGGTCGAATGTCCAAAATTGCATTCATTTCAGAGAAGTCGATGGAAATTCCCTTTGCAATTGGAATCGCATTCCCCTCTAAGCTTGAGCCGACGCCAAATGGGACGACTGGTATACGCTCTGCATGTGCAACTTTCAAGATGGCACTGACATCTGCTGTGGAACGTGGAAAAACAACGATGTCTGGCATGCTCATTGCATGATGGGATTCATCTTTCCCGTGAAGTTCCCGCACCGTTTCGTTCGTCGACACTTGCTCACCCGATAACACTTTTCTTAGTTGATTTACTATTAGCTCTACAGCAACAGTCATTCCAATCCCTCCAAACTTTCAGATAAATCTAATTTATCATGCGTTTATTGGAAATGGAACGAACTGACTATAAAAAATCAGTGTGCAAAGACTTTTTCTAGCTTTTGTACAAATTCATCCTGCTCAGCAGTACTAGATTGTTGCCACCACTTCTCAAAAAATACACCGAGACCTGGTAGTAAATGTTCCTCGCCGCGTTCAATAGCATCTACAACAATATCCTTAATTTCTGTTGCTGATTGTCCATGTACGTTTGCTGTAATAGCATCTCTAATTTGAAAATTCATCTATTTCGCCTCCTTAGTAGTAATTTGTCCATCAAGTAAAGAAATATGTATAGAAATCTGAGCAAAACTTATGGTTTTTGAAAATTCCTTCTATATCTCTGTATATCTATAAACAGCTATTTATATATCACATGGTGGATTTCCTCTTAAAGGCTATTCGACGTGCTCATTATGAATGGCTACGATAGTGTCACCTAGGAATAAAGGATTGTGCACAGTCGACGGGATAAAAAATGTCTAAACAACTTAACAAGCAGATCCTATCACCAGAACTACCATTTGAAACAGTTTTAGAATCAGTACAGCCTATGATTACCTCTATTTTTTTGAAGTGTCATATCTACAAAGATTTTGAGTATTATCGTCATATTGCTGCAATAGCTGTTTGGGAAGCTTGGAAAAAGGCTGACCCTGCCAAGGGGCTATTTTCTTCTTATGTTTATACGACTGTGAGAGGAGAAATTATGAAGGAATTGACAAAAGAAAAGCGCTTTGAAGCGCATTTTGCGCCTATGGATGATGAGTTATTAAATGTGTACCGAATACATGAAGAGCAAGGACAACAACAGGGAAAGTCCATTTTATTAGAAAATATAATGGCCCCATTAAAAATTGAGGAAAGAAAATTGTTAGAGCTTTTTTACTTGGAAGGGTATAGCTATGCGGAGATAGCAAGTGAACTACAGTTGTCCGTTGCAGCAGTCAAAAAAAGACGCTTAAGACTGGTGATAAAGCTTCGCCAACTTCTGGCTTCTAAACAAGAACGATGAAATCAAAAGTATGCTAATATCAAAATAAAGCGAATATTGGCATACTTTTAGTAATTGCATACAAATACCAAAAAAAATGCTATGATTTGTAAGAAGTCAAAGAAATATACAATTTTAAAGCCGTTATTTATTAGTAATAGATATAATTTCCTATTTATTTCGAGTGATACATACTGGTATTAAGGTTCGGAAGTATGGAGGGTTAGTGTTGGAAAAAAGGAGTAATCATCAAAAGTTAGAAAAGAAAGAGATATGGTATATAGCATTGCCATTACTATTATTAATACCGCTTTTAGTTAATGGTAATCAACTCTACGGAGTTTTTAAGGAAGAAAGTTCCATAATATATCTTAATTTAATTATGCAAATACTGATTGTTGTTTTTACAATGGCAATTGCTATTCATTCTTGGCTAGTATTTTCACACTTATTATCAAATCAAACATTATACATAGGTGGCTTGTTTTTTATTATTGCACTGTTTGAGATAGCAAACATTGTTATACTAGGATCACATACTATGCAAACATCGAATATAAACATGTGGTTACATTTGCTCATGCGTTTGTGTTTAGCAATAGGTGTGTTATTCATTATTTTAAAACCAAAAAAACGATTAACGATGAATTATCGTATATTTACATATGGTGTTTCTTTTCTATTTGTTATGAGTGTACTTTTTATTTTGTCTAGACCACCAATGATTTTACAGCCATTCATTGAGAATGGTAATTGGGTATATATTGCACGCGAGAAAGTTCATTTAATGGCAGCGGTTTTGCAATGTGTAACGATATATATTTTAAGTAGGTATTATAAAAAATTACCTAAACGCGTTATGTGGCTAATTGGTGCGGCTTTTTATTTAATTTTTAGTGATTTATTATTTGTATTTGGGAAAGACTTGCATGGAATTTGGGATTTATTAGCTCTTATTTACCAATTTTATGCGTATCATCTTATTTTAAAAGCCATATACTATACATCGGTTGAAAAGCCGTATCAACAACTTTTAAAAATTAAACAAGATCTTGAACACTCGCAACAAGAACTTCGATTTCAAGCCTATCATGATGATATTACACAGCTACCAAATGAGCGCCTACTGCTGAAAACCTTGAAGGAAGATTTGCATGCGGATAGTGAGCAAAAAGCAGTAATTGCAATTGAAATTGATCGTTTGGCAGCGATTAGCGCATCAATCGGTATTAGTTATTCCAATAAAATGATGAAGCTAATAGCGGAAAGAATTCAAGCTATTTTACCTCCGCATTATTTTGCGACAAAACTACGTGAAGGTCAGTTTGTAGTTTATATTGATCATGTTCAGACACAAGAAGAACTATTGCAGTTTTGCTTTAACTTGAAAAGTGCTATGAAAAATCCTTTACAAGTCCAGTTATTCTCACTAAATGGCAATCTAAATATTGGCATTGCGCTCCACGAAGAAGGTTGCTCAGGAGAAGAATTATTAATGCATGCGCAATTAGCTATGCGTGAGGCCAGCCAAATCCCGCAACGATTTCTGTTTTACAAACCTTGTATGTCTGAGGGCATGGCGGATCGTATTATCATGGAACAAGAGTTACATAAGGCACTAGCTAATCATGAATTTTATATAGAATATCAACCACAAGTAAATTTGAAAACAGGCAAGATTGAATCTTTAGAAGCACTTGTACGCTGGCGCCACCCAACGCGAGGCTTTGTACCACCGGATGTGTTCATTCCGATTGCAGAGGAATCGGGGCTTATTATTCCTCTTGGTAAATGGATATTAGAAACTGCATGTTACCAAGCAAAGTCGTGGGAAGCACAAGGTTTGCCACAAATGAAGGTAGCTGTTAATTTATCGCTAGGACAGTTATTTCAACAGGATTTGGTGCAAATGGTGGAGGGTATTTTACAGCAAACTGGCTTAAAACCACATCATCTACAACTAGAGATTACAGAAAGTATGACGATGAATATTGATCAAATGACACAATTACTTCATGAACTAAAAGCACTTGGTATTCAAATTGCTGTCGATGATTTCGGTACGGGTTATTCGTCACTGTCATATTTAAAAGATTTTCCGATAGATTGTCTTAAAATCGATCGTGCCTTTGTCCGTAATATACAGCATGATCCAAACGATGAAGCACTAGTGTCCATGATACTTTCAATGGCTAAGCATTTACGCTTTAAGGTAGTTGCCGAGGGGATTGAAGAAGTGGCCCAACTGGCTTTCCTAATTGAAGGCGGTTGTGATTATATTCAAGGGTATTTATTTAGTAAGCCACTTGCTGCTGAACAACTTACAGAAACCTTTAAAGAATTACATAGTCATGCAGAAGAGATTTTAGATCAGTTTAAATATGTTGAGGAATATATAATTTAAAAACTAATGGATTTATAAGTATTTCTCAATGATAAGACACAAAATAAGCACGCAATATGATAAATTTGCGTGCTCGATTTTATTTCTGGGTTTAGACAGATGATTTTATTAATGTACGAGGTATTCTTCTCTTAACTCTGAAATATCCACTTCGGATCGTTCTTCTAACGAGCGTCGTAAATGCACAGTTGCTGTTTTGCCATCATCGTGTAGCTTGTCAATCCATACAGAAACGTTGTTATAGGTCACTTCATATTCTGATGGTGAGGCGACAATCTCTTGCGCACGTTGATATTCCAAACGAAGTCCCCCCCTATTTTTTTTGCTTATTTTTAGTAACTGAATTTATAAGCTCCGTAAACTCTTGCGAAAACTCTTCTTTCACTTTATCTGGCGCAATTTTTTGATTTTTTGGCGTCTGAGGTAGTGAGCCTTTGTTGTTACTTTGCCCTTGCTTATTATCTCTTCCCATGTTGGATTCTCCTTTCAATTTGATATTTCTTAATATGGCTTTGAAACGTAATTTTTATTATGGGAAAAATTAGATAATATACAGTGAAGAGCATTTTTCAGAAATACATTTTTAGAATTTGGACAATATTAAAATTGATTTATTGTTTTTTAATAGAAAATTCGTTATTTAATAATACCCAGTTCTGTGGGAAAGGAAAGCCTAATGCCCAATAACTGACACCACGAAGCTTGTATTGTTTGACCATGTCGAACTTAGCTTGAGCGCTTCTAGCATCTTCAAACCACACTTCATGATTTCTACCTTGTTCATCAACATAACGGAAATAAGGGGACTGTGCTATCAGATCATATTGAATGGTTGCGCCAAACTTGGCTGCTCTACTGATTGCTTCTTGAGGGCTAAATGTCTCAGCTTCCTGCCCTTTAACATGGGGAAGAAGCCAGTCTCGGGCATAAATTTGAAAGCCTAAAAATATTTTTTCAGCAGGCATTACTGATAAGGCATATTCTACAACCTTCCTCATTTCGTTAATGGGAGAAATAGCTTGTGGAGGACCAAGTCGATAGCCCCATTCATATGTCATTAGTATCACAAAATCTGCAATCCTACCGTGTGCCTCATAATCATGTGCTTCGTATAATGTCCCAGCTTGAGTTGCGCTTGTTTTAGGCGCAAGAGCAGTCGAAACTAAATATCCTTTTGGGTGAAGACGATCAACAGCTAATTGAAGAAATTGATTGTAATTTTCCCGGTCCGCAGGTAGGACGTTTTCAAAATCAACATTTAACACTTTATAGCCCTTATCCTGCATGACTTGCAGTACCTCGTTTATGACCTTTTCCCTTAAATCGGCACTAGATAAAATAACATGCGCTAAATTGGTTCCTGCTTCTGTGGAAGAGAAGTTGGTTATGGTTAGCATAGGTATAATATTTTGGGCAGTAGCAGCATCTATCATTGCTTTGTCATTAATTGGCTGTAATGAACCATCCTCCTTAATCATATAAGCAAATGGGCTAAAATAAGTAAGAAGATGGCCAATGGCGTTTAGAGAATCAACAGCTTCTTCACTCGGTTGATAGGTATAAGCATTTACTTCAATCGAAGGTTTCGCTCTTGGAATAATTAAGCGCATACCCACATAAATCATATTTGGGTTTGTGATGCCATTTTCTAAAACTATAGCTTGAACGGTCGTACCATAGTGATTGGCGATTTGTGATAATGTTTCCCCAGGTTGCACAATATGCGTAATTGGTGGAATAAGAAGTTTTGTTCCAGGCGTTAGAATATCTGGATTTGTTAGATGGTTTTCTAAGATAATCGCTTGAACTGGCACGCTATATTGTTGTGCGATTGACCATAAATTTTCGCCACTTTTTACGATATGCGTTGTATAAGGAGATGGAATAACGAGTGATTGACCGACCACCAATTGATTTGGGTTCGGTAACGCGTTTAATTGGACAATCGTATTGATAGGTACAGCGTAGCGGTTTGCAATTTGCCAAAGTGTTTCACCAGTGCTCACCACATGTATAATCATCTGGACACCCCCTAAGTTTCATTATTGCATCATATGTAAAAGGCTATAAAATGAGTATTTACATGATGATTTATAACGGATAAACATGCCTCTTTTATACTTTTTTTAATTTCAAAATTTATATTTCTTTCCAAAGGATTGTGCATAGTATAGTACATGCACATAGCGTCATTTGAGAAAGGAGTTGTATGTTGAAGAAGGTAAAGCTCACTGGAAGAATTGTGACACCTGAAGATCCGGATTACGGTCTGGCGAGGATCAATAATAACTTAAGTATTGCAAAATTTCCGAGTAAAATTGTGTTTTGTCAAAATACGAAAGATGTAGTGAATGCATTGCGATGGGTGAGGGAAAATAATGAGCGATTTCGAATAAGGAGCGGTCGGCATAGCTATGAAAATTATTCATTATTAAATGATGGTCTTATTATTGACGTGAGTGAGATGAATGGTTTGACTATCAATTCGAAAGACATGACAGCAAGAATTGAAGCAGGGGCTAATTTAGGGAAAGTCTATCATGAATTATGGGAATATGGCATGACCATTCCAGCGGGAACTGAAAGCAGTGTCGGCGTCGTTGGCTTAACTCTGGGTGGGGGCATTGGTATGTTATCACGGCAGTTTGGACTTACTTGTGATAATTTATTGGAAATTGAAATGGTGGGAGCAAGTGGTCATTTAGGTGCAGAACCTATTACAGCAAACACCCACTCAAACAGTGATCTATTTTGGGCTAGCTGTGGGGGAGGTGGCGGAAATTTTGGCATTGTCACAGCACTTACATTTAAGCTCCATCCTATTTCAGAAGTGTCTATTTTCTCTATTTCGTGGGGCTGGGAGGATTTTGAGATTGCCTTGGATGCATGGCAAAAGTGGGCTCCTTTTACAGACGAACGTTTGACCTCACAGATTGAGCTCAAATCAAAGGAAGTGGGTGAGATTGTTGCCCAAGGTGAGTTTGTTGGTACAGCACATGAATTAAAAAAACTTCTTCGTCCTTTAAGAAAGACCGGCTCACCGACAAGCTTTTGGATAAAGGAAGTTCCTTACATCAAAGCTGTACGGTTTTTCGACGTACCAAGTGGCAATCAACCTGCTCTTCGTAAAAGGTCTGGTTCGTTTATTGAAAAGCCATTTCCACATACAGCTATTCGAATAATGAAAGACTTTTTAGCAAACGCACCAAATAGAAATGCTGAAATCTGGCAGCAATCGCTCCGAGGCGCTGTCAGTCAGATTGCACCAAATCGTACTGCCTATTTTTATAGGAACGCCCTCATTGCCCAAGAATACCTCACTACATGGGAAAAACCACAGGAAGAAAACCAAAACATTCAATGGATTGAGGACTTGAGACGAGCATTATCGCCTTACACAGCTGGCGATTACGTGAATTTCCCTGATCGATATATTAAAGATTGGCCAACCGCATACTATGGACGTAATTTCAGACGGCTTAGAGAAATAAAAACGAAGTACGACCCTTTCAATGTATTTAATTTCCCTCAAAGTATACCGCCCGTTAGGAAATGGTAGTGCCTGGAGGTGCCCATGGTGGTGCCTGGTGGTGCGGTGCCTGGCACGCACACAATTTACTACAATTTGAAAAGGCTCTATGTGAGAGAAATCTTATGTAGAGCTTTTTCTATTTAGATACCTAAATAGGTTAGGTTTATAGAAAATTGAAATTTAAAGAACTACAATATGGTAAAATATTGTTAATATTTGTTGATGTCTAAGGAGGAATTTTAATGGTTTTTGAAACTGAAGAGGCACTTTTATATAAGGCACAAGAGGCGCGTGGTAAAACATTCAGTGAGATTGATCAGCATGGTAGATTAAATAGTAAACGATCTACAGGTGCGCTAGGTCAGATTGTTGAAGAAAGTTTTTTTGGATATGAAGTGAATAGCAATGCTGAGGCTGATTTTTCGAACTTAGGTATAGAGCTAAAGGTGACGCCTTTTAAGCAGAATAAGGATAAAAGTTTGTCTGCTAAGGAACGACTAGTACTTAACATTATAAACTACATGACAGAAGCGGATAAAAATTTTTATGATTCGAGCTTTTGGAAGAAAAATCAGAAGTTACTTTTGATGTTTTATGAGTGGAAAAAAGAATTAAATCGAGGAGATTATAAAATTATTGAAACACTTCTTTTCGAATATCCTGAGAAGGATTTAGCTGTTATAAAATCTGACTGGGCATTGATTCAAGGGAAAATTCGAGCTGGGTTGGCGCATGAGTTATCAGAGGGGGATACGCAATATTTAGGGGCCTGTACGAAGGGAGCAAACAAGAATTCATTACGAGAACAACCTTTTTCTGATGTACCTGCAATGCAACGAGCTTTCTCTTTGAAGCAATCTTATATGACCGCATTAGTACGGCAGTATATATCAAAAGAAAAGTTAGTATATTTCTCAAGTCTTGAGGAACTACAGGAAAAAACGATAGAACAATTATTAAATGATCGTTTCGAGCCTTTTATGGGAATGACAATGGAAGAAATGGCAGAAAAGCTAAATATTCAAATTAATCCTGGGAATCGTTCTGCTGTACCAAATTTAATTAGTGCGTTATTAGGGGTTAAAGGAACAAAACTAGATAAAATAGCTGAATTTGCAAAAGCAAATATACAATTTAAAACAGTGCGTTTACAACAAAGCGGAAGACCTAAAGAAAGTATGTCCTTTAAAAATATTGATTTTAATGAAATTATTAATGAGGAATGGGAAGATAGTTATATTAGAAACTATTTTTTAGAAACACAAATATTATTTGTTGTCTTTCAATTTGATAATAACGATTTATTACGTTTTAAAGGTATAAAACTTTGGCATATGGCTATGAAAACTATTAATAATGAGCTATTTAATTTTTGGAATGAAATACGCAGAGTATTAACTGAGGGGGTAATTTTAACCCAATCTAAAAAGGGAATAGAAAATAACTTCCCAAAATCAAATTTTAATGGTGTATTACATGTTCGACCAAAAGGGGCTGATGGTAGTGATAAAATCAAACTACCTGATGGTCAATGGATTACAAAACAGTGTTATTGGTTGAATGCAAGTTATGTTGCAGAAATAGTAAAGGAAGTCAAATAAAAGATTGCTACGTATTTTGGAGGGGATTAATATGTCTATTGATGAATTAGGAAATATATAGATAAAATGTATAGTTAAGCACCAAGGGGTAAACAAGTAGCACATATTCATTTGTTTGGTATCAGATATGGAGAAATTATAGAAAGACAGCATTACAAAATCTCTGATATCATTAGTTCGTCAGGGATTAATATCTTATAAAACAGAGTTAAGTAAGGTTATTAAACTATCAAAATATGTTATACCTAGATAAGTATATGGAAGTGAGAATGAGGAATGGCTGGATATATATTTGCTTTAAAGAGCAAGAATAAAAAAGAAATAGAGATAAAAAAGGTACTAACTGAGATTATTGAAAGTGGCGTATATAGTACAAATATGGAGATTAAAAAGGATAAATGGAACATTCCTCAGGAAGGAACGTTTGCTGATTATTTGTCAATGAAGGAAGGAGATAATGTATACTTTTTTATTGACCGAAAAATATATGGGGTAGGTAAGTTAGTAAAAGTTGAAGGTGAATGCAAGCATTTGAACTTTCCAGGAGCAGATTTACCTAAAACAGAAAGTTATACTACACTAAAATCAAAAATGATTTTGAATGCCTCAGAGGAATTTTTAAATAATCGCTTTATTTGTACATTTGAACCTTCACCATATTTTTTTGAAGAAGGCATAGATATGGATGATGTGTTAGCTTCAAATCCATCTGCTTTTAAAATGTTGCGTGTATTTGCGAATTTATCATTTATAAAAATTGATGAAATTGAAAATAAGGCCTTATTAGATGTGATTTTAAAACGAAACGAGAAAGAAATTGTAAATGCTGAAAATATATTTGGAGTGTCTTCAAAGATTCATAATCGAATAAAGCAATTACATAATGAGGATTATAAAGCTTCATCAAAAAACATTTTAAAATTGGCTGCTGATGGACAATTGATTAAGCATGAAATGGCCATCGAAGCTGGGGTTATTGATTATATTGTGAATAATTCTAAATGTATTTTTGGTAACTGGGATTATATTTCGCATCAAGTTGTAGCATCACCATTCAAACCAGTATTTTATGTAGATAAAATGGATATTTTTGGATATAAATACATCCCCAATTTCAATACAATTTCAAAATATTTAATGATTGAAATAAAAAAAGATATTGCTAATGAAGAGGTTATTCATCAGGCCATGAAATATGTTGACTGGATTAATCAAGAATACAGCTTTGGAGATTACAATATGATTGAAGCATTTATCGTAGCAAGTGATTTTCCAAACGAAGTAATTGAATTGAGAAATGAAGTTGGAAAAAGAGCTTTTATACAAGGAAGAAGGCCTCCTATAACAGATGAATGGACAAAATTAAAGTTGATTAAATATGTCTATGATGAGCAAACTAAAAATCTTGAATTTCATGAAGTAAAATAATGAGGTTTTGAAAAATTATGATATGATAAATACTTCGATACAAAATAGTTGATCTTTCAGCGGATTTTTATTATAATAAAAGAAAAACAGAAAGGATGTTCGCTTATGAAAGAAGTGCTAAATGTAGTCGAGTTGTTTGCGGGCGTGGGCGGATTTCGATTAGGTTTGGAAAAAGCGAACTCACAAGTTTTTAAAACCGTGTGGGCTAACCAATGGGAGCCATCCCGTAAATTACAGCATGCATACGAATGTTATACACACAATTTTGAAGAAGGAATCCATAGTAATGACGATATTACTACAGTTCCTAATTCTGTTTTTCAAGAATTAGAGATAGATTTATTAGTGGGAGGATTTCCTTGTCAAGATTACTCTGTGGCTCGTTCGCTTTCTGGAGAAAAGGGGCTGGAAGGGAAAAAGGGTGTACTTTTTTGGGAGATAAAGCGTGTACTTGAAAATTCACATCCAAAATATGTATTACTTGAGAATGTCGATCGACTATTAAAATCACCTTCTAAGCAACGTGGACGAGATTTCGCAGTGATGTTAGCTACATTCCGTGATTTGAATTATATTGTAGAATGGCGTGTTGTTAATGCAGCGGAATATGGTGCTGCACAAAAGCGACGTCGAGTGTTTATTTTTGCTTATAAGAATACACTTGACTATGCAAATCGACAGTCGGTTTTTTCAGAAAATGAAAGACTCTTTAAAGAAGGATTCTTTGCGAAAACCTTCCCTGTGCTGGAAGAGCCTTATCAAAATCGCATTTCTACAGTTGAATTACCTAATGATGTAGTTGAAATTTCAGATGATTTTTCATTTGGTTTTTATACTGCTGGAATAATGACAGGTGGTCATGTATTTACGGCGCAACCACAGGTCAAAGAAGAACATTTTATTCCTTTAAAAGATGTATTATTGGATGAATCAATGATTGACGATAATCTTTATTTAAATGAAAAAGTCGCTGAAAAGTTTGCATATTTACGGGGACCTAAAAAAATTGAACGTACATCAGCTGATGGACATAAATATATCTTTTCTGAGGGCGGTATGTCTCCAACTGATGATATAAACGGTCCTGGACGTACAATGCTTACAAGCGAAGGTTCTGTTAATCGTAGTACACATATAGTTGAAGTAAATGGTCGAAAACGATATTTATCACCAGTTGAATGTGAACGATTAAATGGTTTTCCTGATAATTGGACAGCGACAATGCCCAACCGAATGCGTTATTTCTGTATGGGGAACGCACTAGTTGTAGATTTAATAGAAAAAATGGGACAAACTATTGTTGAAATTGAAGCAAATGAGCATATTACCTCAGAACAAATTGAGTTAAATATTTGATTACTAGGCTGTGGGAAACCACAGTCTTTTTTCACTCAGTTTAAATTTTGACAAGATTATTTACTTGAGAATTTAACCGTAGTGAGATTTGTAAGATGCTTTTTCTCCTTGACTATGAATTCCCCCATTTTCTAAGGTATAATAAAGAGCAGTAAATAGGAAAAAGGCGGTACGAGAACGATGAAGAGAATTGAATCTACGCAAAATGCGTTAGTGAAATATTGGAAGAAATTAGCTACGACACGCAAAGAGCGTGAGCGTTCGGGTGAATTTTTAGTGGAAGGTTTCCATTTGGTAGAGGAAGCTTTGAAAAATAACGAACAAGTACTACAGCTAATTGTCCGTGAGGGTGTTGATTTGCCGATGCTCTGGCCGATTGACGATGTGTCAATGGTGGAAGTGACAGCGGCTGTGACGAAGGAGTTTGCTGAAACGGAGACATCTCAGGGGGTATTTGCGGTTTGTAAGCAACCAGCTGTAGAAGAAGAGACGATGGCTTCTTGGCGTAAGGTGTTACTAATTGATGCGGTGCAGGATCCGGGGAATATTGGAACAATGATTCGTACAGCGGATGCAGCAGGTTTGGACGCAGTTATACTTGGCAAGGGTTGCGCGGATTTATATAATCCTAAAACGCTGCGTTCTGCGCAGGGCTCTCATTTCCATGTCCCTGTAGTACGTGGAGATTTAGAGGATTGGATTGATATGCTTCAGGACAATGGTGTACCAGTATTTGGAACTGCACTGGAAGAGGATGCTGTTATTTATCGTGATATTCAGCATAACGGTTCATTTGCAATCATGATGGGTAATGAAGGTAGTGGTATCCATCCACAGTTATTAGCAATGACAGATCAAAATATTATCATTCCAATAATTGGACAAGCTGAATCATTAAATGTAGCTGTTGCCACAGGAATTGTTTTGTACGGGTTTGTAAAGTAATCGTTGCTAGCACCGTTAAAATCGCTTATAGAAATGAAGGAATCGCTGATAGCACCGTTAAAATCGCTGATAGAAGTGAAGGAATCGATGATGGCACCGCAAAAATCGCCGCTAAAAGCAAACAAATGCTGATGGTACCATAATTATCGCTGTTTACGGGCATATCTCCCTTGAAATGTAACAGCTTATTATTGTATAATCACTTTTAAATGTAATCATGTATACGAAAATGCTATGACCGGGAAGTAGTAAAGATTGTGAATGGACGACAGGGAGCGTAGGCCGGAGATTGAGAGCCAGCGCCGTACCAATGCAGTTTTGAATTCAGCCCGCGAGCAGCTACCGGGACCAGCGAAATGCTGTAAAGGTATGCCGGCTTCAATCGAGTCGTTATGGCAATGAAGTGATTGTGCGGTTTTTATCGTGCAATAACTAGGGTGGTACCGCGAATATGTCCTCGTCCCTTTTTTAGGGGCGAGGTTTTTTTGTGTCATACGCGCAAGCGGGCATTCTAATGAACAAGGAGGATTTAACACATGGAAGAGCAATTAAAGCAGTTAGAGCAAGAAGCACTAACGAAAATTGAGGCAGCAGCAAATTTAAAAGAACTAAATGATGTGCGTGTAGCATATTTGGGGAAAAAGGGACCAATCACTGATTTATTAAAAGGGATGGGTAAATTATCTGCTGAAGAACGTCCGAAAATGGGGGCTTTAGTCAACACTGTTCGTGAAAATGTAACAGCGGTACTGGAAGCAAAGGTGACTGTTTTGGAAGAAGCAGCGATTGCTGAAAAATTAGCCAGTGAGTCGATTGATGTCACATTACCTGGACGTGAAATCAAAGTCGGCAACCGTCATCCGTTAACACGTGTCATCGAAGAAATTGAAGATTTATTTATCGGCATGGGCTACGAAATTGCAGAAGGACCTGAAGTAGAGAAGGATTACTATAATTTCGAGGCATTGAACTTACCAAAAGGACATCCTGCTCGTGATATGCAAGATTCGTTCTATATTTCCGAGGAAATATTACTACGTACGCATACATCTCCTGTTCAAGCACGTACAATGGAGGCCAAAAAAGGTGAGTCGATTCGTATTATTTGTCCAGGGAAAGTATTCCGTCGTGACAACGATGACGCTACACACTCTCACCAATTCATGCAAATTGAAGGTTTAGTCATTGGCGAAAATATTCGAATGAGTGATCTGAAAGGTACTTTAGATACTTTAGCGAAAAAAATGTTCGGTGCAGACCGTGAAATTCGTCTACGTCCGAGTTTCTTCCCATTCACAGAACCGTCTGTTGAAATGGATATCTCTTGCTTCAAATGTGGTGGTTCAGGCTGTAACGTGTGTAAAAGTACTGGCTGGATTGAAATTTTAGGTGCAGGTATGGTACATCCAAATGTACTTGAAATGGCTGGCTATGATCCGAAGAAAGTTTCTGGTTTTGCATTCGGTATCGGTGCAGAGCGTATCGCAATGCTAAAATATGGAGTCGACGATATTCGTCATTTCTATACAAGTGACACACGTTTCTTATCACAATTCGAGCGAACAGAGGCGTAAGGGGGACATAAAATGTTAGTATCATTGGAATGGTTAAAAGATTATGTAAGCACACAGGACTTAGCGCCTGAAGAGTTAGCAGAAAAAATTACGCGCTCTGGGATTGAGGTAGACGCAGTAATCGACCGTACTAGAGGTATGGATAAAGTCGTTGTCGGCTATGTCGTATCCAAAGAAAAACATCCTGAAGCAGACAAATTAAATATTTGCCAAGTAGATGTTGGTGAAGCTGAACCACAACAAATTATTTGTGGTGCGCCAAATGTTGATGCAGGACAGAAAGTCATTGTTGCTCGCCCAGGTGCACATTTACCAGGTGGCATTAAAATTAAAAAAGCAAAACTTCGTGGTCATGAATCGAACGGTATGATTTGTTCATTACAAGAGCTTGGTATTGAAGGTAAGCTCGTGCCAAAAGCTTATGCAGAAGGCATTTACGTGTTACCTACTGAGGCACAAGTGGGTTCTGATGCACTTGCACTTTTAGGTTTACGTGACATCGTGTTAGAGCTTGGTTTAACACCAAACCGCTCGGATGCACTTTCTATGCTGGGTGTAGCGTATGAGGTCGGTGCTATTCTTTCGGAAGAAGTAAAATATCCAGAAATCGCATACAACACATCATCTGAAAAAGCAGGGGACGTGTTAAAACTTCGCGTAGAAGATTTACAAGCGAATCCGATGTATGTGGCAAAAGTCGTGAAAAATGTAAAAATTGCAGAATCACCAATGTGGTTACAACACCGCTTAATGGCAGCTGGTGTACGTCCACACAATAATGTAGTCGACGTGACAAACTACATCTTAATGGAGTATGGTCAACCGCTTCATGCATTCGACTACGACAGCCTTGCAACAGGTGAAATTGTTGTACGTAAAGCAACAGAAGGTGAAAAAATTACTACTTTAGACGACCTGGAGCGTACATTAAAAGCGACTGATTTAGTGATTACAAATGGCAAAGAGCCGGTAGCTATTGCGGGTGTAATGGGTGGAGCAAACTCGGAAGTAACAGAAACTACAACAACGGTTGTTATTGAATCTGCTTACTTTGATGGCTTAACAGTTCGACAAACTTCACGTAACCTTGGCCTTCGCTCAGATGCATCAGCTCGCTTTGAAAAAGGTGTCGATCCAAACCGTGTTGTACCTGCTGCCGAACGTGCAGCGGCATTACTTGCTGAATTAGCTGGTGGTGAAGTGCTAGAAGGTACGTGCATCGTGGACGAATTAGATAAAACACCAGCACGTGTAGTTGTTTCGCCAGATTTTATCAATGAGCGTCTAGGTATGAAAATCTCATTAGAAGATATGCTGTCCATTTTAGAGCGTTTAAAATTTGGTGTAGAGGCGGCAAATGGATTATTAATTATTGATGCGCCAACACGTCGTCAGGATATTAAAATTGAAGAGGATATTGTGGAAGAAATCGCACGTCTTTACGGCTACGATGAAATTCCAATGACATTACTAGAGGGTGCCAACCAAGTAGGAAGCCTAACACCTTATCAAGCAAACCGTCGCGTAGTACGTACCTACATGGAGGGTGCAGGTCTTTATCAAGCAGTAACCTATTCATTAACTTCCGAAGCATTATCACAACGTTTTGCATTAAAAGCGGAACCAGTAACGCGTTTATTAATGCCAATGAGTGAAGATCGTTCAACGCTTCGTCAAAGCTTAATTCCACATTTAATTGAGGCCGCTGCATATAACGTTGCACGTAAGGCGGACAGTGTGGCATTATATGAAGTTGGCTCTGTGTTCCTTGGTCAATCAGCAGAAGGTCAACCTTTTGAGGAAGAGCATGTAGCAGCAGTTCTAACGGGTAAATGGTTAGATCATGCTTGGCAAGGCGAGAAAAAAGAAGTAGATTTCTTCGTACTAAAAGGAATTGTTGAAGGGGTTGTTAGTAAGCTGGGTCTTGCCCAACGTATTTCCTTCGTAAAAGCACAAGTAGACGGTCTACACCCAGGACGTACAGCAAGCATCCTATTAGACGGCGAAAAAGTCGGCATTATTGGTGGGTTACACCCTGCTGAGCAAAAAACTTGGGGTGTGAAAGATACGTATGTGATGGAAATGAACTTAGTAGCTTTACTGGCCGCTACTACAAATGAAGCACCACTAGGTTACAAACCAGTGCCACGATTCCCTGCTATGTCTCGTGATATCGCACTTGTGATGGATCGTGCGACTGCGGCTGGAGAAGTAGTTGCTGTAATTCACTCGGCAGGCGTGAAACTGTTAAAAGACATTCGTATATTCGATGTATATGAGGGTGAGAAAATGGAAGCTGGCAAAAAATCGGTTGCCTTCTCATTAACGTACTTTGACCCAGAACGTACACTAACAGACGAAGAGGTTGTCGCAGCACACAATAAAGTATTAAAAGCCATCGCTACAATTGAAGGCACAGAAGTACGTTAATTACATTTCGAAGGGCTGTCCTACGGGGCAGTCTTTTTTTTATTTGAGGTTTGAGGGGGCAGTCGCCCAATAAAATTAGAGGGTCGCTCAATCCTTGTAAAAGCTCGCTCAATTGTTCAACGTGGCCGCTCAATGCCGTGGATCAGTCGCTCAATTCCAACGTTCAGTCGCTCAATTCGAATGGCAAGGCATTCTCAAACGGTGCATCCACACAAAAAATGCTGAAAATAAATAAATCTAGCTATAATGTTTACCAAATAATTAGTTTAGTCAAAGGTCTAGGCAGTGCTATTTTTCCTTGCTATAGTCAGTGGAAAAGGAAGTGATGCGATGCTAATTAAATCTTTTGAGGAGGCTAAGATGACACTGGGCTTACGTGCCTTAGCTAGAAGACTACAGCCGAGTCATCCATTATATGAACAAATTACACGGGAGTTACAGCAAGCTGAGGCGGGGGAATATGGCGAGCGGTATATCGTTAGACAGTTGGAGAAATTATCATATTCAATGGATATTCATATATTGCATAATATTAGGCTTTCACGACCATTACCTATTCAGTTAGATGTAGTGGTGGTGACACCATATGAGGTAATAATTATTGAAAGTAAGAATATTCGTGGGGATGTACAGCTTAAAAGCAAACCACGCCAAATGATTCGTATATTGGACACAGGGAATCGAAGTATTTTTAATCATCCAGAAGTACAGCTTGAAGAATATGTGTACGGTCTGCAGGGATTTTTCCGTCAACATAATGTAGAGGCTCATGTAGGAGGTGTCATCGTCTTTCCTTTCAACAACGCTCGTATTGATTATGAGAACGGGATGTTTCCTGTGATAATGTCACGTGAATTGACGAACTTTTTGCGCCAACGGAATGCGCAAGGGGAACGGCTCGATGTGCAAGAGATTATTGCATTATTATTACATCACCACACATCATACGAGCCCTTTCCACTGTGTCGATACTATGACATTGAAGAGCGTGCTATTCGACAAGGCGTTTTCTGTCCTAAATGTCAGCTTGGAATGATGCATCGACTGCCATTAAAATGGCGTTGCTTAAGCTGCTATCATACAGATTCAACTGCACATTATGTTACACTTCAAGATTACAGTATGCTCATAAGTAATCATATTACAAATAAACAAGCTCAATACTTTTTGCAGATAAATAATCGTCATATTGTAAAAAGAATTTTAGCAACTAATTGTTACAGCAAGGTAGGCGTTACGAAACAAAGTAAATATCAAATACTTCCTTAGACGGCTCAAAAAAGTTTTAAAACGCTCAATCTAGGTCACGAGTCGCTCAATTAACATACTACGCCGCTCAATCCCGTACACGAGTCGCTCAATTAGCGAACTACGCCGCTCCATAACCGTTGCGAACTGCTCAATCTAAGAACCCAACTCGCTCAAAAAACTTCTCTATTACACCATTTTTCTCGCCTTCTCTGTATTTGCGAAATGCCATTTAGTGATGGAGCGCAAAAATTCTTCGCCTTGCCCACGCCATATTCGTGCAGCTAATGCATCCACCTTTCCAGAAGCCCCCTTTAACAGTTCTATACCTGCAAGCTCACTAAGTCGATCCATTTCTTTTAAGAAGGCCGCACGTGCCAAGATGGAAGCCGTTGCTACAGACACATGAAGCTGCTCGGCCTTTGTGGAAAACAACACTTTTTCTCGCACAATTTCTTGTTCATTCTTTAAATAATTGTAATAAACCCCCCGCTCTGCAAACTGATCAATGAGAATATGTTCAGGTTTCTCCGGTGTCATTTTAGACAACGTATGTCCTAGTGCTTTATTGTGCATCATGGCTTTCATTTTGCCCTGTGAGTAGCCCTTTGCTTGTATCGCGTTATATTTTTCATTGCGCAAGATAAGTACGCTATGTTCGCATGCTGCACGTAAATCCGGTGCAATTCGGCGCATATAGTCATCCGTTAGCATTTTTGAATCTTTGACGCCTAGCTCGTTCATTAATTCGATTTTTGAAGCGGGCACATAAACCGCCGCGACGGTAATTGGGCCGAAATAATCGCCAGTGCCAGTTTCGTCAGAGCCTAGAACGGACATTGAAGCAAAACCGTCTGGGAGCACGTCGCCCTTTGCTCCGATAGATGAGGATTTTGGTGCACTCGCGATTCCCGAGTTGTTGCCCCAACGTGCGGCTTCTCGATCTGCACCGCCCCCTTGAAACATTAATTTACCTGATTTATATAAGGTTATTGCGGTATCTGGTAGTTTGGCTGCGAATATCACACCTGGTGCTTTGCGTTCCACAAAATTGCTTGCGTAATAAGATATCACCTCTTTTTGCATATTTGTTGAAATTAAAAGTACAATATTTGACATTTAATCGTTCCTTTCTGTCCTCATTGTTCACAATTTTATACCTTTCATGGTATGATAATAAATAGCTTTTTTGTGTGGACGTTGCTCACTACTGAATAAAATCGTGAGCAAAAAGATTCTATTGGAGGGTGCGACTATGGAAAATCAAGAAAAAAATAAAATTTCTGTGGAAATATATGGTCATACCTATAAAATGGTCGGCTCTGAATCTATTGGACATATGCGACTTGTCGCTTCGATTGTTGATGACCGTATGCGCGAAATGAATTTACATAATCCATCACTTGATAGCGCGAAGCTTGCCGTCCTTACAGCAGTAAATACGGTACACGATTATTTACTCTTAAAAGAGCAAATGGAATTACTAGAAGAAGAATTGAAAAAATTAAAGGATTGAAGTGAATGCTAGATTTAATTATATTACTAGTGCTATTGAGTGGACTAATTGTTGGGGCAAAACGAGGCTTTATCGTTCAAATGATGCATATTGTCAGTTTTGTAGTTGCCCTCATTGTTGCGTATATCTATTATAAGCCATTAGCACAGAAATTTGTGTTTTGGGTGCCATATCCAGGCGTAACGGATTCGGGAAGTCTTGGAGTAGTTATCGATAGCTTGGATTTAGACCGTACATTTTACCGAGTAGTGGCGTTTGCAGTTATTTTCTTTGCTGTGAAGATTTCATTACAGATTGTGGCGTCAATATTTGATTTTATTACTTATTTACCTGTTTTAGGTACTATGAATCGCTGGCTAGGTGCACTTTTTGGCATGATTGAAAATTATTTAATTATGTTTATTCTGTTGTATATACTGGCGTTGTTGCCTATTGATATGATTCAAAATTTAATGTCTAAATCTTTTTTATCCGGGCTCATATTGGAGCATACACCGATTATCACGAAGATGTTCCAAAACTGGTGGTATATTTATCTCCACTCATCGTAATGTGAAAGCGGTGTAGCAACAAAGTGTCTGTAGTATGTTTTCTGAACCAAAAGTAATGCGGCAGGTACAACTGCGTTTTGGTGTCATTGAAAGGCAATAGCAAACTAGGCACTTCTCTCGGACTTGAGGGAAGTGTTTTTACGATAGGGGGAATTTCCAATGAACAAAAAAACAATTATTCGTACACTTGAAAAAATTGCATTGTACATGGAATTACAGGGTGAAAATCCATTCAAGGTCTCTGCCTTCCGAAAAGCTGCGGCGGCACTCGAAGGGGACGAGCGTTCACTGAGCGAAATGGAGGATGTCACAAAATTAAAGGGCATCGGTAAAGGCACAGCTGCAGTAATTGAGGATCTTATAGCAACAGGTGAATCGAGTCTTTTAAAAGAATTAGAAGACATTGTGCCGAAAGGATTACTGCCGTTACTGAAGCTGCCGGGTTTAGGTGGCAAAAAAATTGCTAAGCTTCATCAAGAGCTAGGCATCGACTCGGCAGAAAGCTTAAAGGAGGCGTGTGAGACTTGCAAGGTGCGCGAGCTAGCAGGTTTTGCAGCGAAAACAGAAGAAAAGATTTTAAAAGAGCTTGCGAACTTTGCAAATCGTTCGGAGCGCCTGCCGATTTGGCAATTGGAGCCTGTCGTTTTACAAATTGAAGCACTTCTCGGTAGTATGGAAGAAGTGGAACGTTTTTCTGTTGCTGGGAGTTTCCGTCGTGCATCAGAGACAAGTAAAGATATCGATTTTATCGTTGTAACTGAAGCAATTGAGACAGTGCGTGAAAAATTATTGAGTGAACTCGTCATACAAGAAGTAGTGGCTGCAGGTGATACCAAAATTTCTGTCGTTTTAGACTTTGAAGAGCCAGTTAGTGTCGATTTTCGATTAGTGAAGGATTCAGAGTATGCAACTGCCTTGCATCATTTTACAGGCTCGAAGGACCATAATGTGCGTATGCGTCAAATTGCCAAGTCGCGTGGTGAGAAAATAAGTGAGTACGGTGTAGAACAGGCTGATGGTTCTGTGTTGACATTTTCGGATGAAGCGGCATTCTTTAAGCATTTTGATCTACCTTTCATCCCACCTAGCTTACGTACAGGGACAACGGAATTTGACCGGACAGAAGAAATTAGGGATTTAGTAAAGCTTGACGAAATTGTAGCTGATTTGCATATGCATACAACGTGGTCAGATGGTGCGTACTCCGTTACGGAAATGGGAGAAGCATTAATTGCACGTGGCTATCAATATAGCGTTATTACCGATCACTCACAGTATTTAAAGGTGGCCAATGGTTTAACGCCTGAACGATTAATGAAGCAACGTCTAGAAATTAAAGCTTTTAACGAAGCGCATCCAGACTTTTATTTATATGCCGGAACAGAGATGGATATTTTGCCAGACGGTTCGTTAGATTTTGAAGACAACGTACTAAAAGAGTTGGATTTCGTAATTGCCTCTATTCACTCTAGTTTCACACAAACACAGGATAAAATCATGGCTAGGTTACACACAGCGATGCAAAATCCTTATGTTCATATGATTGCCCATCCAACTGGTCGCATTATTGAAGACCGAGCTGGCTATAATCCAGATATGGCACAGCTAATTGCATGGGCTAAAGAATTTGGTAAAATTTTAGAGTTAAATGCTAATCCATATCGTCTCGATTTATGTGTCGAGCATTTAGAAATGGCAGTAGCAGCAGGTGTACCTGTAGCGATAAATACCGATGCTCATGATATCTCTCATTTACGATTTATGGATATCGGTGTGCGCTATGCAAACAAAGCATGGTTGAAAAAAGATATGATTGTCAATACATGGACGCGTGAACAGTTCGAGGCGTTCATTCGACGAAATAAATAGGCTGAGGAGGTGTTCTCAGTGATCGCACAACGCGCATTGAAAACACTAGAATATGATAAAGTACGCCAGCAAGTGGCAATTCATTGTACGTCTTCAATTGGCAAGTCAGCCATTGATGAGCTTGTGCCACAAACGGACTTTGAAAAAGTAGTGCAATTATTAGAAGAAATGGATGAGGGTTTGTCTATTTTACGTGTCAAAGGCAATGTGCCGATGGGCGGTATTTTCGATATACGCCCTGCAGCAAGACGTGCACAAATCGGTGGCATGCTGTCAGCAATAGAATTAATGGAGGTATCAAGTACGATTCGAGCAAGCCGTATTCTTCGCAATTTCATCGAGGATTTAGAGTCAGATGAAATGATTGAAATTCCACATTTCATTGCCAAGAAGGACGCAATGCCAGTTCTAACAGGTTTGCAACATGAAATTAATAACTGCATTGATGACAACGGTACAGTATTAGATGCTGCAAGTCAGACACTGCGTACGATACGTCAATCACTCCGTTCAGAGGAGGCTAAAGTACGTTCTAAATTAGAAAGCCTTACACGTGGTAGCAATGCCACTAAAATGCTTTCTGATGCACTCGTAACGATTCGAAATGATCGCTATGTAATTCCTGTTAAACAGGAATACCGCCATCATTATGGCGGCATCGTGCACGACCAATCGTCTTCAGGCCAAACACTCTTCATTGAGCCGGATTCGGTTGTGCAAGCGAATAACGAAATTCATCGTCTCAAAATGAAGGAGCAAGCGGAGATTGAACGCATTTTACTTGCTCTAAGTGCTATGGTGGAGGAAGTTGCACCTGATTTATTTAATTTAGTAAAAATCTTAGGTGAAATCGACGTTATTTTAGCGAAGGGAAAATACGGTCAAGCGAACAAGTGCACGATGCCGAAAATGAACAAAGACGGCTATATCCGACTTGTGCGAGCACGCCATCCATTAATAGCAAGTGAAATAGCGGTCGCAAACGACATTGAATTTGGCAAAGACATTACTGCGATTGTTATTACAGGGCCAAATACAGGTGGTAAAACCGTTACTTTAAAAACAGTTGGTTTATGTACATTAATGGCGCAAGCTGGTTTACCAGTACCCGCATTAGATGGCTCGGAACTTGCAGTATTTGAGCAACTATTTGCAGATATTGGTGACGAGCAGTCGATTGAGCAATCACTGTCAACCTTCTCATCTCACATGGTGAATATCGTTGACATCTTACAAAAATTTGACCACGAATCACTTGTTCTCTTCGATGAATTGGGTGCAGGAACTGATCCACAAGAAGGGGCAGCTCTCGCAATTTCAATATTAGATGAAGTACATGGTCGTGGAGCACGAGTTATGGCAACAACGCATTATCCTGAGTTAAAAGCATACGGTTATAATCGTCCAGGTGTTGCAAACGCAAGTGTGGAATTTGATATTGAAACACTAAGCCCAACTTATCGCTTACTTATCGGTGTGCCAGGTCGTTCCAATGCGTTTGAGATCTCAAGCCGACTTGGTTTACCTGAGGCCATTATTGATCGTGCGAAAAGCTTTACAGGTACTGACCGCCATGAGGTTGAATCTATGATTGCCTCTCTTGAAGAGACGCGACGCCAATCAGAGGATGATGCAGAACGCTCTCATGATCTGCTGTTAGAGTCAGAAGCTTTACGAAAAGAGCTAGATGACAAGCTAAAAGCCTACGAAGAGCGTAAAGAAGCACTCGACAAAAAGGCCAAGGAAAAAGCGCGTAAAATTGTCGATGAAGCCAAAAGAGAGGCAGAAACCATCATTGCAGAGCTTCGAGAAATGCGTAAGAATGCTGATCAGGTCGTTAAAGAACATGAGCTGATTGAAGCACGTAAACGTTTGGAAGAAGCGACACCACTTGAAAACAATAAAGTGTTAAAAAAAGCAGCACAAGTAAAGGCTCGTACGCAAAACTTAGTTGTCGGGGACGAGGTAAAGGTGTTAAGCTATGGTCAACGGGGTACTTTACTAGAACGAGTATCAAATACTGAGTGGGTTGTGCAATTGGGCATTTTGAAGATGAAAATTGCGGACAGTGACCTTGAATACATTAAACCTGAGAAAGAACCTGTTCATCGAGTTGCTGGCGTGAAGAACCGCGATAGCCATGTCAAATTAGAATTAGATTTACGCGGTGAGCGGTTTGAGGATGCCATACTTCGTACTGAAAAATATATAGATGATGCCCTACTTGCCAACTATGGGCGGGTATCAATTATCCACGGTGTAGGTACAGGTGCATTACGTCAGGGAATTCAAAGCTACTTGAAAAAGCATAAACGGGTAAAATCTTTCCGCTTTGGTGAGGCAGGGGAAGGTGGCTTTGGTGTCACGGTCGTAGAATTGAAATAGATGAGAAGCGTGTATTCGTACTTGTTTGTTGCTGTCGTTAAGTTATTGCATGGATCATTCGTTAC
The DNA here is from genome assembly GCF_007362955.1 of Lysinibacillus fusiformis. Taxonomy (GTDB): domain Bacteria; phylum Bacillota; class Bacilli; order Bacillales_A; family Planococcaceae; genus Lysinibacillus; species Lysinibacillus fusiformis_E. The sequence continues at coordinate 674,688 of NZ_CP041696.1, read as the reverse complement.
CATGTAATATGATGCATTCTGACAACTGGATTTGCATGTGTTGAAGAGAAAGAAAGCGACATTTAGCACATGGTACGAGGAACGAATAACTGAGGTAAAGGGGACGGAGAAAATGCTGAATTCTAGCTTTTGGCGATATCCAATTATCGAAACAGCAGGATATTTTAGTGTTGTTGTTTTATGTTTAGTCGTCTCGATGGCATTGTTCGAAGTCGTTACGAAATATAAAAATTGGGAAGAAATTAAAAAAGGAAATGTTGCAGTGGCTCTTGCAACTGGTGGGAAAATATTGGGTATTTGTAATATTTTTCGCTATTCGATAGCACGCCATAGTACATTGAGTGAAATGATTGGTTGGGGTCTTTTTGGTTTTACATTACTAATCGTGGCATATTTTTTATTTGAATTTATGACACCGCGTTTTAATGTAGACCAGGAAATTGCTAATGACAATCGCTCGGTTGGTTTCATTTCCTTTACCATTTCAGTCGGTCTATCGTTCGTTATTGGGGCAAGTATTGCATAGGAGTGGTATGAGATGGAAAAATTAGCGAAAGTACTAATTGTTGTCTGCATCGCATTTTTGGTAGTCGGTGTCTACTATATGTTGACTATTTAAATTGAAGAACGCATCCTCTTCTTGAGGGTGCGTTTTTATTTTGTTTGTTGGGCTAGCCAACGCCCAGTTTGTACAGATACTACCCAGACGAAGTTTGACTACTCGCTTTTGTAACAGCAAGAAACGCTTAGGCAAACTCAAGCCAATTTTGTAGCTTCCGAAAACGTTCAATTTACACCTCACAATGCGCAGACAACCGCACAAAAATTCAGTGATATCGCAAAATTCTATCTAATCCCAATAATAATCTCTTATAAATATAATTTCCTCGTTCAAAAAATTATTTTTCTGCTATAGAAATATTAGCCACTTCATTTACATAAAAAAAGAAAGAATGAATGAGTATTCATAGGGGGAATCAACATAAAACCCCTTATGTCACAGTCATATTAATGTTGTAAAATGCATAATAATTAATCGAAAATACATTTATTTTCTATTTTGTGTTTGAAAGTGTATTCTTTTTTCATTATAATTAAAGTAAGAATTTACAAAGTTTGGGACAAAGGGGAGAGGACGTATGACAACAAAACCATGGCTAGCAAATTATCCTGAAGAAGTACCATCGTCTTTAACGTTTGAGGAAATTCCTGTGCAAGAGTTTTTGACACGTGCCTATAAAAAGAATCCATCAAAAGTAGCGATTCATTTTATGGGTAAGGATTTGACGTACACCGAGCTATACGAGTCTGCACTAAGGTTCGCAAACTATTTACAATCACTTGGGGTGGAAAAAGGAGATCGTGTTGCGATTATGCTTCCAAATACACCGCAAAGTGTGATTGCTTACTATGGAGCAATGTATGCGGGGGCAGTTGTCGTACAGACAAATCCACTTTATACCGAACGAGAGTTACAATATCAAATGGCTGATTCTGGTGCGAAGGTTATTTTAGTAATGGATATATTATATCCACGCGTGATGAAAATCATGAAAGAAACAGTACTTGAAAACGTTATTGTTACTGCGATTAAAGATTACTTACCATTCCCTAAAAACTTAGTGTATCCTTTTATTCAAAAGAAGCAGTACGGCTTTAGTGTAAAGGTTGAACATAGCGGACAAAATCATCTATTTACAGAAATCATGCGATCAGCACCGGTGAAAATGATCGATATTCCGTTTGATTTTGAAGAAGACTTAGCTTTATTGCAATATACAGGGGGAACGACTGGCTTTCCGAAAGGTGTAATGCTAACTCATAAAAATTTAATTGCCAATACGACAATGTGCGATGCATGGATGTATAAATGTGTACAAGGTGAAGAGACGATTATGGGGGTACTTCCGTTTTTCCATGTATATGGAATGACAACCGTGATGTTGTTATCTGTTTTCACGCAAAATAGAATGGTCTTGCTACCGAAGTTTGATGCGGAAACAGCTTTGAAAACAATTGATAAGCAAAAACCTACGTTATTCCCAGGTGCACCAACATTATATATTGGTCTATTAAATCATCCAGATATTGCAAAGTATAATTTATCGTCAATTAAGGCCTGTTTAAGTGGATCTGCTTCGTTACCAGTAGAGGTTCAAGAGCGGTTTGAGGAAGTAACAGGGGGAAAACTGGTAGAGGGATATGGTTTAACAGAAACTTCGCCAGTTACACATTCAACGCCAATTTGGGGTAAGCGCGTTATCGGTTCAGTTGGCTTACCATGGCCAAATACCGATTCAGTGATTCTTCGTACGGGGGATACAGAGCAGCTTCCAGTTGGTGAAGTTGGGGAAATCGCTGTGAAAGGGCCTCAAGTCATGAAAGGTTACTGGAATCGTCCTGAAGATACGGCTGCGACGTTTGCAGATGGTTGGTTCTTAACTGGTGATCTTGGCTATATGGATAAAGATGGGTTCTTCTATGTTGTTGACCGTAAGAAAGATTTAATTATTGCAGGTGGCTTTAATATTTATCCACGAGAAGTTGAAGAAGTATTATACGAACGTGAAGAAATTCAGGAATGCGTGGTAGCAGGTATTCCAGATCCATACCGTGGAGAAACGGTAAAAGCTTTTATTGTTTTTAAAGAAGGATTTTCGATGACTGAAGACGAATTAAATAAATATTGCCGTCAACATCTAGCTTCCTTTAAAGTACCGCGCTATTACGAGTTCAGAGATGAACTACCAAAAACCGCAGTCGGCAAAATTTTACGCCGTACATTAGTGGAAGAAGAAAAAACGAAAATGGCGGCTAAAGAAGCAAAATAACTACGTGATAAAGTATTGACAAGCGAGTATGTAGAATATAATATGAAAATATGAATGAATGACCATTCATATTTTCATATTTTTTATTTCTCGGTAATCACGCCACATCCTCCATGTTGATTTGTTACTCTGATGAAATGTATGTGTACTTTTCATTCCGAGTTCTTCAACTTTTGAGGACAACAAGATGATTGAATTCGCAGATAGCTTCTTTTTAAAAAAAGTTAGCTGCAGCGATGTCGTAATCATCGTAGTTGTTGCTACGTAAGTAAGCGGGCGTGTGTATGTTTTTTTAGGTGGTGATATAAGAGTGAAACGAGATAAGCCTAAATATAAGCAAATTGTCGATGCAGCTGTCATCGTTATTGCAGAAAATGGGTATCACCAAGCGCAAGTATCGAAGATCGCAAAACAGGCAGGGGTGGCCGATGGAACAATCTATTTATATTTTAAAAATAAAGAAGATATATTAATTTCTGTCTTTAATGAAAAAATGGCTGTTTTTGTAGAGTCATTACAAGATATAATAGAAAATGGAAGTACGTCGAGAGACAAGCTTTCACGAATGATTGAAAATCATTTTAATGTTCTAGCGACTGATCGATACCTAGCAACTGTCACACAATTAGAACTTAGACAATCAAACAAAGATTTACGATTAAAAATCAATGCAGTATTAAGAGAGTATTTACAATTGCTTGATCAAATTTTAATTGAAGGCATGCTATCAGGTGAGTTCAATCAAACGATGGATGTACGCTTGGCACGTCAAATGGTGTTTGGAACAATTGATGAAACCATTACGTCGTGGGTTATGAATGACTATCGATATGATTTGATAGAACAGGTTCCAAAGGTTCAGACATTAATACTGAACGGTATTAAAGCGTAAAGGGATGTGGAGAAATGGAATTTCTAAGTTGGAAAGTTGAAGATGGAGTAGCGATTATTACAATTGCGCGTCCACCAGCAAATGCATTATCTCGCGGCATTATTGCAGAAGTAAATGCTGTATTAGATGCTGTAGAAAATGATGACACAGTACGTGTCCTTGTTCTTCATGGTGAAGGTCGTTTCTTCTCAGCAGGTGCAGACATTAAGGAGTTTACAGAAGTTGAATCGGGCGCAGAGTTCACGAAGCTAGCAAGTAAAGGGCAACAAGTATTTGAACGTGTAGAAACGTTTTCGAAGCCAGTTATTGCAGCGATTCACGGTGCAGCACTCGGCGGTGGCCTTGAATTAGCAATGAGTTGCCATATGCGCTTTGTGACAGAATCTGCAAAATTAGGGTTGCCTGAACTACAACTAGGTCTTATTCCTGGGTTTGGTGGCACTCAACGTCTTCCACGTTATGTAGGTGTTGCGAAAGCCGCAGAAATGATGTTTACAAGTGAACCTATTTCAGGTTTAGACGCTGTGCAATGGGGCTTAGCGAACCGTGCATTTACTGATGAAGTTTTACTTGAAGAAACACTCAAGGTAGCGAAGAAAATTGCGAAGAAGAGTCCAGTTGCCTTAAAAGCAGCCATTCAAACATTGCAATATGCAAAACCGGCATCATTCTATGAAGGCATTGAAGTAGAAGCACAATCCTTTGGTACGGTATTTGTAACGGAAGATGCGAAAGAAGGTATTCAAGCATTTATCGAAAAACGTGAGCCTGTGTTTACTGGCAAATAGATTCCATCAGTGTCGATAACAAACTACAAAGGGGTTATCGACTCTGAAAATATATAATATTTACAAGTTTACTTAGAAATTAAAAAACGTTTCAGGAGGTATGGATTTATGAATATTTTTGCATTAATTAAACGTACTTTTGATACAGAAGAAAAAATCGTTGTTTCTGGTGGGAAAATCCAAGAGGATGGCGCTGAATTCATCATTAATCCTTATGACGAATATGCAATTGAAGAAGCAATCCAAGTACGTGACGCGGCAGGCGGTAAAGTAACTGTTGTCACAATTGGTGGAGAAGATGCAGAGAAGCAATTACGTACTGCTCTAGCAATGGGTGCCGATGAAGCGGTTCTTATTAATACAGAAGACGATTTAGATGAATTAGATCAAAACGCAGCAGCTTACCTTTTAGCTGAGTACTTAAAAGATAAAGATGCTGACCTAATTTTAACAGGTAACGTTGCCATTGATGGTGGCTCAGGTCAAGTAGGGCCGCGAGTTGCTGATTTATTGGGCATCAACTATGTAACGACAATTACAAACCTTGAAATCGATGGCACTTCTGCAAAAATCGTGCGCGATATTGAAGGGGATTCAGAAGTAATTGAGACGTCTTTACCACTTTTAGTAACGGCTCAACAAGGATTAAACGAGCCACGTTACCCATCTTTACCAGGTATCATGAAAGCGAAAAAGAAACCGCTTGCAGAGCTTGAGTTAGATGATTTAGATATCGATGAAGATGATGTAGAAGTAAAAGTAGAAACAGTAGACATTTACTTACCAGCTCAAAAAGCAGCAGGTCGAATTCTTGAAGGCGAACTTTCTGCACAAGTAAAAGAGCTAGTAAACCTACTTCATACAGAGGCAAAAGTAGTTTAAGTCATTTTTATCTTCATTCTGTTATGTATTTTGTAGCGAAAGCGGAGTGACAGTCACGGCGGACTCGAACCTCAGTAGGGGGCGAGATGAATACGAGTGTAATTCCTTTGTTAATAGGTACCTAAACACAAAAGGAACGAAGATAAAGCCTCGGTCGGATGTTACAGATTTTGAAATGAATCAATTTAAAAGTTAGCTTTAATTTGCGCTTCTATGCGACAACGGTTAGCTTGACCTGCATCGGACATAATGCCACGTCCTGTGGCTTTACCGAAATTTCCGATATTATGGCGGCTAACACATACAGGCAAACGTACAATTCAGAATCCGGACGTAATACGCCGAGGTGTAATGGATGATGTAAATCGAATCTTAAAGGGTAACGGAGGGAATATACTATGTCAAAAAAAGTATTAGTATTAGGTGAAGTTCGTGAAGGAAGCTTACGTAACGTATCTTTCGAGGCAATAGCGGCAGCAAAACAAATCGCTGATGGCGGCGAAGTTGTTGGTGTTCTTTTAGGGGATGCTGTAGCAAATCTTACAGGCCCATTATTCGAATATGGCGCAGATCGTGTCGTAACAGTGGAACATCCACATTTAAAACAATATACATCAGATGGCTTTGGTCAAGCTTTACTTGCTGTAATCGAGCAAGAAAATCCTACAGGCATCGTATTTGGTCATACAGCTAATGGTAAAGATTTGTCACCAAAAATCGCAAGTAAATTACAAGCAGGTCTTGTATCTGATGTAACTTCAATCGAAGGTGCTGGTGATGATGTAGTATTCATCCGCCCAATTTACTCTGGTAAAGCTTTTGAAAAGGTGAAAGTAAAAGACGGTGTTGTGTTAGCATCAGTTCGTCCAAACAATATCGCACCTTTAGAAAAAGAAGCAGATAAATCAGGTGAAGTGTCTTCAGTATCTGTAGAAATTACTAACCTACGTACGATTATTAAAGAGGTAGTTCGTAAATCTACAGAAGGTGTGGATCTTTCAGAGGCGAAAGTAGTCGTTGCTGGTGGTCGCGGTGTGAAATCTGAAGAAGGTTTCGAGCCGTTAAAAGAGTTAGCAGATTTACTTGGTGGTGCAGTTGGCGCTTCACGTGGTGCATGTGATGCGGAATACTGTGACTATTCACTTCAAATTGGTCAAACGGGTAAAGTTGTAACGCCAGATCTTTACATTGCAGCGGGTATTTCTGGAGCAATCCAACACTTAGCAGGGATGTCGAATTCAAAAGTAATCGTAGCGATTAATAAAGACCCAGAGGCAAATATCTTTAAAATCGCGGATTATGGTATTGTGGGCGATTTATTTGAAGTAGTGCCACTTCTAATCGAAGAATTCAAAGCGTTAAAAGTGAATGCATAATTAATAGTTTTAGACTTGTCATGCGGGGAGGATTTATCTTCCCTGCTTTTTTTTGTGACATCATATTTAGCGTCTATTTGCGCAAAACTGTGTGCGTTTTGAAAGTTATTGCAAAATAAAATATTGACAGAGTGTATTTTAGTCCGTATAGTGATGGTTATTAATTAAATTTTTCAATAATAATGTTTTGAAACGCAAAGATTAGGAGTAGTAAAAGCTCATTATTTGGTGAAGAGAGCTGCGGGATGGTGCAACGCAGTCCAATAAGACTTTGAACTTGCCTAGGAGTGGTAAGATAAATAGAATTGACAGATTATTCTATTTGTTTGACGATTAACCTTCGTTACCAGGTTTTTAAGTTGGGTTCTTATAGAACCAAGTAGAGTGGTACCGCGGTTTGCTATGGCATATCGTCTCTTCTTTCATTTGATAATGAAAGAACAGGCGATATGCTTTTTTTGATTTTAGGAGGTAAGGAAATGGAAAAGGACAACCAGAAATTACAGAGAACAATGACCTCACGGCATATTACGATGATGGCTTTAGGTGGAGCTATTGGTGCAGGGTTATTTAAAGGGAGTAGTGCAGCTATTGATTTGGCAGGGCCATCAGTACTTTTTGCGTACTTAATAGGTGGTATTATTCTGTTATTTGTTATGCAAGGTTTAGCAGAGATGGCAGTTCGTAATCACGAAGCCAGAACATTTAGAGATTTAGTACAAAAAATTTTAGGGAAGTATCCAGCTTATTTTCTAGATTGGATTTATTGGAAAATGTGGGTGTTAAATATTGCAGCGGAATCTGTTGTTGCGGCTATTTTTATTCAATATTGGTTGCCAGATTATCCAATTTGGATACTTGCATTATCGGTTTCGGTGTTAGTGACAGCCATTAACTTATTATCAGTAAAAGTATTTGCGGAAACAGAATATTGGCTGGCGTTAATTAAAATTACCGTTATTGTGGTGTTCATCATAGCGGGATTAGTGTTATTGCTTGTTACTTTTGGTCATCATACGGCTGTTGGATTTTCTAATTTAACGGAGCACGGTGGTTTCTTCCCGAATGGATCAACAGGTTTAATCGCCGCGATGCTTGTGGTGATTTATTCTTATGGCGGTACTGAAATTATTGGTATTACGTTAGCTGAAACGAAAAATCCTGAAAAAGTAGTGCCAAAAGCTGTTCGCAGTACTTTAGTGCGTATAGTGACTTTCTATTTACTGCCTTTCTTTATTATCGTAAGCTTAATCCCTTGGAATGAAGTAAACGGAGTGCCCGAAAGTCCGTTTGTGATGGTATTTAAAATGATTGGTATTCCTGGTGCTGACCATATTATGAATGCTGTTGTTATACTGGCAATTATTTCATCTATGAACTCTGGACTTTATGGTTCTTCACGCGTTCTGTATACACAAGCTGTGGACGGACGTATACCTAAAATCTTTGCACATTTATCGAAAAGAAAAGTTCCAGTATATGCTATATTGATGTGTACTTTGGCTTTATATATGGGTGTAATCATTTCTTTATTTGCCGGAAGTAAAACCTTCGATTTCCTAATGGGTTCACTTGGATACACCGTACTATTTATTTGGTTAATTATTGCGATTGCGCATCTGAAATCGCGTAAAAAACAGCCTGAAAAAACAAGTGCCTATGCGGTAAAATGGTTCCCTTTTACAACTTGGATAGCCATTATCGCATTAAGTGCAATCCTGATTGGCATTATTTTCACAACATCAATTATCGTAACTGGCATTACATTAGCCATTTACATCTTTATTACGTTAACTTACGTGTATAAAGGTCGTTTTCAAGAAAATTAGCTGACATTGCAAATCAATTTAATGCCTTTTTCAACTCTATTATCCTTGTTTTTCATAAATTATGTAATCTAGGCAGATTGTTCGCTCAAGCGAATTTATCCATGCTATACTACAAGCATAGTAAGATTAAGGAGGATTTCAAATGGCAATTGTACATGCAACAGATGCAACTTTCCAAGATGATATTAAAGAAGGGTTAGTACTAGTAGACTTTTGGGCTGCTTGGTGCGGACCTTGTAAAATGATTGGACCAGTTCTTGAAGAAATGGACGCTGCAGGTAACGCAGCTAAAATCGTAAAAGTAGACGTTGACAACAACCAAGGTACTGCAGCGCAATACCAAATCATGTCTATCCCATCACTATTATTGTTCAAAAATGGTGAATTAGTAGACAAAACAGTTGGTTTCCAACCAAAAGAAGCGTTAGAAGCTTTAATCGCTAAACACGCTTAATAAGTAACGAAGGAAAAGCCGGGCCATCTTTAGATGTGCTTGGCTTTTTTTCGTTATATAATATAAGGAAAGGGGGGCAGGTAGGCGATGAATGATTTAATCAAACGCAAGCTTGACATTTTACCAGATCAGCCTGGCTGCTATTTGATGAAGGATAGGCAGGGCACAATTATTTATGTAGGGAAAGCCAAGATCCTTAAGAACCGTGTGCGCTCTTATTTTACTGGAACGCATGAGGGAAAAACACAGCGTCTGGTTAGCGAAATTGAGGATTTTGAGTATATTGTGACGTCGTCAAACCTAGAGGCACTTATTTTAGAGCTTAATCTCATCAAATTGCATGATCCGAAATACAATGTCATGTTAACAGACGATAAAACGTATCCATATTTAAAAATTACGAATGAAAAATATCCGCGTCTGATTACGACACGGAAGGTAAAAAAAGATAAGGCGAAGTATTTTGGTCCATATCCAAATGCATATGCTGCTAGTGAAACCAAAAAGCTACTGGATCGTTTGTATCCACTTAGAAAATGCGTGCAATTACCGTCAAAGGTTTGCTTGTACTATCATATGGGGCAATGCTTAGCACCATGTGTAAAAGATATTGATGCACAGATTTATCACGATATGATTGAGGAGATGACGAAATTTTTAAATGGCGGCGTAGAAACAGTCAAAAAAGAGCTTGAAGTGAAAATGCTTGCAGCTGCTGAACACTTAGAGTTTGAACGAGCAAAGGAATTCCGCGATCAAATTACTCATATTGATACAGTCATGCAAAAGCAAAAAATTGTGTCAAGTGATACGACAAACCGAGATGTGTTTGGCTATGCGGTAGAAAAGGGTTGGATGTGTGTACAGGTCTTTTTTGTGCGACAGGGTAAACTGATAGAGCGAGATGTTTCGATTTTCCCAATTTATCAGGATGCGGAGGAAGAATTTTTAACATTTGTTGGGCGATTTTATGAAAAGCTTGAACATATTAAGCCGAAAGAAATTTTTATTCCGCAGTCCATTGATGCTACAATTTTGACGGAATTATTAGATGTGAAGGTGCTTACGCCAAAGCGCGGACAGAAAAAAGAACTAGTTGATTTGGCTACAAAAAATGCGGAAATTGCTGTTACGGCTAAATTCCAACTCATTGAACGACAAGAAGAGCGAACGATTGGTGCATGTGAGGCACTCGGCGAAGTGATGGGCATATCGACCCCACTGCGTATTGAGGCATTTGATAATAGTCATATGCACGGCACAGATGCTGTCTCAGCAATGGTTGTATTTGTTGATGGAAAACCAGCTAAAAAAGAATATCGTAAGTACAAAACACGCACAGCTGCCAAGCATGATGACTATGGGGCAATGCAGGAAGTGATTCGTCGGCGTTACACTAGGGTATTAAAGGAAGGCTTGCCATTGCCCGATTTGGTACTAATTGACGGTGGTAAAGGTCAAATGGAAGTTGCGCGAGAAGTGCTAGAAGATGAACTTGGCCTTGTCATGCCAATTGCTGGCTTAGCGAAAGATGACAAGCACAATACATCACAGCTATTATTTGGGGATCCGCCAGAGGTAATAGCATTAAAACGAACGAGTGACGGATTTTATTTATTGCAACGCATTCAAGACGAGGTCCATCGTTTTGCAATTACATTCCTCCGACAACAACATGAGAAGCATGCGATCCAATCGGTACTCGATGAAATTGAGGGCATTGGACCGAAGAGAAAGCAACAGCTGCTGAAGCATTTTGGCTCAGTGAAGAAAATACGAGAGGCGAGTGAGCTCGCACTACAAGAAGCGGGCATGCCCGTCCATTTAGCTAACAATATTTATGCTTATTTTCAGCAACAAGCATTGTCAAAGGACTAGACATATGCTAACGTAAATATTAATATAATATTCACTATTTTAGTGATGATAGAGGTGCAAGGTTTAATAGTAGCACATTGGAGGGTGGACAAACCCTTTGAGGATGTGTGAAAGGAGAGCTTGCCGAAGTGGGGTATCGTTGTTTCCGATGCTTTGCTGGTTTTGCATTTAAGAGATGTAAGACTGTCGATTCTTGAAGTTTCGGAGAGCTATCACACATGCGCAAGCTTTCATATTGTACATGTTGCAGGCAGCTTTCACGTTAAGTGAGGGCTGTCTTTTTGATGTTCTAAGGACGGAACTTTTATATTATTCAGCTTTTTATTTATCAAAGTGAGTGATGAAAGCCAAAGTGTTTTACTATACAGCGGTGATTCGTTTGTAGATCTTAGGCTAACATCGATTCTTCCTACTACAATCTACGCGAAAGTGAAGTGGTAACGTAGCGACAGCGACGATGCTTAAGTGACCAACTTCGTGTTGGCTAAAGCCTCGGATGGACGTCACAGGCTTCGAATGCCGTGAAATGTGTTTGCCAATTCGTAATAAATATACAATTACGCCGAGGTGTAATTGAGTTAAAGGAGAATGATAATGATGGCGAGAATTGTACTAAAATTTGGTGGTCCGGCGATAGCGTCAACTGATCGTATTCAGGAGGTTGCGAAAAAGGCAATTGCCGAAAAAAAGCGAGGGCTTGATGTAGTAGTTGTGACAGCAGCTATGGGACATACGGCCAAGGAGCTGGCAAAAATGGCTCACGATATATCGGACGATGCTTCAAAGCGTGAACTAGATGTACTTTTTTCAACGAGCTCACAAGTAGCAAGTGCGCTATTTGCCATTGCTCTTCAGGAAGTAGGCTACGATGCGGTGTCATTAACTGGTTGGCAGGCAGGCGTACAAACTGATGCCAAGCACCGTAATGCACGTATTGAAGAAATTGATGTAAAGCGTATTGAAAAACATTTTGAGCAGGGACAAATTGTTGTGGTTGCTGGTGAACAAGGCATTGATGATGGTCAGAACATTACATCACTCGGTAAAGGTGGGGCGGAAACGACAGCGGTTGCCATCGCTGCAGCTATCCATGCTGAACGAGTAGATGTTTTCACGAATATAGACGGTGTTTATACTGCTGACCCTCGTCATATTTTAGCAGCACAAAAGTTAAAGGAAATCTCTTATGATGAAATGTTAGAATTATCAAATTTAGGCTCGCATATTCTACATCCACGTGCAGTGGAGTTAGCGAAAAAGTTCCAAATCCCCGTTATTATTCGTTCGAGCATGGAGGACGTAACAGGAACCTTATTAAAGGAGGAAGTTGAAATGGAAAAAAATTTAATCGTTCGTGGTGTTGCTTTTGAATCAGACATTATTCGCTTAACCGTCGGGTATGATGCCTATTCAGATGCGTCATTAGCAGATATATTTGCGGTATTGGCAGAGAATCGCATAAATGTTGATATTATCGTACAAGCCATTATTGATGGCTTGAAGCCTTCAGTATCATTTTCGATTTTGAAAGAGGAATTTGCAGAGGCTCTAAACGTTCTAGAAAATAGTAAATTATCATTGGGTTTTAGCTTTGCTGATTTTGAAGTTGGTTTAGCGAAAGTATCGATTATCGGTTCCGGTATGGCGTCCAATCCAGGTGTTGCTGCACGTATGTTTGATTGTTTACGTCGTGAAGGCATCCCCGTGAAAATGGTAAGTACCTCGGAAATTAAAGTATCTGTTGTTGTACCCCAGGATGATATGATTCATGCAGCTAATGCCTTACATGCGGAATTTAATTTAGCAGAAGCGCTTCAAGTGTAAAGAATAGGGATGTGTCGAGAATCGATGACGCATCCTTTTTAATTTGTTTGTTTATAACAATTTAACACTTTGAAGAATCTTATTGTTATATAATAATTGTTAGATAACATGTATTTCCAAAAAAGGAGGAATAGTATGGTATTATTTAGTTTGTTTCAAAAACCTGTAAAAGACAACATTGAAATATATAACGATATAGAGATACAATTATTGAAAAAACGAATTTTAGAATTGGAAATTGAACAAGAAGTCGTCGATGTAAAAAATGCTATTTTAGATTTTGTACTTGCACATATGGAACTTATTAACTTTCAAACAGCTTTAAAAGTAAAGGGTGTCTCCACTAGCGTCGTGGATATTTCAGCGATGAGTGAAGAGTTGTCTTCTAACATAGAGGAAATATTAGCTGTTGAGCAAAATGTGAATGCGAATTTTCAAGAAATAAAACATCATTCCATAATGCTCGTAAAAGAAATGGAATCGTCCATTGCAAAAGGTGAAATGATTCAAGGATTGTTAGTGGAGGGGACCCATACGACAGATGATTTGAAAAATGAATTGAATAAAATGAACGATGTTAGTAAAAGTGTAACGGGTATTGCAGACCAAACTCAGTTACTATCTTTAAATGCATCTATTGAAGCGGCACGAGCAGGTGAGCATGGGAAGGGCTTTAATGTTGTTGCAATGGAAGTCGGGAAACTAGCTAATAGCTCGAAGAATTCACTTCAAGAAATGACAACAATTCGTCAAGTGATTGATGAAAAGATTTATAATACGTTGACTAGTATATCGCAAGTCGAAAACTACTTCGAGGATTTCCTATGTATCATGAAAGAGAATATTTCTAATTTGACTTCGACGAGTAAAAATATTGAGGAAGCAGCACAGGGTATTCATCAAATAACCGTAGCATCTGAAGAAAATATGGTAGCCGTAGATCGATTAGCGGTAATAACTACTGAATTATCATATACAAGTGATTTCTCTGAGATCATTCAACGTCAAGTACAAGAAATGCTTAGGGCAATTGCCCCGACAATCCGAAAACCAAGGGAGCTAACCGTAGTCAGTCAGCTGGCAGCAAGGCTGATGGATCATGCCAACTTCCTTCGTCATACTATTCAACAAGCAGGTAAGAATACAACGATAAAAACACATCATCAATGTGCATTCGGCCAGTGGTATTATAAGCATTTTGAACAATATAAACGATTGACGGAATATTGTAAAATAGAACAGCCTCATGCGCTCGTGCATAAGTCGGCACAAAATTTAGTGAATGAGCTATCAATTTCCAATCTAGAGAAGACAATCCAACATTCTCTAAATATTTTAGAGGCATTTATTGCGTTAATTTATGTACTAATAGAAGAAAGACGGGCTCAATTATAAAATAAAAAAGGATTGCCATTCACAATTTAAAGGAATGGCAATCCTTTTTCGATTACTCTGTCGGAATAGTGTTCATGATACGCTCTTTCACGTCCCACTTGACGGTAAACATTACGAGCAGATGCTTTTCGCGTTTTTCATCATAGCACTCAGTCAAATAGCCTTTTGCTTGCTGGATCTGCTCAGCAATAAATCCTGCTTCAAGTCGAAAGCTCCGATTTTTAAGTTGTAAAAGGTCGGGCTCATTTGTTAAATGGAAGATACGTCCATCCTTCGATTCTTTCGTAAGTTCTAGAGTACCCCAGCAGGCATCTGCGAAAAATGCGATAAGTTCTTCTTGACTTTTGCATGGGAACTTCCGAGCAAGCTCTTTTCCAGCCCAATAAAGCACGTCATCTTCATGTTTACCAAGGATGGAAGATAGAATATGATCGCGAATTATTTCATATCCAAATGATGAGATTGTAGGAGATGGAGTATTTAACATTGATATCCTTCTTTCTTAGAATTTTCTTATAATTTAGGGGTGTTAAAGTAAAGATAGATTTTTCGAGAAAAAATGACGCATCATGTACTAGATTGCTACTTTAATAAGGGCTATTAAAAACTCCGAGTTACCTTGACGCTCGTAGCTCTTGAGAGTACAATAAACATGTCATAATATTGTACCATGATGAAATACACAGTCAATGAAGTTTCATTTACAAAATGGTGACTTCTTTGTTGTGCTATTTTAAGTACTAAGGGGGGTAACAGTCTTGTCGAAAGATCGAGAGTTTTTATGGCGCCGCTTACATTCTCTACTTGGTGTCATTCCAGTAGGATTGTTTTTGGCGTTCCACTTGTCATTGAACTTCACTGCTGTTGGCGGTGAAGAAGCTTACAATGATGCAACAGGGAAAATGGAATTAGTTCCACATTCTCTATTGTTACTAATGGAATGGGTAATTATTTATATTCCATTAATGTTCCACGCTTTCTATGGTGTGTTCATTGCTTTTACAGCTACACCAAATACAGGCCGTTTTAGCACATACCGTAACTGGATGTTCTCATTACAACGCTTCACTGGTGTATTCCTAGTGATTTTCATTGCATGGCATATTTTCCAAACACGTATTCAAAAAGCACTTGGAACGCAAGTTGAATATGACATGATGGCAAAAATTGTTGCAAATCCGTTCATGCTTGGATTCTACATTGTTGGTATTTTATCAGCAACTTTCCACTTAGCAAATGGGTTATGGTCATTCTTAGTAAGCTGGGGTATTATACAATCTCCTCAGTCTCAAAAGATTGCTACTTATGTAACAAACATTATTTTCGTAATTCTAAGTGTTATGGGTGTGGCTGCAATTTTAGCTTTTGTGTAAGTACGTGAAAACTAAAAGAGGACATGCAATCATTGCAATTTTTTAAGAGGAGTGAGAAATAATCATGGCGAAAAGCAAAATAATTGTTGTCGGCGGCGGTCTAGCCGGTCTGATGGCAACGATTAAAGCAGCTGAAGTTGGTACTGAAGTTGATTTATTCTCATTAGTTCCTGTAAAACGCTCACACTCTGTATGTGCGCAAGGCGGGATTAATGGAGCGGTTAATACGAAAGGTGAAGGGGATTCTCCTTGGATTCACTTTGACGATACAGTATACGGTGGAGACTTCTTAGCGAATCAACCACCAGTTAAGGGTATGTGTGATGCAGCCCCTGGTATTATTCACTTAATGGACCGTATGGGTGTAATGTTCAACCGTACACCAGAAGGTTTACTTGACTTCCGTCGTTTCGGTGGAACTTTAATGCACCGTACAGCCTTCTCTGGTGCAACAACTGGTCAGCAATTACTATACGCACTAGACGAGCAAGTTCGTTCTCACGAAGTAGCTGGTTTAGTTAATAAATATGAGCACTGGGAATTCCTTGGTGCAATAGTCGATCCTGACGGCGTTTGTCGTGGTATCGTTGCGCAAGATATGCGTACAGAAGAAATTAAATCATTCCGCGCAGATGCTGTAATCATGGCGACTGGTGGCCCTGGTATTATCTTCGGTAAAACAACGAACTCTGTTATCAATACAGGTTCTGCTGCTTCTATCGTTTACCAACAAGGTGCTTCATACGCGAATGGCGAATTCATTCAAATTCACCCAACAGCAATTCCTGGGGACGATAAAAACCGTCTTATGTCAGAATCTGCTCGTGGTGAAGGTGGACGTATTTGGACTTACAAAGACGGTAAACCTTGGTACTTCTTAGAAGAAAAATACCCTGCATACGGTAACTTAGTACCACGTGATATTGCAACACGTGAAATTTTTGACGTTTGTGTAAACCAAAAACTTGGTATCAACGGCGAAAACATGGTATACCTAGATCTTTCTCATAAAGATCCACATGAATTAGATGTTAAACTTGGTGGTATTATTGAAATCTACGAAAAATTCGTAGGTGATGATCCACGTAAATTACCAATGAAAATTTTCCCTGCAGTTCACTACTCAATGGGTGGATTATGGGTTGACTACAACCAAATGACTGAAATTCCTGGCTTATTTGCTGCAGGTGAATGTGATTACTCTCAACATGGTGCAAACCGTCTTGGTGCAAACTCATTATTATCTGCTATTTATGGTGGTATGGTTGCTGGACCAAACGCTGTAGATTACGTCAAACATCTTAAAAAGCATGCTGAAGATATTCCACAAGAAGTATATGATGCACGCGTTAAAGAAGAACAAGCTAAGTGGGATGCTATCATGAAAATGAATGGCACAGAAAACGCTTACTTGCTTCATAAAGAGCTTGGTGAAATGATGACAGCTACTATGACAGTAGTACGTTACAACGACCAACTTGAAGATACATTGAAAAAACTTGATGATCTTCTAAAACGTTGGGAAAACATCAACATCAACGATACGCAAAAATGGAGTAACCAAGGTGCTCACTTTACGCGTCAGCTGAAAAACATGCTTTACCTAGCGAAAGTAATGACAAAAGGCGCCCTACTACGTAATGAATCTCGTGGTGCGCACTACAAACCAGACTTCCAAGAACGTGATGATGAAAACTTCTTAAAAACGACTATGGCAAAATTTGACCCAGCTACGGGTGAGCCAATTATCACGTACCAAGAAGTTGACGTTTCATTAATCCCACCACGTAAACGTGACTACTCTGCTTAAGGAGGCTAAGAATTATGGATATCGCAGCTAATACTGGAAGAATGGTAAAAGTTGAAATTTTACGTCAAGATACACAAGGTGGCAATGGCTACTGGCAGAAATTCGAAGTTCCTTATCGTCATGGTATGAACGTTATTTCTGTATTAATGGAAATTCAAAAAAATCCTACTACAGCTTCTGGTGAATCAACAACGCCTGTAGCGTGGGATATGAACTGTCTTGAAGAAGTTTGTGGTGCATGTTCAATGGTTATCAACGGCCGTCCACGTCAATCTTGTTCAACACTGATTGATCAATTGACTGAACCAGTTCGCCTTGAGCCAATGAAGACTTTCCCAGTTATTCGTGACTTACAGGTTGACCGTGATCGTATGTTCAACGCACTTAAAAAAGTAAAAGCATGGGTGCCAATCGATGGTACTTATGATTTAGGTGAAGGTCCACGTATGCCAGAAGGTAAACGTCAATGGGCTTATGAATTATCTAAATGTATGACTTGTGGTGTATGTATGGAAGCATGTCCAAACGTGTCTGAGAAAGCTTCATTTATCGGACCAGCACCATTATCACAAGTACGTCTTTTCAATACACACCCAACTGGTGCTATGATTAAAGACGAGCGTTTAAATGCAATCATGGGTGACGGTGGTCTTGCTAACTGTGGTAACTCACAAAACTGTGTAGCTGCTTGCCCTAAAGGTATTCCTTTAACAACATCTATCGCATCTTTAAACCGTGCAACTACAGTGCAAATGTTCCGTAACTTCTTCGGTTCTGACCACTTTGTTGACTAATTGTACAAGCTATACTCCTTTACACAATCTGTGTAGGGGAGTTTTTTTATGAATACCTTTAACTCGCATGAACGGTCAGTAAGACGCCAGACTCAAGTGCAAGATGAGAACGAGTCACTAGGTGAGCAATCAACTGACCATAAAAACCAGACTGGTACAACGTACAATCCGTGAAGGATGTAGAAAACACTCACTAATTGAAGTTTCGCTCTATTATAGAAAGTAGTGGATAAAACAAGGGAAATACTTAATAAAACACTGAAATATCAGATTTTTCTATGCTGATAAAGTATCTTCCTATATAATGAATATGTATTCATTAAACTTCAATCAGCATGACTTTTCAACTGCTGTTTGAGAAGTAGCTTTCCGCAGATGTCGTGGTGTTGTTAATGTAAACAGTCGCTTAAAACTCACAAGGCATGTCAAAAAAATTCATATCGAAAAAACCTCGCTGATCGATAACCGATCTACAGTGTAAAGATCGCTCTAAAACTAAATGTGTTTTTCATTTGTAGCGAATGTGAAAGCGCAACACTAGCCAATTGACGTCGAGGCGGATTAATAATAAGGGGATGAACTATATGAAGGCAAGTTATATTGGAGAATTTCGGGAGTGGGCAAAGGAATTTTCATTTTTTATTGAGGTGCGTGTGCGTTTTTCTGAAACGGATATGTATGGTCATATGAACAATACAGTTAGCTTTACATATTTTGAACAAGCACGAATCGATTATTTTAAACATCTAGGTGTACTCATGCCATCAGCAATAGGGGAAAATGTGAAAGGCATCCCCATCGTAGCTGATTTACAATGTGATTATGTAAATCAAGTTTACTTTGATGATGTGATTCGTGTTTTTACCAAAGTAGCGAAAGTTGGTAATTCATCGATGGATATTCATTATTTAGCTAAAAACCAAAAGGATGAAGTCTGTTTTACAGGGCGTGGTACAGTTGTGCAAATGGATCCACGAACAGGAAAGAGTGTACCAATCTCCGAGGAAGATAAGGCACATTTAGCTTCCTTGGCCGTCATTTGATTTTTTCTTGAGTGTTTTAGTAACGCAGCAATTTTGAAAATGAAGTTGGCAATTACATAAAAATTAAATAATTTATAGAAACAACTTCCGAATTTTTTGTGGAAACACGTGGTAATCATGAAAATAGCCGTCACCGCTACTCGTTCCTTAACATAAGTTACAATACGTGCGGGGGAGGAGGGTGTGACTGAAAATGAATGGCTCTCATCATCGTTCTCTTTTAACAAACCGAGAACGTGAAATATTTGCGCTTTTATTAGCTGAAAAAACAACGAGGGATATTGCAGAGCAACTTGGTATTAGTGAAAAAACAGTGCGAAATCATATTTCCAATACAATTCAAAAGCTAGGTGTAACGAATCGATCTCAGGCGTTAATTGAGCTGTTACGCTTAGAAGAATTTAAATTAGACTAATGGACACTTGCTATTTTGTGAAAAAAACGACAAAATAGAACTATTCAACGTATTTTTAGGAGTGAAATAGTTATATGTCGGATGAAGTAACAAAGCACTCACCTGAAACCGTTGCAACGGTTGAAAAGGAATTACGCTATATAGCGGCCATTGTGAAGCAAAAGGGAAGAGAGATTGTTTCACAATATGCGATTACGCCGCCACAATTTGTTGCATTACAGTGGTTAGAAGAGCTTGGTGATATTACAATTGGCGACTTGTCAAACCGTTTATACTTAGCATTTAGCACGACAACAGATTTAGTGGACCGAATGGAGAAAAATGAATTAGTCAAGCGGGTACGTGACGAAAATGATCGTCGTGTTGTTGTCGTTCATCTTCTCGATAAGGGCGAACGTATTATACAAGAAGTTATCGAAAAAAGACAGCAATATTTGCAGGAGATGCTTGTAGGTTTTAATGAACAAGAAGTCGGGCAATTATCGAGCTATTTACAAAAACTACATGTACACATGAAACAGGATTGAGGCGGAAAGTATGAATGCCCCGATAGGCGTTATTGATTCAGGAGTAGGCGGTTTAACCGTAGCAAAGGAAATAATGAAGCGATTACCAAATGAAACGGTTTATTATATTGGTGATACAGCTAGATGTCCATATGGTCCACGAACTCGTCAAGAAGTACGGAATTTTACTTGGCAAATGGCAAAAGCACTCGAGAAAATGAATATCAAAATGCTCGTCATTGCTTGTAATACAGCGACTGCAGTAGCACTCGAAAGTTTACAAAGAAATATGCCTTTTCCGGTACTAGGCGTTATTAATGCTGGCGCACGTGCAGCTGTAAAGAAAACGAAGCGACATGAAGTCGTTGTGCTTGCAACTGAAGGAACCATTAAAAGTGGGGCGTATGAGGAAGCCTTGATGTCTCTGAATACGTCAACACATATTATTCCATTAGCTTGTCCTACATTCGTACCACTTGTAGAAAGTGGCGAATATAAAGGTGAATTTGCAAATAATTTAATTGCAGAAGGCTTAAAGCCGTTGAAAAATGAACAGTTTGATACAGTAATTTTAGGATGTACGCATTATCCAATTTTGCAAAAGCAAATTGAAGCTGTCGTTGGAGAAGATGTTTTCGTGCTATCATCTGCGGAAGAAACAGCAAAGGATGTTCAAGAAATGCTTGCGTATAATGGCACATTAGCAGATTCAAATGCTGTGCCTGCTCATAAATTTTATGCAACTGGTTCTGTGCCAATTTTCCGTTCGATTGCAGAAAATTGGCTCGAGCAAGGTACACTCCATATAAAACGTATCTCATTAAAATAAAAATCAGCTTAGCTTATGAGAGCTAGGCTGATTTTTTTATTCTCAAAATGTAAAACTGCATGTTTTTAGCGTTCAACTCTAAATAAATAGGTACACAGCTGCGAACATGGCTGCACTACCGGCCATGACAAAAAGATGCCAAATGGCATGGTTGTACTTAATTTTTTTGTTTTTATAAAAGAATGTGCCTGCTGTATAGAAAATGCCACCGATTAAAAGTGTCATGAAGCCATCAAATGAAATATAAGTGACGAGTGGTTTATAGACGAATACAACGAGCCACCCCATGCCAATATAGACAAGCAATGAAGCTTTCTTAAAACGATATACGAAAAATTGTTTTAAGACGATACCGATGATAGCGAGTACCCATTCGATGATGAAAATGGTCCAGCCAAGTTGTCCACCAACAGCAATTAGCGCAACTGGTGTATATGTGCCTGCAATTAATAAGAAAATCGAACTGTGATCTAGTTTTTTCAGTAGTACTTTATGTGTTGGGATGGAATGATATAGCGTGGAGGCTAAGTATAAACAGAACATGGAAACGCCAAAAATAATGTAACTAATAAGCTCGGTTGTTGAACCAGATGCTAAGGCTTTATAAACTAACAAAAGGGTAGCAGGAATTGTTAAAAATGCACCGACTCCATGTGTCAGGGCGTTCCAAAATTCTTCCTTTAAGGTATAACTACTTTGCTCAAACGCCGATTGTGGCATGACCCATCACCTCTTCCTATAGTAGCCTTACTATAACAGAATGATTACATTGTTTGTAGATGAAAGTGTAATACAATCTATATGATAAATATCATATATTGTAAAGAGATAATCGTCGTACCATTGTAAAATATGATAAAATAAGTGCGCGAAAGATTTTAGGAGGCAAGAATAATTATGACAAGATTTGATGGAAGAACTGTGGATGCGATGCGTCCTGTAAAAATGGATAGTGAGTATTTATTGCATCCTGAAGGTTCCGTATTAATCCAAGTAGGAAATACAAAAGTGATTTGTACGGCAACGGTTGAAGATAAAGTACCAGGTTTTTTACGTGGACAAGGAAAAGGTTGGATTACAGCGGAATACTCCATGTTACCACGTGCCACAGCGCAGCGAACGCCGCGCGAATCGTCTCGCGGCAAAGTGAATGGGCGTACGATGGAAATTCAACGCCTAATTGGTCGTGCATTACGTGCTATCGTTGATTTAGAGGCACTTGGTGAACGTACAGTATGGATTGACTGTGATGTTATTCAAGCAGACGGAGGGACTCGTACGGCATCGATTACAGGGGCATTTGTAGCGATGACACAAGCGATTGGCAAACTTGCTGAAGAAAAACAACTAGCAAAATTCCCAATCACAGATTTTCTAGCTGCTACAAGTGTTGGAATAATAGCGGAACAAGGCGCCGTTTTAGACTTAAACTATGTAGAGGACGTTGCTGCGGCTGTAGATATGAATATCATTATGACAGGGGCAGGTCGTTTTGTAGAATTACAAGGAACAGGCGAAGAAGCTACATTTTCTCGTGAGGAATTAAATGAACTGCTCGCATTAGGTGAAAAGGGTATTCAAGAATTAATCGAACTACAAAAAGAAGTTCTTGGTGAACTAGCTACCAAAGTGGGAGGAGACTGCTAAGATGACACAGGTTGTAATTGCGACAAAAAATAAAGGCAAAGCCAAAGATTTCGAAGCATTGTTTGGACCGCTTGGCTATGAAGTGGTAACAATGTTTGATGTTGCACCAGACATGGAAATAGAAGAGACTGGCATTACTTTTGAAGAAAATGCCGTGTTAAAGGCAGAGGCACTGGCAAATGCGCTAGGGACAATTGTCATTGCAGATGATAGTGGCTTAGCAGTGGATGCGTTAAATGGTGAGCCTGGGGTTTATTCAGCACGTTATGCAGGTGATCATGATGATGAGGCGAATATGGTGAAGCTACTGGCAAATTTACAAGGTGTTGAAGATGGAAAACGTACAGCACGATTTTGCTGTTGCATCGCCATTGCAGGTCCGAATTTTGAGACGACAACGGTATTCGGTACATGTGAAGGAGAAATTGCCCAAGAAAAACGTGGTACAAATGGCTTCGGTTATGATCCAATCTTTTTCGTACCAAGTTTAAAGCGCATGATGGCTGAGTTAACTGCAGAAGAAAAGGGTGCCATTTCACACCGTGGAAATGCAATTCGTAAGCTAAAGGAAACATTGCCAAATCTTATAAAGTAAGAGGTGATATCCATGCAAGTTTTAGTTATGAGTGATACACATGGGGACAGTCTTGTCATTGATAAAGTTCGTAATTTTTATCCAAATGCAGATGCCATGATTCATTGTGGAGATAGTGAGCTTGCTTTTTCACATACAGCATTAGATGGCATGAAAAAAGTACGAGGTAATTGCGATGTAGATAAAGCTTTTCCTGATGAAGCAGTATTTGATGTAAACGACGTCACATTTTTTGTGACACATGGACATTTATTCAATGTTAAAACTTCCATTTTGTCTTTGTCCTATCGTGCGAAGGAAGTCGCTGCGCAGATAGCTTGTTTCGGTCATTCTCATATTTTAGGTGCCGAAATGATTGATGATGTCCTATTTATCAATCCTGGAAGTTTATTAAAACCGCGTGGTCGCAAAGAGAAAAGCTTTGCAATGGTAGAAATCAGTGATAAATATTTCCAAGTGAATTTTTTAACAGAGGACAATGATTGTATTGCTGCCCATCAATTTGTGCGATAAGACACGATAAACTAGAACGACATAAAAAACGCTTAAGATTCTACTGAAAAGAGTTTAAGCGTTTTTGTGTTTATAGAGGATTGTAGTATTGGGAAAAAAGCCCATGGATTGTTTGTGTGAAAAAAGAAAAAATAAATGAAAAAGAAACAAAAGGAGATAAGATGCCAAACAAAATAGGTTGGAATTTTGATAATAGCTATGCTCGTCTACCGCACTCTTTCTTTGCTGCACTAAGTCTAAATCCGGTGGAGTCCCCGAAATTGGTAGTGCTGAATTATTCAGTGGCACAATCGCTAGGGTTGAACATTGATGCGTTACAAAGTGAAGCCGGCGTAGCAATACTTGCTGGTAATGAGATACCCGATGGTGCATACCCACTTGCACAGGCTTACGCGGGGCATCAATTTGGACATTTTAATATGTTAGGGGATGGTAGAGCCCTGTTACTTGGTGAACAAATAACGCCGAATGAGGAACGTTTCGATATCGGACTTAAAGGTTCAGGTAGGACACCCTATTCACGAGGTGGAGATGGCCGAGCAGCACTTGGACCGATGCTCCGGGAATACATCATGAGCGAAGCCATGCATGCACTGGGTATTCCTACTTCTCGTAGCTTGGCAGTGGTCACTACGGGGGAATCGATACTCCGTGAAACGGAACTTCCAGGAGCTATTCTGACACGTGTTGCAAGCAGTCATTTACGTGTGGGTACCTTTCAATATGTAGCGCAGTGGGGTACTGATGAGGACATTCAAATTTTGGCGAATACTACGTTAGCGCGTCATTTTCCAAATTTTAATGCAGCACCAAACCGCTATCTCTACCTTCTTCAGGAAGTAGTTAAGAGACAGGCTTCCTTAATTGCGAAATGGCAACTGGTTGGCTTTATTCATGGGGTCATGAACACAGATAATATGACTATTAGTGGAGAAACCATTGATTATGGTCCTTGCGCTTTCATGGATACCTATGACCCAGCAACGGTGTTTAGTTCCATTGATCGACAAGGGCGCTATGCATATGGGAATCAACCACATATTGGCGGATGGAATTTAACACGATTTGCTGAAACGCTACTACCTTTAATCCGTGAAAATCCACAAGAGGCTGTCGATCTAGCTCAAGAAATAATTCAACAATATCCACAGCTGTACTATACGAATTGGTTAACAGGAATGCGTGCGAAACTAGGGATTTTTAATGAAGAGCAACAGGACGAAGCCCTTATTGAAGAACTTCTTGGATTGATGCAGCAACATCAAGCAGACTATACAAATACATTCCGTGCATTAACCCTCGATAAAGTTGAGGGAATAGCTTTATTTGGCAGCAAAGATTTTGAAAACTGGTACGAGAAGTGGTTGGCAAGACTCGAAAGACAACAGGAATCTAAAGCCTCTTGTCACCAATTAATGCGAGCCAATAATCCAGCGGTAATTCCTCGTAACCATCGAGTAGAAGAGGCATTAGAAGCGGCTGTTGAACAGCGTGACTATCGTGTTATGGAACGCTTGCTTGAAGTACTTGCGAAGCCATTTGCTTATTCTTCTGGACAAGAGGACTATGCTACAGTGCCAGACCCAACAGACTGCCCGTACCAAACTTTTTGTGGCACATAAATCTTTTAAAACGAGGGAAAATTCCTTCGTTTTTTTATTTGTTCAAGTTTCTTATGAAGGTCACCGTACACCATTCCTACGCATACCCTATGTATGAATAAATGAAAAGGAGAATGTGCAAGGTGCATAAATATTCAAAAGGTTGGTTTGTACAGCAGCTACGAGCAAAAGGAATTAAATTACATCCGCAATTGCGGTGTCATTTAGGGCTTTTTAAAGAATCAGAATTACGTAATTTATATTACCAATATGTAGAAAACGAACAGCTGGATACTGAATAATTAAAACTAGTGCTTAGTTTGAATGGCTCCCCTGTTGGAAATAGTAGATACTACAGGAAGGAGCTAATTTTATGTGGAAGAAACCATGGTTAGTCACGCAAAAATGGCAAGATGTAGTATTCCTTCATTGGCCGATAGCGCCACATGAATTACGGCAACATATTCCAAAAGAATTGAACCTAGACCTCTTTGAAAATAAAGCATGGCTTGGAATCGTTCTTTTTCAAGTAAAAGGAAATAGATTACGATTTATGCCTCCATTTCCTAGAATGAGTTCCTTTCTGCAAATAAATGTCCGTACGTATGTGACTTATAAAGAGAGGAAGGGAATCTATTTCTTTAATTCAGATGTGGGTAGTGCTGTTATTGCACAAATAGCATCATTAGGTCATTTTTTGCCTTATCGTCATGCGGAGATTACTTTAGGGAGGATGAGGAATATACGCTCGATTCTTCATAACTACCGAACCAAAAAAGCATATGAATCATTTCATGTAACATTTGAGCCAATGGCTGGTGAGATAGAAAATCATGCATTTGAAAATTGGTTAGTAGAGCGTTATCACTCATGGATGAAAGGGAAAAAGAATTTAATTCGCGTCGATATAAGTCACATGCCATGGCGTTTACAGCGCGTTAATGCTTTTGTCGAAATGAATACAATGGCGCCTTTTATAAAGAGCGCCATTCAAGATAATCAACCAATCGCTTATTATGCGAAAAGTAGAACGGCTCGCATTTTTCCACCTATATTGGAAACGTAAAATACCAGGTCATGAACAATTACACATTGTCGATGAACCTGGTTATTCGTTTGTATTAAAATGGTAATAGTTAGAGATTCAAAATGCCTCAGTATTAAAAGCGATAACAAAATTGCATCACAATTGCATTGGCAATCATATCTGACATTGCAAGTGCCTCAGCCTCTATTTCATCAAAAATTTGTATATCGGTTTGATAGTTTTTCTGGATCATCGTAACAGCTTCATTTTTCGTTAACGCTAAATGCATGTAGAACATCTTTTGTACATCTTCTTTACACAGGTATGGATTGATGCGACTTAAAAATGAAGCGATGTCATCCGCATTACGGTACCATTCCTTCTCCTTTGCCTCTGCAGTTGCTGTATCACCTTTCACCGCCGCAGTGACTAGCTGTGCCGCAATGACAAGATGCTCTTTAATAAGTGCAGCATAATGATCTGCAATTTGATCGCCGTAAAAAGGACGGAGACAATTACCTAAGTCAGTTGCATTCCGTAACAGTCGTTCTTGCACGAACGGTAAATCAGGCAAGTTAAAGACAATGCTGATAATGGTCATTCTCGTCCAATTGACATGTTCCATCCACAGCAGTCGGTTCATTGCCAAAAAATCGGACTCAGCTGTACTAATGCAACGACGATAGTCAGGGTGTTGATTTAAAATGTATCGTATCGGTGCAGTATACTGGGTAGTTGGTGATGTATAGGCAGCACGTAAAGGGTTTACATAATATCCGTTTGAGTACGGGAACACAGTATTTTCACTCCTTCAAATTCTTCGTTCTAATTAGAATACTCGGTAATACTTCCAAGTGTGAACGAACGGTCCTTTAAACTTTATCAGGAGCATTTTTAGTTATTCTTCATAGAACATTTTCTTTGTCATGCCACCGTCGACGGTAAGGTTAATACCTGTAACAAAACTATTTGTTGGGTTCGTCAAATAAAGACAGGCTAGTGCGATATCTTCAGGTATACCCACACGACCAGATAGATGCTGCTGATGATCAATCGCACGCAGTTGTTCATAAGCACCTGTTTCAATCCAACGAGGTGATAGACAATTGACTGTAATTTGATCTGGTCCGAATGAACGTGCCATTGCATGTGTTAATGACACGATTCCACCTTTTGTTGCTGCATAGGCTTCCGTATATGGTTCAGACATTTCAGCACGTGTAGAGGCGATAGAAACTATAGAACCGCCTCTTTCATTGGAGCGTATAATTTTTGCGGCCTCTCTCTCGAACAGAAAAAGTCACTAGTCAAATTCGTTTGAATAACATCATTCCAAGCCTCCGTGGTTACCTCATAAGGAGCAATCTGTTGAAACATATAAATTTCTCCATTTTTTGCTTTTACTCATTGTAGCAAAAATATCGTTGTTTTAAGGGAGAATAACTATAGGCAGATGGCATAAAGTTAGAGTTGAATTCATATAATGAATAGGTAAACAGTAGTAGTGAGGTAATCCTTCCCTTCATAGTAAAATTCATGTTGACATTATGTTAGAAAGAACATATAATAAATATTGTCCTTTCATATGAATTTCATAGGGAAGTCAACATGTCTCAGTAGCTCAGCAGGATAGAGCAACGGCCTTCTAAGCCGTCGGTCGGGGGTTCGAATCCCTCCTGGGACGTATCAAGGTTCAGATAGAATAAGTTTGAACCAACTGAAAAGCGCTTCAAATCCTTTAACATCAAGGGTTTGAGGCGCTTTTCCTTTTTTGAGAATACGTTAGAAAAGGATAGAAAATGAAAGGTTTCTACACATTTTCTACACATTTTCTACACAAGAAAAAGTATCAGGAAGACGCTTATTGACTGTAATTGCACTAAGCGCCAAACGGTTAAGTGTAACTATTCGCATACAATTAGCCGAGACCCATATTACACTAATTTTTATTAATCATTCAATTCTTTTTTAATCATGTAAATGGTGTTCCTAGAAAGGGCAGTTTCACAATGAATATTCATAATGTAGGTTTATAAAAAAGTTTTATCATTTGTATTAAAGTTTGATTAAAATCATCTCACCTCTTGTATACGGATAATAAAGTTGTTTAATTTACAATAAAGTCGTTTGAAAAATAATAAAGGTATTTAAAAATGTGAGTTATTTTATTCAACAAACGGGCCAGATTGTGGAATAGACAGTATCATCTTTAAAAGAGGTTGCTCTTGAAAAATATTGAAAACAAATTGCAAGAGCAACCTCTGTCATAAATAGCAAGTGTTAAAAACTGACCAATCAACTTAAATTAACTACAAAAAGTTGAAAGAATCTGATCTCTCATGGTGTAATTCGACTGAATTATCTAGGATGCAGCTTTATAGAAATTTGCTTCAAAAAGTTACTAAATTTTTGGCACCAATATGTTTATTATGATTATAGAATTCAAGGCTTAATGAAATATCACTTTACTAATTCTTAAGTGATTCTGAAAGTATACGTGCGATCTGTTCACTATCCTCTTCTCTATAGACATATTCATGATAATGTGGTTGATGGATATCTCTCCATCCCTTTTCTTTAGCCTTTTTGTAATAATGTTTCGCTTTTTCCAACTCGCCGGACAAATAAAACATACAGGCTGCATTCCAATATAATGCAATATCTCCATTCCAGTCCCAGCCTTTATCGAGTGCTTGAGCATAACTCCAAGCCGCGCGGGCATAATCTTTCTCCACGTCATACTTGTGATCACCACGCATATAATGGTTTCCGTTGACAAGGAGGTTATTTAAAGGATAATTCCATCCAAACAGAACAGGGAAATCCGCAAGCAGTTTGAAACCAACAGACAAAGCAGTTCGCTGAGAAGCTATGTTATTTGACCAACATTGCCAACCAACTTTTCTGATACCTCTCTGTTTCGCAAGCGCGAGTACACCTAATGCTGTTTTTCGTGCCCACCCGTTACCTTGATAGTTTTTATCGGTTTCAATCCCGATTTCACATTCATCATCAACTACCCAATCCGTAAGGCACCAGCTAATAATGGTCGGCCCCTGATCGGTATATTGTATAGCAACACAACCAAAACCCTTATCCTCGTATGCTTCTATTGAAGGCCAGTTCTCTAGAATTTCATCTATTACTTCACTAAGTCCTAATAGATCCTGACGTTGCAAAAAGTTGCTATTTATCGGGACAATACTATTACCTGCGGTAACGTCAATACTGCTTAAATTGTGAGTAAATGTCATACGTCCACTTCTCATAGGTAATAAATCCTTCATAACGATCTGGGTAATACCATCCCATTTTCCATCTGTGGGATAAAACAGTACATAGTCTAACTCTCCATTTGAGGCAAGCTCAGGTAACAGCTCCTCTTTGATTAAATTATTAGCTTCTTCAAAAAATTGGTTGTTCTCTGTACTGCCCCCTAGAAAAATGCCTTGAGGGCTTTTCAACAATGCGGATGCACAGTCATTAGACACAAAAACCCTACCTGGTACAATACCTTTAATGACACCTTTAATTGATAGGTGATGCTTCAATGCTTCAAAAAGACCTGCTGCTTTATAAAAGTTTTCGCTATTGAGTTCGATTCCTTGAAGCATTTTTTTTGAGTACATCATATCGGTTTGCCTCCCATGAGCTTATGAGAGGTTTTATTCAACTAAGAATCTAAACCTCTCACTTGCTTCTCAATTTGTATGTTCTTAACCAAACACCATCACTCCTTTAAGCGTATTAGAGGATTAAGATCTAAGATGCTCTAAATTTCATTCCTCTACCTAATTATGGATTAATTATCCAATTTGTTCAAGGTGGATTTTATATTAGATACACGATACTTAAGAATAAGTATGATCTTCAAATAGTTGAGAGAAATATTAAAAGTCAGCTTACTCCAATTATTGATTCACTTTACAAGAATAGAACATGGAGTATAGGAACATCAGGTTTTGATAATTACGATCCCAAAGTCGATTAAGGTATTTAAATACAATCCCCAATATTTAGAGTGAAATATAATTGCAATCTTCAACAATGCGGCGCGTTTCCTTGAATAAGGAAAGTGCTTTTTTCATTAAAGGGCCATTTAACGAAGTAATTAAAAAGCTTAATTCGTTTAATGCTGAGTAATTAAGCTCTTTTATATTGGAATTTCTTTATCGTTGTAAACCCGTATTTTCCTGACGGGACCCCAAAGGGAACTTTAAGAAAACATAGATTTTGAGCTAAGTATTGAAACATCATTTCCTCAAAATATAGTGAGAAAATGTTCTAGTATAATTGTCTAAAAAACAAACGTTTTCTATTTGAAAAATGAAATAATAAAAGTTATTAAATTTTATGCAACTAAACATCCTTTCAAATGCTCTAACGGTATGTAAGGAAAAGAGAGGTGCTGACAATGGAGAAAGACATTTTAGTGAAAAAAGCGCAGAGAGGAGATGGCGAGGCGTTTATACAGCTTATTCAGCAATATGAACTTATTTTGTATCGCACAGCAAAGCGACTAAGTTTAAAGGATGAGGACATTGCGGATTTATTGCAAGAAACCGTTATGCTCGCCTTTGAAAAAATCGCAACGTTGAAAAAGGGACAGTATTTTAATACGTGGATATGTCGGATATTATTGAACAATTGCTACCGCTTTATGAAAAAAAATAAACCATTAGCTGCAATGGATGAAACGGTTCTCAATAATTTATCGCATCAAGATTTTTTGTCGTTGGAGCTAGATGATGCATTAAATAGTTTAGATGACAACCACCGGATTGCATTAACGCTTTATTATGTAAACGGCTTTACGACGAAGGAAATTAGTGAATTTCTACATGAATCCGAAGGCACCATAAAATCACGTATTTCAAGGGCCAAAAAACAATTAAAAAATACGTTTTATTTGGAAGGAGCTAATTTAATATGAAGTGCAATATGGATGACTTAGTACGAGAGGATATGAATAAGGAGCAAGAATTACCTACTTCAATTCGTTCAGCTTTTGACCAATCATATAAACAAATTCGTCAGCAATCTAAGAAGAAAGTAAAAAAATCATGGCTCAATCCAGTATCAGCTGCAGTTGCAGCACTTGCATTAAGCTCGGCAGTTTTATTAACAAACGATACAGCGTTAGCAAAGTTACAAGCTTTTTTAGGCATCAATGACCCAGGTTTAGAAACAGCTGTTGAACATGGTGACTTACAAAGTATGGCTCAAACACAGCAGTCTGAAAATATTAGCGTGACAATTGACAATCTATTTGCAGATGCCTATCGCCTAGCCTCACAGCTTACGATTGAATCCGAGCATATTAAGAAGGATAGTTTAAACGAATTGAGCTTCGAATACCGCATTTTTGATGTATCTGGGAAAGAAATCGACGCCTTTGTATCGGACACTAAGGAAATCGCAGGACCCGGGATTTACGATGGATTAGATTTTAAACTAACGAATATACAAAATGGTAGCGCTACACTTGAATTCATTGCCGAGGCAACTACAACGAGCGGCCCATCTTTGGAA
Organism: Lysinibacillus fusiformis; assembly: GCF_007362955.1. Classification (GTDB taxonomy): domain Bacteria; phylum Bacillota; class Bacilli; order Bacillales_A; family Planococcaceae; genus Lysinibacillus; species Lysinibacillus fusiformis_E. Next base: position 642,854 of record NZ_CP041696.1, on the reverse strand, counting down.
GGCGCTCAAATGGTTGTCGAGACGGTACACTTTTTAAATAAAGACGGGGACATTACATCCGTTGACGGTAAATGGGCATTTGATTTAACTTCAGCCAACGTTGTGACACAAGTTTATACAGCACAAAATAAAGTTCATGGCTTAACATTAGTGCAGGCAGTTGTAACAAATGGTTCTATGCAAGTAAGCTATAAAATCGACGGCTTAAGCGAAGACAACAGCCACCCTATTTTTAAAACGGCGATCGTAAATAAAAATGGGGAATCATTCCATGCAAAGGTAGCAGACGTGACACGATTAGAAAACGAGCAACAAACCGTCATTAGCCTTGTTTTCCCGTACAGCGTTTGGAATGAAGAGCAGTCACTGTCATTGAAGGTAGAAGGCTATGAAGAATTAAAATTAATAGTGAAAAAATAAATTGTGAGAAGTATTTAAAATAATTTAATTTACTCTAAGTTGTCCACTGTCAGATAAAAGGACAGTGGACATGCTGTTTTTATTTTGGGGCTTTAGTTTAACGAGAATCATTATATTGATATTCAGCAATCGGGCCATATTGTTGAAGAACATTCTTTTAGGTTAATAAGCGGATATACGGGAATATTTTAAACCTCCATCTTTACTCTATTTAAGGGTATATAATCGGATTAATATATGCCGGAAAATGTTATATATGTTAATGTTAGGATTATACTAATAGGAGGATGATAAAAATGATGGAACTACGAAAAATAGCCGGGGATAACATAGATGAAGTAATTGCACTTGATGTTGAAGAAAACCAGAAAGAATTTATATTAGAAACTACAAACCTCAGATGCTTTGCAGACGCACATATGTTGAATGCAGATGGTATACCAGCTACCCCTTTAGCCATTTATGCTAATAATACTATGGTTGGATTTTTGATGTATATTTACGATACGCTTGATCATGAATCATTTGAAAATGAAGCTTTTTATGGCAAGAAGGCGTATTTTATTTGGCATAATATGATTGATAAAAATCACCAAGGAAAAGGATTTGGTAAACTGGCTTTTGAAAAAATGTTGATTGATATTGATACTATGCCAAATGGCGAAGCTGATTATGTAGCACTCTTTTATCATAAAAGTAATGTCATAGCGAAAACATTGTACGCATCATTTGGTTTTGTAGATACAGGCATCATTCAGGATAATTCGATATTGGCGGTAAAAAATCTAAAGGGGAAATAACGAAATTACAAAAATTAATTTTACAGCTGTTTAGATGAAAAAGAAAAAAGCAGTAATAACTAACATATTCTTCAATAATTGGGCACTTTCCTGGAAGAAGGGGAAGGCCCCTATTCTAATTTTCTGGTTAAAAAGACTTCGGAAATTATCAATATCTTAGCTTATTGAATAATCACTGTATGAAAAAGCCTCTCTCTGAACATAATAGAATATAGAATACTAGATTTAACCTTAGTAGGAGAGTGAAAGATAAATGTTATTATCTGAAGCGTGGAAAAAATACCAACAAGATAAAAAAATCGAGGGATATTCAACACTTACATTAAAAACATATTGTTTTCAATACAATCTTTTATTGCGGTTTTTTGGTGATATTGATATGAACGTATTTAGTACAGAAAAATTAAAAGAATACTTAATACAGTCAGGAAATCACTTAAAGCCTTCTAGTTTAGGGCATAGGATTCGTTGTGTTAAATCACTATTTAGATGGTCACATGAAGAGGGATATATTCTGAAAAATCCTGCTGCTAAATTGAAAGAGCCGAAATTAGGTAAAAGAATTCCTAAGTTTCTCTCAGAATTAGAGATTGAACATCTAAGGGAAGCTTGTCAAACAACGATGGAAAATGCGCTATTTGAATTTATGTATTCAACCGGCTGCCGTATTGGGGAGGTAGTAAAATTAGATCGTGATGATATTGATTTTCGAACAAATTCCGTCATTGTACAAGGGAAAGGTGATAAAGAAAGAGAAGTATACTTTAATACTCGCTGCTCCATTTGGTTAAAAAGGTATTTAGATGAACGAGATGATGAAGATCCTTGTTTGTTTATTACGGACAGAAAGCCTAAAAGGCGGATGAGCATTGATAATTTAAGATATATTATTAAGCGCGTATCAAATCGGGCTGGAATAAAAAAGAGTATACATCCGCATCAATTACGACACAGCTATGCAACGCATATGATTAATAACGGTGCGCCAATAGATGTCATCCAAAGTTTACTTGGGCATGAAAAGAGTGAGACTACAAAGATATATGCTCAGTTAAGCGGAAAACTAAGACAAGACTATTACAGTAAATACTTTTGAAATTAAACTCATAGTAATTCAAGACACCCATGTAAAAGTGCGTGTCTTTTCTGTTATAGGGCCATATTGTTGAGTAACACCTTCAAAAGAATCTAGATATATTATGTTAAAATTAGATAAGATGATGAATAAATGCACTTAAACTAAAGGAGCAGTTTATGCAAAAAAAAAGACTTAGAAATATATGGGGAAATCGAAATAAATAATGAAGGTGAAACAATGAGTATTTCTGTAAATTATAAAATGTGGACTGTTTGCATGATTCAAAAAGAAGACAAGGTTTTACTACTTGATAGACAACACGATAATTTCAAAGGGTTTATTCCACCTGGTGGCAAAGTTGAATTTCCTGAAAGTATCGTAGAAAGTGCAATTAGAGAAGTAAAAGAAGAAACTGGATTAGAAATAAGTAACCTTATTTTTAAAGGTCTCTATGAATATGTAAATCCAGTTGCTATGGATAGATATATGATTTTTAACTACATCACAAAAGATTTCAAAGGAGAATTACTTGAAGATGCACCAGAAGGAAAGGCAGTTTGGGTAAATATAAGGGAAGCATATAACCTTCCGATGCAGGAATCTATTCGAAGAAGATTCCCTTTATTCTTTAAAGAAGGGACATTTGAAATACAAGTTGAATGGAATCATGCAGAAAATAAAGAGGGAAAAGTTACTATAAAGAAGACTTAAACGTAAATGTTGTGCAACTAACGGGCGCTTTCCTTGAATAGGAGAGTGTCCTTTTTCATGAAAGGGCATATAATTGAACACCACTTTTAAAAGATCTGGATATTTATGTTAACATTTAGGTCAGATTGTGAAGAATTACACTTTAACTAACGGTGCAGGTTATGGGTTGATTTACTTTAAGTGAATTGAGCTGCTTGGGGAGCTCTTTTTTCTTATTGAACTAACGAGGCAGTTTAGTTGAATAAGAATTCATAGTAAAATATTACATAATAGAAGTTTGGAGGTATTTTATGGAATCACTCATTTATGCTTTGTTTGGATTTTTAGTTTGTATGTATATTGGTTCGATACTTAATATACTGCTTAAGACGACTCAAAAACGAGATTGGCTTATCATATTCTTTGTAAAGTAATGAACAAACCAAATAAATTTTAAATAGAAATATTTAAAAATTGATGAAGAAACATCCGAGTGAAACAGCAATAAAAATTATGGCAAATACTAAACTATTCCACAGGCCTAGCATAATAAAAGGAGAAGTACTTTTATCTCCGTCTTTCTTGAGGCCTGTGAATGTTCGCCAGGTTATTATTAGCTGCCAAATACCTATTAATAAAAAAATGAATCCAAATAAATATCCCATATAATTACCTCCTTTATATAAAAATGGGTCGCTTAGCTAGAAGTACAAAGGGACTTTACACACTAACAGAACAGCTTAAAGAAAAAGGAGTTGAGTTTGTTTCAATTATTGGTATAATGATTAATCAAAACTTGTCATTCTTGTATATAAAAGGAGTTTATTAATGATTGAAGAAGCAAGCAGTATTTGTATAAACTGTGCTAAAAGTGATGATTTGAAAATTACATTCAGACCTATTCTATAGATAATTGCGAATGTTTAATCTGCGGAGAGCGGGAGTGCTCGCTTGATATAGAAAAGGATAAAAAGCTTATCGCCTTATTAAAAGGTTTAATAAGATTCTACTATAACGAGTTACAATATAATCACCACTGGGATGGGGATAAGTTAAATGTTATCTTAGAAAATGATAATCCAATACTAAATCATCACTATTTAATCCTTGAAAATCTTGATTATTTAGTATGTTCGATTGAAGAAGATTCATATTTAAAATCAGAATATGGAATTCCGCTATACATTGGTTTTGATTCTGGGAATAACTGCTTATTTTTGGAGAAACTTTACAAGAAGAAAAATCGATAATAATCAGTAACTTTGAAGAAAGGTTAAAAATTGAAAACCAATTTAAGATCGAGGGAGAGGCCTTTACACTAATTAAAAGACTTGAAAATGATATAACTAGTTATTTGAACATAAAAAAAGATTTGTATCGTGCAAGAATTGGATATGATAAGAAGGTTTTTAATTATGATATTGAGACAACTAGAATAATTGCACCAGAAGAAAGGGAGTTTTTTGTACCTTTTACTGATGAGAAAATCTCTTCTCCGCCTCCTCCTTTGGCACAACCTGCTAGGTTAAGTAGAGCAGGAATTTCTTATGTTTACTTAGCTTCTAATAAAAATACTGCTATTGCTGAGATAAGGCCACATCCGGGACATACTATTTCTGTGGGAAATTTCGCTTGAATAAGAAATTGAAATTTGCTGATTTTAGAAAAATTAGTATAATATATTTTTGTGAAAGTGAAGAGGATATTGAATATAATTTTTTATGATTTAGAAATGAGATTTTCAATACCAATTACACCAGAAGAAAGAAATAATTATCTAATTACTCAATTTATTACAGAGATAATAAGACAAGTGGGATTTGACGGAGTATTATTTAAAAGTTCTGTAGGAAAGGGTATAATGTTGTGGTTTTTGACTTTGAAAATGTTAATTATGTAAAAGGAACTGGAGAGGTATTTGAAGTTGAGGCTTTAAAGTATACAATAAAATAGAAAAAATACGAGAATTATCCAGATAATATAACACATACTGTAATATAATTTTTGGGGGGCGAAACATGAGTTCTATGAGTAAACTAGAGGTTTTAATTAATGATATTAATGAAAATATCGCTTTCTTTGAAAGAAGGAAAGGGAAAAATAAAAAGAGGGCATATAAATTAAAATTGGCTTCAATTATATCATCTGCTCTTGTTACATTATTTTTAGGCTTTAAAGCTGTTAATTTAAATCTTTTCTCAAATATTGCATTAATTTTTGCTTCGCTAATGACCGTTTTTAATGGGATTGAAGGCTTTTATAATCATCGGGGATTGTGGTATAAAGATATCAGAACATTAGCAATTTTAAAAGAATTAAAAAGGGATATTGATTTCAATATTGCAGGGGAACAAAAAGAAAATATTTCTATCGAATTACTTACTGAATATAAAAACAGGCTTCAAAATATTTTAACCGAAGATGTAAATACTTGGTCAAAAATAAGAGAAAATCTAGAGCAAGCACAGATGGTTGACAAAAATTAGAAAACTGATAAATAGTATTTAATTAACGTTTGGTTAAACGAAAGTTAAAATTCACACGCAAAGTACCTTGACGGGACTGCACCCCAATTGTTAGACACAATTTAACAATTTGGGTGTAGTTTTGTGTGGAAAAATTTAGATAAGGAATGAATTTAGAAGCTGTTCAAAGATATTTATCTAGGAATGAAAGTTTAAGAACAATCGGAGAAGATATAGGCGTTGCCCATCGGATTTTATTAACCTGGGTGAAACAACACGGATATAATGGTTCAGATGCCTTTGTGAAACAATATACAAATTACACCGAACAGTTAAAATAGACGTACTTAATTATATGACTGACCACGGTACGACCATCCATAAAAAAAGAAATAAACAAACAACCAACCAAAACAGGCACCGGTAGAAGGCTCTACCGAAGCACTTCAAGAACGTATTAACCAGCTAGAAATAGAAAACGAGTATTTTAAAAGTTGAACGTAGGAGTTCAACTCGATTGCTTAGAAAGTCCCTTGCAATAGAGGTAAAAGGGAGAGTTACCCACAAGGACGAGTCCAACTGATAATTGGTTCATTAATTACAAAATTAATTACAGTATAGTTTTATATTAATAAGTTTTAATGTTTTTATACGGTAAGTAAGTTCATAACACTGATTATGAGTGTTTTTTTAAGGTTCTTATTTTGTTTTGAGTAATATAATTACAAGTAATGTAATTATATTTCAACTTTTATAATGATGTAATTATTATCTATATTAGTTATAATTATCTATAAACAAAAACAACAGGGGTGAAAATTAGTTTGGAACAAACTCTTAAATTATTAAAGGCTGACTATAAAGAGGGGAAGATAGTACCATTCATTGGAGCAGGATTATCAAGTCCTTTTAAAGTACCTACGTGGAAAAAATTAATTGAAAATATTGCAGATATGTATTCTACAGGTAATCTTCTTTTTTTAAAACAAGCAGTTAATGTGTATTTAGAAAAATATGATTATTGGGGTGCAATTAATGTCATTAAAGACCTGGCAACAATTGTAGACCAAGATATACAAAGCGAAATTGTAAAGCTGATTAAAGAAAAAACAGTAGAGCTAGAAAATGAAAAATTACATAATTACTCTGATATTTGTAGATTAAATTTTAATCTCTATTTAACAACTAATTACGAACATTTATTATCTAAGTACCTACAGAGTGCAAATGTTCCAATTGAATTACAAAGTATAAATTTCAGTACTCAAGAACTATTTAATGAAAAAAGAATTTGCCATCTTCATGGACATATATCCAATCCAGGCAATATTGTTATAAGTAAGGAAAGTTACGAAAGTTTATATAAAGATAAAAAATACGATAACCTACTAAAACTAGTAACAGGAACAAAGAAACTTCTGTTTATTGGTTTTTCATTTGATGATCAATTTATTCGAACACTAGTTAAAGATCACAAAGAATATTTCAATGGAAATCACTATATTATTCTTAATAATCCAACACCTGAAAAGAGAAGGGAATTTCGAGAGGATTATGGACTTATTACAATTGGATATAATGCAAATAATTCTTCTCATGAAGAAGAGATAAGAAAAATATTAAATTTTTTTGAAGAGGGTGAGGGAAATCCGTCTCCAACTGAATTGACAGCTGCAACTAATATAGATGAAACAATAATTCTAGGAGCTACTATTACTGACACTGACCGAAATTTAGAAGGTAATTTATTTTATAAAAAATTAGTATTGGAAAATATTGAGCCTACTCTGATAGAGCTTAGTTCATTATTTTATGTTGCTGCGGAAATATATATTCGAGATTTAAAAAAGAGTGGAATGAGTATTGAGATTATTAATGCAATATTATTTAACGTATTAATGCAATATAAAGTACATTATGCTGAAACTTTTAAACAATATGGTAATAGTCAACAGTTTTTAGAAGTTATTCATTCTAGCTTAGAAAATGTAGATTTTGGAAGATTAAAAGCCTTATTTAAGGAACACAATAAATCAAATGAACAAGAAAATAAGGGCTTTATACATATTTTAGCTAATGATGGTAAGAAAAAGATTTGGTGGGGAGAAAAGAGATTATGAATTCAGAAGTAGAAATAAAAAAATTACTAGTACCACCATCCATTGAACTTTTATTTAATAATGAACAACTTGAGCTAATCAAAACCCTTTGTTTACTTTACGCATTTTATTTAAAAAGTAATAGAAAGTTTAATAAAATATCAGACATTGTATTTTATTATAGCCTTATTAATTTTAATCTAATTAAAGTATTTGAAAGTAATAGTAAGGTGGCTGAGATTAATTTGGAAAAAAATTTACCTTTTAGGTTTCAAACTAAAATCAATAAAATTTTATTAGAGTTAACTAACTTTAATTATGTTGAAATTAAAGGTGAGTTATCTCACAAAATTAATGATATTAGTGTAAAACTTACACCAGAGGGTATAAATTTTATCAATGAAATTGATATGTCATTTATAGCGGAATTAATAGAAAACTATAATATTGCTATTAGTAACATTAAAAACACTTCTGAAAATAAAAAAATAATATTAGGAGGATAATTATGAGCCAAATAGTAATACAAAAACTTATTATTTTAGGCCCCAGATATAAAAGGACATTAGATTTTGATGAGGGTTTAAATATAATTAGAGGCGATAGAACTTCTGGTAAGTCATTAGTTTTAAATTTAATAGATTACTGCTTAGGAAAAAAATCGAAAATTGATTTAAAAGTACAAAAAGAACTCAATAAACATTGTGATCGAATCTTTATTGAGTTAAAAATAGATAACGAAATAATCACTCTATTCAGATTGTTAAAAGAAAAACAAACAAAAATAGGTATTTATTTTTGTTCATTTAGTGATATAGACGAGTACATACCTAAAAGAGTAGAAGTCAAAGAAGCAATGCAGCTACTAATGAGAAAGCTGAATATAAATGAATATAAGCGTTCTAAATATAAGGCGCATAGTAATGAGCAAGAAATTGAAACTATTTCATTTCGTGATATTTTTAGGTATGTATATATAAAACAACATTCATTAGGTACGGATGATTTTCTAGAAAATAAATCGGTTTTTGTGAAAAACAAAAACCCCTATGCTTTTGAAATGATTTTTAACCTAACCGAGCATGATAAGAATCAATTACTGGAAGAGATAGTGAATATAAAAAACAAAATTATTAACCTAAATAAAGAAATAGAGGGGTATACGACTTATCTTCGAGTTAAAGAGGCAGAAGATTTCAATGAATTAACTGCAAAAGCAAATAAAATAGAAGATAAGATTAAGGAACAAATTGTTACAAAAGAATCGATTATTCGGCAAAATGGCAGTAATACAATTAGTGAAAATAATATGTATATAAAGCTGAAAAATAGATTACTAAAACTTACTAATGAAATAAATGATTTACATAATTTAAAAGGTGAATTGCAAACCTCTTTAGTTTCTAAGAAATTATTAATAGTAGAATATGAAACAGAAAAATTTGAAATAGATACAACTCTTGAAATAAATTATAAGTTAGTTGTACCAGAGCAAGATATTGAATGTCCTCTTTGTCATTCCACTGTTAAAAGTCATATTCATAACATTAGTAGACCAGATAATATGTTAAATAAGATTCAAAAAGAAATTGAAAATAAAATCAAATTAGTTAATAGCATAGTTGAAAAAGAGGAAAATAAAATTATTGATATAGAAGAATCGATATCAAAACTTCTCAAAGAACAATCTATACTAGAAACAGCTATTCAAGAATTTGCAAAAGAAACATCAGTTCCTTTTCTTTCTATAATTGATAGTATTAATAGTTTAATAAATAATTATAACAAAGAAAAAGAAATCATTAATGAGTGTATTAGAATACATCACAAAATTGATGAAACAAACGATTTGATTGGAGACTTAGATAGAGAGAAAGAAAGATTAGAAAAAGAATTAGAAAAATTAAAGATTAGTGAAGATAACAAAAAAGAAATATTTGAATTTATAAATAAAAAATACAAACATTATATGGAAAGGTTGAAATATAATGTAGGTGAAGACACTTACATTGATTATGAAAAATACATCCCATATCATGAAGGAGCAAGTGTTTTTGAGCACGAGAGTGGTGGTTTGATAGAATGTATGCAAATTGCATATTTAGCTTCTATTTTAGAAAGTAAAAAAGAAAGATATGCTGTAGGGCATCCTGGAGTGTTATTATTGGACACTTTAAGCAAATATTTAGGAACTATAAAAACAGAACATGGTGAAGAATCAATACAAGTTGAAGAAAGAATAAATGACCCAGAAGTATATGAAGAAATTTATAAAATTCTTTTGGAGTTAGGAAAAGATTATCAAATTATAGTTGTTGATAACACTCCACCAAAACTATATACTCCTTACACTAAATATACCTTTTTGGCAGGAGAAAAGGGGTTAATTAATCTTAATGTAAACGAAATTAAAGGTTTGGAATAATACGAATTTTAAAAAGGAGCGTTTTAAAGCTACACAAAAATTGATATTCTTTGTGTAGCCTATTCATTAATATTTTTTATATAGGAGTGATTTTATTGAATGAAGTAACCTTTATAGAGCGTAGAGATATTCCTAAAGAGTTAATTACAAGTTTATTAAAACGTAAGGTAGTTCCCTTTATAGGGGCTGGTTTTAGCATTCCTTTTGGATATCCTAACTGGAGAGAACTTATAATAGGTATTAAAGATAAGATTAATATTTTACATTTAAATGAACAAGATATAAATGGAGTAGATCCTTTACAAATAGCGCAAGCACTATTTCAGTATTATTCTAATATCTCTTTTGAAACATGTAGAGAGGAGATATTAAAAATTTTAAGTATAAACCCTAAACAAATAGAAAATAATGAGGCTCTTCAAAAGTTAGTAGATGAACAAACTAAAAATAAATTAGAATTAGATTTTTCGAAAATACTATTAGAGTTAATTGTACCGATTGAAGATAAACAAGATCATGGGCAAATTGAAAAGCTGAAAAAGCTCAATAATTTAGAATTTAATTCAATTGTTACAACCAATTACGATAGAGTCTTAGAAGAAGATATTTTTACTAGCCAAAGTTTTAAAGTTCAATCACTTGGTAAAAATGAGGAGTTAGATTGGAATGAAAAAGAGAAAACTATAATAAAAATCCATGGGGATAAAGAGTCTAATAATGGTGTTATATTTACACATTCTCAGTATTATAAATTTATGAACGAATATGGTTATTTTAGAAGTAAGCTATATACTATCTTTTCTAGTAATGTGGTATTAATGATGGGTTATGGATTTAATGATATCAATATACACCAAATATACTTTCAGTTTTTAAGGGATTATGGTCAGAATATAAATGGTACAAAATTTTATATGGTTTTAACAAAATATGATTTAGATAGATGGAATTCATATTTTGAATTCTATAAGTATTATTTAGAATCATATAAAATCGATGTATTATTAGTTGAAGATTTACCAAGTTTTATAGAATCACTAGTGGAAGCAGTGAGTATAGAGTTGAATACTCAAAGCTTAGGGAATCTATTTGAATCCCAGGGTAATGAAGATTTTTGTAAGATTTTGATGGCTGTAATGGTAGGTGAATCTTATGAAGTTAAGTACGATATAGACTTAAATACAGATGTATTAAACGCATTTATAAGGATATTCAATAATGAATATTTGTTATCTGAAGAACCATTTAATTTTGAAGATGCAGATTTAAAAGACACGGGGCCATATATGTTAAGCTATGCTATTGATATATTTGAAATTAATCAAGAATTAAGAAGTAGTACGGAATTTAATAAACTTTTAAATTTATCAATTAAGTTTGCTGATAAAACAGGAGATTTTTATGAAGTTAGAGATCGGTTAGAGTATTTCATAAATTTAAATAGATTTGTTACAGAGTTAGAAATTGATAAAGAGCTAGGTAAATATTTATTTAATATCTTCAAATTCTGTCATCCTACGCAATTTATGAAATCTAATCCGGGAGGACGTTTACTTGAAAATAAAATAGCTGAATTAGCCATACCTATCGTAGAAAATTATTTAGATTATATCTTAAATCATAATTTTGATAGGGAAAATGAGATTTTTTATTTAGAAGATGTACATGTGTTTTGGTTGAGACGTATTAAATCTAAGTTTGCGAATGCTGTTCGTATTCAAGAGTATATTAGTGAAATATTTAATCTTATAAAATTAAAAGGTTAATTTATATATTTAACTTTGTTAAGGAGAGAGTATATTGATAGAAGAAAAAAAATTCGATACTTGGATAGAGCTACAGGAATACTTGTTTAATTTTGAAAAAGGATCTATTCATAACAGATATAGATCGAGTTTAGCATATAGAGGTGTTAGTAATGCTGGATATGATTTAAAAACGAGTTTAATGAGGCTAAATAATAAAACAGCTGAAAAACATTTATTAAGAAATTTCAAAAAGTATGCAAATACACTTATAAAAGACAATGATAATGTTTGGGAACTATTAGCTATAGCACAGCATTATGGCTTGCCGACAAGACTCCTTGATTGGTCTTTTTCACCATACGTAGCACTACACTTTGCAACTTCAAATAGTAGGGAGTTTAATAAAGATGGTGCGATTTGGTGTATGGATATATTGAAAGTTAATGAACTCTTACCTGATAAACTTAATGAAATTCTTAAAGATGAAGGTTCTTTAGTATTTACAGTAGATTCATTAAAAAATATTTCTTTAAATGAGTTTGATAATTTGAATAATAATCAAATTGAAGACGAAGATAAAGATTTTGTTATATGTCTTGAGCCACCATCAATAGATGAAAGAATAATAAATCAATATGCTATGTTTACAGTTATATCTAATCCCAATAAAAAATTTGATGAGCTTATGGATGAACATCCTGATGGTATTTATACCAAAATAATTATTCCGAAAGAATTGAAAATGGAAATTAGAGATAAGTTAGACCAAGCAAATATTAGTGAAAGAATTATTTACCCAGGATTAGAAGGTATTAGCGCATGGCTGAAAAGATATTATACAAAATTTTAAAACACTTAAAAAGGTGAGATTTGTATGGATTTAGTAGTTATAGGTAATGGATTTGATATAGCACACGGGTTAAAATCTAAATATTCAGATTTTATGGAGTATTTGTTAACACTAGAAAAAAAGTCAGAAATGATTGCCATAGGTTTATATACTATAAATAGTATATCTGAGTATGATCAATTAAAACTTAATACATATAATAAATTGGAAAAATATATTTTAGAACAAGATTTATGGAGTAACTTAGAAGAAGCCTTAGGAATGTTGGATTATGAACAATTAGAAGTAGATAATTCAGGATATTTTTTAGGATATGGAGATGAAAAATGGAGAGATAGTGCAAATCATGATTATCAAGATATGATAAAAGAGAATTTAAATTTTACAGATGATTTAAATAAGCAATTTATTAACTGGATTAAAATTGTAGAGACAGAAGTAAATCCGATATGTAAAATGCCCGAAATTGTGAAAGCTAGTAATATTTATTTGAATTTTAATTATACAAGTACTTTAGAAAAAGTATATTCGATACCAGAAAATAAAATTAATTATATTCATGGTAAAGCTAATCGTGGTGAAAAGCTTATTCTTGGTCATCATAATAACTCATACTGGACTAAAAATGATATTTCGAAAATGACTGGTGATGAATATGCAGCATATTTGGAATATCAACATGAAAGAGATTTTAGAGACATAGAGGCTGAGGAAGTTATAAAAGCTTATTTTAAAAGAACTTATAAAGACACTAAAGCGATAATAGAAACACAAAAAAGTTTTTTTACCTCTTTGATTCATGTGGAAAATATCTTTGTATTAGGACATTCTTTATCAGAAATAGATTACGATTATTTTGAGGAGATTAGTTATAGTATCTCAAATTCTTGTAAGTGGTTTATTTCGTATTATTCTAATGATGATAATGAAAGAGCAATTAAGTTAATGGAAAAGCTATGTGTAAATGATTACTGCTTATTCAAGATTTAGTTTTGCATATTATTATAAAAATAGATATAGATTTCAAAACTTCATGAGTGATAATTATGTTGTTTTATAAATTATTACTATCTTCTTGATTGAAGTGTAAAAAACAGATTTGTCTCCGTAAGAATTTATTTTTAATCACTTTAGGTCAAAGTGTGGGTCAGCCTTTAAATTGGATGCTGAAAAACCATTGTAAACACTAGTTTTTCAGCACTTTTAGTTATTTTCCCTTTGGCACCCCCGTATTCATACATAAAGTTGCTGTAAATGAAGTCATATAAACTGTGTATAAACACTCAACTTTCTTGTAAATCAGAGGTTAATCTTTTTTGATAAGCACTTACTAAAGAAGACTACAATGATTTTGTTCAACAAGCAGCAGAAAAATTGATTCGTTAGGCTAGATCTTTATTCAATCAAGAATCACTAAAAATTAATTGTAAGATTACTTTTGGAAATGGGTATTTTTAAGCTACTGATTTCAGTTTATTTACATGTATAGAGATAGAATAAATATTCATACATTTTTACTCTACACATTTTCTACACAATCTATTCAGAAAACCAGTGATATTAACGTTTTGGGAGACTATCAAATTCCCTCCTGGGACGTCAATAACAAATTAATGGTTGATTTTTAACCGAAATGAAAAGTGCTTGAAACCTTATCACTACTGGGTTTTGAGCGTTTTTTGTTTATATTGATATTTTAAAGAATCTCATTGAATAACATATAAAAAATAAATTAGGTAAACAAAATGTAAACATGGTGAACAAAGAAATTAAGATGAATAAACATTAATCGCTATTTCTTCATCCCGTTCTTCCATTTCTTTTAATACATGCGAATAGTGATCAAGTGTTGTTTGAATATCTGAATGTCCTAATCGTTTAGAAACAGAATGAATATTAGCTCCTTTATAGATTAAGACACTGGCATGTGTATGTCGTAAACCATGAATGGAGATATGTTCGATTTCTAATGCATCTAGTGTTTTTCGTAATAATTTATTTGCACCTTCATTTGTTACTGTCTTAATGGACGATTGTCTATAAAAAACCAAGTTGTTTTCATTTTCAGGTACTGCCAATATTAGTTTCTTAAATTCATTCATAACTTTCTTATCTATAGATATTTTTCTCTCGGATTGTTCATTTTTTAATGGCCCAAATCCAGTTCCTCTTTTATAGTCCCATGCTCGGTAAACTTTTAATTGGTTTAGTTTAAAATCGAAACAATCTGTAGTTAGTCCTGTTAACTCTCCAAACCGCAATCCTGATACAAGCCCCAATAAAATTAAATGGTAGGTGCTTGTGGAAGGCGAAATGCGATTAAATAGTTCTTTGTATAACTTGACGCTATCATTGTAGTTCAAATGTTTATCTTCACTCTTTTTAGCGTTATTAGTAGCGTTTAATTCCACTTTGCGAGTGAAGTCTACCGTTATTATATATCCTTCCTCAATTGTATCCCTTACACACGCTCTTATATGTGTATTGAGCTTTCTAACAGTCTCCTTTGATTTACCTTTACCATATTCATTTAAAAAAATTTGGTAATCAGCTCTAGTGATTTTTTGAATTGGTTTATCTTTAAAATGTTCCTTTACACGTTCAACTGAATTTGAATACCGGTTATAGGTATTAATATGTTTGTTGGATTTATACAACTCAATCCATTCTTCAAAATAACTAGCAAAAGGTTTTTCTTTAACAATTACTTGATTACCTTTTTTTAATAGTAATTCTTTTTCTGCAGCTGCTATTTGTGCTTCTCTTTTAGTAGAAAAACCACTTTTTGAAATAGGCTTTCTTTTGCCATCCATATAGTGATTAATCATATATTGCCATGTGCTGCCACGTTTTGTGATACTAGCCAAATAAATTCTCCTTTCTTTTGTAAAAGAAAAGAGCAAGCAAAATAGCCTGCCCTCTATGTATTTAGAATGGTAATTCATCTATTTCTATCGGGGTGTAATTGAATATCTTAAATCAAAAATACAATAAATATTTAGCCTTCCACAATCAGGTGTGGAGGGCTTTTATTATGGAAAAAAAGGAAGTGTTGTAATGGAAAAATGGGTAGCAGCAATCAGTGGATTAATTGGTGCTTTAGTGTCCTATGCTGTGGATGGTCTAGGAATGGCTGTAACTGTGTTAATTGGCTTTATGGCGATTGATTATGTCACTGGTATTATGGGCGGTATCTTCAATCGTAACTTGAACAGCCGTGTTGGTTTCAACGGTATTATTCGAAAGATTTATTATTTAATGCTAGTTGGTTCGGTGTATTTATTAGCTTTAGTTATTCCAGGTATCGAGTACGCAGGTGATGGAGCAGCCATTGCATTCTGTGTACTCGAATTTATTTTTATCACAGAAAACGGTACAAAAATGGGCTTACCTACACCGAATTTCATCAAGAATATCTTATCAATTGTAAAAGATACAACAGGGGAGGGAGAAGCAAAATGACAAGTGTAACAACTACATGTCGAGATTTAAATGAACTAACGGCGGCTGCACAAACAGCCTGTCGTCTTTTGTTCCAGGAGTGCTACAAGGTAGGAATTACAAATATCTTCATTACTGAAACATATCGTTCACAAGCACGCCAAAATTACCTCTATGCACAAGGACGCACTCGACCAGGGCAAATTGTTACTTGGACATTAGACAGTAATCACAAATCACGCCTAGCGTGGGATATTGCTGTGGGTCCTCCACAATCTTTATATGATGTGACTACTTTAAATAAAGTCGGTGCCATTGCTAAGAAGATAGGCATCGAGTGGGGAGGTACATGGACTAATGCTATTGACCGACCACACTTTGAAGTGAAACCAACTTGGTTAATGCCTAAAGGCTACAAATTAGAAGGAAAAGTAACTGTCCCAACTAATAGCAAAGGACAAGTTCAATTAATTGTGGAAGACAAAAAGGAGGAAATCAAAATGACAAATTGGAACCCAGGTTCACCAGCTATGAAAACTGAAACAGAAAACTTTATTGCACAAGCAGTAAAGGACGGTATTATTCAGGAATCACATTTGAAGGATTTACAGAATGGTACTATGACAAGTGATAGATTGTTAGGCTTGTATATTACGATTCAGCAACGACGTAATAAGTAAACAAATGACCAGCAAAGCTAATTAGCCGAGCTGGTCTTATTTCTTATTACTTATTACATGATACTAAAGTGACGATTTAGTGAAAACTATTATCTTAGTATATGAACTAATTTAAATAAAAATATCAAGTGTTTTAATGTGAATTTCACTAAAAATGTTACTTAAGTTATATAAAAAAATAATAACACGCCAAAAAATGCCGGTATAATTGGCGTGATTTGGCGCATTTTTAAAGTAGTTAATTTAACACGCCAAAAAAAAGGCGGTATGTGTGGTGTGTTTTGGCGTAAATATTAGATTTAATTTCTATTTTAGGGAATAATAGGATAATAGTAACTCGAGGGTATGCTATAGCGACATACGATTAGTATGTATATATTTAAAAAAGATATTACAAAAGGAGTACATAATTTATGAAAATATCAAAAATATTTACTGGTTTAGTTGTTTGTGGGGCTCTAATGTTTACAGGAGCATTAAGTTCTTCAGCACAGGAAATTGATTCTCCAAAAACTCTATCAGTTAATTATTCTTCCTCAGAACCAACAATGCCTCATGAAATATATCTACAAGTATATAAGGGGCCATCATTTACTAGTAGAGTGACTATTGAACAAGATCCACCAAGACTTCCAATAGTTTATAGTGGTACAATATTTTATGTTCCGAATGAAAGTTGGCCGGGAGCCTACTTGTATAGAGGTCAACTTGCTAGAGTAAAATAACTATTTAAAGCCCAGGTACTCAATTTTGAGCCTGGGCTTTTTTTGTGTCACTTTAGGAGTTATTTTGTACCTATTTTGAATTCATATAGTACACTAGGTTATCGGTCCAACCACCAAATTCATAAATAAATCCCTTTCTCGTACATTCATAGACCATCCTGACACTTTCAGCCAATCGAATTGAGGGCGTGTTATCAACATTGATATGAGCTTCGATACGATGATAACCAAGGTCTTTAAAAGCGATACGAATGCCTTCTTTAACAGCCTCCTTACCGTATCCATTTTTCCAAAATTGATTATGAATCGTATAACCCAGAAGGCCCCACTGAAATTCATCTCTCATAATTGTAGAAAATTCAACCTTACCTATATGTTTTTGATCTGACTTCCGAAAAACACCAAAAACGTACGCTTCATCCTGATTGGCTAATTCTCGATGTTTTGTAACCACATCGTTGAATTTTTTCTGGGTCCATTCAGTCAAATCCATTATGTCGTCATCATATATGTTCTGAGAGGGGAGTCGTTTACTAAATCCCTCTAACCATCGTTCATAATCCTGGTTTCGTAATGGCCTCAACGTTAATCTTTCTGTTTCTGATTTGATTTCTTCGATTTTCAATGTAACATCTCCTTAGCATAATAATTTTAAAAGCCTTTTTTGCCATATATGCCATAAGCCATCACTTCCTTTCTTGCAATTATTAGAATATTGTACCACCTTTTCGAAAGTTTGTAAGAAGACTTTTAGATGGTTTATTAAAAGATTTAAGAAATGATTTTTATAACAAGAAACGTCTTTTAGCTAAGAAAAACATTGAAGTATTAAAATGGGTAAATGCAGATGAATATTTTAGTGATGTGATAGTAAAAACAGCTGGAGAAGATGAAGTATTATGCTTTGCTAATCAAGCATTAAAAACGCAAGTTGAAGAATTACTATTAAGCCATATAAACAAATGACCAGGACTCACTTTAAGAATGAGTACCTGGTCTTTTTACTAATTATTAAGTGTTTCTTCAAATGTTTTTCTACCTGGATTTATTTTATTTACGTAAACATTTATGTTACTAATCGAATCTTTAGTTAAAGGCACTTTACCATCCTCCTCCAACTTCTTCCACTCTTTTACATTGTATCGATATAGGTATTCAGATAAACGGTAAATATCAGTGTCTAACTGTAACCCTTCTTCATATGTTTCTTTAATATCTTTTTTAATTTCTTTAACAATGCGTTTTCTTATTTCATCAGTTGTTAATTTCCCCTTAAAACCATTAATATTGGCATTGAGTTTAATATCAACATCAAATTTAACTTGATTACTTTTTACAATGGGTTTTATTTCTACTTTTAATTTTTCTATACCTACTGTTAAATGATCTTGATCACCATTTTCTAATTTAAAGGTTATTTCTCCTCGATTTTTTTCATCACTCATCCATTGACTCCCCCGCACAGCATTGTCCTTGATAAAACCTTTAAAACCATCTTTAGACAGTATGCCTACACCTGTTAATGCAGTTTCCTTAGGTGACTGCTCGGATGTCTCCCAATGATTTTTATTAATAGTAACTAAAGGTATACTAATTTCATGACTCGGTTCATTCAATGAAATCATTAAATTCCGTAAATTTACAGGTTGAATAATAGTTTCTTTTGCACCAGAATCAAGCGGGGTACTAAGTTTGGATGAAGTAAGAGATTTGTTTAAAATCGGTGTAATTAATAGAATATCTTTTATAGAATCTTGGGTGCAATAAACCCAAATTTGATATCTTGTTTCCCTAAAACGTAATAAACTATCAATAATTGGGATAGCATGCTCATTTTTCATTGCCTCTTCAGATAAAAGAAGATAGGTCATATGGCCCCAAAATACTTTTTGATCAATGGAACGATATAATTTAAAAAAAGCTTCTTCCATTGTTTTACCTTTTGAAATTCCAATTTCAGCTTGCGTTGGAGTTGGGATTGGTTGGTCAGATTTAGCTACGTTTGAAAAGTCAATAATTTGCATGGAAATTTCATATTGGCCATCCTTGAAATCTATACCTACTCCATGAATATAATACATTCTTTGGGGTTCAGAAACATCCCAACATCCAGAAAGTAACAGTATTACTGTTAGACTTGCTAATGAGATAATTTTTTTCTTCATTTTTTTCTCCTTCTTTTAGAAGTTAGAGTTTACTCTTGAGACTACTTTTAGTTTAGACAAAAATGGAGATGGTTATAAGAAAAGAGTTATTTAAATAGAAGATTAAAAGTAAATAATCTTATGCATACAAAGGGAGCATTTTTATGCATGAAAAAAGCCACTCATTTGAGTGACTTAATTTGTGTAACAATATCCTCTTTTACCTTTTTCGGTCCTTCGTAAGGAATTTTGTGATTCAATGGTAAATTATTTTGCTTATTGATAATCATCCTCTTTATTTCTTTTCTTATTCTTAAAATAGAAAATATAATAGCTGGAAATAGAGAAAGATATCCTGATAACGGTGCTAATATGAAGCACAATAAAACTGACCATAATGATTCAAACCACTTTACTTTTCCAACATGCATAGTACATCCCTCCTATAATAACAGTTTATTGGAAAAACAAAAAACAGACAACATTAATTGTTATCTGTCTCAACATCATTCTTCGGTTGTATCGCTTTATCAATTACTTCCTCAAAAGCTGCTTTAATCTCCTCAATTGTATAACCTTTTTCAAGCAATTCGTTTGTTGTTTGTTCTAATGTATTCAAAAAACTATCCCTCATCTTCTACTTCTGAGTTATATCTTTGTTTCGTCCTCTAAGATAAAATTCGCTTCGTATTTAACTCCAAGCACTTCAGCAATTTCTAATAGCTCCCTTTCGCTAAAATTATCACGCTTCATTTTCTTCCATAGGTTTGGTTGAGACGTTCCCAACATTTCTGCCAATTGGGTAAGTTTCATATCCTTCTTCGCTAATAACATCCGGATTTTTTCAGCCATCATAATTTTACACACCTCGCTTTTGTAATTACTCCTTGAACTTATTATATATGATTAAAACCTAGAATGAAATAAAAAATAACCTAAAAGTTATAAAAGAATTGCGTTTATAAATTTTAGGGTTTATATTATAACTAATAAGTTTTATTAAATTACTTTTGAGGAGAGAAACCCATGAACAATTATTTTAAGCTTGAGCAAAAACGATCTAATTATTTATTTGAACAAACACTCGTATTATCTACCGTAAAAGGTTGCTTGAAAGGAACTATCAAGCACAACGAATCCAATGAAGTTGTTGAGTTTGCAACTATACTACTAGGAATCATAAACGAAGGTCTATCAGCTGTAGAAGATAAATTTAAGTAATCGGTATACGGACCAATAAAGTGAGGTGAAAACGATGGCATTTGAATACTTAGCAGCATACACAACATTTGAATCAGTAGCAGATATGGATAAGAGTTTGGAGGACCACATAGCAGTTCATTACTTTAATTTAACTGAGAGTGAACGTGCCATCGTTTTCAAGCTTGCTAGTCATTCACTGGAACATCCGGGGGCTTGTCATTTGAAGGCAGCCACAATTGCTACAGCATTAGAGATTAGTACAAAGACAGTTTATCGGTCAATTAAGAAATTAGAGTCATTGGGTATCATCGATAAAACCTGGTACGAAATTAAACGGCATAAAAGGGGCTAGTATTTATCGTATTTTACCTTATGTCCCATCGAGCGTGTCCCAACGAGAGACAGCTAACGAAGCTAGTAATGACGCGGTTTGTCCTCCACAATCTGAAAACCAATCATCTAAATCTTTTAATCTTTCTTCTTTTAAAACAAGCACTTTACAGCAAGTATATATAGATGCTCACGCTGAGAAAGAAGCTTGTAAGGAATACATGAATGAGTATCAAGTGATACTGTTTGATTTCATGAATAGCTTACCTTTAGCAGATAACCTAAAAGATGAATTACATAAGGTTGTATTAGCTGCTCAGGTTCATAGTGCACCTGACTTCATAAAAGCTAAGAACGTCCTATTCAAAATTGCTTTGGACATTAAAGAAGGTGTACTGACAGTTGCTAGTACATTAAGAGCTGTATTTGTAGGGGCTTATAGTAAGGCTGTTGAGCGTTCAAGCATGAAGTCTAGTAAATCATCATCTGTGGAGGACAAGACCCACAAAGAACGTCCAGTACCGTTTTATAATTGGTTAAACGAACGTGATAGTTTTCCACAAATAACTAAGTGCATGTATCGATCATGCACTTAGTTTAGAGGGAATTCTTTTATACAATATTAATACCCGCACTGGCATTACCGGTAACTGTGGTGATTAATGCAGGAGGATTTATTACAGATGAAATAAAAAATACCATCAATAAACGATCACCAACGGAGACATGTACTGGCTCTATTTCTGCTGAACCAAAAGTTATTCCTGCTGGAACTCCGGCGACAGGTGGAGCTAAATCAACACGTGCATTTGTAGCAGTAAAGATGTTACTTTCTACAGGAGCACGATAGATTTGAGCTGTTATAGTAGTAAACCCTCCTCGGTTAAGATCTAAAAAGTAATCATATGTTGCGGAAATAGCAGTAATATTACCATTGCGTGGAACTGAGAAGGCTTCGCTTGGAATTCCAGTTAAGTCTATCGTATTGCCACGCCATTTATGGCAGTACCAAACCCTATGAGACTAGCTCCCATTAAAGTGCCTACAATAATAACTACAGAATTTGAAATTCCAGAGGAAAAAGAAATTATTGAACCTTCGTTGTTGCCAACAGGTGTGTTTATGCATTTTATATCGATAGCTACAAATGGACCAGACGCATCGCATTTTCTAGGTGTAGATAAACAAATACAATTATTTTTGTCTATGCACATTATTTTCCCTCCTTTCATCTTTAATGATATGTATAAAAATGTAAGAGAGAAGGGTTATTAACTCGATGAAATTTAATTTATTTGAGGGAGTCTTGTGCCTTTTTATAATTGATTAAATGAAAGGGATGGCCTGCCACAAATAGTGCATCGTGAACCATCGTTAGACAATTGGCTGGAGTGGTAAATGGAAAGAAATATCCAAATGAATCTGATTTGAGGTATTATTAAACCAACGCGCAGAATAGTTCAACAAGGTTTTTAGCCCGAACGGTAAAATATGTTTATGGAGGGTGAGTTAAATGGATAGTTTTTTCATAATACTTATGGTTTTTTTTATCGTTATTGCAAATATTATTGGATTTATATTTTATAGAAAAAAGAAAAATCTATATTTTTCTGCTTTCACAATACTTCTACTAGCAGTCTTATTTGGTTCAATCGGTGGAGCATTAGCCGTATTTGTTATTCGCGATCCTTTTGCAGTGTTTTATGGCATGCAACTAGGGTACTTTTTAATGATAAATAGTGTCATCGTTTTTATTATTGCAATTTTAGTAACCGTCGTTAAAAAATATAACAGCAGCAACATATGATTCTCAATTCTTAAGCTAACGGGGCTTTAGTTGAATAGGCTTTAAGAAGACCACTCCGTGATGGGTGGTCTAAAAAGTAAAGTAAACAAATGGTGAACACTATATAGGTTAACCATTGATATATCAGCATTACGGTATGTCCTCCTGGGACGTATCAAGGTTCAGATAGAACAAGTTTGACCCAACTGAAAAACGCTTCAAATCCTTTAGTATAAAGGGTTTGAGGCGTTTTTCCTTTTTTTGTGAATACGTTAGAAAAGGATAGAAAAAGAAAAGATTCTACACATTTTCTACACAAGAATGCTTTGTAGAAAACGGCAATTAGAATAATGCCGTAAGCCTTAATATATATAATCAATGTCGTTCCTTTTAACTTTACCTAAAATATTCATAACAGCTTGGGTTTACTACTGCACTGGCATAACGGAATGCTACGTTTCAATATTTAACCTTTTTTAATGATTATCTTTTAGGGATTTATTTGTTCGACAAACGGGCCATTTAAATGAATAAGACTATACAAAAAGTCGCTTTCCCTTACGTAAGGAAAGCGACTTTTCAGATTGATTTTCCGGTCCTTGTTATTAGATTTCTACTTTTGTAAACACAATTTTCTGAATCGGCTATACTAAGTTGGACATGAAAAAATAAGGGCTAGTACACTTAGACTACCAACTTAAAGGAGCGTGTTACTATGTCACGTCAACGTCGAACTTTTACATCTGAATTTAAATTGCAATTAGTGAAGCTTTATGAAAATGGAAAATCTCGTGCTGATATTGCCCGAGAATACGATATAACGCCTTCGGCTTTAGACCGCTGGATTAAAAACCATCAAGAAACCGGTTCATTCGCTGCCAAAGATAATCGCTCTGAAGAAGATAACGAACTAGCTCGATTACGCAAAGAAAACCAACGTTTACTGATGGAGAATGATATTTTAAAGCAAGCAGCGCTGAGCATGGGACGAAAAAAGATGTGATTCGAAATAACGCTCACAAATATTCAGTATCAGCAATGTGAAGGTAGTAGGTAGAACAGAGGTGCTTGATAGAACAGGTGGATTATTGTTATTGCCTAACACTGAGATGGAGATTAACAATGAGGGAGAGTTACTTATGGCTATCATGTTTGCTGCAACTTTGAGTTAGGTTACAACAACAACCGTAGCAAGCACTTAGGAGTGTTTGAAGAGCTAGTGAGTGGAGCTGAGGAATACTAAATCCGTTGCTATAAAGCCAACTGTGAGGCTACAGGAGCAATTAGAAGAGCATAACAAAAGGGCTTGCGTGTAATAAGTGTATCCATACGCACAAGCCTAAAGGTTGTTTTATGATAGCTACTGTTTTGGGGATTGAATAGGATATTATATCCTCCTTTTCTAAATATCAAAGCCCTTCTGTAATTTTTACATGTACAGCCATAGATATACTGTCAGCCTTAAATTCATCTTTTTTCCATGAACCATATATATTTAGTATTTCAAAGCACTAAAAGTCTTTTAAGTTCTAATGGGTATGTAAATCGAAGTTTTATTGTATCTTCAAACTCGACGGAATCTGAAATATGTTTAGAGTGGCATGTTAATATTTGTGTTAAATGATTATATTCTTCTCGATGAAGAATCTTGATTTCTTCATCACTTTGATGAATGGACTTTTCCTCATATTCTTCAAAAAGAGCAAGTTCACTTAAGATTGGGTTTCTAGTGTCAAATACAAATTCACCGCCTAAAACTAAATGGCGTTTTACAGATTGCAACAATGCATTTTGACTTTCATTTATCTTCTATAGTAATTGTGGTTTAATATCCTAATATGAATAAAATCACCATTTTACGATGAATTATTTTACTAAGTTTTTAATGTTTTTACGGATATATGCAAGGTTAGCAGTACACTAATAAGGTTTACTTCAGTAAAATAAGGTATATTATAGTTGTTGAATAGATTCTCTTTAAGGAAAGAAAAGTAGGTGAACAAAGTGGGGAAATATCAATTGGATACCAAAGGTAAGGTAGCTGTGACAAAGTATCATGAAAAACACAAGCCTGCCAAATTTGATAAAAAGCAGCAACTTGAAAAAATACGTGCGGAGTATTTGAAAAACAAGCAAGAACAAACAGATAAATAATAAGAATGAAAACATAGGAAGACTAAAATCTCCCTATGTTTTTCTTATTCGAAGTACTTTTTTTAATTGATGGTTTATTATTCCCATAAATTTCAGATTCGGGGACAAAAAACTCGTCATCGGATATCCATTCCTCACTAAAAATTTCAGTAGCAGAATCAATAGATGACCAATTAATTGATTTATATCGAGTGCAAATTCAATGTAATGACAAGCTTAGAGAACACTGGGGGGAGGGGTCACTTTTTAAAGTGTAATGAGTGCCTCGATTTATTTTATATTCTATTGTATTTGTTAGGATGGAATTGCCTATGTAATATATCTGCCCCAATAAAAATACAAAACGTCCCTAAAACTTTTAAAAGTATATTTTTGATTAGTAAAGAATCGTCAATTGTTATGACTATCAACATAAGACCAACCGTAATTAATATTAAACCTATTAACCCTTTTACAAACCTCATATACAACCTCCCTCTATAAATGTTGACATATCAACGGTTTGACCCGTTTTTTTAGCAGTAAAAATATTTTTTCACCACATGATTCCTATAGTCTTTTCTAGTTTTTCAATTATTCGGCATTTGGTGAGTACGCTTCGCTAAAGTTAATTGGTTAAAATTAACTTTCAAGACCAATATGTGATGCACAATTGGATCTCTGCGATGCATATGATGACGTACCCTCCCATGTCTCTTGGCGTCTAGCGCATACATTCCTTCGTTCGGTCTATTCATAAGGCAGAGGCTGGCGATGCTCCTATAGGGACTCGCGGTCTTTCGTGATAATTAATGCCGGCTTCTCCGTGTCATCCTTCTGTTGTAGGTTGTGCTTCGGTGTTACTTAAGCTGCCTCTTCGAGACAAAAAAGGTCTTTCATCATTTGGCTCACATCAAAATGCACTTTCTTCTTGCACAAGGTGTGTAAAATCTTCAGTAACTTTCCACAGAGCACGACAATCGATTGCTTCTTACGAAGGGGGTTGACGGTGCGTGTAGTGTAATATTCATGTAATTGCTTAAAGGCTTCATTATGACGAATTAACGGTATTATCACACGGAATAAAAGGGTTCGAAGTTTCCTTCTACCACGTTTAGAAATCCGTTTTTGTCCCTTATGCTGTCCAGAAGAGTTTTCACGTAATGTGAGTCCCGCTAGCTTAATTAATTGGCGTGGATGCTCATATTGTGTGAGAGAACCAACTTCTGAAAGCAATTCGACAATCGTTACGTTGCCGATTCCTGGGACAGAACCTAAGTATTCATAATCCGTCATTTCTTTCGATAATTCTATTAACTGTTCAGTTAAGGCATCTAGTTGGTTTTGCATCAATTTGTACTGAGCTAGAAGTGTGGCGATCTCTATTCGTGCCATCACTAGTCCCTCTGTCAGTCCGATAGAGTGTTGTGCCACGCTGACTAATAGTTTGGCTTTCGGTAGCTGAGGCGATTTCAAGCCTTCTACCTGTCGGTATAAAAACAATAATTCTTCTGGTGATTTCCCCTGAATATCTTTTGGCAGTGGTGTCATTTCAAGTACTGCATAAGCCATCTTGCCAAATTGCTTAAAGACAGACATAAATTCAGGGAAGAAACGATCAAGCCAGCGAATCATTCGATTCTGAAGCGCATTTAAATCTTCTTGGATTTTCGAACGTAAAGTTGCGCCGTTACGCAATTCAGCTTCCACACCTTCTAGAATACGTGGATAACTAAATCGTTCATCACGCATTAAACGTGCAATGACGAGCGCATCCTTTTGGTCGTTCTTCGTTTGAAGATTGTCATCTAGCTCTTTGGAACGATTTACATGATGTGGATTCACCATGACAAACGGAATCCCATGTGCACTAAGGTAGGCAGCGAGATTCATCCAGTAATGGCCGGTAGGCTCAAAACCGACTAACACGTCGCTTTTTTCATGCGTAGCACGGTAAAGCAAGCAATTTTTCATATAAGGCATCGAAACCTGCTCTTGATTGCGTGAAAGGGAACGATTTTTGTAGCACTCGCCCACGTTCATCAATGGCACATGCGTAATGTGTACGCTTGGCGATGGTCGATACCTATGACAAGTGTTTTTTCCGTGACTTGATTAATTTTTTGGTTCGTATTAGAATTCATAAATGGAGTCCTCCTGTGTGATGATGGGTCAATGAGCGTTGACACTCATGCATCATACTAGAGGGCTTTTTTCATTTCAAGCCCCTGAAAATCTTCCAAACAGGAATGCTCCTAATTGAAAAACCACTCGGATGAGTGACTAAAATTATTTTAAAACATAAGCTAACCATTTATCGTTCTTAGCCATACCAGTCGTTGTATGTGTGTAATTAAACTTAGCAATATTATTGCCTTCTAAATGAAAAGGCACTTCCCAAAAGACAGTTATTTCCTCTACAGCTGGTTCATATAACTTCGCTGCAATATGATCGTTGTACATTTCAAGCATTTCCACTGTTGTTTTTTTACCATTCTTTACATTCCATTTTAAATGAGGCATTACAATATACTTATTGTCTTCAGTTTGATAGTTATTCACTAATAAATCATTGATTTTGGTTTTGCTTAAATCTGTAGATACAATATTCTTTACCCTTTTCTTGATTTCTTTGTAAGCCCGTATTCAAATAACGCATATAAACACGCAGCACCTCCCGGTACTATGAAGGTATCAATAAAGGAGGTGTTTTTCATATGCCACAGCAAAAATTAAGGATTATCCCCGTCACATTATATCCCGAACTTAAAAATTCCTCTGTAGCCAACTCAACAGAAGTTCCCCGCATTAATACATGTACGATTAAAACAGCAACGGTGGAAATTTCCTTCTATAATGGCGTAGATGAGCACATCATTCATAGCGTGATGAGGGAGTTGAAACTTCTGTGAAACACGATTTTACGAACGTGAAAAATATCTACATCGTTTGTAGAAAGACGGATATGCGAAAAGGCATTGATGGCTTAGCTACACTGATTCAAGATTCTTTCGAACTTGATCCCTATAGCGATTCGATTTTCCTGTTTTGCGGCCTGAGTAATCATAAGGGCCTCCCTTCATGCTTAGGGATCGCTGGATTCCGAATGTTTCTAGGGCTTTTGAAATGAGCTTATTATCAAACTCTTTTCCTCGGTCTGTATGAAACATTTGAATGTCGGTTAAGTTACCTCTAATACTTACTAGCGCTTGATTTCGACGATGTCTTCTGAACAGTATTCTTTCATCCATTCTATTTGATCTTGTTCATTTTCCATCTTAAAGAGAAGTGAACTTAAAACTGTCCATGTGATTGGCTTCCCTTCTTTCAAAAGGAATTGTACACGCTCTACTGCTTCGATGGCTTGATTTAATTCATCTCTCTTTTCTGTAAGGAGTTTATGTTGCCAAGGTAATGACTTTTCAAGTTGTTTGGAGACATCCGAGTCATTATCAATTAAGTTTTGGATTTCCTGTAATGAATATCCTAAAAATTTTAAAGACTGGATTTGCTGCAGTTTCGCTAAATCTTCAAATCCATACAACTTGTGACCAGAGCCATTTTGCTTTGCTGGTATCAGAAATATTATAATTTTAGATTAACGTATGACGTAACGGAGGGAGCAAGCTAAAAATGATTACAATAATATGGCCCGATTGCGGAGTATGTTAACAAAAGAAAATCGCTATTTTCAATCGCGTTTGCTTTATTACGATTCATTAATTGAAAATAAAAGCACCTATTAAGGTGCTAATTAGTAATCGAATGTTTTAAAATCATCTAAATATTTTCTCCAACCAAAATCAGTTATTTTGAAATCATTATACTTCAATTGAGCATATTCTCGACGATATTTATTTCTTTCTAGTTCATTATAAGCAGGATCCGTGGTAGCACCAATATTTTTAGAATAATCATCTGGTTTGTCAACCCAAACGTGTTTAGTACTAATTGGTTCATAATTCGTCCAACTCATATTTGTTTCTATTCTCAAATTCATTTTTAGATTTGGATAAAGATACCAGCTATAATAGTCTTGCCCCAATATTTTTTTGTTTGGCAGTTTTTCTATTACATCTTTAGCCATTGCTTCAATAAAATCATTAAGTTGTTTTCTAGCTTTAGCGACATCCTCTATGGCTGTATCTTGATGCTTAATCGATTTTAAGTGGTCTCTCATTGCATATTCGAAAGACAAGTCATAAGGTGTAAGAGACATATTGAAGTCAATAAAAAAATCATATGGTCTATTTAAATCATCGTTTTCAGAAACAGTATAATTAAAATTTACTGTAACAATGTCAGTTTTTAATTCTAAATATTTTTTGTCTAAATAAGTTTTTAATTGATTAGCTGATTCAATTTTAGTATCAACCTCTTTAGCTTTACCATTTGTATGCGGCTTCTTTAAAGCAACCATGTATGTGCTTGAATTCGCTTTGTTTTCCATTTCTTTTGCTTGTACAGTTTCATAGGCTGGAGTAAATAACATCGATAAAAAAATGCTACTAGCAGCCAATGATAATGGTAGTTTTTTCATTTACTAACCTCCTAGTTAGTTAGATTATACCATTTAATGAAATGAATAAAAAGTAATGAATTATTTTCAACTAACAGGCATTTTTGAATAGCCAAGTATAAGGCCACTCCATGATTGGTGGTCTAAAAAGCAAGGTAAACAAAGGGTAAACATAATATACTTTAACTATTGATATATCAGCATGATGGTATGCCCTCCTGTCAAGGTTCAGATAGAACAAGTTTGAACCAAGTTAAAAGCGCTTCAAATCCTTTAATATAAAGGGTTTGAAGCGCTTTTCCTTTTTTTGAGAAAACGTTAGAACAGGATAGAAAATGAAAAGTTTCTATACAAACAAAAGTGGCATGAAGACGCTACTTGTCTGTTTCGAATCGAACTCCACGGATTTTTGTTAGATGTGAGGATGGTAGTATTTTAATTGATAAATAATTCGAGTAACAATAATGAATAGAAAATAACGGGAAAATCATACTAATGCCGGTTGTATGCCCGCTCGAATATCTTGTAGCTTTTTAATAAATTTTTGGCTGTTGTCTAAAAGATTGTTGTTATTAAATTAACGAATAAAGTTAGCATAACAGGCTATGTTCGTTAGTATTATTAAATTCATCATTTAATGATTAGATTTCGTGTAGTGATTGAAAGCAAATATTGAACAGAAACGAGTATGATAATGGATTTATGGTGACAAAAGTTATGATTTTATACGGGCTGTATTACTTCCCTCTAAACATATTTGGAAAATCCTAAACAAGTACGGCCAATATGCTAGAGTGAGATAATTTCTATAAAATGTAACCTAATAGGGGTAAGGGGATTAATTATGAAAATTCGTATTTTAAATGAGTCTGATGCTCTGTTGTACCAAGAAGTACGATTGAGTGTATTAAAAATCAATCCAGAAGCATTTGGTTCAACATATGAGAGAGAAGTGAAATTTTCACTAGAATCTGTTGCAGAGCGATTAGAACCAGCTAAGGATAAATTCGTTCTAGGTGCTTTTAATAATAATGGTTCGTTAGTTGAAATTGTTACTTTTATGCGGGAAAACAGTCTCAAAACCAGTCATAAAGGGAATGTTTTCGGGATGTATGTAGCACCGGAAGGTCGAGGGAATGGTTTAGGAAAATCACCAATTATTGAACTGATAGGGAAGGCAAAAAATTGTGATGGTTTGGAACAAATTAACTTAACGGTTGTATCTGAAAATAGCTCAGCAAAGAAGCTATACAAGTCCTTGGGATTTGAGGTCTACGCGTAGAACGAAATGCCCCGAAATTTAACGGGCAGTATTTTGACGAGGATTTGATGGTTTTAAATATCTAATTATTGAACTAGCGGAGGCTTTACTTGAAGATCATTGAGCTGTTTAGACAGCTCTTATTTTTTTATTCAACTAACGGAGGTTAGTTGAGGCTGGTTGGGACTTAGATCTCGTATAACAAGCGAAGCTATAATACAACTTGAAGGTAATAGGGGTTACTGGTGAAAACGTTAGAGGAGGAGAAAAAATGAACCCAGTAGTGGGTATTGATGTAGCCAAAGAAGAAAGTGAAGTACAGGCTGCATTTATACGATAATCTAAATGGATTATTGATGTAGGGCGAAGATTATTAACGATAAAAACAAGGGGTTAGCTGTAGGCGGATGTCATTACCTGCTGTAATTTTGTTTACATCGACAAATATGCATTGTATTTTTGTGGTAATTAATAGTAGGGGTGGTAAAAAATGAAGGGTATACGTGTTTTGGGTCTAATTGTTTTAACGGCGTTGTTGAGTATAGGCGGCACATTTTTGATTATGGAAAAGAACTATGAAAAAGAAACTTCTAAAGTTGCTGAAAATGAATTAGATAGCATTTCTAAAGAAGATGAAAAAGAAGTGTTTGTATCGACAGTGGATACGAACTTTGGTTGGGAAAATCCTGTACACTCCAATATGATTGATGAATGGAAAAGTGGAGATGAACCGTTTGTTGACAATCTAGTGGAAGAAGTGGTTCAACAAATGGCGCACCAAAAGATTATTGCTGATGAAAAAGAAAGTTCAATTTTGATAACAGCAGAAAGAATCGACATTTTGATACAGATGGTAGAAGAAAATAAAGATAAATATGAGCATCATGAAACATATTTAGATATATTAAAACGTTGGAAAAAAGGTGATTTTTCAACAGTTGACGATGACCATAATGTTTTGATGCGTATTCAAGGGTCGAAAACTCTTGGTGCAGCGACAGGTATTGCTACAGAAGAACAAGAGATAGACTATATATTCCGAGTTTTCGCTAAGGAAGTAGATGAAGTTTTTGGTTCGACAGAAAAACAGAAATAAATTCTGTTTTTTTGTATTTTCAAGAAGAAATGGTTGTTAAATTGAATTGAAATTTCCTTAGAATGTTAGCTAACAAAACAAAAAACATTCAAGGGGGAATTATCCAAAAAGAAAAAGTGCTTGAAACCTTATCGATACTGGGTTTACTGTTTTAATAAAAGATTGACGATAGAAAACTAATTAACAGGATCACTCGGACAAAAGTGACCCTGTAAAGGAGGGACCTCTTATAACTTAGTCTGCTTCTATTCGGATAGCTTGAATATCTTGACAGTCCACGATAATTGTTGAACCAGGTTCTGTTGTTGGATCATTAAAGAATGCACAGCAATCTTTCGGGTCAAAGGTAATAAAAACAACATCTTCTATAACCTGACCTCCAATTAAGAAGAGATCAACTTCAGTCTGAGTTTGTAAACGTCTTAATTGATTACAAACACAACCTTTACAGCGATGGCTGGATTGTTTTTCATGTTTACCAGAGGAGTCAGAACTAGTTCTAATATTTATAATATCGCCCATTATCAATACCTCCATTTCCATTTTATTAAGGTAACAATAACCTTACTTTATTAATTTATGATTAGACAAAGAAATTTGATTGGCTATTTGTCTATTAAGTAATGATTTAATTTTTTCAAAAAAAGCAAATGGTTAATAGACCATTTTAAGATTCATTAATGTACGTCAGAAAGAAAATGTGCACTAA
This sequence comes from Lysinibacillus fusiformis, assembly GCF_007362955.1. Classification (GTDB taxonomy): domain Bacteria; phylum Bacillota; class Bacilli; order Bacillales_A; family Planococcaceae; genus Lysinibacillus; species Lysinibacillus fusiformis_E. Next base: position 610,252 of record NZ_CP041696.1, on the reverse strand, counting down.
CACGAGGGGGAGAAATTGAAGTTTTTAGATTTATTTGTTGGTATCGGTGGCTTGCGTTTGGGAATGGAAGCTGTAGGCCATGAATGAGGCGGGTACGTTGAAATAGACATAAATCATACGAGGCAATACACACAATACAGAAGGAGAGTGGACAGCGCATAAATGAAGTTAAGTTATTAAGCAAAATTCCTAGAGTAAATATTACTTACAAATAAAAATATTCTTAAGTCACATTCATACGAGCGTGGCTTTTTATTATGCATTTAACTATGAATAAAAATATGATTGTTAAATAAGTTAATCAACTTTATAATAGTGCTAATTAAATATGTTTTATGAGATGGTTTCATGTCATATCCTAAGATGTTTATTAATATATTGTGTGTCAAAGACTACACCGTAATGATGACTTTATAGATAGAAAGGAAGAGTCAATCAAATGATTAAAAACACAAACAATCAGGGTGAAATATTAGATACTGAAAATAGTTTAGGGAAATATAAAGAGAATATAGTAGTAATTCAACAGTCGTTAAAACAACTTGAACAGGTCATTACTAAATTGCAAAGTGAAGGATTGGTTGAAGTGGAGAAGTTGGCTATTGAATTAAGTATGCTGCAGAAACTCTCAACGAGTATAGAATATAAAGCTAAGTGTCTTGTATGTAATAACGGTGAAACCATTGAAACATCAACACCTAAATAAAACACAGATATTGGTGCTTTGATGTTTTATATATAAGATGTAAATATTAAGTCACATCTAATGTAGTGAACCCCAAAAGTTAGACTTTATCCAGAATGGGTTTCTCCATTCTGGTTTTTCTTTTATGCAGCCAATCTTTCACGATAGGTGACTGGACTACATCTAAATTTACTCTTTATTCGCTTGTAATTGTAGCAGTAGATATACTTATCAATTGCTTGTTTCATTTCTTCAAAACTAGTATAGATAATTCCATGATACATTTCTTGTTTCAGTAGACCAAAGAAATTTTCCATTGGCGAATTGTCTAAGCAGTTTCCTTTTCGAGACATGTTTTGGAATATTTTTTTGTTCGTAGCTTTCTTCGGTTTGTTTGACAATGATTGACGTCCTTTCGATTTTGGAGAAATTCCAACTATACCATGCTTTCTAAATGCAGAAGTCCACGATGAAACCATCGAGTCATTTGAAAGATTGAATTTATGAGCTACATCTCGGATAGATTTTCCACAATTTAAATAATAGTTTATGACACCTAGTTTAGATTGAGTAGTGTAACCTGCATGTCTTTTTCGTTTCCGAAGAGAATCAAATCCTTGTGCAGTCACCGGCTTAACCCACCTTCTAATCACTCCATGACTTGAAATTCGAAATTGAAGAACTAAATGTCTATAACCACCCTTGTACTTTGCCAAAATAAATACACCCCCAATCGTTAGATTTTTGGTCTAACTTTCGGGGTACAGTGGTTACTGTAGTAGTAAGACTTATTTTTTGTGAAAGTTCCAATTGAGAAATTCCACGTTCACTTAACACTTCTTTCAGTTTGAATTTTAACTCCACTAGTTATCACCACCATTCGTCTATTCTTCTTAAGGGGGAATATATGGTTAAAAAATAACGCTAAAACAGTAAAATTAGATAGTGAATTATTCTTTAAATTGCAAATGGTACATATAGATGTATCAAATACTGCAATCAATTTTATGTTATTTACTATCCAATTCTTAGCAAAGGATGGCCGTATTTATTGTTTAAAAATGCAATCCAAAGTGATTTATATTTACCAAATAACATTAAATTGCATCAATAAATAAAATGGGATATTTATGTTAAAATGAAATAAAAAACAAGGGGGATGTACATGATAAAATATCCATTTTTAGAAGAAAGGACAACAATAGGAGTTACGGCACCTTCTTCTGGTGTACCCACTGAACTACATGAATTATTGAAAACTGCATGTAGTCGTATGGAAACGAAAGGTTATAAGGTCATCATTGGAGATACTGCTTGGACTCAAGATATGGCAAAATCTGCACCAGCTAAAAAGCGTGCAGAAGAGTTTAATAAAATGATGGTCAATGATGATATCCATTTTATTATTCCTCCTTGGGGTGGGGAACTGCTTATTGAAACGCTTGAATATATTGACTTCGAAAATATTCAAACCAAATGGGTATTAGGATACTCAGATATTAGTCTTTTATTGTTGGCAATCACATTAAAAACAGGTATAGCTACTGCACATGGAACGAATTTAGTAGATTTAAGAGGAGAGTATTCTGATGATACTACTGCTATGTGGCAGCCGGTTTTATCACTAAAAAAGGGTGGATCAATACTACAACGTTCATCAGAACAATATCAAAAGGAATGGCAGTTTGATAAACTAACTCCATATGTTTTTAATTTTACAGAAAAAACTAAATGGAAATCGATTTCAAATAAAAGCGTTAAAATACAGGGGCGCTTACTCGGTGGATGTATTGATACTATCAGACATTTAATCGGGACAAAATTTGGGGATGTTCACAACTTTAAAGAAAATTATATTAAAGGTGAATCTGTTATATGGTTTCTTGAAAATTGTGACTTATCAACTACTGATTTACGTAGGTCCCTCGTACAAATGAAATTGTCTGGATGGTTTAATGATTGTTCAGGTATTATGTTTGGTAGAAGTCCAGCAAATACCCCTGTTGGAAATTATACAGTTGAAGAAGTTTATAAGGAGCTTTCTGAGGAGCTTCAAATACCTATTATATATGACATTGATTGTGGACATGTTCCCCCACAAATGACATTAATAAACGGAGCATATGCTGAAGTGGAATCGTATAGTGGAAAAGGAGAAATTTTACAATATTTCAAATAATGCTATGTAACAATAAAAATAAGGGCTCAGGTTATTCAAGAAACGAGTGCTATTATGGAATAAAACTTAAAAGACTTTATTGTTGTTTTTTAGTTATTGTACACTAACCCAAACATTAATAATCCCGCTTCGCTTGTACTGTTTTTCGAAAAACAAGCATAGGAAACTACTAAATTGGTAGTCTCTTTTTTAAATTACAATACTTTTCTTTTAAACAATTATTATAGTGTAGGAGGTTTAACAATTACAAAGAATTAGGAAGGGCAGGTTAGTTGAAGAAGTAGTTGTAAAGAAGGAGATAAGTTAATGAAGAAATGGGTTATTGTAATAGTGATCATTTTTATTATTGGGATACCTATTTATGACTTTCTCAATGTTGAGTTAGATGAATTATCTGTAGGGAAATTTTTATCAGAGTATCCATCACCAAATAATGATTATACTGCTAAAGCCTATTTAATAGACGAAGGTGGGGCTACGGTAAGAGCGGCAATAAGGGTAGAAATTGATTTTGAAAATGAAATAAAAACAATTTATTGGAATTATGATGAGAGTACAGTAAATATAAAATGGTTAGATGACGAAACAATTGAAATTAATAACCATAAATTAAACATTTTTTACGATACTTATCATTGGAAAAAGGACTCCAACTGGGAAGGAAATAGGAATAATTAAAATTTTCACTTTAACTAACGGTGCTGAAAGTGTCTGAAATCCTTTGTTTTCATGGGTTTGAGGCGCTTTTTCATTTTTGAAAACACATTATAAAAGGAAAGTTTCCATACATTTTCTAGACAAGGAAAAATGGCTCGGAGATGCTACTTGTCTGAATAGAAGAAGATACTGTATTTTAACTCCACTTTTTATACGGGTGTTTACTTAAAAGATCTTTGTGCTTCAACTAACTGGAAGAGCAAGTGTAACTTATCAAAAATGGGTGCGTCTACTTTGAAAATGGGAGGGAGCGCTTTGAAAAAACTGGTATTCTTATGTATAGTTATGCTCTTTTCAGCTGGATGTGGTACGACAGTAAAAGACAAAAGTACAGTGTTAAATACGGCAACGATTGAAGGATATATAACTGCAGCGGCATCCGGCAGATACCTAGTAGTCAGCAATGAGCCGATTCATTTAAATGAATCGCAACCCCAGTTTGTGAATGCATTATGGGTATCGACAAAAGAAGTTTTTGAAGTTGATGATTATGTAAAGGTATGGGCAAGTACAATTCTAACGTCTTACCCTGGTCAAACAAGTGCAGATATGATTGAAGTTATACCAAAAAACTTTAATAGCTCTCTTTCCACAAAAGAGGTCATTGCCGGTGTAGCGGAAAATTTAGAACATACTCCAATTATTACGAATGTGCATTATGAAAGCAAAAAGAAAGTATGGACATTACAATATCAAGTGTATACAGGAAGTGGTGATGCGCTTGTCGGGATGGTCATACAGGATCAACAGCCAATCGCACTTGAGCAACCGATTTACGAGCAACCACCTTATATAGCATTAGCTATTAACAAAGAGGAAAAGTTACCCTTATATGTCCAACGATATGAATGGTCATTTATCGACCTTACAACTGGTGAGGAAAAGAACATTGAACACGAAACACCGTTGTCCAATATACAAGCCTCCTTTGATGAAGCTGTTACGCTCCGAAAGCCAGACAAAGTTAAACTGATAGCGGATGGGTTAGACATACTGCACAGTGAAATCGTGTTTTTGGATGAGCAAATGAATGAGGTTGTAAAGATTATTAATGAAGATGGTACATATCCATCAGGTACGTATTATATGCAAGCAAAAGTCCAGTTTGAACAAGGTACAGCTGTCTATGTCGATACAGTTAGATTTAAGTAGTTTGACGATTTAGTTGAAGAAGAGATCTAAAACAATAGTAACATTAGGCGAAGTGAAAACGTTAAGTTTAAAAAGACGCTGTTAAATATCTATTGTTTTCGTTGGGTGTTTTTATTTTTATTTTTGTTTGTGAGTTATATGAGTTTAACATTATTTAGAAAATATATTGTAAATGGATGGCATTTGTTTCTTGTGCGTATGGGAGTAAATATAATTATTCCGGGATATATAGCGGATGAAGTTCCATCTGGAATTATTTAAGATTTATAGAGCAGTAAAAATTGTAGCAGAAGGAGAGCTAGTTATGAAGACGTGGATTGGTTTATTAGTTTTGATAATGTGTGTAAGCTTTCAATCAAACACCGAGGCAAAAGTAATTTGGGATGGTGCCGAGATTGTGGAAGGTCAAACAGGTAAATTGACGTTTTCAAAAGATGTGAAAATATATAAAAAAAATGCAGATGGCACGTCCACGTCGCTTATTGTAAAAAAAGGGGAATTTTATCGCGTATACGGCCAGGAGTATTCGACTGTTGGCAAGGTATACAAAATGAGCGGTGGCTATCGTGTACAAGTAACGGATTTGGTTATTTATAAGGAAGTACCACTAGCTATTCAACAACAAGTAGCAGGTGTGAAGTTTACTGTAGGGACGACAGTTTTTGCGAGTTCTGCAAAAGGTGTGTCCATTAAAGAAGGGGCGAATCCTACAGCGAAAACAATCATACATACGCCTTATGGAGCAGTCTTTAAGGTAGTAGAGCTGAGCGGGGATTATGTAAAAGTAGAATACAATCCAAGAAACGATACAAAAATAGATTATGTATGGGGGTATGTGCCTCAAAACTATGTGTCCAATTTGCCGGAAGGGAAAATTCAATATGTGAATCAAATTGTTGATTTATCAGTTCGCCCTGGGTGGCAAATTCAGTCATTAAAGCTTGGCACTTCGGTTAAAGTATATTTTACAACAGCGGATGGTCGTGCATATGTGTCTTCAAGTAATTTATATGGTTTCCTCCCTGCAAGTGCTTTATCAAAGACAGCAATCGTCGAAAAGGAACTACAGAGCTTAGCTGAACCATCGAGTATATTATTTGATGCATCCAAAAATATTTTCCTATCAGAAACAGCACCTTATTATTATACTACTGAGTTTGCACCGATTTCTACTAATCGTTGGCAAGGTAGTATTTCGTTAGTATTTGATGACGAATTAGGTAGTGCTAAACAAGTAGAAGGTGCACTTAGCTACAAACTTGAAAACAATAAGTTAACGTATCATTTAGATAGTGAACTACACGATAATAAAGTGACGATTCAGTTTCCGCTAAAAGTAAAGGATACAATCTACGTCAACGGCCAACCACAAAGGGTGACAAAAATTTACGAGCAATCTGCTCTAAATATAAGAGGCCGTTATGAAACATTTGAAAATGTGGTGATAGCTGGAGAGTATATCTTAGCCAAGGGATTAATGAAGGGACGTTACGATTATTGGATTCAATAGAAAAAGGGGCGGATTCGTTCATTTGTTAATTTGAGGGGATTTGCATTATTGGCAATCTTAATTCGATATGTCTAATCAAGGGCCGTTCTAACTATGCAAACCGAACGAGAATTATTGACGGGAATGATATTGAGGCAGAGGTCAAATCCCAGGTTGATATTTAGCCAAAAGAAAACGCTTGAAACCTTATAGATACTGGGTTTTAGGCGTTTTTTTTTGGATTGAATGTTGAAATTAGCGGATCTTGGAGTTGGCCACAGAGTTCATATACAACAAGTAGATTAGATGGAGGTAGATCCACTTGCGATAAAAAAGCGAAACTTTACTATCGCTGGAAATGGCGTTATTAAGCGATCAATTATCCTGAAACAGTATATATAGAAACCTAAATTTTTTACATAACGCAAAAAAGACTAGGCTCATTCGTGAACCTGGTCTTTTTGGAGCGAATGATTAAATATAGCCACCGTTATTTATTCCTTCATTTTTATGGCTCTAATAATTAGTAAAATTCCTACTATACATAAACTCCCTAATAAGGAATAAAGGATTATAGTCCATCCTTCACTAACTCTTTGGAAATATTTAATAAATAAAGACACCCCGTAGGTGCACATTAAGGTACCACATATAACCCAAAGTAATTGTAATTTCATATAATCCCTCCATGCTGCCTTTTATTAACTAAGCCAGCTTTATTATGAATAGAGAGGCCACTCGTTTGATTCTTTTTCTTTCAATGCATCAAGCTGTTTAAACCCAGGTGTATTGCTTCTCAATCTATTTTTTTATAATTATCCCAATTCACTTTTAAATGTGTCGCCATCCATCATAATTGTCAGTACTTCATCCGTTGTCTCATTTCAGACGAATCAGTTTATGGAGCATGCCATTTTATTATTGAACCACCTTCTTCCTACTTCTTTTTTAATGTGTATGTTTATGTAGTTCTTATCTCTGACGAAAAAGGTCCGGAATTAGCGCATTCTCTAAGTGTTTTTAAACAATTGCAACGGTCTTTATTTATGCACGCAATTTTCAATCCTTCCATCTATATGGTATGTAAAAAAAAGAAAGAGTGAGGGGCTATTAACTCGATGAATTGTCATTTATTTTGTGGAGTCAGTACCGTACTCGAAGGCTGAATGAGCGTGATAGCCTTCTATATTCAATAGTTCAATGTGAAACAGTTAAACCAACATATAAATGTCAACACAAATATGTACATTTCCGCTCGTGTAAGGATGTACAAAATCACTCGTTTTCCGAGGTTAAATGATGCTTTAATCGGTATGAATCACCGACGATTGTGACAACTCTAGCGTGATGTAAAATACGATCTAATATCGCATTCGCTAACTTCGGTTCAGGGAAAATTTCATCCCATGATTTGAAGTTCACATTCGTTGTAAAAATCGTGCTACGTTTTTCATAACGAGCATCAATGAGCTGGAAAAACAGTTTCGCATCCTCTGAATCAATTGGTAAATAACCAATCTCATCAATGATTAATAATTTATATTTCGTATAATGCTTCAAACGGCTCTCTAAGCGGTTTTCTAACCGTGCTTTCTTCAGATTCTGAATCAAGTCATGACACTTAATAAAATAGGTACTTGTTCGCTTTTTAGCTGCGGTAATGCCAATTGCTGTGGCCAAAGGGGCTTGCCGACACCACTTGGACCTAGAAATACGATATTTTCGTTCCCTTCGATAAAACGTAAACTTTGGAAATCGAGTATTTGTTGCTGATTAATGCTTTGTGAAAATCAAAGTTAAAATCCTTTATCTCCTTTAAATGTGGAAATGCAGCGACTTTCACCATCGCATGAATCATATTTTGCTCACGTACATCGATTTCATAGTTTGTCAATTTAATAAGTGTATCGATAAAAGAAAGCTCATTTTTAATGCTAAAGTCGATGACTTCATTCAAATGGATGCCCATTTGCTTTAATTTTAAATACTCTAAGTTTTGCTGTAGTTGCTGATAATTTGTACTCAATAATGAATTCATTTATACATATCTCCAATCGCTGCTAAATTTCGTTTTGCTAAATCGTTAATATCAGGGTATTCGGGCATCGCTTTTGTGATGATTTCACTGTAATGTGCCTCTTGATAATTCAATTTTGCTTCACTTATTTTGTGTTGCGCGATTAGTTCCATGTTATAATAAATCCATAATTGATTATCGTACACTTGTAACCCTACTTTTTTGCCTTGATAATCCGGTGGTACGGAGTATTGATTGGACTTGTAGGAAATCATGCTAGATGCATTGACTTTTACAAGCGTATGGTTGATTCGATAGGAATCTCTTACTCGTTCAGTTGGTAGCTGGAGTAAGTGATTCTTTTCTTTTTGCCATTCTAAAATCGGAATTTTATTCGTCCCTTGATGAATTTCATGATTAATACGATTACATAGTTTTTCAATATAGGCTTGTAATTCGGCTATAATAAACTTCCCTTGATAAGCTTGGATTTCATCTTGTAATTTCATCGTTGTTTCTACTTTTCCTTTTGTTTGAGGACGACCTGCTACACAGGGCTTCACTTTAAATCCAAAATCTTTCGCGAATTGCGCAAACTTCGCATTCACTTTTCCTGTAAACTGTTCTGTTCGTGCTTCGTCCATCACAGTTTTCATATTGTCAGTGATGAGCTCTTCTGGTACACCACCCATTTTTTCAAACGTATCGGTTAAGAAAGAACATAAAACTGCCTGCGATTTGGAAATACTCATATAAAAGAATCGCATACGAGAGTAGCTTAGCACTAACACGGCTACATTAATCTCCATCTGTTCACCATCACTTGTTTCATAAAGAATACTTTCTTTCCAATCCAACTGTGCTTGTTTGCCCATACGTGTTTCATAACGGATACCGCTATGCACAGAAGATACGCGTTCATTTTTCTCAAAATAAGCCTTAAATTCGGGCGTATTGGCAATATAGGTACGGAATGTAGATTGTCCACAATCTAAACCATGATTGTCTTTTAAATACTGCCAAAGATTACGTCGATAATAAAATACCTGCTTAGAATCTTCTGATAAGAGGCTGGCAATAATCGGATAGAACTCATCAATTTTAGATGGCTTATTACGCTTTGTTTTTGGGATAAAGCCATTTAGATATTTATCGATTGTTCGTCGATCAACTCCCATGTCTCTTGCTAATTTACTTTTATTAATCTTCATGTTTAAATGCTCCATTACTTGTTTAAAATTTGCTAAATCTGAAAGACTATTAATTTTAAATTCTGTCTCAATCTCTAATTGAATATGCATACTAACACCTCAGTATTAGTATGAAATGGAAGAGCATTTTTGTACATCGTTATTCAAGCAGGAATGTACATATTTAAATTAGCATTTATACCAACAAAGGAGTTTAGTGGAATAAACGGAAAAAAGGGGAGTTTTTTATTAAAAAGTACGAATACTTTTTTAAACCATCCATTATAAAAGAGAATTCTCATCTAAAATACTAACTAAAATTGTTTAATAATGTTAATCTATCTATAAAAGAGGGTGATACTTTGTCAAATAACTTCTACAAATATTTAAAATATGTAGCGCTACTCATTATCATATTTGAATTAATTTATTTTGGAATCCCAGATTTTGTGAAGCCTGTGCTTTTTTATGAGTATCTTGTATTTTTCGGAATATCTTATTTATTTGCTATTCTTCAAGATTTCTTTAATCCAAGTGAAAAAACAGATATATTATTACGTGTAGCCATCATCAGTTCAATCGTCATGTCTATTACATCCATCTACTATAAAGCCACGTTCTCGGTTGCTTTTTCTGTAATAATGTTCGTTGCGTTAAGTTTTTCATTATATTTAACAATCAAGCAAACCAAAAAAAGGGGCTGGGACAAAAGAGAAAAAGTGTTAGATTGACTGCTGTCGATTTAACACTTTTTTGCTATAAGCGTTGATGTCCGCTACGGCGCACGTACCATTACGCTTCGCACAATCCGTAGCCAACAACTTCCAAAGCCTTTGCCATTTTTGGTGCTGCATATTTGGCAAAAAATGTTGCGACAGTACCAACAACCAACGAGACAATTGATAGCCCTAAACTAGATGGATCGGTGTTAGTGTTTTCTTTGTACGCCGCAGCGAGGAAGCTTTGTACCGTTCCAACCTCTGTTTCTCGTTGTTACCACTTTGACCGTTACTCCCTATCGATACGAGCAGGTATAAATGGCTTAGAAGTCTATTCAACAATAAAGCACAGCGGTTCATGGGAAAATGCCTATACAATTACTCAAATTGAATAGTGAGTCCATATGGAAGCGATTCATAAGGTATATGTATCATCATCTAAAGTCTATGAATGGATGCACATGTTTAGTAGAGGAATTAGGGTCTTGACGATAGCAGAAAGTAGTGTTGTTTAGTTTTCATAAGTGTGAGCCAAAACAAGAATAAATGTTAGCACCTTTATATTTCACGACACGAGCATGGCTATTACGTAAACCGTGAATTGATTTAGAAGCAGTTAACTGAACAAAGAACTATAAAAAGGGTCACCAGGCTGGGAGTGACCCTTTCGTCATAACAGAAATGTATAAGCTGGTAGATTAGCATTACACTTCTAGGATGATAGCTTGTAGAAGGTATTATGGGGATTATCGATTGTTGCCAATAATGGAGGCGCTAACCTTTCACTGTTAATATACAAATTGAAAAGAAGCTAAAGCTTAATTTTTTTACACTTAAAAATTGAAAATATTAATATCCTTTATTCATGAAAGTAGCGCCAACAATAATTAGAAGAATGAATAGGACAACGATTAGAACGAATGTTGAACTATTATCCTTGCCATAGTCCATGCCATAGTTTCCACAGCAACTATTATAATTACCTACATTTCCGGAGTATCCCATAAAAATCCCTCCTTTCTATAATCTAGAGTATGTGTAATGTAGAATCGAGACAAGGTATTCACCTAATCATTATTTCCTTTTGAAAAAACAATTATGTTACGGATTTTGAGAAATAAGACAATAAAAAGCCCGCTCGCACGAAAGTGACCACTGCCCCCCGCTGTTCGGTGGACGTAGTAATCTGATTTCGATACTACAGCAAAAAGGCAATGGTATTAGCTAACGTCGCTTACTAAAATTTGAAATGCATTATAAAGCTTGTGGAAGACCTATTCAGAGAGCTTGACGTAGACATGCGCAATTGGGATAATGACGGCTGTTTTAAGTTGGAGAAAAGGGTAGGAGAGTGTCTAGACTTTTTTAATATTGGTTAAATGAATGTGATAGTCACCCACAATCGAAAGTTCACTGTGAAGCAGTGTTAGATAATTGGTTTTTAGGATAAATGGAATAAATTATCCAAATATATCTGGTTTAAGGTATTATTTAACGAACGATGGAGTTTACTTGAAAAATGAAATGTTTGAATCTAAAAGAGAATTTGATCGTATACATATTAATATGTAAATTATGGATAATTCTTATAAAATCGCTATAATCGGTGGGACGGGGAAGGTGGGACGTCATATTGCTGCTAGAGCTTTAGAGAAAGGGTATCAAGTTCGAATGCTAGTTAGAAATCCAGAAAAGTTAACTTTCAGAGACGCTAGGGTTGAAATAGTAGAAGGGAATGCACAAAATTTGAAAGATATTCAAAAACTACTAAAAGATTGTCAAATAGTTTTAAATACTTTTGGTCAGCCACTCCAAGAGAAACAGATTTATAGCAGTGTAACTAAAAATATACTAGAGGTAATGACTGATTTACAAATTAATCGTTATATTGGTGTTACGGGTGGTTCTCTAACTATTAATGGGGATAAAAAGAGCGTTATAAATAGAGTTGGGGCAAAGTTGTTTGAAATCTTCTACTCTAATATGATGATAGATAAGAAAAAAGAATGGCATATTCTTAACGATCATAAACTAATTAAATGGACACTCATTAGGCTGCCATTTGTAGTTGATGGCAAAGAAAAAGGAGACATCAAAGAAAATCTTACAGATATGCCAGGTACAAAAATAACTAATCGAGATATAGCGACTTTTATCATTAACCAAATTGAAAATTTAAAGTATGTACAAAAAGCACCATTTATCTCTAATTAATATTATCTCTTCGACTAAAGGGAGCTTTGCTTGAATAATTTACACATAGGTCGGTATTAAATCAGTCACAAACCTTTGATACAATTGGATTTGTGAGAGATTAGGGATTCAGAGGGCATCGGTCGCTGGTGCAGAATCCCTTTTTTATGGATTCGACGAGAACACTCGTGACTACAGACATGAGAGATTCAATTCCCTTAAAATTACGTGCAAATAGAAACGAAACTATCTTCCAATTCAATCGAAATGGAGGATTTTTTAAATGGTAGTTAATCAAACAAAACTATAAGCTTAAAGAATTTGAAATCGCTCTTAGGGTAGTGCTTTAACAATGAGTGGTTGCGTAAGATCTTTTGGCTATCAGTTAATATGAAGGTGGAGAAGAAGGTTAAGAGGGGTGCAATAAGACCGTTACCAAAGCCGATGCGATGAGGTCTAACCCACTACGAATAGCAAGCAAAGAACAAGGTGCTACTTTTCCCTTCTACTGCACAAAGGGTGAAGGGCACTTTTATCGTTCGAATCAATTCAGTCTAGCCAAAGTGGAGCGGGCGCTCCTATTCGTTCCAGCAAGTTCACTAAGTGGCTACCTACAAAATGTGAGTCCATAATGATTACTTTGTAAATTAGAATAATTTATATAAAAAGTGGTAATAAATATGTGTAAAAAGGGTTGAACGTTATGGAATTTTATAAAGATAAAGAAATTTACTGTTACAGCTGTCGTAAAAAGACTTTATTTACATGTAAAGATCAGCATAAAAAAAGTGGAGTAGACAGTCATTGTAGTGAATGTTTTGGTATATGGTTTGAATGGCAAAATCGAGCAGTGGAGAGAGAAATGGAAAAGTGGGTTGCATATAACCAAAGGCTCGTAAATTAAGGTAGTTCTATTCTTAACATTCACTAGTTAAAATATGTACTAATTGAAGTATAAAATACTAATCATTCTACTGCTATGGGAGAACTCAATAACCAGTCTCTCATTACAATATGATAAAGTTCTTATATAAAAAGAGGCAACCTACTGAAAGGATGCCTCTTTTTTATGGTTACATCATTAACAATTAAAGTTTTACGATGTTTGTAGCTTGTGGTCCACGTTGGCCGTCTTCTACTGAGAATTCAACTTTTTGACCTTCGTCAAGTGATTTGAAGCCGTCACCTTGGATAGCTGAGAAGTGAGCGAATACATCGTTTCCGCCTTCAACTTCGATGAAACCGAAACCTTTTTCTGCGTTAAACCATTTTACTGTACCTTGTTGTGTCATTTAAATGACCTCCATTAATTGTATTAAATAATATCATATTACATCGAAAGTAAAAAATCCACATATTACAAAAAGTACCTAATAAAACACGATTACTCTTTGTAATATGTGAATTCATAGTTTCTTAAAAACGATCTTATTACATTTATTATATTATAAAAAATCATGTTTGTCTAGTGCAAAAGCAAACATATTAACTACCAACATTTTGTCCATAGTCAATATGTTAAATTCTTTAGGTAATACAGTATCGAGTACGCCCTTGATTACTCCTAAATAACAAAGTATTTATGCTTCTTGAAACACCTGAATTTCCTCTAACTTGTTAGCAGCCATCACGCAATTACGTCAAGGCTAGTATGATTTTCAATCCTCCTGCTGAAATAACAAGGAGGGAACTGCCATTAACAGAGCCGGGAGGGGGAGAAGTCAGTCTATTACTAACCAGCTTATTAAATAATAAAACACGCGTTAAGTTTGCTGCAATCATACAGACCTTCCTTTATCATCAATATCTAAATCAATTCCATATCCAGCTGTTTGCATAGGATTGTGTTAATTATGTTTGATTCGGTAATGGTCTGATTTATCTTGATATCTTTTTTAGTCCTTATTAAACCACAGTTCATCTTTGTCATCAACGTCACCATTATAATTAATGAGAATTTCATCTCCTGCTTTTATATCTGTATAAGCATAGAAGTCAAATGTGTGATTTTTAAAATTAATCTCATACGTTGCATTAGGTTCATAGGAATGATTAAACAACATTCCATAACCAAGAAGGATTGCAGAATACCCTATCCCATACTCGAAAGCGTAATCAGCCAGTAAGGTTTGCTCAATATACTGGTGCTGTTCGTTTGGATAAGAAATAACAGGTGCTTCATGTAAAAGCTCTCCCTTTTTGATATCACTCGTAGCAAATACCCCTCTATTAAATTCTCCATCACTTAATGGAGATGTTTTTACCTCAATCATGTTTATTCGCCTACCCACTTTAAAATTTTCTTTCTAAGAATAACATTAATTTGAACATTGGGCTCCTTTTTTTTGAAAAGAGATACGCCAATATGTCTTTTTCTGTACATACTAAGAGATAAAAGAGGGAGAAAAAATAGTTTCCCAATTTGAACTAGTCGCTTGTATACGAAGCATCACACAACAATCATGCTCAGCAGGCGATTTTCGTTGCACATAAATAGAAGACTTATTCATTCATTTTTATTCTAGACAACTTTTGTTAAAAACTTAGCAATAACAAAGTTCAATCGAAAATTAATTTCCTTCTTAGTACTACGTATCGTTGTTTGGTTAGAACAAGTTTAAATGTGCTGAAAAGCGCATCAAATCCTTTAGTATCAGGGATTTGCTGCGCTTTTTGACTAGCTTAGAAAATATGTGCTATGACAAGCATCATTAATTCGAGCCCTACTCGAATTTATTGTAGCCTTGTACCTTGAGATAGCAAATCAAATTAAAGTAAATAGAGAGAGATTTTCATGAATATAACTTTTTAAGATCAAAGAAGAAAAAATCGAAGAATTAGAGTTGAAAATTAAAGAGTTATTAAATAAAGAGCTTGGAGCCACAATAAATTAATAAACGAAACTAGCGCCAACAATAATCAGAAGAATAAATAGGACAACGATCAGAACGAATGTTGAACCATTTCCTTTACCGCTGTCACAGCCATAACCATATCCTTGATATCCCATGAAAAACTTCCCTCCTTTATAGTGTGTTTCTAATGAATGGAAAAATAAAAAAATTTATATGAACTAGGTACACTACCATATTATGCGCTACATATGAATCACCACTAGGTGTTTGACATTGAAACTTAAAAGTGCCCCAACTGTACAGTTCATTAAATCTAAGTTTTAAGGAAGCCTATTTCGAATTGTATTAAGATTAGATAAAATGTTGTGGGAATGTAAATGGATTAGGTACATATAAGCTTGAATCCAAATCACTTGGAGTAAATGTAGAAGTAAAATGGTTATAGAGTAGGACATACCTACATTTATTCACATTATTATAATAGAAAAAATCCCACAGCTCTTCTACGAGTTGCGGGAATCAATTGTCTTTTAGATGCTATTGATTACACTTCTTCTTGGAAATAGATTTTATAAAATTTTCGATTGGTTGTTTCATCATAGCCGACTTCAATCAGTTCATGCACTTGCTCGATATCACGAACATTCACTTGAATTTCAATGTTGGAATCAAGTTTAATTTTACGCTTATAACTCTTTTCAGCCTTTGCAATCGCACTCTCGGAAATGACTGTTTCATATGGTTTTACCGAATTCACGATAATATCCTTTTGTACTGGATCAGCCTCTTCGAAAACCGTTTCCATATAATCATTTACCTGGAATTCTTCTTCATTTCTAAAATAATCGAGTGTTTTGTTTAAAAATCCTAATTTTTCGGTATTCGTAAAATTCTCTTCTTTTAAAATATACTTTTTACATTCTACTAACGCTAAATTTGTTTTATGATAATGTTCATCTGCTACCTTAATTTTTAAAAAACGCTCTTGCCAGTAAACAACATCCTCTTTCTTTTTCGTTTTCATAAAGACAGCAGGTGCTTCGTCTGCCCCCATATTCACGATAACAGCCATATTATTAATTTTCTTAACATTAATACCATCGATGCCATTGACAATCATTTTATTTTGCTCGTTTTTCACATCTAAAAACATTTCTTTTTCATCAATTTTTACAATGGCAATTACCTTTGTTACTTCTGTAGACATAAAACAGTTTTCAAATAATCCTATGAATAATTCTCCACTTTTAATATGAGGATGCCCAGATGCACTTTGTAAGTGTGTGGCGATATGCTTAGACTGTTCAAGGAAACTATTCTCAGAATCGAAAATCGCCTTCACATATGTATATACTTCATTTAATCCAATATCCGTTTCGTGGAAAAATTCGTATTGCTGCTCCATATCAAGTTTGTTAAATGCTAATTGTGTAAAAGCTGCTTCTAGCATGACCTCTGGCTGAGAGAATACTTCTTCGCCTAAAACAAGTTTATCACTTACTTGATGTACAACATATTGTGCTAATTTACTGTCGCTTACTTCTAGCATGGTCTTCACCTTCTAATCATTAGTTGTAGATAATTCACCATACCACACCCGGTACAATATTTTCATGTTTTTTATAGATGGAAACGACTTTTCAAGGGTTGGCTTCGCTACCTTGAAATAATAATATTGAAAGTTAAATTTAATTATTTTTGGATTTTTGAAACATTTTTTATAAAAATTCGTAAGTATGCTAAGGGGGATGTTACATGAGTAAAATTTATCTGATGTCCATTACGAAAAGGGTAGATGGTCAAGAATGTGATCAGCAAGTTAAAGAAAAAGTATTTGTGAAAAAATCAAAACTAAAAGAGTATTTGAAAAAGGAGAGCTATTGTAGGGAATCAAAAAATCAATATGTAAGAATAAGTGCAGAAGCTATGTATGTAGTTGAAATTGAAAAAATAAAAGTTAAATGATAATTATTTGAAAGAATGTTAAAATTCAAAAAGAATAGGAGACAAATAAATGATTACATTAAAACCTATGAACCGTGATGAGTTTCAACAGTATATTAACTTTGCAATCGAAGACTACGCGAAAGACAAGATTGCTTCTGGAAATTGGCATGTAGATGAAGCAATTGAACTGTCTAGGGAATCATTCATGCGACTGTTACCAGAAGATGAAAAAACTGATTTAAATTATTTATTCTCAATCTTTTGTAACGATACCTTGGTCGGAATGATTTGGTTTTCACAAAAATCGCCTACAAATCTTGAAGAAGGTTTTATTTATGATTTTATCATATATGAACAATATCAGGGACGAGGGTATGGTAAGGCAGCGATGAAAAAAGCAGAAATAGTCGCAAAAGGAATGGGTATAAACAAAATAGGTTTACACGTTTTTGGTCATAACAAAATAGCACGTGGATTATACGAAAAAATGGGTTATGAAATTACAAATATTACAATGGCAAAATCAATTTGAATATGTATCGTCAGCATTGTAAAAGAACGCAAAAGATTATAACGCCTGCGTTCTTCTTTTAATTCGGCTTACGTATATAAGGAATAAGTACATATTTTAAATATCCCCAATTAATGGTTATATTGGTCTTTTTAGAAAAACGGGTAAGTAATATTGGTTTGTATTTCCCTTTTTAAGGATAGACTGATTTTGATTATAAGGAGGGGTATACAATTGTTACAATTTGAATCAAATATTATTGGTAAACAAATAGGTTTTGGCTATTTACGTGATCAGATTGAAAGGCATGGTTTTACGATCGGAGGTAATTGGGAGTATGACAAAGGTAGTTTCGATACGATTTTATGGCAGGAAGCAGGCGAAACGATCTATTTGCGAGTACCTTTTATCGTAACTGAGGGTGAGTTGGATTTTTATAATGCACAAATTCGCTTTCAGATCCCTTTTGTCATCAAACATGTGATAAATGTAGGATTAGATTATGATGAGGGTTCATTGTTAGATGCTACGGGAGCTAGTCAATTCCAAACGCCTCTTGATAAAGATGCTCAAATCCATGATAAAAGTAAGTGGGTGCATGCGGGCGAAAAGGTAGTAGAAGAAAAAATTTTACCATTTTTTCACTAATGAAAAAATTGTCGTTTCGGTGGGGCTGTCCCAAAATAAAAATAGTATGCTAGGACTGGTATACTATTTTTTTGATATAAAGGTAAATAAAATGCATAGACTAGCGAATCGTATATGCGACGAAAGAGTGAGTGAAACGTAGCGATAGGAGCGAGAAAGCAAGCGCATGGGACCCAACAGGGAGTGATGCAGCTCGTGCCTTGCATGTAGAAATATTAATGTATTTTTACCATAACAGTAAATGGTTGTTATTGTATGAAGGATTTTTGGGACAGCCCATCATGCCAGTATCAGTTTGAAAAATGCTGAAGTACATTGCAAAATGAGTCTAATCATTTCAAGTCTTTTGAACTTCTTTACAGTTGGTTCAATATAATCAAAAGTTGAAAATGAATTGTCAGAAAATATTGCCGATACTATAATGGGGTTAACTATTACTATTATATGAGGTGAGTTTATGGGAAAAGCAGTTAGTAATGATTTTCTATTTTCGTATCAAAAATTGCAACATGAACGACTCATTGACAGAAAAGTAGAGTATTTAGTAGTTCTTGAAAAAACGAAGGTTGAAGGCGAAATATTAGAATTTGATAGTATAAATAGAAGAGGCGCCTGAGTGACGTCTTCTTCTTTTTTGATTTTTAGTGAATGATTCTCCTATTTCCATCACATCGTCAGGAATACACCAATTATCTTCAGCTATACGATGCTACAGTAAGATTTCTTCTTTGTTTATTATAATTTCAACACAGCTAACTGTAAATCATATTTCATGACCGATATATTTAATCCGTATTGTACTTCTTATGAAGTGTTATATCGTTCCTTGGTTACTATAAAAGGCATGGTTTTCTAAAAGTTTTTGGATTCCTTCAGAATAGTAAGGCATCCGAAGATTAGCTGTTTCAATAGCTGTCCATTCGATTTGTGAAATTTCACGCGGTAATTTTATTTCTTCTACTCCAGCTAAGATTTGTGCCTCAAAAGTAAAAAATAAGGCATGGTGATTTCTCTTTGTAAACTTTGATTCATTTACCGCGAGTAGATTACCTATTACAATCTTATAGCCAGTTTCTTCAAATGTTTCCCGAATTGTTGCTTCAATTAGCGTTTCATCAGCTTCAACTTTCCCACCAGGTAGTGACCAATGACCTTCGTGATTATGCACCATAAGAATTCGATTTTCAATATTTTTGATTAAAGCATAGACGACTTTTACTTCTTCCATAAGAGAGACTCCTTATACCAATTTCCTATGATTTTTTTAATTATGACGAACTCGTTTTTTAGAATAGATGATAGCCCAAATCCAATGACTCACTACGGTTACAATTAGTATTACTCTAATGAAAAAAGTTTTTTCAATCGGTAACAGTAACGTAAAGACAATGGATAAAATAAGAACGGGTAGAACAGTTAAGAACCAAACTTTAATGATTTTATTATTAAAACTCATATCGAATCTTTCCATTCGCTGATCCCTCTATTCTTTTTTTATTGTATGACCATAAAACGTGAATGGTTCAAATTTGATATAGTATGACACTTGATATTAGTTATAGTTTATTGGAATTTAATTGGAAAGTAAAGTTCCTTGGATTAATTAGGAATACTATGAATGAGATATTTAAATTTCAAAGAAGTATTTGGAATAACTCGTTCTTCTAAAGACTACGTTAAAAATAATAAGGAAAGAGTGATGGTAGTTGAGGATAGTTTTAATCCTAATGATGCTAACAATATTTTTACTAGTAGGGTGTACGACAAATAAGCAACAATATATTAGCAATGAACCGCCAAAAGTGGAGCGTGATACTGTAGAGATATCCAATGTTGAATTAGAAGTCATTGCGGATAAGTTAGCAACGCCATGGTCGATTGAACATAATGACAATACATTTTATTTATCAGAAAGACCAGGAAACATAGTGAAGATAGCACAAGGTGAAATAGAGAGACAGCGTGTGATACTCAAAAAAAATCTTGCTACATCTTCAGAAGCAGGTTTACTAGGATTTGTTCTTGCTCCTGACTTCCCACAATCAAATCTGGCATATGCTTATTATACGTATGTAGATAGCTCCAAACAATTTAACCGGATAATTACTTTAAGGCTTGAAGAGAATCGTTGGCACGAAGATCAACTGCTTCTCGATCATATTAAAAGTGGCTCCTACCATCATGGAGGGAGGCTTGAAATTGGTTCAGATGGTAAACTTTATGCAACTATTGGAGACGCACTAGCCCCTTCTAAAGCACAGGACCGAGATACACTGGAAGGTAAAATTTTGAGAATAAATTTAGATGGGTCTGTTCCGAGCGATAATCCATTTCCAAATTCTTATGTTTATAGTTACGGGCATCGTAATCCTCAAGGAATGGCATGGGCGATGGACGGCACTTTATACGCTAGTGAACATGGCAATACCGCAAATGATGAGATAAACAGAATAGAAGCGGGTCGGAATTATGGATGGCCAATTATCGAAGGTGCTGAGAAACAAGCGGGAATGAGGGTTCCGCTGTTTACATCAGGAAGTAACACTACATGGGCACCTTCAGGCATGAGCTATAATGACGGTAAATTGTATGTTGCCGCTTTAAAAGGGACTGCAGTATTGGAATTTAATGTTGAAAAGGGTGAACAAAGAAAAATAATTAGTGGAGTTGGCAGAATTCGAGATATACTAGTTGATGGAAAGTACCTTTATTTTATTAGCAATAATACAGATGGACGGGGTATTCCACAGGAAAATGATGATAAATTATATCGAATTCCATTGAGTTTTTGAAGTAATTTACGAGGAGGGTTATGATGACGAAGAATTACACAAAAATCGCAGTAGCGATTGATTTTTCAGAACAATCACTAAAAGCATGTGAACGCGCTGTAAACATTACCAAGGAGGGTGGGGCTACTTTACAATTGGTCAATGTTGTTGACACGAAATCATTTGGGGCTATTACAGCATATGACTTAAAGTATGCTGAAAAACTGAAAGAGGAAAACCTCATCAAAGTCGAGAAAATGAAGAGTGAAGTTCAAGCAGCGGGTGTAGCAAATGTAGAAGTTGTTGTAGAAACAGGTTCTCCCAAAAGCGTTTTAACACAATTACCTGGTGTTGACTTAATTGTATGTGGTGCTACAGGGTTGAATCAATTAGAAAAAATGGTACTTGGTTCAGTAGCAGAGCGCATCGTCCGTCTAGCTAAATGTGATGTACTGATTGTTCGCTAATAGACAAATGAATTTTTGATAAAGAAAGCCAGTCTCCGAAATCTCGGAAACTGGCTGTTTTTCGATTGTTGCGGCTCAGTTGCATTATCGATAATATTTTGTGGAATATCAATTGTTTTAAGGTGACCCGGAAAGCGTCCGCCGTAGCGGCCATCAACGCTTACAGCAAAAAAGTGTTAGATCGACAGCAGTCAATCTAACACTTTTTCTCTTTTGTCCCAGCCTCTTTCTTACGATTAATAACCCCAGATCATTGCAAATAATGTACCAAGGATTGTCACGACACCTACGAATACTGAATATAAAATCGTTGTATATAACGTTTTCTTGTCTTCAGATTCACCAATGTGCATGAATAATACTAATTGAACTGTTGCTTGTGCAAGAGCAGTCACTAATAAGATAGCGAATGCCATTGAGTAAGACATATCAAATGCCACAACAGATAATGCTACAAGTGTTAGTAATAGTGAGAAGCCGAAGCCCATCACATGTTGTTTTGGGAATAATTCCTTCATCAGCTAATCAGTCCTTTCAAGTAGACGAAGCTGAAGATGAAAATCCAAACAACGTCTAGGAAATGCCAGTACAGTGAGAAGATAAACGCTTTGTTAGCCGTTTGTGGGTTTAAGCCACGTTTTGCTACTTGGATTAAAATTGCAACGCCCCAGAAGAAACCAAATGTTACGTGGGCACCATGTGTACCAAGTAAAGTCATTAATGATGATAAAAATGCGCTTGTAGTAATTGTCGCACCTTCATGTACATAAGTGACAAATTCATCAATCTCAATACCTAAGAAACCAAGACCAAGCACAAGTGTAATGATGAAGAATGTCATCATTGCTTTTTTATTGCCAAGACGCATAGCATGTACGCCAAGACCAATTGTAAAACTACTTGCTAAAAGTAAAAATGTTTCCAATAATACTGGTGTTAACTCGAAAATTTCAGCGCCAGTTGGGCCACTACCTGTGCGGTTGTGAAGTGTGAAATAGACGGTAAAGAGTGTGGCGAATAACACGATTTCGGCGCCTAGGAAAATCCAGAAACCAAAGATTTTTAGACGGTTTTCCTCTGTACTATATTCTAATGGAAGTGAAGAATCGATTTTCATATTATTTGTCACCTCTCAAACGTTTCTCAGTTTCGTTAATTTCCTCAACTGAAATATAACGACCATGATCTTTTTCAAATGAACGATAAGCCATAAAACCAAATACACCAAGCATACTTAGGATGGCTGGAATCCATTGATTAAATACAGCGAAGAATGCGGCAAGGAAGAAGAATCCACTCATCCAGAACGGTGCGCCTGAGTTGTTAGGCATATGGATTTTTTCAATTTTACCAGCAGTAATATCGCGACCTTCTTTTTTTGCAAACCAGAACTCGTCTAAACGAGTAACAGTTGGAACTACTGCAAAGTTGTATTCAGGTACTGGAGAATGTGTTGCCCATTCCAATGAACGACCATCCCAAACATCTGCTTTTTCATTACGCGGCATATGTTTCCAGCTGTAGTAAATGTTATAAACGATAAATGCAAAGCCGACTGCAAGACCAAGTGCACCGATGAACGATAGCATATTTAATGGACCGAAGCCTGTTGACTTTGAATATGTGTACATACGACGTGCATAACCATCTAAACCTAAGATGAATAGAGGGAAGAATGTCACGTTGAAGCTAATTGCGATAAACCAGAAGCCTAATTTACCTAATTTTTCATTTAAACGGAAACCGAACATTTTTGGCCACCAGTAGTGATAACCTGCAAGTACACCGAATACTGTACCTGGAATTAATACATAGTGGAAGTGGGCAACTAAGAACATCGTATTATGATATTGGTAGTCGGCACTAGCCATTGCTAGCATTACCCCTGTAACGCCACCGATTGTGAAGATTGGAATAAAGCCAAGTGCATAAAGCATTGGGGTTGTAAATTGAATCTTACCGTGCCTCATCGTGAGCAGCCAGTTGAATATTTTAACCCCGGTCGGTACAGCAATCGCCATTGTTGTAATAGAGAACACACTGTTTACCATAACGCCGTGACCCATTGTATAGAAATGGTGGGCCCATACTAAGAATGACAGTAAAGAAATAACAACCATACTCATAACCATTGATTTGTAGCCGTATAAGTTTTTACGTGCAAATGTTGCAATGATTTCTGAGAAAATACCGAAGGCTGGTAGGATAACGATATAAACTTCAGGATGTCCCCAAACCCAGAATAAGTTGGCCCAAAGCATATCCATACCGCCGTCTTGCATAGCAAAGAATTTTGTGCCGAATTGACGGTCAAACATCATTAGTGCTAACGCAACAGTTAAAACTGGGAACGCGAATACGATAATTACGTTTGTGATTAAAATTGACCAAGTAAACATTGGCATTTTCATTAATGTCATACCAGGTGTACGCATTTTAATGATCGTTGTGATGAAGTTAACACCTGTCATTAACGTACCAATCCCTGATAATTGTAGTGCTAAAGAATAGTAGTTGTTCCCAACAGTCGGACTAAATTCTGTACCGGATAGTGGGAAGTAGGCAGTCCAACCTGCATCTGGTGAACCACCAATGATGAATGATAGGTTTAGTAAACCTGCACCAGCTGCAAATAACCAGAAGCTGATCGCATTTAGACGTGGGAAGGCAACGTCACGTGCACCAATTTGCAGTGGAATGACAACGTTCATTAAACCAATAACGAATGGCATTGCCATAAATAAAATCATTAATAAACCATGTGTTGTGAAAATTTCATTATAATGTTGTGCATCAAGAAGTCCGTTATCAGGAACCGCTGTTTGTGCACGCATTAAAAGTGCATCGATACCCCCGCGGAATAACATTAATAGTGCTACGGCGATATACATAATACCGATTTTTTTATGGTCAACGGTTGATAGCCAGTTTTTGTAGAAATAGCCCCATTTTTTGAAATACGTAAGGCCTGCTACGATAGCAACTGCACCAACAACGATACTAATAGCTGCCGCTAAAATCATCGGTTCTTGCATTGGATGGAATACTTCTTCCATACTCATAGGATGCGCTCCTTTCAGATTTGAAAATTAGTGTGAATGTGTTGATTCGGAATCTTTGTGTGAATCAGTTGAATGGTCCATCTGTTCATGATCCATGCCATCCATATCCATGTCACCGTGTTCCATTGGCGCTGGACTAAATTCTAAGTGAGTAGATGAGTAGCTTGAACGACCAACGTGCTCAGCTGTTAATAGCTCATTGAATTTTTCTTCAGTTAATGGTTTTTCGTTTGCTTTTACATCAGCAACCCATTCGTCGAAATCTGCTTGTGTCATAGATTGTGCTTCAAATTCCATTTCCGCAAATCCGCGTCCACTAAAGTTTGAGTTACGACCCATGAAAGAACCAACCTCATCTGCTGCCAGGTGAATAGTTGTCAACATGTCGCTCATCGCGTATTTCTGACCAGCTAGCTGTGGAATCCAAAAACTTGTAATAGGTCCGAATGAGTATAGTTTGAACTCAATTGGACGGTCAGTTGGTAGATTGACATAGTTTACTGTTTCAATGCCTTCCTCTGGATAGCTAAAATGCCATTTCCAGTTCGAAGAAGATGCGTAAATAACAAGTGGCTCTTTATTGTCATAACCTTCAGGTGTTGTCTCAACTGTACTTGTCGTTTTTACAGTTACAACTGCTAGGAATGCTACGATAATAATTGGAATAACTGTCCATGTGATTTCAAGTAGATGACTACCCTCTTCATGAGGAGGCTCGTAATCAGCAGATGCTTTTGATGCACGGTATTTTGTTAGCATAAATGCTAAAAGTACGTACACGACTAGTAATATAACGGCCATTGTAATAATGGATAAAATAATTGTGTCTGATAATGTTCTGGCATTTGGCCCTTTTGGATCAAAAATTGTAAGTGGTTCACAACCAGCAAGGATCGCAAGTGCGCCGAATGCTAAAAACATTAAGCTTATTTTTTTATTCATGTTTGACTCCTTTCTATAAAACGGCTATTCATAAAATTCATGTGGTGTTGTAGATCGTCACATGTATAAATAGTAGGTATTGAGGTCACCTCTTTTAACTGATGTACCAATTCAAATACATTTACAATGGCATGGTTCAATATGAAACGTAAAATCTAGTATTTGATTGGTCTAGTGCAAGCGTTTGCAAGGACAATGAATTGTGCAACCGAAAAAGGACAAATATTAGCTGTCGTTGGTAACAAGTTGTCGTTGTTTGCACATTGGATTATACGCCCGATTCTTCCGGAAAAAAATTATTTTGTTATAGTTTGAATGTCTAATAGGGGATGAATATGAACATTTTTTGAACAAAAATTGTTATTTCACCATTGGTATTTTCAGGTTTAATAAAATAAACACTGTGCAAACGTTGAAAACACTGGGTTTATCAAATTTAGCTAAGTAAATAATTTTTTTGTGAAAAGTTTCGTTTCACATTTTAGACGTTGTTTTGTAATATAATCAGCGCTGTACTTAGACATTTAGAACAATTTAGTTGAGTTTTTTTAAAAAAAGGAGTATGTAAAAAGTTGTTTTAAGGGATATAAAGGATAATTTTTCTATGCCTGGAATGATAATAATGGATAAAATTGGATTTAAGTATTAATTATGTTAATATAATTACATAATTTCATTTACAACCAAATATTGGGAGGTGTTAGTTTGAGGTTGAAAAATAATAGAGCATCCAACATATGTGGATGCTCTAAGGAAGATTATGCTCCAAGCTTTAACCATTTTGCGACTTGTCCATAAATAATGTTTTGAAGTTTCGGTGCACGATTATTCATTTTTAAGGCAAAGTATAATGTTTTCATGACATTTAGTGTACAGGTACGTCCGCAAAAAAAGCTTTCGTTATAACCTTGAGTCACTAAATGCATTTCAAATTTATCGAAAACTTGTTCAACCCATTCCATTAATGCTTCCTCTGAATAGCTACGAATCAATAATGCCTCAATGATGTTTATTAAGCGTTCTTCCTCATCGTTAGTATAGACAACATCTTTCCAAGTTGTAAGCTTTAGTGCGTGAAGGATGGATGCTGCGTGTTGTAAGTCAAACTTTGGGTGTTTAATTGTTATGGCTGCTAAATCAGCGCCATGGGCAATGCTATGTGCCCAACCTTTGCCTTGAACCTGTCCTCGTGTATCTTGTTCTAATAACAAATAACGGCCAATCTTTTTAAAGAAAGGTTGTAAACTTTCGTCGTTTAAAGTAAGTAGTTCAGCATCTTTTGCGAGTATACTGGCCACAAGTAAAGCAGAAAAAGAACGTGTAAACACACTATCTGATAATTGTTCGCCAATATCAGCGTATAAAAATTCCTCACTTGATGCAATATCAAACAGATACTGTAATTGTTGCGTGCTTAGTAAATTATCACTCAGTAAGTCAATGAATGTGCGATAAATAAGTTGATCGCGCAGCTCAGCGTCGGTTGAGCCAATATGCGCTAACATCTGTTGTATAAGCCAATCGCCTTCTGTTAAAAGAAAGTTTTGGCGTTCTGTAATAGTCTTAATAGAAAATGATTTTAATGTTTCTTTAATATCCATGTGAAAGCCCCCAATGATAAGTCTATACATAATTATAAACGCTTTTTAAAATATTTTAATTATATTTGAAGTATTACGGTATGTAGTGAGTTAATTTCACAAGGGGAATTCCAGAATCTATTGAAAGTTGATATGATAGAAGCGCAGCAAAAGGGGAACAGCTAATTCATTATGGGTTTGTAACATAATAAAGACATACCTATAGTATGTCTCTCTTAGTTACAGTATAAAGGCCGCTTTTATACCAAGAGGCCATTCAATGATTGTGTTTTGATTTGTCTTTAATTCTACAAGAATATTTGCGTTTTTAATCGCTTCAATAATCCACTCGCTATAATGGATGTTTGGTTGAGGATGCTGTAAGATACGTTGCATGTCTTTTATATCAATACGAAGAAGCTTATAGTTGCATTCAATGTGTACTCTTTGGGGAATAATTAATAGTGACTCATTTTGGTGACCGATTGAAATGGAACCAGGAATCCTTCCTTGGATGCCTGTGATATGTGTAATTGCTTCCCGCGTATACATATCAATCTTTGTGCTTGTGAAAAACTCAAAATCGATCGGATAATCTTGTTGCGGGCCATCTGCTGTTGAATATGAAGTAACTTTAATTGATAGTGCCTCGAAAGCGGGTGAGATGCGACTATCGAATTCATTGATTGTATCCATTAATTGCATATATTCCACTCCTTGTGAAGAACATGTTTACTTGATGCAGACAACTAATGGGTGAAAGATGCCTGCAAATAGTAATATATGATGGTTATTATTAATTATAATACAATTTATTACAAAATATGAATGTAAAAGCAATGATTTTTTGTAAAAAATGAGCAATATGTAAATTATTTAGCAGAAAACTTGCTCGGAAAAATACAAGTAAAGAGGTGAGAAAAATGACAAAACGAAAGCCTCATGTTATTAAACATGATAATATTGTTGTATTTCCTGGCGCAGCCCAAATGTTAATGCGAGAAGGCCATGTGTTTGCAGAAAATTATCAATATGAAGAAGCGGTGGCAAGCTTTGAAAAAGCGTTTCTATATGAAGATGGGGATGAAGGAGCATTAAGTGCCTATGCGTATGCTTTATATGAATTAAAGGACTATGTGAAGGCAAAGGAAATCTGTGAGAAGTTACTGGCAATGGGAACTACTTTATATGTTGAAGTAATGGAACTATATATAACTATTTGTATGCAATTAAAGGAATATCATCAAGTAGAGGCAGTAATATCTGCTCTCATTGAGGAAAATGTAATTCCAGCAGCTCAGCTAGAAAAGTTTGAGCGTTTACAAAGTTTGAATAAAGAAGTGGCTAAAAATCTTCAGCAAAAAGAAGATACACAGGTAATGATCGAACAGCAAGAGTATGAATTGGCCAATTTTAGTTCGTTAACACCAAATGAACAATCAATGCGTCTGCATCGATTAATGGATACAAATGTACGTCAATTAAAAATGGCGCTGAAGACTATTATCGAAAGCCCTAATATCCATCCATTTGTACAAAGCTTAGCGTTGCTTTTACTTGTGGAGCAAGAAGTATCTATTGAACTGAAGGTCACAAAATTTGATCAGATAAAAACCATTAATCCTGTCGAATTGGCATTGCCTAATCAGTTACCTCAGTATGGTCAAGTAAAAAAAATCATCGAGAATAAATTAGAGCAAGACCCATCGACGATGGAAATGGTACAATACTTAATGGCAAAGCATGCCATTGTTACGTATCCGTTTGAATGGCATCCATTTGAAACTGATGATGTTGCTTATAGTTATATTGATTTTGTACAATCGATGCTCGGTAAGGTGCAGGAAATGGACTATGAACTCATTGACTTTTTACAATTGTTAGAAAAACTAACAGAACTACAGGAAGTATGAAATAAGTTGAAACTATACGCATCTATGATATACTAAAATGGTTGTCAAAATCGTAGTTACGAATGAATTGTCTAACATTTTAAACTTGATTATTTATTTGGAGGTATTTATACATGTCAGCAAAATGGGAAAAACAAGAAGGTAATATCGGTACTCTTACAATTGAAGTACCAGCTGCAGAAGTAGACGCAGCAATGGACCAAGCGTTCAAAAAAGTTGTAAAACAAATTAACGTACCAGGTTTCCGTAAAGGTAAAATGCCTCGTAAAATGTTTGAACAACGTTTTGGTATCGAATCTTTATACCAAGATGCATTAGAAATCATCGTACCAGATTCATATGCGAAAGCAATCGATGAAGCTGGTATTATGCCAGTTGACTACCCAGAAATCTCTGGTACAGAAAACTTCGTACATGGTCAAGATTTCACTTTCACTGCGCAAGTAACTGTGAAACCAGAACCAAAACTTGGCGACTATAAAGGTCTAGAAGTAGCGAAACTTCCAGTTGAAGTAACTGAAGAAGAAGTAGACGCTCAAATCCAAGAACAATTAGCACGTAAAGCTGAACTTGAAATTAAAGAAGACGAAGCGATTGTTGAAGGCGATACAGCTGTTATCGACTTTGAAGGTTTTGTAGGCGAAGAAGCTTTCGAAGGTGGTAAAGGTGAAGACTATCCACTAGAAATCGGTTCAGGTTCATTTATCCCTGGCTTTGAAGAGCAAGTTGTAGGTTTAAAAACTGGCGAAGCAAAAGACGTAGTCGTTACTTTCCCAGAAGAATACCATGCTGAAGAATTAGCTGGTAAAGAAGCTACTTTCAAAGTAACTGTAAAAGAAGTAAAAACAAAAGTTCTTCCAGAATTAAACGATGAGTTCGCGAAAGAATTAGACCCAGAAGTAGAAGGCGTAGAAGCATTACGTGCTAAAATTAAAGAACAAACTGCTACACAAAAACAAGCAGAATCAGATGCTGCACTACGTGATGAATTAGTAGAAAAAGCTGCTGAAAATGCAGAGTTTGAAGTACCAACTGGTATGGTTAACTCTGAAACTGATCGTATGCTACAAGAGTTTGGCCAACGTTTACAAACGCAAGGTATGAACTTAGACCTTTATTACCAATTCTCTGGTCAAACAGAAGAAGATTTACGTGGTCAAATGAAAGAAGAAGCTGAAAGCCGTGTGCGTGTTTCTTTAACACTTGAAGCAATCGCTGAAGCTGAAAAAATTGAAGCTACTGAAACTGATATTGAAGCAGAATTAGAAAAAATGGCTGCTCAATTCAACATGACTAAAGAGCAAATTACTGGCGCTTTAGGCGGCACTGCTGTTCTTGAAAATGACATTAAAATTCAAAAAACAGTTGAATTTTTAGTAGAAAACGCTAAAATTACTGAATAAGATTTTTTTGTAACTAGATAGTGAATTTATAAGTAGACAAGGTACGGCATTTTACCGTGCCTTGTTTTATAACACATATATTTTAGGTCTAAGTGAAAGCCTTCTCTTTCTAGATAAAATACATATGACATGAGAGCATTTTCATATTGTATGTTGGTATAGGCAAGGCTCTTAGCACTTTTCTTATACATAGTGTTGTTGTTTGACTTATCACACGATACTAAATTTTAACTTCATTCAGCAGATTTTCTCGAAGCGGATTATTTACACAAAAGTTGTATATAGTGAAAATGATAAGTAACAAAGAGACAAGACATTCCGCCTACTTATTATGGGTAGAATATCAAAGGGTTTTCAAATGCAATGATGAATAACAAACCCCTGCTGAATGAAGTTAAGCTACAGGCGGATATTTCGGATTTTGAAGGGTGTTATTTTAAAAGGTAAGCTTAAAAGCGTTGCATCTATACGATGAAGGCTAACTGGCTTTGATCTTACAGGTCTAAGCACAATTCTAAATACGAACGCAATTATGCACAAGCGTAATTGACGCAGTCAATTTATTTGATAATGGTTCAATAATCTTGTAAGATTGTTGCTTGAATAGGGGTGAAACATATTGTTCAAATTTAATGATGAAAAAGGCAATTTAAAATGCTCATTCTGTGGAAAGCCACAGGAACAAGTGCGTAAACTAGTTGCAGGTCCTGGTGTTTATATTTGTGATGAATGTATCGAGCTTTGTTCAGAAATCGTTGTAGAGGAACTAGGTGTTGAGGAAGAAATTGAATTCCAAGATATTCCTAAACCAAAAGAAATCTTATCGATTTTAAATGAGTATGTAATTGGACAAGAGCGTGCTAAAAAAGCCTTAGCAGTTGCGGTTTATAATCACTATAAACGTATTAATACTAATAGTAAGATTGATGATGTAGAATTAGCAAAATCGAACATTGTGTTAATCGGCCCAACTGGTAGCGGTAAAACATTATTAGCTCAAACACTAGCACGTATATTAAACGTTCCTTTCGCAATTGCGGATGCTACTTCTCTAACAGAAGCTGGTTATGTAGGTGAGGACGTAGAAAATATTTTATTAAAATTAATTCAATCAGCAGACTATGATATTGAACGTGCAGAAAAGGGAATTATCTATATTGATGAAATCGATAAAGTTGCACGTAAATCAGAAAACCCATCGATTACTCGTGATGTTTCTGGCGAAGGTGTTCAACAGGCACTTCTGAAAATTTTAGAAGGAACTGTTGCAAGTGTGCCTCCACAAGGCGGACGTAAGCATCCACACCAAGAGTTTCTACAAATCGATACAACAAATATTTTATTCATCGTGGGTGGTGCATTTGATGGTATTGAATCTATTATCAAACGCCGACAAGGTGAGAAAATAATTGGCTTCGGTTCTGATCCAAATAAAGTAGAAGTGGATGAAGGCTCATTAATGTCGAAGCTGATTCCCGAAGATTTACTGAAGTTTGGTCTTATTCCGGAATTCATTGGTCGTTTGCCAGTACTTGCAAGTCTTGAACAATTAAACGAGGCTGCGCTTGTACAAATTTTAACCGAGCCAAAAAATGCACTAGCGAAGCAATATCAAAAAATGCTTGAGCTAGATGGTGTTGAGCTTGAGTTTGATGAAGGTGCCCTTTCTGAAATTGCAAAAGAAGCAATTGAACGTAAAACAGGTGCACGCGGTCTTCGTTCAATTATTGAGTCAACAATGCTAGAAGTAATGTACGAACTACCATCACGTGATGACGTGAAAAAATGTATCATTACAGCAAAAACAATTACGGATAAAGAAAAACCGAAATTGCTTCTTGAAGATGGCACTGAACTCGATGAAGGTAGCGACACAAAAACTTCAGCATAATGAACAGACTTGGCTGTCTATTGTTATGAGATAAAGAGTAACTTAGCTGACTTCGATTGTGCAATATTCGCACATATCGACAGTCAGCTTTTTATTCATACATAAAGCCAACTGTAAATGAATGAAATTTTTGGCTCGTTTGATTTTAGATAGTGTGAATCCATTATTTAGACACATACTAGTAGCGCGGGATTGTAAAAAAATTTTGACGGAGGTGAATACCCGCATGGTGACAATACAAAAAACAACAAGTGTACCATTATTGCCTTTACGTGGACTTTTAGTATACCCCTCGATGGTGTTACATATTGATGTGGGTAGAAATCGTTCTGTAGCAGCGCTGGAACAAGCAATGTTAGAGGACCAATTGATTTTATTGGTAACACAAAAGGAAATGCATGACGAACAGCCAGAAGAACAAGATTTATATGCAGTTGGTACAATGGCATATGTAAAGCAAATGCTAAAATTACCGAATGGAACACTCCGTATTTTAGTGGAAGGTGTAGCGCGCGCAACATGGTCTAACTACCAAGCGTTAGAAAGATATACTGTTGTTGATATTGATGTGAAGGAAGAAACTACAGATAAAGATGTTGAAACACAGGCTTTAATGCGTACATTGTTAACGTATTTCGAAAAATACGCAAAATCCTCCAATAAAATTACTACAGAAACAATTAATACAGTTACTGACATCGAAGAGCCAGGTCGTTTAGCAGACATTATTGCATCACATTTGCCATTTAAAATCGCTGATAAACAAGAAGTATTAGAAATGCTAAATGTAAAAAAACGTTTAGACCATTTAATAATTCGTCTTCATGATGAACAAGAGGTACTTGATCTAGAAAAGAAAATTAATACAAAAGTTAAGCAATCTATGGAACGTACGCAAAAAGAATATTACCTACGTGAACAAATGAAGGCTATTCAAACAGAGCTTGGGGATCGAGAAGGAAAAACAGGTGAAGTTGCAGAATTACGCAAACGTATTGATGAAACTGGTATGCCGGAATCGACAAAAGAAGTTGTGCTAAAAGAACTTGATCGTTATGAAAAGCTCCCTGGTGCAAGTGCCGAAAGTGGCGTTATCCGTAATTACATTGATTGGATTGTATCGTTACCATGGACAAAGGCAACCGAGGACCGCATGCATATTGCACATGCAGAGGAAATTTTAAATCGTGATCATGATGGTTTAGAAAAAGTAAAAGAGCGTGTGCTTGAATATTTGGCTGTACGACAGTTAAGAAACTCATTACGTGGGCCAATTTTATGTCTAGCTGGCCCTCCTGGTGTCGGTAAAACTTCTTTAGCACGCTCAATTGCAGAGAGCCTAGATCGTAAATTTATTCGTATTTCATTAGGGGGCGTTCGTGATGAATCTGAAATTCGAGGGCATCGCCGCACTTATGTAGGAGCCATGCCAGGTCGTATTATTCAAGGTATGAAAAAAGCTGGTACCATAAATCCAGTTTTCTTATTAGATGAAATTGATAAAATGTCGAATGATTTCAGAGGAGATCCTGCGGCCGCTATGCTGGAAGTTCTGGATCCTGCACAGAATAATACATTTAGCGATCACTACATTGAAGAACCTTATGATTTGTCGAATGTGTTATTTATTGCAACTGCAAATGATTTGAGCACAATTCCTGCACCGTTACTAGATCGAATGGAAATTATTTCGATAGCAGGCTATACAGAAATTGAAAAAGCACAAATTACAAAAAATCATTTAATTCCTAAACAATTAAAAGAACATGGTCTGAAGAAAACACAAGTTATTTTAAAAGATGAAGCTGCGCTAGATATTATTCGTTATTATACGCGTGAAGCAGGGGTTCGTGGTTTAGAACGCCAAATTGCAACATTGTGCCGTAAAATCGCAAAAATCATTGTTTCTGGCGAAAAGAAACGTGTGACGGTAAGTTCAAAATCCTTAGAAGATTTACTTGGAAAGCATCGCTTCCGTTATGGACAAGCTGAGAAAGAAAACCAAGTCGGCGTGGCAACTGGACTTGCGTATACGACTGTTGGTGGTGATACTTTACAAATTGAGGTTTCATTAACGCCTGGTAAGGGAAAAATACAGCTGACAGGGAAGCTCGGAGATGTCATGAAGGAATCAGCGCAAACAGCCCTATCCTATGTACGTACGAAAATGGAGGATCTCGGAGTGGATGCTGAATATTTTGAAACGCATGATATTCATATTCACGTACCTGAAGGCGCAGTGCCAAAGGATGGACCTTCTGCTGGTATTACAATGGCTACAGCAATTGTGTCTGCGATTTTACACCGTCCAATTCGTCGTGAAGTTGGTATGACTGGTGAAATTACGTTACGTGGTCGTGTGCTACCAATTGGTGGCTTGAAAGAAAAAACGCTCAGTGCCCATCGAGCAGGATTAACGACAATTATTTGCCCGCAAGATAATGAACGCGATATTGAAGATATTCCTGAAAGTGTGCGTGAGCAACTTACATTTAAACTAGTGTCATCTGCTGATGAAGTATTAGCATATGCACTGGACGGAGGTTTTTAAAGAAATGAAAGTCCATAACGTCGAAATGGTCATAAGTGCAGTAAGACCAGACCAATATCCAGAAGATGGACTGCCAGAATTTGCATTAGCAGGTCGCTCAAATGTTGGGAAATCGTCATTTATCAATCGTATGATTGGTCGTAAAGCATTAGCGCGTATTTCTTCTAAACCGGGGAAAACACAAACGCTAAACTTTTATAAAATCGAGGAACAACTCTTTTTCGTTGATGTTCCTGGCTATGGCTATGCAAAGGTTTCCAAGACTGAGCGTGAAGCATGGGGGAAAATGATTGAGCGCTATATTACTGGGCGTGAGGAATTAAAGGCAGTTGTACAGATTGTTGATTTACGTCATCCCCCAACTGCTGATGATTGTATGATGTATGATTTCTTAAAGCATTACAATATCCCATGTATTGTTATTGCTACGAAGGCAGATAAAATTCCAAAAGGTAAATGGGATAAACACAAGAAAGTAGTCAAGGAAACACTAAATATGGATAAAAATGATCCTTTAGTGGTGTTCTCTTCGGAAAAAGGACTCGGTTTTGAAGAAGCTTGGCATCTCATCGAAAAAAAAATGTAATGAAAAAACATCTATTGCGTCTAATGCTTAGGACCGTAGATGTTTTTTATTTGTCTTAGACACGTGTTTGCTTTGAAAATGGTGAATCAGTATACAACAGTTGCTATTATTTCAAGTAGCTGTCATTGTAATGATGTGACATTTTTTTATTTCTTTCCCAGTACGAAAGTTATGTAGAAATACAGAAAAATGACTTTATGAACGGAATTTTTATCCGATAAATTAGATAGGAGGTGGACTAAATGGATATCGCAGCTTTATCTATCACAATGAATCAAGCAAGTCTCATGCAGAATGTATCTCTAGCAGTTACTAAGCAAGCAATGGATATGCAACAACAAAATACCGAGCAGTTAGTAGAAATGTTAGATGCTCCACATCCGACAGCCGGACATACAATTGACATTCAAGTATGATAATGGCGAGGTAGCTTGAATTTGGAAGCTACCTCTGTCTTTTTGTCTAATAATAATTACGAAAATAAATAGAACCGTGTTAAAATGTAACTTTTTCAATAAGAAAAACTACCAATTATACGATATACTATTCATAAATAACAAATTTTTAAGGAGGCGGGAATTGTTGAAGAAGATTCCATACATATTTATAATTTTATTACTAATTGGTCTTGTGCTTCCATCTGGACAAACTGCACAAGCTGCTCAGTTAGTAACAGGAACCTTCGTTGATGTAACCTATTCAGAATATACGAATACCAACGGAGAAGTAGAAAAGGCGCTAAGTAAAATTACGTTGCAAAATGATAATGGTCGAACAGTAACGTACAATATTAATAACAATACCCGTTTGTATATTAATAACACAGAGACAACTATAGAGGGCTTTAAGATGGGCATGAAAGTTGAAGCTGATGTCTCACTTCGTAATGTCGTTGAGCTTCGTGGTACTTCCAATACGTCTGAAGAAACGACAACAGTTGTACAAAATTCTACAACAATTGTTGGAGTCGTAACGAGTATTGATCCTAATGGGATGTTCATTATGGTGAAGCCTGATATCGGGAAAGAAACAACATACTATATTAACAAGGATACAAGCTATCAAAAAAATTCTTCATCTGTTGATATTAGTGCGATGTATGTAGGAGATCGTGTCAAACTAAGTCTTAAAAACACAAGTACTTCCATTGTCACGAAAGTAAATATTAGTGAATCAGGTTCTTTAGTCGAAAATCTATATAAAGGTGAAATACAGGCAATTAATGCTAACGCAAATAAATTAACTGTAAAAAATCAGCATGCCTTTGTGAATTGGCAATTTGGCGCACAGACAACGACTGCTTTAACAACGATGAATTTCACATCGAAAGTACCGATTTATGTAGGCAATACAAAAATTGAAAAAGGTCAACTGAAGAATTACATTGGTAGTGAAGCGTATTATGCAACTGTAAAGCAGTTTGGCAAAGAAGTTATTGAAAAAATTGTCCTGCTAAAAAACAATGAACGAACTTACTATGAACCGATGCTCGCTGTTGATACAAACTATCAATTCTTGAAGCTAAAAACAGCTGGCACAATGTACTTCCATGATGGAACAATTTTAATTCGTAATAATCGATTAATAGAACCAACAGGATTATTAGCTTACGGTACAGCGTTTGTTATTTCCGACGGTGCTGCTCGCGACCACTATGCACAGGTTGTACAAGTGACTAGTGATAGCTTTATGTCACCAAACTTAGCAACACACGATTTATACTATGGTCGACTAGCACAAGCTGATGGCTATTTAATAGAAATCGATAATGCTATAAAAATTGAATCCAATGTCTTTAAGGATACGGATAAAGTAGTACTGTCCGTTAGCAATACGACAAAGGCAAAGGTCGATGATGGTAATAAAACATATAGTGTTATGCCGGATATTGAGCTTTATTTATCTGAAGGGGATTATGGTTACTTCTATGTGAAAGATGGCCATGTTCAAGCGCTTCATATGTTAGACAATGCAAAACCAGTAGCACCATTAATGCTTGCAGGTAAGCTGCAAGCTGTAAAATCAACGTATCCAGCCGTTATCAATGTGAAGAGTGTTAGTCAATGGCAGAATGGCCGTTGGTATGAGGCTGGTGAAATGATCGATATGAATATTGACCAAGCTACACTTATTAAAGCTGGTAAAGTCATTCAACCATCTGATTTAAAACCTTCCGATCGTTTAGTTGTATTATCTGATCGGTTTGTAAAAGCGCATTTCATTTTAGTTGATTAATAAAGTGGAAGAGTTTAAATAGGTAGAAATGCAAGTTTCCCACTCAATTTCTACGATTTTTAGCGCATAAATAGAAAAGAATCTGCGCGACTCCAAGGGAATGTAAGCCAAACAAGCATTTGTAGACACTTGAGTATATGTGAAGAATTACGGCTTACCCATGGATAGTGAGCAGATTCTTGTTATTTATGTAAGATTTAGTCTTAATAAGAATGCCACATCTATGCACATGCATTGTAGGAAAGAGGGACAAAAAACGAATGCGAAAATATATATCGAAAGTAGTGTTAGCATTTCTTGTAGTATTTGTTATTGTGGCGAATATACCAGTAGATGCTTCTGCTGCATCAACAGAAACGACGGGTGCTGTAAAAAATGAATATACATATGAAGAAGCTGTGTTCATTACAGGAACACCTATCGTCTTTAAAGGTACAAGCAAAGACATCAAAATTACCCAAAAAGAATCAAAAGGTAAATTAACAGAAACTTATAGCTTAAAACTAACAGCAAGCAATGGGGCTACATTGACTCGAAGTATTGCTTACGAATCAGATGTTGTAGATTATGCAACGATTGGTCAAAAGACATCGAATGGCGTTGTGAAAAAGTATTCAGAGAAAATAGCAGTAGGGAATATAACTTACAATTTGGTAGATTTCCAATTCTCTCAAGGAACTGTGACAGACAATCGTGCAGCATCTGATTATTTTTCAGGTAATGTAATTTCAAGAAAAACCTATGCGTATCAAACTGGAACTGGAAAGAATGCGAAGAAAAATACGGTAACGGTAGATACCGATAGTCGCCATGTAGGTTATGAAAATTTCTGGGGTGCGACAGAAACACAAATTACAGAGTCTATTTATACGTATAGCGATGGGAAGACGAGTCATGTGAAAAATCGTTTATCTACAAGTAAATCTCGTGTCATAAACTATGAGGAAAATCCAGCTAGTCTAGCAAGCTTTGATGGGGGCTATGCAGTGGTTAGTGAAAAAGATGTGATATCTGAATATACGTATGACTTATCGTCTGGTGCAAAAGGTACAGTAGACCTGGATACAGAATTTATGCCAACAATTGAACGGTTAATCATCCCGAAATTCCGTGATCTAACTAATCATTATGCGAAAGACGCTATCGATAAATTATACTCTTTAGGCATTTATACAGATGCAAGTAATTTCTTCTCACCAAATACACCGATGAAACGTATTGACTTTACGGTTGCAATTGGTAAAGCAGTAGACTTACGTGTTATGGAAGAAAAGAAAACGAAGAAAACAACAACAACAAGTGTTTTTAAAGATGTGAAGCGTACAGTAAAAGATTACCCATACATTGAATCAGCCGTAAACAAAGGCATTATTAAAGGGGTAACATCTGAGTATTTCAAGCCAGACAACGCATTAACACGTGCACAGGCTGCCGCAATATTCGTACGTGCATTAGGGCTGGAAAACAAGGCTCCAGACCCAGGCTATATTACAAAATTTGTTGATGATGCGCAAATTCCAAACTATTCACGTGACGGCATATATATCGTCAATGAATTAGGTTTAATGACAGGTGATCCTGTAACAGGTAAATTTAATCCAAATCAACCTTTAACACGTGCACAAGCATCCGTGATGCTTGATCGTTTCTTGAATTATCTGGAAAACGACTTAAAACAAAACTATCGAGACGATGTATTGTTCTTTAACTAAAGAAAGGACTGAAATGAATGACATATGCTAAAAAAGCATTGCTATTACTTGCTTGTTTCGTACTCGTCTTTATGACAGTGTCGCCAGCTACCCAAGCCGCTACAACGATTCAGGATGTTCCGACGAATAACAGTAAGTACAAAGCAATTTCTTGGGCAGTCGATAATGATTTACTATCATTGAATGCTGCTAATAACTTTTTACCGAACGAACAAGTAGCAGAACGAGATCTTGTAACAATGTTTGCAAAGCTCGATAAAAACTATGCACTAACATATAACGAAAGTGTTGCTTATAATTTTTATAGTGAATTTTATTTACCGCTTGAAGGTACTTTTGTAGCGACAAATCGTTCAAAAACGATTACACGTGGACAATTTGCTCGCGTTTATGCAGCGTTTAAAGGTTTAGATTTAGACGAGCCTCAAGCAGTCCAATATTTGTATACGAACGATATTTCCACAGGTAGCACGGGTAAAAAAACATTTGCTGATTTTAATCCTTCTACGAAGCTTACACGTGGTGATGTAGCAGAATTTCTATATCGAAGTGTACAAAACGGTTCATTTGCGGTGCAAGGGTTAAAGCGTACCGCAACAGGCCGTGATAATGATAAAATAACTTTACCAGCAGGATTTATGGGCTCAAATAGCTCAGAATTTGAGGAACCAAAGGATAATAACAACGATTTTACAGGTCCTGAATATGTCAATAATGCATTACAAAGTATAGATGTAGAAAATCCAGATTTAATTGCCAACGATCAAGATACAACACTTATTACAGTATCTTTAAAGGCTTGTAATGGAGATCCCATTGCGGACGATAAATCCTATACATTCCGAGTAACTTCATCATATGGTGCAAAAATTGTTGACACTGCCGGTGAAGCTGTTCGTAACGTACAATCGGATGGCTCTACGGTATCGGCGATAGTAGTAGCTCCTAAACTAACAAAATCAGTGCGTGATACAATTTCTTTTGAGCTTATTAACAATACTGATCCGAGCATGAAATGTCTTGTTGGAGAAAAATTAAATGCGCAAGTTCGTTACGCACCTCAGCCGGAAATGCGTATAGATTTTGAAGTGTATGACCCAGCTAACTTAGATGATGGTGACGGCAATGTTACACCACCATACGTACCATATGAAAAACTACCAGAATTCTTTACAGAAAATATCGTTAACGTCCATTGGATTGACACGGATGAAAAATTATTTAGTATTGGGCAGCAAACAAATGTTACAACTCCGTTAGGGAATGTACAAAATATGTATTTACAATACGGTGGTAGTGATACAAAGTATCCCGCGTTAGGCTATGAAAATGCGATTTTACAATTTGAAAACTATAATATTTCAGTCTGGCTCTTTGAAACAATCATTCAAAAGAGATTAGACAATTCTGTAAATAAAGATAATACAATTGAAATTATGTATATGATTTCAGAAGATGGTCGCCCAATCTATCGCATTCAAGGAATTGATGATGCTATTGCATCGCAAGTAGAAAACATCAATCCAGTTGGGTCTATCATACAGCTGATGAGCTATATGCCAGAGGAAAAACAACTAACTCTGGAACACTATGATAGTGTGATGAAAATTTATGCGATTTTAACAAGTTTAAGTAATTATGACCGTACAGTATTATTGAAATATCAAGGCGGTAAATTACTTGGACAAGTTGAGGCCTATAAAAAGCGTGTGGATGCATTAAAGGAAAGTGAAGAAGAAGCATCGAGACCATCGGGTAAAGACCGTTATACGAAAGTAATGGTAACACTCGTAAGCCCAGGTGGCGAAATTATTACAGACTATCAGGGAACAGTGAAAATCAAATTTGATGGTGTTGAAAAAACAGCATCCTTTATCACAAATACTTCTAATTCTATAGATAATACAGGTAGTCCGGGAACTGCTGTAGCGTATTTTGACTCCATTATTTATGGGAAATCTAAAATAGAAGCTACGCTAGTCAATAAAGTAGACCCACGTTATGCAATGATTTTAAAGAACATAACAGATAAAACAATTACGAAAGAAATTTTCACAAATCCTTACTTTAGTAAAAATGCATGCTCGTTAGCAACAGAAGTCGCTTATGTAGTCGATTATTCATCTTCTATGAAACGTATCGATAAAACAAATTATCGTGGTAAGAAAACAATTGAATTAATCGATCAAATTAAGGCGAAAAATAATATCGTAATTGAAACAAATACGAGTGCGAATGTACTAGGAGAAGGTACTATCGAAAATGTCTTAAAGAAAGACCTTTATCGCACTTCGAAAGACAAAGGGGCAACGGATATTTTTGCTGGCATTGAGATAGCCCTTTCAAAATTCTCGAACGATACAAAAAATGCTAAATCTATTGTTGTTGTTTCAGACGGTAAAACAAGTAAAGCAAAAATGACCAAAGTACTGAATGATGCGAAAAAGAAAGGCGTTAAAATTTACACAGTTAGTATGGGCAAGAAAAATCAAATCAATGAGGCATTACTAACTCAATTAGCGTCAGAAACAGGTGGTGCATATTATCATGCAATTGATAATCTACAATTACATCAAGTGTATCAAAAGCTGATTGATGCAATTTTATGTAAAACAACACCTTCAAGTTGTATTAATCCTGAAGATTTATTTGAAGAATCGACAGTAACCTTACGGAAAGGCTATATTACAATGAATGCCAGAATTGATGGCAATTGTCCTGGTGTAGCAAGTGTCAGTGTGCGTTACTCTTCTATTAGTGGAGATGTTAAATTTGAGCTGACGAAGCGCAGCGACAGTGTTTATATGTTGACAAAGACTGTTCAGACTATGCAGGACTTCAAAGTAAATGGCGAGATTGAGTTTTTAGCGTATGATAACGGAGGTAATTTACTAGCTGTGAAAACAGTTGCAATTACCAATTAAGAGATAAACTGCTCCGAGATTTACGGGGCAGTTTTTTTAATTTGAAACGTGACGTATAATTTGTTACACTTAGTTTATAATAATTCTAATGTAGAAAGTTGAATTATAGTTCTTCATGACATGTTCACAAATTTTAGATGAACTATTGTCGAACTATGCTATAATGAGATTTGTGAATTAGAACGTGTGAGGTGTTATTCATGCATACAATCGTAGTAGGCCTGAATTATAAATCAGCGCCAGTTGAGATTCGTGAGAAGTTATCTTTCATAGAAAGTGAACTACCACAAGCAATGGAAGCGCTACAAAAACAAAAAAGTATATTAGAAAACGTCATTGTATCGACATGTAACCGCACTGAAATTTATGCAGTGGTGGATCAATTACATACAGGGCGTCATTTTGTGAAACAATTTTTAGCTAAATGGTTCGACCTGCCTGTGGAGACATTTTCTTCTTATTTAACAATTCGTGAAGAAGATGAGGCATTAGAACATTTATTCAAAGTAACAGCAGGAATTGATTCAATGGTTCTTGGTGAGACGCAAATTTTAGGACAAGTGAAGAAAAGCTTCTTGAATGGACAAGAGATTGGGACGACAGGTACGGTTTACAATCAGTTATTTAAACAAGCAGTCACATTTGCGAAGCGTGCACATAATGAAACAGCTATTGGTGAAAATGCGGTATCAGTTTCTTATGCAGCAGTAGAATTAGCAAAGAAAATCTTCGGATCTTTACAACGCAAACATGTGGCTATTTTAGGCGCAGGTAAAATGGGTGAACTTGCTATTGAGAACTTATACGGTAGTGGTGTAGGGAAAGTGACAGTGATTAACCGTACGTTTGAAAAAGCAGAAAGTTTAGCTGCAAAATTCCATGGTGAAGCAAAATCAATGAAGGAATTACAGTGTTCATTATTGGAGGCAGACATTTTAATAACGTCTACAGGCGCAACAGATTTCGTCATTGACTATGAATTAATGCAATTTGTTGAACGTTTACGTAAAGGTAAACCGTTATTTATGGTAGACATTGCGGTCCCTCGCGATATTGATCCACGTGTCGGTGATTTACCGAACGTTTTCTTATATGATATAGATGATTTACAAGGCATTGTAGAGGCAAATCTAGCAGAGCGTGAGCGCGCAGCAGCTGAAATTACACAAATGATTGATAAAGAAGTTGTGCTTTTCAAAGATTGGTTTGCAACACTTGGTGTCGTGCCGGTCATCTCTGCATTACGAAAAAAAGCGAATCATATTCAAGAAGAAACAATGAGCAGTATTGAAAATAAAATGCCAGATTTAACGGATCGTGAGCGCAAAATTTTAAGTAAGCATACAAAATCTATTATTAATCAATTATTAAAAGAGCCTATTTTACAAGCTAAAGAAATGGCAAATTCACCAAAAGCAAATGAACAATTACGTTTATTCCAACAAATTTTTGGTATTGAGGATGCTGTGGAAGCAGAAGTTGAAGCAATGAGTAAGCAAGAAATCGAACGTAAAGAACGATTACAGCAAACACAAACTTCTACTGAGACAAAATACTCTTTCTAAAATGTCAGTAAAAGCTTGAGTATAGATAGCACA
Source organism: Lysinibacillus fusiformis (assembly GCF_007362955.1). Classification (GTDB taxonomy): domain Bacteria; phylum Bacillota; class Bacilli; order Bacillales_A; family Planococcaceae; genus Lysinibacillus; species Lysinibacillus fusiformis_E. Next base: position 566,315 of record NZ_CP041696.1, on the reverse strand, counting down.
ATGATAGCAACCAATCTTTTTTGCGTGAAAGCGAAGCGACAGTAGTAAATCTTTTCCGTGCCGAAAGCGTCAGCGGCAGGTACAAACGGGCGCGAAAGCGCCTTTTCTAATTGTAATTATATGAGGCGTTTTCGTATCTGTATGGTAAACTAAGGATACGAAAACGTCTTTGTTTTCTAGGCTGAAGTACTATTGAAGTCACTTTGGCACTTTTCGATATAAAGAAGGGATGTCTATTGGCTGATTTGACAATGACCAGGCTCTACGAAGTGATGATCGTCTTGTATGCCATCAGTCTTGTATTTTACTTTACTGATTACTTTTATAAACAAGTGCGAGCAAGGCGGATTGCTTTTTGGCTAGTTTCATTTGTATGGGTAATTCAAAGTGCCATTATTTTATTAACTTTTGTGGAAACGAAACGTTTTCCAATATTATCCTTGTATGAGGGAATTCTATTCTACTCATGGCTATTAGTGACGCTGTCGATTATTCTTCATTGTATAGCAAGGGTCGATTTGCCGGTATTTATCATTAATATACTAGGATTTGTGTTCGCTAGTATTTTTACATTTATGCCGAAACGACCGACTGGAGCAGTTGGCGAAACATTAATTTCAGAAATGCTCTTTATTCATATTTCCTTTGCAATTTTATCGTACGCAGCGTTTACACTGACATTTGTTTTTGCGATATTGTATTTAGTTTTATATCGTTTACTTAAACAAAAAAAATGGTCATATTTATGGACGCGTTTACCATCATTACAACAAACGAGCAATTGGATGAATATTTCATTTTTTGTTGGCATTCCAATGTTATTTATAAGTTTAATTTTAGGGTTTGAATGGGCACTACTAACGTTAGAGAGTTTATCTATTTTTGATGCGAAGATAATTGGGTCTTTTATCATATTAGTTTTGTATTGCTGTATTTTATATGTGAATCGTAAAGGTAAACTGACAGGCACGAATTATGCGTGGGTGCATATTTACGCGTATTTATTAGTTGTCGTCAATTTCTTTTTAGGAAGTAGTTTATCGCGATTCCATTTATGGTATTAGAAGAAAGGTTGGAGACTGTTGAGAAAAATTATTGTAGGTTCTAGGAGAAGTAAGCTGGCATTAACACAAACAAATTGGTTCATTAATGAGCTAAAGGCAGCAGGTGCGCCATTCGAATTTGAAGTGAAGGAAATTGTCACAAAAGGAGACCAAATTTTAGATGTTCAACTTTCTAAAGTTGGTGGCAAAGGGCTTTTTGTGAAAGAAATAGAACAAGCACTGTATGATAAAGAAATTGACTTTGCGGTGCATTCAATGAAGGATATGCCTGCAGTACTGCCAGAAGGATTAGTCATTGGTTGTATTCCGCCACGTGAAGATGCACGAGATGCCTTTATTTCAAAAGGACATATAAAATTTACAGATCTTCCAGCAGGATCTGTTGTTGGGACAAGTTCTCTTCGTCGTAGTGCTCAGCTCTTAACGGTACGCCCAGATATAGAAATTAAATGGATTCGTGGAAATGTAGATACACGTTTAGCGAAACTTGAAACAGAAGAATATGATGCTATCATATTAGCGGCAGCAGGACTAAAGCGCCTTGGCTGGAGCGAAGATGTTGTCACTGAATTCTTATCTGTAGAAGATTGTTTACCAGCGGTAGCGCAGGGCTCTTTAGGTATTGAATGTCGCGAAGATGATGCTGAACTATTAGCTGAACTAGCTAAATTAACAGATAATGCTACATGGCAAGAAGCACATGCTGAACGTGCCTTTTTAGCAGCTATGGATGGTGGCTGTCAAGTACCTATCGCAGGGTATGCAAAATCGAATGGGGAAGAACTTACACTTACAGGTTTAGTTGCAGCGCCAGATGCTTCGGTGATTTATAAAGAAACAGTGGTAGGCTCAAAACCAGAAGTTATTGGGAAAGAACTTGCCGATATTTTAACGAAGCAAGGGGCCTTTGATTTAATTCAACGTGTAAAGGCAGAGCAAGATGCAAAATAGTTTACCTTTAAAAGGTAAAAAAATAATTTTGACAGGTACATCTAAAACTTCAACAATTATTGATGACATAAAAGCTTTAGGTGGCCAAGCAGTCATTACCCCATTGATTGAAACCTGCGAACTAATAGATAGAAATGATGATGTGCATTTAGAGTTTGCACGTCAATTTAAGTGGCTCATTTTTACGAGTCAAAATGCAGTAGATGCTTTTGCCAGTAAAATGAAACGATTTAATTTAAACGCAAGGCATTTTCAAGGGAAAATTGCATCCATCGGTACAAAAACAACTGAAGCATTAGAACAGCTAGGCTTTCATGTCAGCTTTATGCCTTCAGTGTTTAGTGCAGATGTATTTGTCAAAGAATTTCCGGGTGTAGCGGGAGACAATCCAACATGTTTATTTATTCGTGGTGAAAAAGCGAAAAAGACATTAAAGGAAGGCTTACCGTTTGAACTAAAGGAATGGACGGTCTATGAAACGATTGAACGTCACGACCAAAAACAAGTAATTATCAACTGTATTCGTTCACATGAGGATGTAACTGTGGTTTTTGCTAGCCCATCTGCTGTCGATGTTTATGCAATGGATGTAGCATCAATAATAGGGTGGGAAGCAACTCGTGTGGCGGCAATCGGTCATATTACAGAGGCAGCTATTTTAAATCATGGTGCTAGCGTGGATGTTATGCCAAGTGTATATACTATGCAAGCAGTCATTGAGGAATTAATGAAAGTAGAGGAAAGAACATGACACAATTACAATTTCAAAGACATCGTCGTTTGCGTTCGAGTGCAGCGATGCGATCTATGGTAAAAGAAACTTACTTACACAAAGAAGACTTAATTTATCCGATTTTCGTCATTGAGGGCGAAAATATTAAAAAAGAAGTTCATTCTATGCCAGGAGTTTTCCAATTTTCATTAGATAAACTTGGTGCTGAAATTGATGAAGTTGTGGCTTTAGGGATTCCAGCAGTTATTCTATTTGGCTTACCAGCAGAAAAAGATGCGGTAGGTACAGGTGCATTCCATGACCACGGTATCGTACAAGAAGCTACTCGTCTTATTAAAACACGTCATCCAAAACTATTAGTTATTGCAGATACATGCCTATGTGAATTTACAGATCACGGCCATTGTGGCCTAATTGAAGGTGATCAAATTTTAAACGATCCTTCACTAGACGTTTTAGCGCGCACAGCGGTATCTCAAGTTAAAGCAGGGGCAGATATTATTGCACCATCCAATATGATGGATGGTTTTGTCACAGCTATTCGTGCAGGATTAGACGAAGCAGGCTTTGAAAATGTGCCGATTATGTCATATGCAGTAAAATATGCTTCAAGCTACTATGGTCCATTCCGTGATGCAGCTGATGGAGCACCACAATTTGGAGATCGTAAATCATACCAAATGGATCCATCGAACCGTATGGAAGCATTCCGTGAAGCAGAATCAGACATTGCAGAAGGTGCAGATTTCTTAATTGTTAAGCCAGCTCTTAGCTATTTAGATATAATTCGAGATGTAAAAAATAACTTTCCATTACCGATTGTTGCTTATAACGTTTCAGGCGAATATGCAATGATCAAAGCTGCAGCTATTAATGGCTGGATTGAAGAGAAAAAAGTAGTGCTTGAAACATTACTAGGCATGAAGCGTGCAGGTTCAGATTTAATCATTACGTATCATGCAAAAGATGTAGCACGTTGGTTGGAGGAGAAATAAATGGCGCGTTCTTACGAAAAATCAAAACAAGCATATGCAGAAGCTGTCAACTTAATGCCAGGTGGCGTAAGTAGCCCGGTACGTGCATTCAAATCAGTAAACATGGACCCGATTTTCATGGAATCTGGTCACGGTGCAATTATTAGAGACATTGATGGCAATGAATACATTGACTACGTACTATCATGGGGACCTCTTATTTTGGGGCATACTCACCCAGAAGTCGTAAAAGCGATTGCTGAAACAGCAGCGAAAGGCTCTTCTTTTGGAGCGCCAAGCTATACGGAAAATAAACTAGCCAAATTAGTATTGGACCGTTTACCTGGTATGGAGATGATTCGTTTTGTATCATCAGGGACAGAGGCAACGATGTCAGCCTTACGTGTAGCACGTGGTGTTACAGGGCGTGATAAAATATTAAAATTTGAAGGTTCATATCATGGTCATGGTGACTCGTTACTTATTAAGGCTGGTTCTGGTGTGGCGACATTAGGTTTACCTGATAGCCCTGGTGTGCCTGCTGACATTGCTCGTAATACATTAACAGTGGCGTACAATGATTTAGACAGTGCAAAACAAATTTTTGAAAAATTTGGTACTGAACTTGCCGCAGTAATTGTTGAACCAGTAGCTGGCAATATGGGTGTCGTCCCACCACAACCAGGCTTCCTTCAAGGTTTACGTGATTTAACAAAAGAGCATGGCGCACTTCTGATTTTTGATGAGGTGATGACTGGCTTCCGTGTTGATTATGGCTGTGCACAAGGTTATTTCGAGGTAACACCAGATATAACAACGCTAGGTAAAGTTATTGGCGGTGGACTTCCTGTTGGTGCATACGCTGGTAAAAAAGAAGTTATGGAGCAAGTGGCACCAGCAGGTCCTATTTACCAAGCAGGGACTCTATCAGGTAATCCATTAGCGATGACGGCCGGTTATGAAACTTTGTCTCGCCTTGATGTAAGCTCTTATGAGTATTTTACAAAATTAGGAGATCAACTAGAGAACGGTTTCCGAGCTGCTGCGACTAAATACAATATTCCACATACAGTAAATCGAGCTGGTTCAATGATTGGCTTCTTCTTTACGAATGAAGAAGTAATTGACTTTGCTTCAGCAAAAACGTCTGATTTACAATTATTCGCCGAATATTTCCGTCTAATGGCAGAGGAAGGTATCTTCTTACCGCCATCTCAATTTGAAGGTTTATTCATTTCTACCGCTCATACAGAGGAGCATATCGCAAAAACGGTAGATGCCTTCCATAAAGTCTTTGCGCAACTAGCAAAATAATATATACTTAGAGCCATCCATTTTTGGTGGCTTTTTTTTGTCAAAATTATAACTTTCAGCATAGCCAAATTGAGGGCGAAATCATTTATAATAAAGCTATTCAGAAAAGAAAGTAGTGGTTTTATATGGCAACAGGCACACATACAGTGGAAGTACCCGTAGAGATTGAAAATGTATGGGATTTCGTTAGCAATATGGAGAAATGGGCAAAACTTGTTCCAGGTTATAGTGCGCATACGATGATAGATGATAAGAATTCTACATGGACATTTAAAGGGAATGTAGGTGTACTGAAAAAAACAGTAGAAGTAGAGATTACTATTTTAGAATGGATAGCACCTTCGAAAGTAACGTTTAAGTTAAAAGGTATATCTGATAATTTCTCAGGAAATGGCTATTTCCTTGCTGAAAGCATTGACGCAGGCAATACAAAAATGACAGGCTTTTTAGAAGTAACTGCAGGCGGATTAGCAGGACCTGTGTTAAACCCAATTTTTAAACCGATTGTACCGAAAGCAACTCAAATGTTAACGGATCGAGTGGCAAATAAAATAAAAATGGTAAACGTATAAAGAACAATTTTAATCGATGGAGATTTTCGACGCCGGGGACATGCTAATGGTTTCAGTGTAACAGGCGTCGAAATCTATTTCTATCTTTATTTCAGGTTAGGAGTCTTCTTAACATTTAGTGCGATCAAAGTAAAAAGAGGCTGTTCCAAAGTGAAAATAGTATGCTAGGAGTCCTTCCTAGTATGCTATTTTTTGATATTAAGGTAAAAATTGCGTAGATTGCTACTGCCGCTACTGCTTTGGGAATGGAAAATATAACGTATTTTTAAACAGTAGAAAGATATAAAGGTTGAATGATTTTTTAGACGCCTCTTTTATGTCTGCTATAGAAATAGCCATATTTGCAGAAAAAGTATCGCGAAACCAACAACATCTAACTTGTTCTAAAGCATACAACCTTCTCGAAAGTCATATGATGCAAAGGGAGGGATTATTATCGAACAGAAAACTTGGAATATGCGTGAGACATTTTGTTTTCCAGGGTATGGTTGCCCAACAGAAATAGCAGCTGTACAGATTAAGCCACAGTGGCAAGCCATGCAGCTGGATGATTCAGTACGTTTAGTCGGTATTTATCATATTACTTCACATGTTCGCTTTGATTTTCAAGACTTGCAAAATTTTAAGGATGTTGAAGATTTAGTTAAAATTGATGCACTTGATATTCAAGGGGATACAGGGTATTTTGAGTATGCTGTACCTTTACATGTTGATTTACCGAAAGATGCCGCTATTGAAGATTTGATGGTAAAAGATGTTCGGCCCACACTTGCAAATCAAATGTGTCAGTTGGAATGGACAGTTACAAGTATTTTTAGTGAGTCAGAGCCAGTAGTTGAAAAAGCTTTAGTTTTAGAAGAACAGGCTGCTCCTGTAGAGGTTGCTGTTCATGTAGAAAAACCGGCTCCTGTTGAGCAAAAAATAGTGCTAAGGGAATCCTCTAATCATACGGCTGTGCGCGAGTCCAGTTCCTGGGATGAAGTACCAACAATGATTTGGGATTTAACGGAAAACTATACACCGTTAAAAGTACGTGCTTCAAATGACATCATTCAAAAGTAAATAGCAAAGAAGAAGCAGTAGTAATAAGAAGATCAAATCGCCAGAAGTTGGTACGATGATGACCCGCACAAACTGAAATGCACAAATCGGTATAATAATCGTTCTGCAATAGAAACGAATTTGTCGTAGCCAAGGTGGTAAAAACCAGGGATTGTATTTACGTCGTCGCATATGAATATTCACTTCCTTTTCTATTTACTTTAAACAGACTAGCTAAAATAACTAAATCACTTGAAAAAGTGCACGATTTTGCGTTACAATGTGGAAAGTCGAATATAGATGCTATGACAGGGAAGAGTAAATTATTCGCACATATTTAGAGAGGAAACGGTAGCTGAAAAGTTTCTATTTGTGCATAATTGAACGTAGCCTTCGAGCAGCTTTAGTGAACTAATAGTAGTTAAAGCCGGTTAAACACCGTTATCGAATTGAGAGCCAGTAGAAGTAAGTATAAGCAAATCAAGTATAAATCGTTATTTTCTGGTGACTAGGGCTAGTAAAAAGCGCTGTCATAAAAAATGAGGTTGTACGTGAGCGTTTGACTTAAACCTGCTGGAATTAAAGGTGGTACCGCGAACTAAACTCCTTCGTCCTTTTGTAGACGCTAGGAGTTTTTTTATTGTCCAAAAATCTTGTTTAAACAATTTCTTTGGCAATAAAGTCTCTGGTAAATATCGCAGATTTTCAAAGGAGTTCATTGTGTAGACACAATGGAAAATCTGGACAGAAAATTCGTTTTAGACCAATTGATTTATTTCAAAAATTATTAGTCAACAGGAGGAGTCAAGATGACAGAAAACATTTCAATGCCGACGAAATACGATCCACAGTCTATTGAAGCGGGTCGCTATGAGTGGTGGTTACAAGGTAAATTTTTCGAAGCACAACCTGAAAGCGGTAAAGAACCGTATTCAATCGTTATTCCACCACCAAACGTAACAGGGAAATTGCACCTTGGTCATGCATGGGATACAGCTTTACAAGATATTTTAACGCGTATGAAGCGTATGCAAGGTTATGATGCACTTTGGTTGCCAGGTATGGACCATGCGGGTATTGCAACACAAGCAAAAGTGGAGGCCAAACTGCGTGAAGACGGTATTACACGTTATGATTTAGGACGTGAAAAATTCCTCGAAAAAACATGGGAATGGAAAGAAGAGTATGCTGGGCATATCCGCCAACAATGGGCGAAGCTTGGCCTTGCATTAGACTATTCTCGTGAACGTTTCACACTCGACAAAGGTCTATCAGATGCTGTTAATACTGTATTTGTTCAATTGTATGAAAAAGGGTTAATTTATCGTGGCGAACGTATTATTAACTGGGACCCTGCTGCGAAAACAGCGTTATCAGATATTGAGGTTATCTACCAAGATGTTCAAGGTGCTTTCTACCACATGAAGTATCCATTAGCAGATGGTTCAGGTTATGTGGAGGTAGCGACAACACGCCCAGAAACAATGTTAGGTGACTCAGGAGTTGCGGTTCATCCGAAAGATGAGCGTTACCAACATTTAATTGGGAAAACAGTAATTCTACCTATCGTTGGCCGTGAAATTCCAATCGTAGCAGATGACTATGTTGATATGGAATTTGGTACAGGTGTAGTAAAAATGACACCAGCTCATGACCCTAACGACTTTGAGGTTGGTAATCGTCATAACCTAGAACGCATTCTTGTGATGAACGAAGATGGGACAATGAATGAGCTTGCTGGCAAATATAACGGAATGGATCGTTTTGAATGCCGTAAGCAAATCGTCGCTGATTTACAAGAGTCTGGTGTGTTAATCAACATCGAAGAACACATGCACTCAGTAGGTCACTCTGAACGTTCTGGTGCAGTTGTAGAGCCATATCTGTCAGCACAATGGTTCGTTAAAATGCAACCACTTGCTGATGCGTCATTAGCGCTTCAACAGGACGAAGAAGGCAAAGTTGATTTCGTTCCATCTCGTTTTGAAAACACATATTCTCGTTGGATGGAAAATATCCGTGACTGGTGTATCTCTCGCCAATTATGGTGGGGTCACCAAATTCCAGCTTGGTATCACAATGAAACAGGTGAAATTTATGTAGGTAAAGAAGCACCTACAGATGCAGAAAATTGGACGCAAGATGAAGATGTGTTAGACACATGGTTCTCATCTGCACTATGGCCATTTTCTACAATGGGTTGGCCGGACGAGGCGAATGAAGAGTATCAGCGCTATTACCCAACAAGTACACTTGTAACAGGCTACGACATTATTTTCTTCTGGGTATCTCGCATGATCTTCCAAGGTATTGAGTTTACTGGTCAACGTCCATTTAAAAACGTATTAATTCATGGTTTAGTACGTGATGGAGAAGGTCGTAAGATGAGTAAATCGCTTGGTAATGGCGTAGATCCAATGGACGTTATTGAAAAATACGGTGCCGATTCATTACGCTACTTCTTAGCGACGGGTTCATCGCCAGGGCAAGATTTACGTTATACAACAGAAAAAGTGGAATCAGTTTGGAACTTTGCAAATAAAATTTGGAATGCCTCTCGTTTTGCATTAATGAATATGGACGGTATGACATATGATGAAATCGACTTAACTGGTGAAAAATCAGTGGCCGATAAATGGATTTTAACTCGTTTAAACGAGACAATTGAACGTGTGACATCGCTTGCTGAGCGCTATGAATTCGGTGAGGTCGGCCGTGAGCTTTATAATTTCATCTGGGATGATTTCTGTTCTTGGTATATTGAAATGGCTAAGTTACCAATGAATGGTGATGATGAAGCTGCAAAGAAAACTACCCGTTCTATTTTAGCGTACGTACTAGATCAAACAATGCGTCTATTACATCCATTTATGCCATTTATCACTGAAGAAATCTGGCAGCACTTACCACACGAAGGTGAATCTATTACAGTAGCTGCGTGGCCAACTGTACGTACGGATCTTCATTTTGCGGACGAAGCGGACAATATGAAGCTCCTTATGGATATTATACGTTCAGTACGTAATATACGTGCGGAAGTTAATACGCCAATGAGCAAAAAAGTACCGTTATTTATTTCTGCAAAGGATGCAGCAACGGTTATTGTTCTTGAAGCAAATAAAGCATACCTCGAAAAATTCTGTAACCCTGAACCTTTAACAATCGGTGAAGGCTTAGATGCTCCTGACCAATCTATGACAGCAGTCGTGACTGGTGCAGAGCTATTCCTACCACTTGTAGGTCTCATAAACCTAGAAGAAGAAGTCGCTCGTCTAGAAAAAGAATTAGAGAAATGGGCAAAAGAAGTGAAGCTTGTTACTGGTAAGTTGTCAAATGAGAAATTTGTTTCAAAAGCCCCAGAAGCTTTAGTCAATGCGGAGCGTGAAAAATTAGCAGACTATGAAGATAAACATGCTGTGGTATTAAAACGTTTAGAAGAACTTAAAAATATGTAATAGTGAAGGCAGTGGATGACGAGAAAAGTCATCCACTGTTTTTTTATATGAATCAAAAGATATATATTGAGTTAGGAAAAAATATATAGTATTATTTAGAATAATCAGTATAATAGATAAAAGAGACTATTAAAATGAGTGGGTAGTAAAGACTATGGTCTGGGATGAAGAGATTTCCAAACGTTAATGCTAGGACCTCTTGGTTACCATTTGATGATATGTTTATTAAAATCTATGGCTGCTCTACTAAAAATAGAATGGGCTTTTTGTAATGTTAGGCAAATCTAAAAAACGGAGGTTTATCATGTCTGGAAATGTTGGAACAATCATTGTGAAAGTAAACAGAGCCTGTGATGAGTTGAATTTTGTGAGTGCAAGAGGATTGATAGAAGCAAATCTCATTAAATTATCTGAAGCAAAATACTACCGTCAGTTGAACACGAGTGGTCGAGTACTTATCAAACATGTACTAGCGGAGAGTAATAATCAAAAAGAGACAAATCGTAAATTAACACGTGAAGATTTATTAATAATTAATAAAATTAATGAGTATTGTTCGAATTTTGATATTTCAATGTTGAAAAGAACATTAAAGAACTCGTTTGAATTAGTGCAAAGACCAGATATTCAGCCATTGTTGAATACTGATGCTAGAATTATATTGGATGATATGGGTGCCCTATTAGGCGCATATCAGCTACAATAATAGTAACTTGTAAAAACACACAAAAACTCACTTTAATAGTGATTTTCTGTGTGTTTTTAAATTGTGTATGAATTGTGTGTGTGCCAGGCACCATTTATAATCGTAGTTAGAGGGAGTGTTTCTTTTGTTTACATCGATGAAAGCTTGTACAGATTTTATTTTTACATTAAAGGCCGTTGACCATAAGCGTGCACCGCTTGTTATGATGCGTGAAGTTTTAGCACGTTTGAATAATCCGCAGGATAAGCTACAGACGATTCATTTAGCAGGTTCAAACGGAAAGGGTTCAACGGTAAATATGTTACGTGAAATGTTAGAGGAGGCTGGTTATAGAGTAGGTACTTTTACGTCTCCGCATTTAGAGTGTGTCAATGAACGAATGACTATTAATGGGGAACAGATTCCGGATGCACAATTTTTGCGTTATATGAACAATTTAGCTGAAATTATTGATCAGTATTATGACGGGGACTATCCGAGCTTTTTTGAGGTCGTAACACTTATCATGTTCCAATATTTTGCAGAGGAAGCAGTTGATTTTGCACTTATTGAAACAGGCCTTGGTGGACGCTTAGACGCAACGAATGTCATTACGCCACTTGTGTCAATTATTACGACCATTTCACTTGAACATACAGCGTTTTTAGGAGATACCTTTGCCAAGGTAGCCTTTGAGAAAGCCGGTATCATAAAAGAAGGCGTGCCTGTAGTGGTAGGAGTAAAACATGAAGAGGCGCTTGCAGTTATTCAACAGGCTGCACAATTACGTCATGCAGACTGTCACGTTATTGGGAATAGCTTTAACGTAGTAGCAAATAAGCAAGAAATTGGTATGCAGCACTTTAGTTATCGAAAAGCTGATATTGGAATAAACGATATTCAATTAAAAATGGCTGGACCACATCAAATAGCCAATGCCAGTTTGGCGATAACCGCTATGTTATTATTACAAGAAAATGGTCATCTTGAAATATCAGAGACAGCGATACGCCATGCATTGCAAAAGGCACAATGGGCTGGCCGCTTTGAACAATTTACCAACAATATTGTGTTAGACGGTGCCCATAACTCAGAAGGAACAGCTGCTCTTATTGAAACACTACAAGCAGTATATCCAAGTCATCGTTATCGATTTATCTATGCTGCGTTATCTGATAAAGACCACGCGAATAGTATTACTTTAATGGATGAAGTTGCCACAACAATGGGATTTACGCAAATAGACCTACCGAATGCTATGCCTGCTGAAAGATTAGGCGCTTTGTCGCAACATCCTGATAAAAAATATAGTAGCAATTGGCGTGAAGTGGTCGAAGCAACCATTCAAAAAAAGAAGGAACAAGATATTGTCGTGATTACAGGTTCGCTTTACTTCATAGCTGAAGTTCGGCAATGGCTACAGGAGGAAGAACGATGATTCCGAAATTTGGTAGATATAAGGAAAAGTGGGCTGTAAAAAGCGATGATTTCATCAAACCAGGTCTTGCTGCGATTGAAGAAGCATTGGCGATTGTAGGTAGTCCAGAGAAAAGTCTGCAAGTTGTGCATCTAGCTGGGACAAATGGTAAAGGTTCAACACTTACTTTTATCGAATCAATGCTAAATGAGCATGGTTTACGTGTGGGGAAATTTATGTCTCCTTGCATTTTAGATGTACATGACCAAATTCAAGTAGAAAATCAACCTATTTCAGGCGAAGAGATGGATCAAGTGTTTAAACAAATGCAATTAGCTGGCCTTAGCGGCAAGCTAACGGATTTTGAGCTCTTAACGGTTGCAGCATTTTTACATTTTGTTAATAGTCGTGTTGATGTGGCAATAATTGAAGCAGGTATGGGTGGTTTACTGGATAGTACGAATGTAGTGACACCAATTGTTTCTATTATTCCGAGCATTGCGTTAGAACACATGAGATATTTAGGTAATACGATTGAAAGTATTGCACATCATAAAGCAGGTATTATTAAACAGCATCGACCTGTTATTATTGGCGATTTACCACCTGAAGCGAAGGCAGTTATCTATAAAGAAGCACATATGAAACAATCTACAGTTCTAGAACTAGACGATCAATTTTATATAGAGCATACGAAGAATGGTGAGTGTTATACGAATGATGAAAATGGCTTACGTATAACAAATCTGTTACGAAAAATGAAGGGGCCGCATCAAGCAAATAATATGGCATTAGCCATTACTGCGTTTTTTGAAGTGGCAACAACATTAAATGTGCCAGTAAGTATTCAAGGTATTCAAAATGGTATAAATAAGGCGGAAATATTAGGTCGCTTTGAAGAAATTTTGCCCTATATTATAGTAGACGGTGCACATAATCCGGCTAGTGCGGAAAAATTGATAGCAACAATACGGCAGGAATTCCCAGGCGAGAAGATTACTTTTGTTATTGGCATACTTGCAGATAAAGATGTGAAAAAAGTACTCAATCAGTTAGAACAAGTAAGTGATACCTTTTATTTTGTTGATTTTGATAATCCGCGTGCGATGTCAGCAAAAGATATGTTAGGACTATCAAATGCCACGCATAAAGAAGTATTAAGTGATTATAGTCATTTTTTACAAAAACAATCGGAAAATAAATGCAGGACGGTTGTGTCGGGTTCTTTGTACTTATTAACAGAAGTGCGTAACCGGTTAATTGGAAATTACTAATTAGAGTTGTTTCGCACCTTCTTAATTTTTAGTTTACTATGTAGCTATCTTAGTACGGTGGGAAAATACAATTTTCGAGAGAGGTTTGTGAAATAGTTTATTATTAAGATTGTATGGAAGATTTTTCGATTCCTATTTTTTGACTGAAGCCATGCCCGCGAAAAGCGTCCGCTGTAGCGGAGATCAGCGGGTTCATATAGATACTTCTAATTTAAAAGAATAAAACTGTAAACTACCTCAATTTTTTGAGCTTGTTTACAATCTGAAGCGTATTCAAAATGTGAATACGCTTATTTAGTTGAAGATAATCGAAGTAAATTATTTATATGTTAAACCCCAAAAATACTAGTAAGTGAAATGCAGTAAATTAGCATTTTTACATATTTTTAAACATATACTAATATGAAATCATAGACGACAATAGACTTGTCTTTTTTTGTGTTTATTTTGATACGTTAAAGGAAGAGGTGAAGGACGTATGAAAATTGTTGGTCAGGTGATAAAAAAACAAGTATTTCGTGCAATGCTAATTGGGGGTATTGTAGGACTATTTGGTGTTGCCATATTTTTAGGAATACTGCAAGTGAGTACTCAGTTTTCTTTGAAACAGGATAGTGAAGTAGCGAGTAAAGATACGGAGAAAGAGACTATTCCGACAACAGGTGGTACCGCAAACGCGTCTATGTTTTATGCAAGTCAAGCAGGGGTATTTTCTAATTATGAAAGTGCAAGTGCATTTTTAGCCGAGTATCCAACATTAAAAGAAAGCGCCATTGTAGGGGTGGATGGAAAATATTATATTTGGACAAGTATTGCGATAGAGGAAAGTCAACTCGTTTTCTTAGAAGCTCCTGCAACATTTAAAAAAGTGTTTAGTGTCACTAGTGATAGCTGTAAAGAGGCAACGATTGCAGAACTTCCTGTTGTCTTTGCTGATAAAAAAGCTACAAAATTAAATTTTAAAGACAACGCAAAAGATTCAACGCTGCCTCCTGACTGGCAAACTGTAGGTGCAGCAGTTTCCTCTATTTCCAACGATATAAACATCATTCGTTTACATTTATTTGCGCATTACCAGAAGAATAATGCTTGTCTCCAAATAAGATTTTAAGTATGAAATATAGTGAAATAGGCGTTATCTTGATTTTTTGAAAATTTTCAAATACCTAATTCTCCGTTATGATAAGCATAAGGAGGAATGGTGAGATAATGTTTACAACAAATCATAAGTTAGTACTAGCTTCCGCTTCACCACGCCGAAAGGAATTGCTTGCCATGCTCGCGTTTCCCTTCGATATTGTTACGAGTGAGGTAGAAGAGACAAGCGTTCAAGCAGCAACTATGCAAGATTATGTAAAAGGTGTAGCACTTTTAAAAACACGAGATGTAGCACAAAAAGTGTCGAATGCAACGGTTATTGGTGCAGATACTATCGTGGTTTTTGATAATGAACTATTGCATAAACCAAAATCTCATGAGGAAGCAATTGCTCACTTAACACGATTATCAGGTGCGCGTCATGCGGTTATGACTGCAGTTGCTATTATCGAAGCTAATGGACAAGAAACAACATTTGTAGAAGAAACAACTGTTATCTTTAATGAATTATCGCAGGAGCTTATCGAAGCATATGTAGCCTCGGGTGATCCTTTTGATAAAGCAGGCGGTTATGGCATACAAACTGCTGGTACCCTTTTAGTTAAGAAAATTGAAGGTGATTATAACAATGTTGTAGGCTTACCACTTGCAGCGTTGTTTACGCAATTGGTAGCACTTCATATTATCCAATTTGCGAAGGAGTGAGGCTTTTGCCAACAGATGTATTACCAAGCATGATGATACGAGACGTTCATATAGCGGATCGACCTCGTGAGAGACTTTTAAGACAAGGAGCCAAGAGTTTATCGAATCAAGAGTTACTGGCTATTTTACTAAGGACAGGAACTAAAGAAGAGTCGGTTCTTGTCCTTGCAAATCGTGTATTAGGTGCTTTCGAGCATTTACATCATTTGAAGCATGCTACGATTGAGGAAATGGTGGCTATTAAAGGAATTGGAGAGGTGAAGGCAATTCAGTTATTAGCTGCGATTGAACTAGGGCGGCGCTTAGCTCAGAAGCAGAATGATGAAAAATATACGATTCGATCCCCGCAAGATGCTGCTGCGTACTTAATGCCTGATATGACTTCCCTTAACCAAGAAAATTTCGTTGTGCTCTTTCTAAATGTGAAAAATCAAATTATTCATAAACAGACAATTTTTATAGGTAGCTTAAATGCTAGCATCGTCCATCCGAGAGAAATTTTTCGCGAAGCAGTAAAACGTTCTGCCGCTTCCATTATTTGTGCACACAACCACCCAAGTGGCGTGCCAACACCGAGTCCAGAAGATATTGAGGTAACAAAGCGGATTCAGGAAGCGGGCTATATTATTGGCATTGATTTGATTGATCATGTCATCATCGGTGATCATCAATATATTAGTTTAAAAGAAAAAGGCTATTTTTAGCTCTGCAAGCAATTTGCAGAGTTTTTTGAGGTTATTGACAAATGGGATATAATTAAACTCAAACAATGTTTTAATGCTAACCTGAGCGATTAGCTACAGACTATGTGGGAAGTTAAATTATCTTGATGCAATTTAAGTTTAATGTAATGAATATAAAAGCGAACCTTTTTTGTCGAATAACGTTAATGTAGTTGGTAGAAATAACTCTATGATTCACAAAAATTGGTAGCCTATTAGACGTTGTCTTAGATGAATAAAAATTATATGCTAATCAATACGTACTATTTTAAGTTTAAGAGGGATGAAAATAGTATATTTTCCGCAAGATGAGCGATGTGGCACTATAAATTCTTGCGTTTTTCCGTTATAATGAGCGGTATGATTTTATGTCAACGAAAGTATGGCTTAAATAGAAAGGGAGTACACAATTTGTTTGGATTAGGTAGTAAAGATGTCGGAATCGACCTCGGCACAGCGAATACATTAGTTTTTATTAAAGGGAAGGGAATCGTTCTACGCGAACCTTCAGTCGTAGCAAAAAATACGAAAACTGGCGATATCGTCGCAGTTGGTAATGATGCGAAAAATATGATAGGACGTACACCAGGCTCAATTGTAGCGATTCGTCCGATGAAAGATGGCGTTATTGCTGATTTTGATATTACAACAGCGATGATTGAATACTATTTAAAAGAGGCATCTAAAAATTCTGGTGGAAATTGGAAAAAACCAAATATAATGATCTGCGTGCCTTACGGTATTACATCTGTGGAACAACGTGCGGTTATCGATGCTTCTCGTCAAGCTGGAGCAAAAGAAGCTTTCACGATTGAAGAACCTTTTGCGGCAGCTATTGGTGCAAATTTACCTGTATGGGATCCAACGGGTTCTATGGTAGTTGATATCGGTGGTGGTACAACAGAAGTAGCTGTTATTTCGTTAGGTGGCATTGTCACAAGTGAGTCTGTACGTGTTGGTGGGGATGCTATGGATCAAGCAATCATTTCATACATCCGTAAAACATATAACTTAACGATTGGGGAACGTACAGCAGAGGCTGTAAAAATCGAGATTGGTACGGCATTTGCTGAGGGTCCTGAAGAGAAAATGGAGATTAGAGGTCGTGACCTATTAACAGGATTACCAAAAACGATTGAGATATCATCTCAGGAAATTTCTGAATCATTACGTGAAGCGGTATCATCTATTATTGATGGTGTCCGAAAAACACTAGAACAAACCCCACCTGAATTATCTGCAGACGTGATGGAACGCGGTATTGTGTTAACAGGTGGTGGAGCACTTTTAACTAACTTAGATAAAGTCATTAGTCGTGAAACGAATATGCCTGTATTTATCGCAGAAGATCCATTAGATTGTGTTGCTATTGGTACAGGTAAGGCTTTAGATAATATTGATTTGATTCGTCGACAACAGGTAAAAGGTTAAGGAGGTTTAGGCAATGCCACATTTTTTTTTCAATAAGAAATTAATATTGCTGCTCGTGGGCATGGTTTTTCTTGTGGCATTGATTAGCTTCTCATTACGTGATCGAACGAATGCAACTTTACCAGAGCAAATCATTAAAGATACAGTCGGCGTCGCACAATCCATTGTTGCGAAGCCGGCGAATTATATTACGGGTATTTTTAATGATATAGACTCCCTCTTAAACACGTACGAAGAAAATAAACGTTTAAAAGCACGCTTAGAAGAATTTGCAGCTGTACAAACCGAGGCATTGGCTTTGAAAAAAGATAATGATAAACTTAATGAGCTCCTCGATAAAAAAGAGAGCTTAAAAGAATTTAATCCTATTCAAGCAACGGTTATTGCTAGAAATCCTGATCAGTGGGAAGAGAAAATTATTTTAAATAAAGGTTCCTCTCACGGTGTGGAAAAAAATATGGCAGTTATGACAGCGAAAGGGTTAGTCGGTAAAATTACGTTAGTGACCCCTTTCACTTCTGAGGTAGAACTTTTATATACAAATAATCCAAATTATCGTGTTTCTGCGATGGTTTTAGGAGAAAAAGAAGCATACGGTTTAATCGAGGGCTTTGATGAAGTGCGTAATGAACTCATTATGAAGCGAATCGATTCTAGTTTAACGGTTAAAGAAGGCGAGCAGGTAGTTTCATCAGGGTTGGGCGGTATTTTCCCAAAAGGAGTGCCAATCGGAGAAATTACTGAAGTAAGTACGGATGATTTTGGCTTAACGAAAATGGCCTATGTAAAACCATCTGCTGATTTTTCGATTTTAGAACATGTTGTCATTGCGAAACGTACATCTACAGTGATTGACGGTTCTGATGGCAAGTCAACGAATGAGGATTTATCGAATCCGCAAGAGGCGAGTGAAGAGGAGGTTGAATAATGGTTCGATTTCTCATCCCCTCTGTGGCGGTTTTGTTATTTTTACTAGAACCAGAGTTTGCTATGTTTTCACCAATTGAAGTGAAAGGGCAAATTTTTTATCTAGTGCCTCGATTTTTAATCTTATATTTAATATTTATATCCATCTATTACAGCCGTCAAAGAGCGGTAATGTATGGACTTTTTTTTGGTGTCTTGTATGATGTCTTTTACATTGATATTATTGGATTATATTCTGTGCTCTATCCACTGATATGTTTTTTAGCTGGATCTATTGTGAAAATTATTCATCAGCACTTAGTTGTGACAACGACGATTTCAGTTGTTTTAGTAGCAATTTTAGAATTTGTACTTTATCAATTCTTCTATTTAATAGATTTTACAACGATACCATTAACGGATTTCTTACGTTCACGACTACTACCAACAATCATTGCAAATACTTTATTTTTAATGATTCTTGGCTGGGCCTTCAAATATTTAATTAATGCGCGTGTCTTACAGAGAGCACGTGAAGTTTCTTAATAAAGAGCAACGTGAGGTGAGGCATTCATGAAAAAACAATTAGTTAATATGAAGGGGACAAAGGATGGTTTTGTTCTCCGTTTAGACGATCAGTGTGCTTATGCCGAATTAGTAGAAGAGTTAAAGAGAAAAGTTTCAGAAGGCGGTATCGATGGTAAAGTAGATGTACAATTACATTTAGGTAATCGATACTGTTCTGATGAGCAAATAAAAGAGCTAGTGAAAATTGTCCAGGAAACAGAACAACTAATCGTATCTAAAGTGCAGAGTGATGTACTGACTGTCCACGAGAGCAACCAGAAAATGGTAGAAAGTCAACAAGATACATATGTAGGTGTGGTCAGATCGGGGCAAATTCTCCGTTCTTCGGGGGACATTGTTATTGTTGGGAATGTTAACCCAAATGGACGCGTAGAAGCTGGTGGCAATGTGTATGTCCTAGGCAGACTAAAGGGAATTGTGCATGCTGGTGTACATGGTAATAAGGAAGCAATAATTGCTGCCTCTCGTTTAGAAGCCACACATATAATGATTGCCGATCAGGTTGAGGCAATGTCAGATGAGCATGTAAAAGCTATCAATCAATCAGAGATGGCTTGTGCATTTATCGGCTATGATGGGCGTATTACGTACGATCAAATTCATGCGTTAAAAAATATTCGACCATTGTTAAATGTGTCTAAGGGAGGAAGCTAGTGTGGGAGAAGCGATCGTCATAACTTCAGGTAAAGGCGGGGTCGGGAAAACGACGTCTACGGCTAACCTTGGAACTGCATTGGCTCTACAAGGTAAAAAAGTATGTTTGGTTGATACGGATATTGGATTACGGAATTTAGACGTAATTCTTGGTCTGGAAAATCGTATTATTTATGATTTAGTTGATGTTATTGAAGGTCGTTGTAAAATACATCAAGCTTTAATTAAAGATAAACGTGTTGATGACAAACTATTTTTACTACCTGCTGCTCAAACGACAGATAAGAATGCTGTCACGCCTGAGCAGATGAAGAGCTTAATAGAGGAATTAAAAAGAGACTATGATTATATTTTAATTGACTGTCCAGCTGGTATCGAACAAGGCTATCGTAATGCTGTAGCTGGTGCAGACCATGCAATTGTAGTAACGACACCAGAAATTTCAGCTGTGCGTGATGCGGATCGTATAATTGGACTGCTCGAGCAAGAGGACATCACGGCACCAAAACTGATTATTAATCGTATTCGTCAGCATATGATGAAAAACGGTGATACATTGGATGTCAATGAAATTACAACGCATCTGTCGATTGATTTATTAGGTATTATCGTCGATAGTGAGGGTGTTATTTCGTCGTCAAATAAAGGGGAACCTGTAGTGATGGACCCTGCCAATAAAGCATCTTTAGGTTATCGTAATATTGCACGACGCATATTAGGAGAATCAGTGCCACTCATGGCCATTGAAAATGAGCATAGAGGTATGTTTTCAAAGTTCAAAGCATTATTTTCAAGATAATGAAGACCTTTTCGTGCAATTGCGCGAAAGGTTTTTTTCTTGTTAAGGATCTAACGTGAGGTGTCATTTGCATACGAACTCTTTAGCGCATGTGTTCCTCAGCAGTCATTGCTTCACCAGGACAAGTTTTCCTGTAACGAAAGCCTGAACGGGAATCGGTGAGAATATACATTTTCTTGTGCATGAATGGACATGCAACCTCATATAGTGTGAAAAAAGGATGAGAGCTTGTTTAAAAAGTGGAAATGGATTGTCATGATATTACTCGTGGCAGCAATCATGCTCGTTATTCGTTTAGAAGATCAAGGTGTGTTGGAAACACCTGTACGAAAGCTTGTCACGACATCAGCAGATATTACGTATTTAAGTGAGCTCGGGCAAAGTTGGTTAAATAAGGAAAAGGAAACCATTATGGTATCGAGTGATGTAGGACAAACTGAACTATTAACTTTCGCCAATGCACAGGTTTTTAAAGAAGGTTTTTTGATGCAGTATGATATTGGACTTCCTGTGTATGCTGGGCAAAGTGGGCTAGTTGTTTTTACAGGCCATACAAAATATACTGGCAAAACGATAACCATTAGCTATGAGGATGGCACAACTGTATCCTATGGTATGCTCGATAGCCTAGCTCAATTGCCGTATACTACAGTGCAGGCAAATGATTTAATCGGCATGAAACAGGCTGGACAACTGTATTTATCGATTGAAAAAGGTGATACTCACTATAATTTAGAACAAATAGTGCAATGGCTTGAAACAAATAACGATGAAGATTAAATTGCATATTTTATGTATCCCTCTGGTGTTTATAATGATTTTTAGCGGTCAAATTGCTTACTATGCTATTATTTTATCCTCGTTACTCTGGCATGAAGCAGGACATTTATTGGCAGCAAAAATTTGTGGTGTAAAGATAAAATCATGTGTGATTACACCCTACGGGGGGGAAATTGAATTTGATAATCCAGCGGTTGTGCAGGCAACATCACTACTATGGATTGCTTTAGGAGGACCAATCGCTACGGTATTAGGGATTGGTCTTGCTTTTTTCATGCCCGAGCTACTTGCTACTAAGCTTATCGAGGTACAGCTTGTGTTACTGGCTATTAATGTATGCCCAATACTCCCACTAGATGGGGGAAGAATATTGATCGCATGTTTATTCTTATTTTGTCCGACTGTGCGTGCATTTGAATATTACTACTCATTTTGTCTTGCAATTGTAACGATATTATTTATACTGACAATGAGTTACTTGCCGCAGTCTATTTTTTTAGCTGTTCTTTGTCTATTTATATGGCTTCAAGTAATTAAAGAATGGAATTATCGAAAATATCGTTTTGCTTTTGAGAAATATGTCTTGAACAGGTTGACTTGAGAAATTTCATATGGTAATATTTTAATGTTATTGTTTGTAGCACCCGTGCTACTACAACCGCTCTGGGAAGGTTTAAGTATCTTATGATCACCTTCATATACAGGCGAGTCTGAGTCTAAGAGGAGGTGCAGTAAAATGTACGCAATTATTGAAACTGGTGGTAAACAAATCAAAGTAGAAGCTGGTCAAGAAATCTATGTTGAGAAATTAGGCGTAGAAGCTGACGAAGTTGTAACTTTCGATAAAGTTTTATTCGTAGGTGGCGAAAACGTTAAAGTTGGAGCTCCATTCGTAGAAGGCGCTACAGTAACAGCTAAAGCTGTGAAAGAAGGCCGTCAAAAGAAAATCGTTGTTTTCAAATTGAAAGCTAAAAAGAACTACCGTCGTAAACAAGGTCACCGTCAACCTTACACAAAATTAGTTGTTGAGTCTATCAACGCTTAATTGTGAGGTGTAACGAGTGATACAAGTTACGATACATCATGATGAAAATAGACATGTGTCTGCATTTGAATTTTCAGGACATGCCGAGTACGACGAATCTGGTAAAGATTTAGTATGTGCAGGAGCATCTACCATTGCCATTGGCACGGTAAATGCTATTTATGCACTATTACAATTACAACCGGAAGTTGAACAAGCAGCTGAAGGTGGAGGCTATCTCAAGGTAGATTTACCAACAGATTTAGAGCCTGAAATGGATGCAAAACTACAATTAATTGTCCAAGTAATGACTGCTCAAGTATATTCTATGGTGCAAAATTACGGGCAATATATCCAAATCAACTACAACCAAGTAGGAGGTGGAACAGAATGAAATTGTTATTAGCATTAGACCTTCAACTTTTTGCATCGAAAAAAGGGGTAGGTTCTACTAAAAACGGACGTGACTCTGAGTCTAAACGTCTTGGCGCTAAGCGTGCTGATGGCCAATTCGTAACTGGTGGTTCTATTCTTTACCGTCAACGCGGTACAAAAATTTACCCAGGTACAAACGTAGGTCGTGGTGGTGATGATACACTATTTGCTAAAGTAGACGGCGTTGTTAAATTCGAACGCTTAGGTCGCGATCGCAAACAAGTATCTGTATACCCAGAAACTCAACAAGCTTAATTTTCATCAATATGATCATAAAGCGGAGGGCTGCATTTATTGCAGTCCTTTTTTTTCTTCAAAAAACATATTTGTTGTGAGGAATTAAGAGAAAAAAACGTCAAAACTTGTTATACTAATGAAGATAACTTTATTGGAGTGAATGGGATGAACAGTCAATCACTAACCATTAGTGAAGTATTACGTTTTGCAAATCATGATTATGTGAATCAGCTTCAGCTAATTCGCATGAATTTAGATTTAGGTAGAATCGATGAATCAAAGAAACTTATTCAAATTTTTTCTGAACAATTACGGGTGCTTTCTAGCATAAATCGACTACAGTTACCACAAACGATGGAGTGGCTACAAACAGCAAATTGGCGCTATCCTTCGTTGCCAATGAAAATTAGTGGTGAGATTAGCAAACCTGTCACAAATAATATTGATGCGGCAGTTGTAGAATACTTAAATAAAACAGTTATACATGTTTATGATACATTAGATCCATTTACTGAACAGAGTTTAGCGATTCATGTGTGTGTCGACGACCAGACATTTGCTGTAACATTCACGCTAAATGGACACTGGAGTGCTGATGCATTCACCGAAAAAGGTTTGAAACAATTTGACATTCAAACAGTGGAAGAGACAAATACGTCTTGGAAATATGTATTGAGTGCAAGCAGGGAGTGAATTAAATGTTTGTCGATCACGTCAAGATTTATGTAAAAGGTGGCGACGGTGGGGATGGAATGGTAGCCTTCCGTCGTGAAAAATTTGTACCGAATGGTGGTCCAGCTGGTGGCGATGGTGGTCACGGTGGGAATGTTGTCTTTCAAGTTGAAGAAGGTCTGCGAACGTTAATGGATTTCCGTTACAAACGCAACTTCAAGGCTGACCGTGGTGAGCATGGTATGAGTAAAGGGATGCATGGTAGACGTGCAGATGATTTAATCGTTAAAGTACCACCGGGCACGGTCGTAATGAACGAAGAAACAGGCGTTGTTATTGCGGATTTAGTTGAGCATGGTCAACAAGCGATTATCGCAAAAGCTGGCCGCGGCGGCCGCGGAAATTCTCGCTTTGCAACACCAGCCAATCCTGCTCCAGAACTTTCTGAAAAAGGTGAGCCAGGACAAGAATTAAATGTTATATTAGAGTTGAAAGTACTGGCAGATGTAGGATTAGTTGGCTTCCCAAGTGTAGGTAAATCAACATTATTATCTGTTGTTTCTGCGGCAAAGCCAAAAATAGGTGCATATCATTTCACTACAATCGTACCGAACTTAGGAATGGTTGAAACGGATGATCATCGTAGCTTTGCAATGGCCGATTTACCAGGTTTAATCGAAGGTGCGCACGAAGGTGTTGGTCTTGGTCACCAATTCCTCCGTCATATTGAACGTACACGTGTTATCGTGCATGTAATTGATATGTCGGGTATGGAAGGTCGCGACCCTTATGAAGATTACTTAACAATCAACGATGAGCTAAAACAATATAATCTTCGTTTAACAGAACGTCCGCAAATTATTGTGGCAAATAAAATGGACATGCCAGATGCAGAGGAAAACTTAGAAATTTTCCGTGAAAAAGTGGGCGAAGATGTGAAAATCTTCCCAGTATCAGCGGTTTCTCGCCAAGGCTTAAAGCCGGTATTATTTGAAATTGCCGACTTACTGGAAGTGACTCCTGAATTCCCATTATTCGATGATCTAGATGAAGAATCAGATGCAACGGTACTTTACAAACACCAATCTGAAGCAGATTCAATCGAAATCTCTCGTGATCCTGATGGTACATTCATTCTTGGTGGATATGCGATTGAGCGTATCTTCAAAATGACAGACTTCAGCCGCGAGGACGGAGTACGTCGTTTTGCACGGCAATTACGAGGTATGGGCGTCGATGAAGCATTACGTGAACGTGGTGCACAAAATGGAGATATTGTACGCTTATTAGAATTCGAATTTGAATTTGTCGACTAAGAATAGGTTTTAGGGGGAAGAGTATGAAAAACGTTGCTAACCAGCGATATTATTTAGTTCGTGAAGACGTTTTGACAGATGCTATGCAAAAAACTTTGGAGGCGAAACACTTACTTTCAAGTGGTACGGTATCTTCCATATGGGATGCGGTAAAACAAGTGGATTTATCGCGTAGTGCGTTTTACAAATATCGTGATGCTGTTTTTCCTTTCCACTCTATAGTGCAAGAACGGATTTTAACAGTCTTTTTACAACTTCAGGACCGTAAAGGAACACTTGCCAAACTTTTAGAAACTGTAACAAACACGCATTGTAATATACTTACAATCCATCAAACGATTCCAATTCAAGGTCGTGCCAATGTTACACTGTCATTAGATGTAACAAGCATGAGCTGTGAGCTTGATGATTTATTGCATCAGCTGAAGCGCTTAGATTTTGTAGAATCTGCGGAAGTTATTAGTTCAGGAGCGTTATAAAAAGGGGTGGCTCAGAGGTATATCTGAGTCACCTCCTTCTATAGGCATAAAAACTATTTCAAAGAAAGGGCTTGTAGAACGTCCCTTTCTTTTTTAGAAGAAGTTTTCGAAAAATTAAAAATGATGTATAGGCTACCAATCGTAGCGAAGGAGGTAAATGCATGACAGAGCAAAATTGGGAAAAACGAATTGCCTATTTAGGACCAGAGGCATCTTTTACATATTTGGCAACACAAGCTATCTTCCCCAGTGAATGGCTAGTCCCATGTGCCACGATCCCAGAGTGTATTGAGGCAGTAGCGGAAGGAAAGGTTGATTTAGCAGTTGTCCCTCTAGAAAATGCATTAGAGGGCTCGGTACCATTAACCCTAGATTATTTATTCCATGAAGCGACGCTTTATGTAACAGGTGAATTACAACTGAAAATACAGCAGCATTTAATGGTGAACAAAGCACAAAAGGACAAATGGGAGTCCATTAAGGGCGTGTATTCACATCCTCATGCGTTAGCACAGTGTCATAAATACTTATTCTACCGTTTCAGCGATGTTCCGTTACATCAAACAACATCAACAGCGGCAGCGGCAAAATTTGTATCTGAAAATCCTGATGAGTGTATCGCAGCAGTTGGTAACGCAGCAGCAGCTGAAAGATATGGCTTAGACATCGTGCAATCAAATATCCATGATTTTCACTTTAACCATACGCGTTTCTTTGTATTATCAAAACAAAACAAACGTTTACCGCAGGAATTATCAGAGGGACAGGCAAAAACAACTTTCATGATAACCTTACCAACGGACCGTTCAGGGGCATTACATCAGGTACTTTCAGTATTTGCATGGCGCCAGCTAAATTTAAGTAAAATTGAGTCACGTCCATTGAAAACAGGACTGGGTGATTATTTCTTCATGATTGATGTATTAGCGGATGAGAAAGAACCAATGATGCGAGGGGCTATGGAAGAGTTAGCAGCCCTAGGTTGCAAGGTGAAGTCACTTGGTACATACTTTACCTATCTAACATCTGACGAGGCCTAAATTGGGTAGGAGGTACTGTGATGGGTGGTATTATTTTGTTTGATGGGGTTTGTAATTTTTGCCATAGCAGCGTGCAGTTTATTATTAAACGTGATCAGAATGCTTACTTCCAGTTTGCCTCTATTCAAAGTGAAGTTGGGCAGGAAATTCTTGCAACATATAAAGTTCCGACAAACATAGATAGTGTCATATTAATAGAGCATGGTAACGCTTATTTTGAATCTACGGCGGCTTTGAAAATTAGTCGACGTTTAGATAGCTTGTGGCCTACCTGTTATGTTTTCATGCTTATACCTTCCTTTATACGAAATGTTGTATACAGAAAATTTGCTGAAAATCGTTATCGTCTTTTTGGTAAAAAAGAACAATGCCTATTACCAACACCTTCGCAACGAAAAAGATTCCTCTAACTACTCTGGAGCGCCCGATTTTTTTGGGAGAGCTCCTTTTTTGTGAAAATAGGTGGATGGTAAGACTCTACTAGTAAATCAGCAGGAAAAAAAATCACCGATAAAAGAGGTATCCCAAACGAAAATGGGATACCTCTTTTTTAGAGAGCATAAAGATTCAGGCTTTATTGATCTATGACTAGATAGCCTTTTTTTTGTAGATTGTGTTCAATTAAATCTAAAATTTCTACAGATGGAGCAGAAATGACATGAAGATGTGTACCACCTGTTAATGCAGATAAATAGTTAGCTTGCGTATCGTTAACGCGTTGCACAAATTTTTCAACATCATGGCGATTAGACACCATAATGGAAGCTGTAATCTCTCCGTATATAGGATGTTCGACAATTACGTTTTTCACAGTTCCACCACAATCTACAATTACCATGAGCTCATCTTTTGCATCCTCCGGGGTGTGAAAACATGGAATGGTACGTTCAACAGTTTGGTATAGTTGGTCCTGATGCATATAAATATAGCCTTGGCTCGTTGCGATAATGGGTTCATTTCTAGCCTTTAATAATGTTATATCATTGACAATGACTTGTCTTGAAACATTGGCAAATTTAGCTAAGTCTGTTCCTGTTATAGGTGTATTACTTTTTTTTAGTTGTGCTAGAATTTGCAGTCGGCGTTCTTCGCCTAACATTTTTTTCATAAGAGATCACCTCTGCCTGTAATGAAGGAAACGTATTCCTTAAGCATTAGTGTACCATGAAGCTTTTACAACATGCGTGAATTTTTTGTATCCAAATGAAACATTGAACATATGATACGGAGAGAGGAAGGGAGGAAAAAATTGCGTATTCATATTGTTCAAAAGGGAGATACATTGTGGAAGATTGCGAAAGAGTACGGCATTTCGTTTGAAGATTTGAAGCGGCTCAATGTCCATCTTGCCAACCCTGATTATATTGTACCTGGCATGGAAATTATTTTGCCTGAAAAAATACACAAGGAAACACATAACCAAGGAGCACATCATAAGGAGACACAAACTCATAAAGAAATGCCTACTCATAAGCCTGTGAAGGAAAGTGTTAAAAAAGAGGTGCAGAAGCCTATGCCAGCGCCTCCAATTGTCGCACCGCCACCAATGCCAATGCCTGAGCCACAAATGATTCCAATACCATTTCCAATGCCGATGCCGATGCCACAACCAATGCCACAACAACCAATGTGGGTGCCTCAGCCTGTTGAGCTTAATTGGAACCAACAATTAGTAATGCCACAAGTTGAACATCCTGTTTTACCACCAATTCAAATTCAACCGCCACCACCACCACCAGCACCACCGCCACCACCAGTAGCTCATCCAGCGCCACCGCCGCCGCCACCAGCACCACCTGTTCACGTAATGCCACAAATGCCAATGGTACCACATTGTCCGAGTTGCCATCAGCCGGTGCACCATCAAATGTGGTGGCATATGCCAATGCACCATATGCAACCGATGCATCATATGCAACCGATGCATCATATGCAACCGATGCATCATATGCACCCACAAGTAGAGCCATGTTCAATGCCGCCGCAACCAGCACCATGTCCATGTCCAATGCCTGCGAGTAACGTTGCTGGAGCAGGTCATTTCTTAGAGTCAAGCACATCTCCATTCTTCCCGGTAAATGATGCACATATCAAGCATCATTTTGATTCAATGCCAGAGATGCAAATGGGGCAGTCTTGTGGTTGTGGCTCACAGCCAGCAATGATGCCAAATTGGCAATTTGATCCATGCAACTGTCCGCCACCATGTCCGCCGCCGTGCCCAACGTGTGGTCCATGGATGTCCCCGCATTTTTTCCCAGGCGGGATGACGCCTTATCGATGGTGAAAAAGCTTTTATTGTAGAGGAAGTAAAGCCTAACATTTGGAAGTATAATTACCGATCAAATAATTACTTTGTCAAAAGAGCAAAGCAATTAGAAGTAGCAGAGAAGGTGAGAGCAATTCATCGTCAACTTGGGCGTCTTGCTCCCTCACTCGTCCTGCCTTTAGTACAAAGTGATGATGAGCAGATGATCGTGCAATTGTGGCAAGAGGGGAGTCATAGTGCGAATTTTGCTCATAAAAAAGATCGTGAGCAATCTCTAAAGCTATTAATGGCTTTACATGAGACACATAAAAAAATAGCTTGGCAGCGAGTGCCAGGCATGCACACGTATTCGCAACTTTTAAAATGGCAAATGCGTCACCTGCGTTTTAAAAGTAGGCGGAATGATTTTCGTGCATTTTTAACGAAAGAAGAAGTGGATCAAATCGTTCACTATAGTGAAAAGGCATTACAGCTAATTGCTATGGAAGATGTGCCAGAAAAAGATATTACACTCTTGCACGGAGATGTCGTCCATCATAATTTTTTATGGTGTAGTGACGGAGAATTACGCTTAATCGATTTTGATTTAGCACATCTAGGTGAAGCGGATGATGAATATATTTTATGGTTACATCGTGTATTGCCAGCAGTGGACTATGACCTTGGTAAAATTTTAGCAGAGTTACCTGAGCTTCGGCGTTTAGATAGAAGAAAGTATCATCGTTTAAAATTTCCAAATGAGTTATTACGGGAATGGCTTTTTGCAGTGGACTTACCTTTAGAGCAACAGCTCGTATTTTTAGATTATTTAATACCGTTTACCAAACGAGCCCTCACATACTGGCCGAAACTGTGGTACGATATTGATAGATTCATGAAAAAATGACCGTCCATGGGCGGTCATTTTTGTGTGTGGACGGCCACTATTGTCATTTATTATAGTCGAGCATTCGTTCGCTATATGCTATAATCGAAGACGATGAATGTGAGGGATTTTATATGTATGATTATTTAAAAGGGCAAGTAATGCGTATTACCCCAGAATATATAGTGCTTGAGCAACAAGGGATTGGCTGGCAGTTGAATACACCTAATCCATTTGCGTTTCGCACGACAGCAGTCGAACAACAAATTTATGTTCATTTGCATGTACGTGAGGATGCACAAGTGCTGTATGGTTTTCCAAATTTAGATCAACGAGAGCTATTTCGTAAGCTGATTTTAGTATCAGGTATTGGGCCAAAGGGTGCACTCGCAATTTTAGCGACAGGTAACCCGCAACAGGTTATCAGTGCAATTGAACGCGAAGATGAGACATTTTTAGTGAAATTCCCAGGAGTGGGTAAAAAAACAGCTCGTCAAATGATTTTAGATTTAAAAGGCAAGCTTGGTTCCTTACTGGAGACAATCGAATTACCTAGTACAGATGATGAGTTACCTTTATTTGGGGTGAATCCACATAAGCATGAACTTGAAGAAGCCATACTCGCTCTATTGGCGCTTGGTTATTCTGAAAAAGAACTAGAAAAAATTCGTCCGCAGCTTGAGGATAATGATAAACTTGAAACGACAGATGCCTATATGAAACAAGCATTGCAATACCTGTTGAAGTTAAAATAACGAGAGGAGGGCAAGTACATGTCAGAACGAATGATGGCAAGTGAAGCAGGAAGCTATGATGACCAGTTTGAACTATCCCTTCGACCACAAAGATTAACGCAATATATTGGACAACATAAGGTGAAAGAGAACCTACAAATTTTCATTGAAGCGGCCAAGCTTCGTCAGGAAAGTTTAGATCATGTGCTGTTATACGGTCCTCCTGGGCTTGGAAAAACAACATTAGCTGTAGTCATTGCTAATGAAATGAATGTCAATGTGCGCATGACGAGCGGTCCTGCTATAGAACGACCAGGGGATTTAGCGGCAATATTAAGCTCACTTGAACCGGGGGATGTACTATTTATAGATGAAATACATCGTCTGCCTCGCGCCATTGAAGAGGTGCTTTATCCAGCGATGGAGGATTTTTGTTTAGATATCGTTGTAGGGAAGGGGCCAGAAGCCCGTTCTGTTCGCCTTGATTTACCGCCTTTTACCCTCGTTGGTGCTACCACAAGAGCGGGAGCATTGTCCGCACCACTCCGAGATCGTTTTGGCGTGTTATTGCGCTTAGAATATTATGATGATACGTCACTCGCTGAAATTGTTGTACGAAGTGCACATTTATTTGATGTCGATATTGAGCAAATAGCTGCCGGTGAAATGGCAAGACGTTCACGTGGTACACCTCGTATTGCCAATCGTTTACTAAAACGAGTGCGAGATTATGCACAGGTTCTTGGAGATGGTATGATAACGGAGGGTCTTGCGAAGCAAGCTTTGGAGTTACTACAAGTCGATCCTAGAGGACTTGACCATATTGACCATAAACTTGTGACTAATATGATTGAGCGCTTCCGCGGAGGTCCAGTAGGCTTAGATACACTCGCTGCTTCCATAGGTGAGGAACGTGTGACGATCGAAGATGTGTATGAGCCATATTTGATGCAAATTGGCTTTATTCAACGTACACCACGTGGTCGTTTAGCAACACATCTAGCTTACGAACATTTTGGATATGATTATCCCCAACAAACATAGAAGAAGGAAGTTTTTTTAATGCGTGTAGAAGATTTTGATTTTGAATTACCAGAAGAGCTTATTGCGCAAACACCGCTTGTGGACCGTACTGCGAGTCGTTTAATGGTGGTTACACCAGGTTCAGAAGAAGTAGAGCATCATCATTTTGCACATATTTTAGATGAATTAAATGCAGGGGACTGCCTTGTGTTAAATGATACACGTGTCTTACCAGCGCGCTTAATGGGTGTAAAAGAGGAAACAGGAGCCCATATTGAGGTGTTACTATTAAAGCAAACTGCAGGAACTGACGAATGGGAGACGCTCGTAAAGCCAGCCAAACGTGTGAAGGTCGGTACAGTTGTGACATTTGGTGACGGTTTATTGACAGCAACATGTACAGGTGAACTTGATCATGGAGGACGTTTGTTTGAGTTCAATTACGACGGTATTTTTTACGAGATTTTAGAGCAGTTAGGCGAAATGCCACTGCCACCATATATTCGTGAGAAGTTAGATGATCAAGAGCGTTATCAAACCGTTTATGCAAAGGAACGTGGTTCTGCAGCAGCGCCAACAGCAGGTCTTCATTTTACGCAGGGATTGCTAGAACAAGTGAAAGCGAAAGGTGTAGAGATTGTTTTCATTACACTGCATGTTGGCCTTGGAACTTTCCGTCCTGTAAGTGTAGATTCCATTGAAAACCACGCAATGCATGCTGAATTTTACAGTGTTACCGAAGAAGCTGCGGCAATCATTAACCGTGTGAAGGCTAACGGTGGCAATGTCATCGCTGTAGGTACGACGTCTACGCGTACATTGGAAACGATCGGCTCAAAATATGAAGGCGAAGTGCGTGCAGAACAAGGATGGACATCCATTTTCATTTATCCAGGCTATGAATTTACCGTAGTGGATGGCTTAATTACTAACTTCCATCTTCCTAAATCTACACTTGTGATGCTTGTTAGTACACTTGCGACAAGAGATACTATTTTAAGTGCCTATAATCAAGCTGTAGAAGAAAAATATCGCTTCTTTAGCTTTGGCGATGCGATGTTTATTCGACCAAAAGGGCTATAAAAGAAACAAATCGAAGTACTGTTTTTACTTCAGATAAGAGAGGATTATTTATTTTATGACACAACCAGCAATTCGTTATGAGCTACTCCATACTTGTAAGCAAACGGGGGCGCGTCTTGGCATCGTGCATACACCGCACGGATCATTTGAAACGCCAGCATTTATGCCAGTCGGGACACAGGCAACTGTTAAAACGATGTCTCCTGAAGAATTAAAAGAAATGAATGCAGGCATTATTCTTTCGAATACGTATCACTTATGGCTACGTCCAGGGAATGATATCGTTAAGGAAGCTGGTGGCTTGCATAAATTCATGAACTGGGATCGCCCAATTTTAACGGATTCAGGTGGTTTCCAAGTGTTCTCACTTAGCCAATTCCGTAAAATTGAAGAAGAAGGTGTACATTTCCGTAACCATTTGAACGGGGACAAGCTATTTTTAAGTCCAGAAAAGGCAATGGAAATTCAAAATGATCTTGGTTCAGATATTATGATGGCATTTGACGAATGTCCACCCTACCCTGCTACACATGAATATATGTTGAAATCGGTAGATCGTACAACACGTTGGGCGAAGCGTTGCAAAGAAGCACATGCTCGTCCAGAAGATCAAGGTCTATTTGGGATTATTCAAGGCGGAGAATACGAAGATTTACGTCGTCGGTCGGCAGAAGCTTTAGTAGAGCTTGACTTCCCAGGCTATGCAATCGGCGGTTTATCAGTGGGTGAGCCCAAAGATATCATGAACAAAGTATTAGAATTTACGACACCATTAATGCCTGAAAACAAACCCCGTTATTTAATGGGTGTTGGTTCACCGGATTCACTAATTGACGGAGCGATTCGTGGGATTGATATGTTTGACTGTGTATTACCGACACGTATTGCACGTAACGGGACTTTAATGACATCTGAAGGTCGCTTAGTCGTGAAAAATGCGAAGTATGCTCGTGATTTTGGTCCAATCGATCCAAACTGTGATTGCTATACTTGTAAAAACTACTCTCGTGCCTATGTGCGTCATTTAATTCGTACAGAAGAGACATTTGGAATTCGTTTAACGTCTTATCATAACCTGCACTTCCTTTTGAAATTAATGGAGCAAGTGCGTGAAGCGATTCGTGAGGACCGCCTAGGTGATTTCCGTGAAGAATTTTTCGAGAAGTATGGGTTTAACGGACCGAATGCAAAAAACTTCTAATTTTGGAATAGAAATTAGCGAGATTTTACCTGTAATAGAAAAACTATTGATAATATAGAAAAATTTTGGGCTTGTCCATCGCTTTTTTAGGGTGGAATAGTCTATACTAAAAAAGTGAGATTTGGAAAGGGGGCAAGAATTATGGAGCAATATTCTGGCTTAATAATGATTTTGATCATGTTCGTTGCGATGTGGTTTATTTTAATCCGTCCTGCTAAAAAAAGACAACAGGAAACGCAAAATATGCAAAGTAGCTTACAGCGTGGTGATAAAATTATTACAATCGGTGGCTTACATGGTGTTATTGACTCAATCGAGGACACATCTGTAACATTAATCATCGCTGATAATGTACGTGTGAAATTTGACCGTCAAGCAATCGGACGTGTCGCAAATGACCAAAAATAATGTTAAAAGGCGTTGTTCCAAATTTTATTGGACAGCGCCTTATTTAATTCTGGAAGATTTGTCGTGAAATGGTGATGCATTTTTGACACAGCTTTTTTGTATAAAAAGTAGCATACACGGTCACCTTGATAGTATGGGGGTGTCTGTATGGAAGAATATTTCATGATTATATTTAGAACATGTTTTCTATACGTGTTCATACTAATTGTGTTTCGTTTGATGGGTAAACGAGAAGTTGGTGAGTTATCTGTGATTGATTTAGTTGTATTTGTTTTAATTGCAGAGGTAGCAGCATTTGCGCTGGATGACTATGAAAACCCATTATTTAATGCGATTTTACCAATACTCGTATTGCTTATCATTCAAATTGTAAGTGCTTATTTGTCGTTGAAAAATAAAAAAATACGAGATTTAGTGGATGGTGAACCAGCGTTACTTGTAAGAGATGGTGTCATCTTAGAAAGTGAGATGCGTAAGCAACGTTATAATTTAGATGATTTATGTCAACAGTTACGTGAAAATGGTATCGCTTCTGTTACTGAGATCGCTTATGCATATTTAGAGCCTTCTGGCAATCTTTCCGTTTATAAGAAAGACGAGAAGGCTTTTGTCTATCCACTTATCATCGATGGTGATATCCAGGAAAGGCATTTAATGATCATGCATAAGGATGCTGAATGGTTACTAGCAGAGCTTGCTAAAAATAATATTAAGGATAGTAGCGCTGTGTTTTTTTGTATATGGGAAGACAATCGACTTCATATCCAACTAAAAGAGTCCTAAACTTTTTTTGCCAGTTTACGAATATAACGTAAATCTGTCATGCGTAGCTGATTGGAAAATAATAAGAATGTGAACAGTAAAAATAATGTTACACAACTACTTAAAATAAAGGGAAGCGGCATGTATTGCATGATGAAATATTGAGCAATACAAACAGCTATGAAGCAGCTATAAGGAACAACAAACATACGGAAGCCAGCACGTAAATTTTTGCGTTGTCGTACAGTCGCAATATGCAAGAATGACGTGAGCAAAACACCAAAGCCAATAGCTACAACAGCACCTTTTTCTTGTATACCTGATTGTGAAGCTAGAACAAACATGACAAATAATTTACCGAGGCCACCATAAATGGAGTTCATCATCGCAGCTCGAGCCTCGCCAATGGCTTGCAGTATCGAATGAAGTGGACTTTGAATATAATAAAAATAAAAAATTGGTGCTAAAATTTTCACATAGCCACGGTTTTCCTCTAAGTGGAAGAGCTTCATCGCAAGTTCGTCCCCATGAATAAAAAAGTACGTAGCGGCAAAGCAACCCACCAAAGAGGAAAGGCGTAATGATACAGAAATCCTCTCCTGTAAGAGAGATGTATGTTGACGTGCTACGGCATCACTAACAGCGGGTATAAGCACGATTGACAATGCGGTGGATACGAAAGCTGGGAATAATAGAAGTGGCACTAAAACGCCTGAAATGACCCCATATAAAATGGTTGCAGCAGAAGCAGTTAGACCTGCCATTGTTAATGCTTTTAAAAATATAATGGGCTCTAAAAACCAAGTGAAGGAGCCAAAAAGCTTGCTTCCAGCAGACGGTAGGGCAACTCGTAGCATTGGAGTCGCAGGGTAGGACTCAA
This sequence comes from Lysinibacillus fusiformis, assembly GCF_007362955.1. Classification (GTDB taxonomy): domain Bacteria; phylum Bacillota; class Bacilli; order Bacillales_A; family Planococcaceae; genus Lysinibacillus; species Lysinibacillus fusiformis_E. The sequence continues at coordinate 530,724 of NZ_CP041696.1, read as the reverse complement.
CTTTGCTTTTTCGTGTTAATAATTTTTTCTTTGAAACGATATAGTGGAGCCATAAATACAAGAAAGCCACCACTTCGGCTAGAAGCGTAATACCCATTGCGGAGGCTGCTGTAACTGCAGCATTATTATAGGCGGCCACAAAGGGTAGCATGAAGGTAATGAAACCAATGCGTACAATTTGTTCAAGCATTTGTGCCCAAGCTGTTGGTGTGATTTTTGCGACACCTTGTAAATAAGCACGCAATAAACCAGAGCCAACAGATACAGGTACAGCAAAGAGTGCAATCCATAGTGTAAATGTTGTTTGTTCATTATGTAAAAGTGTAGAAGAGATATATGGTATAGTGAGTGCAACGAGTGGCATAAAGACAATCATACCAATAAACGACCAGAGAATGGCCGTACGCATAACACCGAAAATGTTTTCTCGTTTATTTTTTGCTAGTAACTCTGCCACAATTTTTGCCACAGCGATAGGTAGTCCTAATTGAATGAGTGAGATGAAGAAAATAAATGCAGGATAGGCGGTCATATAAATACCGACAGCCTCTTCACCAGCAATACGCATAAATTGCATTCTATAAAAGAAGCCAAAAAGTTTAGATAAAAAAATAACAAACATTAAAAATAATGTACCACGTACAAAAGAACTCATGCCATCCGTCCCTTCTCAAGCCGCAAAAATTCATTTACACTATTTGTATGCAAATACGTCTTACGATACAACTTTGATTGGAGATGATTCAAAATGAGTATGCAACATGCGCAACTATTTGAAAAAATTCGTCCGGCAATTGATAGTAAGATAGAAGAATTTAAGCACTTTCAGTACGATGCTATTACAGCTGAAGAACTATGGCGTTTTTGTGTAGAAAAGAAATGGCGGAAAAAAAATGTTGAGCAATTACGCTTATATGAAGTCATCGCAACTATTTTTGCGGTAACCCCGTCTGATATCGTGTCATTTAACCAAGTAGAGTTTTTACAAAGCAATGATTGGTTTACAGAAGTGAACACGGACGAGCTAAAATTATTGCTTGGTCCTGTTAGAACCTAACCAGAATATGTAGGATCTGTAAAAGATTAAAAGAATACTACAGTGTAGAATTGACACCAAGCGCAACGTGTTTCATAATGAGTGTGTTGCGCTTTTTTACTTTGTACAAGTTTCGACAAAAATAAGCTGTATGAATTTGCGCGTTATTGAACGATTGAAATAAGTAGAGCAATCTCTTTTGAAGCACTGGTAACATTATTCTAGATGAAAAGGAGGAATAAACGCTTCAAAAGGTATTGCTAGTATTACTTGTTTGTAGTGTAAGGGATGTCCTTGCACCAATTCGAGGAGGATTTATAGATGAAATTAAGAAGTCGTATTGTTGCATTCGTGCTGCTTTTGGTGCTCTTTACAGCAACCATGAGTACGACTGTAGAAGGCGTCTTAAAGGACATCAAGCTTGGCCTTGACTTACAGGGCGGATTTGAGGTTCTTTACGAAGTTCATGAATTAAAAGAAGGACAAAAAATTACACCAGAAGTTGTTTCAGCGACTGCAACAGCTCTTGGTAACCGTATTAATAAAATGGGTGTAAGTGAGCCAAGCATTCAGGTCGAAGGTGAGAACCGCATTCGTGTGCAGTTAGCGGGTGTCGAAGACCAGGAATCTGCGCGTAAGTTATTGTCAACTTCAGCGAATTTAACATTTCGTGATGTCGATGATAATTTATTATTAGATGGTGATGATTTAAAGGGAAATGGAGCTAGTGATTCCTTTGACCAACAAAATCGTCCAATTGTTTCGCTTACATTAAAAGATGCGAAAAAATTTGCGGATATTACAAGTGAAATTGCTGCAAAACCAGCGGGACAAAACTTACTAGTTGTATGGTTAGATTTTGAAGAAGGTGTAGATTCGTATAAAGCGGAATCACAAAAAGCAGAACCTCGCTATGAATCAGCAGCCGCAGTAAGCCAAACATTAAACACGACAGACGTTATGATTAGTGGTAACTTCACGGTTGAAGAGACAAAAAATTTATCAGGCATTTTAAATGCTGGGGCACTCCCAGTAAAACTTGAAGAAACTTACTCTACTTCAGTCGGGGCTCAATTTGGTGACCAAGCACTGAAAAGCACAGTTTTTGCCGGAATTGTTGGGGTAGTCATCATCTTCCTCTTCATGCTTTTCTATTATCGTTTGCCTGGCTTTATTTCAATTATTACACTCTGCATATTCACGTTCCTAGTCCTTGTCGTATTTGACTGGATTAATGCCGTCTTAACGCTACCAGGTATCGCGGCCATCGTGCTCGGTATTGGTATGGCAGTAGATGCCAATATTTTATCTGCGGAGCGTATCCGAGAGGAACTTCGCGTGGGACACTCGGTAAAACAGGCGTTCCAAATAGGTTCGAAACAATCTTTATCTGCAATTATCGATGCGCAATTAACTACATTATTAGCAGCAGCTGTACTATTCCAATTTGGGACAAGCTCTGTTAAAGGTTTTGCGACGACATTAATTATTTCGATTTTACTTAGTTTCCTAACAGCTGTTTGGGGATCTCGAGTACTATTGGGATTACTTGTGAACAGTGGTTACGTCAACAACCCAGCTTGGTTTGGGATTGCAAAATCTAAACAACATAGCTTAGACGAAAATATTGGTACATTAGATTTATCAACGAGATTTGATCGTTTTGACTTTGTGCATAATCGTAAAAAATTCTATACATTCTCATTAGCTATTTTAGTAGCTGGTTTAGTGATTATTGGTATTTTCCGCTTAAATCTTGGTATTGATTTCTTAAGTGGTACACGAGTGCAGATTGAAGCAGACCAAACATTAAGCAAAGAAGAAGTCTCTAAATATATTGATAGCATCGGCTTCTCATCAGATGATATCGTTCTTTCTGGTGAAAAGAGCACTTCAGCGGTTATCCGTTATAAAGATGATTTATCACAAGATGAGATTTTAAAATACAAAAAAGTTACAATTGAAAAATATGGTCATGAACCGAGTGTAAGTACGGTATCTGATACAGTCGGAAAAGAGCTTGTGAAAAATGCGATTAAAGCTTTATCACTTGCTGCTCTCGGCATCATTATCTATGTAGCGATTCGTTTCGAATGGCGCATGGGTGTAGGCGCAATTGTATCGTTGCTCCATGATGTATTCTTAATCGTTGCTGTATTTAGTTTTATGCGTTTAGAAGTTGATATTACGTTCATTGCTGCCGTACTGACGATAGTCGGTTACTCTATCAATGATACAATTGTTACGTTTGACCGGATGCGTGAAAATTTAAGTCAATATGATACCATTAAAGATCGTGAAGTACTGGCGAATATTGTTAACAAATCATTACGTCAAACAATGGGACGTTCTGTGAATACGGTATTAACAGTAATTATCGTCGTTGTGGCCCTGTTAATTTTTGGTGCACCTTCTATTCAAAACTTCTCAATTGCGTTATTAATTGGTTTATTCACAGGTATGTATTCTTCTATCTGTATCGCAGCACAAATCTGGTACTCACTAAAAATCCGTGAGATGAAAAAATCAGATGGTCAGCTACACAAAAAAGAGAAAAAACAATGGGGAACTGACGAACCTACTGTTTAATAAATAATTTCTAAGCTAATTGTTTTTCGAAGTGTCCTTGTAATGGACAGTTTCATAAAAGCTCTAAGCAACTTGAAGAAGATGCTGTCTGAATTTTTCAGACGGCATCTTTTTTTATCGATAAAGGTTGTTTATGAAAAAAGCTAAGCAATGAGTAAAGAGAGAACAACATTTCTACTACCAGCAATTTAGTGGAAATATAATCTTATATATATACGCTCCATTATTTGTTTGGGAACGGATATAGAGAATGTCATACGTATAGTAGATTTCGAATTTTTGAGAGAAGTTTAGCGTTCCACTTGTCGTCTATGTAATGGATGAATTAAACAGTATCGCTGTTGTGGAGGATAAGGGGTGTTTCCATGTAAATTATAGTATAATGATGATTTCAAATATGGGATGGAAAACGGGGAGTGAGAGAACGCATGCCTACTATATTAGTTGCTGACGACGATACGAATATTCGCGAACTCGTCTGTTTATTTTTACGTAAGGACGGATTTGCAACAGTCGAAGCTGCAGACGGTAAGGAAGCACTAGCCGTCTATGTTAAAGAGCAAGTTGATCTTGTCGTGCTCGATATTATGATGCCGATGATGGATGGTTGGACTTTGTGCAGGGAGCTCCGAAGGGCCAATCCTGATCTTCCGTTACTTATGCTGACCGCAAGAGGCGAAACATGGGAGAAAGTAAAGGGATTTGAACTTGGAGCGGATGATTATTTGACAAAGCCATTCGATCCGTTGGAGTTGTCGGTTCGTGTTAAGGCGCTATTGAAACGATACCGAATTGGCTCCACGCAGACAATCCAGTTCGGCAGCATCATTCTTGATCGACAGACCTATAAGGTGATGAGGGGGACGGAGTCGCTCACGTTGCCGCTTAAGGAGTTCGAATTGCTGTATAAGCTCGCTGGAACACCCGGGCAAGTCTATACGCGCGCGCAGCTAATCGATCAAATTTGGGGGATTGATTACGCTGGAGATGATCGAACGATAGACGTACATATTAAGCGCTTACGAGAGCGGTTCGCGACCACACCGGAGTTTCGTATCGAAACGGTACGTGGCCTTGGCTATCGGCTCGAGGTATACGAATGATCAAATCTTTATATACACGCGTAGTGCTGATATTTCTAGTGTCCGTAATTGGTGGTACGATCATTGCTTTTTTTGTAGCAACTTGGGTATTTGAAGATAAATTAAACGAAAACTTGCGAATTCCCTTACTTAACTTTGGTCGAGATGTCGCCAAGATTTATGAGACATTACCGTTAGGTGAAGCAGACAAATTCGTAAGTGACATGAATCAGCTCAATTCCTATCATATTCGAATTTACGAAGAATCAGGGCAGTTCCAGTCTTACGGAGCGCTAAACGGACACAAACTTGCCACTGTAACGATGGAACAAGTAAAAAAAGTACTAGATGGAGAAATAGTTCAAGTAAATCCGAGTGGAGTTTCTACGGTTCTCTTAGGGTTGCCAATGACAACTGAAAGAGGAAAGCAAGCGATGTTTGTAGAACCAATCTCCCCCCCTTCCTCAACTTTTGTCATAAAGTGGATTTTGAACTTTTCAAGCTATTCATTGATAGCAGGAAGCCTATTGATTCTGGTTGCTGCCATGTTCCTAGTCAAACCGATCAAAAAGCTGACAAAAGCAACTAGACATATAGCAGGTGGCGATTTTAACGTCAAGCTGAATATTAAACAAACGGGTGAGCTAGGTACTTTAGCTCGCAGCTTCGAAGAAATGACGCACGACCTGCAACAACTTGAGAAAATGCGGAGGGAATTTGTAGCCAATGTGTCACACGAAGTTCAGTCACCGCTTACCTCAATATCAGGTTATGCGCTAGCACTCAAGCAAGAAGACATCGCACAAAACGATCGAAACCGATATCTCGATATTATCATTACTGAAGCAGATCGAATGTCCAAGATGAGCGATAGTCTATTAAAATTGAGTATGCTTGAATCGCAGTCACAGCACTTGCAGTTGGACACATTTAGTGTTGATGAACAAATCAGACGAGTCATCGTGGCAATTCAGCCGCATTGGATGGCTCGCAACATCCGTTTTGAGCTTAATTTGGAAGCCGTTTGTCTAGAAGCTGATTATGATCAATTAAACCAGGTATGGACAAACATTCTTGTGAATAGTATCAAATTTTCCAAGGATGACAGCGTTATTAACATCGGCATCAAACAAGATAGCAAAAACGTGACAGTACGAATAGCTGACAAAGGCATTGGTATTTCCTACAAGGACCAGAAGCGTATATTCGAGCGGTTTTTTAAGGCCGATCGTTCTCATAGTCGTAAGTATGCTGGTAGCGGTATGGGACTTGCCATTGTTAAACAGATTGTATCGCTTCATCAAGGTGACATCCGCGTGGAAAGCGAACTCGGCAAAGGAACGACATTCATAGTCACATTGCCAATTGCAACACCGAATAACTAACTACATTCAAATTATACATTCGAATTATGGTAACAACCTCGTATTCTCTATGTTATGGCGTCACATGCAAGAAGGTTTGCACATGACGGCGTAACATTTTTTTATTTGTTCATACTGCGTTCATATTGTTGTCATAGGGAGTACAACTTCATTGTATAAGCTATCCTTAACGGTTTGTGAAAGTAGCCGGAATACACTGATGTGGTTTGTAGATACGAAGAGATAACGAAAGGGAGGAAAGGTACGAGACCAAAGGAGAAAACGAGCTTGCCCTTTACAACCTCGTGCAAACATAATGAAAAAAACGATAACCATTATAAGTAAATTAATCGCAGCTTTAGCTATAGCCATAATACTTTTTTTAGCTATTGTTTTTCTAGTTAATATTGTCTGCAACAAAATGGAGCAAGGAAAAACAGAAACTTATGGTCAGTCTGTAACAGTAGACGGAAAAAATATGAATGTCTTCATTCAAGGTGAAGGAGAAGAAACAGTTGTGCTCCTACCAGGTTATGGAACAGCGGCACCAGCGCTTGATTTTAAGCCGCTCATCGATAAATTATCTCCATTTTACAAAGTTGTTGTAATTGAACCTTTTGGTTATGGATTAAGTGATCTAACTGAAAAGGAACGGAGCACAGAGAATATTGTAAGTGAAATACATGAAGCTTTACAGCAGCTAAACATTGAGCGATATACTCTAATGGGCCACTCCATTTCTGGCATTTACGGACTGGATTATGTGAACAAATATCCAAACGAAGTGAGTGCATTTGTCGGGCTTGATAGTAGTGTGCCAACGATAAGTGAGAAAAAGATTGAATCTCCAATAATAGGTATTTTAAAACTACTTAAAAAATCAGGATTAGCCAGATTGCAAGTGAAGCTAGGTGATGACCCATACGCTACACTACCATATGATGATAAAACAAAAGAACAGATGAGCATTCTTATACACAAAAACAAGTATAATCCCAACCAATTAAATGAAGCTGAAAATATGTATGCTAATTTTAAAGCAGCTGAAAATTTATCATTCCCAAAAAATCTACCCGTTATATTCTTTATACAAGCGAATCATAAAGTAACTGAAAGATGGATACCAGAGCATGAAGAACAAATAAAAGATGCTGTACAAGGAAAAGTGATGACATTTGAAGGGGATCATTATTTATATCGTACCAAAGCGAAAGAAATCGTAGAAAATTTCAGGGCATTTATGGATGAAATAAAATAAGTGTAGTGAAACAATTGCCATCACAATTGTTGTAATAGTTTTGTATCAATTAGATTGTCCAAACCACATTCTCCATGCTACGATTCAGTTTCCCTAGCACGTGACGCTATAATATTTTTTGTTTTGTTCATACTCCGTTCATATTGTTGTCATAGTGAGGACACCTTCGTTGTATAAGCTGTACTTAACGGTTTGTAAAGATAGCCGGAATACTGATGTGGATAGAAGATACGAATAGGTAATGAAAAGGGAGGGTAGGCACGAGTACAGGTAGAAAACGAGCTTCAATTGCCGCTCTACACCACTCGTGCAAACATAATGAAAAAAACATTAACCATCATAGGTAAAATAATAGCAGTTTTAGCTATAGTCTTAGTACTTTTTCTAGCTATTGTTTTTCTAGTTAATATAATCTGCAATAAAATGGAGCAAGGAAAAATAGAATCTTATGGTCAGTTTGTAACAGTAGACGGAAAAAATATGAATGTCTTCATTCAAGGCGAAGGAGAAGAAACCGTCGTGCTCCTACCTGGCTATGGAACAGCTACACCAGCGCTTGATTTTAAGCTACTTATCGATAAATTATCTCCTTTTTACAAAGTTGTCGCGGTTGAGCCTTTCGGTTATGGATTAAGTGATGAAACTGAAAAAGAACGAACAACGGAGAATATCGTAAATGAAGTTCATGAAGCTCTACAGCAGCTTGATATTAACAGATACACGCTCATGGGCCACTCCATTACAGGCATTTACGGACTTGAATTTGTGCATAAATATCCAGACGAAGTGACTGCATTTGTCGGAATCGATAGCAGTGTTCCAACACAACCGGGTATGGATGTCGAATTACCAGTAAAAACGTTTGCATTTGTCGAAAAAACAGGTCTCTTAAGATTGATCATGAAAGTAAGTGGTGACCCCTATGCTGGTCTAGCATTTGATGCTCAAACAGTAGAGCAAATGAAAATGATTTCGAATAAAAACATGTATAATGCTACTACCTTGAATGAAATGGAACATATATCTTCTAATTTTAAAGGGGCTCAAGACTTGACATTCCCTAAAAATCTTCCTCTTCTTCTCTTTGTACAAGCGAATAATGAAGGCGTAGAAGGATGGATTCCACTGCATGAAGAGCAAGTAAAAGATTCTGTACATGGAAAAATGATTCCAATGGAGGGATCACATTATTTACACCATACTCAATTCAAGGAAATCGCTGAAAACTTCAGGGCATTTATGGAAGGAATAAAATAAGTGCACTGAAAAAGGTCCCTCCACGATTTTATGCATATGTCTAAGTGATATAAAGACCGCCCTTTAGGACGGTTTTTTCACTGTTTGTTTGTAAAAGTGAACCCGTTCCAGATTCATATAGCATACCGTAGCATTTTTTTCACTTGTTCATACTCCGTTCATATTATGGTCATTGGGAATACATCTTCGTCTTGTAAGCTTGGTTTATCAGGCCCTATAAGGTAGCCCGAAAACAGAAGAGGATAGGAGAAGATGCGAGTGAAACCAAGAGAAGAAATGAAAATGAAAATGGGCACGAAAACAGGTAGAAAACGAACTCCAATCGTCGCTTTAACCCTTATGCTAACAATGCTTGCTCCAATGTCTGCATCAATGTTAGTTCCAATGTCTGTAATGGCCACAACAACCACCGATAGCAGTGTTGTTACATTTGATGCGACTAAGAAAATAGCTACTGAGAAAGCCAAGCTGATAACAGAAACTTACGGCATCTCAAGTGTGCAATATGCGATCATTGATGATGGAGAAATTGTCATCTCAGGGCATGCAGGTAAAAACGACATAAAGGGCAATATACCTCTTACTTCAAATACAATGTATGGTATAGGTTCTACAAGCAAAATGGTACTCACGGCTGCCATTATGAAACTTGTAGACGAAGGTAAGGTAGATTTGGATTTACCCGTTGTAAAATATATATCTGATTTTAAGATGAAAGACGATCGTTATAAACAGATTACACCACGTATGCTGCTGAATCATTCCTCTGGTCTCCTTGGGACCTCGTACCGTAATACAGGTTTGTATGGGGATAATGATACTTATGCACACGATAATTTGCTAGAGCAATTGGCGACTCAAAACTTAAAGGCAGAGCCAGGAGCGTACTCGGTATATTGCAACGATGGTTTTACATTAGCTGAGATTTTGGTAGAGCGAGTAAGTGGCATGTCTTTTACAGCTTTTATAAACAAGTATTTGACAGAGCCTCTAAAAATGAATCATACGAAAACACCGCTGGATCAAGTGGATTCAGCGACAATGGCCGGGATCTATTCCCCTGCTTATAATGGACAACTCCCAAGTGAGAATTACAATATCATTGCAACAGGTGGCATGTATTCCACAGCTGAAGATCTCGTTAAATTCTCACAAATTTTCACTGGACATGTAGACGATATTCTTTCTAAAAAGTCGGTGGAAGCTATGGCACAAGAAGAGTATAGAAGAGGCATGTGGCCAGAGGGAACTGATCCTTCCTCCATCGCATACGGGCTAGGCTGGGATAGTGTGAATTTGTTCCCATACAATGAATACGGCATCAAGGCACTTACGAAAGGTGGAGATACGGCGAACTATCACTCTTCGTTAGTCGTGCTTCCAGAAAACAATATGGCTGCGGCTGTTATTTCTTCAGGTGGTTCCAGCGTAGTAAATCAATTGTTAGCGAATGAACTGCTGCTTAGTGCAATTCAGGAGAAGGGGGTTATTCATGAACGGAAGCCGGCCAAGTTGCATGGTTTGCCTATAAAGGCCAGTATGCCGCAAGAATTTTCTCAGTATGCAGGTATTTACGGTGGTGGTTCTGGTAATTTAATGAAGGTAGAAATTAATCCTGTGGGCGAATTGTCTATTTCCACGGTAACGGCTCTGGACAAGCCAGTTCAACAGTATATGTATACGGCTGATGGTTCTTTTGTGAACGCTGAAGGCACAGAAAAATTAAAATTCGTTGTTGAGAAAAATGGGCGCACTTACTTATGGTCCAGCTTATATATAACTTTCCCAGGGCTAGGACAAACAGCTGTCTCAGGGTATAATGCTGAAAAGCTCGAAGCCAATGTATTACGCAATGGCGTAGCAGCCGCATGGGAGAAACGTGAAGGTGAAAAATATTACTTGATAAGTGAGAAATATACATCGATGCTTTACTTTAATTCTGGATCAATGATAACTATTGATACGGTTAATGAAGTTCCGGGGTATTTTTTAAATAATAAGATTATTGGAGAAAACAATGCAGTTAACCAACTGCAAATCCCTAGCATGGCTGGGAGAGATACTCTGGAAATCAATTTCTATAAGAAGAATGGATTAGAGTATGTTACGGCAGGAGGTAACTTATACGCAAGTGAGGAACTTGTAAAACCGCTCTTCACTGGTAAAGAATTTACGTCTTCAACAATGATTCAAGCGGACGGCTATGCGAACTGGTTTTCAGTGCCTGAGGCTGCAAAAGGAAAGGTTATGACGGTTAAGATGCCTACGAAGGGCTCTTTTGCTGTATATGATCAAGCAGGTGTTTGCATTAACTATACCGTGGTCAGCGGTAACAATGAAGTTCTGTTACCAGAGAACGGTAGAGTAGTATTTGCAGGAGAAGTTGGCTCGAAATTTGAGATTTCATTGAAAAAATAAATATGGGTTCATCTATGAAGCTGACTTATAAGGTCATTGTTGACTTTACTAGATAAGGCTGTGTTGTTCGGCCATGAGGGGGAGGTTGTGGCAATTCAATTACTGGTTGGAACAAGAACATGTACGCTTAAAAGGTTATTAATAGCCACATAAGGGCTATTAACGTTTTTATATTTTCTGCAAAAAAACAAAAGGCGACCACAGTGAATACTTCGCTTGTGGTCGCTTATTGCTATATTTTAAATTGTTGCACTAAGGATTGTAGTTGCTGTGCATTGTTACTTAATTCCTCAGCCACTGCATTTACCTGTTGCATCGTTGCTGCTTGTTCATCAACAGCTTCGGCAATCATTTGCGAATTATTAGCAGAAACACCAGCCCCGCTTGCAATCTCAGTGACAGAAGCAGCTACCTCCTCAGCACTTGCCGAAATTTGTTCGGATGTTGCTGAAATATCTTCAATTTGATCAGTAAATGCTTGTACGGAAGTTGCAATCGAGTGGAAGGCATCCCCAGCATCATGAATCATTGTGACACCATCTTGCACAGATGATAAACCTTCATCAACAGCAGTTGATACATTCCGTGTATCTGTTTGAATTTCTGTAGTAAGGGCAACAATTTGAACAGCGGATTGCTTGGACTCCTCGGCAAGCTTACGTACCTCATCGGCAACAACTGCGAAGCCTTTGCCATGCTCACCTGCACGAGCGGCTTCAATTGCTGCATTCAATGCGAGTAAATTTGTTTGTTCCGTAATCGCCGTAATGACCTTTGTTATTTGTCCGATTTCTTCAGATTGCTTGCTTAACTTCTGTGTTAATGTAGCAATACGTATAGTTGAGTCTGAAATGGTCTCCATTTGCTCTTTTGCTGTTGTAATTGTTTGACCGCCAGCCTTTGCAATTTGCGTCATATTCATGGCATTGTGATGTAAATTTTGTGTAGCCTCTGCAATACGTTGGACACCACCAGCTGTTTCTTCCATTGTCACAGCACTCTGCTGGGAAGCATTCGCAGAAGAGGCTAAATGTGTAGTAGTCACTTGTATCCGCTGCGCAATATCAGCTGAAGTTGCGGTTACTTCTTCAGTGCTCGCAGAAAGTTCTTCAGATGCAGCCGATAAATGAGAAGCGTTATCCTGCACATTTTTAATCAACACAGATAAATTGTACTTTAGCGTATTTACTGCGGTTGCAAGGGTGCCAATCTCGTCTTTTGAACGATGCTCGAGCTGTGCAACTGTTAAATCACCTTGTGCTAATATATCTGCGGTAGCAATCACTTTCCGAAGCGGTTGAACGATTGAATTTTTCACAAAGTACATAAAGTATAAACCAACAATGGCACTTAAAATAAGTAATGTAATTGAAATAATACTTGCACGTACGACTTTTTGCATAACTGTGTCTTTAATTTTTTGTAGCTGTTCATCATGATAGCTCATTAAATCATTTGTGAGCGTATAAATCTCTTTGTTAAACTTTGTGACGTCACCATTTATGTAAGATAAGGCTAATTCGGTATCACCATTGTTAAATGTTTGTACAGCCTTTGTAGAACTTGTTAATAATTCTTTATTTAATGCAGTCATTTGTTGCACTATTTTTGTTGTGTAGTCGGAACGCACCATGTTTGATAATTGTTGAATAGTCTCTGGTAAAAGGGTTTCATAGCGCTGTAAGTTTTTTTGAGTAGTATCATCTTCATTATTTAAAACATAGGAACGTAAAAATAAACCGTGAGATGAAAGTGCTTGTTGAATTTCTTCTGTTAATTTTATTTGTACAAAACGATGGTCGAGGACCTCTACAAGATCGCTCTCAACCGCTTTAAATTGAATAAATGAAATGATACTGGAGATTAATAGTAATAAAATGAGAGAAATAAAGCCTATATTTAATTTTTTGCGAACGGACATATACGTTCCTACTTTCTATCTTTATTCGAGAATCTATGTTCTGAAATTACTATAACTTGATATTTTTATAAGGTCAATACATGGAAATTATTCAATAATAGGAAATTTAACAGACTTTATTAGGAGGTATGGAGGTAATTCTTCCTCCTTACTGCACATTTTAATTTTTTACATTGATTTACCTATTTAAATCAGAATTAATTGACAATTCTTGAGGATTGGCATAGAATAAGGCTAACTTTTCGTTCGATATAAGGTAGAAGGTCTCGGGAGCGAGATCAGCCTTTGAACAGATGAGCAGAGTGTAGTTGAGAATAGCTGAGAAATTGTTGAATAAGAGTAGTAGCATAAGTGTGCAATGTAAGAGAGTCAGTGGGTGGTGAAAACTGATTTGTAGCTTATGTGAATGGACTTATGAGAGTCGCTATTGTTTATAGCGGACGGATTCCCCACGTTATCGGGGGTGCTTCCACCTTATTTTTAGCGGTTTGCCAAACAATCGTTAATCGTTGAATAAGGTTATAACCTTAGATTGAGCTTTTGATTAGAAAGTAAAACAGCAGGTATGGACGTTTTATGAATCGAAAGCAAAGTATCAATACCATTTAGCTGAGGGGTATAGATGGAGCACACAAGTGAGAGCACATAGCTCTAATATGAGGTGGCAACGCGGTCATGATCGTCCTCTGCAATTAGGAAAATCCTTTTTGCAGAGGGCTTTTTTGTGTTTTCCCGCATAAACTGTTCGACCAACTGACCGTAAAAGCCCGATTGGTTCAACTACCAATCAGTAGGAGTGAAGATAACCCCTGCTGATTGAAATTTCACTTTACCGTGGATTTTCTAAGCCAGTTTGTTTGAAATTATTATTGAGTAAAGGGGACTGTCTACATGCAAACAACGAGTTCAAGAACAAAAATGAAAACAATTAACGGTGATTCACTCACACCTATATTAATTTTTAGACGTTTACAAGGTACGCACAAATTTTTGCTAGAAAGTTCCTCACAGCATGAGAGTACTGGACGTTTCTCGTTCATTGGAGCCAATCCGCGGAAAACCTATAGAGGTGTAGGTGATGAAATACAAGAATTTTCCTATAAAACACAGAAAACCTATACGCATAAGGGTGATCTCTTCGTGTTATTAAAGCGCTTAATGCCGCGTATTTCGAACACAACACAATTTCCATTTTCGGGTGGGGCGGTTGGTTATGTTGGCCAGAGTGCTACGACCATATTATCAACCAACCAAGAAAAAATGCAGCTACCAGATGTGCATTTTCATGTTTATGAAACGATTATTGTTTTTGACCACGTAACAGACCAAGTCACATTGATTCATACGAATATTGATGCAGAGAAAAAAGAGCCGAATTTAGAAGAATTAGCTGAGCAACTGTTAAAAGGTAGAGAGAGTGAGGATACAAATTGTAGTTATCTAACAAAGGATACATCCTCTGATGAGCACTTTGAAATGTCTTTAACAAACATAAAAGATAGTTTAGATGAAGTGAATGCACGTGTAGTATTATCGAAACAATTTTTAGCAAATTTAGAAGGGGACGCTTTTGCGCTATATCGTCAACTGCGTAAAAAAAATCCCGCCCCCTATATGTATTATGTCACGTTTGATGACCATATTGTCTTGGGAACATCACCAGAAAGCCTTATTCGAGTAAAGGGTGAACGTGTCATTGCAACACCTACTGAAGGAACCTATGCACGTGGACTTACCAAAGTAGAGGACTTAGAAAATGAACGAAAGTTATATGAAAATGTGGAAGTGAAGAAATCACATGCTGTACTCGTTACTGCTATGCAAAAAGAACTTCAAGCTGTATGCTTCCGCGATTCAATTCAAGTGATTGATGCCATGAGAATTGAGCGATCAAAGCAGGTTATGTATATGACTTCGCGTGTAGAGGGGCGAATTTTACCGATGCTTCATGCTTTAGATGTATTAGCCGCAACTTTACCACCCTTCGCCACTACAGGTATACCGAAAGATTATGCAGAACATCGGTTAATGACAACGACTCAAACTGCTGGTGTTTTCGGTGGTGCTCTAGGATTTATCGGGTTTAATGGACACTTAGATTTTGCGCTAACAGGGAGATCTATCGTAGTAGAAAACGACATTATGCGTATGCAAACAACTGTAACGGTTACAAAATATTGCAATGAAAAAGAACTACTTCAAAAAGTGGAAGAGGAAGAGCGATTATTTTTACAACTACTAGGAAAAGAAGGAGGCGCAAATTGATGGATGACTTAAGTGGGAAAGTTCGGAAACGTGAACATTTAATGTATGAAGAAATGTTGGAGGCAGCTAAATGGATGTTTCGGGACGACACATCAAAGGATGAAATGGCAAGTTTCTTAACGGACTTGTCTTCAAAAGGTGAAACTGCACATGAAGTGGCGGCACTAGCAACAGTCATGCGATCGTTTGCACTAGATGTTCCAGCAAAATCAGATGTTTATATGGATAATTGCGGTACGGGTGGCGATGGTTTAAATACATTTAACATCAGTACTGCATCTGCATTTGTATTAGCGGGTGCAGGTGTAAAAATAGCAAAGCATGGCAATCGTAAAATTTCCTCTGCGTCGGGAAGTTCGGATGTTTTGGAGGCTCTTGGTATTCATACAAATATATCCATAGAGCAAACGATTGAGCTCTTAGAAAAAGAAGGGATTGCATTTTTATATGCGCCAAATGTTCATCCAAAACTAAAACGTATTGGTGAGGTGCGACGAGCTCTTGGCAAGCCAACCATTTTTAATCTTGTTGGTCCGTTAACAAATCCAGTGGCTTTATCAACACAATTTACGGGCATTAATCGACCAAATTTTGTGATGGAGTATGCTTCGGTTTTGCAGATGCTAGGTCGAGAGCGAGCAATGGTGGTTTCTGGTCCACAAGGATTAGATGAGGCCTCATTGGCTGGGCAAAACACCTTTATTTTAGTGGATAAGGGAGATTTAATTCCGTTTGCATTAACAGCTGAGGATGCGGGACTTAACTATGCTCCGTTAGAAGCAATTCGTGGAGGAAACGCAGACGAAAATGCTGTTATTATGCGGAAATTACTAGCTGGTGAACAAAGTGCTTATTTTGATACGGTATTGTTAAATGTTGGTATCGGATTGTTCAGCTATGGTATCGCCCAAACCGTTAAAGAAGGTGTCGAGATGGCGAAGGATAGTATATTCAGCGGACGCGCATTACAGAAATTAGAGGCAGTTGTTGCCTTTAGTAAGCAAATTAAAGAAGTGGAGGTAGGACGATGAATATTTTAAACAAAATTCTTGAACAAAAAAAATTAGAAGTTGGAGCATTACTTGAACAGCCTGACCCATTAGTTAAGTTTACAGAAAAAAAGCGTAGGTCATTGTTTGAAACTATACAAAAATCAGAAACATTGCAAGTTATTTCTGAAATGAAGCGTGCTTCGCCTTCTAAGGGCCTCATTGCAGAAGGAGCTGATCCGGTGAAGCAGGCAAAAATTTATGCGGAAGCTGGAGCAGCGGCGATTTCTGTTTTAACAGATAAGGAGTTTTTTAAAGGTTCGTTTGATGATTTAGCAGCTGTGGCACAAGCTATTGAAACTCCAATACTTTGTAAAGACTTCATGATTGATCGTGTACAAATTCGATTTGCAAAAGCATCAGGTGCATCCATTATTTTACTGATTGTGGCGGCCTTAGAAGAAGAACTTTTACGTGATCTATATAGCTATGCAACAAGCTTAGGGCTAGAAGTTTTAATAGAAGTTCATGATATAGCAGAGCTTAAACGAGCTGTTGCTGTCGGTGCTAGACTAATTGGTGTCAATAATCGTGATTTACGGTCATTTGAAGTAAGTCTAGAGCGTACCCGAGAAATTGCCGAAGCCTTTCCATTTGGAGAGGAACGCGTGCTAATTAGTGAAAGTGGGATTTGGACGAAAGACGATGCCCAGAAAGTTGCAAGGATGGGGGCAAGTGGTGTACTCGTGGGGGAATCGTTAATGCGAAGCGGTGATGCAGGGTCCGCACTCCGAAGCTTACAAGTAAGTAAAGCGGGTGCATCTGTATGACGAAGGTGAAAATTTGTGGTTTGAAGGAAGTACAACACGTGCAAGCGGCGGTGCGGGCAGGAGCAGATGCAATTGGCTTTGTGTTTGCACCAAGTAAGCGTTTGGTGTCGATTGAGCAGGCTCGTGAATTAGCAAAGCATGTACCTGAAGGGGTAGCGAAAATCGGTGTTTTTGTCAACCCAACAGCAGAGGAACTACAGGCAGCAGTGAAAGAAGTGCCATTAGATTATGTGCAATATCATGGGGAGGAAACACCTGATTTTATCCGTGAGCAAGGGTATCCTGCTATCAAAGCGTTGTCGGTTCGTTCCGCAGAGGATGTACAAAAAGCTGCACATTATGATGTCGATTATTATTTATTCGACGCACCGGGTACTGATTTTAAAGGAGGTAGTGGACATACATTTGATTGGACGCTACTCCAAGTGGTGGGCATTCCTCATGAAAAACTAATTCTAGCAGGTGGCTTGAAGTTAGAAAATATCGAGCAAGCAGTATCGCTTGTGTCGCCGTCAATGGTGGATGTTTCAAGTGGTGTCGAGTCAGATGGTGTCAAGGATATCGCGAAAATAGCAGCCTTTTTGCAGCTAGTAAAAAAGGAGAGAGTAAAATGATGAAATCAATTGCAAATAGTGTGCCGACAAAGGAAGGACGCTACGGAAAATTTGGTGGGCAGTTCGTACCAGAAACGTTGATGACAGCACTGTTGGAGTTAGAAACGGCGTATAACGAAGCAATGGCGGACAAAACGTTCACGGGTGAGTTAGCTTATTATTTAAAAGAATATGTAGGTCGTGAAACGCCACTGTACTTTGCGGAAAACTTAACGAAAGAACTTGGTGGGGCAAAAATATACTTGAAGCGCGAAGACTTAAACCATACAGGTGCTCATAAAATCAACAATGCCATCGGGCAAGCGTTACTAGCAAAACGCATGGGGAAAAAGAAAATTGTCGCAGAAACAGGAGCGGGACAGCATGGGGTAGCGACTGCGACAGCTTGTGCATTATTAAATCTTGAGTGTGTTGTCTTTATGGGTGCCGAGGATATAAAGCGTCAGCAATTAAATGTTTTCCGTATGGAGCTGCTCGGCACAAAAGTCGAATCTGTCGAAACTGGTTCAAAAACATTGAAAGATGCAGTCAATGCGGCCTTACGCTATTGGGTGACAAATGTAGAGGATACACATTATATTTTAGGTTCTGCTTTAGGACCTCATCCATTTCCGAAAATAGTACGAGATTTCCAGCGCGTTATTGGTGTTGAAACACGAGTACAAATTTTAGAAAAAGAAGGGCGTTTACCTGATGCCGTTGTTGCTTGTATTGGAGGCGGGAGTAACGCGATTGGTATGTTCCACCCATTTGTAGACGATGAAAAGGTAGCTTTGTATGGTGTCGAGGCTGCCGGTAATGGTCTTGAAACTGGCAAGCATGCTGCAGCCATTGCAGGAGGACAGCTCGGAGTTTTACATGGTGCTTACATGTATTTATTGCAAGATGAAAATGGTTTTGTTCAGGAAGCACATTCTATTTCTGCTGGACTAGATTATCCTGGGAAGGGGCCAGAACATTGCTATTTATATGATATTGGTCGTGCAAAATTCGACTCGATCACAGATAGTGAAGCGCTTGAGGGCTTACAATTACTATGCCGGACAGAAGGGATTTTACCGGCGTTAGAAAGTTCTCATGCGATTGCTTATACAGCAAAACTTGCAAAAACGATGCGTGTGGATGACATCATTGTTGTATGTTTATCTGGTCGCGGTGATAAGGATGTTCATACAGTAAATGCAATACTTGGGGGTGAGGTATAATGGCAACACTACAGCAGGCAATTGAACAAGCTAAGATAGCAGGTAATAAGGCGTTTGTGCCATATATCATGGCAGGTGATGGAGGACTTTTAACATTAAAGCCAACTATCTTGAAGCTACAAGAAATGGGTGTAACTGCGATTGAAGTGGGTATTCCCTTTACGGATCCTGTAGCAGATGGACCTACAATTGAACAGGCTGGTGAACGTGCTTTAGCGGAAGGGGTGACATTGCGCAAAGTGTTAAATACACTTGCTTCCTTCCGTGAAGAAATAACGATTCCGTTAGTTATGATGACGTATTTTAATCCTGTATTGGCTTATGGATTAGAATCATTCGCTGAAGCATGTGTTGCAGGGGGCGTTAAAGGTTTAATTGTACCTGACGTACCGCTTGAGGAAAGTGCTATTTTACGCGATCAGTTAAATCCACATGGCGTGGATATTGTACAGCTTGTGTCATTAACTAGTTCGCCTGAACGGATTGCGCGAATTGCCACAGCGAGCCAGGGTTTTGTCTATGCGGTAACCGTAAATGGGATTACAGGCGCACGCGCGAGTTTTGCTGATAATTTAGCAGGACATTTTGCGCAATTACGTCAATCAAGCCATCTTCCGGTGTTAGCAGGTTTTGGGATATCGACACCAGAACAAGTGGTGAGCATGGGGGCTCTTGGAGACGGCGTAATCGTCGGCAGTGCGATTGTTGCGGCATTACATGAAGGCGATGTTGCCAGGGTCGAAGCTCTAGTTACTGCCTCGAAAAATGTGCGAGAGAAGTCTACTCTTTAACGGGGTAGGCTTTTTTAGTATGTAGAAGGATAGAAACATCGAAGTGACGGATAGAACTCGCAAAAGTGACGGATAAAGTTCTCAAAATGACGGATAACTTCCAGAGAAAGTGACAGATAGCGCGCCTTGTCGATTTTAGGTATAATAGCCTTCGTGAGGAAGTGAAAAAATGATTCTATCGAAAAAGAGATGGCAAGTAGAGCGTCCAGACGCACAACTTGTACAAGCATTACAAAATGACTTGCAAATTTCTGCGATTGCGGCCAAAATTTTAGCTGCACGTGGCTGTGAAACTTCTGCAGCAGCAGAAAGTTTATTAAATATGACAGAAACAAATATTCATGACCCGTTTTTAATGCATGGCATGGCGGAAGCAGTGGCACGTATCGAGCGAGCACTCGAAAATGGTGAAAAAATATTAATATATGGAGATTATGATGCCGATGGTATCACGAGTACGACGGTGATGGTCAATGTGTTACTTGATCTTGGTGCGGATGTATCCTTTAAAATACCTAACCGTTTCTTGCACGGCTACGGTCCGAATGAAACATTATTCCGCGAAGCACATGCAGAGGGTGTGCAATTAATTATTACTGTGGATAATGGTATTTCCGGCATTGAGCCGATTCGAGTGGCGAAAGAGCTTGGTATGGATGTCATTGTGACAGATCACCATGAGCCAGGTGAAGAACTACCACCAGCGGATATTATTTTACATCCTCGCGTGCCGGAAGGGCATTATCCTTTTGGCGAACTTGCAGGTGTGGGTGTGGCCTTTAAATTGGCGCATGCTTTATACGGGGAACTACCAACGCATTTATTTGAGTTTGTAGCGATTGGCACGGTAGCGGATTTGGTGCCATTAGTCGATGAAAACCGCTATCTTGTAAAGCGTGGGATTGAAGAAACGCGCCGCTCACTAAGCCCATGGGTACAGGCAATGTGTGAAGTAGCAAGTGCAGATCAATCAAAAATTAATGAAGAAACAATTGGTTTTTACTTTGGTCCGCGGTTAAATGCAATTGGTCGTTTAGGAGAAGCGGCACCAGGTGTAGAGTTACTAATGGCAGAGGATAGTACAACAGCATCAGCATTAGCGAAACAGCTGAATGCTTGTAATACAGAGCGCAAAGATATAGTGAAGAGTATTACGGATGAAGCGATTGCATTAATTGAAGCGGACGAAAAAATTAGTGAATCACTGGTATTAGTTGTTGCTGGAGAAGGCTGGAATGCTGGTGTTGTCGGAATAGTCGCATCACGTCTTGTTGAATTGTATTATCGCCCGACTATTGTCCTATCACTAGACTATGAGAAAGGTACTGCGAAAGGATCGGCACGTAGTATCGACGGTTTCCATCTGTTTAATGAATTGGCGAAAAATCGAGACATTTTACCGCATTTTGGTGGACATCCGATGGCGGCAGGTATGACCTTACCACTGGAGCATGTCGATGAACTACGAGCTAGATTAGATGCACAGGCAAAAGCTTGTTTAACAGAGGAGCAATTGACACCTGTACTCAATATTGATATTCCGCTCAAGATTGATGAAATTTCAGCGGATGCTATTGAGGAAATTGCCAAGCTTGGCCCGTTTGGAACGGAATTCCCGAAACCTGTTTATGTACTAGAAGATGTTGAAATAGCTACAATGCGTAAAATTGGTGCTGCTGAAAACCATATTAAAATGGAATTAACGGATGGCTATGAAAAATTGGATAGTGTTGGCTTTAATAAAGGACATCTACATGATGAACTGACTTATGGAATTAAAGTATCTTTTATTGGGGATCTTCAGATTAATGAGTGGCAAGGACGTAAAAAGCCTCAGTTTATGATTGAGGACGTGCAAACGACAGAGTGGCAATTATTTGATATTCGTGGCATTCGTCAAACTTCACGTTGGTTAAATACTGTACCAAAAGAGGAGACAACTTTTATAGCGTTCCGTCCCGAGACGGTGACATATTATCAGTCACTTTTGGGTGTGCCCATTCTGTTTGTTGATGCAGCACTTTCAAATGTATCGCAAACAAGTTATATTGTGTTGCTTGATTTGCCACAAAACGTTCAATTGCTAGAAAATGTTTTACAAAAAACAGCGCCTTCTCGCATTTATGCGCATTTTTATATGCCTGATTCCCAGTATTTCAACGGTATGCCTACGCGTGAACAATTTGCTTGGTATTATAAATTTTTAAAAAACCGTCCATCATTTCCGCTTACTGTGAATTTGCCAGATTTAGCAAAACATACTGGCTGGCCGTTAGATGCATTAAAATTTATGACACAGGTGTTTTTTGAGCTAGATTTTGTTAAAATGGAGAGTGGACTGACGACTGTCAACGTGAATGCACCAAAAACAGCGCTTACGGAAGCACCGTCTTACAAACAACGTTCAGAACAGATAGATATAGAGCAAAAGCTTGTATATGCACCTTATATAGAGTTAAAGCAATGGTTTGATGAACGAATACATTAATATACGAAAAACGTTTCGCAGGAGGAACATCAAAATGGATTTAAAGCAATACGTGACAACAGTTGAGAACTGGCCGAAAGAAGGCATCAGTTTCAAGGATATTACAACAATTATGGATAACGGATCAGCATATAAATATGCTACAGACCAAATCGTGTCTTACGCAAAAGAAGTGGGCGCAGAAATTATCGTAGGTCCTGAAGCGCGTGGCTTCATTATTGGTTGCCCAGTTGCTTATGCACTTGAAATTGGCTTTGCTCCTGTTCGTAAACCAGGAAAATTACCTCGTGAAGTGGTAAGTGCAGACTACGGTCTTGAGTATGGTAAAGATACATTAACAATGCATAAAGATGCTCTAAAGCCTGGACAAAAAGTATTAATCTGTGATGATTTACTGGCAACTGGCGGTACAGTAGAGGCGACTGTTCGTTTAATAGAAGAATTAGGCGGTGAGGTTGTTGGCTGTGCTTTCCTAATCGAGCTGACTGAACTTAATGGTCGTGCAAAACTTGGCGATTTAAGTGTGAAGACCTTAATTCAATACTAAGATTATGAAAATGGCTGTCTATAAGTGAAAAACTTATAGACAGCCATTTCTTATGCAGATTTTGGAATTATCTATTATTCATCATAGGATTTAATGATTTTTTGCATGTGTCTTAGCGTTTCATAGAAATCCTTATATTTTTCTGGACCAATATCGTTGATAATTCTTTCCTGAAGTTCACGCCATATAGGAGTGGCTTCATTTAGTTTTTTAATGCCTGCATCGGTTAGTGAAAGAATCTTTGTTCTAGCGTCTTGTTTATTTCTAGTAATAGCAACGTAGCCATTTTGTTTCAGTAAATTTACATTACGAGTAACTGTAGTTTGATCAAGTAACAAAATCTCACCTAATTTGCTGATTGAAACTGCCTTCTGATAATCGATATTGGCCAACATAGAATATTGGGTGATCTTTAAATTAGTAGGTTGGAGCAATTTGTCATACATTTGGGTAACGACTCTTGTCTTTTTTCTAAGGTTCGCACACACACAAATCTGTGTATAGTCGATGATAGTGAATTCTTTATCCATAAAAAAACTCCTTTTGAGTTATTTCAAGTTAAGGGAAACTTGATGTTATTTTATCAGTAAAAATGAAATGGTTAATAATAGTGGAATTTATTTCTTGACAGTGGAAAACTCTATACCTATCATTATATATGTATATACATATATTTTAAAGTTATAGCTCGTCTTTATTTTTTTAGGATAATACATGTATATACATGTATTGTAAGGAGGTGAAAAAAACGGAGGTGGTGAAGGATGGAATTTTTTAAGTGACTTAGGAAAATTTGGAAAGCAAAACAAATTAGAAATACCCTTTATTTTTAGATACTCTGGAGAAATGTAGGTGGAGTCATGAAACGTATTCACTATAGTTGGTTTATCCTTGTCATTACATTTTTCTCAATTATTGTAGCTGGGATTACATTGTCATCATCAGGGGTATTTATAGGTCCATTCGAAAAAGAATTTGGCTGGGATCGATCAATGATTGCAATGGCTTTTGCAATTAGTCTTTTTTTATATGGGATATCAGGTCCATTTATGGCAGCATTACTTGAAGTAATTGGCTTAAAGAAAATGATGTTAGCTGCGATGGCGACATTAATAATTGGTATTATGCTAACTCTTTTCATGAATCAAGCATGGCAGTTAATCATCATTTGGGGCTTTATTATCGGTCTAGGTGCAAGCCTTTTTCTAACGGTTTTGAGTCCCTATGTGGCAAACAATTGGTTTGAGAAAAGAAGGGGGCTTGCCGTAGGAATATTAACAGCAAGTACAGCGACAGGTCAGTTGATTCTATTACCGATTTTGGCGATGATTATAGAAAATTACTCATGGCGATGGGCGATTGGATTAATTATGATGCTAAGTTCCATCATGTTTGTTGTTATTTTATTCTTTATGAAAAACAAACCAAAGGATGTTGGAATACTTCCTTATGGACTTGAAAAGGAAATAGCAGTTAACGATGTAGCGCAAAAGAAAAACCCTATTATTATTGCTTTCAACGGTCTTTTTCACGCTGTGAAAGTGAAAGAATTTTGGTTATTAGCTGCTAGCTTCTTTATTTGTGGGCTTTCAACAAGTGGTCTAATTGGGACACATTTTGTTTCATACTGTATAAGTTTCGGAGTTCCTTTAGTGACGGCTGCTTCGTTTCTTTCTTTTATGGGAATCTTTAATCTAATTGGAACAACTTTATCAGGTTGGCTATCCGACCGTTTCGATAATCGATGGTTATTATTTTGGTATTATCTACTAAGAGGAGCTTCCCTTGTAATACTCCCTTATGCATTAGTACAAGGTTCATTTACTTTGCTCGTTATTTTTACAGTATTTTACGGATTAGATTGGATTGCAACTGTCCCACCAACAATTAGTATTTCAAGGCAGATTTTTGGTACTACTAAAAGTGGAATTATTTATGGCTGGATTTTTGCTTCTCATCAAGCTGGGGCAGCTGTTGCTGCATACGGCGGCGGTTTAATTTATAAATTTTTCGATTCTTACACATGGGCATTTTTCTTAGCTGGTGTTTTCTGTGTATTAGCAAGCCTATTTGTGATAATAGTGAAGAAGCAACACCAAAATACAGTAACGATATAATAATGATGGTATAGAGTCGAACGCTACAATTTATTTTCACGTGTAAGGGGTTATCGATGTTATAAACTAACTGAATATGCAAAAAACAGCCTGAATCTCGAAAACGAGCATTCAGGCTGTTTTTTTGAAAGAACAACTTTATTTACGGAAATCTTTTGACTTAATACAAACAAAAGTTTATAATATAAACAAATATAACAAAAGGTGATGCTATGAATGAAAGAGAACAGGCGGTACTCGCATTAATTCGCCAAAATCCGTTTATGTCTCAGCAAGAGATGGCAGATAAAATGAATTTGTCTCGACCAGTACTTGCGAATTTAGTGTCGAGCTTAACAAAGCAAGGCAAAATTGTTGGTCGTGCCTATATTTTACCTGAGGAAAATGAAATTATTTGCATTGGTGGCGCAAATCTCGACCGTAAATTTCATGTAAGGGGAACTGTGCAACTCGGAACATCAAACCCTGCCAGCTCTTCATTTAGTGTAGGCGGCGTAGGTCGAAACATTGCTGAAAACTTAGGCCGTCTCAATCATGGGGTTACATTACTGACGACAGCTGGTAAGGATGCCGACTGGCTGGTGATTCAGGAAGCTTCAGAACCGTTTATGAATTTACGTTATGTCGAACAGCTTCCTGATGCTGCAACTGGTTCGTATACCGCGATCATGGATGAACAGGGCGAGCTTGCTTTAGCCGTTGCCAATATGGAAGTCTATGACTTATTATTACCAAGTTTGTTAAAGCAACACGAGGCAATGCTGATGAATGCCGGCTGCTTTATTATGGACCTCAATTGTCCAAAAGAAACAGTGGCTTACATTCAGCAAGTAGCGATTGCTCGTGGAATTTCACTCGTAATTGTGCCGGTATCTTCACCGAAAATGAACCGACTTCCGGATACTTTGCAAGGAGTCACATGGTTTATTTGTAATACAGATGAGGCAGAGACGATTGTTGGTCATGCGATAGACAACGAGGCACATTATGAAAAAGCGCTTCAGCAGCTTCTGTTATTAGGCGCTGAGCATGTGATTATTACAGCAGGTGGCAAAGGTGTGTATGCAGCCTCAACTTCCATTGCACCAAGTCATTTTGCGGCGAAAGTCATAGAAAAAATTGAAGATGTTACCGGTGCTGGAGATGCCTTTGTGAGTGCGGTTATTCACAGTTGGTTAAGGGGACAAACTTTAGAAACGTCTATAGATGCGGGCTTAACAAACGCCAAAAAAACATTGGGGTCTCCGTACACTGTAAGACCTGAATTATCAGAAGAATTATTGAAAATTGAAATGGAGGAATAACATCATGAAAGAATTCATCGTTTTATCAGAAGAAGTAAAAGCAGGTCAAGAGAAGGGTCTACCAATTATTGCTTTAGAATCAACAATTATCTCACATGGTATGCCATATCCACAAAATGTACAAACAGCGCGTGAAGTGGAACAAATTATCCGTGACAACGGTGCAGTGCCAGCTACGATCGCATTAATTGATGGTAAAATTAAAATTGGTTTATCAGAAGAAGAACTTGAAATGTTTGGCAACGCTCAAGGTGTGGCAAAAGCTTCTCGCCGTGACTTAGCCTACTTATTAGCAACAAAAAAATTAGGCGCAACAACGGTTGCCGCAACGATGATTTGTGCAGAGCTTGCAGGCATTGAAATATTTGTTACTGGTGGTATTGGTGGTGTACACCGTGGTGCAGAAACAACTATGGACGTTTCAGCAGACTTAGAAGAATTATCACAAACAAATGTAGCGGTAATTTGTGCTGGTGCGAAGTCAATTTTAGATATCGGCTTAACGCTTGAATATCTTGAAACAAAAGGTGTACCTGTAGTTGGATATGGTACGGATGAACTTCCAGCATTCTATACACGACAAAGTGGTTTTGATGTAAACTTCAAAGCCGAAACACCTGAAGAAGTTGCAGCAATGCTTCGTGCAAAATGGCAATTAGGTTTACGAGGTGGGGCGGTTATTGCAAACCCGATACCAGAAGCTGAAGCGCTAGAGCACGAATTCATCACGAACATCATTGAAAAAGCGTTACATGAAGCTGAGGAAAATGGTATTCAGGGTAAAAACGTAACGCCATTCTTACTTGGTAAAGTGAAAGAACTAACAGAAGGTAAGAGCCTTGATGCTAATATTGCGTTAGTAAAAAACAATGCAGTAATTGGGTCGAAAATTGCTGTAGCGTATAATAAAGCAAACTAATCTTACATTTAAGACTCTCTGTGAAGCTTACCAGCATCACGGAGGGTCTTTTTGTCTATTATAATGAATAATTTTCCCAATGTTACAAGCTGTTCACGAGAATAACTAAACTATATGACACAGTCCCTTTACAATCGACCTCTATTTTTTATACAATTAAATTTATATCTAATCTGAAAAATTTGACGGGCAAGGTGGACATGTTATGGCGAAAGAGCAAATTTTGACTCCTGAAAACGTTTTTGATTTAGTCAAATCCTACATGAATGAAGAAAATGTCGCATTCGTGAAAAAAGCATATGAATTGGCACGAGATGCGCATATTGAGCAGTTCCGTAGCTCTGGTGAACCGTATATTATTCACCCAGTGCAAGTAGCCGGTATTTTAGCAGAATTACAAATGGATCCTGAGACAGTGTCAGCTGGTTTTTTACATGATGTTGTCGAAGATACAGAAGTTACACGTGATGATTTGGTCCGTGAATTTGGTGAAGAAGTAGCAATTCTCGTTGACGGTGTGACAAAGCTTGGAAAAATCAAATATTTATCGAAAGAAGCACAACAAGCAGAAAATCATCGTAAAATGTTTGTGGCGATGGCACAGGATATTCGCGTTATCTTAATTAAGCTTGCAGACCGTTTGCATAATATGCGCACATTAAAACATTTACCTGCTGAAAAGCAACGCCGCATTTCCAAAGAGACGCTTGAAATTTTTGCACCACTTGCGCACCGTCTGGGAATTTCAACTGTGAAATGGGAACTGGAGGACACAGCACTTCGTTATTTAAACCCACAACAATATTATCGTATCGTGAGTCTTATGAAGAAGAAAAGAGATGAACGTGAGGCGTATTTAGACAATGTCATGGGTGAAATGAAATCTCAGCTGACAGATGTTGAAATTGATGCTGATGTTTATGGTCGTCCCAAGCATATTTACAGCATTTATCGTAAAATGGTGTTGCAAAAAAAACAATTTAATGAGATTTATGATTTATTAGCCATACGCGTACTCGTTGATAGCATAAAAGATTGCTATGCCGTGCTAGGAATTGTCCATACGCTTTGGAAGCCGATGCCTGGGCGCTTTAAAGACTATATAGCGATGCCAAAACAAAACTTTTATCAATCCCTTCATACGACTGTCATTGGTCCTTATGGTGACCCGCTAGAAGTGCAAATACGTACTAAAGAAATGCATAAAATTGCGGAATATGGGATTGCTGCGCACTGGGCGTATAAGGAAGGCAAAAATATTGATAGCGAAAAACAAAACGTCGATCAAAAGTTAACATGGTTCCGTGAAATTTTAGAATTCCAAAACGAGTCTTCCAATGCAGAGGAGTTTATGGAATCTTTAAAATTCGATTTATTCTCAGATATGGTGTATGTTTTTACGCCTGAAGGGGATGTCATTGAATTGCCGGCTGGTTCAGTACCTATCGACTTTGCATACCGTGTGCATTCAGAGGTCGGAAATCGTACAATCGGTGCAAAAATTAATGGCAAAATGGTACCGCTCGATACACCACTGAAAACAGGTGACATTATCGAAATATTAACATCGAAACAATCATTTGGCCCGAGCCGTGATTGGCTAAAAATTGCTCAATCGTCACAAGCAAAGAACAAAATAAAGCAATTTTTCAAGCGTCATCTTCGTGAAGAAAATATCATCAAAGGTAAAGAGATGATAGAGAAGGAAATTCGTGCACAAGACTTTGACATGAAAGAAACAATGTCAGCAGAAAACTTTAAGCGTGTTTTCGATAAATTTAACTACACAAATGAAGATGATTTATTCGCAGCTGTGGGTGTAAATGGTATTACTGCACAACAAGTTGTCAATCGTTTGGCAGAAAAACGCCGTAAAGAGCGTGAACAGGAAGAAGCTCTAGAAAAAATTGAGCAAAAAATGAAAAATCCAATTCCGCAAAAACGTACAGAGTCGGGCGTTATCGTGAAAGGTATCGATAATATGCTCATTCGTCTATCCCGCTGTTGTACACCTGTTCCGGGTGATGAAATTGTCGGCTTTATTACAAAAGGAAGAGGTGTCTCTGTACACCGTGCCGACTGTCCGAATATCCAAGTGGAAGATGAGCAGGAGCGTTTAATTGAGGTTGAATGGGAGCATGGACTTACGCCCGAGAAAAAAGAGTATCCTGTCGATATTGAAGTATCTGCATTTGATCGACCGGGTATTTTAAACGAAGTCATGCATATTGTGAGTGAAACAAAAACAAATATTTTAGCAGTTAGTGGTCGTGCAGATCGCGATAAAATAGCGACGATTCATTTAACAATTTCGATTTCAAATATTTCACATTTGCATAAAGTTGTAGAACGTATTAAACAAACTCCTGATATTTATTCTGTGCAACGAGTCATCAATTAATATTATTAACTTGAGCTAGCGCAATTGACGTAAAGTAAGTCGAGGTAGATGCGCGCCGAAGATGTTTAAGGTGCGAAAGCTTAGTGATCGGTACACAGTGCTTTTATGTACTTAAAGTGGCAGGTACAGATTTTGATAGAATAGAGGTTCTAAAAAATGAAAGTGGTATTACAACGTAGTAAAGCAGCATCTGTTACTGTCCACGGAAAAGTAACAGGCGCTATCGATAAAGGCTATGTACTTCTTGTGGGAATTACACATGAGGACACAACGGAGGATGTAGCATATTTAGCAAAAAAAATAGCTAATCTGCGCCTATGGGAAGATGTTGAAGGAAAAATGAATCATTCCCTGTTAGAGCATGGTGGGGCTATTCTATCCGTCTCCCAATTTACACTGTATGGAGATACAAGAAAAGGAAATCGTCCGAGCTTTACAGGTGCAGCAAGACCAGAAGTAGCACAACCATTATGGGAAGCCTTTAACGATGCTTTGCGTCAACTTGGGTTGCAAGTGGAAACAGGTGTTTTTGGAGCAATGATGGACGTTGCTTTTACGAATGATGGGCCTGTAACGATACTTCTAGAGTCAAAATAAACGCAAGGTACATTTCCTGTTATTCCTTCATACACTAAAAAGAATGGTTAGTTTGTTGGAAGGAAGTGCATAGTTAATGTCGCAGTTAGGAAGCATATCGAATCCATATTTATATGAAACAATAAGAATGATGATTGGCCAGGCAATTGTCGTTCAAACAGGAAAAAATATTCAGCAAGGTATTTTAACCTCTGTTTTACCTGACCATATCGTTGTAGAGGTTTGTCGTACACCCTTCTTTATTCGTATGGAGGAGATTGTATGGGTTACATTGGCAACGAGAAGAAAATAAGCGCATAAGGGCCTTCATTTTCACATAGTGTGAAATGGAGGTGCTTTTTTGTTTCAACGTGTAAATAAATTGCTGATTGATTTACCTGAGGTAGAGTATGGTGACGCGAATGCAGCGAGTGCGGTACAAGAGCTACTTGGTGGGAAATTTGGTGAAATGTCGACATTAAATAATTATATGTATCAATCTTTTAATTTTCGTGGAAAGAAGAAATTAAAGCCTTTTTATGATTTGGTTGCGAGTATTACCGCTGAGGAATTTGGACATGTCGAGCTTGTCGCGAATACAATAAACTTACTGAACAAAGGTTCTTCATTTTCCGCACCACCTGATTTAACGCCATTGCAAAATGGCAAGGACATGCGCTCAACTGCAGCATTTATTGCCTCTGCTCAAACATCACTCGCTGTTGATTCTATGGGGATGCCATGGACAGGGTCAAATGTTTTTACGAGTGGTAATTTAGTATTAGATTTATTGCATAATTTCTTTTTGGAGTGCGGTGCTAGAACCCATAAAATGCGTGTTTATGAAATGACCAATCATCCAACAGCGAGAGAAATGATCGGCTATTTACTTGTCCGTGGTGGAACGCATGTCCTTGCTTATGCGAGAGCGCTTGAAATGGCAACCGGTGTAGAGGTCTCTAAGTTGATTCCAATTCCAAATCTTGATAACCGTGTATTCGATCATGCACGAAAATATGAGGATATGGGCTATGGTAATGTCCTATTTACATGGAATAATGTGGGGGATTATAAAGATATTGATCGTATTTGGAAAGGGACAAATCCTACCTCTGGTCAACGTTTATATGTACAGGAAGGATCACCAAAGGGCTATGAGATACCAAATTTAGATGAGATGCCAGAAGAATTTGCTCCGGGTATTGGTCCAGAGGAGTTTAAAAAAATTGCTAAGCGTTTAATGGAGAACATATAAAAATAAGCACGCCACCGAAAATGGCCGTGCTTATTTTTATTCATTTACTTCAAAAAAATCAAGAATACCTTGATAGATGCCAAGCGTTGCTTGTTCACGGAATTTTTCTGTGGTAATAGCCCGTTCCTCACTTGCATTACTTAAAAAGCCAAGCTCAATTAATACTGCTTTTTGACGGTTTTCACGTAGTACTAGGTAATTACCCTGCTGAGTACCACGATCTTTTAAATCAATTTTACTTGCAAGTCCACTATGTATAGAATCCGCAAGCCCTTTCTGATTGCCGTTCAAATAATAAGTGGTAAAACCAGAGATGGCACTATTATCAGTTGCATCATAGTGAAGGCTTATAAATGCATCAGCCTCATGCTGATGGGCAATGGAAACCCGCTTGCGAAGCGCAACATATTCGTCTGATTCACGTGTCATGACGACATTTGCTCCAGCGGCACTTAACTTTGATGCTAGTAAGGATGCTGTTTTTAAGGTGATATTTTTTTCATCAGTCCCACGTTGTCCTGTCGTACCATGGTCATTACCGCCATGGCCAGCATCAATGACAATGGTAATGCCATTTAGTGTTCCTTTCTTTCGTGGTTCTACTTTTTCTTCTGTCGTTATCGATTTATTTTTGGAAGTTGAAACGACCCAATTTGCTACAAAGGCAGTTTTGCCTTCTAATTGGATTTCATAAAAATCATCTTTAGTGCCGACAATTTGAAAAGATTCACCGGCGTCTACACGTTCAACCACATCTGCTGCTGTGGTGGCGTCAGTTCGTAGGTTTGTCCCGTTATAAATAATCGTGACGGCTTCTAGTTCCTTCGCAGACGAAGTTTTAGACGTAGTCTTCACTGTATTTGAAAACGTACCGTAGAAGCTATAAACCCACCCTGTCTTTTTTTCATTGTACTGAATCTGTACCCAGTTATGTTCTTGAGTAAGTACTTTAAAGGTTTGTCCTTTGCTAACGGTTCCTATTTTTTTAGTTGTTAAATCTGGCTTTTTACGGATGTTTAGAGAATCAACTAAAACGGTAAAGGTTGTACTTTTGTTGCCGCTTGAGGTAGAAACTTCAACTATTGGTTCATCGGGTGCTTTTTCTGTTGTTTCATTAATCGTAACATAGCTTGAAGAGACCCAACCGACTAGTCCATTCCAATTAATTTTTGCCCACTCGCCACTTTCTTTTATTAAAATTGCCTGATTACCAGTTGAAAGTTGACCAAGAACTGCTGAAGAAATATCTGGCTCTGTTCGTATATTCAGTCGATCAACCTGCGAGATAACTGTTTTTTCTATGGTTTGTTCGGCTTTTGTAGAAGCTGTCAGCCATGAGGCCACCCAGCCTTCATATTTTCCGGTCTTTACTTGAATCCAGTCACCCTCACGACCGATAGAGGTTAGCGAGTCGCCTTCTTCTAATGTCGTAATAATTGGATAAGAAAGTCCTGGTCCCTCGCGCATATGCAGAATTGTTCCTGTTACTTTTAAATCACTAGTATCGGCAAGAGCCTTTTGATCATCATGTATACTTGGAATCGTAATCGTTAACAATAGTACGAAGATGATGGTTAAATGTAAAAGTTTCGTCGTCATCAGATTCCTCCTATTCTTGTGCTATTTTACCATGAAATTATTGATTTGTTCGTGGGAAAAAGGTAATGGAATTTGTTGTTTTGATAACAGTTGCATGAAAAATACGAAAACAGTTGACATTACCTGTCGTTGTGACTAACATAAAGGGTAATCAAAAAATGATTAACCGCTTATGACCAAGCGAGTAGCGTATACCTCTATTGGAAAAGAGAGGGAAAGACCTGGGCTGCAATCTTTCCTACAAAAATGTATAGCGTGAACAACACTTGTGAGGCTTTTTTCTGAAAAGGACTGCTTAGTAGGAAAAAACGGAATCGGCCGTTATCCGATTATGAGGAGGGCGCATGTAGTTTTTGCGTCAACTAGGGTGGAACCGCGGAAGCTTATACAGCTCTCGTCCCTTGCAATTATGCAAGGAGGCGAGGGCTTTTTTTATTGGATTGGAAAGAGTTGCTCCAACCGATGTGTAGTCGCTAAAAAACCCGAAGGACTCACTCAATCCAGTAAGGTAACTCGTTCATAAGCAATCAATAGAGGAGGTATTTCCATGAGTTTTAAAGTGCCACGTGGTACCCAAGATATCTTGCCTGGTCAATCCGAAAAATGGCAAAAGGTTGAAGCGATTATTCGCGATTTATGCAGGGTGTATCGTTACAACGAGATTCGTACACCAATTTTCGAGCAAACAGAATTATTTGCTCGTGGTGTCGGTGAAACAACAGATGTTGTACAAAAGGAAATGTATACATTTGAAGATCGTGGGGGGCGTTCGTTAACGCTTCGGCCAGAAAATACAGCTGGTGTTGTCCGTGCGTATGTGGAACATAAGATGTTTGGTGCGCCAGATCAACCTGTAAAGCTTTCCTATTTAGGGCCAATGTTCCGATATGAGCGTCAGCAAGCTGGTCGTTACCGTCAATTTGTGCAATTTGGTGTTGAAGCTATCGGGTCAGCAGATCCAGCAATCGATGCGGAAGTCATTGCACTGGCGATGGATGTTTATGAATCAACAGGTTTAAAGGACTTAAAATTAGTGATTAACTCACTTGGAGACAAAGAAACGCGAGATGCTCATCGTACAGCATTGATAAACCACTTCGAGCCACATATCGAAGAATTTTGCTCAGACTGCCAAAACCGACTACAGAAAAATCCACTGCGCATTTTAGACTGCAAAGTAGACCGTGAGCATCCATTAATGGTTACTGCTCCTGCTTTAACGGACTTTTTAACAGCGGATTCAGCAACGTATTTTGCACAAGTAAAAATGTATTTAGATACGCTAGGTATTACGTATGAGGTAGATCCAAACCTAGTACGCGGTCTAGATTACTACAATCACACAACATTTGAAATTATGTCCACAGCTGCAGGTTTTGGTTCCATTACAACACTTTGTGGTGGTGGTCGCTATAACGGCTTAGTAGAGGAAATCGGTGGACCAAACGTACCGGGAATCGGTTTTGCATTGAGTATTGAGCGCTTATTATTAGCACTTGAAGCAGAAAATGTGGAACTGGATACAGCATCGTCATTGGACGTCTACATGATTGCTATGGGTGAAGAAGCGAAACTAAAAGCTGTAGAACTAACAAGTTCATTCCGAGCAAAAGGTATTTCGACGGAAATGGATTATTTAGACCGTAAAATGAAAGCACAAATGAAATCAGCTGACCGTTTAGGTGCTAAATTTACAATAGTCCTAGGTGAAACAGAACTTGAAGAGCAAGTAGCAGCTGTAAAGCATATGGAATCAGGCGAGCAACAAAAAATCGCCTTCTCTGAATTAGTTAACTACCTATTAAATAAATAATCTTTGGAGGAATTACAAATGGCAACAAGAACACATGCTAGTAACGAGCTATCTGAAGCGTTACAAGGCGAAAAAGTCGTATTAAAAGGTTGGGTGCAACGTCGCCGTGACTTGGGCGGATTAATTTTCATTGATTTACGTGATCGAACAGGAATTACACAAGTTGTATTTAGCCCTGATGTAGCTGAAGCTCATGCTTTAGCTGATAAAGTACGTAGTGAATACGTCATCGAAATCGAAGGGACAGTAATTCTTCGCTCAGAAGATCAAATCAACCCAAATGTGCCAAACGGAAAAATTGAAGTGGAAGCGACAAGTTTAGTCGTTATTAATACAGCGAGAACTACACCATTCCAAATTGAAGACCGTACGGATGTATCAGAAGACTTGCGTTTAAAATACCGTTACCTTGACCTACGTCGTCCAGTAATGTTTGATACTTTCAAAATGCGTTCAGATGTAACGCGTACAATTCGTAACTTTTTACAAAATGAAGGCTTCCTAGAAGTAGAAACACCAATTTTAACGAAGTCTTCTCCTGAAGGTGCACGTGACTATTTAGTGCCATCACGCGTACATGAAGGTGAATTTTATGCATTACCACAATCTCCGCAATTATTTAAACAATTATTAATGGTCGCTGGATTTGAGAAATATTTCCAGATTGCGCGATGCTTCCGTGATGAAGACTTACGCGCAGACCGTCAGCCTGAATTCACACAGGTCGACATTGAAACAAGCTTTTTAACACAAGAAGAAATTTTAGAAATGAACGAGCGTCTTATTCAAGCAGTTATGAAAGATATTAAGGGCATCGACATTCCTGCACCATTCCAACGTATGAAATATCAAGAAGCAATGGATCGTTATGGTTCGGATAAACCAGACGTGCGTTTTGGTTTAGAACTAGTAGCGCTTAACGATATTTTTGATGGCTGTGATTTCAAAGTATTTGCTGATACAGTTGCGCAGGGCAAACAAGTAAAAAGTATCAACATAAAAGGTGCAGCAGACAAATACTCACGTAAAGACATGGATGAGTTAACGAAATTCGTAGGTATTTATGGTGCGAAAGGTCTTGCTTGGCTAAAAGTAACAGAGGAAGGCTTAAATGGTCCAATTGCGAAATTCTTTGATGAAGCATTAGCAGCAGCATTAATCGAACGCATGGGCGCTGAAGTTGGCGATATTTTAGTATTTGTTGCCGATAAAGCTTCTGTTGTTGCAGCTTCTCTTGGCGCACTTCGTACGAAATTAGGGCAAGATTTAGAGTTAATTGATGAATCACAATTTGCATTCTTATGGATTACAGACTGGCCATTATTGGAGTATTCTGAAGAAGATGGTCGCTACAAAGCAGCGCATCATCCATTCACACGTCCATTTGATGAGGATATTGCATTAATGGATACAGATCCAGCAGCAGTTCGTGCGCAAGCATATGATATCGTGTTAAATGGTTATGAGCTTGGTGGTGGTTCGTTACGTATTTACGAACGTGAACTACAAGAAAAAATGTTTACATTACTTGGTTTCACAGCAGAAGAAGCAAAAGCACAATTCGGCTACTTATTAGAAGCTTTTGAATACGGTGTGCCACCACATGCTGGTCTTGCGTTTGGTCTTGACCGCTTCGTGATGCTACTTGCGGGCCGTACGAACTTACGTGACACGATTGCATTCCCGAAAACAGCAAGTGCAAGCTGCTTACTGACAAATGCACCAAGTACAGTGTCTCCTGATCAATTGAGTGAGCTAAGTTTAGCAATCAAACCATTTAGAAAATAAGCGTTGTTAAATGTAATTGTTGGTTTTTGTCCTGTTTACGCTCGCTTTCCTAAAGGTAGTGAATACGCCTCTAGGGGACGAGCAACAGGC
Organism: Lysinibacillus fusiformis; assembly: GCF_007362955.1. GTDB lineage: Bacteria > Bacillota > Bacilli > Bacillales_A > Planococcaceae > Lysinibacillus > Lysinibacillus fusiformis_E. The sequence continues at coordinate 494,208 of NZ_CP041696.1, read as the reverse complement.
ACGCCAATCAACCAGCTGTATAAGTAACATCGAAACATAATAAAACCACAAATATTATGTAATGCTAAATACCTTGATCCTCTAGCAAAAATTGTTGGAAATCTAGGTATTTTTTGTGGTTTTAAAAGGTTTTAAGATTTTTAATATAAAATAGTTTGAATTATCTGAAATATAGTGTTATTATAACAGTAATACGAATCCTGATGTGTTTGTCTAACTGCTAACTATATTTAACAGTTTTGACCGAACACTAAATCGTCGGGAGCCTTCCTTTTTGTAGTTGCAAACATGCCCCACCGGAGAGGGAAGTTTAACGCTATGAAGCGGGCACCCACCTGCAAATCGCGGGTTCAAAACGAATGTTTCATTGGCATTACGGCACTATCGGGATTCGTCTACATAAGAAATTAGTAGCCATACTTGTAATGGCTATTTTTTTATGGTTTAAAACGTAGTTTCAAGATACATAGAAAATAAGCTTAAGATAAAAAATTTAGAAAAATAAAAAAATTACTTGTTTATTTTCGTATGAACATACTATAATTGGTATAGACAACTATACCAGTCTAGTAAATAGCTTGTCTTGACCTTAAAGAATAGCCTTCAAAAAAATAAGTGCTATGGGGGTGTAATATTGGGGAATACGCTATTAATTTCCAATGTCACAATAGTCAATCATGATGAGATACCTTTTAAAGGTGATGTATTCATTGAAAATGGTCGGATTATTAAACTAAGTCATGCATTATATGACAAGGCAGAGCAATATATTGATGGCAAGGATAAAAATTGGTTGCTACTTCCTGGATATATTGATATGCACATTCATGGATCCGCAGGACATGATACGATGGATGCCACTCAGAAAGCGCTCCATCAAATGGCTCGTTCATTAGTTAAAGAAGGTGTTACAGGTTTTCTTGCAACGACCATGACACAATCTATCCCAGCTATTGAACATGCATTAGTCAATATAGCCCAATTTGAAAATAATGATGATGAAGCTGAGTTGTTAGGGATACATGTTGAGGGACCATATGTGTCAAAGAAACGAGCAGGTGCACAGCCAGTGGAATATATCATTTTACCATCTGTCGAGCAATTTACTCACTGGCAGCAATTAAGCAAAAAACGTATTAAACAAATTACGGTAGCTCCTGAGGTAGAGGGTGGATTTGCGCTTATTGAAGAACTTTGCAAACAAGGAGTACTTGTTTCGGTTGGACACTCTGATGCAACTATAGAAGAGGTGAATAAGGCGATAGCATTGGGGATCAAGCAAGCGACTCATTTATATAACCAAATGCGTCCTTTCCATCATCGTAGTCCAGGAGTTGTAGGGGGAGTTTTCTTAGAAGATAAGGTGAAGGTAGAGTTAATAACAGATTTTGTGCATAGTCATCCGCAGTCGGTGAGACTAGCCCATCGCGTAAAAGGAGCAACAGGTATTATTTTAATTACCGATGCTATGCGTGCTAAAGGGCTACAATACGGGGACTATGATTTGGGCGGGCAAACAGTACATGTGACAGAAAGTGGCGCACATTTATCGAATGGCGCCTTAGCTGGTAGTGTTTTAACAATGGAACAGGCAGTGAAAAATATGAAAGCGGTAACAAATTGTTCTTTACAGGATCTCGTCGCCATGTCATCTGCAAATGCCGCTGAACAATTACAACTAGCAACCAAAGGACGTATTGCAGAAGGTTTTGATGCAGATTTTGTATTACTCGATCAAAAATTAAATGTACAAAAAACTATTTGTCGAGGTAAAGTTGTATTTGAGAAATCAAAGTAAAGTGTTGATAAGGATGGTGCAAGGCTTGTTAGATAAAAATTCTCATATACCGATTTATATACAAATAGAAGAAATCATAAAGCAACGCATTTATTTAGAGGACTACAAAATCGGCGAAAATATACCCTCTGAGCGAGAGCTTTCAGTACAGTTTGATGTAAGTCGAATGACAGTGCGTCAATCCATTACCAATTTAGTGAATAGCGGTCTTCTGTACCGCGAAAAAGGGAGAGGCACTTATGTAGCCAATCCAAAATTAGAACAACCACTGATGGGATTGACAAGTTTTACAGAAGATATGCGTGCGCGTGGAATGGAGCCAAGTAGTAAAGTCTTGCGCTTTGAAAAAATTATTCCACCAGTAGATGTTGCAGGAGATTTATTGTTAGAGCCAGGAGAAGAAGTATTCTTTGTTGTGCGGATACGTAACGCTGATGCTAAGCCAATGGCCATTGAAAGAACGTATATTCCTGTAAAGGTATATCCTGAATTAGATGAAAAGAAAATTATGGGCTCTCTTTATGCGTTGATTGAAGCGAAATTTCATCAAAAAATTGGCAATGCCATTCAGCAAATGGAGGCGGCAATTGTTGCTAAAGACGATAGTAAATATTTGCAAATCAATGGTACAGCACCAGTGTTAATCATTAAACGAACAAGTTACTTAGCAGATGGCGTTCCATTTGAGCTAGTGCGTAGTACTTATCGTGCAGATCGATACAAATTCATTAGTGAAATTAAAAGGTGATAATATGCATGCTTATTTTCTGGAAATACAGAGACTTTTACAAACGGTGATTGTGCAGGAGCAAGAAAATATAGCAGTAGCTGCACAAAAGATCGTTCAACGAGTTCAACGTGGTGGAATCGTCCAATTATTTGGTTGTGGCCATTCTCACCTTTTAGCACAAGACGCATTTTACCGTGCAGGTGGGCTTGTGCCTGTCCGTCCAATTACGATTGAACCTTTAACATTACAAGCGGGGGCATTGACATCATCAAAAAATGAAAAAGACCCCACTATAATAGAGCGACATAAGCATTGTTTTGATTTTCAAAAAAATGATGTTTGTATCGTGATATCGACATCAGGGAGAAATTATGCCCCTATAGATGCTGCTTTGCTCGCAAAGGAAGCAGGTGTGCTTGTCATGTCGCTTCAATCACTTACTTATCGCGAACAGCAGACTCGCCACCGTAGTGGGATGCGTTTAGAAGATGTTGTCGATGTCGTCATCAATACGCATATACCCGTTGGTGATGGCTTGTTACGTCGTCAAAATTTGCAGTATGCACCAGCTTCTACGGTTATTGGCTCGGCAGTACTGCATGCTATTTTTAGTCAAGTGATTGAGCAAATGGCAGATTTTCAGGGTATCTTGCCTGTTTTTGAAAGTAACAATGTAGAATCTAATCTGCATCATAATGATGTCATGATTGCAAACTATCAAAATCGCATTAACTTTAAGTGAAAATTGGAGGGCTATAGATGAAGAAAACTTTTAAAATAACAACACCGGAAGGTCTACATGCACGACCAACAGCTTTACTGGTAACTGCTGTAACACCATTTGAATGTGATGTTCAGCTAGCCTATAATGATAAATCCGTCAATTTAAAATCCATCATGGGTGTCATGGCACTAGGCATAACACCGGAAAGCATCATTACTATTTCAGCTGAGGGGACAGATGCTGAAAAGCTTATGCAGACGGTAACAGATGTTATTATCACTAAAGGAATTGGTGAAGAATGCTAGAAATACAGGGGATTGCTGTTTCTGAGGGCATTGCCTTTGCAAACGCCTATTGTTTAATGGAACCAGATTTATCATTTAAAAAAGTAACAATCGTAGATGTACCTGCAGAACTTAAGCGTTTTAAAGCGGCGGTAGTGCAATCGAAAAGAGAACTTCAAGAAATCTATACAATCGCTCATACGAAATTTGGTGATGAGGAAGCGGCTATTTTTGCTGCACATCAATTATTGTTAGAAGATCCAGAGATGTTAGCAGCAATTGAAGCCAAAATACACACAGGCATAAATGCTGAATATGCATTGGATGAAGCATCTAAGATGTTCATAGCGATGTTTGAAGGAATAGACAATGTCTATATGCAGGAGCGAACAGCCGATATACGTGATGTGTCGAAGCGATTATTAGCACATTTATTAGGTGTGGAATTGACGGATATGAGTCATTTATCTTCCGATGTGATTATCGTAGCTGAAGATTTAACACCATCCATGACTGCGCAGATAGATACAAAGTATGTAAAGGGGTTTATTACGGATATTGGCGGGCGGACTTCCCATTCTGCGATTCTCGCACGTACATTGGGCATTCCTGCTATAGTAGGAACAAAAACGGCCACACAAATTATTAAACAGGGAACGCCTATTATTATGGATGGCATAAACGGCAAAATTATACTAAATGCCACACCGGAAATATCACAATTTTATGTGCGTCAGCAACAGATACAAAGTCAGTTGCAAAGTGAGTTCGACCAATTTCGTTCACTACCAAGTATAAGTGCTGATGGATTGCATGTAGAAATTGCTGGTAATATTGGGAAACCAGAAGATGTCGATATGATAACTAGTGTGGGTGGCGATGGCATCGGCTTGTTTCGAACAGAGTTCTTATACATGGAACGTCAAGAGTTACCAAATGAAGAAGAGCAGTTCACTGCGTATAGAACAGTACTTGAAAAAATGCAGGGCAAACCAACAATAGTTCGTACGCTAGATATCGGTGGTGATAAGAATCTTCCTTATTTTCAACTTCCAACTGAGATGAATCCATTTTTGGGCTATCGGGCAATTCGTATATGTTTATCGCATCCAGAAATGTTCCGTACACAGTTGCGAGCATTACTGCGAGCAAGTGCTTTTGGCAATTTGAAAATTATGTTTCCGATGATTGCCACATTAGATGAATTTAGAATGGCGAAAGCATTATTGCTTGAAGAAAAGAAACTATTGCAAAATGAAGGTTTCATCGTTTCTGAAACGATTGAAGTTGGTATCATGATTGAGATTCCGTCAGCAGCAATGATTGCAGATTTATTTGCCAAAGAAGTGGATTTTTTCTCGATTGGTACGAATGATTTAATCCAATATACTTTGGCCACGGACCGCATGAATGAAAACGTCTCGTATCTATATCAACCGTACCATCCTGCTGTTCTTAGGCTGATTAAGACTGTTATTGATGCTGCACATCATCATGGTAAATGGGTGGGTATGTGTGGCGAAATGGCTGGAGATGAAGTAGCAATTCCGATATTACTGGCGTTTGGATTAGATGAGTTTTCCATGACTGCGTCTTCTATTCTAAAAACGCGCGCACAAATTGCCAAGCATTCACAGAAAGACTTAATACAACATACTGAACGTATTTTAATATTATCAACAGCTTCTGAGGTAGAAGATTACGTAAGGAAATTCCTGTTAATCCACGATTAATAGTTTGAATATTCTAAAATTTGGTGGTGGTGAATAAGTTATGGAAATAAAATTAATTCCCCCAAAAGATTATATGCAAGTACATCGACTACGGGATTATTGTTTTCCAAATAAATATATTGGTGCTCGACGGGCGGATTTTCAATATTGGATTGAGCAAAGTACAACGCTAGGAGCCTATGAAGGGGATAAAGTTGTTGGACAGCTATTCATTCTTCCGCTTAATATGACGGTACATGGTGAGAATTATAAAATGGGTGGTATTGGATTTGTGGCGACTTATCCTGAGTATCGACAGCAAGGGATTATAAAAAAACTCATGCAGCAGGCGCTCAAGGAAATGCGACAAAATGGGCAATTCATTTCTGTATTAGCGCCTTTTTCCGTATCCTTTTATCGTTATTTTGGCTGGGAATTATTCTTTGAGAAACTTCATTATTCTATTCCACATGCCATGTTTCTAAGCTTCGGAAAACAATTAGATGTGGTAAAACGTATGAGTTTTGAATGGCCAGACGAAACTCTTTTTCAAGCTATTCAGCGTTTTCATAATACGCAAGCGCTCGTTAACAATGGTAGTATGCTACGTGACGAGGCTTGGTGGAAAAGGATTGAGAGAAGAGCACCTGAAAGCCATTTTGCCGCGTATCTTCAAGCTGATAAAATAGCAGGCTATATTCGCTATACAATCCATGATGGAACGTTTATGATTCATGATTTTATAGCAGAGGATATACTGGCAGAACAGGCAATCTGGCGTTTTATCACGTCACATGCAATGAGTGTACACACAATCGAAGGTATCACTGCAAATGGCCATCATTTTGGCTTCCAATTTCAGGAACCGCAATTTAAAAGAGATGTCAAAATGGATGTCATGATCAGAATAGTGGATGCTTGTGCTTTTATGCAGCGTTATCCGTGGAGGGAAATACAAGAACCATTATATGTGGTGCTAGAGGATGATTTTTGCACTTGGAATGAATGTGTATACAGAATAAATAAAGAGGGGAATGTCTCCATAATCGAGGCAAATTCTATACCGGATAAGCATATGCTAGCATTACCAATCAATCTATTTTCGGCAATGATGGTCGGCTATCTTTCGGTTAAGGATGCACTTATTTATGCGAAAAAAGAACCTGTAAAAGAAGTGGTAGATCAATGGCAGAGAGCAATTCCGAATGACAAACCAGTATTTTACGAATATTTTTAAATATGAAAATTTTTTAAACTTTTTTCTGGACTATACCAGTTAGGCTAATCCATTTATTAGTAAGTTATGAAGCGATAGCCCAATTTGCAAACCACTTTAAAAGTGAGGGAAATAGTGTAAAAAGTGTATTGTGGTATATACCAATTGGTGCTATTCTCAACTTAAGAAAGCGATTTCATGACATCCAAAAATCGGAACATGACATAAAATCGAACAGACAAATTAAGATAAGAAAAGGAGTGCAGACGATGAAAAATATTATGTTAGTTTGCGTAGCAGGAATGAGTACGAGTTTACTAGTGTCAAAAATGCAGAAGGCGGCACAAGAGTTAAATATTGAAGCGGATATTTACGCTATTGCTGAAAGTGAGGTTGAAAAAGTATTAGCAAATAAAGGTGCTGATGTACTTTTACTTGGCCCACAAGTGCGTTACTTAAAAGGGACATTTGAGACAAAATACAAGGAAAAGAATTTCCCAATCGATGTCATTAATATGGCTGATTACGGCATGATGAATGGTGAAAATGTATTAAAACAGGCATTAAATCTGATTGGATAAGGGGGGCTAACTAATGGAAGAAACAGTTATGATGCAAGCCATTATGGGCTTGATTGTGCACAGTGGTAATACGAAGAGTGAATGTATGGAAGCCATTCAGTTAGCGAAAAAGGGGCGTATTAGTGAAGCAAAGGAAAAAATAAACATGGCGAATGAAGCACTTACAGAAGCACATCATTCACAGACAGCTTTGTTAACACAAGAAGCAAGGGGAGAGAAAGTGGAAGTATCGATGCTCTTAATTCACGCACAGGATCATTTAATGAATGCCATTACGTTTCGTGATTTAGCGCAAGAAATGATAGAGCTATATGAACATATCAAAGGGGAGTAGCATCAAATTTTGATGTCACAATAAAAAGCAAAAGGGAGTGTGTGAAATGTTCCGTTTTTTAGAAGAAAAATTTGTTCCGGTAGCTGCAAGAGTTGGCAATCAGCGTCATTTAGTTGCCATACGTGACGGTTTTATCACGATAATGCCATTGACAATTGTAGGATCACTAGCGGTTTTAATTAATAACTTACCTATTGACTTGTATCAAAATGCACTTGACTCCATTTGGAAACATGAAACTTGGACACAATGGGGCGGCAATATGTGGGGGGCAACATTTGGAATTATTTCGTTATTATTAGCCTTCTCTATTGCTTACAATCTTGCAAAAGGTTATGACAAGGATGGGCTTGCTGCAGGGGTCATCAGTCTTTCGAGTTATATGACTTTTGGTACTTTTGGTGAGGGTGGTTTGACAGGCTTAACAACAGGTACAGGTGGTATATTTATAGCCATTATTATCGCATTACTCTCCACTGAAGTATTTTGTAGATTGTCAGGGAATCGTAGACTTCTGATCAAAATGCCAGATGGTGTACCACCGGCTGTTTCAAAATCATTTGCAGCATTACTACCTGCTATTATTACAATTGGTGTATTTGCTTTAGTGCGTACAATTATTTCGGCAGGCTTCGATATTCCTGATATTGTGGGGTCATTCTATGCAACAATTCAGGAGCCATTTATGGGCTTAACAAATACATGGATTGCCGCATTACTTTTAGCATTTATTCCTACGTTTTTATGGACATTAGGTGTTCATGGTGCTAATATCATCGAACCATTTATGCAAACTATTAATCTACCAGCAATTGACGCCAATGTTGCAGCTATTTCAGCTGGTGAGGTAGCGCCATATATCGTAAATAAACCATTCTTTGATGCTTTCGTCAATATGGGTGGATCGGGTACGACAATAGCACTTATTATCGCTATTTTCATTATCGCAAGGAAGAATAAACAATATAATACCGTTGGAAAATTATCAGCAGCACCAGGGATTTTTAATATTAATGAACCATTACTTTTTGGTTTACCAATCGTATTAAACCCAATTTTATTTGTACCATTTATTTTGACACCGATGATTAATGTTACAATAGCATTCTTTGCAACGAAGTGGGGCTGGGTTCCAGCGGCAATCGTTGCGCCACCATGGACAACACCTCCGATTATTAATGGATTTTTAGCAACGCAATCTTGGCGCGGGGCTGCGCTTAGTGTCGTATTAATTGTTGTGGCTGTCTGTATTTACTTACCTTTCCTAGCGATGGCAAACCGTGTAGCGAAGCAAGACGAAAAGCGTGATGCTGAATTAGAAGTTCAAAAAGTAGAAGTGTAAAAGCTTAGCAATGGAGGTATTTGAATTGAGACAATTAGGTATTTCACTTTATCCACAGCATAGTACATTGGAAGAAATGAAACAGTATGTGCAGCTAGCACATGACAACGGTTTTGATCGTATTTTTACCTGCCTGATGTCCTTAAATAATGAGGATGAACGAATAAAATTACAACAAATCAATGCTTTTGCGCAGCAACTAGGCTTTGATATCTCTGCTGATATTGCACCGGCAGTTTTTGAGGAGCTTGGCTTAACGTATAAAGAGATAGCTTATTTCAAAGAGCAATATCATCTAGCGGCATTGCGTTTAGACATGGGGTTCTCTGGTCAAGAGGAAGCTTTTATGTCACTCGATGCTAGTAATTTAAAAATAGAGTTAAATATAAGTAATGGCACAAAGTATGTGGAAAATATTTTATCCTACCAACCGAATAAAGATAATATTATTGGATGCCATAACTTTTATCCGAGACAGTTTACAGGTCTTTCACGTCAGTATTTTTTAGAGACCTCCAAACTATTTAAGGCAAATCATATCCGAACAGCTGCTATGATTTCATCTCAGCATGCATTGTTTGGCCCTTGGGAAAAAACACAGCATGGTTTACCGACATTAGAGGAGCATCGTCATCTGCCAATTACTGTGCAAGCGAAAGATTTATGGCACACTGGTTTAATCGATGATTGTATTATCGGCAATATGTATGCTTCGGAAGAAGAGATACGGGCATTAGGGCAATTAAATCGCCACAAGCTAGAGCTGAAAGTTGTGCAGGCGCCAGAAACGAGTATTTTAGAAGAAGCGATCTTATTTAAGGAGCCCCATTTTAATCGTGGAGATGTATCGGAATATGTTATTCGTAGTACACAATCTCGTGTGAAGTATAAAAATGGAGATTTCCAAATCCATGATACGCATCCTTTGAAGCCAGGTGATATCACAATAGATAATAATTTGGATGTTCGCTATAAAGGAGAGCTACAAATAGTCTTAAAGGAAATACCGAATGCGGGCTCGACAAATGTAGTTGCAAGAGTTGTAGAAGAAGAGCAATTTTTAATAACACAGATTCAACCATGGGCGTCATTTGGCTTTACGAAATGATTGATTACTGGAGGAGGATTGAGCCAACAATCGTTTGCGCTCAATCCTTTTTTAAGGGGAGAAGAGCATGTATATACTGGCAATTGATGGTGGTGGCACGAAAACATCTGCTGTTATTTGTGACGAACATGGCTGTATTTATGGCAAAGTAGTTACGTCGCGTAGCAATCCAACTGCGATGGATGTCCAGAGCTTTGAGTCAACGATTCATGATTTATTACAAAAAATACAGGCACAAAATCCACAAGTGTTTGCTGCAATACATAGTTGTTTTGCAGGTATGGCAGGGGTGAAAGAGCGACAAGCTGAGCAGAAAGTGAAAGCAATTATTCGGCAGTATGTTGACGAGTCGACGGCTGTTGTGATTGAAAATGATGCTTTAATAGCGCTATATGCAGGTACGCTGGGCCAAAACGGTATTGTACAAATTGCTGGGACAGGAGCTATTACGATGGGCTACGATAGTCAGCAGAATTATCATCGTGTGGGTGGCTGGGGTTACCTTTTTGATGATGAAGGGAGTGGCTATGATTTAGGCAATCAGGCACTAAAGGCCGTATTTCAAAGCTATGATCAGCGGGCAAAGCCAACAGCCTTAACGGATATCATATTGCACCACTTTTCCGTGGAGCGTGTACCGCAACTAATAGAGTGTATTTATGGTAAGGATCATCCACGAACAGTGATTGCACCGTTAAGTCAATACGTTTTTGATATGGCAGTCAAGGGAGACAATGTTGCGGTTAGCATCATTGAAGGTGCATGTGAAAAATATTATATGGCGATTAAAGCATGCTACGCTCGCATGATATGGGAGCTAGAGGATGTGTCTGTTGTTTTAGCTGGTGGAGTCTTTACCAATGCAGCCTTTTTTATACTGAGATTACAGCAACTCGCAAAAGAAGATGCGCTACCGTTGCGATTTATGATACCGGTTTTACAACCAATTGGAGGGGCAGTCATAGGAGCTTTTAAACAAATGAATGTTCAGCTAGATTCCTATTTTGTAGAAGCTTTTCAAAAAAACTATGACCGATGGAGAAGTTAAGGTGACTGGCTGCTATAAAAATTTAACATGAAGACAAAAGGTTTCGGGAATGCCCAGTATTTCCAAAACCTTTTCGTTTTTTCTGCGGTTTTTTGTACATAACACATGTTGGTCTGTAGAGTCAGTGTCTCTTATGAGCGCTGCTTACGCTGTTTGTGTGTCTCGCCATGCCCAAGTAGCGAGTTTTCTCAAATTCATGGCAGGCACAAGTAAGCGGAGGCTAGCTGGCTCGTCAGCGGGAAGCGGTTGGCTTTTTCCAGACAGGATTATTATTACTGCTGAATTAATACCTCTTATTAAAGATAAAATGATTGTAGCATTTCCGAGTAATCAAATGTTGAAACACCAAGAAATAATAAATATTCAAGATTTGCAAAAAGGACCTTTTATTATGCCAACAGGGATGTATCAAAAGCATATTGAAAATTTGTTTAAGCAAGAAAATATACACCCAACTATTCGTTTTGAAGTGCATGATTGTAATACAATTGCCCCGGAGCTATTTTTAAAAACGCAGCAAAACATTCATTTAGGTACCTTAAATTTAACCCATTGGCGTCATGTGGCTTTAGCTTGTCCTTCTGTAAAAGAAGCGTCCCCTGCAGTTAGAGAATTTCTTGCAGTTGCGAAAAAGGTTTTTAAAAGTAAAGACTGACTTATCACAGCCTGTACTCTTGAGAAGAAAGATATTTACTTCTAAAATGCTTGCATGTAAAAGCGCTATTTTCACCGAATTTACCTAACAGCTAAAGTAAATTAATTAGGAATACTTTTTTCGTTATAATTTTCACTTGATGTATATCGTGATAAAATGTAATATAGGTTTGATTTTATCTTAGTATGTAACTAGGTTTACTAATAAAAATTTCAATAGATGGAGAGTGTAAGATGTTACATCAATTTTCACGTAACGAGCTCGCAATTGGCACAGAGGGACTCGAAAAATTAAAAAATACAACAGTAGCCATTTTAGGTGTCGGCGGTGTCGGCTCATTTGCTGCAGAGGCATGTGCACGAAGTGGTATTGGCCGAATTATTTTAGTGGACAAGGATAATGTAGATATTACGAATGTCAATCGTCAATTAGTTGCGTATCTTTCAACAGTAGGAAAATCAAAATCTGGCGTCATGAAAGAGCGAATTGCAGATATTAATCCTGATTGTGAAGTTACTGATATGCATATGTTTTATACGGAAGAAACGTATGAGGAATTTTTTGCACAGGGCATTGATTATGTCATTGATGCAAGTGATACTGTCATGTATAAAATTCATATTATGAAGGAATGTTTAAAGCGTAATATCCCAATTATCTCAAGTATGGGAGCGGCAAATAAAATGGATCCAACACGCTTTAAAATCGCAGATATTTCTAAGACACATACAGACCCATTAGCTAAAGTAATTCGCACAAAACTACGTAAAGACGGCATTCATAAAGGCATAACTGTCGTTTTTTCAGATGAAAGTCCAATTGTCGTACGACCAGATGTCGTGGAGCATGTAGGGAAACCTGATGCTGCCATTCGTAAGGCGAAAATGCCTCCATCCTCCAATGCATTTGTACCTTCAGTTGCAGGTTTAATTGCTGCAAGTTGGGTAGTGAACACCATTTTAGCAGATGTGAAAATTACACGTGTGCAAGGCTAAATCAATCTTCATTATTCAATTGCTAAAGTAGTATGCCAACTAGCAATAGTCTCTAAATAAAGAGTAAACTTTTCGTTTTGATGATAAGCTTTTTGCTTTCATCAAAGTAAGTGATACAAGTGGTGGATTTTTTTCAACACAGCAAGTAGTCGTCTCAAATGACTTTTGAGACGGCTACTTTTTTTATGATACAATAGTACAGTTAAAAAAGAGGAGGCATTACAATGGAGCAAATTTATCAAATGGAATATAGAGGCTTGAATCTATTCGATGAAATTAGCACAGTGGAGTTAGCAATCGATGAGGCTAATCGGACAATACATATTTTTGATGTTGGACAGGTTGTTACGCCCATTTTCAATTTTGATGTATCTGCTTATGAATTATCAGATGGTTTTTATAAAATGGCTGATATCCTTCGACATAAACGTATTTTAACCGTGCAGCAACCAGCGAGTGAACTGACATTAAGTGAATGGCTAATTACAAATAATGCGTATTTTTATAGTCCAAAACATAGAATTAAAAAGTATGCAAATGGATGCATTGTAGAAATAATTGATCGAGAAAAAGAACAATTCCTGTTTGATTCCTATGTTCGAAGAGTATAATTTTCCTAAAATAATGAATCTCACGTTCACAAAATGCTAATAATTCACGAAATTGCCTTATTTTCTTCATGAACCCACTTCTTCTTTTGGTTTATTGCTATAATTTGAATAATTCCAATATATAGATAGACAACAGGTCAATTTGTTTGGAATGTACAGGACTGCTTAAGGGGAGTAGGAATGACGTTTGATAAAACAAATGAGAACATGGGAGAGTGGAAAAATGGAAATACAAGTAATTCGTGATCATTTAGATATCGTAAAGCTCCAAGATAAAATGAATAGCATTGTATTTGACTATATGGACACATCTAATAGTTATACAAAAGCCATGCGAGAATTAAAGCCTCTATATACACAAGTAATAACTTTTTATAAAGAACATGTAGATGGCCTTGCAGGTGAAGTACCGACTGCAAATACGTATTGGCACTTGTTTATAGATTGTAGTGCAAAGCTTTGCTATTTTTTAGCAGCGGCCACGTATTATTCGACAAATGAGCTACAAAAAATGCCTGATAAGGTGGAGCGATTATTAACGATTGCTGCCTACTCATTACCAAGTATTGAACAAGAAGAAAATGAAGGATTTTTGACAGTTATTTTTGCACTTTATCGTGAAGTTGTTGGAGATGATGAAAAGACTACTGCACTACGCGAAGGTGTTTTAACGCAAAAAGGTGCTGTAAAACAATGCTTACAGCAATTTAAAGTATTTGTTGATAAGGAAATCACTGAATAATAAATTTTACCATTGTCGTTCATAAAAAGAGACAATGGTTTTTTTAAACCTTTTTATTAGCATATGTTTGTTGCAATGCAAAGAATTTTGCTGATAGGTAAAGATATATTTTAGAGGTATTTATAGCTCTGTGTCGAAATAGAGATAAAAATACAGAAAGATGCCTATTTATAAGCTTAATATAGAATAAATACATGAAGTGAAAATAGGAAGAAGTCGTGTAGTTAGACCTATTAATTTGTAGTGAGGGGGCGTAGCTGTGTTAGTAAATGGTATTGAAATAGATTTGTGTCATTTAGAGAAACCACTATTATTAGTCAGTAAGGAGGATGAAATATTATTTCATCAACTTATAAAGCCAACGCTTGAACATGAACTCATTCAATGTCAATTGGCGCTATCTTCTAGAAAATCTATTTCGTTGGTGAGAGACATATGGTTGGCAATGTACAAAGACCGTGAAAAATTGTTTATCAACAGTGGACATGCCATGTTGTATCCGATTCGTTTGATTCTTTTCGAGTTAGTGACGCAAGAGGAGTACTTTAAACGTTTGGCAGAAAAATCTCGTGGGGATGAATGCCTTTCACTCGCTTATGCCGTTCTCTTTTTACAATTTGTGATGCAGTGGCTAAAGGAGCGATTTAGCGACAAGCTGGAAGTTTACGATGCTTTAAAGTTCTTATATAGAACGACTGATGATTATTCTGATGACGACCATTCATCCATAACGAGAGAAAAGGCAATTGCTCAAGCAATTGCAGTGAAATCAATACGCATCGAGGTGCAAAATAATAGACAAGAGTTTACTAGCTTACTTTTTCAAACGTATAATTTTGTTATCTATTTACATGAAAAGGTCAGTGCTAAAGAATCCAAAAATAGGACAACATTACCTTCTATGTGCAATGTAGCAGAAACTTTAAATTTATTTTATAGTCAACGGTACACAACCGATAAAGCAGATTTTTCAGGATGATTGCTCATGCAGTTATCCTATTTTTTTATTAATAGACAAGAGTGGTGCTTGTGGGTGTTTTTGGCTGGTTACCTTTTAATGAAGGCGTATCTCTATGGTGGAATTATCAGCGCAAACGAAGCTAGCAACCCAAGATATTCATGCTGCTTTGCAATCAATTGAAAATAAAAATAGTTCAGTCCATATTCAACAATCCATTAAAACAAGCAGTGCAGAAGTAGAACAAGGGGCAAGTTTTATACATGATGTTCATACGATGCTTATGAACATGTCTACTATTGCATTGCATAATCCATGAGACAGAGCATATGAAAGATATCCTTCAAAGTATTGCTGCGAGTAGTGAGCAAAATGTACGTGTGGTAAATTTGGTATCAAAGTCAACAGAAGATATGATGGCACAAATTCAACGTGCGCGTGTTGATACGGAGCGTGGATCACTTGTAATAGGCACGCTTGCTCACGCAGTAGCAAAATTTCAAGTGAAATAGAAAAAGGTGATGCGTCATTCGGCGACATCACTTTTTACTATTCTGGAATGTTTTCAACTTTTCGTAGATTCCAGCCATTCGTTTCTCTTCGCCCGCGATAACAGGCTTGTAAAACTCTGAGTCAACCAGTGTATCAGGTAAATACTGTTGATTCACCCAGCCGCCGAATGTTCCGAGAGGGCTATTGTGGGGATATTTATAGCCGACATGCCCTAAGTCTTGTGCACCAGTGTAATGAGTATCGCGTAAATGAAGTGGGATATCACCTGTTTTCCCTTCGTGGATGCTGGCGATGGCTGCATCTATTGCTAGGATGGCAGAATTTGATTTCGATGCAAGGCACATTTCTATAACAGCACTTGCCAGTGGTATACGCGCCTCAGGTAGGCCGAGACGTTCTGCCGCTTGCACAGCTGCGAGCATATGGGCACCGACATCTGGATTGGCAAGTCCGATATCCTCATAGGCCATTACGAGTAAGCGACGGCTAACAGCCACTAAATCACCGGTTTCCAGCAAATGTGCTAAATAATATAATGCCGCATTTGTATCACTCCCACGCACGGATTTTTGCAATGCGGACAGCAAATTATAAAAATGAGACCCATTTTTATCACCATATACGCCTATTCGACCTATAAGATGTTCGATGATATGGTCAGATGCAATTGTTTGTCCGTTTACTTCATCACTCGCATAGTAAATCGATTCAAGTAAAGTAAGTGCTTTACGTGCATCTCCATTAGCAGCTATTGCCATTTGTTCAATTTGTTCTTCCGTTAGCGCAAATTCATATTTACCAAGTCCTTGCTTGTCATCAGTCAGTGCCTTTTTGATGAGTTCAACTAAATTTTCTGTGGTTAATCGTTTCAACTGATGGATCTCCCCGCAACGCGAGCGAATCGCTGGGTTTACATCATGATATGGATTCTCTGTAGTAGCGCCAATTAATACAATGGAGCCGTTTTCAACATGAGGTAACAACGTATCCTGCTGTAATTTATTGAAGCGATGGATTTCGTCCAAAAAAAGTAGAACTTTCCCAGAAATTCTTGCTTCCTGTACAATATCCTCCACATCTTTTTTCCCAGCGCGTGTAGCATTTAGAGAGAAGTACGGCAACTTTGAGCTACCTGCAATAGCATTGGCAATGGATGTTTTACCAATACCTGGTTCGCCGTAAAGTAACATGGACGGGACATGTCCATTTTGAATCATTTTATAAAGTGCTGTGTCGGGTCCGACGAAATCTTGCTGACCAACGATTTCATCAAGTGTATGTGGTCGCATGCGATAAGCAAGTGGTTCATTATGCAAAAGTAATCCTCCGTTCGTACATTTGTTCTAATTTATAGTATATCATATCCTTATAGGAGTATTTCCGAGTTCTACGAGAGGATATTATGATATACTGTCTTTAGTATTTTGACTAGACTAATTGAGGGTGATAAAATGAAAATTTCTACAAAGGGCCGTTACGGGCTGACAATTATGATTGAATTGGCAAAACACTATGGTGAAGGTCCAATTCCACTACGTAAAATTGCCGCAGAAAAGGAACTTTCTGAAGCGTATTTAGAACAACTTGTATCGCCATTACGTAATTCAGGTTTAGTGAAAAGTGTGCGCGGTGCATATGGTGGTTATATGCTAGCTAATCCACCAAGTGAAATTTCTGCTGCGAATGTTATTAGCGTATTAGAAGGTCCAATCCAGCCGGTAGAAGGAATTGAAAATGAGGAAGCACCTCAACGCGAGTTGTGGCTCCGTATTCGTGACGCTGTAAAAAATGTATTAGATACTACAACTATTGAGGATTTAGCCCAACATACAGAGGAAAATGTAGTAGACGGCTATATGTTCTATATTTAAAAATTTTAGGCTAAAGCGCCACCCTTCAAAATCGTAACAGTTGCAGCATAGCCACGGCAAACTGATGCTAACGAACGATAGTCGAGGGTAAAGGGCACTTTAGCGCTTTTCGTATAAAGGAGTTTTCAACATGAATTCATACATCTATCTTGATCATGCTGCGACATCGCCAATGAATGACAAGGTAATTGACGCCATGACTATAGCGATGCGTGAGGTATATGGAAATGCATCAAGTATTCATGGTGCAGGCCGAGAGGCACGAAAATATTTAGATGACGCACGTGAGATACTGGCCCATTCCATCGGTGCAAAGCCAAGTGAAGTTATTTTAACAAGTGGCGGGACAGAAGCGGATAATACTGCGATTCTCGGTACAGCTTATGCACGGGCTACTGAAGGAAAGCATATCATTACAACACAAATTGAACATCATGCGGTGTTACATACATGCGAAAAGCTTGAGAGAGATGGCTTTGATGTGACATATTTACCAGTAGATACAAAGGGGCGAGTTTCTGTTGAGGCGGTGCAAAAAGCACTACGTGCGGATACGATATTAGTAACAATTATGTACGGTAATAATGAGGTTGGTACCATTCAACCAATTGCGGAAATAGGTGAGTTGTTACGCGACCATCAAGCAACATTCCATACAGATGCGGTACAGGCTTATGGATTAGAAACAATTGATGTAATGGATTTACAAGTCGATTTATTAAGTGTATCTGCACATAAGATCAGTGGACCTAAAGGAATTGGCTTCCTTTACCAGAAGACAGGTGCGCCGCTCGCTAGTTATGTACTTGGTGGTTCACAGGAGAAAAAACGTCGTGCGGGTACAGAAAATATTCCGGCTGTTATTGCCTTTGCTGCTGCAGTACAAAATGCAAGTGAGTTGCGTGTAGACAAGCGTACAATGTACAATCACTTTAAGCAAATTATGCTGGAGGTTTTTACGCATGAAAATCTGTCATTCCATGTGAATGGAGATACCCAAGATGTACTACCGCATGTGCTAAATATAAGCTTTGCAGGCATGGAAGTAGAATCGTTTTTAGTAAATCTTGATATGGCTGGCATTTGTGCATCAAGTGGTTCAGCATGCACAGCGGGCTCAATCGATCCTTCACATGTGTTAGTTGCGATGTTTGGGCAAGGAACTGAGGAATTACGCAATTCCATTCGTTTTAGCTTTGGTGAAGGTTTAACGGAAGTTGATGTACGTCAAGCAGCAAAAAAAACAGCAATAATTGTGAGAAGACTCGCGAATTAATAGGATTTAATGAACAAGTACTCTGCTTTTAAAATAACAGATAATTGTCAACCTCTGACGGATGCATTTATGTTTTTAAATGTGATTATGTAAAACATCACTGTTTACATTCGTTGTGGTGAAATTGATTGAAAGAAAAGGTGACAGCAAATGAAAGAAACACGTGACCCCTCACAAATTCGTGTCGTTGTCGGCATGTCGGGTGGGGTAGATTCTTCGGTTGCAGCATACATGTTAAAACAACAAGGGTATGAAGTGATCGGGATTTTTATGAAAAACTGGGATGATACAGACGAAAAAGGGGTTTGTACAGCTACAGAAGACTATGATGATGTCATTAAAGTATGTAACCAAATAGGTATTCCTTACTATGCAGTGAATTTTGAAAAGCAATACTGGGATAAAGTTTTCACTTACTTTTTAGAAGAATATAAAGCAGGGCGTACACCCAACCCGGATGTCATGTGCAATAAGGAAATTAAGTTTAAAGCTTTTCTTGAACATGCGATGAATTTGGGTGCAGATTATTTGGCAACAGGTCATTATGCACGCATTGATCGTAGTGGTGACGGCGAAGTTCTAATGCTTCGTGGTGTCGATGACAATAAAGATCAAACTTATTTCCTCAACCAATTATCGCAGGAGCAGCTATCCCATGTCATGTTCCCAATTGGTGATATCGAGAAAAAAGAAGTGCGAAGAATCGCGGAAGAAGCTGGACTTGCTACGGCTAAGAAAAAAGATTCGACCGGGATTTGCTTTATCGGTGAGCGTAATTTCAAAGAGTTTTTAAGTCAATATTTACCTGCTCAACCTGGCAAAATGGAAACGATGGATGGAGTTGTGATGGGGCAACATGATGGCTTAATGTATTATACACTAGGTCAACGTCATGGCCTTGGTATTGGTGGAGACGGTGAACCTTGGTTTGTGCTCGGCAAAGACTTAGATCGAAACGTGCTACTTGTTGGACAAGGATTCCACCATGATGCCGTGTACTCTACTTCACTAACAGCTGTAAAAATGAGCTATACTTCGACAAAAAAATTGCCCGGGAAATTTTCGTGCACGGCGAAATTCCGTTATCGACAAACGGATACACCAGTAGAGGTGGAAATATTAGAAGATGGACGTACACATATTACATTTGCTGAGCCTGTACGTGCTATTACACCGGGACAAGCTGTCGTATTATACGATGGTGAAGTGTGCTTAGGCGGCGGGACAATCGATGAAGTCTTTAAAAATAGCGAAAAATTAACATACGTTGGATAATTTGTGATTTGACTGCTGTTAATGTGATTCAGTATTTGTTTCCTTCCTGTTGAAGTGATGCTATCTATATTTTTTAAGGATTCATTCAATGGGCGGGGTACGTATGTCACGAATTCTGAACTGTGTGTTTGCGCAGTTCGAGATTTGGAGGCAAATACGCAAATGAAACAGCAGTCTTTCGCTACATAGAGGTGAAAAAATGGATTTTAATGAACAAGGCATACTAGCATTTCAAGAAAAACGTTATGAAGATGCGGCACAGCTTTTTACACAAGCAATAGAGGTTGAACCTAACAATGCCATTGGTTATGTGAATTTTGGTAATCTATTAGCAGTACTAGAGGATACCGAGCGTGCAGAGCGTTTTTTCCAAAAGGCGATTACGGTGGATGGTACTGCTGCGACAGCTTATTATGGCTTAGCAAATTTATATTATAATGCAGAGCGTTTTGCAGAAGCGTTGAAGCTTTATGAAAAAGCGGTGACACATAAGATTGAGGGTGCCGATGTTTATTACATGATGGGCAAATGCTTCGAACGAATGGAAAATCCAAAGCTTGCTTTACCCTATCTACAACGTGCAGCAGAGCTTGCGCCAGAGGATACACAAATTCGTTTAGCTTATGCGATTGTACTTTGTGCCTTAGAAATGTTCGATGAAGGTAAAAAAGAATTGGACTTTTTAATCGAACAGGATTGGAATAATGCGGATGCGCATTATAATTTAGGTGTCCTTTATGCGGTATCGACAGAGCAAACAGAAGATGCTATGTATCACTTAAAACAAGCCTTTACATTACAACCTGAATATGACCAGGCACGTTATATTTATGACATGATCGCACAACGATTTAATTAAATGAAAAAGCTCGTCTCTACTACAGTAGATGACGAGTTTTTTTTGAATACTTTTTTATATATTCAAAGATAAAGGCGCCTATTGCAGGGATAAAAGCTGTTAATGAAATAAACATTAAAGATAGAAATAAGTTATCTGCAATCCATGGGATATTGCCGAGTGCAAAACCTGAAAACAGCCAAACAATTGTCCAAATAAGTGCCCCAAGACAATTGTACATTAAAAAATTTTGAAAACTATAAGAAGTAAAACCACTTACAAATGGTACGGTCGTGCGCATCAGGGGTACAAAGCGGGAAAATGTAATCGCGATTTTACCGTAGCGTTCTAAAAAATTTGTAGCCTTCAAAATTGTCTTTTCAGGAATAAAGCGAAGTGGAGAAAATCGCCATGATTTTGATTTTTCATTATTTAAAAAATTTCCGATTGTATAGTTTTGAGCATCACCTATAATAGTTGCAATGAAAAATAATAGAAATAACAACCATATATTTAAATGACCAATCGCAGCAATTGTACCACTGGCAAAGACGGTTGAATCACCTGGGAGAAAAGTTAATAAGATAAAAGCTGTTTTTGCATAAATGAGGAGAAATAACACTATATACATAACGATACCGTATTCAACAATATAGCGATATAATTCCGTGTCAATTGTTTTTAAAAAGGTCAGGATATTTTGCATAATAGGAAATTCCTTTCTGCTATTCTTCAACTTTCCGGTCAGATGTTATCAGAGACAAATATTTTGCTAAATTAGCAACTGGTGTGTCGTCTAAAACAGATGACTCTGTTTCATTGGCCTTCAATATATTTATTTCTTTATTTAGTCGTTCCATTTTGCGATCAAGTTCAGCAGCTTGCAGTGCTGCATCTTTTAGTTCCGTACGAATATGCGTAGGGACCTCCTTATTATATTTATAGTAGATTTTATGTTCTAGGCTGGCCCAAAAATCCATCGCAATCGTACGAATTTGAATTTCAGTAAATACTTTTTCCATACGATCTGACATGAATATAGGAATTTTTATGATGAGATGCAAGCTTTGATAGCCATTTTCTTTTGGCTGTGCAATGTAATCCTTAACATCAACGATTTCAATATCACTTTGCGCCTGTAGCATAGCACTTACTTTATAAATATCCTCCACAAATGAACATGTAATCCGTACTCCAGCAATGTCACGAATATTTTCACGAATAGCGTCCATTGTGGGTTCTAACTCCCTTTTCTTCACCTTTAACAATATACTTTTTGGGGATTTTATTCGGGTGGATACATGTTCAATCGGATTATACTCATGAATGAGCTTAAATTCTTCTTTTAATATATTTATTTTCGTCTCAATTTCATTCAATGCAAATTTATAGCCTAAAAAGAACCGTGTTAGCTCTGTTTGGAGAGTTTTTAAAGTTGTATTTTCGTGTTCGTTTTTCATATATTGTTAAATCCTTCCTATGGTAAAGTGAAACGATTGGTAGTGAGAGTTCCCGCTTGTAGTAAAATAATGTATCGACTTTTCGGGATTGCTTATGTTAGGGTACATGATGCTCTACAGCCCGTTAAATTTTCTCACTAGTAAGCTTAACAAAATTTAGATGAAATTAGAAATAAGTGCTCCAATCAGAAAAATTGCACCGCCAATTGTTAGATGGTGTCTAGCAGTTGGGGTGCAGTTCATTTCTTTGAGTACAGTCTGAAACCTATCTTCAACAGGGGAGATAGGTTTGTCTAGCATTATACGATAATTTCAGCATTTAAGTTGTAACGTTTATTAAACTCCTCGACAAATATTTGTAAATCGATATATGTGCCGATATAAGGTTCGTTTTCTTGATCACGTAAGAAGCCACATGTTGCTTTCAATGATTTTGAAAATTCTAGTAACATTTGCTCGTTATCAAGTTGTACCTGTAATGATAGAGCTTCATCAAAAGTATTCACTTTAAAATACTTGCCGTCAATAATTCGTTCTAAATTTGTTTCATTGAATGGAAAAACGTAATCTTTATATATAAGTTTCACACTACCCCGTCCTTTTTACAGTATTTTACAACGTCTGAATAAAGTAAATCTCCACCAAAAATAGATAAGGCACTACCGATTGTCACATGGAGCTTACCATCCGCAATGTCCTCAAATTTTTTCAAATCGTCTAGAGAACGAACACCGCCTGCGTAGGTTGTTGGAATCGAAGCCCAGGTAGCTAAATCGCGTACTAAGCTTTCTTGTATGCCACCCTTTTTTCCCTCCACATCAACAGCGTGAATAAGTAGTTCATCGCAAAAGCCCTCTATATAGGCAATCGAATCAGCATTCACTTCAAAATCGCTAAATTTCGTCCATTTATCAGTTACAACAAACCATTTACCATCACGCATACGGCAACTTAAATCAATAACAAGATGTTCTTTTCCAACAGCTTTTACTAATTGTTCTAAGCGGACAATATCGAGCTTACCATCATGGAAAATAAACGAAGTCACAATAACATGTGAAGCACCTGCATCAATGTATTTCTGTGCATTTTTAGAGTTTATGCCACCACCAACTTGTAAACCACCAGGATAAGCACTTAGTGCTGCAAACGCTGCGTCTTCGTTTCCGCTCCCAAGCATAATGACATGACCACCTGTTAACTGGTCTTTCGCAAACATATTGGCATAGTAACTAGATCCATGAGTAGAAATGAAATTTTCAACAACTTCTTGATCTTCATGGCCAAGTGTACTACCAACAATTTGTTTTACTTTGCCATCGTGTAAATCGATGCAAGGTCTAAATTCCAATAGTTCCACAATCCTTCCCACATTACACATTCATTCAATCTATCATAGCATGGAAATTGTTAAAATAGCCGTGAATTGTCATTTGTCAAAATAATGTTAAAAGATCGGACTGATTTCCATCTTAAAACGATATTTCTAGGCATGCTGTGGTAAAATAAAAAGATTGAAATGAACGAGAAAGGGACGAACGAAAAATGGCAGAAAATCTAGATTTATTTGAGCTGAATAAGTTTTTTATTCTCGGACGTCCTATCGTCTCGATTTTTCATAATGCGCAAAATATGTATTCAATTGTCCGTGTGAAAATTCAAGAAACGAACTTACAATATGACGATAAGGAAATTATTGTTGTTGGCTATTTTCCGCCACTGCAAATGGATGAACAGTATCGATTTACTGGAATCTTGAGACAACATCCAAAATATGGTGTACAATTTCAAATTGAGACGTTTGCAAAAGAAGTACCAGCAACGGAGCAGGGGATCGTACATTACTTATCGAGTGACTTATTTGTTGGAATTGGCAGAAAAACAGCTGAAACAATTGTTGAAAAACTAGGTGCGAATGCATTACGTCTAATTTTAGAGGATCCAAACGCACTCGATGTTGTCCCTCGGTTATCTGCGGATAAAAAAGAGGTCATTCATCGGACGATTGAACAAAATCTTGGTTTAGAACGTGTGATGATTCAGCTCAATGAATGGGGCTTTGGACCACAGCTTGGCATGAAAATTTACCAAACGTATCGTACGGAAGCCATCGAGTTATTGACAGAAAATCCATATCGTCTTATTGAAGATATTGATGGTGTTGGATTTTTACGTGCGGACGAGCTTGGTGCAAAATTGGGCATTACCGGCAATCACCCTGACCGTATAAAAGCTGCTATTTTCCATATTCTAAATGCAGCAGCGCTATCAGATGGCCATGTATATTTAGATGCCGAGCATGTATTACCACAGGTAAAGGACATGCTTGAACAAAGTCAACGCGAGGAAATTCCTTTTGAAGCCATTTCAAAGGCCTGTATTGAAATGCGTGAGGAAAATAAAATCTATGGCGAAGAAACTAGACTTTATTTGCCATCCTTATATTTTTCAGAAGTCGGCATTGCATCGAAAATTTTAGCGTTAACCGAACGGAACAGTAAGGCTGAACATTTTAGTAAGGATGAAATTCGCAAGGCAATTGGTGAAACTGAAGAGTTTCTAAATGTCACATATGCAGAAACACAAGCATACGCGATTGAGCAAGCCCTAAACTCAGCAGTCATGATTTTAACAGGTGGACCAGGAACAGGGAAAACAACCGTTGTACGAGGTGTCGTTGAAGTCTATGCAAAGCTACATGGGCTATCACTAAATCCAAAAGAATATGCACAAAAGGAAGAGCCATTCCCCATTATTCTATGTGCACCGACTGGACGGGCAGCGAAGCGTTTATCAGAGTCGACAGAGCTACCTGCAATGACGATACATCGGTTATTAGGTTTTACAGGGCAGGAAAAAGAAGAAGAAACCGAACGCGAAGTGACGGGTAAGCTTATTATTGTTGATGAAATGTCAATGGTTGATACATGGCTTGCACATCAATTATTGAAATCATTACATGAGGATGTACAGGTAGTGTTTGTAGGTGATCAGGATCAACTACCACCAGTAGGTCCAGGACAAGTATTGAAAGATTTACTCGCCTCTCAGCAAATTCCCACGGTGGAATTAACAGATGTTTATCGCCAGGCAGAAGGCTCAACAATTATCGAACTTGCCCACCAAATAAAACGCGGTACGATACCCAATGATTTAACAGTGAAAACATCAGATCGTTCATTTATTAAAGCATCATCAGAACAGGTGGCAAGTGTAGTCACACAGGTTGTCAAGAGTGCTGTAACAAAAGGGCAAGAAATTCGAAATATTCAAGTACTAGCGCCCATGTATAAAGGACCAGCGGGAATTGATAACTTAAATAAGATGATCCAAGAGCTCATCAATCCAAATGATACAGGCTCAAGAAAAGAACTTGTCTTTGGTGATGTAACGTATCGCATAAAAGATAAAGTGCTTCAGCTTGTCAATCAACCAGAAAGCAACGTCTTTAACGGAGATATGGGCGAAGTGATTAGTATCATTAAGGCAAAAGAAACGATCGAGAAGCAGGACTTACTCGTAGTTTCTTTCGATGGCATTGAAGTTACCTATCAACGCAGTGATCTTAATCAATTGACACTTGCCTATTGTTGCTCTATACACAAATCGCAGGGTTCAGAGTTTCAAACTGTTATTATGCCAGTAGTACGAGGTTATTCAAAAATGTTGCGTCGTAATTTGTTATATACGGGCATTACAAGGGCGAAAAATTTCTTGATTTTATGTGGGGAACCTGACGTGTTAGCGGGTGGCTTACAGCGTACAGATGATTTACAACGATTTACTTCGTTGCGGGCACGACTTAATCCGATGGAAGCAACGGAGGAAATTGTGGAGGTCGTAGAAGCGTCTCCGACTAAGGAAACATTGCAGGAAGGGAAGCAAGTAATCTCTCTGAAGCTCACGGTAGACACAATGCCACTTATTCATCCAATGATTGGAATGGATGGTGTTTCACCGTATGATTTTATGGATGAAGTAAATTAAATATTAGATTTATGAGGTGAAGAAAGTGAAACGCATCGTTTTTTTGCTTCTATTTATGCTGCTTTTACCGTTTGCACAAGAGGCACAAGCAAATAATAAGGTCATTCAGATAAATGAAGAAGCGACTGTCTTTGATAATCGTTCAGGCTCACTTG
Source organism: Lysinibacillus fusiformis (assembly GCF_007362955.1). GTDB lineage: Bacteria > Bacillota > Bacilli > Bacillales_A > Planococcaceae > Lysinibacillus > Lysinibacillus fusiformis_E. The sequence continues at coordinate 467,995 of NZ_CP041696.1, read as the reverse complement.
TACAAGAGGGCACATTATCAGCGGGACAAACCTTTGTTGTAACAAAAGATTACGGAGCCAATTGGTGGCAAATTCGTTGGGGCGGTCATTATGGCTACGTGGATAAACGTTATACAACTGTTGTGCCAACAACAATGTATAAAAACACGGTGCCAGCAGATGTAAAGATAAAAGATTATATAGTGGCAACAAGTGTCGCGCCAATTTACGATAATACTGGTAACAAATTGGTACAGTTTGCAACATTGTCCGAGGGTGTTCGTTTCCCTATTTATAGTAGAATGGGCACTTGGTATGGTATTGCTGTAAACGGACGACTAGGGTATGTACATAGTAAGTTTGTTGAAGAAGAAAAAGGCGAAGAATCAACAAATACGTCAACAAAGCCGACTGAGAAACCTAAACCAACTTTGCCAAGTAAGCAAAATGGCTATATTGAAGCGGTAGAAAACACAGTACTTTATGATTTGCGCCGAGAAAATCATGTGATGGCCATAGCTACTTTATTAAAAGGACAACAGCTAGAGGTGACAAATGCGGAAGACGCGACCTATGTACAAGTGCGATGGGGCAAGACCTTTGTCTATGCTGAAAAATCAAAGGTGAAATTTGTCCATACACCTGCCTATAAAAATATAGGGAAAGATAACGCGGTGCAAAACCAATATTTCATTCCTATTTCTGGTAATAATGATATTTATGATCGTTCTTCAGGTAGTTTACAACCATTCGCGAAACTAGATACAAATCGCCGTTATCCGATTTTGCGAAAAGAAGCGAATTGGTATGTAACTACGCTTGGAGGACGTGAAGGTTATATTCATAGTTCGAAGGTAGCAATGGATCGAGGAGTACCTGTGATGATGTATCATCATTTCTTAAAAGACCATGAACTTGGGCGGTTTAAAAATGTTAGCACGACAATGACGGATACTCAGTTTGCCAATGAAATGCAGTATTTAAAAAACAAAAATTATGAAACGGTAAGTACAGATGAATTATTACGTTTTATGCGTAATGAAATTACATTGCCAGCGTACTCCATCGTATTAACATTTGATGATGGTTTATTATCAACACGTGAATATGCGTATCCTGTACTAAAAAAGCATGGCTTTCAAGCGACGCAATTTTTAATTACGTATCGTAATGAATATTCGCCAGCGGAGCAAATGTTTGATTATAAAGACTTACAGGCAATCTCCCGACAGGATATGGCCAATATGCAAGATGTTTTTATGTACGAGTCACATACGTATAATTTACATGATATTGTGGGGAATAAAGGAAAGATGCTGCTCGTTCCATACCATGAAGTTGTACAGGATTTACAGCGTAGTTTAACAATAATCCCTGGTGCCAAAGCATTTGCCTATCCATTTGGTCAATATAATTCAAATACGATTTATGCTGTAAAAGAAGCTGGTTTTACAATGGCGTTTTCAACAATACCTGGCTATAACAATCCATATGATGATGTGTATCAAATAAAACGCTTGTATAGCGATCAAAAAACAACATTTGCTCAATTTCAAAAAATGGTTTCTCCATTTGCGAGATAGCCTATTGCCCAATCTGCTTTAAAAGTGGATTGGGTTTTTCAATTGCTACACAACAAACCCGCATCCTCGTGATAAGATGCGGGTTTGTTGTGTAGTAGTTTAGTTGTTAGCGATGTTCAGTATACAAGAAATTAGTGTAAGCCGATTAAGTGGTGTTTGACAACTTCGTATGCTTGGCAAACATTTTTATATTGGTCTTTTTCTTGCGCGATTATGTTGGAGGCAATAGAGAACAATAAGTTCTCTTCGTTGTGATCTTCCATGCTGTTCATTAATGCAGCTTCCATTTTAGCTACGTAAGAAATGATTTGAGAATTCATGTATATTTTCTCCTTTTTTGTTTAAATGTTGTATTTGCTTTGTTTACGATGTTATCATACACCCGCCTGTTCTAAAAATCTAGTGAGGTTGTACTAATAAAAGAAGGATTTTTAATGAATATGTCACAAAAATGAACTTGTTTTAAAAGTGCTTACTGGAACCGTTTTCTTCTAATATAACTGATAAATCATGCAATACGTAAAATTTTCAACTGTATTTATAAAGTAATACAGATTGTTGTTTTTGAGGTGTTGATATAATACAGATTAAGTTGTTGAGGAACAGATTATGGTGAAAATTCATATATTAATCAGTATAAAACAATAGGGAACAATTAGGGGTGAATGTATGCCAGCAATTACAGGACAGCAATATATTGATCGGATTGATGCATTGCAAACGTATCTATCGTTAGATGGGGAAATTATTAAGGGAAAGGTTTCAGAGCATCCAGCATTTAAAGGCGTTATACAGAGTCAGGCAAGGCTCTTTGATTTACAGTTTGATGAGGCGTTACATGATCGTATGACCTATGTGTCACCAACCACTAAGCAGCGGGTAGGTATGTCTTTCCTTCAAGTTGTGACACCCGAAGATTTAGTGAAAAGACGTCATGCAGCCCGGGAGTGGGCTTTATCTAGCCATGGTTTTATGGGAAGAAGTCCTGATTATATGAATACCACACTAATGGCGCTAGCATCAGCCGCGGATTATTTAAAAGATAAACCTAATTGTTTTCCAGATCACTTACTTAACTTTTATGAATATGCTCGGGAGCATGATCTTACGATGACGCATACATTTATTGAGCCACAAGTAAATAGGCAAAGATATTATTATGAAGATGAAGACTTAACAATTGCAGCTAAAATTGTAGAGAAAACGAATCAAGGTTTAGTTATTAAAGGGGCGAGGTTGCTCGCAACACAAGGTGGAATTACCGATGAGCTCCTCGTATTATCGACAAATGGCTATGACGAAGGGAAAGGTTTTGGTTTTTCGATTCCGAGTAATACGGAGGGTTTGAAATTTTTATGTAGGCAGTCATTTGTAGGTGGCGAATCAACTTTCGATAACCCGTTAAGTGCCCGCTTTGAGGAAATGGATACTATTGTCGTCTTTGATCGTGTCTTAGTGCCGTGGGAACGCGTATTTTATTATGAAAATGTGGAAGTTGCGAATAACTTTATGAATGTTAGTGGTTTCCAAGCATTCACTTTGCATCAAGTTTTGTCGCGCCAAATTGCAAAGACTGAATTTGTTCTAGGTGTAGTGCAGTCAATTGTGGATACGATAAACATCGGTGATTACCAACATGTTCAGCAAAAGGTTGTAGAAGTCATTGTAACACTGGAAACGATGAAGGCACTTCTGTTAAAATCTGAAATAGACGCAAAGCGCGATACATTTGGCTTTTTAAGACCTGATCGTCCTACACTGCAAGTCGCTATTCAAATTTTTCCTAAAGTATATCCGACCTTTACGGAAATAATCCAGTTGCTCGGGGCAAGTGGGTTAATGTCAATTCCGAGTGAAAAGGCGTTTATAGCAGATGATGGTGACTTAGAACATTATTTACAATCATCTCGTGAGGGTGGGGAGGATCGTGTGAGAAAATTCCGGCTTGCTTGGGATTTAACGATGAGTAACTTTGGCACAAGGCAAACACTGTATGAACGCTATTTCTTTGGAGATCCTGTGCGCTTATCGAGCTTACTTTATCAATCTTATAATAGGGAATATTTAGTGAAACGAGTGGAAGACTTTTTAAGTGAAAAATAAATAATTGTTGCCAGTAAAACATTATTAATTTTGAAGGTTTTAATTTGAATAAGTGAGGACATAGAAAAAATATTTGATTATATGAAGTGCAAAAGAGCGAGAGAAGTCGATATTGATTTCTCTTGCTCTTTTACTTATAGCGTAAATGTACGTACTTCTTCTTGCAATTCTTCTGCGTATTTTTCTAGTGCTTCAGCAGTCGCAGCGATTTCTTGCATAGCGGATGCTTGTTTAACAGTCGCCTGTGCCATTGCCTCCACCTCATCTTTTGAAGAAAGTGAAATGTCTTCTATCACTTTCATATCTCCTACTACTTGATGACTATTTGCAGAAATCGTTTTTGATTTTTCTAATACGTCATGGAGCTGATCGTTAATTTCTTCAATAAATGTTTTCATTTCATGGAAGTTCTCTTCAGATTGTGTAAACATCTGTAATCCTTTCGTAACTTCGCTATGACTTGTATCCATCGAGGTTGCTAGTTTTGAAGCCTCTCGTTGAATAGCTGTAATTATTTGACGAACTTGAGAAGATGATTGGTTCGTTTGTTCGGCTAATTTTCGAACTTCATCTGCTACGACCGCAAAGCCCTTACCGTGTTCACCTGCGCGTGCTGCTTCAATGGCAGCATTAAGTGCCAACAAATTCGTTTGTTCAGATATGGATGTAATAACTGCTAAAATTTCATCAATTTCTTTGACATACGTATTCACCGTTGTAATGTCCGTTGAAAGCTCGTTAATTTTGCCCTCGATTGTTCTCATTTGTTTTTGAGTAGATGCAACGACATTTTGACCTATATCCGCAGTTGCTTCAGCTTTTTCAGCTTTTTGCGTTAAGCTATTTGTGTTTTCGTAAATTTGATGAATGTCATCTGAAACTTGCTCAAGTGTTTCAAAGCTTGCTACTAATTTGGCAGTTTGCTTGTCGATACCTTCAGAAACGGCGATGGCAGCTTGTGACACCCGTTCTGTAGCACGTGAGTTTTCGTCTGTAACCGCACTCAATTCTTCTGATGAAGCAAGTAGTGAAGTTGATTTTTCGTGAATATGTGATAATACATCGCGTAGTGAATCGCTCATTTTTTGGAAGGCTTTTCCGAGAACGCCGATTTCATCTTTTTTCTTGCTTACCACTTTAGCACGCAAATCGCCCGCACTCATCGTTTTAGCTGCATCAATCATAGAGCCAAGTGAGCGTGTAATTGTGCGAATTATGACATATAAAATTGCACCGAATAATGCTATAGAAAGACATACAACGATGAATGTAGAAATAAATATAGGTTTTGTCGCATTAGATATTTCACTTTCTGACATCGCCCCACCTACATGCCATCCAGTTAATGCATTTTGTTGTACAAACATTTGCTTTTCTTCATTCTCTAATCGGTAGTTAATAAATTTGTCTGTGCCCTCTAACATTGCTGATGCCCAAGTCTCATCTGAAATATCTGTACCCACTTCAATTGTTGGGTGTGAAATAATTGCTTGATTACGACTTACTAAAAATGCATAACCTTCATTTCCAATATGTATAGTACCAATTAAATTTGCTAGTTCTTCCATTTTAAGATTGACGGCAAATACACCATCGGCATTTTTGATTTTTTTTGAAATCGTCACAACCCAGTCACCTGATGAAGCAGATTTGTGCGGGTCGGATATAACAACTTCTCCTTGAGCTTCTATGGCGTTCTTGTACCAATCCCGTGTCCGTGGATCGAAATCTTTCTTTCCAGATAATCCAAGATTAGGAACTTGAATCATCTCTCCATCTCCAGTACCAATAAATGAAGAAACAAGCCCTTTACTCGTATCGAAATATTGCTGCAAACTTTGTAAGATGGTTGCGCGTTCTTCTTGAGAGATAGTTGCCTCAGTTAGTGAGTTGCCAAAGTAAGTCACATCTTCTACAATCGGTTGGATATGTTTGTTGATAAATTCATCGACAACCGTAACATTTTGTGAGGCACTTGTATGCATAGTATCGTATATTTCATTTTTTGCGACTGAATACGACGTTATAGCGATGAGTAGGCTGGGAATGACAAGTGCAAAGAAAAAAGTTAAGCCTAATTTTTTTCCAATCGTCATTGTTGTCAGATGTTTTTGCTTGTACATAAATATCCTCTCCTTATTTTAGTGTATCTCTATGGCAAGATACTATTATAAGTATAACTTATTTTTATTGATAAAAAATGTATATTTTGGGAACGTTTAGATTGATAGCGTGCATAAAATAATAAGGTCTATAAAGCAGATTTCAAATTCAAAAATGAACGCTGCATTGTCGATATAGACTTTAGCCGTGTGTGGACAAAATTGTAGTTAAATATATTCGTGATTGATTCCTTGAGGATATGAAAAGGAAGTTTTGATGTTATCGAACGAATATATATAGGAGAGTGGCTTGAAAAGAAGGCGAGTGAAGGCTAAATTAATAGCGCATTGAATAACTTTAAAGGATGGAGTATTTTTGCAAGAATGAATGTTGTTAAAAGATTTTTGCTATTCAATATAATTGGTATTGTGTATTGAAAATCTTAACAGCAATTCCTTTGAGCAGTTTTTAGTTTATAATCAGATGAACGTTGACACTCTTTGCAATCTTTTTTATAATTTACTGTATAATAGTAAAAACGATGATGGAACAAGTACGTATTTGTACGTGGACAAGAAAGGGATTTCTAGGCTGGAAAAATCCTCACGACTAACAAATGCCGAAAGCTACTCCAGAGTGCAGCTAATCACTGCCGTTCACTTACGTTACAAGTGCTTGAGAGGTAAGTAGGATATACTTACAACTAGGGTGGTACCGCGAGATCATAACAAGTCCTCGTCCCTTTTTTGGGATGAGGGCTTTTTTTGTTTATATAGCGGATTCATATCGTAATTTTACGTAGATAAGAGGAGGAACTTTCCACATGAACGCAGCAGAAATTCGACGTATGTATTTAGAGTTTTTTAAAGAAAAAGGACATCATCATGAGCCGTCAGCACCACTTGTACCTATTAATGACCCGTCGTTATTATGGATTAACTCAGGTGTTGCAACACTAAAACCTTATTTTGATGGTCGTATTATTCCTGACAATCCACGTATTACAAATGCACAAAAATCTATCCGTACAAATGATATAGAAAATGTCGGGAAAACAGCTCGTCACCATACATTCTTTGAAATGCTTGGCAACTTCTCAATCGGTGACTATTTCAAAAAAGAATCCATACATTATGCGTGGGAATTTTTAACAGATAAAAAATGGATGGGCTTTGATCCAGAACTTTTATCGATTACTTTACATCCAGAAGACCAAGAAGCATATGCTGTATGGCATAACGAAATTGGCATTCCGGAAGAGCGTTTAATCCGTTTAGAGGGGAACTTCTGGGATATTGGAGAAGGTCCATCTGGTCCGAACTCAGAAATTTTCTATGACCGTGGGGAAGAGTATGGCTCAGATGAAAATGATCCGGAAATGTATGCTGGTGGCGAAAATGAGCGCTATCTTGAAATTTGGAACTTGGTGTTTTCTCAATTCAACCATAATCCTGACGGCACGTACACACCACTACCAAAGCAAAATATTGATACAGGGATGGGACTAGAGCGTATTGTATCAGTGGTGCAAAACGTCCCAACAAACTTTGATACGGATTTATTCATGCCAATTATTGAAAAAATTGAACAATTCGCAAACCGTCAATATAAACGTCCTGGTGAAGTAGCGTTAAGCGAAATCTTCGGATCAGAAGAAGACATTAACACACCGTTCAAAGTCATTGCCGACCATATTCGTACGGTCGCGTTTGCAATCGGTGATGGTGCACTTCCGTCAAACGAAGGTCGTGGCTATGTTTTACGTCGTTTACTTCGTCGTGCCGTTCGTTATGCAAAACAAATTGGCATCGAGAAACCATTTATGTTTGAATTAGTCCCAACTGTTGGTGAAATTATGGTTGATTTCTACCCTGAAGTAACAGAGAAATGTGAATTTATTCAACGTGTTATTAAAAATGAGGAAATTCGCTTCCATGAAACATTAGATGGTGGTTTAGCAATCTTTAACGATGTTGTAGAAGTACAAAAATCAGCGGGACATGACTATATTCCTGGTGCAGATGCATTCCGTTTATATGACACATACGGTTTCCCAATCGAATTAACAGAAGAGTATGCGGAAGAAGTGGGCATGAAGGTTGACCATGAAGGATTCGAGGTTGCAATGGAAGAACAACGTGAGCGTGCACGTGCAGCTCGTCAAGATGTAGATTCCATGCAAGTACAAAATGAAGTACTAGCTAACTTAACCGTGGCAAGTGAATTTGTTGGTTACGAAACATTATCGGTAGATACAGAAGTAGCAGCGATGATTGTCAACGGCCAAGTGGCAAAAGTAGCTTCTGAAGGGCAAGAAGCGCTAGTTGTAATAACAAAAACACCATTTTACGCTGAAATGGGTGGACAAATTGCGGATAGTGGTGTCATTTCGAATGATAGCTTTACTGCTATTGTCAAGGATGTACAAAAAGCGCCAAATGGACAACCATTGCACACTGTAATTGTGGAATCTGGTGAAATGCATGTTGAAGATGCAGTAAAAGCGGTGGTCAATCGTGATGCGCGAAACCTAATTATTAAAAATCATACTGCGACACATATTATGCAACGTGCGTTAAAAGACGTATTAGGTGATCATGTAAATCAAGCTGGTTCATATGTGGGTCCTGATCGTTTACGTTTTGACTTCTCTCACTTCGGTCAAGTGACAAAAGAAGAGTTACAGCAAATTGAACGTATCGTAAACGAAAAAGTGTGGGATGATATTGAAGTTGTGATTGAAGAAAAAGGTATCGATGAAGCAAAGGCAATGGGTGCAATGGCATTATTCGGTGAGAAATACGGCGATGTCGTACGCGTTGTATCTATCGGTGACTACTCTATTGAGCTTTGCGGTGGTATCCACGTAAAACGTTCTTCTGAAATCGGCTTCTTCAAAATCGTGTCTGAAGGCGGTATTGGTGCAGGAACTCGACGTATTGAGGCAGTGGCTGGTAAAGTTGCTTACGAAGCCGTAAAAGAAGAAGAGGCGTATTTAAATGATGCAGCGGCCTTACTAAAAGCGAATCCAAAAGATATTGTGACAAAAGTACAAGCACTACAAGCAGACTATAAAGAATTACAACGTGATAATGAAGCACTATCACAAAAAATTGCAAATGCACAAGCAGGTGCTATCGTAGACGCAGCTCAAACAATTGGTGATGTAACAGTCTTATCTACTAAAGTAGAAGCGAAAGACAACAATCAATTGCGTCAAATGATGGATGATTTAAAAGTAAAAATGAATAAAGCAATTGTCGTTTTAGGTGCTGTTGATGGCGATAAAGTTATGCTTTGTGCAGGTGTAACAAAAGATTTAGTGGGCGGAAACTATCACGCTGGAAATATCGTGAAAATGGTAGCAGAAGCTTGTGGCGGTAAAGGCGGAGGCCGTCCGGATATGGCGATGGCAGGTGCAAAAGATGCATCAAAACTTGATGAAGCGCTACTTTCTGTGTATGATTACGTTAAATCCATTTAATTAATCCGCCAAATCGGTTATAATAAAGAGAAATTGGAGATGAGCTTCTTTGCACATCTCCTTATTTCTGAAAGCGAGGTGCTGGTCATGAGTTCATTTGATCAAACGATGAAATTTAATTTTCCAGAAGAATCAATGGAACAGGAAGTCAAGCAGGTAATGTTGAAAGTACATTCTTCATTAGAGGAAAAGGGATATAATCCTATCAATCAGATTGTCGGTTACTTACTTTCTGGTGATCCGGCGTATATTCCTCGCCATCAGGATGCTCGTAATTTAATTCGCAAGCTTGAGCGTGACGAAATTCTAGAAGAGCTTGTTAAATTTTATATCAAAAAGAATAACGAGGACTAGAAATGAGAATTATGGGATTAGACGTTGGGTCGAAAACAGTGGGCGTTGCAATTAGTGATGCACTTGGCTGGACGGCACAAGGTATTGAAACCGTAAAAATTGATGAAGCAAATGGCGTGTTCGGCATCGACCGTTTAGCCGAGCTAGTGAAGGAATATGCTATAACAGAATTTGTTGTAGGATTCCCGAAAAACATGAATAATACGGTAGGACCACGTGGAGTGGCTTCTGAAAACTATAAAAAGTTATTAGAAGAAACATTTTCACTACCGGTCAAGCTTTGGGACGAACGATTAACGACGATGGCTGCTGAGCGCATGCTAATCGAAGCGGATGTGAGTCGCAAAAAACGCAAGCAGGTTATTGATAAAATGGCTGCTGTGATGATTTTACAAGGCTATTTAGATAGCAAAAATTAACTGATGAGGTGACAGACATGGCACAAGAGCATAACCATGAAGAAGAATTACATGTACAACATATTACAGTGATTGACGAAAGCGGAAACGAGCAGCTTTGCGAAGTAATTCACGTACACGAGTCTCCTGAATTTGGAAAATCATACGTATTTTACTCAATGGTAGGCGCTGAAGAAGATGAAGAAGGTTCAGTAGAAATCTTCGTATCTTCATTCGTACCTTCTGAAAACGGCGAAGATGGTGAGTTAACACCAATCGAAACGGAAGCAGAGTGGGATATGGTAGAAGACGTTTTAAACGCTTTAGAGGACGAAGACGAAGAATAATCGTTTTTCTATTTGAAGTGTGGGAACAAGGATGGCAATGTGCGGTCCTTGTTCCTTTTTTACTGTGTTCAGTAGTGAATATAACCTCAACAGCATGCAGTAAAGCCTATGATAAGTGTAATTTTAACATCATTAAACCAAAGCACCAATCGAATTAAATAAGGAGGGATTTTCTAATGAACGAAGAAATACAAGAGTTTATGATTAAGAATGAGGATGGCAAGGAACAAAAATGCCGTGTAGTCTTTACATTCGATGCTGAAGAAAAATCATATGTACTGTTTTCGCTAATTGACGCAGATGGCAATGAAATTCCTGGTGATATTTCAGCCATGACGTTTGATTATGATGACAACAATGGAGAAATGACAAATTTACAACCTGTTGAAACAGAGGCAGAGTGGGAAATGATTAATGAGGTTGTATTAACGCTTCTTGATGAATTTGAAGAAGAACCACTACTTATTACTGTGACAGATGAAGAGGGCAATGATCAAGTGTGTGAGGTGATTCATACATTTGCATCAGAACAATTTGGCAAATCGTATGTGCTTTACGTGCCTGCAACGGACGAGCCGTTTGAGGAGCGAGATATTTTTGCTGCGCACTATGTGCCGGGCAAGGATGGCAATATTGAGGAATTACTACCAATTGAAACAGATGAAGAATGGATATTTGTAGAAGATAAATTAAATGAATTATAAACAAAACTCTGAGTGGCGATATGCTATTCGGAGTTTTTTTACACGTAAGCCTAATTGAAAATTTCTATTAGATGCTCAAAAGTTTTCTATCTAATAATGAAAAATATGTATTTCCGATGTTATATTTGTGTTAAAAGAGAAAATAATCGATTTTTTTATTTTGTATTTCGGGAGTTTTTAGATTGAGAAGGAAAAATAAGAAAAAATGGCATTGACCAATTGCTAGTAAATAGATAAGATTTGTTTTATATAAAAATACGAAATTTCAAATAATTTGTTTTTTTGAGAAGGAACTTCATACATTCGTGAATTTTCAATTTTTATTTAACTTTAAAACCGAGTAAATATATTTGTAAAGGAGGAAATGGAAATGAGAAAATTATGGGCGTTGTTAGTCGGTGCGTTAGTAATGGGCATATTAACAGGTTGTACTCAATCAGGCGAGGCAAGTAAAGATGAAACGGTCACTTTAAAAGTAGGCGCAGCAAGTGTGCCCCACGCAGAAGTGCTGGAATATTTAGCGGATGATATTGCAAAAGAGGGTGTGAAATTAGAAATTTCTATTTTAAAAGATGCTGTACAAACAAACCAACAAACAGCAGACGGTGAATTGGATTTCAATTATTTTCAGCATATCCCATTTTTAGAGCAGACGAATAAAGAAAGTCATTTAGATTTAGTTAGTGTAGAAGGCATTCATATTGAACCATTTGGTGTGTATTCAAATACAATCGATAACATTACTGATTTACCACAGAATGCAGAAGTAGCCGTACCAAATGATGTAGTCAATTTTTCTCGTGCATTATTATTGTTTGAGAGTAATGGTCTTATCGAATTAGATGGTGCAAAACACAGTGATTATACAGTCGAGGATATAACAAAAAATGAAAAGGATATCCAATTTATAGGGGTCGATTCACTCTTGTTAGTTCGTTCATTAGATGACGTAGATGCTGCTGCTATTAATACAAACTACGCCTTAGAAGGAGGATATAACCCCGGCGAGGACGCGCTCATCATTGAAGGGTCAGAGTCACCATATGTCAATATTATCGCCACGACTAAAGAAAAAAAGGATGATGTTGCCATTCAAAAGGTTGTTAAATGGTTGACAAGTGATAAGACGCGCCAGTTTTTTGAAGAACACTATAAAGGTGCTGTCGTTCCAGTTTTTTAACATTAGGTAGCTAAATTATAAAGATAATATTCAACGAGAAGGAGGTACAGGGGCATGATTGAATTCATCGAAACGACAAAGGAATTTCAGGTAAGGCAATCCACTGTGAAGGCTTTAGATCACATTAATTTAACGGTTCAAAAAGGTGATATATTTGGCGTTATTGGTTTTAGTGGTGCTGGTAAAAGTACCTTAATAAGAACAGTGAATCTATTGGAAGAGCCTACTTCAGGTCAGGTACTTGTGAATGGCATAAATCTTACAACATTAAGTAAAAAATAATTACGACAAGAAAAGAAAAAAATCGGGATGATTTTCCAACACTTCAACCTTCTTAATTCTAAAACCGTTTTTGAAAATGTGGCGATACCATTGGAGTTAGGTGGTGTCCACAAAACAATAATTGAAACACAAGTACGTGAGGTACTAACATTCGTTGGTTTAGAAGATAAGGTCAATCGTTATATAGATGAATTATCAGGGGGACAAAAGCAACGGGTTGGGATTGCGCGAGCACTTGTCACCAAGCCAAGCATATTATTGTGTGATGAAGCGACATCTGCGCTGGATCCACAAACGACTAAATCTATTTTAGAGCTGTTAAAGCGTGTCAATAATGAGTTTGGTATTACGATATTAATGATTACGCATGAGATGGAAGTGATACGCGACATATGTAATCGTGTTGCGGTTATGGAAAATGGCCACATTATTGAAGAAGGGAATGTGCTTGAAATTTTTTCAGCACCAAAGGAAGATACAACCAAAAATTTTGTGCAATCGGTCGTACGTGATGACATACCTCAGTCAATCTATGAGCAACTGAAAGAAGAAAAAAATGGCTCAAAACGGGTTTATAACATGAAGTTTATTGGGGTGGATGTTGGGCAACCCGTTGTATCGCAGGTGGCGAAAAAATTCAATGTCGATGTCAATGTACTGTTTGGCAATATCACGGAGCTACAAGGTATACCTTTTGGTCATTTAATCGTTGAACTTGTTGGACCTGAATCAGAAATACAAAAAGCATTTTTATATATTCAAAACAAAAATATTCAGATTGAGGAGGTCAGTGCACATGAAGGTGAGCTCACAAATCATTATCGACGCAGTATTGGATACGCTGTACATGGTTAGTATTTCGTTATTTTTCGGCGCTATCTTGGGCTTTATATTAGGCATTACATTAGTTGTAACTAGAAAAGGACATATTTTGGAAAATAAATTATTCTTTTCTATCGTGAACCCTATTGTAAATACGCTTCGTTCCATTCCATTTATTATATTACTCGTTGCTATTATTCCATTTACACGTTTAATTGTTGGAACGGCTATTGGGACTACAGCAGCAATTGTGCCCCTTGTATTGCATATCGGACCGTATATTTCCAGATTAATAGAAAATTCCTTACTTGAAGTGGATGAAGGCATTATTGAAGCGGCGAAGGCAATGGGAGCATCTCCATTCCAGATTATTCGTAAATTTTTATTGCCTGAAGCTTTCCCATCATTGATTTTAAGTGTCACGACAGCAACTATTGGCTTAATAGGTGCAACGGCTATGGCTGGAGCAGTTGGCGGCGGAGGTCTTGGTGATGTAGCTATAACTTACGGCTATCAGCGCTTTGATAATGTCACGATTTTAGTAACAGTTGTGATTTTAGTTGTGCTTGTTCAAATTATTCAAAGCATCGGCAATAGCTTTGAAAGAAAACTACGAAGAGTGTCTTAGAGGGGAAGTATTACCATGAAAAAAATGAACTATATCATCGGATTGCTTACATTATTATTTTTGCTTGTAGCATGTGCGAAAGCTGGAGAAAAAGATGTCGTAAAAGTAGGTATTCGCAGCTCGGAACTGAAAACTTGGGAGTATATAAAAGAACAAGCAGCGAAGGAAGACCTTGAGCTAGAACTCGTTACTTTCTCCGCTCAATTCGACCCAAATCAAGCCTTAGAAGAGGATGAAGTGGATATCAATGCCTTTCAGCATGTAGCGTACTTAAACTTATTTAATACAAATAATAATACAGATTTACAGGCGATCGGCACGACAATTATGGCGCCTATTGGTCTATATTCAAACAAATATAGCACATTGGCGGATATCAAAGAAGGAGCTAAAATCGCTGTGCCAAACGACCCATCGAACTGGGGACGCGCATTGTTATTATTGCAAGAATACGATTTACTCACTGTTACAGATGATTTTGATGGCAATGGTGGGGAGGACCGTATTAAAGACAACCCGAAAAATTTAACAATCCTGCCTGTAGAGGGTGCAACAACGCCACGTGTAATGGAGGATGCTGATTTCGCGGTTATTAATAATGGTGTGGCAGTAGAAGCGGGCTTGCTTTTAAAGGATGCTATTATTCATGAGAATGAAACCGCAAAGCCATTTATCAATGTCATTGTGGCAAAGGCAGAAGATAATGACAAAGCCACATTGAAAAAAATTGTGGATATCTATCAACGTGAAGATACCGCAAATTTCATTACTGATATTTCTAAAGGTAATTATATTCCTGTAAAGCTGTCATTGGAGGAGTTAGCAACATGGAAACAGTTTTATTCATATTAAAATAGGAGAGATGATGAATGGCGAAGAAAAAGGAATTGAAGTTAGCGTTGTACTTAATAGGAGCTGGAATGCATGTTGCAGCTTGGAAACATCCCCAAGGGCAGGCAAATGCAAGTATTGATATTCAAGCGTTGCAAAAGGCCGCACAGATTGCCGAAAAGGGTAAATTTGATATTGCTTTTGTCGCTGATAGTTTAGCAATTAATCATGAATCTCATCCTCACATTTTAAATCGTTTTGACCCACTCATTCAGATTACAGCTTTAGCGGCAGCAACGACAAAAATTGGTCTAGGGGCTACTGCATCGACAACTTATAGCGAACCATATGTGCTAGCGAGACAGTTAATGTCCGTCGACCATATAAGTAATGGGCGTGTTGCATGGAATTTAGTTACGACGGCCGATGCAACAGGAGAGACTGCTCAAAACTTTAGTCGTGATAAGCATTGGGAGCATGATCATCGCTACGAACGTGCAGAGGAATTTATTGATGTTGTTCAGTCATTATGGGATTCATGGGAAGATGACGCTTTTGTATATGATCGTGAAAATAATATTTTTTACGATCCGAAAAAAGTGCATGCAACAGCCTTCAAGGGCAAGTATGTGTCGGTAAAGGGACCATTAAATATTGCTCGTTCCGTGCAAGGGCAGCCTGTAATTGTGGAAGCAGGAGCGTCAAAGCCAGGACAAAAATTGGCAGCACGTACTGCAGAAGTAGTTTTTGTACATTGGGATGATATCGAAAAATCGAAGGAGCATTATCGTAATTTAAAAGCACAGCTTGCTCCATTCGGGCGTGCACAAGAGGAACTTCTAGTATTGCAAGGCATTTCGCCAATTGTCGGTGATACGGAGGAAGAAGCCCACCGTAAGTACAATGAGTTACAAGCTTTGGTAGATCCATATGAGAGCTTAAAGTTTGTTTCAGGTTATATGGGAAATGTTGATTTTTCCAAGTATTCTTTAGATACGCCAGCGTTCGAAGTGGAATTTCCAATGGTTAATAGTATTCAAAGTCATTTCTATGAGCATTTAGACATTATTAAGAAAGAAAATTTAAAGGTTGGGGATTTATATGCGCGTCTATTTGGCCCAGCCCGACGTGATGCCTTCGTTGGGACACCCATTCAAATTGCAGATGAAATGGAGCGCTGGATTGTAGAGAATGCAGCAGATGGCTTTATGCTGCAATTTCCTTTATTACCTCGTGATTTAGAAGACTTTGTAGAAAAGGTTATCCCTATTTTGCAAGAACGCGGCATCTATCGGAAAGATTATACAGGTTCGACACTTCGTGAGCACTTAGGGCTGAAAAAGCCAGAGAACCGATTTGTGAAAAGTAAGGTGACACCGTAATGAGTGATGTATATATTCGGAATAACCGTGAACAGCAGCTTGTACAATATGCCCGTGACTTGGCAACACAAATTGAAAAAACGGCAGCTAGTTATGATGAAAGCGGTGAATTTCCATTTGAGCATTTTAAGATTTTGGCAGACGCAGGCTATTTCCGCTTAACGGTGCCGAAAAAGTATGGGGGGGAGGAAATTTCACTATATGAAATGTTATTAGTGCAGGAGCAGTTAGCTAGAGGCGATGCTTCAACTGCCCTGTCTGTCGGGTGGCACTTATTAACATTTTTAAATGTTCGTGAGGCTAGAACATGGCCAGAACCAGTATTTGCAGAACTGAGCCGTAAAGCTGTCGAAGAAGGATCACTATTGAATATTATCAATAGTGAACGCGGGAAAGGCAATATTTCACGTGGCAGCTTACCTGGGACGACTGCTAAAAAAGTGAATGAGGGCTATATAATTACAGGTGAAAAGGCCTTTGCTTCATTAGCGCCAATGTTAAAGCAATTTACGATTACCGCCTATTTAGAAGAAGAAAATTTAACTGCGGAGTTCCTCATTACGAAAAATGAACAAGTTGAAGTTGTTGATACGTGGGATGCGATGGGAATGCGTGCTACGGGCAGTCATGATATTATTTTCCATAACATATTTGTGCCCGATGAAGCATTATTATACCGACATCGGCCAAATGAAGTGAATCGTTTTTTAGCAGATGGTCGGGTCTATTCACTAGAAATTCCAGCTGTCTATTTAGGCATTGCAGGGTCTGCAAGAGATTATGCAATTGACTTTGCAAAAAATACCTATTCATACAGTCTGGAAAATATGATTGCCCATGCTAGCCATGTGCAACAAAAAATTGGCGAAATAGAAGTGTTATATCAAACAGCCAGACGCACGCTTTATAGTATTGCCTCTCAGGTAGAGCAAAATCCAGCGATTAAGGAGCAATTAGCAGATGATGTAAGTATTGCAAAGTATATGATTTGCAATAATGCTATTGAAATTGTGACAAAAGCTATGCAAATTGTTGGTGGGCGGAGCATTTCGAAATCAAATAAATTGCAACGCCTATTCCGTGATGTACAATGCAGCCGCTTCAATCCACCTGCTGACGATGTGGTCATTTCACAGCTAGCGCAAGGCTTATTAGTGGATGAAAAACAAGGTGCTTTTCAATTATAAAAAACGAAATCTGCTGACAAAAATTGTTAGCGGATTTTTCCATGTATGCTAATTCTCCTGAATTGTCGATTTCTGTTTGTCGTAAAAGTTGATTTCTAGTATGATAATGGATAGTGATAGGGGGGAAACCCGTGGATAACGGTTCTAAAAAACAAGAAATGTTTTCAAAAATGCAGGAAAAAAAATCTGAGGTAAAAATCGTGAGAAAAATAGTAGCAATTATAGCAATTGTGTTTGTCCTAGTATTTGGGATTGTCGGTTTTATGGGCTATAACTATGTGAAGGGTGCATTAAAGCCAATGGATCCGGATGCGACAAAAACAATTGCCGTTGAGGTACCAATTGGCTCAAGTCTAGGGTCTATTTCGGCTTTATTAGAAGACAAAGGCATTATTAAAGATGCACGCGTTTTTAAGTATTATGCCAAGTTTAAAAATGAATCACAATTCCAAGCTGGAAATTATGATTTAACACAAGCGATGACATTGGACGAGCTGATCGAGAGTTTGAAAACTGGGAAAGTGTATCGTGTGCCAGTCTTTACAATGACGATTCCAGAAGGCTTAACACTTGAACAAATCGGTAATATTATTGAGAAGAAAACGCCATATACACAAAAAGAATTTATGGATTTAGTGACAAGTGATACGTTTGTTCAGCAAATGATGGCCAACTATCCGGAACTTGTGACAGATGCAGTTCTCGCAGACAATATTCGCTATGATTTAGAGGGCTATTTATTCCCAGCGACGTATTCATACTTTGAAGAAAAACCTTCATTAGAATCCATTGTAGAAGAAATGATAGCAGCTATGAATAATGTTGTGAAAAATTACAGTGATGCTTTAGCTGAAAAACAAATGTCGGTGCATCAGCTCTTAACATTTGCCTCATTACTGGAGGAAGAAGCGACAGCGCAAACAGATCGTGAAACGATTGCAAGTGTATTCTTTAATCGTATTGATGAAGGAATGCCACTGCAAACAGACCCTACTGTTTTATATGCACTTGGTTCACATAAAGACCGTGTACTATTCGAGGATTTAGAAGTGGAAAATGCCTATAACACATACAAAAACAAAGGCTTACCACCTGGACCAATAGCTGGTGCTGGTAAAACATCGATTGAAGCTTCTTTAAATCCGAGCAAAACGGATTATTTCTATTTCTTAGCTGATAAAAAAGGCGTCAACCACTTCTCGAAAACTTATGATGAGCATTTACAAAAGATAGAAAAATATTTGAAACAAGCTGAATAGCTGCGTCTAACTAGAAAAAAGCATATGCAATAAGACAAATAGAAGGAAAGAAAAATAGCTTTCCTTCTATTTTCATGCTATTATAAGTTGTGATTTTAACATTATTCAGCAAAATACGACCTTTAAAGGTTGTGTGAAACAGCAGGTTTCGACTTGCATTGTACAGGCGTATTATAAATGCCTGTTGAATAAAGTTAAAGCCTCCGGTGAATGTCACAGCTGTTTTTTACGTGAAAATGAAGCGTCAATAATAGACTTTGCAAGTCTTGTATTGAGTGGACACAATTACGCTGAAGTGTAATGGATTCAATATATACGTGGTGGCAATTGTTTCGAACATATTCGAAAAAACAATTGCTCATTTTTGTATGGCAAAGTACCAAGACATCACGTTTGGTCTTTTTCTTTTTGTAGGTAAATGATGATGAATTATGGATATGGTTAACAGGGCTTCCCTCGTTGAATGTAATTTATATCAGCAGGTCTTTTCATGTAACGAAAACATGCTTTAAGTGAGCAGGCGGCTACAGAATCCCTCTACTTCCATAGGTGGGGGATGAATGCCAAAAAATGTATTCGATTCAGTTGGGATTCAAACCACAGCTGAATCAAGTTAAAGCGCCCAGCGAAGGTCATTTATGATGTTCGTTAAAATGCCAAGTCCTGTTGAGGTTACTGACATCGTCACCGACCTCGTGCATTGCAAAAGGCAATTCAAAATTGACGTATTGTTTATCTGTGACAAAGCAGAGTAATAGCGAAGCGTCAGTGGCAATTTTGCTGTGGTGTGATTGATTGAGGTGTAAATAAAACAATGGAATTATCGGATGCGTATATACAATCATTTATTCAACCACGTAATGATTTGCTATTAGAAATGGAAGCGTATGCGAAGGACAATCATGTACCGATTATGCAGCTTGCAGGCATAGACGCACTGAATCAGTTACTTCGTATTCAAAATCCGTCAAAAATTTTAGAAATTGGTACGGCCATCGGTTATTCGGCGCTACGAATGGCAGAAGCTTTGCCAAATGTGCAAATCGTTACGATAGAACGTGATGTAGACCGGGTTATGAAAGCGAAGGATTATATTGCACGTTCCACTGATTCAAATCGTATTACTGTAATTGAGGGGGATGCCTTAGAAGTGGATGATAAGGCGATTCATACGACATTCGATGCAGTTTTTATTGATGCAGCAAAGGGACAATATCAACGTTTCTTTGAAAAATATGCCCCACTTGTGAAATCAGGTGGAGTCTTGTATATCGATAATATGTATATGCATGGTTTGTCAGATTTGGACTTAAAGGACGTGCCGCGTCGCAAGCGCACTATGATTCGAAATTTAAAAAACTTCACAGATTGGATTATGCACCATCCTGATTATACAAGTGCATTTTTACCAGTCGGTGATGGCTTATTATTATGTTTGAAGAGGTGACTACTATGAAAAAACCTGAATTGCTTGTAACACCGCAGACGGTGGACCATGTAAAAGCACTTATAGAAGCTGGAGCAGACGCTTTTGTCATTGGTGAACAACAATTTGGCCTTCGTCTTGCTGGAGAATTTTCTGTCAGCGAAGTAGAAGAAGCAACAAAGCTTATTCATGCAGCTGGTAAAAAAGTATATGTTGCAGTGAATGCGCTTTTCCATAATGAAAAACTAGACGCACTTGGCAAATACTTAAAAGAAATGCAGCGTATTGGTGTTGACCGATTAATTTTCGGTGATCCTGCTGTTATCATCGTACGTCGTGATGAAGGTGTAACAATTCCACTGCATTGGAATCCAGAAACAACTGCGACAAACTGGTTTACGGCTAATTATTGGGGGAAACGTGGTGCTGCTCGGGCAGTACTTGCACGTGAGCTTTCTTTAGATGAAGTAGTAGAGATTAAAGAAAATGTGGAAATGGAAATTGAAGTGCAAGTACATGGTATGACATGTATGTTCCAATCGAAGCGTCCATTACTAGGTCATTATTTCTTATACCAAGAAAAAGTAATGGAAATTGAAAATCGCAAAGAAAATCGAAATATGTTCCTTCATGATGATGAGCGTAACAATAAATATCCGATTTATGAGGATGCAAATGGTACGCATATTTTCAGTCCAAATGATATGTGCATTATTGATGAACTTGGTGAATTATTCGAGGCCGGGATTGATGCACTGAAAATCGAAGGTGTACTGCAAACACCAGCATACGTTGAGACTGTAACGCAGGCTTACCGTAAAGCAATCGACACATATTTTGACGAATCAGAAGATGCCTATGAAGACATTAAAGATGATTTACTAGCAAAAATTGAAGACATTCAGCCAGCCATCAGACCTCTCGATACTGGGTTTATCTTCAAAGAAACAGTGTACTAGGAGGTGGCAAGAACATGGTATTAGCATTAGAACAAAATGACAAAATCCGTGGAATCGTGGATGGTAAGCGTGTTATTACAAAGAAACCTGAACTACTTGCCCCCGCAGGTAGCTTAGAAAAATTAAAAGTGGCTGTACATTACGGTGCAGATGCTGTATTTATTGGTGGTCGTGAATTCGGCCTTCGATCAAATGCAGATAACTTTTCCATCGAGGAAATGCATGAGGGTGTAGAATTCGCTAATAAATATGGCGCAAAGATCTATGTTACAACGAATATTTTTGCGCACAATGAAAATATGGATGGTTTAGAGCAGTATTTGAAGGATATCGAATCTGCAGGTGTAACAGGCATTATCGTAGCAGATCCACTCATTATTGAAACATGCCGTACTGCTGCGCCTAAGCTTGAAATTCATCTTTCTACGCAACAATCTCTATCTAACTGGAAGGCTGTACAGTATTGGAAAGAAGAGGGCTTACACCGTGTAGTTTTAGCACGTGAAGTAGGTGGCGAAGAAATGAAACTCATGAAGGAAAAAGTCGATATTGAAATCGAAGCGTTCGTTCATGGTGCAATGTGTATCGCTTATTCAGGTCGTTGTGTACTATCTAATCATATGACTGCACGTGACTCTAACCGTGGAGGATGCTGTCAATCTTGTCGCTGGGACTATGATTTGTATGAGGTAGAAGATGGTGCGGAAAAAGCATTATATGATGATAATCATGCACCGTTTGCTATGAGCCCAAAAGATTTAAAATTAATCGAAGCCATCCCTCATATGATTGAGCTTGGTATTGATTCATTAAAGGTTGAAGGCCGCATGAAATCAATACATTATGTTGCAACGGTTATTTCTGTTTATCGTAAAGTAATTGATGCTTATTGTGCTGACCCAGATACCTTCAACATTAAACGTGAATGGCTTGAAGAACTAGATAAATGTGCAAATCGTGACACAGCAGAAGCATTCTTCCACGATGCGCCAGGCCATGAAGAGCAAATGTTTGGCGTACATGGCCGTAAAACGACGTTTGAATTTGCCGGGTTAATTTTAGATCATGATCCAGAAACAAAAATAGTGACAATGCAACAACGTAACTATTTTAAACCTGGAGATGAAGTAGAGTTCTTTGGTCCTGAAATCGAAAACTTCCGCTTCACAATGGGTGAAATTTGGGATGAGGATGGTAATAGCTTAGATGCGGCCCGTCATCCATTACAAATTGTTAAATTTAAATGCGATATGCCTTTAAAACCGCACAACATGATGCGAAAGGGGAATAACTAATGGCAACAAAGCGTCCAGTCGTCATCGGAATCGCTGGTGGATCATGCTCGGGTAAAACGAGTGTGACACATGCTATTTATGATGTTTTCCGTGACCATTCGGTAGTTGTAATCGAACAAGATTATTACTATAAAGATCAGCGTCATTTAACATTTGAGGAGCGTTTAGAGACAAACTATGACCATCCACTTGCGTTTGATAATGATCTGCTGATTGAGCATATTAACAAGCTCTTAATGCGTCAACCTATCGAAAAACCTGTATATGACTACGTGCAACATACAAGGGCGAAGGAAGTAATTCAAGTAGCTCCGGTAGATGTTATTATATTAGAAGGTATTTTAGTGCTAGAAGATGCTGGTTTACGTGATTTAATGGATATTAAATTATTTGTAGATACAGATTCTGATTTACGTATTATTCGTCGCATAATGCGTGATATTAAAGAGCGTGGACGTACAACTGATTCTGTGATTGACCAGTATCTATCTGCAGTTCGCCCAATGCATAATTTATTTATTGAACCGACAAAACGTTATGCTGATATTATTATTCCTGAAGGTGGGGATAATGAGGTGGCAATCGATTTGATGGTAACGAAAATTAAAACTATTCTTGAAACTGACCACGTATTGTAATAAGATAGAGTGGTATTGACAATATTTACATGCTTACCAATGCATATTTTTGTAAAGCATGCATACTATTAGGTCAAAGAGCATTTTGAAATGGATTAAAAATAATAAAATTCGATTAAATGCATTTTTGCATGCATTTAATCGAGTTTTATGTTTTTATATTGAAGAAATAAGGAGTGAAGAACTTTGTCAAATGAAAAACAGTACCCAATGACAGCTGAGGGTAAGAAAAAATTAGAAGATGAATTAGTGAAATTAGAAACAGAAACACGTAAGGAAATCGTAGAACGTATAAAAATTGCACGTGACTTCGGGGATCTTTCTGAAAATGCTGAGTATGATTCTGCTAAAGAAGAACAAGCCTTTTTAGAAGGAAGAATCTCTACTTTAAAATCTATGATTCGTAACGCGGTAATTATCTCAGAGGATGAAACAGATAACAGTGTAGTTTCACTTGGGAAAACGGTTACATTTGTAGAGATTATTGATGGAAAACCATCAACAGATAAAGAATCTTACACAATTGTTGGTTCAGCAGAAGCGGATCCTATGGAATTCAGAATCTCTAATGAATCACCAATTGCTAAAGGTCTACTAGGAAAAGCAGAAGGTGAAGAAGTAGCTGTACAAACACCTGGTGGCGAGATGAAAGTGAAAATTATTTCGATTAAATAATCGTTGTGTACAAGCAGTTAGCTTTTCTTTCTTAAGAAGAGCTAGCTGTTTTTATTTTGCAAGTGGCGAGGAACTTGTTAAAATATTGGCTAGAGAGGGGGAGTTTTCGTGAGTGAACGACAAACGCGAAGCAGTCGTCATCTGCAGCCATCTCACAATAAAAAGTTAGATAAACTTTTAAATCTATTAATTGGCATTGTCTTTATACTCATTGTTATAACGGCAATGTATGTGTTTAAATGGCAAGACGACTCAGAAGAAACAGTAAAAGAGGACCCAGTTCAGGAGCAAAAGAACGATGATACGACGAAAGAGCATCCTAAAGAGGAAGAAGTCGAAACAGACGAGGAAGTATCTAAAGATGAAGTAACTAAAGATGAAGAGCCTACAGAGGAATCAGAACAGTCCGAGCAGGACAAAGCCGTTGAAACAACATCAGATGATCCAATCGTTGACCGTGTAGTAACAGATACTAACTGGAAGCCAACACCTACAACACAAGCAGGTGAGCATGTATCGTCCTATAATGATAAATCTGTAGACTGGGCTGAAAAAATAGCGACTATTACAGCGGCCACAGGCATCGCCAATGACAATATGATTATTTGGCGTTTACAAAATAATGGTGGTGCTGATACAGCCATAGCTACGGTATCTACAAAAAATAAAGCAGAAATGTATCGAGTGAGCATGGAGTGGGTTAATAATGAAGGCTGGTTACCTGTTAAACTTGAGCAACTGAATACATTAGAAGGTGCCTATTGACGAAAGGTACTCTATTGATTATTTTTAATAGAGTTGGACAAAGAAGGGAAGAAACGTACACATGAAAATTGCAGTAATCGGTGCAATGGAAGAAGAAGTAGAACTATTACGTGCATCTTTAAAAAATGCAAATAGCACTACAATTGCAGGAAGTGAATATACAACTGGAACATATGAGGGCAATGAAGTTATCTTATTAAAGAGCGGTATTGGTAAAGTCAATGCAGCGATGTCAACAACCATCTTATTGCATGAATTTAAACCAAATGTAGTGATTAATACAGGTTCGGCTGGAGGCTATGACGAGGCATTAGAAGTAGGTGCAGTTGTTATTTCAGATGAAGTACGCCATCATGACGTGGATGTGACGATTTTTGGCTATGAGATTGGTCAAATGGCTGGCATGCCTGCTGCATATAAGTCAGATGCTAAGCTTATGAAAGTCGCTGAAGAAGCTGTCAAGGCAGTAGGTGAACACCAATATGATATTGGTTTAATCTGTTCAGGTGATACCTTTATGAATGATCCGGTTCGTGTGGAAGCTGTACGTCATCATTTCCCGCAAATGAAAGCAGTCGAAATGGAAGCGGCAGCTGTTGCTCAAGTTTGTTATCAATTTGGAACGCCTTTTGTTGTGATTCGTGCACTATCTGATATTGCTGGAAAAGAATCAAACATCAGCTTTGATGAATTCTTACCAGTAGCAGCAAAACATTCGACACAAGTAGTGTTAAAAGCGATTTCCTCGCTATAATCTACACAAAATGGTCAAAATGAGTGGCTGGAGAGTGAGAAAAATCACAGTTTTCTGTGCATACAAATGCTACACTGTCATTAATAAAATTAAACTTGAATCGATGAAACTTTCGATGTACAGGACATGCAAGCAAGCGTTAACACAGGATGTCCTGTCCTTTGTCTATCCAACGATTTTAGTTAGCCATCAGGCACGGGTCTCACATACGTAACTACAGAATGCAGCGAACTTAGTATGTGTTCAAGAAACGTGTTCCTATTAGCCCTCTTAAATGTCTCTATTACTCTTCATTTGAAGTGGGCGTCTGAGCACCCATTAACATGGGATAAATTTCTCTTTACATTCGGATGGGAGGCATGAATGATGTTATTTTTGACAGCAGGTGTAGTCATTCTTACGACGTTAATTGGTTCACTTATTTCAGCTGAACTTTCTGAATCCACTCACTAATATTGTGTAGAAAGCTCCTTTGAGGCTGCTAAAGCCACAAAGGAGCTTTTTCTTTCACACACCAAGAGATAAACCCTGTTCACATACAAGACCTCACACTGAACTACAGACGTTCTTTTTGAGAGCAGGCCACATCTGATCCATGTAATTAAGAATATCGGATTCGTGTGATACCATTTAAAACCAATACAAAATTCCACCACATTTTTAACTGTTCAACAGCGAGTGGTTTTTTGTCATAGAGCGCACAAGTAGTACAGGAGAATTACGTTGAAATATATTCAATCTGTTGAATTTTTGTGTATAACAAATTACAATAAACTACTCACTAGACTTTTGATCACGTTTGTAAAATTGATAGAGTTTAATGAGTGCTCGCTTTTCAATACGAGATACATAGCTACGAGAAATGTTCAAGCGGGCAGCAATTTCTTTTTGCGTGAGTGCATCTTGATGATTTAAGCCATAACGAAGTGTCACAATTTCAAGCTCTCGTTCATCAAGCATGTGTAAATAGTGATACAACTGTGCAACGTGTTCTTTATGTTCGAGCTTTTCTGTCGCACTCTCTTCATCACATTGTAGGAGGTCACGTATCTGCAAAGCATTGCCATCTTTGTCTGTACCAATTGGTTCAAATAAGGATACATCCTTTTGAACTTTCTTTTGGGTACGCAAGTGCATTAAAATTTCATTTTCGATACAGCGTGCTGCGTACGTAGCTAACCGTGTTTTTTTGTCAGGGGTATAGCTTTCAACGGCCTTCATAAGACCAATCGTACCGATGGAAATATAGTCATCAAGCTGCTCATGCTTTGGATGGAATTTTTTTACGACATGTGCGACGAGCCTCATATTACGTTCGATTAAATCTAGACGTGCTTGCTCATCACCACCTAAAAATCGTTCAATACAAGCAGCTTCCTCCTCCTTTGAAAAGGGTTTATGGAATGTTTGCCCTTTTAAGTAGCCTAATAATGCTGGGATTTCAAACCATAATTGAAGCATAGAAGTAAAAATTCCGCTCATTGAATGATTTCATCCTTTCCCCATTTTTCGACAGTATATGTTAAGAAACGGCGTTCAATGAAAAAAAGTGCAACAGCAAGTTTGCTGTTACACTTTTTTTAACGTGAATGTACTAATCATTAATAACGCTAGTATTGGAAAAAGGAAAAGATAAAACGCAGGGTGGAACGTATTCGATGCAAAATACGTTAATGTTAGTAACGTACCTGCAGCTGTAATCGGTAACCCTGTGAAAAAGCCATTAGCCTCACTAATATTGAAGCGAGCTAATCGCATCGCACCGCAGACGATGTAAAGAACGGTCATCATCATACCGACAAAACCAAAGTCGACTAGGACAACTCCATACATTAATAATGCAGGTGCTACACCAAATGATATAATATCACTCATAGAATCTAATTGTTTACCTAATTCAGATTCTTGTCCGAGCGCGCGCGCTACTTTTCCATCGTAGCGATCAAGAAGGGCTGCAATAAAGATAAACAGGACACTATAGCTATAATATTCATGTAAAGTGGCCATTATGGCCGCGCCACCAAAGGACATATTACTAATTGTAATGAAGTTTGCTGCGTGCGATTTCATTTTCTTAACCGTGGTATCCACCAACTTGTGATAAAAAAACAAGGGGGATCACTCCTTTGCACTTAAGATATTGTACCATTATACTTCGGATGCGAAAAAATTGACAGTCTAATTTAATCGATAGGAGTTTTGCTTTATGAAAGAAAAACTGTATCAACGCTTGATAGAATTAACAAACGGCAAACAGTCCTCCCATATTTTGCAAACTATTGCAAAAGCAAAATGGAGTAGACGTATTATTCCAAGCTATATGAAAATATACGATATTAACCTTGAAGAAGTTTCAAAAAAAACACAACAATTTTCAAGTTTACATGACTTTTTTACGAGAGAGCTCTTAGAAGAAGCACGACCAATCGTTCAAAGTCCCACTGTCTATGCAAGTCCAGTCGATGCGAAAGTGGAATCGTTTGGCCGTATCGAATGGGATATGACTTTTCTTGTGAAAGGTAAGCCCTATTCTTTACAGGATTTACTAGGAAATGTAGAGCGTGCCGCACAATATACCGACGGACATTACATCGTATTTTACTTAAGTCCAGCTGATTATCATCGTATACATAGCCCGATTGATGGCCATGTACTACGACAATACACATTAGGTCAAACATCCTACCCTGTTAATCAACTCGGTCTCACATATGGTAAAAAACCGATTTCGCATAATTATCGCCTTGTAACGGAGTTGAAGATGGCGAATGACCAGCAAGTCGCATTCATTAAAGTTGGTGCTACCTTTGTAAACTCTATCGTGCTGACAAATAAGACAGCGCATTGGCGTAAGGGCGAAGAGGTCGGCTATTTTTCATTTGGTTCAACAGTGGTTATGTTATTTGAAAAAGATGCAATTGCATTTACTGATAATGTAGTTCAGGGAAGCCCAATTCGAATGGGTGAAGCCTTCGCAAATATGCTATAATGGTCGAATAATACGTTTAGATTAGGGGTCGCTATTTTGTATAATTTTTTATTACCAGATGAATTTGTGACGAGTATTTTTGAAATTACACCAGAAAAGCTACAAGAATTAGGTATTAAAGGTATTATTACGGATTTAGATAATACGCTTGTGGGATGGGACCGTGCAGATGCAACGGAAGAGCTCATTATTTGGCTACGTATTATGAAAGAGTCAGGCATTCGCGTGATCATCGCATCAAATAACAACGAGACACGTGTTAAACATTTTGCTGAACCACTTGGAATTCCGTATATTCATAAAGCGAAAAAGCCATTCCGTAATGCCTTTTATAGTGCCATTATTCAACTTGGGTTACGTCCCAATGAAGTAGTAATGGTTGGAGATCAGCTATTAACAGACGTAATGGGGGCCAATCGGTTAGGTTTGCATACGGTTTTAGTAAAGCCAGTTGCACAATCTGATGGGCTTGTGACAAAATTTAATCGTTTCATTGAACGCCGAGTGTTCAATGATTTAAAACGTAAAGGAATACTTACTTGGGAGGAAAAAGAATGAACGAAATGCCAAATTGTATTGGCTGTGGTACGACAATTCAAACAGAAGATAAAACAGCAGTTGGGTATGCACCCCCATCATCATTAGAAAAAGACGTGGTCATATGCCAGCGTTGCTTCCGTTTGAAAAATTACAATGAAATTCAACCAGTGTCATTAACAGATGACGACTTTTTACGTATTTTAAATGGTCTAGGAACACAGCAAGGCTTAATCGTAAAAATTGTTGATATTTTTGACTTCAATGGGAGCTGGCTGCCTGGGCTTCACCGCTTCGTTGGAAAAAATCCAGTGTTATTAGTAGCAAACAAAGCCGATTTATTACCTAAGTCTGTGAAGCCTAAAAAAGTGATTAATTGGTTAAAACGAGAAGCAAAGGCACTCGGTTTACAGCCAATTGATGTCCTTTTAGTCAGTGCACATAAGGGCAAAGGGATGGCTGAAGCAATGGAGGCCATCGACGAATACCGGAACGGGCGAAATGTTTATGTTGTAGGTTGTACAAATGTTGGGAAATCGACGTTCATTAATCGCATTATTAAACAAGCAACTGGTGAAGGAGAAGTAATTACAACATCTCATTTCCCAGGGACAACATTAGATATGATTGAAATTCCACTTGACGATGGTAGTGCATTATATGATACGCCTGGGATTATTAATCATCATCAGATGGCACACCATATTGACGCAAGTGAATTGAAATATATTATGCCTAAAAAAGAAATTAAGCCAAAAGTCTATCAGCAAAATGCGGGTCAAACATTATTTATTGGGGCGCTTGCTCGCTTTGACTTTATCCAAGGGGAGCGTTCAGCATTTACGGTACATGTGGCAAATGATTTGCCAATTCACAGAACGAAGCTTGACAAGGCGGATGCATTATATGCTGAGCATAAAGGGGAGTTACTTGCACCCCCAACTGCAGATTTTATCGACCAGTTACCAGAATTGGTACGCCACGAGTTTTCGATAAAAGAATCGAAAACTGATGTTGTGTTTTCTGGTCTTGGTTGGATTACGATACAGCATGCAAACGTTGTCGTTGCAGCTCATGCGCCTAAAGGTGTACAAGTATCGATTCGTCCGTCACTCATTTAATTATCGGAAGAGAAGAGGCACTAGACAATGAAGAAATGGTTTGCAGTTATTGGTGATCCAATCGAGCATTCAAAATCACCAGCAATGCACAATGCCTGGTTTGAGGAGATGGCTATCGATGCGACGTATATACCAGTGCATGTGACATCACAAAATTTAGAGGCAGCAGTTAATGGTTTTAAAACATTAGGTGCAAGTGGCTGGAACGTCACGATTCCACATAAAACTGCGATCATTCCTTTTTTAGATGAGCTAGATCAGTTAGCCGAGAAAATGGGCGCAGTCAATACAGTTGTACGAACAAAAGAAGGCAAATTAAAAGGCTATAATACAGACGGTGTTGGATTTGTTCGTTCACTTGAAGAAGCTGTTGGCAAATCGCATAAAGAAAAGCCAGTGCTTCTAATTGGAGCTGGTGGGGCAGCACGTGGGATTGCTTTTGCGATGCATCAGCTCGGTTATACCAATTTAACCATTGCAAATCGGACAGTAGCGAATGCACAGACCATTGTTGATGAAATGGGTACAGGTCGTGCCATTTCGTTGGCACAAGCAGAGGAAACATTGGCTGACTTCAGCATTTTAGTGCAAATGACGTCAGCTGGGCTTGCTACGGGCAATTTTTCAATGCCATTTTCACTAGATCGACTTGCAAAGGGCGCAATTGTTGCGGATATTGTGTATAATCCATTAATGACGCCTTTTTTACAAGCGGCTGAGGAAAAAGGGGCAACCGTCGTTACAGGTCTTGGGATGTTCGTGCATCAAGGAGCGATTGCTTTCAATTACTGGCTTGACGAATACCCAAATACAAATTCAATGATTGCGCAATTGAAGGCGCAATTAGGAGGACAATAATTTTTATGTTAACAGGTAAACAAAAGCGTTTTTTACGTGCGGAAGCACATCATTTAACTCCAATTTTCCAAGTAGGAAAAGGCGGCGTTAATGACGAAATGACAAAGCAAATTCGAGAAGCATTAGAAGTACGTGAGCTTATTAAGGTACGTATTTTAGATAACTGTGAAGAAGACAAGCATGATGTGGCACAGTCTCTTGCGAAAGGGGCACATGCTGAGCTTGTACAATTAATAGGGCTAACAGTTGTTTTATATAAAGAATCACGCAATAACAAAAAGATTGTATTACCAAAAGCAGCGAAATAAGGTGAGACAATGAAGAAAGTCGGTTTACTCGGAGGGACGTTTAATCCACCACATATCGGACATTTAATGATGGCAAATGAAGTATTTCATGCGTTAGGATTAGATGAAATTCGTTTTATGCCGAATGCACTACCACCGCATAAGCAGGCTCGGCATGATGCAAGTGATGCATATCGCCTTGAAATGGTGAAGCGTGCAATTCATCCATATCCGCAATTTCGTGTGGAGTCGTATGAGGTAGTCAAAGGTGGCGTATCCTATTCATATGAGACACTTGCTGCGTTATGTGCGAGAGAGCCTGATGTACAGTTTTACTTTATCATTGGTGGAGATATGATTGATTCGCTTCATACGTGGTACTGTATCGACGAATTAGTAAAGCTTGTGCAATTTGTAGGTGTGAAACGTCCAAGTACGGAGGCACGAACAGAGTACCCTGTATTAATGGTGGAAGTGCCACAAATCGATTTATCGTCAACCTTGATTCGTGAACGCCTTGCTACTGGTGGAACGGTAACATTTTTACTGCCTGAAGCGGTAGAGACGTTCATACGAGAGGAAGGTCTATATGGAACGTGAACAGTATTTAGCGGCGATTAAGCCACGTATGCCTGAAAAGCGCTATATTCATACGATTGGTGTGATGGAAACAGCAATTGAGTTAGCGAAGGTTTACGGCGAGGACGAAAGAAAAGCTGAAACAGCGGCCATACTTCATGATATTGCGAAGTACGCAGATATCGCTTGGATGGAGAAAATTGTTCACGACGAAAAACTAGATCCCCGTCTGATTGGATGGGGCAGTGAGCTACTACATGGACCAGTTGGCGCGTATATTGCAGAACATGAATTTGGCATTGTTGATGAGGATGTATTAAATGCCATTCGGTTTCATACGACAGGACGCGTAGACATGAGCCGTTTAGAGAAAATACTTTTTGTTGCAGACATGATTGAACCAAATCGTCATTTTGATGGTGTAGAACGTCTGCGCAAGAAGGTACAAAAGAATTTGGATAAGGCCGTGAGTGCTTGTGTGCGTCATACATTGGCGTTTTTAATCGATACGAAGCAAGCGATTTATCCACTATCAATAGATTGTTATAACGATTTGATGAAAAGAGAGGACAGTGAAGGATGACTTCAACTTTATTACAAGCAGCTTACAAAGCAATTGACGACAAACATGGTGAGGATATTGTCGTATTAAATATGCAAGGTATTTCACTATTAGCAGATTACTTCATTATCGCTCATGGTAACTCAGACCGCCAAGTGCAAGCAATTGCACGTGAATTACAAGATGTGGCAGTGAAAGAGGGCCATGAGATTCGTCGAGTGGAAGGCTTCGATGGCGCACGTTGGATTCTTGTAGACCTAGGTGATGTTGTGGCACACGTATTCCACAAGGATGAGCGTGCTTATTATAACTTAGAGCGTCTTTGGGGTGATGCACCTCAATTAGACATTCCTGAGGCGTAAGTGAGTAGCTATGAGCGTTTTGCTCAGGTGTATGATGAGCTGCAAACTGACATTCCTTATAGTCGCTATGTGGAATGGGTGATGCGGCATGCATCGAGCAAACAATTCCCGAAACTTTTAGATATTGGCTGTGGCACAGGGGTACTTGGTCTAATGCTTGCAGATGCTGGCTACAAGGTAAGTGGTGTCGATTTATCTGAAGAAATGCTCGCTATTGCGGCGGAGCGTTTTGCAGATGTAGGCTTGCATGTACCACTATACTGCATGTCAATGCATGAATTAGACGGTTTTGCGGAACTTGATGTTGTCACAATTGCTATTGACTCACTCAATTATGTTGTTGAGGAAGAGGACGTATATGCAACATTAAAACATATTTTTGAGGCTTTACGTGATGGTGGACAGCTATTCTTTGATGTCCATTCATTATTTAAAATGGATGATATCTTTTTAGATGGTCCTTTTACGTATGATGACGGTGATATTAGTTATGTATGGCATACTGAGCCTGGTGACTTTGAGCATTCTGTTGTCCATCAAATGACGTTTTATGTGCGTGATGTGGCAAGTGACTTGTACGAGCGCTTCGACGAGGAGCATGTGCAACGTACATTCCCGATTGAACAATATATGACATGGCTTCGTACGATTGGTTTTACAGATGTTGAGGTAACCGCTGATTTTACAGACGAAGCACCTGAAGACGAAAGCGAACGCATTTTTATACGTGCGGTGAAATAATAGGTACAGCCCGATTGAAGTTCTAAACTTTATCGGGCTGTTTTTAGCTTTAATATAGTTGTTAGGAAGGAGCTGTTCTTTTAAACGTAGTCATTCGAGAAGAAAAGGTTTCAGAAGTTTTAGTCCATCAAATAAGTACTTGATGCTTTAAATCTTTCCATCCATAGACATGCGCTATTAGCTTCTTATTAGCTATTTTTATTTCAATGCTATTAATAAATGAAGCGCCTAGTTTTTCGTAAAAGTATTTTGATGGATTATCTGCTAATACGAATACTAGCATTGAATTCATGCCAGAATTTGTTATACATTGAATAATTGTTTTTACGAGCTGTTGCCCGATGCCTTTGCCTTGATAATTTTCTATTAAATATATTGCACTTAATTCCCCTTCAAAATCACTATATGAATCGCTTCGATTCTTACCTCCACAACAAAAACCAATAATTTCACCATTATCATTTTCCGCAACAAATACATGTTCATTAAGGACATTTTGCTGCCACAAATTTTCTCTTTTTTCATAAGATAAATTTTCAAGATAACTTTGTGGAATAATATTTGCATATGTACTTTTCCAACTATCTACATGTACTCTAGCTATTTTTCCCACATCTTCAAGATTTGCAGCTCTGATCTTCATAATTATTCCTCCCCTTTATAAATCCATTAGTGCAATCTAAAGTTTATGAAAATTTAACGATTTATACTCTAATATATAGTAGAGATGAGGTGATTGTATGTGGAATTTATCAATACAGCATACCTTATTTTAACGGATATGTTACTTGACGTGGAAGGTACGATGCAGATAGTCTATGTTAGCCATTTCAATAAGGAAAATGTGTTAACGAAAGAGCTTCAATTAAAATATAAATCGATTATAGATTGATAGAGTACTTTTCAATTAATAGGGGATATTGTATGATAGAGGGAGCTCCATATGATGTGCCTTTTGCATAGAAAGGATGTTTTTAATGATCCAATCTTTTTGGCAAAAGTATAGAATAAGTGTGTTGCTCCCCGGCATGCTTGTTATCAGTGGACTTTGTTACTTCTACTTTTCGAGTTCTGACTCTTCACCTCCCCAAGAAGAGCTCATCGAAACAATCCAACTTACTGAACCAACAGCAATGATAGAGCCTGATCAAGAAGCGGTCTTAAAACAGGTGATTGTTGATGTTAAAGGTGCTGTTTTACATCCAGGTGTTTATGAGCTTAAGCCAGAGCAACGTATTATCGATGCAGTGCAGTTAGCAGGTGGCTATACACCGGATGCAGAAACGCAGTTTATTAATCATGCTCAAAAAGTGTTAGATGAAATGGTCATTTATATTCCTTCGAAGGGTGAGCAAATAGATCAAGTAGCGTCTAGTTTTATCGCTATGCCGAATGCTGAAACGTCTAAAGATAGTGAGGGCGTCATAGACGGAAAGATTAATTTAAATCAGGCGGATGAGGCTACACTAACAACTTTAACAGGAATTGGACCGTCTAAGGCACAAAGCATTATTTCTTTTCGACAGGAAAACGGTAGCTTTAAATCGATAGAGGAGTTAAAAAAGGTTACTGGAATTGGCGACAAGACGTTTGAAAAACTAAAAGATTCAATAACGGTAAAGTAAACTCTTCAATATTTAGTGATATTGACGACTCTTTTCAAAAAGCGCTACACTATAGTAGAAAAGCGATCGTTGACAGTGAGTCGCGGTTGCCTAAAATTTTTGGAGGTAGTCATATGGAGCGTATTACTTGGGATCAATTTTTCATGGCACAAAGTCATTTACTCGCTTTACGAAGCACTTGTACAAGACTAGCAGTAGGTGCAACGGTTGTACGTGATAAACGTATTATTGCAGGGGGGTATAACGGTTCGATTACTGGTGATGAACATTGTATTGAAGAAGGCTGCTATGTCGTTGATAATCATTGTGTCCGTACGATACATGCAGAAATGAATGCACTCCTACAATGTGCAAAGTACGGTACGCCGACAAGGGGTGCAGACCTTTACGTTACACATTTCCCATGTCTGCCATGTACAAAATCAATAATACAAGCTGGTATTGAGCGCGTGTATTATGCAACAGATTATAAAAACAACCCGTATGCACAGGAACTTTTTAAAAAAGCTGGAGTGGAAGTTTTACATGTCCCATTTGATGAACGTAAAATTGACTTCTTAAGCAATGAAAAAATAGCCTTGTACATAGATATGCTGAATGAGTTACGTGAGAGTGGCCTACCAGCAGAAAAATTACTCCCTTATGAACAGAAGGTGAGTGCATTATTTGGCAAAACACTGTAAAGCATAAATGGATTTATGTAGCATTGGCTGTACTTGTAGCATCATTAGCTGCGCACAAGTCAACATGGCTGCTCGTTATCTTACTCCTATTAGCAATGTGGCTGCTCTATAAAGGTGAGCCACATGTGATTTCAGCGCTCGTTGTGAGCGCTGGACTTCTTTCGTTTTTCTTCTTATCAATCGTTCAATTGACGGAACCCTCCTCTTTACCGTCATCTTTTCAATTAACGTGGACAAGTGAATATAAAATTAATGGCCAAAAATTACGTGGCTTTGTGCAAACAGAGACTGGTGAAAAACTATATGTTGTGTATACCATGTCCTCAGAACAAGAGAAAAAATTTTATGAAAATACATCGATTTCAGGCTATAGGTATCTTGTACAAGGAGAGCTTGTAGCGCCGACGCCACCCGCCCATACTTACGCTTTCTCGATGCAAGATTATTTAGTGAGTAAAGGTGCAAATGGCATATTCGAAGTGACGAGTTGGAAATATGTATCCGCAGAGAAATCGATTCGAACACTTCTTGCACAACAAAGATTGCACTTGAAAAAGCAAATTGAGGCTACCTTCCCACAGTCATTGGCTGCAGAGGCACAGGCGCTTCTCATAGGCTTGCAGGATTATGTTGACGAGGACCTTCAACGGGCATATCAAAAACTCGGCATTACGCATTTATTTGCGATTTCAGGTCTACACGTGGCACTGGTGTCATGGTTGTTTTACGAAGGCCTTTTGCGCGTAGGCCTACGCAAAGAAATGGCTAGGGTTGTTTTACTTATTATTTTACCTATCTACGGGATGTTGGCTGGCGGTGCCCCTTCAGTATGGCGCGCAGTTTCTGTAGTTGAATTTGTCATGCTGATGCGTTATGTGAAGTGGCGTGTACCCATTGATGATGCACTTGCAATTAGCTTTATTGGATTTGTACTATTTGAACCAGGTGTCATTTTTCAGGTAGGTTTTCAATTGTCGTATTTAGCAACATTGAGCATTGTTTATTCAAGAGTGATTTTTAAACAATCAAGGGGTTGGATGATGCAGTCATTTTTGATAACATTTGTTTGCCAACTACTTGTTTATCCGCTATTGCTCTATCATTTTTATGAAGTTTCCATTTCCTCATTTTTAGCTAATATAATCTTCGTACCACTATTTTCATTTATCATTTTACCCGCTAATATTGTACTGCTTGTAATGACATATACATCGATACCTATGGTTAAGTTAATGTTCAATGTATATGAGCCAATGCGTGTTTGGCTGACGGAGGCAATACTCTATTTACAAGCACTACCGTATCAGCTTTGGACACCAGGTAAGCCTGCAATTTGGCTTGTTTGTATGGCATTTGTCAGTGTGTTAGCAGGTTTATATTTTTTAGAGGAAAGACACTTTGGTAAGTTCGTAACTGTGCTCGTCGTTCCAGTTGTTTGTATTCACATTGCGCCAATGCTATATAACGAGACAAAACTTACGTTTTTAAATGTAGGGCAGGGGGATTGTACGGTTATTGAACTGCCTTTTAGGCGAGCTGTGTATGTTGTTGATGCCGGTGGACTTCTTCGCTTTGAACAGGAGGCGTGGAAGACGTCTAATAGCCCATATGAGGTCGGTAAACAGGTTGTTGTGCCTTTTTTAAAGGGCAAGGGTATACGAGCAATAGATATTTTTTTAGTTACACATGCAGATGCTGATCATGTGGAGGGAGCAGAGGAAGTATTAGCGGAAATTCGCATGATAGAAATTCATGTAACACCAGGCTCAATCGATAAACCTGTGATGCAAGATTTGTTAGTAGAAGCACAGCGACAAAAGGTGTCGGTTAAAGAAAAGATGCAAGGAACAGCATGGCGAGTGGGCGAAACAAGCTTTCACTATTTATGGCCACGTGATACAGATTATGAGGGCAATAATGATTCAATTGTGTTATATATGCAGCAAGGGGCGTTTAGAGCGCTGCTAACAGGTGATTTGGAGGAGGATGGGGAAAGAGAGCTCATCAAGCTTTATGGCAACCAGATAGCGAATATGACGCTTTTAAAGGCAGGGCATCATGGCAGTAAAACGTCAAGTAGCGAGTCCTTTGTTGAGCTCTTACAGCCTGAATTGACGATTTTTAGTGCAGGGCTTAATAATCGCTACAAACACCCACATGATATCGTTGTCGAGCGTTTTATAAAACGACAATTAATGACAAGGACAACCGCAGTAGATGGCTCAATTGAAATCCGAATTCAGGATTATAACTGGATGATGCATACAGAAAAAGACCTTGTCCAATAGTGAACAAGGTCTTTTACACCTGTCTAAGAGGTAGGTTTACATTGCAGCATAGTCTACTACTATTGCGATGATGAACATAATAGCGAAGACTGCAAAAGATACGCCGAAACCAATGCCTGAGTCGATTGCATCGTTACGTCTGCATTGTATATTTTTACCTTCAAATGGATTCATTGTTATCCCTCCAATTCTGTTATTTATTATAAGACAACATTTTCATAAAAGCTATATCGAAAACGTGAATTAACCTGGTTGCAAGGAAACGACACAATTCAGTCAAAGTCACAAAAGGCCGTAAATCATGTATACTATTCGTATTGCTAGATGGAGGGGAAACAATGATTTCAAACGTTTGGAACAACATAAAAAAAGGTGAGCTTTCGCCGGTTTATTTGCTCGTTGGGGAGGAAAGCTATTTTATAGATGAAACTGTAAAACGTTTAAAAGAAGCAATCGGCCCCGATGAAGAGATAGAAGTGAGTACATTTGATTTAGAAGAAATGCCCGTTGATGTAGTGATTGATGAAGCAGATACCATTCCTTTTTTCTCAGAACGTAAACTTATTATAGCCAAAAATGCTTCGTTTTTAAAAGCGACTGAAAAAGGCAAGGAAAAAATTGATCACGATGTGAAGCGGTTAGAAGCATGGCTTGGACACCCTTCAGATTTTTCTGTGACGGTTTTTATTGCACCATATGAAAAACTTGATGAACGTAAAAAAGTAACGAAAATGATGAAAGAACATGCATTTTTAGTACAAGCGGAAACACCAAAAGAGCAAGACTTAGCTGTGTGGATTCAAGGCCTTGTGAAAGCAGAGGGAAATACGATTACACAAAATGCCATCGAGCAGCTTGTAACAATGGTTGGATCAAATATGCTTCAGCTACAAATGGAAATTGAAAAACTGGCATTATATTTAGGCGAGGGTGGGGAAATTACGACTGCTTTAGTGGAGGATTTAGTGGCAAAAACATTAGAGCAAGATGCCTTCAAAATGTTGAATGCATATTTTGCGAATGAGCCAGTTGCAGCACTGTCTATTTACCACGATTTACTGCGCCAAAAGCAAGAACCAATCATGCTTGTAGGTCTTCTTGCGTCAAATGTACGCACAATGTCGAATGTTTTTTATTTATTGAAAAAAGGTTACCATCCGCAGCAAATTGCAAAAAATTTGAAAATCCATCCTTATCGCGTCAAGTTGATGGTCGAGCAGCGTAACCGCCCTTCTGAGGAAAGTTTACTAAAGGCCCTGTATCAGCTAGCTGAAGTGGATTTACAGCTAAAAACTGCCGGTGGTAATCGGGAGCGGTACTTAGAACTGTTTTTACTACGACAACTGTAAATATTTATTTTTTACTTAGACATAAATGGTTATATAATGTCGTGGGGGGGTTGAACGTGCAAAAACGAATTCAGTATATGGACAGCTTACGTGCCATAGCAATTTTAGGCGTGCTGTTATTACATGCTGCGACACCATATGTCGTACTTTATGGTAAGATTAATGAAATTGATTGGCAATTCGGTATTATTTATAACGCATTGTCTCGATGGTGTGTACCAATTTT
Organism: Lysinibacillus fusiformis; assembly: GCF_007362955.1. Taxonomy (GTDB): domain Bacteria; phylum Bacillota; class Bacilli; order Bacillales_A; family Planococcaceae; genus Lysinibacillus; species Lysinibacillus fusiformis_E. The sequence goes on along the minus strand of NZ_CP041696.1, from coordinate 428,650 downwards.
TTTAATGATTAGTGGGGCACTTTTACTTGGGCGAAAGGAAGAATCATTAGGCGATTTTTTCAAAAAACGTGCCAATAAAATTTTACTTCCATTTATTGCTTGGTCAATTATCTATTATGCATGGGCAACATATATGTGGAGCCCCGGCTATTCATGGAAAGAATTTTTTATAATGTTTTTCAACAATCAGGTATATTATCATCTATGGTATTTCTATGCACTTATCGGTATTTATTTATTAGCTCCGATATTTAATATATTCATCAATCATGCATCTAGACAAATGATTGGCTATGTAATCGTTCTATGGATTTTATTTTATGGCGGCTTCCGCTATTATTCCTATATTGTGAGTAATGAATTTACACTGTTTTTCCCGCTGAGTGAATACATTGGATTCTTTTTACTTGGCTATTATTTGGCGGCTTTTGAGTTAACGAGGAAATGGCGTATAGGAATATATGTCTTAGGAATGGTCGGTGCAATAGAAACAGTATTACGTACAAATGTTTTAACTGAGGAGCAGGAGCAATTTACAAGCTATGCTTTTTCGTACTCTAGCCCAAATGTTATCGTGATGAGTATTGCACTCTTTGTCTTCGTGAAATATTGGGTCAATCGAAAGGTAGTACGTGGTACGTATGAGACAAGCGGCATTATCAAACTAATTGGGCAAACCAGTTTTGGTGTGTACTTAGTTCATGCAATGATTCTAGATAAAGTACGTCCTTATTTTTTTGAAGGCAATGAGCTTTTTTTTAAGCCGATTATTGCAATTCCGATGCAAGTGTTCATTATTTTAGTTCTATCAACATTTATTGTGTGGATCATTCAAAAAATACCGCTATTAAAACGAATTGTCTAGATGTGGTATTTTATATGAAATTTAAAAAAGCTGTCCAAAAATAATTTTTGGGCAGCTTTTTTTGTTGAAGAATGAAAAAAGACCAGCTACCCCTGAGAGAGTAATCTGATCCTTTATAAACACTTACGCTTTTTTAGCTAGGCGAGACTTTTTACGAGCCGCCGCGTTTTTGTGGATAAGTCCTTTTGAAGCTGCTTTATCTAAAGATTTATAAGCTGCTTGTAAAAGTTCTTGTGCGTTTTCAGCGTTAACAGCAACAGCGTTTTCAGCTTTTTTCACTGTAGTACGCATTGCAGATTTAGCTTGAGAGTTAGCAGCGTTAGCTTTTGCGTTAACTTTTACGCGTTTAATCGCAGATTTAATGTTTGGCATATCTTTCACCTCCTAAAATAGGTACGAGATGATAACTTCTCATTGATTTCTTGTGTTAATACAACAAAAATCATTTTAACAAACGCTAGGCTAAATTGCAATAGATAAACGCAAAGAATATTTACTTGACAGTTTGAACAAACTACCGATTGAGGTGAACTATATGCAAAATTTAAATTGGCAACGTACAGACTTAATTGATGAATCGGATGAGGTTGTTTTACATCAAACGAGGGAGCAAAAAGAAACACTAGAGCAGTCAAGTGGTGTTCAAGTGGAAGATCGAAATGCTGGCCGAGTAAAAATTACGGATGTGCAAGTCAACCCGGAAGGCGAAAAACAAATCGGTAAAAAGGAAGGGCAGTATATTACACTGTCTGTCCCAACCCTTACGTTGGAAGATAAGGATGGTTTTCAACAGCTTGAGGAGGCACTCCTTTCGAATTTTAAAAAATTACACGAGTCGATTTCCTGGAAAAATGATGACAAAATTTTAATCATAGGTTTAGGAAATCGCACAATTACACCTGATGCCATAGGCCCTTATTTAATCGATCATTTGCATAGTCTTGAGCAAATCGATGACAAATTTGTCATGTACGCGCCAGGGGTAACAGGACAGACAGGCTATGAAACAGGTGAATTTGTCGCAGCATTGGCAGAACGTTTAAAACCAAAGCTAATTATTGTAGTAGATGCCCTCGCAACGAGAGCAAGTAGTCGTTTATGCAAAACAATTCAGCTTACAGATACGGGTATTCACCCTGGTTCTGGCGTAGGGAATAAGCGCCAGGAAATTTCATTTGAAATGCTTGGCGTTCCTGTAACAGCAATCGGTGTCCCGACAGTGGTGGATGCACCCGTTTTAATCGCGGATGCAGTAGAGCAAATGTTACGCTCTATAGCGGCACGTGTCGCAGAACGTGGTAAACCCTCTTCTAAATTATCACTATCTTCTTGGCAGCCAGATATCAACAAAGAATTAGATATGTCACTGATAACACCAATCTTTGGGGAATGGGCTACATGGTCAAAGGAGGAGCGTCAGCAGTTGTTTGAAGAAACATTTGCGGCTTCTCATTCACAGCTAATGGTCACACCAAAGGAAGCTGATTATTGGATAGATAAGTATGCAACACTCATTTCATCTATGCTAATGAAATGGGCAAGCGAACTATAATTTCATCGTTCTAAATGACACATCCCCTCCATACGATAAGGGGAGGAGGGTGTGACTTTGCTAAAAAAACTACAATGGTCAACTGGTCTATTATTGTTCTTCTTCGTATTACCTGTCATTGCTGGGCAACTTCCGTTCAACAAGCAAGCATCGACTCCGTTAAAGCAACCAGAGGATAAACAAGTCGTGTTTGCCGCTACGAATTTGGCTGAACAAAGTGTGCTAGAGCAGACGAAAGATCCCTTTAAAGTTTTATTGTTATTTACCCATACACATGAAGCATATGAGCCAATGGTGCAAGCTGTCAGCGGAAAAGTAGCGACTTCTCATGAAACAACCAACATTTTTAGTTTGCAAGATATGATTGTCAATCATTTTAATGTAAATGGATTGCAAACAGAGGTTCTAGGTGTAGATGTCATGAAAGAAATTAAACTAGAAGGCAGAGGATATCATGAAGCTTACAATGTGATGAGACCACATTTGAGTAAAAATTTAGAAACAAATAAATATGATTTAATATTAGATTTACATCGAGATTCTTTAAAACATGATCGAACAACCTTAACGTATAATGGTGAAAACTATGCGAAAATAGCCTTAGTTGTAGGAGCTGAGCATGCGAATTATCGATGGAACACTGCATATGCTGAAAGTTTATCGACAACATTAAATTCGATTGTTCCTAATATTTCTAAGGGCGTTATATCTAAAAGTGGCGATGGTGTCGATGGACGTTACAATCAAGATTTAGCAAAACAAATGATGATTGTAGAGGTTGGGGGAATTGGCAATAATGAAGAGGAAATTAATCGAACAATTGCTGTTTTAGGGAAAGCTATTGCAAAAGCTTTTGCAACGGAAAAGAAATAACATTTTTCGAATCGTTTTCGCCAAATCATTAAATTCATGCTAATCTTCGCAAACGTGAGCTTGTGATAAATTCCAATCGAAGCAACTTGTTAGCCCCTTTTTTACCTGATACCAATTTCTGATACGGACACTTGTTTTAACAAAATACTTTTTAGCTTCATCCCAAAGGATTTTTCATGGAGATGAAGTTAAAAAGTATTTTTGTTTTCCGAAACATTTTTCCATGCTACATATTTTTTTCTAAACTTTTAAGGTATTTCAGGCGTCTTTTATATAGAAAACTTATGATTCGTATCGAAGTGAAGGGGAAGTTGTAAAGGATCATAAGAAGAATTATAAACATCTTAAAATATCATAAGAGGTTGTACAGATTATTGGAGGAATATTATGTTAGGCAAGATATTAAATCATCGTTACATCCCTGGATTAGATGGGATTAGAGCCATCGCAGTACTATCTGTCATTGCTTACCATTTTAACTTCAGTTGGGCCAGTGGAGGGTTCCTAGGAGTTGATATCTTTTTTGTACTATCGGGTTACTTAATTACCTCTACCATTTTACCGGTAAAAGGAACTGGGATAACGTTAAGTTTAGGCCAATTTTGGATTGCTAGGATTCGACGTCTACTTCCAGCTGCGTATGTAATGATTATTGTTACTTTTGTTTGGGTGATGCTATTTAACAAGGAACTGTTAAGTAATTTGCGTGGAGATACAGTTTCTTCTATTTTTTATACAAGTAATTGGTGGTTCATTTATCATAAACTCTCATACTTTGATAGTTTCGGAGCACCCTCTCCTTTGAAAAATTTATGGTCATTAGCCATTGAGGAACAATTTTATATTATTTGGCCCGTTTTATTGACTGTTGGGTTATTTATATTTAAAAAGCAAAGCAAATTATCGATATTCATCTTTATCAGTGCATTATGTTCAGCGATGTTAATGAGTATACTGTATCAGCCAGGAATGGATCCCAGCCGCGTTTATTACGGGACAGATACTCGTTCATTTGAATTACTTATTGGCTGTTGGCTAGCTCTAGTTTGGCCAATGAAAAGACTTACGTCCAAAAAACTTTCTATTGAGCATGTCAATAAACTCAATATAACAAGTTTTATCGCTTTAGGTACCTTAATACTTTGTGTGTTCTTTGTAGATGAATATCAAAGTTTTTTATACAGAGGAGGCATGTTTCTTGTTTGTATAAATGCAGCTATATTGATAGCTTGTGTTTGTCATCCAGTTAGCTTTTTAGGGAAATTACTCTCTTGGAAACCCCTTTGCTGGATAGGGTCAAGATCTTATGGGATTTATCTTTGGCATTATCCTATTATGGTGTTGGGTACTCCTGTTCATGAGATAGGGGACCCGGAATACTGGCGTGTCGGTTTGCAGCTGGTCATTATATTGATGATTGCGGAACTATCCTATCGTTTTATTGAAACGCCAATTCGTAAACGTGGTTTCCGATCATATTATCGGCAGTATATAGTAATTGATTTGACAAAGTGGACAAGCGCTTCCTTTGGTAGAAAAATAACAACGGTGCTTTTACCCCTAGTTCTTCTCGTGTTCTTTATAGGAATCACAGGGATTGTTGGTGAAGAAAAAAAGGATTCAAATGATTCAAAGGAGTCTTATCCTACACACGTAAAAATAGATGGAGAGCAACAGACTTCTAGTAGTAAAGACTTAGCTAACAATCTAGAAAGCACCACATTAGAGGAGAAATCACCGGATGATGGAGAAAGATCTGGAGCTAGCGTCGAACAGAATAAAGAAACGCCCCAAAAGGACAATAATAATCCAAGTGTAAAACCTTCTAATGAAGCTTATAATGGCATATTAGCCATTGGAGATTCTGTAATGATAGATATTGCTTCAAGCCTACATAAAATATACCCTACCATTACAATTGATGCGAAAATTGGGAGACAAGTTTCACAAGCTGTCAAATTGGTACCCAGTTACAGTAATTTCAATGATCAGGACAAAGCAGTTATTATTCAACTAGGCACAAACGGTTATTTTACTAATGATCAAATAAATTCGCTACTTGGTGCTTTTTCAAATGCTCATCTTTATTTAATAAATACCCGTGTACCACGCTCGTGGGAAAGTAAAGTGAATAATGCATTATCTAAAATAGCACAAGAACATGACAATATTACGTTGATTGATTGGCATTCTGTAGCTATTGGCCATCCTGAATATTTTGCTGCTGACGGTGTTCATTTGGTACCAAAAGGAATTGAAACCTTAACAGACCTAATTAAGCAAACAATCATTAATAATACACTTTAGTATCAAAAAAATGGGATTTGCTGAAGTCTACAGAGATTTTTATTTTAGAGAGAGTTCATCTTCTACTATGATGAGAAGATGGACTTTAAAGTTTTATAATTTGTCTTCGCGCATTCCTGACCAGAACCGAACTATTCTTCACTCCATTCAGCCCACTTTAGCTACTTTCAAATGTACGGATTTGCAGAAAATAAGAATCATAAATGAGAGTAACTATTGATTTAACAGCATTTATGCCGTTCTAATGTTGTGGTTTGTATGAAGTTCATAGTATAATTCATTATAGTTTAATTAGGAGTGGAAGATATGAACCGAGAAGCACGTTTAAAAAGACAAGAGAATATTCGAAATTTCTCTATTATCGCACATATTGACCACGGGAAATCAACGCTTGCAGACCGTATTCTTGAGCAAACGAAATCACTGACATCCCGTGAAATGAAAGCACAGCTACTCGACTCAATGGATTTAGAGCGTGAGCGAGGCATAACGATTAAATTAAACGCAGTGCAATTAAAATATGAAGCAAAAGATGGCGAAGTGTATACATTTCATTTAATCGACACACCAGGACACGTCGATTTCACATATGAAGTATCACGTAGTTTAGCTGCTTGTGAGGGCGCTATTTTAGTCGTCGATGCAGCGCAAGGCATCGAAGCGCAAACACTTGCAAATGTTTACTTAGCACTTGATAATGACCTTGAAATTTTACCAGTCATCAATAAAATCGATTTACCAGCGGCAGACCCAGAGCGTGTACGTCAAGAGGTCGAGGATGTTATTGGTTTAGATGCTTCTGAAGCTGTTTTAGCTTCTGCTAAAGCAGGTATCGGTATTGAAGACATTTTAGAACAAATCGTAGAAAAAGTACCAGCGCCTACAGGTGATCCAGATGCGCCTTTACAAGCACTTATTTTCGACTCAGTGTATGATGCGTATAAAGGTGTTATCATCTCTATCCGTATCATGAACGGTACAATAAAAGCGGGCGATAAAATCCGTATGATGGCCACTGGTGCAGAATTCGAAGTTATTGAAGTCGGTATTCATACACCGAAAATCACACCACAAGCAGAACTAACTGTTGGGGATGTTGGTTATTTAACAGCGTCAATTAAAAATGTAGGCGACACTCGTGTAGGGGATACAGTGACATTCGCGAAACGCCCAGCAACAGAAGCATTAGCTGGTTACCGTCGTTTAAATCCAATGGTATATTGCGGTTTATATCCTATAGACGCAGCGAAATATAATGACTTACGTGATGCATTAGAAAAATTAGAGTTAAATGACTCTGCGCTTCAATATGAGCCTGAAACATCACAAGCACTTGGTTTCGGTTTCCGTTGTGGATTCTTAGGACTTTTACATATGGAAATCATTCAGGAACGTATCGAGCGTGAATTCAATATTGACCTAATCACAACGGCACCATCTGTAATTTACGATGTGCATATGACAGATGGCTCGTCAGTGAAGGTCGATAACCCGTCAATGATGCCAGATCCACAAAAAATTGACCGCGTAGAAGAACCATATGTTAAAGCGACGATTATGGTGCCAAATGATTATGTAGGGGCTGTTATGGAGCTTTGCCAAATCAAACGTGGTAATTTCAAGATGATGGATTATATCGATACAACACGTGTTAGTATCATTTATGAAATGCCATTATCAGAAATTGTCTATGATTTCTTCGATTACCTAAAATCGAACACAAAAGGTTATGCATCGTTTGACTATGAGTTAATTGGTTACAAAACATCGAAACTTGTAAAAATGGATATCCTCCTTAATAGTGAACAAGTTGATGCACTTAGTTTCATCGTTCACCGTGACTTTGCTTACGAGCGTGGTAAAGTGATTGTAGAAAAACTGAAAGAATTAATCCCACGTCAACAATTCGAAGTACCAATTCAAGCAGCAATTGGGCAAAAAATTGTAGCACGTTCAACAATTAAATCAATGGGTAAAAATGTACTTGCAAAATGTTACGGTGGTGACATTTCGCGTAAACGTAAATTACTTGAAAAACAAAAAGCGGGTAAGAAACGTATGAAACAAGTTGGTTCGGTCGAAGTCCCACAGGAAGCATTCATGGCTGTTCTGAAAATGGATGATACGAAGTAACGTTGATATAACAACGTTTATAAGGGTTTTAAATAAGTGTTTTTATATCAGTTGGGTGGAGATTGCCACCGATTTGCCACCGCTTTTAAATTGTGCCAGCATTTTATAAATCTTTCGCGATGGAATCAAAAATATCGGCAGCATCTCTTGCCATCTTCTGAGTTAAATGGACATAGCGGTCTTCAGTAATTGCTGATCTGCTGTGTCCTAATCTTTTTTGGACTGTTTTTATAGGTTGTCCATTTTCGATTAACATTGTTGCATGGGTATGCCTTAGAGAGTGGTAATTAAAATCGATACCAAGTTTTTTTGTAATCAACTCTCTTGTTTGATACTTTATAACAGCAGGTGTGTAATGTTCTCCGTTTTCTTTTTTGCAAACAAAATCGTGATCGGAGTCTTGAAGATAAAACTCTCCATATTTTAATCGATTTTCAATTTGTTTCTTTTTCGCTTTTTTTAGTATATCCATTAAGGATCTACCGATTGGGATAGTTCGATATCCAGATTTAGATTTAGGCGAACCAACACCCCATTTATAATAAACCTTTCCGTTTTCAGCTTTAGTTCTTTTGCTAACTAATTGCTGTTCAATTTCCACTGTCATTTCATCAAAATTAATATGCTTCCATTCAAGTCCACATAATTCTCCTACTCGAACTCCACAATGAAAACCAATATGAAAAGGCAAATAGAATGGATGATCTTCTGTTAATCTTTCGTTCATTAATCTTAAATTTTCTTTTGATTGTATTTTTAAATCATCCTTAGTTGGTTTACGATCCTTATCTTTTAATAATTCAACATATTGCATTGGATTTTCATTAATATATTTATATGGATAAACTGCTTGCTTCAATGCTTTATTTAATATCCCTTGTATTATACTAACCGTTTGTCGAGCCAACCCTTCACGTACTTTCATATTCATAAACTGTTGTAAAGTATGCGGAGTAAGCGACTTCAATTTGTATTTACCAATGTGTGGTAATATATGATTTTTAATTGTTATACGATAGTTGTCTTGCGTATTTGGTTTTAACCTTAATTGTACATATTCAATTTGCCAAAACATTAAAAAATCATGAAGAGTCATTTCAGATGGTTTAAATACTGTGCCTGCATTTTCATACTCTAATATTTTTCTTCTTAAAACAGATTCTGCTTCGGCTTTTGTTTGAGCACCTTCAGCTGTACGTTCGATTTTTTTTCGCTTACCATCAACCAATCCTAATTCAAAATAGTAATACCATTTGTTACCTCGTTTCCTTACGCCGCCTTGCATAATAATTTCTCCTTTCAAAATTATTGTAATGTTTAACTCTTTTATGAATCACCACCTTTAATGGGAATATGTGTTCTTTTTAGGGTAAAATTTTTTTACCATCTACGCTTTTTAAAGAAAGTAGCTCAATTGGAACTCCTTTCTCTTCTATAGCATCATAGATGGTAAAACCTGAACAACATTGTTCATTAAATAATTCATCAGGTAACAATAACTCGACAAAGAATGTATTAGCTTCGATTTCAATTTTGTCGGTAGAAAATAAAGTATTCTTTTTTAAAAATGCCGTATTTTCGTCTGGGTGTAATATAGCGTGTCCTAGTTCATGAGCGCACGTTAAAAATTGTTTGATGTACGGTAAGATCTACTATAATATCCAAAAATCCCCCCTAGTGGCTCAAAAACAACAACTATCCCTAGTAGTTCAGCCAACTTAAAAGGATCACTCGTACCATATTTTTTAACTAATTGCCCTATAATCTTTTTAATATTCATCAAAACACCACCGACTTTAATCTCTATATTTATTAGGTGTAAATTTTTGTTTTGCCATACGCTTAGTTAATCGTAAAGTATTTTCCCAAGAGGCTATTAACAATTCTCTATCTTCTTCATCTAATTCATCTAAAATCCTTCCATCGAAGGCAGCGAATGCATTATCTACGTCCTCGCCATTAATTATTTTCTTTAGTTCTCTTTGGATAGCAAGCTCATCTTTTTCAGTTAAATCGTAGTAACGTTTCTCGTTAGTGCGTCCAAGTAAATAATCAGTACTAACATCGAAGTAGTCTGCAACTTTTTGTAATGTTTCACTTTTAGGAGAAACATTATCCCATCTTCTTATTTGACCATTTGAGATACCTATTTCTCTTTCTACTTCGGCAAAAGTTACTGTTCTCTCATCGCATAGCATTTTTATTCTTTTCACTAAACTCACATATACCAACCCTTCGCAAGGCTTAACGAAACAATATTAACTTTTTAGTCATTAATAGATTGACAACTAACTATAAAGTCATTATACTGTGTTCATAAGCTAATTTATTGGCTAAAAAGAGTATAAAAAATACGACCTATTTATAAACATTTTTTCGTTGGGGAACGGCTTAAATGTTGGTTTAAAGGCTTTCTTAAAGTCTTATTTAGCTATGGGTTTATAATAGCAAAAAAGTCATTTTAGGTCAACTAGATTAGCAAATAATTTAGCTTAATATTTTCCAATTAAGTAAAGCGCTGTGATACCGAGCCGATGACGGTATGATTTTTCAAAGAAATGAGGTGTTATTATGCCAGAAGATTTAGGTGCAGAAGTTCGTTCTGAACTGTTCAAACGTAAAATGAGTCAAAAGAAATTAGCTGAAATGGTCGGTATTTCGAACGCTTATCTATCGGACATAATTCGTGGACGTAAAGATGGCCCGAAAGCACAAGAGCATATAAAGCACATTCGTAAAATACTGAGCATTTAACAAAGAGGTGATTTATCTTGAATGAACTTTTAGAAGTTGCAGAAGTAGCCAAAAGACTTAAATGCAATAAAAACAAAGTATATGAATTAATTAAAAGTGGTATGTTGCAAGGTCTTAAATTAGGGCGAATGAAAGTTTCAACTATCGAACTCGATAACTTTATGGTGCGAAATACAGGTAAAGATTTAACGGATCCTTTGAATGTTAAGGCACTTGAAAGCAAGGTTAACTAAATGAACATTAAACCAGTACTAGTTGCATTAGTAGCGCAAGCAATAACGAAAGCTGTAGCATCACGCAAAAAGTAAATCTATCAAACTATGAAGGGAGATGAAGAGTGTGGATGACACAAAACGAAAACTAATGCCAGTAGAATCAATGCAATGTAAATGCAACGTGTGCAGTAAAGAATTTCACATAGAAGAAGCTATGTATTGCACACGCTGCGGGACAAAACTTGATTTAAAAAATGCTATTACTAAAACGGAATTTCATCATCATCACTAATTTTAAATCCTGTTTGTTTAACTAATTCAAGCGTTGCATACCTTACTTCAATCAATTGTTCTTGATTGAAAAGCGATGGTGAAGCACATTTTGGACAGTATGCTGCGTCAGGTTCGAGAATGAATACTTCTTCATCTTCAAAATCATGCTCTACAGGTTCGTTGATGTCAGTAATGAATGAAGATGTTCCAGTACATTCATTACGAATAGGTGAACCGCATTGAGTGCAATAAATATGGTCTTCAGTTAGATCAGTAATCTCATGATTACATCTTAAACAATTTTTTAAGTATTTATTTTCATGAGTTTCTATAGCCATTTTAACACCACCTTTCTACCAATAGTTTAACAGAAAGGAAATATAAGGAGGAATAAAAATGAAAGCAGTAATTAACGTTAAAGGTACAAAAATGTCAGTGTTAACAATTCATTATAATCGCGATGGTGAGCCAACATCAGTTAACACAAGAGATGAAAAAGGGCGCTTGGATAAAACTTATGCTGACAAATCCTTAGAAGGTAATGCAGCAGATATTTACGATGGTTTCCTTGATTTAAAGACAGCGCTTGAATATCCAGAGCTTGAAGCAAGAATTGTGGAAGGCAACAACAGGCTTATTGAGCATCTTGATAAAATGCTTGAGCATGAAAATATTGAACTAACAAATATAGCAATTGAAGGTATGGAAAGTAAGCCAGACTTACCGTTTGATAGTCAACTATCAAGAAAGCAACATGAGTACAAGCTTAGACAACAACGTTTATTTGGTTTGATTGATGGGGTTGAAGAAGTCAAAGCATTCACGGAGGGGTATTTCCTAAATGTCGATGATGAAGCCGATGAAGCGCAAAGCAGTCATTGAACAGTTGAAAAAGTTTGATGTTCATGAAATTGAAGGACTGCCATTGGATGAAGTGTTGTATTCCACATTGTTGAAAACATTAGCGCTTAAACGTGCTGCTGATAATTGAGTGGAGGTGAACGAATAGTGATACAAGTTTATTGCAATGATGAGAACGGCATTAACAAATGGTTAGCAGAGCACCACGATTCTATAAAGGTTATTGATGTGAAAATTGCTATGAATAACGATGGCGAGTACATCATGGTTGTTTATAAAAAAATAGGGGTGAACGAGTAATGAAATCAACAGGTATCGTTCGTAAAGTCGATGAATTAGGTCGTTTAGTTATTCCAAAGGAGTTACGTCGCACGTTGAATATTGAAGAAAAGGATCCAGTAGAAATATTCATCAATGACAATCAAATCATTCTACAAAAATATCAGCCTAACACAGAAAAATCAGAAGTAACAATAGCGCTTGAGAAAATGGTTTCTGAAATGAAGAATCAGAATGTTGTTGATGTACTGCAACGTGCAATCAAGTTAATTAAGTAGGTGACCACATGCGTATAGGCTACACACACGCAGAGTACGACCGTGAAGGCGACTATTGGCAAGACATCGAAGATGCACAGAATGCCCAAATTGAGGCACAAAAAAACTCACTCAAGGCTGCAACCGAGAGCGAGCAAGTTGAAAAATCAAATCAAAATCAAATCACTGGTATTTTACCACAGGAGGATGCGAAATGACAAAGTTTAATGTTGGGGATTCATTTATATATATTAGTAAAAAAAATACAGGGTTCTTTACTAAAAATCAAAATTACAAAGTTTTGGACACGTTTAGTGAAGGTGTTAGTTTAAAAAATAATTATGGTCAACCATATAAAATAACTTTCAACTATTTAAATAAGAATTTTAAATTAGCAGATTCAAAACCAACCAAAAACCAACGTATCACAGCACTCGAAACCGAGGTAGCTGAACTGAAATTAATCGTGCATCAAATTCGTGAAAGTAAAGTCATTGATGGTGTAAGTTATGCGGATGAGCCTTCCACACAATTATTTGTGGAGGACATCATCGAATTTGAAGGTAAGCAATATCGTAAGGTTGATCGTGAAGCTGAATATGGTGATGTGGTTGTATTTACGCAAGAACATGTTGAAAAAACGAACGAAAACGCAATTACGGAAGGGAAGCCATATGAAGTTATTGAAGCATGGGGCGAACCTAGATTTTTAACAAATGAAAATGGCAAATATCGAGTTTACGAAGAAGGATTTGGTCGTACACCAGAAAACGTGGATGTCTACGAACTAATCGAATCCAAACCATTAACACCAAATCAACAACGTGCTGCAATTATTGAGAAGGCGATGAAGTTTGTTGAGCAAGTTATCGAACGTGGTAAAAACAGAGATGCTCCAATGGTTAATGAAGGGCATATGTTTTATCGAAATAATTTCTATAACGTTGATTTACATGTGAAAAATAATAAAGTTACTGCATTAGTATTCTTAACTAATTCTAAAGGTGATCGACTTGGAAATAAACCTGATTTAATCAATCGTGCAAAATGCAATCCATCTGACGTATTCAACGAACACATTGGAAAAGCTATCGCACTAGGACGAGCGCTTGGTCTTGATGTTAGTGAGTTTGAACAGGCGGTGCAGCCTATGGAATTTACTAAAGGACAAATTGTAGTCGGTGGTAGCGCATATCCGGAGCAAAGAGAAGTTACTAAAGTGACATATGGTGATCATGTGTACCGCAAGCCTATTGGTGGTAGTGATGATGATGATAGTTGGTGTCATGCTAAATACTTAACAATCATCAACGATACTAACGCTATTTATGGAGGTGTTGAATAAATATGGTTAATCCATTACGTGAGTACGAACTCGAAGCGCCAGAATTAGAAATTGTGGAAGGTGAACAAAAAGAAGAAATCAAACAACGTTATGAAATTACTAGTCTCGAAAGTTTAAATTGGGCATTCCGTCAAATTGCTAATGCACAAGCTGAGTTAAAGAAAAATCAAGCATTAGCAGATGCTGAAATCGACCGCATCAAACGTTGGCAAGAAGATGAATCGAAGTCTCATCTCAATACAGTGGAATTTTTCCAACATTTAATCGCTGAATATCATGCGAAAGAATTGGCTGAAAATCCGAAGAAGAAAACAATTTCTACGTCATACGGTAAGTCGAAATCAACTACATCTTCAGCACAACCTGATAAGCCGACTAAAGTTGATGAAGAAAAGTTATTAGAATTTGTAAAAGCGAATAACGAAGAGTTGATTAAAATCACCGAGGAAGTGAAGTGGGGCGAATTCAAGGAAACACTTCAAGTTGTTGAAATTGATGGTGTTGAAAAAGTCATTAATGAAAACGGTCAAGATGTTCCAGGTGTAACTATTAAACCTAAAAATACAACGTTTAAAGTTGAAACAGTATAGGAGGGCTTACATGCTCGAACAACTTCAACAGGCATATGCACAGGCCTTCCACAATGTAATATTCGTAGATTTCAAACAAAAGAAAATTATCTATTAAAGGAGCTAATTAAATGACTAAAAAATTACTCAATCAAAAAGAACAGCACTACGCAGATACACGTGAGGAAGCAGAAGAAATCGTAATTGCTGCTAAGGAAAATGAAGCACTGATTATGAATAAAATCAGCGAGAAGTACAACAAATATGGTCAGTATTTCTTGGTTGACTTAACTTATCAATACGGCACACCTAAAGAGGTTATGGAGGGTAAGCCGAAAGTTGATGCACCAGATGGTCAAATGAACATGGATGAAGTACAAGATCCTGAAGTAGAAAAATTGCCGGATTTCGAAGATCCATTCGCAGATAAAAAAGATGTCCCAGATGAGGACTTGCCATATTAATAGATTAGGAGTGTGGAAGGCATGACACAGGAATTCGACTTTAGTGCTCACAATGCAAGTGAGATTTCGGACAAACCCGGCAAGACATATTTAACTTATTGCCCGCCAGGACTAGGGAAATCGCACACGCTAAACTTTTTACCAGGTAAAACATTGGTACTTGATGTAGATCGTACAAGTCATGTACTAAAAGGTAATCCGAATATCGACATTATTTATGTTGATAATCAAAACACTTGGGATTTTTGGCAAGCGCTATTGCTTCATTTAGAAACTATCAAAGGTCAGTATGACAATATCGCCATTGATAACGTATCAGAATTAGAACGCTGCTTGTTATCGAATCTTGGATACATCGGAAAAAATCAAGGTGTGCCAGCTCAAGGTGATTATCAAAAAATGCAATTCCGAGTTGTTAATTCATTCAGATGGATGAAAAACCTAGCAAATCGTATTGTTTTTACAGCTTGGGAAACAACGGATTTATACACTTCATCTGACGGTCAAGGATACAACCGCAGCTATCCTCAAATCAACGCAAAAATCATCAATAATGTTTTAGGGCTATGTGATGTTGTTGGCCGATTAATGATTAAAGCAGATGGTAATCGGGGGTTTGTGTTAGAAGGAACAAACAGTATTTATGCAAAAAACCAATTAGATGATCGCAAGGGATGCAAGCAAGAAGAAATTTTTGTTCTGCCTTCCACAATTGAAGAAGAAAAGGGAGAGAAATAATATATGTCATTTTTTAAATTTGATGAATCTAACGCGAGTACAGCATTTGAATTAGTAGCAGAAGGGAAATACGAAGCCGTTATCGTGAATGCCGAACCTGGTACCACACAAGCAGGAAAACCGAAACTTTCGGTAGACTTCGAGATTCGTAGTGATGTTCCGCAGAAACACCAGGGCGCAAAAATCTTATACAACACGTTTACTTTCGAACATGAGGTATCAATCAAGATTGTAAATAGTTTAATTAAAGCTTGCGGATTTGCGGACGGACATCCTTTCAATTCACCGGATGACATGGCAAAACAGTTTATCAACAAAAATCTGAAAATCACTGTAAAACATGAGGAATATGACAAGGTTGTTGATGGGGTGAAGCAGAAACGTACTGCTCCTAAAGCGAAGTATTATGATGTATCGGATACAAATCCACCTGTTTCACAAGATGCACCAATCGTTGTCGGTGAAGATGATTTACCGTTCTAAATAAAACTTAATAGAGAGGTCTGTTTTAGGCGGACTTCTCTATTTTTATACCTAAAAACAGTGGAAAGGGTGAATAAGGTGGTCAAAGAAATACCATTACAAAACGGGTTTGTAGCTATTGTAGATGATGAGGAACACGAACGATGTGCAGCATTCAATTGGACAGTCTTTGCTAAATCTAATGGAAGTACTTTAGAAGTTCGAAATGCTACAACCGGAATTAAACTAACCCACTTCATTGTCAATGACCTAGAAAGTGACAAGATGGTACGCTTCGCTGACGGCGATCATTTAAATTTCCGAAAGAGTAATCTGGTGGTCGCAACAAAAGCTGAGGTAATTCGAAATGCAAAAGGGCACAGGGGAACTACTTCAAAATACAAAGGTGTTTCTTGGGATAAAACCAAAGAAAAGTGGGTAGCGCAAATTTATGTCAACGGCAAGATTAAAGATTAGGACAATTTACAAATGAGGATGATGCAGCTGTAGCATATAATGCCGCGGCGTCAAAAGCTTGGGGTGATGACTGTTTTTTGAACGCCATCGACAAAGACAACAATGCCCAAACGCACGAATTAGAAAAGGTTGTTTCTTACAGATCGAAGAAGAACACAACTTCTAAATACCAAGGTGTATATACCGACGCGCAACGGAAATCTTTTATTGCTAGCATCACTCAGAATGGCGAGAAATTCCATATAGGCTCATATCCAATTGAAATTACTGCAGCTAAAGCCTATGACCAAAAAGCGTATGAACTCCATGGTGACAAAGCAATTTTAAATTTTCCTGAATTAGTTGATGAATACAAGGTGATGAAATGAAAGCACCAATTAATTTTAACGAAATACCATCAGAGTTAAGGTTGCTACCTCAATGGATCCTGTGGAGGTCAGAAGAAAAAGGCGGACGCTATACAAAAATTCCATATCAAGTAAATGGGAATGAAGCACGGTCAAATGACCGTAGAACATGGTCCACATTTGCGACAGCTGCCAAGTTCTATACAGAATCAAATGCAGATGGTATTGGCTTTGTCTTTAGTCGTCAAGATTCGTACATCGGCATTGATATTGATAAATGTGTTACGTATGCAGCAGATGATACGGAAAAAGTGAATCCTATAATTAACTCTTTTGCTCAAGAAATTATAGATACATTAGACAGCTATACAGAATTTAGTGTGAGTGGTACAGGCATTCACATCATCATCAAAGGTAGTCTTCCACAGTCTGTAGTAGGTACTGGGCGTAAAAGTACAAAGCATGGTCTAGAGATTTATCAATACGGACGCTACTTCACTATGACTGGTAACCGTGAAAATGCCAATGAAATTTATGATCGTACAGATGAGTTGGCCGAGATATTTGAAAAGTATTTTGATGACAGTGATGTGCAAGGTCGAGTCAATTTAGCCGAGTTTGAAAAAGATGAAATCAAGCTTTCAAATGATGCACTTTGGGAGCGAATGTTCCGTAGTAAATCAGGTGACGAAATACGCTCTCTGTATAACGGAAATTTAATAAATGATGACCATTCAAGTAGTGACTTGGCATTATGTAATCATTTAGCTTTCTGGACTGGTAAAAGTGCATCAAGAATGGATTCAATGTTTAGGGAAACAAGCCTTATGCGAGATAAATGGGACAGAATTCACTTTTCAGATACAGGAGAAACATACGGAGAGCGAACTATTGCGGAAGCTATATCATCTACCACTACAACTGTATTGGACCATCAAAATGACAGCGAATTTTCATTCAGCTTCCACAATGATGATGTGGTAGAGGGAGTAGATAAGCCAGCTCGTAAATTCAAGTTAACTGACTTAGGAAATGCAGAACGTATTGCATACGAATATGGCCACGTTATTCGTCTCATTCCATCAGTTGGTTGGTACATCTGGAACGGCAAGTATTGGGAATATGACGAAAAAGGAAAGTTACATCGCATCGTAGCCAAGGTCGTTCGCAAGCTTGGTGAATCAACAGATGAAACAGAGCAAAAATGGGCTAGGCATTGTGAAAAGCATAATGTGCGTGAAAGTGCCATTAAAGATTTAAAAGTATTGGTTCCAGGAGATCGTAGTGACTTTGACCAACATAAATATTTGCTTAATGTAGCAAACGGAGTAGTGGACCTGAAAACAGGAAAGCTACAACCGCATGATAGGGAATTGAAGCTAACGAAAATAACAAATATCTCTTATGAAGAAAATGCAAAATGTCCAAATTGGTTGGCGTTTTTGGACCAAATATTTTTGGGAGATAAAGAGCTGTCAGAATACATGCAACGACTGATTGGTTATAGCCTCACTGGTGATATTTCAGAGCAAATAATGATGTTCTTGGTTGGTGGAGGTAGTAATGGTAAATCAACTTTTATCAACACAATCAAAGACCTTGTAGGTGAATATGGCAAGCAAGCTAAATCAGATACTTTTATCAAGAAAAAAGAAACTGGTGCCAATAACGATATTGCCAGATTAGTAGGATCGCGCTTTGTATCAGCAATTGAGAGTGAGGAAGGCGAAAAGCTTTCAGAATCATTCGTTAAGCAAATAACAGGCGGTGAACCTGTATTAGCTCGCTTTTTACGACAAGAGTATTTTGAGTACATTCCCGAGTTTAAAGTGTTCTTCACTACTAACCATAAACCAATTATCGGTGGCTTGGATGAGGGTATATGGCGCCGAGTTAAATTGATTCCATTTGATTTAAACTTGCCAGCGCATAAGCGTGATAAAAAGCTTCCAGAGAAGTTGTCGTTAGAAATGAGTGGAATACTTAACTGGGCAATTGAAGGCTGCTTAAAGTGGCAGAAGGACGGTTTAATCGAGCCAGCAGTGGTAGCAAAAGCAACAGGTAACTATAAAGAAGACATGGACATTCTCGGACCGTTTTTAGCAGAGTGTTGCTATGTAGAAAAAAACAACGAAAATATCAAAATCGAAGCAAAAGAATTATACAACGTCTATGACAGTTTTGGTTATAAATCAGGTGAACGTACGGTAAGTAATCGAAGTTTTTACCGAATGTTGGAAACTAAGGGCTTTAAAAAAGAACGTGGCACAGGAAACAAAAACTTTTTCATTGGAATTACTTTACAAGAGCGTGCCCCTAAAGGAGTTACTTTTGAAGAAAAAATAGTTACAAAAGAGGCTGAAAATACATCATTTAAGCTAGTTTAGTAACTTTGAGTTAACAAAGTAACTATCATAAGTAACTCTTCGAAATCCAGTCATATCAATAGTTTAAGAGTGTTTTTATATTACTAAAGTTACTTTTGTTATTTGGTTTTTATATTAATAAAAAAATAAAAAATATAAATATATATATATATAAGAGCGTAATGCACTTTCTGAGTAACGATTTTAACTAAAATTGCTTAAACCTATGTGGCTGTAAGGTTCAAAGGAGTTACTTAAAAGTAACTGAGTTATTTAATAGGGGTTAAAACGCCATTTTTAAAGAAATATAGTAACTACTGAAATGTAAGGAAGTGGTATTTTTGAAAACCCTTCATGTACTATCACAAATTTGGAAATCTGGTGGAGTAATCGAACGTGATCCATTAGATGGCCGACTTGAATTAAAAAATCATGAAAATGTTCCAAGTGAAGTATTGAAAGCAGCCGAACCAATTTTCAATCAAATCGAAGAATGGTTCAAGTCATGGGAAGATGCCAATGGAATTGATCAAACAATGCAAAAGATGGTCCATCAATCCTGTGGATGGCAACACAATCCAAAGTTGAATGAATGGATATGCGTGGACGTTGAAGCATTGACATTGTTCATGGAGTGGCAAGAAACATTAGCGAAAAACGGATGGACTGACATTTACGAAGACTATCGACAATTTGAAAATGATGAATCAAATGTGATGAAACAAAAACTATATGAACGGGCTATTTTATATGCTAATCAAAATAAGTGATTTACAGCCGTTTTAAGACGTTTTAGAGGACGGGTGATAAATATATCCAACTTCGAAATAGAACGTGTGTACGGCGATGGTATTGGGCGAAAATAAGGAGGTTGAGAGAATGAGAAAGATTAAGTGTCGAGGTCTAGTGATTGAACCTCTAGCAAGTGGAGAAAAGTGGATTACGTCTTATGAAGAATATCATGAAGTCTATTTAAACTATGCCGAATGTTCGGCTTACATTAATGGTCATGCAGTTGTATGGGAATCAGTTTCTGAATACACAGGCTTAAAGGACAAGAACGGCAAGGAGATTTATGAGGGGGATATTGTTCAACAAAATTACAAAGATGTGTATAACCAAAACCAAGCGTTTGTGGGAGAAGTAGTTTATTCGGATTGTGTCTATTGGTTAAAAAATGATGATGATTACACCTTCTTGTATGACGAACACAGAATATATAATTCTATCGTCATTGGCAACATTTACGAAAATCCTGAATTGCTAGGTGGTGCTGGTGAATGAAAGAGTTTTTAGTTCTTTTTTTTACAGATTCTGAGTATTTTGCAAAGCACTTTTTTGGAGCGTTTCTGACAATTATTATTTCTTCGATAGGGGCGTTTCTGTTTCTTGCATTAATTTTAAATATGGTGGTGTCTTATAAATGATTCACTACCATTACACAGACACCGAATTAAACAAAATCCTAAAAACACTAACAATCGTGGTTGATACTCGTGAACAAGTAAACGGTCATATCATGGATTATTTACGCAGTAAGGATGTGCCAATCAAATTAAAAAAACTCGACACTGGCGATTATGGAGCAATGATTCCTAAGAATGAAGAGTTGGGTATTGCGCGAGACATTTATTTAAATAGCCGAGTAGAACGAAAAGCCAGTGTAGATGAGATTGTTGGCAACTTAGGTAAGGACGAGCGTACACGCTTTGAAAATGAATTAATTCGGTCACAAAATATACCGTTCACACTCTTGCTTGAAGATCCAGAAGGGTACAAAAAAATCATAAATGGACAATACAGGAGTAAATACGACCCACTTGCATTACTTGGCTCGTTGAATACTTTCAAGGCTCGTTATGGCTTTGAAATTGTCTACTTAGATAATAAGTTTAGTGGGAATTTTATTTACTACCATTTCTATCACCAAATGAAAAACTATCTGAAACGAGGTGCTTTTTAATGAATGCAAAAACAATTAATTGTCCAATTTGTAATACAGTTTTGACTGAAGAAAATACAGCACGATGGGATATACCAGGTACAGAAAAACATAATCAAATACGCTTTGATTCACAGGGTAAAGCATGGTGCAAAACGTGTATGGATGAACATGATTCAATCGATTGGCAAGAGGTATATGAACGACAAGGTGCTTTTTAATCATCATGAACATGCGCAATGGGATTCCTATTGTTCAGTCGGTGAAAAGTAAGAAACAACCACAGGGCAGATTGTGGAAGGCAATACCCAATCCATATACGCGTTTTATAGAAATGGCAATAATCGTAGATGGATGCGAAGCAAGTGTCATTATGCCATATAAAAAAGAATGGGTGCAGCAGTATATTAAAGAAGGTTGGCACACAAAGAAAGTGTGGGAAATATGAAAATTGATGAACAAATCTTAGCGAATCCTGTTTTACGAGAAGTACAAAATTTACTCGAAAATCAAACTGCAAAAGGTTTAGCTAAGTACGGAACAACAGTAAATATTGATGATTATTCATTAGTTGAATGGATTGATCATGCTATCGAAGAAGCTATGGACATGATAGTTTATTACAATTGCATAATAAAAAAATTGATTGAATCAGGTATTAAAGAAATTGATTTAATCGTTCAGCTATTCAAATCCGAGGCATCAGAAATGGCGTATAAGGTTGATTTTCTAGTAAATTTCAGAAAAAAACAATTGGAGAGTGTTGAACAATGAATCTAAATAAATTTCAAGAGTTATCAAAGCGCACAATGCCTTTCAATGGTGAGCCGAAAAACAACATTGAGCATGAAAATGGATTAACAAATTACGCTATGGGATTGATTGGTGAATGTGCAGAAGTATTAAGTGTTGCCAATAATCGCGAATCTATTCTGAAAGAATTAGGTGACGTGGCACATTATGCATTTGGGCTTTTAACCTTCCTAAATGAATCGTATGAGCCACTAACTAACTATGTTGTGGATGGCCCAAAAGAAAAGGTAATTGAAAAAATAATCATTCTATCAGGTGAGATTTCAGAACAAGTTAAAAAGTTTGTGTTTCATCGTCATGAACTGAATTCACCTAAAGTTAATTTAGCATTAAAAATGTTAATCAAAAATTTGATTGCACTGGCTGAAAAATACGATACAACACTTGAAGAAATCTGCGAAATGAACATCGATAAATTGAAATTGCGTTATCCAGAAAACTTCAATGTTGAGGATAGTAAAAAGCGTATAGATGTGGAAGAGGTGGCGAAATGAAAGAACGTATATTTGGAGACTTAATCATAAAACATCGTAAATCAGCTATATTTTTTGAAATAGGAGAAGGAGAATATTATGATTGCATATTCCGTTTCACAGAACACGAATTCAAAGAATTTACTTCTTACATTGAGGAAATAGCTAATGAATCATGGAATAATGTTACTCCTAAAGTTGCTGATAGTATGGGTACCGATTACTCAGAGTATTACGATAAAGAGTTTGATAACAATGGTTATTTGAGCATTATCGAAAACGGTTTAAGAATAGAAGGTCCGTATACAACAACTGGCAGATTGTATAAATTCAACAAAGCTAAAATACAATCATTTATTTTTGATTTACGTAAGAAAATAGGTTGTTAAACATTTTGAGAAAAGAATCCACATTTAAAAACACTAAGCATTACAGGCGGTGAGCCGATGGTGAGTAAAAAGTCTGATCAAAATTAACAAACAAGGTAGGTGCTGCACATGTACGAATGGCTCAAAAACTATCAAAAATTAGAGGATGAAATTGCAGACATCGAATTTAATCTCGAACGTAGCAAGAAAGAATTAAAACGATGGGTACAGGGTGATTTAATAAAAATAAAATTAACTTCGGAAAGTCATGGTGCTCAATTAGAAGAAATTATCGAAGCCTCTGAACGTGAATTGGCTCATAAAATGAATGACTTAGACGATATGAAAAAGCTGATTAATACATTCAGAGGATTAGATAATCAGATATTATACAATCACCATGTGGAAGGAAAAACGCTTATATCCATTGCAGATGAGTTAGGTAAAAGCCCAAACTATATTTACAATCGTCACGCTCAAATTATGAAAATGGTTAAGTATGCAAAGAGTGTGAATCAATAAATTTATCAATTTCCTAACTTAATATAATGTTAAGTTGTAATAAAATTATAGAACCTATTGAATAATCGAGATATTATAGGAGTATCAAAAAGCGCACGGAAATGCGTAAACAAAATGCATTACATTAATAAGCACGTTCGCTTGTACGTGTGTTTCGAAAACAAGCATATAGACGTTCGCTTGTACGTCTTGTGAAGAATCAAGCATGAGAGGCTACTGAATTGGTAGTCTCTTTTTATATGACAATACATTCCATTTATACTATCATGTAGGTAGAAAGAAGAATGGAGGCGTAAAAATGAATTTAGGACAATTAAATTTACCTGATATTAAAGCTCCAACTAACCCAAATCTAGCAAGCGAATTTTATAAAAGATTGGTCGAAATGATTAATCAGTTTGATGAGGATTTGGATGAAACAGAAGAAGTTGGAATGAGGTTAGTTTCTTTTGGACAAACTATTCAATTTCATGTTCAAGACTTAGGATATTATAATCCAAGTTTAATAAGATTTTTTGGTAAAAATGAGGATGGTTCGGACATCGAATTAATTCAACATGTTAGTCAAATCAGTTTCTTATTAATGGCTGTAAAGAGATTAAATCCAGAAGAACCGAAACGTAAAATTGGTTTCGGAACAGAGGAAGAATAAGTAGTACATAGACAGTCACATCTAACAAGGTGTGGCTTTTTATTATGCTCTGGTGCATTGTGAACCAGACCTATATTAGACGGTGGTTCATATTGAACTATCGTCTTTTATTATGTACGCAAAGTCTTATTGATGTATCGAATGGACTTTGCGAGTAGAACTATTAATTGTGGAGGGATGAACAATGGCAGAAGCAAAAAACATCTTAGCATCAATGGGTATTGACTTAGATTCTAAACAATTTGAATTAAAACTACGAGCAATAGCAAAGCATGCAGGAGCATTGGCTGATGAGTTGGATGCTATTGATAATGCATGGCAATGTGATTGTGGTTCACTCGATTATTCAGACCACACTTATCCTAGCGGTTCATTAGTTACAAGGGTTTGTGATAAGTGTAAAGAATCGTACATCATTCCGAACGATAATGAACTACCAACACAGTTAGAAGGCAGCGACTAACAACCATGCAGCAATATAAAACAAAGCAAGAAAAAAGTACATTCTACAAATCATCGGCATGGCAAAAGCTACGACTTAAAGCACTTGAACGTGATAATCACGAATGCATATGGTGCGCTGAAGAAGGCAGAGTCACAACGAAACATGATGCAGTCCTTGAAGTCGATCATATAAACGAAATCGAATACCATCCAGAACTAGCACTCGACTTAGATAACCTACGCACATTATGCAAAGCTTGTCACAACAAACGGCATAATCGCTTTGACGGAAAAGAAAAAAAGTGGGATGACGAAATGTGGTAAAGAAATGTTAAAACCACATACCCCCGGTCAAAAAGGTTTTTCAATATATAAAAGTCCCCAGACCGACGGGTCCCCCAACTGTCTAAAAATAAATGCAAAAAACACTCATAGGAGGGAGGGGGAGGTATGATCAAAGGAATCAAAGAAGTCGAAAGAGATTTATTAGCACGTCACGCCGACGATTCGATAAAAAAATCAAAAGTACATCGTTACATTCGATTATTAAAAATTGATTTAAAATGCGACAAAGATATTGATAAAGATGGAACGACAATCGAAATAGAGAATGGCGCACAACGTTTTTTAAAGCAGCATCCAGCGATTGCGACAAAGTTAGCAATTTCAAAAGAGATTGAAAAATTGGAGGATGCACTTGGGATAAAGAATGACAGTGACCCTACTCCCTCTGCCGCAACCGTGGATGACAAAGTCAGGAAGAGCTTAATTTGATTAGCTATAAGTACATCGATGAATATATTAAGCTGTGGCGTGACGGCAAAATAATTTTAAATAAACGGCGCAAGAAATTAATCGAGTTAATAGAGCGCGACATACTTACTGCAGATGATATGTATTTTGATGAAGAACAAATCGAAAATTATATTACATTCACAGAAAAGTATTACTTCCCACTTACGTTGACACAGAAATTTAAGACGTGTTTTATTTTTTTATACTACAACGATGGCTCCTTGGTATTCGATGAACATTTAGATTACGAAGGTCGTGGCGGCGGTAAAACAGGGCGTATATCGACATTAGCCAACTATTTTATCAGCGATTTGCACGGCATCGATAATTACAATGTGTCAGTAGTCGCGAACAGTGAAAAGCAAGCGAAAATGTCATTTACCGAAGTGTATAACACGATTGATAAAGATAATACACTGAAAGAGCACTTCGTTAACAAAAAAGCATTAATTGAATCTGGGAGTACAAAATCTGTATTCCAGTACCACACTTCCAACGCTTCTACAAAAGATGGATTGCGTGATGGTTGTGTAATTTTCGAAGAGGTACACAGGTATGAGGATTCTGGGGTTGTAAATGTATTCACTTCTGGACTTGGTAAAGTTTCTAACCCGCGAGTATTCTATGTCGGTTCTGACGGATTCGTGCGAGAGGGTTTCTTAGATAAGTTATTAGAACGTGCAGATAATATTTTAGATGGCCATGTCAGTATACGCGACGATGGTCTTTTTGCATTCATGTGTAATTTGGACGATGAAGCAGAAATGCATAATCCTGATATGTGGCAAAAGGCTAATTCACAATTCCATCCACCGTTAACTAATTACGCGAAAACACTTTTTAAAACGGTGATGAAACAGTACAACAAATTAGAACATGATCCAGATGGATATGAGGAATTCATTACAAAGCGCATGAATCTCCCGAAAGTAGACCTAGAAAAAAGTGTAACGTCATGGGAGAAAATTAAGGCAACTGATCAATCATACAATTTGGATGAATTAAAAAAGCGTGAATGTATCGGTTGCTTGGATTATGCTGCTGTTCGTGATTTTGTAGCAATGGGCTTATTGTTTTTGAAAGATGATAATTTTATTGTTCCCAAAGAACTGACGCACTCATATGTATGTAAGCCATTCGCTGATAAGCATTATGCATACAGCAAAGAAAAAGCAGAAAACAACAATAAGAAAGACCATCGAAAATTTGCTCCAATTAAGGAGTGGGAAAACGGTGGTCTTTTGAGTGTCCTGGACATTGAAACAATGGATCCACACCTTGTAGTTAAATGGTTCGTTGATAAGCGCGATGAAGGTTGGAACATTAAAAAGATTGTCGGAGACAACTTTAAAATGGATATATTGAAACCGTTATTTGAAGCAACAGGCTTCGAGGTTGAAGTTATACGGAATCCAGATGCTGCTAGTGGATTATTAGCGCCACGAATAGAGATTGCTTTTGAAAATGAGCAAGTCATATTTGGTGACAATCCATTAATGCGTTGGTACACGAACAATGTGCTTGTTAAACGGTTGCCTAACGGTAATAAGGTTTACCGAAAAAAAGAGGAAGTAAAAAGAAAAACGGATGGTTTCATGATGTTCTTATATGGCGTATGGGGCTCACGTGATTTAGATGATACCGATGTGGACGGCGTGCTCGATTTCTTAGACAGCATTGCATTTTGATGGAAGGGGGTGAGGTATTGGGGTAATTTTAGGTGCACTTAAGCGTAATAAACAAATTGGACAAGAGGCTGCTGAAATGTGGGATCTAGATATTTTCGGTGTTGATATTGATCAGCGAACTTACTTGAAAAAAACTGCAATCGAAACGTGTATTAATTTTATTGGCCGAACCATTTCGTTATCCGAATTTCGTTTTACAAAAGACGGAAAACGCCAAAAAAACGATTGGGATTATTTACTCAATGTAAGACCGAACACAGACCAAAGCGCGGCGGACTTTTGGCAGGACTTTGTCTATAAATTATTGCATGACAATGAAGTGCTCGTAATTTTAAGTGACAATAACGACTTGCTAATAGCGGATAGTTTTAATCGTATTGAATACGCTGTTTATCCAGATATTTTTAAAAATGTTGTTGTAAAAGGTTATGAGTTTAAAAAGTCTTTTGAAATGGGTGAAGTCATCCACATTTCATATAACAATGAAAAATTCACAAAGTTCCTTGATGGCATGTTTAAGGATTATACAGAATTATTCAGTCGGATGATTGAAACAAATATGTATGCCAATCAGATTCGCGCACTTGCTGGTATTGAAGGTAATACGAAATTAGATGATGAAAACCGAGGTAAATTAGAGAATTTCATTGACCGTATGTTCAATGCTTTTAGAAAAAAAGCCTTTGCCATTATACCAAAGATTAAAGGTTTCGATTACGAAGAAATCACAAAGGGCGTAAAAAACGAAGGGCGTTCAGTTGAAGAATTAGAAAAGTTTAAAAAGGATCTAACAAGTCATGTAGCTAACATTTTAGGTATTCCAGCAACGCTTATACATGGAAACATGGCGGAGTATGAAACAGCTTTAAAAGCTTATATCAAGTTTTGTATTAAACCACTTATTAAGAAAATTCAAGATGAGTTGAATGCTAAATTAATTGATAAAGAGAATTACATGAGTGGCGAGCGTATTAAAATTTTCGGTGTCGCTGAAATGGATCCTTTAGAATTAGCTACAGCAATCGATAAGCTAGTGGCTAGTATGGTTTACACACCAAATGAAGTTCGTGTGATGCTAGGTGATGAGCCTTCCACAGATGAACGATTAAACAAGCATTATTTCACAAAGAACTATCAAGAATTAGATTCCGTTGAAGGAGGTGAGAATGGATGAAACATAGAATTAAGGGTGACATTATTTCTTGGAATTCGAGCATTTGGGATTTCAACTATAAAATGAAGTCAATTAAAGAAGATGAAGACATTGAACTCGAAATTAATTCGTATGGTGGAGATGTATTTTTAGGTATCGATCTTATGAATACATTGCGAGGTCATGCGGGTAATGTAACGATTACCATTACTGGAATAGCAGCAAGTGCAGCGTCAATTATTGCTATGGGTGCAGATACAATTAAAATGTACTCAAATACTCAATTGATGGTTCATAACGCTTGGACTTATGCAGCTGGAAACGCTAAAGAATTGCGCAAGGTTGCTGATGACTTAGAAAGTATTGGAGAATCAGTTCTAGCATCTTATACGCATCGTGTTGATGAGGCAACCGTGAAAAAATTGCTTGATGAAGAAACGTATTTATCCGCAAGTAAAGCGAAGGAATTAGGCTTTATTGATGAAATTATTGATGCAAAAGCTGAAGAGGTCGAGTCGGAAATCTTCTCGAATAAAGCTGAACAATTTAACAATTCAATCACTACTTTCTCCTCTACTGTGGAAGGCAACGAAGGATTATTAAAGGAAATCAATAGCTTGAAAACTCAGATGGCTGATTTACAAACAAAATTAAAACAATCAGGAGAGGAACCTATAGAGCCAACACAAAAAGTTGCAGCTCGTCATAAAGGGTTCTTTTTTTAATACTTAAAAAAACGGAGGTAATCATTAATGGTTATGAAATTAAAAGGACAAATGGATAATTTTAAAGCAAAAAAGAAAGCTTATACAGATTTATTAAACAATGAAAATGCAACACCTGAGCAACTACAAAATGCCGTAGATGAAATGTTTACAGCATTACAAGATGATTTATCAGAAAAGATTACAGCTGAGGCACGTAATGAAGCAAACGACACTCAAATTTTAGTAGCACGTGGCCAGCATATTTTAACGTCAGAAGAAACGGCGTTTTATAACAAAGTTGTATCGGATGGCGGCTTCAATGATGAATCAATTTTCCCTGAATCTGTACAGGAGCGAGTATTCGAAGGCTTAACAAAGGAACGCCCATTATTAGCTGCTATCGGCTTACAGGACTTAGGTGCAGCGACGAAGTTTATTTATTCTGATCCAACACTTGCTTATGCATGGAAAGAGATTTTCGGGGAAATCAGCGGACAAGTAAATGCTGCATTCCGTGATGAAAAAATCACTCAACTTAAATTAACAGCCTTTGGAGCTATTCCAAACGATATGTTAGAACTTGGTCCTGTGTGGGTAGACCGTTACATGGTGACATTATTAATTGAAGCATTAGCAACTGGTTTAGAATACGGTTTGGTAAATGGTCGTGGTCCTGTACAAAATGAGCCAGTTGGTTTAATGAAAAATGTCGATTCGACAACAGGTGCTGTGACTGATAAAACATCAAGTGGTACATTAACATTTGCCCCGTCTGAACGCGGTGAGGTTGTCGTAGGCGAGTTATATGGCGTGCTTAAAAATTTATCAACTGACGAAAAAGGTAAATTCCGCAAAATCCTAAATAAAGTTGTTATGGTATTAAATCCAATTGATGCATTAGCCGTCCAGGCTCGTCATACGATTCAGAACGATTCTGGTGTATTCGTGATGAATTTACCGTACAACTTAACGGTTGTCGATTCAGAAGAAATCCCTGTTGGCAAGGTTTTATTCCTTGTACAAGGTGAATACATCGCGGCTATTGCAGGTGGTTATAAACTTAAAAAGTTTGACCAAACATTAGCTATGGAAGATGCGACTCTTTATACAATCAAACGTTTTGCTAATGGTCGCCCTAAAGATAATAAAGCAGCGTTAGTTTATGATTTAGATGTACAATTCCCTGTGCCTACACCAACACCTTAATTTAGGGTGTTAGGTGTTTTTTAACGAAAGGAGGTAGTAGAACGTGGCAAAGAAATATAAGGTCGTACAGCGCTTTAAAGAAGTGAAACACGATGGACATATTTATGAAATGGGTGACTACTATCCTGTGGAGGGCAAACGTGCAACTAAAGCCCGTATCACAGAGTTATCTACAACAGAAAATAAATACAAGCAAATTTTCATTGCTGAAACGAGTGATGAAGATGATACAAATTAGTAATGAAATTTTAGTCGAATTTAAAGAGCGAATGAAGCTAGGTGATGATGAGGACGATAATTTACTTCGTATTCTAAAAGCCTCTACAGAGGACTTACAAGCCATTTGTGGTGATTATGATATAAACACTAGCGAACGTTTCAAAGAGCTTGTATTCGAGCGCTCACGCTATGCTTATAACGATGTATTAGAGTATTTCTCCGATAATTTTTTGACGCAGATTGTAAATTTATCTATAGCTAAAGCAATGGAGGAAAATGATGAATGAAGCATATCCCGAAGCCGATTGTTGAGCAGAAGAAATTAAACACTGGAGAAATGCGAAATAGAATCGAAGTACAAGAGTTTGTCGAAACGGTCAATGAAAATGGCTATCCTGTAGAGGACTGGCAAACGAAGCACCATCTATGGGCAAAAATTAAAACAGTAAAAGGCTCAGAAGTTATCAAAGCAGCAGCAGAAGTAAATACCGAAACATATCGCTTTATTGTGCGATATACAGAAGGTTTAAATGCCAAACAACGCATTGTGTTTAAAAATCGTATTTATGATATACAAGCTGTTTTAAATGATGACGAATTGCAAAATACACAAACGATTATTGCAGTTGTACGCAAGCCTTAGAGGTGATGTTATGAGGATTGATTTTACAGGCTTAGAGGAACTACAAAGAGAATTAGTACGAAGGTTAGATTCTGATAGTATACTAGAGCCTACTTTAAATAAAGCGGCTGAACATCTAAAAGAAAAGTTAGAAGAAAACGTGTATAATTTCGGATTTAAAAAGCGTTCAGGGAAATCGAAAGAATCAATGGTTATTGACAGTAAAATCGTGGACAATTCCCTTGCTGTTGGTTTAAGTAATCAAAACAATGATGCTTTCTACCTCTACTTTCATGAAATAGGTACATCAAAAATGCCAGCACGTCCATGGTTCCGCCCTACATTCGAACGCGAAATGAATCGAATCATTGAAATTATGAAAAATGAATTAAGTATGAGGATGAGGCTATGAGTATTAATAAAATAATACGAGATGCCTTGCTTCCATTAGGCGTGCCAGTTATGTATATGACATATACAGGCACCGAAACAACTTATATCACCTTCTTTAAATATAACGAACGAGGAGCGTTACAGGCTGATGATACAGAGCAAATGACACGTTATTCGGTTCAAGTTGATATTTGGGGCAAGGAAGATATAGAATCGCTCACAGAGAGCGTAAAAGACCAATTACAAGCGATAGGATTTGTGCGGAATTCCTTTTTCGAAGATTACGAAAAGGATACCAAAATATATCACAAAGCCTATCGTTTTTATTATGACAAATAAAAGGAGGCTATTTAATTATGGCAGGAGTATTAATCGGTTTATCAGATATTCATTACACAAAAATTGCATCAGGTGCTAAAGATGCTACGACAGCATTTGCTAATTCAATCCAAAAGCTCGCTAAAGCAATCGAGGCTAAAGTTACACCAAAGACTTCTAACACAGTTTTATACGCTGATGATGGTGCAGCAGAGTCAACATCAGCAGAAGGTGAAACGGAAATGGAATTTAAAATTGACGCACTGACTAACGCGGTCTATGCAGATATTTTAGGCAAAGAAATTAATGAAGATGGTGTTGTAATTGACGCATCTGGTGATGTAGCGCCTAATATTGCATTAGCATTCCGTTCTTTAAAATCGAACGGTAAGTACCGTTATTTCTGGTACTACAAAGGTAACTTCCAATTACCGGAGGAAAACTACAAAACAAAAGGCGAAAGTGTTGAGTACAATACACCATCTGTCAAAGGTGTATTTGTTAACTCTGATTTTGTTAAAAACTCTAAAGGTGAAGGCATTAAACGTATGTTTGTAGATGAGGATGACGAAAATGTAACACCAGATGTAATTGCAAATTGGTTTACAGAAGTTTACACGGGACCAACAACACCTACACCTTAATACAAAAATTTTTAAGAGGGCGATTAATCTCGCTCTCTTTTTATTATGCAAATTTAATTAAAGGGAGCGATTTTAATGACTAGTAAAGCAAAAGTAATGAAAGATGAAGGCGTAAAAATTACGTTAGGCAGTGAAGAATTTGAAGTTCGTTTCGACTTAAACGCTTTATGTAATCTACAAGATAAATTTGGTGATTTCACAAAAGCATTTGATGGATTAGATAAAAGGGACTTCAAAAAAATACGTTCGCTGTTACATATTGGCTTAGCGAATGGTGCAAATGAGGACATTACTGAAAAAGAAGTCGGCGCATTAATTAATATGAAAAATATTTCAATTGTGACAGATGCGCTAACAGAAGCTTTCGGCAATGCGATGCCTTCCACAGATGAAAAAGAGGGAAAGTAAACAGCCCACAAGGTGACAGTGAGTTACCAGCGGATTTTTTTATATACATCGGAACTGTCCATTTGAACATGACTGAATCAACAGTGTGGAGGGCAACACCTCGCAAGCTACTAGCTCTATGGGATAGGCATTGTATTTTCAAAGGTTGGAAGAAGGACGAAAAGCAAGTACCACGTGCTTATGCAGACCAAGTCCAGTGGTAGAAAGATGGTGAAATAATAATGACAACAGGTGATGTAGGGAATTTAAGGGTTAAATTATCGCTTGATAATGCACAGTTCGAGCGCTCTGTCGCAAGTATGAACAGGACACTCCAAGCAATGGGTCAAGAAATACGAGGCTTACAAAATCGAGGGCGTGAATGGGGCTCATCTATTGATGGATTACGTCAAAAGCAAGAGGCATATAGTCGTTTACTTGAAGGACAACAAACAAAAGTACGGCGTTTAGCCCAAGAATATGAAAAGGCTAAACAACAGTATGGAGAAAACTCGGTACAAGCTGAACGATTGGCTGTGCAGCTTAACAGAGCTTCAGCAGAAATGGACCGTACGCAGCGAGAGTTGAATGAAACGACAGCAGAGTTGGAACGTCAAGAACGTGAGTTAGCACAATCCCAAACTGCATGGGGGAGATTTGGCGCAGCTGCTACTGCTGCAGGTGAAAAACTAAAAGCAGTCGGCGACAAAATGAAAGACATTGGTAAAGATTTATCAATGAAAGTTACAGCGCCACTTGCAGCACTCGGCGTTGGTGCGGCAAAGGCGGCTATTGACTTTGAATCGGCATTTGCAGGCGTTCGAAAAACTGTTGATACAAGTGAGGAAGGTTTCAAAAAGTTAGAAAAAGGTATTCGAGATATGGCAAAAGAACTCCCAGCAAGCGCATCAGATATTGCAGCGGTTGCTGAATCAGCCGGACAACTCGGAATTGCAGAAGATAAAATATTATCCTTTTCCCGAACGATTATTGATTTAGGTGAATCAACCAATATGACACGTGAACAAGCAGCAACAGAGTTTGCTCGTTTTGCTAATATCGTTGGCATGAGTCAGGATAATTTTGACCGTTTAGGATCTTCAATAGTTGGCCTTGGTAACTCAATGGCGACTACTGAATCTGAAATTATGTCCATGGGTATGAGACTTGCTGCACAAGGCGCACAAGTAGGAATGTCAGAAGCACAAATTATGGCATTAGCAGGTACGATGTCCAGTTTAGGTATACAAGCTGAAATGGGCGGTACTGCCATGACAACAATTCTTAAAAAGATGCAATCAGCTGCCATGGATGGTGGAGCAGCTTTAGGCACGTGGGCAGAGGTGGCTCAAATGTCTAGTGGTGAATTTAAGAAACTCTATGATAACAGTGCTATCGATGGATTAGATGCAGTTGTAAACGGACTTGCGACAATATCTTCACGTGGAGAAAACCTAACTGAAGTTTTAAGAGATATGGGCATCAAAGGAATATACGAATCAGACGTCATGATGCGTATGGTTGGAGCTAGTGATTTATTATCATCAGCAGTCGAAACGTCAACAAGTGCATGGGAAGAAAACACAGCATTAACTAATGAAGCTGAACAAAGGTACAAAACTACAGCATCCCAATTAGCTATATTAAAAAATAAAGTTGTGGAAGTCGGTATTTCTTTCGGGGATATCATGCTTCCTTTTTTAATTCAAATAGTCGATACCTTATCACCATTAATCACAAAAATTGCTGAAATGGATTCATCCATGAAATTAGTTATTTTAGTTATTGCAGGATTAGCGGCAGCTATTGGTCCCGTTATTTTAGTTGTTGGTATGTTTATTTCTTCAATCGGTACCATCATATCTGCTCTGGGAGCTGCGTCCACAGCTATTGCAGGAGCTGGAGGGGCATCTGCTGTATTAGGTTCTGCTTTTGCAGCATTGACTGGACCCATCGGATTGACTGTTGCAGCTATAGGCGGATTAACAATTGGCACTATCGCATTTGCAAAACACATGAGCAATGATGCATTGCCAAGTGTTGAGAGGTTCGGAAAAGGTGTTTCTGACGCTACTAAAGAAGCTCTAAATGGATTCTTTGATTTAAGTGAAAGTGCATCACAATCTGTTGCAAATATGTACGTGACTTCCACAAAAGTAACAAGTGAGATGGCTGCAGAACTTACTTCAAAGTTTGACCAAATGAATACTCAAATTGTGGAAGGCATGAAGAAACGTAATACTGAACAATTGACTGATTTAAAAGCGTTCTTTATGAATTCGTCAGCTTTATCATCTGAAGAAGAAGAGAAAATAATTGTTAATACTCAAAAACGTCATGAAAGAGAACTCCAAGAACAAAATACTATGAATGAACGGGTAAAGGCAATTACTCAAAAGGCTTTAGATGAGAAGCGAGAATTGACAGCGCGTGAGCAAGAAATTATCAATAATTACAACGAAAGTATGAAAGAGAATGCGGTTAGAGTGTTCAGTGAAAGTGAATTAGAGCAGAAAGTAATACTCGAACGTATGAAAGAAAATGCATCTATTATATCCGCTGAACAAGCTGCAGAGGTTGTTAAAAATGCAGTAAAACAAAAAGAAGAAGTACTAAAAGAAGCAAATGACACTTATGAAAAAAGGATTGCTCAAATTATCCAAATGCGCGATGAAACAGGAGATATTTCAACTGAGCAAGCTGATAAGATGATTGCTGAAGCAAAAAAGGCAAGAGACGAATCAATTTACTGGGCAAAAGATCAGCATCAAAATATTATAGAAACCGCGCAAAAGCAAGCTGATGAACATGTAGATAAAGTGAATTGGGAAACCGGTGAAATTTTATCTAAGTGGGAAGTATTCAAAAATAAACACTCTGAAATATTCGATAAAATCGAAGAATATTACACAAAAGTTACTGATTCCTTAAAAGAAATTACATCCACTGCCTATGATTTTATAAAAACAACAGTAGACGAAAAACTAAGCGGAGTTGTTGATTTTGTAAAAGAACAGCTTGATAAACTAAAAGAATTTTGGGACGAAAACGGAGAAGCTATTTTTACTTTAGTGAAATTTCATTTTGATAATATTAAAGGTAATATAGAAATGGTCATGGGTATTATCAAAGGGATCTTCGAAATTGTTTGGCCGATTATTGCAGGAGTTGTTAAATATGTTTGGGAATCTATCAAATTAACAATAGGTACAGCACTAGATTTAGTTTTAGGTATTATTCAAACCGTTTTGAAATTAATCCAAGGCGACTGGGAAGGTGCTTGGAAAACGGTAGAGGAAACAGCAAAAAAAATATGGAGTAATATCGAAAAATTTTTCAAAAATGTTAATCTAGTTGAGATTGGTAAAGATATTGTCCGAGGTTTAATAAATGGTATGGGGGACATGATTGATGCTGTTGGTAAGAAAGCTGCTGAATTAGGAAATAAAGTAATAACTTCTGTATCAAATGTCTTACAGCGTAAATCACCATCCCGTGTCATGATTGCAATTGGTAAAGATGTCGGCGAAGGTCTAGCTATTGGTATTGAGGACAAAAATGAACGAGTAGCAAATGTCATGAAAGATTTAGGAAATAACTTGATTGACATCACTGACCATTATAAATCTGAAGAAAAGAAAATCACTGATAAAGCTAATGTTGAGATCGCAAAGATTGAAAAACGGTCTAAGGAAGATGTAGATAAAATCTATCGTACAGCTGCATCAAAAAAGCGTAAAACTACACAGGATGAAAATATTAAAATTCAACGGATTCAAGAAGATGCTGCTAAGAAAATCGCTGATATTGAAAAGAAAGCTAAAAAAGATTCTTGGAATTTGCTCGCTAAAGATCAGCAAGACAAGCTCAAAGAGATTAAATTATTTATCGAAGACAAAAAATCTTTAGGAGAATTAAGCTTAGAAAAAGAAGCGAAAATTTGGAAAGAGTCTTTAGAACATTTTGATATATCCTCTAAGGAACGTGTAGAGGTACAGAAAGCCTACAACAAAGCTGTAGAGGACCTCAATAAAGCTGATTTAGAAAACATTAAGCAATATATAGCAGATAAAAAATCCTCAGAGGAACTATCACTTGTTGAGGAAGTAAAGATTTGGGAAAGAACAATCGGATTATTCGAGGAAGGAAGCAAAGAGCGTATAGAAGCTCAGAAGAATTATAAAAAAGCTACTGAGGCAATTAATAAAGAAATTACTGCAATTAACATTGACTTTTCTAATCAAATCAGCAAAATTAACGAGGACTTAATTAAGCAGGAAGAAGCTTTAACAAAAGCATATGAAGATGCTGTAGATAAACGTGCTAAGTCTCTTGTATCATTCAAGGGGCTTTTTGATGCATTTAAAGTTGAGATTGATGTAACAGGGGAACAATTAATAGCTAATCTATTTTCACAAGTAGATGGTTTCAAGCTATGGCAAAGCGAAATTGAAAAAATCTCAGGTAGGGCAATCGATGATGGGCTTCTAGAAGAATTGCGCCAGATGGGTCCAAATGCTTTACCACAATTAGTTGCTCTTAATCAGCTTACAGATTCGCAATTGCAACAATACAGTAATTTGTATAAAGAGAAATCAAAGTTAGCCAGAACACAAGCTGAAACTGAATTAAAAGGTATGAAAGATGATACTGATAAACAAATTAAGTCTTTACGAGAGGTAGCCAATAAACAATTAACTACACTTGAAAAAGAGTGGAATGCAAAGATTAAATCTGTAACTCAATCTACATCTACTGAACTATCAAGCTTAGAGCAAATAGGTAGAGATGCAGGGAATGGCTTGTTAAAAGGCTTGTCCTCCACAACTGATGCAATTCAGAAGAAGGCGCAAGAAATCGCTGAATCTGTAAGCAAAACTATTTCAAAAGCGCTACAAATCAAATCACCTAGTAGAGTAATGATGGGATTCGGCGCAAACATTGGTGAAGGTTTAGTAATCGGAATGGATGACATGATTAATAATGTTTCTAATGCTGCTGGTAGGTTAGCCGCATCTGTGGAAGGCAGTATGTCATTTACTGCAGATACTAACAGTTTAAACAGAGCTGCATCTGTAACTACAAACAATACCAATAATACCCCTATCAATATTACATTAAATTATAACGGTACTGGATCTGAACGAGATGCTTTCAACATTGTTGATATTGTAGAAAAGGAACTAGGAAGTAGATTCAATAACAATTTACGATTACAAGGATCAAAGGGGTGAAAACGTGATAGTCACAAATTTAGCAGGCGAAACAGAATTATTAACAGACTATAGTGGACTTAAGCGTGTACGCAAAGTAAATGGTGATTATTCGATATCATTCTTTATTTTAAGGACTGAGAAAAATGCCCATGCATACCCATTTGTTGAAGAAGAAAGCATTGTTAAATATGAAGGACAGCAATATCGAATAAAAGATGTGAAGGAAGTACTTGCAGGTGTTACGCCTATTAAAACAGTACAAGCCACTCACATCTTTTTTGATTTAATTGATACTCATAAATACGATTATCTGAAAAATACACAGCACCTACAGTCATGCTTAACATTTGCATTAGATGGTACTGGCTACACGTTCGAAGTGATCGATTCGTTTTCTAGTGCTATCTTTGAAAAGTTTGGTGAAGATAATGCTTTAAGCTTAGTACAAAAAGCTTTAAACGTATATGGCGCCGAGGTTCAAATTAACAACAAACACTTAAAATTTTATCGTCAAATTGGTACGGATACAGAAACGCAAATACGTTACAGTTACAATGTTAAAACGTTGGAAAAGTACGTTAATACTAATAATTTATCAACTCGTATTCGTGGTTTTGGTAAGAAAAATGAGGATGACAGTTATGTTGTAACGGCTGAGTATTTATCGCCTAATCACACTATATATGGCATACGTGATGCAAAGCCTGTATATGATGAACGTTACACTGATTACGAATCTTTGTTAGAACGTATAAAATCCGAATTAATAGACGAGCCACAAGTTAGCTTTAAAGTAGATGCACTTGAGCTTAAAAAGATGGGCGTATTAACAGAACAACTGAACGAAGGTGATAGAGTATTTGTCATCTACGAACCACTTGGAATTGATTTGATAGCACGTGTACTTGAAATTGTGGATTACCCAGAGTCATCTAAACCAGCTGAGTATACATTCGGAAACTTCCAAAATAACTTTACTAGCGAAATGGCAGGCTTCCAAAAAACAAAAGACAATGTGGATGCCATTTTAAATGGTAATCAAAAATTGCCGTATAACGTATTGGACGATGCTGTTTTACGAGCAACTGAAGCCTTAACATCTGCAATGACCGAATTAATATTTGACAACGGCATTATTGCTCGAGATCCATCTAATCCAAATAGGTTAGTATTAATTAATTCAAAAGGTATCGGTATTAGTGACAACGGTGGTGCTACATTTAAAGAAGCCATAACAGCAGATGGATTTGTATTATCGGCTGGTGCTATTGGTCAATTAAAAGCTAATAACATTGATGTAACAGGACTTATTAGAGGTATCAATGATGAAGGGATGACTACAATTGATGGTGGCCGTATCACAACAAATAGTATTGATGTACAAAAACTTATCGCTGGTATATTAACAGGTTTTATTATTCAAACAAACGATAATCCTTATTTGCCTAGAATTTATATGGGTGGGTCAAAGTTTGAAGCAACCAATGGTGATTCAACGATTGTTATTGACACTATGGATTGGGATGGATACGCGGGTTTAACTGTAAAGTCTGACTCAGTAGATATGCGGCTCCAAGCATACAATGACCGTACAATGCTATCTAGTAATGGTGCTCCACTAGAAATATGGGCACTTAATGGCGGTGTTAATATTAATGGTGATTTTTCTGTAAGTGGAAGTAAAAATGCCAAAGTGCATACAAGTATCGGTGATGTAAATGTCAGCGCCTATGAAACGGCAGAGTACTATTTCGGCGATATTGGTCGTAGCAAAGTTGTGGAGGGGCAATGTATTATCGACATAGAATCGCTGTTTAAAGAAACAGTTAATACAGATATTGATTACGAAGTCTTTCTCACACCGTATGGGAAAGGCTTAATTTACGTGGATGAAATGACACCAGGTTATTTCATTATTAAGGGTGATGACATCCCATTTGCTTACGAAATCAAGGCAAAACGTAATGGCTATGAAGATGTTCGCTTAGAATTATCACACGAAAGCGAGGTAGAGGATATTGTACAAAATGCTTCGCAAAAATAAAGATGGCAGTATCGAAACCTTTCATGTTGAAGATTTAAAAACCAAGCAATTAATAGACACTGAACGCAAGAAAGAAAGATGTCTAAAATCAATGGTTATTACAGAAACAAATAAAAAGAATGATCTTCACCAACGTCAAAGAATGGCTAGTGATTTACGTAAAATTAAGGTCCTTAAAAAAGAGGTGTTGTCATGATTATTCAATTTTTAGATGGCACCACAAAGGAAATTCAGGATTATAACCTTAAGCGATTATTTCACCGCATACCATCACTAGAACTTAACCACATGACTGAAAGTGTGGAGGGCAGAGGGAATTTAGTAGTAGGCACCCAATACCAACAAAGAGTTATAACAGTAACGTTTTTGTATATTGTCCGAGACATTTGCGATTATGACCTTTTAAGGGATGAATTAAATGGGCTGTTTGCAAGGGATGAGACATTTTATATCATATTCAAACGCGAGCATTGGAAACGGTATAAAGTCCGTTTAGCCAAACAACTATCCATAAATCCTAATCGCCGTATGGAAAGTTTTGATGTGGAATTCCGAATGGATGATTTATTTGCCGAATCGTTCGGAACCTCTCTAGATTTACAAAACCACGGTGAATGGGATGCAGACATATGGGGATTCGGTTCAGGTATTGATTATGATACGCCATACAATTACACGTTTAATACAAACAGTTTTGTTATTAAAAACATCGGTAATCATAAGATTGACCCACGACAATCGACATTAGAGATTACCTTAAAGGGCAATTTCGGCAGCTTTGTACAAATCAAAAATAATACAACTGGTGATGTATATAGATTCAACAATGCTTTGTCCTCCACAGATACATTGAAGCTATCAGGAATAAGGACTTTAAAAAATAGCCTAAGTGCATTCAAACATACTAATCACAAATTAATAACTTTGGCACCAGGAGATAATTCAATAACTGTGGAAGGCGGCACTGTAAATAGTGTCGTTTTTGATTTCAGATATTTATACAAATAGAGGTGATGTAATGACAATTTTAAATCGAATAGCATCGAATTGGTCACGCCAAGAACGAGAACGACTTAATGGAAATTGGGATATTATCGAAAGATATTTATCTGGTTTACAGGGGCAAATTAATCTCCTTACAGGTGATGTAAACGTACAAGAACTTATCGACGAATTAAATAGGTTATTAAGTGACGGAACTATTATTTTAGGTGAATTAGAATCGGCTTTGAATAATGTAGCAGAAATCATAACAAATGCTCAAAATGCTACAGATAATGCCAATGATGCAACACAATCAGCTTTAAATGCAATTAATGATATGCAAAATATTATAAATG
Source organism: Lysinibacillus fusiformis (assembly GCF_007362955.1). Lineage (GTDB taxonomy): Bacteria > Bacillota > Bacilli > Bacillales_A > Planococcaceae > Lysinibacillus > Lysinibacillus fusiformis_E. The sequence continues at coordinate 387,567 of NZ_CP041696.1, read as the reverse complement.
GTTTTCGTAACAAAGGGACATATAATAACGAAATAGAATACTCAATAAATAACATGGTATTCCATGAAGGTAGTTCTTATATTTACACGAACGAGACGTCAAGTGCTGGTAATCCACCGCCTAAATATCCGACATTATCTAACGTCTATTGGCAAATGACAGCCGCTAAAGGTGCAAGTGGCGATGGTGCTGTATCTAAGGTAAATGGCAAGGAACCAGATGGTGGAGGAGAAGTTATTTTAACAGCTAGTGACGTTGGAGCAGCAAGTAATGAACATTTGGCTGAAATTAAACCTAAAGTTGATAACTCGTGGCAAAAAGGTGTTTACAACGATGCTAATATTACTAACTTAAGCAAACATGTTGCTACTAGAACCTTTAGGCAAATAGATTGGAAAAGTACGGAAAGCACTATTGAGTTGTGGGAATGTGTTACAACTTTAACTGAGTCATTTTGGGGAACATTAGAGTTAGATATAGCTAGTTTCTCAGCTTCGGCAGGTGGTGCAAAGATTGTTGTTGAGTTAGGAATAAACGTACCTAATACAGCAGGACAACCATCTATTGAGGGTCTTAATGTTATGAAAGTAATATCAGCAAGTAAGGGGTTTACAGAAAACTTTTATATACAAGTTGAGCATAGAGGAGATGCAAGATACCTCCTTATTAAAGTTTATAAAAGGAAGTACAATGACCCTGTAACTGTAACTGCTAAATTTACAAGAGCCGCTAACTTCCAAACTTCTTTCGACTTATTAAAAAGCTTTACCGCGGGTGTAGTATATTCTAGTGGTATTACTGCACCAACTACTTTACAGCATGACTTAAACTATCGTGTTCCTACCGTAACAGATAGAGGGAAATGGGATGCAGGGTATGACGCTTATACAAGATTTCAAGGTGTTTGTATGAATATGACAGACTGGAACAACCTTCCGGCAAATGGTATGTATATGGCACATGGCGCACATAACTCTCCTGATATGAATCACTGGTATATGGGTTTCAATATTGTTCATAATGATTTATTTATTGTTCAGAAAGTAGTTTGTGTAGTTGGTGACTTAGAGTATGAACGCAAGAAACAAGACGGTGTTTGGGGTGCATGGGTTGAGACTTCACCTAGAAAGCTTTTTCAATCTGTCAGTAACGGTAAAGCAGCAGTTAATCAGGCGGTTACTGACATGGATATATACACTGCGCCTGATGCACCTTTCGAGGTTACAGCTGCTAATATTAGGAAACTTGGTGGTAGAGTTTTCGTAGGAAACGTAGCAACACCTGAGGTACCAAACAAAGGTGATGTGTCAGTTTATTCTACATTAATAGACTTTAAACCAACTTATGCGTTTTCTGATTGGGGTGGCATGGTTTATATAAAAGACAGATATATTGATCCAACTGGATTATTAACTGCGTCTCCACAAGGAGGAGGAGAAATGGTTCAAGCAATAGGAGTTCAACAAATTGGAAATCAGTGGAGAATGCAATTTGCACTAACAAATTACAGCAGTATGACAAAACCAGCATCATCGTTAAATTATTATATATTTGCATAACTTTAAATTGAATGCATGAAGGAGAGTTGAATTGCGTGTTTTATAGAGTATTGTACTATGAAAATACTGGTGAGTTGTTATACCACATGAAGGTTGAATCAGATATGGATACAAACGATGTTAAAGTATTGATGTTGCATGAGAAAGATTTTGATAGTAAAACACAATACATTGAAAAAATTGTTGGTGGTACTCCAGTTATAAAGCAAATGGGAAATGAATTATCAGAAGCAGAAATTGAGAACAAGAAACTCAAAGACGATATTTTATTATTACAAACAGATAATCAAGCAGGAGGAATTTTATAATGGTAAATCAAGTAGTAGTGAGAATTGCATCGGAACGAATTATGAATGGCGGGTTAAATCCAAAGACAGAGAAAACTTATATTATTGATGACATTACAAATCAAGATTACAGACAAGCTGTAGAGAATTATATCTTAACGGCTACTGAAGGTGTATAACAGTTCCATTTTGTTAGTAATTAAATATTAAAATTTTAGGTCTTCCACGATTATCTGTGGAGGGCTTTTATTATGCGAAAAAAGGAAGTGTTGTAATGGAAAGATGGATTGCTGCAGTAAGTGGATTAATTGGCACTTTGGTGTCTTATTCTGTGGACGGTTTAGGGATGGCTGTGACCGTATTAATTGGCTTCATGGCTATTGACTACTTTACAGGAATTATGGGTGGAATCGTAAATCGCAATCTTAACAGCCGGATTGGTTTTAACGGCATCATACGAAAAATTTATTACTTAATGCTAGTCGGTTCGGTGTATTTACTAGCATTAGTTATTCCAGGTATCGAGTACGCAGGTGATGGTGCAGCCATTGCATTCTGTGTACTCGAATTTATTTCTATCACGGAAAACGGTACAAAGATGGGCTTACCTACACCTGACTTTATTAAAAACATTTTAGCAATCGTGAAGGATAAATCAGGGGAGGGGAATGTTAAATGACAAGCGTAACAACAACATGTCGAGACTTAGCGGAGTTAACGCCTGCAGCACAGACGGCATGTCGATTGCTATTTCAGGAGTGCTTCAAGGCAGGCATCTATAACATCTTCATTACAGAAACATATCGCTCACAGGAACGCCAAAAGTACTTATATGCTCAGGGTCGTACTAGACCTGGGCAAATTGTTACCTGGACCTTAAATAGCAATCACAAATCACGTTTAGCATGGGACATTGCTGTTGGTCCTCCACAATCTTTATATGATGTGACTACTCTTAATCGAGTAGGGGCTATCGCACGAAAGCTAGGCATTACATGGGGCGGTGATTGGGTAGGCAGTATTGACCGACCACACTTTGAAGTTAAAGCAAGTTGGAAGATGCCAAAAGGTTATGTGCTAGGAAAAGTAATTGTACCAAGTAACAGTAAGATGCAAGTCCAATTAATTGTGGAAGACAAAAAGGAGGAAATTAAAGTGGCACAAAATACTAATTGGAATCCAGGTTCACCAGCTATGAAAACTGAAACAGAAAACTATGTTGCTAAGGCTGTAAAGGATGGGATTATTCAGGCTTCACATTTGAAGGATTTACAGAATGGTACTATGACAACTGATCGTTTGATTGGATTGTATATTACGATTCAACAGCGACGAACAACTAAATAAAAAAAGCCCGGTACTCATCAAATCAAGCCGGGGCTTTTTCTATTTATATCATTGGTATATTTAGTAATTCAAAGTATACTTAATAATAGTAAATATTAGGAGGGAAATTATGAAAAAAATTTTAGGCTTGTTAATAGCGATTATTTTATTTAGTTTTTCATTAGATACGTTTTATGAAAGCAAGGCAGTGGCAGCGACTATTGGACAGCAGTTATTACAACCAGAAGAAGGTTGGAAAAGGTTTAATAATGATTATAAATCTTTTAAGTATAGCAGCAATATGATTACACACACAGATTCAAAAGCATTTCAGGGAGATCATCGTTTAGTTCCTAGTACAAACCCAGGAAACGGGAGTCTTGAATTTAAATTTAAGGGTACACAATTTAGAATAATATCACTTAAAATTCGAAACGGTAATGCTTTTGCTAGTTCAAATGTGAAGGTTAATATTGACGGTATAACACAAACATATAATCCTATAAATAGTGATGATACTTTTGGATATCAAATATTATTGTACGAGAAAACTGGTTTGGAAGATGTTGTGCATTCAGTGGAAATATACACGGATGATAATAAAGTTCTTGTCATAGATGCAATAGACATAGATGTTGACGGTGAAATTTATCCACCCGATACAATTGTAGAATCACTTGAAATAAATAAAGAAACATTGGATTTGACTGTTGGTTCCAGTGAATCACTTATTGCAACAATTCTTCCAGAAAACGCAACCAACAAAAACAAAGTAATTCAATGGACAAGTAGTGATCCAGAGATTGCTTCTGTCGATAGCAATGGAAATGTAATTGGAAAGAAAGCTGGTAAGGTGACAATTACTGCAACAAATACTGATGAAAGCAACTTATCAGCAACAACAGAGGTTACAGTAAAAGAAGCAGAAATCGATGCAAATAGAGCAATTTTAAGACTTACAACGACGACTAAAGATATTCATGAGTATGATTTATCTATAACAGAAATAGAGCAATTCATGAATTGGTTAGATGGTCGTGAAATTGGACAGGGGAAGCCGTACTATAAATTTAATTTGAATGTAACGACTGGAAATATCGTTTCAAGAACAGAGTATATTATGTATGACAAAATTGTTAGTTTTACAGTCGATGAATATAAGTAATCATAGTCATTTTAAATAAAATTTGATGAAGGCTAGCATTAGTTATCTTAAGGACAAAGCCCAGGACTCAATTATTAATTTTGAGCCTGGGCTTTGCTGTCTAATTTATTAAATACTTGACTATTCTATTGTAGTAGATAGGAGTGAAAAAATGAACGATATAAGCTACTTGCGGATAGCCATTGAAACAGTTATAACTTTTTTTGTCCTTCTAACTCTTACACGCTTTTTAGGAAAAAAACAATTAAGTCATCTAACCTTTTTTAACTATGTAACAGGAATAACAATAGGTTCGATGGCTGCAAATATGGTTGTTCTGAGTACAAATGATTACACAAAAGATTTACTCAGCTTAGTAATTTGGTGTTTACTTACTACAATTCTTAGTTATATAAGTCTTAAGTCTGGGAAAATTAGAGTCATCCTTGATGGTCAACCTACAATCATTATAAAGCATGGAGAGATAGACAGAAAAGCATTAAAAAGAACAGGTGTTAATATCGATGACTTAACGATGATGATTAGGCAATATCAAACTTTTTCAATAACAGAAATAGATTACGCTATTCTAGAACCGAATGGTAGACTTAGTATTCTCAAAAAGCCTGAATATCAAGGTACACAAAAAAGTGATTTAAAAATATATCCTTCATCTCCAGCATACTTGCCCATAGAAATTATTACTGATGGGAAATTATTACCTAAAAATTTATTGGAAGTTGGTAAAAGTAGAGATTGGTTAAATAAAGAGTTAAGCAAGGTAAAAATAAAAGATGTGGAAGAAGTGTTTTATGCTGAAATTCAATCTGATGGAGGTTTATTTATACAAAAATTTTAAACAAAAGTGACCAGGCGCTCATATAAATTGTGAGTACCTGGTCTTTTTTGGTTATTCATCATATGGTCTGTATTTTGTATGAAGCTCCTTAGCAGCTTCTTTTCGACTTTCTATATCTTCTCTTAAAAATAATTTATCTCGACTTAATTCTTTTACTGGAACTAACTTACCGCGCTTTACAAGCGAGTTTAAAGCTTGTCGAGATATTTGTAGTTCCTCCAAAACTTCTGAGGTTGTTAATATTTCAGATTGTACCAACTTAATAAATTCATCTTTAGTATCTACTTTGTATGCCGTCAATTGGCTAACCTCTTTTCTTCTTAAAATACAGGACAATATTAAATATAACTAATAAAAGACAGATTGTGTAAGTGACAATCATGAAGTAATCAAAAAACTTTGGTTCTTGCCAGTTAACCATATCGGTTAATACGTAAAGGGCGAATGCTAACGCTGCAACATATCCAATATTTTTCATAATGAAATGGATGTGATAAGATTATAGAAAGGAGGGGCTAACCTCCTTCATATGGTTACTTGCGACGTTTTCCTTTGCGAGAGGGGCGTCGCTTTTCTTTTTTCTTACTTTTCATATCGCTTATGTTTTTCGCTGAACTTGTAAGTAAGTTTGCGATTGTTGCGATAGCTACTAGGTAAGCTAGAATCTTATCGTAATCCACTTTGTTCACCTCCTTTCTTATACTCTTATTATATAATATCTGTTTACATAAGTCAATAGATATTGATGATTTATTTTCCTATTGTGCTAATTATTTTCATTAAAAAAAGCCACTCGTTTAGAGTGACTATTTTTTGCTTAAAGCAGGATGTTCATCATAACTATTAACTACTTCAGGGAAGTTTTCAGTTAAGAATTTATCCCAATTTATTTTATCTAGTGTTGCTTTATCAATACTAAATTTCATTACGGTAGCATCTTTTTCATTGCCATATTTATCGACAAGAGGTAGTTGCCAGGCAACATTAATTTGTTTAATATTATTCACTTTCGAAAGTGGTTCTAATATTTTAACCGAATCCATCCATATACCACGTTTTGTCATATCTAAGGTGAAGTTTTCTGAGGCATTTAATATTAGATTTAAACTAATGTCAGTTGCTTCTATTTTTTCGATTACTTTTTTCTTCATGTTATTATTTTTACCTAGTTTATCTGTAATGATTTTTTCTACTTCATCTGTTGAAACCTTACTTTTTATTTGTGCTATATTTTCCTCGATTTTTTCTTTCTCTTCTTTAGATAACTCTTGTTTTGGTTCTAATAAACCACTTTCAATAAGAGTATTTAATTTTCCATCTTTAAAAATGAGTGATACTGATGATTCTTTATTTACTCCATTTTCTCCATCGTAGTCTAAAAATAATAATAAATCATCATTTTCTTTTGCATCTGGATTTTTCGGTTTACCACCTACGGTTTTCTTTACTTCGTCTAAACTCATACCTTTTTCCAGCTTTTTAAATTCCTCTGGTGTAATTGTTGTTACTTTATTTATATTCTTTTCAGCTTCACGTGCTGCCTTTGATTCGTCAGATTCAAAAATATTGCCTAAAATGCCAATCATAAAGAATACAACAATTATAATAAACCACCATTTCTTATAAAATGGTTTCTTTTCAATTGTTTTCTTTTCAAGTGAACTTTTCATTTTAAATACCTCCCTCTATATTTCCATTTTAGGAAATTACACATTGAATGTACACATAAAAAACAGACAACCGTAATTAGTTATCTGCTTTCTAAAATTTACGTCCATCCTCTAGAACAAAGTGAGCCTCGTATTTAGCTTCTAATACTTCTGCAATATCTTCTAATTCCTTTTCGCTGAAATTATCTCTCTTTAGTTTGTTGGAAATATTCGATTGGGAGGTACCAAGCTTTTCAGCTAATTTAGAAGCTGTAATATCTCTTTCAACCATTAACAATTTAATCTTCTTTGCCATTCCCATTAATCAAACACCTACCTCATCATTTATTGTTACCACTATTATATCGCATAAATACACCTGAATGGAATATAATTTCACTTTTTAGTGAATTTTTATTTACTTATACACTTTGGTGATATATATTATTATCAATGGATGTATTAAATACACTATTTAGTGAAAGTTGGATTATGGTGAACATACTTAAACGTGGTGAATGGTTCTCTAAAAATGGTCAGTGGAAAATAACTTATAAGGTGTTTGAACATCTTGGATTAGTACAGGTGGACATCACAGTCTGCAAGCTTAATAAAAAATCAGGATTGCATGAAGCTTATTTTGGAAAAGACATTCCAGAGTATGTCAAAGCAAAGTTTAAAGATTTGCAACACTACGTCCAAAAGTTTTAAACACGAACGAAATTAACTTTTATGGATCCTGAATGTTCGTGAATTGAAAGTGAGGTGAAAACGATGGCATTTGAATACTTAGCAGCATACACAACATTTGAATCAGTAGCAGATATGGATAAGAGTTTGGAGGACCACATAGCAGTTCATTACTTTAATTTAACTGAGAGTGAACGTGCCATCGTTTTCAAGCTTGCTAGTCATTCACTGGAACATCCGGGGGCTTGTCATTTGAAGGCAGCCACAATTGCTACAGCATTAGAGATTAGTACAAAGACAGTTTATCGGTCAATTAAGAAATTAGAGTCATTGGGCATCATCGATAAAGTACCTGGTACGAAATTAAACGGCATAAAAGGGGCTAGTATTTATCGTATTTTACCTTATGTCCCATCGAGCGTGTCCCAACGAGAGACAGCTAACGAAGCTAGTAATGACGCGGTTTGTCCTCCACAATCTGAAAACCAATCATCTAAATCTTTTAATCTTTCTTCTTTTAAAACAAGCACTTTACAGCAAGTATATATAGATGCTCACGCTGAGAAAGAAGCTTGTAAGGAATACATGAATGAGTATCAAGTGATACTGTTTGATTTCATGAATAGCTTACCTTTAGCAGATAACCTAAAAGATGAATTACATAAGGTTGTATTAGCTGCTCAGGTTCATAGTGCACCTGACTTCATAAAAGCTAAGAACGTCCTATTCAAAATTGCTATGGACATTAAAGAAGGTGTACTGACAGTTGCTAGTACATTAAGAGCTGTATTTGTAGGGGCTTATAGTAAGGCTGTTGAGCGTTCAAGCATGAAGTCTAGTAAATCATCATCTGTGGAGGACAAGACCCACAAAGAACGTCCAGTACCGTTTTATAATTGGTTAAACGAACGTGATAGTTTTCCACAAATAACTAAGTGCATGTATCGATCATGTACTTAGTTTAGAGGGAATTCTTTTATACAATATTAATACCCGCACTGGCATTACCGGTAACTGTGGTGATTAATGCAGGAGGATTTATTACAGATGAAATAAAAAATACCATCAATAAACGATCACCAACGGAGACATGTACTGGCTCTATTTCTGCCGAACCAAAAGTTATTCCTGCTGGAACTCCGGCGACAGGTGGAGCTAAATCAACACGTGCATTTGTAGCAGTACCAAACCCTATGAGACTAGCTCCCATTAAAGTGCCTACAATAATAACTACAGAATTTGAAATTCCAGAGGAAAAAGAAATTATTGAACCTTCGTTGTTGCCAACAGGTGTGTTTATGCATTTTATATCGATAGCTACAAATGGACCAGACGCATCGCATTTTCTAGGTGTAGATAAACAAATACAATTATTTTTGTCTATGCACATTATTTTCCCTCCTTTCATCTTTAATGATATGTATAAAAATGTAAGAGAGAAGGGTTATTAACTCGATGAAATTTAATTTATTTGAGGGAGTCTTGTGCCTTTCTATAACTGGTTAAATGAACGTGATAGCCTTCCACAATCGATAGTGCAAGGTGAACCATCGTTAGATAATTGGCTGGAATGGTAAATGAAATTGATGCACCAATAAATGTTAATTTAAGATAATATTAATCTAAAGAAGAAGGTTATAGTGTTTGAAGTAGATTTAAAGGGGGATTATATTTTGAATAAGAAAATTAGTTTGATAATTACATTTCTAATATGTTGCGGTTTATTAATTACATGTAACTCAAATAGGAAAGTTAAAGCATCTTTTATAGGGGAGATTGAAGAGATGATAAATGATCGGAAAGCTGTTGTTTATGTAACTAAAACTGAAGGCAATCCAGTTTATGGAATAATTCATGTGAACCTTGCAAAGAATCCAGACGAAACATTTCAGGTTGGTGATAAGGTAAAAGTTGGTTATAATGGTACAGTTCAAGATACAGCACCACTTGCGATTACTACACTTACTGTAGAATTAGTTGAGTAATTTCTAATATAGTAGTTGTATAATGTAGAGTTGCTCTTTGGATAAAAAGACCACTCCGTGATGGGTGGTTTTCGTATTTAGTCATTTAATTGGCTGGAATGATAAATGGAAATAAATATCCAAATGAATCTGATTTGAGGTATTATTAATTAAAGGGGGGATGAAAATGACTAAAAATAAATATCTTAATGGAGTTTTGTGGATTTTAGTTATTCTTATACTTGTAGTCTCTTTTACAACGAATGTAACTAGTTATTTCCATACTAAAGAAATAAATTTTGCAAGTTCTCGGTGCTATGAAGAAGGAGGAGAAGTCATTTTAAAAATCTATAATAATCTAACAAGTGAATATTATTTTGAGTGTAAACAGAAGTAAATTAAGACCACTCCGTGATGGGTGGTCTTGATTTTTTGCCACCTTCATGCCACCATGTTTAGCAAATAAACTTGATATATTAACAGTTATAGAAAGATAAAATAGGGTAAAAATAGATCGACAATCCCTTGATATTAAAAGGATTGTCGGATATAAAATGATATAAAAAAATCTACTACAATATAACAATACGGTAAGAAGCATTCATGGCTGTTCTGAAAATGGATGATACGAAGTAATTCAGTAATGATAAGGGTTTGTGGCGTATTAAGTTATTTGAAATAAGGGTTAAATGGTGGGGCTCCCCACCAATTCCCCACCATAAAAAAATACGTTAGTAATTCTTATATATCTTGAGCGAATGAATCAAAGATGTTCGCAGCATCTCTGGCCATTTTCTCAGTGAGGAGGACATAGTGATCTTCTGTTACGGCAGCTCGACTATGTCCTAATCTTTTTTGTACGGTTTTAACAGGCGTACCATTCTCTATTAATGTTGTTGCATGTGTATGGCGCAAGGAGTGATAGTTAAAACTAATGTTTAATTTTTCACTGATTTTTCTAGTATTATATTTGATGACACTTGGCGTACAATGTTCGCCATTTTCTTTTTTACATACATAATCATGTTCAGGGTCCTGCCGTTAAAATTCACCGTACTTTAAACGATTTTGAAGGTGTCTTTTTTTTGTACGTCTTAACATTTCGGTTAGGGTATTGCCAAATGGAATTGTTCGATAACCTGCCTTTGATTTAGGTGGTCTAGGCTGCCATTGTGCTTTCCCATTTTCATCTTTAATACCAACTAATTGTTGTTCAACCTCCAATGTCATTTCTTCAAAATTTATGTGTTTCCATTCGAGTCCACAAACTTCTCCTACACGCAAACCACAATGTAATCCAATGTGAAATGGTAAATAAAAAGGATGTTCCTCATCTAAAGAACTATTAATAAGTCTTAGATTTTCTTTTGTTTAAATCTTTAAGTCTTCACGAGTAGGTTTTCGTTTTTTGTCCTTCATTAGTTCTACATAATGCATAGGATTTTCTTTGATGTATTTGTATGGGTATACTGCATGATTTAATGCTTTGCTTAAGATACCTATGATTATACTTAATGTTTGGCGAGCATAGCCTTCACGTGTCTTCAAATTAATAAATTGCTGTAACACATGTGGAGTTAAGGATTTTACTTTATATTTACCTAAATGAGGTAATATATGATTTTTTATAGTAGATTCATAATTATAAAACGTATTGGGCTCTAATTTTAGGTCCACATATTCTTCCATCCAAAGGATACGATCCGCTGGGTTTTTCATCCATAATGAATTAACAACTCGGAATTGCATTTTTTTGATAATCACCTTGAGCTGGCACACCTTGATTTTTTCCGATGTATCCAAGATTTGATAACAAGCAGCGTTCTAATTCTGATACAGGAACTTATGATTTAATGCAATACACAGGCTTAAAGGACAAGAACGGCAAGGGGATTTTTGAGGGGGATGTTGTTCAGTAAAATTACAAAGATGTGTATAACCAAAGCCAAGCGTTTGTGGGCGAGGTAGTTTATTCAGATTGTGTCTATTGGTTAAAAAATGATGATGAATACACCTTCTTGTATGACGAACACAGAATATATAATTCTATCGTCATTGGCAACATTTACGAAAATCCTGAATTGCTAGGTGGTGCTGGTGAATGAAAGAGTTTTTAGTTCTTTTTTTTACAGATTCTGAGTATTTTGCAAAGCACTTTTTTGGAGCATTTCTGACAATTATTATTTCTTCAATAGGGGCGTTTTTGTTTCTTGCTTTAATTTTAAATATGGTGGTGTCTTATAAATGATTCACTACCATTACACAGATACCGAACTAAATAAAATCCTAAAAACACTCACAATTGTGGTTGATACTCGTGAACAAGTAAATGGTCATATCATGGATTATTTACGCAGTAAGGATGTGCCAATCAAATTAAAAAAACTCGACACTAGCGATTATGGAGCAATGATTCCTAAGAATGAAGAGTTGGGTATTGCGCGAGACATTTATTTAAATAGCCGGGTTGAGCGCAAAGCTAGTGTAGATGAGATTGTGGGCAACTTAGGTAAAGACGAGCGTACACGCTTCGAAAATGAATTAATCCGTTCGCAAGATATACCTTTAACATTGTTATTAGAAGATCCAGAAGGCTATAAGAAAATACTAAACGGAACCTACAGGAGTAAATACGACCCACTTGCATTACTTGGCTCGTTGAATACTTTCAAGGCTCGTTACGGCTTTGAAATTGTTTACTTAGATAATAAGTTTAGTGGGAATTTTATATACTATCACTTTTACTACCAGATGAAAAACTATCTAAAGAGTGGGGCGTTTTGATGAAACCAAATAAATTAGACACATTCATGTATGCATTAATGAAAGAGGCCCGACGTAGTTCTTTGATAGACTTTCTAGAAGAATGGGAAATTAGCGAGGAAGAATATAACGCTATTGAAGAATGGTTCAAAAATGAACTTGGAATCAAGTTATAGGGCTCGCTATGAACATGCGCAATGGGATTCCTATTGTTCAGTCGGTGACTAAAGCTAAAAAGCCACAGGATAGATTGTGGAAGGCCATACCCAATCCATATACACGATTTATAGAAATGGCAATAATCGTAGATGGATGCAAAGCAAGTGTCATTATGCCTTACAAAAACGAATGGGTGCAGCAGTATATTGAAGAAGGCTGGTATACCAAGAAAGCGTGGGATGTAAATGAACGCAGAAATGCTTGAAAAGCGTATTGAAATATTACAGAAAATCGATAACCTCCAATCTAAATGCCATTGCCAAACAGCACACGAATCTGAATCATGTTCCAATTGCAAAAAAATTGCAAAATACGGTCAAAAGTTACTCTGTTTAGTAAATAAACGAAATATTAAAATCCTAGATTTGGATGATATTCAAGTTGTTAAAAGAACAAAACTTTCTTTAACAAAAGAAAAATACCTTGCGTTCAAACGTGTCAATAAAACAGATAGAGAAATAGCTCAAATATGCAATGTATCTCCAGGAACAATTAAGAACTGGAAAATAGCGAATAACATCGTAACTGAACGTGTAATAAGAAGGAGATATAACGTGAGATGACAATTGAAGAACAAATCTTAGCAAATCCAGTATTACGAGATATGCAAAATTTACTAGAATTACAGACTGCAAAAGGTTTAGCGAAATATGGTACAACGGTTAATCCAATGGATTATACAGCAATTGAATGGATCGAACATGCAAGACAAGAGTTAATGGACGAACTTGTTTATTTGACAGTTTTAAAACAGAAATTGGAGGAAATGCAAAATGGAATTAAATAAATTTCAAGAGTTATCAAAGCGTACATTACCAGCGCATAAAAACGTTGTTGAAAAACCACATGCACTATCAAATTACGCTTTAGGTTTATGTGGAGAAGCTGGTGAAGTTGGCGACATTATCAAAAAACATGTGTTCAAATCTGCATGATTTACCTGTGGAGGACGTGAAGAAAGAGTTAGGCGACGTACTACATTATTTATCAGGTATTGCGACAATTGTTGGCTTAGAACTTGAAGATATAGCAGTTGCGAATTTAATTAAATTACAAAAACGTTATCCAAATGGATTTAGTGCTGAGGATAGTATCAAACGTGTGGATACGGAGTAATAGAAAGATTTTGTTCAGAAATGAGGTTGTGCTAAGTGGATGAAAAAACAATTGAAAAACTAAAGGAAATTCAAAATACGGTACTACTTATAAATGTTGATAAAGGTGATGTTTTAGATAAAAAATCTAAAAAACAGGCACTAAAACTACTGAAGGAATTAATTCAACAGAAAGATATTGTGTAGTAATAAAGCCGATTAGAATATTCCAATCAGCTTCTGTTTTTTAGTTTTTTTCCGTTTCAATACCCGCACTGAAAATAGCGAATACCATACCAAAGAAAAATACGATTTGAAAGAATCTGTCTGCTGACCAATGCCCCAAAAAATTCATGAAAACAAAGATGATAGCTAAAATTGTTGAAACAATTTGCGTATAGAAACGTAAATTACCAAGCATTTTTCACACCCCTAAATTATGTAAATCTAATCACGCTTTAAGGTTAACATGAATTGGGTTTTAAAACCAATTTTATTACTGCACAATATGAGTAAAGAATAAACAAACAAGATAGGTGCTGCACATGCATTATGAATGGTTAAAGAACTATCAAAAATTAGAGGATGAAATTGCAGACATCGAATTTAAACTCGAACGTAGCAAAAAGGAATTAAAACGATTGGTATATGGTGACTTAACAAAAGTAAAATTAACTTCTGAAAGCCATGGTGCTCAATTAGAAGAAATTATCGAAGCTGCTGAACATGAATTAGCACATAAAATGAATGACTTAGAGGAAATGAAAAAACTGATTAGTTCATTCAGAGGGTTAGATAATCAGATATTGTACAAGCATCACGTGGAGGGTAAAACGCTTATATCCATTGCAGATGAGTTAGATAAAAGTCCAAATTACATTTATAACAAACATGCACAAATTATGAAAATGGTTAAGTATAAATACGCGGAGAGTGTAAATGGGTGATTGAAAGATATTGTTCAGAAAGGATAGATGGTAATAATACGAACTAAGATATTTAACATTAACAATAGAAAAATGGAATTACCTTTATACCAAAAAGATAACAGAGTGATTACATGCAAAGAAAGAGATGGTGTAGAAGCGACAGGTACGGTAGAAAGCATATCTCATGGTGGTCTTTTCGTAAAAGTTAAGTGGGATAAAGAAGAATATCTAACTGACTCAGGAACAGTTAAGTTAGGTTCAGAAAGATTAGTAGATGGAATCTTTTTGTTGCAACGTTAATAAACATTTTGAGTATTATTCGAAAGAAAATGTGTAGGAGTGATTTAGATAGGATGGAAATTAAAATTTCACTTTGCAAATCATCCAAAGATTATTCTTTGTGCTTTCGTTACAGCAAACAATGAAGAAAAAGCAATAGAAAAATTATATACAGATTACCCTAATCTAACAGGGTGTATCGTTACTGAAATTATTCCTTTTAAATGCTAGAAAGATATTGTACAGGAAGGAAAAACAGTTGAATCGAAGGTAAATTCTGTTCAACTGTTGAGCTAGATAAATTCTATATGTTTCTTTCACAGGATTAAGGACATTAGAGACTTTACTAACATTTCGGACAATAATAGATCATTTTAAATTTCTTGAATCATTTCCACTCTATTACCAAATGGATCTCAAAATTCAAAGAGTTCAAAATGTATACCAAGGTATATATAATTACAATGGTTTTTATTCTTTTATTTTACTATTTTTGAAATAAATTACTTTATGAATCAAATAAAAAAGCCACTCGGATGGGTGACTATTTTTTATTTACTGGTACAACTACCGTTACTTTTTCCCCAACAAATCTGTTATCTTTTGAAGTGCTATCAAAAACAAATTTTAATTCTTTGACGCCATCTAAGCCTTCTTCTCCTAAATCAAAAATTACTTCACCCTTTTGAATTACTTTTCCAATAAATTCAGATTCAAAAGGAGAAATCATGACATTCGCTTCAATTTGACGCTTTGTATCAGTAGTCATTTTAGCTGTGTTAGGATGAAAATCAACTGTGTCGTCAGATAAATTTTCTCCTGTCATAGATAGGATAAGGACATTTGTTTCAGCGGCTGTTTCAATCAAATCAGGATTTTCTGCTTTTAATTTAGCTGTTTTAATTTCATCAATAGAAAACTCAACATCAGCACTTTTGTATTTATCAGTTGGTGCTTCATACAAATCAGTGATAGTATATGTACCTGCAAAGTCATCTTTTACTACATCATTGACATTAGCTACAGTTAGATTATCTGCTTTATTTACTTTGCTTTCTTCTTTGATTTCAACGTTAGTAGAACCTGTTACAGCTTTTTCAAGTGAAGCTGCATACTTAGCGAATTCATTATCTTCCATATCGCCATTCATTTGAATTAAGAATAAGCCACTTCGATGTGTGTGTGAATAAAACATTGGTCCTGAATTACCTAATTCATCGTAGTAACTTTTAGCTTTTTGTAAGTTTTCTTCACTATCAAATAAGAATAATCGACCACCTGAATCATCACCAAGAGAAGGAATTAAAACTCTTTTTCCTTCCTTGCGGATATTACCGAATTCATCATTTGGTAAATCAGAAACTTCTCCTATTTCTAAACCATCATCTTTAAAATGTTTAATTACATCATCCGTTGTTTTAGCCAAAACTTTTTGTGGTTCTTCAGTTTTAGCACCATTCTCTTTAGGTTTATCTTCCTTTGATGAATCTGCCCCACAACCAGCTAATCCCAAGCTTAATACTAATGCAGCACTAAAAATTAATTTTTTCATTTCAATAATTCCTCCCTCTATATTTCCATTTTAGGTAATTCGGAGTGAAAAGTACATATGAAAAACAGACAACCGTAATTAGTTATCTGTTTTAGAATAGTTTTTTAATTGTCCGTTTCAATGACGGTTTTCGTTTCTTCTTTAATTAAAGGTTTAGGGGCTTCTTGATCTTTATAGGTTTAATCCCGGTTGCTTCAGACAATGCACTTTTTGCTTGCTTCTTGAGCTGTCGCTTCTTTTTACTAATCAGTCGTTTAAACATGGTTAGTCCTCCACAGTTGATTTATATCTTTGTACCATCTTCCATTATAAAATAAGCTTCAAACTTCATATCCAACAACTCTGCAATTTTGCGTAATTCTTTATTTCGTTTCAATTTTTTCGATAAATTTGGCTGAGATACCTCTAGCTTTTCAGCTAGTTGTGTTAAAGTCATGCCCTTTTTAATGAGAGCAATTCGTATCTTTTCCCCCATTTCATTCATTGTCATTCCTCCTATAGGTTACATTCATATTTGGATTTTTAACATTCGTTGGGAGGATATTAGATTACTAGTATATAATACTAAGATATTATGTTTTTTAAGATAAAACTGTGTAGGAGGAGAATAATGAAAAGATTATTTATTGTGTTACTAGCAGTACTTGTATTTGCGGTAGTAAATCCAACAAAATCAGAAGCAAAAGTGATGTATGATGGAGCAGAAGTTGTAAAAGGGCAAACTGGAAAAATGACCTTTAAAAAAGACATCAAGGTATACAAGAAAAATTCAGATGGTACGTTTGATTCGCTGATGGTTAAGCGTAATAATTTCTTTAAAACGTATGATATTGAGAAATACGATGGAAAAACATTCTATCAAATGGGGCAATATCGGGTACAAGCAACAGATTTGGTAGTTTTCAAAGAAGTACCAATCGATATTCGTACATCTTTCTATAACAATCCGGCATTTGTCATGATTAATCATCTTGGTGTTGAAAATCCTGGATTTCCATATTCCTACATCAAATATGGTGAGAATTTAAAAGTTGGAAAACTTGAAGAGGTTTGCACTCCATCATTATTATTAGTTTCTATTGAGAAGGGCAAATTATATCGCCATTATTGTGCAGGAGATATTGAAGGAGGACCTGTAATTAATACCGGTATTCTTGATAGCACTGATATTCGAATTTTTGAAAAGATAACAAGAAATGAAGGCTCTTATGTATTAACAGAAGATACAGAGCTATACAATGGTCCAGTGATAACAAGATACTCTAGAAAAGAGTTGAAGGGAACTGTCTTTTATTCACCAGGAATTGAGATCAATGGTTTTTTGATGGTGGGAGATAAGAATTTTGATTTTATTCCAGCAAATCTATTAAAGCCAGTTGGAGATAAGTGATAGATTAGGAATTAATTTAGCTCTCTTAACTATTTGTTAAGGGGGCTATTTTTTATGGTTTGTTGACATGCGGATAGGATGTTTATCAATGTCTTAGGCTTAGATGAAAAGACCACTCCGCGATGGGTGGTCTTAATTTTTCCCGATCATATCCCACCATTTCATACGGATTTAATAATATACTTAAATTTTAAAAATAGGAGTGGTATTTTATGAAATTTTCGAAATTATTAACAGCATCAGCATTAGCTTTAGCTAGCACTAGTATAGCGCCTGCATTTGCGGAAGAACAAAGTAAAACTGTAGAAACAACGTCCATTACAACAATGGACCAACTAGATGAAAAATTTAATCTTCAAACTGTAACAGAAATTCCAGAAGGAGTTATCCCTCTTGAATTCGATTCTATTGAAGAAGCAGTTAAATATTTAGAACAAGCAACTACTAATTCTAGCTCTAATTCAACAGAAGATAATAATCAACTTACACAAGTTGTAAATGCTCTATCATCAAGTACTACAACTAATAAAACAGGTAAGTTTGCCACAACTACTGCTGCAAATCTATCAGCTACTATTTCATATGCCACTTTGAGCAATGGTATGATTGATATAATTAGTGTAACATCTAGATCTACAGGAGATGCTTCTTGGTCATGGTCGCAAAGTAGTTATACAACACAAAAACTAGATGGTGGCAGATCAGTTGGGATAAATATAAAAGGGGTTTTAACTCAAAGTATAGTTGTAAATGGAGTTCTAAAAAATTATAGCTATAATGAAACAGTATATGTAGAAATTCCAGATACTCAATTAATTTTGAGCCTGGGCTTTTTTATTTCCACAAATTAATACTTGATAAAAAGTAAACGTTTGTTCTGTTTGCGAACGAACGTTTTTATCGAGGAAGTGTTATTCCTCCCCTTAATATAGGTGATTTGTATTTTGACAAATCTCGATTAACGACTTATTCTGTTAGTGATTTTATTTTAGGTTGTATAACTATATTTTCTGTTTTATCAATCTTTTTGGTTTTTATATTTATATATTCAACTTTAACATTGAAAATACTGCCGTATTCTGATTCAAAGCTCCCCACTCCACTAGCTAAAAAGTAATCGGGATTATTAGAACTTCTTGAAAGAGCTTTAATCTCAGGTATTTCACTATACCCATCTTTTTCTGCTTGCTTGTAGGCATCGTCATAAATAGAACCAAGGCTTACCGAACCTTTAATACCTTCAAATACATGATACATTGTGATTTTATCGGAACCATATACTTCTTTATTCAATCCAATTTCTGAATGAAGGTCCATTTTACCTTTAATTTTTTTTACATCTAATGTT
The DNA here is from genome assembly GCF_007362955.1 of Lysinibacillus fusiformis. Classification (GTDB taxonomy): domain Bacteria; phylum Bacillota; class Bacilli; order Bacillales_A; family Planococcaceae; genus Lysinibacillus; species Lysinibacillus fusiformis_E. The sequence goes on along the minus strand of NZ_CP041696.1, from coordinate 368,515 downwards.
GCCGTTACACGAGCAATTGTTTGTGGTGGAACAATAATTGCTTGAGTTGGGGCTACATACTCTACAGTCTCAGAGGATTCATGCGCCTGAGTACTATTAAAATTATATTCTGCTTTTAAGGTGATTTTTCCTTCTGCTAGAAAGGGTATGCCAGTTGAAAGAGATGTTTCAGTCCCTAGCATGAATCCATGTTCTGTAGAAGAAGTTGTAGTGTTGGAATAAGTTTTACGGAATTCTGTTGAATTTAAAGTTTGTTCACGGTCAGTCGCATTTTCTAAATCACTTTGTCCAGCCCAAAGTGGGGTAGTACTTATTACTTGGGGTTCCATTGCTAATTGACCATAAGAATTTATAACTTCTAAATCTTCCACAGTTACAACTGGAGCAACACGAAGTAATCCATCTGCTCTTAAATATTTATCGTAATATTGGAAAAGCCACTGAGTGCCTAGTCCTACATTAGGGAAACTATTCTCCCTCTGGTTAATCTGTGTAATCAATTGTTGCTCGTTATTATCCTCTGTTTTGGCGGATACCGCTAAGGGTGTTAAAATACTTATCCCCATAGTCGCACATAATAATGTTTTCATAATTTTTTTCTTCATATCTTCCCTCCTAGTTTCTTCATATTTTTTCTTTCTCTTACATTGCAATCATACAAAATAATAATTTAAAATGCGAATCCTTGGAAAAGTAAGTAAAATTAAAGAATATAACATAGTTTATTATTGTATATAAGCTTATTTAGGGTATAAAAGTATTGCAAATATACGAAAATACTCATAATTCTAGTAGGGAGACTCATTTGATATATATAAAATGTCACAAAAAAAACAGTCTTTTAATCTTTCTTCCTTTAAAACAAGCACTTTACGGCAAGTATATATAGATGCTCACTGTGAAAAAGAAGCTTGTAAGGAATACATGAATGAGTACCAAAAATGCTATTTGATTTTATGCATAGCTTCCCTTTAGCAGATAACTTGAAAGATGAATTGCATAAGGTTGTATTAGCTACTCAGGTTTATAGTGCACCTGACTTCATTAGAGCTAACCGAGAGTTTTAGAGAAAAATGGATTTGAGAGAATAGCTACTGTTGGCGAACAGTTCGAAATGAATGGGCAGAAGTTAAATTTAGTTTATTGTATTTTGACTATTAGAGTTTCGTGTTAAAATGCTTGAGGCGAAGGATAATGGAATTCTTGAAAACATGATTAATAAATTTTTGTATGATTTACCTGAGGGAGATTTTATTGATATTAAGTTTTCTACAACTCCTGTTACTTACATGCAAGATCATTTTGTTTATACAGCTCGTATTATTTATAAGACTAATTAATTTAAAAGTCACATTTAACAAGGTGTGGATTTTTTACATCAAAATTATGTTGCTGTAATATTTTTCTATTACATGTACGGTTATGATGATAGGGGTGTTAGTGAAGGAAAAAAATTATATAGATCATATGAAAAACAACGATCAAATTGAAGCGAATAATATAATTCAAGTTAAGAATGTTGAAGGTGTATATACTTAAAAGAGCGTTCCAAAGAACTAGGTAGTGATAGTATAACAGTTTTCACTACAGCTGTAGAAAATGTAAAGTATATTATTGCGGAATAACCAACAAAACCATCACCGTAATAGGTGTGGCTTTTTATTATGCCTTAAAAGGTGGTTTGAATGTCTACAACGAAACTTTTCACATCAAATTCCGTAGAAATAATTGGAAACATATTAGGAGTTGTGGGTGAATTGATAATGAGAGATTTTTTAAAGGAAATTATTAAAGAAGTTAAAAGGCAATTAACAAATGAACAACCATCAATTGAGAACATTTTAGAGGGGAAAATATGCGATTGGTTCACCGCAAATCAGAATGTTGAAATAGGAGTGGAGAAATGATTGATTATTTCGAAAGAATATTAAGATTTAAAAATATGGAAGTATGGGATATTCGATTTGGGAAAGATGCTTATCGGTTGTTTATATTAGATGAAAACCGTTCTACTGAAATAAAGGATCTGAACTTGCCTCTTAATGTTAAGATATTTGAAGAAGATTTAAAAGAAAATTTAATCACGGTTAAAGTTTACTCAGAACATCCAGTGAAAACACAACATATTGAAATAATAGATCAATTTTCTAAACAACTAACTAATCATGTTGCATTAGCTTACTGTCAAGTAGTTCTTACATTTGATACTGGTATGATTGATGATATGTTCAAGGTTATTTTAAAAGATAAGTATAATTTAGATTGTGAAAAAATTTCTTTGCAACAATTGTTACATTTAAACCAGGACTAATTCCAAAGTTATAAAGAGGACTTGAAATTCGAAATTGAAGAACTAAATGTCTATAACAGCCCTCTCCACGAAAATAATTCAACAACCTTCTTCTTAAAATCATCATCGTACTTTATCAAAATAACTACACCCCAAGTGTTAAATTTTGGTCTAACTTTTGAGGAATCCATCATAATTGCCATTACCTCATCCGTTTATCCATACTGATCAGGTAATGGTGCATACCATTTAATTATTGCCGACTTTACATCTTCAATTGTTAGATTTTTTGTCTAACAATTGGGGGGAGTTTTTAAGATTAATTGTAGTGGTTTCATATTGAACTACCTAATTTAACTTTTCGTTTTCTGGCTCCATGTGGATTAGAATGTGAGATTTACTAAAATGATGTTGAATCTTATTTTCTATACGGTCACAGAGTTCATGAACGGTCTTTATATCCTTATTTGAGGCTACTACTAAGTGAAAATCAATATACTCCTCAGCGCCTGAGCGTCTCGTTCGGAAATCATGATACTCAATATACTCTTCTTTATATAATTCGATAATTTGAATGATTTTTTCTTCCTCATCAGCTGACAATCTTGCGTCAAGTAATGGGGGAAAAGATTCTTTCATTAATTTAAAAGCTTCCATCATAATAAAACATGCTAAGAAAATCCCGATGATAGGGTCTAAAATATACCACCCTGTTAAATGAACGATTAATAAACTAAAAGCGACTCCCAGCGAAGTATAGACATCAGTTAGCAAATGAAGAGCATTCGATTTCATGGCTACTGAATTGGTTCTCTTAGCAGTTCTATAGACAATTCTAGAAACGAAAATATTAATGATAGCGCCAAATAGCATTACAAGAATACCTAAGAACGGAAGTTTTATTGGAGAGGGTGCAATAATCTTGTGAATGCATTCATAAATAATCCAAATACCAGCCACAAAAATTAAAAGGGTTTCGATTGTCCCAGAAATATTTTCGACTTTACCATGTCCATAAGGGTGTTCTTTATCCGCCGGTTTATTGGATATTCGCACTGAGAAAAAAGTGATTAACGAGGCCATCAGATCCAAAAATGAATGAATAGCTTCCGACAAAACAGCAACCGAACCAGTAATGAGTCCGACAATAATTTTAAGTATAACTACAAGAGAATTGCTAATAACGGATAAAAAAGCAACCTTTGAAGAATTCATAATAATTCACTCCCTAAAAAATCTAAACCTATGATAACAGGTCAATATCGTGTAGGTCTATGGCAACGTTTTTGCCTGTTCACTAGTAATTTAAGGAGGAGAAAAAGAGTTTCCCAAAGTAAAAATAAAAATCACTTAGAAAGTGTTTACATCTTTTTTCTTTTAAAATTGTAGTATCTTTATGAATCCGTTGATTTCCGCTACGGTGGACGCTTTTCGCAGGCATTGCGGGCCATTAGCTCATGCTATTCCCGCAGGAAGGTTTGCTCTGTAGCGAAAGGCGAATGCCGTCAGCTACACTCGCCGCCTGCGCCCGAGGGATTAAAAAATTGTCCATGCAGGGGATGCTTACTTTTGCGGCCATGATTTTGAAGAAGCTGCTAATTGGACATCATGAAAAATACAGGCAGTGTAAGCAGTGCTCGCAAGTGACGCTGACCTTACAAACGAACATGCCTTCTGAATGAAATTCACAGAAAAAAGCAAAAGGTTACGGGAATGCCCAGCATTCCCGTAACCTTTTACCTTGAATCTGATTTCACTGGTCTTTGCTTTACATGCAGTAATTTTATGCAATGGTTTTGTAGCAACCTATGTTACTCACACAAATATATTGAAACAAAATTCACAGTTTTTATGTAAGCTATTATACCAACATATGGTTAACCCTGCTCATCTTACTTGAGTAGGGTTTTGATTTGTATGTAAAATGATTTATCTTAGGTAAACATTGGGTCATTTCTAAAACAAGATAGTTCATTGTAGACTGTCATAAAAGAAGTGCGATTTTTTTGCTTACCTAGAAAAAAAGACTAATTGAAAAGCTATAATGCAGTAAAGAATAATGATGTGCAATTTTCTTGTTTATTAAAGAAGTTCGCGTTAGTTTTGTTACGAATTACCATTTTCATGGTCTATAGAGCAATCGACCATGAAAAATAATCAAAAAGGATGTACACCATGAGTAGGGCGAATACATAGCCTAAAGAAATGCCCAGCAAAAATTTTTTTATGTCCATTTTGTCACTCCATTCTTTTCTTTATAAGAACTTTGATAAGATTAAAATGTACGGATGTGAGCATTGGGCAAATGAAAATAGCATTAATGAACGAAGTAATTGGCACGAAAAAACAGTGTCCTTATTAAACACATCTTTAATGAATAGTTTAGTGAATTATTCAAACAATATCTATAATAATTGGAAATTATTTATAAAATATTGTCGTTTTACATAAGTGCTCACTATAAAAAGAGGGAGGAAATGATAATGAAAATAAGTAAAAATAATGCAGAGCATTACATCTGGGGAGATCAATGTGATGGGTGGCATTTAGTAAAAAATAATGAATTAAGTGTGATTCATGAACGTATGCCTGCTAATACGGCAGAGATTAATCATTACCACCACCATGCTCGCCAATTTTTCTTTGTGTTAGCTGGGACAGCAACAATAGAGATAGAAGGTGAAAGTATTTCTTTACAGGCAAAGGAAGGGATAGAAGTACCGCCACTTAAGTCTCATCAAATGCGAAATGATTCAAATCAAGATGTAGAATTTTTGGTAATTTCTCAACCCAATAGTAAAGACGACCGCGTGCATTTATAGAGGACAACATAAGAATGTGAGAAAATTTCTAATGCATAATAACTTTATCTTCATTCTTTTGCAGGAGGTACTATTAGGAATGGGTCAGTATAGTAGTAGATAACTATGGCAAAGGAGATTAGCTCATGAAAATTACTAAGGTAAAGCTATACGCATATGATTTACCCAAGATGAAGGAATTTTATTGTGAACAATTAGGTTTGTCATTGATAACGAGTAATACTCATTTTTTTGAAATAGCAGTTGGCGGAAGTATTATTATTTTTGAGAAACTAGCTACTTCCATTCAAAAGCAATACCATTTCGCATTTAATATCCCTAGCAATTTATTTGTGCAGGCAAAGAATTGGATAAAGGAGCGAGTTGATGTTTTGCGATTAGATGAACAGGATGAAGTATATTTTGAAACCATAAAGGCGCATTCGCTTTATTTTTATGATCCAGAGGAAAACGTGATAGAGCTTATTGCAAGAACTGAAGTAAACCCTCCTCATGATACCGATTCATTTTTGCCAGTCCACTTACTAAATATAGGTGAAATAAATTTAACAACGGATTCTATACCTGAAGTCGCAGCGCGCTTAATGGACTATGGTATCCAACCTTGCTTTGGTGAAGAAATTCATACAGACGCACTTACTTTTATGGGAAGTTATGAGGATGGCGCAAATATTTTATTAGGACCTAGTAGAAGGAATTGGTATTTTTCGAATAAAGATGCAATTGTCAGTCCGATTCATATTGAAGTGAATAACGCATTGCAACTAAGCATGAGCGAAGAGGGGGAATTTAAGATATTAAATCTATAATTTAAAAAATGTCATTTCTTCACTCTTGCCTACACATAATTATCTCGGTGAATTTCTCAAAAAAAGCAATTGAATTAATATTTGTTTTAATGTATATTTATTCAAAAAGTCTTAGGGGAGATACTATGAAGTTCGAATTATGTGAATCAATTCCTTCATTTGAGGATTATAAATCGTTACATCAAACGACTGGCTGGAACGCAAAAGGACTCTATACATATGACCAATTGTATCAAGCTATTTGCAATAGCTGGTTTAGTGCTTCAATTTATGATGGCACAACTTTAGTAGGCTATGGAAGAATTATTACAGATGGCATTTATCAAACTTTTATTTGTGATGTTATGGTACATCCTGATTACCAACGAAAAGGGATTGGCTCACAAGTGATGGAATTTTTATTGGCGTATTGCAAGCAAGAAAATATAAAATGGATTCAATTATTTTGTGCTAAGGGCAAACAACCGTTTTATCAACAACTTGGGTTTGCTGAGCGTGATCCAGATGCTCCAGGGATGATGCTGTTTTACGATTAACGAGGTGGTCGATTAACTGACCGTAAAAGCCCGATTGGTTCAACGTACAAACAGTGGGGATGAAGAAGATCCCACTGATTAAAGTTTCACTTTATTGATTCGACAAGAACACTCGTGACCTCAGTCGTGAGAGGTTCAAATAAAGGGGTTAAATCGTTTTGAAGGCAAAATGTATTAAGTTTTATGAATTTGGTAGTCCTAGAAATGTGCTGAAATTTGAAAACAAAACCATCAAACCGCTGCAAAATCATGAAATCCTGGTCCGTATGATAGCACGTCCCATAAATCCTTCTGACTTGATTCCGATTTGGGGTAAGTATGCTCATCGGATTGCTTTGCCAAATACTCCTGGCTATGAAGGGGTGGGGGTTGTAGAAGCTGTAGGACCATTTGTTACTCAAAACTTACTTGGGAAGCGCGTATTACCATTACGTGGAGAAGGCACTTGGCAAGAGTTTGTTCAGACTAGAGCAGAATTTGCAGTACCCATACCTCATTCAATGGATGATTTTACAGCAGCTCAGTTGTACATTAACCCAATGACGGCGTGGGTGACTTGTACTGAAGTTTTAAAATTAAAACCAAATGATGTTTTATTGGTGAATGCATGTGGATCTGCGATTGGGCATATTTTTGCTCAATTATCTAAAATAATTGGTTTTCATTTGATTGCAGTGACAAGAAATACTAGACACACGGAAGATTTACTACAGCTTGGTGCTTCGTATGTAATCGATGCCTCAACGATGAATCTGTATGAAACTGTTATGGAGATAACAAATGGTCAGGGCGCAGATGCCGCCATAGATTCCATTGGTGGTACGGCAGGAGAAAATCTTGCTTTTTGCCTACGCCCTAGTGGTAATTTTTTAGCGATTGGTCTTTTATCAGGCGTTCAAGTAAATTGGGGAAGTATCGTTAAAGATGCACATGTTCATGCTAATATGTTTCATTTACGACATTGGAATAAACAGGTTTCGACAGAACAATGGCAAGACACGTTTCAACAGCTAATAACACTTGTACATGAACAAAAATTAATGATGATGAAGATGGATTCTCAATACGATTTACTAAACATTCACAAGGCTATAGAGGCAATTGAATCTTCTAATAAAACTAAGGGGAAAATATTTTTAACAAGTTATTAAGTTCTGTAGAAGGCGAAGGGAGCGAATTACTCCCTTCGTTTTTAATTTAAAATAAATCGGTCGATAAATAGCGTAGTCCTGTATCAGGAAGGATAGCAACTATACGTTTCCCTTTATTCTCAGGGCGTTTAGCCAGTATCGTAGCAGCATATAAAGCAGCTCCTGAGGAGGTGCCAACTAAAATGCCATCTGTTTTCGCAACGGCCCGAGCTGCCTCGTAAGCTTGTGCAGTTTCTATTTCAAGCACTTCATCGATAATTTCCAGATGAACATTTGATGGAACACGTGCTGCATCAGCATCAGAGAAGCGATGGACACCTGTAATCTCAACGATATCAGGATTATCAACTGTAGCGATGGAATTAATGGTTGGCTCTACACCAATAATTTGAATGGCTGGATTTTTGGATTTTAAGAATGCGCCTGCTCCACTAATCGTGCCCCCTGTACCAATAGAAGCTACGAAAATATCAATTTGCCCAGCTGTATCTTCCCAAATTTCTGGTCCAGTTGTAAGTTTGTGAATGTTTGGATTGACATCATTGTCAAGTTGATTTAGAAAGACAACATTTTCTTCCTGCTCCACAACAGTTTCCCTAAATACCTTGATGGTTTCAACAAAATCACCTTCTGTTTCCTCAAATGCAGCTACCATTTCTGGAACATCTGAAAAGGGTACTACCTCGGTGCCATATGCTTTTACAACTTTAGTACGTTCTTCGCTCACACCATCCTGCATATAAATACGCAATTTATAACCCTTTGCTGCTGCAATTGCTGCCAATCCAATACCTGTATTGCCGCTTGTCGTCTCGATAATTGTTTTGTCTTGCGTTAATAGACCGCGGGCTTCAGCATCTTCAATCATCGCTTTAGCAATGCGATCCTTCACACTATTTGCGGGGTTAAAGTACTCCAGTTTCACGATGATTTCTGCCTCAAGCTGTTGTTCTTTTTGGTATTGATTAAGCGCTAATAGTGGTGTATGGCCCACTAATTCTGTAATCGACTGCTTAATTTTATTGGCTACAATTTGACTCATCCAACCATCCCCTTTTCAATTATCCTACTTATCATACTGATATAGTAAGAATTAAAGGTATCATATCATTCTAAATTTGTCTGAGCAAGGGAATCCATGATAGAAAGAATGATAGGTCTGATAGGAAAAATTTTGATTCAAATTTAGCGCTTTTGATAGTCACGGGCATTTAGAGATTTCGTTATTTTTCGTGCACTAGAAGAAAAGGTCAAAATAATTAATCAGTTTATTATAAGTATCCTCGGTTTGGTAATTTTGGAAAAAGCGTAAATAAGTTATGATAGGAGTAGTTGAAGTGTATGTGGGGGATGAAATCAGATGAAGGAGACAATAGCTACAATAAATACCATAGCAGAATCTAAAATTAAGATGATGAGGCAAAGACCAATCAATTATTTATTGCAAGCCATATTCGGTGGGCTCTTTATAGGCTTCGGAATTTTACTCATTGTAACAATCGGAGGATTATTTGATCCTTCAGGTATGCCCGGCATGAAAATTGTTCAGGGGCTCGCATTTGGTGTAGCGCTTAGTATGGTCATGATGGCTGGTGCAAACTTGTTCACGGGGGATAATTTAGTATTGACGATTAGTACATTAGAAAAAAAGTCGTCACCAGTAGGAATGATTAGTATTTGGACGTTTAGTTATCTAGGAAATTTTTTCGGTTCGCTGTTCGCCGCGATTTTGTTCTTCTATGCAGGACTTGCGATAGGAGATACGGCTGCTTATATCGAAAAAATGGCAACGGCCAAGATGAATGCAGGATTTGTAGCGCTTTTATGCCGCGGTATTTTATGTAATCTGCTTGTATGTTTGGCAGTATGGTGCAACTATAAATTGAAAACAGAAATCGCCAAATTAGTGATGATATTTAGCTGTATTTTCCCGTTTATTACGTCAGGATTTGAGCATAGTATTGCCAATATGACACTCTTTAGCCTTGCGCTTATGGTGCCACATGGTGACCTTGTCTCGATGAGTGGCGCTGTAGCTAATTTAATACCCGTGACAATTGGCAATATCATTGGTGGTGCCATTATCGGCTTTGTGTATTGGGTAAACACAAGGGAAACAACGTTGAATAGCTGATGATGTGGAGGTGATTAAAATGTTCTCTATATTGATGTGTCTCTGTATGGTAGGCTATAAAATCTTGAAAAATAAAGAAAAAATAAAAAAGCTGTCGGTCAAGCAAATAGTCGCAATAGGAGTGCTGTATGCATTTATGTTTACAATTGCATTTTGTATGATTTATGTTGGAGGAAAATTGTTGCAACATTATGTGCAGTGGAAACTTTTAAAGGCTCTGCTTGCTTTTGCAATCATTATAGTTGCGCTGATGATTAGCAGTAAATTATACGAAAAGATATCCCCAAAACTATTAAATTCATAATTGAAATTGTAGGTATTTTAGAGAAGGAGTGAATGATGTGGAAAAAATGAATCAGTTAAAACAAGCCATAAAAGAATTGAATGAAGCGGATGCAAAATCAATGCTCTTTTTATTGTTGGTAAATAGTAGTTTGAATGAAGAAAAGTTACAAGATGTGCGACAAACTATTTTAAAGTTAGGGGATAAGCCTAAAACGAAGAATGTGCAAACGATGCACATAGTATTTGGCGGATCGCCAGGTGGAAGTCTAAAAGCCGCTTTTCGCGATACGGACTATGACAAAACGGAAGATATTATTATTTTACCAACTAACTTTTCCATTGGTCCATTGAAAAATTTACATAAAGTATCGGGTATTGAGGCTCGGTTTGAATGGTTTCAAGAGCGCTATAACTCTGAAGATGGGGGCCTACAATTTTACAAAAGTTCAATGTTCGAGGCTGTGAAAAAAATAAAAGATATTCCCCTACATAAGGATATCGTTATTTGGACTTGTCAAAATGCCCATGAGCAAACGGGTTTACGCCTCGTTTTGGCGATGTTGGAAAATAAGCTAAATCGCGTATTTGTTATTGATACGTTTTTAGCATTTCATGAAATTTATACGTTGCCACAGTTAATAGAAGATAACTATCCAAGATCGTCTGGTGAAGTTTCTTCAGAGAATTTGCTATGCTTTTACGAGCACTATAAATTACGGCCATTACAGCAGGAGAAACGACAGATATTATGTGCGGAAGGCTTGCGAATGCTTGCAGATGATAACCATTTAACTCGGTCATGGCAGCATCATGAACTATGGCAAAACATAAATGAGGATTGTGATGATGCTTTTATTATTGCATGTGCCCAGCGATTGGAAAAGGAAGATGGCAACAAGAAATTTCGAAAATCAGCCCGTTTAATTGGCGAGGTGATTGGTCATATGGAACAATATAGAGGAGACGAGTGGATTGAATATCGATTACGTAGCTTAATCGAGCAAGGTGTCTTTATGTATAAGGGAGATTTAAAGGCCATGCGATATTATGAAGTAAAATTGCAGGATGCTACTTGACAGATTCACTTTTTTGAAGTTTTGACTTCCCTAAAAATCATCGATAGAATGGGGAATAGAGTTACTATTATTGTATGACTAAAGAGTGTTTGCAAAGAGGAACAAGCAATCAATGAATTTAAAGGCAGTATAAATAGATTATCTGACAAATTTTCAAAGAAAGGAAGGTCGACCATGGCACAAGAAGTCAATCAGAATGCTATACTTCAAGCGATTTTAGAGCTTTCTAAACAAGTACAGGGCGTGAAAACAGAGATTCAACAACAACTCGAAACGGTCGAAAAAAGACTTGAAGAAAAAATGGAATCAGTTGAACAACATCTTGGTGCGAAAATTGATGGTGTAGATGCCAAGGTTCACGTACTTTCACATGAATTACTAGAAACAAAGGCTGATGTATTAATGCTGAAGCAAGTAAGATAAAGTGAAACTCTAATCAGTGGGGGGCTTCATCCTCCGCTGATTGTACGTTGAACCAATCGTGCTCTTCTTGACCGTTAAGGCGGGATGAACAGAGAGTCGTTGTGTACAATTTTCGGAAGTAATGTACATGGACTTTCCAGAGAACATACTTAAAATTATAGCAAATTTTTGTACACAGACTAACTGTGTACTTTTTTTATAGAGATAGGGAGTGGTCACTGATGATGATGCTTTTGTTTTATTAAAACGAGCTTAGCGGCATAAGCCCGTATCGATCCTAGCTATCGATACGAAATACTACATTTCGGAGGTAGCGAAATGGAAAAAATATGCTTGGAGTTAGAAAATGTTGAAGTGACTTTTCTCGAGAAAAAATAATCAAAATAGATTGTTTAGCAGCACATCAATTTGATCGCATCGGTATTGTGGGCGATAATGGGGTCTGGAAAAGTGCCTTAAATATGCAATTTCAGCTAAACGCTCAAAAGCTACAACGTGTGTAAGCATTAGTGTTACAATAAAAAGTGAGTTCATGTAGTAGAAGGAGTGAAAATAATGTTAAAAACTGAGGTTTTCGAACAACTTAAAAAGGCGATGAAAGAAAAGGACGTATTGGCAAAAGGTGTCCTTACACTTGTAAAATCTGCACTGGATCTAACCGAGAAGGAAAAGGGTGAGCCTTTGACACACGACGAGGAAATCGCCATCATCAATCGTGAAGTGAAGCAAACCAATCAGGCATTGGAAGGCGCACAAAATGCTGGTCGTGCAGACTTAATTGAGAAAGAAGAAGCGAAACTAGTGTTATTAAAATCATTTCTGCCAAAACAATTAACTGAAGAGGAAATTGCTGAAAAACTAACAGCAGCGGGAGTTATCTCAGGTATGAATATGGGAGAAGCGATGAAAATTGCTAAACCACTGTTAACTGGTCAAGCAGAAGGTGCTGTTATTTCAAAAGTTGTAAAAAGTTTAATCTAACAACTATATTGCTTCACCTTCAGGAAACGATAAAGTTTTACATTCAAACACAAGGGATAGCCACCGCTACACTAGCAGGCTATCCCTTCTTCTATTATTGCTGCTTTTATTCAGAATTTAATCAAAATCTGTGTAAATGTCCTGTAATATCTACTTCAAATAGATTTTGCATATTTAATACGATCCCTCGATTCATGTCATTGTTTATTATTAGTTATTATACATTAATTTGTAAGCTGTTAATTGCAATACAAATGAGAAAACACTATACTGTTAATTAACCACTGGTCAGTTAAAGGAGGAAGTCATGTCACCACGTAAGCCATCAGCACATGAATTGACGCAAGAGATGATTGTAGAAGAAGCACATAAACAGTTTATCGAAAAGGATTTTCATCAAGTGTCTATGCGTAGTATTGCAAAAGAACTTGGTTGTAGTCATGGGGCTATTTACTATCATTTTAAAAATAAAGCGGAATTATTCTATGTCATTATAGGTGGGTATTTTGCGGAATTAAATACAATCTTAGATGACACTGTAAATAATGGAACTGAGGATCCTCAGACAAAACTTCATCATGTATTTGTAGGCTTTATGGAGTTTGGTTTAAACCATCAAAGCCAATATGAATTGATGTTTATGGTGAGAGACGTTGAAATCGATGGCCTTTCACAGGAGGCTGCCAACCTTAGTTATGAAAAATTTGCGCAGTCTGTACAAGCTCTAACTACAAATGAATTATTAGTTTCAGATATTCATTCTGCCTTTATTGCGTTACACGGTTTTGTTGCACATTATCGTCATTATGTGAAAAACTATGAGGAAGCAAGGGAAGCAGTCAATGTACATGCTAAATTTCTCGTTAAAGCATTAACATAAGGAAGTAGGCTCTAGATTATGTGAATCTGGAGCTTACTTTCAGTATTATTTGACCAGTGGTTAATTAAAAAGGGGGAATATACTTGAAGAAAGCATTAGTAGTAGGGGCGTCCGGTGGAATGGGCTATGCACTTGTTCGTGGGTTAGCTGCAAGAGGTATAGAGGTAGTCGCTTTCGCTAGGGGCAAAGAGAAGTTGGTAGCTCTTTTTCAACATCAACCGAATGTGACAATTTTTACAGGCGATGTATTTAATGTAGAACAGCTAGAGAAAGCTTCCCATGGGGTAGAGGTTATTTTCCATGCAATTAGCTTTCCATATCAAGAATGGGAAGCTAAACATATACGGTGTTTAAATATCCTCATTAAGGTTGCGCAGGCACAACAGGCAAAAATAGCACTTGTAGATAATATATATGCATATGGAAGGGTCTCTATAAATGTTGTTACAGAGGATGCAAGGAAAGACCCACAAACGAAAAAAGGAAAAATTCGCTTAGCAATGGAACGCACATTAATGGACAGTAGTGTACCCTCATTAATTGTTCATATGCCTGATTTATATGGACCTAATGCAGAAAATACAATACTACATGAAACATTAAAAAGTGTTGTCCAAGATAAAAAGGCTAACTATGTTGGGAATATGCAAGTGGCGAGGGAATTCCTTTATACATTTGATGGAGCTAAAGCTATGATTGAGCTTGCGCTACGATCTGACACATATAATCAAAATTGGCATGTGCCAGCTGTACACACTGTTACTGGGGAACAATTAGTGACAATTTTACGTAACATCACAGGCTATAAGAGGGAGGTTCGTACAGTCTCGAAAGCAATGATTCGTATTTTAGCAATCTTTTCTCCGTTTATGAAGGAAATGAAGGAAATGATGTATTTAACAGAACAGCCGGTTATATTGAGTGGGGAAAAATATGAAAAAGCCATTGGCACATTACCACAGACTTCGTATAAGGAAGGTCTACAAGAGACTATGTTGTGGTTGAAGAAGAGAAAATAAGAACAAACCTATGGCCATTAGAAATAAATTGAAGTCTATGAAGAACATAAAAAATGACTTTGGCAGAGGTGCTCAAAGTCATTTTTATTTTTATAGTTTAAATTTTTGTATGATATTGCGTAACTGCTGTGCCATTTCAGCTAAATTATTCGAAGATGCAGTAATCTCTTCGATACTAGCTGACTGCTCCTCTGAAGCGGCAGCAACATTTTGAATATTTCCAGATGCTTGAACAGCTACAATACCAACTTGCTCTACAGAACTAGCAATGCTGCCAACCCCGTTATTTATATTGGAGATGATGTTGTTAACATGATCCATTTCTTGCGTAAGTGCTGTAATATGAGAAAAAATTTCTCCAAAGGCTTCGCCTGAAGCATTAAAGGAAGTAGAACTTTCTTCAAGATTACTGCTACTAATCGCCATGGATTTCACAGCTTGAGTAGACTCCTCTTTAATCGTATCAATCCGTGAGCGAATACTATTAGCAGCTTCTAGAGATTGGTCAGCTAGTTTACGGACTTCTTCAGCTACAACAGCAAAACCTTTACCGTGTTCACCAGCACGTGCTGCCTCTATCGATGCATTCAATGCAAGTAAATTCGTTTGGTCTGTAATTTGCGTAATTAATGTTACAATATCACCGATCTCATTCGTGTATGAACTTAAACGCTCCACAACATCTGAAGTCGCATGAATTGCATCGGATGTTTCATCCATCTTCTGTGTAGCACTTTGAATCGTTGTATTGCCCTTTTCTGCAATAGAGGATGCACTAAATGCCTTAGTCGTTACATCATTGACGCTGGATACAACCTCTGACATTTTTGTGGAGATGGCTGTAATATGATTTTCAACCTCTTCAATGGAAGTTGTTTGCACATCTGAGCCACTTGCTACCTCCTGCATAGAAGAGGTAATTTGTTGAATGGATGCGCTTGTTTGCTCCGAGCTAGCAGATAATTCTTCTGACATTGCAGCTACCTGCTCAGCATTTTCAGCAATTTGGTGGATAAGAGAACGTAAATCCTCTGTCATATTTTGAATACCGTTAGAAAGTTGTGCAATTTCATTTGAGCCACTGATTTGCAGAGGCTGAACAGACAAGTCTCCTTGTGCCACTTTACCAACATAACCAGTCATTTCTTTAATTGGTTTTGTAATACCGATGCTAATGAAATAAGCCACAATAACACCAAATAGCACAAAAATAACTGTCATAATAATACATATCCAAAGAGTCTGTGTCTGAAGCTTAGAAATGAATGAGGCATCCATATCTAAACCGAAAAGGATATCCGTATTTTTAAATGGAATAAAGATCGATTTATGGATACCGAATTCATCCTTATAAATATCACTGATTTGAACATTTCCATTGTCTAAAGATGCTTTCATTTTTTCATCGAAAACATAATCCTCTTTGTAACTATCTTTATTACTTAAAGCTATAATATGTTCCTTATCATCTGCACGGGAAAGCACATAGGCATTTTCAATATCATACTTTTTGATTGTTCTATTCAATTCATCTAAGATTTTTTGATATTTTTCCTGACTGCCGTTATCCGCTGCGATGACATCCGTTTTTTCGATATCTTCAAAAATCGTGCCAGATACAACCTCTAAGGATGTCTCGAATTGTGTAATAACATAATTGTCGATGATTCGATAAGAAACAGCGAATAATACTACACTAAATATGACTGATATTATCGCGATTGGAATGGTAAAACTTGCAATATATTTATAGAGTAAGGAACTCTTAAATTTAGTGACTATATTCAATTTGTGACGCCTCCAATACTTTTACTTTTTGTTGTAAGAAATGAATCATAGCGCTAATATGTTCCGTTTCAGTATAAGGAGAGATAGAAAAGAATTTTGCCGCAGCGACAGGAATTTGTTGTTGTGTATCCTTAGCGTCAACAGTGCAAACACGTGTTGTATCCCCGAAAAATACTTCATCGCGACCCTCTCCTAAAATTTCAAATAAAGAAGCGTTAATAGCATTAATAGATTCAAGTTGATCTTGTGTATAGTTACCGGCTTGTTCAGAAGCCCAATTAAAGTCTTTAGGATACAAACGGAAAGCTGTTACTGGTCCAATATTTGACGCATTGATAACTTGTAACATTGGAATTTTTTCAGCTAGTTGAGCTCGGAATGCTAAGTTTACACGCACATAATTGGCTAATAGTTGTTGATAACCTTCTTTTCCGAATGCTTGCAATGCAGCGTAAATTGCAATCGAACTACCCATTCGAGAGCACTCTAATGTATAACCCGTATGATAAGAGCCATAGCCTCTATTACCTACATAAGGTGTGTCGAAGTCGTCGATGTCAAGTAATTGTAAATGTTTTCCTTCTTTTATTAAGAATAAGCTTGTTAAATAAGGAGTTTGACCGAGCTTTTGGAAGTCAAAGCAAAGGCTATCTGCAATGGCTAGATGTTGCATACGCTCATGAATGTGTAATAGACCATGTAAGACATCCTCTTCAAAATGTAGAGGATTTTGCTTGAAATCGTAATCATTGAAAAAGGCGTAAAAACCACCTAAAGCTGAATCAGCATGGATATGTATGGATTGTAAGTCGTACTGTTTCTCAAGGCTTGTCGTAACTTCTTTGATTGCTTGTACATCGTCAATGCCGAATTGGTCAGTAGCACCTGTTGTCGCTACTACATAAACAGGGATACCACCGTTTTCGATAACCTCTGTCATGCGAGCCTGTAGATCCTGAACATCCATGGAATGATCTTTCCCAGCCTTCACACGAATCAAATGTTTGCTACCAATGCCAACTGCTTCAATCGATTTTAATAAGCTGTAGTGCGCATTTTCTGAAGCGAAGCAATATAAATTATTAGGTACACCCTCTTCTTTTGCATGAGGGAATTGTTTGGCAATAGCAAGTCGTAGCCCGCTGAATACCGCTCCTTGACCGCCCCAAGTTGTATAGCCAAAGCTTTGTGTGAAGTCATAGCCTACTAACTTCGACATCATTGCTACAACCTTTACCTCACATTCTGCGGCAGCTGGACCGTATACATCCCACAGATTGTTACCGTTAAGTAAGGCATTTGTAAATTGACCCAATACGCCAGGAATGCTAGCCATTGGTAATACATTGGTTACAAAGTTGCGTGTATGGTAAGGATGTCCTTGCATCAGTTGTGTCAAATTTTCGACAACCTGATCAAGACCTACGCCTGATGTGGGTACTTGGTTATCTTGCATTAGCTCTTGGTAAAAATTAGCAGAGCGCTCCTTCATCGGCCCAAGGGTTGTTTTATTTGGATTCTTTAAATCATCTAATGAAGAAACGATTTTCTCTAATAATGATAAAAAATTCTCTCTTTGTTGGATATTTCCATCTTCGCTTTGGAAAAGTTGTTGTATTTTTTTCATCTTTCATCATCCTTTATAGTTCATATTTCGTTATTGTTACATTAACAATAGGCCATTTTTCTAAAATTATAATAACATACTATAATAGAAAATATATTAATATTTGCCTGGGATATTAAATTTTGACATTTCTCAATAATCTAACTCATTGAGATGGCATGATTAGGAGAAAGGATGATGATTTTATAATCACTTAGCATAAGTGGAAGAAAGGATTTTTCTTTATTTTATAAGAGGAAAGAGGAGAAGGTATCTCACAAATTATGTGAGATACCACTACTCAGAACAGAAAACTAATCATCAATCGCATAATTTTCTACAATAATTTTTGTTATGGAAATTACTATTGAATTTCTAATTTTAATATTATTGGAGTTGTAGCATTAAGGGTATTCTTTCTTTAAATTTTCTTTGCTTTCTAAATTTTTTAACTCATTAACAGTAACAAATGAATAACCATCATTAGTCAGTGCTTGTAAAATACCCTCAATGGCTTGTAGTTCATTATCAGTGTCATCATACATAGGATGCATTAAAATAATGGCGCCTGGTTGGATATTATCCTTTACATATTTAATCTTCTCTTCCGCTGTCGAGTAGTACGTATCAGGCTCCAAATTCCACATGACGGTTTCTCGATTATGTTTATGTAAGTAATTAGGTAACCCAATTAGTTTTTTGCCATAAGGTGGTCGAACAGCAATTGCATCTGTATAGCCGATGCGTTGAATTAGTTGATCTGTTTTTTCAATTTCTTCTTTGATAAAGGCGTTACTTATGAACACCATTCGCTGATGGGAGAAAGTGTGATTGCCGATTTGATGACCGTTTGTGACAATTTTCTGTGCCTCTTCTGGATGTTTCTGGATCTCTTGACCAATAAGAAAGAATGTTGCCTTGGCATTGTACTGGTCTAATATTGGCAGAAGTTCATTGACTTTTTTTGTAGGACCATCATCAAATGTTAAAGCGATAACTTTTTGATCTGTCTCTACATGTGCAGTAATTTCACCAAACAGTTGATACGTTCTAGCGTTCATTAATTTGTATGTACCAAATGCTAAAATGCCCATACACAGCAATCCAATATTTATAGAGTAGATTTTCTTTTTCATGAACAGAATCAACCCCTTTAACGGTATTGTTATTTCTTATGTTGCGTGAAATATGTTTTATGACAGTAGACATTTTGTTAAATGTCTTTTTATTTATGATAGGATTCGCGAGATGATAACGAATTAGGATGTAAGTACCGTTATAGTAGGTAAGAAGTCATTCTTGGCTATTACAGCAGAAAATGTTGTGTAGCATATTCAAAATCACATTAAAAAAAGTATTCCGTACTTATTCAATCTTTTGGCGGTGTTTCCATAATCTTATTCGAAAACATCACGTTCTAACGTTAGATAATAGCTATGATGATTGGAATTGGGAAAACGGTTAGCTTTCTGTGTGCCTTTTCCTTATGTATATTTTGTTGACGGGGTCGATTGGTTATATAATACGTAATTCGTTATTACAATGAATCATAAGAAGGAATTGTATTTGCGAAGAACGGGGGGTGTTTATGTTGTCCGGTGATCAGCGTTTGTCCGAAGACGAGCCTAAGAATAATCGATTATGCAAAAAATGGTTTCTTATTGCTTTGTCTATACTGGTAGTCAGTTCTGTAATAATTGTTAATTTGTCTTTTGTTGCCTCTTTTTTTAACACATCTCATGAGCCTGATTTTAGTACATACAAAACCACTGTAGGTCAAACAATTGAGAACAACTTTGGGCGTTTTACATTAAATGAGGTGATGGTGGATAATAATCAAATATTACTGAATGCAAGCTTTGAGCCAGTGGAGGATTTAGATTTTGACTATCAAATTTTTTTCTTTCCACAAGTTTTAGTAAATGGACAGGATTATACAGTTAGAAATGGCGGTCAGACGATTAAACAAACCGAGTCAAACTATACGATATATAACAGCGTGAAAATGCGTGATCTACCGCAAAATGAAACGCTAAAGCTTGATATTCGCTATAACGATTGGAACTGGGAAAAACCGATTGATCAGCCGTGGGGATTTAAGATAGATGCTTCACAAAAGCAACTGCTAAAAGATAGAATAATTATTCCTGTCAATAAAACGATGTCACTTAGTGATGGTCAAGTAATTAAGGTGGAAAAGGTTGTCTCTACACCGATCTCTACCACGATATACTTTCAGTCAACGCAAAGCCTATATGAATCTATCTCATTTAAAATTTTAAATGATTCTGGAAAAACATGGAGATATGATTCTTCTTATACTTTAAATGAAGAGCATACAATGTGGGGAATGCGCTTCGATGCGCTCTATGTAAAAGAAAAAAAGTATCAGTTAATACCTGTTGATGCACAAGATAAAGAACTTGGTCCAGCCATTCAAATTAGTGGGAAATGAACGGTGGGAATGCCCATTTAACAGTGGAACAACTTTAACAATATCTTAATCTACAAAAATGCATATACCATGTAAAATTGTTGTATATGACATGGAAAGTAGTTGAAGAGTTGCGAAATATATTGGAGATTTTTGTCGTTTCCTTTAAATTAGGTTGTACTTCTTTTGGTGGCCCAACCGCACATTTAGGGTATTTTCAAAATGAATATGTTCAAAATCGGCAATGGTTAACTGACAAAGAATATAGTAATTTAGTGGCGTTGAGTCAATTTCTACCAGGTCCTGCATCGAGTCAGGTGGGAATGGGGATAGGTCTACTTCGTGGCGGATTGTTGGGAAGTATTGCTTCTTTTATTGGCTTTACCTTACCCTCTGTATTGTTATTAATGGTATTCGCATATTTTTATGCACACACGGAAATGGAGATGGAATGGATCCATGGCTTAAAACTAGTGGCTGTTGCAATTGTTGCACAAGCTATTTGGGATATGTCAAAAAAGTTAATTCCCAGCCTACGACACTTTCTAATCACCTTATTGGCTCTGAGCGTATTGCTTTTTTGGATGAATCCATTTGCTCAAATGGTTGTTATAATTGTCGCAGCTTTAGTGGGCATGAAGTTTTTAAAAGAAAGCACTGCAAACAAAGAATCCGCGGGTATCATATTGCCTATTTCGAAAACAACGGCGACTTTATTATTATTATTATTTGTAATTTTACTCATCGGCTTACCTGTAGCTAGTTCACTTTTTCAATTTGAGTGGCTCACTATTATAGAAAAATTTTATATCTCTGGCGCATTAGTTTTTGGTGGAGGTCATGTTGTATTCCCACTACTAGAGACACAATTTGTTCAAAGTGGTTTAATAAGTCCATCTGATTTTATCACAGGTTATGGCGTTACACAGGCTGTCCCTGGACCGTTATTTACATTTGCATCATATATAGGCATGTTAATTGGTGGAATTCCTGGAGCAATTGTCGCCACAATTGCTATCTTTCTTCCAGCATTTTTACTGATAGTTGGCGTCCTACCGTTTTGGATGACAATTAGTCGTGTAGCCAGGTTGAAAGGTATGATGGCTGGTGTCAATGCAGCGGTAGTAGGCATTTTAGCAGCCGCTTTTATTCATCCAATCGTAACGCAATCAATTCAGGGCGGCATGGATATACTTATTGCAATAGGTTTATTAGTGCTCTTGATTCGATGGAAAATCCAGCCGTATTTACTTGTGATAGTAGGAATTGGAGTAGGCGTTATTTTTTATTAGGTAATTTTACGGTCAGTTGGTACCATCTCAAGTGAAAGGTGAGGACGGGTCAGCTAGGAGGGCGAGCAATTGACCTTAAAAGCCAAATTGGTTTAACTAGCAATCAGTGGAGATGAAGGGAACCCCCATTGATTGAAGATTCATTTTATAGGGGAATTTTTATATCGACATCTTTTCATAGAAATCAAAACCACTAGATTGCTAATGGTTTTGATTTTTTTTTTGCGTATAATGCAATTTATAAAAAGATATTGATGATGTTGGATTTTGAATCAAGCTATCATTCTCAATCTAGATGGATTCATAGCGTTCTTCTTAACGATTGTTTATAATGAGGAAATGGAAAAAGACTCAGCAAGAAAGAAGGGATAGTTATGGCACGGGGTGTTTACATTCATATTCCTTTTTGTCATCAAATCTGCAATTATTGCGATTTCAATAAATTTTATTTTAAAAATCAACCGGTCGATGAATATATAGAAGCGCTTGGGAAGGAGATGGCCCTAGCGACTATGAAGCAACCTAGCAGGTTCAAACAAATAGAAACGATATTTCTAGGAGGTGGGACACCTACTGCATTGTCCCCAGAACAGTTGGAGCGACTACTCGAACTTATTCGCACGTATATTCCGATGCATAGTGTGACAGAATTTACATCAGAGGCCAATCCTGATGAACTATCTGAGGCAAAAATGCGCGCACTGTTTGATGGTGGTGTTAATCGATTGAGTATGGGTGTACAGTCATTTGATCAAGATTTGCTAAAGAAAATTGGTCGCACACATAGTAATGTACACGTATATGAAACGATAGCTTTGGCTAAAAAGGTTGGGTTTGAAAATATTAGCATCGATTTAATGTACGGTTTGCCAGGTCAAACAATGGCGCAATGGACGGACTCATTAGAAAAAGCATTTACGCTCGACTTACCACATTTTTCAGCGTACTCACTTATAGTGGAGCCAAAAACGATTTTTTATAACCAGTATGCGAAAGGTAAGCTGAAATTACCGACTGAAGATTTAGAAGCGGATATGTACGATGTCCTTATGCAAGAGATGGAAGCGCATGGACTTCAGCAATATGAAATTAGTAATTTCGCGCGTTCTAATTTTGCTTCAACGCATAACAAAATTTATTGGGAAAACGACGAATATGCAGGTTTTGGTGCAGGGGCACATGGATATTTGGGTGGAATTCGTTATTCAAATCACGGACCGTTAAAAAAATATATGGATGCATTAGGTGCTGGAGAATTGCCGATTATGCATGAGCATGTAGTAACGGAGGCTGAAAAACGGGAAGAGCAAATGTTTTTAGGGTTACGTAAAACAGAAGGCGTTTCTCACAGTATATATGAAGAAAAATTTAAAGAGTCCATGCAAATGCATTATGGACATGTCATTGATAAATTAGTTTTAGAGGACTTGTTGCAACATGATAATGTCGGTATTCGTCTTACACGAAAAGGCCGTTTTGTTGGAAATGAAGTTTTTCAAGAATTTTTACTAGAAGATTGAGCGATTCCATTGACAGAAAATGTGGGATTTGATAACTTTATAATAGTATTAGCACTCCTCTTAGTCGAGTGCTAACAGAGGTGATAATCATGCTTACGAATCGGCAATTACAGATATTACAAGTCATCGTAGACGACTTTATTACGTATGCACAGCCGGTAGGTTCTCGCCAAATCTCAAAAAAACACGAGATTACATTTAGTCCAGCCACAATTCGAAACGAAATGGCGGATTTAGAGGAGTTAGGTTTTTTAGAAAAAACTCACACTTCCTCTGGTCGAGTGCCTTCGGAAAAGGGGTATAGATTTTATGTAGATCATTTGTTGAATCCACAAGGTATTAACTCTAAGGATATTCAACAAATTCAATCAATTTTCAATGACCGTTTAGTAGAAGTCGAGCATATTATCCGAAAGTCTGCCAATATTTTATCAGAGCTGACATCGTATACGTCGATACTGTTAGGACCTGATGTACAAAGACATCGAGTGAAACGCTTTTCCATCGTACCGCTTTCGAGTGATACAGCAGTAGCGATTATCGTGACGAATAACGGGCATGTTGAAAATCGCATGTTTAATTTACCGCCTAATATTACCGCTTCTGAGCTTGAGAAGATGGTTAACATCTTAAATGAGCGCTTAGTTGGCGTGTCATTAGATGAAATCCAAAAAAAACTCGAGGTTGAAGTATTTGCTGTACTACAGCAACATATACAATCAGCGGATGATTTTATACATTCCCTTGTATCAGCAACGATGCATAATTCGGAAAGTAAAATTTTTTATGGTGGTAAAACAAATATGTTCAACCAACCGGAATTCCACGATTTAAATAAAGTCCGCATGATTCTGGACTTAATGGAAACGACAAGCCAAGTGCAATCGCTTTTCCATCCAAATGAATCTGGTATTCACATACGTATAGGCTCAGAAAATAAGCAGTTAGAGATGGAGAACTGTAGTGTCATTACGACCACTTTTACAATTGGTGAAGAACAACAAGGGGCCATCGCTATCATTGGTCCGACACGAATGGATTATAAGCGTGTAGTTGCTTTACTAGACGTAATGTGCTTGGATTTATCACAGGCCTTTACGAAGAATCGTAATGATTATTAAGGAGGATTCAAGTGACTGAAAAAACTGAAAACCAAAATCTTGTACAGGAAGATGTACAAGCAGAAAACAAATCAACAGCAGTAGAAACAGAAGCTCAAGAAGTAGTAGAAGAGCAGGTAGAACTAACGATTGAAGAGCAGTATGAAGTGAAGCTAGCAGAATTGCAAGCAAAGCTAGATGACGAAGAGAATCGTCATTTACGTCTGCGTGCAGACTTTGACAATATACGTCGTCGTCAGCAACTCGAACGTGAAGCGGCAGAAAAGTACCGTGCACAAAATTTATTAACAGATTTATTGCCGGTATTAGATAATTTTGAACGTGCTTTACAAATTGAAGCTACTTCTGATGAAGCGGCATCAATTGTGAAAGGCATTGAGATGGTGTACCGTTCGCTTATAGAAGCAACTGAAAAAGAAGGCTTACAGATCATTAAAGCCGAGGGTGAGCAGTTTGACCCGAATATCCACCAAGCTGTCATGCAAGAGCAGGACAGTGAAAAAGAGACGGGTGTTATCGTACGTGAACTTCAAAAAGGTTATATCTTGAAAGATCGTGTACTACGCCCAACAATGGTATCTGTTAACGAATAGTCATAGCACTATTTAGTAAATTAAATTTAGTGAACAAACGCAACAATGCGTTTAAATATTAGGAGGAAATTTTACTATGAGCAAAATTATCGGTATTGACTTAGGAACAACGAACTCTTGTGTATCTGTACTTGAAGGTGGAGAACCAAAAGTAATTCCAAATCCAGAAGGTAACCGTACAACACCATCTGTTGTTGCATTTAAAAACGGTGAACGCCAAGTTGGTGAAGTAGCTAAACGACAATCAGTAACAAACCCTAACACAATTATTTCTATTAAATCTAAAATGGGTACTGCTGAAAAAGTAAAAGTGGAAGATACTGAGTATACACCACAAGAAGTATCTGCAATGATTCTTCAATACTTAAAAGGTTATGCTGAAGATTACTTAGGTGAAAAAGTAACAAAAGCGGTTATTACTGTTCCTGCATACTTTAACGATGCACAACGTCAAGCAACAAAAGACGCTGGTAAAATCGCTGGTCTTGAAGTAGAACGTATTATTAACGAACCAACAGCTGCTGCACTGGCATATGGTTTAGATAAACAAGACCAAGACCAAAAAGTATTAGTATTTGACCTTGGTGGTGGTACATTTGACGTATCGATCCTTGAATTAGGTGATGGCGTATTCGAGGTACTAGCAACTGCTGGAGACAACAAGCTTGGTGGGGATGATTTCGATGACGCAGTTATCGAGTACTTAGTCGCTGAATTCAAAAAAGATAACGGTATCGACCTTTCTAAAGACAAAATGGCAATGCAACGTCTGAAAGATGCAGCTGAAAAAGCGAAAAAAGATTTATCAGGCGTAACTTCTACACAAATTTCATTACCATTCATCACAGCTGGTGCTGAAGGTCCACTTCACTTGGAAGTATCTTTAACACGTGCTAAATTCGATGAAATCACGTTAAGCTTAGTAAACCGTACAGTTGGTCCAGTACGCCAAGCTTTATCTGACGCTGGTCTTTCTGCTGCAGAACTTGATCAAGTAATCCTTGTTGGTGGTTCTACTCGTATTCCTGCGGTACAAGAAGCAGTACGTAAAGAAACTGGTAAAGAGCCTCACCGTGGTGTAAACCCTGATGAAGTAGTAGCGATGGGAGCTGCTGTACAAGGCGGCGTATTAACTGGTGACGTAAAAGACGTAGTACTTCTAGACGTAACACCACTTTCACTTGGTATTGAAACGATGGGCGGCGTGTTCACAAAATTAATCGACCGTAACACAACGATTCCAACGTCTAAATCACAAGTATTTTCAACTGCAGCTGATAATCAACCAGCCGTAGATATTCACGTATTACAAGGTGAACGCTCAATGGCAGCGGATAACAAAACTTTAGGCCGCTTCCAATTAGCGGATATTCCACCAGCACCACGTGGTATTCCACAAATCGAAGTTACATTTGACATTGACAAAAACGGTATCGTTTCTGTTAAAGCGAAAGACCTTGGCACAAATAAAGAGCAAACAATTGTTATCCAATCTGATTCAGGTTTATCAGAGGACGAAATTGAACGCATGGTAAAAGATGCTGAAGCAAACGCTGAGGCTGATACAAAACGTAAAGAAGAAGCTGACCTTCGTAACGAAGCAGATCAATTAGTATTCCAAGTGGATAAAACAATCACAGACTTAGGTGAACAAATCACTGAAGACGAGAAAAAATCTGTAGAAGACGCTCGTGATGAATTGAAAAAGGCACTTGAGGCTGGTGAATTAGAAGGCATTAAAACTTCTAAAGAAAAATTAGAAGGCGTATTACAACCATTAGTAATGAAAGTATACGAACAAGCTGCTGCAGCTGCACAAGCTGCTCAAGGTGGCGAAGCAGGTCCAGATGCTGGCGCTGGTAAAAAAGATGAAGATATCGTAGATGCTGACTTCGAAGAAGTAAAAGACGATAAATAATATCAAGTAACACAGTAAAGTGAAAAAGCCAAAGACCGCTTGCGGCTTTGGCTTTTCTCTTTACAAAGTAGAAAAATTTTAACTTCTTTCAGCAGAAGTCTCCCACCTCTATAGGTGGTGAGATGAATGCGGATTTAAGTTACTTTTCAGCGGGTGTACAAACATCCGCTGAAATAAGTTAAAGCCTCCGGCGGATGTCACGGAAATCGGAAAGGAGTTCTTTGTGCAAGCACAAAGCCCGATTCCGGACGCAATAATGCCGAGGCATTATTGATTTAGTGTCAAGGCATTTAGGCCATGTGTTTCAGGTTACTTTTGGCCTGCTAATGCTTGAAGCGTGCGGAGCGGCACGAATTAGCTTTTCATATGATGAAAAAAGAGAGGCAGTTTTTTTAACTGCATGTTACAATAGATTTTATGCAAAAAGAGCGGAGTGTGAATCATGGAGAAACGCGATTACTACGAGGTGCTTGGTTTAACAAAATCGGCTTCAAAAGATGACATTAAAAAAGCATACCGTAAACTATCAAAGCAATACCATCCTGATATTAACAAAGAACCAGGAGCAGATGAAAAATTCAAAGAAATCGCTGAAGCTTATGAAGTTCTAAGTGACGAACAAAAGAAATCGCGCTATGACCAATTTGGCCATGAAGATCCAAATGCAGGCTTTGGTGGAGGCGGCGGCGGCTTTGGCGGCTTCGAGGATATTTTCAGTTCATTCTTTGGCGGTGGCGGTCGTCGTCAAGACCCGAATGCACCACGCAAAGGGGATGACCTGCAATATCGTATGAACATTAAATTTGAGGAAGCAATTTTTGGTAAGGAAACTGATATTGAAATCCCAAAAGATGAAACATGCGACACATGTCATGGTTCTGGCGCTAAACCAGGTACAAATCCTGAGACATGTTCAATATGTAATGGAGCAGGTCAAGTAAATCAAGCAGTAGACACACCTTTCGGTCGTATGATGAATCGTCGAACTTGTTCGACATGTCATGGTACCGGTAACATCATCAAAGAAAAATGTTCAACTTGTCGTGGAGAAGGAAAAGTCCAAAAACGTAAAAAAATCAAAGTTTCAATCCCAGCAGGTGTTGATGATGGGCAACAAATTCGTGTTTCAGGTCAAGGTGAACCTGGTATCAACGGTGGTCCAGCGGGTGACTTGTATATTATGTTCCGCGTACAGGGGCACAATGAATTTGAACGTGATGGCGATGATATTTATTACGAATTAAAACTAACATTCCCACAAGCAGCTCTTGGAGATGAAATTGAGGTACCGACTGTACATGGTAAAGTGAAATTACGTATCCCTGCTGGGACACAATCAGGTGCACAATTCCGCTTAAAAGACAAAGGTGTGAAAAATGTACATGGCTACGGAACAGGTAACCAATATGTAACTGTCAAAGTTATCACGCCAGAAAAATTAACGGAAAAGCAAAAGCAATTACTACGTGAATTTGCAGAAATTAGTGGCGATATTCCTGAAGAACAAGGAAGCTCACTGTTTGATAAGATAAAGAAAAAATTCCAAGGTGAATAATTAGAGGAGCTGAAGAGCTACGTGAAGTGGTCAGAATTATCCATTCATACAAAAAATGAAGCGGTGGAAGCAATTTCAAATATTTTGCATGAAGCAGGGGCTAGTGGTGTTGTAATTGAAGATTCTGCTGAATATGCGAAGCCACGCGAAGATCAGTTTGGTGAAATTTATGCACTAAATGAGGATGATTTTCCAAAAGATGGTGTGATCGTTAAGGCTTACTTATCGGAGTCTAGTTTTTTAAATGAAACAGTCGAAGAAATTAAAGCGGCTATTACAAATTTAACAAATTTCAATATCGATATTGGTCAAAATGTTGTATCCATTGTTGAAGTAAACGAGGAAGATTGGGCGACAGCGTGGAAGCAATACTATCACCCTGTAAAAATATCTGAACGCTTTACAATTGTACCAACATGGGAAGACTATACTCCTGTTTCAACGGATGAATTGATTATTGAATTAGACCCTGGGATGGCATTTGGAACAGGCACACATCCAACGACTGTCATGTGTTTACAAGGACTTGAAAAGGTCGTAAAAGAAGGCGATCAGGTAGTCGATATCGGTACAGGTTCTGGCGTCCTTTCAATTGGCGCAGCCATGCTCGGTGCTAAAAGTGTTCATGCGCTTGATTTAGACGAAGTAGCTGTACGTTCAGCAAAGGAAAATGTGGCGTTAAACCATGTAGACGATAAAGTAACTGTCTTCCATGGCAACTTGCTTGATACGGTGAAAGAACCTGCCGATGTCGTAGTGGCCAATATTTTAGCAGAAATTATTATGTCCTTTACAGACGATGCATTTACAATTGTTAAACCAGGTGGATTATATGTCACTTCAGGCATCATTGGCGCTAAACGTGATGATGTGAAAGCAGCGCTCGAAGCTTCTGGCTTTGTGATTGAAGAAGTATTACTAATGGAAGATTGGGTAGCCATTATCGCCCGTCGTCCACAATAAATTGACTGAGGAAGCGCCAAATCGTGAGCCGAGTGCTTGCGGTTGGGCGTTTTCTTCATGTGAAGGAGGGAATAATATGCAACGTTATTTCATCGAGACGGGTATTGAAGCTGCGCGTATTATTGGAGAAGATGCACGTCATATTGCTCGTGTGATGCGTATGAAGGAAGGCGCGGAAATCGTCGTTGTTGCTGAAAATAAGGCGCATATTTGCACAATTACAGCATTCGAAAATGATGAAGTGCTTGTTCAACCAACTGGCCGTACAATTCCTTCACCAGAGCTGCCTGTCCGTGTATCAGTGGCTTGTGGTTTACCTAAGGGAGATAAGCTTGAACTCATATCACAAAAAGCAACAGAGCTTGGAATGTATGCACTATTACCATTTGAAGCCGAACGTTCCATTGTAAAATGGGACACAAAAAAGGGAGCTAAAAAGCAGGAACGTTTGCAAAAAATTGCGAAAGAGGCTGCGGAACAGTCACATCGTACCCATATACCTGTCATTCACGATCCAATTAGTTTTAAGCAATTAGTCGCAAATGTGAACAAATTTGACGCTGTTTTTATCGCAGATGAAGAGGATGCGAAGGCTGAAAAACGCACAAGATTTGCGGAGAAACTAAAAAACGTGCATGATAAGGGGGCGAAATCAATACTGATCATCTTCGGTCCAGAGGGTGGCATTGCACGTAAAGAAGCACAAGCACTACTCGAAGCAGGCGCACAAACAATGTCTCTTGGACCAAGAATTTTACGAGCAGAAACAGCACCACTTTATGCACTGTCTGCAATTTCTTATGAATTTGAATGAAAGAGGTGTGTAGCCTTGTCGAAAGTGGCTTTTCTCACACTTGGCTGTGCGTGAGTAAATGACAATATAATGCGTACAAACTCAATAACGACAAGACTTGGGCAAAAACCCACTTAAAATGAGAGGCTGGGACATAACTTTAAATTTTAAGAAAGAGGAGCAAAGGCGTTATTAAATTTTTGCTATCTAAAAATGAAGAAAAATTTAGACGTTCTTCCTTTTGGAATAAATAAAATTCAGAAGAGAGTACTATTTGATGGTAGCGAAGGCGGCGATTCCTGGGGAATTAGCGTGACTGAGACGACAGGCTCAGGCCGCCCACCGGAAAGCGTCCGCCGTAGCGAACATCAACGCTTACAGCAAAAAAGTGTTAGATCGACAGCAGTCAATCTAACACTTTTTCTCTTTTGTCCCAGCCTCTTAGATGGTTAAAATTACACTAGAAGATAAAATAAATGCGATTGAACTTTATTTATCAGGAAAAGAAAGTATAGTATAACGTCTTATGAAAAAACTTGGTTTGAAATTATTTGTCCGAATAAAAAAAATTACCCATACAAAGGAAATGTCGAGAAGATTACGCCAAATATTTTAAAACGTGATTTCATGGCGACAAAACCAAACCAAGAGTGGGTAACGGATGTGACCGAATTTCATTTATTTGGAGAGAAACTATATCTAGCACCGGTACTTGAGCTGTTTAACGGAGGAATTATTGCGTATAACCTTGAAAAATCTCCTATCTATAGACTTGTTTCAAAGATGTTAGAACAAGCCTTCACTCACTTATCCAAAAGAGATGCCCAAGTGCTTCATTCAGATCAAGGATGGCACTACCCGATAACAACAATACGCTCACGCATTAAAAGAACATGGCATTACACAAAGTATGACTACTAAAGGGAACTGCCTCCATAATATATGGAACACTACAATCACAAACAGTTATGATAGTCAAGGGACTAGTGGATAATTAAAAACCTTTCTCTCAGCTCAAAAAATCCCTTTTATTAAAATGAATAAAAGAACTAGTAAAACGTCCATGCATAGATTTGATTGCTTCATATTCTAGTTATATAGAGCGCTCTCTAATACTATAAAATGAAATGAGGGAATTTTTTTGAGTGATCAATTAGATAATCAGTTCCTACCTTGTCCTGTATCATCAGTTGAACAAATACCATTAAATAGTGCGAATACTCCAGTAATCTCTACACCAATTTCGACTCCAATTGTTAAAATCCCGGTTGTACTGTCAGAACCAACACTTCAAATCGTTGTGGAGTCGGATATTACGCTTAGTCCTGCAGCAACTGAAATCAAAAGAGTGAAAAAAAATGTATTCTTGAATCAAGTTAAACTGGTACCAGTTCGATTTACACGTATTGCTGGCACTGACTTTTTTAGGGTAACAAGAGCTAAATTATTTGTAGCAGGACATATTCGTAAAAATATAGAATATGCTTCAGCAGAGTGTAATGGAGCACTTCGAGATAGAATTGCCGATGTTCCGTTTTCTGGTTTTGCAGACCTAACTTTCCCACAAGAAGCTGGAGGTCCTACTCCAATCTTAGGAATTTCAGAGTTTGCCGAGGCGAACTTCCTTAATGAAAATACCCAACTAGATGCTCGATTGGATAAGGCTTTCTTCCAAAATCTTGTCAAATACAATGAACAACCATTTGGCGAGTTAGTAGCTGCAAACTTCTTTGAACTTGATTTTTCACCAATTATGACAAGACCAGAAGGTACTTTCAGCACATTGCGTGAAAAAATCGTACTGGAACTTACTGTAAAAGTATTGCAAGTGCAACAAATCCGCCTTGCGGCTGGTAGTGTAGTAACACCTGTTCTTTCAGCACTTACTCCTCCACCTACTAATTTTTGATAATGTCTAGTTTTAGGGGACCAAAACAGATAAAAATGGGCATTCCAAGACACTGAAAAAACAATAATTATGTAGGCAGTTGAAAGTTCGGTTGAATCGAATTTTCAACTGCTTTTTGCTATATTATAAATATTTGTAGACTTTTCGTTAAACAAAATAATATATAGATAACGATCGGAATATCACCTATTCATCTGACGGTATTCTTATTATTTTATTCTCCTTCGTAGCAATTGCGGTCACTTCAGTTTATTTAAAGTTAATGTCGTTAACATTAATGTGCCTTCAGAAACTCCCCTTCATAAATTCTCTCCTTTCTCTAATCAATTTTTAAAATTTTCGTGGTAAGTATACAGATCTTTTCCTACGCCATCGTCTCTCAAACACATTGGTATCTCAATTGCTACTGTGATTTGGAGAGCATTCTGTGTCAAAAGTAAAAATAAAGCATAAAATGGATTGTAATTATAAGTGCAACACTTAGATCAAAATAAAAGTAGCTCATAATGAAGTTGTTTAAAAAAATGTAGCTAACAACATTCAAAACAGAGGAAATCATTAAGAGCTATACACAACTATCATATCTTCGAGTAAGTAGAGTAAAGAAAGAGTGTAGCTGTTATCAGACGTTTGAAAAGAAATGAACATCGCTCTTTTTTTTACAGATCCATTTTCATAATGGCGACGTGGCAGCAATAAGAATGAAAACGGGTTAGTTAGTGGGTTTTTCCTAAAAAAACGAATTTTGATCATGCCTCCCAGAAAAACTCATAAAGCCCCAACATAAAAAAATAAATCGACCAAGTAAATGTTATGGCTGGAAAAAGCGCAGAAGTTTTTTCTGAGCATATGTTGTACTTAATTTGACTAAACATCAATTGGGGGTGAAATAATGAAAACTCCATGGATTAACTATAAAAAGATGAAGGAAGTAAGTTTCAAGCAAATTGATTACAGCGATTGGGTGTATCAAACTAAACTTACAAATAACATAGAACATGCATCTCAACTAGATTCTACTTGTGAAATTTTAAATGTCGAAAAAGAAGATGAAACCAGCCTTGCAGAGGAACCTGATTTTGTAGCACATCTAGATTCCACTCGTGAACTACTTCCTTCAGAAACTAATGTTGAGGAAGAAATCGTTCATCACCTTGATACGGAAGAGGCAGATGAAACAAATCCTGTGGAGGAACTGGATTTTGCAGCCCAATTAGACGCTGATCTTACGCTTGACAGTCCTTCTGAATCTGAAGTTGAGAATAAAATGATGCGTCCTATTGATACAGAAGACATGGAGAAAAAAAATTCTACAGGTGATGTTCATGATTTTCCTGGGTCAGTGTGTGCGATAACCCAAAAAAGCCCATTTTCTACTCACGTAGAAATTGATAATTTTCTCCATGCCCCTATCTGTGGTGAGTTTGTTCAAAATACATTTGAATTTCTTGACCTAAACAATCACCTTACTCCTCAATTAGAAACCAAACTATTTAATACTACAACGGATTATCCTGAACAACCTGATTGTCGTTTGGTTCGCTCAAAAATTAATGAAATTTTATTTTTAATGAGAACTGATACTTATGATAAAAATAGTCAGATGAACAATCCGACTAAATCAGTTGTAGTTCCCTTACATAACACACTATTAATTAAAAAAGGAGAAACAAAAAATCACTCTTACCCTCCCGATGATTTTATGCACATTAGAGTTCCAGTCGTAGTAGGGGAATACAAAATTGAAATATGCCTGGAAGAAAATATTGTATTTGAAAAAGGAGGAATTGTGGAAGTTAAAGCTATCTCGAATGAGGTAGTACTAACCAATTGTAGATTCGTACCAAAACAGTTTTCTCAGTCATTAGGTAATGGGACGTGTACAGCATTAAAAGGAAATTTATTTATTGAAGGATATATACATCAGAATATTGAGTACAGTGCAATTCACACTGGGAATGCAGTAACTGCACAAAATGAGTCATTAATTCATTCAAATCAATTGTGCCAAAACATAGTTTTAGAATTAATCATTCATATACTACAAGCACAGCAAATTCGAGTCAGATATAGCCAGGGGTCTAGATGATAATTGAAATTTATCTCTCAACTCAAAAATCCCTTTTATTAAAATGAGTAAACGAACTAGTAAAACGTCTATGCATAGATTTAATTGCTACATATCCTAGCCATATAGAGCGCTCTATAATACTAAAATGAAATGAGGAATTTTTTTTGAGTGATCAATTAGGTAATCAGAATCCACCTTGTCCTGTATCATCAGTTGAACAAATACCATTAAATAGTGCGAATACTCCAGTAGTCTCTACACCGATCTCAACTCCAATTATTAAAATCCCAGTTGTACTGTCAGAACCAACACTTCAAATCGTTGTGGAGTCGGATATTACGCTTAGTCCTGCAGCAACTGAAATCAAAAGAGTGAAAAAGAATGTATTCCTGAATCAAGTTAAACTGGTACCAGTTCGATTTACACGTATTGCGGGCACTGACTTTTTTAGGGTAACAAGAGCTAAATTATTTGTAGCAGGACATATTCGTAAAAATATAGAATATGCTTCATCAGCATGTAATGGGGCACTTCGAGATAGAATTGCCGATGTTCCGTTTTCTGGTTTTGCAGACCTAACTTTCCCACAAGAACCTGGTGGCCCTACTCCAATCTTAGGAATTTCCGAGTTTGCAGAAGCAAACTTCCTTAATGAAAGTACCCAACTGGATGCTCGATTGGATAAGGCTTTCTTCCAAAATCTTGTGAAATACAATGAACAACCATTTGGCGAGTTAGTAGCTGCAAACTTCTTTGAACTTGATTTTTCACCAATTATGGCAAGACCTGAAGGTACTTTCAGCAAATTACGTGAAAAAATAGTACTGGAACTTACTGTAAAAGTATTACAAGTGCAACAAATCCGCCTTGCGGCTAGTAGTGTAGTAACGCCTATTCTTTCAGCACTTACTCCACCAGCTAGTACTGCCACTGAACCTACAAACCATGATTATTTATAATTTTTAAAGGTGCACAACAAATAACAAGGGCTTTGAAATGTGAAGAATGTAAATCGAAACATAAACAGCCCTGGAATATTTAAGGGATACTGAAAAAATCCAAAATTGAGTTGGCAGTAGAAAGCGCGGTTCAACCGAACTTTCTACTGCCTTTTGGCAATTATAACGAAATTAATTTTGAACTTGGGCTTTTTTTCTTTTATATTTAGTAAAGCAAAGTATACTCTTAATAAAGAATATTTTTCGTTTACATAGTTAGGGTTGATGAGAATGAATAATAGTAAAGAATGAGAGGGGCTGATGGAAGACGGTTTATTCATTAAAATATGTTCATAGCAATTGATTCTACATATTTTAGTCTTTACTCTAAGAAATTAATTTAGTAAATAAAGGGGATAGAAGGTGTCTCATTTTGAATATATTGGAGCAACCAATTAAAAAGTCTTCCAATGACAGTTACTCAATATTATGGTGCCTGTTTTTTATGCATTAAATTATGCCTAGCAAAAAAGCTAGGCTCATTATATTTATTTGTGCTGTTATAAAACACGTTGATAATTTTTTAGAAATGTGTAATCTTGAAAGGATGGTATAAATTATGAGTAACGAGCGACTAAAAATCGTGAATTTCCATACTCTAGGTTGTGGGGTAGTATACAGAGCTATGATTGCGTAGGAATGCAATAGTATCAAGGTTTCAAGGACTTGGGAAAATCACTTGAAATGGCGGTTTTAAGTGATTTCTTCTTTGTAGTGATAGCGTGTTAATGTGGATTGTCCTGTTTTTACGACAAGCCCACGCTCTAATAATTCAGCTAATAACGAGTAAATTCAATCGCGCGAAATGTTAGTAGCTTTTTGCAAATCTGCACGAGATGTGGGACCATTTTCTTTCAGGTAACCCAATACAGCGCCTTCGTAATTTTTGTACTGCATCCGAGTCGGAGCTGTTGATTTACTTTGTAAAAGAGGTTTATAAGCAAACGTATGTGTTATTCCGTTTTTAAAAGTAATGGACTGGACACGCTTATCTAAAACGATAACGGTATCAATTATCTCATGAATAAAATCAGATAAAGATTCTCGACCAACCATATCCGATATAGCGCGATAATCTATATTCCGTGTACGCTGAATTTCACTAGTAATTAAACAGTGCTGTGAATTATTTATAAATGAATCACTTGTTTTATCTTCGTCTTTTTGTTGCAATGTATTTAAATCCTCTTCAATTTCCTCCAAACGCTCTTTAAGGTCACGTTTTTTGAAAATGTAATCTTTCTTGCTAATGCCATCTTCTTTGTTAATACTATCCTCATCTCCAAAAAAATATAAATCGTCTAATTTTGTTAATGCTCTCTTGTACTTTTCTTTTTCTTTCTGCAGACGCTCGACCTCCAAGTTTGGATTGATGGAATTATCATCTGTGGCTAAAGAGTATTCTTGGTCAGGTAAACCGTTAGTGAGTGCAAAGTATGTTTCTTTTAATGATTCATTATCGATACCCACTATATCAATAAAGGCATTACCTCGAAGTAACGCTCGCTCCATGTCACGGATTGAATGATTAGGTGTTATTCGTTCTTGTAGCCTAATTAGATTGGAAACGTAATTAAAAATAAAAGGTCCTATAATAATATCGCTCACATAGTTGCTGCATCGTTTAGCGCCACCGGATGTAACGCATGTATAACGTGATGGACGATAGCCATTTTTGCGTGCAGAATCTAAGCCAGCCGTAAGTAATGCATTACACTTTCCACAGTAAAGCATTTTAGAGAAGATGTGTTGATGAATATCGGCACGCTGGACATCAGTTAAACCCCTGTAATTGTCTGATAATAGTCGATTAACACGCTCGAATTGCTCTTTTTCAATGATGCCAGGATGATTATTTTCAACGACAATCCATTCTTCTTTATTTTTCAGCCGTCTACTACCACCACTCTCACGTAAGTTGTAGCGATATGTGCCGATGTAGAAAGGGTTACGTAAAATATCACGAACAGTTTTAGCGGTCCATTGTCCCTTGCGTTTTGTAGCTATATTTTCTTCGTGTAAACGATACGCTACTTTTAAAGTTGAGCGTAATGATTCATATAAATTATAAATGTGTCGAACAATTTTTGTTTCTTCGGAATCAGCGACAGGAAACTTCTCTTCATCGGACCACACATAGCCAATTGGTACAGTGGAGCCATTCCATAAACCTTTTTCGGCACGTGATCGAGCAGAACGGCTATTACAAACAACACCAGAGCATGAACACGTTTTTCCTTTAATTGATGCGATGCTAACAAAAGATGAAGTACATGGTTTGCTTGAACGATTGGGCATTAAACGACCATTAATGTATGAGTTAGGATTCCGTAATAACAATTGTGTTGGCTGTGTTAAAGGCGGCATGGGCTACTGGAATATGATTCGTAAGCATTTCCTAAAACGTTTTTACGAAATGGCTGCATTAGAAAGAGAAATCGGTGCTACGTGTATTAAAGGGGTTTACTTAGATGAGTTAGATCCAGAACGAGGAAGAATTGAAGATGAAGTGATGGGTGAGTGTGGCATATTATGCGAAATCGCTTATGCCAGTGCAGTTATGTAGTTACTGCACAATATGTTTAAGATGTGCATTGAAAAAGCCGATTAGAATATTCCAATCAGCTTCTGTTTTTTAGTTTTTTTTCCGTTTCAATACCCGCACTGAAAATAGCGAATACCATACCAAAGAAAAATACGATTTGAACGAATCTGTCTGCTGTCCAATGCCCCAAAAAATTCATGAAAACAAAGATGATAGCTAAAATTGTTGAAACAATTTGCGTATAGAAACGTAAATTACCAAGCATTTTTCACACCTCTAAATTATGTAAATCTAATCACGCTTTAAGGTTAACATGAATTGGGTGTTAAAACCAATTTTATTACTGCACAATATGAGGAAAGAAACTATAAAAGGGTCACCAGGCTGGGAGCGACCCTTTGGTCATAATAGGAGAGTATAAGGAGATTATTGATTGTTGCCAATAATGAAGGCACTAACCTTCTATTCAGATTGAATATTAATAATTTTTTTATACTTAGAAATGTTAATACCCTTTATGCATGAAAGTAGCGCCGACAATAATTAGTAAAATGAACAGTACAACGATTAGAACGAAAGTTGAACCATTGTAATTGTTGCCACCGTCATAACCACAGCTATATCCCATGGAAATTCCCTCCTTTCTACAATCTATAATATGTATAGTTACTCAAAGGAGAGGTGTTATTCATCCAATCAATAGCTCTTTAGTGTATAGAATTATTATAAATAATTAATTAATCAGGTTATGTATTTTGAGGAATAAGACAAAAAGGATCACCTGGGATAAGAGTGACCCTTAGTAACGAATTTCGGAGGTGTAAGGCTAAATTAGCTTTACATAACTATTAATATGATGTGATAGCTATGTTTGTATAGTGAGTTGGCCTTGAAATAGATTAAAAAATTATTAAAGCCGCAGTGTATGACGACGCTACAGCAAACTAATGAACAAAATGAGTAAACTACGTAGTTATTGAATATAAAAAAAGCCACAGCGAAGGGAGTTGCTGCAGCTTTAAAACAGTAGAGAATAACTTATGACAATATTTATTTTGTACACATTGTGTTTATTTATGCATTAAAAAAGCCGCAGCGTGATCAGACGCTACGGTAAAAAGGTATACATCGGGAGTGACCTACACGACGTGTCAAGCAAGGAGTAATAATTGATATCTTGTAAGGCTAAATTAGCTTTACCTTACTATTAATATGATGTGATAGCTATATTTGTATAGTGAAGTGCCTGTGAAATAAATTTAAAAATAAAAAAGCCGCAGCGTAGATTCTGCAGCTTTGAGATAGTGTGTGTGGGAACACTATTCTTATTTTGGACAGATTCTTGTTTATTAATACATCAAAAAAGCCGTTGCATTTGACAACACTACTGCACAAAATGAGGATTGGAAATATTAATAGGGTCACTCGGAGGAAGGTGACCCTAACCAAGAAATCTGGAGGTATAAGGCTAAATTAGAATTAACCTACTATAACTATGAGCAACGGAATGGAAATGTTAATACGACATGAAACTAGCGCCGACAATAATTAAAAGAATGAATAGAACAACAATTAGGACGAAACTTGAACCGGAGCCATAACCACTACCATTACCGCACTGTTGAGACATAATTATTTCCCTCCTTTCTACAATCTACAATCCTATAATATGTTAATTGTAAAAAAGAGAAGAGGTATTTATCCATTCAAAATTTTCTTTTGAAGAATAAATAATCATATTACGTATCTAGAAGATTTTCTGAGGGAAGGAAGGGTGAAAAAGTGACAGATTTACTAAAAGGGTTTATTGAAAAACGTGCAATCTTTGAAAAAAAGAAAGCTGAGATAGAGAAGAGTATTGAACATGCTAAACAGAAAGGAATAAAAGTGAATAGACACGAACTTAAAATTTTACCTGAATTTTTTGAGGCTGTTATTTTAGGATTAAAAGCATTCGAAATACGAAAAAATGATAGGGATTATAAAATTGGTGATATTGTATTTTTAAATGAATTTGATGGAGAAAAAATGACGGGGCGTTGGACAGAAAGGGTTATAACTTACGTTACTGATTACGAACAAAAAGAAGGTTATATAGCGTTTAGTATTGTAAGTCCATATTAAACAATCTGAGGAAAGAGATTAATAATAATGGGAGGTGTGCTAATGAGTAGTATCGCACAAGAACAAATAGCTACTATAGCTGAGGTAGCCATAGCAAAATTTAATGAGCTTCAACAAGAAGAAAAAGTAAAAAGATTAGACAGACGGCTTTTTAATACGAGAATATTGTTGAAAAATTACCGTCATTTAAAAGTGTACTGTAATGAAATGAAAGAGAAT
This sequence comes from Lysinibacillus fusiformis, assembly GCF_007362955.1. Lineage (GTDB taxonomy): Bacteria > Bacillota > Bacilli > Bacillales_A > Planococcaceae > Lysinibacillus > Lysinibacillus fusiformis_E. The sequence continues at coordinate 328,660 of NZ_CP041696.1, read as the reverse complement.
ATGGATTTAGAAGATGGGGAGCAAGAAGAAATAATCATAAGGAATACTTAACATTAGAATCCATAAAAAGAAGCGAAGCTCGTACACTTGCTATGATGCGTTTTATTGATAATATGATTAGGGTCTACGAAATGGATTGTAAGCACTTAGGAACAGAAGCGGTACGAAGATATGAAACACTATTGCATTTTTATATAAACGATGAAAGAAAGACTTACGCTGAAATATCGAAGTTGCATAATGTACACGAACGCACAGCGCAAAGAGATTTAAAAGAGGCAATTCATGCTATGTCAGTTCTTTTTTTCGGCACAGATGGATTGCGGTTACAACTGTAGTCGTGTCGTAAAGATGTCGTTTTAAACGTATTTTAAATATTGTATAGTGTAAATGTAGAGTAATTGGATTTACTTTACATCCGTAGTCTTCCAACTCGGCATGAAAAGACCTGTTTCAAACAGGTGAAAAAACTAAATAGACGTTTGCTGGAACGTCAACACTACAGAGTCACATCCAATCGGGTGTGGCTTTTTATTATGCATTGAGAGGTGGTGTGAGAGGTCGGGAGTTAATCCCTACATCCTACTTGATTAAGAATTATAAATTAGTAACATTGACACCAAGTGGTAAAACTGCTAACTTATTGATAGTGAAAATCATTATCAATAAGGAGTGTACTTATGTTCAAAAGGAAATCTCATTCTATTTTTTTGATGATACTTGTTTTATTTACTTTAGTAATTGAAGGTTGTAGTAGTACAAGCAACAAGTCTGCTGACAATAAAATAGTGAACGAAGAAATGGACGGAAATTCGAATAAAACAACAAAAGTTGTAAAAACAGTTCATGGTAATGTTGAAATACCAATAGATGCAAAAAGAATTGTTGTTGATGCATATCTACCTACATTGCTTCTACTAGATAAGAAACCAGTAGGTGCCGCAGAATGGGATATTGAGAATGTACATATACAGGATTTAATAGAGGGTATAGAGAGTACTGGAGAAATCGACCCGGAAAAAATCTTAAGTTTAAATCCAGATTTAATCATTAGTGCAACTGCAGAAAAGAGCACGTTTGAGAAACTATCTAAAATAGCTCCAACTGTCATTATCCCGTATGAAACATACAAAAGTGTACATGAAGAAGTCAATGGGCTTGCAGAAATATTAGGTAAAGAGAAAGAAGCTACAGAATGGCTAAAAACCTTTGAAGAAGATATGAAAAAACAAAGAGCGCGAATTGAAAAGGTAATAAATAAATATGATACAGTTTCAATACTTGGCTTTTATGAAAAAAGTACTTATATTTATGGAGACGGTATTTACCGTGGTGGACAAGCTATATATAAGCAGTTGAAATTAACTCCAACTGATCGTATTAAGGAAGAGTTGATAGATGTTGGTGAAACAAATAAACAAATTTCTATTGAAGTATTAAATGAATACGCTGGTGATTATATATTCCTTGAAGAATCTAATGGCGGGAAACTAGACAAAACAGACCCGATCTGGTCTTCGATAGATGCAGTTAAGAATGATCATGTTTTCTATTTAGACCCTGATCGTTTTTGGCCCTATGATCCAATTGCTGTAAAAGCCCAAGTAGAAGAAATAGCAAACATGCTTATTGAGAAGAAAGGAAATTAAGATGTGTGGTAAAAAATGAATTATTAATTGCCCACAATATTAAGCATGTTCGCTTGTTCGTATGTTTATGGAAACAAGTCATGATATCCTTCTTTCGATATGAGGCCACTTAATTACGAGTGGTCTTTTGTGCAAGTAAAATCGACAATAGCCCATGTTTAGGATTTCATCTAAGAATAGGATATTAGAAGTGGATGAGCAGCCACTAATATTATTTATACACATTTTTATATTCCTTTGTTCAAAAGATCACTTAATAATAGTGGTCTTTTGTTTTTTTAAAAAACACCATTTATGTAAAATGATGTTAAAAGTCTATTTCCTTTGTCCTTCATTGAATAGTGTAGTAAAAACAAGGAGGGTGATAAAATGTGTTTTGAAAGTTTCTACAGAGCAAATGAAAATTGGTCGGGTAAAAGAATTATCAGGTGTCATGGAGGTTGCAATGGATGTGACAATTGCAAACCTTGTCCACCAGGACCACCAGGACCACCAGGAACTCCGGGAGTACAGGGACCACCAGGAACTCCGGGAGTACAGGGACCACCAGGACCACCAGGCGCGGGTCTTGGGTTTGCTTTTATTTATGATACAACTCAACAAACAAATATCCCGACGAATGGGCAAGTTACTTTCAATACAGATGGCAATATTACACCTGCCGGGTTTGTAACACATACACCAGGAACAGCACCTATCACTATTACTCAAACGGGTACGTATCTTATTACCTATGAGGTGTTCCCTCAACAGGGCACTTCTGCATTTGCTCTGTTCAATGGCAACAACCAAATAGCAGGTTCTACTTATGGATCTGATTCTGGTAATCAAACGTACAGTGGTCAAGTAATCACGACTTTTAATGCAATGGATGTTCTTACATTAAGAAATATTGATAGTCAAACAACTTTAAGGAATACAGTACCTTCTAATGTTCCAGTTGACAGTGCTTCTATTGTAATTTTAAGATTGGCGTAAGGTTTTTTATTACAAGTCACATCTAACAGGTGTGGCTTTTTCTTTTGTAATTCTCATTTATCATAAGAGTATAATGAACCGCGAATAAGTTCTTTAATAGTTTTCTCCCTTCGAAAAAAGCATCTGGACAAATTGCCTAGGCGCTTTTTAAAATAAGAAATTAAAAATTCTAAAAATTTTAAAGGTATTTATAAAATAATGCAGAATATAACAATTGTAAACCAAAATATGAAATATATGGAGGGTGGAAATTATGAAAAAGAATAAATCAATGTTGTCTATTTTAGGTGTTTTATTTTTAAGCTTAGCATTAGCTAGTGGTGCAAGTGCGACGAGTGCAAGCAAACCACATCATGGAAGTGACGGAGGTGGAGGTTCATCTAAGCCACCAAGCTGTGTCAAAGGACCTTGCCCAATTCAATAATTAATTAAGACTGAGCATCCGTTTGATCGTGGGTGCTCATTTTACATCAAAATGTTATTACATACAATAATGGAGAGGAGGCGTATTTAGTGAAAAATTATATATTTGACATACGTTTTAAAAACGGAACTATAAAACAACCTATAGTTACTGCAAATAAAGCTGATGAAGCTTTAGATGATTTATGGCAATACTTCCATAATGATTGGGAGAAAATAGAATTTAATTAAGTGAAAATGAATTTAAGACATTAAGTAAAATTCCTAAGGTAAAAATTACTTACAAATAAAAAAATTTTTAAGTCATTTAAGCCGAGCTGGTCCTTTTTTCTTGAAATAATAAAACTAAAATTGACAGTTTAGTGAAAAATATTATTTAAGTATATGAACAAAACTAAATAAATATTTCAAGTGTTTAAACATAAAATTCCCTGAAATATTACTTTCGTATTATAAAAGAATAATAGGAGAGCCAAAAAATGGCGGAATAAATGGCGCGATTTGGCGGCATAAGACAATGAAGCGAATAATACATCACGAAAAATAGTGGTGACCGAAAATGGAATTTCGGAAACCCACCATTGAGAATTCGGCATTTGCATTGATAGACTTGAGTTAACTCGAGGGTAAGTGAATATGCTATAGCGTTCATACATTTAGATAGAAATAAACTATAAAACAAAAGGAGTACATAATATATGAAAATATCTAAAGTATTTACAGGTTTGGTTGTTTGTGGAGCTCTGATTTTTCCAGGAGCATTAAGTTCTTCAGCGAAGGATATTGATTCTTCAGATTTCCCTGAATCAGTTAATTATTCAACAGAACAAGAAACAGAACAATCAATTACTTATAGAGCCAATTATGCAGCTGCATCCTATATTTCTAATACTAAATATTTTACTACTTATCAGGGACCATCAGTTTATAACTATATAGAAGAACCTAGACCTATACCACAGGCTCCAGCTATTTACTCAGGTACATTATATTATAATCTGAGTGAATCTACTGTAGGTAGGTACGCTTACACAGGAAAACTTTTCTTGCAAAATTAACCAATGACAAAGCCCGGTACTCAATTAATTTTGAGCCTGGGCATTTTTTCATCAAGAATGACATATTCTTTGTCTGCCTATTTTACATAATCAGATACTATAAGAACACTAAATTATTTCGTTTCTATACATTACCTTATTTACATCATGCCTTACGGTCTTATGACCGGCTTTAGTACCTTTACCAATAGCTATGAGCATAACATCTAAATACCTTTCAGAAATATTTAATATGTCTTTTAATTTTTTAGAGTCATAGCCTGACATAGTAATTGTGTCAAAATCAGCTTCATTTGCCAATAAAATTAATGACATTGACGCAAGACTTACATCTCTAGTTAATTCTAGCTTTAGATCTTCTTTTGATTTATTTTCATAATAATTTATTGCGGCAGTCGCTAGATAATCTCTTAGTGATTCATCAAAATAACCTGCTTGAAAACCTTCAATTAAAAGCTATAGGCAGTATTAAATTTCTTAGGTCCGGATTATCAATAATTAAGTATCGAGTAGCTTGAATATTATTTCCATTAGGTGACTTACTTGCACTTTCAACTAATGAGGTTAGAATTTCTGAACTTATTTTATAACTTGAATCATAATGTCTAACTGAACGTCTTTTTTCCAAAATATTTTTAACACTCATGCTATCAACTCCGAAATTTTTATTATCTTGCAGCTTATAGTAAGCAATAATAAATAAGAAAATAACGCACAAAAAAGTGGTATAGCCACTTTAAAGTGCCTATTTAGGAGTTAGGAGGAAAAGAAGATGGTTAACTATAATACCGGAATCAACATTTTCATGAACATTGCAGGTGGTAAATGGAAATGTTTAATACTCTTTTCTTGAGTCAAAAATCAGTAAGAACAAAAGAGTTTTACGAATTAATACCTGGAATTACACAAAAAGTCTTAACAGATCAATTGAAACAGTTAGAAAGAGATGGACTTGTACGAAGAGAAATATTTAAAGAAGTACCACCAAAAGTAGAATACAGCTTAACTGATCTAGGAAAATCATTTGTACCAGTATTAAACACAATGTGTGAATGGGGTAATAAATATGCAATTATAAAAGGTATAGATAAAGATCAACAAATTTATTGTGATATGTTCCTAAGGTCTCAGAATGAAATATAATTGTAATAATCACTTTTTAGTTATCAAAATAAATAACCAGGCGCTCATTTTTTAGTGAGTACCTGGTCTTTTTGTGTTTATTCTTCATAAGGTCTATATTTTGTATAAAGCTCCTTAGCTGCTTCAGAGGCATTGGAAGTTAGTACAAAGACGGTTTATAGAAGTAAGAAATTAGCTGAGTTAGGGCATCATTGAAAAAGTACCTGGTACGGAATTAAACGGCATAAAAGGGGCAAGTATTTATCGCATTTTACCTTATGTCCCATCGAGCGTGTCCCAACAAGAGACAGTTAATGAAGCTAGTAAAAAATGGATTTATTTCTTCCTGAAGTAATACAGTTTCGCCGAGGTTTAGTGTATTAGCCAAAACGCCTTCGAAAAAAAGGGCAAACGGAAGTGCGAGAGGGGATCGAAAGCCCATTTAAGATGGTCTAAAAAGAAAGCTGATTTATATGAGTATAAAGGGAAATTACTAACATTAAAGTAAATCGCAAAACTTGAAGAGATTGGTTATACAACTTTGTATAATCGAGTAAAAAACAATGGTTTGAGCCTAGAGGAAGCTATTCACAAAACACCTCACAAGAAAACCCGTTAAATTAAATAGGTTATGTATTAATTCAGATGTCACCTTTATTCTTAGATATTCTGAAAACTGTAGGAGAAGCTATTTAATAAGGAAAAAAACTAGGTTACGCTAAAAGAGCGAGAACTAGTCATTACGAGTATTGATTTTAAAAGGTTTGTGTTATCATAAATCACGTATCTATAATGAGTACATCAAAATAATAATTAAAAAACAAGAAACACAGTGTAATGTGAAGTTGAAAGGATGAATTAATTATGAGCAAAGGGCGTACGAAAACCGTAGCTCTGAATACGTTAGGTTGTAAAGTTAATCACTACGAAACAGAGGCAATTTGGCAACTATTTAAAGAAGATGGTTATGAACGAACTGAGTTTGATCGTAAAGCCGACGTTTATGTCATTAATACATGTACGGTAACAAATACGGGTGATAAAAAGTCCCGTCAAGTGATTCGTCGAGCAGTCCGTCAAAATCCTGATGCAGTTATTTGTGTGACAGGTTGCTACGCCCAAACATCTCCGGCGGAAATTATGGCGATTCCTGGTGTTGATATTGTTGTCGGAACACAGGACCGTACGAAAATGCTTGGCTATATTGAACAGTATCGTAACGAACGCCAACCGATTAATGCTGTACGCAACATTATGAAGAATCGTGTGTACGAAGAATTAGACGTACCTGCTTTTACTGACCGTACTCGTGCATCACTGAAAATACAAGAAGGTTGTAACAACTTCTGTACTTTTTGTATTATTCCATGGGCACGTGGCTTAATGCGATCTCGTGATCCTCAAGAGGTTCTACATCAAGCACAACAACTAGTAGTTGCTGGTTATCTTGAAATTGTACTAACAGGAATTCATACAGGCGGCTATGGTCAAGATTTAAAAGACTACAATCTAGCACAATTGCTACGTGACTTAGAGGCCAACGTTAAAGGATTAAAACGTCTACGTATTTCTTCGATTGAAGCAAGTCAGTTAACAGATGAAGTTATTGATGTGTTACGTGAATCAAATATCGTTGTCAATCATTTACACATTCCGATTCAATCGGGCTCGGATACGGTATTGAAACGTATGCGTCGTAAATATACAATGGAATTTTTCGGTGAACGCTTAACAAAGTTACACGAAGCTTTACCAGATTTAGCAGTCACTTCAGACGTTATTGTGGGATTCCCAGGTGAGACAGAGGAAGAATTTATGGAAACTTATAACTTCATTCGTGATCATAAATTCTCAGAACTACACGTTTTCCCATTCTCTCCGCGTACAGGCACTCCAGCAGCACGTATGGAGGACCAAATCGACGAGGACATTAAAAATGAGCGAGTTCATCGCTTAATCGCTTTAAACGATCAACTTGCAAAAGAATATGCTTCACGCTTCGAAAATGAAGTGTTAGAAGTGATTCCAGAGGAATATGTTCATGATGGAAGCGACGAAGAAGGTCTATTAACGGGTTATACAGATAATTATTTAAAAGTAGTATTCGAAGGTCCAGAAAGCCTTATTGGTCAACTAGTGAAGGTTAAAATTTTACAAGCGGGCTACCCTCATTCCAAAGGGCAGTTTGTGCGTGTATTGGAAACAGCAAAATAAAAACAGCAAGGATTGCCTATCTTTTTCGATAGGACAATCCTTTTTTGTTGAATTTGATTGAGTTTATCACTAAACAGTAAGAAATTAGACGCCAACGTGAAAAAATGGTATCATTCCAGAGAGGTACGTACAACTCGAAAGAGAAGGAGTGTTTTATCATGACATTAAATTATGCGCGTATGATCGATCATACATTATTAAAGGCAGAGGCTACGAAAGAGCAAATCGAAAAACTTTGTGCAGAGGCGAAACAGTTTGGTTTTGCATCTGTTTGTGTAAATCCAACTTGGGTAAACTATAGTAGTGAACTATTACAAAACTCAAGTGTCTTAGTATGTACAGTGATTGGCTTTCCTTTAGGAGCAAATACTCCAGCTGTAAAAGCATTTGAAGCGAAGGATGCGATTGTAAACGGTGCAAATGAAGTAGACACGGTCATCAATATTGGTGCGTTAAAGGATAAAAACTATGATCTTGTACAAGCAGATATTGCTGCAGTAGTAGAAGCGGCAAAAGGCAGTGCTATCGTTAAAGTAATCATTGAAGCATGTCTTTTAACAGATGATGAAAAAGTAAAAGCATGTGAGCTTGCAGTTGCGGCAGGTGCTGATTACGTAAAAACGTCAACAGGCTTTTCGACAGGTGGAGCAACAGCAGAGGATATTGCATTAATGCGTAAAACAGTTGGTCCAGAGTTAGGTGTAAAGGCTTCAGGTGGTGTTCGTAGCTTGGAAGATATGCAAAGCATGATTGATGCAGGAGCAACTCGTATCGGTGCAAGTTCTGGTGTAGCTATTATGAATGGATTAATTGCTGATTCGAATTATTAAGATAATCTTCACATGGAAGACTAGGGGCAGTTCGTTATGAACTAGCCCCATTCATTTATAAGAAGCGGTAATATGTGACTATACAGATTAGATGGGGAAATGATGCCAGCTGTATCAAGAGAAAATTTTTTAGCGTTCTTGAAAAAAGATAACGAAATTACAAGCTAAATCGTTGTGTGGGGTCATGTTTTTCTCTTTGGATAAGTGAGCGGATATCGAAAAGTAGTGGGAAGTGCAACAAGTCTTTCTGTCAATCATTTTAATGGACTTGAGATTTACACAGAACGTTAAAAATAACTACAAACTAACGTATAATAAGCTTCTAAAACAGTCCTTAAATGCGAAATAAATTTAAACCAAAAATTCTCGATAATTATTCGGATTCTTTCTATTGACCATTATTAGACAATACGGTATAATTCTTTAGTACACAACAGTTGGTTATTTGCCTATTTGTGTATTGACGTGTGTTCGGAGGGAGGGAAAGAGAGATGTCAAAAACTGTCGTTCGCAAAAACGAATCGCTTGAAGATGCTCTTCGCCGCTTCAAACGTACTGTATCAAAAAGTGGTACAATTCAAGAAGTTAGAAAGCGCGAGTTCTACGAAAAACCTAGCGTAAAACGTAAAAAGAAATCAGAAGCTGCACGTAAACGTAAGTGGTAATTTAATTTCCCATTAAAAATCCCTACGTTCATAACACGCAATTTTATGGTTCACTGAGCAGACAATGATATACCTGGAATTAATCGTATATATGGTTAATTCTGGGTATTTTACATGTTGCTCCTTTTTGCGGTACATATTGCAGAAGCCGAATGAAGTCACTTTTGATTTCATTCGGCTTTTTATTTATTAACTTCGAGTAGGGTACTAAGTCACAAGGCAAAAACGGGTAGATATACCACTGTCGATCGTGAGAATCCTCGCCTAAGTTGTAAGCTAATCAAAAGGAAATGAAAATTTCTTATTTCACTGTATAATAAAATTAAAGGATTTGTGAAACTTTTTACAAGGTCAGTCGTATATACAAAAGAGAAGCATGTTAGAAGGGAGGGAAAAAGATGCGAAAAAGGAGGATCCTTAGCTATTTAATTGTCGTATGGATGACTTTTTTGTTAGCGTTTCCATTGACATCCGCTTTTGCGAGTAGCAAGGTATACCACGTGCCAATTCATGATGAAGTAGAAAGAGGACTTCACGCATTTTTAGAACGAGCTTTTAAAGAGGCAGAGGAAAATTATGCGGAAGCGATCATACTAGACATACATACGCCTGGTGGATTCGTCAATGCAGCAAGTGACATCGCCATGCTTATGGATGCAACGTCGATTCGCACGATTGCTTACATTAACAAAGATGCGCATTCAGCCGGTGCTTTTTTAGCCTTGCATGCGGATGATATCTATATGGTGCCTAATGGTACGATTGGAGCCGCTGCAGTTATTGACTCAGCAGGGAATGCGGCAGATTTGAAGGCACATAGTGCGTGGCTTGCACAAATGGAAGCGGCAGCAGAAACATCCAATCACAATCGTGATCCTAAATATGCCTTAGCAATGGCGGATTCATCCATTGATTTACCAGAATTTCGAGCGGCTGGCAAAAATTTATTAACATTAACGGCTACGGAGGCGCGAGAAGTCGGTTATTCCGAAGGCACTGTGTCGAATTTTCAAGAGTTACTTGCAGAAACGAAATTAAAGGGTAGTGACATTGTATCAATTGAGCCGACTTTCTCTGAAAAGATTGCTCGTTTGATTACAAACCCAATCATTGTACCTATTTTACTATCGATTGCCAGCTTAGGACTTGTCATGGAGCTATATTCGCCAGGCTTCGGCGTTCCAGGTATAATGGGCTTATCAGCACTAGGGTTATTTTTCTTCGGTCATATGGTGGCAGGTTTTGCGGGCTATGAAACTTTACTTGTGTTTATTGCAGGGTTAGCGCTTGTCATTGCGGAGTTTTTTGTCCCCGGAGGCATTGTTGGTATTTTAGGTGGTGTACTTATATTACTTAGTTTGTTACTAGCAGGTGCAAACATGATGCAAATGGTCGTGGCAATTTTCATTGCACTCGTGGTAGCAATAATAGGAATGGTGATCCTGATGAAATTTTTCGGAAAAAAAATGCATGTTTTAAACAAACTAGTCCTGATGGATGCGACAACGACGGAAGAAGGTTATGTGTCTAACATTAATCGCATTGAATTGCTTGGAAGAGTGGGTAAAACGATTACACCACTTCGTCCTTCAGGTACGATGCAGTTTGGTAACGAACGTATTGATGTAGTATCAGAAGGTGGCTATGTCGATGCAAGTAAGTTTGTAGAAGTCATTAAAGTAGAAGGCTCACGTATTGTCGTGAGACCAACAGAAAAAGAGATGGAGGAATTATAAATGGGATTTGATTTAGCTCTAATTGGGCCAGTAGTCGGGCTAGTCTTATTATTCATTGTTCTAGCTGTATTCTTTACCTTTGTACCAGTAGCACTGTGGATTTCTGCTTTAGCAGCAGGTGTCCGTGTGAGTATTTTTACACTAATCGGGATGCGTTTACGTCGCGTAATTCCATCACGTATTGTTAATCCGTTAATTAAAGCACATAAAGCAGGTTTACCTGTTACGATTAATCAACTAGAAAGTCACTATTTAGCAGGTGGTAATGTTGACCGTGTTGTAAATGCATTAATTGCAGCGCATCGTGCAAATATTGAGTTATCTTTTGAACGTTGTGCAGCAATTGACTTAGCAGGTCGAGACGTATTAGAAGCAGTACAAATGTCGGTTAATCCGAAAGTTATTGAAACACCATTTATTTCAGGTGTTGCTATGAACGGTATCGAAGTTAAAGCAAAAGCACGTATTACTGTGCGTGCTAATATCGAACGTTTAGTCGGTGGTGCTGGTGAGGAAACAATTGTTGCCCGTGTTGGTGAAGGAATTGTATCGACAATCGGTTCTGCTACACATCATACAGAAGTATTAGAAAATCCAGATATGATTTCACAAACTGTACTTTCAAAAGGCTTAGACTCTGGTACAGCGTTTGAAATCTTATCGATTGATATTGCGGATGTTGATATAGGTAAAAATATTGGTGCCGAATTACAAATTGAGCAAGCACAGGCAGATAAAAATATTGCCCAAGCGAAGGCTGAGGAACGTCGTGCAATGGCCGTAGCAAACGAACAAGAGATGATTGCGCGCGTTCAAGAGATGAAGGCAAAAGTAGTAGAAGCGGAGGCGGAGGTACCACAAGCGATGGCAGAAGCTTTACGCTCGGGTAATCTTGGTATTATGGATTACATGAACTACCGCAATATTCAAGCAGATACAGCTATGCGTGACTCTATTTCTAAGGTGAGCTCGGATAAATCAGAGACAAATGAACCAAACGCATAAAATACGGAAAGGAGCAGTCTAACTAATGGAACAATTAATAATCTTTGCGATCATTGCCATAGTCAGCTCACTTTTCGGTAAATCAAAAAATAACAAACAACAACAAAAACAAATGCCACCGTTTAATAAGGATGAGCAGCCGCAATCACCTGTTATTATGGAAACAGAAGAGGTAAAACCACAACGTCCAACACGTCCAACTATTAAAACGCAGAGCTTTGAGGATTTTGCACGTGAGTTTTTAGGAGATAGGAAAGCGGAAAAACCTAAAGTTGAGGCGCGTGAATCACGTGTTAAACCAGTAGAAGAAAAAGTGACGGAACAAATGCCGAGCTATATGGCTCCTCCACTTATTCCGACTGAGCCGTCAAGTCGCTCAACTAATCGTCCAAGTATAGGTCGATTGGCGTCAGGTAAAAAAGAAGTAAATGTAGCGACGACGAATAAGGGTTTTCAGTTACCAAATTCTAAAAAAGCATTCATGCAGGCTGTGGTGATGGCAGAAGTTTTAGGCCCACCGAAAGCAAAAAGAAAATAACTAGCATGTCCTCCTTTTTTGACGCATATATTGCCGAAGAAGGAGGCATTTTTTATGAAAAAATTATTTCAATTAACGCCACTACTTGAATTATCACAGTTTGAAACATTAAAAATTATCGGTCCATATCGGTTTTTACATGCAGATGCTACATCATGTTCGTTTGTCTATGCTGATTATCATATTACTGTGCGTGGAAAATCCGTGGATATAAACGCGATCAAAGAAGAAATGCTCCATCTTTCGATTGATGATTTACAAGAACTACATGTAAAAATGACAAAAGATATGGGTGTGAGCAACAATGTGGAATAATCGACCAATCATCATACGTATAAAGCGCCATGAAAATGTTCATCCTTTTATTCAAACATTGCATGCACAACATGTCTCGTTAAAACGTGTTGTATTTCGTGAGCAAGAAGTCACATTTGAAACTAATATGCGTTATCTATCAAAAATTCGCCGCACACGTAGCCGTTATCGACTCAAAATGACTGTACATTATGCAGATGAGCTTCAGGTTTTTCGAGCGCAACTTTGGACTTTGCTCGGCCTATTTATAATGATATTAATACCACTATTATGTGCACAAGTAATTTGGCGGGTCGATATTGAGGCGGCTTCTCCTGAAATGCAGCAGCAGGTAGAGAAGACATTTAATGATACGTTCAAAATGGAGACGCCTATGTCTAAAAAAGTATTACCATCGGATGCAATCATTCGGCAGGAGTTGTTAGAAAAGCATCGAGAGCTAGCATGGGTGCATATTGAAAAACATGGTGGTCGTGTGATTTTACGACCTCAGGAATCCCCTAAGCAAGCAGAACTGACCAATGAAAAGTTAGCAACACACTTGGTAGCTACAAAAAGTGGTGTGATAACCCACTTTAATATTCAAAATGGTGAACGAAAAATTTCGGTAAATGATACAGCTTATGATGGCGATGTTCTTGTAAGTGGCGTCATCGAAAGTGGAAATGACCATGTCTTTGTCGGTGCAAAAGGAGACGTCTTTGCAGATTATTGGCTTGAATGTACATTTAAAATTCCGACAAAGCTAACGATGGAAACGCTACAACAGAAACAGTGGCGTGTACTAGTAAAGGGCATTCATAAAGAACAAGTTGACTATGTTCAAAAAAAAGAATTACCAAACTGGCTGGATCCATACGTTTCAATTGTTGAAGAGCAACAAACAAAAACAATGGAAGTAGTACTTGATAAATCAAAAATAGATTCACTACTCATGCCGCTACTGCATGAAAAATTATTACGATCACTACCTGCGAAAACAGTTATCAAAAAAGAAAACCTTTTACAGGCGAAGTGGGGGAATGGTACAGTTGAAGGGAAAGTTCTATTTTTAGTCAATGAAAACATTGCAAGTCCAATACATGGCTCACAAGGAGAATGATTATGTCTGAACATTTAACTGTATTACAAGTGGATAATCCGAACGAAGCTGTAATGTTATTAGGTATTTCCGATGCTAATATGAAATTAATTGAAGAGGCACTACATGTCCATATAATTACTCGTGGTGAACAAATTCAACTTGCTGGTGAGGAAGACGCTAAGGAACAAGCGACATTTCTTTTACAGGCGCTTTTAAAAGTCATTCGCAAAGGCATTAATATTGATCAGCGTGATGTAGCCACAGCAATCGAAATGACACAAAAAGGTACAATTGAATACTTTGCAGAACTCTACGATGAAGAAATTGCTCGCACGACGAAAGGTAAGCCAATTCGTGCGAAAACAATTGGTCAACGAGAATACATACAAGCGATCCGTCACAAAGACGTTGTTTTCGGTATTGGTCCAGCAGGTACCGGTAAAACGTATCTAGCAGTGGTAATGGCTACACAAGCGCTGAAAAATGGACATGTAAAGCGTATTATTTTAACGCGTCCTGCAGTAGAAGCAGGAGAGTCTCTAGGCTTTCTTCCAGGGGACTTGAAAGAAAAGGTGGATCCTTATTTACGCCCTCTATATGATGCGTTAAATGACATTTACGGCTCAGAGCAAACACAACGACTCATTGAGCGTGGCACAATTGAAATTGCACCTTTAGCCTATATGCGTGGACGGACATTGGACGATGCCTTTGTTATTTTAGATGAAGCGCAAAATACAACACATCCACAAATGAAGATGTTTTTAACACGTTTAGGCTTCGGCTCAAAAATGGTTATTACAGGCGATAAAACGCAAATCGACTTACCAAAAAATGCGGATTCGGGTTTGATTGTGGCAGAAAGAACGTTAAAGTATGTCAAGTCAATACATTTCCAAATTTTGGAACAAGGCGATGTAGTTCGCCACCCAGTAGTAGCAAAAATCATCCAAGCCTACGAAGAACAGCAACTTTAGAATAATCGCACTAGCGATTATTCTAAAGTCTGCGTTAAAGCGAAGCGTCAGCGGTTTTAGTACGGAAAGCAAAGCGACAAATCGTGACAAAGAGAACCTGTTTTTTGTGGGAATATAGTTATATTTTGGTAAAAAATGTGACAGCTATGCAAATTTGTATAGCTGTTTTTTGCTTTCTTATACATTTTTCGAGAAAAATGTTTTTTGAATTGGTATGATAGTAGATAGATAGAGGAGGTGCCAGATGGAGAAACAACTTCGAAAAATTACCGAGCTTATTGGTTTTCGCTACTTTTTGATTGCTGTTCTCATCTTAACAGGAGCCTTACAGTTTACATTTATGTATGGCAATGTTAAAGGTGTTACATATGATTTTAAACCATTACAGCTTGCACCAGAAACTGTTCGATCTACTAAAACAATCGAAGATACAGTTAAGACACAACAAGAGCGAGAAAAAGCAGCAAATGCAGTTGCGCCCGTCTATCAGTTTTCAGAGGATGTCGCCAAGCAACGCGCCGCTATTGTGACGTCTTTATTTGACTATGTCCTTGAAGTAAAAAAGGATGTTGACAGCAGTGAAGAACCTGTTGCAATTGTTGACCAGGTGGCGGAACTTCGAAAAAAATTAGAATCTATTGATATTGAGCAAATGCCTGTAACCTTTACTGATGCACAGCTAGAGAGTTTATTACTGCAAAGTGATACAGATTTAAAGAGAACGAGCACAATGCTGTCAAAACTTGTACAGGACTATTTACAAAAATCAATTCGTGCAGAAAATGTGTTGGCTGCTCAAAATGATTTTGAAACAAAAATTCGTGGACAGCGAGGTTATCCCGATAAAATATTAAGTGCAGTCGTTTTAATCGGGCGTGCGAGTATTATTGAAAATGAAACGATAAATGAGGAGCAAACAAAAGTTAGAATCGAGCAGGCAAAAGAATCGATTGAGCCTACTCGTATTTTGCAAGGACAAATCATTGTTCAGGAAGGCCAAATAATTGATACTGAGGCTTACCGACAACTGGAGCTTCTCGGAATGGTGAGCAATAAAGCATCTATGAAGCCAATTGCAGGATTAATTATATTAACCTTCCTGCAATTGATATTCATGTTTATATTATTTGAACGATGGGAGGCAGATGAGCAAAAAAAGCGCAATGCACTACTTGTTACCGTGATTGTCTATAGCTTATCTATTCTCTTAATGAAGTTCATTAGCTTAGTCGCAGGTGGTTTTGATGTGACTGTTGCATTTTTATTCCCAACAGCCCTAGCAACGATGCTAGTGCGATTGTTAGCAGATGATCGCGCGGCAATATTAATCACAGTTATGACTGCCGCTTCAGCAGGTGTCATTTTCCAAGAAGGCTATTCATCGGTGATGCAAATGGAAATTACACTGTATATCATCTTCGGTGGCTTTGCGAGCCTATTCTTTATGCGCAGTGTTGAAAAGCGCTCGCATATTTTACAAGCAGTCGGTGTCATTTCACTTGTGAATTTGGCTTTTATAGCATTTTATTTACTCATGACACAGTCGTCGTATGGATTTTCTGAGCTACTGTTTTACTTTATCGCGGCAATACTATCGGCCTTGCTTTCAGGTGCACTGACAATGGGCTTATTACCATTTTTTGAATCTGCATTTAGCTTATTATCGACGTTGCGTCTAATTGAACTTTCTAATCCAAATCACCCGTTACTGAAAAAATTACTAATGGAAACACCAGGAACATATCATCATAGTGTAATGGTCGCAAATTTAGCCGAAGCTGCTTGTGAAGAAATAGGTGCGGATGGCTTACTTGCGCGTGTAGGATGTTATTATCATGATATCGGAAAAACGAAAAGGCCTGCTTTTTTCATTGAAAATCAAATGTCTGGCATCAACCCGCATGATTCAATGCCGCCAGAAACAAGTGCAGAAATTATTATCGCACATACGACGGATGGAGCTGAGATGTTAAAACGCTACAAGATGCCACAGGAAATTATTGATATTGCGTTGCAACATCATGGGACAAGTCTGTTAAAGTTCTTCCTATATAAAGCGAAGGAAGAAGGCAAAGTGATTGATGAAGCGAAGTTCCGATATCCAGGTCCGAAGCCACAAACGAAGGAAGCGGCAATTATTAGCGTTGCTGATAGTGTAGAAGCAGCGGTACGTTCGATGAAGGAACCAAATGCAGAAAAAATTCACAAGTTAGTGAAGGCTATTATTGATGATCGTGTACAGGACAATCAGTTTGATGAATGCGATATTTCGCTAAAAGAGTTAAAATGTATAGAGCGAGTGCTTTGTGAAACGTTGAATGGGATTTTCCACTCACGAATTGAATATCCAAAGGCAGATAAGTAGGAGGATCTATGATTTTAACAATTGATTTTACAGATGAAACAAATGAAGTAACTACGGAACATATGGAGCTTGTGGAGAAGCTTTTACAGCATGCAGCAAAAACTGAAAACATTGAACCGGAAACGGAAGTGTCGGTTACATTTGTAACAAATGCAGCTATTCAAGAAATTAATCGCGAATATCGTGGTAAGGACCAACCGACAGATGTTATTTCTTTTGCTTTAGAAGAATTAGGCGAAGGCGAAATGGAAGTAACATTTGAAGGGATGCCTCGAATTTTAGGGGATATTATCATTTCAACGGATCGTACGAAGGAACAAGCTGAAGAATACGGTCATACATTTGAACGTGAATTAGGCTTTTTAGCTGTGCATGGCTTCTTGCATTTACTTGGCTATGATCATATAGTACCTGAGGATGAAAAAGCGATGTTCGGAAAGCAAGATGAGATCTTACAGTCATACGGCTTAGGACGTGACTAAATGGATGTGCGCAAATATTTTCGCTCGTTCGTTTATGCCTTTCAAGGCATCCTAACAGCATGTAAGGAGCAAAACTTTCAATCGCATGTGCTAAGTGCCGGAATTGTCTTGATTGTTGGGTATTTTACTGGTTTATCACGTATAGAATGGTTCATTGTGTTATTATTAATAGCACTGATGTTTGCTCTTGAAATGATAAATACCGCCATTGAACGAGTGGTGGATTTGGCGTCGCCAGCTATTCACCCGCTTGCTAAGCAAGCAAAGGATCTTGCAGCGGGTGCTGTACTTGTATTTGCTTTATTCAGTGCTATAATCGGTTTACTAATCTTTATACCGAAATGGTTTTAACTTCATTCCGAATGGAAAGAAACACAGGCGAAGCGACAAGACGTTGCTTCGCCTGTGTGACCAACATCGTGTTGGCAGAAGCTTCGACGAATGGCATGGATTTTGAAAAGGCAGTTAGTGATAAAGTAGAGGCTGCATACAACTAGTTATCAGTAGTCTTGTGCTGGTATCACAATCCAAAATATTTGGTTTTCTATAGTGGAAGCAGAGCGTCAGTTACTATTATGACGAGGCGAAAATGATTTTTATGTAGAGGAGAATTAGCGTAGATGACGATTGATATGCATGCATTATTAGAAGAGTCAAAGTTAGCGCGAGAAAAGGCGTATGTTCCTTATTCGAAATTTAAAGTAGGAGCGGCTCTTTTAACGAAAAACGGCGATGTCATTCACGGCTGTAATATTGAAAATGCAGGCTATAGTATGACCAATTGTGCAGAGCGTACGGCGTTTTTCAAAGCAGTATCAGAGGGCATTTATGATTTTGAAGCAATTGCAATTGTCGCTGATACAGAGGGTCCTTGTGCGCCATGCGGGGCTTGCCGTCAAGTGATGATGGAGTTTTGCGGGCCAACGATGCCTGTTTATTTAACAAATTTAAAAGGTGATGTTACGGTAACGTCGGTTGGCGAATTATTACCGTTTGCATTCACAACGGAGGATTTAGAGAATGCTGGAAAATAATGCTGGCTATAAGTCAGGTTTTATCTCAATTATTGGTCGACCAAATGTAGGAAAGTCAACATTTTTAAACCGAGTGATTGGTCAAAAAATTGCCATTATGAGTGATAAGCCACAAACAACAAGAAACAAAGTACAAGGTGTACTAACAACAGATGATAGCCAAATGATTTTTATCGATACACCTGGAATTCATAAGCCAAAGCATAAATTAGGCGACTTCATGTTAAAGGTGTCTAAAAACACATTGCGTGAAGTGGATGTAATTATGTTCATGGTGAACGCCGAGCAGAAGCTTGGAAAGGGAGACGAGTTCATTTTAGAATTGTTAGAAGGTAACCCTACTCCGGTATTCCTAGTTATCAATAAGATTGATCAGGTTCATCCAGATGAATTAATGGGGATCATCGATAGCTATAAGGAGCGCTATGACTTCGCAGAAATAGTGCCGATTTCAGCACTACAGGGGAATAATGTTGAAAATCTATTGGCTACACTAACGAAATATTTGCCAGAAGGTCCGCAATATTATCCAGCTGACCAAGTTACAGACCACCCTGAGCGATTCATTATTTCAGAGCTTATTCGTGAGAAAGTATTACATCTAACTCGTGAGGAAATACCACATTCTATTGCAGTGGTAATCGATAAAATCCGTCGTGATGAAGAAAATGAAGGCAAAATCCGTGTAGCAGCGACAATTATCGTTGAACGTGATTCGCAAAAAGGAATTGTCATTGGTAAACGCGGAGCCTTATTAAAAGAAGTGGGTATACGTGCCCGAAAGGATATCGAAATGCTTCTTGGCTCTAAAGTCTATTTAGAATTATGGGTTAAGGTGCAAAAGGATTGGCGTAATAAATCAACGCATCTACGTGATTTTGGCTTCCGTGATGACGAATATTAACGGTTGTTTTATTCAGTAGTGTTCTCACAGCACTTTAGAAGCTGAGAGGCACACTGGATTTAGGTGTAATGGATTAAATAATGTGAGAAAGGGGCTGTCCAAATGATGTTTTGGAGAGCTCTATTTTCTTGTGAATGTTAAGGAGAGGAGAGACCTGGTTGCTTTATAAATGGGAGGGTATTGTTCTAAAGGCACGTGCCTATGGAGAGTCTAACAAAATTGTAACGTTATTAACGCGTGAAGCTGGCAAGGTGGCAACTATGGCACGTGGTGCAAAGAAGCCTTCGAGTAGATTAGCTGCAGTGACTCAGCCATTCACATATGGCATGTTTATGGTACAACATCATACAGGTATGGGGACATTGCAACAAGGTGAACATCTGAATTCAATGCGTCATATTCGTGAGGATATTATGGCAACTGCCTACGCAAGTTATATAATGGAACTGGTTGAGCGAGTAGTGGAAGAGGGAAAATCAGAGCCGTTTGCATTTGAAGTGCTTTTACAAGCATTACAGGCAATTGAGGACGGTTATGATCCAGAAGCAATAACTCTGTTTGTAGAATGGAAGATGCTACCGTATACAGGTGTTCAACCCATTTTACATGCCTGTGCTTCATGCGGTGCGGTAGATGGAGAATTCGCCTTTTCCTTTGCGCAGGGCGGTTTTTTGTGTCACCGCTGTTATCAGCACGATCCATATATTATCCGTTTAACACCTACACAGCTAAAGCTTATACGAATGTTTTATAGTGTACCAATTGACCAAATTGGAAAACTAGAATTAAAGAAGGAAACAAAGTATTTTATCAAAAAAATTATTACAACAATTTATGAGGAACAAACAGGAATTCGCTTTAAGACAAAGAAATTTATCGAGCAATTGGAGAGAACGCCTGAATTACAACCAAGATCAACGATTACAAATACAGAAATGCCAGAGGAAGACTAACATTCCTCTGGCATTTTTTTATAATCTACAATTCGTTAAAATTCGCCATTATCATTGATAAAATCGTAATAAGCAGCCCATTTACCAGCGATTTTTAGGAATTCGATATATAAATAAGTCGTTTCGCCATCTTTACCAGTAATATGTAAAATAGCTGTTCCCTCCGCTAGAGGCGTAACATTCAATGTGCTTCCCACGATTGTCGCTTTCACTGGAATCTTGTATGCAGGATCTGAACCATCGTTTAAATCTTCTAATACGACATTTATTGGCTCAAACGATAAATCTTCGCTTGTGAATGTTAGATCATTTGAAAGTTCGTAAAGATCGATGCTACGAACAAAATCATACGTATAAACATCGGCAGCCATAGTTTGTTGTTGTGTACCATCGGTAAATGTCAAAAGATACTGTCCATTTTTAAAGATGGATAATGTTGTTTCATTATTTTTTGTTTCTAAAGCATATAAATCTGAAGATACGGCTTGACCATCAGCAGTTTGAATACTTACTTCTGTTGGTACGAATTTTAAATCACTTTCCTCTAGATTTAAAGGTAGGTTTTCAATATGGTCTGCTTCATCTACTTCTTCCAAAGTTGTTTGTAGTTTTCCATTTACATTTTTTACATGAACTAAGAAAAAGACATCCATAAACTCCTCAGTATCTTCCGTAAAACCAGTAATAACTAATTTACCAGTACCTTCTTTTAAAGGCTTAATCGTAATAGACTCAGTCATGTCTTGTTCTTCGTCCCAAGTGAAAATATCTTCTGCTGGTTCTATGCCACCGTAAGAAGCAAAGATGTAATCTTGGTAATAGTTACTTGCAAAAATAGTAGTATTGTTTAGTGTGCTTTCAGCACGAACAACAAAAGTAGCTAATTGTGATCGTTTCACATTATTTTGCGGTCCAAATGTAGTAGGCGTAGTACCTTTTGTGATGTGATTGGCATAAAGCGTTTGAATATACGGTTCGTATTCACTTCCTGCTATCACATCAGTAAAAGGAATATTTGTATTGTCAGCAATCGGTAAATCAAAACCTTTGACAATCATTTTTGACATTTGACCTCGAGTAATATTTTTAGTTGGGTAGAAATAGCCATTTGAGCCACTGATAATGCCAGCATTTGCTAATGCTGCAATCGCTCCATAGTTTTCATCGCCAGGTTGTATATCCTTAAATTGTGGGTTCGTCACATTGACAGTATCAAGATGTAAAATTCCAGCTAATATTTTTGCTGCTTGTGTACGAGTAATCGAATTTGCTGGTTTGAATGTACCATCTGGGTAGCCAGAAATAATACCGCGTTGTGCTAAGTTAAGAATTGCTTGACCTTCCTCTGTTGATGTATTTATATCGGGGAATGATGTAGTAGCATATGCTGGGGTAGCTATAACGATAGCGCTTGTTGCTAGAGTCGCAGCCATAGCCATTTGATAAAAACGATGTGTATTCACTTGATTTCCTCCAAAAGTAGATGTAAATTATAGCACTGCCTGCGATAGTAAACCTTTCCTATAACAAATCCAAACTTCCGGACGCCTGAAAAGTATGGCGGTATACCATAAAAATGTTAAATTATTGTTTTTTAACATTAAACATTAACTATAATACTTTATTTATATCAAATTGTTGAAGGTGAGAATAGAGGGAATTTTATCCTCTTTAAAATAACATAGAAGCGAAGTTGAGAATAACCGATAAAATATACAAGATTATAGGGTTTGCCGAAAGCAAAAGTATGTGAAAAAAATCATTTTTCTCTTACATTTATTTATTAACAAAAAAATATTTAGTATTGATATATATATATTAATACTTTAAATAATAGGTATATATATTTAATGTATAGAGAAATGAAATCTGGGTAAATGGATATTATATAAGCCAAAAGATATGAATATTAAAAAGGTTAATAATATAATCATAGTATTAACTAATCATTTGAGTCCCATGTACTAGTTGAAAAGGTATTTTAACCTATGATATTGTAAGGGATATAGATAATTATATTTATACTATTCTTGTATAATTTATACGTATTGTACCAATCGAAAATTAGTTCCAATATTTATAATATATCTGACATGCATATAAATAATGTAAAACATGCCTCTATCAGCAAAACGTATTAATACTACGTTTATTAGAACAACGCAGTCCTATGGAAAAGGGAGGGAGGTCACATTATGCTGGAAAATTGCGTATGTGGCAAAAAAATGTGCTAAGAAAAGTGACATTAAGTATTGACGAAGTGGAAGCGGATGATATTTTAGCTGAAGATATTTTTTCCGAGTATCGCTTATTAGCTAAAAGAGATTTAGTGTTAACCGAACGGATTATTGCATTACTCAAGCTTAGAAAAGTAGAAGAATTATCAGTTTATTTACCTTCAGAATCAGTACGAATTGTCTATGATTTAGGTGCACAGCGTACGAGGGAGTATGAGGATATATTTGCACCACTTATAGAGAAAAAGGAAGAGATTGATGAGTATAAAGAAGCGGTAAACAATCTTTTTATGACAACTTTAGAGAATGTTGTTCATGAATTGCGTTATGGCCAAATTTTAAAGAGTATACAGGATACTTCATATGTAAGGAGCATTTTTGAACTGATTTTGGAAGAAAAGCATCGCTATGACTTACTTATGCGCTTAAGAGAATGGGATGAGTATTCATTTGTTCATTCGTTTGACGTATTCGTACTAGGTACAATCTTTGCACGTCATTTAGGTCTAACAGATATCGAAACACTTGCAAGAGGCTATTTATTCCACGATATTGGAAAGGTATTTATTCCACAGGAAATTTTGAATTTAAAGCGAAAACTATCTGAAGATGAATTTGAAATTGTCAAAATGCATACTACAAAAGGATTTGAGCTACTTGTAGAGAATGGTGAAGAGGATATCGCCTATTTGGCTCGTGACCATCATGAGCGATTTGCTGGTAAAGGTTATCCAAATCAACTTTGTGCAGATGAAATGAGCGAGGGTGTTCAGTTATTACAGATAATCGATGTGTACTCCGCTATGACATCGAAACGTGTGTATCATACAGGGTATGGTGCGACAGATGCGCTAGCTGTTTTATATCGTGATCGTCATCTATATAACGAAAAATTTATGCATAAATTTGTGGAGTGCCTAGGGATTTATCCTGTGAACTCTGTTGTGCTACTTTCCGATTATCGAAGGGCACAAGTAGAACTTGTCTATGATTTATTTCCCACGCTACCAAAAGTAAAACTGTTAGATGAGCAGACGTCTATGAATTTGCCATTGAATTATAGTGTGAAAATCGTAGAAATGTTTGACTATCGTGCTGATAGTTTCGAAGAAATATTTAACTTGTTTGTAGAGCAATTAATTCGCTGTGACGAAAAAAACTTAAGAGTTCATTTTAATAAATTAATCGATCATTTGCATCCAAAAGAAATTGTTTTGAAAATCTTCTTACCTGCCTTCCGAATTTTGAGATTATTGACAAGAGAAATTCAAACCGATATGACGAAATATAGAAATTCTATTAATATCTTAAAGAAATTATTGGAAGAGCAACTAAATGTTTTATACATGGATTATCAGCATGATCAAACGACTGTGTTAGTGGTGGAGACATCACTTCGTGAAAATTTTTTCGTTAAATTAGTTCAGAGTATTTTGTATATTGATAAAATAGTGCCATTCTTTATCAATCCAGGAGACAATCAGCGGATTACACAACTTATGGAGCATTGCGAGGTAAATGTAGCCTACTTTATAGAAGATGAGTTAACAATGGAAAAACGCGTGCGTCCAATGCGTGAAGGCACATTTCTTTATTATTCATTAAATGATATTGAAGAGTTGCTTGTTAGTTTAGTAGGGATGAGTATGAAAAGGTTTTCATTTGAGGAAAAAATGCAAGAACGTTTATTTACAAAATTAAAGTCATAAGAAAGAGGGAATCGCATCAGTGACTCCCTCTCTACTCTATAAATTCAACTATGCCTTAATATGGGCATTTTAGTTATACTTTCGGTGCAAAGTTCGCATCCATCTGTAAGCATCTGAATTAGAATTGAAGATGTTTTTCAATGTATGCCTTAACATCGGCGATTGGCATGCGAACTTGGTCCATAGAATCACGGTGACGTACTGTTACTTGACCGTCTTCTTTTGAATCAAAATCGTATGTGATACAGAATGGTGTACCGATTTCATCTTGACGACGGTAGCGTTTACCAATTGATTGTGATTCATCATAGTCTACTGGGAATGCTTTGCGAAGCTCCGACCAAACATCAGCAGCTTCATCTGATAATTTTTTTGAAAGCGGTAAAACTGCTGCTTTAAATGGTGCAAGAGCAGGGTGGAAACGTAATACTGTACGCTTATCATCTCCTTCAAGCTCTTCTTCATCATAGGCATCACATAAGAATGCTAATGTTACACGGTCTGCACCTAAAGACGGCTCAATGCAATATGGTACATAGCGTTCATTCGTGACAGGATCGATATACGTGAAATCTTCTCCAGAATGCTCCATATGTTGCTTTAAGTCGAAGTCTGTACGGTCAGCTACTCCCCACAGCTCACCCCAACCAAATGGAAATTTGAATTCGATATCTGTTGTTGCGTTTGAATAGTGGGATAATTCATCTTCCTCATGATCACGAAGACGCATTGAATCTTCTTTCATACCTAAGTTCAGTAACCAGTTTTTACAAAATTCTTTCCAATATGCATGCCACTCCAGGTCTTCACCTGGCTTACAGAAGAATTCTAGCTCCATTTGTTCAAATTCACGTGTACGGAATGTGAAATTACCTGGTGTAATTTCGTTACGGAATGATTTACCGATTTGTGCTATACCAAATGGTGTACGTTTACGCATAGAGCGTTGAACGTTTTTGAAGTTTACGAAAATACCTTGCGCTGTTTCTGGTCGTAAGAAAATTTCGTTTGTAGAAGATTCAGTTACACCTTGGAATGTTTTGAACATTAAATTAAATTGTCGAATATCTGTGAAATCAGCCTTGCCACAATCTGGGCAAACAACGTCGTATTTCACCATTGTCTCTTTCATTTGGTCGAATGTCATTCCGTCTACAATAATTTCATCGCCTTTTGCTAAAGCAGCGTCTTCGATGATTTTATCTGCACGGTGACGCGCTTTACATGCTTTACAGTCAACCATTGGATCATTGAAGTTTCCTACGTGACCAGAAGCAACCCATGCTTTTGGGTTCATGAGGATTGCAGCGTCAATACCTACATTATGTTCTGATTCTTGAACGAATTTTAGCCACCATGCTTTTTTTACATTATTTTTTAATTCAACCCCAAGTGGACCGTAATCCCAAGTGTTTGCTAAGCCCCCATAGATTTCAGAACCAGGGAAGACAAAGCCTCGATGCTTCGCTAAAGATACAATAGTTTCCATTGATTTGTTAGCCATTAAAATAGCCTCCTTAAATTGTTTTTCATAAAATGAGTAGAGTAGTTTAATCAGTTCCTCTATGGCGGATTTGTTGTTGTCGCTACGCTTTCGCGTGGATAAATAGTGCATTTAGATTTTGAAATGTGTTTCCAAAGTCTGTAACATTCGCCCTCGTTCTAGTTAAACTAAAAATAGCACCCGTCTCCGGGCACAAATAATGCCCAGGGACGAGTGCTAATACCCGCGGTTCCACCCTGATTGTTTTAAACGTTTTGTTTAAAACCTCTTTTCAAAAAGTTAGCTCAAGGAGTGCCTTTTCTCTGTTACTGTGTAGACTTTCACTATCTTCTACTCGCTTTTTAAATAGAACAGATATTTTTTTCCTATCATCGCTTGTATAACGCAATATCGCTCGAAAATACATATGGAGCAAGCGTCTGTGTCAATATTGTAGCATGTAGTTCTTTTCTTCGCAATAACCATTAAAATAGTATATAATAATTGAGCATGAGTATAACACTATTAGATTTGAGGCGGTGAGTCCAATCGAACTCAATAAACGTCAGGAAGACATTTTACAAATTGTGAAAGAAAACGGCCCGATTACAGGCGAACATATTGCAGAACGTCTTAATCTGACAAGAGCGACATTAAGACCAGATTTAGCTATTCTTACGATGGCGGGGTTTTTAGATGCTAGACCACGTGTGGGCTACTTCTATTCAGGTAAAAAAACGTCCGTTACAATGACGGATAGCATCAACAATTTAAAAGTGAAAGATTTTCACTCTGGCCCGGTAGTTGTGCCAGAAACAATGACTGTGTATGATGCGATTTGCTTCATGTTTTCGGAGGATGTGGGGACCCTCTTTGTCGTAGATAAAAACGAATTTTTGACAGGAGTACTGTCTCGTAAGGATTTACTGCGTACAAGTATTGGCACGCAGGATTTAAATAAAATTCCTGTACATATCATTATGACGAGAATGCCAAATATTTCGTACTGTGAAAGATCGGATTCGTTAATTGTCGCAGCGAATAAACTAATTGAGCGTGAAGTGGATTCGTTACCGGTAATAGAACCTCAAGAGGGTGGCTTATTAATTGTTGGGCGTCTTACAAAGACCACGATTACACGTGCTTTCTTATCACTTGCTCAAAATGTCTAAAATTGAGGGGAACAGCATGAAGAAACTTCGAGTTTTTGTCGTTTCCGATTCAGTCGGTGAAACGGGTGACCAAGTAGCAAAGGCCGTTATTAGTCAATTTCGACCAGGTTTAGAGAAAACTATTATTCGTCGCTTTCCACATATTCAATCTGAAGAACTTATACGTAAAATTGTCTGCCTAGCAGCGAAACAGAAGGCATTCATTATTTATACACTTGTTCAGCAGGAGATGCGTGCATTATTACATGAATTATGTGAGAAAGAAAAAGTACATGCCGCGGATATATTGGGAACTGCGCTGAAATCAATGGCTACGTTTATGGAAGAAATCCCACTAGAAACACCAGGAATTGTACATCAGCTTGATGACGATTACTTCAAAAAAATTGAAGCGATTGAATTTGCGGTGAAATATGACGATGGTAGAGACCCACGTGGTTTATTGCAAGCAGATATTGTGCTAATTGGGGTATCCCGTACATCGAAAACACCACTTTCGCAATATTTAGCACATAAACGTTATAAAGTGGCGAATGTACCATTAGTCCCAGAAGTGGAGCCACCAGATGAATTATTACAAATAGATCCGAAAAAATGTTTTGGCTTAATTATTTCTCCTGATAAATTAAACTATATTAGAAAAGAGAGATTAATGTCTTTAGGATTAAATGATGACGCCATCTATGCGCAACATACGCGTATATTAGAAGAAATTCAACATTTTGAAAAAATTGTCGCTAAAATTGGCTGTAAAGTTATTGATGTGACTAACAAAGCTGTAGAAGAAACAGCGAATGAAATTATCGAGCATATTACAAACTGTTAATAAGAAACATGTTCAGTAAACCACCTCGGTTTGTTAGAGGCGGTTTTTTTGGGTCGTTATTGAAAATAGTATAGATAAAAACTAATTTTTGTTTTATAATAATAAAATTGTGGTAAAAATATTTAAAAAGAGAAAATTCCTATTTTTTTGTCGAGAAATAAAGGAATTTTAAAACGGATAGCGAATTGTGTTCTAGAACGTAACTTAAAGATGGTGATGAAATTGGCAGGGAAGATTCCAGAAGAAGTGATTGAACAGATTCGAACACAATCGGATATTGTGGATGTCATTAGTGAATATATGCAGCTCACAAAGCGTGGGCGTAATTGGTTTGGACTCTGTCCATTTCATGGAGAACAAACACCATCTTTTTCTGTGTCAACAGACAAGCAGATTTTTCATTGCTTTGGTTGCGGGGCAGGCGGTAATGCCATTACTTTTGTCATGGACATTGAGGGGATAACTTTCCCAGACGCAGTCGTGAAACTTGGTGAACGTGCTGGCATACATTTAGATGTTGGTCCAAGTTTACCTGAAGTGACGAAAACGGTCTCTAAAGCTGAAGAGCGCATGAAAGAAGCTCATGCTTTTGCAGCGGATTTTTTCCATCATTTACTGTTGAACACAGAAGATGGTGAAGAGCCTTTAAATTATTTGCTAGAAAGAGGATTTACAAGGGAACTTATCGAATCTAATAGCATTGGATGGTCTCTCCCAAGCTTTGATGCACTAACGATATTGCTTGAAAGAAAAGGTTATAACTTACAAGAAATAGCAGATAGTGGTTTAATTATCAAGCGTGAAGGGGAAGAGCGCTATTTTGATCGTTTTAGAGGGCGTATTATGTTTCCGATTCGTGATGAGAATGGAAAAATCATTGCTTTCTCAGGACGAATACTTTCATCGACTGGTGAAGAGGCAAAATATTTAAATAGTCCAGAATCACCAATTTTTCATAAGAGTGAAGTGCTTTATAACCTAGATAAGGCACGAACCTCCATTCGAAAAAATCGTCATGTAGTATTGATGGAAGGATTTATGGATGTTTTAGCAGCTAATTCAGTAGGTGTAACGAATGCCGTCGCTACAATGGGTACTTCGCTTACGAATCAGCATATCACAAAGCTAAAGCGCTTAGTAGAGCAAGTTACGATTTGCTATGACGGTGATAACGCTGGATTTGATGCGGCGAAAAGGGCGGCACAGTTACTGCAAACTGAACGCATGAAAGTCGATATTGCAGTGTTACCTGACAAACAAGACCCTGATGAATATATTCGGAGTCTAGGTGGACAAGCCTTTAAAGAACAGATTTTGGAAAATCCACATGCGTATATTGCTTTCATGATGATGCATGCTAGACGCAATAAGAATTTTCAGTTTGAAAATGATACGCTTCAATATATTCAAGAAGTACTTGAACAACTAGTAGGTCGATCCTCACCAGTCGAACGAGATTTGTATATACGACAGCTATCGAATGAAACAAATATTTCGGAAGAAGCGATTTATGCTCAATTTCGAAAAATAGAGGCAAGTCAGGTACGTTCTGCAAAAGTAGAGCTGCCAAAACAGATGCCTTCGATGCCAGTCACGCAGCAACAAAAGCCTATGGACGCAGCCGAACGTGCCGAACGTTTATTACTGGCTCATATGCTTCATAATATAGATGTAGTGGACAGGGTATTACGTAATGAACAAAGAGAGCCTTTTGTACGAGATGCGTATATGGCTGTTTTTGTTCGGTTAGTAGGATTTTACGAGGAATTCGGTCATTCAGATTATCAGCGCTTTGTAGAGATTCTAGATGACCTTGAATTACGAAAAATTGTCATGGAAGCGGCTTTAGTAGAGAGAGACCCTGATCATGCAGAGGCAGAGGTTTCAGATTCTATACGTCAGCTGCAGAAATATCGAATTGAGCAAGAAATTCACCAAAAGATGCATGAGTCAAAGGAAGCGGAGAAGATGCATGAGTATGCGCGTGCACTTGAAATCGCCCAACAGATTATTCATTTAAGAAAATCGTTATCGGCGATTTAACCCGATTCGGTTGTTTAGAAGGAGGAAGGTTTATGGCGGACAAGTCTGAACGTTCAAAAGAGGTAGAAGTAGAAATTACATTAGATGAAGCAAAAAAATTGCTTCAAGAAAAGGCGAAAACAGATGGCGAAATTTCGATGAAAGAAATTTCAGAGAAATTATCACCTTATGAGTTGGAAAATGAAGAGGTCTTTCACTTCGCCGAAGATCTTGAAAAACATAAAGATATTCAAATTATTGGTAAAGAAGAATTTGAAGAAGAAAGTTTAATGAAAGAAGAAGCTAGTGAAGAAACTTTTGACTTAAATGATTTGAGCGTACCCCCTGGCGTTAAGATTAATGATCCCGTACGTATGTATTTGAAAGAAATTGGTCGAGTTGATTTACTTTCTGCTGAACAAGAAATTGCTTTAGCAGAACGTATTGAACAAGGTGATGAGGAAGCGCGTAAACGTCTAGCAGAAGCAAACTTACGTTTAGTTGTTTCGATTGCGAAACGGTATGTTGGTCGTGGAATGTTATTCCTTGATTTAATCCAAGAAGGGAATATGGGACTGATTAAGGCAGTTGAAAAGTTCGACTATCGTAAAGGTTTTAAATTCTCGACATATGCAACGTGGTGGATTCGTCAAGCAATTACACGTGCAATTGCTGACCAAGCGCGAACAATCCGTATTCCTGTGCATATGGTAGAAACAATTAATAAATTAATCCGTGTACAACGTCAATTACTTCAGGATTTAGGCCGTGAACCTTCTCCAGAGGAAATCGGTGAAGAAATGGATTTAACACCAGAAAAAGTACGTGAAATTTTAAAAATTGCGCAAGAACCAGTATCTCTTGAAACGCCAATCGGGGAAGAAGACGATTCACACTTAGGTGACTTCATCGAGGATTCAGAAGCCCAATCTCCTTCTGACCATGCAGCATATGAACTGTTAAAAGAACAATTAGAAGATGTGTTAGATACATTAACTGACCGTGAAGAAAATGTACTACGTTTACGTTTTGGTTTAGATGATGGTCGTACTCGCACTCTAGAAGAAGTAGGGAAAGTATTCGGTGTAACACGTGAACGTATTCGTCAAATTGAAGCCAAAGCACTGCGTAAATTACGCCACCCTTCTCGTAGTAAACGATTAAAAGATTTCTTAGAATAATTTCTAGTAAAAAGATACCTTCAATGGAAGGTATCTTTTTTTATGGATTCAGCCAGAACATTCGTAACTTCAGTCGTGAGAGGTTCAAAGGAGTATAAAAGTATTAGTACCCAAGCAGGAGGTTGCTAAGTAGATCTTAGTGGAAATAAGCTAAACTAAGTAGTTTTGCACAATAAATATTGTCTAGATGAAGCAAATATACCTGAAAATTTAAATGATATAGTTACTAACGGAATGTAGTAGAAATAAAAATATATATTTAGAAGGGGTCAAAAGTTCTCCTTTTTGCGACTTTTTACAGATGTCCTTTTGAAGGTTGTGAGATAAAATTGTAGTACAACCATTATTAAGCAATGTTTGGAGAATACATTATGACAAATCCTCGTAAAAAAATTATCTTAAATGAGATTTTGTTTTGGAAGCAAAATAAACTTTTACCTGAGCATTACTGCGATTTTTTAGCAACCCTTTATGCAGAAGGAACAGACTTAGAGGAACTAGAGTTTGCGACTCATAAACAGGCTGTCTTGCCCTTAGAAAAACGAAAAATGATATTTTTGATAGTGGGTTTATGTATTAGCGCAATTGCACTTTTGTCTGTCTACTTTACAGTTCCTTCTTTAACAATGATTTTAACGGTAGTTGTGACTATAGCTGCGATTACGTTATTCATAATAGCGTTCCGAGTTGTGAAGCAAAATAATTTGTTGGCACCTATACTCCATATTATTGCCGCGATTTTGTTATTTAGTGTTTCAATTCGTATTTATACTACATATTTTAATGGGAATAATTTTGCCTTATTTGGTTTGATTGCTGCAAATTGTGGCGTGTGGCTGTGGTCAGGCATAAAAATGAAGCTACTTTATTTCACAGTCTCAGGTGTTCTTGGGTTAATGGCACTAATCGGCTATTATATCATAAACTTAACATAAACCGATCCCTCCTATGGTCAAAAGCTCATAGGAGGTTATTTTATTTTTCTAAAATAGTAGTATAACTTTTTTAATTAGCAAAAACGGAAGGGAAAATCGAGAAAAATACATATTAATAATATATTGAAATAATAGTATAGCTTATTTAGTGAAATAGTAATTAGAAATTTGCATCAAAGTAATTCAAAAGACTGGATATGATAGATACGCCACTAATTATTGTGTTTCTAACTTTAAGCTATGCTGTTAAATGAAATAATGAAAATCATGTTGATTTCAGGTATATGAAAGCGTTTGATGTGGAAAGATAGTTGCAAGAAGAAATAACTATTAACGAGTGGAAAAGGTTTTTTAGAAGTCCAAAAATTGGGGATAGCAAGACATATTTTAACCAATTGATACTGAAATGTCGAATTTGTTACAAACAAAGGAAAACTTAGCGAATAGGGCTTTTCGTTTCATGTTTAATGCAGTACAATATTAGATGTTGACTGATTCTATATTATAATAGAAGTAGATTTAAAAATGAGGAGGGGAAACACATGAAAAACAATCCAGTCGTTCCTTACATCTTAATTCTGGCATTTGGTATTGGTCTTATTTTCTTCATGTCTTTACAAGGCGCAGATAACAAGAAAGAAATTGCTGCTGAACATGAGGGTGGTGGCGAAACTGCTGAAGCTACTGATGACGGTTCTGCATTAGTACAATCTTGTATCGGTTGTCACGGTGGTGACTTATCTGGTGGTGTTGGTCCAAGCCTACACGGCTTAGATGAGGCGCATATCGTAGATGTATTAACAAACGGTATCGAAGGTACTCCAATGCAACCAGGAATGAAAAATGAAGCGGAAGCAAAAGCAATCGCTGAATACATTTCTACTCTAAAATAGTTTGAAAATGGCTGTACTAAAAGTGTCATCACGCTTTTGGTACAGCCTCTATTATTTTGATGGAGTTGCTCAGTATTTGAGACAGCTCCATTTGTTTTTTTGCACGACATCATACATACTAGAATGGACTCTATATAAGGTAGGCGGTAAAAAATGAACGCACAAAAATTATCGAAAAGATTAGAAACAGTGGCCAAATTTGTTCCAACAGGTGCAGTTATTGCTGATATTGGCAGTGATCATGCCTATTTGCCTTGCTATTTAATTCATAAAGGTATTGCTTCTTACGCA
Organism: Lysinibacillus fusiformis; assembly: GCF_007362955.1. GTDB lineage: Bacteria > Bacillota > Bacilli > Bacillales_A > Planococcaceae > Lysinibacillus > Lysinibacillus fusiformis_E. The sequence continues at coordinate 295,579 of NZ_CP041696.1, read as the reverse complement.
ATAGCAGGTGAGGTAGTAAAAGGTCCGTTTGAATCAGCAGTTGGACAAGTGCAAAAAGAAGACTTAACTGAAAAAATTACAGTGAGACTAGCAGACGGATTAGCTGCTGTGGAAGCGGCAGATCATGTAGATACAATAACGATTGCAGGAATGGGTGGACCTCTGATTGTGTCGATTTTAGAAAAACATCCTAGCAGCTTACTTGGTGTAACACGACTTATTCTGCAGCCAAATATTCATGCCAAAGTGATTCGAGAGTGGGCATTAGCAAATAATTGGGCGATCCTTGATGAAGAAATTTTAGAAGAAGATGATAAAATTTATGAAATTCTCGTATTGCAAAGAGGGCCGATGGAGCTCTCTGCATCAGAATTTTTGTTTGGTCCAAAATTAATGTTACGTAAATCGCCCGCATTCATAAAAAAATGGACGCGTGAAAAAGAAAATTGGCAGCGTGTTTTATTATCTATTGAAGAAGCTGAGCAAACACCTGAAATTGAAGAAAAACGTGCAGAATTAATAGGCCAATTAAAGTTAGTGGAAGGGGTTTTATGAGATGAAAACAGTAAACGGTCAGGAAATCATCCAATTGTTTGAATCATGGTCACCTAAAAAACTAGCATGCATGGAGAATGATCCAATTGGACTTGCAATTGGCACATTGAATAAACCTGTAAATAAAGTTTTAGTCACATTGGATGTTAACGATGCAGTAGCAGATGAAGCTATCGCTCAGGGCTGTGAGCTTATAATCGCGCATCATCCGCCAATATTTAGACGTCTTGCGAATCTTCGCACGGATAATCCAGCGGGACAATTATATGAAAAGCTTATCAAGCATGATATTGCAGTCTATGCCGCACATACAAATCTAGATGTGGCAGAGGGCGGTGTCAATGATTTACTTGCTGATGCGCTCCAACTTGAAGATCGTTCGATATTAGAAGAAACATATGCAGAGGATGTTCTTAAACTTGCGGTTTTTGTTCCCACTGCCAATGCAGATGAACTACGTAAGACGCTAGCGCAAGCTGGAGCAGGACGTCTAGGATCCTATGAGGCATGTAGCTATACAACGACTGGGGAGGGACGTTTTCGTGCGCTAGATGGAGCGAATCCACATGTGGGATCGATTGGAGAGTTACATGTCGAGAAAGAAGTGAAGGTGGAAGTCGTATTCCCTGCATCCATCAAAAATCGTCTATTAAAGGCGATGTTAAACACGCATCCCTACGAGGAACCTGCATATGATGTGATTCGCTTGGACCAACAAACAAATACTATGGGCTTAGGACGTGTTGGTTATTTACCACAGGAAATGACACTCCATGAGTTTGCAGAGTTTGTAAAGCTGCAGCTAGATGTACCAACAGTACGTGTCGTTGGTGATTTACAGTCGAAGGTTAAAAAGATAGCACTTGTTGGTGGTGATGGCAATAAGTATATTTATACGGCGAAGCGTGCAGGAGCAGATGTGTTTTTAACAGGTGATATGTATTTCCATACTGCACAAGATGCACAAGTTATCGGTCTACAGATCGTGGATCCAGGACATCACGTAGAAAAGGTAATGATTGCAGGTGTAGCGAATAAGATGGCAGCAATGTGCGAAGATAAAAAGTTCTCAGTGGAATTTGTACAATCTACGATTGATACAGAACCATTTTTATTTGTCTAGGAAGGGGAATTAAAGTGGCAAATGGGCGACCTGCTGGCAATAATGCTGGAAAGTTATGGATTATTATTGGTCTAATGATTGCTGTATTTGGAGGAGGCATGACTTTGGTGACCAATAATATGAATGAAAAGAAAATAGATGCAATGACACAGCAATGTGAGGATGATGGTGGTAAAGCCATTGTCTCCAAGGAAAAAAATTTTTTATCAACAGGCTATTCATTTGAATGTAAACAATAAAAGAACACAAGACTGAATTATGCGATCGTTGTAATTCAGTCTTTTTGTCAATTTATTGTTTAATTTTGAAGTGATATGATGTTGGAAAAGTATAGAGAGGAGCGGTTCATTTTGTTTATCCGTTTAACAAAAGAACAACAAGAATTAATAATAGCTGATATTCAACGTTTTTTTTATAATAATCGAGACGAGGATATTACAGAATTTGAGGCAGAGAGAGTATTCGATTTTGTGAAGGAATATGTGGCCCCGCATATTTATAATGCAGCCATCTCTGATGCAAAATATGTAATGGACAGACAGCTCTCTTCTATTGAAGATGAATTAGTTGCATTAGAGCGACCGATAAAAATAAAATGAACAACTTGGAAGAGACCCAATTGCACAAAGAGTTGTGTCTCTTTTCATTATAGTAAGTTAAAAAATCTGAAACGAAACAATTGACAAGGATAATCATGATGTGTTAAATTTATCTCGAATTAAAGATAAACGGATTCAAAGTAAATACAGAGAAGGAATTTATATTTTTTTATTTATATCTCGAAATCGAGATATAAATTGCAACAAACGCTTAATAAATTATGACTAAAAATTGAATAAAGGATCGTATTCCTGTACACCATGGCTTAGAGAGCTGTTTTCCTTAAATTTCATGGAGAATCGGGAGGCTACAAGCTTGAGTTTTATAAAAAGATTATTCGGTTTCAGTTCACCGTATGAACAAGAAGGAGGAAAAGAAATGTTAAAAATCGGGATTATTTTAGGTAGTACACGTGAAGGGCGTCTAAGTCCGCAAGTAGGTCAATGGGTTAAGGAATTAGCAGAAAAACGTCGTGATGCGGAATATGAAATTATTGATATTGCAGAATTTAAATTACCGTTACTAGGTGAGCCGGGGGGAGATGCATCTGGTGCAGCTGCATGGTCTCAAAGAGTTGCTGCATGTGACGGCTTTGTATTCATTGTTCAAGAATATAACCATTCTATCTCTGGGGCACTTAAAAATGCATTAGATTACTTACGTGAAGAATGGAATAACAAAGCAGCTGGTATTGTTTCATATGGTTCAGTTGGTGGAGCACGAGCTGCAGAGCATTTGCGTGGTATCCTTGGCGAGTTGCTAGTAGCAGATGTTCGTGTGCATCCAGCACTTTCCTTATTTACTGACTTCGAAAACGGTTCAGTGTTTAAGCCAAAAGATGTGCAAGCTGATTCAGTAAACCAAATGTTAGATCAAGTCATTCCATGGGCAACAGCATTAAAAACAATTCGTTAAAGATTTGGGCTGTAAAAAAGTGAAAAATAGTATGCTATGAGTAGTACTCATGGCATGCTATTTTTTTGATAAAAAAAGTAAAAATCCGCAACAGACTCTTGCGGGAAGGTAAGTTTATTTTTACAAAATAAGAAACAATTGTTATTGTTTGAAAGAATTTTGGAACGGTCTTTTTTTAGTTAATTTTTTGAACGTAATTGCTACTTAGGATTTTGTATAAAAAAGTTTGATTATAATCATCTCCCCTCTATAAAATTCTTAGTGGAGAGATGATTTTATATTGGATTTTTATGATTTTATCACTATAAAGATTGTGAAGAAATGTACTTAAACTAACGGTGTAGTTTTCTTCAATAAGCATAGATGGATTTTTGTTAATTTTATATGGTAAATTTATAAATATTTGGAACTTAGAATTATTTCAAACGTATTAAAGTAAATAGGTAGTTTAGTTGTTCAATTTAATTAAGGGGTGTTCTGAAAATGATTATATTTAGAAATAAGTATTTTACACAAGTTTTATGGATTTTAGTTATCGCTTTATTTGGTGTCGCTTTTTTAACGATTTCATCGAGTTATTTCAATACTAAACAAATAAATTTGGCTATTACTCGCTGCAATGAAATGGGTGGAGAAGTCATATTAGAAATCCATAATAATTTCTCAAGTGAATATTCTTTCAAGTGTAAAAAATAAAAGACGTTGTATTTGAGAAATTAATGTTAAATAAAGTATGAGCCCACCTCAGTGGATGCCTTTTTTGAAGAGGGGCGCAGAAAGGTCATAGCCAAGCGAATGTATTTCGTGTTACGAAATGTTTTTAATGATTCCAGCAGGCTACATTAGTCACTAGAAAGTAAAAAAGCTAGTTACCTCAATTTGAGATAACCAGCTATCTTATTTTTGTAGAATGTCACAAACACGGCCAATTTGTCCGTCAGTTAAGCGAACCTTTATACCATGTGGATGGTAAGCAGAATTTGTCAGTAAATCTTTTACAATGCCCTTCGTTTTTATGCCCGACCGCTGATCTTTTTTAAGAATAATGTGGACCTCAAGACCAGGGTATATATCTTTTCGATTTTGTCCGTTCATACTTTACCTCACAACTGTGTAGAATGATTTGAATTATAGCATAAAACGAAGCTAGTTACTTCCCACAAATAGTGATTGGTAAAGTGAAGCTAGTAACGCCACGAATAATGTATCGTCTGATTGGAAGAGTGTATAGACAATACCTTCCCGTACAATGCCATTTTCTACGACACTCGCACTGGCAATTTTTTCATCATTGCAATATAAATAAGCCGTTGAAGTGAAGTCCTTTTCAAAGCGAAACACCAGACCATCCATTGTAAAGGAATAGGAAGATTCCATTAATTGCACAGTTTTTCGTTGGATGGGTAGAGTACTTCCATCTGGCATGATTAGTTGGTGACTTACGCCTTTCGTTAGCAGAGTCGATTGCACTTGGAAAAGTAATTCTCCTGTAGTAGAGCATGTTTCATAACGTTGTGGAAGTGAATCCTGCGTGGTAATCAGAAGCACTGTATTAAGCACGTTCCCTACAGTCGAACGTTCAACTTTTTGAAGTACGCAAACGGCTTCGTTGTGCTCGTTAACAATCGGTAAATTTGAACAACTATCAAATGGTTTTGGATATGTAAGTGTAAATATAGCCATGAAAAAACCTCCAATCTACTTACTCTATACGTGCAAGCTAGATTGGAGGTTTCGCATTATTTTTATTTTATTTTTCCAATAGGGTAATTAAAACTTTTAAATGTAGTAACGATCAAAAACTTTTTGTAGGGGATGAAGAAAGCCCCCATTGATTAACGTGTTAATTTATCGTTACTTCACCTGCAAGTGCGCGTTTTTCCTGTTCAGGGTCAAACTCTTTTTCCATTTTAGAAACAACTACTGCAGCCACTCCGTTACCGATTAAGTTTGTGACAGCTCGAGCTTCTGACATAAAACGGTCAACACCGATTAACAAAGCAATCCCTTCAACAGGTATCATTGGGAATGCAGCAAGTGTAGCAGCAAGTGTAATGAATCCTGAGCCTGTTACACCGGCAGCTCCTTTAGAAGTTAGCATTAAAATGGCAAGCAATGTAATCTGATGCCAAATATCTAATTCGACACCATACGCTTGTGCGATAAAAATTGCCGCCATAGATAAGTAAATAGATGTACCGTCTAAGTTAAATGAATAGCCAGTTGGTACAACTAGTCCAACAACTTGTTTCGAACAGCCGTAGTTTTCTAACTTGCGCATCATCGAAGGTAGCGCAGATTCAGAAGAGGATGTCCCAATAACGATGAAAATTTCATCTTTAATGTATTTAATGAATTTTGTAATTTTAAAGCCGTAGAAATGTGTAATGGTACCAATAACGAAAATAATGAATATAAACATTGTGATATAGACTGATAACATTAAGAAACCTAAATTACCAAGTGATTTAAGACCAAAGTTCCCAATTGTGTAACTCATGGCACCGAATGCACCAATTGGTGAAACTTTCATTACCATATTTACGATCTTAAAGAAGATATCTGCTACTTGTTCAAAAAACTTAATCACTGGTTTGGCTGGTTCGCCAATCGCAGCTGCCGCTAAACCGAATAATACAGCCGAGAATAACACTGGTAATAACTCGCCATTCGCAAGTGCCCCAACAACATTATCAGGAATAATTTGCATGATAAATGCGCCAATTCCATGCTCTGCGGCAGCAGCCTGCTCCGTATATTGTGATACATCTGCACCATTTGCAGCATCTGTATCAAAGCCTTTACCAGGTTGGACAATATTAACAACGAGTAAGCCGATTGCGAGTGCAAACGTAGACACAATTTCAAAATAAATAAGTGCCTTCCCACCGATTTTACCCACCTTTTTTAAGTCACCCATACTACCAATCCCGATAACAACTGTTAAGAAAATAATAGGTGCAATTAACATTTTAATTAATTTGATGAAAATATCTGCTAATATTTTCAAGCTAGCGCCGAATTCTGGGAACACAGCACCGACAATAATACCGAGCACGATCGCAATCAGTACTTGTACAGTTAAATTTTTAAAATTAATACGCATTAAACTCTCCCCCTTAAAAAGTTGATGAATATTTTGTGAGCGTTTTCATGTGGCTATCATAGCTGAAATTTTCCGACAATAGTTTTTATGACCGAAAAGTTTCTATTGTTCATTTTGTTCATTTTTTGATGATGTCTAATAAAATTCAATAATGGCAGGGGTTTGAAGCTGTTTTATAGTAGAGGAGCGTTTTGGTGAACTATTATAATACAAATAATAAAACCCCACTTTAAAGTGAGGTTTTATCATTAATGACCAAAAGTATTTATGGATTCGACGAGAACACTTGTGAGAGGTTCAATTAAGGAGAAACAATCTTTTGCATTTCATTGAGTATATTAGCATTTTCGACATTTGTCCGGTAATAGTCATAGACCGGTGAAAGTTTTTCTTTAAAGCGTTGACGTTCCTGTTCACTCATATCATAAATTTCAAAGCCAGTTTGTTGTTCTAGTTTGTGTAAATCATTTTCATTCATGAGGACAGCTTGTTCAAATTGCCAATCTGTCGTTTCCACCATAGCTTCCTCAATATCCTTTTGAATTTTTGTCGGCAGTGATTTCCAAAACTTTTCATTGATTAAAACAGCGTACCCTAAAATGCCATGCTTTGTTAAAGTCATATGTTGTTGCACTTTGTAAAAACCTTTAGAGTAAATATTGGACGCTGTATTTTCTTGTGCATCAATCGAGTTTGATTCTAAATCAGTAAAGACCTCACTAAAGGAAATGGGGATGGGGGTCGCACCAACCGACGCGAATTGTCTTTCAAGTGCTTTGCTAGGCATTGTGCGTACACGTAAACCTTTTAAGTCTTCAAAAGTATGAATAGGATAATCGACTGCAGTTATATGCTTGAAGCCGTTATGCCAAAAACTAAGACCCTTTACATGGTAGGGCTCAAGCTCCTCTAATAATTGTTCACCGATTGGGCCTGTTAGTACCTTTTGCACTTCATCATCTGTATTGAAAAGATAAGGTAGATCGAGTACTTGCCAATTGGGTACATAAGATGTCATTTTTGAAAAAGTGGGAATAATCATTTCAACTTCTCCGCTTTGTATAGCATTAAACTCATTTTCATCATTAAAAAGCGAGGCGTTTGGATAAACATGTACCTTAACCTCACCATTTGTTTTTTCCTCGACGAGCTCAGCAAATTTACTTGCTGCTAGCCCTTTCGGTGTATTTTCGGCTACGACATGACTTAAGTGAATGGTAATTTGTGTATCCAAACCCTTTTGTTCATCATCATAGGGAAGCGGTTTTGCAAATAGTAAACCTTGTTGTATGCTTATGGAAATTGTTAACAGTAACGCGGTTGCTATTGTTCCGATTATAAATTTTTTCATATATTACACCCAATTGATTCGTATTTTCTTATGTTTTTGTTATTCTAACATATGGAGTAAACTAAAATATAGTAAGAGGGAGGCGATGAGCTTGAAATTTCATAAGTTATCCATGCAGAGAAAAATCATGTCTCTTACTTTTTTTATACTCATTGTTTCCTTTAGTATAGGTGGTACTTTTTTGTTAGGATTTGTGATGAATGAGCAGAAAGATAAGCTTGAAAATCAGGCATTTCTCGTGGCAAAAACAGTATCGCAGTTACCAGAATTGAAAACCTATATTTCCAATGATAATTTTGTGATGGCGACACAACATATTAATCCTGTCGTGGAAGAAATTCGGGATATAAATGGTGCTCAGTATATTGTTGTGCTTGATATGCAAAGACGTAAATATTCGCATCCGAGTACGGAAGAAATCGGTGGAATTTCACAATCTGGTGATTTAAACGCAGCGTTTTCTGAACATTATTATACATCAATTGCGCATGGAGAACATGGAGAGATGGTACGGGCTTTCGTACCGATTATGAGCAATGATGGTCACCAAATTGGTGTAGTCGTTGTAGGTTATAGTGTGTTAACTGTCGCTGAGTTACTGCACTCTATCCAAAAAGAACTATTCATTACAATACTATTATCACTTCTATTTAGTGCTTGGGGTGCTCATACCTTAGGGCTTCATATGAAAAAACAGATGTTTGGATTAGAGCCACATGAAATTGCTAAAATGTATGTGGAACGAACCGAAACATTTAACGCTATGCATGAAGGAATTATTGCGATTGATAATGATTTAACAATTACAATTTTCAATGAAAAGGCCTGTGAAATTTTAGGGGTATCTAAGCGACCAGCGACGCTAATTGGCAAGAAAATTTTTGAGGTGTTACCAGATACACGATTGCCTGAAATTTTAGCTTTAGATCGCCCTATCTACAATCGTGAGCTATATATTAATGATCATAGTATTATGAGTAATCGAATTCCGATACAGGTAAACGGGATTACTGTTGGGGCAGTAGCCATGTTTAAGGATCGCACGGAAGTGAAACAGCTCGCGGAGGAATTAACCGGAGTTAGGGCATTTGTGCAGGCCCTGCGTGTACAAACACATGAGCATAAAAATAAATTGCATACCATTGCAGGGCTTTTGCAGCTAGGTCATCATGCACAGGCCCTTTCCTACCTAACACAAGTGAAGGAAGAACATGATGAAATCACCAATTTTCTAAATGAACGTATTAAAAATGAAAATATTTCTGGTCTCCTCCTTAGTAAAATTTCTTATGCGAAAGAGCAAGGAATTACGTTAGAAATTGATCGAGCGAGCCATCTATCAACATTTCCAAAAAATCTAGATCATCATGATTTTGTTATTTTATTTGGAAACTTAATAGAAAATGCTTTTGATGCATTAAAAGATATGCCAACTGGAGAAAAAATTGTTCACGTTTCAGTTGATGAGGAAGACGATGTGCTTGCGATATTAGTCACAGATAATGGCGTTGGCATTGCAGATGAGGTAAAAGCTCATATTTTTGATAATGGTTTTTCAACAAAGGAAAAGAAGGGTAGAGGTATTGGACTCTATTTGATAAAAGAAATTGTTCACAAAGGACATGGTGATATTGAAGTGATAAGTGAACCCCATAAAGGAACAAGTTTTTTAATAACGTTTTATCTTCATTAAGCAACAGGTTTTTTTCGTGAAAGTGAAGTGTCTGTGATACAAGTTGAAAGGAGGGCTGAAGGTGACGCTTTTAAAGGTATTATTAATAGAAGATGATCCCATGGTGCGGGAGGTTAATCGCCAGTTTATTGAAAAGGTCGAAGGATTTGAGGTAATTGGACAAGCCGCAAATGGTGTTACAGGTTTAGAGCAAATTAGTATTCTCCAACCGGATTTAGTATTTATGGATATTTTCATGCCGGAGCAGGATGGGATTACAAGCTTGCATAAAATTCGTGAATTTAAAATGCATGTCGATGTCATTACCGTAACTGCAGCTAATGATATGGAGACGGTGAAGCAGGTATTACATCTCGGTGTCTTTGATTATATTATGAAACCATTTTCATTCGAGCGCGTGCAAGGAACCCTTGAGAATTATAAGCGCTTTAAGAAGAGAATGCAGACGGAGCAAGAGTTAACACAAGGGGAGCTCGATCAATTATTCCATTATCATGGTGGCCATGGAGAGGTCAAGCAGACAAATATCTTGAAGTACGAAAAAAATTTGCCAAAGGGTTTTAATCGGGCGACCCTTGAAAAAGTGGTGCATTATTTACAAACAGTGGATGGTGCTTCGGCAGAAGAAGTTGCGAGTGGCGTTGGTATTGCACGAGTAACGGCAAGGCGTTATTTAGATTATCTAGAGAAGCAAGAAGAAATAACCATGGATGTGCACTATGGAGGCATCGGCCGACCTATAAATTATTACTTTAGTAAATAAAAAGGAGTTGCCTCATCGGTCGTTAGGTGGGCAACTTTTTTTGCTGCGTGTTTGAGGAAGTTCGTATGGTAGAAACAAAGGACTGAAATACCCCCTTTCTAATAGAAAAAGCTGTCTAAAAAGTATGCTCGCTTCCTTTTTAGACAGCTTCTTTTAAAATTTAGTCATTCACCTGAAGTTAATTAGTAGGGCATAATCTTTTCAACAGGCTTTGGCGTTTTAATTTTTGGTAAGATTTTGTCAAGTGTGACTGTACGATTGATTGAATGCGTTGCTTCGTCATTATCATCATATTGGTCAAGGAATGTAATAACTTCTTTTACAATTGGTGTTGGCGTAGATGCCCCAGCAGTAACTGCTACCGTATCAATTCCTTTTAACCATTCGATTTTTAGCTCAGAAACGTCCGCAATACGATAAGACGGTGTTCCAGCAATCTCAACTGACACTTGTGTTAGACGGTTCGAATTATTTGATTTTGGGTCCCCAACTACAATTAGTAAATCGGCTTGCCCTGCTTGCTTAGCAACTGCCTCTTGACGTACCTGAGTAGCTAAACAAATCTCTTTATGCACTTCAATATGAGGAAATTTCTCTTTTAAACTATCCATTAAATGTGCAACATCCCACTGACTCATTGTCGTTTGGTTCGTTACTAATAATTTATCATTGGTTAAGTTTAATGCGTCAATATCAGTGGAAGACTGTACTAAATGGACATGGTCTGGTGCAACGCCAATTGCTCCTTCTGGTTCGGGATGGCCTTTCTTACCAATATAAATAATATCGTAGCCTTCAGCCGATTTTTCACGAATTAAATCGTGGGTAACTGTTACGTCAGGACATGTGGCATCAATGGATACTAAGCCTTTACGTTTCGCAATCTCACGAATTTCAGGTGAAACACCGTGCGCAGTGAAAATAACAGTGCCTGTTTCAACTTGTTCAATAATTTCTAAGCGATTGTCGCCGTCTAATGTGATAATACCATCCTCTTCAAAGGCATCAGTGACATGTTTATTGTGTACGATCATCCCTAAAATGTAGATAGGTCTCGGTAATGATTTATCTAGTGCGGCGTTACGTGCGATTACCATCGCATCAACAACGCCGTAGCAATAGCCACGTGGATTAATTTTTAATACTTGCATGGTTGTGACTCCTTTCAAGCTTACGTATCTACATTATAACGGACAGGGACGGCGAATACAAAGAAACGTTATATCAATTAAGTCTTGAGACAATTACACCAAAACTGTATATTGTGTCAGCTCAACAAACGATAGCATAAACTAGGCGATTATTTGATTTCTATCATGCCATATTTTATTACTTTACTAAACTACATAGGTGGCTGAAAAATACGTGGTTTGGAAGGAAGCGGTTCACGTGGTGTAAATGATGATGTATTTTGTTGTGAAGAACGCCTACTTCTAGCTGAACTTGCGCTATCGCCTGTAGTAGCTGCCTTGGTTTCTACAGCGCTAGCTCCTGCAACAGCCCCGGCAGCTGGGAGACCCTGAAACCCTTTATACAATTTTAAAAGAGATGGGATATTTTTCACCATTGGCATTGCTTGCTGAATATAAGGGGTATACGTTTTGGCAGAGTTGAATAAATTATTCGCTGATTGTAAAAATGAACCTATTTTTGAAGGTTCTTGCACAGGTGGCATTGGCATTTGCCCTCCAAATGACCCTATCCCACCACCGGACATTGGAAAGCCACCTGGAATTCGCGGTTGAATAGGGAAGCCACCAGGAATTCGTGGTTGAGTAGGGAAGCCTCCGGGTGGGAAAAAGGATTGTTGTGGCATCGGTGTAGGTGTAGGCATTTGCATTGGCATTTGCATGGGCATACCCATGCCGCCGGGATACATTTGAAACGGATAAGGTGGTCGAAATACCATGTTGATCTCCTTTCATTCAAGTTTATCATTGATGACATACCTGATTATAGATATGATATGCAGTTACTTAGATTAGCGTTCGATAAACGCACTTAAACAAAACAAATGAGCGTAATGACTACATTTCCTCGGTTCATGCATTTGAAGTGAATTTTTCACTAAAATTAAACTGATGAAGCGAATGTACTTAGAGAAATTTCTCAAAAAGACACAAATTTTTCCCTTTTTATCAATTTGTAAGCATGGAGTGTTTTGTCAGAAAATGCATTTATTTAGCGAAAAAGTAGTACAAATGAAGGGGGATTCTAAGGAGATTTATTGAACTTTTCTGAAAATGGTCCTTTGGAGCGATGTTTTATGTTACATTTATGTAAACATGTAAAGTTATTGTTAAGATTGTTTCGTTTAACAAACGATAACATTTAGCAATCGCATGAAATTTAGGGGGAATTCTGTGACTATTAAACGTAGAAGTATTTTATCTTTTAGTCTTATCGTATTATTGGTGTTAATTTTGGGTATTTTTCAACAACAGAATTCAAAATCTCAACTGGAACAAATACAATTGATTAAAGAAAAGACGCTTCAAGCGGCATTACTAGCAGATGAGATGAAATTGTCCGTTGTGCAAGTGCAGCAATATTTAACGGATATTAGTGCAACACGTGCTCAAAATAATTTAGACGATGGATTTGAACAAGCAGAAACATATAGTCAGATTTTTTACAAAGATCTAGACCAACTGAAAATCTTACATCCTCAACATAAAGAAAAATTGGATGATATTAAGGCAACTTTTGATGAATATTACAGCTCAGGGCAAAAAATGGCAAATAGCTATATCGAAGGTGGTCCAGAGCAAGGAAATCAAATCATGCTCGAATTTGACACTACTTCGATTGAAATTAATGAAAAAGTAGAACTTCTTCAGCAAGAAAGCATCTTAGAAACGCAAACTGCATTAGACAGTGTTGAAAAACTAATAGATCATAATAAGAAATGGTTTTTATGGATATTTGGTATTATAGTAGCTATTTGTATTGTTGTAGGCTTTATATTGGTTCGTTCTATCGTGGTACCTATCAATAGACTTGCTGTTGCTACTGAAGTTATAGCTAATGGTGACTTAAGTCAAAAAGATGTAGAGGTCAGAACAAAAGATGAAATAAGAGATCTAGCCAATTCATTTAACTTGATGAAGTCCAATTTACATAAACTGATTCATAGTATGACTACAAATGTCGAACATACCACTTCAGCTGCTGAAGAATTAGCGGCGAGCACAGATGAAATTTCGCTGTCATCAAGTGATATTGCAAAACTTGTTGAAACGATGGCAACAAGTGACAGCCAAGCTGCTGCCACTGGACGTGAAAGCTCGAGTGCGATGGACGAAACAGCACATGGAGTGCAACGCATTGCAGAAGCAACACAGATGCTGCATTCTAAAGCGATAGACACACAATCTATTGCAAATGAAGGTGAAAAAGCGTTACACATAACAGAAAATCAAATGACGATTATTCAGCAATCATCGCAAGATACAAGTAAACGCATTAAGAAGTTAAGTGCACAATCAGCTGAAATCGTTTCGATAACAAAAGTCATTACAGACATTACTGAACAAACGAATCTGCTTGCGCTTAATGCTGCTATTGAAGCGGCACGTGCTGGTGAACATGGTAAAGGCTTTGCTGTAGTTGCAGATGAGGTACGTAAACTTGCGGAGGAATCCAAAAACTCTGCCAATCAAATTGTTGATTTAATAGCGCTCATCCAGCAAGATACAATAGAAGTGGAAAAGGCAGTGGGTATCACGGTGCTAAATGTTGACGAGGGTGTCACGTTCATTCAAAATGCTCAAAATGCCTTCGATAAGATTTTGGGCGCGATTGAAGCAATGACTTCTCAGATTGAAGACGTTTCTGCTTCTACCCAACAAATTTCAGCAAGTACGGAAGAAGTGGCTGCATCTGTCAATGAAATGTCTTCCTCCGCCAATCATGCTGCAGAGCAATCAAGTTCGATTGCATCAACAATTGAAGAACAAGTAGCAACCATTCAGGAAATTAACGCTGTCGCAAAGTCATTAAGTGATGAAGCGTTATTGGTAAAAGAAGAAATTATTCAATTTAAAATTTAAACGAAAATAAGAAGTAGCAGGAGAGATGATTACTTTTCTCTTGCTACTTTTTTGTGGTGAAGGATTATTCATCTTCACTAATGCGGAGCATCCTGTATCCAACGCGCACATGTGTCTGGATATACTTTGGCGTAGATGGATTCTCTTCTATTTTCTTACGTAGAGTTGCCATAAAAACGCGTAGACTTGGAACGTCTGTCGGTAGTACATTTTGCCATATTTCCTTCAATAGAAAATTATGTGTGAGTACTTTGCCAATATGCTTTGACAAAACGACTAAAAGCTTATATTCAATCGGCGTCAAATGCACTTCTTCACCATGCACAAACACGGTGTTTGCTAGATAATGAATTTCTAAATTTCCGTTCACAAACACAGACTGCGTACTATCCGAATCATGCTCAATGGCTGTTCTTCGTAATGCTACACGAATACGAGCGAGTAACTCTTCCACACTAAATGGCTTCGTGACATAGTCGTCTGCTCCAGCATCGAGCGCATTGATTTTATCGTATTCTTCACTTCGAGCACTAACGACGATGATAGGTGTTTGTGACCAGCTTCTCACTTTATGAATAAAATCTACGCCATCCATATCTGGTAATCCCAAATCAAGAATAATGACATCGGGTTTCATTGACAGCGCTTTTTGTACGGCACTTGTACCATCTCGCACAATGTCGAATTCATAATGCTGCGTTGTCAACGTCATTTTAATCAAGTTCCCAATTGCCACATCATCTTCCACTACTAAAATTCGTTTATTCATGGATCGTCATTACTCCTTTTTTAGTGAAAAATTAAAAATAGTCCCATGTGGTTTATTATCCGAAACCGTTAATTCACTTCCATGTAATTTTAATATGGTTTGGCACAATGCCAAACCTAATCCTAGTCCTCTTCGACTATCACTTCGTTGTACCTTACCTGTTACAAATGGTTCGAACAGTGTTTCTTTTAAAGAATCATCAATACCAGGTCCATTATCTGTGATACTAAAATGCACAGTTTCTCCCTTTTCCTTTGCTATTAAGGTTATCTCACTACCAGGTTGCGTATAGGTAAATGCATTATCAATTATGTTAATGAACACCTGAATAATAAGGCGTCCATCCATCAATGCCAATAATAAATCTGGTTCGACATAGTAAGTTATTTTATGTGTATGGTTTATAGGAATGACGTTTGAAAGTGCTTCTTGAATAATATCCTCCACAAGCTCTAATTGCATCTCTAAAGCAAATTGTCCATCATCTAACTTTGAAACTGCTAGTAAATTCTCAACCATTTGTACAAGCCATTTCGAATTTTTATAAATATCTTCATATAATCGAATTTTTTC
This sequence comes from Lysinibacillus fusiformis, assembly GCF_007362955.1. Taxonomy (GTDB): domain Bacteria; phylum Bacillota; class Bacilli; order Bacillales_A; family Planococcaceae; genus Lysinibacillus; species Lysinibacillus fusiformis_E. Next base: position 280,079 of record NZ_CP041696.1, on the reverse strand, counting down.
TGTATCTGGAATTTCAGCTGTATTGGTTAACAATATATCTGCATTTCCAGAAATAGTAGTTAGTGGTGTTCGTAAATCATGGGAGATTGCTCGTAAAAGGTTTGCTCTCATTTGCTCTAGTTCGGCTTCTTTTGCCACTTCTGCATTTAATTTTTGTAAATACCATTTGTCAAGAGCAAAAGAAAAATCATTTATTATGGCATGTAGAATATTACGCTCAAATGCTGGTAAGGCGGGGTTTTTTGAAAGAGCTATGCCAACTACCCCTTTTACATTTCCACTTGAAATAATCGGTAAATAATAGGCATTGACCTCTGGGAAAATATCAGTCGTCACGCCAGCTCTATGCTGATTACTAATTACCCAATTTACGACACCCAGTTCATTGGTGTTTTCAAAGAGTGTGGCTATATCATTATTTTCATCATTAGTCATACTCTCTGTTCGATAAAAAACAGATTTGACAATTAAATTATGCTCTATTTCGAAAAATTGCACAGGTTTTTCAACTAATTTAACGATTTGCGACATGCCCTCGAAAGTAATTTCATCTATGGATTTGGCATGCTGCAACTTTCGATTTGTTTCTAGTAATACTTCCATCCGATAAGATTTACGAACTGCAACTGAAGCTTGCTTCTTTATCTTCTTCGTTAAACTACTGGTGATCACGCCTGAAATGAACATAATTAAAAAAGTCATAGGGTAATCTAGATGGTAAGCTTCGAATGAAAAACGCGGCTCTGTAAAAAAGAAATTAAAAAGGAGAACGGCTATCACGGAACTAATGATACTCATCATCCATCCAGATGACCATATCGCAAGAATTAAAACACCTAGAATGTAGATGGTGATAATGTTCGATTCACTGACCCCAATCCTGTAGAAAAATAGTCCAATGAGTGATACCAAACTGAACACCACAAACATTTTCAACAAGTCCAACCACTCAAATGTAAGTTGATTTCTTACTTCAGGAAAGTGAAATGGCTCGTTCTCATGATCAGGTACAATATGAATAGCTAAGTTTGGAACGTAATCATTAAGCCGATCACTGATTTTAGCATTAGGTTGCCACCATTTCTTTTTAACAGTAGTTCTTCCGATTACTAATTTTGTCACGCCGCTAATTTGAGCATAATTAGCAAGGGCTACTGCTACATCGTCTTCCTGGACGATTACGACATGCCCACCTAGCTGTTCAGCCAGTTTGACATGTTGTTGGTATCGTTCGGTATTCGCTTCGTTTTGATTTTCATCTTTTTCCTTTTGGACGTAAAGAGCAGTAAATTTACCATGTAAGGCTTGTGCAAGTCTGGCAGCAGTTCGAATAACTTTAGCATTGGTAGGAGAACTGCTAATGCCGACAAGGATATGTTCCTCCACCTGTGTACATTGTTTAAAAGAATGGTTATCGATACCTTGTTTGTAATTGATGGTATCTGCTGTTCTTCGAAGTGCAATTTCACGGAGAGCGACTAAATTTTCTTTACGAAAAAAAGAATCCAGAGCTTTTTTAGCTTGCATTATATGGTAAATTTTACCTTCTTTAAGGCGTTGGATTAACTCATCGGGTTCAATATCTACAATCTTTATTTGTGCGGCACGATCGATTAAGTAATCCGGAATACGTTCTCGTACTCTTACGCCTGTAATTTCTTCCACTATATCCTGAAGGCTTTCAATATGTTGAATGTTGACAGTTGTATAGACATGGATGCCATTTGCCAGTAATTCTTCTACATCCCCATAACGCTTTAAGTGGCGCATAGTCGGAACATTTGTATGTGCTAGCTCATCAATAAGGACAATCTCTGGTTTACGTTTAAGGACCGCATCGATATCTAATTCTTGAAAGATTTTCCCTTTATAATTGATTTTTCTGGTTGGTAGTTGTTCAAGGCCCTCCATTAAGGCGAATGTTTCAGGACGAGGATGTGGCTCCACATAGCCAATTACCACGTCTTTCCCTAATATCATAGCTTGCTGTGCAGCGTCAAGCATAGCATAAGTTTTGCCTACGCCAGCTGCATAGCCAAGAAATATCTTTAGTCTACCAGCTGTAGTGTCTTCTTCTCGTATCTTCGCTAAAAACGTCTCTGGAGTGGGGCGTACATCTTCCATGATTCTTCACCTCATTTGTATTATAGCGCTATCTTCCATTAAGAAAGTGTAAAGATTTCACCTTAATGTTTTCTTAATATCAAGAGGCCATTTCCTAACGCTACATTAATTTGAAAGTCAGTATGATAAATACATCCAATAGAGGGAAGGGTGAGTTCGATTGATGGACCTATTAATGATTAGTTTACTGCTTATTAGTTTTGCCAGTCTTTATGCGTTAACGGTTTGGTGCTACACACTAGTCAATGAAAAATAGAGGAGGAATCATCATGTGGATAGTCATGGGAACTACGCTTGTGTTGCTTTTTGGTTATCTGGGTCATGCACTATTACATCCAGAAAACTATTAATAGGCTTTAAGGAGGATAGAGTATATGTGGCAAATAGCGATTGTTTTAAGCATTTATATACCGCTGGTCATACTAGCGGGTCATTATCTTTTCCGAGTAACAATGAAACAAAAAACATGGCTTGATCCGGTATTGGATAAAGTCGATGGTGTCATTTATAAAATATGTGGCATTAAGCAAGTCGATATGACTGGGAAACAATATGTGCTGACACTAATGTTATCAAATGCCTTTATGGTGTTGGTTGGATATCTTCTATTACGTATGCAATCGACTTTGTTTTTAAATCCAAATTATATTGACAATATGGAAGCTTCTCTTTCCTTTAATACAATCATTTCATTTATGACCAATACAAATCTTCAGCACTATAGTGGTGAATCGGGACTTAGTTATTTATCACAGATGCTTGTGATTATATTTATGATGTTTACGTCTGCAGCTACAGGTTATGCAGCCTGTATGGCATTCTGCCGCCGTTTAGTTGCTAAAACTGATACACTGGGTAATTTTTTTATAGATTTTGTACGTGTCATTACCCGTGTATTATTGCCCATTTCAATAGTAGTTGCAATCATGCTAGTTTCACAAGGTTCGCCTCAAACCTTAAGGGCGAATAAGACCATACAAACAATAGAAGGAAAGATGCAAGATATTGCACTTGGACCTGTAGCGTCGCTTGAATCTATTAAGCATGTAGGTACAAATGGTGGTGGTTTTTATGGTGCCAATTCAACGATGCCTTTTGAAAATCCTACTGTTATTTCTAACATTATTGAAATGCTGTCCATGATGCTGTTGCCTGGGGCATGTATTGTCGCATTTAGCTTGATGATTGCTTATCGAAAAAAGAAAACGATATTTGGCAAGCAAGGGCTATCTATCTTTGTTGCAATGAGTATGCTGTTCCTCATAGGCTTGGTAACGGTCTATGTAGCTGAGCGCGCGGGTAACCCAATCATTAGTGAGCTTGGCCTTTCGCAGGAACTGGGCAGTATGGAAGGGAAAGAGATACGCTTTGGTGTCGCACAATCTGCGTTATTCACAACGGTTACAACTGCGTTTACAACAGGTTCTGTCAATAATATGCACGACACATTAACGCCAATTGGTGGACTTGTACCGATGTTTAACATGATGTTAAACGTTGTATTTGGGGGCAAGGGAGTCGGACTGATGAACATGATGATGTATGTAATGTTAACGATCTTCATTGCCTGCCTCATGATTGGTCGAACACCTCAGTTTTTAGGAAAGAAAATAGAGGAAAAGGAAATGAAGTTAATAGCACTTTGTATTTTAATTCATCCTGCCATTATTTTGTTGTTTTCAGCACTGGCTGTTGCAACTACGGCTGGCGTTGCAGGCATAACGAATCCGGGGGCTCATGGGTTATCTCAGGTTCTATATGAATTCGCTTCGGCTTCGGCGAATAATGGCTCTGGTTTTGAAGGATTATCTGATAATACGACATTTTGGAATGTCACGACAGGTCTAGCCATGTTCTTTGGGCGCTATCTAACGATTATTATTCAACTAGCTATTGCATCACTTTTTGCCAAAAAAGTGTGGTATGGCGATTCATTAGGAACATTGAAAACCGACAATACGACGTTTACATTCTTCCTTGTTGCCATTGTCATAATGATTGGTGCCTTAACATTTTTACCTGCATTGGCACTTGGACCTATTACTGAACATTTACAAATAACTTCTTGATGAGGAGAGACACTTATGGAAACTGCCAAAAAAAGTTTTATCACGAGTGATATGATGAAAAGCTCAATGATAGAGTCTTTAAAGAAATTTAATCCAGTATACATGATAAAGAATCCTGTTATGTTCGTCGTAGAGATTGGGTTTTTATTTGTTCTATTGTTAACGATTTTCCCTAGTCTCTCGGGAAGCGGAGGAGGGGAGCATGATCGCCTTTATAATGCAATTGTCACTATGATTCTCTTCGTTACAATTCTCTTTGCTAATTTTGCAGAGTCTATTGCTGAAGGCAGAGGCAAGGCGCAAGTACAAACGTTAAAAAAGACAAAAACAGTTACACAGGCACGTGTCCTTTTGGCTAACGGCTCAGAAATAATGAAACAGGCTCACGAACTTAAAAAAGGGGACATTGTTTTAGTTCAAGCAGGTGAAGTTATTCCAAATGATGGCGATGTCATTGAAGGAATTGCCACAGTTGATGAATCAGCCATCACCGGTGAATCTGCACCGGTGGTGAAAGAGCGTGGTGGTGATTTTTCTTCTGTTACGGGAGGAACGACCGTAACAAGTGATTGGCTAATGATTGAAATCACGTCACTGCCTGGGGAGTCCTTTTTAGATAAAATGATTACACTCATAGAAGGTGCGAGTCGTAAAAAAACGCCGAACGAAATTGCATTGAATACGCTTTTAGTAAGTTTAACAATTATCTTTTTATTAGTGGTCGTTACACTATATCCAATGACTAATTATTTAAATGTACAGATTTCAATTGCCACGTTGATAGCACTTACAGTTTGTTTAATACCTACAACGATTGGTGGATTACTGTCTGCGATAGGAATAGCGGGTATGGACCGGGTGACACAGTTCAATGTCATCGCAATGTCGGGAAGAGCGGTGGAAGCTTGTGGCGATGTAGATACACTGATTTTAGATAAGACAGGAACGATAACGTATGGCAATCGCATGGCATCTGAATTTTTACCCGTGAGAGGTGTCGACCGAAGTGAATTGATGCGAGCTGCATGGCTTAGCTCACTAACAGACGATACACCAGAAGGAAAGTCAATCTTATCTTTAGCTTGCGATTTAGGTGTTGATGCAAAAGAGGAAGAGAATCTTATTAAATCCAGTGAGCATATTCCGTTTACAGCGCAGACTCGAATGAGTGGATTGGATATGACGGATGGCACAATAATTCGTAAAGGTGCTTACGATACGATAAAACAAGAGAGTCTTGCAGCAGGTCATAACATCCCTGCAAATTTGGAACAGCTTGTCCATCAAGTATCTTCTGTTGGGGGAACACCGCTTGTTGTAGCAGTAAATAATAAAATTTTAGGCATTATCTATCTGAAAGACGTTGTAAAAACTGGTTTAAAGGAGCGTTTTGAACAGCTCCGAGCAATGGGTATTAAAACAATTATGTGTACCGGAGATAACTCACTTACGGCTGCAGCTATTGCTAAAGAAGCGGGAGTGGATAGTTTTATCGCAGAAAGTAAGCCGGAAGACAAGATTAAGGTGATCAAGGATGAGCAGGCCCTTGGAAAAGTAGTAGCAATGACAGGGGACGGAACGAATGATGCCCCCGCATTGGCACAGGCGAATGTTGGTCTTGCAATGAATTCAGGGACAAATGCAGCAAAAGAAGCAGCTAATATGGTAGATTTGGATTCTAATCCAACTAAAATAATAGAAGTTGTAGAGATTGGCAAACAATTACTAATGACTAGGGGAGCCTTAACAACTTTTAGTATTGCAAACGATGTAGCTAAATATTTTGCCATTATCCCGGCTATGTTGATGGTAGCAGTACCAGAGATGAAGACGTTAAACATTATGAGTCTTAATTCGCCAACAAGTGCAATCATTTCGGCTTTAATTTTTAATGCGGTGATTATCCCATTATTAATCCCTATTGCAATAAAAGGGGTAAAGTATAAGCCAATGAGTGCATCTAAATTATTACACAAGAACTTACTTATTTATGGACTAGGCGGCATTATTGCTCCTTTTATTGGAATAAAGGCGATTGATCTATTAGTTGGACCACTATTACACATAATGGGTTTTTAGGAGGGCAGTAATATGAATAGATTTTTTGAAAATTCGAAACAAGCACTGTTGGTGACTTTAACTATGTTCGTATTATGTGGTTTGTGTTATCCATTTGCAGTGACAGGAATTGCTCAAGGGTTATTGAATCAACAGGCAAATGGTAGTTTAGTGGAAGTCGATGGTAGAGTAGTTGGTTCAGAGAAACTTGGTCAGTCCTTTACGTCACCAGAGTATTTCTGGGGCAGAGTATCTGCTATTAATTATAATGTTTATTCGAAAGAAGATACCATTCCAAATGACCATGGCGAAATAGCTTATAGTGGTGTTAGCTCAGGGACTTTTAACTATGCACCTTCCAACCCTGAACTGAAAAAAAGAATTGAGTTGGATATTACAGCATTTTTACAAGCAAATCCGACTGTCAAACGTGAAGACATTCCTGCTGATTTGATGACTGCCTCTGGTTCAGGTCTTGATCCACATATCAGCGTGAAGGCAGCGGAAATCCAAATAGTGCGTATTGTGCGAGCAAGCGGTCTTTCACGAGAAGAGGTAGGGGAAATTGTAAAGGCTAACACCGAAAGTCGTGATTTTGGTGTGTTTGGAGAGGATAAAGTAAACTTCCTTTTGGCAAACTTAGATATATTTAAAAAAATAAAAGAAAATGACTAGTGAACAAATGTAGAACATGTCCCAAGTCCATAAAATAAAGCCGTTAGAGAAAGGACATCCTGTCTGCTCTAACGGCTTCTGTATGGAAAGCGAGTTTTTTGCTCTACTATTCTTGTGAATTAACAAGTATTTTTATATGGTTTTTTTCTTTCATTAATGCTTCAAAGCCTTCTGTTACAACTTCATCAAGGCTAATACGTTTTGTCACAAGCTTATCCGCAGGGAAATAACCTTTTGTCATTAATTCCATTACTGCAGGGAAAATATCACGATAAGCGATAATTCCTTTTACAGTACGCTCCGAAAGAACGAGGTTGTTCGGCTGTATGGAAGCTGCTGATTCCCAAATAGAAACGATGATCGTCTCACCTTCAAATGTAGTAGCGTCAATGGCTTGTTGTAATACTACTGGCACGCCTGTCACTTCAAATGCAACATCCACGCCTCCATTTGTTAACTCATGCAGTCGAGCTACTGCATCTTCATCTTTTGGATTGATGGCTGCCGTAGCGCCTAATTCCATGGCTTTTGCTGCACGTTCAGGGGAAAGTTCCACTGCATATATTTCAGATGCGCCCGCTGCGCGAAGGGCCTCAATAACAAGTAGACCGATTGGCCCAGTTCCAAAAACAGCTGCTTTGTCTCCTGCTTTTAGTTTACTCTGACGAACTGCGTGTAAGGCAACTGCTGCTGGCTCTACCAGCGCACCTTGTTCATATGAAAGACCTTCTGGCATTTTGTGTACCATGTGTTCGTCTACCATTGTGTATTCAGAGAAACCGCCACCACCGCCAGAAAGACCGTGGAATCCTAAATGTTTACAAATATTATACTTTCCTTTCTTACAAGCAGCACATTCGCCACATGCAAGAATAGGTTCTACCACAACAGGGTCACCTAATTTTACTTTTGTTACACCTTCGCCAAGTTCTACAACTTCACCAGAAAACTCGTGGCCCATAACAATTGGCGCAATATCATTACTTACGTAGTGAGGTTGTTCGACCGGAATGAATATTGGTCCAGCTGCATACTCATGTAAATCGCTTCCACAAATACCTGTCCAATGTACTTTAATTTTCACTTTTCCAGGTGCAATAGTTGGTTCTTCAATGTTTTCTACTCGGATGTCTCTTGCTTTATACCATCTTGCTGCTTTCATCAAAAATCAACCTCCTCTAGTATCTTACATTTCCTATCATAACATGTGGTAATTCTACAAATCATTAGTTGGTGATAATTGACATAAAATCTACTAAAATTGATCTACATTCTTTATTCATGTACCTAGAGCACTTTTTTAATTGCATAATAGCGGTATTTAAAGTAAGTTTGATAAGGGTTAGCGTTGAAACGGTGACAAATACAAGAGATTAACGATGATCCTTGTGTTTATAGAACGTAAAGATACCTAAATGTGCGAATCATGGTACAATAGGTTAGATATTAGGAGGTACGAAATATGTCGAAATATACAGATTATAATTTTCAGCCATTTTTGCAGGACGCAATCGCAAAACTTGGCTTCACAGAACCAACGCCAATACAAAAGGAAATCATTCCACTGCTACTTAAAGGAAAAAGTGCGATTGGTCAAGCACATACGGGTACAGGAAAAACACATAGTTTCTTAATTCCAATTGTGCAACGTGTCAATGTTGAAAAACAGGAAGTACAAGCTGTCATAACTTCACCAACACGTGAACTGGCACAACAAATTTTTGATGCATTAACGCAATTAATTGAAGGAACAGAAATTCAAGCAAAATTATTTATTGGGGGTACGGACAAACAACGCTCCATTGACAAGCTAAAAACGCAGCCACAAATCGTTGTTGGTACACCAGGACGTATTCGTGACCTTGTTTCAGCGCAAGCGTTATTTGTGCATACGGCACCAATTTTAGTAGTAGATGAAGCAGACTTAGCGTTCGATATGGGCTTCATAGAAGATATCGATGGCTTTGCCTCTCAAATGCCTGAGAAGCTTGAAATGTATGTATTCTCAGCAACGATTCCAGAACGTTTGCAACCATTCTTGAAAAAATATATGGAAGCGCCTGTACATGTGCATATGAACGACAAACGCCCTGTAGCTGAAGGTATTGACTTTGTATTAGTACCCATTCGTTCAAAGTCACGTAACAAACGTTTACTAGATGTGATTGAAGGCATAAACCCATTCTTAGCAGTTATATTTACGAATACACGTAAAACAGCTGAGCACGTAGCGGGCTATTTAACGGAAAATGGTATTCGTTGTGGGCAAATTCATGGTGATTTAGCGCCACGTGAACGTAGTCGTATGATGAAGCAAATTCGTGATTTAGATTATCAATATATCGTGGCAACGGACCTTGCTGCTCGAGGAATCGACATTCAAGGCATTTCTCATGTTATTAATTACGAAATTCCGGAAGATTTAGAGTTCTTCATCCACCGTGTTGGCCGAACAGCACGTGCTGGAAATAAAGGAACTGCCATTACCTTATTCGAGCCTTCTGATGAGGATGCTTTAGCTCGTGTCGAAAAAATGGGGATTCCTTTCGTTCAAAAAGACGTAAAAGACGGTGAATGGACAGAACTAAAAGAACGTCATGCCCGTAAAAATCGTGTGAAACACGAAAATGAAATTGATGCGAAAGCAAAATCTTTAGTGCGTAAGCCGAAAAAAGTAAAACCAGGCTACAAACGTAATATGAAATGGGAAATGGAAAAAATTAAAAAACGTGAACGTCGCATAAAAGCGCGTGGCAAAAAATAAGGAGGTATACTGATGCTACTTGGCTCACATGTTTCAATGAGTGGGAAAGATATGCTACTCGGTTCTAGTAAAGAAGCTCTTTCTTATGGAGCCAATACCTTTATGATTTATACAGGTGCTCCTCAAAACACACGTCGTAAGCCTATCTCTGACCTCAATATTATGAATGGTTTATTACACATGAAAGAACACGGGATGACAAACATCGTCGTTCATGCTCCCTACATTATAAATATTGCGAATACAGAAAAACCTGAAACGTTCCGTCTCGGTGTAGATTTCTTGCAATCTGAAATTGAACGTACTGCTGCATTGGAAGCTACACAAATTGTTTTACATCCTGGTGCACATGTTGGCGCAGGGGCAGATGCAGGGATTGCTAAAATTATTGCGGGCTTGAATGAAGTATTATCACAGGATTTCCCTGTGCAAATTGCTTTAGAAACAATGGCAGGGAAGGGTACAGAATGTGGTCGCTCTTTTGAAGAATTAGCAAAAATCATTGATGGTGTGACCCATAATGAACGACTTTCAGTATGTTTTGACACCTGTCATACTCATGATGCTGGCTATAATATCGTAGAAGATTTTGATGGTGTGTTAAATGAATTCGATAAAATCATTGGTGTGGATCGCATAAAAGTGCTTCACATTAACGACTCTAAAAATGTTCGTGGTGCCGGTAAAGACCGCCACGAAAATATTGGTTTTGGTCATATTGGTTTTGATGCATTAAAATATGTAGTACATCACCCACAGTTAATGGCCATACCAAAAATTTTAGAAACACCATTTGTCGCATTAAATAGTGATGCGAAATCGAAGTCAGCACCTTATAAGTACGAAATTGAGATGTTGCGTAGTGAAGAATATAAACCTGAACTTATCGACGCCTTACGTGGATAAGTAAAGAAATAGCCCGAATCAGTAGATGTACTGATTCGGGCTTTCTATTTTCTATAATGATCAGCGTGTAAACATACATTACTTTGTAAATAGGGCTATAAGTTGGCGAGAACGCTTTCTTCCCAACACTGCTTCGACTTCTACAAGTATGTCTTTAGGAATACCTAAAAAGAGCCAAGAAAATGAGAATTGCTCTAAATAAGGTCTAAGTTTTTTCACTTCAGAAGTGCTAATTTCAAAACCTTCGGCACGTGCAATCGCAACAATTTCCTTATCACTACTTTGTGATAATTGCTGTAAAAATTGAATACTCAAAGCTAACCCTCCTCGTAAGTTTTGTTTTCTTTACAAAAACTGAACTTTCATTTATACTTACAATTTGTAAATCGTAATGATTTTGAATTAGAAAGAAGCGAATAGCATGAAGAAAACGTTAATTGAAATAGAAAACGTGTCATTTCAATATGACTATACACAAGTATTAAAAAATATTTCTTTTCGAGTGGAAGAAGGAGATTTTTTAGCACTACTTGGTCCGAATGGTTCAGGTAAATCAACTTTACTAAAAATTATTTTAGGTTTACTGAAGCCCATGTCTGGTGAAATAAAGTTATTTGGTGAGTCGAGTGCAATATTTAAGCACCGTGAATGGATTGGTTATGTGTCACAAAAATCCAATGCCTTTAACTCTGGTTTTCCAGCAACTGTACAAGAGGTTGTTAAAAGTGGATTAACAAAAAAATTAGGGCTTTTTAAACGTCCTGCGCGAGATGCTAAAGATAAAGTGCAAGAAGCATTAAAAGCAGTAGGTATGGAAGGTTTTATGAATCGAAATATTGGCGAATTGTCCGGTGGGCAGCAGCAGCGCGTCTTTATTGCACGTGCTCTAGTGAGTGAGCCTAGTCTACTAATTTTAGATGAGCCTACTGTCGGCATCGATCATGAGAATGTACAGTCATTTTATGATATGCTGGCGAAATTGAATCGGGAACAAGGGATTACGATGATTCTTGTCACACATGATGTTGATACAGTGTCGAATCGTATCAGTCATGTTGCGTGTTTAAATCAAACGATTCATTTCCATGGCTACAAAAATGAATTTGATACGATTTCACAGGATGCGCTCGATGCGTGGTACGGCCATTCCGTGAGAAAGATTCACTAAAGGAGAAGGCGTAATGATTGAAGCAATTTTAAACTATGAATTTTTACAAAACGCCTTTTTCTCAGGGCTTTTAATTGGCATAATTGCACCACTTCTAGGTGTTTTCATCGTAGTTCGCAGATTATCGTTAATTGCGGATGCCTTATCACATGTTACATTAGCTGGGATTGCAGGTAGCTTGTATGTAAGTCAAACTTTTGCCGCGTTTTCCATGCTTAATCCGATTTATTTAGGCATTCTTGCTTCGGTAAGTGGCTCGGTATTAATAGAACGCTTACGAAGATTATACAAGCATTACGAAGAGCTAGCGATTCCGATTATTATGTCTGGTGGGATAGGAATTAGTGCTATATTCATTTCACTTGCAAGTGGCTTTAGTACAGATTTAATGAGTTATTTATTTGGTTCGGTGTCAGCTGTATCACGCCAGGATTTATGGGTGGTCGTGGGGATTGCTGTGATTGTGATTGTCTTTTTATTTTTATTCTTTAAGGAGCTATTTGTGCTGTCGTTTGATGAAGAATATGCTAAGGCTAGTGGTTTACCTGCACGGTGGGTACATCTATTGTTTATGATTGTGACAGCGCTCGTTATTGCTGCAAGCATGCGAATTGTGGGTATTTTACTTGTATCTTCGCTCATGACGTTACCAGTTGCTGCAGCAATGCGGCTGGCAAAAGGTTTTAAGCAAACAATCATCTATGCTATTGTCTTTGGCGAAACAGCCGTATTAATTGGTTTAGTGAGTGCATTTTATTTAGATTTAGCACCTGGTGGTACAATTGTAGTTACTTCGATTTTAATATTATTACTCGTAATCTTAGGTAAGAAAGTAGCATTTAAATTATCTGCAAAACAAGGGGAGGCAGCACTGTGAATATTTCAAGAGCGTGGGAAATTTTAAAAGAAAACGGCTATAAAAAAACAGATAAACGTGAATTAATATTAGATATGTTTGCGGCAACGGATAAATATTTAACCGCTCGTGATTTATTAGATGTGCTGAAAAAAGATTTTCCAGGCATGAGTTTTGATACGATTTATCGCAATCTGGCGACGTTTGTGAAGCTTGGCATCTTAGAAGAAACGGAATTAACTGGCGAACGAAATTTTCGTATGCATTGCGAGTCAGAACATCATCACCATCATTTTATTTGTATGGATTGTGGCAATGTTAAGGAACTTCATCTTTGCCCGATGGAAATGCTTGGTGAGAATCTTCCTAACTATGAAATCGAAAACCATAAATTTGAGATTTACGGAAAATGTCCAGATTGTAAGGGAGGAACCCTGGCAAAGTAATCTTTAACAGCTTTTTTATTTGGAAATGGGATTGCATTAATTTGTTAACATCTTAGCTAGAATTGAAAGAGCTGTAAAAGAAGAGGCTGTCACAAAAGTAAAAATAGTATGGTAGGAGTAATTAAGATATACTATTAAAGGTAAAAATCCGCGCAGACTCCTGCGGGAAAGCACGTGCACGACTCCCAGCAGAAAGCGGATTTTCACCATATAGGAAACAATTGTTACTGTTTGGAGGGCTTTACGGACAGTCCCTTTAGAAACTGATTATGGTAATCTGCGAAGAGCGTCAATTTTTTTACAGTCTATAATAAGCGGTGAAGTTGCTGCTCCAGACTCTAGGAAATAAGCGCAACAATTTTGCGGACTAAAGCTGATAAAAATCAAGCCATGGAAGCTACCACCTCCTGACAGGTAGATATCCACTAAAGTTCCTGCCTCAAATTTTCTTAGTTGGTCGCAAATACAGCTTCTACAATTGTTAGCAAACTTGTCTGTGCACTTTTCTTCTTTATGACAATGACATTTTTCTTCCTTTTGACAACATTTACTACTTTTTTCGCATTTGCAACGATCCCAATTCATATGTGTTGCATATCGTCTATCTTCCATTTACAAGACCTCCTTTCTCCATAGTTAATGTAAAGCTAGTGTCTTACACTAATAATCTATGATTTTTGAACGAAAGGAGATTGGTAATATGTCCGATAAACCATTGGAAAAACTATAATTTTCTTAATAAATAGTATGCTGTATGAATCTCAAAGCTGGTAAGTGTGCTATAAAACGATGGAATTTCTATTCATTTTCCAGCCTCTTTATTTCTTTTAAAGTTTACCTTCGTGCTGCAATTGTATTATTGTACAGAAAACAGTGTGCTAGAGACAGAAACCTCTCATATATCAAAATGGAAGATGGATGTCGTGATTTTCTATGATTTAATAGGGATACAAAATCTTACTGAAGATAATACGTAAAGGTGTAATAGATAGTTGTATCCACAAAAAAAACGACGAATGATTATCTCAATGAAATCATTCGTCGTTTTTCGTATTATTGGTGTTTATTTTGGAATGTAACCATAAAGTCCCGTAGTGCCTCGCAAGCTTCTAAAGGTACTGCATTATAAGTAGAAGCTCGGCAACCACCTACAGAACGGTGACCGTTTAGTCCAACGAAACCAGCTGCTTTTGCTTCAACTAAGAATTGTTTTTCTAGTTCCTCATCAGCGACACGGAAAGTGATGTTCATCAATGAACGGCTTTCTGGGGTTGCATGTCCTGTATAAAAACCATTGCTATTATCAATTGCGTCGTAAATGACTTTTGCTTTTGCTTCATTGTGCTTCGCGATTGCTTCAACGCCGCCTTTAGACTCAACCCACTTCAATACTTCACCTAACATATAAATACCAAATGTTGGAGGTGTATTGTATAAAGAGTTACTGTCAGCATGTGTTGTATATTTTAGCATTGTTGGAATCTCTTTATTTGCTTTTTCAAGTAAATCTTTGCGGATAATGACTACTGTAACACCAGATGGACCAAGGTTCTTTTGTGCACCTGCATAGATAATACCAAATTTGCTGATATCTACTGGTTTAGAAAGGATGTCACTAGACATATCTGCTACTAATGGAACATTACCAGTTTCGGGGAAATCTTTCCACTGCGTACCGTAAATTGTGTTGTTTGATGTGATATGGACATAAGCATCATCTTCATTGAATTGAATATCAGCTAATGCAGGAATATTGCGGTATTTGTTTTCTTTCGTACTTGCTGCTTCAACAGCTAGACCGAAAAATTTTGCTTCTTTGATCGCTTTTTCAGACCATGAGCCTGATAATACGTAGCTAGCCTTTTTGTCGGGTTGTAAGAAGTTCATGGGTACCATAGTGAATTGAAGGCTTGCCCCACCTTGTAGGAAAAGTACTTCATAGTTTTCAGGGATAGCATAAAGTTTTTTCAATAGAGCAATTGCTTCATTATGTACTTCATCAAAAATTGCACTACGATGGCTCATCTCCATAATAGACATACCTGATTCACGGAAGTTTACTAATTGTTGTTGAGCGTTTTCTAATACTTCTTGTGGTAGTGCAGAAGGGCCTGCGTTAAAATTGTATGCACGTTGTGTCAAAATGGTACACTCCTTGTTTTTGTTTAATAAATGCACTTTATAGGATTATAACTTAATTTTCAAGAGAAAAAACAAAATTCTCAATATTTGAGCATAATAGTGCCAGGCACGCACACAAATCAAACACAAATCGGAACATTTTGAAACGGACTTGCGTTTATTATGTTAAATAAGTGGAGATTTTTGGGTGAAGTGTAAAAAGTATATCCCCTTTTTTAGATTGAAATGGAGTGGTTGTTATGGCAAGAGAAGCAATTCAATCACTAGAAAATGGTTTTCGGCTATTTGATTGGTACCATATAAGCTGGCTACTATTGACAGCACTTGGAATATTTTTGATGTTTCGGCTATATCGTAAGGCTAATCAATTGCAGCGTAAAAAAATACGGATTTATTGGGCGTTTACGATTTTGATCCTCGAGGTTATTAAAAATATCGTAATGGTGATGGACAATACATTTTGGAACGGGTCTTGGCCATTACATCTTTGCGGCTTAGGTATTTTTATCGTACTTGGCCATGCGCTTTTTAAAGGTCATTATGTTGATATGCTACTGTATTGTTTGACAATGCCTGGAGCATTGATGGCATTGCTTACACCAGATTGGACGAATGTCTCGGCATTTAGTTATCTGCATGTTCATAGTTTTTTATTTCATCTCCTGTTATTTTCCTATCCGATGACGATGCTAATTGCACAAGAATTACAACTGTCTATCCGTAAAATATGGCAGCCAATCGTATTTTTATGTATAACGGTACCGCTAATTTACGTTTTGAATATTGTTTGGGGAACAAATTTTATGTTTTTAAATCAAGCACCAGCGGGAACGCCATTGATAGTGCTCGAGCAATTCGTTGGAGAGAAACATTATATAATCGGATTAATTGGACTCGTCATCTTATTTTGGCTTATTTTATTAGGGCCAATCATTCTTTGGAAAAAGCGTCCATATTAATTTGTATATAAAGTATCGTCATTAAATCACTTCGATTGGGATTCACTTGTTCAAAAAATGTGAATCTCTTTTATTGATTTTTAAGAATGAGGGCCATGTCTAACTTTAAAGGTCTAGCTTTTCTTTTGTTCGCGAGAAAATCAGAAATTATTGACCTGTTTATCATTTCAACCAACAGGAACAGGCAAGAAGTTATTGACGGAAGGCACTTTTTTAAGAAACTTAAACAGCACACACCAGACTAGAAGCCTAGAATATAGGGCGGAAAAAGTGTGAAATAGGTGCGGGGCTTTGGTCTGTTATTTAACTTCGACGAGCTCTAATCAGCGTTATATACACTGTTTTGATAGTGGATGGAGCGATACGCATTGTAGTGGCTGTCATCATTGGTGTGACTACATAATCATAAAACTTAACATAGACAAGAAATTTTCGGTATAATTAACGGTGAATATTGAATTAAGGGGTGTTTTCATGTTTACAGTAGAGCATACTTGCCTTGTTGTGGTCGATGTACAGGGGAAGTTAGCGACAATTGTCGATGACAGTGAAGTAGTGATTCAAAATATAGCAAAATTAGTACAGGCTATGAACGCATTGGAAGTACCGATTCTATGGCTTGAACAAAATCCAAGTCGTTTAGGTGGAACAGCGTTGGAGATTGCACAGCACCTAGAGGGTCAACCGCTTGCTAAAATAGCCTTTAGTGCATGTCAAGAGTCTGCTTTTGTCGATGCAATGAAGGCAAGTGGTCGTACACAGTTTATTATGACAGGTATCGAAACACATATTTGCGTGTATCAAACAGCGAGACAGTTAAAAGAGCAGGGCTTTGAGGTCGAGGTTGTAGTGGATGCCGTATCTTCACGAACGAAGGCAAATAAAGAGGTTGGTCTTGAAAAAATGAAGGCACTTGAAATCTTGCCTACGAGTACAGAAATGATTTTATACGAACTGCTTCAAAGAGCGGATCATGCACATTTCAAAACCGTGTTACAACTCATTAAATAACGAAAAAAACTCATCAATACGATGAGTTTTTTGTTATTTAAGCAGGCATTTCTGTAGGTGTTGGTTTGGCATAACCATTTTTATAGGTGTCATCAATAGTTTGTCGTATTTCTTTTAGGCTCATGCCATCTTTATGCATTTTTGCTGACTGTAGGGCGATTTCTAAGCAAACCATGCAGCGTGTACCATGATCATCCCACACAATTGTGCCATCTTCACGTTTTTCTTGAATAAAACAGTTCAAATTACTTTTATGGCCAGCAGATTCACCGCAACCACAGTAACATGGCATCCATTCAAGGATCTCAGTAGATTGTCCAGCAATTTGGTACACTAAACGAATATTTTCTGATTGACTATCTAAAAAAGATGGTAGGACTTCAGCACCAACCGTTTCCTCTTGAATATCTCCGGAAACATGTCCATGTCCGTCATGTGTGGCTTCACTTTGTGGCTCGTTATCTTGTTCAACCACTTGTTTTTTTTCTCCGCAAGCACTTAAAACGAGTAATGCCATAACAATAAAAATTGATATGAGTTTCTTCAAAATAGCGCCTCCTATATGTTTACAATGCTTCCATTATAACATCGTTCGCATGTACATATATAGAAGACAAGGACGAATATCAATGAAATATATCTGATCTACGTGTTTTGTTCATTAAAAGTTCCATTTTTTCACGCAGTAATTTTTTTAAGAAGAAACCAAACAGTATAAAGAATAACCAGAAGCCTAGCAAGAAAGTGAGATCTATCCAGACTTTGGACCATATGATGCCACCAACTGCCTCTCGCATCATTTCAATTGCATAGGTAAAAGGTAAAAATGGATTAATTGATTGAAAAAACGTCGGTAATAATTCAACAGGGTAAGTGCCTCCTGAACCTGCAATTTGCAAGACCAACATGACAATCGCTAACGCTTTCCCAACATTCCCAAACACAGATACCAACGTGTAAACAACCGTTACAAAGACAAAGCTAATGAATAGCCCAAATAATATAAAGTAATACGGAGCACTAATCGAACCGTCTAACAAGATAATATCGCCAATCGTAATGATAAGTGTTTGGATAAAGGAAATAGTAGCAAATGTTAATAGACGGCCAAAGTATATTTCACGAATACTATATTGCTCAGTCTGATGAATATTTACTGCAAGAAGTGATATCAACAATAAACAACCAACCCAAATAGATAACACTGTATAAAAAGGTGTCATAGCCGTTCCATAATTAGCGATAGGAAACATTCTATGTTCTTCTAGTTTGATGGGTTCTTCAAAGAAATCACGTTCGGCATTTACATCATTTTTTAGTAATTGCACAATTTCAGCTAGATCTGCTTCATTTTCAAGTGTCCTCAGTTTATTGGCAAGTTCGATAATTTTTTTGCTTAACGTAGGAAAATCCGATTGTGCAACTGTAAGCGTGTTTTGTGCGGTTGATAGTTTTTTTTGCGCATTACTTAGTAATTGTGTTGCCTGTGGAATTATCGATTGTACCTTTGTAAGCATTGCCGCTGCATTTGTTAAAGTGTTTTTAGCAGTTGTCAAAGTCGTAAAAATTTGAGGTTCTAGCTGATTAATGTAATAATTAAGAAATTCGTTTATATTAGAAGCAGCGTTTTGTGCAACCTCTTGCACATCAGCGATGTCTTTTTTAATTGTCTCCTTATCTACAGAGCTCAATTGCTGTATATTACCAGATAACGCTGATAGTAAAGTTTTTAGCTCATTTAAGGCGGTTAGTGAGTTGAAGGAATAGTCGGTTAAACTAGGGTTAGCTTGCAACGCGCTTTGTATGGATTCAAGCTGTGGAATAATTTGCTTATTATTCAGCTGGTTAATGACTGTTTCCGAGTCGCTTTGTTGAAGTGATGTCAGTACATTTTGTAATTCATTTTCAAGCTGTTTTCGTGTCGCAGCATCAGCTTGGGTTAATTTTTGTAATGCTTCGAGTGTTTGAATGCTGCTATTTACTTTCTGTAGAGACACATTCAATTGGTTCTGAATATTCTCTTTTACTTGTGTTAAACCAGTGGTATCTAAATTTACATGTTCTAACTTTTCAAAAAGCTGGGTAAATTGATTGGCTAAATTTTGGACGGCTTCTAAATCCTTTTTGATAATTGGAGATAATTTTGTGAACACCGCATTTGCATCATTAATCAGTTGTAAACCATTTTGAATAGTGGTCAGCCCGTCATTGGTCATTGTTTGAACTTCCGGGATTTGCGTTGTAGCTCGATTCATTAATTTTTCAGCTTGTTGTGCATCTTCAGCGGTTTGTGTTAGAAAAGATTCAATATCTGGTAAGTGTTGTTCAATGGTGAATATATAGTTTTCAAATTTTCTAAAGTCTGGGATATCTTGTTCCATTTCAAGGCCAAGTGTATTGAAAATAGAGAAGAGTGTGCCATTGACGGTGGCTATAAATTCACTGGAAACTTGTTGGGTAAGGACACTTGCCCCTTTACTGGTGATTTTAGGCGCAATCGGATTGATTTTTTCATTTACATAATAATCGATATGCGCTTTTGACGGTTTATCACTAAGTATTGACGTTAGCTTTTCGGAAAAATCGTTAGGGACAATGATGACGGCAAAATAATCACCGTTGTTTAATTCAGCAATAGCCTTTTGCCTTGACGTAAAATGCCAGGCGAAATTTTTGTTAGTAGTTAAATTCACAACTAATTCCTTGCCGACATCTATATCCTGTCCCTTAACAGTGGTGCCGGTGTCTTCATTGACAACTGCAATTTTCATATTTGCTGTATGTGCATATGGATCCATGGAGGCATAAATATTAAGCCAGGCATAAAGAGAAGGTAAAAAGAGAAGTCCCCCAATAATGACAGCGACCACCCAGTTTGTTAATATGTTATGGATATCACGTTTATAGATTTTGAAAACATGTTGGAAAGTGTCTTTCATATCAACATTTCACTCCAAATTCATTTTGAGCATTATAGGTAGTAGTTTTCCAAAAAACAGCTGAATTATGTTTGAATAGTGGGAAATCTTAAGTTCAAAGACTAATTAGTTTACTAGGTTTTCAAAACCCTTTATAATCAATTCCGAATACACTAAAACTAGGGTTTTTTAGTGTGAAAAAGGAGGAAATTGTCCATTGAAAAAGCTATTAATTATCGGATCGATTATTGTTGTATTATTTGCAGCAGTGATTGTGCTAACAAACGTGTCTAACAACAACAAACTATCGAGTGGAAATAACCCATACGGTGATAAGAAATTGAAACAAGAAACAATTGACCAATTGGATGATGAAAATTACCAAAACATTATGTTGCCTGACGAGCTAGAAGCAAAAATCGAAGCTGGTGAGGATGTAAATGCTTATTTCTTCAGTCCAATTTGTGTACACTGTCAAGCTTTCACACCAAAATTAATGCCAATTGCGGATGAGCTGGGTGTCGATATTGCACAATTAAACGTCTATGAATATGGCGGTTTATGGGATGAGTACCACATTGATGCAACACCAACATTTATCCGTTTTGAAGATGGTAAAGAGGTAAACCGTTTCGAAGGTGCATTACAAGAGGAAGATTTACGTGCGTTCATGAATACAGTAGTATTAAAAAAATAGCTATTACAATAGGACTGTCCAAAATTTACTTTTGGATGGTCTTTTTTCTTTTACAATAGAAGTATCTATATGAACCCGTTGATTTCCGCTACGGTGGACGCTTTTCGCGGGTATGACTTCAGTCTTCTCGTCGCTACGTTCCTGTGGGGCCTTCTTGCTCATGCTATTCCCGCAGGAAGCTTTGCTCAGTAGTGAAAGGCGAATACGGTCAGCTACACTCGCCGTCTGCGCGCCAATCAACGTGTGTACGTCTAAAAATGATTGAGGGGATGGATAGGATGACGAAAAATATACATAATGAACGACATCAATTAGAAATGCTGACAATTGATCAAATGGTGCCTGAAGAACATTTAGTACGTTAATTGGAAGCTACTATTGATTTTAATTTTATCTATCCATTAGTAGAATTTCTTTATTCTAAAGTTGGGCGACCTAGTATTTTATTGCGGGCGGAGGCTTTCCGTTGACGGGGCCGCCGCTTTTTGTTCTAAGCAACTGAAAAATTGTCCACGCCGGTGATGCTAAATTATCCCCAGATTTAGGACCATTGGCTGTTTAAAAGGAAATAAAATTGATAGGTAAGCCTATCTAGTCGTGAGTATTTGTGTTGATATGCAAGTCTTGTATTTGAATAAAGCAGTCTATCTAGTATTGTTTTTTGTAGTGTATACTATAGTTACTGATAAGTTGTAAACTGGAGGAAAGATGTATGACAATGGATGATTATTTTTATAATGGTGAGTTGATGAAATGTTATGAATTGGCAATGCAAGTAGCTGAAGGACCTGACAAGGCATTAGCTGATAAATATATTGCGTTACTTGAGGCATATGATTTTGCGAAATATCCAAAGCCAACACTTTTAGTAGAAACACAGCATGGTGAACGAGCTGATGAAAGCTATCCTGAATCAGATGTTGTTGTAGAAATTCGTGCTATAAAGGATGAGGTTGCATTTGCGAAGCGTGTCACAGAACTAGAGGAACTGGCGAAAACAGGAACAGCGAACGAAAAGGCGCAATCCTTTTTTACTCAGGGTGAGCTATTCCTATTTGCCCATCATTATAATGAAAGTGTGCATTGTTTCAAACAGGCAGTGACGGAGAATCCAAATAAGGGATTATATTGGGGGATAACGGGTCAAACGATGCATCGCTTTGGTTGGATGCCGTTTGATGCACTAGGCTATTTAGAGCAAGCAATTGAACTTGATCCAACCAATGCACGCTGGAAGTGGAATAAGGCACTAGTGCTTATTCAATTAGCAAAAGATTTAAAAAAGGCTCCTTTTATAGCCAATGCAGCGATTACTTTAGAGGATGCGCTTGCTGACTGTGGGGATCATCAGCGATCGCTAAGAGATGCGATCCAAAATACGATAAATAATATGGATGGTTATGTATTTTCATAAAAAGTGATGATTGTTCAACAAATACAAAGAATTAGCATGTTAAATAGTTATAATTTCTGAAAAAGAGAGGTTTTACTACTCTGAGTTGTCTCAAATGAATTTTTGTGACAACTTTTTTTTGTGAAAATTTCGTTTTTTATTCATTTGTTTAGAAAATTTCGTTAATTTATATATAGGTATTCCATGGTAATCTGATAGTATAATAGTGCTGATACTATTATCTACTAGTTTTCATAAACTTCGTAAGGATGAAAGGAAGGTGTATCGATGTGGAAATTAAATGAGGATTTTTCGTTATTCAAACAAGGCATACCATACATCATACTATCACTCGTTTTGCTAATGATTATGAGCTTTTGGAGTGAGCAACTTTATGGAATCTTTGGAGAAAACAATTATGTCACGCTCCATTTAATGATGGAAATACTTATTATTGTTGTGACAATGTCAATTGCGATACAATCGTGGTTGATTTCGCCATATATTTTATCGAATAGAGCTCTCTATATAGGTGCCTTATTTTTAACGATAAGTTTGCTTGAATCGGCACATGCACTCTCCTATAAGGGGATGCCGTATTTTATTACGGAGAGTACGACGTATGCCGCAACATGGTTTTATATGCTAGCGAGATTGCTATTATCTATAGGCTGCTTTTTCATATTGATTGTTAAGGAAAAACAGATTAGTACGTCTTATCGCTGGTTGATATTTAGCTTGCCCTTCATAACGATTATCGGTTGTTTTGTTCTTATTTACGCACCGACCCAAATATTGCCCTCCCTCTTTATAGAAGGGGATGGTCCAACAATTTTAAAAAATATTTTGCAATATAGCGCAGTTATATTACAAGTAATCATAATGCTCATATTGCTTAAATATTTTAAATATGCCCCTAAGAT
The DNA here is from genome assembly GCF_007362955.1 of Lysinibacillus fusiformis. GTDB lineage: Bacteria > Bacillota > Bacilli > Bacillales_A > Planococcaceae > Lysinibacillus > Lysinibacillus fusiformis_E. The sequence goes on along the minus strand of NZ_CP041696.1, from coordinate 256,970 downwards.
AACATTCTTACTGTTTGGTAGTTCAATTTATTTAATTTTTGCTGATATTTTTTTTACCATCTATCGTGATGTTTATGATATTAAAAATTTTATTGGCCACATCTTCCAGCTATGTGCATATTATCTTCTTTTTAGAGCAATGTATTTTTCATCGATTGAAAAGCCATTTCAGCAGTTATTAGATACTCAAGCGAATTTAGAAAGATCGCGTGAAAAGATGCATTTTATGGCCTATCATAATGAGGTGACAAATTTACCAAATGAACGTTATTTGATGGAATTGTTAAAAAGAAATTTATACATATCTAAATCAGAAAAGGCCATTTTGGCCATCGAGATTGAACGTATTGCCACAATTAAAGCATCACTTGGGAGTACATATGCGGACCAACTGATAAACATGGTTGCGCAAAGGCTGAGAGATGTTTTACCAGAGAAGTATTTACTATGTATGTTAAGAGAAGATTATTTTGTCGTTGTAATCGATGAAGTGAATAATGAGCATCACCTTACACAGCTTAGTCAACAGTTACAAGATGCGATGTTGGCGTCATTCCAATTACAACATTTTTCACTAAACGGTAATTTAAACATTGGGATTGCCTTATTTCCAGCAGACGCCTACAAGGAAGAAGAATTAGTGAGATTTGCATTATATGCCATGCATGAAGCTGGTAAAGTACCTTCACATACTCTATTTTATGAGTCTTCTATGTCTAGTAAAATTACGGAAAAGCTTATATTAGAAAATGATTTACACTTTGCACTAGACAATCATGAACTATTTATAGAATACCAACCGCAAATAGACTTGCAAGCGGGTAAAATTACATCTGTAGAGGCACTTATACGTTGGCGGCATCCTAAAAAGGGGTGGATTTCGCCCGGTGACTTTATTCCGATTGCTGAAGAATCAGGATTAATTATCCCCATTGGACAATGGGTGTTAGAGACTGCTTGTAGGCAAGTGAAACAATGGGAACAAGCAGGGTTACCGTTGATTAAAGTTGCGGTTAATCTTTCATTAGGTCAACTGTTCCAACAGAATTTGGTTGAAATGATTCAGGACGTCTTAGAACGAACAGGGTTAGAGTCTCGATACCTGCAGCTAGAAATAACAGAAAGTATGACGATCAATATTGACCATATGACAACCGTATTACATCAGCTAAAGGCCCTTGGTGTTACAATAGCGGTAGATGATTTTGGAACAGGTTACTCCTCATTATCCTATCTGAAGGATTTCCCAATCGACTGCTTAAAAATTGATCGATCATTTATTCGGAAAATTCAAACCGATTCTACTGATAAAGCATTAGTTGACATGATATTGTCTATGGCGAAACATCTACGATTGAAAGTAGTGGCTGAAGGAATTGAGGAAGTTGAACAGCTATCGTACCTAATAGCAAGTCATTGTGAAACTGTCCAAGGTTACTTATTTAGTAAACCTTTACCTCCAGAAGTATTGCAAGAAAATTATGATATACTTCAACAAAATGCACGAACTATTTTAAAAAACCTTAGTGTTTTTGAAGTATAGAAAATGGCAAGCTTTAAAACATCCTTGTTTCTTATTGAGGCGGGGGTGTTTTTTTGTGGAGCTGATTTAATTATCCTATTTTTGGATAGTAATACAATGTATGCGCTTTATTTTATTCTTAACATACTGAATATAATGATAATTATTATTTTTCATGAATGAATAGCTTTTATAACGTTGACTTTACTTAGATGAAGTAATATAATTTTCAAAATATAACGACTTAAATTGATTGAATAGTTTTATAATAATAATTTTTATGAATAATATTCTATAAAGATAGTGAAGTATATTTACAAGAAATAGTGCAAGAGGATAGGAGTTTGGTTAATGGATATTATGCAAAAAGCTGTGGAAATGCATAGACAAGCACAAGGGAAAATGAAAATTGTAGCAAAAGTTCCAGTACAGGATACATATGATTTAAGTTTGGCGTACTCACCAGGAGTAGCTCAGCCTTGTATAGAAATCGAAAATAATCCACAGGCCGTATACGATTACACAATAAAAGGAAATTTAGTAGGGATTGTTACGGATGGAACAGCGGTTCTCGGTTTAGGCGATATTGGGCCGGAAGCGGCACTGCCTGTAATGGAGGGAAAGGCAATCTTATTAAAGCGCTTTGCAGATGTCGATGCATTTCCAATTTGTCTAGGAACAAAGGATGTCGATGAAATTGTTCGTACAGTCAAAGCGATTGCTCCTACGTTTGGAGGCATTAACCTAGAGGATATATCTGCACCACGTTGCTTTGAAATCGAGGATCGTCTTCGTCAGGAATGTAATATTCCTGTATTCCACGATGATCAGCATGGGACAGCGATTGTGGTAGGTGCAGGCTTACAGAATGCTATTAAAATCGTTAACAAAAAACCACAAGACATGCAAGTTGTTATTAATGGTGCAGGGGCTGCTGGTATTGCGATCTTACGATTACTATTGCAAATGGGCTATAAAAATGTGATTATGTGCGATACAAAAGGCATTATTTATGATGGCCGTCAGGAAGGTATGAATAGCATAAAAGAACAAATTGCAAAAATCTCGAATCCTGATAAGCTAAAAGGGTCGTTGGAGGATGCCATTGCAAATAGTGATGTTTTTGTAGGTGTATCAGTTGCTAATCTATTAACAAAAAAGCATATTGATTCTATGAACGAAAACCCTATAGTCTTTGCTTTAGCAAATCCAAATCCTGAAATTACGTATGAAAATGCACGTGCATGGGGTGTTCGTGTAATGGGTACAGGTCGTTCAGATTATCCAAACCAAGTAAACAATATGCTTGCTTTCCCAGGTATTTTCCGTGGCGCACTAGATGTACGAGCAACAGACATTAACGAAGCGATGAAGCTTGCAGCAGTTGAAGCGATTGCCTCTTTAGTGTCAGAAGAAGATTTATGTGAAGAGTTCATTATCCCAAAATCGATGGATGAACGTGTTGCAGGCGTGGTCGCAAAAGCGGTCGGTAGTGCAGCTATTGAATCTGGCGTTTCAATCTTATTCCAACAACCACGATTAAGGGTCTAAACGTTGCCCGTTTATTTATGTTCTACAATCATGGTATGATAGATGCGCAATGATTTGTAGATATAAAGGACGGGTTTTTAATGGCACAAGAAGTGGCGAATAAATTTATAGAGAATGTATGTAATCATTTGGTTCGTAACATGAATATTGTACAGGTTGAACAGCATTTTAAAGAGACAATTGCGATGCAACGAGAGTCAGTGCAATCACAAACAGCTTTTTGGGATATGTTGATGATGAATATGCTATATTTCACAGAAAATGAGCAAACTTGGGAACAAGAGTTTATGAAAATGCTCGTAGAAAAAGAGTGGTTAAAGCCAACTGTTCTTGAAGAGGAGCTTCTGATGCACCAAATGCGCGTTCGTCAGCAAGTTGCTGAACAAATGGAGGCAGCAAAGGAATTGTTCCATAAACAGTATGAAACTGAAGGCTTAACAGAAGAAGATATTGTCTATGATTATGCCTATAGTTCAGCAGGGCATTCAATGCGTATGGATATATTATCAGTGTTCGTATCTACACCAGAGCAGTCGAAGGTGCTTTTTGATGCCGATCCACAGGAAACGATTCGTATTGTCAATGGTTATATTGCTTACCATACAGATAGTCTTATAAATAAAATAAAATTAATGTAATGTTGACTGACTCCCTTCCTAAGCGTAGTGGAGTCTTTTTTTGAGGTGCGCATTGTAAATTCTAATAGTTAGTAATACATTTCGTTATTTAACCGTATGCGCAGCTGAAAAGTTAGTAAATGGAAAATTATTAAATTTGTTGTGTAGGTAATAAACCAACATTTGTGCAGGATAATTATTGATTATGGTAAGATGGTAGTAATTTTATTTGAAAGGAATTTTGTCCATGAAATCACCGTTTACATTTAAACATACACAACCGTCCAATATGGATCCACATAAAAAATACCCAGCAATCTTTTTACTGCATGGTATGGGAAGCAATGAGGATGACTTACCACAATTAGTACAAAATTTTAAAGAGCAGTGTCATATTTTTAGCTTACGTGGTCCAATCAACCAGAAGCCGGGCTATGCATTTTTTACGATTCAAGAAATCGGTAAGCCAGATCGAGCAATTTTTGATCAGGTGTTAGTGGCTCTGCAACGTTTTATGCTCGAAGCGATTGATGAACATCAAATTGACCCACATAAAGTTTACGTATTAGGCTTTAGCCAAGGTGCAATTTTAGCGCAGTCTTTGGCATTCGTCATGGGTAATCTAATTCGTGGGGTTGTAGCACTAAGTGGATACATGCCAAAATTTGTAACAGAAGAGTATGCTATTCGTCCAATCAATCATTTACAAATATTTATTTCACATGGTGATTATGATTACGTTATTCCATCCCAATGGGGCATTGAAAGCAAGGAAATATTTGAGCAATTCGGTGCACATGTTACGTTCAAGCAGTATCCCGATGGCCATGGTGTCACACCAGAAAATATGCAAGATTTAGGTGTGTTTTTAGCACAAGAATTACAAGAGAACGTGCAATAAATGACAAAAAAACAGGGTGTCTCAAATCTTTATAATTTGAGACACCCTGTTTTTAACTTGTAAGAAGGCGTAGATAGTTATAATATTTTTGATGTTAGTTTGTCTTGGTGCACTAAGCAAGTAATTTCTTTATTGTATTTGCTTGATTGCCAGAAAATTAAAAGCCGACTTCCTTGTTTAAGAGAAGTCGGCCTCTGCATTATTTCGACAAGCTACGATCTTTATCGGTTACCGCTGCAACCGCATCATGAATCGTTGTTTCAAAATGATTACTTTGTAGCGAGGATACACCTTGTATCGTCGTACCACCCGGAGAACATACTTGGTCGACAAGTGACCACGGGTGTTCTTGTGATTGTAAAATCATTTTCGCACTGCCGAGTACCGCATTTGCAGCAATTTCGAGTGCCATATTTTTAGGCATACCTTCTCGTACTGCTGCCCGAGCTAATGCATCAATATACATATAGGTGAAAGCTGGAGAGGCACCGCCAATTGTTGTAAATATCGAGAATAAATGTTCTGGTACTTCGATAATTGTACCAACAGTTTCAAATAAGGTTGTAACAAACTGAAGTTGTGTATTTGTTACTTGCTCACTAACCGTATAACAGCTTGTAGAAGCACCGATAAGAGCATTAATATTTGGCATAACACGAATAATAGGTGTAATTTCGGATAAATATCCTTGTAAGTACGTTAAATTTTTTCCAGCAGCAATAGAAACAATTACATGCTTTTCTTGTAAATACTTTCGTACTTCAGGTAAAACATCGGGTAACATCTGCGGTTTGACGCCTAAGATGATCACATCACAATTTGACATTAACTCTTCAATAGAATCCGTTGCTTGTATACCATAAGAAGTTGCTAATTTTGTAGTTTTTGCTTTTGTACGATTATAGCCGTATATATAATTGGACTGGAAATCACCGCTATTGCACATTCCTTTAATAATGGCTGTGGCCATATTTCCTAGGCCAATAAATCCGTATTTCACTTGGTAACACTCCTTCGTTTAGATAGAACATACATATAAGTATAGAACAGAATGTTTTTCTTGAATAGCAATATGCAGGAATGAAGGCAATACGGTTCAAATTCATGCCAGTCGGTGGTATCATAGAAGGAGTTGTGAAATGGACATGCATCTGCCATTTACGAAATCATGTACTTTATGTGAACTTTGAGACATACCCATTCCAAAAGAGGTAAAATAATAATTTGATATGTTTGATGCAAAATTTGTCGCTTTCTATCGGGGGAGGAAAGCGTGTAGAAATTATTAGAGAAAAGGAATTAAGATGAATGGAACAGAATCTAAAAACGGAGCACAATCCACAATCTGTAGAAACGACTTTAGAGAAGCATTCGCGCACGAATATTTTGGCGCAGACAGTGAAAACTGGGATTATAAAGTCTAATTTAATTCCCATGTGGGCTGGATTGGCGCTAGGTATGTATAAAAATAAAATGACATTATTGGATAATATACCTGAAATAATTTTTGCAACAATCGGTTCTGCTCTCGTTATCGGGGCAGCTGGGGCATTTAACAATGTGTATGATCGTGATATTGATGCCATTATGCCACGTACGAAAAATCGTCCGACTGTTACTGGTGAAATGTCGGCGAAAACTACTTTGATGTTAGCCATTGCTCTGCTCATTATTGGAGTAGGATTGCTAGCACTTGCTTCACCACTTGCGGCGCTATTCGGATTCTTAGGCGTCTTTTTATATGTAGTACCTTATACAATGTGGACAAAACGTCGTACAATTTATAATACTGAAATCGGTAGTATATCAGGAGCTGTACCTCCGTTAATCGGTTGGTCTGCTGTATCTTCTGATATTACTCACCCTGCCTTAATCGGTCTATTTTTTGTGATGGTGATTTGGCAGATGCCTCATTTTTATGCCATTGCTATTCGTAAGCGCGCTGATTATGAAGCAGCAAGTGTACCGATGCTACCTGTGATTAAAGGGATGCGTCGTACATACTATCAAACAAACTTTTATTTGATTTTACTGATTTTATCTAGCTTTTTATTCGGTTCGTTGAGTATAGGTATAATGCTTGTAGCTTTATTATTAAGTGTAGCATGGCTTGTGATGAGTATTTACGGGTATCATAGCAATAAAGATCAAGTGAAGTGGGCAACCAAAATGTTTGTCTTCTCTCTATTCCATATGACGATTCTATTTTCAACGGTAATTATTTACTCGTTGGTTGGGGTAATCTTTAAATTATATTAAGCGTATTCAACAGAAAAGGCCAACAAGTTATTCTTCACTTGTTGGCTTTTCCCTTTCCACAGAGGTAATGTGACAACTCGGCCATTCCAACGCATGTAGCCGACCACCAAAAACAGCGCCACCGTCAATTCCGATGATATTATTTTCTCCAAAATAGACATTGTAATTGGTAGGATCATGGTGGAGCCTATAAGTGGGGGTATGCCCAAAAATCACTACTTTCTCTCCTTTATAGCCAGCATGAAACTCTTCACGAATCCATAGTAACTGCATGGGATCGGTATCCTCCATGGCTACACCAGGCTCTACACCGCCATGAACAAAAATAGCGTCCTCTAATTCAATATATGTCTCAAACGTTTCAATCAGCTGTAAATGTTCTTCAAGCTTAGGTAAACTTTGGATAAAAATAGGTAATGTATGGCTGTTAATGGCATCTTCAAAGTCTTCTGCCCGATAACCATAGCTTGCTAGTGTTGCATCTCCTCCGCATAGTTTAATCCAATGATTCCAAGGCTTAGGATGCCCAGAGCGACAGGCTTTTAGCATAATCGCCTCATGATTTCCAAGTAAAACACGTGCACCCTTTGTGAGTAGTTCTCCTACTAAATTTAATACCCCGCTAGAAGAAGGTCCACGGTCTATATAATCGCCAAGTAAAAATAGCTGATCTTGGTTGGCATCATACTTTATCTTTACTAATAATTCTTCAAAAAGGTCTAATTCTCCGTGTATATCACTAATTGCTAGTATTCGTGTCATAAAACAGCATCCTTTCCAGTATAAACGCGGTTACTATTAAGTATAGAGAAATGTCCTACAAAATTCGACTGTTCTACTTTAAGCATGTACTGATAGTTGCTTAACCTTTCACATGAAAACTACGAGGAAGGAAGACGTTCAAGTAAGAGTCAAGCTATTTTAAGTATTATTGAAAGGTCAGTTGAAATCTCTAGCGATAATAGTTTCACTTTATCTTATGTCAGGGTGATTCCATTTCTTTATTCGTTCGTCTAGAGAAGTGATATAGGAAAGGAGGGAATTCGTTGCGACAACAATTTCAGCAGGATTATGAGATGTATAGTGATGCAATCTTTAAATACATTTATTATTTAGTGGGCAATAAGGAACTAGCAGAGGACTTAACACAGGAAACGTTCTATAAAGCCTTTCAACATTTTCATACATATAGACAAGAATCCAACGTTCAAACTTGGCTACGTAAAATAGCAAGAAATTTAGTATATGACCATTTTAGGCGAAAGAAGATTTTGCAATTTATCCCGTTTGTTCAAAAAGAGCGTGTGCGAGATGAAACGGAGTTACCAGAAGAGTTTCTAATAAAAGGAGAGCATTTTTCAGCATTATTCCAAGCTCTTTTTAGCATTAAGCTTGAATATCGAGAAGCCATTGTCTTGCGTTATTTGGAAGAACGTTCTGTAAAAGAAACAGCGGAGTTACTTGAATGGAGCGAGTCGAAGGTGAAAAATAATACAGCACGTGGTTTACAGGCACTAAGAAAATGGCTAGGAGAGGAGGGGTTTGTGAATGAATAAAGAATTAAAGGATTTGTTACAGGAAATGAAGGATGTAAAACGAACGAATACAGAAAAAGAAATGACTTGGGGAAAGTTGGATGACCGAATAGGGAGAGAAACTAGACGCAATCACTGGCAATATCGTACGATGTTTACAGTGTTACTTGCAATGTTAGTACTATTCATGGCATTGCTAATAAATGATAGTGACTATACGAAAAAAAATGCGACGCTCCCTTTATCGAAGGAAGTTCGTGCGGTTCATTTTTATGAAACAGATACAGCTAAGCAATTTAATGGCAAGGGCTCAAAATTATATTTGGGTGTAGAAAAGCTCACATCAACAGCCTATCAACAGCTTGAAGAACTTTTAGCTTTACAACAAATCACTCAGTTGAGACCAGATGAAATAAAGGAACTTGAAAGTAGTACTTTTGATTTGATTATTACATTTCAAGATGGGCATCAACAACGCCTAAAGTGGTATCGCGATGCTTCTACTGAAGGGGAACTATTAATGCAGGATTGGGATACCAAAGTATTTTATATGATCCCTGAGGCAATAGCATTGGAATTACGTGAGGAAATTTGGCAGTTCGAGGATGACATTTTATTGATTTCATTTAAGGGACCTTTCATATTAATTGGATCGGCTCTATTATATGCTTTGTTGACGCTATTGATACGGAAAAAATACAAACTCCCGAAAAAGCTAAATTTTTTCCCACAAAAAAAATGGTTGGCTGTTGATATTATTTGGGTGTCCCTATTATTTATAGGGGCGATATTACAAATACTTAAATTTGATCAACCGTTATTTATAGGGTGGGTCATACTAGTTGCAATTGTTGTATGTTATTGGCAATTTTGGATTAATCGAAAGTTAACGCCACATCCTGGCTATTTGCTATTACGTTATCTAACTGTTTCCTATACTTTTGTCATTATTTATTTCATGTATTTCTCGCTTTCATAATAGAAGCTTCAAAGCTAAGTGTGAAGCTTCTATTATGGCGTTGTTAATCATTCAACTAAATCTTAAAGTTTTTCCCATACTTGCATGGCGATTTGCTCGTCAAAGGAAGAGAGGAGGCGGTAGTTATTTGTATCTAAAATTCTGTAGTGATTACTGATCACATTTTGCTGTAAACGATAGCCATTGCGTTCGCTAAGGTTTTTCCACCATATGTAGCCGCCCATCGTTTTGTCTTTCGGTTGTATTGTCCCATGATTGGCGATTAAATCAATGACCTCTAGTGGGTCACCACCGAGCTCATGCTGTAAAATGGAGCTTTCACGACACAGGACACAAACGGCTACGGCTGTTGTCCAGCCAGTCTGAATACGTCCTTTTTCGATTTGTACAAGTGTTTTTTTAGAAAGGCCAAGTAAATCACTCATCTGATCTTGTGTTAAAGTTTTTTCTGTTCGAATTAATTTTAGTTTTTCTGAAACAAGTGTGATTAGTTGCTCACGATTCATCCAAACACCCTTTCTTGCAGGTTGGTAAGCTCCATTATACATGAAAGTTGAATAAGGGGTGTGGCTTTGTCCGATTGAATTTTTCATTTAGTCGGTAGAAAATGCACAAATATAAACAGACTGCTCAATGCGATATCGTACACATTGAGCAGTCTGTATTATGTTTGTAGTGAGAAAAGGCTAATATTCGTATTTTTTTGTGTCAGAGATTACTTTGAAATGAATACCGTTAATTTGAGCGCTTACTTTATGACGAAGTGTATCAATATCTACTAGTTCGTCTTTATCATTTACACACTCAGCGATTTCCTGTAAAAGTTTTGTGAAAGCCTCTTTGAATAAGGTGCGCATATTATCGAAGTCTAGACTTCGGAAGCTACCATCAATATCAAATGCCTCTACAGAATTTAACTGCTTTGAAGCACCAGCAAAACGGTCATCGTACACGGTATAGTTTTCGTCAGTCACAACAATTATATATAATACTTCACCTGTAATAGTTTTTAACTCGATATTTGTTTTGTGTTTTTTTACGTCGGTAATAATGTGAATACCGTCCGAATGATAAAGCTTGAACAATTTCATTGTAATGCCCCCTGATAATAGAATCATATTCATAGTTTCATTATATAGGTAAATGGCTAATAATGGAACATAACAATCTTATTTGGTTAGAATAGCCCTATTCAAGTTATAGTTGATAGAAACTATCAATAAAATATTAACACTATTATTTGATTTCTGTTACGATAGCTGCAGGTTTTCGCAAAGGGCGAACTTCTACATAATGGAGCTGGTGGCCATGTTGTTCATAGACACTAAATACATATGGAGCAAGTTCAATGTTTTTGGCTATTTTATTGCCATTATTAACGGTTAAAAACCAGCCGCCAAGTGTTTCTACTTCTTCTGCATCAAGTGTCACATGTAGTAAATTTTCTACATCTTCTACAAGCATTTTAGCATTTAAAATATAATGATTTTCATTTACTTTTCGAATTTCAGCAATTTCATCATCATCAAATTCATCGCGAATCTCACCGACTATTTCCTCTAAAATATCCTCTACCGTTACTAGTCCCGAAGTACCACCATATTCATCCATTAAAATTGCCATATGAATACGTTCTTTTTGCATGCGTACGAGTAATTCTTGAATAGGAATCGTTTCAATAACACGGATGACAGGATTAATAAAATCTTCAAGTACTAATGATTCGTCTGTTAACCGTTCAATCAATCCATGCGTGAACAATTCTTTTGCGTTAAGTGAGCCTAAAATGTTATCACGATCACCGTCATAAACGGGGTATCGTGTATATTTTTCTGAAGCGATAAAGTGAATAATATTGGTAAAAGTTTCGTTTTTTTCTATTCCGATTATTTCTGTTCGAGGCACCATAATTTCGCGTGCAATTCGCTCGTCAAATTCAAAGATATTATTAACGAACTTTAACTCGTTTTTATTTATTTCACCGCTTTTAAAGCTTTCAGAAAGTAGTAGGCGTAATTCTTCCTCTGTATGTGATAGTTCATGCTCAGAAGCGGGCTTCATGCCAAATAAGCCAACAAGAACACGGGCAGAACCGTTTAAGAACCAAATGAATGGATACATTAATTTATAGAAAGCCATAATTGGTTTAGCAAAAAGCAGTGTAATCTTTTCTGCTTTTTGAATCGCAGCTGTTTTGGGCGCTAATTCACCGACAACAACATGTAGGAATGTTGCGATGGCAAAGGCTGAACCAATCGTAAAAATTGTCATGTACTTATCGGAAATACCGACCATCTCAAAAAGGGGATGTAGCATAAACTCAAAGGTTTTTTCACCAACCATCCCGATACCAAGTGCTGTAACAGTAATACCAAGCTGACAGGCCGATAAGTACTCATCCAAGTGATCGACGACATGTTTGGCAGAGATGGCTTTTTTATTACCCTCCGCAATGAGCTGGTCAAGCCTTGAGGAACGTACCTTTACAATGGCGAATTCCGTGGCTACGAAAAAGCCGGTTAATGCTAATAAAATGGTAAAAATCGATAAGTTAAGTATGGTCTCCAAATAGTCGTTCTGTTAAAACAGAACGTCACCTCCTAATTATTAATGAGTAATAGTAAGGATTGCATAAGTGCAATACTTTCAGGCGAAACGTTTTTTTTGATTGATTGAATATTTTTTTTGTCTTGTTTGTCCATTAGCGCAAGTAGAGAAGTTACATCATGCTCTAAATCTTGCATTTTTAAGCGCAGCGTTTGTACATCAATTTCTTCATACGGTGTGATGTTTAGTTCGTGTTGTATTTCTTCGAGTGAACGACCCTCCAATTTACGTTGCTCGATATAATGCAGTCGTTCAATCATAGTAGGGGCATAGTAGCGATAATTTGAAGCAGAACGTTCAGCTTCTAATAAACCAATATTTGTATAGTAATCAATTGTTCTTTTGGTAATGCCAGTTTTTTCTGCAAGTTCGCCAATTTTTAATTTCTCTGTCCCAAGACAAACACCTCCAAACCATCACGTGATACTTTGATTATAACGTGTTAGTTTAATAGTATTCAATGAATAAGCTCAAATATTTCAAAATTGTAAGATTTATTTCGAAATATATTCGTGATAACACGAACTGAGAGTAATGCCATTCGGCGTGTGCATAGAAATTTCGTAATAAAAATGAACTGCCCCTAAATTGTTAGACACCAAATCTAACAATTTAGGGGCAGTTCAAAGTTTGCCTACAGTCTGCGCTGTGCACATGGCACAGTTTTTTTCTATGTTTCGATGGATGTACCATTATTCTGGATTTCCAAACGTACTTGTGTTTTGTAATGGCCAACTAGCATAATAACGAGGGCTGCAAACACCATAGTCCCTGCGAAAAGTAAGGCTGCTTTATAGCTATCATAATAAGCTGCTAGTTTACCCGCAATAATCGGTCCGATAATTTGTCCAAATGCATAATATGTTGTTAACACAGAAACGACTGCGTTACTTTGACTTGGGAATGTCTGTCTTGCATAGGATGTGGTCATCGTAACGATACCAACGAAGGTCATCCCAAATAAAAACGCTGAAACAAGTATGCTTGGAACGGTTTGTGAAAAGACTGGTAGAACAATACCAATAACTTGCATCACGTATGCTACCGATAATATGGTGACAGGTGAATATTTTGATAACAGCATTATCCAAACAGGGGCAGATGGCACAGCGGCTAAACCAACCATCACCCAACTATATGAAGAATAGGCTGATAATGCAGGGATATTATGAATAATATCCACTAAGAAGGTTCCCGTTATAATATAGCCAAGGCCCTCTAAGCCATATGAAGCGATCAGCCAAGGCATAAAACCAGTTGTCAACTTTCCGCTAGAGGAAGACACTTTCTTTACACCATCTTGAATGGTTAAATTGCGCCATGTGACAAGTGTGATGCAGAACAAGGCAAGCGAAAGAATCCCAAGTCCAAGCCATGCGCCTTTCCATGTGTAAGAAATCTCTAAATAGGGCACAAGTAAGCCTGAAATGGCGATACCAAGCCCAATTCCACTAAATAGATAGCCGGACCATTTTGTTAAAATAACTTGCGCTAGGTAATCCATCATAATGCTGGACGTTAAGACAAAAATAAGTCCGCCTGTCACACCAGCCATAAAGCGCAACAGCATCCAAATGAAAAACGCCTCTGTTAAGCCCATCCATATGACCGAAATGATATTCACTATTACACTCATTAATAATAGGTATTTTTTGCGTCTAAACAAAAATCCTGCCCATAATGCCCCCACAAAATAGCCAATATAATTGCTTGATGCTAAAAAACCAGCAGTTTCTAGTGTGAAACCAGCGTCTCTCCGCATAAACGGTAAAATCGGTGTGAACGCGAAACGACTGATGCCCATCGCAATGACAAGCAACAGGATTCCCCCCAGTAAAACACCAGCGTGCTTTTTATTCATAGCCAAAACCCCTCTGTGAAAAAAATGTACAGCTATTATTTTAGTATATAGTAGATTAGAGTCTAGAGGTATTTAATTTTAAGATTTACATAAAAACTCATTGTATAAAAATAGCTCTTCTAAACGATATAATCGCTAGAAAAGCTAAGAAATTTATTTTTGCAAGTATGTATCATAAAGATAATGAAGAGCCTCTTCGCCAGTCTTTTGTAAAATCATTTCATTGTTATAGACGAGCTTTAAATCGGTGAGAGCACCATCAATTTTATCACTGTTAATGACACATGTAATCGTTACCAAGCCAGTTTCGGCAAGCTTTTTTTGCATCGTATCGTCCCAACCTTGCTCAGAAAATAATGGTGGTTGCCAAGTGCCTTGTACTTGTAGCACGTTCTGCTTCGCGTCATAATCCCAGCGTATGTCACGTAAAATAGTTTTGAATAAGTCGTTTACAGTAAAAGAGTTTTCGTTGTAGTCAATCGGTATCGCTCTGATAGCGTGAACATCGCGACTAACTGCACTAGCTGCTGAGTCAGCTTTTGAAGTAATGCCAGAAGCAGCATCTTTAATTTCGCTTAGTCGATCGCCACAGCCTACAAGTAATGTAGAAAGGCATAAGACACAAGCTACTTTTGTCATCCATTTCATAAATAATCCCTCCAGTAAAGCAAGTTATTACTTACAATATTAGCGAAAAGGAAAACATGAAAAAAGGTCATGGGGAGCTGACATTGTGTCGTTTTTGCAACGATATTAGCTGTAACGAATGGTATTGTCGTTCATGGCAGGTAGGGAAGGTCTTATAACTTCGTAACTATTTCCAAAGAAAAGGAGTGGTTTGTTATGAAGATTAATGATGAAATACTTGAAAGGTTAGGAACTTATTTTGTGTATCACGCAATATATGAAAATTATGGTATTACGTTCGAAAGCTTTGTTGATCGATGGGTTCGAGGGATACTTGAGGTTTAAGTTGTTGAACGGACTTTTGTTTGTAACTAAAAAAAGTCGTGTTCAACAAAGGAACACGACTCTTTTTATGGATAAGGAAACTATAGATTCTTAAACTGTGAATAACCTAGGGCTTAGTTGTCGTCTAAGCTAAAACGCTACAGCCTCGAAGTCATTTCATTCCATCGGGGAAAGTGATGGAGCGCTTCCTTTTACTTCGGGCTTGTAAGCAGTTGTCAGATGTAGACGAGCACATTAGCGCATTTGTTCATTAAAATAGTTTGTAATGAATTGATTGGCTTCCTGCCAGTTATAGACACGCACGACATTGTCAGGTACAACAAGACGATTATAGGGAGTGTCGAATAACACGACAGGTATTTTTAACTCCTCAGCGAGCATAACCGCATTATCGTGCTTATCTTCAAAGAAAGCCGCAACGCCATGCCTTTTCGCTGCTGCCAGCTTATCATGACTACCAATCAGTTCGATATGATCGTATGGGATTGCTTGAGATTTAAACCAATTCAACGTTATATCCGATACATTTTCACCTCGTGCAGAAATGTAATACAGCTCATAGTTATTTTGCCAAGCATTTAAAATGTTTTTTGCATCTTTGGCGGCCTCTGATACTTCATACATATAAGGTTCGTTTTCTTTAAACCATGTATTGAATGCTGCACGATCTACAGGGTGCGGAAATGCGGATAAAAAGTCATATTCGCACACATCATCTAATGTAATATTGACATTATATTGTTTATTAATATGAGGAATGAGTGTACTAGGACATGTCACTGTGCCATCAATATCGATACCAAAACGAGGCTTTCTCATGCTAGAACCTCCTTAGGCGTTCGCTTTTTCTGCTTCTTCAGCCGCACGCTTTTCTGCCATTTCAGCAGCTAATTTATCGATTTCTTTTTTCAACTCTTCAACCATTGTTTTTTCTGGTACTTTACGAACTGTTTTGCCTTTCATGAATAGTAAACCTTCACCACGTGCGCCAGCGATGCCGATATCTGCTTCGCGTGCTTCACCAGGTCCGTTTACCGCACAGCCAAGAACCGCTACTTTTAACGGTACATTTAGTTTTGAAATGTATTCTTCTACTTCATTGGCAATCGAGATAAGGTCAATTTCAATTCGACCACATGTCGGGCAAGAAATAAGTGTAGCCATGTTAGAGGCTAAGCCAAATGATTTTAATAGTTCACGTGCTACTTTTATTTCCTCAACAGGGTCTGCAGAAAGGGAGATGCGTAGCGTGTTACCGATTCCTTTTGACAGGATTGCACCAAGACCAGCAGCCGATTTTACAGTACCTGCAAATAATGTTCCTGATTCAGTAATCCCAAGGTGAAGTGGGTAATCAAAGGCTTTTGCAGCTTTTTCATAAGCCTCGATTGCTAAATTGACGTCTGATGCTTTCATCGACACGATAATATCATGGAAATCTAAGTCTTCCAAAATTTTAATATGGTGCAGTGCTGACTCTACCATGCCATCTGCTGTTGGGTAACCGTATTTTTCTAAGATATGACGCTCTAACGAACCAGCGTTTACGCCAATACGAATTGGAATACCCTTAGCTTTCGCTGCGTTGACAACTGCTTCTACTTTTTCTTTACGTCCGATGTTACCTGGGTTAATACGAACTTTATCGATACCATTTTCAATCGCTTTTAATGCTAATTTATAGTCAAAGTGAATATCAGCTACCAATGGGATATTGATTCGTTTTTTGATTTCTGCAATCGCATCTGCTGCACGTTCATCAGGTACTGCGACACGAACGATTTGACAGCCTGCTTCTTCAAGACGAAGGATTTCTGCAACTGTTGCCTCTACATCATGTGTTTTTGTTGTACACATACTTTGAATGAATAATTCATTACTACCACCTATTGTTAAATTACCGACACGTACAGGACGTGTTTTTGAACGGTGACAAATTTCACTCATTAACTTTCTCTCCTTTTCGGGCCACTACTTTCAGCCGTCACTGTCATTTATTTTAGCAGTGTAAGAAAATAAGGACAAGGAAGAAACGTTAACTTTTCATTTTCCGCATTTGTTTTCGAATGCAAATGAGAGAGGAAGCCTAATATTTTCGCCAGGAATAAGTGCCTGTAACTGTAAATGTGGGTTTAATTCGTAAAAGAGCTGTAGTCGTTCTGGAAAGGTCATGGGTACTTTTGCAGGATGTAGGGCAAATAAGCTATGGATTGTATCTCCTTGAATAGTTTGTACACTGATATAATTTGGTTCACGTTGTTCTTCACAAAGTGCGTTTGCAGTATCTTTTGGATAGAATGCAGCGAGAGGTAATGTCCCTTCTGTCAAATCTATTTTTACAACAAAGGCGATAATTACAATAATGGCTGTTAAAATTAATGCGCGCAAAAAATCCCCTCCTTTTCTACACTATATTGAGAAGAGAGGGGAATCATGCACATTATTTTGCAATTGGTTGTTTTGGATATTTTGTAAAAGCTATAATTAATAGAGTAATAGTTAAAAGTAGCGATAGTATTGAGATAATCGTATTGCTAATAGGTAAGTATTCTGAAAGTGTACTTAAGATAGTCGCCCAAGTAATAGCGAACGTTGTTGTACGCCATATATGACGATACTCACCACGGCGTTTCATGATCTTCAATATAAAAAGCCCTGCTAAGGCATAGATGGCGATTTGTGCAAAAATAAGCATGGTTGTAAAAACAAAAAGCATGATGAGCGTTGCCGGGTATAAAAGCCATTTAATATCGTCTATGTATTCCGTCAATCCGCTAATATTAAAGGTATCAATAGAAACGCCAGCGGTAAAACGGCCGAATGAGAAAACAGTGACAAAACTAACTAGTAAAAAGGTGTATTGAATAACCTTTCCGATAGGTAGTAGACGATAGGCAGCTAGTTTTTTAGGGTGAATCAGACTGTCGATAAATAGTTGTGAGTGTTTCATAAAATATCTCCTCCAATCGATATTTTAACATGTTCAACTGTGACAAGATATGAATTGAATTCGATTGCCTGTGAATCTAATGCTAAAATGTTAACATTATGTAAAGAAGTTAAAGGTTTTCTTTACTTTTTGTACGATTTCATTTAATGATTAGGAATAGAGTAGTAGAGACGTAGGAATTGGAGCGAATACAATTGACAATAGATTGGCAAAGCATACTATTTCAATTTTTAGGCGGTTTAGGAGTCTTTTTATTTTCCATCAAATTAATGGGAGAAGGGCTACAAAAATCAGCAGATGACCGACTGCGCGAATGGTTGAATCGATTTACGACAAATCCGTTAATGGGTGTATTAGTAGGAATAATCGTGACAGTTTGTATTCAGTCCAGTTCTGCAACGACAGTCATTACCGTTGGACTAGTGAGTGCTGGCTTTTTAACATTACGTCAAGCAATTGGCGTAATAATGGGTGCGAATATTGGTACGACATTCACGGCATTTATTATCGGCATTGATATGGGCATTTATTTTTATCCGCTTCTTGCGGTTGGAGCAGCATTTTTATTTTTCTTTAAAAGAGCTATTTATCAGCATGTTGGTCAAGTTTTATTTGGCTTTGGCGGTCTATTTTTAGGCCTTGAGCTAATGAGTGCAAGTATGCAGATGCTTCATCAGCTAGCTGACTTTGCTTCATTAACGATACTTCTAAGTAACCAACCTATTTTAGGCGTTTTTCTTGGTACCATTTTTACGTTGCTTGTTCAAAGCTCCACAGCAACTGTCGGCGTACTACAAGGCTTATATGCAGAGCATTTAATTGGTTTGGAGAGTGCTTTACCGATCTTATTTGGCGAAAATATCGGCACGACGATTACAGCAGTATTAGCTTCGCTCGGCGCTTCCATCTATGCAAAACGAGCAGCGGCGGCACACGTGCTATTTAACGTCATCGGTACAGTAATTTTCATGTTGTTTTTCGCACCTTTTATGCAGTATGTTCAATGGATCAGCGAGCTGTTCCATTTAGAGGCACGTATGCAAATAGCTGTGGCACATGGCTCGTTTAATATCTTTAATATGTTGATTCAACTACCCTTTATTGGCGGCATGGCCGTTCTAGTAACGAAAATACTGCCAGGGCATGATGGTAATATTGATGTTACGACGAAGCATCTTGACCCTACGTTTATTGATTCATCGCCCGCTATTGCACTTGGTCAGGCGAAAGAAGAGGTTTTACGAATGGGTGACCATGCATTACGTGGTTTGGAAGAGACTTTTTTATATATGAAAACGGGTGAGGCAGCGCATATCCCCACAGTCCTACAATTGGAAGTAGCGCTCAATCATTTAGATAAAGAAATTACCAACTATCTCGTGATGGTCTCTAAGCAACCGCTGTCTCGTGCAGATTCGGTACGTCATCATGCACTGCTAACGAATGTACGAGATCTTGAACGTATCGGTGATCATTTCGAAAATATTTTAGAACTTTTACAGTATAAGGATCATCATGAGGTAAGTTTGAGTAAATCAGCGCGACAGGATTTAATTGGAATGTTTAGTCTTGCGATTGAAGCAGTACGTAAAAGCATTGCAGCACTGGATACAGCAAGTCTTAGTCTAGCTCAGGAAGTAACTGAACTAGAAAGTCTAATTGATGATATGGAGGATAAACTAAGACAAAAGCATCTTGCGCGCTTAAATACGAATGAATGCAGCGGTGCAGCAGGCATCGTCTACACGGATATCGTCAGCAACTTAGAGCGTATTGGCGATCATGCTGTTAACATTGCAGATTCTATTTTGGGTATTCGGCATTAAAATAGTGAAACTTTTTATAGTGCCCTACGTATAAAAGGCAATGTGAGGCAAAAGGAGAGAGGTTTTATGGAAGTTGTTGGCTGGTTATTAGTTATTGCCTGCTTTATCGTATCATTTGTTGGGCTCGTGTATCCGATTATACCTGGTGTGATTTTTCTAGTCGGAGGCTTTTTACTATATGGAATATTTTTCTCTTTTGCTGATTTAAGCTGGTGGTTCTGGGTAATTGAAATATTATTTGTTGTATTATTATTCGGTGCTGATACGGTTGCAAATGCATTCGGTATAAAAAAATTCGGTGGCTCGAATGCCGGTATGTGGGGAAGTACAATTGGTTTATTAATTGGCCCATTCGTCATTCCTTTCGCAGGGATTTTAATTGGTCCATTTTTAGGTGCGGTTATTGCAGAGCTAGCAGTGGAGCGACGTACTGTGAGCGAAGCTGTAAAAAGTGGAATTGGTTCACTGATTGGTTTTTTAACATCAACCGTAGCAAAAGGGGTAATTCAAGTCGTTATGATTGTTGTTTTCTTTATTGCTATTTAACTTTGACCACGGCAGTAATTGCGGGAAAATTAAACGTCAAGTGCATATAGGCTCAACAAATTCAGGGATGTTTAACAAAATAAAGGAGCGGGTATGATAGTAATCGAATTGGTTTTTCAGTCAAAAGGCTGAAATCTTGGATTTGAGGTATTTTTCATTGAATGGTTTGACCAATTTTGATAATCTAAGGATGTACTAATTATTTCTTTATTTTAGGGAGGAACTTAACAATGGCTTACGAATTACCACAATTAACTTACGCGTATGACGCATTAGAACCACATATCGATGCAAAAACAATGGAAATTCACCATTCTAAACACCACAATACTTATGTAACAAATTTAAACGCAGCAGTTGAAGGTACAGAATTTGCAGAAAAAGATATTAACGAGTTAATCGCTAACATCGATGCACTTCCAGCTGACAAACAAACAGCTGTACGTAACAATGGTGGCGGACATGCTAACCATACCTTATTCTGGGAATTAATCGCTCTAGGCGGTTCAAATACACCAGTTGGTGAAGTAGCAAAAGCAATCGACGCTAAGTTCGGTTCTTTCGATGCTTTCAAAGAGGAATTTGCAAAAGCTGCAACAACTCGCTTCGGTTCAGGTTGGGCTTGGTTAATCGTTGATGGTGATTCAGTAGCAGTAACATCTACACCAAACCAAGACTCTCCAGTAATGGAAGGTAAAAAACCAGTTCTAGGATTAGACGTTTGGGAGCATGCTTACTACTTAAACTACCAAAACCGTCGTCCAGACTACATCGGTGCTTTTTGGAACGTAGTAAACTGGGATGTAGTAGAAGCTAAATTCCAAGCTGCAAAATAATAGTATTTAATACAGCGCTATGCCAAGGGTGACAATAAATCACCGTGGCATAGCTTTTTTAATTTTATCGCGTACTTTTCTTGATTTATCGCCCAAATTTTTGGTTTTATCGAACACTTTTTGCGATTTATCGCCCAAATTCGCTAATTTACAAGTGTAAGAAACTTTTCTTAAGAAAGGTCGTCAAATAAATGATGCTTTACTCAAGAGTATGCTTTTCTGTCGGTACTTCGGATGGTATACTTAGTATCGTGTATTTAGACAGTAATTAGAGGAGGAGGGAATACATATGCGCAAAGCACCTGGGAAAAATCGCGCGGCGAGTGTTAAAGCTAAGCATCATTCCAATTTAACATTTCGAATGAATGTCCTTTTCTTTGCTATATTTATCATATTTTCGATGTTAATTTTTAGGCTTGGCTATATGCAAATTGTTAAAGGGGAAGATTATGTACGTATTTTAGAGCGTACAGAGGAAGTTCCAGTAAATACGAGTGTACCAAGAGGACGAATGTATGACCGTTATGGCCGTATTTTAGTCGATAATCAACCAGAAAATGCGATTACGTATACGAAAATGCAGACGACAAAAACGGATGAAATCCTGGAAATTGCCGAGAAGCTGGCGCAATTGATTGAACAGCCAACGAAACGTGTCACATTACGTGATAAGAAGGATTTTTGGATTCTAAAAAATCACGATGCTGCCTATGAGAAGATAACAGACAAAGAAGAAACGAAAATTAAAACGCAAGAAAATATTACGACAAGTCAAATCAATGCTGAGATTGATAGACTTGTGCGTGAACGTATTACAGACGAAGAATTAGCGCAACTTACAGAGGCTGATTTAGAAGTGTTGGCGATTTACAGAGAAATGGCATCCGGTTACAGTTTATCGCCGCAAATCATTAAGAGTGAAAATGTATCAGCTGATGAATTTGCGCGTGTCTCAGAACGTCTAACAGAATTACCAGGGGTCAATACGACAACAGACTGGAAGCGTGTCAAATTATCATCGCTTTCTGTTTTAGGGCGTACAACGCTACCAACAAAAGGGATTCCTAAAGAAAAGCTGAACTATTATTTAGCGCGCGATTATTCACGTAATGACCGTGTTGGAGAAAGTTATATTGAAGCGCAGTACGAAGAGCTTTTACAAGGACAAAAAACAGTGGTCAAAAATATTACCAATAAAAAAGGGCAAGTTGTCGATACGATTACAACGTATGAGGGCGAGCCAGGTAAGGATTTAGTGTTAACGCTTGATAGCGAATTACAGGCAGAGACGGAGAAAATTGTAGAGGATGAGCTGCTGAAATTAAAGGCAAAATCTGGCTCCTATCTATTAGATCGTGCCTTTTTAGTGATGATGGATCCGAAAACAGGGGATATTTTATCGATGGTCGGTAAGAAAATTGAGAAGGATCCAGAAACAGGTAAAAACATCATTGTGGATTATGCATATGGTTCATTCACAACAGCCTATGAGGCAGGATCAGTAGTAAAAGCAGCTACAATGTTAACAGGTTATAATCAAGGAGTCATTACGCCAAGTACTGTATTCGGAGACGAACCCATTCATTTACTAGGCACGCCAGTAAAAAAATCAATATTTAATCGTAATGGTTATATTACAATGGATGGTTTGACAGCTCTTGAGCGTTCTTCTAACGTATATATGTTTAAAACTGCCCTGCTTATTAATGGAACACCCTATAGCTATATGATGCCGCTTCGTTTAAAGGACGATACGTTTTCAAAAATGCGTAATTCATATGCACAATTTGGTTTAGGGGTAAAAACAGGTATTGATTTACCGAATGAATTTAGTGGCGTGCAGGGGCCATCAGGTCCAACAATGGGTGGTAAAACACTCGACTTAGCAATTGGGCAATATGATACTTATACACCAATGCAATTAGCACAATATATTTCTACAGTGGCAAACGGTGGTTATCGTATTCAACCACATGTGGTAAAAGAAGTACGTGACCCATCAAAAGATGGCCAGAAGCTTGGGCAATTAGTAACAGAAGTGGGACCGACGATTTTAAATAGCATTGATAATTCAGCAGAAGAAATTAACTATGTGAAAAAAGGGCTTCGTCGTGTATATACAGGGAATCAAGGTTCTGCACGTAAACAATTCGCCAATGCACCTTATACAGCAGCTGGGAAAACAGGTACAGCTGAGGTAGTTTATTATGGACCATTAACAGAGCATTATGGGACTAATACAACTAATTTAACACATGTTGGTTTTGCTCCCTATGAAAATCCTGAAATTGCTTATGCTGTTGTCATTCCTTGGGTAACAACAAATTTCAAAATTTATTTAGATAATAATAATGAAATTGCTAGACGTTCAGTGGATAAATATTACGAGTTAAAAGAAAAATATGATTCTGCGAAAGTTACTGATAGTAATGTAGAGCAACCAATTTTACCAGCAATCACAAAAGAAAAAATTGGTGAAGAAGATTAAAAATAAGAAAAACCGCTAGTGCATGAAAAATGCCTAGCGATTTTTTTCTTCAATTGAGTTGACCTTGATTATGTAGATTGATTATCGGATTGGCGGATAGCATCTATAAGTGATGGATAGAAACATTAAAGTGACGGATAGACCTGATTACGCCATAAAGCGGGTATGGATTTTAAAGCACGCGGTTCTATTAAATAAGAAAATCGACTGTTTCTCATCGGAGAGACAGTCGATTTTTTTATTATGCAGATAGTTGCTGTACAGCTAATTCAAATTGTTGCATTGGTTTTGTCCCATAAAGCTCTATATTATTACAGAAATATGACTGTACCATAAAATCCACAGCCTCCTGTAAAGATAACTCCCGATGATTCATGACAAGTGTTAAATACGTTTTAAAGTAATCGGCATTTTGTACTTTTGCATGTTTTATCACAAAGTAAAACCCCTCTTATATTATTTTCTGACACAATTGCTTATTATAGCATCTTTCCTAGAGGAAGCAAGTTTTATCCCGCATTAACGGTCAGTAAGATGCCCACCTCAAGTTGAAAGATGAGAACGAGTCAACTAGGTGGGCGATCAACTGACCGTAAAAGCCCGATTGGTTCGGGGCAACAGGATGTTTTATGTGCGAAAGCGAAGCGGCAGCGACAGGATGTTGGTCACACAGGCTTTTTCACAGGATGTGAAGGTTTTAGCTTGTGTTCCTCTATTTATTGTGGGGGATGAAGAAAACCCCCACTGATTGAAGTTTCACTTTATCTTCATTCAGAAGAAGACTCTCACCCCTTAAGACGGTGAAATGAATGTGGGGGTGGCCCCTTTTCGTTGGGTGTCCAATCATCAACTGAATGATGATAAAGCCTCCGGGGGAGGTCACGGATTTTGAAAGAAATGAATTGTGCAGGCACATTTCAAAATCCGGACGCAATACGCCAAGGCGAAATTGATGTCAATTGTAAATGCATCTTTACAATCATTTACAAACCATTACATTCCTTTACGTCTCTTTTACGAACGGTTTATACGACTTCAACAATCAGTCTTTATAGTAAAGATTGTAAGGCAAACAACTACAAAAAAGTTAGTGACGGAGGCAAATGAGATGAAAAAGTGGAAGTACTTAACGATGACGGCGGTAATGGGTTCAGCATTAATGCTAGGTGCATGCGGTGGTGACAACGCTACTCAAAACGGTAACAATGCAGAAACGAATGCACTAGCAAGTTCAGGTCAAGATGCTGCTGACGAAAAACTGCAAGGTTCTGTAGCTGGAGATGGTTCTTCAACAGTAGCACCAATTATTGAAGCAGTTGTAGAAGAATATGCAGGTGCACAACCGGATGTCAAAGTATCAGTAGGTGTTTCTGGAACTGGTGGTGGCTTTGAAAAATTCATCGCAGGAGAGACAGACTTTTCAAATGCATCTCGTTATATAAAAGATGAAGAGAAAGCGAAACTAGAAGAAGCAGGTATTGCTTTTACAGAGCTAGCTTTAGCATATGACGGTTTATCAGTAGTGGTAAACCCTGAGAATGATTGGGCAAAGGATTTAACAGTAGAGCAATTAAAACAGATTTGGGTTGAAGATGGGAAAGAAAAGAAATGGTCTGATATCGATCCATCATGGCCAGCAGAAAAAATCGTATTCTATTCACCAGGTACTGACTCTGGAACATATGACTACTTTGATGAAGTGATTTTAGATGGCGCGGATCTAGTAAGTGCTGCAACATTATCAGAGGATGATAACATGCTAGTGCAAGGTGTAGCAGGTGACAAAAATGCAATCGGATTCTTCGGCTATGCGTACTACTTGGAAAATAAAGATAAGTTAAACATTGTGAAAGTAAATGGTGTAGAACCTACAAATGAAACAATTGAAACTGGTAAATACGAGCCACTTTCACGTCCATTATTCACATATGTAAAAAATAGCGCGATTAAAGATAACGCAGCAGCATATGATTTCATGAAATTCACACTTGAAAACTCAGGAGATATGGCTGAAGCAGTAGGTTATGTACGTCTACCTGAAGAAAAATATGCCGAAGGTTTAAAAACTTTAGAAGGCTTAAAATAAGTAGACATGCATAGAGGGAAAGAGATGTATGCTCTTTCCCTCGCTTACTTGAAAGGAGCACCCAATGGTTTCTCAAAAAGAAAATAAGACAACTTCTGTGCAGCAATTAATTGCGAATTCACGCAATCATAAAACGAAGAAAATAGTGGAAAAAGCAATGCCAGCTCTATTATTTTCTGCAGCCCTGATCTCTATTTTGACGACATTTGGCATTGTTTTCACCCTTATTTTTGAAACGTTTGAGTTTTTTAAACGTGTTTCGATTACGGATTTCCTATTTGGCACACAGTGGCTACCGTTTTCAGGGAAAGAACCGTTATTTGGGATTCTACCGCTTATTGCTGGAACGTTGAAAGTCACATTGATTGCAGTTGTGGTGGCAGTACCATTTGGGATTGCGTCAGCGATTTATTTAAGTGAATATGCGAATGAGAAAACTAGACGTACTATTAAACCTATTTTAGAAGTTTTAGCAGGGGTACCAACAATTGTTTATGGTTTCTTCGCGCTCACGTTTGTCACACCGATGTTACAACAAATTATACCAGGGTTAAAACTTTTTAATGCACTAAGTCCAGGGATTGTTGTTGGAATTATGATTTTACCGATGATCACTTCACTATCAGAAGATGCTATGTCTTCTGTACCTAATAGTATGCGAGAAGGTGCACTTGCGCTCGGTGCTACAAAGTTTGAAGTGGCCATTAAAGTAGTTTTACCTGCGGCTCTATCAGGTATTATAGCATCTGTTGTACTCGCTATTTCCCGGGCAATCGGTGAAACAATGATCGTATCTCTTGCAGGAGGATCTACACCGAAATTTGATTTAGATGTCACAGATTCTATTCAAACGATGACAGCATATATTGTGCAGGTTTCAACAGGTGACGCGGGTTACGGAACGACAATTTACTACTCTATTTACTCAGTAGGATTCACATTATTTATCTTTACTTTAGTGATGAATTTAATCGCTCATTATATTTCGAAACGCTTCAGGGAGGTTTACTAGCATGCGCTATATCGATGACTCAGTTGTCATGAAACGAATGACGAAGCGTATTACATTTAATAAAGTTTGGAAGACTTTGTTTTTCTTAGCCACTACATTTGCATTAGTGATGCTTGCTATTTTGCTATACCGCATAGTGACGCAAGGTATAGATTATTTAAACTTCAATTTCTTAACAAATTTCGCTTCACGATTTGCGGATAAAGCGGGAATAAAAGCGGCATTAGTCGGCTCACTTTGGCTGATGGGCGTTGTCGCACCTGTCTCAATCATTTTAGGTGTAGGTACCGCGATTTATTTAGAAGAATACGCAAAGAAAAATAGACTGAATGACTTTATTCGTATGAATATCTCAAACTTAGCGGGCGTACCTTCCATCGTTTTTGGTTTACTAGGGTTAACGATTTTTGTTCGTATGATGGAGTTAGGTAAAAGTATATTAGCGGCAGGCTTTACGATGAGTTTACTCATTTTACCCGTTATTATAGTAGCCGCACAGGAAGCAATTCGTGCTGTGCCAAGTGAACAACGTGAAGCATCTTACGGTATGGGCGCGACAAAATGGCAAACGATTTTGCGTGTCGTACTACCAGCGGCAATACCAGGGATTTTAACAGGTAGTATTTTAGCCTTGTCTCGTGCAATTGGTGAAACGGCTCCACTTGTGGTAATCGGAATCCCTGTTATTCTACAGTTTTTACCAGACAATTTACTAAGTCAGTTTACTGCTTTACCAATGCAAATTTATGATTGGGCAAAACGTCCACAAGAGGCATTTCAATATGTAGCGGCGGCCGGTATTTTAGTGCTAATGACAGTGCTCTTACTGATGAACTCTATTGCGATCTTTATTCGAAATAAATTCCAAAAACGTTATTAATGAGGTGACCTTATGGTACTAGATTTTAAAGAAGAAAAATCAGTTGTCAAAACGATTCATACAGGCGTAAAGCCCTCTATAGATGTAGCAAAAAAAGTGGTATATGATACACGCAATTTAAATTTATGGTACGGCGATCATCATGGTTTAAAGGATGTCAATTTAAGCATATATGAAAACGAAGTAACAGCTATAATTGGCCCTTCTGGCTGTGGGAAATCAACGTATTTAAAAACATTAAACAGAATGGTAGAGCTAGTACCAATCGTTCGTACATCTGGTGAAATTTTATATCGTGAGCGCAATATTTTAGATAAAAATTATACGGTAGAAGAATTACGAACGCATGTAGGGATGGTATTCCAAAAGCCAAACCCATTCCCAAAATCTATTTATGATAATATCGCATATGGTCCTCGTATACATGGTATTAAAAACAAAAAAATTCTGGATGAAATTGTTGAGAAATCATTACGTGGTGCGGCTATTTGGGATGAGGTTAAAGATCGTTTAAATCAAAATGCATATGGACTATCCGGTGGGCAGCAGCAGCGTATTTGTATCGCGCGTTGTTTAGCAATTGAGCCAGATGTCATTTTAATGGATGAGCCTACATCTGCACTTGATCCAATTTCTACGTTAAAGGTTGAGGAATTGGTACAAGAACTGAAAAAAGATTATTCGATTATTATTGTCACACATAATATGCAACAAGCGGCGCGTATTTCAGATCGTACAGCATTTTTCCTAAGCGGCGAAGTTATTGAATATGACAAAACGGATGTGATTTTCCAAACACCTGCCGATCAACGTACAGAAGATTATATTTCAGGACGCTTTGGCTAAGGAGGAACGAAAGATGGTAGTGCGTGAACGCTTTGAGCAAGAGTTAAAAGAAATTCAGGGGCAATTTGTAGAAATAGCAAGTAGCAGTATTAATGCTTTAAAAATAGCTTTTGATGCGTTATTGGCGCAGGATTTAGAGAAGTCCTTAAAAGTTCTTGAAGATGATTTAGTCATTAATCGTCTAGAGGAAGAAATTAATGATCGTGTAATTTTAATGATTGCCAAGCAACAACCAGTAGCGACAGATTTACGCCGACTGATGGTGCTAGTAAAAGCAGCGTCTGATATGGAAAGAGTAGGGGATTATGCTGTCAATATTGCCAAAGAGACGATCCGCCTCGGTAAAGAGCCGCTTGTCTTTCCTACAACAAATTTACAGACAATGTGCAATAAAACGATTGAAATGCTTGAAAGCATTATCAAAGCCTTTACGGAAGAAGATACTGTAAGTGCAAAAGAAATAGCTGAGCTTGATGATTATGTTGATGATTTATATGGGGCGACAGTGACTTTGTTGCTACGAGCAGGTGCTGATAATCCATCGCATATTCACCAGATTACACATTTAACGTTTGTCTGCCGTTATTTAGAACGGTCAGCTGACCATGCAACAAATATTGCTGAGCACTTATTTTACTTAGTTAAAGGTAAACATTATGAATTGAATAATTAATGGACAAGAGAAGGGCGGATGAAGCCATTCTCTTTTTTTGTGCATGTATTGCAAGTGCAGAAAAAATACTGAAATAACCGCAACATTGCCCTGCGTAGCAGCGTCAAATATTGCGCAGTGAATTGTATTGTCAAAAAACTAAATTGGTTATACTATAGACATTATCCAAAATTATGTGCCAAGGTGGTGCCGCTTCGTGAAAGATGCTGTAGAAACACTCATAAAGAAATTTGAACTTGATATCACAACTGAACAACGTGAATGCTTGTGTTTTTTATACGAACACTTACATCTTGAGGAGTTAAGTGACAAAGAGCAACATTTTTTTATTAACTATTTTTACAAGAGTGAGACACTACGAAATATGGCAGCATTTGCACTTGAGTTAGCTGATATCATGCATGAAATTCGAGAAAATATACCTGCTATTGAGCAGGCTGAACGGCTAGCGAATGGAAAAGAGCAGCGCTTGTATTATGAACGAAAATGGCAGGAGACAAAGCGGCAACAACTGAAGCATCATACTACTAAAAAAGGGAATATTCTCTATGTTCCGTTTGCTGAATATAAAAAAGAGCCTGGACCAATGATTGTTTGTCTTGAACAATCAACGGGAATGGTAGCCTATTCCGAGCTTTGCAAAAGTATGATTTTACCGTTATTTATGAATGCACATCGTGAAAAGCGAGATTTATATATCGTGCCGTTTGACCGCCAAATTCATGTCCATTATCGATTTGAAAATGGACATTTAAATTTATCTGATTTTAAGGATTTTATAGAATATAAGGCAAAAGGAGAAGCCGCCATCTTACCTGTGTTACAGTTTGTGAAAGGATTACTAAAAGAAAATCAGCAATGTATAGAAGCGGATATTATTATTTTCACCGAAGGTAATCCCGTGGATGGTCAATATTTATTAGGAAAGCGTACGAAAGCAATGTTAGAAGAAATGAAACATATCTATCATGCTGAGTTTTCTGTAATTGCTATGCATGAGCAAAATTTTAACGAGCAACAATTTTGGTTTGCGAAAAAAGCTTTTTTTGCGGATGATGCTATTCAATAAACACATGGAGCTGACCAGTTGGATTTTGGTCGGCTTATTTTGTCCCGCATTAACGGTCAGTAAGACGGTAAACTGACCGTAAAAGCCCGATTGGTTCAACTACCAATCAGTGGGATGAAGAAAACTCCCACTGATTGAAGTTTCACTTTATGTAAATGTACATAGGTAAAAAGGAGAATTATATGGATTCATTGAAATTGTTATTACCAAATGTGACAGCACCTACATGGACGGATATTTTGATTGCACTAGCCCTTTGTTTAATCGGTTGGTTATTCCAACATTTCGTGCTGAAGAAAATTATTACGAGCAGTGTCGCATTTTTGAAAAAAGGACAGCGTTCCTTTCAAGCAACGGTACTGGAGCAATTTAACAAAGCGATACGCTATGCATTTATGTCAGCGGTTATCGTTCTTAGCTTATCGCTGTTTCTAGATGTGGTGGCAACAAAGAACTTTGTTTTGTCCATTATGGTGTTTTTTGCCTTTAAAGGTGTATACGATGTACTACATTATTATACAAAGGAACCCTTGTTTATCAATAATGACGGGGAGCAAAATGTACTGTTGCCGTTCTTCCTGCGTATTGGTAAAGTGCTCATCATGATTTTAGCGATGTTTACCATTGCCTCTTTTTGGGATTTTAACTTGAATGGCTTTTTAACGGGAATTGGCTTAACAGGTGTAGCCATTGCATTTGGGATTCGTGATACGTTGGCCCATGTTTTTGGAGGGATGTCGGTTGCACTCGACAACCCATTTCAAATTGGCGATTGGGTAACCACAGAAGGTCAAAAGATTGAAGGAATCATTGAAGATATTAACCTACGTAGTACACTTATTCAAACAGGTGATAAAGGGCTAGTTTATGTACCAAACTCATATTTAGTAAACCGCCCACTTTATAATTTAACGAAACGTGAAAAACGAAAATGTGAACAATTTCTTTATGTAGCACTTGAAAACGAAGAAGAAAAACTCCGTAGTGCACTCAGTATGATACATCAGCAAATTTATTTACATGAGGATACGGAAAAAGATCTGATTCATGTATTTATAGATGATTTCCGTCCTGCTTCCTACCGTATTCTTGTGCGATTCTATGTGGCAACTAACGATACGGGTGTTTTGTTAAATGTTAGACAGGATATACTATTTGCAATTCGACAAATTTTGATAGATCATGATATTGTACTAGCAGAGCAAACAGGTGATTATTGGCTTCATAACGAAAAATAATTTGAATTGTTAGACTCTTTGTTTTACAATAGATACTAACAATCAGCTTTGATGAAGAGTAGTAGCTATTCCATTTTGTATCAGAGAGCTAGCGGTTGGTGAGAGCTAGTACAAATGAATGGTGAATGGACTTCGGAGCTCTAATCCTGAAAGAATTAGTACGGATTAGCGTTTGCCTACGTTACAAGGCTTTGAGTGGGTCTTAATGAGACCAATGAAGGTGGCACCACGGCTTTTCCGTCCTTTTGTGATGGAAAGGCCTTTTTATATGCATTCGCAAATGTTTTTTGTGGTGGAAGCGAAGCGGCAGCCACAGAAGACAGCCACCTGTATTGGTGGCGAGATGAAGCTAAAGTCTCAAGCAGATGTCACGGATTTTGAAGGGAATCAAGGTAGGATGATAGTTTAAATTCATCACATTTATGAGATAGCGACTATCTGACCTGCAATATGCAGGCCCAAGTCCAATTCAAAATTTGTATGCAATTTTGCTGAGGCGAAATGATATTGAGTTTTTGGTGTAGTAGAGCAGAGCATAGTGAAGGAGAGACAGAGTATGACAGTTGAGCTTAGAAAATTTGCCATGAAGGTATTACAAGGTGATATGATGACGCCGATTTCGGTGTATCAATCGCTAGCAGGAAAACATAAAATGCTATTCGAATCTTCGGCTAAGCACGAGGAAAGTGGGCGATACTCCTTTATCGCTGTCAATCCAATAGCTGAACTTATTGGGGATAGACATGGCTACACATTTACGAAAGACAAGGATATGGAAAAATCAAACGGTAATGTACTTGTAAAATTAAAGCAGGTGATGCCTTTCCATGAGACAGATTATCCATTTGCCTTTTTCGGAGGAGCAATTGGCTTCTTTGGTTATGAAACAGCGTTTTATGCTGAGAAAATTGGTGAATATTTACATGATGATTTAGCTATGCCAGATGTACATGTTTTTTTCTATGATACGTTTATCGTCTTCGATCATTTAAAGCAGGAGGTTACGTTAGCAGCTATCGATTTATTTGAAGAGGGGCGCTCGCTAACAATGATGGAAGGGGCTATTGAAGAGATGGAAGCGCAGCTTTACGCTGGGACAACGTTTGAAGAGATGGAGCTAGGAGCGTTAAATTTTCAACCAATGATACCAAGAGAAGAATTTGTTGACATGGTAGAACGTGCCAAACAGCATATTATAAAGGGTGACATTTTTCAAATCGTATTATCTCAGCGTTTTTCGTCACGATATACTGGCAGCCCCTTTGCTTTATACCGTCAGTTGAGAACATCAAATCCATCACCGTATATGTTTTATATGGATTATGGAGCGTATATAATTTTAGGCACTTCTCCTGAAAGTCTAGTAAAGGTTAAAGATCGAAAGGTAACAACGAACCCCATTGCAGGTACGAAGCCACGTGGTAAGACACTTGAGCAAGATGAGGCGATGGCGGAGAGCTTACTAAAAGACGAAAAGGAAATTGCAGAGCACCGTATGTTGGTAGATTTAGGTCGTAACGATATTGGGCGTATATCAAAAGTAGGTTCAGTGAAGTTGGCTAAATATATGAACATTGAGCGTTATAAACATGTTATGCATATTGTGTCAGAGGTCATCGGCGAATTATGCGATGAGGTGCATGTATTGGATGTGCTACGTGCGTGCTTGCCAGCGGGTACAGTCTCAGGGGCGCCGAAAATTCGTGCCATGCAGCTAATTAATGAGATGGAACCGGTGAAGCGTGGAGTTTATGCAGGTGCAGTTGGATATATTTCTTCAACAGGGGATATGGATTTAGCCCTTGCAATTCGGACAATGATTATCAAAGATGACCGTGCGCATGTACAGGCAGGAGCTGGTATTGTATATGATTCGGTTCCTTTATCTGAATATGAAGAAACACTCAATAAAGCTCGTGCGCTACTGGAGGTGAAAAAATGATTTTATTGATCGATAACTATGATTCATTCACATATAATTTATATCAGCAGGTAAGTATGTTAGGAAAAGAAGTGAAGGTAGTTCGGAACGATGAACTAACGATAGAAGCGATAAAGGAATTGCAGCCAGAGGCGATTATTTTATCTCCTGGTCCAGGTACACCAGATGAAGCAGGGATTACAGTGGATGTGGTGAAAGAGCTATATACGGAGTTTCCGATTTTAGGGATTTGTCTAGGGCATCAATCGATTGGGCAGGCGTTTGGGGGTAACATCGTGCAAGCAAAAAATATTATGCATGGAAAGTTGTCTACTTTGCAATACAGCAAAACAGGTTTATTTGCTCATTTAGACGGCGAACTTGAAGTGATGCGCTATCACTCGCTAATTATTGAGCCGAGTACTTTACATGAGGATTTTATCATCACGGCAACTTCAAGTGATGATGCTGAAATTATGGCGATTCAGCACAGGCAATATCCGTTATTCGGGTTACAATTCCATCCAGAATCAATTGGTACAAAAGAGGGCAGTGAAATGATGCAATCCTTTTTAGAGCAAGCACAAATGGTATAAAAGAAGGCTGTTACAAAAGTCAGATGGCTCTGATTTTTGTTAACAGCCTTTCTTCAATAGATTATAAGTTGTTGTGACTTATTGCTTCTTTCCGGTAATTAGCTTAGCAATTTCCTCTAATGACATCGAAGACTTTACTTCGTAAGCGCCAATTTGTAAGCTGCGAGCATATTTAGCATTTGCAAGGAGGAGCTCCATTTCTACGCTATTCGGAATAATACCACCATTTTCAAGTTTCTGTGCCACGATATATGGGGTAATACCACTATATATTTGAAGTGTCATCGTTGCTTCATCTGTTGGGATATCTGTCTCAGTGTCGACTTCGTTTGTTTCTTCAGGCATATGATCGTCATGTGTATTTTTAGCAGCCTGCTGCGTGGCCTGTTTTTTTAACGAGGCAAGTTCTTTAGTTGCGTTAGTTAATTTCTTTTGTAATGCCTCTACATCCTTGTCCGTAGAGGAGGTTACAGTGGGTAAACCAATATTGATATCAAAACGATCTGCTAAGGCAAGCAATGCCCCGATTAGAAAAAGTGCGATGCCAAATGCACGGATAGCGGATTTATTCACAATTACCGACCTCCGTTTGCAATCACTTGGCGAACTTGCTCTTCTGTTAAATTTGAACGAATACTAATATCAGCAATAGATAGTCCTTGCTTATTGAGTTCAAGCACCTGACTAATAATGATTTGGTGAATAGGCTTCGTATTTTGGGACGTAGGCGCTGCCTTTGTCGCTTGTGCTGCTTGTTGAACAGCATGCATAACTTGCTGCATTTTTGGATTTTGTATCGTCTGATTTTGAGCTACCGGTGATTTCACCTGAAATTCTGGCTCTAAAAGAAGCTCCTCTTCAACAATTTTTAAGCGACGTTTCAAATTATTTGTTTCTTGAAAAATAGATATAGATAACTCTTCAACATCTTGTTCGACTTTTTTCGCAGTATTTTTGAAAAAGAACGATACAACTATAAGAACGATACCAGCAATCATAAGTATGATGGATAAATCCAATAGTTTCACCTCATTAAATTATGTAATTATAAGGTATTTTACCACATGCAAACTTAATATGAAATGAAGGTAGATTTTTTTTCAGTTTATGGTATAATGGGTTAGTCGTATAAATCATGCTCAAATTTTAATTCTTGATATAGAGTGGGAGGGTTAATGATGCGCGTAAACATTACTTTAGCTTGCACAGATTGCGGCGAACGTAACTACATTTCAAAAAAGAACAAGCGTAACAATCCAGAGCGTCTTGAACTTAAAAAATATTGCTCTCGCGAGAAGAAATACACTCTTCACCGTGAAACAAAGTAATCGCTCATTAAGCCAAAACCACATGTGGTTTTGGCTTTCTACATTCTAATAGGAGGTAGCCTCGTATGGATAAAACAATTTTACGAAATGAAGTGCGCGAATCTCTTGCTAAGATGACTGCAACTGCATATCGCGACCAATCATTTTTAGTGGCTAAAAAAGTGTTGCAGGAAACATATATAATAGAAGCAAAGACAATTGGTATGACGATATCCAATAAGCCAGAGGTCGATACAATTCATTTAATTGAAGCGCTATGGCAACTTGGAAAAAAGGTAGCTGTTCCTAAATGCCACCCGAAAACGAGAGAAATGTCGTTTTATATCATCGAATCGTTCGCTCAGCTAGAAACTGTTTATATGCATTTGCGTGAGCCAATTCCGGAACTCACTGAATTTGTTGACGCAAATGAAATGGATGTCATACTTGTTCCAGGAGTTGTGTTTGACATACATGGCTATCGTGTAGGCTATGGTGGTGGTTATTATGATCGCTATTTAGTAAACTATACAAAGGGTAAGCTCATGTCGCTGGTTTTCGATGAACAGCTACGTGAAAATGTACCAAAAGAGACACATGATTGTCCGGTAGATATCATTGTGACACCTACAAATCGTATTAACTGTGTAGCACAACGAGGAGCGAATTAAAAATGGATAAAATGTTAGATATTTATGAATTATTGAAAACATATGGCACTTATATTTATACACGTGATCCAATTGGTGATTTAATGTTAATGGAAGATGAAATTCGTGAGTTGTATAAGTCTAATGTACTGGATATTAAAGATTATCAAATGGCGTTATTATTGATTCGACAAGAAACAACAAGACTTCGTGTTGAACAAAATAAACAATAGTGTTTTAAGTGTGAATGATTTGGTTATGGTAAAAATATTGTAATATGTATGTAATATTCTATGAAACAGTGGTTTCCCACTGTTTTTATGTTTTTACGAAACTTTTTACAAAGAGAAACGTATATATAAGTATCCTGAGCATATAAGAGCATGAGCAGAAATGTTTTCCAAAAATATATCTGTTGCTTATCTGTAAAAAAAGGATTAAGATATATTTTGTTTCAGTAACAGTTTAGTTAAATTTATTATTTTTTTTTGTAAGGAATAGGAGAGGATGTTAGGAATGAAATCAATAAAGTGGCCTAAACATTCATTTATGATACTAGCAGTCGTAGCAACTTGGATAAAAACGGTCATTGTTTATCACACAAGCTTTGAGATGAAAATAGAAAATGCGATGCAACAATTTATTTTGTTCATCAATCCGCTAAGTTTCTTATTGTTTACTTACGGTTTATCGTTATTCTTTAAATCACCTAAAGCAAGAAATCGTTATATTCTTATAGTCAGTGTCATTTTATCAATTGTCTTATATGGGAACGTTGCTTTCTATCGTTTCTACAATGACTTTATTACTTTACCGGTATTATTCCAGACAAGTAATTTTGGTGATTTAGGAACATCGGCAGCAGCCATTATTAGCCCTTGGGATTTATTGTACTTTACGGATGTATTCATTCTAATACTTGCGAATAAATACTTACCAAGAATGAAAGCAGCAGTAAAAGTTAACGTTGAATTCCGTCGTGCATTCTTCGTATTAGCTATTGCAATGACTTTCTTAAACTTAGGTTTAGCGGAAACAGAGCGTCCACAACTTTTAACACGTAGCTTTGACCGTGAATTACTTGTGAAAAATATCGGTACGTACAACTACCATTTGTATGATATTTATATTCAGTCTAAATCTTCTGCACAACGCGCATTAGCAGATGGCAGTGAATTAGTAGAAGTGAATAACTATATTCGATCAAATCAGGCAGCTATCAATAAAGATATGTTTGGAAAATACAAGGATCGTAATCTTATTGTTGTATCACTTGAGTCTTTACAAAACTTTGTGATTAATAATGATATGGACGGCCATGAAATTACACCGTTCTTAAACTCTTTAACAAAAGATCCAGACACATATTATTTCAGTAATTTCTACCACCAAACAGGTCTAGGGAAAACATCTGACTCAGAATTTATTGTTGAAAACTCATTATTTGGCCTTGGTCGTGGTGCAGTATTCTTCACACATGGTGGAAACACGTATAACTCGATGGCTGAGCGTCTTGGAGAAAATGGTTACTTTACAAACGTTATGCACCCGAACAACAAATCGTTCTGGAATCGTGACATGATGTACAAATCATTAAAAATCAATAAATTTTATGATGTAGACTCATATAAAGTTGAAGAAGGGCAAGCAGTCAACTGGGGAATGAAAGATATTCCATTCTTTGAGCAATCTGCTGCATTAATGAAAGATATGCCACAGCCTTTCTACTCTCGTTTAATTACGTTAACGAACCACTATCCATTTACATTGGATCCAGATGATGTAATGATTCCTGAATATACTTCGAACTCAGGTACATTGAATCGTTACTTCCAAACAGTTCGTTACATGGACGAAGGTATTAAAGACTTCTTCCAAGCATTAAAAGATCAAGATGTCTATGATAACTCAATTATCGTTATGTACGGCGACCATTATGGTATTTCTGAAAACCATAACAAAGCAATGGCACAGTACTTAGGTAAGGATAGTATTACACCTTATGATAATGCCTTGTTACAAGAAGTACCTTTATTCGTCCATATTCCTGGTTCTGGTGAAGGTAAAGAAATGCAGGAGGTAGCTGGTCAATTGGATTTACGTCCAACGATTTTACACCTTCTAGGAGTGGAAACGTCAAAAGATATGCAAATAGGTGCAGATTTATTCTCTCCTGAGCATGAGGATTTTGTTATTTTCCGTGACGGTCGTTTTGTAACTGACAAATATGTCTATGCTGGAGAAGCTTGCTACGACAAAGCAACAGGTGAGCAAATCGATGGTGAGCCATGTCAGCCTTATGCTGATCGTGCAACAATTGAATTAGAAAACTCTGATGCGATTATTAATGGAGACTTACTCCGTTTCTATGATGAAAAGACGGGTAACTTAAAGCAAGACGCAGTGAAATAAAGTGAAACTTCAATCAGTGGGGGCTTTCTTCATCCCCGCTGATTTAGTTGAACCAATCCGGCTATTACGGTCAGTTGATCGCCTACCTCAACTTTTAACTTGTGATGGGCGGCTTACTGACCCTTAATGCGGAATAAAAAAAGAGATCTCCATGTGAGGTCTCTTTTTTTATATAGCCATTGCATGCTGAATACTTGAGTTTGCGGCTTTCTGATACTTCTAGAGGGCTAATTACTACGATATGAAGGCTGAGAGAGCACTGGCTCATAAAACAGCGGCAGGGACAGAGTGGAAATCAATTTCAGGTGATGAGCCGATTAAACGCCCACGACAACTAAAGAGTGGCTAGCAATTTATCTAACTGCTTTTGATTGACTTGACCTTTTATTGTATACTTTAGAATGCCTTCAGCATTAATAATAAATGTTGTTGGAAAAGCCATTACCTCTAATGATTTACCTAGCGATCTATCTAAATCTAGAAATATAGGAAAACTTAAATTATACAGTTCCTTAAATTTAATGGCATTTTCACGACTGTCTGATGAGGTTGCATTTATTGCTAATAACTCAACATTATCAGGTTTGTTGTCATAAAAATCTTTTAAGTCGGGCGCTTCTTCTTGACAAGGACCGCACCAAGAAGCCCAAAAGTTAATGATGAGGATTTTTCCTTTATATTCTTCCAATGTTGTCGTTGACTCATCTAATTGCGTCAATTTCGTGTCAAAGGCAATTTGTTTGGTCCCATCTTTTTTATCAACGATCAAATTTATTGCCGTTTCTTTAGACATTTCATTTTTAACAGCAATCCCAATGAGTGAAATGATCAATATCACTGAAAATATCATAAAAATAATTTTCTTACGCTGCATGAGAATCTCCTTAATACGGTACTATTTATGATAAAGTGAACACAAAAAAATATACTATTTTTCAATATATTTACTTCTATTATACCTTAAATGAAGATGAGTCACAGTAATTATTTGTTGTAAAGGCTCAGATGCGTTTCAGCGCAAATTTCAACAATTAGCGCCACGTTAACTGGATTCGATACGTGGGTAACATGCTTTATTAAAAGGAGGGAGACATAGAAAAAGAGCAGCCTCTTATGAGACTGCTCTTTACTCTGTCTGAATCTTAGTGTAATGTTGGTGGGTATCCGCTATGGATAACTGTCATGATTGTGAACCAACCAAATACAGCTGCACTTAATAAGTTGAAAACAACGCTTAATAGGTTCTTTTCTTTAATTGCTTGGAATGTACCAACGACTGCTAAGATCGCTACTAGACCAAAAATAACCATTAATAAGTTCATTAAAAAGACACTCCTTTCGACATCAGAAAATGAATGTCGTAAACAATATTCCTCCTTAATTGTAAACGTTCTATCTTTGTTTGTCGAGAACTAATATAGCGGAAACTATGAACTTTTATCGTCAAATTGTGGCAATGAATGTATAATATGAAGTTGAGGTGATGAGGATGATGAATGTACGAAGCTATTCGCTTGGTCCAGTGCAAACGAATTGTTATATCGTATCGAATAAAGACAAAGAATGTTTAATCTTTGATCCAGGCGAGGAAGCAGGACGTATTATTAAGGTTATACGAAGTAATGGACTTAAACCGCTAGGCATATTTTTAACACATGCACATTTTGATCATATTGGTGCAGTAGATGCAGTAAGAGAGACATTTGCACTTCCGGTATGGATTCATGACAAAGAAGTAAGCTGGTTAAGTGATCCAATTAAAAATGGCTCGAGTAAATATGCAGCGCTGCCAAATTATAATGTCGCTGCACCAGCTGAGGAAAATATTATTAAGAAAGAACAACGATTTGAAATAAGCGACTTTATTTTCAAAGCAATTTTTACACCAGGTCACTCACCAGGTAGTATTTCATATATATTTGAAAATGATGGATTTGCAATTGTTGGAGACACGTTATTTGAGCAAGGTGTTGGTCGAACAGATTTACTCGGTGGTTCGACAAAGGTATTGCTGGCATCGATTCATGATAAACTATTAACGCTACCAGAGGATACCATTATTTATCCAGGTCATGGTAATTATACGACAGTAGGGGCTGAGATGGAAACAAATCCATTTTTAAATGGTTTTTAAAAATTATTAGTCTGTATAAATTATACAATACTATTCATTCATGATAAAATGGAACTAGGTGATGTGAATGGAATTAATACTACTACTATCGTTGATTACTGATTTTAGTTGCTTAGTTCAACATAGTCCATTTATTAAGGTATACATCTATACCTTTTTTGATAAAATTTCTACCATCGATACTAAACTTGATGTAACGATTGATTTAACTGTTAATGTCAATTTCGAAAATAGGATTTATCTATCTCGTATATTTCTTAATAGATGGTTGAGAAAAGTAATTTACAGTAAGTCCGATAATGACGAAGAATTAATATCCCTTTTATAAAAAACAATTATAAAAGGAGAGATATTAATTAATGTTTGATTTTTTATTAACACAACCAATGACAAATTTGTTAGATGTTTTCTTTAACTTCACAGGTAGCTACGTATTAGCTATAGTACTTTTAACTGTGCTGATACGCTTAATACTGATGTACCCTAATTATAAATCCTTTAAATCCCAACTAGCTGTTACTCAAACTACACAAGGGAATAAAGATCACTTAATAGAACTACAATCAAAATTAAGCAAAGTTAAAACTGAAGAAGAACGTAAACAATATCAAGTACAAATTTCTCAAATAGTTATGGAAAACTTTTCAGGAATGAAAAGTGGTTGTTTAACAGCGCTCATTCAATTTCCTATTTTAACCGGATTGTACTACACCATTTCAAAAAGTAATGCCATCAAACATGAGGATTTATTATGGTTTAATCTAGGTTCTACGGATAGTTTTATGGCAATTATTGCAGGTTTAGCGATGATGATTCAAATTTATATGTCATTTAAGCAATCGGATAATAGTAATCCACAAATGAAAATGATGATATTCGTGATGCCTGTTATATTAGTCATATCTTCAATTTTCATGCCTTCTGCCATACCATTCTATTGGACCGTGTCATCTATTTGGATGATTTTACAGACCTTTGTATTTAATAAATTTAAACCTACATTAACTTAATAATATGCAAAAATCCCCCAAACGATTCATATAGGTTTGATAGCAACGAATTTAACCTAATTGATTGTGAAGGGGGATTTTTTCTATGTTTTTATGCGACCAACTGCTAAATAAATGGAGATTTTATCACGTATTTATGTATCAATTCCTGCTCTAATCGAAATGATTGCATAAATGAACATAAAAAAGCGTGTCTCACTTATTTGTGAGACACACTATTTTTACTGTATTAATGTCCCGCACCAGGTACGTGAATGAATGTTGTATAGTACGTGAAGCCAGCGAAGAATACAGTTAAATATGCTCCGAAAATGTACATGTACATACGTTCTGAAAGGTTTAAGAAGCCTAATAATAAGAATAAACCTGTATTACCTACGAATAATAGCGATACTTCGTTCATACCACCAAGGTAGAACATAACTGCAAATATACCTGTCCAGAATGCCATAACTTTATACATATTATCCATGAAATTTCCCCTCCTTTTGCCCACGACACAATAATCTCTTACTCATTATAAATGATATGAAAGGTGTCTGTAAACTGGAACTTCTTCTTCTTTGTGACAAACAAATGGATTTTCAAATTTAGCTATCGATTTCTGTCACGTTTATTTCATATTTACATAAATCACAATTATGTACCATGCTTTCAATTTGTACAAATTCATTGCTTGAAAATAGAGCATCCAACTGTCCTTTTAAATAAGATTCGTGTAAAGTACAAACAATTTCCGAATGTTTATTAAGCTGCTCTTGGAACGGACAATTAAAAATAGAGAAAATCACTTTTTTCCCATGTTCTGTTTGTTGTATTTGCGGAATATAGCCGATTAACGCAGCATTGTCTTTTAACAATTGCAGCTTTTCTTCAAAGGAAAAGGTATTATTCAATTTTAATTCAGCGGAAACATAATTTTTCATTTGTTGAAAGCCATCTTGATAGCTAATGTCTTGGCATTTTGCCAATGCTGGTTCACCTAATTCTTGAATCAGTTGAATGGACCATTTTAAAAGGCGATCTTCATCGCGGCGTGGGAATGTAAGGGATACACCTTTTTCCGATGCTTTATAAACACGTCCAGGACGACCACCTTTGCCAGTTTTTGCGAAATCGGCTGAAATGATATTGATCTCTGATAACTTAGTTAAATGAAGGCGTGCAACATTCGGATGTATGCCAAATTGATCGGCAATATTTTGTACGGTTACTGTTTTTTTCTCTTTTAGGATGTACTCATAGATAGAGTATCTAGTCTCATCGGCTAATGTACTAGTAATTTTTAATGGATGGATCATTTGCCTCACCTCAATTTTGGTATTTTTGAAAACGTAGTAAAATTATAGCTAGGAAAAATATCATGTTGATTCTATTATATTGTATTATTGAAAAAGTTACAGTTCCTTTCAACATAAATATTAACTTTTACATGTAGTTATGTTCATTATTAGTGAAATTTGCAAGTTATCCACATTTTTTTAGCAAAAAACCACAAACAAGTGAAAAATTAATAGCAAAAATTTATTTTAGGAAAAGGGCTTTCATCGTATTCCATTCCTATTTATACTAGGGAATAACGAATAGGGCGGTCATATT
Organism: Lysinibacillus fusiformis; assembly: GCF_007362955.1. Lineage (GTDB taxonomy): Bacteria > Bacillota > Bacilli > Bacillales_A > Planococcaceae > Lysinibacillus > Lysinibacillus fusiformis_E. The sequence continues at coordinate 214,087 of NZ_CP041696.1, read as the reverse complement.
CGAACGAACCAGAAAAGAGGTGCATCTATGCAAAACCTTGAGTCGGTAGTCGAACAAAAATGTGAGCAGCTTTTGTTAAAGGCCTATCACTTTGGTGCTTCGGATCTACTAATCATACCGGATGAAGGTCGTTACCGTATTAACTTTCGAAAATATGATAAGTTGCTTCACGCAGGTGATCTTCCAAATGAGTTAGCGGAGCGAATTGTATCCTATTATAAATTTTTAGCAGCATTAGACATTAGTGAGCGACGAAAACCCCAAAGTGGCTCCTTTCAAAAAACAGTCGAGCAAAATCGTTTTGCTTTCCGTGTTTCTACACTTCCTTCTGCTTATTTAAAAGAAAGCCTCATTATTCGGCTTCTACTTCAAAACCACGCATTCCCACTTACTTCCTTAAGTTATTCCAAAAGTGCAGCAGATAAGTTGCTGGAACTTGTTGATAGCAGGCAAGGCATCTTGCTTTTCAGTGGAGCAACTGGCTCCGGTAAAACGACATCCTTATATTCCCTCATTCATCATTGTTCTACGCATCTCAATAAACATGTCATTTCTTTAGAGGATCCAGTAGAAAATAACCAAGCTCATCTTCTCCAAATTCAAGTAAATGAACGAGCAGGCATTACTTATGCTTCTGGTTTAAAGGCAATTTTACGGCATTCACCAGATGTTATTATGATTGGTGAAATACGAGATCAAGAAACAGCAAAGATCGCAATAGAGGCATCACTTACAGGTCATCTCGTCTTAACGACGATACATGCGAAGGACTCTGTTAGTTGTCTCTACCGATTAATCGATTTAGGGGTATCAATTGAGGAACTCCGTCAGACGGTTATTGGTATTGTGGCACAATTACTTATCCAAACACCACAAAAGCAAGAAGAGCGACGTGCATTGTTAGAAATATTAAGCGATGTTCACCTGAGTGAGGCTATTCATGCCATTCGACAGAAAGCTATCTACGAGTTGCCGCATGATTTAACGCTTACTGGCCAAATAAAAATGTTAGAGAGTCAGCTTTATGAAACTACGAGAGCTTATTGAGAAGTTGCAGGTGGATTATAAAAGGTCGACCAGATGGAGAGTAAAGGAGCAGGCTGATTTTTTCAGTCGCTTAAGTGTGTTAATGCAGGAAGGATATTTATTTGCACAAGCTATTTCCATGCTTTTACCGCATCATATAGAAGCGCATAAAGAGATACAACAAATGATAAATGACAGATTTAGGGAAGGAGCAAGTGTAACAGAGGTACTGGAAACATTGCAAATATCAAAGCATTATTTAGTAGCTATATCGATTGCAGAAAATAATGGGCATATGATGGAAGCATTAAATGGTGTCGCCAAGCAAATGGCATTGAATGAGGCAACAAAGAAAAAATTTACAAGGCTCCTTTTGTACCCCGTTGTATTAATGCTGTTTTTATTGCTGCTGTTCTTAGTATTTCGAACGATCTTCTTTCCAAATATCGAAAAAATGGTTTTGAGTCGTAGCAGTGAAGCAGGGGAGGGAAGCATTGCACTTTCACGTTACTTATTACATTTGCCTGATATGCTTCTTACTATAGGTCTAGTGGCCGTTTTCAGCGCGATTATCCTTCGGTTCTTTCTTAAACGAAAACCAATTGCTCAGCAGCTGTACATGTCTTTAAAAATTCCGTTTATTAGTATCTTTATTCGCTTATCGATGACAAGACAATTTGCTGCCTATTTAGGAAGCTTGCTGCAAAGTGGTTTCTCTTTACAGACAAGTCTTCAAATTTTAGAAGAACAGCAGTTACAACCATTTGTTCAGTATTTTGCGGGTCGTATAAAAGAAAGGGTTATTTACGGCGATACACTTACACATGCGGTGATGTTTATGACTGAATGGCAAAAGGATTTCTCGATTTTCGTAGAACATGGAGAACAGAGTGGTTATCTTGGGAAAGAGCTCGTATTGTACAGTGAATTGCTAGCAGAAAAACAGGAACATTTACTGAAGCGTATGCTAACCCTTGTGCAACCAACGTTTTTCATCATCATTGCGCTATGTATAGTTGCTGCCTATGTAAGTTTATTATTACCGATATATCACATGATTGAACTAGTATAGGAGGATAATAAATGAAGCCTATAAAACAACAAGCAGGGTTTACGCTAATTGAGATGTTAATCGTACTACTGATTATTTCGGTGCTGATCTTAATCACCATTCCCAATGTAACGAAACACTTTGCGACGATAGATGAAAAAGGCTGTACTGCCTATATCTCCATGGTGCAGGGGCAAGTAGAGGCATATAGAGTCGATTTTATGGCTTACCCAACGCTGGGAGATTTAGTGGATAAAGGTTATTTGAAAGAAAATGAAACCACTTGCCCCAATAAAAATGAAATTGTAATTACAAGTGAAGGTGAAGTTCAGTTAGCAAATCCACCTTCAGGAGCAGGAGCTAGTGGAACATGATCGATATTAAAAATGAGCGTGGCTTTACGTTGATTGAAATGTTAATCGTTTTGTTTGTCGTGATGTGTTTAACAGGTATCGTGACAAAGATTTCCTTAAAAGTAGCTGAAATAAAGGAACTTGAGCGTTTTTTCACACAAATCCAATTGGATGTTCAATTTATTCAAACTTATAGCATGCAGCAGCGTGAGTATGTATCCATGAAGTTTGAGAGCCCACCCCACCGATATATTATAAAAAAAGATTTCTATACCAATTACTATGAGCGACCTTTTCCAAAGGGAGTCGAATTAATGACAGCTTCAAGTACGATTCAAAGCATTATGTATAATTACAATGGGAATATTATTAATGCAGGCACTCTGTATTTTAAAACGCCTCAAGGTATTAAAAAGGTTGTCATGACATTAGGGCGCGGGAGATCCAGAGTTGAATGAATCGGGATATTCATTTGTAGAAACCATTTTATCGATGGTCATTGTCATGGTGATCTGTACAACAATATTACCAATTAGTTATAGTATGAAAACTAATTTATACAACAAAAAGCTTGAGGTTGCTGCTGCAGAGACTGCTTATGAAGGTTTAAAGCAATATCGTTACCTACATCAAATGGAAGGTATGAAAACAATTGAGGGTGTGGATTATCATTGGCTTTATGATGGGCAGGGGATATGTGTCACTTTTCAAAATACACGCAAATTGCGTCAAAAATGTATTCAACTTACAGGTGAGCGTAAATGAACGAAAAAGGTTACACACTTTTAGAAGCATTGTTTCAAGTAGTTGTTTTTGTGTTGATTACTCATCTTTTTCTAATGACCATGTTATGGTATGCGGAAGTGAAAACAACCGTATTGACAGATGAACAATCAAAGTGGGAGCTATTTGTTTATGATTTAAATATGTATTTAGTGGATGTTTCATCGTTTACGATTCGCAATGATCAAAAGAGAATCACTTTTCAAGTTTCAAATACACTTCATCATATCGATTGCTATAACAATATTATACGTGATCAAGTGAATGGTGGTCATGTACCGATGCTTATCGGTCTTAATAGTTGTCAGTTCCAATATAAAAATAATGAACTAACAGTAGCTGTCGAATTTCCTAGTGGTTTGCAGAAGGAGCGGACCTATTATGTGCCAATTATTGAAAAATGACAGAGGGGCTATTTTTTTAATCGCAATTGCATTATTATTTTTTGTAACTACTTTTGTTCTTACGTATTTGATGTCTTATGAAATTCAGTTACGAACATATGATGCGCTTGAAAAGGTCAATGTTCGAGCTACGATAAATTTATTAGGACAAATTTTGTCAGACAGTGTAGAATCGTAGTTATAAGAAGGTGATTCGAATGCGAAAAATATATTTAGTTGGCTTTATGGGATGCGGGAAAAGTGCATTAGGAAGGCGGTTAAGCTATTTATTAAAGCTGCCTTACTATGATATGGATCATGAAATTGTTAGACAACAGGGCATGACAATTCCACAGATTTTCGAAAAATACGGAGAGGCACGTTTTCGAGAGATAGAAACAGAATTTTTGAAAAATTTCCGAGACGAAGCTTGTATTATTTCAACAGGCGGCGGTGTGGCCGTAAATGGAGAAAATCGAAAAATAATGAGACGCAGTGGACTCGTGTTTTTTTTAGATGCGACATTCGAAGATATATACAAACGAATACAGCATGATCCAAACCGACCTATTGTACAAAGTTCAACGAAGGAAGAATTAGAAGAACTGTATCACTACAGAAGGAAATTTTATCGTGAAGCAGGACATATACAGGTTCTGACAGAAGGTAGAACAATCCGCAATATTTTAGAGTATTTAGTATTTCAAGTGAAAAGACTAAAAGGCGAACGATGATATTTAAAATTAACAACAATGTTCGTTTTTGAAGTTAATTTAAAAAATGTTTGCCTTTTCAATACAATCAATGTTAGGATATAGACTAATAAGGTAACTTAAGTACATTGAATACTAAATAGTACCAAGATGATTCTTGGGCGGATGATTGTGCGGGGAGAGCGCGTATAGACGCCACCGAAGGAGCAAGTAGCTAAGGGCTATGAATCTCTCAGGTAAAAGGACTCGTACAAGACGCAACTCTGGAGAGAGCTGTAGTACAACAGCCACCAAAGGGGAAAGCCTACTGATTGGCAATCAAGAAAATGCGAGTCAGTCTGGTGTAACTTTCAGGTGCAAGGACAGAGAATCCCGAAAAGGGGTTCGTCTGTCTTTTTTTATGTCGAAAAACAGACGAACTACTATCAGTAAAAATGATACTAACAATAAGGGGGCAATACTAATGACGAATGAATTAAAACGTACTCCTCTATTCGACGAATACGCAAAGTTTGGTGGTAAAACAGTTGACTTTGGTGGATGGGAACTACCGGTGCAATTCTCTTCTATTAAAGAAGAACATGATGCCGTGCGTAATCGTGCAGGCCTATTTGATGTGTCACATATGGGAGAAATTTTTGTAACAGGTCCTGAAGCGCTAAGTTTTTTACAAAATCTTTTGTCAAATGACATTTCAAAAATTACTACGGGTCAAGCGCAATACAATGCAATGTGCTATGAAGATGGTGGCGTTGTTGATGATTTATTGACGTATAAATTAGCTGACAATCGTTATTTATTATGTGTCAATGCAGCTAATATTGAAAAAGATTATGACTGGATGTTGGAAAATCAGAACCAATATGATGTCACAATCGACAATCAATCGAATGCTTATGCGCAAATTGCCCTACAAGGTCCATTAGCAGAAGAGGTTCTTCAAACATTAACAACTACTGATTTAAGTGCAATTAAATATTTCCGCTTCCAAGAAGACGTTGAAATTGCTGGACATAAAGCTTTAGTTTCTCGTAGTGGTTATACAGGAGAGGATGGTTTTGAGCTGTATGGTTCTCCTGAAGATATAAAAGCACTTTGGGGCAAAATCTTAGAGGCCGGTAAAGATAAAGGTGTTGTGCCAACAGGTTTAGGCTGCCGTGATACACTTCGTTTTGAAGCGGGCCTTCCTCTATACGGTCAAGAGCTATCAGCGACCATCTCTCCGCTTGAAGCAGGAATTGGATTTGCTGTGAAATTAAATAAAGATGACTTTATTGGACACGATGCATTAGTTACACAAAAAGAAAGTGGATTACCTCGCAAGATTGTTGGGATTGAAATGATTGATAAAGGTATTCCACGTCATGGCTACAAAGTATTCAAGGACGGCGAGGAAATTGGTGAAGTCACAACAGGTACACAGCTTCCTTCTTCTAAACGTAATGTTGGTCACGCATTAATTGACAGTCAATTCACAACTATCGGAACAGAATTAGAAATTGAAATTCGTGGTAAGCACTTAAAGGTAGTAACAGTTGAAACACCGTTTTACAAGCGTTCAAAATAAAATTTGAAAAGAGGGACCTACATTTATGAAACATCGTTATTTACCAATGACGGAGCAAGATAAACAAGAAATGTTAGACGTAGTTGGTGTATCCTCAGTTGAAGAATTATTCGAGGATATCCCAGAAAAAGTACGTTTCAAAGGCCTTTATGACATTAAAGAAGCGAAATCAGAATCAGCACTGTTAAAAGAATTAACAGCACTTGCTGCGAAAAATAAAGATACCAATGCCAACGTATCATTTTTAGGTGCAGGCGTTTACAATCACTATAAACCGGTTATCGTGGATCACGTAATCTCTCGCTCAGAATTCTATACAGCTTACACACCTTACCAACCAGAAATTTCACAAGGGGAATTACAAGCAATTTTTGAATTCCAAACGATGATTGCCGAGCTAACAGGCATGGATCTTGCTAACTCTTCTATGTATGATGGAGGTACTGCACTAGCTGAAGCAGGTATGCTTGCAGCAGGTCATACACGTCGTAAGAAAATTTTAGTATCTGAAACGGTTCACCCTGAATATCGTGATGTCGTTGCTACATATGCATACGGTCAATCGATTGACATCGTAACTATCCCTCAAAAAGATGGTGTGACAGATGTTGGCGCATTAAAAGAGCTTATCGATGACAATACTGCTGCTGTCATTGCACAATATCCAAACTTCTTTGGTCAAGTAGAGGACCTACAAGTAATTGGTGACATTGCACATGAAGCAAAAAGTTTATTTGTTGTATCCTCAAACCCACTAGCATTAGGTATTTTAACACCTCCTGGAAAATTAGGAGCAGATATTTGTGTTGGTGACGCGCAAGTCTTTGGTATTGCAGAAGCATTCGGTGGCCCACACTGTGGTTTCTTCGCAGTTACAACAAAATTAATGCGTAAAGTTCCTGGTCGTCTTGTTGGTGAAACAGTAGATGGTGAAGGTCGTCGTGGCTATGTATTAACATTACAAGCACGTGAACAGCATATTCGTCGTGATAAAGCGACTTCTAATATTTGTTCAAACCAAGCACTTCTTGCACTTGCAGCATCGGTTGCTATGACTGCTCTTGGTAAGCAAGGTGTGCGTGAGATGGCTACGCAAAATATTGTGAAAACTCGCTATGCAAAAAATGCCTTTGAAGCGGCAGGCTTCACAGTAGCATTCCAAGGCGCGCACTTTAACGAAATTGTCGTGAAAACGAATAACTGCGTGAAAGAGATCAATAAAGGCCTAATTGAAAAAGGTATTATCGGTGGTTATCCATTAGGTCAAACATATGAAGCTTTAAAGCACCATGTGTTAATCGCTGTAACTGAATTACGCACGAAGGAAGAAATTGATGCACTTGTTGCAGAAATGGGGGCTCTTAATGCATAACGAAAATCAATCACTCATTTTTGAAATTACAAAAGAAGGTCGCGTAGGGTATAACTTAGAAGCACTTGATGTACCAGAAGTTGATCTTGCAGATTTACTTCCTACGAACTTAATACGCACCGAAGAAGCTGAATTACCAGAGGTTTCTGAGCTAGATATTATGCGTCACTATACAGCACTATCTCGTCGAAATCATGGTGTGGACTCAGGTTTCTACCCACTAGGCTCTTGTACAATGAAGTATAATCCGAAAATTAATGAAGCTGTTGCACGTTTCTCTGGCTTTGCGAATGTACACCCATTACAAGATGAATCGACTGTACAAGGCGCAATGGAACTTCTTTATGACCTACAAACTTCTTTAGTAGAAATTACAGGTATGGATGAAGTAACATTACAACCAGCAGCTGGGGCACATGGTGAATGGACAGCATTAATGATGATTCGTGCCTTCCATGAGGCGAATGGTGAAGGTCACCGTAATAAGGTCATCGTACCTGACTCAGCGCACGGTACAAACCCTGCATCTGCAACTGTTGCTGGTTTTGAAACAATTACTGTACAATCCGATGAAAATGGCTTAGTCGATATTGAAGATTTACGCAAAGTAGTGGGTCCAGACACAGCTGCTCTCATGCTGACAAATCCTAATACACTTGGCTTATTTGAAGAAAACATTATCGAAATGGCAGAGCTTATTCACGCTGTTGGCGGTAAAGTTTACTATGATGGCGCTAACTTAAATGCAGTAATGAGTAAAGCGCGCCCTGGCGACATGGGCTTTGACTGTGTCCACTTAAATTTACACAAAACATTTACAGGTCCACATGGTGGCGGTGGTCCAGGTTCAGGTCCAGTCGGCGTAAAAGCAGATTTAATTCCATTCCTACCAAAACCAGTCTTAGTAAGAACAGAGGAGGGCACATATCACTTCGACTACGAACGACCACAATCCATTGGTCGCGTAAAACCTTACTATGGTAACTTTGGTATTAACGTACGTGCGTACGCATATATCCGCACGATGGGTCCAGATGGCTTAAAAGCTGTAACAGAGTATGCAGTTTTAAATGCAAACTACATGATGCGTCGTCTTGAGCCTTTCTTCGATCTACCATATAACCGTCATTGTAAGCATGAATTCGTATTATCAGGTCGTCGTCAAAAGAAACTTGGTGTACGTACACTGGATGTGGCAAAACGCCTGTTAGATTTTGGCTACCATCCACCTACAACATACTTCCCACTTAACGTGGAAGAGGCGTTAATGATTGAGCCAACTGAAACAGAATCAAAAGAGACATTAGATGCATTCTGCGATATCATGATACAAATCGCAAAAGAAGCAGAAGAAAATCCATCGATTGTACAAGAAGCTCCTCATACAACAGTCGTATCTCGTCTAGACGAAACACGCGCTGCTCGTACACCAGTGCTTCGTTACCAAAAAGCATAATTTTTATTGAAATAGAGCTATCCGATAAGTATCCATTACTTATCGGATAGCTTTTTTATGCTTTTTATTGATTCGACGAGAACACTCGTGACTTCAGTCTTGAGAGGTTCAAGTAATTTGGTTCGGATCCAATAAAAGAAATGGAAGTGTGGAGAACCTATCCAAATGACAACCTATTTTGGCAACCTATTATTTTGTAGGAGATCTTCAGGACACGTGAAATGATAAAACAAATGACTTTAACCCTGATTCATTTCAGATGGACGTGATAAATAATATAATGATTGATTTGTAAATACGAAATAGAAGGATTATTGATATGAATAAAGGAGAAGTTACGATTTTTTGCAAAGATTTAAGAAGCAATCTTTGTATTTGGGACTTCTGACAACTAAAGATAGCAAAGACCAGCTACTTACAAGAAAGTAAGTTCTGGTCTTATTTTTGTAATTCGTCATGGAGGTCTGAATTTTTTTTTGTTACTTTAACATTTTTTCTATAGCATTTAATTTTTGTATTTAGCCGCCTTTAACTATGATAAACCGAAAATTACTGCAATATAAATACAAAATTCGGGATTGAATAAATTAGATAAAAATTACATATTATACATAAATTACGCATAATCTAATATTTTTTAGCATTTAATAGAAAATGTTGTTTGAAAAATTGTGAATAGATAGTATAATTATTTTATAGTTACATATATGGTTAATAATTACTTTTTGGTATTTAAAGAATATGGCTATTCACTTTGTAATGGCTATTAAAGTTTTATAAATGGAAAGTTCTGAATTTTCCGAATGTAACTATGCGCATCAAAAAAACAAATGAAATGAGGAGATTTTATGATTAACATGATTCAATTTTTAGAGCAAAATCCATCAATGGTAACACTGTTAAAAGAAAAAAAGGCTTCTCTAGTTGGCGTAACAGCACTTGAACAAAAGGCGATTTTAGATTCTTTTGATGAAGACGTATGCTTAGAAAATGGGCTTTGGGCCTAAAATCAATAAAGAGTAAATGGTTTTGGCTTGCTATAGGTATCTATCTAACATTGGGTCTTTATTTGCTAAACGTTACTTATAGCGAGCCTTATTTAGGTATTAAACTAGAGGAAGAAAATGGGCAATGGATTGTAGCTGATCCTTATTATAAAGAGTGGGCAGCTAAGCATCAAATTGCATATGGAGATATTGTATTAAACATAGATGGCACCGAGATTAATGAACTACCTAATATAACGTATGATCCAGTAATTCGAGTAGCTAATGAACTAATATTGATGAAGTCAGATGGAAAAATAATTCATGTGCAAATAAATCCTTTAGACATTCCAAAACAATTTTATTATGTGCTAGTAGTTCCTGGTTGTTATTACTTCTTGAGTTTAATAATTTCATTTTATTTGTATTACAAACAGAGAAATACGAATCTAATAAATTTACTTATTCTGTTTATCCTGATTGTATCATTGGCATATGTTAGTATTGGTGCTGCAGGAAGATTGGATAGTGTAGGAATAGTTGTGAATCGTAGTAGTATGCTCCTTTGCTTAGTAATATTAATCCATTTTTTAAGAAATTATTTTTTATTTTTGAATATAAAATGGCTACTTTTCAACAATATTAAAATATTTTATATAATACCGATTGTTGCAGTTTTTCTTAGTATCTTCAGTATTATTTATCCTTTTACCTATCTGCTATTCTCTAATACAATCTTATGGATATTTTTAATTTTACTTATTATAAATCTAAGTGTCTTAGGAATAAGTTATTTTAAATATAAAACACCTCAATTGAAAATTTTATTAATGAGTATCATCATTCCTTTTTTACCATTTCTTTTTCTATATGCTTTACCTGAAATTTTATTTCATAAATATATTCTTTCTGCGGATATTTGCTCTTTATTTCTTATGTTGATTCCTTTTAGCTTTCTTTTCACACAGTTAACAGAACGTATATTTGATATAGAATACTTTATTACACGTTTACGTTATTATGTTAGTTTTTCATTGGTTTTTACACTTTGGCTATTATTAGGAGTTTATTGGATTGCTGACTTTACCATTTCAAAAATGTTAGAACTATTCTTCTTCTCTTTTTTTTCTTTAATCGCTCTTTTTTACGTTAAGGAAAAAATCGACTATCGAAAGCGCAAAGTTCTTTTTTCAACAAAAGGAGATTATATCCATCGATTGTATACAACCGTTGATCGGATTGGACGTGTCATTAAAATTGAGGACTTACTTCAAAAATTTGTACAGGAGGCCTCACTACATCTTGAGATAGATAGTGTATATGTATTAACCTATGATTACAAAAATCACCACTTTACTTCAACAAATAAATCACAAGAGTACCTACATAAGTATTTCGATGAAGTATTAATAGAAAGGTTACAGCTGGGGGATATCAAAAGGATTGATAGGTTTTATCTTGCCTTTATCCACCAAGATGTAGATTATAAAAGGATATTAGTAGTAGATCATAATAATTCCATTCATTTGAAAGATGAGGAACTATTATGGCTTGAATTGCTGCTTTTATATTTAAATAATTTTATTGAAAATACTAAAATGGTTGAAGAATTGTTAGAACAGTTAAAGCATGTGAAAGAGGCAGATAAAAATCAGCTTCCATGGCTAAACAAGTTATTATGGTTTAGATTTGAAGAAGAGAAATATCAGTTGGCGCAAGAGCTTCATGATACCAATTTACAAGAGCAGCTTCATATTGCTCGTGAAGTGAATGCACTTATGCATGAAAAGAATACGATGGAAATTCAATCGAAGCTCGCCAAGATTCATGAGCAAATGATAGCGTCATTGCAAGATTTAAGATTATATTGCGAGAATTTAAAGCCACCATTATTGGATACATTGGGATTAAATGCTGCACTCGATAAGTTTATTCAAAAAATTAGCAAGAGAGCTAACTTTGAGTTAATTTATACGGTTGACCGTCTTTATTTGGAAGATGAACGTTTAAACCTTATGATTTATCGACTTTTTCAGGAACTACTGAACAATGCATTAAAGCATTCCTATGCAACCTCTGTCGAAATTCACCTGCAAGAAATGGCAAATGGTTTTGAAATTATTTACTCTGATGATGGGGTAGGTTGTGATATGGATGTTATTATACAATCTGATTCAATGGGGATAAAGGGCATGCGCGAACGAGTACAAGCCTTTAACGGACAGTTCTATATCAATTCGGATGTAGATGAAGGGATGTCGATTCGAATTACTCTAAAAGAAGAAAGTGACATTCTTGATTATGATGTTCACAGCGGGTGGTCGTCCCATTTTATTTGATTTAAGGGTACTAAAATATAGTTCAACATGGAAGAACAAGAAAACTCAATTCATTTACACCTTCTAATTAATTTTGTACTGAATAATTATTACAGTACAAACATTGGTTAGGAGTTTTTTTGATACAGCGAAAAAAGGACGTAGCAATAAAAAAATGAAAATTATTTCTAAATATTTTTTGAAGTCTAAAGTACCGTATATAAAAAGGTACTTCTTTTTTATATAATTAATACTATAATTATTATTCCAATATATCCTAATAAGGGATGATATTGATAGTATGTGGAAGGTATTGCTATAATATTACTAGATACATAATAAGAGGAGCGAACTATGAATGAATAACGCAAAACTATTTTTAATGGTAGCAGCCCCAGCAGCGCTTGTTGTGCCAATTGAGACAGTTGCGGCAGCTGAACAAGTAACGATAACTGGAAGCGGTATTGTTGGTACGGAGCTGGCAATAGCTACTTCTTCTTTACCAACAGGTACTAGCCCAAGCTATCAATGGTACTATGTTTTAGGAAATAAAGAAGAAGCCATCACAGGTGCAACAAATTCAACATTCTTAGTCCCTATAGAGGCATTAGGAAAAACAATTAAAGTAAAAGTGACAGATACAAGCTCTAAAACAGTATACACAAGTAATGCAATTGTAATTGCACCAGAAATAAAGCGTGGACTGCTACCAACAGATGAACAACGAGTAAATACAAATATAAAAGCCAATATTAGTGTTCTAGGGGATGAAACGGTTGTAGCTGGAAAAGGTTATCAATGGTATTACGTAGATGGTGTAAGTAAAACAGCCATTTCAGGAGCGTCAATTCCTGAGTTGACATTACCGATAGAGTCAGCTGGTAAGCAAATAACAGTGGAAGTGAAAACGACTAATGGGGTTGTTTATACAAGTGCACCAATGGCTATTAAAGCTTTAAACTTAAAATTGACAAATCCACAATTCACTGAGACGTATGTGTTACCAGGAGCAGTAGTGAAAGCTCCTGAAGTAACCGTAAATGATGGTAATGATGCAGCACTTCAATCGAGTCAAATTACATATAGCTATCAGTGGTATTACAAAGAAGGTAACGTCTATTCCATTATTGATGGCGCGACAAGTAATTCGTATACAATCCCAGCGGATGCTCTATTAAAGCAAATGAAAACAATCGTTATGAAGGCAACTGCAAAAGTTGGCGCATATCAAACAACTTCTGAATACTCAAATGACATTACAGTGTCTGAGCAGCCTGTTGCCGATTTAAAATCTGAGATTGCCAGCTTAGTAGATGCGACGAACAAAGTAAAGTATATTCATACAGACTTTGGCTCTTTTTCTGCGAAAGTAGCAAATTTAGAAAAAAAATATAAAGCTTTACCAAGTGCTGAAAAAAGTAAAATCGGGAACTATGATATCTTACAAAAGGCTGTAGCTGATGTTGTAACTATTAAACCATTTATGGATAAAAAGAATGCCATTAGCCAAGCATCTGACAAGTTGGCCTATGCGAAGGGATTGCTAGCAGATTATGAGAAATTTGATTATTTACAACGAGGCTTGGTTGATGAAATCAAAACAATTCTCGATGAAATAGAGAAGAACCCTAATCAAGGCGAGGTATTGTCGAAAATCATTCAATTGAATTCACATATTATTCATATTTTTAGTGGGGATCAAACTGCCTACAATATGGCATGGGGTTTAGAAACTGGCACGAATACATTAAGTGAGTTCCGGAGTGAAATTGAAAGGGTACAAGCTTACATTAAAACATTGCCAAAAGATTATCAATTACTTGTGCAAAATCAAAACATATTAAAAAATGCATGGGCAGATGTGAAAAAAGTAGAGGTTATCGAGAAAAAAGCACAAACTATCCAAAGTGAGTTGCTAGGAGAAGGCAATAATCTCGGCTTCACGAAGACAGAGAGTAGTCTCATTAAGCAGGCGAATACGTTACTAGCTAGCTATAACAAACTATCATATTTACAACAATCATTAATGTCCGATGCATTGTACAGTGAACTAGAAAAGATTGTTAGTATAGAAAGAGACAAAGCGCAGAACTTAGCGGAAAAAATTAAATCATTGCAACTGACAGATAAATATACCTATTCTTTTAACATTGATTCAGATGAGGGAATACAAAGTAAACTGAAAGAGATTTCGGAGCTAGTGGCGGCATATAAAACGTTTTCAAAGGAAGCGGCTAAACAAATAACTGGTATTGAAGCGTTGAATCAGCTACAAAAGGATTTAAAAGAAGCACAAAAAGTCATTAAACTGATTGGCACTTACAGTGGATTGAGTAAGGATATAAGTACAAAGTATTCAAAATTAGCATCATCCTATAAGAGTGCAAAAACAGCTTATGACAAACTCACAATAGGTCAGAAATCTTTAATCTATAACGACAGTGAGTTAACACCACCAAAAGAGTCTGAAAATGACACAAGTATCAAGGATTCAGAAAATAAAGCGGAAGCAAAAGGTGTTGTAGAGGCTATTAATAGCATACCTACGGGTGATTTAAATGACTTTGCAAGCTATAAAGACCTTGTTTCAAAAGCATCCGCAGCTTATAAAGAACTAAACAGTGGAGCTCGTAAATATGTAACAAATATTGCCCAATTACAGGCTGCTGAAAAAAATGTTAAGGGTGTCGAAGCCTTTTTGAAGAAGGTGGACGCGGCAAAAGTAGAGGCAGACAAAGGGACGGGATATGCAAAAATTCAAACGATGAAAACAGCATATTTAAAATTACCAGCAGATCAGCAAAAACTTGCTGAGTCTAGCTATGTTGAAGTACTTACATTATTGGATGAAAGTGTATACACTGACTTGAATTCGGAAATAGCGGCATTGTACGATGGAAGTATATATGTTAAATCAATCAGTGAAATTAAAGAATTCGAAACAGCGTATAATAAACTTACGTCTGCTGAGAAAAAGCAAATAACAAACATTTCTATTTTAAAGCAGGCGCTATCGGATATTAAAAAAGTAGAAGCGTTTGAGAAGAAATATAATACTTTGCCTGAGCAATCAAAAGCATCCGTGCTAAAGGAGTATCAAAAACTAACAACGGCCCAGCTTAGTCTACTTGATCCTACAGTTCGAACAGTGTTAAACAATCTTCAAACAGAGGAATTAAAAGAGAATATAGCTGCGACTGAGTTGGTGCAGATGATTGAAGCATTAACGGTTAATGGCATTTATGACGGCGTTACGAAAGAAAAGATTGACGATATTAAAAATCAATACGAGAAATTATCAGCAACACAGAAAAAAGTAGTGAGAAACTATTCACAACTAGCAAGTGATTTAGAAAAGGTAGAAGCTGTATATGCGTTGAAGGATGATGTGATAGTTTGGCAGAAAGCATATAATAAACTCTCAAATAAATTAGATTCTCTTTATACAGCTTTATATAACTAAGAATAACCGGGCATCTTGTGTGCCTGGTTTTTTAATTGTGTTCAACGATTAAAACTATGATGATACCTAGGCTTTTTTCTGAAAAATTTCAATGTGAAAATTACTAGTAGAAACTATACATATTGATAGATTGTCTAAAATGAATAAAGTTAAAGGAAATGTTACCGATATAACTCTATAGAAGGAAAGAGGAGGACTGAATATATATTGAATAAAAAATTACTTTTCACAGTAGCAGCCATTCCGGCGGCCTTTATTTTGCCTACTGTAGTAGGGGCAGAGGAAGCATCAACAGTTTTAGTCACAGGAACAAATACAGTTAACGAAACGTTAAAGGCGTCCGTTGAAAACTTACCAGCAAACACAATTGTAAATAAGTATCAGTGGTACTATGAAGAGAATGAAAGTGGGTCAAGCACTACGACGAAAAAACCTATTTCTGGTGCAACAATGGCATCTTTCACAATCCCCGCTGAAGCAGCAGGGAAAACAATTTTTGTAGAAGCAACTTCGACGACAGGAACTACGTTTAAAAGTGAATCACGTACTATTCATACATTGGAACTTGAAATTACAGCGCCTACATTCGAAACGACTTCAAACTTTGTGGCACCAGGTGAAACGGTAAAGGTCACAGGAGCTAAAGTAACAGATAAAGGCGGTGCTAAGTTACAGAGCAGTCAAATTACATATAGCTATCAATGGTTTTATAAAGTTGGTGAATCATTCACAATTATTAACGGCGCAACAGGTGGGACATATAAAATCCCTGCGGATGCTTTAGAAAAAGGAATGAAGGATTTTATAGTAAAGGTGCAAGCGAAGGTTGGTCCTGCGGTTGTTGAGTCGGATGTTTCGGCTCCGTTGACGGTATCTAAAGAACCGTCTGATACATTGATTAACGATATTAAAAATTTACGTATAAGCGACAACAAATATAATGTATCAACCTTAGAATCATTTAAAGCAGAAGTAGATTTATTAGATAAGAAATACCAAGAGTTATCTGCCGCTGCAAAGGCGAATGTAACCAACCAGGATGTACTGAAGCGAGCTCTTGCTGACGTAGAGGCAATCAGCAAACTAAATGAAAAAGTCAATAAAATAAAAGAAGTAAATGAAAAAGACTTGCCAAAATATATAACAGAAATTGAAGATGCCTACAATAAGTTTGACTTATTGCTACGTAGCTTAGATTTAGGTGACGTTTTATATACGAATATCAAGGACATTTTGAAAGAGCCAGCTGATATTGCAGAAATTGCGGAAGTTAGAAGATTGAATCAAGCGATTGTTGCAATATTGTCCTATGAAAATTCTCTTGTAAAGTATGTACCTACTAGTATGGAGTCTTTAAAGGGAACTGTTGAGGCAATTGAGGCTGATATAGCGAAGTTATCAAAAAACTACCAAGTCACTGTGCAAAATCAAACAATCTTAAATGAAGCGAAGCAGGACATCAAAAAAATTGAACAATTTATTAAGCTTTTCGATAAATTATCAGTAAATAATACCCCGAGCAAGCAAGTAACAACTGCAAAATCAATTCGTACTGCTTATGAAAAGCTAACGTATAAACAGCTTCAATTAGTGCCAGCTAATTATGTAACGCAATTATTAGGTGCAGAAAATGCAGAAGAGAATCAAATTTATTATTTAAATGCTGAAATTGATCGCTATATTGGAGAAGAAATCTACCCTATAAATCCATCAGCGGAAACATGGCAGGATCATGTGAAAAATGTCAACAAAATTATTGTTGATTATAAAAGCTTAACGAAAACTTCAACTGCTAAAATTATTGGATATCAAAGTATTTTAACGCTGCAAAAAGATTTAAAAACAGCAGAAAAAATCATTAAAGACATGGTCGCATATAAAAATCTTACACTGACAAGTGGTGTAGCTGAAAGTAAATTACAGTCAACTTATAGTAGTACTTTAAAAGCTTATAATAAACTGACAAGCTTGCAGCAATCACTTGTTTATAATGCAGATGAATTTTTGAATAAATCACCAAATGTAACTATTGATGGTAAAGAGCCAGCAGATAAAGCAGCAGCAGAAGCGCTAAAAGTTGATATTGCAAAGTTTGCTGATATCACAAAGTACTCATTCACACAATTAGAGACTGCTGTAAACGCAGCGACAGTGGCTTATAAAAACCTCTCATCTTCAGCACGTAAGTATGTGACAAACTACCATTTATTAACGGCAGCGAGTAAAGACGTTACTGGGGTAAAATCATTCCATAAAAAGGTACAAACTGCTAGAGAAGAAATGGACGTTGCGAAGCAAGCGAAGAAAATAGAAACTGTGGAAAAGGCCTATGCAAAATTACCAGCAAATCAGCAGCATTTAGCAAAACCACAGTACGAAGATCTACTAAATAATCGTTTAGTAGATGGAAATGCACCAAATTTATCAACATTAAATGGACAAATCGGTGCTTTGGTTTCGGACGATTTATATACGGTGTCTCTCCAAGAAATTCAGAATCTCTCTGCTCAATACAATAAATTGAGTTCAAGTGATAAAAAACTCATCACCAATGCTTCGATTTTAACAGCGGCTGTAGCAGATGTTAAAAAAGTAGAGACATTCATGAAACAGTATGATAAGTCATTTGCAAGTAATCCATCAACGGTCATTAAAGCATTTGCCAAGCTTACTAACAAGCAAATGAACTTAGTGAGTCAAGAAACTCGTCAAAAGATTATTGAAGCTGATAAGAACCAACAAAAAGCAAATGAAACGGCGTTAGGCTTAATAGAATCTATTAATTTGCTTGTTGAAAATGGTGATTATATAGCTGATTTACAAGCGAAAGTTACGAGCATCCGAGCAGACTATGATAAGCTTAGTTCATCAGAAAAAAGCATCGTGAAAAATTATTCTAAGCTAACACAGGCTGAGAGTGATTTGAAAAAAGTAGCTGAAGTGCATGCATTGTATGAAGCGATTCCTGCGGAAAATAGTGAAACTGCTCGTAAAGCTTGGCAAACTGGTTATGGGAAGCTTTCAAAAAAATTAGAGCTTTTATATAATAAGTTATACCCGAACGATTTGTAGGTGCCTGGCACTCACACAATTTCCACACAATTATCGCTCGATAAATTGCATAGAACATTACCCCGAATCGTTACTTAGTTCGGGGTTTTCTATACCTGAATTTTATGTTATATGGCTATAGGGTGGTCCTTTCATTTGGCTAGCCGTTGATTTCTTCGTTATACTATTTACAATTGAAAGGTGAAAGGCCGATATTCATTTAGCGAAATTGGTGCAGTTGACATAGAAGGTAGGAATAAACGATGTATAAAATTGGTGTTGTTGGGCCTGCAAAATCGGTAGAAAAAATTATTTTGTTAGCACAAGAAATTGAGCAGGATATGGAGTTTAAGCCATATATTTATTCAATTGCAACGGAAACAAAAAATATTGTGGAAGCCCATGATCAGCATGTTGATTTTTGGCTTTTTTCTGGATACATACCATTTAAGATTGCAAGTCAGACGAGCGTGCCTCAGGATAAACTTACACATATTTTCTTTTCTGAGGCGGCCATTTATAAAGGTTTTTTGGAGCAATCTTATAAGATGGGAAAGCTCATTGAATGCGTAAGTGTAGATATCATTCCTTCTCCTGCACAGATGGCGTCAGAAGGGCTTGGGAAAATCGAAAAAAATGTGAAACATCTATTTGTAAAAGAATTTGATGTGGCAATTGATCCGAAAGAGTTGTTTGACTTTCATTATCAACTTTGGCAGAAAGGAAAAATCGAATTTGCGATTACTTGCTATCCTTCAGTAGATGAACAGCTAAAACAAGCGGGTGTACCCTCTTATTGGATGTCCCCTACAAAGACTGAAATTTATCATACCGTACAGTTATTTACTGAAAAAATTAAGACGTCTTATTATAAAGAGACGCAGATTGGTGCCCTGATGTTGGAGATAAAAGATTTCGATTCGTTAAAAGAACGGATGAAGTTAGGCTATCAAATACAGTATTTAGAATTACGGATGAAGGAAAATTTATTACAGCTATGTGAACAGGTGGATGGTTCCCTAATAGAAGAGGGCAATGGGAAATACACGATTTTTAGCACGAGAGGTGCTATAGAAGGGCAAATACAATTCATCAAAGAGAAAATGTATCAGTTGTCGATTGAGATGGATGCGAAAGTGACTGCTGGAATTGGTTTTGCCCAAACTGTATTTAATGCGGAATTACATGCTCATAGGGGATTGCGTCAAACGAAAGAAAACGAATCCATTGATATTGTGATGATTCAAGATGATGGAACAATTATTGAATCAGTGGGCAATACGGAGGAGCTCTCTTATTCTTATCGGGCAGAAGATCCCGTTGTAATCGAAAGATTGAAAGAAGCAAGTGTAAGTGTTAAGACCTATACAAAGATTCAAGCATTAATTCAAAAAATGCGTTGGAAGCATTTTACGACAAAGGATTTATCCTCACAGCTCCAAATGAGTGAACGTAATGCGCAGCGTATAGTTGCAGACTTGTGTAGTGTAGGCTTAGCCAAAATATATGGAGAAGAGTTACAGCATACACGAGGAAGACCGATAAAAATTTACCAGCTTATATCTCCAAAAGAAACAAATTAATTTAAAAATGTCCCCTAACCATATTGGTTTTGGGACATTTTTTTAATTACTGAAAAGCATGATAAAACCGGGCTCACACGGCTTTCTTTAAAAAGATAGTGTTCCAATTATTTCGGGAGCACCATCTTTTTTAACTTTTGTTTATTAAAAATTTTCAAAAAAATATTGAAATATAGCATAATTTTGCTTATTATACGAATATATAACGAAAATGTCGTTATATAAGGGGATTGATTTTAATAGATAGGGAGAGATGAATGCAATAGTGTTTAACTGGCTGCGAAAATTTTTGATTTTGTAAAAAATAGTTCTCTAAGCAGACTTTGAAATACCTTATCAAAACTATTCGTATCCTTGATTTACGTAGTGAAAATGCATCAGTAAAACATGGGAGGGAATGAAATGACAACAAATGATATGACGAAAAAATCTAGAAATTTGATATTAGGATTATTATTTTTAGGGTGGTCATTAGGTAATTTAGATCGCTACATCATGAACTATGCAGTTGTATCTATTACAGATGACCTTAGTTTGGACGCTTCCTCTACGGGCGTAATATTAAGTGCCTTTTTCCTAGGTTATGCGATTATGCAGATACCTGGTGGGTGGCTTGCGGATAAATTCGGTGCTAAAAAAATCTTACTGCTATCGGTGATAATGTGGTCGATATTTACAGGTTTAACGGCGATTGCTTGGTCTTTAGTGGCGATGATTGTCATTCGATTTTTATTTGGTATTGGAGAAGGTGGGTTTCAACCTTCTAGCTCTAAAATCATTGCGACCATTTTCCCAAAGGAAGAAAGAGGAAGAGCGATGTCGATTATGCTTACATCTGGAGGGATTGTGTCACTCATCGTTCCTTTACTATCAGCTTATATGTTAGGGACAATCGGTTGGCGTATGATGTTCATCATAATTGGCGCTATTGGTGCTATTATTGCTTTTCTATATTGGAAATATATTAAACTACCACAAGATACTGCGGCTTCCACTGGAAATGATGAAAATAAGGTGAGTGCTTCGAACAAAGTGAATTTTAAAGAACTCTTTAAAACACCGCTTATGTGGAATTTAATTGTTGCGTATTTCTGTATTTATGCAGTGAATTGGGGCTTAGTTTCTTGGATTCCAACTTACCTTCAGAAAAATCGTGGGCTTGATTTAATGTCCATTGGGTGGGCACAAACAATCCCTGCTATCACGACAATTATCGGTGTGTATGGTAGCGGCTATATCATAGATAAATTACCGCGCGGAATGGATAAAATTCTAGGTTCCATTTCATGTGCAATTATCGGACTTTTATTATATTTAATGTTTACTGCTGAAACAGTGACCATGTTTATTAGCTATCAAACTGTTGTTTCAATATTTATTGCGTTTGTTATCACATTACTTCCAGCAATTGTACTAAAGAAATTGCCTTCATCCATTACAGGTTCAGCAATGGGGGTAGCCAATACAGGTGGGCAGTTAGCAGGTTTTGTGACACCTATGGCTATTGGATTTATGGTAGATGCCTTTGATGGTTCTTTTGACGCGGCATTTTGGATGTTAATTGCATTTGCTGTTATTTGTATCGTAGCGCTGCTTACTTTAAATGATCATAAAGGTAATCTATTAAATTCAGAAAATAATACAGTTGCTTAAGGAGGTAAAAAGTATGCGTTTACATGAAAAAATTTCAACATTTGTCGAGGCAAAGAGAGAAGTGAGTATTCAGTTAAGCAATGCCATTTGGGCGGTTCCTGAACTTCACTTCCATGAGGAAAAATCGGTTCAATACATGAAGGATGCTTTAGAAAAAGAAGGCTTTGAGACGGAAATAGGTATTGCCAATCTTGAGACAGCCCTAGTAGGAACATATGGTGCAGGGAAGCCTGTTATTGCTTTTCTTGGTGAGTATGATGCACTACCGGGTTTAAGTCAGAAAGGCGGAATTACTCAACATGAACCTCTCAAAGATGGAGGGAATGGTCATGGTTGTGGTCATAATTTATTAGGTACAGGTGCATTTGCTGCGGCAACAGCTGTTAAAGATTATCTTGAGGAAAATAATCAACCTGGGACGATTCGTTTTTACGGCTGTCCTGCTGAGGAAAATGGCTCAGGAAAGGCGTATATGGCTCAGGCGGGGATCTTTGACGATGTCGATATTGCGATATCATGGCACCCTGGTACATTTTCGACAGTCATGACTTGTAGTTCTCTTGCAAACTATGCAGCCACTTTTAAATTTACTGGAAAAAGTGCACATGCAGCTGCTGCTCCTCATCTTGGAAGAAGTGCTTTAGATGCTATTGAGTTAATGAATGTTGGTGTAAACTATTTACGGGAGCATATCATTCCAGAAGCTCGCGTACATTATGCGGTGACAAATACAGGTGGGACATCACCAAATGTTGTACAACAGTATGCAGAGGTGACATACTTGGTGAGAGCACCAAAAAAACAGCAAGTACAAGAGATTTATAAGCGTGTTGAAAACATAGCAAAAGGTGCAACGCTAATGACTGAAACATCTGTAGAGGTTCAATTTGAAGGCGCTGCCTCAAATCTTATTTCAAATAGAACACTTTATGATATTATGTATAAGCAGATGCTTGAAATTGGGATGCCTACGTATACTATCGAAGATGAAAAGCATGCTACAGCTATTTTTAAGACGTTTTCCCCTGAGGTTCAGGCAACAGCGTTATTCGGACTAAGTA
Source organism: Lysinibacillus fusiformis (assembly GCF_007362955.1). GTDB lineage: Bacteria > Bacillota > Bacilli > Bacillales_A > Planococcaceae > Lysinibacillus > Lysinibacillus fusiformis_E. Next base: position 191,268 of record NZ_CP041696.1, on the reverse strand, counting down.
AAGAGGATGCCACACAGCTAAAAAATAAAGTGATTGCAGATAGCATTCCAAGTATATTACCAGAATTTATCATGGGTGGCTCAACTGATGTAGGCGATGTAAGTTGGAAAGTTCCAACCGTGCAATGTACAACAACATGTATGGCATTAGGTACGCCGCTTCATACATGGCAGGTTGTGTCTCAAGGCGTTATGCCAATTGCTCATAAAGGCATGTTGCAAGCAGCGAAAGCGATGGCTTGTACAGCAATAACATTGATTGACAATCCGGCACTTATTGAAGAGGCTAGGAAAGAATGGCAAGAGCGTCTTGATGATGAGACTTATGTTTCGTTAATTCCACAGGGTGCCACTCCTCCTAAGCATTAATAAGTTATGGCTAATTTTTGCATAGGGTCTTCGTAGGTTATTCTATGAAGACTCTGTTTTTCTTGAAAGGAGAACTTAAAAATGGGAGAAGATCATACAAAAATAGCACAATGGGTGGAGCAGTTTCGCCCGTTTGCAAAAGAAGGCAACTGCGCTAGCTACATACCAGCACTTGCCCAAAAAAATCCGAATCAACTGGCCATTGCTATCATCGGACCAGATGGTAGTAAAATGAAGGCTGGAGATACAACTGAACGTTTTACACTCCAAAGTGTATCTAAAATTGTTACTTTTATTTTAGCATGTATGGATAAAGGATTATCTTATGTATTAGAGCGCGTTGATGTAGAACCAACTGGTGATACTTTTAATTCGATTGTGCGTTTAGAAAGTCATCAGCCCGGAAAGCCTTTTAACCCGATGATTAATGCAGGAGCTATCACAGTATCTTCCATCCTTTCTGGAGACTCACCGCAGGAAAAAATAGATAATTTACTACATTTTTTAGAAAACATGCTTGGGAAAAAAGTGAGTGTCAATGAAGAAGTTTTTCAATCGGAATGGCAAACGGCTAATCGAAATCGAGCGCTAGCGTACTATTTGATGGCATCTGGTTATTTAGATTGCCCAGTAGAGGAAGCGCTGGAGGTTTATTTAAAGCAATGTGCCATTGAAATAGATGTTTCAGATTTGGCCATGATCGGATTAGTAATCGCCAACGATGGTTATCATCCGATTTTAAAAACACAGCTATTCCCTAAGCAAGTAGCTAAATTAACGAAAGCGTTAATGGTGACGTGTGGTATGTATAATGCGTCTGGTAAATTCGCGGCGTTTATCGGATTACCTGCCAAGAGTGGCGTCTCTGGAGCAATTCTAGCGGCCGTCCCAGGCCATGCAAGCATACAATCCCCTTTCCCGACTGGCTGTGGAATCGGCATTTATGGGCCAGCGATAGATACAATAGGAAACAGTGTTGCAGGTGTTCATTTACTGAAACATATTGCCACAGAGTGGAATATGAATATTTTTTAAGTGACGCAAATCGCTCATATAAATAATAAAAACGAACTTAAGTGTGCGAATTAAACTCACAAATTGATGAATGAAAGTAATTAATATGCAGTTACAAGATAACAGAACTGAGTAAACCTTTACAGAAAAAAAGAGGCACTAACAGACAGGTCATTACCTGTTGTGTTGGTGCCCCTTTTTATGTCCCAATGCTTGAAGTTTCACTCTATGTTCTTTTTACTTTGTAGAGTATAAATAACACGATAAACCATACTGGTGTTAACAGTAACGCTGTACGTGTTGCCTCAGAGATAAACATCACAACTAGTAAGAAAGCAAAGAAGACAAGCACCAAATAGTTCACAAATGGTGTGAATGGTGCTTTGAAAATCGATGCTTCATGGCGTGCTCGATTTTTACGTTTATAGATGATATGAGAGATCAAAATGATACTCCATACCCAAATAAAACAGATAGCACTAATCGTCGTCACGACGCTAAAGGCATTCTCGGGCATTAGCTTACTTAATAACGCGCCTACTGATACAACAATTGTAGAGACAATCAGTGCATTACTTGGTACGCTGTTTTTATTTAATTTCGCAAATGAAGATGATGCTTGCTTATTGCTTCCTAGATTAAAGAGCATGCGACTTGTAGAGAATAAGCCACTATTACCAGCTGAAGCAGCTGATGTTAGCACGACAAAATTGATAATACCTGCTGCAATCGGAATTCCAGCTAGCGTAAATACTTGGACAAATGGACTGCTTGCGGCAGACATTTCATTCCAAGGATTGATGCATAAAAGAACAAATAATGCACCCACGTAAAAAAGTAAGATTCTTAATGGGATTTTGTTAATGGCAGATGGAATATTTTTTTGTGGATTTGCTGTTTCAGCAGCAGAAACACCAACTAATTCAACCCCTACAAAAGCAAAGACCACCAGTTGGAAGGCCATGAGAAAGCCGTACATGCCATTAGGAAATAGGCCACCATGTGCCCAAAGATTTTCCACAGAAACGGTACCCGAATTTGTTTGGAAACCAGTAAATAGCATAAATAATCCTATAAAAATAAGTGCGACAATCGTCACGACTTTAATAAGTGCAAACCAGAATTCTAGCTCACCAAATAGTTTTACTGTCAATAAATTTAAAATTAATAACAGTACTAAACAACCAACTGCTGGCACCCACTGTGGAATATCAAACCAATATTGTGTATAGACACCGACCGCAATAATATCCGCCATAGCTGTCATAATCCAGCAGAACCAGTATGTCCAACCAGTGACATAGCCTGCCCATGGGCCGATATATTCTGTGGCGAAATCTGTAAATGATGTATAACCTGCATTCGATAATAATAGTTCACCAAGTGCACGCATCACAAAGAATAGGGCAATTCCGACAATTAGATAGGCGAAAATAATTGAAGGTCCTGCTAGGGCGATGGCTTTTCCTGATCCTAAAAATAAGCCTGTGCCTATTGTTCCGCCGATGGCAATTAATTGCACATGACGATTTTTTAATTCGCGTTTTAACTGTTGTTGTTCCACGTTAACCCCTCCAAAGATGCGTAAAGCTATGACTGGAAAATAAAAAAAGAGACTAGTGGCGACACTAGTCTCGTAAACGTCAGAATAACAAATACCATTTGAGGGTGTTTAATTTTAAAAAAATTAAGCTTAACATTCGTGTGGTATAGCTTTCGTGGTGAAAGTTTGTATTACTCCTCTGTCCTTTTGCCTGAGATAGTGAACCCTTCGGCGACGCATATTGCGCTCTCTCCAGAAATGCTCCTGCTATAGTTTGATCCATAGCATTCATTGCACGTATCGTCGTAAAGACAATACAATATTTTAAGATATTATACATCCTATCAGTGCTTCCGCGTTTATTCAAGTATTAAAAATTGGCTATTTTCAGAAAAAAGAAAAATAACGTACTGGTTGATAAATTATTTACACAACTTAGTATTTTTAGACATACTAAAAAAGCTATACATTGCTGATTGACATGCTCAGTAGCAGGCTTCATTAGGGTCGCATTGATTGGATGAAACGAGTAAAGCTGCAAGGTTATTGGCAAAAGAAGGGGAAAAGCGAGCAAGTGAAACGATTATTGCTGTAGATGTGGTAGAGTTTAAGTGGACTGCCGGAGAGATTGAAGAAAAAGAATTAAGACTAAGAGCAAGTATGGAACGTGCTAGAAGAGTACATATGCAGCTAGAAATTATCTCAAATATTGAAATATATATTGCTTCACACTGTTTTACTTTTTTCTGCCCTATGCATGATCAAGGGCTTGGTGAAAGAGAACTAGATGGTTAGTCGTTAGACAACTACTATTATATAGTAGAAACTCAGAATATTAAAAAAAGCTAGCAAAGAAAGAAGTTGCTAGCTTTTTATAAAAAATATAAGAAAGTATAGGCATTCGGGCCGTACACACGATGTCGCTTCAATTTGTCAGGCGAGCGTATGAAGCGTTATCATACGCTCGCCTGACGAGTGTACAGCTATTTTGCGCTTAAGGTGCTAGCCGGCAGCGCAAAAAGCGTGCGAATGCGCAATTCTTATTGTTTTTTTGTTTTTATTTTCCCAGTCCAATTACGGAAGCCGCCTTCAAGCTGGTAAATTTGGTTGTAGCCACGTTTTTTTAAGAATAGTGCAGCACGAGCACTACGACCTGTATTTTGACAGTATAAATATACTGGTAAATCTGGTCGGATTTCTTTGTAACGTTGACGTAGTGCTGTAGAAGGAACGCTTCGTGCGCCAAGAATATGACCTGCCTCAAATTCTTTCTGCTCACGCACATCAATTAGCTGTGCTTTACGATAGCCTTCAATAAATTGTTCTTGTGTTAAGTTGGTTACGGCTTTTTTTAGACGCATTGCATTGATACCAATATATGCAATTAGAACTACTAAAATTACACCAATTGTGATAAGTATGTCCAAGATTTTCTTACCCCTTTCTATCTTCTTTATTATTATAAAAGATGCTGTAGCGATAGTCCAATGAGTTTGATAAAATTAACTAGATTGTGCTAAAAATGATATTACTTAATTCAGCAGAAGTTAAACGTAGTGTCAACCAAGAAATTTTCTTACCGTTTTAGGTAATGTGATTGGTGATGAATGCTGAATAAAGCTAAAGCCCGGCGGATGTCACAAATTTTGAAGGCTTCTCCGCGTTCATGCGACAATTTATTTGCTCCGAAAGCGAAGCGACAGGAGCAACACTAACTGACCTGTATTGGTAAAAACACCACATCTTGTGGTTTTACTAAAAGGATAGACATTTTGTTAGCCTTTGTGCAGGACTAAATATAATTCTAAATTTGGACTCAATTACGCTGAGACGTAGTTGATATTTGTAGGAGATGATTGTATGACAACTTGGTATTTTTTAAATTCAGGGAAATGTAGTCCTTCGTTTAATATGGCACTAGATGAGGCATTGCTTGATTGGCATAGTGAGGGGTTAATTCCTCCTGTGATTCGTTTTTATGAGTGGGAGCCCGCGACACTATCAATAGGTTATTTTCAGCAGGCAACTAGAGATATTAATTTAGAAGCTGTTCGTGAACAAGGGCTAGGTTTTGTGCGACGTCCAACAGGTGGAAGAGCAGTTTTACACGAACATGAGTTGACATATAGCGTCATTGTTACAGAAAGCTATCCAGATATGCCCGAATCGGTAACAGAGGCTTATCGTGTACTGAGCGAGGGGATTTTACAAGGTTTTCATAATTTAGGCATGGATGCGTATTTTAGTGTGCCCGATACGGATGCAAAAAAAGCAGACTTGAAGAAGCCAAAGAGTGCAGTATGTTTTGATGCGCCAAGTTGGTATGAACTTGTCGTAGAAGGGAAAAAAATAGCGGGTAGTGCGCAAACGCGTCAAAAAGGTGTCATTTTACAGCATGGTGCGATATTACTTGATCTCGATGAAGAAAAACTATTATCAGTATTTAATTTTTCTAGTGAAGAGGCAAAAGAACGCATGCGTAAAAAGCTGCCAGAGAAGGCTGTTGCCATTAATAGCCTTGTGAAAGAACCTGTTTCAATTGAACAATGTGTGACGGCTTTCCGAGAAGGTTTTGCAAAATCGTTGCAAATTGATTTAAAACCATTTACACTTTCTGAGGAGCAATTAGAATATGTGCGTGCATTGGAAGAAAAAAAATATGCACATGATGATTGGAACTTCAAAAAGTAAATAATGGTATAAGAAAAATATTTTTTTATCGTTTAAACCTTGTGATGACAAGCAGTCCTGATTCTATTCGAAATTGCAAGAGTTGAATTAAAAAACTATATATAGTATCTTTTGTTAAGAAACATACACAATATGTAGTGTTTAACAACACATGATATTGTGTATTTATTATTGTAAGCAGAAAATAAGGGAGGCAAAACGATGGTACTAACAAATCATCAACCCGAAGTAAACAAACAACTTGAACAGCTAAACAAAGATATTGAACAATTTCCACAGGTTCACCCCGTAACCCCTGATATGCATATTAAGCATAAAGGTGTTTCTAGACTTGTGATGATCGATCGCTATTCGTTTAAGGATACGGAGAAGAAAACACTAAAAGCTGGTGATTTCGTAGTCTTAACAGTAAAGGCAGATCCGAAATTCCCTGCACGTGGTTTAGGGACAATTCAAAAGATTGATATGTCTACAAAAACTGCAGATATTTTGATTGAGGGAGACTACCGTAGCGCGTTAGATGATCCAAAAGAGCAAGAAACGGGTGTGATTACGCGTTCAATTGACGTGTTAGAAAAGCCTCTTGAAATTTTTTATGAGCAAATTGCAAAACGTAATGCAACAGGGCTTGCTTCTGTTGAAAAAACAGCAGAAAAACGCCAGGAATGGTTTGAGCGATTTTATGAGCAACTCGTATCATTGAAATTTATCCCAGCTGGACGAGTTATCTATGGAGCGGGTTCTGAAACAGATGTAACGTTCTTCAATTGCTACGTAATGCCATTTGTAGCGGATTCACGTGAAGGTATTAGTGATCACCGTAAGCAAGTAATGGAAATTATGAGCCGTGGTGGTGGTGTAGGAACAAATGGTTCAACACTTCGCCCTCGCAATACGTTAGCACGTGGCGTGAATGGAAAATCATCTGGTTCGGTTTCATGGCTGGACGATATTGCCAAACTGACACACCTTGTGGAACAAGGTGGATCGCGTCGTGGCGCACAAATGATTATGTTGGCCGATTGGCACCCTGATATCGTGGAGTTTATTATTTCAAAAATGCAAAACCCACGTATTCTACGATACTTAATCGAAAACACGACGGACGAGTCTATTATCCGTCTAGCTAAAGAAAAATTAAACTTTAAGCCTTTATCGCAACAAGATGAAGCTATGTATCAAGGTATTGTAAATTATAAAAGTATCGAAGGTTTAGGCGGATTTGACGCTGCGATTATTCGTGATGCAGAAAATAAATTACGCGACGGTGGAACGTATACAGTCCATAACTCAGAATTTTTAACAGGCGCCAATATTTCCGTAACATTGACAAAAGAATTTATGGAAGCTGTTGAAAATGACGCTGAGTTTGAGCTTCGTTTCCCAGCGGTTGAAGAATATTCAAAAGAAGAAATGGCTGTCTACAATACTGAATGGCATAAGGTTGGCGATGTGCGTGAATGGGAGAAGTTGGGCTACAAAGTGCGTACATACCGTACGATTAAAGCGAATGAGCTTTGGAATCTTATTAATGTATGTGCAACATACTCTGCAGAGCCAGGTATCTTCTTCATCGATAATGCAAATGACATGACAAATGCTAAGGCGTATGGTCAAAGTGTTGTTGCAACAAACCCATGTGGGGAACAACCACTTGCACCCTATTCGGTATGCAATTTAGCAGCTGTGAATTTAGCACAGTTTGCTAATAAAGAAAACCAAACAGTTGATTATGAAGCATTACGTGAAACGGTACGCGTAGGTGTACGTATGCAGGATAACGTGATCGATGCAACACCTTATTTCCTAGAAGAAAACCGTGTACAAGCTCTAGGTGAGCGACGAGTTGGTTTAGGGGTAATGGGCTTAGCGGATTTACTCATCTATTGTGAAAAAGAATATGGCTCAGAGGGAGGAAATGCACTTGTTGATGAAATCTTTAAAACAATTGCAGAAACTGCTTATGAGGCATCAACTGAATTAGCAAAAGAACGTGGAAGCTTCCCATTCTTAGTAGGTGCGACAGCGGAAGAAACGGCACGTTTACGTAAAGCATTCACAGAAACAGGCTTCATGCAAAAAATGCCAACGCATATCAAAGAGCAAATTTTAGCAACAGGTATTCGTAATTCGCATTTACTTACAGTAGCACCTACAGGTTCAACTGGAACGATGGTTGGTGTAGCAACGGGTCTTGAGCCTTACTTCTCGTTCACATATTACCGTTCAGGACGCTTAGGTAAATTCATCGAGGTCAAAGCAGAAATCGTACAGGAATACTTAGATAGCCATCCAGAAGTAAGTGCGAATGACTTACCTTCATGGTTTGTATCATCGATGGAATTAAAACCAGAAGCGCATGCAGATGTACAATGTATCATTCAAAAATGGATTGATTCATCGATTTCAAAAACGGTGAACGCGCCAAGAGGCTATACAGTACAGCAGGTAGAAAAAGTGTATGAGCGCCTATATAAAGGTGGTGCTAAGGGTGGTACGGTTTATGTAGATGGTAGCCGTGACTCACAAGTACTTACACTGAAAGCAGAAGAAAATGATATGGATCAGTTATCATTTGAAGAAGAACTAGTAGAGGAACACACAAAGCGTCCAGTCGTATTAGTCGATACGATTCAAGCGCTAGCGTCAACCACAGTTATTGGCTCTGACGTTGGAAATACATGCCCAGTATGTCGTAAAGGAACAGTCGAAGAAATGGGCGGCTGTAACACATGTACAAACTGCGGTGCACAGCTTAAATGTGGTTTATAAAATAATGAAAAAGTGTCTATCTCGCCTCTCAAGGCGGATAGGCACTTTTTTGTTGTATACCCACTTATCCTATAAAAACGACCAGTCATCGAAAATTCATTTACATAGTAGTTTGAAAACTTTATAGTGAAGGCGAATGAAAGGACTGTGATGATATGAAAGTAGAAGTGTCGATAAATCCGACATACAAAGAACCAAAAGTTATTATTCTCACAGATAAAATGACCGAGGAAATAGAACAAATTATGCAACAAGTTTCTACTAAAGCAGCTGATTCATTGGCGGTATTTTCTAATAGAGGGGTGGAGATGATTGCCTGTAATGATATTTTGCGTATTTATACGGAAGCTAAAAAAGTGTTCGTCCAGACGGCAGATGGCATTTACACGGTGCGATTTCGCTTATATGAACTTGAGAAGAAACTAAATGGACTAATATTTTTGCGTATTTCAAATGCAGAAATCGTCAATCGAAACATGATTAAACAAATGGATATTAGTAAGACAGGAACTATAGGAGTGGTCCTAAAAGGTGAAATTAAAACGTATGCCTCAAGGCGATATGTTTCGAAGATAAAGAAGCAATTAGGAATATGAGGTGAAAGAGATGCGAAAAGATTTACTTATACGTATAGTAGGTGGATTTGTTAGTGGTGTCGTGATTGGGCAAATCGTACAAATATGTATATCGATTGGCCTGGGAAAAGGGAGTTATATCGCGATTGTTCCAGAGTTTAGTGCTTTATTTATAAGTGAAACAGTAGCTATTTGTACGCAAATTTTTTTGACTGGGATTATAGGTGTCACATTTGCCCTAGCGGCTTTAGTCTTTGAAATCGCTAAATGGAGCATGTTGAAGCAATTTATCGTGCATTTTTGTATGACGGCAATTGTCTGGATACCAATTGTCATGATTTTATGGATGCCTCAAACAATGGCCAATATATTTTCCTTACTGGCGAGTTTCATCGGTACATATATCGTGACATGGTTGTTGCAATATAAACTAGCGAAGCGTGATATTGAAAAAATAAATGCTATCTTTGAAAGAGGTGAGTTTCATGACCATTGAAATAAAAGAATTAACGAAACATTATAAGGATCAAGTAGCAGTAGATAACTTATCATTAAACATTGAAAAAGGTGAATTTTTTGCATTACTTGGTCAAAATGCTGCGGGCAAGACAACAACCATAAAAATGCTATGCGGACTTGTTGCACCTACAAGTGGTGATGCTTATTTGGAAGGAGCAAGCGTAGTTCACAATCAGATTGCCGTCAAGAACAATATTAATATTTCACCACAAGAAACAGCAGTTGCACCAAATTTAACTGTTGTGGAAAATTTACGATTAATGGCTAGACTTTATGGCTATTCAAAAATACAAGCGGAACAACGTGCGATTGCACAGATGAATATATTTGGCTTGCTAACGCGCCAGCATGAAAAGGCTAAGACTTTATCGGGTGGTTATAAGCGACGATTAAGTGTAGCAATGGCCATGATGTCTACTCCGAAAATTTTGTTTTTAGATGAGCCCACGCTAGGTATGGATGTGCGTGCGCGCCGTGATTTATGGTCAATTTTACGTCAATTGAAAGGGCATGTAACGATTGTTTTAACGACTCATTATTTAGAAGAAGTAGAGGTGTTAGCGGACCGTGTTGGTATTATGCATAATGGAAAATTACGAGCACTTGGTACGATTCAACAATTGATGAGTCAAACAGGAAGACCAACGTTTGAAGATGTCTTTTTAGAGCTGACGGAGGGGGAGTCACGTTGAAGGCTGCTATATTTGCGACAAGAAACCATAAAGAAATCGTACGTGATCCATTAACACTACTTTTCGGTATAGCCTTCCCTGTTTTAATGATGGTTTTATTTTCAGTGATGCAAAAAAATACGCCATTTGCATTATATGAAATTGAGACTCTAACACCAGGCGTCATTGTCTTTAGTTTTTCGTTTCTGACACTTTTTTCTGGCATGTTGCTTGGCAAGGATAAGAGTACCTCCTTTTTAATGCGTATTTTCGCTTCACCTATGACAGCAGCTGATTACGTAATAGGCTATGTACTGCCGTTATTACCAATTGCTGTATTGCAGATCAGTGTTTGTATACTTGCTGCTCTATTCTTAGGGTTGTCACTGGATCTATCTGTACTGTTCATGGGTATCGTACTCATTGTTATTTCCTTATTGTATATTGGTTTTGGCTTATTACTAGGTACGATATTTACAGATAAACAGGTAGGTGGAATTTTTGCAATACTTGTCACTGTGACAACTTGGTTAAGTGGTACATGGTTTCAGCTTGATATGATAGGAGGAGCATTTCAATCAATCGCTCAATTACTTCCATTTGTCCATGCTGCTGATGCCGCGCGTGCCGTGTTAAGTGGACATTATGAAGATGTTCTGTTATCTCTCGCTATCGTCGTTGGCTATACAGCCCTTACTTTCATTATAGCTATTTTAGTATTTAAAGGGAAAATGCAAGAGTAAACTAGAAAATTCAACTTTGAAGTAGGATTTATATGATTTTTGTAGAATAAACAATGAAAGGGGGAAGGTTTATGTCGAGTTTACCAATTATAGTTGCACCGATGTTTTTAGTATCGAACCCAGCGATGGTGATTGAAGCAAGTAAGGCAGGGGCAATTGGTTCGTTTCCTTTATTGAATGCAAGACCAGTAGAGGTTTGTGATGAGTGGTTACAGGAGATTAAAGAGGCGTTACCAACAGAGCCTTGGGCTGTTAATTTTATTTGTCATCCTGTAGCGAATGCACGCTTTGAAGAGGATTTACAGTTAATTGAAAGGCATGAACCACCGATTGTTATTACATCACTTGGTAATCCGAAGCGGGTCATTGAAATCGTGCATGGCTATGGTGGTGAAGTGTATGCTGATGTAGCTAATGTCAAGCATGCAGAGAAATCAGCCGCAATAGGTGTAGACGGCCTTATTCTTGTATGTGCAGGTGCGGGAGGACATGGAGGTCAACTTCATCCATTTGGTTTTGTATCTGCGGTGAAAAAGTTCTATAATGGTACAATTATTTTATCAGGTTCCATTTCTAGCGGTGCAGACGTGTTAGCTACGCAAATTATTGGCGCCGACTACGCCTATATGGGAACGCGCTTTTTAGCTTGTGATGAAGGGAATGCACCTGAAGACTATAAAAATATGGTTATTGACAGTAAGACCGATGACATTTTATATACGGATGCTTTTAGTGGCGTGCATGTTAATGTCTTAATCCCATCGCTATTAAAAGAAGGGATTGATCCATCGACGTTAAAGCCAAGAGAGGATATTGATTTAACCCATCTTGTAAATGCCAAGGCTTGGCGAGATATCTGGTCAGCGGGTCATGGCGTTACAAATATCGAAAAGCGAGAGTCAGTTCGTGAAATTATCAGAACATTGCAAGAGGAGTATGATACGGCGAAGCAACAAATCATCGCCGTACAGCCTCAATAAAGTGAAACTTCAATCCGTGGGGGTTTATTTCATCCCCTATGGATTGTTAGTTGAACCAATCGGGCATATACGGTCAGTTGCTCGCCCAATTCGAGTACGCAATGTCAACTTTCCACTAGAAGTGGGTGTCTTACGGACCGTTAATGCGGGATAAAGTGAAACTTCAATCCGTGGGGGTTTATTTCATCCCCTATGGATTGTTAGTTGAACCAATCGGGCATATACGGTCAGTTGCTCGCCCAATTCGAGTACGCAATGTCAACTTTCCACTAGAAGTGGGTGTCTTACGGACCGTTAATGCGGGATAAAGTGAAACTTCAATCCGTGGGGGTTTATTTCATCCCCTATGGATTGTTAGTTGAACCAATCGGGCATATACGGTCAGTTGCTCGCCCAATTCGAGTACGCAATGTTAACTTTCCACTAGAAGTGGGTGTCTTACGGACCGTTAATGCGGGATAAAGTGAAACTTCAATCCGTGGGGGTTTACTTCATCCCCTATGGATTGTTAGTTGAACCAATCGGGCATATACGGTCAGTTGCTCGCCCAAGTCGAGTACGCAATGTTAACTTTCCACTAGAAGTGGGTGTCTTACGGACCGTTAATGCGGGATAAAGTGAAACTTCAATCCGTGGGGGTTTACTTCGTCCCCCACGGATTGTTAGTTGAACCAATAGGGCATATACGGTCAGTTGCTCGCCCAATTGAGTACGCAATGTTAACTTTCCACTAGAAGTGGGTGTCTTACGGACCGTTAATGCGGGACAAAGTAGAAAAGCAAGAGAAATCATCCCAAAATGATTTCTCTTGCTTTTTAGTCATGATTTAAAGTTGCAGCGATTTCTGGCTGTTGTTCGATCTGACGAAGCATATTGAATGAAGCAATGGCTACTTCCACTTGGTCGTCTTTTGGCTCTCTTGTTGTCAGTAATTGGAGCCACAAACCTGGATAACCAAGGAAGCGTAACACAGGTATATTACGGCAGGCATTCGTTGCTTGGAGTACTTCAAATGATACGCCAAGTACAACGGGAATTAATAAAATACGGTCTACGAGACGTAACCAAAGTGGATCAGTAGGTACGAAGAAATATAAAAACATGCCTACGAACACAGTAAATAGCATGAAGCTGCTACCACAACGGTAATGTAAACGAGATTGTGCTTGTACATTTGCTACAGTTACTTCTTTACCAGCTTCATAGCAATTGATAACTTTATGTTCCGCACCGTGATATTGAAAGACTCGTTTTATGATTGGGGTTAATGAGATAAAGTACAAATAAGTAAGTAGTAGAATAAGCTTAATACCACTTTCCAGTAGGATTTGACCTGTTTTACCTTCTATCCATTTAGAGAAAAAGTCTGCAATAAATACAGGGATTAATGTAAATGCAAATTTGCCAAATAAAAAGGACAGTATCCCAACTACGGCAACCCCTAAAATCATTTGCAGTTTAGAGCTTTCCTCTACCTTATCCTCTTCTTCACCAGGTGTAACATCGTAGCGATCCCCAGAAAATTGCATATGGCGTGAACCTAAGCCAGCAGATTCAATAAGTGCAACAACACCACGTACTAAAGGAATTTTTTTTAGTTTTTGTAGAATTGGTTTTTGAACTTTTTTGTAATGATAATAATCAATGGAATCATCGTTACGGCGAATGGCTGTAATCGTATGTTCCTTTCCTCCGAACATCACACCTTCTAATTGTGCTTGTCCCCCGTATACAGGTGAATTGCTCAAGGCTAACACCACTCTCTTTATATATTTCAACTGTACCATTGTACTAAATTTAGTGAAAAACCTCTAGAGGTACGCATAGTAAATTTTCTATATGGCTACACTAAACGTATAATTTTGTTTTATTAGCTTGTAACGTTCGTTTGTAGGAAGTGTCGCTCAGGTACTATGCAGAAAAGCTCGTCTTGGTCAGAAATGCTTAGGTTCCACGAAAATGATCGCCTCGGTAGTAACTAAAACGCTCAAATTTAGGAGGGATACGCTTGAAAGTAGCCATTATAACATCAATTGTAAGTGCACTTGTCCTAGCATTGTGCTTGAGGGGGCTTCAATTCTTTCATTTAATTGACTGGAATCCAATCGGTTTTTATAAGAAATGGGAACTATTTGAAGATAGTTCTAAATTGTTTCAGTGGAGTTTTCTAACATTCATCCTATTTTTATTTGGACTCTTTTTGTATATTACTCTGCGCTATGTCCATATTATACCAGCTGTTCTGTCATCTTTTTTACTTGGTCTTATTTTTACGATCACTCTAGAATGGATTGTCCTTGATTTACCGTTACAGTCTGCCTCTTTTAAAAAATTATCCATTCCCTTTATGGTAGTAGTTATTTGCTTATTACGGTTCTTACTTGAGACAGCAAATTTTCATCAGAAAGAGCATACTGCACAAAAAGGAAATTAGTTGCCGTATGCAACGGGTATGATAAAATAAAGTGCAAGTACATAGAAAGAGGCGAATAAAGCGTGAAGTTATTATGTTTAAATGGGCCTAATTTAAATCGGCTTGGTAAACGAGAGCCGCATATTTACGGACATGAAACGTTAGATGATGTGAAAAATAATGTCCAACGTCTTGCGGCAACACTCGGTGCAACAGTTGAGTTTCGTCAATCCAATCATGAGGGCGTGCTAGTGGACTGGGTGCATGAAGCAGAAGACGAACAATATGATGGTATTATCTTTAATCCCGGTGCTTATACACATACGAGCATTGCGTTACATGATGCAATTGCGGGAATTTCAGTGCCAGTTATAGAGGTACATATTTCAAATATCCATAAACGTGAGGCTTTCCGCCATCATTCTTATCTTGCACCTGCTTGCATTGGCCAGATTTGCGGACTCGGTACAAAAGGCTATGAGCTGGCATTACGCACATTCATCGAAGGGGAGAACTAAAATGTTAAAATTACAAAAGCTTCGTAAGGCTCTTCAAGAACAAAACATCGAGGGTATTTTAATTACGAACGAGTACAACCGTCGTTATATGACTGGCTTCACAGGGACAGCGGGAGTAGCGATTGTGTCACAAAACGATGCTGTGTTTATCACAGATTTTCGTTACACAGAACAAGCAGCTGCACAAATCAAGGACTATCGTATCGTCAAGCATGAAGCGACAATCCTCGAGGAAATTGCGACGCAAGTAAAAGCAATGGGCATCAAATTATTGGGCTTTGAGAAAGATGCTGTCAGCTATGGCACATATGAGCTATACAAAAATGTGATTCAAGCTGATTTAGTACCGGTTTCTGGACTAATTGAAAAAATTCGCTTGATTAAGACGGAACAAGAGATTAATATTATTAAGGTTGCGTGTGAAATTGCCGATCACGCATTTACACATATTATAGACTTCATCAAGCCAGGTAAAACAGAGCTTGAGGTTTCGAATGAATTAGAATTTTTCATGCGAAAACAAGGGGCAACACAGTCCTCATTCGATACGATTGTCGCGTCTGGTCTTCGCTCAGCATTACCTCACGGTGTTGCAACAGATAAAGTAATTGAAAAAGGTGACTTTGTCACGCTAGATTATGGTGCACTTTACAATGGCTATATCTCTGATATTACACGTACAGTAGCTGTTGGCGAACCATCTGCAAAATTAGTAGACATGTACGATGCAGTCCTTGCATCACAACTTTTAGCACTTGAAAAAGTGGGTCCTGGTTTAACAGGAATTCAAGCAGATGCGATTGCACGTGACTACTTAACAGAAAAGGGCTATGGCGAGGCTTTCGGTCATTCATTAGGACATGGTATTGGCCTTGAAGTACATGAAGGCCCTGGCTTATCGATGCGTTCAGATACGGTACTAGAGCCAGGCATGGCCGTAACGATTGAACCAGGTGTGTATTTACCAGGAATCGGTGGTCTACGTATCGAGGACGATATTTTAATCACAGAGACAGGTAATGAACTCCTAACGCATTCGTCAAAAGAACTCATCATTTTATAAACAATGGAGGAAAATAAATGATTTCAGTAAACGATTTCCGAACAGGTCTAACAATTATTGTGGATGGCCAACTATACCGTGTTATGGATTTCCAACACGTAAAACCAGGTAAAGGTGCTGCATTCGTACGTTCAAAATTACGTAACTTACGTAATGGTAACGTACAAGAAAAAACTTTCCGTGCCGGTGAGAAAGTTGAAAAAGCACAAATTGATAATCGTAAGATGCAGTATCTATATGCACAAGGTGATGAGCATGTCTTCATGGATATGGAGTCTTATGATCAATCAGAATTAGCATCATCTGCAATTGAGTATGAGCTAAAGTTCCTTAAAGAGAATATGGAAGTACACATCCAATCTTATCAAGGTGAGATGCTTGGTGTAGAGTTACCAAATACAGTTGAGCTTGAAGTAACTGAAACAGAGCCAGGTATTAAAGGAGATACAGCTTCAGGCGGTACAAAACCTGCGACACTTCAAACGGGTCTTATCGTTCAAGTACCATTCTTTGTCAACCAAGGTGATGTTTTAATTATCAATACAACAGATTCGTCTTACGTTTCTCGCGCGTAAGCAACGTATATCCAGCCTACTCTTTACTAAAAGAGTAGGTTTTTACTTTTTCTTAATATATATATGACTTTTTTGTTGAAAGTTGTGATAATAGATAGAAGAACGGCTACCTTTATTAATAAAAAATCATTTGTTTCTATCATCAGATAGATGGTCAAAAGTGGAAGAAATGTTTAGAATATACGTAAGGAGTGAATGCTATGTTACATAAATTTGAGATACAATATCCAATTATTCAAGCACCTATGGCTGGGGTTACATCACCAAAATTTGTAGCAGCTTGTGCGGAGGCTGGGGTTTTAGGATCAATTGGAGCCGGCTATTTAGATGGAGAGCAAACAAAAAGCTTTATTCAAGAAGTAAAAAAACTGACGCAAAAGCCATTTGCGGTCAATTTATTTGTGCAGGAGGAACCACGTATTGATGTGGAAGTACTTCAAAATGCACGTATGGCTTTGCAACCATTTTATGATGAGCTTGGGTTATCACCTGTCCAAAGTGTGATGTCATCGGAAGTTTTTGAAGGACAAGTACAAGCTATTCTTGATGAAAATGTAGCCATTTGTTCATTTACATTTGGCATCCCGTCAGCAGATGTTATTCATCGTCTAAAGGAAAATAACGTTTATGTCATAGGTACGGCAACCACATTGAATGAAGCGAAATGTGTGGAGGAAGCGGGCATGGATGCTGTAGTTTTACAAGGTGGTGAAGCCGGTGGTCATCGAGGTTCCTTTATTGAGCCTATACAGTTTATCAACCGTAATGAATTACTACAACAAGTTGTGGGAGGAATTACCATCCCGATTATTGTGACGGGTGGAATTGTCTCCAAGGATGATGTGAAGATGGCACTAGCAGATGGTGCGCAGGCTGTACAAATCGGCACAGCTCTGTTAGTTGCAGATGAATGTGAAATTTCAACAGCGTACAAAAATGCTATACTGCAATCAAAAGCACAGCAGACGACCGTTACACGTGCTTTTACTGGCAAACCAGCACGTGGCTTAGCCAATGATTTTACTAAACGTATGAAGGATGCTATTGTAGCACCGTATCCACTACAACATTATTTAACGTCTACTATTCGTAAGGAAAGTGCACAGCAAGGAAATTCACAATACGTATCTATGTGGATGGGTGAAAATTGTTATTTAGTGCAACCTGGCTCTGTAAAAGACATTATTGCAAAGTTAATATAATTAAATCCCATTCGAAAAAAATGTGCTAGAGAAAAAAAGTTAGTGTCAGCAAACACCTATTTTCAGTTAACGATCATACCCCGTTGAATTACAAACATGCAGGCTAATGTCGCCAGGAGCTGTGGCTACGCTTTCGTAATCCTTGTTGGCTCAGAGTCTCCAAAGGATATCCTGCATTTTAAGGATATCAATTGTGCAACACTATTTAAAGCGTATGTAAACACATAGAAACTTAAATATTTTAATTCCAAGACCTCCATACAAACGTATGGAGGTCTTTTTTTTTTACTAACGACATATATTGCTGTACACGAGGGGGCGTATGAATGGAATTACAAGACGTATTAAGAGTCGCAGGAGTGGGACTAGTAGTTGCGCTTCTTCATGTTTTCTTTGATCAAACAGGAAAGAAAGAGTTTTCGTTTTTCTTATTTTTCATTGCCTACTTATATATGACAGCAGAATTACTGCGATTTTTAAGATTATTTTTCAATGAAATATTAACCTTCTTTCAATGGTTGACCTCGTCTGGGTAATGTAGATGGAAATTGTCCTTGTCGCTGTTGTCATGCTGCTTTTATTATTACTTTTAAAAGAAGTTATAAAACCACTCCATGCGCTAATTAGTGTAATGTTTTCGTTTTTACTGTTCAGTTTATTGTTTTCGACACTCCTATTGCCACTCGTGAAGCAGCTCCTCGAAATGTTAGCCTTTTTGCCTTATGCAAAAGCTATTGTCATGAGCGCTAGCCTTTTTTATGTAGGGCAATGGGTGTCTATGTTGCTTGTTGAACATAGCTATAAGGTACTCGGGGGATTGGTTTTTGATGCGGTGAAAATTGTTATCTTGTTGTACTGGATGAAAGAATTTTTGGCTGTTTTACAGGAGGTGTCGGTCATTTTACAAAGGATAAGCTAAGGAGCGAATACATTGCAGGAGCAACTACTTTCGTTTTTGATAGATCCTTTTTTTCTCTTGCTCAAAATGACACTCATTTTGTGTGGTTATGTCATTATTATTCTTATTGTCAATATGATGTTACCTGAATTTGAAAAAGGGACAAGGATACTGTTTTTTCTTATTGTATTAGCGACAATCGGCCCTGTGGTGGTTAACGCATTCAATTTAATCGATCAAATTGCGCAGGGACTTTCGCATATATTCACGGCATTCTATCCAATTCTAACATCTAGTTTTCTTCTATCTAGTAGTATTACAGCGATCGCTTCTTGGCAGCCCTTTTTACTCTTTTTTGTACAAGTCTTAACAATTATTAGTAGTAAATGGCTTATTCCTGGGGTGCTTTTTGCAATTGTTTTTGATGTTTGCAGCGTGATTGTAAAAGAAATATCCTTTACGAGAATTGCGGATCTCATTCGTTTTACAATTATGAGTATCGTATCGGCATCCGTTGTATGCTACATCATTTTGATGTCAGCAAGTGGCGTTGCAGCATTTAGTGTCAATAAAGCTGTTTCAGAGCCTGTGAAAAAGCTCATCGAAGAAAATATTCCAGTTGTCGGGTCCTTTATCGTGGATAGTTTTTCGATGTTTCAGCATATGACGCAATTTTCTTCTTCTATTAGTAGTATTAGTGCTTTTATAGCCGTTATCACAATTTCGTTTATTCCGACTGTACAGCTTGTTGTCAGTGCATATTCATTGAAGATGTTAGCTGCTATTTTAGAACCAATTGCCTTTGATGATATTTGTAAATTACTAGATCATGTTAGTAAATCTCTATTTACTTTATGTGCAGTATCATTTCTAATTGCTTTTTCATTTATGTTTTCTTGTTTTTTCCTTATCGTTTTTGTGCAGGTTATGGCTGGGGGGAGATAGATTGATTCTATTATTGGCGTTGCTCTTTATTTGTCAGCTTTTCATGTTTCTAACCGATGATAAGCAGATAATTTCACTAACAAAACTTGTCATTACGTTAGTATTTTTGCAATTGCTATTAAAGATTCCATTTATCAACTCATAGGAGGAAACAAGCGTACATACACTTGAAAAAGAGAAGATGAAGGGAGGCAATGTACAAGTGATGTGGAAAAGGCACGAAAAAAAACAAAGCCATTTTTGGTCTTAATGCTCATTGCCGCCTCCGTGGGACTTTTCATCGTGTTTCCAATGTTTCAAACGAATTCAACAAATGAGCGAGTCACACCTTCTACAAATGAGGAAAAGCTTGAACAGACACTACGAGCTATGCAAGGTGTTGGGGAGGTAAAAGTTTATTTTTATTATGGAGAGATGACAAATGAGACGGATGAAAATAATCTATTTAGCCAATATTTTAGGGGGACTGACCAAGGCGTGAAAGATGTAACAGGAATGCTTATTGTTTCAGAGGGAGCATCGGATATTTTTGTTAAAAATGAAATTCGTGCTGTCGTCAGTCAAGTGATGCAATTGCCTATTCATCGAATTATTATCGTTCCAATGGAAAATAAGGGGGAAAAATGAATGCGCGTGCGTAGAAGAACTGTTTGGTTTATGACATTATTAAGTCTAGTAGCAGTAATTTCAGTATACTATTTAGTTGACCCAGCAAAACAATTTAATGGTTTAACTATTTTTTCAGATGATACATTACAGCAAACAGCGATAACGGGTGTAACAGATCAAGAGGCTTCAAAGCAAGATGTGACGACAGAAGTATCGTCGCCAAGTCATATGTTTGAAGAAATGCGTATGCAAGTAAGTGATGAGAGAAGCCAATTACGTCAGCAGTTAACGCAAAAAATTGCATCTGAAGAATACACAGCTGAAGAAAAAAATCAGGCATTCAATGACATCGATGGGCTTATTAAACAGGAATCAGCGGAAGCGATGTTAGAAATGCTTGTTAAATCTTTAGGATATTCGGATGCATTTGTACGAGCAGAAGGTGAAAAAGTATCTGTCACTGTCATGGCAGAAGAGCTATCTAAATCACAAGCAAATGAGATAATCTATTTGGTAAAAAGTGAATGGGAAGGCGCAAATGACGTGCAAGTTAAGTTTAGTGCGAACAACTACTAAAACTTAGTGAAAAAAAGGAATATTCTGTCTATTTATTAGTGGTTGTTATATATCAGTATAATGAAAAGGCTTTCGTTTAGTAAAAGAAAGCCTTTTATTTTGTTTATATTTACTTAATTTTCATTTAACTATTTCAAATCGTTCGAAAAAAATATAGAATAGTGTGTGTAGTAGATATTATTTCATAAGGAGAGTTAGACATGTTCAAAATTCAAGAAATTCGTGAAATTATTAAATTAGTAGATTCTTCTTCAATCGACGAGTTCGTTTATGAAGTAGATGGCGCAAAAGTTAAATTAAAAAAGAATGGTGTTGTTGTTACTGAAACTGTAGCACCTAAAAAAGAAGTTTCAGCTCCTGTTGTACAACAAAGTGCACCAGCAGCAGCTCCAGCAGCTCCAGCAAAAGTTGAAGAAGCTCCAGCAGCACCAACAAATAACGACCCATCGTTACATAAAATCGTTTCTCCAATGGTAGGTACTTTCTATGCAGCTCCAAACCCAGAATCACCAGCTTACGTACAAGTGGGCGACAAAGTGGGCGACGAAGCGATTGTATGTATCGTAGAAGCTATGAAACTATTCAACGAAATCGAAGCAGAAGTTAAAGGCGAAATCGTTGAAGTACTTGTTAAAGATGGCGAATTAGTAGAATACGGTCAACCATTATTCCTTGTAAAAGCTGAGTAAGGAGTGTTCACAACCATGAAAAAAGTTTTAATTGCAAACCGCGGCGAAATCGCTGTACGAATCATTCGTGCTTGTAAAGAGCTAGGTATCCAATCAGTTGCCGTATACTCTGAAGCAGACGCAGACGCATTACATGTGAAATTAGCGGACGAAGCATATTGCATCGGTCCGAAACTATCAAAAGATTCATATCTTAGCTTCCCAGCTTTACTTAGTGTAGCAGAGAAAACAGGTGCAGACGGTATCCACCCAGGTTACGGTTTCGTATCTGAAAACGCTGACTTCGCTGAAGCATGTGAAAACGCAGGCATCAAATTTATTGGTCCTTCATCTGATTCTATTAAAATCATGGGGATTAAAGACGTTGCGCGTACAACAATGGAAGCAGCAGGAGTTCCTCTTGTTCCAGGTACTGGTATTGTGCCAGATATCGAAACAGGTAAAGAATGGGCTGCTAAAATTGGTTACCCAGTTATCATCAAAGCAACTGCTGGTGGTGGCGGTAAAGGTATCCGTGTAGCGCGTACAGAAGAAGACCTTGTAAAAGGCATTGACATTACGCAAAAAGAGGCTGCTGCAGCATTCGGTAACCCAGGCGTATATTTAGAAAAATTCATCGAGTACTTCCGTCACTGTGAAATTCAAGTTTTAGCGGATGGGCAAGGTAATGTTGTACACTTAGGCGAACGTGACTGTACAGTTCAACGTCGTATGCAGAAATTAGTTGAGGAAGCTCCATCTCCTGCACTATCTGCTGAACGTCGTGCTGAAATGGGTGCAGCAGCGGTGAAGGCAGCACAAGCATGTAACTATGAAGGTGCTGGTACAATCGAGTTCATCTATGATTATCAGGAAGACAAGTTCTACTTCATGGAAATGAATACACGTATTCAAGTAGAACACCCAGTAACAGAAATGATTTCTGGTGTCGATCTTGTACAACA
This sequence comes from Lysinibacillus fusiformis, assembly GCF_007362955.1. Lineage (GTDB taxonomy): Bacteria > Bacillota > Bacilli > Bacillales_A > Planococcaceae > Lysinibacillus > Lysinibacillus fusiformis_E. Next base: position 168,960 of record NZ_CP041696.1, on the reverse strand, counting down.
ACAATTGAAAATTGCATCTGGTGAAAAACTGCCATTTGCGCAAGAAGATATTAAATTAAATGGTTGGGCAATTGAATGCCGTATTAACGCAGAAAATGCATACAAAAACTTTATGCCATCAGCTGGTACTGTAGATACTTACATCACGCCAGGTGGTTATGGTGTACGTATCGACTCTGCTGTTTATGCAGGTTATACAATCCCTCCATACTATGATTCAATGGTAGCGAAGCTAATCGTTCATGCAGATACACGTGAGGAAGCAATTGCGAAAATGAATCGTGCGCTAGGGGAATTTGAAGTTTCTGGTCCTGGTATCAATACAACAATCCCATTCCATGAAGCTTTAATGAATAACGACGTATTCAAATCTGCGAAATTCAATACGAAATTCCTAGAAGAAAACGACGTATTAGGGACTAATAAATAATTGTTCAAACAAAGGTGAAGAAATCCACGTGATTTCTTCGCCTTTCACTTTTTATAGACACTTTTTAGAATATATCGATACTGTTTCTAGATTTGTCGAGAAAGTAATGGAATTTATTGCCTAACTTTTAGAATATATCGATATATAACGGCTTTCCGAAGCCAAACCTTCCCTTTTATAGTATAATAAACGTAACAACAGCATTTGCTTGCGATGCGTAAGGGAAAGGATGATATTTGCATGGCAGAGAAAGTAGGACAATCTTTTGTACAACCAACACCATCTGGAAAAGAGGAACTTGGTAAAATTGAGGTAGCGGCGGAAGTAATTGAAATTGTCGCTGGGATTGCTGTTAGCGAGGTAGAAGGTATCGCGGCAACACGTGGTAATATTGCAACGGGCGTTGTGGAACGCTTCGGTAAAAAAGTACACAATAAGGGCATTAAATCAGGGGTCACAGAAAGTGGTGAAATTGCCATTGATGTATTTTGCTCTGTAAAATATGGTTATGCGATTCCAAAAGTAGCAAAAGAAGTACAAACGCAAATTCGCCAAGCGATTTTAAATATGACTGCACTTGAAACAGCAGAAGTGAATGTACATATTACTGGCATTCATTTCGAAAAAGAAGAAGTGTCTGTACAAGAATAAGAAAACGAGGTTATCTCATAATTTTGAGATAACCTCGTTTTTTGTTATGACACGATTGTCGAAAAGTGATGATCTAGACCAACAGAGAAAGATGCTGTGTCTGGCAAAATTATAGTTCAATATGTTTTGGCTTTTTCCATAAAAATGCGAGTATCACACCGATGACTAATACAATTGTTGCAAAATAGTACGGATAGTTTAAATTAATGTCGAACAACATGCCACCTAATATTGGCCCGAATATATTACCAAGGCTGGTAAACATTGAATTCATGCCACCAACAAAGCCCTGTTCATTGCCAGCGATTTTTGATAAATAAGAAGTAGCCGCAGGGCGTATTAAATCAAAGCCTACAAAAATAAAGAAAGTAACGAATAAAATTGCAGCATAATGATTAACGATTGTCATGGCAAGCGTAAGGACAGCGGATAAAACAAGTGAGTAGCGAATAACGTTAATTTCGCCCATCTTTTTTGTTAGCCAATCAAATAATAATAGTTGTGCAAGCGCGCCTATAATGCCACTACCCGTAATGATAATCGCAATATCCTTCGGCGTGAATCCAAACTTATGATCCACGAACAAACTGAACAAAGATTCAAACGCAGCAAGGCCAAATGATAAGACAAAAATTATCATAAAGGCGATGAAATATAAAGGGCTAAAAATACGTTTCGCACTACCCAAAATAGAACTTGCAGCTTCAGTATCATCTACCGCGCGTGATGGTTCTTTTAATAATGTGAATGATAAGATGGCTGCTAAGAAACCAAGTATACCCGCAGCGTAGAAGGGTAAACGTGTACCGTATTCCGCCAAAAAGCCACCGATTCCCGGTCCGATAATAAAGCCAGTACTAATAGCAGCACTCATATAGCCGAGAGCCTTTGGACGTTGTGCCATTGTTGTAATATCAGCAATAAACGCAGTAACCGCTGGCATAATAAATGCAGCACTTACACCACCAAGCATACGAGATATAAATAATACTTCGATTGTACGACCCATCCCGAATAATAACTCAGAAAGACCGAAAACAAAAAGACCTGCAACGATCATAACTTTCCGACCGATGCGGTCTACGAGTTTACCAGCAATTGGTGAAACAATAAGCTGAGTAATCGCAAATGCCGCGACCATATAACCGACGACAGACCCCGTAATTTTTAGTTCGTTCATAATTGTCGGTAAGACAGGGATAACTAAGCCGATGCCTAAAAAGGCGATAAATAGATTCGTTAACAAAATAGTTAACGTGACCATTTGTTTCTTGTTCATTTTCTTTACTCCTTCAACATCACGTTACATAGATATATAAAATCCAATCTACTAGAATATTTTCTAGTATTACAATAAACCCTATAGTAACTATAGGGTCAAAAGATTTGTTTGAAACAAAGAAGGAAGTGACATTAATCGGGGGAATTTTGCCTAATTTTCAATTCAACAATAAACTTTTTTTCTTGCTCTGCTATTAATGTGGCCGGCATATAGAGTTCATATACAATTGATTCGAATGCATTTTTTTGCGAATCTACATAGTCTTTAAGTTTTTCATAAAATGAAAAATATGTTTCGGGGTGATAGATAAAGGCAATGCATACGTACATGCCTGCGGGAACGATTGTTTGTTTTACATCAGTTGAAAGTTTAGAAAAGGTACGTTCGGTTAACAGGGGTGTAAATATTGCATCATAAATAATATCATTTACATCTGTGTATTGGACAAGTGGATAGATGCAACCATAGCGACTATTAAGTACACTCCCCTCATTCTCGATGATTTTGGTCAATGTACCGTAGTACAAATTTGTGCTAGATGTAGGTGTTAGTTCGTTTGTAGTAACTTGTAAAATCGCCATTTCTTCTTCTAAGCGTGTATAGACCTCACCAAAGACAGGAATATCAATTTGCTCTTGCATTTGTTTTTTTGTTTTAAGTAGGGTATATTTCACTTCATTTAATCGAGAAATTTTTTCTTCTAGACGTACTTCCTTTTGTTCTAAAAAAACGAGTAGTTCTTCGGGTGTCAACATGAGTGCTTTTTTTATATCTTCAAGCGATGTACCGATATACTTAAGTGATTTAATGAGATCTAAGTAAAAAATCTGATTATCTTTATAATAGCGATAATTACTAGAGGTATCAGTATAAGCTGGTTTAAATAAATCAATTTGATCGTAGTAGCGAAGTGTCTGCACAGAAAGATTCGACAACTTTGCTACCTCTCCGATTGTATAATAATGTTCTTTCATAGATAGCCTCCCTAGCAATAACAAGAAATTTCTAATTCATTACTTTATGATGTGTAATATATACCTCTAAAGCTAGAATTGAATCATTTCCATTATATCATTCATGATATTTTAAAAATATGAAGCCTCGTCAAACTTTACAAAAGATGACATTGACATTGTAGATGCCGCTACGCAAACGCGCATAAATCGATTTATCGCCACCGTTTCACTTTCTTGCATAAAACTAATTGCTAAAGAAAGTTAAAATAAGCAGAAAGTTGCTTGAAAAAGGTTTCAGATTATTGAAAACTTGCTTGAAATCATGTTTCTCCCACGAATTTATGCTATTATAAACCTTAATGCCACTTAAGAAGGAGAGCTTTACATGAAACGACATGAAGCACGCGAAAAAGCGTTGCAAGTTTTGTTTCAGCTAGACAATACCGATCTAACAGTCGAAGAAGCAATGGGACATATTAAAGGTCAACCGACAAATGCTTTCTACGAAAAGATTGCAAATGGAACAGCTGAAAATTTGGAGGAAATTGATGCGGCCCTTGCGCAGCATCTAGAAAAGTGGTCACTTGCCCGTCTACCGAAAATTGAAAGAACAGTGTTACGTCTAGCTGTATATGAACTTTTATACATGCCAGAAACACCAAAAAGAGTAGTACTTAACGAAGCAATCGAGTTATGCAAAACATTTGGCGACGATGGTTCGTCTAAATTTGTTAATGGCGTACTTTCTAAATTTACAGAACAATAAAAACGTGTTGTATTGGAAGGAGTAACAAAGGTTTATGTCAAGTGCAATTATTAATGGTAAAGAAATTGGTCAAGAAATTCGTAATTCTGTAGCAGAGCGTGTAGCTCGTTTAAAAGAGCAAGGATTAACACCAGGCTTAGCGGTTGTATTAGTTGGGGACAACCAAGCTTCTGCTACATATGTAAGAAACAAACAAAAATCTTGTGAAGCAATTGGTATGTTTTCTGAACTAGTGAAATTACCAGGAGAAACGACGCAAGAAGAATTACTAGCGCAGATCGTGTTATTAAATGGACGTGAAGACATTCACGGTATTTTAGTACAATTACCGCTACCAAAACATATTGATGAGGATACAGTTATTGCGACAATCGCTGTTGAAAAAGACGTAGATGGCTTCTCACCAGTAAGTGTTGGTAAAATGATGCTTGGCCAAGAAACATTTTTACCGTGTACGCCATTTGGTGTTATGAAACTTCTTGAATATTCAGGAATTGAAATTGCAGGGAAGCATGCGGTCATTGTTGGTCGAAGTCATATTGTAGGGAAACCTATGGGACAACTTCTATTGCAAAAAGATGCAACAGTGACTTACACGCATTCAAAAACACCTGATTTACCTTCATTTACAAAGCAAGCGGATATTTTGATTGCAGCAGTTGGACGAGCAAACTTTATCACGAAAGAACATGTAAAAGAAGGTGCAGTTGTTATTGATGTTGGTATTAACCGCGATGAAAATAACAAGCTATGCGGCGACGTAAACTTTTTAGATGTTGACGGCATTGCGTCTCATATTACACCAGTACCAGGTGGCGTAGGGCCGATGACAATCACAATGTTACTTTTCAACACAGTGCAGGCAGCAGAAAATACGCTTGCCAATAAAGTTCGACAATAAAATTCATCATCTCCTAGCAATTTAGGAAATTACACTAAGAATAGATGATGTAGTTTTATCAAATGAAAATACTATTTAAAGAGCATGTCTCATAAATTGAGATATGCTTTTTTTACGAACCTTTAAGTCGGTCTTAACGTCTAATTTAAAGTTTTCGTCATACATACAAATGATGGAGGGTATTCATGGAGAACTTAGATATAATGCTTATTTTGAAGCATATTATTATTGGACTTGTACAAGGTTTCACAGAACCTATTCCAGTATCATCGAGTGGTCATGTCATGATTGCTAGTGAAATTCTAGGTCTAGGTGATCAGGGCTTTACTTTCGCCATTTTAACGAACACAGCTTCATTGTTAGCCATTGTCTATATTTATCGGGAAGATATCGTCCGACTGATTACGAATTTTTCTCTTTATATCAAAACGCGTGAAAGACGATATAAAGCGGATTTTCGATTTGCTTTATACATTGTTCTAGGTTCCATACCAGCCGGTGTATTAGGCGTTTTACTAAGTGATGTCATTGCAGATAATATCAGTATGACGACAATCGCTATGATGTTATTTGTAACGGGAATTGCACTTTGGTTAATTCGTAATATGCGCGGTACGAAAAAGGATGCTGATTTAAGCGCGAAAGATGCAATAATAGTAGGGCTTGGTCAAGCGGTAGCATTAACACCTGGCATTAGTCGCTCAGGTGCAACGATTATTTCAGCCATTGCAGTTGGCATGAGGCAGGACACAGCATTACGCTTCTCATTCATGCTTTATATTCCAGTAAGTCTCGGTGGTGTTGTACTTGGGATTACAGATTTTTTAGATGAGCCAAATAAGGGTGCTCTAGCAGTTCCATATGCTGCCACATTTATTGCCACATTATTTATGACCTATTTTGCAATGCGTTGGTTTATGGGCATTATGAAAAGTGGCAAGCTTAGCTACTTTACCTATTATTGTTTTATTGTTGGTACGTTATTGTTGATTTTTTATTAAAAAATGGGCCACATGACGATACTTTCGTTATGTGGTCTTTTGTATCCGTTCGCCAGTAGATTTTTATAAAATGCTTTATTATTTGCTTTTAAGACTGGCCTTTTTTCATACGAAACTGCATTTTTACAGGTCAGGCACAATAAAAAATGTTATGATAGGTGTAGTTTTGTGAAAAACTCGATTTTAGTAAAGGAGCCGAATAAAATGTCATCAGCTTCTTATTTAACTGTAAAAGCATTAACAAAATATATTAAGCGAAAATTTGATGCTGACCCGCATTTACGTGAGGTTTATGTTAAGGGAGAGCTATCAAATGTCAAGATACATCAATCAGGGCATATTTACTTTACGTTAAAGGATGACGGTGCACGTATTGCGGCAACGATGTTTAAAACAGCAGCGTCAAAACTAGCATTCGAGCCAAAGGATGGCATGCAGGTATTTATCCGAGGAGATGTAAACGTTTACGAAGGTTATGGTACATATCAATTATATGTGCAGGAAATGCAACCAGATGGAATTGGCAGCTTGTTCGTTGCCTTTAACCAACTGAAGGAGCAGTTACAAAAGGAAGGACTTTTTAAAACTGAATGGAAGCAGTCGATACCGAAATTCCCAGTAAAAATTGGTATCTTAACATCAACAACTGGAGCGGCGATTCGCGATATTTGCACAACATTAAAACGTCGATATCCACTTGCTGAAATTTTGATTTATCCGACACTTGTGCAGGGAGCGCAGGCAGCACCAAGCATCGTACAAAGTATTGAGCGTGCTAATCGTGATGCTGGCTGTGACGTATTGTTAGTCGGTCGTGGTGGTGGGTCGATAGAGGATTTATGGGCATTTAATGAGGAAGTGGTTGCTCGTGCAATCTTTGGAAGCCAAATACCTATCATAAGTGCAGTTGGTCATGAAACCGATACGACTATAGCTGACTATGTCGCAGATTTACGGGCACCTACACCCACTGCAGCAGCTGAAATGGCCGTGCCAGATCAGCAGGAACTATTCCAGCGTGTACTCGCACAAAAGTCGCAACTTCATCAAATTGTGCGAGCGCAACTTATGGCAGAACGACAACGTCTAAATAAGCTACAACAGTCGTATCCGCTATCGATGCCAGACAGATTATATCGTCCATTTACTGAAAAACTAGCGCAGCTTGAGTTGGGATTGCAAAAAGCAATGCAGGTTGACTTAATGAAAAAAGCCGCACAGCTTCAAAAACTGCACAGTGCTGTGGAACAACAATCACCCAAAAAAGCATTAGCATTCCATCAAAAAGAACTGGAAACACGCGTCCGTCAGCTAACACGTTCAGCAACATATTTTGTAACGAAGCAAAAGCAACAGTTTGAGGCATCTGTTCGAACACTTGAAGCATTAAATCCACTTGCTATTTTAACAAGGGGCTTTACTGTTGCGTATAAAGATGACAAAATGTTGAAATCGTCCGCTAACTTAAAGCAGAAAGATCAGCTAACACTTACTTTCCATGATGGAAAAGTGATTGCCGAAGTGACAAGTGTCTTGCCAAATAATGAGGGGGAATAGAAGTGGTGAAGAAACAACAAACATTCGCAGAAGCAATGACGACACTTGAGGAAATTGTCCGTCAGTTAGAGCAAGGGGATGTACCATTAGAGAATGCGATTGATTTATATAAGCAAGGCATGGAGTTATCACAATTTTGCCATAGTAAGCTTCAGCATGCAGAAGAACAGTTAATTTCAATTGTCCAAGAGACAGGTGAAACGACAGCATTTGATCCGCTAAAGGGAGAGAACTAATCGATGAACGAGCAATTAAAACATTTTATTGAAAGCAATACACCACAAGTAGAAGCTGAAATGTTCGCACTTGTTGAAAAAATTGAGGCACCGGCCGATTTAAAGGAATCGATGCTCTATTCATTAAAAGCAGGAGGCAAGCGCATTCGTCCACTTTTCGTATTAGCAGTATTAGAACTGTTTGCAAAAGACAAAAAGAATGGACTCACTGTAGGTGCAGTTATTGAAATGATTCATACGTATTCATTAATTCACGATGACCTACCAAGTATGGATAATGATGATTTCCGTCGTGGTAAACCAACGAATCATAAGGTATATGGTGAGGCACTTGCAACACTTGCAGGTGATGCATTAAATACATTAGCTTTCGGTATTTTAGCACGTATGAATGTATCTGCGGAAAAACGAATTGAACTCGTGAATCTGTTAAGTGTAGCAGCTGGCGCAGAAGGCATGGTCGGTGGTCAGGTACTGGACATGGAGGGTGAGCAACGTCAGTTAAACCTAACAGAGTTAGAGCATGTCCATGTCAATAAAACAGGTGCATTATTACGATTTAGCATTGAATCAGGAGCAGTACTAGCTGATGTATCCCAAGAAGAACGCAATACTTTAAAGGAATACGCGCATCATATCGGCCTTGCTTTCCAAATCCAAGACGATATTTTAGATATTGAGGGAACAACAGAGGAACTAGGTAAAACAGCAGGTAAAGATGTAGCAAGTGATAAAAGCACATATCCGGCATTGTTAACGTTAGATGGAGCTAAAGAGAAACTTGACGAGCATTATCAACTTGCTATTACAGCACTAGAGAAATTACAAGTAGATGGTAGCTTATTACACGAATTGGCAACGTATATTGTTCATCGTAAAAACTAAGAGAAAAACAAGACGTTAAAGGGAAAGAATATGCTAGAATAGGTGGGTACGTTTGCCGATGTGTAAACAATAAAGTGTTCGTACTTTTAGCATAATGATAACACTGTTATAATGGTGGAAACACGATTGCGGTGAATAATTTATTGAAAAGGTGTGTGAGAAAGGTGGATTTAAACAAGATCTCTAGTCCATCCTTTTTAAAAAACTTAAATAAGAAGGAACTTGAACAGCTTGCAAACGAAATTCGTACCTTCTTAATCGAAAAATGTTCTGTCACAGGTGGCCATATCGGGCCCAATCTAGGCGTTGTGGAGCTTACAATTATGCTTCATAAAATGTTTGACAGTCCAAAAGATAAGTTTTTATGGGATGTTGGCCACCAAGCTTACGTGCATAAAATTTTGACAGGTCGCGCTAGTCAATTTGATACATTACGTCAGTTCAAAGGGCTTTGTGGATTTCCAAAGCTTGTGGAGAGTGAACATGATGAATGGGAAACAGGTCATAGCTCGACTTCATTGTCAGCAGCCATGGGTATGGCAGCAGCACGTGATATAAAAAACGAAAGAAACTTTGTTGTGCCTATTATTGGGGATGGTGCTTTAACAGGCGGAATGGCGCTTGAGGCCTTAAATCATATCGGCCACGCAAAAACAAACATGATTGTCATTTTAAATGATAATGAAATGTCAATTGCACCAAATGTTGGTGCTTTGCATAATGTACTTGGTCGTCTGCGCACGGCCAAAGAATATTCAAAAGCAAAAGAAGAATTAGAATCATTAATCAATAAAATCCCTGTTCTGGGTGGTAAGCTAGCTTCAACAGCGGAACGTTTAAAAGATAGCTTGAAATATTTAGTTGTATCAGGTGTGTTCTTTGAAGAATTAGGTTTTAAATATTTAGGACCCATTGATGGACATGATTTTGAGGCACTTGAAACGACTTTATCGTATGCTAAGAAAGTAAAAGGCCCTGTCCTTGTACATGTTATTACGAAAAAGGGCAAAGGCTACAAACCAGCTGAGGATGATACGATTGGTAATTGGCATGGGACAGGTCCGTATAAAATGGAGACTGGCGCATTTGTCAAATCAGAGACAAAAGGCCCTGCCTGGAGTAGTTTAATCGCTGAGACAGTTCGTAAAGTATCACATGAAGATGAACGTATTGTAACGATCACTCCTGCAATGCCAGTTGGTTCAAAATTACAAGGGATTCAGCAAGATTTCCCTAAACGCTTCTTTGATGTAGGGATAGCCGAGCAACATGCTGCTACGATGGCGGCAGGTCTTGCGACACAGAAAATGAAGCCTTTTTTAGCCATATACTCAACGTTTTTACAACGTGCTTATGATCAGGTTCTCCATGATATTGCACGTCCAAATTTAAATGTTTTTATCGGTATTGATCGAGCTGGCCTAGTTGGTGCAGATGGTGAAACACACCAAGGTGTATTTGATATTGCGTTCCTACGCCATATGCCAAATATGACAATTATGATGCCGAAGGATGAAAATGAAGGGCAGCATATGGTGAAAACTGCTATCGATTATGATGGTGGACCGATTGCGCTTCGCTATCCACGTGGGAACGGCTTAGGTGTGCAGATGGATGAAGAACTAATGAGTTTACCAATTGGCAGCTGGGAAGTACTACGAGAAGGAAAGCATGCGGCTATTTTAACATTTGGCACGACGATTCCTATGGCGATGGAAGCGGCAAATATTTTAGCGCAACAAGGTATAGAAGTCGAAGTGGTGAATGCACGATTTATTAAACCAATGGATGAAGATATGCTTCACCGTATATTAACGAATCACATGCCTGTGCTTACGATTGAAGAGGCGGTATTACAAGGTGGTTTTGGTAGTGGTGTTCTCGAATTTGCGCATGACCATGGCTATTTAAATGCACTTATCGATCGTATGGGTATTCCAGACCAATTTATTGAGCATGGAAATGTAGACCAATTGCTCGCAGAAATTCATATGACGGCAGAAGATACAGTAGCACGTATGCATGTGTTACTACAACAAAAACAGCAAGTAGGTTTGAATAAATAATGACAAAACAACCGAAAGAACGTGTAGACATTTTACTTGTAGAGCGTGGACTATGTGAAACAAGAGAAAAGGCGAAACGCTCTATTATGGCGGGACTTGTCTTTTCGAATGAAATTCGCATTGATAAGGCAGGCGAAAAAATTACGATTGATGCGCCGCTACAAGTAAAAGGCTCTGATTTAAAATATGTCAGCCGTGGTGGCTTGAAACTAGAAAAAGCGCTTCAAATTTTTGATATGTCTGTGGAAGGTAAGCTGATGCTCGACATCGGCTCTTCTACAGGTGGCTTTACAGATTGTGCCTTGCAAAATGGCGCAAGACATTGTTATGCACTTGATGTTGGCTCGAATCAGCTGGCATGGAAAATTCGTTCTGATGAACGTGTAACCGTTATGGAAAAAACAAATTTCCGCTATACGACGCCAGCTGATTTAACACAAGGATTGCCAGAATTTGCGACAATAGATGTCAGCTTCATTTCATTATCGTTAATTTTACCAGTTTTAAAAACGGTATTGATGCCTGGCGGCGATGTAATGGCACTCGTGAAGCCCCAGTTTGAAGCGGGAAAAGAAAATGTAGGCAAAAAAGGTATTGTTCGTGATAAAAAGGTACACCTTGAGGTCTTAGAAAAGACTGCTAAAATGGCAACTCAGGTTGGTTTTGTTGTCAAGGATGCATCTTTCTCCCCAATTACAGGTGGCGAAGGTAATATTGAATTTTTATTCCATTTAGTGAATCCAGTTGACGCACAAGAAATTGCTGCATATACAGCTTTTAATGCACTCGTTGAAGAAGCGCATAGTGCACTAAAGTAACACGTGCTCGTTAGTAGAGCCGTGTTTTTTCTTGTGCTTTTATGTTTTAGATGGTAGTGTAAATATACAAATACTTAATTATTTATAAGAGGTGACGGATATGAATAAAAGTCAAAGACATATACGAATTCGGGATATTATCGCCAATCATGAGATTGAAACACAAGATGATTTAGTCGATTTTTTAAAGGATGCAGGCTATAATGTGACGCAAGCAACAGTATCACGAGATATTAAAGAACTACACCTTGTAAAGGTGCCATTGCAAGATGGACGCTATAAATATAGCTTACCCGCAGACCAACGATTCAATCCTGTGCAAAAATTACATCGTGCATTAGCAGATGCTTTTATTAGTATTGATGGCGCTTCTCATTTTTTAGTCATGAAGGCACTTCCTGGTAATGCCAATGCCATTGCGTCGCTTCTCGACCATTTAGATTGGCCAGAAATTTTAGGAACTATTTCTGGGGACGATACAATTTTAATCATTTGTCGTGACGAAAATGAGCGTGAAAATACAAAAAATCGCTTGTTAGAAATGCTATAAAGTGCAACTTTAATCGCTGGTACCCTGATTATTAGTTGAACGAATCGGTGCATGACTTTCCATTTTCTTCGTTTTGAAATGGAAGACTTAGTGTTTGCACCAATTTGTAACGGGTAAACTAACAGGGTGAATTTGATACAGAGGTGACATTTTGTGTTAAGAGAGCTTAGTATTCGAAACTTTGCCATCATTGAGGATCTAACAGTCAGTTTTTCAGATGGTTTAACGGTGTTAACGGGGGAAACAGGAGCAGGGAAATCGATTATTATTGATGCAGTGCATTTACTTGCCGGAGGTAGAGGAAATTCAGAATTCATTCGCCATGGCGCTAAAAAAGCAGAGTTAGGTGGATTATTCCAAATTTCTAGTCCTGCACACCCTGTATATAAAAAATTAGAAGAAGCAGGTATTGAAATAGAAGAAGATACCATCATATTGCGCCGTGATTTAAATGATACAGGAAAAAGTATCTGTCGTGTGAATGGCAAGCTTGTTCCATTATCTGTATTACGTGATGTAGGTGCGAGTCTTATTGACATTCATGGACAGCATGAAAACCAAGAATTAATGGATGAAAAACAACATATTCATTTACTCGATCAATTTGCGGAGGAACAGCTTACACCGATTCAAAATATGTATAGTAAGCAATATGATGAATATCGTGCCTTGAAAAAAGAATTGGCATCAATTTCTATTGATGAGCAGTTAATGGCACAACGTATTGATTTATACCAGTTTCAAATGAAAGAGCTGGAGGATGCAAATTTAAAGTTGGGTGAGGAAGACGAGCTTCTAGATGAGCGTCGTCGTCTGATGAATTTCAATAAAATTTTTGAACGATCTAGTGCAGCCTATGAAGCCATCCAAGGTGAAACCAAAGGCCTGGATTGGATTGGCAATGCAATGGGCGCATTAGAGGATGCAGCAACGATTGATGAACAATTCAAAGAGGCTTCTGAAGCTGTTACAACTGCATTTTATGCTTTGCAGGATGCAGCCTATCAGGTGAAAAATGTACTAGATGAGCTAGAATTTGACCCAGCCCGATTAAACGAGGTGGAGCAACGACTTGCACTTTTACAAAACATGAAGCGCAAATATGGGGCAACTGTTGAAGATATTTTAACCTATTATGAAAAAATTAAAACAGAGTTAAACGAGTTATTAAATCGTGACGAAATTTTACAGGTGAAAGAACGGAAAGTTCATGCAATGGAAGAAGTTTTAAATGATTTTGCAGCTGAACTTTCTAATGTACGTAAAGTAGCTGCACATGAATTAAGTGAAGCGATTATGGCTGAGCTGCGTGAATTACATATGGAAAAAGCAAAGTTTATCGTGAATTTTGATGCATTACCTTATTTTGATGCACATGGTAAAGATCAAGTCACTTTTTATATTTCAACGAATGTGGGCGAGCCCCCGAAATCTTTACCGAAAATCGCCTCTGGTGGAGAATTATCACGAATGATGCTAGCGTTAAAAACTATTTTCTCTTCTTCAAATGGTGTAACGTCCATTATTTTTGATGAGGTTGATACAGGTGTGAGTGGTCGAGTGGCACAAGCAATTGCTGAAAAAATTGCCGCAATCTCTATTAATTCCCAAGTTTTATGTATTTCACATTTACCGCAAGTGGCTGCAATGGCAGATCATCATTATTTTATAAAAAAAGAAGTCGAGCATGATCGTACGTTTACGTCATTGGCAGAAATAGATACACGTGCTCGTATTGAAGAAGTGAGTCGCATGATGTCAGGTGCAGAAATTACAGCCTTAACTTTACAGCATGCAACAGAGCTATTAAATATGGCGAAAGCGCGAAAAAAACAAATGCGCTAAGATGATAAAAAATATCCAGAAACGGTTTTAATTTGTTTCTGGGTTTTTTTCATTTTGCGCAAATATTTACCGCTTATAAGAATGACACAAAAACACATAGTAACAAGACTAAAATGAAAAGGAGGTGTCGTATGAATCGTCGTTGGCGTCAATTTGTCATTTTGCCTATGCTCATCGTGTTCTTATGTTTACCTATTCAAGCTTTTGCGGCCAAAAAGCTTATTCCGATGGGCGAAGCAATTGGGATTCAGCTTCAGTTATCTCATGTATTTGTTGCTCATGATGTGTTGTTAGCTTCCAATCAGTGGATGAAAGGCGGTGCTGTCATTGAAAAAATAAATGATACCACTGTAAAAACACTTGATGATGCCAAACAAGCTATTGCGCAACAGGGGCAACAGACATGGACGATGAAAAGTGAAGGAAAACAAGTAACTGTTGAATTAAAGGAACAAGAAGCAGAACATGTCATTTCTTTTCTAAAAGATGAAACAGATGGAGTAGGGACATTGACATACATTGATCCAGAGACAAAAAATTACGGTGCATTAGGCCATCAAATTATTGACTCAACCTTACAAGAAGCCCCTGTCTTTCGAGCTGGCTCCATTTTTTTAGCTTCCATCCAACAAATCCGTAAAAGCACACCTGGACAACCAGGCTATAAAATTTCTTCCATTGAAAAACACCAAGAGCGACTAGGTAGCATTGATAAAAATACAGTTTATGGTATCTTTGGACGTTGGGAAGAAGGTTATCAACAAAGATTGCCAAAAGCAATTGAAATTATGCATGAAAAAGATATAAAAACGGGGAAAGCTGAAATCTATACGGCAATTGAAGGCAGCAAGGTGGAAACATTTACGATTGAAATCACAAAGGTTGAAAATGGACGACTTGAATTTTTAGTATCTGACCAAAAGCTCATTGAAAAAACAGGTGGCATTCTACAGGGAATGAGTGGCAGCCCAATTATTCAAGACGGTCGTTTTGTCGGTGCAGTAACGCATATGTTTGTGGAAGAGCCTAAAAAGGGAGCAGCAATTACAGTAGCCGAAATGTTGAAAAAATCCTCATGACTTAATAACGGGGCTGCCTTTGGTAGCTCCGTTCTCTATAGTTTATGCAATATATTATCTCGTTCACCAAGTATTTCATACCAAATAAAGAAGGATTTATCGATACTTAAAAAAAAGTGTAGTTTTATATGGTATTTTTCACTAAAATAGACATAACGAACGCTTAATTTTCCCTGGGAAATATCGTAAATTGTCGATATAAAAAGAAAGTATCGGACTACATACTCATTTTTGGAAATAGAAAAGGTTTTTAACACAAAAATGTCGAAAATTCCACAGTGTGTCAAAAAGGCATAAGGGGTAAAAGGTTTAACGCTTTGATGATTCAAGGCGAAGTCCAGAAGGAGGAATTGAAATGACAAAAGTAAAAGTGGCGATAGCAGATGATAATCGTGAGTTATTAAAAACAATGGAGCATTATTTTCAAGGACATCCGGAAATCGAAATAATTGCAACTGCTTCAAATGGGAAAATTTGCCTTCAAATGCTTGAAGAGTTTACACCAGATATTTTATTGTTAGATATTATCATGCCTCATCTCGATGGGTTAGCGGTATTAGAGGCAATGTATCAAAATGAACGCATGTCATCTATTCAAGTAATTATGTTAACTGCATTTGGACAAGAGGATGTTATGAAACAAGCAGTAGATCTAGGGGCTTCTTATTTTATGCTAAAGCCATTTGAGTTTGATCAGTTGGTTCAGAAGATCTTGCATTGTGCAGGTCAAAAGGCGACATTACCGAAAAAGACAAGTGTTTTACAACAAGCAGCTCCTCAGAAATTAAATCAACATCAATTAGATAGTACGATTACAGCTATTATTAAAGAAATCGGTGTTCCTGCCCATATTAAAGGTTACTCTTATTTACGAGAAGCGATTCAAATGGTGTATGAAGATATCGAGTTATTAGGTTCTGTGACGAAAATTCTATATCCAGAAATCGCGAAAAAGTTTAATACAACACCGTCACGTGTAGAACGTGCCATTCGTCATGCCATTGAAGTTGCTTGGAATCGTGGCAATTATGAATCCATTTCGTCAATGTTCGGTTATACGGTCCATCATTTAAAGTCGAAACCGACAAATAGTGAATTTATCGCCATGATAGCGGACAAGATTCGCATCGATATGATGGCAAGCTAAGGGCGCTATATCAAGGTTTTTAGCGTGTAGGTTAGCGGAGAATGACCGGTAAATCTAAATTAGATAACGCTTATATAGCGAAAATTATAACGCCTTTTTAGACAGTTTATGCCGACTGTTTGAGGGGGCGTATTTTTTATGTCTATAAGTCCATTTTTAATCGAAATTGACCGTTATATGTTAGATTGTTCGGCAAAAGGTCTTTCGCCTAAAACGCTAAAATCGTATGAGCAAACGCTTAAACTATTCGCAAGGTATCTTTTGGATAACTTTGAAATAGATGACGTTAAAAGCGTCACAACGGAGCATGTACGAGCCTATATTCGTTCAATCGAAGAGAGAGGTAAGTTTGAGGTAAGTGCCGATGAAACGCCTGTAAACTACCCGGAACGACGCAGCGATTTTGGCAAGCCAGTTAGTAAAACGACAATTGCGAATTACGTGCGTAACATAAAAGCGTTTTATTCGCATTTATATTCAGAACAACTTCTTCGCAGCAATCCTTTGAGGGATTTAAAGAATGTTAAACCGGAGCGAAAAATTAAAGTTATGCTCGAAGATAATGAACTAAAGCAGTTTTTCCGTTCTTTCGACGTTACGAAATTCGATCAATATCGTGATTGGGTAATAGCTCGATTAATCTTTGATACTGGAGCAAGAATAGGAGAATTGTTGGAAGCTGTAGCATCTGATATAGATTTGCGAGGTAATGCATTGTTATTACGCAAAACCAAAAACGGAAAGCAACGCTTCGTTTACTATTCAGAAAAGACGCGAAAACATCTTAGGTCATGGTTAGCGTACAAGGACCGTTATTCAGATAGTTCTTACGTATTTCCGACGAATAGAGGATCAAAATTACGAATCGAGGGAGTAGAGCGTTCATTTAGACTTCGTAGTAAAGACGTCGGGTTACAGGTGACGCCTCACTTGCTTAGAAATAATTTTGCAAAAAGGTATTTGGTTAATGGCGGTGATTTGGCAACATTATCTCGATTGTTGGGACATGCAAACGTTGATATTACTGCTCAAATTTATTTAGATTTTGCTGATAAGGAAGTGATGAAGAAGTACCGACAGCATAGTCCGTTAGAGAACTTAAATATTTAAATAGAAAAAAGCCGCTAGTGTTGACGCACTAACGGCTTTACAACTTAATATCTACGCTAAAAATTGCCTGGTAGCAATTGCGTTTACTTAAGGTTCATTATATCGAAAAAAATTCGATGATGCAACTTCTATTAAGTGCACCCTTTTTTAGTAGTAGCGACGAGGTAGCCCACTAATTCGTCGTTAATCTAACCTGGAAAGGTTGCCGAACCGTTGCAAAAAAATCGGATATATCACAGGTCAAACCGTTTCCTTGTTTACGGAAGTGATGAATGGCGCGCATCTGCCAATTGAAAAGGTGCGGTGGATTATCGGCTGTTACGGCAGGGTAATCGCACTCATGCGGACAAGCTTCACGACAACCGCATACGCAGGACGATAATTGCGTAAGAGTGTGACGGGCGAAAGTCTGCTACGAAACAAGGCGACGAGCAACCTCAATGAAACTCCATGACGTTGAATAATCGCGTAGTTACTTTATGTCTATTACTCTTTTTTGAGTTTTAGATATAAGGTAACTACGTTTCGCCAATTTCCTAATTTCATCAGCCATTCTGTTGAAAAATCGGGTTCGGTTGTCAAGAGGAAATACTGATTGATTATGTAAGATACTTCAAATAAAACCCTATTATATGATAAGTTATGTATAAAGTTAAAATAGGAGGCTTATATATGAAAATTGGAGAACTTATTTCTATGGGAGAAGAAGTAGCAGGAAATAGTAAAAAGTCTGGTTTGTATGGGGATATATTTTATTCAAGTGATGAATACCAAAATTGGCTTGCTATTGCTATTAGGTTTATGGATTCTAATTTTCCAGGAGATACCGATACCTTAAGATTTAGAGAGTTAGCAGAAAATGCTAATGGTTTTGGTAATGAGGTATATCATCCCTTAATAGCAATACTTAAAGCGTTCGAAAAATTACCACCCACTCCGCAAAACGATGATATATTACCAATAATAAGTAATGTATGTCTTAATTTTAATAAATTTGATGTAAATATTAAAAGAAGATACGCAAATAGGGAAACTATTACAATTAAAGATGAATATGATGTACAAGATTCTATGCTGTCTATTTTAAAATTATTTATCAATGATATTAGACCTGAGGATTATGTTCCTAGTTATGCAGGAGGTAATTCAAGGGTAGATTTTTTATTGCCATTACATGGAATAGTAATAGAGACAAAAATGACAAATAAAAATCTCTCGGATAAACAAATTGGAGAGCAATTAATTATTGACTTTGAGAGATATAAACAACTTAAAGACTACTCTCATTTGATATGTTTCGTGTATGACAAAGATTCGCATATTAGAAACCCTCACGGTCTTATTACTGATCTAGAAAAGCTGAGTGATGAAAATATGAGAGTTACGGTGTATATTTCGCCTTTATAGTAAAAGAGATTAGATGTACATACCTTTAAGTAAAAAGACGATAGCCGTTATTGGCCGTCGTCTTTTTTATCTTCTAATGCTAAGATGTCGGAAATACTTACATTCAATACTTTACATAATGTACCTAAAGTATCTCGTTGATATTGCATTGTAGTGTCATTGTACATGCGTCGAACAGTCTCTTTTGGTAGGCTACACATTTCAGCACACTTTGAAATAGATAGATTTCGTTCGTCTAATACTTGCTTTAAAGTTGATTTCACGCGCATAAGATTATCCCACTCTCCCTTTGAATTGATTATATAAAACTTATTTAATTTTGACAACGGAATGTAGTTGACAACGGAACGTAGTTGATATATTATATGTTTAACGACTACAATCCGTAGTCAAAAATTTAACGGGAGGTTTTACAAATGAACCAAACGATTGAACACGTAGCAATAGACGACAGTAAAGTAGTATCAATCATCAGTACACATTTAACTGAAGACATTCAACTCGTAACATGCGAGCAGGCGCGTGAAGCAACGCTATTTATCGACGATGAAGATTACAGCTTAGATTACGCAGACGCTACAGACATTCTAAAATGCGCTAGTGGTGATATAAAACGCAATATGCTAAAAGGTTATCTGCGTTTACTTACAGCGAAGATTGCTTAATACGTAGTTTTCCGTATTTAACTACGGTATCGTCAGCTGATACAGGTATTTGATACGGTAGATTATACGGAATTCATAAATTTGCAGATGAAAACGTAAGGGGGAACGGTTATGTGCGAATATCATTCAAAGTTTAACGAGTTCATGTCGGAATTAAACGCTCAACGAGGCGTACTAAGTAAAGAGTTGTCGCGCTTAGATAAGTTTGTTAGCAAGATGTATCACGACTTAGAGGGAATCGATCCAGGCGAAGAATACGCGGTAAGCTATGTCACTCAATTACATGACACACTTAAAAAGCGCAGAGTCGTGAAGGATGAAATGGCTCGCTTGGATGCTGTTTTAAATCCACTACGTAATGTAACAGGGGAAATTGAAACGTCGGTAAACTATCGTAAAAAGGTAAGTAAACGCTGGAAAAGAGATTTTAAGATGACGCTTACTTTAGAGGAAGTAATAACGGCTTCTAATTAATCACCGGGTGGTATATTAAGGGAATACTAAAAGTGAACTCACTCGCGCCAACGAGTCGAGTCGTCAAATATTCGCTAGAGTCAGCGCCAACTGGCTTTAGCAAACATATACGAAAGATCATTGCGCCAACAATGGTCGTTGAAAGCTAGGTGCGCCAACGCCTAGCTTTTCTAATCTTATAACCAGAGCGTCCGTTAATGGGATAGAAAAATCCGTCAGAAATATTGCAGAATTAACTGATATATTGCTATGGAAAGACCTAGAATACAGGCTTTCATTTTAGCTGGATGATTTCTATCGCTACGAAACAAGTAAAAGAATACTACTATAAATCCTAAAGGAATCCAAAGCTGAAAGATACCATCTTTTGTGCTGCTAGAAAAGATTGGAGCAATGTAAGTACTAATTAGAAAGTAAAAGTAAATAGTAAAACGTCTTGTTTCTAATTCCTTGCTCCACTTTACTAAAAGGAAAATAACGATTATTGCGATAATCGTAATATGTAAGGGCGGTAGAACAATAGAACCACCACCAAATTTAAATTCCAATTTTTATTCCCTCCTTTAATATAGTATATCACCATTTATAGTAAAAATTGTGTTTTTAAGGGTTGGTGTGTCCAGGAAGGCGTTTGAGTTCTGGTATAGATAGTTGGGAAACATAGCACCATCGTTTCACCATCCTAAACAAGGTTAGAAACGGTTTTAAATCGCAAGTCGAAGTATTTATCATACGAAGGCTAGAACGCCTATAACGAAGGGAGAATTAACGGAATGGCACAAGTGAACGAATTAACCACGTTTCAATATGAGACGCTAGACGAGTCTACTGCGGACTACTTACGTAGGAAAGAGTTAAATATGCGCGAAATTGTCGGCAAGGCGTACACAGCATTAGGGAAGGAGTTAAAAGAGGCCCAAGATACTTTAGCGAAGAACGGTTACGGATGTTTCGAGGAATGGTATACGAAAGCCCTCGGCATGAACCGTAAAATGGTCAGTCGATTAATCCAACGCTACGATTTGATTGTGACAAATTGTCACGAACAAGAACTTCTCGAAGATTTGCCAGTGTCACTTACGTATGAAGTCGCAAAGCCTTCCGCGGATTCAACGCCATCAAAGGCGCAAGCAAAGTTGGAAGTCCTGAACGGCGATATCGATACATTAAAGGAGTACCGTGAGCGAATTATCGAATTAGAATCACATGCTAAACAGGCTACGGAAAAAGCAGAGCAAGCCGAATATGCCCGACAAATAGCCGAGGAAAAAGCATTGCGAATCGAGCAAGTATTTGGAAAGTTGGCGACGTCGCCAAGTGAACGGCGCCTATCGAAAGCGGATTGAAGCTTACTCTCCGTAAGGCTTAACGTTAATATCGTCCGAATACTGGAAAAATATTTAAATAAAATGCAAAAAAGCGCTTTACAATTTGTAAGCACTGACGATATACTATAAGTTGGGCTGTCTATTTTCACCTAGACTAAACCTATATTATCAAATTTAGATTTATAATGTCATTATACAGGGAGATGGACAACAATGCAAGCGAAAAACGAAAAATTTATCGTAATTCATTCTCGACAAGTAGCACAATCAATTATGGACGCTGGACAAGCCTTAATTAAAACGGAGCCGAGTCGTCATAGGTGGGGCAAACTCGTCTTTGTGTTTGAACGATCACAACTAATTAACGAGATTCTCGCCAAAAGTAAAAGAACGCAACAGACGCAATAATCCGTATCAATATCTATCGATTATTTCTATCGTAATCAATTAATAGATTGATAGCTGCGGAGGCTTTAGCCGACGCAAAGGTTTTATCTTTTATAAACGCTATACAAAGTACCAAAACATTTAAGCCAGCTATCGCTGTCTTGCATAACGAGTAACTTTTTACGTCTCTTTTTATTTAAGGGAGACACGCTATAAACCGCGGTATATCAACGTTTCTGTGATTTTTTTCTACGGAATCGTAGAATTTTAACCGTACTAATTTGAAAAATAGGGGGAACGAATATGACGGAAATTTTAGTAGTGGACGCAATTATGGGAAAAGGAAAAACGCAATACGCAATACAGCACATGAATGAGGCAAGCCCGCTGGATAGTTTCATCTTTATTACTCCTTTTTTATCAGAGGTTGAGCGTATCAAAACAAGTGTGACAGAACATTGCTTCGTCGAACCTACAATCTACAATGGCACATCTAAACTCGAAGATTTAAAGCGCTTAGTCGCCAATAATCGCAATATCGTGAGTACACACGCTTTATTTGCGAAGGCTGACGAGGAGCTTATCGAGTTGTTAGAGCAGTCGGGATACACGTTAATTCTTGACGAGGTTATGGATATTGTTGAGAGTGTGCCGATTAAATCCGCAGATATAAAACGGTTGCAATCAAATGGTGACATCGTAATTAATGAAGATACTATGCGCGTTGACTGGACTGGCGACCCGAATGATAACAGTCGCTATAAAGATATTCGCGAATTAGCACAAGCGGGGAATCTGTATTTATTCCGAGGTTCATTTATGGTTTGGACATTTCCTCCAGCCGTTTTTAAGGCGTTCCCTAAAGCGATTGTCTTGACGTATCTATTTAAGTGCCAAATGCAACGATATTACTTCGATATGTTCGGACTAGAGTATGAATTTAAGAGTGTTCAAAAGAACGGCGATAAGTACGAATTATGTGATTATGACGTAAAAGCAGAAGGTCGGGAAAAACTACGCGAATTAATAAATGTGACCGACAATGAGAAGTTAAATGCGGTAGGCAAAGGCAAGTATGCACTAAGTCAAGCGAAGTTAAAAAAATACGATATTGATACGCTCGATCAAATTAAAAAGAATACTGTGAATTTTTTCAAACACTACGCAGATAACGCAAAGGTTGCTGACGTGTATATTTCGACATTAAAAGAGGTAGAGCCATATTTAGCACCACGGGGTTTTAGTGTGAAAAACTGCTTTATTCCTCACAATGCTCGCGCTACAAATGAATATGCGAACCGCCGAGCAGTTGCGTATTTAATTAATCGATTTATGAATAAAGACAAAATGTCCTTTTTTCAAGACAATTGCGTGAGTGTAGACGAAGATTTATACGCGTTGAGTGAACTTGTTCAATGGTTATGGCGCTCGCGTATTAGGAATGGCGAACCGATCCACGCATATATCCCGTCAGAACGTATGCGTGAGTTGTTAGATAAGTGGACCCGATACGAAATCTAAAGTTAAAATTCTACCAAAAATTATTCTGCAAAGGGGAAATGGATATGACAGCTATCAATACGAAAATTAAATTAAAAAAAGGTGACGTATTAAAACATACGTTTTTTAAAGTTAGACCAGGCGAAGGAGCAGTCGAGTTTGCACGTAGATATTTTCCGATAAACGTGGAGTATCATGACGCATTAGAAATAGCTGCAGCAGTAATAGATGGTCATTTTGAGGGTGTTGACGATCCAAAAGTACGCCGTTGCGCTCACTGTGGTTACTACTATCGAGATAAGACGAAAAATAATAGTTCAGTAACATGTAGTAAAGAGTGCGGTACAGGTAAGGACATCGTGTTAAAAGCCTGGAGGCGAGAAGTCCGTAAAGTCGGTAAAGTACGCCGTTTGTCGTGGTTAGATTTACATTATGCGTCATCTTATCAAGGAAAACCGCTAGAGTATCCGTTTTGGAGTTCTGATTGGCACATGTTCGAGTATGACCGCAAACGTAAAGTCTATTCATTTGGAGACGACTTCGAGCAATATGTAGCCCAACAAAAACGTAAGGCAGAAATGGGCGGTAAGCGTAAAACTGCAGAACAAATTGATTATGACGGGTACAATGTTCCTCGTAATATTCACGTTAAGATAGGCGGACATGTAGGATACGGAAAAGTAACTGTAATAAAAAAAGGCCATGGCGAAGTTGAGGCGGACTTGCTTGCGCGTTATGGACCTAAAAAGCTACAACAAGAACGGATTCGCGCCCAAATGGCAGCATTAGGGGGATATAAAATTTAGGTACGACCAACTCAGCTATATATGAGGAAGCCGATACGGAAAAGTCGGCTATTTTATTTAGACAATTAGCGTAAATAACAACAAAAGACAACAAAATGAAAGGGGACTCTACTATGGATTTTAGCGATTTCTTACGTAAAACGAGATTTTTCTATGGTTTAACACTTAGTCAATTATCCGAACGAATTAAATATTCAATCGGACATATTAACGATATTGAGAAAAAGAGAAAAACTGCATCAGATAAATTTAAAGCAACGGTTAGACGTGAATTTCCTCGGAATGAAGCGTTTGACCGTTTTTTATATGAAGAAAAAGAAGGGGACGAAATGAAATGATAATCGAAACAGAACGTAAATGTAGGATATGTAGCGAAGTTAAACCATTGGCAGACTTCCATAAACACGCACCATCTAAGAATGGTCGAATGACAAAATGTAAAACATGTCGGAGTAAAGAGCGCTATAAAAATGGTGCGTACTTATTAGAACGCATAAGAAAGCATGGATACAGACACAAAGCAGCTATTCGTTATACGGAAGCGACACTTCAAGACGTACTAAACGCCACAAATTGCGCCTATTGTGACGTAGAGCTGACGCGAGGTTCACAGATTACGACAGAAGCAACTATCGATCATGTGTTTTTAGGAATCAATATCGATGAAAATGTCATTGTTTGTTGCCGAGGCTGTAACGCAGCTAAAAGTAACTCACATGTATACGACTTCTATCAGTCTAGCGAGAAATTTACTGACGAGGTATGGCATGAATTTGTTAAACAGTTTGCTAGTCGTTTATTAAAACATGAGCCTACGCCAGCAGAAATCGAAGCGTGGAAACAAGGCTTTGCAGATGAAGCGAGTGAACTGCGAAGAGAAGGTGTGAGTTAATGGGCTTCGCCTTACTATCAATTGTTCCATTGCGAGATGTTCCGTTTATTTCACTGCTAATTTACGAAACAGATGAACGCGGTATTTCTACAGTAGTTGGCGAAATTACGAAGCCTTATGGTGATGTAATCGACTTACTGGACGATTTATCGGCGTATAAAATTAACGAGTTACAGACGGATAGCAAAGAGTTGTATCGAGACTTAATGAACGTTCAGCATCCGGTGATTTATCGCAAGGAAATAGAGGGTACACGCGAGCAGATTACCCGCAACAAGGAAATGTTAGTCGAATTATTCGAGTTGGACAAGCAAGACGAACAGCCGGCGCCAGTTATTCCGGTATGGCGGTTGTGGTGCATTATCAAGCTAGAAAAAATTATTCAAATTCTAAAAACAAAGGGGATAGAATCAAATGGGAATTAAAGTATACGAATTTCAACTATTAGAAGATTATAAAAAGGAAGGATTAGAACGTGCTACAAAATCAATACAATACCAACAAGATGCAGAAAGTGCGCACGCACGTTTAAAAGAGTTGGAGACACAATACGAAGTTATGTTTACAGAGAGTGTTAAACATGGGACAGATGCAACAGAGCAACTCGCTAAACTTGACGAAGATATAACATTACAGAAAGAGGTTATCGCACGCAGAGAGCGTGATGCACGATTAGCACAATCAGCTATGCCTGATAGGTTAATTACGTCTGTAGATGTAGTAAACGAATACCAAAACGCATTTGTACCTATGATTCGAGCGGATTTCGAGCCTATTGTAGAAGCGAAATTAAAAATGGCGAGGGACTTACTCCTAAGTTGTATTATCGATCATCGAGAAGGCGAAGCAGCATACGGAGAATTACGTGAGGAGATTGCAGAGATCGCTAGGGCAAATCGTTCGCAAGGTAAAACGAGAGAGATTTCGCCAGCAACACATCCTACCGGCTCTGCAAATGTTATGCGCAGACAAGGGGCTTTGAGCGGCGTACGCGAGGTACTTAGTCAAGTATCTTTATTCACAAACGGACATCAACCGAACGATTTTGAATATATCGCAGAAGCACCAACTAAGACTAAAGGAGCGAAATAATAATGAGTAGATATAACGAACAAGTAGAAGCAATGTTAGCACAACAAGCGAAGGGAAAAGGTGTTAACTTCCGTATCGTAGAATCGGGATTAAAGCAAAAACTGATGGACGGTAAAATCGAGCAACAAGACGTACAAATCGCGATGCAAACTGCAAGAGCGCTTGGCTCAATGGAATCGCGGGTTTTATACGCAAACGTTAAACGTGCGGCAGAGCAACAAACTAAATAACGAAATTTCAACGCAAGGCACGATGTCCGTTTTGGGCCTCGTGTCTTTTTTCTATGTACAAAAACGAAAGGAATTGATGCAAATGAATCCATTTAAAACTTTAGACGACAGCTACGCGCTAGTGAACGCGGGTTATGCCATCAATACGATTGATACGCAAAGCTATATCACACGCGCTCAAATCGCACAGGCAGAAGCGTTAAAAATGCCTTTACTACGCGTGATTGCTAATAACGCAGATATGAAGCCAGTAGCACAGAAAACACTCGATGCACTAACATTCGCTATTGAGTTTGCAAAAGGTGATAAATCAGCGCAAGTAAAATATAGGCAAGCAAGTAGGCAAGCGAGCGCGCTAACTGAAAAGTTATATTCCAAGGCACGTCGAGAGGCTGGTGACTAGCGATGGCATATGACTTAAAGGCGGTCTTTAGCTTAGAGGATCGAATTTCCGGCAAAATTCGCAACATTACGCGTCAAATGCAACAGCTAAATAACGTAATGAGACAGGTCGAGCGTGCGACAAGTACGATGAATAGCGCTCAGCAACGTACTTCTAGCGTGATTAATAACACGTCTAACACGATTAACCGTAACACAAACATCGTAAATTCGAATACTAGCGCGGTTATTAACAATGTTACGCATATTAATCGATACAGCTCCGCAGCTAGTCGGATGACAAGCAGTATTCAATCGCAGTCGTCAGCGGTAAATGGCTTGAAATCGCAGTTATTAGGAATTGGCGCAGCATACCTGTCAGCGCAAGGACTAGCGAGTGGATTCGGTAACTTTACAGATGCGGCAGATTCTTACTCTAATATAAGCGCTCGATTAGCGAACGTTAATGATGGTTTGCAAACACAGGCGCAATTACAAGACAAGATATTCAAAGCATCCCAACGAAGTCGATCATCATACGATGTCATGGCGTCTAGTGTAGCGAAATTGAACCTTCTCGCAAAAGATGCGTTTTCAAGTAACAACGAAGCTATTAAGTTTACGGAGTTAATGACTAAGTCCTTTGCTGTCAGCGGTGCGGGAGCGCAGGAAATGGAATCGGGTATGTATCAATTAACACAAGCGATGGCAGCCGGTAAGTTACAAGGCGATGAATTCCGATCCATTATGGAAAACGCCCCATTATTAGCGCAAGCAATCTCTAAGACGGCAGGCGTCAGTATGGGAGCGTTAAAGGAAATGAGTTCGGAAGGTACGATTACTTCGGATTTAATCAAGCGATCCTTATTCAACGCAGCCGAGGAAATAGAGGAGAAATTCGGAAACATGCCTATGACGTTCTCGCAGGCTATGACGTTATTTAAGAGTAGCGCTAAGAGAGTGTTTGAACCGCTATTCAATCAGTTTATCGGCTTCGTTAACTCAAAAACCTTTGAGAAACTTGAAAGCAAGGCGCTTAGCTTCGTACAAAAAACCGCCAACGGTTTATCGAGAGTATTTAGCGCGGTTAAGTCAGTGTACAAAGTTTGGGAGTCGATATCGCCGGTAGTCACCAAAGTAGCAAAGGTAATAGGAACGTTTGTATCAGTGGTGGGGGGTATTTTCGCTATCATAGGAACCGTCAAATTAGTCGGTGCTGCGTTCTTATTTATCACAAGTCCAATCGGATTAGTCGCAGGAGCAATAACTGGCATTATCTTCGGATTTAAAACGCTTTATGACAAAAGTGAATCGTTTAGAAATACTATCGACAGTATTGGCAGCGCATTTAAAGCAGTCGTAAAAATATTTAACGAAGGGTTAAGTGGGTACGGTGGAGCTAGAAATATTCTCGAAAAAGCCGGACTTAGTGAAGAACAAATTAGACTAGTTATAAAGTTCTCGTACTCTCTAAAAAATGCGTTCGATAAAGTGAAAGGCGCTTTTAAAAGTATCACGCACATCTTTAATGGCGAGCATAAGGCATCTATGGACGTATTAGAAAGTGCTGGATTCTCGAAAGTGCAGGTAGATACTATTCGTAAATTCGGATATAGTCTAAAATCAGCATTCGATAAGGTTAAAAACGTAATCAGCGGTGTAGGTAAGATGTTGCTTGGTGGTGGTTCGAAGGATTTGGTAACTGCGTTAGGATTCTCGCCTGATACGGCTGCGAAGGTAGGCGGTTTCGTAAGCACTATGAAATCTAATATATCAGCATTTATATCCAACGTTAAAACCAAATTCGGCGAGGTCAAAGAGTACATTTCCGAAAAAATAACGCAATTACAGCCTGGATTTGAGCGGCTAAAAGAAGCATTTTCGCAAGCCTTCACAACAGTATCTTCGATTATTACGAATGCTTGGTCGATTATTGAACCGTACCTAAGCGGTCTTTGGAACATCCTTCAAATTATCGGAGATATCGCTGTAATCGTATTTAATAACGTGATTGCGCCAGCCATTTCGTTCTTAGTACAACTATTCTCCACTTTATGGTCGGTTGCACAGCCGATTCTTGGCGCATTAGCTGCAGGGTTCGAATGGCTTTCCGGCGTAATTAAATTCTTGTGGGATAACGTCTTAGCGCCGTTGGTCGAATTTATCTTAAATGGCGTCAAAAATGCGTTTGATATATTTTCAGGTGCATTAGCGACCGTACAAGGTTGGTTCGAGACTCTAAGCGGTTGGATATCGACAGCATATGGGCACGTTAAGGATTTCGTATCTATGTTAGGTAGCGTTAAGATTCCGGATTGGGTAGGGAAAATTGGAAGTGGCGCAATGAACTTTGCAACTAATATATTTGGCGGAGGCAAGAAAGACGGTTCCCACTTCAACGGTATTGGACGTATTCCCTTCGACAATTATCTCGCAACCTTGCACGTTGGAGAACGCGTATTAAACCGATTCGAAGCTGACCAGTATGACGCGATTATGGGCGGAGAGATGCGGGGTGCTGGCGTATCTGACTTTAAATACGCAGGGTCAGCGCAGTCTATTACGAATAATACGATTAATAATACTACGTCTAATAATGGTAACGCTAATCCGACGCAAGGTAGCGCCCCAAGCGTTTCAATTGCGAAATTAGCGGACCAAATCATAGTACATGAAGATGCGGATATTAACCGGATTG
This sequence comes from Lysinibacillus fusiformis, assembly GCF_007362955.1. GTDB lineage: Bacteria > Bacillota > Bacilli > Bacillales_A > Planococcaceae > Lysinibacillus > Lysinibacillus fusiformis_E. The sequence goes on along the minus strand of NZ_CP041696.1, from coordinate 139,820 downwards.
CAGACGGACTTGTAACTAAAATACTAGAGAGACGTGGGGCGACGGCATGAGCGTAGAGTTTTGGATATCATACAACAATAATGCGGAGCGTATGCGGTTGCCAGTTAATCCTAACGGCATTTCCGTCAAGTAAACAAACGGCAGGCATGGCTTTTATAGCGTGCTTGCCTATTTTTTTATGAGGAGTGATAAGATGGTGCGAATCAGCATTAAACCTTTTGAAATAAAAGATGCGGAAATGGACCGATTGAAACGAGAGTTAAAAGGGAATATGACGAAGGTATTGGCGATAAAGTTAGACGTAGAGCATTACGGGAAACTCACGCAACAACAGATGGCGGATGCACTAGGAATCACGCGTATGACGCTGTATCGCTGGAAAGTTTATGACTATATTTTTGAATACGAGTTAGAGCGACAGCATGAATTAAGGTCGGAGCATTACCGTAGAGAATATCGCAAACTTTCAGATAGACGACGCGTTAGTGCATCCGAAATTTTAGGCGATGCAGCCTATCTACGAATGGCGCTTGGACTTAGCAATTAGCGTGAGTGGCAATTCTAAACTTGGGATAAACGTTCATATTAACGCATTTTAATGTTACATTTTGCCCCTTTTAGCAACGTTTTGGACGATAGATTTATCGGGGAGACGTCGTTTTTGGACACGTGGGTCAAACACTTTGAAGGCGTAAAAGTAGCGATTTAGCGCGGTTTACATAGGTAATACACGGTAATGTATCGGGGAGAACGCTAGATTGGACGGAGCACTTCGAAACTCATGGGGTTCAAATTAACGCTGTTTTGACGCAGAAAGATCGCACATAATCCGCGGGAATGAATGTATGCTTTTTATGAAAAGGATACATATAAAACGCTGTTAAATAGCTATTTAATAATTGTGCATCTAACGAATGTATGCTATTTTAGATATAATGATAAAAAGGATACATTCAAAAGGGGCGTAATTATGGCTAATCCTAACGAGAAAAAAGGCATGTTAATCGATGTACAACCGTTGAAATCAAAGGAAGAAATAAGCGAGATGTTAGAAGCGTTAGGCAGGACGAAGGAATTTGGATTACGCAATCAACTTCTTTTCAAGCTCGGCATATCTACCGGTTTAAGGTGCGGTGATTTAGTTGCGCTTAAAGTCGAACAAGTAAAGGGGAAGTCATCGTTTAAGATTCGAGAAGGAAAGACGAAGAAGGAGCGTACTGTACACCTCGATCAGCTGATGGTTGATATTGCGGACTATATCGATACTTTGCCTCTAGGAACAACGTACTTATTCCCATCACGCAAAGGCGACGCACATATTAGCACGACGCAAGCTTATCGTATTATTACTGATGCTGGCGATCAAATCGGCAATCATTCAGTCGGCTCACATACTATGCGTAAAACGTTTGGTTACACTTATTACAACGCGACTAACGACATCGCAACGCTAATGGAAATCTTTAATCATAGTTCGCAAAAGACAACGCTTCGTTACATCGGAATGACTGACGAGCGAATTAAACAAAGTATTAAAAACGTTTCATTCTTTTAATAAATGCGATCAATGAACGAATTAAACTTCGTTGTTGGTCGCTTCTTTTTTTTTTGCGTTGAAAGTGCGTGACCCCCAAAGGACACACTCCGATATGGCGCGACTGACCATCGAACCTTACGCACAACTTTTTTTCGTTTTGAAAAATAATGGATGTTTTTCTAAAATATTGTTACTATTCAACTAACGGTTAGTGAAAGAATGGATTATTTTCCATTGCAGATAATGGTACAATTTAGGTAAGAGGTGAGGTAAATGAGTTTTATTCTTTTTGCTTTCATTCACATACTCATAGGATTAGCATTAATATACTTTTATCGTAAATTACCAAAAGCAATAACTACATTTGCGTTTGTTTTTCTTACTATGAGTTTTCTTTACTGGGGAGTCGTTTTATTAAAGTAACGGTGCAGGTTAATAAATCAACGCCTTAGAAAATTTAGAAATTATAATGGGGGTGATTAGCTTTGCAAAAATGCGAGAAATGCAATGCACATTTTAGTTGGAGTGAAATCTATAAATCCTTTTGGCGGAATTATAAACCTATTAAATGTAACGAATGCGATACAACACATAAGATAACAGTACCAAGCAGATTAATTTTTGTCTCTTTTACTATTCTTCCAATGCTCACCTTCGGTTATTTTCTGTCCCCTTTTAGCAATGGTCTTGTGACACTTGGCATAGCTATTTTTATTTTTATAATTGGTTCTTTGTTGGCACCTTTTCTTGTTACTTATAAAGAGTCTTTGTGAACTAATGTACTTAAGCTAACAAGGGCTTTAGTTAAATATTAGGTTTATGAATTCAGAATAATATTCGCCATATCAAAAAATCACTTTGACCTCGTAAAAATTTCGCTACAATTTTTCAAACTCGGGTAGTCAATCGCAAACTGCGGTATTCTGCGCTGTCAGACGCAATTCTAACGCATCGACATTCGCAAAGTAGGGTAGTTGTGCGGGTGGAATCGTCCAATTCGAGTTTCTTCCTATATAAATAGAAACCAACGCAAAACTAACGCAAATATAATAAGTCAAATATTATACAGGAAGCTTAGTGTAGTGGTATTTGTCCAATTATTAAGTAATAATAGTTGTGGAGATTGACGCAGAAATGACGCATGAGCCTTAGAGCCTCAAGGGTTTACCTTATATTACCACTAGTTTTTTATTTACCGGTGATGTACTCTAATTTCAGCGCAATTAAAATGTAACACCGGTGTTAGAATTGGAGAGAAAATGAATACAAAAGCTATGAGTGAAAAAACTGGGGTTAGTGAGCGTACTATTCAAAATCATTTGAAAGATGTACGTTTGTCAATTCAGGGCTTTGCTCTGAATCGCAGAGGAAATAATTACTTTACGCCAATTGAAGCTGAAGCGTATTATGTGATGATTCGGACTATTGAGGAGACTAATAACGTTAAATATGGGATTCGTGCTTTAATTGAATATATGGAGAGACAGCGAGTTTTAGCACGTATTAATACTATAGTAAATAACGACCCATTTTAAGTTTACTTCCTATCTAATCTAGTGTAATATTATCGGTAAATCTAAGTCGTGTAAAACTGCGAAGGCTTCCGGTAGAATGACCGGTAAACTTTCGCTATATAAAAGTTATCTAAAGCGTCATGCCATTGAAGTTGCTTGGAATCGTGGCAATTATGAATCCATTTCGTCAATGTTCGGTTATACGGTCCATCATTTAAAGTCGAAACCGACAAATAGTGAATTTATCGCCATGATAGCGGACAAGATTCGCATCGATATGATGGCAAGCTAATCTTTGGTATATAAACGTTTACAGTAGTTATCTACTTTTTAAAACCTATAATTAACTAAATACAAACGTGTGAATTTTGACACGCCTTCATTTATTGGTTTCCTAGAAAATCAAAATTGAGAGGGTGTCTTTTTTTTCGTTCAAAAGAAAGTAAGATTACTGAATTAGACTTACAATTGGATTCCTTTATGTTGCATTGTGACGCTAAACATTTGTCACCAAAGACCTTGAAGTCATATGAACAAACTTTAACGCTCTTTAAGAACTACTTGAAACAAGAGCTTAATATCACAGACGCTTCAAAGGTGAAATCAAGTCATATTAGACATTACATCAAGTATCTAAGAGAGCGTGGGAAATACACTGTCACAGCTTCGGATAACCATCCTGATAGGAAAACAGATTATAAAAATCCTATTTCTGATACGACCATTGCGAACTACACACGCAATATGAAAGTATTTTTCAATTTCTTGAAGGTAGAGAATGAGATTTCAGAAAATCCTATGAAAATAGTGGCGCAGATTAAACCAAAGCGTAAACAGAAGGAGCTTCTTTCACCTGAGGAATTGAAATTGATGCTAGGGGCTTGCGATGTAACGCTTTTCCATAAGTATAGAACGTGGATACAACTACGATTGATTCTTGATACAGGGATACGAGCCACTGAATGTTGCTTACTAATGCCTGAGGATATTGATTTTAGAACAAAATCAATTCTTGTGAAAAATGCTAAAAATGGTCATGAGCGCTATGTGTTTTTTGGTCATAAAATGTCTGTCGACTTAAAGCGTTGGATAAGTCACAGCGATAGATACAGCGATAGCCTATACCTGTTCCCAACAACTAGAGGAACAGCACTAGCTGTGACGAATTTTGAGGGTACTGTAAGAAGAAAAGGAAAGAGTGTTGGATTGAATGTACATCCACTTTGTTACGTAACAACTTTGCGAAATACTATCTAATTAATGGGAATGAAGATTTTGTTACTTTGAGTAGAATCTTAGATCATGCCACAGTGGAAACGACTATGAAGGCTTATCTTGATTTTACAGATAGAGAGATTGGAAGAAAATATCAATAACATTCACCACTTAATAACCTAGATATATGAGAGAGGACAATTGTATGAAGAAAGTAATTCACGAGAACTTATTTCACAAAAAGGTGAAAATCCAACAATCACTATTTACAACCCTTTCATCAAATCAATATTAAACAATATATGTTAGGGCTATCATTTATCACTCAATACTGTTAAATAAAAGAAATATTGAATATTACCCCTATCTCAAATATTGGGTTTATGATAACATATATCTGAATCTTTTAACTTTAGAAAATATGAAAGGAAGTGTAATAATCAGATATGAAAAAGATATTGAAACCATTGATTAGTGTTATTGCCATTGGTGCCCTCTCTCTATCTATAAATATAGATAAACATGTATTAGCTAATAATATTGCAAATACATGTGAGTATGATTCGGCATCGAAAGTAAACCCTGATTATTCCACAATGAACTGTTTGTTAACCGAAACAGCACTGATTTATGATGTTCCTCCTGAAATTGTGAAGGCAATAGCGGAAGGTGAAAGTGGAAATTGGCGTCATTTCGATATGAATGGTGAAGCGATTGTGACGGCTGATAATGGAATTGGCATTATGCAAATTACAAATCAAGCCGGCTACAATCAAGATAGACTAAAAAGCGATATTGTCTATAATATTCAAGCTGGTGTAGAGACTCTAGATGATATGTTTAAGCGGAAGGATTTACCTAGCATCAACGGTGGGGAAAGAGCTGTACTGGAACATTGGTACTTCGCTATCATGGCTTATAACGGTACTAAGCCAGTAAATAGTCCAATTGTCCAAGCAACTGGTGAAAGAAATGCAAATGCCTATCAAGAAAGAATTCTCCGGATTATTGAGAAATTGGAATTAATAGACTTAACAGAGCTGCCTTTTTCACGCGAACATTTTCAATATGACTCTAACAGCAGGGAAAATATTAAATTTTCAGCGATGAACTATGATTTTGATTTACCATTAAAAAAATCAAAGTATTTTTTTGAAACAAATCAAAAAGTTAGTGCAACAACGAATGTAACATTTAGGACAAGACCTACTACGGATAGTCCTTCTATGGGTACTTTACGTGAAGGCGAAATTGTTACCATTACGGGTCCTTTTGAATATGAAGAAGTATCAACGAAGAAAAACCATTTTGTTTGGTATCCTGTGAAAAGAAGTGACGGGACAGAGGGGTATGTAGCATCAAGTTATTTAAACTACTTAGCTTCACAGGACTACTCAGCTTACGTTAAAAAGTTTGCAGACTTCAGCACTACAGCTTGGTGGAGAGATGATATGATTTGGGCAATCGACCGAGGTTTAATTAGTGGTTACGGTAACGTATGGAACGCAAAAACAAAGAAATACGAAACACAGTTACAACCGAACACACAATTAACAGAAGCTCACTTCCTAACAATCTTCTTCCGTTTCGCTCAAAACGATGAATTAGCAAGTGTAAAAAACACATCGTCATGGAACAAAAGTGGTTTATACAACATGGCGAAAAAGTACAAAATGCCTGTACTAGCAAATGAAGAATCTACAGCTTCTAAAGATCTAGCGGATAAAGGCATTAGACGTGGTAAATTGGCACAACTGATGGCATCTTATTACTATGGGAAAACAGTAAGTCAAAACGAAGCTATTCAATTTTTCATGGATAATGGGATTACTACAGCTACATCAATCGGTGACTATAACCCTGACCAAATTTTAACTCGTTCTCAAATATCAGCGTTTATTCAAAGATATGAATCATTCGTATCAAAGCAAAAATAATTGAACTTAGAAAACGGTTGCGTTCATTGCAATCGTTTTTTTTTGATTTTACGGCTGATGCAATTCAATAGGAGCCTAAGTTGAATTAGCTTACCGTAATAATTGTAACAAGTTCACAGAGCCATTTATAGAGACTGTGAGCGTTAGATAGATTTAGCATAGACTGTTTTTTCAATGGAACATAATGTGAGTCTCCTAGTTAATTGTAGATAGGTGATAATTGATATACAATAGGTTTAGTAAGGTATTTGAACCAAGTTCGTGAAATTGTAATACTCCTTAGTGGAGAAAATCGTTTAAACTAATCGAATAATGTTACATGCTAGAGAGCAGAAACTTGCTCTCTTTTTCTATTGCATATAGTCAAAAGTGAGCATATACTGATTATTAGGAAAAATTGGTTACCAACAAATTTGACGTTGGTAAACTAATAAATGAACGGATTATTTAGTTAAATAGTTTTTTTAAAACATTGATATATCAACGGCTATACAGTACATCATTTAAAGTCAAAGTCGAAAAATTCAGAATTTATCGCCATGATTGCGGACAAGATTCGCATCGATATGATGGCAAGCTAAAGGCTGATATCACTGAGTTTTGAGTGTATAGCTTAGCAGATAATGCACTTTAGACATATTATTATCAATGACGATTATATTTCATATTTTATAACGCCTTTTTAGACAGTTTGCGCCGACTGTTTGAGGGGCGTATTTTTTGTTGTTTAGTAGACAAGACCTATTAGCTGATAGAAGAAATGGGGAGTAGGACATTCCTATTGGTAAATTTGGAAGAAAAGAAATGTAGCTCACCTGTTTTTTTTTCGGAAATTTTATACAATAATGATAGGTTCAACTTTTAAAAGGAGTAAAGTGTGCTTTTTTATAGTATAAATCGGCTATTGTTGAAAACAAAAATGCTTAAATGGGCAGTGAGGATTACTGATAAAGTATGGGTATTTTCTTTGTGAGTAGTGACAATTGTCTCTAAACAAATGTAAATAGATTGTATATACTTACAGATAGAGGGAAGGAGGAGGTAGCGTGATTCTAGTTCGAAATGATAACTTCGAAATATCGGAAGAAAACGGAAAGGTATTTATGCTTACATACAGTGCCGGTTTTCCATTAAAAGAATTTGATAGCATCTTACGTAGTCATCCAAGACTAAAGCTGTCTAATTTTTCTATATTGAAAACTGTATTAGCGACAGAAAGCACAAGTCCAGTTGAAATTGGACGCTGGCTTCCAAATGTAGAAGCTGAAATTGCACGAGATAAAATGTCTGCCTCTATATTTATATATGAAACAACGGACTACGTTCATAAGAATAAAGACAAGCTAAATCAACAAATTCTCGATACACTAGCAAATGAAGGAATTACACATGGAATTTTAGATTTTGATATTACTAAGATTGAGCCGGGAAAAGCATTTTTAATTGCTCAAGGAACGCCACCCGTTACAGGAACAGATGCACAAATTACATATTTACCAAAACCAGAGAGAAGACCCGTTATTCTTGACGATGGGAAAGCCGATTACTATGATATGAACTTTATATCAGAAATCTCCGAAGGTTCTTGGCTAGGCGAGAAAATTCCTGCAACATTAGGTAAGTCAGGCCAGAATGTATGTGGTGATATACTAGCTGCACCACCAGGCCGTGATTTCCCCATTCGCTATGACAAAAAGTCTGCGTATGAAGTGGAGGAAGATGGAAAGACTGTGATTCGTTCGAAAATAGCTGGTGTTTTGGACGATGTCAAAGGCATGATAGGTGTCAATCGACATTTACCGATACACGGAGATGTTGGTATTGAAACAGGAAATCTAGAATTTAATGGTTCGTTAAGCATTAAAGGGACAGTTACAAGCGGATATACAGTTATTGCGACAGGTGATATATCGATTGAAGGGGCAGAAGGCGTAAGTGGCGCGAAACTCATCAAATCCATTGAAGGTGATGTGTATATTCGTGGAGGCATTTTTGGTCTTGGCTCAACGCTTGTAGAAGCGGGTGGCAACATATTCGTAAAACATGTAAATGAAGCGAATTTAGTAGCGGCTGACAGTATTCATATAGGTTTTTATTCACTGGGCTCGCAACTTTCAGCACATTCTATTTTTGTAGATGAACGAAAGGGTAAAATCATTGGTGGTCAAGCTGTTGCGAAAAGTGCTATTGTAACCGCCATTTCTGGTAATCGATTAGAACGTCGAACAGATTTAATCATTGAAAGTGTCAATAAACAGGAGAGCTATTCCTTGATGCAAGAGAAGGCAGCTCTGCTCAAACAACTGCAATCTGAAATTTCAGTTTATGAAGCGAAGATTAAGAGCTTATTACCAATCCTTAATCAAATGACTACGCAACAAATTGCTATTTTTGAGCAAACCAAGCAGAGCTTATCAAAAATGAAGGCTGATGCAGTGACTGTGGACCGTGAAATTAAGTTAATGATGGATGAGATGCGCCATGCTGGAAAAGAAGAAATTATCGTGACAAAGGAAGCACATCCAGGTACGTATATTCAAATTGGCAAAAAATCATCATTATTAACAAAAATGACAAATGGAAAATTTTTGCTTGAATTTGGAGAATTAAATGTATAACGAATCATTCGTCCCTGTTTTTGCACATCGGGGAGCTTCGGCGTATGCACTTGAAAATAGTTTCAAAGCTTTTGAAAAAGCGCTTGAGCTTGGCGCTGACGGTATTGAGATAGACATTCAACTGTCAAAAGAGGGGATTCCGGTCGTGTATCATGATCCACAATTATCAAGACTCGTGGGCATCAAAAAGCGTGTGAATGAATGTACGATAGACGAACTACAGCATTTTAAACTTGGAAAGCCGTGGAGACGACTATTTTCATCGTATAAAATTCCAGTATTTGATGCAGTTTTAGTGTGGGCAAATACGCACCAATTCCCACTTAATATCGAATTAAAATCCACCATCCTTGACAATAGAGATGCCCTTGTCCAAATGCTTCAAGGACTAATTTTACCTCAAGGCAGCCATTTTTCATCGTTTCACTATGAGCTTTTAGAAATTGTGAAACAGCATATGCCACAATATGAGACAGCACTTATCGCAACCAAAAAATTGAAATGGGATTTGTTAGATGATTACCAAGCAATTGATAGCGTGCATATGCATAAAAAATATTATAAGCCCCGCTACTTAGAGGCATGTGTAGCAGGGGCTAAAGCATGTCGCTTTTATGCTATTGATGGAAATGAAAAATTTTTGACGAATCCTCATTCATCTGTAATTGGTTGGATTACAGATTTTCCAGATAAGGTAATCTCGATGCAGCAACGTCAATAAAAATAGCTATCCAATAAGTAAAATTGACTTATTTGGATAGCTATTTTTATTTTTTTTGGAAGCGCGGAGCCACTTTTCCTTTTTTTCGATCGCGGTGAAGTAAAAAGCCTGCGAAAAAGCCAAAGCCGACAACAAAGAAAATGATGCCAACAACAAATTGTAGCCATAAAAATGGGAAAGGTGAGATGAGCTTACCGAATAATGTATCACGCATAAATTTAATGCCTCCCGCAGCCATCAGACCTGGAATAAGCATTACAATGAATGCAGCAAAACGAGCCATGCATATCCCTCCTCATACCTAGTTTAATTGTACCTGTGGATGATGGAATGTCAAGAATGCCTATGTACCAGTCATAGTTTGCAAGCACTAGAATGCGTGTATAGAAAATTAGTAATAGGAACTGAATTTTTAGAAAATTCTTTCTTAATAGAGAAAGTGTAATAATAGTTGCGAAATTGTGAAATTGTCAGTATTGTAAAATTAAATGGAACAATATTATCCATTACAAAATAGTTTTATCACTATTTATAACTTGATTGGAATGGGCATTTGGGGATGCACTTTTCAAAGCAAAGGGGCGAGTTTTCATGGAAATCTTCAAGTATATGGAAAAGTATGATTATGAACAATTGGTATTTTGCCAAGATGAAGCATCAGGGTTAAAAGCGATTATCGCTATCCATGACACAACACTTGGGCCAGCACTAGGCGGAGCGCGTATGTGGACTTACGCAACAGAAGAAAATGCGATTGAAGATGCATTGCGCTTGGCACGCGGAATGACATATAAAAACGCAGCTGCTGGTCTAAACCTTGGCGGTGGAAAAACGGTCATTATCGGTGATCCATTTACAGATAAAAATGAAGAAATGTTTCGAGCATTAGGTCGATTCATTCAAGGACTTAACGGTCGCTATATTACGGCAGAAGATGTTGGTACTACAGTATCAGATATGGATTTAATTCATGAGGAGACAAATTATGTAACAGGGATTTCTCCAGCATTTGGATCATCAGGAAATCCATCGCCAGTAACTGCTTATGGTGTGTACCGTGGCATGAAAGCAGCTGCAAAGGAAGCCTTTGGTACGGAAATGCTAGAGGGTCGTACAATTGCTGTACAAGGATTAGGAAATGTAGCATACAAGCTTTGCGAGTATTTACATAATGAAGGAGCAAAACTTGTTGTAACAGATATTAACCAAGCAGCCATTGACCGTGTTGTAAATGACTTTGGTGCAACAGCAGTAGCGCCAGAGGAAATCTACTCACAAGAAGTTGATATTTTCTCACCATGTGCACTTGGGGCAATTTTAAATGATGATACGATTCCACAGTTAAAAGCGAAGGTTATTGCTGGCTCTGCAAACAACCAGTTACAAGACTCTCGCCACGGAGATTACTTACATGAACTAGGTATTGCGTATGCACCTGATTATGTTATTAACGCAGGTGGAGTAATCAACGTTGCTGATGAATTATACGGTTATAATCGTGAACGTGCGATGAAGCGTGTAGATGGTATTTATGACAGCATTGAAAGAATCTTTGCCATTTCAAAACGTGATGGAGTGCCAACATATGTTGCAGCCAATCGCTTAGCAGAAGAACGTATTGCGCGTGTAGCGAAGTCTCGAAGCCAATTTTTAAAAAATGAAAAAAATATATTGCACGGTCGTTAATAGTCGTCTAATAGCTAAGAGAAGTCGCTTTGTCGACTTCTTCTATTATATAAAGAATAAAAAATATCAGCTTTAAATGATGTCTGGGCTAAAGAGTCATCCTTTCTCAAGTGAAGTGAATACTTACTTTTACGTTGGTTTCTCTGACTAGGACGGTTGTCCTAAATCCTTGTCTTGGGTAGGGGATGCAATAGCACTTTCTCATAAGGGGGAATAACGAATGGCTCAAAATTATGATGTTGTCATTTTAGGCGGAGGTACAGGCGGCTATGTAGCTGCAATTCGTGCGGCACAACTAGGCTTGAAAACAGCCATTGTTGAACGAGAGCGACTTGGAGGTACATGCTTGCATAAAGGCTGTATTCCTAGTAAAGCGTTACTTCGAAGTGCTGAAGTATACCGTATGGCCAATAAAACAGCAAGCGAATTTGGTGTAGAAATTGAAGGCGTTACATTGCAATTTGATAAGGTGCAAGCAAGAAAACAAGCCATCGTTGAGCAATTAAGTCAAGGTGTGAATACACTGATGAAAAAAGGGAAAATCGATGTCTATGAAGGAACAGGACGAATTTTAGGACCGTCCATTTTCTCGCCAATGCCTGGTACCATTTCGGTTGAGATGAACAATGGCGAAGAAAATGAAATGCTTGTGCCGACAAATGTTGTAATTGCAACCGGTTCTAAACCTAGAGGTTTGGCTGGTCTAACTGTTGATGGAAATTACGTCTTGAACTCGGATCATGCGTTGCAAATGGAGCAATTACCAAAGTCATTATTAATTGTTGGTGGCGGTGTTATTGGTATAGAGTGGGCTTCGATGCTTTGTGATTTTGGTGTTTATGTAACGGTGATTGAATATGGGCCATCCATTTTACCTGCGGAAGACGCAGATATCGTCAAAGAAGTAACGAAGCAACTTGAAAAAAGAGGCGTCCGCATTGTGACGAATGCTAGGCTAAATCCAGCAACCTTTAAAATTGAAAATGATAACGTTTTCATTTCGGCAAACCTTAATGACAAAGAAGAGTTATTTGAGGCAGATAAATTATTGCTTTGTGTAGGTCGTGAAGCAAATACACAAGGTATTGGTATAGAGAATACAGAAATTGAAATTGAAAATGGTTTTATCCTCGTACGAGATACTTACCAAACTAAAGAATCACATATGTATGCGATAGGGGATGTTATCGGCGGCTTGCAATTGGCGCATGTGGCTTCCCATGAAGGATTATCTGCTATTGAACACATTGCAACAGGGACAACAGAAGCACTTGATGTACTTAAGGTACCGAAGTGTGTCTATTCTTATCCAGAAGTTGCAAGTATTGGCTTAACAGAAAGTGCTGCTCGCGAGCAGGGTTATACGTTAAAGGTCGGTAAGTTTCCATTTAAGGCAATCGGAAAGGCACTTGTTAATGGGGAAACAGATGGTTTTGTAAAAATTGTGGCTGATGAACAGTCAAATGATATTTTGGGTATTCATATGGTGGGACCGCATGTGACAGATTTAATCGGAGAGGCATCTCTTGCTAAATTACTTGACGCGACGCCGTGGGAAATTAGTCAAGCAATACATCCACATCCATCACTGAATGAGGTGTTGGTGGAGTCTGCATTAGCAGTCGATGATCGTGCAATTCACTTTTAGTTTCTTTCAGCAAATATTTTTTGTACCGCAAGCGTAGCGACAGCAACATGACTGAGTGACCAACGTCATGTTGGCCTAAAGCCTCCGGCGGATGGCACGGAATCGGAAAGGAGTGAATTTAGGATGTTAGCCTAAGTTCGTCGCATTCATGCGACAACGGCTAACTAATCTGCATCGTGCAGGCCTAAGCACAAAGCCGAATCCGGACGCAATTATGCCGAGGCATAATTGATATGTTTAGACAAAAGACAAAAGACAAAAGACTAAAGCGCAATTTATGTGGGGGTTTAAAGCGCTAAAGCATTTTTTTTTATACGAGAGGGGTGTTCGTATGCAAGATGTTCAAATAAAACATGAAGATTTAGGTTTATCCAATGAAGATGTACTTGCCATGTTCGAAACAATGTTAATGGCTAGAAGGCTAGATGAACGTATGTGGTTGTTAAATCGTTCTGGTAAAATTCCGTTTGTTATCTCTTGTCAGGGACAGGAGGCAGCACAAGTAGGGGCAGCCTTTGCCCTTGATAAGGATAAAGATTATATTGCACCATATTATCGAGATATGGGCGTTGTGTTACATTTCGGCATGACACCAAAAGAGTTAATGTTGTCCGCCTTTGCTAAGGCAGAGGATCCAAACTCAGGTGGTCGCCAAATGCCTGGACATTTTGGGCAGAAGAAAAATCGTATATTGACGGGGTCCTCACCTGTTACAACGCAAGTCCCGCATGCAGTGGGCGTTGCGCTTGCAGGACGTTTACAAAATGAGGATTTCATTTCCTTTGTTACCTTAGGTGAGGGCTCTTCAAACCAAGGGGATTTCCATGAAGGTGCCAACTTTGCAGGTGTGCATAAGCTTCCGGTTATTATTATGGTAGAAAATAATCAATACGCAATCTCTGTACCGGTAGAGCGTCAGTTAGGCTGTGCAAAAGTATCTGATCGTGGCATTGGCTATGGTATGCCAGGTGTGACTGTCGACGGTAAATGTCCATTGCAAGTATACAAAGTGATTAAAGAGGCTGCCGATCGTGCACGCAGCGGTGGGGGTCCAAGTTTAATTGAAACAGTGACTTTCCGTTTAACCGCACATTCTTCAGATGATGATGATCGTCAATATCGAACGGCTGAAGATATTGCTGAAGGAAAGGCTAAAGATCCTATTGTATTATTTGAAAAGTACTTACAAGATGTGGGTGTTATGACAGAAACGTTGCGTACTGAAATAGAGGAACGTGTTATGGCAGAGGTGAATGAAGCGACAGATTATGCCGAAGCTGCACCTTATGCTAAGCCAGAAGAGGCCTTGAAATACGTATATGCACCAGTGGACGGAGGTGACGTGTAATGGCAGTAATGTCTTATATAGATGCGATTACATTAGCGATGAAGGAAGAGATGGAACGCGATGAGCGTGTTTTCATTTTAGGTGAGGACGTTGGTCGTAAAGGCGGCGTTTTCAAAGCAACAACCGGTCTTTACGAGCAGTTTGGTGAGTATCGAGTACTTGATACACCACTGGCAGAAAGTGCGATTGCAGGAGTTGGAATTGGCGCAGCGATGTATGGCATGCGCCCCATTGCAGAAATGCAATTTGCCGACTTTATCATGCCTGCTGTTAATCAAATTGTGTCGGAGGCAGCGAAAATACGTTATCGCTCAAACAATGACTGGACTTGTCCAATTGTAGTACGTGCACCATTTGGTGGTGGGATTCACGGAGCACTCTATCATTCGCAATCAGTGGAATCACTTTTTGCAGGCACTCCAGGTTTGAAGATTGTCATTCCATCAACACCTTATGATGCCAAGGGCTTATTAAAAGCAGCCATTCGCGACGAAGACCCTGTATTATTTTTCGAACATAAGCGTGCGTATCGACTGATAAAAGGTGAAGTGCCATTAGATGACTATACCCTTCCAATAGGTAAAGCAGATGTTAAGCGCGAAGGTGATGATGTTACGGTGATTACGTATGGGCTTGCTGTTCATTTTGCGCTACAAGCGGCAGAAAGATTAGCGGCAGATGGTATTTCTGCGCATATTCTTGATTTACGTACGGTATATCCACTAGATAAAGAAGCTATCATTGAAGCAGCTAGTAAAACAGGTAAAGTATTACTAGTCACTGAGGATAATAAAGAGGGTAGCATTATGAGTGAGGTTGCAGCGATTATAGCAGAGCATTGCTTATTTGATCTTGATGCGCCAATCCAACGGTTAGCAGGTCCGGATGTTCCTGCGATGCCATATGCACCTACGATGGAAAAGTTTTTCATGATTAGTCCTGAAAAAGTAGAAAAGGCAATGCGAGAGCTAGCTGCATTTTAACTATATTCAGTTGAATAGTCTTACACCTCTATAGATGATGAGATGAATAAATACTATTCAGTGGGCGTAAGGGGCGTTTACTGAAAAGGTTAAAGCCTTTGGCGGATGTCATGAGTTTTGAATTGTATCTGTACAATTTAAAATTTGGACTAGAAAAACACCGAGGCGTAATTGATGGGAGGAATAGATGATGGCGATTCAAAATATTACGATGCCACAGCTTGGTGAAAGTGTGACAGAGGGCACAATTGAAAAATGGCTCGTCCAACCAGGCGATAAGGTAAAAAAATATGATCCATTAGCAGAAGTTGTAACCGATAAAGTAAATGCAGAAGTCCCATCTTCCTTTGAAGGGGTTATAACGGAGCTGCTTGCAGAAGAAGGGCAAACTTTACCTGTTGGGGCGGTTGTTTGTTCGATTGAAATAGCGGGTGACAGTGAGTTACCTCCGCCACCGCCTGCGAAAAAATCAGCAGTAAGCACTGCGATTTTAAATGCGGGTGTACAAAAAAAACAAGAGTCGCCTAAGGTAACTCCGGCTACTATAACTGCTGAAAAACCAGTACGACAAGATAAAGTTCGCTATTCACCAGCCGTACTCCGACTTGCACAGGAGCATGATATTGCTTTGGAGCATGTTACAGGAACTGGCGAGGGTGGACGCATTACTAGAAAAGATCTTCAACAATTGATTGATGCTGGAAATGTGCCAACGAAAGAGGCAACGTCTTCTGAGCCAGTATCTACTACTGCTGTTGCTCAGCCATCTTCATCAGCACCACAGGAAAAACCAGCCGTAGCACAGGTTATTCAAGCCGGGGATATTGAAATACCTGTAACGAAGGTGCGCCGTGCCATCGCAAATAATATGGTACGTAGTGCACAAGAAGTGCCACATGCATGGATGATGATGGAAGTTGATGTCACAGATTTAGTCGCTTACCGAGATAGCATTAAGACAGAATTTAAGCAAAAAGAAGGCTTTAATCTTACGTACTTTGCGTTCTTTGTCAAAGCAGTTGCACAAGCTTTAAAGGAATTCCCAATGATGAATTCCATGTGGGCAGATGACAAAATTATTCAAAAACATGATATTAATATTTCCATAGCAGTTGCAACAGATGATGCATTATTTGTCCCTGTTATAAAACACGCAGACGAAAAATCCATTAAAGGGATTGCGAGAGATATTCATGAACTCGCTTCGAAAGTTCGTACAGGAAAACTAGCAATGGACGACATTAAAGGCGGCACATTTACTGTTAATAATACGGGTGCTTTCGGTTCTGTACAGTCGATGGGTATTATTAATTATCCGCAGGCAGCAATTCTACAAGTGGAAAGTATTGTTAAAAAACCGGTCTTCTTACCGGGTGGTATGTTTGCAGCACGTGATATTGTGAATTTATGTTTATCTTTAGATCATCGTGTTTTAGATGGATTAGTTTGTGGTAAATTCCTAAATAGAGTAAAAGAAATACTCGAAAATACAAATTTATCCTCAACGTCAGTCTACTGACGACCTGTCGGAAACCTGTTGTATAACGGTTTCCGATTTTTTTTTGCTTTTCGAGTCGCAATTTGTCATGTAGAATAACAAATAGAAACTACTAAGGGGGGAAGCTGATTAAGCGTCCGCATGTCAAACAACATGAAAAATATAGAATTTGAAAAGCCGTCCTATTCAGAATGGCAAGATGCAGCAATCAAAGCTTTAAAAGGGAAACCATTCGAGTCTCTTTTAACGAAAACAAGTGAAGGTATTACATTAGAACCGCTTTACACACAAGAAAGTTTAGTAGCAAAACTTGGTGATGAACTTGATAAACAAGTTGCCACAATCCGTTCCCTACAAAATAGTCAAGTATTTCGTGTGGCACAGCAAGTTTATGCTGATACAAGCGAAGCATTCTTTACGCAGCTTGATGATAGCTTAGCTCGTGGTAATGAACTTGTGACAGTTGATAGTCGTGTTAACTTTGAGTGGACTGATGAAGTAGTGGCACAATTAGCGACTTATTTCTCAGAATATTCATTTAAAATTACTTTAAAAAAGGCAAATGACCCATTATTAGCAGTATTCGACAAAATAGCAGCTGACAAACGTGAAGCAGTGACAGGTTTCGTTGTATCTCAAAATCCAATCACTCTTGCGGACTTCCCAAATGTACGCACTTATGTGGCTGACACAGTGGTTTATCACAATGAAGGTGCGAATGCCGTGCAAGAATTGGCGTATGCGCTTGCAACTGCCACAAAATATGCAGATCAAGAAGAAAATTTTGAAACATTCTCAAAGAAATTTTACGTTTCATTTGCAGTGGATACACAATTCTTTACTGAAATTGCTAAACTTCGTGCTTTTAAAGTACTTTGGAAAGCGTTCACATCTGCTTATGGGATAACAGAAAATGTAAAAATTCCAACTGTAGTAGAAACTTCACTTCGTAGTTTCTCTCAATTAGACGTTTATGTAAACTTACTTCGTGCTGCAAATGAAGCGCTTTCTGGATTAATTGGCGGTGCGGATGTCTTTACAGTTCACCCTCACGATGCGTTAACGAAACCGACAGAACAATCTGTTCGTATTGCTCGCAATGTATCACTAGTATTAAAAGAAGAAACAAATGTCTTGAAAATAACGGATCCAGCGGGTGGTTCATACTTCATTGAATCATTAACAGCAGATTTCGTGAAAGAAGCATGGGCATTATTCCTTGAAATCGAAGCAGCTGGTGGCATTGATGCATACACAGCATCGGGTAAATTAGCGACAGAGCTAGATGCATCTTATCAAGCACGTCTGAAAGCATCACAAACGCGTAAGCAATCATTAATTGGTACGAATATTTATGCAAATCCAGCTGACGTTCTTGAAAATGAAACAAACCCACTATTTGCAGAAATTAAGCGTATTGCTGTACCTTTTGAGCAATTACGTGCTGAGATGACTGCGGCTGATGTAAAAACAGGAATTTTAGCTTTAGGCTCACTGAAAAGTTCGAAACCGCGTGCTGATTTTGTTTCTGGCTTCTTAAATACAGTAGGTCTAGTACCAGAAAAAAGCGAACCTGTTGCCACGGCTGAGGAAGCTTTAGCTTGGTTAACTGCAACAGAAGCTAAATACATTGTCATTGCAGCAAATGATGACAATACAAAAGAATTAGTACCAGCAATTTTGGCAGGTAAGCCAGCAGATGTGATTGTAGACGTTGCAGGTAAATTTAAAGACGAAGAAGAAGCTTGGTTAGCAAATGGCTTAAATGGCTTTATTTTCGCAGGACAAAACATCATTGAAAAATTAAATTCAGTGTTCGTTAGCATGAAGGAGGTCCAACGATGAGTAAGCCAAATTTTAGTGCAGTTGAAATCGAAAAAGTATTAACAGTTGAAGCACCTGGGGCGTCAGAAGAAAAATTCATGACGAACGAGGGTATTGAAATTAAAGATATTTATACAAAAGAAGATATTAAAGATGCAAAACACTTAAATGACGTTGCAGGTATCGCGCCAAATACACGTGGACCATACCCTACTATGTATGTAGCTCGTCCTTGGACAGTACGTCAATATGCTGGTTTCTCTACTGCCGAGGAATCAAATGCTTTCTACAAACGAAACCTAGCTATGGGTCAAAAAGGTCTTTCAGTTGCCTTTGACTTAGCAACACACCGCGGCTATGATTCTGACCACCCGCGAGTAACAGGGGATGTTGGTAAAGCTGGGGTAGCGATTGACTCTGTGGAAGATATGAAAATCTTATTCGATCAAATTCCTTTAGATCAAATGTCGGTTTCGATGACAATGAATGGTGCTGTTTTACCAGTGCTTGCCTTCTATATTGTTGCGGCTGAAGAACAAGGCGTTACACCTGAACAACTAGCTGGAACAATTCAAAACGACATTTTAAAAGAATACATGGTACGTAACACATATATTTACCCACCAGCAATGTCAATGAAAATTATTGCAGACATTTTCGAATATACAGCGAAATTCATGCCGAAATTTAACTCGATTTCAATTTCTGGTTACCATATTCAAGAAGCAGGTGCAACGAATGACATCGAGCTGGCATATACACTAGCAGATGGTCTGGAGTATGTTCGTACAGGTTTAAAAGCAGGAATTGATATCGATGCCTTTGCGCCACGTTTATCATTCTTCTGGGCAATTGGTATGAACTATTACATGGAAGTTGCGAAAATGCGTGCGGCTCGTCGTATTTGGGCGCAAATGATGTCAACGTTCAATCCGAAAAATCCAAAAACATTAGCATTACGTACACACTCACAAACTTCTGGTTGGTCTTTAACAGAACAAGATCCATTCAATAACGTGACACGTACTTTAATCGAAGCAAATGCCTCATCAATGGGTCATACACAATCACTTCATACAAATGCGCTTGATGAAGCCATTGCTTTACCAACAGATTTCTCGGCGCGTATTGCACGTAATACACAGTTATTCTTACAAGAAGAAACTGCCATGACGAAAGTAATCGATCCATGGGGTGGTTCATACTACGTTGAGAAATTAACTGATGAAATTACACAATCTGCTTGGGCGTTAATCGAAGAGATTGAAGAGCTTGGCGGCATGGCAAAAGCAATCGAAACAGGTCTTCCAAAAATGAAAGTGGAAGAAGCTGCGGCAAAACGCCAAGCGAAAATCGACTCAAAATCAGAAACAATTGTTGGTGTTAATAAATATCGGCTAGACAAAGAAGAACCTATCGATATTCTTGACATCGACAATACACTTGTTCGTCAAAAGCAAATTGAGCAATTAGATGCTATGAAGGCATCTCGTGATGAAGCCGAAGTCCAAAAACATTTAGCACGTCTAACAAAAGCAGCACAAGATGGCGAAGAAAACTTACTAGCTGTAGCAGTTGATGCAGCTCGTGCACGTGCATCACTAGGTGAAATTTCAGATGCGATTGAAGTGGTATCAGGTCGCCATAAGGCGATTATCCGCTCTATCTCTGGTGTATATTCTGCTAACTTCTCTGACGAAGAGCAAATTACAGAAGTGAAAAATATGACAGACGAGTTCCTTGAAAATGAAGGACGTCGCCCACGTATTTTAGTCGCTAAAATGGGGCAAGATGGCCATGACCGTGGTGCCAAAGTTATTGCAACAGGCTATGCTGACCTAGGGTTTGATGTAGATATATCACCGCTATTCATGACGCCAGAGGAAACAGCACAAATGGCAGTTGAAAATGATGTACATTGTATCGGCGTATCTTCTTTAGCAGCAGGTCATAAAACATTAGTACCTGCACTTGTTTCTGAACTGACAAAGTTAGGTCGCGAAGACATTATCATTATTGTTGGAGGCGTTATTCCAGCACAAGATTATGAATTCCTATATGAAGCTGGCGCAGTTGCAATCTTTGGACCAGGAACAGTTATTCCTGTATCTGCTATCAAAATTATCGAAGAAATCTACAAACGTTTAGGTTACGAGGAAGTGTCTAACTAATGGACAAAAACAAAGGGACGCAGGAAAGTGCACTATTTGTCATGGGTGGCGTAGAGGCATCTCACGACGGTATGCAATACGGTGTACCGAAAAAATTCCGAAAGAAAAAAGCAGACAAAATTGACATTCAGGAGCTTGCGCTTGAAGTACGTGCAGGCTCTCGTACGCAATTGTCGAAAGCGATTACGCTCATTGAGAGTTCGAATACAGCCCATAAAATGCAGGCGCAAGAGTTATTACAAGAGCTTCTTGCGCATACAGGAAATAGTGTCCGAATAGGTATTACGGGCGTACCTGGTGCAGGGAAAAGTTCGTTCATTGAAGCTTTCGGAACGATGCTTTGTGAGATGGGGAAAAAGGTAGCAGTCCTTGCAATCGACCCGAGTTCTTCATTATCAGGCGGCAGTATTCTAGGCGATAAAACGCGAATGGAAGAGCTTGTGAAAAAGCCAAATGCGTTCGTTCGTCCATCACCGTCTGCAGGTACCCTTGGGGGTGTTCATAAAAAGACGCGTGAGACCATGCTTGTCTGCGAAGCGGCAGGCTATGATGTGATTTTAATTGAGACGGTTGGTGTTGGACAGAGTGAAACATATGTCCGTGGTATGGTTGACTTCTTCTTGCTGTTAGTGTTGACAGGTGCAGGAGATGAGCTGCAAGGCATGAAAAAGGGCATTATGGAATTAGCTGATGCGATTGTCGTGCATAAGGCTGATGGCGATAATGTACGTCTCGCGAAAAAGACTGTCTCCGAGTACAAACAAATTTTGCATTTCCTTCAGCCTGCAACACCAGGTTGGATGTCTACAGCGATGCCAGTTAGTTCGTGGGAAAAACGAGGGCTCGACAAAGTCTGGGATACCATAGGCGAATTTAGAGAGACTGTTGAAACGAACAATTACTGGTCTATCCGACGCCAAAATCAGACAAAAGAATGGTTCCATTCAATGATTACAGACCATTTAATTGATACATTTTATGGTGATCCTGATCGTAAAGCACAGGTACAACTTTTTGAGCGGCAAATCCTGAATGGACAACTAACGGTAACACAAGGTGTAGATCGTTTGTTTAGCGATGAGCAGTCACAGAAATAATATACGCTTTTATATGAGCATGTAGGTGCACAAAATCGCCACTTACTGCTATGATAGGAGATGTATTAGCGTTGAATATCTAAAGTAAAGCTTTAGATGGCGCGAACTTGAAAGGAGCTATCGCTTTATGAATATGGATTACGATTTATTTATGCAAGAAATTTTAAAAACAGCACGTGCTGAAATTGAGGCAGCAGGTTATGAGCAATTACGCACACCAGAAGCTGTTGAAGAGGCATTTGCCCGCCCAGGTACAACATTAGTTATGGTGAACTCAGTTTGTGGATGTGCTGGAGGCATTGCACGTCCAGCAGCAACACAATGTGTGCATTATGATAAACGTCCAGACCACCTTGTAACTGTATTTGCAGGTCAAGATAAAGAAGCAACAGCGGCAGCTCGATATCACTTTGGTGAAGATCACTTACCATCTTCTCCGTCATTTGTTCTGCTAAAAGATGGACAAGTAGTAGCAGAAGTTGGGCGCTATGAAATCGAAGGTCATGACCCAATGTCAGTTGTGACAAATTTGCAAGCAAACTTTGAAGAATACTGCGAAGAATTATAAGATTCATATGACTATGACTAGGGTGTCTCGTGCACTTTAGTCATATTCCTTTTCGAATTTTTGTAATATTGGCTATTTTTTAAGGCGCGAAAGATTAACCGTGCTATTAGTGGATGATTATATTAGGCTTACTTGTCAATTTGTGATAAAGGAGATTGAAGTGCCTTTTTTCGACCTAGGGCATGAGCAGTATAGCTAAGAGCCTGCCATATAGCGAAGTAAAAACGATGACCAAAATCGGCACATCGAGTGTCAAAGCTTGCATGAGCAACCGTGTGTTGGTCCCAGTAACTTTACAAGGTAGGTAGCCCAACGGGAGAGTGAATTTGCAAAGGTATAAAAATCAAAGATTACATTTTACAGAGTCTAATGAATAAAAAATCGCTAATAACCCTGCAGGATGGGAGGCAGTCGACTTGAAAAAATTTTCAATCGGCTATCGTACATTAAAAACAGCAATCGGTGCTGCCATTGCCATTGCCATTGCTCAGTATTTCGAATTAGCTTCTTATGCGTCAGCTGGTATTCTAACGATATTATGTGTGCAACCGACTAAGAAAAAATCCCTTCACGCTGCCTATACACGCTTTGTCGCGAGCATTATCGCCATGCTCTATGCATTTTTGAGCTTTGAACTATTTACGTATCATCCGCTTACATTAGCAGCCATGCTTGTGGTTTTTATACCCACCATTGTGTCATTAAAGGTAGCAGATGGCTTTGTTTCGAGTGCGGTTATTATTATGCATATCTACGCAGCTGAGGGCTTTTCATTAGCTCTTGTTTATAATGAGTTGGCTTTAATGGCGATTGGTTATGGAACCGGAATTGCGATTAATATGTATATGCCAGATATTCAAAAAGAATTAAATTATTATCGAGTGAAAATCGAGGAGCTTTACAGCAAGATTTTTTTAGAAATTGCTGAGTATTTAAGAGAAGGCGATACATTTTGGGACGGCCAGGAATTAATTCAAGTGGTCAAAGCATTGAATAGTGCTAAATCATTAGCGTTTAAAGATGTTGAAAACCATTTTACGAGACGAGAAAATGACTATTATGTGTATTTTGATATGCGCGAACAACAACTAGAGATAATTGAACGAGTACTTCCAAAAGTGACGGCACTTCCTGTTATAGTACAAGAGGCTTCGCTCGTGGCAGACTTTTTGCAGGACTTAGGAGAGCATGTTCATTCAGGGAATACGGCAGGTAAATTTAGGGAGAAATTAGAGCGTGTGAAACGAGATTTTTCTCAATTACCATTGCCCATAAACCATGAAGAATTTTTAGCCCAGGCGGCTCTTTATCAATTTATCGAAGAAATGGACCGTTATTTAGAAATAAAGCAGTCATTTAAAGGACTGAAAGTAAAGAAAGAGCGCCCACAGTAGCGTGGACGCTAAGCATTCCTTTAGACTAGCACCGATAAACCGAATGCAAGAGATGAAATTAACATAATCACTATCATTGCATAAACAACGATTTTTTGAAATTTTTTATTACTCATATGCTCGTTCGCTCCTTCTTTTCTTATAAATAGTTTAGCAAATCTGAAAAATTTCTCAAGTAGTAGAGTTTTGACAAAAAAGTCTGTAAAATAGATTATGTACCATAACAGAAGGAGATGTCACCATGGAGAAAGTAGACCATATCGGGATTGCGGTGCGTGATCTTGATGAACGCATTACATATTATACAGAAACTTTAGGGTTAAAGTTACTGAAAGTTGAAGAAGTTGAATCTCAACAGGTTCGCGTTGCATTCATCGACGCTGGCAACGTGAAAATTGAGTTATTAGAACCAATGAGTGAGAAAAGCGCCATTCACGGATTCATCGAAAAACGTGGTGAAGGTATTCATCATGTTGCATTCGGTGTAACAGGGATTCGTGAGCGTATGGCAGAACTTCGTGAAAAAGGCGTACGTCTTTTATCTGATGAGCCAGGCCCAGGTGCTGGTGGTGCAGAGGTAGCTTTCATGCATCCTAAATCATCTTTCGGTGTGTTGTATGAATTATGCGATAAAAGTGGAAAAGGGGATAAGTGATCAGTATGGATATGTTCGACAAAATTAATGACTTGTATGACCGTAAGACGGTAATTGAACTTGGTGGCGGCTATGAGCGCATCGAGAAGCAACATGAAAAAGGAAAATTAACGGCGCGTGAACGTATTGAATTATTACTTGACGAAGGTACATTTTTCGAGATTAACCCATTCATTACACATCGTACTGTAGACTTCGGCATGGACAAAATGGAAGGCCCTGGTGACGGTGTAGTAACTGGTTTCGGTAAAATTAACGGACGTCCAGTATACTTATTCTCTCAAGATTTCACAGTATTCGGTGGAGCTCTTGGTGAAATGCACGCGAAAAAGATGGCGACAGTAATGGATCTTGCCGCGAAAAACGGTACACCATTCATTGGTATTAACGATTCAGGTGGCGCTCGTATTCAAGAGGGTGTACTTTCACTTGATGGCTACGGTCATATTTTCTACCGTAATGCAATCTATTCTGGTGTAATTCCACAAATCTCAGTGATTATGGGTCCATGTGCGGGTGGTGCTGTGTATTCTCCAGCAATCACAGACTTTATCCTTATGGTAGATAAAACATCACAAATGTTTATTACTGGACCAAAAGTAATCGAAACTGTAACAGGTGAAAAAATCTCTGCTGAAGACCTTGGTGGTTCAAAAGTAAATAATGCAATCAGTGGTAACGCTCACTTCCGTGCTCCTTCTGAAGAAGCAGCTGTTGACCAAATTAAACAATTATTAAGCTATTTACCGCAAAACAATAAAGAGAAAGCACCTCGTCAAGCGAAGCCAGAGGGTGACGACTACCGTCCTGAAATCGTAGACACTGTGCCGATTGAAACAACTCGTCCATACGACGTGCGTAAAGTAGTAGAACAAGTAGTAGACGAAGGTTCATTCATGGAAGTTCACTCTGAATTTGCGAAAAACGTAGTTGTTGGTTTTGCACGTATCGCTGGGGAATCAGTGGGTCTTGTATGTAACCAACCAAAAGTATTAGCTGGTGGACTTGATATCGACTCTTCAGACAAAGCGGCTCGTTTCATTCGTACTTGTGATGCATACAATGTCCCAATCATCACATTTGAAGACGTTTCTGGCTTCTTCCCAGGTGTAAAACAAGAACATGGTGGTATCATCCGTCATGGTGCGAAAATCCTTTATGCATACTCAGAAGCAACTGTTCCAAAAATTACAGTGATTCTTCGTAAAGCTTACGGTGGTGCGTATGTTGCACTTAACTCTAAATCGATTGGTGCTGACCTTGTATTCTCTTGGCCAAACGCTGAAATCGCTGTTATGGGTGCAGCAGGTGCAGCAAACATCATCTTCGCACGTGAAATTGCGAAATCTGATGATCCAGAAGCAACACGTGCAGCAAAAATCGAAGAATATAAAGAAAAGTTTGCAAACCCTTACGTGGCAGCATCTCGCGGTATGGTAGATGATGTTATCGATCCTCGTGATACACGAATTAAGCTAATCCAAGCTTTAGATATGTTATCAAATAAACACGAAACACGTCCGGAGAAAAAACACGGAAACATTCCACTATAAGTATGGACAAGCCTGGTAACCATTTGGTTACTGGGTTTTTCTGTGCAAGACAAGAAAAAAACCGCATAAAATGACAGATTATTGAAACATTTTTCTCGTTCATCCGTACAACTATAAGAGGGGAGTTGAGATGAATGGAATGGCAACAATTACAGAAAGAACAAGAAATGATTCATGCACAATTAAGAAATGCTAGCAGATTAAGAGAACAAAAGCTTTTAATTGAAGGGCAAATTGACCGTGCTCAACAAGAAATTTACAATCATTCAACAGCACTCGATCATATTCGTAGCAGGCTCGACAAATTGGAAGGTTTTTCGTTTATGAATATGATCCGTACATGGACTGGACAACAAGATGAGCTACGTACAGAGAAAATTGATAAAGCGGCAATCCTAGAGCTAAAAATTAAAGAAGCAAAAAATATCCAACAAGACTTGAAGGAGGATCTAGGTCAGGTACATGCAAAATTAACTCAAATCAATGAACAACAGCTTCAAGAAGCCCTTTCACAATTAAATGCAAAAAAGAAAGGCTATTTCCAATTACATGCTCCTGAAAAATCGCAGAGATTAGAACAATTAGCAAATGAAGAGATGCTAACAAAGCAACTCATGCTAGAAATAAAAGAAGCTGAAGAAGCAGGAGATGTCGCTCTTACTAAACTTGGTCAAGCAGCAGCTTCATTGCACTCAGCAAGCGGTTATTCGACATGGGATACGTTTTTCGGTGGCGGTCTTATTGCTACTCATTTAAAACATGATGCACTCGATAAAACCGAAAGCTATCTTCATAATGCACAAATCGCATTACAACGTTTTCAAAATGAACTATTAGACGTACAAGATATGTCTACTAAATCGCTACATGTTGAGACGGATGGTTTTGTGAAATTTGCGGATTATTTCTTCGACGATATTTTTTCAGCATGGTCTGTGCATTCAAAAATATCAACAGCAAGAGAGCAGGTATCACGTGTACAGGATGATGTACATAATACGGTGTGGCGATTGCAAGATAAGCATAATAAGGCACTTGAATATTTGGCGTCATTACAAGAAGAAAAGACAGCTATTTTACAATTATAAAGGTACCTGTGGAAAGGGAATCACACCTCTTTTCACAGGCAATTTTTTGTTCTTCCCCATAATAGGGAAGATATCTCATGCGAATTATTTCAACTATACAGTGGTTGTGCTAAAATAATACATATACTATGACGTGGAAAAACACGTAAACTAAGGGAGTCTTACAACATGACAAGTCGTTTAGTAGAAGAGTTTTTTGAACTCGTACAAATCGATTCAGAAACAAAACATGAACAGGTGATTGCACCGATTTTAATTGATAAGTTAACGGCACTTGGATTTACAGTAGAGCAAGATGATGCACATACACGTAATGGACACGGTGCAGGGAATTTAATTGCTACTTTGAAAGGTATTCTTGATGTAGAGCCAATCTATTTCACTGCTCATATGGATACAGTCGTGCCAGGGAAAGGCATTAAGCCATCGATTCGTGAAGACGGCTATATCGTTTCTGATGGCACAACAATTTTAGGTGCGGATGATAAAGCTGGTCTTGCGGCATTATTTGAAATGGTAAAGCGCTTAAAAGAGCAAAATATTGAACATGGTGATATTGAATTTATCATTACAGCAGGAGAAGAGAGCGGCCTAGTGGGAGCAAAAGAACTAGATTCTTCGAAAATTAAAGCAAAATATGGCTTTGCAGTGGACAGTGATGGAAAGGTTGGTGGCATCGTAACAGCAGCTCCATTCCAAGCAAAAGTTTTCGCAAAGATCATTGGTAAAACAGCTCATGCAGGTGTTGCACCAGAAAAAGGGATATCAGCAATTACGGTTGCTTCAAAATGTATAGCACAAATGAAACTTGGTCGTTTAGACGAAGAAACAACTGCAAATATTGGTCGTTTTGAAGGTGGTCAGGCAACTAATATTGTCTGTGATGAAGTGACGATTTTAGCAGAAGCACGTTCTATTGATTGTTCCAAATTAGATGCTCAAACAAAGCATATGAAGGATACTTTTGAGCAAGTTGCTGCTGCGATGGGTGCGCGTGCTGAAGTAGATGTGAAGCTGATGTACCCTGGCTTCCGTGTGACAGAAGCTGATAAAGTAGTGCAAGTAGCTATGGCTGCAGCGCGGAACATTAATCGTACACCACAGCTTGGCATTTCTGGTGGTGGCTCGGATGCCAATGTCATTGCAGGATTTGGTATTCCTACGGTGAATTTATCTGTTGGTTATGAAGATATCCATACGACAAATGAAAAAATCCCAGTAGAAGAATTAGAAAAATTAGCAGATTTGCTTGTCGAAGTAGTCAAAGAGACGGTGAAAAAATAACACAGAATCAAAGGAAGTGACCGCATGGAAAGTGTAAAGGCAGTGGTTTTTGCTTGTGGAACAGAGGAGTATGCAGTTCCAGTTGAACAAGCGATCTCGATTGAAAAATTAGAGCATGTTACGCCGATTCCTCATTTACCTAATTATTTACTAGGCTTTACAAGAATCCGTGGAGAACTTGTACCTGTGCTAGATTTTGAACGTATATTATACAATCGTTCTTCAAATTCACAATCGGCACGTGTCATCGTATTAAATACGGATGTTGTGAATTATGGGTTACTCGTAACGGAGGCTCGTGAAATTCTTGATTTTGATGAGTCGGTATTAAAGCAGATGGGGCTTGTCAATTATTCAAAAACACGTTACTTTACAGCTGTGGCTAATCTTGAAAATCGTATGATTACATACGTTGACCCTAAAGTACTTGTCAACTCATTGGACGGTATCCGCGAAATTATTAATTATTTACACAAGATGCTTAAAAATGAAGAAGAAAACGTAGAGGCCTGAGCCTCTACGTTTTTTCAATGTGCGCCCGGCATGCGCATGAACTATAGGGTGCAAGTCCTTAATCCCGAAGAAGGCACAAATTCTAGCGGGAACCTATAAACCGCAACCGGTACGTCGTGTCGAAATCCTGAAACCAGACGGCGGAGTGCGATTTTAAATTTGTTCGCTACGCAGATGACTGCAATATTTATGTGAAGAGCAAACGTGCAGGAGAACGTACAATCGCAAGTGTGCAGCGATTTATAGAAGAGAAACTGCGATTAAAAGTAAATGAAAAGAAATCAGCAGTTGACCGACCATGGAACCGAAAGTTACTAGGTTTTAGTTTCTCGAAGCATAAAGAAACTAAGGTCCGGATTGCGAAAACAAGCCTGGAGCGAATGAAGAAGAAAATACGAGAAATTACCTCTAGAAAGATGCCATTTCCAATGGAATATCGGGACCGAAAATTAATCCAATATCTAATTGGCTGGTGTGGATATTTTGCGTTAGCGGATACACCAACTATCTTTAAGGCATTAGATAGCTGGATTATAAGAAGATTGCGAATGTGTCTTTGGAAGAATTGGAAGAAGCCCCGAACAAGAGTCAAAAATCTCATTCGTTTTAAAGTTCCTTACAGAAAAGCATACGAATGGGGAAATACCCGAAAAGGGTACTGGCGCATTTCGAATAGCCCCATATTACACAGAACCCTCGGCAATTTCTATTGGGAAAACCAAGGGCTGAAAAGTCTGCAAGTGCGTTACGAAACTTTGCGTTTTTCATCTTAATTGAACCGCCGTATACGGAACCGTACGTACGGTGGTGCGAGAGGTCGGGAGTTAATCACTCCCTCCTACTCGATTATTTCTTTTAATCTAGGGGAAATAAATCATTCTACCTGTGTGAATGAAATTTTTGTTTTTACTATATAGATAATTATTCATTTGTACTACAGACATGGACAATTTAACCGTGTAATATTTGAAGTGAAAATCTACTGATAAAGGCAAACTTCAGCGAAAGGGAAGGACGCAAAGCCAAGAGTCTAAACACTTTTAAGTACAGGATTGTCAGGTTACCAGGTTCTATTCTATGAGCCTTGGCGAACGGAATGAAGATGCAAGAAATGGTAAGGCCAATACTATTAATATCAGTCATTATTTTTGTTGTAACTATTGTAAGTATATTGGGTGTTTCATTTGGAAAGGCTGATGCGATGCCAATGCAAGAAAGAATGACATGGGTATGGGATACTGCGATGCTTATCGAAGATGAAGCGGGTGTCCTTAACTTTTTAGAAGAGAAATACATTTTCAAAGTATATTTACAAATTAATTATGATATTACATATAGTACTTATAGAAGTTTTATCGAAAAAGCAACAGCAAGAGGCATCAAAGTGTACGCATTGGATGGTGCTTCAAGTTGGGTTTCAGCTAAAGGCTATAAAGAGTTGGATCAGTTCATGGATTGGTTAAAATCCTATAATAGTAAGGCCACAACATCAGAGCGATTTGTAGGTATTCATCTGGATGTAGAGCCTTATTTAAATACAGGGTGGGAGAGAAATCAAGCAAAAACAATCCAAGCTTATCAAGCAATACTCATCAAAGCAAAAGAGGAGGCACATCAATTACAAGTTCCTCTTGAGGCAGATATGCCATTTTGGTTTGATGAAATCACCTATAGCAATCAATATGGGACCGGAACTCTAGCTGAATGGGTTATTGACGAAGTAGAAAGTGTTACGATTATGGCATATCGTGATACCGCTGAAGAGATTATCAAAATTATTGAAAATGAGATAGCATATGGAAACAAAGTAAATAAATCAATAGTTGTAGGCGTTGAAACAGGATCTTCTAGTGAAGGGCAAAATATTACCTTCTATGAAGAAGGAGAAGACTTTATGAATAAGCAATTAGTGCTCATTCAACATCATTATGCGAATTCAGAAAGTTACAAGGGTATTGCCATTCATCATATGGGTAGCTGGATGACAATGTTACCTTAAAGAAAAATACAGTACTTCCTCAGCGTGGGAAGAGTCCTGTATTTTCGAGTTAATAACATTTGTAAATAGTTAAGAGCCCCACCAGTTGGAGGGGCTCTTTGTTGTTAAGAAAGTCTACCGCTATAATCTTCAAACTTAAATTCACGAATGACTTTAATGCCTTCTTCATCATTATAAGAAACGATAGAAGGAAGGTTTACACCATTAAACATATGGTTTTTCACCATAGAGTAATGTGCCATATCTGTGAAAACAAGACGATCACCAGGTTGTAATGGTTTTTCAAATGAATAATCACCAATAACATCACCTGCAAGGCATGTAAGCCCACCTAAGCGATATGTGTATGCAAGTTCATTTGGCTGACCTGCACCGATAATAACGGGGCGGTAAGGCATTTCTAGAACGTCTGGCATATGGCATGTTGCAGATGTATCTAAAATTGCTAGATCCATACCGTTTTTCTGTACATCAAGAACAGTTGCCACAAGGTAGCCTGTATTTAATGCTACTGCTTCACCAGGTTCTAAATAAACAAGAAGGTCATACTTGTCTTGGATGTAATTAATAATGTTTACAAGCTTTTCTACATCGTAATCTTCACGTGTAATATGGTGACCACCACCGAAGTTTAACCATTTCATTTTGTGTAAAACATCGCCAAATTTTTCTTCGACCACTTTGATAATACGTTCTAACGTGTCAGAGTTTTGCTCACACATCGCATGGAAGTGTAAGCCATCGATACCGTCAAGTTGTGATTTGTCGAAATTAGCTAATGTTGTACCAAGGCGTGAGTTTGTATAACAAGGATCATAAAGTGCTGTTTCAATTTCAGAGTATTCAGGATTAACACGAATTCCACATTCAATTGTTTTACCAGCTGCTTTTACCTTGTCTTTGAACTGTGCCCATTGGTTAAATGAGTTAAAAACCATGTGATCGACATAGCCAAGCAGCTCGTCTAATTCATGCTCTACATAGGCAGGTGCATAAACGTGAACTTCCTTGCCCATTTTTTCATAGCCAAGACGCGCTTCAAATAAGGAGCTTGATGTAATCCCGGCTAGGTATTCACCAACTAAAGGGAATGTCGAATGCATCGAGAATCCTTTAAGGGCAAGCAAAATACGACAGCCTGTACGATCTTGAATTGATTTTAAAAGCTCTAGATTTTTTGTTAATAATCGTTCATCCACAATGTAAGAAGGGGATGGAACCTTTGTGAAATCAATTGGAATCATCGGCTTAGTTCCTTTGTGTCTACTTCTAGGTCAAGTAATTCTGGATTATGGCTTTCTTGCCATGGTAGACCCCATTTGTTCAATGCGTCCATGAATGGATCTGGATCGAACTCTTCAACGTTCCAAACACCAGGTTTTTGCCACTTGCCATTCATCACAAGCATGGCACCAATCATTGCTGGTACACCTGTTGTATATGAAATTGCTTGTGAACCTACCTCATTGTAACATTCTTCGTGATCACAGATGTTGTACACGTAGTAAGTTTTCTCTTTGCCATCTTTTAATCCGCGGATGATACAGCCGATATTTGTTTTTCCTTTTGTGCGTGGTCCAAGAGATGCTGGATCCGGTAATACTGCTTTAAGGAAGTGGATTGGCTGAATCATTTGTCCTTCGAATTCGATTGGTTCAATAGACGTCATGCCAACATTCTCTAATACTTTTAAGTGTGTTAAGTATTTCTCAGAGAAAGTCATCCAGAAGCGGATTTGTTTTAAGCCTTTAATGTTTTTAGCAATTGATTCTAATTCTTCATGGTATAGCAGGTAAATATCTTTTGGACCGATTTCTGGTAAGTTATACACTTCTTTTTTCTCAAGTGGTGCTGTTTCAATCCACTTGCCTTCTTTCCAGTAACGGCCATTTGCTGTGATTTCACGGATATTGATTTCTGGATTGAAGTTCGTTGCGAAATGATAACCATGATCACCAGCATTGGCATCCACAATATCAATGTAATGAATTTCATCGAATTCATGTTTTTGTGCATGTGCTGTGAAAACGCCCGTTACACCTGGATCAAAACCACTACCTAGTAGTGCAGTTAAGCCAGCCTTCTCGAATTTTTCTTTATAAGCCCATTGCCATTTATATTCAAATTTTGCCGTTTCAGGTGGCTCGTAGTTTGCAGTATCCACATAGTGCACACCTGTCGCTAAGCAAGCATCCATAATCGTTAGGTCTTGATAAGGTAGTGCAACATTTATAACTACATCTGGTCCAAAGGCTTTAATAAGCTCAATAACCTCGTCCGTATTATCTGCGTCTACCTGTGCAGTCTGAATCTTTGTTTTTCCGCCGTCCAGTTTTTCTTTTAGAGCGTCACATTTTGAAACAGTTCTACTTGCGATACAAATTTCCTCAAATACGTCCGAATTTTGAACACACTTGTGTACCACAACACTGGCAACTCCGCCAGCTCCTATAATCAATGCTTTACCCAATTGTCTACCCCCAAGTTCATATAAAGTATTGTCAAACAAGCTGATTATACAGAAAATTGATTTACTACTCAATCATTGTTTTTAAATTTCTACAAAAAATTTTATTTTTCTACAATCATCAGCCATTTTCAACAGTAATTACCCTGAATATTGAAGAGAATTGTCTATGTTCTTGCTAGTGTTTTCTCAAGAGGGTGTTGGAAGACTTTTTGTAGCTAACCTAATTGAGATGGTGGCCATATGGAGGTGATTTCTAATGAGAAATAGGGGAGAAAGCTATACTTTTTTAACTAGTATAAAAAGTAATAAAGATTGTAGCATTGGCACGCACTACAACCTTTAGTCATTTCCACTATTTGAAAAATCGGTTTGATACATGTGGCTTGTCATTTCCCCATAAATAAAAAATAAAAATTAATAGCGTGCTTAAAAATCCCATCACGAGACCATAGGTACTAAGGGCGACCTGTACTTGGCTTTGTATGGCATAAACGAAAATAGCGCCTAGTGTTAACAGATTTCCCATAATAATAAGTGTCACTAAATGAAAACGTCTATTCATAGCAAGCCCCCCTTAAATATAATCATGCCTCTCAGATAAGAAATACATTTCAATTATCTCATAATTCAGATAAATATCCAAGGATTTTACTAAAGTTTAAGATTAAAAGATGCTTTTTAAATACATCTTATTATAGTATGATGGTTGAGATAGATGAATTTTCATAGATTTTTACAAGGAAGGGGAGAGTATGAATCGTGAATTTACGAAATTCATTAACTTTTCAACTGGGAACGATTATTGCTGGCATCTTAGTGGTGATGCTAGGTATTACTTCGATTGCTACATACATAACGGCTTATAATAAGCTATATGATGCTGCTGGCGTTGAGGCATATGGTTGTGCCAATATTACAACAGGATTGATAGGTCCAGCAGATATCGAAAAAGCACTTAATGGGGATCGACAAGCAATGGAAAGCATCGGGAACGATTTAAATTGGACTACCAATCATAAAGATATATTCCAAACACAGTACATTTTAACGTTAGATGGAACATTACTGGCCCTTGATGAGCACTTAGCGGAAAAGGGGTTTGCGCCCGGAGATGATTTTTATATCGACGAAGACGCTATTTCGATGTTACTTGACATGAAGCATCCAACTTATTCTGAACCTTATACATTTGGTGGGATGAACCGACTTTCAGGGTATGCACCTATTTTTAAGGATCATGATTCTAGTAAAGAAGTTATAGCCATTAGTGTTATTGATTTCGATGCCAATATCGTGAAAGAACGAACGTGGGCTGTTGTGCGGAATGGTATTTTAATAAGCATCATTCCCATGCTTTTAGCTTCGATTATTACAGGCTTTTTAATTCGTCGAAAAGTAAGACCGATTAGCCTTTTGATAGAACAAGCGAAACAAATTGCGGATGGCAATTTGGCAATTCAGGGAACGGATGTAAAAAGTCATGATGAGGTAGGCGATTTAGCCAAGACTTTAAATCGTATGACGAAGAGTTTACAAAATATGATTTTAACAATGCGTTCCACATCTGATTCATTAACAGCCAATGCGGTTGAAACATCTAATACACTTAACGAAATGACCAATACAGTCCAAATCGTTGCGACGAATATTGGTGAGGTTACCACGGCAGTGACGGAAGGTATGCATCATGCAGAAAATGCTACAGGAGCACTTACGTCATTAGCAGAGGATTTACAAAATATGAAAGTGAAGGCGGATAATAGCGTTGCAATTTCACATGACACCATGAAAATTGCAACCGAGGGCGAGCAGCGTGCGAAGGACATAAATAACGATATGGCGTTAATACGTAAAGGTTCTGATGAAGTCAGTCATACGGTTCAAAATTTAGTGGTATCGGCAACGAAAATTCAAGATATTACGAATTCCATTGCTGGCATCGCTGCCCAAACAAACCTTTTAGCGCTAAATGCATCTATCGAAGCTGCAAGGGCTGGAGAGCATGGCAAAGGCTTTGCAGTTGTTGCTGAGGAAGTACGTAAACTTGCTGAACAATCAAATCAAGAAGTATTAGAAGTTGAAAAGCTTGTACAAGACATTATGGTCCGTATTCAACATGTGATTACTTCCACGAACGACAATACGAAATATATTGAAAAAGGTACTGATACTGTACGTTTAACAGCACAGTCATTAAGCGACATTTCATCTGCAGTGGAAGAAACGGTAGAGGAAATAACAGGTATTTCTAATTTAATGACTTTAGAAACAGTGAAATCCGATCATGTCGTACACATGATTCAGCAATTAACAGAGGCTATTCGTGAAATCGAAGAGACGATGAATAATATTACTGCAGCTGCTCAACAAACGACGGCAAGTATTGATGAAGTAGCAAATGGCTCAAATGCAACAAGTCAAATGGCAAAAGAACTTCATAAATATGTAGAAACCTTTAAATTGAAAGAGTAGTAAATGTCATGGAGATCAATGTTTCGCTACGGTTTTTTACGATATTAGCTATTTTCCCTGCTAAAGATGGTAAACTACCTGTAAGACTTTTTCTTTTGGTGAAGGTGAGGATTATAATAGTGATAAAACAATTTGATGAGCAAGTTCAACAAATAAATGAGTTATTTGTAAATGGTAGAGTCAAAGAAAGCTATACTTTAGCGAAAGCATTATTAGTGAATGAATTGTTTGCAGCAGACGCTTCATTTTCAACTGTTCAGCAGCATGTCGCACTTTTAGAGGCCAATGGCTACGCCAATATGCCAGCCCCTACAGGTGATAAGGTGAAACAAAGTGTCGAACGTACGGATGGATCGTATCCAGAAGGTGATGTACTTGCAGGCTATTTAGGCAGTCAGGATGAGGAACAATTCACTAAAGTGATTGATGAATTACTGGCAGGACCAATTGAGGCACAGGCGAACGCTTACTATACAATGGCTGAGTATTTTGTACTTGCAAAGGAACATGATAAAGCAATGGCGCAATATGCAGAGGCTATTAAATTACAGCCCAATACAGCACTTTATTGGGGTACCTTTGCGCAGTTTATAAATCGAATTGAAGCGAGTCCGTATTTAGCACTGCGACTTATTGAGGAAGCGATTCACTTAGATAGCATGAACGCTCGTTGGTACTATATTCAGGGCAATATTTTATTACAGCTTGTAGCAACCTCAAAAAATTTAAGCTATTTGCCTACTTTAGAGGAAGCCTGGGATAAAGCGAAGAAACGCTGTAATGCCAAACAGGTTGCGTTAAAGATTGATATTGCGAAATCTGAAGATCTCCTAGTACAGTGGAAAAAGCAAATGTTATAAGAAGGAAGGGGAGCTGTCTAAGAAGCCCTTCAAACAATAATGGTTATCTTCCTATATGGTAAAAATCCGCTACGCTTTCCGCGGGCAAGACTCGAGCCGAATCAGGGCAACAGGATGTTGGTCACGAAGGCGTTGTCACAGGACGTGACGACTTTAGTCTTCGTTCCACTTAACGCACCCTACTGGGTCTCGTGCTCTTGTTTACCCGCAGGAGTCTACGCGAATTTTTACTTTTGGGTCAGCCTCTTGTTGTATTACATGATATTTTGTTAACATTTAGGACAGCACAATTAGATTTCTACTCAGCATCTTTTATAGGACAGAGGAACGTTAAGTGCATCGGGAAAGCCCTTCCTTAAATTCTTCGATTTCGCGGATATCCACAATTTGCCAATCTTTTATACCTTATAGGGTATGTTGTTTGGGTTATGCTAACATGGTAATTGAGTTCATCTTAATGAATAATTATAAAAAAATGGAGATATTTCCGTATTTTTATGCTAGAATTATACTATAAACGGACGAATGAAACTTATTTTATAGCATGAAAGAAGTGTTTCTTTGAGTTTGTATGTAGCGTATGTCATGGTAGGGTTAGCAATTGCCATGCCTGTAGGTGCCATTACGGTGGAAATGACGAAGCAAGGATTAAAAAATGGTTTTGTGCACGGCTGGGCAGTAGGGCTGGGTGGTATGACAATCGACATTGCATTAATTTTCGGTTTGTATATGGGGCTTGCTTCGATTTTAGCAATGCCGTTGATTCAATTGCCAATGTGGATTATTGGGGCAGGGTTCTTATTGTTATTAGGGATTGATTCTATTAAGAATGCCGACCATGATATTACATTGGCTGGTGAAAAGGTGACGAAGTCTTTTTTTAAATCCTATCGCAATGGATTACTCGTAGCGATATCACCAGGAAATCTAGTGTTTTGGGTGAATGTTTTTGGTGTCGTACTAGCAAAGTCATATGATCAAGCGGAGTCGACAAACTTTTTAGTAATTGCTGCAGGTGTACTGAGTGGTATTTTACTACACGATATCGGTCTAATGACGATTGTCTCTGTAACACGTAGGGCGATGAGTCGTAAAATGATCAAATCGCTTACCATGATATCCGGCGTATTATTGATTGGATTTGCTGGTTACTTTATTTATGAATTTATTCAGGGTATAAAGATCTATATGTAAAAAAAGTGCGACAGAAATGTCGCACTTTTTTTATTTACGCTAAAATTTCTGTTTGCTCTTTGATACAGGCTAAAATTTCTTCGGCCACTTGATGAGCTAATGTAAGCTCAGATGTGAAGCCCACACATGAGCAGTTCATTTCACCTAAAATGTAGCAGTCTTCACCTGCTCCGTTTGTATCTAGCATGAAATCGGCTGTCCAAATGAGAGGCAGATCATAATTGCCCAATAAGCTTGTGACAAGTGGTAATTGTATCAAAAAGTTTTGTACAAGTTCTGCCCAATCCTCAGGTGCATCATAGCGATATTGGGCACCTGAAAATAGTGTCGCACTAAAGGCGTCCTCAGAATCTGCTGGTTTTTTATGTACTACATGAACTGGTTTATCGCGCAACATAAATAAGCGGATTTCACCTTCTGTAATACGAGGGAGGAAACGCATATCAATTAACATACCATTTGCACCAGTAATGTACTGTTCACAAAAAGTCATGAATTCACCGAGTTTCCAATATTCTACGTGATTATCTTTGGCTTCTGTACATTTAATCTCTGCATCAAGTGGCACTTCTGTTACCCTTTTTGCAAGTGGATTGACTAACTTCACACGCCAAATGCCTTCGCCTGTTGAACCGCGATTTTGTTTTAAGACACGCTCATTAATGGCAAGAGAAGTAGGGAATTGTGCTTTAAATGCTTCAGTCGTATAATAAGCGAAAGTATCATCTGGAACTAGATTAGTGGATGTTAATTTTGATAAAACATCTTTAGAGCCGTAGCCAATCATTGCATCAGGATGAGGCATCCCAATAACACCTTCTGCACATAACTCACGTAGCATCTCAAAATATTCTGCCTCGTGCTGTAAGTTTCCTGGATTAATGCGTGATACATAGGCGATCCCTTGTTCTTTTACATAGTTAAAAATTTCATCCTTTTTAGTTACATCAAAGAAAATCACTTCAGCATCTTGTCCTCGTTGTTTTAGCGCATTAACCATTGGCATTGTATCTTTTCGGTAGCCATCTGGTCCTTTGTCATTACCGCCTTGTACTTCGAAGAAAATCACTTTTTTATCCATATACTTGCCTCCTTCATATGATGATAATTTCAGTATAATGGACAAACAAGGAGAAAAGATATATGAATTATGTAAATTTTATGTATAAATTCTTAGTTTAATATTGCTATTATAGGAATTTATGACCATTACTTATTGGAATTATCTGAATTTTGTTCCTCCTTACTATTAAATAAAAAATTAGTTAAACGTTCATACGTTTTTTCTGAAACACAGTGAGATATAAAATCATACATAGAATGAGTAATGTTCCAATTACTTGGAAACCTCCAAATGAAATTTGTAGCCAAAGGACACTTGTGATAACAGCTGTTAATGGTTCGAGGCTACCAAGTAAACTTGTTTCCTTAGGCGATAAATACTGTAGACTCTCAATATAAAGCCAAAATGCAAGCATTGTCCCGAAAATAACGATAAAGAAAAAATAAATTGTCGTTGAAAGCGACCAAATTGAAATACTGATGTGCCATGGTTGATAGAATAAACTCATGACTAAACCACCAATCAGCATTGACCACCCTACAACAAGCAATGAATGAAACTGTTGTAAAAGCGGCACAGCATATAATGTATAAAAGGCTGCCGAAAGACCAGATAGTACACCCCAAAACACCGCCATTACTGGAACTGAAAGTGTGGACAATGAGCCATTCGTTAGCAATAAAAATGTGCCGATAAGTGTAAGTGACACAGCTATACCATCCTGTTTTGTCAGTAGGCTTTGCTTCGTGATGAAATAAAAGCCCATGATGAAAAGAGGTGCTAAATATTGCAACAATGTCGCTACAGCAGAATTCCCTAAAGCAATGGACATCATATAGGTATATTGTACAGCGAGCATACCAAGTAAGCTAAATAGAATTTGTCTAAAAGCACTATACTTTGTTTCCCAAATCACAAAAATGGATTCTTTACGATGTGTTATTTTATAAACGGTAATTAGTAATATCCCTGCTAAAAGAAGACGACTGGATACGAGCCAGCCAACCTCAATATTTGCCTGCTGGAAGAGCTTTTGAGCGACAGTACCCCCAATACCCCAAAAACTTGCACCAAGGATGACAAGTATAATACCCACTGTGCGATTTTTCGGTACTTGTTGATTCATACTACAACATCTCCTAAACTATCAATATAAAGTAATTATAAAGCGTATTGATGGTAAAAAATATCGAATTATATGGTTGAAAATATCAATATATTGAGGTGATGTGAGTGGCGTTAACACATATTAGAGTAGCGAAG
Organism: Lysinibacillus fusiformis; assembly: GCF_007362955.1. GTDB lineage: Bacteria > Bacillota > Bacilli > Bacillales_A > Planococcaceae > Lysinibacillus > Lysinibacillus fusiformis_E. Next base: position 99,647 of record NZ_CP041696.1, on the reverse strand, counting down.
GATTTACAAGAATTAACGTTGCACGGCACGAAGGCGTTTCCAGTAGCAATGTACGAAACGATACTTCGTTTAGATCGTATGGATTTTTTACCTTTACATTGGCATAAGGAGATTCAATTTGTCTACGTAAAAGAAGGAAGTGTGCAGTATCGTGTAGGGGCTGATGTATTTGTGCTTGAGCAGGGGGATGGAGTCTTTGTTAATGCATCTGGCTTACATGAAGCGAAACCTTATAGGGTAAAGCAAGCAAAGACTTACTGTGTCAATGTTGATCCGATACTGTTAGGGGGTCATGAGGAGAGTATTATTACTACAAAATATGTTCTCCCCTATGTGGTGACCAATAGGCTACCATTTGTAAAGTTTTCTGGGGAATTGGCACAATCAGTTGAAAGTGTAGCGATTTTATTGAAAAAGCGAGATCTATTTTTTGAGATAAAGGTTTGGCAAGAACTGTTAGCCATTTGGGAAACAATTTTGGCACAGTCTTTACTAACAGAGCAGATAATGAGCCCATCGATGATTGTGCAGCATGATTGCGCTAAGGAAATGCTTGATTATTTACATTACCATTATCAGGAGAAGATAACGCTTGAAAAATTAGCCGCGCACGTTTTTTTAAGTAGAGCAGAATGTAGTCGCTTTTTTAAGAAAATAGTGGGATTAACACCGTTCACATACCTTTTACATTACCGACTTCGTAAAAGTATGGAGCTGTTACGCGATAGCGAGCAATCCGTAACGACTATTGCTACCATCACAGGATTTAGTACGGTTAGTTATTATATTGAGCGATTTAAGGAATATACTGGATATAGTCCTCACGTCTATCGTAAAAAGTTTTTTATGAAAGATGGAAATATAACTAATTAAGTGATTTAATGAAAGTTTCATCACAAAGATAGTAAAACAATGAATATTCACTTGTTAGATATTGATAAATAATACCATTCATTGTAAAGTTTTTTTATAGAGCTCAATTTACTAATATTTCATTTGAAGTAAAGAGTTGAAAGGAGCAATGGGAAATGATTGCTTTAAACAAGAGGCAAAATAGATGGCTAGCATTTTTATTAGTGGTGTTAGCAAGTAATTACACTCTATATAACACAGGGATTGGTCTGTCGATTTTACCAGCTGAATCCAAAGGAGTTGTCATCGGATCACTCATTGATTTTCTCATTGTTATGCCGGTCTTATTTATGCTTTATAAACGTAAATTTTCTGTAAAGCAAGCGATTCTTTTAGCAGCTACTGGTTGCATTGCAGCACGCTTCATCATTCCGCTTGAGCATTTACAGCCATTTGTAGCGGTAACTTGGATCGGATTTGCGATTGAAGCGACAATCATCGTATTAGAGATACTACTGATTGTTTCACTCGTACGGTATATGCCAAAAATTATAGCGGATGTAAAGGACAGTGCATTACCAGATTTGTTTTCTTTTCCTAAAGCTGTTGCAAGCCATACAGCAAAACACCCAATAATTCAAATGCTTTGTAGCGATTTTTTAGTTCTTTATTACGGTTTCGCTAGTTGGAAGAGGAAAGAACGGACAGGATTAACCTTGCATAAAAACTCTAGCTATCTTGCCTTTCAAATCATGCTGATTCATGGCATCGTTATTGAAACAATTGGAATCCACTGGTGGCTTCATGAGAAGTCTATGCTACTTTCAATACTATTGCTTATTTTAAATGTATACTCAGTGATTTTCTTTATGGCAGATATACAGGCAGTTCGCTTAAATCCTGTTTATGCAACTCACGATAAGCTGTATTTGTCTTTAGGTTTAATGAAACGCACGGAACTTCGCTTTGAAAATATTGCGGAACTTGTTGAAGATAAAGAACTTTTACAAGGAAAATTGACCAAAGATACAATTGATTTTATAGCACGTGATTTTGGTGAGGCATACCCTCACTTTATTTTGAAAATGAAAGAACCGATTGAAGTAACATTTATGTTTGGCCCTAAAAAGAGGTATACAAAAGTGGCTATTAAAGCCGATCAAGTATCAGAATTTAGAGCAATGCTTGTGAGAGGAATGGAAAGTAATCAAGTGAAACTTTAATTGGATACACATCACAGGTGCCGCAATCAAAGCAGGCACCTGTTTGTTTTTAATGCGATGAAAAATAAGTAATCTAGTCAGGCGAAATCAATGAATTTCTTTTATAGTGTCGCTAGTCATCGATGCTTGCAAGTATCAGCATTTTATTTTTGAGAGACAAATGGATAACCGAACCCTCTAACTGTTTGGATCCATTTTGGTTTAGCAGGTATGTCCTCCATTTTACGTCGTAACGTACTAATATGAACGGAGTCAGTTTTAGATTCTGCTACGCCATTATAACCCCATACATGGCTGATAAGTTGTTCAATATTCACTACTTTTTTTGTCTGTTCAATAAGAAAGAATAATAACAGTTTTTCTTTGATAAAAAAATTTAATAATTCACCGTCTTTATAGACATTTTTTTCATCATCGTGTATGGATAAATTAGCAATATGTAAAGTATTTTCTTTTTGGCTAGGAATCTTTCTTTTTAAATATGCTTGAATACGAGTTAGTAATGCTTGCAATTAAAATTAGTTCATTTATCATACCTAGGAATCTCCTTTCTACAATATTAAGTATACTAATTTTTGTATAAAATGGGAATTAAAATCCGGAGGATACCTGTTATTTTTGACTAGGAAAAATCACATAAGAAATACTGATAATAGCATCAACCGTTAAAACGATTCCCCAGACTTTCATTACTTGAAGTAAGGGAGATGTATCCGTGTTCGATCCAATAAACAGCGTCATGGCATATAATAATCCAGCGCCAATGATGTAGGCTACAATATGGCGACCAAGCAATTTCATTTCATGCTTGCCTTTCGCCAAACCTGTTAATGTTTCTTTTTGAATTGAGGCTTTTAAAATCCACTGTTGGAATTTTACATCCGCCCAAGAGATCATAGTTTTGCCATAAGCAATGGAAACGCCTATATAAATGGCAGCGATACCGTGAGCTGTCGATGCTGGTGTACCCGCTTTTAAGTCCATTGCTGTAAGAAGCACAAGGAGTAAATCAATAACTGGTGTAAGAGCAAAAAAGAAAATACTAAGTTTAGGCTTTTTAAAGACATACCTACAAATCAGTCCTACTATAATGACAATCCAAAAGGCGATTTCCGCCGAAATAATCCAAGCAATCATAAATTCTCTCCTTTTTTACTACACTTATATTCTCTAAAATACCCTATAGTAGCAAAAAGCACCATATGTCACACTCACCCACTTTGCAGTAGGAAAATTTACGCAAAGAAGTGATTGCTGTGCAAGACAAAAGCAATAATTTACACGCTATAAACGAGGGCTTTGTGCTGATGAAACAGGGTTGACTATTAAGATAATAGCCCTTCTAGTCATTAATCTAGATGGGCTAATGCATTTAGTATGTCTTCACTTACTGCCTCCCAAAATTGCTGTTGAACCGAGTCACAATAAGCATAGAGTTCTTTATTTTGTACATGGTCATAGATTTCAGCAATCGTTTCTTTGTAAAAAAGAAGTCGATGATTTAAGGATTCTCGCTCATCTTCGATACAAAAATACTTATACATATCTGCAAGACGCGCGAGCTTTGTACACTTTTGTTTTGTCGCCTCATACTGTGTTTGATGAAAACGCCCAATTGCACTGTTCATGGAGCTTTTCACGCGATGTTCGGCCTGTAATATTCGAAATTCCTCCTGGCGAATGGCCACACGGTACCAAAATTCATAACGCAAGGGTAAATCCTTGAGTTCGTAAGTAAGCAAGGATTTAAGAATAAAACCAACATGCTCATATGTATCGATGACCTTTTCAGATTCTTTAAATATGCCAAACATACTGCCACCTCCATGTATTTAAATACTACAGATGAAGTTCAAAATCCTTTCTATAGCAGATTAAAATGTTCTCAAATTAGGGAAATTGGGTACCGGTCAGACTTTAGGAGTGTCTTTCGCCGTTTATTGAGCTTCGCCTTTAGAAGTAGAAAGGTGAGAATCGCTGATAGATAATGTATTCGCGCTGATAAGATGACAAATATTCCTGATAGAACTAAGAAATACGCAGATAGGCTCCCACCTGCATAGGAATTTTCTTATATTTTTTAAGATGATAAAAAAGATTACGATAAGTTATCGCAAAATTCGCTATATTTTACAAAGAAATGAAGTGTTTTTGTAGAAAAAATGAAAGAGCATTTACAAAGTGAAAATAAATGTGTTAACTTAATTTGTGTAGTTAGTTAACTCAAAAGGGGGGAGGTTAACGATGCAACATTTTTGGATTGTCGGAACAGATACGGAAGTTGGTAAAACGTGTATTACCACATTATTGATGCGCCAATTACAGAAGCAGGGTCTTCGTGTCACACCATACAAACCTGTACAAACTGGTGAAATGTATCAGAATGGAAAATCCTATTACCACGATACAACAATGTATGAAAAGTATTCGTTGCAAATGCTTGAACCAATGAATTTGAATGGGTTTTCGTTTAAAGAGGCTGCATCACCACATTTTGCTGCACAACTGGAGGGGCAGCAAATAAATACCCATTACTTATTAAAGCAAATGCAGTATTTACAGCAATCAAATGATGTCGTTATTTGTGAAGGTGCCGGAGGTCTTTTTGTCCCACTAGATACAATCGGAGAAACGACACTCCTAGATGTTATTGTCCAAAGTAAACTACCGGTTGTGGTCGTGACACGGACAACACTCGGAACGATAAATCATACGCTTTTGACATTAGAGGCTTTACGGACACGTGCTATTGAAGTACTAGGTATCGTATTTAATGGCGATACAGGTAGCCTAATCGAGCAAAATAACGAAGAAACGATATTGCAACATCATGCTTTACCATTTGCGACCATTCCAAAACTCCAGAATATTTCGGAGATTGTGGAATATCCCATCACAGACACATCATTGTTCGAAAGGCTGACCAGACATGAGACAAGCATTAACTGAATTACAAACAAGAGATTTGCAACATGTCTGGCACCCATGTTCACAAATGAAGGATTATGAGCAGTTTCCACCAATTGTTATTAAAAAAGGACAAGGCGTATGGCTTTATGATGAAAATAATCAGCGCTATTTGGATGCAGTGTCTTCTTGGTGGGTTAATTTATTTGGACATGCTAACCCCCGTATTAGTCAAGCTTTAAGCGAGCAAGCATTTACATTAGAGCATGCGATTTTTGCTAATTTCACCCATGAGCCGGCTATTCAGGTCGCAGAAAAGTTAGTAGCTTTAACGCCAGAAGGTTTAAATAAAGTATTTTTTGCAGATAACGGCTCAGCAGCCATTGAAGTTGCATTAAAAATGAGTTTCCAATATCATATGCAAACTGGAAAAACATCTAAAAAACGATTTCTAGCATTAACGGATGCTTATCATGGTGAAACACTAGGTGCTCTATCGGTTGGTGGCGTAGATCTATATAACGAGCTGTATCAGCCACTTTTACTGGATACAGTGCGTGCACAGGGGCCCGATTGTTACCGTTGTCCTTTTCATGATCGTCCGGATTCATGCCAAGCCCAATGTATTAGCTTTGTCAAAGACGAACTCGCAATGCACCATGCAGAAATTACAGCCGTCATTATTGAACCGCTCATTCAGGCAGCGGCAGGCATGAAAATGTATCCACCTATATATTTGAAGCAATTACGAGCGTTATGTACACAGTATAATGTGCATCTCATTGCCGATGAAATTGCTGTTGGTTTTGGCCGTACTGGGACGATGTTTGCCTGCGAACAAGCCGCCATTACCCCAGATTTTATGTGCTTATCGAAGGGGCTTACTGGTGGTTATTTGCCACTTTCTGTTGTCCTAACTTCGGATGAGGTCTATAACGCTTTTTACGATGATTACGGGACAATGAAAGCATTTTTACACTCACATAGCTATACCGGTAATACATTGGCTTGCCGCGTTGCATTAGAAGTATTGACAATGTTTGAGGAGGAACAGTATATCGACATTGTGCAAGAAAAAGGTGAACGCATGTATAAGCTAGCCATGGAAGCATTTAATCATCTGCCATATGTTGGAGAATATCGGCAGGCAGGGCTTGTGGGGGCCATTGAACTTGTAGCGAATGCGGTGACGAAGGTACCGCTGCCAAGTGAAGAACGGATTGGCTATCAAATTTATAAAAGAGCTTTATCAAAAGGATTACTGATTCGTCCTCTTGGCAATGTTTTGTATTTTATGCCTCCATACATCATAACCGATGAGGAAATGCATTTCATGATTGAAACAGCAAAAGATACAATCGTGCAATTTTTTGCGGAACGGGAGGGATAAGGTATGCTACAACGACGATCAACACTGTCACTCGTTATGATTGCGATGTTTGCTGCTTTAACAGCCATAGGCGCATTTATTAAAGTGCCGCTACCAGTAGTGCCGTTTACATTACAAATAGTATTCGTCTTTTTGGCAGGATGTTTGCTTGGAAGTCGTCATGGTTTTCAAAGTCAGCTCGTTTATATTGGTATTGGTTTGGTTGGTTTACCTGTTTTTACACAAGGAGGAGGCATCACATATGTATTGCAGCCCACTTTTGGTTATCTAATCGGCTTTGCCCTTGCAGCATTTGTCATTGGTTTAATGCTAGAAAGAGTTGAGGTGCCGACGAAAAAGCATTTTATCGGCGCTAATATCGTAGGGCTCATCATTATTTATGCGGTAGCAGTACCGTATTTATATGTATCATTGAACTTCTGGCTACACATGAAAACGAGCTGGACTCATATTTTCTTAGTTGGTTTTTTGAATAGCATTGTCGCAGACTTTTGCCTAGCAATTGCTTCTGCACTTTTAGCTGAACGACTTTATAAAGTATTTCAATCAGCAAGGTCAATCCATTATGCCTCAGCGTAATGGATCCTGGTTCTTTGCTGACGGTGCGGTATAAGTATGCCGCTAGTGTTGTCAGTTAGCTTTTGAGCAGGCAAATCCTTCACCAAAGCGTAGCGTATAGGGACATGTGTCGTTGACTCACTTTTTCGTCACAAAATCTCTGCTGAATAATGCTAAAAATAGAACAGTTTGAAAAGGGGAATGTATAGTGGATTGGTTACAGCTAGCAGAAGAAGTCATTGCAGGAAAGATTATTAGCAAGGAGGAGGCATTGGCCATTTTAAATAGTGATGATGACGAACTATTAAAGCTAATGGACGGAGCCTTTGCTATTCGTAAACATTATTATGGTAAAAAAGTGAAATTAAATATGATTATGAATGCAAAAAGTGGTTATTGCCCAGAGGATTGTGGTTATTGCTCACAGTCATCCAAATCAACTGCACCGATTGATAAATATCCCTTCATTACAAAAGAGGAAATTTTAGCAGGTGCGAAACGAGCATTTGAAAATAAAATTGGTACATATTGCATCGTTGCGAGTGGACGAGGTCCAACGCGAAAGGATGTCAATGTAGTCAGTGAAGCGGTTGAAGAAATTAAAGAAAAATACGGCTTAAAAGTTTGTGCCTGTCTTGGCTTATTGAAAGAAGAACAGGCGCAACAGTTAAAAGAAGCGGGGGTTGATCGTTACAATCATAACTTAAATACATCTGAGCGCCACCACTCTTACATCACAACTTCCCATACGTATGAGGATCGTATTAATACAGTTGAAATTGCTAAGAAACATGGGATTTCTCCTTGCTCCGGTGCGATTATTGGCATGAAGGAAACGAAAGATGATGTGGTGGATATCGCACGTGCCCTCCATCAATTAGATGCGGATTCGATACCTGTCAATTTTTTAAATGCCATCGATGGTACGAAGCTGGAGGGTACAAAGGAATTAAATCCTCGCTATTGCTTAAAAGTATTAGCATTATTCCGCTATATAAATCCAACAAAAGAAATTCGTATTTCTGGTGGTCGTGAGGTTAATCTTGGGTCACTTCAGCCACTAGGTATGTATGCTGCAAATAGCATTTTTGTTGGAGATTACTTAACTACGGAAGGGCAAGAAGCGAATAGTGATTATCGTATGCTCGAAGAATTAGGTTTTGAAATTGAGTTAACACAAAAGCAAGAAGAAGTACTGTGCTGATCAAGATAACCAACCTTATTGAAAAATTATTACTACTACAACTAATTTAATTATCATCAACATGGAAAGGCCGTATGTGCGTCGTGGAAAAGGGGTGCATATGGTCTTTTATGATGGCAGACGGATAGAAACGAGGAAATGACGGATAGAATGCTTAAAGTGACGGATAGAACGCTGGAAATGACGGATAGAATCTCCAAAGTGACGGATAGAAAAGAGGCATAGTCATGGCGATGAAACATATACACGTTATGCCTAAAAAAAGCTGGTTTTCACAAATTGTTCAAAGAAAGCGTTTTGAATATGAACAGTTTGTGAAGGGCTTCACATACCTATTTCTTTTTAGAAAAATCGGCGTAGAATAGGAATTAAGCAAGATAAGACAGTTTGATTGAAGCATCATATTTCTAGATGATTGTTATATTAAAAACAAATTTGAAGGGAGATTTTACAATGTGGGTTATTACAGTTTTTGAGAAAAAGGATGTTCGTATTTTTGAATACACAGATAAAGTTGAGGCGACAAAAGCTTTAGCTAAATTTAAGAAAAATGCGGTTTTAACATATACAAAATAATTCATCATTGGATGTTCTGTCGATTGGGAATGTCCTGTGACTTAAGGTAAACATAATATGCTAAACAACAATATTCTGCTAGATTTCCGCGGTAAACAGCAAACGCCTTCAGAGCCTGAGCATCTGTAGAAGTTTCCTGTTCATGCTCCCGTCGAAAACTGGCAGTTTTTTTGTCATCATACCCCCTTGTTTTTTCTACCTAGTTCACAAGAATCGAAAAAGCACTGTACACTAATAAAATGGCCATGACGATATTAAACTGCCGTCTATATTGCAACAAAAGCTTTTGAAATGCACTACCAAATAGACCCCAGCTATATGTACTCATCATACCGACCATTCCTAAAAATAATGAAAAAAGAAAATAGCTTAAGTAAGAAGAATGATATGGAAGGATGAAGGTTGCTACTACAGTAATAGCAAATAAAATGCCTTTCGGATTAACAAACTGTAACAACATACCTATTAGCAATAAATTGTTCGTACTTACAGTGTTTTCGTTGTCGCTGTCTTTGCTAGTAAGGATTTTATAGGCTAGATATAGCATATAACCTACCCCCACAATTGTTAAAGGACGTTCAATAATAGGCATAACCTTTGTTAGGGCAATATTAAAAAGACTACATAGTAAGGTAATGACGAAAAATCCTATGCCCACACCTAGACAAAATACAATGCTTTTCTTTAATCCATGTTTATTTGCCAAAGCCATTGCCATGATATTGTTGGGACCTGGCGTAAAACTCGTTATAACAACAAATAACAAAAATGAAAATACAGGCATATTTGATCCTCCTATTATTTTGTATGTTATAATGACCGAAAAGGACGATATAACGATAGTCTTTTTATTATACACATCGACCGTTATATTGTACGAATTACAGGAGTGAGTTTATGGAAGAAATTCATCTTATTCTTGCAAGAAATCTAAAAGCGATTAGAGAGAAAGAGAAATTAAGTTTAGAAAAAGTTTCTCAATTAAGTGGCGTAAGTAAAACGATGATAGGTCAAATCGAAAGAGGGGAGTCAAGCCCAACTCTTACAACGATATGGAAGATAGCGAATGGACTAAAGATCTCTTTTACGGCACTAATAAATAATCCACAGCCTGATACGAAAGTTATTCTAAGGGATGATGTTCAAGTATTGTCTGAAGACAATGGAAGATATAAAGTTTATCCTTATTTTCCTTTCCAAGAAGATAGTCGCTTTGAAATTTACACTATCGAAATTGAAAAGAACGGAAAATTAAGTGCAGATGCCCATAGAGAAGGTACTGAGGAATTCATCACAGTTTTTGATGGTGGGGTAACTATTCGTGTCAATGAAAGCGCATATAAATTAAAAAGTGGAGATTCCATTAGATTTAAAGCCGATCGACCCCACATATATTGTAATCCTGGGGAAACATTGACCCGATTAAGCATGACCATTTATTATCCAAGCTAACTGTGGTGTTCTGTCATTAAAGGGGATTTAGGATGAAAAGAATCCATTTAAGCAAGCATTTTTTTCTATTAAAAAATTAATACCATGGAAAAAAACCGTATAAGCGTTCACAGCGCTCATACGGTTTTTGATTACTTGCTTATAAAATACTACCTAATCGTTTAATACCTTCACGAATGACTTCAGGTGTTGCGTTCGTATAGTTAAGACGCATTGTGTTCACACCTGTTTTAGAAGTGTAGAATGGGTCACCAGGAACGAAGGCAACCTTTTGTTCCATCGCTTTTTGGAACACGTCTAAAGATGAAGCACCATTATTCATAGTAGCCCAAATAAACATCCCGCCATCTGGTCGTGTGTAATCAACGTGCGCTGGGAAGAATTCATGTATAGCTTCTAGCATAGCATCTGCTTGATTTTTATATAATGAAATAATTTTTTTTACGTGCTCTGTATAGTCATTGTTTGCTAAGTAATCATAAATGACATATTGAGAAAAAATATTTGTGTGTAGGTCAGTTGCTTGTTTCGCTGTTTCGATATGTTGCATTAATTCTTTGTTCTTTGTAATGATGAAGCCAAGACGCATACCTGGTGTGACCGTTTTAGAGAAAGAACCTAATAGAATACTATTTTCTAATTTACCAGCGCCGATGTAAGGAAGTGGCTCACCTTGGAAGCGTAATTCTCCATACGGATCATCCTCGATTAATGCTACGTCATATTTTGAAATAATCTCGTAAATTTGTTCACGTTTTTCCTTAGAATACGTAAGCCCAGTTGGATTTTGGAAGTTTGGTACAGTATAGATGAATTTTACATTTGGTTGCTGTAAAGCATTCTCTAATTCTTCTAAATTAAGACCATCATTTTCAAGCGTTACACCATAGAAAGTTGGCTCACTTAATGTGAATGCTTGAATAGCGCCCAAGTAGCCAGGTTCCTCGATGACAATGCCATCACCTTTGTTAATGAGTACTTTGCCGATGAGTTCAAGCGCTTGCTGTGAACCAGTTGTAATGAATACATCATCTGCGTTGATATCTAAACCGTGAAGACGTTGGTATTTGGCAGCGATATATTCGCGAAGTGGCGCATAGCCTTGAGTAGATGAATATTGGAACAGTTTACTACCGTTTTCACTAATTGCATGGTCAACAGATGCCTGTAAAGCATCGATTGGGAAAGAGATTGGGTTCGGAAGTCCGCCCGCAAAGGAAATGACATCCACTGCATCGGTTACTTTCAAAATGTTTCGGATGAATGATGATGGTGTTTTTAAGATTCTTTCTGAATATTGCATAATTTATCGGTCCTTTTTTCTGATTTTTTAAAAATTATATCATTGTAATCATTTGCATACAATATTATCATTGTATGCAAGACAATTATAATATTGTATGCAAATGGACGAAGAGAAAGAAGGGGCTTGAATAATGCCAGTTAATTCATTTGAGGAATATCCAATGAGCTGGAAGCCAGATATCAGCAATATTTCAGCGCCATTATATATAGCAATAGCCGAGCAGCTTGAACAAGATATTAAAGATGGAAAATTATCTCCAGGGACGAAACTACCTCCACAACGAGAGTTAGCCGATTTTTTAGATGTTAACTTAAGCACGATTACGCGAGCGTTTAAACTTTGTGGGCAGAAAGGACTTATTTATGCTTCGATTGGGAGTGGCACGTTCGTTTCATCAGATGCAGCAACGAATAAAATTTTATTACCGACTAGTAATTCCTCGCATATTATTGAAATGGGTTCTGTGTTGCCGGAAAATCATGCGAACGAAGAAATTACACGTTACATGAAAAAAATGCTGAATGATCCTAACTTCAGTAAGTTATTTCAGTACGGGCGACCAGAGGGAAATGCATGGCAAACCGAGGCGGCAACGAAACTACTAGAAAAGGTCGGCTATCAAACCAATCAACCTGTATTGCTTGCAGCAGGAGGTCAAAATGCAATCGTCGGCACATTAGCGGCATTATTTCAGCCTGGGGACCGAATTGGCACGGATCCTATGACATATGCGGGTATTAAAACAGCGGCCAATATGCTTGGTATTCAACTTGTAGCCATTCAACAAAGAAATGGAGAGATGACAAGAGAGGGGTTATTATATGCTTGCAAGAATGAGCATATTAAGGGTCTTTATGTGATACCAGATTTTCATAATCCAACCACGCATACGATGTCGTTGGAAACAAGGAAAATGATTGCGGAAGTAGCAAGGCAAACGGGTTTAATCGTAATTGAGGATGCCATCTATAGCTTGCTGAAGGAGCAACCCCTTGCACCGATTGCTTCCTATGCACCTAATAAGGTGATTTATATTGCTAGTGTATCAAAGGCCATTTCTCCTGGGTTAAGACTATCCTTTATTGTCACACCTACAGGTCTTCGAAAGAAAATTATGGAGACACTTTATAATATTAATATTTCTGTATCTCCTGTTATGGTGGAACTAACGGCACGGCTGATTCAAGATGGTGTTGCACGCACGATATTAGAGAAACATCGTGTGTATGCGAAGCAACAAAATGCACTTGTGGATCAGTATTTACAGGATTACACAGTTTTAGGGAATGGGGAATGTATTTTTCGATGGCTTATGCTACCAAATAAATTTACAGGTGTGCAGTTTGAATTGCTGGCATCCAAGGCAGGCGTACAAGTATATGCGGCAGAACGCTTTGCCGTAGGAAACGCGAAACCGGTAAATGCGGTGCGCTTAGCAATAACGGCGCCAGAAAATAGTGCGCAACTTGAGCAAGCCTTAACAATATTAAAGGACTTACTCGAAAGTGATGGTGACTATGCATTTGTCGATTAACTAACAATTGCAACAGTGTTTGATTAAACGATAAATGACTATCAAAATGAAACTTTTTCACATATGCATGAATTCGAACAAGAAACAAACATTCAATCATTTAATTTATGAAACAAAGCGAAGGCTAAATCCAATATATAACAACATTAATTCAAGACAAGGGGTGAACAATGTTAACTAACGTAGATGACTACTTAAGAGATGTAATGGTGTATATCCCTGAAGGTGTGACTTGCTTACGCGATTTTCGGAACGAGCAAAAATGGATTAGTTCAAACTATAAATTTGCACTACCAGGAATTAGAAAGAATTTAAAGGAAATTATTTGGAATGTTGACATAGAGCCGTTTTATCTTGCCAAATATACGGTGACAGAAGAATTTTATGACATGATTATGGGACAGAAAACTGCAATAAAGAATGTCACTCGCAAACCAATAGTAAATATTTCATGGATAGATGCAGTGAATTTTTGTAATTTACTATCTGAAGCGTTGGGTTATGACAAGTTTTATGATTTGGATAATGAAAGTAAAGATGTTGTTTGTAAATATGGTACGAATGGTTTCCGATTACCGACAGATGCAGAATGGCAATATGCATGTCAGGCACATTCAAAAGGATATCGCTATGGTGAAATAGATGAAATTGCTTGGTATAAAAATAACTCTGAAGAACGAGTACACGAAGTTGGAGAGAAAATGCCGAATGATTGGGGCTTGCACGATATGATTGGGAATGTTTGGGAGTGGTGCTGGGACCTGTATGACACTGAGACCTTTGGTACTTACAGAATAATTCGTGGAGGAAGCTGGGCAGAAGAACAACGCGGATGTGGCGCAACTTGTCGCCGCAAAAGTATGCCTGATTTTTATATAGATGATATCGGGTTTAGAATTGCTAGATCAATTGCTTTTGAAGAGCATAACTCGCTAGGTTATAATTCTAAGTAGGTAAATGGGGTGAAAGTATATGCATAAAGGCAGAATCATTTTACATATTGACCTTAATTGCTTTTATGCCTCTGTTGAACAAATTTATGATCCTTCTTTAAAAGGTAAGCCAGTAGCAATCGCGGGTAATCCTAAAGAACGTCGAGGTATAATTATTACATGTAGCTACGAAGCAAGGGCACGAGGTGTTTATACAACGATGAATGTCGGAGAAGCACGGCGAAAATGCCCAGAGCTTATCGTACGACCTCCTAATTTTGATCGATATCGGACAGCATCGAAGTCTTTTTTTAATTTATTAAAGGAATATAGCGAAATACTCCAACCAGTTTCAATTGATGAAGGGTATTTGCAACTTCCAATCATTGAGGGGCAAAATGTTTTGCAACATGTACAAAAACTACAAGATAGGATATGGACCGAACTTCAACTGCCATGTTCAATCGGCATTGCCCCGAATAAATTCTTGGCGAAAATGGCAAGTGATTTGAAAAAACCGATGGGTATTACAATACTACGAAAACGAGACGTACCTGCAGTATTGTGGCCGATGAATGTAATTGAGATGCATGGAATTGGCAAAAGTACAGCAGAGAAGTTGAAAAAGTTAGGCATTCAAACAATTGGGGAGCTCGCTGTTGCTGATGAATATGTATTAAAGCAAAATTTTGGTATCAATGGTCCTCGTATGAAGCAAAAAGCGAATGGCGAAGATGACAGACCTGTGGATCCAGAAGCAATATATGATACGAAAAGTGTTGGCAATTCAACAACGTTATCTCACGATGTGACGGACAGAGATGAATTATATGAAATAATTTCGATGCTTTCTGAAAAGGTTGCTGGAAGATTAAAGGCAAAGAAACTTGCAGGCGTTACCGTAAGTATTATGATTCGTACAGCTGATTGGGAGACTTATACACGAAGTAAGTCCATGAATAATGCGCTTAATGCAAAAGAGGATATCGTCGAGCAAGCGTGGAATTTATTTAATAAGCATTGGAATGAAGAGCCGGTAAGATTACTAGGTGTTACCGTATCGAATGTCAGTGATATTAAAGAAATGACACAGCAGTTAACGTTCTTTAACTTCGAAGAACATGTGAAAGAGGAGCCAATTATTAAACTTGTTGATCAAATTGAGCAGAAGTTTGGAAAAGGGGCAATTATTCGTGGTTCAGATATAGCCAAGCCAGTAGGGAAACATCATGCGAATACGAGTTTTAGTAAGGATTTTTGGGATGAGCATAAATAATATGTTTGTCCCTTTAATTTTAGTTCAAAGGACAGTAAGTTTTAGAAAAAAATGGGGAATGTTCGATTTCATAGGGAGAATGTAAGTAACACTGTTTGTTTTTCCATAGTACAAAATGTGTGTATAGATTCACTTGATTGGCGTGAAGGGTGGTGACTCTAACGGAAAAAGCTTACTGTATTGTAAAAAGTTTCGCTTAGAATTAGAGGAGGAAGCATTATGATTACCTATTCGCTTCGCTGTATTTTTTGTAAAGAAATATTTGAAGTTATAGAAGGGACAAGGAAATATAAACTATACAAACAAAATATGCAGGGGAAATTTTCTTGTGAAGACTGTGATAGAAAAATTCAGTTTGAGTCAAGGAAAGGTTTCATGGGAAAGCTTTAATGCCAGATAGAAGGGTATTAGTAGCTTTTCGGATCTCTAAAATTGACAAGATGGCCGTTAGACAAAAGGAATGCATGTTGTTATATATAAATTAGTAAAATATATAGAAGCATGTGTCTATTAATCAGGGCGAAGGCGGTAATTTAACTTGTATTGCCTGGGAAATACAGTATGGATTTTCGCGAAACTAGATTCGCACTTTGCATAATTGCGTTGTCCGCTGGTCAGTTTGTGAAAAAGTCGATTTAGGTAGTAATGATGTTCGACTACGCTTTAGTGCAAATACTGAAAACACGGGAAAATCGACCCAAAAGCCCTTTACCAAAAAGTGTTGGCGACTCGAACATTTGACCTCATGACATAACTGCTAAAAGCATCCCTAGAAGATAATCGAAGGGCTCTGTAAAAAGTAACGGATCTGCTAAAAAGCTTGAATATAGAGGTGATTTAAGTGTATTTAAGTGTATTTAAGTGTAACCGAATAATCCTTATCGCTATTTTAAAGAGCAAAGCAATTACGCTGACAACACTGCAATTTGTTGCTGCCTCAGCTACGCTTGTTTCGCTCACGGCGATACGCGTCTTTTGGAGGCGCTAGATTCGCTTATGAAACAGGCTAAAACGCCCAATTTTTTGTAGATGCATTCGGTGAAAATGATTTGACGCAACTACATCTTTTGTAGGGCAAAACTTGTCGATGATTTTCAGGTGATGGAATTCCTCAACATCGTCGGTACGCTCATTCTGTTATGCTTGTAAGTCATGACGCAAAGGTGGCGGCGCAATCTAAGCGCATAATGTTTATGAACGATGGGATACGGATGGTAGGGTAGAGAAAGTGACGATAAAAATGCGGGGATAAGAATAGAATGGAAAGTTCCGGGCGCCATAAAAAATGACTGAAAAAAGCCGACCTAAAAGAGGATTCGACTTTTTTAAATTATTTAAAATAGTGTGGATATAACGCTTTATGCGTCAAGATCCAGTCCTTCATTTCTATAATCATTTCTTCGTAGCTAGGAACCTCGTAGGAGAAATCTTTGCGAGTATTGATTAAAGTTTTATCTAAATTTACTAATGGAGAGGGGTTAATCGTAATCTGATACCCTTTAAAGTGTTTATTGAACAATTGTAGTAAATCAAACTTATTTATATTTCCAGAATTTACAAGATGGTAGAGGCCGGTTGTTCCTTCAATAGCTGCTCGCTCCATTGCTTTAGCTAATGTCAAGGTTGTGACACCCGTCCAAATAGCACCTGTATAACCGTTAACGGGCCCTTTTTGTTTCATAAACCAATTAAAGAGTCCAATACCATGCTCTTTCATATCCGGACCGATGATGGAGTTTCGAAATGTTAAATGCCGCATACTATCAATTTCTCCCAAACCCTTTGTGCGATCATAAAAGGTTTCACCGTCTCGAAAACTGTTTTCACTATAAGGTGCTGCTTTGCCCGAAAACACACAATCCGTACTCATATGAAATAGCTTTGTATTGGTATTCTTCAGTAGGGCAACAATGGCATGTGGTAAATAACTATTCAAATAGACTGCTTTTGCTCGGTTATCATTACATGCTTCATTTAAAATGCCTATGCAATTGATGATAACATCATAGTTATCTAGCACAAGCTGCTGTAAAAAAGCATAATCCGTAATATCACCAGTGATGTTTTTTACATAGGGAAAGGCCAATTTTGAATAGGTTGTGACATCATGCCCCTGCATACTTAAAAACAAGGAGATTGTGTGGCCAGCCATCCCTGTTGCGCCAAGAACTAAAAACTTCAAGGTTTTCCTCCCGTCCAATTATGTAGTTCTTCTTGAATAAGCGAGAGCTTTAATAACTTTTCCTTTATTTCTTGTAGGGAAAGTATTTTAGTATTATTCGAGTTATATTCATCTGTTAAAGTAATTTTAGGAGAGCCCTCATCAAGGTATTTACCATAATTTAAATCGCGATTGTCTGCTGGTATTCTATAAAAATCACCCATGTCAATCGCTTTAGCTGCTTCTTCCTTTGTTAAGAGGACCTCATATTTTTTTTCTCCATGCCGTGTGCCAATAATTTGAATTGTATGTTGAGCTTGAAAAATATCCAGTAGTGCTTGTGCTAAATCTTCAATGTAAGCTGAGGGAGATTTTTGTACCATAATATCCCCATTTTCGGCATGTATGAAGGCATATAATACTAATTCAACTGCTTCATCTAGGCTCATCATAAAACGCGTCATTTTTGGATCAGTAATGGTTAGTGGTTTACCAGTCTTAATTTGTTCGATGAATAGGGGGATGACGGAGCCGCGTGAAGCCATAACGTTACCATATCTCGTACCGCAAATTAACGTGTTATCGGCGTGAACCATCCTTGACTTCGCAATGAATGTTTTCTCCATCATTGCTTTCGAAATGCCCATTGCATTGACAGGGTAGGCGGCTTTATCGGTGGATAGGCAAATTATCTTTTTTACGCCTGCCTGAATAGCTGCGGTCAATACATTCTCGGTTCCTAGAATATTCGTTTTGACGGCTTCAAGTGGGAAAAACTCGCAGGAGGGGACTTGCTTAAGCGCAGCTGCATGGAATACAAAGTCTACATTATACATGGCATTGTGAATGCTTTGGATGTCGCGAACATCACCGATATAAAACTTGATTTTGTTATTTTGATATAGAATGCGCATATCCTCTTGCTTTTTTTCATCTCTTGAAAAAATTCGAATTTCCTTTATATCAGTATTCAAAAATCGTTGTAAGACCGCATTGCCAAAAGATCCGGTGCCTCCAGTTATCAATAGTATTTTATCTTTAAACATCGTATTGTATTTTACTCCTCCTTATGACATAAAGCGCAAGCATTTATTTCAAACCTCTTAGATGTAAATCGTATTCAGAATTTTCTCTTGGAAAGTTGTACCAATACGCTACTATATCTGTGTATTTACATGTAGGATTTTTATTCATGAGTGCGCAATTAAAGTCCCAATCCCCCGCAATATCTTTTCTTTTCGTAAACTGTGCTTCACCTATTAAAGTTCTGCGAATGATTTTAAATTGCCCTGGCAATGAATAACGATTTGCTTCATTTTTAATAAATGTATAGCCAGCTTTTGTTAACATGTTGTAGTAATAGATGTCAAATTGACCGTCTACTTGTGCTAAAACATCTGTGATAGCGGGCAAGTAATGATCATCACTATCAATGATAGCTACATAATCGCCTGTTGCTGCAGCGATGCATCGATTATAGGAATCACTAGCTCCTAAATTGGTTTGATTGACTAATAATTTTAACGCAGGACAGGTTTTTTGATATTCTTGTAAAATTGCTAATGTTTTGTCGGTTGATCCATCATCACAAATAATAATTTCATAGGCATATTCTTTAGGAATACTATCGAGCATGGTTATTATCCATTCTTCACTATTGTAAGCGGGTGTTAAAAAACTAATATTCATGAGAACCCTCAATTCTTTGTTCAATTCATTACAATGCATGTTAATAATCCACATAAAGACTTCCTTTTTTACAATATGCATATAATGTATTGCTCTGTAGGCTATTGTTCATTTTGAAAAAAGCGTTTTGAAATTACAGTTTAAATATTAAATGAGGCATTTTTTTAGGGGGAACATCTTATAAAACTAAACCTCGTAAGGGAACAACAATTACACAAGGATATTGTTCCAGGCATCAATGAATGATGATTTTTTCACCTTATTTTCGGAAGCGGCATATGCTATATATAGAGTTTTTATAAGGGGGATACAATGTCTAAAAAAATAGCATTTATCTGTAGTGTGGAATCGTATAAGCTCTCTGACGCACATATTTTCAAAGACCTTTGTCTTGTTCCTATTTTACTAGGTGAATATTTAGGCTATGATGTAACGATTTTAACAACTGAAATGAATGAAACGCTACTCAAACAAGCATTTCCTTCAGTGACTTTTCAACCTATTCCTTTTCAAGATGATTATGTAGCGAATATGAATTCTTACTTAATCGAACATGCGCAAGATATTGATATCGCATTTGCAATTGGACCATATCCATCTTATTTATCCATACTCAAGACGTATAAGAAATTCAATCCGAGCGGTAAAATCTATATGAAGCTGGATGTTAATCGATTTTGGTTAAATCGATTAAAGACCTATCCTTATTTTGTTGAATTGCTCCAACTTTGTGATGTTCTTTCCTCTGAATCTGGAGCCATTCAAAAGTCTCTTCATCAATTTGTGAATTTAGATATTAAACATATACCAAATGGCTTTTATGAACTGTTCCATACAGAGCCTGTCTTGTTTAACGAGAAAAAAAATAGAATACTGACAGTAGGACGTTTAGATGCGCCTGAAAAACAAATTCTACTGGCTGTAAAAGCGTTTTTAGCCGCCGAGCTCTTAGATTGGGAATTCCGTTTAGTTGGCCCAATGTCAGATGAATTTAAGAAAGAGTTACACGAAACCCTTAAAGGAAATCCGTTCGCTTCTCAAGTAAGGATATTAGGACCCATTTTCGATAAATATCAATTAGAGGAAGAGTATA
The DNA here is from genome assembly GCF_007362955.1 of Lysinibacillus fusiformis. Classification (GTDB taxonomy): domain Bacteria; phylum Bacillota; class Bacilli; order Bacillales_A; family Planococcaceae; genus Lysinibacillus; species Lysinibacillus fusiformis_E. The sequence continues at coordinate 79,494 of NZ_CP041696.1, read as the reverse complement.
GGCAAGCTAAAATTTTTTGCCTTACCTCGTTAGTAGAGTGTTATGCGCATGTATTTGCTGAAGCAGCTAAGAATGGCTGTTATATCGTTACGACCGATGTTGACGGTGCTGCTGATATTACCCATCATCAACGCTTCGGGATGATTCATCCGACACATGATTGGCAAAGTGTAGGGCGGACATTGCAGCAAGTAACAAAGCAGGAAGCGTTATTGGCTGATACATGTGAGCACCTCCAAGCATTCGCTAGAGCGGAATTAAACTGGAAGCATATTGTGCAAAAAGTTGCAGAACATTTACATGAAAAGCCAAGCTAAAGTGTAGTTTTGCTTGAATTTGAGTGGTATTCTTTTCTTTATTCCATTATTTCCTTTATAATGAAAACTAGATTCATAATTTTAGACAACCATGGGTAGACACAAGGGGAGAATAGGATGGAAATACTTCAAGCAACATTGGATGAACTAGAGGAGTTAACAGTGCTTTTTGATGAATATCGCCAGTTTTATGGGATTGAGTCAGATATAAGCAGTGCGAAGGCATTTTTACAATTACGAATAGCATTAAAAGAATCAGTCATTTTTATAGCTGTGGAAAATGGCAAAACAATTGGCTTTGTACAATTATATCCGACATATTCTTCTATTGCTTTACAACGTGCGTATATTTTAAATGATATCTATGTCACTGAAGATGCTAGGGGCCTAGGGGTGGGCAAGACATTGATGGAACAGGTATTTCAATATTGTGAGCAACAGTATGCTCGCTATGTGACGCTGCAAACGGCAACAGATAATGTAAATGCACGTAAGCTATACGAAAAGCTTGAAATGATGCAAGATCAATATAGTAACTATGTTAAATATTTCAATTAAGAAAAAGTATCTCATCCATCTCGGATGAAGATGCTTTTTTTTGTGCGCCCAGCGCGGACGTAATCGGGATAGGGGCAATTCCCGAACCATGAAAATAGAGTCAGTGGCTAGCCAAGTGCATGGGTGTCCGGGATGATGTGGCATCGGGAGGGAAGCAGGTAAAAAATCTCAGGTCTAAGGAACAACTTAATGGAAGGTTAGGTAGGATTGGATGAATGTGCTAAATAACAGAAAGTTCTTTCTGTCGAAGGTCATATCATTTAAATAATATCGAATAGTTTAAAACATTAATAAAAAAATCCCCTAGATTTTCGAGCATCTAGGGGACATTCCTTCACTTATTAATTGGTAGAAGATTATCTGAGCATTTATGTTGGCTTAGAAGCGAATACAACATGCTTCACTTTCTTGAAAAGACAGAGCTGAAAAAATGCCTCTACTACACTACCTTCAACCGAAATTTCTGACCTTCTACTAAATTCATTTTTCAGTGTAGAGGATTTATATTTTATTTTACTTCAAGTGTATATGGCTGTGTACTAGCTTTGCCGTATAATTCACTTACTTCAATATAATATGTTCCTTTATCGAGTTCGACCGTACCTACTTCAGCATCTTCAGCACCGTAAAGATCTAAGGTTTCTACTGTTTTTCCTTTTGCATCGATAATGCGGATGACGCCATCCAGTGCTTTTTCTGTTTGTAGAGAGAAGAACACATCGCGTTTGCTGTCATTGGTAAATTCAAAATAGTCCTTATCTCCAAATGGGACTCCTGCATTAAGATATTGAGTAGCTACCCATTTGTCGTCTTTTTTTGTAAGTTGAGATGGCTTTGTTGGTACACCATTGACTAACTCAGAATCTGCATCTTCATCTACTCTATTATGATCAAACATAGTTAAAGTATATGGTTCAATCGATACTTGTCCAAGGTTCGCTCCATTAACAACAATAAAATAACCGCGATCCTTTTTCGCTTTAAATGAAGTATTGACATCTATTGTGCCTGAAATACCGAGTAATATTTCAATTAAGTTTTCACCTTGCCCAAATTGAATTTCTGTTTCCATTTCTTTTGGATCGATTTCCATATTACCATTTGTGTCTTCAATAATGGAGCCTGAAAATTTAAATTCTTTTTGAAGTTCTTTAGGTAATTGATTTAGCTGTTCATTTGTCAATGGTACTGAAGAAACAAGAAGACTCATGACTTCATCTTTGCCTCGTTGTTTATAATAGTAGAAATCAGTATCATCTTTATAAATGAGATGGTTTTTATAGGTGATACCAGGTTGAATCGTTTGAGCATTTATTGGTGTATTATTATCTTTATTATGATCTGTTGGAATATCTGCCATTTTACTTGTTTTAAGTGTGTATGGTTCAGAAGAACGGTTACCATAATTGACTACACTTACAACATAGGTTTTGTCCTTTTTCAAGGCAACTGTCTTTGCCTCGTCTTCATCAATTGTTGTTCCAAGAAGTAGACTCATTAGTCCCATATCATTAGTTAATGAAGAAACTGGTAATAATTCATTAGTATCCTTATCATATTCAAATATGGTTCCAGTTGGTGATTGGTTCATGCCTTTATTAATATGGAAACCATATATGGCATCTTCTTTAGTTTCAAATAAGAAGTAATCTTCATCATATTCTGTTTGGAAGTATGCTTTTTGATCTACTCCAATATCAAAACGAATCGCATTCTCCATAATTACATCCACGTTTTCCAGACTCCCCATACCATCTGGACTCATGAACATACTCATTAAATCATTTGCTTGATTATTTTTTTTAGCTTTATATGGAGTTAAAGGTAAATAATCATTTTGTTCGTTGTCTACTATTATTTCCTCATTTAATGGAAGTCCGTCTTCATCTTCAGGAAGGGTAACAACTTCTCCTTTTAATGTGTAAGGAATCATTGATTCACTTATACTCTCTTGAACTTCAATGCCTCCGCTAAAGAACATGTCAAGTGAAAAATCGATCTCGCTTTCATTTGATACGCTTAGTACATACTCCTCATCGGGGATAGCATCTACAATAAGGCTTACACCGTCTCCTTTATCCGTACCGTAGGATGTTTGAATTGGATAAGCCTCATCCAATGTCTCATCCAATTCCTCATCATTAAGTTTTTCTGTCGGTACATTATTTAAGTCTTCTTTTAGATAAAGTTCCATGGATGCTGTAACACCTGGGATACCCGATAAATCAAATTTTAGCGTTGTTGGTTCTTTTACTGTAAATGTAAAATAATCTTGGTCTCTTTGTTGATCTTTAGAAAGTAGGGTATAGTTTTTCCCTGCTGTGCTGTATGGGAACTGTTGAATTTTCTCCATATTGTCCATATTCAATGAATCAATTGGTAATTCCTTTGTCGTTTGAGCTGTAAAGATGTAGTTAGATTCGCCCTTTAAACTATAGCTGCCATTATGATCTTTTACGCCAATAAGTAGCGTTCCTTCTTGATCTGCTTTAAATAGGTATCCTTCTTGCTTTCCTACACGGACATCATTCACGTTGATTGGTTCTACTTCATCTTTATGACCTTTAGGGTAGAAATACAAATCAAATGCATAATCGAATTTGTTGGCACCTTTTAATGTCAGTTGAGCATATTCATCTGATTCTAAATCAACCTTGTACCATTTTTTTTCATCCGGCTGCTTGAATTCACCTTTTTCTGTATTCAATACAGTCTTTTGAAGGTCTTTTGCGTTTTCCATTCGCTCATCTTTTGTTTCTGTATACTGTTTAGGTAGATTTTTTATATCAAACTGTAATGCTTTTAAAGGATCAATAAGACCATGTCCATATGTAAGATCATAGCCTTTCTCCCCTAAATCCTTTGCGGTCATTTCGAGAATAGCTTCAATTTCATGAGGCATTAAATTTGGATATTTTGATTTTAGTAGGGACGCCACACCTGCAACAACAGGAGATGCCATTGATGTCCCGCTAAATTTTACAAAGGATGATCCTTTTTTCTCATCATAAACTGTGCTATATACATCTTCACCTGGTGCTACCACGTCAACTGATGGACCGTAGTTTGAATAGCTTGATAGTTTATTTCTATCATTCGTAGAACCTACGCTAATGACACCTTCGAAAGAAGCAGGGAAGGAGTAATTATCTGTCGATTCATTTCCAGCAGCTGCTACAACGGTAATGCCATTATCAATCGCTTTCTGAACGGCTTCCTTCATTAATGGAGATTCGCCATAGCCGCCAAGGCTCATATTAATAACATCAGCGCCCTGTTCAATGGCATAAAGGATTCCTTGCGCAATGACGAAATCATTGGCACCATCTTTTCCGTTGAATACATCAATGGGAAGAAGCTTAGCTTTTGGATTAACCCCATGTCCTCCTATAGCATTATCCTTTGCTGCGCCAATAATTCCAGCTACATGTGTTCCATGGTCACCAGGATAAGTAGAATTGGCAGGTGCTGCAGCATTATAGGGTGGAAGCACTTGAGATTTTAGTTCGGGATGTTTAAAATCCACACCAGAATCGATAACTGCTACTTTTACCTCGTGATTGCCCGCTAATTCAAGGGCCTTATCAATTTGAAGCAGATTTAAATGATACATATCCTTTTTCTTTGGATCTTCTCCGGTGTCAAAGGCATGATACACGTAGCTTGGAGATACACTTTTAACTCCTTGTTGCTTGGCATAATAGGAAACTGCTTTTTCAAGAGTTACTCCTTTGTTAAGTTGGATAACATCGTAACCTAATGAAGGGATAGATCGGATTACTTTTGAGCCAATTTTTTGATGTGCATTCTTAGCAAGACCTGAATGCTTGACGATAATTTTATCCTGACTGATCCATTCTTTTTGATTGTTGAATTGCTTTAATGTTTGTTCCTGTTTGCTAGCGACAGCAATCTTCACTAACTCTGAGTTCATCGCTGCGTTTTGAGGTGCTTCTGCAAAGGCGGAAGCAGCAGGAACGATTAGTGCTGCAGATGTTACTACAGCCATTGATTTCTTAAGCCAATTGTTCAATTGTTTTCTCTCCTTGAGTGTTTTATTTTAAGTCACATCTATACTGATACGAATGAACGATCGAAAAGTTTCGTAATATAAGGATATAAGTGAATATTTTTCCAAGATTTTCGAACTCTATTGTTTGTTCTTTTAAATCTATGATAAAAAAGTTGTAAAGAAGGTCAAACCCCTGGACTAATAAAGAGTCCATATCTAAAACAGACCGACTTCACATCCTTGAGGCAACAGTCCATCAGACTTCATGGAACCCGCCTTAATTGGAACCGTACTTACGGTGGGGGATTAGTCATCCTCTTTTACTCAGTTTGAGAGATTAGAGTCACGGAGAGTTGATTCAGCCACAAATGAAAAGCACGCAATTTTAGTCCAAGAAATGCTATGTCACTAAAACATTATCTTAAAGCTGTTCAATAAGTCTTTGTAATTCTTCCTTCGAACGAGGGATTGTAATATTTTTCTCAAATAGCTTCTTGTTTTGTAACGAGATGGCCATTTCAAATACCCAAGGGCGTTCGAGGTGGGCACGGTCAAGTATATCTTGTTGATAGAACAATGCAATAGGATCACCATTGTAGATGATTTGCCCAGCTTCCATAACAATAATTTGATCTGCCCATTCATAAGCAAGTGGAATATCATGCGTAGCGAGTAAGATTGTTCGTTCACCATTTTCCAACTTTGCAAGGGTTTGTAATACTTGTGCAGCATAATAATTATCTAGTCCTGCAGTTGGTTCATCTAATAGTAAAACAGACGGTTCCATCGCTAAAACTCCCGCCATTGCTACACGTTTTTTCTGTCCAACACTTAAAAAGTGAATGGGTTTGTCGAGCAATGTTGCCACCTCAGTTTGAGCAACTGCCCAGGCAATTTTTTCTTCCATTTTTTCACTTGTCCAACCAAGATTGAGTGGTCCGAAGGCAATGTCTTGTTTGACCGTACCAGAAAAAAGTTGATTGTCCGCATCTTGAAATACAATGCCAACTTGTTGACGCAAAGATTTTAAAGCTTGTCGATTATAGCTCATTGCTACATCGCAAAAGGAAATATTACCTGTAGTTGGTCGTAAAATGCCGTTTAAATGCTGGAATAATGTTGATTTTCCGGCACCATTATGCCCAAGTATTGCGATTTTTTGACCCTTAGGAATTTGTAACGTAATATCCTTTAAAGCATGGGTACCATCTGTGTAGCTATAAGATAAATTTTGGAGATCAAAGTAAAGTTCTGTCATGAGAAAAACCCTCCATAAATGATGAGGAATACAAAAATACTCGTAATACCGAGCCAGTTTTTCTGACTATAGCTAACATTCTCTGGCCAATAGACAGGTTCACCGCCGCGTGCCTGCATCGCATTATTGAGTTCACGACTACGCTGGAACATTTCTGCAAATAATGCAGCGATTAGCATAGATACTGAACGGAGCCATTGCATCGGAGAAAGGTAGCCGAGCCTTGCTTGCTGTGCTAAATGTATTTTTTGCATACTGTCTAAAAAAATGAAAATAAAGCGATACGTTAGTTCCACGAGCTCTACAAATAGTACTGGCAGATGCCACTGTCGCAGCACATGGCAGATAGATTGCACGGATGTCGTTAATATTAAAAAGTATAAACAGCTAATACTGCCAAGTACGATAAAAAAGAGTTCTTGCGCTGTCTGTAGGCTTGCAGTGCCCACAAAAATAGTCCATGTTTTCAGCTGAAATGCCCAAATATGTGCAGGGATGACACTTGATGTTGGCGCAATAGAAACTAATATCGATACTAAACTCGACAATAGAAAAAACCCTGGTAACAATAATAACTTTGCATAATACGTAAAGGGAATTTGTGCACCTAAAATGATAAAAGCACTCATTACAATAAATGTAATGAGTGAAATATGTTCATCTCTCATGATAAGCGACAGTAGTAGAAGACCAAGGGAAAACGTCATTTTTTCTAGCGGATGAACAGACGCTAGTTTATTCATATAAGCATACTTATCGATGAGTAACATCGCTTAACCTTCTTTATGTTTGCCACGCATGAAGCCGATAAAATAGCCAATAAAACCAGCACCAATTGCGGCTTGAAGAACGAATAACAAGCTCTCAATTTCACCACTTGGTGGCTCCCAGAAACTTTCAAACCATGGCTCATACTCTGCGTTAATTTCACCAATTGCTGCTTCCGCCTCTCCATCAGCGCCACCGAATTCTGCACCTTTTTGTACAAATAGCGGAATAATGGCCAACAGCACTACAATTGCTAATAACAGTAAATTTTTTTTCATTTTAGTGTGCCTCCCTTGCTGAGAAAACACGTAAAGCTTTTAATTCACTAACATTATATTTTTTCAGGAAATTCATGACGATGACTGTTAAAATTCCTTCGCTAATAGCAAGTGGAATTTGTGTTAATGCAAAAATCCCAGCGAATTTCGTAAAGGAAGCCATAAAGCCGCCTACTTCTGATGGGAAGGCAAGTGCAAGTTGAACAGAAGTCACAACATATGTACCTAAATCACCAAGCATTGCTGCAAAAAATACGGCCAGTGAGAACGATAGACCGATTTTTTGAGATCCTTTAAAAACAAAGTACGCGATGAATGGTCCCACAATTGCCATCGAAAAGGCATTTGCGCCTAATGTTGTAATGCCACCATGTGCTAAAAGTAAAGACTGGAATAATAATACGATTGTTCCAATCACACTCATTGCTAATGGACCGAATAATACAGTTCCCAGGCCAACACCAGTTGGATGTGAGCAACTTCCTGTTACAGATGGGATTTTGAGTGCGGATAAGACGAATGCAAAAGCACCTGAAAGACCAAGTATCATTTTTGTTTCAGGGTTTTCATCGATTGTTTTACGGATTGAACGTAATCCTAAAATAATAAATGGAATCGAAATGACCCACCAGAAAATGGCCCATTCAATCGGCAAAAATCCTTCCATAATGTGCATGGCAAATGCCCGATTTGGCACGAGTAAAAATGCCAGTAAGAAATAACTAAGCTTCCAACAAGAAAATTTCAAAACGGCTCCTCCTTAAATTAAATTTTAGAATGTAGCGTGCGCAATAAAAAAGCACTTCTCCAATTAGGAAAAGTGCATAGCTGAAAAAGCAAATAGAATAATAATCTGCCAAGCCGCACACCTATCCTCGTAGGTTGAAACGATCACGTATTTTTCGGCAGGTCTCCTGGCTTTAGTTCTCCATTTTATAGGCCTTCCCATCCTTTGGACAGTGACATACTCTATAAAACTCCCTATTACAGTGGCGGGACCGCGCCGGACTTGAACCGGCTTCCCTTTTAAGCGAAATGACTACACTTCGCACCGAAAAAAGATGAAGTTGTGAGATTTCACGACAAAGTGTAACATGATTTTCCATAAATAAGCTATCTCTTTTATATAAAAAAATTTTCAATTGAGCTTCAATCAAGAAAATTCTGATAAATAAAAGGGTAAAACAACATTTTAGTAGGGATTATTTATAGAAATATTACTAAAAATTTCACAAATTAAAAAAGAATTGTTGAAATTTATAAATAATAAGCTATGATAGAAACAGTTTTCAATTACGTTTTATACAATCTAAATTTCATATAGATACATCTATAAGTGCTCGATATTATTCGAGATAATAGGGAAATCGGTGCGAATCCGATACAGCCCCCGCTACTGTAATAGCTGATGAAATCGCAAATGCCACTAGTGTAACCTGGGAAGGCGCGAAAGTAAAAAAGAAGCTTAAGTCAGGAAACCTGCTTAGTTGATGGCATGCAAACTTTTCGGAGGGAGAAGTTGAAGCGAGAGCGAGTACCTGATACTATTCGTTTTTATTTGGCTTCTACAAGACCTTTACTCTTCGTCAAGAGTGAAGGTCTTTTCTTTTTCCTAAAAGCAAATGAGGGGAGAAATACAATGACAACTTGGAACTTAGAAGGAATGAAAACGCATCTTTTTATCTGCAATGGCAGTAGCTGTATGAAAAAAGATGGCGAGGAAATTACCCAAGCAATACGTGATGAAATACAGATACAAGCACTTGACAAGGAAATACATACGACAAGAACACGCTGCAACGGCAGATGTAAGGATGCATGTGTTGTCATCGCTTATCCGCAAGGAAACTGGTATCGCGTGCCAACGACAGAGCATGCGAGGGCACTCGTGCAAGACGTACACCACGAGTCTTTACAAAGTGAACACGTGTTTACACTTCGTGAAGGACTGTTACAGCGAACGGCACAAACAACAGCGATTAAAGGCATCGAAAAGGTGAAAGAGGGGTAACAAAATGGCGCAAAAAGGTAAGATTTTCGTTGTGGGCTTTGGCCCCGGTGATTTTAAACATATTACAACACGAGCTGTAGAAGCACTACAACAGAGTGATTTTATCATCGGCTATAAAACGTATGTCGAGCTCATTCAAGATTTAGTGACTGCAAAGTCGATTGTTAGTACAGGAATGACCGAAGAAGTTTCAAGGGCACAGGAAGCTGTGCGTCAGGCAGAGGCAGGGAATATCGTGTCTGTTATTTCTAGTGGAGACTCTGGCGTATACGGAATGGCTGGTCTCGTCTATGAGGTATTAATCGAACTTGGATGGACAGAAGCAACTGGTGTGGAAGTCGAGATTGTACCTGGAATTTCTGCTATTAACTCGTGTGCAAGTTTACTAGGTGCGCCGATTATGCATGACTCGTGCACAATTAGTTTAAGTGACCATTTAACGCCATGGAATTTAATAGCTAAGCGTGTGGAAGCTGCAGCAATGGCGGATTTTGTTATCGCCCTTTACAACCCGAAAAGTGGTCGTCGCACACGTCAAATCGTAGAAGCACAACGCATTCTACTAGAATATCGATCGCCAGATACACCAGTGGGTCTCGTGAAAAGTGCCTATCGTGATCGCCAGGAAGTTACGATGACAACATTAGCAGAAATGCTAGAACATGATATCGGAATGCTTACAACAGTTGTGATCGGAAATTCATCTACATTTTTCTATGACAATAAAATGATTACACCGCGTGGCTATCAACGGAAATATACGCTTGGGGATGAAAAACAGCCACTACGTCCACATCAGCGTCTGAAAGAAGAAAATGAACCGTGGGCGATGAATCAAGAAACAGGAACAGCGCGTGCCGATTTTGCGGCAGACCCGAATGCAGGGCGCAGTAAGCCCAGTATAGCGATAACGCCTATGGCAACGTTGAAAAAATCATCCCTTGAGATGGCTGCAACTGCTCTTGCAATGGCAAAAGGGACAAGTACTGGGCAAGTAACACCTAAGCTTGTCCAACAAAAAATGGAATCTATTTTTGAACTTGCGGTAAGTCCTGGGGTGGCTAATAAGTTTTTCACGCCGCAACAAATGACGGCTTTAGCACAAGTTGTAGGGGAAGAAGGAACGATGGAATATACACCGGATCATCAGATTCATTTGAAAATTCCAACGTCGGAGCCCGATGAAATTACAGCAAAACTACGTGAAGTCGGTTTTTTGCTAGCACCAATCGGTGATGTACTGTCATTAAAAGCATGTGACTTCTGTTATGGTGAAAAAGCTGACTCTATTCCATATGCCGAGGAAATTCAAGCAAAACTAGGTGGTTTATCTTTACCCAAAACGCTGAATATCGGCTTTAATGGCTGTGGTATGGCATGCTATCGTGCAGTGTTTGACGATATTGGTATCGTCTATCGTAAAAGTAAATTTGATGTCTTTATCGGGGCAAAACCAGTTGGGCGAACAGCGCATGCTGCACAACCTGTTGTAGAAGGCTTAGAACCTGAACAACTTATGCCACTTATTACAGAAATTATTGAAGAGTACAAAGCTAACGCGCATCCAAATGAACGCTTGTTTAAATATTTCAAACGTGTGAAAAAAATATTGCATTTTACGTATCAAGATATGTCTTCAAAAATAAAAGTAGAGCCAGCTCCGTGCGGCGACTAGTGAGGAGAAAAGAGATGAAAGCTATTTTATTTGTCGGCCATGGCAGCCGTTTAGCAGCAGGAAATGATGAGGTGCGTACATTTATTGAACAAATGACTCCTCGGATTGATGACAGCTTTTTGGTAGAAACTTGCTTCCTTGAGTTTGCTTCGCCAAACATTGAAGAGGGCATTACGAATTGTGTGAAGAAGGGCGCAACAGAGGTACATGTTATTCCAATTATTTTACTGCACGCTGGACATTCTAAGATGCATATCCCGGCAGAAATTGAGCACGCGCGTGAACATTATCCAAACATTACATTCACCTATGCACAAACGATTGGTATTCATGATGAAATATTTACAATACTGGAAGATCGTCTTGCAGAAATCGGTTTCAATTCAGAAGATGAGCATAAAGACACAGCAATTCTATTAATTGCTCGTGGCGGTAGTGATCCATATGCGAACGGTGATTTTTATAAAATTACACGTTTGCTATGGGAAAAGCTTCCGGTACCAATCGTGGAAAGTGCCTTTATGGGTGTAACAGATCCGCGTGTTGAAGAAGGCATTGAGCGTTGCGTGAAGCTAGGTGCGAAAAAAATTATTATGTTGCCGTACTTTTTATTTACGGGCATCCTGATGGAACGTATGCATGGCATGAGCCAACAATTTAACGAAAAATACCCTGATTGCGATATCGAAATTGCTAATTATTTTGGCTATCATGAGCGTCTACAAAATGTGCTATTAGAGCGTATTGAGCAAGCCGTGAATGGGACATCAACAGGTATGCAAGATTTAGAAAACTACCGAGCTTATGCCGCGGTGCATGGTCATGCGCATCATCATCACCACCACGACCACGATCATGGACATGATCACGACCATCACCATCACCCTGAAGAGGAGCCGGTGAAATGATTTTCATGTTAGCGGGGACGAGTGATGCAAGAAATCTAGCACTGGAATTGCAATCTGCCGGTCATCAGGTGACAGCAACGGTAGTTACGGATTCAGCAGCTACGAGCCTGACAGAAGTAGGCCTTTCACATTTAGTTGGTCGCTTGACAGCTGACGAAATGGCCACGATTTTAACACAACAGGGCTATCAACTTGTTGTAGACGCCTCCCATCCGTTTGCCGAGGAGGCTTCTAAAAATGCGATGGCAGCAGCTGAACAAGCAGGTGTACCTTATATTCGCTATGAACGTGCCCATGAGCATTACGCACATCCGCTCATTACAGTCGTGAAAGATTATGAGGAAGCGGCTTACCTAGCAGCAGAAAAACGCGGTGTCATTATGTTGACAACAGGCAGTAAAACACTAGCGACGTTTACAAAAGTATTACAAGGTCTGGAAAATACGCGTGTTATTGCGCGTATGCTTCCTCGTCTCGATAATATGGAAAAATGTGAGGCACTTGGTGTGGCCCAAAGAGATATTGTGGCGATCCAAGGACCATTTTCAAAAGAATTAAATGAGGCACTTTTCCGCCAATATGACGTGACACTGATGATTACAAAAGAAAGCGGCAAAGTTGGTTCAGTTGATGAAAAGCTTGAGGCTGCACTTGCATGTGGCATTGAAACGATTTTAATTGCTCGACCAAATATACAATACGGCCAACAGTATTCCACATTCGAGGGTGTACTACAGGCTGTTCACAACACACTTTAGGAGGCAGGACAAATGGATTTTAAAACAGATTTCAAACCATTAACAGTAGACCCAGATAAAATTTATGATTACAGTTTCGCAATTATTGCAGAGGAAATGGGTGAACATAACTTCACAGAAGACGAGTGGAAAGTTGTTCGTCGTATTATTCATGCATCTGCTGACTTTGAGTTAGGTCGCAGTGTCATCATTACACCAGGAGCATTAGAAGCCGGGGTTAAGTCTATCCTTGCAGGTCGTCACGTAATTGCTGACGTACAAATGATTGAAAGTGGCTCAGGGAAGAAACGTTTCCAAAAGCATGGCGGGGATTTACACTGCTATATCGCAGATGAAGATGTTTCCATTGAAGCGAAAAAACAAAATACAACGCGTGCCATTATTTCGATGCAAAAGGCCACAACATTACACGAAGGTGGGATTTACGCAATCGGTAATGCACCGACAGCATTACTTGAGCTAATTCGCTTAATTAAAGAAGGTTTAGCAAAACCGGATTTAATTATCGGTATGCCAGTTGGCTTCGTATCAGCTGCTGAATCCAAAGAGGAACTATTAAAGCTAGAGGGTATTCCTTATATTACGAATGTTGGCCGTAAAGGCGGTAGTACAGTGACGGTTGCCGCATTGAATGCCATTTCTATTCTAGCGGACGAACAGGCGAAAAAATAATGGAGCGGAAGCCAAAAAAGGATCCCAAGGACATGCGTCACGGTTATACAACGGGAGCCTGTGCAACTGCTGTAACAAAAGCCGCATTACTAGCACTGATTACAAATGAAGAACAGGAAACGACTACCATTCATTTGCCAATCGGGCGTGATGCAACGTTTACAATTGAAAAATGTACATTTGATAGCAACGCAGTAAGCTGTGAAACGATAAAGGATGCTGGTGATGATCCAGATGCAACACATAAGGCGCTCATTATTGGCACAGTAAGCTGGGCCGATACACCAGGTATTCATTTAGACGGAGGAATTGGAGTCGGGCGAGTTACGAAGCCCGGCTTACCAGTTGCAGTTGGTGAAGCAGCTATTAATCCTGTTCCACGCAAAATGATACATAGTACTGTACAAAGCGTGCTTGACGACTTTCAAATTGAACGTGGTGTGAATGTCGTAATTTCCGTACCGGAGGGTGAGGAAATTGCTAAAAAAACATTAAATGGAAGGTTAGGCATTATCGGGGGCATTTCCATTTTAGGCACAAGGGGAACCGTCGTGCCTTTTTCGAGTTCCGCCTATATGGCAAGTATTGTCCAAGCGATTAGTGTGGCAAAGGCCGCCGGCTGTGACCATATAGTGGTAACAACAGGTGGACGCAGTGAAAAGTTTGCGATGGCACAGTATCCTGAACTGTCAGAGGAAGCATTTATTGAGATGGGTGATTTTGTCGGCTTTACGTTAAAGCATTGTAAACGGCTCGGCATAAAGCAAGTATCGCTCGTTGGTATGATGGGGAAATTTTCAAAGGTTGCTCAGGGTGTCATGATGGTGCATTCAAAAAGTGCAGCTATTGATTTTAATTTTTTGGCACAATTGGCAGTGGATATTGGTGCAGATGAAGACACAGTGTCCGAAGTTAGAGAAGCCAATACGGCTTCACAAGTCGGTGAAATCATGGCGGACAAGGGCTATCAAGCCTTTTTTGATCATTTATGTGAGGCATGCTGTTATTCTTCATTGCACCACACAAGGGGCGGTTTGACGCTCTCCACATCGATTTACTCGATGCAGGGACAATTATTAGGAAGGGCTGATGATATTGCATCGATCGATGAAATTAATTGGGATAGGGGATAACGGACAGGAAAGCTTATTGCCACAGTACGTACAGTGGATTGAAGACTGCGAGGTACTTGTTGGTGGTGAGCGTGTCCTTGATTTTTTCCCGAGCTTTACAGGTGAAAAAATTGTCATTAAGGGTGGTCTTTCAGTGCTGGTTGAAAGGTTATCAGCAGAAACACGAAAAACCGTTATTTTAGCGACGGGTGATCCATTATTTTATGGCATCGGTGGTTATTTAGCGAAAAAGCTAGACATCGAGGTTTATCCATATATGAGCTCTGTGCAGCTAGCATTTTCGAAAATGGGTGAGAGCTGGCAGGATGCCTATGTAACAAGTATTCATGGGCGACCAATGAAGGGCTTAGCACAGCGCATTGACAGTAAAAAGAAAATAGCGCTTCTTACAGACGCTGAAAATAATCCAAATGCACTGGCACGTTATCTAAAGCATTTTGGGATGACAGAATACCGCGCATTTGTCGCAGAAAATTTACAAGGCAATGATGAAAAATATGGTTGGTATTCCCTAGATGAATTACAAACGGCTATATTTTCACCACTGAATGTGGTTATTTTACAGCAAACATCCGCACCAAAACGCTATCCTCTAGGCATTGATGATGAAGAATTTTCACAGCGTAAGCCAGATAAAGGGCTTATTACTAAGAAGGAAATTCGTGTGTTAAGTCTACAGGCAATGCAGTTACAAAAGGATAGCATCATTTGGGATGTGGGAACTTGTACAGGATCAATGGCTATTGAGGCTGGCAAACTATCACCAGAAGGGCAAGTATTCGCGGTGGAAAAAAATGCACCTGATTTAGAAAACTGCATGCAAAATCAGCAGAAATTCCGTGTGGATATAACCGCGATTCATAGTAAAGCACCGACAGGACTTGAAAATTTCCCTGATCCAGATGCGATTTTTATTGGTGGTACAGGTGGAGAAATGGTGGAGCTATTACAGTTGTGCTGTACACGATTGAAACCGAATGGACGTATTGTCTTAAATGCAGCAACAATAGAAAATTTATATAAGGCGGTTGAAGCGTTTAAAGCATGTGGCTTTGCTGTCGATATTTTGCAGGCGCAGCTTGCACGTAGTAAACCGATTCTGGATATGACCCGTTTTGTCCCATTAAATCCGATTTATATTATTTCGGCACATCGAAAGGAAGATAATCATGAGTAATCTTGGTATTTTATATGGCTTAGGCGTAGGCCCTGGCGATCCAGAGTTAATTACAGTTAAGGCATTCCGTGTCATTCAGGAGTCGCCAGTTATTGCGTATCCGAAAAAATTGAAGGGCAGTAAAAGTTATGCGCATCGTATCGTAGATGTGTATATTAACCCAGAAGAGAAAGATATGCTCGGTCTCGTGTTCCCTATGACAAAGGATGAGGCTGTGTTAGAGCGTGAATGGACAAAATCCGTGGAGCTTGTTTATGGCAAACTGCAAGAGGGTAAGGACGTAGCGTTCGTGACTGAAGGGGACCCACTATTATATAGTACGTTCATCCATATGATGAAGCTTATGCAGGATATGCATCCAGAAGTAGAAATCCGTACAGTGCCTGGTATTTCATCATTCAATGGTTCAGCTTCGCGACTAGGTATTGCGCTTGCGGATGGCGATGATCGTGTAGCAATTATTCCAGCACATGACGATTATGATGCTATGCGTGAAGCAATTGAAAGTCATGATGCGGTTGTTTTTATTAAAGTCGCAAAGGTTATTGACTTAATGCTGAAAGTACTGCGCGATTTAGACTTACTGGATAAGGCATCGGTTGTGACAAAGGTAACATCAGATGAGGAAATTATTTGGGATGTGCAAGAATTAGATGGTGTCGATTTAGAATATTTAACGTTAATGGTGGTGCGTAAATAATGAAGAAAATATATATTGTCGGTGCTGGCCCTGGTGATCCAGATTTAATTACGGTGAAGGGTTTACATATGTTACAAACAGCGGACGTTGTTATGTATACAGATTCTTTGGTAAATGAAGATCTCATTGCCAAAGCAAAACCTGATGCAGAGGTTATTCGTACAGCAGGTATGCACTTAGAGGAAATGGTTGCGGTGATGGTAGATCGTGTCAATGCTGGCAAAGTAGTAGCACGTATGCATACAGGCGACCCTGCTATGTACGGTGCAATCATGGAACAAGTTGCACTATTGAAAAAAGAAGGCATTAGCTATGAGGTTATTCCTGGTGTTAGCTCAGTATTTGCAGCCGCGGCGGCAATCGGAGCAGAACTGACAATCCCTGATTTAACGCAAACGCTTATTTTAACACGTGCTGAAGGTCGTACACCTGTGCCAGAATTTGAAAAGCTCCGTGATTTGGCGAGCCATCATTGTACGATTGCGTTATTCCTAAGTGCGACATTAACAAAGAAAATCGTCAAAGAATTGCAAAATGCAGGATGGGCTGATGATACACCGGTGGCAGTGATTCAACGTGCTTCTTGGCCAGATCAAAAAATTGTGCGTACGACATTAGTTGAGTTAGATGAAGCAATGCGTGTCAACGGCATTCGTAAACATGCCATGATTTTAGCGGGCTGGGCATTAGATCCGAACATTCATGATAAAGATGAATACCGTTCAAAATTATATGATGCGACCTTTACGCATGGTTTCCGAAAAGGTGTGAAGACAAGTGATTGAATTGCAAGAGGGCGTTTTGCCAGAAGTTGATCAACGTAACGCTTATGCAGTTGTGGCTATTACAAAGCATGGCGTACAAATTGGACGTAGACTGCAACAAACATTTGCGGCGAGTGATTTATATTATATGAGTAAATTTGAGCAAGGCGACGAAGCGGAAAAACATATTCAGCTTTTTACTGGCACAGTGCGCCTGTTATTGCCTACACTATTTAAGCAATATAAAGGCTTAATTTTAATCATTTCACTCGGTGCGGTTGTGCGTATGATTGCGCCAATTTTACAGGATAAGAAGACAGACCCTGGTGTGGTGGTCATTGATGACCGTGGGGAAAATGTGATAAGTGTACTATCAGGTCATTTAGGTGGTGCCAATGAGCTTACACATGAAGTCGCTGCTGCGCTTGGTGCAAACCCAATAATAACCACGGCTTCGGATGTGCAAAAAACAATTCCAGTTGATTTATTTGGCGCCCGCTTTGGTTGGGTATGGGATAGTGCAGACAAGCTTACGCCTGTAAGTGCCTCTGTTGTCAACGAGGAACATGTCGCGATTGTGCAAGAAACGGGTGAACGTGATTGGTGGATGCGTGATACACCGATGCCGGAGCAAATCAAACTATATCCATCGACGCAAGCTGCGATGGAGGCGAAACCCCATGCAACATTATTGATTACGGACCGAATCATTGAGGCAGCGGAAGAAGTACTTCTTGAGAATGGTGTGATCTATCGTCCGAAATCGGTTGTGCTTGGGATGGGCTGTAATCGTGGTACGTCACTTGAAGAAATCGAACAAGTCATTGATGAGACACTTGCTGAATTAAAATTATCGAAAAAAAGTGTCAAAGCGCTGTGTACGATTGATTTGAAAAAAGACGAGCAGTGCTTCCTTACTGTGACCAAGAAATATGATTGGGAGTTCATAACGTATACACCAGCAGAGTTAAATGAAATTGATTTCCCGTCACCGTCTGAAACAGTCTATAAATATACTGGCGCATATGGTGTTAGTGAGCCGGCTGCTATGCGCTATGCACAAGTGAAGTCGCTTGTACTGTCAAAGAAGAAATCAGGGAATGCAACGATTTCTGTAGCAACATTAACATTTTAAGGAGGGAGCCTATGCAAACAAATCGTTTTGTACTTGCAGGAACTGGTAGTGGTGTTGGAAAAACGACGTTTACCATTGGGCTGATGAAAGCGTTGCAGGAACAAGGTAAAATCGTACAAGGCTTTAAATGCGGTCCTGATTATATAGACCCTAGCTACCATACAGCTGTGACTGGCCGTGTATCGCGTAATATCGATAGTTGGATGTTTTCGCATGATGCTGTGCGTGATATTGTCGCACGTGCAAGTATGAATGCAGATGTTTCGATTATCGAGGGTGTTATGGGTTTTTATGATGGTAAAAGCCCCTTAGCTGATGTGGGATCTGCTGCGGATGTTAGTGTCATTACAGAAAGCCCGGTCATTTTAATCGTCAATTGCGCAAGTATGGCACGAAGTGTGGCAGCAGTTGTAAAGGGTTTCCAAATGCTGTCTGACAAACCAAACATTGTTGGTGTCATTGCCAATCAAGTAGGAAGTGTCGGTCACTATGAGATTGCCAAAGCAGCCATTGAACAGGAGTGTGGTATTCCTGTCATTGGTTATTTAAAACGTGAAGCAGATATTGATATTCCAAGTCGTCATTTAGGGTTAATTCCTGCGATAGAACGTGGTGAACTCGATTCGTTTTTTGACAAACTAGGTGCTTTAATGGCTGAAACGGTCGATTTAGAGCAATTGCTTGAATTAACAAAGGCACCTGTTCTAGAGGAAACAGGTGATTTATTTGCCCAGCAGGAAGATCAGCAACTTCATATTGCTGTGGCAAAGGATGCTGCATTCAACTTCTATTACGAAGAGAATTTGGCACTCCTGCGAGCAAAAGGGGCTACACTACAGTTTTTCTCACCTTTAGCGAATGAGCCTGTACCGATTGACGCAGACGGTCTATATATTGGTGGGGGCTTCCCAGAGGAATTTGCCAATACACTTGCAGGCAACACAGTGTCAAAGAAATCTATCTGTGAGGCCGTTAACAAGGGGTTACCAACTTTAGCTGAATGCGGTGGTTTTATGTATTTGACAGAAGCCATTACGAATAGCAATGGTCAACGCTATGACATGCTTGGTATTATTCCAGGTGAAGTAGCGATGCAAACAAAGCTTGCTGCACTTGGCTATCGTGAAATTTCTGGTACGCAAGCAAACTTTTTAATCGGTGAAGATGAAGAGGCGAAGGGACATGAATTCCACTATTCAAAGTATAGTGGTGTACATGAAACGCCAGCCTACGAAACAAAAGGACGCTTTGGCAAAAAACAAGAGGGTTATCAGGCGGGCAATTTAGTTGCTGGCTATACGCATTTTCATTTTGTATCCAATCCAAAGCTTGTCGATAACTGGTTGGCAGCTTGTAAGAAGGTGAAAAATCTTGACTAATTATTTTCCAATTCATATAAATATCGAATATAAAACAGTAGTTATTGTTGGGGGAGGACATGTCGCATCGCAAAAGGTGGCATCCCTCTTACCAACTAAAGCAAATATAGTTATTGTGAGTCCAACATTGCACGAAACACTACAACCCCTTGTAGAATCTGGGCAAATTACATGGCGTGAAAAGGTATTTGAGCCACGTGATCTAGATGACGCATCGCTGATTATTGCGGCCACAAATAATACGACAGTGAATGAAGCGGTACAGGAATCGGCCCAGCATTGGCAACTATTAAATCGGACAGATGCACAAGGTGAGAGTGATTTTATTACACCCGCTACTGTTCGCCGTGGTTCCCTTGTTTTAACGGTTTCAACATCAGGTGCCAGTCCAGCTTTAGCACGTAAAATTAAGGAAGATTTAGCTGAGCAATTTGATGCAGTCTATGAAGACTATGTATGTTTTTTACAGCAAGCACGTTTAATGGTTGCTGCTAAGTTTGAAAAGGGCGATAAACGACGTGCAGCGCTACAAGCATTGCTTGAACCAAGTTTACTAGAGTGGACACGTAGTGGAGAGATTGATAGACGTGAAGCTTTTTTACAACACTTATTGACGGGAGAATCGTGATGAAGGACGGAATAGTGTATTTAGTAGGAGCTGGTCCGGGAGATCCAAAGCTCATTACGGTGTATGGACTTGAATGTATCCAAAAAGCTGATGTCATCGCATACGATCGTCTTGTGAACCCGAAATTGTTAGAATCAGCAAAGCAAGATGCTGAACTTGTGTACTGTGGCAAATTGCCTGGTAGACATCACCTTATTCAAGATGAAATCAATGCGCTACTTGTCGAAAGGGCACAAGAAGGCAAAGTTGTCACACGATTAAAAGGTGGCGATCCGTTCGTTTTTGGTCGTGGTGCAGAGGAAGCCGAAATCTTAAAAAATCATGGCATTGCTTATGAAATCGTGCCGGGTATTACGGCGGGTATTGCAGCACCAGCTTACGCAGGAATCCCTGTCACACACCGCGATTTTGCCACAAGCTTTGCACTTGTCACAGGACATGGCCGTGAGGAAAAAGGTCAAGATTTTTTAAACTGGCCGGCACTGGCAACAGGAATCGATACAGTTGCTTTTTATATGAGTGTAGGTAATATAGCCTACATTTCAAAAAAATTAATCGAGAATGGGCGTAAAGCAACTACACCAGTAGCAGTGATTGAGTGGGGAACAACCGATAAACAGCGCACAATTACAGGGCAACTTGACGATATCGCTGCAATCATTGAACGTGAAGGCTATCATAATCCTTCTATGATAGTTGTAGGTGATGTTGTCAATGTTCGCGACAGAATTCAATGGTTTGAAGAGCAAGGGCTCACAATAACATGATTCAGCACAAGTCACTTGCAGCAAGATGGTATATGAAGAACGGAATGGCGCCGGAGCGAATGGAAAAGAAGGAGGAACAATCATGACAGTTATTGAAGCGTTAAGAAATCGACGAGCAATTCGAAATTACACAGCACAGCCTGTTGAACAAGAGAAAATTGCACAAATTTTGCAGGCAGCTACTTTTGCGCCTAATGATCGTATGCGTGAGCCTTGGCATTTTTATGTGATACAAGACGAAGCCATGAAGCATTATGAAGAAATGGCTAGTGCTTATTTGCAAGAACGTTTTCCAACAAAGCCAAACCTTGTGGAAAGTTCTTTAAAAGTAGTACAAACAACGCCTGTTGCCATTGTTGTGACAGCAGATATTGTAGAAGATGATGCAGATGCAACAGCAGACAATGTTTTTGCAGTTTGTAGTGCAATTATGTCTATGTGGTTAGTAGCTGAGGAACAAGGACTAGGTTTTGTATGGCGTACGCGAGGTGTTGGACTTGTCCATGATGCACGTATGCATACATTTATCGGTGCGAATGAAGGCCAAAAGGTAGTCGGTACAATTTTCCTTGGCTATCCAGAAGAGCAGGAGCTAAAAGACAAGAAGCGTACGCCATTTGAAGAAAAAACAACGTGGCTTTAAAGGAGGCATGAAGAATGGCTAGAAAAGGCTTGTTATTAGTATATACTGGTGAGGGTAAGGGAAAAACGACTGCTTCACTTGGTGTAACCTTACGTGCAGTTGGACGTGGTTTAAACGTGAGATATATGCAATATATTAAATCACCTGAACGCACGTATGGCGAACAAATCGCCCTGCGAAAGCTTGGCGTAGAAATGGAGCAAATGGGTATTGGCTTCACTTGGACAAAAACACCAGAGGAGCATCGCGCAGCCCTTGCAAAAGCTTGGAAAAAAACAAAGGCAGCTTTGCAAGATGACAGCATTGATTTACTTGTACTTGACGAGTTAAATAATGCTTTAGCTATCACAAAGTTCCCAATTGATGATGTGCTTCCATTAGCTGAAGTGATTGAAGCCATTCAACAGCGTCCTACAACGATGCACCTCGTGGTAACAGGGCGTAGTGCAAATCCAGCGCTTATTGCAATGGCGGATTTAGTTTCAACAATTGATGCGACAAAGCATTATTATGATGAGGGAATTCCAGCTGTTAAAGGACTAGAATTCTAATTAGATAATCATAGAGAGTTCTCACCTATAGGTGTTGCGATAAAGAGAGGAGTTTATTTTTTATTCAGACGGAGTTGAGCGACTGCCTGAATAAAAATAACCTTCTGTAAAAGTGATGGGAGGAAAGAGTGTGCCAGCAAAATCAATTATGATTCAAGGAACAGCTTCTGACGTCGGGAAAAGCATGATTTGTACTGCATTATGCCGTATTTTTTCTGATGCGGGTCTAAAGGTAGTACCCTTTAAGTCGCAAAATATGGCGCTTAATTCATTTGTGACGGTAGATGGTGGTGAAATCGGCCGTGCGCAAGGTGTACAAGCAGAAGCAGCGCGTGTGATTGCTACGACTGATATGAACCCGATTTTACTAAAGCCAAAGCAGGATATGGTTTCCGAAGTCATTGTTCATGGCAAGCATTTTTTGAACATGGACGCGAAGAGTTATCGCAATAAATTTGTGCAGGAGGCGATGCCCATCGTTGAAAAGTCTGTACGAACATTACAAAATACATATGATGTGATTGTGCTTGAAGGCGCAGGAAGCCCAGCAGAAATCAATTTAAAGGATCGCGATATTGCGAATATGCGAATGGCTCACTTAGCTGATGCAGCAGTTGTTTTAGTTGCGGATATTGATCGTGGGGGTGTGTTTGCATCGATTATCGGGACGTTAGCATTGCTCGATGAGGCAGAACGCGCACGGGTGAAAGGGTTAATTATTAATAAATTCAGAGGTATGCGTGAGTTACTCGATGATGGTATTGAATGGGTGGAGCGTGAAACAGGCATTCCTGTTTTAGGCGTCGTGCCATATGTAGATGTCAATATTGAGGCAGAGGACTCACTTGCATTATCTTCATTACGTTTTAAAAAGCCAAAGCCTGGAGAATTTTTGGTTGATATTGCGATGATTCGTTTGCCGAGAATTTCAAATTTTACCGATGTAGATCCATTTTTTGATGAGCCAGAGGTTGGTGTACGATTAATTGGTAATGTTGCAGAGCTTGGCACACCGGATTTACTAATATTACCAGGTACAAAAAGTACGATGGATGATTTAGCATGGTTAAAGGAACACGGCTTTGAGCAAGCTATTGACAACTTACGTGTACGTGGAACGAAAATTATTGGCATTTGCGGTGGTTTTCAAATGCTAGGTGAAACGCTACTTGACCCAGATG
Source organism: Lysinibacillus fusiformis (assembly GCF_007362955.1). Classification (GTDB taxonomy): domain Bacteria; phylum Bacillota; class Bacilli; order Bacillales_A; family Planococcaceae; genus Lysinibacillus; species Lysinibacillus fusiformis_E. The sequence continues at coordinate 56,221 of NZ_CP041696.1, read as the reverse complement.
CTGTAGAAGGGAACGGCGATTCGGCTCAAGGCTTAGGGCTACTGCCTATGGAAACAGTTTTCGTTGGGGATAAAAAGACTGTACAAATGACTGGAACACGCGGGAATGATACGTTTACAGGCTATGAGATTCACCTTGGTCGTACAACAATTCTGCGTGATGAAGTAGCACCATTTTTGCAGCTAGTAGATGGTCGACAGGACGGAGCGGTGAGTGCAGATGAGCAAGTAATTGGAACGTATTTCCATGGTTTATTCCATAATCGTACCTTTACGCGTCAGCTCGTCAATGACATTCGTGTGAAAAAGGGGCTTACTGCGTTACCGAGTGATGTAAAAAGTGATGCAGAACGTAGAGAAGATGCGTACAATATGCTTGCTACACATGTTCGTGCCAATCTTGATATGGAAAAAATATACGAAATTATAAATATAGAGGTAAACGTATGACAAGAAAGGGTCCGTTAGCCATTGATTATGAGGCATTATGGCAAGAGGGTATGAAGGATTGGCAAGGGCACATGCCTGAACGAATGGTTAATGATCATTTAGAGGAACAGTTTTGGTCACAATCGATAGCACGGAAAAAAACGGGACAAATAGATCCATATGCTGCACGTATTTTTGAAGAAATTAAAGGAACTATTCAGCCAGAACATTCAGTCCTTGAAATCGGACCTGGCTGGGGTAATTATACATTTCCACTAGCTGATTATGTTCGCGAGCTGACATGTGTCGATAGCTCAGAAAGTATACTGACGTATTTACAAAGTTGCTTACAAGATCAGGAACATGTTTCTTATGTTCACGCAAAATGGGAAGAGCTTGGTGAAAATGACATGAAAGCGCATGATATTGTAATCGGTGTGAATTGTTTTTACCGTATGTATGAAATTAAATCGGCCCTTTACCATATGAATCGTCTTGCCAAAAAACGTGCTATTATCGGAATGACGACAGGCCCGATCCAACCGCATTATGAAATATTGCATGCAAAGTATGGCTATGATATCAAGTTTCCACGAAGAGATTATATTGAATTTTTGAATTTGCTGTATGAGATGAACATTTATGCAGAATGCAAAATACTTCCGTTGAAACGTGTATATGAATACGAAACGTATGAGCAACTTGTCACAACACAGAGTAAAAAAATACTGAATTCGGATTTTAGCAGAGCCCATATCGAAGAGTCGCTCGCACCATTTATAGAAGAAAAAGACGGACGTTTTTTTTACCGTCATGATTTCCATGCTGCACTTGTATCCTGGGAACCGAAATAAAGTGAAACTTCAATCAGTGGGGGTTTTCTTCATCCCCCACAATAAATAGAGGAACACAAGCTAAAACCTTCACATCCTGTGAAAAAGCTTGTGTGACCAACATCCTGTCGCTGCCGCTTCGCTTTCGCACATAAAACATCTGTTGCCCCGAACCAATCGGGCTTTTACGGTCAGTTGATCGCCCACTTAGTGTACTCGTTCTCATCTTTCCACTTGAGGTGGGCGTTTTGTACCTGACGCTTCGCTTTCGGAACAGATAAAATACTGACCGTTAATGCTGGATAAAGGAAAAACCTTTGGGAGTGAAGTGACCCCTAAAAGTTAGACATGGTTATTTCATTAGGCAGATTGGGTAAAATGAGTCCGGTATTGAACCGGACTCGTTTTTAATTTTGCCTTAATCCGTTTCGTATTATAGTAATTGATATATTTTTCTAATTCTATTTTAAAATTCTCTATACTTTCAAATTCCCTCATGTAAAGGAATTCAGATTTCATAATTCCAAAGAAATTCTCCATGACAGCGTTGTCGTAACAGTTTCCTTTACGAGACATACTTTGAACAATCCCTCTTGATTCTAAGGCGCGACGATATTTCTTCATTTGATAGTGCCAGCCCTAATCTGAATGCAAAAAGCATCTACCCCATTATGTTCGAATTGTTTCCCCATTTAAGGATTGCTTTATTATCAGTTCCCAAAGATTTAGCTATATCAGTAGGAACTTCCATTTCCACATAAGTAACGCTCAACAGCTTGTAATTTATTTTCGGCAGTATATTTGACCATAGAAAAATTGCACCTCCAATTGTTAGATGGTGTCTAACAATTGGGGCGCAGTTCAGAGAAAGCTTGTCACCAAAGGTTTTTCTTATTTTCAGCAATAAGGTACAATAGAACGACAGAAAAAGAATTGAGGTGGCATATGTGCAACTACATTTTTTAGGGACAGGCGCAGGCATGCCTTCAAAAGAGCGTAATACGAGTGCTCTAATGGTAAAGCTTCTAGATGAAATTGGTGAAATGTGGCTTTTTGATTGTGGAGAAGCGACCCAGCACCAAATATTGCAAACATCCCTAAAACCACGTAAAGTAACGAAAATATTCATCACCCATTTGCATGGCGATCATATTTTTGGTCTGCCAGGATTTCTTAGCTCTCGTTCCTTTCAAGGAGGAGATGAGCCATTAACGATTTTTGGGCCAGCAGGATTACAGCAATGGGTTGAGCTGACATTGGCATTATCGAAAACCCATTTAACGTATCCGCTGCAATTTGTAGAAGTACACGAAGGTGTTATTTATGAGGATATACAATTTACTGTACGAGCGAGTGCATTACGGCATGTTGTACCATGTTTTGGTTACCGAATTGAGCAAAAGGAATTACCGGGCGAATTGCTAATGGAGAAAGTCCAAGCTTTCGGCGTGCCAAAGGGTCCACTGCTTGGCCAGTTAAAGAGAGGGAGCAATGTTGAGCTTGAAAATGGAACAATTATCAAAGCTACTGATGTTGTAACACCACCGAAAAAAGGCTTCACGCTTACCATTTTAGGCGATACAAAATTCTGTGAAGAGGCGATATCGCTTGCGGAGCAGGCAGATATTGTGATTCATGAAGCGACGTTTGATGGCGATACAACGCAATTGGCTGCAAACTATGGACATTCCACAAATGTGGAAGCCGCTATGGTTGCAAGTCGAGCAGATGCGAAATTTTTACTCCTCAATCATTTAAGTGCACGATTTTTGCCACATGATCTACCAATTTTCCTAGCTCAAGCGCAAGAAATTTTCCCACAAACATTCCTAACTTATGATCAAGCAGTGTTCACTTGGAATAGTAATAAATTACTTTAAAATAATTGTATAGAAGTATTGAATCAAGCCCTATAGAAAAGACACCTTTTTTGATGATAGTTCATTAGAAAAGGTGTTTTTTCATTACTTTAACAGGGGCTATAGTTCTAAATATAAGGAATGACATAAAAGTATAATTCATTAAATGAAGGTTAATTTGACAAAAAACGTGCTAAATAGACCTTTGAATTGTAATTTTATGGCGATTTTATAGGGGGTATCTATACAAATTGGATTTATATTGTATGATGAATGAAAAAAACCGTATCCGGGGGGATAGGCAATGGAGAAATCTATGAAATGGAAAATGATGTTGGTAATTATGGGCATGGTGGTGATAGTAATTGGCGCATTCGCTACTTATATTTTTCAAGCAACTAATAAAAGTGTAAAGAATAATGGCGAAGCTCTTGCCAACTCGATTGTTATGGGCATGGAAGGGGCTATTCAAGCGAGGACAAAAGCAGAAGAAATTATGGAAAAAGAAATGATTGCCGAATCAGTGATGGCTTCGTACATTATTGACAAAGGTGCTACATATGAAGATTTAAAGGCTATTGCTGAACGCGGTGGTATTGACGAAATTTGGAGTACCAATGACCAGGGGAATACGACCGTCACATCAGTAGCACCATCAATTGACTTTAACTTTGGCTCGGATCCTAATGGACAAGCGGCAGAATATATGCAGCTATTAGATGGACGTGCCACAGAAATTGTTCAAAAAGCACAAAATCGAGATATAGATGATAAGTTTTTTAAGTTTGTTGGTGTTAGTAGTTGGAATCCAGCTACACCGAAGATTGTACAAGTAGCTCGACATGGACAACAGCTATTAGATTTAGAAGCAAGTATCGGTAGTGAATATTATATAAAGGAACTAAACAAATATTTGTCTTCAACTGTGCTATTTGCCGCGGTTGTAAATGACGCAGGAAATATCATGGTTGCAACAGCGGACAAAGATTTGGCGGATATTGGGTTTACAAAGGAGAAATTTAGCACGAATGTACCTGAGTTTTCTGGAAGATATGAAGGAATACGCGTGACACAATATGTGAAGCCATTATCAAATGGTACATATTTGGCGATTGTTGTTTCAAATGCAATTCTCTCAAATATATTAATAGGTACAATAATTGCTGCTATAATTGTAGTCTGTGTGATTTTCTTTACAACGAGTCTAACAATCTCTAGACAAGTTTCACGGATTTTAAGTGTACGTAATTCATTAGAGGAGATTAGCAGAGGAGAGGCTGATTTGACGAAGCGAATTAAAGTAACGTCAAAAGATGAGATTGGTCAATTGGTTAAATCTTTTAATGGAATGATGGAAAACTTCCAGCAAATTATGAGTGGCTTGAAACAGGAGGCTTTGCAAATTAAAGAAGCGACCTACAGTATATATGAGAATGCCCATCATACACTTGATTCATCCGAAGTTATTCAAAAAGAATCAAGACAGGTTGCTCAAACTTCGTTTGCCCAACAGAAAAATACAGAAGATAGTGCTCATTCCATGGAAGAATTGGCAAGAGGTATTCAGCATATTTCACAATCCATTGCAGAAATTTCTTCGATTTCTCGTAATACGGAGGAAAATTCGAATGACGGTCTTCAAACGATAAATCGTTTACTTAAACAATTAGTAGAGGTATATGAAAAAACAAATATATCAGTTTCATGTACAGAGAATTTAGAAAAACTATCAGAAAAGATAGGCGAATTTACAAATGTTATAACAGGCATTTCCGATCAAACAAATTTACTTGCATTGAATGCGTCTATTGAAGCAGCACGAGCTGGTGAATCAGGGAAAGGTTTCGCCGTTGTAGCGGAAGAAGTCCGAAAATTAGCTGAAGAATCGAAAGAGGCTGCTGAACGTATCTCGCAAGTTGTGGTAAATGTACAAAATGAAACGACTGGAATTGTAAAAGCTATTCATTCAACAGCGAATGTATTAAATACTAGCCGTGCCATTGCAAACGAGGCGCAGCATTCTTTTGAAGGTATTTGCAATGACGTTCAGGTTTTAGCAGCTCAAGTGGATATCGTATCGAGTGCAACTGAAGAAATTGCCGCAAGTACAGAGCAATTAACGGCTACGATGGAGGATGTTTCTAATTTGACAAAACAGACATCCGCAAGTGTAGATGCCGTTGCTCGAATGGCCCAAGATCAAGCTACAAGCATGAATGAAATGACAACTATCATCGAAATATTAAATACAACCGCAGATAACTTACAGCACTCGGCAGGTAAATATAAAGTTTAAACTATACGACTCTTCTATAGTAAGTGAGTGTGAATGATAGAAATATAGTGCGTTTAATAGATGATTTACGTATAATTGAGTAAAAGGGGAGTGGTTATATGGATCAACAAAAAATGCCACCAGCTGTTTTACGTTTACTTGTTATTTTTCCAAACGTGCTGAGCTATGTACTGTTAGGCGGACTTATTATTTATGTTACAACAAACTATGAAGTACTTAAGTCAACAGAAAGCTTGAAAGTATGGCTTATCTTTATTGCAGTCCTTGCACCAGCAGCTGCTTTTACTACATACAGTATTTTCAAGAAAATTCGTGCTGGTCTTATGTAACTTCCAGGTGAATTCAACACACGCCATTGGTAGATATTCTAAGAATGGCGTGTGCTTTTATAGGTAGATGCCATCTCCCTATAAAATTACCCTAAGCTGTTTACTATCAGGGCAACAGCAGGTACCTTTGATAAGTTATTGAAACTTCCTTTGGTAGTTATTTTGCGTCAGGCTATAATTAATTGCTCAACATGGTGCACGACTTATATCTTTCGAGACAAAAAATAGGCGACTACTTGTTCAATTTTGAACAGGTAGTCGTCTTGCTTTTTTGAAAAGGAAATTATTGCTGAAGTGCATTCAAAGCGAATAAAAAAAATTCAGATAGAGAAACTAAAAATAACAAGAGGTGATCCATCATTCTGTTAGAAAAGAGGCGTGTTTCTATGAATCAATCAAATTGTGATTTTTCACCAATGAAACAAACAGTAAAAGAAGAACTTAATCAAGTCATCATGTCGTTACAGCAAAGTATAGAGGCAATGGATACAGAAGCAAATTGTCTACTTGGAAATTTTGAAAAAATTAAAGAGAAATTTATAAAGATTGAAATGCAAGCTGCAACTTTTTATTTAAATTGTTATTTGTCACCGTTTACTGAAAAATATCCAGAGCTATCAAATTGCGTCCAGAATATGTCGATGAGAAGGCATGGTGGATTAATTGTGGTACAGAGGGAAGATTCACTTGATTCTTTCTTAAAACCTGGTATTCATATCGGAGCAGAAATAACGCATTCTTTATTAGAATCTATTTTTTTCCCAGGAAGTCCACTGCATGATGGAGCTGTATTAGTAAATCATAATAAAATTGTGTCAGCGGCAAATGTGCTGCCTCTTTCAGATATCTATACGGGCGAAAAAAAACTAGGCACAAGACATCGAGCTGCAATAGGCTTAAGTGAACGGAGCGATGCGCTGATTATGGTTGTGTCTGAGGAAACCGGAAGAATTTCATTTGCTTTTAAAGGGAATCTACATCCAATTACGACGCATGGTATTCTATAGACTGAAAATATCTCATATTCGAGATGTTTTTCTTGCGAACTTATCACTTGCGTGGTAAAGTGATGGTGCAGTACAAAAGAAGGGAGGACAAAGTGATGCGAAAACATACACTGGGCTCACTTACTTGGTTGCGTATGATGCGCTTTACGAATCAAAGTAATCAGCTATCGAATGATTTTTTAAAGCGTTTCGATTTAACAACCGCCCAATTCGATGTGTTAATACAAATCAAGACATATGCACCATTAACGCAATCACAGTTAGCTGAGAAAGTTACGGTCACACAAGGTGGGATATCTCGTATGCTTGCTCGACTTGAAAAGGATGGTCTGATTGAACGTAAGCAAAATTGGAAGACAAAAACGATTTCGCTAACGGTAAAAGGTGAGCAGATGATTGATGCGGCAACACCAAGTCAGCTTCACTTTCAATCCTCATTTTTTGAAGATGTATTATCAGAAGAAGAAATAAAATCATTGTATTCGCTCATGTCCAAACTAGAAAAACATAGTCGAGAAAAAAAATTACCACGCGTGTGATTTTTTTTACACTATCACTTGCTTAGTCAAGTGAAAAATGGAGGAAGCAGAAATGCGCAAATTAAGCGGGCATCATCATATATCTATGCTAACAAAAAACGGCAAACGTAATAATGATTTTTATACAAAAATCCTTGGCTTACGTCGTGTGAAAAAAACAGTTAACCAGGATTCACCGTCTATGTACCACTTATTTTATGGAGATTTAACAGGAGCCGCTGGTACTGAACTAACCTTTTTTGAGATGCCTGTTGCTGGACGTACAGTACGTGGTACGAATGCGATTACGTGCATTGGTCTTTTAGTGCCAAGTTATGACAGCCTCGTGTTTTGGAAAAAGCGTTTTGAGCTTTTAGAGGTTCAACATAGTGAGATTATGACCTATGCGGGCAAAGACGCGTTGTCTTTTGAAGATCATGAAGGCTTGCGCATGGTGCTAATAAATCATCACAATCAAGAAACGCCAGCAGATTGGCAAGTATGGGAAAGTTCAGAAATCCCTGTGGAACACCGTATTTTAGGGATGGGCACAGTAGAAATTACAGTCCGATATTTAAGTCGTACCGTGAAGTTATTACAAGAACTTTTTCACTATACAGTTGTCACGGAAAATGACAAAGAAGTTCGCCTGCAGTCCATTGAAGGGGAAACACTAGGCGAGGTTATTGTGAAGGAACTGGAGGGGCCAAGTGAAAAGCCTGGTCGTGGAAGTATTCACCACTTAGCTTTACGTGTAGCGACAGTGGAGGAACTGCAACAATGGGATGCATTAATTAAAGCACGCGGATTAGAGAGCACAGGCGTCGTGGACCGTTATTATTTCCAAAGTCTTTATTTTAGAGACCGAAACGGCATTTTATTTGAAATGGCTACAGATGGCCCTGGTTTTACTGTGGATTCTTCCGTAGAAGATCTCGGAAAAGGGCTTGATTTGCCGCCGTTTTTAGAAGGAAAACGAGCTGAAATTGAAGCAATTTTAGAACCATTAGAGTGAAGGGGAGAACAATAATGGAAAAATATCGTATAAACCAATCAAAAGGAATTGAATTTGGATTGTATTCGTTAGGGGATCACATACCAAATCCTTTAACAGGTGAACGAATATCTGCACAGCAACGTCTTCAAGAGCTAATCGAAGCAAGTCAGTTAGCAGAGCAAGCAGGTATTGATGTATTTGGGGTTGGTGAAAGTCACCAATCGTATTTTACAACACAGGCACATACAGTCGTTCTAGGTGCGATTGCACATGCAACGACGAAAATTAAATTAGCAAGCTCGGCTACGGTGCTGAGTGTATCTGACCCTGTACGAGTATATGAAGATTTTGCGACGATTGATTTAATTTCTAATGGACGTGCAGAAATTGTTGCTGGGCGAGGTTCTCGTGTGGGTGCCTACCATTTACTTGGCGTCGATCTCCAGGATTATGAAGAAATTTTTGAGGAAAAGTTGGAATTACTGAAAAAGATTAATGACGAAGAGCTTGTCACTTGGGAAGGGCAATATCGAGCACCACTTCGTAATGCTCAAATTTTGCCACAACCGAAAGATGGCTCGCTACCAATTTGGCGTGCGGTAGGCGGACCACCTGCCAGTGCCATTAAAGCAGGCTATATGGGTATCCCGATGATGTTAACGACATTAGGAGGACCCGCAGCTAACTTTAAGCCTTCTGTGGATGCCTATCGTGAGGCAGCTGAAAGAAGCGGTTTTGATGCAAAGGAATTACCAATCGCTACAACAAGCTTATTTTATGTAGCTGAAACAACAAAAGATGCCTTGCAGGGGATGTATCCACATCTAAATGGAGGCTTCCAGGCAATTCGTGGTGGTGGGTATCCAAAGCAGCAATTTGCCCACGCGCCAGATACACGTGATGCACTTATGGTTGGTAGTAAGGAGCAAATTATTGAAAAAATACTCTATCAATATGAGTTATTTGGCATGCAACGTTTTATGGCCCAAATTGATTTTGGTGGGGTACCTTACGATAAAATTATGAAAAACATCGAAATCATTGGCAATGATATATTACCAACGATTAAAAAATATACAGCGAAATAAGGAGCGAGAAGCATGAAAATCGTAGCACTAGCTGGTTCAATTGTTGGCTCTAAAACAAAAATCGCCATCAGTAAAGTGGTTGAAATACTTCAAGAAAAATACCCTAAGCATGAGGTTATCGTACTCGATCTCGCTGATTATAAAATAGAATTCAGTGATGGTCGCAATTACTTTGAATACGAGGGTGATACAAAGCATGTGGCAGAAGCAATTATGGCTGCTGATGCACTGATTATAGGCACACCAACTTTCCAAGCTTCTATACCAGCAACATTAAAAAACATTTTTGACTTATTACCTGTAAATGCCTTTCGTGATAAAGTTGTAAGTACGATCGTAACAGCTGGCACGTCAAAGCATTATTTAATGGTAGAACAGCAATTAAAACCGATTCTCGCTTATATGAAAGCCCATATCGTACCGACATATGTCTTTATAGAAGAAAAGGATTTTTTACGGAAAGAAATTATCAATGATGACGTTCTTTTCCGTTTAGAGCGTTTAGCTGAGGATACCGTAATGGTAACCGATGCTTTCGCGGAAATTCGTGCGAAAAAAGATGTGGAATATGACTTCTAGAGATAAAAAAGTTATTTTACTAGTTTGCTATTAACTAAAAACGCTGCAAGAGGAAATAACCTCCTGCAGCGTTTTTTATAAATGGTTTGACCACGTAAACCAGCGTGCATGACCGTCTGGTTGTTCCATTGTACGAACGGTTGTTGTTTCTGCCTGATGGATAAAGTCTTGATGCAACTGTAAATCGAACAAATTATTATAACAATGATAAAGAGGTCTCTCTAAACTTATTTCTTTTAAGCATTCTAGTAATTCAAGACGTAATGCCATTGGTATCTGATTTGCAACATGCGTATGATAGACAACTAAAATCGCTTCGTGCTTAATTTTACTACTGATCTCTTTTATTAATTGTATTGCATCTCCTCTAATAAGTTTTATATTAAGTGATTTTAAAATGGGGATTGCTTTAGTTAACAAAGAACGTCGTTCATGATGTTCAGGCCATATTAATGCTTGAAGCCACTGAAGCTCCTCATCATGATTTACATCAATGGGATTTAAATCAATTCCAATTCTCTGGCAAACAACTATTGCATGAGTAATGGAATGTGGTAGTGCTTCACCTTGATTTTCCGAGGCCAAGACCAGGTCACTATCTGAATTTTTGACAGATAAATCTTGATTATAAGTATAATTATAATGGTCCATGCCCAACTGCAAACCAGCACTTGCGCCAATTTCTATAAATGCTAGTGGCTTTTGATGTCTTTCATAAATGTCCGTCATCATCGGATAAAGATATGCGCAACGAAGAATTTCATTTGTTTGAACAAGTTTTTCTTGCAAGATAACCTTCAATTCATCTGTGTGGGCCAATACGAATGCTTTAAAAACTGGATACACGCCAATAATCGGTTTCGTAGATGCCGTGAAGGAAGGGTAATAATCAGCTAATGGATTTTTAAAAGATGATAACAAATAATGGACGGCTGCCAATAATAAATTAGGTACAGGTTGTCCTTGAGGTACACAACTTGCAATTCTTAGTAAATCTTCATCCTCTGCAATTTTATAGGCTAAGTGTTCATAAAGCGGACTGGAGTTTTGACATTCATTTTTTGCGAAAGTACGGAACTGTTGGCTTAGTTTAGCTAGCATAATAGTTTCTCCCCTTTGTTGTAAAATGAACTATCTCGTCTCAAGTGTATTATTGTTATACAATTTAGTAAATTAAATATATATAATAAAATTAATTAAAAATATTAATTGAATTGAGGTGGCATTATGGATTATAAATGGGTAAAGTCTTTTGTTGTGGCAGCAAAGTCTTGTAACTTCAGAATGGCGGCTGAAGAATTGCATCTGTCGCAGCCTAGCATTACAGTTCATATTCATCAGTTAGAAGATTTCCTTAAAGTTCAATTGTTCAAACGAGAGAAAAATCGTGTGCAATTAACAGCGGAGGGGAAACTGTTTTTAATAGAAGCACAACAAATTATCAACCATTTGGAAGAAAGTGTCGAACGATTTCATTTAGCTACTAAAGGTATGAAGGAAAAATTAATCATTGCGATGACACCATTAATGGTAGAAACCATATTACCTCATGTTATTTATCAGTTTATTAACGAAAATTCTTCGATTGAAATATCCTTACTTGTGGAAGATTCAAGTAAAATTGAAGAATTAATTAATAGTGGTAAGGCGCATATTGGTATTTCTTTATTACCAACTCGATATAGACATTGGTGCCAAGAGTTGCTAGTAGAAAGTCCTTTAGCATTGGTGATACCATTAGACGCCTATGATGATGAAACAGGATCATATATCGATTATGAAGAATTATTCCAAACGTATACATTATTTACGCATCATCATCCAACAATATGGAACGATTTATTACGTAAGGTAAAAGAACAATACATATTTACAAAACAAGTATCAATCTCTCAATCCTATGTTGTGAAACGACTCATAAAGGATGGCTTAGGTATGTCTTTTTTGCCTCGTATGATTGTTCGGAGAGAGCGAATGGAGGGGCGTTTTAATATTGTTCCTTTTGAGGAGTTTGCATTGCCTCGTATACCAGTCTATCTTTTTTATAAAGATTCAGTACAAGTTCCAAAAGAATTATTAGCACTTTTCCGCACAAGAGATTATTTGTAGTGTAGATAGGCCAATTTTTAAAGTGTTCTGCTAGACAATCGAAAAGTGTTACTATATCTATAAAGAAATTAAACAAATCCACGTTTATAGTTATTGGCTGAGCCAAATCGATGGGTTCATAAATCATGATAAAGTCAGCTGTTAACGGCACAACTTAGGAGGAAGTGATGATGATGGTATATAGAGAAGGTTCGAGCTTTAAGCTACGGGAAATCGAGGAAAGCGACTGGAAAGATGTACATCGATACGCTTGTCAGGAGATAGTTTGTCACTATCAACCTTGGGGACCAAATAATGAAGAAGAATCGAAAAGTTTTGTAAAACAAGCAATTGACGATGCTCATATGGAGCCTAGAAGTAGGTTCGTCTTTGCCATCGTATTGTTGGAGAACGGCAATATGATTGGTGCAGGATAACTTAACATTAGAAGCTTTGCAAACAAAGTCGGTGAAATTGGGTACATATTACATCCTGACTACTGGGGAAAGGGTTTAGCGACAGAAGTAGCACAACAGTTAATAGATTTTGGCTTTGAAAAATTCCGATTACATCGTATCTTTGCTACCTGTGATCCAAGAAATATTGGCTCATTAAAAGTAATAGAAAAGGTTGGTATGAGGAAAGAAGGTCGAATAAGAGAAAATATTTTATTACAAGATGGTTGGCGTGACTCACTTGTTTACAGTATTTTAGAACAAGAATGGATTGGTAAATAAAGTGAAAAGACGGTCACATATAGTGAATAAATCACATGTGATCGTCTTGTTACGGTTTAAATAACAAAAATGGATATTGAATTACCAACCTCTTATATACTGCACGGGTGGTGTCACTTCTTCACCTAACTCTTTCGCAGCACGTAGTGGCCAATATGGTTCACGTAAGAGCACTCGACCTAAGAAAATCAAGTCAGCACGATTATTTTGTAAAATTTCTTCTGCTTGAATAGCGGTTGTAATTAGACCAACTGCACCTGTTGGCATCTCAGCGCCTTGCTTAATTCGTTCAGCATGTGGCACTTGATAACCGGGGAAAACGTTGATGCGAGCCTGTACGACGCCACCTGTAGAGACATCGACTAAATCGACACTCTGTGATCTCATCCAGCGACTGAATACGATAAAATCTTCCATTGTCGTGCCAGCTTCTGCATAGTCTTCAGCAGAAACACGAACGAGCAACGGGCCATCCCAAACACTACGAATGGCATCAATGACTAGGCGCAGTAAACGATAGCGATTCTCCTGTGAGCCTCCGTATGCATCGGTGCGTTTATTTGTTGCTGGGGATAAAAATTCACTAATTAAATAACCGTGCGCCCCATGAATCTCAAGTGCATCAAAACCGGCTTTACTAGCACGGATGGCTGCTTGTTTAAAGGCTTCTATTACATATTCGATATCTTCTATCGTCATTTCAGTCGGTGTTTTATAAGCATCACTATACGCAATGGCAGATGGTGCAAATATTTCTCCTTCAACTGTTGCTTTACGTCCAGCATGAGCAAGCTGTATGGCAGTTTTTGCCCCGTATGCCTTCATGCCATCTACAAGCTGTGTTAAGCCTGCAATATGAGTATCATCCCAAATGCCAAGATCTTTGTTTGAAATGCGCCCTTCTGGTGCTACACTAGTAGCTTCTACGACGATTAATCCTACTTGACCAGCTGCGCGTGTGGCGTAATGTACATGATGGAACGGTGTCACTAAACCATCGTCCTGAGCAGAATACATACACATCGGTGCCATGACGATACGATTTTTTAAAGAAATAGTTTGTAATTGATATGGTTCGAATAACTTAGTCAATGTAATTCCCCCTAATTCCTAGTCGTTAACTCTATTTTGCATGGATTACGTGCTTTTTGCAAGTGCGCGAGATCGGGCTTCAGCTTCTTTAATACATGCTGTAATTGCTTCATTAAATTGGTATTGTTCAAGAGCTTTTATGCCGGCTTCAGTTGTACCACCTGGGCTTGTTACTTTTCTTCGTAGTACGTCAGGCTCATCAGCAGATTGCTTTAACATTTCAGCAGTACCAGCAAGCGTTTGCGTCATAAGTAATCGTACTGTATCTTTCGTAAGGCCAACCTCTGTACCAACACGTTCAAAGGCTTCCATTAAGTAATAAATATAAGCAGGACCACTACCAGAAAGTGCAGTAACGGCATGAAGCTGGTCTTCTTCGACTTCAATGACGGACCCGACTGCCTCTAATAATTGTAGAAACATGGTGCGATGTTCAATCGAAACTTTACCATTAAATGCAATGCCGCTTGCTGACATCCCAATCGTTGCAGAAGTATTAGGCATGACACGTGCTACTGGTCGCAATCCTAATTTTTCTGTTATAGTGTTTATGGTAATACCAGCTAAAATGGACAGGATAGCGGTGTGTTTGGAAATTTTAGGTTGCAGTTCTTGCATAGCAGCAATAGCATCCTTTGGTTTCATTGCTAAGATGATTAAATCCGCTTGCATATAAATGGCGCCATCCACCCTATAGTTCACGCCGTATGTGCTGTGCAAAAATTGTAGACGCTCTTTATCTGAGCGATTGGTGACGTATAGTTCTTGCGCTGTGAATACCTTCTGCTTAATCCAGCCTTGCATTAATGCTTCTGCCATCGAGCCTGCACCAATAAATAGTATTTTTTTCATAAGAAAAACCTCCAGTTCAAAATAAAAAGCGCTCTCGTCCTTACATAGAAGGACGAAAACGCTGTCGTTTCCGCGGTACCACCTTTGTTTGCCAATTGGCACAACTCTTAGCCCTTTTATCGCAAGGGGGACGGTTATGTTGTCATAACTGCTCAGAAGTAGGTTCGGTAATGGGAGTGGGTGATGTTACTTGCAGCGAATGTAACACTCTCTAGAACACCTTCACCAATTACGTATTTGGTTTCCTCAATGCATATGAATAATTAGATTATTCAAAATTATATTGATAATACGTCATCCTGTCAACAGGAGGGTGACGAAAGGAAGAAAAACTTGTAAAATAGAATGAATTGGTATTCATTAGTAGCATTAAAGGGGGAACAGCTTTGTCTATATACAAAATTGAAATACCAACACCCTATGAAGTAGGCGATGTTAATGCATTTGTTGTCAAAGGGGATGCATTAACGATTTTTGATGTTGGACCAAAAACAATGGAAGCATATGATGCTCTAAAATGGGGGGTTCGGGCAGCCGGTTTTCAGTTGCAGGATATTGAACAGGTTGTGTTAACCCACCACCATCCGGATCATGCAGGTTGGGTGGATGCGTTTCCCTATGCAGAGATTTTAGGGCATGCATATAACGACAAATGGTTACGTCATGACGAAGAATTTTTACGGTACCATGAACAGTTTTATAGTGAGCGTTTGTTTGAACATGGCGTCCCTCAAGAATATATTCAGCCTAGTGTCCATGTACGTCGTGAATTAGAACTAGTAGGCGAACGACCTTTGACACAAATTTTAAATGACGGAGATGAAGTCCCTGGACATCCAGGGTTACAGGCGTTTGAAACATTAGGTCATGCGCAAAGTCATTTAATTTTTTGGGATGAAAAATCACATAATGTCATAGGTGGGGATCTTTTGCTTGAAAAGATTACACCCAATCCACTAATTGAACCACCATTAGAGCGTTCTTTAGGTCGCACGAAATCGTTACTACAATATAATGCTTCACTTGAAATTTTACGCCAATTGCCCGTGAAAACAATGTATACAGGGCATGGTGCGGATTTAGAAGATATTCCACAACTAATCGATAAGCGACTTGAACGACAACATCAACAGTCGATGAAGGTTTATGAGTTGCTCGGAGATGATCAGTTAACAGTGGTACAAATGACACAACGATTATATCCATCGATTTTTCAGCGTATGCTTGGTCTAACACTTTCTAAAACGCTTGGTCATTTAGACTACTTAGAGGCAATTAACCTTGTGACGTCTATGAAAAATGATGAAGGTGTCTATCTGTTTAAACGAAAGTAGGTTTATACATGAAAATGAATAAAAAGACAATCTTTGTTACGGGAGCGACTAGTGGTGTAGGCTTGAAAATTACTGAATTATTAGTTGCTCAAGGTCACGTGGTCTATGCCACAGGCCGTAATGCAGTAGCGTTAAAAGCGCTGGAAAGACTAGGCGCCAATGTTATTCAGGCTGACTTAACAACACTAACAGCAATTGACGAAATATGTGCTCAGTTACCTACTCTTGATGTAGCTATACTTTCTGCGGGGGTTGGCAAGTTTGGCATTGCGCAAGCATTATCGGATGAAGCTATTAAGCAAATGGTTGAGCTCAATGTCAGTGTACCGATTTACTTAGCAAAACGTTTAGCAGCGCCTATGATAGATCGTGAGCAGGGCCAGCTTATTTTTATCGGTTCGCAAGCAGGAAAGGTAGCAACACCAAAGGCAAGTGTTTACGCAGCGACAAAGCATGCTATTGTTGGTTTTACAAACGGCCTACGTATGGAACTGGCACCATTTAATGTCAAGATTACTGCGATTCACCCTGGTCCGATTGATACACCCTTTTTGGATAAGGTAAATGATGAAAGTGGTTATCGAGAGTCTTTAGGTAGATTTTTACTAACACCTGAAGAAGTTGCACAAGCTACGATCAAAACAATTGAGCGTCCAGTACGAGAAGTTAATTTACCACGTATTATGGGGTTATCCAGTAAGTTATATGCTTTAGCGCCTGCTACGATTGAATTTTTAGGTAAGCCATTTTTTAATAAGAAATAACTTTATAGAGAAGCCATTTCAAATGATTTTTTGAAAAGGTTTCTCTTTTTTTGCAGAAGGTTTTTTTTATATTGTATACATTCGTCTTGTAAGGAATTAATCGTTTTTTCGAGTAAAAAGATTTACTGTACGAATAGTAGCTAAAAATAAGTAATAACTGACTTTTATGATTAAACGTAAAAGTCTATTTTTTTATAAAAATACACTTGTTTTTATTTTTATAACATGATACTATTCGTGTATAAACTTTTAAGTGAATGTATAAACATACATATCCTATAGAGCAATTGGAGGCGCATTTTTTCATGGCAAATAAAAAAGTAGTATTAGCATACTCTGGCGGTCTTGATACTTCAGTAGCAATTCCGTGGTTAAAAGAGCAAGGTTGGGACGTTATCGCAGTTTGTCTTGACGTTGGTGAGGGAAAAGATCTTGAATTCATTAAAAACAAAGCGCTTCAAGTAGGCGCAGTTGAATCATATATGGTAGATGCGAAGGACGAATTCGCTGAAAATTACGCACTAGTTTCTTTACAAGCGCATACTTGGTATGAACAAAAATATCCATTAGTATCAGCTCTTTCTCGTCCACTTATTTCAAAAAAATTAGTGGAAATCGCAAACCAAGTGGGCGCGGATGCAGTTGCTCACGGTTGCACAGGTAAAGGGAATGACCAAGTTCGTTTCGAAGTATCAATTAAAGCTTTAAATCCAGATTTAGAGGTTTTAGCACCTGTTCGTGAATGGGGCTGGAGCCGTGACGAGGAAATCGAATATGCAGCGAAACACAATGTACCTATTCCTGCTACACTTGATTCACCATTCTCAATCGACCAAAACCTATGGGGCCGTGCAAATGAAGCGGGCGTAATGGAAGATCCTTGGGTAGCACCACCAGAAGAGGCTTATGGTTTAACAGTTTCTGTAGAAAAAGCGCCAGACGAAGCAGAATACGTAGAAATCGAATTCGTAGCTGGTAAACCTGTTGCTCTAAACGGCAAAGAAATGAAACTTGCTGATTTAATTCAAGAATTAAATGCAGTTGCTGGCGCACACGGTGTTGGTCGTATCGATCACGTAGAAAACCGTTTAGTTGGTATTAAATCTCGTGAAGTTTACGAAATTCCAGGTGCAAAAGTATTGTTAACTGCTCATAAAGAGCTTGAAGATTTAACACTTGTAAAAGAATTAGCGCATTTTAAACCAGTAATTGAGAAAAAATTATCTGAATTAATCTATGATGGTCTATGGTTCTCTCCATTACGTGATGCACTTGAAGCATTCTTAAAAGAGTCACAACAATATGTCAATGGTACTGTTCGAGTGAAACTTTACAAAGGTCATGCAATCGTTGAGGGACGTAAATCTCCAAATTCTTTATACAATGAAAAGCTTGCAACTTACTCAAAAGAAGATGTATTCAACCATGCTTCAGCAGTTGGTTTCATCGAATTATGGGGCTTACCAACAGTTGTAAACTCTTCAGTTAATAAAAAATAGTCAAGAAAAGCACAAGCACCCTGTTTAGCCCCATAACGCTGCTTGCGGCCCGAAGCGTATGGTAACGTTTCACCACTGTTGCCCGAGGGAGCAGACTGTGACGCGAGGGTATGGGAGCTGGAGCTAGGCACAAAGAAAACCTAGGTGTAGTGTAGCATTCGCGCTGTACTGCACCTTTTCGATAAGTAATTAAGGAAAAGGTGAGCTGTTATGACAAAACTTTGGGGCGGACGTTTCCAAAAATCAGCAGAAGCATGGGTTGATGAGTTCGGCGCATCTATCGGCTTTGACCAACAACTTGTAATGGAAGATCTAGAAGGTAGTGTGGCTCACGTGACAATGCTTGGTGCAACTGGAATTTTACCAGCAGCAGACGTTGATAGCATTCTTGGTGGCCTTGCACAATTACAAGAGAAAGCAATCGCTGGTGAGCTTGAATTTAGCGTTGCGAATGAAGATATCCATTTAAACTTGGAGAAAATGCTGATTGATTTAATTGGCCCTGTTGGTGGGAAACTGCATACAGGTCGTAGCCGTAATGACCAAGTGGCAACAGATATGCATATTTTCTTAAAGAAACGTGTACAGGAAGCAATCGGCTTAATCGAAACGTTCCAAAAAACGCTACTAGAAAAAGCACAAGAGCATGTTGAAACAATTGCGCCTGGCTACACGCACTTACAGCGTGCGCAACCAATTTCGTTTGCCCATCATTTAATGGCCTACTTTTGGATGCTTGAGCGCGATAAACAACGCTTTACTGAATCTGTAAAACGCATTGATATTCTACCTTTAGGTGCTGGAGCGATGGCAGGGACAACTTTCCCAATCGATCGTCTTAAATCAGCGGAACTACTTGGCTTTTCGCAAGTTTATGCAAACTCAATGGATGCGGTAAGCGATCGTGATTTTATTGTTGAATTTTTAAGTCATTCTTCATTACTCATGGCACATTTATCGCGTTTTGCTGAAGAGATTATTCTTTGGTCTACAGATGAATTCAAATTTATCGAGCTAGATGATGCATTTTCAACAGGCTCATCGATTATGCCACAAAAGAAAAATCCTGATATGGCGGAGTTAATTCGTGGAAAAACAGGTCGTGTTTACGGTAACTTAATGGGCTTATTAACCGTTTTAAAAGGTACACCGTTAACGTACAACAAAGATATGCAGGAAGACAAAGAAGGTATGTTCGATACCGTACATACAATTCTTGGCTCATTGAAAATCTTTGAAGGTATGGTACGCACGATGACTGTCAACACAGAGCGTCTGCACAAGGCAGTGCACGCTGACTTCTCAAATGCAACGGAACTTGCAGATTATCTTGCAACAAAAGGAATGCCATTCCGTGAAGCACATGAAGTTACTGGCAAACTAGTCTTTACTTGTATTCAAAAGGGCATCTATTTATTAGATTTACCGATTGAAGACATGAAAAAAGAAAGCGAGCTCATCGAAGCGGATATTTATGATGTATTAGCACCTGAAGCGGCTGTTCGCCGTCGTCATTCATTAGGTGGTACAGGTTTTGAGCAAGTAAAGATCCAAATTGAAAAAGCCAAGGGGTGCCTGGCACACACACAATTTACACACAATTCATAATTATGCGTGCATGTCTTCGTGACTTTTGCATAGAACTTCATTAAAGCTGTCCTGTGAGGCACTATGAAAAAAACATTTCCTTTTTCGCTGGAGCCAGAGGGTGAAACGAAAAAGAGCACCTTACATATGTGAAGGACAATCCCCAATTCTGGAGACGCGGAATTGGGGCTTTTGTATAAAAAAATAGGTTTTTTAAAAACTGGGAGGGATTTTAAATGACTGAACGTTTTACAAAGGGCCTAGAAACCATTAAACACTATGTCACTGCAGAGGAAGCAGCTCGCATGGTAGAATCAGATGCACTCGCTGACATAGCACCAGATTTACGTAAGATGATTATTGAGTTTGCCTATGGTGACGTCTATTCACGACCAGGACTAGATGCAAAAAGTCGCGCGCTTGTCGTGATAACAACGGTTGTAACACAAGGCGCTGCACCACAAACAAAAACACATATTACACGAGGCTTGCATGCAGGTCTAACACCTACAGAGATTGTGGAAGCTCTGTTGCAATTAGTGCCATACATTGGCTTTCCACGTGTGCAAAATGCACTAACGGTGGCACAACAAGTTTTTCAAGAAAAACAACTAACGGTAAAATGATTGTAATAACAGCAACAGCACGAGACATAAACATAAAACTCGTGCTGTTTTGTATGAAGACATTTTGCTGAAAACGGTAAACTTTGCGTTAAATCACAAAACAAAATTGATAAATGCCAAAATTATTGCAATAAAATTAAAATGTTTAACAAAAAAGCGGTGAAGTAAAAATTTTTTGAAGTACTTGTATAGCTTCCATAAATACAGCCCATACTGTTAAAGGTTACACTTATTCATCTATGATGATGAGGAGGATGCAGAATGAGTAGTCATACACCAGTAGACAAAGAATCTCAGGAAAGTCCGCCACAACTGTATAAGGTGGAGCTTCAAAAAACTCAATGAATTGGTAACACAGAGTTTACTCTGTCTTATTATATCTTGAGGTCTGAAGCAGAAACCGAACAGTAACAATCAATTAGAGGCAATAAGTGTCCTCGGACCCAGAATGATTCTGGGTCTTTTTTTATTTTTGCCAAAATTATTTGACTTTATGTGCAAAACTGTATTACTCTATGTATGACAGAATCTGTTTGGTATAATGCGATACAGATAGGAGGTAGAACGATGCATATTCAAATAGACCCAAACAGTGAAATACAGCTCTATAAACAGTTGGCGAATCGGCTGATTGAGTTAATTGCCATGGGGGAGCTAAAAAATGGTGATACATTACCTTCTGTACGAACAATGGCTGCAGATTTAGGCATTAATGTTAGTACAGTGAGTAAAAGTTACCATGAGCTTGAAGAGAAAGGACTCATCGAGTTAAAGCCAAAAGCAAAGGCTATGATTATAGGTGGACACCAGCGGGAGATAGAGGAAGGCGAAATAGAAAAAGCGTTAAAGCCAATCGTGGCAGAGGCGTATGCACGTGGTTTTGAAGAAGATCAAATCACAACACTTTTCAATCGCATTTTAAAACAATGGAAGTAGGGATTCGATGCGCTTTGAATTAGCCATTTTTATTTTTTTGACAATTTTACAAGCCATGACACCTTATTTCACAAGAAAAACTGCGGTGTTTGGCGTATCCATCCCAGAACCTTTTGTAAAACATCATCGACTACTAAAATTCAAAAAACAATATAGTTTTTGCTTGGGAAGTCTTGGTGGAGTTTTTACGGTACTACAAATTGTCTTACTTTTTATCTCAATTCCAGACGGAACATGGATTTTTATATCATTCGTCTTGCTCTATGTGATGTTGATGCTTTCATCAGCTATGTATATGGTCTATCATGCCAAAACGAAGAAATTGAAGCAAAAAGAGGATTGGGAGGGGCATGTAAAGACTGTTCACGTGATGGATTTATCATTGCGAGCAAAAGATGAAACCTTACCACCTATTTTCTTTACAGTGCCAATTATTATTACTTTAGCACTTATTACTTATACGTATATGAATTACGCTTCAATTCCAGATGTGTTCCCTACACATTGGAATGCTCAAGGTGAGGTAGATGGTTGGACAGAAAAGACTTGGATTTCTGTTATAGAGCTACCACTACTTTTGCTTGGTATACAACTGACTTATTTAATAATGGGTGTAGGTATGAAAAGGGCCAAGATACAATTGAGTGCTCAAGAAAAGAAAGCATCCGCTAACCGAGAGCATTATCAGAGAAAATATGGAAGTTGGTATTTAGCTACTATTAATTTAGGTATGACAATCTTACTTGTAGTTTTACAGTATACGTCAATCATTGTGCAAAATGAAAAAGCCTCTTATTTCTTCCCTCTTTTTATCGGTTTCATGCTATTAACATTTGGAGGGTTACTATTCCTTATTTGGAAAATTAGTAAAAGTAATGAGCGCTTTCCTACAATTACTTCAAATGAAAGTGTTGCTGGGGATGACCGGTATTGGAAGTGGGGTATTTTTTACATAAACAAGGATGATCCAGCACTACTTATACAGAAAAAATTTGGTATTGGCTGGACTATTAATCTGGGGAATAAATGGAGTTTTTTTATTATACTCCTTATCTTGTTACCGATTGCATTGATTATTTTTATATAAGGGAGGAAATTTTATGAAAAAGCTATTAGTAGTATGCTTCGTCGCATTATTATTAGTTGGCTGTACGCAGAATGAAAAGGATACACAGGTTGATATGACAGAGGAGGTCAAAGCTATGAATGAGCAGCTGATAGGAAAATGGGCAGGTGATATTGAAATTCCAAACGGCTCACTCCCAGTTATTGTTGATTTACAAAAAGAAGGTGGGACGTTATCAGTACCAGCGCAAAATGTAAGTAATTATCCATTTAAAAGTGTGAAGTATGATGGTGATCAAGTAATTGTTTCCATCAACTTAAATGGCTCGGCTATTGAAATCAAGGGTACATTAAAGGGTGAGCAAATTGAAGCTACTTTTAATCAAAATGGTGGGAACTACACACTTTTATTAAAGCCCTACGAAGAACAGCCAGTATCCTATGAGACAATCACTGTCCCTGTTACAGATGGTGATTTAACAGTAGCGCTTCAAAAAAGTAATAAGGAACCATCACCAGTTGTGTTAATTTTAGCAGGTTCAGGTCCGACAGATAAGGATGGTAATTCAGCAATTGCTGGTAAAAATAATAGTTTAAAAATGCTTGCCGAAGGATTAGCGGACGAAGGTGTTGCTACTGTTCGATATGATAAACGTGGTGTCGGTGATAATCTGTCCCTTTTAACAAAGGAAGAAGATGTGTCCATCGATCAATTCGTAGACGATGCTGTTCAAGTTATTAATACCCTTTTAGCAGATAAAGCCTATTCCAGTGTTCATATTATTGGGCATAGTGAGGGTTCATTAATTGGCATGCTCGCTGCTCAAAAAGCAAATGTGGATTCATTCGTATCAATCGCAGGGGCAGGTAGAGCGATTGATGAAATATTAGTTGAGCAATTAGCAGGGCAGTTGACGCCACCATTAACGAAGGAAACAACGAAAATTCTTACTTCGTTAAAAAAAGGTGAGCTCGTAGATCATGTTTCTCCAGAACTACAAGCACTGTTTAGACCATCTGTACAACCGTATATGATTTCTTGGTTAAAATATAATCCGGCTCGTGAACTTGAAAAATTGAATAGCCGAGTTTTAATTATTCAAGGTACAACGGATTTACAAGTGAAAGCGACAGATGCGGAGGCATTAAAGACTGGAAGGAAAGATGCTGAACTTTTATATGTAGAAGGTATGAATCATGTCCTGAAAACTGCACCAGCAGAGCGCGAGGGGAATTTAGCGACGTATGCAAATCCAACGTTGCCGCTGCAGGAGGACTTACTACCTGCCATTCAAAAATTTATTGTGAATGACTAGGGGGTGAAATTTTTGCAATAGAAAGAACAAAGAAGTAGCATGCTCAGATCAAATTGTCTGAGTATGCTATTTTTGATTGCAGTAAGATCAAGGTGTCAAGAACGCTATTGCAAAATACTGACACAACAATTTTTTTCAATACAAAAGCAATCATGTCTCTTTTAAAACGTCCCACTATCATCTTTTTATCTTCACCCACATAATGCTCAAAAGCTTGAACAGGAAATAGACCTTGTATTTTCGATTTTTAATACATGTAAATAGGAATCTGCTTTTGGAAACTTAAAATATGCCCAACTCAAGTGGAAAGACAACAATGAGTCAACTAGGTCGGCAATCATCTGATCGTAAAAGCCCGATTGGTTCAACTAACAAGCAGGGGGATGAAGAAAAGAAAACCCCTGCAAATTGAGTTTTTTACATTATTTATATAAATTTGTAAAATATAATGAACCTTTTGCAATGCCCGTTTGTATAGTTAGTGAGAATACAAATAGGGAGGTTTATTTATGGAACTTATGTTGAAGAATGTTGTGAAAAAATATAATGGCACGTCGATATTAGATGGTGTCTCAGCCACTTTTAAAGGTGGTACTTGTTATCTACTATTGGGTCAAAATGGAGCAGGAAAGTCGACTTTGGCAAAATGCATGGTGGGGGATGAAAAAGTAGATACAGGTTCGATACTTCTTAAAGGCTCAACTTCTCAAGTCTTTGAAGAAATCGCTATACAGTATCAAACATTTGAAAGTTATAAGCATTTAAACATTCGTGAGATTATTCAATTGTTCAAAAAATTAACGAAGAATGCTTACTATTCAGAAGAATTATATGAAATTTTGGGTATCGAGTCTTATAAACGTGTACTATTAAAAAATGCATCAGGCGGTCAACGTAAGGCCGTATCTATTTTTTTAGCATTTCTGTTGAATAAGCCAATAATTCTTTTAGATGAGCCATTTGCAGATTTGGATTTAATGAAAAAAAAGCAATTACTTCTTTTTTTACAAACAACAATGCAACAGCAAAGCAAAATATTAATCATTATTAATCATTATTAGTCATGAAGTAGCGGAGTTTGAAGCGTTATTTGATTATATCTACATGTTGGATAAGGGGAAAATTGTAGAACATGGCAAGAGAGAGGAATTGCAGCGAAAATATAAGCATGCAGTATTGCCAGGCATTGAAGGGATTTATTTTGACGTAACAGGTCAGGTGTTGGGAGGAAGGGGCGCATGATCACACAGATTGCACGTATATATATGCTAGAAAATTTTCGTAACGTAGGTGTAATGTTTGGAAACTTGGTGACCCCTTTTCTTTTTATATTGATTTCATGGATAATTAAAATGTCATTTGCAGGAAGTGAAGAGACGCTTTTCTTTATGATAAAGGGGCAATTTATGCCGATCTCCATTTTATTACTCATCTTTTCATTTGCCTTTTCTAGTGCGACAATTTATTTAGCAGATTTAAAGGCAGAGCTTACCTACAACTGGATACAGCGTACAGATGTCACATCCTTCAAATATTACTTGGGTATGGGTATTGGTGTATTTACGCTAATGAATATTTATTTAATCCTTTTATTAATTGGTTATCGCTTGTTAATAGACATACCACTTGCATCGATGACGATGATAGTTCTTGTTAGTAATTTTGTGTTATTAGCACTTTATCCGTTAAGCTTTATTTTGGCAAGTCTATTTCGAAATGGCAAAGTCGCACAAAGTATGCTTGTGCCAATTATGCTCGTTTTTATGTTTTCGATTACGATGACGACTATGCTTTTAAGTTTAGCTGGTAAAAATCCGCATGATTATTATATATTCCTAGGTTGGAACCCAATGTTATATTTAAATGACATTGTGCAATTTAATCTGGATTTAATACAGAAAACGTGGTTGCCACAGTATCAATATTTTATGATTTTAACAGTTTTAAGTTTGTTGTTAGCGATTATCGCTAAAAAAGTATATAACTTTCGGTAGGTGATTCTTTTGGGTATTGGATGGATTGTTTCATTCATTGTGGGTGGAATATGGATGGTAATTATTTTAGCACTTGTGATTCCTCTGGATAGAAAATATGTCGTTCGGGAAAATAGGAAGATTAATTATAAAAAAACAACGATTTATTTACGCTGGAATGTGTTTGATACGCTAACACTTGTTTTATCAATTTATACGATACTTTGTGTGCAGGCATTAAATTTCTTGTTAACTGCTGGTCAAACGATTGAAAATCCGTATGTGCAGTTTTTTACAAATCAGTCACAAGCATGGGTGATTGTGATAGTGGCCTATTTAGTTTCGCGTGTTTCCATAACATTAAAGTCGATTAAGGCTCATTGGGGGGATGAGCTTGATGACAAGCAATGAGGAGTGGATGGAGGCTTTTAAAAATGGAAATGTAGAGGCTTTTGAAAACCTTTATAGTCACCTGTATGAGCCTCTGTATTGCTTTTTGTTTCGCTATACACGTGAAGAGCAGCTAAGTATTGATATTGTGCAAGATACCTTTGAACGTTTACAATATGTAAAAGATGATTTCGACCATCGCAAGGGGACAGTCAAAGCATTCTTATTTCAAATTGCGTATCGGTTAATGATTAATAAATTGAATCGGCGCAAGAAATGGCGCACGCTTCTTCCATTTTTAACACCTATACCAAGTTATCGATTATCATCAGATGAGAAATTAACTGTGCAACAAGCGATCCTCAAATTGCCGGATAAGCAGCGAGCTGTTATTCTGCTAGCATACTATCATGATTTACCACAGGATGATATTGCGATGATTCTATCTATTCCAACAGGTACAGTTAAATCGAGACTACTTAGTGCGATGAAATCTTTGAAAGAGGAACTAAAGGAGGATTTCGATGCTAAAGGATGAATTTCACAAAGAATCACAATTAAAAAACAACTTCGATCAATATGAAGTGGAACTGCCGAAGCAACTAATGCGTTATAAGAAAAGTCGTTGGCAGCGCTTCATACAATATTTAGTTTCTCCAACAAAGGACCCTTTAGAACCAATCTGCACATCTTCAGTTGGGTTCACTTTACTAAAAATAGTCCCTTTAGGAGCAGCAATATTTATGACAATATTGCAAATATTATTACAATAAAAATAACGGAATATTAAATTTCTCACTGCCACAATCATTAGATTGTGGTATTTTTAAATGAAGTATAAAAAATCTCTAATAAATTGGTTATATTTGGTAAGTATTTTGTGGAGGGGAAAGCTTGAAAATTTTAAAGAAGCTACAAAGGCAGAATACGATAAAGAACCAACTTCGCAGAGGGCATGTGAGTATTACTTTCATCATAAGTCTATTTATTTTTATTCCTACGCTTTTTATCGAATATCAACAAACCATTAAACACCAAAATGAAGAGATGGCTAATTACTTAGACGCTCAAACTTATTTTTTTGAAAGCTGGTTAACGGAGCGATCAAGAGATATACATACAATCGCTAATTTAGATTTTGTTAGAAGCTATAATTATGAAAAATCTCAGACCTTTTTTCAAGATTTTAAAGAACAAACAGATTTTGCTGATTTAATCTTCGTCAATAAAGAAGGTATTATACAATTCGATACAGTTACCGAATATCGTAGAAATGGTACGGGCTTTGATGTGAATGATCGTCAGTACTTTCAAGTCGCTAAGGAAACTAAACAACCATATATAACGGATATTATAATTAGTAAAGTAACAAAGCAACCAATTATTGCTTTTGCTTCACCTATTCTGAATGAGGAGCAACAATTTAATGGTGTTGTTTTTGGAACCGTCAATTTACTTACAATCACGCAGCTATTACACGAGTCAAGGGTTGGTTTTCTAGGGCATGCATATATCTTGAATCAAGATGGAATCTTGCTCACGCAATTTGAATCTAATAAGAACAAAAAGTCAACTAACGAGCATAATGAAGATATGTTTAGGCAAAATTATATGATTGATGAGCATATTCTTATGGCTGCACAGGATCAATCGACGCAGTCTCTCACTATCTATAAAGACAGCAAGGGCGAATGGGTTCTGGCTAAAAACAAGCCAATTAATCAAGGGAAATGGTACATTATTTCAGAAGTCGACATATGGGAAGCGTATTCGCCATTAATAAAAAGATTCGTGCTGTTAGCCGTCTGTATCTTATTAGGCACATTTTACACCATTAAAATCATGCTTCTTATTACTAAAAGTATAGAAGAGCCGATTCAGCAACTGCTTAAAGGAGTTGGCAAGGTGGAACAAGGACACTACGATTATAAAATTAATGAACAACAGCTGGCACCTTATGCCAAAGAGTTTCAGGAACTTTGTTCGTCCTTCAATGAAATGAGCGTAAAAGTGAAAGAAGATACAATTTTACTGAGGGAACTATCTATCACCTGCCAGTTGACAAAGCTTTATAATCGTCGTTATTTGATTGAGCAGGGAGAGCATGCTTTTCATGAATGTGTCAAAGAAGAAAATCATTGTTCATGTATAGCGATTGATATTGATTTTTTCAAAAAGGTAAATGATACATATGGACATCTAATTGGTGATGAAGTACTAAAGCATGTTGCTAAACTAATAACGGAATCCGTGCGAAGTATAGATATTGTAACAAGATATGGGGGAGAAGAATTTGTTATTTTGTTACCAACAACCACTTTGGAAAGCGCTGAGAAAATAGCGGAAAGTATTAGAAAAAATGTTGAAGATCACCCATATAATATGGCTGATCAATTCATTGAAATTACGGTGAGTATTGGCATTGCTGAATATATGACAGCTAGGGATATTTCGACGTTTTATGAACTGATTGATAGAGCGGATCAAGCACTTTATATCGCCAAAGAAAGAGGTCGAAATCAGCTTAGCGTTTATGTTAGCACAGATAATTTGGCACAGCGTTAGCACGTAGATGTTACATGGGCGCTATGATTCAAAGAAAATTATTGTTATTAGTATGAAGATTACATCATGTCGAACTTTGTCGATGATGTTAATAAAACAAATTCAGTGCTCTCCAAGGATTTTTTAACAAATGATTTAAAAGAATTCCAAAGAATCTTACTAGAGTGATCTAGTAAGACTGTTTGAAGCTATGAAAACAATTACTAATTTTATAGCTTTTTTAATGAAGAAATTTTTATATTTATAAAAGCATGTATAATAATTGAAGGAAGTGGTCATCATAATACAGATTTCACTTATGAAGTCTATAATGATGAGGAGGATGTTAAAATGAGTAGGCCTGAACATTTAGACCCCAAATCTCAAAAAATCCACCGCAACTGGTCAAGGATTAAGCATTCGAAATCTCAAGTAAATGGTGAAACAGAGATTACTCTGCATAATCGTATCTTGAGAAGTGAAGCGAAAGCCCGACAGTTTTAATCATGCTAGTGAATTAAGTGTCATCGAGTCCGGAAAATATTTCCGGGCTTTTTTGTTGAAATTTTTTTCTTCAATTTCAATTAATATATATTAGTAAATAAGTAAAATAATAGTTTTTAATAAAATATTTTGATAAACTAAAAAGGCGAGGCGTGGATGCCGAAGGAAACAAAAAAGTTTGACGATACGACAACTAGACATGAGGCTGGTAGAAGACTTAGCGGATATTTTAGCGTTAAGCCATACGGCATTAAATATATATTCTATTTAATTAATGTGGAAGATAACTAAATATAACCATTATTCGGGAATCAAATAACAACGGAGGATTTCACTATGAGCCATCAAATTAAAATTCGAGTTGCTGTACAAGAAGATGCTGAAAAGCTACTTGAAATCCAGCGTGCAGTAATAGCCGAAGAGCTTTATTTAATGACAGCATTAGAGGAATTTCAGCAAACAGTTACTGGTCAACAAGCATGGATACAGTCGAAACTAATCAATGAACGGGAAACGATTCTCGTCGCACAATTTCACAATGAAATTGTTGGCTGGCTTATGTTTCAATCACCCAATCGACAACGATTATCACATACAGGTACCTTTGGTATGATGGTTCATAAAGACTATCGTAATCACGGGATTGGCAAGCGCTTATTGGAAGAACTATTAGAATGGGCCATGAAAAACCCATATATTAAAAAAGTTGGTTTAGGTGTTTTTTCCACGAATGAACGAGCTATTGCTCTTTATAAAAAAATGGGGTTTGTTGAAGAAGGCCGAAAGATTCATGAAATTAAAATAAATGACAATGAATACATAGATGATGTCTTAATGTATAAAATGGTGTAACAATTATGAAATATGGAGGAGTTTCCAAATGGAAATCTATAAGTTTACGATAGATGTTGGTAAGACAATTGACAATTATAACTCGATCTCTGCATTTTATACGAAAATAATGCAGACGGTGGAGCCTACTAATATTGGTTTGATTTACATAGAGCCTGGTGGCGTTGTTGGGCTTCATGAAGCACCAGTTCCGCAGTTATTCGTGGTTATTCAGGGTGAAGGTTGGGTGAGTGGCGACGATAGTAAGAAAGTAGCATTAAAGCATGGTGAGGGCGTCCTTTGGCAAACTGGACAAGCACATGCATCTGGGAGCGATACAGGGTTAACAGCACTCGTGATTCAATCCAAGCAAATTGAAGTTCCAGCCAATAAGTGAGTTGGAAGAAAGGTGAATTGCATGACGCGGTTACTTGTTTGGTAATTGAAACAAAAAACTAAATATGTTTTGTTATATTTTTATGCGGAGCAATAGTTAACTCCGCTATTTTTATTTAGTCAGTGACAATTCCATGCGAACAGTCTTTAACACATGCCCATCAAATAAATCATCAAATTCCTCTACCAATTGGAAACCCTTTGCCTGATAAAAATGCCTACCAATTGTATTATCTTTTTCTACACAAACTGTGAGATTAGTTGCACCCTCTAACGCTTGAATGCCCTTTTCTAGCAGAGCTGTGCCGATACCTTTATGTTGCAAATTTGGAGAAAGATAAATAGCGTAAAGTTCAGCCTGACCATCGTTAATAGTTGAAAAGTTTGCAAAGCCGACTAGTGACCCTTCTAGTTCAGCAACTAAAAAGGGGCTTTTATGGAGACGTTTTATTAATGTTTCTTCACTATAAGCTACTTGTAAAAAACGATCCTGTATCTCTTTTGGAATAATTCCCTCATATGTATCATGCCAGCTACTCTTGGCAACTTCTTGTACAAAAATGATGTCATCCACTTGCATCTGTCGTATAATTAATGTCAATACTTTTCACCTACAGTTCCAAATTTTATATTTATTGTAACATAAAACCATATGGGAGGGGATGTTCTCATGCAAGTTTTAGAAAAGGCGTATGGCTATATTACGAGAGAGCGTGAGGGGCGGCTGCAAGTACTAGTATTTGAGCAAAATACGAATGGAGCAGGTATTCAAATTCCTAAAGGAACAGTAGAGGAAGGGGAAACACCGCTTGAGGCAGTAGCTAGAGAATTGTTTGAAGAGACTGGTTTGACGTATTTAACGGTTAAGGAATTAATTGCACAGGACTATCACAATCACTATTCAGGAGCATTACAAAAACGCTATTTTTACCATCTAACGACGAATGAGCAGCGTGATACATGGCAACATTGCCCCACAGGTGTGAATGAAGAAGGTTTGGAATTTACGTTTTACTGGATAGAGGATGAACAAGATGTAATGTTTGCGAAGGGCCATGGGGATTATTTATATCGTATATTAGCAAGTGTGAAAAATTAATATTTATATCCCTCTTTAAATTGTTTGAATCAGATGAAGAGGATTTTTTGTGTTCGTAGGTATCGAGTCGTAAATCAGCACAACTTAAAGAAACAAGTTAAAACCGCATCTCAACTTCGAGATGCGGTAATATTTTATGCCTTAGCGGCAATTTCTAACGCTTGAGCGAAGTCGGCGATTAAATCATCGACATGCTCAAGACCAACTGAAAAACGTAATAACCCATCTGTAATGCCACGTTTCACACGTTCCTCAGGTTCCATTGCTGCATGGCTCATTTTTGCCGGATAGGAAAGAATGGATTCAACCCCACCAAGAGATACTGCGAATACTGGAATTTTCATCGCTTCTACAAGTGCCTTCGCTGCTTTGTAATTTGGTAGGCGGAACGATAATACAGCACCTGCACTCGTGCACTGGCTCTGATGGATGTCATAGCCAGGATGCGATGCCAGTCCTGGGTAGTAAACTTGTTCGACTAGTGGGTTAGCATCTAAAAATACGGCAATTTTCTGTGCGGATTCAGTAGAACGACTAAAGCGTACATCCGTTGTTTTCATATTTTGAAGTAAAGTAAAGGAATCTTGTACACCTAAAATATTACCAAATGAATTTTGAATAAAGTATAGGTCGTTTCCTAACTGTTCGTCAGCAGTGACTGTTAGTCCAGCGATAATATCTGAGTGTCCCGACAAAAACTTCGTTGCGCTATGTATAACAACATCTACACCTAAATCAAGTGGCCGCTGGTGCAGTGGAGTCATAAACGTATTATCTAAAAATGTTAAACATTCATGCTGTTTTGCTAAAGCGACTATGCCCCGAATATCTGTTATGCCTAGTGTCGGATTCGACGGCGTCTCCATATATAATAACTTTGTTGTAGGTGTAATTGCTGCTTCGACTGCTGCTAAATCCGTAAAATCAACAAAGGAATGTGTAATGCCGAATCGTGGCAAAACTTTTGAGACGAAGCGGTATGTTCCACCATAAACATCCTCGGTAATAACGATGTGATCGCCTTGTGACAGAAGCATTAATGCTGCAGAAACAGCTGCAATACCAGAAGCGAAGGCATGTGCTCGAACGCCACCCTCAAGTTCTGCGACAGCTTTTTCTAAAGCATCACGTGTAGGATTACCAGAACGCGCGTAGTCGTATTCGCCAAAGTCATCGATGCTTTCTTGGTGAAATGTCGATGACACATACATTGGTACATTTACCGCACCTTTTTTATTTTCATAACCATCACGCACACCTGCATGGATAAGTGCTGTTTCGATACGTTGCGCCATTTTTAAGCCTCTTTTCTAAGGATATCAAATACTTGTTTCAAATCTGCAATTAAGTCCTCGGCTTCTTCAATACCAACTGAGAAACGCAGTAAACGGTCACAAACGCCACGTTCAACACGCTCCTCATAAGGCATATCTGCATGTGTTTGAGTTGCTGGGTATGTAATAAAGCTTTCTACACCACCAAGGCTTTCAGCAAAGGTAATCAATTTTATGTTGCGTAGGAATGGATCAATCCATTCAGGTTTTTGCAGACGGAATGATAGCATACCACCTTTGCCAGTATAAAGAACATCGGTAACCAGTTCTTCTTCTTCTAAATAAGCTGCAATTGCTTTGGCATTAGCATCATGTTGTTTTAAGCGAAGATGCATTGTTTTTAAGCCACGAATAAGTAACCAGGAATCCATTGCTCCTAGTACCATACCGCTACCATTATGAATAAAGCCAATACGTTCTGACAATTCAGTACCTTTTGCTACGACAAGACCAGCTAGCACGTCATTATGACCACCGATATATTTGGTTGCTGAATGTAGTACAATATCTGCGCCTATTTCGATTGGACGTTGGAAATATGGTGTGTAAAATGTGTTATCAACAATCAACCAAGCCCCATGCTTATGTGCAAGCTCAGCATACACCTTCAAGTCAAATTCCTGCATTAGCGGGTTTGTTGGTGTTTCAATGAAAATGGCGCGTGTATTTGCATTCATCACTGATTCTACCTGCTCAACAGATTCAAATTTTGAATAGACAGGTTTAATATTGTATGTTTCTTTAAAGAAGTTAAAAAGACGATATGTACCTCCATATAAATCATCAGGTACTACTAATTCCTCTCCAGGCTTGAATAGGGACAGCACTAGTTGTATAGCTGCCATGCCCGAACTACAGGCAAAGCCCATGTCGCCGCCTTCTAAATCAGCGATACCAACTTCTAAAATGGCACGAGTTGGATTTTTTGTGCGTGCATAGTCAAAACCTGTAGATTCACCGATACCTGTATGTTTGTAAGCTGTCGATAAATGGATGGGGGGACTAACAGCACCTGTTATTGGGTCACTTAAATTTCCTAGTTGTACAAGCTTTGTTTCAATACTTCTGTTGTTTGTCATGTCGTCACTCTTTTCCTTATCATAATATAGAAAGGGGCCCAGGCATCACCAATGGACCTAAATTCTTATCGGATAATTAGATTATGTATATAGTATTCTCTATAATTGTTACCAATTTAACATGTAAACTCCGGTAGGACAAGATGATTTCAGAAAATTTGATAGATTATTTAGATAAAATCATGTAGGAATAGTAGGGGTTTAAAACTTCTCCAACGTCAGTACATGGTTTGTGTTCGAAGTTGGTCATTTATCTCACAAAAAATATACTAAAAAGCAATTGCTCAGTTACGAGCAATTGCTTTTGGCTTGTTCTTTTTTCAGTAAATCACGGATTTCTTTTAGAAGCTCCTCTTTTGCATCAAGTGCTGGAACTGGTTCTTCCACAACAGCCTCTTCTTTTTTATTAGAAAGCTTTGTCATGATTCTTAGTGCTAAGAAAATCGCAAAGGCAATAATTAAAAAGTCAATTATAGACTGTAAAAAAACACCCAATTTAACTTGAGCATCACCTGAGCCAAAAACAAAGCTTGTTGTTAAATCAATGCCACCTGTTAGTACACCAACTAATGGCATAATGATATTTTCTACTAAGGAGGTAACAATTTTACCGAAGGCACCACCAATAACGACTGCCACAGCTAAGTCGACAATATTGCCTTTCATAGCAAATTCCTTAAAGTCTTTCCACATAAAATACTTCCTCCTATATTTATCCAATTAAAAACATTCAAATTGTATTTTACTATATTTCTCCCTATATATTCAACTGTAATCATAGTGAAAACAAAATAGCTAAAAATGTACTACATATATACGGTAAATTTGGTAATATAGAAGAAGACAATGAATGATTAGGTGTGACATATGGCGAAAAAAAAACAGAAAAAACCATTGCTATCACCAGCTGTGAAAATGGGGATGATTGCATTATTAATTCCCATTGCAATAACAGTGTATGTTCTCGCTTTTTTTGCATGGAAGGAACTACAAACATTACCGATTTTCGAAAGACTTGCACAGCAGAAGGCAATAGAAGAAATTCAACAAAACTTTGATATAAGAATACCTGAGCAATATATTCCGGTATATATTGCTGCTGAAGAGAAATATGGTGTACCTTGGACATTGTTGGCGGCGCATCACCGCATCGAAACGCGATTTTCTTCGATGAAATCCCTTGTTTCACCAGCTGGGGCAGAGGGGCATATGCAGTTTATGCCTTGTACGTTTGTTGGCTGGAAACATCCAACCTGCTCAGGGTTAGGAAAAGGCGAAATTGCCAAGGCTGAACTAATGAATCCGGCTGCGATAAAAAAATACGGTGGGTACGGGGTAGACGCGAATGGTGATGGTGTAGCAGATCCATATGATATTGAAGATGCGGTGTATAGTGCAGCGAATTATTTATCGAAGTATGGTGCAGCTAAAGGTGATGTAAAACGTGCAGTGTTTAACTATAATCATAGTGACGAATATGTTGAAAACGTTTTGTATTATTACAAGTTGTATAATGATTACCATGATGAATTAAAAGCGGCCGTACTTCTCAATTAACAGTCAATATTTTAATTGAGAAAATTAAGACTGAATCCAATATTGGATTCAGTCTTTTTTCTTTTAAACTAGAAGTATCTATACGAACTCGTTAATTTCCGCTACGGCTGACGCTTTTCGCGGGCATGGCTTCAGCTCATGCTATACCCGCAGGAAGCTTTGCTCTGTAGCGAAATGTGAATGCCGTCAGCTACACTCGCCGTCATCAATGAGTGTACGTCTATAAATGATTGAGGGGATGGATAGGATGACGAAAAATAGTAATAATGAACGACATCAACAGAAATGCTATCAATTGAACATCCGAGGTGCCACACTTCACAACGTTTGGCAAAAACTATGACCGTTGCTTTCAAGATACCGATTTATTTGCACGCATCTTCGATCACATTTTATAAGAAATCGTAGATAAAGGATTGTTGAGCGCAGATCATGTCTTCCTTGATTCTACACACGTCTAAGCGTGCGAATAAACGCAAATTAGAAATGAAAATCATGCGCCATTTGAATGAAAACTACAGAAAAAATCAAAAGGGCTCGGGGAATGCCCAGCATTTCCGAAACCTTTTGACTCCAGTCTTTGTATTGTTAAATGTCATTGCCTAGCTTTCTTATAAATCAATAGTATTAAAATAAAATAAAGCACTCTAGCCAATCCATTCAAGGCATCACCTTTATTTAGCTCTCGTTGTATTCGTCTCCTTATGTTTCATTCGTAGTATAGGCCTGTTGGCGGTACTCCAAATAGAAATAAAAAAAGAGTAGTATTTAAGTTGAAAACTTTAAATACTACTCTTTTATTTATTGAATGTAATGATAGTTTAATTGAAGAAGATTTAGCAAAGCTTTATGTTCTATATTATTGAGGCATAATTGATCCTCTGAAATGATTATTAGGTATCATTAAAATAGAAGAGAAATTAATGTCTTAAAGTTAATCGTCCAGATTCTTTAGTAGAAATAGCAGAATCACGCATGAATGAATCGACAACTACATTGAAAAAAATGAAATCCTGTGGTAAATTTATATAGATAAACATTACAAAAATATATTTTTGTATATTATCCCTAATTTAATTATACGATAGAATTTATTCTTTAGTCAACCTTTATATTTATTTTTTTAAGGAGTGTTTGCTATGAATTCAGTATTACAGGAGGAGCAAAAATGAGTGAAAAGTGTATTGGAAATAATTAAGGAGCAAATCAGCAGATTGGAGGAAGAAATTACTCAGTGCAGGCATGAAGAGGTTTATATCCGTCAAACACTTTAAGGATGAAATCAAGGTGAATATTGATACCTTCGACGATTTTCTTGAGATCATTTGAGACGAAATTTTACAGCAGGTGCTGGGCAAAGGTACCAACAAACATACGTACATTGTAGTAGCAACCATTCAACGGGAGCAAAACCGGAGCATTCATCATGATCGAGGGAAGCTTCTCATTGTTCAGGGAGTGAACGGCAGCGGCAAGATCGGCCGCCTTACAACAATGTACTTTACTTCACATAGAAAGTAGGACTGATTCGATATGTCTGAAGAAATCAATTCTGTTCAAAAAAAACCGCCTTATGGCATGATTGCCATTTTATTTATCGGGGCCTTTGTTGCTATATTGAATGAAACATTACTAAACGTTGCCCTTCCATCCATTATGGAAGAATTCGATGTGAATGCAACTACGGTACAATGGCTCTCTACGGGTTATATGCTGATTAACGGTATTTTAATACCGGCGAGTGCGTTTTTCATTCAGCGCTTTTCGGATAAAAAGTTATTTCTTACAGCAATGGCATTGTTTACTTTGGGAACAATCCTAGCTAGTATTGCACCTGCATTTGGTGTGTTATTAGGGGCACGTATGATTCAGGCTTCAGGATCCGCGATTATGATGCCATTATTAATGAATGTCATGCTTACCGCATTTCCAGTAGAAAAAAGAGGGGCAGCAATGGGCATGTTTGGTCTTGTTATGATTACAGCTCCAGCGATTGGACCGACTCTTTCAGGATGGTTGATTGAGCATTACAGCTGGAGAATGTTATTTGATCTTGTTCTTCCAATTGCCGTTTTAACCTTAGTTTTTGCAGCCTTTAAATTAAAAGATGTAACACCACAACGTGCGATTAAGCTTGATTTCATCTCTCTAGTTTTATCAAGCATAGGATTCGGTGGTTTGCTTTATGGCTTTAGTTCTGCAGGGGAAAAAGGATGGGATAGTGCACTTGTGTACGGTACAATTATTATTGGTGCACTTGCTTTAATTACCTTTATACTTCGTCAACTTCGGATGGATGATCCAATGCTTGAGTTTCGTATCTACAAATATCCAATGTTCGCCTTGTCATCGGCCATTTCTATCGTTATTGCGGTCGCAATGTTTTCAGCAATGATTTTGATGCCTATCTATGTACAAACCATTCGTGGGATTTCACCAATGGAATCTGGTCTATTAATGCTACCAGGAGCTCTTGTTATGGGGATTATGTCGCCAATTACAGGGAAACTCTTTGATAAGTATGGGGCAAGAATCTTGGCCGTGATTGGTTTGACCATTACCGTTGTGACATCTTATTACTTTAGCAAAATTGGTATGAATACTGCTTATTCTACCCTTGTGCTGCTGTATACTTTACGTATGTTAGGGATGTCGATGGTTATGATGCCAGTAATGACAAATGGTTTGAATCAGCTACCAGCGATAAATAATCCACACGGAACAGCTATGAACAATACGCTGCAGCAGGTATCTGGTGCTATTGGTTCCGCGTTGTTGATTACCGTAATGAATAACCGAACGAAAGTAAAAGCAGAGGAATTAACTGCTGACGCAATGGCAAATATGAGTGCAAGTGCAGCTCAACCATCTGCACAGGCTACAACTGAAATACAACAACAAATCATGAATGAAGCGATGTTACATGGTATTAATGTTACCTTTTTCATTTCTACATTGATTGCGGTGATAGCACTCATTCTTGCTTTCTTTATTAAAAGAGTAAAACCCAATCATGAAGATAAGACGGATGAAGGCGTTGGTGTTAATCATTTAGATACTGTTAAAGAGTGATTATTTACCGAAAATCGGGTGATGCTTAGCTCTAACACCGCCCTGTTTTTAAAAGTGTATAAAAAGATTGTACTTAAAGTAAACTGTGATAGTTGGACAAACTTATTTTTAAAACAGTTCTCACGCTAAATTTAGAATCCATTTTGATTCTGAGTTGATTTTTTTAGTATGCCCGGCGGACAGTAGACATATCAAAACAAATAAATCCCTCCGCAACGAAATGTTTGTTCTATTTCGTGTATCCACATAATTTTAGAAATTTGAACCTTAAAAAATTCAACCATAATTTTTCTCCTAAATAAAAAAATGTACATGACTAAAATAAATTAGTGATGTACATTTTTTATAATATGTGCAACATTTTAAACAAGTTTTGATAAGGCTTATCATCATGTACAATTACTTGCCTTTATTGATACAGAATAAATAGCTCATTTCTTCATATTTATGTTGCTTTACGCATAGTTTTTAAAATAATGCTTACGATAAAGATCAAAACAATCGCCCCGATTAATGCTGGGAATACGTAGAAATCGCTGACTCTCCAACCCCAGTTACCAAGAACCATACTACCAATCCAAGAACCGACAATCCCTGCAATAATATTGCCTATGATGCCGCCGGGTACATCTTTACCTAAAATGACGCCAGCTAACCAACCTAATATTCCTCCGATGATTAAAAACCAAATGAAACTTATCATAATTATTCATCTCCTCAAAATTTAAGATATAAAATGGCGATTACTTAGTTATATCCTTTATGGAGAATAATAAACATAAATAAGCTACTTTTTTGATTTTAGTTATACTTCATTAAAATAAATAAACGACGTTAATTCCATTTCATGACTATATTATTTAATGACTTTTGCGCCTAATGTATATTCGAAATGACGTAGTGCCCATTCGTGACCGGCTGCATCAAAACTGGCGACACCGTTCGCATAAATAACAGTCGAAATACCAAGATTATAAGCATCAACAGCTGTGTGCAAAATACAAATATCTGTACAAACACCAACTAAATGAATTTCTGCAATACGACGTTCTTGTAATAAAATCGCTAAATTTGTACCGGCAAAGGCACTATAGCGCGTTTTATCGAGCCACAGTACTTCCTCTTTATGAACTTGATAAGTTTCACCAACTTGACCGTATAAATTGCGTCCATTAGTGCCACGAATATTATGCGGGGGAAAAAGTTGAGTTTCGGGATGATAAGGATCATTTTCTTCATGTAGGTCATTCGCAAAGACAACCATTTCATTTTCTACAAGAAATTGTTCAATTAATGTGGTAATCTTTCCGTCTAAAGCTTGCCCAGGTTCTCCACAGGTTAGTTTTCCATCAGTTGCTACAAAATCATACGTATAATCGATAACAAGCAATGCTTTTTTCAATTATTTCACACCCCTTTAGGTATAAATTTACTTTTATCCCTCATTAACAGTCAATAATACGCCCACCTCCAGTTGAAATGTGAGAACGAGTCAACTAGGTGGTCGATCAACTGACCGTAAAAGCCCGATTGGTTCAACGTACAATCAGTGGGGGATGAAGAAAACCCCACTGATTGAAGTTTCACTTTATCATGCCATATTTGGTGTGGTTTGTCAGAAAAATAGTCATATTTTAATATTAAGAATAATTTGAAAATTGAATTATGTGCGCGTATAATGTGAAAAAAGGCGAGGTGATATTTTATGAATATGACTGTTATGAAACGTTTAGATCGTCAAGGTCTTCTAATCGCATCTTTGCATATGCTTGTAATGCTAAACTTGGCAGTAGAGTTTTTATTCGTATCGTAGTCTCGTAAAAATATAATAGAAAGGTGAGTTCAATGCTCGTCCTATACTAAACAACCGTGAAGGCCATTTCGTCGTAGTCCACGGTTGTTTTTTGTTGTCTAGACTAAATGCTACTTCCTCAAAGTATTATCATGGTCGAAGTGCATACTTACTTATGTTTGCTAGGCACTTGGCAGTAATTGCTACGTATATATAGTGTACTTTAAATCATCTTTTCATTAAAAAGGAATTTTCTTTGCAAATGTCAAATACATAGAACATGTAAAGGGGTGATTAGATGACAATGAGATTTGAACGTGCGTTTCATGGACTAGAGTGTCCTTTTGCTTGGTTGGACTTAGATGCACTGGATGACAATATAGCAACAGTGCAGCAAGCTTGTGGCCTGAAAAAAATTCGCATTGCAACTAAATCGATTCGTTCACTAGAGGTGCTACGTTATTTACGGCGGAACCTCTCAAATATGGTAGGTTTTATGACGTTTACAGCGGCAGAAACGATTTTTTTACTAGAACATCAATTTGATGATTTATTGCTCGGTTATCCAGTGATGGAGGAATTAGCAGTCCGTCGATTGTTACAGTTTGTGAAAGAGGGAAAAACCGTCACATTCATGGTGGATAAACAGGAGCATGTGGCATTTTTGGAGAAACTAGGTGCAGAGCTTGACGTACGAGTGCCCATTTGTATTGATATCAATTTGTCGAATGATTTTAAGGTACTTTATTTTGGTACGAAACGTTCATCACTTCATTCGCTTGAATCCTTAACACCATTTTTACAATATATAAAAAATCAAATGCATATTGAAGTTGTAGGAGCTATGGGTTATGAGGCTCAAATAGCTGGTGTTGGTAATCGACCGGCAAATGCTGCGAAAGGAAGAATAATAGAAGTAATGCAGATGCAAGCTAAAAAGCAAGTTACCCAGTTTCGAAGACTAGCAATTGCCCATATAAAAGCATATTTTCCTTATCTATATTTTGTAAATGGAGGTGGTTCAGGCAGTATGACGTACACTGCTCAACAAAAAGAAGTGACGGAAATCTCGGTTGGTTCAGCATTTTATGCGCCAGCTCTTTTCGATCAGTTTACACATTTACAGCTCTCAAAGGCGGCTGGGTTTGCACTAAGAGTAACTAGAAAGCCGGAGAAAAATATTGTTGTCTGTCACGGCGGTGGTTATACGGCGTCAGGTGCAATAGCCGAAGATCGTTTGCCAACGTTTTATGAACCCGAAAATTTTTCGTTTCTAAGCTTAGAAGGCGCAGGAGAAGTTCAAACACCGGTGAGGATAAAGAGTAAAGCAGTAAATATTGGAGACAAGATATATTTTCGACATGCAAAGGCTGGCGAGCTTTGTGAAAGATTTTTAGCATTGCATGTCATAAGAGAGGACAAGTATATAGGAACTTATGCAACATATAGGGGGGATGGACAATGTTTTCTGTAGACAAATGGAAAAATGGTGAAAAGTGGACGAATTGGGCTGGCAATATGATTGCTTATCCAAGTGAGATGTATTTACCTAGATCTATTGAAGACGTTGTAAACGTGGTAAATCATGCACGTGATACGAAAAAAACAATTCGTGTAACAGGGGCGGCTCATTCTTTTAGCGCTGTTGCGATGCCGGAGCATATTGCACTTTCTTTACATAACATGCGCGGTCTCGTTGCTGTCGATTCAAAAAAGCAAGAGGCAACACTTTGGGCTGGAACCTATTTATATGAAATTGGGCCGCTGCTTGCGAAACATGGCTTTGCTTTAATGAATATGGGAGATATTCAAGAGCAAACAATTGCAGGTGCGGTATCTACTGGCACACACGGAACAGGTGTTACTCTAGGTTCTTTATCGTCAACCGTGACAACATGGGGTTTTGTAGATGGTACTGGTATTTACAGAGAGCATCTAAGGGGAGCGGATGATTTATCTGAGGCAATACATGTATCACTTGGCATGCTTGGTGTACTTGTAAAAGTAACGATAAAAGTGATGCCTCTCTATAGTTTACATTATGTAGGAACACGGGAGACATTAGCGAATGGACTTGCGATATTTAGTGAGGATATTCGCCAGCATAGACATGTTGAATGGTTTTATTTTCCTAACAGTGAAACGATTCAAGTGAAGCGTATGAATGCTGTGGCACCTGTCTATCAAACAGAATGGAGTAAGCGAGTGGAAACATTAAAGTTGCAAATCGTTGAAAATGGTGCGTTTTTTGCTATGTCTGAGCTATGCAAATGGAAACCTTCATTAAGTGGCGCGATGAGTAGATTAGCGGCAGCAAATGTCGTTGAAGGTGAAAAGGTTGGAATCAGCTATGAAATTTATCCTTCGCCTCGTAGCGTAAAGTTTCAAGAAAGTGAATACGCCATTCCGTTAACACAATTTGAAGCATGTATGGAAGAAATTCATAAGACCTTTAAAAAAGGGCATTTAAACGTACATTTTCCTTTAGAATGTCGCACGACAGCAGGCGAAGCGGGTTATTTAAGTCCTACACAAGGGCAAGAATCAGCTTTTATCGCTTTCCATATGTATAAAGGGATGTCAGAAGAGCCTTATTTTAAATGGGTGCATACGATGATGCAAAAATATCAAGGACGACCTCATTGGGGAAAACAAAGTCATTTAACCGCTGAACATGTGCACGAATTGTACCCAGACATCGAAAAATTTTTAGAAATTCGAGCGCAATACGATCCAAATGGTGTCTTTTTCACAGGCTACCTAAAAAAAATATTCGTCTTGTAAAATCTTCCTGCTTTTAATCTTGTTAGAAATTTTCGGCATGGAGTAGCAAGATAGTCTTCGGAAATAGCTAAAATTTATGAATAATATTAATGAATTAAACTATGTAAATATTGTTTATTATAAAAAAATTTAAATTTGAACGAAATGTCAAAATTTTTATCAAAGCGAGATAAAAGTGATGCTTAATCAGCATGAAAACGATTTCAATTTTTACGGAGTATTTGAATTGTTTAAACAATTCAAAAAATACTGTTGACGTGGCCCTATTATT
This sequence comes from Lysinibacillus fusiformis, assembly GCF_007362955.1. Taxonomy (GTDB): domain Bacteria; phylum Bacillota; class Bacilli; order Bacillales_A; family Planococcaceae; genus Lysinibacillus; species Lysinibacillus fusiformis_E. The sequence continues at coordinate 12,765 of NZ_CP041696.1, read as the reverse complement.
CGTACTATGATAACAACAATTTAATACGTTCGTTACAGTAGTTAGTTGTATTTAAAGCAATTAACTTATAAACAAAAACAAAATAGACAGAACATTTTGTCTATAGAAACGAACATAGCAAGGGATAGCAATAAATGAGGGGCGTTTAAAATGAGAAGTGACATGATTAAAGTAGGCGTAGATCGTGCGCCGCATCGAAGTCTTTTATATGCAACGGGCAAAGTAAAAGCAAAAGATTTAGACAAACCATTTATTGGGGTTTGTAATTCTTATATCGACATAATTCCAGGTCACGTACATTTACGTACATTTGCTGATGTTGTCAAAGAAGCCATAATCGAAGCGGGTGGTATACCGTTCGAATTTAATACAATTGGTGTAGATGATGGGATTGCAATGGGACATATTGGCATGCGTTATTCCTTACCAAGTCGTGAAATTATCGCGGATTCTGCTGAGACAGTTATTAATGCACACTGGTTTGATGGCGTATTCTATATACCGAACTGTGACAAGATTACACCAGGAATGTTAATGGCAGCTGTTCGCACAAACGTACCATCGATTTTCGTATCAGGTGGTCCAATGGAGGCTGGTACATCTGCCACAGGTAAACAACTTTCACTAACATCCGTTTTTGAAGGTGTGGGCGCTCATAAATCAGGCAAAATGTCATCGGAAGAGCTGTTAGATATTGAAAACAATGCATGTCCAACATGCGGATCATGTTCAGGAATGTTCACTGCAAACTCGATGAACTGCTTGATGGAAATGTTAGGAGTAGCACTTCCAGGTAACGGTACAATTGTCGCAACTTCTGATGAGCGCCATAAGCTCGTAAAAGAAGCGGCTAAACAATTAGTCCGTATGGTTAAAGAAGACATTAAGCCACGTGACATCATTACAAAAGAAGCAATCGATGATGCATTTGCACTTGATATGGCAATGGGTGGTTCTACAAACACTGTCCTTCATACATTAGCAATCGCAAATGAAGCAGAAATCGACTATAACATTGAGGATATTAACAAAGTTGCAGAGCGTGTACCATACTTAGCGAAAATTATGCCTGCTTCGGATGTTTCAATGGATGATATTAATAAAGCAGGTGGTGTTAGTGCCATCATAAACGAATTAGTATCTATTCATGGTGCTATTCATCCAAACCGTCCAACTGTTGCAGGAGTGACGATGGGTGAACTTGTAAAGGATTATCAGATTACTAACGATCAAGTTATTCGTACGAAAGACAATCCATATAGTCCAGTAGGTGGTTTATCTGTATTATTCGGTAATATCGCACCAAATGGCTCTGTTATAAAAGTAGGGGCTGTAGATCCTTCTATTAAAGTATTTAAGGGTGAAGCAATTGTCTTCGATTCACAAGAGGCAGCGCAAGAAAACATTGATAACGGCACAGTTAAGGAAGGCCATGTAGTCGTCATTCGCTATGAAGGACCTAAAGGTGGCCCAGGGATGCCTGAAATGCTTGCACCAACGTCAGCTATTCAAGGTCGTGGTTTAGGAACAAAAGTTGCCTTGATTACAGACGGACGTTTTTCAGGTGCATCTCGCGGTATATCAATTGGACATATTTCACCAGAAGCAGCAGAAGGCGGCCCAATCGCTTTAGTTGAGAATGGGGACATCATTACAATTGATCTACCAAATCGTACAATCAACTTAGAAGTTTCAGAGGAAGTTTTAGCAGAACGTCTTGAGAAATTGCCAGTGTTTGAACCGAAAATTAAACGTGGCTGGTTAGCAAGATATTCGAAATTAGTAACAAGCGCCTCAACTGGCGGCGTCATGAAGATCTAGTTTGAAAAATATATATGTAAAAACGTTGATGAGGTTAAAGGGTTTAGAGCCTTGTATCTACCAGAGAGCCGGTCGTGCTGGAAGCCGGCGATACAACTAAATCCGACATCCCCTCGGAGTGAGCTATTAAACGCGTGAACGCCATTAGATAGCTCCGGGCATAATCGAAGTGCTCGTTATTAATGAATAAATGATTTATGACACCGTATTGGATGTAAGTTTACTTGCATTGGTTCATAAATGCTTTCATTTATTCGCGAGGTAGCAATTTTATTGCTATAAACAAGGGTGGTACCATGAAAAGTCTTTTTCATCCCTACGTAAGGTAGTTCTTTGCGTGTGGAGAAAAGGGCTTTTTATTATTTTTCACGATATTAAAATAGTTTTTCACTATTTTAACTACATGAAGGAGGCTTATTTTGATGAGTGCGAATGTTTCTATCAATGAAAAAGAAGAAGTAGTTACAACAGCTGAAGCTGAAAAAACTTTTCAACCGAAAGATGGTGCCGACGTTTTAGTTCAGGCGTTACATGATCAAGGTGTCGAGATTATTTTTGGTTATCCAGGCGGTGCGGTACTTCAAATTTATGATGCGATGTACAAAAATCCAATTCGTCATATTTTAACAAGACATGAGCAAGGAGCCATTCACGCAGCAGAAGGGTATGCGCGTGTATCAAATAAACCTGGTGTTGTGATTGCAACAAGTGGACCAGGAGCGACAAACTTAGTAACAGGTATTGCGGATGCGATGATCGATTCTATTCCACTGGTTATTTTCACTGGTCAAGTGGCAACTTCTGTTATTGGTACAGATGCCTTCCAAGAAGCTGACATTATGGGAATTACTACGCCAATCACAAAGCACAATTATCAAGTGCAAGATGTAAATGATATTCCTCGTATCGTTCAAGAAGCATTCCATATTGCGAACACGGGGCGTAAAGGGCCAGTAGTTGTTGACTTCCCGAAAAATGTTTCACAAATGCTATTTGATGTGGAAAATCCACCTAAAGCACCTGAAGATATTTATTTACCTGGATACCAACCAACATACAAACCAAATTATTTACAAGTTCAAAAGGCTATCCAAGCAATTTCTTTAGCGAAGAAGCCACTTATTTTAGCTGGAGCAGGAGTTCTTTTTGCAGATGCACGCAACGAATTAACGGCTTTTGCTGAAAAATATCGTATCCCAGTAACCAATACATTATTAGGTCTTGGATCCTTCCACGGAGAGCATGATTTGTTTGTTGGTATGGCGGGGATGCATGGTACAGCGACAGCTAATATCGCCATTACAAAATCGGATTTACTACTAAATATTGGTGCTCGTTTTGATGATCGTTTAACAGGTAACTTAGCGACATTCGCACCAAATGCAACCATTATCCATATTGATATCGACCCTGCAGAAATTGGTAAAAACGTTCCGACAGATATTCCAATCGTAGCTGATGCGAAAGAAGCATTAAAATCTTTATTGAAAAAAGACTTTGAAGGCCCTGATACAGCTGATTGGTTAAACTTTTTAGAAAATCATGCAAACGAATATCCACTTTGGTATTCGAAACAAGCGAGTGATACAGAAGTGTTACCACAGGAAGCGCTTGAGCTTGTGCATCGAATTACTGAAGGAGAAGCGATCGTTACGACAGACGTTGGTCAGCATCAGATGTGGGCTGCTCAATATTATCGCTTAAATAACGATCATGGATGGGTAACGTCTGGTGGACTTGGTACGATGGGCTTCGGCTTCCCAGCTGCAATTGGCGCCCAATTTGCGAAGCCAGACAAAAAAGTTGTTTCAATTGTAGGAGATGCAGGTTTCCAAATGACTGCGCAAGAGCTCTCTCTATTAAAAGAATTCAACTTACCAGTAAAAATTGTGATTTTAAATAACAGTTGCCTTGGGATGGTCCGTCAATGGCAACAAACCTTCTACGAGGAACGTTATTCATCATCACTTATGCCGATTCAACCGGATTTTGTGAAATTAGCGGATGCATATGGCATTAAAGGCTATCGTATCAACACAATTGACGAAGCAGAAAGTATCTTCCGTGAAGCCCTTCTTTCTGATGAGCCAGCGTTAATCGATTGTCGCGTAAAACAGCTTGAATGCGTTTATCCGATGGTTGCACCAGGCAAAGGTTTACATGAAATGATTGGGGTGAAAAAGAATTGAAACGAGTAATTACAGTAACAGTGATTAACCAAAGCGGCGTCCTAAACCGTGTAACAGGCTTACTTATGAAACGTCAATTCAATATTGAATCGATTACAGTTGGTCATACTGAACAGCCTAACTTCTCTAAAATGACATTTGTTGTAAATGTAGAAGACGAGAGCAAAATTGAACAACTAGTAAAGCAATTATCGAAGCAAATTGACGTGTTAAAGGTCAATGACATTACAGATAAATCCATCGTACTTCGTGAGCTAGCGCTTGTGAAGGTCATTTCACCACCAAATTTACGACTTGAAATGAACTCAATTGTTGAGCCGTTCCGTCCGCAAATTATTGATACAGCGAAAAACGTTGTCACATATCAAGTGGTAGGAAATCCAGAAAAAATTGATGCTTTCATCGAGTTAATTCGTCCATACGGCATTAAAGAGTTAACACGTACGGGTGCAACAGCATCTGTTCGTGAAACACAAAAAATACCGAATACGCAGCTCTCTATTTTAAAATAGTTTGCATATAAAATGAAAGCTTTGAATGTGTGATCCGCGTTTAAGCGGCATGCGTCTAAAGCTGGACCAAAAAACAAACCCATACTTAGGAGGAAACAAACAATGACTACAATGTACTATGAACAAAACATCAACGAGGACGTATTAAAAGGGAAAAAAATCGCAATCATCGGTTACGGTTCACAAGGTCATGCACATGCACTAAATCTTAAAGAATCAGGTTTCGATGTAGTAGTAGGTGTACGTCCAGGAGGATCTTTTGATGCAGCAAAAGCTGATGGGATAGACGTGAAAACTGTAGCTGAGGCTGCACAAGAATCAGATGTAATCCAAATTTTACTTCCTGATGAGCGTCAAAAAGCAGTATATGAAGCTGAAATCGCACCATACTTAGAAGCTGGTAAAGCACTTATGTTTGCGCATGGCTTCAACATTCACTTCGGCCAAATCACGCCACCAGCTGATGTTGACGTATTTTTAGTAGCACCAAAAGGCCCGGGACACTTAGTTCGTCGTCAATTCCAACAAGGTGCGGGTGTACCAGGTCTTTTCGCCATCCATCAAGATGCCACTGGTCAAGCAAAAGATTTAGCACTTGCTTACGGTAAAGGAATCGGCTCTGCTCGCGGTGGTTTACTTGAAACAACATTCAAAGAAGAAACGGAAACGGATTTATTCGGTGAGCAAGCAGTTCTTTGCGGTGGAGCAACACAATTAGTAAAAGCTGGTTTTGAAACATTAGTAGAAGCTGGTTATCAACCAGAACTTGCTTACTTCGAGACATTACACGAATTAAAATTAATCGTTGACCTAATGTTCGAAGGTGGTATGGCTACAATGCGTTACTCAGTATCCGATACAGCTGAGTGGGGTGACTATGTTGCAGGTCCACGCATCATCGACGATTCAGTAAAAGCACGCATGAAAGACGTATTAACTGACATCCAAGATGGTACATTCGCTCGTCGTTGGATTCAAGAAAATGAAAACGGACGTCCAGACTATACGAAATTCAAAGAAGCTGGTGCCAACCACCAAATCGAAGAAGTGGGTACTAAATTACGTGCTATGATGCCGTTCATCAACGAAGGGAAAGAAAAAGTAGTGAGAGAAGTGAGCGTAAGTGCGAAAAATTGATATTTTTGATACAACACTTCGCGACGGCGAACAATCTGCTGGTATTAACTTAAATACCGTCGAAAAGATTGAAATTGCAAAGCAACTAGAACGTCTAGGTGTCACTATTATTGAAGCAGGTTTTCCTGCTTCATCACCTGGTGACTTCGATGCGGTCAACCGTATTGCGGGCACTGTCAAAAATTCTATCGTGACGGGTCTTGCACGCTGTGTGCAAAAAGACATTGATACAACATGGGAAGCGATAAAAGTAGCAGAGCAGCCACATATTCATATTTTTTTAGCAACATCACCCATTCATATGGAGTACAAGTTAAAAAAATCACCAGAGCAAGTGGTTGAGCAAGCAGTAGAAGCTGTGAAATATGCGAAAAAATTCTTTCCACTTGTGCAATGGTCTGCAGAAGATGCGTTCCGCTCAGATCGCGAATTTTTAGTTCGTATTATGAATGAAGTCGTTGCGGCCGGAGCTACGACGATCAACGTGCCTGACACAGTTGGCTATGCATCTCCTCAAGAATACGGTGCATTGTTCAAATTTCTACTTGAAAATGTGAAAGGTGCAGAAAATGTTAAATTTTCAGCACACTGCCACGATGACCTAGGAATGGCGACTGCTAACACCATTGCTGCTATCGAAAATGGTGCAACGCAAGTCGAAGGCACCATTAATGGTATCGGAGAGCGGGCTGGAAACGTTGCGCTTGAAGAAATCGCTGTTGCCCTCCATATTCGTAAAGACATTTATCCTGTGGAAACAGGCATTCACTTACAAGAAATTAAACGTACGTCTCAATTAGTAAGTAAATTAACAAATGTGGTCATTCAGCCGAATAAAGCAATTGTTGGGAAAAATGCATTTGCTCATGAATCTGGTATTCACCAAGATGGCGTACTAAAAAATCCTGAAACGTACGAAATCATTTCACCTGCACTTATTGGTGAGGGGGAAGTACCTCTAGTACTCGGTAAACACTCTGGACGCGCTGCATTCCGTGACCGTGCAGACACAATGGGCTTTAATCTGTCAGACGAAAAGCTCAATAAAGCATTTGTTGAATTCAAAAAGCTTGCAGATCGTAAAAAAGAGATTACAGAAGAAGATTTACTAACACTTCTTACAGAGCAACAAGTACAAATTGAAGATGTGCCACTATTTGAATTGAAAATGGTTCAAGTACAGTATGGAACAGAAAATATTCCAACTGCAACTGCAACGGTATTTACACCTGAAGGTAGTGTGAAAAATGTTGTGGCTACGGGTTCAGGTTCAGTGGAAGCCATTTTCAATACGCTTGAACAGCTTGTTCCAGGAGCCGTTAATGTTATTGACTACCGTGTGAAATCTGTTGGTAAGGGACGTGATGCACTTGGTGAGGCAGTTATTAATATTCGTTACGATGGTGTATCAACGACTGGTCGAAACTCGTCTCAAGATGTATTAGAAGCCTCTGCTAAAGCTTATTTAAATGCCATCAACCGTCATTTAATTCAAGTAAGCCTTCGTGCACAACAAGTGATTTAATGTAACTTGATTTATTAAAAGTCTCTCATCTGCAAAAAGTAGGTGAGAGTCTTTACTAAAAAAGCGGTACCTGGATAGGTATTTAAACTATATAAAGAAAGGTGTTTTTACGATGGAGAAAAAAATTACAGTACTTCCTGGTGACGGAATTGGACCAGAGGTTGTTGCTTCTGCTGTACGTGTATTACAAGTAATTGGCAAGCGGTTCAACCATACATTCCATTTAGGCTATGCAACAATCGGAGGCGCTGCCATCGACCAACACAATAATCCACTACCAGATGAAACAATTGAAATGTGTGAAGGCAGTGATGCCATTTTACTTGGAGCTGTAGGTGGTCCGAAATGGGATAATAACCCACCTGAATTACGTCCAGAAAAAGGATTATTACGGATTCGCAAGCACTTTGACTTATTCGCAAATTTACGTCCGGTAAAGGCGTTCCCGAGTTTACTAGATGCTTCACCATTAAAACGTGAAGTAGCCGAAAACGTAGATTTAATGATCGTACGTGAACTAACAGGCGGCGTATACTTCGGGGAACCACGTATGCGTACTGAAAATGGCGCAATTGATACAACAGTTTATTCAACAGCAGAAGTTGAACGTATTGTTGAAAATGCCTTTGAATTAGCACGTTTACGTGGAGGCAAATTATGCTCTGTCGATAAAGCAAACGTACTGGAAACAAGTCGCTTATGGCGCGAAGTTGTAGAAGCAAAGAAGAAAGACTATCCAGATGTGCGGGTTGAGCATAACTTAGTGGACTCTGTGGCAATGAAATTGATTACAAATCCTGGCCACTATGATGTCGTTGTTACAGAAAATATGTTTGGCGATATTTTAAGTGATGAAGCATCCGTTATTACAGGTTCACTTGGTGTATTACCATCAGCGTCAATCCGTGGCGATAACTTTGGCCTATACGAACCTGTCCATGGTTCAGCTCCTGAGATTGCTGGTCGAGGTGTAGCAAACCCAGCTGCAACGATTCTTTCTGTTGCTATGATGCTACAATACTCATTCGGTTTACTAGAGGAAGCGGCAGAAATCGAACGAGCAGTAAGTGCTGTATTTGATGATGGTTACTTCACGGCAGACCTTGCACGTGATGGTGGTCGCACTCTATCTACAAATGAATGGACAGATAAAGTGATTAACGAGATTGATACTAGCTTTGTATCAGAAAGTATTATGACAACATACATTTAAGAAATAGGTGAAGACAATGGGCAAAAATATAATTGAAAAGATTTGGGATAAACATGTTGTTTATCAGGAAGAGGGCAAACCGGACCTGTTATATATTGATCTTCATTTAATTCATGAAGTAACTTCTCCGCAGGCTTTCGAAGGTTTACGCTTGAGCGGACGTAAAGTGCGCCGTCCAGATTTAAGCTTTGCAACGATGGATCATAATGTGCCTACAAAGAATTTACCGACCATCAATGATCCGATTGCACGCAATCAAATTGAAACATTAGCGAAAAATGCTGCTGAATTTGGTGTTGAGCTTGCAGGGATGGGGCACCCCGATCAAGGGATAGTACACGTTATTGGACCAGAGCTAGGGTTAACGCAGCCCGGTAAAACAATTGTTTGTGGAGATTCGCATACATCTACGCATGGTGCATTCGGTGCCATTGCATTCGGTATCGGTACATCCGAGGTAGAGCACGTTTTGTCTACACAAACGTTGTGGCAAAACAAGCCAAAAACGATGGAAATTCGAGTAGAAGGAGAGCTTCCTGTAGGAGTTGCTGCTAAAGATATTATTTTAGCGATTATTTCTAAATTTGGCATCGGTGTCGGAACTGGCCATATTGTGGAGTTTACTGGAGAGGCAATCCACAAACTTTCTATGGAAGAACGTATGACAATTTGTAATATGTCAATTGAAGCAGGTGCAAAGGCAGGGCTTGTGTCTCCTGACCAAATTACAGTTGACTACATCCGTGGCCGTCGCTATGCACCACAGGGTGAGAAATTTGAAGAAGCATCAACATACTGGTTAAGTCTAGCTTCTGATATGGACGCGGCGTATGATGAAGTACGCATCATCAAAGCTGAAGAAATCGAGCCAATCATCACGTGGGGAACGAACCCATCTATGGGCTCAGGTGTTTCTAAAAATGTTCCAATGCAGGCAGATTACCAGGACGAGTCAGATCGAGCTGCACTTCGTAAAGCACTTGCCTATATGGGCTTAGAAGAAGGGCAACCACTAACTTCAATCGATATCCAGCACGTATTTATCGGTTCATGCACAAACTCACGTTTAAGTGATTTACGCGCTGCAGCAAGTATCATTCAAGGACGAAAAGTACATGGAAATGTAACGGCAATCGTTGTACCTGGATCTCATACAACGAAAAAGCAAGCAGAGGCTGAAGGATTAGACAAAATCTTTACAAATGCAGGTTTTGAATGGCGTGAATCAGGTTGCTCGATGTGCTTAGCAATGAACGATGATGTAGTTCCAGCGGGTGAACGCTGTGCATCAACATCAAATCGTAACTTCGAAGGTCGTCAAGGTACAGGCGCTCGTACACATTTAGTATCGCCACAAATGGCAGCAGCGGCAGCGATTGCAGGTCATTTCGTGGATGTACGCGAATTCGTCAAGGAAACGGTGTAAGGACCTGATTTACACGGAAAGGATGATTGAAAATGGAACCAATTAATATCGTAAATAGTGTCATTTCACCATTAAATCGTAAAAATGTTGACACAGACCAAATTATTTCGAAAGAGTTTTTAAAACGGATTGAGCGTACAGGTTTTGGTCAGTTTTTATTTTACCATTGGCGCTTTGATGCTCAAGGTAATGAAATTAAAGACTTCGTATTAAATCAACCTGAATTTAAAGACTCCAAAATTTTAGTAGCTCAAGATAACTTCGGTTGTGGTTCTTCTCGTGAACACGCACCATGGGCAATTTTAGACTATGGCTTCAATGTAGTCATCGCACCATCATTTGCCGATATCTTTCATAATAACTGCTTCAAAAATGGCATATTGCCTATCAAGTTAACAGAAGCAGAGTGTGATGAAATTTTAGTAAAAGGTTTAGCGAAGCCTTATTGCGTGGAAGTAAATCTTGCCGCACAAACGGTAACAGGTGAAGATGGCAAGGTTTATAGCTTTATTATCGATTCTTACTACAAAGAAACGCTTTTAAATGGCTGGGATGAAATTGCGCTAACATTTAAATATGAAGAGCAAATTGCAGCATATGAAGCACAACGTGTAGCGTACTAATATGAAAAAGGAGTCGTCTCAAAAAACATGAGACGGCTCTTTTCCTGTTCAATGGCTATATTCGATACTTAAGACTTTATCCGCCTACCGTCAAATTGAGTGTCATTCGGCTATTTATGTAATTATTTTGAAGAATAATTTTGGCAAGCGAATGGTCAAACCCAGTCTCTTCATTAAAGTGATGGTATCTTAAAAGCCAATGGAATTGCACTTTTAAGATGTGATTCTCCTCGACATGCTTTCTCGATATTGCACTAAATACAAGCGTAGTATATGGTTGTATTCAATTCTACTGTTTGTTAACATAAACCATTCAACTAATTATGGGAGGTAGGCAATGGAATATTCGGAATCAGGTAGAGCTAAAGGCAAAATAAAATTAATAATTAGATAGGGGGATCAGGATGGATACATTATTACAAGAAATAACAACTTGGCTCAGCACAACGGATGAACGGATTGTTATTGGTATTTCAGGTCATGGTGCTGCTGGGAAAACAACATTTGCCAATAGGCTCGTAAACCAACTAAATCAACATGAAGTGAATTACATTAATACAGATCCATATATTGTTAGTTCAAACATAAGAAATCAAGTAATGATCGACTATACGTATCTAAACGAAAATCATCGTTATAAAATGACGGCTTGCCATCCATTGTCCCATCATTTACTTTCTTTGGAAAGGGATATTAAAATGCTTAAAAAAGGTTTAGATTTATATACGATTGATACGCATTATATGAAAAGCGAGTTACTTTCTTCGAAAAACAATGTGACCATTGTAGAAGGAATGAGTGTCGCATTTATGAATCCAGATTTATTTGATTTGAAAATTTACTTCTATACTGATGGTGAAACGGAATTAGTGAGAAGGTCAAACCGTGATATTGTTGAAAGGGGGATGGATATCCATTATTTAAGGCAGTCTCATGAAGAACGCCGTATACAATATGAGGTCTTTATGCACCCATACAGTCAGTATTTTGATATTATTATCAAAACTTCTGATGAGGCAATTACTCTAGAAAAAAATACGTTCACATTCAAATAATCATGTGTTTTGAACAACTTAATTATTTTTCTAGAAAAACAATTATCGTTGCTCATCGAGGCGCTTACATACTTTAGAGGAAAGAGGTAGAAATATGATTACTGTTATTGGCAGTTTAAATATGGATTTAGCTGTGCAGATGGGTATTTTTCCTAAGCAAGGAGAAACAGTTTTCGGGGAACAATTTCAAATAATCCCCGGCGGAAAGGGGGCAAATCAGGCAGTTGCTGCTGCGCGCTTAGGCAGTCAAGTAAATATGATTGGATGTGTGGGGACAGATAGCTTTGGTGAAACTTTACGTACCGTTTTACAACAGGAGCATATTCATACAGAAAATATAGCAACTGCTTCAGTACCCACTGGTATTGCAAATATTCTATTATACAACAACGATAATCGTATTATTGTTGTACCAGGTGCTAATTATGAATTGAAACCATCTCACTTAGAAGCTGTAAAAGAGGTTATCCAACAAAGTCAAATGGTAATCATGCAGCTTGAAATTCCAATGGAGACGACTGATTATGCATTAAAGTTATGTAAAGAAGCGAATGTACCCGTATTATTGAATCCAGCACCAGCGGCGAATTTTGAAATGCGATGGATGGAAGAAATTACGTATATTACGCCAAACGAAACAGAATGTTCACTGTTATTTGGCGATGATTTTGATGAGGTGCTGTCAAAGTATCCGAATAAAATGATACTAACACTTGGTAGTGATGGTGCGCGTTATTTTGATGGTGAGTATCCGAATCATATACCTGGCTATATGACAAATGCCGTGGATACAACAGGTGCTGGCGATACGTTTAACGGTGCATTAGCTTATGCATTAGTAGAGGGACAATCGTTGGATGAGGCAGTGTATTTTGGGAATATAGCAGCCTCTTTATCAGTTGAAAAATTTGGCGCACAAGGTGGCATGCCAACACTTGGGGCGGTTTACGCTCGTCTGGCTGGCTTAGAAGAGTAAATATAAAAGTCCCTATGTGAGTTTTGGGTGAAGGTCTTTATGTAGTTGCTATATATTTAGCTTGGTTCGAGAGACATTGCTCAACATTATTTACTTAAAAATATCATTTCTTTAAGTCTGGTTAACGCATAAATATTAACGAAGATGGTTATTTATCATAAGAAATAACTACTATTTGTGACAGTTGGATATAAGTATATTGTCCTTTTTGTTTATTCTCCTTAGTACCATGTATAGGAAATCGATTAGTTTCATTTATAATAGAACTATAGATATATATGAAAGAGG